>NZ_CP150228.1:0-4800000 GCF_037972555.1 Paenibacillus sp. FSL R5-0744
GTGGACAGCCATACTTCCGAATTATGGCAGCAAATTTTATCGATTATTCAAACCAAATTAAGCAAGCCGAGCTTTGATACCTGGTTTAAGGCTACTAAAGCGATAACCTTCAACTCCCAGGTTCTCATTATCTCGGCACCTACAACGTTCGCAGTAGAATGGCTGGAAAGTCGCTACACCAAACTAGTAGGAGCAACGGTCTACGAAGTCACTGGGAAACAAGTGGATGTAAAATTCGTGATTGAAGAAAGCAAGCCGCCTGAGCTTGTGGTTCAACAATCCGCTCCCACTCCCGTAGTATCACGAGAAGAAGCGCAAACGCATCTACTCAATCCCAAGTACACTTTTGACACTTTTGTAATCGGCTCCGGCAACCGTTTTGCGCATGCAGCCTCACTGGCAGTAGCCGAAGCGCCGGCCAAAGCATACAATCCCTTGTTTTTATATGGTGGTGTAGGTCTGGGCAAAACCCATTTAATGCATGCCATTGGGCACTATGTTCTAGAACATAACCCGAATAACAAGGTTATTTACATCTCATCTGAGAAATTCACGAATGAATTTATCAATTCAATCCGTGATAACCGCGGTGAAAGCTTCCGCAATAAGTATCGTAACGTTGACATTTTGCTTATTGACGATATTCAATTCCTCGCTGGAAAAGAGTCCACGCAGGAGGAGTTTTTTCATACGTTCAATGCGCTCCACGAAGAACGCAAGCAAATTATCATCTCCAGCGACCGACCGCCAAAGGAAATTCCCACACTGGAAGAACGGCTACGTTCCCGGTTCGAGTGGGGCTTGATTACGGATATTCAACCACCCGATCTAGAAACCCGAATTGCGATTTTGCGCAAAAAGGCGAAGGCAGAGAACCTTGATATCCCTAATGAGGCCATGATGTATATTGCTAACCAGATTGACACCAATATTCGTGAGCTGGAGGGTGCATTAATCCGGGTTGTTGCTTACTCATCGCTAACTAACCAGGATGTAACTACTCATTTGGCAGCTGAAGCACTCAAGGATATTATTCCTTCCAGCCGGCCTAAGATGATTACCATCGCTGATATTCAGCAAAAAGTCGGTGAATACTACAATTTACGCCTTGAAGACTTCAAAGCGCGAAAACGTACGAAAGCCGTAGCTTTTCCACGTCAAATCGCAATGTATCTCTCCCGTGAACTAACCGATTATTCGCTCCCTAAGATTGGTGAGGCATTCGGAGGACGTGACCATACGACCGTAATTCATGCGCATGACAAAATTACACAGTCATTAAAGGTCGATCAGGAGTTGTACAAAGTGGTAAATAATCTTGCGGAGAAAATTAAAAATCCTTCCTAAGAGGAACAAAGAGCCTATACACAATCTATACACATGTGGGTAGGCTTAATTTTATGCTATTTGATAGGGTTATCCACATATTAGACGCCCCTACTACTAATACTATTAAATAACTATAATAATTCATCATGTAAAGACGCGTAATAAAGAGATACAAATACAACGAAATTCCCAATTTTTCAGCTAGGAGTGAAATCATGAAAATAAGCATTCTTAAAAATGAACTCAACGAATCCATTCAACACGTATCCAAAGCTATATCCAGTAGAACAACAATCCCTATTCTGACCGGTATTAAGCTGGAAGTTAGCCATCAAGGCGTGACATTAACTGCAAGCGACACCGATATTTCGATTCAATCGTTTATTCCAGCAGAGAATGACAGCCATACGATCGTGAAGATAGATCAGCCAGGAAGTGTTGTTCTTCCCGCTAAATTTTTCGTCGAAATTATTAAGAAGCTGCCCTCCAAAGAGATTCACATGGAAGTTAAAGAAGGATTCCAAACGTATATTTCTTCTGGATCCACTGAGATTCAGATCGTAGGTTTAGACCCTGAAGAATTCCCGGTGCTACCGAGTATTGAGGAGAACGATACTATCTCCCTGCCAGGTGATTTGCTGAAAAATATGATTAAACAAACCGCTTTTTCTATTTCTACCCAAGAGACAACTCCGATTTTAACAGGTATACTGTGGAATCTGGCTGATAATGAGTTTAAGTTTACAGCGACAGACCGTCACCGCTTAGCTACAAGAGCAGCAAAACTAGAAGGTACGGAGAATGTCCAATTTGCAAATATCGTAATCGCCGGTAAAACTCTTAATGAGCTAAGCAAGATTATTCCTGATCAAAATATGCTCGTTGATATTGTGGTTGCGGACAATCAAGTTCTCTTTAAAATCGACAAAGTACTGTTCTATTCACGGATCCTTGATGGAATTTATCCGGATACTTCTAGAATTATTCCAACAACCTACAAAACAGAACTAACTTTGGACACAAAAAAATTAAGCGAATCGATTGATCGTGCTTATTTGCTGTCCCGTGAAGAAAAAACCAATATTGTGCGCATGCAGACGCTTGAGCAAGGCGGTATTGAAATTTCATCTAGCTCTTCTGAGCTTGGTAAAGTTCGCGAAGAACTTGAAGTCATTGATTTCAAAGGTGAACCGCTCAAAATATCTTTCAACTCCAAATATATGCTCGATGTCTTAAAAGTTATTGAGAGTGAGCAGCTTGTAATAGCATTTACAGGAATGATGAGTCCGATCATTTTGAAGCCGCTCGATCAAACCAATAGCTTGTATATTATTTTGCCTTACCGTACAACAAATTAATGCCAACATTCATGAACATGTGGATAAGTGGCTGAAAGGATAAAAACCATGAAAAAAATACTTATCCACAGTGGATATATTAAGCTGGATCAATTCCTGAAACTTTCTGATTGTGTATCCACAGGTGGAATGGCTAAAGCTTTGCTGCAAGAAGGACATGTACTTGTTAACGGAGAAGTAGAGGAACGGCGCGGAAGAAAACTTTATCCGGGTGATCAAATTGAAGTGCAGGATAACGGCACATTTCAGGTTGAAGGCGGAGGAGTCAAAGAGGAGTAGGCTAGGGGAGGAACCATTTCGTGTTTGTTAAAAATATCGGTCTGCAGCATTATCGGAATTACGGGCTGCTGCGTCTGGAGAGCTTGGGCGATGTGAACCTGATTCTGGGTCAGAACGCCCAAGGCAAAACAAACCTCATGGAGGCATTGTTCGTCCTGGCGATGACCAAAAGCCACCGCACCTCGAAGGATCGCGAACTTATCTCATTTGATGCCCCTGGAGACGCTGCTCAGATCATTGCCGAGGTAGAACGGAAGTACGGCGATCTCAAGCTAGAGCTCACCCTATCTGCCAAAGGTAAAAAAGCTAAGATTAACGGTTTAGAACAACGACGTCTTAGTGAGTTTGTGGGATCACTCAATGTGGTCATGTTTGCACCGGAAGATTTAGAGATAGTCAAAGGCACACCTGGCATCAGACGGCGTTTTCTCGATATGGAGATTGGCCAAGTCCAGCCCAGTTATCTATTTCACCTCCAGCAGTATCAAAAAATTCTCTTACAAAGAGGCAATTTGCTGAAGCAGTTGTGGGGGAAAGAGGCAGCGGGAAAAGACCTTTTGGAAATTTGGGATGCTCAACTTGTGGAGCACGGTGTTAAAATCGTCAAAAAAAGGAAACAATTCATAAAGAAGCTGCAAATATGGGCTGAAAGCATACACCGGGGGATTACGAACGGCGGAGAAGAACTGAAATTGCTCTATGTCCCCTCTTTCGGCGATCGGGATGAGGAAGATGAAGCTGTCTTATTAGACAATTTTATGTTAAAGTTATCACAAACGAGAGAACAAGAAATCAGGCGCGGCATGACGCTGACGGGTCCCCATCGGGATGACCTGTCCTTTTTTATCAACGGAAGGGAAGCTCAGGTCTACGGTTCTCAGGGACAGCAGCGTACAACGGCTTTATCGCTCAAGCTGGCGGAAATCGAGCTGATCCATGAAGAAATCGGAGAATATCCTGTGCTGCTTCTTGATGATGTTTTATCCGAGCTTGATCCTTACCGACAGACCCAGCTTATTGAAACCTTTCAAAGCAAGGTACAGACATTCATTACCGCTACCGGGATTGAGGGTCTGAATGCCGATAAATTAAAGGGCGCCAGCCTATATCATGTTCATGATGGAAAAGTGGAGTTATAAAGAGCGGAGGAAGATCATGTATATTCATTTGGGCGGGGAGAAGATTATTCGCTCTTCGGAGTTAATTGCAATATTTGATATTTCGATTGAGAAATCTTCCAAGGTGTCTAAGCAATTCGTCATTCACTCTGAGCAGGACAAAAAGCTTGAGCGGATTGGTGAAGAGGAAGCAAAATCTATTGTCGTAACTAAAAATATCGTGTATTACTCCCCCATTTCCTCCTCCACTCTCAAAAAAAGAGCCAAAATTTTGCTCGAAATATAACTTGCGTTTAGTAACAAAGAGATAATCTGAAAGAAGTAGGTGAAGGCATGTCAATGAATCAACCGACATATGATGAGAGCCAGATTCAGGTACTGGAAGGGCTAGAAGCTGTCCGGAAACGTCCGGGCATGTATATTGGTTCCACTAGTTCTAAAGGTCTCCATCACTTGGTGTGGGAGGTCGTAGATAATAGTATCGATGAAGCCCTAGCAGGTTATTGTGACCGGATTCAAGTGATTATTCATGAGGATAACGGGATTACTGTTATCGATAATGGACGTGGCATACCTGTAGGTGAAAATGAAAAACTTAAAAAGTCGACGCTTGAAGTTGTAATGACAGTACTGCATGCAGGCGGTAAATTCGGCGGCGGCGGATATAAAGTATCAGGCGGCTTACACGGTGTGGGTATCTCCGTAGTAAATGCCTTGTCTGAGAAGGTTGTTGTTAATGTTAAGCGTGATGGGCATATTTATCAGCAGGAATACAGACGTGGTGCACCACAGTATGAGATCAAAGTTGTTGGAGACACGGACGAGACAGGTACGACTACAACTTTTCATCCGGACCCTGAAATCTTTACTGAAACCACGGTCTTTGAATATGCGACACTGCTTACTCGTATTCGGGAGCTAGCTTTTCTTAACAAAGGAATTGAGCTTTCACTGCATGATGAGCGGACCGATGTCACCAACGTGTTCAAATATGAGGGTGGTATCGTTGAATATGTGAAATATCTGAATGAGAAAAAAGAAGCGCTGCACGAGGAACCAATCTACGTGGAAGGCTCACGGGATATGATTCAGGTTGAAGTAGCTCTCCAATATAATGATTCGTATACAGAGAACATCTACTCTTTTGCGAATAATATTAATACCCATGAGGGCGGAACGCATGAATCCGGCTTCAAAAGTGCTCTAACACGTATTATCAACGATTACGCCCGTAAAGCGGGTGTGCTGAAGGATGGTAATTCAAATCTGACTGGCGACGACGTGCGTGAAGGATTGACAGCCATTATTTCTGTCAAAATTCCAGAGCCTCAGTTCGAAGGTCAAACGAAGACTAAGCTCGGAAATAGTGAAGTCCGTGGAATAGTAGAATCACTGTTCGGAGAGAAATTGCAGGAATTCCTGGAAGAGAATCCGGCAGTATCACGCCGTGTCCTTGAGAAGTCGCTTTCAGCTTCACGTGCACGAGAAGCCGCTCGTAAGGCTCGTGAGTTAACCCGCCGTAAGAGTGCGCTTGAAGTCAGTGCACTACCTGGTAAACTTGCGGACTGTTCATCCAAGGATGCGTCTATCAGCGAACTGTATATCGTCGAAGGTGACTCTGCGGGTGGATCGGCCAAGCAGGGACGGGATCGTCATTTCCAAGCGATTCTACCGCTGCGTGGTAAGATTCTAAACGTAGAAAAGGCACGCTTAGACCGTATTTTATCCAACGCCGAGATCAGGGCTATTATTACTGCTCTTGGTACAGGAATCAGTGATGATTTTGACCTATCGAAGGCTCGTTACCATAAAGTCGTTATTATGACGGATGCCGACGTCGATGGAGCTCATATTAGAACTTTGTTGTTAACATTCTTCTACCGTTACATGCGGAAGCTAGTAGATGCAGGTTATATCTATATCGCACAACCGCCATTGTTCAAGATAGAACGCAACAAAGTGATCCGTTATGCAGGTAGCGAGAAGGAACGCGATGAGATTATCGCCTCTTTTGGTGAGAATGTTAAGGTCAATGTTCAGCGCTACAAAGGTTTGGGTGAAATGAATGCTACCCAGCTGTGGGACACGACGATGGATCCTGAGGCTCGTATGATGCTACAAGTAACGATTGAAGATGCGATGCTCGCTGATAGTATCTTTGATACGCTGATGGGCGATAATGTTGAGCCAAGACGTGACTTTATCCATGAGCATGCGAAGAGCGTCAGATACCTTGATGTGTAACAATTACATTCAAGCATAACGCCTTCGGCGTCCTTATAAGGACGATAAGCGTTTAAGCGAGAAATATAAGACATAAAGTATGGTGTAAAACTTATACTTTCTTATATTTTAATAAAACCTCCGGCTTCTGTTCCTAACGGAATGAGAATGCTGGAGGTTTTTTTGGTTTCAGAGCTGATTTTTTAGGCTTTAGTATAATGCCTATTGCGGGTAGTATATGGGGATTTTCTAGCTTTTACACGTCCGTATGCTACAGCATAGCGGTGTATTCTACGATAGATAGATTTATCAGGAAATAACTTGAATACAACAATGGATGGAAGCGTGTTGACCTCAAGCAGCCACATATCCATATGTTGATCCATGGCAATATCCAGACCAATTTCTTTAATTCCTGGATAGGTGGTTTCCAATTGGCCTGCAATTTGTACGCCTAAAGATTTTAATTGATTAATCGTGGAGAGTGTTTCAGAAGGGTTCATATGATTTTTTAATAATGTATTTACTGACAGAATACTGCCTCCACTATGATAATTGGTGACGATTTTCTGAGGGGCAGCTACTCTTCCGAGCATTCCTGTTGTTTCCCATGCACCTGATGGAGTCTTTTGGGCAAGAACTCGAAGGTCGAAGGGACGATCTTGGTGACGCAGGAGATCAATTCCTTTTTGGACGAGGTAGGTACGGTTCTGAATTCGTTTCTGTAAGGCCTCATGCAGCTCTTCGGGGGAGAAGAAAACTTCTGCCGTCTTTGCATATCTTAAAATATATAGGACCTGTGCTTCTTGCTGTTCTCTCTCCTCGTTATTGGCGGTGACATTCATTTCAGTCTTCTGCTGGCTAGGACTTAAAATCACCGTACGCTGCTCAGCTCTCATTACACCAATACCAAAGCTTCCGCGATCAGGTTTTATATAGACCATAGCATATAACGCAAGCATTTCTTTAAGAACACTTAAATCATATTTACGAGTATCAGGCACATATAGAGATAGAGATTGATTTTGAAGGATAACTTTTGTTTTAGCCCATTTACTTGGGACTCGTTGAATCTTCATTATCTTCCTCCTTAACAATTTTGTGCAGCATTTGCTCTTTGGAATTCCCTTGTACAAAACTTGCTGTAGAAGCATAATCTTTGGCAGCTGAAAATCAGGACAAGCTACCTAAACAATGGTATAATATAAGGATATGGGGTTATGCCTTATCGAACGATACTAGGATAATAAAACCGTGTTTCTTGTCTTTACAGTCTATGTACTAAAGACATTTGCGGAAAGGGCGAATACCCTAATCAGCGCAAAAGAAATCAATATTAGAAGATAAAAGGCTATCATGTTTAATTGTGCTACTTTTGTGAAAGTAATATAATTAAGGGTAGCGGTTTTTTAACTGAAGGAGGTCCAGCAACTCATGGCTGAACAAAATAACCCACAAGTCAAAGATCGGGACATTGGCGTGGAAATGCGTGAATCCTTTATGGATTACGCAATGAGCATCATTGTTAGCCGGGCTTTGCCAGATGTGCGGGACGGACTCAAGCCGGTTCACCGACGCATTTTGTTTGCGATGTCGGAACTTGGAATGTCTGCGGATAAGCCTCATAAGAAATCGGCAAGAATCGTCGGTGAGGTTATCGGTAAGTACCACCCTCACGGTGACTCAGCCGTCTATGAAACAATGGTACGGATGGCTCAGGATTTCTCTATGCGCTATATGCTTGTGGACGGTCACGGGAACTTTGGTTCGATTGATGGTGATATGGCTGCAGCGATGCGTTATACAGAAGCCCGTCTTTCCAAGATTGCAGGCGAAATGCTTCGAGATTTGAACAAAGAAACAGTTGATTTCGCACCCAACTATGATGGTGAAGAGAATGAGCCAGTTGTATTACCAGCTCGCTATCCGAACCTGCTCGTTAATGGGGTATCTGGTATAGCTGTAGGTATGGCTACTAATATTCCACCGCATAACCTAGGTGAAGTTATCGATGGTGTGCAGGCGATGATTAAGAATCCTGACATCACCCCTATGGAATTGATGGAGTATATTCAAGGCCCAGATTTCCCAACGGCTGGATATATTTTGGGTCGTGAGGGTATTCGTCAGGCTTATCGTACGGGGCGTGGTTCAGTGACCATGCGTGCAAAGGCAACGATTGAAGAGAATAACGGTAAGGCTCGCATCATTGTGCATGAGCTGCCGTATCAGGTGAACAAGGCAAGACTGGTTGAAAAAATCGCAGAATTAGTACGTGAGAAACGGATCGAGGGTATAACGGATCTTCGAGATGAGTCTGACCGTAACGGTATGCGTGTAGTTGTTGAGATGAGACGTGATGTGAATCCAAATGTTGTGTTGAACAATCTATATAAACATACTTCTATGCAATCTACATTTGGTATCAACATGCTGGCCATCGTGAACAACGAGCCGAAAATTCTTAATCTGCGTGATGTGCTCTATCATTATTTGCAGCACCAGATTGAAGTTATTCGTCGTCGTACTATATTTGATCTTAAAAAAGCTGAAGCACGCGCTCATATCTTAGAAGGTCTGCGTATTGCGCTGGATCATCTGGATGAAGTGATTGCGTTAATTCGTGCTTCTCGGACAACGGACATAGCCCGTGAGGGATTAATGAGCACCTTTAGCCTTAGTGTAGAGCAGGCTCAAGCGATCCTCGATATGCGGATGCAGCGTCTGACCGGTCTGGAAAGAGAAAAGATCGAGAATGAATATAACGAATTGCTAGCTAAAATTGCAGAGTACCGTGAAATTTTGGCGAATGAGCATCTTGTACTGGAAATCATCAGTAACGAGCTGCAGGATATTCGTGATAGATATTCTGATGAACGCCGGACAGAGATTACCGTTGGTGAAGAAAGTATCCTGGATGAAGACCTTATTCCGCGTGAAGAGGTTGTTATCACTATTACACATACGGGATACATCAAACGTCTACCTGTCAGCACCTACCGCAGTCAGAAGCGTGGAGGGCGCGGAGTCATGGGGATGGACACCAAGGATCAGGACTTTGTGGAGCATCTCTTCGTGAGTAACTCTCATAACTATCTGATGTTCTTTACCGATAAGGGTAAGGTATACCGGATTAAAGCTTATGAGATCCCAGAGCTGGGACGTACAGCACGTGGGACACCAATCATCAACCTGATTCAAATTGAACAAGGTGAGAAGATTAGTGCCGTAATCCAAGTGGAAGAGACCGATAGTGACAAGTACTTGTTCTTTGCTACCCGCGAAGGTATCGTGAAGAAGACGCCGCTTGAGGATTACAATAACATCCGCAAAGGCGGACTTATCGCTATTAACCTTCGTGAAGAAGATTCTCTAATTGAGGTTAAGCTGACAGATGGACAGCAAAATCTTATTATCGGTACAGCTCGCGGAATGTCGATTACGTTCTCAGAGAATGATGTTCGTTCTATGGGTCGTAGCGCGACAGGCGTGAAGGGCATTACGCTTGATAGTAATGACCATGTCATCGGTATGGATTGTGTCGATAAGGAGCTTGAGGTTCTGATTGTTACTAGCAAGGGTTATGGTAAACGGACACCAGCCGGTGACTATCGTTCCCAGACTCGTGGTGGTAAAGGAATCAAGACCATTAATCTCACTGAGAAGAATGGCCCTGTAGTTGGTCTAAAAGTCGTTAAGAACGATGAAGACTTAATGATCATTACTACAAGCGGTACCTTGATTCGTACCAGCATGGATGGAATCTCTACTATGGGTCGTTATGCGCAAGGGGTTAAGCTAATTAACATCCGCGAGGATGATGCTGTGGCTACTCTGTGCAGAGCAGATAAGAACGAAGAGGACGAATTGTCTGAAGATATGGAAGGCCTCGAGGAACAAGTAACAGTAGATGAATCTGGTGATATTGATCAACCGGAAACAATCGCTGAGGATCAAGAAGATAATTTAGAGTAGGTTTTATTCAATAAAGAGCAAGGGCTTCTATTACAGAGACCCTTGCTCTTTTTGCTGTGATTAATTAATAGCTAGTTATTTAATGAAATTTAATGAGGATTTTTATAAGAATAGTTTTCATTTCACTAGTCGCTTCCTTTTATCCGTACTATAATTAGCCGATAGAGTATAAATCAGTATATAAAGTACTATTTTCTCAGAAATTATCTGTCATATTAGATTTCGGTAATCCTGAGCTTATTGTTATAGAAATTAAGGGGCTGAGTATATGCCAAGTGTATTGGCTGGAGAAGTTAAAGCGGGCTCAAAGATAACCAAAGATGTAATTACACCTTTGGGGGGAATTTTGTTCACCAAGGGAAAGATACTACTCCCCCGTGATCTAGAAATTTTAGAAGCTTTTTTGGTTGGGCAAGTGGAGATCGAAGGTGTTCAGGGAGAGGCCAACTCTGATACTGTCAAAAAAAACGCCAAGCAGACAGCACTTAAAGCTGGAGCGATTATAAATGAATCGATGCTGATCAAGAACAATTCCCCACTACATGATGAATATGAAAAAATGATCGCACTTATTAGGACTAGCTATCGTTCGGTAACGGCAGCTTCACTTCCTATTTTTGAGTTGCGGAGTCAATTAGAGTTACTAATTAGTCATTTGAAGGATTATCATGTGTTGAAGTTTTCTCCACGTACGCTAAAAGACGAGGATTACAACTATCACAATGCCGTGCTGTCCGCGTTAACATCATATAAGATCGCTCAGTGGTGCGGGTATCCGCAAAAGGATTGGATGCAGATCGCTTTTGCTGGATTACTACATGACATTGGAAACGCAAAAGTAGATAGTTCTCTTTTACATAAGCCGGAGTCACTTAATAGTGCTGAAATAGAAGAGGTTCGCAGACATACTACATATGGCTATCAATTGTTGCGTAATGTTACAGCGATTAATGAAGGGGTAAGACTAACAGCATTGCAGCATCATGAGAAGGTTGACGGGTCTGGTTACCCACTTAAGCTAGAAGGTAGCCAGATTCATTTTTACGCTAAAGTAGTTGCGGTAGCAGATATATTCCATGCTATGACCCTAGAAAGGGCCTATAGAAAAGCACAGTCTCCTTATTTAGTGTTAGAGCAGATAATGACAGAAAGCTTCGGTAAGCTCGACCCAGTCGTTGTACAGACCTTTATACAGAAGAGTACCGATTTGTTTAATGGAACCAGAATACGTCTGAGCGATGGACGTCATGGAGAGATCATATTTACTGACCGTGCTAATCCAACACGTCCTATGATTAAGGTAGAGGGTACGATTGTTAACCTAATGTTGGAGCGAGAATTGTATATTCAGGAGATCATTGCTTAGAGAAGGAAGTATTAAGAGACTGCATAAATGAGACTGTGCTAACAGGTATATACCAATATATAAAGGGTGATTGATAGCACAGTCTCTTATTTATAGATTATATTAAAAAAAAGTGTTGCAATGAATCTCTATACATGATATATTCTATTTCTGGCCGAGAAACACACATGCCGAGCTCGAAAAAGAAGTAAAAAAAGAGCTTGACATTAAACGGCTGAACATGATATAGTATAAGAGTTGCTGCTGAGACATTAAACGGCGACAACGAGAACTTGATCTTTGAAAACTGAACAACGAGTGAGTAGGAAATCACGAAAGTGATATCCAAAATTAGAGAATTAATTTTCTCGTCAGATGTTTCAAAATGAGCATATCGCTCTTTTCAATACTAATTGGAGAGTTTGATCCTGGCTCAGGACGAACGCTGGCGGCGTGCCTAATACATGCAAGTCGAGCGGAGTCATTTTGAAAGCTTGCTTTCAAAATGACTTAGCGGCGGACGGGTGAGTAACACGTAGGCAACCTGCCCCTTAGACTGGGATAACTACCGGAAACGGTAGCTAATACCGGATAATTTCTTTTTTCTCCTGAAGGAAGAATGAAAGACGGAGCAATCTGTCACTGAGGGATGGGCCTGCGGCGCATTAGCTAGTTGGTGGGGTAACGGCCCACCAAGGCGACGATGCGTAGCCGACCTGAGAGGGTGAACGGCCACACTGGGACTGAGACACGGCCCAGACTCCTACGGGAGGCAGCAGTAGGGAATCTTCCGCAATGGACGAAAGTCTGACGGAGCAACGCCGCGTGAGTGATGAAGGTTTTCGGATCGTAAAGCTCTGTTGCCAGGGAAGAACGTCCGGTAGAGTAACTGCTATCGGAGTGACGGTACCTGAGAAGAAAGCCCCGGCTAACTACGTGCCAGCAGCCGCGGTAATACGTAGGGGGCAAGCGTTGTCCGGAATTATTGGGCGTAAAGCGCGCGCAGGCGGTCATTTAAGTCTGGTGTTTAAACCTTGGGCTCAACCTGAGGTCGCACTGGAAACTGGGTGACTTGAGTACAGAAGAGGAAAGTGGAATTCCACGTGTAGCGGTGAAATGCGTAGATATGTGGAGGAACACCAGTGGCGAAGGCGACTTTCTGGGCTGTAACTGACGCTGAGGCGCGAAAGCGTGGGGAGCAAACAGGATTAGATACCCTGGTAGTCCACGCCGTAAACGATGAGTGCTAGGTGTTAGGGGTTTCGATACCCTTGGTGCCGAAGTTAACACAGTAAGCACTCCGCCTGGGGAGTACGGTCGCAAGACTGAAACTCAAAGGAATTGACGGGGACCCGCACAAGCAGTGGAGTATGTGGTTTAATTCGAAGCAACGCGAAGAACCTTACCAGGTCTTGACATCCCTCTGAATCCACTAGAGATAGTGGCGGCCTTCGGGACAGAGGAGACAGGTGGTGCATGGTTGTCGTCAGCTCGTGTCGTGAGATGTTGGGTTAAGTCCCGCAACGAGCGCAACCCTTAACTTTAGTTGCCAGCAAGTAATGTTGGGCACTCTAGAGTGACTGCCGGTGACAAACCGGAGGAAGGTGGGGATGACGTCAAATCATCATGCCCCTTATGACCTGGGCTACACACGTACTACAATGGCCGGTACAACGGGAAGCGAAACCGCGAGGTGAAGCCAATCCCATCAAAGCCGGTCTCAGTTCGGATTGCAGGCTGCAACTCGCCTGCATGAAGTCGGAATTGCTAGTAATCGCGGATCAGCATGCCGCGGTGAATACGTTCCCGGGTCTTGTACACACCGCCCGTCACACCACGAGAGTTTACAACACCCGAAGTCGGTGGGGTAACCCGCAAGGGAGCCAGCCGCCGAAGGTGGGGTAGATGATTGGGGTGAAGTCGTAACAAGGTAGCCGTATCGGAAGGTGCGGCTGGATCACCTCCTTTCTATGGAGAATCGTCTTCTGCAATGAAGACATTCAAATCGGAAGTTAAACTTCCAAAATCTCAGGTTTAGGCCTGTTACTCACTCGTTGCTCAGTTTTGAGAGTTTAAGCTCTCAAGCAAGACTTGATCCTTGAAAACTGGATACCGAAACGAATTTGCGTTTTAGAACATCTTTTAGCAACTTGTGCAAACAAGTAAATGTTATTAGTGAGATGATTCCAAAAGAGATGTCATTGTATGATATTTTCCTGCGGAAAAATCAAGGTTAAGCTAATAAGAGCACACGGAGGATGCCTAGGCGCCAGGAGCCGACGAAGGACGTGGCGAACAACGAAACTGCCTCGGGGAGCTGTAAGCAAGCTTTGATCCGGGGGTGTCCGAATGGGGAAACCCAGCTGTGGTAATTCGCAGTTACTCATCTCTGAACACATAGGAGATGTAGAGGCAGACCAGGGGAACTGAAACATCTAAGTACCCTGAGGAAGAGAAAACAATAGTGATTCCGTCAGTAGCGGCGAGCGAACGCGGAACAGCCTAAACCTAAGAGCTTGCTCTTAGGGGTTGTGGGACGTCTCACATGGAGTTACAAAGGAATATGGTAGGCGAAGAGGTCTGGAAAGGCCCGCGATAGAGGTAAAAGCCCTGTAGCCTAAACTGTGTTCTCTCCGAGACGGATCCCGAGTAGTGCGGGGCACGTGAAACCCCGTATGAATCCAGCAGGACCATCTGCTAAGGCTAAATACTACCTGGCGACCGATAGTGAAACAGTACCGTGAGGGAAAGGTGAAAAGCACCCCGGAAGGGGAGTGAAATAGAACCTGAAACCGTGTGCTTACAAAAAGTCAGAGCCCTATCTATGGGTGATGGCGTGCCTTTTGTAGAATGAACCGGCGAGTTACGTTTAACATGCAAGGTTAAGTCGAGAAGACGGAGCCGCAGCGAAAGCGAGTCTGAATAGGGCGATTTAGTATGTGGACGTAGACCCGAAACCGTGTGATCTACCCCTGTCCAGGGTGAAGGTGCGGTAACACGCACTGGAGGCCCGAACCCACGCATGTTGAAAAATGCGGGGATGAGGTGGGGGTAGCGGAGAAATTCCAATCGAACTCGGAGATAGCTGGTTCTCCCCGAAATAGCTTTAGGGCTAGCCTCGGTATAAGAGTAGTGGAGGTAGAGCACTGATTGGGTGCGGGGTCCGCAAGGATTACCAAGCTCAGTCAAACTCCGAATGCCATATACTTATTGCCGGGAGTCAGACAGTGAGTGCTAAGATCCATTGTCAAAAGGGAAACAGCCCAGACCATCAGCTAAGGTCCCCAAGTGTGTGTTAAGTGGGAAAGGATGTGGAGTTGCACAGACAACCAGGATGTTGGCTTAGAAGCAGCCACCATTGAAAGAGTGCGTAATAGCTCACTGGTCGAGTGACTCTGCGCCGAAAATGTAACGGGGCTAAACACACCACCGAAGCTATGGCTAGATACGTATGTATCTGGGGTAGGGGAGCGTTGTATGTGGGTTGAAGGTGTACCGTAAGGAGCGCTGGACAGCATACAAGTGAGAATGCCGGTATGAGTAACGAAAAGATCAGTGAGAATCTGATCCGCCGAAAGCCCAAGGTTTCCTGAGGAAGGCTCGTCCGCTCAGGGTAAGTCGGGACCTAAGGCGAGGCCGAAAGGCGTAGTCGAAGGACAACAGTTTGAAATTACTGTACCACCGTAATCCGCTATGAGCGATGGGGTGACGCAGGAGGGTAGTGACGCGGACTGATGGATATGTCCGTCTAAGCAGTGAGGCTGATGTGTAGGCAAATCCGCACATCGTTAAGGCTGGGCTGTGATGGGGAGCGAAAATTACAGTAGCGAAGGTCATGATCTCACACTGCCAAGAAAAGCCTCTAGCCAGGAGAAGGTGCCCGTACCGCAAACCGACACAGGTAGGCGAGAAGAGAATTCTAAGGCGCGCGGAAGAACTCTCGTTAAGGAACTCGGCAAAATGACCCCGTAACTTCGGGAGAAGGGGTGCCCCGGTAGTGTGAATAGCACGAGGGGGCCGCAGTGAAAAGGCCCAAGCGACTGTTTAGCAAAAACACAGGTCTGTGCGAAGCCGCAAGGCGAAGTATACGGGCTGACGCCTGCCCGGTGCTGGAAGGTTAAGGGGAGTGGTTAGGGGTAACCCGAAGCTATGAACCGAAGCCCCAGTAAACGGCGGCCGTAACTATAACGGTCCTAAGGTAGCGAAATTCCTTGTCAGGTAAATTCTGACCCGCACGAATGGCGTAACGACTTGGGCGCTGTCTCAACGAGAGATCCGGTGAAATTTTAATACCTGTGAAGATGCAGGTTACCCGCGACAAGACGGAAAGACCCCATGGAGCTTTACTGCAGCTTGATATTGAATTTGGGTACGATCTGTACAGGATAGGTGGGAGCCGTAGAAATCGGAGCGCAAGCTTCGGTGGAGGCGCCGTTGGGATACCACCCTGATCGTATCTAGGTTCTAACCTAGTACCCTAATCGGGTACGGGGACCGTGTCAGGCGGGCAGTTTGACTGGGGCGGTCGCCTCCTAAAGAGTAACGGAGGCGTTCCAAGGTTCCCTCAGAATGGTTGGAAATCATTCGAAGAGTGCAAAGGCATAAGGGAGCTTGACTGCGAGACCTACAAGTCGAGCAGGGACGAAAGTCGGACTTAGTGATCCGGTGGTACCGCATGGAAGGGCCATCGCTCAACGGATAAAAGCTACCCTGGGGATAACAGGCTTATCTCCCCCAAGAGTCCACATCGACGGGGAGGTTTGGCACCTCGATGTCGGCTCATCGCATCCTGGGGCTGAAGTAGGTCCCAAGGGTTGGGCTGTTCGCCCATTAAAGCGGTACGCGAGCTGGGTTCAGAACGTCGTGAGACAGTTCGGTCCCTATCTGTCGTGGGCGCAGGAAATTTGAGAGGAGCTGTCCTTAGTACGAGAGGACCGGGATGGACGTACCGCTGGTGCACCAGTTGTTTCGCCAGAAGCATGGCTGGGTAGCTACGTACGGACGGGATAAGCGCTGAAAGCATCTAAGCGTGAAGCCCCCCTCAAGATGAGATTTCCCAATTAGTAAGACCCCTTGAAGACGACGAGGTAGATAGGTTGGAGGTGGAAGTGCAGTAATGCATGGAGCTGACCAATACTAATCGGTCGAGGGCTTATCCTATACTTAAAATGCAAATTCAATTCGGATTCAGTTTTCAGGCGATTAAGTCTGAGCATTTACGCTGTAAATGCCCGTTTGGTGGCGATAGCGGAGGGGTTCCACGCGTACCCATCCCGAACACGACCGTTAAGCCCTCCAGCGCCGATGGTACTTGGACCGAAGGGTCCTGGGAGAGTAGGACGTTGCCAAGCACGCAAGACCACTGTTGAGTAATCGACAGTGGTCTTTTTGTTATGTCTATTTACTTAACGGATTGTTAAGATTTAAATTTTGTTTGACAGACCACATTGATTAATCCATAATACAATTCATACTAAACATATAAGAATTATAGGGGGAGCGGATTATGTCATATTTTAATGTATCTGTTAAGAAACCGGTTCTGTTGGGGGTGATAGCAGTTTTGCTATTGATGGTAATTGCAGGATGCTCGGGATCTAATAATAAGGCTGTTTCAAATAAAGATGCGCAGGAAAGTGCGAGTCCAGCAACAGCAACTCAGAGTCCTCAAGCGGCAGAGCCGGCAGTAGGAGGAACCTTCATCTATGGTCGGCCTGCATCTGTAACCTCGTTGGATTTGCATAACCAGATTACGTCCAACAATGCTTTTGCAATCGACAAAGTATTTGAATCGTTAGTTGCTTTTGACAGCAAGGGTGAAATTGTAGATTGGCTTGCGAAGTCACATAGTATCAGTGAGGATGGCCTGACGTATACTTTTGAACTTCGCGACGGCGTAAAGTTTTCAAACGGTACGGATGTGACTGCAGAAGATGCTGTATTCTCCCTTGAGCGGCACTTGAAGGTTGGCGGCCCGCTGGCAATATCGGCAAAGGTCGGCACAATTAAGGCGCAGGATAACAAAACGCTTGTTATTACACTTAAAGAGCCTTATACACCATTTATCTCAGAGCTATCCAATTTCTCAAATGGCATCCTGCCTAACAATTTTGGTGGAGCTTCCGAAGAAGAATTCTTTAAGAAGCCCATCGGAACGGGACCTTTTGTAGTTGAAACATGGGATACTGCAGGTGATCTGACCTTCACTAAGAACAAATTCTACTGGCAAGAAGGTAAACCATATATTGATAAGCTTGTTTATAAGTTAATTGAGGACGATAGCCAAGCAATCAACCAGCTGAAGGCTGGGGAAGTTAATGCTATTGAATCTTTAGCGCTGCAAAATGCCAATGAGATCAAAGATGGAGCTGACACTAAAGTAATTACTAACGGCAGTTGGGTGACAGAGCAATTGTTCTTTAATACGCTGGATGAACATTTCTCGGATGTGCATGTTCGCCGCGCGCTGGCTCTGGCACTTGATCGTGAAGGCTTGACCAAAGCATTAACGTTTGGTTATGCACAAACGGCAAACTCATTACTGCCAACAACGATTCCTTATAACTCCAATGATACAATCAAGGCTCTGAACTTCAATGTCGAGGCAGCGAAGGAAGAGCTTGCTAAATCTGCCTTCCCTAATGGATTCACTACCAAATTACTTGTAGCCTCCGGCAATAGTACAAGAGCGCAAGAGGCGCAAATTATTCAGGCAGCGGGTCAAACGATCGGGATTACAATTGAAATTGAGTCGATTGAGCTTGCTACTTTCCGTGAACGGTTCTTTGCATATGATTTCGCCGCAATGCTCAACAGCGGTCAAGCCGACTCCCCTGAAGCGAACTCGATTATTGCTTTTCAAACTGATCCGGAAGGCTTCAGCAAATCATATTGGACGCATTATACGAATGATGAAGTAACGAAGCTGCTATATGAGGGCCAAAAAACAGCGGACGGCGATGCTCGCGCACAAATCTATACTAAGCTGCTGCAGACACTTGCTGATGAAGTGCCGTATATTCCGCTTTATTATCCAGATGTTTTGAAAGGTATTCGTTCTTCAGTCGATGGCCTTGTTGTTCTACCTAACGGCAGCGCCCGTTTCGAAGATGTCCGCATCAGCCAATGACGAATCTTAAGCAGGTGTTAAATCAACCTAGAGGAAGCAAGGACTCTTACAACTGGCTTGTAATATCACTTATAAAGGCGCTGGCAGTGATCTGCTGCGTAATGATAGCAGTCTTTTTCATCATCCGAATTGTGCCTGGAGATCCAGCTAAAATGATATTGGGAGAATACAGTACCCCTGAGGCGCTCAAGAGTATGCATCATACTCTTGGGCTGGACCTCCCTTTATGGGAGCAGTTCATGCGATTTTTGAAGACGCTATTTACTCAGGGGGATACTGGAAACTCCATTGTTATGGGTACATCAACAAGAGAGTTGATTATGCAGAGAGCCCCTGTCACTTTGTTGCTCATAGTAATGGCGTGTGTGTTGGCGATTTTCGTATCACTTCTGCTTGCTACAGTAGCAGCTACGCATAAGGATAAACTGCTGGATCATTTAATACGTATTTTTCCTACAATAACTTTGGGTATGCCAATCTTCTGGGTTGGCTTACTTTTAATTTTGCTCTTTAGTGTCCGGTTTGGCTGGTTCCCTGTTGGGGGAGTAAGTGAAGGGTGGATTGGAACTTTGCACAGTCTTGCACTTCCGGCAATCACCGTTGCTTTCTCACAGATTCCTACGCTGGTCCGTTCGTTAAGAGCGCAGATGCTTGAAGTGTTAGAATCGGATTTTGTAGTTACACTTAAGGCTGCCGGAATACCAAGCAGGGTTATTTTATTTAAACATGTGCTGCGCAATTCGGCTCTTCCAACACTGATGCTGATGGGTGTGAATATTTCATATCTAATCGGCGGCACATTGGTCGTTGAACAGGTGTTTGGAATAAAGGGAATTGGCAGCTTGTTATTCACTTCAATTTCGAAACGGGACTTTCCAGTTATTCAAGGAATAGCACTTTACTGTGCGCTAGCTGTTGTGATCATCAGTCTCTTGATTGAAATCATTTCTTGGTGGCTTGATCCCAGAACGAAGGGAAAACAATGAAAACGATAAGACTAGAACCACGATTGTATGAGGCTGGCAAAATGACTAGCGGCTTAAAACGAATATGGAATACCCCTTCACTTCTAGTGGGATTGATTATGTTTGCAGCTCTTATTCTCTTGACTGTGTTCATACCGTTTATAAGTCCCTATGATCCCTCCGAGCAAAATTTGAGCGCCTTTCTGCAGCCTCCGTCGGCTGAACACTGGCTAGGAACCGATCAGCTGGGACGTGATCTGTTTACTAGATTGATTTATGCTGCGAGGACTGATTTAAAAATCATGGTCTTGGCAGAAATCATTCCCTTTTGCATAGGTGTGTTCCTAGGAATGCTAGCAGGATATTACGGCAAATGGATTGATACAGTTATTACGCTGCTGTCAGATACGTTGATCGCTTTTCCTTTTTATCTAATCGTCATTATCGTTGCTTTTGCCAGTGGAGCAGGAGAACGAGGCATTTATATTACTTTTATCCTTGTAGGTTGGATTGTTTTTGCCCGTGTAGTGAGAGGTCTTAGCGCATCTTTTCGCAATCAGGAATGGGTGGCATCCGCTCAAACCTTAGGGCTACCCGGAGTGAAAATTATTTTGCGTCATCTGCTGCCCAATGTGCTTCCGCAAGCCGTGGTCGTTCTTATGACAGACATGATTGGATTGCTTGTTGCCATTGTTACACTGGGGTATCTTGGGATCGGTATTACACCGCCAACTCCAGACTGGGGAACTATGATCTCAGATGGACAGCCATTCATCACTACAGCTTGGTGGCTCTCAGCTGTCCCAGGATTTGCAGTAGTGTATACCGGAATAGCTTTGTCGCTCCTAGGTGATGGTTTGGCAGACATATGGAGGAAAAAATGATGTCTAAAGAGCCCATTTTAGAAATAAACGCACTATCGCTGGCAGCGAAGTCAAAAGAGAGATTAGTCAACAATGTTAGCTTTTCGCTGAGCAAAGGGGAGAGTCTAGGATTAGTAGGTGAGTCGGGTTCAGGAAAATCGCTTACGCTGCGTGCAATTCTGGGACTACTTCCAAATGGTGTTGAACAGACAGGTGGCACCATTAAGAGTGACGTAAGCAGTGCAATGGTGTTTCAAGACCCAAGAGGTGCGCTTGATCCACTCTGTATGGTTGTCAATCAGCTGGCTGAAGTCGTGTATTACAGACAGAAAGTTAGTCGAAAGGCTTCACGAATGATTGCGCTGGAGCTACTCGAAAGACTTGGTCTCCCTGATTCTTTAAAGAAAAAGGATCGATATCCGAGTCAGCTGTCAGGCGGTCAATGTCAACGGGTAGTCATCGCTTTGGCACTGGCGTGCAAGCCAGGTATTCTTCTCTGTGATGAGCCGACAACGGCGCTGGATGTCACGGTTCAACGACAAATTATTGAAACGATCACGAACCTCCAGCAGGAGTTGGGATTTGCTATGGTTTTTGTAACGCATAATCTCGCGATTGCAGCCAACTTGTGCTCACGCCTATGTGTAATGAAACAAGGGCAGATTGTGGAGCATGGCGCTACCCTTGATATTTTGCAAAATCCATCCGACCCTTACACACAGATGCTGATTGATTCGGTGCTTCCTTTGCCAGAGCTTGAAGGGAGTAGAGACTCATGGAACTAGCCTTACAAATAAAAGATTTAACTGTTCACTACGGCGGATTTACTGCACTGGATTGTATCAATTTGAATCTTGAGCAGCACACCACTCTTGGACTTGTTGGAGAATCCGGTTCAGGGAAATCTACGCTGGCGCGAGTAATTGCTGGACTGATTGCCCCACATGAGGGGAAGATTCTGTTAGGTACCCAAGAGTTAAAAAAGAAAAGGAGCCGTGAGCAGCGTAAAATAATCCAGATGATCTTCCAAAATCCTGATGCATCGCTGAATCCAAAGCATTCGATTAGGCAAATTCTTTCCGAGCCCTTATTGTTTCATAAAATTGTGGGACGTACGGACGTTGAGCAAAGATGTAAAGAGCTTTTGAACCAGGTTCATTTGGAGCAAAAGGCTTTAGATAAATTCCCGCATGAATTTTCAGGTGGTCAACGGCAACGGATAGCGATCGCTCGTGCATTAAGCGTTGAACCAAATATCCTGATCGCCGATGAACCAACCAGCGCGCTGGATGTATCTGTGCAGCTTAGTGTGCTCGAACTGTTCAATACGCTGAAAGCTGAGCTTAATCTCACCATGCTTTTTATTTCCCATGATCTAGGAGTAATTAATGCAATTAGCGATACGGTAGCAGTTATGCGGCAAGGAAAGCTCGTGGAGCAGAGTCCGAAGGATCAATTCTTCATCCGGCCTAAACATGAATACAGTTACGAGCTGTTGTCGGCAGTTCCTAAAATGCCAAAATCAAGTACATCAGGAGGTTTCTTATGAGCCCAGAATATAATGTACATGTGCCACTTTCAGTGGATGAGTACAATAAGCTTACACAATTGATTTCTACTATCTTGTTTACTGAGCACCCACCAGTTATCATCCCAGCTGAGGCAATTCTGGGGATCGAGGCAGTGGCTGCAGGAATAGCCGCGCCTGGTCGAACCATTGTAAATATAGTAACAGGTCCCTATGGAAGTCTATTTGGAAAGTGGCTTGAACGGGGAGGAGCAACGGTTATTGAAGTAAAGGTTCCTTTTGATGAAGTGGTCACTGGCGACCAAGTTGCTTCCGCAATTAAAGAGTTTAGCCCTTGTGCCCTTTCCTTTGTTCAGGCTGAAGTAGTTACAGGTGGTTCTAATCCGGCTAAAGAAATATTTAAGATTGCAAAGGAGTTCAATCTCATTACTGTGACGGACTCAGTTTCTGCGGTTGGGGGAGAGGCGTTACTGGTCGATGAATGGGGAGTTGATTTTGCTGTGATAGGCGCACAAAAAGCCTTGGCTGGACCTAACGGTGTTAGCGCCGTCAGTATTTCACCACGTGGCTGGCAATTTCTTGAGTCTAATAAAAATGCACCGCGTAACTCCATTCTGTCCTTGCTGGATCTCAAACCTTCGCTGGATGGCACTGCGCCGCTACGGGTTGCTCCAAATATCCCTACTTTAGAGGCTCGAGCTCTGATCCTGGCCTTGACACGAATTGAAGAAGAGGGATTGGAGCAAATCATTCAGCGTCATGAAAGGGCTGCAGCTGCTACATTAGCTGGTATAGAATCCTTGGGGCTTGAGCCTTGGCAAAAGGACAGCAGACATTATTCTACACTGACTACAACGGTTCGGATTGCTGGAAAGCAAGATTTGCAGATCGAAAAACCTATAGGCATTGTGGCTCCAGGAGACGGAGAATTATTTGGCCATCTTTTGCGGATCAATCATTTCGGAACAAATGCTGCTCGGAAAAGTGTGGAGGAAGCCATATCAACGCTTGCTGAGTTATTGAAACAGGACCCTGATCAGGCATTACATGCTGTTCGGCTGGCTTGGGGGGAATGAAGATGATCCATAAGCATCCAGAGCTGCATACATTCAAGGATATTCATATAGCTGGCATCGAAGGTAAACGATTTGATGTTGTGATCAAGGATGGCTATTTTTCATCTATTACTGAAGCGGAGTCGCAACAAAATAATTCAACTCCTACAGGCACAGAACTATGGATAAGTCCTGGTATAATTGATCTTCATACGCATCTTGCTTGGACAGACTTTGATCATGCGGACCAATTGAAGCGCGACTCCCAGCAGATCGAAGCCATGCAGGCACAAGCCTTTGAGGCTACTCTAAGGACGGGTGTAACGACTGTACGGGATGCAGGCGGAATTGTGCCAAGCACAGTGCAGCATCTTGTTCAGCAGTATCAGCAGCCTTTAAGAGTGCATACCAGCAGCGATATGCTTGGAGCAGCAGATGCCCGTGGACTTAAGCATTTGGAACAACGGATGGCGCAAATCTTTGCTACAGGAGCGGGCTGGATAAAAATCATGGCCACAGGCGGTCTTGGGGCACCCACCGAGAAAGTCGTAGATCCGATCTTTTCCGAAGAAGAGTTTGCATTCATTGTTCGTAATGCACATGCCCGTGATAAGAAGGTACTGGTTCATACCTGGGGTGGAGTGACGATAGACTGGTCCATTCAGGCCGGGGTGGAATCTATAGAGCATGGGATGTTTCTAACTGAAGATCAGGCAGGGAGACTTGCTAATTCGGAGGTAGCTTTTGTACCTACTACATCCATCTATCGCATTGCCGCAGATCCGAAAGGCGTTCTAGCGTTGAACCCGATCATTTGCGAACGAGCTGCCCGCGCTGCTGAATCGCATTCCAAAGCCATTAATTATGCAAAAAGAGAAGGCGTTCGTATTGGATTCGGTACAGATTATGCTACACCCTCATTACATGGTTATAACCTTCAAGAATTGGATACGTTGATTGATTATGGCTTAACTCGCAGAGAAGCGTGGCAGTCTGCTACTAAAAGCGCTGCTGACATTCTAGGGAGCGGTAACGAGCTGGGGCAGATTGCAGAAGGTTTTATTGCAGATGCTGTTGTTTTCAATGTCGATCCATACCAGGCGTATAATGCAGAGATACTTCGAAACAGTATCGTTTCCGTAATTACTGGAGCGAAGGAGGCGGAATTAATTTAGATTCGTCTAAGCTATCTTCTGAAAACAACTGATATCTTTTTCAGTTGTTTTTCTTTTATATTATGGAATGTATATAAGGCAACAGTATATAAAGATAGAGTGTATTCATTAATACATGATTTATGGTTTTTAAATCTTTGTAAAAAAAAGTGTTGCAATGAATCTCTATACATGATATATTCTATTTCTGGCCGAGAAACACACATGCCGAGCTCGAAAAAGAAGTAAAAAAAGAGCTTGACATTAAACGGCTGAACATGATATAGTATAAGAGTTGCTGCTGAGACATTAAACGGCGACAACGAGAACTTGATCTTTGAAAACTGAACAACGAGTGAGTAGGAAATCACGAAAGTGATATCCAAAATTAGAGAATTAATTTTCTCGTCAGATGTTTCAAAATGAGCATATCGCTCTTTTCAATACTAATTGGAGAGTTTGATCCTGGCTCAGGACGAACGCTGGCGGCGTGCCTAATACATGCAAGTCGAGCGGAGTCATTTTGAAAGCTTGCTTTCAAAATGACTTAGCGGCGGACGGGTGAGTAACACGTAGGCAACCTGCCCCTTAGACTGGGATAACTACCGGAAACGGTAGCTAATACCGGATAATTTCTTTTTTCTCCTGAAGGAAGAATGAAAGACGGAGCAATCTGTCACTGAGGGATGGGCCTGCGGCGCATTAGCTAGTTGGTGGGGTAACGGCCCACCAAGGCGACGATGCGTAGCCGACCTGAGAGGGTGAACGGCCACACTGGGACTGAGACACGGCCCAGACTCCTACGGGAGGCAGCAGTAGGGAATCTTCCGCAATGGACGAAAGTCTGACGGAGCAACGCCGCGTGAGTGATGAAGGTTTTCGGATCGTAAAGCTCTGTTGCCAGGGAAGAACGTCCGGTAGAGTAACTGCTATCGGAGTGACGGTACCTGAGAAGAAAGCCCCGGCTAACTACGTGCCAGCAGCCGCGGTAATACGTAGGGGGCAAGCGTTGTCCGGAATTATTGGGCGTAAAGCGCGCGCAGGCGGTCATTTAAGTCTGGTGTTTAAACCTTGGGCTCAACCTGAGGTCGCACTGGAAACTGGGTGACTTGAGTACAGAAGAGGAAAGTGGAATTCCACGTGTAGCGGTGAAATGCGTAGATATGTGGAGGAACACCAGTGGCGAAGGCGACTTTCTGGGCTGTAACTGACGCTGAGGCGCGAAAGCGTGGGGAGCAAACAGGATTAGATACCCTGGTAGTCCACGCCGTAAACGATGAGTGCTAGGTGTTAGGGGTTTCGATACCCTTGGTGCCGAAGTTAACACAGTAAGCACTCCGCCTGGGGAGTACGGTCGCAAGACTGAAACTCAAAGGAATTGACGGGGACCCGCACAAGCAGTGGAGTATGTGGTTTAATTCGAAGCAACGCGAAGAACCTTACCAGGTCTTGACATCCCTCTGAATCCACTAGAGATAGTGGCGGCCTTCGGGACAGAGGAGACAGGTGGTGCATGGTTGTCGTCAGCTCGTGTCGTGAGATGTTGGGTTAAGTCCCGCAACGAGCGCAACCCTTAACTTTAGTTGCCAGCAAGTAATGTTGGGCACTCTAGAGTGACTGCCGGTGACAAACCGGAGGAAGGTGGGGATGACGTCAAATCATCATGCCCCTTATGACCTGGGCTACACACGTACTACAATGGCCGGTACAACGGGAAGCGAAACCGCGAGGTGAAGCCAATCCCATCAAAGCCGGTCTCAGTTCGGATTGCAGGCTGCAACTCGCCTGCATGAAGTCGGAATTGCTAGTAATCGCGGATCAGCATGCCGCGGTGAATACGTTCCCGGGTCTTGTACACACCGCCCGTCACACCACGAGAGTTTACAACACCCGAAGTCGGTGGGGTAACCCGCAAGGGAGCCAGCCGCCGAAGGTGGGGTAGATGATTGGGGTGAAGTCGTAACAAGGTAGCCGTATCGGAAGGTGCGGCTGGATCACCTCCTTTCTATGGAGAATCGTCTTCTGCAATGAAGACATTCAAATCGGAAGCTAAGCTTCCACAACTCACTCGTTGCTCAGTTTTGAGAGTTTAAGCTCTCAAGTAAGACTTGATCCTTGAAAACTGGATACCGAAACGAATTTGCGTTTTAGAACATCTTTTAGCAACTTGTGCAAACAAGTAAATGTTATTAGTGAGATTTTTCTTAGGAAAAATCAAGGTTAAGCTAATAAGAGCACACGGAGGATGCCTAGGCGCCAGGAGCCGACGAAGGACGTGGCGAACAACGAAACTGCCTCGGGGAGCTGTAAGCAAGCTTTGATCCGGGGGTGTCCGAATGGGGAAACCCAGCTGTGGTAATTCGCAGTTACTCATCTCTGAACACATAGGAGATGTAGAGGCAGACCAGGGGAACTGAAACATCTAAGTACCCTGAGGAAGAGAAAACAATAGTGATTCCGTCAGTAGCGGCGAGCGAACGCGGAACAGCCTAAACCTAAGAGCTTGCTCTTAGGGGTTGTGGGACGTCTCACATGGAGTTACAAAGGAATATGGTAGGCGAAGAGGTCTGGAAAGGCCCGCGATAGAGGTAAAAGCCCTGTAGCCTAAACTGTGTTCTCTCCGAGACGGATCCCGAGTAGTGCGGGGCACGTGAAACCCCGTATGAATCCAGCAGGACCATCTGCTAAGGCTAAATACTACCTGGCGACCGATAGTGAAACAGTACCGTGAGGGAAAGGTGAAAAGCACCCCGGAAGGGGAGTGAAATAGAACCTGAAACCGTGTGCTTACAAAAAGTCAGAGCCCGATCTATGGGTGATGGCGTGCCTTTTGTAGAATGAACCGGCGAGTTACGTTTAACATGCAAGGTTAAGTCGAGAAGACGGAGCCGCAGCGAAAGCGAGTCTGAATAGGGCGATTTAGTATGTGGACGTAGACCCGAAACCGTGTGATCTACCCCTGTCCAGGGTGAAGGTGCGGTAACACGCACTGGAGGCCCGAACCCACGCATGTTGAAAAATGCGGGGATGAGGTGGGGGTAGCGGAGAAATTCCAATCGAACTCGGAGATAGCTGGTTCTCCCCGAAATAGCTTTAGGGCTAGCCTCGGTATAAGAGTAGTGGAGGTAGAGCACTGATTGGGTGCGGGGTCCGCAAGGATTACCAAGCTCAGTCAAACTCCGAATGCCATATACTTATTGCCGGGAGTCAGACAGTGAGTGCTAAGATCCATTGTCAAAAGGGAAACAGCCCAGACCATCAGCTAAGGTCCCCAAGTGTGTGTTAAGTGGGAAAGGATGTGGAGTTGCACAGACAACCAGGATGTTGGCTTAGAAGCAGCCACCATTGAAAGAGTGCGTAATAGCTCACTGGTCGAGTGACTCTGCGCCGAAAATGTAACGGGGCTAAACACACCACCGAAGCTATGGCTAGATACGTATGTATCTGGGGTAGGGGAGCGTTGTATGTGGGTTGAAGGTGTACCGTAAGGAGCGCTGGACAGCATACAAGTGAGAATGCCGGTATGAGTAACGAAAAGATCAGTGAGAATCTGATCCGCCGAAAGCCCAAGGTTTCCTGAGGAAGGCTCGTCCGCTCAGGGTAAGTCGGGACCTAAGGCGAGGCCGAAAGGCGTAGTCGAAGGACAACAGTTTGAAATTACTGTACCACCGTAATCCGCTATGAGCGATGGGGTGACGCAGGAGGGTAGTGACGCGGACTGATGGATATGTCCGTCTAAGCAGTGAGGCTGATGTGTAGGCAAATCCGCACATCGTTAAGGCTGGGCTGTGATGGGGAGCGAAAATTACAGTAGCGAAGGTCATGATCTCACACTGCCAAGAAAAGCCTCTAGCCAGGAGAAGGTGCCCGTACCGCAAACCGACACAGGTAGGCGAGAAGAGAATTCTAAGGCGCGCGGAAGAACTCTCGTTAAGGAACTCGGCAAAATGACCCCGTAACTTCGGGAGAAGGGGTGCCCCGGTAGTGTGAATAGCACGAGGGGGCCGCAGTGAAAAGGCCCAAGCGACTGTTTAGCAAAAACACAGGTCTGTGCGAAGCCGCAAGGCGAAGTATACGGGCTGACGCCTGCCCGGTGCTGGAAGGTTAAGGGGAGTGGTTAGGGGTAACCCGAAGCTATGAACCGAAGCCCCAGTAAACGGCGGCCGTAACTATAACGGTCCTAAGGTAGCGAAATTCCTTGTCAGGTAAATTCTGACCCGCACGAATGGCGTAACGACTTGGGCGCTGTCTCAACGAGAGATCCGGTGAAATTTTAATACCTGTGAAGATGCAGGTTACCCGCGACAAGACGGAAAGACCCCATGGAGCTTTACTGCAGCTTGATATTGAATTTGGGTACGATCTGTACAGGATAGGTGGGAGCCGTAGAAATCGGAGCGCAAGCTTCGGTGGAGGCGCCGTTGGGATACCACCCTGATCGTATCTAGGTTCTAACCTAGTACCCTAATCGGGTACGGGGACCGTGTCAGGCGGGCAGTTTGACTGGGGCGGTCGCCTCCTAAAGAGTAACGGAGGCGTTCCAAGGTTCCCTCAGAATGGTTGGAAATCATTCGAAGAGTGCAAAGGCATAAGGGAGCTTGACTGCGAGACCTACAAGTCGAGCAGGGACGAAAGTCGGACTTAGTGATCCGGTGGTACCGCATGGAAGGGCCATCGCTCAACGGATAAAAGCTACCCTGGGGATAACAGGCTTATCTCCCCCAAGAGTCCACATCGACGGGGAGGTTTGGCACCTCGATGTCGGCTCATCGCATCCTGGGGCTGAAGTAGGTCCCAAGGGTTGGGCTGTTCGCCCATTAAAGCGGTACGCGAGCTGGGTTCAGAACGTCGTGAGACAGTTCGGTCCCTATCTGTCGTGGGCGCAGGAAATTTGAGAGGAGCTGTCCTTAGTACGAGAGGACCGGGATGGACGTACCGCTGGTGCACCAGTTGTTTCGCCAGAAGCATGGCTGGGTAGCTACGTACGGACGGGATAAGCGCTGAAAGCATCTAAGCGTGAAGCCCCCCTCAAGATGAGATTTCCCAATTAGTAAGACCCCTTGAAGACGACGAGGTAGATAGGTTGGAGGTGGAAGTGCAGTAATGCATGGAGCTGACCAATACTAATCGGTCGAGGGCTTATCCTATACTTAAAATGCAAATTCAATTCGGATTCAGTTTTCAGGCGACTCAAGCCTGTAACACGCTTAGAAATTCATTCTCACATCTGGTGATGAACGAAATTTCACGCGGCAGCGTCTGTTTCACAGACGCATGTTTGGTGGCGATAGCGGAGGGGTTCCACGCGTACCCATCCCGAACACGACCGTTAAGCCCTCCAGCGCCGATGGTACTTGGACCGAAGGGTCCTGGGAGAGTAGGACGTTGCCAAGCAGATTAAGCCATTGTTGATAATATCAGCAGTGGCTTTTTTTCTTTTTTTATTATGCAAGTATTTAAGGCTAGTAATGACAGTAGAATAGGTTACTGTGGAATGACATTTTTGTTACCGACGCTGCGGTGGATACAAGTATAATAGAAAAGTGCTAATAGTTAGCAGATCTTTAATACGAAGGAACTACTCATAAATTCTAACTTTGAATTTTCTTGTGTCTTTAGATGCATTGTAGAGGTAGGGAGGATTTAAGGCATGAAACAATTAAAAATATTCAAGTTAATAATGATTTCTTGTATTTTAACTTTAATACTGGCAAGTTGCGGGGCTAAAGAACCTAAGTGGGATACTTTTGAGGGTGCACTGAATGAGAAAAGCTTCCCTGTCCCCCATGAGGCAAACTCACCAGACCAGACCACTACTAACGTTGCTATGGATTATGTACGTTATTCTTTACCTGGATTAAAGGAGAAGAATGGTATTCCGGATCCTTATTTGGAGGCTATTAAAGCCTGGGGATGGACAGAACAGGAAGATGATGATAGTGATTCTTCGGGTGTTTTTCTGAAGGATGGGTTAACGGTTCATTTAACAGTGCACGATGATTATTTTGTAGTGATGATTCCTAAAGAAAAGAAGACCTCCATTAAAGGCCTTAAGACGAAATAAAGAATCGCCATCCTTAAGGATGGCGGTTTATTTTTTAATACATGAAAATAATATGAGCCATACTGCTGCACTTTATTGAGAGTAATAGGATACATCGGTCGGATTGAATTTCAGCATGCCTCCCTGATCCTGTCGATTCAGTCTGAACAGAGTATAAAGACGGGGCAGTAGGAGCCATAAGTGACAAGTGATCAGTGATACAGTAAATGCTGGCGGTGACCAGAAAATAAAGAGTGCTGCAATACAAAGACCGATATAGAAATTATGTAGCTGTACTTTACGGAATATACGGTAACTAATATGTTGATCAGGCATAAACCCTAACCAAGGCAGTTTAAATGAGACAGACCATCTTTTTGAAATGGGGTGTCCTGAGATTAAAAGAACTGAGCGTGAAATGACATATTGAACCCAGAAGGCTACAGGCGCTGCTATGATTATGTAAAGAATGCTCCACCAGGAAAGAAATATGGTTTCGAGCACAAGGACTAATAAGGGAAGCATAATATAAATAGGCAGCAGGCGTGCCGTTAGATTTACTTTTTTAATTAGTTTATATTGATAGAATGTAGCTGCACCTTTGGTAGTGGGTTCCATAGATTATAGTCTAACCTCCTCGTGAATTCGTATGTTCTTAATATCGGCGATTGGATGTATTTTATTAAACTGCGGCGAAAATTCACCGATATAACGGCAACGGAATATATATAATGCACGATACGAAGGATATGAAAAAACTATGAAAAGGTTTAAAATGATAGAAGGTGTATCATACTGTTCTTAAAAGAGTCAAGGTGGGATGGTTATGGAACAGCAAACCGGGCAAGCTTGTATCATTTGTGGACAGGTAAAAGAGGAAGGTATTGTGATTGTCTCGCATTTTATTTGTGAGGAATGTGAGGCTGAGATGATACGTACCGAGGCTGAAGATGCCAAGTACCGTTTTTTTATCGGCCGGATGAAGAAGATTGGATTGCAAAAGAACGCTTAAGTAGAGTAACTCTGTTAAATGATGCAATTAAGAGAGCGGTCTGGATGAAAGATACGAAGGCTGCATTAGTGATATTCAATACACGGCTTCCTCGTTCTTCAGGCGGGAGGAGCCGTTTTCTTGTCCATAGGGCTGCTTTTACACTGAAGCGTAGGCGTTTGCGAATATTTACGTTAAAATAGAAGGAACCCTATGGGAAGGAATTTAATATGAATAAATTACAACGTTGTAGGGCGCCTATATACGAAATGCTGGAACAATATAGAATTATGGGTAATAGATCATATCATGTGCCAGGTCATAAGAATGGAGAGGCATATGAGGGCGTTGAAGGCGCTGGCTTTTTAGATGAGGTAATGAAGTATGATGTTACGGAAATTTCTGGAACGGATGATCTTCATCATCCTGAGGGAGTTATCAAGGAAGCGCAAGAGTTGGCAGCAGACTGCTTTGGAGCAGAGGAAAGCTTTTTTCTGGTTGGAGGGAGCACAGCCGGCAATCTGGCTCTTATTCTAACCGCTTGTCCCGAGCCTGGAATGATTATGATTGTTCAACGCAATGTGCATAAGTCAGTCATTCATGGACTGATGTTGGCTGGAGTACGTGCTGTTTTTCTGGAGCCTCTGATTGATCCACTTAGCGGCTTGGCAGTGGCGCCGGCGGCCGAAGCTGTTAAGGCTGCACTTGCAGCCTATCCTGAAGCCGCAGCTGTACTTGTTACCATGCCGAATTATTACGGCATGGGTAGTGATCTTGCGCCCCTCGCGAGTATTTGTCACGACAGCGGTGTACCGCTGCTTGTGGATGAGGCGCATGGGGCGCATTACGGGCAGCACCCGGCGCTGCCAGCCGGGGCACTTGCTTGTGGCGCGGACGGCGTCGTGCAGTCCACGCACAAGATGCTCACAGCGATGACCATGGGCGCTATGCTGCATGTTCAAGGGTCGCGGCTCAACCGCGCCCTGCTCCGGCAGCGGCTCGCCATGGTGCAGAGCTCCAGCCCATCATATCCTATGATGGCGTCGCTGGATCTTGCCCGGCGGCTGCTGCACAGCCGGGGCAAGGGTGCCTTCACGGCGGGGCTGGCCGCCGTGGACGTTCTGCGGCGCGGACTCGCGGAGCTGCCGCGCTACGGACTAGTGCAGCCGGCAGAGCCGCTGCACCCGAATACGCCGCCTGATTCTTTGGCGGCGTACGTGACACAGGACCCCTTTAAAGTCGTCATTTATGACGCCACCGGGGTCCTGAGCGGCTTCGAGCTGCAGCGCAAGCTCGAGGCAAAGGGCTGCGTGCCGGAGATGAGCGATGACCGGCACGTAGTGCTGCTGTTCAGCCTTGGATCGAAGGCTGGAGATGCAGATCATTTGCTGCAGGCGCTGCGGGAAATAGATTCGGAGGAACCTTCCGAATCACCGAACGCCCCCGACTTATCAGGCGCTCGCAATATTTCCACGTGGAACAATTTCCATTCTTTACAAATCTCAGATCCTGTTCACTTCTCATTGAAGCCGGTGTCGGCCAATGAGATTGAAAGTATTGATCTTGAACATTGCGTGGGTAGAGTGGCGGCAGAGATGGTTATTCCCTATCCACCAGGCATCCCGGTATTATATCCGGGTGAAGTGATCACAGATCAGATCCAAAGAAGGCTGGCTGGTTTAGCCAAAGGAGGCGCCAAATTTCAGGCTTGTGCTGATCCGGTCTTGCAGCGTATTGAGGTATACAACATTCAGAAGGGCGGAGAAGCATAAGTGGGAAAAGAAGGTTTCTTCATAACATTAGAAGGGGGCGAAGGCTCCGGAAAAACAACGGTACTAGGTAGAGTAACGGCCTATTTACAGAACCGGTCCATGCCTTATCGAATTACCCGTGAACCGGGTGGCGTTGAGATTGCTGAGAAGATTCGTTCCATTATTCTAGATCCTGCCCATACAGCTATGGATGCGCGTACAGAGGCATTACTATATGCTGCATCAAGAAGCCAACATCTCGCCGAAGTCGTTGAACCGGCTCTTAGAGAAGGGCTTACTGTACTCTGTGACCGCTTTGTAGACAGCAGCCTCGTTTATCAAGGACATGCGAGAGGACTCGGAATAGAAGAGGTATGGAGTATTAATCGTTTTGCGATAGGGAACCGTATGCCGGATCTAACCTTTTATCTGGATGTAGACCCAGAGATAGGGTTGTCACGGATTGCAGCGAATCAAGAACGGGAAGTGAATCGTCTGGATCTGGAGAGCCTTTCTTTTCATAAGAAGGTCCGTGAAGGCTATCAATTATTAGCCCAGGCCAATCCGGACAGAATAGTAGTTCTGGATGCTAATCGCCCCATTCATATGGTAGAACAAGATATCGTGAGAACTCTTGAAGAGAGAGTATTAAAGGGTTTTTAGGGTGTTTTGTCTAATATACTAAGAGAAGTGACATATAATTAGGCGTGTGCTTATGAAGTAAGGGTTACTACGAGTAACTCTAAGTAGTAATACACCATAAAAGTATTGGGAGGGAATGCGAAGATGAAGTTGATCATTGCAATTATCCAGGATAAAGACAGTAACCGGTTGTCCAGCGAGCTAGTCAAAGCCAATTTCCGTGCTACTAAACTTGCAAGTACAGGTGGATTTCTACGAGCGGGGAATACGACATTTATGATCGGGGTAGAAGACAGTCAGATTGAATCCGTATTGACCGTAATCCGAAACAGTTGTAAAGTGCGTGAGCAGTTAGTCACTCCTGTAACACCGATGAGTGGAACAACGGATTCGTATTTGCCACTTCCTGTTGAGGTACAAGTGGGTGGAGCTACTGTATTCGTACTTCCTGTAGATCGTTTTGAACATTATTAAGTATAATATAGATTAGCAAGCCATTTATAAAAAGGGCGGTAGATAACCTTTGAAGATCAATCCGGGGTATAGGCCCTTGAAGAGTGAGATGCCAAATGCAGAAGGGGCTAACAAACCCGTTCAGCAAAAAACGTTCTCTGATGTTTTTCAGCAGCAAAGTGAGCAGAAAACCAAAGATGAACTGAATCGCCAGATCAAAGAAATACAGTCTCAAGGCGATCGTTTATCTAAGTCTATGACGATTCGTGAGCTTACCATCTACCGGATGATGATCAAAAGATTTCTGGAGGAAACGGCCCGAAGAGGCGTCATTCTGAAGGAAACACGCGGATGGGATCGACGTGGACGTGGCAAGCGTTACAAGCTGCTTGAGGAAATTGATTCGGCTTTGCTATCAATGGCAGATGATTTGCTGAATAGTGAGCAAGGCCGGATCGATCTGTTAGGACGCGTTGGAGAAATCCGTGGGTTGTTAATCAACCTTTCTTTTTAAAATATAAGAAAGTATATGCTTTACACTATACTTTAGCCTTATATTTCTCGATTAAACACTTACCGTCCTTATAAGGACGCTAAAGGCGCTTATGTTTGAAAGTTTTGGGAGGAAATTATGCCTTTTCATGATATAGTAGGCCAGGAGAACGCCAAGCGGCTACTCCAAAATGCCTTGCGCAAAGAAGCTGTGAGTCATGCTTATTTATTTACAGGGCCGGCAGGCAGTGGACAAATGAAAACGGCGCTGATGTTTGCCCAAGCTTTATTTTGTACCCAGAGCAAGGACGATGCCTGTGGGGAATGCCTGGAGTGCCGCAAAGTAGAGCATGGAAACCACCCTGATTTGTCACTGCTGCAGCCAGATGGAGCAAGTATTAAAATAGATCAAATCCGTGAGCTGCAGCGCGTCTTTTCCTATCGGTCAGAGGGTGTGAATCCGAAAGTTTATATTATAGATGGAGCAGACAAAATGACGGTACAAGCTGCCAATAGTCTGCTGAAATTTCTGGAGGAACCACCAGCTCCGGCTGTTGGAATCTTAATTTCTGATAATAGCCGTTCCTTATTGCCAACTATTCAGTCGCGGACTCAGCGGATTCCATTTAGTCCGTTAAACCCGGATATTATGCTCCAAGCTCTGGCAAGTGAGGGCGTTCCCATACCCTTAGCTCGATGTGCAGTATCACTTAGTTCAGGACTTGATGGTTGCAGGAAACTTTTGGAACAGAATTGGTTTGCAGAAATGAGAAATGTAATGTTACAATTAGCTAAGGAGTCCTTAGGCAAGGGCAGCTCCGCTGTAGCAACTGCTGGGCAGAAGCTGTTCAAGACCGGACTCGCTGAACATTTGGATATCTTCTTCAGCATGTTCCATCTGTGGTTTAAAGATATGCTTTACTTCCTGTATCGTAAGCATGAGAGTATCGTTTTCATAGATCAGTTAGACTTTATTTCCAGGCATGCCCGTGAGCGGAGTGCGGAACAATGGGTGGCTTATATGGGATTTGCTGCAGAGAGCACTAAGAAGCTGCGATCCAATGCCAATGCCCAATTGTGTCTGGAGCAGTTTTTAATCCGACTGGAAAGTTAAAGGATTAGTTATGATATATCCTCCGGATGTCGCTTTACCTGGAAATATCGTTTTAACAGACGAGGAAGGAAGCATGGATCATCAGGGAGCGGACATGCCCATAGATTCCTTTTACCGGCAAACAAGGGGGTTAATTTTTGTACAGCGTAGTAGGTGTCCGTTTTAAAAAAGCGGGTAAAATATATTATTTCGATCCACTTGATTTTCCGATTGAACGGGATCAACATGTTATTGTGGAGACAGCACGTGGGGTTGAATACGGTAAAGTTGTCGTAGGCAAAAAAGAGGTGGAAGAGTCCGACGTAGTTTTGCCCCTCAAAAAAGTGATGCGTATTGCCGGAGAAACCGACGCACGCGTAGTTGAAGAGAACAAAGGGGCCGCTAAAGAGGCTTTTACCACCTGTTTAAATAAAATACGCGACCATGGTCTCAAAATGAAGCTCGTCGATGTAGAGTTTACTTTTGACCGTAATAAGATTATATTTTACTTTACGGCCGAAGGACGGGTCGACTTCAGAGAATTGGTTAAAGATCTAGCAAGTATCTTCCGGACCCGCATTGAGCTACGGCAAATTGGGGTGCGTGATGAGGCTAAAATGCTAGGTGGACTTGGACCTTGTGGGCGAGTACTTTGTTGTTCATCTTGGTTAGGGGATTTTGAACCCGTATCCATTAAAATGGCGAAGGATCAGAACCTGTCACTTAATCCGACGAAGATTTCAGGACTTTGTGGACGTCTGATGTGTTGTTTGAAATTTGAGCATGACAATTATGAGAGTGTAAAGGAAGAAATGCCAGCGGTCGGCAAGATTGTCGTGACCTCATTGGGTGATGGCAAAGTAGTAGGACTTAATGCCGGAAGCCGTACGGTTCATGTACAGTTGTTTGAAGTGGGCAAAGTTAAGGAACTTCCAATGGATGATGTTGTCGTCAAGTAAACCATTATAAGGTTACTTTCGGGGTGGAAACTTGGAGAAGAAAAATATATTTGCACACATGCAGGATATGGAAGCACAGATGGAAACGATGCGCGCCAATCTTGGAGAATGGAAACAGACGGTAAAAGAACTGATGGAAGCTAATCAGAGGTTAACTCTGGAGAATGAACAGCTTCGCAAAATTTTAAAGCGGGATGCACCTTTGGATCCTACCGTAGATTCTGCGGAGGCGGAAGCTCTTTTAGCTGCCGGAGAGGGAACAGAAGAGGTTGTCGGGGAAGGTTATGACAACTTGGCCCGGCTTTACCATGAAGGCTTTCACATCTGTAATGTTTATTTTGGACATTTACGCACGGAAGGTGATTGTCTGTTCTGTCTTTCTTTTCTTAATAAATGAGGATATCCAGCCGTAGGAGATTGATCCTACGGTTTTTTTTGAATTTAGCTCAACAAAACATTTAGGAGATTACTACATGACAAATTCTTTTAACGATATATCTGTTCCTTTGTTGCCGACGGAGCGGGTGGATGATTTATTAACGCATGACTTGCGAATTATTCAAAGTGACGAAGTATTTAGCTTTTCTATGGATGCTGTACTGCTTGCGCGTTTCGCCAGCGTTCCACCTCGTGGGAGAGTCCTGGATCTTTGTACTGGAAATGGTGTAATTCCTATTTTGATGACGACCCGAACTAAAGCTTCTATAGAAGGGATTGAAATTCAGCCCCGTTTAGCGGATATGGCTCGGCGTAGCGTGGCTCTAAATGGGCTACAGGATCAGGTTGTGATCCATGAAGGCGATTTACGTGAGTTATATAAAGTTGCAGGGCATGGCGTATATGATGCAATAACAGTCAATCCTCCTTATATGCCGCTTAACGGCAGTGACCTCAAGCTGAACACTCATCAGGCTATGGCTCGTCATGAAATCGGGTGTACGCTGGAGGAGGTCATTCAAGCCTGTGTGAGACTGGTTCGCACCGGTGGAAAGGTAAGTATGGTTCACAAGCCACAACGGTTGGTCGATATTATTAGTCTTATGAGAAAATATAGGCTCGAGCCTAAGATTATTCGCTTTGTACATCCACGTGCGCATCTGGAAGCTAATATGGTATTAATTGAAGCGATACGTGATGGTAAGCCGGAGGTTCGTTTACATCCACCACTCATTGTATATAATGAGGACAATCAATACTGTCCAGAAATTATGGACATCTACTATGGTGCTAAAGAGGGTAAATCATGACAATATCATGCCAAAGCAGTTTTCAGAACAATAACAATACACATAAGCAGGAATCAACAGGTTCACTTTTTTTAGTGGCAACACCCATCGGTAATTTAGAGGATATGACTTATCGTGCTGTCCGCACTTTGCAGGAATGCGATATTATTGCAGCTGAGGATACAAGACAAACTCGGAAATTGTTGAGCCATTTTGAAATTACACCCTCTATGTTGTTCAGTTATCATGAGCATAATAAGGCTGCCAGTGGACCTGAACTTATCCGCTATATAATAGAAGGAAAAAATTTGGCACTCGTCAGCGATGCCGGTTTGCCAGCCATTTCCGACCCTGGTGCAGACCTTGTAGCCCTTGCCATAAGTCACGGTATACCAGTAATTCCTATACCCGGAGCTAACGCAGCTTTGTCAGCATTAATTGCCTCTGGTCTGCCTACGACTACGTTCACTTTTATCGGCTTCTTACCTCGAGAACGTAAAGATATCCGTGCGGTATTAAGTCCACTTCGTTCGGCGCAAGGGACTATACTGTTCTACGAATCTCCACATCGCGTGGTGAAGACACTGGCTCATCTCCATGAAGCATTTGGCAATCGGCGAATTGTGCTTGCTCGTGAACTGACGAAGAGATATGAGGAGTTCCTACGTGGGACGATCGAGGAATGTACGGATTGGCTCGCTGAACATCCACCGCTTGGTGAGTATGTCATTGTCGTTGAAGGCGAGAGCAAGGAAGATGCTGATATGGCGGAATCGGCTTGGTGGCGCCAGTTAAATATTGAAGAACATGTTGCTCATTACGAAGCAGCAGATATGCCGCGTAAAGAAGCTATGAAAAAAGCAGCCTCTGATCGTGGTGTTTCAAAGCGGGATATTTATAACGCACTTCTGGATAAAACGGAGCAGCAGTAAGTGTTATTGACGGATTCTAATTCTAAGAGGCTAACAAGGTGCGGAGGGGTATTACGAAGCTGACGAGATTCTAGCCTGAAGGTGGTTCCCAAAAGGAAGCCCAAGATAGACCAGATCATGGTAAAAACTCGATTTGCTTCATGCTCTCACCGCATTCCCTATCATTATTAGGTGTCATGAGGGGAGTTAATCCTTGTAGACACCTTTTGGGCAGGAAACACAGGTGATTGCAGAAAAAAAATACCTCCCGCGGTCACGGGAGGTCAAGGAGATATGAAAAGGTTAGAATTAACAATTTGATTAGTTCTATTATATACTATTTATTTTAGTTTGTCACAGGGGTAGGGATAGTAGAAATGCATTCATGACAAACTATTTTTCCTTTGAAGTAAGTTACGTTCTCAGCGTTGCCGCAGAAAATGCAGGCAGGCTCATATTTCTTAAGCATAATGCGCTCACCATCAACGTAAATTTCAAGTGCGTCTTTTTCACCAATGCCAAGAGTACGGCGCAATTCAATGGGAATAACTACCCGTCCAAGTTCGTCTACTTTTCTTACAATTCCTGTTGATTTCATCATAACAATCGTTACTCCTCTCAATGTTCCAAAAACGTCATTATTCGACATTGTTCACTGTTTTATGATATTTATAATACCAACGATTCCCAAAACAGTCAACCTTTTTTCATCTGTTGAATAAGTGCTTTTTCACGAAAACTTTGAATTCCCTATAACAATCACGAATTCTAAAAAAAGTGAAAAAATAAACTTTGTCGATTTACCAAGACTAAAAACGTCACTATTCGACAAAGTACGACATAATTACTTATTATATACTTATATTGGTTAAAATCATATTAAATTTAATAAAGGAGTTGATCTCATGAAGCAGCCGCTCACAGAAGAAAAGGTTTTCAAAGATCCGGTTCACAATTATATCCATGTGCAGGATACTATTATTTGGCGACTAATAAATACAAAGGAATTTCAGCGTTTACGCCGTATTCGCCAGCTGGGTACCTCGTATCTTACTTTTCATGGCGCAGAGCATAGTCGGTTTTCTCATTCCCTAGGGGTGTACGAAATTACACGTAGAATTATTTCGCAATTTGAACGAAGCGGGTATAAGGATTGGATTCCTGAAGAAAGTCTGCTCACCTTGTGTGCGGCCTTGCTGCATGATCTGGGACACGGTCCATTTTCCCATTCTATAGAAGAAGCTTTTGAAATGAATCATGAGGATTGGACTTGTCGAATTATTCTGGAGGACACAGAGATTACTGAGATCTTGCGTGATGTGGAGGAGGATTTCCCTCGAAAAGTAGCCTCTGTAATCGCTAAAACTTATGAGCACGAAATTGTTGTAAATCTGGTTTCCAGTCCGCTAGATGCTGATCGCATGGATTATTTGCTGCGTGATGCGTACTATACAGGTGTAAACTATGGAACTATCGACATTGATCGGATTTTAAGAATGCTGCGTCCTTATAATGGTCGAATTGTTGTAAAAGAATCGGGAATGCATGCCATTGAAGATTATTTAATGTCGCGTTATCAAATGTACTGGCAAGTCTATTTTCATCCGGTGACACGTAGCTCAGAAATTATTTTGCGACAAATTTTTCGTAGAGCCAAGGAGCTTTTCCAAGAGGGGTACAATTTTAGTTTCATGATTAATCCGCTGGAGGATTTGTTCCGTGGTGAGGTGACAGTGAAGCAATATTTAATGCTAGATGAAGCACTGGTACAGACGGCTTTTATGCAGTGGACGCTTGAGAAAGATGAGCTACTAAGCGACTTGTGTACCCGTTTTATTCATCGTAAACTTTATAAATATGTTGAGGTGGAGAATCTCGATACAGATATGATTACTGAAATTCGCAGCAGTTTTTCGGCAGCGGGACTTCACCCAGAATATGATTTGGAGATTGATTTTCCGACAGATCTGCCCTATGATGTGTTCCGTCCGGGAGAAGCTTTTGACAATAAACAAATTCTGCTGCTTGATCGGCATGATCATCTGCGGGAAATTTCAGAGGTGTCGGATATTGTGCGTTCTATTAGCGGCATTCACCGTGGCAGATATCATCTTTATTTTCCTCAGGATAAGTTGAGAAATGCGCTTACGCGATTGCCTGCTTCTATTGCAGAGATTTTTGCAAAATAATACAAGAAAATATGGGATATTTGACAAGAAGAGTAGAAATATAAGATATAACGGATAGTGTGAAACTTATATTGTCTTATATTTAAAAAAGAACAAGGAGTGAGGGTTAAAATGTTTCTGTTTGACACACATACGCATCTGGATGCACCTCAATTCGACGAGGATCGCGAAGAAGTTATCGCCCGTGCTGTAGAAGCAGGAGTTAGCAAGATGATTAATATCGGATTTAATCGGGAGACGATTCCCTCAACGATGAAGCTGGCGGAATCTTATGATTATATTTATGCGGCAGTGGGTTGGCATCCTCAGGATGCGATTGATATGAAAGAAGGAGATCTCGATTGGATCGCTTCTCTATGCAGTCATAAAAAAGTAGTGGCTATTGGTGAAATCGGACTGGATTATTACTGGGATACTTCTCCCAAGGATGTGCAACATGAAGTTTTTCGCAAGCAAATTGGACTAGCCCGTGAATTAAATATGCCGATTTGTATTCATGATCGTGATGCCCATGAGGATGTTGTACGGATTTTACGGGAGGAAAAAGCAAATGAGGTTGGAGGCGTGATGCACTCGTTCTCAGGAAGCTGGGAAACAGCTAAAATGTGCTTGAATCTTGGTTTTCATTTATCCTTTGGAGGACCCATTACGTTCAAAAATGCAAGAGTGCCAAAAGAAGTGCTTGCGCAGACCCCACTAGACCGATTATTGATCGAAACCGATGCTCCATATTTGACTCCACACCCCTTCCGCGGGAAGCGAAATGAGAGCGCTCATGTGAAGCTTGTAGCAGAGGCAGCAGCTGAAATTAAAGGGTTAACATGGGAAGAATTGGCTAAAATAACGTATGCGAACGCACTGGAACGATTTGGGATTGAGTGAAAACGGGAGCAAAACAGGCGAAAAATAGAGAATGGCCGATATATTAAACTTTTTTAATATAAAAACGGCTGAATATTACAATATTTTAACCATATTTTTGCGTAAACGTGGTTGAATCGTCCTTTACAACATGCATCAAAACAGGATATCATCTTTTCAGTGATGTGAGCTGTGTTATAGTGACAGCCATTGATTCATGGATCGTCTCGCTGAGTCTCCGTATGGAGAACGGGGGAACCAATATTGACCTGCCGCATGCCTGTATTTTAAATACGGTTTAGACGTGCCGTAGGACAGTATTTGATTTCTTCACGTGGTCTTTGGGGTGAATTTAAGGGCAACCGCCATGAGCGGGTGACCTGAAATAGGGCGTCTCTCTTTCGTCCGAACCCGACAGCTAACCCCGTAAGCGCAAGTAAGAGAGGCAACCTCGTGCACAAGCATTCTCTATTCTGATATTGGAGAAGCCACGAAAGAGTCCTCAGTTGAACTCTTTTTAGGCTTTTTTATTTTTGAATAAATAGAATGTTGCCCACATACTGTTATATAACAGGGGTGGGAGTAGCTGTGCCGAGCAGGCGATCCATGAGCAGGAGACGCTAAGTTATTACGTGCGTGTCCTGTGACAATCTCAAATAGTTTCGTCAAAGGAATTCAGTCCTCATGATATACAATTGACGACGGGGCTATGTAAGGAGGATGGAGAGAATGGGCGTATTCCAACCAGAAGTATCCCATGATTCGCAGTCATCCAGCAGGTCTTTCGCATTACGGTGGGAGCAAGTAAATACTCGCGTACTTTTACTTGCAGGCGTGATTTCAGTCGCTATCGCGCTACTTATTCTGCTGTACGTACACGGTCAAAGTAACAAACAATTATTTTTAGTAATAGACGGGCAAACACAGACGCTTGAAACGCGGGAAGCGCTTCTTGGTGATGTGTTGGAGAAAGAGCAAATTTCGCTGCAGCCGCATGATGAACTATCTTTAGGTCTGAGTGATGAAATAAAAGACGGTGACCGTGTCGTTATCAATCGTGCGCAGAAAATTAGTCTTACTGCGGATGGAGCAACAAAAACGTTATATACGACCGAAGACACAATTGGTAAAGCAATTGAGAAAATGGGCATTACCCTAGAAGGTCATGATAAGATTTTCCCTTCGTTAGACACCACCATTTCTGCAAACATGGAGGTTAAGATTGTTCGCATCAACAAACAGACCGTACAGCGAACAACTAACTTACCCTTCAGAGTCATCAAGACAGCAGACCCCTCCCTTACTGTGGGAACAGTTAGAGTGGCACAGGCAGGCAAACCAGGCGTCATGATTCAGCATATTGAGAAGATCTACCAAGACGGAGAACTGGCCTCTATGCGCATGATTGGTAAGGAAGTACAAACGGTAACGAAAGATAAGATTATTGCCGTTGGTACCAAAGCACTTCCTAAGCCGGCTGTAGCTAAGACTACAACAACTTCCAAATCAAACACCACTTCAAAAACGGCTAAGGTTAGCGCCAAGACTAATAACGTCACAAGCAAGGCTGGCGTAGACTTTGAGTACAAGAAGATGATTAAGAACGTCTCCATGACAGCTTATTCATCAGAAGAGCCAGGTATTGGTACCAAAACTGCCTCCGGAACACGCGTAACGGAAGGTCGTACAATTGCGGTAGACCCGAATGTAATCCCTATTGGCTGGTGGGTATATATCGAGGGACTTGGGTTCCGCCGAGCAGAAGATACTGGCGGTGCCATTAAAGGCAATAAAGTAGATGTCTATTACGATTCACTGAGCCATGTCCGTAATTTCGGTCGTAAATCACGTACCGTTTATGTTATTGGACCTGTGAAGCCGGAGTTAAACTAGGCTGAAGCTTTTGCAAATTATTCTTTGATAAGCTATAGTGATGATAACCGTTAAGGAACGCCAGATGATCATTTCGTTGATCGCAGAGCAACCGCTCATCACTTATACATTCTTTAACCAAAAGAAGAGGAGCGAAACCTCTTCTTTTTTGCTTTTTTTGGAAGGAGTCAAGAGATATGATTAAGGAATTAATTGTCGTTGAAGGTAAGAGTGATACCGTCGCTGTTAAACGCGCTGTTGAAGCAGATACGATCGAAACAGGGGGCTCGGCTGTGGACCGGACCGTAATTGCGAAGATCGCGCTTGCTATGGAGCGTAGAGGAGTGATTATCCTTACTGACCCGGATCACGCAGGTGAACGAATTCGTAAGATCGTGTCCGCAAAGGTGCCGGGCTGTAAGCATGCCTTCATTCCGGAGAAGGACGCAACCCGCAAGGGAGATATCGGTGTGGAGAACGCTTCTCCAGAAGCGATTCGTCATGCGCTGCGGAATGTACATACCTCTTTTGAAGGTGCACCTGCTTTAATCGGACTTGATGATCTAATGGCCGCTGGAATGCTTGTACACCCTCGGGCAGCTGAAAGACGTATGGCACTTGGTAATTTGCTTGGAATCGGATATTGTAATGGCAAGCAGCTGTACAAGCGGCTGGCGATGTTTGGAATTACGCGGGAGGAATTTGCCGGAGCTCTCGCCCAAATTGATCAGGGGGGCATTACTTCATGAGTGGTAGAGAGGAAATTTCGACTCCAAAACGGACGAAAGAAATTATTCAACGTTATGGATTCAAGTTCAAGAAGAGCTTAGGACAGAATTTTTTGATTGATCAAAATATATTGGACAAGATTGTTGACGCTGCTGGGCTAGATAGTGAATCAGGGGCATTGGAAATCGGTCCTGGGATTGGTGCCCTGACGGAGCGTTTGGCGCTAACCGCTGGTGCGGTGACTGCTGTGGAGATCGACCGTAGGCTGATTCCTATTTTAAGGGACGTACTTTCCCCTTATCCGCATGTTAAGGTTCGTAATGATGATGTTCTGAATGTAAATCTGCAGGAGCTGTTCAAAGAAGATTTTGCATCCGTGAACAAGGTAAGCGTAGTTGCCAATCTGCCGTATTATGTAACTACTCCGATTCTGATGAAGCTGCTCGAAGAGAAGCTTCCGCTTGATAACATCGTTGTAATGATTCAGAAAGAGGTTGCGGAGCGTATGGCCGCTTCTCCGGGAGGAAAGGAATACGGGAGCCTTAGCATTGCCGTGCAGTACTACAGCGAGCCTGAGCTCGTCTGCATTGTGCCGCGTACGGTGTTCATTCCTCAACCTAATGTGGAGTCCGCTGTAATCCGTCTAAAGGTAAGAGAGCGTCCACCGGTAGAAGTTGAGAGTGAGAAGCATTTCTTTGAGGTCGTCCAAGCTTCTTTCACACAGCGTCGCAAGACGATTGCTAACAATCTCAAGGCTCGTTACTTCCCGGAAGAGGGACGTGAGCGTCTGGAGGCTTTACTCGCAGAAGCTGGTATTGAACCAACCCGTCGTGGAGAAACGTTAAGTCTAGAAGAATACGCCCGATTGAGCGGTGTTCTGTTGGCTGCTGGAATTGAATAAGCTAAAAACATAGCTAGTTATGAACCAACTGAGGCCTTTGCCCATACGATGGGGTAGAGGTGGTGGTTGTAATGAATTTAGGAGACTTGGTCGTTCGTAAATCTTATGGCGGAGATTTGACTTTTCGTGTAGATCATATTGTGCAGGACAGAGCCGTCATTAAAGGCACAGATTTCCGTCTGTTGGCGGATTCTCCTCTGAATGACTTGGTTCAAGTGCCTCCTACCCGAATTACGGAACGAGGACAGCAGGCACAGATTAAAGCGAATGAATCACTGACACAGCTGCGGAAAGACCGACAGGAGCAAAGTCAGCGGAGCGGGAGCGCTCTATCAGAAGGAGCATGGGCTCCATCGCCCAAGGAAGCTGCTTATTTTGAAGTACCGGGGAAAGTACTGCATCTGGATGGCGATCCAGCGTATTTGAATAAGAGCCTTAGCTTATACGAGCAATTGCGGATCCCTGCTGAAGGTCATCATGTTCATGAGTCCGCAATGGCTGACACTTTATACCGGCTGCTGCCCCGCGTGCGTCCAGATATTGTGGTGATTACCGGTCATGACGGGGTGCTGAAGCAACAGCATACTTACGATCTTCACAGTCTGAGCAGCTATAAAAATTCGCAAAACTTCGTAGCTGCTATTAGGGTAGCTAGGGATTATGAGCGAAATTTTGATGCGTTGACGATTGTTGCAGGTGCTTGTCAGTCACATTTTGAAGCACTGCTGGGGGCAGGGGCGAACTTCGCCAGTTCTCCTGGACGGATATTGATCCATGCCCTAGACCCAGTTTATGTAGCGGCAAAATCGTCGTTCACGCCCATTAGGGATACGGTGAATCTGAGTGAGGTTTTGAACAACACCATTAGTGGTAATCAGGGAATCGGCGGTATTGAGACCCGTGGCAGCTTCCGTATTGGGATGCCGCGTCTGCAGAACCTGTCAGCACTAAAAGTGACACCTTCCGCAATTTAATCGACAGGTACAGGTCTATTTTCAAAGCTAATAGGTAATTTGAAGTGGCCGAATAGAGTAACGCGAAGAAAGGGTGAGCGATGAGCTTAACCCTTTTTTTATATAAGAAAGTATAAGTTTCACGCTATACATTATCCTTATATTTCCCGCATAAACGCTAACCGTCCTTATAGGGACGCCAAAGGCGATTATGCTTGTGTGAAATGGTAGTTATCTTTAAAGATCGACAATGTTATTTTTCTTGCTTTGTGGTAAACCTATTACAGATAACAAGGCTATTAGTTCGCCTCTGATTCTCCGCAAAAAAATTCCGTTGACAACCAAATATTCATCATCTATAATTATTTATTTGCTTTGACAAACACCTGGGGAAGTTGTATAATGGACAAGAAAAGAGGTGGTCGTCAGGCAATGGCTAATAACGCGCTGTTGGAAATCAAACGCAGTCTCGAAGCTCACGTCGGTCATAAGATCACGTTGCGTGCAAACGGAGGTCGTCGTAAAACCGTAGAACGCACCGGTGTCCTGGAAGAAACGTACCCTTCTGTATTTATTGTCAAACTGGATCAGGAGCAGCAAACATTCAAGCGAGTCTCCTATAGCTATGCCGATATCCTTACTGAATCTGTGGAAATCACAGTATGTGAAGACGATGGGCAGATGCGGATTATGTATATTAAAGCTTAATGTTTCACGGGCAGCTTCCTTTGGAGGCTGTTTTTTATTTGTATCAGAAACGGTTGTCCTTCAAAAAGGACGACCGTTTCTTTTTTTTTGGCGGTTAATATTCAGTGAATGATCCTTGTTCTTAGCAAGCATACTAATTGAGCAATCGGTTTATCATTTTCTTTCATAAGGGAGGAATTCCGTAATGAGCCGCAGAAAACGAGGCATGATGTCGGAAGAACTAAAGACAGAGTTAGCCAAGGAGCTTGGTTTTTACGAAACTGTGGAACGTGAAGGCTGGGGAGGAATACGGGCGAAGGATGCAGGTAATATGGTAAAAAGAGCGATTCAGCTCGCTGAAGAGGCTGCCCGGAAATCTTAATCTTTAGCGTGTGAACAATTATTTAACGAAAAAGGGTGCGTCTAACTGGCGACACCCTTTTATTATTGGACTTCATTAGAAGTTTTTCATATAATATGTTAAGTTGTTTTTACGGGAAAAGCTGAAGGTGGGTGAACGCCTTGAAAATGTATGAGAAGGCACCAGCTAAAATTAATTTGATGCTGGATGTGCTGCACAAGCGTGCTGACGGTTTTCATGAGGTGGAAATGATTATGACCATGGTAGATCTAGCAGACCGTTTAGAGCTGTCTGAGCTGCCAAGGGATACTATTATAATATCAAGTCAAGCGGGTTATATTCCTCTAGATGAGAAGAACCTGGCCTTTCAAGCGGCTAGGCTTATTAAAGAGCGTTATAACGTGAAGAGTGGTGTACATATCCATCTGGATAAAAGAATACCGGTCGCAGCTGGCCTGGCTGGCGGCAGCAGTGATGCAGCGGCTACCCTACGTGGTCTGAACCGACTGTGGCGCCTAGGTATACCTGCGCAGGAGCTGCAGGAGCTTGGCGCTGAGCTTGGCTCAGATGTGCCTTTCTGCGTTACAGGTGGCACTGCCTTGGCAACAGGTCGTGGCGAGAAGCTGACGCCGATTAAGAACCCTCCGCAATGCTGGGTAGTATTAGCTAAGCCACCTATCAATGTATCGACTGCGGAAGTATACGGACGTGTGCGGAGCAATAATATAGCTGTTCATCCTTCGGCTCGAAAGATGCAGGACGCGATCGAAGCTGGAGATTTTGGGGGCGTGTGTAATCATCTGGGCAATGTGCTTGAGGATGTTACCCTAAAGCTGCATCCAGAGGTCCAGCAGCTCAAAGAGGCGATGGTTAAGCTCGGAGCAGACGGAGTGTTAATGTCCGGCAGCGGTCCTACAGTGTTCGGTTTAGTGTCCAAGCAGTCTAAAGTAGCAAGAATTTATAATGGACTGCGAGGGTTCTGCAAGGAAGTCTATGCAGTGAGATCACTCAATTAGTATGCTTCTCTTGTGTAAACCCGTACAAAAGTGATATATTTTTCATAAAATATTCGGTTTTGGCGAGGAGCATTCCGTGAAGAAATTAAAAAGAAGCCAACGTTTGGTAGACATGACTCAGTTTTTACTTGAGCGGCCACATGACCTACTGCCGCTGTCTATATTTGCCGATCGGTATGGAGCGGCTAAGTCCTCCATCAGTGAAGATTTGGCGATCATAAAAGAAGTATTTGAAGGTGAGGGCATTGGAGAGCTTCAGACCTTAGCCGGTGCAGCAGGTGGAGTACGTTATATTCCTGTGATGCCTAAAGAAATGGCGCTCTCTTTTGTTAAACGTTTATGTGTGCAGCTGGAACAGACAGATCGGATATTGCCTGGTGGTTATTTGTATATGTCGGACCTGCTTGGACTGCCATCTTTGATGGAGCAAGCAGGGAAGATCATCGCAACGGCCTTTTATGGATCGGAAATCGATGTGGTGATGACAGTAGAAACTAAAGGGATTCCGCTAGCCTATGCAACTGCAGCACAGCTCGGCTTGCCAGTGGTGCTGGTACGACGTGATCATCAGGTTACAGAAGGCTCAGCAGTAAGCATTAATTATGTATCTGGATCACATAAGAGCATACACACCATGTCTCTTTCTAGACGAGCACTCAAGGAGAAATCACGGGTACTCATTGTAGATGACTTCATGAAGGCAGGCGGGACCGTTCGAGGGATGGTTGATTTACTCGGTGAGTTCAATGCCGAAGTTGCTGGAGTGGGTGTGTTGGTCGAATCAGGTGCAGTAGAGACGGAAGAGCGACTGTTGCATGACTATGTTTCTTTAGTGAAACTAAGCGAGGTAGACTCGAAAGAGCGGCGGATTTCCGCGCATCCGGGTAACTACTTTTCCTCTTGATAGATTGGCGTTTCGTTGTTTTCAAAAAGCGTGGAAATTGTCGAAAACGTAAGGGATATTAAGAAAATCACCCGATGCGTGTCGAAAACAACAGATCCTAAAAAATATATTTCTTTTTTAGGTATTTTATGGAATCAAAAAGAAGGAATTCGCTTTGCTGTGTGGAATTATACACCAAGTCTCTGATGGAAAAAGGTGGTGAACACACACATGCAAATTACGGATGTCAGACTCCGCCGCGTTAACTCTGAGGGGAGAATGAAAGCAATCGCATCCATTACAATCGATAACGAGTTTGTTGTTCATGACATTCGCGTCATCGATGGTAATAACGGGATGTTTGTTGCAATGCCCAGCAAGCGTACACCGGATGGCGAATTCCGCGATATCGCTCACCCGATCTCTTCGGGAACACGCGAGAAGATTCAATCCGCGGTTCTGGCCGAGTACGATCGCGCCGCTACTGAAGAAGAAGAAGTTATTGAAGAGGGAGCTTAGGCTGCCTCGGAAGACGGCTACCTTTTGGGTGGCGTAGGATCCGCCGTTTTTGATAAGATCATACCGAATATACTTCATGACTTAAGCAGCTTGATCTTGCAAGAAAAGCTAGCGCTAGTGAAGGATTTGACGACATCTTCGAAAGGCAGCGATAAATGCTTTTCTAACATGGGGTTTATAGAAAAGAGAACCATGACTTCATGGTTCTCTTTTCTTTTTGCCCGGAATGAGATATATTCAGTAGTGAGTTCAAGAGTAGGAGGTTGGCATTCTTGAAAAGAATGGCTGTAGTTCTTGCCGCAGGTCAAGGCAAGCGAATGAAATCTAAATTATATAAGGTGCTGCACCCCGTTTGCGGTAAGCCAATGGTAGGGCACGTGCTTGATACAGTAGAAGCGACCGGATGCCAGCGCACCGTTGTTGTTGTTGGGCATGGCGCAGAGAAGGTTAAGGCCTATGTAGGGAAAAGTGCGGAATACGTGCTGCAGGAAACTCAGCTCGGTACTGGTCACGCTGTCAAACAAGCTAAGGATTTGCTCGGTGGTGAAGAAGGAACGACGATTGTTGCTTATGGTGACACTCCGCTTATTACATCGGAGACGCTGATAGGATTGATGGCTCTGCATGAGGAGCGTCAGGCGGCAGCGACTGTATTAACCGCAGTAATGGATGATCCATCTGGATTAGGACGGATTATACGTAGTGAAGATGGCGGCTTAATGAAGATCGTAGAACAGAAAGATTGTAATGCCGAACAGGCAGCTATTCATGAAATCAACACAGGAATTTATTGCTTTGATAACATCAAGTTATTTTCGGCTTTAGAGAAGGTTACTAACAGCAATAATCAACAGGAATATTATTTGACAGATGTTATCAGTATTCTGCGTGAGCAAGGTGATCTTGTTCTAGCATTCCAGACTGAGGATGCTAACGAGTCTATTGGTGTTAATGACCGTTTAGCTTTATCTGATGCGGAAGGTATTATGCGTCAACGTATCAACCGCAAACATATGCTGGGTGGCGTAACCATAATCGATCCTGCCTCCACATATATCGGAGCAGATGTAGTCATTGGGTCGGATACAACGATCTATCCAGGAACCATCTTGAAGGGTAAAACTGTAATCGGTGAGAACTGTGTGATCGGACCGGCAAGTGAAATCGAAGATTGTCAGATCATGGACGACGCGACGATTAAGCAGTCCGTATTGAATCAAGCACAAGTTGGCGCACGGACTACCGTTGGGCCTTTTGCCTATTTGCGTCCAGGTTCTATACTTGGAGAAGAAGTGAAGGTTGGAGATTTCGTCGAGATCAAGAATGCTACGATTGGTGACGGTTCTAAGGTGTCGCATCTTAGCTATATTGGCGACGCATCTGTGGGTAAGAATGTAAACGTCGGTTGCGGTGCGATTACTGTTAACTACGACGGGTATAATAAATTTACGACAACAATTGAAGACGATGCCTTTATCGGCAGTAACGTTAACCTTATTGCACCGGTTTCTGTGGGCAAGGGGGCTTTTGTTGTAGCTGGTTCGACAATTACGCGTTCCGTTTCAGAGAACGATCTGGCTGTTGCCAGAGTACGGCAGGAGAATAAACCGGGATATGCAGAGAAGATCCGTTCCCGTGCAAAAGCGAAGAAAGACCACTCGAGTCCATCGTAAAGCGTTGCTAAGAAGCGCCGGACGGACTTATATTTCCGCGCCGGCGCCTTTGGAAAGCTAAATTCCGTCACGGAGGGTTTAAATTTTATGACTTATTGTGATTCCAAATTAAAGATTTTCACCTGTAACTCCAACCCAAAGCTTGCTAGTCAAATCGCTGATTACATCGGAATTCCGATGGGTGAATCGCATACTACAAGTTTTAGCGATGGAGAAATTCAGGTCAAGCTGTCAGAGAGCGTTCGGGGTTGTCATGTGTATATTGTTCAATCCACCTGCGGCCCGGTTAATGACAACCTAATGGAGCTTTTAGTTATGGTGGATGCACTCAAACGCGCCTCCGCAAAAAGCATCAATGTGGTTATCCCTTACTATGGTTACGCTCGTCAAGATCGGAAAGCTCGTTCCCGTGACCCTATTACGGCCAAGCTGGTAGCAAATTTGATTGAAAAAGCCGGCGCCCACCGTGTAATTACGATGGACCTCCATGCTATGCAGATTCAGGGATTCTTTGATATTCCAGTGGATCACTTGCTGGGAGTTCCTATCCTGGCTCAGTATTTCCGTTCCAAACAAATCGAGAACCCAGTTGTCGTATCGCCAGATCACGGCGGTGTAGTACGTGCAAGAAAGCTTGCTGATTTCCTGAACGCTCCGCTTGCAATTATAGACAAGCGTCGTCCAGAGCCGAATGTCAGCGAAGTCATGAACATTATCGGTAATATTGAAGGTAAAACAGCCATTCTGATCGATGATATTATCGATACTGCTGGAACCATTGTACTTGGTGCTAATGCTTTGATGGAAGGCGGCGTGAAGGAAGTATACGCTTGCTGTACACACCCAGTATTGTCTGGTCCTGCACATGAACGTCTGGAGAATTCTCCAATTAAAGAGATTATCGTGACAGATACGATTCCAATTCGCAGCGCGAACCCAACTTCTAAACTCAAAGTGTTGTCCGTGGCTCCACTTATGGGTGAGGCAATTATCCGCGTTCATGAAGAGTTGTCGATTAGTAAATTGTTTGAAATTGAATAAATATAATCAATAAATAGCAAGCAAAAACGCCTTCGGCGTCCCCAAAGGACGGTAAGCGTTTATGCGAGAAATATAAGGATAATGTATAGCGTGAAACTTATACATTCTTATATTGTACAAAAGGGTTACACCTCCACTCTCGGAGATGTAACCCTTATCGGCGTGATGCAGGTAGAAGCGCTGGCTTCAATACCCGGCGCGGGAGACGAAGGTGAATATGCTGCGGTTATAGAGTGTCCCTTGCAGCTCCACGAATCCTTCGTCCACTGCTGTCAATACACCAATGTCAATGTGCACGTCGCCTCTGTATATTTCCACAGGCACAGCATATTGGATATGGTACTGAAAATCGCGCTGATGTGTTAAGATTCCACTTTGATGTAGCATAGGTTATCACCTGTCTTCGGAGTATAATTTCGCTCTGGTTGCACAGAGATATGTAGATAAGATCTATTGTACCAAAAACGGACTTCTCTTGCCGGAGAGCCCGATGGAAAGGAAAGGTTCGATAATGAAATGGATTGTCGGATTGGGAAATCCGGGAACACAATATGCGAAAACAAGGCATAATGTTGGTTTTATGGCATTGGATGAGCTTGCGGCTCAGAACGGGATTTCCTTCAACCAAAGCAAATGTAAATCCGTGATCGGTGAAGGGGTTATCGGGGGAGTCAAAACCGTATTGATTAAACCGATGACCTTTATGAATTTGTCCGGTGAGGCCGTTCGCGCTTATATGGATTATTACAAAGTTAAACTAGAAGATATGATCGTCGTCTACGATGATCTGGATACCGAAATCGGAAAAATTCGCTTGCGTTATCAAGGTAGTGCTGGCGGGCATAACGGAATTAAATCGATCATTCAGCATGTAGGTACACAAAGCTTTAATCGGGTACGCATGGGTATTTCTCGCCCTGAACCGGGTTTTGCAATAGTGGATTATGTTCTCTCTTCTTTTCCTAAAAAGGAAGGCGATCCTCTGAAGCAGATGATCCTTAATACTTGTGATGCACTGGAGTTCAGCTTACAGAATTCATTCGAACAGACGATGGCTAAATTCAATGGTTGATCTGTAAACTCTGTTGGTTATGAGGCTAAAGATGATGCTCCCCGGACATACTGAAGGTATATAGTACCTTCAGGAGGCATATAGATGGCAATAAACTATGTATGTAGGCACTGCAAGACATCTCTAGGCAGCATTAATAGAAGTGATGTAACAGAAATGCAGTTGGGCCTTCATTCCTTGACCCCTGCGGAGCGCAGAGATATAATAGCGTATAATTCAGAAGGTGAGATCACGGTAAAGGTGACTTGCGACTATTGCAAGGAGGCTTTAGAGCATAATCCGGAGCTTAGCCTGCTGACGAGTCCGCTTCAGTAGGTGATAGCGCCTGTCTCTATCGTCATCCGCAAGCCTTGGCGTTACAGCTGAGGCTTCTTTTCGATTCCAATCATAATAGGTGACGGTGGCTTTGGCTTCCGTTAGCCTGTTTAGTAAGAGAGGTGCGCCTGTTGTTACAAGGTATTATAGAAGCTTTTTCCAAGGATCCCGATTTCCAGTCTATCACCCAGGGTGTAGCTGCAGGTATGAAAGAGCAGCTCATATCGGGGCTTACAGGTTCAGCTAGACAGATCATGCTTGCAGCACTGCATGAAGAGACAGCTCGTCCCTTGCTTGTGGTGACTCATAATATGTTTTCGGCTCAGAAAATGGCCGATGATTTACAGGAAGCGCTTTCCCCGGAACGAGTTCTGCTCTATCCTGCTAATGAACTTGTGGCTGCGGAAGCGGCTGTCTCAAGTCCAGAGACATTAGCCCAGCGTATTGATGTACTGACCAAATGTGCTCAGGGCTTCCGTGGTATTGTTGTAGTTCCCTACTCGGGAGTGCGCAGACTGCTCCCTGCACCAGAGGTTATGGCAGAGGCACAGGTTACGGTTTCTCAGGATGGAACGCTTGCTCTGGATGAATTCTTGATGTCCATGATCGAAATGGGTTATGAAAGAGTAGAGCGGGTTGAGAATCGCGGTGAACTGAGCGTAAGAGGAGGAATTATTGATTTTTATCCAATGACTTCTCCTTTGGCATATCGTGTTGAGTTATTTGATGATGAGGTTGATTCGATCAGAACTTTTGATCCAGTCGATCAGCGTTCTATTGATAAAGTACGAAGTGTGAAGATCACACCGGCTAAAGAGATTATAGCGAGCAGGTTTCGCCAGGAATCTGCTTCTGCTGAAGCATCGGTTATGCTGGAACGACAGCTTGAGAAAATGGCGGATCGGCAGGCTAAGTTGCGTCTAAAAGAAGAAATTGGACGCGAGCTAGAAATGCTGCGCGAAGGAACCTATTTTCCTGAAATCTATAAATATATCAGTCTTTTATACCCTGAACGCTCTCATTTATTTGATTACATGGCCCAGGATACGATCCTTATTCTCGATGAGCCGACAAGACTGCTTGAAACGGCGAAACAGCTCGAAAGAGATGAATCGGAATGGAACCTCCATCTGATGCAAAACGGCAAAACATTGCCGGATCTGGATCTCTCTGTTGAGACAGATGTTGTGATGTACAAACGTCCGTTCCAAAGCCTGTTTATGTCGATCTTTTTGCGCCAGGTCCCACACATTCAACCACAGAACATTCTTGGGTTTATTAGTCGTGGGATGCAGGATTTCCATGGTCAGATGAATGTGCTTAAATCGGAAATGGAGCGTTGGCAGAAGTCTGGTGTAAAGGTAATGATGCTTGCGAGCAGTGAAGAACGGATTGAACGTGTGCGCAGAGTCCTTTACGACTACGGCATTGATGAGCCAACGATCGTACAAGGAAACCTGGGTTCAGGCTTTGAGCTGCCTTCTATTCATTTAGCCGTTATCACTGAAGGAGAGATGTTCTCTCAGAAGCAGCGGAAGGCACGAAAGATCTCAAAAGGGATAGATAATGCTGAACGGATCAAGAGTTATACTGAGCTGAAAATTGGTGATTATGTCGTTCACCAGAACCATGGTATCGGTAAGTATATGGGGATCGGCACGCTGGAGGTCAGCGGTATTCATCGCGACTATATGCATATTTTATATGCGGGTGGCGATAAGCTCTCGGTTCCGATTGAGCAAATTGACTTGATTCAGAAATATGTCGGTTCAGAAGATAAAGAGCCGAAAGTATATAAATTAGGCGGTAATGAATGGACGCGGGTGACCAATAAGGTCCGCTCTTCCGTTCAGGATATTGCTGATGATCTAATCAAACTGTACGCTGAACGCCAAAGTGCAGCAGGGTATGGTTTTGAGAAGGACACACAGGAACAGCGTGAATTTGAAGAAATGTTCCCTTACGAGGAGACTCGGGATCAGCTTCGAGCGATTGAAGAGATTAAGAAGGATATGGAACAGAATCGTCCAATGGATCGGCTCCTTTGTGGAGACGTTGGATATGGTAAAACGGAGGTAGCTATACGAGCAGCCTTTAAATCAGCGATTGAAGGTAAACAGGTGGCTGTACTGGTACCGACAACGATTCTAGCTCAGCAGCATTATGAGACCTTCCGGGAACGCTTCGCAAATTATCCGCTAAATATTCAGGTCCTAAGTCGTTTCCGCAGCCGTAAGGAGCAGAATGAGACGATTAAAGGCGTTCGGGCAGGAATGGTTGACGTGGTTATTGGTACTCACCGTTTATTGTCTCAGGACCTTGTATTTAAGGACTTAGGTTTATTGATCGTGGATGAGGAACAGCGATTTGGCGTGACTCATAAAGAGAAGCTGAAGAAGTTAAAAACGAATGTAGATGTTCTTACCCTGACAGCAACTCCAATTCCTCGTACATTGCATATGTCGATGCTGGGAGTGCGTGATTTGTCTGTTATTGAGACGCCGCCTGAGAACCGTTTCCCCGTGCAGACTTATGTTGTTGAGCATAGTCAGACGCTTACGAGGGAAGCTGTAGAGCGTGAATTGGCTCGTGGCGGTCAAGTCTACTATCTCTATAATCGTGTGCAGGGCATTCAAGAAATGGCCGCTCAAATTTCTATGCTTGTTCCTGAGGCTAGGGTAGGCATCGGACATGGCCAAATGTCGGAAGCGGAGCTGGAGAAGACGATCCTTGATTTTCTTGATGGAGAATACGATGTGCTGGTCAGCACAAGTATTATTGAGACGGGTGTAGATATTCCTAACGTAAATACACTTATTGTGCATGATGCCGATAAGATGGGCTTGTCTCAGCTCTATCAATTACGTGGACGTGTAGGCCGGTCCAACCGGATTGCGTACGCCTATTTTACCTACCAGCGGGACAAGGTTCTGACTGAAGTGGCAGAGAAGCGGCTGCAATCTATTAAGGAATTTACGGAACTGGGTTCTGGTTTCAAAATAGCGATGCGGGATTTATCTATTCGTGGTGCCGGTAACTTACTTGGTGCAGAACAGCATGGCTTTATTGCATCCGTGGGATTTGATCTATACTCACAAATGCTGGCGGAGGAGATCCGCAAGCGTAAGGTTACTGTGCTTGGAGAGGAAGACACCTCGCTCAAAGAGGGCAATACCGTCATTGATTTGTCGATTGACGCATATCTGCCGTCCGAGTATATTTACGACAGTATCCAGAAAATTGAAATCTACAAAAAAGTTGCGGCAGTAACATCCTTCGATGATGCTTCTGAGCTTGAGGATGAGCTCTTGGATCGGTTCGGAGAACTGCCTGAAGCAGTTGTTAATCTATTAACTGTGGCTCGTCTAAAAGTGTATGGAAAAATGTATGGTATTGATTCCATGATCAGACGTGGTGATGATGTTACCCTGAATTTCTATGAGGGAAGTCTTGGCGCTCTGGATACGGCCAAACTCGCCAAAGTTGGAAATAGCTTTGAAAGACGTGTACAATTCGATAGAGATGCTAAAGCCAGTATCCGAGTAAAGTCGAAAGACTTAAGTGATAAACAGCTGCTTGACTTGCTTGAACAGTTTCTTAAGGAAGCTAAACAGTCTTTTAAATCGAAGGGAGAACTACACAATGTCGTTAAATAAAAAAAAATCATGGAAAGTACTGCTCGTTTCATTGGTAGCAGCGGTTTCCTTTTCTATGCTAGCAGCATGCGGTAGTAGTGCTGATGATAGCAAGGCAGTTGCGACTTATAAAGGTGGAACAATCACAGAGAAGGAATTTGCTATGGATCAAAAAATCATGAAATTCCTCTCCCCACAGCAAGCGCAATATTTAGAGATTGAGGCGTTTAAGGAATCTATTTTGAAGCAGGAAGTGGGCTTTGAATATTTGGCTTCCAAAGCAACGGATGAAGCGAAGAAGCAGGCGAAGAAAGAGGCTGATAGCCAAATCGCTGACTTGAAGAAAGCTCTGGGCGACACTTATAAGAAAACACTTAAAGACGCAGACGTTACAGAGGGCGATATCCATAGTTATATGGAGCGTGTGCTGACGGTTTATCAGGATATGCTGCTTAAAGTGACAGATGATCAGGTTGTCAAAGAATTTGAAGCTACAAAAGGTGACTTTACGGTAGCGACTTTGCGCCATGTGCTAATCGGTCTGACAGATGCTAACAACAAAGAGCGCACTAGCGAAGAAGCACTGAAAATCGCGAAGGAAGTTAAGGCAAAGCTGGACGGCGGAGCTGATTTTGCAGCAATCGCTAAGGAATACACTGACGATACAAGCTCTAAGGAAACAGGCGGAGAATATAAAGATAAAGCTGTAGGAACGTATGTAGACGAGTTTAAGAAGGCTGCGCAAACCTTGCCTTTGAATACCATTAGTGATCCTGTAGAGACTTCTTATGGTTACCACATTATCAAAGTGGAGTCCCGTACCGACAAAACCTTTGATCAGTTAACGGATGAACAAAAAGAAGGCATTAAGAGCTCCATTGTGTCCAAGAACCTAGAAGCGTTCATGGAGAAAGATCTGGAAGGCATTATTGAGAGCATCAATCTGCCGAAGAGCTCTGCTGCCGCAGATGAATCCGGAACAAAAAATAGCGGAACAGAAGCCACTACAGCGCCAAGCGCATCCCCAAGTGCTACAAAAGCTGCTGAATAAACATCGGTAAAAATGGACAAGCTTACCTTAGAAAAGCCATCCTCACTTAATGTGAAGATGGCTTTTTATTTCGAAGAAACATCTTCAGAACGGCCTTTATCTTGATGCAGATATTAATACATGTCAGCTTATGTATAAGGATCTGGGAAGAGATGAATACTATGGTCAGATATTACGATAAATCACTGGGATTATCCTTTCCCATAATGGACAGTAGTAAGACCATACTTCTTAAGAAAGCGGGGCACATGTGAAATGAAAGCTACTGGAATTGTTCGGCGTATTGATGATCTCGGACGAGTGGTTATTCCCAAAGAAATTAGACGTACTCTACGGATTAGAGAAGGCGACCCACTGGAAATTTTCGTCGATCGGGACGGTGAAGTCATACTCAAGAAATATTCCCCGATTGGCGAGCTTGGTGACTTTGCAAAAGAGTACGCGGAGTCCTTGTTCGAAGGTACTGGGCATATTACGATGATTGCTGATCGTGATACCTTTATTGCACTGGCTGGTGGCTCCAAGAAAGACTATTTGGAAAAACAAGTAGGAATTCTTTTGGAGAAGGTCATGGATAGTCGTAAGACTGTACTGGAAACCAACGAAGGCAGTTATGAAATCGCTAAAGATCATCCGGATTTGGTGTCCTCATATGTAGCCTCACCGATCATTTCCGGTGGAGATCCTATTGGTTGTGTAGTGATGGTAAGTAAGGATGATTCAGCGAAAATGTCGTCAATGGAAGTGAAAATGGCCGAAACCGCCGCCGCATTCCTTGGCAAGCAAATGGAGCAATAACCGTAATGTAGACCCCGCTTTCCTTTTGGTAAGATATACAAAGGGCAAACGGGGTTTTGTCGTTCTTACAAAACCGTTTCTACTTGTGGGTATACATACGTTATAATATAGAAATTCATCCCATTAAAGTTGTAGAAGCAGGTACTTTATGAAATCGAACTCACAAACATCACGATTGCTGCAAGGGGCATTTATTCTAAGTGCAGCAGCGATTATTTCAAAGCTTATAGGTACACTCCAAAAAATCCCGCTGCAAAATCTAGGCGGAGATGCGGTATTTGGTATATACAACACGGTTTATCCTTTGTACACGATGTTGTTGACGGTAGCGATGCTGGGTCTGCCAGCGGCCATATCCAAATTTGTCGCTGAAGCCTCTGCAGGAAGGCGGGATGACGAGGGTCGGCGGATTCTGCGGTTATCTGCGGTTATAACAGCCATAAGCGGTTTGGTTATCGGAGCAATCACCTATGCAGGTGCGCCGATTATAGCTGGGTGGGTCGGCAACTCGCATGTGATGCCCGCTTTGCGGGCAAGTGCGTGGGGACTTGCGGTTGTTCCAATCATGTCAGCTCTTCGGGGTTACTTTCAGGGTCTTCATAATATGGTTCCGACGGCTGTGTCACAAATTGTAGAGCAGTCCGTACGTGTTACAGTAATGATTGTACTGCTCTTATACCTGACCTCACTGGGTGCAGGCGCTGAGAGCATTGCTGCTGGCGCATTGCTTGGCTCAGCCGGGGGAGGGGCAGCAGGGCTTGTGATTATGCTGCTATTTTTGCGACGTCATCGGCGGGTGTTAAGACAAGGGGCCCCTTTAGATGCTGCCGCTTCTGTCGAAAGTCAGGGTTTAAAACTGCCCAATGCAGATAATGAGGGGCGTTCAAATCAACGGATTATGGGCGTTAAAGCAGGGGCCTTGCTGGCTTATGGAATTCCCGTGATGCTTGGTGCGCTCGCAATGCCTCTTATCGGTCTTGTAGATGTATTCACTGTACCTCGCTTGCTATCCTCTGTAGGAAGCGAAGTGGAGGCAATGACACAGTTTGGTGTATACAATCGTGGTTTGCCACTAGTGCAGATTGTAACGATGATTGCCACTTCTTTGTCTGTCGTGTTCATACCAGCCTTAGCAGAGGCGAAGTACAAGGGAGACATGAAGCTGATCGAGAACCGTTGCAGCTTGTCACTGCGTTGGTTCTGGCTGCTAGGGCTGGCAGCGTCAGCGGGCCTTGCAGTGCTTGCTGAGCCGATTAATATGGCTCTTTATGGCGACACCGCCGGCAGCAGCACTATGACTTGGCTGGCCTTAACCGCTGTTGGCGGTACGGTCAGCATCATCTCGGCTGCACTCCTGCAGGGCCTCGGCTACGTGCGCGCCCCGGCCCTGCACCTTTTGGCCGCCGCGCTGCTCAAGGCGGCCCTGAACCTGCTGCTGGTTCCGCAGCAGGGCATTACCGGCGCAGCCATCGCTGGCGTGGCCGCGCATTCGTTCGCAGCAGCGCTCAACGTGCTGCTGCTCTACCGCCAGGGCCATCTGCGGCTTCGCCTCGCAGATGCCCTGGCACGGCCCGCGCTGCTCACAGCGGGCCTGGCTCTTGCCGCTGCAGCCACCAGCTGGGGCGTGGACGCTGCGGCTACGGCCGCTGGCATCGGCGGCGGGCGCACTGCCAGCTTGGCGCAGAGCCTGCTCGGGGTGCTCGCAGGCTGCGCTGTCTTTGCCGTAGGGGCTATAGTCCTTCGGCTCCTTAGCGAGAGCGAGCTTCGCCAGCTTCCAGGCTTCGGCCAGTCCCTGGCGGACAAGCTGAAGAAGCTGCGCTTATTCCCTTAATCAACGTTTACATCACAATATAAAAATGCGGTCTGCTGAGACAGCCGCTTAAGAGGAGGAACAGACATGAGTGCAACATTAACGGTCGTCGGTCTGGGTTCAGGCAACCCTGATCGATTGACACTAGGAATTATAAAGAAGCTGAAGGCAGCATCCGTTGTCTATGTCCGCACAAAAGAGCATCCAGTCATGGCTGCCCTCTCCGAGCTTGAAATAACTTCCCAGTCCTTTGATGGATTGTATGAATCTTTATCCTCGTTTCCAGAGGTGTATGCAGCGATTACTTCAAAACTGATTGAAGAGGCTCAAGCAGCAGCAGACGGTACAGATATTGTTTACGCGGTTCCGGGTCATCCTATGGTTGCGGAATCAGCGGTTTCGCAGCTGCGCGAGCGGTGTCCTGAGCAAGGCATTGAACTGCAAATATTGGGTGGGGAGAGCTTTCTCGACGAGGCGTTTGTTCGACTGGGGTTTGACCCCATTGAAGGGTTTCAGTTACTAGATGCTTCAGGCATTCGCAGTGCTCAGCTTCAGCCTGAACTACATACTCTGATTGGTCAGGTGTACGATAGCTTTACAGCCTCGGAGACAAAATTATGTTTGATGGAGCTGTACCCGCCTGAATATGAAGTTGTTGTGGGGCATGCACTCGGTGTCGAGAACGAAGAAAGTATTGTAAGAGTCCCACTGTACGAATTGGATCGACTCGACGGTTATGGCAACCTGTCGTTAGTTTATGTACCTGCGAATCGTGACGAGAATCTAAGAAATCGTACCTTTTCCCGTCTGCATGAGATTGTCGATATTCTTCGAAGCCCGGAAGGTTGTCCATGGGATCGGGAGCAGACACATGAATCCCTGCGCAAAAATTTAATCGAAGAAACCTATGAAGTCCTTGAAACGATTGATGAGGATGACCCCGATCATATGAAAGAGGAGCTGGGCGACCTTTTGCTGCAAATTATGCTTCACTCTCAAATGGAGGAGGAGCTTGGCATGTTCAACGTGTATGACGTCATTGAAGGGCTGAATGATAAGCTTATCTTCCGTCACCCTCACGTATTTGGGGATACCAATGCGAATGATGCCGAAGAAGCGCTGAAGAACTGGGAGGGCATGAAGGCAGAAGAGAAGCGGCGTAAAGGTGTGAAGCCAGAGGAATTATCCGTTCTTAGTGGTGTTCCGCGTGACCTGCCTGCTCTTATGAAGGCATACAAGCTTCAGAAAAAAGCATCCAAGGTGGGGTTTGACTGGGACAACGCTACGGATTGCATAGCCAAGATTCGTGAGGAGATCGATGAGCTGCAGGAGGCGATTGACACAGATGCTGCAACAGATGATCAAATTCTGGAGCTTGGGGATTTGTTGTTTGCAGTTACGAATGTCGCTCGTTTTATCGGTGCAGATCCGGAAGAGGCATTAACCCGGACTAACCGCAAATTTGTGCGCCGGTTTCAATATATTGAGCAAAGCTTGCAGCGCAAGGGAACGAGCGTAAAGGATAGTAGTTTGGAAGAGATGGAAGAACTATGGCAAGAGGCTAAGGCTGAGGAGCGAAAAGTCTAGTAATTCACAGCCTCTTTACGGTATATGGACTCAAAAATGGGGCAATGCTGTGGATGTAGCTTTTATTTTCTGATTTAGAATGTGGTCAGTAGTTTAATAGTGCTATAGAATAGATTCTGCGACGATTTCTGAGAAATAACTGCTTCTTTTTTTAAAAAACGACGAATCGTGGCAGGATTTTAAGGTGACATCAAGAATAACATAAAGACGAAATGCGATTCGCCCCATATTATGGTGGTGATTCTCGTTTCATTTATTTTTTCGTATCCTAGGAGGAACTTTAAATTATGAACAAGACAGATTTGGTAAACAACATTTCCGAGAAAAACGGATTGGCAAAAAAAGATGTAGAAGCAGTATTGAACGGATTCTTGGGTGAGATTACAGAAGCTTTGGCAAAAGGTGATAAAGTCCAACTGATCGGTTTCGGAACTTTTGAAACTCGCAAACGTGCAGGACGCACTGGTCGCAACCCGCAAACGGGCACAACGATTGAAATTCCAGAATCGACTGTACCGGCTTTCAAAGCTGGTAACAAGCTTAAAGAAGCCGTTAACTAATGCGTCTTGACAAATTCCTGAAAGTGTCCCGTTTAATTAAGCGCCGTACAGTGGCCAAGGATGTGTCCGAACAAGGCCGGGTACTAATTAACGGGCGGGAATCTAAACCTAGTAGTGCAGTTAAGATCGGTGACGAGATTACTGTACAATTTGGACAAAAGCTTGTAACGGTCAAAGTAGAAAAGCTGGTCGAAACGACTCGCAAGGACGAGGCCGCTGGTATGTATACTCTAGTTCGGGAAGAGCCTGTTGCCAAAAGCAGCGGACTGGACTGGTAAGAGTAATAGAAGAAGGCATAACTTTACATTTTGTAGAGTTGTGCCTTCTTTTTTCTTTTTGTTTCTATTATTTTTAGTGGGACGGGATGTTCTATAACTTCTGCCTCTGCCATAGATTAGAGGTAAGAAGGAGGGGTACATGCTATGATCGAGCCAGGAAAGGTAAACAAACAGCATGATCTGCACATGCGCAGTCGGAAGCAGCTGGAGTTGACGGGCGTGCAAAATGTGGAGAGCTTCGACAGCGAGGAATTTTTGCTTCGTACAGAACTCGGCCATCTCACCATTCGCGGGAATCATTTACATATCAAAAATTTAAGTCTGGAGAACGGAATGTTGTCCCTAGAGGGCAATGTACATTCCCTGATTTATCTCGATCCCGGATCGCAGGGCAAAAATAAAGGTCTGCTCGGTAAGCTATTTAAATGAATCCTGCAGTCCAGTGGGTGACGCTGTTCTACATGATCATGGCCGGGCTGGCAATGGGACTGGCCTATGACAGCTACCGGGTGCTGTCGCTGAAGTTCAATTTTCCCAAATGGCTGAATGCCATGCTAGATCTACTGTATTGGCTTTGGGCCGCCTTGCTCGTTTTTCGTATGCTGTATGCCGGAAATCAAGGACAATTGCGGTTTTATGTCTTTCTAGGTTTGTTTCTAGGAGTATGGATCTATTTTTTAATCTTCAGTGTTACGGTGCGGCGTTTTGTGTTAAGGTTAATTCAATCGGTTCAGTATATGTGCAGGTTGCTGTGGAGACTTGTGGAGATCCTGATAGGTACACCTCTTCTCTGGCTTTGGCGATTTATTTTAGGGCTGCTAAAGCTACTAGGTCGTATTCTGCGGTTCATCTTTAAGCTTCTGCTGCGTCTGACCAAACCAATTTGGGTATTACCTGTTAGGTGGATCTCTCCACAGTTATCGCGGCTGACACATAGCGCCTGGATTGTGAAGATCACTGAATGGATTACCAAATGGCGGAAACGCTGACCTTGAATTAGGGGGTACGTTGCATGAACAGATTTACTGCGGAAGAGAAAAGTAATCATAGCAAAAATTCGGCCGCAGGCGCGAAGAGAAGAAGATTTATGTGGATTGTCTTTGTGGCAGTATTTTTTGGTTGGGCGGGTTATACTTACTTCGCTCAAAGTGCGGTCATTGCGGACAAGGGTGAGGAACTTGCAAAGAAACAGGAGACTAGTGAGGATGTCATGGCATCTTTAACTCAATTAAAATATGAATTATCCAGACTTAATGATGACGAGTATATTGGCCAATTAGCACGTAAATGGTACAATATCTATCCTCAAGGGGAAACTCCTATTCGAACAGAGCAATCAGAGCAATAATAGCGGCGAAAAGAGGCTTTTACTCTGTTGCCTTGCTTTGCTCTTTACTGTATAATCAAATCACCGCAGACAGGATGACCTTAATATTCGTCTGTATATTTTTAAGGGAGGATCATTTTATTCTATGGCAATTGAAGTGGGCACCAAGTTAGAAGGCAAAGTGACAGGCATCACGCATTTCGGAGCATTTGTGGATCTGTCAGGAGGTGTCACAGGTCTCGTTCACATCTCGGAAATCGCCGATAATTATGTCAAGGATGTTAACGATCATCTGAAGATTAGTGATGTAGTAACAGTCAAGGTGATCAACGTCGATAAGGACGGCAAGATCGGACTTTCCATTAAGCAGGCTGTTGACAAGCCAGCATCGGAAGTACGTCCGCCTAGAGCTCCAAGACCAGAACGTCCTAGCGGCGGAGACCGTTTCGGCGGTGGAGGCGGCAGTGGTGGAGGCGGCGGTGGATTCAATCGTGAACGGGGTGGGCGTCCATTTAAGCCTGCAGCCGGTAAACCTTCATTCGAGGATAAAATGTCGCGATTCCTGAAAGACAGCGAAGAACGGATATCTTCGATTAAGAAGAACACAGAAGGAAAGCGCGGAGGCCGTGGAGCTAAACGCGTGTAATCCAATACCTGTACATCATAAATAACCGCAGGGGCATTTCGCCCTTGCGGTTTTTTTGTCATGTCATATAAAATTGCCGACAGCATCCATGTCATTCTCACATAACTCTAGGGCAATCGCTGACGAAAGACCGCCGCGTCAGCGCGTGAAATTACGTTGTAAACAATCTTGAAACCAATCAACCTACCGTCCCGCAAGGGATAGAACCGCTTTTTTACAGATCATGAATGAAGGCTTTTTTGTCGGAAATTTCTTGTGTGTGTCCCTCCATTTCTGACAAACTTTCTCAATTCCCCGGTTATATAATGAGTACCATAAATTCTTAAACGGGTGGTGTAGGGGAATGAGTAAAAGCAACGTGGTAAATTTGCCAGAGTGGACAAGAGTGGGAAGTGAAGATAAGAAGCAGAGACAAGCATTGCGCACGCGTATTACAGCTTGGGGTCAGAAACAACGGTATATTCAGCTAATAGCAGCGAAGAAATGGATGCTATTGCTTAGTTTCATGGGGTTTCTGCTGGGTAGAGCCATGATTCTGGACGAACTATCCCCTTTTGCTGTCGCATACTTTGCCGTCATTGTGTTTATGCGTCGCGACTCTATTCTACCTGTAGCTGCAGCCATTATAGCTGGAAGTCTCTTTACTCCATTCCCTGGAGCTTTGGTTACTACTGCTGAGCTGATTATTTTCTTTTTAGTTTATAAAGGCTTGGAAAGTTATGAACGAATAGATTTATCCTATGCACCACTTATGGTGTTCGTGTCTTCGTTTATGGTTGGCTTGTTCCAGATTGTTATTGGACCTTCTCTTTCTTGGTATCCGCTTATGATGACAACACTAGATGCTTTACTAGGTTTTGTACTTACACTGGTGTTCATTCAAGCGCTGCCTTTACTAACCTATAAGCAAAAGAGTAGAGCGCTCAGGAACGAGGAGATTCTGTGCCTTATTATCTTACTTGCCTCAGTAATGACGGGCCTTGTGGGCTGGACCCTTAATGGTTTGTCTTTGGAGCATATATTGTCACGATATTTGATTCTACTCTTCGCCATGGCAGGGGGGGCTCCTCTTGGGGCTGCTGTTGGGGTGGTGACCGGATTGATTCTCAGTTTGGCGGATATTAGTGCTATCTATCAAATGAGCCTGCTTGCTTTTTCTGGAATGCTAGCGGGAATGATGCAGGGTGGTCGAAAAGGTGCAGTATCTATCGGGATGTTGCTAGGATCCACGATCCTTTCCGTCTATTTTACGGGTCCAGGTGATATGATGGCCTCAACATGGGAAACCTGCGTAGCGGTAGTGCTATTTCTTATAACGCCTAAGGCGATGATATCTGCCATTGCTAAATATGTTCCTGGCACGTCAGATCATAGCCGATCTCAACACGAATATGCGCGAAGGGTCAGGGATTTAACGGCAGAACGGGTGACGCAATTCTCACAGGTATTCCAGCAGCTGTCGAGCAGCTTTGGTCAGATTCCACGTGCCGGAGAAGTAGGGAAGTCAGACCGTGAGATGGAGGATTTCATGAGTACGGTGACAGAGGGTGCCTGTGCAGGATGCATTCGGCGTTCCCACTGCTGGGATGCAAAATTCTATCAGACGTATAGATATATGACAGATATGATGACTACTGTTGAGGAATGCCCTGATATTACGGCAGCTCAGCTGCCTCCGGAATGGAGCCGGATTTGCGGTAAAACTGGTGAAGTACTTGAAGTCATGAAAGGACAATATGATCTTTACCAACATGATATGCGATGGAAAAGACAAATATACGATAGTCGTCAATTTGTTGCCGAGCAGTTATCGGGCGTGTCACAGGTTATGGAGGACCTGGCGCGTGAAATAAAACGTGAGGGACAGGCTATGTATCGTCAGGAAGCTCAAATCCGTGAGACATTGGAGAAATTAGGGCTGTCTATTCATAGTATCGAAATCCTAAGTTTAGATCCTGGGCGTGTAGAAATAGAGGTGGTGCATGCCTATACTCGTGGTTTTGATGAATGCCGTAAAATGATCGCTCCACTCCTTTCCGACATACTAGATGAGAATATTGCTGTCATGAGCGAGACGGCAGTCCATCCTCGGGAAGGATTGTCGATGGTTACCTTCGGTTCAGCCAAAGCCTTTGAGATAAACACAGGAGTGGCCGTTGTTTCTAAAGGAGGAGATATGTTATCTGGCGATAGCTTCAGTACCGTGGAGCTTGGAAACGGCACCTTTGCAGTATCCATTAGCGACGGAATGGGAAATGGTGAGCGGGCGAGAATGGAGAGTAGTGCCGCCCTCGGTATGTTAGAAAAGCTACTGCAATCCGGTATGGATGAGAAGCTGGCTGTAAAGTCGGTAAACTCTATTCTCTTATTACGTTCTCCTGACGAGTTCTACGCTACCGTTGACATGGCTTTGATCGATCAGTATTCCGCACAGACAACTTTTATGAAGATTGCTTCCGCACCGAGCTTTATCCGGAGGGGTAGTGAGGTCATTCCAATAACCTCTAGCAATCTGCCTATAGGAATCATTAAAGATATCGATGTGGATCTGATCAGCATGCAGCTTCGGGCCGGTGATATTTTGATTATGATGACGGATGGTATTTATGATGCGCCAGGATATGCCGTTAATAAGGAGATATGGATGAAACGGTTGATCCAAGAGCTTGAGGGGGATGATCCTCAAGATTTGGCGGATAGCCTGTTAGATAAGGTAATCCGTTATCAGGGCAATGAGATCCATGATGACATGACAATTGTCGTCAGTCGTGTGGATCATTTCCATCCGGAATGGTCCAGCCTGCATATGCCTGGTGTTGGCCGAATGGAGCGTCCGCGTACGGTGAGTTAGGAATTTTCTCGGTTTAGGCTTAGGTTTTATGTTTAGTACGCGGAAGGGCCGTATTGCTTGTGTGTTTAAGCACGCACGAAGTGTCGTGTTGCCTATATATTTGCAGTGCGCGCAATGCGCCGTGCTGCTATAGGAGGTTTAAGTACGCGCGAAGCGTCGTGCGTGCTTGGAAGTCGGGGCGAGTCTGTGATGTGTAACTCGCCGGCCTCTACCATTACGTTTCAAAGGTTCGCTGACTTTGGAGCGTAATTTTTTAGATCTAAACTGTTTACTAGTGAAGGTACGGAACGGAGAGAAAGTTTGGAGCTGTAGAAGCGGAGCGTTCGCCTTTATTATTTGATTTCAACCGCAGAAGGCGGTTTTAATAGAGAAATCAAATAATAACAGCGATCGAAAGCCCAAACATTTCTCGCAGTTCCCCTATTCACTATCCCCTTAGTTCAGATCACAAATTTCCCCAACAAAAGCGACCGTTTGAAATCTCTCATTTCTGGATATGCTAGAAACAGAGGTTCAAACAAAGGGGGAGTTGAGGGTTATGAAGCAAATTATGCTCATTACTGACGGTTGTTCGAATGTAGGAGAAAGTCCGGTGTTGGCAGCGGCGCATGCCCTGCAGGAGGGAATCACCGTAAATGTGGTTGGTGTAGTTGATTATGGTACGATCGGCGAGCTCGGAAGCCGGGAGATTGCCGACATTGCCAAGGCCGGGGGAGGCCTTAGCCGAATAGTCGGAACGCCACAACTGGCGCAGACGATTCAGATGATGACACGCAAGACCGTGGTTCAGACGATCCAGCAGGCGGTTAATAAAGAGGTAAAAAAGATACTAGGCGATGGCTCATTGGATCAGTTACCTCCTGTTCAACGTTCACAGGTTGTTACAGTTGTAGATGAACTGACAGAAACAACACCGTTGCGCATTGCACTTCTTATCGATGCCAGTGCTAGTATGAAACCTAAACTGGGTGCTGTGGAAGATGCTATCCGCGATTTGGCGCTCAGTTTGGAAGCACGGGAAGGTAAGAGTGAGATTGCTGTGTTCCATTATCCTGGAAATAACAGCAGCGAAGATGCCAAGCTTGATCTAGATTGGACCCATGACATGTCAGGTATTCGTACGTTATTCTCTAAATTACACATGAGAGGCGCGACACCGACGGGTCCAGCTATTTTCAAGGTGCTTGAACATTATCGTTATGATACACTGGATGAACATCGTGGACGCCGACTAAGTGATGACCACGACGAAAGAGAAGGGATGATTGGTGGGTATGTCGTCTAATCCGTCCTATCCTACTGGTACCTTAATTAACGGCAAATGGCGGGGTAACCGTTATGTCGTTGAGCGGATGCTGGGAAGGGGCGCGAACGGAACCGTATATCTTGTGCAAAGAGAAGGCAGACGGGAAAGGTACGCGCTAAAAATCGGATACGATACACTTGAACTTCAATCGGAGATCAATGTACTAACCTCGCTGCAATCACGGCGAAAGCGGAATGAGCATCGTGCTCGTCGTGAGAATCCATTGTCTTCTTATTTTTTGGAAGCGGATGATTTTGCGAATGGGGATAATGTCCCCTTCTATGTAATGAGGTATGTTGAAGGCAAACCTCTGCATCATTTTTTATCGAAAAACGGTCCCGACTGGTTAGGCCTGGTAGGTCTTGGTCTGCTTGATAAGCTGCGCACGCTGCATGAATGCGGTTTTGTGTTCGGGGATTTGAAGCCGGAGAACGTCATGGTATCAAAGTACGGCGAAGTGGAGCTGATCGACTTTGGGGGCACAAGTCCTATTGGTCGCAGTGTGAAGCAGTTTACCGAATGGCATGACCGTGGTTTTTGGAATGCAGGCAGCCGCACGAGTGATGAGGGTTATGATCTATTCGCTTTTGCTGTACTGTGCCTCCGTCTTTTGAATGAAGAGGGGCTCAAGAAAGCTGCGCTACAGCTGCCGCAGACAAGAAGTGTAGATGAGCTGTTTAAGCTGGCTAGAAATCTACCCGACAAGAAACTATCCTCTTGGATTTGTTTGGCGTTAAAAGGAGGTTTCTCCGGTTCCGCTGATGCTACAGAGCTCTGGCGAAGCCATATTTACAATTCGCGTAGAAAGCGTCCTGATAGTATGGACACACCTCGCTGGCTCAAAAATGCTTTTGGGGTATCCTTGTTTGTGCTTGCCTTTACAATTTATTGGGTATTTCGGTTTTGAACTTATACATATAGTTAGAGAGAAGGGGGGCCGCATATGGAGCAAATGAATGGACTGGTGGAGTCAGTATTGGAGTCAGCAGCCGAGCACGAGCTGTGGGCGCCCCATGACACCATTGTAGTCGCAGTTTCCGGCGGCCCGGATTCTGTGGCTCTTTTGCATGTTTTGCATGAAATAGCTTTAAACGTTATGCCACTTACCTTAATATGCGCTCATGTGAATCACGGATTTAGAGCGGAGTCTAAGGAAGAGGCAGAGCTAGTACATGGTATGGCTGAACAATTGGGACTGCCCTTTGAGTTGGCAGAATTCGATATTCCCTCTTTGGCTAAAGAGAGTGGACTCGGCCCTGAGGGGACAGCACGCGAGAAGCGATACGAATTTCTGATTGATACCGCACACCGTTATGGGGCGCGCTCTGTTGCTCTGGCTCATCATGCGGATGATCAGGCAGAAACGGTGATTATGCGTCTATTGCGAGGAAGCGGTTTATCGGGGCTGTCCGGTATCAAGTGGAAAAGAACAGAAAAAAAGGTGGAACTCATTCGTCCATTCCTACGTATTAACAAAACGGCTCTTCTTGGGTTATGTCAGAATGAAGGTTTCACCTATGCCGAGGATGCAACTAATCTGCTGACGAAATACAAGCGGAATGCTGTTCGATTGGAAGTTCTTCCTTTTCTGGAAAGATATAACGGCAGAGTGAGACAGTCACTTGTGCAGCTTGCGGAAATTGCAGGAGCTGAGGATGAATATATGGAGGCATCTGCGGTAAAATGCTTTGAGGAGCTGGTTTCGGAAGGGGAAGGGAAATATACCTTTAACAGAGCTTCATTTGCGGCCATACCCTCCGCTTTACAACGGCGTTTGATTAAACTAATATTAAATTATCTGTCGGCGGATCTATCTGCCCTTGATTTCTCCAAGATTGAATCTGTACGTCGGGGAACGCTGCAGAGCTATCCCACCACCTGGAGTTTGGATTTAGGTGGAGGCCTGACTTGTGTGCGGCAATATGATATCATCTTGTTCTCGTCCAAGCCCGCGCAGCAACAGGCAAGCTATACATATCGTCTGTTTTTACCGGATTCCGAGCTTAAGCTGGAGGAAATAGGTAAGGTGATGTCGATGGCGGTGCTGGAGAGAGAAAACTTTTTTGTACAGGGGGAGGATTATGGGAAGATGTCGGCTTGGTTTGACCGTGATGAACTGGTCTTTCCACTAACGATACGTTCCCGATTGCCTGGAGATACCATAAGAGTCATGGGATTAAACGGAAGCAAAAAGGTAAAAGATATTTATATTGATGATAAAATACCTGCTGCTGAACGCTCAATGATCCCCCTCGTTTGTGATGGTTTGGGCAATATTGTCTGGATTCCGGGCGTAAGACGCTCGATGCATGCCGCAGTAGGGCGGCAAACGACCTCGGTACTTCTATTGTCTCTAGCAGAGCTGGATGACCGTGAAGAAACGTAATGGTCGATGTAAGTCTTTCATAGTATAACTTAGGAGGTTTCGCAAGTTGCAAAATGATATTCAAGAAGTCTTGATCACCGAAGAGGAACTTCAGCAGAAAATTAAGGAGCTCGGTCGAACACTGAGCGAAGAATACGCAGGACGTACCCCTTTAGTCATTTGTGTACTAAAAGGCGCGTTTATATTTATGGCAGATCTGGTTAAAGCCATTACAGTACCTGTTGAGATGGATTTCATGGCAGTATCTAGCTATGGAGCATCCACCAAGTCCTCTGGTGTTGTCAAAATTATTAAGGATTTAGATGTATCGGTAGAAGGCCGCGATATCTTGATCGTTGAAGATATTATTGACAGTGGCCTTACGCTCAGCTATTTGATTGAGCTACTCCGCAACCGCAATGCTGCTTCTATCAATGTGGTTACCTTGTTTGATAAGCCCTCAGGTCGTACGGTTAATCTAGAAGCCAGCTATACAGGCTTCGTGTTGCCAGACGAATTTGTAGTAGGCTACGGATTGGATTATGCCGAGCGGTATCGGAACCTCCCATATGTTGGAGTACTGAAGCCTGAGATTTATTCCAATTGAACTATTGATTGCCTTGATCATACGGATCGGGCACCCTTGGCTTCCTTTATTTGAGGTGTCCCAAGAGGCTATGGTACAATAACTTGAGTGTTGCGAGAGGAGGTAGGGGATGAATCGGTTCATCCGGAATTCTGGTTTTTATTTGATTTTATTTTTAGTCGTGGTGGGTATTGTCCAGTTTGTGAGCAATGGAAATGAAGCCGCCGATTTCCCTAGATACGACGAGTTACGGCAGGAGATCAAGAGCAACAATGTGAAGGATTTGACGGTTCAGTTTGAGGGTAATGCCTTTTTAGTTACAGGCGAATATAGAGAGTTGCCTGCCGATACTAAATCGAAAAGCTTCTCCACATATATTCCTCCAACAGATGCTGCTATTAATGAACTGATTCAAGCCAGTGATGTTAATGGGATTGAATTAACTCAGAAGAAAATGGAAGGTACCAGCATTTGGCTGACATTCCTTTCTTCTATTATCCCGCTAGTCATTATGTTCATCTTGTTCTTCTTCCTGTTTAACCAGGCGCAAGGTGGCGGCGGTAAAGTCATGAATTTCGGCAAGAGCAAGGCTCGGTTATATAATGAAGAGAAGAAGAAAATCAGCTTCGAGGATGTTGCAGGGGCGGACGAAGAGAAGCAAGAGCTTGTCGAAGTCGTTGAGTTCCTGAAAGATCCGCGCAAATTTGCAGCTGTCGGTGCACGTATCCCTAAAGGCGTACTGCTTGTAGGCCCTCCGGGAACAGGTAAAACATTGCTTGCACGTGCAGTAGCAGGTGAAGCCGGTGTTCCTTTCTTTAGTATTTCCGGTTCCGATTTTGTAGAAATGTTCGTGGGTGTCGGTGCTTCTCGGGTACGTGATTTGTTCGAGAACGCTAAGAAGAACGCGCCATGTATTATCTTCATTGATGAAATTGATGCTGTGGGTCGTCAACGCGGCGCCGGACTCGGCGGCGGACATGACGAGCGCGAGCAAACACTTAACCAATTGCTGGTTGAGATGGATGGATTCGGTGGTAACGAAGGCATTATTATTGTTGCGGCAACTAACCGCGCTGATATACTTGATCCTGCATTACTTCGTCCAGGACGTTTTGACCGTCAAATTACGGTTGACCGCCCTGACGTAAAAGGCCGTGAAGCTGTACTTAAGGTTCACGCTCGTAACAAGCCGCTTACGAAAGATGTAAGACTGGATGTTGTCGCTAAACGCACAACTGGATTCACGGGTGCTGATCTAGAGAATCTGCTAAATGAAGCAGCATTGCTAGCTGCACGTCGTAACCGCAAAGATATTTCCATGATTGAAGTGGATGAAGCCATTGACCGTGTTATCGTGGGTACTGAGAAACGTAGTCGGGTTATCAGTGACCGTGAGAAACGCATTGTTGCTTACCATGAAGCAGGCCATACTATAGCTGGTTATTTCCTTGAGCATGCTGATATGGTGCATAAAGTTACAATTATCCCACGCGGACGTGCCGGCGGATATGTTATTATGCTTCCGAAGGAAGATCGGATGATCGTTACCAAGCAGGAGCTTTTGGATAAGGTTACTGGATTACTTGGTGGACGTGTTGCCGAAGAATTGTTTATTGGTGAGATCGGTACGGGCGCATACAGTGACTTCCAACAGGCTACGCGCATCGTGCGTGCCATGATCATGGAGTACGGTATGAGCGATAAGCTTGGACCTATGCAGTTCGGCTCGTCTCAAGGCCAAGTATTCTTGGGTCGTGATATTGGGCATGAACAGAATTATAGTGATTCCATCGCTTATGAGATTGATCAAGAAATGCAGAACTTTATTACTTCGAGCTACGAACGTTGTAAAGAACTGTTGCTCAAATACTCTAAAGAAATGCACCTGATTGCCAATACGTTACTTGAGAAGGAAACACTTGAGCTTGATCAGATTAAAGAGCTGATTGAACAAGGATTCCTTTCTGAAGATGGTAAGGCTGAGGGTGGCGAAGGCGTTGCGCTTGAAGTTGGCGAACCTGTCATTGATAATATCGGTGATGTGCGTGTCCGCATTCAAGGCAAGTCTGAAGATACTGATTCCACGCCTCCGAACCTATCAAAGGAAATCCCGAACAAACCTGAATCTGAGGGTAATGACGGATCTGATGATGACAATAAAGGCGGCGGAACTAGCCTTACCTAAGCAGGATCACTATTCATAAGATGTAAATTAATCCGGAGAGCGTAATTGTCTCCGGATTTTTTATTTTAATTTTTAGGTAATTTCATGCTTGGAAGCCTGTCTAGTCACATTGACAGGGGCTGGAACGTTGTGTACATTAGTGATTAATATTACTTACTATTAACATCAGCTTATTCATTTTTTCGGATGATGGCTCATGCCATTTGATAACATCGCACCGGCGTAAAGCCGCGAAGATTTAAGGGGGAGAACAATCGGTGGAAGCTCTGGCACTTGAGCGTAAGCAGGAACAGAATCGAGAACTTCGTATACGTCTTGAACAGCTTAAGAAGGAAAGAAACGCAATCATTTTAGCTCATTATTATCAACGTGATGAAATTCAGGAGGTTGCCGATTTCCGGGGAGACTCTTTTTTACTCGCTCAGAAGGCTGCAGAGACTGATGCAGAGGTTATTGTATTCTGCGGTGTTCATTTCATGGGGGAAAGTGCTAAAATTCTGGCTCCAAACAAAACCGTCCTTATTCCTGATGAACGTGCAGGCTGCCCAATGGCTGATATGGTCAATGTAGACGGTTTGCGTAAGCTTAAAGCGCAACATCCAAATGCTAAAGTGGTGACTTATATCAACTCGTCTGCAGAGATTAAAGCGGAAACTGATATCTGTTGTACCTCTGCCAATGCCGTGAAAGTAATCGAATCCCTCGATGCTGAAGAAATTATCTGGGTACCCGATAAGAATCTTGGTCAATACGTACAAGATCAGACCGGCAAAAAACTGATTATCTGGGAAGGCTATTGCAACACTCATGATATGTTGACTGTTAAAGATGTAGTAGAAATGAGAGCGAAATACCCAGAAGCAGAATTTGTAGTTCATCCAGAATGTCGTCCGGAAGTAGTGGCCATGGGTGATTATGTAGGTAGTACTACATCCATTCTCGAGTATTGCCGGAAATCTGACCGTAAGCAATTTATCGTTGGAACTGAGGATGGTACAGGGTATCAGCTTCGTAAAGATAGTCCGGATAAAGAATTCCATTTTGCTACAAAATTTCTTGTTTGTCCTAATATGAAAGTTAACAATCTAAAAAAACTGGTGAAATGCCTGGAGACGATGAAGCCACAAATCTATGTACCGCCTGCTGTCGCCGACAAAGCCAGAACTTCCCTAGAGCGCATGCTACAAGTCCGGTAGTATGCGCTACTCTTTCGTTGAAACAGGTGAAACGCGGTCATGATTCCACAATATTTGGTTGATTTTGATCTTCGGGATATTCCTAAAGTAAAGACAGATTGTATTGTTATCGGTTCAGGGATTGCCGGATTGTTCACAGCTATTAAAGCTAGTGAAGATCGGCGTGTCATTATGATCACAAAGAAATCAGTAATGGAGAGTAATACTCGCTATGCACAGGGGGGGATCGCAGCTGTAATCGCTGAGGACGATTCCCCTGCTTACCACCGGCAGGATACATTAATGGCGGGAGCAGGTCTGTGCTCATCCACAGCTGTCGATGCACTTGTTAATGAAGGACCAGATAGAGTTCATGAGCTAATTCGTTTAGGTACTCTTTTTGATAAGGAAGATGGGGTACTGGCTTTGACGCAGGAAGGAGCGCATAGTCACCGTCGTATTTTGCATGCTAATGGAGATGCTACAGGGTATGAGATCGTTCGTGCCTTGGCTGAACAGGTAGCTGAACATGAGAACATTGAGGTGTGGGATGATCATTATGTCATTGATCTCATCACTGAAGGTGGAGAATGTGTAGGCGCATTGTTGCAGCGTCCCGGCGGCGGACGGTTATTCCTGCAAGGGGATGCGACTATTTTGTGCTCTGGCGGTGCAGGACAATTATTTAGATACACTACCAACCCTGAAGTAGCTACAGGCGACGGGGTAGCCATTGCTTATCGTGCCGGGGCTCATATACGAGATATGGAATTTATTCAATTTCATCCTACAGCATTGAGTTATCCTGGAGCTCCTAGATTCCTAATCTCCGAAGCAGTTCGTGGGGAAGGAGCAGTATTGCGCAATATTAATGGAGAGCGGTTCATGAAACGATATCATGAGTTGCTTGAGCTAGCCCCACGAGATATTGTAGCTCGGGCTATTGTAAGTGAAATGGAGCTTACAAAGTCAACGTTTGTCTATTTGGATATTACGCATGAATCCCCAGAAATGGTGAAGCATCGTTTCCCTACAATACATGAGACCTGTATGGGCTATGGACTGGATATTACAAGTGATTGGATTCCAGTGGCTCCAGCTGCGCATTATATGATGGGGGGCATTAAGACCGATCTGAATGGGGAGAGTACGATTCCTCGCTTGTTTGCTTGCGGGGAGGTTTCTTCCACAGGCGTACATGGGGCTAATCGATTAGCAAGCAATTCATTATCGGAAGCAGTTGTTTTTGGACATCGTATTATTGAGCGGATTCGCCAATTATCTCCGCTTGGATGTGATGTAACATCAGTTAGTAGCAACGAAGGGCGTGTTGATTCGCCAACTCAAGCTATTGTGGAACGCCGTTTGAAGCTACAAAAGGTAATGGTTCGATATGCTGGATTACGACGTAATGAAGAGACCTTGTCTAAGGGAATAGAAGAATTGAAACGGCAGCTACCCATCTTTGGATCCGTATTGACTAAACGCGAGGAATACGAGTTCGCTAATATGCTGACCTGCTGTTTGCTCGTGACAGAGTCTGCTCTAGCACGGGAAGAGAGTCGCGGGGCACATTACCGTGAGGATTACCCGCAGCGAAGTGATGATCAGTGGCGCAAGCACCTGCTTCAAATTCGCGATCTGGGAATAGTGGAGGAATTAAGCGATGATGTTTAATGGTTACAATGAAGAACTAGTACAATCCATTAAGGCTTGGCTGCGGGAAGATGTTGGTTCCGGTGATGTAACAACACAAATGACAATACCTGTTGGCCATGAATCTAAAGGGATTATTCATGCTAAAGAAGATGGCGTAATTTGTGGTATCCCGATTGCAGAGTTGGTTTTTGAAATTGTTGATCCTACGCTTAGCTTTACAGCCCTTGTAGAAGAAGGTCAAGCAGTGACAAAAGGGACTGTAATTATTGAGGTAGAGGGAAGCACACATGCAATTCTTACGGGTGAACGGCTTGCACTCAACTTGATGCAGCGTCTTTCCGGTGTAGCATCACGTACGTCATCTTTCGTACAGGTGCTCGATGGATTACCGACTCGTCTAGTAGATACACGTAAGACTACACCAGGACATCGTATGCTGGAAAAATATGCAGTTCGTGTTGGTGGAGGCTTTAATCATCGTTTTGGTCTATATGATGCGGTTATGATCAAGGACAATCATATCAAAGGTGCAGGTGGTATTAGGCAGGCAGTAGGTCGTGCGCGGAAGAACATTCCACATACGATGAGCATTGAAGTAGAGACTGAGAACTTAGAGCAAGTCGAAGAGGCGCTGGCAGCAGGTGCTGATATTATTATGCTTGATAATATGTCTAACGAGATGATGAAGCAAGCGGTGGCTAGGATTAAAGCTAAAGCTCCACATGTCAAGACAGAGGCCTCCGGCAATGTATCGTTAGAAACGGTTCGTGGGATCGCAGAAACAGGTGTGGATGTGATTTCTGTAGGACGCCTTACGTACTCCTTTTCCAGTCTGGATATTAGTCTAGACCTTAATGCCAAGAAGGAAGGGTCCTCATCATGATGCTTGCTGTCGATGTCGGTAATACCAATATTGTTCTCGGTGTATACAGAAAGCGCGAATTGTTACATCATTTTCGGCTAAGTACTGCGCGCCAATCCACCGTGGACGAATATGGAGTGCTGATACACAATCTTTTTCAGATGTCAGGGATCTCTGTCAAAGATGTGGAAGGTGTAATTATATCCTCGGTAGTTCCACCTCTGGTTAAGACTATCGTGGATATGTGTATAAAGTATATAGGCAAAGATCCGTTACTCGTAGGACCAGGGATAAAAACGGGACTTAATCTTCGCTATGAGAATCCGCGTGAGATTGGCGCAGACCGGATTGTTAATGCTGTGGCTGCGATTGAACAATATAAATGTCCGCTTGTTGTTGTTGATTTTGGTACGGCTACGACCTTCGACTGTATCGATGCAGGGGCTAATTATCTTGGAGGAGCGATTGTTCCGGGTCTTGTTATTTCTACAGAGGCCTTATACCAGCGGGCGTCGAAACTGCCACGAATTGAGTTGGAGAAGCCTAAAAAGGTTATCGGACGTAATACAGTTCACGCTATGCAGGCTGGTATTATTTTTGGGTATGCAGGCCAAGTCGAGGGGATTGTAAAGCGTATCAAAATCGAGATGAACGCTCCGGAACTGAAGGTTATTTCTACTGGAGGCCTCGCTTCGCTAATTGCGGGGGAGACGGATTGTATCGACGAAGTAAATCCTATGTTAACACTAGAAGGATTACGAATTATTTATGACCGTAACCAATAAAGATAAAGAAGCCTAAAGGGCGAAGAGATAGGAGGGCTATGCACCCAATGGAAAAAAAGAAGGATCGACTTATCCGTGGAACGGCTATGAATGGTAAAGTGAGAGCGTTTGCTGTCCGCACAACAGAATTGGTCGAGGAATTGCGTCGCAGACATGATACGTATCCAACGGCTACAGCCGCACTTGGACGTACAGTTACCGCTGCAGCCATGATGGGCGCTATGCTTAAAGGAAGAGAGAAGCTATGTATCATGGTCAAAGGGGATGGACCGATCGGGCAAATCGTTGCGGAGTCCAATGCGTTGGGAGAAGTGTGCGGTTATGTACACCATCCTCACATTCACTTACCTAGCAATAGTATGGGTAAATTGGATGTTGCTGGAGCCGTAGGAACTGAAGGGTTCATTGATATTATAAAGGATTTAGGTTTGAAGGAACCTTATCGAGGTAGTATTCCTATCATCTCCGGAGAACTTGCGGAAGATTTCACTTATTATTTCGCTGTTTCTGAACAAACCCCAGCTGCAGTTGGCTTAGGTGTATTAGTGGATACCGATGAGTCAGTGATTGTAGCCGGAGGGTTTATCGTGCAGCTTCTTCCAGGACTGACGGATGCGGAGATTACGGAGATCGAAAAAGCTCTAGGGGCTATGCCTTCCGTGACAACACTTCTTGATCAGGGTCTTGAGCCAGAAGAAATGCTGCGTTTTCTTTTGCCGGATGCCTTAGTTATGGATGAACTGGATATTAACTTTGCTTGTCAATGTTCGCGTGAGCGGGTAGAGCAGACATTGGTTAGCTTAGGGCAAGATGAACTGGAGAGATTAATTGCAGAAGATGAGCAGGCTGAAGTTGTATGTCATTTTTGCAACGAGGCTTATGTTTTTAATAAGGACGAATTACAGGTCATTTTAGAACAAGCGAAATCGTAGGGCATGGGATGATGACGAGACAGGAACGTGCACTTCGCAATACGGTTGTTATTCTGGCTGTCGCAACTTTAATGCTCGGGGGCCTATTGTTCTGGAGCTTACGCGCCATGGCTCTTCTAAAAGGGGATACAACAGAAAACGAAACACCGGATGCAGCGACTGCAGGCGGATTACCGATAACAGATAAGCAGTGGATGGATGAGCTCAAAAAAAAGCATGGCCACGAAGTGCTGGTTGGAATGATCAATCATATTGTTGTGAAGAAGGAAGCAAAGGCTCTGGGGATTACCGTGACCGACGATGAGGTTGAGCAAGAACTTGCACGAACTATGGTTGGATACGGATCGGAAGAACAGTATTATGCACAAATGCAGTCTCAGCTGGGGTTATCTCGTCAGGAAGTGTTCGCAGAAACGGCTTATCGTCTGACCTTACAAGCAATAGCCACTGATGGTATTACGATTAAGGAAGCTGATATCGATACTTATTTAGACCAAAACACGGAGCGTTTCACTCCCAAAAGGGAATTGGAACTCTCCATGATTAAGGTTTCATCTTATGACGAAGGCGAGCAAGTAATGGATCGCTTGGAGCAGGGCGAGAATTTTGCTGATTTAGCTAGGGAAGTTTCCATTGATGCAGAGAGTCGGCTGCAAGGAGGCCGTTTGGGCAAAGTAGAGGAAGACGATCCTTTTTGGCCTGAGGGACTGCTTAAGACCGCTGCTAGTTTGGATGAGGGTGATATAGCGGGGCCGATTCAGGCGGAGGACGACTTCGCTATCATTCGACTAGAGAGTATTCACACACAAAATATTCCTGATCAAAAGGAAATTCGAGCGCTGATACGTCAAGAGCTGGCGTTGGAGCAAGCACCCCCTTTACAACAAGTGGAGAGTGATTTGCGCACGAAATATGATGTGGCAATAAATATTGACAACAGCCTGCAAGATTGATAATATGATATTAACGTAAAACCTACCGTTTTAGTCGGAAATAACTAACGGTGGTCCAATATCTATACCCCTTTATAGCAGTTATTATTGCATAATAGGGACACACATACAGAAGAGTAAAGTCACAATTTACGTTCTTATATCGCATTTATCATTCTAAGGAGGTTTTTGCTCATGGCTAAAGTCGTTAACAACGTAACAGAATTGATCGGAGGTACTCCGCTCGTTCGTTTGAATCGTCTGGCACAGGAAGGCTCCGCAGATATTTATTTGAAATTGGAATATCAGAATCCGGGATCAAGCGTAAAAGACCGTATCGCAATCAGCATCGTTGAAGAAGCTGAACGTGAAGGTCTACTGAAACCTGGAGGTACAATTGTAGAAGCAACCAGTGGTAACACTGGTATTGGCTTGGCACTTGTGGCTGCGGCTAAAGGTTATAAGGCAGTTATCGTAATGCCGGAAACCATGAGCTTGGAACGCCGTAATCTACTTCGTGCATACGGAGCAGAATTGGTTCTGACTCCAGGATCGGAAGGCATGAATGGTGCGGTTAAGAAAGCGGAAGAAATTCTGAAAGAGAACCCAAGCTATTTCCCATCGGAGCAATTCAAGAATAAAGCGAACGTGAAGATCCACCGTGAGACCACTGGACCTGAAATCGTTGAAGCTATTGAGTCCATCGGAGGCCCACTGGATGCTTTTATTGCAGGTATCGGAACAGGTGGAACGATCACGGGTGCAGGTGAAGTGCTGAAGAGCAAATATCCTGACGTGAAGATCTATGCTGTGGAGCCTGCTGCTTCTCCAATCTTGGCAGGAGGCAAACCAGGCCCTCACAAAATTCAGGGTATCGGAGCAAACTTCATTCCTGAAATCCTGAACCAGGACATTTATGATGAGATCATCCATGTTGAGAACGATGAAGCATTCGAAACTGCACGCCGTGTAGCTAAAGAAGAAGGCGTCTTGTCTGGCATTTCTTCCGGTGCAGCAGTATTTGCAGCACTTAAGGTTGCTAAAGACCTCGGTCCTGGCAAGAAGGTAGTTGTCATCATCCCAAGTAATGGTGAACGTTACCTGAGTACACCACTTTACAATTTCGAAGCGTAATTGTTTGCAATAACGTAATTTATAAGAGTCTTCATACCACTTTTCTGGTGGTGATGGAGACTCTTTTCGTTGATTATATGGGCAAAAGGTTCTGTGGATATACTACACCCTAGACGTGTTAATTTTATATTTTTGAAAAATGCTAAGGTTTTTACCGAAGACTCAAAAGCCATATTAATTTCCTATAGCTGGGGGCTTTTCAATAATGCCTTAAGTACAGTATACTGACAGGCAATATACTACTGATGATTAATAATAAGTAATTGCTAGATAAAACTAAGCAAATGCTTACGAAGTAAGTTTTATTGCGAAGTGATGTCTATGATGTAATGGCTCCATAAAACTTTTAGGAGGATGGCTTTGGAAATCATAACGACATGGAATGAGTGGGAACAATGGGCAGCTGAAGACTGGAGCATGTTCCCCTTGATTATAAAATCACCCAAGTGCTCGGGGGAATTGCCCGCATCCTGGAAGAAGGCCTGGGAACTAGCTTCCGAATACTCCGTAGTGTTGGAGAGTGGCAAGGGTGGCCGCTATACGTACTTAGGTTTAAATCCTGTATCAATATTAAAAGGCAAGGGAGAAGGCGCTGAGGTGTTTAGCCTTTCTCCCGAATCATTGGGTCATACAGCCGATGAGGGTTCACATGAGACAACAACGCTGCTAGGTCAGCCGCTAGAGCTGCTACAGCAATGGATGTCAGGTTTCACCTCGCCAAGTCTAAACGTTCAGGGCATTCCTCCATTTACCGGTGGATGTATTGGATTTATAGGGTACGATGTGGTTCGCTCATTGGAGCGTTTACCGTCTCTCGCACAAGATGATCCCGGTTTTCCTGATTATCTCTTTATGAGGATGGATGAGGTATGGATTTATGATCACGAAGAGCATGTGCTTTATTGTGCTGTTCACGTCCCGGTTCCAGCAGAATGTGGGATGGAGGATTTGCAGAACCTTTATCTCGGTGCTATAGAACAGGCTGGACGAATGGTAGAGCAGTGGCAGTTGGTATCCACTGCTTCGGGGTTGAACGAAGAGTTCAACGGTAGCATTGAGGCCCTCACAGATTCCTCAGGAGAGTGGCCGGGTATGACCTCGGCCTTCTCGCCTGAGAAGTTCCAGCAGGCCGTGCTGGACGTTCAGGAATACATCCGCCAAGGCGATGTATTTCAAGTGAACCTCTCGCTGCGCCAGGAGGCGCAGCTGAAGTCCTCGCCGGAGGATGTTTACGAATGGCTGCGCAAGCTCAATCCGTCCCCGTACATGGGGCTCTTGCGGTCGCCCGGCTTCGCGCTATCCAGCGCTTCACCGGAGCTGCTCGTCAAGCTGCACGGGGACAAAGTGAGCGCACGGCCAATCGCCGGCACCCGGCGCCGAGGCCTGACTCCCGCGGAGGATGCCGCCATGGAGGCGGAGCTTCGCGGGAGCGAAAAAGAGATCGCCGAGCATATTATGCTTGTCGATCTGGAGCGCAACGACATCGGGCGTGTCGCTGCATATGGATCCGTCAGCGTGCCTGAGCTGATGACGGTGGAGCGCTACTCTCATGTGATGCATCTCGTTTCGCAGGTAGAGGGCCAGGTCGCACCGGATAAGGATGCTTATGCTGTAATCGCAGCATTGTTCCCAGGGGGAACGATTACAGGCGCGCCCAAAGTAAGAACAATGGAAATCATTGAAGAGCTGGAGCCGGTTCGGCGTGGGCCGTACACAGGATCCATGGGCTTTATTGACTATAACGGAAATATGGAATTAAATATTATTATTAGAACACTGGCTGTAAAGGATGAAGTCGGATATATTCAGACAGGTGCGGGCATCGTGATCGACTCTGATCCCTACCGTGAATACCGTGAATGCCATAATAAAGCCAAAGCGGTAGTGAAGGCAGTACTCTGTAGTGAGTTACAGCAGGAATCCCAAACTACCAGCGGCGCCGAAGGGGGAGAAACACTGTGATCTTGGTCATCGATAATTATGATTCCTTTACGTATAACCTCGTACAGTATTTGGGTGAACTTGGGGAAGAGGTTAAAGTACACCGCAACGATGAAATTACCATTGAAGAGATTGAAAAAATGGCTCCCGATCATATTTTAATTTCTCCAGGACCATGTACACCTAATGAAGCGGGGATCAGTTTGGAATTGTTACATCATTTCAAAGGTATTATTCCGATCTTCGGCGTATGCCTTGGGCATCAGGCGATAGGCCAAGCATTTGGTGGAAATGTTATTCGTGCAGAGCGTTTGATGCATGGAAAAACATCCCCGATTCATCATAAGGGCACGTCGGTTTTTGAAGGTCTGGAGTCTCCTTTTACGGCAACAAGATATCATTCTTTGATTGTAGAGCGCGAGAGTCTGCCGGATTGTCTGGAGATTACAGCGGAGACCGAAGAAGGGGAGATTATGGCACTGCGCCATAAAGAATACCCTATCGAAGGTGTGCAATTCCATCCGGAATCGATTATTACGGATCATGGTCATACGATGCTGCGTAATTTCTTGAAACGGAGAGCCGGAGAAACGGCATGAAATATATAGGATTTAACAATGGTGTCATAGATGCAAGACAAGCCGTGGTTTCCGCCCTGGATCACGGTTTTTTATACGGTATAGGATTGTTCGAGACCTTTCGGACGTATGGGGGAGTGCCTTTTCTGCTGGAGCGTCATTTGAAGCGTATGGCAGAGGGGTGCAAGGAGCTTGGTATTCCATTTGCGCAGGATGTTGAACAGCTGCAGGAGTGGATCCAGCGTGTTATGGACAAAAATGAATTAAAAGAAGCTTATATACGCTATACCGTGACCGCTGGTGAGGATATTCTCGGGTTACCTGCGGGCGACTATTGCGAACCCAATCATTTGCTGTACATCAAAGCGCTGCCGAAAGTATCCGAAAAGATATATAGCGAAGGCAAAGACCTGCAACTGTTGTCCTTACGGCGTAACACTCCGGAGGGAGCAGTGCGATTCAAGTCTCTGCATTATATGAATAATATTTTAGCCAAGCGTGAGCTTAGGGGTTATGCCTCTGCGGCGAATGGTGCTGAAGGATTGATGTTAACTGCACAAGAGGTCATAGCAGAGGGCATTGTCAGCAACATCTTTTTTATAAAAAACAATATTCTCCACACTCCAGATATCTCAGCTGGGATTCTACCGGGAATTACCCGGGAAATGGTAATGGAGCTGGCTCGCAGTGCTGGAATTAGGGTAGAAGAGGGCGCATATTATTGGGAGCAGTTGAAAATAGCCGACGAAGTATTTCTTACTAATTCCGTACAAGAAATTGTCCCGGTCACAACGCTTTGGGAAAAAGATAAAAAATTTACCGTAGGCGATGGCCTTTGCGGCAGAATGACTTCGGATTTGATTTCATTCTATAGAGAAAGGATGGGAATACCGAAATGAGACCAGCCATATTCAAGCGGACATACCGCTGTGGAATTACTGATTTGGAATTGGGAAATCGAACGCTGATTATGGGCATCCTGAATGTAACCCCGGATTCTTTTTCAGATGGAGGACTTTGGGATGATCCGGACAAAGCAGTAGAGCATGCGCTACAAATGGCCGCAGACGGTGCTGATATTATAGATATTGGTGGAGAATCTACCCGTCCTGGTCATAAACCAGTGGGGCTTGAAGAGGAATTAGCTCGTGTATTGCCTGTCATCGAGAGTATTCATCGAGCGGCACCGCATATTCCGTTATCTATAGATACGTACAAAGCTGAAGTGGCACGCCAAGCTATTGCTGCTGGTGCCCATATCATTAATGATATATGGGGCTGTAAGGCTGATCCGGAAATGGCGGTAGTGGCAGCAGCTGCAGACTGTCCCATTATTTTGATGCATAACCGGCAGGACCGTGATTATACGAATCTAAGTGCGGATATGTCGGCAGACCTTAAGGAAAGTATTGATCTTGCTTTAGCCGCAGGAGTGAAGCCAGCCAATATCATCTTGGATCCAGGGATCGGCTTTGCGAAGGATTTTAATGAAAATTTGCAGGCGATGATGCTTTTGGACGGGTTGACTGAGTTTGGCTATCCACTGTTACTGGCGACTTCACGCAAAAAATTCATCCGGACCGTACTTGATTTGCCCGCTGATGATGTTGTGGAAGGTACCGCAGCTACAGTAGCCTTTGGTATTGCTCAGGGCTGCCAGATCGTACGAGTGCATGATGTATCCCTAATAAAACGAACGGTCAAGATGTGTGATGCGATGTTGTATGCTGCACCTCCATTGGTGCGTGAATAAAGATATTTTATAAAAAGGGCGGGTTTAAAGATGGATAAAATGACACTGCATCGAATGGAATATTACGGATATCATGGTGTGTTTGAAGAAGAGCGTAAGCTGGGCCAACGTTTTTACATTGATTTGGAGCTGGAACTCGATCTACAGGGAGCGGGCCAGAACGATGATTTGAACCAAACCGTAAACTATGCTGAAGTGCATGAACTGGTCAAAAACATTGTCGAAATAAAGTCCTTTAAGTTAATTGAAGCTCTGGCAGAGTATATTGCATCCTCCGTACTGGACACTTATACTGTTATCAATGCAGTAACGGTAAAGGTAACTAAACCGCATCCGCCATTCGACATTCATTTTCAGGGAGTGACTGTGGAGCTGCGCAGAACTAGAAAGTGAGAACAAAGTCCATGAAAATACATTCCACCTCTGAAGAATCAGAGGCTTATATTGCTTTAGGGGCTAATTTGGGCGACCGTGAGGGCACGCTGTCAGAGGCTTTGAACAGACTGAATAATCATGATGAAATATCGGTAGTTCGCTGCTCCAAAGTCTACGAGACAGAGCCAGTAGGTTATTTAGATCAGCCGCAGTTTCTTAATATGGCAGCAGCTTTGCGCACGACGCTTGCGCCAGAGACCTTGCTGGAAGTAATGCTGGGGATCGAAACGCAACTGGGTCGTATCCGGGATATTCGCTATGGACCGAGAACGGTAGATCTAGATTTATTGTGGGTAGAGGGCCAGACACTTGATACTCCGCATTTAACGTTACCGCATCCGCGTATGTTTGAGCGTGCATTTGTAATGCTTCCGCTCAGTGATATCGTTCCACAGAATGAACAGTCTTCCGGACTCCGCAAGTTGATTACAGCAGCGCTTCAAGACATAGACGGGAAGGAAGGAATTCGGTTGTGGACAACAAGCGTATGGGACGGAGGGTCAGGGCATTCCGCAAGCTAAAAGGCTATACTCAACAGGAACTTGCGGATCTCACTGGAATTTCCTTGGCTGTGCTTGGCGCAGTCGAGAGGGGCAATAGACGTTTGGAAGATCAAATTTTAGATAAAATTGCGAATGTCCTAGGGGTTACAACTGAAGAATTGGTAAACCCTGACTCATAATTTTTAAGCAATTCAAATAGGAATAATGGAAGTGATACGAATGCTGAAGATTGGCGACATTGAGATGAAAAATCAAGTTGTTCTGGCACCTATGGCTGGGGTGTGCAATCCGGCCTTTCGTCTAATCGCTAAAGAGTTTGGAACAGGTTTAGTCTGTGCGGAAATGGTGAGCGACAAGGCTATTATTCACGGAAATACTCGTACTCGCGAAATGTTGTTCGTGGATGAACGGGAGAAACCGCTTAGTTTGCAGATTTTTGGCGGGGATAGAGAATCACTGGTGCAAGCAGCTAAAGTGGTTGATAAAGAAACCAATGCTGATATTATCGATATCAATATGGGATGCCCAGTGCCTAAAGTAACTAAATGTGATGCGGGAGCCCGCTGGCTTTTGAATCCCGATAAAATCTATGAAATGGTCTCTGCAGTTGTCGATGTTGTCGATAAACCCGTAACCGTGAAAATGCGGATTGGCTGGGATAGCGAGCATATTTTTGTCGAAGATAATGCACGTGCAGTAGAACGTGCCGGTGGCAAGGCTGTCAGTGTACATGGACGAACACGAGAGCAACTCTACACGGGGCGCGCGGATTGGAATTATATCAAGATGGCAAAAGAAGCGGTCTCCATTCCGGTTATTGGCAATGGTGATGTGAATACACCTGAAGATGCTCGGGCTATGCTTGATCAGACCGGTTGTGATGGCGTGATGATCGGGCGTGGTGCGCTAGGTAACCCATGGATGCTGTATCGTACGATTCAGTATTTAAGCACCGGGGAACTGATGCCTGAACCTGGATTGGATGAGAAGATTAAGGTTGCCATTCTTCATATGGATCGGCTGGTTGCACTTAAGGGAGAAGCAGTAGCCGTTCGGGAGATGCGTAAGCATATGGCTTGGTATTTAAAAGGCCTGAAGTCTGCTGCACGAGTGAAGGATGTGCTCATGTTAGAGACAGAACGTGATGGAATGGTGAAGATTTTGAATGATTTTGTCGTTCAGCTAAAGCATGAAGAAGAGAATAAGGGTAATGAAATGTCTGCTTCCGCAGTATAAACGCGTTGTTTTCCTTACGCTTTTTGAACACATCCCACTTTATATGTGGTGTCATTGACATTTTGTAGCGGTTCCAATATAATTTCACAGTATAAAATCGCCGTTACAGTAAGAGCAATGCAGCAGGGAGGGTTCTTATCCTCCTAGATTAGCATATAGTATGGTGTTTTCAATAAATGTATACGACAGGAGAATCGGTTGAGATGAGCGATAAAGAAGTCATCCTTACGCCGGACGGGCTAAAGCGTCTGGAAGATGAGCTGGAATTCCTCAAATCTGTGAAACGCCGCGAGGTTGCTGAACGGATTAAGGTAGCGATTGGCTACGGAGATATCAGTGAGAACTCGGAGTATGAAGACGCGAAGAATGAGCAGGCTTTTATCGAAGGACGCGTTATCACCTTGGAGAAGATGCTTCGCAACGCGCGCATCATTAATAGCGACGAGATCGTTACTGATGTGGTAAGTATCGGTGTTACTGTAAGTGTTGAAGATTTGGAATATGGTGACACTATGGAATACACGATCGTAGGTACAGCGGAGTCCGATCCACTGAATAATAAGATCTCCAACGAAAGTCCAGTAGGCAAAGCCATCATCGGCAAGAAAATAGGCACGATTGTTGACGTTAATACACCTGCAGGCGTTATTCAATATAAAATTCTCGATATCAGAATGAAGTAGTGTACAGATCTTATAGTCTGTAAATAGATGTGCTGCCGAATGTATAAGTAGTTTTCTTGTATGCAGGCAGATAAGGGAACATTGTTTGGGAAAGCTTCCTTAGGGAAGCTTTTTTTCAAAATATAAGGGATTTATATCTGCAAGGGGATGAATAGCATGACCGAGGAAATGAATAATGTGGAGAATGCAGAGAACGAACTTAGTGAGCTTTTGCAAATCCGCCGTGCCAAATTGGACGAGCTAAGAGGACTTGGTATCGATCCTTTCGGCAAAAAGTATGAGCGTACAGCTAACGCTGGCGACCTAGTATCGAAGTATGATGGACTTTCTAAAGAAGAATTGGACGAGCTATCTGTTGAAGTCAGCATAGCGGGTCGCATTATGGCAAAACGTGTTATGGGTAAAGCCAGTTTTGCGCATATCCAAGATCTCAGTGGAAGAATTCAGCTTTATGTTCGTCAAGACAGCATTCCTGAAACGCAATACGCAGCGTTCAATGTTCTCGATCTAGGAGACATCATCGGCGTTCGCGGAACAGTATTCAAAACCAAAACAGGCGAGACCTCCATCAAAGTGCATAATCTCGAAGTCTTGTCCAAGTCCTTGTTGCCGCTTCCTGAGAAATATCATGGTCTTAAAGATGTAGAGCTGCGTTACCGTCAGCGCTATGTTGATTTGATTATTAATCCGGAAGTTCAACAGACCTTTATTGCTCGTTCAAGAATCATTCAATCTATGCGTCGTTATTTGGATTCACTTGGCTATCTTGAAGTTGAGACACCTACACTTCATGCGATTGCCGGTGGAGCTGCAGCGCGTCCGTTCATTACTTACCACAACACGCTTGAAATGCAGCTTTATATGCGTATTGCTATTGAGCTTCATTTGAAACGTCTTATTGTTGGTGGACTGGAAAAAGTATACGAAATCGGTCGTGTATACCGTAATGAAGGAATTTCGACTCGTCACAATCCTGAGTTTACTATGATTGAGCTGTATGAAGCTTATGCTGATTACAAGGACATCATGAACCTTACGGAGAATATGATCGCTCATATTGCCCAAGAGGTATTAGGAACTCAACAGGTCGACTATCAAGGCAAGCCGGTAGATCTGTCACCAGGATGGCGTCGTGTAACTATGGTTGATGCCGTTAAAGAAGTAACCGGTGTTGATTTCAGTGTTCATATGACAGATGAGGAAGCACAGGCTCTGGCAAAAGAGCATCGTGTACCTGTAGAGAAGCATATGTCTTTCGGTCATATCCTTAATGCTTTCTTCGAGCAATTTGTGGAGGAAACTCTGATTCAGCCTACCTTTGTAATGGGACATCCGGTTGAAATCTCACCACTGGCGAAGAAAAACGATGAGGATCCACGCTTCACCGATCGTTTTGAATTGTTTATTGTGGGTCGTGAACATGCGAATGCATTTAGTGAATTGAATGATCCGATCGACCAGCGTCAACGCTTTGAAGCACAAATCCAGGAGAAAGAGCAAGGTAATGACGAAGCTCATGAAATGGACGATGACTTTATCCGTGCTTTGGAATATGGTATGCCTCCTACAGGTGGACTGGGAATCGGTGTAGACCGTTTGATCATGTTGCTTACCAATTCTGCATCTATTCGTGACGTACTGCTATTCCCGCATATGCGTAACCGTACAAACGAATAGTATTTATACAACAATGAGCACAGGGGAGCTGTCTAGCGGCGGTTCTCCTTGGCTACTGTTGATCAGAAGGTAAAGATTCTGGTATCGTTATGAGGATATATAGCTTAATACTAATTTGTTTGAAAAAAAGTGTTGCAATGAATCTCTATACATGATATATTCTATTTCTGGCCGAGAAACACACATGCCGAGCTCGAAAAAGAAGTAAAAAAAGAGCTTGACATTAAACGGCTGAACATGATATAGTATAAGAGTTGCTGCTGAGACATTAAACGGCGACAACGAGAACTTGATCTTTGAAAACTGAACAACGAGTGAGTAGGAAATCACGAAAGTGATATCCAAAATTAGAGAATTAATTTTCTCGTCAGATGTTTCAAAATGAGCATATCGCTCTTTTCAATACTAATTGGAGAGTTTGATCCTGGCTCAGGACGAACGCTGGCGGCGTGCCTAATACATGCAAGTCGAGCGGAGTCATTTTGAAAGCTTGCTTTCAAAATGACTTAGCGGCGGACGGGTGAGTAACACGTAGGCAACCTGCCCCTTAGACTGGGATAACTACCGGAAACGGTAGCTAATACCGGATAATTTCTTTTTTCTCCTGAAGGAAGAATGAAAGACGGAGCAATCTGTCACTGAGGGATGGGCCTGCGGCGCATTAGCTAGTTGGTGGGGTAACGGCCCACCAAGGCGACGATGCGTAGCCGACCTGAGAGGGTGAACGGCCACACTGGGACTGAGACACGGCCCAGACTCCTACGGGAGGCAGCAGTAGGGAATCTTCCGCAATGGACGAAAGTCTGACGGAGCAACGCCGCGTGAGTGATGAAGGTTTTCGGATCGTAAAGCTCTGTTGCCAGGGAAGAACGTCCGGTAGAGTAACTGCTATCGGAGTGACGGTACCTGAGAAGAAAGCCCCGGCTAACTACGTGCCAGCAGCCGCGGTAATACGTAGGGGGCAAGCGTTGTCCGGAATTATTGGGCGTAAAGCGCGCGCAGGCGGTCATTTAAGTCTGGTGTTTAAACCTTGGGCTCAACCTGAGGTCGCACTGGAAACTGGGTGACTTGAGTACAGAAGAGGAAAGTGGAATTCCACGTGTAGCGGTGAAATGCGTAGATATGTGGAGGAACACCAGTGGCGAAGGCGACTTTCTGGGCTGTAACTGACGCTGAGGCGCGAAAGCGTGGGGAGCAAACAGGATTAGATACCCTGGTAGTCCACGCCGTAAACGATGAGTGCTAGGTGTTAGGGGTTTCGATACCCTTGGTGCCGAAGTTAACACAGTAAGCACTCCGCCTGGGGAGTACGGTCGCAAGACTGAAACTCAAAGGAATTGACGGGGACCCGCACAAGCAGTGGAGTATGTGGTTTAATTCGAAGCAACGCGAAGAACCTTACCAGGTCTTGACATCCCTCTGAATCCACTAGAGATAGTGGCGGCCTTCGGGACAGAGGAGACAGGTGGTGCATGGTTGTCGTCAGCTCGTGTCGTGAGATGTTGGGTTAAGTCCCGCAACGAGCGCAACCCTTAACTTTAGTTGCCAGCAGGTAAGGCTGGGCACTCTAGAGTGACTGCCGGTGACAAACCGGAGGAAGGTGGGGATGACGTCAAATCATCATGCCCCTTATGACCTGGGCTACACACGTACTACAATGGCCGGTACAACGGGAAGCGAAACCGCGAGGTGAAGCCAATCCCATCAAAGCCGGTCTCAGTTCGGATTGCAGGCTGCAACTCGCCTGCATGAAGTCGGAATTGCTAGTAATCGCGGATCAGCATGCCGCGGTGAATACGTTCCCGGGTCTTGTACACACCGCCCGTCACACCACGAGAGTTTACAACACCCGAAGTCGGTGGGGTAACCCGCAAGGGAGCCAGCCGCCGAAGGTGGGGTAGATGATTGGGGTGAAGTCGTAACAAGGTAGCCGTATCGGAAGGTGCGGCTGGATCACCTCCTTTCTATGGAGAATCGTCTTCTGCAATGAAGACATTCAAATCGGAAGCTAAGCTTCCACAACTCACTCGTTGCTCAGTTTTGAGAGTTTAAGCTCTCAAGTAAGACTTGATCCTTGAAAACTGGATACCGAAACGAATTTGCGTTTTAGAACATCTTTTAGCAACTTGTGCAAACAAGTAAATGTTATTAGTGAGATTTTTCTTAGGAAAAATCAAGGTTAAGCTAATAAGAGCACACGGAGGATGCCTAGGCGCCAGGAGCCGACGAAGGACGTGGCGAACAACGAAACTGCCTCGGGGAGCTGTAAGCAAGCTTTGATCCGGGGGTGTCCGAATGGGGAAACCCAGCTGTGGTAATTCGCAGTTACTCATCTCTGAACACATAGGAGATGTAGAGGCAGACCAGGGGAACTGAAACATCTAAGTACCCTGAGGAAGAGAAAACAATAGTGATTCCGTCAGTAGCGGCGAGCGAACGCGGAACAGCCTAAACCTAAGAGCTTGCTCTTAGGGGTTGTGGGACGTCTCACATGGAGTTACAAAGGAATATGGTAGGTGAAGAGGTCTGGAAAGGCCCGCGATAGAGGTAAAAGCCCTGTAACCTAAACTGTGTTCTCTCCGAGACGGATCCCGAGTAGTGCGGGGCACGTGAAACCCCGTATGAATCCAGCAGGACCATCTGCTAAGGCTAAATACTACCTGGCGACCGATAGTGAAACAGTACCGTGAGGGAAAGGTGAAAAGCACCCCGGAAGGGGAGTGAAATAGAACCTGAAACCGTGTGCTTACAAAAAGTCAGAGCCCTATTTATGGGTGATGGCGTGCCTTTTGTAGAATGAACCGGCGAGTTACGTTTAACATGCAAGGTTAAGTCGAGAAGACGGAGCCGCAGCGAAAGCGAGTCTGAATAGGGCGACTTAGTATGTGGACGTAGACCCGAAACCGTGTGATCTACCCCTGTCCAGGGTGAAGGTGCGGTAACACGCACTGGAGGCCCGAACCCACGCATGTTGAAAAATGCGGGGATGAGGTGGGGGTAGCGGAGAAATTCCAATCGAACTCGGAGATAGCTGGTTCTCCCCGAAATAGCTTTAGGGCTAGCCTCGGTATAAGAGTAGTGGAGGTAGAGCACTGATTGGGTGCGGGGTCCGCAAGGATTACCAAGCTCAGTCAAACTCCGAATGCCATATACTTATTGCCGGGAGTCAGACAGTGAGTGCTAAGATCCATTGTCAAAAGGGAAACAGCCCAGACCATCAGCTAAGGTCCCCAAGTGTGTGTTAAGTGGGAAAGGATGTGGAGTTGCACAGACAACCAGGATGTTGGCTTAGAAGCAGCCACCATTGAAAGAGTGCGTAATAGCTCACTGGTCGAGTGACTCTGCGCCGAAAATGTAACGGGGCTAAACACACCACCGAAGCTATGGCTAGATACGTATGTATCTGGGGTAGGGGAGCGTTGTATGTGGGTTGAAGGTGTACCGTAAGGAGCGCTGGACAGCATACAAGTGAGAATGCCGGTATGAGTAACGAAAAGATCAGTGAGAATCTGATCCGCCGAAAGCCCAAGGTTTCCTGAGGAAGGCTCGTCCGCTCAGGGTAAGTCGGGACCTAAGGCGAGGCCGAAAGGCGTAGTCGAAGGACAACAGTTTGAAATTACTGTACCACCGTAATCCGCTATGAGCGATGGGGTGACGCAGGAGGGTAGTGACGCGGACTGATGGATATGTCCGTCTAAGCAGTGAGGCTGATGTGTAGGCAAATCCGCACATCGTTAAGGCTGGGCTGTGATGGGGAGCGAAAATTACAGTAGCGAAGGTCATGATCTCACACTGCCAAGAAAAGCCTCTAGCCAGGAGAAGGTGCCCGTACCGCAAACCGACACAGGTAGGCGAGAAGAGAATTCTAAGGCGCGCGGAAGAACTCTCGTTAAGGAACTCGGCAAAATGACCCCGTAACTTCGGGAGAAGGGGTGCCCCGGTAGTGTGAATAGCACGAGGGGGCCGCAGTGAAAAGGCCCAAGCGACTGTTTAGCAAAAACACAGGTCTGTGCGAAGCCGCAAGGCGAAGTATACGGGCTGACGCCTGCCCGGTGCTGGAAGGTTAAGGGGAGTGGTTAGGGGTAACCCGAAGCTATGAACCGAAGCCCCAGTAAACGGCGGCCGTAACTATAACGGTCCTAAGGTAGCGAAATTCCTTGTCAGGTAAATTCTGACCCGCACGAATGGCGTAACGACTTGGGCGCTGTCTCAACGAGAGATCCGGTGAAATTTTAATACCTGTGAAGATGCAGGTTACCCGCGACAAGACGGAAAGACCCCATGGAGCTTTACTGCAGCTTGATATTGAATTTGGGTACGATCTGTACAGGATAGGTGGGAGCCGTAGAAATCGGAGCGCAAGCTTCGGTGGAGGCGCCGTTGGGATACCACCCTGATCGTATCTAGGTTCTAACCTAGTACCCTAATCGGGTACGGGGACCGTGTCAGGCGGGCAGTTTGACTGGGGCGGTCGCCTCCTAAAGAGTAACGGAGGCGTTCCAAGGTTCCCTCAGAATGGTTGGAAATCATTCGAAGAGTGCAAAGGCATAAGGGAGCTTGACTGCGAGACCTACAAGTCGAGCAGGGACGAAAGTCGGACTTAGTGATCCGGTGGTACCGCATGGAAGGGCCATCGCTCAACGGATAAAAGCTACCCTGGGGATAACAGGCTTATCTCCCCCAAGAGTCCACATCGACGGGGAGGTTTGGCACCTCGATGTCGGCTCATCGCATCCTGGGGCTGAAGTAGGTCCCAAGGGTTGGGCTGTTCGCCCATTAAAGCGGTACGCGAGCTGGGTTCAGAACGTCGTGAGACAGTTCGGTCCCTATCTGTCGTGGGCGCAGGAAATTTGAGAGGAGCTGTCCTTAGTACGAGAGGACCGGGATGGACGTACCGCTGGTGCACCAGTTGTTTCGCCAGAAGCATGGCTGGGTAGCTACGTACGGACGGGATAAGCGCTGAAAGCATCTAAGCGTGAAGCCCCCCTCAAGATGAGATTTCCCAATTAGTAAGACCCCTTGAAGACGACGAGGTAGATAGGTTGGAGGTGGAAGTGCAGTAATGCATGGAGCTGACCAATACTAATCGGTCGAGGGCTTATCCTATACTTAAAACGCAAATTCAATTCGGATTCAGTTTTCAGGCGATTAAGTCTGAGCATTTACGCTGTAAATGCCCGTTTGGTGGCGATAGCGGAGGGGTTCCACGCGTACCCATCCCGAACACGACCGTTAAGCCCTCCAGCGCCGATGGTACTTGGACCGAAGGGTCCTGGGAGAGTAGGACGTTGCCAAGCACGCAAGACCACTGTTGAGTAATCGACAGTGGTCTTTTTGTTGTATTATTGAAGAATTCATTAGGGTTTATTTTGAGATACTACATTAGAGATAGGTGTAAGCATTGGTGATGGGTATGGTGGATTGTATAATTTCACCACTAAATGTCCACTCTGCGCGGACAATAGTCCAATAATTCGCTTACGCGTGAGTCGTTTTTTGAATACCTACTCTGATGATGTAATGTTCTTGACAGTCCAAATGCCCTTTGCTAAGATGGCAATAATATATTTTTGGATAAGCATCTCAAACCTAAATTGAAGATATGAACTTGTTCAACTTCCAGATGTACAGAGTTGTCTGTCGTGAATGGACTTAAAGTCGAAGGTTCTTCTTTTAAATTATAAGAAGGTATGAGTTTCACGCTATACTTTATCCTTATAATTCTCGCATAAATGCTTACCATCCTTAAAAGGACGGCAAAGGCGTTTTAGCTTGTAAAGTTTGTAGGCGGGTATAATTTAAAACAACCGAGGAGGAATGACCCAGGTGTGGAAAGATAAGTTTGGTAAAGAAGGTCTGACTTTTGATGATGTGCTGCTGGTTCCGCGTAAATCTGAGGTACTGCCGAAGGAAGTAGATTTGACTACAGTTCTAAGTAAGAATGTGAAGTTGAACATCCCGCTTATGAGTGCAGGTATGGACACAGTCACAGAAGCGGCTATGGCCATTGCTATTGCTCGTGAGGGTGGTATCGGGATTATTCACAAGAATATGCCTGTAGAGCAGCAAGCGGAAGAAGTGGATCGTGTAAAGCGTTCCGAGAGCGGAGTTATTACTAACCCATTCTCTCTTTCAGCAGAACATCTGGTATCCGATGCTGAACTGCTGATGGGTAAATATCGTATTTCCGGAGTACCGATTGTAGACAATGACAACAAACTGGTCGGTATTCTAACTAATAGAGATTTACGTTTTATTCATGACTTTAATATTCCAATCAAAGAAGTTATGACACATGAGAATCTCGTGACTGCTGCTGTAGGCACGACACTTCAAGAAGCAGAAGGCATCTTACAACGTCATAAAATTGAGAAATTGCCGCTGGTGGACGAGAATAACGTTCTTAAGGGCCTAATCACAATTAAAGATATCGAGAAGGCGATTCAGTTCCCTAACGGAGCGAAAGATGCACAGGGTCGCTTACTGGTTGGAGCAGCTGTTGGTATCTCTAAAGATACATTCGAGCGTACTGCAGCGTTAGTGAAATCAGGTGTGGATTTGATCGTCGTCGATTCTGCACATGGTCACCACATTAATATTATTGAAGCGGTTCGCCAAATTCGTGAGTTGTATCCTGATCTTACGATTGTTGCTGGTAACGTGGCTACAGGTGAAGCAACCCGTGAACTTATTGAAGCTGGAGCTTCTGTAGTTAAAGTAGGTATTGGACCTGGATCTATCTGTACAACACGAGTTATCGCTGGTATCGGTGTTCCGCAGGTTACAGCCATTTATGATTGTGCAACGGTTGCTCGTGAGTACGGAGTTCCTATCATCGCTGACGGTGGAATCAAGTACTCCGGTGAAATCACGAAGGCTATTGCCGCTGGTGCTCATGCAGTAATGATGGGAAGTATGTTTGCGGGTACAGAAGAAAGCCCAGGAGAATCAGAGCTTTATCAAGGCCGTAAATTTAAAGTATATCGTGGTATGGGCAGTATGAGTGCCATGAAACAAGGTAGTAAGGATCGTTATTTCCAGGATGACGATAAGAAGCTTGTTCCTGAAGGAATTGAGGGTCGTATCGCTTTTAAAGGGCCTCTTTCGGATACCGTTCATCAATTGATTGGCGGATTGCGTTCGGGTATGGGCTACTGTGGAACCAAGTCACTCGAAGAACTTCGGAATGACACTTCTTTCATTCGCATCACAAGTGCCGGACTTCGCGAAAGCCATCCACATGATGTGCAAATTACGAAAGAAGCGCCAAACTATTCCGTGTAATGGACTAGAAAGACTATTTTTTGGACAGACAGGACTATTTCGTCCTGTCTGTCTTTTTTTGCGTGTACCCCTGTGTTAGAATAGAACAAGCTATTGATATGAGGTTTAAAGGAGAGTAGTAATCATTGAAGCACAAACAGAAATTTAACGGTAAGCAATTTATGATTAAGACAGTCACAGTAGGTCTACTTTTAAATATGTTAGTTTCCACTCCGCTTCCGGCATTCGCTGAGGAAGGTACGACTACGACAATACAGGCTGGTACTGCAACTAAGACAACTCAGAAAGCAGTAAAGATCCCTTCTGTGGAATCACTGGGTCTAAATTTGAAATCAGCGGTTCTAATAGAACCAACAACAGGTGAAATTCTTCTATCTATGAATGCAGATGAGGCTTTGCCTCCAGCTAGTATGACTAAGATGATGACAGAGTATCTTGTAGCAGAAGCGGTGAAGACTGGACAGCTTTCATGGGATCAAAAAGTCATAGTAGGAGAAAATGCGTCTAAACAGGTTGGATCACGTATTTTTCTAGCGGAAAATGACGAGCATACGGTTGAAGAGCTGTATATAGCAATGGCTGTCGGATCTGCAAATGATGCTACAGTAGCTTTGGCAGAACTAGTTTCCGGATCAGAATTGGAATTCGTAGAGCTAATGAATCAGACTGCCCAGAAGATGGGGATGAAAACTGCCTATTTTGTTAATTCTACTGGATTAGACAAAGCTGACATGCCTAAGAAGTTCCGCTCAACTGATAAGAAAGAAAACGTAATGTCAGCGATGGATGCTGCTATTCTTGCCAAATATATCGTTACTGATCATCCTGATTTTAATAGATTTACAACGGTTCAGTCGTATAAGTTCCGTGAACGTGATACCGCACCAATGATTAACTTTAACTGGATGTTGGAAGCTAACAAGAGTATCCAGAATTTTAAGGCTTATGCTTATGAGGGATTGGATGGTTTGAAAACAGGCCATACCGCTAGAGCAAAATATTGTTTTGCAGGTACAGCTGTACGTGATGGCATGCGTCTGATAAGTGTAGTAATGGGGGCTAATACAGAGCCACACCGTTTTACAGAGACGAAGAAAGTACTTGATTTCGGATTTAATAATTTTGAAATCAAACAGGTTGTGGCCCCTAAAGCAGTGATAGCCGGCAACGAAACCGTGCCAGTTCTTAAAGGGAAAAATAAAAAGGTGTCTGTAGTTACGGATGAAGCTGTTTCGTTTATCGTCCCTAAGGGAACAACCTCCCCTCAAATTAAAACAACTGTTGAAATAAATGATCCAGCAACCTTAGTTGCTCCTATAGAACAATCTGCTAAAGTGGGTAAGGTTACTTATTCCTACCAAGTTGAAGGCATGTCTGATGTTCAGCAGAAGACAGTTAATCTGATTACTGCTGAAGAAGCGGAGAAAGCCGGTTGGTTCAGTTTATTCCTTAGAGCCATTGGAGATTTCTTCGGCGATTTATTTACAGGGATCAAGAACTTGTTCTAATGAATTTAGCATCGAAAATTGCGTTAAATCCGAGTAAGTGGATTGTATATTTCCCTTCATTGGGGTAAAATTACAAGTTAGATTAAGATAGATCATTCGGGGGGCTAGGACATGGAAACTGGAACATCGCGAGTTAAAAGAGGCATGGCAGAAATGCAAAAAGGCGGCGTCATTATGGACGTCATGAATGCAGAACAAGCAAAAATTGCTGAGGCTGCGGGTGCAGTAGCTGTTATGGCATTGGAACGCGTGCCTTCTGATATTCGCGCAGCTGGCGGTGTAGCACGGATGGCCGATCCTACAATTGTAGAAGAAGTTATCAAAGTGGTAAGTATCCCTGTTATGGCTAAGGCTCGTATTGGCCATTACGTAGAAGCAAAGGTTCTGGAATCCTTGGGTGTTGACTATTTGGATGAGAGTGAAGTTCTTACTCCTGCTGATGAAGTCTTCCATATTAATAAACGTGAGTTCACTGTTCCGTTCGTATGTGGAGCTAAAGACTTGGGTGAAGCCTTGAGACGTATTAACGAAGGTGCATCCATGATCCGTACGAAAGGTGAACCAGGAACAGGCAACATTGTTGAAGCAGTGCGTCATATGCGCTTTATCAATAGTCAAATCCGCAAAGTAACTAATTTGTCCAAGGATGAGCTATATAATGAAGCTAAGAACCTGGGAGTTCCTTACGAGCTACTGCTTGAAGTGCATGAGCTTGGTAAGCTGCCGGTTGTTAACTTTGCTGCTGGCGGTGTAGCAACTCCTGCCGATGCTGCCCTGATGATGCATCTAGGTGCGGATGGTGTGTTTGTAGGCTCAGGTATTTTTAAATCGGACAACCCTGAGAAATTTGCCCGTGCGATCGTTGAAGCCACTACACACTATACTGATTACAAACTGATTGCAGAAGTATCTAAGAACCTTGGCGCACCAATGAAGGGGATTGATATTGCAACTCTAACCCCGGCTGAACGTATGTCGGAGCGTGGCCGTTAATAGAGAGAAGGTTGCCCGGATGAAAATAGGAGTGCTGGCGCTTCAAGGCGCAGTTACGGAGCATATTGTTAGTATAGAGAAGACCGGAGCAGTGGGCGTACCTATCAAGCGAGTAGAGCAGCTTGAGGAGGTTGATGGCCTAATTATTCCTGGTGGTGAGAGTACAACGATCGGTAAACTGATGCGAAAATATGGCTTCATCGAAGCCATACGTGATTTCTCCAATCAGGGCAAGCCGATTTTTGGAACATGCGCGGGTATGATTGTTCTGGCCAAACAAATTGCCGGCGGCGAACCAGGGCATTTGGAGCTAATGGATATTACGGTGGCTCGGAATGCATTCGGTCGTCAACGGGAAAGCTTTGAATGTGATCTGGAGGTTAAAGGAATTGATGAGCCGGTTCGTGCTGTTTTTATACGTGCACCGCTTATCAACGAGGTAGGCCCCGGTGTAGAAGTGCTTACAGTCTATAATGATGAGATTGTAACTGCACGGGAGGGTAACCTGCTGGTGTCTTCTTTTCATCCAGAATTGACCGATGATTTCAGACTGCATCAATATTTTGCTGATATGGTAGAGGCTACTAGGCAAGTGCAACAACAGAATCGCATATAAGAACATCCTGACTCTTTCAAAGCTGTAAGCAGCAATTTGAAAGAGTTTAGGCTGTTTTCAGGAGGGAAACTTTGTGTTAGACGTAAAAGTATTACGCAGTGATTACGCTCGAGTTGAACAAGCCTTAGAGAAACGGGGTAAATCACTGGATTTAATTGCTGATTTTCCACAACTTGATCTACGCAGACGTGAATTACTGCAAGAAACAGAAGGTCTTAAGAACCGTCGTAATACGGTTTCTGGTGAAGTAGCGAAGAAGAAGAAGAATGGTGAGCCAGCAGATGACCTAATTGCAGAAATGCGTACGGTATCTGACCGAATTAAAGAGCTTGATGACGAAGTGCGTGAATTGGAAGTTCAGATTGCTGAACTTACTATGAGTATTCCGAATATTCCTCATGATTCAGTTCCAGTTGGTAAATCTGAGGATGATAACGTAGAATTGCGTCGCTGGTCGGAGCCAAAGGAATTCGGATTTACTCCGAAATCACATTGGGAGCTTGCGCAGCAGCTCGATATTATTGATTTTGAAGCTGCAGCGAAGGTTACGGGATCTCGGTTTGTTTTTTATAAAGGACTGGGAGCACGTTTAGAGCGGGCGCTTATTAACTTTATGATGGATCTGCACAGTGGTGAGCATAACTATGAAGAAATGCTGCCGCCATACATTGTGAATAAAGACAGTTTGTACGGAACGGGGCAACTTCCTAAGTTTGAGGAAGATCTGTTTAAGTTACGTGATACTGAATACTATTTGATTCCTACAGCGGAAGTACCTGTAACCAACTACTATCGCGAAGAGATTTTGACAGCAGCAGATCTACCTAAGTATCATGTAGCTTACAGCTCTTGTTTCCGTTCTGAGGCGGGTTCAGCTGGCCGTGATACTCGCGGTCTGATCCGTCAGCATCAATTCAACAAGGTAGAGCTGGTGAAGCTTACTACTCCTGAATCCTCTTATGAGGAGTTAGAAAAAATGACAGCAGATGCTGAGCGTGTGCTGCAGCTTCTTGGATTGCCTTATCGCGTACTTGGGCTATGTACAGCTGATATGGGCTTCACATCGGCTAAGACGTACGATTTGGAAGTATGGCTGCCTGAGAGTGGAATGTACCGTGAGATCTCTTCTTGCTCGAATACGGAGGACTTCCAAGCGCGTCGGGCAAATATTCGTTTCCGTAAAGATCCGAAATCCAAACCTGAATTTGTTCATACACTGAACGGATCTGCTTTGGCTGTTGGGCGTACTGTTGCAGCAATTCTTGAGAATTATCAGCAAGAGGATGGTAGTGTTCTGATTCCAGAATGTCTACAACCGTATATGCGCAATGTAAAATCGATCCAACCTAAAACTATTTAAGAAAATAGTTGCTTTTTATTCGCACCATATGGTACAATTACTAATGCATGTGAAATTTATATGCATTTGGAGAGGTACCGAAGCGGTCATAACGGGGCGGTCTTGAAAACCGTTAGGGTGCAAGCCCACATGGGTTCGAATCCCATCCTCTCCGCCATTCCTTTATGAACTTTAAGAAATAAGCAGATAGAAACCGTCTCCTTTGGAGGCGGTTTTTTTGTTGTGCTTGAACTGGTACAGTTTTAGTTATTGTTTGATGAACCTAGTTCCATTGAGAATAAAAAGATTGATTTCTCCGCAATGTATTAGAGAAGGAGGATGATCATAATTATGGACAGACAATTGGAAGTAGATCAGCATAATCTTGTCTCGGCCTGGCAAGAACGCCTGCCTGCGTTAATGGAGGATGGGGACAGTTTCAATGTACTAGCGGATGATGGTGATCCGAATAGTCTGCTTATTCATTTTAATGCAGCAGGACGTCAAGGATACTCACTTGATTTTCGTTGCAGGTATGTAGATAGCAGGGAGGTCGCTGTTGATCTGCTTGATGTGGAGCAGAGTGGAATTCATATTGATGAGCATAGTGATGCAGTACAGCTATTAGCACAGCAGTATTCACGGCAAATTCACGAATGTGCTCAGGCTCTACAGAATATAACTAATCCTTAGGAGGAATGAACAATGTCAAAGCCAAAAAGTATTCCAGTTCCCGGGGCACAGCCCAACGATGGCCAGCGTAGAAAGGAGCATAATTCTTCTGCACCAGAACCACTTTCTGGCTCTAAAAAGGTGAAGCAGGCTAATCATGTAGACCATCATAATCCGCAAGGATAACAAATAAAAACAATAAGAATTATAAAGAAGTGTTTCTTGATTTTTACAAATAGTTTATGATAAGTGGGGGAGATTTTTTTTACATGGGAGAGGAGAAAAATAATGAACAAAAAATGGGGTTTATCGGCCGCGGCACTGTTGCTTACAGCAGCAGTAATTCTGCCAGGATGTGCAAGTAAACAGGAGGCGCCAAAAGAGGCCTTAAAATCAGCCGCGTCAAAAGCGACTACGATGTCTTCATATGAGATGAAGAGTAAATTCTCGATCAATGATCTAACCATCGAGACTGCTGATGCTGAATCTGCTGCAATGACCACACAGGTACTCAGCATGCTCAAGAATGCTGATATTACCGTCGACGGGGTTTATCAGGCTGATCCAATGCAGACAGAGCTAACTATGGTTCTGAATCTCAAGGGCGATATGAGCATGAGCTTCAATGTCCCTATGGTGATGACCACTGAGAAGTTGTATGTTAAGATTCCATCGATTCCGTTCTTCCCGATTCCGGAGACAATCGTTAACAAGTTTGTAGAGGTGGATCTGAAGGCGTTGGCAGAGCAAGAGGGTGCTGAGTTTAATCCAAGCTCTCTGGATACGCAGAAAATGCAAAAGTTCTCTAATGAAGTGATGGACACTGTACTAGCTGAATATGATGAAGGAAAGTATTTCAAAGAGCTTAGTCCAAAGGAAGCAAATTTACCAGAAGGTGTTGAAGCTAAACAAGTCGTTCAGTTCCAAGTGACAAACGATAATGTTAAAGAAGCAATCACCATCTTTGTGAATAATGCCCTGCCTAAAATCATTGATATTGTGAGCAAGGAAGAATACAAGGATATGCTGCAGATTAATGATGCTGATCTGGCTAAGGCTAAAGAAGAGATCACATCAAGTGAAACTAGAACTGAATTCGATAAGAGTTTGGCGGATCTTGATAAGTATCTTACAATTAATCAGTTCCACTACAATACAGCGATCAATAAAGACGGATTCCCTGTGTATCAGGATTTATTGATGGACATTAAAGTAAATGATCCGGAAGATGGCACGAACGTAGCCTTCTCTGTAAACGGAACAGGTCAATATGGCAAGATTAACGAGAAGCCAGAGTTCAAGATTGGCATTCCTCAGGGCGATGATGTAATTACAATGGATCAACTAGAGGAGCAATTCGGTAGCTTGGGGACTTATTAATAAGAAGTTACGAGAGAAAGACCCGCATGTTGCGTATGATATACGCCCATGCGGGTCTTTTTTTATTAGAAAAATAAGATTTTTAATCCTGAACGAGTCAGCAGAAAGTTATTTGTGTTCATCCGGCAGCATATCTTCGGCTAATATTGCATAGGTTTGATGATCCTGCCACTGGCCGTTTATTTTGAGATACCGGCGTGCGATACCTTCAGGTTTAAATCCGCTCTTCTCCAGCACCCTCCGAGAAGCCTCGTTATGCAATAAGATGGCTGCTTGAATCCTATGAAGACCTAAGGCTCGAAAAGCGTAGCCGAGAACTAATCCGACCGCAGCAGTCATGTAACCTTTTGCCTGCATCCGATGATCCATTAAATAGCCTAAATCAGCATACTGAGCTACACCTCTTGAGACATTAGATAGCGTGATTTGACCTATTAGTTGTCCATCAAGCAGATAGACACCGAACATATAGGCTTTGTCCTCCTGAGCATCCACCAGACGCTGATTGATGATCCGTTGTTGACTCTCCAAATTGTAGAATTGCTCATCGCGTTTTGGTTCAAATGGTTCATGTGTTAACCGATTATTCAAACGCAGCTCCAGTAATTTCTCTGTATCCTTTAGCTCTAGAGGAGAAATATAGATACCATGTGAGGTATGATATAAAGTAAGGGTCATTTCAGGTCTCTCCTTTTTTTAAATATAAGAAAGTATAAGTTTAGCACCTATACTTTATGTTTTATATTTCTCGCTTAAACGCTTACCGTCCTTATAAGGACGCCGAAGGCGTTTATGCTTGTTTCGATGGTTTTTGACGTAAACGACGAAAGAATGAGGTCAGTAGGTCTGCACATTCTTCTTGTAAAATCCCCTGAATCACTTCGGTGCGATGGTTAAAACGCGGTTCTTCAAGCAAATTCATGAGGGTCCCAGCACATCCAGCCTTAGGATCAGGAGTGCCATATACAGTGAGGGGTACTCTTGATTGTACAATCGCTCCCGCACACATAGGACAAGGCTCTAAAGTAACATACAGCTGGCAATCCAGCAGTCGCCATGAGTTCATGACATTGCTGGCCTCACGAATGGCAACCATTTCTGCGTGAGCTGTAGAATCCATTGTAGTTTCTCTTAAATTGTATCCACGTCCGATAATTTCACCATGCCGTACGATGACCGCCCCAATGGGAACCTCCCCTAATGCTTCAGCCTTGCGGGCTTCTGCTATCGCCTGCCTCATCCAGTGTTCATGAACCGCTCGCATATCATCTAGCGATTCACCTGCTTTAATATTCAAGATCATCTTCCCTTCCTTTATATCCATTGTACAACGAACAAATATTCGTTCTTAACAAAATGTGCATAACTCTGTGGATAACCGCCTACTTATGCACATTTTTGTACACATCGTTTTATAATAAAATGTTTATATGTGCATAAGCTGTGGATGGTTTCTTAAAATATAAAAAAGTATAAGTTTCACGCTATACTTTATCCTTATATTTCGCATTTAAACGCTTCCCGTCGGTATAAGGACGCCGAAGGCATTTATACTTGTATATTGTAGAGAAAGACCTTTTGAATTTCAATATTTCTTGAATTGGAACGCTTCATTGAAATGTCTTTTCAAATGTGAGGGCAAAAGGTATGATGTTTATTGTAGGCCCCGCAAGGATTTACCAGTGGATAAGAGGTGAACAAACAGTTTGTCCATAAAGACAAAACTATCTGCTATTATTTTTGGGGCGGTGTTGCTAATTTTAGCACTGAACCTGACATTTAACCTTTATGCCGCCCAAAATAATCTACGGAATGAAAGCATTAATAATATGCAACTAACCGCTATGCAAATGGCCGTTTCTGTAGAACAAAGTAACTATAGCTCTAACTATGTAGAATATCAAATTGCGCATAATTTAAGGATGGCGGCAATCTTTGCCTCCGAAGAGCTGGACCCCGACTATAGGAATGTGACGAATGAAGAACTTAAGGCCCTAACTTCCAAGGTGGGCGTGTCTAATATTTCAATTCTGGTAAAGACTGATAACGATATTGTAATAGCGAGGTCTTCGGTGCCTAGTGATATTGGGGTGTCCACAAAGGACTGGGGGTACTGGTATCTGGCCTTTTTGGAGTTGTTCGATAATCAGGAGGTATCCGTGGGTCAGGGGCAGGCCATGGACCATTTTTGGTCAGGCCCTTTTGATTATTCAACCTACAATCTCGATTTCATTGAAAAGTGGGGATATTACCATGATGAAGAGAGCAACTACATCATAAATCCTGTTATTCTCAATACTGCAGCCAGCGACTATGTCAAGATTACCAATCCCGATCAAATTGCAGCGCAGACTAAAGAAGCTAATCCAGGGATCTTAGAACTCACAGGATTTAACCCAGTAACATTTGGTTCAGCAAGTATGAAGGCTGACGGAACTGACACATTGAATAAGAATCTTGGTAACCGTCCCATTAAGTACGGCACCTATACTTATGGTAATGTGGAGCAGGATAGAACAGCGATTCTATTGGCTCAGGAGAAGCAGAAGCCGGTTACACTGGAGACGAAAGTGCTTGGAAAAAGAGTGCTCAAAAGCTTCATCCCTATCCAATCTCCTGGACTGAAAGCTTATGTGATTGGAGTCGTTTTGGATTACTCCGTGATTTCATCTGTGGTTCATGAACAATTAATTAATAATCTGACAACTTCACTGTTATTACTTACATTATTCTTGTTATGCAGTTACATACTGTCTGGATTTGTTACTCGTCCTATTCAGGCGATACTTGCCAAAGTGAACGATGTAGCTAAAGGGAAATTCGAGCCTCCACTTAAGGTAACTAGCCGGGATGAATTAGGGCAACTGGCAATACGAATCAACGCTATGACGGCTCATCTCATGCAGCGCACTAATCGACTCAAACAGACACTGGAAGAGAACCGAGCAGTTAAGGAGCATTTGGAATCGGTTATTAATGGAACCTCTGATGCGATACATACCATCGATATGGACGGCCGAATTACTAGTACGAACAGAGCCTTCGAAGAGCTGTATGGATGGAGTGCCAAAGAGGTGCTAGGGAATAAGCCTTACCTTGTGCCTGCGACAGCGCTTAAGCAGGAGGAAGAACGGCTTGATGCGTTAAAGAGTGGTGCGGTTCTACCACCAATTGAAACCGTAAGACTTAAACGTGATGGAACAATTGTTGAAGTTAGTGTTAGTACCTCAGTGATTCGTGATGAAGACGGGTACCCACATTCCTTTATTCACGTCTCACGTGATATGACAGAACGTAACCGAATGGAGGAACTGCTTAGACGCTCTGAGAAGCTGACTACAGTTGGCCAATTAGCCGCGGGAGTAGCTCATGAGATTCGTAATCCTCTTACGACGCTAAAAGGATTTCTGCAGCTTCAACAAGAAAAGCAGATTTTGGTTCCCCTCCATATTGAACTGATGTTGTCCGAGCTCGAGCGGATTAATCTGATCGTAAGTGAATTTTTGATTTTGGCTAAGCCTCAAGCTGTTCATTTCCAGGAAAAAGATGTGCGGGATATCCTTGGTGATGTGGTTTCTCTATTAGACAGTCAAGCTCATTTGTTTGGGATTCAGTTTAGTGCGACATTCTCTGAATATCCATCCACCGTACATTGTGAAGTGAACCAGCTAAAGCAGGTGTTTATTAACATCGTCAAAAATGCTATTGAAGCTATGCCTGATGGTGGTGTGATTTCAATGGAGTTAAGAAATACCTTGGATTCGGTCTTCATTCTTATTTCAGATCAAGGCGAAGGAATTCCTAAGGATATGCTGCCTAAGCTGGGTGAGCCCTTCTTCACCAATAAGGAGTCGGGAACAGGCTTAGGGCTAATGATTAGCCAACGTATTATTCAGGCTCATAAGGGTCATTTGGAAATACAAAGTGAAGTGGGTCAAGGGACAACTGTTATGATCAAGCTGCCTGCAGCTGGTACGGATAGCCCTTGGCTTAATATTAAGGATGAACGGAGTGAAGGACAACGTGAGAATTAATAAATTCATCAGTGAGACAGGGTACTGTTCACGCCGTGAAGCAGATAAGCTGGTGGAAGGTGGTAGAGTTACGATCAACGGACAACCTGCTGTGCTTGGCAGTCAGGCCGTTCCAGGCGATGATGTGAGAATAGATGGTGTTGCGCTTGAAACATCAAGCCAGACGGTTTACATTGCGTTAAACAAGCCAGTGGGTATCACTTCAACTACAGAGCAGCATATTAAGGGGAATATTGTTGACTTTGTAGGTCATCATGAGCGAATCTTCCCGATTGGGCGACTCGATAAGGATTCAGAAGGATTGATTTTGCTTACCAACGATGGGGACATCGTTAACAAGATTTTACGGTCCGAAGGTCGGCATGAAAAAGAGTATGTTGTTACTGTAGACAGACCGATTACGCCATCATTTATTACCGGCATGTCCAGCGGCGTAAAGATATTAGGTGAGAAGACGCTACCTTGTGAGGTCACTCGTATTACAGAGCGTGTATTCCGTATTATTTTGACGGAGGGTAAGAATCGTCAGATCCGCCGTATGTGCAGCGCTTTTGGCTACGAGGTTAGAAAGCTTCAACGCATTCGGATTATGAATATTCGTCTAGGGGCATTACAAACAGGAGAATGGCGTGAGCTGTCTGCTGAAGAGAAGCAAGAACTTGGAGCTACACTGAACTACGAACTTCTATAACTTAGAAAAGCCTAGATTTGAATACAATGTATAAAAAAAGAGCTGTTCCATCGGTCTAAGACCTTGGGACAGCTCTTTATGTTTGTAATAGGATAACCATTATTCATCGGAAGGAGCAATACCTGAGAACTCTTTGGTTTCTTGATATTTACGAATAATGGATACTTCAACCCGGCGGTTCTTACTTCGTCCAACAGCTGTTGTATTTTCAGAAATGGGGTGGTATTCCCCGTATCCAATCGCACTAAATTTCCGTGGATTCAGGTTCGTATTTGTTAGCAAGATCTTCATGAACTGAAGGGCGCGATCGGCGCTCAGGTCCCAGTTGGAAGAATAGTCGCTATTAGAGATAGGGATATTATCGGTATGTCCTTGCACGACTACATCATAATCCGGGAATTGCTGCAGCATGGTTGAGATGGACTTTGCTAATTGCCGAGAATCATCTTTAACTACTGCCTGTCCGGATGCGAACAACGCGTTATCACTTATCGTAATCATAAGCTGGGATTGATTGAGCTTAGTGCTGAGTAGATCGGTAAGGCCGTTCTTGCTGATATATTGATCAAACTGCTTCTTAAGCTTCTCTAAATCCTCTTGTTCCTTTTGCCGCAGCTTAGCCATTTCTGTTTGTTCATTTTTCTTGGTTACTGATTTATCCATTTGATCATTTTTTCCTAAATCCTCTTGACTCTTAGATGGCATTGCCGCCCGCTCTTCAAGAACACCTGTACCGCCATTAAGAGCAGAACTGAAGGCTTGACTCATCTCTTCGAATTTTTTGGCATCCGTTGCACTCATAGAATACATTACGATGAACAAGGCTACCAGAAGGGTCATAAGATCAGAATAAGGCAGTAGCCACGATTCATCGGCGTGTTCTTCATGCTCTTCGTGTCGTCTAGTCTTTTTGCTCACCCGATCCACTCTCCTTCTCATCATTTAACTTAGCTCGTTCCGAAGGTGTCAGGAAGACAGCAAGCTTCTGATTGATGGCAATAGTGGATACACCGGATTGTATGGACAAAAGACCTTCGACCATCATCATTCGAACTTCAATTTCACGTTTGGAAAGTCGTTTCAGCTTATTGGCAATAGGATGCCATAATACGTAACCTGTAAAGATACCGAGTAGTGTTGCGATGAAGGCAGCCCCGATTGCTGCAGCCAATTTGTTCATATCACTCATATCAGCCAGAGCGGCGATAAGTCCGATAACGGCCCCGAGTACGCCAAGTGTAGGAGCATACATACCTGCTTGTGAGAAAATGAGTGCGCCTGCTTTATGTCTATCCTCTGTGGCGTGGATGTCCTCCATGAGAACATCGCGGACAAAATCCTGATCATTTCCATCAATAATCATCCGCATGCCATTTCTGAGGAAGTTATCTTCTATTTCATCGACTTTCGACTCAAGAGCCAGCAGACCTTCACGCCGTGTAATAGAAGCCCACTCCATGAACATAGTAATTAATTCGGATTTACTGATTAATTTCTTTTTGACAAAAATCATTTTAAACAGACTTGGAATCTTCTTGACCTCCGAGAACGGAAAGGCCATAAAGATGGAAGCTGCCGTACCCACTAAGATAATAACGTAAGCAGCAGGTGTGGCTAAAGCGTGAAGAGGAGCGTGCTTGAGGATCATACCCCAAATAACTGCAACTAGACCAAAAATTAAACCAAGTATTGTTGAAATTTCCATTATGCACCTCGTCCATGAGATTATAAGATGTGTTCCGACAAAGCCGCGTATATCATCCTTGAAACAGCGGCAAGGCACTCTGTTCGAAACCGAATAACGTATATTCTTATTTATCGACATCATTCCGTTTTTTGTGAAGTCATTTTTTCGGCTATAATGGATAAGGTAAGTAATTATTCATCTGTGGAGAAAACGGAGTGATACATGTGGGCGTAAAGCATGGTAGAGATTACGGTGAAATCCTAACGGATTTGACTGAGGCTGTCGGAAGAATTTCCGATGGGTACTTATTTTTTGAAATGGATCCAGAAGAGTGGCAAGAATTGCCGCAGGAATCCAAGATGGAGGTATGGGAGGCACTGGCTGAGGATCTTTTCTTCGCGCTGGGTAATGAACCTATGATTGAGGTGGGGAGCGGCGTTATCATCTACGATAAGGACACGCACCGCATTAATATTTTAGTCGGAGAAGAGGATTTAGCCTCTGTTGTTTTGATTTAAGAAGAGGGGGCGGCGGGGCGTAATTTGCCCGTAGTTAGTAGCCCGTGTTAAAATTGGTGTAGCCGAGTTATAATCGCTGGGATTCTTGAATACATTTAATCGAAAATATTGCCTTTATCCTGGCACATCCCTTGGACCTCAGAAGCTAAGGGATGTTTTGTTTAACGAATATGACGAGTAAAGGGACCTGCGGATTTTACTGCAATTTTTAGTAAGGGAGGAAACGAATTGTTATTTACGGAAGAAGAACTGCGTGAGCAGATCAGCAAGCTGGAAGGTTGGAAGCTGGAAGAGAATACCATGGTGCGAAAATATATGTTCAGCCAATATATGAAGGGTATTGCTTTCGTTGATGAAGTAGCCACCATTTCAGAAGCCTTTGATCACCATCCACATATTACGATTGATTATAAGACAGTGACTTTACGACTGAAATCAAATGAGGAAGACGGTATTACAGCTCTAGATATTCGAGAGGCACATGAATTTAATGAAGCCTTTGAGAAAAATCGTTAGTGTCACCCAAACTCATAAATAAACGCCCGTGCGCAGATAGTGAACTATCTTCTGGCACGGGCGTTTTTAGTTGCTTAGGTAGTAGTTACTGTTACTTTTTCTCTGAGAGCCAGAGGGCGACGTTTGCAATCTCCTCAGGGGCTAGCTTTTCTTTAAAGGAAGGCATTTGACCGCGTCCTTTAGTGACGATACTGTAGATTTCTTCAGCATCATGCTGACCGCCTTCATTTTGAAGACTGGGTCCAACTCCACCTTGAAGCTGATCGCCGTGACAGGTGATACAGCTGGCTTTCACGGTTGCTTCGGCCTTTGCCGCATCCAATTGGACTTCCGGCATCGTCGGTTTATTCTGTTCAGCTACCTCTTCTTTACCTGGAAGTGTAAACATAAGTACTACCGCAAAGGCACAGGCGGCAAAAAACAAACCGCTCATGATCCATTTCTGCATCCCAGTTCGTCCCTTCTATGTAAGCTGCTCCCTACATTATAGCTCAAGGTGAAGCGTTATCATAGGGTTTGTGACAAAAAAATGAACGATAATGCCATCAAATCATTGAAAAATATGGAATTTAATATTATTTATCATAGACCATGCAATAAAAAGGTTTGTTTCCTGTGGGGGTTAGGCGCTCATACGTATCGGTAATCGTAAATCCACACTTTTGGTAAGTTCGGATCGCCCGCTGGTTCCAGGTCAATACCTCTAGATCAATCTCACGCTCAGGATAACGAATTAAGGCTGCTTGCACGATTGCATCCATGAATATTTTCCCTAGACCTTGACCGCATAGATCAGGGCGCATACCAATCCCCAAGCGAACAACACCTTCCATTGGAAACAACTGCGCGAATCCACACAAAATCCCTTGCCCATTTAGTATGGAGACATATTGCTCATTCCGTAGCTGCGGGTCACCGAACTCGATTCCAAGAGCCTGCATTTGCTCCCACGGCATCCAGCCGTAAATATTATAAGGGGCAGTGTAATCCCAGTTGCAAACCTCTTCCGCGTGACTGGTCTCCATAGGCGCTACATGAAAAGTAACAGAGGGATTTATCATAAGGTCAAGGACCTCCTTTCACGGGGGAACTTTAAATGTCTTATATTTGTAGCTTAAAATACTTATGGTCCTTATAAGGACATCGAAGGCGTTTATGCTTGTAACTAATTATATACAAAAAGAGGCATGGTCGACTCAGAAATTTATGAGGATTATTGTTTTACAAATTCTGAGAGGGGTAAATACTAAATAAGACAAAAAACAAGCTCTTCCCCAAGAATCAACATCTTGGAAAAGAGCCTATGTACGATTTACTTATTGAACATCATCATTATCTTCTGTCTCAGAAGCAACAGAATGATAAGCATCCGTGCTCATAATTCGTTTAGCACCGATGTAGCGTTTCACGTAGTAGCTATCACTCAGGGAGCTAATCGTTACACCGCGTGAGGAAGATGCGTGTGCAAACTTGCCTTCACCGACATAAATACCGACATGGGAGACACCCTTACCACTTGTATTGAAGAATACAAGATCTCCAGATCTTAAATCATCTTGGGAGATAGCAGTACCCATTTGATACTGGGAACCTGATTGGTGTGGTAGGTTTATACCAATTTTATCAAATACATACATTGTAAATCCGGAGCAATCAAATCCATTTGTGGAGATGCCGCCGGATACGTACTTAGTTCCGATGGTCTTGTCGATCACTTTATCCATTTTGGAATCCGCGAAAGCGCTTCCTGCTCCGATGGTGAAAATAATGGAAAAGCTAAGTACTGCTGCTGCTAGCTTCTTCTTCAAAAGTTTATACCCCTTCCGGATGCCTACGAGGTTAGCTTAAGGGTTCGGTTGAAGGTCCCCTATGACCCCTCTAAAAATGGAGGTCAATTCACCCAAAGTTGGTTCCCCCGTTTTCCTAATAGTTAGGAAACTCGGCTGATACTGTTGATTAGGAATAGCTTGTAATCAATACATGACAAAACCTTTGTAAATAACAACTTAATGATTACAAAAATGTTACTAAAATCTTACTGCAGTTATTGTAACAAACAGAGTGCCGCTTGGCAATCGTTTTTAACATAATCATGCAGAAAAATTCGTTTTTTTAAAGACAAAATGCATATGTAAGCGATAATATTAAACTAATTTTTATATTTATTGAAATTTTTATCAAATAAAAGTGTTTAAAGTCCGTTCTAGAGGTGTAAAGAATATAATAAGGCAAAAGAAAACCTGGATTCGATTAAGTCAATAATCAAACCCAGGTCTATATAATGTAATTGTGAGGTTATAGTTGTGGGGAAGTATTAATCGTAGGCTATAGCTTGATATGAGGAAGTACTCATTACTCTTTTAGCACCAACGTAGCGATTGGCCCAGTAGGACTGGCTAAGTGAAGTGATGGTCACGCCATATGAAGATGATGATTGTGCGAATTTTCCGTTTCCAACATAAATGCCGACATGGGATACGCCGTTGCCCAATGTGTTAAAGAAAACTAGGTCACCTGAACGTAATTTACTTTTGGCTACAGGAGTTCCGACATTATATTGAGCTTTTGAAGTACGGGGCAAAGAAAGACCCACCTTCTTGAATACATACGTAGTAAATCCAGAACAGTCAAACCCGGCAGTGCTAGTGCCTCCGGTTTTATAGGCAACTCCAATTGTCTTTGAAATAACACTGTCCATCTTAGAATCTGCAAAGGCACTTCCTCCACCAATAGAGAACGCCATCACAAGTCCTAGCGCCGCAGCGACGCATGCTTTTCTTAAATTCTTCAAAAAAATTGTACCCCTTCCAATGCCTGTGAGGTTAGCTTAAGGATTCGGTAGAAGGTTCCCCTATGATCACTGCAAAGCGAGATCAATTCACCCAAAATATGGTTCCCCCACTTCCCGGTGCAAGGAATTCGGCGTTTTATGCACCAGATAGTGACTTATCGACATGACTACGACAAATACATGAAGTTATGTAGAAATCGTTTCAAATGATTACAAACTTGTTACCAATGGAACAGGACTTATTGTAACAAAGTCTTTACGATTTTGCAAATCCTCATAATTTGTCTATAACGCGAAAGAGTCCCAGCTCCTGATTCAGGAACCGGGACTCTTATATTATGTTCTGTAATGCTTCAAATTATTGTGGAAATGCTTTACTTTGCCATAGATGATATTGAGCTGAAATTCCCCACATTTTGAAGAGTGTTGAGGGCAGTGATGAAAGTTGACGAATAAGAAGTGCTGGTAGGCCAGGACAGAAGATACCCGTTAGTCCGCACACTAGCAAAAGGATCAGGCCTGCTGCACCAAGTATGATTGAAATTCCTATTGCCGGAATCAGCGACTTCAAGCAAATGAATAAGGAGGAGAACATCCCCGTGCCGCTGGTATAACCAAACTGCATATATAGAAGGAACAGGCGCACGATAAAGATGTATATAAGCCATGCCAATACGTATGGAACTAGATGAAGTAACAAAGAGTAGTTCAGAAAGGAGGACAAGAATAGCCCGTACATTTTTGGAGCAAGCCAGTATAACGGAAGTAGAGCCAGCACCCATTCGATTAGACTGAAGATAAACACTGGAAATCCATAAAGCTTCATACCTGGAAAAAAGAACAGGCCACGCTCTCCTTTTCGCTCCTGATGGAGTTCATGCAGTAATCCTGCCCTTATGAAGGGGGAGAGTAGCAGTCGTAAGACAACAAGCCCTAGGAACATCCATAACCAAGTACGTATCGCAGGATCTGTGTTTAAGCTGAACTGCCCTTCGACATAATAGAGTAGTCTGCCCATTCCGCTGCCTCCAGCGTCTTTATCTGGATAACGTAGTAGAATTGGAACGATAGCAGACCGGATGAAGCCGTACATAAAGTAGCCCCAGAGCAGTCGGTAGATGAAGAGCAGAATCAGAATATAAAATTGCTCCTTCATGCTTTGCCAGCCGCGGGTTATCGATGTTCTCACAATCATTCACCTCACCAGACAAGAGTTCCGAGCACGGTTTCAACTAGTTTAGTTACACTTAATGTCCAGCGGGAGAGCGTTTTGGGCTCTATTTCCGCCAGTCTGAAGTTATTAAGATGTTTGTTTTCTAACAGAATGGTATGCTCAGGATCAACCTCAGCAGAGAGAAGAAGCTTATCGCTTAACAATTGGAAGGTAGTCTCTGCTCCTTCACCGCTCCAGACCCGCTCTGTAGCAGAGCCATCGGCGAATGTGAATTTAATGGGAACGTCAATGTAATGGCTCCCTTTGTTTGTAATCTTTACTATGGATTCATAGCTCTGAGCATCGCTGTTGCCATTCTTTTTAATCGTAATCGTATCTACTGAGAAATCAGGAGCACCACCACCATAAATATAATCTTCGAAATAAGGCTGCCATGATTTTTTGGTTACCTTCTCAATGACTTTTTGAAAATCAGACGTAGTGGGGTGCTGGAAACGGAATTTACGTGCGTAAGTGGACATGATGCTGTTCATTGCCTTAGTGCCTACTTGGCGTTCAATATCCTTAAGTACTAGCTTTCCGCGAATATACACATTCCGGCTATAGGATTCTGCCCCGGCATATTTCCATGTCTCTAAATTTAGCGGCTCTGATTTGGTCACCAAGCTGGACTGAAGTGGGAGATTCGTTTTGATGCCATATTCTTGTTCCATGAGTCTGTCTTCAGCATAAGAAGTGAAGCTTTCGTCTAGCCAAGCCTCTTCGAATTCATTGCTGGCTACCATGCCGTAAAAGTATTGATGGCCAATTTCATGAACGACGGTTCTTTCAAGTGAGGTGTCAGGAGAAGAGTCTGTGGCTCCAAACGCTGTAATGAGTGTTGGATACTCCATTCCTCCAGCCCCATTCCCCTCCTTAGGCGGAACGATAATAGACAGAGTCGAGTAGGGATAAGGACCATACCATTTGCTGAAGTAAGTCAGAGCTGCCTTAGCGGCCTGAAGGTATCGTTCCTTTAAGTCTTTGTGTAATGGATCGAGATACACCTTAATCCGTACACCAGGCACTTCTGGCGTAGAGAAGGCTTCTTCGGCTACTGTAAAATCAGGGGATGCCGCCCACGCAAAGTCATGGACATCGTCAGCGTAGAACTGATATATTTTTTGATCTTGCTTTAGCTTGGCATTCTTCACAGGAAATCCGGTCGCAGCTACCGTGTAGTCGGAAGGAACCGCAATCGTTACATTAAAGATGCCAAAATCGCTGTAAAACTCAGAGGTGCCGTGGTACTGATGCAAATCCCAGCCTTCCTCCTTAACCCCACGTGTGCCCATAGGCTCGTATACACTAAGTTTAGGGAACCATTGCCCAGCCATCACGAAATTGCCGGATGCGCCCATACGGGCAAATATTTTGGGGAGCTGAACCTCGTACTGGAGTTTAAGCGTGACACTTTCTCCACCATTAACCGGCTGTGGGAGATGTACCTTTAGGAGTGTCTTATCGTTGACGTTACCATCATCGGGTTGTACAAATTGCACTCTTTGCATTAGTGATGTTCCTTCTGTTGTGCGCAAATCGGTTAAAGTCATACTTCCGAAGCCATTCTCTGGCATGGTGTCACCTCTGAGCGTTCCTCCGGACTCCTTCATAAAGGTAGTATCTGGTGAAGCAAAAGCATTTGGATACATATGGAAATATAGATCACTTACCGGTTTTACACCGGGGTGTGTCCAGGTTACCGTCTCAGAAGCGATTAAGGTTTCTGTATCAGGAACAAGCTGAACATCGATGTGATACTCGACAACTCGTTGACTTAATGCCTCTTCTGCTGGAACGGGGGCGCTTTCAGGCAGTGTCTGTTGTGGTGCAGCTGCAGGAGCTGTGCCGCTTGAGGACTTGGCCTCTTTTGAAACAAAGCTAGTAACAGAAGATGTGGAGTTATCCCCCGAATAGACCCATATGCCTCCTAATAGCACGAGGGTGGCCAGGGTCGCAAAGATGATGATGTACCTTAATGACAGTGACTTCATAGTGTGATTCCTCCCGTGACAAGCATCTACGGGATGTATATGTTTGCAATCGCCGCATTATTAGCTAAAATTAAATTATTCGTAAGAGGAAGGGTGTGCACTCGTGGACAACATACAACCGGAGGGCAAGAAACAGATTGCCTTAAATATTGTGAATGCCAAAAGTAAACATAAAGGCTTTGGAGCGGGCTCTATAGAGCTCAATAACGTATCGCCTGTCATTATTGATGGCGGTGAAGCAGTCATTGATATTGGTGCCATGCATGCCAAGAGTAAGGTTGAAAAGGGGATTAAATTCTCCATGAACCGTGAAGATGTACCTAATGGTAGACAGGTTTGGGTAGTATGGGTAGCAGTGGACCGTACACAGGATAGTCAATTCTATGGTGGAATAACGGCCTGCGAAATGTGGATCGATACGGAAGCACGTCGCGGTTGGAAAATTCTCGCCGAGCATGTCAATAAGTTGGATGCTGCTCTAAAACGCAAAATCGATGTGGGAGGGCTTGGCACAGTTGAAAAAGCTGCCCTCAAATCCCTCTTGATCTCTCATAATGAGGCATGGTGGACTGCGTCCTCCGATGAGCTTAAGGCTGCACTGACCGAGTAGGAACGATTACCCGGTCAAGGTTACCTGATACAGAAAAAGGCTTCGACATCCTGAAATAGGAGAGTCGAAGCCTTTTTGAATTGAACACAATGAATTAGTTTACGATTTGCCTGCCGTACTAAGTTTGCGTTTTAGTTGACTTACTCTAGCTTGACTGATCCCAAGAATTTCAGCAAGCTCTTTCTGATTGGCATATGGATGTTCTTCTATGGCCCGCTCCAGGCGTTGGCACATATCCTCTGTCTTCGTCTTCCGGATAGTGCTGCTGTGCTCTGACACTTCGCCTGCAAAATCTTGGCGCGCCTCAGGCACTTGAGACATGCGTTCAGGGTCGGCAATTTCTTTTAGACAGCTACTGCAAATAAATTGCTCTTTATAGTAGGTGACATGGTCGTGGCTTCTGCAAAACGTACATTCTGTCGAGGTGTACTTCCTGAGTATGATGGTGTTATCGTTTAATATAAAAAATTCGATAGGATCACCAATGTCGATATTACGAGTCATACGGATTTCTGCGGGAACCACAATTCTCCCAAGACTGTCTAAACTCCGGATCATGCCTGTATCCTTCATCCCATGTCCCTCATTTACATCTTTATATTTTGGTTGCTACTAACTATTATAGCAGTAATTGTGAGTTAAGAGAATGGGGTGAATATAATTAATGAAGCGGTTACATCCTTTGTGGGAGAAGTGAAAATCGAGTTTGGCCATCCTATGGATTCTACAATAAATAAGTAATAAAAAGGAAAAACCTCTTCAATTAATGAAGAGGTTAATTCAACCACCAGCGTTTAATATTGTTCCACAGGGAACGACTTTCTTCAGCAGGATCTACTTTGCTTTGTACATCATCGACAGCGGGAGCTTTGCCATGTTGATCACAGTATTCGGTGGGCTCAGTTCCACTAATGAAAGTCTCCAGTTCTTTTTCGGGACAGGCTGCTGTAGCTAGCTTACCGGATTGCGGATTGATGTATACACTGACTACGCCATCTGGAATGGGAAAAATCTTAGGCGGGATATTTTCCAACGCTTTTTCAGTAAACTCCGCGAAAATTGGAGCTGCCCGTCGGCCATCGGTAGTTGTGATGTCGCGCCCCTTGTCATATCCAACCCAAACTGCAGTGGACAGCTCGGGGGTGAAGCCTACCATCCAGCCGTCTGTATCCGTAGTTCCAGTCTTCCCGGCTACCGGACGTTTGATTATAGAAGCTACGCGATTTCCTGTCCCCCCAGTCTCAAATACCCCCTCCATTAAACGGGTCAACACATAGGCGGCAGAAGGTTCTACAATGGCTTCACCCTTTGGCTGTGGTGCTTCATACAGCACCATACCATTAGAATCCGTTATTTTTAGAATGGCTGTGGTGGGCATTTTCTGACCACTGTTTCCAATAACAGCGAATGCCGCAGCCATTTCTAGCGGACTGATCGGTGAGGTACCGAGTGCCAGTGACGGCACGCTTTGAAGCGGACTATCAATGCCCATCTTGCCTGCCATCTCGCTCACCTTATCTGCGCCGATCTTCATGATCGTATTCACAGCATAGATATTGTCGGATGCTGCAATGGCTTGTCGCATATTGATTTCGCCCAGATACTTATCCCCGAAGTTCCGAGGCTGGTAGGTTTTGCGATTGTTATCATAATGGAACATCGTTGGCTGGCTTTTGAAAACGGAAAGACCAGTCATCTCTTTAGAAGAGAGTGCTGCTAAATACATGATCGGCTTAAAGGACGAGCCAGGCTGACGTGTGGTGGCTAGAGCATGGTTGTATTGGTTGGTACGATAATTTTTTCCGCCGACCATAGCTTTAATGTAGCCAGTGCGAGGATCGATGGAAACAAGAGCGGTCTCCAGATCACTCTTATGATCCATCTCTTTGTCGACTGCTTGTTCTGCGGCATGCTGCATGTCAGGGTCAAGGGTAGTGTAAACATTTAGTCCCCCTTGTTCCAGCTCATCACTGCTGATGTGAAGAGATTCTGTGGCCAGATTGCGGATATAATCTCTGAAATAAGGTGCAACCACAGTGGTATCCTTCTGGCCTTGTGGTTTTAAGTTCAAGTCTTCCTGAACAGCCTGTCCTGCTTCTTCTTGTGTGATTTCTCCTAAATTGGTCATGACAGTCAAAATGATTTTTTGGCGTTTTTTAGCGTTGTCTAAATGATTGTACGGCGAATAATAGGTTGGTCCTTTTGGAATTCCAGCTAGCATGGTACTCTCTGCCAAGTCTAAGTCTGCTGCAGATTTACCAAAATACATTTGAGAGGCTGCTTCAATGCCATAGGCACCATGGCCATAGTAGATGTTATTTAAATACATGTTCAAGATTTCATCTTTGCTGTATTTCATCTCGAGCTGCATCGTATACAAGGCTTCTTTAGCTTTACGCGTCCACGTCTTCTCGTGGGATAGATAAAGATTTCTCGCGAGCTGCTGAGTTAGCGTGCTAGCCCCCTGCGTTCGGTTTCCCTCTTCCAGATTGACGAGCACGGCCCGAGCCATTCCCTTCATGTCAAATCCGGAATGCTCGTAAAACTTACGATCCTCGACGGCTAGTGTGGCTTCAATGAGCAGGGGAGAAATTTGACTTAATTTGACCGGTTCACGGCTACGCCCGTCTGAGGTAAAGGTGGCAAGAATATTGCCCCTTGAGTCGAGTAGCTTGGAGCGCACATCGTCGCCAATGGGAGGGAGATCTTTTTGGTATAGGTAACCGAGCAGAGCTCCCGTGGTCAGTAGAAACAATATAATCATGGCTACCAGCAGCCGGAATAAACGGCGGAAGCGGCTTTTTCGTTTGGGTGGACTCGTTGATTCACGTGACATGACACCAGACTCCCTTCTCCTTGTATTATGGGAAAGGAACTGGAAGGATATTCATTGTATAATTAGGTGATCTGTTAAAGGGACTATCACCGGAGGAGATTTAAATAGGAGATGACAAACTGTTTCCATTTTGTGACTATTCAATGGTGGATCATGCGTGCTTCAGGAGGTATAAAAGAGTAGAGATTGAAAGCTAGGGTATATATACAATAGGAGGTGTCACTATGAACTGGACGAAAAAGATTCATAGAACGACAATAACCGCCCTTTCGGCGACGCTAATAATGGTTTCAGGCTGGGGTGCATCAGCTTCTTCTGTACATGCTGCTGCATCGGCTACACCTGCGGCGTGCGGCACTGGAGATCATGGGCTACTACAGTCTCTGCAAAACAAGCATTCAGGAGACGTATCCACACCGCTTACCTTTTCTGATGTTCAGTTTCTGAATGGAAATATCGGACGGGCAGCAGGCAATGGATTTATGATTGGCACTTCTGATGGAGGCTGCAATTTTCAAGAAATTTATGAAGGCCAATGGAGCTTTAAACAGATTGATTTTCCCGATAACGTGCATGGTTTTGCCCTTGCTTCTGTAGAAGACGGTCAAGCTCGATATTTAATCAGTACCTCTAATGGCGGCTCAGAATGGAAAAGACTTTCGAATAAAGCTGTTAGCTTTGAAAGAATCGATTTTATCGACAGTAAGATTGGTTTCGGGTATAACAGGGCATCAACGTATTACACCAAGGACGGGGGACTTAGCTGGAGTAAGATTTCAACCCCATCCAATACACGCGGTGCTTATTTCAGTGATCGTAATACCGGCTGGGCCGTTGTAACTGTGCCTGGAACCAGCTACCGGGTAATGAAGACCGCAGATGGTGGCAAAACTTGGAGTTTATCGTTAAAGGTAGCCTTTACCGATCCAGAGTATGGGCAAATCACTTCAAAGGGAGATCAAGTTGATGTGGTTCTCTATGGCGGCTCAGGGATGAGTCAAACCTCATACTCCCTATATACAAGTACGAATAAGGGTAAAAGCTGGAATAGAGTGATCGCTCAGGAAACTGCTGGGGGTGGGCCTGCTCCGGGTAGTGGAAGAGCTGTAGTAAATAAAGGGCCTGCGTCTGGCAGACCGGGAAATTTGGAGCTGATAGGGAACAATACGGCCTTCTTGGTGGGTTATTCCGACGCAGCAGAAAAAGTAGCGGTAGGACGCACATATAACGGTGGTAAGCAGTGGACCAATCTTCCGGCGATTGCTGGGTATGAAGGAGCAATCTCGTTCACTAGTAATAAAGAAGGCTGGCTAGCCGTTCGCGAACGCGATTATTCATCGTTATATGTAACTAAAGATGGCGGCGCATCTTGGCAACTTAGATTTTCGTTGAAAATTTTGTCCTTGTAACGGGCGGGTTAGTAAAGGTAGCGAGCATAGCTTTTAGTTTTCTAAACGGTTCCTAAGGAACCGTTTTTTTTGTGATTATGAAGTTGGTTGCACTTGTGTACAGTTTTACTACATGTTCCAAGTGTGCTTTTATCCATCAATATGGTAAAATTTTATGAGCTAAGCTAGATCTAATGGATTCTGAGATTGAAATGCTTCTTTGAACTGGATATAGTGTACAATGGGAAAGCGAATAGGCCTTTGAATGAATATAAAAATGTTTAAGTTTTACGACAGGCGTTTTTCTTATGCAGAATGCAGAGGCTTGCAGAATGGAGGAACGTGTGATGCCCGAACTACAGTCTAACAAATATGACGTCTCTATTACGCTCGTGAGCCTTCAAGATGGTCAGCGGAATGTTATGAAAGCGAATGGAGAGGTAGTATCCAAAGGACCGCATCTATATATTCAATATGAAGAGTTAGAGCAAGGCCCTCGAGGAGAGGAAATTTCTGTTCGTACAACAATAAAGATTGCAGGCAATCAGCTAAAGCTAATCCGCCACGGTGGGATACAGTCGGAACAGAGCTTTCAATCCGGACGGCGTCTGCCGGGATTCTATCGTTCACCATATACACAGTTTAATCTTTCTACAGAAACGAACAAGCTGGACGTGGTGCGCGAAGGGCGCTCCCTAACGGTTGCATGGGAATATGATTTGTACGTATACGAGGAATTGTCAGGAAAGTTTGCTATTAGTTTGCATATACAGGAGGAACCGAAATTATGACACAGAGAAAGAATCCGTTGGAGCTAGTGAATGAACGGGTAAAAGAAGCCATTGCCGATGCAATTGTAAATGCAGGAATTGTTGCACCGGAAGAGGTTCCGGATATCGTACTGGAAGTACCAAGAGATAAGGCACACGGTGATTTGGCTACGAACGCTGCTATGCAGCTGACCAAAATCGCAAAACGTAACCCGCGCCAAATTGCTGAGGCAATTATAGAACATTTGGATACTAGCAGCGCTTCTATTGAAAAAGCTGAGATTGCCGGACCAGGCTTTATTAACTTTACGTTGTCCAAGAATTATTTGTATCCAATTATCAGCCTTGTTGCTGAGCAGGGTGATGATTATGGCCGCATTAACATCGGTCAAGGTCAGAAGGTTGAAATGGAGTTCGTCAGCGCTAATCCAACGGGTAGCCTTCATTTAGGACATGCTCGTGGTGCTGCTGTCGGCGATGCGCTTTGTAACGTACTTGATTATGCAGGCTATCAGGTGACACGGGAATATTATATTAATGATGCCGGTAACCAGGTGGTCAACCTGTGCAAATCCATTGAAACTCGTTACCTGCAGGAGCTGGGCCAAGAAGCAGAAATGCCTGAAGACGGTTACCATGGCGAGGATATTAAGGGATTTGCTAAAGAGCTTGTGGCTGAAAAGGGTGATACACTACTCGAAATGAGCCCGAGTGACCGCGCAGCTTTTTTCCGGACTTATGGACTTAATAAAGAGCTCGATAAAATCAAACGTGATCTGGGACTATTCCGCGTAAACTTCGATATCTGGTTCAGTGAGACTTCCCTGTACGAGAACGGAGAAGTGTTACGCTCGCTAGACGAGCTTCGTGATCGTGGAGAAGTTTATGAGCAGGATGGGGCAACCTGGCTGCAAACGACTAAGTATGGCGATGATAAAGACCGCGTTCTGATTAAGAACGATGGCACATACACCTACCTTACACCGGACATTGCTTATCACAGCGATAAGTATGGCCGTGGTTACGATAAAATGATTAACATTTGGGGTGCGGATCATCATGGCTATATTCCGCGGATGAAAGCGGCGATGTCAGCACTTGGCAATGATCCTGAGAAGCTAGTGGTTCTGATTGCTCAGATGGTCAGCCTGTTCCAGAATGGTGAAAAGGTTAAAATGTCGAAACGTACCGGCAAAGCGGTTACGATGGAAGATTTGATGGAAGAAGTAGGAATCGATGCGATTCGTTATTTCTTCACCATGCGTAGCATGGATTCCCATCTCGATTTCGATATGGACTTGGCGATCTCTACTTCTAATGAGAACCCTGTATTCTACGTTCAATATGCGCATGCGCGTATCTGCAGCATCTTCCGTCAGGCAGAGGAGCAAGGGATCTTCATTCCTGATTACGCTGAGATTGACTTCTCCAAGCTGACAGCAGTGCATGAATATGACCTGCTGCGCAAAATTGGTGAGCTCCCAGCAGAAATTGCTGTTGCGGCTGAAGGTTATGCTCCACATCGCCTCATCCGTTATTTATATGAGCTGGCTGCGATGTTCCACAGTTATTACAAAGCTGAACGTGTAATCACTGAGGATGCCGCTCAAACCGTGGCACGACTTGCACTGCTTGGTGCTGCGCGTACCACCATTGCTAATGTCCTGCGTCTTGTTGGTGTTTCCGCACCAGACCGCATGTAATTCAACATCAAACGACAAAAAATCCGCCTTCCGGTTCTCTGGGAGGCGGATTTTATTTTGTGCCGTTCTTCGCACCGGCACAAGCTGCGCTCACGTCAGAGTGACCCACCCGGTGCCCGGGTAGGGTCTATACGTTCGCGGATACCGCCCGCTTGGCCCTCACTCCTGCTTTCAGCAGGCGTAGGGCATCGGCAGCGCCGCCGCCAAGGGATGCGCGTCGCTGCCCCTTGCGCAGCCGCACCGGGGACGCGGTGCGGCGCAAGAGCAGCTTCAGCTCCCTTGGCGAAAGCCCCGGTCGCACCGAGAGCAGCAGTGCAGCGGCTCCCGTGACATGCGAGGTCGCCATGGAGGTGCCGCTCATCTCTTTGTAGCCCTCCTTCAGCCAACAGGAGGTCACGCCTTCGCCGGGGCCATAGACATCGATATAAGAACCGCGGTTGCTGAAGCCAGCAACACGATGTCTTTTATCGATGGCACCCACGGCAATCGTCTCAGGATAACGTGCGGGGTAGTCTCCGCCACGTTTTCCATCATTCCCGGATGAGGCGATGACAGCGATTCCGGCTCGGTACGCTTTAATAACCACATTGTGAAGCGCTTTGCTTCTAGTTTTCATTCCGAAGCTCATATTGATGATATCAATTTTATTCTGTACGCACCAATCAATGCCCAGTACAATGTCCGATACATACGCGGAGCCGCTATGATCAAAAGCCTTGACTGGATATAGCAACGCTCGTGGAGCCACTCCCATCATACCGCGTGTTCCTCCTGCCGCAGCTAGAGTGCCGGCGATATGAGTCCCGTGTCCATTATCATCTAGCGGCAACATTCCGCGGTGTAGTAAGTTGACCCCAGAGGCTAATGAATGCTTCAGATCGGGATGGCGGTAATCAGCACCTGTGTCGATTACGCCGATTTTGACGTGAACTCCGGTTGATTTGGACCATGCCTGAGGAGCATGAATGGCTTTTACTCCCCAAGGGAGTGTGGCGGTACCGCTCTTTTCGTTAGCTATGGAATGGATTTGTATTTGTAGATCCTCTTCGATATTTAGGAGGTCTGCAAATCGGTTCATTAGTTTTCCAGCTCCGGCAGCAGGCACAAAAAAGGCCCGAATCAGCGGAGATACCTGCACTTGCCGCAGCTCAGGCTGCTTCGCTTTCAACGCCTTCCATTGTGTAAAAGCTCCGGCATACTGGCGGGGATCATTGAAGGTAAGAATACGCCGCTCACCATTGTTGGGGGCAACCGATATTTCTTCAAGAAGCATGTGCCAAAATTTGTAATAGTCCATAGGTTTCGCTGTCCCCTCCTCGGTGCCCTGCTGCCATATTGTATGAGTGGAAGAGGGGGTCCGAATGGGAACTTGCCCTTTTTTAACGAAATGGGCTGCCCATCGTGTCAAAAGACGGCGCTTTACATAAAATAGACAGAAGAGATTAACACTCTCTTTGTAACATCACGTAAGGAGCCGATCCTTGGCGTGGATACAGTCATGCGCGGAGGGTTTCCTCCGCCTTTTTTTATTTAAAAGGAATTATAAGTTTCACACGGGTACATATGTTATGGGCTTATCCTTCTTCAAGATGGAGACAGGTTTCTGCTATGGATAACAGCCTGAAGGCTCTTTCTGTCAGCTGTTACCGCTTTTGACTTGCAATTTGTTGTCAAATAGGTTTTACTTAGTTTTGTTAATGGATATTATTGAAATAAACCGTAATGTGAACAATGCGTGAGAGGAAGTGTCCTTTAGTGAGTACGCCACTCAATTTAAAGCTAGACCCTGAGAAAGTTAAAGAAATGCCGATGGTGGATTTGGCCTTTCTAGTGCTTAAGGCAGCCAATACACCGTATTATTACCGTGATCTGATGGTCGAGGTAGCCAAGTTGCGCGGCATGACCGATCAACAAAGCCAAGATACTATTGCCCAGTTATATACCGAGATTAACATTGATGGGCGTTTTGCCTGTGTCGGAACCAACCTTTGGGGATTGAAACGCTGGTATCCTCTAGAGCGCTCTGATGATCCGGTTGGTAACACCAAACGCGTGCGTATCATCAACGATGAAGACGATGATTTGGAAGATGACGACTTTGCTGAAGAAGAAGAAAACTACGCTGCTGAAGAAGAGGATTTCGACGCTATCGACGAAGATCGCGACGACCTCTATTCCGACGACGACAGCGAAGAAGAAGTCGACGAAGATGTCGTGATCGATGAAGATGACATAGACGAAGATGACTCAGATGAAGATGATGCAGAAGATGACTCAGATGAAGACGATGCAGAAGCTGACAAGTAAGATAAATAATTTCAAAGAGTCTTGCTGATGGTATAATTCCTCCCTTGACAGTGGGGGAACGTCAGAGTAAACTATTGCATGGGCTTATCATGTAAGTTAATAAACGCGTTTCTTAAAATAAAAAGTGCCCCGGTTCTACGGGTGTCACTTTTTTGTTTTTTTAGATGCAAAGTAGCTGTAGTTTTATGTAATTTGCGGGACAACGTTTTATGTTTTCCCCGGTGAATCAAACTTTTGATTTCCCCTGTTTTGATGATGGTAAAACGGGTTACGATAAACACCATGCGCCGCTTTTATGTCTGGACTTTATTTAGGAGGGTTTTACAGTGACAAAGTATATTTTTGTAACGGGTGGCGTTGTGTCTTCCCTGGGCAAGGGCATTACCGCCGCTTCGCTGGGCAGGCTGCTCAAAAACAGAGGTCTAAAGGTAACGATTCAGAAATTTGATCCGTATCTTAACGTAGACCCTGGAACGATGAGTCCTTATCAGCACGGTGAAGTATTCGTAACCGATGACGGTGCGGAGACTGACCTTGACCTTGGACACTATGAACGGTTTATTGATATTAATCTGTCAAAGAACAACAATGTGACGACAGGTAAGATCTATTCATCCGTAATCAGCAAGGAACGTCGTGGAGAGTATTTGGGCGGAACTGTACAAGTTATCCCACACATTACGAATGAGATCAAAGAACGCGTGTTCCGTGCAGGCCGCGAGACCAACTCTGATGTTGTAATCACAGAGATTGGTGGAACCGTAGGTGATATTGAAAGTCTTCCGTTCCTGGAAGCCATTCGTCAGATCAAGAGTGATATCGGACGGGAAAATGTGATGTATATCCACGTAACCTTGATTCCTTATATCAAGGCTGCTGGAGAAGTGAAGACAAAGCCGACACAACACAGTGTTAAAGAGCTGCGCAGTATCGGTATTCAACCGAATGTCATCGTGTGCCGTACGGAATATGAGCTTTCCGCAGATATGAAAGCGAAGATCGCACTCTTTTGCGATATTGATGCTAATGCTGTTGTGGAATGCCGCGATGCTTCAACGTTGTATGAAGTTCCATTGAATCTTCGTGATGAAGGATTGGACGAGATTGTTGTTAATCATTTGAAGCTTACGACACCTGCACCAGATATGCGTGAATGGGAAAGTATGCTTGAACGGATTCAGAAGCTTGAAAAAACAGTGGAAATTGCGATTGTTGGTAAGTACGTAGCACTGCATGACGCTTATTTGAGCGTTGTTGAATCACTTTCACACGCAGGCTTTGCTGCTAATGCAGAGGTTAAGATTCGCTGGGTGAATGCAGAGGAAATTACGGATGAGAACGTGGATGAAATGCTGCGTGGTATTGGTGGTATTCTTGTTCCTGGTGGTTTCGGTGATCGGGGAATTGAAGGTAAAATCTCTGCGATTCGTTATGCCCGTGAGAAATTGATACCTTTCTTCGGAATTTGCTTAGGTATGCAAGTTTCCGTAATCGAATATGGCCGTTCTGTTCTAGGTCTACAAGGTGCGAATAGCTCCGAAATCGATCCGAACACACCATATCCACTGATCGATCTGCTTCCTGAGCAGAAGGATATTGAAGATATGGGCGGTACTATGCGTCTTGGCTTGTATCCTTGTAAGATTGCTGAGGGTTCCCTGGCAATGTCTTGCTACGATGATGAACTGGTTTATGAGCGTCACCGTCACCGGTATGAGTTCAACAATACGTACCGTGATGAGATTGAAAAAGCAGGTCTGGTTATTTCCGGAACCTCTCCAGATGGCCGTTTAGTTGAGATCGTAGAGCTTCCGGGACATCCTTGGTTCTTGTCGGTTCAATTCCATCCGGAATTCACTTCACGTCCGAACCGTCCACAACCGTTGTTCCGTGATTTCGTCAAAGCTTCTTTGACTCATTCCGAACAGCAGTAATTTTGTAAATATAATCGGAACCTGCGGGTTCTGTATCAAACCTGAAGAGCCTCCCATAGGAGGCTCTTTTTTTTAACTATTCAAAAGTATAAGTTGTTCATCTATCCTTTATGTCTAATATTTTTCGCTTAAACGCTTACCGTCCTTATAGGGACGCCGAAGGTGTTTATGCCTGTTTGTCCATTTTGAAGAGCTCCGTAAATGACATCACTGTAATTCAGACTCTTTATTTACCCATTTTATCCAATTAGCAGGATTTGAGCAGTGAAGCACGAATAATAGGTTTCGTATGGGTTAGTTTCTGAAGGGGCCGTTAGCTGTGGAGAGCGCGGTATAGTCAATCTGGCTTAATCTCTGGGAGGGTATTATATGGAAAAAAAGAAAGTGTTAATTGTCGATGATCAGAATGGGATTCGGATTCTTCTTATGGAAGTGTTCAATAGCGAAGGATATACGACATTTCAAGCAGCTAACGGAAAATTGGCCTTAGACATTGTTCGCAGTGAGTCTCCTGACTTGGTTTTGCTCGATATGAAAATACCGGGAATGGATGGACTCGAGATTCTGAAGCATCTGAAGGAACTAAATCCATCCATTAAGGTCATAATGATGACCGCTTATGGGGAGCTGGATATGATTAAGGAAGCAACCAAGCTAGGCGCATTGATGCATTTCACAAAGCCATTTGACATCGATGAAATGCGGGTAGCGGTCAATATGCATCTTCATAATAAGTCTGTAGATCAATGCAGTTAAAGTGATATTTTCTGTATCGATTCTATTTGGTTATGGTGATTATAAACAGTTTGAGTGCAAATGCTATACGGGCTGGATAAAAATCGTCCCACCGGGACATTTTTTTGTTTATCCTATTTAGTATTTGACTCAGGATGTGTTATAATAAGCCTGTATGTGATGTCGGTTTAAAAACATAGCCAACCAACATTCTTAGGAGGATGAAACCATGCCATTAGTATCTATGACAGACATGTTGAACAAAGCACTTGAAGGAAAATACGCAGTAGGTCAGTACAACATTAACAACTTGGAGTGGACACAAGCTATTCTTGGTGCCGCTGAACAAGAGAAATCACCAGTAATCCTTGGTGTATCCGAAGGCGCAGCACGTCACATGGGCGGCTTCACTACTGTTGTTAAAATGGTAGAAGGTCTAATTATCGATATGAATATCACAGTTCCTGTAGCGATCCACCTTGACCATGGATCTAGCTTTGATAAATGTAAAGCAGCAATTGATGCTGGATTTACATCCGTAATGATCGACGGTTCCCACCACCCAATCGATGAGAACATTGATATGACTAAAAAAGTCGTTGAATATGCTCACGCTAAAGGTGTTTCTGTAGAAGCAGAAGTAGGTACTGTTGGTGGACAAGAAGACGACGTTATCGGCGGCATCATGTATGCTAAGCTTGATGAGTGCGTACGTATTGTTAAAGAAACAGGTATCGACACTTTGGCTCCTGCACTAGGTTCCGTTCATGGACCTTACCATGGCGAGCCTAACCTCGGATTTAAAGAAATGGAAGAAATCCGCGACGCTACTAACATCCCAATGGTTCTTCATGGTGGTACAGGTATTCCTGAACATGACATCAAGAAAGCTATCTCCTTGGGTACTTCCAAAATCAACGTAAACACTGAGAACCAAATCGTGTTCGCAAAAGTTGTTCGCGAAGTTCTAGCTGCTAAACCTGATGCTTACGATCCACGTACATTCATCGCACCAGGTCGCGATGCGATCAAAGAAACCGTTATCGGTAAAATCCGCGAATTTGGATCCAACAACAAAGCCTAATCATTGTTAGCTTCCGCCACAGGTGGACAAGCAATTTGTAAAGGGCAGGGTGTAGCTCTGCCCAGTTGAATAGTTTGATGAGGAAAGCACACCGCTTAGCCGGTGTCTTTCCATTTTCATCACTAAAAGTCCACAGCACGTATTGCCCACACAGCTGCAATACACGTAGGGGGAAATTGATAAATCTATGGAAAAATTAATGATTGGCGGTGGACGTCCGCTAGAGGGCGTTGTAACCATCAGTGGAGCAAAGAATAGTGCTATTGCACTTATTCCTGCGGCGATTTTGGCCGAATCTGAAGTTGTTCTTGATAATTTACCGTCCCTTAGTGATGTAGCCGTTTACTCCGAAATCTTGCAAGAGCTTGGCGCAAGTGTATCTTGGTCAGGCAACCAGATGAAAATTGATCCTTCGCGTATTGTATCTATACCTATGCCTAATGGTCCGGTTAAGAAACTTCGAGCTTCGTATTATATGATGGGAGCTCTACTTGGAAGATTCAAAGAAGCGACAATAGGTCTACCCGGTGGTTGTAACTTCGAACCTCGTCCAATCGATCAGCATATCAAAGGATTCGAGGCACTGGGAGCAACTGTTACCAACGAACATGGTTCTATCCACTTATATGCTAAAGAGCTACGCGGTGCGAAGATTTATTTAGATGTATCAAGCGTAGGTGCCACTATTAACATCATGCTGGCGGCTTCACGTGCCAAAGGCTCCACAATTATTGAAAATGCGGCTAAAGAGCCTGAGATTATAGATGTAGCAACCCTATTGAACTCTATGGGCGCTGTTATTAAAGGCGCCGGTACAGAAACCATCAGAATCGAAGGGGTATCGGAGATGCACGGTTGCCGTCACTCCATTATTCCCGATCGGATTCAAGCAGGAACTTATATGATTGCCGCTGCGGCTACGCGTGGTAATGTGTTGATAGATAACGTTATTCCTAAGCACTTGGAAGCTTTAACGGCCAAGCTTTTAGAGATGGGCGTTGATATTGAAGAGCTTGACGAAAGTATTCGCGTTATAGGTAGAGCTAAATATGAGCACGCAGATGTCAAAGCGTTGACCTATCCTGGCTTTCCTACAGATTTACAATCTCCTATGACAAGTATGTTGACACAGGCGGAAGGCGTTAGTGTGCTTAGCGATTTTGTCTACAGCAACCGTTTTAAACATGTGCCAGAATTGGTACGGATGGGCGCGAAAATACGCGTTGAAGGCCGTTCTGCAATTATTGAGGGTGGTAAGCTTAACGCTGCAAAGGTGAAAGCGACTGATTTACGGGCAGGCGCTGCTCTTGTCATTGCTGGATTGACGGTAGGGGATGGGATCACCGAGGTGACCGGCGTAGAATATATTGACCGTGGTTATGATAATTTAGTGAGCAACCTTCGACAACTTGGTGCTCATGTTTGGCGTGAGAACGAATAAAATTAGGATATCCCGTTTGGAAGGAGGTTTATTTGCTTATTTACCGCATATATCCTTCCAAATTGGGTATTAATATCCTAATGGGCATTTTAATAGACTCATCATTTTGCCTAGTAGATAGACTAGGGCGAACTCATTTAAAAATTGAATAGGTGGTTATTACATGGATCTTCAAATTTCCGATTTGGAAGAAATGAAGCTGACCGAGTTGTATAAGCTGGCCAAGAAATACCAGATCCCTTATTACGGACAGCTGAAGAAACGGGAACTGATCTTTGCGATCCTTCGGGCACAGGCAGAGCAAAGCGGTCTTATGTTTATGGAAGGCGTACTGGAAATTCTACCCGAGGGCTATGGATTTCTAAGGCCGATTAACTATTTGCCTAGCGCTGAAGATATTTATATCTCAGCCTCACAAATTCGGAAGTTTGATCTCAGAAGCGGAGATCTTGTATCTGGGAAATGCCGGACGCCGAAAGAAAATGAACGATATTTTGGCCTGCTTCAAGTCAATGCCGTTAATGGCGAGAACCCTGCTAGCGCAGCGGAGCGACTACATTTTCCAGCATTAACACCACTTTATCCGCAAGACAAGCTACCGCTTGAAACATCCCCTACTCATTTGTCTACCCGAATAATGGATTTGCTCGCTCCTGTAGGTTTGGGGCAGCGGGGTTTGATTGTAGCACCTCCTAAAGCAGGAAAAACGCTCCTCTTGAAAGAAATTGCCAATAGTATTTCCACTAATAATCCTGAGATTGAACTCTTTGTATTGCTAATAGATGAGCGTCCCGAAGAAGTAACTGATATGCAGCGTTCAGTAAAAGGCGAAGTGGTTGCATCGACGTTTGATGAGCTTCCAGAGAATCATATTAAAGTGGCCGAACTTGTGTTGCAAAGAGCTCTTCGTTTAGTTGAGCACAAGAAGGATGTAGTTATTCTTTTAGACAGCATTACCCGTCTTGCACGTGCGTATAATCTTGTGGTTCCACCATCTGGACGCACGCTTAGTGGGGGGATTGACCCAGCAGCCTTTCATCGGCCGAAACGGTTTTTTGGCTCTGCACGGAATGTAGAAGAGGGCGGTTCACTGACTATTTTAGCAACTGCTTTAATTGATACCGGATCACGTATGGATGATATTATTTATGAAGAGTTTAAGGGTACTGGTAATATGGAGCTTCATTTGGACCGAAAATTGGCGGAACGCCGTATATTCCCTGCTATTGATATTCGTCGTTCAGGTACACGTCGTGAAGAAGTGCTCTTGAGCAAAGAAGAGCTTGATACGATCTGGGCGATTCGCAAAAATATGAATGAATCCTACGATTTTGTGGAGGGATTCATCAAAAAGCTGCGTGATACAAAGACTAATGCTGAATTCTTAGCATCATTTGACGTTGCGGGAGCTAAACAATCGCCAAATGGAACTGCAAGTAGCGGAGGAACTTCCAACAGTGGTACGGCTGCTCGTCGCACAACACGGGCAAAGACTTCTTCAGTACCTACAACTTGAGAATTGATAATAAGAGGAGACTAACATGTATTTGGTATATGCCGACGGGCAAGGAAACGTATATGATCATCCAGAACTGTACGGGTTAGCCCGTAGTGGGGATATGATCGTTGAAATGTTGGAGGAAGAGTTGATTCCGCTGCCTGAAGGCGCCACTCTTGTGGGCTTGCCTAGTACGCGGGCTGTGGGTATGGATCCTGAGACAGGTGAAATGATGGCGTTGCCGGATGGCTCACAGGCTGTAGGCGCGCTGCTGCCTCAGGGCTATACTCGCTTGTGTCTTCCTGGGTATGTAAAGACAGATAAGTCTTACAAGCTTCCTCTGTTTGGGTATTCGGCTGTAGTGTGGAAGGATGGCGGGTTCTATGTTGCGGCGGATCCAACCGATAATCCGGAGAAGTGGAACCCACTGAACTGTGATAAACAGGATCTTGAGGTAAGCGTTGGCGAGTTGACTGCCAAATATCCTGATAACCGTCTCTATGAGCATCTTTCTAACTGTGCGCTTGGTTATGAATGCCTGACTTCCTCCAACACCTTCTTAGGGCGTTGGGAGGGCGGTGTACCTGTCTCTTATTCATGTAATGCTGGATGTTTTGGCTGTATTTCTGAGCAACCTGATGATAGTGGTTTTGTGTCTCCGCAGACTCGTATGAATTTCCGGCCAACGGTCAATGAAATTTCACAAGTTATGTTGGAGCACTTGAAGACGCCTGAATCGATTATCAGTTTTGGACAAGGCTGTGAAGGTGAGCCTTCTACGCAGGCAAAACTTATTATAGAAGCAATCCGTGAAGTGCGCTCGATTACTGACATGGGCTACATTAATATCAACACCAATGCTGGCTTAAGCGATCATATTCGTGGAATCGTCGATGCTGGACTGGATTTGATGCGTGTCAGCACGATTAGTGCTCTAGATGATCATTACAATGCTTATTACAAACCACGTGGCTACACATTGGCTAATGTAGAGAAGTCTTTGAAATATGCTGCCTCGCAAGGTGTTTACACATCGATCAACTATCTGATTTTCCCTGGAGTAACTGATCGCGAAGAAGAGATTGAGGCGATGGTGGAGTTTGTAAGACGTACGGATCTGAAGCTTATTCAGATGCGTAATCTGAACATTGATCCAGAGAGTTATCTGGAGTTAATTCCTCCTGCTAAGGGTGAAATTCTCGGCATGAAGACGATGCTGGAAATTTTCCGGGACGAATTGCCGGATGTTGTTATTGGTTCTTACACACATGTACCACCAGCAAATATGGCTCGGGTAAAGCAACGGCAACTCAACATTTAATAGATTAAATGTACCAATGAATTACCAATGAAACATATTGATCAATTGAATTTTTCGTGCTAAAATACCACAGTGTAATCATATAACTCTGGGTCCGCATGAGGCTTAGGGCATGAGAGGTGAAATTCAAAATGCAAGCAGCAATTCAACCAAAGTATAACTTAACTAAGGTAACCTGCGCATGTGGCAACTCTTTCGAAGCTGGCTCTGTTAAACAAGAGCTTCGTGTTGAAATTTGCTCCAGCTGCCATCCTTTCTTCACTGGCAAGCAGAAGTTCCTGGATGCCGGCGGTCGCGTTGATAAATTCAAGAAGAAATACGGTATCTAATTGGAATAGCCGCTTAGCGGCTTAATGGTTAGATCGAGCTCCCAGCTTTCTCGCTGGGGGCTCATTTTATGTCTTGGAGTTGATTTTTGTCCGAGCGTGAGCTATACTTATCTTCGCCGTGCTAGACGGGGAGGTAGCGGTGCCCTGTAACTCGCAATCCGCTGTAGCGAGGTTGAATTCCTGTTAGAGGTGCTATCGATGTGAGGCCTTGGTTCCTACGGGCTGTGTTGACGGTTGGGTCCTCCGCAATGAGTGCTTATGAACCTGGTCAGGTCCGGAAGGAAGCAGCCATAAGTAAGTTTACTCTTGTGCCGGAGGGTGGCCTAGCCCGAGCAGTCATGTAGGGTTGCCGCTTGGATCGTAGTCATCAATAACAGGTGCACGGTTTATAATTCTGTTTATAACAGCATCTTTGCCACAAGCAAAGATGCTTTTTGTTTTTGGTCAATAGCCGATGAATATAGTATAATAAATTTGCGACAAATGCCGGGAAAGAGGCAGCCTAAGAGAGGGTAATGCATAGTGGAACATATCGCGCTGTACCGTGCTTGGCGGCCGCAGTCGTTTCAAGACATGGTTGGACAACAGCACATTATCCAAACGCTGCAGAACGCAATTCGTGAACAGCGGGTTTCGCATGCCTATCTGTTCAGTGGTCCGCGGGGAACTGGTAAGACAAGTGCTGCTAAAGTCTTAGCGAAAGCGGTCAATTGTGAACGTGGGCCAGGTCCGGAGCCTTGCAACGAGTGTCCTTCCTGCTTGCGAATCACTGCGGGTAATGTGATGGATGTGCAGGAAATAGACGCGGCATCCAACCGGGGCGTAGAAGAGATTCGTGACCTCCGGGACAAGGTGAAATATGCACCTACCGAGGTGCGCCGTAAAGTGTATATTATTGATGAAGTGCATATGCTGACAACAGAAGCATTTAATGCGCTATTAAAGACATTGGAAGAACCGCCGTCACATGCAATGTTCATCCTTGCGACTACGGAACCTCATAAATTGCCAGCGACGATCATTTCTCGTTGTCAGCGTTTTGACTTCCGCAGAGTAGCTTTGGAAGAGCAGACAGCACATCTAAGTGCTATCTGTGAGAAGGAAGGGATTACAGCCGATGTTAACGCATTGCAGTATATTGCCCGCCTTTCTGATGGGGGTATGCGCGATGCAGTGAGTTTGCTGGATCAGATTTCATCTTTTACAGATGGCAAAGTTACGTACGAACAAGTGCTGGGGATGACCGGAGGGATACCCTCTGAGCAATTTGCACGTCTTGCCACTGCCATATTGGAAGGTGATATGGGTCTTCTGCTGGAGCTTGTTGAACAGCTTATGCATGAAGGTAAGAGTGCTGATAAATGTCTAGAGAATCTTATGTATTATTTCCGTGATTTATTGATGATTAAGATGGTACCTGGGGCCGATCAACTGACGGAGCGAGTGCTTAATCCCGCCGAGTTTAAAGATATGGCCACCGCATTTTCCCGGGATCGTCTGTTTCAGATCGTAGATACACTTAATAAGTACCTGGGTGAAATGAAATATGCTACTCATCCGCAGACTTTGTTTGAAGTCGCGCTGATGAAGCTTTGTAGCTTGCAGCAAGAGGAAAGTGAGACCGCATCAGCTACTCCGTTAGGTGCATTACAGGCTGGATCAGGGGTGAATGCTCCTGCAGTCCACTCTGGTGAACTGGATCTGCTCAAGAGACAGATTACTGCGCTGGAGAAAAAGCTGGAGCAGGCATTGCAGGCCGGTGGTATTTCCGGAGGTGGGCGAGATGGTGCCTCTTCTGCGAAATCGAATCCGACTCCAAGTTCTGCGCCTAGAATCTCTGCAACCTCCAAAATGCCTCCAAATGTTGATAAGTTTATTGCTGGTAAGGATAGTCCTGATTTTGCAGCTATCTACAAACAGTGGAGTCTTGTCTTGCAAGGGGTAAAAGAGGAGAAGGTAACGGTTCATGCGTGGTTTGTAGACGGAGAACCTGTATCTGTAATGGACGATGCTGTGCTTGTTGCGTTTAAGAACACGATTCATCGTGATACAACGGAGAAGCCAGCAAACAGACAGGTCATTGAGAATGTGTTTGCAGCGCGTCTTGGTAAACCTTATAGACTGGTAACTATAATGCAGCGCGATTGGAACGAAGCCGCTCAGAAGTCAGTGGGACAGCCTAGCAAAGAAGAGTTGCGGCTAGAGCATGAACATGATACTGCAGATGCGAAATCTGAACCTTGGATTGATGAGGCTATCCAGCTTTTTGGAGAAGACCTTGTTGTCATAAAAGAGTAATGTAAGCATACTAGCGCAAATTGCGCATTCCAAAGGAGAGATGATGTATGAATAATATGAACCAAATGATGAAGCAAGTTAAGAAAATGCAGGAGCAAATGCTTAAAGCTCAAGAAGAACTAGGTGGCAAGGTAATTGAAGGCTCATCAGGTGGCGGTGTAGTTACAGTTCAAGTTAATGGCCACAAAAAGTTGCTTTCTATCCAAATCAAGCCAGAAGCTGTTGATCCGGAAGATGTTGAAATGCTACAGGATTTGGTAATCACTGCAGTTAATGATGCTTTGACTCAAGCTGAAGACCTTGCGAACAATGATATGGGTAAATTTACTGGTGGAATGAAGATCCCAGGCTTGTTCTAATTCACTCACTCCACTTTCGTCTAAAGGAGAATTATTAATTTGTATTATCCCGAACCGCTAGCCAAGCTGATCGATGCTTTTACGCGCTTGCCCGGGATTGGGCCGAAGACAGCCGCCCGGTTAGCTTTTCATGTGCTTAACATGAAAGAGGATGACGTCATTGATTTTGCTAAAGCGCTAGTAAGTGTCAAGCGTAATCTTCATTATTGCTCCGTCTGCTGTAATATTACGGATACGGACCCGTGTAAGATATGTCAGGACAAAACTAGAGATCCTTCAGTAATCTGTGTGATCCAAGACTCCAAGGATTTGGTGGCAATAGAACGAACCAAAGAGTTTAATGGGTATTATCACGTTCTTCAGGGTGCGATTTCACCTATGGAAGGTATAGGCCCTGATGATATTCGCTTGAAGGAATTATTGACTCGTTTGAGTGATGAAAGAGTGAGTGAGCTTATCATGGCGACTAACCCCAACATTGAGGGTGAGGCAACGGCGATGTATATTTCTCGTTTAGTTCGGCCTTTTGAGATTAAAATCACCAGAATAGCCCATGGCTTGCCTGTTGGTGGCGATCTTGAATATGCCGACGAGGTTACCTTGTCCAAAGCGTTGGAAGGTCGTCGTGAGCTATTCTAGTAGCTCTAAAGTCGTGTTTTTCAAAAGGAGGCCCCCTGGGCCTCCTTTTTTTGTTCTAAGTTTGTCCCTATCCCGATATGAATGAGAATAACGAGATGTAATTTTGCATCGAAATTATTCTGAGGAGGAATGAGTAATGGGATGGTGGACCTCATTGTGGCGGGGAGCAGATGAAGAACAGGGTAGAAAAGATACGGAGGGCTGGGAAACGTTGCTGGAGGTTCGTAAGGCGCAATCTGAGTGGGAGAGAGCGTACCTAATGTTTGATGAAGCGTTGGGTCAAGATCAAATTGATTATGCTATTTATATTTTAGAGGCAGCAGAGCGCAAGTATCAGATACATCTCAAACATGCAAAGAGCATTGGATTAAATAGCAGTCAGATGTAGGCGCTAACCAAATGGAAATATAGGAGGGATCAACATGCTAAGAATGTTAGCTATAGGAGTACTAGTCATATCGGTTGTGTTGTTGAGTGTAATTGTATTCCGAAAAAAACTTGGCTTTGGATGGCTTAGTCTGTTCGGAGCTCATTTGGTACTGGCTGCGCTCGCGATATATGTAGTGAATTTCTCGGGTTTAATCACACAAGTTCATATTCCCTTGAATCCCGCAACCATAGGCGCAGTAACGGTTCTCGGCCTTCCAGGCGTAGTAATGTTAATAGGATTAAGAATTATTTTGTTTTAATGCTTGACGAGAGTTTGAAAAATATGATACATTAAGTCTCGCCCCTTTGGACAAGATGTTGATTAACAACTTGCTGAAACGGTAAGCGAAAAAAAGAAATTAAAAAAACGCTTGACGGAAACAAAGGTGCTGTGATATATTATAAAGGTCGCTGCTGACAAGCAACGACAACGAAAGATGAGACATTGATCTTTGAAAACTGAACAACGAGTGAGTGGGAAATCACGAAAGTGAAATCCAAAATTAGAGAATTAATTTTCTCGTCAGATGTTTCAAAATGAGCATATCGCTCTTTTCAATACTAATTGGAGAGTTTGATCCTGGCTCAGGACGAACGCTGGCGGCGTGCCTAATACATGCAAGTCGAGCGAAGTCATTTTGAAAGCTTGCTTTCAAAATGACTTAGCGGCGGACGGGTGAGTAACACGTAGGCAACCTGCCCCTTAGACTGGGATAACTACCGGAAACGGTAGCTAATACCGGATAATTTCTTTTTTCTCCTGAAGAAAGAATGAAAGACGGAGCAATCTGTCACTGAGGGATGGGCCTGCGGCGCATTAGCTAGTTGGTGGGGTAACGGCCCACCAAGGCGACGATGCGTAGCCGACCTGAGAGGGTGAACGGCCACACTGGGACTGAGACACGGCCCAGACTCCTACGGGAGGCAGCAGTAGGGAATCTTCCGCAATGGACGAAAGTCTGACGGAGCAACGCCGCGTGAGTGATGAAGGTTTTCGGATCGTAAAGCTCTGTTGCCAGGGAAGAACGTCCGGTAGAGTAACTGCTATCGGAGTGACGGTACCTGAGAAGAAAGCCCCGGCTAACTACGTGCCAGCAGCCGCGGTAATACGTAGGGGGCAAGCGTTGTCCGGAATTATTGGGCGTAAAGCGCGCGCAGGCGGTCATTTAAGTCTGGTGTTTAAACCTTGGGCTCAACCTGAGGTCGCACTGGAAACTGGGTGACTTGAGTACAGAAGAGGAAAGTGGAATTCCACGTGTAGCGGTGAAATGCGTAGATATGTGGAGGAACACCAGTGGCGAAGGCGACTTTCTGGGCTGTAACTGACGCTGAGGCGCGAAAGCGTGGGGAGCAAACAGGATTAGATACCCTGGTAGTCCACGCCGTAAACGATGAGTGCTAGGTGTTAGGGGTTTCGATACCCTTGGTGCCGAAGTTAACACAGTAAGCACTCCGCCTGGGGAGTACGGTCGCAAGACTGAAACTCAAAGGAATTGACGGGGACCCGCACAAGCAGTGGAGTATGTGGTTTAATTCGAAGCAACGCGAAGAACCTTACCAGGTCTTGACATCCCTCTGAATCCACTAGAGATAGTGGCGGCCTTCGGGACAGAGGAGACAGGTGGTGCATGGTTGTCGTCAGCTCGTGTCGTGAGATGTTGGGTTAAGTCCCGCAACGAGCGCAACCCTTAACTTTAGTTGCCAGCAAGTAATGTTGGGCACTCTAGAGTGACTGCCGGTGACAAACCGGAGGAAGGTGGGGATGACGTCAAATCATCATGCCCCTTATGACCTGGGCTACACACGTACTACAATGGCCGGTACAACGGGAAGCGAAACCGCGAGGTGAAGCCAATCCCATCAAAGCCGGTCTCAGTTCGGATTGCAGGCTGCAACTCGCCTGCATGAAGTCGGAATTGCTAGTAATCGCGGATCAGCATGCCGCGGTGAATACGTTCCCGGGTCTTGTACACACCGCCCGTCACACCACGAGAGTTTACAACACCCGAAGTCGGTGGGGTAACCCGCAAGGGAGCCAGCCGCCGAAGGTGGGGTAGATGATTGGGGTGAAGTCGTAACAAGGTAGCCGTATCGGAAGGTGCGGCTGGATCACCTCCTTTCTATGGAGAATCGTCTTCTGCAATGAAGACATTCAAATCGGAAGTTAAACTTCCATTATAGAACCTTCGGGTTCGAACACTCACTCGTGTTCAGTTTTGAAAGAGCAAGTCTCTTTCGTATGCGTTTGGTGGCGATAGCGGAGGGGTTCCACACGTACCCATCCCGAACACGACCGTTAAGCCCTCCAGCGCCGATGGTACTTGGACCGAAGGGTCCTGGGAGAGTAGGACGCCGCCAAGCGGACAACCATTCTTTGGTTGATTCACAATATTATATATGTTATATGGGCTTTTAGCTCAGTTGGTTAGAGCGCACCTCTGATAAGGGTGAGGTCGGTGGTTCGAGTCCACCAAGGCCCACCATATGACATTATATCTTTTTATGGGGCCATAGCTCAGCTGGGAGAGCGCCTGCCTTGCAAGCAGGAGGTCAGCGGTTCGATCCCGCTTGGCTCCACCATAATTTTAAATTCAATACCTTCTTTAAACTTGATCCTTGAAAACTGGATACCGAAACGAATTTGCGTTTTAGAACATCTTTTAGCAACTTGTGTAAACAAGTAAATGTTATTAGTGAGATTTTTCTTAGGAAAAATCAAGGTTAAGCTAATAAGAGCACACGGAGGATGCCTAGGCGCCAGGAGCCGACGAAGGACGTGGCGAACAACGAAACTGCCTCGGGGAGCTGTAAGCAAGCTTTGATCCGGGGGTGTCCGAATGGGGAAACCCAGCTGTGGTAATTCGCAGTTACTCATCTCTGAACACATAGGAGATGTAGAGGCAGACCAGGGGAACTGAAACATCTAAGTACCCTGAGGAAGAGAAAACAATAGTGATTCCGTCAGTAGCGGCGAGCGAACGCGGAACAGCCTAAACCTAAGAGCTTGCTCTTAGGGGTTGTGGGACGTCTCACATGGAGTTACAAAGGAATATGGTAGGTGAAGAGGTCTGGAAAGGCCCGCGATAGAGGTAAAAGCCCTGTAACCTAAACTGTGTTCTCTCCGAGACGGATCCCGAGTAGTGCGGGGCACGTGAAACCCCGTATGAATCCAGCAGGACCATCTGCTAAGGCTAAATACTACCTGGCGACCGATAGTGAAACAGTACCGTGAGGGAAAGGTGAAAAGCACCCCGGAAGGGGAGTGAAATAGAACCTGAAACCGTGTGCTTACAAAAAGTCAGAGCCCGATCTATGGGTGATGGCGTGCCTTTTGTAGAATGAACCGGCGAGTTACGTTTAACATGCAAGGTTAAGTCGAGAAGACGGAGCCGCAGCGAAAGCGAGTCTGAATAGGGCGACTTAGTATGTGGACGTAGACCCGAAACCGTGTGATCTACCCCTGTCCAGGGTGAAGGTGCGGTAACACGCACTGGAGGCCCGAACCCACGCATGTTGAAAAATGCGGGGATGAGGTGGGGGTAGCGGAGAAATTCCAATCGAACTCGGAGATAGCTGGTTCTCCCCGAAATAGCTTTAGGGCTAGCCTCGGTATAAGAGTAGTGGAGGTAGAGCACTGATTGGGTGCGGGGTCCGCAAGGATTACCAAGCTCAGTCAAACTCCGAATGCCATATACTTATTGCCGGGAGTCAGACAGTGAGTGCTAAGATCCATTGTCAAAAGGGAAACAGCCCAGACCATCAGCTAAGGTCCCCAAGTGTGTGTTAAGTGGGAAAGGATGTGGAGTTGCACAGACAACCAGGATGTTGGCTTAGAAGCAGCCACCATTGAAAGAGTGCGTAATAGCTCACTGGTCGAGTGACTCTGCGCCGAAAATGTAACGGGGCTAAACACACCACCGAAGCTATGGCTAGATACGTATGTATCTGGGGTAGGGGAGCGTTGTATGTGGGTTGAAGGTGTACCGTAAGGAGCGCTGGACAGCATACAAGTGAGAATGCCGGTATGAGTAACGAAAAGATCAGTGAGAATCTGATCCGCCGAAAGCCCAAGGTTTCCTGAGGAAGGCTCGTCCGCTCAGGGTAAGTCGGGACCTAAGGCGAGGCCGAAAGGCGTAGTCGAAGGACAACAGTTTGAAATTACTGTACCACCGTAATCCGCTATGAGCGATGGGGTGACGCAGGAGGGTAGTGACGCGGACTGATGGATATGTCCGTCTAAGCAGTGAGGCTGATGTGTAGGCAAATCCGCACATCATTAAGGCTGGGCTGTGATGGGGAGCGAAAATTACAGTAGCGAAGGTCATGATCTCACACTGCCAAGAAAAGCCTCTAGCCAGGAGAAGGTGCCCGTACCGCAAACCGACACAGGTAGGCGAGAAGAGAATTCTAAGGCGCGCGGAAGAACTCTCGTTAAGGAACTCGGCAAAATGACCCCGTAACTTCGGGAGAAGGGGTGCCCCGGTAGTGTGAATAGCACGAGGGGGCCGCAGTGAAAAGGCCCAAGCGACTGTTTAGCAAAAACACAGGTCTGTGCGAAGCCGCAAGGCGAAGTATACGGGCTGACGCCTGCCCGGTGCTGGAAGGTTAAGGGGAGTGGTTAGGGGTAACCCGAAGCTATGAACCGAAGCCCCAGTAAACGGCGGCCGTAACTATAACGGTCCTAAGGTAGCGAAATTCCTTGTCAGGTAAATTCTGACCCGCACGAATGGCGTAACGACTTGGGCGCTGTCTCAACGAGAGATCCGGTGAAATTTTAATACCTGTGAAGATGCAGGTTACCCGCGACAAGACGGAAAGACCCCATGGAGCTTTACTGCAGCTTGATATTGAATTTGGGTACGATCTGTACAGGATAGGTGGGAGCCGTAGAAATCGGAGCGCAAGCTTCGGTGGAGGCGCCGTTGGGATACCACCCTGATCGTATCTAGGTTCTAACCTAGTACCCTAACCGGGTACGGGGACCGTGTCAGGCGGGCAGTTTGACTGGGGCGGTCGCCTCCTAAAGAGTAACGGAGGCGTTCCAAGGTTCCCTCAGAATGGTTGGAAATCATTCGAAGAGTGCAAAGGCATAAGGGAGCTTGACTGCGAGACCTACAAGTCGAGCAGGGACGAAAGTCGGACTTAGTGATCCGGTGGTACCGCATGGAAGGGCCATCGCTCAACGGATAAAAGCTACCCTGGGGATAACAGGCTTATCTCCCCCAAGAGTCCACATCGACGGGGAGGTTTGGCACCTCGATGTCGGCTCATCGCATCCTGGGGCTGAAGTAGGTCCCAAGGGTTGGGCTGTTCGCCCATTAAAGCGGTACGCGAGCTGGGTTCAGAACGTCGTGAGACAGTTCGGTCCCTATCTGTCGTGGGCGCAGGAAATTTGAGAGGAGCTGTCCTTAGTACGAGAGGACCGGGATGGACGTACCGCTGGTGCACCAGTTGTTTCGCCAGAAGCATGGCTGGGTAGCTACGTACGGACGGGATAAGCGCTGAAAGCATCTAAGCGTGAAGCCCCCCTCAAGATGAGATTTCCCAATTAGTAAGACCCCTTGAAGACGACGAGGTAGATAGGTTGGAGGTGGAAGTGCAGTAATGCATGGAGCTGACCAATACTAATCGGTCGAGGGCTTATCCTATACTTAAAATGCAAATTCAATTCGGATTCAGTTTTCAGGGAGTCAAATTCCTGTTTGGATTGCTGTGGTACTGATATCGTTTGGAGAGATACCCAAGTGGCTATAAGGGGACCCTCTGCTAAGGGGTTAGACTGCGTAAGCGGTGCGTGGGTTCGAATCCCACTCTCTCCGCCATTTTCAATCCATAGCATTTCTAATTATTGTGGCGGTGTAGCTCAGCTGGCTAGAGCGTACGGTTCATACCCGTGAGGTCGGGGGTTCGATCCCCTTCGCCGCTACCATAATACCTGGAGGCTTAGCTCAGCTGGGAGAGCATCTGCCTTACAAGCAGAGGGTCGGGGGTTCGATCCCCTCAGCCTCCACCATTATTACTTTTTTAGAATTACTTTTTACACCGTGCCGGTGTAGCTCAACTGGTAGAGCAACTGACTTGTAATCAGTAGGTTGGGGGTTCAAGTCCTCTCGCCGGCACCATTATTATCAATGCGGAACCGTGGTGTAGTTGGCCTAACATGCCTGCCTGTCACGCAGGAGATCGCGAGTTCGAATCTCGTCGGTTCCGCCATTTTTTTCCACAAGACTAGGGTGGGAAGTTTAATGCTACCACTTTATTTTTATGTCAATTTAATATGGCTCGATAGCTCAGTCGGTAGAGCAGAGGACTGAAAATCCTCGTGTCGGCGGTTCGAATCCGTCTCGAGCCACTTTTCCCTGGGGGATTAGCGAAGTGGCCAAACGCATCAGACTGTAAATCTGCTCACGTACGTGTTCGGTGGTTCGAATCCATCATCCCCCACCATTTATGAGCCATTAGCTCAGTTGGTAGAGCACCTGACTTTTAATCAGGGTGTCGAAGGTTCGAGTCCTTCATGGCTCATCCCAAACAGAAAGTCATCACCTTATGGTGGTGGCTTTTTTTGTGTTTTATGGTTGTATTATAGTAGCGCGCTACTGTAGCGATTAACATAATATAAGAGAATATGCTAAAATAGGCGAAAAGAGCAAAAGTGGTGGAGCATGGTGACTATGGATAGTGAGACATTGCGGAAAAAATTAGAGCAGCTCACCGGAAAGAGAACCGGAATCAAGCAGTTAGGGAGGCAGCATTCAGCTTCTCTTTTTAGCATGGGATTAGAAGGACAGGATCAGCTGGTAATCCATGAGGGTCATCTCTGGGCACCTTTGTATGAGAGTGACGGACGTATAACCGCTGTCTGGGTAGAAATGGAGGGGCTCACCTCTCTGGAAGTACAACTGGTCAACTATGCAGTTCGAAATTTTGCTATTGCACTTAAAGCTACAGGGCTTAGAGAAGAAGGTGAAGTGGAGGCGCGGCAGCTTGGCGCTTGGTTGAACACGGAGCTAGAGCAAGAGAAGAATGACACTGAAATTCCCGATGAGATCACTCTAAAGGGACGTCTGTTCGGAGATATGATTCCATTCCTCCTAAGTAGTGAGATTGCCCATAGTCCACAGATCTCTTATCGTTCACTGATGAAATTACTGCGTAGCTATTTTGAGAACGAAATTCTGCTCATTCCCCTTCAAGAGAAGGAATGGTTAATTTTAGCTCGTAAAGAATTACTTACGGGCGGGGATGATAAGGATGATGAAGAAGAGAGTGTAGATGATCTTCTAGCACAGACTAGTATGGGGTTACATGAGCTGATAGCTAGTGAATGGGTAGGGGTATTCCATTTGGCAGTAGCTCCGGCTATAGTCCCTGTTAAGGGATTGACTGGATCTGTAGCTTTGCTCAGGGAGACGATTGTACTTGGTCGTATTTTTCAAGTAGGAGAGTATATTCATTTACCTTGGGAACTGCATTTGGAACGTTTGGTTAACAGCATTCCTGATGTACGCCGCAAACAGTTGCTTGGACAAATTGGTGACTACTCCTCTGTACTATCAGATAAAGAAATGCTGCTGACTTTGGAGACCTTTTTTGAGATGGACTGTAATGTAAGTGAAACCGCCAAGAAGTTGTATATCCATCGAAATACGCTGCTTTACCGTCTGGATAAGATAAAACAAGAGACCGGAGCAGATGTACGAAGCTTTGGGGACGCTGCTATTGTTAAGCTTACTATGCTTTTGTATAAAGTGACGAAAAGGAAATAGGTTTTTTGTGAACCTTACAAATAGCCATAGTGTCCCGACTGGGGTAATATAAATGTACAAGGAAACAGAATTTTTATATTAACTAATTAATAATTAACTCGAGGGGGAAATACAATGGCAGGCGTACGTTTAGAGCATATTTTCAAAAAATACCCGGGTTCAGATAAAGCAACAGTAATCGATATCAATCTTGATATTAAAGATAAGGAATTTCTAGTATTGGTTGGACCTTCCGGTTGCGGTAAATCCACAACTTTGCGTATGATCGCTGGTTTGGAAGAAATCTCCGAAGGTAAAATGTACATTGGCGATCGTGTAGTTAATGACGTTGCACCTAAAGACCGCGACATCGCGATGGTATTCCAATCCTACGCCCTGTATCCGCATATGAGCGTATACCAAAACATGGCTTTCGGTTTGAAACTTCGTAAAGTGAAGAAGGATGAAATCGACAAGAAAGTTCGTGAAGCTGCTAAAATTCTTGATATCGAGCATTTGCTAGATCGTAAACCAAAAGCGCTTTCCGGTGGTCAACGCCAACGTGTCGCTTTGGGACGCGCTATCGTACGTGATCCACAAGTCTTCTTGATGGATGAGCCTCTTTCCAACTTGGATGCTAAACTTCGTGGTCAAATGCGTGCTGAAATCACTAAACTGGTTAAGCGCCTTGAAACTACTTGTATCTACGTAACGCATGACCAAACAGAAGCTATGACAATGGGTGATCGCATCGTAGTTATGTATGATGGTATCATTCAACAAGCAGCTTCCCCTGAAGAGTTGTACAATGAACCTACAAACTTGTTCGTAGCTGGATTTATCGGATCCCCTACAATGAACTTTATCAATGGTACTTTGTCCGAAGTGAGCGGTTCTATCCGTTTCCGTGCTGAGAACCTTGATGTTGAAGTACCAGGCGGAAAAGCTCAAATCATCCGCAACAAAGGTTACATCGGTAAAGAAGTAATCATGGGCGTTCGTCCAGAAGATATCCATGAAGAGCCAGTATTCTTGGAAGCTTCCCCGAACACAATCTTCACTTCATTGGTTGATGTTACTGAAAACCTTGGTCACGAAATGCTCCTTTACTTGAGCGGCCTTGGTAAATCTACTGTAATCGCTCGTGTAGATGGACGTTCCACTACTCGCGAAGGCAGCAAGCCTAAATTGGCTATTGATATGAACAAAATTCACTTCTTTGATAAAGAATCCGAAGCTAACATTTTGTTGGGATAAGATTGTAAAGATCTTTTCTCTCTTGATAAAGCCACCCGAAAGGGTGGCTTTATTGTTTAGATGGCCCCTGTTTGGTTAGGCGCTAAGATTGCATTCATAAGCGTTATCAATTAAGATAGCAGGAGAATTACCTCCGGAATGTAAAGAGATCGCTGCCAACCGGACGCAGTAAGCGGACAAATACCGCAGGTGACGAAAGGACGAAATTACATGGCTAAGAAAGTAAAAGTATCTGAATTGGTACAGCATTTTCAATTAGAGGTTATTTCCGGCCAGGAAGGTCTAAAGAGACCCATTACGGTCGATGACCTGAATCGCCCTGGACTAGAGATTGCTGGTTATTTTGAATATTATCCAGAAGAACGTGTTCAATTGCTAGGCAAAACAGAACTCGCTTTTTTCTCCATGCTGCCCGAAGCTGAGCGGAAAAGTCGACTTCGTGGAATTTGTAATGATAACACACCTTGTATTGTAATTACACGTGGTTTGGAAGTGCCTCAGGAGTTAATTGACATAAGTAATGAAAAGGCTCTTCCTGTGCTTCGCAGCTCGATGGCTACGACTATTTTCTCCAGCCGTTTGACGAGCTTCCTAGAAGGGAAATTAGCCCCTACGGCGACTATTCATGGCGTACTTTGTGATGTATATGGTGTAGGTATGCTAATTACGGGTAGTAGTGGGATTGGTAAAAGTGAAACAGCCCTTGAGCTTGTAAAACGCGGTCATCGATTGATTGCTGATGATGCCGTAGAGATCCGTCAGACTTCAGATAACCAGCTGCATGGTACAGCCCCTGAGTTAATCCGTCATTTACTGGAGATCCGTGGAGTAGGTATCATTAATGTAATGACACTTTTTGGTGCGGGTGCCATTCGTAATCATAAACGGATTACACTTGTTGTTAGATTGGAAGCTTGGCAGCAAGACAAGCAGTATGATCGACTTGGACTTGATGAGGAAACGACACGGATTATTGACACAGATGTTCCGCTTGTAACGATTCCCGTACGCCCAGGACGTAACCTTGCAGTTATTATAGAGGTTGCAGCGATGAACTATCGCCTGAAACAAATGGGCTTTAATGCAGCCCTGCAGTTCACGAATAAGCTAACTGCGACCATATCTGAAGATATGGATGATCTCGATTAGGAGTGTGAGAGAATGTTCCCATTAGCACTAAATCCTATTGTCTTCTCAATTGGATCACTGCAAGTACACTGGTACGGATTAATACTAGGTTTCGGTGCACTCGCGGGGTTATTTCTTGCGATCCGCGAGGGCAAACGGTTTGGTATACCACAAGAATTCTTTATGGATATGCTGCTGCTAGGTGTGCCTTCGGCCATTATTGGGGCACGGATTTACTTTGTAGCGTTTAAATGGGAGGATTATAAGGATAATTTAATAGATGTCTTTAAGATCTGGAATGGTGGCATCGCCATTTACGGTGCGTTAATTGGAGCCATTATTTGCGGAATTATTTATTTCCGTTATAAAGGCTACCCCTTCTGGCGTATCGTTGATATTTGTGCACCTGGACTACTTGCGGGTCAAATGATTGGACGCTGGGGAAACTTTGTCAACCAAGAGGCATACGGCAGCGTGGTTGAAGAGTCTTTTTTACGGGATAAACTGCATTTACCTGACTTCATCGTGAACCAAATGTACATAGGGGATGCTTTTCATCATCCGACCTTCTTGTATGAATCTCTTTGGAGCTTACTGGGTATCGCGCTACTAATGGTTCTTCGTCGTCAGAAGTTTGTGCGAGCCGGTGAGATCTTCATGTCTTACTTTATATGGTATTCCATCGGTCGTTTCTTCATTGAAGCCATACGTACGGACAGCTTGGCCTTTAATGGAAGTGCAGGCTTGGCATCCTTTATGAACGGATTGTGGAAACCGATGGAATGGTTAGGCTTTGAGCAAGGATACTTGGACCCAAGCTATGGAAATATTCGTATTTCTCAGCTGCTTGCTCTACTGATCATCGTCGCAGCTGTACTGCTTATCATTATTCGTAGGGTCACTGGAGAGCCTAAAGCACATTATTCTGATCCTATCGTATGTACTAAACCGATCAAAGCAGATACCATAGTGCCTGAAAGCGCAGTAAATACACCGCAGAAAGCTCGTCACGGGGCTCAACCTGAGCAAGGACAGCCTGCGGATGGAGATAAGAAGGAGCAGTAAAGCTTATGATAGAATGCGTTCTTTTTGATCTAGATGGAACGATTGTCGATACGAATGAGCTAATTATTAGTTCGTTTATGTACGCGCTGAAGGACAATGGTCTAGCTCCACTCACTAGGGAAGAGATTATCCCGCATATGGGCACAACCCTTCAGCAACAGATGAGAGTCTTCTCTGGACTTGAGGATGTAAGTGGTGCGCTTGAGAAATCCTACCGTTCTTATAATTATGAACATCACGATGAGTTAGTACGTCCCTTTCCTCAAGTGAATGAGACAATGGAAGAGCTCTTACGTCGTGGAATTAAAATGGGGATTGTGACTACAAAAATTCGTCCAACAACGATTAAATCGCTTGAGATGTTTGATTTGCTAAAGTACATGGATACGATTGTGACGGTGAACGATGTTACTGAACCAAAGCCACATCCAGAGCCGGTTCTGACAGCAGTCAATAACCTTGGCGTTGATCCTCGTAAAACTCTTATGGTGGGTGACAGTACGGTTGATATTCAGTCAGCAAAAGCTGCTGGTGTATATGCGGCTGGAGTAGCGTGGTCTTTAAAAGGCGAGGAGACTCTCCGCAAGTATGATCCCGACTATATCATCCATAACATGAAGGATATTATAGAAATTGTGGAGCGAGGAACGAGTGAATCGTGAGAAACGTAACCCGATATCCTGTAGAAGGTCATAACTCACTTTGGTACATTTACCGTACGGTCAGCCCGTGGAAGGGTGTCCGCAACTTTATTTTTATTCAGATTGCCCGTTACTGCCCGATTCTACCGTTAAAGAACTGGATCTATCGTCGGATTCTCGGGATGAAGGTAGGCAAGCATACCTCCTTCGGTCTGATGGCGATGGTGGATGTATTTTTTCCGGAAAAAATAACGGTGGGTGAGAACTCTATTATCGGTTATAACACGACGATTCTGGCGCATGAGTATTTAATCAAGGAGTATCGCCTGGGAGAAGTAGTGATTGGTGAAAATGTATTGATTGGCGCGAATACAACGATTCTTCCCGGTGTAACCATCGGTGATTGGGCAGTTGTTGCCGCAGGATCAGTAGTACACAAGAACGTGGCGGCTGGCTCTTTTGTAGGAGGCAATCCACTGCGAGAGCTACGTCCAGCTTCATCGGAAGATTCTTCGGAACAAGTGTAAAAGATGCTTCGTAAACCCTGCAGTTTCATATTGCGTTTTTTTAGCGCAGGATCTGCAGGGTTTCTTGCGTCTTGGAGAAGCATATTAAGAAAACTTTAAGATCTTCTTAAGTTTTTTATTCGGATGTAGGCGGTATAATTAACCTTAGTAATCACGTAAATCCCACGCTAGGCATTCAGCGTCAAATATCAGAATGTAAATTCAGCAAGTGCAGACTTCCTGGTATGTTCAGTTTCCACATTCCGCTTAGCGTCTCTATGAACAACCATCATAGTAGAGAAGAGGAATTTAATATGAATACTGTGAGACAGGAAAGGCTGCCCCAGCTGGATATTTTCAGAGCTCTAGCTATATTAGGTGTGCTGCATGTGCATGCCTCATCTTTTGCTGCTGGAGAGCAGGCACTGCATTCACCTTATTATTACTGGCTGAACTGGATTAACATTTTCTTTAAATTCGGTACGCCCTCATTTATTTTCCTTAGCAGCTTCGTATTGTTTTATAATTATTATGGTCGTCCTGTGACACGTAGCTTGATCATTAATTTCTACCGTCGGCGATTAAAGTATATCTTACTGCCTTATTTGCTAGCTTCTATGGGCTATTATGCACTAACTTTATATGTGAACGGACGATTGATGCAGAGCCTTGGAGATAACTTGTTAAGCTTTTCTAGAGCGTTATTCTCGGGTTCCGCATATGCGCATTTGTATTTTGTCTTTATTAGCATTCAGTTTTATTTGCTTTTTCCAGTGCTGCTTAAGCTACTGCAGAGTTCCCGCTTCTTAATGAAATGGGCGATACCGGTGGGTTTGGCGCTTCAGTGGGGTTTTATTTTTTGGAATAAGTACGAACTGCACATTGTTGAAAAAGGGAGCTTGGCGATCTCCTACCTGGCCTATTATATGATGGGTGCTTATCTCGCCATTCACTTTGAGAAGGTGAAGCTGTGGCTGATTAAGCCATGGAGTGAGCTGGCTGCCAAGCAAAAGAGATGGACTGCCTTATTAGTGAGCTTGTGGTTAATTGCAGCCTTTATCCATGTGCAGCTATGGTATGTAGCCCGCCATTTTGGGGTGTGGACGGATTCGCTGTGGTACGAGCTGTTATGGAATGTTCATACGATGTTATCGGCATTGGTTCTGTTGTACGCTACATTTTTGCTTTATCGAAAGGCCCCTCGTGTGATCGTTGCTTTCTTGACTCGTTTAGGTGAGTTGTCATTTGCAATTTATTTGATTCATCCGCTATTGCTGGCGATATATCGCAGGTTCCGATATGATATTCCCCTCGAATCGCTAACTTATGTTTTCTTCATCTATGGAGGACTTGTAGTTGCACTGGGAGGAAGCTGGTTCATGGTGCAGTTTGCTTTTCGCCGAATTCCTAAGTCATGGATCTTCTTGGGAAGTGTTCCTCGGTCTCTAGAGTCTAGTTCCAAGGTAAAGTCAGGACATGCCTCGGAGGAGATGAGGAAGGTTAATACTTGATTTGGCATCATTTTGATGCGGAGCTTAACAGGAGGAAAGATAATGAGACAAAAAGAAAGAATTCCGCAGCTGGATATTTTTCGAGCGATTGCTATTTTTGCAGTGCTAGCTATTCATGCTACTTCGCGAACGTTGGCGGAGACACTAGGTACAAACATGTTTCATCCGTTCTTATTTATTAATAAATTCAGCCAGTTCGCTGTACCTTCATTCATATTTTTGAGTGGTTTCGTGCTGTTCTATAACTATATTGATCGTCCTCTGGGCGGAAAGACGCTGGGGAAGTTCTACAGTAGAAGGCTGCTTTATATTATCGTGCCTTATGTACTATTTTCACTGTTGTATTTTGCATTAAAAATGACGGCGGGACATACATGGAGTTTACCTCCAGGGGAGATGGCTTCTAAGCTTTGGAAGTATTTGTGGACAGGAACAGCATACACGCATTTGTATTATATTATTATCATTATTCAGTTCTACGTATTGTTTCCGCTTATTCTGTGGTGTCTGCAAAAGGTTCGTCGTCTGGCGGCTTGGGCACCGCTAATCGGATTGATTCTACAATGGGGTTTTGTGCTGCTGAATAAATACATGACTAATAACGGGTATTGGCAGTTGTCCAAGGGCAGTCTGGCAATCACTTATTTCTCGTATTTCTTGCTGGGTGCTGGGATTGCAGTATATTATCCTTCTTTGAAAAAATGGCTGGTACCTTCACGTGAAGGCTGGCGCGCCGGTAAAGGTCCGGTATGGATTACGTTGTGGTTGTTATGGATCGTAGCAGGGGTTGTTCATGTAGAGTTATGGTTTAACAACTATACGAAGAAAACAGTCATCAATAGTTTATGGTATGAGGGATTCTCTAACCTTCATGCGCTACTCTCTTGTGTGGTGTTGTTACAAGTCTCCTTCTTATTGTACGGAGCGGGCCGAGGCTTGCTCACAAGACTGTTGTTATCTGCCGGAGCTTGCTCTTTCGGAATCTATTTACTGCATCCGTTACTGCTATTTTTCTATAGAAAATTACCGTTTCACGGGGGTTCTCTTGCATATACCGCAGCGATTGCTGGGGGTTGGCTCTTTGCGTTGTTAGGTTCATGGGTGGTAGTCGCCTTTGCCTTCCGATATATTAAATCGGCTTGGATCATCTTCGGATCGGGTCCACAGAAAGCAAAAGCAGGATCCAAAAGTGCATAGTCTATTGCAAGGAAATATAAAAGCGTCGGTTTTCTCACATATGTGGGTAGACCGACGCTTTTTATTTTTGCCTTATTCTCCAGCTTGTTCTCGCTGAAATTCTGCAATGGCTTGATACTGGCTTTCGAGACTACGGTAGACAGAAATATAGATCGGCAGCAGCTGCTTGTATATTTTGGTATGTTCATCAATTGGCTCATGCTTATAGGTTGAACCAATCATGTCAAACACCACATCAAAGGAATCGGCTCGACCTGTTGCATAAAGACCAAGTACAACCGCACCGAGGCAGGAGCTCTCGATACTCTCCGGAATGACAACCTCCTGATCAAAGATATCAGCCATCATCTGCCGCCACACTGAGGAGCGGGCGAAACCGCCTGTGGCAAGGATTCTGCTTGGGCGTCCGATTTGCTCTTCCATAGCAAGGAGAACCATATACATATTGAAGATTACGCCCTCTAGTACTGACCGAATCATATGCTCTTTATGGTGGTTCATAGTAAGGCCAAAGAAGGAGCCCCGAGCATCCGGATTCCACAGCGGTGCTCGTTCTCCAGTCAAGTAAGGATGGAATAAAAGTCCACCGCTTCCCGCAGGAACTTGCTCTGCAATGCGAGTCAGAACCTCGTAAGGATCAATGCCTAGTCGTTTGGCGGTTTCAACTTCAGAGGCCGCGAACTCGTCACGTACCCAGCGGAACAGCATGCCACCATTATTGACGGGGCCTCCGATTACCCAATGTTTTGGGGTTAAGTTATAACAGAAGGTCCGTCCTTTGGGATCGGTGAGCGGGTGATCCACCACGGTACGAATTGCTCCACTCGTACCAATCGTAGCGGCCACTACACCGGGCTCAATTGCGCCTACGCCGAGGTTGGACAGGACGCCATCACTGGCGCCAACAACAAATGGAGTTGTAGGGAGCAGCAAAAGCTCCTCTGCCAGACCAGGGAGCAGCCCTTGCATAATCTGCGTGGTGGGAACAAGCCGCGAGAGTTGATCTGTTGTAATGTGGGCAATCTCCAAAGCTTCTTTATCCCATTCTAGATTCTCCAGATTGAGCATGCCTGTGGAAGAGGCAATGGAATGATCGATGATGTATTCGCCAAACAGTCTTGCGAATATGTATTCTTTTATGGAAATGAATTTATAGGTTTGTTGGAACACTTCTGGATGTTCTTCCCGAAGCCACATTAGCTTGGTGATCGGAGACATTGGGTGTATAGGTGTACCTGTGCGTAGATACAATTCATGGCCGTTTAGCTCATCCTTCAAACGAAGTGCGCATCCGGCACTGCGATTATCAGCCCATGTGATGCAGGCAGTTAGGGCCTTACCCAGTTTATCAACTGCAATGACACTGTGCATGGCAGAACTGAAGGAGACGAAAAGGATTGCATCCGCAGATACACCGCTTTGCCGCATAACTTCAGAGATAGTATGGAAGACTGCACTCAGGATTTGTTCTGGGTCCTGCTCCGCTATTGAGGGTGAGGGCTGATGTAAGGGATATCCTACATTAGCTTGTGCAGCTATGGCTCCTTTTTCCTCGAAGAGAACTGCTTTGGTACTTGTAGTTCCAATATCAACGCCAATCATATAGGATTTAGTCACGCATTAGCCCTTCTTTCTAGTTGTAAGTAGATTTTTAGAACACTAATTACAGAATTATGAAGTACAATCATATTAGCTCATTATAGTATTGGATAAACGTGGAGGCAAAATAAAGGGATTCCCAAGTATTGGTTCGAAGTACATAAGTGTTTGATTTAGATTTCCTTTGTGAACAATTCAACCTAGGTAGACAAGCTTTAAGCATACAAGCATTAGAATGGAAGTCATAGCTTTACCCCGTTAGATTGACGAAAAAGCAGTGACCATGATACGATATTGAAAATACTTTAATTTGCTACCACTTTACCATAGTAAAGTAAATATAAACAGTATCTAATGATAACTGACGAGGTGAACAATGAAGATGTCCAAACCAAAGGGATTTGAGAAGCCGTCTGGCGTTCGGGACTATCTGCCCCGGGCCGTAACGAAATTACGCAAAATTGAGAATGATGTACTGCATTGCATGAGTCGCTGGGGTTATCAGCAAATGATGACTCCGACGCTAGAATATTACGATACAGTTGGCGTGGCTAGCTCTACGTCCGACCAAAAGCTTTATAAATTGCTCAACAATCGTGGTCAGGCGCTAGTGCTTCGTTCTGAAATGACAGCTCCGGTTGCCCGTGTTGTGGCATCTTTATTAAAGGATGAGCCATTGCCATTGCGGTTGTCCTATCACGCTAATGTTTTTCGTGCCATTGAGGAAGAAGCAGGGCGGGAAGCGGAGTTTTTCCAGACAGGGGTCGAGCTGGTAGGTGACGATTCACCTGAGGCGGATGCTGAAGTAGTGGCGCTCGCAATTTCATCTTTGCAGGCTGCAGGTGTGAAGTCTTTTAAAATCGCGATGGGGCATGTAGGCTTTCTGAATGGTTTATTTCAAGAGGCACTTCCACAATTGCCTGAGGCTCAGGAGGAGCTCAAAAGCCATTTGCTGGGCCGTGACTATGTCTCTTTTCGGGAGACCTTACGCCGGCTGGATCTGACGGAAGCTCAGAAGAATGAACTGGATGGACTGTTACGTTTGCGTGGAGGCAAGGAGATTTGTGGACAGGCGCTGGAGCTTAGCGATCATCCGCTTGCCCGTCATTCGATAGATCATTTATGCAAGGTGTGGGAGGTACTGGTCTCTTACGGCGTATCACAGCATGTGCTGATCGATCTGACGATGATCGGGGACTTCTCTTATTATACAGGGATGACTTTCGAAGGCTATGCAGCGGAATTAGGGTTTCCGGTATGTAGTGGAGGCAGATATGATAATCTCCTTCAGCAGTTTGGACGTCCGATCCCTTCTACAGGTTTTTCTTTAAAAACGAATCGTATTCTCGATGGTGTGGCTGGATCTAACGAAGAGGAAGAGCTGCCTATCTTGATCCAATATGATGCTACTCGCAGAAAAGAAGGTCTGGAAGAGGCAACACGCTTACGGTCGGAAGGGCACGCAGTAGTGACTAGACTAGCAGCAGGTCCAGAAGAGCTTGAAACGGTGAAGCGTCTAGATACGGATACGATCGAAGCAGATGGTATGCGTTACGGCGAAATCTATACCTTTGTATCTTTTGTAAGTGAACATGGCTGAGATATCGCTAGCAAGAATGAGCGGTTAAGATAAATTTTGTATGGAAATGGAAAAGGAGGCAACTTAACGATGGCACAGATTTTGAAGGTCGCTATGCCAAAAGGTCGGATTTATGAAAAGGCTGCTGAGCTGTTCCGCCAGGCAGGTCTCCCGATTCCACCGGATGGTGAGGCATCCCGCAAGCTTGTTATTCCGCTGCCTGAGGCAGGCATGGAATTTATATTAGCTAAACCAGTAGATGTACCTACATATGTAGAATATGGTGTGGCCGACATTGGAATCGTGGGCAAGGACGTATTGCTGGAGGAAGATCGTGATGTATATGAGCTGCTTGATCTTGGCATCGCTCGATGCCGGATGTCGATCATTGGATTACCGAACTGGCAGCCGGGGATTCAGCAGCGTGTAGCGACGAAATATCCGAATGTGGCATCAAAGTATTTCCGGGAGCAGGGACAGCAGGTTGAGGTCGTGAAGCTGAATGGTTCAATTGAGCTTGCGCCGCTGATTGGTCTCGCTGATCGTATCGTGGATATGGTAGAGACGGGCCAAACACTGCGGGATAACGGATTAATTGAAATGAAGAGCATATTCGAAATTACGAGCCGTCTTGTGGCCAATCGTGTGAGCTATCGGATGAAAAATGAAGAGATACAGCAGCTCTGTGACCGACTACAGGCGGTTATAGGGGAACCAAATTTGCGGTAGGTGACAGATGTTAAGGGGTAAAGGGAGGAACCGGCGATGAAGGTTGTATCGAGCAAGGATTTTAAGCTAGAGCGAGAAGTCGAGTATGGAACGCCAGAGCAAAATCAGGCGGTAAAGGAAATTGTATTCGCGATTAAAAAAGAAGGAGACACGGCGCTTCTTCGCTACACGGAGCAATTTGATCGGGTCACGCTCACGCCGAATCAGCTGCGGGTAACGCCGGAAGAGCTTCAGGCGGCGTATGGCCGGGTAGAAGAATCTTTCGTATCCGCTATTCAAGCGGCTGCAGCAAATATCCGGGCTTTTCATGCTAGACAGAAACGGAATTCGTGGATGGATCTTCAGCCCGATGGCACGATTCTGGGACAGATTATTCGTCCGCTGAAGCGGGTAGGGGTATATGTTCCTGGTGGTAAGGCAGCTTATCCTTCCTCGGTGCTGATGAACGTGATCCCTGCACAGATCGCAGGCGTGCCGGAGATCGTTATGGTAACCCCGCCATCCACCGGCGGCAAAGAAGGGATTGATCCTTACATCCTGGTTGCTGCTGCAGAAGCAGGGGTGAATGAAATCTACCGTGTGGGCGGAGCGCAGGCGGTAGCTGCTTTGGCTTTTGGGACGGAGAGCATAGCGCCGGTAGATAAGATATGTGGGCCCGGCAATATATACGTTGCGCTAGCAAAACGCGAGGTATATGGTGCCGTGGACATCGACAGTATCGCGGGACCAAGCGAAATTGTCGTGCTCGCAGATGAGACCGCTGAGCCGGCCTATGTCGCAGCGGATCTGCTCTCGCAGGCCGAGCATGACGAGATGGCCTCGGCGATTCTAGTCACGCCATCGCAGAGCTTGGCGGATAGCGTGGCTGCTGAAGTGGAGCGTCAGCTACAGGAGCTGCCGCGACAGGCGATCGCCCGTTCATCCGTAGAAAATTACGGGGCGATCATTGTTGTGGAATCTATGGAGGAGGGAATCTCCGTAGTGAATCGGTTGGCACCAGAGCACCTAGAGATTGTTGTCGAGGATCCAATGGACCTTGTGGGCAGCATCGAGAATGCGGGGGCGATCTTCCTGGGAGCGTATAGCTCGGAGCCTGTGGGCGACTATTTTGCCGGACCGAATCATATTATCCCGACCAATGGTACGGCACGCTTCTCATCGCCAGTGGATGTGGATGATTTTATAAAGAAATCAAGTCTGATCTATTACAGTAAAGAAGCCCTTCTGCGGGATGGAAAGACCATTATAGAGCTGGCGCGTCGCGAAGGGTTAGAAGGCCACGCACGAGCCATTGAGATTCGACTCAAGAACGAAGGAAAAGGTGGAGACGGATATGGAGAACAATAATGAACAGGCCTTGCGCCAAGCAGGATTAAGCCGTAAAACAAACGAGACGGATATCAAGCTGTCTCTTAACGTAGATGGAAGTGGAGTTTCTGAGCTGGAGACGGATGTTCCTTTTCTGAATCATATGCTGGACCTATTTACGAAGCACGGCCAGTTTGACCTGTCAGTACAGGCGCGAGGAGATATCGAAATTGATGATCACCACACGGTTGAAGACATCGGGATCTGCCTAGGTCAAGCGCTGCACGAAGCACTTGGTGATAAAAAGGGAATCAAACGTTATGCGAGTGTTTTTGTACCGATGGATGAGGCGTTGGCGCAGGTTGTGATCGATATCAGCAATCGCCCACACTTTGAATATCGTGCAACGTATCCTTCACAGCAGGTGGGCAGCTTTTCGACGGAGCTTGTTCAGGAATTCTTATGGAAGTTCGCACTGGAAGCTCGGATTACGCTGCATGTGATCGTACACTACGGTTCTAACACACATCACATGATTGAGGCTGTATTCAAGGCGCTCGGACGGGCACTCGATGAAGCGACACTGATTGATCCACGTGTGAAGGGTGTGCCTTCTACGAAGGGAGTGCTGTAGCATGACTGTTGCAATCGTCGATTATGGCATGGGCAACCTGCACAGTGTGAGCAAGGCGGTAGAACGTCTCGGTTATGAGTGTGTAGTGACGGGGGAAGCCGAGCAAATTCTCGCTGCTGATAGTGTCATTCTGCCTGGTGTCGGTGCATTTGGCGATGCGATGGAGCAGCTGCGGGAAAGTGGTTTGGATCGTGTGGTCAAACAGGTAGCTGCCGGAACCCAGCCGCTGCTAGGAATCTGTCTTGGTATGCAACTACTGTTTAGCAGCAGTGAAGAGCATGGCAGCCATGAGGGACTTGATATTCTCTCAGGCTCGGTGGTGCGTTTTGCTCCTAGAGATGGCTATAAGGTACCGCATATGGGTTGGAACAAGCTGAGCTTTAGGCAGCCGCAAAGTCCGCTTTTTGCAGATCTTGATGAGGGTCATGTGTACTTTGTGCACTCTTATCACGCGCTTGTAGCGAATGAGAGTGATCTGCTGGCTGTCACCGATTATGGTTACCCAGTCACAGCTATTGTGGGGCAAGATAATGTGTTCGGAATGCAGTTCCATCCTGAAAAAAGTGGGGAGCTGGGAATCAAGCTGCTGGGGAATTTTTTGAAATTAAAGGGAGAGCGGGCGTAAGCTGCGCTATAAATATAATGTAACGAAAGTGGGGAGCGCCAAATGTCTTCTTTTATTGTATATCCGGCGATTGATATCCGGGATGGAAAATGTGTCAGGCTGCAACAAGGGGATTACAGTCAGGAAACGATATACAATGATAGCCCACTGGAGGTGGCAAAATCATGGGAAGAGCAAGGCGGAAAGTTCATTCATTTGGTGGACTTAGATGGCGCGAAAGCAGGTCATCCTGTGAATGATGCGATTATCGGCGCTATTGCTGCTAATGCTAATGTGCCTGTTCAGGTGGGCGGTGGCCTTCGTAATCTTGCGGACGTGGAAAAATTGCTTGGGCTTGGCGTTAGTCGGGTTATTATCGGAACTGCTGCGATTAACGATCATGCTTTTACCGAAGCGGTATTGGCTAAATACAGTGATAAAGTAGCTATCGGCATTGATGCGCGCAACGGTTATGTTGCGACACACGGCTGGTTGAACACCTCTGAAGTACGTGCTGAGGATCTGGCTAAGGAATTGGCTGCAAAAGGAGCCGAGACGTTCATTTACACCGACATCTCCCGCGACGGGATGATGCAGGGTCCGAACGTGGAGGGCATTGTGTCCATGGCGAAGGTCAGCGGTAAAACGGTGATCGCCTCCGGCGGAGTCACCAGTCTTGATGATCTGTTACGTCTAAACGTGCATAGCGGCAGTGGTGTGGGTGGAGCTATTGTTGGCAAGGCGTTGTACACGGGCAATATTGATCTTTCCAAAGCTTTGCAGGCGCTCGGGCAGAAGTAGTGCTGAGTATGTGCGTTAGTTGACGAACCTGACTAATTAACTCGTTCTTACTCTGTGAAAAGTCTCATTTAGGGGTGCTGGTTGCATTTTGTGCAATAGAAAGCTGCTTAAAGAAGCTGAATGCTTATCTGACTGCACTTTGTACAATCCAAACAGTTCAAAGCTCTTATTTTTGTGGATTTCTCAGGAATCTATTGCACGAAATGCAACAGACGGCACAATTAGATTGTTTGAGGTTGATTCTATTGTACAGAGTGCAATAGAACCTTGAACTAGGTTAATAATTCACTAAACTATTGAGCGACTAAGGTGGTTTCAGCTAAAGCCTGATTTGGAATCTGCTGCAATAAGTTAATTAGGCGCCGGGTTTGACATTATTCCTCTGATAGATGATATAAGTGTACTTCATACAACTATTATTCCAATTATGAGCGTGTTTGCTAATTTAATTGTATTTCGTGCAGCTATAAATGAGAGTTGAGCTTATATTTAAGTTCATTCCCAGATTTAATTGTACGAAATGCAGTTAAATGCCTAGTTTGCTGGATGGACGGTGAAATAACTGCACATTGTGCAATTAAATGAACCGATTATATCATGAGCGTAAGCCCACAGGCCGCCTATATGAATGTGGTCTTGCGGTTGTCGCGAGCCCGTCGTCCTGCTAGGAGCAAGAATCGTGGGAACAAAGTGATTATAGAGTGAGTGGAGCGGGATTTAGGGGATCGAAAAAGCCTTTGCAATAAAGGAGGGATTTATTATGTTAGCAAAACGTATCATCCCCTGTCTTGACGTTAAGGACGGACGGGTAGTCAAAGGCGTTAACTTTGTGAATCTGCGTGATGCCGGAGATCCGGTAGAGCTGGCGGCGCTGTATGACCGTGAGGGTGCAGATGAGCTTGTGTTTCTCGATATATCGGCTTCCGTAGAAGGCCGGGCGACCATGATTGAGGTTGTGCGGCAGACCGCAGGTGAAATCGCCATTCCTTTTACAGTGGGTGGCGGGATCTCTACACCTGATGATATGAAGCGGATTCTTCGTGCAGGTGCAGACAAAATCGGCATTAATACGGCTGCTATCACTAATCCACAGTTAATTTTGGAAGGTGCACGCCGTTTTGGCTCTCAATGTATTGTGGTAGCAATAGATGCTAAATATAACGAGGCATTTGGTGAATGGGAAGTGTATACGCATGGTGGTCGCAAGCCCACTGGCATCCGTGCTCTGACCTGGGCCAAGGAAGCTGAAAAGCTGGGTGCAGGTGAAATTTTGCTCACAAGTATGGATGCAGATGGGACGAAAGATGGCTTCGACCTGAAGCTGACCTCAGCAGTAAGCGATTTACTTAGTATTCCTGTGATTGCTTCTGGCGGCGCTGGGAAGAAGGATCATTTTTACGATGTATTTACGGAAGGGAAAGCCGATGCGGGACTGGCGGCGACCATTTTTCACTATAAAGAGATTGCCATTAACGACTTAAAGGCTGACTTGAAGCAAAAAGGGGTAGAGATCCGATGAGCGAAATAGAAAAGAATACATCCATTAGCCAAAAAGAAGCGCTGGCCGGCATTCGCTGGAATGAAGCGGGGTTGGTGCCTACCGTTGTGCAGGATGCTAACACACTAGAAGTTTTGATGGTTGCTTATATGAATTCGGAATCGTTGCAGCTCTCGTTGGAAAGTGGCCAGACCTGGTTCTGGAGCCGCTCACGCAGCGAGCTTTGGCACAAAGGTGGAACCTCAGGCAATACACAAGCGATTACTTCCATATCCTATGATTGCGATAGTGATACACTGCTCGTGAAGGTTGTCCCTGAAGGACCAGCTTGCCATACTGGAGCTACATCATGCTTTTTCCGTGACATTCCTTTGAATAACCAAGCCGAGGAAGCTCAGAAATCGGTAGCTACTAGCCTTACGGATGGTGAGCGTTTTGCTGTTCTTGGCGAGCTGGAGCGCGTGATTGCTGAGCGGGAAGTAGAGCGTCCGGAAGGCGCGTATACAACTTATTTGTTCGATAAAGGTGTCGATAAGATCCTTAAGAAGGTAGGCGAAGAAGCCTCTGAAACGATTATTGCCGCCAAAAATAAAGATAATGCCGAGCTGCGTCTTGAAGTTAGTGATCTGATCTACCACTTACTAGTACTGCTACAAGAGCGCAAGCTTCCGCTGGATGAAATCATGGAAGAGTTGAGTACCCGCCACGAGCGCCCACGCCGGGACCAGTACTAGGGAGGGAACTGACGGATGCATATCGATTACCACACGCATCATGAGCGCTGCGGTCATGCCGTGGGCAAGCTTGAGGAGTATGTGCAGCGTGGGATACAGCTTGGTCTTCAGCAGCTAGGGTTATCCGACCACTTGCCGCTCATCCATGTTGATCCCGCTAGCTATTATCCTGAAATGGCCATGCCAATGGCTGAACTGCCTCGTTATGTGGAGGAATGCCTGACGCTGAAGGAACGCTACCGCGGAGTCATAGACCTGCGGGTAGGGCTGGAAGCAGATTATATTGAAGGCTACGAGGATCAAATTCGTGAGATTTTATCTCCTTACCCATGGGATTATCTTATAGGCTCTGTGCATTTTCTCGGGGAGTGGGATATCACAGATTATCGACAGGTTGATGGCTGGGAAGGCAAGGATGAACTAGAGGTATATCGCCTTTATTATGATGCTGTAAAGAAGTCGGCGTTATCAGGATTATATGATATTATAGGACATATGGATGTTATTAAACGGTTCGGCTATGGTCCTCAGACACCAGAAGGTAAAGCAGAGGTGAGAATGCTGGAGCTGGAAACCTTAAAGGTTATAGCGGATAGCGGAATTACCATGGAGCTGAATGCTTCAGGACTTACCAAGCCATGTGCTGAGATGTTCCCGGCGGAACATCTGCTACAGGAGGCTTTTAAGCTCGGTATACCGCTTACGCTCGGCTCGGATGCACATGACCCTGCCAAGCTTGGTGACGGCTTGCAAGAGGCACGTAGCATGCTTTGGCACACAGGCTTCCGTGAGCTGGCTGTATTTGAGGGACGCCGTCGTACCACTGTTCCGTTCAAACTATAATTTATAATCCGCAGGAGGGTATTATGCATCATCAACAATTACGTATTTTTTCCGGTTCGTCGAATCCAAAGCTGGCGGCAGATATTGCAGAGCGACTTGGTGTTGAATTGGGGCAGATTAAGCTGACCCGTTTCATGAGCGGCGAGATTTACGTGCATTACGAAGAGAGCATCCGGAACTGCGACGTATTTTTGGTGCAATCCCTATCCCATCCCATTAATGAGATGTTCGTGGAACTGCTCGTGATGATAGATGCTGCTAAACGGGCATCAGCACGTACAGTTAACATTATTGTGCCGTATTATGGATACGCTCGACAGGAACGTAAGTCTGCACCTCGTGAACCGATCTCGGCTAAGATGGTAGCTGATGTACTTACGACCGCGGGCGCAACCCGTGTAATCACTATCGATTTGCATGCAGCGGCAATTCAAGGATTTTTCAACATTCCGGTCGATCATCTGACTGCTCTCGATTTGATCAGCAGCCATTTGAAGGCCAAGGCTATGTCTGATTTGGTCATTGTTTCTCCGGATGCCGGACGTGCATCTATGGCTGAGAAGCTGGCAAATAAGCTGGATTCACCTTTTGCCATTATGATCAAGAAGCGTCCAGCCCATAATGAATCTGTAATCACTCATGTCATTGGTGATGTCGAGGGACGTACACCGATTATTATCGAGGACCTTATTGATACAGGGACTACCATCGTGAATGTGGTTGAGGGTCTGAAAGAGAGAGGTGCGAAGGACAGTATCGTCTGTGCAACGCATGGATTGTTCTCAGGACCTGCGCTGCAGCGGCTTGACCATCCCTCTGTTCAGGAAGTGGTCATTACGGACTCTATTGCGCTGCCAGATGATCATTCAAGTCGGTTTACGGTATTATCGGTGGCACCGATGCTTGCACAAGCTACACGTATTATTCTTGAGGGCGGTTCGATCGATAAGCTTTTCAGAGACGCGGGAATTTAATTCCCCGTCTTTTTTTAAATATAAGAAAGTATAAGTTTCACGCCATACTTTATGTCTTATATTTCTCGCATATACGCTTACCGTCCTTATAAGGACGCTGAAAGCGTTTATGCTTGTTTTTACGTGAAAAAGTTGCTGTTTGTGGAGTGGTAGAGTCTTTCTCAACTTGAGAATCTCGCGGTCACATGTGGTATACTGTGTGAAGATAGCCGCACCCATAAAGGGAACGGAATAGCGATTAAGTTTGGAGCTCCGGTATACCCCATTGGGCGCCGTCCTCCTATTTTTTCGTTAGTATAAAAGGAAGCTTCTTATTAAGGGGGTGCCTTGCTTCCATGATGGAGAGAACTTCAGAGTATGAGGAGAATGGTAATGTTATTCCTGTCACTCTGAATGCCAATTTTTTCTTTGAAAGAGCCGTTCGGTCCTTGGATCGCTTTCAATATGATAAGGCATTAAAGAATTTTCGCAAAGCTGTAGAGTACGAACCGGAGAACCCGGTAAATCATTGTAACGTAGCAGGCGTATTATCAGAGATGGGTAATTATGAGGCGTCTAACGACATTTTGACCCATGTGCTGGAGAATATTGATCCTGGAATGACGGAATGTTATTTCTATATGGCTAACAACTTCGCCAATATGGAAAGCTATGAGGAGGCAGAACGCTCACTTGTTACTTATCTCGAAGAAGATGTGAACGGTGAATTTCTGGCCGAATCGGAAGAGTTGATGGAACTTCTGCAATATGAGCTCGATCGTCCTGCACCACTTATCCGGATTAGAAGCCGGGAAGGGGTAATAGAGCATGAGCGGGCCCGAGCGCTGTTGGAGGAAGGCAAGTTTACACAAGCCGTAACTTTGCTTGAAGAGATTGTGAGCAATACGCCAGACTTCTTGGCGGCGCATAACAACCTAGCCCTTGCGTATTTCTATATGGGTCGTTTTACCAAAGCCAAAGAATGCATTATGCGGGTGCTTGAACAGGACTCTGGGAATTTGCACGCACTTTGTAACTTGGCGATCTTTTTGCAGTATGAAGGTGACCGCGGGCAACTGGCTGGATTATTACGTCTGCTAGAGACGACTATTCCTTTTCACCAGGAGCATTTATTCAAGATGGCCACTACGATGGGGATTCTGGGACGGCATAGAACCGCCTATGGTCATTTTCGGCGCCTGCTGAAAGATGAGGAAGTCGGCGGTGACGCCAGTTTGTACCATTACTGTGCGGCAGCAGCAAGTAATAGCGGTCTCTATGCAGAGGCTCAGCGTTGCTGGCAAAAAGCTGCTAAGCTGGATCCGGAATCGGCTGTGCCGAGATTTTTTCTGGCCCAACTGCAGCAAGCGCAGGGGGAAGGCAAGGCGTTGTCTCCAATCAGTTACAACTATCAGCTCCCCTTTCAAGAGCAGCTGAAGCTGTGGAAAGACAACAAAGGCAGCTTTGCTGAAGAGGTGCGGAATAATCCACTGCTTCGATCTTCCTTCTTCTGGGCACTTCGCTACGGTGATGCCAATACGAAGCTTCAGGTTACGGAAGCTCTGCGCTGGATTGAGGATGAAGAAATGTCCGAGATTCTACAAGGACTTCTGAAGCAACAGCCATTGCAGGAAGAAAAGCTGCAGGAAGCTGCGCTTCTGAGCCTGCAGCGACTGATTGGTAGTGTTCCGGAGGAAAATGTACTTCAGGAAGCCAAAGAAACTTCTAATGCGCGTCTGAAGGGATTGCCAGAATGGAGAGAAGATTGGCAAAAAGTCATCGACCAGACGGTAAGTATGATGGACCGGAGATTTGATGCCGTTCAGAAAAAAGATGCTGAATTACTTTGGAAGCAATTCGTGAGTAGCATATATCCAGATGTTCCTTTTATCCGTCAAACGGAAGGCTGGTGTGCTGCCTTGGAATATCTGATCGCAAAAATGCATAACCTTCCAGTCACCTACCGCGAGGTAGCTCAGCGTTATGACGTATCCGTGTCGATGGTCAGTCGTTATGCTCGGCGTATCGATGATGAATGTAGTTTTCAGGGAAGTGTGAGCGACAGTCTTCCCCCGTTTACTGAAAATATCTAAATTCTTGATGCATAAACCCTATTGTGAGGAGGCCACTGTTATGTACAAAACGATTGTAATCGGAACAGGCCCGGCCGGGCTTACTGCTGCTATTTATTTGGCACGTGCCAACCTTAACCCACTTGTAATTGAAGGGATGCAGCCAGGTGGACAACTGACAACGACAACGGAAGTGGAGAACTTTCCAGGTTTTCCCGAAGGGATTCTTGGCCCGGATTTAATGGACAACATGCGGAAGCAGGCTGAACGTTTTGGTGCTGAATTCAAGAATGGTTGGGTGGATTCAGTGGATTTTTCACAGCGTCCATTTAAAGTGACAGTAGATGGTTTGGGTGTATTAGAGGCAGAGTCTGTAATTATCTCTACCGGTGCTTCTGCCAGATATTTAGGAATACCAGGGGAGCAGGAGAATGTGGGCCGTGGGGTCAGCACTTGCGCTACTTGTGATGGCTTCTTTTTCCGGAACAAGAAGATTATCGTGGTCGGTGGTGGAGACTCTGCGATGGAGGAAGCCAGCTTCTTAACAAGATTTGCTTCTAGCGTAACCGTGGTTCATCGTCGTGATGAGCTCAGAGCTTCAAAAATTATGCAGGACCGCGCACGCGATAACAGTAAGGTTGTGTGGGCACTTAACCGTACACCGCTTGAAGTAACAACCGGCGAGTCTGGAGTTAAGGGACTGACGGTTCGAAACAATGATACAGGGCTTGAAGAACTCATCGAAGCGGACGGTGTGTTTGTCGCTATTGGTCATACGCCGAATACCGGATTCTTGGGCGGTCAGATTACGACCGATACCAATGGTTATATTGTAGTAAATCCAGGTACTACCGAGACGAACATTCCGGGTGTATTCGCTTGCGGCGACGTACAGGATACCCGTTACCGTCAAGCGATCTCCGCAGCAGGGACTGGCTGTATGGCAGCAATGGACGCTGAGAAATATCTTGAGGGCACAATGGTACATGACTGGAGCGAAAACTTGGGTAGTTAATATAACTAAATTTAATCGGAATGAATTCAAGCAGGTGATCCTTATCTTAAAGGGGCGCCTGCTTTTTTTGTAGCAGGAAGCTGGGTGCTGTTAAAATAACTGTAACAATGTCTTTCGAAAAGGGCTTGCGCATTTTAAAAATACGTTTACAATAAGAGATAATGTTAACGTGAACAATCCGAACATATTTAGCAACCAAATTATTATAATTTAAAGAAATAAATAAGTTAAAATATCATAATCTGAAAAATGTTCACGTTAAACTAATTGTAACTTCCATTATGATTATAAAGGAGAGCAGCAAACCTCATGAGCAAAAAATTCATGGATGAGAACTTCCTGTTGTCGAGCGAGACCGCCATTAAGCTGTTTCATAATCATGCGAAAGATATGCCTATTATCGACTATCATTGCCACCTCAGTCCTCAAGAGATCTATGAGAACAAGACGTTCAACAATATTACCGAAGCTTGGCTGTATGGCGACCATTACAAATGGAGAGTGATGCGGGCAAATGGTGTAGAGGAGAAGTTCATTACTGGTGATGCTAGTGACTATGAAAAGTTCTTGGCATGGTCTAGAACCGTTCCTAAGATTATCGGGAATCCGCTCTATCATTGGACACATCTTGAGTTGCAGCGTTTCTTTGGAGTATATGATTTGCTAAATGAGGCTAATGCTCCGAAGATTTGGGATGAAGTGAACAGACAGTTGCAAGGTGAAGGATATGGAGCAAGAGATCTAATTGTTAAATCGAAAGTAACTGTTGTATGCACCACCGATGACCCAGTAGATTCTCTGGAATATCATGAAAAAATCAGTAGCTTGAGTGGATTCGATGCCAGCGTAGTTCCGGGGTTTCGTCCAGATAAAGCCCTTGAGATTAATCGTCCTACCTTCAAGCCTTGGGTAGCCCAGCTAAGCGAAGTCTCAGGAATGGATGTTGAGAATTATGGTCAGTTTCTAGAAGCATTGGAGAGCAGAGTGAGATTCTTCCATGCCAGAGCGGGCCGTGTATCCGATCATGCTTTGGATGCAGTAATGTTTGAGCCTGCTACCTTGGAGGAAGCTACGGCTATATTCAACAAAGCTCTTCGTGAAGGCGTTGTAAGTGAGAGTGAAGAAAAGAAATATAAAGGGTTCACCCTTGTGTTCCTCGGGAAATTATATAGCGAGCTGGATTGGGCCATGCAATTCCATATCCATGCGCTGCGTAATAATAACAGTGTAATGTTCGGGCGCCTCGGCCCTGATACCGGCTATGATTCGATTAATGATGGCGTGATTGCTAAACCGCTGGCAGGTCTGTTAGATGCGCTGGACCGTGAGAATGCGCTGCCTAAGACCATTTTGTACTCACTGAACCCTAATGATAATCATGTCATTGCTGGTTTAATGGGCTGCTTCCAAGGGGGCGGTATTCTAGGGAAAATTCAATTCGGAACGGCATGGTGGTTCAATGACAATAAGGATGGCATGCTGGAACAGATGAAGACGCTTGCTAACCTCGGTGTGCTTAGCCAGTTTGTCGGGATGCTAACAGACTCCAGAAGTTTTTTATCATATACCAGACATGAGTATTTTAGAAGAATCCTATGTGATCTTGTAGGCTCTTGGGTAGAGAATGGAGAAGCTCCGGAGGATATGGAGCTACTGGGTAGTATGATTGAGAATATCTGTTACAATAACGCTGATCATTATTTCAATTTCTCGAAACAGGCATTGGTGACTAGGTAATCGTTATGATATCCTTACATGGAAGAGCCAAACCCGTTTGATAAGGAAGGTTGACCCATGGCACCTACAATCAAGGATATCGCCAAACTGGCGAATGTTTCACATACAACTGTATCAAGAGCACTTAACAACAGTCCCCTAATTAAAGAAGTTACACGTAAAAAAATTGCCGAGATCGCTGCGCAAGTGGGTTATGTCCCCAATTACAATGCCAAAAGCCTTGTGATGCAGCGGTCATACACCATTGGCTTGTTCTTCACGAGTATCGCCAACGGCACCACGTCTGGTTTCTTCTCTGATACGATTCGTGGTGTAAATAGTGTCATAGATGTAGAGTATAATCTGTTCATCCGTGGGATCGACGATTATGCGGACTATTCCTCTATTCATCACAAACGCTTTGATGGAATTATTCTAATGAGCCAGAGTGAAGCAGATAATAAATTCATTTACCATGTTGTCCAGCAAGGCATTCCAATCGTTGTGCTGAATCGGCAGATAGATGATCGCTCCATTATTAATATCATCTCGAATGACCGGGAAGGCGCTTATCATGCAGGCAAACACCTGATTGAGTCCGGGCATCAAGACATTGCGATCATTGAAGGTGTTGAGGGCTTTAAATCCACGCAGGAACGCAGAGACGGTTTTATAAAAGCTTTGATTGACCATAATATCCCTGTTCGTAACGATTATATGAGAAATGGTAATTACGATATGCAAAGTGGATATGAGGCGATGGGCAAGCTGCTAGATTTGGAAAAACCGCCGACGGCAGTATTCTGTTCCAATGACGATATGGCGATCGGGGCTATGAAAGCTGTGTTTGAGCGCGGGCTGCAGGTGCCGAACGATGTTTCTATTGTTGGTTTTGATGATATTGGATTTTCGCTCTTTGCGAATCCTTCGCTTACCACAGTTAAACGTCCTATTGAGAAGATCAGCGAGCAAGGAGCCCGCAAGCTGCTAAGCTTAATTAAAGAACCTTTGGAGAATGACGGGCTAACCTCCATTGATACGAAGTTTATTGCGAGAGAATCGGTTAGGAAACTGTAGAAGCAAAAAGCTGCGCATAGCAGCATGATCCTTTCACTTGTGAAGGATTTTGAGCTAAAATTTTCACGTGTGCATAAATTAATAAAATAGTAATAAAAATATTGTCTTATAAAGTATATTTAATTAGTTTTACGTGTGCATTTATAAATAGGAGGCGTTTATATGAACAGATTAAATAGTGATAGTTGGAGAGCTTACAAGCAATATCCTGAGAAGGTTCTGCAATTTGGAGAAGGCAATTTCATGCGCGCTTTTGTAGATTGGCAGATTCATACCATGAATCAAAAAACGGATTTCAATGGTGGCGTGGTGGTTGTACAACCGCTGGGCAACGGACTTGCAGAAATGCTAAATGCTCAGAACGGTTTATATACGCTTTATCTCCAAGGAATCAAAGATGGAGCAGCGGTAAAAGAACATGAGGTCATCAACTGTATTACACGAACGCTTAATCCTTTTGCCCAGCATGAGGAGTATATGAAGCTTGCCGAGAATCCAGAGCTGCGCTTTATCGTGTCCAACACCACTGAGGCGGGAATTGCTTTTGAAGCAGGCGACAAGTTAACCGATGCTCCGCAGAGCAGTTTTCCAGGTAAACTGACGGCCTTATTGTATAAGCGTTTTGAATTTTTTAACGGTGATGCTTCTAAAGGTTTTATCATCATTCCGTGCGAGCTGATTGACCGAAATGGGGATGAGCTTAAGAAGGTTATTTTGAAATATGCTGACCTGTGGAATCTGGGAGAGGGCTTTGTAAACTGGATGAATGAAGCCAACACCTTCTGCTGTAGTTTGGTAGATCGCATCGTTCCTGGATATCCAAGAGACACCATCGCTGAGATTACGGAAGAATTGGGCTATGAGGATAAGCTGGTCGTTGTCGGCGAGCAATTCCATCTTTGGGTGATTGAAGGACCGCAGTGGATTAAAAAGGAGTTCCCGGCTGAACTAGCAGGTCTTAATGTGCTGGTGGTGGATGATATGGCCCCTTATCGCACTCGTAAAGTGAGGATTTTAAACGGAGCTCATACAGCTATGACACCAGTAGCGTATTTGTACGGTATTGATACGGTTGCCGAGGCTATTGAACACGAAGAGGTTGGGGCGTACGTGAAGTCCTTAATCTACGATGAGATCATTCCAACGCTGGATCTGCCGGCAGAGGAATTGAATTCTTTTGCAGACGCGGTATTGGAAAGGTTCCTGAACCCTTATGTGCAGCATTACTTGATGAGCATCTCCCTTAATTCTATCTCGAAATTTAAGACAAGAGATCTGCCTTCTTTACTGCAATATGTAGAGTCCAAAGGACAATTACCCGAGAAGCTTGTTTTCTCATTGAGTGCATTAATTGCCTTCTATAAAGGACGTAGAGGGGAAGAAGAGATTCAGCTGGCGGACGATGCGGATATTTTGGAATGGTTCGCCTCCTTGTGGGGAGGATGGGATGGCACAGACACTGGGTTACGCGCACTGGCTGTCGAGGTATTAGCAGCGACAAACCGCTGGGGCTGTGATCTGAATGAAGTGGCTGGTCTTACTGACAAGGTGACAGAAGGGCTCATTGCGATTGAGAGAACAGGTATGAAGCAAGTGCTGCAAGCGTACGTGAAGAGACCTGCTCACAACTAATACACAGGAGGTGGATAACGACATGATTAAGACTATGAAAGAGGTACTGCAGATCAACGAGGCTGATAACGTGGCAGTTGCACTTAAAGACTATCAAGCTGGCGACACCATTGTGATTGGTTCAAAAGAGATTAAAATTACGGAAGATATTGCTAGAGGTCATAAAATTGCACTAACCAGCATTAGCGAAGGCGAGAATGTATTAAAGTATGGTTATCCCATCGGTCATGCTAAAGCGCCTATCGTGCCGGGCCAGTGGGTGCATACCCATAATACGAAGACAAACCTAACAGGGGTTGAGGAATATACTTTTGAGCAGAAGCTGACCCCCAATCCTTTTAAAGTAGAGAATTTGACCTTTAAGGGGTATCGTCGCTTTGACGGATCTGTAGGCATTCGTAATGAGCTGTGGATCGTCCCAACGGTTGGTTGTGTGAATGGAGTGGCGGAGCAGATCATCAATATTTTTAAGGCAGAGGTTGGTGATATCGCTCCGTTCGATAACGTGCTCGTACTGAAGCATAACTATGGTTGCTCCCAGCTGGGTGATGATCATGACAATACCCGTACAATACTTGCTAACGCGGTTAAGCATCCAAATGCGGGCGCCGTTCTTGTGCTCGGACTAGGTTGTGAGAATAACAATTTGCATATTTTTAAAGACATGCTGGGTAGTTACGATGACGATCGAGTGCGTTTTCTTGTCTCCCAAGAGGTTGGAAACGAGATTGAAGAAGGCGTAAAGCTGCTGAAGGAACTCTACAATAACGTACAGGGCGATCATCGGGAAGAAGTCGCACTCTCTGAGCTGAAGATTGGTCTGAAGTGTGGAGGCTCGGATGGCCTGTCCGGGATTACAGCGAATCCGCTTCTTGGACGTCTGTCTGACTATATGGCTGCCCAAGGCGGCACAACTGTACTCACTGAAGTACCTGAAATGTTTGGCGCCGAAAAGATTCTGATGGAACGTGCTGCAGACGAAGCTATTTTCCACAAAATTGTTGATCTCATCAATGACTTTAAGCAGTATTTCATGGACTATAAACAGCCGGTATATGAAAATCCTTCGCCAGGCAATAAAGCCGGAGGAATTACTACGCTTGAGGATAAATCGCTGGGTTGCACTCAAAAATCCGGTAATTCCACGGTAATGGATGTACTCAAGTACGGAGAGCTTATCACTAACAAAGGCTTAAATCTTCTTAACGCGCCGGGCAATGACCTAGTGGCTTCGTCGGCTCTGGCTGCTGCTGGCTGCCAATTGGTGATCTTTACGACCGGACGGGGGACGCCTTTTGGTACATTCGTGCCAACAATGAAGGTGTCTACCAATACCCCATTGTATGAAGGCAAACGTCACTGGATCGATTTTAACGCAGGTGTGTTGGTTGAAGATGGTTCTCCAGATGAGGTTCTGCGTGACTTCATTAACTACATTATCAGCGTGGCTAGTGGGGAATGGGTAAATAACGAGAAGAATAACTTCCGCGAGATATCCATATTTAAAACAGGAGTAACGCTATAATAAATAATTTATTACGAATTAGACTGTCCCTTATGCTATTTAGCGTAGGGGGCAGTTTTTTTAATTTCACATTATTCATAATCCATCTTTAAAAGAACGGTCCTTGCTTTCTTCTGATTTAGTGATTGCAATCACTATTGCTTTGTACGGCCTATGCTAATCTGTTGTTGAGAATAGTTCTCATATAAAGGAGAAGAGTCCAATGGAAAAAATGCTGCGAATGGATGAGTCTATCTTCGAGATGGTATCCCGGCATCCGGAGGTCGTTGAGATTATGGTAGAGCTGGGCTTTAAGGACATTGCTAAGCCAGGTATGCTGCAGACCGCTGGCCGTTTCATGACCTTATCCAAAGGAATCAAGCTGAAGAAAATGGATCTCGATACCGTGAAGTTAGCATTTGAACGACACGGCTTCGAGATTATGAAATAAAGGAATCTATCATCAAAATTTTCATTAAGGAGAGATCAATAATGAGTGAATTGATAAATAACCGCGAGTTTGATGTACCGGAGCAAACTCGTCGCCAAGCCATGCTCAAGGAGATTATTAAAGAACTGCATGCAGGCAAAAGTGTTGAAGAGGTTAAGGCACGCTTCGAGGAAGCTGTAGGTGATGTTACTGTTGCGGAAATCTCTGCAATGGAGCATTCGTTAATGACTGAAGAGGGAATTCCAGTATCCGAGGTACAGCGGCTTTGTTCGGTGCATACAGCAATATTCAAAGGCTCTATTGAGCAAATTCACCGTTCCTCAAAGCCTGAAGAACAACCCGGCCACCCAGTCCACACCTTCAAGCTAGAAAACCGTGAGATTGAAAGACTTGTGAACTTCCGTTTAGATTTGCATGCTACCAAATTCCAGAAGAATGACAGCGAGGAGCTGATCTTTAAGCTGCTGGAGGATCTTAGCTTACTGCTGGATCTAGATAAACACTATAGTCGAAAAGAAAATCTGTTGTTCCCTTACCTTGAAAAATACGGCATTTATGGACCAACCAAGGTAATGTGGGGCGTGGATGATCATATCCGTCGTATGATTAAAGAGGCAAAAGCAGCGCTCAGCAGCTACAGCGGAAATGCAGCAGATATTGGTGTTCAACTTACGGAGATCATCAAGGAAGTTAATGAAATGATTTTTAAGGAAGAAAATATTTTATTGCCTATGTCGCTGGATAAATTGACGGAAGACGAATGGGTCAAAATCGCTCGGGAGAGCGATGAGATCGGATTCTGCCTAACGGCGCCGGAGCAGGAGTGGATACCCGAACGTGCCGCAGAGCCGGAAGGTGCAGCATTGCAGGGTGAAGCAGTGGGAGCCGCTCCGCAAGAAGGGTTCATCCGTTTTGAGACAGGGCTGTTGTCATTGCATCAGCTCGAAACAGTACTCAATCACCTGCCAGTAGATCTGACATTCATTGATGAGAATGATGTCGTTCGATATTTTTCACACGGGAAGGAACGTATCTTTGCCCGAACTAAGGCAGTTATCGGCCGCACGGTACAGAACTGTCATCCGCCTCAAAGTGTTCATGTGGTGGAGAAGCTTCTGGAAGATTTTAAGGCAGGTCGTAAGGATGCTGAGGACTTCTGGATCAACATCAAGGATAAATTTATCTATATCCGTTATTTCGCCGTCCGAGACGAGACTGGTCGGTATATGGGTACGCTGGAGTTTACACAGAATATCGCACCTATCCGTGCACTGGAGGGGCAAAAGCGTATTTTGTCAGAATAAATGGGTGTTTTAGGTTATTTTCCAGATAATAATATAGTCAGAAGACTCTCTTACATAGTCGTAAGGGGGTCTTTTTAGAATATAATAGAGTATAGTATTAAAATAAGGAATTCCCGGGTGTGTTGTCTTTCCTTGACCACAGAGGGGGCTTCTATTATAGTTGGTACTTAGGATTAACTATTTTAGTATAAAAAAAGGTGGCTTGTTACATGTCTGAGAATATCTACGTTGGCGTGGATTTGGGTGGAACTGCAATTAAGGTTGGAATCTGCAATGCTGAGGGAACGCTACTGCATACTTATGAGGGACCCACAGGAACTGCAGAAGGTGTCGATACTGTTATCGATAATATCGAGAAGTATGTACGCCAAATTGTGGAGGATTCCCCGTACTCTTGGGATCAGCTTGCAGGTGTAGGCGCGGGCGTAGCAGGGTTCACAAATATTCGTGAAGGAATCATTATCCTTGCGCCCAACATAGGATTTAAAGATGTGCCGATTCGCTCCATTTTGGAAGATCGCTGGAACAAGCCTGTCAAAATAGACAATGATGCGAACGTGGCTGCACTGGGTGAAGCCTGGAGTGGTGCAGGACGCGGGATTGAAAATTGTGTCTGCTATACGCTAGGAACAGGTGTTGGTGGCGGAATCATTATTAACGGAAAGATTTATCAAGGTTTTGCAGGTCTAGCAGGTGAGCTTGGCCATATCACTGTAGTGCCGGATTTGGAAGCCATTCAATGTGGTTGCGGTAATATGGGATGTCTGGAAACCGTTTCCTCCGCTACAGGAATTATTCGTATGGCTAACGATGCAGTAGCTCGTGGTGATCGTACTTCCCTCTCAATGGTAGAGAAGATTGCTGCGAAGGAAGTCTTTGATGCGGCTAAGGCTGGCGATGAAGTAGCGATTCGCATAGTAAACCGTGCAGCATACTACCTGGGTAAATCTATGGCTTCTGTTGCAGCCGTGCTTAACCCTGAGGTCTTCATCATTGGTGGTGGTGTGTCTAAGGCTGGAGATATTCTATTTGATGAAGTTCGTCGTGTGTTTGCTAAGCTCGCACCGGCTCCGCTTCAGACTGGTGTTTCGATTATTCCTGCAGAGCTTGGTAATGATGCAGGTATTGTGGGTGCAGCAGGTCTTCTGCTTCGTTCTTAAAAGATAGGGAGTATTCATATACTAATTTAGGGAGGGGACGCTTTAATGACCGAATTGGACAATACTCCAACGGCTGGAGCCACCCTGATCATTATTACCGGAATGTCAGGTGCGGGTAAGACAATTGCTGTGCAGAGTCTGGAAGACCTAGGGTTCTTCTGTGTCGATAATTTGCCGCCGGTGCTGATCCCTAAGTTTGCAGAACTGATTGAGCAGTCGAAGGGTAAGATCGCCAAGGTAGCGCTTGTGATTGACCTGCGCGGTAGGGAATTCTTCACTGCTTTGTCCGAGTCTCTAGCCTATATTAAAGATGAGTCAACCATTGGCTGTGAAATCTTGTTCTTGGATGCTACGGATTCGGTGCTTGTGCAGCGTTACAAGGAAAGCCGGCGTCATCATCCTCTAGCGCCTAAGGGACTTCCGCTTGATGGTATCAAGCTGGAACGTAAAATGCTTGAGGAATTAAAGAATTCAGCTACATTATGTCTGGATACTAGCAGTATGAAACCAGTGCAGCTCAAGGAGAAGATCGTTTCTCGGTTCTCGCATTTAGGAAAAAGTACACTCTCCGTCAACATTACATCGTTCGGATTTAAGTATGGTATTCCTATTGATGCAGACCTCGTCTTCGATGTTCGCTTTTTGCCTAACCCACATTATGTGGATCACCTGCGGCCAAAAACAGGTCAGGACAGCGATGTCTATGACTATGTAATGAAGTGGCCTGAAACACAGGTGTTCCTGACCAAACTGCTCGATATGCTTCATTTCTTAATTCCGCAATATCGTAGGGAAGGTAAATCCCAGATTATTATCGGCATTGGCTGTACAGGCGGGAAACACCGTTCAGTAGCCATTTCTGAATATTTGGGCAAAATGCTGGGCGTCAGCGAAACGGAATCCGTAGCCGTTAGTCATCGGGATTCCGAGCGTGATCGGCACTAATGAGAGAAGGGGTCCATAGTGGCTGAAGAACAAAGACAGCGTCCACGTATCGTCGTTATGGGCGGTGGCACGGGGCTATCTGTCATGCTTCGCGGCTTAAAAGAAAAGCCGCTAGATATTACAGCTATAGTTACCGTAGCAGATGATGGAGGAAGCTCGGGCATTTTGCGCAGTGAACTGCAAATGCCGCCTCCTGGGGACATCCGTAACGTATTAACAGCTATGGCTGATGTAGAGCCGCTCATGGCGGATATTATGAGATATCGTTTCAACACGGGCGAAGGCTTGGCGGGTCATAGTCTTGGCAATTTAATTCTTGCCGCGCTTACAGATATATCTGGCGATTTTGTCACAGCTGTTCGTGAGCTTAGCCGATTATTTGCTGTTCGTGGACGGGTATTACCCGCTGCGGGGGATGCCGTAGTATTGCGTGCAGAAATGTCGGACGGCACGATTATCACGGGTGAATCTAAGATACCGGAAGCAGGCGGAATCATTAAACGGGTTTCTTTGGAGCCTGCTGATGTGGAGCCGTTGCCTGAAGCACTTGAAGCGATTCGAAATGCTGATGCAATTCTTTTGGGGCCAGGTAGTCTATATACGAGCATTCTTCCGAACCTACTTGTTCCGAAGCTAGCAGAAGCAGTTGTATCTTCTGATGCAATCAAAATTTTTGTCTGCAATGTAATGACTCAGCCTGGTGAAACGGATAATTATACTGTAAATGACCATCTACAAGCCGTTTATGATCATATTGGGATTCATTTATTTGATTATATTATTGTGAATGACGGTGAAATTCCAGAGCAGGTGCAGTCGAAATACGCTGAGAAGGGTGCACGTCCGGTACAGCTCGACAAGGATGTACTAGAAGGCAGTGCATATAAAGTTATAGCGGATAAGCTAGTGTTATTCCGAACTTATTTAAGGCATGATACCGATAAGCTTAGTCATCATATCTATCAGCTTGTGCAAGATTGGATAAACAGAAACCCTAGGGTATAACTTAAAATATAAGAAAATATAAGTTTTACACCTATACTTTCTTATATTTCTCGCTTAAACGCTTACCGTCCTCAAAAGGACGCCGAAGGCGTTTATGCTTGTATATATGAATGACGTACTTATTTTCAGAAAGAGGTGAGACCCTTGTCTTTTGCGGCCCTTACAAAAAAAGAGCTGACGATGGTGGAGAGTGAGCCCTGTTGTGAGAAGGCGGAAATGTCAGCGCTTATCCGTATGAATGGATCTGTGCAGCTTTCAAGCAAAAAGGTGATTCTCGACATTTCGACGGAGAACGCCGCGATTGCAAGGCGGGTATATTCTTTGCTTAAGAAATATTACCAGGTCCATATTGAGCTACTCGTGCGTAAAAAAATGCGTTTGAAGAAAAATAACGTTTATATCGTTAGAATCCCTAGTCGCGTACAGGAAATCTTAAATGATCTTAGAATTGTGTCCGAAGGATTTATTTTTACCGACGGTATTGATAAAGAGATTGTTGGGAATAACTGCTGTAAGCGTGCTTATTTGCGGGGTGCCTTTTTGGCGGGCGGATCCGTTAATAATCCGGAGGGTTCCTCTTACCATTTGGAGATTTCCTCGATGTATGAGGAGCATTGTAAGGCGCTGGTCGATCTGGCTGGTGAATTTCACCTAAACGCACGCTGCATTGAACGTAAAAAAGGGTTCATTCTATACATTAAAGAAGGCGAGAAGATTATCGAATTCTTAAGTCTGATCGGGGCGCATCAAGCGTTGTTCAAATTTGAGGATGTAAGAATTATGCGCGATATGCGTAATTCCGTGAATCGGATCGTGAACTGCGAGACCGCGAATCTCAATAAAACGATAAGTGCCGCGGTGCGGCAGATTGAGAATATCAAACTGCTGCAGCGAGAAGTAGGTCTGGAGAGCTTACCGGATAAACTGCGGGAAGTTGCAGAAATTCGAATGGCACATCCGGATATCAACCTTAAAGAGGTTGGTGAAATGCTGAAAGGTACGGTTAGTAAGTCCGGAGTAAATCATCGACTTCGTAAGATTGATGAACTGGCGGACAAGGTTCGAGGCGGCTAGTCACTTTTTTTCTAGTGTGGTTTACGTTATAATGATATAATAATATAAAATTAATGTGAAATTTTTGGGGAGAACTCAATTAGGGGGTAAGCGTTTCATGACAAAGCACCCGGTAGTTGTTCGGTTGAAGACAGGGCTACACGCTCGACCGGCAGCATTGTTTGTGCAAGAAGCTAACAAGTTTTCGTCGGAGATTTTCGTGGAAAAAGACGATAAAAAAGTAAACGCCAAAAGTATTATGGGTATTATGAGCCTAGCGATCAGTTCCGGCACGGAGATCTATATCAGCGCGGATGGTGCAGACGCGGATCAAGCTGTAAACGCTTTGACGAGTCTCGTCAGCAAAGAAGAGCTTGAGAACCAATAATCTTTTGAAGTGACTTTTTATCGCATGACTAAAAAGCCCCCAGGGGCTTTTTTTTATACCAAAAAATAGATTTTAACTGTGCAACATTTACCAAAAAGACTCGTCTAGAGGATAATAACAAATCACAAAGGATGAAAGGGGCTGGCAAATATGAAAGGTTTGGTAAAAAAGATTGGTTCAGTGTTGATCGTAGGAAGTTTGTTGATTGGAGGGATTAGCATGAGTGGAGTCTTCCAAGGTCCCGCAAAGGCTTACGCAGATGAAGTGCAGAAAAATGTCGTTAGTGTAGTAGGTAAAGGTGAATTGTCCATCAAGCCGGATATTGTATACTTGTCCATCGGTGTGGATACTACGGCTACAACTGCGCAAGAAGCGCAAAAAACAAATGCTGCTAAAATCCAAAAGATCACTACACTACTGAAGGGGACTTGGAAAATCGCAGATAAGGATATTCAAAGTACCCAATTCTATGTGCAACCCAACTACAGTTATAGCGAAAAAGAAGGACAGCAAGTGAAAGGATACAACGCGAATCATACACTGTTAGTGTCCTATAGAGATCTGACCAAGGTTGGTGAATTGCTAGACGCTGCATCTGCGGCGGGGGCAAATAATATCGGAAATGCACGTTTTTCCGTGGAAGATACTTCTGCCTTTGAAGCTCAGGTGATTGAAAAGGCGATGGCGAACGCAGATGTTAAAGCAGGAGCTATTGCTAAGGCGGCTAAACGTAGCCTGGGTCAAGTAATCACGGTCAGCCAAAATGATGGCAATGTCACTCCGGTTTATTTTGAACAGAATCTAAAAATGGAAATGGCTGCAGCAGATGCTGGTGCAAGCACATCCGTTCAACCGGGAGTAGTTAAAGTTACAACACAGCTGAGCGTAATGTATGAATTGAAATAGTAGCAGAACAAGATGATTGCAGAGAGGAGAGGTGATCTTCCACTAGTAATAGTGGGGGGCGCCTCTTTTTTTTTGTGTAAATTCTCCAAGATTAGGTTTAATAAACTGGAAAGGAGTGGGAAAATTAGATGGTGAATATTTCAAAAGAAACAGTACGCAAATGGGGCATAGGTTTGATGTCGGCTGGATTATTGCTTGGTGGAGGATTGCTGCCCAGTGATACGGGTCATGCAGCTTCTGATCAGACGAAGAGCAAGGCTATTGCTACAAGTATAGTTTTAAAGGCGAACGGGGTGATTTCACAGCAGACAGGTATTCTGCAGGAAGGGAAGGTCTGGATTCCGATTACCTTTATGCGTGATGTGCTGCAATTACCTCTAACTTATGATAAAAAAGAAAATGCATACACGATCGGAAAGGGAACGACTAAGGCCAAGTTGCTGTTATCTAGCTATGGTACTTCAATTTGGGTGAACAATTATTACATTCGAGAGTATGAAGGAAAGCTAATAAACAATCGGCTCTATGTTCCATCAGGTCTGTTAAATGATTATTTAGGCTATAAAGTGGATTGGAGTCGGGGCTCTAGTAGGTTGAATGTGGTGAATAGATCACAGAATGCGTTGATAGTAACCACAGAGACCTATGCTAAGGATCGAAAAGAGGCTTTGATCCAGCTTGATTATCCGAAGTTTAGTGGATTAAGCAATTCCAATGCACAGCAGGCCATGAATGATATTTTGAAAGAAAGTGCCATGAAATTTGCTGCAAACGCAGAGAAGGATATCTCGAATCGATCCGGGTCAGAGCCTAAGTATACCTATGATATAGAATATATGGTGACCTACAATCAGGATGGTGTGATCAGCTTAGTGATGTCACAGTATAGCGATACGGGCGGCGCTCATGGTATGACCAATCGGGAGGCGTTTACCTTTTCGCTCAAGGATGGCAAACGTCTACTGTTGGGCGACCTGTTCGGAGCTAACCCAAACTACAAAAAAGAGTTGAATGCTAAGTTGAACAAGCTAGTAAAAGCGGAGGAAAGTTATTTGGGAGGATTCAACGGATTGAATACGGAAAAGTATTTTTATCTGAAGGATGATCAGGTCGTTCTGTTCTTCCAATTGTATGAATACACAGCTTATGCTGCGGGGTTCCCGGAATATCCCTTTACTTTCAAAGAACTGTTGCCGGAAGGCGGTAGCCCATTTACTGCTGTAAAATAAATAGAGAAGTCGTAACCGCTAGTGTCACCACTGGACATCTCCCCCTTACCAAAATGACCTCGAATTCATATGCTAAATGGAGTAACTAGTTTATGAACGGGGGAGAGCTATGAGCTATCAATACACTGCAATTGGCGATTCCTTGACGACTGGATTTGGCGCTCTGCCAGGTAACGGTTTTGTACCGGTGTACCGTAGAATGGCGGAAGGGAGACTGCGTTCTAATGTAGCCTCTACGAATTTGGGCGTGAATGGATTGACTACTTCTGAACTGGAACAGCGGCTACGGGGGAGTGCGATGACTCGCGAAGCCATTCGAGCAGCCGACATCATCACTCTATCCATCGGTGGCAACGATTTAATCCATGCTGCGAAGGCTGCAGCTAGACAACCTGAAAATTTATCTAAAGAGCTGCGAAGATCATTGCAAGAATGCAAACAAAATTTTGCTGCAATTATGAGTATCCTCTTCCAATTGAAGACGGGAACGCGTAGACCTTTTATCATTCGGATTGTGGGACTGTATAATCCTTATCCTCAGGTAGTGGGTGCTACAGAGTGGGTGCGGCAGTTTAACCGCTATGCCTCACAGTACAGTAGCCGAGTATGTGGGTTTGCTTCTATCTATAGTGAGTTTGCAGGAAATGAGAGAGGGCTATTATCGATTGACCACTTACATCCGAATGGCCGAGGCTACCGTGTGATTGCTGAGAAACTCGATGCGCTTGGATATGGCGGTTTGATTTAATTGAGATTCGTATGAAGTGATGGTCTGAAAAGTAAAGAGGCTGTGCGCTAACCATCAAGTGGATAGGGCACAGCCTCTTTGTGTTGTTTTATAGCTTACACACCGCTAGGCAGTGTTTTCTCGATGACTTTATCAACGATACCGTAAGTTGCCGCATCTGCAGCAGTCATGAAGTAATCACGATCTGTATCCTTCTCAATACGTTCTAGCGGTTGACCCGTACGTTCTGCAAGAATACGATTCAACTTATCACGCAATTTGAGGATACGGCGGGCACGGATTTCGATATCCGTTGCTTGACCTTGAGCACCACCCAGAGGTTGGTGAATCATGATCTCACTGTTAGGCAGTGCGAAGCGTTTGCCTTTAGCGCCAGCGTTAAGTAGGAAAGCTCCCATAGAAGCTGCCATACCCACACAGATGGTGGAAACGTCCGGTTTAATGTACTGCATTGTATCAAAAATAGCCATACCTGCAGTAATGGAACCGCCTGGGCTATTCACATAAAGGTGAATGTCCTTCTCCGGATCTTCGGCAGCCAAGAACAGCATTTGTGCGATGATAGAATTGGCTACCACGTCATTAACCTCCGTTCCAAGGAAAATGATGCGGTCCTTCAGCAGGCGGGAATAGATGTCATAAGCGCGCTCACCGCGGTTGCTCTGTTCTACTACCATAGGAATATAACTCACGTGGAAAACCTCCTTGATATTGGTTCTTCAAATGTATTCATTTTTACTCTTGCCGTATTACCCACATGATAAACAAATTCAAACAAAAAGTCAAAGAAAGTCAAACTTATATTCAAAAAAAAGAGCCGACACGCGGCTCTTTGGTTAAGTAGTAGTATAGGCACTACTAAATTATGTACAAAAGTGAAATTAATGGCGCGCCCGCCAAGAATCGAACTTGGATCTCAGGCTTCGGAGGCCTACGTCATATCCATTGGACCACGGGCGCAACAAAAATGATTATAATACAATTTCTGTGCAAATGCAATGAATTAATAATACTGTACACAGGCTCTATCCATAGTCTTCAAGGTGGACAAGCGTACATTGTGTTTCAATCAGCGAAAGAATCTGGATTGTTAATGACAGGTTTTTTGGAGCTGAATCTCTTTCCCAATCCTATAAATGTATAAGAAGACAAGCGCTTGAGAATTCTACTCTCGGAAGACTTGCACTTCGAGCAATATTTGGTTAGAATATGAGTGGGACTTAAAAAGTTTACCCGGGACATTTTGAGACCATGAACAAGGGAATAGAGGAAGACGAAGTTGCAGGAGTGAAAGTATGCGTAATTTATTAGATATCCAAAAGCAGCTTCTGCCTGATCTCATGGAAACCCTTAAGAGACGGTACACGATTCTTCATCAGATCATGCTGTCCGATATAATTGGGCGCAGAACGCTTGCCGCTTCACTTGATATGACTGAGCGGGTACTGCGTGCCGAGACGGATCTTCTGAAATCGCAAGGGCTCATTGAGATCGAGAGCGTTGGCATGCGCATTAGCGCTGCTGGGCGTAGACTGCTTGATTTGCTAGAGCCGGTCGTTAAGAGCCTGTTTGGTCTGGATGAGCTGGAAGAGAAAATTCGGGCAACGTACGGTCTGGATAAAGTTATTGTGGTGCCGGGTGATTGTGAGTCATCGCCGTTCACCAAACGTGAGCTTGGCCGAGCGGGTGCAAAAGCGCTGCTCAGTGTACTTCGTACAGATGATATAGTTGCTGTCACAGGTGGATCAACGCTTGCCGATATGGCTGATCAACTGACACCGCCGTTATCCCTTTCCTATAAGAACGCTTGGTTTGTTCCGGCGCGTGGTGGATTAGGAGAGAGTATGGAGATTCAAGCCAATACGATTGCCTCAACAATGGCAAAGCGGGTAGGAGCGAATTACCGGTTGCTGCATGTACCTGATTTACTTAGTGGGGATGCCTACCAGTCACTAGCACTTGACTCTAATATTGGAGAGATTGTACAAATCATCCGCAGTTCGCGTATTATTGTACATGGGATTGGGGATGCCATTGAAATGACTCGCCGCCGCAAGCTGGATGAGGCAACTGTCTCAGAAATCCAGGGTGAGGGAGCCGTGGCTGAATCCTTTGGGTATTACTTTAACGAAGATGGTCAGGTTGTCCATACGATGCTTACGATGGGACTACGTCTAGAAGATATTGTTCGGACGGAGACAGTCATCGGTATTGCTGGAGGCAAACCAAAGGCCAAAGCCATTCATGCCATGCTGCGTTTCGGGCAGGAGAATATACTCGTCACCGACGAGGCTGCTGCTGTGGAAATCGGCAAGGAAATTGATAATCAGTTACAGATATCCTCGTAACTCACTAGAGCATATATCTTGTATCATACTTAACATTGTTGTCATGACAGGCTTCACGGTCTGTTTTGAATAAATAAAACGAATTCTAGGAGGAACTATTCAATGAGTGTAAAAGTTGGAATTAACGGATTTGGACGTATTGGACGCCTTGCTTTCCGCCGTATTCAAAATGTAGAAGGTATCGAAGTGGTAGCAATCAACGACTTGACTGACGCTAAGATGCTTGCTCATTTGCTTAAATATGATACAACTCAAGGTAAATTCCAAGGTGATGTTGAAGTGCATGATGGCTTCTTCAAAGTCAATGGCAAAGAAGTTAAGGTTCTTGCTAACCGCAACCCTGAAGAATTGCCATGGGGCGACCTAGGCGTTGATATCGTACTTGAGTGCACAGGTTTCTTCACAACTAAAGAAGCAGCTGAAAAACACTTGAAAGGTGGAGCTAAGAAAGTAGTTATCTCCGCTCCAGCTACTGGCGACATGAAAACTGTCGTTTACAACGTTAACGATGACATTCTTGATGGTACTGAGACTGTTATTTCCGGCGCATCTTGCACAACGAACTGCCTAGCTCCAATGGCAAAAGTATTGAACGACAAGTTCGGTATCGTTGAAGGCTTGATGACTACAATTCACGCTTACACTGGTGACCAAAACACTTTGGATGCTCCACACGCTAAAGGTGACTTCAGACGCGCTCGTGCAGCAGCTGAGAACATCATTCCTAACACTACTGGTGCTGCTAAAGCAATCGGTCTTGTTATTCCAGAACTTAAAGGTAAATTGGATGGCGCGGCTCAACGTGTTCCAGTTGCAACTGGTTCCCTGACTGAGCTTGTAACTGTTCTTGATAAGAGCGTTACTGTTGAAGAAATCAACGCAGCAATGAAAGCAGCTTCCGATCCAGACACTTATGGTTACACTGAAGATGAAATCGTATCTTCCGATATCAAAGGTATGACTTTCGGATCCCTGTTCGATGCTACACAAACTAAAGTATTGACTGTTGGCGACAAACAACTCGTTAAGACTGTTGCTTGGTATGACAATGAAATGTCCTACACTGCACAATTGGTTCGTACTTTGGAGAAATTCGCTAAAATCGCTAAGTAATTGACTTGATATAAGTAACATCTATAGAGCGGAAACAGAAGTTCCTTGTTTCCGCTCTTTCTAAATGTATTTCTTGTTTCCTGCTAGAAACAACTTTGGGTGTGGAGGAATTAATCATGAACAAAAAGAGCGTCCGTGATGTAGAAGTAAAGGGTAAACGCGTATTTGTACGCGTGGATTTCAACGTACCTGTAGAAGACGGTAAGATTACTGATGATACTCGTATTCGCGAAACCCTTCCTACCATTAAATATTTGATTGAGAACGGTGCAAAGATCATTCTTGCGAGTCACATGGGTCGTCCTAAAGGTCAATTCGTAGATTCCATGCGTTTGACTACTGCTGCTGAACGTCTGTCCGAGCTTCTCGGCAAACCAGTAGCTAAAGCTGACGAAGCTGTTGGCGAAGCTGTCAAAGCAAAAATTGCTGAGCTAGGCGAAGGCGACGTACTTGTACTTGAGAATGTTCGTTTCTACCCAGGCGAAGAAAAGAACGATCCTGAATTGGCTAAACAATTCGCTGAACTGGCTGATTTGTTCGTCAATGATGCGTTTGGCGCGGCTCACCGTGCACATGCATCGACAGAAGGTATCGCTCATTTCCTACCAGCTGTATCCGGTCTTTTGATGGAGAAAGAATTGACCGTTCTTGGTAAAGCTCTTACTAACCCAGAACGTCCTTTCACTGCGATCATCGGTGGTTCGAAAGTTAAAGACAAGATTGATGTTATTGATAACTTGTTGTCTTTGGCTGATAACGTCCTGATCGGCGGTGGATTGTCTTATACATTCACTAAAGCACAAGGCTTTGAAATCGGTAAGTCACTTGTAGACAACGACAAACTTGACGTTGCTCTTGGATTCATCGAAAAAGCTAAAGCACTTGGCAAAAACTTCATGCTTCCTGTTGATGTTGTTGTTGCTGATAAATTCGGTGCTGATGCTAACACTAAGATCGTTAATTACAATGAAATCCCAGAAGGTTGGGAAGGACTTGATATCGGACCTAAGACTCGTGAACTTTACGCCGATATTATCAAGAACTCCAAGCTGGTTGTCTGGAATGGACCTATGGGCGTATTCGAAATCGATAAATTCGCTGAAGGTACACTTGCAGTAGCAAAAGCTTGTGCAACAACTGAAGGTTACACTGTTATTGGCGGCGGAGATTCCGCAGCAGCAGCAGAAAAATTCCACCTGGCTGACCAAATGGATCACATCTCCACTGGTGGCGGTGCATCTCTTGAGTTCATGGAAGGCAAGGCGCTTCCTGGCGTAGAAGCACTGAACGACAAGTAAGACGTATAGAAGGAGGCAATTTAATTCATGAGAACACCAATTATTGCGGGTAACTGGAAGATGTTCAAAACAGTTCCTGAAGCAGAAAGCTTTATTGCTGACATCAAAGGCAAAGCAGAAGTAGAAGGCGTTGAGACTGTAATCTGCGCCCCATTTACTAACCTGCCTGCACTTGTAGCAGCTGCAAAAGGTACAGACATCAAGATTGGCGCACAGAACCTGCACTTTGAAGATAACGGTGCTTACACAGGAGAAATCAGTGGTGTAATGCTTAGCGATCTTGGCGTAGACTATGTAATCATTGGTCACTCAGAGCGTCGTGCTTATTTTGGCGAAACAGATGAAATCGTGAATAAGAAAATGCATGCTGCATTCCGTCACGGTATCACTCCAATCGTATGTGTTGGCGAAAAGCTCGAAGAGCGTGAAGCTGATCAAACTAAAGCAGTATGTAAAGTGCAAACTGAAGCTGCATTCCAAGGACTTAGTGCCGAGCAAGCAGCAAAAGTTGTCATTGCATACGAACCTATCTGGGCTATTGGCACAGGTAAATCATCCACTTCCCAAGATGCTAACGAAGTTATTGCTTACATCCGCAGTCTTGTAAAAGATTTGTATGATGTTGCAACAGCTGAAGCTGTTCGTATTCAATACGGCGGCAGCGTGAAGCCTGAGAATGTAACTGAGTACATGGGCCAAAGCGACATCGATGGTGCGCTTGTTGGCGGTGCCAGCTTGCAGCCTGCTTCCTTCGTTCAATTGGTTGAGGGGGCGAAGTAAGATGTCAGCTCCAAGACCTGTAGCTTTGATCATCATGGATGGTTTCGGTTTGCGTGGAACATCTGAAGGTAACGCCGTTGCTCAAGCTAACAAACCTAACTATGACCGTTACTTGAAACAATATCCTAATACTACCCTTACTGCTTGTGGTGAAGCTGTTGGTCTTCCAGAAGGCCAAATGGGCAACTCTGAAGTAGGGCACTTAAATATTGGTGCAGGACGGATTGTATACCAGGATTTGACTCGTATCGATAAATCGATCCGTGAGGGCGAATTCTTCGATAATGAAACACTGGTAGCAGCAGTTAGAAATGCTAAGAACACAGGTAAAAAGCTTCATCTTTACGCGCTTGTATCCGACGGAGGGGTACATAGCCATATTAATCACCTGTTTGCTATGCTTGACCTGGCTAAGAAAGAAGATATGCACGAAGTGTATATCCATGCTTTCATGGATGGCCGGGACGTACCTCCAGATAGTGGTAAGAAGTTTGTTCAAGATCTGGTTGCTAAGATTGAAGAAGTTGGAGTAGGTACAATTGCAACGGTATCCGGGCGTTATTACGCAATGGACCGTGACAAACGTTGGGATCGTGTAGAAAAAGCCTATCGTGCTATGGTTTATGGCGAAGGACCGAAATACACAGATGCTCTGCAAGCTATCACTGCATCTTATTCAAATTCCGTGTTCGACGAATTCGTTGAACCTAGCGTGATTGTAGACAGTGAAGGCAAGCCGGTAACGGCAGTAGAGAGCGGCGATTCTGTCGTGTTCCTCAACTTCCGCCCTGACCGTGCTATTCAGTTGTCACAAGTGTTCACGAATCAAGATTTCCGTGGTTTCGACCGGGGTCCTTTGTTCCCGCAAGACTTGCACTTCGTATGCCTGACTACTTTCAGTGAAACGGTACAAGGTTATGTAGCCTATTCACCGAAGAACCTGGATAACACATTGGGTGAAGTACTTGTGCAACACAACAAGAAGCAACTGCGCATCGCGGAAACTGAGAAGTATCCGCACGTAACGTTCTTCTTCAGTGGTGGACGTGATGAGGAACTTCCAGGAGAAACTCGTATCTTGATCAACTCTCCTAAAGTGGCAACCTATGATCTTCAACCCGAGATGAGTGCTTACGAAGTGGCTGCAGCCTGCGTAGCAGAAATCGAAGCGGAAAGACAGGATGCTATTATCCTTAACTTTGCAAACCCTGATATGGTTGGACACTCCGGTATGTTGGAGCCAACAATCAAGGCTGTAGAGGTAACTGATGAGTGTGTAGGTAAAGTAGTGGACGCAGTAGTTGCCAAGGGTGGCGTTGCGATCATTATCGCCGATCACGGTAATGCAGACATGGTATTTGATGAGAACGGTCGTCCGTTCACAGCTCATACCACTAACCCGGTTCCGTTCATCCTTACGGATGAAAATGTTGTATTGCGCGATCGCGGTATCCTTGCTGATGTAGCACCAACTATTCTGGATCTGATGGGAATTCCGCAACCTGCGGAAATGACTGGTCAATCCATGATCGCTAGTCGCAAATAAGGAAACAATACCTAAGATTAAGCTTCAACAATCAAAACCAAAACATTGTTTAAAGGAGATTAACTAAAATGACTATTATTTCTGATGTTTATGCTCGCGAAGTCCTTGACTCCCGTGGTAACCCTACTGTAGAGGTTGACGTTTATCTTGAATCCGGTGCTAAAGGCCGCGCTATCGTTCCATCCGGCGCTTCCACTGGCGCTCATGAAGCTGTAGAGCTTCGTGATGGCGACAAATCCCGTTACATGGGTAAAGGCGTTCTGAAAGCTGTTGAGAACGTAAATGAAATCATCGCTCCAGAAGTTATTGGTATGGACGCTCTTGACCAAGTGGGCATCGACAAATTGATGATCACTTTGGACGGAACTCATAACAAAGGTAAATTGGGCGCTAACGCAATCCTAGCTGTATCCATGGCCGTAGCTCGTGCAGCTGCAGCAGCATTGGATATTCCTTTGTACGTATACCTGGGCGGATTCAACGCTAAAACTCTTCCAGTACCAATGATGAACATCATCAATGGTGGTGAGCATGCGGACAACAACATCGACGTTCAAGAGTTTATGGTTCTTCCTGTAGGAGCTCCAAGCTTCAAAGAAGCTCTTCGTACAGGTGCTGAAATCTTCCACAACTTGAAATCCGTACTTCAATCCAAAGGCCTGAACACAGCTGTTGGTGACGAAGGTGGTTTCGCACCAAACCTTGGTTCGAATGAAGAAGCAATCACTACAATTATCGAAGCTATCGAAAAAGCTGGTTACAAACCAGGCGTTGACGTATTCTTGGGTATGGACGTTGCTTCCACTGAGTTCTACAAAGACGGTAAATACACACTTGCTGGCGAAGGTAAATCTTACACTTCCGCTGAGTATGTTGACCTTCTTGCTTCATGGGTTGAGAAATATCCTATCATCACAATCGAAGACGGTATGTCCGAAGACGACTGGGATGGTTGGAAATTGCTTACTGAAAAATTGGGAGATAAAGTTCAATTGGTTGGTGACGACTTGTTCGTTACAAACACTGAGCGTCTTGCAACAGGTATCGAAAAAGGTATCGGTAACTCCATCTTGGTTAAAGTTAACCAAATTGGTACATTGACTGAAACTTTCGATGCTATCGAAATGGCTAAACGTGCTGGTTACACAGCAGTTATCTCTCACCGTTCCGGTGAATCCGAAGATAGCACAATCGCTGACATCGCTGTTGCGACTAACGCTGGTCAAATCAAAACAGGTGCTCCTTCCCGTACAGACCGTGTTGCTAAATACAACCAATTGCTTCGCATCGAAGACGAGTTGGGTGAATTGGCTCAATACAACGGCCTGAAATCTTTCTACAACCTTAAAAGATAATCTGCTTTTATAGCAGAGTACGAAGACCCGCCATTATGGCGGGTCTTTTTTAATATGTGTTTATCCTAATCTTTCAAGAAAAGCTACGACTTAACAGTCTAGGCGGTTGTATTACCGGCACTGCTATGATAAAATAAGAATACTGTTTATGTATCGTGATAACCTCAATTACCATAGATAGTGATGCTTAGGCGTAGGAGGTGGAAGTGAATGGATATCTTTTTGAAAGTTGTGCTCCTGATTTTTTCCGTCGGTCTTATTGCGGTCGTTCTTCTGCAAAAGGGGAAAAGCGCGGGTCTTTCCGGTGCCATCTCCGGTGGTGCTGAGCATCTCTTTGGTAAAACAAAAGCTCGTGGTATGGAACTCGTACTACAACGTGTAACAGTTGGACTTGCTGCAGGATTCTTCATTATGGCGATTCTAGCTGCTGTTTTCATTGACTAAAGTACCTACAGTAAGCCCTCGCTCTGTTCTGAATGGAATGGAGCGAAGGCTTTTTTGTTATAATAAAAAGGGGATAAAGCACCTGCAGGTGCTTTTCTTTGCATAGCAGAAAGAATAAGATTCGATACGGTAAAGCCTTAATAAACAAACTTTTTCCTTCGGTGTGAATGAAATTTTGTACTGCGTTTACCTTTGGATGACAGTAACAGGGATGCGCAGGATTGATTTCGTGTATACTAGGGTATGAAGTAGGTAAAGGTAAATTTTACTTGGCATTACTACAGAGCAGGACAAGACATACATATTTGCCAGCGGCTTGGAGCCGCGGAGGGCTGGGGTGACGAACATGATAACACAAGAAATATTACTCGATTTCATGCGGGAAACTGCATATAAACCAATGACTTATGAAGAGCTGGTGAGCCATTTTGCTCTAGAAGATAGCACAGGGTTTAAAAAGTTCGAGGAATTACTAATTGAATTAGAGCAGGACGGAAGAATTGTATTAACTCGTAATGCACGTTATGGCGTGCCGGAACGAATGGATTTACTGCGAGGCCGGTTACAGGCTCATGCGAAAGGCTTCGCTTTTCTTATCCCGGATGATCGTGATCATCCTGACGTATATATCCATGCGAATGATCTTAAGGGAGCTATGAATGGTGATATCGTCCTTATCCGTATTACCTCTAAAAGTCCGTCCGGCGGACGTATGGAAGGCGAAGTTGAGCGCATTGTAAAACGGGGAGTACTGCAGACGGTTGGCGTATTTCAAAACCTGGAGACCTATGGCTTTGTGCTGCCTGATGATAAACGGATTAACCGCGATATTTTTATTCCGAAGCAATCCTTCATGGGGGCGGTAGACGGTCAAAAGGTCGTTGTACGTATCGTGAATTATCCAGAAGGCCGATCAGCGGCAGAGGGTGAAATTATTGAGATCCTCGGACATAAGGATGATCCAGGAGTCGATATTCTATCTATTATACGTAAGCATCAGCTGCCAGAGGCCTTTCCGGCTGAAGTGATGAACGAAGCGGACAACGCTCCGGATTCAATCACAGAAGAGGAAATTGCTGAGCAGGGACGTCGCGACTTGCGCGGACTAAACATTGTCACGATTGATGGTGAGGATGCTAAGGACCTGGATGATGCGGTTAATGTTCAGCGACTGGAGAACGGAAACTACAAGCTAGGCGTGCATATTGCGGATGTAGGTTATTACGTACGCGAGAGCTCTGAGCTCGATAAAGAAGCCTATGATCGGGGCTGTAGTGTGTACTTGGTGGATCGGGTGATTCCGATGCTGCCTCACCGTTTGTCTAACGGTATTTGTAGTTTGAATCCACAGGTAGACCGCTTAACGATGTCCTGCGAGATGGAATTTAACGAACACATGAAGGTCGTGAAGCACGATGTCTTTACAAGTGTGATTCGCACCAAGGAAAGAATGACTTATTCCAATGTCCGCACAATTTTGGAGGATGAAGACGCTGAATTGCTGGAGCGCTATAGTCCATTAATTGATGATTTCCGTCTCATGAAAGAATTGGCGATGAAGCTGCGTGATGCACGGATGCGGCGAGGTGCGGTTGATTTTGATTTTGAAGAAAGCAAAATCATCGTAGATGAGAATGGCAAGGCTGTAGATATTGTGAAGCGTGAGCGTTCTGTAGCTGAGCAGATTATCGAGGAATTTATGCTCGCGGCGAATGAAACAGTTGCGGAGCATTTTCACTGGTTGAAGGTTCCGTTCCTTTACCGGATTCACGAAGATCCAGATCCAGAGAAGCTGCAGAATTTTATGGCTTTTGCAGCTAATTTCGGATATCACGTGAAGGGACGTGGCAATTCGGTTCATCCACGTGCTTTGCAGGATCTGTTGGAGCAAATCCAAGGGACTAAAGAACAGACCGTTATTAGCACAATGATGTTACGCTCCATGAAGCAGGCGAAATATGATGCGGAGAGCACAGGCCATTTCGGACTGGCTGCGGAATACTATTCCCACTTCACTTCGCCGATTCGCCGTTACCCCGATCTGGTCATTCACCGCGTAATGCGTGAAGTGATTGAGAATGGAGGGGCGCTGAGCCAAAAACGACATGATTATTTGGCCGGCCGGATGCCTGACATTGCTCAGCAGTCCTCGGAGCGTGAGCGTGTAGCGGTAGAAGCAGAACGCGATACAGAACAGCTGAAGAAAGCTGAATACATGCAGGATAAAGTAGGCGAGGAATTCGAGGCAATGGTCAGCAGTGTGACCAGCTTCGGAATGTTCATCGAGCTGGACAATACCGTCGAAGGCCTTATTCGTCTCAGCGCTATGAGCGACGATTATTATCACTTCGACGAGGCCCATATGGCGCTCATCGGCGAGCGCACATCACGGGTGTTCCGTATTGGCGACGAGGTGAAAATTCGAGTCGCCAAGGTAAACATGGATGACCACACGATCGATTTCGAGTTGGTCGACATGAAACCACGCGCGCCAGGTGAGCATCGCGGCGGTGGTTTTGGAGGCGGCCGCGGTGGCAAAGGCGGCCGTCCAGGTAGCGGCGGCTTCAAGGCGCCAGCCGGGGGTAAAGGCGGCGCGGGCAGCAAGGGCCGCGGCGGTAAAGGCAAGCCCGGCGCTGCTGTAGGCACGGGCAAGGGCAAGCCGGGCGCTGGTGTGCGCGCCGGCGAAGCGGCCGGTGTTGGTGCACCGGGCGGACGCGGAAAGCGGAAGCGCGGGCGTGATTCCGGCGAGGATGCGAGCCGGGTAGTTGCGGCGCCGGGCGGAAGCACCGGCGCAGAGCGCGGGGGCGAAGCCGGCGGTAACGCAGGCGCGCCACGTGAGCGCAGCGGCGGGCGAGGCCGCGGCGGTGACAACGGCGGTGCCGGTGGTGGACGCGGCATCAGCTTCGGATTTGGCTCCGGCAAAGGCGGATACGGCGCTCCTGCGTCTGACTCTTCCAGCGGCGAAGTCCGCGGCCTGGACGGCAGCACGAAGTTCCGTAGCCGTGAGGACCGCGGCGGTAACTTTGGCGGTGGAGAAGGCCGTAGCGGCGCTCCAACAGGTAAAGGTCGCCGGAAAAAGAAGAACAAAAGCGGTGTGTTCATCGGTCAATCCGTGACACCAGGCAACGTTCAGACGTCGGAACAAGCCGCTTCTAAACGTAGTGACAATACAGGCAGCGCTCCAGACGGAGCTCCTCGTAAGAGAAAGAAGAAATAAATAACGTTATGGGCTACGTTTCGTAGCTCTATGACGAAAGATTAAGCACCGCTCCCTTTGATTGGGGGCGGTGCTTTTTTAATTCTTTTTCGCTGCTCAAGTGTTAAATTCTCGTTTCTAACCGAGACTATTGGTTGCCGCAAGTTTGTTGAGTAATAATCAGAAGAAGCTAGGTTACAGCATCGTTTTGTAACTATGACACTTGGTTGGAGCAAAGTAACCCGTGATATCACGATGCTTATTTTTTTATTGCATAATGTGCAGTTAAAATTCCGGCGTTTCAGTAGAGATTGAGGTTAATTGCACTTTGTACATCTAAATCTGATCAGTATTTTCAAAACGGCATGATTTCGAGTTTTTAACTGCAGAAAGTACAACTAAACAACCATCGAGCATCTAAATATATTAAATAGATGTATAAAGTGCATTTATGTAGCTTTAGGGTAGCGTCGGAGGAGAGAGTAAATAGAAAAGGGTATGAGTTAACTGAGATGTGTGAATATAGAAACATAAACACTCGTTTATCAATAAATGTAATTAAGGTTAACTATTGGGTAAACTTACTGACAACTAGTTGTCAAAATGGCTGAGAAAGGATTACCTGATCCTTCCTTGCGCACAATCGATTCCATTTGTTACAATATAGATCAGACGTTCGATGACTATGTCGTTTAAGATTAGAGAGACATGGTTACTTTAACTTATGAATATGATTCAAGGAGTGATTCTCATGGGTAAAAAAGCAGACGGGAAAGTACTTGCCCAGAACAAAAAAGCTTCCCATGATTATTTTATCGAGGATACTTATGAAGCTGGCTTGGTGCTGACAGGTACAGAGATCAAGTCGCTGCGTAATGGCCGCGCTAATATTGGAGATGCTTTTGCTACGATCCGTAACGGTGAGATTCACATTCACAACATGCATATCAGCCCTTTTGAACAAGGTAATCGTGCTAACCCTACGGACCCGACGCGTACTCGTAAATTGCTGATGCATAAGGAGCAAATTCATAAACTGCTGGGCTTGTCCAAGCGAGATGGATTTACGATTGTGCCACTCAAGATTTATGTGCGGAATGGCTATGCGAAGCTGTTAATTGGTCTTGGTAAAGGTAAGAAAGAGTACGATAAACGTGACTCTGCTGCTAAGCGTGATGCTCAACGTGATATTCAGCGTGTATTGCGTGAGAAGCAAAAGATCGCCAGATAATCGAGGAAGAATGTACGATTCAAATGAGTACCAGTTTCCACCTTCAATTCCTTTAACCTACGTGTTAAAGTATTGATAAATGTGATATACTGAGTAAGTAAGATTATTGCTTCGTTACAGACTTCTTGAAGAAGAAGCTGTGGATAGGATCTCTCTTGCTTGGAAGATCCGCTTGATCCGAAGCGCCCTTTTTAATGAGGGGCCGTTCTTGGATTCGACGGGGGTAGTTCGAGCATGAGTAGCGAGTAGTGGGGACGCGTCCGCTTCATCAACGCTAAAGCCTATTAAACGGCAAACAACAAAACAACTACGCTTTCGCAGCCTAAGAAACTGCGCGCGTGCTTCTACCCTGCATCGCCCATGTGACAGGGATAGGGGCTAACAAGTAGTGGGATACGCCGTCTGGTCTCCGCCTGGGGTCAACGGAAGAAGATAATCAGGCTGACCCAACGTATAGCCGGTTACGGGGCGATACTCGGGTGACATCAAAACTGTGACTACACTCGTAGAAGCTTATGTGCCGTTATCTTCGGACAGGGGTTCGACTCCCCTCGGCTCCATAAGAAAAACCCGCTAAAATAGCGGGTTTTTTGCTGTTTAGTGGTTGGATTGCTGACCGAATGTAGACAAGGAGTTATAGGGAACTAAATGTGTTCATTATTGTAGACATGTTGTCTACATCTAAAATTAGATCATTCACTTTGAAGTTATTAATATCTATAAGAGCCCGAACTGATATAAAATTATAGTATTAAGCATCCAAAAACAAAAACATTCGGAGGAATTACTATCATGAGTTTTACTATTGATTATGTTAAAAACAAAAACAGAATTATTGTAACATCGGACGGTATGGATGTTGAGGATGCCCTTGCGTACGCGGAACAATTTCCGAAAGTACTGAAGAAAACTAAGCGAGGGTTTACAGGTATGACTGTAATTACTGGTGGCCTGGTATTTAAGCAAGAAGTGTTGGCAATTCTTGCTCCAACTAGTGAAGATGCTGTAAAAGCTGGAATCTCTACAAAACACAAATGGGTGTATGTTGCGCCTACCTCGTTCTACAAAACGCAAATGCATCGTATGTTTAAAGATATTGCAAACTTGTACGAATCGATAGAAGAAGCTGAAACGTATCTTGATTCTGCAGGGAATTAGCAACTTCTAAAAATTAAAAGAATCTAGCCATCATCTGTAGCGTCAAAGGTACTTTCTGCGTATTAACTTATATAATTGGATCACTATACTAAGGAGTTATTCCTATGATCAGTCTCCTTTTTTAACCATAGATAAGTAATTTCTATACGATTCTATAATTTGTTAAATATATAACAAGCAAGAGCAGTAATATAGCCAATTTTTATCTAAGTAAAATCAAACGGACTCATCAAATGCTGGTTAGAATGCTTCTAGAGTGACATCAAAACTGTGACTACACTCGTAAAAGCTTACGTGCCGTTACCTTCGGACAGGGGTTCGACTCCCCTCGGCTCCATATGGAGTGTAAGTGATGACACCTTTAGGGGTGTCTTTTTTATTTCTTTTTTTCTATTACAAGTACAATAAAATAAACTGAATTCATTGTAACGTTTTTATGTTTAGTTAGTCTTATATATGTAAGGTGGTGAACCCTTGGACAAATCAGATGAATTAGAAGGAGTCTATGATCAATACTTTCATGATGTATACATATTTGTGCTGTCGTTAAGCAGGGACGAGAAGATTGCCGAGGAAATTACACAGGAAACCTTTTTTAAAGCGCTGAAGCGAATTGACCAGTTCAGGGGGGACTGCAAAATGAGCGTCTGGCTGTGTCAGATTGCGAAAAATACTTATTTCTCCTATATGGACGGGCAGCGGAGGTTCGCTTCGTTGGCTGTACAGGAAGAAGAGGGCAGCATTAATCTGGAGCAAAAACTCATTGATCAGACTGAAGCTATGCGTATTCATAAGGTTTTGCACGTTTTGAACGAGCCGTATAAGGAGGTTTTTATGCTCAGGTTATTTGGAGAACTGTCTTTCGATCATATTAGTCAAATCTTTGGCCGAACGGAAAGCTGGGCAAGAGTGACCTATCACCGTGCTCGGCTAAGAATACAAAATCTTCTAATGGAGGATAAATGATGAACCGAATCTCATGTGACGTAGTTCAAGATCTTCTCCCCTTGTATTATGATGACATATGCAGTGAAACTAGTAAGGGACTGGTGGAGGAACACCTTGTTGATTGCCCTGACTGCCGTTCTTCTCTGGAACAATTGAAATCCAGCCTGAGCTTGCCCATTCAAGATATTGAAGTAAATAAATTGGAGGGAAAAGGGCTGCAAAACATTAAAAGAATGTGGAGCCGTACCCGATCGATGGCTTTTATGAAAGGATTGTTTGTGGCTGCTTCCGTATGTGGAATGGTGATTCTTGGCTACTTCGGGTTGTTTCGCTGGAATATCCTACCGGTATCATCCGACCATATTATTATTTCTGATATAAGAACCACATCAAGCGGTGAAATTGCTTTTCGTGTTCAAATCAGGGACGGGTATAGTTTCGCTCATGTGAAGAATACCGTTAAGGATGATGGGAGTTTCTATATGACCCCCGTTCATCCTCTTATCATATCGAAGAAATATAATGCCTCCAATCCAGTCAGTGGCGAGATGTTCGTCAATCCTGTGAGTGTAAGGGCCTATCAGAAGAAGTATGGTAAAGATGTGGAGATTACGTCCATCTACTACGGTTCACCTGATCATCCGATTCTGATTTGGAAGAAGGGAATGGAACTGCCGACGGCAAGTCGATAATTAGGGGGCTCAAGTTGAGATAAGGGCTGTTCGACATCCAATCTGTCTTTACTATGTTTCATAAGTATAAAAATTATAATTATGTGACATCAAAACTGTAACTACACTCGTAAAAGCCTATGTGCCGTTATCTTCGGACAGGGGTTCGACTCCCCTCGGCTCCATATGGAGTATTATTGAAGACACCATGAAGGGTGTCTTTTTCATGTTTTCAGAGTATGATCTGGACTATACGTGGCGGTTCAAAAAAATGAGTATCTTGCTAGATCCAGTACTTTCGTATGTGGAATTAAAGATTGCAGTGAAGAAGGCGTGAAGAAAAATTTAAGGTTCTATATAGGGATAAAAAAGGCAAACATAGGATAGGAAGAGTTAATAGGGAGATATAAATGAAAACCAGTATACTTATGCTATAATTTAATAAAGTGACTCTGTGCTTTTAGAAAAATTGGATAAAGGATGCATTGACCAACCATGTATGAGAATCAGACTTCTATGCACCACAAGCTGTTTATTATCGGCGCAGGTGCTGCCGGACTAATGGCCGCCGTTACTGCGCGTGATATGGGTATCGATACTGCCATTCTGGAGGGTAACGACCGGATTGGAAAGAAGATATTAATGACAGGTGATGGCCGCTGTAACATTACGAATGAATCCACTGCAACGGGTACGGATGAAGCAATTGCTTTATCGCACAAGTATCACAGTAATCAGGCCGGATTTCCACTTGCGGTATTGCAGCAATTTGGCATCCGTCAGACTATAGATTTTTTCTCCTTTCTCGGGCTTCCACTTACAAGATTGAAGGAGGGCTTGATGTATCCAATGTCGCTGCAGGCAGCAGCGGTGCTGGATATTTTCCAGCTTGCGCTGGAGGATCGGAATGTTCCGGTATACCTCAATAACAAAGTGTTGGATGTTACTGTTTCGAAGAATCATCCGCGCTTCAAGATAAAATGCCAAACGGAGACAGAGGAGGAGGTTGTTTATACTAGCGACTATCTACTTCTATCTGCGGGTGGCCTTGCCGGTCCAAATGCGGGAAAAGAACCTCCTGGGTATACACTTGCCGAACGTCTGGGACACACCCTGATTAAGCCTTTGCCGGCCATTGTGCAATTGAAGCTGCAATATCCGAACATGAGGGCACTGTCCACTATCAAATCTCAGGGACAAGCTCATATCATTGTGAACGGTAAAGTCATCTGCAGTGAACAGGGCGAAATTGCCTTTACGGATTATGGTATTACCGGCCCGCCAATTCTTCAGCTAAGCAGGAAGGCTGCGTATCATCTTGCAAGAGGAGAACAGGTAACATTGTCGGTTGATCTGATGCCGGGCCGCACGGAGGAAGAGCTAGTTGAGTTTTTAGAAAGGCTCTGGGAGACCTTTGGACACCGGACTGTGGCGGATTGCCTTGTTGGCATTTTCAATAAGAAGCTTGTTTCTGTCCTACTAAAAGAGACTGGCTTAGATCAACAGCCAGAGCTGCTTTGCCAGGATCTATCGATGAAAACCAAGGGGAAATTTTATCGAATCTTGAAGCGTTGGGAATTTAAAGTGACGGATACCAATGGCTTTACGAATGCGCAAGTGACAGCCGGCGGCATTGATACGTCGGAACTCATCGAAGGAACGCTGGAATCCAAGCTGGTGCCTGGGCTGTATTTGGCTGGCGAAGTGATGGATGTCGACGGAGATTTCGGCGGCTATAACCTGCAATGGGCCTGGAGTTCCGGATATGTGGCCGCCATGGCGCTAGCTAAGTCAATTCAATAAATTTATTAGGAAAAGGGATGCATCAATTAACATGTATAAGGATCAGACTTCTAAGCACCACGAGCTGTTCATTATCGGTGGGGGTGCTGCAGGTCTAATGGCTGCAGTTACAGCGAGGGATCAAGGTATTGATACAGCAATTATTGAAAGCAATGACCGGCTTGGGAAGAAAATAATAACGACGGGTAACGGGCGTTGCAACATTACGAACCAATCCACCGCCACCGGTACGGATGAAGCGGCCGCTTTATCACGCAAGTATCACAGTAATCAGGAAGGATTCCCAATACATGTATTGCGGCAATTCGGTGTCCGCCAAACGATCGAATTTTTCTCCTCGCTCGGGCTTCCTTTTGTAAGCTTGGAGAATGGCCGGATGTATCCGATGTCGCTGCAGGCGGCTTCGGTGCCGGGTGTATTTAAGCTGGCGCTGGAGGATCGTAATGTTCCCGTATATTATAAACATAAAGTGTTGGATGTTACCGTTTCGGCGGGACATCCGCGGTTCGCGATAACCTGCCAGACGGAGACAGAGGAACAGGTTGTGTATACCAGCGACTATCTTTTTCTATGTGCAGGCGGCCTTACCGCTCCCAAAACAGGAACGGACGGCTCCGGTTATACGCTTGTCCAACGTCTGGGGCACACCCTGATCAACCCGGTGCCAGGCATTGTACAATTGAAGCTGGATTATCCGTATTTGAAGGAACTATCGGGCATCAAATTTGAGGGAGAGGCCCATGTTATCGTAAACAATGAAGTCATCCGCACTGAGTCTGGTGAGATTCTTTTTACGGACTATGGTATCTCGGGCCCGCCCATACTTCAGCTCAGCAGAAAGGCTGCGTATAATCTCGGAATAGGAGAATCGGTAACATTGTCGGTTGATTTAATGCCGGAGCGCACGGAGGAAGAGTTAATTGATTTTCTGGAGATCCACTGGGGGATCTTCGGACACCGGACGGTTGCCGATTCTTTTGTGGGCATCGTCAGCAAGAAACTGATTCCAGTTCTGCTGAAGGAGGCTGGAATTGATCAACAGCCGCACTTGCTTTGTATGGATTTATCATGGAAAACCAAGAAAATATTTTATCGAATCTTGAAACGTTGGGAATTTAAAGTGACCGATACCAATAGCTTCACGAATGCACAAACAACAGCCGGTGGCATCGATACGACGGAGCTAATCGAAGGAACGTTAGAATCTAAGTTAGTCCCTGGGCTGTATTTGGCAGGTGAAGTGATGGATGTCGATGGAGATTGCGGCGGCTATAACCTGCAATGGGCCTGGAGCTCCGGCTATGCTGCCGCGATGGCGCTTGCTAAACGACGTGTTAGCGCCACGTAATAGGATAGATGGTTGCTGACTCTTGGCATGTTGCAGTGGAAATACTTGCATGCCCTAGAACACACGGCGGCTAATGGATTTGCCATGCCACGCCTCGGTTCCATATAGAGTAAATAAAAGACACCTTGAGAGGTGTCTTTTTTCAATTAATTCTTATTCCAATATTGCCAGACTGCTGCCCTTGTTGCATTCGCTGAAAGGCTTGAAGGGTGTCTTGTAAAGGATACACACTATCAATGATAGGGCGTATCGAGTGAAATTCCATAAATTCAAGCATCGCAATAAACTCTTCACTGCTTCCCATTGAGGTGCCGATGATACTGATTTGGGGGTAAAATATGGATCGTGCAGCTATTTCCATTCGATCTCCTGAGCTTGCTCCAAACGTAACAATCCGGCCATTTGGCTTAATGATATCAAAGTACTGTTGGAACGTAGCTGGCCCGATACTGTCCAAGATGAGATCCACTGTATCTCCTTTCATACTTTCCTTCCAATCGCTATGACTGTCAAAGGCATGATCTGCCCCATGTGCAAGAGCAACTTGCCTTTTTGTTTCACTTCGTGATGTGACACTGACTCTTGCACCCGCTGCTGAAGCCATAAGCATGGCATAAGTAGCCACACCGCCACCAATACCCGGAATAAGGATATGTTCACCTTGCAGTAAGCGGCCTCTCGTAAACAAAGCCCGATAGGCTGTCAAGGCAGATAAGGGCAACACGCCCGCTTCTTCCCAAGACAAATAAGCTGGCTTGCTGATGGCATTTTGCGCAGGGATGACGATAGACTCGGCAAATGTACCATCTGAAGGGCCGCCCACTATGGCCGGAACGTTCGGGACATCGTGGGTGATTTCCCATCCGATACACGGATTAATGATTACATCGGTACCTACTGTAAGTGATGTTATGCCTTCACCTACCGCTTCAATTATACCCGCCCCATCAGAGCCCATAATCAGGGGAGCATCCTCATTTTTTCGATCCGCTATGAGAAATAAGTCTCGATGATTTAACCCTGCGGTTTTCAGCCTTACTTTTACTTCACCGAAGCCTGGCTGTTTATCAACAACGTCTTCATATGTCAGGCTCTTCAAGCCGTTCATCCCAGCATGTACGATTGCTTTCATCCTAATCCTCCAGTCATTCGTATTTCAATGAATCTATATTGAATTGTACAGAGTGGGAATCATACAGTAAAATGAACAAAACCGATTGTGAGTATCATAAATGATCATACCAAGCAGGTGACATAGAAATGGAAAGCGGAGATTTAAGAATATTTCAGGCTGTGGCTCGAGAGGGGAGCATAACCAAGGCTGCGCAAATGTTGAACTATGTACAGTCTAATGTGACGACTCGAATTCAGTATCTTGAGGCTCAGTTGAAAACACCCCTTTTTCGGAGATCCAATCGAGGAATGACGCTAACTTTGGCTGGAGAGAATTTACTGGGGTATGCGGATAAAATACTGACTCTGATGGACGAGGCTGTGAAAACAACACAATTTTCGGACCATCCTGCAGGGCCTCTTCGGATAGGGTCCATTGAAGCGACAGCAGTCATTCATCTGACTCCTTTATTGGCCGAGTATCAATCACGATATCCGGATGTAAATTTATCGCTCACTACGGGTGTGACACATGCGCTCTTACAAAAGGTATTGGATTACGAGCTTGATGGAGCGTTCGTCTATGGTCCTATTGATGAGCCAGATATAGAACATATCGCGGCCTTTGAAGAGGAGTTGGTGTTGATCTCTGAGCCGGGACAAAACGAAATGTATGAGCTACTCATGAAACCGATGTTGTTCTTTGACGTTGGATGTACGCATCGGGCAAAAGCAGAGAGTTTTCTGAGAGGCACTGGCCTGACCACTTATCAGATTATGGAATTTGGCACATTAGCAGTTATTCTAGATGGCGTTTCCTCTGGACTTGGTGTGTCTATGCTGCCACAGTCATCGATTGCCAAGGCGGAAGAACAGGGCATAATCACTTCCCACCGTTTGCCTGAAGAGTATCGAGATTTGCAGGTATGGTTTGTGCATAGACATGACACAATTTACTCAAGCGCGTTAACCAGGTTAATACAATTAGTTGAAACTAGGCAATAATAGTTCACCCGCAACGATCGATACGTCGAATGTTAGTGCTAGACCATTTCATCAAACAATTTAAGTAACACGCAGCAGGAGGAAATGATGAATTTTATAAAAGATCAACTAGCAGGATACGGTGTAAGCGAACAAATGACAGGTTATCTTTCGAATATAATCATGGTCTTATTTATAGCACTACTCTCTGTACTGGCCAATTTAATAGCCAAAAAAATCGTGCTGAAGATAATTATTCATTTCATTAGTAAGGATCGGTATGCATGGGATAATATCGTTTTGGAGAAAAAAGTGTTTCACAAGCTGTCGCATCTCGCTCCAGCCTTCATCATCTATTATTCTGCGTCTATCTTTCCGCTATATCAGGCTTTTATTGAAAAATCCGCCTTAACTTATATGATTATCGTAACTATCACGGTGTTTAATGCACTACTTAATGCCATTGATGCTATTTATCGCTCATTTGAGGTCTCCAAGATTAGACCGATCAAGGGGTACATTCAGGTTGCAAAGATTATTCTATTTATCATTGGTGTTATTGTAGTGATCTCTAACCTCATTGGTCAGAATCCACTGATTATACTTAGTGGGTTAGGTGCATTATCAGCTGTTTTTATGCTGATTTTCAAAGATTCTATATTGGGTTTGGTGGCAGGTGTTCAATTATCATCTAATGATATGGTTCGTGTAGGTGACTGGATCGAAATGCCTAAATATAATGCGGATGGTGATGTAATTGACATTACATTGAATACGGTAAAGGTTATGAATTTCGATAAAACAATCACCATGATTCCTAGCTACGCCCTTATTTCAGACTCGTTCAAAAACTGGAGGGGCATGCAAGTATCTGGCGGCAGAAGGATTAAACGAAGCGTTCATATCGATACAAGCAGCATATGTTTTTGTACAAAAGAAATGATGGAGGAATTCCAGAAGATTCACTACCTTTCCGATTTTATAAGGGCAAGATTAAATGAAATTAGCATTTATAATATCGAACATCAAATCAATACGGAGAGTAAAGTAAATGGAAGACATCTCACGAATGTTGGTGTATTCAGAGAATATATCCATGAATATCTGAGGAATCATCCTAAAATTCATAAGGATATGACGCTGATCGTCAGACAGCTCGCGCCAGAGGATAATGGACTGCCCTTAGAAATCTACGCGTTTAGCAATGATACTAACTGGGTGGTGTATGAATCGGTTCAAGCTGATATCTTTGATCACATTTTTGCAGTTGTACCGATATTTGGGCTTCGTGTCTTCCAAAACCCGACAGGCCATGATATTGCTCGCTTAAAAGAAAGCAAAGAGTATTCGTCTGGATACTGAAGATAAGAATGATTTGCAGGAGAAGGCATTGCTTAATATCAGTAAAAAAGCGACCATCGTTGGTCGCTTTTTTACGTTTTTTTCATTTTGGAAAGGATCATAAAACGTGCGATTTATTGGGGTGCGGACATAGCTGAAGACTCTAATGGAAGTTCCCAGATTCATTTTCTGAGAATTTGCCATCGCTGTCATGCAGAGCTTGTTTGCGGCGATCATTACGGGCTTGCTGCTGCTGTTGGGCTTCCAGGCTGTTTACGGGCGTGGCTTCCAGTTCTTTTACTGTGTTGATTAGATTCTTATCTGGTTGATTTGCACTCAATTGAAAGCTCCTCCCTTGATTATCTAATGGTTGTGAATTTTATTATGTGCTGGCTACTGTGTGGCTATTCATGTTGTATTTTCACAAGAGCCCAGGATACATTGCTGAAAGTACGGGTGAATCAATGCTCTGTCCTATAATCATTAACTCAGAATACTGTTAGATGTGAAAAATATGAGGAAATGATTGTATCGGAACTGATTTCTGTTCTGATATGTTGAGGATGTTTTAGTCCCATAAAATGTAATATTGTCAGGAGGTGAAAAGGAAGCTTTATATCTTCTTGCAAGCGGTTACAATTCTATCTGCAACAAATTAGAATCAGGAGGGAATAAAATGAAAAAAAGTATTGCCAAGGTAATCAGTATTGGTGTGTTGTTTTCTCTTGCACTTTCTTTGATAGCAGGTGGATGGACAAATACAGTAGTGCATGCTGCTGGTCTTTCGATAACAGGCAGTGGAGGCTGGAATGAAGCGGCATATGTGGAATGGTCACCTGTAAGTAATGCGACAGGATATAACGTATATGTTAAACAGGCAAGCGCATCAGATTCGGGGTACCAACAGATTGATAATGAATTGATCCGCAAATATTCTTCCTATTGGAGAGCGGATGCTGTAGGGCTTGCAGCTGGAAGTTATGTAATGAAGGTTGAGGCTACCCTATCAGGGGGAGGAATGGCAAGTTCAGTATCAAATACGTTATCCGTAACGTCATATGATCGATCTGGGTTTGCTTTTTCGGCAAGCTCGCCATTTGGTACGGGTTCTGGCGCTTATAATGAGAATGGAACCCTCAAGAATGGTGCTCAAGTGCTGTATATAACATCTCAGAATGCGAAAACCGTAACACTTGATGTGAAAATCAACAGCTCAGGTGCTGTACAAACAGGCGTTGGTCTTGGTAGCATCTTGGCTCTGAGACAAAAGGGTTATGATACAGCCCCACTTGCCATCCGAATTATCGGTAAAGTTACAGCTGCTGACCTGAGTGGACAGCTTAACAGCAGTGGATATCTTGAAGTCAAAGGTAAAAATAATTATTCGGAAATGAATATTACAATCGAAGGTATCGGAAAAGATGCTTATGCATACGGTTGGGGATTGCTGCTTAGATATGTTGGTAATTTGGAAGTAAGAAATCTGGGTGTGATGTTATTTCCTGACGATGGCATTTCAATGGATACAGGCAATGCGAATGTATGGGTGCATAATAATGATATTTTTTATGGATCTGCAGGGAGCGATGCGGACCAAGCCAAAGGCGACGGATCTACGGACCTCAAAAAAGGATCAACGTACATTACCATCTCGTACAACCATTACTTTGATTCCGGAAAAGCTGCTCTAGTCGGACTTAGTGAGTCTGCAGAATTCTTTGTTACCTTCCACCATAACTGGTTCGATCATTCGGACTCCCGTCATCCGCGGATCAGAGTGGCCTCTGTTCATGTCTATAATAACTTCTATGATGGAGTCTCGAAATATGGTGTCGGCGTTACAACCGGAGCTTCGGCTTTTGTGGAATCTAATGTTTTTAGAAATACTAAAGACCCAATGCTTAGTTCTTTACAGGGTACAGATGCTTTAGGTGAGGGTACGTTCTCAGGTGAAAATGGGGGTGTGATTAAAGCTTATAACAATCTAATTGTTGATGCTTCAAGTCTTATCTACGCTAACTCCAATACAGGGACAGCTCCTGCTAATGAAACCTCATTTGATGCCTACTTAGCCTCGTCGAGAAATGAAACCGTCCCAAGCTCATACAAAGCATTAAAAGGTGGAACAGCCTACAATAACTTCGATACAAACGTCCAAACCGGAGTGAACGTATCGAATATTGACAACGTAAGCAATGTGGAACAGGTTGTTACGGCAAAAGCCGGACGTCTGAATGGCGGAGACTTCACATGGGAATTTAATGATTCCGTGGATGACGCATCGTATGCGCTGAATACTGCACTGATGTCTGCAATCAGAAGCTACACAACGGGGCTTGTCTCTGTAGGGGGCAATTCAAACCCAACAAGTCCGACACCAACTCCAACAGCTACTCCTGTGCCAACAGCGACTCCATCTCCAACAATAGCACCAACAGCAACACCTGTACCGACAACGACACCTACGGCAACGCCAGTGCCGACAGCGGGAGCAACCATTCATAACTTTACCACTGATGGAACAACGAGCAGCTTCTTCAATATCCAAGGAAATCTCTCAACAAGTAAGGGAAATGTGACATATCAGGGTTTAACCCTAACCCAATGTCTAAAAATCGAGAGTGCAACCAGTATTCAGTTCACAGCTGCTAAAGCTTCAACCCTAACCCTAGTGTTCAATACAGAAGGAACCAAAATAAAAGTGGATGGAACAAATTATCCTATAACGAATGGCATTGCCACTGTCTCCCTTACGGCGGGCGCACATACCATTACGAAGGATAGTACGACGAATCTGTATTATATGAAGTTGGAATAGATAGTTTTTTTCTAAACCGTGCTTCCATAAACTTTTCAAGCAGCGGTTCGACGTGCCTCAGCTTCAAAAGGATCACAAGAAAAGCGACCTTTAAGGGTCGCTTTTCTTGTGATCTTATTACTTGAATCATGCCGACGCAGCCGTGGTCGGATGCGCTAACGCTGATCTTACGATTGCTAGACAGTTTAGTACGATTTGCTAATATGTACTTAAGTAAATAACTTAATAGAGGAGGAATCCAATGGATAAATACAATATCCATAGCGACTTTGAACCCTACGCGAAGACGACACTTCCATTAAATCCTTTGTTATTACCAATTTTGAATAAACTCATTGCGAGAAGTGTGAATAAATTCAACTCACCTGAAGGTATGAATGTAACGACAGAAGTTATTCCAGGCTATAAAAGCGGGACAGTCGAGCTGACGATAATTGAACCTGGGTTGAGGTTGAAGTGTATTATACCAAGGGGACCATTCATGGGTATGATATAGCGGAAAAAAGTGAAATTGTGCAGGAGAGTGTAGCAAGAAGAATTGAGGCCTTACGAAGAGCTTTTAAGTAGAAAATAAGAGTCAAGCCATGAGCATCCTTTCGATGATCCATGCGTTTGATTCTTTTTATTTAAATATCCATAAAATGTAAAAATGTCATATGATAATTTGATGACTACAGTCACTATTTATCTTAATTTAAAAGTATTACAATAAGGGATGGTCCTAAAGATTTAACTTTTGCTAGAGTTGAAGCCTAATAGAAATTATAAAATGATGCACTGGAGGCTGCTCTTGAAGATGAACCCACAACTGTTACGAGATTTCCCATTCTTCGAACATCTTGATGATGAATATTTAGCTGAAATTGCCAAGTTATGTAGCGAGCGTACTTATATAAAGGGAGAGTCCATCTTTTTTGAAGGTGAAGAGGGAGAGGAACTCTATCTGGTTATATCTGGAGTTGTTCAAATCTATCAAGATAACCACTCAAGGGATGTAATCCTTTCTATTTTTAGAGAAGGTGATTTCTTTGGAGAGATGGCTTTATTGCAAAATGAAAGAGCACGTTCTGCGTCTGCAAGAACCATTGAGAAATCCACCTTATGTATTCTGAAAAAACGCGATTTCATACCCTTATTAAAAAGTAATCCAGAAATATTAATCGGCATTTTGGAAACAGCGTTAGATCGTCTACGTGATGCCAATAAATTAATAACAGACTTGACCGTTATTGACGTGCGTACGCGCATTGCTCGCGTATTGTTGCGTCTAACAGAACAGCATGGAGTGCCCTCTGATGAGGGTGTTCTAATCGATTTGAAGCTGACGCATCAACACCTGGCGGATATGACAGGAACGGCGCGCGAGACCGTGACAAAATCATTGCTTGGATTACAGGATGAGCAGTTGATACGTATTGATCAGAGGAAAATACTTGTGTGCAACATAGATAGACTTAGAAAGATACTTGATGTGATTTGAGTTCGAGTATTTGGAAATTGTAATTGGGGTTACAGACCATTAATCACCCAAAATGATATAACAATATTAACAAAGAAAGCGCATATTTGGATTTGTTAATCGTAATGACGCAATGATCATCCATAAATGAAAAGAGGAAATGAAATGAGCGTGAAAAAATTAGTTTTATCTATGTCAGGTACTTTTGTACTGGGGATCATTGTAGGAGGGGCTTTGTTGTATAACAATTCGGTGTATAACTCTGTTAAGGATGCCCTGAATGGAAATGCCATGCAAAATTCGGTAGGTAGCGTTGATATGAGTGGTATGACACAGGTTAACATTCAGGGCATGGATCTTGAAGCAGCAATGATGGCTGTACAGTCGAGTCGCGCAAGTATGTTAGAGGATCAGTTGAAAGATCAAATCGCATCCGTACAAGCCAAGAATGAAACAATCTCAAAACTGAATCAATTGCTAGGAGTGATCAATGAAGAGCTAGCGAAGCTTCCTTCAGGTGCCGAGGCCAACGCTGCTGTAAAGCTGGCAGATGACAAGGGGGCCATGTTTACTGCTATGAGTATGGCTATACCGCAAACAAAAGGGCAACTTGAGAATCTGTTGGGACAAATCAAATCACAGATTGATAGTGCAAGTAATAGTCAGCAAATGGACATGCTGCGCCTGCAAAGTCTAACGAATAAACGTAACGAAGCTTTTGATACAATGACAAATTTCATTAAAAAAATGCAAGATTCCAGAAGTAGTGTTATTGGAAATATGCGGTGATGAGTTAAACCTATGATACCAAGTGCTGCAGTAGATTTTCTACGTGATCATCCGTTATTACGAGGTATTCCTGATGATGAGCTACGAAATGTAATTAATGCTATAAAACTTGTGTCTTTAGAGGATGGACAACGACTTCTTATGGAAGAGTCCACCTCTAAGGACTGTTTCATTATATGGCAAGGGAAAGTGCAAGTCACCTCAGTGAACTTAGTTGGAAAGGCGTTGCTCTTAGCTGAACTTGGACCGGAAGAGTTAGTAGGAGAGATTGGTCTTATTCGGAACGTACAAAGATCAGCTAGTGTTACGGCAATCGGGACAGTAGAAGCGTTGCGTCTGGACCGTTCCTCGTTCGAATATTTGGCGAGCCTGAGTCCGCTATTTTATGAGAGTGTGCTTGTGAACATACGGATTCGAATGATCCATAGTATGCTTCGCAAAGCGACAATCTGGTCGGTCATCCCTGATGCTGAACTTCGGGGTCTTGCAGAGATTACGACGATCAAGAAAGTAACGAAGGGCGAAGAGATTATCGTAGAAGGTGCGGTAATGGATCAATTTTTCATGATTAGTAGCGGGAGTATCGAACTTCACGGTCAAAAGCGGCGCAAGACTGTTCTTCGTGAAGGGGATTTTTATGGAGAGACAGAGTTACTAACAGACACAGCCTCCTTGCACACGTTGATCGCGTTAGAAGATAGTGAACTGCTAATCATGGGTAAGTTAGAATTCTTAACTATACTTGACTATTATGCTCCGGTTCGTCAACAACTCATAGAGGTTCTAAATATACGAACACCCCATATGTTGGAGAAAGTGACCATCGCCTTCGGCGGGGAGTCTGTTGCAGAGGATAATAAATCGCTACCTAAGGCCAAGGACAAGTGGATGGAGCAATTACTCTGGTTGGTCGGTGGATTCCTTGTCTTATCCTTCTTGGCACTGTTCCTTCATAGCCAATGGTGGAAGATCGCCGCCTTAATTGTTGGAGGTGTGGTGGGTCCCCTAGCATTCGTAGCTTTTGTGAGAAATCAGCAGTTAATAGGCTTTCGTCAGAGGAGGCTTGGTTTAGTTTTTGTGTCTACCGCCATTGTTGCTATCCCTCTGGCTTGGTATTTAGAGCGGATTTGGCTTTTTGAAGTCAAAGCAAGCTCCTTTGACTTTTCGCAGTTTTACGTGCCTTTGTCTGTAGCTCTAATAGAAGAAACTGCAAAATTATTAGTCTGTGTGATGCTCGTTCGAACGCGAAAAATCCATTTTCTGATGGATGCAGTGGTGTTTGGTGCCGCAGCAGGAATGGGATTCGCTGCAGTGGAAAGTATTATTTATGGATGGGTGCATATAGACGAAGCCTCTTCACTTGGGATGCTCGCCGTCCTATGGATGAGAGCATTATTATCGCCATTCGGTCATGGAACATGGACTGCGATTGCAACTGTGGGCATCTGGTATGCAAGCAGCATGCATAAGCACTCGAATTTGGGGGACGGTAAGCCGTGGTCGAGAGGGCTACGTGCAATGGGTATGTTTTTGGCAGCAGTCGTGATGCATGCACTATGGAATTATCACTTTGAATCGGGTCTGATGAAGGCGGGAGTTATGGCTGTAGTCGGGTTTATAGGACTCTATTTATTATTCTCACTTATTCGTAGGGGAAGAAAAGAGGAGTTCCATACATTGAATATGTTGAATCCAACCACGCATGAGGCGATAAGGCATGACGATCAAGTGAAGCCCATGACGCAGGAGCTTTACTGTGAAGGCTGCGGGTCATTGTCTCCTCAGGGTACCCGCTACTGTGCACGCTGTGGCCAAGCATTAAGGGTTAAATGATAATTAACTTAACTCTAACGTAGTCAAAAGCTCCATTCCTAGAGGAACGGAGCTTTTTTACGTGTTTATTTAGAAGCATGTGAAGGATTGGATGGATTGTAAGCTCAATCCAGTGTATACCCAAAATCTTCCATTTCACTGAAAACCCGCAACCGAGGTGCGTCCTACGAAACCGGGTAAAACCAGAATTGATTTCTATTCACGAGCCAAACGTACGTATTCCGAAACAAACAACCAGCGATTGCTCCCAGATCGACAGCCAAGGGCGAAACCGCAGATTGCTGAGGGATGAATTCCGGGGGAGGTGAGCTGGGTGCCGTGAGTTCCTGTTCCTCGATGTGGCTGCGACTCACTTAGCTTCTTCACATAAATCGGAGATTGCTTTGTTTTTGGTTAGTTGCAATAGAAGGTCATAGAATTGCTTTCTTTGCTCCATTGAAAGATTCTCCAGCATGTTGTCAGCGACTGTATCCTGGAAAGTAAGAACTTCCTCAATCGTGGATTGTGCAAGTTCCGTAAGCTGGATCAGTGTAGCTCGTCGGTCGGTTGGATCAGGAATTCGAACGAGGAGCTTATCCTGCTCAAGTGCATCAACAAAATCAGTAACGGTGCGTGCTTTGATCCCTAACTTAACAGCTAACTCATTCATACGGATATTGCCTGTTTCGGCAACGACTGAAAGCAGGCGTAACCTGGGACCGGAGAGATGATAAGGCGTATTAAGCGCTAATAACTGGGATTGAAATTCTGTTTTAATGTAGTTGGTTGATCTCATTAATATGTGAATGACGTCTATCGCCTTGGGATGATCTGTGTTCATGGATGTAGTGCCTCCTTGACTTTATTGTCAATTTTTCATACTAAATTTCATGGAAACGGTGAATATGTGTGCACTCTTAATGAGTACACTCTTTATATTATACTCTTATAAGGCGCATCCAGCTATTCTTCCATGTAAATGATATAACTTGACACGCAAGAAAATAATGAGTATCCTCAGTAATATATAATACTGAGTATACTCATTATTTATCTTTTTACTTATAGTTCATTATGAATTTAATCAGAAAAGAGGTTTAGATCATGACGGATACATCATCACAAAATGCAGATAAGCTGCTGAAAATACTTGTAGTTACCTTAATATTCTCGGTTATGAACGGTACAATGTTCAATGTAGCTCTCCCTGAGATCGGCAAAGAGTTTAATCTCGTTCCATCGCAGGTTAGTTGGATTATGACCAGTTATATGGTGGTTTACGCGGTAGGTTCCATCGTCATGGGGAAATTGGCGGATAAATATCGGTTGAAAGATTTGTTAACGTATGGACTGCTTATATTCGCTCTCGGTTCATTAATAGGTCTGCTTGCTAGTGAGTTTTGGATTATTATTCTGGGCCGTGTAATTCAAGCTGCCGGTGCTTCCGTCCTTCCTGCAACAGCAATGATCATTCCAATCCGTTATTTTGCTCCCGAGAAGAGGGGGAGAGCGCTTGGAACTTCTGCGGTTGGGTTAGCGCTTGGTAATGCTTTGGGGCCGGTCGCTGCAGGCCTCATCACCAGCTTTGGGAACTGGAGACTCATGTTCGTCCTTTCCTTGCTTCCGCTACTGACGCTTCCTTTCTTCCGAAAGTATTTAGATAATGCGAGAGGGAAGGCAGGAAGTATTGATGTCCTTGGTGGCGGGTTACTAGCTGCAGCAGTCGCAATCTTCTTGCTTGCCATCACACAGATGCAACTGTGGTTGTTCCTCGGGGGCCTTGTCTTGCTAGCCTTATTTATCATTCGGATTCGGAAAGCTGAGGAACCCTTTATTAAACCCGTTTTGTTCCGTAACAAAACCTATTCGATTGGGTTGTTGCTTGCTTTTACGACGACAGCTATGAGCTTTAGCATGACATTCATGACACCACAATTTCTAGCGACAGTGAATGGTTTGTCCCCTTCGACCATTGGGTTCGTGTTAGTACCAGCTGCTATTGCTTCGGCTATCATGGGACGCAAGGGAGGCAGGTTGGCTGATGATCGTGGTAATTTCGTACTTGTGTTCGTCGCTTCGGTATTGTTATTTCTTGCTTTCTCCCTACTCTCTACTTTTATTGGATTATCGGCATATTTCATTGCCATCATTTTAATATTAGGGAACGTGGGACAGACTTTCATGCAAATCTCGATGTCCAATACGATTTCACGATCGCTGCCAAAAGAGGAAACAGGAGTGGGTATGGGACTACTCTCCATGATCAATTTTATCTCTGGCGCGATGGCCATGAGTGTAGTCGGGAAAATGCTCGACAAGGGTACTGCTGTTGTGCAGTTTAATCCTTTGAATACTAACGCTACTGCTCATGTGTATAGTAATATTTTTCTCGTCATGTCCCTAGTGATTATTGCGGTAGTTGTGATTTACCGTTATCAGTTTGGTACGGGTGCTCCCGGGTCGATGAGTATTAAGAAAAAAATGGAGGTTTAATATGCCGCATTCAGCGCCCTATGGATATTATTCCCTCTATAAATTCAGCGCATGAAAAACCCATGGAGGTTATAATAGATACAAAGAAGAACCGATGTTTGCTAACCAACAGTACAATAGACCCCGTATCTTACGATGGGTGGGGTCTATTTTTTTTGGCGTAAGGCTGTAATGGGAAAATTGTGGAGTCGGTATTATTGAAAGGTGATTTAAATGTTAAAAGCTTATGGTTGGCTCACTTTTTGTGTAGTCGTATGGGGCAGTAATTTTGTGTTTGGAAAGATCTTAGTTGAGGACTTCTCCCCCGGTCTATTAACTTCACTGAGACTTTTATTTATAGTGTTATGTCTAGTAGGAATAACGGCTTACAAAAAGAATTTTAAGCTGGTGAGTAAATCGGATGTATTCCTAATTTTATCTCTAGGTGTTATTGGTGTGTTTATTAATCAATGGTCCTTTTTTAAAGGGCTGCAAACAGCTGATCCAACAACATCTGCAATCATTTTAGCTATGACTCCTATTTTAACGGGTTTGTTAGCGGCAATTTTTTTAAAGGAAAGATTAACGATCCGTATGTTGATGGGGTCTATTCTAGCGATCATAGGCATTTATTTTGTCGTTGTAAAAGGGGGATCCTCCTCTTTGCATTTTGATAAAGGACTACTGTGGATTGTTGTAACGATGATAACCTTCGCCATTATGATTATTATGACTAGGGTACTCTCACAAAGAATAGATCCGTTCACGATTACTTTATATTCGAATCTGGTGGGCTTTATTGTATCGATCCCGTTTGCCTTCTCGCTAGATACACCTTTACGAATGAGCTCGAATATTACGGATTGGGCTCTGCTGATTGGAACCGCTGTTGTTGTACATGGTGTAGCTACACTGGTTTGGAATAACAATATTCGCCATGTTGATGCTTCAAAAGCGTCTGTATTATCTAATTTAGAGCCTTTTGTAGCTATGATCATGGGGTTGATATTACTGCATAAACCTATCACAGGTGTAGAAATATTAGGGTCTTTGTTCATTCTAGCAGGAGTTATGCTATCTACGTATCAACGAAAAATGCGATATAAGCAAACAATAGCCTGATTTTCTGAGTCTTTAGATGTTCTGAAGTTAATCAAGCAAATAAAACCATTTTATGGTATGTTTTTTGCGATGGATGTTATAACTTGGGAGCTGCATAAGGATGATAGGGAATACGACAGGGAATGCGACAGACAAAGAACGGACGATATTTGATCATGCTGGAAATACGATTAAGACAGAAGATCGAGAGATTCGAATTCTTGCCAAGTATGAGGAACCGCTGGTTGTCTTGTTAGGAAATGTGCTTAGCGATGAGGAGTGTAATGAGTTAATTGAATATTCTAGGCAACGATTGCAACGTTCAAGAATTGGTGAAGACCATGCGGTCAATCCGATTAGAACGAGCAGTGGTGTGTTCTGTGAGGAGAATGAGACGGTTACAAGAATCGAGAAACGATTCTCTCAAATTATGAATATTCCTATCGAGCATGGTGATGGCTTGCAAGTTCTGCTGTATATCCCTGGCCAAGAGTATTTACCCCATCATGATTTCTTCACTCAAACGAGTCGAGCAAGTAGCAATAATCGAATTAGTACGCTCGTGATGTATTTGAATGATGTGGAGGAAGGTGGAGAAACAGCTTTCCCTATGCTTAATTTAACAGTGAGTCCTAACAAAGGTATGGCGGTCTACTTCGAATATTTTTACGATAATCATGAATTAAACGAGTCCACCTTGCATGCAGGTACGCCAGTGATCAAAGGCGAAAAGTGGGTTGCAACGATGTGGATGAGAAGACAAGTCCTTCGCTCATCATAGAGGTATGAACAGATACTAAGTTCCACATGGAGTATCAGTAAAGACACCTTAAAAGGTGTCTTTTTTCATTTTAACGGCAATGTCTACTCCACCAAAACGCCATTAATGAACGTCATAGTTTTATCTTTGAATTCAAGGATAAATTTGTTTGGGAAATCCAGATCGGTTTGAATCTCCGTCCCCAACATAACTTTTTTTCCTACATCATCAAAGGGATTGTGAATCAAGCCTCTAGGGGTATACCTAGTTTCGGAACCGATCACATTATTATTTTCATCGCGGATAAATTTAGTTTTTCCTGAGAACACCAAGTCCTTGCCGTTTTCCAAAGTCAGATGAACCTCCAAATGAGTCTTTGTCTTCTGATAATCGATGGTCACATCTTTAGAGGACACAGGGAAGCCAATCACAAAAAGTCCAATAAGAGCTGCAGCCAGTATGATTACCGATAAGATGGAAAGGACGATTACCTTTATGTTTTTTGATTTCACCTTTTTAAAATAATTAAGTTTGTTAACCTCTTCTTTATCAACAATAGGCACGTTTAGATTTGCTGTTGCAGTCATTTCGTTATATGACTGAAGGCAGCTTTCGCAGGTTTGCAGATGTTTTTCAATCTCTTCGTTGCTATGTAAAGAGGTTAGCTTTTCGATATAGGAGGGCAATAAATCCTGAATGATCTCGCATTTCATGAAGATCTTCCTTTCATTAATTTTTGTTTTCCACGGTAAAAGGTAACTCTTGCCCAGGTTTCATCCCTTCCGAGAATTTCGCCAATTTCCCGAAAGCTGAATTCTCCGGTCAAACGCAGATACAATACTTCCTTGGTATTTGGATCAAGTAAATGAAGCTGTTTAAATAACTCCATTTTGTCTTGAGCTAAAATGAACTCAGTTTCTGTTGAATTTGCGTTAGAAAAAGGAGGGTCTTCTAATTCACAAGTCTTTCTTTTGTTCTGCTTGTCCAGTTCCTGATACCACACATGCTTAGCAATCTGACAAAGCCATACATATACTTTGCAGGTTCCATCGTATTTGTGTATGGACTTTATAGCTCTATAAAAGGTTTCTTGGGTGATTTCTTCTGCCAGTAAGTGATTATGACAAAAACTAAATACGAATTTATATACTTGGGTTGAATATTCCCTGTATAATTCCTCGTTGTCCTGCATCCGTTCACCTCCTCACTTTATATATCCGTAAAAAGCTATAAACGTTACAGCCTTTCTAAAATAATTATGAGTATAACGAAATAACGCCTTGGGTGTGTAGTATGATAAAAATCCTTAGAAATGTAAAAAAAGAAGGACTGCTTTTCCTCTATAATTAGATGAGATCTTATTGTACAAGTTACAAGGGGGCTCATAAATGACAATAAAGGTGAACCGACAGTTAAATGAAGGTCCTAAAATTCAAAAAGAACAAGATATTGTCACGAAAATGATTCGTATATATTGTAAGAAAAAACATCACCATAAGGGGCTTTGCAACGAATGTCAGGATTTAAACGATTATGCTCTGAAGAGGTTAGCTTATTGTAAGTTCGGGGAAGTGAAAACGGCTTGTGCTAAATGCCCTATTCATTGTTATAAACCGGAGTATCGTCAAAGAATAAAAGGGGTTATGCGTTTTTCAGGTCCATGGATGTTACTGTATCATCCCATTGAGTCAATTAGGCATATTCCATTACCCAATAAGCTGAGGAAATAAGTAAAAAACGGACATCGTTTGATGCCCGTTTTAAGATCTAGCATTTTACGTTCTATTTTCCACCTGGCAGTAGTTTATTCAATAAGATCGCTGCCAATGAAGCCGCTAGGATAGGTGAGCCCAATAAATATTGCACGAATGAAGGTAAGGAATGTAAGTAGTCGCCAGGAATGAGTACCAAAGCTAACGTGATAATCATCGGTATTGCGATAATATACATTTCTTTCTCGCCAATCGTTACGTTCTTCATCACCTGTACACCATTAATTGCAATGATCCCGCAGACGATAGCGAAGACGCCGCCGATTACAGCGGATGGAATGGAAGAGATCAGAGCAGCTAATTTACCAGAACAACCGAAGAGGACAAACCATCCTCCTACTGCGAGGAAAACACGGCGGGAGGCAACACCTGTGATGGAGATAATGCCCGCATTGGTAGAATATCCTGTTACAGGTGTTGAACCGAGTGCAGAAGCAATAAGACAGCCAATCCCCTCACCGATAACCCCTTTATTAATATGTTCGTCTGTTAAAGGTTTATTGATTACGTTGCTGACAGCAAACCAGGTACCTGTTGTTTCAGCTAGCAGTACGAGATAAATAATAACCATGGTGATAATAGCCGAAAAGTTGAACGAGAATCCGAAATCTACAAAAGCGATACGAGGCATGCTAAACCAGTTCGCTTTGCTAATCGCTGAGAAATCTAACACACCCATCAAGTTAGCAGAGATACATCCAACTACTAACGCCATCATGACGGAAATAATTCGGAAGATCGATCCTTTATTACGGAACATAGAACCGAGAATCACGAATAAAAGGAGTGTACCTGCTGAAATAAGGGCTAACAAAACGTTCTGATTGATTGAAGCGCCTGAAGCTCCATAGATATTGTCTCTTATAGCAACAGGTAATAAAGAAAGACCAACTATGAATATGATCGTACCACCTACAATGGGTGGGATAAAGTTCTTAACGATTTTATTAAAGATCCCGACATAGCCCAAAATAATAACTAGAACCGCACCGATTAAGCTGGCACCTAATACGGAACTCCAACCCAGCTCCCCGCCGCCACTAGCGGCATAAATACTGACGATCGCACCAAGCGGAACATAAGATGGACCTTGCGCGATAGGAAGCTTCATACAGAAATAAGTCTGCACAATCGTTGCAAGTCCAGCAGCAATAAAGGTAGATTGAATCAACGCGCTTGACTGATTCGGTTGCAAGCCGATTAACATTGCAATCAGGAAAGGAACTACATAAACGTCCATTGCCAATACATGTTGAAAGCCTAGGATGATGGATTTACCGAAGGAAACTTTTTCATCGGGTAGAACGGTTAATAGTTGTGACTTCAATGGCGCTTGATCTTGTACGTTTGCTTGTGTTTCCACTCAGATGCCCACCTTATATTTTCTAGTTTTATCGATCCTTAACGTGAATGAACCTTTTCACCCTGTACCCAGACTTCACGGATATTCTCAGGTCGAGCTAAATACATCATCTTTTGAAACACGTCCTCTAAATCTTCATTCCCATCAAAAATAGGCAATCTAGCCGATGGTAATTTCGTATCAATAATTTGAACATCCCATGTATAGCCTTCTAGTATCCGACCGATAGGTAAGCTTAAACTTTTACCACCGCCAGCAGTAGCAAGATAGAAAGCTTCATCAATCTTAATCCGTGATCCTAGTAATCCACGCTCTTGTGCAGGAAGGGAAGGATTAACGCCATCCTCTAGCATTCTTGAAGACATTACAGCTTGTCTTATGTTATCGAAGAGACTAGGTGAAAAACCGCCAGAAATATCAGACCCTAAACCAATCTCTACACCTTTGGAGTGGAAATGAGCGATAGGGATGACACTATTGGCAAAATAAGCGTTTGATATTGGACAATGCGCAATAGCCGTTCCTGTCTCCGCAAATAACTCTACATCTTCTTCTTCTAAAAAATTACAATGTGCCATTACAGATTTATCACGGAGTAGACCGAAATCATGCAAGGCAAAAGCATCGTTCTTCTGGAATCGTTCTTGTACATAACCATGTGCCCAATCACTTTCACTACAGTGCGATTGAATATGAGTATCATATTTGGCGGCTAAGTCTCCTAAACCTTGCAAAGCCTCATTTGTACAGCTAGGAATGAACCTAGGTGTCACTACTGGATAAACGCCTTGCTTAGTAGATTTGGCTAGTTCTTTTACCGCTAGTATAAATTCTTCTGTATCTTTAAGTGCGGTGTCGGTGTCAGTGTCGCGATAGTTTTCTGGATTTCCTTGAGGGTCGTCCATTACCACTTTTCCAACGAGTCCGCGTTGCCCTTTATCCGCACATATTTGGGCTAATAGTAAACTGGCTTCTTTATGCACCGTTGCAAAATAAAGGGCTGTAGTAGTTCCGTTCGCGAGTAAAGTATCAACCACATCAGAGTAGACCTTTTTAGCAAAATCCAGGTCCGAAAACTTAGACTCCAGTGGGAAGGTGTACGTATTTAACCAATCATAGAGTGGAATATCTAATGCAGTTCCAGATTGAGCCCACTGCGGGGCGTGAACATGCAAGTCGATAAAGCCAGGCAACAAATACTGACCTTCAGCTAATCGATGGAAGTTGTCTTGGTCTTGATAAGTAGCTAGTAAAGTTTGATAGTCGGGTTCTTCTGGTGAAACGATCTTTTCTATCATTCCATCTGTATTAATGCAGTAGAGATGGTCTTTTAAAATTTGAATTTCCTTTGGTGATTTGCTTGAAAATGAAGTGCCTAGGAATATTTGCATATATTCAGTCATGATTTCCGCCTTAATGTTCGTCTTTTGGTGTTCGTTTGTTATTATAATCCGTAAAAAATGATAAGTCTATACCTAAAGTCGAACGAATAAAGGGGTTGGGCGCTGAATTATGCTCTGATTAGATCAAAATTGTTAGGATTACGTAAAATGTATGCGGTTACTTACTTATGCTATAATACATATAGATAAATAAGGTTAAGCGCTTAAGAAAAATGGGTTAGGAGTGTTACTGAAATGAGAAGATATAACTTTTGGCGTCCGATCATGCTAATTATTGTCGCGTTGCTTACGAGAAGCCTGGTGACTAACGTATGTATTTTGTTTGGTATGCAGACTGAAGTAGCGAGTAGTATAGGTACGCTGGGCATGGTCATCGCCGGTTTAGTGATGTATAATCGCATGAACATTCGTCGTCGAAAATAACGAACAGATTTTTAGAATCCGATCTATTTGGTTAATTAATAAGACATGAAATTAGCGCAGGAGCATTTGCTGACCCGTTATACATAAAAATAAATCCTTCGGGATTTGTTTTTAGGACATAGCCAGTATCATAGAAAATAATGAAAAGGACACCCTTATGGGTGTCTTTTTTGGGTTGTTCAAGTAACTATACAAAATAATTATAGTCATTCTTTCATCTTTACCACTGTAAATATATGTGAGTAAATAGGTGGGTAAAGAAAGGGGAGAAAAAGAATGCCATATGTTGATAAACTTCCCAAGTCTATAGAAATGCAGCTTACGGAACAACCGTTATTCCACTTTGGATCTGATTTAATGAAAGATGGACAGTTCGGTGAGCAATGGCTTGTATTGACAGAGAAGGAAGTGTCCGTTTGGGGAACGGACGGGAGAATGGTTTCGAAGTTTTTTGTTTCGAGCATAACCGATGCTCGAGTAGTAGGAGGGGTAGGAGGGGGTTCGTTACTTGTAGATACTAAAGAGGGTCCAATCATTCTTATACGTTATACCGCATCGCTTACCTCTATATTTGGATATGCGTCTAAATTAATTGCTGCTGTAGCTAAAGGGGAAGAGCGGCCAACGGTTTCTGAAAAGGAATTTCCAAGACATTGTCCGAAATGCCGCAATCCGCTACCAGACGATTCTCAGACCTGTCCGGTGTGTAAAAGTAACGGCAAGGTTCTATTTCGAATGTTAGGTTACGCTAAGCCGTATAAAATTCAAATGATCGCAGCAGCGATTATGCTGATTTTCACTACATTGATAGAGCTTGTTCCACCTTTTTTGACGAAAATGATTGTAGATAACGTGCTAACAAAAAAGGACATGGGTTCAACGTTGCTATGGATTGTAATTGGGCTTGCAGCCACCTCTCTGGTGGTTACTCTAATGCAGACTGTACGTGGACTTATCGGGGTATGGATTGGCTCAAAAATTATGGGTGATCTGCGTCATGATGTGTATCATTCCTTGATGAAATTGTCGTTATCTTTCTTCGATCGAAGACAGTCTTCGCAATTCATTGGACGGGTAAATAATGACTCTGAGGCGATGCGGCAATTCATGACAGATGGCGTAATATGGGTCTCGGGTGAATCATTAAGGGTGATCGCAATCTTCGCCATTATGTTTAGTATGGATTGGAAGCTAACACTGCTAGCCATGCTGCCTATGCCGCTTATGGTCGTACTATCGACTGTATTATGGCCGATGATTGGCAGACGGTGGTACCAGCAGTGGAGATCTATTTTTAGACTAAACGCTCTGGTTGGCGATTCTTTGCAGGGGATTCGTGTGGTTAAAGCATTTGGTCAGGAAACTACGGAAATGTCACGTTATACTGTCGCTAATAAGGAATTGGTGCGGCACAATATCCGGATTGAAGGCTTGTGGCAGGGGATGTTTCCCGCCTTTGCGTTAGTTGCTGGCGTAGGTACGCTATTAATTTGGTATTATGGCGGCAGAACGGTGCTTGATGGACAGTTATCTATTGGTACACTAATCGCTTTGGTGACTTACCTCGGGATGCTCCTCGGACCTTTGCAGTGGGTAAGTCAAATGATCAATTGGGCCAGTCATGCGATTTCAGCTGCAGATCGGGTTTTTGAAATTATGGATACACCATCCGATGTGCCTGATACTACGAACCCAGCTGATATTGGTCGTGTTAATGGTGAGGTAGAGTTTAAACAGGTCACTTATGGATACGAAAAGCATCACCCTGTGCTCAAGAACGTGGATTTAAAAGTAGCTGCAGGAGAGATGATTGGTCTGGTCGGACATTCAGGTGCTGGGAAGTCGACCTTCATCAACATGATTTGCCGATTCTATGACACAGATGAGGGTACCATCACCATCGACGGGGTGGATATCCGAAATATTAGCCAGTCTGACCTTCGGAGTCAGATCGGTGTAGTGCTGCAGGAGACATTCCTGTTCGACGGCACGATTGCTGAGAATATTGCTTATTCTAAACCGGACGCTACAGAGCTGGAAATTATGCGTGCTGCTAAAATTGCCAATGCACATGACTTCATCGTTCAGCTACCTGATGGCTATGACACAAGGGTAGGTGAACGTGGGCATAAGTTATCCGGAGGGGAGAAGCAGCGAGTGTCTATTGCCCGAGCAATAATTCACGATCCGCGGATTCTAATTCTGGACGAAGCAACGGCTTCTGTGGATACAGTGACTGAGCGGCAAATCCAAGAAGCGATCTCGCGTCTGGTTAAAGGTAGAACGACATTCGCCATTGCTCATCGATTGTCCACTTTAAGAAATGCCAATCGGCTCGTCGTGCTGGAACGCGGTAAGATTATTGAGGTGGGTACGCATGAAGAATTGCTAGCAGTAGAAGGGGCTTACTTTAAACTGGTCGAAGCACAGAAAGAAATGTCCCAGATCAAGGGGGTAGAAGTGCATGAGTGATCCAATCAGCGTCAGTGATGAATTGAAAGCTCAAGATAAAGATCCCTATGAAATTAACATTTTTGAACCGGGTCTGATTTCCTTTAGCCGTAGTCAAGGTGGGGTGTTTCAAGGGGTAATAGAAGGTAAGGTTTATGAAGAACTAATCCTTTTTCGTATATTTCCTTTTCAATACAACACCCAGTATATTTCTGTGAGAAATTCTAAGAGTGAGGAGATTGGTGTCATTCGTGACATTGATCAGCTGGATGAGGAAAGTCGGGGGGAAGTGGACAAAGAATTGCAGCTGCGATACTTTCTTCCCGTTGTGACCCGAATTGATTCCATCAAACAGAAGGCAGATATGTGGATTTGGGAGCTACAAACGAATCTGGGGCAGACCCGTATCGTTATGCGTAACCTGCATGAGCATATGCAATACCCGAGTCTTTACCGCATCATTCTTACTGACGTCAACGGAAAAAGATGCGAAATTCGTGATTATTCCACTTTGGATATTCAGAGTCGGAAAAAGCTGAAAGACGTTTTATAGTGGAAGAAGCAAAGTGCTTGGTAGTTTATACTACTGAGCACTTTTTTGAACTGTGTAAACATCCGCGGTTATCCCTTCTTTATGATGAGGAAACGCATTAGATTGGAGCAAATTTGTCACTAAACTTCCAGTATATGTGGTAATATATTACAACTAGATGATTACTATATGGGAGGTATGTGAGTGAAGCATAAATGGATGAACTCGCCGTACACCTTTGCATTAGGGATGTTTGCGATGATGGTTCCCAGTCAGGCTTTTAGTTCTTTTTACAGTTATTTTTATGTGGAGAAATTGGGCTTGGGCATTGGACTTGCTACACTGGCCAGAACAATCTTTCTGATCTGGGATGCGGTGAATAATCCGCTGTTTGGATACTGGTCAGACCGCACAAATACCCGCTATGGTCGGCGTAGACCCTGGGTGTTCGGCTCGATTCCGTTATTTATGCTGGCGTTTGTGCTGGTGTTCTCTCCTCCTGGCGGTTTATCCGAGAATGGACTCTTCACTTGGTTTTTAGTGACGCTTATTTTCTATGAGGCTGTCGCTACGGTCTTGTGGGTGAACTATGGCGCACTGCTTCCGGAGCTCTTCCGTGGAGATCGTATTCGGGCAAAAGCCTCGGCGATTCAGCAAGGGTACCAAGTGGTTGCTCTGTTAATCGGTACGGCTCTAACACCAATCCTTTTCGCAGCAATTAACTTCTCTAATATGGCTATTGTGTATGCCTGTGTCTTCGGTGTGTTTATGTTTTTATGTATGATGAATGTCCAAGAGAAGAAAGAGACCACTAAGACTGAACCGTTGAAGCTCATCCCGGCTTTTCGGGAGACGATTCGAAATAAGAAGTTCTGGGTGTTTAATATTTCGAATTCTTTTGCCCAAACGGTTAATGGACTTGTAAGCTCGATGATTCCCTTTTATGCAAAATATGTTCTACATATTTCAGAAGCACAGGTATCTATTATGCTCGCGGCTGTCTTTGTCTCGGTCATTCCATTAGTGTTCGTGTGGTATTGGATTATTCGTAAGATGGATGGGGTCAAGGCATGGCGGCTATCGCTTATCCTATATGCTTTATCTGTCATTCCGCTATGGTTCGGTTATGATCTTGTAAGTGGTGTGGCCGCTGGCATTGTTGTTGGTTTCGGACTAGCAGGATTTCTAGTAACCCCGGCAATCGTAGGTGGAAAAATTATTGATGAGGATGCGGAGAAGACAGGTCTGAGAAGAGAAGGCATCTATACCGCGGTAAGTGGATTCATCACTCGCTCGAGCGGATTAATCTCGGCGCTGGCTTTTTTCATTGTAGGGATGATCTTTGGTTACAAGGGTGGCGATGACCCAGGGTCTGATCCAGAAGCAACGTTTCGGTATTTAATAAGCGTGGTGCCGTTATGTCTGCTAGCGATATCTGTTGTCATATCTTTTACTATTAAATTTACATTTACGGGGCAATTGAGAGGTGATGCTGACTATGAGCAAAAGATTAATCATCAATTGTGATGATTTTGGGCAAAGCCCTGCCATGAATCAGGCGATTATGCATCTATTAGAAGAGGGAAAAGTATCTTCAGCGACGATAATGGCGGTGGCCCCTGGATTCGAGGAGGCGGCTAGATGGTGTAGCCGTAGGCAACAACGAAATGTAGGCCTTCATTTGACGATGACTAGTGAGTTTGAGGCTTTACGCTGGAGCAGCCTGACGGGGGACTCTTCACTACATGACGATGGCGGGCATCAATATAAGACGGTAAAAGAGTTTGAGCAGGGGGCGCAGACAAAAGCTGTGCTGAAGGAGATTGTTGCGCAGTATGAGAGAGTGAAACAATCGGGAATAGTGATTAGTCATGTAGACAACCATATGGGAAGTTTATATGGCATGGAAACGGGACGTAGCTTGCTCCCGCAGACGTTGTGGAGAATTTCGCGCTGGGGATTGCCATCACGGTTCTTTCGATACATCCATCCAGAGGATCCTCTTCTGGGATCGCTGAAAAATATTGAACGTCCTGTTGCACTTGGATCCGGGCTGGCCGATACACTTGGAGTCCCGATTCCTGATTACTTGTTGTCGCATCCTTTTGGTGTGGAAGAGGGTGAGACGTACGATCGTTTCAAACAATCCATTATTGCCAAGATGTATTCGCTACCTGATGGTGTTAGTGAAACCTATATTCATCCCGGAATCGACGATCCGTGGATGCTTGCAAATATACCACATTGGGAGAAGCGAGTCTGGGAATACCGTCTACCCTTTGATGACGATTTTACCTATGCGATTCGTGATGCTAGTGTTGAATTAACGGACTATCGCTATGTACAGGAGCATTTAAAGCGCCCACGAGTAAAATCTGCGGGGAGACTGTTGAAGAAACTGATAAGTTCATGAGGAAAATAAAAAGACACCTTGAGGGGTGTCTTTTGACTATCCCATTAAACCCTTCAGTCCATTCAAGAATGGAGAAATAGATTTAATCATATTATAGCCCATTTTCACAACCGGCATGGTTCTTTGGATCATCCCTACGAAGCCCATAATTCTACCGAATCCTGAAGCGCCTGAACTTGCAGCCTCGGTAGCCCCTGCAGCTCCTCCTCCCATTCCAAAAAGTGAGCCGAATAACGGCATGAGTCCTGATACGTTCGCTTTCCGGGAGCGGGAAGAAGAGTGCTTTTTTGATTTTTTGTTTTTATTTTTATTTTTACGTGGTTTGGATAGGGTCAATCCATCCTTATCGAGGCCAGTTATCCATCCTACATACGTACGTCCATCATGAAGCGTAACGCACACAGGTCTACCCTTGAGCTGTTCAGCTCGCTTGCGAATTTTTGCTCTGTTTGACATTTGTGGATCACCTCATTGGTCTATTTAATTATATATTACTCAGATATTCCGGTGTTGCTTGTGCGGGTTCATCATTAATATGAAAAGAAAGTCCAAAAAATTGGATGAAGAAACGTTATACATAAATATCGATTTCCAAGTATCTCTCGTGAAAGCCCATTGCATTTATAAAGGTGTTCTTCCGCTTATAAAATTCGAATACCCATTAGTGAAGGGGGTGGAAGGATGTTATCTGCATGGATTGGGAGTATTACTTTTGCGGGAGCGGCGATTCTTTACATATTACTGTCTTTAGGATTACCTTATGGTGAATTTGCAATGGGGGGCAATCATAGAATCATGCCCTCACAGATGAGGATTGCGTGTGCGATCTCAGTTGTTATACAACTGATTGCAATCTTGTACTTGTTGCAGGCAGGCAACGTGATTTCTATTGGATTACCTTTTGATAGAGGCGTATGTTACTTTTTTACAGTCTATCTAATTCTCAATACCGTAATGAATATATTATCGAAGAGTAAAAAAGAAAGACTTGTGATGACACCTTTGTCTTTAATCACGGCAATTTGTTTTGGGTTTACTGCCATCATGAGTGGGTCTTGAGAGAGTTATTATCAGATAAAGATTCGACGTGTTTTGATCTTGTGTATGCGCTTTCTTAGGACGCATCTGTATAAGGTGTGTTTTTTTGTATGTCTAGAGACTCTTGATCTAATAAAATAACAATGTGACCTAGGTCTTTCTTCACACGTTAATATATTTGACACGAATTTATATTAATTTTACAATCCTATACTTTTTCGTCATGTTTGTGTGATATAATATCACCGAAATTATGTAAAAATTACTAGGGGGAATAAATCTTTATGGGATGGAAGACACGATGGAACAAGCCTCTCGCTTCTGTACTAGCAACTGCAGTGCTTTCAGCACAGGTACTAGGTGGAGTCGTTTTGGGTACGGTTTGGAGTCCGGACAAAGCCGAAGCCGCATCTGATGCCACAGCCAAACTCCGGTTGATGAGCACCACGGACGTACACACCAATGTCTACGGCTGGGACTATTTTAAGAATGCAGCCTCTACAACTGTAGGGCTCAATCGAACAGCTACGTTGGTAACTTATGCTAGAAGCGAATATCCTGTTAATAATCTTCTGCTCGACAACGGGGATCTGATTCAAGGTACACCATTGGGGACTTACATTGCGAACGAAAGTAACCTGATGGAATCAGAGACCAAGCTACACCCTATGATTGCGGCTATGAATATCATGAAATATGATGTGGCTACTTTTGGTAATCATGAATTTAATTACGGGTTGGAATTCTTAAATCGTACTATTAAAGGCTATGATAATAATCCATTGACTGGTGCCGATTTCCCCTATGTGAATGCAAATATATATATTGATGATAAAGATGACAATCCAGATAATGACGTAAATGCTTTTGAACCGTTTGTTATTATCAAAAAGCAGATATTGGATAGCGATAACCAACCCCGGGATATTAAAGTCGGTGTACTTGGTCTTGTGACCCCTCAGATTATGGAATGGGACAAGGTTAATCTGGAAGGTAAAGTCATTGCCAAGGACATTGCTGAAACAGCAGCAAAGTTTGTTCCTATTATGAAGACAGAGGGTGCCGATGTTATTGTAGCAATGGCACATACCGGCTTCGATGCAACTGCAGTTGCGGGTACTAATGCAGAAAATGCTATTAATCTTTTAAGTAAAGTTGACGGCATCGATGCGATTACCTTCTCACACACCCACAAAGTGTTCCCGACAAGTGATAATAAATCCCTCGATGCTTCTTTCAAGGACCCACTAACGGGACTGCCGTATAATAGCGCTCAATCTGTTGTTGATAATGTCTACGGCCACATTAATAGTACTCCAGCTGTGCAAGCAGGTTATGGTGGAGGTTATCTGGGGCTGATTGATCTTAACCTAGTGAAGGAGAACGGCAAATGGAAAGTCGACAAAGAAAACTCTAAAGCCTCGACCCGTTCCATAGCCGATACAAAACCAGATCCTGCTATAGATGCTGCTGTTGCAGCAGACCACCAGGCAACTATTGACTACACAGGTCAAGAGCTAGGCGTTACTACTGCTTCGATGAATAGTTATTTTGCAATGGTTCAGGACGATCCTACAGTGCAAATCGTTACCAATGCCCAAAAGTGGTATGTGGAGAAGTATATTAACACTAACCTTCCACAGTATAAAAATCTTCCGATTCTTAGCGTAGGTGCTCCTTTCAAGGCTGGACGTAACGGTCCTTCGGAGTACACGAGTATTGAGAAAGGTCCACTGACGATTCGCAGTGCAAGTGACTTGTATCTGTATGACAACACGCTGAAAGCTATTAAAGTTAAAGGCTCTGTTGTTAAGGAATGGGTTGAGATGAGTGCGGGTGCGTTTAATACCATCAAAGTGGAGAGTGCAGCACCACAAAGCCTGCTTAATGACAAATTTGCTGTATATAACTTCGATGTTATTGATGGCATTAAGTACACAATTGATGTAACCAAAGCTGCAAAATACACTCCTTCTGGTGAGATTAATGATGCCTTATCGAGTCGTGTGAAGCAAATTACTTATAAAGGTAAAACTTTGGATCCGAACCAATATTTTATTGTTGTGACTAACAACTACCGCGCAAGTGGTGGAGGGAACTTTCCGGGTGTGAAAGGTTCAGAGATTCTAGTCGATTCTCAGGATGAAAATCGTCAGATCCTTATGGACTACATCAGAGAAGTAGGTACCATTGATCCTTCTGCGGATGGTAACTGGTCGTTGGCACCTATTTTAAAAGATGTGAATATCACCTTTACTTCATCACCAGAAGCGGCAAAAGTTACTATGCCAGCCAACATTGAAGACACTGGCGAAAAAGATATTAAGGGGTTTAGTATTTATAAGCTTGCTCTCCCAGCTAAGGATGTTGAAGTTCACCTACTCGGAATCAATGATTTCCACGGACAACTGGATACAGTTTCTGTTGTGAATGACAAAAATGTGGGAACAGCTGCAATTCTTGCAACTTATCTGAATGAAGCACAGGCTAAATATGACAACTCCTTGCTCTTTCATAATGGGGATTCTGTTGGTGCGTCAGCTCCAGTATCTTCACTTGAGCGCGATGAGCCAACGATTGAGTGGATGAACATGATGAGATTTGATGTTGGATCATTGGGGAACCATGAATTTGACCAAGGTGTCGATGCATTAATGACACAATTGAAAGGCGGTGTGGACCCTAAGAACGAGAACGTTACCCATAAAGGTACGAATTTTGATTATGTGAATGCTAATGCAGTGTATGCCAAAAACGGCGAACCCATTATCAATCCTTATGTAATCAAAGAAGTCGGTGGTGTGAAGATCGGCTTTATAGGTCTTGTAACCAAATCCACACCAAGCAAGGTTGCACCTTCTGGAACAGTGGGCGTACACTTCCTCTCTCCAGAGGAGGAAGTAGCGGCTGTTGAGAAATATGCGAAGGAGCTTCAATCTAAAGGTGTAGAAACGATCATCGTACTTGCACATGATCCTGCCACTACTAAAAATGGAGTTACTACAGGTGAAGCTGCTGATCTGGCCAGAGCACTTCCTGCTGATTCTCCGGTTGATGTTATCGTTGCTGGTGACAACCATGGTCTGGCAAACGGAACTGTAAACGGTAAGCTGATTGTACAAGCGTATTCTTACGGTATGGCATTTGAAGATATTAAGCTGACCATTGATCCTAAAACGGGTGATGTGAAGGACAAGTCTGCTGTAGTAACGTACACCAATCACGATGGTGTAACACCAGATCCGGAAAGTGTGGCACTGGTAAATGCTTACCTTGAGAAGCATCCTGAACTTACCCAACCAGTGGGTACAACAGACGGAACTATCACTCGTACCGATGCTTACACCAAAGAAAGCGCACTTGGTAATTTGATCGCTGACGCTATGCGTACTGCTGACTTCGATGACAAAGCAGGTGCTGCTGATTTTGCCTTTATGAACCCAGGTGGTATCCGTGCAGATCTTCCGAAAGGCCCTGTAACCTTTGGCGATCTCGCTAAAATCCAGCCATTCGGTAATACACTAGTGAAGCTGACGCTAACTGGAGCACAGATCAAAACATTACTTCAGCAGCAATGGAATGTGACAGCTGACGGAAAACCAGATATCAAGACGTTACAAATTTCTGGACTGAAATATACAGCGATTATGAATCTGCCAGTGGCAGATCGTATTACGAGTCTTACGTTAAATAATGGAACACCAATTAATCCTACGCAGAAATATACGGCAGTAGTCAATAACTTTATGGCTGCTGGAGGGGATAACTACAAGGTTCTGACTGAAGGTAAGAATTCATTGGCTGGTCCGATTGATTTGGATGTATTCTACGATTACATTGTGAAGACGTTTGATCGCAAAGAGATCAAGGCGGTCATTGAAGGTCGTATTACGAACAAAGAGAAGGCTGATACGGGATCGGGCAGTGGCGATGGAGGTCCAAATGTTGTAACTCCAACACCTACTCCAACCGTGAAACCAACAGCAACACCAGCACCAACAGCAACACCAGCGCCAACTACTACTCCAGCAGCAAGCTTCAAAGATCTGGGTAAGGTAGCTTGGGCGCAAGAAGCTATTCAAGCATTGGCTGCTAAGGGCATTATAAAAGGATTGGATGCAAATACTTTTGCGCCAACTAAAACAGTGACTAGAGCAGAATTTATTACAATGCTGGTACGCGCACTGAATCTGACGGGTTCGGCAACAACCAGTTCATTCAGCGATGTTAAGCAAGGAGTTTGGTACACGGATTCTATCGCCCTTGCGGTGAAGGCCGGACTTGTACAAGGCTCTGGAAATGGTAAATTCGAACCGGGTCGTGAAGTGACTCGTGAAGAAATGGCTATTATGATTGCTAATGCATTGAAAGATAAACTACAGCCGATTGATAAGAATGCAGCGCTGGGTAAGTTTGCAGACAAGTCCAGTATTGCTCCTTACGCACAGGACGCTATAGCACAACTGACCCAATTGGGAATTGTTAACGGTGTTGAGGGTGGTAAATTTGCACCTAAGGGCATAGCTAACCGCGCTCAAGCGGCAGTCATTATCTACCGTATGCTTGAACAAGCTTCATAATCCGATAGTTCTTCTAAAAAGTGTATCGATGATCCCTAATAGGGACTCGGTACACTTTTTCTTTTTACATTAGGTATTGCCCTTTGCGCTAATATATGATAATTTAGTTCTGCACTGCATGATTCTTTTATATTTTGTGCGGTCGTGGCGGAATTGGCAGACGCGCACGGTTCAGGTCCGTGTGGGTTAATCCCCGTGGAGGTTCGAGTCCTCTCGACCGCATACCTAAGTGCTTATAAATTAGCTGTACTTTTGAATTGCTCTTCAACCTGAAGAGCCTTTTTCTATTTATAAGGATATTTCAGATCTGGATAACTCTAATGTAAAAGAAGTGAAGCGAAGATGGAACCTAATGTAAATGTCAATACGAAGCGAAGTGTGCGGTTTCTTGAAAAATATTTTTCAGGAGAATCGTTAGATTATCGCCATATGATTGCTTTATTTATCCCTATTCTGGTAGATCAAGCCTTTATAGTGGGGCTAAATCTAGTGAACACGGCTATGATCAGTTCGTCTGGTGTGGCGGCTATCAGTGCGGTGAACATGATTGATTCTCTTAATCTTTTTCTCATTAGTGTGTTTATCGCGGTATCAACAGGTGGTACGGTTGTCGTAGCGCAGTACAAAGGAAGCGGTAATAGTCTTATGGTATCAAAAGCTACCGCAGGCGCCACTTCATCGGTTTCCCTTATGGCTTTTGTTATTGGTATGTTTGGTATTCTTTTTCATAATCCGCTGTTGAACTTACTATTTGGAGCAGCTTCACCCGAGGTAATGCACAACGCCCGAATCTATTTGATTGGGAGCTGTATCTCCTATCTTGGTATAGCTGTGGTAGAGGCGGTGTGTGGTGCTCTTCGGGGAATCGGAAGGACGAGAGCCTCGCTTGCGCTATCGCTCATTATGAATTTAGTTTACGTCCTCTTGAATCTCGTATTTATTAACCTTTTGCATATGGGCGTTCTAGGAATGACCATTTCTATAAATATAGCTCGATATTTGGGCGCGATATGCGCTCTGTATTATCTGTTCCGGATGGACAATGAACTGCATATTCGAATTCGTGACTTACTGGTGGTTCAATTCTCCATGCTCAAAAAAATAATGTTCATCGGTATGCCGTTTGCGGCGGAGCAGATGTTCTTTAATGGTGGTAAGATTCTGACGCAAGTCTTTATCGTCAGTCTCGGTACTTACGCGCTTGCTACAAATGCTATCGCCTCTTCCTTTGCGGGGATTATGCAAATTCCGGGTAATGCGTTGTCTTTGACGATTATTACAGTGGTCGGACAATGTATGGGAAGCAATAATGTTAAGGATGCTCGGAAATTTATTAAATCGTTTCTCGTAGCATCTTCCCTTTCCTTTGTGGTGATGGGATTGTTAGTTATGCCTTTCTTCCATCCGCTAGTGTCGATGTTTCATCCACCTGCGGAGATTGTGAGGGATATTTTCATAATTGTACTTATCAATACAATCGTACAAATACCGTTGTGGTCTGTTAGCTTCATAACACCGTCAGCGCTTAGAGCGGCGGGTGATTCCAAGTTCACATCCATGGTGTCTATGTTAAGTATGTGGTTGTTCCGTGTAGTACTCGGATACATCTTAGGTATTGTTCTCGATTTCGGTCTACTTGGGGTTTGGTTAGCTATGAACTGTGAGTGGGGAATAAGAGGATTCATATTTCTACGGCGTTTCATGGGTAAGAAGTGGGTTCAGCATCGTGTTATATAGTAAAAGTAAAAGACACCCCGTGTGGGTGTCTTTTTGTTTGCCATGCATGTAGTATTATTCTTTGATCTGTGAGAACAAATCATTCAAAGCTTCACTCATTGTAGGGTGAGTAAAGATATGATCTCTCAAAAAGGTAAAATCTTGCCCTGTTTGTATTGCCATGCTCACGATATTAATCACTTCGCTAGATTCCGCACAGAACAATGTAGCTCCTAGGATTTTATTGGTTTTTGCATCCACAATTGCTTTTAGGAAGCCCTCGGTTTCGTTAATTAAGCGAGCACGTGGAATAGCTGCTGCAGGCAACTTAGCGACTTTAATTTCAAGTCCTTGTTCGACGGCTGCTTCTTCACTTATTCCTACTCTGGATAGCGGGGGATCAATAAATACACTGTATGGAACAACGTCACGGTCATTTGTGGTATGGGAATGATCGCCGAAGAGATCATTTCGTACAATTCTATAATCATCTAATGAGATGTAGGTAAACTGTAATCCGCCTTTGACATCTCCGAGGGCCCATATATGGGGAACGGTGGTTTTTAGGAAAGGGTCCACCTTAATAGCACCCCGATCTGTAACTTCTACACCGGCTGCTTCTAAATTTAATCCCTCAATGTTTGGTTTTCTACCTGTCGCAACCAGAACAGCATCGACTTTCAATTCTTGAATAGCACCATCTATCGAAAAGGAGATAACTGTTCCATCTTTAACATCCTTCAGTCCTATAACCTTTGCATTCAGTTTGACCTCAATGTTCTTCTTGGTAAAGGTTTGGAGGATGGCGTCCGCGACATCGCGGTCTTCTTTAGGAATGAATTTCGAGGAACTCTCCAGCACCGTAACCTGTGAGCCGAATTGACTGTAGATCGACGCGAATTCCAATCCAATATAACCACCACCAATGATGGCTAGTTTAGTTGGGAGCTCCTTAAGATCCATAATGGATGTGCTGGTATATACGAACTTACTATCTTGTATCCCATCAATAGTAGGAATGATGGTTTCAGAGCCCGTATTAATGAAGATTTTATCGGCGGTCAAGATTTTCGTCTCACCGGCATCCTTTACTTGGACTTCGTGATCCGATAAGAAGGAAGCTTCACCATTGATAACTTCTATATTCTCGTTCTGATTTAGATTATCGTAATTTTTTTGGCGTAGACTTGAAATAAGCTGATCCTTATTATGGACCGCTTCTATATAATCTTCCCCTTGATGGGCTTGATAAGCTAAGGATTTCGTAGGGATACAGGCGATGTTAATGCAAGTTCCACCGTACATTTTCTTAGAGCGTTCAATCACGGCTACTTTCCATTTTCGATTAGCTAGTTCTGTGGCAAGGGTCTTTCCGCCTTTACCGAAACCAATAATAATAGCGTCGAACTTGTTCATTTTAATACCTCCGGGTCACACAGGATGTTTTAAATTATGCATTAAATAGCATGTTGCTTTATTATTACCCTAAATCCGAAGGCCATTAAACGAACGATAAAGAGATTTGAAGACGAAAAAGAGATCTCCTCTAAAGGAAATCTCTTGATGGTCAATATAGCTACCTTGTCACCTTCTTTAACAATGAAAGAACTGAGTTCGAGGTGCTTAGGAGGATCGCTTTTTGGTGTTCGCTCGACATAAAACTGTCTAGGTAGGGGAGAGTGTAGGGAATCCCATGGTGATCACTGCACCGCCATCCTTACGGTTCCCTGCCGAAATCAGACCTCCGGAGCGCTCAACGATCGCACGGGATATGGCTAGTCCTAGCCCTGATTCGCCATCTTTTCCTTTTACAAACCGGTGGAAAAGGTATGGAAGCAGATCTTCTGATATGCCAGGGCCATCATCACTAACGGAGAGCAGAACCTGATCATCTTTAACCGAAGCATGAATGTAGATATGCTGGTTAGCATAACGAGTGGCATTGGAAACTACATTAAGCAGCGCCTGTAATAGCTTATCTCTATCGGCCCGGATCGTAAGTGGCTCGCAGTCATCGTAGGATACATGTAGAGTCAGCCCCTTTTTCATCAAAAGGGGGTTCATGCGTTCAATTGTTTCTATGACTAAATCGTCCAGAGAAAGCTCGCTAGTTCTAAATATATCCTCCTCACTATCCAGCTTCGCAAGCAGGGTCATTTCAGTAACGAGCTTCTTCAGACGACTACTCTCACTCATGATAATATCCAGACCTTTATCGATCCCTTCCCCCTCGAAGATACCATCCTTAATCCCTTCAGCATACCCAGAGATAGACATTAGTGGGGTCTTTAATTCATGTGAGGCATTCTGGAAAAATTGCTTCTGTACGTGGTTAAAACGATTCAATTCGCCAGCCATGTCATATACCGACTTAGCAACAGCGCCAATCTCTCCCCCAGCTTTGATTAGCTTAACATCTGAAAAGTGGCGTTCCTTTACCTTTTTCAGCTCTTGCTGCAGCTTCATTAGTGGTTGAATTAGCTTTTTCGTGATAAAAAGACCAAATAGGAGCATGAATGCCCCTGCTGCACCGAAAACGATTAGAAGTCTTTTGAGCAGAGCTTGTTCAATTGTTGTAACTGCGCTCATAGGTGTAAGCAGAGTTAGCGTGCCTATCGGGGTGGACTTCACTTCCGTTATATATCTTGCATCTGTTCCATTCCATATGTTCTGGAGATCCGAGGTTTGACCTGCGACAAACTGCGTATTGGAGTTTACCGCGATTGAACTCATGTTCGATGAGGTGGACAATACTTTTCCTGTCTCATCGCTAAGAATGGCCTCGACGCCTGCAGTACCAACAGTAGAAGGCATGATCACGGGTAACGCATGGAGTTCAGTCCCCATGTCGCCCTTGTACGTGCTTCCCTCAATCATAGTGGCTGACATGGCAGAGCTAATGGTTCGCAATTCTGCCTTTTGTGTACCGACAAAATGATTGAGCAGTACAAAGTGGATCACGACAGCGGTAATAGACAGGAGCAGTACCAATACGATGCTAAAGGCTATATTAATCTGATGTGCTAGCTTCATTGATCTCCATTCCCTCCTCAATACGCATACGATAGCCATGTCCCCAAACGGCTTCAATCGGCAGCAGGTCTAGTTTTTTCCGCATTCGTTTAATTAAATGGTCCACGGCGCGGTCGCTCCCGAAATAGTCATCTCCCCAAACATAGGTTAACAGCTCATCTCTTGTAAATGCGCGGTTTGGAGAAGCTGCAAAAACTTTTAGAAGGGTGAATTCTTTGCTGGTAAGTTCAATTTCATTTCCGTGCCAGAACACACGTCTTTCCTCCAATAATAACTGTAGGTGGCTAACTTCAATTTGCGTCGATGGGTGTGGGGCACTAATTGCGGGTTCCACGGGATTACTCATTTTATACCAGCGTTGTAACTGGCGTTTAATGCGAGCAACTAGCTCCCGGGGGCTAAATGGCTTGACCAGATAATCATCACTGCCAAGCTCTAAGCCTAATATTTTATCCACTTCATTATCTCTTGCGGAGATCATAATAATCGGTACCTCGGCTTCATTGCGGATCCGCCGACAAAACTCGTACCCGTCCATGCCAGGCAACATTACGTCGAGCACCCACATATCGGGTGGGCTTGTCTGCCATAAGGTCCATGCTTCCTCAGCGCTGCCAAGGCCGATCGTGCGGTAATTTTCTTTTTGTAAATAGGCTTCTACAAGATTACGTATATGCTGATCATCGTCTACTACGGCAATGAGATAGTTGGTATTCATTTCGTTACCTCCAGAGTATTCTTCTGCAATTATATCAATCCATAGGTGGGTATAGGGGTCTGCCATCGTTTTTCCACAAATTAACCAATGTTATGCCACACCCATTTTGTAAGCTTGGACTTGTAAGATCATTCAAATCGACGAGGAGTGTTGTATTTATGAATCAACAAATGATATTTAAAAAGTTAGCGTTGTCCGCCCTACTGGTGTCCGCAGTTGCCGCACCGACTGCAGTGAACGCAGCTAGTGGAGCAAACGATCAAAGTGCGAAGACAACAGCAGCAGCCGTGGGTACTCCAGCAAATAGTGGATCACTTTCTGCAAGCTTAATAAGCTTTGATTGGGTAGATCCCCTGGAACTGGCTAAAACATACGCACCTAATACCCTGGAAGACTGGAAGAAGACCTTGGATCAATATTATAAGGCTGCTGGATTTAGCATTACCGCAGTTTCTGAGCTTGTACCTTCTGAGCAGGCGGAGGGAGTTCAATTATCGAAAGAGATTGGATCAGCTGAAGCTCTGCCCGTGAGTTACATTGAAGCGGGTCGCAGCGTTGATATCCAATTACCTGAAGCTCAGAAGATGGAGAGTGTTGTCTCTACTTCAATTAAAGGTGTAGCGGCAATTGCGGCTGTAGAAGCGACTGGAGCTACGATTTCAATTCAAGAACTTAGTGAGGCTGATAAAGCCTTCTTCAAAGCCCAAGAGGATCTGAATAGCGCGGCTAAAACCAAAGATTCCACTGTGATTAAGGAAGCTTTAACTAAACTATTGGATCAATATAAAGAGAAAATCAAGGCGTTAGAAACGTCGAAGTAACAGTGATAACCGCAGCTTGATACAGAATAGAGAGAATGAAAAGGTAAAAGCAAAAAGACACCTCGAGGGGTGTCTTTTTGTTACGTAAATGTATCTAGTCCAACCCAATCTCGCGTTTTGCTTGAACCCTTGCCCTTTTCCGCCAATTCACTCCGATCACCCCGGCAATGATCATCACCGTGCCGGTCCAATGATACCATTCCAGCTGTTCATTCAGTAGGAGTACACCACCAAGAATAGAGACAACTGTCGAAAGACTGCCGAAGATACTCACGCGTGAAGCCTCCATTCGGGATAAAGCATAGTTGGAGAGGAAGGAGGTCACGAGGGAAGATAGCACACCGAGATAAATCATGGAGAATATGAATTTTGGCTCCTGAAAAGGTGTGAAATATTGATTCAAGGTTCCTGCCGAACCATGTTTAATGATCGACAATCCATTAAAAAATATAAATCCAAATAAAGTAATCATATAAGTGAGCTCTTTAGGACTCCAAGTTCGTGTCAGCTTTCGGGCCGCAACATTATAGCCGGCAAGGGATAGCGCTGAGATAAGGATGAGTAAGACGCCCCACAGACTAGAGGAAGAAATACTCACGCCCGGAATGGCAAAGATAAGAATGATGCCTGCAACCGAGATTAAGGTGGAGATCTTCTGGAATCCGCTTGTAGTTTCTTTCAAGAACATCGCTGCTAAAATGATGGTAAAGATGGGCATGGTCGCCTGAATAATACCCGCTACAGCAGATGTTGTATGCAGAAGTCCAAAGGCTTGAAGTGTAAAGTACAACGATGGGTATAGTAGAGCAAGTGGGATTACCACTGCTGCCTTGGAAATACCAAACTTCACCCGCCCCCATCCTGGAAAAGTAAATAATGAAGCGGCAAGGAAAGATAACGTGAAGCGGTGAGCTAACGTATCGAATGGGTCCGAGACGGTTAAAGCCATTTTTACAAATATAAAAGAAAACCCGACAATAATAGCATTCAAGACAGCAGCTACTATCGCTTTTTGAGTAGAAGATGTATTCATCTATAAGACCTCCAAAGTGTTGCGCGCATTTAGGACCGGTCCTGTTATGCTCTTTATTCTAAGGCTAGAACAGCTATGCTACAATGTAATTATTGTTCATCTGTACCGGTACAAAATAGACTCGGAGGTAGGTGGAGGGCATATATAAGTATTCGGAGTTAATCAACGATCTAGAATTACAAATCGCTGAAGATACATATCGTGAGGGCGACAAGTTACCTTCTATTCGAGAGCTAGCGCTACGTTATGACTGCAATAAGAGCACGGTTATTCGAGCACTCCAAGACCTTCAGGACAAACATCTAATCTATGCCGCGTCAAAGAGTGGATATTATGTCATGAAACGCAGTGGGGAGCGAAAAGAAGAGGGCGCGCACTGGATTGATTTTACAGCATCTGCACCGGACCCGGATATTTTTCCGTATCTAGATTTTCAACATTGTATTAATAAGGCGATCGATATGTACCGTAAGGATTTGTTTATCTATGGAACGCCGCAAGGGTTGCCGTCTCTGATCCGTGAAATGCAGCGGCAACTGGCCTCTTATCAGGTATTTGCTGATTCCAAACAGATTTTTATCACCTCTGGTGTGCAGCAAGCACTTGGACTCTTAACCCGTATTCCTTTTCCGAATGGCAGGGAGCGTGTGTTGATTGAACAGCCGAGTTACCCACTGTTTATGGAGTATTTGAAGACGTACGACATCGAGACAGAGGGGATACAGCGTTCGGATGACGGGGTAGATTTGAATGAATTAGAGCGGTTATTTAAGACGGGCGATTTCAAGTTCTTCTATACCGTGCCGCGGTTTCATAATCCGCTTGGCGTTTCCTATACCCGCAACCAGAAGAAGGCGATCGCCCAGCTTGCAGCTAAATACGATGTGTATATCGTTGAGGATGACTACATGGCAGATCTGGAGCAGGATACGAAGCAAGATCCGATTTATGCCTATGACAATACATCACACGTTATCTATTTAAAAAGCTTCTCCAAGATTATATTCCCAGGTCTGCGCGTTGGTGTGGCTGTACTTCCTGAGGTGCTCTGTGAGTCCTTTAACCGATTCAAAAGACTGATGGATATAGATAGTTCTATGCTGTCACAAGCTGCCTTGGAGTTGTATTTAAAAAGTGGAATGTTCGAGCGCCACCGAAAAAAGATGCGTTCCTGCTACGGAAAAAGATCCATGCTCCTCCATGATTCGATTATGAGGGAGGCAAATGCAGCGTCCGAACAGCATTATTCCTATGTTCCAGCTAGTCAGCTAGGCGTGCATACGTATCTGAAATTGGAGGATGGTATTAGAGCAGAGCAGATGATCAAACGGCTGCAAAAAAAGTTCATTCGAGTGGAGATGGCGGATAGCGGTTACCTTTCCTATTTTGCGAAAAAAGAGAGAATTCTAAAGCTCAACGTATCTAGTGTAAAAGAGCCTGATATTTCTTCTGGCATTGCACAGGTGATTCGAGAAATACGCTGAAGTAGCATCTTATGAATGTTCTATCTTAATAAGATCCATCAGTTGAGAGGCGACCTCCAAGCTGTTATCTTCCCCTCAATTATGCCCCAATCCTCATTTCTCGTAACCCATAGTTTTTCTCTATCCTCCATTCAGTGAATTAAATAGGTGTTTGATTCTCCTCTAACAGGAGGTTTTATACTTGGTTCAGGTCGGCGGCCAGAAGAGAAATCCAAGGAGGATTATAGATTATGAGATGGATTGAGATCATGCTTGTCTTATTTAATGTATGGATGTTGGGTGGGTTAATGCTAGGACGCCCTAAATCACAACGCGGGTGGCTGATAGGCGGCGGAATTTCTACTGTTTTACTGCTTGTCCACGCTTTCGTGGAAGGATTGCGGTGGCCGATGATCCCAATGTATCTGGTCACACTATGGGCGATTGTAGGAGGGGTAAGACCTTTCTTCCGATCCACAGCAAGGATAGAAAGAAAGTCGCGACAGCGCTGGAAGACACTAATTATTGGAGGAGTTGGAGCGGTTTATGCTGCTGTGTCCATTGCGCTGCCGCTCCTATTCCCTGTATTTTCTTTTGCGGAGCCCACAGGTCCTTACAAGATAGGAACCATTACCTACCATTGGACCGATTCTGCAAGAGAAGAAAAATTTACGAAAACATCCGGTGATTCCCGCGAATTAGCGGTGCAAATCTGGTATCCGGCAAGTTCGGAGGCTACTGGAAAAAAGGCGCCCTATTTATCTGATCCTGCTCCCTATATAGAGGGATTGCATGAATTTTTGCACCTGCCGGAGTTTTTATTCTCAGGGTTTAAGCTGGTCAACACCCATGCTATTGCGAATGCCGGATTAGCGGATACAGAATCTAAATATCCTGTGCTTCTATTTTCGCATGGATTTATGGGCTACAAGAATCAGAACATGTTTCAAGTCGAGCAATTGGCAAGTCACGGTTATATTGTCGTAGGGATTGAACATGCTTATAGCAGCGTGGCTTCGGTATTTCCAGATAAGCCTGTGGTGAAGTTTGATTCAGAAGGAAAAATGGGCTATGAGCAAATGAAGTATTCTTTTATGGATCGGCGTAATGAAGTTTGGGTAGAAGATGCGAAGTTTGTGCTTAATCGAATGGAGGCCTTGTCTGCGAACGACCCTAGTGGTCTGTTTACTGACCGGATCGATCTTGAACATATGGGCATGTTCGGGCATTCCTTTGGGGGAGCCACGACGGTGCAAATGCTGCTGGATGATCAGAGAATACAAGCAGGCATCGATATGGATGGGGTACTTTACGGTGAAAAGCGGATTCCTACAGACGGCCTAAAGAAGCCTTTTCTGCTCATGAGTGCCGATGACACATTAAAAGGAGTAGACCAAACCACTGATGCAGAAATCACCGCGCTTGGGACGAACAGAGAAGAAATTACAGCCTACTATAATGAGCTGTTTGCCCGTTATGAGCCAGTAACCGCAGGTGGAAACTATTGGATGACATTCAAAAAAAGCACTCATATGAGCTTCTCCGATCTATATCTGCTCACCCCGTTGTTTAAATGGATGGAGGGTGTGGATGTGAGCGGAACGCATGAGCTGATTAATGAGTACACGCTTGATTTTTTTGACCATTATTTAAAAGGGCAGCCCTTGCAATATTTGAACATCAACCTGGGAGACCATCCGAAGTTCACACTTCAACAAGGCGCAGAGTGAGAGTTCTCCTGCCCGAGTTTCCATTGTAATCCTTGCATCAGCAAGGTATTTCCTTCTACAATAACATCCCATTTGGGATTGAGAAGCAAGCACAGTTTATTAAAGCGTTCTATCCGTTCGGTAGGAGCAGTGTGCATGCATTGAGCATATTGACGGAAAAAGGCAGCTTTATCGCGGAACTGCTCTGGATCTGCATACAGCATCACAAAATCTTCAACAATAGCCTGTACAACAGCGCTGTCTGCTGATAATTTGTGTTGCAGGGCTGCTTCCACCCGGACTCGGATACTCTCCAGCGTTCTGATCCAGGACGCTGCGGGAACACGAGGGTGTCTGACCATATTGAGGAAGGGCAGTTCGAATCGGACAAGCTCCTCCATGTATTGCGCATCATTCATTAGCGCTTGCAGCTCATTCCAAGCTACGGTTTGCCCAGCTGTCACTTTGACTTCATTGATAATATATTTATTGAACAAATATAAAAAAGTATTCTGCCATTCGGATGGCAATTGACTGAACGGTTGCATTTCTTCTATTTTGCTGGAGATGAACTCGTTTCGTTTAGCGGTATTCATGGACAAGGAGTCAGCCAGCTCATTCATGTAATCCATGGAATTGCCTGATGAATCATGCGCTTGGGCTTGGCGCAGAATCGAAATCATATTAGTCAGCGTATTAACCTGCGTCTCCAGTGCTTCGATTTGCCAGTTGAGTGCTGTATTGAGCTGAATCTCTCCAGCGATGACTTGGCGGATCTCGTCAATGCCAAAGTCCAAATAACGCAGTGTTGTGATCAGCCGCAGGCGGGAAATATCTTCGGGAGTATATAACCGGTGTCCACCTTCGCTGTGACTCGATGGTTTCAAAAGATCAATGTCGTCATAATAACGGATGGTTTTAATGGTTGTGCCCAGCAGCTTAGCCACCTCGCCGATGGTTTTGGTATCTTTACGCAAGAAATCACCCCTTCTGATGGAATAATACGATGTTGCAATTGATTGTACTGAAAGGAACAACAGCTTTCAATTAGAGCTTACATTTGGATGATAGTAGAGCAAACTGGGATTACGGCGTTTACTGCTGGGATGTTTACCATTCCCATAACGCAAAACAGCGATCCACCAAAAACGGGGGAGCGCTGTTTTTTACCGCAACTATTTATCAGTATAGATGATGTCTCTTATTGATCTTCTACTATCTCTGACTGCCAGCTTAACTGTCTGCACATCTCGCTCATTTTACGAATATTGAGTCTGGCTTCAATCTTAGTTAGTCCCAATCTGATCGAAGTATCCGCAGCCCAGCGAAGTAAGTACACCAAGGTATCGGCCTGCGCTTCTTTAGCCGCATAATCTAATAATACAAGGGTATTGTCTATGACACCCGCGCGTACATATCCCCAATAGCTGCCATCAAATTGCCGTATGGTAAACAACTCGCGATCCTCTGTCACTCCAACCTCTTCTAGTGGACTCTCCAGATGCTCCAGCCACTCCTTTTCAGAAGTGAAATGCAGTGTATATTGCGGAATGTTCCACTCAGTTGTCTGGGTCGCGAGGTCGGCAAGCTGCTTACTATTTTCTAAAGGGATCCAATTTTCCAAGGGATGATCTAACTCTGCGGGAACGTCTACGACTATTTTCCAGGGTCTGTGGTTTGCTTCTACGCCAATGGACCCAAGGATCTCAGGTACGCCGACACTTTCCAAGCCTCTTTGCTTGGCGATCCGAATAAGTGCTCTCAGTGCATCCGGTGAACCTTTTGCAACATCATTACTATGCATGACTACAATGGTTCCATTCTCAAGCGTAGGTTCAACTCTGGCAACGATCTCTTCAGCAGAAATACCAGACCAATCTCCGCAGTCAACGCCTTCAATATCTAGATAATCGCCCCATTCTGTCAACCACTCGAGATTTTCTTCCCGGAATGAGCAATATGGAAAACGCATGAAATTGGGGGAAGGGAGACCCGTTGCATCCTGATAGGCCAGCTCAGTCAGCTTCAATTGCTCTAAGAATACTGCCTTTGGCACTTGGGCCATTCGCCGATGATGGTACGTATGCGGAGCAAGCACATGACCACGGGACAGGATCAATCTCGCCTTCTCTGGATAGCGATCCATCCATTCCCCAGTGAAGAAAAAGGTGCCGACAGCACCTTCCTCCTCCAAAACATCAAGCCATAATTCAACGGGAAGCTGGGAAGGCCCATCATCAAATGTAAACGCGCAGATGGCTTGGTTCACATCGCCTTTCCAAACCGCTTTAGCTGACATATTGACGCCTCATCTCTATGGTTATTTAGTAAAAAAGTTCGGCAAGAACTCTTTATTGGCTTCCAGCATTTCATCCAGCATACGAACCGCCACATCTACAGATGGAACGAGTGGATGATGCACCATTGCCTGAAGGGCAAGCGCACGGTCACCGGTCACAGCGGCATCAATGGCCAGCTGCTCGTAGGTTTTTACAGCATGAATAAGCCCTTTGGCCATCGGTGGAATCTTAGTCAGTGGTAGAGGTAGTGGTCCGTTCTTGGTGACAACACAGTTCACTTCAATGCTTGCATCATCTGGCAAGAAGTCCAGTATGCCACGGTTAGCAACATTCAAGGTCTGGATGTCGTTTGAACCGTTATAGAGCGATCTCATGAGATTAACTGCTGCTTCTGAATAGAAAGCACCACCGCGTTGTTCTAGCTGTTTCGGTTTCTCGCTCAGCTCTAAGTTGGCGTATAGCTCAAATAGCTCTTCTTCTACGCGTTTGACGACTTCAGCGCGGTTGATACCTTGCTTAAACGATTCCATCTGCTCTTCGAGCATGGCATCCGTCATATAGAAATATTTCAAATAGTAGGAAGGCACGGCGCGAAGAGATTTTAGGAATTCTGGATTCCACTCTCGGGCTGGCACGTTCTTGGCACTGTAGCCCTCTGTGAGCATATCATCCAGCTTATCTTCACCTTCAACGTCGATTCGAGTAATCCAGTGTAAGTGATTCAGACCAACGAATTCGGCATAAACACGGTCGGCAGCTACGTTATATTTGGAGGATACTTGTTTGATCAGACCGATAGGTGCATTACAGAGACCGATACTCTTTACTTTGGAGTATTTCATAACAGCCTCAGTGACCATTCCTGCAGGATTGGTGAAATTGAGCAGCCATGCGTTAGGAGCCAGCTCTTCGATATCCCGGCATACATCCAGAATGACAGGGATCGTACGCAGTGCTTTCATCATTCCGCCAGGACCTGTCGTTTCTTGACCAATGACACCATATTTAAGAGGAATCGATTCATCACGTGCGCGGGCGTCAAGCATACCGACACGCATCTGAGTGCTGACGAAGTCTGCACCTTCGATAGCCTTCCGGCGGTCTGTTGTAAGATGAACTTCAATCGGAAGCCCGGATTTCTCAACCATGCGTTTAGCGAGATTTCCAACGATATTCAGCTTGCGAAGTCCAGGTTCGATGTCTACGAGCCATAGTTCACGAACAGGAAGCTCCTTGTAATGAAGAATAAATCCCTCTACCAATTCGGGTGTATACGAAGAACCCCCACCGATAACTGCGATCTTTAATCCTTGATTAGTTGCCAAGATCAACCACTCCTGTCTTTTTTGTTTGTTGGATCGATTCATAATCTTGAAATTGCCGCATGGTCTCATACGCTTCATTACTAAGGGTCATACCATCTTGATCCATCGCGGACCATACGGCACCTACTACAGGCTCTGTGGCAAGAGTCACCACAGTTGCTTGTGGAGCTGCGGCTTGTACAGCTTTCTCAATAGGTCCGCGAATCCAGCCGCGATCCCCACGGGTTAGCAGACTTCCCGCCAGAACCACATCGAAGGTGTCCTGCTCCATCCCAAGCTTGTGGATGACTGCAGCAGCGGACTTCCCTAACTCAACGCCTTGCCGATTTAGAATCTCTAAGGCTACAGCATCTCCTTCAGCTGCTGCTTCGAAAAGCAAACGAGCAGCATGAACAGGGACCCTTTTCCAATGATTGAGGAAATCATTAAACATATCTGCAACTTCCTCATAACCTAGCAAGTTGAGTAGAAGTCCGGTCAAGAGGGTAGGTTGCTCCCGTCCATCCCAAGCTCTTATGACAGAACGAAAGACTTCAATGTTGAGTGCACCGCCACCGCCGAAGTCACCGTACATGTAGTCAAAGCCACCACACTGATAGTGCTCTCCTTGCGTGTTTCTGCCTGCCGAATTGGTGCCTGTGCCGCAGATTAGTGCAACTCCATAAGGGCGAGTCGTCCCTGCACGTAATCCGATCATGGTGTCACAGTTAATGGTGTAATTGATAAATCCGATCTCGCGAATCATTGGATGGAGAATGAGATAATCGGCCTCTCGGTCAGCACCGGCAAGCCCAAGATAGGTATGTTGGATGTCCTCCAATCGGAGTCCAGCCTCATCTAGTGCCCCGAATGTGGCCTCTCGAATGCTGTTGGCTGCCTCAAGTGCGCCTGTCTGGTGGTTGCCGTTACCGCTCCTGCCCTTACCAAGAACATTGCCATGTTCATCGCATAGCAGAGCATAGGTTTTGGTGCCTCCACCATCGATCCCCAAGTAGTAAGTCAATGGTTGTCACTCCTTGTTTATATGATTTAATTAATTGGAAGTAGTAGATTCCCGTACAATTAACTCTGGATCAATCTTTACTCCAGCTCCGCGCTTCATCTTTCCAGAGATACGCTTTAAGAGCATTTCGGCAGCTGCTAATCCAATTTTGTCCGAAGGCTGACGGATCGTTGTTAAATATGGATGAAGCTGTGAAGCAATATAATGATCATCATAACCAATCACAGCTACTTGTTCGGGTACCCGAATGCCAGCTTCCATTAACGCGTTGATGACGCCAAGGGCGATATTGTCATCGCCAGCGAATACCGCAGTAGGTAATTGTCCTTCGTTCAGCCAACGCTTGCAGGTTTCGTATCCCATTCCAATTTCGAAATCACCATGTACAATCTCAAATGGAGTAAGACCTTTTTCCTCAAGCGCTTGTAGGAATCCGGCACGCCGCTCCCGCGTACTACGGAACATCTCCTGTCCACATAGATGAGCAATTGACGTATGACCGAGCGCTAACAGATGACTGGTAGCCATGTAGCCACCTTTGAAGTTGTCAATCGTGATAGAGTAGGTGTCATTCTCGGGCTTTTGGTTATCAATCAGCACATAGGGAATGCCGCGCCGTTTTAATTCCACAATATAATTATCCTCTTCCATCGGAGAGAGTAGAAACAAACCGTCTACACGATCCTCCTGGATTAAATAATGGCTATCATCCGATTCGATGCCTGCTGAGATGGAGATGGCCAAAAAATAACCATGCATCGCTAAGACTTCATTCAGCTCTTTGACCACTGCGTCAAAAAAAGAATCCTGCAGGGTTGTGACAATAATCCCGATAATTCCCGTCTTACCGCTTGCCAGACTGCGTGCAGCTGCATTAGGGCGATAATCCAGCTCTTTAATGGCCTCCAGCACCTTCTGGCGATTATTCTCGCGTACCGATTCGGCCCCATTTAAGACCCGGGATACGGTTACAACCGATAATCCTGATTTTTTGGCTACATCAAAAATACTCACTTTCATCTCTAGTTCTCCTCGCGGCAGATTTTCCGATCCTGTTTTCTACCTTTAGTATACAGGGTTGGCAGACTGTCCGCTAAACGTATGATTTCAAACAGGTATACCGTCCCTAAAGGGACGGCATATCTGCCAAATATTAACGATGAATGATCTCCGTAACTTTTTTCTGAATCGTCGTCATCACCTCTTCCACTGTCTTATGTCCAGTTTCTACTGGCTGCAATTCATTAATGAACATGTCATTAATTTGTGAGTAGTTGGTGATCAAATGGTTGTAGGATTCGAAGCCATAGTTCACAGCGCCCTCGTAGACATTTTTGATATCTTGTGGATCGATGCCATCAAAATGTTTATAGTAAGCTTCAGCAGCTTCGGTGTTGACTGGCGGGTTACCGCCACTAAGCTCAATGGATTTCTCCTGCACTTCGGTAGTGATCAAATATTTGATCCATTCCAAAGCTTCCTTCGGATGTTTGGAGTCCTTCAAGATCAGCAGCGGATCGACGTAAAGTGTGCTGCGTACCTTATCGTTGCCTCCCCATGGTACAGCGGCTACGCCGATTTTGAAGGGAAAGTCATTCGCACCTGCAAGGTTCCATGAGCCACCGATAGACATCCCGATTTTGCCTGCAACAAAGGGATCACCGTTCTGTCCAGCTACGCTTTTGCTCCACTCGGAGGAAGGAGAGACTTTATCTTTGAAGACGAGATCAAAGAGTTTGTTGTAGGCAGCAATCACTTCAGGGGAATCAAAATAAGTCTCGGAAGGCACGCCGCCATTCGTCCATGTATCCTCTGAATAAGGCTGCGCTCCAAAATATAATGGCCGCATATCGCGTTCAGACCAGGTGAAGTCTACACCATATTGTGTTTTGGCAATATCATCGGAGACGAGAGTCATTTGTTTAGCCTGGTCGACCATCTTTTCAAACGTCCAGCTCTTATCTTCATAATCGCTTGTTGGGTAAGTCAGTTTGGCAGCATCAAACATGTCTTTGTTATAGAGCATCAAGGTGACATACATATTAACTGGGATACCATATGTGTGATCTTTAACCTTATAAATGTTCATCAGGTTCTCTGGGATGTTGTAATCCGCTGCCTTGAAACCATCCTCTTTTAAAAGGTCGGTCAAATCGAGCAGCATATCCTTGTTGTAGTATTCTGCGAAACCTCCATAACCCCAGTGACTTGTCACATCGGGTGATTTGCCACCGGCAATTAGCGTTTGCAGCTTGCTGTCGAACTGCTCATAAGGTGCTTTTTCCACTTTTACTTTAATGTTCGGGTGCTGCTTTTCGAAATCAGGAATTAATTTCTCAACAAATGTCCGGTCTTCTGAATCTATTGTGTAATGGGTGATGGTTACCGTTTCTGCTTTGCCTCCTGAATTAGTCGAGCCACCAGTTCCTTCAGATAGAGTGTTACCTGCCGATTTGCCGCCGCTACAGCCTGACAATGCCAGAACAACAAGCATGGTTGTTGCAAGTAAAAGCGCACTACTTTTCCTGTTCTTGTTCATTAGCTAAACCCTCCATGATTTCAAGTATATTTGGCCGCCCGGGTGGCGGATTATTACTTAATCCCTGTAAGTACAATCCCTTCGACGAACTGTTTCTGTGCTACAGCAAACAGCGTAACGATAGGAACCATAGCTAGAACCGAAGCGACCATCAGCAAATGCCAAGGTGGAATGCGGAATCTCGATGAGGTGAGAGAAGCCATCCCGACGGGTAGCGTGAACTTCTCTGACGAGCTTAGGTAAAGCACCGGTGTAAGCAGATCGTTCCAGTTGTAGATAAAAGCAAAGATAGCAACAGTTGCAAGGGCGGGTTTGGAGAGTGGGAGTGCTATAGTAGCCCACATCCGTATTTCGCCGCATCCATCAATGCGTCCGGCATCAAACAGCTCTTCAGGCAACGTGGAGAAGAATTGTCGCAGCAGGAAAATGTTATAAGCTGAGCCGAAAAAAGCAGGCACAATCAAGGGTAGGAAGGTGTCGATCCAGTTCATTTGTGAAAAGAGTACGAATTGCGGAATCATAATGGCTGGATAAGGCAACATCATTGTGCTCAACAATAGGATGAACCATATCTGATTCCCTCTACCTCTGAATCTGGCGAATCCATAGGCGACCAGCGCTGAAGAAATCAAGGTGCCTACAACGCTGAGACCGGCGATAATTAAACTATTTTTGTAAAGCGTACCGAACTGCAGGGTATCAAATATTTCTGTGTAATTGCTCCACTGCCAGCTCTCTGGAAGAAAGGTGGGTGGGAACTTCAGCATCTCACGTTTGGACTTAAGTGAAGTGGAGACCATGAAGAACAAAGGAAGCAGCATCAGAAATGTTGTAACTACTAAAGTAATAAAGCTAAAAATCTTAACAGGCTCCACTTTCCGGCGGCGTTTGGTTCCTTTAGTCTGGGGGCTTAGCGCTCTGACTGTACTCATTTGCGTCCGCCTCCTTCGTAGTGAACATAACGGTTAGACAATTTCATAATTAGTGCGGTGCACAGCATAACTACGATGAGGAGCACCCATGCCAAGGCTGAGGAATAACCGGCACGATATTCTTTGAAAGCACTGGTGTAGAGATTATAGACATAGAACCAGGTAGAGTAATTTGGACCTCCTTGAGTCATAACAAAAGCTTGGGTAAAGACTTGGAAGGAATCGATCAGTCCCATAATTAGTTGAAAAAGCAGCACGGGAGAGATCATCGGTAAGGTAATGTTCAAGAAAATTCTGAAGCGTCCGGCACCGTCAAGGTTAGCGGCTTCGATCAAGCTAGCCGGTACGCCTTGCAGACCTGCGAGGAATAAAATCATTCCTGAGCCTGCTGTCCAGAAGGTCATGATGATCAAGGCATATAGTGCAGTGTCCGGGTTCATCAGCCAAGCCGGTCCATGAATACCGAACCAGGAAAGGATGTAATTGAAGAGCCCGATCTGCGGGTTGAAGATCCAGTACCATAGGAGGGACATGGCCACGCCGGATACCATGCTTGGAAAATACATGGCCGTTCGGAAAAAGCCGCGCAGGGGAATGGTCTGGTGAAGCAATAGCGCAAATCCAAGACCGAGAACAAGCTGGATAGGTACACCGATGAAGGTATATCTCAGTGTGACAACCACCGATTTCCAGAATAGGTCATTGTGAAACATCTCTGTGTAGTTAGCGAGCCCGATAAACTTAGGCGGGTGTATGATGTCATAATCAGTAAAGCTGAAGTAAAGCGATGATAAGATAGGATAAAGGGCGAATACTAGGAAGCCGATAATCCAAGGAGAAATGAACAGATACATGTAGAAAGTCTGCCGCCTGTTCTCGCGATTGATCATGACACACCAACCTCTCATTTTAAAGTATAAGCGCTTTAACTTTTGGTCGTACTAATACTATTAATTAGCAATAATAATAGATACCTTGGGATTAAAGTTTAATCGCTTTAACTTTTTGGTTCGCTTGATAAGCTTATCATAGAGGATGATCACTAAATAATCAATACTTATTTTTAACTATAAGAGCGCTATCAGTCACTAAACATAACATTAACCCTGTTATTTTTTTTGGAAAGTCCCTCGAAAAAGATTTATAAGGTTTTGATGATAGTAATTATAACGTAATAATGTTATTTTCGATTGATATTTCTCATGCTATGATTAGGTTTGGTCATATTTTGTTAGAAATGAGGAAACTGGATGACGACTAGACCTTACTTAAAAATGATCCAGCATTCTGTTACAACCTCAGGGATTACCTTTGAGGAAGTTACACCGAATTTCGTATATAGAGCTACGGATGGATTGAAATCATTTGTGATGGTAGACGCTGAGATCGGACTAAACAACAGTGCTTCTACGATCATTGCTATGAGTAAATCTCTAACTTATGACGTTTTGCATAAGGCGAATATCCCCGCGGTAGAACATATCTATTTGCCACATCCTGACTCCAAATTTAACAACTTGAATCCTTATTCATTGGCTGAACGTTATTTCCAAACGCTCAATGGGGTGGTAGTTATGAAGCAGGATAACGGGGCACAGGGAAATCATGTGTACAAAATTAATGAGATAGCCGATCTGCACGAAAAGCTCGATTTATTATTTTCTTTACAGCTTAATGGGGCAATAGGTCCCTATTATGAAGCGGAGATTGAGTATAGAATCGTAACTTTTAATCACCAGGCGCGTGTATTCCTTGGCAAAAAAAGAGTTCGCTCTTGGAAGCACAATTTGATTAACGGGGCTGTTGCTATTGAGGTTAGCGATCAGGCCAAACGAGCGGCGCTTGCGGCGCTTGCTTCCGAGACCTCTAAAGCGATGGGCCTTGATTTCTGCTCCGTGGATATTTTGGAGACAGATCAAGGCCTCAGGGTGATCGAAGTGAATCATAAGGTTATGCTAGATGAGTATTGTAAGCAGAATCCAAGTGAAGTGCCAGCTCTATCTGATCTTTATCAGGAAGTCATTCTTCAGCGCTTTGAGAAGCTATAAGCCGATATCGAGAAGCGATTGTCCGAATAATCTTTTGGCATTTCCGATAAAGGTTTGCGTGCCGACAATTACAATAATCTCGGAAGACGAGCCGGTTTGTATGTGCGTTAGAGCGTCCTCTAAATAGGGGAACTCGTAACTTTGTTCGATAAATCGGTTGGCAACATGGAGTGCATCTGTAGGAAAAGAAAGATGACTAATATCGGGCTTTGTGATGATTAATTGATCCGAGACCGAACTCATCACTTCGATAACCCCTGGGTAATCTTTATCTTTTGGGACACCGATAATTGAAGCTACAGCTCGGCTGCGGTCAGGATTCACAAGTTGAATAAGCTCAGCCAAATAGCGTGCCGATTCTTTATGAATTGCTCCGTCAATTATCGTTAATGGATCATGGCAGATCACTTCACAGCGACCCGGCCATTGTAATTGTGCAAAGCATTTGAGAACGAGTTCCCTATTCAGAGGACCACTTGTAATATCCTCACATAGTGCGACTGCAGTGGCTGCATTTAGAGCTTGAAATTGCCCCAATAACGGAATCGTTAAGGACGGGTAAACCGCTTGATTTGTCTGAACATTAAAAGTAGTTCCAACGGATGTTATTGCAATAGAGTCAGCCCGGAACTGCTCCTCATAATACTGCACAGCGTTGGAAGTGAGGTTCGCTTTTATAGTCGCAAGTACGCTCGATTTCTGTTTGCTGATATAGACGTTAGTAGCCTTGTTTTTGACGATGCCCAGTTTATGTAGTGTAATGTTGTTCAGGTCAGGTCCCAAATTAGCTACATGTTCCTCCATAATCGGAGTAATGACAGCCCAATTATTCTTCAGGACATTCGTGTCATCAAACCTTCCGCCTCTTCCACATTCAATTACATTGAAATCGGTATGATTCTCCTTGAAGTACAACGTCGCAATCGCCAGACCCACCCCAACAGGACCTTGATACTCATCAGCGGCAAGCTGATCTTCAATCGTTTGAAATCCCTCACGAACCACATTTCCTAATCGTACAAAATCCTCTGTGGATATGGCCCGCCCGTCAATCCGTATTCTTTCGTTGAAATCAACCAGATGAGGGGAGGTAAACAAGCCCACTTTATAGCCTAGGTGACTTAACAAAGAAGAGATAAACCTTGAGGTGGAGCCCTTACCTTTACTGCCTGTGACTAGTATGTATTGTTGATCTCGATCCGGATTTCCGACTAGATCCAGCAATTCTCTGGTTAATTCCGGTCGTCTAACTTGTCCATCCAAAGTTTCTGTGATGTTGTTAATGGCTCTTAGATAAGAGCTGTAGATCATATCTTCTACCTGGGCTTGTGAAGTGAATTCCACGATCATCGCTCCATTTAGTTAATTTTTGCTCGTTCTTCAGATAGCGTCGTGTAGATGATTATCGGAAGTAGTATCAGAGAAATAGCAACGGTCAGAGCGATGCTCCAGCTCAAATCCTTATACAACTGTACTACTGTAAACAATAGAGCAATTACAGGCAAGACCAGCTTGTTTAAGTGTTTTAAGAATAGGGAGTTCATGCTTCTCTTTACGGTGACCGATGTGCCGATACTGGGGATTTCTAGTTGATTTCGTGACAAAGCGGTGATTCCTATAAATAAGTGGCTGTCGATAAATTTGAGCTGATCATCCTCCTCATTTAGCTTGATCAACTGGGCAATATGCTCAGTGTCTATATCTAAGATGGGGACGGTGATTTCTTTGTTGTTATAGGTGATGACGATTTTATCGGTCTCTTCCATGCCCAGTAGCTTTCTAACATTGGGGTGAATTCGGCATAGATTTTGGTGCTCATCAAAAGGGTAGGGATGTCCTACTCTTAGCGTAAGCTCTCTTTTGCCAATAAAAAGATTTCCTAATGCGGTTAAGGGATGTTTGATTCCCATATGTATAAGTTTATGTATGCCTGGCTTGGACTGAGGACTTGTTCTTGCACGGGTAATAATTAGTTGATCATCCTCAGTGGCATGAGTCTCAAGTAACAACATGATATATCTGTTGAAATATAGTGCATTCGGCTTGGCTGTGTCATCCTCTTTTAACGTTAAGTTTACCCGAAAGCCATTCTTAGGATTAATCAGCTCTACATGGTTCGAATACTTGCGGACGAGCGTTGGACAAGCTTTGACATAAGGTTTGGCAATCTCGTCCACTTTAGGAATTCCCCGAAAAATCGTGTTGTACTCAGGTTTAGTAATGGTTAATCCTGTTATGGGGCAATCTCCTAGCTTGTCCTTTGCTCTTTTAGATAATTGAATACTGCCTCTAGGGATATCACTTTTAGATAAAAGCAAACAGCTAACCTGAGCATCATTCTCTGCTTTAAGCTCGACAAAGATATGGTGGACTAAGCCTAATTCAGCCAGCTCATCGGGGTTCATCGTGAGTTCTTCCCGGGCAGTATAGCTTTGTTTGTTCAATAGGGTGAAGGTCTGCTCGATATTTATGTTAGGCACCTCCCAATTGATTGATGATTTGTTCGAGGGAATGAATGGTTTTTTGGAATAAATCAAATGATTTCGGGTTACGATAATTTCGATTAATTTCAATTTGAATACTTTGAACTAACAGCTCTTTGGCGGAATACGATGTGACCGTTCCCAGATGAGATGCAGAAAATGTATGGTTTTGATGAACATTGGTAATACCATTATTGAAAAAAATACGTACGACTTCATTTATGTTATTTTCTTGTATGGAAGCTCCGTGTAATGTACCTAAATCAATATCAAATTCCCTATCCTTAGAGGCACCATGCAAGTCTATAACAAAGTTAATTTGATGTTCTTTGACAATTGTTCCAAGTGCAGCTTTATATTCTCCGCCAAGGATGTAATTGGGGTCTTCTTTGGAGAAGCTATTGGAATAGATACAGTAGCAATTGGTAAGCTTTTGTAACAGCAGCGCAAGAGAGCCTGTATACATATCTGCAGGTTTTACAGCATGTTCTCTATAGTGGTTAATGGCATGCGGAGCAGACACAAGGACAGGAAGAGTACCTTCTACAATGGAGTAAGAGGGCTCTACCCCGATATCGCCAAAATAATTATTATTAGAGAATTGTAACTCATACTTTTCGATCAGAGATAAGATATGCAATCACCTATTCATAGTTATTTTAAAAATATAAGAAAGTCGAAGGCGTTTATACTTGTCTATTATAACGTTTGAAGATTTGTAATGGCGAGTTTCTGCAATAAAATGGTTATTGAAATGTTCCAAACGGTGTGCTAATATTTCAATTGAAAACGTTACCGATAAGGATACCGGAAAAAGAGCGGAGAATATTTAAGTGAAATGAAAACGCTGACATTATTCTCGGTGAGCAAGCTCGGAGACGTCTTTAAGAGAAGTAATTTAATAAAAAGTTCGAGGGGGAAGAAAAATGAAGAATATTAAAAAATATCTAGGGCTCATGTTGGTAATGTCTATGGTTGTAGTCTTGGCAGCAGGGTGTGGGAATAAAGAGAACAATACAGCAACCAATAATGGAAACGCTTCATCTGGTAAAAATGGATCGGTTTACTTTTTAAACTTCAAGCCTGAAATTGCAGAGATATATGAAAAAATCGCTAAGGATTACGAAGCGGAGACAGGCGTTAAAGTAAAAGTCGTAACAGCTGCAGCAGGTACGTACGAAACCAAATTGAAATCCGAAATTTCTAAGTCCGATGCACCTACGATCTTCCAAATTAATGGACCTGTTGGTTTCCAAGCTTGGAAAGATTACACCTTGGATTTGAAGGATACTAAGCTATACAGCTACTTGTCCGACAAAAGCTTGGCTGTAACTGAAGGCGAAGGCGTGTATGGTATCCCTTACGTAGTTGAAGGATACGGTATTATCTACAACGACGCCATTATGAAGAAATACTTTGCTTTAGCTGACAAAGCTGTTTCGATCTCTTCCACAACTGAAATCAATAATTTCGAGACTTTGAAAGCAGTAGTAGAAGATATGACCGCTAAAAAAGATCAACTGGGCATCAAAGGTGTATTCGCCTCGACTTCCCTCGCTGCGGGTGAACAATGGAGATGGCAGACTCACTTGGCTAACTTGCCACTGTACTATGAATTCAAAGACAACACTGAGTTTGATAACACAGTTCTTGCCGGTCTAGCTTCTAAGGAAGTTGAATTCAAATATAACGATAAATTCAAAAACATCTTTGATCTTTACATCAAAAACTCTGTGACTAAAGAATCCCTTCTGGGTAGTAAATCTGTAGCGGACTCCATGGCTGAATTCGCACTGGGTAACGCAGCGATGGTTCAAAACGGTAACTGGGCTTGGTCACAAATCAATGATGTAGATGGTAACGTAGTTAAAGCTGAGGACATCAAATTCTTGCCTATCTACACAGGTATGGAAGGCGAAGAAAAACAAGGTCTGGCTGTAGGTACAGAAAACTATTTGGCAATCAACAGCAAAGCCTCTGCTGAGAACCAACAAGCTTCTATCGCATTCTTGGAATGGCTGTTCTCCAGTGAAAAAGGTAAAGCTTATGTAACGAACGACTTAGGTTTTATCGCTCCATTCAACACGTTTGAAGACAGCGAAAAACCAGCAGATCCACTTGCTAAAGAAGTATCCGCTTGGATGGAAAAAGATCTGACTTCCGTAGCTTGGACATTTGCGGCATTCCCAAGTGAAGAGTTCAAAAATGTCTTTGGTGATGCGCTCTTGCAATATGCTCAAGGCAATAAAACCTGGGATGAAGTTGTAACCATCTTTAAGGACACTTGGAAGGCTGAAAAGGCAAAATAATAAATGCATGGAAAAATGATTGAATAACTCTCAGTTGTTATAAAGATAAAAGCTTAGTGCCACTGGATTCCCGTTGGAATTTCAGTGGCACTAAGCAACAATTCGAGTGAATTCATCTGTTTCATCATTTTCCATCCTGAGATAGGAGAAGACTCCATGGAAAAATCGATAAGAAAATATTTTGCTCTTTTTGCATTACCGACCATAATAGCCTTTGGGATCGCATTTGTTGTACCTTTTCTGCTAGGTATATATTTATCCTTTACAGAGTTTACTACCGTTAATGATGCAAAATGGATAGGGTTTGGCAATTACATTAAAGCATTTTCAAATCAAGAATTTCTAAATGCACTAGGCTTTACTGTTAAGTTTACAGTTCTATCTGTTCTTACGATTAATGTATTCGCCTTCATACTGGCGATGTTGTTAACTAGAAAGCTAAAAGGGACTAACGTATTTAGAACTATTTTTTTCATGCCTAACTTGATAGGCGGTATCGTATTAGGGTATATCTGGCAGCTGATCTTTAATGGGATTCTGTATAAATTTGGAGTTACTTTGACCTCTGACGCAACTTATGGATTTTGGGGATTAATCATCCTTATGAATTGGCAATTGATAGGTTACATGATGATTATCTATGTTGCAGGTATTCAAAATGTGCCTAAGGATATAGTAGAAGCCGCAAGAATTGATGGAGCTTCACGTTCAAAGATTTTACGTAATGTGACGATTCCACTCGTAATGCCATCCATTACCATTTGTTTATTCTTAACGTTATCGAATTCATTCAAATTGTTTGACCAAAACCTAGCGTTGACCGCTGGTGCTCCTTCTAAGCAGACCTCGATGTTAGCACTGGATATCTACAATACCTTCTACGGAAAAACAGGATGGGAAGGTGTTGGTCAAGCGAAAGCCGTCGTATTCTTTGCACTGGTAGCCTTAATCGCCTTAGTACAACTTGTCATTACTAGAAGAAAGGAGGTTGAGAACTAATGCATCAGACTAGAGCAAAAGACTATTCCATATTCACTATTTTGTTGGTCTTGGCCATTGCGTTCTTATCTCCGATCTTTATTGTTCTGATGAACTCCTTTAAAGGTAAGTTCTACATTAGTGATACACCTTTCTTATTCCCTAATGGAACTACTTTTGTTGGTTTGAAGAACTATACTAGCGGTATAGCGAAGATTGATTTCTTCAGTGCTTTTGGAATGTCCTTGTTTATCACGGTGTGTTCGGTTGCTGTAATCGTGTTATTCACTTCCATGACCGCATGGTATATTACTCGGGTGAAATCAAAATTCACGAACTTGATGTATTACGCATTTGTGTTCTCGATGATCGTACCGTTCCAAATGGTTATGTTCACAATGACTAAGACAGCCAATGTACTGCATCTCGACAATCCGATTGGGATAATCTTGATCTATCTGGGATTTGGATCAGGGCTATCGGTATTTATGTTTAGTGGATTTGTGAAGTCCATCCCACTGGAGGTTGAAGAGGCGGTTATGATTGATGGATGTAATCCACCGCAGGCGTTCTTTAAAGTGGTATTGCCCATCCTTAAGCCTATAGCTGTAACCGTAGCGATCCTTAATGTAATGTGGGTATGGAATGACTTCCTGTTGCCCGACCTACTGATCGGTACTGAATACAAAACCATTCCTATTGCGATACAGTACCTAAAAGGTGGATACGGATCGATTGATATGGGAGCTATGATGGCGATGCTAGTTCTAGCTATTGTACCCATCATCATTTTCTACCTCACCTGCCAAAAATATATTATCGAAGGTGTCGTTGCAGGAGCCGTTAAGGGTTAAATAGAATATGTATGTAGAAGCGAGTAGGGTGCTTTTCTTGTGGAGTCTTCTCTTCAAGAATCCCCTACTTTCTTATTTAACGTGTAAAGGAAAGGTAGAAATGGAGAGATTGACTATCATAGATATCGCCAAATTATGTGGGGTTGGCGTGACTACAGTATCTAGAGCTATAAATAATCATCCGGATATTAATGAAGAAACAAAAGCGATGGTTATGAAGGTCATCAAAGAAAACCATTATGTACCGAATAACAGTGCCAGAAATTTAAAACGTTCCGATTCGAAAACGATTGCAGTATTGATCAAAGGGATATCAAATCCATTTTTCAGCCCGATGATTAAAGTATTTGAAAAAGAGATCCAGCGAAAGAAGTACTCCTTTATCCTACAGCGAGTCGATGAGAATCAAGATGAGATCGAAGTGGCAATTGAGCTGGAGAAAGAAAAGCGCCTGAAGGGAATTGTGTTCCTGGGGGGATTATTCTCACACTCTCAAGAAAAATTACAGCAATTGACGGTTCCATTTGTCCTCAGCACGATTGGGATGACGGAAGAGTTTGATCTAAGTAACTATTCCTCCGTATCTGTAGATGACTTTAATGAGAGCTATAAAATTGTAGACTATTTATGTAATCTGGGACATGAAAAAATAGCAGTTATTACCGCGCCTGAAGATGATGTGAGTATCGGTAAATTAAGATATGAAGGATATAAAAAGGCTCTTTCTGATCATGGAATAGCTTATAATGAACGGCTAGTACGGCGGATGAAAGAGAATATTGACAGCTATAGTATGGAAAATGGATATGCGGTTACAAAAGAGTTGCTAGAGTCAGGGGAAGAGTTTACTGCTATTTTCACCTTGTCAGATAGTATGGCCATCGGTGCTTGTAAAGCCATATTTGAAGCAGGCAAGCGAGTTCCTGAAGATTACTCTGTGGCAGGTTATGACGGACTGGATATTTCCTTCTATTATAATCCTTCTATTACTACCATCAAACAGCCAGTAGTAGAAATTGCGGAAGCGTCGATTAAGATTTTGTTTGATCTCATTAATAAGAAGGTAAATCATGCGCATCAGATTTTCCCTGCAGAATTAATCGTTAGAGAATCTACGAGATCTATATTTTAGTGTCAAAAAATTTTATAGGTTTATGTTTATTTACGAATCGGGGTGGGGAGATAGAGCCGCAGGAGATTAAACTTAATGAATCAGCAACATCACACGGTCTCTCGCCGCATTCGGTGACCTTACTCGGATTCGGATTGATATGTTAAATGGGTTTAGTCTCATTGTTAAGTTAACCAGGCATTTACCATGTCGGCTACGGGTTTATAGATAAATATCATCCAGCCTAAAGGGTTAGAGACTGGGATATGGAATGCGTTAATTACGCCAAAAAAGGTTCCCAACAACAGAAGAAATGAGAACACCCACAGCTCCTTGATTAATTTTTTCCTCCACATAAGGGGTACTTCAACAGCTATAATAACAGCCACAACGATGAGGATCACTACTAAATCCAATATTTACGACCTCCCAAACCATCTTTAGTTTTGAGATTTCAAGTCCTTACTCAGTGCTCTTCGAAACATTGCCACACCTAACAACACCAAGGGTAGAACTAACCCGAAGGTTATAACATAATACACCCAATAATTATCGAAAACTGTGTTGTAATATGTGAAATTGGGGGCAATAATAGGCGCTAGTGACACCAAAATCAACCCTGTGGGTAAGGTTAACACGCGATACTCTTTTAATTTTAATAATTGGGATAAACCCAGAATGAAAGCATAGAAGAACAAAGTTACTTTTATAAATAGGGTTAACATCCACTGTAGAGCTATCAGGGCTTCCACCCGCTCGAAAAACCCACCAATGGATATACGTCTTGCTATATTGTAGCTGGGATATATATCTCTGGTCGTCAGATCCGGACCTAGCACTAATATGGAAACAGTCAGTGTCAGGAAGATGATAGTACCACCTAGTAAACAGCCCAGTAGTAAGCCTTTTGTTATCTTCTGTTGTTGGCTTACATAAGGGAGTACCATTAGAAAGACAACCGGTTCTAAAAAGGTGTAAGCCGTAATGGAGATAGATCCTCTCAGTACTGGTTTTATTCCGTCCTCCAAAATGGGCAGGATTCTGACAATATCCATCTGAGGAACAATGGCAACCGTCAGGATCAGGAATAGGATTATAATCATTGGAGTAAAGATCTCACCAGTTCGTCCTAAGACCTCAATACCAAGTCGCGTTGCCATAATCACGATAAGTATAAATAGGGTTAAAATGGGCGGAATAGGGGTTCCTGGCAACATTTCTGCAATCACAAAATCACTGACCTCACGCATACTTCCAACGGTAACGATAAGAAAAAACATTAAAGTCATAAGCGATAGAACCGTACCTAGCCATTTTCCAAAAGCCTTTTGAATAGCCTCAATAAGCGTTAATTTGGGATATAACTTTATGAACCTACTGTACATATAGATGGCTAGCAAACCTATTACCATCCCAATTAAAGTGGAAATCCAAGCATTTTGTCTGGCGTAGTGTGTAGTGGAAGGGGGGATTACGAGAATGGAATCCCCGATGGTAAGAAGCATAACCAATATGGTTAGCTGACGAGTACTTAGTTTACCTTTTTCGAGCATAGCTTCGTTCCCTCCAATGTATCACTTCATCTCTTCTAAGAAAGAGTTAGTCACTTTCCCTAATTGGCGAATCTTAATGTCCGTCTTTACGCTTACAGGCAGGTTTACAAAGGTTTGATCCCAATTGTCTTTCAGTTTCTTCCATGCCTGTGGGTTTGAGCGATGTATGACCTCACCGAAGCCCAAAATATCGGATTTGAATTCTTGTTGTACTTTTTTAATCGTAGTCTCGAATAAATGTACTACTTTCTGGTTAGCGATTTGTTCTAATTCGGTGATGGTCTTTGGATTGGTCAGGTCTAGATTTCTACATTGAACCTCTCCTATATCTGATTCTATATGTTGCTCAATACTGATTTCTGGGTTGTCATTATGCATGCTGCCTTTTATTTTGGAATGGGCTTCAAATACATCAAGCGAAACCTTTTTTCCTTCGGGACATTGGATATAGAAAACGGTGCTCTTTACCTTATTGGTTAAATAGTTATACACTTTTGATTCCTCTGGATTTAGCCAACCAATTAATTTGTCCTCTTTGAATACAGCCAATCCGGAGTATTTCAATTCTGTTGGAGAGTCTACCGTTTCAACATTCTTCTGGGTTTGTCCTACATCTACATTTCCATTGATGACAACCCCTGTTAAGACTGGATTCTTACCCTTACTCACAAGTTCTGTAATTAGTGTTCCTAATGTCACAGTAGAGGTGGGTGCCCATTGCTTCTCCGATGTTTCCAGACTAGAAAACAATCGCACAGCAGGAATCTTTTCAAGGCTGGTTAATATTTTCAGAGTGTCTTCTGCTTTGGTATCCTTTGCCACCACAATAAAGTAATCGTTTCGCGTATCGGTATCTCTTGACATGAAATCAAGAACACTGCTGATTCCCTCTTTAGCCAAATCTTCGCCGAGGACCAAGATTCGCAGATGAGAGATGTAAATTTTACGTGGACTAAGGGTCGTGATTTTCCTAAGAGCTTCATATACGGTATTTCCGGTTGCCTTATAAAGGTTTACGGGTGATTGAGGAGAACCACCCTTTGAGCCTGCGATTTGACTGGGTAATACGACTTGAGCAGAAACTTGATATTGATCTCCGATTTTGTCGATTCCGATTCCTACAGCAATCGCAAGATCGTTTAATTCCCGGCGACTCCAGCAGCCTGTTACGAATAGTTGTATAAGTATAACTACACACAGCAGAAGTGCTCTTCGTTTCATAGTTTATTCCTCCGTTAGATCTCCCGGTTTTTCCGGTGGTGTACTCTTTACCCGAACCATATTTTTTTGATTGATCAGCTTAGGGCGGGTAAACATAGCCCAACGGGGCATTCGGAAAAAGGTGTCCTTTTGATCAGCAAGATTAAACGGAGCAAAGGGGCTCATATAAGGAACTCCAAAGGAGCGCAAGCTACACATGTGAAGCACTATTGCGATAACACCAATGATGATACCGAACAATCCAAAGGAAGCCGCTAGAAACATCATTGGGAAACGAAGCATTCTGACCGTCAAGGCGAGATCAAAGGCCGGCAGAACAAAGCTGGAGATCGCCGTAACAGCAACGACAATGAGCATGGCGGCAGAAACAATGCCAGCATCTACTGCAGCTGTTCCAATGACTAGCGTTCCTACTATAGAGACAGATTGGGCTATGGTTTGGGGCATGCGTACACTAGCTTCTCTTAGAATCTCAAAAGCAAGCTCCATTAAGAGGGCTTCAATAAATGCTGGAAGCGGTACGCCTTCCCGTTGAGCAGCTAAGCTAATAAGTAGGGTTGTAGGCAACATCTCTTGATGGAAAGTAGTAATAGCTACATATAAGGATGGGGCTAGAAGAGAAATGAATATACAGAAATAACGGAGCATCCGAACTAAGGTACCAACATCTGCACGTTGGTAGTAATCCTCAGCGGTCTGCATGAAGGAAACGAATGTAGTAGGAACCGTCATGACTATAGGCGTTCCATCTACTAAAATAGCTACTTTTCCTTCCATTAGCGCAGCTGCAATAACATCAGGTCGTTCGGTATGATGGATCGTTGGAAATGGAGTATAGGTTTCATCCTCGATTAATTCCTCGATATAACCACTCTCCAAGATGCCATCGATGTCGATTCGATCTAAACGTGTATGTACTTCTTGTACAATCCCATCATCTACAATTCCTTTGATATACATAATGGATACATCGGTTTGGGTCATACGTCCGATTTGTTGTGTTTCTAACCACAGATTTGGATCTTTTATTTTCCGCCGGATTAATGCAGTGTTGGTACGCAAGCTTTCTGTGAAGGCTTCCTTAGGTCCGCGGATCACCGTTTCGGTGGCACTTTCTGATACACCTCGATCTTTCCATCCACGCATGCCAATCGTGAAACCCTTAGCGTATCCATCTAGTAAAAGGATCACATCTCCGGATAATAAGGAGGTTAACAAAGAATGGAACTCGGTCGCATCTTTGATATCACCTACGGTAAGCATGTGATTTTTTAATAAGGAATAGTTGTCATTCTCAGGTACTAAGCTCAAATCTGGAATTTCTAAGACAAGAGACTCCAGAATGAAATCCTGAATAGCTTTACTGTCAGCAAGTCCATCCGTATAGAAAATAGCGGCTTTAATCTTATGTTTGGAGCCAATGAAGAAATCTCTGACCACAAGGTCTGTGCTATTGCCGAGCGTCTTTTTTATATGTTCAATATTATCTTGAAGGTTTTCTTTGAGAGGTTCTTTAGGTAATTCTCTAGTGGGGTTGGGGTGCCCTAATGTAGGGTTTTTGAATATTTTAGTTATTGTTCTGTTTAGAAATCCCATAGTTGTTATCCCTCTTCCGCAAACTGCTGTGAAATTAGCTATTACCAAAATGCGGTGGGATTATTCTTTGAATAGTCAACTGCAGGTTTGGGGATGAACATGCAAAAAAGCCGTCGAGAGAATCTCGACAGCTAGGGTTAGAACTAGGTATTTAAGAACTTTAGGACGTCCAGTCGTTATATAAATGTTTCTCAGTTAGGATGGACAACAACTGGATACCGACCTCATTATGGCCACCTTCAGGGATGATCAAATCGGCGTATTTTTTGGATGGCTCAATAAAAGCTTCGTGCATCGGTTTAACCGTGCTCAAATATTGATGATGGATCGATTGAATGCTCCGACCGCGTTCCTCGATATCGCGGAGTACCCGGCGGAGGATGCGTACATCAGGATCAGCATCAACAAAGACTTTGATATCAAGCATATCGCGGAGGTTCTCGTCGGATAGAACATGGAGTCCCTCGATGATTACAATATTGTTGGGTTTCAGTTCTACAGTCTCCGTAGTGGAGCGGGCATGAACTGTAAAGTCATACACCGGTGCATATGCAGTCTGATCTTCTCGCAGACATTTAAGATGCTCAATAAGCAGCTCGTTATCGAAAGCGAAAGGATGATCGTAATTGATGGATTCACGTTCAGCGAAGCTGAGGTGTGAATGATCTTTATAGTAGTTATCTTGAGATATGAAAGTTACCTTTCCCGTTCCAAGACGGTCAATGACGGAGCGGGCTACGGTTGTTTTTCCCGAGCCGGTGCCGCCGGCGATACCAATGATGAGCATGTGATTCAATAACCCTCCCTAAGATTGCCGTTGCAATTCCAATATTGTAGCACAGCGCTCATGTTTTTTCACCTTAGATCGGGTAAAATTAAGATGGGATTTTTTGAAATTCGTCTATATTAGGGACAAGGCAAACACGGAAGGGGCAATTCTACCAATGAACGGAAAAAAATCAGTGCAAGAGGCGTTTAATGAAACGACTTATCGAATCGTAGGTCATGGGGATCGAGATGTTCAAGTCTTGAAGGAAGCCTTTGAAGCTGTAGAGAATAGTACACCATCTGATATTTATGGATCGGGAAAGGTGATTGAGGATTTCCAGTCGGAAATGGCGAAGCTTTTGGGAAAAGAAACAGCAGTCTTCTTTCCGAGTGGAACGATGGCACAGCAAATCGCTTTAAGAATATGGTGTGATGAAAAAGGACTCAAGAGCGTCGCCTATCACCCTTTATGTCATTTAGAGATCCATGAGCAGGATGGGTTGAAGGAATTGCATCATATCGAGCCTGTCCTACTTGCGGATAAGAATCGACTAATTACCTTGGATGATGTATTACAAATGAAGGATGATATTGCTTGTCTGCTGCTTGAATTGCCACAGCGTGAGATTGGCGGACAGTTACCAGAGTATCAGGAGCTTGAAGCGATTTCTGCACATTGCCGTGCTCGGGGAATTAAGCTGCATTTGGATGGCGCAAGATTGCTTGAGACGCTTCCCTATTATGAAAAGACGGCTGCTGAGATCTGCGCCCTCTTTGATAGTGTCTATATCTCACTGTATAAAGGAATCGGAGGAATTGCTGGCGCGATTCTTGCAGGCAGTGAGGAGTTTACGAAGCAATCGAAGATATGGAAACGGCGGCATGGTGGCGACCTAATCAGTCTGTATCCATACATTATTTCCTCTGATTATTACTACCAGCAAAGAGTAGATAAGATGCAGCAGTATTATGAAGGGGCTAAAGAGCTTGCTGCTTTAGTTAATCAATGTCATGCGGTGTCTACGTTACCTGCTGAGCCTGTCTCCAACATGTTTCATATGCATTTTCAAATGTCTAGGGAGAGCATTGAACCGATCCTGTCTTCTGCATATGAGGCAACAGGAATCGGTTTAAGCGCAGCGATAAGACCAACGGGAGAACATAGTTCTTATTGCGAGATCAGTATTGGAGACAAGTACGCAGACATCCCTAAAGAAGAGGTAAAAGGATTTTTACTGCTGCTCGATAAGCTAATGCATGAATCATCTTCCGAGCAGCGTTCGAAGTAATGAGATCTGTAATAATTTTTTTTTAATAAGCTTTGTACGGAATTCATTTCTTAATTGATTGTAGATCGGCGGGCAATGGTTAAGGGCCCAATGATACATGAATTTAAAGTCTGTGGCGTCTTTCGCAGAATTTAATAAATAGTATGAGATCGTATCATATGCATTATGGTTAAACCATTCCGTCATTTCCTGCTCGTGATAGCCATATTTCTGAACGGCCATATTCTTAATTAACAGCTTCTCCTCCAGATTCTCAATTAAGAATCTCTGACTCAAATTAAAAGTAATGTTGTCCCCGTGTAATCTGTACACACCGGCAAGGGTATTTATGAAGCCAGCATCACCGATGAGCAAGGAACGCAGATAAATAGAAGCATCGTTAACCATGTTCATATTCAGGATATCCATAGCCATTAAAGCCTCACGCTTAAAGACAGTTGTTAAGGTGGAGGAGGGCTTCGGATATCCTTTTTTCTCGAAATTCATGAAATAATCCTGTTTCTTAATAATCCTGCTTAGCTGTAGGCTACTGATCTTCAGTTGCTTGGCCTTTGAAAATTCAAGAAACACATTAGCAGCCACGAATGCTATTTCGGGATGGTGATTGTGAAAGTCCACAGCCTTACTTAAATAATTCATGTCAATCAGATAGTCATCATCATCGAGAAAAAGAACATACTCACCATCACCATGAGCAGCAAAAGCCTTACGGCGATTATTTCCCGGCCCGCTATTCTTTTCGTTCTGCATGTAGATTACCCGTGACTCGCCTCCGAAGCTTTGATGCATTAACTCTTCCGTGCCATCTGTAGAGCAATCATCAATAACTGTGATCTCTATATAAGGATAGTCTTGCTTTAAGATGCTTTGGATCGCTTGATATAGAAATGCCTTTCTATTGTAAGTAGTGATAATGACACTAACCTTGGGATAATCGGCAAAGGAAAGGAGTGCTGAGTGTGAAGTATCCGTATGGGAGGACTGATGTTTGATTGCAACGATCCCATGGATTAACCCGTCAATTTCTTCGTTCACAATACTGAATTGCTCTGACAGATAGAACCTTAATGCATCTTCTGAAGCTCTCCCTGTGAGATAAGCACGGATCACCTCAGATAAGATTTCTAGATAGGTTTTAACTTGCGGATTTTGTTCTTTATCCATGATCATGCGGCATCGTTGGAATATCTCTTGATCATCCAATTGAAGGGCAGATGAATGGTTGATTTCATCATTAAGGTCATTTAGAAAGACGTAACAGGCTTGCTGCAAAACCTCGCTATGATCCATTTGGGGGCCTCCTGCTGTGTTATTTGGATAAACCACTTACCTTAGGTCTAGCTGCAATTTTACTTTTGAGTTTATATCGATACGTTTTGAGATGCCCCCATGTATATAGGAATACTTCCCGTTCCATTAAGGAGGCAATTACGAAATATACGGGCAGGATCACAAGCCCTAACAGTACACCCCACAACATAATTCCTGCATAGGAATGGATAGGGATGTCGATGGCGCTGGAGACCAGAATAATGCCCACAAAAACTACTGCATTCGTTAGCCATCTTCTAAAAGTGACCCAAGGGCTCCGATCCAGCAGATGTCTGCTAGCATAGACCACGATATCTATGGAACGGTACAAGAGAGCGGCTATCGTCCCCATCAATACACCGTAAATCCCCATAAAGATAACGAAGACAATAGAAGCGACTAGATTGATAGCGGATTCTAGAATGGAACGGTTCTGTGTGTTCTTGAAATGTCCGGCGATCGTAATCACATTATTGGAGGAAGCTCTGGCATTGGTTAATAATTTGATGACTACGAACAGGATCGGCAGCCACATATCGATATAATTCACGTCATTTACCCCAGCAGTATACAGTTTCATAAAAGGTAGAATTAGAATGTAAGCTACCGTTAGAATCGAGAAAATGAGCCCCATAAAATATACTTCGTAAGCATCATAAAATTTAATAAAGGCTTCTTTACTCTCGTGAAAGCTCTGACCGAGAGCAGCCTTCACGCTTCCGTTTATGGTTTGGACGATGTTATCTACAATCGTAAAAATCATGTTGTACATGACATAAATGCTGACGATCTTTAAGTTCGTAAATATAGTCAGGATCAGCACGTCGGTATTTCTAAACACTAAGTAGGAGATCTCATGGACTAAGACGGAATTTTTTTGACCAATGGCTTCATAGTCTGGTTTAAGATTTAGGTTGATCCATTTGTAATGCTTACTGATATAAATATAGAAGACGACGATTTGAAGTATGGTCAATATGAAATAGGAAGCTTGCACAGCAATGATGTTAACGCCTTGAAGTAATAACAGAATCCGAATTACATTGTTCAGAATATTAGCTACGGTGACTATAGAAGTCTCTACATAGCTTTTTCCCTCTGCAGCGAGAAGCACTTTGAATTTCCCTTGAAAATAATAATTGATCGCTCCGCCCATCCCTGTAAGTAAAATAATGAGCATAATCGATAATCGATCGATGTCAGAAGTGATCACTAATGGATACACGGTGGCGATTAGAAGGACGGCGAAGAAATAATAAATGCCTGTTTTTTTATAATAGCTAGAGGTGGCGGCCAAAATAGAGTTGATGTGGTTCTTATCATCCGAAGCTACTGGCTTATATAGGGCTTGGATCGAAGCGGCGCCTACGCCGGCCTCCAGCAGTGCCAAATAACTAATAATTTGTACAATAGAAGCGATTAAACCATTGGCCTCTGAGCCATAGTTGACCATAATCAGCCGGGGGATAAAAAAACCGAGGATGATCGTGATGAGCTGGCTCCCGAGTCCAAAAGATAAGTTAAGAATGCTCCGCTTGGCTCTCATAACGTATCCTCCTTTCGTAAAGCGATAAATACGTATCCAGATGCTCGAAATGCCTTTCGGCATGTTTGGCTTGCGGCGTGACATCCATATAGTGAGTAGTCATACTTTCAAAAACCTGCGCAGGCTGGAGCTGCTCCAGTGTAGTGAAATCGGTATATAGCCCTTTGAACTGGGCATCTTCCATTACATTGATCATTTTTTTGCTGTAAGCGACGGGAAACACTGGTTTACCCAATACCCAGCCGAGGATCATCGCATGGAATCTTGAAGCTAAGATAAAGCTGGAATGGGCTAGAACGGCCAAGACCTCTTCCATATTCGTTTTATATAAATGCACTTGGGTGGCATCCTCATAGGAGGGACCCATAAGACTCCGGATTTCCTCAATCGCCAGCTGATCTCCTTCGTGTTCACAAAATGACATAAAATGAACAGCGTAGCCTTTTTCAATGAAATAAATTGCGAGTTCTTTCATTTTTTCATAATAGAGGTTGTCAAAACCGTTCAGACCTTTAGCAGAAGGCTTAATGACGGATAAGACGATATAATCCTCTGGTTCGGTTTGAAGATCTGACGGGTTAAGCTGAAAAATAATATCGGGTGCTAAACGGACATGATCCAGATCCTCAAATAAATCATAAGAGTACTTTTCTCTAAAACAGATGTCTGTATAGTCCTTAAATATCCGCCTGTGTTCCTCATAATATTCTTTATCTGTATAAGGGCCGAAATTCGATCCTAATAAATAGTAGGGCTTATTCTTATTCCGGATGGCTTCTGCGTTCTTAAAATGCTCCTCCCAATGCTCTGCCTGCATAAAGATCGAGCCGCCGATATGAACAACACCATCCGAGCGATTTGCCATGAATTTTTGCGCCAGATTATGTATCTTTAACCTTCTGCAAATATAGGCAATGCCTCTTAAGAAAATGGAATCGGAAGGATACACTTTGAGGTTCCTGATCTCTTTGAAGCATAGCTTGTATAGGCGTGGAGCGCAGATTCTGAACTCCGTATCCGGATATCTCTCACACAACACCTTTATGAATAAATCATCGCCCAAATTAAATTCGGTATAGGCATAGATCAGCATCTTTTTCATATTCTAGATTCCCTTCGCTTGAACCTGGATAAGCTTCTCTCCACAGAAATGAATCTGTGATATAGAAGCGGGGAGATTAAGAATGCTCGGATATAAAGGGCTAATCTTCGATCATTGCCCCTATAACATCTTATGAGTTCATACATTTCTTGATTTAGTTCAGGATAGGTATGATCGATGTCACGAAGTAACTCCTGAATGCTTACCCCTTCTGTCTCATTTAGACAGGTCTTTATGTTGAAAAAGTAATTCTCGATCAGCTCACGATTTCTTATATAAGGGGATATCGTATCCAACTGCTCAAAGGGATGTGCCTGAAAGTAGGCATCGACCCGTTTGAATACATCGACGACATCAAATTTTTTCACATTATAGCTGTTGGAAATTGACGTGTTTCTTTGTAAATAAAACGATAGAATATCCGGAAGCGTGACAACTCTGGCGGCTCTGGATAAGGCTTTGTAGATGAATTCCTGATCTTCTCCATTCACACAGCATTCCGTATATTGGAGATCATGAAGGAGTAACAATTCCCGTTTGTACGCAATGCTCCCTGTCCATATTCGTAAGCTTTTGTCCACAAAAATATGAGTCAGCGCTTCACTGCCTGTTATGTCGCTATAAGCGGATGTATAACTCAAAGTAGTGACTCCATCCTCTGAAACATGGTTATAACCCCAGCAGATAATCTCGGGGCCAGCGTCATGGATATAGGTATGAATAGTCCGCACTAAGTCTGCAGAAATATAATCATCTCCATCCAGAAACAACACATAATTCCCTGTGGCTTCTGCTAGGCCTCTATTTCTAGCCGAACTAACCCCCTGATTCTCTGTTCGAATGACTTTGCAGGAAAGGGTGGGGTGAAGTGCGAGAATATTTGCTATAACGTTGTAAGTGTTATCCGTAGATCCGTCATCAACGATAATAACCTCGAAATGCGGTTCACTTTGGGTAAGGAGTGAATTAAACATAGGGGTTATATAATGTTCTATATTGTATACTGGGACCACAATGCTTAGATTCATGTGCTGCTCCTTTCCTTGGTAGAACTGGATAAATAGCTATCTTAAGCTTACCCTCCGTCTCAAAAGATTGTATATACTACTTTAGTTTACTTATTGCTACCTCTATTTTGTTGTAACATTACGCGAATAATAATTATTACAGTATGTAAAATGACAATCATATCGATTGGTATAACATATATAGAAAGTCTATAAAATCATGAACGCTCGAAGCGGAGGGACCTACGATGCAATTGCAAAAAATATTCGTGAACGGTGAGAGATTAAAGAATACGATTGAGGCATTTGCGAATTTTGGGCGTACAGATAAAGATGGCGTGACCCGGTTATCGCTGACGGAAGAGGATGTTAAGGTTCGGAATTATTTTTGCGCTTGCTGTGAAGAGCTGGGGATGTCTGTGAAGATGGACGACATGGGCACGATGTACGCTACGCTTGCGGGTGTAGCATCTGGGCCTCCTATCGTAATTGGTTCGCATATGGATACTGTGAAAAAAGGAGGCAGATTCGATGGTATCCTTGGGGTAATCGCTGGACTAGAGGTAGTCCGCACACTCGTGGATCACGGAATAAAGCCGAGGTTACCAGTGACCATTATGAATTTCACAAATGAAGAAGGAGCTCGCTTCGAGCCTTCGATGATGGCCTCTGGTGTGCTGTCCGGGAAGTTCGATAAGGCGACAATGCTGAATAAAAAAGATCCAGAGGGCATTACTTTTGGAGAAGCGCTCGAGAAAAGTGGGTATAAGGGAGAAATGAGCAATCGTATTACCGAAGCCACTGCTTATTTGGAGCTTCATATCGAGCAAGGTCCTGTGCTGGAATTAGAGGAACTATCGATTGGTTTGGTTGATTGTGTAGTTGGTATGGCCTGTTATGAGATAGAAGTGACGGGTGAATCGGATCACGCGGGCACCACACCTATGGCGATGCGCAAGGATGCCTTGTTCGCTGCCACAGATCTGATCACGGAGCTGCGAGGCGCGCTGAGTGCGCTCGACTCTGAGCTAGTGTATACCATGGGCAGATTGAACGTTCTTCCTAATATTCATACTGTCATTCCCAATAAAGTGATCTTCACGATCGAGGCTAGACATAAGGATATGGAGATTGTTCATGAGGTAGAAGATATTATCCATGGTTTACCGGAGATGCTAAAGGACTGCAAAGTGAGTAAGACCAAGCTTTGGGGCAGAGAAACAGTATGGTTTGACCGGGGTATATGTGATTTAGTGGAGCAAGCGGCACAAGCCTTGGGTTATTCAAAACGGAAGATCGCAAGTGGCGCAGGGCATGATGCTCAGTTCGTAGCCAGCTTTCTGCCATCCGCGATGGTGTTTGTACCTAGTGTGAGGGGGAAAAGTCATTGTGAAGAGGAGCTTACCTCCTATGAAGACTGTGAAAAAGGGGTAAATGTAATCCTAGAAACGGTGTTGTTATTACTGTCAAAGTAATACGCGTCACCAAACATAACATTCCAATATGGAAGTAGTGCTTTAATTTCATACAAAATCGTCAAAAAGACACTTTAAGCAGTGTCTTTTTTTATGAGATAATGATTAGGGTTGTGTTGGGTACCAAATGACATAAAGTTACTGGGCGGTTTAAGTCGAATCCTTTGTGTAAAAACACAATGATGATAGATAATATTTTAATTTTTTACCAAATTGGGAATACTAAACGTATGTTATCATTCTTTACATAAGGGATCTACATTAGACGGGAGAGATGAATGATGATTATCGGAGTGCCTAAAGAAATTAAAAATAATGAGAATCGTGTAGCCATAACGCCTGCGGGTGTAGTTAGCTTTATTAAAGAAGGACATCAAGTGCTGGTGGAAGCTGGGGCTGGTGTGGGAAGTGGATTTCCGAACGAAGAGTATGCTTCTGCCGGAGCGAAGCTGATTCAGGACGCAGCTACGGTCTGGAGCTCTGCCGAAATGGTGATGAAAGTGAAAGAACCGCTCGAAAGCGAGTACCCTTACTTCCGTCCAGGCCTTATTTTGTTCACGTATCTGCATCTTGCGCCTGAACCTTCTCTGGCCGCTGCGCTCAAAGACAAGGGTGTCTTTGCCATCGGGTATGAGACAGTTGTTCATGAACGTACCTTGCCGTTATTAACACCGATGAGTGAAGTGGCGGGCCGGATGTCTGTTCAGCTTGGCGCTCAGTTTTTGCAAAAAAACTATGGCGGACAAGGGATTCTTCTCTCCGGTGTTCCCGGGGTTAGTCGTGGCAAAGTTAGCATTATCGGCGGTGGAGTAGTAGGTACAAACGCTGCAAAAATGGCTATCGGTTTGGGTGCTGATGTTACAATTGTTGACCTCAGTGCTGAAAGATTGCGTCAATTAGATGATATTTTTGGGGCACAGATCAATACGCTGATCTCTAACCCTTATAATATTGCCAAAGTGGTAGCTGAGGCAGATCTGCTGGTAGGTGCGGTGTTGATTCCGGGTGCGAAAGCACCGAAGCTGGTTACAGAAGAAATGGTCAAGACCATGAAGCCGGGATCGGTGATTGTCGATGTGGCCATTGACCAAGGTGGTATCGTAGAGACGATCGACAGAGTGACAACACATGATAATCCTGTATTTATCAAGCACGGCGTGCTGCATTATTCTGTTGCTAATATGCCGGGCGCTGTGGCCAAAACTTCGACGATCGCTTTAACCAATGTCACCGTTCCATATGCCCTGCAAATTGCCAATAAAGGCGTGATCAAGGCGATTCAGGATAATGCCGGCCTAAGAAGCGGCGTAAATGTCGCCAACGGTAAAATCACCTGCCAAGCCGTGGCTGAAGCACTTGGCGAGAAACATTTTACGGTAGAACAAGCTATGGAGCAGACGTTCACGATGAGCTAAATAGAGCTAAATTGAGATGAATAGATGCGTTCCAAATGAGTGGTGATATTTGGGAACCAATAGACAGCGAATTCCTGCTATGGGAGTTTGCTGTTTGTTGTTTCTGGGAGTAATATTTTTGGCTCCTTTCGATGTGGGGGAGATCCGGTAGAAGTTTGCTAGTTCGATCCAGGAGGTAGCTAGAATCGGCTTCAGTGTGGCTAGAGATCCAGCAGAAGTCTACTAGTTCGGTGTTAAAGGTTGTAGGACTGCGTTATGAAGATGGTTGGATCGGGTGGATGTGTGTTGGTGGGTGTTAAAAGTAGCTGAGTTTGTATAGTGGTGTGCCTAGATACAGTGGATGTTACTAGCGCTGTGCTAAAGGCGGATAGACAACGTAGAAGTTGGTTGGAATTCGATCAAAACTAGCTAGTTTCAACTATGTGCAGCTTGATTTGGCTAGTTACTGCTTAATTTAGTTAGTATTTGGTTTTTTGTTACGGTGAGAGATTTGTTGAAGAAGATTTTTAGGGAAATCCTCCCTAAAAATTACGCGAAAATAGCTTGAAACGCTATAATTAGGGAATTTCTCCCTAAAAATACGAAGAATATGCCCAATAATAACCTGATCGGTTGAATATTAGGGAGTTTTTCCCTGATTAGTAGTATATCAAGCCTGAAATACAGAATTTTAGGGAGGAATTCCCTAAAAACTCTAAAGGGGCTCTATCAAGTAGCGGTTTAAGTGTTGTCGCGCCACTCCGTCACCTCGCTTCCCGTAATCGCAGCAACGTAACCTGCAACTCCGTCCCACGCCATTCCATAACCCCGCCATCTCGCCCCATCCCATTATCTTATAGTCAGCTGGGAGCACGCATACTATAATAAAATCACTCTAGAGTACAAGGTTCGGCTATTTTTTCAGGCAGGGGTGGGGCTAGTGACGGAAAAGGATCCATTGTTTGATCGTTTCTTCGATAGTATGGAATCGTTGGCGGATGCGATTAGTGAATCTCTTCAATCCCAAGTTACGATTGAGGACAGCAATCATCATGTGATCGGATACAGCTCCCATCAATTTGAGAGTGATTCCGCGAGAATTTCGACCATTATTGGAAAGCGTGTACCTAACGCTGTCATTATTGGCTTGCGTAAGAAGGGGATTATGCAGCAGCTTGAGAGCGCTACACGTCCGATTCGGATTCCTGCGGTCATGGAGGTAGGTCTTGGCCCCCGACTCGCTATTTGCATCAAACATCAGAAGGAAATTCTCGGGTACATATGGGTAGTAGATGCAGGCAATCTAGTTGAAGGACACGCAGAGAATATTGTAGAGAAAGCGGCGGCCATCGTTGGTCGTTATATATTGAAGCAACGGGGTTGGAAGACGAAGCAGGAGAAAACGCAGGAGGATTTTTTCTGGAAGCTGCTCACCTCCCATTATGACAATGAAGCGAATATCAAGCAGGACGCGGAAGTTTGGTCGATTCTTTTGCCGGACAAATATTATATTAGCGTGTTTGAGAGTGACAAGGTCATCAATGACCACTTCGTACTTCGGTTTCGGCAAACTATGACCTCCTATCCGGGGCTGAAATTATTATTTCTGACTGCTGAGCACAATCGGTTAATTATATTGTTTTCATTCAGCTTTCGCATGGAAGGTACGGGTGGTCTGTATTCGTTCATGCACAAAATTATCGAGGATATGCGTAAGAGTGAGAGCTGTATGCTGGCTGCAGGCTGTAGCCTGGATTACACTGAATATATGTCGGCAGCCATTGCGTACTGGGAAGCGGGTTCCATTCTGGAAATCAAGAAGCTGCTGCCTTTTCATGGCCGAGAGTTACTATTGTATGAGGATATTGGATTTTGGGCGTATGTTCCGGCTATTATAGAGCAAAAACGTAGTCGGACCCGTAAAAGTCCTTTACTGTATCCCCTAAAAGAGCATGATCGCGAGCATAAAAGTGATTTTCTAAAAACCATTGCCGTTTATTTATCACTCAGTGGAAACTTGAAGGAATCCGCCGCTTTTTTACATATTCATACCAACACATTGCTGTACAGATTAAATCGCATAGCAGAGATTACGGGAAAAAGCTTAAAGGATACGGGATACCGCACTTCTTTATATTTGGATATTTTGACGGAAGAGACCAGGCAGCTCAATCAGTGGTTTGTTGAGTCAGGGGAATAAAATGAATTAAGCACCAACTGGGCAGCGAACACGTACAATAACCTATATTTAGAACCTATAATATTGGAGGGACTAAGCATGGTGAAGGAAGTTCGTTCACCCGATGCCCTTGACTTTGAACGGAAAATGAGAGACAGCATCGTGGAATCGGCGGAAGCTTTAAATAACAGTGGAGCGGATTTTGCAACATTTGATGAGTCGCGCTGCAACCCGCAGTTTTGGACGCGTACAGATATTGGAGGACTACAGCTGAACGCTGGTGTGGCGCCTTCGGTGGGGATTAAAGACATTTTTCAGAACGGACATTTATATGCCTTCGAATGCGCGACAGCGATGGTCATTGTTATGTACAGGGCGACAATTGAAGCTATAGGTGAAGAAGCCTTTAATAGGTATTTTAAGGATTTATTCTTATGGGATTGGAACTACGACGAGAATCTGCGCTTAGTTACGAACTATAATAAGGATCAGATGCTGCGGGGAGATATTGTGTATTTCAGGAATCCAGATCATGCGCCTAGCAAGCCAGAATGGCAGGGTGAGAATGCTGTTAAGCTTGAAGAAGACCTGTATTATGGCCACGGCATTGGGATAACCACTGCAGAAGTCATCATAGCCTCACTTAATGAGGAAAGATCGCCCGGAAGCAATACCTCAGCTTTTCTTACGAATGAGTCGATACATCCTGATTTTAATTATTTACAGCGACTATCTACAGGTTCTGTCTTACCCGGAGCGGAAAATAGAGGCTCTGAGTGCACTGTCTTTTCAAGAATTGGGACTAGAAGTTACATTTATAAGATTTAACAGCTAAGAGGGTCCCAAGAAGAGTAATCTTCCTGAAAAATCACTTCACCATCCGTTTATCCGTCATACGTAGTTTCAGTAAAGACACCATCTAGGGTGTCTTTTTTTCGTGTGGATTCAATAGTTCTAGTTCGTAGTCATTAAAGCTTGAGCAGCTGTATTGCACCTCTTTGTGACTCTTGCATATTACGTCATGCATACAATTTAAATCTTTAATAATAGCAAAGGTTTAATTTTACATTGAACTGTTATAGTACTCATTGATCAATGCTTTACTAACAAGGGGGAAGGATAAGCGCATGAATACATTACGTAAGACAATAGTGATTGCATCAGCGATAACGTTGCTAGGAGGAGGGTTTAATACAGGCTTTAGTCAGAATAATTATGTCTACGCAGCAGATGATACTATGCCATCCATCCTGGTCGAAGATTTTGAAGATGGAATCAATGATGTGAAATTCAATCCTAAACGTATGTATAATGCTACGCTGCATTTGGAAGATAACAAGAAGCTTGTAAGAAATGGGCAATATTCGGCTAGAATTGATTACGATATGATCGGCATAGTAGATAACCCCTCTCAAATTGAAGTCGGGTATAAAACGGGGAATATCCCAGTTACAGGTTACCCTACTAAAGTAGGCATGTGGGTTTATGCAAACAATGAAGGACATTTACTGACGACAAAATTTAGAGATATAGGCGGATCTTCTTTCCAGGCAGAATTTTATGATGTAAATCAAGTGGGTATCAACTGGTCCGGCTGGAAATATATCGAGGCAGATATTCCGCAGGGTAAACCGGATCCGATTGTTCTTGAATTGTTTTTCCAATTGAAGCAATCGAATATGAGCAAGAAAAACAAGGGCTCTATTTGGGTAGATGATATTACCTTTATCTATGATGAAGTTGATGAGGATAAGGACGTTCCTGCCATTAAACCTATAGCCCCTGTTGAAAATGAAGTCTTAAACACTCCACTTGATGAATTGAAGGTTGAGCTGACAGATAACGGATCAGGTCTGGATTTGGGTACCTTATCTGTTCAGTTAGATGGAACGGATATCACGGATGAAGTGCACTATTCTCCAGATACAAATTTATTAACTTACCCAGGAGAATATGTAGATGGCGGTTATCATGAGCTTGTGATTGAAGTGAAGGACAAGGATGGTAACCCGGCAGCAAAAAAACTCACCTTCACAATAAATGCAGGAGAGCGTTTGTTCATGACTGCAGACGAAGAAGCAATAAGTAATGAAATCTATCCTGTTCATATTAATATTAAAGATTACTTGAAAGCAGAGCAGGCAAAATTCAGCTTAAATTATGATGCAAGCACCCTTCAAGTTGAAAGCATTACTCAGGCGGCTGGAGTCTCCCTAACCTCAGATATTGATAATGAGCACGGCATGGTTCAAGTAGCACTTGATAACGTAATAGCAGCAGCTCAAAATGTCGTTACTGTTAACTTCAGAGTGAGCTCTCATGCCGTTTTAGAGCGTGGCGAAGCGTATAAAACCATAACAATGAGTAATGCGAGTCTTATTGCTGGCGGCGTTCAGACGAGTACACCATTAGCTGCGCCTATTCATTATACAATCGGTTTCCCCTATCAGCTGAAAATGACGGGAGTTGGTTTGGGTACACCTTCTACCTTTACAGTGTTAGACCATGGAGGCAAGCCGTTTGAAGGTGCGGATATTGTTTTCACTGGATTATTAAAGCAAAGCTCAGTCGCTACAGTTAACACTGTTACGTCTAGTGTATATGAGGATGATGATACATCTTCTAATGTAATCATGGTTGCAAATGATGGTGAACGTTACTATGCTTCAACAGCAGCTAAGAATGGATTTTACGAGGTTATTCTCGCAGACGGACAAACAACAGGTTATATCCCTGAAGCTGATGTTAGTAGTCAGTTATTGAGCGGCAGCCTTGGTAAAACAGATGCCAAAGGACAGTTAATAACAGACCTCACTACATTGGCACTTGGAACCTATCAGGTACAAGCAGTCATCGGTGATCAGAACAGTAAGGTTGTCAATTATGAAGTTGTAGAGCAGTATGGTATAAATGAACCGCAATATATTCAAACCTATGTCGCAGAGGATATGTCTTCACAACTGAGTGCTGCCTGGCAAACAAAACCAGATCAAACCTCTACGTATATTCAATACATCGAAACTGGTGAATGGGGAGCAGGTGCAAGCCCAGACAACAATAAAGTAAAGCAGCAGCAAGCTGAGAGTGAGCTGCAGGTGCTTAGTATGAAGGAAAATGGAACGAAGGGTGAAATCCGGTTTCATAATGTCCTGGTTAAGGGCTTGAAAGCAGATACCACTTACAAATATCGTGTAGGCTATGAAGACCAATGGTCGGAGTGGCATGAATATTCTACTGTCGATCAGGATAAATCAACACCGACCTCATTCTTGTTTATTACGGATTCCCATACGAATCAACTACCAGGATTACAAATCTATCAAGAGCTAATGACTAACGCTTTGACACAATATCCATCAACACAGTTTATTATGCATGGTGGAGATATGGTTGATGTGGGCGGCGCATTCGAAGAATGGCAAAAGTTCTGGCTAGCATCTTCTGTTTATGCAACAAAACTCCCGACTGCACTAACACTGGGCAACCATGATGTGAAGAGTGAAGGGAAGGATGTGTTCACCAAAGGTGCGAATTTCCCGGAAAACGGACCAGAATCCCAACTGCAATATGCTTACTCCTATGAAGTCGATGATACTCATTTTGTCGTATTGAACTCAGAAGGCACAGAGGAACAGATGGTTGTTCAAGCAGCATGGTTAAAGGACGATTTGGATCAGAATGATAAAAAATGGACTGTCATTATGTTCCACCGTCCAGCTTATCATACAGAGAATGGCCGAGAATCCCTTGTTGAGTACACCCAAACCTATTTTGCACCCATATTAGAAAAGAAAAAAGTCGATTTGGTTCTGGTTGGTCATGATCATGTATATGCGCGCACCTATCCAATGATGGATGGTAAGCCAAATAAAGCTACCAATGAGGGTACTGTATACCTTGATGGTGGTGCTTCAGGCTGGAAATTCTATGATGGCACCCAATATAATTATTTGAATTATATTTTTGATGAAGACGTTCCTGTATACTCCGCTATTAAAATTACTGAGGATGCGATTCATGTGGAGGCACGTACAAGTGCGGGTGCATTAATCGATGAGTTTTCTGTCAAGAAAACAACGGAAACTGAGACACCAACGCCGACACCAACACCAACACCAACACCAACACCGACACCAACACCAACACCGACAGCGCCACCAACGCCACCAACATCTACACTAAAGCCAACAGCAACGCTAACACCACCAACATCAACATCGAAGCCAACAGCGATGCCAACACCGCCAACATCGACATCGAAGCCAACAGCGTCGAAACCGGTATTCAACGACAAGGTAAATCTAGATGCAGTTAAAGCTATCGTGGAAAAAGAGAAGTCTGCTCCCGCTATAAACTTTACGGATGTTCCGGCATCATCGTGGAGTGCCTCTGTAGTGGAGCGTGCAGCTAAGATGGGGATTGTAACGGGTTATAGTGATGGTTCTTACCATCCGAATCAAAAGGTAACTCGCGCCGAGTTCGCCACAATGGTAGCAAAAGCTTTTGGTCTACCGAATTCAAGTGTTTCATCCTTCTCTGACACGCAAGGACATTGGGCTTCAGAATCGATTGCAGCATTACAAGCTAAAGGGGTAATCACAGGTTATAGTGATGGTTCTTTCCATCCGAATCAAGAAATTTCCCGCGCTGAGATCGTTGCAATGCTTGCTCGGCTGACAAACTATGTTCCTAACGCATCCAATCTATTTTTGGATGTAGCTACGAACTGGGCTTCAGAACAAATTAATGCTTTTGCAACTGCTGGCATAGTAACTGGTAAAGGCAACGAATTGTTCAAACCAAATGATGCTGCATCCCGTGCGGAGTCGGTTGCGATGATCATTCGTTTGTTGGATAAATTACTTGCACACTAAGTGAAATGTTTTGGGTAGTTAACCGGATTCAGCTCCACCAATAAGAAAAAGAAGGGGCTGTCCCTGAGTCATTTATGACTTATGGGACAGCCCCTTTGCTGTGTCTAATAGCCTAAAGCTCAACAAAGTCGTTGCGGAATTTCTCGAAATCAGATTTTCTACATTCTAGCGCAAGCCGTGTGCCTGTTTCTTCATAGCTAGTGGATTGAACATGGGCATGCTCGTTGAAATAGGAGACCACATTGCCGCGATCAAATGGAATCAGAATTTCACACTGTACATAATCCGTAAACACATGGCTGCGAATCAGATCTGTAAGTTCAGCTATTCCGCTATTTTGTTTGGCAGAGAGATAGACATTGTCACCCTCAAGGTGAGGGTAAGGCAAGTCAGTTAGGTCAGCCTTGTTGTAGGCATAAACCGTTGGAATTTGGTCCGCGCCGAGCGCTTTCAAAGTCTCATCAGTGACGGCCATATGCTGCTCATGCTGCGGATCGGAAATATCGACTACGTGAATCAATAAGTCAGCTTCGGTCACCTCTTCGAGCGTGGAGCGGAAGGCTTTGACCAGATGATGGGGAAGCTGGCTGACGAATCCGACGGTATCTGTTAATAAAAAGGTTTTGTGATCCGGTAGCTCAATGCTCCGAACGGATGTCTCCAGCGTAGCGAATAACATATCCTTGGCGAACACTTGCTTATTAGAGCCGGGATGATACGTCTCCACGATCACATTCATTAAGCTGGACTTGCCGGTATTCGTATAGCCGACGAGACAGACGACCGGAATCTCATTCTTATGCCGCTGCTTCCGCTGAATTTGGCGCCTTGCTACTTGCTGTTGAAGCTCAACTTGTAACGCTGAAATACGTTCTTCTATTCTTCTGCGATCCAGCTCCAGCTTCGTTTCACCAGCGCCTCTGTTCTTCAGCCCAGCACCACCGCCTTGTCTTCCGAGGGATTCTCGGAGACCTGTCAGGCGGGGCAGCATATACTGCAGCTTGGCTACTTCTACTTGCAGTTGTGCTTCTTTGGTCTTCGCTCTTTCTGCGAAAATATTCAAGATCAGAATCGTTCGATCAATGACCTGACGGCCTAGAGAAGACTCCAAATTGCGAATCTGTGAAGGAGACAGCTCATCATTAAAAATAACAATAGGAGCATCATGTGCTTCTAAGAGCGCAGATACTTCTTGGATTTTGCCTGTGCCGATATAGTGGGAAGGGTTGATCCGGCTTGCCTTCTGACTAAGTTCTCCGACAACTTCTAGGTCACAGGCAGCTGCCAGATTACTGAGTTCTTCCATCGAATAATCGAAGTTTGTTTCGTTTTGTAGCTGGACACCGACTATAATAGCTTTTTCTCGTAGTTGTTCCATATATTTATTCATCCTCCAGTAGTAAATAGTAAACGCAAAAAAACACAGGACATCTGCCTGTGCTTACGGTTCGTTAGAGGACGTCAGAACAAATGTGTAAGGAGAAATCTCCATTACGACATTAGGGTCTTCCATAGATATATCGAATTAAACAACGGCTGGGGCGTAGGGAAATGATAACCTAATCCCTTACGAGCAGCAGTTGGTTTGTTGGCTTCTATGGAGTTAAATGGGTAGACCTATCCTGAGTCCTCTGCACATGGGCAGAGCTTTAGCGCTATTCAATTAGCCGCGCAAAGTTCTAACTCGGATAAAGTCTATCACACGTAACCCTCCGTTCATAAAAAGTTAAGTCGAGTTTACCACATCCTTTATTTGGTGGCAAATCTATATTTTATGCTCGGTGGAGCACATCTCTATTTTAATATCAATCCAAGAATTCTAAAAAATGATTGCATACCATATATATATAATTTGATATGAATAGGAGGTGTGAAGACATTGCCTGTCCTCTCTACAAACACCATCATTAATTTACCTGTCGACGGTACTCGTCCAATAGATAAAGTTGTGATCAAAGTGGTTAACAATGGATTAGCTGGCGCGGCTTGTTATTTAACGGGTTTAGCCAATAGTGCAAGTCCTCAGACAGTCTTTATTGAAGAATTATTTGAGCTGCAATATCAGGAAACGTCAAGCAAGACCTACACGATTGTAGAGGATTTATTCCAATTTAATTTTGTGTATTCACAGGAACAATTGAAGATTCAGGTTTTTCTTGTGGATGTGAACGGTGTCTGGACGGCTGTTAATCTGGAAGTGTTTCAAGTAAGCCGTATAACCTCGGAAATCCGTGATAACGTATCGGTTACATCGACTGACTTCGCGGCGATTAGCTTTATGAGGAGTTCTGCCTTTACTATTCCACAAGGTCTTGCGGCTGAGATTAGACCGGCGGCTTTAGATATTCTATCCAAAAGACCTGTGCGATATATGGTCATCGCAGGTGGCACTCTGGATGGGACATTCGAAAATTTCCCAACACCAACTACGGATATTCCTGTCACGGACACGGCACTGCTGGTGAATTACACCTGCACTACGGTCACGGGTGGAAAGGTGATTATGCAAGGTACAGGATCGGGAATCTCCGGTGCTTATGCGAATTTGGCTGTTAATTTGCTTAACGAGCGACTCTCTTACGAGCTTCAGAATGAGCCGGTTACTCTGGTGGTTAACTCACTTTCAGGTGATGATGATCTCGCAGTCACCTTTAAGATGTCCGAGCAATGGTGAGCGTTCTTTAATCCAGTAATGAAGATAAATTCTAGTGATTGAAAAAAGGAACATCCGCGTAGATGCGAATGTTCCTTTTGATGGTCGTTGCAAGCGTTAAGATTAGTCTGTTAAGCCTCGCCGTAATGTAAAGAGGTCTTTCAAAGCCTCAGTAGACAGCTCGGTAATCCAGCCTTCGGAGCTGGAGATGACATTATCGCTTAGCTGCTGCTTACTCTCCAGCATCTCATCAATCTTTTCTTCGAGCGTCCCGAGAGCGATGAACTTATGCACCTGTACATCACGCGTCTGGCCCATCCGATAGGCGCGGTCTGTCGCCTGATTCTCAACGGCCGGATTCCACCAGCGATCGAAGTGAAATACGTGATTGGCTGCGGTTAAGTTCAGACCGACACCTCCGGCTTTGAGAGAAAGGATGAATACATTCGGCTGATCAGACGGTGGTGCATCTGGACGTCTGGACCCTTCGTCCGCGGAAGGTGCAGGCGTCTGGAATCGCTCAATCATTCGGTCACGCGCCTGTTTGGAGGTGCTTCCGTTCAAATAAAGGACAGGCTCCCCAAGCTCCTGCTGTAGAACAGCCTGAAGCATTTTTCCCATCCCGACATATTGCGTAAAGATGAGACAGCGCTCATCCTCTGCACGCAGTTCCTTAACCATATCCAGCAGTCTTTCAAGTTTAGAGGAACGGTTAATGAGTAGACTGGTATCCAGTTTATTATCCGAATCGGTTTCAGGGAGGGCCTCCTTAGTCACAAGCATCGGGTGATCACATAGCTGCTTAAGTCCTGTCAAAGCCCCAAGAATAGCGCCCTTACGCTCAATACCTTCCAACTTCTGCATACGGTCGAGCAGTCCGTTTACGGTCTGGTCATAGAGCGCAGCTTGTTCAGCTGTCAGATGGACATAGGTCTTCATCTCGTTTTTATCTGGAAGATCGAGCTGAATGTTAGGATCCTTTTTCTTACGGCGTAGCATGAACGGCTTCACGAGATTCTGTAAGTCCGCTGTACGTTTCTCATCGCGTTCCTTCTCAATGGCATTACTGAATCGGTCGTTAAAGGCTTTGGCGCTACCCAGATAACCTGGGGTTATAAAATCATAAATGGACCACAGCTCGGATAATCTGTTCTCTATAGGTGTTCCTGTCAGCGCAATCCGGTGTAAAGCGGGGAAGCTGCGCACAGCTACCGACTGCTTCGTTTGAGCATTTTTGATGTTCTGTGCTTCGTCCAGGCAAATCGCCGCCCAAGTGAATTCCTTCAGCAACTCCTGATCAAGCGCTGCAGTCGCATAAGAGGTGAGTACCACGTCAGCTTGCGAAGCAGCGCCATAGAAGAATCCTGCGTCCAGACGGCGACTTCCGTAGTGAAGCATCACATTCAAAGAAGGCGCGAAGCGCTGCAATTCCTTCTGCCAGTTGCCCAGCACGGAGGTAGGGCAGATGATCAGAGCAGGCCACCCCGGAGGGTCGGTCTGGCGACGGGATGAGCTAGGATCGGTATTTTCTTTGATATGAAGTAAATATGCGATGAGTTGGACGGTCTTGCCAAGCCCCATATCATCGGCTAGACAAGCCCCCAAACCGAATTGACGCAGGAAAGTCAGCCAAGCATATCCTTCATGCTGATAGGTGCGTAGCTCTGCCTGGAGTCCTGCGGGCACTGGAGGCTTCGGCCACTGTGAGCGCTGGCCGAGCTGACCAATGAGGCTGATCAAATGCTCGTTTAGCTCTACCTCGAGCCGCAGGCGCGCAGCATCCTCTTGAAGCTGCTCTTCTGTAGCCTCAGCATCAGCTTCCTCACTCGCTTGCAGCAAATGAAGCTGAAGCACATCTTGGAAAGATAAGCCTTGCGACTTGTCCATACCAGCCATGGCTCTTTGGATTTGCGCCAGCAGCGCGGGATCGAGCGAGACCCATTTGCCTTTGAAGCGGACGAGTCGTTCTCCTCTTGCGACCAGCTCGGCAAATTCAGCTTCGGTGAGGTCGACGTCGCCGATGGAGATTCGCCAATCGAAATCGATGATCGAATCGAGGCCGAACAGCGACTCGCCGCCGCTGCGTTTGTCCTCGCCGGAGCTGATCTTGGCGCGGAGGCGCGGTTTTTTTCGGCTGGCGGCTTCCCACCACGCCGGCAACAGCACTTGCCAGCCTGCTTCCAGCAGCCGCTGGCTCTCGGCGGTTAAGAACCGCCAAGCGATGGCATCGCTGAGCGGTTCGGCCAGCACGTCGCCGCCCGCCGCGAAGCGCGCGGGCGGCAGACTGCCGCGGAGGCGCTCCAGCCATCCCGCGGCGCGTTCGTGCACGTGGGCCGACCATGCTGTCGGCCACAAGCCGTGCGGCTCGCCATCATCGGCGAGCCTGATGGGAACAAGCGCGGATTCATCGCGCTTGTCCTGAAGGATCAGCTGGAGCCGCCAAGGGGATTCATCCCCTTCCGGCTCCAGCAGCTGAAGTGCAGGCCGGAAAGGCGCGGTATCCGCCTTCCAGCCAATGGCGATAAGCCATGCAGCGGTATCCATGCCCGCTGCAAGGGCCCCGCTTCTATCGAATAGAAGCGGGTACTCGCTCCGGAGGTCGCCTGCCTCGGCCTCCGTGCTGTAATACCTCTGCGATACGGCGGCGGAGAACGCCGCGCGTAACCCACGGCTAAATTCGCTGCCGCCATTTAGCGCCTCAAGAGCCCCTTTGGCAGTGTCATTCTCCACTGCCACCTGCGCCAAAGCGCCCTCATCCCAGGTCCATTGCAACCTCCCGGCACGATAAGCGGAGATATCGGGAATATACTGTTTGTGCTCCAGACATATAGCCAGAAGTGGTGCCAGTTCAGTCAGGTGAGCCGCATCGCCCTCCCAGTTCCATTCGATGTGCACCAGCAGCTTCTGCTCTGCAAAGAAAGGGATGACCTGCTCCGCAGGTAGAATCACTAGCTCTACACCTTCACCAGCTGGTTGAACCGTTAACTCCGTTCCATAAAAAGACGCCTCATGCCAGGCGAATAACCGCTGTTTAAGCTGCAAACCGGGCACGAGATCTTCTCTTTCATTCAATCCGTATAATAAAGCGTCGCCATACTGGCTTAATGCAAGCCGGATGGTCAGCGTGCGCAAATGCATGTTCATGGTATTAGCTTTCCTTTCCGAAGCTCCTCTTGCAGCGCACGGAGTCTGCTGTGCTTTGTGGTGAAGGCAATGAGGAACTCTTCCCACCGTTCTTCTTGTTTCATTTTTTTATACAGCTTGGATAATCGCTTCAATAGTTTCACAGCCGCCTTGTAGCTATGTCTATTCTTATCCAGCACAAATCTTTCGACGGCCTGATGGTAGAAGGGGAGCAGAACTTCAGGTGCGTTTTTCTCCATAGGCTGGAGGTCTGTAACACGAAATTCGGAAGGCAGCTTACCGATGGACAGTTGATAATCCATCCATGTCTGCCATTTTTCATAGGTAATTAACTTCTCTTCGTATACTTCTCCAGAGATAGGTAACATGGTGGCTAATGTATTCCACATTTGCGGCTCAGCTTCAGGAAGATGGCGAACGGCCTCTTCCCATCTGTTCGAATAGTTATTCAGATTATAGAGTCTGCTGCTCAGCAGTGGACCGATCTGAGCAAGCCAGCCCACCAAGCGTGACCATTCACCTGCATCCAGAAGCGGGGAGGTGAAGCTCATAAGCTCATCAGGATGGAGACCTGGGCGCTCGGCAGCTTTATTCAGTAATTCCCATGCCTTTGGGTCATCCTTCAGATAAAAATACATGCGGCTCTGGGCTAACAGCCACGCATGGCGTGACAGGGAAGCGCCTAATTCACTTTCTGCCTGCTGAAGCTGTTTGATTTCATCCAGATAAAGCTTAGTTCCACCGGTATTCGGATAAATCCAGTTTCTCCACAGCAGGTCATAGCACAGTGAAAAAGAGGGCTGATCACGCAAGCGATCGCGCGACTCCGTCAACATCTCACGCCGCAAGTAGGAGAGGGTCTCGATGATATGCGGCCACAGATCGTATTCCTGCTCTTGCTCGGGAGACAGCGGGAGTGTGCTTTTTAACAGACGTGTGATTGCTTCCTGTAGCTCAGAGACCGCTACTTGCGTGTAATAGCCGAGTGATGAGGTGAAGGCGACCTGACCGGGTAGATTGGCGGAAGGCTTAGCCAGCTTTTCTAGAAGAAAAAGATGGGCATGCAGGGTAAATAGCTTGTCCATTTCCGGTGATAACTTCGGCTTAAATTTAGTAATGGAAGATAATGCTCGATCCACATATTCAGGATTCCGAGTGGTATGTGCCAGAGGCGTGATGCAGAACGCAAAATACTCGCGCCACTCCGTGATGCCTCCGTCAGCGATCCGGCTGGCATGTTCTTTTAGCTGCTGCTGGTGCTTTCCATCGGTTCCGACAGGTGAACTACTTGATGTTTTTGGGAGAAAAGATGCGGCTTTGGCGTTAGCTAGAACTTGTACAGACCTATTCTGTTGTTCAGCAAAACTGAGCAGCACAGCGGCCATATGCTTGCAATGACCTGAAACAGGGCAGTTGCAATGGCACCGAGTGAAGCTGTCCAGATCAATAGTAACGCGGTAATCCTCTCTACCTTCAACAAGGGCATTGATCTTAGACGGCTCCGTCATAGTGAACGAACGAATACGGCTTTGCTTATAATATTGGAACCCTCGTTTGAGGGTGAGGTCATCGAAATAATAGGCGACATTCTGGATGAGCTTACTCCACTGCGTATCATCCATAGTATAGGTTGGTTGCATACAATTGGTCTCCCGTAAGAAAAATGGTCGTTATTTGACCTTCATTATATCATTTCTTTTTGAGTAGGATGTTTTGGCGTTGTAATGAAAGCGAAATTGCTGGCTTGTATGGAACGTGGGGCCTAAACATATACTAATCGTGCTGAATTTTGAAGTATAGATCAAACGAAGGTCAAAAAAGGTCAAAACATTAAAAATATTAAAATTTGTAGCATTAAATCAGCTGATTTGCCTGAATTTGACCGGAAATTCGCTTAAATCGGTTTTGTTATTCCTCTGATAGGGGACTATAATAAGGTCATAGGTCAAATAAAGTCAAAGTCAATGAGAGGAGAATGGATAATGTTTGATTTGGTTCCTTTTGGTAAACGTAGAGATGATGCTTTTGGTATGCTGGCTAAGTCTTTGAATGATGTTTTTAATGATGATTTTTTTGCACCGATCAAGAGCTCCACGATGTCCTTCAGAACGGATATTCGCGAGAGTGAGCAGGCTTACCTGATTGAAGCTGAACTTCCTGGCTTTAAAAAAGAAGAAATCGACATTGATTATGCCAGCCCTTACTTGACGATTAAAGCGGTGCGGAAGGAAGAGAATGCGGAGGAGAACAAGGATCATCAAATTGTACGTAGAGAACGTCGATATGGTGAATATGTTCGCAGATTCTATGTTCAGGATATTGCAGTGGAAAAGATTCGCGCGTCTTTGAAAGACGGATTACTGAAGCTGGAAGTTCCAAAACAGCAAAAACCACAAGGGAAACGCATTGAGATTCAAGACGGAGATTCTAGCGCATCGCAGTCTGAATAAGCATAATTTAGGCGGTAATAGTTTCCGCTCAGCATCTTAGAGATAGGCAGCGAGCTTTTAATATAGTGTTATGAATAAAAGGCGCATTGTAGTGGAGGATTCCGGCTATGGTGCGTCTTTTCTCGGAATCGTACGATGAGTTGTATTTAATAAAGCGTTGAAAGGAGGAATCCGAATGGCTAACAAAAGCTATTATGATGCTTTGGGTGTGAGCAAAACAGCAACTAAACAGGAAATTAAAAAGGCTTATCAAAAGCTAGCCAAGAAGTGGCATCCCGATGTGAACAAAGCCTCTGAGGCAGAGGCGAAATTCAAAGAAGCGGCTGAAGCCTATGAAGTGCTGGGCAATGAGGAGAAACGCAAGCTTTACGATGAGGAGCTGCTTTATGGGGCTCAGCGTGGTAGAGCTGGTGGAGGTGCGTCGAGCGGGGCCTCTTCGTGGGATTCAAACTTTGGTGGAAACTGGAACGGTGGGACTTATTCTGCAGGAGGTTCTGGCATTTCGGAGGAAGATTTGTTCGGAATGTTTTTTGGGAATCGGGGATCGGCGGATCGCGCTGGCTTTGATTTCTTTTCTAGTAGTAGTAGTGGGCGTGCGAACGGCAATCCATGGGGTGAGGCGCGCAGTACGACGCAGGCGCAGCTGGATATTACGTTGGAGCAGGCCTATAAGGGAGCAACTGTAAGAGTGCAGATCGGTGATAAAACTGTGGACGTTCAAGTTCCCCCGGGTTCTAGTGAAGGTATGATTTTAAAAATCGCAGGAACCACTCAGAGTGGCATAGCTCCAGGTGGCGATATACTGCTGGCACTTCATATTCTTCCTCATGATATATACGAGCTTCGAGCTGGCGATTTATACGGTGTAGTTGAAGTTGCTCCATGGCAAGCGGTATTGGGTGGTGAGGTGAAGGTTCCATTACCGGGTGGCGGTGCCGTGAAATTGAAGATTCCTGCAGGAATTCAAAGTGGTAAAACGCTGCGTATCCCAGGCAAAGGTTTGAAGCGTGAGAATGGTGCGAACGGTGATATTTTATTTGGTATTGAGATTGTTGTCCCTGTGTCAACCAGCGAAGCGGAGAAGAATTTGTACCGTAAACTGGCTGAATCCAGTAATTTCGAGGCTAGAGCTAAACGTCAAAGCGCTAGTGCGCAGCGCCCGAAGGCAAAAGTGGGTAATTAATAGGTAGGTAGAGGTAACTTTGTATGTTCGTGATCGAATGTGGCTGGTGAATAGAGTGCTAGTAGTAGAAAAGTAACTTAATTAGAAACTAACTATAGTAGAGACCTGTAAGAAGTGTCGGGAAAAGGAAGGGTAAAAGTGTTCTAAAGGTACTGATTTCGGCTCGATGAGTGAAAAGAGGGGTAAAAATACCCCAGAATGAGCCGGATTTGGCTCGATGAGCGAAAAGAGGGGTAAAAATACCCCAGAATGAGTCGTATTGGGCTCGATGAGTGAAAAGAGGGGTAAAAATACCCCAGAATGAGCCGTATTTGGCTCGATGAGCGAAAAGAGGGGTAAAAATACCCCAGAATGCGTGGATTTCGGCTCGATGAGCGAAAAGAGGGGTGAAAATACCCCAGATCGTGCCGAATTTGGCTCGGTGAGCGAAAAGAGGGGTAAAAATACCCCAGAATGAGCCGGATTTGGCTCGATGAGCGAAAAGAGGGGTAAAAATACCCCAGAATGAGCCGAATTCGGCTGATCACCCGAAATGAACGGTATTAATCCCGCAGATAGCGCCAAATGCGGCCCATCCGTCCAAATGTACGGTATTAATCCCGCAGATAGCACCAAATGCGGCTCATCCGTCCAAATGTACGGTATTAATCCCGCAGATAGCGCCGAATTCGGCTGATCACTCTAAATGTACGGTATTAATCCCGCAGATAGCGCCAAATGCGGCCCATCCGTCCAAATAAACGCTATTAATCCCGCAGATAGCGTCAAATGCGGCTCATCCGTCCAAATGTGCGGTATTAATCCCGTAGATTATGCCAAATGTGGCTGATCACCCGAAATGAACGGTATTAATCCCGCAGATAACGCCAAATACGGCCCATCCGCCCCAATTCAGCGGTATTAATCCCGCTAAATTAATCTATCCCGGCCAAAACGGCCGATCCCATATATCATTCTTAAATAGAAAGGTGAGAGAGCTATGGATTTCAATAAACTTACTCAAAAGCTGCAGGAAGCAGTGGCTGCGGCGCAGTCGCTGGCTTCAGAAAGCGGACATCAGGAGATCGATAATCTCCATCTGTTAAAAGCGTTACTCCAGCAGCAAGAAGGCTTGCTACCAAGATTGCTGCAAAAGATGAACGTCCCCGTAGCTGAGCTGCTGCGTAGCACGGATGAACTGCTTCAGCGTAAGCCGAGCATAAGCGGATCAGGAGCAAGCACAGTACGGCGTTATGCCTCGCAATCGCTGATTCATCTGCTGGAACAGGCGGAGAAAGAAGCAGCGAAGATGCAAGACGAGTTTGTTTCGGTGGAGCATGCCGTGCTGGCCATGGTGTCGGATTCGAGCAGGGATAATCGTGAGCTGCGTGATCTTTTTGTCAGTCGTGGATTAACACGCGAGAAGCTGATGTCTATACTTGCTGAGATTCGTGGGCATCAGCGTGTAACGAGTCGGGAGCCGGAGGCTACTTATGAGGTGCTGGAGAAATACGGACGTGATCTTGTAGCAGAGGTTCGCGCGGGTAAGATCGATCCAGTCATCGGACGTGACGCTGAGATACGTCGTGTGATCCGAATTCTGTCCCGTAAAACGAAGAATAACCCTGTGCTGATCGGTGAACCAGGTGTAGGTAAAACAGCGATTGTGGAAGGCTTGGCTCACCGGATTGTACGCAAAGACGTGCCGGAGGGGCTGAAGGACAAGACGATTTTCTCGCTGGATATGAGTTCCCTTGTAGCAGGCGCGAAGTTCCGAGGTGAATTCGAGGAACGCTTGCAGGCGGTACTTAGGGAAGTTCGTGAAAGTAACGGCCGTATTATTCTTTTTATTGATGAGCTGCACACGATTGTAGGCGCAGGTAAAACCGAAGGCTCGATGGATGCGGGCAATATGTTGAAGCCGATGCTGGCTCGCGGCGAACTGCACTGTATTGGTGCCACAACGCTCGATGAATATCGCAAGTATATTGAGAAGGACCCTGCGCTGGAGCGTCGTTTCCAACAGGTGCTAGTCAGCGAACCGGATGTAGAGGACACGATCTCCATTCTACGCGGTCTGAAGGAACGGTTCGAAGTCCATCATGGAGTCAAAATCCATGACAGCGCCCTCGTCGCTGCAGGTGTTCTGTCTAACCGCTACATTACGGATCGTTTTTTGCCGGATAAAGCGATCGACTTAGTGGATGAAGCTTGTGCCATGATCCGTACAGAGATTGATTCCATGCCGGGTGAGATGGATGAAGTGACCCGCCGTCTGATGCAGATGGAGATTGAGGAAGCAGCGCTAAAAAAAGAAACGGATGACGCCAGCAAACGCCGTCTGGAAATCTTACAACGTGAACTCGCCGATCTCAAGGAGAAGCAGCTTGGGATGGCGGCGCGTTGGGAGAAAGAAAAGTCAGCGATTCAAGGCATCCGCGACCTCAAAAAACGGCTGGAGCAAGCCCGTAAGGATCTGGTCGATGCACAGGAGGAATACGATCTTAATAAATCGGCGGAATTGAGCTACGGCATCATTCCTGATCTGGAGCGGCAATTGAAAGCAGCGGAAGAAGCGGCACAGCAGGATCAGGATACAAGATTATTGCGTGAAGCTGTAACTGAGGAGGAAATCGCAGATATTGTATCGCGCTGGACGGGTGTGCCGGTTAGCCGACTGGTTGAAGGCGAACGGGATAAGTTGCTGCGTCTGGAAGAAACGCTGCATGAACGAGTTGTGGGCCAAGATGAAGCTGTCAGCTTGGTGGCCGATGCCGTGCTTCGGGCAAGAGCCGGGATTAAAGATCCGAATCGGCCGATCGGTTCCTTCCTGTTCCTCGGTCCGACTGGGGTAGGGAAGACAGAGTTGGCTAAATCACTCGCGGTTTCTCTCTTTGATCGCGAAGATGGCATGATCCGTATCGATATGTCGGAGTATATGGAGAAGCATAGTGTTTCTCGCCTAGTCGGTGCACCTCCGGGATATGTTGGATATGAGGAGGGCGGCCAACTTACAGAAGCTGTACGGCGTCAGCCTTATACAGTAGTGCTGCTCGATGAAGTGGAGAAGGCCCATCCCGATGTATTTAATATTCTACTGCAGCTGCTTGATGATGGACGGCTGACCGATTCACAAGGCCGGATGGTCGACTTCAAGAACACGATCATTATCATGACCTCAAATATCGGTTCGCCACATCTGATTCAAGGCACCGATGAGAAGGGTCAGCTTACGGAGGCTGCCAAGGATAGCGTAATGAAGGAACTAACTGGTCATTTCCGTCCAGAGTTCCTGAACCGTGTTGACGATATTGTGATGTTCAAGCCGTTGACCCTGGGCGAGATCGAGAAAATCGTGGACAAACTGGTGGACGGATTACGTTTGCGTCTTGCTGACCGGGAAATTGGTCTTGAGTTAACTGAGCCCGCGGTACGCTTTATCGCTAAGGAAGGTTTTGATCCAGTGTATGGGGCGAGACCGCTGAAACGCTTCATCCAGCGAAGTCTGGAGACACGTGTGGCACGTGCGATCATTGCTGGTGAAGCCGCAGAAGGTACGGTGATTCAAGTAGACGAATCCGGTGGCGGCCTGACGGTGAGCATTATGAAACCAGATCTCGATGAACCACAGCGTACTGAATAAGAAGAAGTTAGCAAAACGGATCGTACTATGTAAAAATAAAAGGCGTCCACAAAGCCACTAAGGTTTTGTGGACGTCCTTTTTATGATTACACTCATTCCACCCAAGGTATTAAATGAGGGTGTTCATCCAGAATGGACAGGTATTGCTCCTTCCAGCCGTATTGGCCATCGGGATCAAGGAGCATGTAACGCAGATATTTTTCTAAGCGGAATTCTGCCTTCGACCAGCCTAGATGCTTGAGTCGCAAGTTGCTTAGCTGGTGGGGAAGCTCGAAGACATTCTCCGGGAATCTCCCACAATGCTGTGGAGATTCATTCCATACATAGTTGAAGTCTTCTTTATAACGAAGCAGAAAAGGACGGTAGTTCATATGAGAGCGCCAGTAAATATCTTCTCTGTAATGAGTGGCGTTCCATAAATCGTAGAGACGGAAACAGAATAGATCGACCTCGTCAGCGTACAGCAAGGGCTCGATATTTGCCGCGAAGCTCGCTTCAAAGATTTCGTCTGCATCCAGACTCAGAATCCACTCGGGCTTCGTCTTCAGAACCTCTTCCCATTGCTGCTTTCGCAGCTCAATTTCATTGCTGAATTTGGATATGGTATTGTGCACGAGATGGACGGGAATGCCTTCAAGCACCTCCAGGCAGATAGCTGCTGAATTATCGGTGCTGCCATCATCGATAATGACGGCCTCGTCGATGTATTTGCGATGCTCTTCCAGAACCTGCCGCAGAAAGCGTCCACTTTCATTTTTCACAACCATGGTGAGGGTTAGCTTGGGCCGCTTTCTGGCTGGGGGGACTGTCTCCTTGGAGCTTTCGTTGTCTGGGTTGTCTGTGGTGGGTGTCGGCATTACTGATGCAGGTACTTCGTCCGTAGATGAACTGTTCTCAGTATCAGTGGTTTCAGCTTTGGTCTCCGTAGTTTCTTTGATGAAATCCTCTACTTTACTCAAATCACTGTCTCTATACAAGTGTAGCGCCGGATAATGGGTATCGACGAACAAGGGGATGCCAAGGGCAGCGGCACGAATGCAGAAATGACGGTCTTCTCCCCAGTATGAAATGTTGCGAATTTGATTATAGCTAACTCCAGCTTTTATCGCATGCTGACTAATCAATGTACAAGCCCCGAGTCCGCCTACCTCATAGATTCCGGGAATCCGCATCTTTGCTATGAATTCATGAAATCTGCGATTAATCTCCTCTGGTTGCAGTTTTTCACCGGGCAGTAGCTCCCACTGATTGTATTCGTCGTGCATCCATACCTGCGGCTGAAACATAGTCTCTGGCTGCCACTGCGTCCAGAATACCTCTGAAATAATATCCTTGTTCGTACCTATTAGATGTCTGAGGGTATCAGGATGGAGAATGAGATCAGAGTCAATAAGGAATAAATAATCATAGTTCAAGGTTTGGGCGCGGTTGATCATGAGGTTCTTAAAATTGGCTACTTTCCAGACTAAGTTGGTATTCCAAAAGTGGGTAGTATCATTGCGAATATACGCATCGTGAAAGCCGGAGCTCTGAAGATAAATATGATCACCCATGCTTTGGAATTCCTGGAGCAGCCGACTTGACTCCTCATCATCATTATCATCAACTAGATGGAAATCCAGCTCAATATCGGCAATATTCAGACGAAGCAGGGAATTCAGAAATTCTTTTAAAACCATAGGCTTCTGGTGGATTGGACTGCCAATCAATACGCGAATCTTGTTTTCCGTCATTGCCGCCTCCTTGGGGAACGCCCCTCTTTCCTTGGATGATCCTTATGTTCTCAATATATTTACAGGAGAGCGGCAATAATCCTTATTTTTCAAAGTTCTGTAAAGTAAATGAGTATTAGATGTATTAATTCGTAACGATCTGCTGTACAATAACCGAATAATTAGATGACAATATGAACAGCAAAGGATGAGCGCTATGGATAAACCATCAATCGATTCCCTCAATATTACATTAATGTGAAATGCTATCCATTGTAATTCCTAGTATTCCGATATACAATATAAAAAACACAAGCAACGCAGAACATAGAATACGGGGGAGAAACTTATGCGTAAAGGATTATCTGGAGTTATTACTTTGATTTTGTTAACATTTTTGATTAGTGCGTGCTCCGGAGGGAACACCGCCACTTCTACAAATACAAATCAGACACCTGCTACTAATGATGGAACGACAGCAAGCACTGAGATAAAAGATGGGGGCAACTTGATTATTGGAGTCGCTGCTGATCCTGTTATTCTAAATCCGAACTACGCGGGTGACCGTGTCAGTCTTACGATTGACCAAGCGCTCTATGCTCCACTGTTCCAAGTAAATGATGGTAAGAAGACCTTCTACTTGGCAGACAGCCTGACCCTTTCAGAAGATAACCTGACTTATACGTTGAAGCTGAAAAGCGGACTGACATGGCATGACGGAGAAAAGCTTACTGCTGACGATGTCGTGTTCACGATTGATAGCATCCTCGATGAGAAGCAAAACAGCATGTTGAGAGCGAACTTATTCATCGGTGATAAACCCGTTAAGGCCGTTAAGGTGGATGATCTGACCGTAGAGTTCAAGCTTCCGCAGGTCAGCCCAGCTTTTGAAGCTACACTAGTGCAAGTATTTCCGATTCCAAAGCATATTTTTGAAAATGAGACGGATCTAGAGAAAAGCACCAAGAATGCTAATCCTGTTGGATCTGGACCATTTAAATTTAAAGAATATAAAGCGGGCGAATATGTTACATTAGAAAGATTTGATAACTACTTTGGCGGCAAACCACATCTTGATTCTGTTACGTACCGGATTGCTAAAGATACGAATGCTGCGAATCTCGCACTTCAGAGTGGTGAGATCAACATTAAATATCTAGATCCACAGGATGTTGGAACGATTGAAGCTTCGAACAATTTCGAAATTCTTCCTTATAGTGAAGGCCGATTGTCGTACCTGTTGTTCAACGCGAACAGCGATAGAGGTGCTCTTGCTAAAAAAGAAGTTCGTCAAGCCTTGTCTCTAGCACTAAGCCGTGATGAAATCATTCAGGCTGCTTATTCCTCTAGCGAGTATGCTGACCCGGCGAAGTCATTCTTGACTCCGGATGCATTGTTCTATACTAATGACGTACCTTCTTTCGATAATGATGTGGAAAAAGCGAAAGAGCTTCTGCAATCGGCAGGGGTTAGCGATCTGAAATTGAGATTGATTGTATCGAGCGGTAATAAAGCTCAGGAAGCTATTTCACTATACGTGCAGCAAAAGCTAAAGGCCATTGGCGCTGAAGTTGAACTGCAAAATATGGATGCCTCGGCATATGGTCAGAAGTTCAGCGATATGAATTCAACAGATTTTGAACTTGCGATTGCAGGTTATATTATGGGTTACGATCCTGATGCTTACAGAATTTTGTATACTTCTACTGCTGACTCTAACTACTCGCATTATAATAATGCTGAAGTCGATAAGTTGTTCAATGAAGGTGCAGGAGAAGCAGATGTGACTAAACGTGGTGAGATCTATAAGAAGATCCAAGAGATCATTGCTGACGATGCACCGATTTATCCAATTGCTAATACTAAGACTATTGTAGCTGTCTCCAAGAACTACGGCGGTCTAGAAGAAGCAGTCTTGAAGCCTGTCGTTATTTTTGAAGATTTATCGAAAATCTACCTTAAATAAAAACGGGAAAAAGTAAGCTGGGTTATCCAGCTTACTTTTTTACCGATACAGAACTGGGAGAATAAACGTATGAGACAACTTATCGTCCGAAGATTACTGCAAACCCTGCCGATGTTGTTTTTTGTTTCGGTTGTGTGCTTTGCGATGATTAAGCTGGCTCCGGGGGATCCGGTATTATCCTTTGTTACGCCGAATATGCACGCAGATGATATTGAGCGCATCCGGCATAACCTTGGGCTGGATAAGCCAGCCTACATTCAATATTTAATCTGGATTAAAGAAATATTACAGGGGAATTTCGGTTATTCCCTAGTGAATCATCAGCCAGTATTGGATCAAATTCTAGAACGCCTGCCTGCAACGGCAGGTTTGATGGGTTCTGCGATCGGTCTCGCTGTTTTGCTGGCGATTCCACTCGGTCTTATTGCTGGAGCAAACCGGAACCGCTGGGTAGATAAGCTGATTAATTTCTTATCCTATGTCGGAATATCCGTGCCTTTGTTTTGGCTTGCCATCTTACTAATGTACTTATTCGCGATTAAGCTGCATCTGCTTCCTATTATGGGGATGCGAACGATTGGTGTGGAATCGGCGTTTGATGTATTCAAGCATGGTATCCTGCCTTGCACCGTGCTTGCTTTTGGATTCTTGGCTGGTTATGTGCGATACATTCGCTCTAGTACCATTGGACAGCTAAAAGAAGAGTACGTGCAGATTCAATATGCTTTTGGATCTAACAAGACAACGATTCTGTTCCGTCATGTAATGAAGCATGTGTTGCTTCCTGTAATTACATTGCTCGGGATGTCTATGGGTGATCTGGTGGCAGGCGCAATTGTTACAGAAACAGTATTTTCATGGCCAGGTATTGGCTCTTTGGGGATGACTGCAGTTAAAGGGATGGATTACCCCGTGATTATGGGAATTACTCTATTCTCCTCTTTAATGCTGATCATCGGTAATCTGGTCGCGGATATTCTATATAGCTTCGTGGACCCACGAATTAAATTAACGAGGTGACCTCATGAATCGCAGTAAATGGAAAAGTGTTGGAGATGAGCTATTTACGAATAAATTGGGCGTCGCAGCCCTCATTACTTTAATCATCTTCTCACTGGGCTCTATATTTGCTTTTTTATCTGGACATGATCCGAATGCGATGGATGTTCTGGCACGTCTGAAATCGCCGGGAGCCGATCACTGGTTCGGGACGGATGACTATGGCCGGGATTATTTTGCCCGCGCATTATATGGTGGCCGGGTATCACTGCTAGTTGGCTTTGCTTCAATGATCATTGCTACAGGCATAGGTGTGACGGTGGGCGTAATCAGTGGATTCTTTGGCGGATGGGTTGATAATCTTCTCATGCGGATGCTTGATGTAGTGCTGTCCATTCCTTCTTTCTTAGTTCTGCTGCTGCTTAGCGTATTTCTGAAGCCGAGTGTTGGGAATATCATCATTATTATTGCTCTATTAATGTGGATGAATATCGCCCGTGTCATTCGGGCAGAGACGATGACGATTAAGGAACGCGAATATGTACTCTATGCAAAAGCCTCCGGACAGAGCAATTTCGGAATTATTTGGCGTCATATTCTTCCGGGGCTAGTGCCTGTTGTCATTGTAGGTGCGACGAATAATATCGCTTCGGCGATAATGATGGAGTCGTCCCTAAGTTTCCTCGGGTTCGGGGTACAGCCTCCGAATGCGACTTGGGGCAGTATGCTTAACAATGCGCAGGGATATATCGCTCAAGCGCCATATCTGGCTTTATTCCCTGGATTATTGATACTATTAACGGTACTGAGCTTTAATGTTTTGGGTGATATTTTGCGGGTAGGCTTTGAACCGAAGCTGATCCGAAGATAGGAGTGTGAAGACATCATGACGGAACGGCTATTGTCTGTCGAGGATTTGAAGGTTTCGTTCCATACAAGGGACGGAGAGAATCAAGCAGTTCGCGGCGTTAGCTTTCATATAGATGCTGGTGAGACGGTAGGAATCGTCGGAGAATCTGGTAGTGGGAAGAGTGTAACTGCCAAGGCGATTATGTCGTTAATTACACCTCCGGGTAAAATTATCGGTGGAAATATTAATTTTCGTGGTGAGAATTTATCGAACCTTTCGGAAAAAGAGTGGAGAAAGCTACGCGGCAATCGTATAGCAATGGTGTTTCAGGACCCCATGACCTCTCTTAATCCTGTAAAAAAAATCGGCCAGCAGCTTACGGAAGTCATCCGTCGGCATCGGGGTTTAAATAAGCAAGAAGCGCTTAAAGAGGCAGCAAGCATCTTGCGTCAGGTAGGTATTAATAATCCTGAACAGCGGCTGCAGCAATATCCGCATGAATTCAGCGGCGGGATGCGCCAGCGGGTCATGATCGCCATGGCTCTTTCCTGTAAGCCAGAGCTATTGATTGCGGATGAGCCGACAACTGCGCTCGATGTAACAATACAGGCGCAAATTCTCGATCTTTTTAAAGAGTTGAAAAATAATACCAGTACAGCTGTAGCGCTCATTACCCATGACTTGGGTGTGGTAGCACAGGTATGTACACGGGTTATCGTAATGTATGGTGGACTTGTGATGGAGGAGGGCACGGTAGAGGATATCTTTTATCGCCCACAGCATCCTTACACGAAAGGTCTGCTTCGCTCGATTCCAAAACGTGACGGCAAGTCGCGGGAACGCCTTGTCCCTATCGAAGGCACACCTCCGGATTTGCTGGATCCTCCTTCGGGCTGTCCATTTATGGAACGTTGCCCTAATGCTTTTGCCCGTTGCAGCGAACGTCCTCCGGTCATCGAATTATCGCCTGGCCATCGTTCGATGTGCTGGCTGGCAGACGGTGTGCAGGAGACTCCAGCCGTAGCTGGTGTTGAAGGGAGCGGTTCTGTTGAGTGATAATAAGATTCTAGTGGACGTAAATAATCTGAAGAAACATTTCTCCAAAGGCAAGGATATATGGGGACGTAATACATCAGTGCTTAAGGCGGTAGATGGCGTAAGCTTTCAGATTCGTCAGGGGGAGACCTTTGGACTGGTCGGAGAGTCGGGGAGCGGCAAGTCCACGGTTGGACGCTGCTTGCTGCGATTGTATGACTATACAGATGGTGAAGTGTCTTTTGACGGGCAGCCGCTGAGCAAGCTTGGAGAGAAGCAGCTTAAGCCTTTTCGCAGACGGATTCAATCGATCTTTCAAGATCCATATTCCTCGTTGAATCCAAGCCTGAATGTGCTTGATCTGATCAGTGAGCCTATGAAAATCCACGGGATCCACGAAGGCGACGAGCGTATAGAGGCTGTTGCGGCACTGCTGGATAAGGTGGGTTTAAAAAGAGAGCATCTTTATCGCTTTCCTCATGAATTCAGTGGTGGGCAGCGCCAACGGATTTCGATTGCTCGAGCATTATCTGTGAAACCTGAATTCGTAGTGTGCGATGAACCAATCTCAGCGCTGGATGTATCTGTTCAGGCTCAGGTAGTGAATATGCTGGAGGATTTGCAGTCGGAATTTGGGTTGACCTACCTCTTTGTTGCGCACGATCTGTCGATGGTACGGCATATTTCGGACCGGATTGGCGTGATGTATGGCGGTCGTCTCGTAGAGGTAGCCGAAAGTGACGAACTATACGAGAATCCTATTCATCCTTATACGAAGGCGCTGCTATCTTCGATTTTGGAGACAGACCCTAAGCGGGCTAATCAGAGAATTATTTTAGATGGATATTCGGCAGAGTACGGCAGGGCTGAGACCTCTACATTGCAGGAAGTTAGTCCGGGTCATTATGTTGCTTATGATTTCACGGAATAAGTAGAATCTATATACAGGTATGGGGGGAATCAGGATGTCAGACAATTTGAACCGGGTAAAGTTATCCCAGTGGGATGCTTTACTGGTAGAATCACTTCGCGCTTTGGGCTGGTCCAATGAGGATATTCTTCGTAAAGTGGCGGAGGGCGATTTGCCCGTTGACGAGAGTGAATACGAATTTGATTATAAGCAGTTGACCACTTTACAAGCGGAGCAGCCAGAATTGTTCGAGCAAGCGGTGAAGACAGGCTATCAGATCAAGTACAACACGATTCGTGGCATTCGTAGCTGGATATGGGTTGTTCTTGGTAAAGAGGCAGAGTTGGAGCTTGAAGAGGGTAAAGAAGCCATAGAAATAGTATTGACGACAGCCGAGAAGAACCGGCTGGAATCTGTGCTGTCATTCGGCTGGCAGATTCACGGTGGAGCCGGCGTGGAAGACGATGCCAGCGCTAACGCAAGCTACCGAATCGAGCCGATTCAACGATAACCTCTCCGAGCAGAGAAGAAATAAAGAAAGAACGCCCTTACCTTTTCCTCATGGAAAGGATAAGGGCGTTCTTGGTTAGTTCACTTCAATCCGGCCACGCCGGAAGCTGATTTCTGCTTTGCCGGTGTGCAGCTGCCACATATGCCAGAATACAAATGGAACAATCATAATAAAGTTGATGATTCCCCAATAGTTCATGACGTCTGCATTGTACCACGATGAAGCATCCATTAGTGTCGGGAACAGGCTAACGAAGCAGGCGCGTAGAAGTAAATGTGCCGCTAATGTATAGACCCGCGCAATGATGTAGAGTTCTGGGCGGCGTTTGATGATGGGATAGAGCTCGGCTGCGAGAAGAATGCATAGCGAGCTTGCAAAGAACTTCGGACTCTCTGCATAGACGAAGGCTGCATTCCAAGTTGTATAGAGGAAGTTCCAGCCGATTGTCGTATATGCAATGAGATCGCCGTGCGATTCAGTAGAAATCTTCCAATATTTTGGCGCAAAAGGGATGGTTATACATAATAGGAGGCCGGTAAGCGCATTGAATGTATTCCCCATCGTAAAGTCTTTAATGGTCGCTTCCATGATATTAAGGAATAGAACGCCATATACGAACCACAATACCCAATCCTTCTGTAACCCATTCCAGAACGGTCCTTTTCGTTTCTCGTAGTTAGCAATACGAATGAATCCAACAAATATTGTAGGAAGAATTACACTTAAAATCTTGGCCCACCGAAACCAGCCTTCGACACCGCCCATAAGCCATAAGGGAAAAGTTAGTAAAGAAGCAATCCAGAACCAGTGGGCAAACTTATAATGCTTGCGCATGATACTGACAACAATAAGAAGCAGAACTATGTAGCCGATCATACTAACGCCGTACTGCCATGCAGGAATATCCATGATAAACCTCCTTTTTTTGTGAAAGCGTAATCAATTGTTGCCGATACTGAGCTTCAACCCTACAATGCTTGGTTAATTCATAAACATAACAACTGTTCGGTTTTATTGTATTAGGAATTAATTGGTTCTGTCTGTGCTAATTAACACACAAAAAACAAATTAGATTCAGTACTCTTTTCATATAAAAATAAATCGCAATAAGCGATTCAGTTGGGCGGGGAGTTTATGTCTGAGGATAGAAAATTACATATTATTGAGGCGACGAATCGTGTTATCTATCGAATGGGTATTGCGGGTACGACTATGCGGAGAATTGCCGATGAAGCCGGGCTTAGCACGGGGGCGTTGTATCATCATTACAATAGTAAAGAAGAGATTCTTTATGATGCGATGGATCGCAGTTTATCCGTATCTACGAGAATTGCCGAGGAGGTACAGCAAGGGAAGTATAGCCGCGGGGAAGTTATTGAGCAAATCAGCGAGAATGTGAAAGATCGTTTTAACAAAATAGATGACAATCGAATGCAGTTCTATCTTGCCCAGGAAGCGATACTCGGGAACGAGGAAATCTCCAATCAATTGAAAGTTAAGTATAAGAAATGGATTGGTCATACCGAGGAGCTGTTACAACGCTTGTACGAAAAACAACCCGGGAAATACAATAAAGCCATTGCCTCATTGCTGATTGGAGCTATTGACGGGATCGTTATGCAGACGCTGCTGGGTGTGGCGAATACGGATGATATTGAAGATATTTCCGAGGTATACCACAAGCTTCTTGTAGAAGGCATTCCGAAGCTGTTAGAAGCATGGGATGAATAACGCAGAGCGTGGCGGTACGGCTAATCCTTGTGCGTGTAATTCACAGAATGAAACTCCCCGCAGCTTGCTGCGGGGAGTTTCATTATACGTTTACTGCTGTATAAGCAACCTCATATTGTGCAGCTTCAATCCAGGTTCCTGTCTTAAAGTCTCTGCCCCGGACAAGCACTTTATCTCTATATACTTCCACATAGAAGCCTTGGCTGCCTGTCTTATGCTTATCTTCGTTTGTCCAAAGGTAGGCGACAGAAGCAGCATTAAACATTGTTGCCATCTCTCCATGGCCAGGGTACATAGTGTTGTCTACCTCTAACTCCCAATGGGTGTGACCAGTGAATAACAAGGTCTGGGGGTGTCTCGAAAGAATCTCTTTTAATTCCTTATCTTGAGTGACACCATACCAATCTTGTGATTCTAACGATCCAGCTACTGTATCTTTAAGCGGTTGATGCAGGAAAAGAAAGATAGGCTGATCCGGTGAAGCTTGCTCCCCAAGCTTATGCTCCAGCCAATCAAGCTGCTTAGAGGAAAGATGACAGAATTTAGGCAATCCTTTTTCTGTACCTAGAAAAATAAAATGATAGCCATTAATCCAGTGATCATGATAGGGTCCAGACATTCCAGTCTGTGACGTATACATCCCTAAGCGAGACTTCCAAATCCCGAGGCCTACATCATGATTACCTAAAGTGAAAGTAATGTCGGGCAAGTCAGCCTTATGTTGATTAATGATACGAAGCATTTCTTTATATTCAGCAGAAAAACCATGGTTTGTGACATCACCGATATGCATAATCCCACTGCTACCTTTTCCATGTGCGGCTATATCACGGAGCGCCAGCTCAAAGTTAAGATTGTACTCATGATTTCTGTCAGCGGTGACATGCGTATCCGTGATGATCTGAAAGGTAATAACAGGCTTCTCTTCAGGTAATGTGTTCGCGCTCATGTTTAGGCATCCCCCTTCATCTTATGAATCTATGAAATACTGTGGCTGTTCACTAATGCGTCTTCCCGCTAATGTTCAGTCCTATAATCCCGGTTAGGATAACGGCTATCCATAGTAGGGAGGACAGGGTTAGCTTTTCTTCGAAAAATAGGGCTCCTATGAAAGAAATAAGGACGATTCCCGCCCCTGACCATATCGCATAAGCAACGCCTACCTTAATAGAGGTGAGGGCATAATTCAGGGAGGTGAAGCTGGCTCCATAGAACAGGAACATGAGCACGGAAGGCCAGAGCTGAGTGAACCCCTGAGATATTTTCATTGAGATGGTCCCTGATAGTTCGAACACAATAGCTAGCATCAGAAACATCCATGCCCATATTCCTTCTATTTTCACAGGGAAGTAACCTCGATGCTGAGTTCAGCGTAAGATCGCACAATGAGATCTGCATCCGGGAGAATATGCGACGAAGCACTAATATCTTCATTTTCAGTGATTCCTATAGCTACCTGTACACCCGCTGCTTTAGCCATTCGCATATCCCCATTAGTATCACCGATAACTGCTGTGTGCGCGGGTTCAACGGCCAACCTTTCGCAGGCAAGCTGCACCATGTCGGGGAAAGGTTTACCCTGATCCACAAGGTCTGTTCCAATTACCTTGGAGAAATAGTGCCGTATGCCGAGCCATTGGAGATGTTTCTCTGCAGCATCTGTTTCATCTGCGGTCACCACGGCGAGAGGGATGCCAGCACTCGCACACTCATCGAGAAAACGATGAATACCCGGCAGCGAGTGAACGGGGCGTTTCTCTTCCAACATAACATCCGCTTCCAGACGGCACTGATGAACAAGCACCATGGACTCCGCCCACGATAAACCTTGCAGATAACCCTGCCATGACAGGATGGCATAGAGGTCACTCATAGTCCCCATAGCCAGGGGGCCGTTCCGATCATAATCGGTAATGCTTCCTTGGGCATTGTGTATAGTTCCCATTAATGCAGGGAGCTGTTCTTCTGGAATCTGTAGTCCTCTTTGCTTCATATCCTTCGTGAATCGCTCTAAAAAACACTCGCCCCAGCTGCCCCAGAGGGATACGAACTGGAGCAGCGTACCATCCTTGTCGAATAGAATAGCTGCTACAGCGTATCTGCCTTGTGGCGTGATGAGCTCAGACATGAACTCCACCGCCTTTATTTTAGTTTATCAAGCGCTGCTTGCGCTGTTTCCTGTGCTTCCTTAAGTGCCTGTGCTGCAGGAATATTCTCAATCTGCACCTTATCAGCGGCGATTTTCAGCGCATCGTTGATTTTGCCGCCAGTAGGATCTTGGAATGGTGCAGAGCCATGAGAAGCTTGCATCAACGGAACCTTAATCTGTGGATTGCTTTCACTGAATGACACAAACGCCGGGTCTTGCAATGCGGATTGGCGCACCGAAATATATCCAGTATTAATGGACCAAGAGGCAGTATTCTCGGCATTTGTGAAGTAGGTTAGCCATTTCATAGCCGCTTGTTTCTCACTGTCGCTTGCTTTAGATAGAATGCCGGCCATCAGTGCTTGGGCTACGGGTTTGCCCTCGCCAATCCCTGCCCAGCCTGGCTGCTCCATAGCAGAAACAATGCTAAAGTCGAGGTCACCTTGATCGCCACTGGAGCCGGTGTAGCCTGCGGATTGATTCTTCATTACATCATCAATTGTTTTGTACCAATATTCCCAGCCTTGACCCCCTGAATGAATCCGCATGATCTTATCCTCGTGGATCCATTTGCGGAACAAATCCCAGGTTTCGATCCACTCTTTAGAGTCGATCATGACTTGTTTCCCATCCTCGCTAAGAATAGTGCCTCCTTTGCTGAGCGCGGCATCAATCATGTTCCCTGAACCCCACATAGGCTCCCAACCGAAGAAGGTGGTTTTGCCGCCGTCTTTCACGGTCATTTTCGCAGCTGCGGCAGCTAGGTCTTCCCAAGTCTTCAATGTGCTCGCATCAATTCCGTTCTTCTCAAAAGCATCTTTGCGATAGTACATAACCTGTGTTGTTCCATACATCGGCAGGAAGTATTGTTTGCCATCAACCTGGCCCTGATTTAGAAAGGTTTGGACAAAATCCTCTTTATTAAAATCTGGCTGCAATGCCATAAGCTCATCTATCGGAGCGAAATATCCTTTGCGAGCCCAATCTACGTTTGAGGAGAGAGCAGCAGCAGGCACTTTTCCTGTAGCAATCGCCGCTTGCAGCTTCTGCTCGGTTTCAGTGTAGTCTGCCTGCACGATACCTTTGACAATGACCTCTTGCTGAGAGGCATTAAATTTCTGAATCAGTGCCTCCATATTCTCACCAAGCTTACCGCCGAGACCATACCAGAACTCAATCGTTACCGGTGCATTTTGTGTAGGCGCAGCCTCTGCGGAGGGGGAGGAAGAAGCTCCATTTGTCGCTGTAACATTACCTGTACTCGCATTTCCTCCACAAGCGGTTAACATTGTAAATCCGGCAACCAAAGATAGGGCGGACAGTCTCTTCAATACGTTCATCATCATTCTCCTCTTATTAAATAGAATAGTTAGCTTATCCTTTGCTGGAACCAGCGGTCATGTTGACGCTTTGCATGATGGTTTTCTGAGCTAGTAGAAATACTAGCAGCAACGGGGCGATGGTGAATGCGCTAGCGGCCATGATCAGCGGCCATTTCAATCCGTAAGCACCTCCTTGAGTGAAGAAACTACGCAGACCGGCCGAGACCAGCTGTAGATTAGGATCTTTGGTGATGAGCATTGGCCAGAAATAGTTATTGTACTGATCAATGAAGGTGATCAGGGCTAGCACAGCAAAGGAAGACCGTGTAATGGGGACAAGAATGGTCCAGAGAATCCGCATATGCGAGGAACCATCCACTTCTCCAGCCTCTACCAGCTCATGGGGAACCTGAAGGAAGGCTTGCCGAATTAGAAAGATAGAGAAGACACTTACACAGTTAGATAGAATCAACCCGGCATATGAATCCAGTAGATGAAGCTGGGACAATACCAGATATCCGGGAAGATAAACGGCGGTGGCAGGGACCATATAGCCGAAAAGAATGACACCTGCGAACAGCCCTCTGAAGCGGAATTTCATATGCGTAAGCGCATAGGCCATCATCCCGGAATTTATCACCTGCAAAATAACAATAGAGACGGCGACAAATACGCTATTGCCCATATATCTAAAGAAAGGGGCTTCGTGCCAGGCGGCTGAAAAGTTACTCCACAGCGGCTCTTTCGGCCAGATCGTCGGCGGAGACTGCCAGATTTCATCATTGGTTTTTAAGGCGCTGGTGACCATCCAATAGAAGGGGAAGGCCATGATCAGTGCAATAGCTGCAAAAAATAGATGGCGGGCCAGTTTGCCCACTCGTACGGTCGTGGCATTCATCAGTCGTTCTCCTTTACAGCAGTAGTTATTGATAATGGGTTGTCCGTTTACTAACATCTAGTGAGATTACGGAGAGCAGCATACATATAAATACCAGAATCATTGCGACACTAGAGGCTTCTCCAATCTGAAAGGCTTCAAAGGCAGACTGATAATACATATAGAGCAGGGTACGTGTTGATCCCGACGGTCCACCTTGTGTGAGTACGTTAATCTGGTCGTATGCCTGTAAGGCACCAATGATCTGTACGATGAACAGAAACAGTGTCGTTGGCGAGATTAGCGGTAAAGTAATACGGCTGAATTTTTGAACAGCATTTGCTCCATCCAGTTCAGCGGCTTCCAACAGATCGGTAGGGACATTGCGTAGTGCCACCAAGTAAAAAATCATCGCCCAGCCTACCGATTTCCATATCGTCACGAGCAGAACGCCGAGCAGTGCCCATTTAGGATCTTGAAGCCAACCGATTTTTTCTAGACCTAAGAGGTCAAGTACAGTATTAGCAAGGCCAATTTCAGGTTCATAGATCCAGGACCAGACAATGGATACCGCCACGGTTGGCGTGACCCAAGGGGAGAAAAGAAGTACCTGATAGAGAGTGGAGCCTTTCAGCTTCCCATTCATCAGGAGTGCTAGTCCAAGTCCGATCAGAATAACGGGCAGTACACTTCCCGCACAGAATAACAAGGTTACTCTTAGCGCTTTATAGAAGGCGGGATTGCTGAACAGATCCAGATAGTTGGTTAGTCCGACAAAGGTTTTCTCGGGGCTCATGAAGTCCCATTCAGTAAAGCTGAGATAAAATACATAAAGTAATGGCGCGAGCCAAAATACCACGAATGGAATCATTGCCGGCAAGGTGAAGAGCACCGGTTTCAACTCACCTATAAATCTTGTGCGTTTCATTATTCTGTCGATACCCCATTCCGTCTTCTGTTTTTTGCGGTATAATTCTGAGGAAAGCTCCTCCGTTCAAAAAAAATTGTACACTCATCGAGCAGCTGCGTGGTCAAGCGGGCGTAAAGATCGATGCGAGATTATGTAAAAATTTAAGAGATTAGCGAAAGTAGTTGCTATTTTGTGTAAAATAGAAGGTAGATTCTAAGTGGAATGAAGGTGCAGCTATGAAACAGGTAGCCTTTGGTGAAGAGAATAGAGACTTATCTCCACGCGAGCAGCTGCTGCGTCCGATGATTGATGCAATTGCTCAGACGATGGACTTATATGGCGCCAATTACTCATTCGGGCAGCTGTATGGAATTATGTTCTTTGAAGACCGGCCGATGACGCTTGAAGAGATGAAGAATGTGATGAATATGAGTAAGAGTAATATGAGCTATGGAGTCCGATCTTTAATGGCTTCCAAAATGGTGACCAAGCTGGAGGAGAAGCGGGAGCGAAAAGATCTGTATGCAGTGGAAACAGATTTCTTTCAGACCTTTAAGAACTTTTTCGGAATGAAGCTGCAGCGGGAGATTGATGTCATGAGGCAAGCCTTGGATGTTGTTATTCCTGAGCTGGAGGGATTGGTTCATGCCGTGGATACGCCTGAGGAGGAGCGGCAATTCTGCCTGAAGGATCTGGAGAAGCTGGAGCATGCCATTCAATATTATGATTGGCTGCAGCAGTTTGTGGACGAGCTAGGGGAAGAAAATTACTTTGTAGACAAGAGAAGGTCCTAGACCGTCTACAATTAGACATAGATGTACATAATTATATATAGATCTCCATGTGAGGGAGGTGTTCCTTAAGCTAGTTGAGGCTTAGGGTTCGCCTCCTATTTTTATGATAAGAAACAAAATAAAAAAGAAAATGTAACCAAAAGTAGGTGGAACTGTCACCAAATATGTAGTTACATAGTGAATAAAAGATCTTTTTAAGGAGATTCAGAGATTGCATACGAAAAAATATATGATACTTTTAGTCATTGTTCTGCTAATAAGTCTTGCTGCTATTTTCAACAATCAACACGAGTCTTCTGCTGTTACTATAGATGTGAACGGTCAAATCATTAAGACAGTAGCTACATATCCGGGCTCGCCTGATGAGCTAATGATTCCCAAGGCTGCAGCAGAACAGGCCCTTAATATGCGTATCGGCTGGCAGAAGCAGGGGGCGCTTCCGAAAGGTATTTACTATAGAGACCATGTAGCTGTGCTGATGTACCATCATCTTTCAGAGAAGCCAATGCCGCAGTTTCCTTGGATCTTATCTGCCGATCGGTTTGATGATCAAATGAACCTGCTGAAGCAAGAAGGGTTTCACGTGATTACGATGGAACAATACCGTGAATTTATGCTGAATGGCGGCACGGTTCCAGATAATGCGGTGCTGCTGACGTTTGATGATGGATATGAGAGCTTTTATGAATTGGCCTTTCCTATTCTCAAAAAATATGGCTATACGGCAGTGAATTTTGTTATCGTATCTACGATTGATCACCCAGATCCGAATAGTGTGCCGAAGCTTAATTGGGAGCAGATGCGGGAAATGAAGCGGGACGGGATGGGATTCTATAGTCACACGTACGATTTACACCATTATGGTATCGTGGATGCTGAGGGTGGGGAGCGGCCAGCCGCCAGTGCTTTGTTATATATCGATGATGAGAACAGAAACGAAATGAATACGGAGTACTACAGCAGAGTTACTCGTGATTTAGCCAAGGCGGAGCAAAGACTGAAGGAAGAGCTGGGGAATACCGATTCAGCGGTTGCCTTTCCTTATGGATCATACAATGACCGATTGCTATCGGCATGTGATTCACTCGGAATTTCGCTAACATTTAAAATCCAGGATGGGATCAATGCGAGAACGGACCGAAATGCCTCCCGGATCAACGGGGGAAGTCAGAGTCTAACTGCAGTCCAAACTCTTGAGCAGGTTAAACATATAGATTCACCTATGGAATTAACCCTGAATAACCAAAGAGTAGCTCTGATAGGAAGTGCGCCCGAAATGAGGAAAGGGACCCTGATGGTTCCGTTTATACAATTATGCAAGGATCTACATATTGATCTCAACTACGATCAGAAGAGTCGAATCGTTAAGTTAATGAACACAACGGGAGGCTTATAAACGGCAAAGGAAATGTATGGAATGGATATCAGCTTTCCCTATGTTCATTAGGAGTTTACAAAAAGTGAGAAATTTCGCCAATTTGGGCGAATCACTAGTTGCTATAAGTGAATTCCTTACTGTAGACTATAATTAGAGTACTAATTGGTAGGCGAATGGAGAGAACAGATGGAAGTATTTAAGCGTTATTACGCGAATTTAACGGTCCGGCGTTTTTTTATTTTGGGGCTGGTTGCCCTGCTGCTATTCAGTATTAGAGATATGCTCAATTTAGTACTGTTAACATTTCTGATTGCTTATGTAATGAACAGCTTTCAGGTGCTGCTCACGAAGCGAATCAATAAATATGTTGCGGTCAACAGTAAAGTCATTATTGTTATTTTGTATTTAGCTCTGATTGCTCTGATCGTAGTGACCTTAGTGAATTATTTACCGAAGGTCTTCACACAGATAAAGCAGTTAACTAATTTTCTGACCAGTTTAACCCCTGCAAACATTCCGCAGAACGAAATCGTGCAGTATTTATTTGCCCAGCTTAAGGATTTGAACTACCAGTCTTATGTGAAAGATGGTCTTGAATACGTCCTGAAAATAAGTAATTGGGGCACAAGCTTCGTATTATCCACCATTCTGAGCTTTGTCTTTATCCTTGAGAAGAACAGAATTGTCAGTTTCACTGCCCGTCTTAAAGAGAGCAAGATTTCTTGGTTCTATGTTGAGCTTGAGTATTTCGGTAGAAAATTCATCTCATCGTTTGGTAAAGTGATCGAAGCGCAAATTCTGATCGCGCTGTTTAATACATGCTTTACGGTAATCGGACTCTGGATCTTAGGTTTTCCGTATTTATTCGCCTTATCGATTATGATCTTCCTGCTTAGTTTGATTCCAGTTGTAGGTTTTGTGATCTCCTTAATACCACTTTGTATTATTGGTTACAACATTGGTGGCATAGCAATGACGATATATGTATTGGTTATGATCGCCATACTACATTTTGTCGAGGGTTACTTCTTAAATCCAAAACTGATGTCATCCAAAATGAACCTGCCTATGTTCTACACCTTTATCGTACTTCTCTTCTCTGAGCACTATATGGGTGTATGGGGTCTAATTCTCGGAATTCCAATTTTTGTATTCTTCCTGGATATACTGGAGATCAATAGAGATAACAAGATAGAGACTTAGGAATTCAGTTTAATAGCGTTGAATATACGAAGAGGGTGATCTGACAGCCATTCAATGGCTATTGGATCACCCTCTTTATTTAAATATAAGAATTTATAATCTCCACGCTATATATTATCCTTATATTTCTCGCATAAACGCTTACCGTCCATTAGGGACGCCCAAGGCGTTTTAGCTTGGGCGCAGAGAAATGTTATACGGCCACTATATGTATCTTTCTTAGCCGAAAGAAGTGAGAACGCTCTCCGTAACGATGTCCCTCAGCTCCGCTTTGTGTGCTGCATACTGCTCGGCTGTAATATTTCCGGAAGCTAGTCGTAAATCTAGCTGTTCCGTTAGCTGGGTTACCTGTAGATCGATCACATCTTCAATATCTGTGTTTTGTTCTATTGCAATATCTTGAAGTGATTTGCCGTCATATAAGGCATCGTACAGATCATCATCTGTGGGTTGGTTAAGGGCTTTCAATAATAATTCGTCTTTATCCGCAACACTTGTGGTGGACCATTGAGTTGACGAGCTTGCGTTAGCAGTAAGGCTACTCCAAGCATTTCCGAAAGACATTACTATAACTACGGTTCCTACTATAATCACTCTTTTTATATCCATTAGAGTCCTCTTTTCTTATTTTACGAATAACGTTCTATGGTTTCTGTTGAAAGTGTCTGTGATGGTTGTGGTTTAACTTATTTCTATTATAACCCGGAAAGCTGAGCTGAAGCTTAAACAATATTTAAGATAACCTAAAGATTTAACATTGAAATGATATAGCGATAATATACCCCTAGTATAATTTCCAGATGATCTAAATTGCATATTTATGCAGAAGGGTCACAATCAAACTTACGGGGAGTGTTCGGAGTTTTGAGAATAACAGCAAAAGCTAAACGTTTTCTATCCAGCGTAATTGCAAGTAGTTTGATGTTGGGGATCATGGTTCCAGCAGGATATGCGGAAGAACAGCAGCCGGATACGGAGCAGACATCTTCCGAATTAGGAGCACATTTTGATGAACAGGTTGAGCTCAACACGCTTTTAAGTCAACCGACTGTAATGACAGATGTATACGCGACACCAACCAATCCAGGCTCTTTACTTATTACAGAGGTTGTTCCGGATACTAAAAATGTAAAAGGCGCGGATGGTAGCTCTGTAGATGGTTACGAATTTGTTGAGGTTTACAATAATACGGACGAGCCGGTTAACTTTAAGGATTATTATTTCTTTTATAATGACAAAGATACTTGGACACCAAACGGCGATGCGGTCATACCAGCGCATGGAAATATCGTCTTCTGGATTATGAACGGCAATAATCTGAGTGTTCCTGCCGAGGATTTCATCAAAAACTTTAATCCTTCTGCATCTCTTCAGGAAGGTGTAAACCTGTTCCGTATTAACGGTGGCGGTGGTATGGCCAACGCTTCTGCGCGCAACTTACAAATTAAAAGTAAAGCAGGAGATGCTCTTATTGTCTCTGCTTCTTATGGAAAAGAACAGGTGAAGGAAAACAACGGGATTTTCTATAAGTATTCGCAATCCGACAGCTCTATGATGAGTCTCATGGCGATTTCGGGAACGGTTGCGGCTACACCAGGAACCGTAGATCCAGAGCAACTGCCTGAGCTAGTACCTGGAGACAAGCAACCGGTAATTGAACACCACTCGCAGAGCAGTGTGGATCCAGCGGATCTTCCCGTCACCGCGAAGATTACGAACCTAGAGATTGGACCAGACGGAACGCTACCGGTAGTGAAGTTGCAATACGGCTCTCCTTCTCAGGTGAAAGATACGGTAATCACCATGACCTCAAAAGGCGAGGGGGAATATACGGCCGTGATTCCTGCGGCTGCACTGGAAGAACCAGAACTGCACTACAGCATTCGTGTAAACAATGTAACAGAGAGCTATTCTGTTCATGTGAACCTGCCTGCATTTGATTCGAATAATGTGCCGCCGCTGTTAATTACAGAGCTGCTGCCCAATTCGACGAATGTAAAAGGAACGAGCAGCGATGCTTTTGAATTCATTGAGGTATATAACAATACTGATGCACCGATTGATTTTAAAAACTACAAGATATATTATCGCTATCCTGATAAAGGCAATGCTTCCGATGTGAAGTGGCCCTCTACGAAAGAGAGTTTTGTAATTCCTGCACAGCAGTCCGTAGTGTTCTGGGTTATTAATAGTGCTAACAGTACATACACCGCTAGTGATTTTAATGCAGAATTCAACACTAATCTGATGGATGGCACAAATCTCTTTCAAATCAAAAGCGATGGTATGGCGAACTCTGGCCGCCGGGCCGTCGTAATCAAAAGTAATACCGAGAAAGAAATTTCCTCTGCGTATTATGATGCTGATCTTACCTATGATGGTGGGGCTAAAGGTGACGACACCAAAGAAAATAAAGCCCTTCTATACAAGTATCCTGTGAATGGGCAAAGTAAAATGCTCAAGATTAGTACAGGATCAGCGGTTCCGTCACCAGGGCAGGTAGATGTTGCACTGCTTCCTAACACACCGATCCATGTGGATCCGGATACCGAAAATCCGACGGTAAATGATCTGACTGCTGTAACGGAGATTGATCAGTCGATGAGTCTGGATTTGAAGGCTTTCGCGGATGACAATAAAGCCGTTACGTCTGTAGAAGTAAGGGTAGCTTCGGATAAGCAGCCTGATTTTGTCAGCCATAATCTATCCCAAGACTTTAACGATAGCTTATATCATTATAAATTGTCGTCTGCTGATTTGATCGGCAGAAATGAAATACAGTATTATTTCGTCGTTTCCGATGGCACAAATGAGACTGAATCTCCGGTAATGAAAGTGAAAATTACAGGTGGTCCAGATCAATCATCACTTCGTTTGAATGTGAAGGATGGGCAATTCATTAATGGCTCTATGACGGTAAAAGGAACCTCTGCTACCGCAAAGGCTGATGAAGTGGGCCTGAGCATCGACAATAAGGTGCTTGGCAATAACGAGGTATATGCCGCGCTTGAGAATGATGCTTACTTTGTATTTGATGCGAAGAATGTAGATTATTATTTCAAAAACGGTATCACCATGGGACCAGAAGAATTAGGGGATGCGAGTATTCTATACACCTTTATGGACCCGATTACTACGTATACGACATTGACCTTCCCGATCTCCTCTGCCGCTTTGCAAGTGGGCAAGGATAATGTGATCTACATTCGGGCGGGCTCTAAATCATCGCCTTTTGACCCTCGTCCCGAGGAGAATAAAGATGATTTTGAAGTAAAGAATGTGCGCCTATTACTTGCAGACGGTACTGAAGTTTGGGACCCTGCTTATGCAGAACGTGATAAAGAAATTAAGATGGGGGACAGCGCAGGTAAGCATGAATCCATCGGCTTCCGGTTCGATCTGAAATCTGATTTGTTCCGTTCGAAGGCTTATAACTGGAATACTACAGAAGTAACGGACGGAGAACATAAAATAACAGTGACCGAAGGTGGATCCAAGGTATCGTCAAACGTAGTTGTAGACAACACGCCACCATCTATTAAAGCATCGATTGAAGATGGAAAAACTTATCGTGGTAATTTCGTAATTACTGCTGAGATCAAGGATACTTACGCAGGTGTAGATAAAGTTAGCGTGAAGCTGGACGGCAATGTTATTGAACTGCCTTATGCTACTTCATCCGGAAAGTTGTCCGGTGGAGACCATACGCTTTCTATCACCGCATTGGATAAGATAGGTAATCAGGTGGAAAATGTAATTACATTCCACGTACCGAATGAAAATCCATTTGCACCACTCCTGATCTCACCTCAGAACTGGGAGATTGGTGTGGGTACGAATCCAACTTTGAAGGTTAAGGTTGAAGATCCTAATCAGGATAAGATGGATGTTACCTTCTATAGAGGCTTCAAGTACGATGGTAACCATCCAGAGCAAGGATTTACTGGATTTAAGAACGCATCGGATACAGAACCGCCGAAGCAATCCGTTCCTGCGGGCGAACAAGCGCTTAGCAGTGACGAATACAGCAAAATAAGTGCAGTTGACGGACAGTACTTAATTAACGATGCGGCCCTGCAATTCCCATATCAGCGCTATGAAATTAAGCTGGATGAATCGGTGAAGGCTTCAGATCGTGTGGATATTGAATGGAAGGGTAATTCACTACCAGGTCGTAAAGTAAGTCTCTACGCGTGGAGTCCTGCTGAAGAGAAGTGGATACTGCTGGATACTTTGATTGCTGGTACTGAGGATTTTGAACTGAAATCTACGGTGACTGTTGGAGAATTCGCTAGTGGAGGTAGCATTGCTGTCATGGTTCAGGATGAGATTGCGTCCGCGACTAAGACTGCACCTACAGTTACGCAGGATACCTATGATTTTTCTTTTGTATGGATGTCTGATACGCAATATTATTCTCAAAGCTACCCTTACATTTATCAGAAAAATGTAAAGTGGATTGCCGACAATAAGGATAATTTGAACTTGAAATATGTAATTCATACCGGAGATGTAGTGGACAAATCCTATCAGGAATATGAATGGGAAGAAGCCGATCGGGATATGAAGGTACTCGAGGATGCAGGTATTCCATATGGTGTTCTTGCGGGTAATCATGATGTAGGCCATCAAACCGGAGATTACACGAAATTCTGGCAATACTTTGGGGAATGGAGATTTAAGGACATGCCAACCTTTGGCGGATCCTATGACAACAACCGGGGCCATTATGATTTAGTATCTGCGAACGGAAATGACTTCATTATCGTATATATGGGCTGGGGACTGGCTGAAGAGGAAATTGAATGGATGAATGAGATCGTTGCTCGTTATCCAGAACGTAAAGCGATTCTTTGTCTTCATGAATACCTGCTCGTATCTAATAACCGCGCACCGATTGCCGATACGATCTTTGAAAAGGTTGTAAAACCTAACAAGAACGTAATCGCAGCTTTGTCCGGTCATTATCATGATGCGGAGCTTAAGGTAGATGAGTTGGATGATAATGGAGATGGCATTGCGGACCGCAGTGTATATCAAATGCTGGCAGATTATCAAGGTGCCGAAGAGGGTGGACTTGGTTATATTCGTCTGCTTCAGTTCGATGTAGCTAACAACAAGCTTCGTGTGAAGACTTATTCGCCTTACTTGGATGATTATAATTATTATGATGAAAATGAGTTCCCGGGCAAAGATGAGTTCGTACTAGATCTCGATCTGCAGCCTGTAACAAAACGTGTAGCTACCGATTACATTGGAGTTAAGGTTTACAGTGATCAGACAATCGCGACCCAGCAGCAAGTAGAGAGCGGTACGGAGACTCAGGTCACTTGGAGTAAGCTAAATCCAGAAAGCTACTATCAGTGGTATACAAAAGTCGAGGATGATAACTCTGGCAGTGTGCTTTCAGACATTTGGGGCTTCTACACTGGGAAAGAGAATGTAACACCAACACCAACACCAGAGGTAACGCCGACACCAGAGGTATCGCCATCGCCAGAAGTAACGCCGACACCAGCACCAGAGGTGACATCGGCACCTCCAGTAGTTTTGCCAGTGCCAACAGTGACTCCAACGCCTACAGCCACACCTGGAGCGGGAAAAGGAAACATTGAACTGGCATTAGGAAGTAATGGAACGTATACAGCTGATCCGTCAGCCTTGAAGAAGCTGATAGAGGAAGCTGCTACAGGGGGAAGCCTAAAGATTAGCGTAGGCGGGGCAACCTCGGCTCAAGATCAGATTAGAATTGCACTTGATGCAACGAGCATCCAACAGGCTGCCGACAAGAAGCTGAATCTGAATATTGTATCTTCCAGCGTTACATTTAGCGTACCAACAAGCTCTTTACCAGCGATCCCGGCCGGCAGTGAAATGCTGCTGCTGAGCGTTGATACAACTACGACAGCTGTACAAAGCAATGTCGCTGGAATGAGTCCATCCAAGGCAACCGTGACGCTGAACCTCAGTACCACAGCAGGCGGCAAAGAAACGGCTATTCATCAGTTTAAAGGTGCTGTTACGATTACCCTGACGCTGACGAAGGAACAGCTTGCTAAGCTTGATACAGATTTTGCGGGTGTCTATTATGTAAATGGCAGTACCTTGGAATATTTGGGTGGAGTGTTTAAAGGCAATACCGTTACCTTTACAACAGATCATTTCTCTTCCTTTGCGGTACTGGAATACCATAAGCAATTTAGTGATACCGCTGGTCACTGGGCAGAACTGTACATTTCCAAGCTGACGGCTAAGCATGTGATTAAGGGTATCGACGATACGCACTATGGTCCACAAGCGAATGTAACCCGTGCAGATTTTGTTACACTAGCCATTCGTTCACTCGGATTGAATGAGACAAGTGAAACTACGGGGAATGGTGCTTTTGCAGATGTATCAAAAGATGCTTATTATGCATCATCGATAGACAAAGCTGTCCAGCTTGGACTCATCCAAGGCAGTGATGGCAAGTTCCGTCCTAAAGATGCAATTACACGTGAAGAAGCGGCTGTTGTCCTGCAGAAATTAATACAATACAAAGCTGGAGTGCAGTCTTCCATTGCTGCTACTGCAAGCTTTAAGGATATAAACAGCGTATCAGAGTGGGCGAAGCAAGCGGTAAGTGAATTGCAAGCTAAGGGAATCCTTGACGGTAAGGGCGACAATCATTTCGATCCTCGTGGCAAAGTAACCCGTGCTGAAATTGCAAAACTGTTATATGGAATAATCAATTTATAAGAATAGTATGGCAAAGGCAGGCAGAGGTAACTCTGGCCTGCTTTTTGTCATTTTTTGCACTCTATATTCCTTTTCTTCTAGCAAAGCAGGAAATTCTTACTATTCATATGATTTTTCATATATAATATTTTTGAATAAATTTTTAATAGACATAATCTAGCTTCCTGCTGGCAGTCATAATAATATCTTTCGTTGTTACACTAGTTATTCACGATGATCCGGCAGTTATTCTCCTTGTTACGGCACTTCTTCCAATTGGCGCAGGAATGGATATTCATCCACGATTGCTTATATTCCTTATTCTGTTATCCACTGCCCCCTTCTTCTTTGCTTATCAATTACCAACGTATTTGAACGCTTATTATAGCGCTGGCTCGGACTCATTCCATAATACATAGATTGGAGAAACGAACCTTGAGAGTAAAGTTAGCACATATTTTGCTTCTACTTACGGTGATTTTTGCGGTTCTACTGTATAGAGGAAGTCTTGACTCCATTGATCATCTGTTACAAGACCGCGTGATGCAGCACGAGCGGTCTGTGGATACTACGATTGCTATCATCGGGATAGACGATCAGAGCTTGGAGGACTTTGGCAGCTGGCCGTGGAGCAGAAATGTTCATGCACAGCTGTTAGATACGCTCTCCGAGGGACATCCAGCAGTGATCGGTTTTGACCTTACGTTCCCTGTAGGCTCGGAGGACCCGGAGGCGGATACAGAATTCGCTGCGGCTGTGGCCCGTGCGGAGAATGTTGTTTTGCCGGTATATGGCACATTTGCGCCAAATACCGAGCAGGGAAAGATCGAAGCGCTGGAGCTATCCCAGCCGTTTGAGGCTTTGCGGAAGGCTGCGGCTGCAACCGCCCATATCAATACTATTACCGATACTGATCGAGTGGTGCGTAAGGCTCTTTATTCTTTTGACTATGAAGGGGAGTCTATTCACAGCTTGTCATGGACGGTCTACCAGAAATATCGAGAGGCGATGGGGGGCACTGCTGATCCGCAGAAACTCCCACTGGATGACTTTGGGCGCTTTTATATCCCTTATTCAGGTGGCAATGGCGACTTTGAGGAGATTCCTTATTCGGCGGTTCTTAGCGGAGAGGTTCCACCATCTTATTTTGAGAATAGAATTGTGCTTATAGGGCCCTATGCTACAGGGTTTAAGGATGACTTCCTAACACCAATTAGCGGAAAAAATACGTTATATGGTGTGGAAATTCATGCAAATATCATTCAATCTCTACTGGACGATAATTATAAGCGGGTACTGGATTGGAAGTGGAACGAGGTAGTGTTACTTTTTGTTGCGCTCCTAGCCTATCTACTATTCCGTAAAGTGAAGATGCTATATTCCTACGCGGTCATTGTGGTCATAATTGCCCTTCTTATCTTTGCAGGTCGTTTTTTCTATGACCAAGGGATAGTAATTTCACTGGGTTATGTGATTCCCTTTCTAATCGTTAGTTGTATTATCGTAATAGCTTTTCAATATTTAGAAGAACTGATGGAGAAACGTAGAGTTACGGATATTTTTGGTCGATATGTTGCCCCGCAGGTTGTCGATCAAATTCTCAAGAACGGTCAAGAAGGGCTGAAGCTGGGAGGAAGCCGCAGAGAGCTAACCCTGTTATTCGTTGATATTCGCGGGTTCACTCCGTTATCGGAGGCTGCTGAACCAGAGGAGATTGTTGAGATTCTGAATGAGTATCTGGATCTGACTGCGGGTTGTATTTTTAAGTATGATGGCACGCTGGACAAGTTTATCGGGGATGCCACGATGGCGATCTTTAATGCTCCATTGCTGCTGGAGGATCATCCAATGCAAGCGGTGAAGGCGGCGTGGGCGATGAAGGAAGGCTCGGCTGCGGTGGAACAAAAGCTGTTCGAACGGTTTGGTCTTGTAGTGAAATTCGGTATCGGGGTGCATACTGGTCCAGCTGTATTCGGGAATATCGGCTCCAAGACCCGGATGGATTATACAGCGATTGGCGACACCGTCAACACGGCAGCCCGTCTGGAAAGCAATGCGAAGCCTGGACAAATCCTCATCAGTGAGGCTACCTACGCTTTTGTAAAAGATAGAGTATCAGCCGTTTCATTAGGAGAGATCAAGGTAAAGGGCAAGGAACAAGGAATCAGTGTCTATGAACTGGAGGGATTGAGATGAGGTCGTTAAAGCTTACACTGTCGTTTATGCTATTGTTCAGTATTCTTTGGCCAGCAGTTGTCACAGAGGCGAAGGATAGCGTAAAAATTGGGAAAATAACTGCGGTCTCAGGCAAGTCTGAAGTGAAAAAGAGCGGTGGAACGAAGAAATTCAACGCTTTTAAAGGAATGGCGATTACCCAAGGTGATACGATTATAACAGGCAATGATGGGCAAATTAGCCTCGATCTTGATGCTAACAAAGAAGTTACGATCGGAGCTAGTACTACGCTTACCATTAGCCAATTAGTAGAAAGCGCAAAGGCATTGGGCGGTAAGACAAGTCTAAAGCTGCAAAACGGACAAGTCTTGATCAAGGTAAAAAAGAAACTGGATGGCGATTCTCGCTTTGAGATTGAGACACCAACGGCTATTATGGGCGTTATGGGTACAGAGTTTTTTGTTAGCGTTAATAGCCAAGGTAACGTAGTCCTTAATAATGGGGTAGGGAATAACGGCGATTATCTGGGAGTTCTGGAAGGAACGGTTCATGTAGTTTCGACTATTGATCCCACGCTGATTGAGCGTATGATAACAGCCTCCCAGCAGTTAATTATGGAGAATCAACAATGGATAGAGTCGCAGTTGTCCCTAAATGCATTACCACAATTTGCGCTAGAGCAGCATTTGAAATATCTGAACGAAGAAGAGGTATTAGAATTCGAATCGGCTAAGAAAAAAATCGAGCAACTACTCGAGCAAATAAAAGCCGCTATGCCCGTTCACTCAAGTCCGCCTATTCCAACAATTCCACCTCAGATTCACTATGATCTATCTAGTTCAGCTCCCTTAGATATAACGAGACCAACATCGCCGACGAGACCTACACCAACGCCGACACCGGAACCGACGTCAACACCGACGCCGGAGCCAACAGCAACGCCGACGCTGGAACCAACACCAACACCAACACCAACACCAAAGCCAACACCAACACCAACGCCAACACCATCGCCGGTACCAACACCGGAGCCAACACCTAATCCGCTAGGTGCGCCTGAGCTAGACCAGCAGGAATTTAGAGAACATATCTATGACTATCTCGTCCGTGATAATGAGATTGTTTTGCCGTTTACAGCACCGTTAGTCTTTAATATCGCAGATGACTCTAATCCTAATGCTGCGAGGGATGGGGTGAGTGTTACTTTGAATCAAAGTGAGGACAAGCTCGATTTAGGTGAGGTATATATTCGAGAGAATAAGCTTCACATTCAGCTGCGTGAATCACTTCCTTATAGCTCTTTCGTTCAAATCAAGATAAACGGCGGTTTGTTAAAGAATGCTCTTTCCGGGGGTGAAGTACAGGAAGAGGATCAACTGATAGCAGATGGCGGTTTTACCTACAAGGGAATGATCACTCCGAGTTATTTTAACCATACTGGCCCTATAGGTGAAGGTGAAGTACCAGAATTTATCATCCATTCGCTGGGTTATGATGTAGGGGAGATTAGATATCGTTATGAATATGATCTAGGAGATCCATCTCCACTAGAAGATACAGATTATGTACTGGAGCGGAACGGTGAGAATACTTTTGTGCTTAAACTTACTCCGGAGTTCTTGAATGGATTATTTCCCGAACCTTATATCGTTACCATTCCTCTCGTGAGGATTGAAGATACAGAAAACGGCCCTGTAGAGGTAGTAGTAGACAACCTCCAGATTAGATTATCTTTGTTATTTTAAAGGCGCAATAACCTTCGAGAGGAGAACAAACATAATGAAAAAGGAACTCATCTCCATCGTTTGTGGATTTATGCTCATAAGCGCAGTACAATCTAGCATCGTTACCGCAGAGGCAGTACAACCCGTAAGCGGCAACGTTCAAGGGAGTATAAATCAGAATATCTCTTCTAACGCTGTACTCTCTCTTAAACAGCCATGGGGATTGACTGCTGTATCTGGCAGCAATGACCTCATTATCGTACAGTCCGGAAGCAGTACTATCAGCAAGTGGAGTAATGGTAAGCTGCAGACAGTGGCTGGACAAGGTGCAGAAGGACATATCGATGGGAAGAGTGCAAAGGCCTTGTTTAATCATCCGACGTATACCGCTGCTGACAGTAAAGGCATTATCTATATCAGTGATACCGACAATCATGTCATCCGTAAAATTAAGAATGGAGAAGTATATACCTTCGCAGGAACGGGAGCGGCTGGCTATAAAGATGGACAACCCAATACCGCGCAGTTTAACGCGCCGGGTGGATTGGCAATAGACAGTAATGACAATGTATATGTAGCCGATACGCTGAATCATGTGATTCGCAAAGTTACACCGGAAGGTATTGTGACAACTTTTGCAGGTCAGCAGGGTAATATTGGTGCTTATTTAGATGGTTCGGTAGCTTCGGCCAAATTTAATGAGCCCGTGGGTCTTGTGTTCGATGAAACCGGTAATCTCTATGTGGCTGACAGTGGGAATCAGATGATTCGATTGATTAAAGGCAATATGGTTGAGACCTTTGCGGGCAAAGCAACGACAGTTGATCCAGTGACTGGATATATGGCTGGAGGGTTCCACAATGGAGATCGTCTGTCTGCGCTGTTCAATCGTCCTCGTGGACTGGCCTATGCCGATGGAGTCTTGCTGATTGCTGATAGTCTGAACCATAGGGTTCGGGCCATTCAGAAAGATGGAAGAGTCATCACAGTTGCAGGGCAGGGCACCTTGGGAGATCAAGTTGGAGCATTGGATAAAGTGATGTTTAATCAGCCTTCCGGTGTTGCGTTTGCTTCCGGGAAATTGTATGTGACGGATACGCTGAATAACAAGCTGAAGGTATTGAGTCTCGATTTGCAAGCCCTTAAGCCACTGCGTAGCGAGGGTGATCTGCTCGATGCAGTCTCGTTACTACCAGCGGGTAAGGACATGCAAGTATGGTTGGACGGAGTACAGGTGAAATTGAATACTAACAATCTATCACTTGAGCAATCCGGTAAAATTTATTTACCGGTTAGAGCGCTATTTAGCGCATGGGGAGCGGACATTCGTTGGGATTCGGCAAGCAAAGAGACGATGATTAGCAAAGGGGAGTGGACACTTTCCCTAAAGCCAGATGCAAGCCTTAATGTGCAAAACATAAAGGGCACTTTATATGTGGCAGCTGAATATTTGCCGACGGTTTCAGCTTTTATGCAGGTTTATGATGAGGACAGTCACGCAATTGTGCTGGAAAGTGGCCAATAATGGTTCGTTATTATAAAAGTTAAGGCTGTCGAGAAAAATCTCGACAGCCTTTTTTTATGACGACAATCCTTCAACGACTTTATCAATATTCCATTTAATCATCTTAATGTATGTGTCGCCTTCTTCGCCTTTCTTAGCTAAAGAATCGGTGAAAATCTTAGAATGTATCGGTACACCCGTTTCATTGGAGATGGTTTCCATTGTTTTCGGATTAACGCTCGTTTCCAAAAATAAAGCCGGCACTTGATTTTCATCAATGATTTTAATTATATTTTTCATTTGTTCTGGAGTTCCTTGACTATCGGTATTGATTTCCCAAATAAATGCGGATTCAAATCCGTAGGCTTTTGAAAAATATTTAAATGCCCCTTCGCTTGTAACTAAAATGCGTTTCTCCTGCGGGACTTTTTCTACCGATTCTTTTGCATATTGATCCAATTCATTAAGTTTCTTAACATATTCTGATTGGTTATTCAGATAAAATTCTTTGTTGTCCGGATCTTTTTCGATTACATGTTTAGTGATGATATCTACATATTTAATAGCATTCTGAACATCAAGCCAGGCATGAGGATCTTCTTGAGTTTCTTTGCCTTTTTCTGTTAGGTACATTGGAGTTACTTCATCTGAGACGGCAAAAGCGACATCCTTTTTATTAGTGACATCAAGAAGGTCTTGGAACCACCCCTTACCTGTTTCCAGGTTCAATCCGTTATAAAAAACTAAATCTGCACTAGATACTTTACTTGTATCCTTAGGTAATGGATCGTACATATGCGGGTCTGTTCCGATGGGAACCATGCTATAGACCTCAGCTTTTTCCCCTACAATGTTTTCGGTCATATCCGCGATAATGGAGTAGGTTGCAACAATCTTCAACTTGTCATGGTCTGCTTCTCCCTCACTAACGGTTGAACATGCGGTAAATAGCAAGATGAACATTGTCAAAGAGAGCATCTTTATTGTTTTTTTCATCCTTGTTTAACCCCTTTTCTTAGAAAATTATTTTTGGGCGAGATAATAAATGATATAGCAAACAAACTTACCCCTACTAGAACAATGGTGGCACTTGTAGGTAAATTGAATCTGAAGCTAATGATCACACCTATAATTCCAGATACAGCGCCGATGGTGGAAGCCAGGATAATCATATGGATCAGCTTATTTGTCCAAAGATATGATGTAGCTGCTGGAATAACTAGCATTGCAATAACAAGCACAATTCCAACTTGAGATAATGAGGACACAGTAACCACGGATAACAGCATCATCAATAAATAATGATAGAATCCCGTTTTTAAACCAAATGCCTTAGAGACGACAGGATCAAACGAGCTAATTAACAGCTCTTTATACAACAATGAAATGATGGCAATAACAACAAGCATGATAATAAATGATTGCGTTAACTCAGACTGCGGGACGGCCAAAATGTTACCAAATAAAATATGGGTTAGATCAAGCCCGCTCTTGGCGAAAGTGATTAAGACAATTCCTAGAGCGAAAAATGAGCTGAGAATAATTCCGATCGAGGTATCACTTTTGATATTGCTGCGACTTGTTATGAATTGAATGAGGATGGCCGCTAAAAGTCCAAACAATGAAGCTCCCACAAGAATGTTAATCCCTAAAATATAAGATAACGCCACACCTGGTAATACAGCATGAGACAAAGCATCGCCCATTAATGACATTTTTCTGAGTACAATAAAACTTCCTAAAACCCCTGAAACAATGCCAAGAATGATAGCAGACAATCCGGCGTTAAGCGCATAGATCGGAATGTTTAATAATGATGAGAAATAATCAATCATTTTCGGCGCCCCCCATTCCTTTGATTACAAGATTACCTAAGGAAGCCCCGTAAGCATTGAGGATATTGTCGGCTGTAAAGGTGTCTTTCACATCGCCAAAAGCAATAAGCTTTTTATTGAGAATGATTACTTTGTCAAAGTATTCTTCGACTTCATGTAAATCATGATGAACGATCAATATGGTTTTCCCTTCTTCGCGAAGCTGTTTAAGCAGTTTTACAATGATTTTTTCACTGACTAGATCTATGCCGACAAAAGGTTCGTCTAAAAAAAATACATCCGCTTTTTGGGCAAGCGCTCTGGCAATAAAAACTCTTTGTAGTTGTCCTCCGGACAAATTACTAATTTGTTTATTTGCAAGATCACTTATATCTACCATGGCCATACATTCCTCGACGCGTTGCCGCTCTTTTTTTCCGGGGCGCTGGAAGATTCTTAAGTTTGGATAGGTTCCAGTTAGCACTGTATCGTTCACTGTGATTGGAAAAGTAAGGTCAATATCATTTTTTTGCGGTACATATGCGATCTTCCGTTTATACTCAGAAATGTCTTTTCCCTCTACCCTCACCGTTCCGCTTCTTTTCTTGATTACTTCTAACAATGACTTAATGAATGTCGATTTTCCTGCACCATTTGGCCCGATAATTCCGATGGTATACCCAAAGGGAATGTCGATATTTACATTTTCTAGCGCTGAATTACCGAAATAATCCACGTTTAGGTTTCTAATTTCAATCATTAAAAAGCTCCTCGTCTTGAAATTTATTGATTTGTTTCCTATTGGAAACATTTATTTTAATTATCTAATTTGTTTCCCTAGGTAAACATTTATTCTTAGGTACAATATATTTAACAATGGGCAAAATGTCAATGAAAAAGCTTGAACTTATTTGATTTTGAATTAGTACAAGCATGCGATCTGCACCGGTATTGGGGTGATTTTTTTAGAATTAAAAATACATACTTGACAGGTAGGAATAAAGGGTTATATGATATCAGCAATACTTAAACACTAATTAAATGAACAGTGAAATAATTTATCTGAGCCGATTGGACCGCCAAAGGCTCCCGCACTTTTCCCTTGCCTGGGAGTTGTGCTGGGAGTCTTTTTTTTGTTGGCTATGGAGAGAGATGAGGTAAGAATGAGCGATACGTATTGGAGACAGCTGGAGGAGACGGACTGGGTATTCCGCAAGATGGTCCGTAGATTTGTAAAGGAACGGGATAAGGTTGCAGTAGCAGGCATCTCTTTACCCGGCATGCTGATTCTACATAAAATCATTCGCGAGGGTGAACAGCGGCTTGGGGATTTAGCAGATGAACTGGACTTTACGTCAGGTGCGATCACAGCTTTGAGCGATAAGCTTGAGGCAGGCGGATTTACTGTACGCAGACGTAAGGAAGGGGACCGCAGGACGGTGATGCTGGACATCACAGACAAAGGCCGGAAGATGGCAGAGCTTAACAGCAACATTGGGGAACGATGTATTTCGCTTCTGTTTGAGGGGTTCACGGAAGAGGAATTGGTGCAGCAAAGTCACTTTTATCAGCGGATCATTAGTAATCTCGAAGGATTCTCAGACATCTTGCTGAAGCTGGTGAAGGAGAATGCTGAGGCTGAAGCTTCTCCAAACCTTGAACAGAAGCCACGAGCAGTCACAAAGAAAAGTAATTATCTTAGCTATTAAAATAAATTAAATGTAGGAGAGATGAACGATGGGACATTCAACCATATTTCCAACTGGAGCAACCGTATTTAATCCGAGCAAAGCGTGGAGTGGCTATACCGTATTTCAAGCGGGTGAAGAAGGTGTTGTACTGATTGATATGAACGGTAAAGAAGTGCATCTGTGGAAGGGACTGCTCGGGTTTCCGGCTAAAATCTTCCCTGGTGGTTATGTGCTAGGCAGTACAGGAAGGAGAGATCCCAAATTTGGCATTCAGGATAATGTAGATCTGGTGCAGGTCGATTGGGACGGTAACATCGTATGGAAGTATAACAGCTATGAACATATAGAAGATCCGGGTTATGAACCGCTCTGGTATGCCCGCCAGCATCATGACTATCAGCGCGAAGGCAATCCGGTGGGTTATTTTGCACCAGGGCTAGAGCCTAAGGTAGATGGTGGCAAAACCCTAATCCTCGCTCACAAAAATATTTACAACCACCAAATCTCCGACAAGCAGCTGCTGGATGACACGATTATCGAAGTGGATTGGGAAGGGAATATCGTTTGGGAGTGGGCCCCAAATGAACATTTTGCAGAGCTAGGTTTTGATGAAGCGGCGAAAAACGTCTTATTCCGTGATCCTAACTCACGCTCCTTCGGGAATCTGGGGGGCGGTGTCGGTGACTGGTTGCATATCAATTCAGCTTCGTATGTAGGACCTAATAAGTTTTACGATGCAGGCGATGAGCGTTTCCATCCAGATAACGTGATCTGGGATGCAAGGGAAGCGAATATTATCGCAATTACAGATAAGCGTACCGGGGCCATCGTGTGGAGAATTGGTCCAGACTACTCACTGCCAGAATTGAAGCATATCGATTGGATCATTGGCCAGCATCATGCGCACATCATTCCGAAGGGCTTGCCGGGAGAAGGAAACCTACTCGTATTTGATAACGGAGGTTGGGGCGGTTATGGTCTTCCCAATCCATCTTCACCCTTTGGGCAAAAAAATGCACTTCGCGACTACTCTCGAATTCTAGAGATTAATCCAGTGACACTCGAAATTGAATGGCAGTATACCGCGGCAGAAGCAGGCTTCTCCGTTCCGACGGATTCCTACAAATTCTACAGTCCTTATATCAGCTCAGCCCAGCGGCTTCCGAATGGCAACACCTTAATAACGGAAGGATCTAACGGTAGACTTTTCGAGGTTACGCCAGAGCATGAACTGGTCTGGGAATATATCTCACCGTATAACGATTCCAGAAATACAAACATGGTTTACCGTTCCTATCGTGTGCCTTATGCGTGGGTACCACAGCTGGAGAAGCCGGAAGAACAAGCGATTGAGCCGATAGATGTCACGCAGTTCAGAGTACCAGGAGCTGCACCTAAGGGATCGGATTCGGTAGTGAACGTGGCAACAACCCTGCCGTTTGTTGAGGGGGCTGCTTGTGTGGCGACGACTGATGAAGGTAGTAGCCGCAAAGCCAACTAATACATTTGAGGGGGATGTCGTTGTGAAAAAGTCATGGATCAGCTCAAGCTTTCTGCTCTTATCCTTATCCGTTGTTATCCTATTATCAGGTTGCAGCTCCAAAGGTGATGCGTCGTCCTCTAAAGATGGAGCATTGAACGGCAAAAAAGAGACATTGAAGATTAAAATCGCTGACATCAATACGAATCCAACCTTTCGTGTGGCATTAGATAAAGGTATCTTCGCCAAACACGGGATAGACGCCGAACTAGTCAACTTTGGTTCCCCGGCAGAAGGTGTAAATGCACTCTTCATTAAACAGGTAGATGTTGCTTTCGGGGCCGATTTTCCATTGTTGAACGCAGTGTCGAAAGGAGATTACGCTATCATCGCCTCTGCGGGTCTGGCGACAGATGAAGCTTCTACAGAATGGAAGCTGTTCGTACAGGATGATATCAAGACAGCTGAGGAATTGAAAAGCAAGAAGCTGAGCTTTATTCGTGGAACCTTCATTCCGTACCTTTGGGATGAATATTTAAAAGAGCATAACATCGCGCTCAGTGATGTGGAATTGATAGGGCAGGGAGCCTTTGACGAATCTTATATCGCTTTGAAGCAAGGGGCTGTGGATGGTGCATGGTTCTATGGTTCAGTTCTTAATGATAAGCTGGGTGCCCTTGCAGGCGTACATGAGCTGACGGATATGTCCAAAACAACCGTGCGGTTAGGGATGGGCATTGTAGCAGGGAATGATTTTGTAACGAAAAATCCAGAGGGGATCGCGAACTTTCTCGCAGCAGTGGATGAAGCAGGGGGCTATGCCCAGGCTCATCCAGATGAGGTTGCTGATTTGATGTACGAGGAAGTGAAGCAGCCTAAGGAATCGACGATTAAAGATCTTCCGAACAATCCATGGGCGCTCGGATTCACACAGGCGGCTTATGACAGTCTGACGAAGCAGAAGAAATATATGGTCGACAATGGAATCATTGAGAAGGATTTCGATCTGGATAGCAAGCTGAATCTTGAACCGCTAACCAAAGCTTTGCCGGAAGAAGTCACGTATAAGAAATAGGAGGGTTCAGCATGTCATTACCTGCTAAGCAGCACACCATTCATATTGAGCAGCTTCGCAAGAGCTACAGTGAGTCAGCCGCTGGAGATGTTCATTATATTATTAAAGATGTGGATCTCGTAATCAAAGGCGGAGAGTTCTTCGTTCTACTCGGTCCAAGTGGCTGCGGAAAGTCGACGCTGCTGAATATGATCGCCGGATTTGTTTCCAAATCTGGCGGTAACCTTCGGGTGGATAACGAAGAGGTGAATAAGCCTGGCAGAGATCGGGCAGTTGTATTTCAGCAAGCGGATTCCTCTTTATTCCCTTGGCTAACGGTTCGAGAGAATGTGGAGTTTGGACTGCGAATGAAGAAAATCGCAAAGGCTGAACGGCGCACGATATCGGATAGGTTCATCGGACTTGTAGGACTGAACGGGCATGAGGAGAAGTTCCCGAAGGAGTTATCGGGAGGCATGAAGCAGCGTGTTCAGCTGGCACGGGTGCTTGCCAATGATCCAGCGATCCTGCTGATGGATGAACCCTTTGGTGCGCTTGATGCGATGACCCGGAGGACGATGCAGAAAGAACTGGTCAACATCTGGCAACAGACGCATAAGACGGTAATTTTTGTAACCCATGATATTCAGGAAGCCTTGCTGTTGGGGGAACGGATCGGCATTATGTCTGTAGGCCCTTCCTCTAACATCACGGACATTTATGACAATACGCTGCCTTATCCACGGGACATAGCCTCAGCGGAATTTTACTCGCTATACAACCAGATTCAGAGCCATTTCAAAGAATAGGATAGGGTGGGACAGATGATGGAATGGGTGGAAAAGAAATGGGTTTCTGTATCCATACTATGGATTGCCGCACTCTGCGTCTGGCAGCTTGGGGCAGTGATCTACGGTCCTGATGTGATCCCTGGACCGTGGAGTACGCTTAAGGGTGGTCGGGAACTTCTGGAAGACGGAACTTTGATGCAATATATCGGGATTAGCTTTTACAGGGTGCTAATTGGCTGGGTACTCGGCAGTTTAATGGCGATTCCCGTAGGTCTGGTTATTGGAAAGGTGAATGTGATTCGTATCTTTGCAGAGCCTTTTCTGAACTTTATTCGTTTTATCCCGCCGATTGCATTCATTACATTGTTTCTAGTGTGGTTTGGCATTGGGGAGCAGTCGAAGATTGCGTTGATTATGTACGCTACCTTTTTTATTGTGGTGCTGAATACCTTGACCGGTGTGATGTCCGTAGAGGAGGATAAAATCCGCTCAGCCCGTAGTATGGGCGCCAGTGAGTGGCAAATTCTGATTCATGTGATCGTCCCGGCGACGATACCGTATATTTTTACAGGCATCCGGTTAGCGATGGGAACCTCGTATATGGCGATTATCGGTGCGGAAATGATTGCTTCGAACGAAGGTGTAGGTTATCTGATTTGGAATTCCAGATTGTTTTTCCGGACAGATTGGATCTTTGTAGGGTTATTCTGTCTTGGCTTTATGGGCTTTTTCACGGATCGGTTATTTGGCTGGTTCGGCAAGAAAGTGCTCTATAGATACGGCGTGGTAAGTGTGGCGGCGCGTAGAAGGTAGTATAGCTTTAAGCATAAACACGAGAACCGCCTGAGTGGATCAGGTGGTTTTTTGGTATGTTTACTTTTTATTTACAAATATTCCTATCCTCCTTAATGCCGCGAAAATAGTACACGCCTATACTGCAATTGGGTGCCTAACAGTTGGAGCATAGAGAAGCCCGCAAATAAGAAATAGGAGTGAAGGGGAAATCATGAAAAAAGGGATCAAAAATCAATTATCGATGGGTCTAATGTTATCCTTGCTCGTCCTGTTGCTTGCTGCTTGTGGAAATTCGGCTAAGGCTGACGAATCAACGAATGGAAATGCTGGCACCAAAGAATTAAGTCTGACCGAGATCGAGAGTAAAGCTAAAGAAGAGGGCAGTGTTATCAGCGTGGGAATGCCGGATTCCTGGGCGAACTGGAAGGATACATGGAGTGATATGAGTAGTAAGTATGGTCTTACACATTCAGATACGGATATGTCGAGCGCGGAGGAAATTGCCAAGTTTGATGCGGAAAAAGATAAACCAACGGCTGACATCGGAGATGTAGGTATCGCTTTTGGATCGGTTGCCGTGGATAAAGGAGTAACACAACCTTATAAAACGACCTACTGGGATGAGATCCCTAATTGGGCTAAGGATAAGGACGGGAATTGGATTGTCGGCTATCAAGGGACGATTTCGTTTCTGACAAACACCAAGCTCGTGGCTAATCCACCGAAGAGCTGGGAAGATCTGAAGAACGGAAATTACAAAATCATCGTAGGTGATGTAACCAAAGCTGCTCAAGCGCAGATGGCTGTATTGGCCGCAGCGATTGCTTTTGGTGGCGATGAGTCGAACATTGAACCGGGGATTGCTTTTTTCGAAGATTTAGCTAAAAAAGGACGTCTCTCCAATGCAGAAGCTTCTCTTGCCAACATTGAAAAAGGGGAAGTAGAAGTTACCCTGCTGTGGGATTTCAACGCTTTGAACTATAGAGATCAGATCAACAAAGATGGCTTCGCGGTAGCCATTCCGAAGGAAGGCAGTGTGGTGAGCGGTTATGCAACGATCATCAACAAATATGCGCCGCATCCTAACGCTGCGAAGCTGACACGTCAATACATCCTTAGTGATGAAGGACAGATTAATCTTGCCAAAGGGTACGCTCGTCCGATCCGTGACAGTGTAACACTGCCGGATGATGTTGCGGCTAAGCTGCTGCCAAAAGAGGAGTATGTTAACGCTAAGCCTGTTGGCGATTACAAGGTATGGGAAGAAACAGCGAAGACCATTCCACAGTTATGGCAGGAACGTGTGCTTGTGCATTTGAACTAGAATTGTTCTTCCCCCAAAAAAAGAAACAGGGCGCCTTCGTTACGATGCCGTAAGGTGCCCTTGTTCTATTCCCGCGACAAGGAGTGAGGAAGTTGAAACAGAAAAGCCGCGGTGTGATCCTGGCACTCATTCCGTTTGCACTGATGGTGTTGGCATTTCAGCTGGTGCCTGTATTGTCCATGCTGACGGGAAGTTTCCAAAAGGCAGATGGAACTGGACTTACGCTAGGCAATTACCTGCATGCACTGCAAAGTGCCTATTACATGCAGGCAATCAAGAACAGCTTGCTGATCTCTTTAACCTCAAGTCTGATAGGGATCATTGTCGGACTTTTTTGTGCATATTGTATTACTCGGTTCACTCCGAGGGTAAGAGACAGACTCTTAATGCTGTCGAATATGACCTCTAACTTCGCAGGAGTTCCGCTGGCTTTTGCGTATATTATTTTGCTTGGTAACAATGGAGTGTTTACGCTCTTATTCAAACAATGGGGCTGGAGTGTTTTTACCGATTTTGATTTATATAGCTGGTCTGGTCTGATTCTGGTGTATGTATATTTTCAGGTTCCATTAGCCTTACTGCTCTTGTATCCATCCTTTTACGGAATTCGTGAGCAGTGGAGAGAGGCGGCGTCCTTGCTGGGAGCAGGACCGTGGCAGTTCTGGAAGACGATTGGGCTGCCAATTCTAACTCCGGCGATCTTCGGCACACTGGGAATACTGTTTGCCAATGCGATGGGTGCTTATGCAACGGCATATGCTTTGGTTGGCGGGAATTATAATCTGCTGGCGGTACGTATCGGTTCACTGGTTGCTGGAGATGTGGTTACTCAGCCAGAAATGGGGAGTACGCTTGCTGTTCTGCTGGGTCTGACTACGATTTTGGCCGTCTATTTGAATCATCTGATGGTTCGGCGAACGGAGAGATTTGGAGCTAAAGCTCTCAGTAAACCGGATGTGAAAACCAAATCTTCTCGGCGCTTGTGGACGGCAGCTAGTGAGGAGGTGGGGCAATGAATATACGTAAAGCAGGCTTCGCTCCGCGCACTTTCATGCTAATGCTCATGGTGTATTTATTACTTCCACTGTTAGCAACCGGTATTTATGCCTTCGCGCAGGACTGGCAAAATACCTTATTGCCTCAAGCTTGGACACTGAATTGGTTTGGAGAAATGTTTAAGGACATTCGTTTTTTGGAGGCGCTTTGGACCTCGCTGTATTTATGCCTGATTAGCGTGGTGCTGAGTCTGGCCGTGATGCTGCCAGCTGTTTTTGTCATCACCATTTATTTTCCGCGCTGGGAGAGCTTTATGAAAGTGATTGTTGTTCTGCCTTATGCGGTGCCTGGTGTAGTGGCTGCGGTGGGACTTATTCGTACCTATTCCTCTGGCCTCTTTGATATCGCTGGAACAGCTTATTTATTGGTGGGGGCTTATTTTGTGGTCATTCTTCCCTATATGTATCAGGGCATTCGCAATAGTCTGTTGACCGTTAACGCCGTAGAACTGCTGCATGCCGCAGAATTGCTTGGAGCCCGCCGCAGAACGGCTTTTATGAATGTGATTTTGCCAAATATCTGGCCTGGCGTTATCGTCTCTACCTTATTATCATTTTCCGTTCTGTTCGGTGAATTTGTCCTTACAAACATGCTAGTTGGCGGGCATATTCAGACGATTCAGGTGTATCTATATCAAAGAATGGGTGAAAGCGGACATTTAGCCAGTGCGATTGCCATCTCGTATTTTCTGTTTATTCTAGTCCTTTCGATGGTACTAATGAAGCTTGGCAAAAAGATGGGAGGAGGCGTTAAGGGATGAACGATTATCTGAAGCTGCAGGGAATACTCAAAATGTTTGGTGAGACCTGTGTGCTAGACAATATAGATTTGGAGATTCGTGAAGGGGAGCTTGTGACGCTGCTAGGACCTTCCGGTTGCGGGAAAAGTACGTTACTTCGCTGCATAGCTGGCCTTTCGGAGCTGGATGGCGGCAGAATCCTTCTAGAGAATAAAGATCTGGCAAATCTGCCGCCCCGTAAACGCGAGGTGGGAATGGTGTTCCAGTCTTATGCTCTATTCCCTAATCTGACGGTGAGCCAAAATATTGAGTATGGAATGAAGATGCGTGGTTTGTCCAAAGCCGCCCGACGTAGCCGCTGCGAGGAACTGCTGGTTTTAGTCGATCTAGAGGAGAAGCGGGATGTCTACCCGCAGTCACTCTCCGGTGGACAGCAGCAGCGGGTAGCGCTGGCCCGTTCTCTAGCCGTGCAGCCCAAAGTATTACTGCTGGATGAGCCCCTGAGTGCACTTGATGCCAAGATTCGTAAGAATCTACGTGCCGAAATTCGTGATATTCAGAAGCGCTTTAACATGACGACCTTATTCGTTACGCATGATCAGGAAGAAGCGCTGATTCTATCCGACCGCATCTGCATTATGAACGGTGGGCGCATCGTCCAAGATGGAACACCGGAAGGACTGTACACCGCGCCGCGCACAGAGTTCGTTGCTCGGTTCATGGGCAGTTATAACGTATTGACTCGGCCAGAGGTGATGGCGCTGTTCCACGGAATAGATAGTGGGATGGACAGCTTTGCTATTCGCCCCGAAGCCGTAACGTTACTGCATGATGGGGCGGGTCAGCAGGAGGCTGCAGCCGGAGCACAACTGGTGAATGGAGTGATTAAATCGGTGTCTGTGCTAGGCAATATTATTCGATGTACGGTTGAGGCTGAAGGAATCCGCTTAACGGTTGATCTTTTAAATGATGGACGCTGGCTGCGGGTTGGAGAAGGGGACAAAGTCACATTGGCGCTGAACCCTTCCGAGCTTTTACATTTAGAGCGAGAAGGAGCGTGAGTAGAATGACGGAAATGACCAATAAACTCATTGTGGTTGTCTTGGACGGACTTAGATATGATGCTGCTCGCAAATACATGGGCTATCTGGAGCATCTTGTGGAGCAAGGATCCTTATCTTGTTATCGAGTACAGTCGGAATTACCCAGTCTGTCGCGCCCGCTTTATGAAGTACTTTTGACGGGTACACCCGTGTCCAAAAATGGAATTACGGCTAACCATATTGTGAGACCTAGCCATGAAGAAAGTGTATTTCATTTGGTAGTAGCCGCTAATTTGCGTACAGCTGCTGTCGCCTATCATTGGGTCAGTGAGCTTTATAATTCTGCACCCTTTGATCCACTGGCTGATCGCCATCAGCATAATGTGATGAAGCCAATTCAACATGGAAGCTTTTATTTCGAGGATCACTATCCTGACAGCCATGTATTTGCCGATGCCGTGTATTTACGAAGTGCCTATGATCCGCATTTTTTATACATTCACTCCATGAATATAGATGACGCCGGGCATCATTATGGGGGGGAGAGTAAGGAATATGAGCTTTCCGTGCGTAACGCCGATGGACTGCTAGCCACTGTTTTGCCTATTTGGATGGAGCAGGGGTATAAGATTCTGATTACGGCAGATCATGGAATGAACGCAAATGGGTACCATGGAGGGGTCACCTCTTCCGAGCGGGATGTGCCGTTATATACGTTTGGAGTAGATGCATTGCCTCTGGCAAAAGAAGATCAAGCAATCCCCCAATTAAGGCTGGCTCCGTTAATGTGCCACTGCTTAGGGCTTGCTCCCTCAGCTGCAATGAGCAAGGAAGGCTTGCCCCCTTTTGTGCAAAAGCAACCACTTCATGAGGTGAATGAACCTGTGATTTTAGGATGAAAATAAAATAGTAAAGCACGATAAAAATCATATACGGGAACGCTGGGTTTTTGTATACTAAATAGTATATTTTACCTATTAGGAGGTTGTCTTTTGAGCGCTTCTAGAGCTTTGAAATGGATTACAGGCTCATTTGAAATTATTTTAGCAATTCCAATTCTGGGTGCTGCTATTGTAATTGGCACTGGGTACTCCGCACTGGGATTGATGTTTATTCTTCACCTGGTTACTTTGATTTTATCTTCAAAGAACCAAGAATCTATTTATGGTTCAGTACTCGGAATTGTAACTTCTTTACTCGCTTGGATTCCATTCGTGGGATGGGTACTACACTTGATCACAGGGATTTTGTTGATGGTAAGTGGCGGGCAGAAGACTCGTCATTCTTCGAATCATACATATCCACATTAATTCAGACATCCTAATACAGCCCGATTCGGACGTTTGTCCGGTCGGGCTGTATTCATGTTATAATGAGGGCACATTTTAGCATGAAGTACATGAAAGGAGGCACATCCATATGGAAGTAACAGCACAAGAGGTAGCAGAATGGATGGTTAAGGAAATTCGGTTTACGGGTACCTTGTATCAGACCGCGGCGATTGAATATGTGAAAGAGAATTTTGGGGAACAATTTGTATTTGTGAATGAGAATGGCAATGCCTCACTGTCCAAGGAAGTAAAGAAAGCTTTCCGGAAGCTGCACGGCGGCAAAATCGCGTGGGATCGCGATGGATTTTTGTGGGCGTGGACTTAAGCTGGAGGTGAATATATGCCGGTTATCCGTAGTAAATTAAGTGTGGTCATGGAGAATCATGATCCCAAACTCTCTATACGAAAGCTTGCTAAGGATATTAATTATCACTTTGATTCGGTTCGCCGTATGTATAAGGATGAGATGGTACAGTATCCCAGAGACTTGCTCTTAAAGCTTTGTTTATATTTTAATGTACAGCCTGGGGAACTCATCGGAATCGAAGAGTTAAATGAAAGTGATTGTACAATAGAAGAAGTGATAGGTGAACATGGTTTAAGTAAGCGTTAAATAAATTGAAAAAGTGCAGTTGGGAAGAGTTGAGGAATGGGAAGTTGAATTCACTCAAGTCTTCTTTTTTGTATGGAAAAGGGAGATTTCTGCTAAATTTGACTAGATTATATGGTCATGTTATACTTAGATTGACAAGAATTTATGGTCAAAGAGAGCAGGAAATAAAAAATGAGTAAATTTATTCAATTAAACAAGCGTACTGGCGAAACAAAGTCCCAAAAGAAATTAGCGAGAAAACAGGGACGTATCCCGGCTGTATTGTATGGAGTGGGTAAAGATACTCTGAACGTAGAAGTGGATGAAAAAGAGCTGTTGGGTACTTTGAAAAAAAATCCACGGGCTATTCTGCAAGCAAAAACAACGGACGATGAAGCAATGCCGATCATTGTTCAGCATATTCAAAAGGATTCTCTGTCAGGTAAGATCTTGCATATTGATTTCCAGCATGTGAACATGTCTGTAAATATGGATAGTAAAGTTACGATTCATTTTGCAGGGGAAGCAATCGGCGTGAAAGCCGGTGGCGTATTGCAAGTGGAATTGTATGAAGTAGAAGTTCGTTGTATGCCGGGCGTTTTGCCTACTTCTATGGAAGTAGATATTAGTAAACTTGATATTGGCGATCAGCTGCTAGTTTCTGACCTGATTTTCCAAGATGGAATCGAAGTGCTGACCGATCCGAATGCAGTAATGATTCAGATTAAGACTGTACATGAAGAAGTTGAAGAAGCAGTAGTAACTACAGCTTAAATATATATTTATATTAAAAAAAGCAAGTTTCCAGGGAAGAGGAAACTTGCTTTTTTTGCGTGTAAATCATACGGGAACTTCTCGCTGATCCTTTGCCATTGGTGAGCTACATAAGGGACAGGGCTTTGAGGTTAGATGATCCTCAGCTCCGCCAGCTTTCATGCGTGTCCAACCAGGACAACTGTTGCCCGTGCAGTTCCATACCGGAACGACATGGGTTTTTGTTTTTGTCGTGGTCGCTCGGCTGGTCGGTAAGGATCTTGTTGTCACGGTTCTACTCACCGTAGTTGCTGCTGTGGAAGAAACCGCTGAACGGAAGGCGGATAACATGAAGCGGGAGACCTCCGCTTTTTTACCCCGATGCTGTGCAGGTGAGCTGATGAATAGCTCCTCTCGGGCTCTCGTAACGGCCACGTACGCCAGTCTCCGTTCCTCCTCTAGTGCTGCTAAGCTTGAGGCTCCGCTGCTTCCGGCAGCAAGCTTGCGGTCTTTTAACCGGTCGCCCTCCAGTGCAGAGCTATGCGGAAGAATTCCCTCAGACGCTCCAATTAAAAAGACTACAGGAAACTCTAGCCCCTTTGATTTATGAATGGTCATTAATGCAATCCGATTGCCTTGCTCTTTAGTACCTGGTTGGCGATTATGCTCGTTACGCTCCGTGACATTATCTATGAAATCAAGAAAGGCAGGGATGCTGTCGAAACGCGCCGCGGAGGATTCTAGCTCATCTAGCATTTCTTTTAACGTCTCTCTATGAAGCGTCGCTTGATGCCGTTCATTCGCTTCGATGAAATAATCATAGAATTGGGTACGAATCTGCCGGATTGCTTGTATTGGGGTCAGTTCGCGTATATTACGGATTAGATCGAGCCGATCTCTTAGTTTAGTCCCTTTGAAGTCTTCCATGCCAGGCATAGACAATAGGTGGATTAACGGTCCTTGCTTGGGCTGTCTAGCTTCCATCTGGCGGATATGATTCATACCTTTTTCACGGTTCATATATAGTGTCGGCAGGATATTTTCCATCGCTGCAAAATTTCGCCGATTCAAGGAGAGTCGCAAATGATCCACTACCGGAGAGATCAGCCAGTGCTCGTACAATAATTGCCCTTCTCCGTAATCAATATAGGGAATATCGCGTAAAAGGAGCAGTTCGAGAACGGCCCGATTGCTGCTCGAGGCCCGGTACAACATGGCGAAGTCGCTATATTCTCTTTTGCCGCTAGAGACCTCGTTTAAAATATGCTCGATCATCTGCTCGGCTTCTTCATCTGCAGTTTGCGGACGCATATATCGTGGCTGACTTCCACTACCTTTTGCGGCTTGCAGGGTTTTGGAACGCCGACGTGTATTGTGCTTGATAATGCCGTTACCAAGTCCAACGATAGCTGGGCCTGAGCGGTAATTAATATCGAGCGTAATAACCCTTGCTCCCGGATAGAGCTTCTCGAACTCTAGAATGAACTCACTGCGCGCTCCGTTGAAGGAATAAATCGTTTGGTCATCATCACCAACCACCATTAGATTATGCTGTGGGTGAGCGACCATTTTGACAAGTTCGTACTGTAAGGCGTTTGTATCCTGGAACTCATCCACCATCACGTACAGATATCTCATCTGCAACTCTTGCAAAAGCTCCGGACGCTCCTTCAGCATCCGATAGGCAATTAAGAGGACATCATCGAAATCGATTTTGAAATTGTCTAGTTTCCATTGTTCGTATATTTCCAGAATGGATTTCATTTCTTTTTCGGCGGTGGTGCCTTCTGGTAGATCTTCCACAGTGCCCATGTTCATTTTGCAGGAAGAGAGCAGAGAGAGTAGGGTTTCCGGTGGATAAGCATCCTTCGGCAGTCCGAGCTCACGCATGATCTGCTTCAATAGGATGTGCTGGCGCCGTGTCTCACTGAAAATTTCCTGTTGCAATCCTTGTCTGCGCAAGAAAAATAAGAAAAAAGAATGGAACGTACGGGCCTGAAGCCTTGCAACGTCCGCTGTGCTGACTCCCGGGAGCAGGGCGATTCGTTCGCGCATTTCTGCCGCGGCTTTACTCGAAAAAGTCAGCAATAGCAGCTGACTCGGCGAGACGCCGCGCACCGACAACAAATAACCGGTTCTGCAGATCAGAACCGAGGTTTTGCCGGAGCCTGCACCGGCCAGTGTCAGTAGCGGCCCTTTATGATGCCGCACCGCAGCAATCTGCGGGCGGTTGAGCAGGATGCCGCCTTCCTCCAGCCTGCGGAAATAAGCGGAGTCCCCCTCCTCCCGCTTCACTAGCTCCTTGCTGGTCTGCGCTGAAGCTACTGCCGCTTGCGGGATGCGTTCGCCGGTTGCTCCCAGCGGGATATTATGAAATAAGAGCTTATTCAATAGATTCACCTTCATATATTTCTGTATAGAGTGAGCTCAACAAAACTAGTTGGAGAATGGTTGAGTTCATCTTAAAATGTGCCGATTAAAATACGCCGAAAATTTAGCCAATCTACAATATACCATCCCAGCCTTTTTGCTGCACAGAAAAAAATGCTGGATATAGTATGGGGGACTGTGGAGCTTGGTTGTGTGAATGGGGATTGGTGGGCGGGATGTACGGGATAAATACCGTAGAAAAGTGGGAATTGGGCTCTGTGAGCGAAAAGAGGGGTATAAATACCCCAGAAGTGAGCGGAATTGGCTTTATGGGCGAAAAGAAGGGTATAAATACCCCAGAAGTGAGCGGATTTGGCTTTATGGGCGAAAAGAGGGGTATAAATCCCCCAGAAGTGAGCGGGAATGGGCCCTGCGAGCGAAAAGAAGGGTATAAATCCCCCAGAAGTGAGCGGAATTGGGCTCTGCGGGCGAAAAGAAGGGTAAAAATACCCCAGAAGTGAGCGGATTTGGCCCTGCGGGAGAAAAGAAGGGTATAAATCCCTCCCTTGTCCTCTCTTAAGTTTACATTAAAGCCCATTCCCTTTCCTTATTATCCTCATATCCTAAAGCAAAATCATGATATGGAGATGACCGTATGCCCTCGCCCAATAAGGTCCGCATAAGACATGCCGTTACCATAGATGTACTGATTCCGGCTATCGAGAAAGATTTGGCTACACTCCCCTATGTTATTGACGCTGTCCGAACACATGTTAAGCATCCGATAGGTCGTATATTGATTGTTGCTCCAAAAAAGACACGAATACTGGATTTCTGCCGAAAAAAGGGCTGTACCTTTGTCGATGAGAATACAGTCCTTCCGATTACAAAAAAAGATATCCATTACCGTTCACGGAAATGGGAAAGATCCGGTTGGTTGTTCCAGCAATTGTTGAAGCTGAATGGTGACAAGCTATGTACGGCTGACTATTTTTTAGTCATCGATGCAGATACGGTCTTAATCGCTCCACATCGATTCCGTGAGAAGGGAAAGACGATTTTTTACAGTCGCAATTGGAGTCAGCCTCAGTACTTTACAACCTATAGGAAGCTAATGGGTAAGAAGGCGGCATCTGCTTCTTCTTTTGTGACGCATTATATGCTGTTTGAACGCAGCGAATTGACTCAGATGAAAAGAGAAATTGAAGCAAAGCATCAGAAGCCTTGGTATTCGGCGATTATACACAGTATGAACCGAACTAAGCAATTTGCTTTTTCTGAATTCGAAACTTATGGGAATTACCTGTATTCGAAGGATCGTGGAGGCATGAAGATTCAAAAAGCGCGTAATAAAGGCCTTCATATGAATGCAGGGCAGCTTTCCAAGCAGAAGCTGAATGGGCTGGCGGAAAAGTATAGATCATTGTCTTTTCATAAACGGAAGGGGTATGTGAGAACACCGAGTAGTAAGTCCAGCGCAGGGGGGCGATAGCGTTGCAGATCGTGCTCCTTTCAGGGGGATCGGGGAAGAGGCTGTGGCCGCTGTCGAATGAGATCAGGTCAAAGGCATTTTTAAGACTTCTCCCAACAGAAAATGGCGGCATGGAGTCGATGATCGAGCGAGTATGCAGAGGGCTGGATGAGGCAGGATTGTTAGATTCAAGCTGCATTGTAACCCATCGCAGTCAGGTGGAAATTACCCGCAAATCTGTTGGCAATCAGGTTGCTTTACTGGCGGAGCCACAGAAGCGGGGAACTTTTACTGCGGTTGCATTGGCGGCGAGCTATTTGCATTCCGTGAAGAAAATAGACTTAGAAGAGATCGTTGTGGTCATTCCGGTGGATTCTTATGTGGAGGCTTCTTTTTTCAGTCAGCTTCGGCAGTTTCCCAGCGTGCTGTCCGAATCACAAGCGGATATTGCCCTGATCGGTGTTACGCCTGAATTCCCATCCACACAGTTCGGGTATATATTACCGAGTGAAGGTTCAGAGGGGATGTCTTTTTTAAATGTGAAGCAATTTGCAGAGAAACCAGACGAAATGGCGGCAGCCGAGTTCATCTCCTGTGGAGGACTATGGAACTGTGGGGTGTTTTCCTGCACATTAGGATACTTGCTCTCAACTATGGTGGAACGGAATCTTTCAGCAGATTACATGGAGCTAGTGGAGCGTTATGACGAATTGCCAGAACGAAGTTTTGACTATGAAGTGCTTGAGCATACGCAGCGAGCGGTAGTTATTCCTTACACCGGAGTTTGGGCGGATATTGGTAGTTGGGATGCGCTTACCCCTCATTTGCAGGAAAAGGTAATTGGCAGGGGGAGCATTTCTGAGGATTCAAAAGGAACCTATTTAGTGAACGAACTCTCTTGTCCCGTACATGTCATCGGTGCCCCAGGCTTGATTGTGGCGGCGGGTGCGGATGGTATTTTAGTTGCTGGGATCGAGCAGGCGAAACGGATTAAGCAGAAGCTGGAGGGTCATGCCGCGAAGCCGATGATTGAAGAAAAGCGGTGGGGGAGCTCACGCATTCTGGATTTCTCACGAACAGCAGCAGGAGTTGAGGTTACGACTTCCAAAATCACGATGTTGGCAGGGAAGCACACCAGCTATCATTTTCACAGGCATACCAAAGAAATATGGTCTTTTCTTTCGGGCAATGGAGAGTACCATATGAACGGCGTTCTTCATGCAGTTGCAGCCGGAGACACAGTTATAGTACCTGCCGGTGCGAGACATGGTTTGCGGGCGATTACGCCGCTCGAATTGATCATTATTGAACTGGTGACATCTTCTGATGTGGGGGATTATGTACGTGTTTCTGCTGAATGGGTGGGGGAGGAAAGCGCTCCTGATCATTAGTAATTCAATAGATTGAAAAAAATCAACCGGGTTTAATCCAGCGTACATGTCCCGGTTGAATTTAATTTTAGAATGTAGCTAATTAACATCACTGCATTTAAAAGAGTTATAGATCTGAGCCACCTTCGTATCTTTTGGATGGAAATCGAAATGTGACCTCCGTTCCCAGTCCTAGAATACTGGTAATGGACAGGCCGTACTCTGGTCCGTACATTAGCATAGCCCGGTCATTTACATTTTTGAGCCCATAGCCTATAGACGGGGATTTAAGCAGAAGATTGAGTCGTTCTTGTGGGATGCCAACGCCATTATCCTTTACTTTGAAGATGATACACTCCTCTACCATTTCTCCGGATAGAATAATTTTGCTTCCTTCTTCTTCTCTATTCTCAATACCATGAATAATAGCATTCTCAATTAGAGGCTGAAGCATCAGGTTAGGCATGTAATAAGAGAGAATAGCCTCGTCGATCTGATATTCTATCTCAAAGCTGTTGCTATGCATGTTAAGCTGAATCTGGATATAAGATTGTACATTCAATAGTTCATCCGAAACCGAAATTATATTATTCCCTTTATTCAGCGTAGTCCGATAGAACGTGGATAGAAGCTGAGCCATTTCACTTATATCTGTTGCGTGGATTCGAATGGCTCTCCAATTGATGAGGGAAAGAGCATTATATAGAAAATGAGGATTGATCTGAGCCTGTAGGGCTTTCATTTCATATTCTTTTCGTGAAATTTCCTCAATGTAGACTTTATCGATTAACACTTTTGTTTTGTCAACCATATTGCCAAAGCCTCTAATTAGATCCCCAATTTCATCTTTGGATGTGCTGGTGACGGTGACTTCCAGGGATCCCTCTTCTACGGTGCGCATATTATTGCGCAGACGCTTAATTTGTGAATTGAACTTTCGAGAAAATAGATTGGCGGTTATAGCAACGGCAGCAATACAAGCAACAATAACAAGCCCTACTGTCGAAAGGATTTTCCAAGCAGAATTCGTAATCATCTTCGTAGGTTTGCATAACATCACTGTCCATCCTGATATAGGAACTTCAGATTGCAATACAGTGTACTTTGTATTTTTCCATTGCAGCGTATCTAAGTTGTTTGTGCTATTGGAAGGAATATATCCTTCTATACCAGGCGAGGCATAGATCGACTTTCCATAAGCATCTTTGACGAGAATCTCTGAACCTTGAGAGAGTAGGGAGTCAAAAGGTGTGAATAACGAATCGTAATTCACACGTGCATACAGCACATTTTCTTTTGGATCTTTCTGTTTCGTATTAATAATTCGTCGAACAGCAAAAATCTCCTTATTATCTGTAAACCACAGGACATCGACTGACTTCATCAACGGCGGGTACCAATGTTCCTGTTTAATATCATTTAGGGCTCGGACGGTATTGCCATGTGCCAAAAGATTGGTTCCTGTATACAGAGTGATTTGTTCTACACCTGTATTTAGATACCGTGCCGTATTGAAATTTTGGTCAATCACATGGGTTAACTGATCATACATTTCATACATACTTGTATAGGTATGATTAGCTGAATTAATAATTTCCTGATTAAAACTCAAGAAATTCATGAGTTTATTGTAGACATCCAGATGACTATTTAAAGCTAAAGCCCCTTGATTTAAGGCTGCATTCAAATCAGATTTGGATTGCTTAATGAGGGATGATTTGGCTTCTTGATAGCAGAAGCTGCCCAATACAATCACAGGAATCATACTGATTAACATAAATGAAAGCATGATCTTGGTTTGAAACTTCAAGTCGCGAATATTTTGCTTAAGTGTCCGCCAAAGTTGCATGATGCTCCTCCCGATATACAGAGGACTTCTGATTATACTGTCTATATTTTTCTGGTGTGTACCCATAGAAATCCCTGAAATTTTGGCAGAAGTATGAAATATTGCGATAGCCCACTGCGGTGCAAATATTTGATATTTTTTGATGCGTATTTGTTAACAACTCTTTTGCGTTTTGCATGCGGACATTCTTAATATATTTATTAAGCCCACAGCCTGTCTGCTTCTTGAATATGGAGCTAAGATAATGTGGAGACAAATACACTTTAGCAGCAAGCATTTCCAGACTGAGATCATCTGCATAATATTGTTCAATATATTGTTTGACGGCGTCGACATCACGGTTCTGAGTAGGCTCATGGTTGGTGGAGTTCTGATCAATCCGAGCGATACCTTCAAATATGATATCTTTGATATCCCGCAAATCTTCAGATCCATATATGGTCTCGACGGCAGTCTGCAGCTCCATTTCTGATATAGGTGCAGCTTGTGTCATGATCTCTTGATAGATTGTGGAAAACATATACTTTACATATAAATGTGAATACTGTACTTGATGTACGTATTTTTGATATAAAATCTCAGTATTTGCTCGTAAGCTAAAAATATCTTGATCCTTCAGATTATTTCGAATCTGATCTAGTAGGTGGCTATCTGTAAGGTCTGGATACAAGGCCTCAGAGAAATGTAAGTCATTTTGTGTATTAAACACAAAGGTATCTGGGAGAAAAAAACGATATTCCATCAATTCTTCTAATGAAGTCAAAAGTGAACCTAAATCTAGTATTGAGGTTAGTTCCTCTTTCATAGCGAGATAACAATTCACTTTATATTTATCAAGGATACAATGATGCAGGTGCATCGCTGAATTATTATCAAACTGGGAAGAAGGGGACTCTTGCTCGGGAAACAGTAGTAGACTTTGACATCCGTTTAGATTTAAGTAATCAGCAGATGTGTCTACTAAACCAAGAACAAACTCTTCGAACTCCGAATCCACAGATTCAAAAAATGGCTTATCGAATTCTAACAAAAGCATTTTATTGTAATGGCTGGGTAATTCAATAGACAGCTCTTGAAGAGGAGGTGGGCTTCCGATGCCATTGACTAGAGAGAAGAGTAGATGTTTTCTCACATAGCTTAGCTTTCTTTGTGACGCTTCTTCTTTTTGTTGCTGGCTCTTTAATTCCTGAATAACTTTTTCTAAAGTAGTTTGGAATGCTTCAATGTTAACCGGTTTCAAAAGATACTCGGATACGCCCAGGGAGAGGGCTGTTTTGGCATACTCAAATTCAGCGAATCCACTGAACAAAATCACCTTTAATTTGGGGTGCAACTTTAATGCTTCCTTTGTTAGCTGTAATCCATCCATTATAGGCATCCGCACATCGGTAAATAGAATATCGACAGAGTGTGCGCTTACATATTCAAGTGCTTTACGACCGTTTTCTGCAACATGCAATTGGAGGGGGAAGCCAAGCTCCTTAATGAGGAAAGCAATCCCCTCTCGCTCCTCCTTATGATCATCTACCACCAATATGGATAACATTATTTACCACCTTTCGACATGTAGTGACATTGATATTGTAGTATAACATCTTCGACCGTAGCAATTATTCCTCGATATTATCGTTAATGATGAGTATTTATTTGTGTAAAACATAATTTTTTTGCGTTTACGATGGATAGCAATAATCTATAAACTTAAGGAAGTAACAATATAATTTTTTTTGAAGCTGGCCGGCGCTTTGAAATCGTTTTCTAATACGAGTTTTTTTATAGAAAAAGGGAGGCTCTTATAATGAAACATAAATTGAGAAAATCAAGCTCCATAGTATTAGCATCACTATTAGCTGTTGCTATGGTAGGTTGTTCAAGTTCTAATAATTCTTCAGCATCTACCCCAAAGACAGATGCGAGTGATCCTGCATGGAAAGAAGCACAGACGACTCCATTTGGCGCCTATCCTGAAACAGTTACTTATTCTGTTGGACAAGTGGCAACGAGCTATTCAGCACTTGCAGGAACGCCTTATGAGAAAGATAATGCCACAAACAATGTGTGGACAAGATATTTCAAGGATAAGCTGAACATTCAAAATACGACCTCGTTTGAGTCCAATGATGGTACAGACTATAGTCAGAAAGTTTCGATGGCGATTGTAAGCGGTGAAATCCCTGATCTAATGGTGGTTCCTGACTACGCGACATTACAACAGCTTTATGAGAACGATCTGATTGCAGATCTGACCGAGGTTTATGAAAATACTGCCAGCGATCGAATTAAGGAAATTTATGATTCCTACGGTGGTCGTGTTCTGGATAGCGCAAAGTTCGATGGCAAGCTGATGGCCATACCAACTACTGAAATCTCACATGGTCCTGGTATCCTCTGGCTTCGCAAAGACTGGATGGACAAATTGGGACTTGCTGAGCCGAAATCAATGGCTGATGTCGAGAACATTATTAAGCAATTTGTAGAAAAAGATCCAGGTGGTAACGGAGCGGGTAAGACGCTAGGTCTTGTTGTCGATAATGAAAACGTTGCCGGTGTCTCTGGTGGACAATTCTCATTTAATAATATTTTTTCACTATATGGTGCGTATCCAAAACAGTGGATTGATGATGGAAGTGGAAAGGCTGTATACGGATCTGTTCAACCAGAAATGAAGCCAGCACTGACCAAGTTGTCTGAAATGTACAAAAATAACTTGATTGATCGCCAGTTTGCAGTACGTACTGGTGATGACCGCAAGGCGCTACTTACAAGCGGAAAAAGTGGGTCGTTCATGGATAACTGGTGGGGAAGCTGGACTGTGGCTGACACGCTTAAGCTGAATCCAGAAGCGGAATGGGTATCTTATGTTGCCCCACAATCAGAAGATGGCTCGCTTACAATGTTCACTGGAAATCCTTCCAGCAGTTATTTGGTTGTTCGCAAAGGCTTTGAACATCCTGAACTTGCAGCCAAGCTTGTGAGTGTTCAATATGACTATCAGCGTTACCAAGAAAAAGATGAAAAAGCTTTGAAAGAATTTGAAGATTATAAGAGCATGAATGTTGGCGGATCTCCGCTCGCCATTAATATCGATTATTATGACGCTTTCTATCGTAACGTTGACATCATGAAAGAAGCATTAGAAACAGGCGATACAAGTAAATTAACTAGCAATGAGGATTTAACGGCTTATAACTCCTATAAGAAATTTCTTGATAGTAAGAAGAATGGAGAAACACCAGACTCCAATGCATGGGCTGGATATACTTCCAGTATTACGACAGCTAGTTTGGTGAAAGCCTCTAATATTAAAGAAGTGAATCCATTATTCTTTGGAAGTACATCATCCATGACGTTGAAATGGCCGACACTTACTAAAATGGAACTTGAAATGTACTTGAAGATCATTACAGGTGAGCAAACACCTGATGCGTTTGATAAGTTTGTAGATAGCTGGAATAAAACTGGCGGCGAAGTAATTACTAAGGAAGTTAACGAAGCGATAGCAACCAAATGATGTTGAAAGAGATGATCCGTAAATGAAAAATAAAAAAGATCAGACAGCATTCCATCTAATGATGGCGCCAGGAATGATTTTCCTAATTATCTTTTCGTTTATTCCAATGTTCGGTATTATAATGGCTTTTCAAAATTATGTTCCGGCTAAGGGAATGAGTGGTTCATCCTGGGTAGGTCTTGATAATTTCAAATTTATGCTCCAAATTCCTGACAGCAAACAGATTTTCAGTAATACGATCGTTATCGCGTTATGGAAAATTATCGTGGGTACTTTTACATCCATCGTGTTTGCCCTGTTATTAAATGAAATTCGGGTAAAGTTTGCTAAGCGATTCATACAGACGGTTGTTTATCTGCCGAACTTCTTGTCATGGGCGATCTTAGCTACTGTAGTCATGAATATCTTCTCTTATGAAGGTCCTGTTAATGCCATGTTAAGTTGGTTTGGGATTGACCCGGTCTTGTTTATGGCCAGCAATACTTGGTTTAGACCGATGCTAGTATTAACAGATGTCTGGAAGGGTTTTGGGTACGGTTCAATCATCTACCTAGCTTCCCTGACATCCATTGATCCCGGACTTTATGAGGCGGGCTCCATTGATGGAGCCAACCGGTTTAAGAAACTGTGGCACATCACGTTGCCAGGCTTAATGCCAACTATTTTGCTGGTTACAACCTTGAACTTGCCGAATGTATTGAATGCTGGTTTTGATCAGATCTTCAATCTGTATAATCCTTTGGTGTATGAATCTTCGGATATTATTGATACCTACGTTTATCGGGTGGGTCTGGTAGAAAGACAATACAGCTTAGGTACAGCAGTTGGCCTATTACGGTCGGTCGTTGGTATCGTACTGATTCTTTCTGCGAATAAATTGGCCCAAAAACTTACGGATTATCGTATTTTCTAAAGAAAGGGGGGTTCTCCCATTTACGCATCTAACATCAAGGGTCGTATTGCAGATGTTATTATCTGGGTATTTGTTCTAGCGTTCGCCTTGTCCTGTCTCATACCGTTAGTCAATTTAGTAGCCATCTCTTTCAGTGATAATGCGGCGGCTTCCGCAAATCTAGTAAGTATATTCCCGGTTAATCCGACGTTTAGCTCCTATGAAAAATTATTGTCTGACAGCCAGTTTTGGCGTTCATTCATGATCTCTGTAGAACGGGTAGTGTTAGGTCTGCTTGTGAATATGGTATTGATGATTCTTACAGCCTATCCATTGTCTAAAAGTTCACGAGTATTCACGGGTCAGAAGGTTTATATGAATCTCGTTATCTTCGCGATGTTATTCTCAGGTGGATTGATTCCAACCTTTATGGTAGTCAAAGAGCTTAATCTTTTAGACTCCATCTGGTCATTGATCTTGCCGGGTGCAGTACCGATAGGGAATGTTATCTTGCTGATGAATGCATTCCGGGCTGTACCGAAATCTCTAGAGGAAGCTGCAAATATAGATGGAGCTTCACAGTGGAGAATATTAGGAACAATCTATCTTCCGATAGTATTGCCTACACTTGCCACCGTTACGCTCTTTACTATTGTGGGCCATTGGAATGATTACTTTGGTGCCCTGGTATATATTAATAAAACGGCGAATTATCCATTGCAAACCTATATCCAACAGCTTAGCGTTGAGGTTCAGAACATTACAGATCCTGAAAAACTATTGGAATTAGCAAAAGTTTCGAATAAGACTTTGAACGCTGCTAAAATCGTAGTTTCTACGCTACCATTGTTGTTGATTTATCCGTTTATGCAAAAGTATTTCGTATCAGGGATTGTCGTTGGTTCGGTTAAAGAATAAATATTAGTAGACAGCCGCTATGAAGCTTCATAGCGGCCTACTATTTTCAAGTAGGAGGCTTACAATGAATAGTAATCAAGTTCATACATCAATTCTGGATGACATGAAGACATTTGTCTCTCAAGAAGCCAATCGGAGTATTTCATTTACGAATAAAGAGGCAGCATTTTATTTTACGCAATCCCATCATACGGATCATGTGGAACATGCATTTTTTGAGGGACTTAATATTGCTAAGAATAGAATTTTCGGTGGATACACCTTATTCGTAGGTGAACAGAAGCTAGACAATCGACAATCTGAAGTTTGGGCCTATCCTTATAGAATGGTGCGTAAGCACGCCGATCTTACAGAAGAGCTGTGGTTGTTGGATTATCATAATCTATTGGAAATTAGTCTCGCTAATGCTAAGGAAGACATAGGCATCGTTTTAAGGGGAGAGAATGTTAGCTATATAAACCAACAGGATCATATCGCGTTCTTTAGCGCTATCGAGGGAGATTGGGTGATTGCAGTTAGTGCTATCAACCTTTCACCTTTGCATATGGATAATGAAGTTCTAATTGCCGGTGCAAACGCTGGGGGTTATTATATCGCTGCAGGTAAGACATCCGAAGAAGCAGCAAGCTTAATCCTTAAAGCTAGACAAGATATTAGCACTTTGAAAGATGAACGTGTTAAGCGGATGGAAGATTTCTTACACCATAATGCCCATCTAACCAGCAGTGATGATACATTTACTTTAGCCATGAATTGGTTGAACATCACAATGGATCAGTTGGTTACTAGACAGCAGGGTGATGGTATCTATGCAGGACTGCCATGGTTTAACGAATATTGGGGACGGGATCAATTCATAGCTCTTCCAGGCGCTGTGCTCGTTACAGGGCAATTCGAAACGGCTAGAAATATCTTGCTATCATTCGCAGAGTTTCAGAATACGGACGAAGATTCTAAATACTTTGGTAGAATTCCAAATATCTTGTCTCCTGGAAAAGTGGATTACCATACAACGGATGGTACGCCGCGATTCATTATCCAGTTGCAGGATTACGTTAAGTATTCAGGAGATACAGCGATCATTAAAGAGCTGTATCACAATGTACAATATAGTATTGAAGGTTCCATAAAATATTGGGTAGATGATAAAGGGTACTTAAAGCACGCAGATAATGAAACTTGGATGGATGCCCGGGATGGCAATTTGGAGTCATATTCTCCTCGGGATACCCGTGCCAATGATATTCAAGCACTCTGGTATAACCAATTGCTTGCTGGTGTTTACTTTGCTGAATATATGAATGACAAGGTGAATGCTGATAAATGGAAGGGCATTGCTGAAACCTTGAAGCGCCATTTTGAGGTTGATTTCATTGATCAAGCGCATCCTTATTTAGCAGACAGACTGGATGCAGAAGACAAGCCGGAATTCTCCCTGCGCCCAAACCAGTTATTTGCTTTTGAAATGTTTGATGATAACGATTTTAAGGCTAGAGCGATTCGTACCGCGTGGGAAGAGTTGGTCTATCCATGGGGTGTTGCTTCGCTAGATAGACATCACCCATTGTTTCGTCCGTTTCATTTAACATCTCATTATCCGAAAGACGAGGCTTACCATAACGGTGCGGTTTGGATTTGGCTTAATGGTATTGCGATGCAGCGTATGATTGAAGCAGGGCAGGAAGAAACGGCCTATCAGCTATTCAAGAATATGAACTGGCAGGCCTTGAATTTAGGTGTTGTTGGTGGACTTTGTGAGAATATGGATGCTTATCCTGAGGAAGATGAGAAATGGGCGAAGTTGACGGGTGCATACCTGCAAGCTTGGTCCAATGCTGAGCACCTGCGTGTGTGGTACCAATATTTCTTAGGTATCCGTCCAGACCTGATTAACAATACACTGACAATTGCTCCAAGAATTCCGCAAGAGCTTGAATCCTTGGCTTATAATGTGAACATAGGAAAGGGACAGATCGAAGCCACGTATAACCGTGGACTTGAAATCACTTACGCCTATACATTTAAGAATGTGGGACTGGAAGTTATCATCGATATGTCTCCTTTCGAAACGGTATCGCTTGAAGTTAAGCCCAATATGGAGCTGGTTGTAAGACAAGATGATCATACACTGGCAGTTACCTTATATGATGAGAATCGTCAAATGCTCAAGGAGATTCAGTCAGGGCTATCCGAATCACGTGTTATGCACAATAAGCGGAATAACGAGTTATTAAAAGACGTTGAGTTTGCCAAGCCATTGAGCTTGGACAATCATCCTTGTATAAAGCTGTAGCTATAACTAGTTAAGACAATCTAAAAAAAACCTCTAACCCATCCTCAGGATGATGTTAGAGGTTTTTTTGCAGTTTATGATTTAAGCCAGGCATGTTGGTTCAGAATTTAGCCATAAGATGCTCAAGTCCTGTCGCCACTCCATCTTCGGCATTACTGACTGTAACAAATTCAGCCATTTCCTTTAGAATCGGTGCTGCGTTAGCCATGGCAATCCGGTAGCCTGCCACCTCGAACATCGGTTGATCATTATAGCTGTCACCCATTACGGCTACATCTGTTAGCGGGATGCCATAGTGGGCGGCGAGCATAGCTACACCGGAGCCTTTGTTGGCGTCCTCATGGTTAATTTCGATATTATTGACATGGGAGGCTGTAATAATAAGGCCAGGGATCGCGGCGAAGCGGGTGGAGGCTTCTTTGAGCAGTTCCCGGTCTAGAGAAAAGGCTAATGTTTTATAAATGACGTTTTCTTCTTTACTCCAGATCTCTTCCATACTTTCGACGTAAGTTACAGCCGCTTGTTGAAACTGCTGATCGATCATTGCTTTTAGCAGCCAGCTAACTTCCTCAGGTACTTCTTCTTCACTTAGTGCAGATAGTTTCTCTAATCTTACCCGTTTATTGAGCTCCACATATACGTTGTCCTCTGTGTATACCTCGTAATACAAATCCGGAATTTCGTTCATCCAGCGCAATGCAGGAATGATGTCTTCCTTCTTCAGCGGTTTACTTGCTGCAAGCGTGTGGTCAGACAATGTAACCACTGCGCCATTCAGACTGACTACAGGGCATTCCAGATCTGCCAGCCGCAGTTGTCGTTCCGCATCCATAAAAGAGCGTCCCGTAGCAATAATTACGATATGACCTAAATTTTGAGCCTTTATAATCGCCTCGCGGTTCTTTGGGCTAATTTGTCCTTCTTCGTTCAGCAATGTTCCATCCATATCTAAAGCAATCAGCATATTGTAAGATCTCCTTATCCAGTCATTGTTGTCCCCTTCGCGGGCTAGTGAGAACGTTAATTGTATCTTATCATTAATATTCTGAAAACCAAAAACACCTTTTCATTCCTAGTCTAATCGTATATTTTTAGAATATAGTTCAGTCGTGGTACAATAGTTGTTAAACTAATCGACTAGCCGAGTCTATCGTCAGTTCATGTTCGTGGGACGTGATCCGTCGGTATTTTTCCTGCGTAAGGACATCGGCAGCTGTGTATGTAAGGGGGACTAATCGTGAGATCCAAAAACTTGGCCACCATGTCACTAGCTTTTATGGCATGTGGGTTTCTGATTACACTATTTCTACCTGAAAATCTCGCTGTAATTCTACTAAGAGGTGGCTTTGAGGCTGGGCTGGTTGGGGGGATTGCCGACTGGTTCGCGGTAACCGCGTTATTCCGCCATCCGCTCGGGCTGCGTATTCCACATACCTCACTGCTGCTCAAGAATCGGGATAAGATTATTCAGTCGTTAATTACCGCTATGGAGACTGAGCTGCTGAACAAAGAGAGCATTGAGAACAAGCTGCGCAAGTTTGGCATTATGTCTATGAGTTCCAAGCTGCTGACGAAGTTCTTTAGCAAGAAGAAGGCGAGAGCCCAGATCCTAGAGCAACTTAGCGAATTCGTGTCACGTCTTCCGGTAGAGAAAGCTGTACCTTTTCTTCAAAAGGCAGCCTCTGACTATATTCGTGAAGCGGAGCTTGGAGTTGCGGCTGATAAGATTGTCACTAAATTAATGAACGATGGAAAAGATGTAGCGGCTCTGGATTATGCGCTGGAAGGGGTATCTAACTGGAGCGGTCGTCCTGAAACGAAAGCTATGCTGGGTAAGATCGCCAGCGAGAAACTGGCTGAAGTAAAGCTCGGTGGACTGAAAGGGATGGCTTTTCAGGCTTTCGTTGGATTCATGGATGCGGATATGCTTGGTGAAATGCTGCAAGGCATGCTGCAGTCCGGTATTCGCGATTTTCGTGAAGAGGATAGCCCTTATCGTGAAGAGATCATCCGGGAAATCCGGGTGGCGTTGTTCCAGATTGTTAATGATGAGGCTAGAATGACTTCTGTGAAAGAATGGGCACTACAAGAGCTTGAGGGAGAAGCGGTAACTGCTTTTCTGCATACTCAATTAAAGAACGTACGTAGTAAGGCACTCTCCTTATTAGAAGAGGACCGGGCAGCTGGCGGACGAAAACTATTTGCACTATACACCCTTCTTATGCGCCGTATTAGTAAGGAACAAGAGTGGATCGGTAGCTGGGAGGAGCGGATTCGCGCTTCATTGATTGCATTTGTAGAGGCTAACCACTTCCGAATCGGTCTTTTGGTGAAGGAGAATCTGGATAGCATGGACGATGCTAGTCTAGTGAATATGCTGGAGGATAAAGTAGGTAAAGATCTTCAGTGGATTCGTGTGAACGGTGCCTTATGCGGTTTTGTTGTAGGGCTTGTACTTACAGTTGTTCAATTTATTTAAATCAAAGTAGTCCGTCTCCAGTGAATGGAGGCGGACTACTTTTTTATGTTTATAGGATCTATTGCTGTACTAAGGCAGCTTGATAAAGCCGTTCCAAATCAGTTGCTGTACGTTGCCAATTGAAGGCTTCAAGCGCATCCGCTCGTCCTTGTTTCCCAATGGTTGCTGCTACCTCCGGATTCCGGCCTAGTCGCAGCAAATCTCTAGCAAAGGGCAAGGCCTCGCGATATCGTTCCACCAGGTATCCGTTATGGCCGGAGTCGATAATCTCACGGATACCGCCATTGCTAGAAGCGATGACCGGTAGTCCCGAGGCCATGGCCTCTACATTAACAAGCCCAAAGGATTCATGATTCTGAGAAGGACATACGAAGCAGTCGGCTGCTTGATAAAGGGTATGGATATCCTCATGAGCTACATTTCCAAGGAAGGAAACGGATACGCCTAGTCGCTGTGCAAGTAGCTTCAGCTGTCGCAAATATGACGGTTTCCCTTTGCCTGCAATTACAAGATGAGCAGGAAGGTGCTTATTTAAATGGTACATAGCACGTATCAATACGGGCACCCCTTTGCGGGGAATGACTCGACCGACGAATAAGACGGTAAAGACCCTCGGGAGTCTGTAAAGTTTCCGAAGATGGTATTTTTCCTGTAGCCCTACAGGAATGAATCGATCAAGATCTGCTCCGAGCAGGACAATACGGATTTCATTGTTTAATTGAGGGAAGCGACGGGTTAGTCTTCGCTGTAGAGAGTGGCTGTTCGCAATAATCAGATCTGCTCTAGCCAAGGCTCTAGCAGTCTTAACTGTGTCCGGTGTGAATGTAAGAGAATGCAGAAATAGAAATACCGGAAGATGAGGGAGCCGTTTCTTTACAGCAGACATAAGATGGGGGCGATTATCGATCTGAACTATATCAAATGACTCATTCTGAATGTAGTCTAACACCGAAGTACGATAATGAACGGGAGTACTTGCGGGTAACCGAATGATTCTGACCTGCTCCAATATGGAAGCATCGGGCAGTCCCGGCGCTCTGCGGCTCACAATGGTAACCCTATGTTTCTCAGCCAGCCTTCTGGCAATGGCCCAAATGCAGATTTCTACTGACCCGTCTCCTGGAACCGGGAGACGTTCCGGCGCAATAATACAAATATGCATGGTTCATGCCTCCTCTGATCCGCTAATGGTTATCCTCTTCCCACCATATGCAGCTTGAGTATCTAGAGATACATCTGAGAGCGGAGAGGGCGTTCAACCCATTCCATTCATATAGTCGGAGCATAAAATACTAAGGTTAAGCAAGGCTGTGATCATTATTTAGTGACAGGGGAGAGGGCAATTGGGAACGAAGTTAAAGTCTGCGTTGACCAGCAAATGGATTAAAACCAAGGTGCTTATGCAAAGTTCCGAGATTTCACCGCTCATTCCAGAAACAGTGAAGTTTAGTAAAGCAAACTTAAGAACGATGCTCTTGAAATATGGGATGATTTACGTTAAGCCGGAACATGGCACCTATGGTAATGGTGTAATGAAGGTTGAACAGAGTAAGGATTCTCATGGAACAGAATACAAATACCAAAGTGGAACAAAGATAAAAACCTTTGGAGCCTATGACACCTTTTATTCATCCCTTAAGAAAGCGACACGCGGACGCAGTTACTTGATTCAGAGAGGGATTGTTTTGCTAAAGCATGGAAAGCATCGTTTTGATATCCGTGTGATGGTCCAGCTCAGTCCGCGTGGCAAATGGGAAACTACCGGATTGATTGGCCGAGTAGCTGAGAAAGGCAAGATTGTTACCAATTATCATAACGGTGGTACGCTAATGTCTATGGAGAAGCTGCTGTCGCCTTATTTGAACGATGCTCAGCAAGCTCAGATGCTTAAGATATTGCGAAAGCTAGGTGAGGATACCGGACGTTTCTACCATAAGAAATATCCTGGCTTTAAACAGATTGGTGTAGATGTAGGATTAGATAACCACATGACGCCTTGGATTATTGAAGTGAATACGAGTCCAGATCCATATATTTTCAAACATCTCTCTAATAAAAGCATGTACCGCAAAGTGATGGCTTACCGCAGAGCAAATGAGAAGAAGAAGTCCGCTAACTGATTTGCTTCTTCGTATTCGCAATAACAAGGGAAACCTTTTGTTCGAGCTCAATTATTTTTTGCTTATGGGTTGCGATCTGACGGTAACCGGAGACCAGGGCACCTAAGGACTGGGTGGTTAGGGTAAGGTTTTGTTTGCGAATCGCTGCTTTAAAGTCAGTCCAATCTGCTGAGACACGTTTGTTTAACGAGGTGATCACGCTCTTGTTAGATTTGATCGTGATTTGAGGACTTTCAATGCCAGACAAGGTTTTACGCGCTTCGGCTATCTTTTGGGAACGGTTCTTTTTCGCGGCGTTCAGCTGATTCTGCTTGTCACTGATCTCTTGGCGTGCCAACTGAACCAAGATCTTCATAGCATCACTTTGGGCACGCAGTACGGTATTCAAGGTCTTGTCCTTAAGTGACTTGGCGATACTAATTCGCTTGTTAAGTGCACTATACTGGTCAAATAAGGGCTGATAGCGCTGCTTGCTACTCTTAACGGAGGCCTCCAATCGGGTCACTGCTTCAAGATCAATCCCTTTAATTTGTTGACGAACCACAACTAGCGATTGCTCATTATTGTAGTGAAGGATTCGGATTTGCTCCTCGCGCTGATCATACTGCAGCTTTAAGGTGGATAAATCATTGTAAAGAGAAGTCAGCTTAACCCTGGCAGGACCATCTGCCGTTGCGGCCGTCAGATCAAAAGCCGCTTTAACAGAGGGGGTTATTTCTGTTGTAGATGCAGCAATAGCTCCTGATGATGTGCTTAGCAGTAGCAGGATCGTAAGCAGTAGAAAGGGCACTGACTTAAATATTTTCATTTATTCTCCTCCTATTGTCGTTACCTAATGGCAACAAAAAAAGCACCCGTAGTAAAGGCAAAAGCCTTTATTACGGGTGCTTCCAGCGTAATAGGTCACGAACGATATTATTATGTTTAATAATAGTTTGCCTCAGTCCATCCAGTCAATATTTAAAATTAAACTATTCCCTATTCAAAATAATACGCAGGGCATTTCTATACTCACTTCTCTTATCGTATACTGAACTTAGGATGGAATAAAGGATGCAACGTTCGCAACAAAGGAGGTCTGGCGTAGATGGATAACGCGGTAGAATATAGCACAATGTTGGAACATGCATTTATGAGGTCCCCAGAGGGAATAGCCGTACTGTCTTTAAACGATGGTAAGGGCAACTGGCTGAAGGTCAATCCGGCTTTTTGCAATTTACTTGGCTTTACGGAAGCTGAGTTTCTTGCTGGGGCTATTTTTGCAGAAATGGAAAATAGACAGACGTCTTCGAAAGAGCTTTCCTATAGATTGGTGATGGACGAGCTTCAGAATTCTCCAGCAGGGAGCTGGAAGAAGGAAGAATGCTTTTACAAAGGGGATCAACCGGTATGGCTTTCCCTGACATTCTCAGGATTTGTAACAGCAGGACAAGCCCCTTCATGTATTATTGTGTACGCCGAAGATATTACGGACCGAAAGATTGCAGATCAACAAATGGCAGATCAACGAGATCTAGAGGAACAGATTTATCAAAGTGAACGTAATTATAGATTGATGTCCGAGAATTCGCTGGATTTAATCTCGCGTCATGCAGTTGAAGAGCGCAAACAGTTCGAATTCAAGCTTCAGGAGAATGAACAGCGCTATAAATCCTTATTTGAATATAATCCCTCTGCTGTGTACTCAATGAATTTACAAGGGGATTATTTAACAGCCAATGCGAATCTGGAGAAGCTGACCGGGTATTCGCTGGAAGAACTGATCGGAATGTACTTTGGTCCCGTTGTGCATGAGAAGGACATGGAGAAGACGCTGTATCATTTTAACTTAGCTGCTAAGGGCTATCCCCAAAGCTATGATCTGACGCTTATTCATAAAGAAGGCCATCTTGTAGAGATTAATACCACTAATATTCCGATCATTGTAGACGATCAAGTGGTTGGTGTATATGGTATTTCCCGTGACATTACGGAACGTATAAGATATACAGAACAAATTGAGAAGCTAAGCAATGAGTACACCCTTATATTAAATGCAGTATCTGAGGGTATTTTTGGACTGGATATGGAGGAGAAGGTGACCTTCATCAACCCTGCTGGTTTGCATATGCTCGGCTATGAACATGATGAGATCATGGGTCATTCCTATCTAGATCATATTCAGCAGACAGCGCTTGATGGGATACATTACCGGCCAGAGGAGTCGCCACTTATCAAAGCCATTAGGTCAGGGGGATCTTACCAGAGCAAGGATGCAGTCTTATGGCGTAAAGATGGTACAAGCTTTCTTGCGGAGTACCAAGTAACCCCTCTTTTTGATAAAGGTGAACCTAAGGGGGTTGTAGTCGTCTTCAGGGATATTACAGATGAGAAGGAGATCATTCGGGCGAAGGAATCTGCGGAAAAAGCAGACCAGGCTAAATCAGAGTTTCTAGCCATTATGAGCCATGAAATACGCACGCCTATGAACGGCATTGTGGGGATGACTGATCTGCTTGCAGAGACGGAACTAGATGAAGAACAACGTGAGTACACAAATATTATTAAGGAGAGCAGTAGCTCTCTTCTATATATTCTGAATGAAATTCTCGATTACAGTAAAATTGAGGCCGGAAAAATGATGATCGTACATGAGCCCGTACATCTTCGAGAGGTACTGGACAGTGTAACGGATCTGTTTATGGCTAAGGCTTTGGAAAAAAATCTTGAGCTGTCTTACAGCATGGCACCAGGAGTTCCTACGTTCATTATGGGAGATGCAGGACGATTACGTCAGGTATTGGTTAATCTGGTCAGCAATGCGATTAAATTTACTGACCGAGGTAAAGTCTGTATTTATGTGGAGCAAAAATTGTCCGTGGTTTCAAAGAAATCTACTTTGAAGTTTAATGTCAGAGACACGGGGATAGGTATTCCTTTAGAAAAGCAGCATCAGCTGTTTCAATCATTCTACCAGCTGCACTCCTCGTTTAATCGTAAGTATGCCGGGACGGGGTTAGGACTAGCCATTTGCAAGAAGCTTGTCGAGCTGATGGGCGGAGCCATTGCGGTGGAGAGTAGCGAAGGAAACGGCTCTAATTTCTATTTCACACTACAGATTAATCCTGAAAACAAATATGAGGGCGAAGAGGAAGATATTGCTCAGGCAGAGCAGAAGCCTGCACAGGAAATGGAATCACGATCTAATTCAGAGGGATCTATGGATGTTGGTGAAAATGTGATTTTACTTCCGGAAGGCCCTGCCCTTTCAGCTTCTAAGCCGAACTCTTCAAAGGGAGAACCATCCTGATGAGACATAGAAACTCCAGTCTTAGTAACAAACTATCGGTAGATCCATACACACAGTGGGAGGCTGGGGTTTCATCCCCGTCTTCTGCATGTGGACCAGCTACGCTGGCAGCTTTAACCGAGTATTGGAATACCCAGCTAGGAATGGACTTTATTCGTGGCAAAGGTCATTTTCACTCTAAAGCAGCTCATATTAATTACATATACAGTCATCACGGAGGTACCCCTTTGGGGATGAGTACACGTAGTTTTGTAAAGGGGATCACAGCTTATATCCACTCTTCAATATCGCCAAAAGGGGGACATAAGCTTTCTGTCTCTACTTTTAACGATTTCGATGTGTATAAAGTGGAGATTGATGCAGGTCGGCCAGTAGCTGTTAAATTTGATAAATGGTTTAATTTTCGGTGGAGAGGGAATTTTGCTTACGATTACCATTGGGTATTAGGAATAGGATATGAAGTACCTGATAACGGGGATCGTCCAATCCTCATCGTTCAGGATAATGGTGTGAGGTATAAGGATGGAAGGATTGCTCTTTGTAAAGAACGCCGCATCCCATATTATGCAAATAAAGACATCATTACGATGGTGGGAATGAATATCTTAGAAACGCCTAGTTAATCGTGATTTAGCTATGCAATTACCCTGGAAAAATGATCTGGTTATTTTGAGTCCAAACGTTTGCACAAATTCGAGGATCATACTATAATCCAGTTAATAACTGGAAAAGGGGATAGGTGCTTTGTCCGTACAAAAGGAAATGAAGGAACCGATTTATTATGGTGATCCTGCGACTACTAAAGGGATTTCCGTATTCGCTCAGGAGTTTGATCAGTTGTTTAGTTATGACGGGGATGATCTCGGACTTACATATTCATCGGCCTGTTCATCATTTTGCTTGTGGGCCCCTACGGCTCAGGAGGCAGAGCTAGTAATTTATGATTCATGGCAGGGAGCTGCGGGGTCCAAATATGCTATGATTCGCGATATTCGGGGAACGTGGAGAGCTACGGTTGACGGTGATTTAGATGGCAAGTTCTATACCTACCGAGTGCGTCTAGGTGAACAGTGGAATGAAGCAGCTGATCCTTACGCGCGTGCTGTCGGCGTGAATGGGGACAGAGGTGCTATTCTAGATTTGCGCAAGACGGACCCTGAGCGGTGGACGGAAGATAAGCCGTCGTTTGAGGATCCTGTAGACGCTATTATTTATGAGCTTCATTTGCGTGACTTATCCATTCATCCAGCAAGCGGTATGGCTCATAAGGGTCAATATCTCGCTTTGGCGGAAGAAGGAACCCGCGGACCAGAGGGCATTCTCACCGGACTCGATCATATCGCAGATCTCGGTGTAACCCACGTGCAGCTATTGCCTATTTATGATTATTCTACAGAGAGTGTAGATGAGACGAAGCTGGATGAGCCTCATTTTAACTGGGGTTATGATCCGAAGAACTACAATGCTCCTGAAGGCTCCTATGCTACGGATCCTTATGTGCCCGGACTACGTATTCAAGAACTAAAAACAATGATTCAAGCGCTTCATGATCGTGGACTCCGCGTCATTATGGATGTTGTTTACAACCATGTGTACGACGGATATCGCGTGAATTTCACTAAACTGGTTCCTGGCTATTATTTGCGTTATAAACAAGACGGAAGCCTGTCGAATGGGTCGGGTTGTGGGAATGACGTGGCTACAGAACGCTTGATGATGTCCCGCTTCATTGTGGAGTCCGTGGTCTATTGGGCTAAAGAGTACCATATCGACGGCTTCCGCTTTGATTTGATGGGCTTGATGGATGTCGATACGATGCGGGAAACCCGGCGGCGTCTGGATGGAATAGATCCGTCTATCATGACGATCGGTGAAGGCTGGATGATGGGGACTGAGCTACCGATGGAACGGCTCGCTCATCAGAAGAATGCCTCCCTTATGCCGGGAATCGGACATTTTAATGATGATTTCAGGGATGCTATTAAAGGAAATATCTTTTTGTACGATCAGCCGGGCTTCATCAGTGGAATGATGGGTCTGGAGCCTGCGATCAAGGCGGGGATTGCGGGAGGAATTGACTTCAGCCCAGGAATTAAGCAATTTGCCGAGGAGCCTCAGCAAAACGTTAATTATGTGGAGTGTCATGATAATCATACCTTATGGGATAAAATCGTATTGTCCGCCGAGGGTGAGACGGTTACTCAGCGCCGTTCCATGCACAGACTAGCTTCTGCGATAGTGTTCATGAGTCAGGGGATTCCTTTTATCCATGCAGGGCAGGAGTTTATGCGTACGAAGGACGGGGTGGAGAACAGCTATAAGTCTTCGGTTGAGATCAATCGTATGGACTGGGAATTGTGCGCCGCGCATCAGGAAGATGTGGCGTATATGAAACAGTTAATCGAATTGCGTAAAGCTCACCCGGCCTTCCGTATGCGAACAGCAACGGACATTCGGAACCATTTGGTTTTTGAAAAAGCACCGGCAAGTGCAGTAGCTTACACGCTACGTGGCCATGCTGGAGGAGATGAAGCGAAGCATATTTATGTTCTTTTTAATGCGAATGCTGAACAGACCACTGTGGTTCTGCCGCAGCTTGGAGCATGGAAGACCATCTTCGGGGCTGATCTTACGCAGGAGCTGACTGGAAATAAGCTAACTGTAAATGGGATTGGGACAGTAGTCCTGACGGCGAAATAATTAGTCTTTTACAAGATCATTATTAAAAAGCATGCGGAATAACGTACCCTAATTAAGGTACAGTACTCTGTGTGCTTTTTTTGTTTTTCCATTTTCTTAATTTGATTGTTTCATTTTACATAAAAAGGTGACATTACTCATTTTCGATGATGATATTGGATGTTAATATGAAGGCATTTACTTTGGCGCTTTAGAGTGGCATAGGCTTGGCAGCAGACAAACATAGCGCGTACTTTTCTTTTTTAACGGTTTAGGAAGTATATATCTGTGGGGATATTTAGAGAGGATGAGAGAGATGGGGAAAGCAACCGGATTTTTGGAATTTGAACGGCAGACGCCTTCGGAGTGTGAGGCGCTTGAGCGGATTAAGAATTGGGATGAATTCTCGATTCCTATGGATGAAGAGAATCTGCGCGAGCAAGGCGCGCGTTGTATGGACTGTGGTACGCCATTTTGTCATGTAGGACGTCTGTTGTCTGGTATGGCTTCCGGCTGCCCTCTGCACAACTTGATTCCTGAATGGAATGATATGGTTTATCGTGGGAACTGGGAGGTTGCACTGAAACGTCTGCATAAGACCAATAACTTCCCTGAATTTACTGGACGTGTGTGTCCAGCACCTTGTGAAGGTTCTTGTACAGTAGGGATGAACGGCAAGCCCGTAACGATAAAGTCGATTGAAAAGTCGATTGTAGATAGAGGTTTTGAAGAAGGTTGGATTGTTCCTGAGCCACCGCTTACTCGCACAGGTAAAAAGGTAGCTGTAGTGGGCTCGGGTCCAGCAGGTCTTGCCTGTGCAGCTCAGCTTAACAAAGCGGGGCATACGGTGACCGTGTATGAACGGGCAGATCGGATTGGTGGTTTGTTGACGTATGGTATTCCGAACATGAAGCTGGATAAGAAGACAGTTCAGCGCCGAGTAGACCTGCTGACGGCTGAAGGCATTACATTCGTAACTCGTACAGAGATTGGGAGAGATATCTCGGCGTCACAACTCAAGGCGGAGCACGATGCTGTTGTCTTGTGTGGTGGGTCTACGCAGGCACGGGAGCTTCCTATAGAGGGTCGTGAGCTGCGGGGCATTCATCAGGCGATGGAATTTCTGACACTGAATACTAAGAGCTTACTGGACTCAGAGCTTGCTGATGGTGAATACTTGTCTGCGGCAGAGAAGGATGTAGTTGTAATCGGTGGCGGGGATACTGGCACAGACTGTGTAGCTACGTCGATCCGCCACAGCTGTCGTAGTGTGATCCAGCTTGAGATTATGCCACAAGCTCCACTGACCCGTCAGCCTAGCAATCCGTGGCCAGAATGGCCAAAGGTTCTTAAGGTGGACTATGGCCAAAAAGAAGCGGCTTCACTGTATAAGGAAGATCCACGTCGTTATCTCGTTTCGACGAAACGTTTTGTTGGTGACGATGGTGGACATGTGCAGGAGCTGCATACCGTGCGCATTGAGTGGACTCGCAATGAACAGGGACGGATAGTTCCGGTTGAAGTACCAGGCAGTGAAGAAGTTCTAAAGGCACAGCTGGTACTACTCGCATTAGGATTCACAGGGCCCGAAGAGATTGTGCTAGGTGAGCTTGGGGTGGCACGTGATGAGCGCGGAAATGCCAAGGCGGAGTTCGGAGCACAAGCGACCAATGTAGAGGCGGTATTCACAGCAGGTGATATGCGCCGCGGCCAAAGCCTTGTCGTTTGGGCCATTGATGAGGGGCGTCAGACAGCCCGCGAAGTGGACCGATTCTTGATGGGATCATCGAATTTGCCGTGAGAATAGAGGCATATAGGGCAGGGCGTTCCTTTTGGAGGAACGTCCGCTTTTGCGTTGTTTGCCTATTCAAGGTTAAAATTGAAACCTAAGCACAAGATCTATTTAAGTCGAAAAGGAGAATACATGATGAAGCTAATGTTTATTTCCGATATTCACGGTTCTTTATTCTGGTTAGAACGGGCTTTGGAAAAGGTGGAGGAAGAACAGCCAGACAGTCTTGTAATCGTAGGAGACTTTTTATATCACGGTCCCAGAAATCCACTGCCGAAGGGTTATGACCCGCAGGGAGTTGCTAATAAACTGAATGAATATAACAAAAAGAAGCCTATAACGGCAGTACGTGGTAACTGCGATGCTGAGGTAGACCAGATGCTGCTGCAGTTTCCGATGATGGGCGATTATGTGATGCTCCTGCATGAAGGCAGACGAATCTATGTTACACACGGTCATGGCTTTAGTATTGAGAATTTACCGGCACTATCTGAGAATGATATCTTTATTCAGGGGCATACCCATCTTCCGGTTGCGGATGTAAAAGAGGGCGTATACGTGCTGAATCCCGGCTCGATATCGCTGCCTAAAGAGAATAATCCGAATTCCTATGGTATCCTTGAGGGTGGAGAATTCATCGTTAAGGATTTTGAGGGCGATGTGGTAAAAAGGATTACACTATAAGCTCAGTCAGATTACATGTGACCCGAATTCCTTCCAACATTATTAGTGTTCTAGGGAATTGAGCACTAGAACATATTATTGTATGATGAGGTAGGAGTTTTAGGGCAGGGCTGGCTCCAAATATAATAGTAAAGGTAGTTAACACATGAATCCTAAAGATTTGAACTATACAATGCCACCGGAATGGGGCAAGCATGAACGTACTTTTATCTCCTGGCCGGTGCAGGAATCTATGTGTTTCCCGGACAACCACGAGTCGGTATGCCAAGGTTATGCTGACATTATTACAGCTATTGCCGAGTTTGAACCGATTACGGTTATCGTTAACCCGGAGGACGTGGAAAAGGTAGAACGTCTGGTCAGCGGACCGAATGTAACGCTACTACCTATAAAGCATAGCGATGCTTGGTTGCGTGATAACGGGCCTACCTTTGTTGTTAATAAAAACGGCGTTCTAGCAGGCGTGAACTGGAAGTTTAATGCCTGGGGCGGTAAATATTCACCTTGGGATTTGGATGATGAGGTAGCTCCACAGATTCTCGAACACACACAAGTGACACGCTTTGATGCGCCGCTTGTGATGGAAGGCGGCTCGATCCATACGGATGGAGAAGGCACCTTGATTACTACAGAAGAATGTCTGCTCAATACGAACCGCAACCCGGATTTGAAGCGCGAGAATATTGAAGAGTACGTGCGCAATTATACAGGTACAGAAACTATTATCTGGCTTAAGCGTGGTCTAAGTGGTGATGAAACCGATGGTCATGTGGATAATATCGCTTGCTTCGCTGCTCCAGGTAAAGTCATTATTCAGGTCTGTGAGGATCCGCAGGACGAGAATTTTGAGATTACACAGGAGAATCTTCGTATTCTGGAGAATGCCAAAGATGCCAAAGGGCGTAAGCTGGAGATCATCAAAATTCAGCAACCACCACGGGTGGATCATGACGGCAGCCGTCTGACGCTCAGTTATTTGAACTTCTATTTCGTAAATGGTGGAATTATATTGCCTGTGTTTGGCGGTACCGCGGTGGAAACAGATAAACTTGCCGAGGAAGTACTGGCTGGTATGTTCCCGGAACGTAAGATTCGTACAGTTAACGGTATGGCGGTCATCACCGAGGGCGGGAACGTTCACTGCACTACGCAGCAAATGCCTGCTCAGCAATAATTGAAGGAAACTAAACGTCCAAAGGGACATTTATATATAAGGAGGACAGATTCTTGAGAAATGTAAAAGTAGCTGCGACGCAAATGAGCTGTTCCAGCAATATTGATGAGAATATCAGCAAAGCTGAAACATTGGTCAGAGAAGCGGCGGCACAGGGAGCACAAATTATTTTGCTGCAGGAGCTGTTCGAGACTCCGTATTTCTGTCAGAAAGAGAAGGCTGATTATTACGCATATGCAACAGAGCTTGAGCATAACAAAGCGATTAATCATTTCACAGCAATAGCCAAGGAACTGCAAGTGGTGCTGCCAATCAGTTTTTATGAGAAAAAGAACTACGCACGTTACAATTCACTAGCTGTAATCGATGCCGATGGAACGATACTGGGCAAATACCGCAAGAGCCATATTCCAGATGGCCCAGGGTATGAAGAGAAATTCTACTTCAATCCGGGAGATACTGGCTTTAAAGTATGGAACACTCGCTATGCCAAGATTGGTGTAGGGATTTGCTGGGATCAGTGGTACCCGGAAGCGGCTAGAGTGATGAGCCTGATGGGAGCAGAAATTCTGTTCTATCCAACCGCTATCGGATCAGAACCGCAGGATGGATCGATCGACTCTAAAGATCATTGGCAGACTTGTATGCTTGGGCATGCAGCGGCTAACCTTATTCCAGTCGTTGCCTCCAACCGTATCGGTGAAGAAATTGATGAAGATTCTAGTATTAATTTCTACGGCTCTTCGTTCATTGCGGGACCGCAAGGCAATAAAATTGTTGAAGCAGGCCGGGACGAGCAAGCTGTAATAGTGAGCGAATTTGATCTGGATGCTTTGGAAGTCGGACGGATCGAGTGGGGCGTCTTCCGTGATCGCCGGCCGGATCTGTACAAAATGATTGGTTCTTATGATGGGGACATCATTCTTTAAAAGAATTCACAGTTAAATGTGCTAAAGGCATTGCTAGAGAGGTTAGAATCTCTGGCAGTGCCTTTTTTGGTGTTTCAACGAGAAATACGGGGGTTCTTTGAACAGAGGAGCAATTGTTCGGAATTCCTGTGCAAGATCGGACACAATCTTTTCTATCAAAAGTGCTGTAAAAGTCTGGAAAAGTAGAATATTGATATTTTATCAGGTATATTAGAAGAGTAAACCGTGATTCAGGGATCTACTATGAAAATTCTGTCGGATACGTGGAGAGGAGGCTCTGGGATATCTTTTGTTATCATAATCTTGCAGTGATAGAAGGAGAAAACGATGAGCACATTTAAAAACTGGTTGAACACAACCAAAAACGGACTAACAGAACAAGTAAAGAAATTCAAAAATAAAGATTTCATGAATGCGGTAGTTGCGGGCTGCGCCTTGGTTGCTGCTGCCGACGGTAAAATAGAAGAAGCTGAAAAGAATAAAATGGCTGGTTACATGAATATGAGTAATGAGCTTAAGGTGTTTGACATGAGAGATGTCATTACCCAGTTCAACTTTTATGTAAGTAACTTTGAGTTCTCACCAGAAATCGGTAAGCAGGAAGCACTGAAAGCAATCGGTAAGTTTACCGGTAAACCAGATGTGGGACGTGTAATTGTGGGTGTGTGCTCAGCTATTGGATCAGCTGATGGTGATTTTGATGACAATGAAAAAGCAGTTGTGCGGCATATTTGCGGTGTCTTGGGATTAAACCCTGGTGAATTCAGTTTATAAATGATGTAATACCATATACATGAGTTCGGATGAAACGTATTTAGTTCTTTAGCGTATCACTCATATAACATCCAAAAGCTAGACTAATAGATGGTGATTCTTTTTAGAGAATGGAGGTACGTAAAGTTGGCTGGAATTAATCTGGTAAAAGGTCAGAAGATTGATCTCACAAAAGGTAATGCAGGCTTATCTAACGTAATTGTAGGTTTAGGTTGGGATCCGGCTGAGCCAGCTCGAGGATTCTTCGGTGTGAAGAAACAGGCCAACGTGGACTGTGACGCTTCAGCACTGATGCTGAACGAGAATGGTAAGCTAGTTAAGAAGGGTAACCTGGTGTGCTTCCATAACAAGCAAAGTCCTTGTAACTCTGTCATTCACTCCGGAGATAATCTCACGGGTGATGGTGATGGAGACGATGAGCAAATCATGGTGAACCTGAATGCCATTCCTTCCGATGTACACAAGGTTCTGGTAGTTGTGAATATTTATGATGCCACGAACCGTAAACAGGATTTCGGATTGATTAAATCAGCTTATATCCGTGTGATGAACGCTGTAGGCAACAATGAGCTAATCCGTTTCAACCTATCTGATAATTACAATGGCTATACAGCGCTTATTTGTGGGGAACTTTACCGTCAAGGTGGAGAGTGGAAGTTCGCCGCAATTGGTGAGGGTAGTCACGCGGCACATATCAATCAACTGGCAGAACGCTACGTATAATCCAAATAAAAGAAAAGAGGAATGTTATCATGGCAATTAATCTATCTAAAGGTCAAAAGATCGATTTAACAAAAACAAATCCAGGTCTATCCAAAATCACAGTAGGTCTTGGTTGGGACACTAATAAATATGACGGCGGTAAAGATTTCGACTTGGACGTTTCCGTTTTCTTGACTAATGCGAACAGCAAAGTTGAAAAAGAAACCAACTTCATTTACTTCAATAATAAACAGAACGAGAACGCTTCTGTTGTTCATACAGGTGATAACCGTACAGGTGACGGCGATGGTGATGATGAGCAGATTCAAGTGGATCTTTTGAGTATCCCAGCGGATGTAGAAAAGGTAGCTTTTACTATTACAATTTATGAAGCTGAAACAAGAAGCCAAAACTTTGGTCAAGTTTCTCGTTCTTATGTGCGTATCGTAAATGATTTGAACAATGAAGAACTAATCCGTTTCGATTTGGGTGAAGACTTCTCTATTGAAACTGGCGTTGTTGTCGGTGAATTGTACCGTCATGGTGCAGAGTGGAAGTTCAATGCAATCGGTAGCGGCTACAAAGACGGCTTGAGCGGTTTGACTCGCGATTACGGCTTGCAATAAATCTTGTAGTACACAGTGAACTGAATCCACTCATGAAAGAAGGTTATGTCAGTGACGATCAGTCTTTCCAAAGGACAGCGGATTGATCTTACCAAGACTAATCCAGGTCTGACAAAGGTAGTAGTTGGATTGGGCTGGGACACTAATAAGTATAGTGGAGGTCAAGATTTTGACCTCGATGCTTCAGCGTTTCTGCTTCATGAAGACGGCAAAGCTAAAGGTACAGATGATTTTGTATTCTATAACAACCCAAATGGTGGCGCAGGCTCTGTAGTCTACACGGGAGATAACCGTACAGGAGAAGGCGACGGAGATGACGAGCAAATTATCGTTGATTTTAGCAAAGTCCCTGCCCATATTCAGCGTATTGGTATTACCGTAACGATTTATGATTACGAAACTCGTGCACAGAACTTTGGACAAGTCTCCAATGCTTTCGTACGTGTTGTGGATGCTTCCACAGATCGTGAAGTACTCCGTTTCGACCTGGGTGAAGATTTCTCAACAGAGACGGCAGTTGTATTCTGCGAATTCTACCGCAATGGTGCGGATTGGAAATTCCAGGCAGTAGGTAGTGGTTTTGGCGGCGGCCTTAGCGCATTGTGTAAAAATTATGGGCTGGACGCGCAATAGCATCTTCCGGGCGGGGTCATCACCGATCCTGCCCTTTTTTTAATTCTTTATGGATTGCCTCACAAAGGAAATGGAATGGGTCTCGAAGTATAAACTCCACTTTGTGGAGTTATTTAAAAATATAAGAAAATATAAGTTTCACACGATACATTATGTCTTATATTTCTCGCTTAAACGCTTGCCGTCCTTATAAGGACGCCGAAGGCGTTTATGCTTGCTCCATTTATAAAGGTGGTGTAAGAATGGGTATTACAGTTGTCAAAGGACAAAAGGTTGATTTAACTAAAGGGAATCCTGGACTTGATTCTCTTATCGTAGAGATTGGCTGGCAATCGCCATCTTCACTTGAGATTGATACTTCTGCTTTTCTGCTTGGAGCGCAAGGTAAAGTAAGCAAAGATGAGGATTTGATATTTTATAATAATCCGTCTACACCTTATATCAGATATAAGGAAATGCCTACATCAAACAGCCTCAAGCAATTTGACGTGGAACTAAACAAAGTTCCTTCTGATATGATGAAACTCGCGTTTACACTTACCATTTATGATGGCGAGAAGCGAGGTCAAAGTTTTAGGCAGGTAAATCAGGCCTATTTTCGGATTCTGAATCAAGTAACAGGTGCGGAGCTTCTCCGATGTGATCTTGAAAATCATTTCTCCGTGGAAACGGCTGTTGTGGTAGGAGAATTATATAGATATAACGGTGAATGGAAATTCAGCGCCATTGCCGCGGGTTTTGCTGGTGGTCTACAGGAACTGTGTAGGAACTTTGGGATAGAAGCGAACGATGAACCGGCACCGACACCAATACCAATACCAGTGCCTAAGCCTGCTGCTCCGCCGCAGCCAGAGCTTAAACGTCAATCAGCGCCGGTAGCGGAGCATAAGATTCAGTTTCCACCTCCTCCTGCAGCTGCGCCTTCACCTGTAACACCCCCTCCGGTCAATCTCAACCTGAAGAAGATCGAACTGAAGAAAAAAGGCGATTCGATCAACCTGAAGAAATCAGCTGGTGGTTTGGGCGAATTGCTAATTAACCTTAACTGGAATCAGAAGCAGGGTGGAGGGCTATTTAATCGTAAAAATGGTGTGGATTTAGATCTTGCTTGTCTATATGAGTTGAAGAATGGCAGTAAGGGAGTAGTTCAGGCGCTGGGCAATGCTTTTGGCTCATTGAACCAACCTCCTTATGTCATGCTTGATGGAGATGACCGGACAGGCTCTGTAACAACCGGTGAGAATCTGCGGATTAATGGCAGCAAAATTGCTGATATTGAACGGATTCTAATTTTTTCTTTTATTTATAAGGGTGTTACCAATTGGTCAGAAGCTGACGGTGTTGTCACGATTACCCAGAGTGATGGCCCCGATATTATTGTCAATTTGGACGAGCATAACAACCGCAAAGGCATGTGTGCCATCGCGTTATTTCGGAATGTGAATAACGAGACATTCAGTGTTGAACGGCTGGTCCAATATTACAGTGGTCATCGGGAGATTGATGAGGCATATGGTTGGGGACTGCGCTGGGTTGCTGGCAGTAAATAGACGATTTTTTCGGAGGCGCAAGTGTAATGGATTGGTTCGCTGATTTTTTTAGGAATATTAGTGAGAACTACGGTCATTTTTTCTCATGGAGCGATGTGGTAGGTACGCTCTCAGACCCGGTTAGCTGGGGCATTATTGGTAGCTTAGTTCTGCTAGAGGGACTGCTCTCAGCAGACAATGCGCTTGTTCTCGCCGTCATGGTTAAGCATTTACCTAAAGAACAACAGAAGAGTGCGCTCTTTTACGGTATTATAGGAGCTTATGTATTCAGATTTTTAGCTATCGGTCTAGGGACATTTCTTATTAAATTCATGTTGGTTAAGGTTCTTGGTGCAGCCTATCTCTTTTATATCGCTTATGGCGGGTTATTTAAGGGCGGTGGCGATGAGAAGATCGAGAATAAGGGGTTCTCTTTTTGGAAGACGGTTCTCCTTGTTGAATTAATGGATATTGCTTTTAGTATTGATAGTGTTATTGCTGCATTTGGTGTTAGTAACCAGGTTTGGGTGCTCTTTATGGGCGGAATCATAGGCGTTCTGATGATGCGGGGAGTAGCGCAATTATTCTTAAAGCTTATTGATAAAATTCCGGAACTCGAGCGTGCCGCTTTTGCGCTTATTGCCATTATTGCTGGTAAAATGCTCGCGGGCGCTTTTGGGTACGAAATGCCACATGTATTATTCTTTTCAATCATTATTCTTGTATTCGGTGGTACGATCCTTTACAGCGTACTGCGTAAGAAAAAAGAAGCCCATAGAAATGCTTGATTTCAAAGCTAGTTGAACACTGCTGCTTTCAGGTAATCGTATATGTTTATAGCGTAGGCCTTCACTTATATATGAGAGAACCGGATAGGGTATAGCTGGTTCTGCCACTCTCTATAGGAGAGGCCTGCGCTTGTTTTGCTTGGCTTCGCAAAACTATAAGGGGGAACCATCTTGAGATACTTCGATTACCTGACGAAAGAACAAGAAATAGCCTTATTTTATAATCCACCGATTTCATTTAACCATAATACTACGAGTAAAGATTTGCTGGCTCATGCTGTTGGAGCTGCCCTTTATATGCCAGCAACTCGTGCTAGTGTTCCCGAAGACATTTTGAAGCTTAAAAGTGCAGGACTTGTAACCGTTATTATTGATCTGGAGGATGCGATCGGAGATAACGAGGTTGACCATGCAGAGGAGTCTCTCATTCAGCATCTTATTTTTCTCGCCGCATATGAGGAGAACGAGCCAAGCGGGAGTGATAGTCTTCCGCTTCTCTTCATCCGAGTTCGTAACCCGGAGCAGTTACAGCAGCTGATTTTTCGGTTAGGATCTTTGGTTACGATGTTAACAGGGTTTGTTTTCCCTAAGTTTTCGGTCGACAACGGAATCCAATATTTCGAGGCGATAGCCGATTACAATAGAACGCGCAGTTACTCAGACCCAGTGCTTTATGGCATGCCAATCCTGGAAAGTGCGCCTATTATTTACCGGGAGAGCCGGGTAGATAGTCTTTTATCTATTCGTAATTTGCTAGGCAACTACCGCGAATATGTGTTGAACGTTAGAATTGGAGCAACAGACTTCTCAAGTTTATTCGGACTGCGCCGTAGTCCTGATATTAGTATTTATGATCTTACCCCTATTCGAGACTGCATATCGGATATTATTAATATTTTTGGCAGAGTGGAAGAAGGGTATGTAATTTCCGGACCAGTCTGGGAATATTTTGCGAATAAAGGGCATCGGGTGCTCAGACCACAGCTACGGCAGACTCCGTTTGAGGACACCTATGGTAAAAACGGCCGCGACATGCGAAATAGTTACATTTCTAGCAGCATGGATGGGCTTATTCGTGAAGTGATTTTAGATAAAGAAAATGGAATCTTGGGCAAGACGATTATACATCCCTCACACCTCAGACCTGTTCAGGCCATGTACACGGTAATGCACGAGGAATATGTTGACGCCTGCAGTATCGTAGAGAGTAACGATGGCAGCCTAGGAGTCTTCAAGAGTCAATATTCTAATAAGATGAACGAGATTAAGCCGCATTTGAACTGGGCAAAACGGATTTTACTACGATCACAAATATACGGGGTGTTACATGAACAACAGCATTTTGTCGGATTATTACCCGAAAACGAATTTACACACGTATAACATAGTCGAGAACCTGCAGGTTACAGTTACCGAAACATCTAATCCCTTTCATTTGCCTGTGGATACTTTATTCTCCATGGCAGCCCGGATTAATAAGAAACGCTCCTTTTTGTTCGTCAGCAAGGTACTTGGTAAACATATCCCTGTTAATCCGTACACCTCTCTGCTAAGTGGTGCTGCATTAGCGCTGCTGTTATATCAGGAGATGAACGGTAATTCTGCGGATAATGATAGGATGGAAGATTTATTAGATAAAGCTGTACACGGACTGATGCACCCTGAGTCTGCCAAGGAAGCCTATGAGCATTTATTAGCGGCAAGATTAGTTCTTCCTAGGCCTGTTGTCTTTATTGGTTTTGCTGAGACTGCAACTGCGCTGGGTCACAGTGTGTACAACATGTTTGCCGATGCAGCATCATATATTCATACTACCCGTGAACATATCATCGATTTGGAGTCCATTGTTAGCTTTGAAGAAGAGCATTCACATGCGGTTGACCATCTATGTTACGCCTTGAATACTAAGCTATTATCAGGGACTGAGCCGATTATTTTGGTGGATGATGAGATTACAACAGGGAATACAGCAATTAATACGATCCGTGATATTCAGTCCAAATTCCCTCGGGAGGAATACGTAGTCGTTTCTATTTTGGATTGGAGGAGCGGTAATAATCTTCATACCTATAGCGAATTAGAACAGGAACTGGGGATTCGGATTAAGTCCTTATGTTTGCTTCAAGGAAGTATTGAAGTAAAAGGCACGCCTTTGCTAAATGCTAGGAATGACAAAGATTTGTTATCGTCTTCAGTGGAATCCGAAGTAGTGACTACTTATGTAGTGGACGGTTTAGAACGTCTGCAGGCAACATCCGTAGATTCATATGGTGACACCAACTCGTCTCCTTATTTGAAGTACAGCGGACGTTTCGGACTGGAGTCGCTGAATAATGATGGTCTTGATGTAGGGGTAACCCGGATAGCCGCTCAGCTAAGAGAACTACGAGGGGGAGATTCTAAGACTCTAGTGATGGGTGTAGGGGAATTTATGTACCTTCCTATGCGGATAGCGGCTGAGATGGGGGAAGGCATTTCATATCAGTCCTCTACTCGCAGTCCAATCCACCCTGAACGTCGACCAGATTACGGAGTGCATAGTGCTGCCGCATATCCTTCAGCTAGCGATCCGGAAATTACAAACTTTATTTATAATGTGGATTCTGATCAGTATGATGATATATTCGTGCTGATTGAGCGTGATGTACCGCATGAACGAATGAAACCCATGCTTGATATACTGAAGACACTGGCCCGCCATAAAGTGCATCTTATTGTACTGACTCCTAAAGGAAGAAGTGGAGGCCTCTAGTATGAAGGGAACAAGTAATCATAAAGTCATGGACAAAAAAATAGCAGAACCGGTTCCGCTAGGTAGCTATCCACCGTCAGATGTTACGTTTCTGCTCAAGGATCTTAGTGACGTTTCGCTGGAGCTGGCGACAGAGGAAAGGGAGGAAGCTATTCAATCCGGTGTCCATTATTCTGAGATGTTGCCCGTTGAATATCAGCCTACCGAGCAGTATATCGACTTGTTTCATGAGACGCTGCAGCAATCAGCTAAGAAGGTTGCTTTAGCTGTTGCCATTGTTTCTGAGATGATTGTCTCAAGAAGAGGACTAAGTACGGTGCTTGTCTCTTTAGCTAGAGCAGGAACACCCATTGGTATACTGATTAAGCGTTATATAGCTGAGAGATACAAGGTAGATTTGCCGCATTATAGTATTTCTATTATTCGAGGAAAAGGGATAGATGAGAATGCGATACTCTACATTCTGCAGAAGCATGGACTTGATGCTGATTTGCAGTTTGTGGATGGGTGGACAGGAAAAGGGGCTATCCGTGGGGTGCTGATTGATTCTTGCAACACCCTCTATGAGAAGTATGGTATTCGTTTAAATGATGATCTTGCCGTATTGGCTGACCCGGGAAACTGCGCAGGCATGTTTGGGACTAGAGAAGACTATCTCATTCCTAGCGCCTGCTTAAACTCTACCGTTTCAGGGCTGATGAGCCGAACGGTGTTACACGCTGATCTCATTGGTCCTGAGGAATTTCATGGTTCAAAGTTTTATAAGGAGTGGCTGGATGCGGACGAGTCTAATGTATTTATTAATACGATTTGCCCGTATTTTCCTTCCATAGTAGCAGAAGCGAAGAATATTGCTGGACAGATGCTGGAGCATCCGCCAGAAATCACTTGGCAGGGTCTTCGTGATATTCAGAGTATTCAGGAGACTTTCGGTATAGATAACATTAATCTGATAAAGCCGGGAGTCGGCGAAACAACCCGCGTATTACTGCGCAGAGTACCTTGGAAAATTCTTGTCAATACTATGGATAATCCGAATCTAAAGCATATTCTTCTCTTAGCGAAGGACCGGGGTGTTCCTGTTGAGATCTTTCCTGGGATGACGTACTCCTGCTGCGGAATAATTAAACCGCTGAAGGGGGAGACAGAATGATATATGCTAGTGATCTAGATCGTACTTTGATCTATTCTTTAGGTGCCATAGGTGTGCCGGAGAATACTCCAGGTTTAATTCCGGCGGAAATAATAGAGGGAAAGACGAGATCCTATATTTCGCAGCAAGCATTAAATCAGCTGATGGATCTGAACACACGGATTATTTTCATCCCGGTTACTACGCGTACGATACAACAATATAAGCGTATTAATCTGTTTCAAGAAACGGTCATACCTGACTATGCGGTTACGAGCAATGGGGGGAATATCCTAATCGGTGGAGTTGTCGATAAGGAATGGAGAGAATCAATCGGGAGATTGGTAGCTCGTCACTCTGCTGGGGCTGAAGAGGTTAGATCATATATCAAGGCGGTCGTGCGTGAGGATTGGATCATTAGTGAGAATTATTGTGATGATCTATTCTATTCCTTCATGGTTTATCGGGATCAGTTGCCTTTAGATGAAATCACTAATCTATCAGATCGGCTCTATAATCTCGGCTGGAGAGTTTCTTTACAAGGCCGCAAGTTGTACGCTGTGCCGGCTGCCGTGAACAAAAGCGACGCTATACTCCATTTGCGGCGCACCGTTCGCTCTGAACCTATGGTGGCCTCCGGGGACTCACTGCTAGATAAGAGTCTGCTTGAGAGTGCCGACTATGCTATTGCCCCTTGCCATGGTGAAATATTTGCAGAGCAACAGAGTGGTCTTGTAAAATCAAGATATCCATTTACGAAAGAATCAGGTGTATTTGCTGGAGATGAGATTTTGCAGTATGTAAATATGATCTATAATAATCTAACTGCATTGGGAGTGGGGCCACTATGAAAAAGGTAAATATTTATTTCAATCGTTGGTTTTCCGTGGCTTACCATTATATGAATCTCCTCCGCAATAACGAGGATGGTATACCGATTCAAATCTTTGCGACACACCCGGATATCCGCCATATGTCGCTACAAGGTGCTGACTTTGCTGAAACCGAGCCGGCGCTGAAGGGAATAGAATATGTTCAGTTTTGCGTTGATTTCTGTCGGCGTAATGAGATCGATGTTTTTATTCCACGGTTGCATATGCTTGATATTGCTCTCCATGCGGCAATGTTTGATGCGATTGGTACAAAGGTTCTGGTCTGTAGAGATCTTGATTTGCTGGAGTCCATTATGGACAAAGGTAAATTTTACGAGAATGTTAGTGAGCAGGGCATTATGAGTATCCCGGATTATCATGTAGTTAGTACAGCGGAGCAGTTTAAAGACGCTTACGAGGACCTTGTTGCCAAGGGACATCGTGTTTGCTTTAAGCCTACTGAAACAGAAGGCGGGTTAGGCTTCCGTATTATCGACAATACCCGCGATCCTCTTCAAGAGCTTTTTGGGTATGTAACTCCATTGATTACGTTTGATGATGCCTATCGTATTCTTGCAAGCAAAGAGACCTTCCCTGATTTGATGGTGATGGAATTACTGGAGGGTTACGAGTATAGTATAGATTGTCTGGCAGATGAGAACGGTAAGCTGTTAGTAGCTGTGCCACGTCGAAAAGTGGGCGGTCGTCTGCGATTGATGGAGCATATTCCTGAACTGGAGGAGATTGCAGCTAGAGTTGCAGAAGTTTACAAGATCCCCTTCAATTTCAATATTCAAATGAAATACAATGGAGATACTCCAAAGCTGTTGGAAATTAACCCACGAATGTCCGGTGGACTGCATATGTCATGTCTGTCAGGGATTAACTTTCCTTATTTAGCCGTTAAAAGCGCACTCGGTGGCGAGGTTCAGCCTATGAATTTTGAAGGTGATGTATTGGCTAGCCATCTGGAGCAACCGATGATTATGAAAATAAACGGCCAATCTGTCATTCCGGATGCCGTGAATTGAGCGTTCATAAAGTCGCTCACAAGAGGTGAGAACAATTCAGTTTAAATCGAAAGTATTGCTTTACGCCGGTATCGGCTACGTTGTTGCTGTATTAACGAGTTCTTTTCTTCCCGAATTCATCTCTCTGCTGTTGCCTTTAGCGGGTGCGGGGATAGGTGCTCTGGTAACGAGAAGTCCAAAAACCAATCTCCCAGCGGAGGTGTTGCCAGCAGGCCCTGTGACGACACCTATTGCTCCTACACCCGCTGCGAGTGCTCCTCAATTAAGCAACACGACAAATGATACTACATCAGGTAATCACAGCTATGACGGTAGAACTGAGAGCGCGGTGAAGATTGGACCGGAGTTCGCTCCGGTTGTGGAGTATCTTAGCATTCTGGAAGATATGATTATCTCAGAAGGGCAGAAGGATACGCTGGACAATGAAATTGTCGAGAAATCATTGGCGCTCTTCGCGAGGCTTCAACGTGTAATTCCACTGCTGCAGGAGCTGAATAACGGCGAGATTAATCATACGGTCCGCAGATTGATTCTGAAGGATTTGAATGGTGTAATCAACCCGTTCTTACGCCTAGGCGGTGAAGCAAAGACGAAGAATCGGAGAATGCTGCTGAACGGTCTAAGAGATGTCGATTCCAAAATATCGGATATTGCGTCCACGATCGAACATAAAGACCTGATGGAACTTCAGACGAAGGCGGAACTGATTCATCAGCGGTACAGCAGTTCCGAATTATAGGAGGGAATCCCATGTCCACGCAGTTGATCCAATTAAAAAAAGAAGATGAACAAAAGGTAGTCGAGGAAGCGGCACAATTAATTGAGAAGGTATCCCAAACGGATACTGTTACACTGGATTCCTTGATGGATGATATCGGTAAGCTTGGGGTTAAGACGCAGGAAAAAGCAGGACAAACCTTGAAGCTGCTGGATCGCCCGGTGAATGACCTGATGTCTGGTAAACGCGTTGAAGTGCCTAACATGATTATGAAGCTGCGGAATGAGTGTGAGAATCTGCAGCAAAGTAAGAATGTGAGCTTCTTTGGCAAGATGCTACGCAAGAGTCCGATGAAGAACTATGTGTACAAATATCAGTCGGTCCGTACGAACATTGATGCCATTGTTACAGGGCTTCGCGATGGTAGAGATACCCTCGAAGAGAGCATTGTGAATATGCGTCAGCTGAAACGTACTTCCATGGAAGAGATCTATAACCTACAGACCAAAATTGCTTTCGGCACTAAGTTGAAAGAGTTGTTCGAGGTAGAGATCGCGAAGCCTGAGAATGAGTACCGTAAAGCTTATCTGGAGCGCGGTTTGCGTAAAGTGATGGTTCGAATTCAGTCGATGACAGAAATGATTCTGCTGTACAATCAAGCGATTGCTGCTACAGATATTATTAATGACAATAATGACAAGCTGATTGATTCCGTGAATAACGCTATTGATAAGACCTCTAATCTGATCACGGTGTCGGCAATGATTGCGATGTCTTTAGCGGATCAGGAGAACGTCATCAATGCTGTAGAAGCGACGAATAAGACGATTGAAGATCAATTTAAAGAAAATGCACGTCTGCTGCGTACCACTACAGAGAAAACAACCGAGTTGCTGTCTAAGCCTTCTATGTCTATGGAAGCTGTGAATCAAGCGATCGGTGATCTGCTTAGCGCATTAGACACTTCAGAACAGTCCAACCGTCGCATTATTGAGAGCTGCCAGGATTATACGTCTAAAATGACGGCAATCAATACTCAACTAGGCAATCGTTTAGGACTAAATGAGGCGGACAAGCCTCAGGCACTGAAGCAAGGAGAGGCTGAGAGTCAACTGAGCAGTTTCTTGAACTAAATTTGTTTTGACAATAATAAAAATACAGAGAATAGATTGAGAAGCCTGTTGAATTCATTCAACAGGCTTTTTTAAACGCCAATACTCAATCATAAAGCCCTATCTTCACACATAAGTTGTCACAAGACTACATGTGGAGGAAGTGAGGATAGGCATATGATCTTAGGGTGCTTGATACTCGTGCTTATCATCGTAGCCAGTAGTGAAAGAGCAGAAGCGATTGCAAAAATGAATGAGGACACTTAGGATTTTTACCATGATTTGGTTCAAGTAATTTCCAGCTGGTTATTGGGTATAATAACGCAAGATTGCACGATTAGCCCATAACTAGCTGGAAAACCCAAATTCCTAAGGAGGTCACATGGAGAACGAGGCGCTGCTACAGGTTGAACAATTAGCACTTAAGAAACAAAAGATCTATCGGCAAAGTATATTGCGCTATATTGCCAGAGCCATGCTGGCCAGTATGTTTATCGGGTTCGGCGTAATTGTAGCATTCAAGACAGGCAACTACTTCTATATGGAGCATTCACCATTTGCGTATCCAATGGCTGCGATTACTTTTGGAGCAGCGATCATCCTAATCTCATACGGGGGAGGGGACTTATTTACCGGAGATACTTTCTACTACACGTACACTGCTTTGAGACGCAAAATGAAATGGTCCGAGGTTGTACGCATGTGGATCATGAGTTATATAGGTAACATTCTTGGTGCTGCTGCATTTGCACTGTTGATTTTTTTAACAGGCCTGTTTTACAGTTCTGATGTAAATGGTTTTTTACTATATGTGGTTGAGCATAAAATGGAGGCTCCGGCAGGTCAGCTTTTTTTCCGTGCTATCCTCTGTAACTGGCTCGTTTGTATGGCTTTTTTCATCCCGATGAATATAAAGGGCGATGGGGCCAAAATGTTCGCAATGGTCTTATTCGTATTCTGTTTTTTCATCTCTGGTTATGAGCATAGTATTGCCAATATGTGTACCTTTGCAATTGCATTAGTCCTTGATCATCCCGGAACGGTTTCGTGGGGCGGTGTGGTACATAATCTTGTGCCCGTTACAATCGGAAATCTAATTGGTGGTGGAGTTCTGATGGGGGTTATGTATTATTATGTGAACAAACCTTTTCTGGATGATCCGAAACATTAAGAAGAAATAATGTGAATCCGCAACTTCGCTCTTTAAAGGGCGGAGTTTTTTTGTGCTGCAAGAAATTTATTCGCATTGGGATATTTTGATTTTTTAGGGTTCAAAAGGATTAGGGGGAAAGAAGTAGAATACATATTAGTATTACAAAATTGAAGATTCATACAGAATGGGGTAAGGCTTTGGAAAAGACAACAGGGGTACTGACGGATGAGACTATCATTAAGGCTTCCAATCAGCATTGCATTGATCAAGGAATAGACCCTGAGCAGCCTCCTATTTTTCCAAAATGTTATGCTGCAGATGAACTGGGGTCGCAACTCCGTGTATATAGTGAAGTGATTGAGGTTATTGATTTTTTCGTAAACAAGTTTCTTTCTTCAGTAAAAGGCAATCCGATCCTTGTTACCATATCGGATGATGCAGGTTATCTATTGGCGTTCAAAGGGGATCCGACGATTATTGATCTCGTAGGGCAGGTTGGCATCAAAGAAGGTGTGCAACTAAATAAAGAAGTGGGTACAAATTCAATTGCGTTGTGTCTCGAACACCATCGGCCTTTTCAGTTGAAGGGACAAGACCATTATCATCAAATTCTTCATCGTTTAGTGTGCTGCACGGCTCCTTTTTATAAAGAGGATGGGCTTGAAATATTGGGGACGATATCATTTATGGCGGATATAGATGTGGCACATCCCCACTTATTGCCATTGCTCTGTACCATGGCTGACTCCATCGAACGCGAGATTTTGCTGCGTAGAGGGAATGCTGAGCTTCAGCTTTTAAATCGAATCCTATTGGATACCAATTATTTGGGTGTTATTATAACGGATGAACTCGGAACGATCGTCAATATAAATGAGAACTGCTTAAACATGCTTCATTTGGATGGTGAACATCAAGAATCTGTTATCGGTGCCAGTGTCTTCGAAATTCGAAATGTGGGCTCTTATTTTCAGCATGTCATTCTTCAGCAAGAGGCATGTGCTGGGCTGGAAGTGATTCAGGAGAGCAACGGTTTGTTTGAACATTATATGCTGGATGTGCTTCCGGTTTATGATTCGAATGCATGTTTAGCTCGTGTGATTGGGAGTCTTCGTAATATCACAGAGATGAAAAAAACGGAAGAAGTGCTGCGCAATACAGAGAAGCTAGTGGTTGCTGGACAACTAGCCATGAGTATCGCACATGAGATTCGCAATCCGCTAACTACAGTCAAAGGAATGCTTCAACTGGCCAATAAAGATTCGCAACTGCTACATTATGATCTTATTATGTCAGAAGTAGAAAGAATGAACCTCATTGTGAGTGAGTTCCTCATATTAGGTAAACCGCAGGCCGCGCATTATAGGGTAGAACAATGTAGCACGATTCTGCAGGAAGTGCTCAGCATCTTTGCGATTCAAGTGGAGATGAATAATATATCACTGAACACGCAATTCCATTTTGATGCGAATATCTTGTGTGATCGCAATCATATCAAGCAGGTCTTCCTAAACATCCTAAGAAACTCAATGGAAGCCTTACCTTTTGGCGGAAGCATTACAGTTGCCCTAGATGTGGAGAATGGCTTCCAGAAGATTACCTTCACAGACAACGGAGAGGGTATGAACCAGGAAGTACTGGAGAAATTAGGCCAGCCTTTTCATACGACCAGAGGTGATGGTAATGGACTGGGAATCATGATTGTTAAAAAGATAGTATCTGCACATAGAGGGCGAGTGGCCATAGCGAGTGAAGTGGGCGTAGGTACAGCCGTTACGATTTATCTGCCAATAAAATAAAGGGCTTGTCTTGGTTATTTCTTCGTCATGCAAGCAGTAATTCATAATAAAAGACTCTTCCGCCCAAGCAGGCTGGAAGAGTCTTTTGTTTGGAGATAGTCTACCACTTGGATCCGCCTGATGAATTTCGGCCGGACTTCCCTCCGCCGCCCCAAGAAGATCCGCCGGAGGATCTGCCACCGCTGCCGCCGCCACCCCAGGAGGAGCCACCGGAGGAGCGTCCTCCACCGAATCCACCTGATGAAGGTGGGCCAGAGGACATTCGCTTGCGAGCCTGCGCGCGACGTTGCTGTTCTCTCATCATAGCTAATTGAGCTAATCGTTCTTCTTCTTCCTTCTGACGAACGAGTCGGTTCGCTTCATTCACAAAGGAAGTGATCTGTGAATCATAAGAACGGCCAAGGGACTCCAGTTCCTCAAGATTATAAGGCCGGGATGTCAGGCGATGATCCAGTGCACTGTATTCCGGCAGTAAGGATAGCTCGAAGTGAATTCTAGAAGATAACCCTCTGCTATGCAGCATTCGTTGGGTCGTTTCCACCCGGCTTTGCCCTTCGGAAAAGAGGCGAGTGACCTTATCCAGTCTTTCATGAAGTGCATTTAGACTTTCTGAGACACCATCGAACTGCCTTGCAGCTTCATCTAGGAGGGATAGCAACTGTTCTAGCGCATTGTGGGCCTTATCATATTCGCCGCGCTCATCACTGGTCCAATTCTCAATCTGCGCTACTTCACTAGCACCTTCCCGAAGGCGTGTGCTCCACTCTGTAAGGATGTTCTCCACAGTTGACACATGCTGTTCTTCAAAATACATACGTGCTTCGGTAATTCGGCTTTGCAGTCCGTCTCGCCGCTGTTTTAATTGGCTCCATTCGGTGCGGAATGTCTCTAAATCTCTGCGGTTGTTCTGCCGAAGGAGTGCTTGTTGTTCTGTCATAGTAACAGCCTCATCCAGGAGAAGGTCAAGAGTGGCGCCAATCTTGCGCACCTCATCCATATCTCCAACACGCAGCGGCGCTTCAAGAGTCAGCGATTCTGCGCGGGCCTGCTCCAGACGGTCAAATGGTTTTACCTTCATGTTGTGGAGTGAATTCTGCTCGATGATGTTTGTGATTTTGGTACGGGCTGCAGCTAATACCGTAGGGAACTGGTTTAGCTTATCATCGTAGAGATCGACATCCTTCAGGTCTTGTTCAATCTTTTCTTGGCGATCTTGTGCATCCTCGGTAATTTCTTGTGCGGCGATAGGGTCAAAAAGCTCCAATTGATCTGCCTTAGAGGTCTCCTCGGCAAGCTCCTTGAGCTCTTCTACAATTTCTTGAAGTGCATAGCCGGTTTCTTTAACCGCACCTTGTAGCTGCTCTTCAAGCTCTGGTGCATCCTCTTTCAGCTCTGTAATTCGCTGTTTAACATTGCGATCAGCTTCACTGATGACAGCAATGTTCTTCTCTTCCTCCTCAAGCGCTGCGCGGAAGGAGTCCTCTGTCTGCTGTAATTGTTCCACGGCTGCCTTAAGGGCAGTCAAACGATAAAAGGGTGGCTGTACACCTTGCCCATCATTTTGCAGTGAAGAGATTTCAACGAGCTTTGCAGAGAGTCGTTTTGAAATGCCTTCTACCAGTACCTCGGTTTTTCCCTGAACAATCCCTTGAAATGGCTTTAATGACTCCAATGCTCGATTCGCCCGTACTAGCAAATCGGATAACTGCTCTTGTTGTACGTTTAGCTGTTTGCGTCGACGTAGACCTGTGATCACTAAAAATAGCACAAGTAGTATTAGTACGATTCCGATTAGAATGGCGGCAATCGTAAACATGGAGCTACTGGAGCGGTTTCCTGTACTGACCGAGTTCCCTGGTTTACCGGAGGTTCCGTTCCCTAAACCGCTATTCGTACTGCCAACTGCGCTACCGCTTCCTGCACTTCCTCCAGCATTTCCGGTACTCTCCCCGATGGAATGAACCGCTTTAATTAAAGCCTTTGTCCCTCCAGCGAAGTCTCCTTCTCTGGCATAAGGGATGAAATAAGTATCAAGCAGCGCTGTAATGGCAGCACTTCCTGATTTCCCTCCCTGATTTTGGGACCAGGCATTTAACGAGGTTTGAAAGCCAGGATTGTTAAAATTAAGTTCAATGGACTGATCGCCAGCAGAGATCAGCAAGAGAATATCGCGAGTGGACAGTCCCCATGAGGCGTAAGTATCCTCGGCGTATCTATCGACCGCAGTACCGTTTAAGGAATCTACGGTGAGTACATGCATAGTAACGAGATCTCCAGTGGCAGCAGCAGAAATGGACTTCGCTTCTGCGGAACTAAACATTCCAGCTTTATCGGTTACTAATCCCTGTTGAGCAGGGATTTCGGCGGCGTATGCAACGGGTATCCATAACACGCTGATCAATAAGAATATAGCTAAATACTTTTTCAAGCTGACACGCTCCAATCTGAAGGACTTTGTATTCAATATATTATGCTGATAATTATACTATATCATTAACCCTCACGTGACGCGGGGATACTCCTATTCTTACATGGCTGCCAATCATACAAGCAAAAAAAGCCGCATTCCCTAAAGGAATGCGGCGAATATTCAGAAAGATTATCTTGTCGGCAGACAAAGAATGTATTGCAATCTGGATTTAATTTCTTTTTGCCATTTTAAATCTCCAACTTTAACGGCAAGATTGAGCAGATCCAGATAATCGTCAACCTGTAGTGTTGTTCGGGTAGAGGTAACGTTCATGGGTGATCAGTCTCCTTTTAACTTAAATATAGTAAAGTGAAATCAATAACTTATTTAATAATGATAATCATTATCAACTTGTATCATTATTGCTATTATCCACATTTTCCATCTAAAAAGCAATATAAAAATGTAGCATCCGTAATTTTATATAATTTACAAAGGGAAGGGTTCATTGCTGGGATTTGCGTATATTATGTGACGAGGAAAGAAAAAGCAGGGGTATTGCCATATTTTGTCGAATAACATTTAGGATATTACTGTAAATTCAGTAAAAAGGGGGAATGAGCGATGAAGCAGTGCAGACTGTTGCTTCTGATTAGCATTCTATTTATGCTCTTACCTCCTAATGCCATTCACGCCGAAAGAAAGGAGATCGAATATCAAGTAGAGCTGGAATATCCACCTTATAAATATATAAAAGATGGGTACATGACTGGTTTTGATATTGAATTGAGTAATATGATCTTTGAGAAGCAGGATTACGATGTCCACTACAGTACAGGGAAGTGGCCTGATGTATATAATCGGCTCGTTCAGGGAGATATCGAAACAGCGGGTCTAATGGCAGTAACGGAAGGCCGAAAACAAGAGTTGTTATTTTCGGAACCTGTTTTCAAAAGCTATATTTCAATCTACGCAAGGCGAGGGCTTAAGGGTGAGATCGATTTAAATAAGCTTGGAGGTTATAAGATAGGTCTAGGAAACGGGCAGTATTCTGAAACAGTACTGAACGGGAAACTGGGAATTAACGATTACGTAGAATTTGCTACGATTCCTGAAGCCTTGGAGGCTTTAGAAAAAGGGGAGATTGACCTTCTATTTGAGAATCAGGAGGTGGTCGATTATCTGCTCGTTGAACAGGGGAAGACGGACAGTATTATTAAGAAAATGAATGATCTTTATCCCAGGGATGTGGCTTTTGCAATCAATAAGTCTACACCGGAGTTAGTTTCTTATGTTAACGAGAGATTGGAGGAATTACAGCATTCGGGTGCTTTTGAAGAATTGTACCAGAACTATTTCTTCGTTCATTCTGATTATTATAAAGGCATGATCCACAAAAGATGGGTTTACGGAGCAATCCTTCTATTCTGTCTTCTTATGCTGGGTGGAGTCCTGCTTAAAATGAATATTAATCGTTTACGGCGTGCTGTTTATTCAGAGCATCAATTTTTTGAGGATGTTATAGAGCATAGTGGTATGGTAGTTTGGGCGGTGCAGGCAGATAAAAAGGTAGTGCGGTTTAACAAGTTTGCTGAGCGGATGACGGGTTTAAGCGAAAAAGAGGTGCTGGGAGTAAATATTGAGTATATCGATGGTCTAAAAGGTAGTACGGCTGCAATCCGTGATCTTTTGATGCGGGCAATACGGAATGAATATGTTAACAACGTAGAAATTAAGCTCCCAGACCAGTCATCTGAAGCGCGATATTTCTCATTCCGGACAGCCTTATTAAAAGGACTTGATAAGCAAGCAGCCGATATCTTTGTACTTGTAGGTGTGGATATCGATAATCGTAAACAAAATGAGCTGAGGCTACAGCTAAGTTATAAGGAATTGGAAGCTACATACGAAGAGCTCTCAGCGACAGAGGTCGATCTACAGGAACAATTTAATAGGCTTCAAATCAGTGAACGACGTTTCCGGCTCACCACAGAAGGTTCTGGTGCATATATGTGGGAGTTTGATTTGGAGGCGAGACGATTTCATTTATCAGACCGATGGTATGACCTCATTGGTTACACGAAGGATGAAATTAACTCGTTTGAAGAGGGAGCTTTTAGTATTGTTCATCCCGATGACCTAGCTTCAACCCGTAAGCTTAAACATGATCACCTGGAGGGTGTTACACCTATTTTCGAAACGGAGTTCCGCATGATTACCAAAGACAATCAAATCGTGTGGTTTGAAGTTAGGGGTAAGGCTACCGTTAATCCAAAGGATGAAGTTCTGTTATTCATGGGCTCCTTGATTGATATCAGCGAGCGGAAGCAAGCGGAGCTTAATCTGAGCAACAGCTACCAAGAACTTGGGGCGACCTATGAGCAGCTCGCGACTACTCAACAGGAGCTTCTAGTACAATATAATATGCTTCTAGACAATCAGAAACATATGCATCGTCTGGCTTATGTGGATGCGCTTAGTAACTTACCTAACCGTTTATGTCTGCTGGAGACCATGGAGAAGTATCTAAAGCATCCGGAAGGGAAATTTGCACTATTGTTTCTAGATTCAGATAATTTCAAATACATCAACGATACCTTAGGTCATAAATCCGGGGATGTACTCATCCGGAAGGCAAGTGAGAGATTGCAGTCACTGATGCGGGAAGGAGATATGCTCTCACGGCTAGGTGGAGATGAATTTGTCATTTTTATTAAGGATACAGAGGACCGTGAGGCTGTATTGAATCTGGCAGAGCGTATAATGAGAGCGTTCAGGCAGTCCTTTTTAATAGGAGAGAGTAATCTGTACGTCTCGCTAAGCATCGGAATTTCCTTTTATCCAGAGGATGGGGAGACGGCCGAGCAAATTTTGAGTAATGCGGATGTGGCGATGTACCGTGCTAAAGAGGATGGCAAGGGAACTTATGTAGTCTATGACAAATCGATGCATACAGCGTTTAATGAACGAATGAATATAGAGAAACATTTGCGCAGTGCAATGAACAATAATGAATTTGAACTGAACTATCAGCCCCAGATGGATATCGAATCCGGATTCATCTCAGGCTTTGAAGCTTTAATTCGTTGGAACAGCCCATCGCTTGGTTCTGTATCTCCACTTTCGTTTATAAAAATTGCTGAGGATTCCAGACTGATCATCGATATTGGTGAATGGGTGCTTCGCGAATCTTGCATCTTTATGAAAGGTATTCAAGATCGTACAGGTGTTCCTTATAAAATATCGGTCAATATTTCGATTATTCAGCTATTCCAGAACGATTTTATCGAGATGGTACAGGATAGTCTGGCAGTAAGTGGTCTAAATCCAAGCTGTCTTGAGCTGGAAATCACGGAGTCTATTTTTATGAAATCATTTGAGAGTATTCTGGGTAAGCTGCAGTTTCTTAAATCTAAGGGCATTAGTATCGCCTTGGATGATTTCGGAACGGGCTACTCATCACTTAGCTATTTGCAGCAATTGCCGATTTCAACGCTCAAGATGGATAAAACCTTTATTGATTCACTCTCAGAAAAAGCTAACAGCCAGTCTTTTGTGCAGTCCATTATACAGTTGGGGCATAATATGGGACTGAAAGTTGTAGCAGAGGGTGTAGAAGAGGTTATTCAAATGGATTTGCTCCAGCAATTAGGCTGCGACAAGGTTCAAGGCTACCTGATTAGCAGACCTGTGCCAAAGCAGGCAGTCGAAGAGCTTTTGGAAACACAGAGGCGCTATGGGATTTAGCAGTCAGATTCAAACAGATGAACACAAACAAGCCCGTGAAAAGATCCGTGGGCTTATTTGTTCAAATATAAGAGTTTATAAGTCTCACGCTATATATTATCCTTATATTTCTCGCATAAACGCTTACCGTCCATTAGGGACGTCGAAGGCGTTTTTGCTTGTGTTCGGTCTTTAGCCGATTACGATTTTGTTCTTCCCGGTATTCTTAGCCTCGTAAAGTGCATCGTCTGCTTTCTGAAATGTAGAATTTTTGGAATCTATACCTATAAAATCGTGCATACCGATACTGACGGTTACGCTTTTGCCGTTCATTTCCGCAAAAGGGGTATCGGAGATGGACGTTAGAATATGCTTCATAATCTCATGAGAATGATCAAGGGTTTTAGAAGTCAGAATGACGACAAATTCTTCCCCGCCAAAGCGAGCCGCGAAATCATCAGGACCGACATGCTCGAGGAGGATCGCTGCAACCTTTTGTAATACGATATCTCCAACGGAATGCCCATAGGAATCATTTACTTTTTTGAAGTTGTCGATGTCCATAACGGCTAGTTGCATGGGAAATGGATTACTCTGCTGATGATCGATCAGCCATCCTAAGTATTCATGAAACGTCTTATGATTATAAAGGTCTGTCAGAGGATCGATCTTGGATAGCCGATCCATGATTATATTCTGAATGCGTAATTCCTGTTCTGACTTTACGGAGTTCTCCAGTGATCTCATCAAATCACGCCCACGACCGATGACTGCAAAGCCTGCTAAAGCAGTAGCAGCAAAAATAAGAACAATAATGATAGTTTGGGTGATGGGGACGTATCCGTGATTAGATGCCTTGATGAATAAAATGATCGTGTACAGTAGACAAACAGCAGAAGAGGCTATCATATAACTAGACTTCATATAGATCATGGATACAAGCAGCGGCAGCAGCATAATTAATGACATTACATACAGTTCATCATTGAGATTGATGATAATCAGAAGCGCAAATAAATGGCTCGCTACTGTAATAGCTAGCTCGGACCATAAGGGTTTCCATCTATAGATAAATTCCAGAATAATGATCAAAGTCAATATGATGAAATCAGGAATCAGCGACTGATTAATAAACTCTCCCATGGTTAGGGTATCCGAATGTTGGCCCCATAGGCATTGAGAAACAAACATATGAATACTTAAATCCACAATCAGGATGATCCAGAATGCATTAAGCAGCACGCGATTCCAATGGGTCTGACGAGGAGTTTGAGATGTAGTATGCATAATGTGTTCCTCTTTTCCAGTGGCAATTTGCTTATATATTCGACAATAATTACGGATTCCCTCTCGACCAATTATCTCCAAATATATTCGTATATTACGGTAACGTTGGTGTAGGTCCTCCAGGGATATGGATTTGCGTGTGAAAAGACTGATCGAAAAGGAATAGTATAGAAAGTATTTCCTTTAATTAACTCTGCTGATATAATGTTAGAATACATAACATCAATCGAGTGGAGTGGGAATAATGATGCAGATTCGCCCTAGCCAGATTTTTGTAGTCGTCCTGTTGCTCCTTGTCAGTGTTTACAGTTTGTTGATAGACATGTTCTGGATTCATAAGCTGGTAATCATCCTGCTTATGGCTTCTCTAGGCTGGGTCCTACTAAATTTGTCCCGCTACGGTTACCGCAAAGAAGCGCTGCTGAAGGAGTCGCAGAATAAAGTTGAGCTGCTTGGCAATGAGATTGTAGTTACTTCGGACCGACTGCATGGTGCACTCGAAGAAATCAGTCGTCATACAGAAGAGCTGCAGCGGACAGCAGATTATTCACATGAATACGAGATGGATTTGCGGATTCGCAGTAACGAAGCTAAAGCTAATATTGAAGGTGCTTATCAGACAATGGGCGGAGTAGCATCCGTTACCGCACATATCGAAGAGTTGACGGAGAGACTGGGGTCAAATATGAAATATGCTCGTCAAGGAATGACAACCATGGTTGATTCCTTGAGCATCGCAGATACTGTGATGAAGGATTTACAGATGCAGAGCGGGGACATGTTAGCTAAGTTTACTATCTTGAGTAATCATATTGCGATGGTAGAAGAGATTAATACGCTTATTAACGGGATTGTGGATGAGACCTCACTGTTAGCGCTTAATGCTTCCATAGAAGCGGCCCGGGCCGGGGAACAGGGCCGCGGATTTGCGGTGGTGGCCAGCCGGATTCGGCAGCTGGCTGATCAAAGCAAGAGCTCGGTAGACCGTTCCTCTGGCATCTTGCTCGACATTAATAACGGAGTACAGCAGGTGCTGGAATCCGTGACGAAAGAGCAAGCTTCAGTGGAACGTGGGGTGAACGAGGTCGGCACTGTGAAGCTTCGACTCGATGATATCGCGTCGAGAGTCGATGAGGTAGGCAGCGCCGTAACAGAAACCATCGATGCTGCCGCGAAGCAGAGCAAGCTGATTGTTGAAGTGACGACGGAGCTGAGTGGGGCAGTGGCTATCGTGAATGAGACGATTGCCAATGTCGATCTTACGCTGGAACAAGTGACACGGCAGCGGAGCCAGATCGGGCAGCTGAACGAAGTCAGCGCTAATCTGTTAGCGGAGTCGCAATCGTTGCAGCAATCGGTTACCAGCATAGCAGCCCGAGAAGAAATCGAGATGAGCCAATATGCAGCCCGGCTTCAAGAAATGCAGAGTCTCTTGGAGACAATTTCAGCTAAGGAAGAACTGTACGACCCGGATACTGAAGTTCATCAAGGTGTTTTGACCTCTTACATTAAAAAAATTCCGGATGTACAAGCCATTTGGTCCAATCGGACGGATGGGACCTTTATCTATTCCGAGCCAGCGGCTGGCCTCTTGAATGCCAAGCGACGTGATTGGTGGAATGGGGCCATAAATGAAGGTCAATATGTCTCGAAGCCATATGTATCAGCGATTACGAAGCGTTCTTGTGTTACATTATCCAGAGCGATTAAGAATCGTCAGGGAGATGTCGTTGGTGTAGTAGGTATCGATTTGGCGGTGTAATAAAACCAGAAAAGCAAGCCCTGCTATATTGGGGGCTTGCTTTTTGTTATTTTAGGTAGTGCTGATCTGCAATTGTTTCCACGTCGCCTGCCAGTTCTTTTTAATAACTCGTTGTTCATAAATAGGGAGTAAGCTCGGGTTTTCAGTAAAATGTGGGGTAGGTCGTAATACTACATGAATAACATCGGAAATTCCGTGTGGAGCGACTAGGATGATTTTACCTGATGGACTTAGGGAGAGTCCAAGCGCTGTGGCGGTTTCCGGAAACTTGGATATCGCATCAACAGCTGATGTATAAGGTGGAAGTTGATTGACGGTATGCATTCTTGCTTCATTTTTAACAGACCAGGGAACATTGGGGTTTAAATCTCTTAGCTTCGCCTCCCAATCCTTCTCCACTTCCTCTTGAAGATTGCTGTCGTCATAATAAATAACATCAACATCTGGCAAAGGTGTCCGTTCTTCAAAGCCGTGAAGGGTGTCCCAAATTTTTGCACGCACAAAGCCAGCGCAAACCCACCAGTCAGGTAACTGCAGCGATCTAGCATTTTCTAATATATCCATCATCCAGGGATCATTTTGTACAAGCTGTATGATATCTGCCTCGTGTTCTAATTTTTGCAAACCGCCCACCTCCGTATATGTATGTTTTTATTCTGTTCATATCATACAACAAGAGTTTCAATAGAGGTATTAAAGGATAGGCTGAATGGACAGAGGCATGAACTATCTTTATAATAAGTCGACATCTAGTCCTTTGGAGGCGGAGACCGTGCAATATACGTTTACGATTTTACTGCAATTATTCGAAAGAGCTGCACTACTGCTGATGTGTCTGTTCGTGCTGACTCGTCTGCCGCGGTTTAAAGAGATTTTTCAAAAAGGAACCTACGCCCCGCAGGAGCTTGCCATAGCGACGACGATATTCAGTTTATTTGCCATCTTCGGTACCTATAGTGGCATTAATGTGGAAGGCTCGCTTGTGAATGTGCGAATTATCGCCATCGTGTCTGGTGGGATTTTGTTCGGGCCATGGGTAGGACTCATAACAGGCATCATCTCAGGGGTTCACCGTTTTTTAATTGATATCGGAGGGGTAACCTCTCTTCCTTGTCTGATTACGAGTATTACCGCAGGGATTGTGTCAGGGGTAATATACCGCCGCACTTCTGGTGAACGTCGCTGGATGGCCGGTATTTTGGCCGGGATGGCCTGTGAAGCCCTGACGATGCTGCTCATTCTAGTGATGGCGCAGCCGTCGTCACTGGGTGTGGATATCGTGTCCAAAATTGCTTTTCCGATGATTATGAGCCAGATTAGTGTGGGTCTGATTGTCATGCTAGTGCAGAGTGTGGAAGGTGAAAAGGAACGGATTGCGGCGAAGCAGTCCAAGCTGGCACTGGATATTGCCAATAAGACCTTGCCTTATTTTCGCAATATTAATCCCGAGTCGCTTCGTACCATCTGCCAAATTATCAAAGAAGATATCGGTGCAGACGCTGTAGCTATTTCGGATACAAGACTCATTCTCGCTTACGTTGGTGTGGGAGAAGAGGATTATACTACGACCAATGAAATTATAAGTGAAGAAACTAAGGTGACGTTGTCCAGTGGTGAAATTACGATCCGTAACGACGATAGCGATTATGTGAATCCGGAGATTAAATCGCTGATTATTATTCCATTGAAGGAAAAAGGCGAAGTGACGGGAGCGCTCAAAATCTATTACACCAGAGCCCACAAGATCACTTATTCTCTACAAGCTATGGCTGTAGGTTTGTCGCAAATGATCTCTACGCTAATGGAAGTATCGCGGGTTGAGGGCATTAAAGAAATGGCGAACAAAGCGGAGCTAAAGGCGCTGCAGACAAGCATTAACCCACACTTTCTGTTCAATGCGCTGAACGCGATTGCGTCCTCGATTCGGATTAACCCGGATAAGGCGCGCGAGCTGATCGTGAATCTGTCCGGTTATATGAGATACAATCTGGAGCTAACGGATGAATTCATTGATATTAAGCGCGAGCTGCAACAGGTTCAACAATACGTAGAGATTGAAAAAGCCCGCTTCGGAAGCCGGCTTAATGTCCTCTATGATATTGATGAGGTTCAGGTTCGGATTCCGAGTCTAATCATTCAGCCGCTTGTAGAGAATGCGATCATACATGGCATACTGAAGGTACGAGGGACGGGAACCGTAACGATTTCAGTAAAAGATCAAGGCGATAATGTACGAGTTGGCATTCGGGATACCGGAGCTGGCATCAGCGAAGAAACCATAGAGAAGGTCTATGCTGGTGATATGCCGGAGAATAAGATCGGACTGTTTAATGTACATCAACGGGTCAAGCTCATCTATGGAACTGGTCTTACGATTCAGAGGCTCGATAAAGGGACGAACATTTATTTTGATGTCAAAAAGGAGGGCCTATGAGAGCAATTATCGTGGAGGATGAAGAGCTAGCGAGACAGGAACTGGCTTATTTAATAGAGACTCATAGCGGAATCGACATTGCCGCACAATTTGAAGATGGGCTGGATGCACTCAAATTTTTACAGGTTGAGACGGTAGATGTGATTTTCCTGGACATTAACATTCCCTCGATCGACGGAGTCCTGCTGGCTCAGAATATTAGCAGATTCTCGGTAAAACCTTATATAGTGTTTATTACTGCGTATAAGGAGCATGCCGCCGAGGCGTTTGAGATTGAAGCATTTGACTATATTCTTAAACCCTACAGTGAGGTTCGCATTAAGGCTATGCTGCACAAGCTAGAGGGGGCGTTCGCTGCTCGCGGAAGACAGGGGGAAGAGGAACGTAATCCAGTAAGTGATAAGGTGAATCTGTGGAAAAATGAAAAGATTATCGTAGTGAATGCTGATGATATTTATTACGCCTCCGCACAAGAGAAAAGTACGAGTGTAGTAACTAAAGGTGAGGAATATAGTATGGCGCTCAGCATCAGCGATTTTTATAATCGACTGCCGGAGGATCGTTTTTTCCGCTGCCATCGTTCCTATATCGTTAACCTGTCCAAAATCAAGGAAATCATCCCTTGGTTCAACAATACATACTTGCTGCGCCTGCATGATTTGGAGTTTGAGGTGCCGGTAAGTCGAAGCAAGGTAAAGGAATTCAGGCAGATCATGCGCCTATAAATGCAGTTCATTCTTCATTTTCGTCATCTCATGCCAGATTTCTCTCAACAACCGTTGGTTTAGCTACAATAAAGAGGCAATAGAAGCTCTTGTAGCAGATCACGAGAGGGAAAGAAGGAATAGACCATGACTTCGACGATGGACAACAAAAACGCCAAACGGTGGCTTATCGTATTAGGAACAGTAATTATGCAGATGGGTCTAGGTACCATTTATACATGGAGCTTGTTCAATGCACATCTGGTAACAAAATTCGGGTGGGAGCTTAATTCTGTTTCGATTACGTTTTCGATCACGAGCTTTGCACTCGCTTTTGCGACTTTGTTCGCAGGGAAATTGCAGGATCGTTTTGGTCTTCGCCGGTTAACTGCCGCCGCAGGGATTGTGCTTGGTCTAGGATTGATTCTTAGCTCTCAGGCGGATTCGCTTCTAATGTTCTATATATTGGCTGGTGTAATCGTTGGTTTTGCAGACGGAACAGCTTATATCACTTCATTATCTAACTTAATTAAATGGTTTCCGAATAATAAAGGCTTAATCTCCGGTGTGTCCGTGGGTGCTTACGGAACGGGGAGTTTGATTTTTAAATATATCAATGGTAGTTTGATCGACTCGGTGGGTGTGTCTAATACGTTTATGTATTGGGGCATGATTGTTATGGTGATGATTGTAATCGGTTCCTTACTCGTCAGAGAAGCTCCAGTACAAGCGGCATCACTGGGTGCAACAGCAACATCGACTATCGCTAAACCAAAAGACTACACGGTAAAAGAAATGCTACGCACGAAAGAAGCTTATCTGTTATTCATTATTTTCTTTACCGCTTGTATGTGTGGTCTGTATTTGATCGGTATTGTAAAAGACATCGGTGTGCAGCTGGCTGGACTTGATGTACAGACGGCAGCTAATGCGGTAGCGATGATCGCAATTTTTAATACAGCAGGACGTTTGATCTTGGGTGCCTTGTCTGACAAAATGAGCCGTTTGAAGCTGGTAGGCGCTTCGCTTGCAGTAACGGCAGCCGCTATGTTGACCCTTAGCTATGCGACGCTGAATTTCGGACTGTTCTTCACTTGTGTAGCTGCCATTGCATTCTGCTTCGGGGGTAACATTACAGTGTTCCCGGCGATTGTCAGTGACTTCTTTGGTCTTAAGAATCATAGTAAGAACTATGGAATCGTATATCAAGGTTTCGGTATTGGAGCCCTTTCAGGTTCGTTCATCGCCGTCTTCCTGGGCGGGTTTAAACCTACTTTCGTGATCTTTGGTCTCCTGTGTCTGCTGGCCTGTATCATCGCAATTTCGCTAAAACCGCCGGTGGAGAAAGCGAAAGAGAAGAAAGCGCTTCGGCTCAAAGCTACAGAACGGACGGCTTAAAGGTAAAAAGACAATAAATTAAACAAAGACGTACAAACTGACAACAGTTGTACGTCTTTTTTCTATTGGCGGGCAGTAGTCCGTGGAGCATGTGAAACAAAAAAACTAAGGTGATCTGAATTCAGAATGAATTACTCATTGGAGAATATTACAGAAACACGGTCCGTATTGCAGCTATTATTGATTTTTGGCTCATTCTGCTAGGGTTACTGACTGTATAGCTCTTATTAGCCTCTACATGTGTATAATTGGAGTGAATTTGGGAGAATCGTTCGGTTTACATAGACACTTTTTTCGCTGCCCAAGTGTTATAGAAGATATAAAGGTTAAGGAGGTGCTTACAACGCCACAGGATTCGCTAGACCCAAAGGAGCTGGAAGAGTTAATCATTAGTATTCAAAAGGGCAATATCGAACGGTATGCTTTTATTGTTAGAGCTTTCCAAACGCCAATCTACCGCTATTGCTATCGTTTGTTAGAAAACAAGCAGGATGCGGAGGACGCAGTTCAGGATGTTTTGGTAAAAGGCTATCAATCTATCCATCAATACAAGCCGCAGATGCATTTCTCGGCATGGCTCTATCGAATCGCGTATCATCATTGCTTAAACCTGCTGCGCAGACGGCGTTTGCAAAAGCGAGTCATGAGTATCTTCAAGCCTGATTTTATGTCTGCAAGTCCTGAACAAGAGCTGGATGATCGGTTGTTTAATCCCTCATTGTCAGCCGCTTTAGCACAGTTGTCGCTGGAAGAGAGGAATATGCTTATTCTGCGGGTGTTCGAGGAAAAAACTTATGCGGAGATAAGCGGAATTCTTGGGGTCAGTCCCAATGCACTGACGAAGAGAATGAACCGGATCAAGCGGAAGGTGCAGGAAGCTATGAAATTGGAGGAGGAGATCAGATGGAACGAACCACAATCAGCGATGAATACCAAAATATAATTTATGCCTCAGCCGGGAATGAACTTCTGGGTGAGATCGATGTAGAAGAGAGGGTTATGGGACATATCCGTGGCATATCAGATCGAAAGCGATCATTCTCGCTCTCGCTGAAGACGATGAATAAAACAACGGCAGTGGCCAGTATGTTAGCTTTGTTCCTGATGATCTCAGTGACAGCGTATGCTGCATCGGAATATATACAGATCCGCAATAGTGAAGGCGTAGTAAAGGTTCAGCATGTTGCGCCGAATGAATCTGCAGGAGTAGCTTCCTATGATAAGTATGCACAAAAAGTAGATGCTTTCGCTAAACCGGGAGAATTGATCGCCTATCTTGTGAACAATAATGCGGGTGCAACAGAATTGTCTTTTAAGTATAAAGAGCAGCGGATAGGCGGATATTCTGATTTCTTGAAGGAAATCAAGCGGACAGGGGCGCCGATGCTTCCTGCATTGGCAGCAGGGTATGCTTTTGAATATGGGGTTATAAACCCTAATCATCCGACTACGGATGCGGAGAAGAACAGTTCTCTATATCAGGAGACGTTACAAGATCTTACTGCCCAAGCAAACAAAGATAAGGGAAGTAGTAATTTATTTATGAAGGCTATACCTTGGTCGGAACCAGGCTGGATCAGTGCAATTTATTCGAAGAATAATGCTTTTATAGGTATCTCTGCCACGATCATGCATGGCGGGAAAGTGTTCGTGGAGCAAGAACCTGAGAATCAAGCGGATAAGATTATAGTGGCTGGCACAGAAGTGATCTATAACAAAGTAGTGAAGGAAGAGGTAAGCTACGATTATCTGAATTGGTATAACGAGAAGCAGGATGCGTATTATACACTCAGCAGCTACGGAGATAAGATTTTGAGTAAGGAGCAATTTTTACAGTTGGCTGGGGAGCTGTTGAAGTAGATTCTTATAGTCTTGTAGTTGCATGCGCTAAGTTAGTTGTACTATATACAATTAAAGTTAACTAATACGTTTATATAAGCCCTGTAGTTGTATTTAATACAGCTATTGCTGGTTAGATTAGTGGAAATAAACGTTTTTACGGATTTTAGTTGTAGAGAATGCAATTAAGGAAGAGGATATGGGAGAGTTGATTCAGATATAAAAGAAGGTACCCCTAATGCGAAGCTTTAGGGATACCTTCTTTATATTCTTAAGTCGAAAGATCGATCAGGGTTAGCCTTCCAGCAGCAGTGCTTCTGGATCTTCCAGTAATTCCTTCACTTTGACAAGGAAGCTAACCGCTTCAGAGCCGTCAACGATCCGGTGATCGTAGGAAAGGGCGATATACATCATTGGACGGTTAACGGTTCTTTCTTCGTCCAGCGCAATTGGACGCAATTGAATCTTATGCATCCCTAGAATACCTACTTGAGGGGTATTCAGAATCGGGGTGGATAATAGGGAACCGAATACACCGCCGTTGGTGATAGTGAACGTACCGCCTTGAAGCTCGGAGAGACTAAGTGTATTAGCGCGTGCCTTGGAAGCGAGTTCGCCAATCTGACGTTCGATTTCCGGGAAACTGAGGCGATCTGCGTCACGGACAACCGGAACCACCAGACCTTCCTTAGCTGCAACGGCAATACCGATATCGTAGAATTTCTTAACGACCAGATCTTCACCGTCAATTTCTGCGTTCAGCAGAGGGTAGGTCTTCAGCGCACCGATCACGGCTTTGGTGAAGAAGGACATGAAGCCTAGTCCTACTTCATGCTTCTCTTTAAAAGCATCCTTGCGGCGCTTGCGGATGTCGAGGATCGCTGTCATGTCCACCTCGTTGAAGGTGGTCAGCATGGCTGCGGTCTGCTGCGCTTCTACCAAGCGGCTGGCAATCGTGAGCCGTCTGCGCGACATGCGCTTGCGCTCCACGTTCTTGCCATCCTCCGGCGCGGCTTTGCTCGCTGCCGGCTTCGCTGGCTCCGGCTTGGCTTGTGCCGCCGGAGCTACCGGTGCAGCGGCCTGTGACGCTGCTGCACCATGACCCGACACATCGGCCTGACCAATCCGGCCGATAGGATCACGGGCGCTAACATCGCCGAGGTCGATGCCGCGCTCCCGTGCCAGCTTGCGTGCGCCCGGCGATGCCAATGCAGCGGGGCTTTCGCCACCCGCTACAGCGACTTCGGGCGCTGCTACAGGTGCGGCTGCTGCGCTGCCGCTTGCCGGTGCCGCTTCAGGCGCTTTGCTCTCAGCGGCCTGCGATGTACTACCGCTAGCGGCTCCAATGATGCCGATGGCTTCGCCAACTGCTACGTTCTCGCCCGCTTGACGTAGGATGGAGGAGATGACACCCTCCACCTCCGCACTAATTTCCAAATTCACTTTATCCGTCTCTAACTCAGCAAGCACATCACCTTGACCTACCGTGTCGCCTTCTTTAACCAGCCATTTGTAGATGGTTCCTTCGGATATAGATTCTCCCAGATCGGGTACTAAGATTTCTGACACAGGCCGTTACCTCCCCAAACATAATGGTTTACGCTATTGTGATACCGTCCTCTTAAGAGGACGGTACAGCTGTTTGTACTTGTGAATTTGCTTTTAGGGCCTCTGAAACAATTCTACGCTGTTCAAAGCTATGAACATCTGCATAACCACTCGCAGGACTGGAACGTTCAGGACGTCCGATATATCTCACGCTAGTGTTTTGCGGTGCGATGGCACGTAACCGAGGTTCGGTATAACTCCATCCGCCCATATTCTTCGGCTCTTCTTGCACCCAGACAATTTCCTGAAGGGATGTGAAGGAGCTTAAGTGAGCACTCAGTTCATGTTCTGGGAACGGATAGAGTTGCTCTAAGCGCAGTACATGCAGCCATGACCAATCTTTGTCTGAAGCAGCTTCTAGCTCTGTTTGGATGTCGATAGCTACTTTACCGCTGCAGACTACTAGACGTTTGACCTCACCTGGCTTCTGGCCTAGCAGGGGCTCAGCTAACACAGGCTGGAATTGTCCGGAAGCGAGCTCAGTTCCGGCAGATGTGCTGCGCGGATTACGAATGAGACTCTTCGGCGTCATAATCACCAGTGGTTTAGCGTCTTCCTGTCCACATAAAGCAGCTTGGCGCCGCAAGACATGGAAATATTGAGAAGCAGTGGTCAAGTTAGCAACGGTCCAGTTCTCTTCCGCGGATAACTGTAGGAAGCGTTCCAATCTACCACTGGAATGTTCGGGTCCCTGTCCCTCGTAGCCATGCGGTAACATGACGACGAGATTGCTGCGCTGCGTCCATTTCGCACGTCCAGCGGCAATGAACTGATCAAATATAACCTGACCTGCATTGGCGAAGTCGCCATATTGTGCTTCCCAGATGACGAAGGTTTCTGGTGCGAACACATTATAACCATACTCAAAGCCTAGCACAGAAGCTTCAGATAGCGGACTGTTATATACGCCAAAGGAAGCGCGAGAATTACTTAGCTGATGAAGCGGAGAGAATAATTCTCCTGTCTTACTGTCGTGCAGCACCAGATGGCGGTGTGCGAAGGTCCCGCGCTGTGCATCCTGACCGCTAAGTCGAATTGGCGTTCCATCCTTCAGGATGGTTGCGAAGGCGAGGGACTCAGCGAGTGCCCAGTCGACCTTTTCACCCTCATTCAGTGCGTCCTTGCGACGCTGCAGAATTCGCTCCAGTTTCGGATAGACTTGGAATCCATCAGGTACGCTCAGTAGCTCACGATTAATCTCTTGCAGACTGGAGATCGGTACGGCTGTAGTGCCTGCCGCTGAGCGATCTGTATGAAGAGGAATGAAGGCCTTTGGTTCTTTTTTCTTGTGATTGCCTTCCTTCATACTATCGTACGCACGTTGCAATACGCCTTCTGTTTCAACGTGCATCTTTTGTACATCTTCAGCTGTAAGAATTTTTTCACGCTGTAGCCGCTCCGCATACACCTTGTAAACGGTTGGATGATTGCGTACCTTACCGTACACGATAGGTTGTGTAGTTTCAGGATCATCCATTTCGTTATGTCCATGACGACGATAGCCGATGAGATCAATAACGAAATCCTTTTTGAATTGATTGCGATATGCACTAGCTAAACGAACGGCTGATATACAGGCCTCAGGATCATCAGCATTGACATGGATAATTGGAATTTCATATCCTTTGGCGATGTCACTCGCATAATGCGTTGAACGGGAGTCTTCGCTTTCTGTCGTAAAGCCGATCCGGTTATTAACAATGATATGGATCGTCCCGCCATTCTGATAACCTTGAAGTTTGCCAATATTAAGTGTTTCTGCAACAATCCCTTCACCTGGAAAAGCAGCATCGCCATGCATCAGTACCGCCATAGCTTTACTGGTATCAATCTTCGGCAATCCGGCTGTGCTCCGATCTTCTTGAGCAGCACGAGTGAAGCCTTCCACGACAGGATTGACGAATTCCAAGTGACTTGGGTTATTCGCTAGTGTTATTCTTGTGCGTACGGTTTCTCCTTCACGGACAGCGCGATCTGCACCCAGATGGTATTTCACATCACCCGTCCAGCCATAGTTAATGCCTGTAGAGCCTTCGGAAGGGAAAAGCTCCTTGTTCGGAGAATGATGAAACTCTGAAAATATAATGTCATAAGGTTTGCCCAAAATATGTGCAAGAACGTTGAGGCGACCACGATGCGCCATGCCCATCAGAATATGCTCTGCGCCGTCATGCGCAGCAGCGCGTACGATTTCATCCAGCATCGGTACGAGAGCGTCGTTGCCTTCCAAGCTGAACCGCTTCTGACCCACAAAGGTTTTGTGGAGGAAGGTTTCGAATTGCTCTACTTGGATCAGGCGGTTTAGCAGCTCTTTACGTTCTGCATTATTTAAAGGCGCTGGTGAGCTTGTGGATTCTGCCTGTCTGTTCAACCATTTCAGTTCTTGTTCTTCATGCACATGCCCGAATTCATAGGCGATTGTCTTGGTGTAAGCCTGACGCATACGCTGAACTGCATCCCATCCGGTATGCACATCATTCGGCGCATTCTCCCAAATGAGCGTGGCAGGTAGTGCGAGCAGATCCTCACGAGTCAGCTCATAGGTTTCGAGTTCAAGATATTTAGCCATGGGATTGTGATCGCGCTCAAGCGGATCAATATCAGCGGCCATATGGCCATATATACGAATATTAGCGATTAGCTTGGAAGCTCTTACTGCCTTTCTAAGCCATTCGGTGTCTCCCGAAATGCGAGGCTGTGGAGCCGGTTCGCTATCCGGTGTTAGGGGCGGGGGACCCGAATTTGTAAAAAGCTCGCGATAATTATTCTCTACGGTGGAAGGATCTTTCACAAACTGTTCATATCTTTCTTGAATGTAGCCTAAATTGGGTCCGTAATACTTACTCCAAATGGATTCGTTATAGGGCTCTTTGGCTGCCATGAATACATCCTCCTTAACGGATGAACTCCATACGTGACATTTTGTGTCAACGCTTACTGGAGCTGTGATGATTGCGGTTTCATTTCTCATCTTATTGTGCTACTTTCCACACGTGTAATCAATTCATTCTTTCGTCCAATACGTTCGCAAAATGGTATGGGTTAGCTTGTTCTAATGAAAAGAACGCTGTTTCTTCTCATTACCCATTCCTAAGGCCCACTAAAATGATTCTAATATCCTTATTTTTAACTAATAGGGAAGGAAGTATCATTATATTGGCTTAATTAATTTTATGAATGGGACGAGTATCGTGTTAATAGGACAAGATATCGCACAAAAGCGCTTCTATTTTTTGTTTTTTAATGGAAAAACTAATCAGAAATCGACACACTTTTCCACTTTAGTATAGTATAATGTTATTGCAGTTAGCGATTTTCATATATTTCAAAGTAGATCCTTTCGTGTAAAGGGTCCAGTAAAAGGTAAACCTGCCGAAAGGCAGGGGCACAAAGTCGCGGGTCTAAGGTAGAAATACTATGACAGCCGGATTGCCTGGGGACTAAAATCTTAGGAGGAGATTTTTTGGACAAGTCCAACCAGGGAAGCAACAGAGAACAGCAGGTCATTGATCTAGACGTAGAGTGGGTCCATTTATTATTAGCAGCTAAGAAGGCTGGCATAAAGGCAGATGAAATTCGTCGCTTCTTTCATGAGAAGACTGTGCAAGCCGTGCAGTAATACATTCAGAGCATTAGATATCAAAAGAGCACAGCGATAACTCGCTGTGCTCTTTTTCTTTATATAAGAATCTATAAGATTCAGACTTGGTCCTTATATTCTGCTAGAATTCAAACGCCTTCGCGGTCCATGTTAGGAGGGTGAAGGCGCTTATGTTTAATAGTATGAGTAGAAGAGGATCTTATCAGGTCAGGTGGAATATTAATCCTTCTGATCAAGGCGCCATTTCTGGTAGTCCAGAAACTCCTTGAATTCACGTTTGCTTATGCCTGAGGCCATAGCTTCCTGCACCAATCGGAACCATTCCGAATCTAAAGGTGACTCCTCAGCATCATTAGGTTCTCCATAGAGCAAAGCGTGGATGGATACCTGAAGCGCATCGGCGATCTTTTCGATAAACTGAATTGAAGGATTGGATTGGATGTTTCTCTCCACATTGCTAAGATACGACTTAGCAACATCCGCTCTGTCCGCAAGCTCAGATAGGGACAATCCCTTTTCTAGGCGGAGATGCTGGATACGTTGGCCCATATTTTGTGGCACTATGCTGACGCCCCTCCGTAATTTTTGTTATTAGTATAGCAAATATCATTAAATTCGACAAAGTTTATTGTAAAGAGAAAAGCAGCATCTACTTATCCGTTTTCCGGAATAAGAATCTGCTGCTCTTCGAATGGAAGACTTATTAGATTATTTAGCGGATCCAGCAGTTTGCTTACCTACGAAATCCCAAGTCAGAGTTAATGAATCTTTTTGGAAGTAGTTTTGCTCTTGGCCGTTATCAACAAATTCGAATTGAACGGTGAAGCTATCATTTGTGCCGGCCTTTATTCCAGATGCTTCGCTAGTACCCCAGATTGCATCAAGTCCAGTATTTTTTACGAGATCCGGTGTCTGAGTCTTCAAATCGGCTAGGGTAGTTTCCCAAACTACTTTCTCTTCACTACCAGGTAAGATGCCGCTTTTATCTTTATTCACCAGGAATTTAACTTTGATGGATTTTGCCAAATCGTTAGCGCCGTTGTTACCACCTACATCATTAATAGAGGTAGCTGTTTTGAGGAGGATCGAACCGATATCAAGTGTACCGTCATTTTTTAGTTTGAAGTCTCTTTTGATCGTATCGCCTGGCTTCAGATCCTTCAAATCAACGATAACAGAAGGATCAGAGTTCAAATCCAGTGTACCTGCTGCGAATGTAGCGGTGCTTTGTGCAGTGTCGCTAAAGTAAGCGAAAGTTCCTCCACCAATCAATGATAAACCCAGTGCTGCAGATGCTACGCCAAGACCCAATGTTTTTTTGATACCCATAATTAAAATTCCTCCTCGGTTTTTGTGGTTTTTTTATAAAAGTTATATATTGTAACTTCCGGTTCGTAAGCGGAAGCGGACAATCAACGAATTACTGTATTTCAGTTGGGGGTGGAGAGGCGGGCAGTATAGCAGCATTTTTCTTTTCGAGTGCAGCTACAGCCTTCCATGATGAATACAGGGCATAGAGCAGGAGCATCAAGCCTGGTACGATCATGAGCACAACACTTCCAGCTTTGGAAACTGCGAAATTCATAGCGTAACCTACATAAGGTACGGTGACCCCGGTATACTCAGCTACAACATTCGTGGAACTGGTAGGGTTCATATCAGGTGCATCATTGTTATCACCTTTCGTGCGATACATGGCTTCACCGGTAGCGTTATTCATTGTTGCTTCTACAACACGGTGAGTAATGAGCAGGTTTTCTTCATTTCTAAAGGTGATCACATCGCCTTTTTTGAAGCGATTCATATCTCCTCCGGGTTTTAAAGCGACAATCGATCCGGTTTGAATCCCTGGTTCCATCGAACCTGAGAGTACCGATTTGATCTGGTATCCGAAGAAGGCAGGTTCACCGCCGGAGGCCTTTGATAAAACTACGGCTACCACCAGCAGAATGAATATCACAAGCATGATGCTCGATAATGTATTGTTGATCATTTTTTTAATCCGCATATTATTCGCCACCTTTAACTTGTTGAGGGTCCGAAGGGGCTGGTGTTGCTACCGGTGGGGAAGTGGTTGTATCTTCCGCTTTTGGCGCCTCCTGAGGAACCGCTTGCTGTGGTACATCTTTTGGAATCGTTAGCTCTTCACCAATTTCCGGAACGACCGGGTTAGTGGCTGGGGCTTCAGGCTGTTCATTATTTATGTTCTCTAGAGTAGCTTCACCTTTCGGTGGAGTCACTTCCGTTTTTGCTTTCTCCTCAGCTTCAGCTTTCGCTTTGTCCTCAGCTTCTTGCTTTTCTTTTTTCTCCAGTGCCAAGCGTTCTTCTTCTTTCTTCGTTTGTTCCAGCGCCTCTAGTCGGGCTTTCTCAAGTGCTTCCAATTGTTGTTCACGGGTTTGACTGATCAATTGGAGCTGACTCTGAAGATTGCTGATTCCTGAAGTAGCCGATTCTTTAAGACCATTCATTTCAGTATTGAGATTTTCATAAGTGGAGGTAAGTTCGCTAGAGATATTGCCGGCCGGCTGACTAAAAGGAATCAGGAAAGGTAACGGCTGCTGAAACGCCTCGTTGCGTAACTCGGGTGGTCCATATACATCACTGGTCACTACCGAAGCAAATGGAAGCCCGATGTCGTGTATGGAGTTTAGATATTGGATGACTCCCTTTAAGGAAGCATTCAGGGATTCAGAGATTACACCGCTTTGATTCAGGCTGCTTTGCAGCTCTCTGAAGAATTGTTCATCCTTGATTTCTAGACAGTTTGAATCTAGAGAGGTCATATATCCTCCAATCTGGAATAGGACGGCTGCTGCTGCGTTCAGCTCACCATTGATTTCGTTCCAAATTTGGCTGTTGGTGGCCAGTTGCTCATTCACGCCATCGATTTGAGATTGAAGTGCGGAGATTTGTGTGGAAATCTCTTGCGCTGCGACATCAAGCTCATCCAGCGTCATGCCTTCTATTCCCGAAACGTCTGAGAGACTGCCTGAAGGGGTATAGCTTTGCAGCGATCCTTTTAAAGCAGTAGCTCTTTCGATATGATCTTTGAGTTCTGTTAGAAGCCCCTTGATCGAGTTTGGAAATACTTCGCAAAAGCTAATTGTGCTAGTGGTTTGCGTAGTAGCTCCAAAACCACCATAGGTACTACCCACTTGCTGCGAGGTAGTCAGAAACAAGACGGAGACAGCCATTCCTGATTGCAGAACACGTAATCCGATTTGTTTCTTTCGTTTAGGTCTTCTTTTTGCTGATCTGGGTCTCAGAGGAATACCTCCCCTCAATGTCTTGAGTTTCTTTAGTTTCTTTAGTTCGTTATTGTTGTTCTTTATTGAGAACAACTTCTGTAATGAATAATACATGGAATAAATTGAAAAGAAAACTGTCAATAAGTCTCGTTTGTACTCTATAAAGAACAAAAATGTTAATTTATCTCTATTTATCTCGGTTTATCGCTTGATATCTATTTTTATTCGCAATAAAGAACGATACATAGGAGGGGAATGTATTAAAAATAGCCTAATCATGCGAGAGGCACGATTAGGCTATTAGAATTCTTGCGAGTTTAATTGTGGGCTCAGTTAGGGAAGACGAGTACCACGTGAACTAACATATAGGTCATACCATTCTTTACGAGTAAGCTCCAGCTTGTCCGCATCGGCGCAGGCAACGATGCGCTGCGGATTCACAGTCCCAATCACAGGCTGAATAGCTGCCGGATGTGTCATTAGCCAGGATAGCACTATGGCTTCGGGTGTTGTTCCTTTTTCATCTGCAAGTTGTTTAACCATGGCAGCTGTCTGGATGATATTCTCTGGTTGATCCTCTAATGAACGTCCGCTAAATAAGCCTTGTGCGAGTGGGCCCCAAGCTTGAAGCTGAATGTTCTCCATTCGACAATGTTCAAGGGTTCCTTCGGGAAAGGTAATATCCTTCCAAGGTTCACGGTTTACACTGATTCCAGCATCGACCCAGCTGAGCTTGGCTAGGCTCATGTGTAGCTGGTTTACGATAAAAGGTTCATCGCAATAGGCTTGCAGCATTTTGATCTGCGCTGCGCTCATATTGGAGACGCCGAAATGACGAACTTTACCTGTTGCCTTTAATTGATGCAAAGCAGAAGCTACTTCCTCTGGATCCATTAGGGGGTCAGGCCGATGGAGCAGCAGAATATCAATATACTCCGTTCCTAGTCGCGACAATATTCCTTCTACACTGCTTAGAATATGCTGGCTTGAGAAGTCAAAGACATTAGAGCTGTCTCCAGGCTCCATTAGCTTAATACCGCACTTCGATTGAATAATGATTTCTTCGCGGAGTCCTGGGCGTTCTTTAAAGATTTGACCGAATACCTTCTCGGCTTTACCACGGGTATAAATATCTGCGTGATCAAACATATTGATACCAATAGATAGTGCTGCGTCGACGGCTGCATGTCCTTGCTTAACATTCTCGGCGGTAATCGGTTCATGATCCCAGCCTCCACCAAATCCCATACAACCTAGAGCAATACGGCTGGCTGGTATACCGCGCTTGTTTAAAGGCAGCGTTCTCAACATTGTGATTCCTCCTAGGAAAATATGATTGCGTACACGTACATATTGTACACGCTTAGATTCTAGTGTGGTATTTATTGTCTCTGCAAAAGCGAAAAAAAAGAGTAGAGGTCCTAAGGACTCTACTCTGTATTAAGTGGTGTTCCAATGTCATTCAACTTGCGTGCTACAACATCATCATAGAGACGTTGTAGCCATTTTAGTTCAATAAGGGTGTGTTCATAGGTGCCGTACATGAGATGAAGGGCGGAACGAGGAACAATAGGAATATGTTCTTCATATACCTGATAAGCCAGATTCACCTGATGTTCGGTTTCCCGAATACGTTCTTCGAGCAGCTTCTCCACCTTGTTTTGATCAACATGACGGGACATGGCTAGAGCCATATACATCGGATGATAGAAGGGCTCGTTCTTTTTAATTTGCTGTAGAATTAACTGCTCGAATAAATTTTTACCTTGCTCAGTAATACCGTAAATGGTTTTGTCAGGGCGATCACTGCTGCTAATCACTTCTAAAGCTTCGATATAACCATCTTGTGCAAGTTTATCGACAGCATAGTAGAGAGAACCAAGCTGGAGCTTTGTAATCCGGTCCATGGAGCGCTCTTTCATGACTAGTGTAATTTCATAGGGATGCATATTTCGTTCAAGCAATAGTCCGAGAATAGCCAATTTCATCGACATAATCGTTACCTTTTACCCTCGGACGCCTGAGCAGTTTTACTCGGAATGGTGAGGCGGTCTTTTGGCATAAGCAGCACAAAGACTAAACCAAGGACGGCAGGAATCATGGCCCACATAAAGGTATGTGCGATTGAAGAGGACAGTGCACTAGATATTTTCTCTAAAATTTCAGGTGGAATCTTGGCTCTTGCTTCAGGTGTCAGGGCTGCCCGTGGATCGCCGAAGGCTGCTGACTGCTCACTTCCGCCAAAAGCTTCGCTAATGCTGCTAGTGAAGTTGTTACGCTGAATAATACCGAAGATCGTAATCCCCAGCGTCATCCCAAGCGAGCGCATAAAGGTACTTGTTGAAGTTGCCGAACCGCGTTGGCGCATATCGAAATTATGGATAGCTGCCATGCTTAGCACGGAGAAGGAGAAGCCCACGCCGAATCCAGTTAAGGCCATGAATACATTAAGCATGAGACGGGAGGTATCTGGTGATAAAGTGCTTAGACTGTAGACACCTGCTACAAAACAGACTGCCGATAGGATCATAATGTTGCGGAAACTGGTTTTGGTTGTAAGTAGCCCACCGGTCTGACTGCCCACGACCGTACCGATCATCATCGGCATGAGGATCAGTCCAGAGTTCGTAGCGGAGCCGCCAAATACGCCCTGTACAAAGATAGGAATGTAGATGGTGGCTACGATAAAGGCAGAGCCATAGAACAAGGCTGTCACACTACTTGTTGCAAACAACCGTTTACTGAACATCGCGAACGAGATAACAGGTTCAGCCGCCACTCTCTCAATGAGGATGAATGCCAGCAAGAGTACAGCAAAGCCGGCGAATAAGCCAAGGATGACACTAGAATCCCAAGCGTATTGATTGCCTCCCAGTTCTAGCGCAAACATTAGGCAGATAATGGCGCCGACGAGAGTGAAGGCTCCGCCCCAGTCGATGCGCTGTTTAGCGTGAGAGATCGATTCTTTGTAAGAAGTTGCGATCAGAAAAAGTGCAATAATTCCGAGCGGCAGGTTAATGTAGAATACCCATTGCCAGCCTACATAGTCGGTAATATATGCACCCAATAATGGTCCGAGTACACTGGAGATTCCGAAGACGGCACCGAAAAGGCCGGTCAGCTTTCCTCTTTTTTCAGGAGGGAAAATGTCGAAAACGATGGTGAAGGCGATAGGCATTAGTGCACCGCCGCCGATTCCTTGAATTGCCCGGTAAATACTTAGTTGTGTAATACTGGTTGCAGTACCACACAGTGCTGAGCCAATCAGGAATACAATCAGTCCGAACATGAAGAAACGTTTACGTCCATACATATCCGAGAGCTTGCCGAAGATAGGGGTCCCAGCCATTACCATGACCATATAGGCCGAAGTGACCCATACGATTTTGTCCAGACCGCCAAGGTCGGAAACAATGGTTCCCATAGCTGAAGCTACAATGGTATTGTCCATCGCGGACATCAGAATACCGAGCAGCAGGCCGATAACTACGAGTTTAAGATTACTTTCTTTAGTATGCATGCTTCGCAGGCTCCTTTTTCTAATAGTGATAAATCCGTTCAAAAAATGTTCATAGGTTAGAAGCAAAATTTATTATATTCAAATTTGAATAGGGTAGCAATAGTTTTTTTCAAATATAGAAGTATAAGTTTCACACAATACTATATGTCTTATATTTCTCGCTTAAACGCTTGCCGTCCTTATAAGGACACCGAAGGCGTTTATGCTTGAAAAAATGGGATTAGGGGGATAGGAAATAAAGAACGCCTCTTGACATACCCTACGGGGGTATATTATATTATTGGCAAGGAGGCTGATTCTTATGTCTACTAGTAAGCAAGAACAAACTGAGAAATCCTGTGAAGCTGACTGTCATTCTTCAGCATCTGGAGAACGAATGAGTCATCATTCGACAGATTTCAAAAATGGTTTGAATACTCGCCTCAACCGGATTGAAGGCCAGATCCGCGGGATAAAGGGTATGATAGAGCGGGATACTTATTGTGACGATGTGCTCAATCAGCTCGCAGCGGTTCAAGCGGCACTAAACGGTGTTGGTAAGATGCTGCTGGAAGGGCATATGAAGAGTTGTATTATTGAACGAATAGAAGCCGGTGAACATGAGGTTATCGATGAGCTGCTAATTACGGTTAACAAATTAATGAAATAATAAGCTAATGCTCCTTGAGCATGGCTTCATAACATTTACTGGAGGTAATTATAATGTCGAACGCTACATTAAACGTTGAAGGAATGTCTTGTGGTCACTGTGTCAACTCTGTAGAGAAGGCTGTAGGTAATCTTGGAGCTACTGCTAAAGTTGATCTTGCTGCTAAAAAAGTTTCCGTTGAGTATGATGAGAACAAGGTGAGCCTTGGAACTATTAAAGAAGCTATTGAAGAGCAAGGGTATGATGTAGTTTAATTTGAAGCACAGTAATAAGGCTTGGAGCTGTATGGGGATGCCATAAGCTCCAATGCCTTTTCTTTTTATAGAAATTATCATACTCTATAGGGGTATGAGGAGGCTTTGGAATCATGGATAAGTTAAAAATAACAGCTTCACCCAATGAACAGCAAGCGACCGTACAGATTACAGGCATGACCTGTTCTGCTTGTGCAGCTCGAATTGAGAAAGGTTTGTCCCGGATGGAGGGTGTTTCTCGCGCAAATGTAAATTTGGCCTTGGAACAAGCCACTGTCGGATTTGATCCTTCTGTATCAGGGTTACCACAAATTGAAGATAAAATCCGCGCTCTTGGTTATGATACCGTCAAAGAGACCGCGGATTTTGATATATCAGGCATGACCTGCGCTGCATGCTCGGCGCGGATCGAAAAAGTGTTGAGTCGTACGCCGGGGATCGCAGCAGTGAATGTGAATTTAGCGCTGGAAACGGCACATGTAGAATATACTCCCGGTAATATTAGTCCAAGAGAGATCATGGAGAAGGTAAGCAATATCGGATATAAAGCTACTCTTAAAGAAGACCGCAAGGATCATGTGGATCGTCGTGTACAGGAAATTCAGCATAAGAAGTGGAAGTGGATCATTTCTGCTATTCTTTCTTTCCCATTGTTATGGGCGATGGCAGGTCATTTTTCATTCACAAGCTGGATTCCAACACCGGAGTTATTTATGAATCCTTGGTTTCAGCTTGTTCTGGCGACCCCCGTACAGTTTATCATCGGTTGGCAGTTCTACGTAGGCGCGTATAAAGCACTTCGTAACGGAAGTGCCAATATGGATGTGTTGGTCGTACTGGGGACATCAGCAGCGTATTTCTACAGTCTTTATCTGACGATTGATTCATTAAGTATGAAGGGAATGAATCATGACATTGAAATGTATTATGAGACGAGTGCTGTACTCATCACACTCATCCTCGTCGGTAAATGGTTCGAGGCGCTAGCCAAAGGACGTTCCTCTGACGCCATTAAGAGCTTAATGGGGCTTCAGGCAAAGACGGCTCTCGTGATCCGCGATGGCAAAGAAATGAATATCTCTACAGATGAAGTGATTCCTGGTGATATTGTATTGGTGAAGCCCGGAACAAAGGTGCCGGTGGATGGTGAGGTAGTAGAGGGTTCCTCTTCTGTGGACGAGTCTATGTTGACCGGAGAAAGTATTCCTGTAGAGAAAAAACCTGGAGATACTGTTATCGGTGCTACATTAAATAAGAATGGGATCTTAAGAATCAAAGCCAACAAAGTAGGAAGAGACACTGCACTCGCTCAAATCATTAGAGTAGTGGAGGAGGCCCAAGGCTCCAAAGCGCCGATCCAGCGGATCGCGGATGTCATCTCAGGTATTTTTGTACCGATTGTTGTAGGCATTGCGATGATCACTTTCTTGGTCTGGTACTTCTGGGCAGCACCTGGTCAATTTGCCGATGCCCTTGAAAAAGCTATTGCGGTGCTCGTAATCGCCTGTCCATGTGCGTTAGGTCTTGCAACACCGACCTCCATTATGGCGGGATCAGGCCGCGCTGCAGAGCTTGGTATTCTGTTCAAGGGTGGTGAGCATTTAGAAGGCGCACAAGGGATTAAGATCGTTGTTTTGGATAAGACAGGTACGGTTACAAATGGTAAGCCCATGCTGACTGATATCGTGACTACCACTGGAATTGCCGCTTATGGTAAAGAAAGTGCAGAGAATCGTCTATTAGCTTTAACTGCGGCAGCCGAGAAATTATCAGAACATCCGCTTGCGGAAGCTATCGTTGCAGGAGCCGCTGACAGAGGTTTGATCTTACCCACCGCTGAACAGTTTGATAATGTACCTGGACGGGGAATTATGGCTGTTGTCTCCGATCAACAAGTTAGGGTGGGTACACGGCGTATGATGGAAGATCATCAATTGGACATCACAGAGTGGACCTCAGTCATGAAGAGACTGGAAGAGGCAGGAAAGACAGCTATGCTTGTAGCGGTGGGCGATGAGATTGCCGGGATTGTCGCTGTAGCGGATACGATTAAACCAACCTCAAAAGCAGCTGTAGCTGCGCTTCATGCGATGGGCATAGAGGTCATTATGATTACAGGTGACAATAAAATCACCGCAGAAGCTATTGCGAAGCAAGCAGGTATTCGAAAAGTGTTAGCAGAGGTTCTGCCAGAAGGCAAAGCGGAGGAAGTTCGTAAGCTGCAGCGGAATGGGACAAAGGTAGCTATGGTTGGGGATGGCATCAATGATGCTCCTGCACTGGCTACTGCAGATACGGGCATGGCGATTGGTACAGGGACGGATGTAGCAATGGAGGCTGCAGATATTACACTGATGCGGGGAGATCTGAAGAGCATACCCGATGCCATTATGATGAGCCGTAAAACGATGAGTAATATTAAGCAGAATTTGTTCTGGGCACTTGCATACAATACAATAGGTATACCGATTGCTGCACTCGGATTTCTAGCTCCATGGCTAGCTGGAGCTGCGATGGCATTCAGTTCTGTGTCCGTCGTCTTGAATGCACTTCGTTTGCAGCGGGTAAAGCTTTAAGAGAAACCTAACTATGTAAGGAGTGGCCGCTGTGCAAGAAAACAACGAGACAATATCTCTATTAATGAACCATGCATCTGTCCGCAAGTATCAGGATAAGCCAGTAAGTGAAGAGCAGCTTGCAGCTATTATTGAAGCAGGCCAAATGGCTTCGACTTCCAGCAGTGTACAAGCCTATAGTGTTATTGCAGTGACTGATCCGGCTATAAAAGCAGAGCTTGCCGGATTATCGGGTAATCAGGCTTATATAGAACAATGCCCAGTCTTCTTGGTCTGGTGCGCGGATCTGTATCGGTTGCGTGAGGTGACAAAACCTCATTTGCAGGGAGAGACATCGTATGAAGATTCTGCTGAGAACCTTATTGTAGCTACCGTTGATGTTGCGCTTGCTGCTCAGAATGCTGCTGTAGCTGCGGAATCGCTTGGGCTCGGAATTGTTTATATCGGCGGAATCCGTAACCGGATTGCGGAGGTTTCTGAGCTGCTTGGACTGCCCGAGCTGGTTTACCCGATATTTGGAATGTGTGTGGGCTACCCTGATGGAGCCACAAGCCTGCGTCCGCGTCTGCCATTAGAGGCTGTTCTACATCGCAATCGCTACAATGCCGAAACGACAGTGGAGCAGGTCAAGACTTACGATAAAGTCTCTTCAGACTATATGCGTGAGCGGACTCATGGTGCCAAGGATACACCTTGGTCTGTGATTATGGCAGAACGGCTGGCACAGCCAGCGCGAATGCATATGAAGGAATTCCTGCTCGAAAAAGGATTCTTTAAGAGGTAATCTAGTATTTTCGATTAAAGAGGTTGCCCTATTCGTAGTTAAAACTACGGGTAGGGCAACCTTTTTTTCGTACCCTGAGGCATGAAGGTGACAGTTGTCATCTTAAAGAAATGACAGTCCATACTAATGTCAGGTCTCCTTTTTCCATATGATTGAAATAGATCAAACGCATTCGGAATCGGAGGGGTTACGAAATGGACAGTGTTATTGAGATGAATGGAGTTAGCAAATTATATAAGGATAAGAAAGCAGTAGATAATATCAGCTTCAACATTGCCAAAGGTTCGATTACAGCTATTCTTGGACCAAACGGAGCAGGCAAAACAACGGCATTGGGAATGTTATTGGGGCTATTAGAACCCACTGAAGGTACAGTGAAAATATTTGGACAACATCCAAAAGATAAAATGGTACGTGAAAAGACCGGTGCGATGCTGCAAGAGGTAAGTGTGATGGATCGGCTGAAGGTTCGGGAGATCATTGCTCTGATCCGTAGCTATTATCCACAGCCGATGGATATGGAGTTTCTAATTAAAGCTACAGGGCTTGCGCCAGCGGATCTGAATAGATACGCCGAGAAGCTCTCGGGCGGTCAAAAGCGTAGTCTAGGCTTCGCGCTGGCCCTGGCTGGTGATCCAGAGCTGATCTTTTTCGATGAACCTACGGTTGGACTTGATATTACTTCCCGGCGGCGGTTCTGGGATACGGTTCGTGGACTTGCGGAGCAGGGCAAGACGATTGTGTTCACGACACATTACTTACAGGAAGCTGAAGATATTGCGGATCGTATTCTGTTGTTTAGCAAAGGCCATTTAGTTGCAGACGGAAGTCCAGATGAGATTAAATCGCGGATTGTGAAGCGTTCGCTGTCCTTTTTGCCAATAGGTGATCGATCAAAATTACGCAGGAGCCTGCTGGAACTAACCGCTATTGAGGGTTGTTATGAAAAAGAAGGCCGAATTCATGTGACGACAGACGATACAGATGAAGCGCTGCGAGCGATTTTTGTTACTGGACTTCCCGTGAAGGATGTTCGTATAGATCAGGGACGTTTGGATGACGCTTTTGAACAATTGACCATGAACCAAGAGGAGGCTATCTAAAGATGAGATTAATTACTGTACAGTGTAAAGCCGAGATGCTGAGGATCATCCGTAATCCTTATTACGTATTCTGGTCATTGCTCATGCCCATTATGTTCTATTTCATCTTCACCCGCGTGGTTAATACAGGTAACGATGATCCGACGTGGCGCGCTCACTACTTAATGTCGATGGCAACCTTTAGTGTAATGGGCTCTGCGATCATGACGCTTGGCATCCGTTTAGTGCAAGAACGAACACAAGGTTGGACTACCTTTATTCGGATTACCCCGCTACCGGGTTCTGTTTATTTCTTCGGAAAAATGTTCGGGCAAACGATGATGCATCTGTTTTCGGTCATTTGTATTTTTGCCGCAGGATATTTAATCAACGGTGTCTCCTTATCTGCGGGTCAATGGGTGCTTAGTGGGCTATGGATTCTGATCGGTTCCCTTCCATTTTTGGCGATTGGTACGCTTGTGGGTGCTATGAAACGGGTGGATACGGCTAGTGGAGTCAGTAACGTGATTTATATGGCGCTTGCTGTAGCGGGGGGCATGTGGATGCCAATTGAGATTTTACCACGTTTAATGCAGAAGATTGGTCATTGGTTACCTTCTTATAACTATGGAAATGGGGCATGGGAGATTGTACGTGGCTCAGCCCCGCATTGGAGTAATGTCTTGATTTTGCTCGGATATTTGGTAGTTTTTATGTTACTATCGGTTTATATTCGAAAAAAACAGGAAGCGGTGTAAAGTAATGACCGAGCGTGGACAGTTCCAGTTATTTCCGAGAAGTCAGGGATTTTTCCCTTATGTATGGGCTGTATATCTGATTTTGCCCATCCTGAATTTGCGCGCGGAGACTGGAGTGAAGCTCATTCTAGGTGGGATTATGATAGCGGTGTTTGCCATCAGCTATCGCCAGCTGTATTGGGTACGGGGTGGCGTGTTTAATGTTTGGTTAACGACTCAAATGGTGATCATCGTGGTGCTTAGCTTGTTTTATACGCCTTTTAATCTGTATATGGGCTTTTTCACCGTGAATTTTATAGCTTATTATACGGAGAATAAAGGGTTTAAAATTGCATTTACTTCTTTTGTGGTCATGGTACTTTCGGTGCTGGTCTTAGTAGGCCGTGAGTTGGAATGGGTGAGTATTATGTTCTTAGTCCCGTTTATCGTTATTATGCTGATTATGCCATTCGGCGTAAGATCCATGCATCAACATCAGAAGCTGGAGAAAGAGCTAGATCAAGCTAATGAGGTGATTAAAGAGTTGGTGAAGCGTGAGGAACGCATGAGAATCGCTCGTGATTTGCATGATACCCTCGGGCATACGCTGTCCTTAATTACATTAAAAAGCCAACTCGTAGAGAAGCTGGTGACCAAAAATACGGAGCGAGCCCAAGAGGAAGCGCGGGAAATTCAGCGTACTTCGCGGGCTGCGCTCCGTCAGGTGCGCGAGCTAGTGTCGGAAATGCGTGCGATCTCAGTAGCAGAAGAACTGGCAGAAACTGGGGAGATGCTGCGCACGGCGGAGATTGCCTTGGAAGTGGAAGGGGATATCTCGCTAGAGGGAGTATCCGATCTGACGCAAAATATTCTCAGCCTCTGTATCAAAGAAGCAGTGACTAACATTGTGAAGCATAGTAGAGCGGATAAATGCTTCATCGGGGTGGTAAAGACCGCCGGAGAAGTTCGAGTTACCGTTAAAGATAACGGAATTGGCCTCCAGAACGGTGAGAGATGTAATGGTGGGCTTAGTGATGGAAATGGTATGAAGGGGATGGCGGAACGTCTATCCCTGATTGATGGCTCTCTGTCGTTAAGCTCAGAAGAAGGTCAGGGAACTACGCTGATCGTTATGATCCCTCTAATCGTTAAGGAAGCAACAGGAGGTGAGAGTGCATGATAACCATCGTTATAGCGGAGGATCAACGTCTGCTTCGGGGAGCGATGGCATCCCTGCTGGATCTTGAGGATGATATCGAAGTCGTCGGAGAGGCTTGTGATGGAGCGGAGGCGTTAGCTTTAATCGACAGGCTTCAGCCGGATGTATGTCTCATGGACATTGAAATGCCGTTCAAGAGCGGGCTGGAGGTTGCAGAAATATTGCGGAGTAAAGGTTGTCCGACTCGAATTATCATCTTGACTACCTTTGCCCGTCCGGGCTATTTCGAGCGTGGAGTGAAGGCTGGTATACAAGGGTATTTGTTGAAGGACGAGCCTGTAGATAAGCTGGCTGAATCTATTCGCCGTGTAATGGCTGGACATCGGGAGGTATCCCCTGAGTTAGTTTTTGGTAGCCTGCGGGAAGAAAATCCACTAACAGCACGGGAACGAGAGATTTTAAAGCTGGCTGGTGAAGGGCAAACGGCGGCGGAGATCGCTTTTTCACTACATCTTTCTTATGGAACTGTTCGCAATTATATTTCAGAAATACTCAATAAGCTGGAAGTGAAAAGTCGAATTGAGGCGGTACGACTGGCAGAGGAAAAAGGCTGGATTTGAGGGGAGCAGGGCATTATTATGCAAATATTTCTGATTCGTCATGGTGATCCGGACTATTCCATAGATGGTCTAACAGAATTCGGGCATCAGGAAGCAGCAGCACTAGGAAAACGCATGGCATCTATCGGTCTGGATGAACTATATGCTTCACCACTGGGTAGAGCGCAGACAACAGCCAGTTATGTGGCCAAAGAGACGGGACTTGTAATTCAGACAGAACCTTGGACTTGTGAACTGGATTGGACAGAGATTATGTTAGATGGACAATTGTCGTCTATTTGGGATAGCCCCGGAGAACATATTAGCGAACTATCGAGTGGAAAGAGAGTATGGTCTGATGAAACAGATCATTGGTTGAAGCAAGAGGAATACAGATTGCGGTTCAGCGAATTACAAGCGGCGTCAGATCAATTCTTACTTCGACACCATTATAAAAGAGAAGATGGCCTGTATCGGATCCTTGAGCCTTCTACCAAGAAGATTGGAGTAGTATGCCATGGTGGCTTTGGCCTCGCATGGCTAGCTCATTTATTACAGATTCCTTTAGCTTTGGCTTGGTCCGTATTTTGGTTAGCGCCAAGCTCGGTAACGACGATCTTGTTTGAAGAGCGCAGCGAGAACTTTGCGGTTCCTAGATGTATTGGACTAGGAGATGTTTCCCACCTTTATGCTGGCGGCATGAACTATCGCCCGAGGGGATTAATGGGAAATCATGTTTAAAGTGAATGCTTAAGAGTGAGTAAGAACATTGCCTATGAAGTGAAAGGCCATCCCACAGAGGATGGCCTTTTTACTAGCTCTATATGATCGGAGCGAATAGGCCACTCTTCAACGTGGATTTAATTTCACCTGTGACCCTTTACCACCTGTCTGGATGCCAGTGTCCTTCGTTCCAACTTCCTTCAAGTCAGTCACTAGTCGCTCCAATACGGCCTTGGAGGCAGCCGCTTCTTTGGCGCCGGATGCCTTCACGACTAATTGCACCGGCTTGCCGGAGCGGAGATGCTTCTCAGCCTGACGGAGCTTCGTATCGTAGTCATGCTCTTCAATATGAGCCGTGAAGCGGAGCTCTTTGACCTTCTCCTTGCTGCCGCCCTTTGCTGCTGAGCCACCACTAGCCTTGCGTGCTGAGGCTGCTTCTTTCTGCGCGGCCGCTTTTGCTTTGCCCTTTGCAGCTAGGCTGCAGGGCGGTGGGCTGCTCATTAGTGAGGTGCATACCAAATCAGCACCTGCTGAACGAGCCATGGCCAGCGCCTCTTCTCTGGACACAATCCCCAGCTTCTCACCTCTAAGTCCAGTAAGTACTACTTCGGATGCTCTAATTTGTTCGTTAATTAATACAGCCACTTGGGTGAATCCTCCCTGAGAACAATGATATAGCTATCATATATGGAACTAGCTTGAGGTTCAAATATGGAGCGTAGGATTAGCGTTACTAATCCTCTCAATTTCCTCTTTTATGATTTGTATGAATAGTTTTTTTGATGATGTTGCTAGATATTCTCGGTTGCGCCGCTGCAATATACCAACTTGAATGAACGGCTCGCTTAGTTCAACATCGATTTTTACGATATCTGTCATTAAAGCTGTCGAATCAAGCACTACCCCCACCCCAGGGTTCTTTCTTATAAAATGAGGAATAGCAGAAATTTGACTTATGGTGGATAGAGTGGGCTTTGATTCGAATCTCGAAAATTGCTCAGCTAACCGAAGATAATATAAGCAAGTGTGTCCTCCAGCTATAATTGGATATTCAAGAATTTCTCGAAATGAAATATTGTCTCGTCCGCTTAAAGGATGATTGTGATCTACTATAAAAGCGATTTTCTCGTGATAGAGCGGTTCGAAATAAAAGAAAGACAGGTCGGACGGCTCACCGCAGATGGCGAAATCCAGTTCACTTTGTAGAACAAGTTGTGAGAGCGAATCAGTGTTACCCTGAATGAAGTTACATGCCATCTTTGGTTTTTGCTCATGAAATTTTCGCAAGGCGTTCGGTAGAACGGATTCCATCATGGATTCAATGCCTCCGATATGGAGTGTGCCAATTTCGTCATGCTGTAAAGCCTTGGTGAGTTCTGATACATAGTTCCAATGTTGAATAAGGTTATCGATTTCCGCTGCAAAAACTTGCCCAGCACTTGTCAGTTCTACTTCCCAGCCTCTGTGAAAGAGTTGTATGCCCAGTTCTTTTTCAAGTCGTTGAATTTGGTTGGTAATGGTAGACTGCGCATAATTCAACTTTTCGGCAGCACGTGAGAAAGTGCCTTCTTGAAGGATGGTCTTAAAAGCCATCAGTTCTTTTAGATCCATCGATTGTCACCTCTATCGGTATAATTGATTAAGATTATTATCTTATTCAATTATATAAATCAAAACACTGAGAGTACAATAAAAGAATTCCAAAGAAGGAGTGAATTAAAATGCCATTCATTAGAGTCAGTTATTTGGAGCAACAATACGACATTCATCAGCTAGAAGGAATATGTAGAGCGATTATGAGCGCGTTAATTCAGCATTTCCATGTACCGGAGGATGATATGTTTCAGGTTTTTCATGCGCATAAAGCGGGGGAATTTTTTTATAGTAAAGATTATTTAAATATTGAACGAAGCGACGGACTGATATATATCCAAGTTACGCTAAAATCCGGAAGATCGACGGAGCAGAAAACAAGCTTTTACGCGATGTTAGCCGAGGAATTATCGATGACGCTAAACATCAGAAAAGAAGATATATTCATTGTGCTCGTCGACACGGAATTCGAAGATTGGTCGTTTGGTAACGGTGTTGCTCAAATGCTACAACCTCCGGTTAGGGAGGTGTAATATGGCACATCGGAAAATCGTCACAAATGTACGGGAATCGTTAGGGAGTTCGCTCCAGTATTCGTCGACTACTCGGAAAATGTGTTATTTGGGGACTTATGGAGACGGGAGCAATTATCACTTCGGGATCGTAGCATGATTACGATTTCTGCTTTAGTGATGGGGGGTATGACGGAACAACTGCCCTATCATTTGCGCTTGGCTTTAGAGAACGGCTTACAACTTGAAGAAATCGTGGAGGCCATCACCCACCTTTCTTTTTATGTAGGTTGGCCGCGAGCCTCTTCAGCTCTAGAGGTTGCAAAGGATGTAATAGGAAAAAATAAATAACGTCTGACTTTTCAATCCCATCCGTAACCTTTAGAAACTTCATTGGCACTTGTATATAATACGGAAGAAGGGAGCGGGGGAGAAAATGCTTCAGTATATCGAAGAGGCTAAACAAGGAGACCGACAAGCTTTTGAACAGATTGTTAGGCACTTTACACCGATGGCCAATGCAGTTGCGTTCGAAAAGCTGCGTGACTATCAATTAGCGGAAGATGCTGTGCAGGAAGCTTTCACAGAAGCCTTTTTGCATTTGAATAAATTACGAGCAGTAGAGGCATTCCCGGGCTGGTTTAAAGCGATTGTGGTGCGGCAATGTTATCGCATCTTGCGAAGAAAGCAGCATCCTGCATTACCCTACGATGAAGCTGTGGAATCGACAGAATCTTCATTTAGTGTGGCGGACATTATTGAGAAAAAAGAAGCGCGACGACTGCTTCACGAGTCTATAGCTGCATTGACATCCAATATGCGGATCGCCGTTCAATTATATTATTTTCAGGGATATTCCCTTCAAGAGATTGCTGACTTTCTGGGGACTTCAGTCCCGGTTTTGAAGAAACGACTCTTTGATGCTCGCCGCAAGCTTAAGGGTGCGCTACCTGTAGCGGATGTCCTCTCCGTGTTCAATCATTTGTACGAAGGAGGAAAAGATGTGCTTCATATTGTAAACGGAGATGTAGTGGGAGATAAGCTGCGTCAGGGAATTGTGCAAGGTGATGTATTAGTATGGAGAGAGGTCTACTCTCATGGGCCGGTCTTTTTAGACCCTGCGGAACAGAATAACCGCTTAGTAAGAGCGCATTATTTAGAACAAACGATGGGGATTCCGCAGAAGGAATTTATACAGATCAGTAAGGAACAGGAAAAGATCTTAGCTGATTTTCATAAATATGATGAAGTTGTATTATGGTTCGAGCATGATCTATTCGATCAGACGATGCTGTGCTATTTGCTCCATTGGTTCTCGAAGCAGAAGAAGGGATCCACGAAGCTGAGTTTATTGTGCATTGGAGAATATCCCGGCATTGAGCTGTTTCGAGGACTTGGACAACTATCTGTAGAGCAAATGGGGACTTTATCAGGAAATTGGAAGTTAATCGGCGACAAGGAGTTAAAAGTAGGCCAAGAATTCTGGGAAGCCTATGTATCACCGAATCCAGAATCATTACAACAGCTACTAACTAAGGATACGTCCGCATTGCCATTTGCACATGACGCCTTCATAGCGCATTTATCTCGGTTCCCATCGACCTCTAATGGACTTGGTATTGTTGAACAGATGACTCTGGAGATGATTCATGCTGGAATGAATTCCCCTTACGGGTTGTTCAAAAATGTGGGAGATAAGCTTCATATACTAGGCATGGGCGATTTGCAATATTGGCATATTCTAAGACAGATGGCACAACGCCCGTACCCTTTGCTGCAAACCTATGGGTTCAATGATTTTCCTGGTTATAACGATCCAGTAATGCCATTCAAAGACTGCGAGCTTGCATTAACCGAGCTAGGCAAAAGTGTATTGGCTGGAAATGAAGACTGGGTTCAGAAAAAAGGAATCGATGAATGGTATGGAGGGGTGCATCTGCAAGGATCGACTCCGCGCTGGCGATGGAATTCTTCTTCGCAAACGATTCAATAATTTAAAGATTGTAAGTTAGAGAAGGGGTTGTCTCAAAAGTAGTGTATGCTGCTTAGAGGTAGCTTCTTTTCTTGAGAGCAATTAGGGAATTTTCCCCTAAAATCGGGGTAATATCTATACTTTTTAACAAATTGGTCGAATTTTAGGGAGATATTCCCTAATCACTAGACAAATGAACAGAATATCAGATTTTTTAGGGAGAAATTCCCTGATTATCTATCGGAGGATCCGCTTCCCCCTTCTTCAACCCATGGCGAGGGGGCTCCGCGAACGGAGTGTTGTTTCAAACTCTTTTCAAAACGTTGAAGCCTACCGCAGTTTTTTACTTCAATCATTATTCATAAACGTCTTATGATAGGCGTTACGATATTGGGTCGGTGTCATGTTCTCGTATTTTCGGAAGAGTCGCATGAAATATTTATCGTCGGTGAACCCCGTCTCTGTCGCGATTTCCCTCACGCTGAGGGCGGTTCTGGTTAGCAGCTCCTTCGCTTTAGTCACACGTACGGAATGAATATACTCCAAAGGCCCCATCGAGGTATGTTGTTTAAATAGCCGGGCTAAATAATCCTTGTTGTAATTGAATTTCTCCGCGATGATTGCCACCGTAAGAGGTTCACTTGCATGTATTCTTGTCCACTCGGCTATTTTTACAAAGGTGACATCTTGCTGCGCACGGATTAGCTTACTGGCGAACGGCTGAAGTGCATGCTCAGATAACTCAATTAAGAGTGAGGTCAACAAATAATTAACGCTGGAATAGGTCAAATATCCTGAGTTAGCCACATGGAGGATTTGATTCGCCAGGATATGAATCCGGTCACTGTGCTCGATCTTTATGAACTGTGGTAGATATAGATCATGTACGGACCATAAGCGCTGTGTGCGCGAAAAGATTTCTTCTGCCTCAGGCTTCATTCCCTCCTCACTCAGTAATAACCCCTCGGTTGTCAGTTCGAAATGAAACCAATAAAACTTAACCCCGGGTCGTGACTCTCTATAGCCGACGTGCGTGCGATTAGGCATAAGCAGAAGAGCTTCGTCAGGACCTACTTCAAATTGTTTGTTTTCCTCACTCAAATATACCGTTTTGTTCACGCCAATGATTAGTTCGTAGTTCCCCATAACACGCTCCACATGCTTCCATGGCGTTTCTGAGATGAATTCACCTGCCGCAGTAAAATGAACAGGTATATCTGCATTTATTCTCAAATAGGTCATGCGGTCCTCCTAGCAATTAATAAGTCGGATTTGTCCACCATTTGTATGGCTGATCTACCGACAAATCAACGTTCCGATGTTATCTTATGGATACAAATATACACTTGTCATATCACCCTGACAAGATTGCGAGGGAGCGATTTCATTGAAGACGCAAGCTTTTGATTTGCAGAATGTACGGATTGATTCAGGTCCACTTCTCCATGCGATGGAGTTAAATACGGATTATTTACTCAAGCTTGAGGCAGATCGGCTTCTGTCGCGTTTTCGCCAATATGCTGGCTTAGAGCCTAAGGCTGCTCATTATGAAGGCTGGGAATCTCAAGGCATTAGCGGCCATACGCTAGGCCATTATATCTCTGGATGTGCGTTAATGTATGCCTCTACAGGGAATGAAGAGCTGCTCACCCGCGTGAATTATGTAGTAGACGAATTGGAGCATTGTCAGGATGCGCATGGTAATGGCTTCATTTCCGGGATTCCTCGTGGCAAAGAGCTGTTTGAGGAAGTGAAGGTAGGCGACATTCGCTCACAGGGCTTTGACCTCAACGGTGGCTGGGTACCGCTGTACACGATGCATAAGCTGTTTGCGGGACTTCGTGATGCTTATCGATTGGCCGGAAATCAGAAGGCGCTCGTTATTGAAACGAAGCTTGGGCTGTGGCTTGAAGATATTTTTGCAGGACTGAATAAAGATCAGATCCAAGAGGTGCTGCGTTGTGAATTCGGCGGCATGAATGAAGTCCTCACAGATTTGGCAGAGGATTCTGGCGATGACCGTTTCCTCACCTTAGCCGAAAGCTTTTACCATGGAGAAGTCCTTAATGATCTTGCCGAAGAAAAAGACACATTAGCAGGAAGACACGCCAATACTCAGATTCCGAAGATTATTGGAGCGGCAAGACAGTATGAGGTAACGGGACAGGAGCATTATGCAGGTATCTCTCGCTTCTTCTGGGATCGTGTTGTGAATCATCATTCTTACGTGATCGGCGGCAACAGCTATAATGAGCATTTTGGTGAACCGGATAAGCTGAACGATCGATTGGGAGAGGGTTCATGTGAGACGTGTAATACCTACAACATGCTGAAGCTGACCAAGCATATGTTCCAGTGGGATGCTTATCCCGCATATGCGGATTACTACGAACGTGCAATGTATAACCATATCCTAGCTTCTCAGGAGCCGGTTGATGGACGTGTGTGTTATTTTGTATCCCTCGAAATGGGTGGACATAAGTCGTTCAACTCCCAGTTTGAGAGCTTTACATGCTGTGTAGGCTCAGGAATGGAAAGCCATTCTATGTATGGCTCGGCGATTTACTTCCATAGTGAAGATGAGCTGTATGTGAATCAGTACGCACCTTCAACAGTGACTTGGAAAGAGCAAGGCATTAGTTTGAAGCAAGAGACCAAGTTCCCTGAAGAGGGACTAGGCACCCTGCGTATCAGCACGGAGAAACCAACTAAATTCACATTGAAGCTAAGATACCCCTACTGGGCTGAGCAAGGCATGAGCGTTAAAGTAAATGGTGAAGACATTCAAGTGAATGTGGGCAAATCCAGCTACCTAGCTTTGGATAGAGTATGGCAGGATGGGGACGTTGTCGAATATGATATTCCGATGTCGGTAAGAATCGAGTCCATGCCGGATAATCCAAACCGAATTGCATTCCTCTATGGACCGCTTGTGCTTGCAGGTGATTTTGGACCTATAAATGCTGAGCTAGGCAGTGATCGCGCCCTTGCTTCTGTATTAATCGGAGATCGCGAGACACTAACGTACAGCCTGATTCAGTCTAACGTTAGCAAAAATGTGTTCCGGATGAAAGGTTTAGGATATGCAGGAGACCATGAGCTTCGTCCATTCTACCCTATGCATGATCATCGTTATTCCGTTTATTGGGATTTGTTCACGCCGGAGGAATGGAAGCTGATAGAAGTTGAATATCGCGAAGCCATGGAGAATAACTTGCTGCTTGAACAGCTAACCGTCGATTCGGTACAACCTGCTGAAATGCAACCTGAACGTGACCATAACTTCGAAGGAGAGTATGTAGGCTTAGGCAAAATCTATAACCGCAAGTATCGCGATAGCTGGATCAATGGCTGGTTCTCCTTCACGATGGAAGTCTTGCCAGAGGAGCAAGTGGATCTGGTGGTAACGTATTTGAAGTCCAATGATACTTCGGTGGCCTTCGATATTACAGCAGATGGGGAGCAACTTGGGCTAGGCGTCCTTGAGTCTGAAGAGATGAACAAGCTGGAGACCATTCGTTACGAGCTTCCGCAGACGATCACGAGCAGCAAATCAGCGGTTACGATCAAGTTCGCTTCGCAAGAAGGATATAAGGTGGGCCAAGTGGCAGGACTACGTATCGTCAAACGTAATTCTTGAAATATATGGATTAGAGAATTATAATAGGAACAATTCTTTTAATTGGGGTGAAATGGATGTCTTTCCGTATCGTTCGAAGTAACTAGTTATCGGGCTGGGTCAAACGCGTACCAGCTATCAAGGGGGGAGTCTACCCTTTTGATTACATTAACTAGAGCTTTGAACGGTGCCATAGGCAGCTTTTTGTATAGAGCCAGGCACTTAACCTATTTAACTTTGAGAACCGTTTAATTGTGGATGGTTTTTTACAGTTGGATGGTGGGGTTGCCTGGCTTTTTTGCATTCAATTAAAAGATAGGGGATTAACGATATGTTGAAAAAGAGTCTAGCTCACCTGAAATGGTGGATATGCGGTTATATTTTATTGGGTTTTACTATTCAACTGCTGAGTAGTTTAGGCATTGTAGTGTTTCAAAAAATATTAGACAAGGTCACGGTGATCAACAGCTTTGGTGAGATATTTAATTTAATCTTGGTGTACGGCCTTTTGCTGGCTGGGGTGGTGATCCTAAATTATGTGGATGAATACCCTAGTGTGTATTTATCGAACAGTATAACGGAGAGGTTAAAGATACTTGCACTATCTAAAATATCCAAAATCGACTATCAAGCCTATCAGGATATGGGCACAGGTCAGATGATTAAAGTGATCGAGAATGGAGCAGCGGCTGGAAACAGCATAATTTTCTCCTTTTTCCTCAAAACATTACATGAGTTATTGCCCACTCTTCTGTTCAGTCTTATCTTTATCAGTTTCTATGATTTAAGGATCATGGTAGTGATTGCTGTTGGCTACGTGGTCGTCTTTTTGATAACGAATCTGCTGTTGAAATTTCTGTATGCGATGAAGGCGGCCATTCTAGAGGAACAAGAAAAGATGTCCAGATTCTCTATCCGTGGATTTATGGAATTAGTCGTCTTCCGAACGAACAAAAGATATGAGAAAGAGATCGATAAATTAAGCCAGACTGCACGCACTATCATTCAAAAAAATGCTCAGTTACAAATGATCCATGAAGCTTTTTTCGCGATATTCGAGTTGTTTGTCACGATTATTAAAGTCGTTGTCTTAATTTACGGTGTGAAAAGCATTGTCGCAGGTGAGACGTCACTTGGTGTTGTGGTCGCACTGTTTATGTTTATAGATAAGATTTATTCGCCGATTGCTATCTTCAATGTCCTCTTTGTAGATTACAGACTGAATAGAGTGACCTACAAGAGATTTGAAGAGTTTATTCATGCCCCAGAAGATAAGAATCTAGAACGAGGAGAAGTTATCACTGAGATCCACGGTAATATTGAATTTAGGGATGTATCTTTTGATTATGGGCAAGTGAAGATCTTGAATAATCTATCCTTTTCGATTGCACGAGGAACGTCGGTTGCTATTGTCGGATTAAGTGGGGGCGGTAAATCAACTCTGATTAAGTTAATCGTAGGCTTATTAAAAAAGGACAAAGGTGAACTCTTATTGGACGGTAAGGATATCGATGAGATCCATCTGGATAGCTACTATGATCATATCTCTTACTTATCACAAGACACGCCGATTTTTGACGCTACGATTAGGGACAATATTGTATTTGATGAGCATTCCTTGTCCGATGAAGAGTTGTATGAGATTTTGGAAAAGGTTCATCTGCAAGAAAAGGTAAGCCAATTACCGGATCGTTTAGACACTTTGGTAGGTGAAAAAGGGGTTAAATTATCAGGCGGGGAGAGACAGCGATTAGCTTTTGCCAGAATCATTGCTCAGAAAAGAAACATTCTAATTCTAGATGAACCTGTTTCTGCACTTGATAATATTACGGAGCAAAGCCTTATGGAGACGATTTTGCAGGAATTTAAGGATAAAACCATCATTATTGTTGCCCACCGACTAAATTTTATAAAAGACGTTGATAAGATACTGGTAGTGGACCAAGGCTCGGTCGTGGGTGAAGGAAAGTTTGATGATTTAATAGAGCATTGCGAAGCTTTTAAAGCGTTATGGAATAGAAAAATATCGTTTACAAATGCTGATTAAATTGTTAACCTCTTCTAAAAAGAGGTGCATTCTATGGCTTGGCCAACACATATTGTAGCGGCAGGTGGATTCGCAGAAAATGAACAAGGAGATATCCTTTTAGTAAAGACTCATGATGGTGGATGGGTATTTCCTGGTGGACAAGTAGAGGTCGGAGAGAACCTGGTGGATGCATTAATTCGAGAGATTAAAGAGGAAAGTGGAATAGATGTCACGGTATCTCTATTGATTGGTGTGTATTCCAATACAGGCATTCATAAATGGTATGACGGTGTAACCGATGTTCCTACTAAGGTCATGTTTGATTTTATCTGCAAGCCCGTGGGTGGGGAATTATGTACCTCGGAGGAAACCTCTGAAGTGATGTGGGTGGCAAAAGAGAAAGTGCTTGATTGGATTACACAACCGGCTATTCGTACCCGCTATCAAGCTTATTTGGATTACGATGGGAATACGAGGTATATGGATTATGTAACTGGAGACACGTTTGAAGTTAATTTAGATCGAACGGTGTAAATATAAGTGATAGGCCATCCTGCAAAGGATGGCTTTTTAAAATATAAGAAAGTATAAGTTTCGCCAAAGACGTTTATTCTTGTTATGCTTTGATGCCCTCAAAGGCAGAGGTGATCATATATTTCACAAAAGCTTCGTCTAGCTCATCCCCTGTGATCAGAAGCCGATAAAATATCGGTCCATACAGCAGATCAATCATGATCCCAATATCCAGATCCGCTTTTAATTGGCCTCGGGTCACCCCACGCTCCAACAACTGTCGCGCCTCTTGGCGGCGGGGAGCGAAAAACCTCGCACGATAGGCCTCAGCAAGACCAGCATCAAATTGACCTTCGCCGATCAACTCGGTAATGATCTTTCCTTCTCGGCTGCGAAGAAAATTAGCCAGGTTTGTGGCATGCATCATAATATCGTCCATGACCGAACCGGTGTCCGGCACTGGCAATCTTGCGGATGCTGCAGAGAGGTAGCCGTCCATGACCACAGCTGCTTTGTTAGGCCACCATTTATAAATGGTCGCTTTACTTACCTTGGCCCGTTCCGCGATTTTCTCTACGGTCACCGCACCAAATCCAGTCTCTAGTAGTAGATCATACGATGCTGCCAGAATAGAAGCCTCGGCTTCGCTATTGCGCGGCCGTCCTCTTTTTTTATCCATCAGAGATCCCTCCCGATTAATCTATCCTTTATTTAACTTGCGATCTAAAAAGAAACTATACGTTCATTATACAAAAGGTTATATGAAGTAGCCAATCGTCTATTTACAAAACTGAACGTTCAGTATATATTTAAATCAATTAATGAACGTTGCGTTCAGTATTTAGAATCGAAGGGTGGAGATCTTATGAATCAAGGAAGACGAATGAATCCTGTAAGTTCAGTAAGTTCAGTAAGTTCAGTGAATCCAGTCAAGGAACATGCGGAAGGAAAGACGATCCCTGGATGGATTACATTTCTATTAGCGGCCTCCTGCGGACTAATTGTGGCCAATCTGTATTACGCCCAAACCCTGATCGGACAGATCGCCCAAGCTACGCAGCTTTCTTCTGGGGCAGCGGGTCTGATTGTAACTTTGACCCAGGTAGGATACGTTCTTGGACTTTTGTTCTTAGTACCGCTTAGCGATATTATTGAGAATCGCCGCCTGACAGTGGTGTCGCTGGCTGTGGTGGTGGTATCACTGGTAGCAGCCACACTAGCTCCGAATGCAGCGATCTTTTTGGGAGCATCCCTGTTCATTGGTCTCGGTTCCGTAGCTGCCCAGATTCTTGTGCCGTATGCGTCTTTTCTGGCTACTGAAGAGCAGCGCGGCCGGGTGGTCGGTAATGTAATGAGTGGGCTGCTGCTCGGTATTATGTTCGCCCGGCCACTGGCCAGCTTTGTCTCTGGATTGTGGGGTTGGCATGCGATTTATGCCATATCCGCCGTAGTGATTGCCTTATTAACACTTCTATTGTCCCGTGTGCTGCCGCAGCGCCAACCTGTGCCTACAATGAATTATGGCGGATTGATCCGTTCTCTAGGTACTTTACTGAAGAGTACGCCAGTGTTACGCCGCCGTGCGATTTATCAGGCTAGCCTGTTTGGAGCTTTCAGCCTGTTCTGGACGACGGTCTCTTTGCATCTGGCCGATACGTATCATTTAAGTCAGCAAGGCATTGCCTTGTTTGCGCTAGCCGGAGTGGCTGGGGCTATCGCTTCTCCCATCGCTGGGAGATTGGCTGACCGGGGCTGGACCCGCCCTTTGACCGGACTTGCGTTTGTGCTGGCAGCTGTGGCTTTTCTTCTTGCTTACTTGTTTCAGAATGATTCAAGAGTGACGCTCGGATTGCTGGTTGCAGCAGCTATTATGCTGGATATGGGGGTATCGGGTAATCTGGTGCTTGGACAAAGGGCAATTTATTCCCTTGGCAACGAAGCGAGAGGACGTTTAAACGGATTATTTATGGCGATATTTTTCGTAGGTGGAGCCATCGGCTCTTCACTGGGCGGCTGGGCATATGCGTACGGGGGCTGGAGTCTGACCAGCTTGATCGGTCTGGCGCTGCCGATCTTGGCCTTCCTATACTATTTAACGGAGAAGAAGCAAGCGTAAGGCGTTCCAATAAAGCCTGTACTTACAAGGACTGCTCTCCGGGCTGGATATAGTCAGCCTAGAGAGCAGTCTTTTTTACGTAAATATAGGATGGCTCAAGGATATAATCAGCACAATGTGCTCAAGATGTGATGATTGACTAATTACTAACTATAACCGGTGGATAAACCTGCAAAAGTACATCTTTTTATAATACGTGGAGAGCTGAAGCACTTATTCCTGCGAATCTGCAGTTATTTTTGCGCTAGAAGAAGCTTTCAAGCCGTTTGTGAGGATATTTCCTGTACATTTGCAGTTTTTGGTCTGCATGATGAGGATGCCTGTACAAAAAGCTGCACTATTGCAGGTTTTCACTATTCCAGCGAGAGGTATGCAGCGAAAAGTAGGCTCCAGGATGCTTTCCTGCCTCGATTCCGATAAGCCTCCCTAAACATTAATGCTACATCGTATAAGGATTTTGGCGAATCATTTGAATAAGGTTTGCCGCCGAGGCGGATAACGGTTCATTTTTTCGCGTACAGATCGCAATGCTGTTCTTCAGATGTATGCCTTCAACATAAACTTGGCATAACTCTCCACGTTCAACATATTCGCGAACAACGAGTGAAGAGACGAAGTTGGCGCCATACCCGGCGATAACGGCTTGAATCGCTTCATGAAGTCCGTTAAATTGCAAAGAGATCGTGGGAGCTGGCGTATTATATGTACGGCATAACGATAATAATCTCTCTCTCGTCGAACTCCCTTCCTCACGCATGACAAAGGGCTCCTTCATCATTTCGGATAAAGAAATGTGCAGATTTGCATAGGGGTGATAGGGTGCGACCACAAACCATAACTCATCCTGAAATAACTCTTCTGTCCGGATCGTATCTGGATAGGCCTCGGTAATCCCTCCGTAAATCGCCATATCCACGTCTACATTTAACAGCTGCTTCAGTGCATCGCTTGAATTGGTGGTAGTAATCACCATTTCCACTTGCTCATATTGTTGCTTGAACTTTGCGATCCAGGTAGGGATAAGGAAATGAGCGGGCAAATACGTCGCGGCTAGACGAATACTTCCATTCGTGCCGTTTACGTAATCTTGAGCAAATTGTTCGATCTGCTGTTCAACGGCGAACAGTCTTTTCGCGAGTAGGGCAAGCTCTTCACCTGCATCCGTTAAAGCAATTCCTCTACCTTGAGGCTTAAATAGGGTGAAGGATATTTCCTTTTCGAATTTCTTGATCTGAGCCGTAATCGCAGGCTGACTGATACTTAAAGTTTCGGAGGCGCGTGTCACACTTCCTGTCGATGCGATTACATGGAATAAGCGCAAGGCGTGTAGATTCATGGTTAAGCTCCTATCTGCTATCGTTTAATTCATATATTTAATATATAGTTTAGTATTAAAGATATATTATATTTATGATTATAACTGATTTACAATACAGGTATGAAGTTGAAGTTGAAGTTGAAGTTGAATATGAACTTATATTTTGGACTTAAATCTTTAGTTAGGGAAAGGAGTAACGAAGAGGAGGTTTGGAACTGTAGGAGCGTTAGCGACCGCCTTTGTCTTTGGATTTCACCCACTATCAATTAGTAAATTAAAGAGATCTGAAGACAACAGCGGCCGGAAGTCCAAACACTCCTCGTAGGTACGAACGATCCCTAATTGTGGGTTGGAGTGTTCTTTTCAGTAAAGTAATTAAAACCAAAGGAGAAGTGATAAATATGAATCAAACGACTACATGGGATAAAGTCGATCAGTACATTACAGAGCGCTTAATTCCGCAGGACTCCGTGCTGGAGGAAGTGTTGTCCGCGAATCAACAGGCAGGGCTGCCGCCCTTTGATGTCTCACCTAGTCAGGGAAAATTCCTTAACCTATTGGTTCAAATGAAAAGTGCACGCCGGATTCTGGAGATTGGCACTTTGGGTGGGTACAGTACAATTTGGATGGCAAGGGCGCTCCCGTCTGACGGACATATCGTTACCTTGGAGTTAGATCCATCGCATGCTCAGGTGGCTGGGGCCAATTTCGCGCTTGCTCAGGTAGATGATCTGATAGAACTTCGTATAGGCGATGCTTTGGGGCAGTTGTCTCAGATGAAACAAGAGGGTGTGGAACCCTTTGACTTTATATTCATTGATGCCGATAAACCCAACAACCCTAACTATTTACAGTGGGCGCTTCAATTTTCCCGGCCTGGTACGGTGATTATAGGTGATAATGTGATTCGTGAAGGCGAGATCATTAACAAGAATAGCAAAGATCCTCGTGTAATAGGCGTACGGGAATTTTATGATCTGTTGGCTGAAGAGCCTAAGATTTCGGCTACTGCCATTCAGACAGTGGGAAGTAAAGGATATGATGGTTTCGTATTGGGGATTGTGAATAGCTGATATATGTATTGCAATATCCAACAATTGTAATATAATCTATTGAAAATCCAATAGTGAGAGGTACTTTCTATGCAACCTACATTTGAAACACAAAGGTTAATACTAAGACCGTTTCAATCCACAGATGCAAGTAAAGTTCAAGAGCTTGCTGGGGATATAGAAGTAGCTAGAACAACGCTGTCTATTCCTCATCCATACCCTGATGGAGCGGCTGAATCTTGGATTGGTGCCTGTAGGAAAAGCGCAGACGAAGGGGAAGGATTTCCTTTTGCTTTAATTAGTAAAGAGAGTAATACCTTAATAGGCTGTATGAGTCTAAATATAGACAAATCGCATCAAAGAGGTGAGCTTGCTTATTGGGTAGGAAGATCTTTTTGGGGAGATGGCTATGCGACTGAAGCAGCTAAGCGATTAATTGATTTTGGATTTGAAGACCTCGCATTAAATAAAATATGGGCAGCGGCAATGACTAGAAATCCTGCCTCCTCTAACGTTATGAAAAAAGCTGGAATGAGATTTGAAGGGGAATTTAAACGGCATATTTTAAAATGGGATAAATTCGAGGATATAGTCTTCTACGGGTTAACTAGAATTGAATATGAAGATAGGAGATAGAGGTATGATAACAACAAGGGGTTCCTAAGCCATGCTGGCTTGTGGAACCCCTCTTTTTTTAAAGTGACTCTTTAATTACCTTTTTATAATAGAACACGGATAGCACTGCAAAAATCGAATACAAAGCGGTGTATAGCAGCATCACCAGAATCATCGGTGTCATGAGCTCTGTACCGAAGAAGAACCATCCTGATTTTACGGCGAAGTAACTGTGAAGCAATCCAATGACTAATGGAATCCCAAAATTAAATAATTGTTTCGCCTGAATCCCTCTAAGCAGATCCCCTTGCGTGAAACCAAGCTTTCTGAGGATCGTGTAGTTGGGCTTTTCATTCTCACTTTCATCCATTTGTTTAAAGTAAAGAATGCATCCAGAGGTAATCAGGAACGTTAACCCCAGAAAGGCCACGATAAACATGATAAGTCCCATAGTTTGCTTTTGATTGTTCATCGTCTCCAGTTGAGAGTCGGTTATGTGGCCTTTTGCAAATTTCATGTTCTGAAAAAGCTCATTAGCCTGCTCAACGCTTGCCCGTTCTTTCATATCGATGCCGATATTAAGAGAGGACTTTCTTTGAAGGGCTGGATCTAGATCCTTCTTTAAGCGTTCAAAGGTCGTGTCGTCTACAATAGCAAGGGGTAAGCCACCACCTGTGAAATTGTATAAAACGGGGGCTTCCATATCAATTCTTTTATAAAACTGCGGAATGACTTCATGTTGTCCCTTGAATTCAATGCCACCCTGGTCCTTCATAGAAATCAGATTCTCCATTGCACTACTTGTCTTCGTAAAATAGGCCTCATCAGGGGATAGATCAATGCCCTCCAGCGAATTTTCACTGATGACGGGAAGAGTCATATTATTCGACATCATACCGAGCGCCTTGGAATTTTCTGCCAGAAGCTTCTCTATATTTACATCCACTTGAATGACTTCGGTTATTTTTTCCGTAAACAGCAAATTTTCAGTCGTTAATACCTCTTTAAATTGTTTAGCATCCTGGATATCCGTAAGAATAAAATCTGACGGAACATAGAGCTTCGCACTTTTCTCAGCAGAGTAGAACGAAATATAACTCAAGGATAATAAACCCAGCGCTAGAGCTGATACCGTTGTAATGATGGTTAACAGTACGGCATTTGATTTCATTCGGAACATAATGGAGGAGAGAGACAACACCTCTTTAATATTCAGATACCCGTTTTTCTTTTTACGAATGAGATGAAAGATAAAGCTTACCGAGCCTTTATAAAAAAGATAAGTCCCGATGATAACTGAAGCCAGAATAGTGATCATGGATATAGATAGCTCAGTCATTGATGTTAAGTCTCCGCTAAATAATCGGGATGAAATCGAATAGCCAAGCAGAATCAATCCAATCCCAGCGATCCCTATAATCATTTCAAAGAAGGACAGCTTTTTCACGTTGCCTTCTGTGGTTGAGGTCACCCGGAATAAGGACAGAATGCTTTGTCTTTTAATAAATCCATAATTCATCAGCATGATCAAAAGATAGATTACAAAGAATACGATCAGCGTTTGAACCAGGGCAGGGGTAGAAAAACGAAGGGATGCTATCGCATCGATCCCCATTATTTTAAAAAGAATCATGAGAATTAACTTTGAAACAGAAAAGCCTACGGCGATCCCTAAAACTAAAGAGCCGAAATATAAAATGAAGTTCTCTGCTGAAAGAATTCGAAATATTTTACCTTTGGTCATCCCGATTAACTGGAACAGGCCAATTTCTTTTCCCCGGCGTTTGATGAAGATAGTGTTTGCATATAACAGGAAAATGGATACAATCGCGACCAGTAAGACTGAGGCAGCCTTGATTGCTGCGCCACCTTTGATCGAGCCTTCTACCGCATCCATCGAAGGATCGTATTGCAACGTAACAAAGGCGAAATATAAGGCCACGCTAAAAACGAGAGCAAATACATACAGATAGTAATTTCTGATGTTTTTTCGCAGATTTCGAAGCATCAGTACATTAATGCTCATTCTGCACACCACCCAGTACACCTTGTGTTTTTATGATGTCATTAAAGAAGACTTGTCTTGATTGTTCTCCTTTATTTAATTGCGTATAGATCGTACCATCCTTTATAAAAATAACTCTACTGCAATAGCTAGCTGCCACTGGATCATGTGTAACCATAACGATCGTTGCTTTTCGTCTTTGATTTAGTTCACTCAGCTTGTTTAACAAATCAGAAGCAGATTTAGAATCCAAGGCACCAGTAGGCTCATCAGCAAAAATAATGCTTGGATCATGAATGAAGGCTCTAGCTGCAGAGGTGCGTTGTTTTTGACCCCCAGAGATTTCATTCGGGTACTTATTTTTCAACTCTAAAATCCCCAGCTCCCTCGCGACGTTCTCGAATTTCTCATTGGCAATTTTCTTAGGGGTGTTGGTAATGGATAGAGGTAACAGGATGTTCTCCTTCACCGTCAGCGTATCTAAGAGATTGTATTCTTGAAAAATAAATCCTAAATGATTTTTCCGAAATTCAGCTAATTGCTTTTCTTTCATATTAGAAATTTCAGTACCCTCAATGGTAATCGATCCGTTGCTGATCTGATCAATTGACGAGAGAACGTTAAGCAGGGTGGTCTTTCCTGAACCGGAAGAGCCCATGATCCCAACAAATTCGCCTTCTTCTATAGAAATATCCAGTCCACTCAACACGGATTGTTTGTTTAATTTATTTCCGTAGCTTTTATGAATTTTAGTGGCTTCAAGAATTACCATAATGATTCACTCCCTTTTTATACTCGTTCTTTTTGTATAGCTTTATTATAAAAGGCTTTGCCGTTCTTATCCTTCGATTGCCCGAACAAAATAAAAAAGCATGTGACATTGTTGTCACACGCTTGAGAGCTTCACAAATTCATTTTTAAGCGGAAAGGTTAAAGTGAACGTCGTTCCTGATCCGAGCCTCGACTCAACTCCGATGACGATCAACAAGGATTGCGCCGCTTTTTTGGCTAAATATAATCCCATACCTGTGGCGGCATTGTCGCGATGCACGGTGGTGGAAGTAAATCCTCTATCAAATATCCGAGGCAGATCCTTGGGATCTATCCCGCGCCCGCCATCCTTCACCTTAAGAACGATATGCTCAGCTTGCTGATAGCTACTCACTGCAATATCTGAAGCCTCACTATATTTTACGGCGTTGGTTAGTAGTTGTCGGATAATAAAAGCCAGCCATTTGGCATCACTAAGCACTTCAGCTACTTCCAAGTTCAGCTCAAAGCCGATCCCCTTCTGAATACACCAGGATTGCAACGTCTTAATCTCCCCGAAAATAAGCGTTTCTAAATCGATATGTTCTATATACAGATCATTTTCGATAAAGGGAATTCGCCTTTGATGTAGCTGTTGATCCAGCAGAAGATGTATGCGCAGCCATTCATAGGTCAGATGTTTCCTCATTACATCATCTTCGATTCGCTCAATCATTAAATGCATCGCTGTCAGAGGGGTCTTCACTTCATGAATCCACGATAATAGTTCATCTTTTTCCTGTTCTAACGTCATTTGATTGTTCGAAGCAGCCTGTTTTAACCATTTAGCTTGATTCATAATGCTCTCTTCAATAATATGCTCAAACGGGCTTTCGGGGGTGGCGATACTCGTTACATCCAGATCATCATCTCGCTCAACCAAGCTTTTATAGAACCTGGTTTCTCTGGGATAGCGAAGGATTAAGAACATCACAAAAAAAAGCATCGACAAGGAGACCAGATAGAGAACTGAAGAGAATGGGATTGATGAATCCATATAGGTGACAAAAAGTATAAAAAGATTGGTAAAGAGGACTAGTAGGATCCAGCTACTTCTTTCCAAGAGATACTTTTTAATCATAGCGCTTCCTCTTCGATGGCCATATACCCTTGTCCTACTTTCGTTTCAATGAAACTACCCAAGCCTATCTCATCCAGCTTTTTTCGCAGCCGGTTTACGTTGACGGTAAGGGTGTTGTCACTTATAAAACGTTTATCATCCCACAAGCTATTGATTAATTCCTCGCGGGTGACGATTTTATTTTTTTTCTCAATAAGCAATTTCAATATAAAGATCTCGTTTTTCGTAAGCTCAATCGATCCCATATCATGCGTCAATACATTTCTCTCATAATCCACGGTTGCTCCACACCATGTCTTGAGCTCAAGGTTATCCGTGTTGTAATTGTAGACGCGCCGAAGAATCGCTTGTACTTTGGCAATGAGTACATCGAAATGGAAGGGCTTTTGAATATAGTCATCGGCTCCAAGCTGCATCGACATTACCATATCCGTAGGATGATCCCGGGATGATAAGAAGATAATCGGAAGGTTAGAGTGGGAACGAATCATTCGGCACCAATGAAACCCATCGAATTTAGGTAATTGGATGTCGATGATGACTAAATCAGGTTTGATTGCTATAAATTCCTGCGTGACATTGCTGAAATCTTGAATGCCATACACATCATAAGACCACTGGGTAAGTCGCTCCTTGATCTCATTAAACAGCGTTGAATCGTCTTCGATTAATAATAGCTTGAACAAATGCTTCACCACACTTTTAGTTAGACTTACAGCATTTTAGATAATACATCCTCATAATGCTTAAACTCTTTGGCTTCATTTAGATTAGGACATGTTCTTAAGGATAGCAGAGCACTTTCGATTAAGAACTGTCTCGGTTCCTTGTTGTTCATGATTTCTTCCTGGATAAAGTATAACAGCTTAAGATAATTAGTGAGGTTCGCATCACCAGTTGTAAATGATCTCTCTATTACTTTTTTTAAGCTGATGGTTGCAAAGGACAAATCATTATTGAAAAAATCACTGTATTCCGCTGCGGGTAATAATTTGCCCACATGCTCTGGTGAGATGAGTTGAATGCCCATTTGACTTACTTCTTCAACAATGGTTTGGATAAGCGTAGTGCAATAATCAATGATCTGCTTAGAGGTGATGACTTCATTCATAGCACTGTTGATTTGTAGCATATTTTGTAGAATTCCTGTAAAAATGATGGCTCCGTCCAGTAAATAGGGTTTCTTATCCTCAGGGAAAATATGAAGGAAACGTTCATGTACCCAGGTAAGGAGGTTGAACTTTGTTTTTTTGATAAATGTTATTAAGTCTGGGTCATTGGAGACCAAAGCATCTTCTACGAGCTGTAACAATTTATTTTTCTTATTGATTTTCATGACCAGCTGAATCTGCTCGGCAAATATCTTAATGTCAGAAGGATCTTGACCTATGAGCAGGGAATTTCGCCCTTCTTCAAGTCGATCGTGAATGGACGTAAATACAGCCTTAAAGAGATCCCCTTTTGAAGGGAAATAGTTATAAAAAGATCCTTTGGAGATCCGGCTATGATTCAAAATATCCTGAATGGATGTGGCGTGGTAGCCTTTTTCAATAAATAATTCATGCGCTTTATGAACCACTTGCTCTTTTCGTTTATTTATCATCTGAGGTGCCCCTTTAAGCTGAACTCTTTGTTCCAATATAGACTAGCGTATATTTCCACTTAATACAATTTCAATTTTAAGTGATTTTTGTCTTGCCAAGCGAGAAATAAGGGAGTAATATATTCTACACCGGATTATAACACGAGTTCAATTTTGAACCGTTAGTATGATTATAGAATGGAGGATTCCAAAATGAAAGCAAAAGAAAGTAAAGCATCTTACGGGATATTGGCAATCCTCATGATTGGTGCATTTGTTGCTTTACTGAGTAATACCCTACTCAATATAGCTTTACCATCGATTATGAAGGATTTTAATGTCAGTGCCTCAACGGTACAGTGGCTATCAACGGGCTATATGCTGGTGAACGGGATCATGATTCCTTCAACAGCTTTTTTGATTCAAAAGTATACCGCGAGACGGTTGTTCTTAATCGCGATTGGATTATTTGCGATAGGAACCTTTATCGGCGGATTAGCACCAAGCTTCCCTGTGTTGCTGATCGCCAGAATGGTTCAGGCTTCAGGGGCTGCGATCATGATGCCATTATTAATGAATGTATTGTTCACTACCTTTCCACCTGAGAAACGTGGTTCAGCTATGGGGATGTTCGGGCTGGTTATGATTTTTGCACCAGCTATCGGACCTACATTATCTGGATGGATTATTCAGCACTATGAATGGCCTGTACTATTCTTTATGATTGCCCCAATCGCTGTATTGGTGTTCATTCTGGCCTTCTTCAAATTGCATGATCCTAAAAAAGATGTGGCTATTAAGATCGATTTCTTATCTGTAGTTCTTTCAGCGATTGGTTTCGGGGGTCTGCTATACGGCTTCAGTTCCGCTGGGAATAAAGGATGGGATGATCCAATGGTCTACTCCGCGCTTATTATCGGGGCGATTGGATTAGTAATATTCATTATGCGCCAAATGAAGATGAAGGAGCCTATGCTTAACTTCAGAGTGTACAAATATCCGATGTTTGCTTTATCCTCAGCGATTTCGATTACACTGAATATGGCAATGTTCTCAGCAATGATGCTGATGCCGATTTACCTGCAAAACATTAGAGGGATTTCACCACTGGATTCTGGACTTCTAATGCTGCCTGGTGCGTTAATTATGGGCGTTATGTCACCAATCACAGGTAAATTGTTCGATAAATTCGGCGGTAAGGTATTAGCGCTAATTGGTCTAGCGATTGTAGTGATTAGTACGTATTTCTTTAGTGATCTGACTGAAACTACTAAATATTCGACACTCATGATTCTATATTCGGTGAGAATGTTCGGGATCTCTATGGTGATGATGCCAGTTATGACCAATGGTTTGAATTCTATCCCAGCCAAATATACGCCGCATGGTACAGCTATGAACAGTACGATTCAGCAAGTATCAGGGGCGATAGGTGGGGCACTGCTCGTAACCATTATGTCTAACAGTACCACTTCACATGTGAAAGATATGGTCGCTGATGCTGTAAGTAAATTAACGGCTAAACCTTCGGCAGACCAATTGCTTGGTATACAAAATCAAGTCATTGCGAAAGCTACTATTGAAGGAATTAACGATGCATTCTTGGTATCTGTAGGCGTAGCGATTATTGCATTTATTCTAGCCTTCTTTATTAAAAGAGGTGTACAGCCTAAGGAAACGGCAGAAGAGAAAGTGACTGCAAAGAAAGTAGCTGCTAAGCAAGTTACAACGCATTAGTCTATATTCAAAAAGGCGCTCACCTTATAGGTGAAGCGCCTTTTTTTGCAAATATAAGAAAGTAAAGATTACTTATAATGATGTGTTAATCTTGGACCATCCTGAATGACTGTGATGGAATTGTCGTTTGCGACATATAACCTGTTCGTTAGTGGATTAAGTGCGATGTTTACGCCTGTTACGGAGGGGAATACCGCGATTCTTTTAAACGTACTGGCGTTATACACGGACATTCTGTTCTTATTGAAATTACTGACAAATAAATGATTTGTAATCGGGTTGATGAATGTGCTGGAGGAGGAAGATAACACTCTAGTTGCAATCACTTTATTGGTATTTCCATTAAGCACAAAAAGCTTCCCTTGTTTAACCTGTTGAGCACTGGACACGTAAACACGGTTTGTAAGCGGATTAAGGATGACCTCGCTTTGTAACCGTCCAAGCTGTACATTCTTGAGGAGCTTGTTGGTGCGGCCATTGATCACGGAAAGAAAGCGGCTTAAGTTGTTCGCTACATAAATACGGTTCGTAATCGGATTTAGCGCAGGTGTGATTACTGGGTTGTTGCCAACCTTGATGGTTGCTATTACAGTTTGTGTACTACCGTTAATGACAGATACGGAATTGTTTATCGTATTCGTTACATAAATGCGATTGGTACGTTTATTAATGACGATAGCGGAAGGGCGGCCGCCGATCTGGATAGTAGTCCGAATGCAGTTCGATCTGCCGTCGATGACGGTTACGATGCCAGAGGCACTCGACACATAAATCAGGTTCGTTCGAACATTAACGTTAACACTATCAGGGTTCCTGCCCACTTGGAGGGTCTTGATTACACGGTTTGTCCGTCCGCTAATTACAGATACCGTTCCATCGCGGAAGTTGGTGACGTACACACGGTTTGTTCTTGGGTTGATGGCAAGCTTGAGCGGAAATCTACCTACTTGTATGGTTGCAATGATCCGATTGGTCAGGGTGCTTAATACACCAACAGTTCCGGCTGTAGTGTTAGGATTTACGAAGTATACCCGATTGGTGATGGGATTTACCTCAATATCTCCGACAGGTACGGATGTAGGAACTGTGGTTATGATGGTGGGTAACGCCATGATATAACCCCCTCTTCAAATGACTAGATGATTCATTATATTTGGGCAAGGGCAAAAGGGTACTATATATCGTTGCAAGATGTATCTCTAGAGTATAGAATGATATTCCCAAATCCACATTTCAGATTAAATGTAAGCGCTATATTTACAAGGGGATTGAGATCGATTGGAGGCTGATGGATACGATGATGAAATCAGTATTGTCGGATATTTTACTAACACCTGATAAGTTGCTACTTCATCGCGAATTACTAGAGGAGATTGGAAAGTTCATTACGCAAGAGATCCTAAATCATCCGTTATTGCAAGAAGATCGTCAGAGGGTAAGCATTATCCTAGATGGATCGACCGCACTCGGGGTGGTAGATGGGCAGTCGGATGTAGATATAATCATTATTTGTGAGGATGAGTCTTACAACAGTATTAATCATCGGTTCGAGGAAGCAGGGCTGATTCCGGAGCACAGTAGTTTTTTTATGGATTTAAGGCTTCCGAGTGGGAAGACAGGGCATTATACACTCCATAAAATATCTGATATCAAAGAAGCTTTAATGAGCGGGGATATGGAATGGCTGTGGAATGCATCGGTGTCCTATATTTACTACGATCAGCTGGATCTGAAGTCAATTTTTCATTCCTATGTTCCACTCCAATCTGAAGTACTAATGAAATTTCGCAAGAATTCATACATACAGCTAAGAAGCTATGCCAGAAGTCTAGATAATCCTGTAGTTCGTGGCGACGCCTTTCCAATCTTGTTCTTAGCGGTTTCCCTTTATAAAGAGGCTTTACGCTGTGCAATCACTATTGAAGGTTATCCGTATCCCTATGACAAATGGCTTGTTCCCGTAGCGCAGCAAACGGTCGTAGGTCGAAAGATTTTGGAGTGTGCAGGCGATTTTTGGAGTTATCTTAGAGAGGATGAATCCTTTGCTCCCATGCACCAGGAGGACAATAATTTTGTCAAAATGGAAAAACAATTTCGAAAGATACTTTTGGAGGAATTCCGCCTGCGAGGGATCGATGAACCTTGGTTAATAGAGTGGTGGAAGTTTTTGAAGGAATAAACGGAGTAATGACGCTGACTATCCTTCTTGATTACGGTAAGGTATACTGGAATGAACTTTTCAGTAAGAGGTGATTAAATGGCTGGGACAGTCTCTATATTAGGCGTTCCTTTTTCAAAACTAACACTAAACGAGACAACACTTCATCTAACAAAACATATTCAATCCGGAGAACCGAGGCTATTTCATTTGATTACGGCGAACCCGGAGATTACGATAACAAGCCAATCGGATGAGCTGCTTCGAACCATACTCCATGAGGCAGATTTGATTACTCCTGATGGGATTGGCATTGTGCTGGCATCGAGAAGAAAAGGTGACCCTATAGCTGAACGAGTTACGGGGTATGAACTACTTCTTGAGCTGCTCGCACAAGGAAATAAGCTGGGCTGGAGCTTTTATTTCTTAGGCACGGATGAGCATACCAGCTGTAAAGCGGTCGAAAAGATTACAGAGCTATATCCGAATGTGAAAATTGCCGGAAGACATAATGGTTTTCTTGCTAAAGAAGAGGAACCGGCCATTGTGGCAGAGATTCAGCACGCACAGCCAGATTTCCTGATTGTCGCGATGGGGGCTCCATACTCTGACAAGTGGGTTTATAAGCATAAACAGGAGCTTTCTCAGGTTAAGGTTGTGTTTGGCGTGGGGGGAAGCTTGGATGTTATAGCGGGAAAAGTGACTCCAGCCCCTGCGATATGGAAGAAACTCAATTTGGAGTGGCTGCATCGACTCTTATTCGCACCTGTGGCCAAAGGACAAAAGTCGCGCTGGCGCAGGCAAGCAGTTCTTCCTAAATTCGTGTATCAAGCTATGATTAGGAAATAAGATACAGCAGTAAATATCGTCTTTCACTATTTCTGCAATTTGTAGAAATAGTGAAAGACTTTTTTTGTTATCGCTTTACAGGAAATATGCCCTAAGTATTTAAGAGAGAATATTGGCTGGAACAATTCCAATATATTACTGATTGCTTTTTTAAGAATGTTGTAATAAAATCTTATCAAGATAATAAATTATTATCAAAATAGAAAAGACGTAAAACGAAAGGAGTGAGATGCTCACATGTTAGAAGATCGCAGCTGCCTGGAGTCCTATTTTCCAATCGCTTCTTTTATTGCTTCAATTATTGGTTCAAAATGTGAGGTTGTTATTCATGATATAAGCAATCCAGAGCGTTCAATTATTTTTATTGAGAACGGATACATTAGTGGGCGTAAAGTAGGCGATAGTTCAACAGATCTCGTGCTTAAGCTGTTGAAAGATGAGTCCTACCGTGAGCAACCGTTTATTGCTAACTATAAAGCGCGTGGTTCGCAAGGTCAGGTGTTTCGCTCCGCTACTTATTATATTAAAAACAGCAGCGAATTGGTCGGTATGATGTGTATTAACATTGATGTCACGCATATGGAGGTTGCAGCTGAGTGGATACAAAACATTTTGCAAGGAGGATCAACACTTCCACCAGTACCGTTAATACCACAACAAGAGGTTGTAGAGAAGCAGACGGAAGAGTATTTACAAGGAAACGTAGATGACCTACTCCAGCACATGATTGATTCGGTGCTCGGTAAAATTAATGTCCCGGCAGAGCGATTGTCCTCGAAAGAGAAGATTGAACTTGTGAAAGTACTTAACGAGCAGGGCGTGTTTCTACTTAAAGGTGGAGTTTCTCAAGTCGCTAAGACCTTGATGATATCTGAGCCAACAGTTTATCGTTATTTGCAAAAAATTAAGTGAGAATAAACAGAACTCTCAAGAGAGGAAGTGGGCTAGATGTCAATAGAATTTGATAAGGTTGTTAGCCGATATGGGACCAATTGCGCTAAATGGGATGGCATGGCGCAAGTTTTGGGCAGAGAAATGATAGCGCTTTCCGTCGCGGATATGGATCTTCAAGCCCCTCCACAGGTGATTGAGCGAGTAACGGAGATGGCGAAGCATGGCATATATGGATATACCGATCCTTTTCCACCTTATTATGAGGCAGTTCAGGGATGGATTAAAAAAGCTTACGATTGGGAGGTTCCGCAAGAATGGATCGTGTTTTGCCCTCGTATTGTGCAAGCGGTTTCTCTGATCATTCAGAACTTCACTCAACCAGGTGATCAAGTGTTAATCCATACTCCAGCCTATCAGCCGGTTGCTAAATCGGTAGAACTAAATAACCGCGTATTAGTGGAAAGTCCACTTCGTGAAGTGAACGGGGGTTATGAGATCGATTTTGCTGATATGGAGTTGCAGATGCAAGCAGGGGTTAAAATTGTACTGCTCATCTCACCGCATAATCCGGTTGGACGAGTATGGACACGAGCTGAACTAGAACGAATCGTTAGCTTGTGTACAAAGTATGATGCTTATATTGTATCGGATGATATTCATGCCGATTTTATCCATGAAGGCCATGAGCATACGATAATCGGAAAGATATCGACTGAGGCAGAGCAGCGATCCTTTATCTGTACTTCCCCAGGGAAGACCTTCAATCTTGCAAGCCTTGAAATTGCTAACATCGTGATTCCGAATGATCAGCTGCGTGAGAAATTCAGACATTGCTTACAGCAAGCAGGCTGTCATAACCCAACCTTTTTTGCAGTACCTGCATTAGAAGTGGCTTATACGGAATGCGATGAATGGCTGGAACAATTACGAGGGTATATCACAGCCAATATCGCTTGGGTGAATGCTTATATAACTGAACATATGCCTGAGCTTCGCGTGATCGAATCAGAAGGAACCTATCTGTTATGGGTGGATTGTAGGGCAATTAGCACCAACGAAGCAGAGCTAAAGCAATGGATTGAGTCCGATGCGAAGGTTAGTGTGAGCTTTGGAACAGGTTTTGGGGCATCAGGAGAAGGCTTTATTCGCTTAAATATTGCAACGCCACTGCCCATGTTGCAAGAAGCTTTTCATCGGCTGTATCGAGCCTATCCATTAAAAAATTCATAATAAAAAACTCTTTATCAATGACCTTGAAAGACCTCGTTAGTAGCCTTTCTCAGATCCGTATCAAGGGGGAGAATAATCATGTCCAAATCAGAAACACCAAGAGTCAAGAAACAGCCGACGATGTTCTTAGCGCTATTGCCGATTATTACGATGATTGTGTTACTTAGTTTAGGGTATGTGTTGTTTGAATTACCACCAGAACCACTTATTATTACCTCAGCGGTTGTTGCTGGTATTATCGCGATTATTCTTGGTTATAGCTATAACGACATACTAGAATCTATCGCTGGTAAGATCGCGAAGACGATGCCTGCCATTCTTATTCTGATCATGGTTGGTTTTATGATTGGGGCATGGATGGTTGGTGGAACGATTCCGATGATGATTTACTATGGATTGAAAATTATTAGTCCACAATTTCTGCTTATTACCGCATTTATTGCGACAGCTGCCGTTTCGCTTTGTACGGGCACATCTTGGGGGTCAGCGGGAACGATCGGGGTTGCTTTCATGGGTGTTGGCGCGGGTATGGATTCAAACCTGGCAGCAGTGGCTGGTGCTGTAGTTGCAGGTGCTTATTTTGGTGATAAATTGTCACCGCTTTCAGACACAACTAATATTGCGGCGTTAGCAACAGGTGTCAATCTATATGAGCATATTGGACATTTATTGTATACCACAATTCCTTCCTTTATTGTCGCAAGCGTTGTTTTTATTATCACAGGCCTAAACACAGATGCCGCAGGTGCTATTGTTCCGGAGAAGGTTGGAACAATTATGGGATCGTTGAATACCATTTATGACTTTAATCTGCTGCTTATAGTACCCGTTTTAATCATCTTGTATGGTTCAATCACGAAGAAACCGACAATACCGGTCATGCTGATTTCTTCTATGTTCGCTATGGCTAACGCACTTGTATTCCAGGGATTTACTTTGAATGATGTCGTATCTTCTGTTGTTAATGGATTTAATATTTCTATGGTTCAAGTAGCTGGGTTTGATTCTGCCAACGTTATTGAAGATGTACCCCGTCTTCTAAATCGTGGCGGAATGAACTCCATGATGGGTACACTTCTCATTTGCTTCTGTGCAATCACGTTCGCTGGAACCATATCTCTGACGAAGTCCTTGGAATTGATTGTTAATAAGCTTTTGAAGTTCGTCCATTCCACAGGTTCAATGATCGTAGCAACAATTGTTACAGGTCTTACGATGATCGGAGTTACAAGTAATGGTCAGGTATCCATCTTAATGCCAGGTGAAATGCTGCGTGAAGCATATATCCGTCGGGGCTTGCATCCGAAGAACTTGGGACGTACCATCGAGGATTCAGCGGCGATTACCGAGCCTATTCTGCCTTGGACAGCTGCAGGTGCTTATATGGCGGGTACGCTGGGTGTTGCAACGCTAGATTATTTACCTTGGGCTGTTCTCTGTTGGACAGGAATAATCTTTGCGACGATATGGGGCTTCACGGGATTCGGTATCGCAAAGCTAACGCCAGAGCAACAGGCAGAAATGCTAAAGGAATATGACGGTAACACTAATGAACAAGCTGGATAAAGGAGTCTTTTAAAATGACAAATATGCATAAAGAAACTGTAATAACAACGGATGCACCAGGTGCAATTGGACCCTACTCTCAAGCTGTAAAGCTTGGGAATGTCCTATATACTTCAGGACAACTCGGACTAGACCCGGTTAAGGGGACTTTTCCTGCTACGGTTGAGGAACAGACGGAACGGTCGTTGCTGAATGTCAAAGCCATACTGGAAGCGGCGGGTACAAGCATGGATCAGGTAATAAAGACGACCGTTTTCCTAAAGGATATGAATGATTTTCTTAAGGTGAATGAGATTTATGGAAGGTTTTTTGCTCAGCCATACCCTGCTCGCAGCGCTGTTGAAGTAGCACGTCTGCCTAAGGATGGGCTCGTAGAAATTGAAGTTATAGCTTATATACCATAAGTGATCCAGTAGCGCTCAAATTACGGGTTACTTTAGAATTTCAGATAGTTAAGCCTGCACACCCTGTATGGAAAAAGGATTAGAAAATAAGGCAGATGGCCGCCCTGAAAAGGGTGGCTTTTTTTGAGTAGTAAGCTGCGGAAATATTGAAAGCAAGAATTTTTATGAAAATTTAAATGAAAATATTCATGGAAATGTAACAGTAACCATAACTAATTACATAAAAAACTTCCCAAAACAGCATCTTTGCGTTATTATAAATGTGAAAACATTCACAAAGGGGCGTTATAAAGATGAAGAAGACAACAAGTACTGCTCTCATTCTCATTCTCTCTGTCATGCTCGTAATCGCAGGCTGCGGTAACAGTAATAGCAACAGCGCAGGTAATAGTAATGGCAACGAGAACAAAAGTAAGGTAAATGAGACGGCCAAAAATGATAAAGCTGAAGCCGTATCAGGTGCATCAGAAGCTAGTTACACACCACTGGATCAATTAAAAGATAATTATGATATCGTTATTGTTGGTGCTGGTGGTGCAGGAATGTCTGCTGCACTGGAAGCTAAGGCCAAAGGCTTGAACCCTGTTATTTTAGAAAAAATGCCGGTTGCAGGTGGGAATACAAGTAAATCCTCCTCAGGAATGAACGCTTCCCAAACGAAATTTCAAAAAGAGCAAAGCATTGAAGATAGCAATGATAAGTTTTATGAAGAGACACTAAAGGGCGGCCATGATACGAACGATAAAGAGATGCTTCGTTTCTTCGTTGACAATTCCGCAAGTGCAATCGATTGGTTGGATTCGATCGGAATCAAGCTGAACAATATTACAATCACAGGCGGCATGAGCGAAAAACGTACCCACCGTCCAGAAGACGGCTCTGCGGTAGGCCAATACCTTGTCAAAGGATTGGTTAGAAACGTACAAGAAAAAGAAATTCCACTGTTTGTGAACGCGGATGTTAAAGAAATTACTCAAAAAGACGGTAAGGCTAACGGCGTCAAAGTACTCTTTAACCAAGCTGATGAAAAAACCATTACAGCGAAGGCAGTGGTTGTAACAACAGGTGGTTTTGGATCCAACATGGATATGATATCAAAAGTTAGACCTGATCTGGAAGGATACGTAACGACTAACCAAATCGGCAGTACCGGCGACGGAATCAAGATGATTGAGGCACTTGGCGGAACGACCGTTGATATGGATCAAATCCAGGTTCACCCAACAGTTCAACAAGAAAAATCTTATCTGATCGGGGAAGCTGTACGCGGCGAAGGTTCTATCCTCGTAAATAGCGAAGGCACACGGTTCGTAAACGAATTGACTACACGTGATAAAGTTACCGAAGCGATCAATGCACTTCCTGAAAAAGCGGCTACGCTTGTCTTTGATTCCGGTGTCAAATCACGCGTGAAAGCAATTGAACAATATGACAAAATGGGCTTCGTGATCCAAGCGGATACCATCGAAGCATTGGCGAAAGAAATCGGTGTTCCAGCCGATAAGCTAAAAGCGACACTTGATACTTGGAACAGCGCGGTAAAGAACAAGAACGATGCTGAATTCGGCAGAACAACAGGGATGGACAACGATTTGTCCGCGGGTCCTTACTACGCTATTAAGATCGCTCCAGGGATTCATTACACCATGGGCGGCGTGAAGATCAATACGAACACAGAAGTATTAAATAAAGACGGCGCTGCTATTCCTGGCTTGTATGCGGCTGGTGAAGTTACAGGTGGATTGCACGGTCAAAACCGGATCGGCGGTAACTCTGTAGCAGAAATCATTATTTTCGGCCGTCAAGCAGGGATTAAATCTGCTGAGTTTGTACAAGCACAATAAGATTTAACTGCTATTCTGGTTAAAACAAAAGAACCGCTTGGGCTAATTGAAGCCCGGGCGGTTCTTTGTTTAATCTCTCGTTTAAAGTGAGTGGAGTGACCTTTATTCAAAAAGCTACTTCTCGCTTTTAGCTTGTTCTTCTCGCATCCACTGTGACAGCTGGCGTTTGAGTTTAAGGAATTCCGGGGAATCCGTAATCTCATCGCGGCGTGGCCGTGGAAATGGCACATCAACAGTATGTAGGATGGAGCCGGGGCGACCCGAGAATACATAAATACGATTCGAGAGCAGCAACGCTTCTTCGATGTTATGGGTAATGAATAGCACGGAGCGGCGATTCTCCTCCCACAGCTCCAGCAGCCAGCGCTGCATTTCACTGCGAGTTAGTGCATCCAATGCGCTGAAAGGTTCATCGAGCAGCATCAACTCCTGCGGAGCCAGCAATGCTCTGAGAAAAGCAGCACGCTGCTGCATCCCACCAGACAGCATATGCGGATAAGCCTGTTCGAATCCATTCAAGCCAACCTTGGCGAGCCACTGGCGCGCTTCTTCACGAGCTCCATCCTGCAGAGCGCCTTTGATTTCTCCGGCTAGCAGTACATTATCTTCAATCGTTCGCCAAGGAAAAAGCGCAGGCTGCTGCGGCATATAACTGATTTCACCACGTTGACCTGTAACGACCTTGCCGTTCATGCTTATCGTTCCTGCATCAGGCATCACTAGTCCGCCGATCATATGGAATAAGGTGCTTTTTCCGCAGCCGGAAGGACCGACGATCGAAACGAACTCTTGCTGCTCTACCTTAAGAGAGACGTTGTTAAGCACGTTCGTCTCGCGGCGACGATGGGTGAAGGACTTGGAGATGCCGCTTACTTCAAGAGCAGGTGGTGCAGTATGAGCTTCAGGAGAGCTTATGATTTCAGTTGTTCTTTGCTCTATTTGCGTCGCTTGAGACATACAGGCATCTTCCTTTCTATGAGTTACGGCGCGGTTTCCAGCGAACTAACCATTTTTCGAGCAAGGCAATAATCGCAAAAAGCACAAGACTAAGGAGCACAATAATAACAATAGCGACAAACATCCGATCTGTACGGTAAGCCGATTTTTGCAGGAGCATATAATAGCCAATCCCTTTATCCGCGCCAATCCACTCAGCGACCACGGCTCCCATAACCGCATAAGTAGCTGATATTTTCACACCGGAAAATAGTGCCGGGATAGAAGACGGAAGCTCCAGCTTGGTGAAGATTTGCCACTTGCTTGCACCCGCCATTTTCATATAATTCATCATGACCTGATCACTTTGAGACAAGCCGCCCATTGCAGCGACAGCTACCGGGAAGAAGCATACCAGTGTAATCAGCACGATTTTGGGCAAAAGGCCGAAGCCAAACCAGATGATAAGCAGTGGTCCGAGTGCGATAGAGGGAACATTTTGACTCAGAATAATGAGTGGATAAAAAGCCCGTCTAGCCCAAGGTAAAAGATGCAGAAGTAGAGCGACGATCAAGCCTACACCTGTACCAATAGGAAAACCGATTAATGTGAGTCGGAGCGTAGCCATCGTATGAGCCCAGAGACCTGAGGCATTACTGGTCGATTCGCGTGCAATATCAGCAGGACTCGGCAGAATCCAGGATTCGATATGGAATAGAGAAACAGATAACTGCCATACGGTTAAAAAGAAGACGACCGCCACAAGGGGCGGCCATATTAGCTTCCAGGTCGATCTCACGGCCGATATTTCTCCGTCAATTTATCCATGCTGATTCCGTTAGGGTTATGAGCGATTTTGATTTGGGAGATCACGCTTGGACTACCTGCTTCGATCAGTGCTTCCTGCATTTGACGTACAACCTCCAGGAGCTCGCTCAGTTCACCTTCCATAGTAGTTTCCAGTGGATTCACCTGATGTTTAACGCCGGATTTTTGAATAACTTCAATCGCTTTATCTACGTATGGGATGGAGTCCTCATTGTTTGGAGTCTTAGGAATTACTTGAATGCTTAATAGTGTGTTAGCCACAATAATCAATCCTCTCAAATTGTATAGGTAAGTTCAAAAAGCCAACTTTGATAACGAAGTGTTTTCAGGAAGCAGATTCGACGTCGAATCTTGAACGAACTTGGGAAGTCCGGTACTCACGTAGCACATCACTACGCTCCGTTCCTCCTTCCTCAAGTAACGTCCAACCTTCTTGGTTCTGAAAGCTGACTTTTTGAACTCTCATTGAAATAGGTAAGTTCAAAAAGCCAACTTTGATAACGAAGTGTTTCATTTATTATTGTTATTTACTCCGCCGGTAAAAAATCATTCGTGAATGCACTAGCTGCATCCAGCGGTTTGTCCAGCAGCTTCAAATCATACATCCAGTCGCCGTAATTCTGCCAGACCTCGGTTTTTTGCTCTCCCCAGCGTGGGGCGTCGTCCTTATATTTCGGGCTAAGCCATTTTTGGCTAGCTAGGACAAGCTCGGCATCAAGGTCAGGCACAGCCTTGGATAATGTAGAGGCAGCCTCTTCTGGATGATCAATCGCATATTGATAACCCTTCGATGTGGCTTTCAGGAAAGCCTTCACCAAATCTGGATTCTCAGAAATCTGCTTCTCACTCGTGGTCAGCACAGGGGTGTAATAATCGAGCTGAGGCGCATAATCCTTCAAGTAGAGCATATCCAGAGGCTCACCACGCAGTTCGGCTTCAATACCGGTCCAAGCGTAGAAGATCCAAGCGAAATCAATGTCACGTTTGACTGCAGTAAAATAGTCAGCTTCACCAATACTGATTAGCTTCACCTTTTTCACATCGCCACCAACAGGGTCCATGATCGCCTTCATGGCTGCTTCCTCAGCGGGAGAGCCCCAACCTCCGTAAGTTTTACCCTCAAAATCTTTTGGTGATTTAATATTGCGATCCACTGGAGCGGCGAATCCCGAAGTATTATGCTGAATAATGGCTGCAATCGAGACAAGGGGAACGCCTTGTAGACGAGCTAGAGTCAATCCTTCCTGAGCGCTGATTCCAAAAGCAGCTTCGCCAGAGGTAACCATCGTATCAGAACCCGCTGCGCCAGGTTGAACGATTTCTACATCCAGACCTTCTTCCGCGTAATAACCAAGATCCTTGGCTACGTATAGACCGGTGTGGTTCGTATTCGGTGTCCAATCCAGTGCAACCTTAACTTTGGTAAGCTCTTTTGGAGCATTTGATCCGGTCGCTGCATTCGATTCCGCAGCATTTCCTTTGTTTCCGGCTGTACTCCCATTGTTGCTGCCGCATCCGGCAATCGCAAGAATGAGCATACAGGTGAGGCTAAGCATAAGTACTTTTTTGACTTGCATGTCTTCTTCTCTCCTTTAAGGTTGCCAGATCCCGTCATCCAACATGAACCATAAAGTGTAGTATGTACATTTCTTCTACATCTTTTGTGATCTACACAAAAAAAGCGCCCCGAGTGATCGGGACGCTGGCTTGGCGCAAGGTTAGTAAAGGTCACAGGGACCAAAACCAATTGGCGATTCCTACGCTGGCATTATCCAGATCAGGTATAAGGGTCAGTATCTTGTGGGATACAATCTCAGCCGGCCAATTCCAGCACCCCTGGTTCTATGAAGTTAACGGGTATTTCTCGCTTAAACGCTAATCGTCTTTATAAGGACGCTGAAGGCGTTTATGCTTGCATACGGTGTATTATAGACGGCTGTTCTCGGAATGTCTAGTAGCATGCTCCTAAATTTTTCAAATCTCTCCGTCCGTTTTCATTAATCCAGATCTTTATGTTTCTTGCGATGACGCCGCTTAAGCTCAGTAACCAGAGCACCTAGCGTAAGGACAACACTGATCATTATCCCGCTCATAATCACGAAAAGAGCAAGAAACTCAAAGGGGGAATAGCTAACCATCTTACTCCATTGAATCTTTCCATCCAGATCGTCAATGACTTGATTCATGCCATAAATCCCACTTACCACCGTAAATACAGTGAGGATCATCAGCAGATTATCCCGGCGCTTCGACTGGAACTTATCTTGATACTGAAAAAGGTCAGTCAAGGTTTCTTTTACTTCCTCGAACAGAGCGTCGTTCCCGTATACTTTACGCAGCTGAAGAAAAATCTCCCGTCCTTGCGACTGTGAAATCAGCTCCAAGAAATAGAACTTTGCCGAGAATTTATTAATCGAGTAGATTAAATTATCGATCTCATCATAATCGTGGTTTATGCGTAGTCGGGAATGCATATTTGCCAGCTTTAGCAGAACGATTTTGTGGAAAATATTGAGTAGAAATCCGTAATAATATTGCCCGTACATCTGGTTGGCGAGGCTAACGGCGATCTTTGGTTCAGCTCGGGTTAGACAGCAAAAGGTCTGCTCATTCATCATATAATACGAGTCTGGGCCCCATCGATTATAGGAATGCTCATGACAGTAGTTCGCAATATACGCTGGATCGCTGGCACTGGCATAGGGCTTCCCGTTCAGATCAATTCCATCAAGCTGAGAGGCGCGATAGCGTATATTTATACTAATCTCATCAGAATCCCCTTCACTCTGAAAGCCATAAAAGGCTTGCACCTGCATTCTTTCATCTACGAAAAAGGGAAGGGTCTCGAAATAAGCCCCATTGATATCCGAGTGATCCAGAAAAGGCTCCAGTCCATCCACCAGATTTCGGAAGACAAAATCCTCTACCATCTCATAGGTCTGTTCCCCGCAATGGATATAGGTGTAGTCATCCTGTACGAAGGTATTCTCAAGCGTCCGGAAGCGGTCCGCGAATTCCAGTGCAATACTAAAGGGAATCGAATCCCCCTCAAGCTGGACACGTATCGTCACAAATCCAAGCTGAAAAGGACATATGAATATATCCGTCGAGAGAATTTTAAAAAATATAGACTGCTGAGGAATCTCTAGAATACAGTCCAGATTATTGACTCTGGAAAAGCGGCGGAAAGAGTCTACATCCTTCTTGCGTGGAAAAAGAATGTGTGCAGCAAACGGTAAATAGGTGCGCTCCATCCGTTCATGGGAAACACAGTGATCTTCTCCGTAATAGGCATTTTCTAACTCTTTATTATCCAGAAAAAAACGTGTGAAGCCATCATCCTGCAATTGTTGGATAAGCTTCTTAGAATCACCCTTTTTTATTGAAAAGGGAAAAATAAACTGCATAAGCGCAGTATGTAATAAAGGCTCAGTTGAAAGCTTATCCATTCATCGTCCATCCTTGTGCTCAGAATATGCTTATAGATGACATTACCCTAAAAGGATTAGGTTGATACCATTTTAACATTCTAAATACTGGAACTCTTTCTTTGGACTGCTTGCCTGGATTGGAACCTCCATGCGGCAATGCTCAGCAAGAACAAGAAGGCGGCAAAACCGGCAAGTAATCCAGCAGTTTGTACCACCTTTAGATGGTCCATAGACCAGCCCATGAATAGGGGCAGCAGAGCTCCACCGACACCTCCAGCAGCGATCATTATGCTGGGTGTTGATTCTTCGGCTCCTGGCAGCATCTTGCTGGAGAAGACTAAAGCTATGGAGAAAATACCGGACATAAATAGCCCAAGTAGCATAATTACGATGAATGCAGCTAATAGATTATCTGTGAACGGAAAAAGAGCCAGCAGTAACAAGGTCAGTAAACAGCTACTTAAAATATATACACGGTAAGAAATTTTTTCTGCAATCACTCCAGCAAACAATCTTCCCGTAGACATAGCTAGCCAAAAGAAAGTGACTGTCAGCGCCGCCGCAGATTCTGTCATCCCTAGCTTGGCGATAAAGATGGCGGGCATAAAGTTGACCAGACTCATCTCCGTACCTACATAAAGAAAGAAGAAAAGGATGAAGATGCCCAGCAGAATCCATTGTTTCCCTTTATACGGAAGCTGTTTGCTGGACTGCGAGGAATGTGCGGATGCTGAGACTTTGCGAGGTGCTCGCTCGTCCAGTATGCGCTGCAGATTCCCAAAATGGCCTCTTCCCCAGAGGATGAGAGAAAGTAATGAGAAGCCAGCGACAATTAGGAATGCTAATCTCCATGCTCCGGTAGCAATGAGCGGACTGGCGATAAGAGGCATTACAAGTGCTCCTATCCCAAATAGGACTTCAAGTCGGCTCATCGCGATCGCGGTTCCTTCTGTCACAGCTCCGATAATGATGGTGCCGATGACGGCTTCGATCATACCGAAACCAAAGCCAGCCGCAACAGCAATGACATACATCCACTCCCAAGGGGGTAGAAAAGCATACGCAATCTCAGCAGTCAGGAGAAGGGCGGTGGCGATAATGATGCCTCCTCGTTTCCCAAAACGGCGATTGAGTAGGGGAGAGACAAGCACACCAGCCAGAAAACCAGCGAATTGACTAAAGATTAATTGCCCGCCGGCACTATAATTTTGGTCATAATGCTGTAGCAGAACGGGAAGAATAGATCCCAGCACTACATGAGCAAGGCCAATGACAAAGTAGGAAAGACAGCCGATCCAGATCAGTTTTTTCACGAAGTAAGCTCCTTATATTGAAAGTAGTTTATGGAGTAAGGTCGGATTCAATGTGAACCGGAAGGGTACATTATAATAAGCACCATTGTTATGATAAATCCAAACGGTGAGCTTGGATATATAAACTTTTGTTTACATGCTTGAAGGGAGAGATTTACGTAATGGATAACAAACAACTGGAGCAACTCATTATTAGAGCATTGGATGACAACAAGTTTGGTTCCTTTGGTACGATCGAAGAAGGAAATAAACCGAAAGTACGTTACATGGCCATTTTCCATGAGGGTTTGAAGATTTATTTAGCTACGAATCGCAAAACTCATAAGGTGGAGGAATTATCGAATAATCCGAATGCTTTTTTGCTGCTTGGATATGAGTCAGGCGGAAGCAAAGATGTGCTGGAGATTGAAGCCACCGTTGCCGTTTCTAAAGATGAAGGGCTGCGCACAAAGGTGTGGAACAAAGAGCTGGAGCCATGGTTTACAGGGTCTGATGACCCTAATTATGTGATTCTTGAACTTACTCCAACGCGTATTGAGTATGTTGGCAGTAATAAAGAGCACGGCGTGTGGACTCCCTAAACCAATTTAAATCGATTCCGGAAGCCTTCCTATCCCCCACGGGTTTAGGAGGGCTTTTTTAAAAGATAAGTCCCTGAGTGACCTGTTAAAACATGTTATAATGACTTCAACTTTTTACGTAATTTCTCAGGGGAGGACTTAAAATACATGACCGTTACTCTGTTATATATTGAAGATGATCATGAAATCGGCAGCGTCGTGTCTGCGGATTTAAGTGAGCGTGGTTATAGTGTGCGTTGGCTGCGGAGCGGGGAGGGAGCGACGGAGGAAGCGGCGCCTTGTCAATTGGCCATTCTGGATGTAATGCTTCCTGGCCTGGATGGCTTTACTGTCGGACAACGATTGAAGCGGGCGTACCCTAAGCTTCCGATCTTGATGCTCTCTGCGCGAACCTCTATTGATGATAAACTGCAGGGGCTTGAATTCGCGGATGATTATTTGACGAAGCCTTTTCATCCGGATGAATTGGCTGCCAGAATTGAAGTGCTGCTCAGGCGGAATGGGGCATCTGTTCAGGATTCGCTCACGCTTAAACACCTAGTCGTATATGAAGGGGATAACCGAGTAATAAATGCTCAGACACAGGAAGAAGTCATGCTTACGGGTAAGCAATTTCAGATTTTTTCTTATTTGCTGCGTCATCTCGGCCAGATTATGACGAAGGAGCAGATTTATGAAGCCGTCTGGGGAGAAGCCTATCTCGAAGGGGATAAAACTTTGATGGTACATATACGATATTTGCGCGAAAAGTTAGAACTTGATCCGGGCAATCCCGAAATTATAGAAACTGTCCGGGGGATCGGATATCGGGTAAGAGCATGAGGGGGTTAGGGCGCATTCGCAAGCAGCGTAACTCCTCTTTGCTATCGGGATATTTGCTTATTATTGTTTCTGCACTGCTTTTTATCCCTGTGGTCCTGCCGTTATCTTTTGTTCTCTACAATATGGTTAATGAAGTGACTAAAGGGGCTCCACCTGTAGACACCTCTCTGTATTCGAGTGTTGCAGCGCTGGAGACCATGTGGCATAAAGAGGCGCTTCAATTGGAAGATGCTTCTTCAGAAGGCATAAATGAGCGGCTACATGAAATGAGCCGGAAATACACTGAGGCTACTATGTTTTGGGTAGATGGGCAGGGAATGACCCAGTTGATTCTCACACCTGATGAAGGCAATCCGGACCATGGCAGCGGAGTTCCGGAGCAGTGGACGGCGGCTGAGGCTATTTTTTTTATGAAAGAAAGTACAAAACGTGATCCTTTAGCCATCGTCGCCTTCATGGGAGACCGAGTGGATGCGGGTAAAGGGTTTATGGTAATGCAAATTCCAAACAAGCTGCTCAACAAAGGGGCTTATGGGGGAGTCGGGGCTTGGGCTTTGTATTACTTTGTGCTCTTTGTACTTTTTGGAGGGTTCGCACTGGTTTCTTTGCTGTTCTTTAGAAAAATACGCAAACGGCTACTACAGCTGCAAACCGCGATGACGATTACGGGACCGGATAGAATGCCTAAGTCTATTATGACGGGCAAGCTGGATGAGATTGGCAGACTGGAGGAAGCTTTTAACACGATGGTGGCGAAGCTTGACGAAAGTCGAAAGAGGGAAATCGAAGAGGAAGAGCTGCGTAAACGTCTAGTATCTAACCTATCTCATGATTTGCGTACACCACTAACGGTTATTCGCAGTCACATCCATGTAATGACTAAAGAGAGCTTAACCCCGCAAGGACAACAGTCCTTAGAGCTAATGGATAAGCGTATAGCAGATCTTAGCGTCTTAATCGAGAATCTTTTATCCTACAATCTCCTCAACAGCGGACGGATCACTTTGAAGAAGGAGCGTAAAGATGTCTTGCGCTTGTTGCGGGAAAGTGCTGCTGCTTGGTACCCCGTATGGGAAAAAGAGAACTTCGAGATCGATATTGACCTGGAGGCTGATCCGCTGTTCTGGATGGTGGATGAGGTCTGGTTCCGCCGTATTCTTGATAATCTGTTTCAGAATATTGTACGTCATGCCAGCAGTGGTCTTTATGTAGGGATTTCTACGGAGTCCCGTAATGGGCAACGTGTTATTTTGATTACGGATCACGGCAGAGGTATCCAGAGTCCATCCGATTACAAAGGGGCAGGATTAGGGCTGTCCATCGTGGATCTGTTAATGAAGCATATGGAGTTAGAGTGGGATATGGAGAGTACAGGAGATGGAACTTCCGTAGTAATCTTTAATCCGCTGTAGAAAGAAAATAAAATCTTAGACTTACCATCGTCATTAAGCTCTCACGGGAAAAAATAGTCAATAAAAACGAGCTCAACGGCACCTGTTTTAACAACTAACGAGCAGAATAGCGTAATATATTTGGTTGTAGTTATAATGTTTAATAGGGCCATTTAATGGTTCCAATTCTTAGGAGTTACCAATGACCTGTGTTGAAATATTTCGAAAAGGGGCAAGTTGTGTGAAAAAGACTGAAAAAATATACAACACTACAGTAGAGGCAACTTTAGAGGTGATGGTGGGAAATGGAAACCTGTTATTCTCTTTCATCTGACATTCGGTAAGAAACGTAATAATGAATTTAAGAGCTGGAGTCTAAAGGAACTCCTACATCTGATGTGCCGTTGGGGGGATTCGCATATAGAGAGAAAGTACGAGGGAAAGGCTACCGTTTTGGCTAATTCAATGCTTACAGGGGCCCCGCCAACATTTTAACGAAAATATACGCTAAGGACTATCCAATAAAACAAAAGCCGGGTTTTCCTACTCTAAGGAATCCGGCTTTTGTTTTATTCTCGTAGTGGACGTAATGTTTAATACTTGATACCCCTTTACGACAGCCAGTGATCAGTGTGATTAGACTGAAAAATAAAGCACTAGACAGGCCACGGCTGCCATAAGGGTCGTTGCACTCCTGGTAGTCTTCCTGATCGATGGTCGTCGACACTCAGCCTTTTGCAAAAAAAAACAAAGAAAACCGAACCTTTTTTTGATAGAGAGGCAATATAGTGTGTAAGCAGCTTACTTAGGAGGGCCCTCTGAATGCAAAGTGAATACATGTACCAGTTACTCATAAAAATGAAAGATGGTGATCAACAGGCGTTTCATACGATGTATGATGCCACCTATCAGGACGTCTACCGGACAGTCTCCTTTCTGGTGGATCATCAGCAGGATCGGGAAGATGTCATGAATGAGATCTATATGCAAATGTGGACATCACTTGCTAACTACGATACGAACCGACCTTTCCACTTCTGGCTACACGGCTTGGTAATCCGTCAAGTGCAGAGATTTCGGGTCAAGAGCTGGCGGAGATTCCGAATTTTTGAACGCATTCGTGCCTTCTCTCGGGAAGAGTCTCATTGGGATCAACCTGCTGTGTTGATGGATGGGACGAATCAAATGATATCGAAGGCAATCCAAAAACTGACCGACAAACAGCGAACGGTGATTATCCTCCGCTTTTTTCACGACTATACTCTTGAGGAAATCGCGACATTGCTTGATATTCCGCTGGGTACAGTCAAGTCCAGATATCATGCTGGCCTTCAGGCGCTTCGAAAAAACTTATGGAATCTCCCCCCAGAAAGGATGGAAAAGATCAATGCTAACTGAACGCAAAATCCGTGAACATCTGCACAAAGAGGCAGAAACTATGGAGTGCCCTCCGGCTATTTCCAAACGTATAGAACAGTCTTATTTTCAATATTTACAACCAAAAAGGAGCGGAATAACCATGAAAAAACGATTGATTGGTGGAATAGTTGCTGCTGCGATTTTAATTCCAACCGCAGCATATGCGGCCCCTACCCTGATTGAAATGTTTACTAGAACACCAATGACTGCTGAACAAGTCAAGGTGGATGAGGTTGGCAAAGCAACACTTGAGAAGCTGTATAGCACATTTCCCGAAACAAAATCTTTTGAGATAATCGATGCAAGCAGCGTTCAAGGTGTCCAAACAAGCATCATACTGCAGGAAAAAGAAGGAACCGGTAAAAAGATTACCCTTCATACAAACAGTATTACGGGTGCGATTGAACACGTGATTCAAGAGAACTGGGAGCCTAAAGAGAAGCCAATCAATACTTTATCCGATCAGGAAATCAAGTCGAAGGTAGATTATCTAATTGATAAAATGTATGGCAACATCGAAGAGTACGAATTTGCTATGGAGAAAATGGAGAACCCGGATCAAAAAACGTTTATGTTGAATTACACCAAAAAGGGATCAAAAACACCGTTCTATCAGGTATTTGTTCAGAGCAATACAATCAGTGTTTCTCTGATCGGAGGTGAGACTACACCTTCAAACATTAAAGTAGAAGGTTTTTTCTCTAGAAATGGTAAGCCTGATTATTCTGCTGATGCCTATCTAAATGATGCAAAACTGTTTTCTTTACTAAAAATTAGCCCAGAAGAATTAAAACAAGAATTAGCAAAAGGTAAATCTGTTGTGGAGATTGCAGCATCTAAAAATGTCTCTAAACAACAAGTAATTGATGTCATTGCAAAAACACAGGTTGATGGACAAATTCAAGGTGAAATTAATGGTGAAGTTCCTAAAGGTAATCGTTCAAATGAACAACAGTTAAAAGCTATTGAACCAAAAGTATTACAAATTATTGAACACAAAAATGAAACACCATCGAAGAAATAACAAGTCAAGGCGCATGAGGTATAGAACCCAATGGATAATCCAGAGCCAAAAACGATCATGTTGAATTACACTAAAAAGGACAAGGACAGAACTAAACTGTTCTTCCAGGTATTTGCTCAAGGCAATACAATCAGTGTTGGGTTGGTCGGAGAATAGGAGTACAAAAACCTCGACTCTGAATGGTGACCCGTAAGATGGAACACTTTTAAAAAGTGTCCCCTCCTGCGGGTCATTTGTGTTTAATCAAAAGCACGAATGGACAGAACGGAGATTCTTAGGCGTAAAATTAGAAACGCTGCAAAGCTTAAAACCACATAAAACAAAACCAAATGTTGAGCACGTATAAGGTAGGCATTCTTAATTTATACGGTAATTTACGGGATGACTTTATGCTTGGGGAAGTCGTCAAAGATGTTCATAAACATTTCTTCGGTATCGACGAATTCGTGAAAGCCTAAACGTCGAGCCGTAGTTCCGTCGGCAAAAAAATCGTAGTCCCATGCAAACACGAAATCGCCGAATAGCCAAGAGGATACGTCTTTATAGGAATGCCGAGCAAGCCCATGCTTCTCAATCATTTTGTTCCAAATCTGCTCCTTGTCCGCCATGACAACGTCTAGAGACATCTGCAACGGAGGCGCTGTTTCCATGCCAAAGTATTGAGCGACTTTCGGCTATAACTCATTCCAACGAAACAGGTCGCCGTTCGTAATGTTGAATGCCTGATTCGCACAGCGCTCGTCGATCGCCGCCCATACTGTTGCCTTTGCGAGAAGCCGCAGACTACAGAAGGACGGAGTGGCTACCAAGTCCAAGCCTTACCCTTATGCCGTTGTTCTAAGAAATCTTGCTGATTAAACAGCGGCGGTCTAGGACCTTATTTTCATTGAACATCCATATCGTCAAATTTAAACAAAACTTAAACTTCGTGCCGCCTTGTTCTTAACCTTGGGACGTTATGCTAATTACCGAGGTGAGGAACATGAAAGAAACAGTGATTGAAACGAAGGATTTATTAAAAAAATACCGTGGCCGGGCTGCGGTGGAAAATTTAAATTTAAACATCCGCAAGGGAGAGATCTATGGCTTTCTTGGCCCGAACGGGGCAGGGAAAACAACAACAATTCGTATGCTGCTTGGACTGATCACTCCAACATCAGGAAGAATTGAAGTCTTCGGCCAGGATCTTCGCAAGCATAAACTGCAAATTTTGCGGAAGGTAGGGTCGCTTGTCGAGTCTCCATCCTATTACGGGCACTTAAGCGCTGTGGATAATCTTGAAGCCATCCGGCGTATCCTTGGTGCTCCGAAGTCACGGATTGCTGAGGTGCTAGATATTGTTTCCTTAACAGGGGAAGAGAAGCGTCCAGTTAAAGGGTTCTCCCTTGGGATGAAGCAGAGACTAGGTATTGCTGCTGCCTTGCTCGGGGAACCGGAGCTGCTTATTCTGGATGAGCCGACGAACGGACTTGACCCGTCAGGGATTCAGGAAATTCGCGGACTAATTAAACGATTGCCGCAGGAACAAGGGATTACCGTCGTAGTATCCAGTCACTTGCTTAGTGAAATTGAGCAAATGGCGGATACCGTAGGGATTATTCGTCAAGGGCAAATGGTGTACCAAGATAGTATAACGAATCTGCAGCGGCAAGCCGGGGGAAAAATGCGGTTAGCAGTCTCGGACCCGGAGGCCGCGCTGCGTCTTGCTGAAGAACGGGGGTACACAGGGATACTTCAAGACCAAAAGCTAGTCTTCTCCCGGATGATCGATGCAAGAGTTGCCTTGCTAGTCAAAGCGTTGGTAGAGAATGGGCATGCTATTTATCGTGTAGAGGAGCGGAGACAATCACTTGAGGACTTCTTCCTGCAGGTTGTAGGAGGAGAGGAATCATGATGTGGCGGGCACTGTCGGCGGATTGGCTCAAAATCCGTGGCAAGGGACTCTGGTTTCTAGTGTTTCTTGGACCGCTTGGACTTGTAGCCATGCAAGGCTTGAACTTCGGCCTTCGTTATGATTATCTTCGCGAGCAGTATAGTGCGGATTTATGGGGTGGGCTTCTGAACAATGTAGCTGCATTTGTGCCCATTGCTCTTTTTCTTGGAGGGACCTTAGTATGCTCGTTGATTGCAAATGTAGAACATCAGATGAGCTCGTGGAAGCAGCTCTTGGCACTACCTATCTCACGTACTTCAGTATTTATGGCTAAGCTGGTGTTATGTTTGGTGCTAGTGGCGGTTTCTTGTTTGCTGCTCTCGGTGGGTACAGTTGGTTTAGGGCTTGTTTTGGGCTTCAAGGTCGAACTGATTCCGTATTTGGATGTGTTACGAATTGGCTTTATGTCCTATATTGCAGCGTTGCCGGTTATCGCTTTGCAGCTGTGGCTTTCTCTGGCTAACCGTAATCAGACATTGCCAGTTGCTCTTGGAATAACCTTATCTCTGGTGTCTATCTTCTCCATGTTACTTTCGGAGTGGGTTCCTTTAACATGGCCATACATGGCTTGGGAATCTTCGCATCGTCTCTTATTTAGCGGCGCAGGGTTGCTGCTGGGGCTGCTGATTCTTTTGCCGGGTGCACTGCACTTCGCACGAAAGGATGTGGATTAACGATGAATTCATTTTGGAGAGTGTTGTCGGCAGAACGATTAAAAATGTCTAAATCATATGTCTGGCTTTTAGTTATAGGCAGTCCGATTTTAGCATTGCTTCCCGGGGCATTGGCAGATAATCAAGGGGAGAAGATGAGTTGGGAACTGTTGTTAAATGTGATGTCCATGATGCATGCCTTGCTGTTTCTACCTGTGCTCTCGGGTATTTTCGCAGCGCTGATCTGTCGTTATGAGCATCATGACGGAGGCTGGAAGATGTTGCTGTCTCTGCCTGTGACTCGGTTATCAGTGTACCTCTCAAAATATGTGATGATTATCGGATTGCTGGCTGCGGTTCAACTAACGTTCCTGGTGATGGTGCTGGGAATGGGTTTATTCCGAAATATTCCGGATTCTATCCCTTGGTCGCTGCTGCTTAGCTCGGTATTTGGCGGCTTTATTGCCTGTCTGCCACTCGCTGCACTGCAACTGGCTATCTCTCAAGGCTGGAGCAGTTTTGGCGCACCGCTGGCGCTGAATGTGAGTCTGACCATTCCTAATATGCTGATCGCCAATTCTTCAACCTATGGCCCCTATTATCCTTGGGTACAACCGATGTTGGCTATGATGCCGTATGGTGATGACACGTTTGGGGCTTTTAATTTACCGTTCGAAACGCTGATGATGGTAGTGGGCGGTAGTTTTATTGTATTTTTTGCGGCAGGACTATTCTCCTTTTATCGTAAAGCGGTCTGATTTACAGCGATTCTTATAAACGCCTTCTCCATGGACATCCAGAGCTGGTTTTCATATAATTGAGGAAAACAATCAGCAAAGCTGACTAGCTGGTGGAGGAGGCGATAGCATGGAGCCAACGGCATTAGAAGATTGCGATAACACATGCAAGGGTTCGGAGCTTGAACCGGAATCCATTGCATTGATTCTTCCTGACCGAGAAATAACGGATAAAATGGCAGAGATGTTCAAAGCGTTGGGTGATCCCACACGAGTGCGGCTCATTTACGCTTTGTCCCAGAAAGAACTATGTGTACACGATTTGTCTGTGATCCTTGATATGGGCCAATCTGCGATATCCCATCAGCTCCGTTATTTACGGAATTTACGAATTGTGAAGCGTCGTAAAGAAGGGAAGACGGTATTTTATTCGCTCAACGATGCGCATGTAGAGCAGATTTTTCTGCAGACGCATGAACATGTCCGTCATGAATAGCTGTACTTTTCAAAAAAGAGCGGTTCTCCGATTATTGGAGAACCGCTCTTTTGCGTTAACTAGATTGATTTAGGTTGCTCGATAGGGTTGGTTTTCTAAAGGATAGAGCCAGCCAGAGACAATGCACAGCGAGTACGAGAAGGATGAATAGATCGATCCCCATATATTCGCTTGTATTATCGTTACCAACAAACTGAATTAGATTATGTACAAAATGAAACAATATCAGCGGTAGAATATTATTATTTTTCAGCATCAACAAGGTAAGCACAAAACCGATCAGAAGAGAATATACGAGCTGTAGGAGGATTTGCGTCATGTCTGTACCGGATAAAGCATTAAGCAAGTGGGTAATAGAGAAGAGTATGCTTGAAGTAATCACAGCCGTTTTAGCGCCCTTAGTGAGTAAAGTCTTGAAAATCAATCCGCGGTAAATACTTTCTTCCACAAAGGCTACAAGCAGGGTGAAGAAGATAAAGAACAACACCTCAGACGTACTGATCTCACGAAAACCTTTAAAGGATATGGTGATCAGGACGACAGCTAGAGGTGCGTAATAAATCCACTTCCCAGAGGAAATGGTATTCAGAGGACGGAAGCCAAGATCACTCCATTTGTTCTTAACCGTGAAGTAGATGATCAGTACAAGCGCGATTGGAATAAAGGAGATCAGTACAGGGGCGGTATACGAAAGCTCTTTAATTGTAGCGTAAGTCCCGGCGGCAGATACAGCTAAAAGTAACAGCACCTCAATAATAACAACGGTCCAAACTGGGTATTTCTGTGAAAAAGAAGACGTCTTGGCTAGCTTTGACATGGTCTACATTCATCCTTCCTTCTGTGTAATTTAGTTGCCAATTCATCTCGGGTGCAATCATACATGATTTACCATATTTTCACGAAAAAATCAATTTATTTAATTTTTATGAGAGCGGATAAAAATGGTGTATATGACGTATTGACCTTCAAAAATAAAGGGAATATAATAGCAATAAGAAAACATATGAACAAGTGCTCATATATGGTTTTTATTTGAGGAGATGTGCCGTATGGATACGATGCAAGGAAAAGTAAAACGTCAGTGGGAATTAGAAGGCTTAGATTGCGCCAATTGCGCAAGGAAAATCGAAGATAAAGTGAAGAAAATCGAGGGCGTATCGTCTTGTTCCGTTAATTTTGTTACGAAGACAATGACGATGGAAACCGCCGCAGGTTATGAGGAATCGGCGATTGTTGAAGCAAAGAAAACGGTGAAGGCGCTTGAGCCCCATGTAAATGTAAGAGAGAAGACTCAGGGCAGTCGCAAGCTGCAGAATAACGGTAGTCATAAGCATGGAGAGGATCACAAACATGGCCATGAACACGATCATCAGGCTGCAGACGGACATAAGCATGATGATGCGGATGGTCACAGCCATGGCCACAGCCACGAGCATGGAGAAGGCGATACCCGTAAGATTCTACTGCGGTTAGGTGGCGGTGGGATACTCGCGCTTGCCGGAATATTCTTACCGGTGGAGGGTGTAGTAGAACTGCTGATTTTCTTAGCAGCCTATCTCATCGTGGGTAGTGAAGTTGTCTGGCAGGCGGTTAAGAACATTATCCGGGGTCAGGTATTTGATGAGAATTTCTTGATGGCTCTTGCAACCATCGGTGCTTTTGCGATTGGTGAGTATCCAGAGGGCGTAGCGGTTATGCTCTTTTACCAAATCGGAGAGTTGTTCCAAGGTCTAGCAGTAAACCGTTCACGTCGATCTATCACGGCACTTATGGATATCCGTCCCGAATTTGCTTACCTTAAGCTTGGAAATGATCTAAAACGAGTCTCCCCTGAGGAAGTAGCGATCGGTGATGTGATTGTTGTGAAACCGGGTGAGAAGGTACCTCTGGACGGAACGATCCTTGAGGGAAGCGCCATGATGGATACATCAGCACTTACCGGGGAGTCTGTACCGCGTTCGGCTGGACCGGGAAGCACAGTATTAAGTGGATTTATTAATCGGAACGGCGTTATTACAATGCAAGTTACACAGACCTTTGGAGAATCAGCCGTATCCAAAATTCTGGAGTTGGTACAGAATGCTTCAAGCAACAAAGCCAAAACAGAAAACTTTATTACTAAGTTTGCACGGGCTTACACACCTATAGTAGTGATCACAGCTGTCCTGCTAGCTGTCGTTCCTCCGCTAGTAATTAGCGGGGCAACCTTCTCAGATTGGATTTACCGGGCGCTTGTATTCCTCGTAATCTCCTGTCCATGTGCGCTTGTGGTCTCGATTCCACTTGGTTTCTTCGGAGGGATTGGAGCAGCTTCACGCAGTGGTATTCTGATTAAAGGAAGTAACTATCTTGAAGCGCTGAATGATGTGAAAGTAGTTGTCTTTGATAAGACCGGAACGTTGACTAAGGGGCAATTTAAGGTTACAGGAATTTATCCGTCAGGTGGCAAGTCTAAGGATGAATTGCTGCAGACAGCTGCTTATGCGGAGAGCCATTCGAATCATCCGATTGCCGAATCGATTAGGGCAGCTTATGGAGAACAGATTTCTAAGGAAGCAATCTCGAATTACAACGAAATCTCCGGTCATGGGATCGAGGTTTCGATTGAAGGCAAGACCGTACTTGCAGGTAACGCGCGTCTGATGGAGCGAGAGGGCATAGTTTATGAGGTGCCAGCGCAGAGCGGTACGGTTGTTCACATCGCGGTGGATCATCAGTATGGGGGTTATCTGGTGATTGCAGATGAAGTGAAGGAAGACTCGCAGCAGGCTATTCAGAGCCTCAAGAAGCTTGGCATCCGTAAAACGGTGATGTTAACTGGCGATGCTTCTTCTGTAGCTGAAGATGTTGGGAAGCAGTTAGGTGTAGATGAGGTTCACGCGGAGCTTTTGCCGCAGCATAAGGTAGAGGCCATCGAGAAGCTGGATCGTGAAAAGTCACATCGCGAGAAAATTATTTTTGTCGGTGATGGAATTAACGATACCCCAGTACTAGCTAGAGCAGATGTTGGGATCGCAATGGGCGGACTGGGCTCCGATGCTGCGATTGAAGCGGCAGATATTGTAATTATGACCGATGAACCTTCGAAGATTCCTGTTGCTATCGGCATTGCCAAGCGTACACGGATGATCGTATGGCAAAATATTATTTTCGCTTTAGGTGTTAAAGCTATATTTCTTATTCTCGGCGCATTTGGGATTGCCACGATGTGGGAGGCTGTATTCTCAGATGTTGGGGTAACCGTGCTGGCTGTACTGAACAGTATCCGAGCATTAAAGGTTAAAGATCAAGGATAAAAAAATCGCTCTTTAGGGTATTGGTGTTATCTACCGATCCCCAAAGAGCGATTTTTTCCGTTTGCAGGAGATTAAATGCTGTCTTCCAAGTGTAGGCTCTCAATGCCTGAGCGAACAATGCTGCAGGAGGCGTTGAATTTCTCCGCTTCTTCGGTGTTTAGGTTAAGCTCCAGTAGTTCTTGAATTCCAGTGTTGCCAATAATGGCAGGTACGCCGGTACATATACCACTTTGCCCGTACTCTCCATCCAGAATTGCGGATACGGCAATGATCTTATGCTCATCATTCAGAATGGAACGAGTAATGTAAGCCAGTGCGCTGCCAATACCGAAATGTGTGGAGCCTTTTTTAGTGAATATCTCCCAGCCCGCATCTTTGGTCTTGCGGGAGATATCCTCCAGATCCAGATGCTGGAACCGCTCACGATGCTGATCCATAATTTGCAGGATGGGCTTACCGCCAATCGTCACATGTGACCAAGCTACAAACTGGGATTCACCATGTTCTCCAAGTGCGTAGCCGTTTACGCTGCGTGGATCGATGGAGAAAACATCAGATAGTAGTGTCTTTAGGCGCGAGGAGTCAATGGAGGTTCCTGTACCAATAATTCTGTGGCGAGGCAGCCCTGATATTTTCCATACCATATAAGTGACAATATCGACTGGATTAGCGGCGACTACGAATATTCCATCGAATCCCCCAGCCATAATGTTGGTAATAATTTCTCTAGTAATGACTGCAGAAGCTTCCAGGACGTCAAGTCTTGTCTGCCCTGCCTTTGGATTAGCGCCGGCGGTTAAGATAACTACATCCATTCCTGCGCAGTCGCTATGGGTTCCGGCATACACCTTGGTGCGTGTGCTTGTGAAATCCATGCAGTGTGAGAGATCAAGTGCTTGTGCCATAGCGCGGTCATAGGTGCGGTCGATCATCATGATCTCGTCGCAAATGGCCTGATTGACCATGGAGTAGGCGCAGCTGGAACCGACCATCCCGGCACCGACGATGGCAACTTTTCTTGATTTACTTTTCAATTGCCTTGACCTCGCTTTCTATTGTTAGGTATGCATATATTTTAACGTATCCCTCCACAAGTTACCTAACATCGGACACAGAAAGATGTTTTTTCCTACATGGTATTCATCCACGTAAGAAGCCATCTCAATCGTATGAATTGAAATGGCTTCTTAGAATAACAACATATACTTATGACTGTAAGGACTGTGCCTCCGAGGAGGTCATAGCTTTATAACGTTTGTACATAAAGAATCTCCAATGAAGAATCATTCCGAAGGCTAAGATGAAGAATAATCCACCGGACTGAGGGATACTGACATAACTATTAATAAATTCATGAAGTAAGGTGCGAACTAAAAGGAGTCCGAGCAGAATGAAAGCAAAGCTCTTAGAACGCTGAGCATAAATTTGTCCATCCCGTTGTTCGAAGTTTGTGCTGCGTATTAGAGGATACGCGAAGATGAACCAGCCAATCAAAAAGGCGAGTGCTGCCCACCATAAAGGAAACCTAACTTCAGGTACAACGAACATGGCAAAGCCAGTCGACATCCCGAGAGGTGGAATCCATATTTTTCGAATGGTAACCGGACGTGCGCTAGCTTTTAGACGAATAAAAATAACCATTAGCGCCATGAGCAAGGTCCCTATAGTGGAGCCGATATGTAGGAGTGAGGGGTTAATGCTACCCATGATTCACGACCTCTCTATGATTTGAGTCACTTTTATCTCCATTATAACAGAAAAACGATGGCAGAACATTGAAGTGTAGCCGCTGTATGGAGGTAGTAGCTCCGTGAAAAGCACTGCATACTACATTAAGTAGAAAGAGGCCGAAAACACCAAATAGCAGGTCAAGGTAGTTAACCTTGACCTGCTATTTTTTTAATAATATAAGTAGTCCAACAATTATTGGTTCAGCCTAAGCTTATGAACGGCTACGCCCATTTGTTGAGCGAAGAATAAGGCTGACGATAAAGATCAGAACAACGGCTCCGATCAAAGAAGGGAAGAAATAGAAATCACTTACTTTAGGTCCCCAGCTTCCCAGAAGCACGCCACCGAGCCATGAACCGATAATACCTGCGATAATGTTACCAATTACCCCGCCTGGAATATCTCTGCCCATAATCAGACCCGCTAACCAACCAATGATCCCACCAACAATTAACATCCATAAAAAACTCATGTTACTTCAACTCCTTCGTTTTGTTGTTTTCGATGTCTACTATTAACCTTGCCAATCATGTTTAAACCACTTGTAAAAACTTACTACTGCCGGGAGAGTTAGGAAATGGCTTCGAAATTGAACTCGATAATGTATTACAACTATAAACATGCTATAGTGAAAAAATATTATAAAATACTGAGTGAGTTGCTATCAGTAAAGGGTAATTAAGAAGTAAATACAATTTATACAAACAAAGGAGTCGCTACTATGGAACGGCTTAATGAGGTATTGTTTTATGTGGGAACGTACAACCCTGAAGGTGAGGAAGCTATTCTACTCTGCTCACTTAGTCCGTCATCAGGGGAAATGAAGATTCTTGAGGGTACTAAGGGCATTGAGAATCCATCGTTTTTAGCAGTAAACAGCACAGGCAGCGTGCTCTATGCGGTTAGTGAGAAGGATGAGGGCGAGGTCTATGCTTTTGCTATTGATCCTGTTACTAAAGCGTTGAGTCCACTTGGAAGTCGTCCTACGGAAGGTGGCGCTCCTTGTTATGTCTCGATCAGTCCTAAGCAAGATTACATATTCGTCTCTAATTATTCCGGTGGCAATGCCAACGTATTTCCAGTAAATGAGGATGGTTCGCTTCAGGTCATGTCTGATCAAGTGAAACATGTAGGTTCAGGAATTCGTGAAGACCGTCAGGAAGCTCCGCATCCACACTCCGTCATTCCGGATGGAAGCGGCAAGCATATACTGGTTTGCGACTTGGGACTGGATCAAATCCTGATTTATCGCCTTGAAGAAGGTAAGCTGTCTAAGCATCGGGAGATTAATCTTCCACCAGGTTCAGGCCCACGCCATTTGGCGGTACACCCTTCAGGACAATGGATTTATCTGGCGAATGAGCTAAACTGTACCGTAACGGTATTTGCTAATGATGAGCAGAATGGAAATCTCAGCATTTTACAGCATGTCAGCACGCTTCCAGAGCAATATAATGCGGGTAGTGATGATACAGCTTCCGATATTCATGTATCGCCATGTGGTAAATTCTTGTATGTCTCAAACCGGGGACAAGATAGTATCGCCTTGTTCCATATTGAGGGTTCAACAGGTCATCTTGAAGCGGTAGATTGGCAGGTTACAGGCGGACGTACTCCGCGTAATTTCGCCATTATTGGTGGCAAGCTGCTCGCTGCGAATCAAAATAGTGATATTATTACTTCGTTCTCCATCGATAGTGACAGTGGCAGATTAATTCCTACAGGGAACGAGCTGAAGATAAAGACACCGGTCTGTATTCAAGCCGTGTAGGCTGGGAATAGGTTATTGTATGTTTCAATGTTAGAGGCTATTCCCCCAAATTCATCAAAATAAAAGGCCTTCCAATCAGCTGTACATGTGCTGAGGGAAGGCCTTAAATGGTATAATGGCAAGTTACCTTAAAACATATTTCGAATTCCTAGATCGTAAAAGCCGATGTCATCTAGCATGATTTTATCTCCCTCGGCTTCAAGGTAGAAGGTGATTTCCGTCAGGTTCTCAGGCTCTAGCTCAGGTTCTTCCTCCTGAAACTGTTCGAACGGCATCTCATAGGTCTGAAATACAGCTTCGGACAGATCACCGTACTTCCCATCATTAATCCGTTCTTCAAGCCATGGGAATAACGTGAACTGAGTTTGCGGAAGTGGAAGAATATCCATTACCTCACTTAACGGCAAGCGTGCCGAGGTATCATTTTTGTCGGTTAACTCAACCTCTACATTGGGAGGTAGCGGAATACTTAGTTCATCTTTGATATCACCATTGAGGTTTGCTAAGGAAAATGTAAGGCCATCTGCGTCTGAAAGGGCCATTTCAGTAACAACACTGTCTTTAAGCTTAATGTTGTAATAAGCTTCCTCGTCTTTTTTGGCTGTGCGTTCAAGAACGACACCATATGTGGCTTTGCTCTTCGATTCACGATCCTTCGCGAGCTCTTCCGACCAGGATAATCCGGATGCTTCTGCTGTTCCGAGATTAACGGTATTCTTGTTGCGGTCCTCGTCAAATGTGGCTACAGGCCGATATCCCCCATCCTGGAATCGATTGTAGTAAGTGGTCTCCGGTAGCCATTTCAGTCCGCTGCGGTAATCCCGGAACAAGCTCTGGTATTCGTCTTTTCCATGCAAAGTGGTCTCTAGAAAAGCTGATACATACACTTTAGCGATTTGCCGCTGCTTGTCTGCATCCATAGTTTGCGCTCGATTTAAAAAGAGGCCAGCAGGTAATGTCTGATCATACGCGCCCCAATCACTGTTGAATTGACTGTGATTGGCGTCCGCAATATACAGCGAGCTTTTGAAAGCAGAGGATCCAGGAGAATAGGAAGTACGTATATACTGGCGGTCACCATAGAAATCATGTACATCCCCATCACGAGCCCCTTGCAGAGTCAAATAGTTGACATCCTTGAGACGGGCTTGCTGATCGTCTATCGTTTTATCCGTAGGGGCAAGGGCGACCACAGAGGCTATATTAAAACGATCTACTGCCTTCATAACGGGATCATTTTTGAACCAACGTTCGGCGTCTGCTGCCATAGCAACAGCTTGTCCTCCACGGCTATGGCCGAGCAGGGCGGTTTTTGTGAAATCTATTTTTTGATAAAAAGGATTGTCTGGTTCATCCGAGAAAGCTGCTAGCTGTTCCAGGTGTTTCAGAATGATCCAGGTCCGTACTTTGAAATCATTGTCCGGAATACCGGACCAAGCAGAATAGTTCAGGAAATTCTCATCCAGCGAAATTGCGATAAACCCCCGGCTGGCCAAGAGTTCACCGAGATAAGCGTACCCTCCGTCAGAGTAATCTTCCATCATATGATTTCCGTGCACCATCAGAACTACCGGATAGGGACCATCGCCCTCAGGCATCCATACTCGGCCGTTCAGTGGAAGTGCATTATAATCAAATCCCCAGAATAAAGTGCGGAGTTTTGACCAATCCTTAATATAAGCAGAAGCATCTACTGTAGAAGAGATCACATTGGTATCCTTGCCGTATTCGGTCCGATGCAGATCCTTACCGCTGGCATAAGTGAAGGTCTGATAGGCTTGATTGCCAGGTTGTGACGGACTTGCGGCTGTCAATGGAATCACATCAGAATCACTGATATCAATGGGTTCCAAAGTAGGTATTTCCTGCACTCCGTTTGCCAGAGCAAGTTGGGAAAAAGTTACCGTAATGGTAAGCAGAAGTCCCATGGTTATTCTTTTGCTGCGCAGCAGTCCGATGGCTAATCCGCCCAATGCACCTAATACGGATAGTAGAACAGCAATGAGAGCCGCAGCTTCAATCTCAAAGTCTGCGTAATATAAGATTAGTAGAATCGCTCCAACATCGCTCAATACACAGCCTGCGAATAGTCGTGGGATGCGCAGTCCGGTCAACGCGATCAGTACAGCAATGATATTGCTGGCAATGGCCAGCAGAATGGTACTCGTACCTGCAGCAAGTGCAATATCTGTTGGCACCCCTAATCCAGTGGGTATACCTAATACGGCAGTGGTGAAGGCTAAAAAGCAAACGATCCAAAGACCAGCGATTGCTGTCCTCCAGACCGTTGTATCATAACGGTAAGTTCCCCTAATCCTTCGACTAATTTCTTGAGACATTCTCCTATGAAGCCGTGGTCTTATCGGCGCAGGGACGTACTCTAAATCCATACCCATGATTCTCACTCCCGACATTAAGCGGTAATTTCTCTAGACCATAAGCTGTAGCAATAATATTACTTTATAGCATCAATAACAAGTGGATCTTACAGGAACCCACACCATTGCCTGTATAGCGTGGGATTTGAAAGATTCCTTTGTCATTGGTTGGAAAAAAAGGTTTGACACGGTTAAAGGGTTTCAGTATTATATCCATATAAACCAACTAAGTAGATAGGAATAATTGAAGAAAGTTCTTACCGTACAGACGGAGGAACGCCTGCATTAGGCTCGCAGACACGTGTCATAGGACCGGTTTGACCTGCCATACGTGGGCTTTCCTCCGTTCTTTTTGTTATCCACAGGAAAGAAATGATGGCAAGAAAAACATGGGGGAGTGGAAAAGATGAAGAAAAAGATGAATAAAGGGCTTCTTGTAGGGTTTAGCTTGTTGCTGACGGCAGGGCTTACTACTGCTTGCGGCAGCAATAACAACAACGGCAATAGTGCTAGTTCGGCAACAGATGCACCAGCAACAACCAATTCAGCGGAGGCCACAAATGCGGCTGAAGCAACAAAAACTCCATCTAAAGATCCAGTAGAACTACTGAACGTATCTTATGACCCTACTCGCGAATTGTACGAGAATTATAATAAAGCTTTTGCTGCCTATTGGGAGAAAGAAACAGGACAGAAGGTCACCATTAAACAATCCCACGGTGGATCGGGGAAACAAAGCCGTGCTGTACTTGATGGTCTGGAAGCGGATGTTGTGACCTTAGCACTTGGTTATGATATTGATGCCTTGCAGGAAAAGGGACTTATTAATGAAGGCTGGCAAAGTAAATTTGATCATAACAGTTCACCGTACACCTCGACGATCGTATTCTTAGTACGCAAAGGAAATCCAAAAGGAATCAAAGATTGGCCGGATTTGCTTAAGGAAGGCGTAGAAGTGATTACACCAAATCCGAAAACATCAGGTGGCGCACGTTGGAACTACTTGGCGGCGTGGGGTTACGCGCTAGACCACAACAATAACGACGAAGCTAAGGCTGAGGAATTTGTAAAAGAATTGTTCAAACATGTTCCGGTGCTGGATACGGGTGCGCGCGGTTCTACAACCACTTTTGTAGAGCGTGGAATTGGCGATGTGCTGATTGCATGGGAGAATGAAGCTTACCTTTCTGTAGAAGAGCTTGGTCCAGATAAATTCGATATCGTAAATCCATCTGAGAGCATTCTGGCTGAACCGCCGGTAGCAATAGTAGATAAGGTTGTGGATAAAAGAAATACGCGTGAAGTGTCCGAGGCTTACTTGAAGTATCTCTATACGGAGGAAGGACAAAAAATCGCGGCTGAGAACTACTACCGTCCAACGCTAGAAAGCGTGAAAGAACAATATAAAGATAAGTTTCCGGAAATAAAGCTCTTCACATTGGCTGATAAATTCGGAACCTGGAAAGAAACGCAAGAGAAGCATTTTAACGATGGCGGGATCTTTGACAAGATCTATGTGCCGGGTGCTAAATAACAGATTAATAAAACGAAAATTATATTTTTCTTTAAGAGATTTGTCCCTAGTAAGGGGCTGATCGGCTAACCTGCCGAAGGCGAGAAAGGATGAATAGGGGATGAATGTCACCGCAACGACTACAGCTGTATCGGCGACAACGCGGCGAAAGATACTACCCGGTTTTGGGATAACGATGGGGTACAGCGTACTTTACCTGAGTCTCGTGGTACTCTTGCCACTTTCAGCATTGTTGTTCAATTCTACTGGGCTGAGCTGGGCAAAATTCTGGGATGTAGCTACCGATCCGCGTGTATTGGCTTCGTATCGTGTCAGCCTGTCTACGGCAGCGGCTGCTGCTTTTGTGGATGCTATTCTAGGTCTCTTGCTGGCGTGGGTACTAGTGCGTTACGAATTTCCGGGCAAAAGAATATTTGATGCGCTGATCGATCTTCCGTTTGCTTTACCGACAGCTGTAGCTGGTGTCTCCTTGACGGCTCTTTATGCCACAAATGGCTGGATCGGGGCGTGGCTTGAGCCACTAGGATTAAAGGTGGCATTTACTCCGCTTGGCATTACCCTTGCCTTAATGTTCATTGGGATACCGTTCGTCGTGCGAACGGTACAGCCGGTGCTGGAGGATTTGGACCGAGATATGGAGGAAGCCTCGGCAACCCTCGGTGCAGGCCGCTGGAGAACCTTTCGTTCAGTAGTACTGCCTGAGCTGTTCCCGCCGTTGTTAACAGGCTTTGCTTTGGCATTTGCCCGTGGTATTGGTGAATTCGGCTCTGTCGTGTTCATCTCCGGCAATATGCCGATGAGAACGGAGATTGCTCCTTTGCTTATTATGTCCAAACTGGAGCAGTATGATTACGCTGGTGCTACCGCCGTTGCGTTGCTCCTGCTTCTCATTTCCTTTTTAATGCTGTTAGTCATTAATACGCTCCAGCGTTGGGTGCGTAAGACTTCGCGGTAAGTCTTTCGGTTTTACTCTCTATATTGCAAGTATTTAATTTGGAAGTTTTGTTTTGCTGAGCGATTCTTAGCGAAGCTATACCCTAACAGGTAAATGACGACTTTATTTTACGAAGCATACTTGCTTCCGTAAAATGCGGAATCCTCCGTTAGATAAAGCACTCGAAGAGTAATCTCAGTTTTGGAGGAGCGATAGCGATCTCGAAGTTTTGAAGCCAGATGGCTGGTAAGAAAGGAACGGAGAGGAATATTGGAACTGTAGAAGCGTTAGCGTTCGCCTTTATCCTCGGATTTCTACCGCGGACAGCGGTTCAAATCAGGAAATCTGAGGATAACAGCGATCGGAAGTCCAATATTCCTTGGAGTGACCCATTACCAGTAATCTTGTTTCATTAAATTTCCGAGACAGCAACCGATATGAAAACCAAGATTTCTCGAAGACACTTCATATCTACCGAAATACGGCATTTTTCAGAAGTTAATCATGCTTTCGTAAAACCCTTTAAAGGAGGAATAACTTGTGGCAGGCACCATCCCACTCCAAGCCCCCCGGCTACAGAAGAATACGTCCTCGCCAGCGACAACGGAAACCAAGGCTGTAAAATGGGTGTTGATCGGAGCTGCTGGACTAGTCCTTTTTTGGCTGATTGCCTTGCCTTTGATTGTTGTGCTGACAGAGGCGCTGAAAAAGGGCTGGGACGTATATATAGCTGCTCTGACCGATCCAGATGCCCGTTCCGCTTTGCGGCTGACGTTGCTTGTTGCAGCGATCACTGTACCACTGAATACCTTTTTTGGCGTAGCGGCTGCATGGGCAGTAACCAAGTTTCGTTTTCGCGGCAAAGGGTTTCTCATTACCTTGATTGATCTCCCCTTTGCAGTATCGCCTGTCATCGGCGGTCTGATCTTTGTGCTCGTCTTCGGCGCCAACGGTTGGTTTGGCCCTTGGCTGAGCGCCCATGATATCAAGATCGTATTTGCGCTTCCAGGCATCGTGTTGGCCACGCTGTTTGTGACCTTTCCCTTTGTGGCGCGTGAGTTGATTCCACTGATGGAGGATCAAGGGACACAGGAGGAAGAGGCAGCGATTACCCTCGGAGCACATGGGTGGCAAATCTTTTTCAGAGTCACGCTTCCTAATATTAAATGGGGTTTATTGTACGGTATTATTTTGTGTAATGCGCGGGCCATGGGCGAGTTCGGCGCAGTTTCTGTGGTGTCCGGGCATATACGTGGGGAGACGAATACACTGCCGCTGCATGTTGAGATTTTGTACAATGAATATCAATTTTCAGCCTCTTTTGCAGTAGCTTCACTGCTCCTGTTGTTGGCTTTGGTGACGATGATTATTAAAAGCTGGTTATCACGAAAAAATGCCCATTGACAGTACTTTTGGTTCCGTGCTAAGTTAATTCATAGTATACGGGTTGGTAATAACGGAATTATGGAATTTAGGCGGATATAATCCTTTGGATGGGGAAAGGGAGGCTAGAGAATGGCTAAACCGCTGAAAGTGGATGATTTATGGCTTACGCGGATTGCAGGGCTTCTGGATGATATGGAATTTGGCTCCTTGCACATCGTAGTGCATGAAGGTCAGATTGTTCAGATGGAGCGTACGGAACGCAAACGTTTTGAGAATGGCAATGGCAACGCAAACGGGCGTTACATTAATGAGAGTGGAACCCGGCGGGCCGATTCCCAATCGGCAGGACGTTGATACAATCTCGGGCAATCATAAAGGTATATATCATATTTAAGAATAAACGCTAATAACCCACTCCTGAATAGGGGCGGGTTATTTTTCTGACGATTTAGGTGCTCTTATTAAGAACGATTTGCCTGACGTGAAGAGGAAATCCCTTCAACGAGCAGTACGAGCGCAGTGATGCCATGCATGATCCAACCTAAGAGTGGAATAAACGCTAAAATCGAGGTGATAATGCCTAGAACATTCCCTACGATGGGTTTCCGCTCTCTTTGCAGGATTACAATGGCTACAGCGTGGAGTAAAAAGGCAACGGCAAGTGGGACCCAACCATTCGCTATAATAAAGAGACCGCCGAGGACAGGCAGAGCCAGAAAAGCCTCATACACACACGTTCCCCATTTAAACAGCTTTGCTACAGGAGACATTATGCCACCAACCTTTTTAGAATATTGTTATAAATACTATTCCACACAGTGAGTAATAGGATTCAAGAATATAATACTTACCACTTTGGCGGATGTGTATGAATTTTGGGAATGGACGGCATTTTCATATTCATATATAGTGTGAGTTAGATATTTCCAAAAGAGTGTAAAGATATATGATCACCCAATAAGGATACGAATTTTACCATTGGGTGATTTTCAATTTATAAAGGAATCATCAAGGGGAGATCACATTGCTTAGAAAATCCTTTTTCACAAAACTACTTATCGCTTATCTGGTTATTATATTCGCTTACACTATGATTGCTGTCTGCCTTTCTTTTTTTAAGGACAGCCAAAACGTGCGATCGGAATTAAGCCAGAAGCAGCAGAATTTTCTCATGCAATCGCGCGACAAAATTGACACGAAACTCGGTGTTTCTTTCAATTTAATTACACAATTGAGATTAGATGATCATGTTGTTAAATTCGCTGAAAAAGATCGCGATTACTATGAGATCACGCAAGCCTCTTATGCACTGAAAAATCATATAGATGCATTCTCTGAATTCGGCTATAGCATCGATTTAATGAAGACTAACGACGATTTGGTTATTACGCCGCAAATTTCGTCGGATAGAAGACGCTATATGGAAGATATGGGAATCACTAATGAGGATTTGGCACAATTAGGTACAGACAGCACGAGTCCAAACATAACGATATCGAGCAGCCAAAATATAACGTCGACGAACAATGAAAGCGCATCCATACGAATCGTTAATCCGGAACGGGTAGGAATAGGGAATTCATTATTTTTTGTTGTCTCATTCTTTGAACAATTGCTGCTGCCACCCCTATCGCCTGATGCGCAAGAAGCTTTTGCCATTATCGAGAATGGCCGATACGTAACGCTTAAATCAAGCTTTGACGATAAACGGAAAAAGCAATTGCTTGCCTATCCACTGGCACAACTGGATGAACAGGCAACCGTGGATTATAAGAAGCTATCCAATGATGAATTCGATTTCCATTTAATCCGCTCGAATACGATGCCGCAATGGTCGTATATGTATGTTACACAGAACTACTCTTTGGTAGACTCCTTTTCCCCTAATTTAAAAGGGGCTGTACTTCTATTAGCCATTCTTATCTTTGTGGGACTTGCGTTCGCCTATGCAGTTTCCAGGCGTATGTACCGGCCTGTGGGTCATCTCGTCGGATTGTTCAAGAGCTACGGTGAGCCTGCGGGAGCAGACGAATTCGCTTTCTTGAACGAGACAGCGACGAGTATAAGTAAAGCCAATGAACAGATGAAATCCGCGCTACATGAGCACAAGCTCTCGATGAGAGACAAGTTCCTGCGGGATTTGCTCCATGGACTCGTTCCACCTGACAAGGTGGATGACCTGCTAAATGCACATCAACTGCAAAGCCTTTCTAGCAACTTGAGCGTTTGTGTGATTTCATTCTCGAACGCTAAGGAATTGGAGGAGCAATATTCGAAAGATGCGATTCTTACGATAAAATCAAAGACTTCCTTGATTATTCATGAGCAGTTGAAGGTTCATTTCCCTTGTGAACTGCTTGATCATGATTTCACCAAATTTGTCTTCATAATCAGTGAATCCGATACGGAATCCATTCAGAAGAAGCTCATGAAAGCGATGGCTCAAATCGAGGACGCGCATGCATACGGATTGACTGCAGCTGTAGGCCAGCCTGTAATTTCTGCTGGGGAAATTGACCGCTCCTTTATCCAGGCACTTGATATTCTGAAGAGAAGATCGGCTGTGGACAAGACTTCCGTCATTACTTATAAACAACTCAGTCAAGTGCAGATGGTCAGCTATTATTATCCTATCGATACGGAACGCGAGCTGATCAGCTATGTGATTCGCGGCAAGCGGGAGAATGCTTTAAATACGCTAAACCGTCTGCTATCGGAAAATCTGGAGCAAAGGCAGTTAACCAGGCAGCAGCTCGACCAGTTCAGCTTGCTTGTGTTGGCTACGCTGAGCCGAATTATCCAGCAGTTGAATATGCCTTTCGAAGAGTTCGTTCAAGCTCATAAGGAATCTCTGGACATCGTACAGCACGGCGAATCGAAGGAGCTTATGGTTTCCGCCATTACTTCCTTGTTTGGCGCCATGATGGATACAATTGATCAGCAGAATGAAATGATGGATAACAGTACGGTAAAGCGGATGATTGAATATATTCATGACAACTACAATAGGGATTTATCGCTTAGCATGATAGCGGAGGAGTTTAACTTCTCTCCTGGTTATGTCAGTATCGCTTTCAAAAATCATTCCGGAGAAAATTTTAAAGATTACTTGAATTTTTATCGTGTGCAGCAAGCTAAAGAGATTATGCGTCAGCAGAAAGATATCAAAATTGGAGATTTAGCACTAATGGTCGGGTGCAACAATGCAAACACGTTTATTCGCATGTTCCGCAAGTATGAAGGGTTAGCTCCTGGCCAATACGCAAAGAAGCTTAACGAGAAGGAATGAGGCTTCAAGTAATGAGAACCGTTGATTCAAAACAAAGCCGCCTAGCTTAATTGCCAGGCGGCTATTGTATGTTCGACAGGCGTTTCTCTATATAACGAGAAATTGTTGATACATAAAATAATGCACATTATGAACCCAGACATAAAGAGTTGCCGCTAGATGAAATAATGGCGATAGACAGCGCTTACATTCATTCCTATAGTTTAAATTGCAACGCTGACCTTTCAATTGGGAGCGCTCCTGAGGGGATCAGCTAAACATCGTTGCGAGAGGAGAAGAGAGTGCTGCTTAACTTTAAAGAAATAAAAACCAACCTGATCAGGGACCGTTATCTTTATCTACTCCTGATACCGTTTCTGGCTTGGTATATCATCTTTGCGTATAAGCCGATGTACGGCCTGCAAATCGCCTTTAAGGATTTCAGTGTATATAAAGGAATTGAAGCGAGTCCCTGGGTTGGATTTGAACACTTCGAGACCTTTTTTAAAAGTCCATATTTCTGGCGGCTATTAAAAAACACAGTATTGCTCAGTTTGTATCAATTGCTGTTTGCGTTCCCTGTGCCGATTATCCTCGCTTTGTTATTTAACGAATTGAAGAATGGGGTATTCAAAGCAACGGTGCAGACCTTCACGTATTTGCCCCATTTTATTTCGGTCGTTGTCGTAGCTGGGATCGTTACTAACTTTTTGGCTCCTAGCAACGGCATTATCAATATCCTGATCGAAATGATGGGTGGAGAAAAGCAATACTTTCTGACCAATCCCGATTATTTCCGTACGATTTTTATCGGGTCCATGGATATTTGGAAGGAAGCGGGATTTGGTACCATCATCTATATAGCTGCATTGTCCGGTGTCAATCCGGCTTTGTATGAGGCAGCGGTTATCGATGGAGCTAATAAATGGAAGCAAATGTGGCATATCACGCTTCCCGCCATCATTCCGACGATCGCAATCATGCTTGTCATGAAGGTGGGCTCCATGTTGGAAGTAGGCTATGAGGCGATCATTCTTCTGTATCAGCCAGCCACCTATGAGACGGCCGACGTTATTAACACCTACGTGTACCGGTCCGGTTTACAGGATGCACGTTACGACCTGGCGACAGCGGTGGGACTGTTCAATGCCGTCGTTGGATTTATTCTAGTCGTATTTGCCAACAAGATGAGCAAGAAGTTAACAGAGACTGGATTATGGTAGGTGATGGAAGATGAAAAAAACCAGAGGCGAAAAGCTGTTCTATATCTTTAACTGTGTATTTCTTGGAATAATCGCTTTGCTTGCATTATATCCGTTTGTCTATGTCTTATCCGCATCCATCAGCTCCTCTGATGCGGTCGTTACCGGCAAGGTGATCTTGCTGCCGCGCGATATTAACTTTGACTCCTATGCAAAGGTATTATCGGAAAAGGGGATTTGGATTGCCTATTTTAACACGTTTTATTACACGATATTCGGCGTAATCGTCAATTTAATTCTCACCATTTGCGGCGCCTATGCCCTGTCCAAGAAACGGGTTATGGGGCGTACGGCCATCAGCTTCTTTATCGCGCTGACAATGTGGTTCCAACCGGGCATGATTCCGATGTATCTCAATTTCAGAGATTTGAACATGCTTGACAACAGGTTTACGATCATTATCGGTTTCGCGATTACGACCTTCTATGTCTTCCTCATGAGAACGTTCTTCCAGAGTATTCCGGAGGAACTCGAGGAAGCGGCAAAGGTTGACGGAGCAAATGATCTGACGATTTTATGGAAGGTGTATCTGCCGCTGTCCAAAGCCTCTCTTGTAACGATCGGATTATTCTATGCGGTGCACCGCTGGAACGGCTATTTCTGGACGATGATCCTACTGAGCGACGAGAGTAAGGTACCGCTACAAGTCTTGCTAAAGAAACTCATCGTAGAAATGAACGTGAGCGACGAAATGGGGAATATGGCGGTATATTCTAAGGAAACGATCATTTATGCAACTATTATCGTCTCCATTATACCGATTGTTGCAGCTTATCCCTTCATTCAGAAATATTTCGTCAAAGGCGCCATGATCGGTTCCGTCAAAGGCTAATGGCTACTTCAATCCTTTTACTATGAAATCAAGAAACCAATATTGGGAGGTCATGAATATGGGTAACAAAAAATGGATGAAATCATCTGCAATAATCATGATGTCAGTCGGTATGCTGCTGGCAGGCTGTAGTAACAATAACGCTCCGCAAAATAGAAGTTCAGCGAATGATTCAAAAGGGTCGGATACAGAACAACTATCCGGGAACTTGATCTCTAAAGAGCCGGTTGAACTGACGCTCCATATGCACTACTCAGATAAGTTTATATTCGACGATAACTGGCCTGTCTTCAAAGAAGCGGAAGCCATGACCAATATTAAGCTAAAGGGTACTGCATCTAAGGCCTCGACGAATAGTAAAGAACTGTTCAATACAATGATGGCTTCCGGAAAAATTCCGGATCTGGTCCATCATCAAATTAAGGAGCAGTACGACAGCCTTGGGATTGAAGGGGCCTTTCTTGAGCTAGATGACCTGATTGAAAAATATGCCCCGAACATTAAAAAGTTCTTTTCCGAACATCCAGATTCAGCTAAATATATGAAAGCCTATAACGGCAAAACGTATTTCCTTAACTTTACGCCAGATGGACCGGCTGCAAGAGGCTGGTTTGTACGTCAGGATTGGCTGGATAAATTGGGACTAGAGCAGCCGAAAACTGTAGATGAGCTGTATGCGCTCTTGAAAGCCTTCAAAGAAAAAGATCCGAACGGTAATGGAGTAAACGATGAAATCCCATACTTCAGCCGGTCCAAGCTGGATGGAATTTACGATCTACTGATTCAGTGGGGCGTGCAAGGCGGGGCCGATGCGGCCAAACGCGGATTTTACGCGGATAACGGTGTCGTCAAATACGGCATGTATGAGCCGGGTTATAAGACTGCCATCGAAAATATTGCGAAGTGGTATAAGGAAGGCTTGATCGATAAAGAAATTTTCACCCGCGGAGAGAAGGCGCGTAACATTTTGCTCGGAGACAATGTCGGCGGCATGACGCACGACTGGTTCGCCAGCACTGCTAACTTCAATGACATTCTTGCGACTGAGATTCCAGGCTTCTCTTTTGTTCCGATGACGCCTCCAGCGAACACTGAAGGCAAAGTAATCGAAGAAAGTTCTCGCAAGGGGACGCATGCAAGCGGATGGGGAATCTCGGCGACTACCAAGCATCCCGTAGAAGCGATCAAATATATGGATTTCTGGTTTTCCGAAGAGGGTCGGAGACTGATGAACTTTGGCATCGAAGGTAAGGACTACGACCTCGTGGACGGCAAACCGAAGTTTAAAGATTCATTATTGAAAAATAAAGAAAAGACAGTCATTCAACAGCTTCAGGAAGAGGGAGCCCAGATCGAGCTCGCCTTCCATCAAGACTACGCTTACGAAGAACAATGGACAAACGTAACTGCGTTGAAAGGCATCAAGGAATACATTGACAATGGCTATATTATGAAGGCTTATCCGCCGATTTCTTATACAGATGATGAACGGACCAAATTTGAGGAGTTAAATGCGGGCGTACTGACTTATGTGGAGGAAAAGCTGCAGCGTTGGGTGCTCGGCGTGGAACCAGTAAACGATGAGACATTTAGCAAGTATATTAAAGAGCTGGAAAGCTTGGGCATCAAGGATTTGCTTGCTCTGGAGCAAGGTGCATACGACCGTTACATGAAATAGCTGGAATCGCTCCTTCCGGAGTCTTGATGATTTCGGAGGGGGCATTTCGAATTCAAAATAACATAATGGAGATGAATAAATGAATCTGCAATCATTGCTGAAAGAGCCGATGACTACGACGGAGCTGTTAGCTAACTTGCGCTCACGGCTTGAGCCGATGGACGAGAAAGCCGCCTATATCGCAGCACATATGCCTGATCACGTGCGCGAGACGATTGCGAATGCCGAATTCGCCTATCAAGGAATGATCATGCTTCCTGGTACAGGGGGAGTCAGAGAGTTTGTCGGGAATCCGCCTAGCTGGCTAGAGCGCAGACATAATGACAATGAATATTTATGGCAGCTGAATCGCATGACGCATTGGCAGGATTTACTGGAAGCCTACTCGCTCACCAAGGACGCGAAATACGGACTCAAGGTCATCGATGAAATGCTGGACTGGATCGAAACGGTCACTATTCCTGAGGACTTACTGGCTAAGCCGATTGGCTATTTTACGGAATGCCATCCGCTGAGGGTTTTGGAGATTGGTATCCGGGGCTACAAAATTTGGCCGCTTGTTCTGGAGCATCTAGGCCCTTCGGAGTTGTTCACGGAAGAAATTTTGGAGAAGTATTTAACAGTCATTTACAAGCAAGTAAAAGCTTTGCGTAACGTGTCGCCTCAGCTGTGGCCTAAAGCGGATCATAACCATTATTTAATGGAATGTTTGGGCCTTCTGACGACTGCTCTTTACTTTCCCGAGCTGAAAGAAGCCGAGGAATGGAAGGCTTTTGCGATAGAGGGCATCGAAAAGTGCAGCATGGCGCAACTGACAGAGGATGGCGGTCAAATTGAAGGCTGTCCATCGTATCATAATGGCTGCATGTTCTGGTTCGGGCTGGCTGTCGTTCTGGCTAAACGTTTCGATTTTGAGTTCTCTGCGGAGTACATGGGACGGTTCAGAAAGAATTTGGATTACTCAATCTACTCGTTAAGACCAACCGGGAAATGTGTACCTGTTGGAGACTCTTTTGCAAATCCGCTTGCGGTAATGTCTGGTGTTTATGGGTATTATGCCTTGAATGATAGCTCCTGGCTAGGGCTTGCAACGAATTTGATTGATGTACACGAAGTTGTAAGGGAAGCTAGTAAGCATGTATGGAGAGCGCTCGATGTCCGCCAATTTGTGGAGGAGCTGTATTCCTTGCAGGATAGAGAGTTTGTATTGGATAAGCCCACGACATTCTGGAATCGTACATTGGATCAAGCAATTATCCGCAGTGGCTGGGATTCGAAGGCTCTCAGTTTTTTGTTTACATGTAAAAGCCCGATTCAGAATGCCCATGCCCATATCGATCTGATGAGCTTTGATTTTACGGCGCTCGGAAAAGACATGATTTGCGATCCCGGATTTTTTTGTTATCGGAATGATGAGGACCGTAAGCAGTTTAAGAGCTCGAATTATCACTCTACGCTGCTGATCGATGAGCGAGATCATTTCGAGTATATTAATTCCTTTACATTTGGGCCACAAAAGCCTGGTGGAATCTACAATGTAGAGGATAGAGGCTTCTACCAGCTCGCTAGCGCCAGCCATACAAACTATGATCCGGTTGTCCATTACCGGCATATTTCGCTAGTGGATAATCGATTCGTGCTTATTGCCGATCGGGTAGAAGGGCTGAATGCCCATAGCGTCCAGCGCTATTTCCATCTAGATTTTGTCGAGGTGGAGGAGAACAAGAACGGTGTGGTCGCGACAAGTGATATTGCGAATCTGGCGATAGCGACAAGCCATACGGGGAAATTGGATCTTCTGGAGGGAAGGCTGTCCGATGAGACCGATATCTCAAGGCCTTCGACAAGGGTCCGCTTTCAGGATAGGTACAGCGGTACTATGACTTTCTTGACCGTGCTTATTCCTTTTCAAGGGGGGCAACAGCCTGCCGTTCAGATTATTGAAGAAGAGGAAGGTGTATTTAGCTTCGAGATTGGAGATCAGTACTTGGTTTCGATAAACGAAAGAGATATGCACATAAGCAAACGGGCTTGAAAAGGGGTGACCCTTAGAAAGTTAAAAAATAGGAGTGAGCAGATTGTTGAACCTTCAGGCTGATGATCAAATTTGGGTAGATAATGTCATAGCTAAACTAACGGACAAAATGGACGTCGTATGTGAACGATCAAGAAACAAAATTCCATACACGACAAGAAATGGCACGCACGATAATCAGATCGAAAAAGATATCAACTGGTGGACGAATGGATTTTGGGGCGGTATGATGTGGCTCATGTACCATGAAACCGGCGCTCAAAAGTACAAGGAAATCGCCAATTTTACGGAGGATGCATTGGATGCCTGCTTCCATCAATTCTACGGTCTGCATCATGATGTCGGATTTATGTGGTTGCCTACGAGCTTGGCCAATTATAAAGTTACCGGAAATCCGGAATCTCGTAAGAGGGCAATGCACGCCGCCAACTTACTTGCTGGACGATTTAATCTGTCAGGCGGATTTATCCGCGCTTGGAACGATGATACGGCCAGCGAAGATACAAGAGGGTGGGCGATCGTGGACTGCATGATGAATCTACCGCTTCTCTATTGGGCGAGCGAAGAGACTAAAGATCCGCGATATGCGCATATCGCAATGAGGCATGCGGACACCGCTCTAGAAGCTTTTATCAGGCCGGACGGGTCCGTGAATCATATCGTGGAGTTTGATCCGTTCCATGGAGGCGTGGTCCGAACTTACGGCGGCCAAGGCTACGAGGATGGCTCGTCCTGGACACGTGGGCAGACCTGGGCTTTATACGGCTTTATGATCAGTTATACGCATACGGGAAAGCCGGAGTATTTGCAGGCGGCCAAACGGGTGGCGCATTATTTTATGGCTAATATTCCGGATAACGGGGTAATTCCGATCGATTTCCGGCAACCGAAGGAGCCCGCTTACGAAGATACTACGGCAGCGGTGATTGCAGCTTGCGGACTGATCGAGATCGCCCAAGTTGTTGGCGAGCACGAAAAGGAGGTCTACCTGAACGCCGCGCTGAAGCTCCTGAAAACAGTGGACGCTACTCGCTGCGACTGGACGACCGATTCCGATCATCTTTTAATGGGCGGTTCAGCAGCGTATCATCATAAAGACATTTATGTTTCAATCATTTATGGCGATTATTATTTTATGGAAGCTATTTTTAAGTTAAAGGGGAACGACTTGTTCTTGTGGTAATTGAGAAAGGAATAAGACTTTATAATAATGAGAATCGGTGAGTATCAAAAGCTGCCTACCCTATGTGTTAGGCGGCTTTTTTATGTTCGCCAGACGTTCCTCTTTTCTGAGAAACTGTTGTATGTTCAATATGGAAAGAGTGGTATGCATTGCCCGAACTACGGCAAGTCTTGCCTGTGCACCATTGAGTCGTATATAGTTGGAACAGCAATGCTGAACGGCGCTAATTCTATTTTATTGTAGGATGCTAGGAGGAGAAAGGTATGGGGACAACAGGAAAGCTGGATATACGTCATGAATGTCCTTCAGTGGAACAGTATTTAGCACTGAGAAAAGAGGCCGGTCTGAGTGCAATGAGCGAAGAAGGGGCTGCGATAGGGCTGCCTCGTTCTATTTTTGCAGTAACCTTGTATGAGGAAGATACCTTGGTCGGGATGGGCAGGGTGATTGGCGATGGGGGATGCTTTTTTCAGGTTACGGATATCGCAGTGAAGCCTTCTTATCAGGGTCGCGGTTTAGGAAAATTGATCATGGGGGAAATCAGGGATTTTCTTCATACTGTACCGGACAAGGCTTATGTCAGTCTAATCGCGGATGGGGAAGCCTCTAAATTGTATGCACAATATGGCTTTGAATCGGTCATGCCACGTTCTCAGGGAATGTTTTTACGTCCTTAATGTGAGGACATGCTACTTAGTAGAGAGTGCCCCTTGTATTGGTGAAGGGGTTTTTCGTTTGGAAGTTAACGGATGCGATTTGATTTCAAATGGACCGCAGGGGATAAATAATGATTAAAGGTTGTAAGGGAAAGGCTATTGAGACGAGTATTGAAAAATATAAATAAGCAGGAAGGCCGCACGCTGGTCTTACCCGGAAAAAGTGAGGAAAAAACAGATGGATGTTGTAGTATTGGGTGCATCAGGAACGATTGGAAAGGCGATTGTACAGGAGGCTTTAAAAAGAAAACATGAGGTAACAGCTGCGGTACGGACTCCAGAATCAGTAACCCTTGAACATGAACGTCTGCACATCACGACTGTAGATGTTCTAGATCCTGCTTCAGTCGCAGCTGCAGTCCGTGGACATGAAGAGGTAATCAGTGCATACGGTCCAGCACTCGGCCAAGAGAAGGATTTGATAACAGCAGCTAAGGCAATTGTAGAGGGAATACAAGAAGCTGGGCTAAATCGACTGTTAGTTGTGGGTGGTGCAGGGAGTTTGAAGACTGAATCAGGAGAGCTGTTGATGGATACGGCAGATTTTCCTGCTCAGATTAGACCACTGGCAGAGGCACATGCGGAAGCTTATGAAATTTACAAAAACACAGAACTGGATTATACGTATGCCAGTCCTGCTGCGGTAGTTCATTCCGGTCGACGTACAGGTCAATTTCGCATTGGACTCGACCGTCTCGTTTTTGATGAGAACGGCGAAAGTATTATCAGTGTTGAGGATTTTGCTGTAGCTATGGTGGACGAGCTGGAGGAAGGGAATTTTAGCCGGACGAGATTTACTGTAGCTTATTGATATCAAGCTAGTTGTGGATTGAAGTGTAGCGGAAAGGGGCCGAACCATGTATCTGGTAACTGCTGAGCAAATGCGGCGGCTGGACGGAGAAACAATCCAGCGGCTGGGGATTCCAGCTATTGCGCTGATGGAGAATGCGGGAAGAGTGATCGCAGAGGAGATCGTTGCGCTGTGCCGGCGGAGAGGTGGAGAGGGCTGCAGAAATGCAGCCGGATGGGAAGACGCTGGGAAGGATGCATTTCAGGTCAGCGCAGATCATGCGCTGACCTTGGACAATGCCGCCACCGAGCGATGGTTCATCCTCGTCGGCAAAGGCAACAACGGCGGCGATGGCCTCGCCGCCGCACGGTATCTTCGCGAGACCGGCATCGCCGTCACGCTCGTTTATGCGGTGCCGCCGGAGTCGCTCTCCGGCGAGGCCGCCCTGCAGCGCGATGCGGCTGCAGCTATGGGCCTTCCTGCCGTGGTATACGGCAGGGATCGGCTGGACTTTGCCGAGTGCAGCGGCATCTTGGATGCGCTGCTCGGCACCGGCGCCGCGGGAGCCCCTCGCGGTGCCTATGCGGAGCTGATTGCCGCAGCGAATAGCAGCGGCAAAGTGATCGTGTCCGCGGACATCCCGAGTGGTCTGAACGCGGACACCGGTGAAACGCATGAGCCTTGCATTCATGCGTCGGTGACGGTTTGCCTCGCGTTTCTCAAGCGAGGTCTCCTGCAATACCCCGGTGCAGGCGCAGCGGGGCATGTGAAGGTCCGGGCCATCGGCATTCCGTCTTCTTTGGCCCCTGAAAGCGGTGTGCAGGTTCACCTGCTGACACCGGAAGTGCTGCATGCCCATCTGGGCGTAGATCTGGCCCGCCGGCGTTCGCCTGAAGGCCATAAGGGTACTTATGGGCATGTCCTTCTTGCAGCCGGCACCTTAAGAATGAGCGGCGCCGGACTGCTCTCTGCCCGTGCTGCGCTCCGGGCAGGCTGCGGATTAGTGACATGGGCGCTTCCTCAGAAGCTGCTGCCCTGTATCATCGGTTCTGCCCCTGAGCTCATGTTAGCCGATGTTGGGGGCAATGAAGATGGAACCTGGCAAGCAGGGAGCGTTTCAGAGCTGCTGAGGCTAAGTAAAGAGCGAGATGTTCTTGCCATTGGTCCCGGTCTTGGTCGGTTCGAGGCTGATACAGAATGGCTTCGCAATCTCTGGGAAGAGACGGATTGTCCTCTGGTGATCGATGCGGATGCTTTAAATATATTAGCTGAAGCTGATTACAAGAGCTGGGCAAGTAGACGCCATCCGGTGATTCTGACGCCTCATCCAGGTGAGATGGCCCGTCTTGCTAGTATAACAACAGCTGAGGTGCAACGGGACCGCATCAGTCTGGCTATGGGATATGCGAAAGAGCATGGGGTTACCCTTGTATTAAAAGGAGCACATACGGTTATAGCAACGCCTGAAGGGCAAGCTTATGTAAACACCACAGGCCATCCCGGCATGGGTACTGGTGGAGCCGGTGATGTGCTAACGGGCATCATTTCCAGCCTGCTGGCTCAGGGACTGAATGAGGCGCAGGCAACAGCTTTTGGTGTATATCTACACGGATTAGCAGGGGAGAGAGCCGCCCGTCAGCGGAATAATCCAGCGGCTATCATTGCCGGTGATATCATAGAAGCACTCTGAGTGTAGCTTATAGCAGCAGCAAGCAGAGCAGCGGAAGAAATAGTGCAAACACAGGCAGTAACAGAGGGGAACGCTCTACACCCAGTTGCGTCACTCGTAGCAGCAACAGTCCCAAAATTCCAGCCAAGCCCCACAGCAGTAGTTCTGCACCTTGTTCTGCTGCCAGCCATAGACCTGCACCGAAACCTGCGGCTACGTATACAACAAGGGAAACGATGTGGGAAGTGGAACGCAGGAGGCGCAGCAGAACATCGGCTACTAGTGCGGCTGGTAGTCCATAAGCGTAAATCGCATAGGGGATCGAAAGTGGCCAACCCTCTGGTATGCCGTTATGTTGTGGAAACCCAAGCATAAGTAAAGAGATAAGGACGTACGTTAGCCCTGCGCAGGCTAATTTTGTTAAGGCATACATTCCGCTTGTTAAACGGACTGAAGGAATATCATAATCGGGCATCTTATTCATAGGTATACATTCCTCTCGTGGTGTGTTGTGTATCAGCTGGTGACCATATCTCCACCGTTGACATGTATACATGTCCCGGTAACATATGAAGAATCAGGGCCCGCTAAAAATAGATATGCTCCTGCTAGCTCATAAGGCTGTGCAGCACGTTTAAAGGGTGTATCTGTACCAAAGATACTAACTTCCTCTGCAGAGTAGCTTGAGGGAATCAGTGGGGTCCATACCGGACCGGGAGCTACACTGTTGACTCGGACGCCAGCGTCTACGAGAGATAAGGCTAAAGAGCGGGTAAAAGAGACCACCGCCCCTTTGGTGGAGGAATAATCTATGAGCTCTTTATTTCCTTGATAGGCAGTAATGGAAGCGGTATTAATGATGGATGCACCTTTTTTAAGATGTGGAAGTGCGGCCTGAGTGAGGTAAAAGAATGAAAAGATATTCGTCTGGAACGTCTGGTACAATTGCTCTTCTGTTATATCCAAAATACTTTTTTGTGGATATTGGACCCCGTGATTATTGACCAGAATGTCCAGCTTGCCGAAGGTGCGGATCGTATGCTCCACAGCCCTGAAGCAATTCTCCTTACGGCGTAAATCAACTTCAATCCTTAGACAACGTTGCCCTAATTCTTCGATCCGCTTTTGAGTGACTTCCGCATCTGAGGCTTCGTATAAATAAGCTATAGCAATGTCTGCACCTTCTTTTGCAAAAGCAATGGCTGCGGCTTTACCAATTCCGCTGTCGCCTCCGGTGATGAGTGCAACCTTTCCCTTCAGTTTTCCACTGCCGATAATTTCCGGGTTTTCACTGATGGGACGAGGATTCATCAGACTCTCCAGGCCCGGCTGACGATCTTGATGCTGTGGAGGAAAAGCAATAGGCTGCTCTTTACATACTGTCCGCTCCCCATAATAGGGGTAGATGGGATTCATTTTTTTGAAATAACCTCCTTGCGTTCTACCTTCCGTATATTTCTATGCATGCGCCCAGAAAAGCGTGCGCTGTCATCAATACATACATATGCTTTTATAAACCCAAGTCGGAGGAGGCGCTTGTCCAAAATGAATGATTGGCGAAATGTCGATTATTTGATTCATGGAACCGTGGTTCAGAAAGAGGTCTATAATCTTCTTACAGAGCTGGAGATTATGAATTTGCTAACAGACTACACCCCTTTGTTGGTTGGGACAATACCGCTTGGAATTCAAGTAGAGGGCAGCGATTTGGATATCATTTGTGAGGTTTATGATCCTGTGAAGTTTAAGGCGCAAGTTGTTCGATATTTTGGAGCCATGGAGGGGTTTGTTAGCGAATCACGAGTGGTTCAAGGCATTCCTCGAACGAAAATTAACTTTATGGTAAAGGGCTGGCCTATCGAACTGTTTGGACAGCCGAGGCGAACGGAGCTCCAGAATGGTTATTTGCATATGATCGTTGAAGCTGAAATTATAGCTCAGATGGATGATGATTTTCGCGAACGGATCATTCTTTTAAAATCAAGCGGATGGAAGACAGAGCCTGCCTTTGCGAAAGCTATGGGATTAGAGGGCGATCCTTACGAAGCGCTGCTGGAGCTGGAAAAGCTTCCTCGGAGCGCTCTTCATGCTTTATGTCATTCTGTTCGAGCGAGGGAACAAGTATGATCTTGTCTTGAGAATCTCCGCGCAGCCGGTATTGCCAAGTGCCACCTGATGGTTATTGAAACCAATGAACATGGAAGAGGGTTCTGGGAAGGGATGGACTGGCAGTATAGAGGTGGAATTATGCTGTGCTCCCAGGATATCTTGTGATACTCAGGACATGAAATAGAAATACTAGCCTTTGAATACGCAAAGTCAGGCATTTGGATATCACAGCAAATGTCACGGTGAACTCCGACTGCTAGTGCAGTATACTATATAGGAGTACGATAATTGCCTATTCTTGCAGGCAGGAGGTCTTTTATGCGTTTTAAGGATGTATTTTCAATTATTGGTCCGGCGATGGTCGGTCCTTCAAGCTCACATACCGCTGGGGCGGCACGGATCGGGAGGGCTGCAAGGCAGGTGTTGGGTGAAGTTCCGCGTGTGGCCGAAGTAACGTTTTTTGGTTCTTTTGCAGCGACATATCAGGGACATGGCACAGATCGAGCGATTGTTGGAGGGCTACTTGATTTCACTACCGACGATCATCGGCTTCCAGATTCCCTAGAACTGGCGGTCGAAGCCGGGATGGAAGTTTCTTTTAAGCAAGGAACAGGTCTGTTCCCACATCCAAACACCGTTAAGCTGCATCTCATCGGACAAGAAACAGGAAGCGAACTGACGCTAACAGGGACATCTATTGGTGGCGGAAACATCGAGATTGTTGATATCGACGGTTTTGGAGTGAAGCTTACGGGGATCTATCCGACGGTTCTGATTAATCATATGGATTATTTAGGTGTTCTGGCAAGTGTTACGGAAGTGATGCGTAACGGACAGTTTAATATAGGGCATATGTCTCTCGATCGTAAGAATCGTAGTGGTGCAGCCTTAACGGTGCTGGAGCTGGATGAAGCGGCTACACCGGAGCTTCTTGAAGCGCTTAAAGCGCTCACTGCTGTGAAATCCGTGAAGCTGGTTAATTTAAACGAAGGTAAGCAAGATGAGAAGGGGAAGGAAAGTTTAACATGAATTTTCAAACACTTAGCGAGCTGGCTGTATTGTGTGAGGAACGTGGTCTCACGATTGGAGCACTTATGCTCGAAGAGCAAAGTGCGGAATCTGGACGTTCCAGTGATCATGAATTTTCCACGATGCGTGAATATTATGGCGTGATGAAAGAGGCTGTTCATCGCGGGATGCATGAAGATACAACTTCGCGCAGCGGCCTTACAGGCATGGATGCCCAGCGTGTAGGAGCATACAACGCGGCTGATGAGCCATGCCTAGGTGGACCTGCAGGTCAAGCTATGGCTTACGCGCTGGCTGTATCCGAAGTGAATGCTTCTATGGGCCGGATCATTGCGACGCCTACTGCTGGTTCATGCGGGATTATTCCGGGTGTATTTCTCAGCTGTCAGGAACGGTTTGGCTGGGATGATGACTACATGGTATCCGGATTGTTCGCAGCCGGGGCCATCGGTTATGTCATCGCCAATAACTCCTTTGTATCGGGTGCGGAAGGCGGCTGTCAAGCTGAGGTAGGTTCTGCCATTGGGATGGCAGCAGGCGCGTTAACCGAGCTACGCGGCGGAACGCCTGCACAAGCAGTGCATGCTGTCGGGTTAGCACTTAAGAACACTTTAGGCCTGATTTGTGATCCGGTTGGCGGACTTGTTGAGATTCCTTGTATTGTTAGAAACGGATTCGGTGCAGTTACTGCACTTGCCGCCGCAGATATGGCACTGGCTGGTGTTCGTAGTGTGATTCCTTCAGATGAAGTTATCAAGGTCATGCTCGAGGTAGGCTCAGCTATGCCAGAGAAACACCGCGAGACTGCAGGGGGCGGTTTAGCACAGACACCTACCGGCCGTAAAATCATGCAGGATTTACGCAAAAAGAAGTAATTAATACGTCTCAAATCACAATTTGTATTTAGAGCAGTTTGAAACGTTCCAGCTGATCCCATTGACCTTCTTGTCGAAGGATTTCTGCCTGCCTAGGTCCAATGAGGTCAAAGTGGGGAAACGATGAACGATTATGAATATATTGGGCAGGCAATCCGTTCTCCTCGCACCAGTGTTTCAGTGTGGTAAGATCACTACAGCCCACCTTGGTGACGGTAGTGATGCCGGGAAAGCGTGGATCCAGCCAATAATGAGTCAAGAAGGCGATCTCTCCTGCGGAGACCGCTTTTTTCCACCGGGATAATTCTTCTCTATTGATGCCGAAGGCCATAACTTCTCATCCTTATCTATTGTAGTTGACAACATTATAACCCATGAAAGGGGATTACATCATGAACGGACAAGTAAGAGCGGATATTCGTCCTGGGCTTGAAGTGGATATTGTACTTAAGCAGGATCAGCCTACAGGCAAGCTAACACACGGTACGGTGAAAGATATTCTCACGAACTCGCCTCGGCATCCGCATGGCATTAAGGTCAGATTGACTAGCGGACAGGTAGGACGAGTTAAGAATATTACAGGCAACTAAATAAACTACACTTCTCCATATTAAAAAGCACCCTAATCTCGTAGGCTGTTCTGTTCACGGAAACAGAACAACCTACGAATTAGGGCTTTTTGGTTTAAGTTGTTATATTCGGCCCATAAAATCCTCAACAGATTTATCAGCTTTAGTCTGATTACATAACGTGCAAGCGCAGACGCAATTATCTGGGGTTGTATGACCACCTTTAGCACGAGGTAGTAAATGATCAATGGTGTCCCCATAAGCGCCGCAGAAGTAGCAGGTGTAATTGTCTCTGGCTAGTATATAAGCGCGAAAATCCTTATTACTATACAATCGTCGAATCGTTCGACGGTTTACAACGATAGCGGCATGTTCCCTGACCAGGGTAATTGCAAGCGCTAGATCAATCTCCTGGTGCCAACGCCGTCCCTTGTCGCTATGACCGCGCATTAGAATCATCCCTTTGGTAGAAGGAATCAATTGGGTTGGATCTTCGGGATTTAGCTTTGTGCCTTGAGCATGCGGCCTTTTTCTTCGCTGTTCCAAACCTCGTACGCGTCGGTTCGGATTAGATTGTCCTGAAGAAGCAGCAGCGGAAGACGGCTTTCCCTCTTTGGGACGCTCCAATAGAGTGTGCTGATGGGTTTGAATCGTATCAAGCTTCACCAGTAAGGGGTTTGCTGTGAGTTTTATATTTAGTGTTTCCCGTTGTTTGCGACATTCACGGCAGGCACCACGGCGTGACTGCCCCTTGGAACGTTTTCCTGTACGTCTGCGAAATTCCGTGAGCGGCTTTAGCTTGTGGCAATAAGCACACTGCTTGGTAGATAGAAGGTCGGTATCATTCATAGGTATGTTAGGTGCAGCGCATGTGTACGCATGTCCTGTCTCCTTGTTTTTGAAATATAAACTATAAGTTCCACACCATACTTTATGTCTTGGGTTTCTCGCTTATAAGGACGTAGAAATTGTTTATGCTTTGGATTCAATGATGTTCATTTATGAGTTCCGTTAATTGAAATGTTAGCTTCTAAACTTAGTATAACGTAAAGCGCTGCTGTTCACATCGTACGTAAAAAAACCATAAACACAGCCAAATTTGTGATATGCATCTCGGTGATAAACAGGGGAAACTTGTAAAATAGAAAAAAGGGCAGATTCGTTATCTAGATAGGGTTGCTCTAATTCTTATTTGGAAATGGGGAAGTGAAATGGAATTAACGAAGGGAAGGCCGGGTACAGTAACATGGCTGTATATTCTTCTTATTTTTTTGGGGGTTGGAGCGTTAGGAGGGGGCGGTGCTCTTGTAATAGATCCAAGCGGGGATCTAATGAAAATGCCGACTTCTATGCTGGAAAGATCGCCATTCTCTGATTTTTTATTCCCGGGTATTCTGCTATTTATCGTATTTGGATTACTGCCCCTCCTCGTTGTTTATGGTCTGGTCAAGAGACCTCAGTGGCACTTGGTGGAACGATTAAATCCGTTCAAGCAATTATATAGCTTCTGGGCTTTGTCTCTGTATATCGGGTTTGGGCAAATCATTTGGATAACGGTGCAGACGTACATGCTGAATAGTGTTGCAATGATACATCTGATCTATATGAGTCTAGGGCTGTTGATTCAGACCGTTACACTACTCCCCTCTGTACAAAGTTACTTTTCGCTGGACGGCGGTACGGAAAGACGTTAAAATTGCAGTGAACAAAAGGCATTTCATTTGTCAGGGCAAGGAGCGAGCCGATTTGACAACGATATACGATATTGCCAAAAGAACCGGTTACTCTCCAACAACGGTTTCTAAGGCGTTTAATAATTATTCCGATGTACGTGAGAAAACTCGTCAGGAAATATTCCGGGTTGCCCAAGAAATGGGGTATTTTCCAAATTCACATGCCCGTACATTGACCACTAAGAAATCGTGGACCATCGGCGTGCTGTTCGTAGAGAATACGGGATTTGGTATTCGCCATCCTTTTTTCAGCGCTGTGATCGAAAGCTTTAAGAAGGTTGCTGTTGAAAAGGGTTATGCCCTTATGTTTATCTCTAAAGATGTCGGTGGTAAGCAAAGCGGTTATTTAGAGAATTGCAGGATTCGTGGCGTAGACGGCGTTGTTGTCTTCTTGTCCGATTATGAGGATCCGTATTTCCGTGAACTGCTTGAGAGTGATATTCCTACCGTTATTATGGATTTCGAGACTTCTGAGACGCATACGGTATGCTCAGATAATACTTCTGGAGCCCAGCTGGCAGTGGAGTATCTAGCCTCTTTGGGGCATCGCAAGATTGCCCATATTTCCGGAGGCATGAATACATTTCCAGGTAAAATGCGGGAGTTGGGTTACAAGACCGCTATGAAGCAGCGAGGGTTTAAAGTACCTAAGTCCTATGTTGTAAACGGAGCCTTTTATTCTCGAGAAAGCGGCTATAACGCGATGCTGGAGCTTCTTAAGCTCCCTGAACGTCCAACCGCCGTCTTTGCTTCCGGTGACTTACTAGCCTTAGGGGCTATTATGGCCGCTAAAGATAGTGGACTTTCCGTACCGATGGATATTTCAGTTATGGGTTACGATGACATCGATCTTGCCGAGTACGTTACACCTGCATTGACAACGGTGCGTCAGGATACGGAGCTTCTTGGAAGCCAAGCGGCGGACATTCTTTTAACCTCAATTGAAGGTAAAGTATTAGATAAGGAAGCGATTTTAGTTCCGGTGGAAGTGGTTGAACGGGAATCCTGTGCACCTCCGATTAGCGGAAAGTAGTCTGATAAATCTTGACGAACTGAAAAGAGTCCTGCTAAAGTAAAAGACAGTATAGCTTTCAATTGTTCTTATGAGATGAGATAGTGGTATTTGGCACATCTTATGTAGTGAGATGGAGCTATAATAGACCTATTGTTATAAATGCTCTTTCAATTGATTTGGAAGATCATTTTTTTTCGAAACAATCGAAACCGGTTTCGATTGTTTCGATTTGATGGCTCATTGCTCCGAATCTATAACATCGGAAGATGATCCAGTAAAGACTAGTGCTTTGGTAAGAAAACAATTCAAAGGAGCTGGATGAAATGGCAAAAGTTCAAACTGTGGTAACTGCAAAAGATACAGGGGAACGCTTAACTCCAAAAGATGCAATTGTTTTTAGCGCAAGAGTAGGATCTGGGTCTGCCGATGTGGAGATTAAGCCAGAGCAGGAGTTTCAAAAGATGATTGGATTTGGCGGCGCTTTCACTGAAGCTGCTGCTTATACGTTGTCACGCCTGAGCTCCAAGAAACGAGCAGAGGTTATTCATCGGTACTTCCATCCAGTAGAGGGATTAGGCTATAGCATGGGGCGTGTTCATATTCACAGCTGTGATTTTGCCCTCGGCAATTATACTTATGTTGCTGATCATGACACAGAGCTAGCTACTTTTGATATCTCACATGACCATAAGTGGGTACTTCCGCTGATAAAAGACGCCATGGAAGTAAGAGGCGGTGCATTCACGATGCTGGCTTCTCCTTGGAGCCCTCCGGCATGGATGAAAACAAATGGAGAAATGAATAACGGTGGATCACTGAAGCCGGAATACGCAGAAGTTTGGGCACGCTACTATACGAAATTCATTGAAGCTTATGGAAAAGAGGGAGTACCGATTTGGGCAGTTTCCGTGCAAAATGAGCCGGCTGCCGTTCAGGTCTGGGATTCATGTATTTATAGTGCGGAAGAGGAACGGGATTTTGTTAAAAATCATCTTGGACCGATGATGCATCAGACCGGCCATTCAGATGTGAACATTGTAATCTGGGATCATAACCGCGATATTATGGTCGAGCGTGCTTCGGCAGTATTATCTGATCCTGAGGCTGCGAAGTATGTGTGGGGTACAGGTATTCACTGGTACGGAGGCGAGGAGTTCGACAAAGTAGAAAAGGTACATGATTTATTTCCTGACAAGCATCTGTTGTTCACAGAGGGCTGCCAAGAGGGCGGCGTTAAGCTGGGGGAATGGTTTACTGGCGAACGTTACGGCAGAAACATGATTGGAGATCTCAATGCGTGGACAGAAGGATACCTGGATTGGAACCTGGTACTGGATGAGACTGGAGGTCCTAACCATGTAGGCAATCTCTGCGATGCGCCGATTATTGCAGATACGACAACAGATGAAGTGCATTATAACAGCTCCTATTATTACATTGGGCATTTCAGTAAATTCATTGCGCCAGGTGCGGTACGGATCGGATTTACATCTGAAGCGGAAGGTATCTTAACCACAGCATTCCGTAATCCTGACGGTAGTATTGCTGTCGTACTGATGAATGAAAGTGAAGAAGTGCACAGTGTAACGCTAGGTCTAGGCGAAGAGGTTGCAAGCTGCGAGCTATCGCCTCATTCCATCGTAACGCATTTGATTTCATAAATAATCTACAACCTAGGAGGACATAAATATGAGCAATTATTATTTCGAATCAGGTACATTTGTAATGGAGCAATTTGATGAAGGAAAGCCTTTTTCCAGTTTCTTACCGGGTCTTGCCGGACTGAAGGGAATTCCGATGTGGACTTTTTATGTGAACCGGGGTCAGGCCATTTGCAGCTTCGGGGTACGCGATAAGAATTCGCCGATCATGGAATTCTCTCCTGCAAATATCTCTTATAAGAACGTAGGGACGACCGGTTTCAGAACCTTTATCAAAATTAAAGGCGAACAAGAGATTTATGAACCGTTTCAATCTGCACGTCCAGATCCTGCTGCAAAGCGCCTCATGACCATTTTGCCTAATGGGCTTACTATTGAAGAAAGCCATGCCGCACATGGTCTGAAGACGACCGTACACTATTTTAATTTGCCTAATGACGATTATGCAGCATTGGTACGTCGGGTAGAGATTGAGAACATCGGCGGTAAAGAGATCGAGCTAGAGCTGATGGACGGTTTGCCTGAAATATTGCCTTACGGCGTAGAGAACAGTGGATACAAGGAAATAGGGAATCTGCTGCGCAGCTGGATGGACGTATACAACTTAGAGAATGGTATTCCTTTCTACAAGCTGCGTTCCAGCACCAATGATGATGCACAGGTTAGCGAAATTACCAATGGCCATTTCTACCTGTCGTTCACTGGAGAAGGAGAAAAAGTCTCGCCAATCGTCGATTTCGAGCTAGTCTTTGGTGGCAATACCTCGCTTACGTATCCAGACCGCTTTGCGGGATTAACCCTTGCCGAACTGGGCGAGCTTCCGCAATACCCGGTCAACAAGGTTCCGTGCGGTTTTAGCGGAGTGGCAAGACGTTTAGCGCCAGGTAGCAATCTGATCCTGAACACTCTGGTTGGACATGTAAATGACATCGACAAAATCAATAAGAAGGCGGAGCAGTTATGCCGCGATGAATATATCCTGTCTAAATCTCAAGAGGCCGCAGGTCTGACGGAGGAATTAACGGAAGACATTGCTACTCACACTTCATCGGCTGTGTTTGATGCGTATTGCCGTCAATCCTATCTCGATAACTTCCTGCGTGGAGGCTATCCTTTTGTCTTTGACAATGGTGGTGATGGCTTTGTAGTTCACTTATACTCGCGTAAGCACGGTGACTTGGAGCGTGACTACAATTTCTTCTCACTCGCCCCAGAATATTATTCACAGGGGAACGGAAACTTCCGTGATATGAATCAGAATCGTCGGAATGATGTGTTTTTTAATCCGAAGGTGGGTAGCTTTAACATCAAAATGTTCTATAGCTTGATTCAGGCGGATGGTTACAATCCACTGAGCGTGCAAGGAACAACCTTTGAAGTGAAACCGGATAGTAAGGCACAAGCTGCGGAGTGGATTGGAAAAGCTGCGGCAGATCATCAAGCTGAGCTTGTAAAGCTGTGTAGCACTCGGTTCACACCAGGTAGCTTAGTGAACTATATTGCGGATCATAACGTTGCCTTGAAGGTAAGCGAACAACAATTTTTGTCGGGATTACTTGCCCTGTCACAGCAAAACATTGAGGCAGCTTTTGGCGAAGGCTTCTGGTCGGATCACTGGACATATAATATGGATCTGGTAGTAGGTTACTTGGATATCTTCCCTGACAAAAAGCAGGAGCTTCTATTTGGGGATAACACCTATGCGTTCTATGACAGCCCAGCGTATGTGCTGCCACGCAGTGAGAAATATGTAATCAGTGACGGAAAGGCCCGGCAATATGGTGCACTCCTTGAGGATGAGGAGAAGCTGCACAAGCTGAAATGGAAAGCTGGAGATACCCATTGGCTGCGTACTGAAGGCGGTCTCGGCGCCATTTACCACACCAATCTGTTCGTGAAGATGTTGTCTCTTGCCTTGAATAAATTTGCTACGCTTGATCCTTATGGTATGGGTGTAGAAATGGAAGGCAATAAGCCGGGCTGGAACGATGCTATGAATGGACTGCCTGGATTGTTCGGCTCCGGAATGAGTGAGACTTTTGAGCTGAAACGTACTGTAGTCTTTTTGTTAGATGCTCTGAACAGCAAAGAGAACGTCCAAGGAGCTGTAGACCTGCCAGAAGAAATTGCCCAGTTGCTTGAAGAGGTATATCATGCGGTCACGGCGGTTCTGTCGGGAGACTTGGAACAATTTAATTATTGGGATACTGTAGCTTCGGCGCGTGAGGCTTATAGAGCACGTATCCGTTTCGGTATTACTGGAACTGAGTCTGAAGTAACCTTAGAATACATTCGTGAGGCCCTCTCCAAGTTCTTGGTCAAAATCGACGAGGGAATCAACAAGGCAGTAGAACTTGGTAACGGACTTACCCCAACCTATTTCCGCTTTGAGGCGAAGAAATTCCAGCAGGTAACAGATGCTGAAGGTCAACCAGTACTTAGCGGATACGGCCTGCCAAAAGCTGTGGTAGAGGAGTTTGAGGTCTATGCATTGCCATACTTCCTTGAGGGGCCTACTCGCCTGTTGAAGACGCTGAAAGATCCGGTGCGAGCCAAAGAAATCTATAATCTGATTAAGCAAACAGAGCTATATGATCCGACTACGTCTATGTATCAAACTTCGGTTAGTCTAGAGGGTGAGTCTCATGAGATCGGACGAATGAGAGCCTTTACGCCAGGCTGGCTAGAGCGGGAGTCCAACTTCCTGCATATGTCCTACAAATATTTGCTTGAGCTGTTGAAGGGCGGGCTTTATGAGGAGTTCTACGGAGAACTGAAGACCTCGCTAGTTCCGTTCCTAGATCCGGCTGTCTATGGACGCAGCACGCTTGAAAATTCATCCTTTATTGCGACTGGAGGCAATCCTGATCCTAATAATCACGGTAGAGGGTTCGTAGCAAGACTAAGTGGATCGACTGCTGAATTCCTGAGTATGTGGAGAACGATGATGGCCGGAAGCCATGTTTTCAGAGTAGAAGATGGACAGCTTACGTTATCTTTGGATCCGGTTCTACCAGGCTGGCTATTTGATGAACAAGGCAATCTCTCTTTCACATTTCTAGGTGGCACGGAAGTAACTTATTCGAACCCACAATGTGAGAATACGTTTGGGGAGAAGAAGGTTGTTATTCAGAGCATGACGCTCGTCTATCACGATGGAACAGTGACCGAAATTTCAGGAGCACTCGTTCGTGGCGATGAGGCAGAGGCTCTGCGGCGTGGAGAGATCAAGCAAATTCGAGCAATAATGGCATAGAAAATAAGGGAGGGCCTAGGCCCTCCTTTTATTTTTTTCTCCAAATATAAGAAAGTCCTTAAAGGACACCGAAGGCGTTTTAGCTTGAACCCGAAAAATGGAACCTATAACCCGAAATTCAAAGCCTTACGGAGACAGGCAAAAGCAAATACAATAAATACATAGATATTGTAAGCGCTTCAGAAAAAGAAAAAGATACATAGCCTGGAGGTCCAAAGGATGGAGAACAAAAAAAGCGTGGAAGTAAGCCCAGCGATGAATCCGTTAATTCCTGGCAATTTCGAAACCGGTAAAGTAAATAGAAACTCGCTGTGGAGGAGATTTGTAGCCCAGCGTCATTTACAGACCATGGCCCTACTAGGCGTAGCCTGGATGATCATCTTTAACTACATTCCAATGTATGGAGTTATTATTGCCTTCAAAGAGTTCAACATCGTCAAATCAATTTCCGAAGCTCCATGGGTAGGACTAGCTCATTTCAAAGAATTCCTACAAGATGAAAGCTTGGTTGACGTTATTAGGAATACGTTAGGCATTAGCTTGATCAAGCTCTTCATCGGTTTTCCGCTGCCGATTATATTTGCACTATTCCTAAACGAGGTCCGTTCGGTGAGATTCAAAAAGTGGATTCAGACGATTTCGTATTTGCCTCACTTTCTCTCATGGGTTGTACTCGGCGGGATTCTAGCGACCTGGCTTGCGGATATAGGGATTATCAATAACATCTTGTTAGCGCTAAATATCATTGATCAGCCGATTACCTATCTGGCCGAACCTAGCTATTTCTGGACGATTGTTATTTCATCTGATATTTGGAAGGAACTTGGATGGTCAGCGATTATATATCTAGCAGCAATCTCTGGTGTATCTCCTGAAATGTATGAGGCTGCTACGATTGATGGTGCTGGAAGATTCCAGAAAATGTGGTTCGTTACGCTGCCGGCCATCAAATCGACGATCAGTATTCTCTTCATTCTTGCAGTCAGTGGTGTACTAAGCTCCAACTTCGATCAGATCTTGGTGCTACGTAACTCGTTGAATGATAGTGCAAGTAATGTAATCGATTATTATGTGTACTACACAGGGATTCTCTCAGGCCGCTTCTCATATTCGGCTGCAGTTGGACTCTTAAAATCGATTATTGCTCTAATCTTGCTGCTGATAGCTAACCAAGTGTCTAAAAAAATCAACGATACATCATTGTTCTAGGATAAGGAGGACCTACACATGTTTGCTCTCAAGCGCAAAACGAAGGGCGAGGCCCTATTCGATATCATCAACAACATCATCATGCTGTGTATTTGCTTCATAACGCTTTATCCGATCTGGTACGTACTCGTTAATGCCTTTAATGAAGGTACGGATGCTATGCGAGGTGGTATATACTGGTGGCCGCGGGTGTTCAGTCTAGGAAACTTCAAGGCGGTGTTCGACAGCCCTGGTATTATGCAGGCGATGTGGATCACCGTTGCCAAAACAGCAATCGGCACAGTCCTGCATGTATTTTTCACAGCAATGGTAGCCTATGCCTTTTCTCGTAAGGGCTTGATCGGTGGAAAGTTTTACATGTTTATGGGTACAGTTACGCTCTTCTTCGCTGGAGGGTTGATCCCGAGCTTCTTGCTTATCAAAGATCTTCAGTTACTAGATAATTTCTTAGTGTATATCATTCCTGCGATGTTTAGCTTCTTCGATCTTATTATCTTCATGACCTTCTTCCGAGAGATTCCTGAAGGATTGGAGGAAGCGGCCCGGATTGATGGGGCTAATGATTGGTCCATCTTCCTACGAATTGTGCTTCCAGTGTCTATGCCTGTTATTGCGACCATTGCGCTGTTCCACGGCGTGTTCCAATGGAATGATTATTTTACAGGTATGATCTATATCAATAATACAGAGCTACAGCCGATTCAGACGTACCTGTTCCGCGTTGTAGCACAATCTAGCTCGACTCAAATGATGGTTGCTGCACAAGGTAGCGGCATGACAAGAAGCGTAACGTCACAGTCTATTAAGCTGGCGACGATGGTGGTCACCACACTTCCTATCGTGTTCGTATATCCTTTCTTACAACGCTACTTTGTTAAAGGCATGATGATCGGCTCGATTAAGGGCTGATCCTTAGTAAAGGTAACTCCTCCAGCAGCTCATCTCTATGAGCTCTGGGGTTGAGCTTATAATTAACAATCATAGAAAAGGGGTAAAGAATATGGGTATGAAACGCAAACCGAGAACAGCGATGGCTCTACTTCTGGCAGCGGTTATGGCCTTGTCAGCCGCAGGCTGTTCCAGTGGAAATAACGCTAAAGGAAATTCGGATGGCACTAAAGAAACGAACACGGGGGCGACAGATGCACCTGCTGCTACATTGTCTGCTGATGAACCAGGTTGGAAGATTGACACTTCACCGATTACGTTTGACTGGTACCTGAACTTCTCTTGGTTCCCTAACAAATGGGGCGTGGACCCAACTTCTCAATATGTAACTAAGAAGACCGGCGTTGATATTAATTTCATCGTTCCGGCTGGTAACGAGAATGAGAAACTGAACACACTCATTGCTTCTGGTAAATTGCCTGATTTTATCACATTGGGCTTCTATGAAGATGCAATTAAGAAAATAATCGAAGGTGATCTTGCGCTACCTCTGAACAAGCTTGCTGATGAATATGATCCTTATTTCTACAAAGTTTCTGATAAAGATAAGCTGAATTGGTACACTCAGGAAGATGGCAATGTGTATGGCTATCCTAACTCTTCTTCCTCTCCTGCTGACTATGAGAAATATGGAGAGAACTACGTATCCAACCAAGTATTCGCGGTCCGTAAGGATATGTATGAAGCGATTGGCAGTCCTGATATGCGCACACCAGAAGGTTTCTTGAATGCGCTTAAGTTAGCGAAAGAGAAATTCCCTGACGTAAATGGACAGCCGCTAATCCCGCTTGGTCTGCATGAATTTGGTGTAAACGGCAATGATTCTCTGGAAGGTTATCTTCAGAACTTCCTGGCAATTCCTAGAGAAAAAGATGGTCAGGTATATGCCCGTGAGACTGATCCTGAATATATCCGCTGGATGAAGACACTTCGCCAAGCGAATCAGGATGGACTGCTTGCTAAAGATATCTTTATTGATAAACGTCCACAAATGGAAGAGAAGATCGCTCAAGGTCGTTATTTCGCGATGCTCTACCAACGTACAGACTTTGCAGCGCAACTGGGTACGATCTACCAACAAGATCCTAGCAAAACTTATATTGCTATTGATGGTCCTTCGAATACGAACTTGGATCAACCGACCCTAGATGGACCTGCGATCGCAGGCTGGACAGTAACGCTGATCTCCAAAGATGTAAAGGATAAAGCTCGCGCTATCCGCTTCCTAAGCTACTTGAACAGTGAAGAAGGTAATAAAGACTTGTTCCTCGGTGAAAAGGGTGTCAGCTACGAAACGATTGATGGCAAAGACCAATTTAAGCCTGAAGTGTTTGATCTAATGAATAAGGATCGTTCGGCGTTTGATAAGCAATACGGATCTTCGTTCACCTACTGGATGATGCAGAACACGAATATCACGGATCAATGGGCACCTAAATCAGTAGAACCTTTTAAACAATTGGAAGATTGGACGAGAGGAAAAGCGACTAGTACTTCAACGTTCCAACAGATTGATCCTACAGGCAACTCCCCTGAAGGCATCATTGCTACAAAGCTGAAAGAACTGCGCGGGAAGACGATTCCTAAGCTGCTTATGGCTTCTTCGGATGCTGAGTTCGATAAAATATGGAGTGAGTATTTAGCGAAACAAAAGGATATAGGTGTAGATAAATTCCAAGCCTATCAACAGAAAAAGTATGAAGAGAACAAAGTGAAGCTCGCCCAATAAAATATAACCCAGAAGCCCGCTGATTGCGGGTTTTTGGGTTATTTTGAAACAATAATAAGGTATAGTTGTTAAGTATGTTAAGTATTCACGATATTAGCGAGGTGAACGTTGAAGAAGTGAAGAGGGAGAATATGCGTGAGCGCAGCAAAGAAATTTGGAATTCCTTCTTATATTGGTGGGGACGAAGGTCGCTGCAGAGTCGTTTGATTGCTGCCTATGTTTTTATTATTATAGGTCCGTGCTTGCTGGTGTCCGTCTATTTTTATGAGTCTATCAATAGTACCTATTTCCGAGATGCTGTTGAGAAAAATGAGTATTTGCTGCAAATGGAAAAATTGCATATCCACAATCAAATTGAAGCGATGGAGCGGGCAGCACAGATGGCGTATTCTGACTCGGATGTTAAAGACTTTCTTGCGAATGAGACTGAGCCGATGCTTGAAGATTTGGTTGATTTTAATACAAATGTTTATGTGAATATGACACGTATTCAATTTAATAATCCGAATATCGAGCATTTACGGCTGTATTCCAAAAGTAAAACGATGCATGAAATTTGGCCGATTTTATTTCGCGAAGAACGAGTCTCTTCCGAGCCCTGGTACCAGAAAGCACTGCAGTTGGAGGAACAGGAGTACTGGTCTTTTCAAAGGAGTGATCCGGATCTGATGCAGAGATACTTGGGTGCACCGACTGAGAGTTTGCCGAAGGTTTCTTTACTACGTGAGATGAGTCGTCCTGCTGGCAACCATATTGGGATGGTTCAAGTAGATATGATGTTGAACCGCTTTACACCAAAGACATATACCGATGTACGGGATAACCAGACACAAATGTTCCTTGTAGATGGTGAGCTGCAGCTATTTACTCGTCCTGATCAGTCTTTTCTACAGGATAACGAGGAGATGGCTAGTGTTATTACTGAACGATACAAGACCTTCAAGGCTACAGGTGAATGGGATAGTAGTTATACAGCCAACGGTAAATCTTATTTACTTATTAACACACCGCTGGAACGTATTGATGCTTATCTGTTAAATGTGGTCTCAACGGAGGGTGTTTTGAAGGATATCTCCCGTACACGCAACTTTATTATTGGAGCTAACATTGGATTTATTATTTTACTCACGTTGATCGCTTATGTGATGAATACCTTTATTCTAAAAAATCTGCGCAGATTGACCGAAACTATGAAAAGCGTGCGCAGAGGTGAAGCATATAGTGGCATTACGATTCGGGGTGGAGGAGAAGTCGGTGAGCTTGCCCATCATTTCTCTAAGCTAATGAATACAATTAATAAGTTGGTGGCTCAGGCTGTGAGTAAGCAGGCATTGTCCAAAGAGGCTGAGCTGCGCACGTTGCATAATCAAATAGATGCACATTTTTTATATAACACACTTGAAAATATTAAAATGCTTGCTGAAATTGAAAATCAACGAACGATATCAGACGCACTAACTTCGCTCGGTGGAATGATGCGTTATAATTTCAAATGGTCTGGGGAGTATGTGAAGCTTCGTGATGAAGTCCGCCATATTGAGAATTACATTGAAGTAATGAATATTCGTTTTGAGTACCCGGTTAAGCTTGTACTTCATATTGAACCTCGATATTTGGAGCTGGAGGTGCTGAAAATGTCACTGCAGCCTATTGTAGAGAACAGTGTTAAGCATGCTTGGAACGGTGAAAAAGAGAATTTAGAGAACCCGAACATTCATATTCATATTTCGGAAACGGAAGGTGATATTTCCATAGAGCTTCGTGATAATGGTATCGGTCTTACCCCAGAACGTCTAGTTGCTTTAAACGAGGCGATATATGCCAAGGATGAATGTTGTGATAGTGATAGCTCCTGTGAACAGCGGGAAGTAAGCCAGAGAGCAGGGGGCATAGGACTGCGAAATGTACACCAGCGTCTGCAAATCTTTTATGGCGAAGAATACGGGCTTGTAGTACAGAGCGAGGCAGGGAGTTGGACGATGGTACGTCTAAGCTTGCCGAAAGTTCTTTTGACGGGAGAAAAACAACCATGAAGAAATTACTGATCGTTGATGATGAGAAAAATATTCGTGTAGGTCTGAAGATCATGATTGAAAGGGAATTTCCGTCCGCATATTCGATCATAATGGCGAGCAATGGTGCAGAGGCGCTCGAGGTCTTTAAGACAGATGGTGCAGATATTATTATTACGGATATTCGTATGCCGGTAATGGATGGAATTACGCTTTTGGAGCAGCTATCTGTGGAGGTAAGAGGCGAGAAAAAACCAGCAGTGGTGATCCTAAGTGGGTACGATGATTTCGAATATGCTAAATGTGCCATACGTTATCGTGTGAAGGATTATCTACTTAAGCCGATTCGCCGAGATGAGCTGTTCGAAATCTTGCTGCATATCCATAAGGAACAGGAAGAACAGGAGTTCAGCGTCAAGAAAATAGAGCGGGAAGCAGAACAGTTTCGCAAAGAGCTACGCTCCAGCCGTTTACGGGGACTGCTGCAGCAGCAGGAGGTTCAGTTGGAGCCCGAGCAGCAAGAGGAGCTAAATGGTTTGGAGGTTCCTTTTACAGTTGGCGTGCTGAATTACTATTTTAATGATGGGACTCGGATGAAGGCGACAGAAGTTCAAGGGCTGGTCGGACGTTTGATGGGGCCAATCGAAAAGTGTTTTTCAGAAATTATAACGGACTGGGACGGTAAGTTAGTATTAATCGGGACTAGTAGACAGAGCTTTATGGAACTATCCCGTCAAGCTGAAGCTAGAGAAATAACTAGTTTATCGATCGGAATCAGCCGTGAGGGAAAAGGTCTCGAAGAACTTCGTTCCTGTTACAAGGAAGCTTGTCGGGCACTACAATATACTTTTTTGTTTCCGCAAGAAGGATTTTTGGATTACGAGGATGTCAGTCAAGAGCGTCGTAACTTTCCTTTGCCGAAGGAGGCGCTTCGTAAACTGCTCAATATGCTTGGGACAGAACGTGAGAAGGAAATAAAATGCCTGCTGGCTGTTATTTTTCAAACAGAGCATTTGAAGGAACTGGACTTGTCTTATCTCGAGAGTGTCGGGCAGAGTATCAATGAGCAGGTGCTGGATGAAGTATTTCGGCTGTATGGGGAAGCCTCGGTTGAGGTGTTAAAGCTATATCGTACGGTTGGTAATATGTATAACTATCGCCATTTCCATGATTATTATCGTGCGCTTGAGAATTTGCTCCTGAGTGTGAGTGATTACATTGTAGGGGTGCGCTCTGCTCATACGGAACATGCTGATATGGAGGAAGCGTTGAACTATATTGAAACGAACTATGCTCGTCCACTAAATATGGCTATGGTTAGTAACCATGTTTCTTTGAATTATTCTTATTTTAGCGAAGCCTTCAAAGCATATACTGGTGAGAATTTTGTCATTTATTTAAAAAAGGTACGCATCCGTCATGCTAAAGAACTGCTAGCGAAAGACTGTGGCAAGCTTGCTGAGGTTTCGGAGAAAGTAGGTTTTGAGAACAGTAAGCAATTTGCCCGTGTATTCAAAGAGTTGGAAGGGATCTCTCCAGGGGATTATAGAGCCAAAATGCTGTCTGAAGATCTGTCGTAAAAGGCAGGATAAGTAGCTTTAGTATAAATATCATTGCTGAACTGTACCTTGATGGGCGTTAAGGGTGTCGTTAGAAGTGATCCTCCTATATAATGGCAGTGAGAAGCTTTGCTAGGATTAGCAGCAAGAGAGTTTGGAGGAATGAAGGGTGGAAGAAATTCAAGGCAATTTGATTACAGTTCAGACGCTGGCAGAGGATTTTCGGAGACTGGGTGTACAGGCGGGGATGACGATTATACTGCATTCGTCCTTCAAATCGCTAGGCCAATGGGTGGCAGGTGGCCCGGTTGCCGTTATTTTGGCGCTTGAGGAGGTCCTTGGAGAGTCAGGTACACTTGTGATGCCCACGCATTCTAGTGATCTGACGGACCCTGCTGGCTGGAGTAACCCACCGGTGCCCGAATCTTGGTGGCAGAGTATCCGTGAGCAGATGCCGGCTTATGATCCAGACCTGACCCCACTGAGAGGAATGGGGGTTATTCCGGATTGCTTCCGTAGACAAAAAGAGGTAAAGCGCAGCGATCACCCCATTCATTCATTTGCGGCTTGGGGCAAGCATAGGGATGAGATTATATATGGTCACTCCCTTGAATACGGTTTGGGGGATGACTCTCCATTAGCTCGTATTTATGATCTGGGGGGAAGTGTGCTGCTGCTAGGCGTTGGAAATCTGAATAATACTTCATTACATCTTGCTGAATGCCGGGCCTTCTATGAAGGAAAGAAGGAAGCCATTGGCGGAGCACCTATACTAGTGGATGGTCATAGACAGTGGGTGGAATTCAAGGAGCTAGATTGGAACTCTGACGATTTCGTTGATCTTGCTGAGCAATTCGGGCAAGAGACAGGGCTCATTACAAATGGTCATATCGCCTCAGCTGCAGCTCAATTGATTCCACAGCGTGAAATTGTAGACTATGCGGTGAACTGGATGGAGCAAAACAGGAAGTAGACTATCTCTGAATTTGGGATTAGGAGGAGAAGCAACGGATGAGTACTACAACGATATATCTAACGCGTCATGGACAGACAGAATGGAATGTGCAGAATCGTATGCAAGGTCATATGGATTCTGCGCTGACGACGCTTGGCGTACAACAGGCGGAATGGTTGAGTCGGGGAATGCAGGCTACAAATCTGGATGTCATTTATGCAAGCTCTAGCCCAAGGGCGCTGCGTACAGCTGAAATTATACGCGGAGAGCGGGATGTTCCGCTGAAGATTTCCGATGCATTTAAAGAAATTGGCATGGGCGTATGGGAAGGTAGAGATTCTGCTGAACTGGCAGCCCAGTATTCAGACCAGCATCGTTATTTCTGGAAGGAACCCGACCGGTTTAAAGTGGAGGGCAGCGAGACCTTCGCAGAGGTGCAGACAAGAGCACTGGAGAAGCTTCAGGAAATTCTCACTGCCCATCAGGGTGAGACGATTCTTATCGTAACGCATACGGTAGTGATCAAGCTCTTGATGGCTTATTTTGAGGGCAGAGAGTTGCCTAAGCTATGGGATCTGCCTTACATATATCCAACCTGCTTATCCAGGATTGATTTTACGGATGGCGTGCCGGAGATCCTGCTGCACGGGGATACAAGTCATTATGAAGAGAATGAGGCTGGGATGGAATCCTAGAGGTTATATGAAAAAGAGGCGGTTCCTCGAGTGCATTATGCACCCTAGGAACCGCCTTTTTGTCCTCAGAGCTGTGAGCCTTTATTAATTGATGAACTGAAGAGATTTCAAGGTCTTCTCCAGCATCGTAACGGCTTCAGCACGAGTTGCCAGCTTTTGTGGAGCAAAGGAACCGTCTTTCGCTCCTTGAATGATGCCCTCAGCAGCGATTTCTGCTACTGCTGCTTGGGACCAAGCAGGAATGCTTGCTGCGTCACTGAATTTAGCTAGTGCTGCAGGATCGGCATTTAAGGTTTTGCCCGTGTACTTGATGGCTTTAGCTAATACAGAGGCCATTTCTTGCCGAGTGATCGGGCTACCTGGCTTAAAGCTGCCATCGGTATAACCAGAAATCAATTCGGCTTCTGCAGCAGTGCGAATAGCATCAGCATACCATGCGTTTGGATTTACATCCTTAAAAGTTGTCTCGCCACCGGTTGTCACAAGTCCAAGAGAACGCGTAATTAATGCTGCGAACTCAGCCCGTGTGATCGACTGTGAAGGAGAGAATGTATCGCTATTGGTTCCACTAACGATCAGTTTGGAAGCTAACAGATCAATGGACGCTTTAGCCCAGTGTCCGCTAATATCTCCGAACGTTTTGGAAGATTTAACAACGGTGTAATAGCTGTTGCTGTTCCGTTTAATCGTAACATCTGTTGTTCCATTAGCCTTAGGGGCAAATATCGCAGGCACGAAGGAAATCTTGCCTGTAGCAGGATCGAAGACGACTGCCGTTGCGTTATTTGAATTTAAGGAAGTAGGTACATTGATCGTCCGATTAACATAAGTACTGCCGAAGTTGTTCAGCGGTACACGCTTAGATCCGGCTACTGCTAAAACACTAAATTCGATTACTGGAGCAGCTAAAGTAGCATTACCTAGCTGTGAAGCGATAGCTTGGTTTGTGCTGCTTAGCGTTTTCGAATCCGCTAATAGAATGGATACTGTAATTGTAAAGTCGCTGGTGCCTAATTGAGCGGCAAGCGACACACTGTTTACAACACTGAGCGGCAAGGAATACGAAGCGCCATCAGTAGTAAGGGTAAGAATGGTGTTAGGCTGTGCAGCAGCTTGTTTTACAAGCACACTGCCTGGGAGTTCTACTTGAGCGCCGCCAGTAGTCGCTTTAACCGGAATAACCAGTTCATGTTTACCAGTTGGCAGTTCAGCAAGTTGTTTGGTCAGATCAGCAGCATCAATTGTTGTTACTTGCGGTGCAGCCGTTGGAACAGTCGTTGGTGTTGCTGTTGCTGTTGCTGTTGCTGTTGATGTTGATGTTGGAACTGTTGGTGATGTTGGCACTGGTGTTGGAGTTGGGGTTATCTCCGGCAATGGTGCACCTTTCAGATCCACAATCCGTCCCTCAACAGCGGAAGTGTTCGCAGTGACAGTTCCAACTTCTTTAAGATACTTCGTAAATACATCAAAGTCCGGCAGATACAGCAGATTCACACGGCCTTCTTTATAGGCCTTCTCAAGGGAAGTATAGAAATCTCCACCTTTAGCTGTGAAAGCATTAGTAGCTACTTCATAAGATGCTTTTAGATCTAGAGGAACGTATTTGTCTCCGTTCTTCACTTCGATACGTAATACACGTTCGTTCACAGGCTTCGTGGAGTCATAATAGAATTTCAACCCTGCAACATGCGGGAAACGTCCGTCTGCTGCTGGAGTTTTGGAAACCCCATTCTCCATGGCATCCTTAATTTCTTGTCCGGTCAAAGTGATCGTAACCAGATCGTTGTTGAAAGGAAGTACTCCGAGTACTTCACCTTGTGTAATCGGTCCTTCATTGATAGATTCGCGAATACCGCCACCATTTTGCAGGGCGATTACGGCATTAGTGCCAGCTTTCTTGGCTGCAAAAAGCATACCATCGGCAATCAGATTACCAAGGTTAGTTTCCTTTGTACGAACATTATCACGAACGCCGTTTAGAACAACCTCTGAGTTTCCTACTACCTCATTGCTCAGTTCTAGAATACCTGGCTTATAGTCGGTATCCAGGATCTTTTTAGCTTCAGGATCTTCTGCGATTACGTAGTTAGCGCCGTTCTTAGCGTCGATGGAGATTAATTGGTCTTTCCAATTTGTCAGTATGCCATCTTTGTTAAATTTAACTTCAAGCTGACCAAGGAAAAGTCCTTTTTCACCAGTTTGTACGATAAGCTTCGGTGCATTAGGATCGCTGTTATCTACAACCGCTTGATCTAATTGCGTGTGGCTGTGACCACCGACAATAATATCAATGCCATTAACCGCTTTGGCTAACTTGAGATCCTCTTCGTAGCCAAGGTGTGAGAGAACAATAATCTTGTTAATCTTTTCTTTTTGCAGCATAGCGACAGTTTCTGTTGCCTTCACTACAGCATTCTCAAAAGTCACTTTACCTGGTGAAGCAATATTCGCTGTATCTTCTGTCGTCAGACCAATGATACCAACCTGTTCGCCGTCTACTTCTTTAATCAGAGCAGGGTAGATGGTTGCCGCATTACCCGATCGACCAATTTCGTTGGTGAACATTTTGCTTAGAATATCATCTGCAGAGAAATTCACATTAGATGAGACAAAAGGGAACTTAGCGTTGCCGATAAATTTGGAAAGGGTATCAGAATCTTTATCAAATTCATGATTACCGAAAGTCATAGCGTCATATTTGACCAGATTCATAAAGGTCAGATCTGCTTGACCCAGATACTTGTTGAAGTAGAGTGTTCCGGAGAACACATCACCCGCATCGAGAAGAATAGGGTTTTCTGTAGTCGCCTTAGCATTTTTGATTGCCGTTACACGGCGTAGAATGTTATTTGGTGAGCTTACAGTATCTAGTCCTGCATGCGTATCGTTGGTGTGTAGAACTGTTAATGGGAAGTCTTCAGTTGTCTCCGGCAGTGGTGCACCTTTCAGATCCACAATCCGGCCCTCAACAGCGGAAGTGTTCGCAGTGACAGTTCCAACTTCTTTAAGGTACTTCGTAAATACATCAAAGTCCGGCAGATACAGTAGATTCACCCGGCCTTCTTTATAGGCCTTCTCAAGGGAAGTATAGAAATCTCCACCTTTAGCTGTGAAAGCATTAGTAGCTACTTCATAAGATGCTTTTAGATCTAGAGGAACGTATTTGTCTCCGTTCTTCACTTCGATACGTAATACACGTTCGTTCACAGGCTTCGTGGAGTCATAATAGAATTTCAACCCTGCAACATGCGGGAAACGTCCGTCTGCTGCTGGAGTTTTGGAAACCCCATTCTCCATGGCATCCTTAATTTCTTGTCCGGTCAAAGTGATCGTAACCAGATCGTTGTTGAAAGGAAGTACTCCGAGTACTTCACCTTGTGTAATCGGTCCTTCATTGATAGATTCGCGAATACCGCCACCATTTTGCAGGGCGATTACGGCATTAGTGCCAGCTTTCTTGGCTGCAAAAAGCATACCATCGGCAATCAGGTTACCGAGATTGGTTTCCTTTGTGCGAACATCGTTACGAACGCCGTTCAGGACAACCTCTGAGTTTCCTACTACCTCGTTGGTTAGCTCTAGAATACCTGGCTTATAGTCGGTATCCAGGATCTTTTTAGCTTCAGGATCTTCTGCGATAACGTAGTTAGCGCCGTTCTTAGCGTCGATGGAGATTAATTGGTCTTTCCAATCTGTCAGTACGCCATCTTTGTTAAATTTAACTTCAAGCTGACCAAGGAAGAGTCCTTTTTCACCAGTTTGTACAATAAGCTTCGGTGCATTAGGATCGCTGTTATCTACAACCGCTTGATCTAATTGCGTATGGCTGTGACCACCGACAATAATATCAATGCCATTAACCGCTTTGGCTAACTTGAGATCCTCTTCGTAGCCAAGGTGTGAGAGAACAATAATCTTGTTAATCTTTTCTTTTTGCAGCATAGCGACAGTTTCTGTTGCCTTCACTACAGCATTCTCAAAAGTTACTTTACCTGGTGAAGCAATGTTGGCAGTATCTTCTGTCGTCAGACCAATGATACCAACCTGTTCTCCGTCAACTTCTTTGATTAGAGCAGGGTAGATGGTTGCCGCATTACCCGATCGACCAATTTCGTTGGTGAACATTTTGCTTAGAATATCATCTGCAGAGAAATTCACATTAGATGAGACAAAAGGGAACTTAGCGTTGCCGATAAATTTGGAAAGCGTATCAGAATCTTTATCAAATTCATGATTACCGAAAGTCATAGCGTCATATTTGACCAGATTCATAAAGGTCAGATCTGCTTGACCCAGATACTTGTTGAAGTAGAGTGTTCCGGAGAACACATCACCCGCATCGAGAAGAATAGGGTTTTCTGTAGTCGCCTTAGCATTTTTGATTGCTGTTACACGGCGCAAGATGTTGTTTGGTGAGCTTACAGTATCTAGTCCTGCATGCGTATCGTTGGTGTGTAGAACTGTTAATGGGAAGTCTTCAGCAGTACTAAAATCAATCTGTGCTACAACCGCATCATGATCGGATACCCGACCTTTCGATGGAGAGAAGTCGGCATTTAGATGGACGACATCTACTTTGGAAGAAGCCGTTAGATTTTTACTGACAAGAATATGATCCAGTACTTGAGAGTTTCCGTCATAGGTGTACGTATACTGCTCATTTAAAGGCAATGTGTCGATCAAATTGTCCAGCTCTGTACCTTTTAAAATAGTTGCAGTTTTAGTGAATTGGAAATCATTCAAATCGCCAAGAGCTACGACATTGGCTTCAGGATTTGCAGTTAGAACCTCTTTGACAAATCCGTTTACGACCGCCGCAATTTTATGACGTTGTGTTTCACTGGACAATACCGGTGGCTGAACGTTCCCGAAAGGACCATTATCGCCGCCTTTTGAATTGAAATGGTTTGCGATCACGATCACTTTTTCGCCGCCGAAAATAAATTGTGCAGCAAGTGGTTTACGTGAACTAGCAAATGCAGCATTCGTTGGATCAATTCGTCCCGGATTGTAAGTCAGCTTGTCTGTCGCTGCATCATAAGCAACGGATTGCGTAGATGTACCTTTTTGACCGTTTACACTATCCGCAAGCTGTACTCTTGCTGGGTTGTACAAGAAGCCTACGCGAATGTTTCCGCCTGGAGCACCACCATCCTGATTGTTGACTGGAGCGATGTCTGTGTATTTATATACAGGACCGCCTGCAGTTTCAATAGCCTTAATCAGTTCGTCAGCACTTGCTTCAGTGATTCCATTGTTGGTTTCACCATTGCTATCCTGCATTTCGACCACGCCGATAATGTCAGGCTTTTTCATATTATTCGTGATGGAGTCGGCAAGTTTCTGGATTTTTGTTGCTCCGACGCCTGGGTAGAAGTTCTCAATGTTGTATGAAGCGATTAATAGCTTGTCCTCATTAACCTCAAGAGTAGTTGTTTCTTGTTTAAAAGTACTTGGGGTAATGGTTGGCAGCTTACCGTTCTCCGGAATTACTTTGAAATTGCCATTGTTGTATCCGATGACCCCTGTAACATCTCCAGCGAACTTATCTCCGGTGATGACTTCTTGACCCGGATTTCCATAAGCAATGATAAGGCGCTGAGGATTGAATTGGTTATATTCTTTTAGAACTAGTCCACCAGCTGGTGTGATGACATCAGGAGTATCATTTTCTACTCTTGTAGGGATGTTATAAAGCATGGAATTTCCGCTACCACTTGTCCAGTAAGGACTAATAATCGTAGGGGTAGGGAGTTTTACAAGCATACCTTCTAACGATTCATAAAAATCTATGGCATCTTCACTAGGTTCAAAATCAGCCATGCTGTCATTATCAATGATGGAAGAAGGAATAGCTCTTCCACCTTTGCCAAGTACGATAGGTTCAGGCACAGTATAACTAGAAGAGGAATCTACTGTTAGTGATGTCATATTAATTTGAGTGGAGGTTAGATTGCTCGCACTTCCTTCGTTATACTCGGAAACGACTCCATTAACGCGCACTAAATCTCCAACTTTAGGTTTAAGGGATGCATTTGTGCTGTAAACGAAAATACCTTCCGATGTGTTCACATTATTGTCCGGCTGAGGGTCCTGCATAAAGAAACCTCTATAAGCGCCAGTTGCGAATGTGTATCCGTATTGGGTAACGATACCTTCTACGTCAGTAACGTTCTGACCTACATACTCAGAGGCATGAGATTCTCCTTGAATATCATGTATACGAGGGAGATCAGAAGCTTTATAAGCAAAGGTATACACCTTACTTGTCTTACCATCTGCTACGACAATTGCATTAATGGTAAGATCTTTACTAACTGTAATTGGATCTGAATAAAGCTTGCTTGCTGCTGTCGGTTCAGTTCCGTCGGTCGTGTAATGAATTTGTGCTCCAAGGGTAGGGCTGGATAGGGTCACAGCACTTCCTTTAATGATGCGACCTGCACCAGGGCTCGCCATTACAGAAAAGGTTTCTTCCACCAAAGCGTTTTCGTTAAGTGGAATGAATTGATAAGTTGTATTATATTGCTCGATAACCCCAGTGATACTATCAAAGGTTGCACCCTTTACTAGTTTAGGCAGGGTTGAGAAAATTGTGAATTGTTGTCCGCCTTGACTTGCAGTCACTGTATTTCCATTTACATTATCTATAGTGACATTATTCATAATTACCAGCTGAGCTTCATGGTTTTCGCCGTTGGCTGCAGACAAGTCGGTTGCTGTAATCAATTTAGGTGCGGGTACACCTACATCACTCGCAACGACAGAGTATTGAAGTCCGCTTTGGAGTTTGAGCTCTTGCAGGTTGCTGTAGATATCCATCTCGCCACTAACTGCAACACGATCTCCAACGTTTGCGAACTCTGGGAATCCATAAAGTACGATCCCACCGGTTCCATCCTGAATATACATTTTTGCTGCGTTAATGTGAGTTACGATACCTTCTGTTGAAATATTCTGACCTTTATTACCAAGGCGTGCTGTTGCGACGTCTGTTTTGGTCAGAATCGTGTAGTCAAAAGTTGTTATTGCGCTGTTTGGCATATTTGGTTCTGAAGCATACGCCTTAATCGTAGTGTCCTCAGTTAAGGTGATAGGCCCTGTGTAAGGTTGGAAATCAGTTGAACCACCTGATCCATAAACAGCTGAATAGACGGATGCTCCAACTGTCGGAGAGTTCAGAGAAATTTCAGTGCCTACCGGCCAGGCATTAGCGGCTGGTGAAGCTACTACGGAGCTAGCTGTCTCTGGTGCTTTACCATAACTACTATTGCGTGGACTTGCTGCTTGAACAACAAAATCCGCAACGTTGTTATCCGTATCTAGACCACGGCTATCAGCTGGTGCACCAGCTGCGGCTTTACGAATAGCGGCTGTCGCGTTGGTGAGAGCAGGGGTTGGAGTTCCCTCAACACCTGTAGCTGTACCATAGCCAACTAAATCTATCGTATTATTCGATGGGTCAACCAAGTCGACTTTACCGTTTGTCCCACTCATAGCTAGGATACCTGCGGCATCAGGAGTAGGTAGTGCAGCAATTCCTCCTGTTCCTGCAGCCTCTTGGACGAGGTAGTATCCATTTGCAGGAATAGTTCCTGTTAATTCTGTTCCGCTGCTAAAGGTTCCAGTTGCGGAAGTATACCGAACTTTCCATCCAGTCAAGACTACTGGTTTGTTGGTAGGATTGTATAATTCAATAAAATCATTCTTAAACTCTGCTCCGCTGTTTCCACCACCGCCATAGACTTGTGAGATAACAACATTGCTATTATCCGGTGCTGCCTCGGCAGTCTGAATAGCTGGTAGCACACTGCCGACAAGCATTAACATTGCCAGTCCACTAGCCCACCATTTCCTTACTCTTGAAGAAATAATCATTTGGATAAGTATTCTCCCCTCAAATCTTTTATTAGAAACCTACTAAATCTTATCATTCAAATGTAAAATGAAAGGTTGGTTTGCATTAATATAAATTAAAGGTTCTATAAATTAAAATAAAAAGTTATTGTTTTCGCATAAGAATAGGGGCTGAAAATAGTGCATAAATACAATAATCCTTAAAATCTAGTGTTTATTGGATGATGAATAGTCCCATATATAAATTAATTTTTATAGTTGAATTATCAAAGGCTTACAACAAATGTATTCTATACTTCTGTTAAATTTTACATTTGAATAACAATAGAGTAGGAGTTATTGGGCTCGGCTATTCGGGAGGTCTTAGAACAAAAAAATGCCTATTCAGCTTCTTGTTGAGAAGTGAGTAGGCATTATATTTTAAATTTACTTGGATAAAACAGACTACTGTTGTGGAAGTTCTAGCCGCTCTAATCCGTCCATATATTTGCGCAGCGCCTGAGGGATGTAGATAGAACCATCTTCTTGCTGGTGATTCTCCAGCAGCGGGATCAGAATTCTTGGCGTAGCCACTGCGGTGTTATTTAAGGTATGGCAGTATTGTAAGCGACCGTCCGCATCCCGATAGCGGATGCCCGAACGGCGAGCTTGGAAATTGAGTAGATTAGAAGCCGAATGGGTCTCACCGTATGCGCCTCTGCTAGGCATCCATGTCTCGATGTCATACTGCTTATGCGTCTTCAAGGACATATCCCCTGTACAGACAGCCATGACTCGATAGGGGAGCTCTAAGAGCTGAAGAATGTGCTCGGCATTCGCGAGGATCTCGTGAAGCATATGGTCCGAGACACCTTCGTCATTTCGGCATAAGATGACTTGCTCAATCTTCGAGAACTGATGTACGCGGTACAGCCCGCGCACATCTCGCCCCGCTGATCCAACTTCACGGCGGAAGCAAGTCGACATTCCGGCTAATCGCATGGGTGTGTCGAGCTCTACAATCTCGTCGCTGTAGAGTGAAACTAGCGACACTTCAGATGTGCCTACCAGCCAGCGATTATCTCCGCTGAGCTCGTACGTCTGATCCATCCCACCCGGGAAGAATCCGGTTCGCTCCAACGCTTCAGGGCGGACAATCACAGGAACATCCATCACGGTGAATCCGCGTGCAGTGAGCACATCTAGGGCAAGTCTTTGTACAGCGAGATGTAACATCAGGCCGACTCCTTTGAGCACATAGCTGCGAGGACCGCCTGCTTTGACGCCACGGGGAATATCAATAATATCGTGGAGTTCACCTAGCTCCACATGATCACGATGCGCAAAGCCGAATTCCGGCACCGCTCCGTTCAACCGCAGTTCTACATTATCGTTATCATCGTTGCCGATGGGTGTATCCTGCGACACCGGATTCGGTGCGAGCAGCATGAGCTCTCTACAGCGGCGTTCAGCCTCGTTCAGATCAGCTTCCAGCAGGTTCAGCCGATGATTGAGTTCTCGTACCTGTGCCTTGACGATCTCTCCAGCAGGGCGGTCACCCTGCCGTAATAATCGTTCAACCTCTTTAGTTAGCCCATTACGTTCGGCTCTCATTTGTTCTGTTTCTTGTCGCAGGCTTCGGCGCTTTTCATCCCATTCCAGCAATTCATCCAGTGGGAAGTCAATTCTTTTCCATGTGGCAGTGTTTCTTACAAGTTCCTGATTATCCTTGATCCAGTTCATTTCCAGCATATCGCTCGCTCCTTTTTGTTTAAAAGATAAGAGAGTGTAAGTTTCACACTTCACTTTATCCTTCTATTTCTCGCACAAACACTTACCGTCCTTATAAGGACGCCGAAGGTATTTATGCTTGAAAAAACGCAAAAAACGCCCTCATCCATGGGACGAGGAGCGTCAGCTCGCGGTGCCACCCAGGTTGATCGAATCTCCTTAACAGCAGGAAAGAATTCGACCCTCTTTGGTCTTCGCAGTAACGGGCGAAACCCGGTGAACTTAGGGAGTCATTATAGGCTCCGGTCGCAGACGCCTCACGGTTGGATGCCGGTCATTGGCCTGATTGTTGGATTTAATATTGTTGCTTAGTATATCGTAAGAGTGGGATGAACGCAAGCGTTTATGGTTTGACAATAAGATCTAATCTGCGATAGGATTAATATTAATTTAAAGTATTCCTGTCGGGATAAATATTTGCAGTGTGAGCTGCTTAATAGGATGAAAGAGGTGGAGAAGTGGCTAAAATTGTTGTGATTAACGGAACGCCTTCCTTGGTATCGCGCATCAATGCAGTTATAGAGTATGCGGAGGCAAGCTTAACGGATCAGGGCTTTGAGGTTGAGCGTATTAACGTAGCAGAGCTGCCAGCGGAAGATTTGATTCATACCAAGTTTGAGAGTGATTCTATCGTCAAAGCGAACGGCCTTGTAGCCGAAGCGGATGCGGTAATCGTGGTTAGCCCGGTTTATAAAGCCTCTTATACAGGCGTGTTGAAGACCTTCTTGGATCTAGTTCCACAAAAGGGATTGGCAGGCAAAATCGTACTCCCGCTCTTCATGGGCGGCAGTCTTGCACATCTACTTACGATTGATTATGCTTTGAAGCCTGTATTGTCTGTACTCGGTGCACGTTACATTCTTGGTGGAGTGTATGCCGTGGATTCTCAGGTGGTTCGTAATGATCACGGAGTGGTAGAGCTTGCTGAGGAGTTGAAGCTGCGTCTGAATGATGCGTTAGCTGAGCTTGCAGAAGAAACTACACATCGTGTGGAACGCAAGGCTTAAGACTAAGTAGCTAGCATTCTGTTTCGTATGGATTCATACCAACTATATAAGCGTCTCATTCATACCTGATCCAAGGGGTGAAGAGACGCTTTTTGCTATAGTAAAAAGGCCATCTCACTGTGAAAGTAGAGAATGGCCTCTTTTTTATATAGGGTTCGTTATAATCCGGTCTTACAAATCGTCGAATCCGTTATCGTCGCCAACCTTACCGTAGTTACGGGACTTAGCTTCGAAGAAGTCGGTTTTGGTGGCATTAAGCGCATCATCGGAGAAAGGTTTGATCCAAGGCATGCAGTTAACATCAACGCCTTGGTAGGCTTTTTCCATACCCATCAAGGTTAAGCGCTTGTTCGCTGTATATTTGATGTAGTCACTAAGCTCGTTAAGATCAATACCGCGGACATTAGTAAGGGTGTAGTAAGCCCAGTTGGTTTCAAGCTCTACCGCGCGGTCGATCGTACGATACACGTAATCCATGTTCTCTTTAGTGTTCAACTCAGGGAAATCTACAAGCAGCTGCTTAAATACTTCTGCGAAGAAATAGCAGTGCTGGTTCTCGTCACGTTGGATATAAGAGATCATTTGGCTGGTCGCCATCATCTTTTGGTCACGGGCCAGATTGTAAAAGAAGGCGAAGGTGCTGTAGAAGAAAATTCCTTCCAAGATGAGATCCGCTACCAGTGCATGGAAAAAGGTTTGTCTCGTAGGGTTATCACGGAACTTTTGATAAATATCAGAGATAAACTGATTGCGTTCCAGCAGGACAGGGTCTTTTTTCCAATATTCAAAAATTTCTTTCTGCTCACTTTCCGACACGATAGAGGAAAGAACATAGGAATAGGATTGGTTATGCACCACTTCTTGTTGTCCGATAATGGCAGAGATAGCTTCTAGAGAAGAGTCAGTAAAATAACGCTTCACGTCGCTTACGAACATCGTCTGCATCGAGTCTAACACGGCGAGCAGGGAGATGTTGATCTTAAATACGCGTTGCTCCTCAGCATCGAGCATAGGGAATTGTTGCGCATCTTTGGACATTGGGATTTCATCCGCGATCCAGTGATTAAGCAGCAGCACCTTGTACAGCTTGTACATATGCGGCATGCGAATATCGTTCCAGTTCAGAATACCTGAGCACTCACCGTCGATGATGCGTGTGGATTGGTTGGGTGCTTCAGTGTTAAAAATCTTTTGTAGTTGCATTTATTTTCCCTCCATTTTTTTGCGCGGGTAATTCGTCTTGTCTGATCTTTAATTAAATGAGGTTGATGAAGTAACGGAGAGAAAGTTTGGAGCTGTAGGAGCGATAGCGTTCGCCTTTATCCTCGGATTTCTACCGCGAAGACGGTATAGATCAAGAAATCTGAGGATAACAGCGACCGGAAGCCCAAACATTGCTCGCAGTTACGATTAAATCACCGAATTTTTTAAAGCAGTAAGACTCTTAGCTAGCGCAAGAATCACACTCTTCTATTGTCAAAGCACGGCTACGCACATAATAAGTTGATTTCAATCCGCCCTTCCAGGCGTTCAGATGCAGCTCAAGGAACTCGGTAGCCTTGATGTCAGGACGAACATACAGGTTGAAACTTTGACCTTGATCGACGTGACGCTGACGAGCAGAAGCCATGCGGATCGACCAGTTTTGGTCAATTGTAAACGCAGTTTTATAGTACCAAATCGTCTTGTCGGACAGATCTGGTGCTGGGTTAGCGATCTTGTAAGTTGTTTTCTCTTCATAGGAAAGCAGTTCATACAAAGGATCAATGCTGGCTGTGGAGCCGGCAATAATCGATGTGGAGCCGTTCGGTGCAATCGCGAACATCCATGCGTTACGAACACCGTCTTTAGCCACTTCTTCTTGCAGCTCGCGCCATTGTTCAGTGGTAACATATTTACCTTCTTGTTCACCGCTAACGTAGCCACGTGAAGTGAAGTATGCACCTGTCTCCCAATCGGAACCGGCGAACTTCGGATAACGGCCTTTTTCACGGGCAAGCTCCATGCTCGAACGTACCAACAGGTAGTTGATGTGTTCATACAAATGGTTGTTATATTCTACGGCTTCATCAGATTCCCAACGAATGCCCTTGAGTGCCAATAGGTGATGCAAGCCGAATGTGCCGAGACCCACTGCGCGGTATTGGCTGTTCGTGTATTGTGCTTGCAGAACTTCAATATTATTAATGTCGATTACGTTGTCCAGCATACGTACTTGGATAGGTACAAGTCTTTCCAGCACACCAGCTGGAATCGCACGTGCCAAGTGAATCGAATTCAGGTTGCAGACTACGAAATCGCCAGGGATTTTGGAGATAACAATCCTGGTCTTGCCATCTTTGGTTACTAATTCTTCCTGTTCAATAACGGTAGCGGATTGATTCTGCATAATTTCTGTGCACAGGTTGGAAGAGAAGACCATACCTTGGTGACGGTTCGGGTTCGTCCGGTTAACCGTATCACGGTAGAACATATATGGAGTACCTGTTTCAAGCTGTGATTTCATAATCCGTTTCATGATGTCGATCGCAGGAACGGTAATACGGGACAATTCCAAATTGGCTGTAGCTTCAGCATATTTTTCACGGAAAGTGCCCTTACCAAGCTCTTCATCGTAGAAGTCTTCCAGACCAAGCGGACGACCGTTCTCATCCGTCCAGCCCATAACCTTCTTCACTTCATGTGGGCAGAAGAGGTTCCAGTGGCTGCGTGATTCAACGGCTTCCATGAACAAGTCCGGCAGGGTTACACCGTGGAATACGTCATGTGCACGCATACGCTCGTCACCATTATTTAGTTTAAGATCGAGGAAAGCGAGAATATCTTTATGGAATACATCAAGGTAGACAGCGACAGCACCTTTACGTGTTCCGAGCTGGTCTACACTGACTGCTGTATTGTTCAATTGGCGAATCCAAGGAATTACGCCGGAGCTAGTGTTCTTATGGCCACGGATATCCGAACCACGTGCCCGTACTTTACCAAGGTAGACGCCGATACCGCCACCCATTTTGCTAAGGCGCGCTACGTCTGTATTGGAATCAAAGATACCCTCTAGGGAATCGTCTACCGTATCAATGAAGCAGCTGGATAGCTGTCCAGCGACCTTTTTGCCGGCATTGGACATTGTAGGGGTAGCAGCTGTCATGTAGATGTTGCTCATAGCCCAGTAAGCTTCTTTTACAAGCTCAAGACGTTTCTCAGCTGGCTCACGGTGCATGAGGTACATGGCGATAATCATGTAACGTTCTTGCGGAAGCTCCATTACACGGCCGTCAAAATCATGCGCCAAATAACGGTCGGATAGCGTAAGCAGACCGATATAGTCAAACAAAAGATCGCGTGTATAATCGATACACCCACCTAGTTCGATAATTTGTTCTTTGGTGTAATGACTTAGAAGCTCTTCACGATAGATTCCTTTTTTTACGAGATCCGTAATTAGCGGGTACAGCTCACCGTAAGGCTCTTCTGGATAAGCTTTATAGCGGCGATGAACGGCTGCTTTTTTATAAAGGGTAGTCAGAAGGGCACGGGCAGCTGCAAACTTCCAAGTAGGCTCTTCTTTCGTTACAAGCTCTAGAGCACTCATGGTGAAGGCATTGCTAATTTCTTCTCCGCTTACGGAGTCACGACGCAGTTTGGAAATTACTCCCCGCAGCAATGTTTCTTTATTTAGTTGATCAAGACCTTCTAAGATACGGTCGGCGTATACGGAAAGGCGCTTCTCATCAAAAGCCAGTTGGCGATTATCTGGTTTTACTACGAATTGTGGCATGGTTATTTCATCCCTTCTTATTTTGGATTAATTTTGAATATCAAAAATTGATATATTATAGCGCAGTAGGCTGCCACAGAAAGACCTCCGAGCCGTTCGTACTGGCCGGAATGTCGATTATGCGTTGGTTAGAGCTTCCTCGGTAAGGAAGTGTAGTATCTTTCAATTCTTCTATAAAACGTCCATCAATTAATACCTGACACTGTGTAAGTAGATTCCACTCCGGCGAACCGGGAAGGGCGGTTAGTTCCTCATACGTATAACCACTGTAAATCCAGATGGGGAAGCCAGGGAGCACGGCGCGAAGCTCATGAATGAACCCAAGTACCTCTTCTGCCGAGAAAAAAGGATCGCCGCCTGCCAGTGTTAGACCATCCAGCAAAGGGTTAGCGGCGATTTCTGCAATGATTTCATGTTGACGTTCTAAGGTGAAGACTTCTCCATATTTAAAGTTCCATGTCTCGGGATTAAAGCATCCCGGGCAACGATGACGGCAGCCGCTGATGAAGAGGACGGCCCGCATGCCCTCTCCCTCGTTAATCGACTCCGGATAGTATCCGCAAATATTCATAGATGCTTAACGCGATCCCGTACTTCGGCTTGTTTGGCGGCATTGAAGCGGGTCTGATAGTCGCCAGTTAAATAACCTGTAACTCTGCGCAAACGACGGATGTGCACGTCATTCTCATGTGCGTTGCAGGAAGGACAGTTTGTCCCAATTACGCCTTCGTATCCGCAGCTGGAGCAGCGGTCAATCGGATGGTTAATGCTGAAGTAGCTGACCTGTTGTTCTAGTGCATATTTAATGATTTTGATAAAAGCAGATGGATTGCTGCGGGCATTGCCATTTAATTCGACATAAGAAATAGCCCCGGCATTGCAGTATTCATGGAAAGGAGCTTCCAAGCTGATCTTCTGAGCAGCACCTAGATCGTAGTATACAGGGATGTGGAAAGAGTTCGTATAATACTCACGGTCAGTTACGCCCGGAATAGAACCCAGTACCTTGCGATCAATCTTGGTGAATTTGCCGGACAGGCCCTCTGCTGGTGTTGCGAACAAGGTAATGTTGAGATTAAGTTCCTCACTTTTAAGGTCGCAATACTCCCGCATGTGACGCACGATAGCCACAGCCTTGGCATGGACTTCCATATCCTCGCCATGGTGTTTGCCGTACATGGCTTTCATGCATTCCGCCATACCGATGAAGCCAAGCGACAGACTACCATGCTTCAGCAGTTCGCCTACAGAGTCTTCAGGAGCGAGATTTTCGCCGCCTTCCCAGACGCCTTCTCGCATCATGAAATCGGATGCTTTAGCTTTTTGCGCGCTTTGGATGTGGAACCGATGAAGAAGTCCTTCCAGCGCAATATCCATATAGTGATTTAGATCCTCATAGAAGCCAGCTTCGTCTGCGACGGTACGTCGGCCTGTTACTGTGCCGTGTGCTAGACCGAGCCGAACCAGATTCAGTGTATTAAAGGAAAGGTTGCCCTTCCCGGAGCAATGATTACGCCCAAAACGGTCACCGAGCACTCGGGTGCGGCAGCCCATTGTAGCAAATTCCGTATCAGGATCACTTGGATCATAATACTGCAAGTTTAGCGGAGCGTCCAGATTAGCGAAGTTCGGATATAGTCTGCGTGCAGAACATTCCGCCGCTTTTAAGAACAATTCATAGTTAGGATCGCCTTGCTGTTGATTGACTCCTTGCTTGCATTTGAAGATTTGAATCGGGAACACAGGTGTTTCTCCGCTGCCAAGTCCGTTCATCGTTGCTGTTAGCAGGGAGCTGATCACAAGCTGACCTTCTGGTGAAGTACAAGTACCATAATTGATGCTGGTAAACGGAATTTGCCCACCGGATCGGCTGGACATGGTGTTGAGATTATGTACCATACTTTCAGCCGCTTGCAGGGTTTCGATTTCGGTTTCCTTTAGTGCAAAACGAAATGCTTTTGGATATAACTCCGCCAGATCGGTCCGGCTCATTGTAATCTCGCCCAAAGAATCATTAGCTTGTCCCTCATCAAAATAATCCAGACCCTTGCGGAACAGCTTAGCGAAGGATTTGGTTACATAAGGTGCCAGATCATAGTCGAGCTTATTGGCGGATACGCCGCCATATTGAGCATTTTGCTGGGATTGAAAAATAATTGCTACCAGTGACATAGCTGTCATTATGGAGTTCGGAGGACGAACACTGCCGTTGCCGGTGTTGAAGCCTTCGCGGAGAAGCTTATCAAACGGGATAAAAATGCAGTTAGTCGTTCCGATTGCGTATTGATCCAGATCATGCACATAGACGACATTGTCATCAATGGCTTGCACTAGCTGCGGCGGCATCGTAAAGTTGCGGGCGTACCATTTTGAATATTCACTGCCGAACTTGCTCATTTTACCGGAGAAACTCTCTCCGTTCAAATTGGCATTCTCGCGCAGCAGGTCCAAATCCCGGCTGTCGATAATATCGCGTCCTAAATCAATGAGCTCTTCTAAAAGAACTTCTCGTGCATTTGTTGTACCGTTAAATTGTCTCTCCAACAACGTCATTGTATAGCTCTCCTCTCAGTCTATCGTCCTATCATTAAGAAGTGGGGCCGCATAAGCGGCCGTATATTCATTGTGATCTCATAAAAAAAGCATCCTCTAGCGAGGATGGCAGAAAATGCCCGATGCGTTATGTAAATATCCACACAGATATTTGTAGTGGCCTCTAAGAAGATGACCGCATGCGGACACCGTTCCTGTTCCTCGCAGGCACTCATAGTTGGTGTCGTCGAAACAGGCAGGTCTCCTGGCTTCCGTAGGACCTCTCAGCGCCTTCCCAAGGGGGCTCTTACCCCTCAGTGGCTTCTGCTAGGAGATCTGCCCATCTTAAGCTTCTAAAAGCTTGTAAGGGGCATCCGGTTACAGTGGCGGGACCGCAGCGGATTTTCACCGTACTTCCCTATTAAGCTCTAATTCCGATAAAGGATCAAAGCGCCTGTCTCCACTATATTTTGTTGTCGTTAGATAAAAATAACCCAAGATGTTGTGTTTGTAAACAGTTTTTTAGAAAACCCGCGCGGGGAGCGGGTTCTTCAAAAGTACTCCACAAATGATCCACAGGCTGTCCATAAGTAATCCACAATTGATCCACAGGCATATAAAAAATGATTCATAAATTGTCCGAAAAGATGCCACAAAGAGTCCATAAATGTAGTGCAGATGACCCTAGAATTCATGTTAGAAAAAATACTTGTGGCGAAAGTCATATTTCGGAGAATTTTGGGGAAAGAAGAAGGGGCATAATAAAGCTGAGATCATTTGTGGGAGAGCGGTGGTGTTGTTACAATAGAAGGAGACACATACTTTAAAATTCCGAGGAGGTATTCCCATGCCTATTGCTGAAGTAACCGTTATTCCGATTGGAACAGGTAGTACGAGCCTTAGCAGCTATGTTGCGGATATGCAGCGAGTGCTGAAGACGGTAGAAGGGATTACTTATGAGCTTACATCCATGGGTACAATCATCGAAGGGCCTCTTCAGCGTATTTTTGCTGCAGTCGAAGCGCTGCACGAGTCTCCTTTTGCCGCAGGTGCAGAGCGTGTCTCTACCTCACTTAAAATAGACGACCGCCGCGATAAACCCTCCACTAGCCGTGGAAAGCTGGAGTCTGTGGAGCGTAAACTACAGGTGGAATAGCAGTTCGGGAGAGTAGGGAAATAGGGAGAAATAGGCTTGCGTTTCTGGCTGAAAGTTGTATAATATTTTTTGTTTGACAGAAAAATCGGCCTTAAGCTGGTGTAGCTCAGGGGTAGAGCAACGCACTCGTAATGCGTAGGCCGGGGGTTCAATTCCCTTCACCAGCATCCCAAAAAACCATATTTGGCGCGGATTCTTGAAGTTTGGGGAGTCGCGCTTTTTTGTTTCTTCTACCATTCTTCTACCGAAAGAGTGTCTTTTCCGCTTGTAATGGAGTCCCCAACGACCGGGGCCAAAAGGCAAAAAACCTGCACGTGGTGCGTGAGAGCAACATGCCTGCAGTACTCACGGAGAATTTATTTTTGGATGTGGCAACCGACGCTGCCAAACTCAAAAAAGATGTGGTTATCCAAGCAATCATTGATAGCCATGTGATCGGGATTGCAAAGTACCTAGGGCTGAAAAAGAAGGAAACAGCGAATCAGGGCAACAATGACAATAAAGTGGTAGTACTCGTAAACGGCAAGAAAGAGCAAGTAAGAGCAAGTAAGAGCAAGTAAGACAGTTAACCTTACAAAGTGAACTGGAAAGTTAATTTGTCGAGCCGGAAGTTTTGGGCGCTGCTGGCCGTTACCGGCGTAACCTCTCATCATAAAATAAAGTAATACGAGCGAGGGGGAGTTTCCTGATGGATGCTTATTGCAGCTGCTTGCGCTACATGAATAGAAGAGTGCGGATTCTGACTAAAGATGGTAGACAGCACGTAGGCGTAATTACAAATGTGGACAGAAATAATGTTTACTTAAGAACGGAACATAACGGATCTGTGCACACTTCAGCTTTTTTTGGTAATCCTTTTGCTACAAATGACATCTTAACCTTGAGTTTGTTCACTCTGCTGGCTATAGCCCTTATTTAAAAAATCATAAAACCGGGAAAAACCGCCCACTGGCTTCGGCTGGTGGGTATTTTTTTGTTTTTTACGAAATGTCGGATCCCGCAACAGGCCTACTATTTTCGTTTCTTTTTTACCCAAGCACCGATACAAATCCCGCATATCTTAGTTTTGTATCCAATTAAAAAGGAGGAATTGACAAATGGGCGAAGTACGTGGAGAACGTTGTTGCGGCGTTGGTGAACGTGAACGTGAACGTGAACCTGAACGTTTTGTTGGTGGAGCCTTTACATCCACAGGGGCAATCTTAGTGCTCTTTATCCTACTGGTCATCATTACAAAAGCTTGTATATTTTAAATTGTATTCAATTACAAAGGAGGAGTTAAAATGGGCGAATTCGCAGGAGGATATGGTGGCTTTACTTCTACCGCCGCAATTCTGGTTCTGTTTATCTTGTTGGTAATCATCTCTAAGACTTTGTTTATTTAAGTTTCAAACCTCCCAATATAGCTGCACCTTATTAAATCCGCCAGTACTCATGCTGGTGGATTTTTTTCATACATAATCAAAGACGCACCCTGTCAACCTTAAGTGGTAGTCGAGTATCCCAAATGGATTATGTTGAAATTATGCGGAAGTACCGTACCCTGCCAGTAATGGTGGGGTATTTCTTTGCGTTCAGGCAAATTTTTTTATCAGTGATATAGAGTTCATACACATAACGTTACATCCGTCTAACCTTTACTCAAGTAAAATGGCGGAATGACCCAGTCTCTCTTGTGTGATATTTGGGTGTACACCGAAGACGAGATTCGCCCCGAAGACTATACATCAATCATACGTGCAGGCAGGTTGCAGTGCTTACCTTTAGGTAAGTACGTGAACTAAAAGTGCATACTTACGCGATGGCATAGTGGGAGGTATACTCAAGTCCTAAATCTGATTCAAACATGGAGGATACACCAATGAAAACACTTATTGTCGTCACGCACCCAAACATCGAAACATCCGTCGTTAATAAACGCTGGATCGAAGAACTCCGTAAATATCCAGACAAATATACGGTGCACGAGCTGTACAAAGCCTATCCCGATGAAAAAATCAACGTGGAAAAGGAACAACAGCTGATTGAAGCGCATGATAAGCTCGTCTTACAATTCCCTGTCTACTGGTTTAGTAGTCCACCTCTGCTTAAAAAGTGGTTGGACGAAGTATTTACTTACGGATGGGCATATGGTTCGAAGAGTGATAAATTAAGAAATCGAAAAATCGCATTAGCTGTAACTGCCGGAGGAAGTGAAAAAGACTTTAGTGAAGAAGGTAAACTCGGCTACGGGCTTGACCGTATTTTATCTCCCTTTGACACGACTTTTTTGTACTGCAACGCTGATTATCGTTCCTTCTATGCCATTTATGGCACGGAATCTGAGACGGTAGGAAGTACGGATTACTTGAAGAAATTGGATGTCAGTTCGCAAGGCTATGTTGAATTTATCGAAAATATGTAATTAGAATTGAAACAAAAAGCAGCATTTTCATTAATGGAAATGCTGCTTTTGTCATAAGTTGTCGTTAAATCGTAAAAGGTATGGTTATCTCTTGCGCGGCTGGAACGAAGTTTTTCTCTCCCCAAGTGCACATCATATCCAGCACCGGAATAAGCGATTGGCCCTTCTCGGTCAAGGAATACTCAACTTTAGGGGGGATCTGGGGGAATTCCTCGCGCCTGACGAGACAGTCGGCTTCCAGTTCTTTCAACATAACGCTTAACGTCTTAAAAGGTATTGTGCCGATACCCCGTTGCAGTTCATTGAACCGCACGATCTTGTTTTCAGAGAGATAGTAGAGAATAGTCATTTTATATTTACCACTAATGATAGACAAGGTGTAGCCAAAGCTAGTGTCCTTCTGCTGAATGCCAGGTGGTATACAGATTTCATCACTCATGGGCTATTACCCTCCTTCAGAAAATATTCAACGAAAAGGCAAACGCCTGTTGTCGCTCCGTACTCAGGTCCCGACTTTATTATGTTTTACAACCTGCTATCAAGTCATCCTGTGAGAACGAATTCACTATATCATTTTGAAACAATTTGTTCAAAGCACTCGTGGCTAACTATCAAGCGGATAGCCTAAGCGACGAATTGAAGTTTTTTAATGTAATTTTCATGTGAGCATCATCTTATTTTCAGGTTCAAGGTATATATTGAAGTCACCAAACACCCCCCAGTGTTTTGTGGTATAAATCTCTCAGGTCTTGCCAACTCCCATGGTAAGGCCTATTTTTTTGTTCGCTAATTAAATGGGGGAGGGGGGGCAACTTCTTCGCTACTTCACTTAATCTGATATTGCTCTTCATAGCTCTTAAAAGATGAAATATCCAGACCGAGATATCTGCGCATATGAATGGCAGCTTGGGCAGCGACAATGTCGTTTAACAGCAGCATTCGTTCATGGTATCCACGACATATAAATTTGGCTTCTATCCCCGTGTTAAGTTTGTTCTGCTCATAAACCTTGATTCCCCGTTTTCTCATCTCTGAACGAATATCTCTTAGATCTGTTGTAGCAACTGCTGCGGCTGTTTCAAGAACCTCCAGATAGGGGGTGGGTGTTCGTAAATGTGCAGATAGAATGGCGGAGTCCCGTTCGAAAGCTGATAAAATCATCGGAAGCAATAAATAAGATTTCACCAGCATGTTGTCCCTGCTTTCAGCTCTATTCATGAATCTCATCACCTCTAATGGGAACGTATATTCGTATTCTACCCCGATATTCCAAAAATAATCAATGGTATTTCTAAACAGCTAGTCCAATGTGATTGAATTCACAACTAAATTAGAAGGAATAAAATATATTAAAATTGTAATAATAAAAAATAATGCTTCAGACTTATATAAAGGGAGAATTAGGATGAATGAGGAAGGAAGTCTCCGCCGTGGAATGGTATTTGGTTTGATTCTAAGTATTCCATTATGGATATCGATATTAGGCTATATAAAGTTACTTTATAATTGAAGGAAAACCTTTGTGTGAAGCGCCTTTAGGCGCTTTTTTTGTGCTTGCTTACACGTATGAATATCAAAAGGAATTGATTGACAATTGTGGGGATGGAGCGCTAAACTATTATTAGTTCAAAAGTATTAAAAGTCATAGACTATTATTTAATAGGATGCTTAAAATGCTAGTTCTAATCTGCAAGTCAATACATATATTATCATGATAATAGCAAACCGCCTGAAAGGGTGGGACGCAAAGTCCAGGAGTCTAAAGTGTCTTAAATGCGCTATGACCGTCCGACTGCCATGAGAAGGGAATTCCACTTCTTTTTTGGCGGTCTTTTTTGTTGTTAGGTCTTTTAGAGTTTCTGGTAATTATTCTGATTAAATATAAATCATAGATTTAGGAGGTGTGCTTTTTGAAAAGAAGAATGAAACCGCTGCTAGCACTAATATTAGCGGGGATTTTGATAGTAGGTAGTGGTCTTTCCTCTTTGGGAGCCGGGACTGTTAATGCTAGTTCTACTACACTCGGGATTGCTGGAAACTACAATGTGTTTATCCTAGGGGATGTTACAACCTTTTCGGATACGGAGGGAAGATTTGCTGCTGGAGGTAATGTTACTTTAACCAACTACAGCGTTGGTGATAGGCTAAGTGCTGCTGAGATCTCCTTCACTGACACACTTGTTGTTGGAGGGAATCTTACTTTCAACAATGGCTCTGTTTACGGGAATATCGTGCATGGGGGAAGCTTTGCAGGTAATGTAACGATTAATAGCGGAGGAACCAGAACTACGGGAAACCCGATTGACTTTGCGGCCGTAGGCCAGTCTTTGAAGGATAAATCAGCTGAACTAGCAGCAATAGAAGCCAATGGAACAACAAAGTATGAATATGGCGGTCTTACATTGACAGGCACAGACCCTGTGGTCAATGTTTTTAATGTTTTAGGAGATAACGTCTCTACTAATCACGGATTCACAATTAATGTTCCTTCCGGATCTACTGCAATTATTAACATTGATGGTTCAAGCGTAAAAATGAAAAATTTCGCATTCCTACCTAATGGCGCATTGAACAGCAAGAAAATTTTGTTTAACTTTAGTCAAGCTACATATCTTGATATGGTAGGAATAAATGTAATGGGGAGTGTGCTTGCTCCCTACGCTGATGTTGATTTTATTAATGGTCAGGTTAACGGAACATTCGTGGCGGCTTCGCTCACTGGTACTGGTGGTGGTGAATTTCACCACCATCCATACGATGGTGATGATCCAGGAACGACGCCAACACCGACACCAACCGTAACACCAACACCGACACCAACCGTGACGCCAACACCAACGCCGACCGTGACACCAACACCAACGCCGACCGTGACACCAACACCAACGCCGACCGTGACACCAACACCGACACCAACCGTGACGCCAACACCAACGCCGACCGTGACGCCAACACCAACGCCGACCGTGACGCCAACACCAACGCCGACCGTGACGCCAACACCAACGCCGATCGTGACACCAACACCAACGCCGACCGTGACGCCAACACCAACGCCGACCGTGACGCCAACACCAACGCCGACCGTGACACCAACACCAACGCCGACCGTGACACCAACACCAACGCCGATCGTGACACCAACGCCAACGCCGATCGTGACACCAACGCCGACACCGTCGCCGGAAGTAACGCCAACACCGTCGCCGGAAGTAACGCCAACACCGACACCGTCGTCGGAAGTGACGCCAACACCGACACCGTCGTCGGAAGTGACGCCAACACCGACACCGTCGTCGGAAGTGACGCCAACACCGACACCGTCGTCGGAAGTAACACCAACACCGACACCGTCGTCAGAAGTAACGCCAACACCGACATCGTCGTCGGAAGTAACACCGACACCGTCGTCAGAAGTAACACCGACACCGTCGTCAGAAGTAACACCGACACCGTCGTCAGAAGTAACGCCAACACCGACGCCAACGCCGGAGCCTCCTGTGTTCCCGACACCAACACCATCATTTGTAATTGGTACTATCGTTGTTAATGATGATCCTGTGCCGCTGGGTCCTGTAGCTTCGTCGACTCCAGTACCAGTACCAACGCCAACACCGTCGAGCAACACAGAGGTACTTGTTGATGATGAGGAGATTCCATTAGCACCAGTACCGACAGTAATACCAACGCCGTCACCAAAGGATATTGCTGTAGTGGATGATACAATCCCGCTAGGTAATCCACCTGTGGATGAACTTCCAAAAACGGGAGAATCAAGTTCAGTCCCTTATTATGTAACTGGTCTAGGTTTTGCACTTATTGGATTGCTAATGAGAAATAGATTCTCGAGCAAGAAATAATAAACGGTGATTGTAGCTTGAACACAAGCTATGCCGAAGAATAGTAAGCCGCTTTCGGGACATATTCCGAGGGCGGTTTTCTTTTGTTATGATTGTTATATTTTGGCGCATTCTAAGTAGATGTTATACTGATTTACAACGGATATGAGGAAAGGACGGGGAAGATGAATTGGTATGGTTCTTCATTAGCGCTGTCATCGTCATAGGAGCTCTGATCTATGCGGGCTTTTTCTTTTATGGAATTGCTATTAAACGAGCACCGAAGGAATTCCTGAGTAATAATCGTGATCTGAAGGTTGATCCCCCGGTTGCCGGGGCTTCTTGGGGTGAGGGGAAGAATTGGATCTCCAGTCAGAGCTTTGAGAATGTGGAGATTACATCTGAGGACGGGCTACAACTAAGAGGGTACTTGCTCCTTTCGGATCGTGCTGAAGGTCGTACGGCGATTCTAGCTCATGGTTATTCTGGAAAAGGGAAGGATATGGGGGCGTACGCCAAAATCTATTACGAGAGAATGGGCTTTAATATCCTGATTCCCGATGCCAGGGGACATGGGGAAAGCGCTGGGAATTATATTGGTTTTGGATGGCATGAGCGCAAGGATTATTTGCAGTGGATTGAATATATAATAGAAAAGACTGGGCCCAGTGCTCAAGTTGTGCTTCATGGGGTCTCTATGGGTGGTGCTACAGTGCTAATGACCTCAGGTGAAAATCTCCCGCCGCAGGTCAAAGCTATTATCTCGGACTGTGCTTACAGCTCAGTTAAAGCACAATTAGCCTACCAACTACGGCGTATGTATCGCTTGCCAAGTTTCCCTTTTATTCAAAGTGCGAGTCTAATTACTCGTTTGAAAGCAGGGTATGGTTTTAGTGAAGCATCTGCCTTGAAACAGGTGCGGAAGGCGAAGGTGCCGATTCTATTTATTCATGGGGATGCAGATAACTTTGTACCGTATAGTATGATGAATGAATTGTATGAGGCATGTCAGAGTCCCAAAGAGAAGTTCGTAGTGCCGCAAGCAGGGCATGGGTTAGCTTATGACATGGATAAGACGGGGTATATAAACGTAGTAACAGCTTTTGTGAATCAGTATGTAAATTAGATGCCCTGAACGTAGACAGCGCCCGATATCCGCTAGGTAGCGGTTATCGGGCGCCTATATTTTTCCACACATGGCATGTGTCCTTATGTAAGGTTCGTACAGCCATGCTTTTTCGTTATATTCATCCCCCGCCGTTCGTGAGTAACGGGTGTCTTAATTCCTTGTTATTTCCAGCAGCCGTGTGGCGAGAATAATCCTTCCAATACGACAAAAGCCCTACCTCTCTTTTGCCCTTGCGGCTCCATTGACCGCGCCAGTGTGAATCGGAATGCTATATTTCGAATTTAGTCTCATAAAAAGGAAAGTTTCTGCAAGAAAACATGAAGCCTCTGTGTCCAAATTGCCGAAGTGTAAAATAGTCGGCCTGACATCTTCTTGATGGGGATATTCAATATATCGAAAAACAAATACGATATAAATATAACACAGTATTGTTTAAAAGGCAAATATAATAATGAATTCCAAGATAAGGGTTGTTTGATTTAGAAGGGGAACAAGCAGAGCGAGAGAAAGCGTTTGATTTGAATATATCGTATGCTGGATTATTTGTGGATTAATTCGGAAAAGCTAGAAAGCCAGAGTAAATGGGGCTGTGGGGGTTATTTTGCGTGCCTATTTTGTGAACTGGTCTCTAAAACTTACATTAAACCCCAACATTGATTGAAGGATTGAGGGTAGACCGTTATAATTAATAAGTCTGGATTTTAATTAAAAAATAAGGGAGATTTTTATGAAACGCGCAGATGTGTGGTTGATTTCCATCGTGTTGATTGCTGCGCTCGCTTTTCTCGCACCGAGATGGTTTTCGGACAATGATGATAAAGGTGGGGCCGGTAAAAATCTCGTAGCCAATGTAACGGTGGACGGCGAGTTATTTAAAACGGTAAAGCTTACAAAAGAAGAACAAACCATTGAGGTTCGTACCGAACGTGGCTATAACCTCTTGAAGGTGCATGATTACGGGATTGAAATGTACGATGCCGACTGCCCGGATCAAGTATGCCTAGGTTTTGGTTTTATTACCCTGCCCAAACAGACGATTGTCTGTCTACCGCATAGAGTATTAGTGGAAATCACAAGTGCGTCGGGGGAGGATGATATAGATGCCTATGTCCAGTAGTGAATCTGCAACAGCTTTAAAAAGAACGGTAATTATTGCGATTTTCGCCGCAGTGGCAGTAGTGCTTAGTCTAATAGAAGCGCAGATTCCGTTGTCAGGAATGGGACTGGTGCCGGGTGCTAAACTAGGATTAGCTAACATTATGATTTTGACTTGTATTTACTTTTTACGTGGACGGGACGCATTCCTGCTTGTCATCCTCAAAACGTTGCTTACTGCATTTTTGCTAGGTACTTTTTCAAGCTTACTATTCAGTTTATTTGGTTCGCTGTTTAGCTTTGTTGTAATGTTCGTGTTAATGCTGATTAGTGGCAAAGGCAAGAGTATAAGCTTGATCGGCATTAGTATAGCTGGTGGGATTGCACATAATATCGGTCAGCTGCTGGCAGCTTCTATGGTATTCTCATCCCTTAGTATTTTTTATTATCTTCCCATGCTGCTAATCACTGGAGTAGTAACAGGAATTGCCGTGGGCTATGCAGTCCGTTATTTGGTGGCTTCATTGTCAAAAATATCGTTGTTTGAAGAGTTTTTGGACTGATTAGTCACATCAGCGGAAGGATGACTAACATGAATGAATCATATGAAGGTCAAGAATTAGAGGGAGAAGGACAAGCTATCATCTCTCTGGATGGGGTATCGTTTGGTTATGATCCTGAGCATCCGATTCTTCAAAATATAACGTTATCTATTTCTCAGGGACAATGGGTTAGCTTGGTTGGTCCCAATGGCTGCGGGAAGTCTACGCTAGTTAAGCTACTAAATGCTTTGCTGCCTAAGAGTGCTGGCGAGATTGTGGTTAGTGGTATGCAACTGAGTGAGGAAACGATCGGAAGCATTCGGCAATGCATCGGTATGGTGTTCCAAAATCCAGATAATCAGTTTATTGGAGCCACTGTAGAGGAAGATATCTTATTCGGCCTGGAAGGGCTTTGTTTGTCGTACGCAGAGATGGCTGAGCGGCTACACTCTTATACGACGAGGCTGGGAATAAATCATCTGCTGTCCAAACACCCAGGTGAGCTGTCTGGAGGCCAAAAGCAGCGTGTCGCTATCGCCTCCATTCTTGCTATGGAACCAGGCATCGTCATTTTTGACGAGGCCTCTTCTATGTTGGATGAAGGAAGCAGAAATGATCTTCTTGGTATTTTGCAAGATATGCGAGCGGAAGGAAAGTATACGATCCTTATGATTACGCATGATGCAGATGAGATTTTGGCATCGGATCGGGTGCTTGCGCTGCATGGAGGTGGTTTAGCTGCTGATGTTACACCGGCGGAGCTGTTCTGGGACGAGGAGCTTCTGCAAAAATGCCATCTGTGTGAGCCGTATCCTTGGCGTCTTGCACGCGAGCTGCAGAATCAGGGCATCCATGTGGATGTTCCCGCCAGTGAAAAGGAGCTTATAGACACGTTATGGCCATAGAATTACAGCAAGTAAGTTATTCCTATGCTGACCGAAGCCTATGGAAGCTGACAGCGCTCCGCGACATTAACCTCAGTGTTCCAACAGGCTCTATGGTTGGTATTGCTGGGGCGACAGGCTCTGGTAAATCGACACTGCTGCAGTTGTTTAACGGGATACTGAAACCAACGGAGGGGACGGTAAAAGTACTTGATGTAACCATCCAGGCGGGGGAGAAATCACCTAAGCTGATGCCGCTGCGCCGTAGAGTCGGATTGGTATTTCAATTTCCAGAGCAGCAAATGTTTGAAGATACGGTCGAAAAGGATCTTATCTTCGGTCCTCTTAACTTTGGCATGAGCCTCGAAGAGGCAAAGGCACGCGCAAGACAGGCCATGTTGGATATGGGGCTGGATCTGGCGCTGCTAGAGCGGAATCCTTTTAAATTGAGCGGTGGGCAAATGCGTAAGGCAGCTATCGCCTCCGTACTAGCTATGGACCCTGAAGTCATCGTTCTGGATGAACCGACGGCTACGCTTGATCCCATCAGCCGTGCAGAACTAATCCACTTGCTGGAGCGTTTATGCCGTGAGCAGGGGAGAACGATCATCGTCGTCACGCATCGGATGGATGAGTTATTGCCTTACGCGGACAACTGGCTTGTCCTTAAAGAGGGCAGTACGGCATTTCAAGGCAGCGTAAAGGCACTGGCTGATGACCCTTCGATTCTGGAACAGTGTGGCTTGACGGTTCCGCAGTCCCTTCGTTACTGGCGTGCAGTAGCTGATCGCTTTGGTCTTACGGATGAAGCTCCTCGCTTAACGGCAGAGAGCTTAGCAGAGCTAATCGCTTCGCTGCCATCTGGATCAGGCAACTCTAGCGAGCAGCACGAAGGAAAGAGGGATGACCATGAATGAGAAGCTAATCATCGGGCGCAGTATTGAGACCGGTTCATGGGTGCATAAGCTAGATGCTCGTGCCAAAATCACCGGAATGCTATTATACGTAGCTGTTATCCTGCTCTCCCGTTCGTGGATGGCTATGGCGCTGCTGGCTATTTTCTCAATAGCGGTTATGGCTTCCACGCGGATTCCGCTTAAATACTTCCTGAAAGCAGCTAAGCCTTTACGGTATTTAATGCTATTTATCTTTATCGTACAGCTGCTGTCTGTGAAGACGGGTGAGGCGGTGCTGACGCTTGGTTCGTGGTCCATTTATGAGGGAGGGCTAAGATTAGGCGCATTTTCGGTCATCCGCATGTTCTTTCTGATCACTTTCACGGCGTTACTTACATTCACCACAACGCCGGGTAAGCTGAATCAAGGGCTGGAGGGGATTTTGGCTCCATTCAAAAAGTTTGGCTTGAAGCCCGACCGTATCACACTGATGATCAGCATTTCCCTTCGTTTCATACCTACGATTCTAGATGAATCGCAGATTATCATGAAAGCGCAGGCCTCACGGGGTGCTGATCTGAAGGAGCTACCTTTAAAGGAAAAGGGGCGAATGTTAGTGTCCTTGCTGGTTCCGATTATCGCTAGTGCGTTTAGGCGTGCGCAGGATCTGGTATATTCCATGGAAGCTCGTGGCTTTCGTATGGATGCTCCGCGTAGCCAGTATCACCGCCTAAGGTGGGGCATATTCGATACTATTTTTATTACTATGTTTATTGTAATGGGGATTGCAGTAGCTTTAGTGTAAAGTACAACTTGTATGGAGAGTATCAACTTGGGAGGGAACTTGAATGGCACGTTATTTTAATGGTAGAGAGATTGAATTATTAGCACCCGCAGGCACGTTTGAGATTTTCAAGGAAGTGATCCAGGCACGATGTGATGCAGTTTATTTTGGTGGACCTGTATTGAATATGAGAATGATGCGTAAAGGATATAATCTGTCTCATGAGGAGATCGTAGAGGCACTAGATATTGCTCACCGTCTAGACAAAAAAGTGTATATCACAGTGAATAACCTATTTAGTGAAGAAGATGTGGAAGAGGCTAAAGAATATTTGCGTTTCCTTGATGGTGCTCGTCCTGATGCCTTGATTGTTCAGGATATGGCAGTGCTGGAGCTAATTCGCGAGATGGAGCTTAATCTTCCTATTCACTCTTCGGTCATGATGAATGTTCACAATCTGGAAATGATCTACGCATTGCGTGATCTGGGTGTAAGTCGTGTGGTTACTTCGCGGGAAATGGATTTACAGACAGCTAAGCTGCTAGGTCAGCGGAGTGGGATGGAACTGGAGTATTTTATTCACGGGGATATGTGCTCCGTTCACGGTGCGAATTGTTATTTCAGCTCCCATGTATTCGGTATGAGTAGTAACCGTGGGAAATGTATGAAGCCATGCCGCTGGGATTATCGGGTTAAAAAAGACGGGTATGTATATCCGGCCGAATACCCCCTAGCTGTAAAAGATATGTTTATGTATGAGCATCTTCCGGAATTGATTGAATCAGGGATCACCTCCTTCAAAATAGAGGGCCGCATGCGGGATAAGGAGTTTATGGTGATGCTGGCGAATAGCTACGGCGAAGCCATTGACCGGTATATCGATGATCCGATTGGCTTTGATCGTACGGTAGATACGAAAGAGCTTTATAATAACCGTAAACGTGACTTTTCGACGGCGTATGCCTTCGGCAAACCAGGACTGACTAACATTAACCGCCGTTATGAAGGAACTGGTAAATTCTATAGCACTGGAAAAGTATTCAGTACACCAACTGCAGAGCGTGAGCTGTCTGAGAAACGAGTTGAGCAGTTGCGGGAAAGATTGGCTGAGGTCGAGCAACCGCAAAAGACAAAAGCTAAGTTAGCTGTACGTGTGAATAATATGGAACAGGCACGGATGGTCTTAGAGCTTGGTGTAGATAGCCTGTACTTGCCAGGGGATGTATTTGAACCAGATAAACCTTTTACAAAGCGTGACATCAAGGAACTGGGTGAGCTAAAGGGTGATAGCAAAATCTACTTGGGTTTACCACGGATGATGACCGAGCTGCATTTTGACCAATATGATCAATTGCTTGGCGGAGAACGCTTGCCGATTGACGGTATTATCGTTACAAATTTAGGAGCTATTCGTCGTTATAACAATACAGGCTATCCGCTAATTGGGGACAGTAACTTAAATGTATACAATCATCTTTCAGCGCAATTATATGCTAACTTAGGTTTAACTCAGCTTTCGGTATCGCCAGAAATGACGCTAGAGCATTTTGCTACCTTTGCCTCTCATTGCAAAACGCCTTTGGAAGTTGTTGTTCATGGTACACCTGCACTAATGTATATGGAACATGATCTTTATGAGAATACGGAGTTAATGGAGCCTATTGCTGAAGAGGATAATCAATATGTACACAATAATGTATTGGTACTAAAGACAGACCAAGGCGAGAATCCGGTATATCGTGATCAGCACGGCCGTTGCCATCTTTTATTCGCAAAAGAGCTTTGCTATTTACCTTTGTTGAATGAGATGAGTGGACTAGGGATATCAAGCTTCCGTATTGAAGGAGCAACCTATAGCGTCGAACAGCTACGTGAAATTATTGTTTCTTATCAACAGGCAATCAACGGATCTGATAGCAGGGATGACATGCTGGGCGGCCTTAAGCCGGTCTATGCTGGTTATACTTTGGGCTCGCTACAGTTCAACTAATTGCATTTTAATGGGAAATAAATATCGCCTAGTGATAGAGTGGTGCACAGGACTCTATGAATAAGTTACTATTTTCACAAAAAGGAGAGAACCCTTCATGGAACAACAAGACTTCATCGGAAGAGAAGCAGTAGCAGCCAAACGTAAGCAATATTTCTATCCTTGTACACAGCATTTTTACCGTGATGCACCTCAGCTTGTTCGTGGTTCAATGCAGTTTGTTTATGATGAAAAAGGAAAGTCCTATACGGATTTCTTCGCTGGCGTATCCGTAGTCGCATGTGGTCACTGTAATCCGGCTATAACAGTACGCACGATTGAACAACTGCAGCAGCTGCAGCACACGACAACCATCTATCTAACTCAACCGAGTGTAGATTTGGCAGAGCGTTTGGAAGAAGTTATGCCGGGTGGACTACGACGGACCTTCTTTGTTAACAGTGGTTCTGAGGCTAATGAGGGAGCTCTGCTGCTCGCTCGGATGTATACGGGACGTAAAGGGTTTATAGCGCTGGAGAGTGGCCTGCATGGCCGTACCAATCTAACTATGAGTGTGACAGGCCTGCCTATGTGGCGTACCGATAAATACTTGGATCATGACGTTGAGTTTATTCCTCGCCCTTATCATCCGGATTTATCGCTGGAGGAAGCGGCATCGTTATCCCTGGAGTCGCTAGAGCGGGTGCTTGAAGAGAAGGGGAATACTATCGCTGCCATGATCGTAGAGCCAATCCAAGGCAACGGCGGAATGATTATGCCAACCCGAACCTACTTCCGTGATGTAAAAGCATTGTTAGAGAGATACGGTGTACTCTTAATCGCTGATGAAATCCAAACTGGATTTGGACGTACTGGTAAAATGTTTGCTATGGAGCATTTTGACGTTGTACCCGATATTATAAGTATGGCCAAAGCACTCGGTAACGGAATTCCAGTTGCAGCCTTCGCTACAACCGATGAGATTGCCCTTGCTCTAAACCGTCCTTCAGCTTCCACATTTGGGGGGAATCCGGTATCTGCTGCAACAGCGCTGGCTGTGCTTGATTATATTCGAGATGAACGGCTTCCTGAACGCTCGGTACAGCTCGGAGAACGATTGAAGGCAGGTCTGAAGGCATTGCAAGCTCGTTATCCTTCGTTGATGGTTGATGTGCGGGGAACTGGACTAATGCTGGGTGCGGAGCTAACGGGTGTAGATGCTGAGGGTGCAGCGGCACTTACAGATCAAGTGCTGGAGGCGATGAAGGACCGAGGTTATCTAATCGGTAAAAATGGCATAGGACGCAATGTACTAGCCTTCCAGCCACCGATGATTATTACGGAAGAAGATATCGATGGGATGCTTAACGTCCTGAACGAAGTTCTTGCGGAGCTTAATGACTAATACGATGAATTTCAAGTAGCGAAGAAAGAGGAAAACGAATGGCTATTCTAAACATTTTTAAAACTGCAGGCCTAAAGCTTAAAATGTTCAGTGAACTGGTGATGTTCTCTCATACACTTTTTTCGCTGCCATTTGCCATTATCTCGATGGTGTGGGCTGCTGGGGGCTGGCCATCAGGACATGTGATGATCTGGGGATTGATTGCATTGATAGGCGCCCGTAATGGCGCCAATGCATTCAATCGGCTGGCGGACCGTACGTTCGATGAACAGAATCCTCGTACGGCACATCGACATCTGCCTCAACGCTTACTGGCGGAAAAAGAAGTTGTTGTCTTTGTTATTGTCAACTATGCCATTTTCATTGTGGCTTCAGGTATGCTTAATTTGCTCTGCTTGATCTTGTCGCCGGTGGCTATCGTATTGATATCAACCTATTCCTACACGAAGCGGTTTACCTTTCTTAGTCATTTATATTTAGGATTTGTTATTGCTTCTGCACCGATTGGCGCATGGTTCGCTGTAACCGGAAATATCGCATTTACACCGTTTGTTATCGGTACTGTTGTTATGCTGTGGATTGCCGGATTTGATATTATTTACGGCACTCAGGATATCGACTTTGACCGGCGGCATGGTCTATGGTCTATTCCTAGCTTTTTCGGACTAGAGAACGCGCTGCGCATTGCAAAAGGACTACATTTCATCATGATTATGCTGCTATTGTTCCTATATTTATGGCGTGATCTCGGCTGGATCTATCTGGTGGGGATTGGAATTGCGACGCTGCTCCTGATGACCGAGCATAAGATTATAAAACCATCGAATCGTAAGCTGATGAAGGTGGCTTCTTATAATTTGAATCAGGTGATCAGCATAGTGATTTTATTGTGTACGCTGATTGATTTTTTTTATGTTAGCTAGGAGCGTTGATCGTTGAGTATGGTTAGGAAGCTGCACTGCGTGGAATGTTGGACTTTCGATCGCTGTTATTCTCGGATTTCTTTGATTTGAACCGGCTGTCTGCGGTAGAAATCCGAGAATAAAGGCGAGCGCTACGCTTCTACAGTTCCAAAATTCCACTCCGTTCCGTCCTAACCAATGGCGCATTGCCTCCAAGCTAACAACAAAAGACAACAGCCTACCCAAAAGAGGGTAGGCAAAGGGATCGGAAAGCTGGCTACGCGGCTTTCCTTTTTTGTTTTTGTGGACATCTGCGAGGGGGGGGCTAGAGCCGTGTGAGAGGGCTGAACTAATCCAAGGCAGACTTATAGGGAAAACCTCCCTATATTACCGAGCTTTATTGACTTTAGATCTTGTTATAGGGAAAGTCTCCCTCTAAATTGGCTGATTGGTCTATAAACCATGTGAATTTAGGTTTTTAGAGGGAGGATTTCCCTATATAGTAACGTCAAATCCTAAGAGACTATTCTCCAAGAGCTAAACACGCTGACGGGCGCTGCGCTACGTTCGGCTTGTTTAGCTAAAGTACACAAAAAAACGGATACCAACCCAAGTAAATGGGGGTATCCGTTTTTGATTGCTCCGAGAGCAGGTCCTTAGCGATCACGGTCGGCAAAATATTGCAGCAGTGTATCCAGATCGGCATGCGCCGGATAGGAGGAGAGCTGCTGCACAATCGCTCCAGCCTTATCTAGGTAGTTCTGGCTGAACTGTTCTGCGCGAGCTAAGGCATCGCTTCTCTTAATAAGGGCAAGCACATGTGCCACCTCAGCATCCGAAGAATCAGGGCCGATTGAACGAATCACAGGCGAAAGCTTTGGATCCTGTAATGCATAAAGCACTGGCAGGGTAACCTGACCATGACGCAGATCGCTGCCGGCGGGCTTACCTAGCACAGCCTCAGACTGCGTGAAATCCAGCAGGTCATCTTGTATTTGAAAAGACATGCCTAAGGCTTCGCCAAAGGTATACAGAAGGTTGGCCACTTCCTCTGAGCTTTCGGTGGATAATGCACCCACACGTAAGCAGGTGGCCATAAGAAGAGCTGTTTTGTTTAAGGACTTCTCCAGATACTGCTCCATTGTAATCTCATAATCAAAAGCATGTTCCATTTGCTGATACTCACCTAGACAGAGCTGAGCAGTAGCTACAGAAGATAAGTCATGAACATATTTGTTTTTGTCTCCGGTATATTTGCTTAACAGTTCGATAACCCGAGCGGACATATAATTGCCAATATGCACTGCTGATAGTGTGCCCGTCTTAGTATGTAGGGCGGGTTTGCCCCGCCGTAACTCAGAATCGTCGATGATATCATCATGAATTAATGAGGCAACATGAATAAATTCAGCGGCAGCAGCTAATTGAAGCGCTCTTCGACCTGTATCCTTTCGGCCAAAACGACTGCCAACAATGACCATAAGAGGACGGAGGCGTTTACCTCCAGAATTTATAAGCTCAAGAATACTCTGCCCGAGTTGTGATTTCTTAGGAACATCCTTATCTCGTGCCACAAGATTTACGATTTCACGATTAATTTCATCTATGTCTATGTTTAAGGCCTCATGCAGCTTCATCTTATAGATCCCACCTGTCAAATGGCTTTGCTTGTGCGACTGCGCTGTCTGCACTCTTGAATCAAGAATTGTTCGATTCCAGCCGCTGGATCATGTTCCGCGAAGTCTCCATTTGACCGTCTAATTTGCATTTTTTTGATCGAAGGAGCTAGATAAGCAACTAGGTCGAGCTCACGGCATTTCACCGCAAACTGAAGGTAAAAGCTGTACAAATAATCTCCATCCAAAATGTTGCGTGTAAGGTCGGGATGATGTGGGATACATTCCATATGGCGCTCAGCTGCCAAAGTGAGAATAGTGTAAATACCCAGCAAATTGACTTTGCGGTTGTATTCCAGATCATGGCGTTCTAGTACCGAGATTAGCTGCTCACATGCAGCCGGAGAGGGGTTAAGCTCAATTCCGGCAATAGGTGACATTTCAGTATGCAACAACCGGAGGGTATCTTCTATGAGTTGTTTGTTCACAAGATTCTCTCCTTCTTGTCGGTTTTGCCGGAAGAAACCATACCCCTGATCATCCCTACAAAACCATTCATTAAAGAATAAATTGACCATTTCCTGATATTAGGAAGATTATTTTCTTCTTGTAAATAAGGAGAGTAATGTGTCCTAGGGACACATTACTCTGAAGTACATCCATATTTAGCTTACTGACATGCAATCTACATATTTTCTTTAAAATAAATTACACGAATTCAGGGCTTTATAATCAGTCGGTGTATAGATACCATCGTCTGACGATCGGAACTCTCTTCCAATGTTTCTTAAGCCAAGGAAGTACATAGTAATCTAGGCCAAATGTGCTGCCCGATCCGCCGATGCAGGCGATACCCGCACCAACATACCATAACATTTCTGTAGAAGCCATTTTGGTCGACCAGATCATGACGGACATTGCTATCGTCGCTATAGAAGCAATAGCTGTGAACAGACCAACGATAAGCATAATACCGAACACGATTTCTGCACATACCATACCGATTTGGAACCATTTCGCGAGGAATGTATAACTTCCGTCGTTGTTGTAGAACATCAAATCCATGAACCAGTTTGTAATATTATAAACGAAGCCAGGAACTGGCAATGCTTCAACCGCTTCTTTTGCAGTGGATACTGCTGAAGCTGCAGATTGTGCATCTACTGTTGTTTTAACTGCATCCACCGCTACGCTGGCTGCTGATGAAGCATCCGTTGCAAAAGGAGCGGCTGGAATTAGGAATATCTTGTTTGGATCTACCCAAATTTTCCGTAGCTTATCTATACCTTCATATAACCACATTCCACCAAGCAGCATGCGAAGCGGAACGAGCCAGAAGTTAGGTGAACGCTTGGAGAAGTGTCCGCCCAAGAAGCTCTTACGGTTCTCAACATGGAAGAACTCATGCATCATGTAAGTCCAAACTTTATTGAAGCCTACAACCTGAGACAGGTAGAACATATTGATAAAGTGTTTGGATAACATTGCCATAAAACCAGTAAGCATAAAGAACTTGCCTGGCAAACCAACGTTTGCTACACCGTAGCGGCTACCGATGGATACCATAGTACCGTGGAAACCTGGTTTGTATGCTTTTTTAGCAGTGTTCTGAATGTCAGCTGCAATGTTACCAGCAACGATCGGAGCTGCTTGTTCAGCATTCTCAACCATTTGTGGTACAGGACGAGTTTCACCTTCAGGAATGAAGAAAATGTTGTCCCCTACTACATATACGTTCTTATGATCTACACTTTCAAGGTTCTCATTCGTAACAATACGTTTGCGTCCTTGTTGTTGTACTTCAAGTCCACCCACGATTTCAGAACCTTCAACACCTGCAGTCCAAACAATGGTTTGTGAAGCGACAACATTTTTCTCACCAAGGGCAACACTACCTTCGCCTACTTCAGTGATCTTAGCGCCTGTTACAATTTCCACGTTCAGCTTGCGAAGGTGAGCTTCGGCTTTTTGAATCAGCTTATCTGGAAGGATAGGCAGAATCTTCGGAGCCATATCAGCCACAATCAATCTTACTTCGGATGGGTCGATATAGAACTCCTTGCACAATTCCTCGCGTTGCTCAGCCATTTCCCCAACAAGCTCGACACCTGTAAAGCCGGCACCAATGATAACGAAAGTTAACATTGCACGGCGTACAGTTGGATTTTTCTCCATAGCGGCTTTGGTATACATGTCGCGGATTTGACGTTTCAATGCTACCGCATCATCGTAAGACCAGAAGGAGAAGGTATTCTCTTCTGCACCTGGAATGCCGAAGAAGGTTGGTTTGCTACCTGTACCGATTACAAGGTAATCGTACGCATAGGTAGTTTTATTGGATTTGAGTTTCTTACCCTTGAAATCAATATTGCTGATTTCGTCAAGAACAACATTCACTTTAAGTCCAGCAAAGATTTTCTTTAGATCGATCTTGATTGAATCCTCTGGAGCACGGTTCGCGGCAACCTCATGCAGCTCAGTCAATAGAGTGTGATATGGATTCCGGTCGATCAGTGTGATTTCAACATCTTTGTTTTTCTTAAATTTCTTTGCCAGTTTCTTAGCCGTGAGTACGCCGCCGTAGCCGCCGCCCAAAATGACTATTTTTTTCAAAAGAAATTCACCTCATTCGTCTGATTAACTGCAGAAGGTTATGCGAAATTATTTCGCGCCTTCGAGTGCTTTTTCAGCAAGTGTAAAATATTCACCAACATGAATACTCACGCCGGAAATTGCATCAGTTTTACCTTCAGCTGTAAGTTCTGGAGCAGTACCTTTTTCAAGATAGTATTGCTCAACTTTTGCGATCTCTTCATGCCATTCAGCAGAAGCGCCGCCAGCTTTCATACCGTATTTACCATCGACGGAGAATTGTTTCTTGTCGTCGCCAGCAGCATTTACGCCACTGAATTTAACAGCAACAACATTACCGTTAGCAACAGTCAAGTCAACAGTGGATTTCCAACCGGAGTCTTTATCCATTTCGCCTTCAGCATGGTAACCTCCGTCTTTGTATTGACCAGCTTCAACAGGTCCAGCAGCCAGAGCAGCTTGAGCAGCTTTTACAAAGTCAGATACGTGTACAGATACACCGGAGATAGCATCAGTTTTCCCCTCAGCGTCTAAAGTTATAGCTGCTGGATCTTGTTTTTCAATCAGGAAAGCTTCAGCTTTTGCTGCTTGCTCGTGCCATTCAGAAGAAGCACCACCAGCTTTCATGCCATATTTACCATCTTCAGAAAGTTTTTTCTTAGAGTCACCAGCAGTATTTACGTTAAAAGCGTCCCAGTCAGCCTTAGTAATCTTACCGCCTTCTACAGTCAGAAGCGCATAATACTGCCAGCCAGTTTTAGCGTCGACTTCAGCAGCAGAGTAGTAATTTCCGTCTTTGTACTTAGCCGCTTCAGTTCCAGTGTTAGTGGAATTAGTTGCTGTACTGTTTTCTGTTGGAGCATTAGTAGCCGCCGGTGTGTTGTCTGTGTTGTTACCACAACCTGCAAGCAAACTACCTAGGATAAGGGCAGTCGACAAGATTACTGTTGTTTTTTTCATTTGTTATGACCTCCAAAAATATAGTTTAAAATATATATATTAAAATGTAAAACATTTTAATAGTAATGCGAAGTGATAAAAATCACTTTATAAATGATATTTGTCACTTTAATCTTGGGGTGAAGAGCCAAACTCTAACAGTATCATGACATATATCGGCATACAATAGAAAAAAATTTAATGATGTTGTTTCATCTCCGAGGGCATTCTAGCACATAGAGCAAATAACTCATGTGAAAAAAATCACTTAAAAAATTAAATGTTTAATTTATACATTGATTGTATCAAATTTTAAAGGATTTGAATACCTTTTTTTAAACTATTATTTGACAAATTGTGACTTTCTATAGATTAGGTAAGATTCATGGCGAATAGGACAGGGTAATGTAACGATAACACAGGATAGTATTCTACCCTACTTAATTCAGCTAAGGAGATGAGCATATAATGGACAACAATGTGTTTAAAGGAAAATGGAAACAGCTCAAAGGCGAGGCCAAAAAGCAATGGGGCAAGCTTACAGATGACGATCTTGATGTGATTGATGGTGAAAAGGATAAGTTGGTAGGTAAACTACAAGAGCGTTATGGCCATTCGAAAGAAGACGCGGAAAAAGAGTATCAAAGCTGGGGACGTTCTTACCGCGATTAATTCAAAATAGCTTATACTCTCAATGCCCAAATATAAAATGCATAGGAAGAGCGCAAATCGTATACGATTTGCGCTCTTCCTATGCAACAATTAGGTGTGCGAAGGTTAAGCTATGGTATTATTGTGAGATGAAATCTGTAATTTATCTTGTGCAGGTAGGAGCAAAACTATGGGGTATCTTAAAATATTTTTCGGGAATACCGCAATTCTTATAGCCGTGGCCTATTTGGCTAATCTGATCTATAAACATACCATTTCAAATGCAAGTGTAGGAATAAAGAAGGCGAGCTGGGTGATCCTGGCGATCTTTGCTGGTTGGATCAGTACTCTTTTTGGTTATAATCTGGACGACCATGTGATCTTTGATTTGCGGTTTGTACCCTTAATCATCTCGACGCTGGCGTATCCTAGACCCATCACACTTATATTGATCGGTATAGGGACGGGGCTTACAAGGTTAACTTTTGGAGTGACAGAGGCAGCAGTTGCAGGAATGCTAAATCTTTTTATTTTGGGAGTTATTTGCGCGGCGCTTAGCTACTGGGTCAGACGCTCAACCCTCAGTATTGTGAATCAAGGTCTGATCGTTATTCTAATCGTTAATCTTATGAATGCCATAAACATTATGGCGTTAGGCGTTATCCCTGTGGAAGAGTACATAAGAGAGATTATGCCAATTACGTTCCCTGCGGGGCTAATTTTAAGTATTTTGTTCTCATTAATTATCCGTGATTTTCAACTCGGTCTTCTAAGGAATGAGCAGATCCAGCATGCTAACGAACAGTTGTCTGCTCAGACTGAAGAATTACATAAGAACAAGCTTGATCTTGAAGAGCGTGCTGATCAGTTAATGATGGCTTCTCAATTCAAATCGGAATTTCTCGCCAATATGTCACATGAGCTTAGAACTCCATTGAATAGCATCATTAATTTATCGCAATTAATTGAAGAAAATGATGATTTGCTTACGGAAGCAGAAATAAGAGAGTATGCAGCCATTATCCATCGTTCGGGTGATGAATTATTGATGATCATCAGCGACATTCTGGATTTATCCAAGGTGGAGGCAGGTCGATTAGATATTATAAATGAAGAATTAAATGTTAGCGAGATCCCAGATTTGCTGGCAATGCAGTTCGCTGTGACGGCCAAACAAAAAGGACTGGATTTTAATATCTCCATGGATGAGAATGTCCCTCCAATGATTCATTCCGATCCACATCGCGTACAGCAGATTTTGCGTAATTTGCTCTCAAATGCTTTTAAGTTTACAAAGACAGGTTACGTATCGCTGCATATCCACGAGCAGGAAGGTGGGGAAGGGGATGCCGTGCAACATTGGCTTGTATTTGATGTGGAGGATAGTGGTATAGGAATCGCACCGGAGAAGCATGCCATGATCTTTGAAGCCTTTCAACAGGCAGACAGAACGACTAGCCGGAAATATGGTGGAACAGGACTAGGACTTTCTATTAGTAATGACTTGGCCAGATTGCTCGGCGGGTTCATTTCTATGGAGAGTAAGGAAGAGAAGGGGAGTCGATTTTCGCTTTATTTGCCCCTTGAAGTGGATAGTGAGTAAAGCTCCAATATTATTTGGTGATTTGGCGTATTGACAGTAGATTGATGCGGAGTAGAATGAAGCCAATGCCGCATCAAAGGAGTGTTACCGCCTCTATGGACAACATGGAAAATAAGCATAAGGTTACGGTTTCAAAACGTGTTCGTAAACCTTCAGTGCATCGCAGAAATTTGCGTATAGCTACGCTGGAAGGTGTGCCGTCAACTATTTTTCAGGTACTGCTGCAAGGGCAGTTCCTAACAGGATTCCTACTATATTTAGGAGCTTCCTCTAGCCAAATTGGATTTGTGCTAGCGCTTACTACATTAGTTAATGTGGCACAGATTGGGGTAGCTTTTCTGATTCAGAAGCTGCCAAGTCGCAAATGGGCTATGGTTACTTTTATCGGTCTGCATAGGATACTTTGGGGTTCTACGGGACTAATCCCGTTTATTTTTCCTAAAGAATATTGGGTCATCGCATTTATTGCTTTATATACTACTGCTTTTATTGCCAATACTGCTGGTGGTGTGTTGTGGAGCTCTGTGATTAGTGATCTAGTTCCCGCACGGGTACGTGGACGTTATTTTGGGATTCGTAACACGGTCCTGAATGCACTTGGAAGTTTGGTTATGTATGGCGGAGGTATTATTCTGGACCGTTATCCCGGGGGTCATGGTTTTCTGATTCTATATATTGTTGTGTGGATCTTCTCGATATCGAATGTCGTAGTATTCTTTTTTTATCCGGATGTACCGTTCGAGAAATCAGAAGAGCATAAATTTTTGCCCATGTTTAAGAAACCGCTTAAAGATACATTATTTATGAAGTCAACCTTGTTTCTGGCTGCTTGGCTGTTGTTGCAGAACCTAACGGTTCCGCTATACTCTTATGTCATGTTGCAGTTACTTCATATTAATTATGAAACGTTGTCATTACTTAATGTGTCCCAGACCGTGTTTATGATGGCTAGCTTCTACGTTTGGGGCAATCTAAATGCGAAATACAGCAATAAGCGACTGTTATTCTTTACTTTGCCGATTATTGCGTTGTCCTCATTGATGTGGGGACTCTTGTCTGTGATGCCTATGCTGCTGGTTTTATTCGCGGCCCATATCGTTTTTGGTGTTGGTGTAGGCGGTTTCAACCAGCTGGCCTTTAACTTTATCATTGGAGACACGCCGAAAAAAGAACGGCCGATGTATATGGCCACATATGCGGCGCTTACCGGGTTATCATCCTTTTTTGGTCCGCTTATTGGCGGTCAGCTCTATGAAAAAATTGCGCACTGGCCGCAATGGACTCAGGTATACGGTATGCAGCTAGTAGTAGGCACGCTGATGATTGCACTTGCGTTTCTGCTAGGTCGTCGTATTCTAAAGGACGAATAGAAGTAAAAGGGGGTTATTCCTTGTTAAGAATAGCGATGGTATTAGGTGCCACCGGATTGGTAGGCAAAGCGGTTACGGAGGAATTGTTAAATCGTGATAGCTGGGAAGAAGTAAGGGTGCTTGTACGGACACCGTTAGCCATAGAACATCCTAAGCTTAAACAAATCGTTGTAGATTGGGAGAACCTAAGAAACTATACGGAGTCGTTCGAAGGGGTACATTCCATCTTCTGTTGTTTAGGGACTACGATAAAAAAGGCGGGTTCACAAGAAAAGTTTGAACGAGTCGATCTACACTATCCGCTTGATGCTGCAGCCATAGCGAAAGAACAGGGTGTTAAACAGTTTTTGGTCGTCTCTTCAATAGGGGCAAAGGCGAAGTCGCGTAATTTCTACAGTCGGACTAAGGGAAGAGCGGAAGAAGGTTTAACCGCTATTGGATTTCAAGGTATGCATATATTTCGCCCCTCCTTGCTGCTAGGCCAACGTGAAGAATTCAGATTAGGGGAGAGAGTCGGAGCCAGTTTGATGAAAGCGCTGGATTTTGTAATGGTGGGTAAGGCGGCTAAATATCGTGCGATACCTGGTACGACAGTCGCAAGAGCTATGGTTAACATTGCGTCTGCGGATACCCATGGATTACATATTTATACGAATGAAGTGATACATGTGATTGGGAAACGCTAAGCTTTTTGGGTCTCTAATAAATTTGCATTAAGATGAGAACAGGACTTACAATGGACAATAAATGATCAGCGCATAATGGAGAGGGGTAGTAAGATGAGCAAAAAACAAGTAGCTACAACAAAAGCACCCGGAGCAATCGGTCCTTATAGTCAAGCTATAACCACGGGTAGCTGGGTATACACTTCAGGTCAACTTGGTCTGAATCCGGAAACGGGTAATTTGGTTGAGGGCGTACAAGAACAAGCGCGTCAAGCGCTTAACAATGTACAAGCCATTCTTGAGGAAGCTGGTGCAACACTAGACCATGTAGTAAAGACGACTGTATTCTTAAAGGATATGAATGATTTCGCGGCCGTTAATGAGGTTTATAGCACCTTCTTTAAAGAACCTTATCCTGCCCGCAGTGCTATTGAGGTTGCGCGTCTGCCTAAAGACGGACTTGTTGAGATTGAAGCGGTAGCTCGTAAGAAATAAGGAGTTATCCTTTTGCACTTTTATTATTTTACCAAAATGGCAGGCTAAGGTGGATAACCCTAGCCTGCCATTTTTTATATTAGAATTAGTAACTTCTGTATCTCCGATACCTACTACGGCGGGGTTTGAACAATAACCAGATGCTGTAAAGAAGCAGGAGGCCTGCTGTAATCAGTCCCGTTAAATAGACATCGCTGGTCTCTTTGTGTTCCAAAGCAATCGCAATGAAGGCCCACACGAATACGAGTGGATAAATGCTATCTCGGTAAGGATAGCTGACCACAATTGCAAGTAGAGTTCCCACGCAGAGCATAATAACGCCCCAAGTGCTACCGCTAAGCCCCCAACCTTCCCAATGATTCTTTTCCAGAACAACGCTGATGTTCACGATAGTAGCCACAGAGATCCAGCCAAGGTATATACTAAAGGGTAGCTTCATCAGCCATTTCTCGCCTGAGGTAGGATTAGCGATCAAACGTGTTTTTCGGTAAATGACAATCAGTGTGATTAACATCAGCACCATAGCAACCAGAGAGAGCTCAATGTATAAGTATTGCCAAAGGAAGAGCCAACTCATATTAAAAATACAGCTTAGAACAAACCAGAACTGAATCGCCCGCACAGAATCTCTAGAGGCTGTATAGGAGCGGAATTGATAAATAACGAAGCCGGCTAATAGTAGATAAATCAATGACCAGATGGAAAACGCGTAACCGGCAGGTGTGATGTAGGTCTGATATTTATCAGAGATTTCTCCAGTGCTGTGCCCGCCTAATGGTAAGGTGACCGAGAGCACATTCACGATAATCACACCTAAAAAGAACAGAAGATTCCACCATTTATAAGGATTATAACGTCTCAAAGAATTCACTCCCTAGCTTTTTAATAGGGTGATGCTTACTTAGAATATACCCGCTTTCGGCACAATTAAGACTATAAACAAGAAATGAAGTGACTAGTGAGTCATAATGTTCATGGATAGTATGGTAGTGGTGAAGGGTATTTTACGATAGTGGCTAGAACATTTATTAAAAATATGCTGAAATAAATCAAATTCATGGGTGTTTCTATGTACTTCAACTTTATTTGTATAAAAATCTACAGAAAATATGCAGAAACGTTTTTAAATCAGCGCTTTTTCGTATAAGATGAAGAGATGAAGATTCAAGAGCAGATAAGTTTTATCCTAGTTCTTTATCCTTATATTTCTTACAGGAGTGTATCTCATCTCTAAAAGGATGGAGAAACTACTTCTACTTGTATAGCTTCAAAATTTATTTCTCGCGGAAAAGGTTGCAGTTACCACCTGATGGTGGCGGACTGGTTCTTTTTTTGCTTGCTTAAAAGACAGGAGATCACCGATGACTAAGCATCTTTATGCAATATGGTTGGGGGATGTGTTATTTTGCTTCTCTGGCGAAACTTCGGAGCCGAAGGTTGACGCTTGGACCCGAGTGGTGAAGCGGCTGGAGCTGCAGGGAGGAGTTCGCCCTTTTGCGAGTGCTGCTCTGCGGCTCGCAGAAGTGAAATATCCGGCTCCTCCTGTAGAGGGGAAGCCAGCACGCCGTGGATTGCCCGGAAGAACATTCGAAGGGCTCGCCTTAGTCCCTAGCGATGCATTTGAACTGCTTCTGGCATGGGATGAGACGTTATGCCGAGATCAGGGAGTAGAGCCTGGAGGCGAATTGCGCTATTGGGCGGCAGCAGCTCGCTTTGCGCTGGAATTGATGGGTACAGGCGGCGTTACGCCAGGAGCCTTGCCCCCACGTCCGGTAGGTTCACGCCGTCGTGGTGGTGAACAGGCAGCAACGGTCTGCTGGTCTCCAGCTTTTCGAAAGCAGGAGGATAAGGAGATCTTTCTGCAGCTGGCGTCGTCCATGCCGGTATTGGCCTTAGGGACGCATATTGCTGAAGCGGGGGATTTATCTTCGAGGGAAGAGGCTGGCGCCTATGTGCTTTACTCCTTTATGCAGGCGGTAATGACTGCAGAGATCAAGAAAGTGATTGCGGGTATTGAAAGTGAACTTACCCCTTACAAAGCCAATTATCGCCGGGGTTACTCCCCTTTAACTGAGCTGTGGTGGAATAGTCTTCTTACAGGCAGCCGGGATATACCCGTGCAGGGAACGCAAGCAGAGGTGACAGATCTTCTGGCTACTGTGAATGAGACAGCTGGTAGCGATGTGCCGCAATCGGAACCTGAAGAAGCGCGGAGTGGACAGCTGGGTCTTGGGCTACGTCTTGAGCCCCCTGGAGATAATGACGAAATCTGGCGCTTAACCTTCTGGGCGGAGAACAAGGAAGAAGGGGAATTCTGGATTCCGGCAAAATTGATTTGGAGCAGTAAGGAGCGAGAGTTTACGTTATGGGGGAAACGTTATCGCAATATACAGCAGCAGCTTCTTATAGCGCTGGGCCGAGCGGCAAGAATCTCTCCAGACATAGAGCGCGCTCTTTCTATGCCTGCACCTACGGGAGCAGATTTGGAACCAGAGCGTCTTTATTTCTTTTTGAAGGAGACAGTGCAGCAGCTGCGTGAGCGTGGAATAACCGTGCAGATGCCATCGCGCTGGAGCCGTGAGGGACGCCGCCGGATTGGCATGAAAATGAAAATGCAGCCGGTAGTGAGTGGGATTGATAGTCCTGCTCCAGTGGCTCTTGGGATGGAAGAGCTGATTTCATTTCGCATTGAAGCCTCACTTGGGGAGAGTACAATCAGTGAAGAAGAACTAAACGCACTAGTGGAGGCAGGCGTGCCCTTTGTACGTTTCCGCGGAGAATGGATTGAGGTAGATCCTAAAGAAATTCGCCAGGTTCTTAGATATATGAAACGCCATGAAAATGGGGAAATGACCGCAGCCGATTGGATGCGCCTAGAGGCTGAGGATGGTGAAGAGCGGCTCTGGAAAGGGATGTCGGTCACGGGGATGGAAACATCCGGACTATTGTCATCGCTGATGCGGGGCGACATATTGCGTAATCTTCCAGTGCGTGCCGTACCTGAAGGTCTGCACGGCACACTGAGACCTTATCAGGAGCGCGGCTATCAATGGCTCTCCGTTCTCAGTGGTCTGGGATTTGGGGTGTGTCTGGCCGATGACATGGGTCTCGGTAAGACGGTGCAGGTCATTACCTGCCTTCTGGACCGCGCTTTAAGTGCTCCACCTGAAGAGAAGCAGGAGCCTGTCTTGATTCTATGCCCAACCTCACTTTTGGGGAACTGGCAGCGGGAATTGCAGCGCTTTGCGCCTTCTCTTAAAGTTCACATTCATCATGGTGGACGCCGAGTGCGGGGGGATAGCTTTTTAGAACTGGCTGCCAGTCATGATATTGTATTGACGACCTATCATTTAGCAGGTCGTGACAGCGAGGATTTAGCGAATGTTCAGTGGTCCACTGTGGTGCTGGATGAAGCTCAGTATATTAAGAATCATCGGACAAAACAGGCGCAAAGTGTGATGAAGCTATCAGCGCCGCATCGCATAGCTATGACGGGGACACCAGTAGAGAACAGACTAGGTGAGTTATGGTCTATTTTTCACTTTTTAAACCCGGGCTATTTAGGAACCTACCATTCCTTCCGGCAGCGGTATGTATCTGGAGAGGGTGGAGAACGACTGCGGGAATTGCATCGCTTGGTATCACCATTCTTGTTGCGCCGCTTGAAAAGCGATCCGGATATCTCTAAAGATTTGCCGGAGAAGCTGGAGCTGAAGTCTTATTGTCCGCTGACGGAAACACAGGCAGTCCTATATCAGGGTGTCGTGGATGAAATGCTTGGCGTGATCGGAGAGAGTAGCGGGATGGCTCGCAGAGGACTCGTGCTGTCTTCTCTAACGAAATTGAAGCAGATTTGTAATCATCCTCAGCTATTCCGCAAAGAAGAAGGCAGGGGTCCACGAAGTGAGCATTCCGGTAAAATGGAAGTCATGTTCGAGATTCTGGATAGCATTGCGGAGGTCGGAGAATCTGTGTTGATCTTTACTCAATATGTAGCGATGGGTGAGCTCTTGGTTAGCAAGCTGACTAAGCGTTATGGAACAGCGCCGCTGTTCTTGCACGGCGGAATTCCAAAACGAGAGCGCGACGAGATGGTTCATAATTTTCAAGAGGGAAAAGGCCCATCCTTCTTCGTACTTTCTTTAAAAGCGGGTGGCGTAGGGTTGAACCTTACAAGAGCTAATCATGTCATCCATTACGACCGTTGGTGGAATCCGGCAGTTGAGAATCAGGCGACAGACCGGGCGTTCCGAATTGGTCAGGATAAAAATGTTCAAGTGCATAAGTTGATTTGCCAAGGAACGTTGGAAGAACGTATTGATGAATTGATTGAGCGTAAGAAAAATCTTTCCGAGCAGGTTGTTGGCTCTGGCGAAACATGGTTGACTGAGATGTCCAATCATGAGCTGAAGGAACTTATTGAACTGCAGGATCAGGACTGGATGTAAGACAGATATGAGTGATTACGGAGGGATCGAACAATGAGTGAACGGTTAGAGATGCAGCTGGAAGTTGTGCCTGGATTAGTAAAAGCAGCATGGACGGTGCTACCTGGGAAAGTGACGGGAGGGTCTCGGTCGAAGGGTGAATTGAACGCCAGCGCGCCTGCTCAGGAACAACAAGCGGATCGACCTCTCTCTCTGAAGGTTCCGGTATGGCATGCTTCCCGAAGAAAAGAAATATTACGAAGTCTGGCACTAAGTCCCGGGGAAGTATTTGCCTTGCTGCAAGGGCGTTTGACGGGTGAACTGGCAGAGCTTGAGCTTCTACCTACGGATAGTGAGCTGGAGCAAGCCCTTTTTGAGGGTGAAGGTGTGGAGTATAAGGCGGAAACTTTGAAGCTTATTAAAGAACGTCTTGCTGAAGAGCCACTGCTGGCACTTTCGCTGAGAGGATTTACTAAAGGAGAGCTCTTGGACGGAATTTTTGCCCTTTGGGCTGAAGGGAATATTTCTAGCGACGAAGCTGAAACAGAGGAAGAAGAGGCCGCGGTTAGTGAACTTTCTACAGAATTGGCTCGGCTTGAACGCAAGGGTCCGGCCATTTCCTCTGGCGAATGGCTGGCAGAAGCGGCTGCTGAAGGTTCGCTACATCAGCCTGGGCCACAGTTCCATGAGATTGCGGCTAGACCGTTTCCTTCGCCGGTAGTAGTAGCTGAAGTTACAGAAGACTGGGGAACGTTGCTACCGCAGACACCTAAAGCCATTGAGGGATTAACTTTGATTATGCAGCGGGTTGCAGAAGCGTCTGCACGTCGAGCGACTAAGGGTCCGATTAAGCGGTAAGTGAAAATACGAAAGAGGCTGTCTCAAAAGTAGTCAATGCTACTCTTGAAACAGCCTCTTGTTTTGCCTAATTATCTAACAGAGTTTCTGGTTAGTTATTCTAATGCTGACCAGCAGGGGGCAATTCTCCTTCTGAAAGCTCTAGAATTTCGCGGCGAAGACGAAGCATTTTTTGATCTAGTTCATCAGCGGCGCGCGCGGCTTCTTTTAGTTCCTCAGCGACATGCGAAGGCAACTGCTTATCGAATTTATAATACAGAATATGTTCCATGCTTGCCCAAAAGTCCATAGCTAGGGTGCGCAGCTGGATCTCAGCCTTGACCCAGCGTGTTCCTTCCAGCAGGACGAGTGGGATACCGACTATAAGATGAAGGCTTTGATATCCGTTTGGTTTAGGATGAGCTATATAATCTTTAATCTCAAGCACGCGGATGTCTTCGCGTGTACTAAGATGATCTACTAAACGGTATATATCTTTAACGAAGGCACATACAATCCGCATTCCGGCAATATCGTGAATGTATTGCTCCATATTTTCCAAGCTGAAACCGTAGCCTTTGCGCTCCATCTTTTGAAGAATGCTCTTTGGTTCTTTGATCCGGCATTTGACATGTTCGATGGGACTGAAGCCGTCGCGGGATTGCCATTCCGTCTTGATTACATCAATTTTATTCTGAAGATCATTTAACGCGTGGCGATAGAGTGCCGGTAAGGCTTCGAACTCGTTAACCAGTTTGGCGAAATCCTCGTTGCTGTTACCTTGCCACTGTTGCAGATCCTTTACGTGTACCTGTAGCTGACTAAGCGTAAGCTGTGTGCTCTCATGTTCTTCCACTGAAACTCTCCCGATTTCGTTATTTGTGATAATTCTATTTTAACCGATGTAGAACCCCTGACGCAAAATTACATTCAAAATTAGGAAATATAACCCATAAGTGTAAGAGGGAAGTGGCTTAAATCAATTAGTATGGATTTTATAGGAACATTCTCCTCTAAATCGCGTATTAAAGCACATTAATGAATCTACTCGATACATTTGGTATGATAGAAACACGTATCGCTGGAGAGGGAGGAACTGTAATGAGTTTTATCAAAAAAATTAAAGATAGCGCGAGCCGGGTTACCGAAAAAGCCCAAAACTCAGTAGAGATCGGCAAGCTGAACGGACTTATTTCCGATGTTGAACAAGAGATGGAAGTTGAATTTACGAAAATGGGCAGACTTTTTTATGAAGGGTATCGTTCAAAGGATATGTCGGTAGCTGAAGGTAAAATGGTGGAGCTGTCCCGTAACTGTTCCAAACTTCAGGAAAAAATCGAAGTCCTGCGGACACGAATTGCTGAGCTGAAAAATGAGCGGTTATGTTCATGTGGTCATATTGTGGCGCTTGATGCAAACTTTTGTCCGAAATGCGGAAGTAAGCTGGAGCCATTGTCCGCTTCGAGAAGGGTGCCTTCTACACCGGTATTTGTTCAATCTGTGAATGAAGATGACGAAGATCAATATTATGGAGCAGATGAGCTTACGGATGAAGAGAAGGAAATTGCAATGAAGCTGCACCCGCAGAGTGTCGTATATGCTGAAGTTCAGCATCCGGATGATGAGCTGCCACTTGAAGAATATAAGGCGAGCGAGCAAGAGATTGAACGGGAACGTAAACAAGCCGAGCAGCTGGAACGGGAAAGAAAAAGACAGCTTGAACTAGACCGTCGCTTCGGCGAATGGCACAAGAATGAGCATCAGGAGGAACCTGCGGTCACTGAGGACCATGGTGTACGAGATATGATCCAGTGCCAAATCTGTCGGAACGAATTACCTAAGGGCTCCTTATGGTGCCCGCGATGTGGGTCAGAGCAAATATAGAACGGATTTCAGTCAGCTTAGGGGGACAACAAGATGGAACAGCTGCTGCTGCATCTGCGCAATCTGGGCTTCACAGAGATGGAGTCCAAAATTATGGTAGAGCTTGCGACAAAAGGTCAGGCTTCTGGCTATGAGGTTGCCAAACAGCTCGGAGTTTCAAGATCGAATGTGTATGCGGCGTTACAACGCCTTACACAGCAGGGATATGTACGATGTGGTGAAGGAGAACCTGCGCGGTACAGTGTTCTCAATCCAGAGGAGCTTGCGACCATGATCTCGGGACGGGTTCAAGCTTCACTGGCTTATATGGAAAGTGAGATGCCTCGCGGTGGACCTGTTAGCCCTTCGTTTTATAATGTGGAAGGTGACCGCAATGTATTGGGCGCTCTTATTCGCCAACTTAATATGGCTGAGCAAGAGATCGTAGTGGATATGTGGCGTGAGGAAGCGTCACTTCTACGGAGTGAACTTGAACAGGCGGAGTTGCGTGGCGTTAGACTCTTGTGGGCGTTTGATGGTGGCAATGCTGCTCCTGCCGCCTATCCGGTATGGCCGCCTCTCGGAAGAGATTCTCAGCGAACAGATGGACGGAAGTTCTCATTCGTAATCGATCGGAGCTGGTGTATGCTCGGGATGCGCTATGAAGATGGATCGGCGCAAGCGGTTGTAACCGAGCACCCGGTGTTAGTAGATCTGCTATTGAATCATTTTGCACAGGAAATGGTGCTGTTCGAGCTGGAGCAGGATATGGGCGCAGAATTAGAAGAACGTTATGGTGAGCGTTACAGCAAAATTCACAGCAAATATGTGATGCATGATCCAGGCGATGATGGGGAAGAACAGGCGCAGTAGCTATTACAGGGAGGTGAAAAGCATGGAATGTATCGTACATTTTGAAGTGGTGCATGAGGATGGTCCTAAAAAATTGCGTGGACTGCTGTTTCTGGATAAAGTAGCAAGTCCCGGAGAAGCAGAGCTAGTTGAAATGTTCAAGGACATGAAATTTAACGTGAGACTGGAAGACCGCGAGAAATTGATCTTTAAACCGGTAAATCCGGGCGATTTCGTGGAGATCCGAATTACGGGTTATGATAATGGGCAAGAAAAGAGCAAGGATGACCATAATTTAAAATCTATCGTTGGAAATTTATTGCCACAAAAACCGACAGGTCTATAAAGTGGGGAGAAAGGATTCATTGATGGGAGAAGGGGGAGCACAATGGAGCTGTTGAGACAAAAGGTGTTAAAAGAAGGTATTGTACTCGGGCAAGGCGTGCTCAAGGTAGATTCTTTTCTGAATCATCAGATGGACCCCTTTCTAATGCGTGAGGTTGGCCGTGAGTTTACCCGCCGTTTTTCCGGCGAAGAGATTACGAAGGTACTGACGATTGAATCTTCGGGAATTGCTCCGGGGATTATGACGGCATTAGAGCTGGAGGTTCCGCTGATTTTTGCCCGTAAGCAGAAATCGTTGACGCTGACAGAGGATATTTATGTAGAAAAGGTTTACTCCTTCACGAAGAAAGAAACGAATGAAATTACCGTTTCCAAGAAGTTCATTGCTCCGGGTGAGCGAGTTCTGATTGTCGATGATTTTTTGGCGAATGGCGAAGCCGCCTTCGGACTTGCTCGTATTGTTGAGCAGGCAGGAGGAAGTGTGGTTGGGATTGGTATCGTGATCGAAAAAGCGTTCCAGCCAGGAAATCGTTTACTGCAGGAAGCTGGTTACCGGGTAGAATCACTCGTGCGAATCGCTTCACTGGAGGACGGAAGAATCTCTTTCGTGGAAGAAGAGGAAGGGCTACTTAGCTAAGACTCTTTGGTGTAGATTCGGATGAAGTTAACACAAAACAGCAAGAGACAGGTTTATAAGCCTGTCTCTTGCTGTTTTTTTGTGATGCACGGGTATGGATTACCCGTTGCTACCGCATGCCGCTGCAGGATCGGCGTGTCGCTGCGCGCTAACCGCCGCCAGCGGCGAGAGCACCCGCAGCGATCCAGGCTCGCAGCGCACGGCAAGCGGCCCTTTGCCGAAGCTCTCGCCATCGCCGATCGCCGGCAGGGCCTCTGCGAAGTTGACGGCTACGCTACGTCCACGCAGCATCGACACGAAGGGCAACGCTACATGCTTGCCCTTCAGTACCGTTGGGAACAGCCGCAGCAGCTGCCCGCGGCTGCACCCGTGCACGACGCAGACGTCGAGCTGGCCGTCATCGGCCTTCGCCTGCGGGCAGATCAAGAGCCCGCCGCCGTAGCTGGGCAGGTTGCAGACCGAGACCAGCCATGCCTTCTCAAAGACGTGCTCCGTCCCGTCGCACGCAACACTCACCCGGCATGGCTTAAACGTCATCAGCGTATGCAATATACCGATGATATAAGCCAGTTGGCCTGCGCCAATGGCATTGCACAGCCGTTTGTAACGGCTGGCATTCACATTCTCGGCCACTTGAGCATCAAAGCCGTTGGCAACGGCTGTTAAAGTCAGTCCGTTTGCGCCTGAGATCAGATCGGCTTCGATATACCGTTCGCTAAGTGCAGCTTCCAGCGCGGCTTCAGTCGAAAGCGGAATGCCGAAGCCGCGTGCGGAGTCGTTACCGGAGCCGGCAGGGATGATTGCCATAGGAATATCTTTGCCACGAAGGGCACCCAAAATGCTGTGCAGCGTGCCATCGCCGCCGATTACAATCGCGGCTTTCCAGTCCTCACGGTGTTTAAGTGTATTTAGAACGAGGGCTTCTGCACCCTCTGCGCTATGCGTAAACAAGGTCATATATGGCAGCATCCGCTCTTTCATGAGCGCCTCTACAGTATGCCAGGTCCGCCCGCCTGCGCCCCCGCCGGAACGCGGGTTTATGATGAATAGATACATTTAAATTCCTCCAGCCTGTAGAATTCCGTTGATGCCCGTCTTTCCATTGTAAGGAGTGGATGGGCAAAAGGGAATACTTTTCAGCGATAAGAGGTGTTAGTTCGGCGGTGTTTATAGATGCCGAATCTGACTTTCTGCAATATCCCCAACCCAAGGGAGCTTATACCATCTGCTGCTTAAAGCTTGATAGATCATAAGCAGCCATATAGCAAAGCTGCAAAGAGAAAGGATTGCACTCAACAGGGAACCAAGAAAAGGGATAAATCCGGTTAGGACATGGAGAATCATCAGTACGCCGAATGTAAGCAGTGATTGCAACGCGTGGAACAGCACGAAGCGGTTGCGTTTCTCCAGAGCGAGAAAGACCACACCGCCGATAAAAGGGAAAAAATAGCACAGCGCGCCCGCAATATTATCGGGCAATCCGGTGGATGATTTGAAAGGGGACAAAGGGCTCACTCTCCTTCTACTTGGAGAAGAAAGGGGTTAGTTCGCTACTCCTTCTTCCTTAAAAGCCTATGACTTGTCAGGAAAAAGTATGTTTAGCTCATTGTGGGTATAATATACTTTTCCAACAGCTTGCGGGGGCTCTTCCAATTGTTTGTCTTACTCTCTGCTGTAAAGACCACAACCGCATCTAAATTGGGTAGGATAAGGATTTGCTGTCCGCCATGACCGTGGGCAAGCTTGTAGGGTTGGCCGCTCATCGTACCCACCCAGAACTGATATCCGTAATCTCCAAAAGCCGGGTATCCTGTAGTCTGTGCAGTTAGTGCTTCTTGCAGCCAATGCTTCGGAATGATTTGCTGCTTCGCAAATACGCCGTTATTAAGCAGACACATACCAAATTTAGCCATATCTCTTGAGTTTAAGTACAGACCAATATGTCCCATACTATGTCCTTCCGGACTCGGTAACCAAGCCGTATGAGTCATTCGGAGAGGGCTAAATAAATGCTCAGCAGCATAGGTGAATGCATCGAGACCTGTAGATTCACTAAGGATCATCGAAATCAGATGGGTGTCGATACTACGGTATTGAAATTGACCGATATGTTCCGGAATTATGTTCATACTAAGAGCAAAGGAACCCCAGCGGCGACTACGATGGAGATTCCGGACGAAAGGCTCCCCCAGCTTCTTGCCCGTGATCCAGCTAAATCCGGAAGTCATGGTAAGCAGATGACGAAGAGTGATTTTTGATAAATGAGGGGAGTGCAGGTATGGAACATGTTTACGAAGTACCTTGGAAACCGAGACATCGATATCAGGGATATCTCCCCGATCGATAGCGATTCCGGTAATTGCGCTGATAAAGCTTTTAGTCGCAGATCGAAGATCATTTAATGCCCCGGCATGATGGTTGCCGTAATAACGTTCAAAGATGAGCTTGCCATGGCGAGCAATAAGCATACTATGCATCTTTGGATATTCTTTCTGAATAGCATAATCAGCTTGTTCAAGACCCTCACGGCGCGTTGCAGTTTCCTCGGGTAGCGCGGTAGTCATCGCGGGAACTACGTTATAAGATGAAGTCAGTAATGGTGTGGGTTGGCCCATAATGATCTCCTTTTCTTGCTGTGGTATGTGCTAGGTGTGGCCTGCTATAGAACATATTGTATTTTAACCCGACACGAGCAATATGACTTACGAAGAACATTGTAAAAAAATAAAAATTTTCCAATTAGCACATTTTACAAGGAAAGGTGGAAGTTGGACCGGAATATGATACAATATAACGATAAGGCCCGAAAGGGGTGATTCAGTAAGTGGCTCTTCGGGTAATAAAAGTGTCAAGGAGCTTTCGTTCAACAGGCGTCCTTACTCTCAGCCCAAATCACGACGAACCTGCTTCACCGGCGAACCAGTATCTCAAGGCTTTGAAGCTTTGAATTTTACGTTTTGGCGGATAATGCAAGCCACGTATGTGTAATGGTTACTTCACTTGCATTCGAGGTTACGGCGTACTTTTCATCATGCATTCTCTACAACGGAGCATTCATTTTCAATGTTTTGGGAGGGAACTGATCATGGCAAGTAAAGGTCATAACGAAGTCAAGGAAAGTTTACGGGAAATGACACGTATTTTCCGGCCCAAAGATCCCAAGAAATTCGTAAAGGAGTACGTCCGAAAATATCGGATTACCGGAGGCTATGAAGAAGAACTGACCATGGTCGTGGAGCATGAGCTGGTAAAGATTAATTCATCCGTCTCCTAGCTAACAGATACGAGTGTCACTTACTTTTGACATCATTTTGAGTAATAACATCCACGAGGATTCTTATAAACCGTGCCCGAGCAGCGTTTGTTGCAGGAATCGGTTTTTTTTGTATGTACATTTATGAATAAGAAATATTGTCTCTCATAAAATAGTCAAATGAATTAATAGACACATTTCACAATGAATGCGCTTTACCGATCATTTTTTATTTGATTGCGTTTTCAAAAAATGCGCATAAATGCAGGTGGGACAAGGAATTATTATGTCGAAAATTACAATGTGAACTAGTTGTGAACGATTGACAAAACTTTCCCTTAAACTTATATTAATAGTGATTGTTATAATTGACAGAAAAAAACAGGAACCTACGAAATCGGGAAAAGCGGGGTAGATCAATGATGAAAACGTGGCAGGCTGTAAAGCGACTCCTTCCCATGACCGCTATGTTTGGTCTCTTTCTTGCCGGGTGCGGTCGTGAGGACTTGTCAGTGCTCAGACCACAGGGACCTCAGGCGGAAATGTCTTATGGATTAATGGAGCTGTCGATCAGTATTATGATCGTCGTGTTGCTGATTGTCTTTACGATTGCAGCTTATGTACTGATCCGTTTCCGTCGAAAGCCGGGTCAGAATGAAATCCCTGAGCAGGTTGAGGGTAGCATCAAGCTTGAGATTCTCTGGACGGTCATTCCGCTTATCCTCGTAGTGGTACTGGCAGTTCCAACGGTGAAAGCAGTGTTCGCCGCAGGAGATGATCATGCCAATGACAAGGATGCGATTAAGGTTAAAGTAACCGGCCACCAATATTGGTGGGAGTTTGAGTATACCGATTACAAGGTGACTACAGCGCAGGATCTGATTATTCCAGTGGGCAAAGATATTGCTTTTGAACTGGAGACTAAAGACGTGCTGCACTCCTTCTGGGTCCCTTCCCTTTCCGGTAAAATCGACACCAACCCAGCCGGGACGATTAACCGCTTCAGCTTCAGTGCACCTAATGAAGGCGTTTACCGTGGCAAATGTGCGGAACTATGCGGGCCGTCTCATGGATTCATGGAATTTAAGGTGAAATCGGTTAGTGAACAAGATTTTCAGAAGTGGATAGATTCGATGAAAGCACCCGTAGCTGTGCTGCCAGAGGATCCTGCTTTAGCTGAGAAGTTCAAAGCGGCGTGTCTGACTTGCCACGCTGTAGGTGATCAAGGGATTAATAATGCGCCGAACTTGACCGGAATTGGTTCTCGGGAGTCGATTGCAGGGATCCTGCTCAACGACGACACTAGGGAGGATGGTGCACCAATTGAGGAGAATCTCAAAACATGGCTGCATGATCCACAATCCGTAAAACCGGGCAATCTGATGCCTAACCCCAAAGATCTAGGCCTAAGTGATGCGGAGATTGATGGCATTGCTGAGTATCTGGCCAACTATAAGCTGGACTAATGCCTTAGCCTAAAGGCGGGCGGAACTTTCGAAAAAGGGGGTACGAACTTTGGCTCAAGCAGCGCATACCTTGAATTCATCCAAGCCTCTCGGGCATGGCCACAGTGTGAAGCGCCATACAGGACTTATGGATTGGCTTACAACCGTCGATCATAAAAAAATTGCAATTTTGTACCTATGGGCCGGAGGATTATTTTTTGGTATCGGCGGAATTGAAGCACTTCTGATTCGCTGGCAACTCATCAAGCCAATGAATAATTTTTTGGATGCCCAAACGTTCAATGAACTTATTACCATGCATGGTACGACGATGATATTCCTCGGCGTCATGCCAATCATCTTCGCCTTAATGAATGCCGTCATACCGCTACAAATCGGTGCACGTGACGTAGCCTTTCCTTTTCTAAATGCACTTGGCTTCTGGACCTTCCTGTTCGGCGGAATTCTACTGAATCTCAGCTGGATAATGGGTGGCGCTCCGGATGCCGGATGGACCTCCTACACCCCACTATCTACGAGTACATACAGCACCACACACGGTGTAGACTTTTATACGATTGGTCTTCAAATTGCCGGATTAGGTACCCTTATCGGGGGGATTAACTTTCTAGCCACGATCATTACGATGCGCGCGCCGGGAATGACCTACATGCGGATGCCGATGTTTGCTTGGACTACATTTATTACTTCCGCAATTATTTTGTTTGCATTTCCAGCAGTTACAGTAGGTTTGGTACTGCTGACATTCGACCGGATACTTGGAGCCAATTTCTTCGAGGTTGGGGCTGGGGGTAATCCGGTGCTCTGGCAACATATCTTCTGGATATTTGGTCATCCAGAAGTATATATCCTCATTCTGCCTGCCTTCGGAATTATATCGGAGGTTATCCCGACTTTTTCACGGAAGCGATTGTTCGGATATAGCTCAATGGTGTTCGCTACCATCCTGATTGCCTTCTTGGGCTTCATGGTTTGGGCTCACCATATGTTCACTACCGGACTTGGGCCGGTAGCTAACGCATTGTTCTCTGTATCAACGATGTTGATTGCGGTTCCGACAGGAATCAAGATTTTTAACTGGTTGTTCACGATGTGGGGCGGGCAAGTACGTTTCACGACACCAAACCTGTTCGCGGCAGGATTCATTCCTACCTTTACGATGGGTGGCGTCACTGGCGTCATGCTGGCTTCTGCGCCTGCTGACTTTCAGTTCCATGATACGTATTTTGTTGTAGCGCATTTTCACTACGTTATTGTGGGCGGCTTGGTGCTTGGCCTGTTTGCAGGTCTGCATTACTGGTGGCCGAAGATGTTTGGTCGGATGCTAAGTGAGAAGCTGGGCAAATGGACCTTCTGGACGTTTATCATCGGATTCCATCTGACATTCTTTGTACAGCATTTCCTTGGACTCATGGGGATGCAACGTCGGGTATTTACGTATTTGCCGAATCAGCAATTCGATTTGCTGAATTTAGTCAGTACAATTGGTGCTGGGCTGATGGCTGTCGGTACGATTATTTTCTTAGTCAATGTCTTCCTAACTTCAAGAAAGCCAATGGATGCAGCTGATGATCCGTGGGAGGATGGACGTACACTAGAATGGACGATTTCTTCGCCACCGCCAGAATATAACTTCAAGCAAACCCCGCTTATCCGTGGAATTGATGCATTCTGGAAAGAAAAGATGGCAGGAAATAAAGGCATGACTCCGGCTGAACCCGTTGGTTCGATTCATATGCCGTCTGCAACCATATTGCCGTTCACTATGTCTGTTGGGATTTTCATCGCTGGACTGGGCTTTATGTTTAGTCGGGATGACTTCGGCAACGCCTTTATGAGCTTTATGTTTAATAATTATATCGTTACAGCCATCGGTCTTATCATTACGTTTGGATCTATGCTGTTGCGTTCGCTGTATGATGATCATGGATGGCATATTGAACCTGAAGAGCTGGAAGGAAGTGAGCGGACATGACAACGGCACATGCAGAAGCTTCTAAGGAAGAATTTCCTCACGAGCCGGAAAAAGCTACGCTCGAAGGACGAAACAAGGTTCTTGCCTTTTGGTTATTTCTAGGTGGGGAAGCAGTATTGTTCGGTACGTTGTTCGCTACGTTCCTCGCATTGCGTAATCAGACGAATGAGGGGCCATCGGCGAATGAACTGTTTCACTTGCCGCTTGTAGCTGCTGCAACATTCATTCTTTTGGTAAGCAGTCTGACGAGTGTATTCGCTATCCAAGCGATGCATAGGAACCGTCCGGCTGTGCTTCGTAACTGGCTTTTGGTAACTGTAGTCTTAGGGCTCGGCTTCCTGATTCTGGAGATCTATGAGTTTACTCAATATGTGAGACACGAAGACTTCGGAATGACTACAAGTGCATTTAGTTCGGCATTCTATACATTAGTAGGATTCCACGGTGCGCACGTAGCTTTCGGGATTGCATGGATCGCCATCCTGATTGGGCAACTCATGCGTAAAGGATTAACCGTAGTTACTGCACCAAAAGTGTATGTGTCAGCCATGTACTGGCATTTTATTGATGTGGTATGGGTCTTCATCTTTACGGTTGTATACCTACTTGGAAAGGTGGGCTAGACACTATGACGACAGATCAGCATGTGCCAGAGAATGACGGGTATAAGCATCGTCATCGGCATGAAGGGCCACAGAGGCATATTGTTGTCTTTATACTGTCCATTGTCTTGACCTTAATTGCTTTCGCCGCTGTTGCTGCTGGAGGCGTGAATGCCACCTTTGCGGTTATTCTACTACTGGTGATGGCAGTCATTCAGGTCATTGTACAGATGGGCTTCTGGATGCACCTGAAAGATAAAGGACATCTAATACCGATTATCTTCATGCTGGGTGGTTTTTTTACCGCCGGTACCTGTATTATTATGTCGCTGTATTGGGTTTGGTGGAATTAACGGACTATAAAGAAAGAGGCGGGCTGAGATGCCCCCTCTTTTTGGTGTTTAACTAGATCCTGCGCTAGGAGGGGTTAGGGTTATGCTCGGATTACAATATTTTAGCTTTGCAGAACTGTGGAGCCCGCTTTTTCTGGCGGTTATGCTGCTGCTGACGGCGGGTTATTTCGTTTGGATTGGTCCGATTGCTGGACGTCATGCCGATTCAGTTCCGGTTCCGTTCTGGCGAAGAGCACTATTTGTGTGCGGAATGCTTGCGCTTTATCTTGCACAAGGCGGTCCTGTTAGTCTATTAGGACATATGATGTTTTCATTCCACATGGTTAGTATGGCCTTGTCATACCTAGTGGCGGTGCCGCTGATTATGCTGGGGATTCCAGATTTTATCTGGCGCAGCATATTGAGAGTAAATCCATTTCGCCGGCTGTCTTTTTTAGCTCGACCGGTGGTAGCTGCTTTACTGTTTAATGGTCTATTTTCTTTGTACCATATTCCTGTTATCCATGATTATGTGATGCTGCATTTTACCGTTCACCGAATCTACTATATTGTTTTATTCCTAACAGCTGCCTTAATGTGGTGGACTTTGATCAATCCGCTACCGGAGCGCCGAATGGCGAGTGGACTGGGCAAGATTGGGTTTATTTTTCTAAACATGGTATTGCTGACACCAGCCTGCGGACTGATTATTTTTGCAGATCAACCGCTCTATGCTACTTACAGTGATCCGGAGACTTGGGCACTTGCCATGGGCTATTGTATATCGGGTGATCCTTCTGCCTTACTTCAGAATTTTGGGGGTCCTGCGTTCTTTTCTTTGTTGTCACCAAAAGTGGATCAGCAGGTGGGAGGTATCGCGATGAAGTTCATTCAGGAATTTATTTTTGCCTCTATGCTTGCTTATGTGTTCTATCATTGGTATAAAAAAGAGAACGGACAAGAGGGCGATGAATTATCGACGCCTTCCTCAGCACTCGAGGAGAGCACCTTGACCCGTGCATAACTGGTAGACTGCCAAGGAGGAGAATCATGGATATTTTTACGGTGTTTCCAACTATTAGCACATCGTTCATCGTGCTCAGTGCGGTGCTCGTAGCTATTGGCTGGTGGCTCATCATTAAGGGCAAACGCGAGGCGCACAAGAAGACGATGATTGCTGCCGCAATCGCTGCGCTCCTGTTTTTTATTGTTTATGTATCTAGAACGTTGTTCGTGGGAAACACCTCATGGGGCGGACCGGATGAACTTCAGACGATTTATCAAGTGTTTCTGATCTTCCATATCGTGCTGGCAACGGTAGCTGCGGTATTCGGACTTACTACGTTAACTCTTGGATTTAAGGCGAAGTACTCCAAGCACCGTAAGTGGGGCAGAGTAACATCTATAATCTGGTTCATTACTGCGATTACTGGCGTTATGGTATATGTGCTGCTTTATGTTCTGTATCCAGGTGGACACACCAAGCCAGTGTGGGAAGTTATTTTGGGCGCGTAAGATAGTTGCGTGAAAAGAGCTTGTGATTGGCATGTGAAAAGAGCATGTGAATATGCGTGCGAATCGTACGTGAATTTGTGTGAATAGTAATGAAATAAGCCTGTGCATCTGCTCGTTCCTAAATAGGGATGATGGATGACGGGCTTATTTTAGTTTATGGAGTTGGGGGAGTGCTGAAATCTTGAAATTGTACTGTGAAATCACTCGTGATCTGAACAGTGCGTGATGTGAAGTATTCTATCTGCTTACTTTTAGGGAAAACCTCCCTGAAAAAGATGAGTTTTGAGCTCGAAAATCGGTAATTAGGGAATTCCTCCCTGTTTTTTTACGGTTTTAGCGCTAAAACGCGTAAATGGGCGAATTTTTAGGGAGGATTTCCCTAAAAATGTTGATTTTAGGCTAAATTAAAGTGATTTGAGGGAGATTTTCCCTAATTGTTGCTTCTACTAGCAGTTACACTCACCGAGCGGTCACATCCACTCAGCAGTAGCACCCGCCGAGCCCTCTCATCGATTGAGCGTTCACATCCACTCGCAGTAGCACCCGTCGAGCCTTCGCATCGATTGAGCGGTCGCATCCATTAGTGGTCACAACCACCGAGGAGTCGCTCCCGCCCTTCAATCACCCCACCGAGCCGCAACAACTAGCCCTACACCTACAACCCGTTGGAGAAGCAACAATGAGGCTGACCTCACTTCGCGTCCTTCGCTCACATTCAACCTCTCCATAAGTTATGTTTAATCCTCTGATTAGTTAATCCCAATAATGATCAGTTTCCCATACGTGCAAAGCCTTCTCCAAAAGGGGGGAGCGCATACCTCCTAATCAACTTGAATGTTTTCCATTTACAGGATTGACAATGGTAAATTAAGGTCATATACTGTGTATATAGATATATACAGTAAGCACAGGGATATGAACACCTGCTTCTGCTAGACGCTGAAGACATTGTAAAGCGAGGTTAGTTTTAATGAGAACATTAAAAGATTCATGGTTTATGTTGCGCTCTGATTTTCGCGGAGACAAATTAAAGATATTTGGGACCCTCGTAATAACAGTTATTTTTATGTGTTATCTTGGTGGAATGACTAGCCTGGTAGCAAATGACGTACTAGGTGAGCAGGATCGGACGATGATAACAGATTTCTTATTTCTCTCCTTTATACCCTTATTGGGATTAACATTCTCTCGCCGTTCCATGAAATATTGGAGTGAAGACTCTTACACAAAAATGTTGGTTTACTTAAGAACCTTACCGATTCCAGCTGCAGTAATACTATCGCGGAGAAAACTTCAGGGGGTAGGCTCCTTTATTCTAAATGGTACGTTATTCTTCGGTATTGTTTACTTGTTAGGGGAGAATTTCCGGACAGAGCTGGCGGTTCCCTCGTATATAGCTTTTGCCATTACATGGCTCGGCTTCGGCTTCATGGTCTCAGGTCTATATATTTTTATTGAGTATCTTTTTAGCGGCAAAGCTTATCTATGGCTAACATTGCTTATCGTAGTGTTATCGTGGGGAATATCATTCCTAGTTACACTTGGGGGAGGCAATTTGTTTTTATACAGTATCTCCTATTCCAAGGAGTGGGGGCTGTTATCTCCGATCATGTGGGGGTCACTTCTACTGGGAACAATATCTGTGCAGTTATTCTCTAAATGGACTATACATCGACTGAAGAGTCGCAATCTCGTATAAAAAATCGGAATGGCAAGGACTGCGCTCTAGCACGCTAGAGTGGAAGGCGAGGTGTAAATAATGTGGATACCGGTACAAATCAACGAAAATAGTGCAGAGCCCCTCTATCATCAGATAGAGACTCAGCTTAGATCCTTAATCATTAGCGGAGTCATTACAGAAGGTACGCTACTGCCCTCGATTCGTGAGTTCGCAGGAGATCTGAAATGCAGTGTAATTACAGTGCGGCGCGTATATCAGGATCTGGAGAATGAAGGTTTGCTGCGAACGAGACAAGGAACAGGTACCTTTGTATCACATGTAGGCGACGGAGCAATGGAAGAATACAAACGGGACACGGTAGGCAAAGCACTTGAAAGTGCTGTGGATATCGGCCGATCTGTACATTGCAGCAAGGATGAACTTGAGCAGATTTTTATGGAGATTGTAGAACGCAAGTATAGAGCAAAGGAATGAAAGGGGGGCGCATATTCATATGGTACAGATGGCTATAGAATTGCGGAATGTACTTAAACAGCGACGAAACAAGACGATAGGACCGCTGACCATGAATCTGCCAAGAGGATATATTACAGCCCTGGTAGGTCAGAATGGATCTGGCAAAAGCACGCTACTGAATCTACTGATGCAGCTGACCAATCCAGAGGAAGGCGAGATATATTGGTTTGAGAACAGGTATGATAGCGGGTTGCCTCTGGAGCTGCGGCAGACCATTGCCTATGTTCCTGAGACATCGATTACTGAGGAGAACCACTGGAATGCAGAAGAGGCAGCTCATTTTCGACAGCATTGGTATCCGAACTGGGATAAGTCGTATTTTCAGGATCTATTGGATCGCTTTGAGGTTCCATATCATATGAGGCTTTCTAAGATGTCTAAGGGTGAGCGTCGGAAATTCGAAATTGCCGCAGCACTTGCGTCACGCCCAAGTCTGCTGCTATTGGATGAACCTTCATCAGGTCTTGATCCCTTTGCCTGGAAGATTATGATCGAGACGCTGCTTAAATATATGGATGAGAACAACGCTACGATCATCATCTCCACACACATTGTAGAAGAGGTGCGGCGGTTGGCTGATTATATCGTGCTTATGCATAGAGGTGAACTGCTAGGTATGGCCGAGAAAGACAGTTTATTCGGTACTTGGACAGAGGTGTGGGTACAGGTTGCAGATGAAGAGGAGCTTGCTGAGTTATCAGCGGAATTACCGGGAGGTATAAACTTTACCATGGATACACCGGGTGTAGCTTCTTTTATCATAGAACAATTTTCTAAGAACGAGAAACGCATTCAGGACTTGGGCGTAAAGGTTATTAAGAGTCGCAGTTTAGAACTGGACGAAATATTGGGTTTATGGACACAGGGACACCGTCCTATCCTGATTGATCACAAGAGAGGGGACTAGAGAAATGGAAGCCTTAAAGCTGGAAAGTGTAATGAAGCAATATGGAGAGAAAACCGCTGTAAACGGAATTAACCTAACGGTAGGCAAGGGGGAAATTTACGGATTACTGGGGGCAAATGGTGCAGGGAAAACAACCACAATGCGCATGGTGCTTGGCCTAATTTACCCTGATGGTGGGGAAATTTTGTATAATGGAAAGCCATATAACAGCGAACTTCAGCAAATCATGGGCTATCTGCCTGAAGAAAGAGGATTATATCCAAAGGTAAAGGTAAGCGATCAAATCGTCTACTTGGCACGTCTGCGCGGGATGTCAGCTAGTGATGCAGATAAGAGCCTCCGCTATTGGCTTGATCGGTTTGAGGTTCCAGATTATTACAATAAGAAGATTGAAGAGCTCTCCAAAGGGAATCAGCAGAAAATGGGCTTTATCGCTGCAGTAGTTCATAAACCGCAAATTCTCATCCTTGATGAAGCCTTCAGTGGCTTGGACCCTGTTAACGTGGAACTACTGAAAGATACGGTAAAAGAATTACGTGATCAAGGAACGAGTATCTTATTCTCTACTCACCGGATGGAGCATGTTGAAGAGCTTTGCCGTAATATTACGATTTTGGATCGTTCCAATACTGTCGTGCAGGGCGATATTCGTACGATTAAGAGTGGGTATCCTCGTGAACAAGTATTGTTGCGTACGGATAACGAAGTGACCGGTCTAGAATCAATTGCAGGTGTAACAGCAGTACAGCGACAGGAGCGAGGTTATCTGTTGTCCATCAGTGAGATCGGCGCAGCACAACGTATCCTACAGCAGGCGATGGCACAGGGTGAAGTGGAGCATTTTGAAATTAAGGAACCAACATTAAATCAAATCTTTATCAGAGCGGTGGGTGAATCTCATGAATAAGATGGGGACAATTATTGGCTTTACCTTTAAAAATAAAGTAAGAACGAAATCATTCATGATTACTACATTAATTCTAGTGTTGCTGCTCAGCATTGGGATGAATCTTCCGTACATCATCGATCAGTTTAAGGGTGATTCTAAAACAAACGCAGAGACTCAAATTGCTGTGATCGCGGAAGAGGGAAATCAGGCTGCAGAGTTGTTGAAGGCATATACTTCACCTGAAGGAATGCCGCAGGCAAAAGTTGTGCAATATACTTCTGCCGACGATGCGGAGCTAAAGAAAGCTTTAGATGAAGGGACTGTAGAGGGGTACGTTACTTTTGCAGAACCTACTGGCGAAGGACTTCCACCCGTTACTTATCATAGTGAAAATGGTGAATTGAAGGGCGATGTGCAAATCTATCTCCAAAATGCCCTTCAGCAGGCCAACACCCAGTTCATCGTTGGCGACAAGCTGACGCAGGAGCAGATTGCTGCTATGTCAACACCGGTACAGATAGCTACTCAGCAGCTCAACCCTGATGGGACTGCGGGAGATAAGGATGCGTCGCAGGAGTCCGCTCCACCTATTAATTACGTCATTGTATACGCCATGCTTATGCTGTTCTTCATGTCTATCATGATGACCGGTAATATGATCGCAGCTGAGATTACTTCAGAGAAGAGCTCACGGATCATGGAGATTCTGATTACAAGTGCCTCACCTTTAGCGCAAATGTTTGGTAAAGTTATCGGTGTCTTCTTAGTAGGATTATTACAAATTGGCGTCATTATCGCAGCGGTAGTCGTCAATCTTAAGCTTCCGCATAATGCAACGATTTTGAAAGATTTAGACCTGGATTTAGGCCAGCTTAATATTAATTTGTTGCTTTATGGAATTGTTCTTTATGTACTAGGTTATTTCCTCTATGCCTTGATGTATGCAGCTGTAGGTTCGATTGTCAGCCGTACAGAGGATCTTGGCCAAGCGGTTATGCCGATTATGATGTTAGGCTTCGTAGCATTCTATGTTCCACTGTTCAGTATCTCTAATGCGGATACTCTGCTGGTTAAGGTAGCGAGTTATGTGCCTTTCACCTCTCCATTGACCATGCTGCTCCGGATTGGTGTTGGTGAAGTAGCGATCTGGCAAGTTATTGTATCATTAGCCATCCTGCTTGTTACCACGTTCATCTTTGGATGGTTGGCTGCCAAGATCTATCGCACAGGCGTATTGATGTACGGCAAACGTCCAAGTATTAAAGAGATCAGAAAAGCGATGAAGGCTTACAAGATCTAAGTGGCTTCATATAAACTTTTAAGGAGTGGTAATCATGACTAAAAGTGAACAATACAATATGATGCTTTTAATGAGTTCGGTATCTCTGGCTACGGTTAGTAGAATGCTCCATTCAGATGGATCCGCTGTTATGGATTTCACTCAAGGTGTATTGACTGGTGTTGCCATGGTAGGGATGATTGCGGGATTGTGGATGTACGGTAAGGCGCGTAAGAGCAAAGCGTAATAATAGGGAAAGGAAGCCGCGGCAGATGCCGTGGCTTTTTTCTTTTTTGTGTACGTATCGTAAAAGTTATTTGGAAGATAGTTGAGGGAGTTAGACAACGGATAGATTACCACTAGGCAGCAAATCCTCTTGAGCAGTCAGTTGCTCCCGCACACGCCTAAGCTGTGCTTTTAGTACAGGAAGACTCTTTTGCAGAATGATGCTTATTTGAGGTAAAGATAGCTTTAGGCCATACCACATCGTTTTTATAAGCTGTTCCTCCCAAGGCAATGCCTTGGCAGACAGAAGAGACCGGCGTGCGTAATAATCGGCGCATTGTCGGATACAAGAACGGTAAGCTTCGATAGAGAATAGCTGGCTGTCGAAGCTTTTTTGACGGAATATTTTGTGAAGCTCTTTAAAAGTACGGATAGTAACCTTCTCGGCTTCTGCTGATTGTTGTAACAACATGGAACTGAGCATATAGATATCATTCGTACACTTTTGAACACACTCTGCAAATATAGTTCTACGGGATGATTCGGCAGGTAAGGGGTCAGGCATGATAAACACGATCCTTTCAGAATGGGTTATGGGATGAACCTATAATATAGAAAAGTAAGAAATGGATTTGTTGATAAGCTCGGCGGTATCAGGTTCTGGATAACTATGTTTTTGAAGCGCAACACTGGATGGTTTATAATATAGCCGCCCTCCTTTGGAATCTCTCCCACCAGCGACAGCTCTGTACAGACGACCTTGCTCAATGTGCCCTGCCAAGGATTTACCCTGCAGCTTGGCTTTTAAATCCTGTAAAGCACCTTGCACTAGCTCAAACTGAGTCTGATCCCACTCTGAACCATGGGTACGTACTTTATCTATCGCTTCCTCTAGCCGGCAATGGTATATCATTCTGAGAAAAGAACTCCATTTAATAAGATCGAAAGTTTTGGTATTGGCAGAGATAAGACATGCCCCCCAGCTGCTACCTCCTTTACAGGTAAGTTTCAGGATGCCATAACGGCTGCCTTGATCAGCCTCCATTCCATAATGAATAGGCTCAGGTGAATCAAAGACGAATACTTCTATGCGAGACAGTCTTCGCTGGTCCATGACAGTTTTTTCCTCCTTAGGTTTCCAAAAGCTTAAGATCTACATGGTGAATGTCATTAGCCTTCTCTATACAGGCGAGCATTTCAGCTTCATTCTCACAGACTGCGGTATGCTCTAGCCATAGTCTGAATTTCTGTTTGCGTATAACGGATAAATGTAAGGGAAAGGTGTTGCGGGATCTCATTACGTACCAACCGACTGCAATGTCTTTCCACGGTTCCTTAAAAGCGGTGAGCCACGGAAAACGTTGGTGTGCTGACCAATCCTGCAGCTGTTGCTTTTCTCGGATACTTTTATATATTTCGTATATAATTGTTCGGTCCATACAGTATTCACAGGTAGATGGGCTGCTGAAATGGCGAAGTGATTCAATCTGCTTCTGACCAAAAGCATAGCCGACAATAGTTCTGTGATGATCCTCTTCGAACCACAACGCTCCAAAGCAAACATAATTTAGACTTATCGGCTCAAGTAGCTCTTGCTGAGTTCCCCAATAATAGTGTTTCATTCCTTTCACCCCGTCCAGCATGCTATCACCCTATAGATTCAGGTAACGCAAAAACCGCAGCAAGAGGAGGACCTCTGCTGCGGTTTTGGAATACAGGTATACACACACCTGTGCCAAAGCGTGGCGGATCAAGGGTCTCTCTCTTTACGCTTACGAGGTTAGCTGTCGGATTCGGACGGTGAGAGTCGCCCTACCTATATGAGACTTGGACAGTCTCCTTCGGATTCACCCCAAGTAGGCCATGTGACCTGATGGTTCCCCCGTTCCCTGCAAATACAGGAACTCAGCGTTGAATGTATTTCGTGAAATAGATTCAACCCGAATCATACTCTTTTCAAGGTGTTTCTGTAAAAACAGAAAGTGTTCTTTTGAGCGCGATTTAAACCAAATCCTGCCTACTACGACGGAAAAGGGAACCAAATAGGTATTTATTGCGAGTTATCGGGCTTCTTCCTCGCTTAATCTCGACTTCTTGTTTTCTTACCTATAAAGGCGTTTTTTTAAGATTTCTACATTTGTGGTGAATAAAATCACATGGTATGCCCGCTTTTCGCTAATGGATTAAAACTCGAGTAAACAAGAGATATAGAGAGATTGGATATCAAGTAAGCGCTATCCGATACGAAAATAGTTTTTAATTTGCATTATTTTGGCATCAATCAGGTTTTACAATTCTTCCTGCATAAGGGTATGATTACTCCTGTTTCAACAACAATCGAATATTTGATCCGCTTAATTTCCGTTAAGGAAAGCGGGGGAACCAACAATCGGCAGACGATGTGAGAGTCGGAAGCCGGTTATGGGGTGAATCCTGTAGAAGATGCGAGTGAGCTCGCATCTATACAGGTAGGGCGACTCTCACCGCCCGAATCCGACAGCTAACCTCGTAAGCGTATGGAGAGAGGATGAGTGCAATGTGACCGCTAGCGAGCCACAGAGGAGAATCCTTTGTGGCTTTTTGCTGTGCTTTTTTAAGCAAAGCATTTATGGAAAACCTCACGAAGAGGTCGTTATATTCATCATTAGCGGTAGCTTTTCTTTCAAGATCAGGGTGATCAAGCTCTGATCTTACAAGCAAAGCATTTGAGGAGAATAAGAGATGACAGATCAGAATGAATATGTACTGGTATGTGCGCCAACGAAGGCAGGCGAACATTTTATTAAGCTTCTAAAATTCAGAGGCATTAAGATGGCCGGATTGACCAACAACTTGCCTGAGAAGGCCCTACTCGAAGAGATGGGGATTGAACAAGTCGTTCTAGTTGATACCCGCCATCAGAATACTTGGTTTCGCCCGCCGTTCCCGGTAGGACGGGTATATCTGTTCGAGAGCAGCTTTACGTTATGCTGCCGCTACATTCAGATGTGCCGCACTTGGACGACACAGCCGATTTTTGTAATCACAAGCTCAATAAATCCTAGATTGGTCTATAAAAGACTTGGTGCAAGTTATGTAATCTATTCTCATAGTGGTGATGCTGATTTTCTAATCGATAAATCACCTCATCAAGGATAAAAGAAGGAGTGCGGGAGATATGATGGATCTGTATATGGTGGCTTCGTTAGCTGTAATTTACGGGTTGTTTTATGGATTTATGCGCTGGTGCGCAGGTGTAGTTGAGGATACAGGGAGGGATAAGTTGTGATTCTAGTAATCGCTGTTACCCTACTGTTGTTTGTATATCTGGTTTACGCATTGATTCATCCGGAGAAATTTTAAGGAGGGGCATTCATGGGCATTTTGCAAATAGTTGCTGTAATCGTAATTCTTATCTTGCTGGTTAAGCCGATGGGCACGTATTTATATTATGTATTTTCTAATGAACCGAACCGTACGGATCGATGGTTTGGAGGCATGGAAAAAGGGATTTATAAGCTGATCGGCCTGAAAAAACGGGACGGAATGTCTTGGAAGAAGTATGCGCTCAGCTTTGTGTTAACAAATATCGTATTGGTTACTTTCAGTTACATTGTTCTTAGATTGCAGCGGGGATTGCCGTTAAACCCGAATGGAATTACGGATATGGAACAGACGCTTTCATTCAATACAGTGATCAGCTTTATGACCAATACGAACCTGCAGCATTATAGCGGGGAGACGGGGCTTTCGTATTTTTCACAAATGGCTGTCATCACGATGATGATGTTCACATCTGCAGCGAGCGGATTTTCTGTTGCGGTTGCCTTTGTCAGAGGAATCACGGGACGGAAATCAGTCGGGAACTTCTTCGAGGATTTCGTCAAAGCACATATTCGTGTGTTCATTCCGCTAGCTTTGTTAGTTTCATTGGTGCTGGTAGGACTACATGTGCCACAAACGCTCAAGCCATCACTTGAAGTCACTACACTAGAGGGCCAAACACAACAAATTGCTATCGGTCCAGTAGCTTCTTTGGAATCGATCAAACATCTGGGCACGAATGGTGGCGGCTTCTTCGGGGCCAATTCATCGCATCCTTTTGAGAACCCTAATCCACTTACGAACGTGCTAGAGATTCTCTCTATGTGGATGCTGCCAGCTTCGCTCCCTTATATGTACGGATTGTTTGCCAAGAACAAACGTCAGGGCTGGGTAATTTTTACCGCAATGATGACCTTGTTTGTTCTGCTGTTAAGCCTAAACTTCTATGCTGAATCGAAAGGCAATCCGGCGATCAATGCACTAGGAATTGAATCTTCACAAGGTAGTATGGAAGGTAAAGAGGTGCGCTTCGGCATACCGCAGTCTTCCTTGTTTACTTCAGTAACAACCGCAGCTACGACAGGTAGTGTTAACAATATGCATGATACGCTGACGCCGCTGGGAGGTATTACGCCTCTTGCACTGATGATGCTCAACAATGTCTTCGGTGGTAAAGGTGTCGGACTGATCAATATGCTGATGTATGCGATTCTGGGTGTCTTCCTGTGCGGTCTCATGGTCGGCAGGACACCGGAGTTCCTCGGACGGAAAATAGAGGCCAAGGAGATGAAGCTGATTGCCATAGCGATCCTTGTGCATCCGTTCATTATCCTTGTGCCAACCGCAGCTGCGTTCCTGACCGATTTGGGGCAAGGGGCGATTACGAACACTGGATTCCATGGACTCAGCCAAGTGTTATATGAATATGTCTCTTCTGCCGCGAACAATGGTTCAGGATTTGAAGGGCTTGCAGACAATACAACTTTTTGGAATGTCACAACCGGGATTGTCATGTTGCTAGGTCGTTATGTCTCTATCATTGCAATGCTGGCGGTAGCAGGTTCTCTGCTTAAGAAGAAGCCGGTTCCTGAGACGATTGGCACGTTCCGCACAGACAATGGACTGTTTACGGGAATTCTGATTGGTACAGTAGTGATTATCGGTGCGTTGACGTTCCTGCCGGTCATTGTACTCGGCCCCATTGCAGAATATCTAACCTTACGGTAGGAAGAGGGAGAATAAGATGAGTACTGTAAAAAGAAAAAAGTTGCTGACGGGACCCATACTCCTTAGCGCTGTAAAGGATAGTTTTATAAAGCTTAACCCAGTAACGCTAATCAAAAATCCCGTCATGTTCGTGGTAGAGGTCGGTACGATCATTGTCCTCCTCATGGTGCTGGCTCCTGGATATTTTAATGCAGAGCAATCGATAGGCTTCAATATCACAGTGTTGTTCATTCTGCTATTTACAGTGCTGTTTGCGAACTTCGCTGAAGCACTGGCGGAAGGCCGGGGTAAAGCCCAAGCCGATTCGCTCAAAAAAACAAAACAAGATATCACAGCTAACAAACTGGTTGGAGGAGCGGTGAAGACAGTCTCTTCCTCCGAGCTGCGTAAAGGAGATATCGTCATCGTCAGTCAGGGAGAACTCATCCCTGGTGACGGTGAAGTGATTGAAGGGCTGGCTTCCGTAGATGAATCAGCGATTACAGGTGAATCCGCACCTGTAATCAAGGAGGCTGGTGGGGACTTTGGCTCCGTTACAGGCGGTACACGGGTCGTCAGTGATGAGATTAAAGTCAGAATTACAAGTGATCCTGGTGAGTCGTTTCTAGATCGAATGATCTCCCTTGTTGAAGGGGCGAAACGTCAGAAGACACCGAATGAAATCGCACTAAATACGCTTTTGATCAGTCTGACGCTGATTTTCCTGATTGTAGTAGTGACCTTGCGGCCGATTGCAACTTATCTAGGCGTTGATCTTGATATTCCGGTTATGATCGCCTTGTTGGTCTGTCTGATTCCGACAACAATCGGGGGGCTACTCTCCGCAATCGGAATAGCGGGTATGGACCGGGTGACCCAGTTTAATGTACTCGCCATGTCGGGCAAGGCAGTTGAGGCTGCCGGCGATATTAATACGATGATCCTAGATAAGACCGGTACGATTACCTTCGGGAACCGGATGGCGAGTGAATTTGTTCCTGTCGGAAATGAAACGGAAGCTGAGCTTACAGCGTGGGCGGCCATCAGTTCCCTAAAGGATGAGACGCCTGAGGGACGTTCTGTAATTGAGCTGGCCAAGAAGCTGGAACGCAGCTATGACAGCAAGCTTGCTGAAGGTGGCGAATTCGTAGAGTTTAAGGCCGAAACACGGATGAGTGGTATTGACCTGCAAGATGGATGCTGCGTACGCAAAGGTGCGGTAGACTCCGTGAAGAAATGGGTACAGTCGAAAGGCGGTGTCATTCCCGCGAACCTCGACAGTAATTCTGATGCCATCGCCCGGATGGGGGGGACCCCGTTAGCGGTTGCGGTAGACAATCGGATCTATGGACTTATTTACTTGAAGGATACCGTAAAGCCAGGCATGAAAGAGCGGTTTGATGAGCTGCGGAAAATGGGGATTAAGACCATCATGTGTACGGGTGACAATCCGCTGACCGCAGCTACGATTGCCCGTGAAGCGGGGGTAGATGATTTCATCGCGGAAAGTACACCTGAGGATAAAATAGCAGTCATTCGCCGCGAACAGAACGAGGGTAAGCTGGTTGCGATGACTGGGGATGGTACAAATGATGCCCCTGCCCTTGCCCAAGCTGATGTGGGCTTAGCCATGAATAGCGGCACTACAGCTGCTAAGGAAGCAGCAAATATGGTCGATTTGGACTCTGACCCTTCGAAGATTATTGAGGTCGTGGCGATTGGTAAACAGCTGCTGATGACGCGGGGTGCGTTAACAACCTTTAGTATCGCGAATGATATCGCGAAGTATTTCGCCATTATTCCGGCGATGTTCATGCTCGCTATTCCTGAAATGGAAGCCCTGAATGTAATGGGACTAGGCTCGCCAAGCTCGGCTATAATATCCGCCTTAATATTTAATGCGATTATTATTCCGCTGCTCATCCCACTGGCTATGAAGGGTGTGTCGTATAAAGCAATGAGCTCTACGAAGCTGCTTGGACGCAATATATTTATCTATGGGCTAGGCGGAGTGGTAGTTCCTTTTGCGGGCATCAAGCTCATTGATATGATCGTAAGTGTATGGATTTAACGACGTGTTGACTAATTATTGAAAGGGTGAGAGCATCGTGAATAACGGAAACTCCATGGAGGACACTGAAGAGCAGTTATCATCATCGAAAGGTGCTTATTTCTTTATTATTGTGCGACTAAGTTTAGTATTTATTGTTCTCTGCGGAGTGATCTATCCTCTGACAACTACAGCGCTTGCCCAGGTTCTAATGCCGTCGCAAGCGAACGGCAGCTTGCTTAAGAATGATGCTGGAGTAGTTGTAGGCTCGGAACTCATTGGGCAGAACTTTACGAACCCAGGACTATTTCATGGTCGTGTGTCTAGTATTGAGTATAAAGCAGAAGCCTCAGGGTCCAATAACTACGCTCCATCCAATCCGGATATGCTGCAGCGGACAAAGGATTTCATTACGCAGTGGAAGCTCGATAATCCGGATGTGCCCGTGAACAAATTGCCAGTTGATTTGGTCACCAACTCGGGTTCGGGGCTTGATCCGCATATCACACCAGCTTCAGCAATGGTGCAGATTCCTCGGATTAGCAATTTAACCGGTATTCCTGCATCGCAGCTGGAAGAGCTCGTAAATAAGCATACCGAGGGTCGTGACTTAGGGTTGTTTGGTGAAGAACGGGTCAATGTGTTGAAGCTGAACATGGATCTACTGAAACTAGCGAACAAATAAATATAGTAAATATCCCTGCCAGATTACTAGAATCGGGCAGGGATATCTTGCTTTCGGAAACAGAAGGGTACATGCATGATCGGTTATTAAGGAGTGGTCTTGATGGGAACATACCGGAGGAAGACGCCGGAGGAGCTGCTGCTCTCTATCTATGAGCTGCATCGGGGACGTCTGAAGATCTATATCGGTCCGGTCAGTGGGTCGGGCAAAACGTATCAGATGCTGCGTGAGGGCCAGGCACTAAAAGCGCAGGGAATCGATGTTGTGATCTGTGCGGTTTCGACGAATCAGAGTCCAGAAACTAAGGATCAGCTGGGCGATTTGGAACGGATACCAAGTATTCATTGGTTTCAGAAAGATATAGAGAAGAAGGATCTTGATGTAGAAGCTATTGTGGCACGTAATCCAGAAGTTGTGCTAACCGATGGCTTGGCCCACCAGAATCGCGAGGGTGCGGAGAGATCTGGAAGACTGGACGATATCAAATACTTATTGAGCAATGGGATTAGTGTCATCACAACTGTAAATGTATACGAACTAGAAGGTGCTGCGGATCTGGCACGGAAATGGACCGGGATTGAGGTAGAGCATTCTCTTCCCGCCGAGGTGCTTACCCTTGCCGATGATATCGTTCTAATTGATGTGACCCCTGAAAAAATACTTCAGCGCCTGTCCGATGGCCATTTAGGTAAACGCCAGCAGAGATCGCTTTTTAATAAGGGTAATTTAAGCAAGCTGCGGGAGCTGGCACTTCGAATGGTCGCTGAGGATGTTAATGACTCGCTGGAGAAACACCGGGAAGAACAAGGGCTGCAGGGAGCTTCGGGGATCGCAGAAAAGGTGTTGGTATCTGCGCAGTATTATTGGAATGGCTCGATCCATATCCGACGTGGACAGCAGATTGCCAAGCGGTTAAATGGGGATCTGTCAGTGGTGTCATTCTGGAAGCAGGGTCTCACCCTTTCTAAGGAAGCAGCTACCTTTAAGCGTTCCCTCTGGAAGCTGACCGAGAAGATTGGTGCCTCTATGGAGGAGATCACCTTTCGCTCGAAGCGGGAGATCCCACATCTGTTGGTAAAATACGCGATCGAACATAATATTACCCGGATCGTTATGGGACATTCCAAGCAGACCGCTTGGCAGGAATTATGGAAAGGCTCAATCGCTAATTCGTTACTGAAGCAAATCCGAGGTGTGGATGTGTTCTTCGTAGCGGATCGCGCAGATCGCGAAGGAGAACGTGTACTTCCAACCCGGCAGAGTCGTAATGAACGGAAAGCGGATGCCTATCACAGGTTAAGCAGTCAGGAAGTAAAGGATAAAATCGATGCGATTCGCGGAGGAACCTTTAAGGTATATATTGGGGCTGCTCCCGGTGTGGGCAAGACTTACAAGATGCTGCGTGAAGGGAACGATCTCTTAAAGAGAGGGATCGATGTCGTGATAGGGCTCCTGGAGACACATGGCCGCAAAGAAACCCTTGAACAAATCGGCGATTTGGAGACCCTTCCGCGTCTACGTATGGAGTACCGCGGGACTATCCTTGAGGAGATGGATACGGCAGCAATTATTAAGCGTAATCCAGAAGTCGTGCTAGTGGATGAACTCGCTCATACCAATATGCCAGGCAGCAAACATAAGAAGCGGTATATGGATGTTATGGAACTGCTGGATGCGGGAATATCTGTGATTTCTACCGTGAATGTGCAGCATTTAGAAAGTCTGAATGACGCCGTAGAGCAAATTACAGGAGTTAGAGTGAGGGAGACTTTTCCGGACAGCATTCTACAGCGGGCAAATGAGGTAGAGCTTATCGATGTATCACCCAAGACGCTTCAAGAGCGAATGAAGGATGGAAAAATATATGCCATGGCCAAGGTGGATCAGGCGCTGGGGGCTTTTTTCAAAATCGGAAATTTAATAGCCCTACGGGAGCTGGCATTGCGGGAAATTGCTGATGATGTTGATGAAAGGCTAGAATCTTGGGAACGTGTTGGTTCGTTACGGGGACCTTGGCGGCGTCAGGAAGTAATATATGTGTGTATCACCTTGGGGGATCATGCGGAGCGTTTAATTCGGCGTGGTTTTCGGATTGCATATCGTCTAAAAGCTTGCTGGTATGTTACGTATGTGCAGGAATTTAAACAAAATGGACCCGTATATGATAAACGTATAAATGATTTAAAGGAATTGACGGAACGACTGGGTGGAACGTTCAGGATGATTCCTAACGTGCTCCCTGCCCGAGTGGCGTCCTTGCTGCTTGAAAGATCTCAAGCTCTGCAGAGCACTCAGATTATTATCGGTCAATCACAACGCTCATGGCTGCGAAAAAGTATTCGCGGCGATGTTACCAAGCAGATTCTGCGTTCTGCCAGAAACGTGGATGTGCTGGTCGTGGCAGATCTCATACGTGAGGAAGCATAGACTATGACTAACAAGTAAAAACGCCTTCGGCGTCCCTAAAGGACGGTAAGCGTTTATGCGAGAAATATAAGGATAATGTATAGCGTGAAAATTATAGATTCTTATATTTTGAAAAAAAGGTATCCACAAGCCGATTGGCTATGAGGATACCCTTTTTTGCAGCTATGAATTACATCATGTACTGAATAGTTTAATGGCTTAATTATTGGGCAGCTTCGATGAGTGCTTTGAGCGCAGGAAGATTAAATCCCTTGATCGCTTGATCCCCTGCTACGGTGACAGGAACGCCCATGAAACCAAGCTTCTCAACTTCCTCTTGATAGACTGTGCTGGTCATAACATCTCTTACTTCAAAAGGGACACCCTGCTCCGTAAGATAATTTTTAACCAAATTACAGTCACTGCACCCTGCGGTTGAATAGACAATCACTGGCTCACTCATTGGTTCACAGCCTCTTTGATAGCATCTCTTGTAATTTTCCAGTGGGAAGTGTTCCAGCGAACCTCATTGTCCTCAAGCAGAAAGAGTTGTGGAGATTCATGTTTGATGCCAAAATCCTCAGCAATTTGATTGGAAACGGGACGATCCTCGATGACTAAGACCACTGCAGCGGCAGTATCCGCATCCTTCAGATAAGCCTGAAACTCTTCATTAGCTTTAGCACTAATCGGGCAGGTCGTGCTGTGTTTGAACAGCAGCTTCTTGCCAGGCTTAGCTACATATTGCTCAAGATCCTCCAGCGTATGGAGTTGTTGAATAGACATAGATATCACCCTCCTGGGATCGTTATTTTGCTAACAATTGTGTTGTTAACAACCTGTAATCATGATTGTAACATATATCAAAATTAAAACAAAAAGGATTCTGAAAGGCTTGCACAAGAGGCGATATACCTGAAACCAATCGCGTTGAAAAAAAGAGTACAGCATGCTAAGGTGAAAAGAAGCAACATGCCTAACCATATCGCTACGAGATAGGAGTGTTCAGAAGAATGAAGAGAGTTGCATGTGTAACTGGAGCTGATCGGGGGCTCGGACTGTCGCTTGTGCGTTCGTTGCTGGCCAAACAGTTCTCAGTATTTGCAGGACAGTTTTTAAAAGAATCGGAAGATTTGAAAGCGCTTAAAGAGCGATATCCTGAACAGTTGGAGCTTATCCCCCTAGATATCAGCAATAAAGATAGTGTAAAGCAGGCTGCAAGAGTAATAGCCAGTAAAACTGGATATGTCGATATGATTATTAATAATGCAGGTATTATTCGTTCTGCTGATAATGCTACTGTGCTGGTGGAGCTGGATGATGAAGGCATGGCAGAAATATATAATGTAAATACGCTTGGCGCGTTAAGAGTCAGCAATGCACTGATGGGACTATTACTACAAAGTGAGGATAAATTAATCGTCAATATTTCATCAGAGGCAGGCAGTATTGCCCGAAATAAGCGTATCAACATGTATGGCTATTGTATGTCGAAGGCAGCACTGAATATGCAGTCCTCCTTGATGCATAATCATCTGAAAACGCTTGGCGGTCAAGTAATGGTGTTCCATCCTGGCTGGCTGCAGACTTATATGCATGGTAAGAAGGATGAGCAAGCGGAAATGACTCCTGAACAGTCCGCGGAGCAGATTATCGACCTTGTTCTGGATTATAAAAAATATATGGGCGAGGAACCGGCCTATCTGGATACGGATGGCAGCTCATGGCCGTGGTAGAACGGATATTTCAAAATAGATAAGAAGAAAGGCGCTGATAACATGTCTACACTAAAAGCACTCGCACTCGGAAGCTACTCGGAGGTTAAATATCACCCCTTTGCTGGCGTGGACCGGGAGATCGAACAAATCCTTGCGAATGACTTACAGGTTTTCTCTTCAGAGGATTATGCACTTCTCAATAAAGAAACGTTGTCTGACTATAAGCTGGTAATCTCCTACACTGAATTTTCTGATGACAAAATCCCCGCGGATCAAAGTGGTGCTTTGCTATCTTATGTGGCTGGCGGGGGCGGACTACTAGTGGTACATAACGGAATTTCCTTACAGCGCAATCAGGAGCTTGGCGCTATGCTAGGCGCACATTTCACCCATCATCCAGAGTATACTTCGCTGCAGATGTCCATACCCGCACGAGAGCATCCCATTATGCAGGGAATTGAAGAATTTGTAATTGAGGATGAGCCGTATTATTTTGAGATGCATCCTTATTTCGAAACAACGGTGCTCGCTGAATATTCTCATGAGGGAGCTATGCGCCAAGCGGCTTGGTGTCACGAATTTGGCTTGGGACGGGTTGTTTATTTAATGCCAGGGCATCATTTACCATCATTCTCAGTAGAACCATTCCGCGAAATGATTCGTAGAGGTGGGCTTTGGGCAGCAGGATTATTGTAGAATATAAGCGGCGGATATACTTGTTGTAAGATTATAAATGAGTCCAACTGTGGGATAACTACGGTTGGATTTTTTTGTTGACTCTTACATTGATGTCAGGGTTTATACTGGTGTAGAACAATTCTCATGAACCCCGGGGAGATTGCTATGAAAATAGGTGAGCTTGCTAAACTGACGGGCGTAAGCGTCCGTTCAATTCGTTATTATGAGAGTCAGGGATTAATTTCGCCGATCCGTCAGGCCAACGGATATCGGGAGTACTCTCCGCTCGCTGTGGAGACGGTAGAAACGATAAAATTATATTTGAACCTGGGTCTGTCCACAGAGCAGATCGCGGGCTTTCTACATTGTGTTTTGAAGAACAAAGAAGCTTTCTGCGCAGAAGTGATGCCACTATACCGTAGCAAGCTTGAGGATATTGAACGTCAGCTTGTAGAACTGAATCAGATCAAACGCAATTTGGAAGAAAGAATGGCCTCTATCTTGCAAGAGCAGAACGAGAGTAGTTTAGAGGCATGTACACTGGAGAGTTTGGAGTAGGTACTGCTGGGGTTGAAAACTATGAGGAGGAATGACAAATGGCTATTACAAATGCAGATAGCACTGATTGGGTACGAGCAGAGATTCGCGGTGGTGGAACGGTTTTGGTAGATTACGGTGCGCCATGGTGTCCCCCTTGCAAGGTGCTGTTGCCTCTTTTGGAAGATCTTCATCAGGAATATGGAGACGATGTCTCTATTGTGAAGGTGAATTGTGACGAATTGCCGGATCTGGCTGGGGAAGCTGGTGTTATGGGGATGCCTACAGTCATTGTATATAAAGATGGGCAGCCAATGGAAAAGTTGGTTGGCTTACGTCCGATAGCAGCCTACCAAGGGATACTGAACAAGGTTATTCTAGCATAGGGAATTGGAATTTAGTTGTATTTTGATGCTATATTAATCTCAAGCTGAGAAGGCATTAAGAAGCCTCATCCGGATATTTTCCTACGTGCACTAAATAGGCTAGACATGAAGCCCTAGGAGAGCGTCTACATTGTTGATCATCCGCTGAACGATGTAGACGCCGCGGTGAGCCGTGACGGTATGAAAGGCACAGCTTTGGAAGGAGTCTAGCACGTATGGATTTTCAGATCGCATATACCAACTATCACTCTCTGCTGAGGGCAATCGCTTACCGTATGACCGGCTCTATAGCAGATGCAGAGGACCTCGTTCAAGACGTATTCATCGAGTACAGCAAGCTACAAACAATAGATATCACCCATCCGAAAGCTTACTTAATCCGTATGACAACAAATCGTTGCATCAACTATATGCAATCCGCCCGTATAAGGAGAGAGCAATATGTCGGCACATGGCTGCCGGAGCCGCTCGTCAGCTTTACGAATGGAGGCGGCGATAATCCTGCTGATCTTTTCGATCACGATGAAAATGTATCCTACGCCCTGCTCGTCATGCTGGAACATTTATCGGCTGTTGAGAGAGCTGTCTTCATCTTGCGCCAATCCTTCGCTTTCGAATATAGCGAAATTGCTGATGTATTAGGAAAATCAGAAGCCAACTGTCGAAAAATATTTAGCCGCGCTAATGATAAGCTGCATCAACAATCGCCAGTTCTGCCAAACAACACGGCTCAGGCAACACCTCTTGCGACAGCATTCCTCGCAGCTGCTCGAGGCGGCAACGTCGATGCGCTTGTCAGCCTGCTGACCGAGGATGCGCTGCTTACGTCGGACGGCGGCGGTAAAGTTCGCGCAGCGATCTTCACTATTACGGGCAGAGATCGTGTTCAAGCTTTCATTGGAGGCGTCATTACGAAGGGCTTCCTCGGAGATTCGCAAAGGATGGTGCTACTTAACGGCCAGCTGGGCATCGTCATCTATCGGGATGGCCGGCCGCTTAAGACAATCAGCTTCCAGCTTGATGCGGCCGGGGAGCGGATCGAGCATATTTATATCGTACTCAATCCCGATAAATTACAACGAATGGGGTAACCTGTCACAAACGGAGCTTTTGCATTGTCTTATTAGTGAAACAATCAAAAGATAACCGGTCTACAGCCGGAGAGGAGCTATCCCCATGGAACAAAGAATGGATCTGGCCGGTGAAATTCCAGCCGCATACAAAGCGATGATGGGTCTTGAAGCGTTCGTACAATCGACAGGCATGGAGAAGTCGTTATTGGAGTTAATCAAAATCAGAGCGTCACAAATTAATGGCTGCGCCTTCTGCATCGATATGCATACGAAGGATGCCCGCAAGGCAGGCGAGTCGGAACAGCGCATCTACATGCTGAACGCATGGCGTGAAGCGCCGTTCTACAGCGACGAGGAGCGTGCAGTGCTTGCGCTGACCGAATCAGTTACACTCGTGACGCAAGGACATGTACCGGACGATGTCTATTCGGAAGCGGAGCGCCATTTCGATACTAAGCGACTTGGCGAGATCATCATGGCAATTGTTACAATCAATGCATGGAATCGCATCGCGATCACCACTCGCATGATGCCGCAATAAACTTTAATTACGTCAGCCGAACGTCCAAGACTAGCATCCGACACTTTACAGATACAATAGAGGTATAAGAACATATGAAGTTTAACTTAGGGAGACCCCATACTGTGGGGTCTTTTTTGTATGCATGAATTATCCATCTTCGGTAAAAAATACGGTCACAGCTATAAAGGAGGTGTTAGGGGTGTGGAATGAGGTAATAGAATTAATTCCAAGTTGGGGTGTGGTTTTCCAAGGGATTATGATTTTCTGTGTCCCTTTCTTCCTGCTTCGTACAATAAGCTGGGCTAAAGCTAAAGAAGACAGGATAACGACTAGAGCGGAAAAAGCTACTGGTAGCAAAGGTGGAGGTGTTTCTTCCGGAGAAGACTCTGGAGAAACAGGCATTTTAGAAGGGCCGGTGAAGCAGTCCAGCTCGAATGTAGTAACTAAGGATAAGGGGAAGAGAATAACTTATAGTGGCCATTTTGAGGATGATTTGCAGAAATTCAGAGAAATCAGCGCCGATATGCATGATGTGAATGTAAGGGAGTTGCGAATTGGAAACATTAAGACAAGGGCAGCACTTTTGTACGTAGACGGTCTAACGGACAAAGACAAAATGGATCAGAATATATTGAAGCCATTAATGAATGCGTATCAGCCATTTAAGGAAATAAATACCATTCCGGAAGCGGAGGTTCTACAAGATATTCTCATTCATGAGATACTACTCATCTCGGAAATTGAGCTTACGGATAATGCATACCTCTCGCTTCAGAAGGTGTTATTTGGATCTGCCGTGCTGCTCGTGGAGGGGATATCCAAGGCTTTTGTGCTTAGTAGTCCGAAGGGGAATACAAGGGGGATTCAGGAGCCGGAATCTGAAGCAGTCCTGCGGGGCTCACGAAGCGGATTTAATGAGACATTAAGCGACAACACGGCAATGCTGCGTAGACACGGGCAGAGTACAGAGTTAGCAATGATTTCTTTTACTGTAGGAAAGAGAATGCAGAAGGAACTCATCTTAACCTATATCAAGGATATTGCGAATGATGAGCTTGTAGAAGAGGTTAAACGAAGAATAAAAACGATAGATATAGATGATGTTCAAGAATCTGGTTATGTCGAGCAATTGATTGAAGATAATAGTTATAGTCCCTTCCAGCAAATTCAAAATACAGAAAGACCGGACCGCGTAATGGCAGCACTTCTGGAAGGAAGAGTAGCTATCTTAATTGATGGTACTCCCTTCGCTTTGATTATGCCGGTGACCTTTGGAATGTTACTGCAATCTCCAGAGGATTATAACGATCGCTGGATGGTAGGGTCGCTGCTACGTCTTTTGCGTTTTTTTGCGGCAACGATATCACTTTTTGCGCCAGCACTATATATTTCCTTCCTCTCGTTCCAGCCAGGATTGATTCCAACGAAGTTGGCTATTTCCATTATCGCCTCCAGGCAAGGCGTTCCCTTCACTGTATTAATCGAAGCATTGATTATGGAGACCTCGATTGAAATCTTACGGGAGGCTGGACTTCGCTTACCTAAACCTATCGGTCCGGCGATGGGAATTGTCGGCGGTTTGATCATTGGCCAAGCCGCGGTAGAAGCTGGAATCGTGAGTCCAATCCTAGTCATTGTAGTATCAATTACGGCTGTTTCTTCCTTCTCTATGCCAATGTATAGTGCGGGGATGACGCTTCGTATGCTCCGGTTTGCAGCTATGTTTTTTGCAGCAATCTTTGGATTATACGGAGTGGTACTGTTTTTTCTTTTGCTTAGTAGTCATTTAATTAAGCTGAAGAGCTTTGGTATTCCCTATCTTGGTCTGGCAGTCCCGAATAAGACAGTCAATTGGAAAGATTTTATATTCCGTATGCCTTTGCAATTTTTAACCGGGCGGCCTACGTTGTTGAAACCAAAAGACCCTTTGCGTAAAGGGTGAAAAGTCTAGGTGAAGGAGGAAGAGAACATGAGCCCCGATGTAAAGGACCGAATTACTGCTGTTCAAGCGACGGTCATTCTAGCCAATTATACGATTGCGGCAGGGGTGCTTACGCTTCCTCGGACCATTGTAGAGGCCAGTGGCAGTCCAGATGTATGGATAAGTATTTTGTTAGGGGGAGTAATCTCCTTTCTGTTCGGATTGATCATAGTGAAGCTTAGTCAACGCTTCCCAGGCCAAACTTTTTTTCAATATATCGGGAAGATCATCGGCAAGCCACTCGGAATGGTTCTCTCAATAGGAGTCATTGGATATTTTCTCAGTATCGCCGGTTTTGAGATACGTTCGGTGCAGGAAGTGACCTCTTTTTTTCTACTGGAAGGAACACCTCCTTGGGCGATAGTGGCTGCTTTTATATGGATTGCCTTCTATTTATGCAGAGGAGGAATTAATGCGATCACTAGCATGTGCAGACTTATTGTTCCGATCACCTGGACAGTGTTTCTAGGAGTTTGTCTGCTTAGTTTCGAAGTTTTCGACCTCAATAACCTGCTTCCCGTCCTTGGAAACGGATTGGAACCCGTATGGAAAGGGATTAGGCCAACCATCCTGACCTTTACAGCTGGAGAAGCAATGCTGTTCGTTGTTGCTTTTATGGACAAGCCCCAAAAAGCAGTGAAGGTAATAATAGCTGGAACTTGTATATCGACGATATTTTATGTCCTGGCAGTTGTAGCGACTATAGGTGCCTTTTCTATAGATGGAGTTCTCACAAGAACCTGGCCGTTTCTCGATCTTGTACGAAGTTTTGAAGTGAACTATCTCATCTTTGAGAGGTTTGAGTCGTTGTTGTTGGTGATCTGGATTATGCAGATCTTTTGTACCTTTTGTGTTGCGATTTATGCAGCGGCGTTAGGCTTGTCTCAAATCATTCATAGAAACTTCAAAAGCTGTTTATTGGCGTTACTTCCTGTTGTTTATATAGTTTCTAGGATTCCTCCCAATGTGAATGCTTTGTTTGCTTTAGGATCAGGCATCGGTGATTGTATGCTTATTTTATTCGGTTTGCTTCCCTTACCATTATTAATCATCACCTACTTCCGGAGGGCTGCTTCATGAAAAAATGGAGGTTGTGGATCGTACTCTCTGTACTGTGTTCTCTGTTATCAGGCTGCTGGAGCAGCACACCGATTGAGGAGTTAAACATGCAGATTGGTGTTGCACTAGACAGTGCGGAGGAGTCAGGAGGCGAGGAAATAGCTAAGTCTGAAGGGGAGAATCATACGAAGCCTACAAAAATAATAAGCACCTATCAATTTACGATTCCGCAGGGGTCGGGAGGGGCTGTTATGAAGTCTTCTGCCAGTTCCTCTTCCTCCTCCTTTAAGAATTACTATAATATGAGTGAAACTAGCGATTCTATCTTTGAAGCGATGCGGCAGCTTTCACTGCGTACTAGACGCACTCCGATTGGTCATCATTTAAAGGTTATTGTGATTAGTGAAAAACTCGCGCGTTCCAACAACCTTACTAAAATCATAGATTTCTTTACTCGGGATAATGATATTCGTCCGAGTGTTATGTTATTTGTCAGCAAGGGAATGGCCAAAGATGTATTGGAAAATGCACTACCGGGTCAGACTCCTGCTTTTGTACTTGAAGGCATCTTCAATAATAGAGACCGGAATATGGGGATATGGGAGCCGGTAACTTTGGCAAAAGTAGTTGGCCCATTGCAAGGAAAGAAAAGCTTCTTATTGCAAAATGTTATCGCTATTGATCAGGAGACAAAGCTATCAGGAGCAGGTGTAATCAAAGGGACAACGGGGAAGCTTGTTGGATTTTTGGATGAGTCGGAACTGGAGGGGATGGCTTGGCTGACCGGAAAGGGGTTAGGAGGAGTGCTTAAGACGTATAATCCGGATACCAATGACCTCTTAACCTATGAGGTGAAATCCATGCATAGCAAGATCAAAGCTAATGTGAACAATGGGCAGATCTCTTTTAACGTGAAAATAAAATCTACAGGTAGATATGCCGAGGTCTTTGCCGAGAAACCGAAGAAATTACATGACGGAATTGTAAAGAAGGATAAAGCTTTGCTGCAGAAGCGTGTCCTAGAATTGGTGCAAACTACTGTAACAAAAATGCAGAAGGAACTGCATACCGAAGCTGCCGGTTTCGGCACCAGTCTACATAATCAGCATCCAGCCGTATGGCGGAGCGTCAAGGATAACTGGGACGAAACCTTCAGCCAAATTCCGATTACCTATGAAGTAAATGTGAATATAGAAGAATACGGCGCATCAGATACAACGGCTGAATAAAGAGGTTATAAAAGATTCAGAGTTACTTTATTTGATGTGTGAGCGGTATGACATCATTTTGGTGCAGTGCATCGAGTACCTCGGTTTTTAATTCTTCAGTAAAGGTATTCCATGTTTTTTTGCCGACATTCAGCTCTTCTCGCCCAATAGCATTTAGTGTTTCCAGCCATAGGCGTTTATCGTTAATTAGCCCGAGTTGATCTTGAATCTGCTTATATATTTCCTCATGGGCATGAAATTTCTGATTTAACGCAAAAGAGGCTGCACTAGCGGTATATCGCAGTTCCTTAGCAGCCATCCTCAGCTCATGCAGTGAGTCGAAGGCTGCTTCTGATTCGGCATCTTGTCCACGAAATATAGCCTTGCAAGCTTTTTTCTTCTGCTCGTAAGCTACCTCAAGTTCGCGCATGACAACGTTGGCATCTTTTTTCGCTACCAGGGCCTCTAGCTGTTCACTTAGAAAAGCTTTCCACTTCTCATCCAGATCCTCATTGATTAGCTTAGGCAGCTTATCGGCTAGCTTTTTACGATAAGTTTTGCGCTTGTCCTTTTGGTGGTCGATCACAGCCTTCAACAGTTCTGCTGTCTTTGTATCGCTGTTTTCCTTGGCGTGTTTACGTTTAGTCTTGAACGATTCAATCAGAACGTCTGCATCTCTGACCTTGCCTAATCTCTTTTGGGCTTTTTCAAATAGGGGGTATAGCCCTAGAGTATGACCAGGGTCGAGAATGGAAAGCAGTGTTAACAGCTTGCGGCAGTTCAATCTTGCTTGGTGAATGTCCTCGTCATCAAATTTGCTAATTGCATCATGGCAGTAATCCCAGAAATCAATATACAGCAGGTTAAGTGCCTGTTCCCATTGTCTTGTCTTGGTTAACTGTCGTTCCTTCATCACTTCCACTGTCATGCGGCATCACTCCTTAACGTTGTGTATAGCATGAACCTAAGGCTACCCCCTATTCGAGCTGGGGTATGTTCGTATACTATAAGGATAGCGTTATCATAACCTCATTTCAATTCTGATTTCGCACTAGCGAGGCAGAACGATTACAATATTACGGATAATACGGGAAAGAGGGGAATCGGTGGATACTCGGGAATACGATGCAATGATCAATGGATCTGTTAATAGAAGTAAAGAAGTCATCGGACTTCCTGCAGAAATGGGACTTTTCCAGCATCTAATCTTAAAGGATGACAGGATAGATGAGAAAGCAGGGGGCATCGGGGAGATGTTGATCCCGTTCGCCTTTGAAGAGACCCTTTGTAGGGATGTCGGAGCGGGACTTGTTCCTCCTAGTCTGCACCTATGGAGTCATTCCGGGGGTGTTGTGCTGGGCCTACGGGACAGCAAGCTTCCGTACGCGGCTCAAGCGATGGCTAAGTTGGAGCAGCAAGGAATTCGTACAGCGGTAAGACATTCCGGTGGTGCTGCGGTGCCTCTGGATGATGGAATTGTTAATGTTTCGCTAGTTCTCCCCAAAGGACGCGGAAAGCTGGACTTTCATGATGACTTTAGGCTTCTGGCTTCTCTGATCACTGAGGCAGTTGCTATGAGTCATCCACAGGCTGCGGCTCGAATTGAGGCTGGTGAAATTGTTGGTTCTTACTGCCCGGGGGACTTCGATTTGGCGATCGGTGGGCGGAAATTTTGCGGCATTGCTCAGCGCAGACAAAATAATGCCTATTTCGTACATGCATTTGTAGTGGTTTCGGGTTCGGGACAGGAACGTGGTGAACTCATTCATAAATTTTATGAGCAAGCCTCTGGAGGAGACTCAGCATTATCTTATCCACGGGTTCGTCCAGAGACGATCGCTGGGCTTGGCGAACTAGGTGGACCGAATGCGACTGAAGTATTTGCCGAAGGTATTAGACAAGCATTAGCCCACCGTGGATTGGTGCTTAAATCCTCTGACAGGCTACAGCAGGAGACCGGATATTTCCTAGACTATGAAGATCCGCGTGTTCTGGATGCTGCGCGAGTTCTGCATGAACGTTATGCCCAAGGATAAATGGATATTGAGCATCGTTAAGAAGGACGTAACGGAAATCTGGCGAGAGGCCAGCATCTGTTACGTTCTTTTTAATCATATAAGTCCGGACGTCTGTCTGCAAAAATCGGGATTTGTGCTCGAATTTGACGCACCATATGTAAATCGATATCCCCCGTTAGGATTTCTTCCCCATCAGAAGCTTCACATAAAATATCTCCCCAAGGATCAATTATCATAGAATGCCCAGCAAAGGTATTGTTAGGATCGCTTCCTGCACGGTTGCAGGCTACTACATAACATTGGTTCTCGATCGCTCGGCTGATCAGTAGTGCACGCCAATGTGACAGCCTGGATAATGGCCATTCTGCACTGACAAACAAGATTTCTGCGCCTTGTGCGGTATGGGCACGAACCCATTCTGGAAATCGGATATCATAACAGATTAATCCGGCACATAACGTGCCCTCCAATGTGAAGAGGCTTTTGTCTTCTCCAGGCTGCAAATATAGATGTTCATCCATTAGCTGAAACAAATGTAGCTTACTGTATTCGCCAACGAGTTCTCCAGTTCGATTAAATACAAACATACGATTAGTTACACCGGAGGCGTTCCTGCTAGCGACTGAACCAGCGACGATATTGATGTTGTATTGTCTGGCTAATCTGGAGATGAATTCCTTGGTAATTTCTCCTTCTGGATCACCAATATCTTCTAGTCGGGTCAGATCATAGCCAGTGGTCCAAAGCTCAGGGAGAATAAGACAGTCGGGGACTGTGGCGGCAGCTACACTAATTTTATTTGCTACAGCAGCATAATTCATATCGGGTTTGCCAAATGCTATATCCAGCTGAATCAGGGAGATTCTCATAGGATTCCTCCTTTTTGTTCAAGACTATAGCACCATAAGAGGATAAGCAATGTTGATTTTTAAAAAATGATTTGATATATTAGTTGACGGGTCAATGATTATCAGTTAGTATAATTTTATACAAAACAATTGCATGCAATTAAATTTATAAAGGAGGTATATTTTGACGGAGCACTATCCTGAGGAAGACCGCATATTTGAACTGCTGCAGGCATTAAACAAGGGAATCTGTCTGAAATTCGAACGATGTGCTGGCATTAGCCCCACACGGCTTCGCCTCCTGCATGAACTATTCCAAGTGGATGAAGTCAGCCAAATTACGCTGCAAAAGGGCATGGATATAGATGCGGCCGCCGTCACTCGGCACTTGAAAGGGATGGAAGAGAGTGGTACGATCACTCGCCGCAACAACCCCGCAGATAACAGGGTTACATTGGTCTCATTAACGGATCAAGGGCGGGAAAGAATGATTCAATATGGCGAAGAGAAGAGACGATTTGTCGCTACTCTGCTTACTGGATTTAACGATCAGGAGCGAAAAGTGCTCATAGATATGCTTAATCGTCTGCAATCTAATATCAATCTGTTGTAACTACCAAAATCACACACTCAAAGGAGAAATACACATATGAACGCTACACAAACACAAACCAATGATTTTAAAGAAATTATTACGGGTCGCCGCTCTATCCGCAAATATGATCCATCCGTTAAGATCAGCAAAGAAGAGATGACTCAGATTCTTACGGAAGCGACTCTTGCACCTTCTTCTGTAAACATGCAGCCTTGGCGGTTTCTTGTCATTGAAAGTGAAGAAGCAAAAGCTACTTTAGCTCCTCTTGCTCGCTTTAATGGCGTACAAGTTGAAACCTCTGCAGCTATGATTGCCATCTTTGGTGATTTGAACAATTTCGACTATGCGGAGGAGATTTATGGCACAGCTGTTGAACGTGGACTAATGCCTGCTGAAGTAAAAGAAAACCAATTAACTAGATTATCTGCTCACTTTGCTACCTTGCCACGTGAAGTTAACAAAGATACTGTGCTTATTGATGGTGCTCTTGTTGCAATGCAATTGATGCTGGTTGCCCGTGCACATGGATACGATACAAACCCAATCGGCGGTTATGAAAAAGATCAAATCGCAGAAGCGTTTGGCATGGAAAAAGATCGTTATGTTCCTGTAATGTTGCTTTCCATCGGTAAGGCTGTTGATGCAGGTTACCCATCTGTCCGTTTGCCTATCGATAAAATTGCTGAGTGGAAATAATACTTTATTCCTTAGGAGGAAAATACAATGATCATTATCCATGCAGTACTTAAAGTGAATCCGGAACGTCGCGAGCAGTTTTTGGCGGAGTCCAAAACACTTCTCACAGCTACTCACGCTGAAGAAGGAAATCTCTCATACGAGCTGTATGAGAATGCTGGAGAAGCAAACTCATTTATTATGGTGGAGACTTGGCGCGACGCTGAAGCCGTATCCAGCCACAATACGAGCGCTCATTTTACCGCGTTCTCAGCTAAAGCTGGTGAATTCTTGGCTGCGCCACTAGACGTAAAAGTATTTAGCGCAGAGCAAGTGAAATAAGTTATCTCGATTCTTAGTAAATCCTGGTTGATCTTAAACAGGGATGTTCCATAGCCATGGCTGCGGGGCATTCCTGTTTTTTATGTTCCCCGTTTATAAGGAGGAGTTCAAGGGTATCTATCCTTACCTTGATACATGTGCACTCACAATAAAGATAGGGGATCTTACATATGGAAATACAGAAAAATATGATCGATATCGTGAACTATTATTTATCAGGCGGTTCACTTGCCCGCATTATGGGCGAAGCAGGAGAAGAGGCGGAGCGCAGACTAATGGGGATCGACCTGGAGGCGGCTAGAGCATACCGACAGTCCATTGGCGGAGTCATTACGGAGGGTGAGCAGCTATTTCAGGTTCCTGGCTTTAGCCCAAGATTGCTGGGACAACTTACTGAAGTATTAGACAGATTAGATTCAGACAAGCTAAAAGCTCTGGCCCCACAAACCACATGGAATAACCAAGTAGATCCTTACGTGAATGGACCCGAGTGCCTAGGGATGATACTAGAAGAAATAAAGAAGGCACAGCATTATATTCACCTGTCCGTGATGCTCTTCTTTAATGACCATTCAGGCAATCTGGTTGCAGATGAATTATTTCACGCCCTTAAACGGGGGGTGAAGGTACGGATCATGGTCAATTACGCGCTGACAGCTTTAGGGTATGAGAACAATCTGGCGTTTGGTCAATTTTCCAAGATTTCTGAAAGGCTCGAGAATGCAGGAGCTAAGCTGTTGAATACCTTCAATTCTTATTATACAGCCGTAGAATGGCGTGTGAAGCGGAAGGCGCTGAAGCAACAAGGCGTACCGGAAAGTATCCTGTTCTTACAGGATAAAGTACAAGAGGACGTTGAAATCACTGGGCTGAATGTCATTGATCATCGGAAGTTTATGGTCATTGATGGGGTAACCTCTATTATTGGCAGCCTGAATATTGGAGATCAATACACGTACGTGACGCCTGTTCAGGCATCTTCTTCGATCAGTATAGAAGGACATCTACAGGGGATTCCTAGTAAAAAAGAGGAGTGGCATGATGGCTGCTTCCGGATCCGTGGCGCGGCGGCGCAGCCTTTAAATGCTAAGTTTCATTCCCGTTGGTTACTTCTGGGAGGTGATCATTTTGACGTGGATGATGCCTTCTACCATCCGAATGTAAATTATCATTTTGGGGAGGAAGAATGTACACTGTTTGCAAGCTTTCCGGGTAATCCAGTTAACTTAATTCAGCAATACTATTTGAATTTAATTACCTATGCGACTGAGGAGACGGTGATTGTAAATCCTTATTTGATTGATCAAGAGTTTTGGGATCGGCTGGGGGAGCTGGGGCCAGACTGTTCCTGTCATCTGAGCATCTGCAATCCGCTGAAGGTTAATGATCATCCTACCAATACTGCGGCGGTACGAGGCAATATGTATAAGCCGTTTCTCAATGGGGTTTCCTTTTATGATTACAGCTTCACAGGTCGTTTTTCACATTGGAAAATAACCTATGACCATAGATCACGGGCGGTATTTCATGGCTCCTACAACATCAATGAGAGAAGCGCCTGCCACGATTTCGAGCTGGGAATACTGGTGAAAGGGGAGGCATTCGCAGCGCGGATAAAGTCTATGATCGATTATGATCTGGGTGTCTCACGGAGAATTACGAAGAAAAGTGAGTTCTTTAAGCATCCTTGGCTGCATCCTAGTATGTATCTGAATAAAGTTACTCAGAATTACACTTGATAATATCGGTTCATTGTCATGTATAATGATCGTTATAAATTATCAAGGTGGAATAATAGCTATGAAAATCAAAATTACAAAGAGTGGCATGAAAAAGGATGAGGTATTCTTTCGCACAGAGTTTGGCGAGGGTCGGGGGATCTGGTGCGGAGCTCCTGTGGAGCCAGATAAGGAAACAGATGTGGAATTCGAGCTTTCGGAGCTGCTGATGAGATGGGTGGATATTCTGCCTGCACCTGCTAGTGAGTTCAATACAAGGTTAGAGGGAGATAAGGTTGTTTTTACCGGTGTGCTGGAGAATATTGAAGAGGACGGAACAGGATTTTTGCGAATAGGTGAAAGTTTAGTGATGTTCGAGTGTCTCGGTGAGCCTATGGCGCTTGGTGTGTTTGTAGAAGTACAGGTTCGTAATGTGAGCATCTACCCCTTGAGTATTTGACGCTTATCAGGGACTAAGATAACATACAAAGATGACATTAGAATCAGAAGTAAGCTATGAGGAGTAGAAGTCTATGAACACCGAAATTCAGCAATTTAAGACCGAATTCTTCAAGGCGCTGGCTCATCCGATGCGAATTCGTATACTGGAACTGCTCAGCGAAGGTGAGAAGAATGTGAATGAGCTACAAGCCATTCTAGGATCAGAAGGTTCTGCTGTATCCCAGCAGTTAGCTGTTTTACGCGCTAAGAATGTTGTAGCCAGTGTAAAAGAAGGTACCACTGTGATCTATTCGTTACGTGATCCTCTAATTAAAGATCTTCTGGCCGTAGCTAAACAAATATTTGATAACCATCTGGTGAATACCATTTCATTGCTCGAAGGTATGCGCGGAGAATAAAGGAATAACATTATTTTGGCGTTGACAACAGTTGCGTCCTAGAGTAATGTTCTTCTTATATTCAAATAATCAGATATTTAAAGAAAAGAAGGTTTGATCATGACAGGGTGGGGCCGATATAAAGGCTACAACATGAATGCATTTCGCAAGGATTTGATTTCGGGAACAATCGTTGGTGTTATTGCCATTCCTTTGGGGATGGCATTTGCTATTGCATCTGGTGTAAAACCGGAGTATGGCATTTACACGACAATCGTTGCCGGAATATGTATTTCATTGTTCGGAGGATCAAAATTTCAAATTGGTGGGCCAACAGGTGCTTTTATTCCTATCTTGTTTGCCATTGCGATGGAGTATGGCTATGAGAACTTGCTTATCGCTGGAATGATGGCAGGGGTTATTCTAGTTCTCATGGGGTTATTAAAGCTGGGTGTATTGATTAAGTTTATTCCGAGGCCAGTAACGATTGGTTTCACAGCAGGGATAGCGGTCATTATCTTCACCGGGCAGATCGCTAATTTCCTTGGACTAAGGAATATAGAACGGCATGAGAGCTTTGTAAATAATATGAAAGAAATAGGGCTTCATCTATCGACGATGAATGGATACAGTATTCTGACCGCCGTGATTTGTCTTGCCGTCGTTATCCTAGCGATTCGATTCGCTCCGAAGGTGCCTGGATCATTGGTAGGTCTTCTGTGCGCGACTGTGATTGCTGCGTTATTCTTTAGCGGCAAAGTGACTACGATTGGCTCTGCTTACGGAGAAATCCCTAATACCTTACCGAGCTTTCGATTTCCGGACATTACTTGGGAACGAATTACCCTGCTAATTCGTCCGGCATTTATCATTGCAATGCTAGGTGCTATAGAGTCATTGTTATCCGCTGTTGTAGCGGATGGAATGACAGGCAGCCGCCATAATAGTAACCGAGAGCTGATCGGTCAGGGGATCGCAAATATTGCTGCTCCATTGTTCGGGGGCATACCAGCGACAGGAGCAATTGCTAGAACAGCGACGAACATCAAGAGTGGCGCTGTTTCTCCGATCTCGGGGATCGTTCACGGTGTTGTGGTGTTTCTAATTCTCCTGTTGCTCGCACCCTATGCTTCCAGTATTCCTTTAGCTGCGATGGCACCGATCTTAATGGTAGTAGCTTGGAATATGAGTGAGCGCAAAGAGTTCCTTCATCTGCTTAAGATCAAGACCGGCGATTCCTTGGTGTTATTCATCACCTTCTTGTTAACGATATTTGCAGATTTAACGCTGGCTGTAGAGGTGGGATTAATTCTTGCGGTTATTCTGTTTGTGAAACGAATGGGAGAGGTTCATCTGGTAGCCAAAGTGCTGCCTGATCCGAAGTCCGTTAAGGTAGAGGCACATATGGTTACGGAGAGTCATGACTGTCCGCAAATTGGAATTTACACGGTGGAAGGTCCACTGTTTTTTGGCGCTGCTTATCGATTCGATGACACTATGCCAAGCTATGGTTCAGATCAACCTAGAATTATATTAATGCGGATGGGGAAAGTACCCTTCATGGATACCACTGGAGAATCCAATTTAGCAGAGCTTGTGCGGCATTTACAAGCTGTTGGAGGGAAACTTATGATCTCAGGTATTCAGCCACAGCCGCTTGAGCTACTCAAGAGAACTGGACTATATAGTACCATAGGTGAGGCTCAGTTTTATCCGCACACCGGGGAAGCCATTAATGACGCACTTAACAGCATCGATTACAACAAGTGTATTGGATGTAGCCATGCCGCTTTTAGGGAGTGTACAGCGTTCTCCTCTCTGGAAGAGGCGGGAAGTGTGCGCGGTCTGAAAGGGCGCAAGAAACCTGTAATTGCACCTGAACTAAATAGTGGTCTTTGAGTGAAATAGATAAGAGTCAGCCCGGACGTTTTTGCGTCCGGGTTTTTCTGTTCAAATATAAGAATTTAAGTTTCACATCATATATTATCCTTATATTTCTCGCTTAAACGCTTATCGTCATAATAAGGACGACAAAGGCGTTTATGCTTGAGATTGGACTTGGGAATGCCAAATTTGTACAATTGGGTATAAGTTAAATGTAAACTATCTCGATAAGGAGAATATAAGCTCATGAAGGAATTGAATTATCCGAAGGTGTTTATGCTCTTGGCAGGTCTGTCTGTGGCGACATTGGCCGTATATCGTGTAGTGTCACTACAGACGGATTCGTTTTATGCATTTTTACTCTGGAATTTATTCCTGGCTTGGATTCCGTTCCTGTTCTCTATGGCTGCTTATGAACTGGATAAAAGGAAGATAGGTGGATTGCTGCTTGTTCCGCTAGGCGTCGCTTGGCTGCTGTTCTTTCCGAACGCGCCTTATCTCATGACGGATCTGGTGCATCTGACGATAAGAAAAAGCAGATATATCGTGGATGGCACCATTCAGAATCGGTATTGGTATGATCTGGTCACCCTCTTATTGTTCACTTGGAGCGGCTGGTTGACCGGGTTCTTCTCTTTATACCAGTTCCAGACGGTTGTTTATCGCAAGAGCAGCCTGCTGTTCTCTTGGATATTCGTATTCGCAGCATGTGTACTTGGGGGGTATGGTGTCCTGCTTGGCCGAGTCTACAGGCTGAATAGCTGGGATGTACTGACGGACCGGCATCAGTTGTACCAACTGGTTATGGACAGCTTGAATCGACAGTCGGTATTTTTCAGCTTGTTCATTGCGTTTGTACTGCTGGTTATCTACGCTACGATGTACTGTTTGCTGAATGGTCTTGGAACCAGTGAAAGAGGAAGGGGCGCTAAGCACATACGTGGTTAATCCATAAATTCCGGATCAAATTGGTATTGCTTCAGATCTACCACACCTTTTTCATTAAAAATAATCCCTTCCTCCTGTAAATAAAGCTTCTGGAGGGAGTTGGATTCATCTTCAGTCAAGGCGATCATTCCTTTGGCGTTGATAACCCGATGCCAGGGAAGCTTATATTTTCTACTCATGGAGTGAAGGATACGAACTACCTGCCTTGCGCCTCTTGGGCTTCCTGCCGCACGAGCAACGCCTCCGTAAGTCATCACTTTTCCTTCAGGTATAGATTGTATGATACGAATCACTTGTTCTGTAAATGGTGTCATAGGGAGCTCCTATCTCTTATTTTCATCAAATTATACCAGATGATCATTACAATCATAAACATTCAACATGCCGCTGCTAAAGCGGCTTTTTTTTATTTTAACGGATGGACTTTACTCTCCTTTGCGAAGAAGTTGATCTCTTTACAGTATAATTTTGGCGGATAGTATTTAGTGAGATGGGGGATAATTTCTAGGAAACTATTGTGACAGGAGTGACTACTGTGGAGAAACAGACAGCAGATGGTATCCGCAAAGATTCCCTAAAAAATACGACGTCTGGGCAGACTCCGAGTACGTCACTAGATGAAATGATGAATCTGTTTCGACAAATATTCAAGGATGATGGAACACTTAGAATAAGGGTGATAAATAATATCCATAGTGACGACATCCGCTGCGGATTAGTCTATGTAGACGGAATGGTAGACAGGGAAATGATCCAGTACGGGGTGATAAAGCCTCTAATGGATTTTGATTTTACGGCAATGGATAGCGGGAATACAGCTGAAATGATGGAGAAAATTCGGACGCTGGTTATTAACATTAGCGATGTGGTCTGCTCTACGAGTTTGGATGAGATGGTTAGCGCGGTCGTAGCCGGAAAAACTTTGTTTCTGATGGATGGCTTTGCGGGTGCGCTTAACATTAGTGCGCAGGGGTGGGAAACGAAGGCCATCGCGGAGCCTGTGACGGAAAAAAGTGTAAAGGGTCCGCGAGAAGGTTTTACAGAGTCGCTGCTTGTAAACTTGACGCTCATTCGCCGAAGAGTGCAAAGTCCGGACTTAAAGATTATTTATGGTCAAGTCGGGACTCGCTCCAAAACACAAACTTGTATTTGTTATATCGAAGGTTTGGCCTCACCGGATGTTATTAAAGAGCTGCAGAACCGAATTCAACAGGTAGACATAGATGTTGTATTGGATACGTCTATTCTTTCGGAGCTTATTCGAGATGAACCCTTTTCACCCTTTGAAATGACGGGAAGCACAGAACGTCCTGATTCTGTAGTAAGCAAAATTATGGAGGGTAGAGTTGCCTTATTAATGGAAGGCAGTCCTTATGCAATGACAGTGCCCTATTTGTTTGTGGAGAATTTTCAGGCCAGTGCTGATTATTATATTAACTATTACTTTGGTTCGTTTAACCGAATGATAAGGGTACTTGGAGCCTTTTTGTCTATTAGTATTCCTGCTTTGTACGTAGCGTTGGTTACCTATAGTCAGGAAATGCTGCCTACCATGTTGTTACTTAGTATTTCAACGTCGAGAGTAGCCGTTCCTTTTCCAACTGTGGTGGAGGTCTTGTTCATGCTAACGATATTTGAAATTCTGCGAGAGGCAGGAGAACGAATACCGACCTACATTGGTCAGGCGATTAGCATCGTAGGTGCGCTTGTACTGGGTCAGGCGGCTGTGGAAGCGAGAATCGTTAGCGCTCCTATGATTATTGTAGTGGGTTTAACAGGAATTATGGCTTTGCTTAACCCAAGACTGACAGGTCCTCTAATCGTAGTAAGGTCGCTTTTGCTGTTCGTAACCTTTTTTCTGGGATTATATGGGTATTTTTTGGGTGTGATCGGTTTAGTGATTCATTTGATGAGTTTACGTTCCTTTGGGGTTCAGTACATGCTTGGAGTAGGTTCTATTCATCCGCAGGACATTAAGGATACAGCTATAAGGGCGCCGTGGTGGCATATGTATTTACGTCCGGCGATGATTGGAGCGCGTAACCGAAAGAGAAAAGCGACCAATAAAGTAAGGAATCGGTCATGAAAAAAATCAAAAAAGGGTTGCTAGCTTGTATATCGCTATTACTTCTGGTAAGTACCTTGGGTTGTTGGGATTACGCCGAAATTGAAGATAGGGCAGTTGTAGCAGGCGTGGGCATCGATAAGGATTCTGACGGGAAGCTACTAGCAACGGTCGAAATTGTGGATACGAAAGAGGGGATGAAATCTAGTCAAGCGGGTTATAAGATGGTTAGTCTTTCAGGAAAAACGATGTTTGATATTGTAAGAAGCATGATTTCAATCACGGGAAAGAAACTATTTTGGAGTCATTCCAAGGCGATCATCCTCAGTGAGGAGATAGCGAAGGAAGGGGTTGTAAAAGTGATTGATTGGTACAACAGAGATACAGAAACTCGATCGGATGTATACGTGTTTGTTTCTAAAGAGAAGACGGCTCAGGAAGTAATTAATTTGAATAGCTCAACAGAAACTATTATGTCTTATGGTCTTGCTCAGCAGATGGCAATTGAACAAAATGTTAGTACGGCCCCGGTTGTGGAGATTTGGGACTTCATTGAAAAGCTGGAGACGCCCGGGGATTGTGCTATAGCTCCTCTTATTTATATTCACGAAAAAAATGGTCAGAAAAATCCGCGTGTTAGTGGAACTGCTATATTCAAAATGGACAAAATGATTGGCAAACTGAGTGGCGAAGAGACCAAGTACATGTTGTTTATTAAAGATGAGATAAAGGGTGGGGTGTTAACCGTGAATAACGAAAAGGGAGCCCCCGACTTCACACTTGAGATTTTTTCCAATAAAACAAAATTAAAGCCTGTTTGGGTAAACGGTAAGCTCCAATTACAGATAAATATGGTCACACATACCGGGCTTGATGAGGTAATGACTACTGAAGGATTCACTAGTCTGAATAGTAAGAATGTTATAGAGAAGCGTGCCGCTAAGGAATTACAGAAGCATATTCTCTCTGTAATTAAGAAGTTGCAGCAGGAATATCATTCCGATATTTTTGGATTCGGAGAGATTATCTTTGAGAATATGCCTAAGACCTGGACCGAGCTAGATAAAGATTGGGAGCGGGAATTCTCTGATCTAGATGTGGTTGTAAATTCAACAGTAATTATTGAGAGCAGTGCTCAAAACTCAAGATCTATCCAGATCCATCAAGAATAGGTGATAAAATTGGTTGTTATCGTTGTGTTGATCTACTTTTTTGTTGTATTGATGGATCCTTACGGATTGTTAAAGCAAGGGATAAAACGGGATTTTTATGTGTGTTGTACACTATGTCTGTTTTCTTTCTGTATTGCTTTTGCATTGGCCATGAAATGGCAGCTTCCTAGTCCTTCACCTTTAATTGTAAGCTGGATCAGCAAGTTATTTTAGTTACAAGTCCAAGAGGAGATTTAAGCATGAAAAAAGAGATCATACCCACAGGGCATTCTATAAGTATTGTTGTTCTATTTATTATTGGGACTTCACTATTCATGGGTCTGCCGGGGAAATCGGGCAACAGTAGCTGGATTGCTCTACTTTTTGCCATATCTTTAACGGTTCCCCTGCTGTTTATATACGCCAGATTTCATGTGCTTTTTCCGGGTAAGAATCTATTTGATATATTGATCATCGTATTTGGATCTATCTTTGGGAGAGTAGTTTCTTGTATGTATATATGGTACGCGCTGCATATGGGGGCCCTCGTTCTACGGAATTTTGGGGAATTTAGTAAAACGGTTGCCTTGACAGAGACGCCTATGATTGCACCCATGTTATGCGTAGGTCTGTTATGTATTTGGGTGGTTAAGGCAGGAATTGAGGTGATTGGGAGATGTGCTAAGCTATTTCTGCTGCTTCTTTTAGCTGAGGTTCTATTTATTGAAATCTTAGCCATTCCCAAGCTCAAGTATCACTATTTGAAGCCTTTTCTTGCCAGTGGATGGTCACCAATATTTGCAGATACATTTGGATCATTTACTTTTCCTTTTGCTGAAATTGTTCTTTTTATGGGCGTATTTAGTCATTTACCGGCAAAAGACTCAGCCAAAAAGATTCTGCTAAGCGGATTGCTGATTTCTGGTGGGGTGATTTTGCTCGTTTCTCTGCGGAATTTGCTGATTCTCAATCCTGATATTGTTCAAAGTTTATACTTCCCCTCTTATGTAGCGGTTAGTCGGATTAATATAGGGGATTTTTTGACCCGAATGGAGGCATCATCAGCACTTGGATTTGTCATCACGATATTCATAAAGGCTAGCTTATGTTTATATGTGGCTAGTGTTGGAGTCGCTAAATTATTCAATCTGAAGAGCTACCGATCCGTTGTGCTTCAGCTGGGATTGATTATGGTTTATTTCTCTCGATTTATCTTCAAGGATATTATGGAGATGCAGCATTTTGCCTATACTATTTATCCAATATATGCGCTTCCTTTTCAGGTGATTATTCCGTTGATATTGTGGATTTGTGCTGAAATTAAGGTTAGTAAAAGTAAAAATAAGCAGGTGGTATCACAGTAATAGACCTACTTTCGAACATTCCTGATCTCTAGTAAAGATTAGGAATTCTTTGATTTTAAAACTAAACATAAGTTAGCTATAATGATAGATATATATAGAATGGTTGTTTTAGAAAAGAGGGAAACAGGTATGAACGTCAGCAACATCATTATGTCCTCATATTGGGGTAGAGAGGTTAGACATAAATATATTACTCAAGGATCTAAGGCATTGGCTGTTATTTTTCCAGGTAAAAATTACTCGGCTGAACGCCCCCTGCTAGATTATGCGGCCAAAGCAGCTCGGGAACATAATTGCGATGTCCTGCTGCTTGAATATGGCTACCAGAGTGCTAGAGTAGGTTTTAAGCGTGATGAAATGATTATTCTCATTCAGGAATGTAAAGCGGCCATTGCATCTCTTCCTGAATACAAAAAGATTCTATTCATTAGCAAAAGCGTGGGTTCGGTCATAGCAGGGAGAATTGCAGAAGAGCTAGAAATACAGAAAAAGACGTCTCATCTATATATAACACCATTACCTGAGGCGATCCCTTTGATACAGCAGAGTCGTGGGACTGTAATTTATGGCGGAAGCGACCCTTTATTTAGCGAACAGCTTTCTGGTGAAATTAGTGGGCTTCATCATTTAAAAGTGTATAGAATCGATGATGCTAATCATAGCCTTGAGGTAGAGCTGGTCAACGAGTCACTAGCCATTCTGCTTGTTATTATTAATTTTTATCATGAATTTTTCCGTGATGCTTTAAATACATAACCTTTGGAGGATGCTGATTATGATTTTGGAAGCTGCGATGCTGCAAGTGAAGCCTGGTTTAACTACTGAATTTGAAAAAAGCCTCAAGGAGGCATCAAGCTTAATTTCTTCGATCGAAGGCTACATAGGGCATGAATTGCAACATTGCTTGGAGGATGATCATAAGTATCTGCTGCTTGTGAAGTGGAGAACGCTTGAAGATCACACCATAGGATTCAGAGAATCCAGCCAGTATCAGGAATGGAAGGCGCTACTTCACCATTACTACGATCCATTTCCGGTTGTTGAGCATTTTACCCGCATTAATCTGGACTAAATGGAGGCTGCCGAATGAAGGCGAAGCTTGTTGGGAAAGGCAGAACAGCGGAGATCTGGCAGCATGATGATCAGAGGATTCTTAAATTGTACCTAGAGGATGTTTCAGAACAGAATATTAGCCGAGAATATAAGATCAGCCAGTTTGTGCACTCGCAGCGCGTCCGGACACCACAGCCATTTGAACTCATTTCTGAACAATCAAGACAAGGTATTGTATTTCAACAAATTAAAGGTCCCTCCCTGCTAAAGGTGATGGGTGAGAAGCCTTGGAAAGTTAGTAAGTATGCCAGAATGATGGCTAGGCTTCACTACGATTTGCATAAACTTGAAATTACTGAGGAGATTGGACAGCAGAAGGATATGTTGAAGTGGAATATCATGGGGGCTCCAATGCTTAGTGAAGATGAGAAGTCAGCCATCCTGCGCTATCTGGAGAAGTTACCACAAGGAACCTATTTATGTCATGGAGATTTCCATCCTGACAATGTACTTATGGATGATCAGCTCTGGGTAATCGACTGGATGACAGGTGTGGCGGGAGAACCAGCGGCCGATGCTGCGCGATCTGTAGTGATGTTCAGTATGGGAGCCATGCCCCCTGGAGCCTCTGCCTTATCGAGAATGATGATAGGTTTTATTAGAAAGAAATTAACCAAGGGATATATTCAGGAGTATCTCCGTTTATCAGGACTCACCTATGAGGACGTAGACCACTGGATTTTGCCGATCGCTGCTGCGCGTCTGGTGGAAGGACTTCCGCCACCGGAGAAGGAGCTTCTAGTAAAAGAAGTGCGTAAACGTCTGCAGACCTTAACCGTGGGACTAACTTGATCATAACAAGAAACGGAGTGTATTCTATGACTACCTATATTGCGCTGCTGCGTGGAATTAACGTCGGCGGGAACAAAATTATTAAAATGTTGGACCTGAAGGCGATGTTTCAGACTCTTGGATTTGAAAATGTACGAACGTATATTCAGAGCGGAAATGTTGTATTTGAGAGTGATGAAGGTTCGGAGAGTCTGCTTACTGGAGTCATTGAACGCCAGATTCATGAGGTGTTTGGTTTCGAGGTCTCTGTTATGATTCGTACACTGGCTGAGATGGAGAACGTGATCGCTAACGATCCCTTTCAGCTCTCCGAGCCAGAGGAATTCAAAAGATGGTATGTTACTTTTTTACCAGTCGAGCCTTCAGCGGAAGCATTGGATAAACTGCGCACTTATGAGGATGGACCAGATAAAGTGCGTTTTGTCGGCAGAGAGATGTACGTGTTATATGAGGTCAGTGTGAGCCAGTCGCCGCTTTTCAAGGTTCCTTTTGACAGAATATTGGGTATGACGCTTACAGCACGTAATTGGAATACGGTGAATAAGCTCGTTACTATGGGCAGAATGGAATAGTCTATTTTAAAATATTTGCTTGGGTTGGGATTTGAACAGAAAGCCTCCACAGTTGTGGGGCTTTTTTTGCGTTCTGGTGGCCTTGTATATTCAGCAAACATTCAGCTTGGACTCATTGAGAGTTAAGGTAAGGGTGAAATAATACACCTACAGAAAGTTTGAACCGGGGGCACAGAACTGCCGGAATTATAGACGATCAAAGGATAGGAGTGGATGGAGATGAGTAGGTTCAAAAAAATAAGCTCGGATCTTATACTTTGGCTCATTTTATTACTTGCCGCTTTTTTGTATGGTTATGGAGTTTGGAACGACCACTATGTGAATACATACTACACCACCGCGGTGGGAAGTATGCTGCAGAACTTTCATAATTTCTTCTTCGCTTCATTGGATTCCGCGGGTTCAGTAACGGTGGATAAACCACCAGTTACCTTTTGGATTCAGACACTTAGCGCGCTTATCTTCGGGCTGCATGGTTGGAGTGTGATTTTGCCACAGGCACTCGGCGGCGTGGGCTCCGTGTTACTTGTATACCTGCTGGTGAAGCCTACCTTTGGCAGAGCGGCAGCACGTATAGCAGCTCTAGTCATGGCGACTACTCCGGTAGCAGCGGCAGTCAGCCGAACGAACAATATTGATGCGCTGCTTGTATTCACCCTTCTGCTCGCGGCATGGTTTCTATTTAAAGGGACGAAGAGCAACAAGCTGGGTAGCCTTCTTACCGCATTTGCGTTAATCGGTGTTGGGTTTAACGAGAAGATGCTGCAGGCGTACATGGTTCTACCGGCTTTTTATTTCTTTTATGTCTTAGCTGCCAAAGTGAATTGGAAGCGGAAGACGGGAGTATTGGTAGCTTCCACAGCAATGTTGCTTGTGGTCTCCTTATCCTGGGCAGTGATCGTGGATTCGATTCCCGCCAGCAAACGGCCTTATATCGGCAGTAGTGGTACCAATTCAGTGCTGAATCTTGCTTTTGGGTACAATGGCGTTGCCCGATTAACAGGGGATCGTGGGGCAGGTGGTGGTGGCGGTGGAATGCCAGGAATGAATGGCGGTGAGATGCCAAACATGAACGGTGAAATGCCCGCTATGAATGGTGAGATACCGAACATGAACGGCGAGATGCCAGCTATGAATGGGTCAGGCAGTAATAGTGGCACTGATGGTGGACGTGCAGCATTTTCGGGCCGGCAAGGCACAAATTCGACCTCGAATAGCCAGACTGGTGACGATGATGGAGGTGCACCAGGTCAGCCTCCTAGTGGAACAGACAGTCAAGGCCGGCAATTTGGTGGCGACGACGGCGGGCGAGGAAATCGCGGCGGCATGAATGGCGGTGGAAGCGGAGGCGGAATGTTCAATACAGGAACAGCAGGCCCACTGCGCCTGTTCCAATCAGAACTGTCAGGTCAAGCTAGCTGGATGCTGCCTTTCGTATTGCTAGGCATTATTGGATTGTTCGCCAATCTGCGGAGAAAGAACTTTACCCAAGCTCATAAAGAAGCTCTCTTCTGGTTAGCGTGGTTAGTGCCCATTATGGGGTTCTTCAGTATCGCGGGGTTCTTCCATCAATATTATCTGGTGATGATGGCTCCACCAGTTGCAGCATTAGTCGGTGCAGGATGGTCAAAGCTCTGGACGCTATATCGCGAGCACTCTGGTTGGCTGTCTTGGCTATTGCCAGCCGCAACGCTGGTTACAGCAGGTTTCCAGTGGTACATTGTTCATCCTTATAACGATACGATCGGCAGTGGCTGGTCCATTGGGATTTTAGCTGCAGGCATAGTGGTTTCGCTGGTACTGGTAGTTCTTAAAGGCATGAAGAAATCCTTTATTTATACGACAGGCATTGCAGCCGTATTAGTATTGTTAATTGGGCCGCTCTACTGGGCAGCTACTCCCATTACTTATGGTTTGAACAGTCAAACCCCTGAGGCGGGCCCGACTAGTAGTGAGGGTAGAGGGGGAATGGGAGGCAGTCCAAGCAATTTTGGACGTAATAGCGCCGCAAGTGCGAATGAGAGTCTGTTGTCCTATTTGGAGGAGAACAATACTGGGGAGCCTTATCTTTTTGCTACATTGGATTATGGTACAGCAGCTCCTTATATCGTTGACAAGGGTGCATCGGTTGTTATTTTGAACGGATTTTCTAACTCAGACACCGTGTATACCCCAGATACCCTAAAGGCGTTTGTAGAGAGCGGAAAGGTGAAGTACTTCCTGATCAATAGCGGTGGTATGGGTGGTGGACGCGGGGGAAGCTCCGAGTTGACGACTTGGATCACAGAGAATGGTACAGAAGTTCCAGCAGCCGATTGGGCAGGAAGCGATGGAGGAAACAGCGGGACATTATACAAAGTTACTGTAAACTAGGCGAATGTTAATCCTATGAGGCGTGTTATGAGATAGATCAGGCACGCTTCATTATTCAAATTTAAGGAGGAGCTGCTCATGAGTACCAACGTGCGCTATTCCATTATTATACCAATGTTTAACGAAGAGGCGGTCATTCAAGAGACGTATCGACGTATCAAAAAAGTAATGGGTTTAACTAATGAAGTGTATGAGCTGATCTTTGTGAATGACGGCAGCACAGATAATTGCGCCCAAATGATTGAGGAATATAGCTACTGGGATGAAAGTGTGAAGCTGATCGACTTGTCTCGTAACTTTGGACATCAGATCGCTATTACTGCCGGAATGGATTACGCCCTAGGGGATGCAGTTGTCATTATTGATGCCGATTTGCAAGATCCGCCGGAACTGATTCTGGACATGATTGCGGAATGGAAGCAGGGGTATGAAGTTGTATATGCCAAAAGGATAAAGCGCAACGGAGAATCCTTATTCAAAAAGTGGACGGCCAGTCTCTTTTATAGAGTGCTACGTTATTCAACCGATATTTCAATACCTGTAGATACGGGGGATTTCCGCCTCATCGATCGTAAAGTCTGTGAGGAGCTCAAACGCCTGCCGGAGAAAAATCGGTTCGTACGCGGGCTAGTCAGCTGGGTCGGTTTTCGGCAAAAAGCCATTGAATATGAACGCGATGAACGTCTGGCTGGAGAAACTAAATATCCGCTGAAACGGATGATCAAGCTCTCTCTGGATGGAATTACTTCCTTCTCTTATAAGCCGCTGAAGCTGGCAGGATACCTTGGTATGCTGCTGTCGGCCTCTGGTTTTCTATATCTGATGTATGTGCTATATCTGGTGATTTTTACGGATTCAGTCGTTAAGGGCTGGGCATCGATGATCGGAATCACACTGACCTTTAATGGCTTTGTGCTCATTATGTTAGGGATTCTGGGTGAGTATGTCGGTCGGATTTATGATGAGACCAAGGGACGTCCGCTCTATATTGTTCAAGAGTTCTATGAAGGTAAGAAACAGCAGGATGTTCGTGAGCAGCAAGTTCTACATCGTCAATAAATGCAAGGGAGGGATTCGTTGTGAAGATTAGAAAAGCGGTTATTCCCGCCGCGGGTTTAGGCACTCGTTTCCTGCCTGCAACTAAGGCTCAGCCCAAGGAAATGCTGCCCATTGTGGATAAACCGGCGATTCAATATATCGTAGAAGAAGCTGTTCGATCCGGCATTGAAAGCATCATTATCGTGACGGGCCGCAACAAGAAGTCGATTGAAGATCATTTCGATAAATCAGTGGAACTGGAACAGACGCTTTTGGAAAAAGGAAAAGAGGAGCTGCTTCGTGAAGTCCAAGCGATTAGCGAACTGGCCAGCATTCATTACATTAGGCAAAAAGAGCCGCTAGGACTAGGTCACGCCATCCTTTGTGCGGAACAGTTCATTGGCGATGAGCCCTTCGCTGTTCTGCTCGGTGACGATATCATGGTCTCGGAGGATCCGGCGCTGCTGCAAATGATGCGATTGTATGAACAAGAGGAGAAGACCATCGTCGGTGTTCAGCAGGTACCACGGCAGGAGGTTCATAAATACGGAATTATTTCATCAAGCGGTTCTCTACAAGGCGTCCATGAAGTTAAAGGTTTGGTGGAGAAGCCCTCCCCGGATACGGCACCTTCAGAGCATGCGATTATGGGGCGTTACATTTTGGAGTCTTCGATATTTTCAGTGCTGGCTAACCTTGAACGGGGAGCAGGCGGTGAATATCAACTGACTGATGCATTGCATGAGGTATGCCGTAATGAAGGTTTGCTGGCCCTGGATTTGATCGGCAAACGTTATGATATTGGTGATAAATTCGGCTACATTCAGGCTACGCTGGAGGTCGGATTGATGCGGGAGGAGTTGCGTCCATTACTGGTTCCGTATTTGCAAAAGCTGGCTGCGAGTCTGAAGGAAAGTGAAGAAGTGGGGGCGTTACCTTGGGGTACACGCTAGTGATTGAAGGAGACTGTTTCAAACGATCCTAACATCGTCTTCGGCGGTGGTGGGATGATGTTTGGGGCAGTTTTTTTGCGCGTGGGGCGTTTAAAGGGAAGGTGGGGATGAACAAATAAGTGTACTTTATACTATTAAAAAGCGCATCAGACTGCTACGTATCGACTTAGTTGCACTTGATACACTTATTTCTTCATAATCCAATGGAAACACTCTTTCCATCTGTTTTAAGTTGCATAAACTACACTTAAAAAAGTCATAAAGGGGGCTAAAGTATGAAATAACTGCACCAAGTGCAGTTATTTTTTGCGATATAAAAAATCCGGAGGACAGATTCCTAAGAATCGTCTCCGGATCTATATTTTCAGTCATTTATTAAGCCTTTAGTACATCATGATCCACGTAACGCGTACCATTTAACTCGCTAATCACATTAATGGCTACCTTCGCGCCATCGCCTGCCGTAATAATGGCATGTACACTTACTCCGGCAACGGTACCTGCAGCCCAAATGCCTTCAATATTTGTTTTGCCTTCTGGATTAACAGCGACAACTGTTTTGATTCTTGGCTCTGTACCATCCTTAGTTTCCACCCCTGCTTTGGCGGCTAGATCGGTAAGGGCGCCTGTTGCAAGAATAACATGTTTGGCTTCATAAATGATTCCATCTTCGGTCTCAATGACAAATCCATTGCCGCTGGAAGTGAGGTTAATAGCTTGTTCTGCTACCAGCTCAGCGCCGAATTTGACGGCTTGCTTATGTCCGGTTTCTACGAGATCAGGACCGCCTACTTCGGAAATTCCATAAAAGTTCTCAAACCATCCTCTACGGGTCATGCCTTTATCATTGTCGATCAGCAGCGTTTTTTTGCCCGCCTTGGCGGCGAACAGGGCTGCGCTTGCACCGGCAGGACCGGCTCCAATTACGGCGATTTCGTACATTTTTTGACCTCCTCAAAGTTTTGTGAAGCAAAACTGGCATCATAGACATAGGCTTAAGTCTATCATCTATTATAACGGTTGTTACTCTCTCTTGGCTAATCCTTCCTCGCAAGGAAGGGTAACCCTAAACGTTGTTCCCTCACCGAGAGTGCTGCTTACACTAATCTTGCCGTGATGTGCCTCCACGATAGACTTGGTAATAGAAAGGCCGAGTCCAGATCCACCATATTTTCGTGTGCGAGAGGAATCGCTGCGGTAGAAGCGATCGAAGATATGTGGGATATGCTCTGGAGAAATCCCGCAGCCGTTGTCTTGCACCGTTAAAATGGCCTCATTTCCTCTAGCATGTAAAGAGAGATGAATGGTGCCAGATTCTGTATCCGTATGCTGAACTGCATTGTGGAACAGATTCAGAATTACCTGTTTGATTTTATTGGGTTCATATTTACCATGGATGCCATACGAGATATCAAAAGTAACTTTGCGCTGATCCGCTAACAAGAGCAGATGCGGCTTCATTTCGGAAATGACCTCACCGAGCAGCAGATCCGTCATCCGCAGTTGAGGGGCGCCGTCCATCCGAGCGAGCAGCAGCAAATCCTCCACCAGCTTATTGATCCGTTTCGATTCGCCATGCATGCTTCGCAATGAATTGTATAACTGTTCTTTGTTGTCCGCAGCGCCACGCAGTAAGACCTCCAAAAAACCGTGGATTGAGGTCAGCGGCGTTCGCAGCTCGTGAGAAGCATCGGCAGCGAAGCGGCGCATCTGTTCCTTGGCTTCCCGTTCATTATGAAAGGATATTTCGAGACGCTCGAGCATACCATTGAATGAATGGGCCAGCTTGTCGATCTCAGTCTGGCCTTGGTTAATTGGAAATCGGATATCCAGATTACCGGCATCAATGATCTCGGCGGACTCTCCCATATTTGAAAGAGGGACCAGCGTCTTTCGAAGGGCAGGCAAGTATAGGAAGAAGCCAGCCAATAAAGCAATCACTGACAAACCTGCGTAGATCATCAATTGCTGTAAGATTACATCCGTAAGAGGTCCGGTATTCACGCTCATTTGGAGAAGCAATCGAGTATTTCCAGGTCTATAGAGATTCACGAATATAGCCAGATGTTCAGTGCCGTCATCGGCCTCTATGAGCTTGTAATTTCCTGTTGCTCTATCCGTGGTATGAATGAGCAGATTATTGTATTGCTCATTCGTTAATCTAGGCGCGGCTGAATCAGATAAAGTCATTTGCTGTAAGTCCCTGAAGGTGCCATCTGAGCTATAAATAGCGAGGGTTGTATGGGCATCCAGCAGGAGTGGACGCCTATTCTCACCGGTTCTTTGACCATTTGGGATTTTATTCTCGCCGTTTCTTTCCCCCGGCAAATTGCCGTTATACTCGGTGTTTCCCTCATTCGGAGTTGTGGTGTCCTCGTCATAGGAATTGAAAAAGTTGAAAAACATCTCACGGGGAACAGAACGTATTTGCGCTTCCATAGACTCTGCTCTATTGCTATATATGAAATCCCGCATGAGTATATATTGTAATACTCCGATTAGAAGAAGCAATCCTGATAGAATGAGCAGCGAAATGGCTAGCAGCTGTTTGCGTAGAGAACGTGGTGCGGGCAGCTTACGAAACCATTTAGAGAAGCGCGTACTCATAGATCTACCCGGTAGCCTGCTCCCCGCAGGGTACGGATAATACGGTGCTCCTTATCCCCGAGCTTCTCGCGAAGCGAACGGATATAGACCTCAACGATATTTTCCTCACCACCAAAGTCATAGCCCCACACTTTATCAAGAATCATGGGTTTACTTAGTACAAGGCCGTGATTAATAACGAGATACTGTAATAACTCGTATTCCGTGGGTGAGAGTTCAAGGACTTCTTCCTTGAAGCGAATTTCTTTTCTACGGCTATCAATTCGGAATGGACCGCAGCGCACCTCGCCGAGCAGACCTGGAAACTGATTCCGTAGCCGCGCTTGAATTCGGGCAAGCAATTCGTCGAAGCTGAAGGGCTTGACCATATAATCGTCAGCACCAATAGTGAGACCCTTGACTCGATCGTCCACTTCATCCTTTGCAGTTAGCATAATAACGGCTAGTTCCGTCTCTTCCGAGCGAAGGTAATGACATAACTCGAATCCATCCATGCCAGGCATCATGACATCTAGGATGGCTACATGTGGCTTGAACTCAGCAGCGACCGAGATGGCTGTGATTCCGTCGGGTGCGGTTCTGACTTCAAATCCTTCGTTAAGGAGACCCAGCTCTAGAAATTGTAATATATGAGGCTCATCATCTACGAGCAGTAGTCGAACGCCTTGAGCTGCTTTCATCATAGGTACCTCCAAATCAGTGATAGATAGCTACATTATGACATATTCGGTTGAATGTTTGCTGAAGATGAGTCCCTTTGCTTTACGATTAAAGGAGCCTTTTCTTATTTCATGATGATTCAAAGCGGTTAATTTAGTTATAAGTAATATTAATGTGTTTAATAACAAACAAGGTTAAAAAAATCGGATTTTCGAAAATGTGATAAAGGGTTTTGACGGCGGATATAGAACACTTTACAATAAGGATAATCTCCTGATTTTGGTGAAAGTTACCCATTTTAGGAAAGATCATTCGACCGTGTTACATTTCCTTCCACGTTTTTCTCATCTTTGTCCATCTTCCTATCAAGGCTCATTTCTTTCAAGTGTATTTCTTGTTCATTCATTTCTTTTTGGAACTTCTGTTCATTCAACCTGTGCTTGCTGAACTTCATATTACCCATAAGTCAAGGGAGGCTTTTCCATGAAGAAAAAGGAAATGGTAGCCATGCTATTGGCTGGAGGCCAAGGCAAAAGATTGAAAGGTTTAACCAAATCGCTTGCCAAGCCCGCTGTTTATTTTGGAGGGACCTATCGGATCATCGACTTCCCTTTAAGTAACTGCTCCAATTCAGGTATTGATACAGTTGGTGTGCTGACTCAATATGAGCCACTCATACTGCATTCTTACATCGGAGTAGGCAGTGATTGGGATTTGAACCGTAAGAACGGTGGGGTATTCGTGTTGCCACCGCATGAACGTGAGAATGGAAGCAGCTGGTATCGGGGAACAGCCGATGCGATTTATCGGAATCTTAAGTTTGTGGATCAGTTTGATCCAGAGCATGTTCTTATTCTGTCCGGTGATCACATTTATAAAATGGATTATCACGCTATGCTTCAATACCACAAGGAAAGAAACGCTGATTGCACAATTTCTGTCATTGACGTTCCGCTGGAGGAAGCAAGCCGATTTGGAATTTTGAATACGGAGGACGATCTAAAAATTTACGAATTTGAGGAAAAGCCCGCTCAGCCAAAAAGTACATTAGCTTCTATGGGTGTGTATATCTTCAAATGGGAGGTTCTCCGCAAGCATTTACTAGAGGATGGGGAGAATGTAGGATCATCCCACGATTTCGGCAAGGATATCATTCCTTTGATGCTGGAGGACGGAAACTCCTTATTTGCGTACCCTTTTGAAGGATACTGGAGAGATGTAGGTACAGTAACTAGCTTATGGGAAGCAAATATGGATTTGCTAAGCGATACTCCGCCACTTAATCTAAATGATCCCAGCTGGCGCATTTTTACACGTAATCCGAATCAACCTGCCCAATATGTTGCCCCTGGGGCGAAAGTGTCAGGCTGCATTATTAATGAAGGCTGCATAGTGCACGGAGAAGTGAATCATTCGGTTCTCTTTTATGGGGTAGAAGTGGGTGAAGGAAGTGTAATTACGGACTCCGTGATTATGCCTAAGGTCAAGATTGGCAAGAACGTACGCATTCATAAAGCGATTATTAGTGAGAATACGGTAATCGACGATTATATGGAAATAGGCATCGAACGGGAGAACGAGAACGAAATTCTGCTGATCGACAATAAAAGCAAAAAACGTAAATCAGCTGTGGCCAAAACCATATAATCAAGCTAAAATGCCTTCGGCGTCCTTCTAGGGACGGTAAGCGTTTATGCGAGATTTATAAGGATAAAGTATATCGTGAAACTTATACTTTCTTATAAATTATAAGAGGACGGTGGATTCCGATGAAGCAACTCATGGGTGTAATTAATCTGGATCATGAACTCGACAAACTAAATGAACTCACTTATTTCCGCTGTGGTGCAGCCGTACCTTTTGCCAGTCGTTATCGGTTGATTGATTTCGTGCTTTCTAATATGATGCGTGCAGACCTGGAGAGCGTTGGCCTGTTTGTCCGCCGTAAATACCGTTCTCTAATGGACCATTTGGGTGACGGGAAATCGTGGGATATGAACCGCAAGCATGGGGGATTATTCATTTTGCCTCCAGACTGGAACGATCCAACGGATACTTCTCTCGGGGACTTACAGCATTATCATAACAATCTGGATCTTTTTAAACGGGGATCTGCTAAATATATCGTGTTTTCCGGCAGCCAGCATATCAATACGATCGATCTTCAGGATTTGTACAGTTACCATCTGGAGAAGGGTGCCGACGTTACAGTAGTGTATAAAAAGATTGAAGAACTGCAGCCAGAACATGATCTATGCCAGCGTATTGAAGTAGACGAAGAGAATAAGGTGACTAATATCCATCATGAGAAAGACCATCCTAATTTATATCTGGATATCTTCATTATGGAGAAAAAACTGTTCTTGGAGCAGGTGGAGCATTGCATTGCGCATGGAGAGAGTTATTTTTTCCGAGATGTAGTTCAGAAGAACCGACACAAATTTAATATCGCCGCATACGAATATCATGGCTATCATGCCGTAATTAATTCATTAGAGAGTTATTATAAGAACAGTTTGGAACTGCTCCAGCAGGAGAATTACTTCAGTTTGTTCAAAGAAAGCCCGGTACAGACGAAGATAAAATATGAGGCTCCGACCCGATACTTGGAAAGTGCTAATGTCAGTAATTCGTTGGTGGCTAATGGCTGCATTATAGCTGGAACGGTAGAGAACAGCGTGATCTTTCGGGGGGTTCAGGTACGTAAGGGAGCGAAGATCATCAACTCAGTAATTATGCAAAAATGCGTCATCGAAGAAAATGCGGTCATTGAGAATGTAATTATGGATAAAGACGTACATTTGAGTAAGAATCGAATTCTTGTTGGAGATAGCAAACGTCCATTCGTCATCGCCAAGAGCAGCAAGATCTAACGACTGGATTAGATGAACAAAGCAGTATTAACCTATCTGATCTAATGGCACAGTCTGCTGCACTTCTAATAAAAGCATTTGTCAGGAGGACCTACTGTTGTTTAACGATAAAGAATCTTTCAAACAGGTATTCCGTGAGACCCTCATTGGTAAATTAGGTAAACCGCTTGAGGAAGCCTCGAATGCCGATGTCTATAAAATACTGGGCAACATGATTCGTGAGAACGCCGGGAAAAATTGGGCGGAAACGAACCAGAAATATAAGCTCGATAAAGATAAGCAGGTTTACTATTTTTCAATGGAGTTCTTGATCGGTAGGCTTCTGGGGAACAATCTGTTGAATATGGGTGTACTGGAAGTAGTACGTGAAGGTTTAGCGGACCTTGGCTTTTGTTTGCAGGATATAGAGGAGGAGGAATCGGACGCTGGGTTAGGGAATGGAGGTCTCGGTCGTTTGGCCGCCTGCTTCCTGGACTCACTCGCTTCCCTGCAATATGCGGGACATGGCTGTGGTATACGGTATAAATATGGCCTGTTCGAGCAGAAGATCGTTGATGGGTATCAAGTGGAACTTCCTGATTACTGGCTGCAGAATGATAATGTATGGGAAGTGCGCCGCGAAGACAAGCAGGTTGAAGTTAGGTTCTGGGGGACTATTGAGACCCGCGAAGAGAACGGACGACTCGTATTCGATCATACGCAATATGAGGCTGTTCGTGCAGTGCCTTACGATGTCCCTATCATTGGTGCTGATCGCCGGCATGTGAATACACTGCGTAATTGGAGTGCGGAATCCATCACCCAGCCCTCAAGAACCTTTGGTTCTTTTGCCGGGACGGACTATCATAAGTTTCTGGAGTATAAGCGTTCAGTAGAATCCATTTCGGAGTTCCTTTACCCAGATGACTCTCAATACGAAGGCAAGCTGCTTCGCCTGAAGCAACAGTATTTCCTCTGTAGCGCGGGGCTGCAAAGTATTCTGCGTACCTATGCCAAGCTTGGGATTCCTATAGAATCGCTGCCAGACAAGGTTGCTCTTCATATTAATGATACACATCCAACGTTGGTGATTCCTGAATTGATGAGGATACTGATGGATGTACATGGTTTAGGATGGGATGAGGCATGGAGTATCACGACGCGTATGGTCTCTTACACTAATCACACTATTCTGAGCGAAGCGCTTGAGAAATGGCCTATTCAAATGGTTAGGGAGCTACTGCCACGTATTTTTCTTATCATTGAAGAGATCAATGCGCGTTTCTGTGGCGAGCTTATGAGTCGTTATCCGGGGGATCAGGATCGAATTGCGCAGATGGCGATTATTCATGATGATCAGGTTCGGATGGCTCATCTGGCGATTGTAGCGAGCCATAGTGTCAATGGAGTAGCGGCGCTGCATACAGAAATATTAATGAAGCGCGAGATGCGACTTTTTAATGAAATGTATCCACACCGTTTCAATAATAAGACGAACGGAATTACCCATCGGCGATGGTTACTGCATGCCAATCCAGATCTGGCTAATTTAATCAATCAATCGATAGGGACCCGTTGGGTGAGCCATCCTCAAGAAATGATTGGCTTGATTAAATATTGTGAGGATGCTTCCTTCCAGGAACAAGTAGCCAGTATTAAGCGCCAGAATAAGCTTCGTCTTGCAGAGTACATCTACAGTAAGCATTCAGTACATGTCGATCCTGACTCTATCTTTGATGTACAGGTGAAACGTCTACATGCCTACAAGCGCCAGTTGCTTAATATTTTGCATATTCTGCATTTGTACAATCAAATCAAAGATAATCCTTCGATGGATATGGTTCCACGCACGTTTATATTCGGAGCAAAGGCAGCGCCGAGTTATCATCTGGCGAAGCGGATTATCAAACTGATTAATACAGTTGCGGAGGTAGTCAATAAAGATCCGGATGTTAAAGGGAAGATTCGTATCTTTTTCCTTGAAAATTATTCGGTATCCCTAGCAGAAAAGATCATTCCTGCAGCGGACATCAGTGAGCAGATTTCTACAGCCAGCAAAGAAGCATCCGGTACCGGGAATATGAAGTTTATGATGAACGGTGCATTGACGGTAGGGACGATGGATGGCGCAAATGTAGAAATGCATGAAATGGTGGGAGACAACAATATGTTCCTGTTCGGACTTCGTGCTGAGCAGGTCATGGATTACTACCAGCATGGTGGTTATCATGCGCGTGATATTTACAACGGGGATAGTCGTGTGAAAGAAGTGCTGGATCAGTTAATCAAACCAGGACCTATATGTTGTCACGCTACGGAGTTTGAGAGCATTTTCCACTCTCTTCTGGATAATAACGATGAGTTTTTTGTCCTGAAGGATTTCGCTAGTTACGTTGAGACGCATGTCGAAATTGATCGGGCATATCGCAACCGGCAAGAATGGCTGAAGAAGTCCATTATTAATATTGGTCATTCCGGTAAATTCTCCAGCGATAACACAATTAGTCGCTATGCAGCTGAGATTTGGAACATTAGTCCGGTTCGACTGTAAGATCAACATAAAAAGGCTGTCTTATAAGTAGGTACCCCTACAAATAAGACAGCCTTTTTTCTTATGGGATATAAAACGAAGAAATTTTTAGATAGCTTCCGATACTAAAGCTGCGAACCGCTCCAGAAACCGGCGTTCTTCATCATCAAAGCGATCCTTGAGCGGACTGTCGATATCAAGTACGCCAAGCAAGCGATCATCCTTTATTAAAGGAACAACAATCTCGCTGTTGGAGGCTGCATCACAGGCGATATGACCTGGGAATGCATGCACATCACCTACTACAAGTGTGCGCCGCTCGGCGGCTGCCGTTCCGCACACCCCGCGAGATAGCGGAATTCGAATGCATGCAGGGAGGCCTTGAAAAGGTCCAAGTACTAGCTCCTTGCCGTCAAATAAATAAAAACCGGCCCAATTCGTATCCGGTAGAGCGTGTTTAAGTAGTGCCGAAGCATTTGCCAGATTGGCTGTAGCACTTGGTTCGTCCTTTATCAATGCTTCGAGTTGGATTAGAACGGCTTCAAACTGCTCGCTGCGCGTTCCATCATATGGCATAGCTTGAAACATGAAGCATCACCTTCCTGTACTTTAAATTCAATATGAAACCATAACTGTAACTAACAACATAGTACAGCTATGAGGGGTACGTCAAGACACAACATTGTTTTGTAATTTTTTGGGATGGGCTATGATCCCTCTGTAGCACTGAACCCTTGTGGTGATGTTTCCAATGAACTGTCATAGGGTAATGCAAGAGTAAATACCGAAGGCTTTGTTGCCAGAAGGAGTGGAATATGCGCGCTGATGTACAGAACTTGTTCATAGGAATTCACATGCTTTATTGTGCTCATGATAAAGATGTGACGATCTCGGAGATGCTGCTCGGACTGGAAGACATGGGGTATCGTGTAGGAGAACGCGAAGTGAAACAGGAATTGGAAAAGCTGACGCTGGACAACTTTCTGACTGCACATAGTGAAGGGTACAGTATTACTGGCACGGGTATTGAAGAGTTCAAGGATATTCGAGCCAAACTTCAGGTGCTGTGTAGTGAAGTTATTCAGGGAGCAGAATGAAATCATTTAAAGCAAAGTTCCATAAAAGTGTCTGTATCAAGGGAGAATTAACCTTCTGATGCAGGCGCTTTTTACGTGAGAGGATACAATTTGTTCTTTTCAAAGTTAAAGAAATTAGAACTTTTAGCTTAAGGATATACTCTTGAATGATGTATAATTGATAAGTTGAAGGGGGAGCGGAGAATTGTATCTATGCAATGGAGTGACACCTACACTGATCGGTAGAAGATTAAAATTATGTGCTATGACTACTGAGCATGCTTCAGCGTTATTTCAGGTTTGGTCTCATCCGGAAGTTTCTCTCTGGCTGGGTGCTCCGGCATTATCCTCTATAGAAGAGACGAAGCAGCTTATCGACCTTCTATCACAGATGGCTCAGGAAGAGGAGAGCTTACGTTGGAGTATTATTGGACCAGGGGAGGAAGTCATAGGTAGCTGTGGATATAACCATTGGCAGCTTCAGGGAGCTTACCGTGGTGAAATAGGCTGTGATCTGTCGCCTGCCTTTTGGGGGCTTGGATATATGAAAGAAGCGCTTGGGCTTGTACTCGATTTTGGTTTCAATATTATGGGCTTGAATCGGATTGAAGCGCTCTGTCATCCTGATAATATCCGTGCGGAGAGGCTGGTTCATAGGCTTGGATTTCAGAAGGAAGGCGTATTGCGTCAATACAGGCAGATCGCTTCCGGCTTTCAGGATACTGCTCTCCATGCTCTACTGCGCGAGGAGTGGCAATCCACTTAATACATAAAGAGAGGGTTTGGAACATTGAAGTCAACAGGGGATTTAGAGCGTAAACTAATATTAACAGGGGTACTGCTGGCCACGTTTCTAGCGGCTATTGAGGGAACTGTAACAGGACCAGCCGGGCCGGCGATTGTAGGCGACTTTCAGGGAATGCAGTGGCTGAGCTGGATATTTACTTCATATTTACTGGCAATGGCTATTACTACACCTATTTTCGGCAAAATCAGTGATCTGTTCGGACGTAAGCCTGTATTCATGTGGGGAGCGGCTGTTTTTTTACTAGGCTCATTATTATGCGGCATATCTCAAAGTATGGAACAGCTGATCCTGTTTCGCGCGATACAGGGGATCGGTGCGGGTGCACTTATTCCAATGACCTTTACCATTATCGGTGATATTTACAGCATTGAAGAAAGAGCAAAGACACAAGGGTTGCTAAGCTCTGTATGGGGGATTTCCTCTTTGGTAGGGCCACTGCTTGGTGGCTATGTGGTAGATTACTTAAGCTGGCGCTGGGTATTTGTATTCAATCTGCCATTTGGCGTGTTGGCAATGGTATTTATTGCGCGCTACCTGAAGGAAGAAAAGGTGCGTCGGAAGACACAGATCGATGTGCCAGGCGTCCTTCTGTTCGCGGCAGGCATGGGTGCTCTACTCTTTGGACTCTCCACGGGAGGGCAGAACCTGGCATGGACCTCTCCTTTACTACTCGCAACACTGGGTGCAGCAGTTATCCTGCTAATCTTATTTTTGTTTGTGGAGCGCCGTGCACCAGAGCCTATGCTTCCGCTGAACCTATTCTCAAATCGTAATATCGCAGTATCAACAGGTGCTAACCTGCTTGTAAGCACATTAATTATTGGACTTTCTACGTATATCCCTTTATGGGTTCAGGGCGTTTCTGGAAAAAGCGCTGCGATCTCAGGCTTGCTGCTTGCGCCAATGTCTGTAGGCTGGATGTTTGGGTCAATCGCAGGCGGACGAATGATTCTGCGAGCGGGTTCTCGCCGAACGGCAATGCTTGGATTGATGATGATTGCTGCCGGAGCTATTGGTCTGGTTTTCTTGACTGGAGAGTCTTCACAGGTAATCCTCTTATGCTTGATGCTGGTCTGTGGGGTAGGCTTCGGATACTCCTCTACGGTCTTCACGATTATCGCTCAGTCGTCGGTTCCGTATGATCAACGCGGTGCGTCCACAGCACTTAATGCATTTACAAGGTCCCTAGGTCAGACCATTGGGGTGGCTATTTTCGGTTCCTGGCTGAACTTGAATATTGATCAGCTGTTGCGAAAACAACCGGATTCAAACGTTACAGGTGATGATATTAATAAGCTGCTAGGCTCGCATACAGGCACTAACCTCTCCGGCGAAGTATCAAACAGTTTACGTGGTGCACTAGAAGGGGGACTTCATTCACTATTTATTGTGATGGCAGTTTTCGCAGTCTTGTCACTAGTTATATCTTGGGGTTTGCGCAAGGGTGTACCTTCGGTAGAGGATGCTACGTCGTCTTTGAAAAAGGCATAACTCATTCTCTAAATCACATAAAGAAGCCCGACCGGGTATTTACCGGTCGGGCTTCTTCGTGCAATAACAGCTTGTCTAACACATATGAAGTAAAAAGCAGCCTAACCTCTAGCTCTACTTACGGGGAAGAGGGGAAAGCTTCTCAGCTTGCAGACCCATCTTCTTGAGCAGAGTGATCATTTGTTCCTTCTCTTCATCATTCAGTCCGCTGAAAGCAAGATGAAGACGCTCTGAGTATTTCGGATACATCTCATTCATGAGACGTTCGCCTTCCGCGGTCAACTCTGCGAAAATCACACGACGATCACTTGGACAAGGCTTGCGTTGCAAATAGCCGCGTTCTTCGAGCTTGTCGATAACGTAAGTCACATTGCCGCTCTGTAGCAGTAGTTTGGCACCAATTTGTTGAATGGGCTGTGGTCCCTTATAGTACAACACTTCCATGACGGCAAAGGCAGTAGGGTTAAAACCTTCAATTTTGCTGCCGGTAACAGCATGCTCATTAATACTCTTGAATGATTTGGCAAATACCCGGTACAAATGTAGTGTTAATTGTGTATCACGTTCATAAGATTGTATCATGCTTCTCCACCCTCTATCGTTAATCATGTGAACTCGTCGCACGTCTGTAATCATATTAATTAGTGCACGGTTTACCTGTGCAACGAACTTTGAGATAACAATAGAATACGTGAAAGATCGAATGAAGAACATGTGATTTGTCACAATGAGCAACTTTTAATTATTAAAAATCAAACAATTTTTTGAAGACGCTGAAATTGAATGTTTTTTTACTTCAGTCTCTGAAAGGATATCAATTTCATCCCCCGGTTCAGTGTTATTTACGCCTCCAGACGGATGAATGACAATCCCCAATATTTTACTATTATTTCATTGAGAAATAGTAACGGGGAGTGAAGGAAGGATGGAGGAACATCATATTGATGATTTAAAAGAAAGTAAGCTAACCGCAAATAAACCATTCATGCTGCTTATTGCGGCACAGCTTGTATCGAATGTAGGAGACTGGTTGCATATACTAGCGCTACTGACAATGGTAGGGTTTAAATGGAATGCCACACCGTGGGAAATTACGGCTATATCTTTATGTATGGCAGTGCCTTTGCTCTTAGGAGGACCGTTTGCAGGTTACTTAAGTGATCGTTTTAACCGCAAGGCACTAATGATTGGTTCGGATATAGCCCGTGCAGCGGTTGTTATTTGCTTGGTATTTGCAGGCTCGCTGTGGCAGGTTTATGTGCTGCTGCTGGCTAAGGGATGTATGGATGTGCTGTTCTCTCCGGCCAAAAGCGGAAAGATTAAGGAACTTGTTCCTACGGCTCAGATGGATAAAGCAATGGCGCTTAGCTCATCTATAGAGCAGATAACTAAAATTGTGGGTCCAGCGCTTGGTGGATTGCTAGTTGCAGCCTTCGGCATATCTGTTTGTTATATGATCGATTCTGCTACATTCGTTTTATCGGCGATTTTTTTGCTTGGATTACCGCGTACAGCTGTGATAAAGAAGGAAGATACGGAAGCAAGCTCGGGGGATACGGATGTGCGTAAATCCTTCCGCCAAGAAATGTCGGCAGGTCTGCATGTGATTGCAGGAATGCCTGTAGTGCTGTGTGGCATTGTTATGCTAGTACTGGTGCTGCTAATGCTACAGATCGGAGACTCTCAGATTGTAACGTTATTCCGGGAGATTCCAGGTGTGAACGGAGATCTGCTGGGGTGGTGTGTAGCAGCCAGTGGCTTTGGAACCTTGCTATCTGCGCTGCTTGTAAGCCGATTAGGCAGTGGTAAGCATCCGCTTATTTTTATGGGATTAGGGGCTGTAATCATGGGCGTTGTCTTCTCAAGTGCAGGGATCGTAACTGCTCATGGTCAAGCCGGAATCTGGATGAACATTGCTTTGTTTGGGTCCTTCATGTTTGCTGGTGTGGGTGCAGGACTAGCGTTTATCCCCTTCAATTCAATGCTCCAGCAGCGGACACCTGCGGAATACACGGGTCGTGTATTTGGAACCATAGGCAGCCTGACAAGCGCAGCTGTTATTCTAGGACCTGTAGCCGGTGGAGCCTTAGTGACAGCATCGGGGCCGGTATCTGCCTTTATTCTATCTGGTTTGCTTACAGGATTGCTAGGACTAGGGCTGTTAATGCTGCGTGGTAAAATCGAGCGCAGGGATGAAGCGGCGATCAAGAAGCAGGAAGGAATAGCTGCAACAAATAACATGGACTTTGTAGGACAGACCTCCCTTTGATGGGAGGTTTCTTTTATTCGCTATTGCGCAGGGCTTAAGTTATTATTGTGAAAAAAGCAGCTTGATTATTTTCAGGAAAAATATATAGTACGATTAGATAAGTTACGATTGCCTCTGTTGATCATTTGAATATCATTCATATACGCAATAGGGAATGCAATTTATAATAGTATTTATTAGAAGTACTAGGAGATGGAGAGTATGGAAAAAGAAGAAACTACAGTGGATACCGAGAGCTATGACGACATTGTGCTCGATGTTGAGATCGATGAAGCTGGCTATGAAGCGGGAGATCCTTGCATATTCGATATTTCTTTTCAAGTGAAGCGAGGTCAACTGCTCGGACTGATCGGACCTAATGGTGCTGGGAAAAGTACAACCATTAAGACCCTGCTTGGTTTGTTGAAGAATACCAAGGCTAAGGTGTCTTTTAGTGGAGTTAATAAATCTTACGCTTATGTACCGGAGCAACCTGTATTTTATGAGGATTTGACATTGTGGGAGCACTTGGATTTAGCGGCCGCTGCCTACGGACTGAAGTACGAACAGTTCGAAGAAACTGCAGAAAGACTGTTGAAGCAGTTTGGTATGGGTCATGTGCGCAATGATCTTCCAGCTGGATTCTCTAAGGGCATGAAACAAAAAATGATGCTAATGCTTGGCTTCTTGGTACAGCCGGATGTTTATATTGTGGACGAGCCATTTATTGGTTTAGACCCTCGCGCCACTAAAGATTTCCTGCGGCTGCTAGAAGCGGAGCGGAAGCGCGGAGCTGGTGTATTAATGTCTACGCATGTACTGGATACAGCAGAGAAGATATGCGATGATTTCGTATTGATCTCCGGGGGAAAGGTTGCCGCCTCAGGAACACTCGAAGATATACGTGATTATGCTGGACTGCCGGAGGCGTCGTTGTTTGATTGCTTCGACGAATTAACATGAGTAAGCAGGGACAGCGGGCGTTTGCTTTTTCTAACGCTAAACAACTATTCAGACGGCGGCTATTCTCTCATTGGCGTGAGCAATCCGCTATTATCCGTACGGCGGCTGATTGGACTGTTCTTTTATATATTCTTATTCCCGGGGGATTATTGGGAGGGCGTTTGTATTATGGGTTCTGGAATGAGGCGCTACCGGCTTGGAGTGTGAATTTGCCGTTTATGCTCATTCCTTCATTATTAGTGCTCTTGATCTGCAACGGGGGCTTGGTGCTGTTATTGCAGGAAGGCGATCTATTATTTCTTAGACAACGGCAACGATGGATGAATACGATCTTATTTCGCGGGTTGCTCTACAGCCTGATTGTAACCTCGCTGAAGTTCTGTGTAGCTTTTGCACTGTTACTGCCTTTTCTGATTCGGGGATTTGAGATGACGTCATCGGAGGTATGGGCGCTGTTCGCTCTGACCTTGGCGTGCAGTTGGTGTGTTAAGTTACTTGGACATCTTGTAAAAGTACAGAAGCAAGGTTGGCGTCGCTGGTTATGGCTATTTTTGGCGATCTCCGTCCCGAACGCTATTTATTTCAGAGTAGCTAGCCTTTGGAATGATCGCCCGCTCATCATATTGCTGAGTGCAATTGTATTCACAGTCGTTGCAATATTTGCTTTCCGGTGGCGCTTATTGATGCGTGGGACATTTATGAACGATGTGCGCGAGGACTACAAGCAGCGAATGAAGATAGCGGCCATACTGCTCCGCCATGTTCTGGATAAACCTCGCCCGACTCGCCATAAGCCATGGATTTTCCGGAAGTCGCAGCCTTTGCTTAAATCAAAGACTGCCGAGAGCCGTTTCTCTGCGGCAGCAATTAAGGCACTCATACGGAATCCGGCCCATTTAAAGCTTTACTTGGCTTTCACTGCCGTGTCCGCGGTAGCGATCCTTATCATTCCATCGGGATTTAAATGGCTAGGATTTGTAGTATTAACATCGCTTATGACTTTTTGGCTGTTTTCGTTCTGGTCTTTGTTTGTTGGAGATGATTACATTGGGATACTTCCATTTACGAAAGAACAAAAGGCTGAAGCGGGTATGCATGCGGTCCCTATTTTATTACTTCCCTTTACAATGATTACCTCCGCACTAATCTGTCTCTCTTTATATGGATGGTGGGGGATCATCTTGTTCGTACCGGTTGGATACATGGTTGGACTCTTTATCAGCAGAATATTTGGTACGTTCCGATTGGGCAAAGATTGATAGATAGATAAAAAAACAGCGTGACTTGAGAAGCCTCTCAAGTCACGCTGTTTTTAGTTGCAACGCATTAACTAAGGCGATGGTCAGCGGCATGTTTGCCTGCTGTATATCCAGTAGAGAACGCTGCTGTAATATTGTAGCCACCAGTGTAGCCATGGATATCGAGTACCTCTCCACAGAAGAATAACCCTTGCATAAGCTTAGATTCCATTCTTTTGGGATCGATCTCTTTCAGATTTACGCCGCCGCCCGTAACAAAGGCTTCGGACAGGGATCGGGTACCATGAACATTAACGGGCATCCTTTTCAAGATACCTGCTAGCGCATGCAATCCAATCTTGGATACATGATGACCCGTAATATCTCCATCCAGGTCAGCTTTAGCTAACAAGAGGGGAATGAGACGTTCTGGCAGCAGCCCCTTTAGTGAATTGCGGATCGCTTTCTTTGGCTCCTGGTCCAGCTTGTCCTGCAGCGATGATTCCACTTCTTGCAAGTTCAGATCAGGGAAGAGATCGATGGACATCTCAACCGTGTCATTCCCTGATTTACGCTGGACCTGTCTCAGAAATTGGCTGCAGCGCAGTGCAATTGGCCCGGATAATCCAAAATGGGTGAAGATCATATCTCCGCGATGAGAAATGACCTTCTTTCCTTTTGGATTCCATACAGTAAGTGCCACATCGCGTAGCGACAATCCTTGCAGCTCACCGGATTTAATCCACTCTTCCCGTGAAATAATCGGTACCTCTGTCGGAAATAGCTCAGTAATGGTGTGGCCTGCGGCTTCAGCCCATGGGTACCCATCTCCAGTAGAGCCGGTCTGAGGAACGGACTTTCCTCCGGTGGCGATGATTACGGCAGCACTGGAAATCGTTTTGCCCGAGCCTAGCTGAACGCCTTTAACAGCCCCTTCTCCATATATTACACGTGAAACAGGACTATCCGTCATAATCTGCACACCTAGACCCCGTACTTTGTTGATTAAGGTGGAGACGACGCTGGAGGCCTTATCGGAGACGGGAAACATCCGTCCGTTGTCTTCTTCCTTTAATGCAATGCCTAAGCCTTCAAAAAAGGCAATGATATCTTGATTATTAAAATGGTCGAAGGCGCTATACAAAAACCGCCCGTTTCCCGGGATATGGGAGATTAACTCATCTCTCTCCTTGACGTTCGTTACATTGCAGCGTCCGCCACCAGATATTCCGAGCTTTCGTCCTAGCTTAGCTCCCTTGTCGATCAGTAGTACGGATGCCCCGTGTTCTGCTGCGGCCACGCTTGCCATTAATCCCGAAGGGCCGCCACCTATGACGATCACATCGAAGTTGCTCATGAAATTTTACTCCTTTACATGTTAAGACACGGGTGTTACTTCGTGTTTTCCTAACGGAATCATACCATTCTGACTGTCATGTAACCAGTCTTGTCCGCTCACTTGGTTATAATCGTTGTCAGGAGAGTAATCCTGTGCTTTAATCTAGTCATGTAGGGGAATTTGTCCATTTTGGGGTGTGATTGTAATTATTGGCGCAATTAAGGATATATTATTGCAAATATCGGCAGCATGCTCCTTTCTTTTTCTGATTCAGTGGTGGGTGGACCGAGGGCTTGTGGCTCGAAAAAAAGGTGGTTTCCCGGATAATCAAACTTTTTTGGTTTTGGCGTGTGCGTTAAGTCTTATGCTATGCTCTCTTCTTTCGACGACTTTATTCGGTATTGCTTATTTGAATTTAGGAATGATTCCTGCTTATATCGGTATTTTATATGGAACTGTACGTTCAGGCATTCTGCTGTCCATCTTTTTGCTTGTCTGTAATATATTCATTGCAGAGCCAGCAGGAATAAGTAATATGATATTAAATTCAGGAATATTATTATATCCGTTGCTGTTTGGGCTAGCTAAGCCTTTTAAGAAAGGCACAGTGGTAGAGAAGATAGGTATGTTATGGATGGTTCTTTGTCCGAATATGTTGTTCATTGCACTTGTGCCTATTATAGGTGGAAAAAATATATATGAGGCTCATTCTGGCGAGTCACTTTTGATTACTTTGTATCTATTTTTCAGTATCGCACTAGGCGGTATTTTTGTTTATTTTGTTGAAATGGTCTGGAGTAGTTGGCGGGCTAAAATACATATGGAAAGTATAAGTGATAATTTCCAGTGGGAGTCTGAGAAGCTGCAGCAGATTACAAATGTAGTACCTCTGAGTATTATGTCCCTGGATGATCACGGAGTTGTGACCGACCTCAATGATTGTATGTTGGGAATGGCACGAATTCATTATCCCAATTTGAAAAGGGAAGATATTATTGGCAAGCCGGTTAGGGAATTTTTTAATGGTTCAGCGGATGTTGATGCATATATGAGGGTACGGGATAACATTCAGCATAAACGGCGTTCCCATGAGCGAATGATTCATGGAACGCGGATCTATCAAATTTATTCAGCACCACTAATGCATAAGAACTCAGGATTAACGAGTGGAGTGGTACTCATTGCACAGGATATTACGGATGAAGTGAAACTCCGCTCAGAGCTGGATCATGTGGAACGTTTGAGCTTAGTAGGGCAGATGGCAGCCGGAATTACCCATGAAATTCGTAATCCTATGGCGGTAGTTCGGGGATTTTTACAGCTAATGAGAGAAAAGAGCTCGGATGACTTGGATTCTTATTATCAGATCGTATTGGAGGAGCTGGATCGGGCGAATAGCATTATTAATGATTTCCTATCGCTGGCGCAGAGCCGGATATCCGATAAGGAGAAAGTGTTATTACACCGAGTTATAGAAGAAGTCAGTCCGCTGCTGTGGGCGGATGCTAATCTTCGTGGTCAAAGTGTTGAGCTAAAGCTGAACGCATCCATCCATGAATTGGAGTTAAACGTTCGGGAAATCAAGCAGCTTATCCTTAATTTAGGCCGCAACGGCATGGAGGCTATGGGATCCAAGGGGATTCTGACACTGGAAACACATAGTACTCAGGAACAAGTGGAGCTGATTGTAAGGGATAGAGGAATAGGTATGTCGGACAGTCAACGAGAGAAGTTGTTTTCCCCTTTCTTCACAACAAAAAGGGAGGGAACGGGTCTAGGGTTATCCTTGTGTCTCAGTATTGTGGAAAGGCATAACGGTAAAATAACTGTAGATTCTGTAGAAGGAGAGGGTACAGTATTTACCATCTCATTCCCTTTAGTAAAGGAAGAATATAGCGAAGCCATGCTTGCGGATTGAATCAGGTTACTGTAGCATCTCTTGCTTTCACAGAGTATGAATGTATAATAAAGTTAGTAAGTACTGCTGTAATGTTATCTGACAAAACAGTAATCAGTGAAGGAGAGTGCAGAGAAATGTCCATGTCTTTTAATCAATATATGAGAGATTCGATTCAGCCTATGCGTGATGACCTTACAAGCATTGGGTTTCAGGAGCTTATGACTCCAGAAGAGGTGGAAGCCACTCTTCCTACCGCAAAAGGTACGGCGCTTGTAGTCGTGAATTCGGTCTGTGGTTGTGCCGCTGGACAATGCCGTCCTGGTGTAGCTCAGGCATTGCAAAATGAGATCGCTCCGGATCACTTGTTCACAGTGTTTGCAGGTCAAGAGAAAGAAGCTACTGCTAAAGCGCGTGAATATTTTGCTCCTTATCCGCCATCTTCCCCTTCCATTGCATTGATGAAGGATGGAGAGCTCGTTCATTTTATTGAACGCCATAGTGTTGAGAATCGTTCGGCTGCTGAAATTGCTGCTGAGTTGAAAGAAGTTTTTGATCGTTTTTGCAAGTAAAAAAGTTATTCCATATAATCTCGCATTAGTCGGTAATTCGGCTGTTGCGGGATTTTTCAAAATATAAGAGCGATAATGGGATAGAATATACTTAGAAGCATAGAGCTTCACTTGGTATGGATATTTTGATGGATATGGAACCATTTCTGATGGAACGGGGTGTGGTTTGTGAGTTTACAGGAAGAAATTATTGCAGATCTTGGTGTGAAGCCAACGATTGATGTAGAAGCAGAGGTACGCAAACGGGTTGATTTCTTAAAGTCGTACGTGCTGAAGGCAGGTGCCAAAGGATTATTGATCGCCATTAGCGGCGGGGTGGACAGCGCGGTAGCTGCGGGTCTGTGTAAGCAGGCTACGGACGAGCTGTCGGCTCAAGAAGGCACAGAGTATATTACGCTTGGCGTATACCAGCCATATGGTGTTCAAGAGGATATCCAGCACAGTTATGATGTCGCAAAAGCTTTTAATCTGACCCATACCGTGGAGACAAACATTGAGGAAGCTGTAAATGAGATTGCGCTTGAAGTTGAGCATAGCCTGAAGTCCTTGGGCCAACATCGTCATATGACCCATCAAGGCAAGGGGAATGTTAAAGCAAGAACACGTATGGTTATGCAATATGCGCTCTCTTTTGAGAACAATCTGATTGTAGTAGGAACGGATCATGCTTCAGAAGCCATTACGGGTTTCTACACCAAGTGGGGGGATGGCGCTGTAGATATTACACCTCTATCCACACTTAATAAACGTCAGGTTCGTCAATTAGCGGCTCATATTGGTGTGCCTGCGGATATTGTTACTAAAGCACCTACGGCAGGCTTATGGCCGGGGCAGACGGATGAAACAGAGCTGGGCATTACTTATGACGATAATAGCGATTATTTGGAAGGCAAACAGGTTGACCCTGAGGTAGCGGAGAAACTCGAGAATTACTACCGGAGAACGGCGCATAAGCGCAATGTCATTCCTGGAATTTAGAATAGGTAGAAGTAGAAACCGCCACGGGTCTGCGTTGTAGCAGCTCTCGTGGCGGTTTTTTGTGAGATGGATAAGCTACAAGAATCTTAGTTAGCCAGCGTTTGATCGATAAAATTAGTGGTCGAAGCAATCGCAAGCTCCAATTGTGGGGTAGTGCCGGCAAAAGGATGCACAGTACCGAAGGTATGATTACCCTCAGGAATATGAACCCAGTTAATATCGGGCCGGAGTTTAGTGAGCTGCTCAGATCCTTGCCGGAGGTGCGCTCCATCCAGACTGCCTTGAATAAGAACAACTGGGAAGGACGCTGTCTTCATGCGTTCAAGGATATTATAACGTTCTTGTTGGTTCTCCATATCTTCTAAAATAACAGCATCCAGCGGCATTTGTTGGCCTGTGCGTGCATTAAGGACATGGGTTCGTCCTGTTTGCTTCATCTCCTGCTTTTGTTCTTCCGTCAACAAATCGAGCTTCGTAACCCCGTTCCAGGAGATGACCCCGCTAACTTCACTCGGATGATCAAGTGTGTAGACTAGACAAATGCCCCCTCCAAGACTATGTCCTAGAAGGAATAAGGGCAAGCTGCCGAATTTCGGGTGCTGGCTAAGGTAGGACAACAGTATTTCCATGTCCTTCAGCTCGCGACGAAAGGTGTTGCGGGCGAATTTTTCAAGCTCGGTAAAATGCAGCAGATCCTCTCCGATTCCAGCATGAGAGAAGTTGAAGGTGATCACTTCATGATCTTGGCTGAGAGTAGTGGCTATGTAAGGAAACATCCCCCAATCTTTGAAGCCCTTGTAGCCGTGTGCAATAACGATAAGGCTCTTAGGTGCTTCTTGGGCAGGAAAGTGTGAGCAGCGGAGAACAGCGTCTTCACCAGCGGGTATTTCGAAATTACGATGCTGCATAGGGTAATCCCCTCTCTCTATATATAAATGAAGTAAATCAGCAAGTCCATCACGAAGGCGCCTAGATAGACTTCCAAAGCATTTTCTTTTAAGATAGCAGAAAGAATCTTATAGGACTATAATTTAAAATTGAAATGAATGACCTGTATAATGATCATACCATTATTGAAGTAGTATAGGATACACGTCCATAAGGAGCGTGAAATTTTGATTTACGGAATCGGACATGATGTGTTAGAAATTGAGCGAATCTCAGAGGTAATGCGCAGGGGACAGGGTAAGAAATTCAACCAGCGCATCCTAACGGAGCAAGAGTACCAGCTTGCTGAGCAACGAGGTGGAAGGTTGGCTGAGTTCGTAGCCGGGCGTTTTGCTGCCAAGGAAGCCGTTGTGAAGGCTTTAGGTTGTGGCATTGGTAATGTGGTTGGTTTTCAGGATATTGAGATATTACCTGACCGTAAAGGTAAGCCGGAAGTAACCTTATCATGCGAAGCCTGGAGCAGACTAGATCTACCTGAAGGACAGAAGTATACCATTCATCTTACGATAACACATGGCCGTGATTTGGCTTCAGCTTTTGCGGTGGTGGAGGAGCTAGGTTCATGAATTGAACCGTGATTATAGAAGGGCAAGGAGAGTTACAATGAAACAACAAGAACGACAGGATTTGCAGGAACGAGGAGAAAGACGAGAAGACCAAGATAAAAAAGATCAGGAGCTGCGGGAGGCCAAGCAATATTTCAGTTATCATTTGCTGGAGTGGTATCAAGGGCAGAAGCGGGATTTGCCATGGCGCAGGCATCGCAATCCTTATTATATTTGGATTTCTGAAATTATGCTGCAACAGACAAGGGTAGATACGGTAATCCCTTATTTTAATCGTTTTATAGAACGCTTTCCGACGGTGGAGTCACTCGCTGACGCCCCTGAAGAAGACGTGCTTAAGTGTTGGGAAGGCTTAGGATATTATTCCCGCGCACGTAATATACAGCATGCAGCCAAGCAGGTAAAGGAGCTTTATGGTGGACAGGTGCCGAATGACCGTGATGCGGTGTTCAGCTTAAAGGGAGTGGGTCCTTACACAGCAGGGGCTATTCTCAGCATCGCGTTTAATCGGCCAGAGCCAGCGGTAGATGGTAATGTAATGCGGGTGTTGTCCCGATACTTCCTCATCGAGGATGATATCGCTAAGGGTCCCACCCGCGTGAAAATGGAGCGCCTGGCGGCTGAGCTGATCCCGGAGGGGGAAGCTGCCTCATTTAATCAGGCGCTTATGGAGCTCGGGGCGCTCGTATGCACCCCGAAATCACCGAGCTGCTTAACCTGCCCGGTGATGGAGCATTGCGCTGCGCGCCTGGCGGGCTGCGAGACTTCGCTGCCCGTCAAGACCAAGGCCAAGCCGCCGCGCCCAGAGGAGCGGCTGGCGGCCTTAATCGAGGGCCGCGGTGCCCACGCGGGCCAAGTGCTCATCCGGCAGCGGCCACAAAGCGGGCTGTTAGCCCGCATGTGGGAGCTGCCGCATTGGCAGGCGCCGCCAGCGGAAGGCGGCGCTAAGAGCGCGCGGCTGCCGGAGGCCGCGGCGCTGGACCGGCTGCGCCGGTCACTGCGGCAGGCCGGGATCTCCGCCCGGCCTGAGGAGCACTGGATGGCTGCTGAGCATATCTTCAGCCATATTGTGTGGACCCTGCAGGTGTATCGCTGCAGGGAGGAGGACGCCCTTCCGCTGCCAATAGCGGCAGAAGGACGGGCAGCCTACACCGCGGATGCAGGCCTGTTCCCAGAGATGGACAGCAGCGTGCCCGTCGAGAAATTTGAGGACGGTAATGCTAGTCCAGAGGATGGCGGAGCCGTGCGCTGGATCAGTCGTGAGGACATGGCTAATTATGCGTTCCCTAATGTCTTCTTGAAGCTGCTGAACCTTTATTTCGATGAGCAGGAAGAGCTGGCGAAGTCGGGGAAGTAGAGAATGTTTGATGTAGAAGTATGGAATGTACTATGCTTACATCTAATTGCTTCTGTTGTTTTATGACCTCAAGAGTGATCAAAATTGTTTTTAGGGAATTATTCCCTGAAATCATGCCCTTTCCGCCTATTTTTAATCATTTTAGGGAAAACCTCCCTAAAAATTCGGTGAATATCTTATTTATGCTCCAGAACCGCTGGTTTTTAGGGAGGTTTTCCCTTATTACTAGTGTTTATGGAGAATATCGCTGAATTTCAGGGAGTTTTTCCCTAATTATAGTAAGACGAAGGCTATTTGGGGACTCTGCCCAGTAGAGCAACATAAAAAAAGGTATCCCGCAGCCTATTAGGCCAGGGGATACCTTTTTAAATTGGCTATTAAGCTATAAGCTCAAGCCGAATTTAATTCCTTATTTCGCGCTTTCGTAACGTTTGCCAACTTCTTCCCAGTTTACTACGTTCCAGAACGCTTTGATGTAATCAGGGCGTTTGTTTTGGTAGTTCAGGTAGTAAGCGTGCTCCCATACATCAAGTCCGAGGATTGGAGTAGCGCCTTCACTGATTGGGTTGTCTTGGTTAGGTGTGCTTGTTACTGCCAGTTTGCCATCTTTAACAACTAGCCAAGCCCAGCCACTGCCGAAACGAGTAGTTGCTGCTGCTGCGAAATCTTCTTTGAATTTTTCGAATCCGCCCAGTTCGCTGTCAATAGCTGCTGCAAGTGCGCCAGTTGGTGCGCCGCCGCCGTTTGGTCCGATAACTTCCCAGAACAAGGTGTGGTTAGCGTGTCCGCCACCATTGTTACGAACAGCAGTGCGGATAGCTTCTGGTACAGCGTTCAGATCTGTAAGAAGTTCTTCGATGCTTTTGCTTTGCAATTCAGGTGCCTTTTCCAAAGCTGCGTTCAGATTAGTCACATATGTGTTATGGTGTCTATCATGGTGAATTTCCATCGTCAAAGCGTCGATGTGTGGTTCGAGTGCGTTGTTTGCATAAGGAAGTGCTGGTAATTGAAATGCCATGGAAAAATCCCTCCTGAGTATATTAGAATTTGTATAGATAAAGAACTTCGGCGGTTTATCGTCAAAATTCTTTATTGTTGATATGTACTATAGGGTATCTCCCAATAGGATACTTTAATTAAACAGTATCTGGATCAATAATGCAACACTAAACAAACATAAATGTTTATAAAGTATGATGGGAGTGTAAACAGAATCATCAATTGTATTTAAAATGTTAAAATAAAGAGCCGTCACCCCATAGACATAACTCTTTATAATTACCCTTATAATGAAACAATGAATCTTAGTCGAAATGTAAACGCTTGATATTAAGCGCTTTCAAAAGAAAAATGATGATATCACGAGAAAAGTGTGCTTTAATAGATTTAAAAGCAGGTATTCCTCGGTATTTGATGCTTTTTTTTATTTTCTCAATGTTAAGGGAACCCCTTCTTTTTGTTAAATTCATAAGCCATAGACAAGGGAGATTTTAAAGAATGCACGTTCGTTCCTTTCAATTAAGCGACGTTAGCCCTGTGACTGATTTGCTGCAAACCGCATTATCGGAAGAATGTTTCGAGAACACTATCGAGCCTTTCTCCAGGCAGCTTTCATGGGATTCAGATCTCATTGTAGTTGCGGAAGATGAAGAAGAAATTGTTGGAGCACTGATTGGTACGATTGAGAAAAACCACGGTTGTTATTTCCGGATTGCTGTACATCCTGATTATCGCCGCAGAGGAGTCGGTAGAAGTCTGGTATCGGCTATGGAATCCAGGTTTCAAGCTCGTAAGGTTAGTGGTATCTACGTAGCCGTCGATGAGCATAATTCTTTTGCATTGCCATTGTATGAAGCTATGGGATATAGCGAGAATCAAATTTTTAAATCTGTCCGGAAGCTGAGCATTGTTGGGTAATTTTGATCACTCAGATGCGTAAGCGGAAACATTTACTAAATAAAGAACTATAGTTGATGATATAGTCTGTTTCATTCATACTCAAGCGTATTTTCCAGAAGTCCATTACTAATGGCTGGGAGATATGCTTTTTTATTGTTATAATATCTGCAAGTATAGACATCAATAATTGAGAATAAGAGGTGACATATTGAGTCAGGATTCCCAAGTAGAGTTCATGCGTAATCGGAAGCAAAGACATAGATCGTCCAGATCAAACAAAGGCTTTGGTGGTCGTTTGGCCGCGGAATTGAAGGATTGGTTGCTTACAGCGGTAGTTGTCTTTGCGGTAATGTCGGTTCTTAATATTTTTGTGTTCAATATATCAACGGTTAAAGGTCAGTCTATGCAGCCAACGCTTGTGGAAGGTGAGAGGCTCTTTATTAATAAGCTTTCATTGATGTTTGTAAACCCAAAACACGGGGATGTCGTCATTCTTCATGATCCTAGCACTGGACCAAGTCGGAAGGACTTTTTAGTAAAACGAGTCATTGGCATACCTGGAGATATCATAGAAGTGAAGGATCACCAGTTATATGTGAATGGAAAAATAGTGAATGAGCCGTATATCGATACTGAGATTGAAGACCCGGATTTCGCGGCGTTAACTGTGGAGAGCGGAAACTATTTTGTCATGGGAGATAACCGTCATGCTTCAGCAAGCAAAGATAGTCGTTATTTCGGCTCCATCCCACAGGACATGATTGTAGGCAGGGCGGACTATATCTGGTGGCCGCTGTCTAAACTGAAAGGGTTATAAGAATTTTATCGATAACATGAAAAGGAGAAGGCGGAAATGAACAATACATTTCAGTCACCGTATGCACCCCCGCCTTCCAAGTGGGCACAGCTTAAAGCGGAGATTCAGGAGGCTGCGACGTCACTCGGTATTGATGATATCGGGTTTACTACAGCAGAGCCTTTTTTATATCTGAAAAATATTTTGCAAGACCACCGAGACAAAGGATATGAATCTGGTTTCGAGGAACCGGATCTGGATAAAAGGACAATCCCCGCTCTGAGCTCTGGGGACAAGCCCTTATCTATTATTTCAATTGCTGTGGCCTATCCTTCCAAAATGGAGAATCCTCCAAAATCTGAGCCAGGTGCACGAAGAGGTATTCTCGCCCGAGCATCATGGGGCAGGGATTATCATCATGTGCTGAGGGAGGCCTTAAGTAAGCTAGAGGACTTTATTCATGAACGTGTACCGGATGCTGTGCTGGAAAGTATGGTCGATACCGGTGTACTGGTAGATAGAGCGGTAGCGGAAAGAGCGGGGATAGGCTTCAGCGGCAAAAACTGTTCTATCATCTCACCCAAATGGGGATCCTGGATTTATCTAGGGGAGATGGTTACGAACATTCCTTTTGCTCCGGATGAGCCTGTTGAGGAAGGCTGCGGGGAGTGTACCAAGTGTATTGATGCTTGTCCAACCGGTGCACTGGTGGGGCCGGGTCAGCTTAACGCGCAGGCTTGTATTTCTTTTCTGACGCAGACCAAAGGATTTCTGAGTGATGAATACATGACCAAGATTGGCAACCGTCTATACGGCTGTGACACCTGCCAGATTGTATGTCCCAAGAATCGAGGGAAGAACTGGAATCATCGCCCTCAGATGCTGCCTGATCCTGAGATCGTGAAGCCATTGTTAATGCCAATCCTGGATCTTAGCAACCGTGAATTCAAAGAGAGATTCGGAAATAGCTCTGCTGCCTGGAGAGGCAAAAAGCCGATGCAACGAAATGCGATCATCGCTCTCGGTAATTTCAAGGAAGTAGAAGCGGTGCCAAAGCTAACAGAAATTGTTCTGAAAGAGCCGCGGCCTGAGATGCGAGGCACTGCTGCTTGGGCGCTGGGACGCATCGGTGGTGAGGAGGCTCTAGCTGCTGTTGAATCGGCTTTAGAGCGCGAAGAGCATGACACGGTAAAAGAAATGCTGAGCCGGGCGCAGGATGTGCTCCTTACTGCGAAGCAGGCACGAGAGGACAACGATGTTTAATGAAGGAAAAAGATCATAGACAGGTTGCATATTCCCAATTGCTGTCCAGTTCTCGAAATGCTATGATAGATTCGCGCGCCATATGGCGATGCAGACAATAGAGTGTAGAGGTGGGCTTTAGATGAATATCGCATTACCTATTATTACATTGGTCGTAGGTCTCATCGGTGGATTTTTTATCGGTGTGTATTATCTGCGCAGACAAATGACAACTATGCAGAATGATCCTGAAATGCTGCAAAAGGTTGCGAAACAAATGGGTTATAACCTGAATGGGAAACAAATGCAACGTGCCCAACAGATGATGAAGAATCAGAACCAGACAGGCGCCCGACCAGGAGCAGCTAAAGGGAATAAACGTAGAAGTAAGTAACCGGGTCCGGATAGAAATTATACGGGTGCGGAAGGGGGAGACATCATGGGGAACATCAATGAATACGTGAACGGTAAAGTATCAGAGAACCGTGAGCAAATCGAGTATCACGTTGAGAAAATATTAGAATTAATCGGTGAAGATACCGGCCGCGAGGGACTGCTTGAAACACCAGCACGTGTTACGCGGATGTACGAGGAGATATTCGGCGGTTATTCGATAGATCCCCGCGAGGCGCTCGGTGTTACTTTTGATGAGTCTCATGAAGAGCTAGTGATCGTGAAGGATATCGTCTATTACAGCCAATGTGAGCATCACATGGCTCCTTTCTTCGGTAAAGTGCATATTGGATACATTCCGAGCGGACGGATTGCTGGACTCAGCAAATTAGCTCGCCTAGTTGAAGCAGTGAGTCGGCGTTTGCAGGTTCAAGAGCGCATTACGACGCAAATTGCGGATATTATGACGGAGGTACTAAGCCCTCACGGCGTTATGGTCGTTGTGGAAGGTGAACATCTTTGTATGTGCGCACGTGGAGTGAAGAAGCCAGGAAGTAAGACGGTAACCATGTCTACTAGAGGGGTCTTCCGGGAGGATGCCGCCGCTCGTGCGGAGTTTCTGAGCTTGATTAAAGAATAGTATATAGAGGTGTCTATACCTCGAAATTAGAAGGACCCATCATTCACTTTTTGTGAACGATGGGTCCTTTTGGGTCAATATAAGCGAATAGAAGTGATGTCTTCTACGAAGTGGTAAGAGATCAGTAAGGCTTCCATGCCAGTTTACTGGCAGCCGCATAACGCTCTGACACATATGGCCAGTTGACGACCTTCCACCAATCGTTAATATAATCCGCACGATTATTCTGATGTTTCAGATAGTAGGCATGTTCCCATACATCCAAGGCCAAGAGCGGAACAACGTCCCATTGCGATAAATTTTGATGTTTTTCCGCAGTGAGAATTTCTAGTCTATGGCTACGTGGACTCCAGACGAGAATGGCCCATCCGCCACCTTCTACTTTATTCGCAGCTTCGGTGAACTGTTTCTTGAAGCTGTCATAGCTTCCAAAGCTTTGTTCTATAGCTTCTAGTAAAGCACCTGTTGGGCGGCCCCCGCCTTGCGGAGACATCACATTCCAAAAGATCGTGTGAAGATAGTGGCCTGCACCATTAAAGGCTAATTCTCTCTCCCAATGTTTAACGAGATCGAAGTCACCGTTCTTACGGGAATCTGCTAATTTAACTTCAGCCTTGTTTAATCCATCTACATAACTTTGATGGTGCTTATCGTGATGAATTCTCATCGTCTTTTCGTCAATATAAGGTTCTAGTGCATTATAGGCGTAAGGCAAGGGAGGTAGCGTATGGCCGCCAATGGGTACCGCGTCGTTTTTATCGCGGATATCAGGAACAGTGTCAGTAAAAGTAGAAAATCCATCATTCCGCATAGTATCGTCTGTATCGATGTTTACGACATAATCCTCTGTGTAATCACGCATGACTTGTGAAAGCTTTCCGGGCGAGCTGAGTGTCTGCAGTACGGCTAAGAAGTATTCTGATTCGCGAATAATATGCAGAATCACAGTAGTTGCAAGGGGGACGGCTTTGACCGCTGCGCTACTCTCCATGATGGCAAAGAGCTGCCGGACGAACTCTTGGGATTGATTGCAGGAGATATGTAGCAGTTTCTCCGTTTCCGCAGTGAGTTCTGCCTGTGGCGGAGGAGAAGCGGAAAGGGCAGCATTCAATAGCTGCTGTGCCGCCTGCTCAGTTGCACCAAAAACAACGGCCCATTCATCGAGGAGTTTCACATAAGGGTCCTCTAATTTAGGTACGATCGCTTTGATGACTTCGGTATGCTCTTTCTCTTGTGTTTTCCAAAATACGATTTCTTCCAGAATACGTACTGGCAGCATCGGCCCGTATACATATAGCATGCCAAGAAAACCTCCCGTGATATGTCTTTATCAGTCCATTATATGAACGGTCTTGGAAGGTTATGAAGAACATAAACTTAGAGTGCCTCTTTGGCTTCTTTCTTTCCTGGGGATGAAAACAGCCTCTTCCTAGGGCGCGTTCTTTCTGTCCCTGGAAGAGGCTGTTCGTATGGTTATTAGCGCTTAGTTAATTACTTGCCATCGCCGGCTGATCGCCATTATTATTTTTGGCCAGATGGACATTCCCTAAAAAAGCGGAGACCCGCCGCAAATACTCACGGGGATGCTCGCGGAACAACAGCTCATGATGACTACCCTCGATGATCCAGGAATCAGAGAACGGATTGTTCTGATTTGCTGCTAGTTCTTCGGCAATAGGATAAGGGGCTTTATCGTCTTTGGTTCCATGCATGAAAAGGATAGGGAAAGGATAATCTTTGGATTTAACCTTTGCATATGGAATCTGATCTAGTCCCGTACCGTTCAGTACCGGGAACAGCATTTCCATGATCGCCAGGGAAGGCTGGCGCGGCAGATCGATATTCTGCTTAATATTATGATACAGCGTGTCTGGTTCTAACAAAAAGGTGCTGTCCAGAATCATCGCGTCGATGTCCTCAGATACTAATCCTGCTTGCAGTGCTGTGCCAGCACCCATGGAGAAGCCCCAAACAACGAGCTCTTTAGCTCCGCGTTCCTTTGCGAAATCAATGGCGCCTAGAAGCTGCTGGGATTCTTTTTTGCCGCCGGTTGCAATATCCTTATTACCTTGGGCAGCAAATCCGTAATCAAACATTACGACATTGAAATTCAGACTGTGTGCATAGTGAGCGAGATCGTACATAGGTACCCAAGACTCTTCGCGGTTGGCACCATAGCCATGACTGAATACAATAGTCTTAGTAGCATCCTTGGCTGGAATATACCAGCCGTTCATCAGGCGACTGCCATCCTTAGCTGGGAAAGTTACATCCTCGTAGGCGAGGCCTTTGGCCATCATAGGATTGGAGTACAGTGGCGCGACGGTTGGATTGGATAGCACCCAAGCGATGTAGCCATGAAGCGAGACAAAACAAAATGCTAAAAAGAAAAATATAGATAATAGCAATGCAACGATAATATGCTTAACACGGATCATCCGCAGCGATAGTCGTGATGAACTGCCCTGTTTAGGTAGTTTAGGACGACGGGAGACTGACGTGCCGGCTCGGCTGGTTGTCAGATCCATAAGGTCCCCTCCTAAGTATGATGTGAGTACTAGTGCCTAGGATAATTTGTCGAAAATGATACTAAAGCATTAGTATATTTAATATGTTTATCGTAAGTTGAAGCACTTACAAAGTCAATGAATTGGACCGTTTTGTAATGTAACTGTAAAGTGCGGACCAGTCTTTTTCGGCTCAGTGAATATACTGGACTTTCCGTAGAGTTTTGCACTAAGATAGAGTTAGTTATAATGTAACCGCGTTTCATTTGATGAAACACGAAGGGGGATTACTGTGGAGGACCGAAAGCTTACGGTACGCGCGGTAGAACGTGCGCTTGATATATTACTTTGTTTTACGCAGGACAGAGATTTAGGGTTAACGGAGATCGCATCAAAGATTGACTTACATAAGAGTACAGTCCACAGATTGCTGGCAACACTAGAGGAAAAGGGCTTTCTTATTCGCAATCCGGCGACAGAAAAATACAGGCTGGGTATACGAATCTGGGAGTTGTCGACGCATCTGCCTGCTTTTGACGAGTCGGCAGCGGTATTGCTGCCATCTATGGAACGGCTGAGAGATCGACTCGGAGAGACGGTCAGCCTTTACTTACGGGATGGTATTGAACGCGTACGTATTCAGGCGGTACAGAGCCAGCAAGCGATTCGTAGAGTTGCACAGATCGGTGCGAGGCTGCCATTATCCGTAGGGGCGTCGAGTAAGGTGTTAGCAGCGTATGCACCACCTGAGGTGTTGAGAGAGCTGCTGGAGAGTTCGGAGTGGCCGGATTACGTTGAGAAGAGTGTATACAAAGATCAGCTTAATGAGATCATCCGGCTGGGGTATGCTACGAGTTTCGAAGAACGTGAGTCTGGTGCGGCCGCTGTGGCGGTACCAGTCACAGGCCGTAGTGGAAATGTGATTGCGGCGTTATCGCTGTCAGGGCCGGTCAGCCGCCTGTCTAGGGACACGTTAGTAGAGTATGCCGCCATCTTGAAGGAAGCAGCAAGTGAAATGGGCATGATGATTCCATAGCCCAACATGAGAAAAACGGCCAGTCTCCGGATGATCGGAGGCTGGCCGTTTAATATCCAAATATAATAAGACAAGGGAGTGTCTCTAGCCTTAATGGCCAGAGGGCACTCCCTTGTGCGTCTTGCGATAAACCTATTCTACCGATACAGCCGAAGAATCTGTGGCATCCGCCAGCATTTGACGAAGTACAGTTTGTAGAATACCACCATTGCGATAGTAATCAATATCAACCGTACTGTCGAGGCGTGCTGTGACAGGGAAATCGAACTGAGTACCGTCTTCACGGGTAGCGGTAACAGTTAGATCTTGGCTTGGCGTCACCTCGTTATCGAGACCTGTAATGTTGAAGGTCTCACGTCCGGTCAGTCCCAAGCTGCTCCAGCCGTGACCTTCCTGGAATTGCAGAGGAAGCACACCCATACCAACCAGATTGCTGCGGTGAATCCGCTCAAAGCTCTCAGCGATAACAGCTTTAACACCCAACAGAAGCGTGCCCTTGGCAGCCCAGTCACGTGAGCTTCCTGTGCCGTATTCTTTACCGGCGATAACGATGAGATTCTGTCCAGCGTCCTGATACAGCATGGAAGCGTCATAGATGGACATGACTTCATCGCTTGGCAGGAAGGTTGTAACTCCGCCTTCTGTACCTGGAGCTACTGCGTTACGAATCCGAATATTAGCGAATGTACCACGCATCATGACTTCATGATTTCCGCGGCGTGAGCCGTAGGAGTTGAAGTCTGCACGTTCTACACCATGATCGCGTAAATATTCGCCGGCAGGACCAGAGGTAGAGATATTACCTGCAGGTGAGATATGGTCGGTCGTTACGGAGTCAGCAAGCAACGCCAGAACGCGTGCATCCTTGATATCCTTGATGTCTCCCAGACCGTCTGCCAGATGCTCAAAGAATGGCGGATTCTGAATATACGTGGAATTATCATCCCACTCATACAGTTCGCCTTGTGGAACAGGGATAGAATTCCAACGTTCATTAGCAGTGAATACATTCTCGTATTTACGACGGAACATCTCCGGACTAAGGGAGAGGCCGATTGCTTCACGAATTTCAGCAGTAGTTGGCCAAATATCCTTCAGGAATACTGGTTCACCTTGTGGATCAAATCCGAGCGGTTCAGTCTGTAAATCGATATTTACAGTGCCAGCCAGTGCGTAAGCAACTACGAGCGGCGGTGAAGCCAAGTAGTTGGCTTTGACCTGAGCATGTACGCGGCCTTCAAAGTTACGGTTACCGGAGATTACAGCAGCTACGGTCATATCGTTATCAGTGATGGCTTGGCTAACCTCTTCAGGCAATGGACCGGAGTTACCGATACAAGTAGCACAGCCATATCCCGCCAAGTAGAAGCCCAGTGCTTCAAGTGGCTTCAGCAAGTCTGCTTTTTCCAAATATTCAGTAACAACCAATGATCCTGGAGTCAAGCTGCTCTTAACGTATGCTGGTTTGGTCAGACCACGTTCCACAGCTTTTTTCGCCAAAAGACCTGCACCAAGCATAACGCTAGGGTTAGAAGTATTCGTACAGCTTGTAATCGCTGCGATCACGACCGCGCCTGTGCTTAGCTTGCTTTTGGTGCCATTTTTATGTTCTATTTCTACAGCTTGGGCGATTTTCTCATCGCTGAGACCGTAACCGCCTTTGTCTACAGGTGTACGGATAATACCTTCGAAATTTTCTTTCATATGCGTAAGTTCGATCCGGTCTTGCGGACGTTTTGGTCCAGCCAAGCTTGGAACGACAGAAGCTAGGTCAAGTTCAATTACATCGCTGAACTCAGGATCTGGCGTATTCGAAGTGCGGAACATGCCTTGTGCTTTGTAATAAGACTCAACGAGCTCTACCAGATCATCTGGACGACCTGTGCTGCGAAGATAAGCAAGTGTCTCTTCATCTACAGGGAAGAAACCGATCGTTGCTCCGTATTCTGGCGCCATGTTTGCAACCGTTGCCCGGTCAGCAAGACTGATGTTAGCAAGACCAGGACCGTAGAATTCGACGAATTTGCCGACTACGCCCTTTTTACGCAACATTTCAGTCACTGTCAGAGCCAAGTCTGTTGCTGTAGCCCCTTCGATAAGACTGCCTGTAAGCTTGAAGCCCACTACATCTGGTGTAACAAAATAGAGCGGTTGTCCGAGCATACCTGCTTCAGCTTCAATACCGCCTACACCCCAGCCCACAACACCAAGTCCATTGATCATCGTAGTGTGGGAGTCCGTTCCAACAAGGGAATCTGGATAAACGACAGTTTCACCATCGATAGTTTTAGTGGTGGCTACGGAAGCCAAATACTCCAAATTCACCTGATGCACGATACCGGTAGCTGGAGGAACTGCACGGAAATTATTGAAAGCGGTCTGTGCCCAGCGAAGGAAACGGTAGCGTTCCTCGTTGCGCTCAAACTCCACGTTCATATTGTATTCCAAAGCGTCTGCCGTACCGAAAGCATCAACCATAACAGAGTGGTCAATTACAAGGTCAACGGGAACGAGCGGGTTGATCTGTTTAGGATCTCCGCCGGCTTTCTTTACGGTGTCACGCATAGCTGCCAGATCTACGACTACCGGAACACCGGTAAAGTCCTGAAGTACGATACGAGCAGGGATAAACGGAATTTCTTTATTGCGATCAATGTCGCCTGACCAATCAGCCAATTGTTTCACATGTTCTTCTGTAATCGCCCGTCCGTCAAATTGACGAACAGCCGCCTCAAGTAATACTTTGATCGAGAAAGGAAGGGAAGAGATAGAGCCCAATCCTTGTTCCTCAAGGGAGTTAAGATCATAATAGCGATAAGATTTGCCACCTGATTCCAGGGTGCGGGCCAACGAGAAATGATCCTTGCTTGGCATATGTGCGCCTCCTTGTTTCATCTATTGAAACTCAATTTCACATTGCATGTTATTTAATTATAACGGTTACAAAGAGGGGAGTAAAGTTTTTTTTCCTATATATAAAGCCCGAATATCGCATCTCAGAAACCATTTAGAGTTACCTCTAAAACGTAAGCTATAAGCAAAGCATATGCCCTACCATGTAAATTGAAGCGATCTGTATAGCGGCCTGTTTCCTTTCATATACATAGAGCAGCAGTTAAAAGGGAATGAAGGGGTGCGAGTATAATGGAACAACAGTGGAAGCAGAGTCTATATGTATATGTAGATCAAGTGAATAAGGCCAGGGTGGAACCTAAGTCCTCATCGCAAACAGTTTCCGTATCCGTTAAAGATCCACGTTTTCTGGTGGAGCAAGGGGAACGTTCACGCCGTATCGCTGAATGGTATACCGCTCGTGGGATCACTCCGCTGCGTGGAGAAACAGGTGTAAAGACTTTACGGACCGTCCGGCAGACTCCGACTGAGGTGGTAGCAGAGGTTACGCTGCATAGTGCACTCTATTATGAAAAAGGAGGCGTTAACCACCGCGAGGATAGGGTTGAGCTGGAGCGGCTGACCTTTGTGCGGGACGGAGGGGGTTGGGAAATCGCTGCTATAGAACGAACCATTCCCGAAAGGAATACAGTTCATAGAGCTGAGGTGGAGTTATCAGGCAGGTTGTCCAAATGGGGGGAAGCTTTGCCTGCTCCGCTGCCATCACAGCCCCTTCTAAACCGGAATATTCTTGGTGAGATCTCGGGCTCAAGAGAGGTTCGCTACAACCGTGAAGAAGCGGTGGCTTATGCCGATCGTTGGTGGAAAGACGGGAATCCGGAGTTCGAAACATTTGAGGTAGATTGTACGAATTATGTCTCCCAATGCCTCTTTGCAGGGGGCGCGCCTATCAACTATACTGGTAAAAGAGAAACGGGTTGGTGGTACAAAGGCTACCAAGGAAAACAAGAATGGTGGAGTTATAGCTGGGCTGTATCAGACAGTCTGCAGCGCTATTTGAGCGTTAGCCGGAGCAGTGGCTTGCGTGCGGAAGTCATGGAGCGGCCGGAGCAATTGATGCTGGGCGATATCATTCAATATGACTGGGATGGTAACGGGCAATATCAGCACAGCACGATCGTCACAGCCTTTGATGCTGGTGGCATGCCGCTTGTGAATGCACGTACAGTTAGCAGTCGTCATCGCTTCTGGGACTATCGTGATTCCTACGCATGGACGGATCAAACGAAATACCGTTTTTTTCATATTAACGACTATTTATAAGACAGAAAGAGGTTATAAAGGTATGGGGAACGCAAAACTAACCGTAGGGCTGGTGTACGGGGGCAAATCCGGAGAACATGAGGTATCTTTACAGACGGCTTTTGCCGTGATGAACTCATTTGATTACGATAAATATGAGATTATCCCGTTTTATATTTCAAAACAGGGCTTGTGGAAAGTCGGAGAGACGTTATCGGCACCTTATAGTGAGGTAGAGCAGCTCAAGCTTTCAGAGGCAACGGAAGATATGGGCACAGCCCTGAATGTAGTATTTAGTGGACTATCCGGTGCGGATAAAGCGGTGGACGTTATGTTCCCACTGCTGCACGGCACGTATGGCGAGGACGGAACAATTCAAGGGTTGTTCGAAATGGCGAATATTCCTTACATTGGGGCTGGTGTTCTTGCCTCTTCGGCAGGGATGGATAAGGTTGTTATGAAGAAGCTATTCGCTGATGCAGGTCTGGATCAGTGTGAATATTGTTATTTTAACATCAGCGCTTGGAAAAGAAAAAGCCATGAGTTGATTGTGGGTGTAGAGGATAAACTGGGATATCCAGTATTCGTAAAGCCTGCTAATCTGGGCTCAAGTGTAGGTATTTCTAAGGCTTCTGATAAGGAAAGTCTTGTAAAAGCTATAGATTTCGCCTTCCGTTATGACACCAAAGTCATTATTGAGGAATTCGTGGATGCTCGTGAGGTAGAGGTCGGTGTGCTCGGAAATGATGAGCCAGAGGCCTCTGTTCCGGGTGAAATCGTTTCTTCTGGAGAATATTATGACTACGCAGCTAAATATACGGATGGTAAATCGCAAATGATGATTCCTGCGCCAGTAGATTCTGAAGTTGCTGATCGTTTGCGGGAGTCCGCGATAACCGCTTTTAGAGCGATTGAGGGTAGCGGGATTACCCGGGCGGACTTCTTCCTGCGGAGATCGGATGGTAAAATTCTAATTAACGAAGTGAATACGATGCCTGGCTTCACTCCTTACAGCATGTATCCGCTATTGTGGCGTGAGACAGGTGTATCCTATAGAGCTCTGTTAGACCGTATGATTGAGTTAGCTTTAGAGCGCTATAATTTCAAACAAGGTCTTAAGTATGATAACGAGTAATTGAAGCTACTAGCGGGTTCATCCCGACTGGAAAGGGGCGACAAAATATGGGTTTTCAAACTGAATTCAATTCCGTCTGTAAGTTCAAGAATGAACAAGAGCTGTACGAGCTGCTGGAGTATGGGCGTACCAAAATGGTGAAGCAGGGCTTTCGCGTGTATCCGACGGGTCAGAAGGTGATTGCCTACACACCTGAGAATGTAGCTGTAGCGATCGTCAAAATCTCAGCCTCGATTGCAGAGATTAATTTTCAGGGGCATGAGGTTACAGCGGTCGAAATGGAACTCGTGCGTAAATTGAATGAAGAAGAATCAAAAGTGCAAACTGCACTAGCAGATGAAATGTTTTTTGGAGCGCAGGGATGATTGTCCGTTTTGGATATGTAGCGATGTCCACCGTTATCAAAGACTGCTCACCATCCAAGACTATGACGATGGCCTCCTTCAAGAAGCTGGATGACCGTGAAGCGGCACTTCGGCGTTTGGAGAACCTCGCTCGGATGAATCTGCACAATACGCTGCGACTAATGAAGCATAATGTGGGTTCGGACATCTTCGTGTACCGTCTCACTTCCAAGTTGATTCCTCTGGCGACGCATCCTGATTTACAGGATTGGAATCCGTTTGCTGCGCTCGCTGAGGAATTCGCGGAAGTGGGGCAATATGTGAAAAAGCATGGGATGCGGGTGTCTTTTCATCCAGATCACTTTACAGTGCTTAGTACACCCCGTCCTGAGGTGCTAGTAAGTTCCATCCGGGATTTGCAGCACCACACGGACATGCTAAATGCTATGGGACTTCCTGCCATGGCGAAGAACAATATTCATATTGGCGGAGCCTATGGGGACAAGCCGGTGGCAGCCAAGCGGTTTGAGAAGCATTTCCGCGCGCTACCAGCAGCGCTGCAGGCACGTATTACGCTGGAGAATGATGATAAGACCTTCACAGCCCCGGAGACACTGGCAGTCTGCCAGAACGTAGGCCTGCCGATGGTGCTGGATATTCACCATCAATGGGTGAATAATGAAGGAGAGCTCCCTTGGGAGCTGTGGCCTGATATTCAGCAGACATGGCGAAGCGAGCTTGCGCAGAAGGATGTTCCGTCTGGAGAGCTTTTCCCGCCTAAGATTCATGTATCTAGTCCGCGCAGTCCGTCTGATCCACGCAGCCATGCAGATGGTGTGGAGCCTGCGCCATTAGTAGCTTTTTTAAAGCGGATAGCTGCAGATACCCCTGCTATTGATGTTATGATTGAGGCAAAACTTAAAGATGGTGCGTTATTTGGATTGATGGAAGCAATGAAGGAGCTGGCTGATGCCGGTAACGGAATTTCTGTATTAAATGGGGCAAGTGTGAATATCGAACCTTAAACAATGAAAATAAGGCGATAGGTCCCGAATACGGGCCCTATCATGACTTGATATGTAACTTGAAATAGGGTACGTTGAATGAAACTTTATTACGATTAACATTCAAGGGATCATAGAAATGGGTATCCCTTATGGCGGAACTTTGAGAACGTTTTGGCGTATTGAACGGTATTGTGAATAGGATTGCTTTAAATTTCATGCCAATGGCGATTATGTTCAAGGAAGCGGAGTGAAGATATGAGTCCTTTAAAACCAGAGGGTAAGAAAGAACGTGAACCCTATGTAGTAACAAGCAAGGGACATACGGCGGTAGCCATTAATGCTGCTGCCAAAGCAGGAGAATGGATAAAAAGCAGACAGGGCCTGGTGAAGGAACTTAATACAAAGACATCAGCACAGGATCTGGTCACGGAAGTAGATAAAGGCGTTGAACAGATGATTCGCAGGTTGATCCTGACACATTATCCAGATCATGCGATCCTCGGTGAGGAAGGCGTTTCCCCGGGAGCAGCAGCAGCAACCGCTGCATTGGAAGAAGCTCGTGAGCATGAATATCTGTGGATTGTAGATCCTGTAGATGGTACGACAAATTTTGTACACGGATTTCCTTTTTACTGTGTCTCCATTGCTTTAGTGATTCGTGGAGAATTAACGGTGGGGGTAATTTACGATCCGATTCGTGATGAAATGTTCGTTGCAGAAAAAGGTAAGGGAGCCTACATGCATGGTGTTCCTACCGCAGTCTCTACGGAGGACGTTTTTGGAGACAGCTTGATTGCAATGGGCTTTCCACCGGACCGTGAATTTGCGCAACCTGTGAATATGGCAGGACTGCAGAGCATTCTTCCGCAGATTCGTGGTATTCGTGCAGGAGGTTCAGCAGCTCTACACTTGGCTTATGTGGCAGCAGGTAGAGTAGATGGATACTGGGAAGTAGGCTTAAGCCCTTGGGATTGTGCAGCAGGAGTGCTGCTAGTGCTTGAATCAGGGGGCAGAATTACGGATACGCTTGGGCGTCCATACGATATTGGCACTCGTCATATAGTAGCAAGTAATGGTCATATTCACGAATATTTGGTTTCGTCACTGAAGAATGCTGAAGCAACAGGATATAAGCTTTAGGGAGGACGATGCATCATGAGCGAGAAGGATGATCTGGAACGCAAGCTAAGCGAAATGTTGGTTGATGGTGAGATGGAACAGGGTGACCGTATAGCTAAAGAAATCCGTGAGATCTCTCCGAAGTATGAAATTCGTATCCAGACCACAATGGATCCTATTGTGGAGGAGACGCTGCGGTATCGTAAGATTGGACATGAACTAGACGATCGTTATGATAAATATCTGGAACGTGCCGGGAAACATTTGAATTCACAAGAGGATTCAAATAAAGAATAAGACATTCGTTTCTAGCTGTGATAATAATTGTGATGTTCAGAGCGGTTTCCCGAATATGGGAGGCCGCTCTTTTGCGTTGCTATCAGGGATGGTAGAATGAGAATTAGAACATTTTGGGAGGGATACGATGCTAAGTAAGTGGAGAAGAATTTTAGCAGCTAGCACAAGCAGTATGCTTTTGTTATCTGTGCTGATTGGCGTAGGTGCCGGATCGGCAAATGCAGCTGACACGTCTACAACACAAGATGCAAGTCAGGATGTCTTTCGCATCGTAGCTCTTGGCGATTCGATTACTGCCGGATACGAGCCGGGAATGACGGATGTGAATACCAAGCCTTACGGTTATGCGGAGCGACTACTGGAGCAGGGGTGGTATCATGGCCGGAGCGAGCTTACCAATTATGGTATTCTTGGATTGACCACTGCTGGATTACGTAATTACACTGGAGCCATCAAGGACGGCTCAGCGATTACCGCTGAAGGTATTCAGTCAGGTCTTCCAGATCCGCGGATTGACCAATTCGTAAAGTTAACCCCGCAGATCGCATCAGAGCTGAAGGAAGCCGATCTGATTACGATTACAATTGGCGGGAATGATGTAAGCCGTCTTTTCTTACAGGTGAAGGAGCTGACAGATACAGATTTTGAATCTCAGCTGGAGCAGAAGCTAGCGGATTACAATACGAATGTGAAGGCGAGTCTTGAGAATATTCGTGCGATAAATCCTCAAGCAACAATTATATTGGCTGACCAATACCAGCCTGCTCCTAAGATCGCTCTTGGTGCGATGTACACTAAATTGATGACCGCAGCAGCGAAATTTACGGATTCGGCAGATCGTGTGGCTGCAAGTATGAATCAAGAGGGAGCAAAGGTAGTAGTAGCTCATGTAGCGGCAAAGTTTGCCGGCTCAGAGGGATCACTCACACATATTATCGGGGCAGGACAAGCGGATTTTCACCCTACGCAGCTTGGATACGAGACCATTGCAAAAGTATTTGCTGAATTACAATGGGGGGAATACCGCATTCCCACTGTAGCGGTGATGGCTACGGATACTGTACCGATGTCGATTGTTGTAAAGGGTGTGGAGTTAAATACGCCGAATAAGCCCATCCTTAAGAATGGTCAGAACTTCTTGGCGCTTAAAGATATTCTAAATGCCGTAGGCGCTAATGGAAAGTGGGATAATAAGACCTCCAGTGCTACTATTGAATACGGTGGCCGGACGGTTGTAATCACGATCGGTAGCAAATTTATTAAGGTGAATGGACAGAATGTAGCCATTGATACCCCTGCTTTTCTGCAAAAGGTAGGCAAAGAAGATAAAACTTATCTTCCCCTTGCCGCATTGGCGACCGGACTTGGATTTGATGTTAATTATAGTAGCAAACTGCGAACGGCTTTCATAAATCCATAAATCTGCATACTATATCATAGGTATTTTAAATTAAGCCCGTAAGGCAAAGGTGGATGGAATATTGTCTAGTTCAAAATTTAGTGCTGAATATATCATCACTATGGATGATATTGTACGGGAAGGTCATCCCGTACTTCGTACCGTAGCTCAACCAGTGGAGCTTCCTCTACAGGAGGAGGATCGTGAGACTCTGCAATGTATGCTTCAGTTTCTGAAGAACAGCCAGGACCCGGAGATTTCCGAAGAATACAATTTACGCTCTGGCGTAGGTCTGTCGGCGAATCAAATCGGACTGTTGAAGCGTATGTTCGTGATGTATTCTACGGACGAGAGAGGGAGGATTGTAGAGCATGCTTGGGTTAACCCTAAGATCATCAGTCACTCACTAACCATGGTGTACTTACCGGAGAGCGAGGGGTGTCTGTCCGTTGATCGGCCGGTGCATGGTTTTGTACCTCGTTATGAATCTGTGAAGGTAAAGGGATATGATCTTGAGGGGAAGGAAGTGGTCCATAAATTTAAGGGCTACCAAGCCATCATTATCCAGCATGAGATTGATCATCTCGATGGGATCATGTTCTACGACCGAATCAACAAGGAAAATCCATTCAAGCTTCCTCAGGGAGTGGAAATCCGTAACTTGTACGAGTAAAAGAAAATCTCTGAATCATAAAGCGTGTGGTCTTGCAGCATAAAGCTGAGGGGTACATGCTTTTTTTTTGCTATCTGCAAGATTGAAAGATTTCGAATATTTTACAAATTAATCCACAGGAGGTACCATATAGCTAATGGGTAGAAAGTAACTTTATTATAAGAAGGAGGTTATTAAATGGGTTGGGGTAGAATGCCAATAAGAGGCGTGGTCAACGAATATAATGATGAGGTTAAGAAGATTGATGAGCAGATTTTGACTCTGATTCAGGAACGTAAAGCTATAACAGGCAAAAAACGGTTCTCCCCCGAAAGTGAGCTCCTTGAGGAATGGTCAACTAGATTCGAGATGGACACTTCTCAGATTGTACAGTATATACACAGTCTGAATGAGGCTGTGCCCAGACGGAAATATTGGGAAGAGCCCGGTTTACTGCTCGGCGTACTTCCAATTGTGAAGCGGACAGTCCTCGAAGATTGCGAGTATACACTTACACATGCTATGCAGTATGAAACGCTCAGTATAGTTACTGTGGAGATTAAGTATTTAAAAGAAACAGTGGAGCAAGTTTATCTTAAACCGGCTCTAACATTGGAGATTTTGAGCGAGGCAGCCTATGAAATCCAGCAGCATGGAGGTCACGGAGGGGGAGCTCATACACAAATGCAGTTCTTGGTCTCGCCACCGCTGCCAGCGGATCTGGATACGGTTCAATTTGCCTTAATACCCGGAGGAGACCAAATGTTTCGACCTGCCATGACAGAGATTATATTGGACAAGCAAATTGATTTCGAATAGTGCCTATGCAAAAAACCTACCACCAGAAGCTTGGTGGTAGGTTTTAGTATGTTTAGTGGCTGTAAATAACGTCTTATTTCTCAGCCGCCATAGCGCGGAAGGATTCTTCTGCTGCAATCAGCGTAGCGTCGATATCTGCATCGGTATGTGCTGTCGTTAGGAACCAAGCTTCATATTTCGAAGGGGCGAGGTTAATCCCTCGGTTCAACATGTGCCGGAAGAAGCTACCGAACAATTCGCCATCTGTATCCTGTGCCTCATCGTAATTCGTAACTGGATGCTTACAGAAATGAGTAGAGAATGAACCACGGATGCGGTTGATCGTCAGTGGAATGCCATGACGGTCAGCAGATTCCTGAAGACCGTCGACAAGGCGGATCGCAAGCCGTTCCATCTCATCGTATACGCCTTCTGCGCTCAGCACTTCCAGACAGGCGATCCCTGCGGAAATGGAAGCAGGATTTCCCGCCATTGTTCCCGCTTGGTATGCCGGTCCTAGTGGGGCTACTTGTTCCATCACATGCTTACGTCCGCCGTACGCGCCGATCGGTAGACCGCCACCGATGATTTTGCCGAGTGCTGTAAGGTCAGGAGTAATGTCTTCATGGTTATCCAGTCCTGCATATGTCTGTGTGGAACCATAGTGGAAGCGGAAGGCCGTAATGACTTCGTCATAAATAACGAGTGAGCCGTTAGCATGAGTCAGCTTGCAGAGCCCTTCGAGGAATCCGGGCTTCGGCATCACCATACCGAAATTACCGACGATCGGTTCAACCATTACAGCGGCGACATCTTCGCCCCATTTTTCTAGTGCCTCTTGCAGGCTTTCCAGATCATTAAAAGGAACAGTGATTACTTCCTGTGCAATACTGCTAGGAACGCCGGCACTATCTGGAATGCCAAGCGTAGAAGGCCCGGATCCTGCTGCTACGAGCACTAGATCAGAGTGGCCGTGATAACAGCCAGCGAATTTTACGATTTTGCTGCGCTTTGTATAAGCACGAGCGACACGAATGGTAGTCATAACCGCTTCTGTGCCGGAATTGACAAACCGGACTTTATCCATAGACGGAATAGCTTCTTTAAGCATTTTAGCAAGCTTAATTTCGAGCTCTGTTGGGGTTCCGTAAAGAACACCATTCTCAGCTGCAGTGGTAATTGCCTTCGTTATATGTGGGTGAGCATGGCCGGTAATGATCGGTCCATAGGCTTGGAGATAGTCGATATATTCATTGCCATCTACATCCCAGAAGTGAGATCCGCTGGCACGTTTCATAAATACAGGTGCTCCGCCTCCAACGGCTTTAAAAGAGCGGGAAGGGCTATTTACACCTCCAACGATATGTTGAAGGGCTTCGTGATAAAGTTGCTCAGATGTGGAACGATTCATAATGTGATCATCCTTTCGATTGTTGGTGCTCATGGCAACGGGCGAACAACGGTGTTTCCGCTGTCCGCCCGTATTATACCATTGCCTGTAGTGTCTACTTGTGAACGTTGCTTGTCAGATCTTTATTGGGTTCCGCTAGTGTTACTATTTGAAGTAGTTTCTGGTGAACTTGAAGGTGTAGGCGTTGGCTCAGGGCCATTTAAGGTATCCTGAACAAATTCCTTTAATTTTTTCTCACTGCGAATGCCTATAACCTGCGATCCGTCACTTGTAGTTTCCTCTTTGAGCAGATCCATTGGCGGAATTTGCTCACTACCGCCCATGGTACTATCGTACCCAACGGTTGCAAGCTTCCACATATCATTTACTGTCAGATTAGTTTCGATATAAGGCGTAACTTGAGACAGGATATTCGGTAGCTTGATTATGGATGTGGTCTTGATCAGCTTGTCAGCCACAACCTTGAGAAAAGCACGCTGGCGCTCGGTCCGAGTGAAGTCGGAGGTAGCGTCATGTCGAAAACGTACATATTGCAGAGCTTTATTACCGTCGAGATGCTGATATCCTTTTTTAAGATCAATGTCATACTCGGGACCATCTGCAATGGTCTTGTACACCATATCTTTCTCGACTTCATAATCTACCCCACCAACGGCATCTACTAGCTTGATGAATCCTTGGAAGTCCGTGTAGACATAATATTGAATCGGGATGCCGAGCAGATCGCTTACAGTCTGCATCGCCGTGTTAGGTCCATAAATGATAGCTGAATTAATACGTTTTTCGCCGTGATCTGGAATCGGAACGTAAGTGTCTCTAAGAATTGAGAATACGCTGATTTTCTTCTTCACGGGATCAAGTGAGGCGACAAGCATTGTATCGGAACGAGGAATTTCCCCCTTCTTGACACCGCGGGCATCCACGCCCATTAGTAGTATATTAACAGGCTCTGTACCTTCCCATTTTGGAGGTTCTGGAGTGTCAACATCAACGGTCTCAGCATCCTTGAATGGTGAATTCTCGGTGTTCGACATGCTGCCAAGCTCATTGACAATGGAAGTGAAGTAGTAAGTGGCCCCACCGATAATAAGTAGGAGTATAATGGCCAGTATCCAAAGCAGCGGTTTCTTTTTTGACTTATTAGTCTTTGCGTGCCTTTTCTTTCTAGGTGGCATTTCTCGTTCTTCCTTTCGCATTCACATTCTCTACATTATAATTTCTTTTGGGGATACGCGCAATTCATGCTCGATCCTCCAATATCAAGAAGGAGTGGATATAACTTGAACGTAGTAGCTATTGGACAAAAAGTACCGAATTTCACTCTTCCGTCTTCCAACGGGCAAGAGGTTAGTTTAAGTGTTTACCTGGGCCGAAAGGTCATTTTATATTTTTATCCTAAAAATATGACACCAGCCTGTACGCAGGAGGCCTGCGAATTCCGGGACGCCCACGATCAGATTACTACGCTTGGTGCGGTTGTTTTAGGCATCAGTCCAGATCCTTTAGCTTCGCATATGAGATTTATGGAGAAGAACAGTCTACCCTTTCCACTGTTGTCTGATGAGGATCATAAGGTCAGTGAAATGTTCGGTGTATGGCAGCTTAAGAAGCTCTATGGTAGAGAATTCATGGGCATTGTACGTTCTACTTTTCTGATCGATGAGCAGGGGATCTTAGTGGAAGAATGGCGGAAAGTACGAGTAAAGGGTCATGTAGCATCTGCCATAGCAGGGATTTCCAAATCATAAAGTTTGTTAATAACTTTTTGTAAAAGTCTGTTACATTTTTAACAGCTTTCATAAGGTGTTGTCATGATATAGTTTCCTCATAATTGCTTCAAATTTGGAGCAAGACGAGGTGGTGTAGTGATAATGCTGCGTATTGGCCTTGATATCGGATCAACTACTGCGAAAGTGGTTGTTATAGAGCGTAACACTATTGTTTATCAGGACTATGTAAGACATTATAGCGATATAAAAAAAGCAGCCCTCTCTCTTCTATCTGATGTACAGAGCAGATTTCCTGAGAGAGGCGCAGCCCTTACTGTAAGCGGTTCCTCGGGCTTATCTTTATCCAAACTGGGAGGCGTACCGTTCGTTCAAGAGGTGATCGCCTGTACAAAGGCGATTGGCGAGCTGATTCCAGAATGCGATACGGCGATTGAACTGGGTGGTGAGGACGCCAAGATCATCTATCTCCGAGGTGGCATTGAGCAGCGTATGAATACGGCTTGCGCGGGAGGAACGGGAGCATTTATTGATCAAATGGCATCACTGCTACAGACCGACCCAGCGGGCTTAAACGCATTGGCAGAGAAGCATGAGCGAATCTATCCTATCGCTTCACGCTGCGGTGTATTCGCCAAAAGCGATGTGCAGCCGCTATTAAACGAGGGGGCCCGCCGGGAGGACGTGGCGGCTTCAATCTTTCAGAGTATTGTTAATCAGACGATCAGCGGTCTCGCTTGCGGACGTCCGATTCGCGGACGGGTGGCTTTCCTTGGCGGACCGCTAACCTTCCTGCCAGCCCTGCGTCAGCGTTTTGCTGAGACGCTTGAACTTGCGGAGTCAGATATTCTTTTCCCCGAGCGGTCGCAGTATTTCGTAGCGATTGGATCAGCACTCTCTGAAGCGGATCCTACTATTTTGCCGCTTTCAGGCTGGATCGCGCGAATAGCGGCTGTGGATTTTACAGCGGATCGGGCAGCGGATGCTGAATTACCACCGCTGTTTGAGAACCCCGAAGAGCTTGCTGCGTTCCGTCAGCGCCATGGTAAAGCTTCTGCTGCCAGATCAGACCTGGCTGTGTATCGTGGCCCTTGTTATCTGGGGATCGATGCGGGGTCAACAACAACCAAACTCGTATTGACCGGCTCTGCTGACGAAATTCTACATACCTTTTATGGCAGCAACAATGGGAATCCCTTGTATTCTGTCAGTGAGGCACTGAAGGAAATGTATCGGGTTCTACCGGAAGGCTGTTATATTGCAGGTTCTTATGTAACAGGTTATGGAGAGGGGTTAATCAAAGCCGCTTTATGGACGGACGGCGGTGAAGTGGAGACGGTTGCTCATTACAAGGCCGCATCTAAGTTCATGCCGGAAGTAGACTTTATTCTGGATATCGGCGGACAGGACATGAAATGCATCAAGATCCGCGGCGGTGCTATCGACAGTCTAATGCTCAATGAAGCCTGTTCGGCAGGCTGCGGCTCTTTTCTGGAGAGCTTTGCTTCTGCGCTCGGATTAGGTATCGAGGAGTTTGCGAAGTCAGCGCTGGAAGCAGTCAAACCTGTTAATTTGGGTTCCCGCTGTACGGTATTCATGAATTCTAAAGTGAAGCAGGTTCAGAAGGAAGGTGCGTCGCTGGCTGATCTTTCGGCAGGTCTTGCCTATTCCGTAATTAAGAATGCCCTGCAAAAAGTAATTAAAATTCGCAACCCTGAGGATTTAGGGCGGAATATTATTGTTCAGGGCGGCACCTTCTATAACGAAGCCGTATTGCGGGCCTTTGAGCGCCTAACGGGGAGAACGGTAGTCAGACCGGATATTGCTGGCGTTATGGGAGCGTACGGTTGTGCACTGATTGCCCGTGAGCAAGCAGGGGCTGACGGAAAAAGTACACTGCTTGGACCGGAGGAAATAGCCAACTTTAAGTACGAGGTATCTTCAGGTCGCTGTGGCCGCTGTGGAAATAACTGTGCGTTAACGATCAGTCGGTTCCCGGACAAGAGCTTCTACGTTACAGGCAATCGCTGTGAACGTGGTGCAGGAGGCAGGAAAGAGAAGAATGTACTGCCAAATTTGATGCAGTATAAGTATGAACGCTTCTTTGACTATGAAGCATTACCTGAGGCAGGTGCAGCACGGGGCACTGTCGGTATTCCACGTACGATGAATATGTTCGAGAATTACCCGTTCTGGCACACTTTTTTCACCAAACTTGGCTACCGGGTAATTCTCTCTCCTAAATCAAGCAAGAAGCTCTATGAAAGTGGGATGGATACGATTCCTTCAGAATCGATCTGCTATCCTGCAAAGATGGCGCACGGACATGTGCAGAGCTTGATCGGTAAAAGCGTCGATTTTATTTTTTATCCTGCCGTAGTGTATGAGAAGAAGGAAGATGAAGCAGCGGATAATCATTTCAATTGTCCGGTGGTCGCCTCTTACCCTGAGGTCATTCGCAACAATATGGATGGACTAAAGGATAATGGAATCACTTTGGTCAGTCCGTTTCTGACCTTCGACGATAGATCTGCGCTGACTAAGGGACTCGTGAAGACATTTACAGGGATTCCGAGAGAAGAGATTGCGAATGCTGTGCAGGCAGGACTTGCTGAAGCTGACCGCGCCAAAAGTGATGTGCGTACCAAAGGTGAAGAGACGCTTGCGTATCTTGCCAGCACTGGGAACAAGGGAATACTTCTCTGTGGTCACCCTTATCATGCGGATCCTGAAATTAATCACGGCATTGCAGATATGATTACCGGTATGGGACTCGCCGTGCTGACAGAAGATTCTGTCTGCCATCTGGACCGAAGTGAAGGGGATGTGGCGGTAGTTAATCAGTGGACCTATCATGCCCGAATGTACCGCGCAGCCCGCCTTGCCGCAGTCCGAACCGACCTGGAGCTTGTTCAATTGACTTCCTTCGGATGTGGGATTGATGCGATCACCTGTGATGCCGTACAAGACATTATGGAAAGGCATAACAAAGTATATACGCTGATCAAAATCGATGAGATTAGCAACCTTGGCGCTGCGCGCATTCGGCTGCGTTCACTGCTGGCAGCGATGCGCGAACGGGAAAAAGGAAAGGTGCTGCCACAGAAGCCGCCTAAAATACAGGCTAATGTAGCATTCACGAAGGAAATGAAAGAAACGTACACGATCCTTGCGCCGCAGATGTCGCCCATTCATTTTGAATTGTTTGAACAGGTCTTCCGCGATGCGGGATACCGTCTCAAGATCCTTGAAACCACTGGGCCTGAAGAGACGGAAGAGGGCCTTAGATACGTTAACAATGATGCATGTTATCCCGCTATTGTAACGATAGGGCAGATTCTGTCGGCACTGAAGAGTGGGGACTATGATCCGAATCGTACCGCTGTAATCATGTCACAGACGGGCGGTGGCTGCCGGGCGACGAATTATATTTCTTTGCTCCGCAAAGCCCTAAAGGATTCAGACCTCGAACAGATTCCTGTGATTTCGCTGAATGCTTCTGGAATGGAGAACCAGCCAGGCTTCCGAATCAGTCTTAAGCTGGCAAATCGGCTGATCGCTGCGGCTTGCTATGGTGATCTAATGATGCGGTTGCTAAATCATTTTAGGCCGTATGAGGTCGTTCCACAGAGTGCTGAGCGTTTATTCCGTAAGGGGATGGAGCGCTGTAAGGTCAGTCTAGTCAACTTCTCGTTCCGAGAATATAAACGTCTGATTCGTGAAATTGTAGCCGATTTCTGTAAGCTGCCCGTTACAGGTGCTACTAAACCAAGAGTAGGCATTGTTGGAGAGATCCTGATTAAATTTCATCCGGACGCCAACAACCGCATCATCGAGATGATTGAGGCAGAGGGCGGAGAAGCGGTAATGCCAGACTTCTTAGATTTCATCTTTTATTGCGTGTATAATCCGATCTACAAAGCCGAGCAATTCGGTAAAAGTAAACGGCTAGGATATATTAATCCGATGTTGATCTCCTATCTGGAGATTTATCGCAAGCCGATAAAGGTAGCTCTTGAGGATGCTGGACTGGCTAAAGGACGGGAAAATATTTATGGTCTTGCTGAGAAGGCCAGCCGACTGGTATCCGTAGGAAATCAGATGGGTGAGGGATGGTTCCTGACTGCAGAAATGATGGATCTGCTGGATAATGGTGTGAATAATATTGCTTGTATTCAACCGTTCGCCTGCTTGCCCAATCATATTACCGGGCGTGGGATGATTAAGGGCCTTAAGGAGTTGTATCCAGGTGCGAATATCGTCGCCATTGATTATGATGCTGGAGTTAGTGTAGTTAACCAAGCGAATCGAATCAAGCTGATGATGTCGATTGCTAGCAGTCATGAAGGGAATGCTGTGTCTGATTTAGAACCATCACTTAAACCGCTGCAGCAGCCCCTACTTGAAGGCTCCTACAGTTTGACCTGAGCTTAAAAAGGTAACATATAGAAGAAGTGCCTATAAAAAGCGGACCAAGAATTCACTTGGTCCGCTTTTTTGTGCTGATTATTAGTTTGTTGAAGGAGAGCTGGCTACGCCTCTCCATCGTTTCAGATGAGGCAGCTGTTCGGCGAGTAATTTGCGGGCGACAGCCTCATCCATTCCTTCTTGAACCAAGTAGCCTGTACAAATGTCAGACATTTCTTGCAGCGTAATATCAGGCTGTTTAAATGCTCCATCTTCGTAGCAGTATACACAATAATCCTCGATCTTTTGCCCTTCCTTGTTCGTTCCAAGTAGATCTTCCGTAGGCATAGGCATCCCACAGCTTTGACAAAATTTCGGTTCGCCTTGCATTTGCCCTACATGCTCTTGATTCATATACAGCACTCCTTTTAAAAGTATGCGAAGCTTATGAGCACTCGCTTTAAGTACATTATAGAACTATGAATCTGACGACATACCGTCAGGTTTAAAGCGAGGTTGCATATTTTTTGGCAACCCCAAGAGCCAACTCTCCAAGCTTCTGACGAATATGTTCCGGCTCTAGCACTTCTAAAGCCGTTCCGAAGCTGAGCAAGAAACCATAGAGCCATCCGTCCTCGGGATAATGGATGGACACGTTATATCCACCATGTCCGTCCGGTTGAAGCTCAGTGGAGTCAAAGCGATCTTCCGCTAGATGTCTGCCTTCAGCTGTGAAGTGCAGAAGGATTGGCGACACTACTGAGGCAGAAGTCACTCGCTGATAATCAGTGCTCCAGGGCAGCTCATGCATGTCCCTATCTTCTCTAATGAACTCCCGTTTTTCTTTAACGAGTCCTTTCATACGATGCAGCTTGAATAATCTGAAATCCTGGCGTTGCAGGCAGTAACCATACAAGTACCATGCTTGTCCTTTTAAGACTAAAGTATAGGGCTCGACAGAACGCTGACTGGACTGCCCCTCGGCATTGACATAATCAAAGGCCACAGTTCTGTTTTCTTCCAGCGCCTCTTTTAGAGTTGCAATCTTCTCTTCTAGGATAGGCTGAAGACCCCAAGGAGAGAAATCGATGATGAGCTGGGTCGTTTTGCTACGGAAAGCGGCGGTCTGTGAGGGCGGGATTACGCTACTGATCTTCTCCATGAGCAGAGTGTGTTCAGTTCCGCCATAAGAGGAGACGCTTTGCAGAGCGGAAAAAATATCAGCCAGCTCGCGGTCGGTCAATACATTGCGGTCTAACCGGTAGCCTTCCATAAGGCCGATACCACCACCCGATCCCTGATAGGTGACGATAGGAATTCCAGCCCCATTAATACTTTCAATATCACGGTAAATGGTACGCACGGACACTTCGAACATGTCGGCGAGCTCCTTCGCCTGAATGAGACGCCGGTTCATTAGTAGAATGACGATAGAGAGCAATCGATCAATTTTCAAAAAGTAGAGCCCTCCTTTTCGGATAATTTCGTTATGTAATGATGTACTACATCTTAGCAAATCCTTGAAAATAAAGCATGGATGAAGCCTCGGACGCTGGGTTTTGCTGGGGGAGCAGGGTTTTCTGTAATTGCTATACTGTTGGCAGGGTATGCGTTGATACGTAGTAAAAAGAGCGGTGAATTCACCGCTCCTTGGAAGGTTTTTTAATCTGGGCCTGAATCCGAGTGGCAGCTTTGCCAGGGAAGAGGCGGGCACCAATGTTTTTGCGATAACGGTAAATGATCACAAGAGCTGCTATTACTGCACCACCAGAAATAATCCAAAGCGCATAGGACTCGAACAAATGGAAGATGCCCATCCACTGTGGACCAAACACCTTTCCGATGCTAAGAAACAGCACTACCCAGAATACGGCTCCACTATAAGCATATAGGGCGAATTTACGGAAGGGAAGCGCGATAATACCAGCAAAATAACCTGTAAAGTGCCGTACCCCTGGAATGAAATAACCGATAAAAATTAGAAAGCTTCCGTATTTCTCAAACCATTTCTGTGTTTTTTCTAGCTTAGTAGGTGAGAATAGAAACCATTTTCCATATCGCTGGATAAAGGGCATACCGGCTTTTAATCCGACAAAATAGGTGAGGGTCATCCCAGCTGTGGTGCCTGCAAAAGCAACTACAATTAGCGTAAAAAAATCAAGTCTCCCAGTATAGGAAAGGAAACCGGCAAACGCCATAGTGGTCTCTCCGGGAAAGGGCAGGGCAACGAACTCGAGAAGTAATCCAAAGAATAATACGCTATATCCATATTTGGTGAATAATTCTTGTATAAAACTCAGCATTTCCATAAGATTGTCACTCTCCAAGAGGCAGTTGCCTTATTCTATTTTACAGCTTGTCTTCATACAATCTACCAAATGGCTTTTAAGCCAATAGAATGCTGGAGGTAGAGAAGATGAAGGGTAATAAAAGCGCACACAGCCGCCGAAAGTTGATAAGCGGATTGCTCGTTATGGTTGTAATATTCATCGTAATGCTCGGATGGAGTATAGGGAAAAACTTGAATTCATGGGAGCTCCGATCCTTGCAGCCCGCTAGCGCCGAGTCTGTATCTGTTAAGAATAAGCTTACCGCAGCGACGATGCAAGATTTGCCATCTGCAGTAGAACCACTCGCTTCTGCACCTCCGGAAGTTCACTCCTCTTCAAGTGCGGCCCTTACTGTGACTCAACTCCCTCAAGCTAATGGGGTAGAGAAAATATCCAAGGTTTCGACAACGAGTTCTGCAATCACAGCAGCCAAAAAATCTAAAAAAACAGTCTATATTACATTTGACGACGGACCTAGCGATAACACCTTCAATGTACTTGAAATTTTACATCAGGAAGGTGTGAAGGGAACCTTTTTTGTTCTTGGTAATCAAGCGAAAAGCCATCCTGAGCTCATCGACTCCATATGGGAACAGGGCCATGCGATTGGCAATCATACCTATAATCATAATTACCATGATTTATATAGTGGATTCACGGAATTTTGGAATCAAATTAAACAGACTGAAGAGATTGTTCAGGGGATTACAGGGGTTCGGCCACAGCTTATCCGCGCCCCAGGTGGAACCTATGATCATTTTGATAATACCTATTTCAATTTATTGAAGCAAGCAGGTTATAAGGTGATGGATTGGACGGTGGATAGCGGCGATTCTAAACGGAGAGGCGTGCCAGCCTCAGAAATTTTGAAGGAATCCACAATGGATATGAAGTCTTCCCAGGTTGTTTTGCTGCTACATGATGGTGGCGGTCATCAAGAGAGCGTCAAAGCGCTGCCGGACATTATTGCACGCTATAAGGCGGCTGGATATGACTTTGGCCTATTGGATGAAACGGTAGAACCTGTACAATTTAAAGTCTCTGCAAAAGCCACTAATTTGGTGCGGAAAAAGCCTTCAGAAGCTTGGGTCGCCTCAAATATCACACCGAATGCGGAGCTCTTTGCGCCTGGAAAGCCATTGATTCTGGAGGTAGGAAAGCTGGAGACGAAGCTGAATCCCGGGGAATATTCCGTGCGAAATGGACAGTATATGGTTCCGCTTCGTGCTGTAATTGAACAGCTTGGAGGGCGAGTTAGCTGGGATGTGAATAGCCGAAGTGGAGAAATAGATTGGAACGGGAAAGCGGTCATTGCCGATGTAATGAACAAACAATTGATTCTAAACCATCCTGATAAGGGTCAAAAGACAATCGATGCGAGGATAGAAATGATTGGTGGATCGATCTGGGTATCGCTACGAGAACTGCTGGAGACAACAGGTCATCCTCCGCTTAATATAAGCGTTACTGAAGTAGAACGCCGGGTAAAAACATTCTGAAAGAAGAGCTGAGGCTGTCTAGTAAAAAGAAAAAACAAATGTCTGGGCACCCTTTTTCATGGGAAGAATAGATAGTAATAAGTTCCTGAGCTGGGAACAAGTCTATGACCAAAGGATGGGTGTCCCATTGTCCTCTTCATCACTAATTGATCAATTGAAGAAAGATGCCGGAAGTGTCAAAAGCTTCTCTTATCCGCGTAGCCGAAGTGCTCTGATGGAATGGTTAAGGATGCTGACTGTGGCTGGAATTATAGGTGCTTTATATGTTTGGCGAGGAGGTCCGTCTTTGCTGTTTCTCCTGATCGTTGTTGGAGTTATTATGCTCGGTGGACTTATGCTTCAGCTCTCTGGTCCACGGACGATTAAGCTTGTTCGTACAATTACTCCTTCGAGACCGATGGCTGGAAATACACTTCATGTGAAGGTACAGCTGAGCTTCTCTTCTCGGTTGCCTCTCCCTTGGATGACCATTGCCGATTATTGGGGTGATAGCCATCATCAGAAGCTGCTATTTCCTGGATTCAAACGTTCTTTTTCATACACATACACGATTGAAAATTTATCTCGCGGCAATCATCATCTGCTTGGCTGTAGAGTAACTTGGGGAGATTTTCCGGGTTGGTTCACGGGAAGATCTGAACCGGATGGAGGACAGAGTTTTAAGGTGCTGCCAGCGCCTTTATACTTTGGTGGAACTGTACCAGATAGCGGATTTATGACGGGTGACACCTTGTATTCTAGACGGGGAAGAAACATCAGTGATGAGGCTTTGGAATCCAGGGATTATGAGCCAGGAGATCCACTTAGCCGAATTCATTGGAAGAATAGTGCAAGAACGGGAGCGCTGCAGAGCAAAGTTCCAGAACGGGAAAAGGCAAGAATGACCTGTATCGTATTGGCTAATGACCCGCTCAGCTACGAGGTTCCTACAGATGCGCTTAAACCTCGTGGGAGCAGAGACGATTCGCCTCCGGCATTTGAGAAAGCGGTGTCGACAGCGATGGGGCTGATGCTCTCCGCTGAGCGTTCAGGTGCTTATGTTCAGTTGTTTAGCGGCGGTTGGCCAGAAGGTATGGCTAGACATGAAGGGCTGGGTAAAATCCCAGGGAGAGTGCTGGATATTCTAACTGAAATTTCCCTGGATGGCACTAGAAACCTGTCGCTGCTGCTTGATGATGCTTCCCGAGGCTGGATTCCGGGGATGACAGTAGCCATTATCACGGGACGACTAGAAGAGGAATCTGCCAAGGTGATTGCCAAGTTCTTGATGCAAGGTGTGAAGGTGGAGCTTTATTATGCTTGGGACCAATCAGCACCGAAGCAAGGGGAGGCTCGCCAGCCTGGAAGGGGAACTGTCGGAGATAGTTTGGCTCGTCTTGGAGCACGAATGTTTTGTCTGGATGATGCATTGCCAGCATTCAGATTCAGGGAGGTAGAGTTCCATGAATCATCCGGAAAACCAACACTACGGTAAGGGAAAATCGGGTGATACAGAACTGGCTATGAATGGCTTTCAGTTCAACTTGGGGCAAATAGAGAACAGACATGCCGGTAAGCAGAGAAAAGTGCCTCTGTACTATCGTTTGCTGTTCTCTTTGGCCATTATGGGGCTATTTATTGAATGGTTACTCCCTTTATATAGGTCTGCTTTATTAGAAGATACCTCCAAGATGCTACAAGTTCTAATGGTATTGGCGGCAGTATTGCTGTTATGGGGGATATTTCAGATTCCGGGGTGGCTACTGCTAAGTATTCAATTTCTTATTACTGTTTCAGCATGGCTTTACTTATGCAGTGGGGGCGAAGGCATAGGGTGGTTAGGGATTTATGCGGACGAAATTCCGAATGATCTCATTCTGCTTCTTTCTGGACATGTTTCTCAGTTAAGCGAGATCAGCAGGCTTTTGATATTGATTGTAGGTTGGGGGCTATTGGTATCCTCAGTACAGCAGCTTGCACTCTTCCGAGGGAGTACAGTGCTATTCACAGCAGTTACAATCATTTACTTGCTGATCTTGGATATGGGCTTTGACGTCAATACCACAATGGATATTGTGATATCCATGGGTCTTATTTTTTGGATGCACGCGATGAGTGGACTCCTGCGTCTTCAAGAACGTGAGGGAGCTACTACACTGCCTTATGCGCGTTGGGGAGGGCTGACTTTGGCGACAGCCATTGTCGTGATGGCAACAGCATGGTTTGGTGGGCAGCTGCTCGGGGCAAGACCAACCAGCGAGCTTACGTTGCAATCGACATTTCAGAAGCTGCAGACTTGGGCTTCAGGCCATTTGCCAGAAGATAAGGCGTCTAATGCTTCAGGAACAACAGGGTATAGTTCGAATGACGGTGAACTCGGTGCCCCTTTATCCCGAAATACTGAACCAGTCTTTACAGCTATAACTAGCGAGCGTACTTACTGGCGAGGTGAGAGCATTGCTTACTATGATGGTCGCCGATGGATCAGGGGGGGCGAAGAGTTTATGCCGCTTAATCTGTCCGGTATTCCAAAGAATCCTTCATTGATGCTAAGCGGTGAAACTAGGAAACGAACACTTCAGCAGCGGATACAATTTGCCACCCCTTCTTCCGGGGGAATTCCTTTATTCAATGCGGGAATAATAACTGATGTTGAGTCGGTTGAACTCTTGGGCGGAAGTAAATTGGGATATGTGCTGTCCAACATAGACAGAGAGAGTTTTCGTCTGCCTGATTCAATAGGCTCTGCACGGATCACAGAATATTCAGTGGAGTCCTTACTTCCTGAGAGTGATCCAGTACTGCTTCGTGGTTTAAACAGTAACGATCCCCAGGAAATTATGGGCAAGTATTTGCAATTGCCAGATTTGTTACCCGTACGAGTGAGAGATCTGGCGGAGATGCTTACAGCTTCTTCAGGTAACCGCTATGACTCCGTAACTGCCATTAAGGATTACTTACAACATGGATATTCCTATACGTTGAACACAACGGTTCCACCATCCGGATCTGATTTTGTGGATCACTTTTTATTTGAGACGAAACAAGGCTACTGTGTTCATTTTGCAACAGCTATGACCGTACTGCTGCGCAGTGCAGGAATTCCTGCTCGTTATGTCCAAGGCTTTGGGCCTGGGACCTTGCAGGACGATACTATGCCGGCGAAGTATTTAGTCACCCAGGGCGATGCCCATGCTTGGGTGGAGGTCTATTTCGCCGGTGCTGGTTGGGTCCCATTCGACCCAACGCCTGGCCCCGCCCTTGCCGCCGGCTTCGCTGCGCCGGAGCTGCCTGCGGCAGCCTCGCTCGCGCCGCAAGCTGCGCGAAGCGCGGGCCTGCCCGCCCTGCCGATGGCGGGCGGGACCGCTGCCGCGCCGCTCGCTGCCGCGGCGCTGCTTCCCGCCGCCGCTTGGCGCTGGCGGCGTAGCCTGGCTCTGCTGCTGGCCGCGCGCAGCGCCAGCAGCATGAGCCGCGAGAGGCAGCTGCGCGCTGCCTCTCTAGCTTGGCACGGGCTGGCGGAGCGGTATGGACCGCCGCCGCCCGGTGTCACTGGCAGGGAGTATGTGGACTCCCTGCAGATCTACGATGCCGGACTAAGCGAAGCCGTCCGGCAGTTCGTACGCCAGTGGGAGACCCTGGCGTACGCGCCCGCGCCTTCAGCCTTCGTCGCGGCCGATCCCGCGAACGAAATGCCTGCAACGTCTAGAATGTCAGCAAGGTCTATGATATCTGCAATCCCTGCAATGTCTGCGGCGCCAGCATCACCTGCAGAGATCAGCGAGCTTACTACTCATGATGCGTCCGCGTTTATGCGCGAATGCCTGATCATCACCTTCCGGTTAACTTAATCGGTCAGAACAGCTGATGCTGCTATACAATTCCTTCCATGGAAAGGAATGTTCTTCATGAAGTTTAACTCTCTCCTATTATGAGAAGTGTGTTCTCCTTTCCTTGACGATGAGAATTAACCATGAGTATAATGAATCCAATAATCAAGGGAGGCTCGTAATGAATAAGCCAAATGAAATTATCGTCGTTCTCGATTTTGGGGGACAATACAACCAACTTATCGCGCGCAGAATTCGGGACCTGGGAGTATACAGCGAACTTTTGCCGTACAATACGCCAGTAGACAAGATCAAAGCACTTGCACCTAAAGGGATTGTCTTCTCTGGTGGCCCTAGCAGTGTATATGCTGAAGATGCTCCACATGTAGATCCAGCGATCTATGATTTAGGAGTACCGATCTTCGGTATTTGCTATGGTATGCAGCTAATGGCTCACCAACTTGACGGTAAAGTGGAACGCTCCGCTAAACGTGAATACGGTAAAGCCGATATTGATTTTGAAGAAGGTACTGCACTCGTTGCTGGGCTAGAGAGCCGTCAGACGGTATGGATGAGCCATGGTGACCATGTGGTTGAACTTCCAACAGGATTCAAGCTGGATGCAGGAACTGAAAGTGCTCCAATCGCGGCAATGAGCAATGACGAGCGTAAATTGTTCGCGGTTCAATTCCACCCAGAAGTACGTCACTCTGTACATGGTAATGAGATGATCTCGAACTTCTTGTATCAAATTTGCGGCTGCGACGGCAAATGGACGATGGAATCGTTTATTGATGAAGCTATTCAAGATATTCGTAACCAAGTTGGAGACAAAAAAGTACTCTGCGCACTTAGCGGTGGCGTAGATTCTTCCGTAGTTGCAATGCTTATTCACCGTGCAATCGGTGACCAATTAACTTGTATGTTTATTGATCACGGTCTTTTGCGTAAAGGTGAAGCTGAAAGTGTTATGGAGACCTTCGTAGGTAAATTCGATATTCATGTCGTGAAAATCGATGCACGCGATCGCTTCATGAGCAAGCTTGCAGGTGTTGAAGATCCTGAACAAAAACGTAAAATCATCGGTAACGAGTTTATCTACTGCTTCGACGAAGAGTCGGCTAAGCTCGGAGATTTCGCATTCCTTGCACAAGGTACACTGTATACGGATATCGTTGAGAGCGGAACAGCTACGGCACAAACGATTAAATCTCACCACAATGTGGGCGGTTTGCCGGAAGACATGAAATTCAGCTTGATCGAGCCACTAAATACCTTGTTTAAGGATGAGGTTCGTAAACTGGGTGAAGAGCTGGGAATGCCACGTGCTATCGTTTGGCGTCAACCTTTCCCTGGTCCAGGTCTTGCTATCCGTGTCTTGGGTGAAGTAACAGAGGACAAGCTTACTATCGTTCGCGACTCTGACTACATTCTGCAAGAGGAAATTGCTAAAGCGGGATTAGACCGTGAAATTTGGCAATACTTCACTGCCCTGCCTAACATGAAGAGTGTTGGTGTTATGGGGGATGCTCGTACTTATTCCTACACAGTAGGTGTGCGCGCAGTAACTTCCATCGACGGCATGACGGCTGACTGGGCGCGTATCCCATGGGATATCCTTGAGAAAATCTCCGTACGTATCGTTAACGAAGTTGAGAACGTAAACCGCGTAGTGTATGACATTACTTCGAAACCACCAGCAACAATCGAGTGGGAATAGGATCGGTGCAACTATAGATTTCAAAAAAACTCTCTTTTATTTGCGTTATTTAGCAAATAAAAGAGAGTTTTTTTATTTCTCAAGTAAAGGGTTGTGCTGGAGACGCCGTTTTCACAAATCTTTCATGAACACGTTTTGTTGAAAGGGCTTGCAACCCTCGAAAAGTTATGATAAATTGTACTTGTCTAAAAAATAGACAAGATAAACAAGTACATTTTCTACTAAAGGGGCCAATCAAAATGATGACTATTTCCAAAGAGACACCTCATATTAAACCGAACGGGGTAGAGATCGCTGAATCGATTCTGTTGCCTGGTGATCCTTTAAGAGCTAAGTTCATTGCGGAAACTTTTTTAGAAGATTACCAGTGCTTTAACGAGGTAAGAGGAATGTTAGGATATACCGGTACTTACAAAGGGAAGAAAATCTCTGTTATGGGTACGGGAATGGGTCCAGCGAGCATGGGAATTTATTCTTGGGAATTAATCAATGTATTTGGAGTTAAGAATTTAATCAGAATTGGTACCTGTGGTGCAATGCAAGAAAACATTGAGCTATACGATGTAATTTTTGGTATGGGAGCTGCAACGGATTCCAATTATGGTCATCAATATAATTTACCTGGACAATATCCACTAACGGCTTCTTTTGAGCTTTTGGAGAAAGCTAAGAAAATAGCAGATGATCAAGGACAAAAGGTTCATATTGGTAATATTTTATCCAGTGAAATATTTTATAATGCAGATCGGGCAGCTAATAAAAAGTGGCAGGATGTAGGGATTTTGGGCGTTGAAATGGAATCTGTAGCCCTCTATTGGAACGCTATCCAAGCACGTGTAAATGCGCTGTGCATTCTAACAGTGAGTGATCATCTTATTACAGGAGCACAGACCACTTCGGAGGAACGCCAAACTGCATTTACTAAAATGATGGAGATCGCATTAGAGTTAGCATAAATGCTTTCCTTCTATGTGAAACTAATGTAAACGATATAAAGTTTATACAGCATGAGATATTGGAAGCCTATTATGTAAAGTCGTTCCGGTTATATTACTTTTAATTACTAGATAAGGGATGAGAGTAGAATGAAGAAATTTAAACGTGTACATTTGATCGTCATGGATTCAGTAGGCATTGGAGAAGGGAAAGACGCGGATCAATTTAACGATGTTGGCTCCCATACCCTTTTACACATTGCAGAACATATGAACGGATTAAATCTGCCCAACCTGGCCAAATTGGGTCTGTCCAATATTGAAGAAATCTTAGGTGTTCCGAAAGCTGAGAAACCACTTGCTTATTATACTAAATTACAGGAAAAATCAGTCGGGAAAGATACAATGACAGGTCATTGGGAGATCATGGGTTTAAATATTGATCAACCCTTTAATGTGTATCCAAATGGATTCCCCGACGAATTAATTAAACAGATCGAGGATATAACTGGCCGAAAAGTAGTAGCGAATAAGCCTGCAAGTGGAACGGCTATTCTTGATGAATATGGCGAGCATCAAATGAAAACAGGGGATCTGATCGTTTATACCTCTGCTGACCCGGTTCTGCAAATTGCAGCTCATGAAGAAATCATCCCATTAGAAGAGTTATATGATATTTGTGAAAAGGTTCGGGAAATCACCAAAGACCCTGCCTATTTAATTGGTCGTATTATTGCCAGACCCTACGTAGGCCAACCCGGGAAATTTACGAGAACCTCCAATCGTCATGACTATGCCTTAAAACCATTTCATAAAACCGTTATGAATAGCTTGCAAGACGGAGGTTATGATGTCATCGCCATTGGTAAAATCAATGATATTTTCGATGGTGAAGGCGTTACTGAATCCATTCGTACAAAAGACAATATGGATGGCATGGATAAACTGCTTGATGTAATTAAAAAAGATTTCACTGGAATGAGCTTTTTGAATTTAGTTGATTTCGATGCTTTATACGGTCATCGTCGTGATCCGGAAGGCTATGGAAGAGCATTAGAGGAATTTGATAAACGATTAGATGAGGTATTCGATTCCATTCTAGAAGATGATTTGTTAATCATTACGGCTGACCATGGAAATGACCCGACCTTCCCTGGTACAGACCATACTCGTGAGTTTATTCCAGTCCTAGTCTATTCCAAGCAATTAAAGGACAGTGGCGCATTACCTGAGCATGATACCTTTGCTGATATCGGTGCGACTATAGCGGATAACTTTGATGTTGATATGCCAGACAACGGTGAGTCTTTCTTGCCATTTCTTAAATAATTGATATCACATAAAAACCTCCAAAGTTTCTTTTTGGAGGTTTTTACGTTGTGATTGAAGCAGAGAATGACATTCCTTGTCGCTTGAAAAATGATGTGTCATAATGGGGAGAAAAGGACATCAGATGAATGAACACTCATAAACTAGATAAATTGAAACGGCCGCTTTATATCAATGTATATGATGAGCTTCTTCTTCAGATTAACAAAGGAGAATACCTCGTAGGTAGCCAGCTTCCTTCAGAACCGGATTTAGCCAAAAAACTAGGGGTTAGTCGCGCTACTTTACGGCAAGCTTTAGTTCTTTTGCAAGATGATGGATTAGTAAGAAATGTTCGTGGTAAGGGGAACTTTGTACTTGAATCTTCTTTTAAACAAGAGGATACTCAATTAGAGAAACTGAGCAACCCCATGCATAAATGTCATATAAGCGCATTTGACCAAGTAGATCTACATTATCGGCTGGACCCGCAAACGGAACATACCAAACAAGTATTAAGAAGAGATTCAGCTGCAGTTGTAGCTTTGGAACGTTTGTATAGAGCAGGAGGAGAGCTACATGCTTACGCTTTTACTTTTATGTCTATGCAAACAGTAGAGAGGTTATCTTTGGATCTTGATAGTAAAGAGAGAATGCTGGATTTTCTAGAGAATCAGGCTTATGTAGATGCTAACCATGGGAATATTGAAATAAAATATACGCATACCGTTAACTTAGCAGATCGGAAAGATAAATTAATGGGGCAGAACGAGTGCTTTTTGCTACTAGAGACCCTTTACGACAAAACAGAGCCAGATTATCCGTTAATGTATAATAAATTTTATATCCCACAGCAGTTCTCAAATTTAAAATTAAATATGTCTAAAGGTTAACCAATAATAATGGATTAGAAAAACTCCCTTTTATCTGCGACATTTAGCAGACAGAAGGGAGTTTTTTTGACCCGAATCAAAGAGTTTTTCGAGGGGTGATTGCTTAATGCAAAATAAATCCTTCTTCTTCGGCCTCATTGTTTGGCAGGAAAGGCAGCTTCGGGTTCGTTTTCAATAAAGTATCCATCAATGCATGATCAAAATTATGCTTTAATGCACAGTTGCGGTCAAAAATCATGGTAGCCTCATCTCCCGGTTTACATGCCGGCCACTGGGGAAGGGAAGGGATGTTAGGATTGCCATAGCGTGCAAAGCTTACCCATGCCCCACAGATGCGCTCCTCCATCCGATCGGAAACTCCCGGAATGAGGCACACGGGAACACGTTTCGTATTATGGAATACGAAAGGGATCTCAGCGCAATGCCATGCTATCTTGCCGCCCTCAAAAGGAAATTCATAAGCAAATAAGTAGGAGTAGGTAGGAGCTTCCTCGTGTACGGACTTCTTCTCAATAAAGTCCTTGGTTGGAATACGGAAGAAGGTATCTAAGAATAGCAGGTCGGTCAAGTGTTTATCCGGATACGCTTCCCTAAATTGTGTGACAAGCTTCTCCGTAAGACTGCCATACTTTTGAGACAGCATCTCCATGGTGGCTTCCTCAGTCGCGTCCTGCTTGTTAGGAACACCGGGACCAAAAGCGAACTCACCAAATACGCTGCCAATCAATACCGGAATGGTCTTCGCATGCTCGGTAAAGCCCACCTCTCTAGGATCGCCTACATAGAATTCATTAGGCATAGGATTACCGCCAATGTATTCCCCTTGCATTGCGAGTGCTGGTGCAACTTTATTATATGCTGCAGCTAACTGAGGATAAGGAACCGCTTCCAATTTTTCTACTTCTACCTCGCCAAAATTAAGCTCTGTCAACAGTGCCTTTACGATGGCGGTACTATCGGTCTTGCGGGTGTCCAAAAACCCATCAATTAATCCGCTCTGGATAACGCCCTTATGGAACAGGCCGTCTGCTGCGGGAGTATTCATTAGTGTCCATACCTTCATACCGCCACCAGACTGTCCGAAGATGGTCACATTGTCCGGGTCGCCGCCGAAAGCTGTAATGTTTTCCTGAATCCATTTTAAAGCTGCTACCATATCGGCATTTCCGGCATTAGCGGAATTGACGTATTTATCTCCAAAAGCAGACAGGTTCATGTATCCCAGAATATTCAATCGGTGATTTAAGGTTACTACGACCACATCACCGAACTCGCTAAGCTTGTCTCCTTCATAAGCTACCTGTTCAATAGAAGAGCCAGCTGCAAAACCGCCCCCGTGCAGCCATACCATAACAGGTTTTTTGGCCTGCGGTTCAAGGCTCTGAGTCCAGATATTCAGATACTGACAATTCTCATCCATAGGCCAGTAACGGTGAGGAACCAGCACTTCCATTTGGGGCTGATCCTGAGTTAACATGGGAGACACATAACCGTAAGCGAGTGCATCCTTAATTCCCTCCCAAGGCGCTACCTCTGTGGGCATCTGGAAGCGCTTGGCATCTGCGTACTTTATCCCGTGAAAGGTATAAGTGCCGTTGACCTGAAAGCCTCTCATTTTTCCAGCTTTGGTCTGTACAATGGGTTCTGCTGAGGAACATACGAAATTTTTTGCTGTCATCATGGAAATCCTCCTTACCTAAGATAGCCCCATTATAATAAAAGAACGATAGTGAAAAATACAGGAAACTTATCTGCTTTATCCTTATTCTTTGCTTCTTTTCTGGAGGTCAGCAGGTCTGGCCTCAGGATAAGAAAATAATCATGATAAAAAAGTCAAGATGCCCTTATGCAACAGAAATCATCACCACCCTCTAGAAACTCTATTGTAAGATCTGTGACAATATAGACTCTAATGTTTTTGCTTGATAGGGCTCGCCAAATTCATATAATACATCGATTGCTGATTGAGCAAGCTTCGTTCCTTCTTCTTTACTGTTTCTTTTAATTTTAATTAGACCGTTATAATACTTATATACAATCTTAAAGAACAGCGTTTGATATTGAGGACTGCTAATATTATTTAAGTTCTCTAGTAAGATCTCTGCATAGCTTATTTGATTGATCATAATTAATTCGTAAATCATATTGGTTAGCATTACACATATGACATCTCGTCCGCGTTCGTGAGCTTCATATTTTTTCATAGACTTAATAAGCGTTTGAAAGAGTATATCTCTTTGATCGTAATCTATGTAATTTAAAGTATTTGTGAACAGCTGCATTTCTTGGAGGGTCCAGGATTGGAGATTGTTGAGATAGTTAGTGATCGTCTCGATATCTTCTGTCAAAATGACATTCTTCTCAAACTGACCCGTCAAGTTAAAGTGCTTTAATAATCTTATACGAGACCTGACTTCTGCCAGATGAATTTTTGAGGTCAGATCCTCTCTCTGATGTAGCTCTTGATAAATCTCAATTAATGCTTCGAGATCGTTATTGTTTCCAGCTTTGGAATATTTGTTGGTAAATGTATCGTGTTTAGATAGTTTATAACCTCTATAAATGTAGAAAAACTCATCAATCCCCATCATAAGTCGATTTAAAATTTGTTCTAACAGTCTTAATGTGATCTCATGGTTTCCTTTTTCAAATTCAATGGCATATGATTTCGAGATAATATCTAAATACACTTCTTTTTGACTTAATCCCTTATTGGTCCGTATATTTCGAACAACCTCACCGTAGGTATTCAATTCTTTCGCCACCCTCTTATTGAAATCGTGAGCTTTTATTATATTTCAGAGAGAATCTAATTTGATTACGAAATTTTGATATTTGAAAATCTACTCATTGTGGTTTTTTGAGCTACTTGGAAATATTATCAAATAAATCGAATCCGTTGGAAATTTCTTCAATTTAAGGTCCTATTTATAAGACCTTTGTCGTAATGGGACATAAAAGCAATTATGATGTAAGTACGTTAGATGGATTAATGGAAGCATAAGTTTTATATTTCCTTGGAAGGATTTGATTTATTATGAATAATAAAAGTGATTTTTTCAGATTTGAGCGTAAAAATGATGATTTCCCGTTCTACAGTGAACTGTCATCGCCTAGTCTAAATTTGAAGAGCAGCCTCATTTTTCTAGTTTCTGTCGCGGTTGGTTTTGCTCTGTTTCTTATTATGTTTGGAGGTCCCAATGTACAGCCCTTTATGAATGTGATTTTTCCTTTAGCAGCAGTAATCTTTGTGGCACGAAGTCAATGGACATCATTATTCAGAAAATTAGTAGCTAAAGATATTCTTTTGATTCTTGGAACTTACGTTGTAAATTTGATTGTGACAGGTATTGTTGGTTTCCTTATTACAAAATTGTTTAGTACGAGCGCTAATCCCGCAACCGATAGTTTCAATGGTAATTTTGCTGATGCAATTCCGTTCTTCTTGAGAACGATCCCGATGCTGTTTGGTGAAGAATTAATCACGATACTTCCATTCTTGGTCGTGCTATCATTTGGAGTTAAGAAACTTAAGATGAGTAGAAAGTCTGCTATAATTTTAGCCTGCATAGTTTCAGCTATTTTATTTGGGGCATACCATTTACCAACGTATAATTGGAATATTGTCCAAGCTATTCTCGGTATTGGTATTGCACGGATCGTTCTGCTATATCCATATCTTAAGACTAAAAATATATGGACATCGTTTATAGTGCACGTGATGAATGACTGGACAATGTTTGCTTTGGCCTTTTGGGCATCCACTCGCTAATTTTTCTCAAAGGATTTTTTGCGATAGAGTCTTAACAAACACCTGCAACTCCTTATTGAACAAGGGGCTGTAGGTTTTTTTTGTATTCAAAAAAATGTGATAGACGCTATATAGCTGCTCAATATGAATGTGATAAAATGGGAAAAATCTATCATAGGGAGAAATTAACATGGGATTTTCTCTTCTCGGCACACTAATGGCATTAATCCTTCTTGTCCCAAGTTTGCTAATGATTAAGTTTCCACCTGAAAATGTACCTTCGGGTTTGCGAGATGCAGGACCAATCTATACCTTCTTGGAGAGAGCAGGACAATTGGGTTGTATAGGTATTCTTGCGATGTCACAGGATAACTTTCAACAGGTAAAGCTTGGCGTAATTGCTGTCTTTATTGTCTTGTTTATTGCTATTTATTATGGTCTATGGGTTCGATATATAGTTAAGGGGCAGCAATTTAAATTATTATGGGACCCTTTAGTTTTTATTCCGATCCCGATGGCAGTTCTTCCAGTATGTGCATTCGGATTGGCAGCGATTTGGGGAAAATCTATTTGGCTGAGTATTGCAGTAGTTTGTTTAGCGATAGGACATTTAGCTAATTCTTGGCATAGTTATAAGTACACTAAAGATCAATAACTAGAAACATAGTGAAATATACCCATATATAAAGTGATTGGATAGTTAATAAGCTGCATTGCAAGAACGAATTTGACAGTAGATACAAGCATGAAAATGTATGATTTACGAACAATGGAAAAAATAAAGTCGAAAATGTTCGCTTTTTATCATTGACAACTTATATGATGTCCACCTAAAATGATAGAGCACAACAACATAATTCTTTCGTATATTTCCGGGAATTGGCCTGGAAGTTTCTACGAGGTCACCGTAATGACCTGGCTACGATTAAGAAGAGCAGAGCAACCCCGCATTGTCCTTAATTTAGGACTATGGTCATGGGGGACTACTCTTTTTTTCGAGCCGGTGTCTAACAGATACCGGCTTTTTGTTGCTGTCAGACACAACATACCTTAGGGGGAGAACAATTTGAATCGGTTTTTCAAGTTGAAAGAGAACGGCACCACAGTTCGTACAGAAATCATGGCGGGCTTGACCACGTTCATGGCAATGGCTTACATCTTGTCGGTTAATCCGAGTACTTTAACAGCATTTGGCCGTATTGATATGGGCTGGTACTCTGTATTTCTAGCGACGGCGCTGGCAGCAGGTATTTTCACTATCGCAATGGGCGTGTTCATAAACTTTCCAGTGGCATTGGCACCTGGTATGGGACTTAACGCATATTTTGCTTCCGTAATTCTATCTTCCGCCACATCAGAGCATCCATTCACTTGGCAAATGGGTCTGACAGCCGTATTTATTTCCGGTTTGATCTTTATCTTGCTGACTGTAACTCGAGTTCGACAGATCTTACTAACTGCAATTCCTGACAGCTTGAAACATGCGATTACAGTAGGTATCGGGATGTTCATTACGATCCTTGGTCTTAAGAATAGTGGACTCATGACGATTGGTGTTGAAGCCGGTAAAGACATTCCTGCTAACACTTTCACAGATGTCCTTTCCTTTGAAACTATCATTCACATGGGTAGCCTAGAGAATTCCAATGTCCAATTGGTAATTATCGGACTTCTTCTAATCTCTATCCTGATGGTATTGAACGTTAAAGGTGCGATTTTATTCGGTATCTTGGGAACAACTGTCGCTGGTATGTTGATGGGCGTAGTTGATTTCAGCGCATTGTCCAGTCCGGCAACGCCTTGGGTTCCTGATTTCACACAATTGAACTTCTTCCAATTTGACTGGGATGGTATCCTGCACACAGGTATTGTTTCAGCGATTGCAACCTTCACATTTGTAGAGTTGTTTGATACATTTGGTACACTTGTAGGTACGGCTCAACGCGCTGGTATTATGGATAACCCTGAAGAAGGTAATAGACGTGTAGGTAATGCAATGTTTGTCGATGCAGTTGCTGTAGCAGGTGGTGCGGCACTGGGTACTTCGACTACTACTGCTTTTGTAGAAAGCGCGGCAGGTGTTGCTGAAGGTGGACGTACAGGTCTTACAGCTGTAACAACTGGCGTATGTTTCTTGCTTGCATTGTTCCTTGCTCCAGTGGTTGCTCTTATTCCTGGATCTGCTACAGCCGCAGCATTGATCGTCGTAGGTGTGCTGATGGCACAATCAATCCGTCAAATCGATTTTCAAGATATGGTTGTTGCGATTCCAGCGTTCCTAACTCTTGTTATCATGCCTTTCACTTATAATATCGCTAACGGTATTTCCTTTGGTATCGTAACTTATGTAATCCTTGCTTCTGTTGCTAACCTTGCGGGTAAGAAGAAATACGATATTCACTGGATGATGTGGGTACTTGCGATTCTGATCGTTCTCCGTTATGTATTCCTTGGTAGCGAGGGCTAACATATATACAGTATTTCTGAAATTCATCTCGGGCTCCTTCATTACTGAAGGGGCCGTTTTTTTTATTTTGGATAATGTATTCTCCTACTTAACTTGTTGGATGTTCTTCCTTTCCATCATCCAATATTTAGATTATATTGTTGAAGAGGTGATGAATGTTGTCCACAAGATTTAGCAATTGGTCTTCTTATTTTAAAGGTAATCCTTGGCCTCTCTTATTGTTTTTGCTGGGGGCTGTGATTCGCATTTTTTACTTTGGTTCGATTCCAGGTGGCTTGAATCAGGATGAGGCATCTATAGGTTATGATGCTTACGCTATTCTTCATTATGGAATAGACCGCAATGGTATTCATTTACCTATTCACCTCATTGCTTGGGGAAGCGGACAGAATGCACTTTATGCTTACTTATCAATGCCTTTCATATTATTGTTCGGACTCACTCCAATGTCTGTACGTGCTGTTAGTTTAATCATGGGTCTACTGGGTATGCTCGTATTCTATCTTCTTTCCAAAGAGCTATTTACTTCCAGAACTGCTGGTATTGTGGCGATGTTTTTTATCGCAATTAATCCTTGGCATATTATGATGTCAAGATGGGCACTGGAATCTAATTTATTTCCCACCCTGATTCTGTTCTCCGTTTATATGTTACTTAAATCATTTCATATTCCGAAGTGGTCTTATGGATTTACAATTATGCTTGCCCTTTCACTTTATGCTTATGGAACATCCTATTTTTTTGTGCCGATATTTGCTTTAGGTGCTGGAATTCTTCTATTCTATACAAGAGCGCTAAAGCTTCGGACCATTCTATGGAACTGTGCTCTGTTTATATTAATGTCACTTCCAATCTTCCTATTTATTATGATCAATCGATTGTCGCTAGAGGGGATTTTGACCCCATTGTTCTCAATTCCGAGATTGACAACACCGCGTGTGGAACAGGTAACTTCTATATTCGGAGGGCAACTATTACATACAGCATTAAGCAATTTCCGGGAATTTTTGAAGATATTAATTAGCGGATCTGATGGTTTGCCTTGGAATTCGATTTCACCTTATGGATACGCGTATCCTATTGCGTTACCCTTTGTACTTATAGGACTTATATTTATGTTAACGACAATACGGAACCGTGGTCGTGAGCGGACGGGACTGCTCGTTATTTTACTTTGGTTGTTTGTTTCCGTTTTGATGACCTTTGTTACGAACGTAAACATTAATCGGATGAATGTAATTTTCTATCCAATCATTTTGCTGATTGTTGCAGGGTTTATGTGGTTAAGCAAGAAAGTAAAAGTATTAGCAATTCTGTCGGCTGTAACCTTTAGCTTATTTTTTGTTCTATTCACTACAGTTTATTTCCGCGATTATCCTAAAGAGATAGGACCGGCTTTCTATGAATCTTTCGGTGAGGCTATACAATATGCGTCTGAAGAGAGTGCTGGGAACATCTACGTGACTGATAAAGTTAATATGCCTTATATTTATGTGCTTTTTTATGAGCAGATCAATCCCCATGATTTCTTAGCAACCGTTAATTATTCTAATCCTGGAGGTGCATTTCAGCAGGTGTCTTCCTTTGGGAGATATAGATTTGGATATTCAAGCATAGTTCCGGGAGAGACAGCGACATATATCTTGTGGAATGGTGATCCCACTCCTGCTGAAAGCGAAAATTATTCGGTTAAACGTTTTGCCAACTATACTGTTGTGACCGCTAAGACTGGGGTAGTAGAGGGAATCTCGGAATTTACAAATGGAGGATTTGAAGAGGGGATATCAGGCTGGAGCTTCTCATCCGGTACGGGTGTGGCAACCAATAATCCCTATAATGGAAGTTATTTGGCCTATCTTGATCCGGGATTTGACAAAACGATTACACAATCTATCAGAATAGCAGAACCTGGAGAATATAAGCTTGGTATAATGGTTAGTGCTGGTGGAGAAGAAGGAAGGGTTGGCGTCCGAGTTAATGGCGTAGTGCGGGCGGAGGCTGAAATACCTGCTAGTGAGGTTTATCAAGAGCTTACACTTCCAATGGTATCTATCGGTCAGAATGAGCAAACTGAAATTTTTATTAAAGGCGGTAAAGGCTGGATTAATATAGACGAGGTGAGGTTGGAACGATGATCAAGAGTACACGTACGGCCGCAATGACTGTATTGATGCTGTTATTGTTTTTGCTTCCTGTAACAAGCATTTATGCAGACGGAAATCTATTGCAGAACCCTGGATTTGAGGAGGGAGGAGAGGACGCTCCTTCTAACTGGACTAAGGATATGTGGATTTCTGGAGACAACTCGGGCATACTTTCAATCCAATCGGACGAGGTTCACTCCGGTAGTAAAGCGGCAGTCATTGAGAATATCGAGCCCAATCATTTGAAATGGGTGCAGACGATTAAGGCAACGCCGGACAGCTATTATAAAATCTCTGGATGGATCAAAGTAGTAAGTACCGCAGGCGAGGGAATGGGCGCCAATATACTTGCCGTTGGAGTAGGCGGGGGTTATCCCAACGTAACGGATACGGCAGGAGAGTGGCAATATCTTGAATACATAGGCCAGACAGGACCTAAACAGAAAGAATTCGGCATAGGTGCAAGTTTGGGAGGCTACTCTAGCTTGATTCAAGGTAAAGCTTATTTTGATGATTTGTCTGTAGAAAAATTAGACGCTGCTCCCGAAGGGGCAAACGTCATTTCGCTGGATAGTGCAGCAGTTAGTCAGGATGCTGGTGGTAAAAAAGCGGATACCCCACATAAGGTATCTCCAACCAAGATGCTGCTGATCTCAGCGCTTTTCAGTGTATTTTTTGCAGTGCTTTATACCAAGGCATTCCGCAGTGAGAAGCTTATGAAGCAACCTGAGAATGTCTATTCCAAATGGCTGAGCATTGCCATCGGAATTGCCTTTATACTAAGGATTTGGATCGGTCTGACTGCTCAAGGCTATCAGAACGACATGAATACCTTTATAGCTTGGGGCCAGCGTATGGTTGATTTAGGTCCAGGCAAGTTTTATGAAGAAGGGTATTTTGCCGATTATCCTCCTGGTTATTTGTACATTTTGTACATGCTTAGTCTTATTCGCGGTGTATTTGGCTTTGCGCATGGTTCGGGTGGAGAGAATCTGCTATTCAAACTGCCAGCGATTATTTCTGATTTGGTATTGGGTTACTTCATATATCAAATGTCCCGCAAAAAACTCGGCTCAGGGATCGCTTTTGGCTTAACGCTATTATTTCTGTTTAATCCGGCGGTGCTTGTTAATTCAGCGGCGTGGGGACAAGCGGATTCGTTCTTTTTGATTTTCCTGTTGCTCAGTATCCATGGCGCTGCGAACAAAAAGTTTGTTCAATCCGCGATTTTGTTTGCATTAGCAACTTTAATTAAACCACAATCGTTAATATTCACACCGGTATTATTGTTTGCTTTCTATCATCACCGTGCTTGGAAGCAGCTTGGATTTGGAGCTTTGTATGGATTAGGGATATTCGGATTGCTCGCGGCACCATTTTTCTGGAATAACGGTGGTTTAGTTGGCCTTATTAATCTGTATAAGAGTACGTTATCTTCCTATCCCTATTCTTCTGTGAATGCATTTAATCTATATGCACTGACTGACCCGATGTGGTCATCTCTTGACCTAACTTGGTTAGGTATTACTTACCGTGTATGGGGCTTCATATTTATTTTAGTGGCAGTAGCCATAGCAACGTTTTATTCCTTCAAAAAAGATCGCTTGGATTTATCCAAATCCTACTTTATCGGTATGGCGCTCATTGTAGTAGTCTTTGTGCTTGGAACCAAAATGCATGAACGTTATATGTTCCCTGCAGTTATTCTATGTATGTTCACTTATATAGCGAGTCGGGATCGTAGGTTTTTATCCCTATTCCTTGGATTCAGCTTAACGCAGTATATCAATGTGGCTTATACGTTGACCCATCTAAATGCAGGTGTAAATCCAGGTGCAGATGGAATCGTTTTGGTCACTTCTATTGCTAACCTGTCATTATTGCTATACATGCTCTACATCGGTTACGACGTGTATGTTCGTGGGGGAGTAAAGCCTCTTCCAGCACCACCAACACCTGAAGAAAAATATGAAGAAGACCTTAAAGTCGTCGAGCAAATAAGACCGCACCAGAAGGGAGGGAGACTTAAGCGATGAAGTTTAAGCGTATAGATTGGATATGTATTCTTGCCATTACTGCCGTTTACGCGGCAATTGCTTTATATAATTTAGGTTCTACTAAATCTCCAGAGACCTTGTGGGAGCCAGCTGCCAGCGGTGAAAGCTTCTATGTAGATCTAGGACAGAGTAAACAATTGGAACGCGTGAATATCTTCGGTGGCGTAGGTACCGGGAAGTTTAAGCTCGAATTCAGTGAATCCCCTGAGGTCTGGAGTAGTCCGCTGGATGTAAGCGAGGATGTTGGGAATGTCTTCATCTGGAAAAGCCAACCTCTGAACGTTGCAGCAAGATACGTGAAGTTTACAGTCACCTCTCCAGGATTCACTTTAAATGAAATGGCCTTCTATGAGCAGGGAGGCGAAAGAGTACCTCTTCCTATAGCCGGTGTTACACCGGATGTTAGTGCAGTCGCTAAAAGAGGAGAGCCTGCCAATCTTTTTGACGAGCAGTCACTCATCCCTGAATATTCTAACTTTATGAATAGCACTTATTTTGACGAGATCTACCATGCACGGACAGCTTATGAATATACACACGGGATTGTGCCTTATGAGAACACGCATCCACCACTAGGCAAGCTATTGATCGCAGTAGGGATGGAACTGTTCGGAGTCAATCCATTCGGTTGGCGTATTATTGGAACATTGTTCGGGATTGCCATGCTGCCTCTCATTTATGTGATGGCACTGCGTCTGTTTAAAAAGAGTAAATACGCAGCACTTGCGGCAGGATTGTTCGCACTGGACTTCATGCATTTCACGCAAACAAGAATCTCTACGATCGATGTATACGGAGTATTCTTCATCATGTTAATGTTTTATTTCATGCAGCGATATTACACTATGAATTTCTTCAGGCAACCCTTAAGAAAAACGCTAATTCCGTTGTTCTGGTCCGGGCTATTCTTCGGAATTGGTGTCGCCTCCAAGTGGATTGTACTGTACGGAGGAGCCGGGCTGGCGATTATGCTAGCTATCTCTCTTTTCGAGCGTTACAGAGAATACCAAGCTTCGGGGCGGTTGCTCGCGGAAGGGAAGATCAAAGACAAGGAACTGTTAGGTACCTGTCGTGAAGCTGTAAATTCGTTCTGGAAGAATACCATCATTACTTTAGCTAGTTGTGTTGCGTTCTTTGTAATCATTCCGGTCATTATTTATAGTTTATCTTTTGTTCCGGGTTTATCTGCATCAGCAGAGGGCTTTACTATTAAAGGTTTGATTGATTCTCAAAAGAACATGTACAACTATCACAGTCAGCTTGTAGCTACACATCCTTTTGCTTCCTCCTGGTGGCAATGGCCGTTTATGAAGAGACCCGTCTGGTTCTTCAGTGGCAGTGAGGGATTGCCGCAAGGTCAGGTCAGCAGTATAGTGACTATGGGGAATCCGCTTATCTGGTGGACGGGGATTTTCGCAATGCTGGCAACACTGTGGATTACACTGAAACGCAAAGATAAGACCCTTTATATGATCTGGATCGCCTTTTTCTCACAATATGTTCCGTGGATGCTTGTCCCAAGGGAAACCTTTATCTACCATTATTTTGCTATGGTGCCTTTTATGATTCTTGGTATTGTATATATAATGAAGTTGCTAGATAGCAAATATCCTGAGGCTCGTTATGTTAGTTATGTCTATGTGGCTGTTGCTTTACTGCTCTTTGTCGCGTTCTACCCTGTCCTGTCAGGGATGCAGGTAAGCGGAGATTATGTGAAGAATATGCTGCGTTGGTTCCCATCTTGGGTTTTCTAAGATTTTTTTAAAATATCTATAACAATAAGTTTATGCTTACAGCGTTATTATGAAGTACAGAAAGATGTAACGCTCCATAAAGCTTTTAGGAGGAATAAAGGTGAAAGCCAGATATAGTGTAATTGTACCCATGTTCAATGAGGAGCAAGTAATTAGCGTTACTTACGAACGTTTGAAAAAAGTAATGGACGAATGCGGCGATACTTATGAGCTAGTCTTCGTTAATGACGGAAGTCGTGATCGTTCGGCCCAGATGATTCGGGAGATCAGTGATCGGGATGAATGCGTCAAGCTAATTGACTTCTCGCGTAATTTCGGACATCAGGTAGCGATTACAGCTGGCATGGACTATGCCGAAGGTCAAGCGGTTGTTGTTATTGACGCTGACCTTCAAGATCCACCGGAGGTCATTTTGCAAATGATCGAGAAGTGGAAAGAGGGTTATGACGTTGTTTATGCGAAGCGGCTGAAGCGCCGTGGAGAAACGATGTTCAAAAAGGTAACGGCCAAGATCTTTTATCGATTGCTCAGCAGCATGACAAGTGTAGACATTCCCACGGACACAGGTGATTTTCGTCTTATTGATCGTAAGGTATGTGATGTCTTGCGAGGTCTCAAGGAAAAAAACCGGTATGTCAGAGGTTTAGTGAGCTGGGTCGGCTTCAAGCAGACGATGGTGGAATATGAGCGGGAAGAACGATTTGCAGGAGAAACTAAGTATCCTCTTAAGAAAATGATTCGTTTTGCGCTGGATGGGATCACTTCCTTTTCGCATAAGCCACTTAAGATTGCTACGTATGTCGGATTCTTTCTTTCCTTCTCCAGCTTTCTCTATTTATTCTTCGTATTGTTTCAAAGAATCTTTTTCACCTCATGGACGGTTCCAGGTTGGGCTTCCATTGTAGGGGTCAATTTGCTCTTTAACGGTATCGTTCTGATGCTGTTAGGTGTAATCGGTGAGTATATTGGACGGATTTATGACGAGTCTAAGGATAGACCGTTGTATATTGTCAGTGAGACCATAGGATATCGTAACGAAGAAGAAGTGGATCGCCGGAAGGATTACAAAGATGTCAGATAAGAACTTTCGGACTGCTTTCATACAGTTTCTCAAATTTAATGCTGTAGGTCTGGTAAATACCCTCATTGATTTCGTAATCTTTACATTACTGAACTCACTTGGGATGGTATATGCGTTGGCACAGGTGATTTCTTATAGTGCAGGGACAGCGAACAGCTTTATTTTGAATAAAAAAGTAACCTTCAAGGATCGTGACCGTGGCAATAATAAGGGTTTTGATAAGACGCAGTTGCTGAAGTTTATCGTACTGAATCTGGTAGTACTCGGAATATCGCTGTTGCTAATGCATCTGTTGACTGACAAACTAGGCATTCAAGTGTTGATCTCTAAGGTATTAGTAACGTTTGTGACGGTGATTATTAACTTCTTCGGAAGTCGTAAATGGGTATTCTAAAGTTCAGTAGAACCAATCTACGGAGGTGAAAATCATGCGTAAATTCTCGTATGTGCTCATACTGGCGGGGATCCTTATCATGCTCTATCCAAAAGCTAACGAATGGTATAACGACTGGCAGCAGGATAAGCTATTAGAATCAGCTGAACTGAGCACCAGTGAAAGTACTCCACCACCTGATCTAAAGAGCAGATATGCCGAGGTCACTCAGCTACTAGCGGAGGAATCAGCTTTAGATGCACAAGCACAGCCGCAAGAAACAGAAAAGCCGGAACCGGAAATTGAAATGGGTGGCAAAGTTATCGCATTAATTGAGATCGATAAGATCGATCTGAAGCTACCTGTATTAGAAGGGGCTACTAAAGCGAATATGAAGCATGCTGCGGCCCATATGAAAGAAACAACTCCAATAGGAGAAATAGGGAACGCCGCAATAGCTGCACATAGAGCTAGAACTACGGGCAGATTGTTTAACAGGCTGAATGAGGTTGTGATTGGGGATACGATTACGGTAAAGACTAGCGATCAGACTTATAATTACGAGGTTTATGATATTTCTGTTGTACTTCCTAGTGATGTGTCTGTTCTAGACGGGAATAACAAAGATAAAATTCTTACTCTAATTACGTGTGACCCACTAGTAGATCCTACACATCGTTTGATTGTTCATGCCAAGCTTTCCTAATCGTTGACGAGAAATAACAAGAAAACTCAAATACAGAGAAATAACTATAAAATAATAGTAAATCTAGCAATTTTGTTCTTGTTTACGAGGATAAATATGGTAGTATAAGAACTATAAAAGCTAAACACGATAAACGGCAAACCTATCGAAAGGTAGGGACGCAAAGCTAAAGGGCCTTCCCGTAAGGATGGCAGCCAGTTACCGAATGAAGAGGCTTTTTTTGTTTTTATAAAATATATAAGAATCTTAGATTCATATTTCTACTTGGACTGATTCTGTTAATTTGTCTAGTGAAATTAGAACAGATAGAGCTTATACGATAACGGCAAACCTATCGAAAGGTAGGGACGCAAAGCTAAAGGGCCTTCCCGAAAGGATGGCAGCCAGCTACCGAAAGGGGTTTTATCCGTGAAAAAGGTTTATTTTATGATGGTGGCGCTGTTCGTACTGATTACTGCGGTTCCGGTAAGCACAGCTCAAGCCGCAAGTGTAGATGCAAGCTGGTTGATTACATCGAAAGTGGCTCAAGGTGTTATTGGAATTAACTATGATATTCCGAAAGATAAAAGAATCAAACTCATGATCACTAAAGACAACAGCAGCTATACATATAACTTATATGCTTCTGGACAAGCTGAGGACTTCCCTTTACAACAAGGTAATGGTACTTATAAGGTTTCTGTTCTTGAGAACACAACCGGCAATAAATACAAAGCGTTATATTCCGAAGTAGTAGACGTAACCATGAGTGACTCGAATTCCGTATATTTGGGCTCCGTACAGAATGTGAAATGGAGTTCTTCTGATAAAGCGATCCTTAAGGCAAAAGAGCTTACAAAAGGCAAAACAACAGATGAAGAGAAAGTTAAGGCAATCTATAACTATGTAGTTGCTAATGTACAATACGATTATTCTCTTGCTAATAACGTAACAACAGATTACATTCCGAACATTAACAACACTTTGAATACTAAAAAAGGAATCTGCTATGACTATGCTTCTCTTTTTGCCGCAATGCTGCGTAGTGTAGATGTGCCTGCTAAATTGGTGATGGGGAATACTAGCTACGTTACGCAATACCATGCATGGAATGAAGTGTTGATGGATGGGAAATGGGTTACTATTGATACAACGGTAGATGCATCGTCAGCGAAGAGTAAGAAGAATACGGATTTTATTAAGGCTTCAAGTAAGTATACTGCAGCAAAATACTATTAATTTGCATCGCTAGATTCATAACTCTATTAAATAAACAACCAGCTTAATTATTAAGCTAGTTGTTTATTTTTCTATTAGGGGTTGCTTTTCTATGAATAGATAGGTTATTATAGTTAAGCGTTGTTAGACAGCGTACAGGCAATGTTTGAGAGAGTTATATAAACGGCTTTCGAAAAATAAAGCTTGCATTACTGAGAACAACATGATATATTATAAGAGTTGCTGCTGAGACATTAAACGGCGCCAACGAGAACTTGATCTTTGAAAACTGAACAACGAGTGAGTGGGAAATCACGAAAGTGAAATCCGAAATTAGAGAATTAATTTTCTCGTCAGATGTTTCAAAATGAGCATATCGCTCTTTTCAATACTAATTGGAGAGTTTGATCCTGGCTCAGGACGAACGCTGGCGGCGTGCCTAATACATGCAAGTCGAGCGGAGTTATTTTGAAAGCTTGCTTTCAAAATAACTTAGCGGCGGACGGGTGAGTAACACGTAGGCAACCTGCCCCTTAGACTGGGATAACTACCGGAAACGGTAGCTAATACCGGATAATTTCTTTTTTTTCCTGAAGAAAGAATGAAAGACGGAGCAATCTGTCACTGAGGGATGGGCCTGCGGCGCATTAGCTAGTTGGTGGGGTAATGGCCCACCAAGGCGACGATGCGTAGCCGACCTGAGAGGGTGAACGGCCACACTGGGACTGAGACACGGCCCAGACTCCTACGGGAGGCAGCAGTAGGGAATCTTCCGCAATGGACGAAAGTCTGACGGAGCAACGCCGCGTGAGTGATGAAGGTTTTCGGATCGTAAAGCTCTGTTGCCAGGGAAGAACGTCCGGTAGAGTAACTGCTATCGGAGTGACGGTACCTGAGAAGAAAGCCCCGGCTAACTACGTGCCAGCAGCCGCGGTAATACGTAGGGGGCAAGCGTTGTCCGGAATTATTGGGCGTAAAGCGCGCGCAGGCGGTCATTTAAGTCTGGTGTTTAAACCTTGGGCTCAACCTGAGGTCGCACTGGAAACTGGGTGACTTGAGTACAGAAGAGGAAAGTGGAATTCCACGTGTAGCGGTGAAATGCGTAGATATGTGGAGGAACACCAGTGGCGAAGGCGACTTTCTGGGCTGTAACTGACGCTGAGGCGCGAAAGCGTGGGGAGCAAACAGGATTAGATACCCTGGTAGTCCACGCCGTAAACGATGAGTGCTAGGTGTTAGGGGTTTCGATACCCTTGGTGCCGAAGTTAACACAGTAAGCACTCCGCCTGGGGAGTACGGTCGCAAGACTGAAACTCAAAGGAATTGACGGGGACCCGCACAAGCAGTGGAGTATGTGGTTTAATTCGAAGCAACGCGAAGAACCTTACCAGGTCTTGACATCCCTCTGAATCCACTAGAGATAGTGGCGGCCTTCGGGACAGAGGAGACAGGTGGTGCATGGTTGTCGTCAGCTCGTGTCGTGAGATGTTGGGTTAAGTCCCGCAACGAGCGCAACCCTTAACTTTAGTTGCCAGCAAGTAATGTTGGGCACTCTAGAGTGACTGCCGGTGACAAACCGGAGGAAGGTGGGGATGACGTCAAATCATCATGCCCCTTATGACCTGGGCTACACACGTACTACAATGGCCGGTACAACGGGAAGCGAAACCGCGAGGTGAAGCCAATCCCATCAAAGCCGGTCTCAGTTCGGATTGCAGGCTGCAACTCGCCTGCATGAAGTCGGAATTGCTAGTAATCGCGGATCAGCATGCCGCGGTGAATACGTTCCCGGGTCTTGTACACACCGCCCGTCACACCACGAGAGTTTACAACACCCGAAGTCGGTGGGGTAACCCGCAAGGGAGCCAGCCGCCGAAGGTGGGGTAGATGATTGGGGTGAAGTCGTAACAAGGTAGCCGTATCGGAAGGTGCGGCTGGATCACCTCCTTTCTATGGAGAATCGTCTTCTGCAATGAAGACATTCAAATCGGAAGTTAAACTTCCAAATCTCAGGTTTAGGCCTGTTACTCACTCGTTGCTCAGTTTTGAGAGTTTAAGCTCTCAGTAAGACTTGATCCTTGAAAACTGGATACCGAAACGAATTTGCGTTTTAGAACATCTTTTAGCAACTTGTGCAAACAAGTAAATGTTATTAGTGAGATGATTCCAAGAGAGATATCGTATGATATTTTCCTGCGGAAAAATCAAGGTTAAGCTAATAAGAGCACACGGAGGATGCCTAGGCGCCAGGAGCCGACGAAGGACGTGGCGAACAACGAAACTGCCTCGGGGAGCTGTAAGCAAGCTTTGATCCGGGGGTGTCCGAATGGGGAAACCCAGCTGTGGTAATTCGCAGTTACTCATCTCTGAACACATAGGAGATGTAGAGGCAGACCAGGGGAACTGAAACATCTAAGTACCCTGAGGAAGAGAAAACAATAGTGATTCCGTCAGTAGCGGCGAGCGAACGCGGAACAGCCTAAACCTAAGAGCTTGCTCTTAGGGGTTGTGGGACGTCTCACATGGAGTTACAAAGGAATATGGTAGGCGAAGAGGTCTGGAAAGGCCCGCGATAGAGGTAAAAGCCCTGTAACCTAAACTGTGTTCTCTCCGAGACGGATCCCGAGTAGTGCGGGGCACGTGAAACCCCGTATGAATCCAGCAGGACCATCTGCTAAGGCTAAATACTACCTGGCGACCGATAGTGAAACAGTACCGTGAGGGAAAGGTGAAAAGCACCCCGGAAGGGGAGTGAAATAGAACCTGAAACCGTGTGCTTACAAAAAGTCAGAGCCCTATCTATGGGTGATGGCGTGCCTTTTGTAGAATGAACCGGCGAGTTACGTTTAACATGCAAGGTTAAGTCGAGAAGACGGAGCCGCAGCGAAAGCGAGTCTGAATAGGGCGATTTAGTATGTGGACGTAGACCCGAAACCGTGTGATCTACCCCTGTCCAGGGTGAAGGTGCGGTAACACGCACTGGAGGCCCGAACCCACGCATGTTGAAAAATGCGGGGATGAGGTGGGGGTAGCGGAGAAATTCCAATCGAACTCGGAGATAGCTGGTTCTCCCCGAAATAGCTTTAGGGCTAGCCTCGGTATAAGAGTAGTGGAGGTAGAGCACTGATTGGGTGCGGGGTCCGCAAGGATTACCAAGCTCAGTCAAACTCCGAATGCCATATACTTATTGCCGGGAGTCAGACAGTGAGTGCTAAGATCCATTGTCAAAAGGGAAACAGCCCAGACCATCAGCTAAGGTCCCCAAGTGTGTGTTAAGTGGGAAAGGATGTGGAGTTGCACAGACAACCAGGATGTTGGCTTAGAAGCAGCCACCATTGAAAGAGTGCGTAATAGCTCACTGGTCGAGTGACTCTGCGCCGAAAATGTAACGGGGCTAAACACACCACCGAAGCTATGGCTAGATACGTATGTATCTGGGGTAGGGGAGCGTTGTATGTGGGTTGAAGGTGTACCGTAAGGAGCGCTGGACAGCATACAAGTGAGAATGCCGGTATGAGTAACGAAAAGATCAGTGAGAATCTGATCCGCCGAAAGCCCAAGGTTTCCTGAGGAAGGCTCGTCCGCTCAGGGTAAGTCGGGACCTAAGGCGAGGCCGAAAGGCGTAGTCGAAGGACAACAGTTTGAAATTACTGTACCACCGTAATCCGCTATGAGCGATGGGGTGACGCAGGAGGGTAGTGACGCGGACTGATGGATATGTCCGTCTAAGCAGTGAGGCTGATGTGTAGGCAAATCCGCACATCGTTAAGGCTGGGCTGTGATGGGGAGCGAAAATTACAGTAGCGAAGGTCATGATCTCACACTGCCAAGAAAAGCCTCTAGCCAGGAGAAGGTGCCCGTACCGCAAACCGACACAGGTAGGCGAGAAGAGAATTCTAAGGCGCGCGGAAGAACTCTCGTTAAGGAACTCGGCAAAATGACCCCGTAACTTCGGGAGAAGGGGTGCCCCGGTAGTGTGAATAGCACGAGGGGGCCGCAGTGAAAAGGCCCAAGCGACTGTTTAGCAAAAACACAGGTCTGTGCGAAGCCGCAAGGCGAAGTATACGGGCTGACGCCTGCCCGGTGCTGGAAGGTTAAGGGGAGTGGTTAGGGGTAACCCGAAGCTATGAACCGAAGCCCCAGTAAACGGCGGCCGTAACTATAACGGTCCTAAGGTAGCGAAATTCCTTGTCAGGTAAATTCTGACCCGCACGAATGGCGTAACGACTTGGGCGCTGTCTCAACGAGAGATCCGGTGAAATTTTAATACCTGTGAAGATGCAGGTTACCCGCGACAAGACGGAAAGACCCCATGGAGCTTTACTGCAGCTTGATATTGAATTTGGGTACGATCTGTACAGGATAGGTGGGAGCCGTAGAAATCGGAGCGCAAGCTTCGGTGGAGGCGCCGTTGGGATACCACCCTGATCGTATCTAGGTTCTAACCTAGTACCCTAATCGGGTACGGGGACCGTGTCAGGCGGGCAGTTTGACTGGGGCGGTCGCCTCCTAAAGAGTAACGGAGGCGTTCCAAGGTTCCCTCAGAATGGTTGGAAATCATTCGAAGAGTGCAAAGGCATAAGGGAGCTTGACTGCGAGACCTACAAGTCGAGCAGGGACGAAAGTCGGACTTAGTGATCCGGTGGTACCGCATGGAAGGGCCATCGCTCAACGGATAAAAGCTACCCTGGGGATAACAGGCTTATCTCCCCCAAGAGTCCACATCGACGGGGAGGTTTGGCACCTCGATGTCGGCTCATCGCATCCTGGGGCTGAAGTAGGTCCCAAGGGTTGGGCTGTTCGCCCATTAAAGCGGTACGCGAGCTGGGTTCAGAACGTCGTGAGACAGTTCGGTCCCTATCTGTCGTGGGCGCAGGAAATTTGAGAGGAGCTGTCCTTAGTACGAGAGGACCGGGATGGACGTACCGCTGGTGCACCAGTTGTTTCGCCAGAAGCATGGCTGGGTAGCTACGTACGGACGGGATAAGCGCTGAAAGCATCTAAGCGTGAAGCCCCCCTCAAGATGAGATTTCCCAATTAGTAAGACCCCTTGAAGACGACGAGGTAGATAGGTTGGAGGTGGAAGTGCAGTAATGCATGGAGCTGACCAATACTAATCGGTCGAGGGCTTATCCTATACTTAAAACGCAAATTCAATTCGGATTCAGTTTTCAGGCATCAAGCCTGTAACACGCTTAGAAATTCATTCTCACTTCTGGTGATGAACGAAATTTCACGCGGCAGCGTCTGTTTCACAGACGCATGTTTGGTGGCGATAGCGGAGGGGTTCCACGCGTACCCATCCCGAACACGACCGTTAAGCCCTCCAGCGCCGATGGTACTTGGACCGAAGGGTCCTGGGAGAGTAGGACGTTGCCAAGCACACGAAGCCATTGTTGATTTATCAACAATGGCTTTTTTGTTCCCTTTATCACTTAATTTAAATAATGTGGATAAGTCATGGGGAAATAACGAAAAAATAAAAGTTACTAACATGTGGATGAAATAATAAAATATATTCAAAAATGAAAGTAGTCCCCAATTTATGTGGATAGAGCAGTGGTATATGTGGATACTTCAAGTAAATGCAAGGATATTTTGCATGGCAGGAGGATAAACAATGGACAACAGTAGTAATCTTGTGTGGATAGAAGATTTTTCTGTACATGCGAGCGACACGGATTATCGTTCACAGGGTAAGTTATCCTTTATTCTGGATATCATGCAATGTGCGGCAGACTTCGCAGTGGGTAATTTGGGGATAAGTGTGGAAGAAATTCTGAGTGCAGGAATGGGCTGGATGATGATTACGTTAGATCTTGATTTTAAGCGTATTCCTCGCCCAAATGATGTGCTTAGCGTACATACCTGGAGTAAAGGTACTAAAGGGGCTTTATGGCAACGGGATTATCGTATTTTTGATGCAGATCATATAGAGATTGCCACAGCGCGTTCTATATGGGCTTTAGTAGATATTGAGAAGAGAAAGATACTCAGACCGAACGCTCTTCCAGTTCAGGTTAAGCACTATAATGGCGATTCAGTAGGGGATATGCCTGTTAAGGTAACGATCCCTACTGATATTACTATGAAAGAAGCTTATCGGTATCAGGTAAGATATAGTGGGCTGGATAGCAACGGACATCTGAATAATGCCCGATACGGAGATTTATGTTGTGATGCACTCAGTTTAGCGGAATGGGATAATGCAGAGTTCACACGCTTCCGGATTACTTATCTACAAGAAGCTAAGTTTGGGGATGAACTGACTATTTTACGCTCAGTTGTAACGGATGATGGTATATATGTCCGTGGCCAGAATAGTGATATTGTATTTTTTGAAGCATGTATTGAGTTGGAAAATATAAATAAGTAAAAAGTTTATAAATATGGAATATTTTTATAAAAGCGATTTCTCCGAGCATCAATCGGGGTAGTCGCTTTTTTTTTGTTGAAAAACAGATGGTGTTTATAACATATTTGGAAAAATTTTTGAGCCTGTCACAATTAAAGGGATCACAATCGTTATATAGTTGTAGTCAATAACAAGGAGGTGATTCTTTGGAACGTCGCAGCCCCGGGGTCCAAGTGAATCAAACAATAATTGAAGAGGCTATTGATCAGGTTCTTGCGGGTAACCGCGAAGCCTATAGAACTATAATACAAGCATATGAAAGAAAGATTTATACGTATTGCTATTATATTTTGAGAAGTCATGAAGAAGCAGAGGATGCTGTGCAAGATATATTTGTAAAAGTGTATCAGGAACTCAGACGTTATGAGAAACGAGTCTCTTTTAATTCATGGCTGTATAAAGTGGCCTATCATCATTGTTTGGATCAGGTTCGCAAACGCAAACGAAGAAACCGTCTGTTGTCGCTATATAAAGAGCAGCAGCCGAAAGCCTATTATAATCCTAACGATGAGGAGCCATTGCAGAAGTTATTTATGGATGATCTGACAGCTGAAGAGAGCAATCTTCTGATTCTTAAGGTAGTAGAGCAGTACAGTTTTGAAGAAATGGGTCAGATTATGGATTGTAATTCAGCTACTTTACGCAAGAAATTTGAACGTCTACGCAAAAAGTTAGTCCGGCAAAGAATGAATGAAGGAGGAAGCCCTCATGGAGAAATGGCAAGATCCAACTGAAAGTCAGAAGATGGAGCACATTCGTCAAACATTCCATAATCATGAAATGCCGGTAGACAGTTTCAGCGATTCAATTATGAAGCGAATAGGAGACGAGGGAATGGAAAAGCGAGCGTCAAGAAAAAGCGGGAATAAGTTCCTGAAAAAATCATTGGTGGCTGCCGCGGCAGCAGCAGTGTTGGGTGCGGGGATAATCGGTAGCGGATTTATATCCCCAGTCATGGCTGAAACGTTAAAGCAGATTCCTGTTGTAGGAAGTATTTTTAAGGGGATTGACGATAAAGGTCTAAATGCTGCTGAAGAAAAAGGATTATCTACTGCGCCTAACCAAAGCGTTACCCATGATGGAGTGACCTTGAAGGTTACCGATGCCTATTATGACGGCTCGCGGTTGGCTTTTGCGATTGAACGGGAAGGCATTGATAAGGATAAGATGATGGCAGAAATGATTATTGAACCGACTGAATTCGATCCAGCGGTAAAAGAACAGCAGTATGCGAAAGTGACAATGAACCAGTCCGAAAAAGGGTTGTTGGGTTCAGCAGAAGTGAAATTGCCGAATGGAAAGAATCTGGAGGCCCAAATGTCGTCTTTTGGCGATGTTGAGGGTAAAAAGAATGCTATTTTATACGATTATAGAAATCTAAATAATGTAGAGCCTTTGGGGAATGAATTTGAATTAAGCATCACTGTGCCGGTTACACAAATCGCAGAGCCTTTTGAAATCAAGGTGCCGGTGAAAAAAGTAACGGAAGGAATTATCAAGCTTGATCTGAACCAAACAAAAGAGGCAGAAGAATTCAGTTATACGATTACCAAGCTGGAATTAACTCCAGCCACAAGCAGATTACAGCTCAGCGAAGAAGGTAAAGCGCCAACTGTGAAAGAAAAGGATGGATACACAACCTCTGAAATGTTCTATGAAATTGTTGATGAACTAGGCAATGCATTTTCTTCGAGTGGGTCATTCAACTTGCCGGCTATAGTCTATCCTATGGTAGACAAAGATTTCAGTCCGTTCCCACAAACACCAAAAACAATTACAGTTAAGCCGTTTACTTACTCCATTGATGAGAGCCATAAAGCATTAAGAGATGAAGAAGGAAAACAAGTTAAACATTATTATCCGGAGCTTGAACAAACGATTCAGGTGGAGCAAGAGTAACTATTAATCCCATAAGCAAAAAAGCCCGTGTCTGTATAGCAGATACGGGCTTTTTGTTAAAAGATAAGAATTTATAAGCTAAACAACTATAATATCTTTATATTTCTAAGAGAAACGGTTGTCATTTATAAAAGACGACAACGTAGTCTCTTCTTGTAAAAATTCTAACGGAATGTAGATTTCACTCACCGAGTTTTCGTTATCTGGTCCAAGATACAATTCACCATAAAATTCCAATTCAAATGGAATGGACATCCTGTATTCTGTTTTGGGCAGCCAGATTCCGTAGATATATTTATATGTAGAAGGGATATCACAAGAGCGGCCTTTATGGATGAATTTAAGATAACGTATAGGTGGTAAGATCTGAAGGGAGAAAATCTGATTGTGGTCTGCATTTATAGGATTAAGTTCGCAGGCACACATGATCGAAAAACCGTTACTCTCATAGTCGTCTGGCCAGAAGCCAAGCTGATAATATTTTTCAGGTTGTATCCCTATCAGATATAGTATCTACCTTACTGAAAAGCAAAGGCCAAGTATCAGAAATGACGGAGAAATCATGGTCTATTTTAACTACGGGTCCTTGAAGTATAATTTCCCCGAAATCAACGAGCTGGGGGGAAAGATCGCTATCAGAAAGGACTTGAAGTAGATCCTGTTCATATAGTCTAGGCAACAAAGGGAGTTTCGTTTTATTAATTCTTTTTCGAACAAGAGAGGGAGTCGTGTGCAGCATTCTTTTGAAGGCACGAGTAAAGGTCTCATAGTTACTAAAGTTATAGTCTAATGAGATGTCCTGGAGTGAGCGTTCTGGAATTCGGTGAATGTCCAAGGCTGCTTCAGTGATTTTGCGTCTGGCTATATAGTCGCCGGGTGCTATCCCAGTGACTGCTTGAAATAGGCGGGTGAAATGATAAAGTGAGTATCCCATTTCTTTGGAAAGGACAGCTACAGGAAGAAGCGTGTTTAAGCGATCCTCAATGAGATCTAATGCTTGAATGATTAGTTGGCGATTGTTCAAGAGATGCCCTCCCATAACAGTTAGAAATGGTGTCCAAATCGATTACTTCAATTATTTGTTGTCCAGTCCCCCCAATTAGCAGCCCAATCGGGAATGTTCACTTCCATTACGCGATCGGCACTAGGAAAATAAGCTTTGATGTCTAGAATTGGTGTACCAGGATAGGCATCAAGTCCAGCCACCTCTACGATGCCAGAAGCTTCATCGACAGACAGGATTGCTGCTACACTAAGCCCAATTGGATTAGGTCGAATAGGGGAACGGGAAGCGAATACTCCAGTTAATGTTTCGTCATAAGGTGGTTGAATCTGTGTAGTCTGGCGGAATTGATCATCTGCAAACTCGTGCAGCCACCAAAGCACTTGGCAATGACTAAATTGAGATAAACCTTTAAGCGCCGGGCTAAATTCCGGTTTGATTTCCAGTCGTAAATTACGTGGCGCACCTGTAACCCAACCTATAGGTACTATATTATAGCTTTCTTGTTCATTCATTGACTATGACTCCTTTCAGGTATCAGATATTATTTAGTTTATAACGGAGTGACCCGGTAAAGCCTGACGATATTTGCTAACATTCATTTAATGCTATAATGAAATTTGATGTGGAAAGGGGAGCATTATGAAGACATTAGTATTGGCGGAGAAGCCGTCTGTTGCACGCGAGATCGCACGAGTCATGGGATGTAATAATAAACAGAAGAGCTATATTGAAGGTCCAAAATATGTGGTTACCTGGGCACTGGGTCATTTAGTCGGCCTGGCAGAGCCTGAAGATTATAATAAAAAGTTTGCAACTTGGGCTTTGGAGGATTTGCCGATTTTGCCGGAGAAGGCAAAGCTGAAGGTGCTGCGTGAGACCAACCAGCAATATAAAGCTGTTCAGCACCTAATGAAGCGTCAGGATATTGAGGAGCTTGTGGTAGCTACGGATGCTGCTCGTGAGGGAGAGCTGTTGGCACGTTGGATTATGAATATGGCGGGGTGGAAAAAGCCATTCCGGCGGCTCTGGATATCTTCTCAGACGGATAAAGCGATAAAAGAAGGATTCGCAAAGCTCCGCCCAGGTCGCGATTTTGATCGTCTGTATGAATCTGCACGTTGCCGCGCAGAGGCGGATTGGATGATTGGACTGAATGTCACGAGAGCTTTGACATGTAAGTTCGGTTCGCCGCTCTCCGCAGGGCGGGTACAAACGCCGACATTAGGGATGATCATGGATCGTGAACAGGAGATTACGGGTTTCCGTTCCGTTGATTTTGAGACGCTGACTGCTGATTTTGGAGATTTCCAAGCGGCATGGCGAGCCAGTAACGGCGATGGTCGGATATTTGAAAAGGATAAGACGGCAAGTCTAAAGGATAAGCTTACTGGACGCAGCGGCCGTATTATTAAGGTACAAAAGAGTGAGAAGAGCGAACCTCATCCACTCGCTTATGATCTGACTGAATTGCAGCGCGATGCGAACCGGAAGTTCGGCTTCTCCGCGAAGCAGACCTCCAGTGTGCTTCAGCGGTTATATGAGCAGCACAAGCTTGTCACTTACCCGCGTACGGACAGTCGTTACTTAACATCAGATATGACGGGCACACTCAAGGAAAGACTGGATAGTGTTGCGGTCGGTCCATATGCAGCGTTAGCACGTCCATTGCTGCGCAAACCGCTGCCGATTACGAAGCGGATCGTGGATGATAGCAAAGTAAGCGATCACCACGCTATTATTCCTACAGAACAGACCGTATTGTTAAATGGCCTGAGTACTGAGGAACGTAAGCTGTATGATCTGATTGTACGGCGTTTTATTAGCTTGTTCTACCCACCAGCTCGTTATGATGCGGTAGCTGTAACCGTCAATGTGGAAGGCGAAAGCTTCCATGTCAAAGGGACGACGGTAAAAGATGCCGGCTGGCGCGAAGTATACGGCGGAGATATGAGTAATGATGACGATGACGAATCTGCGGACGAGCCGGCAGCGGGCAGTGTGAAGCTACCTGAGCTGCGCGAAGGAGCAACTGTCACGATTGGCCGCTGCATGGTTCGTCCTGGACGAACACAGCCACCGAAGCGTTATAATGAAGCTTCGCTGTTGACGCAAATGGAGAAGCATGGCCTTGGAACCCCGGCGACCCGCGCGGATATTATCGAGAAGCTGGTAAGCTCCGATACCATTGAACGCCAAGGGAATCTGCTGCATCCGACTGGTAAAGGCAAGCAGCTTATTGAGTTGGTATCCACACAGCTGCGGACACCAGATCTAACTGCGCGCTGGGAAGCTGAGCTGGAGAAAATAGCGCGTGGTCAAGGCAAGCCGGAGCTCTTCTTGCAAGGCATCCGCAGTATGGCACAGGAGCTGGTAACTGGCGTCAAAACTAGTGGAGCAGAATATAAACCGCATAATGTCTCGAACAGTAACTGTCCGGAATGCGGTACAAGACTGCTGGAGAAAAAGAGCAAACGTGGCAAGCTGCTTGTATGCCCAGCAGATAACTGTGGTTATACCCGTGCCGGAGAGAAAAGACTATCGAATCGCCGCTGTCCACAGTGCCATAAGAAAATGGAGCTCAAAGAGGGTAAAGCAGGCATGTTCGTACAATGTTTGGGCTGTGGAATCACAGAAACCTTGGATAAGGATCATAAGCATGTGAATAAACGCGAACAGCAAAAGCTGGTACAGCAATACAGTAAGCAAGAAAGCATTGGTTCTAACCTTGGGGAACTGCTGAAAGCAGCGCTTGAAGGGCAAAAGAAGGATAAGTAAAAAGGATCGCATGTATCGTAATAAAAAGGCTGCTGAGTGTACTCAGTAGCCCTTTTTTCTGTCCACGTAAGTTTTTGTGGTCTACAGATAGGCTTTGAATTAGAATGTTAAGCAAATACTTAGAGCAGGTGATTAGGGTGGCAGCTGAACAACAAGTGGATCAACTAAAAGCAGCAGGTAGCCCAGAGGGGCAGGGTGGCAGTAAGTTTTTCTTTCTCGTTATTGTATTTATGTTCTGGTTCTCTTCTTATATTTATGTTCCTGTGCTTTCCCCTTATGTGGAGCATTTGGGAGCATCATATTTTATGGTGGGCATGGTGCTGGGCGTTTATGGGCTAATGCAGATTCTGTTCCGACTGCCGATTGGCATCGGTTCGGATTATTTGGATCGGCGTCGTCCGTTTATCTACCTGGGACTGATTGCGAGCGGAGCCAGCTGCTTTCTTTTTATATGGGGAGCACAGCCTGGGTGGGCATTGGCAGCACGTGCAGTATCCGGTATAGCGGCTTCGGCATGGGTTGTGTACACTGTGATGTTCGCGGGATATTTCCCGAAAGAGGAAGCTGGAAAAGCGATGGGCATGCTGCAATTCACTACGGTGATTGCCCAATTGACCAGTATGATGATCAGTGGCTATATGGTGGAGCATTGGGGTTGGAATACCCCGTTTCTGATTGGAGGAATTGTAGCGATTGCGGCGCTGCTGCTTGCGCTGCGGCTGCCTGAACAAAAACAGGAGAAACGGCAAAGTGCGATCCAGATCAAGGACTTAGCGGGTGTTATGAAGGAGCCACTTCTGGTAAGAGTTTCTCTGCTGTCAGTGTTGGCACACTGTGTGCTATTCATAACGATGTTCGGATATACGCCAAACCAAGCTCTGAATATCGGAGCAAGTAAAGAAAGCTTGGGCTGGCTGACGCTCGCTTTTATGATTCCGCATGCTGTCGCGACCCTCTATGGCTCACGGACATTTGGTAGGCTGCTAGGAGACCGGGGCACGCTTCTCTTAGGCTTCGCTGGAAGTGCATTGTTTACACTTCTTATTCCTTCAATGCCGACGCTAGCGACGCTCTGTCTGACTCAGATAGGAAACGGATTTATGCAGGGACTTATTTTCCCATTGTTGCTAGGCAAGTCGGTGTCAGAAGTAGATCCATATAAGCGTGCAACAGCTATGGGCTTCTATCAGGCGGTTTATGCAATAGGTATGTCGGCTGGGCCATTCGTGGCAGGCTGGATGAGCGCTCTTTATGGCTTGACCGGAGGGTTCTGGCTGGGTGGAATTGCGGCGGCGTTGGCTGCGGTGTTGTCATGGATATGGATGAAGGATGCGAAGCAGTGAAAAGAAAGAGGCAGGTAGCGAAGTTATCAGAGCGTGTAAGGATGATTGGTTTTTTGTGAAAAAGAGGAATATAATAGAGATAGATAGGAAGCAAGGAGGAGAGCCCGGGAGAATGGTCAAGGTTATAATGTTGTGGTTTGTGGTAATTAATATTATCGGATATGTAGTGATGTCCGAAGACAAGAACAAAGCCCGTAAACGGCGAGAACGTGTACCTGAGAAGACACTTTTTCTGCTGGCAGCTATGGGCGGGGCACTAGGCGTGCTGATTGCCATGTATCGTAAGCGCCACAAGACGCGACATATGTCCTTTAGGATCGGAATTCCGTTACTTCTGTTGCTGAATATCTTTTTGTACAGCTATTTTTTAAGGTGATAGTCTTAATGATTACAAACTAGAAAAAGAGGTGGCGTACATGTTATTCTCTAAAATTTTACTCGCCTATGATGGATCTAAGGCTTCTAATCAAGCATTGGAGCGCGCAATTGAACTCGCAAAAGTAACTCCGGGCTCTACGATGCATGTTGTACACGCATTTGAATTTCCAAGATTTTTTATCGGAGAAGCTCTAGCACCACTACCGGCTTCAGTAAATAAAGAATATTATGATTTAGCAGTGCAGACTACGGAAGAAGTCAAGGGACGCCTTGAGGCTGAAGGCTTGAATGCTGAGGTTGAGCTATTACAAGGATCACCCGCTGAAGTGATTTTGAAATATGCTAAAGAACATGCTATAGATGTAATTGTTATCGGCAGCCGCGGACTTGGCGGAATACGTGAGTTTGTTCTGGGAAGTGTGAGCCACAATGTAGTACAAAGCGCCCGCATTCCAGTGCTGGTAGTAAAATAATATAAAGTTAAAAGGGACGCTTATGGCGTTCCTTTTTTCAAATATAAGAAAGTATATGTTTCAAACTATACTTTATCCTTATATTTCTCGCATAAACGCTAACCGTCATACAGGGACGCCAAAGGCGTTTATACTTGATTATTAAGAAACGAAATGACTAAATTCATATCCAGTAGAGGAATTATATGTATTTCCATGAAGCCTATTCTACAGTTAATATAACATCTGTTGTTAGAGCTAATAGTGTACGGAAAGAAGTCTTTATCATCAAAATAAGTGGTTATTGAGAAATTAAATACGCCTAAAAGCGAACGATTATTAATCGGAATTTACCAATGTTCGTGTTTGAGTTGACATCCTGTGTAGGGGATTGTTAAACTGATGTCATGAGCAACTCGTATAAAACCGGGGATATGGCCCGGAAGTTTCTACCCGGGAACCGTAAATTACCGGACTACGAGGAAATAGGATGATAGAATGCGGCAATGCGGTCCGGGTAACGGAATGATGCATTATGCCATTTTCCGCGCTTAATAGAGCCTAATGATAGGCACGCGGATTATTTTTTCCTAATTTCTTTACTAGTCCGATCCTCCCGCAGCAAAATGCGTCTGGTCATCGGGCTTTTTTTATTCGAATTTACAAGATAAAGATATCCATACTAGTGACTGGAAGGTAGGTCGAATCATGTCTGTGCAGGTAGCTGTTATCATGGGCAGTAAATCGGATTGGGATACGATGGAGCACGCTTGTGCGGTGCTTGAAGAGCTGGGATTATCTTATGAGAAGAAGGTAGTATCTGCGCACCGGACGCCGGACTTGATGTTCAGCTATGCGGAGGAAGCCGCGGGCCGGGGTATTCGCGTCATTATTGCAGGAGCGGGTGGTGCAGCGCATTTGCCGGGTATGGTGGCTGCAAAGACGATCCTGCCTGTGATTGGAGTGCCAGTGCAGTCGAAGGCGCTTAATGGGCTGGATTCGCTTCTCTCCATCGTGCAGATGCCAGGAGGCATTCCAGTGGCAACGGTAGCCATTGGTAAGGCAGGGGCCATTAATGCAGGCCTCCTGGCTGCACAGATTATCGGAGCATTCGATCCAGAAGTGCAGCAGCGCGCGCAGCTGCGGCGGGATGCGATCCGCGACGAAGTCCTTGAAAGCAGCGACAGCTTATGAGACCGGAGGAGCTGAAGCTGCAGGAGGCTGGCGGCGTTACTTCGCCAGCAGCTATGGATGTGTCCGGTACGGACACCGTCCGGACGCTGCTGCCCGGCGCAACCGTCGGCGTGCTCGGCGGCGGGCAGCTCGGGCGCATGATGGCGCTGGCTGGCAGCGCCATGGGCTACCGCTTCGTGGCGCTGGACCCTGCGCCGGATGCGCCTAGCGGTCAAGTCACGCCGCAGATTACAGCGGCGTATAACGACCGGGACGCGGCGCGGGAGCTAGCCCGCCGCTCGGACGTCATCACGTACGAGTTCGAGAACGTCGACGCGGGCGTTGCCGCGCTGCTGACGGAGGAATCGTACGTGCCGCAGGGCAGCGCGCTGCTGTATACGACGCAGCATCGGCTGCGCGAAAAAGCCGCCATCGAGGCGGCAGGCGTACCCGTCGCCCCGTACCGGAAGGTGGATAGCCTTGCGGAGCTGAAAGTGGCGGCGGCTGAACTTGGACTACCTTGTGTACTGAAGACAGCCACAGGCGGTTATGACGGCAAGGGACAAGCCGTGATCCGTCAGGTAGAAGAGCTGGAAGAAGCCTTCCGGCAAGTAGCACCCGGATCCGTTGTGCCGGAGCTGGTGCTTGAGAAGTTTGTAGCTTTTAAGTGTGAAATATCCGTTGTTGCAGCACGCAGTGCTTCTGGTGAGGTTAAGAGCTTCCCACCCTCGGAAAATATTCATGTAAATAATATTTTACATCTGTCCATTGTGCCTGCAAGAGTGGCAGAGGACATTCAGCGGAGAGCATGCGAATTGGCAGAGACATTAATCGCTGGGCTTGATGCGGTTGGACTGCTGGCAGTAGAAATGTTCGTCACAGAGGACGGACAATTGTACGTCAATGAGTTAGCACCAAGGCCGCATAACTCCGGGCATTACACCATGGACGCTTGCGCGACTTCACAGTTCGAGCAGCATGTCCGGGCGATTTGTAATCTGCCGCTAGGCGATACAACGCTTTTGACACCTGTAGTTATGGTAAATGTACTAGGCCAGCATTTGGATGGCGCGATTAAAGCGACCTGTACACAGGACGAAAAAGATAATAAGCTGGGTGTTGTACCTAAGCTTCATATATATGGCAAGACTGAGAGTAAGACCGGCCGCAAGATGGGCCATATCAATCTGCTCTGCAAGGATACCGGAGACGGCTTGTCCTGGGTGGAGCAATCTAAACTTTGGAGGAACTAAAGAATATGATCGAACGTTACAGCAGACCTGAGATGCGAGCTATTTGGACGGAGGAAAATAAATTCAAAGCGTGGCTGGAAGTTGAAATTTGCGCTTGTGAAGCATGGGCTGAGCTCGGAGTCATCCCGCACGAAGACGCAGCTAAACTGCGTAAAGACGCTAAATTCGACATCGCACGCATTGATGAAATAGAACAAGAGACTCGCCATGACGTTATCGCATTTACACGTGCGGTCTCCGAGAGTCTTGGCGCAGAACGCAAATGGGTTCACTACGGTCTTACTTCTACTGACGTGGTAGATACAGCGCTAGGTTACTTGCTGCGTCAAGCGAATGAAATTCTAGAGAAGGATATCATCAACTTTATTGAGATCCTTAAAGATAAAGCTATTGCTTACAAGGATACACCGATGATGGGCCGTACGCATGGTGTTCATGCCGAGCCAACTACCTTTGGTCTGAAAATGGCTCTATGGTACGAAGAAATGAAACGTAACCTGGAGCGTTTCCGCCATGCTGCGAACGGTGTACAGTTCGGAAAAATCTCCGGTGCCGTTGGTACGTACGCTAACATCGATCCTTTTGTAGAAGAATTCGTTTGCCGCAAGCTCGGCACAAGCCCAGCTCCAATCTCTACACAAACGTTACAGCGTGACCGTCATGCTGAATACATGGCTGCTCTTGCTTTGGTAGCGACATCGTTAGACAAATTCGCTACTGAAATCCGCGCTCTGCAAAAGAGTGAGATTCGTGAAGTGGAAGAAGCTTTTGCCAAAGGTCAAAAGGGTTCCTCCGCTATGCCTCACAAACGTAATCCGATCGGCTGCGAGAACATTTCCGGTCTGTCCCGCGTCATTCGCGGACATATGGTTACAGCTTACGAGAACGTGCCACTCTGGCATGAACGCGATATTTCGCACTCCTCTGTGGAACGTATCATCCTTCCGGATGCGACAATGCTGCTCAACTACATGCTGAACCGTTTCGGAAACATCGTGAAGAACCTGACTGTATTCCCAGAGAACATGAAGCGTAACATGAACCGTACGTTCGGCGTTCCTTTCTCCGGTCGGATCTTGACTAAACTGATCGACAAAGGCCTTAGCCGTGAGCAAGCATACGACACCGTTCAACCGCGTGCTATGCAAGCATGGGAAGAGCAAAAACAATTCCGCGATATCGTGGAAGCTACACCTGAGATCACTAACGTTCTTACCCCAGAAGAAATTGAAGATGCATTTAACCCTTCTTGGCATCTTAAGCATGTGGACACCATCTTCCGCAAGCTAGAGCTGCTCTAAAAAATAAGTGCGTTAATGGTTGGGTCGATAGGAACGAATTCCTCGGAATGAGACCTTAGAGATCCTAAAAAGATAAGTTAGTGGTGAACTAAGGAACGCTGCAATAAATGCAAAGCTGGATGGGGGAGCACTGTAGAGGAAGTTTGGAACTGTAGAAGCGTAGCGTTCGCCTTTATCCTCGGATTTCTACCGCGAGAAGCGGTTCAAATTAAGAAATCTGAGGATAACAGCGATCGGAAGTCCAAACATTCCTCGGAAGTGCTTCCTCCTAGACCAGCCCAACTTAGGAAGATCATTAGTTCAAGGGAGGAAAGGTCATGACATCGTCGGCCGTATCCACAGCCGTGGAACTCATCAATGCGCCGCTGCTCTATAAAGGGAAGGTTCGTGAGCTATACGATTTAGGGGAGAATGTACTGATCGTCGTCACGGATCGGATATCTGCTTTTGACTATGTGCTAGACCCAGCGGTACCTGAAAAGGGCAATGTGCTTAACCGTCTGAGTGCGTTCTGGTTCGGAAAGACCAAAGAGCTAATGGAGAATCATGTCGTTCATATTGATGTGGATCTGCTCGGAGATATCGTTAAGGACAAGGAAGCTCTCAGAAACCGTGTTATGGTAGTACGCAAAGCAGAGCGCATCGATATCGAATGTGTTGTGCGTGGGTGCATCACCGGTGGGGGCTGGAGACAATATCAAGAAACTGGCAAAGTGAATGGTATTGAGCTTCCTAAGAACTTGCGCAAAAATGCGCTGCTGGCACAGCCAATCTTTACCCCTGCGGCTAAAAACGATGTAGGTCATGATGAGGATATTCCTTTTGAAAAGATGCAGGAGCTAATCGGTGCTGATCTGGCACTCGAGCTGCAGGAGAAGAGCTTGCAATTGTTCTCTTTTGCCAGAGAGTATTGTGCTGAGCGGGGAATCATTCTAGCAGATTGTAAATTTGAATTCGGCTTGCTGGATGGCAGGGTGATTCTGATTGATGAGATTTTTACGCCGGATGCTTCACGTTTCTGGGCCAAGGACAAATACGCTCTTGATATCGAAATTGATAGTATGGATAAAGAACCTGTTCGTACGTATCTATCTGCATCCTCCTGGGATAAAAATAGCAAACCTGACCCACTTCCACTAGAAGTAGTTGAAGAAACAACGCGTCGTTATCTGGACATTTATCATCGTCTTACTGGCAAGTCTTTATAGCTCAACATTGTGTGTTTACTCATGGGAATAAATGAAGTGTATGTTTTTAAAGCTAGAGTTACTTTTAGTAGAGTTTCAGCTTTCAGAAAGTAAATACACATAAAAATTTAGGAGGAACTACAAGCATATGTTAAAAGCGACGGTATATGTCACCATTAAGAAGAGCGTTCTCGATCCACAAGGTGTAGCAGTGCAAGGAGCACTTCATTCGGTAGGTTTTCAAGAAGTTGAAAGTTTGCGTATTGGGAAATATATGGAGCTGACTTTGGACACGGATAACCGTGCTGAAGCAGAACTGCGACTCAAGGAAATGTGCGAAAAGCTACTTGCCAACACGGTGATCGAGGATTACCGCTACGAATTGGAGGACTAAACGACATGAAATTTGCTGTACTTGTCTTCCCAGGCTCTAACTGTGATATTGATTGCTACAAGGCGGTAGAGGACAGTCTCGGCGAACCAGTCGATTATGTGTGGCATACAGCGACAGATTTGTCGGCGTATGATTGCATTTTGGTTCCAGGCGGATTCTCATATGGTGATTACCTGCGCTGCGGCGCGATTTCAAGATTTGCTCCTGTAATGGCTGAAGTTGCTAAAGCAGCAGAGCAAGGTAAATTCGTGCTAGGCATTTGCAATGGGTTCCAAATTCTTACTGAGGCTGGTTTGTTGCCAGGCGCGCTGCGTCGTAACATGTCCATGAAGTTCCGTTGTCATGATACAGTGCTTAAGGTTGTTAATAACGAAACCCCATTTACTATTGATTATGCTAAGGATGAAGAAATCATCATCCCAATCGCTCACGGCGAAGGAAACTATTACTGTGATGAAGAGACTTTAGCAGAACTGAAAGCTAACAATCAGATTGTGTTCACATATAGCGATAATCCTAACGGCTCTGTAGCTGATATTGCGGGTGTTAGTAATGTGCAGGGGAATGTAGTCGGCATGATGCCTCACCCTGAGCGTGCAGCTAACAGCTTGCTCGGATCTGAAGATGGCAAACGAATGTTCACATCTATACTGAAGACTTGGAGGGATCGTCATGACGCAGCAAGTATCCGTTAAGGAACCGACCGCAGAACAGATCGCAGAGCAGAAAATTTACAGCCAATTCGGTGTGTCGGACAGCGAATATGAGCTCATCAAGTCTTTTATGGGACGTTTGCCGAATTATACTGAAATCGGCGTATTCAGCGTAATGTGGTCCGAACACTGTGCATACAAGAACTCTAAGCCATTGTTGAAACGTTTCCCAGTTACTGGACCACGTGTCCTGATGGGACCCGGCGAGGGCGCAGGGATTGTAGATATCGGAGACAACCAAGCGGTTGTATTCAAAATCGAAAGTCATAACCACCCCTCTGCAGTAGAACCTTTTCAAGGTGCGGCAACAGGCGTAGGTGGTATCATTCGTGATATTTTCTCCATGGGCTCAAGACCTATCGCACTGCTGAATTCCTTGCGTTTCGGCAAGCTGGAAAGCGATCGCGTGAAATATTTGTTCGAGCATGTGGTGTCGGGTATTGCTGGTTATGGTAACTGTATCGGGATTCCAACCGTGGGCGGCGAAATCATGTTCGATGATAGCTATGACGGTAACCCGCTTGTTAACGCAATGTGTGTCGGTCTGATTGATCATGATAAAATCCAGCGTGGTGTCGCTAAAGGTGTAGGAAACCCAGTCTTCTACGTAGGTCCTCCTACTGGACGTGATGGGATTCATGGGGCTACTTTTGCATCCGTTGAACTAAGTGAAGAGTCCGAAGCAAAACGTACAGCTGTACAAGTAGGCGATCCATTTATGGAGAAGCTCGTTATGGAATCTTGTCTAGAGTTAATCGACAGCGGCATTGTTATTGGGATTCAGGATATGGGTGCGGCTGGACTTACCTGCTCTAGTGCAGAGATGGCAAGTAAAGCTGGTAATGGTTTGGAGCTGTATCTTGATCAGGTGCCACAACGTGAAGACGGCATGACCCCTTATGAAATGATGCTTTCGGAATCGCAAGAACGGATGTTGTTCGTAGTAGAACCGAAGGATGAAGCTCAGGCGCAAGAGATTTTTGATCGCTGGGGTGTAATCTGCTGCAAGGTCGGTAAAGTTACGGATGACGGTCGCTTGAAGCTGTACCATCACGGTGAGGTTGTTGGTGACATGCCAGTAACAGCGCTTGTTGATGAATGTCCAGTCTACAACAAACCATCTGAGGTTCCTGCTTATTATGTAGAAAATGAATCGGTAGATACGCTTCGTTACGCAGAAGTTACAGATCTAGGCGGCGCACTTCGTACTGTTCTTGGATCACCAACCGTAGCAAGCAAAGCTTGGGTATACAACCAATATGATTACATGGTTCGGACTAGTACGGCTGTTCGACCTGGATCTGATGCGGCTGTAGTTACCATTCATGGTACACGAAAAGGACTTGCGATGACCACGGACTGTAACGGGCGTTATGTTTATCTTGATCCTGAAGTGGGTGGACGGATTGCAGTCAGCGAAGCGGCTCGTAACATCGTTTGTTCGGGTGCTGAACCGCTTGCTATTACCGATAACCTAAACTTCGGAAACCCTGAGAAACCTGATGTGTTCTGGCAAATGGAGCGTGCGGTTGATGGTATGGCTGAAGCTTGTCGTGTGCTGGATACTCCGGTTATCGGCGGGAATGTCAGTCTTTATAACGAAAATACTACGGGATCCATTTACCCAACGCCGGTTGTCGGCATGGTTGGTTTAGTAACGGATACGGATCACATTACGACTCAAGGCTTCAAACAAGAAGGAGATTCCATCCTTCTGCTAGGCGTAACAAAAGCTGAGCTTGGTGGTAGTGAATTTCAATATGCTGTTCATGGTGTAACCGAAGGCCGTCCTCCAGCTTTGGATTTGGCTACTGAGAAAACACTGCTGAGCGCAGTGCTTACCTCGATTCGCGGCGGTCTGGTGCGTTCGGCACATGACTTGTCCGAAGGCGGTCTTGCTGTAGCACTTGCAGAGAGCTGTATCAGTGGTGGTATTGGTGCGAACGTTGAACTTTCTGCTAATGGACTTAGAAACGATGTAGCTTTGTTCAGTGAGAGCCAATCACGTATCGTGCTGACGGCAGCACCTGAACGTGCGGAAGAGCTGAAAGCAGCGATTGCTGCCAGCGGCGTTCCAGTGGAAATCATCGGAACTGTAGGTGGAGACAGACTGCGCGTAAATCTGGACGGTGCATCCGTATTAGATGAAGCTGTAGCAGAATTGAAATTCGTTTGGGAGGATGCTATTCCATGTCTTATGAAATAAAGACCGGGAAAGAGCAGGAGACTCCTATCCTGTGGACTGGTGACTTTTACAATGAAGGAACGGGCTCGGGAGATATTTTTGACACATTAAAAGAAGAATGCGGCGTTTTCGGGGTCTTCGGACACCCGGAAGCGGCGTCCATGTCTTATTACGGCTTGCACGCCTTACAGCACCGTGGGGAAGAAAGTGCGGGCATCTGCGTAGCAGATGGTCGTGATTTCAACTATCACCGCGGGATGGGGTTAGTAAAAGAAGTATTCGACAAGGACAAAATTGCCTCACTGGTTGGAGACATGTCCATCGGGCATGTACGTTATTCCACTAGCGGAGACAGCCGCTTAACTAATGCACAGCCGCTCGTATTCAAATATCGTGACGGTGATTTGGCGATTGCTACAAACGGTAACATAGTAAATGAACCGTTGATTCGTAAACAGCTTGAGCAAAGCGGATCGATCTTCCAAACCACAAGTGATACAGAAGTGCTGGCGCATCTGATTGCGCGTTCGTCTAAGGATTTTGTTGAAGCGGCTAAGGATGCGCTAAAACAACTGGTTGGCGGATTTGCTTTTCTGCTTATGACGAATGACAAATTAATTGTCGCTTCGGATTCCCATGGTTTGCGTCCGCTTGTAATGGGACGGATCGGCGACGCCTATATTTTTGCTTCCGAATCTTGCGCCTTAGAAGTTATCGGAGCACAGTTAGTCCGCGATATCGAACCTGGCGAACTGCTCGTGCTTGATAAAAATGGCCTGTTAGAGGACCGTTTTACCGAGCCAAAACGTAAAGCGCTATGCGCGATGGAGTATATTTACTTCTCTCGCCCAGACAGTGATATGAATGGCGCTAACCTGCACACCGCCCGTAAGCGGATGGGTAGCCGAATGGCATTAGAAGCTTTCGTAGATGCTGACCTCGTAACTGGTGTACCGGATTCAAGTATCTCGGCAGCGATTGGATTTGCGGAGCAGACGGGCATTCCTTATGAGCTTGGGCTCATCAAGAATAAGTATACAGGCCGGACCTTCATCCAGCCGAGCCAAGAGCTACGTGAGCAAGGTGTGAAAATGAAGCTAAGCGCCGTGCGCAGTGTGGTCGATGGCAAACGTGTTGTCATGATCGATGATTCCATCGTGCGTGGAACAACTTCACGTCGGATCGTCAATCTGCTCCGCGAAGCGGGAGCCGTAGAGGTTCACGTGCGGATTACATCGCCACCCTTCAAGAATCCTTGCTTCTACGGCATTGATACCCCAGACCGCCGCGATCTTATCGCGTCGTACAAGTCCATTGCGGAAATGTGCGAAGAGATTAATGCCGATTCCTTGGCATTCTTGTCACCGGAGGGCTTAATCACTTCCATTGGTGGTCACAACAAAGATGATTACAAAGGCGGGCTATGCCTTTCCTGCTTCGATAATGATTACCCGACGCAGGTTGATTTTGGCGGGGCGGAAAAAGATGGCTGCTCGTGTTGACATCCCCCTAAGTCCCCCTTGCAAAGGTGTGGGTGTTCGCTTGTTTCGCTTAAGGAGGTGCATGGCGCAGCTCATGCACCGAGGTCTTGAGGTCCGTGTGCAAGGCGCGCACTGCGGCTTGCAGTAGGGTGAAAGCGGTGGTTGGAGGGAGTTATGGAGAGGAAGTTTGGAACTGTAGAAGCGTTAGCGTTCGCCTTTATGCTCGAATTTCTACCGCTCAGCGGTAACAAATTCAAAGGAATTCGAGCATAACAGCGATCGGAAGTCCAAACATTCCTCGCAATAACTCCAATAACCACCACTGGTTCCGAATGCGCCCAAACGCGCTCTAAACTAATTAAAAGATGAGGTGTCCCAAGTGTCGGAAGCTTATAAAAACGCCGGAGTGGATATTGCGGCTGGTAATGAAGCGGTAGAACGCATGAAAAAGCACGTAAAACGTACTTACCGTCCAGAAGTAATGACGGATCTTGGTGGGTTCGGAGCGCTGTTTGGCCTCAATAAAGATAAATATGAAGAGCCAGTGCTCGTATCGGGAACTGATGGTGTAGGCACGAAGCTTAAGATCGCGTTCGCTGCGGATCGCCATGACACGATTGGGATCGACGCTGTAGCTATGTGCGTGAACGACATTGTAGTGCAAGGTGCGGAGCCGCTATTTTTCCTCGATTATCTGGCTTGCGACAAAGTCGTACCGAAGAAAATCGAAGCGATCGTAGCAGGAATCGCAGAGGGCTGTCACCAAGCAGGTTGTGCGCTGATTGGCGGCGAAACGGCTGAAATGCCGGGCATGTATTCAGCGGGTGAGTATGATATCGCTGGATTCACAGTTGGCGTTGCTGACAAAGCGAAGCTGGTAACAGGCGCTAACATCGCTGCTGGAGACACAGTGATTGGTTTAGCTTCTAGCGGCGTGCACAGCAACGGCTTCTCACTTGTGCGTAAGCTTTTGCTTGAGGAAGATGGCTATGGCCTGAATGATGTGCTTCCAGAGCTTGGAGCTCCGCTTGTGGATGTACTTCTTGCACCAACTAAGATTTATGTGAAGCCTTTGCTGGCGCTGCTGGAGCAGCTTCCGGTGAAAGGGATGGCACATATTACGGGTGGCGGATTCATCGAGAATATCCCGCGCGTATTGCCTGACGGTGTAGATGTGGAGATTAATTACGGATCGTGGCCGATTCTGCCGATCTTCGGTTTGATGCAGAACAAAGGAAACGTAAGCAACCGTGATATGTTTACTACTTTTAATATGGGAATTGGACTTGTTCTGGTAGTAAGTAGCGCTGATGGAGAACGTGCTCTTGAACTGCTCAAATCGAGCGGAGAAGAGGCTTTTATCATTGGTAAAGTGACAGAAGGGGAACGCAAAGTAACCTTTACTGGAGCTGAAGTGTGATGCAATGGAGTCGAATCGCTGTTTTTGCTTCTGGGCAAGGCAGTAATTTTGCTGCACTGATCGATGCACAGAGAGCAGGCTTGCTTGGTGAGGGCAATATTGAGTTGCTTGTATCCGACAAGCCAGAGGCACCTGTAGCTAAGCGAGCGGAGGATGCGGGCATTCCCGCCCTCTTGCTGCGGCCAAAAGACTTCGCCAGCCGTGAACTCTACGAAGCAGAGATTGTAGCAGAGCTTCAGCGGCGGGAAATCGGGCTGGTTGTGCTGGCAGGATACATGCGTCTTATTACGCCAGTGCTTTTAACGCCGTATGCTGGACGAATTATTAACATTCATCCATCGCTGCTGCCTGCTTTTGCAGGAAAAGATGCAATCGGACAAGCGCTGGATTATGGTGTGAAGCTGACGGGTGTTACTGTGCATTTTGTCGATGGAGGTATGGATACCGGGCCTGTTATTGCTCAGCGCAGCGTAGCCCTGCAGGATAACGACACGGCGGATTCATTGGCAGAACGTATTCATAAGGTTGAGTATGAGCTGTATCCCGAAGTGGTTGGCGCTTTTGCCAGCGGGAAAGTGGAACTGAGTGGAAGAAAGACGATTATCCGCGAAAAGTAAGCTGCACCGCAGCCATTCGAAGTTTTGGATCGACATTTGGTGACAGACCGAGATGTTTCAGGGTATTTCTCGGGAAATATTGCATAAGCGGCGTTATGTGTCGCGTTGTGGGTTTTCTTCATATTAAATCGCACGTACAACCTGAAGGAGGACTATTCAAAGTGAGTATCAAAAGAGCGCTAGTCAGCGTATCGGATAAACAAGGTATCGTGGATTTTTGCCGCGAGTTGTCTGCATTAGGCGTAGAAATTATCTCTACAGGTGGAACAAGCACGCTTTTGGCTAAAGAAGGTGTTCCAGTTATCGGGATTTCCGATGTGACAGGATTCCCAGAAATCATGGACGGACGTGTCAAAACCTTGCACCCTGCTGTACACAGTGGATTGCTTGCGGTTCGTGATAACGAGGAACACACGCGTCAAATGAAGGAGCTTGGTCTGGACTACATCGATCTGGTTGTTGTGAATTTGTATCCGTTCGCGGAAACTATCGCAAAACCTGACGTATCCTACGAGGAAGCCATCGAGAATATCGATATCGGCGGACCTACGATGCTGCGTTCTGCGGCGAAGAACCATGCTTTTGTCAGTGTAGTGGTGGATGCTAATGACTACGCTACTGTACTTGAAGAGGTTCGCGCAGGTGGAGATACAACGCTAGAAACACGCAAACGTCTTGCGGCAAAAGTGTTCCGTCATACGGCGGCTTACGATGCCTTGATTTCCGATTATTTGGCTAACGTTACTGGCGAGCCTCTGCCAGAGCGCTACACCGTGACTTATGAGAAAATTCAGGATCTGCGTTATGGCGAGAATCCGCATCAAAAAGCAGCGTTCTATCGCAAGCCATTGGCGGCACTGGATACACTCACTGCGGCTGAACAATTGCACGGCAAAGAGTTGTCTTATAACAATATCAACGATGCTAACGCAGCACTGCAAATCGTGAAAGAATTTGAAGAGCCTGCTGTCGTAGCGGTTAAACATATGAACCCTTGTGGTGTAGGTGTGGGTGAAAGTGTATACGAAGCTTATCAAAAAGCTTACAACGCGGATCCAACTTCTATCTTTGGTGGGATTGTAGCAGCAAACCGGATTATTGATGCAGACACAGCGAACCTGCTGAAAGATATTTTCCTCGAAATCGTGTTGGCACCAGGCTTTACGGAAGAAGCACTGGAAATCCTTACGAAGAAAAAGAATCTCCGTTTGCTCAAAATAGGTAACCTTAGTACGGCTAGTGCGCGTAAGAGCAGCTTTGTAGTTACCTCTATAGATGGAGGAATGGTTGTACAGGAGAGCGATGTGCACTCTGTGAACCCAGATGATCTACAAGTCGTTACGGACCGCAAACCAACCGAGGAAGAATTGAAACAATTGTTGTTCGGATGGAAAGTAGTTAAGCATGTGAAATCTAATGCGATTGTGCTGGCTGCTGATGATATGACCGTTGGCGTAGGTGCAGGGCAGATGAATCGCGTTGGTGCAGCTAAAATTGCAATCGAACAAGCTGGTGAAAAATCTAAGGGAGCCATACTCGCTTCCGACGCGTTCTTCCCAATGGGCGATACGCTTGAAATGGCAGCAAAAGCAGGAATCACTGCAGTGATTCAGCCAGGCGGCTCCATTAAAGACGAAGAGTCAATTAAGGTCGCTAATGAGTATGGTATTGCTATGGTCTTCACAGGCGTCCGTCATTTCAAACACTAGAGCACTGGGAGGATCATATTCGGATGGATATTTTAGTGGTTGGCGGCGGCGGCCGGGAACATGCGATGATTTGGAGTCTATCCCAAAGCCCCAAGGCAGGTAAAATCTATTGCGCACCCGGCAACGCCGGGATTGCGCAGTTAGCCGAATGTGTGCCGATCGGAGTATTTGAGTTCGATCGTCTGACGGCTTTTGCGAAAGAGAAGGAAGTAGGTCTTGTTGTAATCGGTCCAGATGATCCACTCGCTGCTGGGATTGTGGATGCTTTTGAAGCACAGGATATTCCTGTGTTTGGCCCACGCAAGAATGCAGCGGAGATCGAAGGCAGCAAAACCTTTATGAAGGATCTTTTGCATAAATATAATATTCCGACAGCAGCCTATGAGAAGTTCGACGACTATGAAGCTGCGCTAACTTATTTGCGGGAACAGCCGCTTCCGATCGTAATCAAGGCAGATGGTCTGGCTGCAGGAAAAGGCGTGACGGTTGCTTATTCGTTGGAAGAAGCAGAGCAAGCGCTTGCTGATATTATGGTCACTAAGGTATTCGGTGAGGCAGGCGCTCAGGTTGTTATTGAGGAATTTCTAGCTGGACAGGAAATGTCGATTCTGGCTTTTGTCGATGGAGAGACGGTACGTCCTATGGCTGCTGCCCAGGATCATAAGCCCGTTTTTGATGGGGATAAAGGTCCTAATACCGGCGGAATGGGTACCTATTCGCCTTTACCACATATTGATGAGGCTATTATCCAAGAAGCGATCGAGACCATCATTAAGCCGACGGCAAAAGCTATGGTGGACGAAGGTCGTCCCTTTAGCGGTGTACTATTTGCGGGACTGATGATTTCTCCTGAGGGTAAACCAAAGACGATTGAGTTTAATGCTCGTTTCGGTGATCCTGAGACTCAGGTCGTGTTGCCTAGACTCAAGAGCGACTTGCTAGAAATCTTTCTGGCGGTCACAGAGGGCAGACTTGCAGATATCGACATTGAATGGAGCGACGAAGCGGCTGTATGCGTAGTTCTCGCTTCGGGAGGATATCCAGGCCCTTATCCAAAGGGTGTACCGATTGAAGGTCTTGAAGACAGCCAAGGAGGGCTGATCTTCCATGCTGGTACGGCGCGTGGTGAAGACGGAAGCTGGGTGACGAATGGTGGTCGGGTACTAGGCGTGGTAGGCCTAGGTGCTACGATTGCTGAAGCTCGTGTTGCAGCTTACGCTAGAGCCGAAGGAATTTCTTTTTCCGGAAAACAAAGCCGCAGCGACATCGCTATGAAAGCTTTGGTATAAGGATAAAGAACTGTATCTAGCATTTTTTGCGCTTAAAGTCCTAAAAAAGGACTGACAAGTGATAGAAGAAGTGCTATAATACTACACGTACGGGGGAAAATGTGCGGATATATACAGATAAGGGTCTTTCCGATCATGGGAAGGCCCTTTTAAATCGGAGTCCTTCAGACTTTGTGAAGTAACCTTATAAAGGATGCCTCGTGCCTGGAAATGATGATACTTATAGTGCATACTAGCGATACGCTTATGGCGAATGGCTACTCACAGATTTAAGGAGGAATTCGTTTTGAGTAAGATTGGAAGAAATGATATGTGTCCTTGCGGAAGCGGGAAAAAATATAAGAAATGCTGCCTTGGTAAAGAAACTTCTGCAGTAGAGTCCATCATGCAACTTGTAAACAAGGAAGAAGCGGCAGCTAGCGAGACTGTGGCTGAGAAACAGGAACCCGTAGCACAACCTGAAGTGAAGCTAACTCTTACTACGCTCAGAAAAAAAGTGTCACGTGATCTGAATTGGGAGCATCCAGCACATGAACAACTGGCGCTGCACCTTATTGAGAGCATGAGAGAAAGCTATGATAGAGAGCTTATTTGGGAAGCTCTAGTTCTGTGGAATGGTTATTCCCGTAAGACTAAGCCTGCTGTGAAGAAAATGGGCTCTTTCTGCGCGGCGATCGAATTTATTTTGTCTGAGGAATATGGCTTCTCCCTAACACAAGCGGATCTTGCTACCAAACATGAGGTTACTACGCCTACCATTTCTAGAAAAGTCAAAGAGATGCTCAATTACATTGAGGAATACGGCATGGGTGGTGCGGAAGAAGAATTACTTTTGCTGAATATCTCAGGCAGTCCGAAGGATCAGGAGCAAGCACTATTACAAAAGGCTATGCAAACCAATTCATCCAACCGCCGGATACAGTTAGCTGAAGCCGCATTAGAGGTTTATCCGGACAGTCCGGATGCGTATCTCATTTTGGCTGAGGAAGCAGAGAATGAAGCAGATGCTCGTGCTTTTCTAAAAGCAGGGATGGATGCAGGTGAACGTGAGCTTGGAGAAGCCTTTTTCGCTGAGAACAAGGGACATTTCTGGGACCTCCACGAGACTCGTCCATACATTCGAATTTGCAAAAGCTACGCCGACTCTTGTTGGTTTAGCGGAAATGCAGAAGAAGCACAAAAAGTACTTGAGCACATTTTAGAGCTGAATCCTGAAGATAACACAGGTGCGCGTTACCTTTTAACGGCTGCGTATCTCTACACCAACAAGCTCAAGAAGACAGAAAAGGTGCTGGAAAAGTTCGGCAATGATGCAGCGGCGACAGTAGCTTACGACCGGATGGTCTTAGAATATAAGAAGAATGGGATTACTTCCCAACTGAAAATGTTGTACCGCGTAGCGCGGAATGTGAACAAGCATGTGCCGGATTATTTGTTAGGGATCAAAAGATTGCCGCATAACCTTCCGGATTTTGTGGGAATGGGCGACGCTAATGAAGCTATCGAATATGTTATTGTACACTCGCGTTTGTGGACAAGCCTACCTGATCTGCTGAAGTGGATGCTGAAGCAACAGGATTAGTAGAATTCAGATCTTGGACGGACATGAACTTAAAGAGGCTATGGGAGATTCCTGTAGTCTCTTTTTTTAAAATATAAGAATTTATTTGTTTCACGTTATAAATTACCTTATATTTCTCGCATAAACGCTTACCGTCCTTTTAGGGACGATGAAGGCGTTTTTGCATGTATAAGAAAGTATAAGATTTGCATCAATAATTGTATTGCATACAGCGGACAATGCTTGAAAAAATGTCTTTGGGAGAGTATGTTTACAAGAAGTAGAATGAATAGATGATAGTGAGGCGAGAGGGTTATGAGAGAAGAGGAAGACCGAATCGTAGGAATGGAAGATATCGTACGGGCTCATCACGTACTGCGGGAGGTCATCATCCGGACTCCACTACAGCGTGACGCCGTACTATCGGCCAAGTATGATTGCGATGTATATTTGAAGCGCGAAGATTTGCAGATTGTCCGTTCTTTTAAAATCCGCGGAGCTTATAATATGATTCGTAGTCTATCCGCAGAAGATAGAGCCAAAGGTATTGTCTGCGCGAGTGCAGGAAATCACGCACAAGGTGTAGCCTATTCCTGTAAGGCACTTGGGATTAAGGGCAAGGTCTATATGCCAAGCACAACACCTAACCAGAAGGTTAAGCAAGTACGGCGGTTCGGTGGCGAGTTTGTTGAGGTCATTCTGAAGGGCGATACCTTCGATGATGCTTATGATGAAGCGCTGCAAGCTTGTATAGACCATGGTATGACGTTGATCCACCCGTTTGATGAGCCGAGAATTATTGCAGGCAATGGAACGATAGCGATGGAAGTGATGGAGAACCTGGATCACCCTGCGGATTTTATGTTCGTAACGATTGGTGGGGGCGGTTTGGCAGCAGGAATAGCCACTTATGTGAAGACGGTGAGTCCATCTACTAAGTTGATTGGTGTGGAACCGCTTGGTGCTGCTTCAATGACTGAAGCGATCAAGCTTGGAGAAGTGGTAACGCTAAAAGAAATTAACAAGTTCGTGGACGGAGCGGCTGTAAAGCGCGTTGGCGGACTGACTTATGATATATGTTCCCGGCATCTGGATGACATCGTGATGGTACCTGAAGGCAAGGCTTGTACCACCATTCTGGAGCTGTATAACGAGAATGCTATAGTGGTTGAGCCAGCGGGATCCTTACCTATCGCAGCACTTGATCAATACCGCGATCAAATCCGCGGGAAGACGGTCGTCTGTATCATTAGTGGGGGTAACAACGATATAGACCGTATGCAAGAGATCAAGGAGCGGTCACTGATTTACGAAGGCTTAAAGCACTACTTCATGGTGAACTTCCCACAACGGGCAGGTGCCCTGCGTGAGTTCTTGGACGAAATCCTCGGCCCAGAGGATGATATTACCCGTTTCGAGTACATCAAGAAGCATGATAAAGAGAATGGTCCCGCGCTTGTAGGCATAGAGCTATTGTCCATTGAAGCTTATGAACCACTTATCGAACGGATGCAGCAGAAGGGTGTAGATTATGTAGAAATCAATAAGGATTCCAATCTCTTTAACATCCTTATTTAATTTCTTTCATCACTTTAATCATTTCGTTAATGAACATAGAAAGGCCCGTCCCAGAATGAATAGGGACGGGCCTTTTGTATATCATACTAGAGAGGTAATTCAGTCTTACGGTATTGTTCGACTTCATCTGTTAATTTATAATCTTTGTCTTTCATCAATTTCATGAAGCCATCTAGTTTCTGCAGGAATGGGCTGTTGTCTTTATTCTTGGAGAGAATGCTAGAGTAGGCTTTCTGCGCCTCCAAGTCCATTTCAAGATTGTCATAATGGAAAAGGGGCGTGTTATTCTGGCCGTAAAACGTATTGTTAACATAGATAGAATATAAGGATTTCACGGCTGAAATTCGGTTCGATTTCGGATGATTTTGAATAAATTGCTCTTGAGACAGTGCTCGCGCAGCTACATCGGTCCAACCAATGACCAGCCCGTTATCCTTGGAGGAGGGCAGATCAGACTCCGTAGCCATAATGGATAGATACGCGCTGATATCGTCAGTGACATAAAGCTTATATTTGCGGTAAGCCTCATAGTCGATCACCGGGAAAAAAGTGCCTTCCGCGGTCTCCAGTTTATATCCATTTTCGCTGGCACTCTTCAGCAGTGTGCGCAGAGTGAGATCTTCTGTGGCATCAGCAAGGGTCTTCATACTAGCGCCAGCCTTATAGATGGCGGTGAGCTTCCGCTGGACATTGCTGGTACTGAATTTGCTCTCCCACGCCGGAAGCGCCGCCTTGTGCAAATTCTCAAGCTTCAGTGTCATTATCGTGGCACGATACGAACCTACCGCATACATATTGGCGTTCAAATATTTAATAGCTTCGGGTAACTTGTTAGAGGAAGACAACAGCGGCAATGCAGCTTTATAGATAGCCTCCGCATGATTATTGTTTGCTGTCAAAGCATTTGCCTTAGTGCCTCCCACAGGAGGGCTGGCAGCGCCTTCAGCTTGAATCGTTCCTATAGGTACCGCGCCTAGTCCCAATGTTACTGCTAGAACAGAATAGAGAATATATTGCTTCTTATTCATGAAAGTTCCCCCTGTCTATCGGATGAAATATGGGTGGAGCATGACTTTTATTTTCTAAAAAATATAAACTTTAGTCCAATTGCCCCAATCAGGGAAACAATTAAGCTTACCCACGGGGATAAAGTAATGACCGGAAACAATCGGTCGAGGTACAAGCCAATGAATACGGCAACTACGGCGATTCCGATATAGACGCCAAGGCCCTTGATATCAAAGGGCTTGGCTTTAGGTGCATCCCCCTCAGACAAGGAGGTTAACCATTTCATAATAAGTTCTATCAAGATAATGGAACCTGCCCCAACAGCGAAGAGGGTGAAGAGGCTAATCTCTCCGAACATCCCAGGTGATCCGTTAGTCCATTGCAAGAAGAGTCCACCTATAGCAAAGATCCCGAACAAACAGGTTAGAGCCGCGCAGGGAATCATCAAGTAATAGTTCCATTTGCTGCGTGCTGAGCGTGTGGGAACGCTGTCTATGATCTCTTTAAAATAATCATCCGGATTCTCGCCAAACACCTGTTTAGCGTTTTTACCTTTTTTTTGTTCTTTCAGAAGCAGTTTGGCTGCATCCAGTAAAAGTTCTTCAGCGCGGAGAGCTTCTACCCTACTGGCGCGCATCGTCAGGATCATATCTTCAAAATAGGATCGATTGAAAGGCGTCATCTGCTCTCGCAGGGCGTTATTTTCCTTAATCATATCTTTCACTTTCATAATAGGGATGTAAACCTCCAGTAGTGTTAATCGGTATAGTCTTTAACCTAGAGTATACGTTTGCCTGACAGGTCAGCGCAAGGACAAGCATTTCTATTTTCCTATGCATAATCCTTTTATAAGAGTGAACACTGATAATGTTGTTGCTTGATCAATATAGCTTTGGGAAAGGTTGGGAGCTTTATGGAACATGAGAACAAGAAAGAACAGGATAGTGTCATGGGCAACGGTTTCGAGCCTACGCCCAATCATTCAATGGGGGATTGGGGCGGCTCTGATGGATTCAGCATGTGGAATTCCACAGAAGAACCAGCAACAGAGGGTGCGCTTAAGGATTGGGAAGGCAGTCAAGAAACCCATGAGATGTTTAACGACAGCTATGATTGATTGACGGCCCTGGAAGCTCATCATGCGATTGAAAAACAGCCAGTCTCCATTATATTAGAGACTGGCTGTTTGACGTTCCGGTTTATACTCCGAATTTGCTCTTGCAAATTACTAAGATCTGTCCCGTTTCTGTTGACAATATGAACGAAATCTTTATAATAAGAATATAATTCACACTAAGTTAATCGGAATTCTAATAAATTAAAATAATGATTAAATATAGGAGGTTACGGCAATGGAACGGAATATTGTAATTCGGCATAACGGCGAAGAATTGACAGCGAGCATCCATTATCCGAGTAAAGAGAAGGGAACTTCCACACGTTGCAAGGACAGATTGCCATTAGCTGTAATCTGCCATGGATTTGTGGGTAACCGGATTGGGGTCGATCGGATATTTGTCAAAGCAGCTCGTGAGCTGGCACAAGATGGGTATATGGTCATTCGATTTGATTATGCGGGCTGCGGCGAGAGCAGCGGTAATTACGGCGGTGAGGATATGGAGTCGATGATCGCTCAGACTAGAGCGGTGCTCGATTACGGAATTAGCTCTGCCGATGTGGATCCACAGCGTGTGACGCTTATTGGCCATAGTCTGGGTGGAGCGGTTGCGCTTCTGACAAGTATTCGTGATCGTCGCGTGAAGAATCTCGTGCTGTGGGCCTCCGTGGGTTACCCCTTCAATGATATTGTAAAGATCGTAGGGCGGGAGGCGTATGATCGTTCGGTCAAGAATGGATCAGCGGATTACGTGGGCTACTCGTTCACACCGGTATATTTCAATTCTTTGGCGGCCTTCCAGCCTTTCCAAGAGGCTAGTAAATTCAGTGGTGATGTGCTCGTCATTCATGGTACGTCTGACGATGTCATCCCCGTGGATTATGCATTCCTTTACCAGAAATTATTCTGGACGCGTCCTGAGGGACGATGCGATAAAGAGATCATTTTTCAAGGTGATCATACCTTTTCGTCTGGTCCAGCACAGCAGCAGCTGCTTAAGCGGACAAGAGAGTGGATGAACGAGCAGGAGCATGTGCAGACAGAATGGCAAAATTGGATGATATAGGTGATGGACTTTACTCGCAATAACTTGAAATTAGCGGTAAAATAAAGATGCACACCATATACTGGGTTATGGAGGTTGGCATCCTATGAAATTACCGTCATTTTTTATCGCGCACGGTTCTCCGCTCCTCGCACTGGAGGATAACGAGTATACCCGTTTTCTGGAGCGGCTTGGTCAAGAACTAGAAGCACCACGGGGTATAGTAGTATTCTCAGCGCACTGGGATAGCCCAGAACAGCTACTCACCATGGATGAGAAGCACGAAACACAACACGACTTCTACGGATTCCCTGAAGAAATGTATACGCTGACCTATCCAGCCCCAGGCGATCCAGCTCTAACCAAGCGGATTTCCGAGCTCTTTAAGGGTAACAATCTTTCACATCAGCCCGTTCTGGGGCGAGGACTCGATCACGGAGTCTGGGTAATACTGAAAAAAATGTTTCCGAAAGCCGATATTCCGGTAGTCGCTTTATCCGTCGATTCACTACGTTCTCCGAAGGAACAGTACAATATCGGGCGGATGTTAGCCCCTCTGCGTGACGAAGGCATACTGCTGATAGGAAGCGGTGGACTTGTTCACAATTTGCGGATGCTTAATGAAAGTGATCAGCCTGAAGAGTGGGCGCTTGAATTCGATGCGTGGATTGCCAAGGGGTTAGAATCTTGGGATTTACCTTCACTGTTTGCTTATGAGAAAACAGCTCCGCATGTTCGTGATGCGGTTCCATCTTACGGAAGAGAGCATTTCGCACCTCTCTTTTATGCGATGGGAACAGCGGATGGCAGCAGGAAGGCAGAGCGAATATTTCAAGCGTATCAATATGGGACATTAAGCCTCAATTGCTGGAAGCTAGACTAAATGGATAAGATACACGTAGGGTACAGCCGGAGATCGGCTGTGCCCTTTTTTTAAATATAAGAAAGTAAAGTTTTACGCTATGCATTATTTATATTTCTCGCTTAAACGTATATCGTCCTAATAAGGACGCTGAAGTCGATTACACTTGATGCAAGCGGATCAAGACAAATGGGACTGGCTGTGATTAAATGGAAGAAACCAGTTAAGATACATAAAACGTTTAGGAGGAACTACAAGCTTATGAAAGTAAACTGCTCTTCTTCCCGTCTATTATCTGCCCTTGTACTAAGTACCCTATTGCTCTCCGCTTGCGGTACAGAGAGTGCAAATAATGTAATTGCCCCGACACAGCAACCTACAGCAGATCCCGCGCCTATTGAAACGATCCAGCCATCGCCTACTGCAGATCCATCTGCTGAACTTGTTTCGGGATTAACAGGTCTTCCCGTTTCTGAAAACAGTCTCCCGCGTCCCTTAGCTGTTATGATTAATAATGCTCCAGCGGCCCGGCCACAATCGGGGGTGAGTGAAGCGGATATTTTATATGAGGTCCTTGCTGAAGGTGGCATTACGCGGTTAATTGGTATTTTTCAAAGTCATACCGGAGTGGTCAAAATCGGACCGATTCGCAGTATTCGCCCTTATCTGCTCGATATTGGCGAGAGCTATGGTGGTGTGACAGTGCATGCCGGGGGGAGCCCCGCGGCTTATGCTATTTTGCAAAAAGAGAAAAAAGCAGATATGGACGAAATCGGTCGTGCCGGAGCCTATTTCTGGCGGGACAAAGCACGTAAAGCCCCTCATAATCTCTACAGTAATGCAGCGAAGCTGCGGGAAGGTGCCGAGAAGCTGGGTTATGACAAAAGTGTGAAGGTGCCAGGGTATCTTTTTAACAATCCAGATTACATACCGACAGGCGGAGAACAGGCCGCTGAGTTTAGCGTAAACTTCTTGCTTAAAAGCTATAAAATTGACTATAAATACGATACTCAGCTCCAGACCTATCAGCGTTACGTGAATGGTAAACCACATTTGGATCTGAATAACAATAAGCCAGTAGAAGCTGCAAATGTGATGGTGATGGGTTCCGATCATAAAGTACTTGATGATGTTGGAAGACTTCAGGTTGATGTGGAGCTTGGTGGAGAAGCGTTGCTCTTTCAGAGAGGACAGGTCACAAAAGGCAGATGGTCGCGTGAGCCAGGTGATGTGATTCGGTTTGTGAAGGATGGTAAAGAAGAGCTAATGTATCCAGGAATCACCCATATTTTGGTTGTCCCTAATTCACCTTCATTTAGCAGTCATGTGGTATACGGCGGAGCAGATAGTGCAACCTAAGAAAGTCGGAATATCCAGTGTTATACAGATTTGTGTTCGGAATTATGGGTAAGTGTTAATAGAGTGTAAAAAAGTTCATTTCTATAGCTTCTATACCTTCTACGGATATGTTAAGATAACAAGGGTTGTCATTCATTTTCATGCTTTTTACATATGGGTGACTCTGTACTCACGGTAATATTATGTAAAGGGGTTTAAAACAATGAAGTTGAGAAAAAAGGACATATTCTTTGAGACGCTGGAAAATATGGCGGATACCATTGTCCAAGCTGCAGATTATTTTGCTCAGAATATCACTGATCTCCAGAATAATGTCGATAGTTTCGCTGCAGAGATGAAGAAGTACGAATCCCAATGTGATACTTACACGCACACCGTAATTAAGGAATTGAACAAGACGTTCATTACGCCACTTGAGCGTGACGACATTATGGACTTGATTACAAGCATGGATGATGTCATTGATGGCTTGGAGGCATCTGCCTCACGTTTCTATATGTACAACCTTCTTGACCCGGATGAATACATTGTACAATTTGCCGAAATCCTTCGTCAGTGTGCTTATGAAATCCAAAAAGCGGTTCATTTGCTTTCCCAGAAGAAGCTGCTGGCCATTCGTGAATATACGATCCGTTTGAATGACCTTGAGAATCAAGGGGACGAAGTCCTTCGTATTTGTACCAAAGCTCTATTTGAAACCGTTAAGGACCCGATTGAGCTGATTAAGCGCAAGGAATTATATGAGCGACTCGAAACCACTACAGATAAATGTGAAGATGTAGCCAACATGTTGGAATCGATCATCATGCGCAACTCATAAGGGGTACTAGAATATGGAAACATCGATATGGATTCTTGGAATTGTTATATTTCTCGCGCTTGCGTTTGACTTTATTAATGGTTTCCATGATACGGCCAACGCGATTGCTACCTCTGTCTCTACACGTGCGTTAAAACCTCGAACAGCTATTATTATGGCGGCACTGATGAACTTTGTCGGAGCTTTGATGTTTACAGGTGTAGCTAAGAAAATTGGCGGAAGTATCACAGACCCCACGTTGCTGGAAAATGGTCTGGATATCATAATAGCCACGCTGATTGCTGCGATTATTTGGAATTTGATCACCTGGTGGCTCGGAATTCCGTCCTCCTCCTCTCATGCACTGATCGGCGCTTTGGCTGGTGCGGTATATGTGGGTGCAGGTTCGTCGCATATTAACTGGGGCGGATTTGTGGAAATTGTCGAGGGCTTGATCTTCTCGCCAATTATTGCATTTGTTATCGGTTATATCATCATGACAGTCCTGAAATGGATTTTTGCAAAGCGTAGTCCACATACGGTTAATAAGGGCTTCCGTTCCATGCAGGTTGTGACGGCGGCATTACAGTCGTTTACTCATGGTACGAATGATGCGCAGAAGGCGATGGGGATCATTACCTTTGCCCTCGTTACATCAGGACGCCAAGAGACTATGGATGTAATCCCTCTATGGGTTAAGATTGCTGCGGCTACGGCTATGGCACTCGGTACCTCCATTGGCGGCTGGAAGATTATCAAGACCATGGGTACGAAGATTTTCAAAATCGAGCCGATCAACGGCTTCGCGGCTGATATTTCCGCGGCTTCCGTTATTTTCTCGGCAACACTGCTGCATTTACCAGTCAGCTCCACACACGCGATCACTTCAGCGATCCTGGGTGTTGGCTCCGCGAAACGCTTCTCTGCCGTGAAATGGGGAGTAGCTGGACGTATTGTTGTTACTTGGTTTATTACGATTCCAATCAGTGCGGTATTAGCCGGTCTGATTTTCAAAATCATTTTTTAAATCCCTTTAATAAAAAGATGTCAGTTAGCCTTTGGCTGCGGACATCTTTTTTTGTTGTTTGGGTGGTGCGGGGAGAGAGCGGTATAAATCCCGTAGAATTGACGGGATTTGGCGATTGGAGGGGGAAGAGCGGTATAAGTCCCGTAGAATTGACGGGATTTGGCAATTGGAGGGGAAGGAGCGGTATAAATCCCGTAGAATTGACGGGATTTGGCGATTGGAGAGCAAAGAGCGGTATAAATCCCGTAGAAATGATGGAATTGGGCAATTGGAGGGGAAGGAGCGGTATAAATCCCGTAGAATTAGCTAAGTTACGTCGAAGAAGCATAAAGAGGGGCATAAATCCCCCAGAATTGGTGAAATAGCGTCGAAGAAGTAGAAAGAGGGGCATAAATACCCTAGAATTGGCGAAATAGCGATGAAAAAGCAAAAAGAGGGGCATAAATACCCCAGAATTGGTGAAATAGCGTCGAAGAAGTAGAAAGAGGGGCATAAATACCCCAGAATTGGCAAAATAGCGTCGAAGAAGGGGAAAGAGGGACATTTATACCCCAGAATTGGTGGAATAGCCTCGAAAAAGCAAAAAGAGGGGTATAAATACCCCAGAATTGGTGAAATAGCGTCGAAGAAGTAGAAAGAGGGGTATAAATACCCCAGAATTGGCTAAATAGCGTCGAAGAAGCATAAAGAAGGATATAAGTGCCCTGAATTTGCAGAGTCTAGCTCGTACAACCGAGAGTGGTTAAAGCTTGGATAAGATGCTTATGAGCTTATGACTGGACGTAGCTATTTGTACATCTGTCGAATCTAAGCGGCGGGTTAGAATTTAAACTAACTAATCATTAAACAAATCACTTGATATGATTTGATTAAGTACGGTGACAACCCAACCCAACTTACTCTATCCATTCTATCCCCGCCATCTGAGGAGCATCGTTATATACACTATGAGCCGAATGATCAGAGGGAGAAGAGGATGAATGATACTATCTAAAGAGTATTCCATCCTTTCCGGAATGGGACGCTATAGAATAATGGAAGCTCAGAGCTATGACTTCTCGGCTGAGATTCTTTTTTGTTATTTTTGGAAGACTCCACTTCTTGCGGTACAATAGATGCGTGGAAGAAGATGAAGCGGAGGAACATTTATGATACGTACACTTGCGGTGACGCATACAGGTGAGGTGCTGATAGACATACCTTTGCAGGATATCCGGCGGGAGGATTATGCATGGATATGGGCAGATTTTGCTACACCTACGGCAGAGGAGACGCTGCTGCTGGATCACTATTTTCATTTTCACCCTTTGGCGATTGAGGACTGTATGCATGTGCTACAGCGACCGAAGCTGGATCATTATGAGGAAGTGCAGTTTTTTGTGCTGCATGCGCTGAATGAAGAGACGCTGGATGCTGAAGAGATTGACCTTTTTTTGAGTGCGAATTACCTCGTGTCCTATCATCATCAGGAAAAAACAGAGATGAATGAAGCTTGGGAGCAGGTGAAGCGTGAAATACATAGTCGTAAAGGCTGGTCGGGTGGTCCGATGGCGGCTGCATATACTGTAATGGACAAGCTGGTAGATAAGTATTTTCCATGCCTCTATAGTTTAGAGGACGAGCTTGCGGATCTGGAGAGTAATGGCGGCAGTGAGTCGGTGGAGGATTTGATGAGCCAAGTGTTTAATGTGCGCGGAAGGCTGCTCAAGATGCGGCGGACGATTGTGCCGATGCGCGATTTGATGTACCGGATCGTGAATTCGCAGCATGTCCAGAGCAACGGTGAGGAACGGATTTATTTTGGCGATATCTATGACCATTTGTTAAAACTGTCCGATATGATTGAGGCGGATCGAGAAATGACTGCGGATCTACGTGATAGCTACATTTCTCTTAACTCCAACCGGATGAATTCGATCATGAAAACACTAACAGTAATCACTACCGTATTCATGCCGCTGACGCTGATTGCCGGAATTTATGGGATGAACTTCGTGGTGATGCCTGAACTCGAATGGAAGTATGGATATTTTGGCGTTCTGCTATTTATGCTGGTGGTGGGTGTTAGTATGTTCAGATGGTTCCGGCGTAGTGGATGGTTTAAGTGAAAAATAAAACGTCACCGCTATTTGCGGCGACGTTTTCCGGTAGAGGGAGTAGAGCGCCGGCGTGTGGTTGTAGTAGATTTACGACGCCCGGAGGTGGAGCGTCTTTTTTTGCGCCGACTCGGGCTGTACAGTGCGGCATCCTCTTCGGCTGCCAGTGCGCCTGCTGCTCCTTTTCCTTTGCCGAAGCTACCCATGAAGAGCTTAACCATTGGAGCCATCTGCTGGAAGCCGGACATCACCTTCTGCACTTTACCCATGGAGTTTACGATCCCGTCAATACCGCCCATTCGGTCGATGATACCTTTGATTTGCTCCATATTCCCGCCGATTCCGCCCCCGCCGCCTAATCCGCCTAAGCCGCTAAGCAACCCGGCAAGCCCGCCGCTTGCCTTTGTTGTAGCTTCAGCAGCAGGAAGCGCTAGAGCTGTTTCAGTGGCAGCTTCTGCTCCTAAAGCGGGAAGGATTCCGCTCTCTCCTGGAGGGGATGAAGGCGCATATGGACTGAGCCCAGGGTAAGCAGATGCATTATAAGTATCGGTCAGTGAACGCTGGTTTCGGCGGGAATGATTATAGTAATGATCAGGCATAATATCACATTCCTTTGTTAGTGGTTTGCTATACTGTATGTCATGGGCGAACATACGGTATAGACGAATGCCCGGGTTACCCGTGATAGGAGCGGAAAAGGGCGAATGCCTATAATCGTCTTTAAGAAGTGAAAAAAGCGTGTACAAGCTTGATTTTCGGCGCTTATGTAGTACTATAGTGTAGGTGCTATTTCTTATGTAGGAAGAAACAAACGTAGTTTGATACATATTGAGTGTGCGCCACGGGTGGACGTTTGTCCATCGATTTCACTCTTTACAGCGTGAAATCGTTAATGCTTGAAAAATGCGCTCCAGTGCAATATAGTAAAGGCAGGATAGTCGCATGAGGTTTATGTTTCCGGAGCTAGTTTTGTACGGAGCTTAATTAGAGAAACTAATGCTGATAGAACTTTTAGGGGATGAAAAGCTGATGCAACTTAAGAAGTTGAATGATAAAAGTATCGACCAATTATTTGAAGCTATTTTAACGTTAAAAAATATGGAAGAATGTTACGTGTTCTTTGATGATTTGTGCACTGTGAACGAGATTCAATCGCTGTCGCAGCGACTGGAAGTAGCGCGTATGCTCGGCAAAGGCTCCACCTACAACCAGATCGAAGCAGAGACGGGCGCAAGCACAGCTACGATTTCCCGTGTAAAACGTTGCCTGAACTACGGCAATGACGGATATAAATTAACGCTGGAACGTTTGGGACGCTAATTTATGGTGCCAGGCGTACTTATTATCAGTCATGGCTCTCGCGATAAGGCTTGGGTGTCAATCGTAGAGGAAGCCGTAAGCGGATTATCGCTAGGTGAAGAGATTCCTGTTGTGGTCTCTTTTTTAGAGCTGGTAGAGGGCCGTCTGATTCAAGATGGAATAAATGAGCTGGAACACGCAGGGATCACAGATATTATTGTGGTCCCATTGTTCGTTTCCTCAGGAAGCACACATGTCGATGAGATAGAATATGCACTTGGCGCCAAACCTGAGCCTGAACGTGAGACGGATTTAGCGCTGTTCTCAGTGAAGGCTAAAGTTCACTACGGTTATCCTATCGACGATGATCCGGACATCGCTGTAATGATCTGGGACAAGCTACGTGAGCTGTCTACGGAACCGAAGCGAGAGACGATTTTGCTTGTGGGTCATGGCAGTGTATATGATGGCTTCCGTCAGCGCTGGCAGCAAGGCATATCTTCGCTGGCGGGACGTGTACGTGAGGTAAGTGGCGTAGCGGCGGCCGACTATGGTCTGCTGAGTCCAGATAGTGTAAGAAGCAAGGTAGAGTATTGGCAGGAGCAGGGTCACGAGGTTCTGGTGGCGCCGCTTTTTTTGAGTGAAGGCTATTTTACTAAGCATGTGGTTCCTAACAGACTTAAAGGGTTAACCTATAAGTATTCTGGTCAAACGCTTCTGCCCCACCCCCTTCTTCCGCATTGGATTGAGAGACAGGTAGAGACACTCCTCGAACAGATTCGAATGAAACGATAAAGTACCTACCCTTGAGCACACTTAATCATAAAAAAAGTGCCCACATCCGTGGATAATACGGGATTTGTTGCATACACATATAAATAGTTGTTTTTCTTTAAACTCAGTGTCATTAATTGCTGTATAATGGAATATTTGCATGAAAGGGCCTTTAACATTGATTGTAGTGGTCCGAATTAGGTATAATCAATTAGGTTATTCTATTATAAAAACAGGTGGCGTTCCGGTAATGAAAACTGCGAGATTGATTTATAATCCCACTTCTGGACGGGAAGAAATGAAGAAGCGGCTCGCCGATATTTTGGACCGGCTGGATATTGGTGGCATTGAAGCTACCTGCCATGCAACAACCGGAGAAGGCGATGCTATGCTAGCTGCTGCAGATGCAGTAGAACGCGGTTATGATTTGATCATAGCAGCCGGTGGCGATGGCACTTTAAATGAGGTTATTAATGGTATGGCGGAGAAGCCTAATCTTCCCCCGCTCGGCGTTTTGCCGCTTGGTACTACTAATGATTTTGCACGTGCAATGGGGATCCCGAAGAACTGGGAAGATTCCTGTGATCTGATCATTCGCCAAGAAACACGTCCGATTGATATCGGTAAGGCAAATGACCGTTATTTTATTAATATAGCAGGCGGCGGTAGCCTAACCGAACTGACATATGAAGTTCCTAGTAAGCTGAAGACCATGATTGGGCAGCTTGCGTACTATTTAAAAGGTATTGAAAAAATGGTCAGCCTATCTCCTCAGGAACTAATCATTCGTGCCAATGGGCAGGAAGTTATTCATGATGAGTTTATGCTGTTCCTGATTGCAAATACGAATTCTGTTGGCGGCTTCGAAAAGCTTGCTCCCGGCGCTCGGATCGATGACGGTCTATTAGATGTTATAGCGGTTAAAAAATGCAACCTGGCAGAGTTTGTCCGTTTGGTCAGATTGGCTCTTCGTGGCGAACATTTGAATGATAAGAAGGTTATTTATTTCCGTACGGATGCGATGGATGTAATCTCTCCAGGACATGTCCAATTGAACTTGGATGGCGAACTGGGTGGAGAATTGCCAGGGCGATTCCGGATTTTGCCACAGCATTTGCGGATTTTTGCTGAAAATAACTAAGCTAAGAGCCATTGAAGATTATTGTGGGATATATAGTTATGATAAATGGGTTTATACAGCGATGATAATGAAAGAAGTGAACTATAAATAATGAGTAAACACCGCAGTGGACGCAGCACCAGCCGCCCAGTCGGCAAGGCGCCTGTCGCCGGACTGCCTGTGAATAAAAATGATGAGGTTATGCTCGATATTATCGGCATGACCCATGAAGGTGAAGGGGTAGGCCGCGTAGAAGGCTTTACCCTTTTTGTGCAGGGAGCTCTTCCCGGAGAGAAGGTCCGGGCAAAGGTGCTCAAGACCAAAAAGCAGTATGGCTACGCCAAGCTGCTGAATTTAGTAGAGGCGAGCAGCGCCCGCATCGCGGCGCCTTGCGAGATCTATGACCAATGCGGCGGCTGTCAGCTGCAGCATATGGACTATGCGGCTCAGCTGGCGTGGAAACGGCAGCTGGTGGTGGACAACCTGGAGCGGATTGGGAAGCTCCGGGTGAGTGGTGGTGGCGGAGACGCTGGAACGGATCAGGCAGCGGGCATTCTCGTCCGCCCAACACTGGGCATGGACGAGCCTTGGCGATATCGCAACAAGGCTCAGGTGCCGATTGGCGTAACAGAAGGCGGCCTTGTGGGCGGCTTTTACGCGAGAGGAAGCCACCGGATCATCGATATGGAAACATGCTTGATTCAGCATGAAGATAACGATGACGTTGTGCGCAAGGTGAAAGAAATCGGACGGAAGCGCGGCATTACTGCTTACGACGAGGAATCCGGCAAAGGCTTACTGCGTCATGTCGTAGTAAAGAAAGCCTTCCGTACTGGTGAGATGATGCTCGTACTCGTCACTAATGGCGAACGCATCCCACATCTGGACGAATGGATCACTGAGATCCGCCGTGAAATCCCAGCTGTTACAAGCATCTGCCAGAACGTGAATACTAAGCAGACGAACGTAATCTTCGGTGATACAACACGTACCCTTTGGGGGAACGACGTTATTTACGATTATATCGGCGATGTGAAATTCGCGATTTCTGCCCGTTCTTTTTATCAGGTTAACCCGGCTCAAACTGAAGTTCTTTACGGTAAGACGGTGGAATATGCAGGACTTACGGGAAACGAGACTGTTATAGATGCTTATTGCGGTATCGGGACGATTTCATTGTTCCTTGCGCAGCATGCTAAGCAGGTCTACGGTGTAGAAATCGTACGTGAAGCGATTGAGGATGCTCGGGCGAATGCCACTTTGAACGGTATGGATAATGTAGTGTTTGAGGTAGGTGCATCTGAGGATGTGATCCCTAACTGGAAAGAGCAGGGGATTACGGCGGATATTATCGTGGTCGATCCTCCGCGAAAGGGCTGCGATCCGCGGTTGTTGGAGACGATTCTGGCGATGAAGCCGGAACGTGTGGTGTATGTATCGTGTAATCCATCGACACTGGCAAGGGACTTGCGGGTGCTCGAAGATGGAGGGTATAAGACAGTGGAGGTAACTCCGGTGGATATGTTCCCGCATACGGTGCATGTAGAATCGGTAGCTTTGTTGGTGAGGAACCCTTGTCAAGTAGACACTAAATAATTGCTATAGTTCTAGTGATAGTACCAGGAAAGAAATGGACAATATTAATTCCACTAACGGAGAACGATAAAAGAGCCGCGAGTTAGACGAGCGTAGCCCCTAGGCTCCACCATAAAAAACCGCCCTGTTCGCAATGTTGCTGACAGGGCGGTTTACTATGTCATAGAGGGAAACTTGAAAGTTATCAGTCAACCTGCACTCAACAAACTATCTTGCATTTTTTTAAGGCTAACTTATTAATAGAGCACTTACACAAACATAAGATTACTCTGCTACAACTTGCTTACCTGCAATCCGGCCGAAGGTGAAGATATCAGCGATAGCATTACCGCCAAGACGGTTTGCACCATGAATGACCCCTGTTACTTCACCTGCAGCGAACAGCCCAGGGATGACTTCGCCTTTTTCATTCAATACGCGAGTCTTCTCGTCGATCACCAAGCCGCCCATTGTATGGTGAACGGATGGTACAGCTTTTTCGATGTAGTAAGGGCCTTTTTCAAGAGATTTCAATCCACCGCGATGTTTGAAATCAAGGTCTTTACCTGTTTTCGCATAATCATTTACTTTATTAATCGTTTCTTTCAAAGTGTTCACGTCAATTTTGAAGAAATCAGCCGCCTCTTCAATCGTATCGGCTTTAAAGAGCAAGCCTTGTTTAACGAGCTGATCGTATTCGTCTTGATGAACTTCGATCGTTTTACCAATATCCTCAATGCCTTGATTCCATAATTGATACGTATATCCACCCGTTTGGGCAAGAATTGCTTTAGAAATAACGTCACGACGTTCTAATTCCTCAACGAAGCGCTTGCCTTCTTGGTTAATCAGGATCGCACCATCGAAGCGGGAGTCTGCAACCAGGGAAATAACACCTGTCTCAGGATTACAGATTGGATACGTTTGAATACTCTCCATATTTGTCAGTTTGGCGCCAATCGTTTCTGCCATAACGATACCGTCACCTGTAGATCCTGGTGTATCGGTAGACATATATTTTTCATCCATTTTAGGGTTATACTTTTTACGCATCTCTACATTGGATCCAAAACCACCGGTAGCGATGATGACGCCTTTGTTCGCATGGAATGTGATCTTGTCGCCAGTACCCGAAGTCGCAGTTACACCGGTTACTTTGCCGCTTTCGTCCTTCAGCAAGGTTTCGGCTTTCATATTCGTTTTGATCGTGATTTGATCAGCGTCTGTTTTGGCTTTTAACTTAGTAATCAATTCAACACCTGTATGACCTACAGGAATCAACGCACGTTTTCTGGAATGGCCTCCAAATTGGAACAGATGATCAGGTAAGAACTCTACCTTGATCTCATCGCGCAGCCATTCGGCAGATGATAGAGCATTGTCGGCAAGAATACGAACCATCTTTGGATCCCCGAGGTTGTCTCCGCCTTTCATCGTATCATTATAGAACAATTCAGTCGTGTCATCTGTGATGCCTAGAGCACGTTCAACCCAGTTGTCAGGAGCATTCATCTCACCACCGGAGATCAATGTGTTGCCGCCAACAGCTGGCATTTTCTCGAGCAGAACTACATTTGCTCCAGCGCTCTTCGCTTCGATAGCCGCACTAAAGCCAGCACCCCCGGCACCGATGACGACAACATCATAGGTTTGCTCGACTTCTTCTTTGTCTTTGCTTTTACTGACTGCAGCGCCAGCGACAAGGGTAAGTCCAGATTTCGTAATTGCATCTTGAATGGCTTCGAGATATCCTTTGCTTGTAACCGTAGATCCGCTAACGGCATCAACTTTTGCGCTGTTAGTTGCCATGACATCTTGCTTGAGCTGCGTATAAACAGGTTCTGCAAGTACTTCATTTTCCTTATGCTCTGTTACTTTAATGTCAGTGATCTTGTTATCTAATAAGGAAACTTGTACTTTAATATCACCATGTTTACCTTGCCCAACCCCTTCAAAGACTTGAACTCCGTTTGCATCTGCAGCGGGTGCTGCATCTTTACCGCCGCAGGCAGCAAGCGTGAACATAAGACTGAGGACTAGTAGAATAGATAACAGCTTTTTCGTGTGAGTTCGCATAATATCTCCTTCATTCTGTTGTGAATTGGTTACATACACTAGGGAGAGGCAGATTTGCTAGGCAAATCCCTTATCTCTAGCCTAGACATGAATGGTGTTTCATGTGAAAATATGCACAAGACCTATTATAGAGTTAGTACTGCATTATGTATTTGCACAGATTAGCGTTTTTTTGTCTTTTTCGGGCATGTAAGAAACGGATATTGTGAAGGGCTATGATTACAATGAGATCAATTCACTTAAAAATTACGTTAATCGCAGGAAGCTGCTTCTTGCTGCTGTTCATTGCATTGCTTGTAACAATATATTTGGAGATGAACCATACGGTTGTCCCTTTGAATAAGAACTTAACGCAGCAAGTGGTTAATGCACGCAGCGACCAGATCGATTATTGGTTTAATCAGCGCATCGGTGAGATAGACATGCTTGCTTCTCTAGCTTCGGACCATCATTGGACACGAGATGAATTGCTGCAAGAGATCGATAAGTTCGAGGCGAAGAAGCAAGTAGAGTACGAATCCATACGAGTGGTGGATATTCACGGAAATTCCTGGTCAGCAAAGGACAAGCCTTTTTCGATACTAAACCGACCCTACTATCGAAAACAACTGCTAAATTCAGATTCCAATTATGTGGTGAGTAATCCGATCGTATCCAAAGCGAATGCAGTTGAAATCGTCGTCATTCTCTACCGCGTGAATCCATCGGTGAATGATGAGGTAGCTTATATTGCCGCAGCCGTCTCCGTCAAGAAGATGAAGGAGATTGCTCAAGATGTAATGCTATATGACCAGTCAGGCCAGCTTATCATCGATTGCAGAGAGCTGGGTGAAGGAGATGGAGCGGAGGATGCAGCAGATAAGAAGAACATGAGTGTATTTGAGGCTCCAATTCAAAATGTGGAAGGCTGGAAGCTAGTACTCGAAGTACCGAATTCAAGTCTATCGCTAGCGGTGATCAAAACCCAGCGGACTGCATTGCTGGTAGGCGTTCTTATCGGTAGTGCGTTTATCGTCTTTCTGATGCTGCTTGCTTCTTCCATTATTCGTCCAATTCAGTCGCTTCGCCAGGTAATGGAAAATGTGCAGAACGGCAACCAAACCATACGAGCAGATGTTACGCGCTCGGATGAGATCGGCGATCTTGGGCGAAGCTTCAATGACATGCTTGTTCAATTATACGCTGTGGAGCAGGACAGAAAGGAGATGGAACTCAGACTGATTCATGAGCAGATCAAGCCGCACTTTTTATACAACACATTGGATACGATCCAGTGGATGGCAACGGAACATGGAGCAGATAATGTGGTGGAGATGGTGGAAGCGCTTAGCGCGTATTTCCGAGTAGGGCTTGGCACAGGCAGTCCCTACATTCTGCTTGATCAGGAGTTGTACCATGTCGAGAGTTATCTTCATATTCAAGGCGTGCGATATGAGGAGATTCTGGACTACGAGCTTCGATATGATGAAAAGCTTGCTCAGTGCCAAGTGGTTCGCTTCATGCTGCAGCCTTTGGTGGAAAATGCAATTTATCACGGGATTAAGCCACTTGGGGATCAAAAGTGCAAAATTTCGATTACAGCATATAAACAGGTCGATTATTTGGTCATTAAGGTTGAAAATAATGGGGTTATGATTCCTGAAGAGAAGCTTGAACAGATGAATCAAGCCCTTCTTGATGATAAAGATGATCGTTCTGCCACGGGCTTTGGGCTATACAGTGTAAACCATCGCATTCGACTAGCTTACGGGGTGCCATATGGCCTTGCAGTGAAGAGCGAAGATGGCATTACCGTTATGGTCATTCGAATACCTTTGGAAGGGGAGCGGAATGAAGATGTGGAAGATTGTCATCGTCGATGATGAAACGATCATTCGCAAAGGCTTGCGACAATACATTGAGGAGAGTTCGTATCTTTTTGAAGTTGCAGGAGAAGCGAAAAGTGCAAACGAAGCATTGAATATGGTGGAGGAAGCCCCACCACATGTATGTCTTGTGGACATCAACATGCCGAATATGAATGGGCTCGATCTGATAAATATATTGCGCGAACGCTGTCCGTCGGTTCTGGTTGTCATCATCAGCGGCTACGATAACTTTGAATATGCGCGTCAAGCCGTGCAACTGCAAGCATTCGATTATGTATTAAAACCTGTGCCGAAGAGTGATCTGAACAAGCTGCTTCATCGGATCGATGAGCATCTTCAAGCAAAATATCCTTTGCATTCACATGAAAGCAGGGTGGATAAGGAGCTGGAGCTTCCCGGGTATACAGGGGATGGAACAGTGCTTATCCAAAAAGTGACCGAGTATATTGACAGTCATTATCAGGATCCGGAGCTGTCTATTACTCGAGTAGCAGCGCTATTTCATATCAACCAAACCTATCTTAGCAAGCGTATGAAGCAAGAAATCGGTGCTTCATTCCTTGACTATGTCACCGAGCTTCGGATATCGAAGGCGAAGGAGATTCTGGATGACGTAATGCCGAATATCAAAATCGGGGATCTGGCCGTGAAGGTAGGGTATAAGAGCCAGTACTATTTTAGTCGTGTGTTCAAAAATAGAGTCGGTTCAAGCCCCTTAGAGTACAAAAAGCATCCGTTCGGTTATGGATAGGGCATCAAGTTAGTAGAACGCCGCAGCAATTAGGCGCCACCATATATAAACACGACGCAACCTCGAGAGGGTTGCGTTTTTTATTTGGAGGATTGCTTAGAGGACATTGATAGAAAATAGGTAGGACCTAAGGAGGTAAGCGCTATCTTTATACCTATAAAAACGTGACGTGAAGGCCTTCATGTCAACAAGTGTATACCCAATGTCATTAATTATCTATTTGAAAGAAAGGCCACTTTTCATAATGTTACTATAAGGACATTGACATATGTTATAAGCTTCTATGGCGTGTCGGAATCTCGGAAGGGAGGAAAGAGCATCGAGGTAAGCTCAAATGGAAGCGCATACCATTTAGGAGATTGATGTTTCTTGACTCAAGAATCAGAAGGGAGTTCGTACGATATGAAGAGGAGTAGACAATGGGTAGCTCTCGTCATGGTTGCGATCATGATCGTAACGATGATGCCGATCGCGCAAGCGGAAGAGGCGCTGCCGCCTACACAGACAGAGGAACAGACACCAGTGAACCCGCCGGGCGAAGCCGATCCGGTCGAGGTGACGAATCCATCAGACCTACCGGGAGCGGGTACGGAGGGTGTTATTGCGTCAGTGTATGGGGCGGTATATCACAATCTTGCAGCGGGCTTATCTTATGAGTGGTCGCAAGAGCCGGAAGCTTCAAATCCGGATGAAGGCAACAAACTTACGGATGGTATATATGGGGCAAGCAATAGATCCGACGTAGCATGGGTTGGACATCATTTGGGTAAGACACGCGAAGTTGTGTTTGATTTGGGGGCGAAGAAATCACTCACGGGTATTAAAGCCAATTTCCTCGAAGATTGGCCAACGAACAATGTACTCGTGCCACTCACGGTATCGATGTACGTCTCCGATGACAAGGTGAACTGGGGACTGCTCAAAGACAATGCCACGCAGAAGCTGTGGAATGATGGTAAATACACGGAGACCTATGTGTGGGATGGCAACAAGGACGGTATTAAAGCGATCGGCCCAGATGCGAAAATCGCGTATGCTCGGTACGTGAAAGTAACATTCACAATGCATACGCGTGCAATGACCTTCGTGGATGAGATTGAAATCCTCGGTGAAGAGGGCAAAGTTGCCGGAGCCGTAACTGTTCCAACGCATACGCCGAAATTCTTGGCGGCAGGCGAAGCGACAGCGGGTATAGAGCATCTTGGACTTTTGTATAACGGGCAATATGCGAATGACTTAGGCATCTGGACAAAAGAACGGATCATTCCGAACATTAGTTATGTCGATAAGGACGGCAAGATTAAGGATCGACTCTTCGACGGCGTCCTGTATCTTGGCATTAACTCTCCAAATCCAGGTCGTGATTTCGGCGGGCGGGCTTATCTGGAAGATTGGCAATGGTATCTGGATAAGACCTTTGCGGTAGGCGGTGATATGGATGCGTTAAACGCAGCGGCTAAGGAAGTATCCGATGCGCTGAACGAGTCTGGCGTGAAGGAAAAGGTTGTCCTCATGATTCCGGATCCAGGTGAATCGATCACTAATTTCGGAGCTATTGAACAAGGTGGAGAATCGCTGAACTTCAATGATTCCGTTGGCAAAGAGAAAGCCCTTGCGAACCGTGAAAAAGCAGTTCAATGGTGGCTGCAGCAAGTCAAATCGAGATGGGAAGCAAAAGGTTACGCTAACCTCGAGCTTGTAGGTATGTACTGGTTCGAAGAGCAAATCAGCACAAGCCAATCCGGACCGGATCTGATCCGTTCGGTGAGCAGCACCCTGCATGACATGCAAATTAGCGGCAAGGACCTGAAGTTCTTCTGGATTCCGCACTTCTTCGCTTATAAAGCGTTCATGTGGAAGGATGTCGGCTTCGATGCGGTGACGATCCAACCGAACTACTTCTTCGAGCCGACGGATATCGAGCGCTTGGAGGATTCTGCGAATCTGGCGAAGCAGTATGGCATGTCCAATGAACTCGAGTTCGATGATCGGATGCTGACGGACGGCGTGTTCCGCGAGCGGTATATCGATTACTTGAACAGCGGTGCGAAGACAGGGCTTATGAAGGATGGCTTCAAATCGTATTACCAAGGCAACAATGCAGTCTATAACACCGCGGTAAGTAAAGATCCAGCGACACGCGTTCTTTACGACTGGCTGTATCAATTTGTTAAAGGAACGTATCAGATCAACGAGGCTCCGCCTTCCGAGGTAGACGTGCAGATGAACGGCAAGCCGTTCCAGAGCGGGATGAAGCTGCCCGATTCAGAATCCGTAGCCTTTACATGGAAGCTTAGAACTGATGATGGCCTGACGAAAGTGACGGCGACGTATGACGGCAAGCCTTATACAGCAGGTACCGTTATTCCGCTCGCAGGCAAGCTTGGCAAGCATGAGCTTAACATTACCGTTACGGCGGGGCATATGGTGACAAAGTCATATGTTATCGAAGCAACGACGAATGCATCTGGTATGAAAGCGTTAGTCGAGCGCTTCGAAAAAGCGAAGCAATTTACGAATTCTGCAACGGTGCGTTCTTTGAACAACTATTTGGAAATGATGAAGCGCTATGAAGGGAACGATGCAGCGCAAGTCACCAAGTATCTCCAAGGCTTTAACGCAAAGCTGGATGAATTCAAGAAGGTGGGTACGATAAAAGATGAGGCGTACAATACGCTGAAGGAAAGCGTCTATTACCTAATAGGCAATTTGGCGCAGAATAAAACGGTAGAAGCTTCGTCGACCGAAGGCAATAATGTGAATTATGCACCGGCTAAAGCCGTCGATGGATTCCCTGCTTCAAGATGGGCGAGCGAATACGTGGACAATACTTGGTTCCTGGTCGATCTCGATGAAGTGAAGGAAATGGATACGGTTCGAATCGATTGGGAATATGCTCGTGCCGATAAATACAAACTTCTTGTGTCGAACGATAAGCAGAACTGGATCAATGTCATGCCAAATGACGGAATTATTACCGCGCATGATGGCAAAGAAACGATTCAGTTCAACCCGGTCAAGGCAAGATACATGAAGTTACAAGGCATAAAAAGAGCAACCGATTACGGATATTCCATCTACGAGTTTGGTGTCTATAACCTCTCGGGCGCTGTAGACGTGAAGGGCATTGAGGGCATACAAGTAAAGGTTGACGAGGAAGCGAAAAAAGTAACGATTGATGGATTGCTAATGAATGGCGTCCTTACAAATGTGAAGTTGAAGGTGCTTGATCCGAAAGGCAAGGTTCAAATCGAAGATGAGACGAAGAGTACCGTCGCGGGAAGCTTCCAATTCACATTCAAACTTACGGGTAATTTAAAGGGAACCAATGAGGCGTATCTATCGACTGGCTATATGAGCGAGCCTGTAAAAGTGATCTTTGAATACTCAAAAGAAAACCCGGGTAAAGGTCACGATAAGTAATGGAGAAATAATCCATCCAAGCACGACCCGCGCTGAAACTTCCTGTACCGGTTATCGAATTATCTGTCCGAGGAAGACTTATAACCGAAGTAAAAACGTTTGAGGCGTAACATAACAAGCCGATTAGGTACCAGACCACGGGGTCTATACCTAATCGGCTTGTTTCTATGTACAGTATCAAGATATTATTCAGGTTTTAGTGGGATTGTATTATGTATTGTATAATAGAACGACTGCCTCAACAGGTATTTATAACATAAAACATAGGAGGATACATGTCCTGGAGCAAATTGAAGCAACAACTGGAGAGTTTTCTCTGTCCTGCGTTATACGGCAGGGTTGAATATCGCGCAAGCAGTTACCGTTATTTACCTGATAAATCAGGGAATTGTTATATTTCGGTAGATAAAAAGAACGTACTTAATATGAATGATAGAACTAGCTCAATTAGATGGTATCAGACGGAGCAGGAGATTAAGAATGATTCAGATCTTCAAATTCCTATCAACCATGAAGACATTGAAGCGGTTAGAAAAGATAGTAAGGGGATCATCCCGGAGGATCGGCTAATAGTCATTGCAAGAAGCAGAAAAATATCAGAAGTTGCAAAGGAGCTTTTGTCAGCACAGACATCATTAAGTAAATCGAACTTTATTGTTATAGCTACTAAGTATTTATCTATTTCCATAGAGGAGAGCTTAGAAAGCGACGATATCTTATTGAATATTCTAGCTTTAGTGGACAGACGAGTTGGGAAAAAGCGGATTTTAAACATGAGCGAGAAGATGAAGTTAAAGCATCCAAGTGTGCAATATTTTTATGAACTAAGGCGTAGTATATTATAAAAATAAATAACTTCATTGAATATTCAAGAAACACTCTCTACAAAAATCCCTAATTCTACGTGACTTCTTCCCACCATAACAATAGCCATGATAATGAGAGGGATGTTCGCATATGATGCATATGGAATCGGAGAGTGTCGCTCTACTGGTAAGGAAGGATACAGTGTTATGAGATCCTTATATTTATTGGACTTTGCGGACAAGTATGAGGAAAAATCGTTGTTAAAGAGATGGCATCATTGCCGTCTCTTTTTTGTTTCACTTTTTTAGTATTGCGCTGACTCTGGTTCCCGCTACCGCATCTTACGATCACAAGTATGAAGACTGCAGCAAAATTAGCGTTGATGCTTATGTTCGAGCTCTCTCTGCTCTGCACAGCTAGGTGACGGGAATCATAGACGTATTTGCGTGAGGTTGCTACGATGTTCCATGGAAATTAAGTGAAAGTGATCACAAGAAATTACAGAAGGAGTTATTTATCGTGAAAAGAATCGTAACACTGAGCACCCGCAAACTGATGGATACCGCAAAACACGGCGGATGCGGCGCATGCCAAACCTCTTGCCAGTCCGCTTGTAAAACTTCCTGCGGCGTTGCAAACCAGAAGTGTGAAAATGCAATGAACAGATAGGATTCGGAATGTTACCGCCCATTGCTCTGCTGATGGGCGGCTATTTTTAAGAAATGGATACTATCCCTAAAGGATGGCAAAGCCGTTTCTACTTGTGTGCAAAAGGAGCTTGATTAGTAAGTATGATTCATCAATATAAACTAAATGGATACAATATCGTGCTCGATACCTATAGTGGCTCGGTGCATGTTGTTGATGACCTAGCATATGAAATTATAGCGGATTATGAGAAAACTTCTGCCGAAAAAATCGTGACAACGCTGTTGGATAAATATAAAGATGATTCCAGCATTTCCGAGAGCGACATTCGAGAAACCATCGCGGATATCGAGGAACTTAAAAATGATGGACAGCTCTTTACAAAAGATGAGTATGAGAACCTCTCGCTCGATTTAAAAAAACGGAAAACTTATGTTAAGGCACTCTGCCTCAATGTTGCGCATACCTGTAATTTGTCATGCGACTATTGCTTCGCTAGCCAAGGGAAATACAACGGAGATAGGGCAATCATGAGCTATGAGGTTGGACAAAAAGCTATCGATTACCTGCTTGAAAATTCGGGTCATCATCGAAACCTGGACATCGACTTTTTCGGCGGGGAACCGCTCTTGGCTTGGAAAGTGGTTAAACAGATCGTAGCTTATGCAAGAAGCAAAGAACAAGAATACAAAAAGAAGTTCCGCTTCACCTTCACGACGAACGGGATGCTGCTGAACGATGAGGTCACCGAGTTTTTAAATCAGGAAATGTACAATGTCGTATTAAGCCTGGATGGAAGAAAAGAGGTTCATGACCGACTTCGCCAAACGGTTAACGGAAAAGGCAGCTACGATCATATTCTTCCGAAGTTCAAGGAATTCGTTCGTAAGCGCGGGGACCAAGAGTACTATGTTCGAGGAACTTACACTCGTAATAATGTCGATTTCACCAACGATATATTTCATATCGCAGACCTTGGTTTTGACAAGATCTCGATGGAACCAGTCATCTGTGATCCAAAGGAACCTTATGCACTTACCGAGGAGGACCTACCGGAGATATACAACCAGTACGAAATTCTCGCCAAGGAAATGATCGGTCGCGGTGAACAAGGCAAGGGGTTTACCTTTTATCACTACATGCTTGACCTCTCAGAAGGGCCTTGCATCCAGAAGAGAATCACTGGCTGTGGGTCAGGAACCGAATATCTTGCCGTCACCCCTTGGGGAGAGCTTTTTCCTTGCCACCAGTTCGTAGGGGATGAAGAGTATAGCATGGGGAACCTCTGGGATGGCATCACAAAACCTGAGCTGCAATGTCAATTCCAAGAGAGCAACTGCTACTCGAAGCCGGAATGTAAGGACTGCTGGGCTAAACTCTACTGCAGCGGTGGTTGTCCTGCCAATGCGCTGCACGCGACGGGTTCCCTGGTCGGAACCTATGACTTCAGCTGTGACGTCTTCCGCAAGAGGGTCGAATGTTCCATGATGGTGAAGGTTGATGAATCTATTAGAGCGATGGAAGGGCAATCTAGCTAGTTAACGTAACGGACGTATAAACTATAACCGAGAAATAGACACTTTTAAATAAAGTGCCTTTCTCGGTTTTTTTGTATTAACTAGAACTATGATCATAGATCGTCTTTTCCATCGGCAATCAGGATGAGGAATTCAAAATGTGACGGCCCAATCTGTTTAATAGACAGAGAGGGCTTTTTTAATGTGTGAATCTATGATTTTTTATTTTATCACAAATATATATGACTAAAGTCATATTAATTTCGTTATTTAGCGTATTTTTTTGTCGAAAAATAAACTATTTTCTAAGAAATGTCGATATAATAGGATAGAAATCTGCTTTTCTGTATTAACTGCAATTACGGAAGCGTTAACAATTATATGAATAGTCATTCGACAAGGAGGAAAGCAATGTTAAAAAAGTTAGGCAAGATTGGATTGGCTTTTATATTAGTCATTGGACTGCTACCGATGATTTCACTCCGGGCATACGCTGCCATACCCTCATTCACCAAAACGGTGGACATTCCCATTCAGCCTCCAGTTACAAACGCCTCGGGTAAGAATGTTTCTGATGTTGATGTTCTTCCTGACGGAAGTACCGCAGTAGTGTTGAACACATTCGCTTATCAAGGCAATTCCTACGTTTATTCTTATTTTTTGAAGATTTTTGACAGCACAGGAGCACTTAAAACAGATGTTAATCTTAGTAGCTTAATGGATACCTACTACCAAATGATTGATGTGAATATGCTTGCGCTAAGTGATGGAAGGATTCTAATTACTTACCATAAAAGCGACAGTAGCCCTAATAATTTGCAATTGGGTGCCGTTAAAGAGAACACTCCCAATGCCTATTTCATGGTGCTAAACCAGTCAGGACAAAAGGTGGTCGGTCAGACGCAGATTAATACATACTCTGCCGCCAGTACCCCAGCACTTACGCGCTTTGTCTCTATAACAGAGTTGTCTGACGGCAATATAGCCTTTTCCTGGCAACGAAATGATAATATAAGCACTGCTACGCGTGTGTTCACTGTTGAGGGCAACCCAGTTTCCGGAGAAACACTTCTGGTTTCCCATAATGCAAGCATGTCTTATGTATCCGCTGGAGACGGTGTATATATGGTTGCTTATAATTCGGGAGTAGGACCTCAGTCGGATAAAATTTATTTGAAAATATTCAGTAATAATGGAGATCTCATAAATACAATTGATAAAGGAATAAGAACGAATGAAAAACAGCTCTACTTGTCTACGTTGAACAACGGGAATTTCATGTTCAGCCAATATTATTATGCAACGGACTCATCAACGGTTTCTTTATATGATAAGAACGGTGCGAGTAAGGGTGATTTTACAGTAAGCGGCTCTCTAGGCGAATCTTCGGCTGCTATTTATAGGAATGGTGCAAATCCGGGATTTGTAACCGTAAGTACGGACCCCACTTCTACCAATGCCATCAATGATGCGTACAACAACTTTAAAGAATGGTCGGGAACGCAGTATGCTTACCTGAATTATTATGACAATGACGGTAACTTAGTCTTTACATCGGATCAGCCGGTGGATTCCGCTCCGGTGGCTATGCAGGGTTTCAATGAGGCCACTTGGATGTACGCTGTGGAATATTATCCAAGCTTCAAATTGTATCCCACCTTTGGTGACAAGCTTGTCTTGGTGACAACCGATAATACGGATGCTGATCATTATAGAATAACCGCTAAAATATTTGAGACGGGAGCTCCGGCACCAGCGGCTATCATTGACTATGCGGCTGAGCAACTGACCGGACTGACGCCAAACAGCGCCTACTCGGTTAACAACGGTACAGCGGTAACGGTGACAGCGGATGGTAAGCTGGCTATAGACAGCAGTTGGTTGGGAACGTCAGTGAGCATCGTGAAGAAAGGCGATGGCTCGTCGACAACGGATAGCCCGGCACAAACGCTGACTATTCCATTCCGTCCAGGGGCACCGACTGGTGTAACGGCGACGAATGAAACGGCGATAAGTGCTAACGATGGTACATTGACTAACGTAACAAATGCGATGGAGTACAAGAAGGGTGTGGCGGGTACTTGGACGAATATTTCAGGTGCAACCGTAACGAGACTTGATCCGGACATGTACTATGTCCGGACAAAAGCGACGGTGACGGCGTTTGCGTCAGAAGCGAAGAGCGTGACGGTGGCTACGTTTGTGGCAACACCGGAAGTGACACCGGCAGCCATCATTGATTATACGGCAGAGCAGTTAACCGGTCTGGTGCCAAACGGCTCGTATACGGTGAACGGTACGGCAGTAACAGCGACAACAGATGGTAAGCTGGCCATTAACAGTGGTTGGTTGGATACGTCGCTGAGCATCGTGAAAAAAGGCAATGCCTCGACGACATTGGATAGCGCGGCGCAGACGCTAAACATTCCGCCTCGTGCAGGGGCGCCGACTGGTGTGATGGCGACGGATGAAACGGCGATCAGTGTTAACGATGGTACATTGACGAACGTGACAACCGCGATGGAATACAAGAAGGGTACAGCAGGTGCATGGACGAATGTAGCAGGTGTAACCGTAACAGGACTTGTTCCGGACACGTATTATGTTCGGACGAAAGCGACGGCGATGGCGTTTGCGTCAGAAGCGAAGAGTGTAACGGTGGCTACGTTCGTGCCAACGCCGGAAGCGACACCGGTAGCCACCATTGATTATGTGGCTGAGCAGGTAACAGGTTTGACGGCAAGCGGCTCGTACACGGTAAACGGCGTCTTGGTAACAGCGACAGCTGATGGCAAATTAGCTATTGATAGCAGTTGGTTGGGAACGTCACTGAGCCTTGTGAAGAAGGGCAACAGTTCGACGACTACGGATAGCGCAGCACAGACGCTGAGCATTCCGATCCGTCCAGGGGCGCCGATAGGTATAACGGCGACGGACGAAACCGCAATAAATGCTAACAATGGTACACTGACGAACGTGACAAGCGAGATGGAATACAAGAAGGGTGCGGCAGGTGCATGGAAGGATGTGACGGGTGTAACCGTAACGGGACTAACTCCGGACGTGTACCATGTGCGGACGAAAGCGACGGCGACGGCATTTGCGTCAGCTTCAGTGCAGATGGCGGTGGTTGCTTTTGTGGCAACACCGGAAGTGGTGCCCGCAGCCGTTATTGATTATTCGACTGAACAACTGACAGGCCTCACGCCGAATGGCTCGTACACAGTAAACGGGGATTTGGTAACAGCAACAACTGATGGTAAATTAGCTATTGGTGGCAGTTGGTTGGGAACGTCGCTGAGTATTGTGCAGAAAGGCAATGGCTTGACGACAACGGATAGTGCGGCGCAGACGCTAAGCATTCCGTCCCGTGCAGGGGTGCCGACTGGTGTAACGGCGACGGATGAAACGGCGATAAATGCCATCGATGGCAAATTGACGAACGTAACAACCGCGATGGAATACAAGAAGGGCACAGCAGGGGCATGGACGGATGTGTTAGGCACAACCGTAACAGGGCTTACTCCTGATACGTATTATGTCCGGACGAAAGCGACTTTGACAGCATTTGCTTCAGAAGCGAAGAGCGTGACGGTAGCTAAGTTCGTGCCAACGCCGGAAGGAACACCGACAGCCATCATTGACTATGCGGCAGAGCAGTTGACAGGCTTGACGCCAAGTGGCTTGTACACGGTAAAGGGTTCAGCGGTTACGGTGACAGCAGATGGTAAGCTGGACATTAATAGTAGTTGGATAGGAACATCGCTAAGCATCGTGAAGAAGGGCAACAGCTCGACGACAACAGATAGTGCGGCACAGACGCTAAGCATTCCGTCCCGTTTAGTGGCGCCGACTGGTGTGACAGCAACGGGTGAAACGGGAATGAACACAAACGATGGTACGCTCATCAATGTTACTAGTGCGATGGAATACAAAAAAGGCACAGCAGGTGCATGGATAGATGTACCGGGTACAAGCGTGACGGGACTTACTCCTGACACGTATTATGTGCGGACGAAAGCAACAGCGACGGCATTTAGTTCGGCTTCGGTACAAGTGACGGTATCGGCATTCACGAAAATGCCAGAAGCGACGCCAGCGGCCGTCATCGACTATGCTACTGAACAGTTGGCAGGCCTGACGCCAAGTGGCTCATACATGGTAAACGATACAGCGATTACGGTGTCAGTAGATGGCAAGTTGGAAATAGATAGCAGTTGGTTGGGAACGTCACTGAGCATCCTTAAGAAAGGTGACGGTTCAACAACAACGGACAGTGCGGTACAGACGTTAAGCATTCCATCTCGTACAGCGGCTCCGGTAGGAGTGACTGTTACGGATGTAACGTACAATGGAGCTAATAACGGCACCATTCAGAATCTGACAGTCCAAATGGAATACAAAATAGGCAGCACTGGTCTTTGGACAGAAGTTACAGACACAATGATTACTGACCTTGCACCGAACACGTATTATGTTCGGGAAAAGGCAACGGCAACAGCATTCGCTTCTATTGCCGCTCAGATTACTGTTCATGACTCGAATGCGGTCATCCCTTCCGCGCCTGAAGTCACGGCTGATGATCTGAACAATACGATCGTTGGTCTGGACACGAGTATGGAATTTTCAGTGGACGACGGACCATACGTACGGTACGACGGAACCAACTTACCGGACTTGAGTGGTGAGCACATCGTTAAAGTACGGGTGATAGCTAGCGGTTCCGTTCCGGCGGGACCTGCAACCACGCTTATCTTTACAATTAATACACTTATCCCTGCGGGTGGCTTGAACGTGATCGCCATCGATCCAAGTGGATCAGCCAATAATGGTTATACTCAAATCACCGTTACGCCTGCGCTGGCAGAAGGACATAAGCTCTTTTATAAGAACTTTGGTGCTGGTAGTGTCGTCGTACCAAATGTGGGAGATATCTTGATTGGATACACGCTTGTAGGCAGTGAGGGATTGGTTCCAGCAGCCAATGGGGATACGATTGGGATTGCAGAGGTAGATGCTGACGGCAAGGTGGTGAAATACGGTAGTGCAACAGCAGCTGTGGCGGCTGATACCGTAACACCTGGTACTGATCCGGTCAGCCCAGGAACCGGAGGAAACTCGAATAGCGGAACAACCCCCGGTAATGCGAATACAGTCGTTACCGATGTGATCGTACTCGTAAATGGTAAGGAAGAGAATGCGGGCAAAGCAACAACAACGACCTCAGGAAAGGTGGGAACAACTATTATCGTCGTTGACCCAGCTAAACTCCAAGCGAAGCTGGATGCGGAAGGTAATGGGGCGGTGGTGACCGTTCCTGTGACGCTGGATTCCAACGTCATTGTCGCTGAGTTAAATGGTCAAATAATTAAGAACATGGAGAACGCATCGGCTACTCTAGTGTTTCAGACAAGCAAAGGTACTTATACTTTGCCAGCCGACGAAATCAACATCAATGCGTTAGTTGAGAAACTTGGAAATGGCCTGAAGCTGGAAGATATCAAACTGAAGATTACAATCAGTGAGACCTCGGCATCCATGAACCAGGTAGTGGCGGGTGCGGCAAGTAGAGGTGGCTTCACACTCGTTGCACCGTCACTAGATTTCACTGTTACCGCTACTTACGGTACATCGACAGTGGAAGTGAGTCAGTTCAATGCTTACGTAGAGCGGATAGTGGCACTTCCAGGTGGTACTGATCCAAACCGGATTACGACTGGAGTCGTTGTGGAGCCAGATGGCACAGTGCGCCATGTGCCGACCAGATTCGTTCTGAAGGACGGCAAATACTACGCAGTTATTAAGAGTGTGACGAACAGCTCGTATTCGGTGATCTGGCATCGGCTGACTTTTGCGGATGTGGAGAATCATTGGGCGAAGGACGCAGTGAACGATATGGGATCTCGTCTAGTAATTAATGGAGTGAACAAAACGACCTTTAACCCGAATGCAGATATCACCCGGGCAGAGTTCGCGGCGATCATCGTACGCGGTCTGGGACTGAAGCTTGGAGAAGGAAAGACTGCGTTTGCGGATGTGCCAGTGAATAGCTGGTATGCAGGAGCGGTTGAAACGGCATCTGAGTACGGTCTGATCACCGGTTTTGAGGATGGGACATTCCAGCCGAATGCTCCAATCACACGCGAACAGGCCATGAACATTATCGCCAAAGCGATGAAGTTAACCGGCCTTGCGGATCAGAGTGGTACAGTGTATGCGACAAGCACACTCGCAGCCTTTACAGATGCAGGCAACATAGGCGTCTGGGCCAAGGATAGTCTGGCGCTTGCAGCCAAGGCAGGCTTAATCAGCGGCCGTGGCGATAATAAGCTGGAGGCAAAGGCTAATGTCACCCGCGCGGAAGTGGCAGTTCTTATTCAGCGGCTGTTGCAGAAGTCGGGGCTTATTGATTAGATCGTATGAGTAATGGAAGAGCGGATTCAGCATAGGGCTGAGTTCGCTTTTTTGTTAGACAAGGCCTTGTGAAAATCTACTTTGAGACGAAGTGGTCAAGGCAAGTTTGATTATTTGTGTGATATCGGGTTCTTACGTCAAATAAGAAGGGATTGCAGGAGAATGAAGCTTTTAGCTTACCCGGTTAATTCATCATATGCAGCAGTCTGTCTTTATCATTTAAGTCGTGCTGATTAATAGATATAGTAATTAGATAAATTCAAGCCCTTAATACGGAATTAATATCTGTAAAAATGCTACTGCAATACATAGTGAAGTATAGACATAATGCGGCTTTTGTCTGCCTACTGGAGCAGGATTAATCCAATCTGATTAAGTATCTTGACCCTATTGTCTATATGGATGATGTAGTTGTGCACGCCAAACGTTTTAATAATTTAATATATGGTCTAATACTTGCACAGGTAAAAGAATCGCTTCAAAACAAGAAACGAAAGAAGCAACTGATGCTCATTAGTAGTTTGAAAAACAATTGCCAAACCACAATTTTCTGTGTTCAGACTTTCATTTGATGGGGGACACATCGTATTAAGGTTGTCCATACTGAACACTCGACACATGTGGAGTCGGTGGCTATGAAGAGTTTTCGTGATATCACAAATCTTATGAAGTCATTGGAAAACTGAGAAGCATTTAACCTTTTGTGTAAAAAATGAATATACTTCGGCGAATAAATATAAATCGAAATAATATAACGCAAGAAGACGCTCGGGAATAGTCTCTGGAGCGTCTTTTGTGTTCTGAACTTTTTGGAAAACAAAGTATCTAGCTTTTCTGTATAGCTGGGGTAAATTGAGATCGTGTACATTGTCCGCGCCTTTCCATGAAACGCATATGGATGACTTAATTCATATTAATGAATTTTTATGTTCGAGAAAAAGAATACAACTATTTTGAATAGAGCAGTCGTGATATAAGAAATATCGATTTTTGATGACTTTAGGATTTTAACAGTTCTAAAAAGCATTATAGGAACTTGTCGAGTTTAAGAATAAAAAATAATCAATCTTCGAGTTTTTCAAGGTAATCCTCTCACCTTTATCGAATATAGACTACAGGATATTACACTGAAAAGGAGTTGTGAACATATAAATGAAGATTAATAAGTTATCAATCGATAAGTATAAAAACATTGAAAATCTAGTAATTAATTTTTCTGATGATGATTTTGCTGTGTTTATCGGAAATAATGGTTCCGGTAAATCTAATTTACTTGAAGCTATAATTAACATATTTAAGTGGATATATTGTTTGGAGAAACCTTTATTTGACTTTGAAATAGATTATAATTTGTTTGATAGAAGAAATGTGAATATAAAATCGGATATAAATAAAGGATTTATAGTGAAGGTAAATAACAACGAAATAACATTAAAGCAACTTAAAACACTTATGAAGGACGATTTGCAAACAATATTACCCCGTAATATACTTGTTTATTACTCAGGTCATAGTGAGAAATTATCAAATCTTATAGGTTTTTCAACTAAAAAGTTTATTAGAAACATTAAGCAAGGAGCATTTATACCTAGGCATTTTTTTTACTTACACCCATCATATTTTTCAATGGTACTATTATCAATTTTGGGTAGTGAGCTTGAAGACATTAAAATACTCGTTAAAAAAAACTTGTCTATATCTTCATTGGACTCCTTTACAATAACCTTATGTAAAGATAAAGCCGACTCTGTTGGTTTTTTGACTACGTTCATAGACTTATTAGAAGATTTGAATGATGGTTTTGAAGATAAAAACAGATTACGCACTTATAATTTTAAGGGTAATGCACTTCAAAAAATTATTAATCACGGAGCAATAGGTTACGATAGAGATTTATTTAAATTTCTTGATGTTGCCCATTGTTTAGGTGTGCTATCAGATATACAAGTTAAATGTGTTCTAGAATCTGGAATTATTGTTGGAAATGAAGATTTTAGTGAAGGGGAGAAACAATACCTAACGTTAAATGCTATTATTGAGTTTTTTGGTTACAAAGATACATTATATTTGTTTGATGAACCAGATACCTTTTTTCATCCTAACTGGCAAAGACAGTTATTAAACGATCTGAAAATGACTGGTGTTCAAACACAATTTATTATTACAACGCACTCCCCCCTATTGCTATCGAGTGTTGATCAAGAAGACATTTTTTTAATGGATAATGGTAATGTATTTTCTACAAATAGCAATGGGTCACTTGGTAGGGATGTTAATGGTATCTTAACAGAAATAATGGGAGTATCTGAAAGGCCATTTGAAGTAACTAGCTTAATCAATAAGTTTCATGAGCATATTTCTAGAAAAAAGATTGCGGAGGCCAAACTGATAATTGATCAACTTAAAGGGAAGATAAGTGATTCTGATCCATTTTTTATAGAAGCAGAGTCGCTACTGCATATTTTAGAGGTGTTGGAGTAGTGAAATACATAATTAAAGGTCAATCACCAGCAAAATTCGATAGGTGGAAAGAGCAAGAAAATGATAATTGGAAACCAACTTGGGATAATCTGAGGAATCCAGAGAAGGGAATTCTAAAAGAAGCACTGCTTAATGATCAAGGTCATATATGTTGTTATTGTGGTATAAGGGTTAATAACGATCATAATACAGAGATTGAACACGTTAAACCTCGATTTGAGTGTGTAGAAGAAGAAAAATTAGACTATAATAATTTGATAGTCTCTTGTATAGGTGGAAGAAAAGACCCTCTACCAAAAGAATTATCATGTAATGCTAAAAGAGGTAATGATCAATTAAAAATGTCTCCTTTAAATCCTGATTGTGAAAATAGATTCTTATATACTTTAGATGGACAAATTCTAACTAAAGATGAAGAAGATGGAGATTGTTTAGATACTATTAGGGTGTTAGGATTAGACATTGAGAGACTTAAGAATATACGTAAGTCAAAACTATTGTACTACCGAAATATTAATAAATCACAGGCACAAGAACTCGTAAACGCCTTCTCAGAAAAAAAAATAGAAGAGGGAAAAAATAAATATACTGAACTTTCATTTGTTTTAATTAATTATTTAAAATTTAAATATAACATTTAACAATTAATAGTATCTGGAGGAATAACATGAACATCAATTTAAAAATTAAAGACAACAAAATATATAGTCATATCCGGGGGAAATGGTTAGTGTTAACTCCAGAAGAACTAGTAAGACAAGAGTATTTGCTTCAATTAATAAATAATTATGGGTACAGTCTTGAACAAATTGATGAAGAAGTTGAAACAACTGGTAGGGGGTCGGGTGGGGCGAGAGCAGATTTTGTTATTTGGAGAACCATTAATGATAAAAAAAATAAAATGGCTCCACTGATCATTGTTGAATGTAAGGCTGAAAATATATTATTAAATGATGATGTTAGCCTACAAGGAGAGTTATATGCAAGACAAACGAATGCTCCATTCTTTGTGACCCATAATAAAAGAGAATCTAGATATTGGAAAGTTAATAAGGAAAAATTACCTGGTTATAGAATAGAAATCGAAGATATTCCAAAAGCGAATTCTAACGAAAAAGAAATAAATGACTTATTAAATAAGCTCAAAGTTTTTAAGGAAAATGAATTTGCTGACTTGTTGCATCAATGCCACAATATTATTAGAAATAGGGAGAAACTTGACCCTGCGGCTGCTTTTGATGAAATAGCAAAAATTTTGTTTATGAAAGTGTTTGCCGAGAGAAACTTAAAAGTAGATATGAAAGGTAATATATTTACGTTAGAGTATATTGAGCAAGGTGAAATGTTTAATCCTGATTATATTTACGATATTTTCGAAAAAACTAAAAGAGAGTTTGGTAAGGACAAGCTTTTTAAAAAAGACGAAAGAATCAATCTTAAAACAAACACGATTAAGTCTATTATCGAAAAACTCGAAAGATATAACCTATCTGCAACATCAACCGATGTAAAAGGAATTGCTTTTGAAAAATTTTTAGGCAAGACCTTCAGGGGGGAAATTGGTCAATTCTTTACACCGAGGAAGATAGTTGATTTCATGGTGGATATGGTAGATCCAAAAGAAGGGTCTACAGTATGTGACCCAGCTTCAGGATCCGGTGGATTTTTGATTCGTGTATTCGAAAAAGTTCGGAATCAAATTCTTCAATCAGTTGATCAGGATTATAAAAAACATAAGGAAATTATCGAATCAAGGAAAGATATTTCTGTTGTTGAAAAAGCTGAATTATTACTTAAGAAATTTAATGAATTAATGGTTGAATTGGACAATAATAAAGAAGGTTCAAGGTTATGGACGCTTTCTAATAGACGTATATACGGAACTGATGCAAATGAAAGAATGGCACGCACATCAAAAATGAACATGATAATGCATGGAGATGGTCATGGGGGAATTCATCATCATGATGGGTTCTTGAATATCAATGGTATATATGAAGAAAGATTTAGTATAGTACTAACAAATCCTCCATTTGGACAACTTGTCGATATGAATGATGAAATCCAAAATAATCAGGTTGAAGATGATGAAGATGTAATTAACCATTATAAGAACATATACGGTGACGCCTACGAAAAAATTATTATTAGAAATAAAGCAACTGTAGGCAAGCCAATTCTTAAACTATTTTCGTTACCCAAAAGCTCATCAATTAAGACCGAACTGCTCTTTATAGAAAGGTGTTTGGATTTATTAATACCTGGTGGTAAATTAGGAATTGTTTTACCTGAGGGTATTCTTAATAACTCATCCCTAAATTATGTTAGAGAATTTGTAGAAGAAAGAGCATTTATTCGAGCTATTATTTCATTACCACAAGACACCTTTGCTTCTACGGGCGCAAAAGTTAAAGCAAGTGTGGTATTTTTGCAAAAATTCACCAACGAAGAAAAGCAGCAATGGATGGAATTAATGAGTAGATACAATGAAAAGGAAATTGAAAAGCAAAAGGATGAAAGACACTATATCGAAAATAAGTTGATCCAAAAAATAACTATAAAAGAAAAAAATGATTTGAAGAAAAGAAAAGATGAACTAGATATTCATGCTTATCAGAATGCTAGGAATAGTTCAAAGTGTGATATCAACTATCAAGTACTGTTTTATGAAGCGGTTAATGTAGGAGTAAATGCGGCCGGAGAAGAAACTGAAAATGAACTGCCAGTTTTAATTGATAAGTACAGAAAGCTGATTGATAATAACTTCCATAGTGAAGTGATCATTCAATATGTTGAGGGCTTACAGAATCCTATATATTACGCTGAGTTTAAGGATTTAAAAAAATGGACTATACCTGTTAAATTGCTCTTAAAGTACAATAATCCAAATAATTGGCCTATTCGAAAAATAAGCGAATTTACAACTCAACTAACACATAAAGTTCCAGTGCTGCCTGATGAGGAATATAATATGGTTGGTGTTAAATGGTATGGAGAAGGAACTTTTTATCGTGAAACTGTGCTTGGGGAGGAGATAAGTGCAAAATGGTTAACGCCTCTTGTAGAAAATTCTTTTATTTATAATCGATTATTTGCTTGGAAAGAGTCATTTGCTTTAGTTCCTATAGAGCATAGTGGTTTTTTTGTATCGAATGAATTTCCGCAGTTTAAGATAGACGAGGAAATCATGTTACCACAATTTCTTTACTTTCTGTTTACCCAACCTTTCTTGATTGAAGCTGTTAAACTGTTATCAGCAGGTTCGGCTGCTGTAAGTAGAAATAGATTCAAGGAGGAGGATTTCTTGGAATTTGAAGTTCCAGTTCCTCCAATTTCGATTCAAAAGGAGGTTATCGATCAATACATGTTTGCAAAAGCTGAGTCAGAGGAATTTAGAAGGCGTGCAAATGAAATTGAAAAAGAAAGTAAAGAAAAGATTAGAGATTTTATCTCCAATCAAATTAAAGGATAATTTGGAGAGATCTAAACGGTTACTTAATACTATTCAGTTAAGATTACATCAGTTATTATTACTAGGATGATGATCATTCAAATAAGTTAAGAGTTTTTAAAAAAGAAGGAAGTTGGAGAAGTTCCAACGTCCCTTTATTGTTCCATTAAGAATAACGGTGAAATATATCTAATTGAAATATACTATTCTTAAATCTTGGTTTTGTGATTATTTATTATATACAATGAGTGTAACTAAGAAGATTCTTTATTTTTATTCAAACTAGGTGGAAGTGTAAATTAGTCTTTAATTTATCTCAGTATTTTTACTAGGGTAATAATGAAGGGCCGTGGGGTGGCGCAAGTTTCCAATGGCATTATGTCAGAATTGCTGTTTATTAAAGTGTTCATATTAAAAAAATAGACCGTTTGGTCTATTTTTTATTTTTATGGGCAATCATTTCAGATGATAGCCACGACAACGTCAGTATTTTGATTATCGCGTTAGTACTTCAACGTTTGTTACGATCATCAAATCACCTTTAACTTCTTCATACAATTATTAGCAACAGCTAAATATATTAAATTGGAAAATCATACTAAAATTTGATTCTAGGCCCAAGCCAAATACCCATACAACTTACTCTCCACCGAATGCTCCAACACCAAATTCATATGCACAACGGATATGGGTGTCCCATTCTTATCGACCATAGTCGCCTGAACAGCACTTTCTTGATCCGGGTGTGCTTTACCCAGATAATAAAACTCCGTTCCGTCCGCATCGTCTTTTTTCACAAATACATGCAGGTCGATGTTTCGTTGGTCTGCTTCAAGTATCGTTCTAACCTCATCGGATTCAAGGGTTCGTCTACTTCTTGTGGACCACTTCAGAACCTCTGGACTCACAAATTCCTCCTGATAGTTCGTACTTGCTTCGACCTTGTCATGCTTGTGATACGTTACAAAGATCGGGCAGGTCTGGTGCTTCGTCTTGTATCCGTACATGGTGGAGCTTTCGTCGCTATGCCAATTCAATAATTTGCAGGAATCTTTGCGGGAGTATTTTTGATAAAGAGTTAGTGGCTCGCTAAATACATACTGCTCATTTTTATGAAAAGCGGTCTGAACAATATCTAGGATCATGTTTCTGAAATAAGCGTTGTTCTGTAAGGACTGTGCCATCGCTGGGTGGAATGCAAGATGCTGATCTGTGAACTCCACGATAGCAGTGTCTCCATATTTCTTCTTCACCGCCTCAGTGAAAAAAGACAAATCTAAAACACGTTTAACCGAATCAATTGTTTCGGAATCCGTTGAACAACCACTTTCGTTCAGGGCATTTTTGTACTCTTCATAAGTAACCAGATCATTTGCTAATAGCAGCTTCAACAGTAAGATTTCATATCTGCGTTTTCCATTTAGGATCTCAGCGGACAACATTATTACATACATTTTCTCGTGCTCGGATAGATGTGGAACTGTCTCTTTGATTTTCTGTAAAAAGTGATAATAGCTAAAATGCTCTTCAGTAAAAATAAGTGGGTCGATTGAATCATTCTCTATAAAATCGATTAATCGAGGGATTCGATTCAGCCTGTTTTTAAGTTGGAAATACTCTTCTCTAAGAATTTTAAGAGCAGTTAAATTGCTATTGCTAATCGAGCGATAAATTTGTTGCCTTGCAATCTCTTCAAAATTAATTGTTGAGACGCCTTTAATATAACTTGTGTCCTTCATATGACGACGGATATTATCCTTGTTCTGAGACTTATCTCCGGAGAGGGCTACTGGGATCAAATAGTTGTTCTTATAGTTACCAATAAAGTCGATGATGGTTACGAATTCTTTACCCGAGTGTTTACGCAGACCACGTCCTAGCTGCTGAACAAAAACAATGCTAGACTGGGTTTGGCGCAGCATCACAACTTGGTTAATACAAGGGATGTCGATTCCTTCGTTGAAAATATCCACCGTTAAGATATAATCCAGTTTTCCGGACTCAAGGTCTGTTACACACTGCATACGGTCTTCCTGGGAGTCATCTCCTGTTAATGCCTTTGTGCGATATCCCCTTTCATTTAACATGCGGGATAGCTCTAAGGTCTCTTCTTTACGACTACAAAAGATTAAACCTTTTACAGTTTCGCCGGAATGTCCATAGTACTCGATTTTTTCGATTAGGTAAGAAACTCTTTCGTTCGTAACCAATTGAGAAAGCATCGTTGTATCGTCAATCATTTGGTCGTTATATTCAAAATCAGTGACACCAAAATAGTGAAATGGACACAGCATATCCTCTTCCAAAGCTTCCTGCAGACGAATCTCGTAGGCAATGTTATAGTCAAAAAGCTCATAGATATTGAAGTCATCCGTACGTTCGGGTGTAGCGGTCATACCGAGTAGAAATTTAGGTTCAAAATGCTCAATAACTTTAAGATAAGAATGAGCTCCAGCTTTGTGGACTTCGTCAATCAGTATGTAGTCAAATGCCTTGGGATCAAAATTAGTTAGTGTTGAGAGTTTAGAAATCGTCTGGATGGTTGCAAAGAGGTATTTGGCATCTGTATCTCTACTTGTACCGGATAAAATACCGTAGTCACTATCTTTTCCTCCCATGATTCGTTGATAATCAGTCATAGCCTTGTGCAAAATTTGTTCCCGATGAGCTATAAATAGCATTCGACTTGGTGCAAAGTTCCTTGCGTCAAAAGCAGAGAGATAGGTTTTTCCTGTTCCTGTTGCCGAAATGACCAATCCTCGATGCGCTCCGGTGCTGCGAAGATCCTGTAGATTCTTAAGCGCACTATCTTGCATTTTATTGGGTGAAATTTTACTAAAAACAGTTTGCGGAATCGCTTCAGGAACTAAGGGTAGCGTCAATGGATGGTTACGGTTTGCCTTTTGAACCTCGTCATAGAGAATTTGATACAATTCAATCCATTTATCCGTTAGTGGGACAGCATTTTGCCATACCTTCTCGAATTCATTATGAAATTGTTCTAAGAGCCCTCCGTGTTTAAAAGAGGTTAGCTTCACATTCCATTCATAGTTGGCTTTTAATGCAGCGGCGGTTAGGTTGGAGCTTCCCATAATGATAGTGGAATGATCTTCATGCTCAAAAACGTATCCTTTGGCATGAAATCCACTTAGATCCGTCAACCGTACGCTAACATTTGTGATTTTTAGAAGCTCTTTATAAATTTTGGGTTGGTTGAAGTTCAGATAATTTGAGGTAAGGATTTTGCCCGATATCCCGCGCATTTTTAGATCAGCTAAATGAGACTTCAGAGTGGCTAGTCCACTCTCAGTAATAAAAGCAACGGAAAAAATAAAGGACTGACAGCGATCGAGTTCTTCGAGCAAAGGAGTAAGAACAAAATCGCTGGTCTCTTTATTATTGACTAGAAGCCTAGGCTTGTATTGATCCAAAGAGTCCTGTTGATGGTCAATAAACGCCCAATTTAATGTGCTCTTTAAATGCTGAATAGGGTTGTCCATGTTATATTGTCAGCTTCTTCTGAATATTGTGTACAGCAGGAATATCAGCAGGCGCCCAATCTAGTGACATCAGTTCATGCGCAGATAGCCACTGGATTGCAACATGTTCAGTTAAGGTAGGCGTCCCGCTTAGTAGGTGGCAATAGAAAGTAGTCAGATGCACAAAGCCAAAATCATACTCATGCACGGTAGTCTCAATCTCTTCACCAATTTCAATCACGCAGTTCATTTCTTCATTAATTTCGCGTTTAAGCGCAGCCTGTGGCGTTTCGCCTTCTTCGATTTTGCCACCAGGGAATTCCCACTTGTAAGCTAGTGCTTTAGTAGCCCCGCGCTGTGCACAGAGGATCTTATTATTTTCGATGATGACAGCTCCAACTACGTAGATATGTTTTTTCATAAGTCCCTCCGGTTATGCAGTTTAGTATTTATGCAATCAATTCTGCATTTATAATTCTATTCTATTATAGTTTTGGGGATTTGGGCTACTGAGGGATACTATGAAAGATTTCTGACAGACTATTCGTCGGATGAATGATAGCATCTAGTGAATACGAAACCTATTTATCAAGTATGGGAGAATCGATAATGAAAACTATGCTACGTCTTTATCATGAAGGAAATACGGATTACCATTCAACCTTTTTTGATTTGTTACATGGGGATACAGAGACGAAGCAGACTAAAGGACTATCGTACCTATTTTCAAGATATCCTAACTTGATACAGTTATTTTTAAAAGAAGTTACTCGTTTGACTTCAAATAAGTACACGGAATTTAAGCAGGGATTCGATTTCGTTCAAGTAGACGCAGAAATGTTATCAGCTGGAGTGAAGAAAATAAGATGCGATATTACCTTGTCTTTGTTTCAAGGAAACACAAAAAAACTAGTTATAATAATTGAAGCCAAGAGCGTAAGTGCTTCTGTACTGCAAAAGGATATCACAAGGCAGCTGGAGTCGTATCTTGATCCAACAAATTTTCCGCTCGATGCTGATGTGCCTAAGGTAGGTGTAACTTTAACAAAGTATAGAGTGCTTCATCCACCTGAAACTGGATTTGTCAGTCTTACTTGGACAGACATTTTAGAATTAATAAATGATGTAATTAGTCAAGAGAAAAGAAGAGGTGAGGATGTAACAGTTGCAACAGAATTTATAGATTTTATTAAAGGGGTGAGAAAAGGAATGAAGTACTACGAGGTTGAAGTTCTATCGGTTGCTGCGGGTAAGACGTATGAGTTAACGAAAAATTACTTTATTCATGCGTGCCCACATACTGCGAAGGGTTTTTCATATAAAACTCCAATATATATAACTTTCAGATCTAGTGGTGGTGGAGAAATGGAGTTTCTATATAAAATTGATGAGATTGTTGTTCTCGATCCTTTGTCTCCTTCTCTCAACGCTTTATTAGAAGGTGTACAGATAGATTTTGCTACTAGAATTAAAGAATACATATCAAATCGTATAAATGGTGGATATGGATTTAATCATCCGGGAGAAGAGTATCGTTTTTATAATCTTTGTAGTAAAGGCGTAATTCATTTGAAGCATCTACCCAAGCCGCAGATTAATAACTCTGGTGCACGATACTATTCTATCGCTGAACTCATAAAGGGTGAGAAAGTAGTGTTTGTGGAGAGCCAAGATCGGTAATTGTATCAGGTAAATCAGCTTCAAAAGAGTCTCTATCTCGTAAGCGGACATATATCAAATTTTGTTGGAGATTCATCGTATAAAGTTGTTCACACCGGACATTCATCCCATGTGGAGAGTGGCTGTGTTGGTGAGCGATGCTGTGAAAAATGTAGTAGTAGATCGGGTTGAATCATAATACTGATGGAGCGGAAGAATGAAATACAGATAAAAAGGATTGAAGTAAATAATTGAAGACGAAAAAGCGAGAATATCATCTGACGTATTAGAATCAGGTATCCTCGTTTTTTTATTGATTTTTAACTTGATATTTAATTCTAGAAAGTTGACCATGAGATTATTTGCAGTATTACTGTCAATTTGTATCTCCAGTGTCAACTAAATCAATAATCTCTCGAATATCGGTAATCTCTAATGACTCTGCTATTCTAATAATATGATTAAAGTTAATACCTTCTCTTTTATTGTTGGCTAATTCGCTCAATGCAGCATGTCTAACATCGGATATTCTTGACAACTCTCGTAGAGAGATACCATGCTTTTTCGTCAACTGAGATATTTTCACGATAACTCTCTTTCCCACTAGAATCTCCTCGCTTGTTCTGAGTTTAAATCTTGACTATACGTATAAGCGTACCGTATAATATTCCCAAGTATGGTACTCATATGCGTAACACTCGGAAACTTATTGTTCTTGCTAACGTATATTTTTATCCCATTCTTGAGTGGCACTAATAGATTTACTTTAAAAAAGTTATACGTACAGAAAGGAAATTAAAACTATTCATAATCAGTGTAAATGAAAATGTCTACAGACATAGCTTTACCAAGAAGGTGCGGGTGCAATGCAACATTTGAAGTACAAATATGAGGAGGAAAAGCGCAAGCTGAATGAACTCGGACAGAAATCACTGGAGCAGGGAATTCCGTTAAGCAGTAATGAAGCGGTTCAGGCCCAGAGCCGTAAGATGGACGAACTCATTAATCGGATGTATCAAGAAAAAGTTGGACATACAGCGTCTTTTCGTTTGAACTTTTGTCTTGGAGGAGATGTGGTGGGCTTTCCGGTATGGTTTCTACAGACAATTCAAGGTCGATTGGATGAGGTGACCGCACAGATTGAACATCAATCCGAGCCTAGGCATGTTTTTGAAGAAGAGCTCAAAGCTTTTCAAGCGTTGTTTGACTCCACGGACATTGCACGTATGCCAGAGTTTGAGTACTGGGAGGATAAGCTTCAATTGAAGCAAGCCGTTCTTTATGAACGTCTATATCTTCAAGGACTAAAGGATGGCATGCAGCTTGCAAATGCCCTTACTGCCCCTTCGGTTCTTTCGGACTAAGACATGCCCTGTGGCTGCCGGAGAAGCATATAGGGATCGGAACCGAAGGGGATAAACGCATACTTTATTTTCGGACTGTACATGCGACAGTCTTTTTTCTTGTATATGTTTGGAATTTTTGCTTTTTTCGATGCTGTTCATCCAAAAAAGAGAGCAGGCCTCCACTCATAATCAGAATAAAGGGATATGTTCCCAAATTGTCGAATAATCATACATATTGTAAAATCTAGATCATATGAGGTTCTCTTATGCTGAAAACTCTATTTTCTCTCTTTATAAGATCCGAATCCAAACCGCCACAAGCTGCGCGTTGGAAGCTCCGTAAGCTATGCAGCATCAATCCTAGGAATAAAAAATGTAATTGTGCCACTGGGTACTCTCATAAGTAAGATAGATAAAATCAAGTATTTCGGAGCCGATGTAATGCAATTAGGTAAAAATTATGATGAGGCTCATTCATTAGGTATGAAGTATATTGTGAACGCGGCTTAACCTATATTGACGCATACTATAGTGATCCAGAAATCTATGGAGGGCAAGGGACCGTTGCAATTGAAATTGTGGAACAGAATAAAGATATTGATACCATAGTAGTTCCGATAGGTGGTGGAGGTCTTATTACAGGGATCGCGGTTGCGGCTAAAGCGATTAACCCAGCTATCCGTATTATTGGAGTACAAACAGAGGCTTGTCCTGCAATGTTGAAATCTTACGAAGATAACATCTTCTATGAAGAATATCCTTACGAGGAGTCATTGTGTGATGCTCTTCTTGGTGGAGTCGGGAAACTGAGTTATGAGATGGCAAAAGATTATGTTGATGATTTCATAGCAGCAATATTAATAGGTAATTCAAAAGAGTCATGTAGGCATAGATTGCTAACTACATGACTCTTATTTATCTCAGATTACGAAGATAGTTCTTCATCGGTTGGTATGATTCCATAACGCTCTAAAGCTTTTGACGATGATTCGAGCATCCGCTTTTTCAAATAATCGCCTTCGACCACCCAAACCCGTTTTCCCAGAAAACGTATCTTGGAAAGTAAATACTCGAGCTCATCCCCAAGCAGAGAAACTCTGACTCGATAGGTATCCTTCTCCGTATCATACTCAACATTTTTTTCAAAGCTGGAGAAGGCGTATAGAATACGGGATAGCTCTGCGTTATAAACGCGGACAATTTCAATGATGACTTCGGTTTTACGCGATTCAAGAGTTTCTCCGATCTTCCTTAGAATGTTCTCTGCTGCTGAGGGCTCGATTGGTTCTGATGTGATGGAATGGATCTTCTTTAGTCGGGTACTCATGTAGGAGTGATGCCGAGTGTGATACCAGAGCAAATACCATTCTCTTTTGACCATGGAGTATTCCAGCTTATACGGAAACCCCAAATGATCCTTATTAATACGGTCGCCCTTAATCGCGTAGGTGATAAGAATGCCCGTTTTATTCATGATATGCCGGCGCAAAGATCGCAGAAGAGGGTGGTAGACCTGCTTTTCTAGCGTACGGGCTTTTTCAATCAAATGATTGGAAATATCCATCCCCTGTTCCGACTCAAGGGCAGTACGTAGCTTGTCCATAGTATCCGTAGTGAAAGCATCAGCTGCCGAGGGATGCTCAAGCATGGTCTTAAGCCAGGCCCGTTCGTGCGTAGTGATCATGAAAGTACCGGAATCCTCCAATCGGGAAATGATCTGGTGATTGAATATTTTCTCAAACAGATTCATAGTAAGCTTGGATCTCCTTCCATTCAGCAATTATTTCCTGGCGAAACGAAGCGGGCTCCAGAACCTCGCAGCTAGAACCGAAGCTACGTAGCCATGGCTTAATTTCAGTAACCCCGTTTACGATGATTTCATAAATAAACGAATGTTCATCCTCAAACACAATTTCCCCCCATTGTCCCTGCAAGAGTACCCGTTCCTTGATGAAGTTCGGTTCTGAACCTCCCGGATTAAAAAACCGGACACGTACGGTCACCGGCCGGCCAGTATCTATCAACCAGCTGTACCTAATCTTCTCGACAAGCTCTTTATTCTTTTCGTCGTACCAGATCTCATCCACAGGTTCAGCTTCTTCGATTTGCGTAATTCCTTCCATCCGGTATTTCCGAATACCCTGTCTATCATATGAGAGCAAATACCATCTTCCATATTGATGATCGTACACAATTTTAAGTGGAACCATATTTTCAGCTTTGCCCTCTGCTTCACGTTCAAACAGGGGATTGGTGTTTTTGGATGCGTAGCTTTTCTCAGACTTCGGTGAGAAATACAGAAACCTGACTTTGCGGCGATGGCGCATTGCATGAAGAAGTGTAAACAGATGCGCCTCATCTAAAATCCTCGAGTAATAGTGATATTTATATAAAAATGCTTCAACGGCATGCCGCTCAACTTGATTGCGGAGAAGATGTTTTTTTAATCCATCACGCAGTAAATATCCTTGAACGGAAGGGACTTGAGTGTTCGCCATCACATCTACAAAATCATATAAATCGATAAGCTCTTCATCCAATAAGCTTCGAATCAAGTCGTCTTGGATTCGGTACCGGTACGGGCGAGATCCCGGCTCTCTTGTAATGACTCCGACCTCCTCCAAGTATTTGAGATCCGAGCGAATGGTCTTTTCGTCAGGTAAAGGTAGATCAGAAGGCAGACTGCTGCAGCACATCTCCAATAAATCCTTCGCAGTCAAGGCTTGTCCATTCATTGCACCTAGAAGCAGCGAGACTCGCTGGCTTTCAGATTCCTTTACGGATTTGGCGCGGAATAGAAATAAGAGTAATGGATCGGTGGAGTCATAATATCTTAGGCGAAAGGTCTCGGAAAATTCCCTGCTCTGTTCATCCGCCAAGTGCTGGTGCGTGGAGCTAGCTACTTGTTTGAGTCGTCGGATCGTTTTATCAAAGGTGTGAACGGAAATCCCCAATCTGTCTGCGAACTGTTGTCTGCTGAATGCCCCGCTCGTAAGCACCAGCATTCGCAGAAACTGTATTTCTTTATCAAAGCTTTCCTTAGCCAAAGGTATCCTCCGTTCATATGAAGCATCTTCTTCCATTGTAACAGGGGAGGGATTTGGGTGTAATGGAAAAGTTTATCTGCAGTCGTAATACTTTCACCATGTTCGTTAAGGCTGAAATGAGCGATTATAGAACCTGTAAGGCAGCATTTAGCAAGATGGTAAACGCCAAATGGCGTTTCATCATACACTGGTTCTTATTTGGACGGTCGTAACGAGGCGCGGATATCGATGTATCCCGCAGTGCCGTGCATGCTATGTTACGGTATCCTGTACGATCGGATCGGTAAGAATCCCTTATTAGGGGTTCGATTCCCCAATCGCCTTGGACGCGATTCTGGTAGAGCACTCGACTTTAAATCGAGCGAAAAATTGAAGAAAAGACCAAAGGCTAGAATCCCTTGCAGCTAGCTTTAGTGCACTGAAGTAAGGCTTTGCAATCCGTGGATACCGCTTGTGCGAAATTTCAGGAAGTTCTCTTAGATTAAAGTGTGAGAATATCCATGAGAACAATAGATAAATCGCTTAGCTAAAACGAGATTCCGCCAGAACTTCAGTGGGATTCTAAGACCAATGGTCGAACTAATTAGGGGGAAACATTATGTTGAACAAAGTAACGATTCAAGCTGACGAACGTGGTTTGCTATTTCATAAAGGAAGTTATGTGAAAAAGCTGATGCCGGGGAGCTATCACTTTTCAATGTGGTCAAAATCCACCGTTGTGGTGTTGAATATCGCTAAACCGTTTAATGTGGAAGGAAAAGATATGAAGTTATTCCTTCATGATGAAGATCTCGTGCGTGAGCTCGATATCGTACGTGTACAAGATCACGAGTATATTCTGTACTATGAGGACGGGCAATTTGTTCAATTACTTAAGCCTGGTGTCTACGCATTCTGGAATATACTTAAAGAACACACCTTTTTCCATGCAGATATCAGACAACCTGAATTGCCTGTCGAGGTAAACCGCGCAATTATAGCGAAGCTAACAGCAAATGTGCAGTCCTACGAAATTGCGAGCTACGAATCTGGATTTCTGTTTTATGATCATGTATTACAACGAGAACTTCCTCCTGGCAAGTACCACTTCTGGAGAGGTCCAGTTTCGACTGTGGTAAAGACGATTGATTTAAGACAACAACAAATGGATCTCATCGGCCAAGAGATCATGACTGAAGACAAAGTTTCGCTGCGGCTTAACTTCGTTTGTCAGTACAAGATCGTAACGCCATTACGTGCTCTGGAAATGAAGTCATTTGACGAGCAAATCCATATCCAGCTTCAGCTTATGCTGCGGGAATATGTCGGAACGCTCAAATTGGATGATCTTCTGAAACGAAAAGAGGACGTTGCGTCGTTCGTCCTATCCCGTTTACGTGAGAAGGGTGAAGAGTTCGGAGTAGATTTCCTGAGTGCTGGGGTTAAGGATGTCATTTTGCCAGGGGAAATGAGAGATATAATTAACACCGTTCTGCTTGCGGAGAAAAGAGCACAGGCAAATCTAATTACTCGTCGTGAAGAAACGGCCTCAACCCGAAGCTTGCTTAACACCGCAAAGCTAATGGATGAGAATCAGACGCTGTTCCGACTGAAAGAGCTGGAATTCCTCGAGAGAATATGCGAGAAAATCGGATCCATATCTTTTACGGGTGGCGGGGATTTGTTGGAGCAATTAAACTCTTTGCTTGGCGAACGAAAAGCGACAGGCAAATAAGGAATATCAAATGAATAGATAAGTGCCACTCCTAATGGAGATTGGCATTTTTTTTTGGTTTTTTTCTGAAAATTTTCTGTATATTCATCCAGTTCACATTAGGTTCATATAAGTGGTTTAACTTATGGGTATCAAGAGTTTAGTACGATATTTGGAGGAAGAAACCCATGAAAAAAGCAAAAGAAAATTTAGATTACCCGTTTTACAATGAATTACCTGTACAAATTCCTGTTATGAAATGGCTCGTTGTAATGGTAGCGATTGTATTGGGATTTATCGCGTTGACCACTCGAATACCGTTTATACCATTGAAAGTTAACGAATATTTAGCACCTATATTGTTCACGGGAATTCCGCTTGTTGCATTCATTTGGGCATCTAAGGGTCATGCGAATCACCTGTTTCGTAAAATTACAAAGAATGATGTTAAGTGGGGTGTGCTGTTCTTTATCTTTAATATAATTGCTACTCCGATTGTCGGTCTCATTCTAGTCTATGTAGTAAAAGTTAATACTGTAGCTGATGCAGTAGTTAATGTCTTTGCAGAACTTGATTCTCTTGGTAAAGTATTGATGTTTGTCAAAATGGGGATTCAACTTGTTGGTGAAGAATTGTTAACCATTTTACCATTCCTGTTTATATTGCAATTGTGTGTGGTGAATTTCAAGCTTTCTCGCAGAGCGGGAATCTGGATTGCATTTCTTGTTACAGCAGTAATCTTCGGAGCCATTCACCTACCAACCTATCATTGGAATCTCGTACAAGCACTTGTAGGTATTGGCCTTGTACGTCTTGTTCTTACAGGGGCTTATATGAAGACTAAGAATATTTGGGCATCTAGTATCGCGCATATTTTGAACGACTATGCAATTACATTGTTCAGCTTGCTTACAGCTTCGTCCGTAGCACCATTCATCATGCAGCATTTCATTCGTTGAATAAATATGCCAATATTGGGTTTAATTAAGTATAGTTGAATTTATTGTTGACAATCCCACCGGATTAAAATATAGTAATCCCATCAGATTAATACAAATTACAAATACTTAAATTTAAGTATTCAAATGTTTAAAACGGAATATGCTGACTGGTTCAACCAGAGGCTCAGGGGACAAACGCTAGTCGTTGTCACCTGAGCCTTTTTGTTTACTTATCCGAATAATAACTAAAAGAGGTGAAGTCCATGGCTGCTTCTGAAAAAATCAGGTTTGAGAGTGTCACCAAAACCTTCAGTGTCCGAGATTCCAAGCAAAAGGAGGCAACAGGGCAATTTACAGCGGTAAAAGAGTTGGATTTTTCCGTAAAAAAAGGTGAGTTTATAACGATAGTAGGTCCAAGCGGGTGTGGTAAATCAACTTTGCTTGATTTGATCAGCGGTTTATCATCACCAACACAAGGTCGCATTTTAATAGATGGTCACCCCATAACAGGTCCAGGGCTTGATCGGGGTATTGTGTTTCAGCAGTATGCTTTATTTCCATGGAAGACCGCGCGTGGCAATATTGAATTTGGCTTAGAAGCAAAGGGAATCCCAAAGCACGAACGTAGAGAGCAGGTTAGGCATTTTCTTTCATTAGTTGGGCTTAGTGATTTCGGAGATCGTTATCCTCATGAGCTTTCCGGGGGGATGAAGCAGCGTGTAGCCATTGCCAGAAGTCTTGCCTTTAACCCAGACGTCTTGTTAATGGATGAGCCTTTTGCCGCACTGGATGCCCAAACAAGAGAATCACTGCAAAGTGAGCTTTTACGAATTTGGCAGAAGACCCAAAAAACCATAATTTTTATTACGCATGGTATTGATGAGGCCGTTTATCTTGGGGAGCGAGTAGTCGTCTTGACACCAGGGCCGGGTACGGTGAGGAAGATTGTAGATATTCCGCTTCAATCACGATTGGAAGATGCGGATATTCGCTCACATCCTGATTTTGTGAAGGCACGTCATGAAGTGTGGGGTTATTTGCATGAACCTGAATACAGAGGTGCGTATATTTAGTTGATAAAGGAGGGTATTCCCATCGAATCCGTAAAGACTGCTCATTCAACGTTACAGCTGAAGAAACGAAATCCTGTTTCTTTTTCCGGCGTGCTTAAGGTGTTTAAACAGTCTATTGTTTTAGTCTTATTGTTCTTACTATGGGAAATCGCACCACGGGCGGGCTTAGTTGACGCAGCATTTTTCCCACCTATTTCTGAGGTAATCACCGCCTTATGGAATTTGATAGCTTCAGGTGAGCTATTCACTCATTTCTTAGCGAGTATCATTCGCTCGTTCAGTGGATTTGCGTTAGCGGTAATAATTGCGATCCCGTTAGGATTACTGATTGGCTGGTATCCATTAGCTAGGGAGTTGTTAAATCCAGTGTTGGAGTTGTTCCGAAATACGGCTGCGCTCGCTTTACTTCCGGTATTTATGCTGCTGCTAGGGATTGGTGAAACCTCCAAGATTACGATCGTCCTATTTGCTTGCACATGGCCTATTCTTCTAAATACGATTGCTGCTGTAGGGAACGTTGATCCCTTGCTTATAAAAGCGGCCAAATCCATGAATATTAAGTCGTTTAAGTTATTTCTAAAGGTGATTTTGCCGGCATCCGTGCCAACTATTTTTACAGGTATTCGGATGGCAGGAACAGGGGCGATATTAGTATTGATTGCTGCAGAAATGGTAGGGGCAAAAGAAGGCTTAGGCTATTTAATCACTTATTCTCAATATAACTTCCAAATCCCTCAAATGTACGCCGGTATATTAACCATTGCCTTATTGGGCTTGCTAATCAACCAAGGCTTGACCTTAGTCGAGCGTAAATTTTCTAAATGGAAGCAACCGGTGAATGAATAGAAGGATGATTTTGAATGATATTTTTTTATTATTAATCCCAATTAAACCGCTTGAATTAATTTGTCATATAGAAATATAGAATTCATTTGGAAAAGGAGAAGCGAGATGAACAAAACAGTAGCACTGCTTATATTTGTAGGCTTGGTTAGTGGTATTTTATCTGGCTGCTCAGAAGGTAAGTCCTCCGCGAAAAGTGGAGAAGATCAGATTCTGCAATATCAGTCTGCCCCTGGAAGTGTCTCTTTCCCAGAGCTAGCTGCCGATTTAGGCTACTTAGGAGATCTGAAGTTAGAGTCTATTGGTGACAGCGTGGGTGGTCCAGAAAGTATTCAATTAACCGCGACGAAACAAATTGACTTTGGTGCAGCATTCAATGGAGCCATTATTAAATCTTACGCCAAGAACGTAAAAATAAAGTCGGTCATTGGCTCCTATGGCAGTGATAAAAATACGTATGTAGGTGCATATGCCCTCGAGGGGGGAGCTATAAAGTCGGCTAAAGATTTTATTGGTAAAAAGGTAGGGGTGAATATTCTCGGTGCTCATTCGGAATTCGTCATTAAAGATTATTTACGCCAAGGCAACTTGACCGAAAAAGAAATTGAACAAGTAACCTTGGTTACAGTCCCAAGTTCTAGTGCAGAACAGATTCTGCGAAATCATCAGATCGATGTGGTTATGTTAAGCGGGATTGCCCGAGATCGGGCTTTAACAACAGGAGGGGTCGCAGAAATTTTCAAGGATATTGATGTGTTTGGGACAGAGTTTACTGCGGGTGATTACTTTTTCACAGATCAGTATATCAAGGATAATCCTAATACCGTCAGGCAATTTGTAGATGGAGTGGCTAAGGCGATTGAATGGGCCCGAACGACACCTAGGGAGGAAGTAATTAAACGATTCGAGGAAATTATTAATAAGCGTGAACGCAAGGAAACCACAGATAATCTTAAGTTTTGGAAGAGTACGGGCATCTCTGAAAAAGGCGGTGTGATCACACCATCGGAATACGATGTTTGGATTGATTGGCTTGTGGCAAATGGGGAGCTTAAAGAAGGCCAAGTGAAACCGGAAGAGTTATATACGAACGAATTTAATCCTTTTGCTAAATAATTTTCTATATAAGTTGAAAAATAAACAATAGGAGTGATTAGCATGACAAAAAAACAAATGAAACTCGGGGCATTCATTAATCTACCTGGTCATCATGTAGCAAGCTGGCGTCATCCTTCTTCAGGGGCAAGTCGGGCATTTGATTTGGAGTATTTAACGGAGATTGCACAAACGGCTGAGAGTGGTAAGTTCGACATGGTGTTTTTTGCAGATGTATTGGGTCAAAAGCTTTCGGGAAATGCACAATCATCATTGAAGCTAGACCCCGTTATTATTATTTCGGCACTCGCAGCGGTAACTAAGAATATTGGGTTAACGGCCACTTTGACGACTACCTATAACGATCCATACCATGTAGCGCGTAAATTTGCAGCTATTGATCATTTATCCAAGGGGCGTGCCGCCTGGAATGTAGTAACATCAGCTAATGAGGGGGAAGCTCTCCTGTTTGGTAAGGATAAACATTTGCAGCATGCATCCCGCTATGAACGTGCAGAGGAATTTGTGGAGGTTGTCAAACAGCTCTGGTTATCCATTGAGTCTGAGGCGCTAGTCATCGATAAGGAACAAGGCCGGTATTTAAATGTAGACAAGGTACATCCCGTTGACCATGAAGGAGCCTGGTTTAAAGTGCAAGGTTCACTTGACTCATCCACAACACCACAAGGACATCCAGTGATAGTTCAAGCCGGGTCGTCTGAATCTGGAAAAGAACTGGCGGCGAAGACCGCGGAAGTTATTTTTACAGCATGGCAAACCCTTGAAGAAGCGCAAACCTTTTATCGGGATGTAAAGGGTCGGTTGGATAAATATGGACGTAAGCCGGAGGACTTGAAGATCATGCCGGGTGTGTTTATTACTGTAGCGAAAACTGAGGAAGAAGCTTTGTTGAAACAGCAGCAATTAAACAGCTACATTTTGCCTGAGGTAGGATTATCGTATTTGTCAGCTTTCACTAACATTGATCTGTCAGGGTATGATGTCGAAGAACCACTTCCGGAATTCAGTTCCATTGAAGATGAGACCAATCCGCGTATCCGCTACAACATTATTCGTGATATTGCCAAACGTGAAAATCTGCAATCCATACGTGCAATTTATGAACGGATCGCTGGAGCACGCGGACACCGGGAAATCGTTGGAACCCCTGAACAAATCGTAGATCAATTAGAAGAATGGTTCTTAAATGAAGGGGCAGATGGATTTAATGTGATGCCTCCCCATTTCCCAGAGGGCTTTAACGATATTGTTGAATTGGTAATTCCTGAACTACAGCGTAGGGGCTTATTCCGCACTGAATATGAGAGTAACACGCTTCGAGGAAATTTAGGACTATCTGTACCTGTTGTACCCACATTTGAAAAAACACTAACCGTTGCGAGCACAGGAGGGAATGTGTAATGAGCAAAGCAGTCATTATTAATGGAGGAAATACTAGAAAGTCCCGGTTGACTGCTATCCATCAGCAGGTTGGAAGATTTTTAGAACAAGAGGGGATTGGGCATCATTCGATCTATGTCCATGAGCTACCTGCAATTGATTTGCTTACGGCCAATTTTGCCAGCGAGGAGATTCTTGGGGCCAATGCGCTAGTGGAAGAAGCAGATATTGTTGCCATATTAACGCCTATCTATAAAGCTTCCTATACGGGGATTTTAAAAACCTATTTAGATCTCCTTCCGCAAAAAGCGCTGGTTGATAAGCGAATTGTACCTATTGCTATTGGGGGTTCGTTAGGTCATCTTCTAGCTATTGAATATGCATTGAAACCTGTATTATCCGTGCTAGGTGCTACTGAGATTTTTAATACGGTTTATTTCTTAGATCGGCAAATAGAACGGTTAGAAGCAGATGGGTATCGTATTGATGAGGAAGCAGAGCAACGCCTAAATGTAGAATTACTAAAGCTTGCACCTGCAAAAATAATTAATTAAGCTAGGGGAGCAGTAAGTAAGGGATAAACATTAACGCAGCCTTTCGGGGTGGCGTTTTTTTGTGTTGTGATTATTAACCCCATGAACGATCGCTGAAAAAGGTCCTCCGTCTCCATTTGGTGAACTATAAGTTGTATGATGGTTTCTTAATCCCACAATTATCAAAACATTTGTTAATGGTTTGGGCTTTTCTACGTATTAACTTATGTAAGTTTCTTCACAACAAATTGCGCAATTTGTTTAGCTTTTCGATGAAGGTGAGGTGGAAGGAGGGTGAAGATGGAAGTTATCCAGGGTACTGCGGACCGTTACAAGAATATCGAAAGATCACGTGGTGCCATGATGTCAAAAGAGGAATTTACCCGGATGTACGATACGTACTACAAACGTGTTTACAAATATATTAGTTATCGTATTAATAACCACCACGTGTCAGAGGACATCTGCAGTCAGGTGTTTGAGACGGTGATGTGTAAGTATTACAGCTTTTCAGAAGAAAAATCGAATTTTGAGGTTTGGCTGTTTGCCATTGTAAGGAACGCTGTGACGGATTACTTCCGAGGGCAGAAGAAAAGAAGCTACACCTCACTAGATTCTTTGCTGGAGCTCATATTTCCCAAGCCGTCTCCGGAGGAATTGGCGATTCGTGAGGATAATAATCAAGCACTGTTTAAGGCGCTCTCCAAGCTGCGTGAGAAGGAACGTAATATCATTGCAATGAAATATGGGGCTGGGCTGAAAAATTCCGAAGTCGCACAGATCATGGGCGTCAGTGAGTCCAATATTGGTGTCGTATTGCATAGAAGTCTGAAGAAACTGCATATTTCCTTAAAAGCAGGAGGATTCAACCATGAATAAGAAAAATGATGATCTCACAAAATTCAGCAAAACCATAGAACTGCTTGAGAATGTTGAACAGGATAACACTGCCGCCAAAGAAAGAATTTATAACCGTTTAGTATACAAGCTGGACCACGGAGCTCTTGAACTCAAATCAGAGAAAAAGGACGGGATAACGATGAAAAAAAGCAGCTGGAGAAATGCAATAGTGATTGGTAGTGCAGTAATTTGTCTAGGTGGAGCATTCTCTGCAACCTCCTATGCACAGGATATGTTCCAATCAATCATGGCAAAGTTTGAAGTAGGAAATCTCGAAATCACGCAATACGATAAGGAAATCCCTTCGGCTGCACAGTCAATGACTCCATCTGAAGAGGGGAAAGGCGGGGAGAATGTTGCCATTGAATTGCCGGTTGTAGCTAAGTTAACCCTGGATGAAGCACGTGCAGAGCTTGGAATGAACTTCCCGGCACCAACCTGGATGGCAGACTATGAGTTTGTGAATGTTGTTCTTCAGGGGACCAGCATGGTTGAAGTGCAGTATAACTCCGGTGATAAAGCTGTTAATTTCCTAATCTCCAAGGGCGGCGACAATGGGATCAGTACTACGGAAGAAGTGAAGACAGAAGTAATTAACGGGACTAAGGTTTATTTTGCAAATGGAATTGTGATTTGGGAAAAAGATGGCTTTACCATTGAACTTTACGCTCAAGAAGACTTTGACCAAGCCACACTTGGGAAGATCATCGATAGTTTCAGCATCGGTGCTCCTGTACAGTCCTTAGGGACTGAAGAAGTGAAAGAGAACTTGCAGAAGAATGAAGGGGGAGTTGCAGCTCCAGCTTCCGTTCCGGTTGTTGATTCAAAATAAGAAGGGCTATTTAGGGTAGAGATGCCCATAGATACACATAAAGAAGACGCGAGGGGATTTCCCTGAGCGTCTTTTTTTTACGAGGCTATACACTTCCAACCATTGCTAGCTTCCCAAAACAAAAGTATAATTGAGAATAATTATCAATCATCGAATTAATCAAGCTGTATTAATATATAAGCAGTAAAGAGGTGACAGAATGCAAAAACAATCTCAAAAGACAGATTTAAGTGAGGTTAGAAAATACATAGAAAAGAATTTCACGAAGCCCTTATCTTTGGCTCATTTAGCAGATCTTACTGGTCTTAGTTCCAGTTATTTTTCCTCAGCGTTCAAACAGGAATATATACAAAGTCCAATGGAGTTTGTTACCCAGCTGCGGATTCAAAAGGCTAAACAATTATTGCAAAAGGAAGACGTTCGCTTGAAGTTTATAGCAGAGGCTGTTGGATATAGTGATGAGTTTTATTTTAGCCGAGTGTTCAAAAAGGTCGAAGGGATCTCCCCAACGATGTATTCTAGCCAGCAAAAATCTAATATCGGTGTTGTAACTGGGAATATGATGGGGTATTTACATGCGGCAGGAATCATCCCATTTGCTGCACCCTTAAGTGCAAAATGGACACCGTACTACTATAATTTGTGGTCGCAAGAAATCGAGCATAAGGTAACTTTGACGCAAAATAAAAATTATTGCAGCCCAAATGAGCTATTGCATTTGCCAATCGATCTTCTTATTTCTCCCAAAGCATTGTCGTCAGAGCTGGTAAAACAGATAGAGGATCATTTTCCAATCTATTGGCTGGATGATAAACAAGATTGCTTAATAGCGTTAACTGAACTTGCTGCCCGATTAAATAAACAAGAAGAAGCGAAACAATGGATCACACAGTATAGGGCAAGATTGGAAGACGTTCGTTGCGAGTTAGGGTGGATCACAAATCCACCTAAAGTTCTAGTTATACGTATCTATCAGCAGCAAATTTTTGCTTATTGCAATACAGGCATCGAGCATCTTTTATTTCAGGATTTGGGAGCGGTATCTAGTTATGAGCAGCCTGGTCTGTATAATGCCGAGATTACTTTTGATGAGCTAGGTGAGTTGGAGGTAGATAAGCTGTTTACGATTATATGCCCAGATGATGAGTCACGCGCAACATGGCATCATTTGCAGAGAGACGCTGGATTCAAACAGTTAGAGGCTATTAAACAGCAACAAATCTATGTTATTCATTCTGATCCTTGGTTCGAATATTCTCCTGTGGCTTTAAAGCGGATGCTAGAAGAACTTGCAGTGATGATGATACCTTGAAAATGTACATGAGGAATCATAAGATGTTACATGGTCAATGAGCCCTATCTCTTATACACTCAATACTGAGAATGATTATTATTGAGAAAATAGGAAAGAGGGAAGGTCAATCATGAAGGGGTTTAATACAAAGATAATAAGTTATGTTGTAATGGTTGGTTTATTATCCATTCTACTAACAGCTTGCGGCAGTAATAATACAGCGAATCAGCAAGCAACAGATACTCCAGCAACAACTAGCGAAGCGAGCGCAACGGAGGAACCCGCTGTAAAAGAAGCGGAAGTAGCGGCTAGAGAGGCGTTTGTAGTAACTGACCAAGTAGGCAATACAGTAAACATTCCCGGAACTGTACAAAAGGTGTATGCGCCTGGTCTAGAGGACTACTTAGTAACGCTTGGTGTAACCCCGGTAGCGCAATGGTCCACGGGTGAAAGACCACAGCAATATCTACAGGATACGTTAAGTGGTGTAGAAGAAATCAGCTTCGCTAATGGTATTCCCTCTCCAGAATCTGTAGTGGATTTGGAGCCGGAATTAATTATATTCCCAACGGCGTTTTATGCACAAAATGGTGTCTATGAAAACTACTCGCAAATTGCTCCAACTTATGTGTTTAAGAATGCTCTGGGTAACGTAGTGGAAGCAACAGAAACGATTGCGAAATTGCTAGGATTAGAGGATAAAGCAACAGAAGCTATTGCTGCTTATAATACAAAGCTAGAAGAGACTAAAGCACAGTTAGCTAGCGTTTCTGCCGGTAAAAAAGCGATTTATATTAATGCGAATGCGCGTGCGATCTTTTTAGTGGGTAATTTCCATTACGGAGGTTATGTGCTGAGTGAGCTAGGCTTTGCTCAAAGTACTCTTGTAGAAGGTGAAATGTCTGCGGATATTTCGCTGGAAATGCTGTCTGATTTAGATGCTGATTACATCTTTATTAATGATAATGATGGTCTCGGAGATGCCTTCCTGGCAGACATTAAAGCTAGTCCTTTATGGAATGCGCTGCCTGCAGTCCAAGCAGGTAAAGTGTTCGAGGTGGATGGTGATCACTGGAGATCCAGCGGATTAATTGCTTATCAAAAGACGATGGACGATATCGTGAAGTTCCTAAAGCCATGATCATCAAACCGTATGTAAAGCCCAACTATGAAACGATGCTGATTACGAGTAAAGCTAATCATAAGGACTATGAAATCTTTATTGCCAAACCTTTAGATGAGCCCGCAAAAGATGGCTACGGCGTCATTTATGTGCTAGATGGTAATGGACTTTTTGAAACCGCTGCTGAAATCACCCGATTGCTGACACGTAAGCCCAAAGGATATCCACCCGCGATTGTTGTCGGCATCGGCTATCCTGGGGGTGAGGCATTTGATACAGTGCGTCGGACCTATGATTTAACTATGCCAGCCGAGCTTGCGAATTTACCGAAACGTCCCAACGGGGAGCCTTGGCCAGAATTTGGCGGGGCAGATGAGCTGCTTGCTTTTTTTGAAAAAGAGTTAATGCCAGCCATTGCCCAGCGGTTCGTTATAAATGAGCAGAAGCAAGCATTGTTTGGTCATTCCTTTGGCGGATTATTTGTTCTGCATGCCTTGTTTACACAACCTACCTTGTTTTCGCATTATATTGCAAGCAGTGCTTCCATCTGGTGGAATGATTACGCATTATTAAATGAGTATGAGAATTTTAAAGCTGATTTACACAGCAATACGTTAAGTCATTTACCTAAAACGCTTATGATTGCCGGTGGAGAAGAGCTGGATTATATGGTCAAGGATAGCTTGGATTTATGTAATAGCATGATGTCCTTACACATTCCAAGCTTCGAAGTAAGCTGGGCATTGCTTGCTCAAGAGGAGCATGTGAGCGTAATCTCGGGTGCGATTAGTCGGGCCGTCAAATTTATGCTTACCACATCCTCTGACTTGCGTTAGAAATCATATTCGTTTGCATCTGAGCTGGCCCTTGGCTGGCTCTTTTTGTAAAGTGAAGGGAAAGGGTTGGAAACATTGGCCGCGAATGTTCAGAAATCATCTCTAACAGGAGAAAAAAAGCTCTCCTTTTTATTATTGCTAATCTTCATGCTCCTCCTATTAATAGGAGTATTAGTACTTGCTATGGCCCTTGGCGCGAAAAAAATACCCTTTGCAGATGTATTTATGTCGATCATCGCTTTTGATGATAAGGCGTCTACTCATCAGGTAATCCAGTCGATTCGCTTACCCCGGGTACTTGCCGCTATGTCTACAGGCGCTGGATTTGCAGTAAGTGGAGCGATTATTCAAGGGATTAGTCGCAATCCTTTAGCGGATTCGGGTATTCTTGGGTTAAATGCTGGGGCCGGGGTCACGTTAGTTATTGCTATGGTTTTCCTGCCGACGCTTACATTCACAGGTACACTTTGGCTCTGTATTCTAGGTGCGGGATTGGGAGCAGGTTTAGTCTTTAGTGTTGGCTTATTAAGTAAACGAGGAATGACACCTATTCGCCTTGTACTGGCGGGTGCTGCCATATCTGCTATGCTAACTGCCCTAAGTGAAGGAATAAGTATCTTTTTTTCAGTGGCACAGCAGGTGGCTTTTTGGTATGGAGGAGGTTTAAGTGGCATTAGCATAGCCCATTTACAGCAAATGTTGCCTTGGATGCTCCTTGCGCTATTACTTGCCATCGTAATTTCAAAGTCGATTACCATATTATCTGTAGGGGATGAGACAGCGGAAGGGCTAGGCGTTAATATTAAGCTTATCAAGAACCTCGCGCTTTTATCCGCTTTTATGTTAGCTGGGATTTCATGTGCTTTAGCTGGATCTGTAAGCTTTGTTGGCTTAATTGCTCCGCACTTGGTACGTTACATAGTGGGTGTAGATTATCGTTATATTATTCCATTATCCGCAGTTCTGGGGGCAATCCTTGTTGTGCTTGCTGATTTAGTGGCACGTATCGTAAATGCTCCTTATGAAATACCTGTCGGCGCTGTAATTGCAGTTATTGGAGTTCCGTTCTTTCTGTATTTGGCACGTAAAGAAAGGCGGGAACTATAGTGAAGCTTAGATGGAAATTTATAATTATAGCTATCATTTTACTGCTAGGCTTTATATATAGTGTATCTACTGGTCAAAGCAGCTTAAGCTTACAAGAGTTATGGCAGACCCTATTAGGAAATGGAACACCGAGGCAGGAGCTTGTACTTTTTCAGTTTCGTATTCCTCGAATGATATTGGGGTTTCTAGTGGGTGGCGCGTTGGCGATAGCAGGAATGCTGCTACAAGCTATAAGCCGAAATGCTTTAGCGGACCCGGGCATACTGGGGATAAATGCTGGAGCTGGATTATCCATGATGTTATTTTTGCTGTTACAAAATAGCTCTACCGGCTTACATACTTATGTTCAGCCCTTGTACGCCCTATTGGGCGGATTTATCGTTGTGGCGCTCTTATTTTTGCTTTCCTATGATCGCAATCAAGGCATTATTCCCATTCGATTAATTTATACAGGTATTGCTGTTGCAGCTGCGATTAGCGCATTTATGATTGTGTTAACCTTCGTACTAGATCCTTCGCAATATCAGATGATCAAAGTGTGGCTGGCAGGGAACATAGGGAATAGCAATTGGAGTCACGTGTATGCTATGCTGCCTTGGTTACTTATTATTGTGCCTTTATTAATTCGGAATCATCTTATATTGGATGTGCTAAGGCTTAACGATCCTGTAGTCATTAGTTTAGGGGTATCTTTAAATAAATATCGCGTTTGGTTTTTAGTATGTAGTGTATTATTGGCGGCACCAGCGGTTGCCGTTAGTGGGAGTATTGGATTTGTAGGTTTAGTGGTTCCACATTTAGTTCGACGACTCTTTCGTGGTCATAAAATAATGATTCCCGCATGCCTATTAATAGGTGGAGGATTAGTTGTTATTGCAGATGCACTTGGTAAAATGGTAGTAGCCAATACTGAAATACCAGCAGGAGTAATCGTGGCTTTAATCGGTGCCCCATACTTTTTATATTTATTGATTAAAAGTGAATAATTGAAAAAAGCTTTGCGATTGGTGCTGGATATAAAAAAAGAATGCCTTGATTATGCTATAATCCAAGGCATTCTTTTTTATATCGTTTTCGTTTTCAGCTTTTCTAAAAGAACTTTCCACCAGTGTATAGATTGCTCAAGTTGAGAAACGTAGTAGCTTTCCATGAAATCTACGACTTCACGAGTGGAGCTAACTACATCTATTTGATGGTAAATTTGATTTAATTGATCTTTTTTTATAAGTGACTGTTCAATTTTCTTCTCGATAATCGGGATCACTTTATCAGTCTCTACAAAACGAAGATTCACAAGAGCGACAATCATATCTGAAATAGATTCTGCATCTTCTATTACCTTATAAATTTTGAGCGGGAGCTGCTTGCGCCCTTTATCGGTAATGGAAAACACCTGTTTGTCTGGGCGATGTTCTTCTTTTATAATCTCTACCTGTTCAACTAAGCCCTGTTTCGAAAGAGATTCAAAGTGATAATATAGTTTGCTTTCAGATAGATTGAGCAATTTATCAAATGGAATAGGGGTGGATAGTTCTTTTTTTAATTTATAAGGATAATTATTTTCATCCATTAACTTACTTAAGATATAAATTTGAATTGACATCACAGAACCCACTCCTAATTGTTGGCTAAACTCTATCTTACCAAACCTAGGCGGTTATTTCAGCTGTATTTTTAACTTCAACGGGCAGTATAGTTTCTTTAGTCAGAGGTACAGGTTTATGAACAAACCGGACGATTACAATGTTAATCATCATAGCCCCGGCAAATACGCCTGCTAATCCCCATAAGAAGGGTGCTGGACTGATGGAACCAAACATTTGTGCCAAATAAGCTTGTACAGAATAATACATCGGTGTAATGCGGCCGAACCAATCGTATGGTGTATACATCATATCACGAGGCATGGTAGCACCATTGGCGATGGTTTGCATGAGCAGGATTGGAATATTTAAGACCATACCGCCTTCGCCAACTAGGAAGACCATAATCGCACACACGTTAAATGCAGCCATATACATTAGAATTTGCTGAGCAGCAACTGGTAACAGTAAGGATAGGTCTACATCTGCAATAGAGAATGCAATGGCTAAAGCAACGACTGTTGATAATACAGCGATTAATAAAGCTGTTAATTGAACGAACATAAACAGTTTTGTCTTGCTTGCTTTCCCGCGGTTCGCTTTAAAAGAAGCAACTAATTGCATGGAGGCAATCATTGCCCCAACATAACCAGCCATAGTTAAGAACATAGGTAGCATGTTGTTGTGCATGCCGTCCGGAACATCATTGATGACAACATAATTCCCGACATAACTATTCTCAATTTGTGTAGCCATTGCGGTGGCTTGTTCTTCTGGTACGTTAAAGTTCATTAACACACCTTTTGCGGTTTGCTCTGAGAAGTTCGCGCTTAATTGTTTGTTAATTTCTCCTACAACGGAAGACATGGCTGAAGATACCATGGTGGCAGAGGCTTCGTTGACTGTGAAATCAATACTTGCGGATACCTTACCGCTTTGAACGTTGGCGGAAAATTCTTCTGGAATATGGACAACTAGAGCTAACTTATTATGCTCTAATTCATCCATCGCCTTTTTATTCGATACATCGGTTTTTATCGTTTTGAAGGGTAAGCTCTCCGAAAACTGACTCGAAATCTGAGCCCCATATTTACCTGCATCATCGTTGACGATAGCAATTTTTAAATCATCCATGTTCCCTGGAAGTGCTGTATACCCTGGTAAGAAAATACCAAGCATCGCAATGGCATAGAACACACCCATAAAAATAGAACCAATGGCTCCTTTGGACTTCAAAAACTGTGAAAACTTCAACTGTATACCTTCTTTCTTCTGAATGACACTTTTATTTTAGTACTCTAATTAAAGTACTTTTAACTGAGTGAGGTTTATAGTACGATAATTCATTATAAATGTCAAATTTAAGATACAATGGATAAGTAGTGAATGATTAAAAAAATGAATAACTGAAGGGACTTCGGACATGAACAAGGTTATTGTAATTGGTGCAGGGATATTAGGGGCTTCAGCAGCTTATCAGCTAAGTAAGTTAGGTGCTGAGGTCATCATTATAGATCGTAAGGATGTTGGACAAGCAACGGATGCAGCAGCAGGGATTATTTGTCCATGGTTGTCTCAACGCAGAAACAAAGCATGGTATCGTCTTGCTAAGGCGGGAGCAAGCTTTTATCCGGCACTTATTCAAGAGTTGGAAGAGGCTGGAGAAACCGAGACTGGATACGCAAAAGTTGGAGCGATATGTATTCATGAGGATTTGAAAAAGTTACTCGCGATGAAAGAAAGAGCGGAACTGCGCAGAGAGGACGCCCCTGAAATAGGTGAGCTTACGATGTTGACGGATCTTGAAGCACAAGAGAAGTTTCCATTATTGTCGGAAGGTTATCATGCGCTGCATGTATCGGGTGCAGCAAGAGTGGATGGACGTGAATTACGTGATGCTTTGCTAAGGGCGGCACAGCGTAACGGTGCGCAGATGATTGAGGGAGATGCTATTCTTGAGCATGATGATCATGAAATTAAAGGGGTTAGCGTAGGAAAACAGACATTCACAGCGGATGAAGTCATTGTGTGTGCAGGGGCCTGGTCTAACGCTTTGCTACATCCGCTTGGGATCATGCTCCAGGTGCGTTATCAGAAGGCTCAAATTATGCACTTGAAGCTTGCTCAACAAGCGAGTACAGAGCAATGGCCTGTGGTAATGCCGCCTACAGATCAATATATCCTTGCATTTGCGGATCAAAATATCGTGGTAGGTGCTACTCACGAAAATGATGTAGTAGGTTATGATACTGCTGTAACCGCAGGAGGAATGCAAGAAATATTAAATAAAGGTCTTCAAACGGCTTCCGGTCTTGCGGATTGTAGCCTAAATGAGATAAGAGTAGGGTTCCGTCCATTTACAGCAGATTTTCTGCCCGTGTTGGGCAGGGTTCAAGGATGGAATAAACTAATTGTTGCTAATGGACTAGGTTCATCCGGATTAACGATGGGACCCTTTCTTGGTGAGCAGCTAGCCAAGCTAGCCATGGATCAACAGGTAGATATTCCGCTTGAAGACTATGCATTAGAGCATGCGATAAATTAATTACAACGAGCACGTATAAAAAAACCTTCTATATAAGTTGAACTAAAAACATTCTAAAAAGGAAAAGTGATGGAGGGGAAATTTGGAACTGTAGGAACGTAGTGTCCGCCTTTGTCACCGGATTTCAACCATGAAACATGGTAATAATCGAGAAATCTGGTGACAACAGCGGCCGGAAGTCCAAACATTCACCGGAGTCACGAACTTACCTTAATAGAAAAATCTTAAGTTCAACTAGTATAGCGAAGGTTTTTTTTATCCTTTATACTGAAAAGACCAATTTATCTTCCTAGGAGTTGTCTAACGAATCATGATAAAGAAAGAAGTCGCGCATATACGCAAGCAATTTAAGCTGGATCACGATTTAATGAATATTTACGATATTCTCAACGTGTATATTATGAAGGAAAGTAACGAGATCTATCATTGGGAGCGCCTGCCGTTTGGAATGGTGGATAGAGAGAAGCAGGAGCTGTATATGGGCAATTTCAAAAAGCTCTTGACCGGCGAACTGGATCAGAAATTGTTCGAGTTGAAGTTTCAGGCGGAAGCGGAGGAACCAGCGCAGGTGATGCTTCACCAAGCTTTGGTGACAGGGGATCCAGATGAATGGCAGGACCTGATGCTGCTGTTGGTGGACAGAATGATGGCGGATACTCATTATGAACGGGATACGGTGATCACTTTTGTTCGCGGACAGTATTACCGCCCGACCAAGGATAGAAACGATGAAGCCGAGGAAAGTGAGAAAAACGAAATGTTCGCGCATCCGTTTATTCTATGCAGCGTGAATTCCACGGAGAAGCAACGGAAAGCTCTCTTATTTGATTATGTGGAAAGGGAATTCAAGTACAACGTCATTGTAGATCCGATCGTCAAGTTAAGTACGCCGGAGCAGGGCTTCTTTTACCCAAGCGTGACGGATAATTATTCCGATGTGAACCGCATTCTGTATTGTACGGGAAAATCGAATTTTCCAGATCCGCATTTCATCGAGCAGGTCTTGAACGCTGAAAGATCCGTGACGGCACTGGAAGAGAGAGCTATTTTCGAAGATATCGTGAAGGAAGTGGCGGGCGATCAACTTGACGCGACCACCATTGCTCAGCTGTACGAGGAAATCCACCAGGTCATTGAAACTAATCAAGATGAAGAAGAACCTCCTAAACTTGACTATAGAGATGTAGAACGTGTGCTGAAGGTAAGCGGCGTTGAAGACGTGACGATGGAAAAAGTGGAACGTGCGTTTGAAACCATCGTAGACGATAAGCACTATGAAATGAAGGCAAGTAGTGTGATGCCGAAATTCACTACAAAATCGATAAAGATCGAAACAAAGGTAGCTACGATTTCGGTCAGTCCACAGGATTTGAAATATGTGAAGCAAGTGAATTATCAAGGTAGACGCTGCATTTTGATTGAGGTTGACGAAGATGCTGTGATCGAAGGATTTACACTCACTACAGAAACGCTTTAGATTTTTTAATAGCGGGCTATCCTTAAAGTCTTTGATCAAGACTTGGGATAGCCCTTTTTGTATCAAATATGGTACTTAAAGATATAGTGGATATATTCTTTTGCACTAGTATTAATTTCTTCATCGCTCGCTTGAAATGGCGGATAACTATACCAATACAAAGGGAATTGAAAGATCACATGGTCATAGGCTTCCATTAGATTTTGCTCTCTAGGAACATCAATATTCCAGTCAGGATACTCTTTATAAATCTCATGAATGGTAATATCGTTTGGATATTGCAGTAGCTCTTCTTTCCAGCGTTGATTGACCCTCGAATTCTCAAGGTTGGGATGTGCCACAATCACCAGTGTTTTCATAATGAATCTCCATTCCAGGCCTATATTAAGCGTATTTCTTCAAAATGCTGTGCCTTATTTTTATGAATATCATCATTATCTTGCAGGTTTTAAAAAAGAAAATACACACAATAAAGTAAGATGGTTACTTTGAAGTACGTACTAGACTCACGAAATAATATATGAAAAAATGAAGTTTTGGGTAATTTAATTAGATCTGTATGAACGAGTTGTTATTCTATGAAACAATATAATCTAGGGATAGAGGCAACACTAGAAATCATCGGTGGAAAGTGGAAAGCTTTGATCATCTGCTTATTGATGTCCGGTGTGAATTGCAGCGCAATATTCAGGGCATCTCACAAAAGGTCCTGATCCAGCAGATGCCGCCAAAAGTTGAATATAGCCTGACGGAATATGGGGTTACAGCCAATAAGATCGTTGACGTTATGTGTTCTTGGGGAAAAGAAAATATTAGAATCAGACAAGAACAAGGAGAAGAGATCGTCTTGTCGGAGGAGTTGTAACTGTTATAGCCGTCGAATAGGTTTGTACTTTAATTGGATCAAACTGATTTTACAGAATTGTTATCAAACTATTAAAAAAAAGTAGGGTAGCTCAAATCCCATAGTATAGCCGATGAAAGCGTTTCTATTGAGTTTGCGACCGCTATCCCCAAAAGAAATTGGCATTATTTAGTGCTTGAAGTTCCTCTGATATGGATATTTTATTTATTTATTGTTTTATTTCAATAGGATAATGTTACCTTACCGTAACACTGTCCTAGGTTTGCAGGACTATAATAAGTCTGTAATCGACACCAACCTTAAAAGACCATCGGAGGTAACACAATGAAAATAAAGAAAACATTATCCGTTGCATTATGTGTAGCAGCAGTCGCATCTTTCTCATCTCAAGCAATGGCCAATCCTGTCACAACGCCAACCAGTTCAACCGTAGCAACATCCGCTAATCAAGTTGGACAAAAATTTACACTAGCTGGTGTTAAAACGAACGCCAATACAGTATTGATAGCAACAAGAACGGTTGATCTTGATTTGGATGGCGTGAAAGACACTTTATATCTCATCGGCGACAAAAATGAATCTCCTGACTTCGACAACATTAATCTCATCGTTGTAAACGGCAAAACAAACAAAGTGTTAAACGCAGGGATTAAAGACTTTGGTGGTTCGAACGCGAAAATCAGCTATGTGAGTGATTTCAATAATGACCATGCACTTGATGTGATGATTACTGCGTACTCCGGTGGCAACCAAGGTTCTACCAATGCTAGAATCGTAACTTTCAAGAATGATACCCCTTCTATTATTCTGGGCGGGGATTTGAAGGTGAAAGGCGAACGGGCATTATTCAGAACATTAGAAGCAGTCGATGTGGAAAATGATGGCGTGAACGAACTGCTTGGAATCAGAATCCTCCATGGTGAAGCTACTTCAGTGGTAACAGGCTATGAAAAAGTATGGTTTGCGTACAAAAACGGCGAATTCCAAGTTAGCAAAACAGAAACTACTAAAGAAGACCCCTTCAAACAACCTGCACTTGGTGAACTGACTGTTGGCCAACCTTTCGCATTGCAAGGTGTTAACACAACAGATAAGACTGTTCTTATCAGAAAACAAGTTAACGATGTTAATAAAGACGGTGTCCAAGATAAAATCTATCTGATCGGTGACAAAGCAGATGAGCTTGGTTATGTAAGCAACATCAACCTGGTTGTTGTAGATGGCAAAACAAACACATTGAAAGATGCAAAAATCAGCGGTTTCGATGGCTACAAACCAGAAATTCAATGGATTGGTGATTTTAACGGGGACAAAGCAAATGATGTAATGTTTACAGCATTCTCCGGTGGTAACAATGGTACGACAGATGCTTACATATTGTCTTTCACAGGTGATAAGGTACAACCGCTTTTGAGTGTAAAACCTGTTGTGGATGGTAAACCAGCATTTTTCAACACTTTAGAGCAAGTGGATCTTAATAAAGATGGTGTATATGATCTGGTGGGAACTAGAAAAATTCGCGGTGACGCTGAAGCTATAGTTCTAGGTGAGGAAAAAACAACGTTTACTTTTAAAGACGGTGCTTTCAAGGTTGTGGGTACAGAAACCATTAAATCCGATAGCAAGCCAGTGACTACACCATCAACTACAACAAGTGATTTCACCGTTGGCAAACGCTTTGAGCTTAAGGGGATTACAACAACAGCAAAAACGATTTTGCTAGCGAAACAACAAGTTGATGTAACTGGTAATGGTGTTTCGGATAATGTTTTACTGATTGGTAACAAGGATGCCGCTAATGGTGGTCTGGTTACAGATATCAACATCGTCGTTCTAGAAGGTAAGACTAAAAAAGTGATCAACAGTAATATCAAAGACTTCTCGGGTTACCAACCAAAGATCAACTTCGTTGGCGATTTCAATGGTGATAAATCTCAAGATGTCATGATTACTGTATACTCTGGCGGTAACAGCGGTAGCACCAATGCTTACGTAGTATCCTTCAAAGACAGTGGTGTTAAAGTTCTTCTAAACGAATACGTGAAAGTGAATGGCAAACGTTCGCTCTACAATACAATGAAGGCTTCTGATGTAGATAAAAACGGAGTCTATGAGATTGTTGCAACAAAAACGATTCGTGGTGAAGCTACTTCCGTAATTAAAGGCGTAGAAACCTCTGTTCTTGCTTACAAAAACGGAGCATTCCAAGTTCGTTCGACAACTATGAAGAATTCGAAATAACCTTATAGCAAAAACCTAATTGTGAGGGAGTCTCCTAGTAGCCATAAAAAAGTGGCTACCGGGCGACTCTCTTTTTTTGGAGTTGGATTGACTTGTGCTCTTGGTGAGAACGCCTAAAACTAAACTCTCCCTTGCTCAAAAAGTCTTGCGGATCCATTATTAAATTACAAAATAACACGTTGATCTAAAGGAGAGAAAACAATCTTATGGAACTAAAAAAAATAAATGAATCGATTTATTATTTAGAAAATGTTAGAGAAACAGACAGACCTGTTTTGGGATATGTTGTAGGTGAGAACTTTTCAATTATGATTGATTGTGGAAATTCAAAATCGCATTTTGATGCCTTTATAAAGGGTTTGGATGATCACAATCTACCTCGTCCCAAATATGCTTTGATTACGCACTGGCATTGGGATCATACCTTTGGCATGCATGCCTTTGAAGGGGAAACCATAGTATCTTCAGCAACGAATGAGGTACTAAAACGATTGAAAGCGTGGAAATGGGATGAAGAGTCCGTTATAAAACGTTTAGAGACAAAAGAAGAAATAGAATTCGCCTATAACTGTATGAACAAAGAATATGATACGTTCGATAAGATTTCGGTCAGCACAGGATCGATTATTTTCGAGGATTCTTTAACATTGGATTTAGGGGGCATCACTTGCCAAATCCTCAAGGTAGGAGGGCCGCATGAAGCCGACTCTTGTGTTGTATATGTTAAAGAAGCAGAGGTTTTATTTGCAGGTGATGCACATAGTGGAGATTATTATCATGGAGAAGGTAAAATTGATCCCATAAAAATGAAGGAATATGTTGAGTTTTTAAAAAATCTTTCATTCACTACGTATATCCCAGGGCACGACGCCCCTATGAGCAAGGAGCAAATCATTCATGTGTTAAGTAGATTTTGTGAAGTGAAGTAACAGGGACTCCCTTTCCCTATACCCACCCCGTAAACTCCAATATAGATGCTTTTGCAGATTGGGTTTCGGAATGTGCGGCTTTACGCCATTGTTTGGGAGATTCGCCCATAAGCTTGGAGAAACATCGGTTGAAGCTGGAAATAGACTGAAAACCGACTTGTTCAGAGATGGAGAGGATGGAAGCATCCGTGCTTTTTAACTGCTTGCAGGCCTCTTCAATGCGGGTGCTGTTTAGGAAATCGAGAGGTGCAGTCCCCATGATCTCATGGAATTTTCTGCGAAAATGAGTGGTGCTTAGATGGCACAGATCAGCTAGGTCATTGATGGTAATCGGCATCATGTAGTTTTTAGTGATGTATTCCAGAACCGGAGAGATGACAAAATCTCCTTTCAGGTTATGCTCTGTTTCTTGCTCTACTAAGGGTTCATTCCGCGAATGAATTCTAAGCAGTTCTATATAAAGGGATAATAGTAAGCCGTAAGCACTTTCCTGATAGTAAGGATTTTTGTGCTTCAATTCCTCTACAATCGATGTCGCAAGGGTATAAACCTTGGGATGTTCCTCCTTGTTCAAAATACAATTCTTTCCCTTGATCGCCCACAAATTTGGCTCGAAGTCACTATAAGCGCTTTTGAATGAATGCTGAAAGAGCTCCTCTGGCGAGAAAAAGATATAAGACCAAAGACTGGCCTCATTTGGCGAACTATACGTGGTATGAGGCAGATACCTAGGGATGAAGGTCACATCTCCGGCTTTAAAGGGTACGGATTCACCTTTGATCTCCATGATGCCGCTATCCGAATGACAAATGCCAATCTCTAAATGGTTATGGAAATGGAGATGCTCACTTTTAATATCGGAAATCTTCCAACGTTCACCGCTTAACAGTAGAATAGGGAAGTTTATCGGCAAGCTGTAGTGGCGATATTCGATGACGGGTTTCTTTTTTCTGGGCATATTCTCAATACTCCCATTCTTATTACGTAGGTTGAGTAGATTATAGGTTAACGTTATATCAAATTCAACTATATAAAGAGAACTTGATATTATACAATTTAGGAAAAAAGTGGCGGAGGAGAAGTTTGGAACTGTAGGAGCGTTAGCGTCCGCCTTTGTCTGCAGATTTCCACCGCGAAGAGCGGTATAAAATCAAGAAATCTGCAGACAACAGCGGCCGGAAGTCCAAACATTCTCTGTAGTCACGGCCAATCCCGAAATATAAGAACCACTAGTTAATGGTTGAAATTGCACAATTTAGTTATGAATATGCTTAGAATCAGACCATTTTACTCCTTACAATAGAGTTAGTAAAGCGTTTACATAGGACGGACAGCTCTCAGCGCCAATGGGGGCGTGTGCGAAAGAGAGGAGAATCAAGATGCTTCAATTAACTTATGACAGAGAAGAGATTCTAAGCGTTATCGACAAAGTCGTTAGAAAAACAATGACGATGGATTTAACATGGGACTGGCCTTGTGGTGTGGCTTATTATGGGGTATCCAGAGCTTATAAAACGACAGGTAATAAAGAGTATTTGGATATGCTTGTCCAGTGGGCAGATGAATATATTGAGCTGGGCCTGCCGGACTGGACGGTAAACACCTGTGCCATGGGGCATATGCTGATCACCTTGTATGAAGAAACAGGCAATCAGAAATATTGGGATATTGTAATGAGCAAGGTGGATTATCTGCAGAACCATGCGCTCAGATTCGGAGATCATGTGCTGCAGCATACCGTTTCTATTTCGAATGATTTTCCAGAGCAGGCATGGGCAGATACATTGTTTATGGCGGCGTTTTTTCTGCTCCGTGTTGGAAGTAAATTAAACGATCAGGAAATGATCCAGGATGCCCTGAATCAATATTACTGGCATATCAAATACCTGCAAGACCCTAGCAGCGGCCTCTGGTACCATGGCTACAATAATGTGAAGCAGGATCATATGTCCGGACTATATTGGGGCAGAGCAAATGCTTGGGGCGCATATACCATGTCGCAAGTCAAAAAGCTTTTGAAAGAATGGTATTTGTATCCGGCGTGTATGGACGTGGAGTGTTCGCTGCGCGATCAATTGGCGGCACTCAAGCTTGTGCAAACGGAGAACGGCTTGTGGCGGACAGTGCTTGATGACGAAGAATCTTATGAAGAAGTATCTGCCTCTTGCGGGATAGCGGCTGCAATGATCAATAACGGCAACCCGCTGCATACCAAGTATGTGCAAAAGGCCCTGAAGGGTGTTCTAAGCAATATCAGCGAGGATGGACGAGTACTGGGTGTATCGGGTGGAACAGCGGTTATGAAAGACCGGGAAGGCTATCGCAATATTCCAAAAGACTGGATTCAAGGCTGGGGCCAAGGCTTAGCACTCTCGTTTCTGTCCGATATGCTCAAATAGGAGGGATCCAAGTTGTCCAAGCAAACAACGGGGGCCTTTACACTACCGGGCGAATCCGGTTATGAGGCACTGACCTTAGAGTTAGCTGAACGGTGGGGTGCCGATGTCATCCGTGACAGTGACGGTACACAGTTGTCCGATGAGATTATCAACGCAGGATACGGCATTTATTCTACAATCTGTATCATCAGAGATCATAATGAATGGGCATCTCAAAACCCTGATAAGCTACAGCAAAGCTTTTTAATTACTAATCCGAAGGTAGCGGTCGAAGATTATTTATCCATCTATTTGATGGAGGACTTTTTCGCTGAGCAATTCCGAGTAAATGATTCCAAAGAGGCGTTTAAGTACTGGCAGGTTTTTGACCGAACTACTGGTGAAGAGGTTCCAAAAGAACAGTGGAATTATGAACGGGAATCAGGAAATGTAGTCATTACTGGAATTGCGCCTTGGCATAAATATACGGTCAGCTTCATGGTCTACCGGATTTGGGAAGAGATCTCCATGTACAATCACACCACGAATCACTGGGAAAAAGAACATTTAATGCAGATTGATCCCATCTATGTTGAAACGCAAAAGTATTTGCTCCATTGGATTGAAGATTGGTGCCGTAAGCATAAGGAAACAACGGTGGTTCGGTTTACGTCCCTATTTTATAATTTCGCCTGGATCTGGGGCAGCAATGAGCGCAATCGCCATTTGTTCTCGGACTGGGGTTCATATGATTTTACGGTAAGCTCAAGAGCGCTTGATCTGTTTGCTCAAAAATATGGGTATTCGCTCACGGCCGAGGATTTTGTGAATGGTGGAAAATATCGTGTCAGTCATATCCCGCCGCAGCAGCGCAAGCTGGACTGGATGGCATTTATCAATGATTTTGTCATCGAATTTAGTAAGAAATTAATTGATATTGTGCATGGGTACGACAAGCTGGCATATGTCTTCTATGATGACAGTTGGGTTGGCATGGAGCCTTACAATGATCGTTTCGAGGAGTTTGGCTTCGACGGGATGATTAAATGTGTGTTCTCAGGGTTCGAGGCAAGAATGTGTTCAGGTGTAAAAGTAGATACCCATGAGATTCGGCTGCATCCCTACTTGTTTCCGGTTGGTTTAGGTGGTCTTCCTACCTTTATGGAGGGAGGGAACCCTACACTAGATGCCAAAAAATATTGGATCAATATTCGGCGTGCTCTGCTCAGAGAGCCTATAGATCGAATTGGATTGGGTGGATATTTGCATCTTGTAGAGCCTTATCCGGATTTTTGTGATTACATCGAAAAGATTGCGGGTGAATTCAGAGAAATTAAAGAGCTGCATCATAAAGGCAAACCGTATCACATTAAGACGAAGGTGGCCATTCTGCACGCTTGGGGCAAATGGAGATCGTGGACTTTGTCCGGGCATTTCCATGAAACGTATATGCATGATTTGATTCATATCAACGAGGCTTTATCCGGATTGCCGATTGAAGTACAGTTCATTGATTTTGAGGATATCCGTCAGGGAATTTTAAAAGATTGTGATGTAGTGATCAATGCCGGATCGGCTGGTTCAGCATGGAGTGGTGGAGAACGCTGGAGGGACAACAAGTGTGTGGACTTACTGACAAAGTGGGTGTTTGAAGGTGGTACTTTTATAGGCGTGAATCAGCCTTCAGCGCTTGAAGGGTATGACAGCTTTTTCAGAATGGCACATTTGCTTGGTGTAGATGAGGATACAGGCTCCAGAGTAGCGCATGGAAAATGGACATATGAAGTGAAGGATGAGCTTGGTTTAGTGCCTATTGGGGCTAGCATAACACCCAAAAATAACATTTATCTTACCGATGGAGCAGCAGCGGTTGTGAATGAAACGGATGGTCTAATAACACTGTCCACCCATGCTTTCGGTAAAGGAAAGGGGATCTATCTGCCTTCTTTCACCTTCAGCTTTGAGAATACAAGATTGCTGCTGAATTTGATTCGTTTTGCGGGTAATGAGTTCACGGAGACCAAGTACATTACGGACAACTTATATACAGAGTGTGCTTATTATCCGGAAAGCAAAATACTCGTGGTCATTAACAATAGCGATCAGCTTCAAAGCACTACGATTCATACGGAATATGGACAACAAACCCTGGAATTAGATCCGTATGACACGATTATTAGAACTATTGGTGACTAGTAAGATTGAATAAAAAGCTCAAGCTGTGGCTATCCTGCCGATGCTTATGTTCACAATATCCCTCGCAACAATGACTATAACTAAACTCTCCCTTGCTGAGCATGGCCTGCCTCATCCATTATTTAACTAAGAAATGATTTGCAGCGCCATAAAAGATTGGAGACGATGTTTATTCATGAGGGACTTTGTAAGCCGAAATCCGAAGGATGAAGATGCGGAGCAAATTGAAAGCATGGATTTTGTTCTAAAAATGCTATATCTGTATCATGGAGATCTGGATAAGCGGAATATGTTCTGTGCAGTGAGTGGCGACGGAGAGGTTCTGGCCGTTGCTCATCTGATGGAGCATGATACTTTTCATGCGGTTGGACATGATGAAGACCCAAACTTCAAACGATATCTTAATTACGAAATTATATTTGCAGAGAATGCCGAGGATGAAGGTATCAAAGCTGCACTGATTGAAGCATTAATCGGACGGGCCAGAGAAATTAAAGCTGGGTATCAAGAGAAGCGCATTATCATGGCTCAATATCTCGACACAGATGATCTCGAAGAGTTGAGCTTCTGTCTAGCGCGTGGATTTACGATTTGCGATACGATTGTCGTGTTTAAATTTGACTTGAGTAGGGAGATTCCTAAGTATCCTTTACCAGAAGGGGTTCTGGTGAAGCCAACTGCACTGAACAATAGTGAAGCTCAGGAACAATATCGTCATGCTGAACTCGCAGCCTTTGACGGTGTGGCGTGGAGTCTGAACCATTTGGGGTGGATGCAGGGATCTCCCGAAATCGTTAATTTCTGCGCGTTTCATGGCGATCAATTGATCGGCAACACCTCAACCTGGAGAATCACGGACGAGAGGAGTGCAACGGAGAATGTATTCGTCATTCCTGAATGGCAGAAAAAAGGTGTCGCTCGTAACATCATCTGCACCGCTCTGAACTATCTAAAACAGCAGGGAAAAACAACCGCCACTTTGGGCACGCACGGTGATAATAAGAAAGCTATTAGGCTATACACTCAGATCGGGTATGAGTTGTGCGGTTCAAGATTTACCGTTGGCTATGAAATCGATTAATAAGCATTTACTAGACGACTTCGGTCGTCTTTTTTATTTACAAGGACTACTGATCTTCTTTATTGAATTATTACTAATAAGGTATTATTTTCAAAATAATATGTTTATTTAAAAAGGGAGTTTAGAGGAATGATTAGAATCTGCATTTGTGACGACGAGCAATTACATAGTTCCAAGTTAGAGAAGATTATTATGGATAGTGCAGGTAAGTATCAAAACGTTGAGCTAGATATAGACATTTACGAATCCGGAAAATCATTGTTGAATGCTTTAAAAGCTAGAAACGAAGAGTATCAAATATTATTCTTAGATATTGAAATGGAATTTTTAAATGGAATCGAAGTCGCTAGGGAAATTAGAAAAATAGATAAAAATATGATTATCATTTACGTTACCAGCTATGACAATTACACCATGGAAAGCTTTGAAGTTTCACCTTTTCGATACATACTTAAACCTATTCAAGACGAACATATAAGCAAAATATTACTCCACGCCATCGATGAGGTTAGAAGGAATAACCAGTACTTATTCTTCAAAACTCAAAATCTTAACTATCAAATCAAAAGTGAGACGATTCTATTCATTTCATCTGAGAAAGGTAGGATTATACATGTTGTAACCGTTGATGACGAGTTTTCATTTTATGGCACGATAAAAGAGATTGAAGAAATGCTTGATCCCTTGTCCTTTATAAAAGTAAATCAAGGCACCATTTTGAATCTAAATTATGTACATATTGTTTCGGGAACCGATATTATTCTCACCAATAAAGAAAATTTCGCAATTAGTAGAGGTCAGAGAAAGGTAGTTAAAGATGCTTATAACAACTTCATAAAAAGGAGGATTGGCTATTGAGAAATATTGAGGTTATTAGCATTGCAGTTCTAGCTATTCTCTATACGCTTGTTCAGGTAACATCTATTTCTATTTATTTCAATGGATTCCTTAACCTCAGAATTTCAAAGTATAAATTTTATTCCTTAACATTTCTCGCTATGGGAGTAATAAAATTATTGTCTAGTGATACAAACTCTATGGTTAAGTTGTTTTTATTTGTTGTTCTTTTGAGTATCTGTATACTGTATTCGTTCTACGGATCAATGGCTCAAAGGATCTATCACATTATCTTTTTTACGCTGATCACTACACTTGCAGACTTGGCGTTGTCTATTATTACATATAATTATGATCAAAAATTTGAAGGCCAGTTATTCATTATGCTAGTCGTATATTTTAGTGCAAACTTTTTATCGTTGTTAATTGTGATGTTGTCGGCAAAGCTGTTACTCTATTTTAGATCTGATAATGAGATCGGATTAAGTAATAAGGAATGTTTGTTATTAAGTATTGTGCCTTGTCTATCTTTAATGAGTATATATTGGGTTTTTCAGTATAAAGATATCAATCAATTCGTTCCATGTGTTTTTTTGTTAATTGTGAATGTGTGCATTATGCTGATTTACAATAGTTTAGAAGGGAAAAATTTTCTTATACATAAGTACTCCATAATGGAGACACAAAATAAATATTACGAAGAGAGCTTAGAGAATCAAAGGGAAATGTCTAAGCTAAAACATGATCTGAAAAATATTTTATTAAATATAGCCTATGGATTGGAGAGGAAAAAAACAGACGAGGTAAAAGAGGAGCTACAGGAGTTATTGAAAACCAATGTATTCTCATATAGATTATTAACCGGGTGTATACCCATCGATGCCATTCTTAATAGTAAGCTAGAACAAACCAAAAAGTATAATATAGAATGCACTTTAGACCTCCAAGTTCCTCATGACTTATTTATAGAACATACCATTGACCTAGCGGCCATATTAGGGAATCTTTTAGATAATGCAGTAGAAGCAGTGCTTAGATTAACAGAAGAAATAAAAAAGGAAATTGAAATCAACATAAAGTTTAGTGAGGATAAATTATTCATAATCATTGTAAATTCGTCGAATCATGTGAATGTGGATTTCTCCTATGGGCGATTAATTTCTGAAAAAGGGAAAAATAGGTACGGCATTGGAATCAGCAGCATCAATGAACGAGTCAAAAAGTTAAAAGGATACTTAGACTTTTCGTACGATGAGGGCTATTTTAATTCAATCGTAGTTCTACCAATTCCGTAAGACAACAAAAAGGCGACTTTCCATTCAAAAATCGAATGAGAAATCGCCTTTTTATTTTGCAGATTACAACGAGTATTGTGCGGATTACAACGAGCATCAAAAAACAAAAAAAATATTGGTTTATGATTTCAATGTAGGTTATCAAGGGCATGAATATTCCAAAGTACAAAAGAAAAGTGAAATAGGGGGGAGCAAAGAGTCGCCATTGCGCGGGCTTTCGTTATGCAAACTGTATCCATTTCTTTTTTGGGACATGTGAATTCTAAATCAAATAGGAAAGGAGGGAGAACGTTATGATTCCATTAGTTGTATTAGTGGTTGTATTTGCTTTATTGACTATAACGTTATCATGTCTATGGCTCTACAATGATTGTTTGTATCGAGGAATAAATCCTTGGATTTGGGTATTCTTAATGATTGCGACCACTCCCATATTGGGATTCATTTTATATTCTCTTATTGGAAAAAGAGGAATATCAATTACGGGTAAGTCTAGAAAGAATAAGTATATAGGATCTGCGGTTTTTATTACCATACTGTTGCTTATCTTTTCAAGTATCGGATTAGCATTTTATTCAGTGACATAAGTAGAGAAGTTAGATTTAAGCTGACAGTGCTCTGTAGAGTTTCTACAGAGCTTTTTATTATTGTTATAATTCATTTCAATATTTTACCGCCTATGTTACTATGTCTACGATCATAAAAGGAATAATTTAGAAGATTGGGTGGATTTAATGGAAATCGGTGCTGTAACTTTGATTGTAAAAGACATGGAAAAGATGGCCACATTCTATCGGGATGTCATGAACATGGCTATAGAATGGGATGGTGGCGTATTTACCGGGGTTCAGCTAAAGAGTGGTGTATTTTTTAATTTGTGTCAGCGGGATGCGCTGAGTATTTCAGGACTAGGTTATCCCAATGGGTTGAATGGGACAATGGAAGTCTCATTTGGCGTTCCCTCACCTGAAGAGGTCGACAAGGAATTTGAGCGTCTGGTGAAGGCAGGTGCAACTCCTATAAAAGAACCTATTTCACAGCCCTATGGGTTGCGTGAAGCTGTTGTGGCTGACCCAGAAGGCAATTTGCTTGAGATCGTAGCTGGCATTCCACAAGAATAATTGGATATATACAATCACCCGAAAGGAAGAATTGCTCTTGAGAACCCCTATAACTAATGTAAACTGGCTTGAACACCATAAAATCATGGATGAGCTACTCTATCATGAAGCCAGCTTAACCACGCATCCGATGGATGATGGCTTTGAAGCTGAGGTTCTAAAGATCAATCTAGATCAGGAAAGCTATGTCTTGAAAACATGGAGTAAGAGCTCCAAACCAGATGTTCAGTTTCAATATCGTTTATTGGATGTCCTGTCCGAACGAGGGGTAGCCGTCTCTAAACCAGTGGGTTGGGGAATCAATCCGGACGGGAATAAGGTGTTGTTAACAAGCTTTGACGGAACGCCAATTCATAAAGTGAATAATAAGACAATGAAGGAGCTCGCGAGCATTTTAGCCAGAATTCATCAAATAGATATCGCTGAGCTGGAACATATACAACTACCTAAGTACGATTTCATCGACTACTTTTTTCCTGAAGGGAGAGAGCATACAGACCTTAATCAAGCTCTGATTTCTCTAGTGGAGCAAACTCCAATGAGACAAGATCGTATCATTCATGGAGATTTTCATTTAGGGAATATAGTAGAGGAACAACAGCGATTTACCGTCATCGATTGGACGAACGGCCAGTTGGGAGACCCTAGATATGATTTTGCATGGTCACTTATTCTGCTGAAAGTCCACATCTCCGAGCGTTACGCTGATATGTTCCGTTCTGCTTATCTATTGGACAATTTTATGAAGCAGGAAGAGCTTGAGGTATTCGAAGCATGGGCTTGTCTAAGATGGATCTTACTGAATAGACGAGGCAGTACACCTAAAGGACCTAATGTATCGAAGAGGGTAAAAAGCATACTAGGAAGTAATCGCTTCCTGAAAGATTTGGATTTCCAAGGGTTTAAATGAACTTCATCTTAAAAAGAATTACAATACAGACCGCAACCCTTTGCGAGGGAGGCGGTCTATTTACGTTTGTTCGCTGCTTTCATTCAATATTCAGTTTGGGTGTTTATAATGCTTTTTATGAATCGGGGGATGTGCTTGTATAGACTTCGACTGTGAAAAGGAGGTTTTCCATGGTAAGGGCAATTCAAAAAACATTGTATCTCATACTGGCATGCTTCATAGGACTGTTTATCGCTTCCTCCTTTTTTATCCGGGCGAAATATAATTATTTCGTACATGGGGACACGCCAGTTTTGGAGAAGCAACAGCTGGGCCTTTTTATTCTAGGGATTGTGGTGGTGCTGGCGTTAAGCGTTATTTTGTATAAAATATGCCTGAAGCTTAATCAGTACAGTTGGAAAATCGTAATTCCAGCCATATTGCTATGTTCCTTTGCTATTCAGATCGTGATCATTTTTCTATTTCCTCGCTTGCCGACGGATGATTCGCAGACGGTGCTTTCACTGGCACTCGATATGCTGTACAGGAATGATTATTCATCTTTTGACACGACAGGTTATCTGCATATGTTCCCGTTTAACTTCTCGATTGTTGTGTACTTAAAGACGTTGCTACAGTTATTTCCGGATAATTACTTGGTGATCAAAGTATTCAATATTCTATTTACACTCTTAACCTCGTTAATGATTTACCTGCTGTATAAAGAGCTCAAGGGTAAGTCTGAGGATCATGATTATGGCATTCTCGTATTTGCCGCTACCTATATCCCTTCTTTGTTTATGAGTAATTTAATTTATAACGATGTGATCGCTACCGCCTTTTTAACAAGTGCTTTATATTTTGCCGTGAAATTTATCAAAAGAAAGTCCTTAAAGGATATTGTCTTCGCAGCCATCTTCCTGGCAGTCGGCAACTATTTCCGAAGTATCGGTGTTATTTTTCTGATTGCTGTGGTAGTCAGTCTTTTGTTCAACATGCGTGCGATCGGGGTGAAAAAGGCTCTAAGCGCCTTGTTTATTACGGCTTTATTGTTTAATGTTCCAGGTTGGGCGCAAAATGCTGTGCTGCAGGCGACGAATGTCGTAGATGAACCGATTAACGAAAATTCCGCACCGGTCTATATGTGGATGAATATGGGGATCAATCTGGAGACGTTTGGATTCTGGGATAACTGGCAGAGCTATACGATCTATCAGCAGGATGCCAATTATAATAAGACAGAAAGTACGCAGCTATTTAAAGAGGAAATCAGCCATAAACTCTCCGAGGCGAGCCTAAGCGACGTAGTGAAAATGTATTATAAAAAAATCGTTTGGACCTGGACAGAAGGAACATACCAGATGGAACGATATGGACTTGGGAATGATGGATCATCCAGTAACGGTGGAAGAATGGGCTTTGTCATGGACCGTTATAGCTACACTAATGCTGCTACGGATCTATTTAAGGGGGATTCGAGCTACCGCAGCGGGCTACTGTGGTTGCTGTATGTCCTGAATTTTCTGATGTATGTTTTTATACTCGTTCGCTTAATCGGTGGAATAAGAGCCAAAAGATTTGAAGAGACCTCTTTGATTCTTGTGGTGCTGGGCTTTATCGGATTTTATCTACTATGGGAGATTAAGTCTCGATATATTTACCCGGTATATCCGCTGCTGATCGTGTTATCCTACATGGGTTTTAAAGATGTATATGATTATATGTTAAAAAGATATTTTCCACGTTGACCATGTTTGCTCGGAAAGAGGGGGTTCATAGATGCGGATCAAGCGATATATCACTTTGCTCATAGTAGTGCTTAGTTGTTCCATGGTGCTCATCTCCTGTGACGCCATCACCGCTCAGAAGATATCAAGTACAGATTCTGGTTCAAGGGCGAACGGGGGACAGGGCTTTAACGGTGGTCGGGGTAAAGATGGAGGTAGCTCTCCCGGCATAAATGGTGGGACAAGAAGAAACGGCAGCCAAGGTACAGATGGAGGAGTTAGCGGGCAAAGTGGGCGACAGTGAACAAATTTCATGAACTTGCCCCAAGCCTACGAAGATTAAGTGTGATAGGATAAGATTACATTTAAATTCCCCGCGGGGGTAAGAAAAGAGAAAAGGGAGCAACATGAGAATCATTATATCGCCTGCCAAGAAGATGAAGATGGATACGGATTTTATGGATTGCCGCCAGATGCCGCAATTCATAAGCGAGTCGCAGACGCTTCTGGCCTTATTACAAAAGTTGAATTATGAAGAAGCCAAATCGCTATGGAAATGCAATGATGCCATCGCCACGCTAAATGTGGAACGGATTCGGGATATGGATGTAACACAGAATCTTACACCGGCTATCTTTTCCTATGAAGGTATCCAGTACCAGTACATGGCACCCGGGGTACTTCAAATGGAGGAGCTGGAATATCTTCAGCAGCATTTGCGGATATTGTCCGGGTTCTATGGAATCGTCCGGCCGTTTGACGGCGTTGTTCCGTACAGGCTGGAGATGCAGGCTAAGCTTAGCGGACCAGGTTTCAAGTCTATCTATGAGTTCTGGAACAGGAAGCTTGCAGATCAGCTATTTTCGGAGAGTGATATCATTCTGAATCTGGCCTCTAAGGAATACAGCAAGTGCATCTCCCCGTATGTTGGCGGAAACGTTCAAATGATTAGCTGTGTATTCGGGCAAGAAATCGGCGGTAAGATCGTTGAGAGAGCGACCCTGGTCAAGATGGCCAGAGGTGAAATGGTACGCTTCATGGCTGAGCGGCAAATCACCTGTGTGGAGGATATCAAAGGCTTCGACGGGTTTGATTTCAGCTTTGCTGAGGAGCTGTCGAATGAGAGTACGTATGTGTTTATACAAAAAAAGAATGAATAGAGTTAGTAGTACTACGGGTAATCTTGGAGGTGGTTGAACAACCAGCTTCAGGGTTACCTTTATTTTTGATTAGCGAAACTATATGGGGAATTCTAGTTTTTTAAAGGGGATAGATTGCAGTATAGAGAATAAAGTTCGGATGGAATAAGAACAGGTGAAAGAGGAGGGCTTATGATTTTTAAAAGAGATCCATTGGACAAACAGAGCTTACTTAAAGAATTGGATTCACTAGGCTATTCCGACAGAGTCAAAAAAGTAGCGATATTAGGCCGTGATCATCTTGGATCTGTCCAGTACTCCCAATTACTAGCCTCCTTGCTGGAGGATGGCGTTTATGAAGCACGTCTTGCCTTAATCGGTGCCATTGCAACACATGATGCCCCTATTATTCTGTCAGCACTGCGGCATCCCATGGCAAGTATCAGAAATACGGCTGCGGGTCTTTTGGCAAAGGTGGCTTCAGATACTGATATTGAACGTGAGCTCCCACATTTATCATATGATTGCCGCCGTAAGCTGCTGCACAGTATTTCACAGATTAACCGTCAGGAATTGGCGGAACGTTTATTGCCTATGGTGTACGCCCGGTGGGGGGCGGAGGAAGCCGCGATTATATTGCAGGCCTGTTATTCGGAAACAGTTAGTAAGTGGCTTGCAGATATCGGATATGCCATAAAAGACTGGAAGAAACTAGCCAGCAGGCATCTTGACGTAGTAGCGGAATACTTTGAAACAACGCTAGAAAGCACACCACCCAGGGAAAAAGGATATGTCTGGTGGAGGTTCTCATCAGCTATGGAGATCCTATGTAATCTGAAGGCGGATCTGGTACTTGTGTGTGCGATGAATCATGGACCCGAGGGTATCATACATCCTGCGTTAAAGGAACAACTTGGCACGCTAGTACGCCAAAATCCGAATATGGTGTATCAGCTGCTGACTCGAACGGAGTCGCGGAGCGATCTGATTTCTTATGGTGTGCCTGAAGGGGTTCTAAAAAGAAAAAAATATTTATCCATGGAGCAATGGATTGAGATAGCGAAATTACTCGCAGATCACCCGATGCATTTAGCGAAGTTGCTGCATAATATTGCACCTTCCAACCGCCAAGTGATTTTTGATGCCGTGTATGAAGAAGATAAACGCCAAGACCGTGTTTTTCCGGAAAGATTACTTTATGTATTACCGCATGCCTTGCGTGACAAGGAAGCCACCCGGATGCTTGGCCTTCGTGAAATCAATGATGACCGGGAGAGAACAATCAGACTCACCGCTTGCCGTTCGATTCTTCATTCAAGAGCGGGGCTTGAACAAGCAACAAAGGTATCCAGTTCAGAAGAACGTTCCACGGCGCTTATGCAACTGATCAGAAGTACGGTTCTGTCGAGACAGGGTATGCATGAGACTTTGGTATTTTTGGGCCGGATTAGAAATGAGCAAGATCCTGTTCGAGGTTTTGTGTTTAAGGAGCTTTCAGAAAGTCCTGCATCTGTGTTCACCGATGCCCATGTACAAGAACTTACTATGCTTGTTGAAAGTGTTATAGATGCCAGAGATACTTCATATGGTACGAAGTTTTCCGTTCAACAACTGGCATTTGCTATTCTCCGGCATAACGCATTAAATCCTCACAGTAAGTTGTTCAAGTTCTCTTTAAATACGATCCGGAAACTGGCCCAGCAGAACGGACAGCTTTCACTTCCATCATTGGAGAAGAATTTACCCCAAGGAGTAGAAGAGGTCATCTTTGATGAAATCTATACATTAGCTGTACAGGGCAACAAAAGAGAAGACTACAATCTGCTACTTAGCCTGGCTAGCTCATTTGGTAAAAGAGGTTACGGCATCATAAAACTTCAGAATTTGTTAAAGGAAGCAACGAGGGCAAAGGCAGATTCTACAGCCATACAAGCGGCCAGATACTGGCTTGCGCCTCGTACAACACGTGATGCCAGAGTTAAGGAATTATTAGCTTTAGATAAATCGTATATTACGATCCATGAAGTATTCCAGCATCTGCATCTGAAGCGTCAAGAATGGCTCGATCCTTTTATTTCAGGGGCTGTCATTAAGGGCAAGTTCCTATCAGGCAAAACGATCTATCTTGTGCCGGCCGCGGATGGATTCCACAGATGGCTGCCACGTCAGCAACAAGCTTTAAGTGCCTTATTAGAAAAAATTGCATACGATGCCAAACGTAATCTTTGGGAGCGTGCAAGAGTTATTAAGATCATGGCAAGCATGCCTGATCTCGGTTCGGATAGGTTACTTGGGCTTATGCAGGATAAGGAAGTAACTGTAGTAGAAGCTGCACTTCATGCCTTTTCACTTATGGAAGAACCGGAGAAGGCACTTCCCATTCTGCTGGAGAATCTGGATGGGGACCGGGCACGTGTAGCCATGTACTCGATACCCAGATGCATCCGCAGGGTGAATCCGGTGTTACTGGTTACCATGCTGAAAGAGCTTCTGAATCGGGATAAGCTGAAGATCACTGTCAGAAAAGAGGCCATCCGCTTACTGGGTGCTTATAGAAGCGATGACAGCATTCCGCTATTGATGAACGAGTTCGAGAAACCAAATGCACACAAGGATGTAATCATTGCCATAGGGCATGCTGCAAAACAGCTTTTAGATGATGAGCGCACTTGGGAGATTTTAAGTGCAATGGCTGCTTCATCAGAAAGTGATATCGCAAGAAGCTTGTTATCCCAACAGCCTAATGATCTTCCGCTAGACTATAGACTTCGCTATTTAAAATTAATCATTGAAATCGGAAATCATCCGGATGGGTTTGTCGGCAAGTATGCTTTCAGTTCTATGATGTGGTGGACCAATGGAAATGAAGGCATTGTTGCAGCTGCCACCGCTCAGGCTATTATGGATTTGGAAGACAGCAACAGATGGGAATTTGCCATGAACACGCTAATACAAACCTGCCGCGATGGTAAGATCAATGAGGTTGTAATCGGCGTTTGTCAGAAATTAGCTAGTGCGGCGATAAGGGATGAATGGAATGCAACTACCAGTAGAGATTTGCCTCATCGGCAACGTCTCCTGAAACTTATCAACCAGCTGAACGCTTTGCCAACAATCACCCGGGTGCACCTTAAACCTTTGTATACGGGATTGATTGAGTGTCTAACATCGGATGAGACTTTACAGCAAGTTGTGATGAAGCTGTATATAGCAGTAATAGACTGGAATAATGTGCAGGAATCCGCCGCTTATCTGAATCAGATGGTTAACTGTATTTCAAATCAGCCGCAGCTGTTGAGCGACGCCTACAAGCAGGTTGCTTATAATTTAAAAGACAGCACAGGCTACTGGAGTCCGGAGACCTTATTGGAAATTGTAGATGTGCTAGGGTCTGAGGGGAGTTACGAATCTCAGTATATTGGACTTTCGTTGCTTGAGGTTGCCGGAAGTGCTCTACTCTGGAGTCCAGAGCCTGCAGAGCGTTTGAGGGTGTACAGAAATCACACGAATATTGCGGTTGGCTCACTTGCGCTAAATATTTGGACGGTGATAGATTAGTTTTCATAGTTTTAATAAAATATAAACACCAAAAAAGCTCAGGCTACAATTCGGCCTGAGCTTTTTTGGTGTTTATTCAATTAAGCTTCCATCTTCTGCGCCGTATAAAGGCGGTGGTAAAGACCTTTTTGTGCGATAAGCTCATCATGTGAGCCGCTTTCTGCGATACCTTTGTTAGACACATACATAATGCGGTCGCAGTTTTTTACGGTGGACAGGCGGTGCGCGATAATGAATGAGGTACGTCCTTTAAGGAGCTCATTCAGACCTTTTTGCAGCAAACGCTCAGTCTTCGCATCGATCGATGAAGTGGCTTCATCTAATATGAGAATTCTCGGATCAGCCAAAAGCGTTCTTGCGAACGAGATGAGCTGCCGCTGTCCCTGAGACAGCTTGGAGCCACGCTCGTTGACCTCCGTCATGTAGCCTTGATCGAATTCACGGATGAATTCGTCGGCGCACACGGCTTTCGCCGCAGCAATCACTTCTTCCTCGGTGGCATCGAGTTTACCGTAACGAATATTGTCCAAGATCGTACCGGAGAAGATGAAGCTGTCCTGTAGCATAATCCCCATCTGGCTGCGCAGGGACTTCAGCGTAACCTGCGAGATATCCTGATCGTCGATAAGAATCTTACCGCTTGAAATATTATAGAAGCGCGAGATCAGATTGACGACCGTAGTTTTGCCTGCACCTGTTGGTCCCACTAGAGCGATGCTTTCTCCCGCTTTGATCTTAAAGGAGATATTCTCCAGAATATTGAGTCCTGGGTCATAGGCAAAGGTCACATCGTCGAAAGTGACATGGCCCTCTACAGGCCGCAGTGTCTTCGCATCCGGAATATCACTGACGGTAACGGGCTCATCCAGCGTCTCGAAGATACGCTCGAGATAGGCAACGGCGTTGATGAAGTTATTGTACAGGTTCGAAAGATTCAGAATAGGCTGCCAGAAGCGGGCAGCGTAGCTGCTCATCGCCAGAATGACGCCGAGGGTCATATCTTGTGGACTCAGTGTTAGTAGGCCTACAAGGAAAATCAATGATGTAACGATCGTAGACAAGTTGTCTACGGAGAACGGAATAAGTAAGTTGTAACGTTGAGCCTTCATCCATTCTGTACGGAAATTACCCGCGAGACGTGTGAAGATTCCTTCGTTGCGTTGTTCCCGGGAGAACATTTGCGTCACACCAATACCGCTGATACTTTCTTGCAAATAGGCGTTTAGGTTGGAGCTTTTATTGGATACTGCTTGCCAAGCCCGGCGTTGCCGAGTTTTGATCAGCATCATGATGACAAAGAATACTGGCAGCCCTGCAAGGATGACAAATGATAGACGTACGTCAACAGCGAACATGAAGGCTGCGATAAAGAGCAAATTCACGATTTCTAGAATAAAGTTGATAATACCGTTGGATAACACATCTGAAACGGCGTTAACGTAGTTTACGACCCGGATGAGAATCTTGCCTTGCGGACGGTCGTCATAATACTTAAAGGGCAACTCTTGCAGATGCTTAAACAAATCTGTACGGATGTCAAAAATAATATCCTGCCCAACACTCGTCATGATACGTGAACGAATAGTAGCCAGATAAACGCTGACCACAATGGTCAGAAGCATCAGTCCAGCCCAGCCCAGTAGCGCAAGCTTCGCTTTTGCCGGAATGGTCACGTCGATCACATGCTGCATGATCAGTGGAGCTGATAGTGAAATGGCCGCTGAAAGTGCACTGAGGATAAATGCAACAATCATTGGCGTTTTCTTTCGTTTGATGTATACCATCGCACGCCGGAAGTGTTTTATATTAAACGGCGATTCCAGATTCTCATCGACGTCGAATTTATTCCTTGCCACTTGCGGTCACCTGCCTTCCAATACCCTCGTTCTGCAGTTTAAACACATCATAGTAGTAGCCTCGTTTCGCTAGCAGTTCGGCGTGGGTGCCTTCCTCAACCAGCTTCCCGTTATCCAGAATGAGAATACGGTCAGCCTGCGCGGTCGTAGATACACGCTGCGCGATAATAATCTTCGTGCAAGGATAATCCAGCTCGCGTAGACTTTTCTGAATATGCTCCTCCGTCTCAAGATCGACAGCAGAGGTCGTATCATCCAGAATGAGGATCGGACGGCGAACTGCCAAAGCACGTGCTAAAGCGATACGCTGTTTTTGACCTCCAGATAAGCCGACTCCTCGTTCTCCGACAACGGTATCATAACCTTCAGGCATTTTGGTAATGAAGTCGTGTGCGGCTGCGAGCTCGGCAAAGCTTATCGCATCTTCTTCCGGAAGATCAGGATCACCATAGGCGATGTTTCCATCGATAGTATCAGAGAACAAGAGCACATCTTGGGTCGCCATGCCGATATTATCACGCAGTTCATCGAGCTCCAGCTTTCGGACATCAACGCCGTCGACGAGTACACGTCCTTCGGCTACGTCATAGAAGCGAGGAATCAGGTTGATGATTGTTGTTTTGCCTGATCCGGTCGAGCCCATGATTGCTATGGTTTCACCAGGTTCTACGGTAAAGCTAACATCGTCAAGTACGATAGCGCTGTCATATTTGAAGCGGACATGATCGAACTCAATACGGCCTTCGTAACGGCGTTTGTCAGTAGACGTATGCTCGTTTACGATATTAGGCTTTGCGTAATAGATATCAATGATTTTGGACAAGCTCGCAAAAAAGCGCTGAATGTCGTTGATAATAATACCAATGTTGCGCATAGGGTTGGATATAGCCCAGATCAGTGAAGAGAAAGCTGTAAATTCACCGAAGGTGATCCGGCCGTTCATCAGGAACAAACCACCTGCCAGCATTAGAATGACGTTGAAGCCCTGAGCGAAGGATTCCAGAAAAGGAAAGTAATCAAGCCATACAAGGGCGGCCTTTTTGTTCGCTGTAGAGTAATTGACATTCTTCTCCGTAAATTTTTGAACTTCGAACTCCTCGCGGGCAAAAGCCTTAACCACACGGTTGCCTGAAATATTCTCCTGAGTAGTCGTGTTAAGCTGGGACAGCCGCTCACGCAGGTCAATATACATAGGACGGACGCGTTTAGCGAATATGTAAGCCACGATAAAAATGGGCGGTGACAGGATTAGCATCCACAGCGTTAGCTGAGCATCTATAGTGAAAAAATAGATAACAGCAGCAATGAAGATCGTTAGCGATTCAATGATCGTTTTGAAAATCCATGCCATCGAGTGCCGAACCATGTCCAGATCCCCGGTCATCTTGGTCATGAGATCCCCGGTACGGTTACGGTCGTAATATTCTCTGTCCTGTCCTTGAATCTTGTTGTACAAAAAAATACGGATATTGTACATCATGTTTTGCGAGGATCTTTCGTACTGCATGGTTGTAATATAAGCAAGTCCTGTGCGCAGTAGAGAAAACCCAATCATGCCCAGACAGAGCATAATCAATAATTGCCGTTCTTGTGTAAGATTCTGCAGCGCATTGTCACCTGCTATAAACGTATCGACAATGCGCTGACTGATGTAAGGGTTTACAATCGTAAGACTTGAACCCACTACTGAGAGGCAGAGCGCTAGAATGTACCGTGTCCGGTTGCCCTCTAAGTTCTGCCATAGCCATTTCAGTTCGAACATCTGATCACCTGTTTCTGATTGTTCTTGTTCTTTCACTCTTGCCTGAAAAGAGTGAATAAAACAAAGTGATTATAACACTATCAATTGACTAAGTATCGTTTACGGTAAAATTTCCTTGTTACATTATTGTTACAAAAAAATGAACTTATTAATGATGTGAATTTATCCTTGAGTAATGAGGGTTTGCCATTCGGGCTTGGGCGTTCTAATTATGATAAACTGAAACAATGTAAAGTGATTAGGCTTGGTTTGGATAGAGACAGGAGGATGGAGAATGAGCTTTGTTGCTGTCAAAAATGAGTACAAGCGTTACAAAATGGGTGAAAGTGTGATCGTTGCCAACGACGGAATTGATTTTGAGATAAATAAAGGTGAGTTTGCAGTGATTGTCGGCCCCAGCGGTGCGGGCAAATCGACGGTGCTTAATATTCTTGGCGGGATGGATTCTGCTGACGAAGGCCAGGTCATTGTGGACGGTACGGACATTGCCAAGTTCAGTGCCAAAGAGTTGACGGGCTACCGCCGCAATGACGTGGGTTTTGTGTTCCAGTTCTATAACTTAGTGCCGAATCTTACCACACTGGAGAATGTTGAGCTTGCTTCTCAGATTTCCCCGCGTGCACTAGATGCGCGTAAGGTGCTGGAGGATGTGGGATTAGGTGCACGGCTGGATAATTTTCCGGCTCAGCTGTCTGGTGGTGAGCAGCAACGTGTCGCTATCGCCAGAGCGCTAGCTAAACAGCCGAAGCTGCTCCTTTGCGATGAGCCAACAGGTGCGCTAGATTACAATACTGGTAAGCAAGTGCTTAAGCTGCTTCAGGATACCTGCCGTAACACAGGTACTACGGTCATCGTAATCACGCATAATTTGGCGATTGCGCCAATGGCAGACCGGGTTATTGAGATTAATAATGCTAAGGTACGGAAGATGGTAACCAATCCTTCGCCAGTATCCGTTGAAGATATCGAATGGTAAGGAGAAGGCATCTATGAAAAAGCGTGCGTTATGGAAAGATATTTTTCGTGAAATTAGGCACACTAAGGCCCGATTTATTTCGATTTTTGCAATTATCATGCTGGGCGTTAGTTTCTTTTCTGGCATCAAGTCAGCCGGTCCAGATATGCTGGATACAGCCGGAACCTTTTATCAAGAGACGAGACTAATGGATCTGAAGGTGCAGACCAACTATGGTCTGACCGAAGATAACATAGATCTGCTGAGCGATGTACCGGGGATCGATGAAGTCCAGCCGGGTTACAGCGCAGATGTGTTCAGCGGCGATAATGCTTTGATACTCAAAGTCCATTCTTACAATTCAGATAAACCTCTTAACCAGTACAGTGTGATTGAAGGACGTCTTCCAGAGGATTCCGGAGAAATCGTATTGGATGACAAGCTGGCTGGAAAGTATGCGCTGGGCGACAAAATAACGTTCAGCGGAGCTGGAACGGATGCGGAGTTGTCGAACAACTTTGAAACATTGAATTATACTGTTGTGGGCTTTGTGCGAAGTCCTCAATTTATAGAGAAGAGTACCCGGGGCACCAGCGGAATTGGTAAAGGGACGGCGGATGCATTCGCAGCGATCCCAGAGTCAGATTTTAAGCTCCCGGTCTATACGGAAGCCTATCTTTCCTTCAAGGATACAACCGGAGTGAAGGCTTATTCACCAGAGTATGAGGGATTGATCGAACAGCATACCAAGGCAGTAGAGCAGGCGATGTCCAGTGTGCCGGAAGCTCGGCTTGCGGAGATGCGCGCGGAAGGCGAGAAAGAGCTTTCCAGTGGACGAGGCAAGGTGGCTGCCGCCGAGAAGCAGCTCGCCGATTTAAAGCGCCAGCCAGAAGTGGTGCAGCAGGGACAAGCTGCAAACATGAAAGCCATTGCTGATGGGCTGGTCTCTGCCAAGGCGGAACTAGCTGCAGGGGAGCAAAAGCTTGCAGAACTAGGGCTCCCGAAGGTCTATGTCACTGACCGAAGTGCCAATCCGGGATATGCCGAATATAAAGACAACGCTGATCGATTGTCGGCAATTGCAAGTGCTTTCCCGGTATTCTTTTTCCTGATTGCTGCGCTGGTCAGCTTGACGACTATGACTCGAATGGTCGAGGAGCATCGTTTGCAGATCGGGACACTTAAAGCGCTTGGGTATGGCAACCGTGACATTATGGCTAAATTCTTGGTTTATGGTACACTTGCCAGCTTGACGGCTTCGGTTGCGGGACTTGCGCTCGGTTTTACCATGTTTCCAACCATTATCTATAATGCGTACAGTTCGCTTTATAATCTGCCGGATCTTATCAAAAGCTTCTATCCGTCGTATTCCATCATTTCCATTATAGTGGCGCTTATCTGCACTACATTGACGGCTTGGATTGCCGCACGTGTAGAGCTACGTAGCAATGCTTCTGTGTTAATGCGTCCGAAGGCGCCAAAGAGCGGGCAGCGGATTCTACTGGAGAGAGTTACGTTTGTATGGAAACGGCTGAGCTTTGTTCAGAAAGTTACCGCACGGAATTTATTCCGCTACAAGCAGCGGATGTTCATGACTGTGTTCGGCGTGGCCGGCTGTACGGCGCTGATTCTGACCGGGTTTGGTCTTAAAGACTCGATCGGCAGCATTGCCCCTCAGCAGTTCGGCACGATTATGAAATATGATGCACTTGTAGCGCTGCATGAAGATGCGTCTGCTGATGCGCGGGATGCCTACGAGCAATTGATCACTGGCGAGTCCACTATAACTGGATCACTAAGTGTGGCACAGGAAACGATGAAAGCGCACAGCAGTGGTGTAAATGATCAGGATGTGCATATGTTCATCCCTGCATCTGTTGATGCGATATCCGATTATGTGGAGCTGCGGGATCGAGTGAGTGGAGAAAAACGCACGCTTTCGGACGAGGGCGCTATAATCTCGGAGAAGCTGGCTAAATTATACGGGCTTGAGCCCGGCGACCAGTTGAATGTGGTGGACAAGGATAACGAGACATTTAAGATTAAGGTCATAGGGATTACAGAGAACTATGTAATGCACTATGTTTATATGACACCTGCGTATTATTCTTCCGTATTTGGACAAGAACCGGTGTTCAACACAGAGCTGCTGAAGTATACCACGCACGATAAAGCATGGGAGGACAAGTTCGGCGAGAAGCTAACAGATAATGAGGGAGTGGCCGCGGTCAGCTTTTCCAGCAACGTAGGTACTGCCTTTGATGACACCATGAAGAGTATGGATGTTGTAACCTTGGTACTCATTGTATCGGCTGCTGCTTTAGCTTTTGTCGTCCTCTACAATTTGACCAATATTAATGTCTCTGAGCGGATCAGGGAACTATCAACCATCAAGGTATTGGGATTTTATGATAAGGAAGTAACGTTGTATATTTACCGTGAGAATATGCTGCTAAGCCTACTTGGCATTGTAGCCGGATCGGGTCTTGGCATTATATTGCACAGCTTCGTCTTGAATACAGCTGAGCTGGATGCGACGATGTTCGCGCCGATTATTAAGTGGCCAAGCTATGTGTATGCCGCACTCTTAACACTGCTGTTCTCAGGCATAGTCATGGCTTTCATGCATATTAAGCTCAAACGGATTCATATGATTGAGGCGTTGAAGTCGGTAGAATAAGCGGAGCTTCCACACCAAAAACAAAAGTTGATCCTACTTAAACACAAAGGACCGCTTCGAACAGCCATTGTTATGGCTACTCGAAGCGGTCTCTTTTGCTTTGAGAGGCGATGGAATCTTTTAACGTGAGTCGATCGATAACTTCATATGCAGGATAGGAAAAGGACTCCCCTGTTCATCCAGTGCAGAACGCTCAAAAACTTGAAAACCCATATGCTCATAGAAACCTAAGGCCTGCGGATTTTGTTCATTTACATCAACGTAGCGTACGTTCAGTGTCTGTATAGCATAAGCAACGAGTGATTTTCCAATTCCTTTTCCCATTGCAGCAGGTTCTACGAATAGCATTTCAATCTTGTTATCCTGAATCCCTATGAATCCAAGCGATTGGTCATGGTCATCTATAAAAGCAAGCAGATGACTTATATGCTCCATCCCTTGTATAACCAGTGGCCGCAACGCATCAATGTCCTGTTCAGACAGGAATAGATGTGTATGCCGCACAGATAATTCCCAAATATTCAGTAGACGGTATAAACATTCTTCATTTCTAGCGGTGATTGGTTGTATCGAGTGCATGTCTTCCCTCGCATTTCCACTTAATTTGAAGAAGATGAAGCTGCAGCCGCAGCTGACGCAGCCGCAGCCCCAGCAAGAGCAGCCTGCTGTGCGATCACAATATTAGTGATGCTGGTGGAAAGCATCGAGGTTACAATGCCGCTTTGCACATCCTCTACATATTTGAAGGCTACCAGCGCAGCTGACAGCAGTAGCAATTCCTGCTTTACAATGGACCAGCTGCCAAAGCCTTTTTTGGTACGCAGTAATTCGAAGGTCTCTGAGACTTCCGTAACCATGTCCTTATTGTTGGAGGAGAGCAAAGTTAGCACGCCCAGCGAAGAAAGGGTATATTCCTTATCTAACCGGATGCCATGTGCACGGAACGCATCTCGTAATGCCAGTACACGATCCGCTGCTTCTGAAGCTTCTTTTCCAAGAACCAGTACCTGTGTCAGAGCTTGCACACTGTTCCCCGACATAAATTCAGGCTTTAGTGTAGTGTAAAGCTGCTCCATCCGGTCGATGCCGCTGTCCACGTCGATATCGGAAAGGCCGAGCATGGCAGAGAAGATATAATCATCATGTCCGGTAAGGAAACGGTGCTTCGCTTTCATACTATCGTAAAACATCTTTGCGCGTTCTACCGTACGCTGATACTGATCTGTTGTCGTATTAGCGGCGATTTGATAAGCGGCAACGACGAGATAATCAGAGGCTCTAAATTTGATGTCCTTCAATAAGTCATACACGGTCAGCGTGTTTGCAAGCTGTTGTTCCTTGTCAGCAGAAAGAGAGAGCATAGTAGCAATACTGATTGCCGAGTTCCCCCTAAACGAAGAAAACATTCCGGTATTTTCTTTAATAAGCTCGTGGCTCGCACGAATCGCATCCTCATCTGCACTTTTATTCTCTGCTGTGTACAGTAACCCCGCCAAACGGCTAACCATTGCATTATGCCAAGGAAAAGCCTTTTTGATCCTCTGCGCGTTCTCTGCGAACAATTCAACCCTTGCAGCATACTGCTCATTCATTGGATACACCCCTCAGTTATCTATAATTCATAATATTACGAAAATTTTCTGAGTTGGATTCATTTGTTTGGGGTGTTTATTGTTTTTAGATCGTAACCAGCTCTTTAGCATACCGTTTGCCTGACGAAAGAAGGCTGTCGCTCAGTTCAGGGTCATTTACAGTCCTTGCAAGAACTAGAGAGCCAACCATGGTGCTGAACAGTGCGCTACCTTTGGAGGGTTCAATTCCCGCCAGAGCGGAGATAAAAGCAATCATCCGCTCCAGTTCCTGGGTGAATACTTGCCGAACTTCTTCGGAAGAATGAGATATTTCGGCAGAAAGGGCAGGGATAATGCAGCCCATCTCCATTTTGTCGCGGTGATACGGACTTAAATAATAGTCAATGACCGCATTGATTTTGGGGTTCTGCTCTTCCTGGTCCGCGACCTTCTGCAAAAGTGCGATGGTATCGCTGATGGCATACCGGCAGGCTTCGGCGACGAGTTGTTCTTTGTTGTCAAAATGTGAATAAAACCCGCCGTGAGTCAATCCGGCTCCCTTCATAATGAAGGGAACACTTACATCATGAATGCCATGGGTGCGAAAAGCCTGGGCAGCACTTTCAACAATCGTATTCCGTACTTTTATTTTATGGCCTTTGGGATAGGGCATCATAATCACTCCATAGCTTCATAATTCTACTTTTAAAATATTATATGCATCATAATAAAGCCTGTCAATTTAACGATTCTGAGCACTGTCTGCTTATGAAAGGATAAACACGGTTGTTGACGATTTTAAAATATGATGGTAATAATATATTACGATCATCATATTTTAAAATAGCAGGTACAGGAGGTATCAGGAGATGGGGAATCTTGAGATCGTAGAAACGTTGGTCATTGGATCAGGTCCGGGTGGGTATGTGGCGGCGCTGCGATCTTCACAACTTGGAATGAGAACAGCGATTGTTGAACGCAATCAGCTAGGTGGAGTCTGCACTAATGTTGGGTGTATTCCCTCCAAAGCATTAATTGCTGAATCCCATCGTTACGAGTTGCTTAGACCGTTCAGCTCTGCGGATGCGGCAGTGTCATTTAAGAATGCTCAGGATTTCAAGCAAGGAATTGTGAATAAGCAGGCAAGTGGAGTTGGCTATTTATTAAAGACTGCAGGTGTGAGCATTTTGGAAGGGGAGGCCAGATTGGTCGATGAGCATACCGCTATTATCAGTCAGTCTGGACAAGAGCAAAGCATTTCTTTTAAAAATGCCATCTTAGCCACAGGATCACGTCCGATTGAGCTGCAAGCCTTTCCAGTTGGCGGACGTGTTTTGTCTTCGACAGAAGCTCTGTCGCTCCGTGAAGTTCCAACTAGCCTAGTAGTTATTGGCGGTGGATATATAGGCGTTGAGCTGGGGCAAATGTATGCCAAATTTGGAACAACGGTAACGATTCTGGAGGGAGGAGATCAAGTGCTGCCTGGATTTGAGGCGGAGCTTGTGAGCCCTGTTGGAAGGCAGTTGAAAGCTGATGGGATTAAGATGATCACCGGAGCGACAGCTGTGAACGTAGTGCAGAGTGCAGACGCCATTACACTGCATTATTTGAAAAATCAGGAGCAGCTGCATGTGACAGCGGAGTATGTGTTAGTCACTGTCGGCAGAAAACCAAATACAGACGGCGCTTTAGGGCTGGACCGTATAGGTTTGCCAGTGACGAGCAGGGGGTTCCTTGAGACAGACGAACAGTGCAGAACGGCTATTCCGAATATTTTTGCAATTGGGGATATTACGTCGGGTCCAGCCCTTGCTCACAAAGCGTCCTATGAAGCTAAAATTGCGGCAGAAGCCATTGCCGGTCTTTCCTCCGAGGTTGATTATAGAGCCATTCCGCTTGTTGTTTTTTCTGAACCAGAGCTGGCCAGTGTTGGCTTAAGTGAAACAGAAGCAAAGGCAAAAGGCATCCCGCTGGTTATTGGCAAATCTTCTTTTGGGATTAACGGGAGAGCATTGGCCTTGAGGGAAACGGAAGGGTTCGTCAAAATTGTAGCGGACCCAATCTCGGGAATCGTTATTGGTGCCCAAATTGTTGGAGTAGAAGCATCTACACTGGTGTCGGAGCTTGCCCTTGCCATTGAGATGGGAGCAACCGTAGAGGACTTGGCGATGACCATTCACCCTCATCCCACATTGGGAGAAGTGATTATGGAGGCTGCCGAAAATGCGGCTAAAAAAATGGTAAGGGGAGAGAGCGGGAAATGAAGATAAAAGCAGGTTTATATATTGGAATTGCGATTGCGTTAATCGTTGGAGGTTCGCTACTTGCTATAAAAGGAAAGGATGCTGTCAGTCAAGCTGAGAGCAGGAAACAAGGGATTCTTGATGCAGAGCAAAAGACTATTTTTTATCAGAACAGTCCAGGGTCAATTGTAGAGGTCAGTGTGGCTGTAGGTGATTCTATAAAACAGGGAGAGGTATTGTTCAAGGTTAAATCCGCTGAAGAAGGAGAAACAGATGTACTCGCGCCGGATGACGGATCGGTCAACAGGATTGTTGTGAAGCCGGGAGATCAAATACAGCTAGGAATGCCAATGGCGGTTTTGCAAAAAAACAACTTTTATACAGACCTTTACATACAGGAGAGCGAAATCCAAAAGCTAAAGGTGAATCAAAGTATCGACGTTCATTTTCCGTATTTGGACCATAAAGCCGAGGTGACGGGTGTGGTTACTTCCATCGCAGCCGCCCCTCAATTTGCGAGCTTACGCATGTCACGTGAAAAAGGGCAAGCCGATTTAAGCATGTTTCTTGTCCGTATAGCTATGGATGCGAATGCTGATTTGCTTCCGGGGATGACAGCGGAGGTGAAGCTCGATGAAATCACTGATTGACGAGTGGAAGTACGTGGCGGGCAGTAAGTATTTACGCCTGATTTTTATTGGTCCGCTTATCGCGGCTATATTTTTTGGCTTGATGTTCTCGAAGAATCAAATCAGCGAATCGCATGTTGTAGTCATTGATGAGGATCACAGCTCGTATTCACGACAGCTGATCTCTAAAATAAATGCTTCTCCATATATGAAAGTAACTAATGTGTATGCCAGCTCCTTAGATCCAGAAACATTATTGGCAAATGAGCAGGCTGTCGCGGTCATCACCCTTCCCAAAGCGTTAGGGCTGCATCAGCAGCAGGGGATATCAACGAATCTCGGCATCTTAATGGATAACACCATGCCATCAGGTCTAACCGGCATCCGAACTGCGATTCAGGAAGTCATCCAGACGGAAAATATGACTCTTTCTATGACCCGTCTCCTCCAAAAGGGGATGGATGCCGAAACCTCTAAAGGACTTGCTTCTCCGTTGTCCCTGCAGCAGCGGATGTTGTTTAATCCGACCACAAGTTATGTGAGCTTTATGGTCATTGGATTTGTGAATATTGTGGTGCTGATGATTACAACAAGCGCAGCAGGTTCAATTGCCCCTCGCTTACGGCAGGAGGGGAAACTTTTTGCAAACGGGAAGTCTCCTTGGCAGATTTGGGTTCGTAGTGTACCTTACGCTGTTTTATCAACGATCTCGCTGCTCCTGTGTTATGGCTTATTAAAGCAGGTAGGGGGAATGCGCTTTGAAGCAGAGCCTTATCTTTTTATTATTCCGCTGTTTGTGTATGCCTTTGCTCTGTCACTTATGGGCCTGTTGATTGGTTATACTGCCAAAGACGTATCCAAAGTTAATTTACGAACTAATTTCGTATTGTATCCGTCGTTTCTTGCCACTGGAATCCAATTGAGCCCATTAGCGTTTCCGGAGTTTTTTCAAATTTCCGCTTGGGCATTGCCGATGAACTGGCTTAATCGCCTTATACGCGGGATGGCTTTTCGGGATGCGGCGTTAACAGCCTACAGCCAGGAGCTGGGAGCACTGCTGATCATTATTGGTGTTGTGTCCTTATTCATCGGATTGCTGGTGCTCAGGGAAGCGAACAAACCCGAGGTTCAGCTCTCGAAATCAGTCCCAGCTTCAGTAATCTAATCTACTCTAGTCGTGCAAAACGTTGTTCTGTTTTATTAAGATGCTTCACCCGTTCTTCTAAGCTGCGATCTGACATCCCGGCATAATTATACCAACGGAGGTTCTTCCGTATTCCCATTTTGCGGAAGGTCCCTCTGAACAGAATTTTGGTGATGGGGTTGCCAAAAATCCAGCGATAAAAGAAGTCGGGCGTGTTCATTACGGTCAGCAGTGACACTCCTTTAAGATTCGTGAGCAAGCATTTGAAGGGCCTTCCAGGTTTAATTTCCTCGTAGACAATACCTTTTGCGAATACCTTATCAAGAAAGCCTTTGGTGAGAGCGGGCATGGCCTCCCACCAAATGGGGAATAGGAAGACGATATGATCTGCTGCCAAAAGCCGTTGCTGATAATTGGCGACTAGGGGGTCGGTGGTTTTCTTTTGTCGCCAAACAGCAAGTTCTTCGCGCGACATGACTGGATCAAATCCATCGGCATGCAGATCGATAAGATCAATCGTATGACCTTTGGTGGTAAGACCTCGCATTACGGAGGCTAATAAGGCTGCGGAATAGCTTCGCTGATGTGGGATATTCTCGGACGCTGATGCTCCGTAGGGATGATCAAAAATAACTAAGACATTCATATAAATACCTTCTCTTCGTTTTATTGTTTCCTAGAAATTAAATATTAACCATGGAAACAATAATACGTTTTAAGTTTCCTTATTGTCAATATTATTTCTAGGAAACTTTATTTATGAGCTGTGTCTTGTTAAAATGAGCATAAGATGAATTTACGAGGAGACTTAACAGTGACGCATTCTTTCGAGAACTTACCTAATAAGGATATTATGATAAAAAAATTGATAGATATGATTCCCCAATTACAAAAGCGATTTCAATCGGAGGATGATGAAGAGAAGGCGTGGCTGATTCAGAACTGTAGTAATCCCCTTATCATTGATTTCCTCCAAGACTCCACAGTCATGATGCTGCATGTAATCGATGCAATTGGACAGCTTGAGCCGGTGAATGGCACTACCATTTCGAAGCATTTCGGAATTCCGAAAGGTAGCGTGTCCAAAATCACTAGGAAATTAGTTCTGCAGCAAATTATTCGCACGGAGTTTCTCCCCGATAATAAAAAAGAAGTGCTGTTTCTTACAACACCTCTTGGAAAAGAAATATTCGATTTGCATCAAGCACTACATAAGGAGATGAATAAAGGGATAAATCGGTTTCTACAGAGATATAACACAGATGAATTGTTATTTCTGATCCAAGCGTTCGAGGATACTTTAGAAGCATCATGGGTTCATCCGGAATCGGTTGCTGAAGAAGAACGATTAAATGCTGGAGAATCTCATGAGGCAATGGAAACCGATGAAATGAGTCAAATCGTAGACATGCTTAACCAACTTGATACACGCAATCTTAAGAAAGCTAAGGCCATTCTTCAAGATGTGTTTTTTACCTCTTTTGAGTAGTTTTATAATTTCTGATAGTGATTTAAGAGATTCTCAACTTTATCCTGAATCATTTGTTTCAAGGCTTCAGGCTTCACCGCTCTAACATACTGACCATAACGCATGAAATAATTAGCTAGAAATTCTTCTTCGCCTGGATTATAGAATCCCTTTATGACTGTTTTCGGGCCAGCTTCTATTTTCATAGAGGGATAATGCTCTTTATAAAAAATATCCTTAGCTTGCTCCGCAATCTCAACTTCAAAGTGAATGCTGTTCTCGGATTGATAAAATTCTAAGGAACGACTAAGAAGTTCTTCTATAGAATAGCGGGCTGTGCGTTCCTCTTCTTCAATGAAGGTTATTCGATCGCCTCTAAACACTCTATATGTATTCGTATTTAACTCTATTCCAGTAGCATACCATTGACCAAACTTCGCGGAAATTCTGAAGAATTGTACAGGATAGCTTTTTGTCTCGTTATTTTTTGTGTATTCAATGTTACAGGCACATTCATTTAGAATACTTGCCAGGATTTTATCTAAAAAACGACTGACATGCTTATGCTGATACATTTCGAATTGTAGAACTTTTTTCATTTTATGAATCTGGTTGATTTGTGTACTCGATAGACAGTGCTCGAACTTTTCGTTTAGCTTATTAACACTTAAATGAAAAGGTGTAGATTGATAAGATTCTAGCGTCAGCATAGCAAAGTACAGTGCATAGACTTCATCTATCGTGAAAATAATAGGGGATAACAATCTATTTTTCAAAATACCATAACGTCCGTGTCTTCCATGTTCCGCGAAAATAGGCATACCCAATTGTTCTAATGAAGTAACATCACGTAGCGCTGTGCTTTTTGAAATATTGTATTTCTCCATAAGGTCACTTAGATTGAAAAACTCTCGCCCGTTTAAGTATCTCATCATGTCATTTAATCGTTCTGATTTCTTCATATAAAAAGCTCCTTATTAAGGTGTCATGTTTTGATACCTTTATATATGATAATAAGTTTAAGATCACATATCAAATATACGAAGGAGATTTACACTATGAGTACAACACTAGAAGTAGCTATTTTCTTATCGATGAAGGGAAGAGCCAAGGAAGCTATAGAATTTTACAAAAAGCAATTTGATGCAGAGGAATTGTTACGTGTTACCTATCAACAACTAGCAGAACGTGACAGCTCCATACAGCTTACGGATGAAAATAAGGATTATATTACTCACTCTGTCCTGTTAATCGGAAAAACAAAAATAATGATAGCAGAAGATACAATGAATACGAATGAGAAATATACAGTGGGTAATAACACTTCATTATGTATTCAAAGTGCTGACTTAGAGGAAATTGAAGGTTTCTATAAAAGCTTAATCACGGATGAACGCGTGAAAATTATTGCTCCTTTATCTAGTAATGTGTTTAGTAAAGCCTACGGTATCATTGAAGATCCCTTTGGTATTCAGATTCAACTCATGTTTGATGAAAGATTACATTAACAACTTTGTATCTAAAGTAAACCCAGTTCACCGTTCAGCTGATCAAAATTCAGGGATTATCCTGATGTTGGTCGGCTTTTTTGTATGTATTGATGGCTATTTTTTATGAAAAACATTGAATTATTATGCATAAAGATGTATAGTGTTTTTTAATTAACGTTAATTAAGTAAGTAAGGGATGTGGAATGTCTTGACCAAAAACAAGTTGAAAGAAGTAGCGATGCGACTTTTCGGAGAGAAGGGTTACGAGGGTACGGCTCTCTCTGAAATTGCGAAGGAAGTTGGCGTGAAGACTCCGGCGATCTATGCCTTTTTTGAGAATAAAGAGGATTTGTTTATGACGGTCTTTCGTGAGGCTATGCAGTCCTATAACACTTATATTCAAGAGCTGTCGGAAGAACAGAAAGTACTGAGTGCCCAGGAAAGTCTACGAGGCATATTGTCTAGACAGTATGAGTTCTATCAGAAGAGTCCTGAAGCAAGCAAAATTGTACTGAGGTATGTGGTCTTCCCACCGGCATTCTTAAAGGAAACGATTGAGGAAGCATTTCTAGAGTCCGACGCGATGCTGACGAAGAGCATTGAACAATTCATCTCGAAAGGGATGGAAGAGGGAGTAATTCGCGATCAATCCGTTCAGCTTCTCGCAGATGCTTTTCTCAACTTGATGGATGGATTAAGCATGCAGTATTTCTATTACACTTCTAAGGGAATTTATGAGCGTAAGCTGAACCATGCGTTTGAAATGTATTGGAAGGGTGCGTCCTCATAGCGCTACAGAAGAAGATAACAACAAGGGGATGGGGAGAATGGCAGAAGTAAGTGAAGTAAAGGGGAACGAGCTTAGCTCGGGGGATTTTGAGAGAGAGCCGGTTCCAGCTCATTTGCGTAAAAAATGGCTATCTATGTCGCTCGTCTGGATCGCCATCGGGATTGACCTATCAGCGATGTTCTTGGGTGCTCAGCTTGGCAATGGAATGAATCTGACGGATTCACTCACAGCAACAATAATCGGTTCGTTAATCCTAGGGGTGATCGGAGCGTTATGTGCGTATGTAGGAGCGAAAACAGGGTTATCGACATCGATGATCTCTCGGTTTCTATTCGGAAATATGGGTGCACGTGTCGTAGCGGTTATCCTCGGTATTTTCTCACTCGGTTGGTTTGGGGTGCAGGTCGGGTTCTTCGCTTCGAATATGCAGACTGCTTTTAGTCAATTATGGGATATTCATCTGTCCTTAGGGGTGCTTTCATTCATAGGTGGGCTTTTGATGATGTCTACAGCTATTTGGGGATATCAATCTATTGAACGACTAAGCACTTGGTCCGTACCATTGCTTATCTTGTTTATCGGAGTGGCTATTTATTCCGCGTTCCATACCAAAGGAGCTTCAGCCGTGTGGGAACCGATTAGCGGAGCAGCGATCCCGATGGGGACAGCGATCTCGCTTGTTATTGGTATCTTTATTGTCGGCACGGTACTTTCACCGGATATCGCTCGTTGGGCGCGCACACCGAAGCATGCTATAACCGCGGCCTTTATCGGCTTTTTTGTGGGTAATAACTTCATGACAATTGTAGCTATTTTCCTATCTCGAATTATGGACACAGATGATCTGACGAATATTTTCATTGCGCTAGGACTTGGGCTTCCAGCCATTATCGTCTTAACCCTTGCCCAATGGACGACAAACACGAACAATTTATATTCTGCTTCGCTAGGGTTCTCTGTCGTGTTCCAAAAGGTTCCGAAAAAGCTAATTACTATTGTGGCAGGTATCTTTGCTACGTTGCTTGCCGTACTTGGCATCTATGATAAGTTTTTATCTTTCCTAAATATTATTACGGTGTTTGTCTCTCCAATCGGTGGGATCTACACGTCCGAATTTTTGCTTGTAGATCGAAAGAAATTCACTTTTGAAGGTCTGGATCGCAATAAGAACTGGGTGATTCGCTCCTTAGCGGTGTGGGTTGCAGCTACGTTGTTCGCTTTTATGACAACCGCAGCGCCAGATGGATTTGGATGGTTCCAAATCACGAGCGTACCGGCATTAGATGCGTTTATGTTCGCCTTTATCGTGCAGTGGATTGTCGGCAAAATCATGACTAAGAAGGGATAACATCATGAGAAATCACAAACTAACAGAATTAAATGAACAAGCGGTGCAATACATTGCTGTTGGTGCAGCCGTTCTTGGAACAGGCGGGGGCGGTGACCCGCATATTGGTAAATTGATGGCGATGGAAGCCATTCGCAAATATGGTCCTGTTCGTTTATTAAGTCCTGAGGATCTGGAGGACGATGCATTGGTTGTTCCTATATCCATGATTGGCGCACCTACGGTTATGAATGAGAAGATTCCTTCGATTCAGCAAATGATCAAGCCTTTGGATATGATTGAGAAAGAGCTTGGACGCAAGGTGAGCGCCATTATGCCGATTGAGGTCGGTGGCGGTAACTCTCTGGTTCCCGTAATTACGGCTGCGGAACGCAATATTCCTATCGTAGATGCGGATGCCATGGGACGGGCTTTTCCAGAATCGCAAATGGTGACGTTCTACTTGGACGGTATTGACTGCAGTCCGATTACGATGGCAGATGAACGTGGCAACGGTGTGCTTATGCATGCGATCGACGGTGTTTGGGAAGAGCGGATGGCGCGTGCGGTTACGATTCAAATGGGCGGATCAGCTTCGATTTGTGATTATCCGGTAACTGGAGCGCAGGTAAAGCAAAGTGCAATCCCACATACTTTGACGCTTGCGTATGAAATCGGAAAAACATTGTTCGAGTCCAAGGAATTGAAGCAGAATCCAATTGAAATGCTGCTGAAGCAGCTGAATGGATATGCGTTGTTCCAGGGTAAGGCAGTAGACATTCGCCGTCGTACAGAAGGCGGATTTACACGCGGTGAAGCGATCTTCGAAGGTACAGATGCTAAAAAGGGACGTACGATGACTTTGTTCTTCCAGAATGAGTTCCTTCTTGCCACAGAAGATGGACATTCAATTGCTATTACTCCTGACCTGATCTCTGTGCTTGACCAGGATACCGGTATGCCAATCACGACTGAGAATTTGAAATACGGTGCCCGGGTGAGTGTGGTTGGTTTCCCTTGTGATCCGAAATGGCGTTCACCAAAGGGCCTCGAGACGGTAGGTCCACAATATTTTGGCTATGATGCACCTTATGTTCCAATTGAACAATTGGCAGCAGAGAAAGGGGGAGCAGAGTAATGTCTCATACGAATGTAAACAACATGGAAGAAATATACCGCATTGGGATTGATGTCGGCGGGACAAATACAGATGCAGCCTTGCTCGACTCCAAGCTAAACACCATTCATACGATAAAAGTGCATACCACACGTGATGTGAATGAAGGCATTACTGAATCCATCCGTCGTTTGTTAGCAGAGAGTAGTGTGAATCCGGCGCAGATTCGTTATGCAATGCTCGGAACTACGCACTGTACGAATGCTATTGTAGAGCGCAAGCACTTGGGGAAAGTCGGCTTGATTCGAATCGGGGCACCGGCAACAACTGCGGTTCCTCCACTTGCGGATTGGGACGATACACTTAAGGCAACGGTTTGCCCACATGCTTATGTTGTTCATGGTGGATATGAATATGATGGCCGCACGATTGTTGAAATGGATGAAGAAGAGATTCTAGACTGCTTTTTGAAAATGAAGGGTGAAGTCGAAGCGGTTGCGATCTGTGGTGTGTTCTCCCCAGTGAATACCTCGCAGGAGAAACGTGTCGAAGAACTAGCGAAGCAAGTACTTGGCGCAGATATGCCTGTGACGTTGTCTCATGAGATTGGAAGTATTGGATTGCTCGAGCGTGAGAACGCGTCGTTGCTGAACGGCGCATTACTTAACGTCATTGCTGGAGTCGTAAAGGGCTTCGAAGAGGCGCTTCACACTTATGGAATTGACGCGAGCCTATACATCTGTCAGAACGATGGAACACTGATGTACAGTGAATATGCGCTTCGTTACCCGATTCTGACGATTGCTTGCGGTCCGACGAATTCCATTCGGGGCGCGGCACACTTGTCAGGTCTGAATGATGCACTTGTTGTTGATATCGGTGGCACCACGACAGATATCGGCGTCCTGATGCAAGGCTTCCCGCGTCAATCCTCCGCTGCGGTTGAGATTGGCGGGATTCGCACGAACTTCCGCATGCCGGATATCTTATCGATCGGGATCGGCGGCGGTACAATCGTTCGCTTAGATGAAACGCAGGATCAGGTAACAGTGGGTCCGGATAGCGTGGGGTACGAGCTATTGAAGCGCGGCCTCATCTTTGGTGGTGATACGCTCACAGCAACCGATGTGGCGGTGAAGCTTAATCGATACGAGTGGAAAGATGCGCAGACAGAGGCACTTGATGAATCGATCTGCAAGAGAGCAGATGAGATCATTACGCGGGATATCGAGGAAGCGATTGATCGGATGAAGACAAGCTCAGATCCTGTTGACGTCATTTTGGTCGGTGGCGGAAGTATTCTTGTGGCAGATAAGCTTGAAGGTGTATCACGGATTGTAAGACCGGATCACTATGATGCTGCGAATGCGATTGGCGCTGCGTTAGGTGAGGTGAGCGGGGAGACAGAGCGAATTTATTCCCTGGACGAAATGTCTTATGATGAAGCTAAGGAAGATGCCCGCAGCCATGCAATAGAGCAAGCTGTTCTAGCCGGTGCAGATCGCAATACCGTTCAGATCGTATTGTCTGAGGATATTCCGATTGCATACTTGCCGGGCAATGCCTTGCTGGTAAAAGTAAAAGCGGCTGGACGTTTATAAGATGATTATGGATCTGCCTTGAGGAGTGAACTCTCTTCGAGGCAGATCTTTTTGTCTTTATAATTGCATTACCAAGAAAGAAAGGGGATTAAGAATAGCTGTCGAAGTGGGTTATGTACATATTTTAACGATGGGAGAGAGGACAATGAAAGTGATTAGCACATTAGAAATCGTAGATGTACAGACTGGGGAACGTACTGCGCTCCGCTCATTTGATTATTTAATCGAGGCACCCAATTGGACTAGCGATGGTAAGCGTCTTATTTATAATAGTCGAGGTTATCTCTATTCGTTCGACATCGCAACCTGTGAGCTTGTTCAAATTGACTCGGGGTTTGCTGCGGAATGTAATAACGATCATGTTCTGTCTTTTGACAACACTAAGATCGCAATTAGTCACCATACGAAAGAAGATGGTAAATCTCGTATATATATTCTTCCCATGGAGGGTGGCGAACCGGTTCTAGTTACACCGAATGCTCCAAGTTATTTACATGGTTGGTCTCCAAACGGTGCTGAGTTAGCTTACTGTGCAGAGCGCAATGGTCAGTATGATATTTATACCATTCCAGTAGACGGGGGAGTAGAGGTACAACTGACGGATTCGCCTGGGCTGGATGATGGGCCTGAATATTCACCAGATGGGGGACATATATGGTTCAATTCGGTGCGTACAGGGCTGATGCAGATATGGCGAATGAATGCCGATGGCACTGAGCAAACACAGATGACTTTTGATGAGAGTAATAACTGGTTCCCGCATGTATCGCCAGATGGTCAGACGATTACCTACCTGAGTTACCGCAAAGGAGATGTAGATCCTGGCGATCACCCTGCGAATAAGGATGTTGAGATTCGATTGATGGCAAGCACGGGAGGAGATTATCGCACACTAGTACAATTGTTTGGAGGACAAGGTACGATTAACGTGAATTCGTGGTCTCCGGATAGTAAGCGCTTGGCGTTTGTAAGTTATGTGGTGGAGGAATAGGAATAAAATACCGATAAAAATTATAGTGTTTTTATTTATATATAAATGGGGGAAAAGTTGGATGAAGAGGATTTTTAGTGTTTTGCTAATTGTATTACTGGTTATACCAGCGCTAGGCACTACAACCTTTGCGAGCAGTACGGTGAAGGCTAAGGTAACCGAGAGCAGTACATATTTTGACGGAGAACAAAGGGACCTGAACGGATTCAATATCTCGAACAACAATTATTTCCGGCTGCGCGATGTAGCGGAGTATTTCTCGGGAACAGCCAGTCAATTTGATATCACTTGGAATAAAGCAAACAATGCGATAGAGATCATAACCGGGCAAGCCTATACTCCCGAAAAGAAAGCTAGCAGCAACTATTATAGTCGCAATAGAAATTATTCAGCTACGCTGTCGACCTCTAAAGTGCTAGTGAACGGACAGCTACAGTCGATTACGGCGTACAATATTGACGAGAATAACTATGTTCAGTTGCGAGATTTGGCGGGGAAAATTCCATTCGATATCGAATATGACGTTCAGTCTGATCGAATATCCTTGTTCTCAAAAGTTCCAGATCATGCTTACCGGGTAAAGACGGCGGTGAAAACCGAAAGTAACGCTGTATCTTCTTATTTTCCCAGATGGAAAAGTACGGCCACTTCCTATCTCGTGAATAATAATGACGGGACTGTAAGTGTCCTTGAGGCGAATAAGGAAGTTACGATTGAATCATATAATGAGAAGTTTGAACTAACTGGAAATAAGAGTATCCCTTTTGAGCTTCCGATATTTGGTGGTTTCTATAGTGGGGAGAAGTATAACTATATTGCTTTTGGACAAGAGAATCGCGAAGAGAATGATAGCAAAGAAGTGATTCGTATTGTCCGTTATGATAAAAGCTTTAATAGAGTAGATAGTGTCTCCATTAAGGGTGGCGAGAGTTATACGGTTAGCCCTTTTGATTCTGGCTCTGGTAGTATGGCCGAGGCTGGTGATACGCTTGTATTCCACACTTCACGTACAAGATACACGACAGAAGATAAACTAAATCATCAATCCCAGCTGACCATTATCGTGAATACCCAAACAATGACCGTGACGAATGATCTGGGAAGATTCCAGAAGAATCATGTCAGCCACTCTTTTGATCAATATGTATTGTTTGATGGTGCTACGCATGTTCTAGTGGATCATGGTGATGCCTATCCTCGTTCGATTGTGCTGAATAAAGGAAATGGAACCAGCTATAACGAGGTAGACCTGTTTAATATTCCCGGCAAAATCGGAGCGAACACCACAGGCGTTTCTATAGGCGGATTTGAGATGTCTTCGGCGAACTATATTGTCGCTATGAATACGATTGACCATTCGCTTGTCAAAGAATATACGTCTTATGAGATGGTGGGACTGGAGAAGGATCAGAGAGATATCGTTCTTAGTGTTCTACCAAAAGCCAACCTGTCTAGCACAGCAGTGAACCACATCACCTTGGCTAAATATGTTGGTACGAACCAGATCGCTTCCATTCCTAAACTAGTAAAAATCACAGAAGACAAAATGATGGTGCTGTGGCAGGAGTTTGATAAAGAGAATCATCCGGGTGACCTGAAATATGTTTTTATAAATGGAGAGGGTGCAACCACTGGTGGTATCCAAACGATTAAGAACTTTGCACTATCAGAAAGCAGCCCTATTGTTAGCGGCGACAAAATAGTATGGTATACCAACAACAAAGGATCCCGACTGTTTTATTCGATTCCATTAAATTAAATTACCAGCAAAAGGTTATCCCGTTAATGCCTACATGAGGTATTACGGATAACCTTTTTTCTACCAAACTCATATGCCGTTTCCCTATCGATATGCTCGTTTACAAAGAGGTGCTAACATTTGTACCCCTGATCATCTAACAAAAAGACACCCGTGTGCGCCTCAGACTTCTCACTCCAACAATATGACGCCCCATCGCTAACACCTGTCTGTTTCGTAATTCTGACGCCTTGGATAAACTGAAAGCGCATACTTCCTTTGGAAAGGAGTCCAACGATATGAACTTTAATCTTAACACGGTACCCTTCAGCCGAAGAGGCACCTTTCTGGCTATTTCTGAACTACCTGAATCGGATGTCAGGGCGGAGGGACTTTACTTACGAACCGTGCGTGGTGGGGATGATAAATTTGGTGAAGCTTTTCAAATTGAACTGATGGACGAGAGTAATCAGTATATTCCGTACGTGGCTAAGGCAGAGCCTGCACTGCTTCGTTTGAATACGGATACCGACAATATCTATGCGGAGATCTGTATCACAGATGGCCGTACGGTCCGTTTCAAGAGCAGAGGATGTGGCATACGCCTCACCTTCCGTACCTCAGCCTATGATTATGCTTATGAACACAGCGCAGGCAGTTGGGAAGTAAACAGCTTCACCCATGAATGCCGGTTCATGCTCACCCGGTTAACCGGGGCTCTCCGGATGGAGGTACCTTGGGACAAAATCAAAAGTTCCCGCATTGTGGCGGAGTTCATCCCTGAAGCGGGTACGGAAATTGCCGAGTTCGCGGTGGAAGAATTCCGCACGGTATGGGAACGGCGTGATGCCTGGACACCATGGGAGGAAGCGGTACTAGCGGTGCAACAGGAATATGACCAGTGGCTGGGTGCCAGCTTGACCGTTCCCGAACGCTGGCAAGACGGCCGTGAACTGGCGGCTTATATTACCTGGTCCTGCCTGGTTCCCGCGGAAGGATGTTTGACCCGGCCAGCAATGTATATGTCGAAGAACTGGATGACGAATATTTGGAGCTGGGATCACTGCTTCAATGCGATGGCTCTGGTCAGACATCACCCGGAGCTGGCCTGGGACCAGTTTATGATTTTCTTCGACCTCCAGGATGAGAGTGGCCTGATTCCGGACTTTATCAACGACAAGTACGAGCTTTGGAACTGCAACAAACCGCCTATTCATGGCTGGACGCTGGCCTGGATGATGCAGCGGACGGATTATATTAAGGAATCCCATCTTCGTGAAGTGTATGGGCCCTTGAGCAAGTGGACGAACTGGTGGTTCCATTACCGGGATAACGACAAGGACGGTATACCACAGTACAATCATGGAAACGATTCGGGTTGGGACAACAGTACTGCCTTTAATAACGGGATTCCGGTGGAGAGTCCGGATCTGGCAGCATTTTTAATCTTGCAGATTGAACTGCTTGCCGAAATTGCTGGGCTTCTGGGACTTACCGACGAAAGCACCGCATGGAGACGATTAGGCGAGGAGACCCTGGAGAAAATGCTACGTCATTTCTGGAAGAATGGAAGGTTCACCGCTTGCCGTTCTGGAACTCACGAAGCATCCGACGGCGACAGCCTGCTGCTCTTCGTGCCCATTCTGCTTGGCAAGCGGCTGCCGGAGCCAATCCTGCGCGCACTGCTGGATGGCCTGCGGGATGAGAGCCGCTTCTTGACGCCGAACGGCTGGGCTACAGAGAGTGTGAAGAGCCCTTACTACACGCCGGATGGCTATTGGCGGGGCCCGATTTGGGCGCCATCAACCATGTTGCTCGTGGAAGGTGTGGCCGCGGCGGGGGATGTTGAACTGGCAAGCGAGGTAGCCCGCCGATTCTGCAATATGCTGAACAAGAGTGGCATGGCCGAGAACTTCGATGCCCTGACGGGGCAAGGGCTTCGCGACAGGGCGTTTACTTGGACCTCAAGTGTCTTCTTAATCCTAGGGCACGAGTATACAACTTAAAAACATACGGGCACTTCCTCCTGGTCAAGACCGGCGCGAGGGGAAGTGCTTTCCCATTTTCCGAGATATTCCCGAGTGTGCCAGTCCGTGCTACACTTCAACTATAAAAATGAAATATATAAGGCGGGGATGAGAAGTCATGTGGAGTCATTTCTTTAAGAAGTTATATCATCGCTTCTCTATTCGCTCTTATTTCAGCATCCGGACTAAGCTGCTCTTTTGCTTTCTTATAGTCGCGATTATTCCGCTACTGTCACTGGGAGCCTTGAACTATTATCAATCCGCTATAGTCATCAACTCTCAATTCGGGAAATACGGGGAGAACACCGTGGCACAACTTGATCAGCAGATCAGCTCCGCTTTGAACCGGATGAATCAGACGACAGGAACAATTTATTCGTATCTCCTTGATCCTGCACGGGTAGGACTAGGTGATCACGTTCCAACTACGTATCAGGAGATTATGGATAAAGATGACTTCGAGGCGCTGCTTAAATCACTTAAGACGGATCTGACAAGAGGTATTTATCTGATTACCCGCTCTGGTTATTACTATGGAGAGAATAATCTGAATGTCAGTAAGCTTAATGATATCCCCGCCTGGCGGGCCCTTACTTATTCATCCAAAGGGCCCTATTGGCTGGGCTTCTATCCTATGAATCATGGCATGGAAGCTTCGGATACCGGAGAACCTATACTGGGGCTCGCTGTACGGATTAATAATCCGGCTGGAACCCAGCATGGAAGCACGATCTTAATTGAAGAGAATGCGCAGGTTCTTCTAAATATGTTCCATATGTTTGAAGAAGATACCAAAGCGCATTTGACGATAACTGATTCTGAAGGGCAACCCGTTTACCATTCAGATTCTCCATTCACTCCAGACGGTAGTGACGTGGTGTGGAATAGGACACTGGCAGCCAACGGATGGAAGATTGAAGCAAGATTGCCGGCCAAAGCATTTTATTTTTCCTCGAACCTGATCCGCTCCAACACAGTACTTGTAGCCATTGTTTCTTGTCTGCTTGCCTTTGGGCTAGCTTATATATTCTCATCGAAATTCACAGCTCGAATTCGCAGGCTGAAAGACTCGATGCAGAAGGTCAGCTTTGGCAAGCTACACACGAGGACTCTGGTGGAAGGCAAGGATGAACTCGGCAGCCTGGACACCAGCTTCAACCGTATGGTGGGGGGAATTCAATCCCTTGTGCAGGAAGTGGAGCAGAGTGAGCGGCTGAAGAAAGAGGCCGAGCTTAAGGCATTCCACTACCAAATTAATCCCCACCTGCTCTTCAATACGCTGAATTCTATCCAGTGGAAGGCAAGGCTCCAAGGGGCAGAGGATATCCGCCAGATGCTCTATCATCTGACGATGGTGCTCGAAGGTAATCTCGATATCTCTCAGGAGTTGATCACGCTTGGCCGTGAACTCCGCATGATTGAGCATTTTCTGAAAATACAAGAGATCCGTTACGGGTCCGCATTCAGTTATGAACAGACCTGTGACGAAGAGTTTAAGCCGTATCTGATTCCCCGTATGACCCTTCAGCCGCTCTTCGAGAACATCTTTTTTCATGGATTTGAAGATGGGGAGGGTAACATTTCGTTAAGTGTACGGGAGGAAGGCGAGCATCTGTTGTTAACATTGTCTGATGACGGTGCAGGGATCACTGAGGAGAAGCTGAAGGCGCTTATGCGTGCAAAGCCGGAAAGCAAACCGCAGAGACGCGGAGGACTCGGCGTTCAGAACGCGAATCAGAAGTTCAAGCTTCATTTCGGACAGCAGTATGGCTTGACGGTGCATTCTACGAAAGGTGAAGGCACTACTATCGTAATTCGGTGGCCCAAGAAGGAGGAGAGTCCGCATGGAGACAACCAAGACCATTAAAGTGTTAATTGCAGATGATGAGAGTATCGTGCGCAAAGGACTTCGCTCTACAATTCCTTGGCATAAGTATGGGATGGAAGTGGTGGCGGATGCGCCGAACGGCCTTAAAGCCTGGGAGGCCTATCAGATTCACCTGCCTCAAATAGTGATTACCGATATCGTCATGCCGGAGATGAATGGGATTGAACTGTTACGCAAAGTTAAAGAGGTCGATAAGGACACCCGGATTATTCTGCTGAGCTGTCACCGTGACTTCGAATTTGCTCAGCAGGGAATTAAGCTTGGGGCTTCAGGATATCTGCTTAAGACGGCCTTTGAAGATGAAGAGCTGGAAGGAATGCTGGAGAAGTTCCAGAGGGAGCTGACATCGTCTGCTCCCGTAGCGGATGCTGAAACAAGCGAAATCTATGGAGAACGTCTAGGCTCTCTCTTGTTTGCCTGGCAGAGTGGACACAGCAGCAAATTTGTTGACGAAATAGATAAGCTCATTAGGGAGAAGCTGCCGCTGAATAGGGAACCCTTGTACATTTATCTGATCAAGACCTGTGGATGCGATTGTACTTACCTGGATCTGGTCAAGCTTAATGAGGATGAGAATAGCCGGATGCCCCACAGTGCACCTGTTATCATCCCTTACGGTGAGGACCTTTGCTACTGGATTGTACCTGGTGACGAGCAGGAAATTGCGGACAGTCTGCTCGTTCAGATGAAAAGCCAAATCGAGAAGCTGAAATGGGCTAAGAGAGGACCGCTGGGCAACGCTGAAGATTTAAGCAAGGCCTTCATGGCGCTTCACAAGGAAGCGGAAGTGGAGAAGCTGCATGGTATTTCGTCTCAGGACTGGCCTGAACCGATCTGGAAGGCCGTGAAGCTTCTGCATGAGAACCCTGGAGCGGATTGGTCGGTTAGCGATTTGGCGAGCCAGGTGGGACTTAGCCGAAGCCATTTCTCGATCCTATTTAAGAAGACGGTTGGCGACAGCTTTGTGGCTTTTCAATATAAAAGGAAGCTTAAGCTTGCCAAGGCATTGCTGCGGGATACGCAGTTGACGATGCAGGATATTGCGGAGCGGACAGGGCTGGGCGACAGTAAATATTTCAGCAAATGGTTCAAGCGCTGCACGGGTCAGACGCCTAGTTATTACCGCATACAACAAAAAGACGCCGTGATTCGAACAGATGGACACCCCGATCTGTAAATCGAACAAAAGTACGCAAACATTCGAATAGATATCGGTTTTGAACCGCTTTCATAAAAGTTAAGATGAAAGCGGTTCAATTATTATTACCTCATTCAAAGGGGAGGCTGCCACAGTGAAAAAGAAAATTTCTCTTATTGTACTTGCCACTACGTTAATGGCAACTATGGTCACAGCTTGCGGGGGGAACAGTGAGCCTTCATCATCCACAGGTGCTGCAGGCTCAGGGGAGACGAAGACGCTTCGTTTTGCGACATGGGATACCGGAGACGCGCTAAAGATTGAGCAAGACATCGCCAAGAAATTCGAAGCAGCCCATCCGGGTACGAAGGTTCAGGTAGAGGCTTATGCAGACGGTTTTGACCAGAAGCTTGCCGCCGGATTCGGGGCAACCAATCCGCCAGATGTGATGTATATGTGGGATTTCCCGACCTATCATCAATCCCTGGAACCACTGGACAGCTATTCGAGCAAAGATAAAGAATTGAACATCGAAGATTTCTATCCGGGATTGTTCAACTATGGCAAAATTGACGGCAAGCTATATGGCATTCCGGCAGGGTTCACCACACGTGTGGTCTATTACAACAAGAAGTTGTTCGATGATGCCAAGATCCCTTATCCGAAGGATGGATGGACATGGACGGAGTTCCAGGACATCGCGGCCAAGCTCAGCGATAAGTCGAAGAAGCAGTACGGGTTCGGGGTTCGGGCAGAGAACGATACGTATGACCTTCAGAGCTTCGTATGGAGCAACGGAAGCTCGTTCATCTCTGATGACGGGAAAACGATTGAAGGATTTATGAACAGCAAAGAGACAGCTGAGTCTATCCAGATGCTCGGCGACATGGTTAAGAACGGCTCGGCTGTGCTGACCGGAGGCAAAGGCCAGCAGAGCGGAGATGACATTTTTAAAGCAGGTAAAATCGCTATGTGGGAGAGCGGTATCTGGCCGCTGGAATCGTTCAAGACGGCTGGTATAAATGTAGGTACGGTCGAAATCCCGGCGTTCCCAGGAAAACCGGTCAAAGGGGTGCTTGCGGAGTCCGCTTTGTCCATCGCCAAGGATTCGAAGCAGAAAGATTTGGCCTGGGAATTCGTGAAATTCTATGTGTCTAATGATTCGATCAAGATGCGTGTGGCGGATCTGCCTGTAAGGGTCAGTGTCGTAAATGAGCTGAAGAAAGATCAGGACCCGCTTTATAAACCGTACTACACGATGCTGGAGCGTTCCAGCAATACACCTGCGTTCCTGCTCAATCCGAAATGGAATGAAGTGAACCGCCAGCTCTCTGCTGCGGTGGAAGCGGTTATGCACGGCAGCAATGCCCAGGAAGTGCTGAATCAGGCTGTTAAAGATAGTCAACGTTATTTGAAATAACACATTTACAGAAAGAAGGTTAAGAGATGGCTCAGACCTTTCTGCATCAAGCAGGGGAGCCTATGGCCCAGCTCAAGCCTACACGAAAACGTAGTTGGGGTAGGGTTGTTCCCTACCTCTTCATTTTTCCTTGGATCTTCGGATTCCTCGTGTTCACCTTGGGGCCATTGTTATTTTCCCTTATCATCTCTTTTTTTGATTGGCCGATTGTCGGCGAAGTACACTTTATCGGGTTTGGCAATTATGCGGAAATGTTTACGGATGACCCGTTATTCTGGACCTCACTCGGGGTCACCCTCAAATTTGCAGCTCTGTTCGTTCCATTGAACATCATTGTGGCGCTTGGGCTTGCGATTCTCTTGAATCAGAAGACACGGGGCAGTGCTATATTCCGAACCGCCTTTTATATTCCCTCCGTTATATCCGGTGTCGCTCTGGCTATGATCTGGTCTTGGGTGTACAGCGGTGATTACGGGATTCTGAATTACTTCCTGTCCCTGATCGGTATTCAGGGCCCTGATTGGCTCAATGATAAGCAATGGTCATTAGTAGCGATGGTGATTGCAAGTCTCTGGGGACAAGGATCGATGATGCTGATCTTTCTGGCTGGCCTTAAAGGGATTCCAAGAGATCTTTATGAATCCGCTTCCATTGATGGGGCAGGTAAGCTCAGACAATTCTTCAGTGTGACGATTCCGATGATCACTCCGACGATTTTATTTAACTTAATTACATCCATCATTGCAGCCTTCCAGCAGCTGACTCTGGCTTTATTGCTGACCGGAGGCGGTCCAATGAAAGCAACCTATTTTTATGCCATGTACATGTATGAGAATGCGTTTAAGTATTTCAAAATGGGATATTCGGCAGCTAACGCCTGGTTCATGTTCCTGATCGTGCTCGGCTTGACCTTTCTTGTGTTCAAATCCTCGGAAGCCTGGGTGTTCTACGAAGGTGAAATGAAGAAGAATCCTCAGGAGAAGCTGAAGGCTCAAGGAAGGAGACGTTCTTTGTGAAGAAAATACTCGTATACGTTCTGCTGCTCTTGTTTTCACTGTTGTTCATAGCTCCGCTGTTCTGGGCGGTTACGACTGCGCTCAAGTCACAGTCCGAGCTGTATCTTTTTCCACCTAAATGGATTCCTTCTGTATGGAAGTTCAGCAATTTTGCAGAGGCGTGGAACATTCAACCTTTCAATATGTTTCTGAAAAATACACTGATTATTACCATCCTGTCGACGTTTGGTCAACTGATTTCATGCACGCTCGTAGCCTATGGATTCGCAAGATTCCAGTTCAAGGGCAGGGATTTTCTGTTCCTGGTTGTGTTGGCAACCATGATGATTCCCTGGGAAGTCACTATGATCCCACAGTATATGCTGTTCAACGTTCTGGGATGGATTAATACGCTCAAAGCTCTTATTGTACCGTCTTTCTTCGGGTCCGCCTATTTCATTTTCCTGCTGCGGCAGTTCATTCTCACCATCCCGCGGGAGCTAGACGAAGCAGCTACAATCGACGGAGCCAATAAGCTGACCGTATTAACACGGATTATTGTCCCACTGATGGGGCCTTCGCTGATCCTGGTCGCTGTGTTCCAGGTTATGGGATGTTGGAATGATTATCTGGGTCCGCTCATTTTCCTTAACGACCAGACGAAATACACATTGACCCTAGGGCTCTCACAGTTCAAAGGGATGTACGGTGTGGATATGCAGTCCATTATGGCGATTACAGTTCTGATCTCGATTCCGCCGCTGGCAATCTTCTTTTTCGCTCAACGCTACATCGTTGGCGGCATTGCGACTACGGGCATCAAAGGTTGATTCGCCGCAGCGGGTTCGGAAATCTAATAACAGCACACAGCGCAGAGTAGAGAAAAGAGAGGAGAAATGAACCATGTCACAGCAAACTATCGGGAGGGACTGGGATGATCTTGGCATCCTTCAGCGAGGGCGGGCCAAAAGCCGGGCCTACTTCATCCCCTATTCTGACTGGTCAGGGGCACTAACTTACAATAGGGGGAGCTCCCCCTGGTTCAAATCCTTGAATGGCATATGGAAGTTCAATTATGCAAAGGGGCCAAAGTGGGCTCCGGATTATTTCTACGAGGAGGCGTATGATACTTCCGGCTGGGATGAGATTCAGGTACCAGGGCACTGGCAGCTACAGGGATACGGAACTCCACATTATACGGACCTATATTATCCGTTTCCAGCAGACCCCCCGCATGTGCCTGACGAGAATCCGACAGGCAGTTATGTTAGAGAGTTCATGCTGCCTGAATCCTGGAACGGACGGAATGTCGCCATTAAGTTCGACGGGGTGGATAGCGCGTTTCATATCTGGGTAAACGGCAAACCGGTCGGATACAGTCAGGGCAGCCGCCTAACCTCAGAATTCGATCTCACTCCTTATGTGAAACCGGGCCACAATACCTTAGCCGTTAGAGTGTACCAATGGTCGGACGGCAGTTATCTGGAAGATCAGGATATGTGGTGGATGAGCGGAATTTTTAGAGATGTGTATCTGCTCTCCGAGCCGTCTTCGCTCCGCATTGCCGATTATCGGATTATAACGGAACTGGATGAATCAAGCCGTGATGGGATCTTGTCTGTTCATGTGAACATACAAGGGGAAGCTGCTGAACAGGGCAGTCTGCGGCTTGAACTGCTTAAACGAAGTGGTGAATCTGTTGCATGGGCTGAGGATCGGGTTACTGCAGGAAAGAATGTGCAGCTTATAATGCCGGTAGGACAGCCGGAACTGTGGAGTGCGGAATCCCCCAATTTGTACCATCTGAAGATCACTTTGTTGGATGAAAGTGGAGATACGGTAGAGATGACGGCACAGCGGGTTGGATTCCGCACAGTTGAGGTGCGCGGCGGACAATTCTTGGTGAATGGAAAGGCGATTCAACTCAAAGGAGTCAACCGTCACGATCATCACCCGGATACAGGTCGCACAGTCACCGTCTCCACCATGCTACAGGACATCAAGATGATGAAGCAGCACAATATTAACGCTGTAAGAACCGCGCACTACCCGAATGATCCCCGGTTCTATGATCTGTGTGATGAGTACGGCTTATATGTTATGGAAGAGACCGATCTGGAGACACACGGATTCGAACTGCTAGGCAATATTTCCAGACTCAGCGATGATCCTGCCTGGCAGGAAGCCTACGTGGAGCGCGTTCAGCGAATGGTTGAGCGCGACAAGAATCATCCTTCCGTGATCTTCTGGTCGCTTGGGAATGAGTCCGGCTTCGGCTGCAATTTCCGGGCGATGGCGCAGTGGTGCAGAGTAGCTGACCCAACACGGCTTATTCATTACGAAGAAGATCGCGAAGCTGAGGTCTGTGATGTGGTAAGCACGATGTACTCCTCCGTTGAGAAGATGGAAGGCTTCGGTCAGTTGACTGATCATCCGAAGCCGCATATTCTGTGTGAATTCGCGCATGCCATGGGCAACGGCCCCGGTGGATTAAGACCTTATTTTGATACTTTTGACAAGTACGATAGACTGCAGGGCGGCTTTGTGTGGGAATGGATTGACCACGGGCTGAGCTGGAAGACGGCGGATGGGAAGGCTGATTATGCTTATGGCGGGGACTTCGGGGATGTGCCCAATAACAGCAACTTCGTCATAGATGGTCTAGTCCGCCCGGACCGAACGCCATCACCGGGCCTGCTTGAATATAAGAAAATTATCGAGCCGGTTCGCGTCGAGTATATAAGCAGGAACAAGGTTAATGTGATTAACCGCTATGATTTCCTGACACTGGATCACCTATATGCTGATTGGAGCATCACCATGGATGGACGTACCGTTCAAAGCGGGGTTCTTGCACTGCCAGAGATTGAAGCGGGCGGACAGGCAGAAGTGGAGATTCCTTATGACCACAGTCTTGATGCTCTCCTTCGCAGTGAGGGTGCGGAACAGTGGCTGAACATCTGCTTCTCGATCGCCGCTGACTGTCTTTGGGCGGAGCAGGGGCATGAAGTGGCTTGGGCTCAGTTTCTAATGCAGGATGAGTTGGGAAATCGTGTTGGCGATAGTCATACAGGGCATTCAGATGACCATTCCAATGCTGCTATCGGGATGAGAAGTCAACAGATCAGGCGGAATCTTCAATGCACAGAAGCTGCTGGGCAGATCATTCTCGCAAATGAGGATTTCCGTATGACCTTTGACACGCGGAGCGGGCGAATCGATTCGCTTCGTCTGAATGGCAAGGAACTAATGAAAGCCGGACCGCGGCTGAATTTCTGGCGTGCGCCGATCGACAATGACATGTATGTGCTACCGGACTGGCGCAAAGCACACCTGGACCGGCTAACAGAACGTGTTGATGAGGTTAGCTGGGCCCGGCTTGATGAAGGGAACATCCGCATCACTGTGAGTTCAAGGATTGCTCCGCCAGTTTTTGATTGGGGTTTCCGGTGTGTAATCACCTATACCGTAACCAGTATAGGGCAAATCACTATGGATGTGCAGGGCACACCGGAGGGCAAGCCGCCAGAAATGCTGCCTAAGATTGGACTTCAGATGGAGATTCCAGGCGACATGGATCGAGTGAAATGGTATGGCCGGGGACCTGGTGAGAATTATTCGGACAGCAAAGAGGCATGCCGTGTTGGAGTGTACACAGCTTCAATTGATGGACTATTCACTCCATATATATATCCGCAGGAGAATGGGAACCGGATGGATGTCAGATGGATATCCGTCACAGACGCATCCGGACTTGGTCTACTTGCTGCGGGTATTCCGACACTTGAATTCAGCGCGCGCCGTTATACGGATAAGGATCTTGAAGAGGCACAACATGCAAGCGAGCTTGTTCCGCGTGACTTTGTCACACTGAATCTGGATTACCGGCAGAATGGGCTGGGCAGCAACAGTTGTGGACCTGCCCAGATGCCGAATCATAAGGTAACATCGGAAGCTTTTACATTCCGTATTCTGCTCATTCCGTTTTTATCAGAAGATACCACGCCAGAGTGGCTTGCTAGACAAATGCTGTACGGGTTACCACAATCGCATCAATGAGAGGAGGGGTCAGAATGCTCCACACACAGGATGTACTCAATTTAAGCGGAAAGATAGCTGTTGTTACCGGAGGTGCTTCAGGTATTGGCCTTGCTACGGCCGGACTGCTTGCGGATTTCGGAGCACATGTGGTTGTGCTGGACATCAATGTAAGGCAAGGGGAGCAGGCTGTTCATGAGATGAAAGAGCGGGGAAGGAAAGCAAGCTTCCACCGCTGCGATGTCTCCTCTTCGGAGGACTGTAAGCGTGCTGCCTCAGAGATTGAGAACGCGTACGGCAAGGTCGATATTCTGTTCAATAATGCGGGGATTATCCGCCGTAAGACCGTTGTCGAGCTTGAGGAAGCCGACTGGGATCTGGTAATGGATGTATCACTTAAGGGAGTTTATCTACTCTCCAAATATATAATCCCGGTGATGGAGCGCGGAGGCGGTGGCAGCATCATTAATACCGGCTCCGGCTGGGGCCTTAAAGGCGGGGACCGTGCCGCTTCCTACTGTGCAGCCAAGGCTGGAGTGGTCAATCTCACCCGAGCCATGGCCATTGACCACGGTTCCGCAAACATTCGCGTGAACTGCGTGTCCCCAGGTGACACGGATACGCCGCTTTTACGCGATGAAGCCAAGCAGCTTCAACAGGACGAAGCTACTTTCCTCGTAGCCTCTGCTGGGGGACGTCCATTGGAGCGATTGGGTACACCACGTGATATCGCAAATGCGGTATTGTTCCTAGCTAGCGATCTGTCTTCCTGGGTCACCGGAAGCGTACTTGTTGTGGATGGCGGCGGCATTGCCTAACGGTTAAAGAAATAAATACTTTAAATCAACCTTTTAAGGACGGAGGCGTTAACCTTGTCTGAACACAGAACTTATGCCCATCCCTATATCCCGAATACAGCACCGGAAGTCCGTGAGGCAATGCTGAAGGAAATCGGCCTGAGCTCCGTCGACCAGCTGCATGATGCAATTCCAGACAGTCTGAAGCTTAAGCGGGAGATGAATCTTCCTCCAGCTATGAATGAATATGAGCTTCGTCGACATATCGAGGCTCTGCTTGCGAAGAACAAGCATGGCGCCGATTATATCAACTTTCTCGGGGCTGGCTGCTGGCAGCATTTCGTTCCGGCTGTATGCGACGAAATTAATCAGCGCTCGGAGTTCGTGACGGCTTATGCAGGAGAGCCTTACGAAGACCACGGCCGATTTCAGTCCTTGTTCGAGTATCAGAGCCTGATGGCCGAACTCGTCGATATGGACGTAGTTAATGTCCCTACCTTCGACTGGGCACAGGCAGCCTCTACGGCCATCCGAATGGCAGGTCGGATTACAGGCCGCAGGATTGCGCTGCTCTCCAGATCCGTCGATCCGGATAAAGCCAAGATCATTACCAATTACTGTACACCTGTAATGGAGATAAGGTACGTGGAGATTGATTCGGTGACAGGAAAAATAGATTTGGATGATCTGCAGGGCAAGCTTGAGGAAGGAGCGGCGGCGTTCTACTTCGAGAATCCAGGTTATCTCGGAATTATTGAGGATCAGGGTGCTGAAATATCTGAGCTTGTGCACGCGGTAAATGCTATCTCTATTGTGGGCGTTGATCCGATCTCCCTTGGCGTACTGGAACCTCCAAGCCGTTATGGCGCTGATATTGTCTGTGGGGATTTGCAGCCGCTGGGCATGCATATGAACTATGGTGGGGGGCAAGCCGGATTCATCGCTACCCGGGATGAAGAGACTTATGTGATGGAATATCCGTCCCGCCTGTTCGGTATTGTTCCTACTGAAGTGGAAGGTGAATATGGCTTCGGTGATGTAGCCTATGAGCGTACATCCTTTGCCCAACGGGAGAAGGGGAAGGAGTCGGTGGGAACACAGACAGCCCTGTGGGGAATTACCGCCGGAGTCTATCTATCCCTGCTTGGACCAGTGGGGATGCAGGAAGTAGGGGAGACCATTATTCAGAAATCTCAATATGCGGCGAATAAGCTGTGTGCCATTCCCGGGATCTCTTTGCGCTTTAAAGATACAGCCTTTTTCAAAGAATTTGTCTTAGATTTCAACAAGACTGGAATATCTGTTGCTGAGATTAACAAGCGTCTTTTGGAAGTAGGGATTTTCGGAGGAAAGGATCTATCCTCCGCCTATCCCCAGTGGGGACAATGTGCTCTATACTGCGTAACTGAAATTCATATGCAGGCAGATCTGGACCGGCTTGCCTCAGCTATCGAGAACATTGTCTGCAAGAATTAATAGTACAGAAGAGTAGGAGGAAAGCCATGAAACGGATTCGTAGAGATCATAAGGTGCGCCGTTTTCACCAGGCCAAATGGGATGAACCGGTGATCTTCGAGCTTCACCGATCGGGTGAGCGCGGAGTGATCCCGCCGGGCACCGAGGCTGGGATTGCCGAGGTTGTTGGTCTAGGCTCTGCCCGAATTCCATCAGCGATGCGGCGAAAAGAAGCACCGGCGCTGCCCGAGATCGGTCAGGCCAAAGTTCTTAGGCATTATTTAAGACTCTCTCAAGAGACTTTGGGTTCCGACCTTAACGTAGAGATCGGACAGGGGACATGTACGATGAAATATATTCCCCGTATCAATGAAATGCTTATACGTACCCCAAATCTGATGGAACTGCATCCTCTGCAGGATGCTGGATCCGTTCAAGGAATTCTGGAAATCTACTATAGGCTGGATCAGGCGATGCGTGAAATATCAGGGATGAATGCTTTCTCGTTCCAGCCAAGCAGTGGCACCCAGGCCTTGCTGGCCATGGCTTCCATTGTCCGCGCATATCATGATTCACGTGGCGAGGGAGAACAGCGGGATGAGATCATTACGACGATCTTTTCACATCCGTCCCAAGCGGCGACCGCAGCTGTTAAAGGATATAAGATTATTACACTGCATCCTGACGAAGACGGATTCCCGGATCTGGAGAAGCTGAAGAATGCCATTTCTGAACGCACGGCGGGTTTCGTCGTGGCCAATCCGGAAGACACAGGTATATACAATCATCGTATCCGTGAGTTCACGGACGTGGTTCATGAAGCAGGAGGAATCTGCTTCTACGATCAGGCGAACGCGAATGGGCTGCTGGGTATCACCCGGGCCAAGGAAGCCGGGTTTGACATGTGCTTCTTCAACCTGCATAAGACCTTTGCCGCACCTCACATGTGCGGAGGGCCGGCTACAGGCGCTCTTGGGGTAACCGATTCCCTTAAGCGTTTCCTACCCGGTCCGCTTGTTGACTGGGACGGTAGTCGTTATGTCCTTGTAGAGCAAAGCGGTGATAGCATCGGCAAAGTCCGCAGCTTCCACGGCGTGGCCCAGACTGTACTTCGTTCCTACGCTTGGATTATGAGCCTGGGGCCAGACGGTCTTAAGAATGTGGCCCAAATCGCTGTACTGAATAATAACTACCTGTATCACAAAATTCTGCAAATCCGCGGAGCCAGCGCTCCTTACATCAAAGGTCGACGTCTTGAACAGGTAAGGTACAGCTGGAAGCAGCTTACGGATGAGACTGGGGTAACGACAGAAGACATCACCCGCCGGATGTGTGATTTCGGCCTGCATTATTGGACATCCCATCATCCGTACATCGTTCCGCAGCCGTTCACCCTGGAGCCGACTGAATCTTATTCGAAGGAAGATCTTGATGAATATATCGAGGCGCTGACCCATATTTCGAATGAAGCTTACACGCAGCCGCATATCGTCAAACTAGCTCCGCACAACAGTACCGTTCACCGGAATGTGGAATCTTCTCTTGATGATCCTGCAAAGTGGTGTATTACGTGGCGGGCTTATCTAAAGAAGACACAGCCGGAATAGGGCTTGGTCCCTACAATTAAAATATACATTTGAAAGTAGAGGGGCTCCGTTTGGAGCCCTTCCTATTTGACTGTATCACCAAAGAAAGGGGTTATGAGTATGTCTGGGTATATGAGGAACTTGCTGCGCCTGTCTGTCGGCGTCCGCCGGTTTCTTATGACCGAAGCCATGTATGGCATCGGCATCGGTATGTATTCGCTAGTTCTTAATTTGCACTTGCTGTCCAAAGGGATGAAGGAGGATGAAATCGGGCTGCTCATGTCCATAGGTATACTGATCATGGGTGCATTGGCTATTCCTGTATCCATATCGGCAAACCGTATAGGTCGTAAAAAGCTGCTAGTATCCGGCATCATGTTTATAGCGGCAGGAAGTGCACTTTATGCGATTGGCAATCATTCCTGCATATTCTATTTGGCTCAAACTTTGGTCTCGATTGGCCTTACTCTTGTGGAGACGACTGAGGTGCAGTTGCTATTTCACTATTGTGCCTCGCGCAAGGAAGAAGCAAGTGCCTTCTCCCTGATGTTTGCCGTGTTTACGGCTTTTACAGGAGTAGGAACCCTGGCTGCCGGATACTTGCCGAATTCGGCTGATAGCGGGGATGGGTATGGGCTAACGCTGCTGCTTGCTGCACTGGTTTTCGTTGTTCACAGTATGATTAGAGGACTCTGGCTTCCCTCTGAGGGGAAGGAAAGCGAAACGGTTAGAACCTCTGAAGTTCTGGAAGTGAACCGTGAAGTCTCTAGCTGGAGGAAAAAGCTGCCTTCCGGCACACTCTGGCTGTTCTCGGTATTCATGGCCCTGCTCGGAGGAGCGATAGCCATCACTGGGTCATTTCTTAATGTAATTGTGAAGTATAGACTGAACTGGATGGATGATAAAGTGTCCATTCTGCTGGCGGTAAGCGGAGTTGTTTTGTTTGCAGCTTCTTTAATGACGCCTTACGTATTAGAGCGTTTCGGCCACAATGTGGCGATCGTATCTGTCTTTTTGGTTAACATACTCGTGTTCGCCTTATTATCCTGGGCTATGCCGGTCTGGATGTTCACAATCGTGTTTCTGGTTCGCGGGGGAGGGCTTACGATGCTGTCTAATCTGCTGGATAGTCAGTTGATGTCTGCCTTTAAGGAGCGGGAGAGGAATCTCTACGCAGGGATGAGATCCGTATTTCGGAGCCTCGGATCATCCGGCGCCGCTCTGCTTACGGGATGGATTTTGATTGGACAGGATTATGAAATCCCCTTTTTTCTGACATCTGTAGTATTGCTTCTCTGTCTGGTTTATTATATCTGGTTCATCCGCCCAATTCTGGATAAAAGGCTGAAAGAATGAATGGCTGAATACAATTTTCATAAGTAATTCAATCTGGACAGCAGTGTGAATAAATATATAAGGGGCTGTCCAAAAATCCATGTAAAATGGATATAGGACGCCCCTTTGCTTAAATCCATCCAAAGAAGAACTTATATCTTATGGGTTTGTTGTTTCTTTTTGCCCACTCCCTAATTTCCTCTATGCCATTAGCCGTATTCTCCTTTTTAAAAGTAAAGTACAGATGTAGTGGAACCAACTTTTTGTCAACAGTCTTAATTCCAATTCGTTTACCATCGATAAACACTGAACTTATTTCATCCGCATCGTATCTTTTCTTATTTAAAGAAATAATATAATTGTCGCCAAGTGAAATACTCTTGGAACTGAGCAATCGATAGAGTAAAAATATGATAATAATGAATATAAAGATGAACCATATTCTTGGAAAGAAGAACAGGAAGTCAGGTATGCGATTAGTACTATTATACATAGTAATTATTAAGGAAACTTCTAAAAAACACATTGCAATTAGTGTTTTCATTACGTTTGGATATTTGATTGAAAGAGACGTTTCATGAAATCCCAAGTCACTCCATCCTTTCTCCTAATTCAAAGGCTTCACAATGATTTTACCATATATTGTGATCTCAGTGCTTGATCAAGCTACGCGGGCTAATGCTCTTTTTTTATGTGTAAGGCCTCTTCTCAGGAGTGACCATTGAATTACAAACCTTTGGAAGTTATACTTTGATGAGAAATACGGACCCGCTTATCCTTTAACAGATCCGTCCTTAATAGGGTAGGGATCTTATTTTTCGTAGGTATAATTTCATTCAGATATGGAGGCGTAACCTTGCAGCTAATTAATCAATCCGAAATACAAGAGAGGATCGACCTGCTTAAAGATCAGGATCTATATATCCATCTTGAGATGACGACGGGAGCATACGCTGCCCATTTCGATAGTTCTAAGCACCCAGCGGCTACTTTCATTACTAATGCTGTGATCCGATATTCTCATGGTTCGATTTCCGGTCATGGACCTTATCGCGTAGGCCTAAAAATGTCACAAGGCTGGGTGTACTCGGAAGGACTAACTCACTATGAAGAGAGTGAGACCGAAAGATTAATTCTGGCCGGTCATGACAGCCAAGGCAAACTGGTCGTATCCTTGCAATTAAGCCGGGAGCCGTTCTAATGGTAGAGGAGATGAGGAGTTCAGTGGAAAGACATATTCTAGTTATATTACCGCATCCGGATGACGAGGCCTTCGGTATATCCGGAACGCTTGCCAAGCATGTGCAAAACGGCACCCAAGTCACCTACGCTTGTCTGACACTTGGAGAGATGGGCCGGAATATGGGCGTGCCGCCATTTGCGAATCGGGTAACCCTCCCAGAGATCCGTAAAAAGGAGCTGGAAGAATCCTGCCGAGCGATTGGAATACAGGATTTGAGAATGCTTGGTTTCCACGATAAAACGATTGAATTTGAAGATCAAGCTCTGCTCGAGGGCCATATTGATGCGCTTCTGAAGGAGCTTAACCCCTCACTGGTCATTACATTCTATCCGGGGTACAGCGTTCATCCCGATCATGATGCTACCGGAGCTGCAGTGGTTCGAACGGTTGGAAGAATGCCCAAGGCAGAGAGACCTCCTGTTCACTGTATAGCTTTCGCCAATAATATTGAAGAGATTGGAAAGCCTCAGGTAATCATTGAAGTGAAAGATTTCCTGAAGCAAAAGATGGCATCCATTCAGGCGCATAAATCCCAATTCCAAGCCGCTGAACTGTTAGGCAGCAAAACGCTAGAGGATAAAGAAATCCAAGATCGTTTTGGAACAGAGCATTTCTGGATCTATCCATTTGAATGATATTAAGTCCGAGCATAAACGCTCGGGCTTTTTCTTTGAGGCCCACTGCCGTGGTCAGGCTTCATTTTCTAATATAAGATATGAATATCTGTGTCTTTTTTCAAATATATGGTAAGGTTTAGTGGGGATCAACCAAACCGGTTTCGTCAGGCCAGGAGGTGTATTCGTTTGAAAAAATCATATTTCAATCTCATTTGTGGAATAGTCATTCTTTTGCTGGTATTCACTGCATGCAGTAAGGAAAGACCCAAGTATGCTGAGCTTTTCACACATGTGGAAGAGCATCGGGCTGTGTTCATGCAGCCGCGTGAAGCAGGGCTTGCTGCTTTGCAAATTGCGGATGCAGTGGGTGAATACGATACAACCTTTCCCAGATCGGAAAGCGGTTATCAAGATGCGAGAGAACTGGTACGTGCTTTTATGAACCAATACAAACCTGCGGATGAGGAGGCGGCTGACAAAGTCGAAAAATCCATCCAAACGATTGACAGGATGGCTCTTCCGCTAAAGCCATTAACTGGCTCTACCGAAGAATCATGGTCATACGGCAAGGGCGAGGATAAATTGTATATAACCTACAGGATGTCGAACAGTTTTCAAAGTGATGATGAATTGCCTTTGAACTTTTATTTCAGCTATGAGGGGGAGTAAGGAACGAAGAAATAAGATGTGATTTACAAAAAAATACACAAAGACTATTATATTTCTATAGGTAATTATATCCTTTTTTTCTTAAACAATTGTTCGGACTAAATAACTGGAGGATCAAATGAAAAAGCACGACAAAATTATTTCCTTCATCTTCATACTTGTTATGATGGTGACGGCTATTTACTGGGCCATTTCGACTCAGAGCTGGACCATGCTGGGCACCCTCGCTTCTGTGGTCTGTTTCGGGCTTTTTGTGCTATTGGGGCTCCGCACTATACCTGTATTGACGGATTTTGTTTTGACGAATCCAGCACCTGAAGTGACTTGGAAGAGTAAGGAGCAGGATAGAAGACAGGCTTGGCTTTATATTATTGGATGGATATTGGCGAGTCGTATCCTGCTTATGCTCATCGGGTATTCATTTTTGATCATACAGAATGGCTATTCAGGTGGTCTGCTTAGCAAAATGGCAGAGACTTGGCATATCTCTGGAATCGATGCTTCTAGTTATTTGGGCATTGCTGAGAATGGATACGTGACCGAGGGTGATGCGAGATTCCATATCGTGTTCTTTCCCTTTTTTCCAAATTTAATAAGAGTGGTTCAGGCATTCGTAGGGAATTATCTCGTTTCTGGATTCATCGTTTCAAATATCACTTCAATTGTCGCAGCCCTGGTCGCTTATGAGCTTGCTGCACTAGACATGCATCGAAAGAATGCCATGCGGGTCGTGAAATACATTTTCATATTCCCTGCCGCGTTCTTTTTCTTCATTCCGATGACCGAGGCTCTATTTCTGGCATTATCTTTGATGTGTTTATATTTTGTGAGAAAAAAGGAATGGCTGATCGGATGCTTATGCGGTGCACTTGCAGCTTATACACGTTCTCCCGGAGTGCTTCTGATTGTACCGGTTGCGATTGAATTTGGACGGGATCTGATGGGCAACTATAAGCTATTAAGTAAAAAAGTCTTTATACATAGAATCATCAGCGCTGTATGTTTTCTCGCTATCATATCAACGGGCTTGCTGGCCTATCTGTTTATTAATTATCACGTGACGGGAAATGCGTTTCAGTTCAGTATTTACCAGAGAGAGCATTGGTCTCAGCGGTTTTATCTCTTTTTTGATACGGTAAGATATCAGATGGAATACGCTGTGGGCACCTTTAAGAGTGGAGATAGCCGTTCTTTTCTCGGCTTATGGCTGCCTAATTTAATCGCTATATTCTCAGCACTAATTATCATGTTGATGGGTGCAAAAAAGATACGACCTTCATACACCGCCTATTTCATCGTGTATTTTGCGTTCGTAGTCGGAGCTACCTGGCTGCTGTCAGCCCCGCGGTATTTGCTTGTTGCATTTCCACTAGCTTTTGCTGCTGTCGCGATCACTGAAGAGAAATCAAAGGATGCTATCCTTACTGTAGTTTCTGTTGCGGCGAGTCTTTTGTATTTAGCGATGTTTGTGGCAGGATATCCAGTGTATTGATGAATCATGTTAAAATAGGGGGGAACGCTTAAACGCGTTCTCCTTTTTTTGTGAATAACCTTATAGAAACGATGGTGGGTATGAAGATTGAGTACGACAATCAGGTGATCGAGTTTAATGTTCAATATGGAAATGGCAAGAAAATCTCCATTCATATAGATTCTTCAGGGCGTATAACACTCAAAGCTCCCAAGAAAACAAGTGAAGAGACGATCAAAAGCATGGTAGAGCGTAATGGGAAATTAATAGTGGAGAAGCTGCAAAGTATTGAAGCGAACCGAGAAACACCAAAGCTGAAAGAGTATGAAGACGAGGGTAAGTTCCTGTATCTAGGCAAATATTATTCGCTGCAAGAGCTAATAGAGACAGGGGATTTAAATGAGGAAGAGCTTAAACTTAAGCTGAAGAAATTCTATTTCGCTAGCTGTAAGAAGGTTGTAGCTGAACGGATCAATAAATATCAGACGCAGCTTAGAGTAAAGCCAAAGACGATTGACATTGTTGAGTCTAGAACCAAGTGGGGAAGCTGTAGCTCGGATAAAAAGCTAACCTTTAACTATCGCCTAGCGATGGCTCCAGTGGAAGTTATCGATTATGTAATCATCCATGAACTGTGTCATTTACTTCATATGAATCATGACCGCTCTTTTTGGCGAAAGGTTGGAAGCCTCATGCCGGATTATAAGGAGAAGGAAGAGTATTTAGCTAGATATGGGCGTGCTATGACGCTGTGATAATCAGAGATTAATTCAGATGGTCCATTTTCTGGTGAATAAAAGGAAGGGAAGAGGTAAAACTATGTTCACAAAATAGAACTGGAAGAAATTTAAATGCGGAGGTAAATGATGACACAGAATAAAGGAAATTCACAACGCCAGATTCGAACTTCAATTCTTTGTTTGATCTGTGCCTGCACCGTCCTATTAAGTGGCTGCTCTAAAACTGCCAATGAAACCACACAAGTAACTCCAACACCTATAACAGAAGCCACTGCACCTGCGGCTACGAACAATGCAACAGAACAACCCAATGCATCATCCGGTACAAATACAGAGGGACTTCCGGCGGATGTTAGCGTTCAGAGAGTCATTAAGGAAGTCACTTTAAAGGACGGCTATCATAAAAAGATTGAGCTGCTGACAGACGGAGGCAAGCGGGTTACCATTACGGATCCGAGCCAAAAGATTGTTTTGCAGCAGATTGAATATGATGGGAAGATTACTACGTCTAATGGTAAACAGGTTACCGTTAAAGTCGAAGGTGGGGGAGAGCAAAGCATAACCATTCCCGATCATGTAGTGATCGAAGATGAGGACATGCTTGGTTTGATGCCAGGTGTTGATATCGAGTGGACAGTGAATGCCGAGGGGCAAATCGAAAGTGTTGAACTGGAGGATTAAAAGAGATACTGAGGTGGCTGGCTAAATGAAATTTCTAATCGTATTTGGCAGTATAGTGGTTCCCGTCGCCATGCTAATGATACAACGGAAATGGATAAAGTGGCGTATTGTTTTTAATGTAGCTTCTGTGTTGTCTACGCTTATTTTAGGTAATATTTCTGCCCTAGCTATATATGGAATATTAAGAGATAACACGGTATTTATGACCTCGATCCATGCGATTTTTTTGAATCCAATGTTCCTTTTAACGGGAGCTTATCTTGGAGTATATCTGGTCTATCGCTTGATGTTGATGACGTATGAAGAAGTATATGTATGATGTAGTTAAAAAAAGGAGTGTCCCCGTGAAGGGACACTTCTTTTTATGTTATACAGCGAAAGTTAAGAAGATTTTCCTACAACGTTTGTTCCACTCTTCGTGATCTTGTACGTAAGGATATCACCATTCCAGAAGTGGAATTTCAAGATGACCTCTCCATCTTTAACATCTTTAAAGAAGGCTGGAAGCAGCTTGATTTCTTTCGTGTTATAAGAGGGTGAGAACGTATTGCCGAACTCCTTGAATGGTGTCCAGTCTTGCGGGCCTGCATTGCCACCAGCGGTATAGACAGCCTCCATCGTGGCAAGCTGGTTACCATTAAAGGTAGTTGGAATCGCAAACGATTCAGTCGTACCTTTGGCATCACTTAATTTGGCAGTGTCATTCACGATGATCTTTAGTCTCCACGCAACACCTTTGTTGAATTTCAACGTTAACACAGCATTTTCACCGTATTTTTGGGAAGCTGTGAGTTTTTTGAGTTGGCTGGCTTTGAGTGTGAGCTCCTCGCCATTCAAGGTGTAATCTTTTCCCTTTGTTAGATACTTCCCATTTGCACTAATCGTGGTTAGCTTATTGCCGTTTAGGTTCAGCTTCACCTTGGTGTCTTTGATCGCTGCCCCTTTTTTTAGATAGACCAGATCGCTTTCAGTGCTGGAGGAACGTTCCTTCAGACCAGACATTAATACACCCTGCAGCTCAGAATCGGACCACTTATACGTTTTGCGGTTGAAATGCTGCCCATTATCCCAGAGCATGGAGGTCATTTTCTTTTCTTTTAAATAATAAGTAAGGTACTCGAAGAATTTCAGCTTCTCGCCTTGTTCAATCACACCTGTATCTATATCGAATCCTAGCAGTCCAAACTCACCAACGATAACAGGGATTCCTTTGGCCACGAATGTGTTGTAAGCGTTATCAAAAGTTTGGGTGATATCGTTTTTTGTATCTTTTTCAAACGTGGTGTAACCAGCGATATTCACACTGAACGGCCAGAAGCCATAGTAGTGAACGGTCGCAATTATGTTCGGATCGTTAAGAGCTGTAATCGTCTTGTAGAGCTGATCCATTCTAGGTTGGGTAGGAGAAGTCTCTAATGAAGGTAGCACTAGCGGACGGACATCATTCTTTCCACCTGAGTTTCGAACGATCTGATGGAAGGAATTGTTGAGCTCTGCAAGCATCTGTTCCATCTTCGCTTCATCCGTACTTCCGCCATCTGTGAAACGAGGTTCATTAATGCTTTCGAACATCAGCTTATCGGATTTATCCTTGAAGCGGTCCGCAATTTGAGTCCATGCTGCATTATAACGCGCCAGCGTTTCCTCATGCTTCTCTTCCATATGACTTACCCATAACCAGGAGTCGTGATGGACGTTAATCATTACATATAACTTGGCGTCCAGCGCCCAGCCTACAACTTCTTCGACACGGTCGAGGTAAGCTTGATCAATAGTGTAGTTCGGTGCTTCGCCTATGTGTGAATCCCAAGTGATAGGAATACGGATACTTTTGTAGCCTTGTGCGGCGATTTTCTTAATCAGTTCTTGGGTCACACGCGGATTGCCCCAGGAGGTTTCATCCTCACCTGTAGCATCTAGAGTATTGCCAAGGTTCCATCCGGGCTGCATATCGTCTACATAGGATTGGATCTTACTCTTTGGTGCTGCCTTAGCTTGTTGCTCGTCCTTAGTGGCAGCGGCGGCAATGGATGAGAACAAAGAGAGCAGAAGAGCGGTGACAAGGGTCAATGATAAGAATGATTTCTGGATTCGAGTAGTCATTGAATTCTCCTTTGTAAGATCATTTTTGAGGATGCTTAAACCTGACCTTCCTTGGTACTTTGGTGCTTAGATGAACACGTACACCTCCATGAATTCGTTGTAAACGCTTACCAAATACCCTAACATAGAATAATTTCAACGAGTACCTTACTAATTTGTGGTAAATTCATATATGAATTAGTGATTTGCAGTGATTCCAAAGTTATGGAGGGCAATCCAGTGAGCAGATTTCATTACATAGGCTCGGCTACAGAGCTTCCGTTAGGAGAAAGAGGCAGTGTACCGTCAGCAAAGACATATAATGAAGTGAAAAATTCCCCGGAGTATAAGAAACAAAGAGAGGCTCTGCGCCTGCAAGGCATAATTCCTTTGGATGACATCGCAGATCTATCTCATTTAAGAGATGAGGACTGTCTTGTATACGACTCGGAAGAAGATGCAGCGGGTATTTTTATAGAGGAACTTGGGTATTGGAACGATGAGATCCGCAAGCATTTTCGGAGTCCATATGTGTACCGGATTTCACCGAATTGGGGCGGCTTCTCTGTAACCCCTAAGCTAAAAGATACTCTACCGGGATCGTATAACGCCTCACTCAAGTGTTGTCGGGAGTTATTTAGGCTTATGACAGATTATGGGGTATCTGGTGCCGAGTTCGAGCTCTATACATGCTGGGCTGAGGAAGAAGGACTCCCACGTAATAAGAAGTATGATCGAATCTTTGATTTGGCCTCTTTGTCACTGGAGGATGGTTTTGAGCTGAGAGAAAAAGAATATATTGTGGTTAGAATGATTTGATATTCAATAGGATTATTGCTAACTACTCGTTATACAAAAAACAAATATTGCATGACAAAAGCAACTATATTAGATATGATGAAGCATGAAAAATTAATATTAGCAATAGGTGCCAATTATGAATGTTTCGGAATTACAATCATAGATTGGTTAAATGGAAAGCGGGTGTGAATCCCGCGCGGTCCCGCCGCTGTGAAAGAGGAGTCCTTGCAAGGTGCCACTGGGAAACTGGGAAGGTAGCAAGGGTGACGATACTTGAGCCAGAATATCTGCCTGTTTCTAATACACCGTTAAACTCTACGAGCGATAGAGAGGTGTTTGATATAGTATATGCCTGCTATTGTTGCGGTTCACTATCTTAAACCTCTTGACGTTATGTTGAGTGGTTTTTTTGTAGTGTTATGAAAGTTTATTCTGTTTTTTAACATAGGAAGAGAAGGGAAGGGTTATGGAAACATGAAGAAAAATAAGTTTTTAGCTTGGTTACTTATTGTAGCAGTATTTATCACGACGTTCTCTACAAGTGTAATCCCGGCTCATGCGAATGAAGCAATTGCCGATAGTGCAGTTGTAACAACAGAGGTTGATCAAGCTCTAGTAGAGCAGATTAATGCGTTAGTACAAGAGCCAGATACAGAGAAGCCTACGATTTTGATAGAAGGTATACAAGATAAACAGGAAGTATCCAGTAAAGATTTAAGCTTCAAAGTAGTGGTTACAGACAATGTCTACAAAGACATTATTCCAGTAGTTAAGCTGAACCAAGTCGTTCTATCAGCTACTAATGGTGAGTACAAAGCATCTCTTAACCCGGGTAGTAACGTAATCGCAGTAACGGCTGTGGATGGCGCAGGAAACAAAGCAGATAATGTAACCTATCAGGTTACTTATAAAATCACTGCCAAAGAACAGTTAGATAAAAGTTTGGCCTACATCGTTAACACCGTAAAGAATCCGTCATTTGGAACAGGTAGCGGAGAATGGTCGATTCTTTCTCTAGCACGTGCGAACTACAAAGTACCTAACGGTTATTACAATCTCTATTACAACAATGTAGCTACGCGAATAGCATCGATAATTAAGGATGGAAAACTCGACGCTAGTAAAAGCACAGAGAATTCCAGAGCGATTCTAGGCCTTACCTCTATCGGAAAAGATATCACGAATGTTGCAGGTCATGATCTAAGAAATGCACTAGCTGATTATCAATATATTCAGAAGCAAGGGAACAATGGTCCCATATTTGCTCTGATTGCACTAGATAGTTATAACTACGAAATTCCAGTATTATTCCCTGATCCTGATGAGAAGGGAGTAATCTATCAAAGCACAAGAGAAAACCTGGTTCAGTACATCTTGGATAGAGAAGTTAAAAAAGGTGCAGCAGATGCTGGAGGCTGGGCATTAGGTGTAACCAAAGCCGACGTCGATATGACCGGGATGGCGATGCAAGCACTTGCACCTTATTACGCAAAGGATCCTAATGTAAAAGCTGCCGTGGATCGGGCGATTGCATGGTTATCGAGTGTACAAAATGATCAAGGCGGATTCACAAGCTGGGGAAGCACAAGCAGTGAGAGCATCGCACAGGTTGTTGTTGCTTTAACTGGCGTAGGCGTAGATCCGCACAGTGACCCTAGGTTTATTAAAGAAGGAAATTCACTTATAGATGCTTTACTTAGCTTCTCTGGGCCGGATGGTGGATTCAAGCATATTCTCACCGGTAAAGTAGACGCTATGGCTACGGATCAAGGTACATATGCACTCGTATCCTATGATCGTCTGATTAATAATAGCAAACGTCTCTATGACATGACGGATGTTCAATTAGAACAGCCTACTACCGTTGTAGCAAAACAACAATTAAATAAAAACCTTGCCTATATCCTAAACACTGTAAAGAATCCGTCATTTGGAACAGGCAGCGGGGAATGGTCGATTCTTTCTCTGGCACGGGCCAATTACGAGGTTCCAAGTGGCTATTACAATCTTTATTATAACAATGTAGCTGCTGAAGTAGCTAAGCTAATGAAGGATGGAAAACTCGACGCTTCGAAAAGTACTGAGCATTCCAGAGCGATTCTAGGACTTACCTCGATCGGAAAAGATATCACGAATGTTGCAGGCTATGATCTAAGAAATGCACTTGCAGATTTTCAATATGTTCAGAAGCAGGGGCTTAATGGTCCCATATTTGCACTAATTGCCTTAGATAGTCATAACTATGATATTCCTGTAGTAGAAGGCGTTAAAGATCAAACCACAAGAGAAAAACTGGTTCAGTATATTTTAGAAAAAGAAGCACCGACTGGTGGATGGGCGTTATTTGGTACTAAAGCCGACACCGATATCACCGGAATGACGATGCAAGCACTTGCACCTTACTATGCAAAGGATCCTAATGTAAAAGCTGCTGTGGATCGGGCGGTTGCATGGTTATCAAGCACACAGAATGATCAAGGTGGATTTACAAGCTGGGGAAGCACAAGCAGTGAGAGCATCGCGCAGGTCATTGTTGCTTTAACTGGCGTAGGCATAGATCCGCACAGTGACTTAAGGTTTGTTAAAAAGGGAAATTCACTGATTGATGCACTGCTTACCTTTGCTGATCCGGATGGTGGATTTAAGCATATTCTCACCGGAAGAGTAGATGGGATGGCTACGGACCAAGGTACGTATGCACTTGTGTCCTATGATCGTCTGATTAATCACAGTAACCGTCTCTTTGATATGAATGATGTGGTAATTGAACAACCACCTGTACAACCAGAGGGTCCGAAAGAATTTCCGTTACCTTCTGGTGATAAGCCGGAAGTTGTAATCAATGATGATGCTCATGATTATATCGTTCCGATCAGCACAGGAGATAGCAACAAGGAAATAACGGTAGTTATTCCTAAAAGTCAACAATCGAAGGTTAGTGTTAGTTTACCTAATAACAGCGATCTTCCTCAGATTGAGGCTACCAAAGGTGACGTATCTGTAGTCATTCCTAAGGGTGCAAAAGTTACAAGTGGAAATGTCGCAGCGATTGAACTAATGTCACCTTTAACAGGCACAGAAGCTGCACTAAAAGATAGTCTGAATCAGATTATTTCCCAGGATAAGAAGCTGGAGAGCATTATTCAAGCTTTTTCTATGGGTGGCAGCGCAAGAGTAGAATTCAGTCAATTTATCACATTAACCTTTAAGGACCTTAAAGGAAAAGATGTAGCTTATATTCAAAATGGTGCACCTCATGCGATTCAAAAATTTGCAAGTGACGCCTTAGGTTTGGCAAGCGGCAAGTCAGAGTATGCCTACGATAATGGAAATGATTTAATCGTAAAAACCAATCACTTCACTGATTACATTGCGTACACATCCAGTGTAGTTCAGACACCTGGTGGCGACGGTGGTAGTGGCAATGGTGGAGGGACCACTCCATCGAAACCATATGTAACCCTATCCGTGGATAAGCTTACGATTAAGAAGGGATATGTTCTTCCATCTGTACAGGTAGAGCTACAATCTGGTGACACAGTGTGGTCTGTACTAGAAAGAGTGCTAGATAGCCGCGATATCGACTATAGATATTCTTGGAACAGTACATTTGGAAGTGTATATGTTGAATCCATAGCTGGTGATGGAGAATTTGACCATGGTAGCGGTAGTGGATGGATGTATAATGTGAATGGAAAATATCCTAATTATGGTGCATCTTCATATAACCTAAGTGCCGGGGATAGAATTCAGTGGCGTTATACTACGAATTTGGGTGTGGATCTAAATGCACCGATGCCAACTTTGAGCCCAACTCCAACCCCATCTGCTACACCAAAACCAAGTGGTACGCCAGCTCCAGGTGATATCGCTAAACCGGGTGACCCGAATGCGAGTCCATCGCCAACAGCGACTCCTAACGATATCAAGCAAGTGTATAAAGACGCCGATAAGATCTCATCCTGGGCGTTCTCAGCGATTGAAACAGCTACAGTAAAAGGGTACATCCAAGGTAACAATGGTCAGGTAAATCCGAAAGATCACATTACAAGAGCAGAATTTACAAAGATCCTAGTATCAGCATTGGAACTGGATACCAAGAGTGACAAAGGAATTACCTACAAGGATGTCGCTTTGGGTGATTGGTTCTATCCATATGTGAACGCTGCTCATAAAGCAGGTCTAATTACAGGCTTTAATAATGAATTTAAGCCAAATGACAAGATTACTCGCGAACAAATGGCAGCCATTATTGTCAGAGCATTATCAATCCCGGCTACGAAGCCAGGTACAGCTATTAAAGATATCAATACTGTGTCTGCGTGGGCAAAAGCAGATGTGGAAACCATTGTTGCCACCGGACTTATGTTAGGTGACAATAATCAGTTTAAGCCTAAAGAGCTTGTAACTAGAGAAATGGCAGCTGTTGTAGCTACTAGAACCCATGATTATAAGAGTGGCGACAAAGCAGTTAGTCCATATATTCAGAACACGGCAGCCTTTTTGCAAAAAACAGTAACAAACCCGGTCATCTCCTCGGTTGGCGGGGATTGGACAGTGTTCGGGCTGGCACGTTCTGGTGTAAAGGTTCCAGATAGTTATTACGCTAAGTACTATGCGAATGTAGAAGCCACCCTTAAAGAAAAAGCTGGGAAGCTGCATAGCGTAAAATATACCGAATATGATAGAGTTATTTTGGCATTAACTTCAATCGGCAAAAATATTGATAAAGTGGCGGGTTATAACCTACTGGAACCACTCGCTGATTTTGATACTGTAATCAAGCAAGGCATTAATGGACCTGTGTTTGCCCTGATCGCTCTGGATAGTAATCATTACGACATTCCAGTGGTTAAGGATGTAAAGACGCAGACAACTAGAGAGATGCTCATTGATTACATTTTAGGCAGAGAGATCAACGGCGGGGGATGGGCACTAGGCAGTAATGCTACTGAGGCCGATCCGGATATTACGGGAATGGTTATTCAAGGCTTGACCCCGTATTACAAAACGAATGCCAAAGTAACGGCTGCTGTGGATCGTGGAATTGCTTGGTTATCCAAAACGCAAACAGCAGATGGTGGTTTTGCAAGCTGGGAATCTACGAACTCCGAGAGCATTGCTCAGGTTATCGTAGCTTTAACTGGACTTGGAATAGACCCACATAAGGATTCCCGATTTATTAAAAATGGTCGTTCCGCAGTTGATGCGTTGCTAGGCTTTGCTGCAGCTGAAGGTGGTTTTTATCACGTGAAGCAGGGTGGCGTAGGTAACGGAGGCGCGAAACCAGGAGAAGTAGATCTTATGGCTACGGATCAAGCGATGTATGCACTGGTTGCTTATGATCGGTTCGTTAAGGGTCAGACGAGTCTTTATGACATGACAGACGTTAAATAGAACTTTATTTAAAGAGATAAGCAAGGGTAGCGTGTATACCCTTGCTTATTATTTAAGGTGGGGAACTTAAGAAATGAACAAGAAAAAATGGCTAACAGCGATACTAATTATTGGTGTGTTGGCGATTGCCTTCTTTTGGGGCGGGAATTATCAGAAGAGCCCGAACAAGGTTGCGAGTAACAGTGTTGAGTCTCAAGTTGTAGAATCAGCCAATACGGCCTCCAATCAGAATGTTGATGTAGAGCCTACAACCTCAAGTGATGCCGAGACAACGGAGATAGCTCCTACAGCTACACCTGGTGAAACAGCTAAGCCTAAGCCCGTTGAAACGTTAAAACCAACTGAAGAGGTAACGCCAACCGAAACTGCGGTAACAGAGGTTGAAAAGCCGACTGCAACACCTAAATCGGATACACAGGCACAACCGACCGCAACACCGAAAGCGGCTAAAACGTCCGTGCCGGAAACGAAAGCGACGGCAAAACCAGTAATCAAACCGGATTCAAAAGTAGCGACAACAGAAACAAAGCAGGAACCGAAAAAGGATAAATTCCTTACCGATCCAGTGCCGAGCGGGAAACCTAAGCCCGTGGAATGGCAAGATGCAACGGTAGATAAGAAGAAGCAATTAACGGCTACTTTGTCCGTGTCGGCAGCAACGATTTTAGATAATATGGATATTTTCAATAAGGATAAGGTTGAAGTATTGCCGGCAGATGGTATCATTTATAAAGCGCAGAAGGTAACCTTTTATGAAGGTGAGTCTGTGTTTGATGTTTTGCTAAGAGAGATGAAGAAGAATAAAATCCATATGGAATTCAGTATGACTCCGATCTATAACAGTAATTATATTGAAGGCATAAACAATCTGTATGAATTTGATGCTGGAGAGCTTAGTGGATGGATGTACAAAGTAAATGGCTGGTTCCCTAACTACGGCAGCAGTCGTTATGTTCTCAAGGATGGCGATGTCGTTGAATGGGTATACACCTGTGATTTAGGTCGAGATGTAGGTGGTTATGTAGCCACAGGAGGAGCTCAGAAATAATGAAGGATAGCTTTTCTACCTTTCATCCGTTTGTGAATTTTCTATATTTTGTCGTTGTATTGCTGTTTAGCATGGTGTTCATGCATCCCATATTTCAGGTGATTGCCCTTATCAGTGCAGTGGTCTACTCCTTTATGTTAAAAGGAAAGAAAGCCGTTCGATTTAATCTGCTGTACATGGTTCCTTTTCTACTATTTATGGCGATTATGAACCCTGTTTTTAATCATCAAGGGGTAACGATCTTGTTCTATTTGAACAATGGAAATCCCATTACGAAGGAATCCATTCTTTATGGTGTAGCAGCGGCGTGCATGTTTGTGACGGTAATCATCTGGTTCTCCTGTTATAACGTCGTGATGACCTCGGATAAGTTTATTTATATATTCGGAAAAATACTGCCGGCACTGTCGTTGATTTTTTCGATGGTGCTTCGTTTTGTTCCTAGATATTTAGCGCAAATCAAGGTGATTTCGAATGCCCAAAAATGCATAGGCCGGGATGTCACACAGGGAAATCTCCTCGCTCGAGCGCGCAATGGGATTACGATCCTATCGATAATGACCACCTGGGCTCTGGAAAATGCGATTGAGACGGCGGATTCCATGAAATCAAGAGGATATGGATTGCCTGGACGTACAAGCTTTTCGATCTTCCGTCTAGATGCCCGGGACAAAGTAGCCCTCTTGATCATGACAGGCTTAATTGCGATGGTAGCCATCGGCGCAGCTATGGGTGAGAACACGATGAGATATTATCCGTCGATTAAAGCGAGCGCAATTACACCTTTTAGTATCCTTGTATATATCGCTTATTTTGCGCTATGTATGATCCCTGTGCTCATCAATATGGTGGAGGCAATGAAATGGAAATCTATCGAATCGAAGAACTAAGCTTTGCTTTTCCTGAACAAGAGCAGATGGCTCTTTCGAATATTAATCTTACGATTGCAAGTGGAGACTTTATTACTGTGTGTGGAAAGTCAGGCTGCGGCAAAAGTACTTTACTAAGACAACTGAAAACAATCCTAACCCCACATGGCAAACGCCAAGGGTCGATTTATTATAAGGGTCAACATGTAGAGGAGATCGATGGGCGGACACAAGCAGCGGAAATCGGTTATGTACTCCAAAGTCCGGACAATCAAATTGTGACAGACAAGGTGTGGCATGAGCTGGCCTTTGGCCTTGAAAGCTTAGGTTATGACAATTCTACGATTCGTTTGCGCGTGGCTGAGATGGCGAGCTTTTTCGGAATTCAGACCTGGTTCCATAAAAGTGTGACTGAGCTATCGGGTGGCCAGAAGCAGCTACTCAATTTAGCGGCGATTATGGCTATGCATCCCTCGGTTCTAATCCTTGATGAGCCTACCTCTCAGTTAGATCCTATCGCGGCTTCCGATTTTTTGGAGACGGTCAAAAAGATTAATCGCGAGCTTGGAACAACCGTTATCATGACCGAGCATCGTCTAGAGGATGTTCTTCCGCTTACAGATCGGCTGATTGTGTTGAATGAGGGCGTCGTGATTGCTGATGATACCCCGCAAAGGGTTGGAGAAGCTCTAAGCAAGCTGAATCATCCGATGTTTCTGTCCATGCCCTCACCGATGCAAATTTACGCAGGCGTAGAGAATGACTTAGCATGGCCTGTTACAGTGAAGGAAGGACGCCAATGGTTGGATGCTTTTCTAGAGGATAAGACACCTGCAGCGATCGCAGAATCTCAGCCAAGCTCGAAAGTGGACGGCCCTGTAGTCATAAAGTTTAAGGATGTATGGTTTAAATATGATAAACACGGATCGGACATCATTAAAGATTTGTCTTTTGAAGTAAAGCAAGGGCAGTTCTATTGCATTGTTGGTGGAAACGGAACGGGCAAGACATCGACGCTGTCACTAATGAGCGGCATTCTTCAGCCCTATAGAGGCAAGGTTCAAATTGGCGGGAACAACCCTGCGAAGATGAATGCCAAAGAACTGTTTACTAACAATCTGGGCATCCTCCCGCAAAATCCGCAAACCTTATTTGTGAAGAAAACAGTCGAGTTAGATTTATACGAAATGTTATCCCAGCTCCCTTTAACGAAGGAAGAAAAGACGGCTAAAGTTGAGGCCGTGGTTAAGTTCGCAGAACTGGAACATCTTCTCTCCATGCATCCGTATGATCTTAGCGGGGGAGAACAGCAGCGGGCGGCGCTGGCTAAGGTGCTTTTGTTAGAACCAAAGATTCTGCTGCTGGATGAACCGACGAAGGGACTGGATGGACCTTTTAAAGAGAAATTAGCTTTATTCTTACAGAAGCTTAATGCTGAAGGTGTTACCATCGTAATGGTTTCGCATGATGTTGAATTCTGTGCCAAATATGCGGAGGTCTGCGCCATGTTCTTTGATGGAAGTATCATCACTACGAATGAAGCCCAGAAGTTTTTTGCTGGAAACAGCTTCTATACGACTGCCGCCAACCGTATGGCGCGTCATGTATGGAGCGAGGGAGTAACGATAGAGGGTGTGATTGGTTTATGTCAACGAAGCAGGTAACGGGTCGTCGTTTGAGTCGTCGAACTTTATTAGCGGGACTGCTAATCTTTATAGTTATTCCAGCGACAATTTTGTTAGGTATCTTTGTCCTAGACGATCGCAAATATTACTTTATCAGCCTATTGATCGTCCTCTACACGATGATTCCGTTTGCGTTGGTGTTCGAGAATCGGAAGCCGCAGGCGAGGGAACTCATCGTCATAGCGGTGCTAGCAGCTATTGCCGTTGCTGGACGCGCAGCCTTTTTCATGTTGCCGCAGTTTAAGCCGGTTGTTGCCATTGTCATCATCGCAGGGGTGAGTTTGGGAGCTGAGGCAGGATTTCTGGTCGGTGCTGTTGCGGGCTTCGTCTCCAATTTCTTCTTTGGGCAGGGACCTTGGACGCCTTGGCAAATGTTTTGTTTTGGCATCATTGGCTTCCTGGCGGGCATTTTCTTCAAGAAAGGTCTGCTTAAAAAGACTAAGCTATCGCTGTGTATATTCGGAGGGCTAGCGACGTTCTTGGTATATGGAGGCATTATCAATATAGGCTCGCTGATGATGTTCACTTCAGAGTTCTCATGGTCGGCTTTGATGACGACTTATATTTCCGCCTTTTGGTTTGATATGGTGCATGCGGTCTCGACGGTGGTGTTCCTCTTTTTCATAGCTAACCCTATGATTGAAAAGTTGGATCGGATAAAAACGAAGTATGGGTTGATTGAGCCTTAGGTTTTGGAATTGGGTGTTTGGCGTTTTAAGTGCTGCGCATTGCGCTGGCGGACGCTCCGAGAACGGACTGTTGTTACAATCGCTGTTGTGTCCAGATTTTTTTGAATTTTTCCCCCTAGGGTAAAATCCGGACACAGCATATGCTTACGAAGTGAGCTTTCCTTCGGAAAGCTTTCGGGCGAACGCTCCGCTTTTCCACAATCAGTCCGTTCTCTCCGCTGCTATCAGCGCGAAGCCCAAACCCAACATCGACGAAAGGCTCAAAGAACCCCCCATCGGTTTTTAGCCGAAGGGGGGCGGTAGTACCTAGTGGCTGGAGGTTTGGCCACTATAAGATATTACAATCGGTATGGAATTCTAGTAGCGATGCTCCCAGATCTAACCTTAAAAAACAGGCGATGCTCCGGTCTACCGGTATCGCCTGTTTTTTGATTATTCCCTTACGATATCTATAGGTGCTGAGGTATCTTCAAAGGGCTTAAGGCTCTTTCGGCTGGGAGCAGACGGGGAGACGGGCAACCTAACGATAATTGTCGTTCCCTCTCCGATAGCACTGTCTATCTCTATCCTTCCCTGATGCAGAGAGACAATTTTTTTAACGATCGCAAGTCCGAGACCGTTGCCATTGTTGTTTCCGTTCCGGGATTTATCTATTTTATAAAATCTTTGGAATACGGCGTTGAACTCTTCCGGGGACATCCCGATTCCATTATCGATGATGGTGACGGATACTTCTGCTGCACTACTAACTATACTGATGCGAATATTCCCGCCTACCGGTGTGAATTTGATGCTGTTGCTGAGCAAATTCATCCATACTTGCTTCAGCTGATCTTCATCACCCTTAATTTTCACCGCTTCCGGCAGCTCTAGATCGATAACAATGCCTTTGGCTGACCATTGGGGCTCACAAGTCACAACGATGGTTCTAATCTGCTCGTCAAGATTGAAGGGACTTGCGTTGAAGGGATGATGTTCAGAATCCAGGGAAGCGAGCTTCAGTAAATTATCACTTAACCTCGACAGACGTTCACTCTCCGCAATGATGATATCAAGATATTCGCTGCGTTCCTCTTCCACGATTAAATCATGGTTCAGTAGCGCCTTGGCAAAGCCGGAAATCGACGTAAGCGGTGTCTGGATTTCATGAGAAACGTTGGATACGAAATCCTGCCTCATTTGTTCCAACTGCTTCAACTCCCCTGCCATCTCCACATAGCTTTGTGTCAATTCCCCGATTTCATCTATTCGGTTCACTTTAAGCTCCACCTCGAAATCACCCTTGGCCAGTCTTTTTGTTGCATTCGTCAGTGCTTTGATCGGCTCCACCAAATATCTGGCGGCAATAAGAATGCATACACTACCCAGCAAAAGCACGAGCAAAAGCACAAAGAGCACCATCCGATTAACGATATTTTCGTTCTCAGCAGAATACTGCAAGAACATCGCGCGCCACTCCCCGTCCAACATAAAAGGCATCCCGATAAAAATATCCTTATCTTCCGCGGAGGAACGGTAGAGCTTTCCTTGTAGTACTTGTTTGACAGCTTCGGGGGGGACAGTGACAGCCGGACTACCCTTGAGCCCATAAAAGGTATGTTCTCCGGCATCATTGTACAGGTGGATAGGGTGTGCAGATACTTTAACCATACTATTCAGGAACTCGTCCGTATCTTTAGGTTTGGCGTCATCATAGCGGTGAATGATCTCTTTTCCCACTATGATCATTTCATTCTGTCCCTCGTAACTTATTTGTTTCTGAAAGACATACAAGCCAATGAAAAAGGAACAGACTAGACTAAAGATAATGATGCCCAGAAACGTGAGAATGACGCGTACATACAATGTCTTGATCATGGCATAGGGATCAGCCGATATCCCAGGCCGCGGGCCGTTTCGATTTGAAATTGCTCGCCCTTGCCGCTGAATTTCTCCCTCAACCGACTTATATGCACATCTACAGTCCGGCCGTCTCCTTCATAATTCAATCCCCAGATTTGAAGAATCAACTGTTCTCTTGTGAAGATTTGCCCAGGATGGCTGGCCAGCAGAAACAGCAGCTCAAATTCCTTCAATGGAATTGTGACCGGTTCTTCACCACGCGTGACCTGGAAAGTGCGGCGGTTGAGCGCCACATTACCCAACTGCACGGACTGGGAAGAAACGACCAGCGAGCGTTTAAGCAAAGCTTTTACTCGCATTACCAGTTCAAGCGGATCAAATGGTTTCGTTAGATAGTCATCCGTACCAAGTTGAAAGCCTTTCACTTTGTGTGCGGATTCCGCTTTAGCCGTCACCATGAGGAGGGGGATGTTGGCATCCCAGCGTCTGATTTCTCTGCATAGATCCCAACCATCCAATCCTGGCATCATAATATCTAGAATGACGAGATCGACACGCGAGTTCTGTATAATGGACAGAGCTTTGGTACCATCCCTGGCTTCTTTGAGGTCAAAACCTTCTTTTCGCAAAAATAAAGACATTAGCTTTCGGATGTTATCATCATCATCAGCGATAAGTATAGTAGCCACGATTTTCCTCCTCTATTAAGCTTTCATTATATCTGATTTGTTCTTGGCAAGTAGTGGCGTTATCCGAACTGCCAACCCAACAGGTTCCAATAGTAGAAGAACAGAGTCATCGCCACAGCCGAAAGCGCCACTAACGTATAATGCACACGCTTGAAAGCTGTCCAGTATTTATTCTTCCAAACCAGTATAGCCGAGATTAGTAAAGCTAAAGTCAGACCAACCAAAATGATTGGCATAACTAAACTGAGAGAAAGCGAAAGACTGATCCCGCTGAACTTCTGCATCATGTCCATGGACATAACCACCATAAATATCGTGACGAAAGATAGCAGCGCCCAAGCAGCAGTTCCCGTAGATAGGCGGATGGCCCACTTTTCAGGTGGCGTCATCGCCTTAATCTTGCGTCTGGAGAAGATTAGTCCGAGCAATGCAGTGATGAAAATCAACCCCGAGAACCCTAGTATGATAAGCCAAAATTTATTCTGATCCAAGAGAGGCGTACGCTCCAGCGGCATATCAGGTGCCATCCCTAAGATCATATGTGTAACCTTACCGGACTCATTCGTGCGGAAGGCAATTTGTTCGGTACCTCCCTCGAGTTGGAACATATTCGGACTGACTTCACGATACAATTGTTGTTCACTACCACTTCCCAAGGATAGCTTATTATCCTCAACCGAGACATTCAGCTGAGCGAAAAAAATGAAAAATTTATCAATATCACTGATGTTTCTGCGGGTAAATTGATAGGCTCCTGCAAATTTCTGAATAGATTCATCAGAAGCGATGAATTCAGCCTGACTCGCATCAGGAGCAGGGTAGTAGCGGTTGAAAAAGGCTTGGATGAGGTCTGCTGCGGAATCACCGCCCTCACCGCCGTTGTAGGATACAAAGATGCCTACATGCTTGGCAGGCACAAGATACAATCCCGTATTAAACATGGGGTCAGAACCACCATGAGTGATCAGCGTGAGCCCATTGATTTGTTTCTCTGCGAACCCAAGATCCACCCCCGGCAGACGTTTATCAAATTGAAACGCCGTTGAATGCATTAGTTCTGCCGTCTCGGGTCTCAGAATCTGCTGGTCTCCATATTTCCCGTTCTGCAGATGGGCGATCATGAAATGCGTCATATCTACTGCTGATACTGTACCCGAGCCGGCAGGACGAAAGCCGCCCTCGAAGGTAGGTGTACCTGGAATAAAACTACCGTTCTCGCTGTTGTACCCCACAACTTTGTTGGGCATGAATGACTCCGGCAAAGGTTCTACTACAGTCGAATATTTCATGTCGAGCGGATCAAAAATATATTTCTTTATATAATCATTGTAAGGAATACCGCTAACTTCCTCTACAATTAGACCTGCGAGTGTAGCTCCGTAGTTCGAATAAGAACTTATCTGTCCGGGTGGTCTTACTCGTGCCAACATATGCTTATTGAGTGTTTCCGAGATTGACCCCGGCAATTTGGCAGGGTCTGTAGTGATTTGATAACCAACTCCACCTTCTTCGAACCCTGCTGTATGTGTCATCAAATGGCGCATAGTGATAGGTTCAGGATAAGTAGCAGGGATCTTCACTGATTTCAGGTAGGTGTTAATATCCGTGTCTAGATCAATTTTGCCTTGCTCGACCAGTTGCATCACCGCTGTCCAGGTGAACAGCTTTGTCGTTGAAGCAATTCGAAACATGCTGGTTGTCGGGTCAACGGGTGCTGCCTTTTCCAGATTGGAACTGCCATAACCTTTGGCCAAAATAATCTTGTCGTCTTTTACGATGGAGATGACCGCTCCCGGAATTTGCAGCCGATTCATATCTTTTTCCATGATGCTATCAACGAAGGCAGTCAGACTCGCGGTATCATCGAGATTGGCGGGTTCTTCAGTCTGAGTTATGGGTAGCACGGTTTGATCCGTTTTGGTCTCGGCCGATGCCTGGTACCCGGGCAACACCAGGCTTGCGCCTAATCCGGCACTAATCACAGCCAATAGGGTTAGACCAACGATCAGTCTTTTTTTTATATAAGTTAACATTATTATCCTCCGCATCATCATTTATTGGGTTTGGATGATTATCCACCTAACGCTTATAGACATTATCAGAGTAGTGTGAATGGAACGTTAACAAGACTATAAAAAAACAGACTGCCATCCGCCGCCATCAACGACAGTGGGTAGTCTATTGTGAAAAAATTAAAAATCCGGTTTCCTTTTTTGTCTGATAAATTAAAATAAACAGCGGTAGTTTAGGACGTGATTTCCTTGTCCTAAGTTATCGCTGTTTCTATTAGAATCAGTGAACTCTTCTACATATCCCCACTTATCGTTCAGTTACAACACCTTGTGACGGAACTTCCACAACGGGTCGCCTATGGGTAGCCTCGAGGGTGGAAAGGTCACCATCCAGCGCTTTTAGTCCGGGGAGCAGCAAGGCTGCGCTAGCACAGAGCATTGGAAGCAGTCCTGCGATTACAAAAAGTGAGGGCACCCCATAATGCTGGGCAATCGCGCCACCGGCAAAAGCACCAAAAGGCTGCAAGCCGCCACCGATCAGAAAGCGAATAGAATTGACTCTTCCTTGCAGATGGCTCGGAACTAGACGTCCATGGAGTGAAGAGCTTAAGGAACCGAAGAAGGGACCTAACGTCCCAGTAGCAAATACAGCGGCGAGAGCAAAAGAAAAACTAGGGAATAACCCCCATAAGGTAGTCACTAAACCTATGATCCCCAGACTGCTAAGCATGACAAGCCGTCTTTTTTTAATTTCCCCTATCATGGAAATCACACTTAGCCCGACTAAGGTTCCCAGTGCGAAAACTGTACTTAGCGTGCCCATCGTGGCCGCATCGCGGTGGAGCACTTCACGTACAAAAGGGACCATCATCGTCCAGACGGCAATTGAGCTTAAATTACTGATGGAGGCCATGATCATAATCGTAAGCATTGCAGGAAATTGTTTATAGAAGGTAAAACCCTCGGCTATCTCGCGAACGTAAACGGTGATGGAGAAACTACCTGGGGCTGGAGAAGGTTTCGGTAGCTTTTGTAAGCACAGCAAGGTAGTGATGGCGGCTGCGTAACATATCATGTTGATGCCAAGGGCGGGCAGCGCTCCACTAGCAGCGGTCAACGCACCTGCTAAGGCAGGCCCCAGCAGGACTGCTGCGCTTTTGCTGCCATCAATGATAGCAAAAGCTCGCACCAGCTTCCGGCTGTCGGCAACGCCAGGAATAACAGCCATCGCTGTTGGCATGAACAATGCGGCGCAAGATCCGCTGAGACCCGCGGCGACAAACAGATGCCACAGCTGCAATTGGCCAGCCAGGCCCATGCCGAGTGGCAGTGCTATAGCCAACAAGCGAATGGCTGCCAAGCAGGCCATAAAACGGATCCGGTGCAGCCGATCGGACAACGGTGAACCGAGCAAGCGCAACAGCAGCTCAGGTATGCCGGAGCTGAGCGCGAGTGCTCCCATCGCTAGCTTAGAACCGGTTAGCTCATAGACGAGCCATTCCATAGCCAGTAAGCCAAAAGCATCTCCAAAAGCGCTTAAAGTGATGGTGGAGAGTAGACCATAATAGCTGCGTTTTATCATTGCTTGGTAGCTCCTTTCTTAAAATAAGAAAGTATAAGTTTTGCGCCTATACTATCTTATATTTCTCGCAAATACGCTTAACTCTCCAGATACGCCCCAATCTGCTGAGGCAGCCCGTTTAACGCTTCTAATCGCAGGCTGTACGATGCGTTTCTAACATTGGTATGGACAATGACCAGCCCAGCTGCACGCAGTGCGATAAGATGGTAGTGGATTGTGCTTTTAGAAAGTCCTACCTCACGCACGATTTCTGTGAAATTGAGCTGCTTGCCTGTGAGCAAACGAAGGATATACAGCCGGGTCTCATCTGACAACGCACGGGTAAGGCGGAGTAATGCAGGCGCAGGCCGTCCAGCTTCCGGAGGGAGAACATCACAAGAGTAGCTGGTGAATACGAATTCATCATACATAGCGGTCGTAACCAGTGGACGAGCATGATATTGCGGAATGATAATGACCTGCTTCAGATGTTCGGTTGGATAAAGGCGCATTCCAGCAGTAGCTGCTTCAAAGACTTCCATATCATTGTTCCCGCTTAGCATCGCGCGTCTTGATTCGGCTTCTTGCTCAAGCCCTTTGATGATATTAGGATCGATTCCACTGAAGTAACCTGAGTTCCATTCGCGGAGGATGTCAGCGGCAGTGTCCCTAAGCTCCGCAAGATTGGAAGGGACCGATTGGCCGAAACGTCCGGATATTTCATACAGTTCGCCCGAAGATAAACCATCGAACCACTCCAAAAACCCCTCTACCGAACGCTCTCCCGGACAGCACCAAATATAGGGAGCCAAACTGAAATCATCAAGTTTCTTAACGACTTCCTGCATTTTACGTAGCAGCATTGGCGCGAATCTGGCTTGAACATCGCGTACCCAGAGCTTGCCGGAATCCATGGCAGTATGGTTCTGCTTACTTAGAAAAGCAGTCATACTACTAACACATTCATACATGGGTGCAAAATCGACCTCTACTTTATAATCCAAGAGCTGCTCCATTCTTTCAGTGAAATACTGAACTTGTTATTAGTTCTATAAATATAGAACTGATCGTTGGTTTTATTCTAAACGAACTAATCGTTCTTTTCAATAGCCATTTCACCGAAAAATCCGAACTCAACATATTGTTCACACATAATCAATTGTTTATATAAGTGTGTGGTTATATAATGGATTTGAAATTAGATGAAGAAGGTGTAATTAGACTTGAAGGACTTGAAGGACACAAACGATTTGACTCAGGGTCCTATTATGCCTACCTTAATGAAATTAACGCTTCCGATTATTGCGACGAATTTCATCTCTACTACTTATGGTCTAGTCGATATGATTTGGGTTGGAAGATTAGGAAGTGGTCCGGTTGCCGCGATTGGTACAGCGAGTTTTTTCATTAATCTAGCGATTGCTTTATCGACTATGGTTACGATCGGCACAGGGATTAAGGTGGCGCATTGCATGGGATCTGGTCAGTTAGAGAAGGCTAAATCTTATATAAAGAATGGATTTATGATGTCTATTTTATTAGGACTTCTCTATATGAGTTTAGTGCTATTAACCAAGAATCAGTTGATTGGTTTTTTTGATCTTGGAAGTGATGAAGTAGAGCGGATGGCTAGACAATTTCTAGTGATTTCGATATTTGGATCGGTATTTTCCATCGTGAATACGTTATTCGCAACTCTCTTAAACGCTATGGGAAATAGTAAACAACCGTTTCAGATCTTCTCTATTGGTCTTATGGTTAATATTGTCCTTGATCCATTTTTGATTTTTGGCTGGGGCAGTTTTGAAGGATGGGGAGTAGCGGGGGCAGCTATTGCAACATTAACGGCGAACATTTTGGTTACGGCTCTTTTTATCGTGAAGACAAAAAAGTCAGAACTCATTTCAAACACATCCGCGTGGGACAGTCGTCAAATGAAAGAAGTCATCCGCATGGGGCTACCAATAACGATCCAACGGGTCACCTTTACGATCATATCCATCATCATTGCCAAGATCATTGTACGATTTGGAGCGGATGCTATTGCGGTTCAAAAAGTAGGAATCCAAATTGAATCCATTTCCTATATGACCATTGGCGGACTACAGGGAGCTATTGCTGCCTTTTTTGGTCAAAATTATGGAGCACGTCGCTTCGATCGTATTGGGCAGGGGTATCGTCAGGCCTTAATTTTAACCTCCATTTTTGGCGTGATCGTGTCGCTTATATTTATTGCGTTTCCGCAGCAGCTATTTTCATTGTTTTTATCAGACCAGACAAGTTTGGAATTGGGCGCAGATTATATGCGGATCATCGGTTACTCACAATTATTCATGTGTATGGAATTGATGACAGTAGGTGCTTTTAACGGCATGGGTCAAACCCACATCCCGCCGATCTTTAGTATTTCATTTACTGCACTCCGAATTCCACTAGCCTTACTCTTATCCGAACCTTTTGGCTTGAATGGGGTGTGGATGTCGATTGCGCTAAGCAGTGTGTTCAAGGGTGTTATTCTTGTATTCTGGTTTAGAAGATCTTTGTTCAGAATGAATAAACAGCAGGCAAATTACTAAGCAAAGGATGAGTGTAGGAATGGCTTTATTAAATCGTAAACTCATACAGCTTTTAAGGGATAACCATTTGAATAAGGAGATTTTTCACGGAGAATTTGGACTGGAAAAAGAAAATGTCAGAGTGGATCCAGAGGGAAGACTTGCGCTGACACCACATCCAAAAGCTTTTGGAAACAAGCTGGAGAACCCCTATATTCAAACGGATTTCTCAGAGAGTCAGGTTGAAATGGTGACACCCTCTTTTGATTCTATTGAAGAGACTTATAACTTTCTGGAGGCGCTGCAGGATATTGTGTCGCTAGAGCTTAATGAAGAATATCTGTGGCCGAGTAGTAATCCTCCCATGCTGCCGAATGATAAGGACATTCCCATTGCCAAAATGGGTAATCCGGTAGAGGACGAGTATAGACATCAGCTAGCCGATAAGTATGGTCGTAAAAGACAATTGCTGAGTGGGATCCATTATAATTTCTCTTTTGATGAACAATTTCTAAAAAAGCTTCATGATATCGCTGATCCACAAAAGAGCTTTAAAGATTTCAAAGATGCGACCTATTTAAAAATAGCCCGCAACCTATTGCGATACCGCTGGCTTCTAATCTATTTAACAGGTGCTAGTCCTGTTTTTGATAAGACTTATATGGAGCAATGTGTGGCACGTGGTGAATCAGATGATGAAAAAAGCTTCTATTATCTGAATATGAATTCCCTGCGAAATAGCGAATGCGGGTATCGGAATGAAAAGCCTCTCTATGTATCTTTTGACTCGCTTACCGAATATGTACATGATTTACAAGCGTTGATTGAATCGGAAGAATTATTAAGTGTAAAAGAGTTCTATAGCCCGGTTAGAGTGAAGACGGCAAGAGGTAAACATCCGTTAGAGGAGCTGCTGCAGGATGGGATTGCCTATTTGGAGCTTCGTTTTATTGATCTCAATCCACTCTATAAAATAGGAATTAGCAAAGAATCAATGACTTTCATTCATCTGTTTATCCTGTATATGCTATTAAAAGAGGATGAACCGTTCGGAGTAGAGGATCAGAAGATGGCGAATCTTAATCATGATCAATTGATCATGGAGGGGATCAAAGGCTGTTTGCATGATTACGGAGATTCTTGCGGGACAATGGAACAGAAGGCTTTAATTTGTATGCAAGAAATGCAGGATATGATTCAGCTATTGAACCCAGAGGATAAACAGATCTCGAACGTTCTGAACGGAGCTAAGGATAAGATTCTAAATCCAGATCAGAGCTTTGCGGGGATTGTGAAGTCGGAAGTTCAACAATCCTCTTTTATTAAATATCATCTGAATAAAGCCAAACAATATGCTAAGGAAAGTCTTGCGAATGGATACCGATTTGTAGGATATGAGGATTTGGAGCTATCTACACAGCTTCTGCTGAAGGCAGCGGTTAAACGTGGGATTAAGTTCCAATTGCTCGATCGGGAAGAGAACTTCGTTGTACTTACGAAAGGCGATCATAAAGAATACGTTAAGCAGGCTACGAAGACATCCCTGGATTCTTACAGCACGGTACTAATTATGGAGAATAAAATTGTTACGAAGGAAGTTCTCAAACAACAAGGCATTCGTGTTCCCTCAGGTGAGGCATTTGGAGATCTTGAAGCGGCAATGAATGCATATGGCACTTATCGTAATAAGCGAATAGTGATCAAACCCAAATCAACCAACTTTGGACTCGGCATTACTATTTTTACAGATGATTTCTCCAAAGAAGATTATCAAAAAGCCTTCGAAATCGCCTTCGAGCATGATCGAACAGTGCTTCTTGAGGAATTTATGACGGGGAAAGAATATCGTTTTCTAGTCATGGGTGATGAAGTAGTCGGAGTATTGCACCGGGTTCCGGCGAATGTGGTCGGTGATGGTGTACATACGATAGAAGAGCTCGTCCACGAAAAGAATAAGGATCCGCTAAGAGGTCGTGGCTACAAAACTCCGCTTGAGAAAATTCAGATCGGCGAAGCCGAAGAGATGTTTTTGAAGAATCACACTATGACTTGGAGCGATATCCCTCCATTGAATGAGATCATCTACCTGCGGGAGAATTCAAATATTAGTACCGGTGGAGATAGCTTAGACTTTACTGATGAGATTCCGGGCAGCTATAAAGATCTAGCCATTCAATCAGCTAAAGCTGCAGGGGCCACTATTTGTGGAGTAGACATGATGATTGATGATATTAGGCAAGAGGCGAAGGGTACCAATTACAGCATTATTGAGATCAATTTTAATCCAGCGATTCATATCCACTGTTATCCTTTTAAAGGCAAGAACCGTCAAGCGGATGAACGAATTCTGGATCTATTGTTTGGGGAATAAACAGAAGCTCAACCAGTACTTTTGGTTGAGCTTCTGCTTTTAAATGAGACAATTCGCTCATCCACCCGCTGCATATTAATGCTAGAAGTTACCCGCTGCCGCAACGCCACTAAAGTTTCTGGCTTGGACATTATTAAAGGGATCTGTTGCAGCAGCATTAGTGAAGATCTCCGCCGTGTACTGAATTTGACCTGCTGCGACCGCTGCTGGCGGTGGAACATCTACTGCTGTAAAGCCGAAAGCCTCGTTTTCTCTGCTGATCGCAACACCAAATGTTGTGGTGAAAATGATGGTTCCGTTTCTGCGAACATTAACGGTATTAGTGTTGAAAAGAGGATTGTTTTCTACTTTTAGAAATCCAGTCAAAAGTATGCGGACATTGCCTTGATTATCTGCCGATACGCCTGCGGTCTGAATACCAATATCCCCAAAAACAAGGGGAGTCGCTGCTAGTGGAATAACTGCTGGTGTAGCATCCGAAGCAGCTTGGTTGGAAAGTCTTAAATCTACAAACTGAATGGTCATATTATACTCACCTCCTAGAAATAGAATATGAAAGAGTAAGGTTCGATTCTTGGATTCGTATGAAATTCATCAGCTACCTACTTGTAGAGCTTGATTCCGACCCCTTGTGACACTCTTGTAACAGAGATTCGCTACGATAGACTACGAGGTGAGAAAATGAAGAAATCTAAAGCTTTTATCGTGTTGATCTTATTGTTGGTTGTCGGATGCAGTTCGGTACCATCACAAGCCAATCCAGAACTGAAGAAGGAAGAGAAGACAGAAAGGAATGAGAAGTTAGCCTTCTGGGATGGACAGAGAAAAGGAACTAATTTCATGAATTCAAAATCTTTACCGGAAAACTATGATGCTGCCAAAGAGCAGAATATTGAATTCATTCGTTTGGCACCAGATAAATGGGCAAAAGACAGTGACTATTTATTTAATGACAAACCGGATGCGAACCCGGATAAAGATTTTCTAATAGGGAATGCAGATAAGTATGAAGGGATTGTTGAGGAGGATTTTGCCGAGTTAAAAGCGGACTTAGATGCAGCCGAGGCTCGGGGCTCCAAAGTGGTGCTGACCGTCCTCAGTCTCCCCGGAGATCGCTGGAGGCAGTTCAATAATTACAAAAATGATGATCGGATATGGAAAGATTTCAGTTATCATGAACAAGCAGCAGTGTTTTGGAGAGATCTAGCAAGCCGGTTGAAAGATCATCCTGCGGTAATCGGTTATAACCTGATAAATGAGCCACATCCAGAGACCGCCACGGGATTTAATGACTTCTGGACACAGGACTACAGCGAATGGTATAGCTCAGTAGAGAATACCCCTGCGGATTTGAATCTTTTATATGAGACGATAGTGACCGCTATTCGTACCGTAGATACCAAGACGCCAATTATCGTAAATTCTGGGCTGTATGCTACACCTTGGGCTTTTAAATATTTAAAACCGATCGATGATGAGAATGTGTTGTATGCTTTTCATATGTACGAGCCTTACGAGTTAACCAGTCAAAATAAGAAAAAAGGGTTTACCTATGAGTATCCTGGAACGGTAAAGGTCGGGGATAATAAAACGGAAAAAGCTTTTAACAAGGAAGCCTTAAAGGAATTTCTGGAACCTGTTGCGCAGTGGGCAAAGGAACATAACATCCCCGCAAATCGGATTGTTGCAGAAGAGTTTGGAACGAATCGACTAGTAAAAGGTGCAGATCAATACATGGCTGATTTAATTTCGATTTTTGATGATTTCGGCTGGCACTGGGCGTTTTATGCTTTCCGCGAGGATACTTGGGACGGTATGGATTATGAATTGGGAAGTAAGCCCCCAACCTGGGAATATTGGCAAGCGATAGAAAAAGGCGAACAGCCTCCTCGAAAAGTAGTCGATAGCCCGATATGGGAAGTATTGAAGAAAGGACTTGAAGGAAAGGAGTAAATGATGCTACTTGAACATTCTAATTGCTGATGATGAGAAACACATGACCACTATATTGAAGACTTATTTCGAAAAAGAGGGCTATAACGTTTGGGTAGCAGCGGATGGGGAGGAGGCGCTGGAGCTCTTTTTTTCGAATAAAATCGACCTTGTGGTACTGGATTGGATGATGCCTAAGCGAAGCGGGATTGAGGTGTGCAATGAAATCAAGCAGGTTAGTTTAGCTAAGGTGGTCATGTTGACCGCTCGATCTTCTCATGACGATGAATTTAGCGCATTAGATATCGGTGCAGATGAATATATAAGAAAACCATTCGATCCACGGATCTTAATGCTGAGAATCAAAAAAATGCTGGGTACCGAAAAAGTAGCTGCTATACGGGACTTAGAAATTGATTTTGAGCGAAGAAAAGTGTTCAAGAATGGGGAGGAGCTGTCCCTATATAAAAAAGAGTTTGAACTGCTAACCTTCCTATATGAGAATAAAGGCCGGATTTTGTCCAGAGATTCTTTGTTATCTTCCGTTTGGGGGATGGATTATCTTGGTGAAGAGAGAACCGTGGATACACATATCAAAAGATTACGCGATAAGATTGGGGCTGACCACGTAATTACACACAGGGGAATGGGGTACAGCTTCCATGATAAAAATCAATAAAATAAGCACGAAGTTATTGATTATGGTAAGTATTATTCTGCTGATTGTGTTTGGGACGTCCTATTCATTACACAATTTTTTCTCGTCCGATTATTACCTTTATAAAATGAAAACCAAAATTAACGACATTTATGACGAAGTAAAGGATCTCAGTCTGGATCAGCTCATGGAGAAAGAAACAGCGATCGAGAACAATAACAATGTAACGATAGTTAGGGTTGAGAACAACGGAAGCGCAACAATAATCAATGAGAACATTCAATTTGCGTTGTACAAAGATAAAGTGGCACTTAATAAGTTCTGGATTACGGAAGAAGTTTTGCAAAAGGTAAATGAAGGGAAAACGGTGAATCTATTATTTAATCAGGGGAAATTGAAGTCCAGCCTGTTAACGAAAATATATGAGCAGGATGGTAGCTTAATCCTCATCGGCACAGTGGTTGTGCACAATACAGATGCTTTAAACATCGTAAACCAATTCAGCTTCTATTCCATTCTTTTGGGGATTATTATCAGTTTGCTGTTAGTGGCTTATTTTTCGAGGAAAATCATTACTCCGTTAGAGCAATTGCAGGATGTAGCGAAGGATATCTCTAATCTTGATTTTAAACAAGTGACGATTAAGTCGGGGGATGAAATCGAAGAATTATCAAAGAGCATTAACCAGATGAGTCAGCGTTTGAAAAGCGCCCATGCAGAGCTGGAAAAGAAAAATCAAAGCTTAAACACACTGATCTCAAGCATTTCACACGAGGTAAAAACACCGTTATCCTTAATCCAAGCTTATACGATTGGTATTCAAGACGATCTGGATGATGGCACCTATACGGATATCATTTTGGAACAGGTGAAGTATACGTCTGATATGGTGGATTACTTAATTAAACTATCCAAGATCCAAAAGACCGTAGTGCATAAAGAAAAATTCGATCTTAAAGAGCTTCTGCTCAAAGTGATCTCACAATATAATATTACGTTCAAAAATAAAAACCTGATCTTACAGACCGACTTCCATTCGGTTGAACGATCCATCGTTGAGGAGGATAGCAGCCAGATAGAAATTGTATTCAACAACTTAATTAGTAATGCCATTAAATATGGGGAAGAGAATGTCTTTAGCATCTCAGTAGAGAATGATATCCACGGCACTTTGAAATTCACCATTACTAATAAAACCACGCGCCTAAAAGAGAATCATCTAGCGTATATTTGGGACCCGTTCTATGTCATCGAGGAGTCTCGGAATAAAGAAATCTCCGGTACTGGACTTGGCCTGTCTATTGTCGCGGAGATTCTAGCTAAGAATGATCTAAAATATGAAGCCAAATTAGAGGATTCGTATATTAGTTTTAGTGTTTGGTTTGATGTAGAGGTTACAGAAAATAATTGCTAGTGGGAGGAAAATGTCCCTTAAGAAATCTTCAGTTAATGTTGTAACTCTTTCACTCTTAATCAACCTCATAATGAATATGTATCAGGCACTATCAATGATTAAATGTTTAGATTAGGGAAAACCTCCCTAATTATGTGAGATTTATCGTGCTCCAAGCGATAATTAGGGAAAATCTCCCCAATTATCAGGGTGTTTCATTCATAAAGAGGGTATTCTCGTATTTATTAGGGAGGATTTCCTTAAAAGTCACAAATTGAGCCGATAATTGACTAATTTTAGGGAGGATTTCCCTAATCCGCAAAGTGGTGTGATGTGAAGCTTAATGCAACGATAGTGGAATTGAATTGCAGCTCATAATAAATGATTTAACCCATAAATATGGTGAAAAGTAACGGAGGGAATTTTGGAACTGTAGGAGCGGAGCGTTCGCCTGAAAGCTTTCCGAAGGAAAGCTCGCATCGGAAGCATATGCTGTCTCCGGATGTTATCCGCTGATAGCGGTAAAATCAAAAACATCTGGAGACAACAGCGACCGAAAGTCCAAACTTCCCGCAGTTACGCCCCGTCACCATATTCATCGCCCTACCATCAATTCAGCTTCAAGATCGAAGCATTATCAACAAAGGTAGCTGTATTAAACAGCATCAATACATCCTTGATATCATTCTGAGCCATATAATCACTGATACTCCCGTTATAATAACGAATGTCGATCACGTGGATTTCCGGTACATGCTGAGTCAGAAAAGGAATTACACTATGTGCATAGGAGTCCTTAATGACGAGTAGCTTCTCCTGTTTGACCACTTTAGGATCAAGCTGGCTTGTGATTTTCATGAGAGCATGAACGCCCCCTAGGAAGTAAGAATACTTATCTTTTTTCTCCAAATAGCTTGAATCGTACATACTTGTTAAAGTCTCACCCGTATCTACAATATGCATCTTGGTGGATACATCATGAACAGGCTTATACACTTGAATGGAATCTGGTGCCACCCCAATGAATTGACTCCGCGTATGGTAGCTTCCAAGGAACGAATCGCTTACCGTCTCAATCTCGAATTCGCTCTGGGATAGAGGCAGCCATCCCATACTTTTAGCATAAGCTACGTAAGCCAAATAAGCGCCGTAGGTTGTCCAGTGATGATCGGTCCGATAATAAATGTCCTCTGCGGCATGAGGAGCAAGAACATTAAATCCATTTATAAAAGTAAGGCTATCCCCTACATCCTCAGCAATCGTTTGATTCACCTCGGCTTGCGAATATACGGGTGCTGACCAGGGCAGACGCTCGTTGTACAAGCCTACCGATGTCGGCGCAAGCAGAAAGGTCGTTTTGGCTTCAGCATTTTTATCGGCAAAACGCTTCACAGCCGCTGTATATTGCTGAAACTTATTGTGATCAGGTGCCTCGAATTTTTCGAATAAGTAGCCGTCTTTCCCCTTATATATTCCGTTATTTTCTTGCTGCAACCTCATTTGCTCCATCGCCGATTTCACCCATACCCATTTGGCGCGAAAAGGGAAGTGATCGGTTACGAAGCTTTCCGCCTCTTCCGCATAGGTGTGGGATAATAAATTGTCCCATGTCAGATGGGGAGCGCTTTGTAAATATCGGTTCTCTAGCTCAGAGAAACGTTGAACAGGCAGTAAGAAAAAGGTTATACCCACCAGAAACAGCGTCGCGACAAATCCCACCACTAGTATTCGATCCGTTCTCTGCTTCATAAACAATCACCCCCTAGAATCGGAAATATAAGAATGGGTTAAAGGTAGCATCCACTAAGTAAGCGACAGATAGGAAGAATAGCACGCCATACCAAACCAGAGAAGGAATCGTTTCAGCATCCATACGCTTGGAGAGTTTCAAAGGTACAGATGCTAATATGAGTACCAAAAGTAGAATCGCGTTTGTGTAAGTGAAGTATAAAGTTGTGTTATTCCACAATGGCTGGCCATTAAAACCGAGCATCGCTTGCAAATAACTCAGCACCAACGGAAGTTCTTCAAAGGCAAACAAGACCCATCCGATAAGGATAAGTACAATGGAATAGAGATGCCTAGTCCAGCGCGGTAGACGGCTCAGCAGTTTTAGTCCCCACCATTTTTCAAAGATAAGAATGACCCCAAAGTATAATCCCCAGAACAGAAAGTTCCAGCTCGCCCCGTGCCAGATTCCCGTCAACAGCCAGACGATGAGGATATTGCGCACTTGAATGCCTAAACCCCGGCGGTTGCCTCCAAGCGGGATATATACGTAGTCACGAAACCAACTGCTAAGGGAAATATGCCATCTCCGCCAGAAGTCGGTAATGCTCTGTGAAATATAAGGTTTGTTGAAGTTCTCGTTAAAGCGGAAGCCGAACATAAGTCCGAGGCCAATCGCCATATCCGAATATCCACTGAAATCAAAATAGATCTGAAAAGCAAATGCAATAATGCCAATCCAGGCGGTTAAAGCAGGCATGGAATCTAGATTGGAGCTGGAGATGGTGTGCCAGAGCAACCCGATGTTATTGGCAAGCAGCACTTTTTTGGCTAGTCCGATAATGAATCTTCGTACACCCTCTGCGAACATGGGGATATCCACCGAACGCGCTCGTAATTGCTCTGCAATGGTGTTGTATTGAACGATAGGACCGGCTACTAATTGCGGGAACAAGGCTACAAACGTTCCGAAATCAATCCAATTTCGCTGTGCTTTAGCAGTTCCTCTGTATACGTCAATGATGTACGACATGGATTGAAAGGTATAGAACGAAATCCCAATAGGTAGTGGTAAATCAGTTAATGGGATATGAGTACCGAGGAGTTCATTTACATTTTGGATGAGAAAATCTGCATATTTGAAATACGACAATAAGCCTAGGTTAATAACCATAGAGCTAACCACAATCCACTTGCGCTGTACCTTAGTTAGCTTCGGTCTACTAAGAAGTAGACCAAAGCCGTAATCCGTAATGGTGGACAGCAACATAATTACAATGTAGACGGGTTCGCCCCAAGCATAAAACACCAGACTGCTTAAGAACAATATGAGGTTTTTGATTCGCCAAGGCGAAACATAGTAGAGTGCAAGGACAGCCGGCAGGAACAGGAATAGGAACAGTAGGCTGCTGAATACCATCGCTAATTATTTTTTAGTAAACAAGGTATCAAATTCAGTCACCAGCTGATCAGCACTCTCCGAAATCACGAATAAGATGTAATTGCCTTTTGTGACCAGCTTATAATTTTGGGCGTTCTCATACTGATCCGGAAGGTATTGTTCGAATTGCTTTTGAATATCAGTCGCACGCTCTTTGACGGCGGTTTCGACAGTAGAGATATCTTTTGCATCTTTAACTTTTAAAATGGCAATTTCGTTACTTTTCACATTCATCATTGGCATTCTAATGCTATAATCTTCAAGTAATGATGGAGCTAGATGGTACAGCTGAGCCACCATATCTTCTTCAACTTCCATTAATGAAGGCTGTTCCACTTTTGCGAGCATCTCGTCGATCATTTCTTTCGGCGTCAGATTGGTTTCGACAACGGCTTCATTGTTACTACTGGAACAGGCGCTAAGCATTACACTTAATACAATAGTTAACGCTAGAATGAAGGTATGTTTTTTCAATTAGGTCACTCTCCTTGGTGTGTTTGATCTACGTTTCTCTAGTTAACTAACGTAAAGAGTATATAGAATGTTGCGGGACACTTTCTTTCGAATACTTTACCCCAATTTTGTGGAAATATGTTTGAAGGAAAAGGTCATGCAAAGATCTTCCTCTCTTAGCTTGCGCAATGGTTGGTTATACTGTTAATGTTAGATAGATAGTTTTGAATAGAAGGGGATTGAACGGAATGATCGAAGAACTGAACAATAATGGACTACCGGAGAATTACGAGGAATTAAAGAAAGCTGCCAACCGCTCTGCGGATTGGAGAGCCCGTCTAGAAGCTGTTGAAGAACTGGGACAGACTAACCACAAACAAATTATCGATATCCTGACGCGTTTAATGGAGAGCGATCCTGTATATACAGTTCAAGAAGCGGCTTACCTTAAACTGAAGGCATTCGGCGAAGATGTTAAAGCACCGTCCAAGAATAAACCAGAGCTAGTAAAAGGCGTATCCAAAATACTCCTGAGAATCAAGAAGAGCTTGCCAAGAGATCATTCGTACGAAGATTTCAAAGAGAAACTGAAGAAGATGAGAATCGACGTGTACGATATTTACGAAGGCGAAAAGGGCGCTGACTTTGATGCTTGGCTGATGAAGATGTGGAATTCCTCGAACAAGTAAAGGATGACAACATGCAAACTAACAAATTGACAGAACAATTTCAAGAATATCTCAAGCTTTCCGCTGACTTACGTCCTGACTATATTGCCAGCTTAGGTAAGGGTGATAATGAAGCGAAGATTACGGCGATTTTTCCGGAAGCCCCTGAACTGCTGAAGGCCATTTATAACACAGTTTCGGGTACAAGCAGTGAGGAAGAAGAACCAAGTCTGATCGAATTTATTCCAGGGTATCGTCTAATTCATATTAATGAATATGAAGCAGAGATGAAGATTTTAGCTGGAATATTGGAGGAAAAAGGCCATCAAGTGGATGGCGTTATCTTGCCGATCTTAACGAACTACGGTAGCGACTTCATTTGTTACTATAAATCTGCAGATGGTGTGGAACGTGTATGTGACCTGCTGCATGATTTTGGGGATCTGATTGTTATGTATGAATCACCTGAAAAGTTCCTGGAGACTTTATGTGAGTTCTACAAGCAGGAGGTTTATTTCCTGGATGAAGAGGGTTACCTCGATTGCGATTTAGTAAAAGAGGGCGAAGTAGGCGCGGCTCTAAACCCGGATGCGAAATATTGGTCCGAGTAACAAGCTGATACCCTATAAAGAAGAGCAGCAGTCCTATTACGGACTAGCTGCTCTTTGTTTATTAAATATCTACTGTTATGTTACTCCTGCGCAGCACGTTTCTCCTGCTCGCGAAGCTCTACTCTCCGTATTTTTCCGGAGGTCGTCTTCGGAAGATCTTGAATGAACTCGATTTTGCGTGGATATTTATAAGGAGCGGTCCACTCTTTAACATGGGATTGCAGCTCTTTCACAAGCTCTGGAGAAGCGGCGGTCTCATCTTTTAGTACAATAAAAGCTTTAACGATATGTCCGCGGATTTCATCCGGACTTGCAACGACCGCGCATTCCTTAACCGCAGCATGCTTCATAAGGGCTTCTTCTACTTCGAAAGGACCTATGGTGTAGCCCGAACTAATGATAATGTCATCTCCACGGCCCTCGAACCAGAAATAACCCTCTTCATCTTTCCGTGCCCGGTCCCCAGTTATGAAGAACTCGCCGTGAGTAGAGCTTTCTTTTCTGCCAGGGTCTTTGTAATAGGTATGGAATAACGCTGGCATGCTTAAGTGCACTGCGATATCTCCAACAACTCCAGCAGGTAACGGAATGCCGTCCTCATCTACCACTTCAATTAGACCCGGAGCAATAGACTTACCCATAGAACCTATTCGGATAGGTATATCTTTGAGAGTACCGATAATAAGCGTACTTTCTGTTTGACCGTAACCATCACGAATCGTGATATTGAATTCACGCTGGAAGGTGTTGATAACCTCTTGATTCAAAGGCTCTCCAGCGGAAACCGCGCAGCGAAGATGGGACAAGTCATACTGATTGAGATTTTCTAATTTGGCCATCAAGCGATATTCGGTTGGCGTACAGCATAATACCTCGATGTTGTGATCTTGTAGCAGCTGCAAATATTTTTTGGGATGAAAAGATCCACTATATACAAAGCCGGTCGCCCCGTTGCCAAGGACGGTTAGGAAGGGGCTCCAGATCCACTTCTGCCAGCCCGGTGCTGCTGTTGCCCAAACGGTGTCGGTTTCTTTGATATCGAGCCATTGAGGCGATGTGATACGTAAGTGAGCATAACCCCAGCCATGACTGTGAACGACTGCTTTAGGGTTGCCAGTTGTTCCAGAGGTATATGCCAAGATCGCCATATCGTCGCGGAGGCTTTCGACTGCTGTGAATTTATCTGGCTGATCAATCATTAGGCCTTCCAGATCTAGCCATCCATGACCGAGCTCGTCAGGGTCGCCGGATACGGAAAGACGGTAATCCAGAGCAGGCAGATCGTCCGAGATTTTATTAACTTCATCAGTGACCTCGGACCAGGCAATAACAGCTCTGGCTTCGGAATGCCGCAGACGATAAGATAAATCCTTTGCGCGAAGCATTTCCGATGAAGGGATAATGGCAAGTCCTAGCTTCAGACATGCTAAATAGATGACATAAGCGATGATTCGACGGGGGACCATTACAAGAACACGATCCCCTTGCTGAAGGCCGAGTGCTGCGAGCCCTCCGGCAAGTTGGTTAGCTTGCTTGCGAAGATCTCCGTAAGTGATCTCCTCGTAGTCTCCTTGTTCATTCAACCACTTAAGCGCAATCTTTTCCGGAGCATGACGTTCCATTTCCGAAGTGAGATTGTAGTACTCAGGTGCGATCCACTGCTGATTATCCAATATGAACCTCTCCTATATAAAACAAGATGTGTATAACTGTTATGCTTAGTATAGCACGTTATCCTAGTACCAGGTACTAGTACCTTGAGGCTTAAATTTGATATCATAGGGTTTAGAAGGTTAAGATAACTTGTGTAAATATAAATCCAGAAAGTGAGAACTATGTTATGAATCACACAACTTTTGATGAAATATTCGCCATTATGGAAGCCTCTTTTCCTACCTCCGAGATCAGAACCTATGAGGGACAACAGGAGTTATTGGATGTTTCACATTACCGATTGATTACCGAAGTGAATGCTGAGGGGAAAATCATTGCTTTTATAGCTTGCTGGGAGTTTCCAGGATTTCGATTTGTAGAACATATTGCCGTGGACCCAAGTATAAGAGGTGGGGGCATTGGTAAAAAGCTGATGGAAGAATATATCCGTCAGTCGGGCAAGCCTGTGCTTCTTGAAGTAGAGCCGCCACTGGGTGAAATGGAACAACGGAGAATTGGCTTTTATGAGCGACTGGGCTTCCATTTGAATCCTTATGCGTATGTGCAGCCCCCTCTGCGTGAGGGAAATGCGGATTTACCGCTTCAAATTATGACTTACCCTAACCCTGTCGATGTAGAAGAATTCAATCTTTATAGAGAAATTTTATATACAGAAGTGTATAAGGTTACAACGCCGTATCAAAGTTAATCTAACAGCAATCCGTACGATCCTTTTTAGGACAAGCGGGTTGCTGTTTTTATTTTTTTTGAATTAATGATATTTTGATTTTTTTAATTACAAAATGGGTACAAGTAAGAAACAACTTAGAGACATAATCTTATTTTGTTTGAGCTAAAGTAAGAACAAAGATTGAACTTTCGAGGAGGGCTTACTTATGAAAAACAAAAAAATAATTATAGCAACAATGGTGTTTGGGATGGTAGTTACAGGATCAGCCGGTGTGTACGCAGGAACTAAACTTCAGAAAATTACGGCATATCTCAATCACAGCATTGGATTTAAGGTGAATGGCACGGCTTATACGCCAGTTGATAATAAAGGAAATGCACTGGCACCAATTACGTATAACAATACAACCTATCTTCCTGTACGTGCGATTGCTGATGTAATGAAGGTGCCTGTGACCTTTGATGCGGTGAACAATCAGGTTATTCTTGGCACAGGAGGCTCGGTGACTGACACTATTTCTCTGACTCCAGTACAATACAGCAACACTCAGAAAGAAGAGATTGTTAAAGCCTTCGCCAATTTCCAAGGTTTTGAAACAGCCTATGCACCTACTCAAATGGTGAGTGGAGACGCATTTCAAAAAGTAGTGGGTTCAGATGATGGTGTGAACTTTCTGTTTAAGCAGATGAAGGTGAACATTTCTCCTCGTGATTACTCTTACGAATATAAAGGTGAAACCGTAAAGCTCTCTAACGGAACCGAAGCTAAATGGTATAGTCCATCCACCGATTCGTTGTTCTTGACCTATAAACTAGATGATCGTTTTGTTACTATTAGTTCCCCGAATAAAACACTGAGTAAGACGCAATTAGAAAAAGTAGCAGTGAATGTAGTGAAATGGACGAAATAAGCCCTCATTAGCACTTATCTTTGTGCCTTAAAAAGTAAAGCAGCAAGTCTCCCGTAGTTGAAGAGGCTTGCTGCTTTTTTTGTCGTGTTTGGGAGCCAATGATTTAAACGCTTTTACTTACTGTGCTGTTTATTTGGCAGCTTTTGACTTGGTGTACTTTTACCGTGATTTTCTTTGTTCTTTTCAGCTTTCTTTTGGGTATCGTGTACTTTTTCTACAAAAGCATGAGTATCGTCCATGTTTATCCTCCTTGATTGGCAACCTTGCCGTTACTGTAACCACTTTTGTAAGAATACATACACGATGTACTTTACAAACTTCTATGTTTATAAAGACATTGCGAAAATATTTAATAGTTACTATAAATGGATGCAAGCATTTCATAGAACAGTAAGGGAGACTGATTATGAACAGGTTATTTAAACAAGCTGTATCCATGACCTTAGCTTTCGTTATGGTACTGGGAATTACATTCACAGGAATACCAGCTTATGCTGAAGACAGCAATGGGGATGCTGGACTACTGCAATTACAATCGTTAGAGCCTGTTACATTATTGGCAGGGAATTCTACGTGGAAGTATCTAGATCACGGAACAGATCAAGGGACGGTATGGCGGTCCGTGTACGATGATTCAACATGGGCGTCTGGCCAAGCACCGCTTGGTTATAAAGATAGTGGATCCGGAGTCAGCAGTAAGCAATTTGGTGCTCTGAACACAAATATAAGCTACGGTTCTAATAAGAGTATGAAATATCGTACTTCTTACTTCCGTACAAACGTAACGGTGAATAAGGAAGAGATTACGAAATCCGATAAAATCTTGGGTAACTTCGCATTTGATGACGGAGCTGTACTATATTTGAACGGTAAAGAAATTTACCGTGAGGCTATGCCAGCGGGCGAAATTAATTTTCAAACAAAAAGTTCAACTAACTTAAGTGATCCAAACGAATATACCAAGGTAGACCTTACCGAAGTAGTAAAGGCTAACTTGAAGGACGGAAGTAATGAGCTTTCAGCTGAGGTGCATCAGTCGAGTGATGGTAGCTCTGACCTCTATTGGGATATGAACCTGATTGCTTATCCGGTAGTAGAGCCTGTAGACCCTGGAGTTGGGAAGCCTGAGTCTATCGCACTTACTTTTAACGGAAACCCTCAGACTAGTATGGGATTCAACTGGTATGCACCTGAGAGTGTGACGGGTACCAAGCTTGAAGTAGTAGAAGCTTCTAAATTAGTGGATGGTCAGTTTCCGGTAGGTGCTCAAACTTACGAAGGAACATCGGTTACAACAAGCGTGTATATGACCAAAGCGGATAAGTCAGCCAAGAAACCAGTAGTACTGACTAGTCATAAGGTCATTGCTGATCATCTGCAGCCGGGAACGGTGTATGCTTACCGTGCTGGGGATGGACAAGCTGACAATTGGAGTGACATCGGAACGTTTACAACAGAAAGCTCCAGTAATCAGGCATTTAAGTTCTTATATACAACGGACTCTCAAGGTACAACTGAAGGTGATTTTGATATTTGGAATCATACCCTTCAAGAGGGATTGGCTAAATTCCCGACAAGTGAATTCATTCTGAATTCCGGTGATTTGGTAGACAACGGTGATATTGAGGAACAATGGGGATGGTTCTTCAATAAACCAAAGGATATTCTAGCAAATATTCCATTAGTTCCACTGGTAGGTAATCATGAAAGTAAGAGTTATAGCAATTACACAACTCATTTTAATTTACCTAATGTCTCGAATACGGGCGCAAAACCAGATGGCTCTGTATATTCTTTTGACTACGGTTCAGCACACTTTATGGTTATTAATACAGAATATTATGGTGCTAGCTCGAGTCTTGAGAATAACGAAATTTACAAAAAACAAGTAGAGTGGCTGCGCAGTGAAGCCGCGAAAAGCGATCAGAAGTGGAAGGTTGTGCTCTTGCATAAATCACCTTATTCTGTTGCCAGTCACACAAATGATACAGATGTACTCTATTACAGAGCTAATTTGACAAAGGTATTTGATGAGCTTGGTATTGACATGGTTATCGGAGGACATGACCACACCTATACTAGAAGCTATCAAATGTACAACAATCAGCCGTTGACGGATATTAAGCCGGATAAAAACGGAGTGGTAACTGATCCTAAGGGTACGTTATACCTGATTACAAATGCAGCGGGCAATAAAAAATATAATGTTGGCGCAGGTCCGTTTCCTTTCGCAGCTAAATACGAGCAGCCTGGTAAGGAAATGTTCACAGGAATGACTGTAACGAATAATGAATTTTCATACGAAGCCTACACCACGACAACTGGTGGATCTACTGACTTGTATGATAAATACAGCATTCATAAGTCTGACGTAGCTGTTAAACCTGTGCAAAATGCAAAAGCTACTGTAGCAGATGGCGGTAAAATCACGTTATCTTGGGATGCGCCTGCATCCGGTGCACCGATATCAGGATATCGCATTTATGAGCAAAATGATCTGGTATCTGCAAACTGGACGGTCAGTGTTCCTAATACGGAAGGTCAAACTTCTTATAGTTACACTATAGAAAATACTAATCCGAACCAAACCTATCAATTTGTTATCAAAGCGGTAAGTGACAGAACCAATTCAGAAGCTAAAATTGCTTCTAGCGATTCTATCAAAAAAGTTACCGTTACCTTTAACGGCGACCCAGTGAGTGCAAAAGGATTCACTTGGTACACAGCGTTGAAATCTTCAGGAAGTGACCTGCAGGTTGTAGAGAACACGGGCGTTACTCCAGACTTTACAAAAGCTGCTGAGTTTACAGGACGTTCAGCTGTTTCCAGAAATTCAAAGGATGAATTAGTTCATAAAGCTGAAGCTTCTGGCCTTAAGGCTGATACGAAATACTACTTCCGTGTAGGTGATAAAGCACTGGGATTGTGGAGTGCAGTGGGAACTTTCGAAACAGCTGCTAAGACAGGTGCATTTACTTTCATCGATCTGGCGGACACACAAGCTAAGACGGAAGATGAGGCTATTCTTTCTGGAGAAACGATGGCAAAAGCACTTACGACATTCCCGAATGCTGAGTTTGTGGCGATTAACGGAGATATCGTAGATACTGGAACCAACGAATCACAATGGAATTGGTTGCTTGGCCATTCGCAGGAAACCTTGCTCAATACGACTATTGTTCCAGTTGCGGGGAACCATGAGGATAAAGCGAATGCCTTCTATGAGCACTACAATATTAAGGAAGCCGCAGGCTCACCAACAGAAACAGGAGCATACTATTCCTATGATTACAGCAATGCGCACTTTGTAGTCTTGAATACGAATGAGAATTCGGATGAATATGCTAACTTCAGCAAAGCACAGTTGGATTGGATGAAGGCCGATGTAAAAGCAGCGAAGGCTGCTGGAGCGAAGTGGATTATCGTCGCTATGCATAAAGGACCATATACAACCTCTAACCACGCTACTGACAAAGATATTATGGGCGCTAATGGAGAAAGAGCGAAAGTCGCTCCAATGATGGCTGAACTGGGCATTGACTTGGTTCTTCAAGGCCACGACCATATTTATGCACGGACGAAGCCAATCAAGGCAGACGGAACTGCAGCAGACACAGTGAAGATCAAGGAAAGCTTCAATGGTCAAACTGTGGAGTACACAGTAAACCCAGATGGAACAATCTATCTGATTCCAGCTACGGCAGGAGCGAAGGTTTACTATAAGAACATGAAGAAAGAATTGGGAGATGCTTACTATAATCTCTTTGAAGTAGCCAATGAGAATACAGCAGCTAAATACGGAGCGGACCCAAGTGATGCTACGCGTCCAATGCGCGGTCAAGTTCAGACCTTTGTTGGTATCACTGTAGATGCAGGGAAGCTGACAGCTGTATCTTATGAGATTGATCAGAATGTTAATGAGGCTAGACCATATGTTCTTGAAGAGTTCGGTATTGTTAAGGGCGATGAGAATGGTGGAGTTACACCAACGCCAACACCAACACCAACACCAACACCAACACCAACACCAACACCAACACCAACACCAACGCCAACAACAGCACCAACAACAGCACCAACGACAGAGCCGACAACAGCACCAACAACAGTACCAACAACAGCACCAACAACAAAACCGACAGCAACACCAACAGTAGCGCCAACAGCTACACCAGCACCGACAACGGCGCCTTCACCAACTTCGACGCCAGTTAGTAAGCCATCTTTAACGGATACTAGCAATCACTGGGCGGCTGCTGTTATCGAGAAAGCAGTAGCAGCTGGCTTCGTTAGTGGTTATCCGGATGATACTTTCCGTCCGAATCAGAAAGTAAATCGGGTTGAATTTATCACAATGCTGGCACGTGCATTGCAATTGCCGGAGAATGGTGACACTTCAAGCTTTAAGGATTCTGCGAAGATTCCAGCATGGGCTAAGTCTTTTGTGGCACAGGCTGTATCTCTGCAAATTATCAGTGGCTATGATGATGGAACATTCCGTCCTACGCAGGAGCTAACACGTACAGAATTAGCAGTTATGGTTGTTCGTGCTCTTGGTATTACGGTAGATCCTAAAGCGACATTAACCTTCAATGATGCTAAGGATGTACCAGCATGGGCAGTGCCATATATTGCAGCAGCAGCGAAATCAGGCCTTGTGAACGGTGTAGGGCAGAATAAATTTGCACCTAACCAGAAGGCAACAAGAGCAGAGGCGGTTACCATAATCCTTGCATTATTAGAAAAAGGGCAGAAGTAATCTATTATCTGCGTGAATTGAACTCAAGCTTAGCTTGTGTCTAACAAAGGGGTCTCAGCTTATCTGCTGGGGCTCTTTTGTGTTTAATGCTTTTTGTATAAGAGGCCATCACTTTGCCGGAAAACATCATTAAGGAAGTGGACTATTATGATGAAGAAGTAACAGAATACAAAATAATATGAATTTTAAAATAATGCTTGCAATGAATCTCTATACATGATATATTCTAAGTCCGGCCAAGAAATACACATGCCGAGCTCGAAAAAGAAGTTGAAAAAAGAGCTTGACATTAAATAGCTGAACATGATATAGTATAAGAGTTGCTGCTGAGACATTAAACGGCGCCAACGAGAACTTGATCTTTGAAAACTGAACAACGAGTGAGTAGGAAATCACGAAAGTGAAATCCAAAATTAGAGAATTAATTTTCTCGTCAGATGTTTCAAAATGAGCATATCGCTCTTTTCAATACTAATTGGAGAGTTTGATCCTGGCTCAGGACGAACGCTGGCGGCGTGCCTAATACATGCAAGTCGAGCGGAGTTACTTTGAAAGCTTGCTTTCAAAGTAACTTAGCGGCGGACGGGTGAGTAACACGTAGGCAACCTGCCCCTTAGACTGGGATAACTACCGGAAACGGTAGCTAATACCGGATAATTTCTTTTTTCTCCTGAAGAAAGAATGAAAGACGGAGCAATCTGTCACTGAGGGATGGGCCTGCGGCGCATTAGCTAGTTGGTGGGGTAACGGCCCACCAAGGCGACGATGCGTAGCCGACCTGAGAGGGTGAACGGCCACACTGGGACTGAGACACGGCCCAGACTCCTACGGGAGGCAGCAGTAGGGAATCTTCCGCAATGGACGAAAGTCTGACGGAGCAACGCCGCGTGAGTGATGAAGGTTTTCGGATCGTAAAGCTCTGTTGCCAGGGAAGAACGTCCGGTAGAGTAACTGCTATCGGAGTGACGGTACCTGAGAAGAAAGCCCCGGCTAACTACGTGCCAGCAGCCGCGGTAATACGTAGGGGGCAAGCGTTGTCCGGAATTATTGGGCGTAAAGCGCGCGCAGGCGGTCATTTAAGTCTGGTGTTTAAACCTTGGGCTCAACCTGAGGTCGCACTGGAAACTGGGTGACTTGAGTACAGAAGAGGAAAGTGGAATTCCACGTGTAGCGGTGAAATGCGTAGATATGTGGAGGAACACCAGTGGCGAAGGCGACTTTCTGGGCTGTAACTGACGCTGAGGCGCGAAAGCGTGGGGAGCAAACAGGATTAGATACCCTGGTAGTCCACGCCGTAAACGATGAGTGCTAGGTGTTAGGGGTTTCGATACCCTTGGTGCCGAAGTTAACACAGTAAGCACTCCGCCTGGGGAGTACGGTCGCAAGACTGAAACTCAAAGGAATTGACGGGGACCCGCACAAGCAGTGGAGTATGTGGTTTAATTCGAAGCAACGCGAAGAACCTTACCAGGTCTTGACATCCCTCTGAATCCACTAGAGATAGTGGCGGCCTTCGGGACAGAGGAGACAGGTGGTGCATGGTTGTCGTCAGCTCGTGTCGTGAGATGTTGGGTTAAGTCCCGCAACGAGCGCAACCCTTAACTTTAGTTGCCAGCAAGTAATGTTGGGCACTCTAGAGTGACTGCCGGTGACAAACCGGAGGAAGGTGGGGATGACGTCAAATCATCATGCCCCTTATGACCTGGGCTACACACGTACTACAATGGCCGGTACAACGGGAAGCGAAACCGCGAGGTGAAGCCAATCCCATCAAAGCCGGTCTCAGTTCGGATTGCAGGCTGCAACTCGCCTGCATGAAGTCGGAATTGCTAGTAATCGCGGATCAGCATGCCGCGGTGAATACGTTCCCGGGTCTTGTACACACCGCCCGTCACACCACGAGAGTTTACAACACCCGAAGTCGGTGGGGTAACCCGCAAGGGAGCCAGCCGCCGAAGGTGGGGTAGATGATTGGGGTGAAGTCGTAACAAGGTAGCCGTATCGGAAGGTGCGGCTGGATCACCTCCTTTCTATGGAGAATCGTCTTCTGCAATGAAGACATTCAAATCGGAAGTTAAACTTCCAAATCTCAGGTTTAGGCCTGTTACTCACTCGTTGCTCAGTTTTGAGAGTTTAAGCTCTCAGTAAGACTTGATCCTTGAAAACTGGATACCGAAACGAATTTGCGTTTTAGAACATCTTTTAGCAACTTGTGCAAACAAGTAAATGTTATTAGTGAGATGATTCCAAGAGAGATATCGTATGATATTTTCCTGCGGAAAAATCAAGGTTAAGCTAATAAGAGCACACGGAGGATGCCTAGGCGCCAGGAGCCGACGAAGGACGTGGCGAACAACGAAACTGCCTCGGGGAGCTGTAAGCAAGCTTTGATCCGGGGGTGTCCGAATGGGGAAACCCAGCTGTGGTAATTCGCAGTTACTCATCTCTGAACACATAGGAGATGTAGAGGCAGACCAGGGGAACTGAAACATCTAAGTACCCTGAGGAAGAGAAAACAATAGTGATTCCGTCAGTAGCGGCGAGCGAACGCGGAACAGCCTAAACCTAAGAGCTTGCTCTTAGGGGTTGTGGGACGTCTCACATGGAGTTACAAAGGAATATGGTAGGTGAAGAGGTCTGGAAAGGCCCGCGATAGAGGTAAAAGCCCTGTAACCTAAACTGTGTTCTCTCCGAGACGGATCCCGAGTAGTGCGGGGCACGTGAAACCCCGTATGAATCCAGCAGGACCATCTGCTAAGGCTAAATACTACCTGGCGACCGATAGTGAAACAGTACCGTGAGGGAAAGGTGAAAAGCACCCCGGAAGGGGAGTGAAATAGAACCTGAAACCGTGTGCTTACAAAAAGTCAGAGCCCTATCTATGGGTGATGGCGTGCCTTTTGTAGAATGAACCGGCGAGTTACGTTTAACATGCAAGGTTAAGTCGAGAAGACGGAGCCGCAGCGAAAGCGAGTCTGAATAGGGCGATTTAGTATGTGGACGTAGACCCGAAACCGTGTGATCTACCCCTGTCCAGGGTGAAGGTGCGGTAACACGCACTGGAGGCCCGAACCCACGCATGTTGAAAAATGCGGGGATGAGGTGGGGGTAGCGGAGAAATTCCAATCGAACTCGGAGATAGCTGGTTCTCCCCGAAATAGCTTTAGGGCTAGCCTCGGTATAAGAGTAGTGGAGGTAGAGCACTGATTGGGTGCGGGGTCCGCAAGGATTACCAAGCTCAGTCAAACTCCGAATGCCATATACTTATTGCCGGGAGTCAGACAGTGAGTGCTAAGATCCATTGTCAAAAGGGAAACAGCCCAGACCATCAGCTAAGGTCCCCAAGTGTGTGTTAAGTGGGAAAGGATGTGGAGTTGCACAGACAACCAGGATGTTGGCTTAGAAGCAGCCACCATTGAAAGAGTGCGTAATAGCTCACTGGTCGAGTGACTCTGCGCCGAAAATGTAACGGGGCTAAACACACCACCGAAGCTATGGCTAGATACGTATGTATCTGGGGTAGGGGAGCGTTGTATGTGGGTTGAAGGTGTACCGTAAGGAGCGCTGGACAGCATACAAGTGAGAATGCCGGTATGAGTAACGAAAAGATCAGTGAGAATCTGATCCGCCGAAAGCCCAAGGTTTCCTGAGGAAGGCTCGTCCGCTCAGGGTAAGTCGGGACCTAAGGCGAGGCCGAAAGGCGTAGTCGAAGGACAACAGTTTGAAATTACTGTACCACCGTAATCCGCTATGAGCGATGGGGTGACGCAGGAGGGTAGTGACGCGGACTGATGGATATGTCCGTCTAAGCAGTGAGGCTGATGTGTAGGCAAATCCGCACATCATTAAGGCTGGGCTGTGATGGGGAGCGAAAATTACAGTAGCGAAGGTCATGATCTCACACTGCCAAGAAAAGCCTCTAGCCAGGAGAAGGTGCCCGTACCGCAAACCGACACAGGTAGGCGAGAAGAGAATTCTAAGGCGCGCGGAAGAACTCTCGTTAAGGAACTCGGCAAAATGACCCCGTAACTTCGGGAGAAGGGGTGCCCCGGTAGTGTGAATAGCACGAGGGGGCCGCAGTGAAAAGGCCCAAGCGACTGTTTAGCAAAAACACAGGTCTGTGCGAAGCCGCAAGGCGAAGTATACGGGCTGACGCCTGCCCGGTGCTGGAAGGTTAAGGGGAGTGGTTAGGGGTAACCCGAAGCTATGAACCGAAGCCCCAGTAAACGGCGGCCGTAACTATAACGGTCCTAAGGTAGCGAAATTCCTTGTCAGGTAAATTCTGACCCGCACGAATGGCGTAACGACTTGGGCGCTGTCTCAACGAGAGATCCGGTGAAATTTTAATACCTGTGAAGATGCAGGTTACCCGCGACAAGACGGAAAGACCCCATGGAGCTTTACTGCAGCTTGATATTGAATTTGGGTACGATCTGTACAGGATAGGTGGGAGCCGTAGAAATCGGAGCGCAAGCTTCGGTGGAGGCGCCGTTGGGATACCACCCTGATCGTATCTAGGTTCTAACCTAGTACCCTTACCGGGTACGGGGACCGTGTCAGGCGGGCAGTTTGACTGGGGCGGTCGCCTCCTAAAGAGTAACGGAGGCGTTCCAAGGTTCCCTCAGAATGGTTGGAAATCATTCGAAGAGTGCAAAGGCATAAGGGAGCTTGACTGCGAGACCTACAAGTCGAGCAGGGACGAAAGTCGGACTTAGTGATCCGGTGGTACCGCATGGAAGGGCCATCGCTCAACGGATAAAAGCTACCCTGGGGATAACAGGCTTATCTCCCCCAAGAGTCCACATCGACGGGGAGGTTTGGCACCTCGATGTCGGCTCATCGCATCCTGGGGCTGAAGTAGGTCCCAAGGGTTGGGCTGTTCGCCCATTAAAGCGGTACGCGAGCTGGGTTCAGAACGTCGTGAGACAGTTCGGTCCCTATCTGTCGTGGGCGCAGGAAATTTGAGAGGAGCTGTCCTTAGTACGAGAGGACCGGGATGGACGTACCGCTGGTGCACCAGTTGTTTCGCCAGAAGCATGGCTGGGTAGCTACGTACGGACGGGATAAGCGCTGAAAGCATCTAAGCGTGAAGCCCCCCTCAAGATGAGATTTCCCAATTAGTAAGACCCCTTGAAGACGACGAGGTAGATAGGTTGGAGGTGGAAGTGCAGTAATGCATGGAGCTGACCAATACTAATCGGTCGAGGGCTTATCCTATACTTAAAACGCAAATTCAATTCGGATTCAGTTTTCAGGCGACTCAAGCCTGAGCATTTACGATGTAAATGCCCGTTTGGTGGCGATAGCGGAGGGGTTCCACACGTACCCATCCCGAACACGACCGTTAAGCCCTCCAGCGCCGATGGTACTTGGACCGAAGGGTCCTGGGAGAGTAGGACGTCGCCAAGCGGACAACCACATTACCCGTGGTATTTTTTTTGCCCTTAATATTGATGTGTCTTAAAAAGGGCCTTTAGCTCAGCTGGTTAGAGCGCACCCCTGATAAGGGTGAGGTCGGTGGTTCGAGTCCACTAAGGCCCACCATATTCCCTGATAGCTCAGTTGGTAGAGCACTCGACTGTTAATCGAGTTGTCACAGGTTCGAGTCCTGTTCGGGGAGCCATTTATGGAGAGGTGTCCGAGTTTGGCCGAAGGAGCACGATTGGAAATCGTGTAGGCGCCACAAGCGTCTCGAGGGTTCGAATCCCTCTCTCTCCGCCATGAATTTACTTCCCTGTTAGGGATGAGAAGCCTTGGTGGTTCGTTGAAGCATAAGCTTCGTTAGGAATGCTTCGCAATCTCGATCGTAGTGAGAGTATCCCTCTCTCTCCGCCATAAAGTTTATTAGCATGGCCCGTTGGTCAAGGGGTTAAGACACCTCCCTTTCACGGAGGTAACATGGGTTCGAATCCCATACGGGTCATAACATGGAGGCTTAGCTCAGCTGGGAGAGCATCTGCCTTACAAGCAGAGGGTCGGGGGTTCGATCCCCTCAGCCTCCACCATATTCATTTAAGAACGACGCGGGGTGGAGCAGCCCGGTAGCTCGTCGGGCTCATAACCCGAAGGCCGCAGGTTCAAATCCTGCCCCCGCAACCAAATTTTCCTTAAGCATAATGTTTTGGGACTAGCTGGTTTAGTGTAAATGAATAGTATATAATTATTAAATGACGCGGGGTGGAGCAGCCCGGTAGCTCGTCGGGCTCATAACCCGAAGGCCGCAGGTTCAAATCCTGCCCCCGCAACCAATTTACTCTTATGCATTATGTCTATGGAACCGTGGTGTAGTTGGCCTAACATGCCTGCCTGTCACGCAGGAGATCGCGAGTTCGAATCTCGTCGGTTCCGCCATTTAGTTAATTATTGTTGGGGATTAGCCAAGCGGTAAGGCAACGGACTTTGACTCCGTCATGCATAGGTTCAAATCCTATATCCCCAGCCATTTATGAGAGCCATTAGCTCAGTTGGTAGAGCACCTGACTTTTAATCAGGGTGTCGAAGGTTCGAGTCCTTCATGGCTCACCATTATTTTTAAAGTGTGCGCGTGTGGCGGAATGGCAGACGCACCAGACTTAGGATCTGGCGTTTCACGACGTGGGGGTTCAAGTCCCTTCACGCGCACCATATTTTGCGGAAGTGGCTCAGCGGTAGAGCATCGCCTTGCCAAGGCGAGGGTCGCGGGTTCGATTCCCGTCTTCCGCTCCATAATTTTTGCGCCCTTAGCTCAGCTGGATAGAGCGTTTGACTACGAATCAAAAGGCCGGGAGTTCGAATCTCTCAGGGCGCGCCATTTTTATTACTAAGTAATTACATGTTTTGACGGGATGTAGCTCAGCTTGGTAGAGCACCTGGTTTGGGACCAGGGGGTCGCATGTTCAAATCGTGTCATCCCGATTTTATACCTTTGCGGGTGTAGTTCAATGGTAGAACTTCAGCCTTCCAAGCTGATAGCGTGGGTTCGATTCCCATCACCCGCTTATAATTAAGAAACATCTGTCTATTATAGGCAGGTGTTTTTTTTGTATAGTTACATTCATATGGATACAATAGAACTTAGGGCTTTTAGTTGAGGAGGTAGCAATGTTTGAATTTGAAGCTAAATTAGTGCGACCTGATGCAAGTGGGAGCTGGACTTATCTTAACGTCCCTTTTGATGCCGAACAAATATTTGAAACAAAGTCCAGAATACAGGTAAAAGGAAGTGTAAATGGAATCCCCTATAGAGGAACGCTTATGCCCCATGGAAACGGAAAGCATTTTATGGTGGTAAAGAAGGAACTACGGGATCTAGCCAAAGCTCAACCTGGTGATATTGTGCATGTGACGATGGAGCAAGATCATCAATTACGGGAGGTAGAAGCCCCAGAGGATTTCCTTGATGCGTTGAGTATCCATGAGCAGGCAGAAGCTTATTATAACGGTCTGGCTTATTCTTATCAGAAGGAATATGTATCTTGGATCGAAGCGGCGAAAAGACCTAAAACCAGAGCATCTCGTATCGAAAAATCAGTCAGTAAACTGGCTGAAGGATTGAGGCTCAAATAAAAGTATGAAGAAGTGCTTAGCAGGCTGAATAGATTAACAGCGTCCTCTTCCATAAGATTGGAAAGGGACGCTGTTAATGTTGGTGATATGTGCGAGTGGGCTTAAATAAGAACGGCCACCTCACCACAATTCACAAACTTAATACTTTCGATTTTTACTGATAACTCACCTGAAGGAATAGCTAGCTGACATGTACTGCCGATCTGAGCTAACAGCAGCTGCATGCCAATAGGCGAGAACATTGAAATCTTGTTATCATTGGGTTCTGCCTGGTTTGGAAATACGATGGTGTAGGTATCTGTAGTATTGTCGTCTAAGTAGCGTAGCTGAAGCTGACTTCCAATCAATACGAGTGAATTCAATTCTTCACCATTGAAACGGGAAAGTAATTGTTCCAGCTCGGAGCAATAACGGGACAACAGCGTTTCAGCATTACTTCTTTGTTTGCTTCGTTCCGGGAAATACTGATTTAGAAATGCGATTTTTTCCTCATCAAAATAAATAAGCTGCTGGACCAGTTGTGTCCTTGAGCCTTCATAAATTAGACTATGGTTCATAGTAGATTTCACCCCCTCTAAGTAGCACATTCTTTGCAAATTTGTTATGACGCGTTGCCATATTAAAATCCCTCCTATACAAATAGAGGTCCCCTGGAGGGAACCTTCTGATCAGTATAACAGCTTCTATATGTAAATCCAATCCATTTTGCAAAGGCAATAAATTCTTACTAAATATTGTATTTAAAACGTTTGACTATTGTATAGTTGGGTGCTATGATAGGCTGATGTTATAGGCATTTCGTAGAAAACTGCGGAATGCCTATACTATATTTCGAAGATAATTTTACATTAAATGTTACCAGGGGAGTGATACGCCATGTACATTTCGTTGAGTTCAACTATAGAATCTAGACATAAAAAGTAACTATAATTTATTAAAGGAGAGATCAGGATGATTCAAGTAAAAGAGTTTGTAGATGCTGATAATTCGTATGCTGAGAATAAGGCTAATGAGTTCTTGGCAGGGCTGCGTGAGGAACAGGTTGTGAATATCTGTTACGGTTCGGTAGTTAAATCTTCACGTGATGGGGCAGAGCATCAAAGAAGCAGTATACTGGTCGTGTATAAGACAAATGAAGGGCAATAACTGGAATACTTTTTTTTCGTGCTTATCTGTTGTCTCCACGCTATGCATCGTGATCGTTCTTATATATTATATGTTTTAGCTTTTCTTATGAACAAAGAGGACCTTTCCCATTTACGGGTAAAGGTCCTCTTTGATTGTATAAGTGCAATTACAGTCTTATAATTCGCCTGGGACGGATAATCCTAAACCGGATGCAACACGCTGTCCCAGTTCTGGATCAGCTTTATAGAAATGAACAATTTGACGAAGTTTAATATCGTTACTTTCAACTGGTGTCATAGCGCCTACGATATTTTGAACAAGACGGGTACGTTCTTCTTCACTCATCAGGCGATACAAGTCACCAGGCTGTGTATAATGGTCATCACTATTATAGGAGACACTGTCGGCATTTCCAGATACTTCGAAAGGTGATGATTTGTACTGTGGTGCTTCTTTAGGTCCGCCTAAGCTGTTAGGCTCATAATAGGCACCGGATCCGCCATTGTTGCCGAGTGCCATGCCACCGTCACGTTGATAGTTCTTCACTTCTACTTTTGGACGGTTGATAGGCAGGCTGTTATGGTTAGGACCTACACGGTGACGATGAGCATCGCCGTAAGCAAACAGTCGACCCTGTAGCAATTTATCAGGAGAAGCTTCAATACCAGGGACAAAAGAGCCAGGAGAGAACGTAACTTGCTCTACTTCCGCGAAGTAATTCTCTGGATTGCGATCCAGTACCATGCGGCCAACCTCAATTAATGGATAATCTTTTTGCGACCATACTTTGGTTACATCGAATGGATCAAAGCGGTAAGTGTTCGCATCTTCGATCGGCATAATCTGCACGTAGAGCTTCCACGCTGGGAAATCTCCTTTATCAATAGCATTGAACAAGTCTTCTGTATGATAATCTGGGTTCTCCCCAGCTATTTTGGCGGCAAGATCTGGAGCAAGGTTCTTAATGCCTTGTTCTGTTTTGAAATGATATTTCACCCAGACGGTATTGCCTTCGGCATTTACCCATTTGAAGGTGTGGCTTCCGAACCCGTGCATATGTCTCAACGTAGCTGGGATTCCGCGATCTGACATCAAAATCGTAACCTGATGTAGAGATTCCGGCGATAAAGACCAGAAGTCCCAAACCGCATTAGGGTTCTTTAAGTGTGTCTGTGGATCACGCTTCTGTGTATGAATAAAGTCAGGGAACTTGATTGCATCACGAACGAAGAATACAGGTGTATTGTTACCTACGAGATCATAGTTTCCTTCTTCGGTATAGAACTTCACAGCAAAACCACGTGGGTCTCTTACAGTATCAGCAGAACCTAGCTCCCCAGCTACCGTTGAGAAACGGATGAACATTGGGGTACGCTTGCCTACCTCAGATAAAAAATTAGCTTTTGTATATTGAGTTAAATCCTGAGTGACCTCAAAATACCCATGAGCGCCAGCACCCTTAGCATGAACGACACGTTCAGGAACACGTTCTCTGTTAAAGTGGGCTAATTTTTCAAGCAGATGGATATCTTGCAGCAAAGTAGGACCACGATCACCGGCTGTCATTGAATTTTGATTGTCGCCTACTGGAGCACCCCAGCTGGTCGTAAGATTATTATTATTGGAGCTCATTAATAGAATCACCTCGTAAGATTTGATTTTAGATTTAGTATAAGTTCTATATTAATGTTTTCTGGGGAAAATGCAACACTTTTTGAATAATTGACACATTACAGTATGTGGTAATCGTCGTCCCATTCAGATATATATGATAGATAGAGTGATTAATTACTAAGCAGAGTTAAAAAAGAAACAGCGCACCTCTACCATCACTGGAGGGTGCGCTGTTCTATTTTGATATAGGAATATCCGTTTTCTGTACTTAGTTTTTAATGTACATTCTGTTATAGTATTCATCCAGCATTCTTTTGGTGGCAAATTCGGTACGAGTGGTTTCGATACTCTTCTTCATCATTTCTACCCACTGTTCACGATTCCCATAATAGGTTGGGAGTACTCGATTCAATAGGGTGTCGTATAGCGCATCACTATCATGCTTATCCAGAACCTCGAAGTCAGTAGTCTCGAAGCCGTCTCCGATCTGCCAGCCATTCTCGCCATCTATACAGGCTTCCGGCCACCAACCATCTAGAATAGAGCAGTTCAATACGCCGTTCATGGCTGCCTTCATCCCGGAGGTACCACTTGCTTCCAGTGGTCTACGCGGATTGTTGAGCCAAATATCAGAACCGCGTGTCAGCTGTGCGCCGATAGTCATATCGTAATTCTCCAAGAAGACAACACTCTTCGGATATTTTTTCATCATCGCCACTAAATTGCTGACGATTTTTTTGCCGTTATCATCGAGTGGATGGGCTTTGCCAGAGAAGACGATTTGTATTTTGCCGGACTCCAGATAAGGCTCAATAATTTCCGGCTGCGAGAAGATCAGGTCACTGCGTTTATAAGGAGCAGCTCTGCGTGAGAAGCCAATGAGTAGATTGTCAGCATTTAGACTAATGCCGGACCGTTCTTTGATGAAATCAATCAGTTCACCCTTAATTTCTTTATGCACTGCCCATAAATCGCCATTTTGTTCATAGGCTTGTGTCATTCTTTCATCTACCCAGGTAGGGGTATGAATGGCATTAGTAATGCCAATGATGTCCGATCTTCCGGCAACCTCTTTCCACATCTTATTGGCTGTATCCGCATGAAGCTGAGCCACTGCATTAGAAATACGTGAGAGTCGTAGACCGGCAACCGTCATGTTGAACGGCTCGCCACCGATACGCTCCATCTGGTCGCGGGTTAAGCCATTGAATGCACTCATATACTCTAGGCGGTCGAGTGGATGGGTTTCGTTGCCTTCTTTTATCGGCGTATGTGTAGTGAAGACAACCTCTTCCCGAGTAGCTTTCCAAGCTTCTTCAAAGGTGCTGCCTCCGGACATCTTCTCACGAATGAGCTCGATGGCTGCTAAGGCTGCATGGCCTTCATTGAAATGATAGACATCAATCGGAATGCCCAGAGCACGCATAGCTTTTACTCCGCCGATCCCGAGTACGATCTCTTGAGCGATCCGTTCCTCACCGAACCAGCCGTACAATTGTCCAGTAATCCATGCATCATTATTCTCGGGGATATCCGTATCCAGTAAATACAACGTGCTGTTGCCAAAATAATCAGTCTTCCATACTTTGCACACCACATCGGTCTTTCTGACTTTTACGGTTACCTTCACCCCTGTATCTTCAAGAAAATCATAAACATAATTGTGATAGGAGTCGTATGGATTACCGTTCGCATCAATTTTTTGATCCGTATAACCTTGTTTCCACTTCAGCCCGATAGGGATGATAGGAGCATTGATGTCTTTAGCTCCCTTAATGTAGTCTCCGGCGAGAATTCCAAGCCCTCCGGCATACATTTTAAAATCGGAATGTAACCCGTACTCCATACTGAAATAAGCTACTGATGGTAATTTTTGTTCGTTCACTTGATAAGCCTCCTAATCGCGGATTAGATTGAATTGCAGTAAAGCTGCTGGCATTATCTACGATGCAAACGTTTGCTCAAAAAACAGTCATCAATCGTTGTGGAAGCGATTGCACCATCATTCTAGCACACTTTATCTACAAAAGCATAACGTCAATTTGGTGAAAATAGCCAATTAGGGGCAAAATCAACGGAAGTGATTGATAAAGTGAAGGGAAGACCCTAAGATAAAGAGATTGAAGAAATAATTATTGGTGGTGTTTAAGTTGGGTATAGTTGTGATTGGAAGCTTAAATATGGATATGGTAGTACGTACGAACCGGGCACCGAATGCAGGAGAAACGCTTATGGGACAAGCATTTGCTCTATCTCCCGGTGGAAAGGGAGCGAATCAAGCCGTTGCCGCAGCACGTCTGGGTGCTGAGGTTAGTATGATCGGCAGCGTCGGAAAAGATACCTTTGGAAGCGAAATGCTGGAGATTATTAAGCAAGAAGGTATTCATATAGAACATATCTCAGTGAGTGAAACGGAGGCAACAGGTGTAGCTTCAATCGTTATTGAAGAAGATGGAGAGAATCGGATTATCGTTGTACCCGGAGCGAATATTGATCTCTTTGCAGAGGATATACAGGCGTTAGAGACTGTAATCGGCCAGGCTGAGATGATTGTGATGCAGCTTGAAATGGATTTAGCAATGACCGAACAGGCTGTTGCTATTGCCCATGGTTATGGGATTCCAATCATTTTAAATCCTGCACCAGCCAGAAGGCTTAAGGATGAGATGTTAAGTCAAGTAACCTATTTGACGCCAAATGAGACGGAAGCAGGAATTCTAGCTGGGATGACTGTCGATAGTATAGAGACGGCTGAGCGGGCTGCCCGTATTTTGCTACAAAAGGGTGTTAAGAACGTTATTGTAACTATAGGTGCTAAAGGCACATTGTTAGTTAATGCTGAGGGGACCAAGTTAGTTCCTGGGTTCCCGGTAAAGGCAATAGATACAGTTGCTGCGGGAGATTCCTTTAATGGTGCACTCGCACAGCAGTTAGTCTCAGGTAAGTCATTGGAGGAAGCGTTACGCTTCGCGAATGCTGTCGGTGCTTTGGCTGTTGGGAAAGCAGGTGCAATACCGTCACTGCCGTATTTGCCTGAGGTTGAAAATTTTATAAAGCATGTATCGGATGATAAGGAGCTAAAATCATGAGCAGAACATTAATCGTTAAAAATGTAGTGATCGGTGAAGGAATACCTAAAATATGCGTCCCGTTAATTGGTGCTACCCTTACTGAACTGAAGCAGGAAGCTGAAGCCTTAAAAGAGCTAAATCCTGATTTGGTGGAGTGGCGTACGGATTTTTTTGAAAAAGTGGAGGATTTAGAAGCAGTGAAGTCAGCGTTAAGTGATATTCACGCGATCATTCCGGATCTTCCGCTGATCTTTACGTTCCGTAGTGCGAAGGAAGGTGGAGAGAAGCAGGTCAGTATAGAATATTACATAGCTCTTAATGTTGCTGCTGCTGAGAGTGGGCTAGTAGATATTATTGATGTTGAATTGTTTAATGAGGAACAGGATGTACGAGGATTAGTTGAGGCTGCTCACGCTCATAACGTAGCTGTTATCATATCAAATCATGATTTTCATAAAACACCTCCCAAAGAGGAGCTAATCTCGCGTCTATGTAAGATGCAGGAGCTTGGTGGGGACTTGCCTAAGATTGCAGTTATGCCTCAAGATGCAGGTGACGTTCTGACCTTGCTAGAAGCCACTCATATTATGAAAACTAAACATGCAGATCGCCCGATTATTACGATGTCCATGGCAGGAGCAGGAGTAGTCAGCCGTCTGTCGGGTGAAATCTTCGGTTCAGCATTAACGTTTGGGGCCGCGCATAAGCCGTCTGCACCAGGCCAGGTCGCTGTAGCTGAGCTTCGGAATGTTTTATCGCTGCTGCATCGTAGCTTGTAAGAGGTATCAGCAGAGATTCGAAAAAATAGAGCAGGGACCGGAATTCCGGCACTGCTCTATTTTTATCTCATTATTTTGCTCCTGTATACACATGCACTGCATCTCTTAAGAACGCTGCAAGTCCAGGACGGTGCTTGTCATAGTAAGCTGTGAAACGCTCATCATCCACGTACATTTGAGCTACACCCGCATGTGCTTCTTTGGTATAAGAATTCCAGTAGAAGGAGAGCCATTGGCGATGCAATTCAGCACTCTTTTGTGCCAATACGCTAGCAGGATCTCCAGCTTCCATCGCCTGCAACAGGAACTCGAACATTTCCGACTCGATCTGCTGTATAGCCGCATACTGTTCTTCAGTCATACCCTTCAGCTTCTTGTTGGACTGATCTACCGTGCTGTCTCCGTATTTTTCTCGAATCTCCTGACCATATTTCTTCTCGTTATCCTCAATCAGCTTTTGCTTAAAGCCCTCGAATTTCTCTTTATCACTCATTATAATTTGTCCTTCCTTATGAGCCAGCGTCTGTTCGACGTTAGCAATTAATAGATCTAGCTGTTGTCTCTTTTCCAGTAGCTTATCATGATGCTTTCGTAGTGCTCTCGTTCCGTCAAAGGACGGTTGTGTAACAATCTCTCTGATGTTCTCTAGACTTAAACCAAGCTCTCGATAAAATAGAATTTGCTGCAGCAAATCTACTTCACGCTGACCGTAAATACGATACCCGGAAGAGTTGATTCTAGCCGGCTTAAGAATGCCAAACTCATCGTAATATCGCAAGGTCCGTGTACTAACACCAGCTAACTCCGCAAGCTTCTGCACTGTGTATTCCGTAGTATCACCTCCCACAAATTCACTGTACACCTTTACGTAGCGTAAAGGTCAAATATTATTTTATAGTTACCAAAAACAGCGGCAGCTACCCTCTGAATGATCATTGGGAAGACTACCGCTGCTTAATTATATTATTTATGTTGTGATAGGAGACTATTTAAGTGCACCTTCGGTCAGACCCGCAACGATATAGCGGTGAAAGAAGATATACACAATAATCATCGGCAGTGTAATGATAGCGAGTGCGGAGAACAGTAGCTTGTAATCGGTCATATACCTGCTGGAGAACGCCAAGAGTCCGACTGGGATGGTTTTTAAGGCATCATTCTGGATGTACAGCATGGCAAGCAATAGTTCATTCCAGGAATTTAACGCCGAGAAAATGCCAACCGTAGCCATGCTAGGGATCAACAGAGGGAAAATGATCTTTCGGTAGAGCAACCAGTCACCACAGCCATCCATGCGTGCAGCCTCCATAAGCTCTCTGGGAACGGAGTCTAAATAGGCTTTAAGCAGGATGACCGCAAGTGGCAGCCCAGTTCCAATATAAGGTATAATCAGTGCCCAATAAGAATCCTTCAAATTCAGTTGCTCAAAAATATAGCTCTGTGCAATAAAAAACGATTGCAGAGGCATAAACAGACCGAATACGAACATCAGCATTAGGAGGCTGCTTCCACGGAAGCGAAGCTTGCTAAAGGCGAAGGCTGCGAGGCTTGCGAATAGCAGAATGCCAATGACAGTTAATATCGTGACAATGATGCTGTTCTTAGCGTAGGTACTCATATTGCCGATATTCCAGGCTTTTGACCAGTTCTGTAGATTAATCGTTTCCGGTAGTGCAAACGGAGTTGAGAAGATCTTATTATTTTCACGGAAGGATGAAAGGATCAGCCAAACAATCGGATAGAAATAGAAGCACGAGAGCACGATCATGAAGATATAGTATCCAATATGCGAGAACCATTTATTGTTGGACGTAGCTTTGACGGAGTTGCTGTTTTTTTTTATAGGAATGACAGTGGTGGTTAGTGGGGGCATATACAGTTCTCCTTTCTCAATACTCCAGCGCGTCGGAGTCCTTCTTAGTTAATTTGCCGGTAACGAGTCCGATCACAGCGATAACAATCGTCATGATGACAGCCAGCGCGGAGCCATAGCCGATGCTCATATGAGTAAACACGACTTTGACGAGATAGGTAGTAACAATTTCCGTTGAGTTATAAGGACCACCATTGGTCATAACATAGAACAGGTCGAAGGCTTGAAACCCAGTTAACACACATAGCAGGATTCCCGTTTCCACCAAATTACGAATCATTGGAATTTTAATTTTGAAAAAAATATGTCTTTCTCCTGCACCATCCAGATAAGCAGATTCATAGACCTCCTTGGAAATACGCTGTATGCCAGAATAAAAGATAGTCATATAGAATCCAGCATATACCCATCCGGAGACAATACAAATTGCGTATAGTGCGGTATCAGGGTTGCCTAGCCAGACGCGTGTCCAGCTCTCCAGGCCGATTGTGTCCAGCAGCATATTGACGATCCCAAAATCGGAATTGTAAACAAATTTCCACAGGTAGGAGATAACAATCATTGGTAACATGACAGGAACAAAGAAGGCGAGTCGGAATAGTCCGCTGCCTTTGCGACCCATTGTTATTAAACCTGCAAGTCCAAGTCCGACTAATACTTCCACAAATACCGTAGCAACAATATAGATAAGTGTATGTCCATAGGAGCTAATATAAATACGGTCATGAAAAGCCCGAATATAGTTGTCGAAGCCTGTGAAGGTCATTGCGCCGATCCCGTTCCAGTCATAGAAGCTGAATACGAAGGTCATGAGAACAGGCACAAGCACGACAAAGGCAAATATCAATACAGCGGGGGCTGTGAACAAGTAAGGGGAAAGCTTATTACTCTTGCCGGACATGACAATACCTCCAGTTCATAAGTATGGGGAGACCGCCCAAGGTATACTGCTGATGAGCGGTCTGATGAGACTTATATAAAGGATGAGGAATGTTTATTTAAGTGGGGCTATGGTTGTTTCCAATTCGGATAATGCGTCTTCCGGGGATTTGGCTCCACCAATGATTTGAGATGTAGCCATATTTAAGGCATTTGCAACCTCGATGGAATAGCCGGTATCAGGAGGCGATACTAGAGCAGGTGCATTTTCCATCAGATCATTTAAGCTTAACGAGAGCGGGTGGGTCGTTTCGGTATTAATACCATCTTTAGTGATCGGTACAGCCCCGGCATCGGATAGCTTTTTAGACGATTCAGCTGAACTATATAATTTCATAAAATCAATGGCTTCGTCGATCAGCTTAGAGTTCTTGTTGACGACCATACCATTAAGTACGCCGATTACACTATCCTGATTGCCTTTACCTTCCGGCATGACTGGAGTATTGAAGTAGCCTAGCTGAAGATCAGGGTTTTCTTCAACAGCGGTTGGGACAAGCCAACTACCAATGGGGTGCATGGCCGCGCTACCGTTCAGGAACATCATGTCACCTTCACTGTCGTTGAGGGCATTCACATTGTCGTTGATGTAGCCTTTATCCCATAGCTCCTGTACATAGGTGTATGCTTTAATGAAATCTTTTGAATGAAACGGTTGCTTTAACTGCAGCGCTTCACTGTAAGCATCTTCTCCTACTACTCTAGAAATGACATGGGCAATCCAGTTGCCGGCTGTCCATAGATCGGAGTTACCGATAACAAGCGGCGTAATGCCGGCATCCTTAAGCTTCTGGCACACTGTAAGGAACTCCTCCCAGGTGGTAGGCGGTTCAAGACCTTGCTTACTGAAGATTTCTTTATTGTAAAAGATCACATTTGTCACATCGCCTGCTGTTGGAATCATATACGTCTTGCCGTCGACAATCATACCGTTGAAGGTGCCGTCAGCAAACATATCCTTCAGGCCTGAGCTTTGTAGTTGTTCGGTAATATCTGCGGCATAACCATCGCTTACTCTTGTCTGTAGCCGTTGTCCAGCCCACTCGAAATAGAGGTCGGGAGCATTTTTGCCGCTGAGTAGATTGGGTAGCCCGATGGTCTGGTATGTATCATCATCCTGATAGTTGAACTCAACTTTAATCCCCGCATGTTGGTTTTCGAATTCCTTTCCAATGTCCTCCCAGACTTTAATTAAACCTTCACCTGGTGAACCCATGGCAATGCGAAGTGTCTGCGTTTTTCCCTCAGTAGTGCCTGTGTTTACTGCTGTGCTCTCTTTGTTTGAGGTGGAGGAACATCCTGCCAAAGTAGTAATCAGCATTGATGCAACTAGTCCAATCATCCATTTTCTCAATCGATCATCTCTCCTTGAGTTTAATAGAAACAATAATGAAATTGACATCGTGCTTACTTCCTATACTGCTAAGAGTGCCTAAGTTTCTTCTTCCATTAGCTTTCGTGTGATTTAAGTTAACACAGGAGGGCGATGTTGGCATGAGCTAAGAGGAGTAATAAATTGGATGAGATAAATGTAGTAACAACTTAGTTTTCATTATTGATTATATTTAATGTGATGTCAATCACTTTTGAGATTTTAATAAGAAAAATAATGCAGGAATGCTAACTGTAATCCGGGGGCTTTGAAAATTAACATTAGTGAATGAAAGCGCAAACAAAAGTGGATGTATAAGGGTTTATATTCTAAATTGTTTTGAATTATGCTGAATAAAATTAAAATAAATGCACTCTAAATAAGCTATTGACAATTTGTTATGATTAAAAATAGAATGTGATTAAACGTTACTACAAATTATGATAATATTACATGGAGGTGACATAATATTAGCATTTGAGTTTTCTATATGGTGAAACTAAAAGCAAAAATATGAAGGAGGAGCGCATATGAAGTTCAGCTTGAAGCAGGCACTCACTATACTTGCTGTTACATCATCTATGGCGTACACGTCAGCCGCATTCGCAGACACGACGGAGGTTATTCCAAAATGGGCTGCAACAGAAATTGCCTCGTGGAAGGAAATGGGGCTACTCAAAGGTGATAAAGACGGCAAGGTATTGCCTAACGAAGGAATTCGAAAGACAGAATTCGTTACCTTGATCAATCGCATCTTTAATTTCAGTGCAGTGAGTAGTAAAACCTTTAAGGATGTACCTTTGACTGCTTGGTATGCGCCAGAAATTAGCAAGGCGGTTGCTGCTGAGGCAATTCTCGGCAATGGGGAGGGAGGCATTGAACCGCTAGAGGTACTTACCCGGGAGAAGGCTGCTCTTATTCTTAGCAGAGTGTTTAATGTTGCGACTTCGGCAAGCAGTGGTGTCGCATTTGCTGATGATGCAGCAATCTCCAGTTGGGCTAAGGAAGCGGTCTATGCGATGAAGGCAGCCGGCTATGTGGAAGGCACACCAGAGGCTACCTTTCAGCCGAAGAAGGAGCTGACTCGTGCAGAGGCAGTGAAGATGATTAATAGAGCTATGGGGATTCTGATCACCGATGGCGGAGAACATTCCGGTATCTCTAGCAGCAGTATGATTGTCAACAGGCCCGGAGCAGTCCTATCCAATCTGAACCTTACAGGCAATTTATATATAACTCCGGGTGTTGGGGAAGGAGATTTGAGTCTGCAAAGTGCAGTAATCGGAGGCGTCGTTTACATAAACGGCGGGGGTGCGAACAGTATCACAATTACGGACAGTAAAATAAAAAGAATTGTAATCAATAAACCGTCCTCTCCAATAAGAGTTGTACTTAAAGGGACAACGACACTCCCACTTATAGATGTCCTCTCGGGATCGCAGGTTGTTAATGAATCCAATAACCCAATTGATACAATTAATGTACTAACAAATGGGCTTGCGGATGTCTCATTGAATGGAAATGTAAATCAGCTAAATCTTGCCGGAAAGACACGTTTTGTCTTTAATGGTGGCGAAATCACTAGTTTTAAGGTCGCCTCTTTAGCAGCAGAGTCAAGAATTCAGCTTGTGAAAGGTGCGAGCATTAAGAAGTTGTTCTTTAACGGTGGGGCTGAAGTAACTGGTGAAGGAACAATTGCAGAAGCTGAAGTGAATGCTGAGGGAGTTTCCTTGGCATCGATGCCGAACAAGCTGACGGTGAATGCTAGTAAAGTGACAATAAACGGTCACGATTATAAAGGCAGCGGTAATGGGGTGCCTAATACGTCGAGTAGTTCTGGCGGTTCTGGTTCCGGTAGCTCGGGAACAGAGAATCCCGGTACAGGAAACCCGGGTACAGGAAATCCTGGAACGGGAGAACCTGGTACGGTTGATCCTGAACCAAAAGCTACCGTACTGTACAGCTATGAAGAGGTACTTAAATCCTTTAGCTCTACTGGGGCAGAAGGAACGGCTAAGCAATATATAACTTTTCTTCAAGATCCTTCGTATAAACCTTCAATCGCTAACTCAGCAGTAGTTATGCCTGATCTCACCAACGCTATTACCTTCGTAAACTACCAATTCAACGCTAAGCCTTCTATTTTTGCCTCCCTTCGAGGAATTAACAGCTCAGTTTTAGATAAAAATCGGACGTACCTATGGATTGGAACCGATAGTGGGGTTACTCGAATTAAGCTTTCCACCAATGAAATGCTAGCTTATACAGCTGAGACTAAGCAGTTAACGGATAATAAAGTGCTTCTGCTAATCTCTGACGGCAGCACAGGTGTTTTGGCCATTACGGAAACAGGTGTATCGCATATTTATCAATAAGGGAAGGGGAATGAATTTATGCAAATGATGAAGAAACGCGCTCGAAAAATAACAGGCGCATTGCTTGCTGTTACGTTATTCACACTGTCGGCAATACCTGTAGGGGCAGCAAAGCTGCCTGGAGCTAGCTATTCACCTGTTCAGCTGGAGGCCGTGCAGTCAAAGAAAATGACCTACTATAAAAATGGCTCAGCTTCCATTCCGAATACGCTTGACTGGATTACGGACGCAAGTGCGTTGAAATTTTTGCCGCTGTCAGTGATCGGTGATGTGACAAGTGTCGTTCTCGATAAGGAAGGCGTCTATTGGATTGGTACGCAGAATGGACTACAGCGGGTCGATTTTAATGCAAGTGATACAAAGGATATCGTTCAATACATGGCAGGTCCAAGATATTTGTATGGCGGAGATAATCATGTTACTGGTTTAGCTAGTGACGAAGCGGGAGGTATTTGGGCGCGGACAGCAAGTGGTGTGACGCATATTGCTATGCCGGAGCAAACATTGCATGAGAAATCATTCATTTATGAGGATTTAGTTCAGACTATTCTGGACAGACGCGGTATGGTTCATGGCACAAGCTTTACCTTTACTGACACGGACAACACAACAGATGCTGTAAACTACAATTCGGCAACTGGTGTTTTCAATTCAACACCTACGACCAGTGATAATGATGGCTTATGGACGACAATGTATGCGATGGGCGAGGTCTTCCGCTATAAGGCGCTGCAGGAGCAATACGGCACCAATCCGACCTCAGAGCAGGTGGCGGAAATAAATGATGCAAAGGCTGCTGCACTCCGTGCCACCAAAGCAGTGCTGCTACTAGATTATGTGTCGGGCCGCGGAAATGGCTTCCCAGTTCGTTCCTATATGCTAACTAGCGAGGCGACTGCAGCTACGGTGGGAAATACAGTGTATGGGTATCAATCGACGAATGGTTTTTGGTTCCAGAATTTCGTCGGTCCGGATAAGAATAATCCAAATGGGATTATTCCAAGCATGCAACGCGATGACGGTGTAGAACCCATAGGCTATTCGATGGTCAGGGTGACTAAGGATGCGGAGAACAAAAAAGGCTCGATGTTATTCCCGAGTGGTGGTACTGATGTAATGAATTATAATGGGCTCGGTCTTAGTCAAGCATCAATCGATGAGCTCAACCTGACACGTCCCGAGGGGCAGAAGCTAGGCATTGATATTAAAACCATCGTTGAAACAACGGAAAGCGGTCCGGTATATCAAGTGCTTCCAGTGATTACGGCGGCCACCAACAACAGCACCGCAAAGGAAGATAAGACAACGAGCGAAACGAATAAACCTTTGTTTCAGCTGACAGCACCTGTGTATGAGCAAATTCCTGATTTCTTCAATGATTTGTTCCCTAGTAGCGTAATTGTAGATGGTCATATTGATATGAATCAGATCGTCTATAAAGCGGATACTTCATCAGATGAAGTGATTGGCCACTATGCTATGTTCTATACAGCCTTCAAATATCTGGTAGGGGACAGTAATGATCCCGAATTGTTAGAGCTGAAATCCTTTATTGAAGAAACTACGCAACGTATGACAGAACTGATTCTGAAGGATGACCATTACTATATTGAGGATGCTACTGGCAAATCGACACAGTGGTCGAGATGGCTCGGGAAGTATTTTAACGACAGTCTTAGCACTATGGAGAAGCAGAAACAGTGGGAATTCAGTGTTGGTGTCGATAAGGATGGGAACGATGCACTGTCCTATGGCTATGAAGATGCACCGCTCAATGCTCTCGAGGTAATGGGTGTACTGAAAACAGCTAGCTTCGTCACTGAAAAAAGATATCCGGCAGACTCGCTCAAATACGAGATGGCATATGAACAGGCTTTTGCTAGCAGCTATAGTAAGGAAGATCCGTATGTGAACGGTCTGGGCTATATAGATATGGCGTTGGAATATGTTGAACGGAGAATTGTGCGCCAAGCTACCAATGCTTACAGTGATAACGGCAATGAGGTGGTAACCATGGACAATGCAGGCGACAGTACCAACGCCAATGCTACCCTGCACAATGACTGGACCCAATATATCAACTATTCCGATGAAGAGCTTGGATGGTTCCCGGTATTTATACTTGTCACACTGGAACAGGATGAGCTTAGACACGCCAAGATCGTAGAGGCTTATGATCAGTGGTACTCTAACGAAGTCCGGGAGGAGAATCCGTTCTATACCTTCCTGTATCAGCTCGCGCATCCTGACAAAACAGATGTAGATTTACAGTCGGCCGTTCGATTCCTCTACCGGTTCCCTGAATTCCAGATTGAGTTTCCTGTTGAATGGGATCGCCAGGATGTATTTTATATTGAACCTGGAGACCGCGATAAAGCCAAACAGACAAATTACGCACTCGCTCCTGATGAGCGTCGGATTATTAAGCACAATTCCAATCCGTTTGCTAATGAGAGCCAATCCACTGGCGTCAATCCAAACTACAACTATCGCACGGGTAGCATAGAAGCCGGGTCGGTATTCACCCTGCCATACTGGATGGGACGCTACTTTGAAATTATAAAAGAGTGAGTACAGAAAGAAGCGCCCGCAAGGGCGCTTCGCATTCTTCAAGGCAGGTTACTTCTAGCTAATTATTAGCTGATGCCAGTGATGAGCCTCAAAATTGTCGTTCAATTGTATAGATGGGAAAATCACCACGGAATACGCCAAAACTGTACTCCAGTGGGGAGTTATCAGCTAAATAAGTAAATGTCCTTACCTGCAGAGAGGGCGAGCCTTCCTTAACTCCAAGCAGCTTGCTGGCGGTACTATTGGCTAGAACGGGTTTCAACTGTTCAACGGAACGGTGGGCTTTTAGATTATGCTCTGTCTCTAAAAAGGAAAACAGCGAACCCTCCTTGTAGTCATTGATAAGACCAGGTGCCAGATCCCAAGCGATATAAGTATTTTCATAAAGTAATGGCTCATTGTCGGCATAACGTATCCGCAGCAAGTGGTTCACGGGTGCCTTTAAAGGGATATTAAGATATTCATTAATCGGCATTTCGGCTGGTATTACTTTGGCTTCGATAATTTTGCTGGTGGGCTCTTTGCCACTCATCAGCACATCCTCAGTGAAGCTGCGCGCCTGGTTGAGCTGAAGCTCCTTACGTTTGACGAAAGTTCCCTTCCCTTGATACCGCTCCAAAATATCTTGATTTTCAAGCTCGCTAAGGGCAAGGCGGATTGTTGTTCGACTCGCGGAGAACATCTCACATAGCTCAGCCTCAGTAGGAAGCTTGTCTCCAACTGCGTATACTCCAGACTGAATTTGTTTCAGAAGTTGTTCTTTTATGATGGAATATAATGAGTTATTTATTCTCTTTGTCATTACAAACATCCTCCGATTACATATTTGTTATATTATATCACGGATGAAGAATCGGAGGAAACATAAAATAAATGCGGTTTAACTAAGAAAACGACGAATAAATTACTAATATTGGAATAGTGAATGGTCCTAACCTTGTTCAAAGTATTTTATTAGAAGACAAAAGAAAAAATTGTAGGAACAAGATATGACGATGTTACTATAAACTAATTGAGTGCAAGAGGGAGAGAACAATAAATGAAGAAGTCACACTTAAAGATTGCAGTTATTGGGGGAGGTTCCTCCTATACACCGGAGCTGGTTGAGGGGCTGATCCGTTATCATGAAGTGTTTCCGGTCACTGAGCTGTATTTAGCCGATATCGAGCAAGGGGCAGAGAAGTTACGGATTATTGGCGAACTGGCTCAGCGGATGATTAATGCGAGTGGAAAGCTGATTACATTGTATACGACTTTGGATCGGCGCGAAGCGATCAGAGATGCTGATTTTGTAGCGACACAAATTCGGGTAGGGATGTTAGACGCACGTTCAAGAGATGAGAAGATACCGTTGTCTCATCAGCTGATCGGTCAGGAGACGACAGGAGCAGGTGGCTTCGCCAAAGCTCTCCGTACCATTCCAGTCATTCTTGGTATTTGCCGTGATATTGAAGAGCTAGCGCCCAATGCCTTCATGATTAACTTCACTAACCCTGCCGGTATTATTACAGAAGCTGTCTCCAAGTATTCTAAGGTTAAGTCCGTTGGGTTATGCAATCTACCTATTGGTACAAAAATGCAGATTGCCGAGCTATACGGGGTGGAGCAAACGCGGATGTTCATTGAGATTGTCGGAATTAATCATTTGAATTGGACGACCCGGGTAGTGCTTGATGGTGATGATGTGACAGAGGATTTCATGACCCGACTTGGCAGCATCGGTCAATCTTCGCCAGCCAATATTCCCGATCTGGAATGGGATGCTGAGTTTATTCATTCGGTAGGTGCCCTTCCCTGCGCTTATCACCGTTACTATTATATGAAGGAAGAAATGTACGGCGAGATGCTAGAATATTATCAGGCGACAGGCAAAACTCGTGCAGATGATGTGAAGGAAGTAGAGGCGGAGCTGTTTGAGCTGTATAAACAGCCGGAACTACATGAAAAGCCTGCCCAGCTGGAGAAACGTGGCGGAGCTTATTATTCTGAAGCGGCCGTTCAGCTCATGAAGTCTATTTATAATGATACAGGCGATATTCAGACTGTAAATGTTCGCAATCAAGGGGCAATACCTTGTCTTCCGGATGATGTATCCATTGAGATCAATTGTGTCATTAAATCGGATGGCCCACATGCTTTGGGACTAGTTAAGCCACTGCCTCCACAGATCAGAGGATTGCTTCAGGTGGTGAAGTCCTATGAAGAGCTGACGATTGAAGCTGCGGTGAAAGGCGATTATGCTTCTGCTCTTCAGGCATTGACGCTCCACCCGCTGGTCGGCGATGAACGAATTGCCAAGGCGGTGCTAGCTGATATTCTAGAGCAGAATGCCGACTTTCTACCACAGTTTCAGAGATAAGTTCCTTAGTACTTTGTTATATTAACTCAAAATAGCGGCAGCCATCCTCTGAGTGCTCATTGGGAAGACTGCCGCTGTTTAGGTTGTCCTACATGCTGTTTTAGTAGACTATTGAACCTTTTTAAGTCCCATCTGCGCCGCAAAATAATTCTGTAATTCCTCTAATTTGCGAGGATCAGCTAGGGTTGTTTTGTCTGAGAAGTAGTGTTCGAGAACAAGGTCCCAGGTAGGTACTATTTTTTGTGAGTTCATCGCTTTAATGGCGACTTTGACCGTCTTGCGTTCTTTGGCATTAGAAAAGGTATCTACGTAATGCTGTGAGCGCTCGAAATCCAGATCCTTAAATACAGCGCGGAAGATCTCTGAAGTCATCTTTGCATCATCCAGTGCTCGGTGAGCAGACCCAGAGGGCTCTAGCTCAAACAAAGCCATTGCACCTTCAACACTAATATCATTACTTAGGCCGCGAGCCCGCAGCACACCCTTAAGTAAATCGAAATACGTTGCGGACATCCAGTAGGAGTCGTCCATCTTGTGCATGCGCACATCCTGAATGATTCGTTTCATGTCCTCGCCACCCCAAGTTAGTAGCAGAACTCCGTCTGTACTTAGATCAAGCCACTCTCTAAAGGCAGTGATGACTTTCGGGAAGCGGGGGGCAATATCGATTTCCTCTTGGGGGATCCCGGTTTTTTTCTTAATAAAAGAATTAAGGGTAGAGAAATATATGGGTTTGATCAAGGAAGAGAATTCATCCTTATACTGCAATGAAGAGTCTAACCGGACAGCTCCAATCTCAATGACCTCCATAGGGTGCTCGCTGGCAAACTTACGGCCGTTGAATTCGATGTCCAGAATAATATAATCCACAGGTACTTGCCTCCGTTCCATGACTGACGCTGTAGTGCTTAATACGTCGACTACTCTATTTTAACAAAAAAAGCGATGTAATGGGGAGTATGGGAACAAGCTAATATTGGAACATAAAAAGAACCAGCACTATGCGGGTTCTTTTTATAACTATAAATGAGCAAAAAGATTGCAGACAATAAAGTAAGACGATTAATGTTCTGAACCGGCAGCAGGTTCAGGCTGATGAATTGGCTGTTCCAGCAGGACAGATCCGTCTTCAAGACGAAGCCAGGTATCGAAGTCTTGGGTACCTTGGGTCAGTCTGATGACGCGTGCGCCCCGCATAAAGCCTTCTTTTCCATAAGTATTGTAGCCGGTAGCACGGCCATAGGAAAGACGTATGCCATACAGGCTGCCCGTAAAATCATTGATATGGTCATGTCCGCAGAAGGTGCCCAGCACATCACCCATTTCAAGCAAAGCCGAGAATAATCCCGAGTTAACCTCAGGTGAGCATACACGCTCATACTTATACCCATGACAGACTTGTGTAGACCAGACCTCACGATATTCGGGAATCGGGATATGGAAGAAAGCTAATGCAGGCAGCCTGTTCTCAGCAGTTTTAGGATTCAATCTAGCGGATTCAGCAGTTAGCCAGTTAATCTGATTCCGGCTAACCCAATTGTAGCCAGGGATATGCTCCATCTCGGAGTAGCTGCCGGAGTCAACAAAATAAAGGACAGCGGCCGCATGGCCATCCTGATCTTTTATTTCAAGTGTGTAATTGCCTGAACCTTCAAGATCCTCTGGACCGGCTTCGGCCAGACAGTGGGGATGTTCCAATGCAATCTGCATCAGTTCACTGCGGGAAATCAGAGTTTCTGTATCATGGTTGCCAAATACGAAGGCCCAAGGGGTACCTGTTTTCTCAACAGCAGCGACAGCATCCCGAAATGCTTGGGCAGGGTCTTCACACGCCTGTTCATCAGGTGAGACAGGGGCAGTGTAAATCAGATCTCCCGTGAAGACCACAAGATCAGGTTGTTCCGCTTCCAGAACGCGTTCCATCAGTTCCCGAGTACGCTGATCTTCGGCTCTTCCATCCATCCAGTGAAGATCAGTGAACTGTACAATTTTCAAGGTTCCATCTTGCTGAAATGATAAGCTGTGTCTCATTGGGGGTATCTCCCTTACTGTGTAATATTGTTAGCTGATCCAGATCCGCTGTGTGAAATGATCTCCGGAGTTTCTACCAATCATAATATCAAATTCTCCGGGCTCGTAGACCAATTGATCGTCTTTTCCGTAGAACATTAGCATATCTCTAGTGATCTCGAAAGAAACTACTTGTTTCTCATGCGCTGCGAGTGTAATTTGCCGGAAGCCCTTTAGTTCTTTGACCGGGCGAACGACACTTGCGCTGACGTCATGGATATAGAGTTGAACGGTTTCCTTACCGGCGATGTCTGAAGTATTCTCCACCTCAATGGAGGCAACAATCCGACCCTTAGCATCAACATTGAAGTTGCTGTAATCAAAACTGGAATAGCTCAGACCATAGCCAAAGCAGAAGAGAGGTTCATTAGGGCAATCCAGATATCGAGTTACATATCGTACATTGGGATATAGGGGATCATAGGGACGCCCCGTCTGATAGGCATTGTAATAGATAGGAATTTGTCCAACCGAGTAAGGGAAGCTCATAGATAAACGACCGGATGGATTATAATCTCCGAACAGCACATCAGCTAGTGAGTTTCCGGATTCTGTACCCAGAAACCAGGCTTGCAGCAAAGCGTCGCTGGCCTCAAGAACAGGGGTTAGTTCCAGTGGTCGGCCGCTAAATACAACGGTAACAATCTTTTTGCCGGTATCTTTCAAACGCCAGATCAGCTTCTCCTGATTGGTCGACAAGCGCAGATTGGTTTTGCTTCCGCCTTCCCCGGTATCCTGCTGATTCTCACCTACAGCAGCGAGAATTACATCGCAATCCTTTAGGCGCTGGAAGGCTTCTTCGATTTCATCCTCTACATCAAAAACACCCTCCAGCATGCTTCCCAGCTCACCAGTCATGGCCGTAATAATATCTGCGGCAGATGTTTTTTGAGAAATGCCGTTGTAGAGTGATACGGCCGGGTCTTTTTCCGTTCCAGACCAGCCGCCCAGCACATGAATAGAGGTAGCGAAGGGACCAGCCAATCCAATCTTCATACCGCGTTTAAGGGGCAGAGCGTCATTGTCATTTTTCAGCAGTACCACTGAGCTGGCACCCAGCTCTCTAGCTGCTTGCAAATTCTCCGTGCTCGGCGTGGGCGCCTCATCTACTAACGGGTCTGCATCCTTGAACGGATTGTCAAACAAGCCGAGGGCATCCTTAAGTTCTAGCACTCGGATAACGGCTTCATCGATCAAAGAGACATCCAGCTTGCCTTCCTCGACCAGACCGGCACCGTGGTTTAGATAATGGGTGGACATCATTTCAATATCAAGTCCAGCAGCTATACTTTTCTCCGCTGCTTCACGGCCATCCTCAGCTGCACCATGGGGGATTAGCTCATTGACGGAATTGAAGTCGGCAATGGTAACGCCGTTGAAGCCCCATTCCTCACGCAAAATTCCCCGGAGAAGTTTGGAATTACCGCTTGCTGGTATGCGGTCAATCGTATTGAATGCGGCCATCACCATGGCTACACCAGCATCTACAGCAGCTTTATAGGCTGGTAGATAGAACTCACGTAATACGCCGAGGGACATATCTACCGTATTGTATTCACGACCGCCTTCGGGAGCGCCGTAACCGGCGAAGTGCTTCACACAGGCAGCGATCCGCCCTTTTTCTTTTAGGTCTTTGCCCTGATAGCCCCGTACCATGCTCTCAGTTACACGGGCATTTAGATAAGGATCCTCACCGGATGTCTCCATCACCCGTCCCCAGCGCGGATCGCGTACGAGATCCGTCATAGGTGAGAAAGTGAGATGGATGCCGGCAGCTGCGCTCTCTTTGGCTGCAATTTCAGCAAATCGTTCGCAAGCTTCCATATCAAAGCTACAACCTATCGCAAGCGGGATCGGAAGAATTGTTCTGTAGCCATGAATGACATCCGCCATGAAGAGCAGAGGAATCTTCTGACGACTGGCTTGCAAATGCCGGGTCTGCAGATCAATCACATTTCTGGCTCCAATACCGTTCAGAACACTTCCGATGTTCTCCATTACTTGTGGCTGAATGTTCAGTTCTTTAAATGGGCCGGTTAAATCCACGGTATCATCCAAGCCCCAATAGTGAGGGCCTAGCTGGGTTAATTGGGCCAGTTTTTCTTCCAGAGTCATATCGTTCACAAGATCTTGGATAAAAGATTTAGTCATGGTTAACACCTTCCTCGTGAGCGCATTGATAGTTATTGTGAAAATTAGATGTGCTATACCAATAAGAAAGCGCTTGCGATTTCTGTTCGCCGCTACTTTAAGCGGGAGAGGATTCCGAGTAAAGGATAGCTTTCAATACCCTGTTCCGTGTGCATACGCAGATTAATATTATTGGATGAGACATGTAATAGATCGGTACGGGGAGTTCAACGTCAGACGTCATAGATAGAGGCTGACATGTTTATGAAAGAACAGATAGAAACGTTTCCATAAACGATACATATCGATCTTAGTCCGAAGGCCATAAAAAGTCAATTATCTTCGTGAAATCGGCCGATTCATTATATTTAGGTTGTAAAATGTGATTTTTATTACTAGAAAAACAAAAATAAAATGAATTGACAGCGCATACATCTAGGGAGTATGATTTTCGTACAGGGAGTTTCAAAGAAATTATGGAAACGTTTCTATATCATCCGATACGCTTTATTATAAAGGATGAGCAATCAGTTTTAAGCTGGTTGCGGGACAGGAAAGGAAGCTAAGTTATGCATCTGACGAAATGCATTTTTCAAATTGGAGGTGGGCTCATTGGCAAGAATTAAGCTTGCGGGTGGAAATATTGTCCGGGAAGTCATTAAGAACAAAGTGCTTTTTCTAATGTTGCTGCCTGTAATCCTATACTTCATTATTTTTCACTATGCGGTAATGCCTGGCGCTTACGTCGCATTCGTAGATTACAAGCTCAATAAGGGTATTTTCGGTAGTAATTTCATTGGCCTTAAGAACTTTGAGTTCCTGTTTCAAAACGGTGATCTCTGGAATATTACTAAAAATACACTACTCTACAATGTTGTATTTCTTGCCTTGGGGAATATTATTCAAATCATTTTCGCCATTATGTTATCTGAAATAGCAGGTAAGTGGTTCAAGAAGATAACGCAGTCCGTCATTCTTCTTCCAAACTTTATCTCAATGGTTATCGTCGGTGTATTTGCCTACAACTTGTTCAACTTCAACTCAGGTTTTATTAATACGATGTTTGTAAGCTTGGGGTTAGATCGTTATGAATTTTATTCTGACCCTGGGATTTGGAAGTATATCATTGTTGCCTTTAAGATTTGGGCTGGAACTGGATACGGTATGATTGTCTATTTGGCAACCATTACAGGAATTAATCATGATTTGTATGAGGCGGCCTATATGGATGGGGCTACGACCTGGCAGCGGATTCGCTACATGACTCTTCCAATTCTGAAGCCTACTTTTATTCTATTGCTGTTGTTCGGATTGGGTGGCATTCTTAAAGGCTCCTTCGACCTATTCTACAACCTGATTGGTACTAACTCCGTGCTGTATCCGCAGACGGATATCATTGATACCTATGTCTTCCGTTCATTAGTGGGGCAATTCAACTTCTCCATGGGTGCGGCAGTCGGCTTCTATCAATCCTTATTCGGTCTGATTCTGGTACTGGTGATAAACTTTATTGTTCGTAAGGTCGAACCAGACAGCGCATTATTCTAAATTCAGAAACGAAATAGGGGTGATATCAGTGGAACAATCAAAAATCAAGCAGGATTCTGGCAGTATTCTCATTAAAGCGGTCAGCTATCTCTGCATTACAATCTTTGCACTATTTTGTGTATTTCCTTTTGCATTAATGATCTCTTCCTCGTTCATGAATGAACAGGAAATTGTCCGTGAAGGCTATAAGCTCTGGCCAAAGGAATTCTCAATAAAGGCTTATGAATTGCTGTTAAATAACTCTGGCAAACTAGTAAGTGCTTATCAGGTTACGATTTTTATCACCGTAGTAGGTACGGTACTTGGACTATTCATGATGTCAATGGCTGGGTTCGTACTTAACCGAAAAGATTTCAAATATCGTAATTTCTTCTCCTTTATGATTTACTTTACAACGCTTTTCAGCGGTGGTTTGATTCCAACGTATATCCTGATGGTCAAACATCTTCATATGAAGGACAGCTTATTCGCCATGATCCTTCCGGGTGTAGTAGGCGCTTGGTCCATCTTCCTAATGCGTAACTTTATGAAAGCTATTCCGGATTCTCTATATGAATCCGCTACAATTGACGGCGCCGGTGACTTCCGCATCTATTGGCGGATATTCATTCCACTAGCAGTTCCATCCTTAGCTACGATTGGATTGTTCTCGGCACTGGGCTTTTGGAATGAATGGTATAACGGAATGTTGTATATCGACGATCCGACGAAGTATCCGCTTCAATACTTCTTGCAGCGAATGGTCAATCAGGCGAATCTCGGAGCGCTAGTCAATTCGGGGGCGGTAATCAATACTGCTGATCTTCCGACGCAATCCATTAAAATGGCTACAGCTGTGCTAGCTACTGGACCTATTATTCTTCTATATCCTTTTGTGCAGCGTTACTTCGTAACAGGCCTCACAATCGGGGCAGTAAAGGGTTAATGGACGTTTCCTTTTCATAGGGCGTTTATTATAAATCAAGCAATCATTATTAACAGAAAAAAAGGGAGGTTTACCTAATGAAAGGTAAAAAAACGGCGTCTTCTTTACTAGCTGTCCTAATGCTTACGGGGGCACTTACAGCTTGCTCATCATCCAAAGACAATGCTTCTAGCAATGATGCAGCAGCTACTAAATCACCAGAAACATCTGCTAACAATACAGGAGGAGTCGATACTTCCAAAGAAGCTAAGCTGACGTACTACTTGTGGGGCAGTGAAGGTGTTCAAAATAAGGCGATTCTAGCTGAGATTAACAAAAAACTCAAGGCAGATATCAATACAACTTTAGAAATTAAATATATCGACTGGCCAGATATTGCAACGAAATATCCATTGCTATTTGCTTCTGGTGAAACATTTGATTTGTCACATGCTTCTCCTGGAGCACCGGTAAACTACTATACATTAGCAAGTGAAGGTGCATTGGTAGACATTACTGACATGCTCGATAAAGTTGCTCCTAAGCTGAAGGCAGAAATTCCAGCAAGTGTGTGGGAAAATACGAAGGTCAAAGGTAAAATCTATGGTGTTCCGAGTCTTTATAGCGAATATACACCAAGCGGTTATGCTTATCGTGTAGACTTGCTGAAAAAATACGGCATGGAAAAAATTGCATCTATCGACGATATGGTTAAATACATGGACAATGTAGTTGCCAATGAATCATTCCCACCTATTAATGGTAAAGCTGAAGATGCACAAAATATGTTCAGAATGCTCGTAGATACTACTGGTCAGTGGCTTAATGCACCAGGGATCTCAACAAATGAAATCAATTTAGTGACTAAGAGCGCAGAGGACTACAAAACAGTGTTCTCTCCAGCCTACACCCAAGAATTCGAAGATTGGGCTGTGAAGATGCGTGAATGGGCAGACAAGGGATACTGGGGCAAAGATGTACTGTCCTCATCACTTGGAAGCAAGGATAACTTCAGAGCAGCAAACTCCGCGGGTTACTTGACGCATACTCAGGACTGGCTCGGTCAATATGGCGGGGATAAGACGGCACTACCAGGGGTAGAAACTGATTTCTATACTTTTGCAGAAGCTAACAAGAAGATTAAACGTAAAATGGGTGTTGATAACTCTACCGTAATTAGTGTCAACTCTGAGAATCCAGAGCGTTCTTTGATGGTAATCGAGAAGTTCATGACTGACGAAAGCTACTACAACCTCATCCAAAACGGTATTGAAGGTAAGCAATATGTCATGGAAAATGGAGTTAAAAAGCAGCCTGCAGGCTTCAACGAAAAAACAGACGGCGGAGGTTTCGCTGCTTGGTCACTTCGTAATGACAAATTCGTAGTTCCTACGGACACAGAGAACCCAATCCGTAACTCTCTGTTCGCAGAGTGGGATAAAGTGGCTATCAATGATCCATACAACGGCTTTACTTTCGATCCAGCGAATGTTACTACAGAGATTGCTTCGATCTCCAACGTGAATTCTCAGCTTGGTATTCAATTGATGCTTGGTAAAACAAGCAAAGATCCTAAAGCTGCTGTAGCGGATTACCGTGAGCAACTGAAAAAAGCAGGAATTGACAAGGTTATTGCCGAAGTAGAAAAGCAATTGGCTGAGTTCGTTCCGGTGAACTAAAGAACGTTAAAAGGTGTGAGGGAGCTATAGTAGCATATAGCTCCCTTATTCATAAGTGGGGGAGTATAGTGGACGTAAATATCAAGGATATCGCGCGGATTTCCGGTGTGGGCATCTCGACGGTTTCCAGGGTCATCAACAATAAGGGGCTGGTGAGCAAGGCTACACGGGAAAAGGTTCTGAATGTTGTTAAGGAATACAATTACATTCCCAATTCCAATGCGAGAAATCTAAAAACTACGGAGTCTAAGAACATTGCACTTTTGGTTAAGGGGATTACGAATCCGTTCTTCTCTAATATGATCAAAGAAATCGAGCGGCAGGCTAATCTGCGAGGGTACCCTTTCCTCATTCATCAGGTAGAGGATGGAACGGATGAAATTAATGCGGCGATTCAGCTGACCAAAGAAAAGAATCTATGCGGGATCATCTTCATGGGCGGAACTTACAATCATTCCGAAGAGAAATTCAAGCAACTGACGGTTCCTTTTGTACTGACGACGATCACCTCCACACAAGAGGTGGACCCTGATATCTTTTCTAGTGTCACCATTAATGAATTGAAGGAAGCTTATAAGGCCACCAATTACTTGATATCACTTGGACATGAGAATATTGGTTTTCTAGCCAAGTCCCCATTACTGGATGAAACGACAGGCAACCGGCGTTATTTGGGCTACAAAAAAGCACTGGAAGAACATAATCTGCCTTATGATGCACAGCTTGTGGAGGATTGTGAATACAGTCCTAGCTCTGGATTTGATGCAGCGCGAAGATTACTTAAAAGGAATAAGGGAGTAACCGCAATATTTGCAGCCTCCGACACGATTGCTATCGGTGCTGCCAAAGCGGTGCTTACCGCAGGGTTGTCTATTCCGGATGATATTTCAATCATTGGCTTTGACGGGATCGAAATGGCTGAATATTTTCATCCTTCACTTGATACGATCAGCCAACCGGGTACAGAAATGGCTTTATCCAGTGTGGGCGTTCTGTTTGATCTAATTTCTGGACGGTCAGCTCATCAGCATATTGTCTACGATGCGGTATTGCTCAAGCGAGGCTCTTGCAAGATGCTCAAAACACTTAAGGTATAATACTGACTATAAACGCTATCATTGGAGTGGTAACCCAAATGCAAGACACATTAAGAATAGGTACTCTAGTTCGTGGCGGGGAGGCCGTCGCCGTTATTCCGCAAATTGTTCAGCATGGGTTTGAGTCCTTTAACTTGAACTTTTGGCAGACCACTGGTGAAACTAATCTTGTAGAAACAGCTGCACGAGTAACGGAGCTGGCTGCTGAACATGATTTTGTCATCTCTTCCATTGGGATTTACGGAAATCCACTTTCAGGAGATGGAGACAATGCTGACACACTCGCCAGTTGGGAGCGATTGATTGATCATGCCCATTTATTCGGCACAGATATTATCGGTGGATTCACCGGACGTCTTCCAGGTTCTTCGATTGACGAGTCGATTCCGAGATTTGCAGAGGTGTTTAGTGAATTGTCCAAAAGGGCAGCCGATCGTGGCTTAAGAATTGCTTTTGAAAATTGTTCTATGGGTGGAAACTGGCAGGCCGGAGAGTGGAACATCGCTCACAATCCTTCAGCCTGGGAGAAAATGTTCAATGCTGTACCAGCAGACAATCTGGGTCTGGAATGGGAACCGTGCCACCAGCTGATAGGTCTCATTGATCCGATTCCGCAGCTACGCAAATGGGTGAACAAGGTGTTCCATGTGCATGGTAAAGATGCCACTATTGCCTGGGATATCGTCAAGGAATACGGAATTCATGGACCTAAGCCTTATGTGTGGGACCGGACGCCTGGCTTCGGAGATACGAACTGGGTGGATATCATCTCGATTCTGCGCCAAGCCGGCTATAAGGGAACTATTGATATTGAAGGCTGGCATGATCCTGTCTATCAGGGTGAACTAGAAATGACTGGACAAGTACATGCACTAAATTATTTGAAGTATTGCCGAGGTGGCAGTTTTGTCCCTAATCCGGTGTAAAGGATATCAGATAGTAACAACCCAAAAATGACCTCAAAATCCACAGTGAAGTGGAGGGTGAGGTCATTTTTATTTGCATAACTTTAATCCCGAATAAGATATCCTTGCCCAAGCTGGATTTCTTTAAAGCCTGCCATGTGGCGAGCTTGAAAGCGGATCGGCTTAAATCCACCTATAATAATGATGTTTTTGATATCCGCAGCCCCATCTGAAGGCAGTGAAAAGGATTTGATATAGGTGAATTCTTCCGCGAGCGTGGTGTGAATCGCGTTAATATGTGGGTCATTTTCACCTTTTCCCATTAGATTCATTAGTAGATACCCTTCGGCATTCAGTTTTGAATACACGATGCTGAAAAATTCACTGGAGATTAAGTGCCTCGGCGTGCCCGCGGCGGTGAAAGCATCCAAGATGATGTAATCATAGTTCTGTGGTTCTTCACCTTCAAGGATCTGACGTCCGTCCCCGATCACTACGTTATCTTGGTTGTATCCAAAATAGCGGCGGCTTAATTCGACTACTTCACTGTCTAGCTCAGCTACTTTAAATCTTTTGTCTATAAAATGCCCAGCAATCGTTCCAATCCCATGACCTATAAGAAAGGCATCCTCGAAAGAGGGAGCATTGCATTCCATCAAGTGAATGATGGCTCGCGGATATTCAAACACAACTCGTTCTGGGTGATTGAGATCCATCGCACCTTGAATGGCCTGATTGGAAAACTGCATGACGCGGAACGCACCTTGTTCACCGTATAGATCTGTGGTGTCATAGACGGTGATTTCATGATTATCGCTGCTCGTGTGAATCTGTGATTGCAAGTGATCAAACTCCTTATACGATAGAAATTCGTTTATATTCATTGGGTGTAACGCCGACTACACGTTTAAAAAGCTTATTGAAATAGGCAGGATCACCATATCCAACTTCTGCTCCAATCTCGTGAATCTTTAGGTCAGGGGCATTCTTAAGCAGATGCTTGGCTTTACGTAGCCGGATTTCCGTGATGTAGTCCGTTAATGTAAGTCCAGTCTCTTGTTTGAACAGCTTACTTAAATAGCTTGGTGTCAAAAAAACCATATTCGCTAAGGTGTTCAGATCCGCATGTTGATTATAGTTGGCTGATATCCAGCGCTTTATGGTTTCTACAGCTGTACCGGACATCTCTAGGCGATGGGCTCTGATCTCAAATAGAATGCTTGAGAAATGGTTGGTAAAACTACGCTCGATTTCACTGAAGCTCATACTGGACGCGATGCTTTCATCCAGCCCATGATAGGGTGCACCTTTGTAGAGGGCCTCAAATTCTTGCAATTCTTTCTGCGCAGATTCAATAACCCATCGACAGACACGGAGAATTTGATCGGGCACAGCTTGTTGTGATTTCAGCACTGAGAATAAGTTATGCACGCGTTCTAAAGCACCCTCCATATTCAGGATCTGCAGATCATGGATTAATGGTTCCTTGATCGCATTAAAAGGCTCAAGGATATTTATCTCAGACTGCTGAATGTTCTGAATATTTGCATAGTGCAGTCGGTCAGGATTATAGATGCCGACGCTGCAGGCTAACTTAGCATCTAGATATGCTTGTCTAAGCTTGGCGGTATCATTATAGGAACTGCTAGTACCTACATGCAGTATCATACCATTGGCAGAGATACGGATTCTGTCGCCGATTTCATTCCTATCGCTGTCTGAGAGTTGCTTTGTAGAATACAGGATACAGACATGCAGTCCATTTTGAATCTCTAAGCTGTCGATACTAAATGCCATCACTTGCCGCAGACTGTCTACACAAAAACAGACGGGTTCTCTTGATCTTCCTTTGAACACAAAGACTGAGAAATAAGGCTGGGGCAAAGTAAGGCTCGACAAAAGCAAGGGTGAAGGGGGCTCGTCGCCTTGAAGAAGGGTCAGTAAGAGACCAGAACGGTGACGTACCTCCTTGTCACGAGAGAACTGCTGCTCTTCCTCTAATTGATAAAGCAGCTCGAATAATTGCTCCTTATCGATTGGCTTTAATAAATAGTCTACTGCAGAGCTGCGTATGGCTTCTCTGGCATAATTAAATTCAACAAATCCACTCATTAGAATGGAGCGGATTTGTGGGTGACTGGCTTTTAATTGTTTAATTAATTCCAAGCCGTTAATTTGCGGCATACGAATATCAGTAATCACAACATCAAGTTGAAGTGAAGGTAACTCGTCAAGTAGATGTTTCCCATCGGAGTAGGTGCCGATGACCAGAAATTCAGTGTTTTCTTTGCTGATCATTCGGGCCAGACCTTCGCGGATCAGGATTTCATCGTCAACAATTGCAATATGCAGCAATCAGAGCATCTCCTCTCCGTAATTCATATCATCTTCACTATGAGTAGTGAAGGTAATGTCCTCAATGCGCAGCGTAACACGAGTACCCACTCCGAGCTTACTCTCTACAAGGAGCCCGAATGAGCTACCGTAATGCAGACGGATTCTCTCATTCACATTTCGTAGGCCAATACCAAACATTTCACTTTCAGTCCCATTTTGCAGACTATTATTTAAGGAACGAAGGGTAGCTGCATCCATACCGATGCCATCATCTTCTACACAGAATACGACATTTCCATGCTCACTCCATGCGGTGATGCTTAAGGTGCCGAGACCTACTTTTTGATCTAAGCCATGAAAAACTGCGTTCTCCACAATGGGTTGGAAGACAAGCTTGATTACAGGAAGATGTAGAAATTTCTCTGGCACATCAATGTGTAGATTGAACTTATCTGGAAACCGGATTTGTAGCAGATGATAATAATTTCGTACATGATCCAGCTCTTGTCTGATCGTAACGGCTTCTTCGCTTCGGACAATACTGTAACGCATCTGAAGTCCAAGCAAATAGGTGAGTTTCGCTACACGGGGGTCATCGTTGCTCTCTGCCAGCATACGGATAGACTCCAGCGTATTATAAATAAAATGGGGATTGATCTGATTCTGAAGTGCCCTCATATCAGCCTTCTGCTTACGCTTCTCGGTGAGGGATACTTCCTGCAGCAGATCCTTGACCCTTATGATCATCCGATTAAAATGACTGCCAAGCATTCCAATCTCATCATTATATTTGGAGTGCTGCCAGACATCTAGATTACCGTGCTGTACCCGTTTCATTAGACGGACTAAAGATTTAAGGGGTTTGGTCAGCGCATGTGAGATGAACGTCGCAACACAAAGTGCAAAAGCAATAATGATCAGTGTAGTTAATATAAGAGCATTGCGATTCTTCTGTACAGGTGACAGGATCCGGGCCAAAGGAATCGTAACCATAGTCGTCCAACCTGTCTGTTTCGAGACGGTATACACTGCAAGATAAGACTGGCCATTCATTTCTATTTGAAAATGATCCTGTTGCTGATTCACATGCTGCAGCAAAAGCTGCGTGTTCAGACTTTGCCCCTCACCGGTTTGCATCGAATTTGAGGCGTCTTCACCGTCATAGATCAATTCTCCGTTATTATCTACAATTAGTGTGTTGCCTTGTGTAACTGCGTTTACGGGATCAATGATCCCCTTAAACAAGTTGATGTCTACATCAAATACGAGAATTCCTATATTATCTAGCGTGCTTACAGAATTAATGGTGCGAAGTACACTGAAAACCTCTCTGTGGACATTGGAGTTTATACGAATCGTATGTCTGCCTTGAATGACAGGAGCGGCCCCAGCTTCTTCACTTAAGGTTCTCCATTCGGCTAGTCGTTCTTCAGGATACAACTCGTGGATCCCGGGGACTCTATCATAAAAAACAGAACCGTACTGATCCACCATGTACACGGCGATGATCTCTTCCTTCGTATGCTTCAAGTAGCTCAGGAACATCGCCATGCCAGTACTTTTATCCCAGTCGGTATTTTGCTGAGTTAGGTAGAATTGTACATCGGTGTTATATAGCGGTAGCGCTGTGTATCTTTTTAGATCGGCAACATAACGGTCAATGGTATCAGAGGCATTCGATGTCATTTGGTTCGCGCCTTCCGTTGCATTCACTAGAACAGAATTGAACATGGAGCGGGAGGACAAATAACTAACATAAGTGATTGGAAGCGAGATCAGAAAGACAAATACGACGATCAGTTTTCGCTCCATCGGAAGATTGGCAAGGAACAACCACATTTTTCGTAAGGCTAGCCGGATGAATGATACCATTTGCGTTATCCTTTCTTAAAGTGAACTGCCTTATTTAACTGCGCCGCTGGTTACGCCTTCAAAGATATAACGTTGTAGGAAGAAATATAGAATTATTGTGGGGAGCAGGATAAGCAGAATGGCCGCACAGATCAAATTCCATTCGCCCGAATTGACCCCTTGAAAACGCATCAGGATCGTCGTAACTACGCCCAGGCTTTGTTTTGGCATATATAGATAAGGGATGTACATGTCATTATAGATACTAATCGTCTTCAAGATAATCAAAGTAGCCGTAGCCGGCGTCAATAATGGAAAAATAATCGAGCGATAGATTTTAAAAAGAGATGCACCTTCTACCATCGCGTTCTCATCTAGATCCACGGGAATGTTACGGATAAATTGCAAATAAAGAATAATTTGAATCACATCTGCTCCGATATATAGCACGATAGGGGCGCCGAGTGTATTATAAAGCCCCATGCTTTTGATGATACCAAAAGTGGCTACTTGCGTCGTGATGCTAGGAATGATAGTGGCTATTAGATAAGCACCAAAGACAACAGGTTTTAATTTAAAAGAGAAGCGTCCCAGTACAAATGCTACCATAGTTCCAAATAGAATGTTCAGAATTAAAGTAATAGCTATAATAATTAATACGTTACCAAATCCGTTAAGTAAACCTCCACGCTGGAACACCGCAATGAAATTATCGAAATTAAAAAAGCTTTTTGGCAGTGCCATGGAGCTGCTACTGTTAAATTCATCAGTCGATTTGAAGGCATTTACGATAACTACATAAGGAGGGAAAAGCACGACAAATACGCCGATGATTAGCGAGAAGTATTTAATAACATCTGTAAAGCGGAATTTGGAGTTTGTCATGTCTATTTGTCTCCTCCCCGGCTAAGAACTAGTTGCTGTACTAATAGTACGATGACGACAAAGAAGAGCAAGATAATACTCATGGCAGAAGCGAGACCATAGTTGTTGTAAGCAAATGCAGTGTCTACAACTTTCTGTACATAAGTTTCGCTGGCGCCTGCAGGACCACCCTTGGTCAATACGAACGGGAGATCAAAGACTTCCAGTGCTCCTGTGACGGTAAGAAATAAGTTAAGCTGAATGACTGGCTTCATATTCGGTAAAGTAATTCTCCAAAGGGTTTGGAAAGGTCCAGCACCATCAATCTTTGAAGCCTCATAGATATCGTTTGGTATGGCCTGCAAGGAGGCGATGTAGATGACCATGTTATAACCCATGAAACGCCAAAATCCTGTGGATGCCAGAGAATAGTTGACCAGTCCTTCTGTTCCAAGCCAGCTGGTCTGTCCTAGTCCGGTTAGACCGATGCTATTCAGGAACATATTCAGAGATCCGTTAGTAGTATCAAAGACATAACCAAACATAAAAGCAACAGCAACTCCGTTCATGATGTAAGGAAGGAAAAGTAAGATTCGGAATGCGTTTTTCCCTTTGAGCTTACTATTCAGAACAACCGCAAAATAAATGGCGACTATGTTCTGAACAATTCCCATAGCGAAGTAAGCAAAGTTGTGTGTAAATACTTTGAAAATATCAGGATTAGAGAAGACCTCGCGGTAATTAGCAAGTCCGACCCATGGTTTCTCAGGGCTATAGCCATCCCAATTGGTGAAACTGTAATAGATCAGCTTAAGCGCTGGATAATACGTGAATGTCGCAAGGAGCAACAATGGGATCGTAAGGAATGATATAATGATTATCATTTTTTGTTTGTTATAGGAAAGTGTTCCGAACATCGCTAGCCCTTCTTTCATAAAAGCTTGGTATGGAAAGGCAAAATGGACTATCCGTAAGGGCGATAATCCATTTTGCACCGTGTTGTACTTCTGGTCAAAAGTTTGTATTAATAGCCGAGATCTTTCTTAGCTTTAGTCCAGGCTTTATTCCATTTGTCTAATACAGTTTGCGGATCTTTGGCAAGCACAAATTCCTGTACAACAGCAGGGAGATCTAATTGTGCCTTGTTGCCGATTTCTGTAACCTTCGCATCGTCAACAGTTCCTTCTACTAACTCTACTCCGGTAGCTTGGAATTCTTTTAGCTGAGCCAGATTAGATTCTTTTCCTTTTAGTGGGGAGATAAAGCCCGCGAAGTCCTCATAGCCGGAATCCTCAATCATCCATTTTACGAAAGCTTTGGCAGCTTCTAAATTTTTGCTGTTTTTAGCAACAGCATAGAAGAAGTCAGGGCTAAGAGTAGCGGATGGTTTACCTGAATTGTCATAAGGGAACGGGAAGAAGCCAACATCGTCTGAAGGAGCTCCTACTCCAATAACTTGGTTAATGACCCAGTTGCCGAGATAGTACATGGCGAACTTACCAGAAGCGATGTCTTTTTTCGATTGCTCCCAGTTGGTGGAGTTGATGTCTTTTTCCAGATACCCTTTTTCGTTGAGCTCCTTGAGCAGGCTAAAGGCTTTACCATAGCCGTTGTCCATGGTAAATGGTGTTTCAGAGTTCAGCTTCTCATTAGGGAAGTCGGGGTTGCCTGCAATTAGGCGCGGAGTATCATAAGCCCATGTACCCAGTGGCCATTTATCTTTGAAGTTAGAGGACAGTGGAATGACACCTTTTGCTTTCAGCTTTTCGCAGGCAGCCAGGAATTCATCCCAAGTCTTAGGGGTTTCTGTGATGCCAGCATCCGTAAATGCTTTTTTGTTATAAACAATCCCGGATGTAGAGTTCCCTGTGGTAATTCCGTACAGCTTGCCATCAAAGGATTTGAAGTCTTTAAAGGTGATTTGATCGTTCAGGCCGAGATCATCCAGTGAAGCGAAGTATTTCGGTAGGTCGGAGTTAGGAATGGTAGGAATGAACATAACGTCAGGAAGCTCGCCGCTGGCCATTCTGACTTTAGCCTGTTGATTATAGTCGGTCTGGGAAGCCTCGAATTCGACTTTAACGTTCGGGTATTTTTCATTAAAGCGCTTTAAATATTCATCGTATTCTTTGCCAATCATGTCTGTTCTGTTAGTCAGGAAGGTGATTTTGCCGCTAATGTCAGCTCCTGCTGCAGGTTCGGCTGTTGCGTTGCTTGTTGTGTCACCGCCGGTAGTCTCTGTGTTAGTCGCTGCGGGCTTATCGGTTGCAGAAGCCCCGTTATTGGTGCTGTTGCCATTGTTCGAGCCGCAGCCAGCCAGCGTTGATGATAAAATCATAACCATAACAAAAGATAACGAAAATAACTTATTTCTCATACCTTAATCCCCTTTTCATTATTTTGTTAGCGTTTACATGAACATTATAGCTTTAAATAAAGCGTTTAGAAATGTATTGTATTATTATTTATTGTCTTTATTTGTTTTGTTTGAACGATTATAATTAGTGTATACCTAACGAATGGATAACAAAATACCAAGAATAACAAGTGGATTCAATGAAATGCTAGAAGAGGTATGTTATTTTGAAAGATGAATAGGCTTACAAAACTTAAGCAGACGCTTTCGAAGTGAGTTTTGTACGAAGTCACTTGGAGAAGCATATGCTCTACAAAACTTTTAGCAATTAGGAGGATATTATGAAACATCTAGAGATGAATCTTGCGAAGTGGGAATTTAGAAGCTGTGGTGACGAGGAGTGGCTTCCGGCTACTGTGCCAGGCACGGTCCATACGGATTTACTGAAGAACGGAAAGATTGAAGATCCCTTCTATGGAACAAATGAACATAACCTACAATGGATTGATAAGAAGGATTGGGAATATCAAACCACTTTGCAGCTTGGTGAAGAGTGGTTGGAGCTTACTTGCACAGAACTGATTTTTGAAGGTCTTGATACATATGCTGACGTGTATGTGAATAATGTACATGTGCTCGCTGCAGACAATATGTTTTTGGCGTGGAGAGTGGATGTTAAAGATCAGTTGAAGATTGGTGAAAACCATATACTAGTGAGATTCCGCTCTGTAGTTAAAGAGGATCTACCTAAGCTAGAGAAGCTGGGGTATGCGTTACCTGCACCGAATGATCAATCCGAGCTTGGGGGACTAGAGGAACAGCGGATTAGTGTCTTTGCCCGCAAAGCACCTTATCATTACGGCTGGGATTGGGGTCCGCGTTTCTTGACCAGTGGAATATGGCGTAAGGCGGCCCTTAAGGGACGTGATTCAGTTCAAATCATAGATCTCTATATCCGCCAAAATGTGATCACAAAGGAAGAGGCTCAATTAACCGCAATTATTGAAGTAGATGCTCCTGCGGCATGGCAGGGAATGCTGCGAATGAGTGCTGATGGTCTAGAGTCGATGCAAGCGGTTTCCTTAAAGAGTGGCAAGCAACAAATAGAGATGGATATCGTGGTAGATCAGCCGCAGCTCTGGTGGTGTAGAGGGCTGGGCGAGCCTCATTTATATACATTCCAAGCGGATTTGGTGAAAGGTAAGGAAGTTGAAGTTAGCAAAAGCGTAAGAACTGGACTCCGGAGCATTCAATTGATTCGGGAGCATGATGCGAAAGGGACTTCATTTTCTTTTGTACTGAATGGTGTGTCGGTCTTCGCCAAAGGTGCCAATCATATTCCGAATGACAGCTTCATCACAGAAGTTACCGAAGAGCGGTATCGGCATGAAATTGCCACGGCCGCAGAATCAAACATGAATATGCTGCGAGTGTGGGGCGGCGGTTTTTATGAAGAGGATATATTTTACAAGCTCTGTGATGAATACGGGCTGTTGGTCTGGCAGGACTTCATGTTCGCTTGCAGCATGTATCCGGGGGATGAAGCGTTTCTTGCGAATGTGAAGAAAGAAGCTGAGTATAACGTCAAAAGATTGCGCAATCATCCCTGCATCACCCTATGGTGTGGCAATAACGAGATTGATTCGGCCTGGTCACAGTTCGAGGAAAATATGGGCTGGGGCTGGAAAGAAAAACTCAGCGCGGAGCAAAGAGCTACAATGTGGGCTGATTATGAGGAAATATTCCACCGGATTCTACCGGAGGCTGTAGCCGCGTTCCATCCAGGTGTGGACTATTGGCCGTCTTCACCGATGCGGAATTTGACTGGAGATATGAATCAACACACGACGCGGATTGTGGGCGATGGGGATGTGCATTACTGGGGCGTGTGGCACGGGATTGAGCCTTTTGAGAATTATAATACCAAGGTTGGCCGCTTTATGAGTGAATACGGATTCCAGTCGTTCCCGGAACTAAAGACCGTAATGAGCTATGCTGAAGAGCAGGATTTGGAGCTTACCTCAGAGGTGATGCTGGCGCATCAGAAGAATGGACGCGGAAATCTGCTGATCAAGGAATACATGGATATGTATCTGCCGCAGCCGAAGGATTTTAAAGCATTTCTGTATATGAGTCAAATTCTGCAGGCCGAAGCGATTCGAATCGCGATTGAAAGTCACAGAAGAAATAAACCTTACTGTATGGGCACTTTATACTGGCAAATGAATGATTGCTGGCCGGTCGCCTCTTGGGCGGGGATGGATTACAACGGACGCTGGAAAGCATTGCAATATACCGTGCGCTCAAGCTTTCAAGATGTTCTGTTGTCTATTGACGGTACAGACCGTGAACGGATTGACGTTCATGTCGTATCTGATTTAAGAACAGCAGTCACCGCTGATTTGGGGCTTAAATTGTATCAGTTTAACGGTTCGACACTGCGAGAGTGGACACATCCCGTTGAGCTGGGAGCTGATTCTGCGGCTATCGTATTCTCGTCTCCAGTGGCGGAACTAATAGAAGGTCATGGATCGAACGATGTATTGCTTGAGATCAGCTTGCAGGCTAATGGCGAGATGATAGATCGTAAGGTGCACTATTTTATCCCGGAAAAAGAAATTCGGTTGCAGCGTTCAGTAATTAACATAATGGAAACTCCAGATAGCGGAGGTCTAAGCTTCACTGTGACAAGCGATGTATTAGCTAGAGGCGTATACCTGACCTCAGAAGATGAAGGAATATTCTCTGACAATTACTTTGATCTTCTCCCAGGCCAGCCCAAGACGATAACGTTCTCGGAACGCGGGAACGATGGAAGGGACTGGATTCCAGGCGCTCCTAAGGGATTGAAGGTTCAATCGATGGTTGATTTTGTGAGCGAAGATTTACTGTAAATCTTAAGAAGAGATAATTTATTTCTAAAGGAAACAAGCCATGAGCTCGGCTCTTGGCTTGTTTTTTGTGTGCTGGTATAAATGTTGTTTTTCCTATTCATACCCCGTTCATGTTAACGTCATGGGGAGTACATCTTCATTGGTTATTCTTACCTTAGTAGTCGGATAGGGCAGTCCAATACACAGAGGATGACAGGAGAAGATACGAGTGAAAATAAAAGAGGGAATAACAACAAAGGTGGGCACGAGAACAAGTAAAATACTAAACATACTACTTAAAGTAGTAGGAGCAATAATCATCGCAATCGTGCTTTTTCTCGCCATCGTATATACAGTTAATTTGATCAGCAATAAATCGGAACAAAATAAAATAGAACCCTATGGTCAGTTAGTACCCGTAGATGGGAAAAACATGAATGTTTATATTCAAGGAAAAGGTGAAGAAACAGTCGTGCTACTACCGGGTTATGGCACAGCAGCGCCAGCTCTTGATTTTAAAGCATTAATAGATGAACTGTCGCCGTTTTACAAAGTTGTCATGATTGAGCCTTTTGGGTATGGATTAAGTGATCTGACCAAAAAGGAGCGCAGCACGGAGAATATTGTAAGTGAAATTCATGAAGCTTTACAGGCTCTTAATATTGACCGTTATATTCTAATGGGCCACTCTATTTCAGGCATATATGGACTAGATTATGTTAACAAGTATGAAAATGAAGTGAGTGCATTTGTCGGGCTTGATAGTAGTGTTCCATCGATAAGCGAGAGGAAGATCGAAGCTTCGGAATTAAGAACTATAAATCTGCTCAAAAAATCAGGTTTAATCAGATTGCAAATGAAATTTAGTGCTGACCCAATTGCTGAACTACCATTTGATGATAAAACAAAAGAACAAATGAGACTGATCAATCGCAAAAACATATTTAATCCAACCCAATTAAATGAAGCCGGAAGTATGTATTCTAATTTTAAAACAGCTGAAAGTTTAACCTTCCCCAAAAATCTTCCTGTAATTTTCTTTGTGCAAGCGAATCAACCAGCAACGGATAGATGGATACCAGAGCATGAAAAGCAAGTAAAAGACTCTGTACATGGAAAAGTGCTGACATTTGAAGAAGGACATTATTTATATCGTACTAAAGCAAAAGAGATCGTAGAAAACTTCAGAGTATTTATGGAAGAAGCTAAGTAAATGACTGTTTGAGCCGAATGAACTTCAGGGTTTTCTCTGATTGTCGTTCGGTTTTTTCTCGTTTAAGGAATTATGATCCAAAAGCCTGACGGTACTTTACGGGAGACATCCCCTCGAACGATCTGAATACTTTAATGAAATAGCTGGACTGGGCAAAACCGGACTGAGTCGCAACCTGAGCAATGGAGAGTCCAGTAGAAACCAGTAGAAGCTTGGCTCTGGCCAGTCGACAATCCGTTAAATAACGGTTTGGTGTTTTGCCCATAACCATTCGGAACAGCCGTAGAAAATGATAGCTGCTATACCCGGTTAGTCTTGCCATCGACTCCAGTGACCAAGGTCGTGCACATTCGACATGAATGATATCTGCGGCACTGCGGATAGACTGCCTGACCTCGTGCGGTACTGAGCCGTGAAGCGGTTCGGAATTCTGTAGCAATTTCACTAGAAGCTCATACAGAAGCGCGGATAGCCTTGGCTCACTGCGTGTTACATAGGAAGCGCTCAGCAAGTACATTTCCTCGAACAGCTCGTCCAGCTTGGCCTCCAAGTCAAAAGTGAACAGGTATGCACGAGACTGGTCCACTTCTTCTAATAAGGGGAGTACAATTTCAGTGCTAAAATGAACCCAACGAACATCCCAAGGCTCCCCAGGGTCTGAGCCGTACTGCTGATAAGCCCCTTTAGGGTAAAGAAACCCTCGTCCTCTGCTCATCGGAATACGTTCGCCCTCATGGAATACATAACCCTCCCCACCAAAAATTAAATGCAGGTTATAGCTTCCCAGAAACCCCTCACTTCTTCTCTCGGTATGCTGTGGAAAGTGACTGTAATGTCCCAGAAATTCAGGATAACAGACATATTTTGAAAAAGCCGGTGTCGGCAAATACCATTGTTTCTTCATGTTATGTGGCACCCATTTCTATCGCGCTACAGAGCGCTAGTTGGATTGAAGTAATTAACGCAAGATTGTGATACGATCGCAATATTTTGTTATATATGCCTTATTAACACTGATACTACAATAGAATTATAAAATATTGAAAGCATATTTTTAATACTTTGGAGGTAATCATGAAGAAACCTGTCGCAACAGAAAAATTCGAGCTTGGCGTCTGTTATTATCCGGAACACTGGCCGGAAAGTATGTGGGAGGACGATTATCGCCGGATGCGAGAACTAGGCTTTACAATCATTCGGATCGGGGAGTTTGCTTGGTCTATTTTTGAACCAGTCCAGGGTGAATTTCAGTTCGGGCTCTTTGATCGGGCGATTGATTTAGCTCATAAACATGGTCTTCAGGTTGTGCTCGGTACGCCGACGGCAACACCTCCAGCTTGGCTGACCCATAAGTATCCAGAAGTATTAAACGTGACGTATGAAGGTGTTACCCTTCAGCATGGCATGCGCCGTCATTATAATTACAGTAGCCCCAAATACCGTGAGCTGTGTGCTCGGATTACGGAACAGATGGCTGTACATTATGGCAATTATCCAGGTGTGGTCGGTTGGCAAATTGATAACGAGCTCAACTGCGAGATCAGTGAATTTTATTCAGAGAGTGACCATAAGGCTTTCCGGGAATGGCTGCAGCAGAAATATGTCACGCTTGAGCGGCTAAACGAGGCTTGGGGGGCTGTTTTTTGGAATCAGAGTTATAGTGATTGGTCTCAGGTGTATCTTCCGCGTCCTACCCCGTCACCCAAGCAGCCCAATCCCCATCAGGCTTTGGATGAAAAGCGGTTTATATCGGATAATACGATTTCTTTTGCCGAAAACCAAGCGGACATCATCCGTAAACTTGCCCCTAAGCAGTGGGTGACAACGAACGGTCTGTTCGGGCATCTCGACAGCCATGAATTGACGGATGAATTACTGGATTTCTTCAGCTATGATTCCTATCCGCAGTTCTCGACTATTTTTTATGATCCGAATGAGCGGAATCCGCTGAATGACAGAGGCTGGGGACTTTCATTATCTGTTGTCCGTTCTATTTCCCCTAATTTCTGTATTATGGAGCAGCAGTCGGGACCGGGTGGCTGGGTGAACCGGATGGATATGCCATCTCCGAAGCCGGGGCAGATGCGGTTATGGACCTATCAATCGATCGCTCATGGCGCAGATATGGTGCTGTATTTCCGCTGGCGGACAGCCACGATGGGCAATGAAATTTATTGGCATGGCATTAACGACTACCATAACCAGCCGAACCGAAGAGTACGGGAAGCGGGACAGATTGGTCAAGAGCTGGCGGGGGCAGGGCAAGCACTTATCGGCACCCGTAATCAGGCTAACGTTGCTATTGTTCGTGATTATGCTAATGAGTGGGATGGAGAGTATGATGTGTGGCATGGTCCATTTATGTGGAAGAGCAATAAGGAGTGGTACAAGGCACTCCAGCAGAAGCATATCCCGAATGACGTACTCTATTTACGCAAAAAGACGACGCTGGAAGAGCTCGCACGGTACGATGTGCTTATCTATCCTCACCCGGCAATTATGACAGATGAGACAGCGTCGCTTCTGGATGAATACGTTCAGCAAGGTGGAAAACTGATCTTCGGATGCAGAACCGGCTATAAGGATGAACGCGGCCAATGTTATATGCGTCCTTTCCCAGGTGCTGCTAGAGATCTATGCGGGATCACAGTCGAAGAATTCACAATGGTTAAAGGTAGTCGTCAGCCAACGACGATTAGCTGGTCGGGTGCGGCAGAAGGGGTTACTGGGGCAGATGATTTTAATGATATTCTCCAGATTGAGGATGATTCGGTCGAAGTCATGGCGGTCTATGCCTCGGACTATTATGCGGGAAAACCGGCGGTTACAAGAAATCGTCGCGGCAAAGGCGAGGTTTGGTATTACGGAGCAGTCTTTAATGAACAAGCAGCGTCCATAATCATAGATCAAGTCAGCCTGCAGTCGCCAGTAGATTGGCTGGTGCTCCCTGAAGATGTAGAGCTGCAAGTTCGTAACGGGACTTCTTCCAGTTATACTTTTTTGCTTAATTATAGTGAAGCTCCTGTCGCGATCCATCTTCATGAGACCAAAATGGATTTACTGAGCGGGACAACGTTATCGGGTGAGGTTACTATGGAAGGCTTTGGTGTATTGATATTATATTAACGCTATGAATAAATAATGATATTAATGGAGTTGCGTATTAGAGAACTAATATGTAACTCTATTTTTTTATAGAAGATATTCAAAAGGATACTTTTTAAATATAGTTATTAATTCCAACAAAATACAACGAGCAACAGGTACAATATAAAGAATATTCTAGATTTGAAGGAGGGAAGTCTTATGATCATTGAAGCTGAGAAAGTATTGCTGCAGTATTCGTTCATCGATCCCATCATTGAATTCATTAGACATAATGAGAATATTACATTTAAAGTGACCGACAAAACGGATAACAAGAATTATTTGTTGCGTATACATAAACCAATATCGGAAGGGTTCTCAGCCTTACAACATACCCGAGATGGATTACAGGCAGAAATGTTTTTTCTGCGAGAAATCGATCAGAAGAACATACTAAAAGTTCAAAGACCTGTTCTAAATCAAAAAGGGGAACTGGTTACTGAATATAGTTCGGAGCAATTTGGTACTAGTTTGGCCACTCTTTTAGAATGGATCGAAGGCTCGACGCTAACCCAAGATGAAGATAACATTGAACAGATTGTTTATAGATTAGGTAGAAATCTTGCTAGTTTACATGAATTCTCACGAACGCTAATGCCCTTGGAGTTACATAGACCTGTATACAATGTCACAAAGATTGATGAAACTTTAATAGAACTTGGAAAGGGAACAGACAATGGAGCCCTTATTCAGGAGGATTACGAAGTTATTAGTAGCGTTCTACTCGTAGTAAAAGAACAATTAGCAGAGCTAGACGCTAGGGACAACTCATGGGGATTCATTCATGCTGATTTTCAACTGGGCAATGTCCTTGTGTCAGAACAAAATCCTATCTTAATAGATTATTGTTTATTTGGTTATGGTTACTACCTGTTTGATTTGGGCTCTGCATCTTCCATGTTGAAAAGTGAGCTGCGCAAAATGCTTTTGGAGGGTTATGCTTCTAAATCAAGCTTTTCGCTTGATGAGATTCGGTACATTGAAGGACAAATATTTATGGATATTTTTATTAGTTACGTATTTTTTATTCATGACTCTGAGAGGAACGGTTGGATAAAAGAGCACGCCTCCAAAATATGCAGCACGTTATGTCGGGATTTTCTTGAGGGGAAAGAGGTATATTATTCGTTTTAACGATGGTGTGATATTCTAATGGGGAATGAAAAATGAAGGGACTGAACTATGCGCAGAGATCATTATTTTTAAACCAACTATTAAAATTTAATGGAGGTAAAAATAATGTTAACTACAGAGTTACACACAGAACGATTACATTTAAGAAAAATGAAGGTAGCGGATTCGCCAAGTTTGTTTAAAATTTGGTCTGATCCAGAGGTTACCAAGTTCATGAATATTGATAGTTTTACTGATGAAAATCAGGCAAAAGATATGATAAAACTTCTTGATGAATTTTCTCTAGATAACAAAGCTATTCGTTTCTCTATAATTGAAATGGAATCCAATGAAATCATAGGTTCTTGTGGTTTTAATTCCTTAGACTTTGAAAATGAGAAAGCGGAGATTGGATATGACATTGCTAGAGCATTTTGGGGAAGAGGCTATGCTTCAGAAGCTATAAGTGCTTTGTTAGATTACGCATTCTCAACTTTGAAGCTGAATCGAATCGAAGCAAAAGTGGAACCCGAAAACGTGAATTCAGTAAAAGTCTTGCAAAAGCTGAACTTTATGTTTGAGGGAACCTTAAGAAGGTATGAAAGAGTAAACGGAAAGTTTATAGATCTCAATATGTATTCAAAATTAATAACAGATTGATTATTTAATCCCAGAGGTTATATAGGTCTCCATAAGGAATAAAAACTTATTCACTATAAATATAGGAGTTGACCAGATGGAGACAATATTAACAGAGGAAATGATCTTGGATGACCTACTAAAAACATTTCATCGTTTATTCGGTATGAATGTAATTGAAACTACTTCGATAAAACGAGGCTGGTTAAACTTAAAGTGGAAAGTTACGACGGATGCAGGGGAATTGTTACTTAAACAATACAACAAAGAAAGATATAAATTATATAAGTCAGAGGAGATATTGTTAGCACTCTCTCAACAGATTAGATTGTATGACCAAGATCTAGCGTGCCCCAAAGTGTTATCACAGAATGAAAGTATTTTGCTTGAATCTGATAATGGAGAACGCTTCCTGGTGATGGAGTATTGCAAGGGAAAACTAATTTCACCAGGTAAAATCAATGTCCATCAAATATATGATTTAGGTCGAGCAACAGGAAAAATGCATCGATTGTTAAATGACGGGACACTTGGCATTAAAAATAGTCCGCAATTTATTCCTCCAAGTCGTGAGGAGCGTTTAGCACATTGGAACTCCGTTTGGGAAAAGACTAAGGGACTTGGTAAACCTCAGCTGCTTGCTGAGATAGAAACTCAACTTAAAGCTACTGAAGAAATGAATATAGAACTACTCGGATTACTTCAAACAGGCTGGGCACATCGTGACCTTTGGGTAGATAATCTTTTATTTAATGATAACGGTTTATCTGCAATTCTAGATTTTGATCGACTAAAATATGACTATCCGCAGCTTGATGTAGCTCGTGCTGTGATGTCATGTGCCTTAGATGATAATTTAGATGTCTCCCTGGCTTCGGCGTTTATGGAAGGGTACAGTGAGGAACGCGACGTGGTAGAGGGCTATTTAACACATTCATTACAGTTGTTGTGGTATATGGAAAGCACATGGTGGATTAATGCTAACATGGATCAACATAGTGTACCGCCAGCTCGCTTTGCGAAGGAAATGATTTGGCTTGCAGAAAATCAAAAAAATATGTCCGCTTTGTTAGGAAATCTTTAGAATCTCCATAATTAGCAGCGACAGTTTAGGGCTTGCTTTTCCACGTCCATGACTGCCGCTGTTTCTATTATTGAGGTAATTCGATAAGAACAAAACCTTTTTCCCCATAATCTACATTGACTTGGGTTTGTCTCACCCCTATGATGATTATTAATATAAAATAAATGGCACGAAGAGGAGCGAAACATCATGGCTTTGGAGATCGAACGCAAGTTTCTGCTGCCGGAATTTCCGGAGCAGCTTATTCAAGAAGGCGAATTGAAGATTGTGACCCGGCATAATATCGATCAGACCTATCTGGCGATAGACGGCGGACAAGAGCTGCGTGTGCGTAAAATTACGGATCTGGACTCAGGTGAGGTAACGTATACACACACGTTTAAGGATGGCAAAGGGATCAAGCGCGAAGAGATCGAATATTTTATCTCAGAGGGTTTATATAATCAGATGATTGAGGCGGTTAATGCGGTAGCCTTGGTCAAAGAGCGGATTACGGCGGTGTGGAATGGCACAACGGTTGAGATCGACGTCTATTCTCAGTTGAAATTGTCCGTTCTGGAGGTTGAATTTGAATCTTTGGAGGAAGCGGAAAGCTTCAAGGCGCCGGAATGGTTCGGCAAGGATGTCAGCACGGAACGGCAGTACAGCAACAAAACCGTCTGGAAAGAGCTGCAAAATAAGACAAAGAATTAACGGACTTTAGCGCGTAAACGTGGTAGTATATAGGGAAAACAGGCAACGATTAAGTGAAACTTATATTTATATATAGTATATAGAGGGGTTCAGGAGGATGAGCATGAAGTATATAAGCACAAGAGGCAATGTGGAACCTAAAGGCTTTATCGATACGGTGTTGATGGGACTTGCCGATGACGGCGGATTGATGGTTCCTTCCGAGATTCCTGTCGTTTCAGCAGCTACTTTAGAAGAGTGGAGAAGTCTTAGCTACCAGGAATTGTTCCTGAAGATTTTCGCCTATTACACTAATGATGAGATTCCTTTAGAAGATTTGCAGGAAATGGTCAATACTAGTTATGGCAATTTCCGCACGCCGGAAGTAACGCCTATTCACCAAGTGAATGATTCCCTGTATGTACTGGAATTGTTCCATGGCCCTACATTTGCCTTCAAAGATGTAGCACTGCAGTTTATGGGTGAGCTGTACTCGTATATTTCCAAAAAGCAGAACAAGATCATCCACATCCTCGGAGCAACCTCGGGGGATACTGGGGCGGCTGCGATTCAGGGTGTCCGCGGCAAAGAAGGAATCAAGATCTGTATTCTTCATCCGCATGGTAAGGTTAGTAAAGTGCAGGAGCTGCAGATGACTACGGTTGATGACAGCAATGTACTGAACCTGTCTGTTCATGGTAACTTTGATGATTGCCAAAAGGTGATTAAGGATCTGTTCGCGGATCTCGACTTTAAGAGTCGCTATCATCTGCGTGCGATCAACTCCATTAACTTTGTACGTATTCTGGCGCAGACTGTCTATTATTTCTATGCATATTTGCATGTCGATGGCAGCAGTGAGAAGAAGATTAACATCAGCGTGCCTTCCGGCAACTTCGGTAATATTTTCTCCGGATATTTGGCGAAGCAAATGGGATTACCAATTAACAAACTGATTATTGCTACGAATGAAAATAACATCTTGGAGCGTTTCGTGAACACGGGTGAATACAAACCGGGCAGCTTCACAAGCACATACAGTCCTTCGATGGATATCCAAGTGGCGAGCAATTTTGAGCGTTATCTATATTATTTGGTAGGCGAGGATTCCGAGAAACTATCCGCGTATATGTCCAAACTGCAAACCGAGGGCAAGATTACGGTTGAAGGCGAGGCGCTTCAGCAGGTGCAGAAGGATTTTGCAGCGCTTGGCGTGAAGAATGACCAATGCTTGAATACAATTGCTAAGTATCAAAAAGAATATAGATACCTACTTGATCCGCATACTGCATGTGGAATCGCAGCTTACGAAGCTTTTAATGGCTCGGATGAGATTGGGATTACCTTTGCGACCGCACATCCAGCTAAGTTTGATGAGGCGATTACTCTGATTGACATTAAGCAGGAATTCCCGGCACAAATTAAAGCGTTGTTCGAGATGCCACAACACCAAACCGTAGTGGATCATGACAAGGATGAAATTGTGCTTCAATTGCAGGCTTTTTATAAATAATTTGTAAATCCATATGGCTCAGCAGGCTCCTGTTCTTAAGTTAAGAATGGGAGCCTCTTTACTGCATCTTTCGACAAATAATGTCGCTGTTTACTATGAATAGTTTGATATCGACAAAAGATGAAGGAGTGGTGCTTTTTTTCACAAAGTGGATCTATCGGAATTTGTCGGAAATTTGTCCTGAAAAGTAGACATGACTACCCTGAGAGTGAGAAAATAGCATATAGAGCTTTAGTAAGAACTAAAAAGGACGGGATTATCATGACAATTCGTTTCGGGGTCATTGGAACAAACTTTATTACAGACCGCTTCGTGCAAGCCGGCTTGGAGAATGAGGAGTTTATCCTGACAGCCGTGTACTCCCGCACAATGGAGAAGGGTCAGGCCTTTGCTGCAAAATATGCTGGAGCTACAATTTATACGAATTTGGAAGATATGGTTTCCAGTAAAGATGTCGATGCTATTTACATTGCAAGCCCGAACTCCATGCATGCTGAGCAGGCGATTATGTGCTTAAATCATGGCAAACATGTGCTCTGTGAGAAACCAGCTGCCTCAAACAGTGCGGAGCTTAGAGCAATGATTGAAGCCGCTCAGAACAATGATGTGTTGTTGGTAGAAGCAATGAAATCGACCTTCATGCCGAATTTCGGAGTGATCAGAGACAATTTGTATAAGATTGGTCAAGTACGTCGTTATTTTGCGAGCTATTGTCAATACTCATCGAGATATGACGCCTATAGACAGGGAACGGTATTAAATGCTTTTAACCCAGCCTTCTCTAATGGCTCGTTGATGGATCTTGGCGTTTACTGCCTGTATCCTATGGTAGTGTTGTTCGGGAAACCGAAGTCTGTAAAGGCCGTGGGTCTAATGCTCTCTTCTGGAGTGGATGGAGAAGGAAGTATTGTCATGCAATATGATGATATGGATGCAGTTGTGATGCATTCCAAGATCGCTGATTCCTATTTGCCAGCCGAGATTCAAGGGGAAAGTGGTACAATGGTGATCGATAAGATCAACCAACCTTACCAAGTGAAGATTCATTATCGCGACGGAACCGTTGAGGAACTTACGCAGCCTCAGGTATTCGAGTCTATGTATTATGAGGTTGAGGAATTTATCAACTTAATTAAGAATGGTGAACGGGAAAGCAGAGTTAATACACATGCGAATTCCTTGGCAGTAGCAGAAGTTATGGAGGAAGCCAGAGCACAGATCGGCCTCCGCTATGCCGCAGATCTATAAATAGAATGGGGAGCAGCACTTGAAGACTTTTAAAAAGGTATACATTGAGATAACAAGCGTCTGCAACCTGGCCTGCAGCTTTTGTCCACCAACCGCCCGAACGAAGAACTTTATGAAGCTCGATACTTTTAATACGATATTAGATGAAATTAAGCCACATAGTAATCATATTTACCTTCACGTAAAAGGTGAGCCATTGCTGCATCCCAAGATTGGTGAGCTGCTGGATGCGGCACATGCCAAAGGGTTCAAGGTCAATATTACTACCAATGGTACGTTAATTCATAAGGCTGGCCCTAAGATCCTCGGCAAACCTGCACTTCGACAGATGAACTTCTCTCTGCATAGCTTTGATGGGCATGAAGGATCTGAGAACCGCGAAGGGTATTTGTCGGAGATTATTTCTTTTGTACGGGAAGCCTCCGCGCAAGGGGTGATTATTTCCTTCCGGCTGTGGAATTTGACGGAGGATAATCTGACCAATCTGGAGAAGAATCGGAACCGTGAGACCCTTGCTGTGCTGGAGGAAGCCTTTAACCTTGATTTCAAGATCGAAGAAAAGGTTGTACCTGGCAGCGGCGTCAAGGTTGCCCCACGGGTATATCTCAATCAGGACCATGAGTTCCGATGGCCTGCACTGAATGAGCCGGAAGATGATGGAAAAGGGTTCTGTCATGCACTACGCAGCCAAGCGGCAATCCTTGTGGATGGTACCGTTGTACCGTGCTGTCTGGATGGTGAAGGAGTCATTAACCTCGGAAACATTCATGAGACTCCTTTCTCAGAAATCGTAGAGGGTGAGCGAGCGAACAATCTGTTTTACGGGTTCTCTCGTAGAGAGGCAGTAGAAGAGCTGTGCCGCAAGTGCGGATATCGGCAACGGTTCGGAACTTGAGGATTGGAATATAAACAGAACCGGGACATGGCAATTTCATGAATCCTGGTTCTGTTTTTTAATTAACGGGAGTGTATATATAATAAAAAGTCTTTATAGTCTCCACTTTGGAGCGAAGGAGGAGTATATGCTGAAATCGTTGGAAGCCATCACCTTATACCGTGAAGGAATACAAGATCATTTGGAGGATAACCTCTGGCTGAAGCTTATTGTCCAAGCCGAGGAGCAGATTGTAAATTTGGAGCGTGTGGAATCTCTGGAGGAGTTGGACCGCAGGAATCCCGTGCTGGATTATGTGGAACGCAGTTTGCAGCTGCTAGACCAGCTTCCCCGTTCGATTTGGATCAAAGAGCTTGTGGAAGAAACATTAATCTGGTCAGAAACAGCTAAGGGTGGCACATTGAAGGAGCGGTTACTTTGGCAGGAGGAAGGCATTAACTGTTTTGTACATAACATTGGCTCCGCACAGTTATACGGGAAACATTTGAGCGGTACGGTCTCTGACAAAAGCGCACTGGTTCATCGGCTTATTGAAACCCATGGACTGATAGGACAGCAAATCCGTGGGGAGGTGCCTCCGGAAGTAAATAAGCCGCTTCGTGATCTTGTGGAGGAACAGTTACTGACTGCCGAGGAACTTGAACGCTTGCTAACCGTACTCAATCATTGCATCATCGGAGCTGTATCTCCCGAGCTATGGCTGAATGTAGAGCATGAAGTGAAACAGCTTATCACTCTGATTGCATCCGGTGAACTTGCTAGTCCAATGCCGATGAAAGAAAGACTGCGCAGAATGCGGCTAGGTCCGATCTCTAGAGGAGAGGATTTCACTACAGAATGGGCAAAGCTGACACAGGAAGGCTTCCATGCGGAACGGTTGGAGTCTTTAAGTAACACTATCTTCTGGTATGTGGAATCTGCAATGCAGACCTTCTCGTTGGAGCAATTTCTGAAGGTGATGTTGCTTGCAGCCCAAAGGGCTCAGAATGAACCCCTACGCCATATCAGCTTCGAGCAGGTTATGAACAGCATTTACTATGACTACAAGGGTGTTAAGAAGATCAATGTTTATAAGAAGCGGATTATAGAAAAATATTTATCGGAGCTTACATGGGAGGATATCGAAAAAGGGACTTTACCTGATGAGAATCCTCATCTAATGCTTCGTCCATACGCTAAGGAACATCTGCCAGACACGGTGTTTTTTCAGTTCCAATTCTCGGCAGCGGCAGAGAAGCTGATCGAATTCTGTATGGAAGCTGAAAAATCGCCCTTGTATGAACGTGCTGTGTTGCTGTTATTCGACTTGTTCGAGCTACGCAGAGACGCCTTCGACCGTTTTCATAATGAAGATACCTACTTAAGTCAAATGAATAATACAGCAGATTATAAGGCTGTGATTCTGGACCATGTCATTGGGAAAAAAGTGCTGGATATCGGCCCGGGCGGCGGTGTGCTGCTGGATTTGCTGGAAGAGCGGATGCCAGAGGTTACCCCTATCGGCATTGATATATCGAGCAATGTAGTGGAAGCTCTGCGGCAGCGCAAGCAACGGGAAGGTCGTCAGTGGGAGGTCCTGCAGGGAGATGCGTTGAACCTTGAAGATTTCGTAGAGGCTGGAACGGTGGGTACGGTAATTTTTTCTTCGATTTTGCATGAGCTATATTCTTATGTGCCGCTTAATGGTAAAAAGTTCAATCATGACACCGTCTCGGCCGCTCTGCGAAGTGCCTTTGATGTATTGTCAGTGGGCGGGGTTATTATTATCCGTGATGGGATTATGACCGAACCCACAGCATTGCTGCGGAAAGTTCGTTTTCTGGAGGAGGACGGTATGGCGTGGCTGGAGCGTTATGCGAAGGATTTTGCCGGACGTCAGCTTCAGTATCAGAGATTAGGGGAAGAAGAAGTACTCATGCCTGTTAATGATGCCATGGAGTTTTTATATACGTATACCTGGGGCGAAGAGGCTTACATTCATGAAGTACAGGAACAGTTTGGTTATTTTACCCCTACGGAGTTTGCCTCATTTATTGAACAGACTTTAGGAAAGCAAGCGAAGATTGAAGTTTTCCGGCATTACTTGCAAGAAGGTTATACCGAAGCGCTGCGTGATAGAGTAAGGTTCATGGATGAGAGCGGACAGGAAGTGGCCTTGCCAGACAGCACCTGCTTTATCGTGATTCGGAAGGAATAGTTGAAAGATAACATCATCTGCATATAAAAAAGCAATCGGCAACCCCTTTGATGTGGTAGAGGTCCGATTGCTTTTTCTATATAGAGAATTTTGTCTTTGTTAGATTAGTATTTCTAGCTGCGACTTATCAGAATCTTCGGCTAAACGCTGAATTTCTTGGTAGGTGGCTAATTTCTCAGTCCGTTCTTGATCTTTAATTTTATCTCCGGTGTCTTTTATGGTATCGCCTAACGTTTCATTCATTTCCGATATTCTATCTTCGATTTTGGATAACTGCTCACGTTTGGCTGTTGCAGAATGAGTAGAACGAGCTTCATCCGATTCGATTTCCTTGGTCAGAACTCTTGCCTCGCCATGCATCTTAGAATGGGTAGAAGAAACTACCTCCATTTGTGAAACATTTTGGCTTATAGCAACAATCGTATTCAATCTTTCGTTTTGTATCTCTTGCTCGGTTTTAGGTTCATCCGATAGATCTTCTTTTTGAGCTTTTTCTAAGTTCTTTTGTTGCTCTTCAAAGGTGTACTTCGCAATTTGTTGGTCAATCGTTTGGAGCTGTTTATCGAATTCCTTAAGTTGATCTTGAATAGAATCAAGGTTATGTGAGTTTTTGGTGGTTCTTTCAATTAGGCTGTTCTTGCTATCGATGATACTCTGTTTTTGTTTAAGTAGAGAATCAACCATTCCGCTCATTTTAGATTGATTTTGAAAAGCTGCTTTTGCAGATTTGCTTAACGATAAGTGGTCTCCGCTACCACTTGTCTTGCTGTTTGAATTTATGGTTTTATCGTTAGTTTGGTGACTAACAGCTACATTAAGTCTCGTTCCCATAGCAGAGGTCATATTCGTTATATGCATAGCTTATTCTCCTCCTACGACGATAAGATTTATCTATAATATATCGGTAGATGAACAGGAAGAATTAATAAAGAGAGCCATTAGCTTCAGAACGACCGATGAATAGAAGTCGAACAACAAGATGTCAACGGGACCCCTTCCTAAACTCCGAAGGCGAGCATTTCATCGCTCTGCGAAACACTTTAATAAAATAGCTCACATTATCGAATCCGACCTCGAATGCGATGTCGGATATTTTTCTGTTGCTTTGTTGCAGTAGATCGGCGGCTTGGCGAATTCGGTAAGAGTTAATGTAATCTACTGGAGTCTTACGGGTCATTTCTTTGAAAAAACGGCAGAACTGTCCTTCACTCATGGGGATAAGGTCGGAGAGGTCCCGAGTTCTAATCGGCTCCTGATAGTTATCCTGAATATAGAGAATAATCTTCTTAAGTCGATTGATCTTAGTAGTATCAGCGTCATCCAGCTGGCTGCGGTTTACAAAACGATCCTCTGGAGCAATCAGCGAGAGCATGATGAGTAACGTGCCTTTAATAAAAGCTTCAAACCCGGGAGATTGCGCAGCGTAGGCGTCCATCATGCGTTCTAAGTGCCCGAGAAGTTCATGCTGCCATTTCACAGCCGGTGTTAGGTGGCGAGGAAAGCTTTGTCTTTTCTCCTGAAGGGGTAAGATGGTGTTCTGCTGGATCGTATCATATTGGGCACTAGCGAGAAGATCAGGAAGAAACACGAGCGCACAAAATTTGCAGGGCGTATCTTCGTTCAGTACATAGGCAGCGTGAATATCACCAGACTCGATAAATACAGCCTCACCGGCTTTAAGTGGGAAATATTCGGTATCCACCTGAAACAGAATTTCTCCTTCGAGCAGCATAAAAAACTCTGCTTCTTCATGCCAATGGGTATCGAGGACATGTGTTCCAGCCGGTAATTCTATCCAATAAGCTGCAAGCGGAAACATGCTATCGCCATGCACTCTGTCTTCTTTTAGCAAACTCTGGGTTGTACGGTCCATAAATGCCACTCCTTTCGGATAAAACATCAAAATAGTGTTATAAATGAGCTATATAGTATTAGTTTTGTTTATTTTTTATCGGTATAATGCAACTATAAACACCAAATTGAAAGGTGGCAAGTACACAATGAAATTTACTGATGGTCTCTGGCTGGTGCGTGATGGTATCACGATTAACGGTGCAGTTCAAAATTATGTTGTAGAAAAGACTCCAGATGGATTAACAGCAATTACTCAAACAACTCCAATCACAGGGCGTTCAGCGACGCTGAATTCAACCCTGCTTACTGTAAAATTTCATTCCCCGCTTCCAGGTGTGGTAGGGGTTAAGATTATTCATCATGATGGTGTACAAGAACGCGGTCCAGTCTTCGAACTCACGAAAGGTACTGGAGATCACGTTAAGATTGAAGAAAACGATTCCGAGACTGTGCTGATCAGCGGCGGACTGCGTGTAGTGATTCGCAAAGGCCAACAATGGGCTGTGGATTTCTATCGTGGAGACGAGAGAATTACAGGCAGCGGTTTCAAGTCCATGGCTTATATCACGGATCAAGACGGCAACACGTATATGCGTGAAGAGCTGGATCTCGGTGTAGGTGAATTCGTTTACGGTTTGGGCGAGCGTTTTACCGCTTTTGTAAAGAATGGACAGACCGTAGATCTTTGGAACAAAGACGGTGGTACTAGCTCCGAGCAAGCTTATAAGAACGTTCCTTTCTATGTAAGCAGCAAAGGCTATGGCGTATTTGTTAACCACCCTGAGTTGGTTTCTTATGAGATCGCTTCGGAAAAAGTGAAAAAAGCGCAATTCAGCGTAGCTGGAGAAAGCTTAGAATACTTCGTGATTGATGGTCCTACCATCAAAGAAGTTATCAGCAACTACACATCACTTACTGGCAAACCTGCACTTCCTCCGGCTTGGACATTCGGCCTGTGGCTGACGACTTCTTTCACTACCGACTACGATGAAGCAACCGTAAACTCCTTCGTAGATGGTATGGCAGAGCGCGATCTACCGCTGAGCGTATTCCACTTCGATTGTTTCTGGATGCGTGAATATCAATGGACCGATTTCCAGTGGGATGAGCGCGTATTCCCTGACCCAGTAGGCATGCTGAAACGACTGAAAGATAAAGGGCTGAAGATCTGCGTATGGATCAACTCTTATATCGGGCAACGTTCCCGCTTGTTTGAAGAAGGCAAGAAAAATGGTTATCTGCTCAAAAAACCTAATGGTGACGTTTATCAATGTGATTTGTGGCAAGCAGGTATGGCACTGGTGGACTTCACCAACCCTGCGGCTTGTGAATGGTATGCCGGCTACCTGCGTGATTTGGTAGATATGGGCGTAGATAGCTTCAAGACAGACTTCGGCGAGCGTATTCCTACAGATGTAGTTTACTTCGACGGATCTGATCCGATGAAAATGCACAACTACTACACTCAATTGTACAACAAGGTTGTATTTGAAGTGCTAGAAGAGAAGCTTGGTAAGAATGAAGCGGCATTGTTCGCACGTTCTGCAACTGCCGGTGGCCAACAGTTCCCAGTTCACTGGGGCGGTGACTGCTACGCAGATTATGAATCCATGGCAGAGAGCCTTCGCGGTGGATTATCTCTAGGATTGTCTGGTTTCGGTTTCTGGAGTCATGATATCGGTGGCTTTGAGAACACGGCTCCGGCACATGTATTCAAACGCTGGTTGGCGTTTGGACTATTGTCCAGTCACAGCCGTTTGCATGGTAGCACTTCGTACCGTGTGCCTTGGGCTTATGATGATGAAGCTTGTGATGTTACCCGTTTCTTCACCAAACTCAAATGTAGCTTGATGCCTTATCTGTATGATGTAGCAGGACAGGCTCATGAACATGGGTGGGCTTCTATGCGGGCTATGGTTATGGAATTCCCGGAAGATCCTACTTGCGAAGTGTTGGATCGTCAATACATGCTAGGTGAATCCTTGCTTGTAGCCCCAATCTTCCAAGAAAACGGCGAAGCGAAGTACTACTTGCCGGCTGGTCGCTGGACTCACTTGCTTACTGGTGAAACCGTACAAGGTGGATCATGGCGCAAAGAGAAATATGATTTCTTTAGCCTGCCACTATTCGTTCGTCAGAATTCCTTGCTGGCAATCGGCAGTGTGGATAACAAACCGGATTACGACTATGCGAATGGCGTTAAATTCGGCTTATATTCACTTGAAGATGGCACTACGACTTCTGCAACCGTTCGTGATCTCAAAGGTGCTCCTGAATTGACTGTGAAGGCTGACCGTAAAGGCAGTACGGTAACAGTTACTGCGGAAGGTAGCGGTAAAGAATTCTCGCTTTCACTTAAAGATCTGGGAGCTATCGCTTCTGTAAAAGGTGCAGAGCAAGTAGATGAAACTACAGTAAAAGTAAACGCAGGTGCAAAAACCGTATCGTTTACGATTACATTGAAATAAGATTGTTTCTTAAAGCATATTGATATAGCCATTACCTCTCTTGTAAACTGGGTGGACGATCTGTTCCCTTGGTTTATTGGAGAGGTTTTAGTGTTACAATCTTACTGAATAACGGGGGAACGTTATGGATACTAATTTAACAAAGGGAAGTGGAGTATTGAACCAGACGGAATATACCTCAGCAACGGTTCTTTCAACAGCAGCGAATTTTATAATGAATAGGCAAGAACCATTTACTCATACCTTCCGGACTTATATTCGTTTAAGGGAAAATGGTACGTTGAAGTTAAAGTTCTGGCATAGCAACGCGGTGGATTCTACATGGGATCAAGGGCAAGAAGCTGTAGGCAGTGAACCTGGAGGCGACTGGGTTATCGAGACAGCTTATATCGCTGACGGAGGAACAGAACCAGACGGAACAATAGCTGAGAATACACAGCATGAGCTTACCTTTGAGGGCAAAGCCTCAAAATCCGTTACGGCTGGCGAATGTTTCTGGAGTGATGAGACAAGCATTGTTCTGCCGGAGGGTCATTACTTGGCGTTTACGTGGACGATTAAGACACTCACTGCAGGTAAATCGATTCCTTTCAATGTTGAAGGGATGCTGGTTTCAGCTTATGACGCGCCCGGAAATCTTGCCGCACAACAATCAGCGGATGGTTTTACAGCGTCTGATAATCTTTTGGTACTGCCAAGCTTCATTGGGTATAAGAAATCTGTTACCAAGAAACTAGTATTCTTGGGGGATTCGATTACTCAAGGTGTGCGGACATTAAAGGATGAGTACGAATATTGGGTCGCGAGAATTGCGGATGGCCTTGGCACGGATATTGGTGTATGGAATCTTGGCTCTGGCTGGGCTAGAGCTTATGATGTCGCCGCGGATGGTCCATGGCTAAACAAAACTAAGCAAAGTGATGAAGTGATGATCGTACTCGGAGTAAATGATATTGATATTGGCTGCCGTTCGGCGGACGAGCTTCTTGGTGACTTGCAGACCATTATTTCTAAGATCAAGGGGGCAAATGCTGAAGCTAATATTATTCTAAGTACGGTGCCACCGTTCAATTTTCAGGGTGAAAGAGAAGAAACTTGGCGCAAGGTGAATCGTGAGATTTTGTCTAATCCGCCTATAGGTGTGAGCCGGGTGTTTGATATAGCAAGCCTATTGTCATTGCCTGCACCAGACGATCACCGGATCAGACCAGAGTTTATGAGTGGAACAGACGACCCGCATCCGAACGGCATAGCCGGTAAGACGGTCGCGGACGCCTTTTTAAAAATATAAGAAAATATAAGTTTCACGCTATACATTATCTTTATATTTCTGCGAGAAAACGGTTGTCTTCCATAAAGGAGACAACCGTTTTCTCGTAGCGTGGTATTAATTAAATTTTAAACTGGTTTCGATAGTCCTTGGGTGATACACCAACCTGTTTCTTGAATACCTTGCTAAAATACTTCACATCATGAAACCCCACCATTTCGGAAATTTGCGACAGCTTTAGACGAGGGTTCTGCATAAGCAATTTAGCTTTATCTATCCGGACGTTAACGATGAAATCGGAGAAATTAATGCCGTATTCCTGTTTGAACCGGCGTGAAATATATTCGCGGCTAACAAAGAACTTTCCGGCAATCTCCTGCAAGGATAGATCAGAGGCATAATTAAGTTCGATATATTTCACGATATCATGCATAGGATTGCTTTCTTTAGCTTGTTTAGCGGCTATCACTTCTGATATTCGCTCCATCAGATCAAATGACCAGTCACGCCAAGCAAATAAGGAGAACGAGTAACCATTCGTATAAGGAGCTGGGTGAAGCTGGTCGGCCTGTTCTAACTCGGCTAGTGCGCTATCGGCATCAGGGCCTAACGTTTCCCGTACCAACTGGGAACGAAATAAGAGTGCATCATTCTTCCACGAGTTTAGAATCTCCGGTGTAACAATTCCGCATCGGCTAAGCTCGTCCACCCAGTGCTGTGCTGCCGCGGACAATACATCAGAGCTTCCGCTGATGACCGCCATTTTCCAATCTTCCTTCACATGTGCGAAGATCGTCGGCGATGCATGTCCTTGAATTTCTGTCTTTGCGTTTTCATTGCGCTCTTTAAACTCTTCGGAGGAAGTAGAAAAATGGCAGTAATCCTCATGAATTAATAAATTTCTACGCTGTAAGGCCTCAGCCACCTCTGCACGCTGATAAGATAATTGCTTAGGCAGGCTGCCGATGCAGCTAATTCCGAAATGCATTCGGACCTGCAATGTAGAGTAGATCCCCTGATTAATTCTCCCTATAAGCTCAACAACAGACGTTTGGATATCCCATAGAATGATGGCAATCTCCGAAGGGCCTCCCCAGTAACGAAAAGCCACACCCTTACGCTGACCTTGCAAAAATTCATTACAAATATTGACGATAGCGTAGTTCAGGAGACCGGTGTCTCCTCCAAAACGGTTAAGTAGGAGATTATTTCCTGTATCTGTCTGCACCAGTATTAGGCGTGAAGAGAGGACGTTGTCCGGGATAATGCCATCGCTTCGCAACCTCCGAAGAGATAATTCCGAGTTGATCGGATCATCGATTAGCGCGGATAGCAGTTTTTCTCCGTAGATGGGCTTGAACTCATTAAGCTGAATGTTCTGCTTCTGTCGTTCTCTACGGTCAGCTTCCTCTGAACGCCAAGCAGCCACTGCCTTAGCGATTGCTACATTGATTGCCTCCGCTTCAATGGGCTTAAGGATATAATCAATTCCACCATGACGAACAGTCTGGCGCACGAACTCGAAATCATTATGTCCGCTGACCACAATGAATTTGATGTTGCCGGCAAATTCGTTAACCCATGTCATTAATTCTACGCCATTACCGGATTCCATCATCATGTCCATAATGACCAAGGCTGGTTTCGCTTGCCGAATGATCTCAATAGCTTCATTTCCGTTTCCGGCTTCCAGAATTTCATTGATTTGATGTGCGTCCCAGTCGACAAGAAGTCTAACAGCTTTTCTAACTCTCGCCTCGTCATCAACAATTAACGCCTTCATATCGTCTCACGCTCCGCTATAATGTCTATTTCCAGTCTTACAACCACTCCACCTGCTCGGAGGTTGTCCACCGTCAAGATGGCGCTATCTCCGCATACGAGCTTGAGCCGAGCCAGAACGTTCGGCAGACCAATACCAGATCCTGTAGCTTCCTTGTCTTGCTCTGTATTTCTTAATAAATCTATATCTGTTCTAGTGGAATGTTGAAGCTTCTGCCGCAAAAGATCCAGTTTCGCTGAAGGGATAGCATTTCCATTGTTTTGAATACAGATTTCCATTCGCTTGTCGCCCAATTTGGCCGCGGTGATCTCAACAAATCCGTCTGAGCGGGAATGGTTAAAACCGTGTTTGAAATAGTTTTCTACAATAGGCTGCAGAATCATCTTAGGCATAAATGTCTCTAAAAGAGCTTCCTCCATATCGTAACGGAAACTGAATTTATTTTCAAAACGTTCCTTCTGTAGTTCGATGTAAGCTTTAACATGATCCAGTTCATCCTTAACCGTGACAACCTTCTCCTCATTGTACATGCTGTAGCGCATCATTTTCGCTAGTGCAGAAAGAAGAGAGTAGATTTGGGGTACTTTAAGTTCCAAGGCAAGCGTACCGATGATCTGCAAGGTGTTGTTAAGGAAATGCGGATTGATTTGCGCTTGCAAAGCCCGCAATTCATTCGTTTTATTAGTTAATTCCAGCTTGTATTCTCTTAGGATCAGATTGTTGATCGTATCCATCATACTGCGGAACCGTTCTGTAACGACACCGATCTCGTCTTTGCCCATGGGACGGATATCGATATCAAGCTTCCCGGTCTGGACCTGATTCATATAGCGGGTCAACTGCTTAATCGGGGCGGTGATTCGAAAAGAGATTAGGATCGTTAGCGTTGTAATTGTAATCAGCAGCAGGACCATCAGTGCTATATTGATCGTTGCCGCCTCATTGGCTTCTCGGAAAAGATAAGATACGGGAATCTGCTTCACCAGCGTCCAATTTAACCCTGGACCTTCGATATTCTGGTAAATAAACATAGCTTTATCCTCTTCAAAGTATCCTTGTGAGCTTTGCTTGTCCCTGATATTCGTATCGTACCAAGCTGCATTCAGTTTCTTGCCGAATTCTTCACTATTGTCCCCGTAGACAATGTTTCCGTTGCCATCCAGCAGCCAGATTTTCTCCTGCTTCTGATCATATAACTGACTGATGATGTCGGTTAGAGCCGTTAGCTTGACATCAATCGACAGGTAGCCAAGCGCTTTTGTGGTAGGGACTCTTTCGATTCTTCTGTGTAAGGTAAACACTGGCTCCGGTATAAATTGCGGGATCGGTGCCGTTAGGCCGTAGCTATGACTTAAATGCGTACTCTGTAAGGATACCGCAGAATCGGTAGTGATCTTGGAATCAGGATAAGGTGGAACACCCTGCCAACGTTTCGGTGTATTTTGGGTGAGCAGAGTGGCTTTGCTGTCCTTGACACCGTATAAATAGACCTGAGATATGTCAGGCATAGATGATGAAATGTAATTCAGAGAAGAATAAATTCGTGCATTTGCTAGCATATCCTCGTATCCAGCTTCGAGAGATCTGTAGAATTCTGAATCTGAATAGACGATAAGGGAGAGTCGATTGATTTCCTGAATCAGACTTTCAATGTTTCTAGTACCTTGAAAGAGAAGGTTCGTATTCTCATCTACTGCTCTTGTTCTTAAGGATTGAGTACTAAAGTGGTAGCTTATAAACATCGTGGCCATAATACAAATTAGTGTTGGAAGTAGGATGAAAACGATCATTTTTGTGCGAATCGTGTTCCATTTCATCGAAATTTGTCACATCCGATCAATATTTTACACCTGAAAGATCACTTCCGTAGGTGTGAGGTGCGCTCAAAAAAACAGATAATATGTGTATAAAGCATAAACAAGTAAGTGAGCAAAAGAAAGGGGGGGACAATAAATGCGCGGCACTAAGTTGTCCCAGTTAGGTCAACAGGTATTCTTCGTTGGTCCTGCAGTTTTGTTTTTTACCTTAATAACGATTATCCCATTTATCATGGGGATGTATTACTCCTTCACAGACTGGAACGGTGTATCCGGTAATGTAAGTTGGGTAGGATTTCAAAACTTCACCACTATATTTACGAATGACCCCGACTTCTGGTCTTCCTTTTGGTTTACCGTAAGATTTACTGTGTTAGGTGTAATTTTGACTAATGTGGTAGGGTTTTTCCTAGCTTATCTGTTAACGAAACCATTAAAGACACGTAACATGCTTCGGACGATCTTCTTTATGCCGAACGTTATTGGGGGATTGTTGCTCGGGTTCATCTGGCAATTTATCTTCATCAAAGGGTTCGCAACAATGGGAGAACTCACAGGCTGGTCGTTCTTTAATCTTCCTTGGCTGGGTGATGCAACAACCGGCTTCTGGGCGATTGTAATGGTTTTTGTTTGGCAGTCTTCCGGTTATCTAATGGTTATCTACATCGCTTCTCTCAGTAACGTATCGAAAGAAGTCCTGGAAGCGGCTGATATTGATGGTGCCTCCCGTTGGCAGGTACTACGCAGCATTGTAGTTCCGTTGATTATGCCGGCTGTAACCATTGGTTTGTTCTTGGCCATTTCTTGGTCCTTCAAAATGTTTGACCTTAACCTTTCCTTGACGAAAGGCGGACCGTTCAAATCTACAGAATCAGTTGCTATGAATATTTACAATGAAGCCTTCCTGAACAATCGTTACGGTCTGGGTACTGCTAAAGCGCTGCTGTTCTTCGTTATCGTGGCGATTATCACTCTGATTCAAGTCCGTATTACGAAGAGCAAGGAGGTAGAAGCTTAATGAACGCCAAGACAAAAAGCAGATGGAATATCGGCGTGGAAGTGTTGATGATTCTTCTGGCCCTGCTCTTCCTGTCTCCATTTTATTTCTTGCTAGCAAACTCAGTGAAATCGTTCGGTGAAATTCTGAGTGATGCTGCAAGCTGGCCACAGACATTTATGTGGTCGAACTATACAAGTGCTTGGAAATTGGCACGTTTCGGTGAAGCTTTCCGAAATTCGGTCATCATAACGGTTATCAGTGTTATTCTAATTTCTCTGTTTAGTGCGATGGCTTCCTATCGTATGGTTCGGGCGAATACGAAATTTAATCAGTTTTTGTTACTGTTGTTCGTAGCCGCAATGGTTGTTCCGTTTCAAACGATCATGATTCCAATCTTGAAAGTTGTAAATGTAATGGGAGTAAACAACTCCTTCCTGGGTTTGATTATCACGAATCTAGGGATCAGTGTTCCAATGGCAATCTTTCTATTCCACGGCTTTATCAAGTCCGTTCCGCTTGAAATTGAAGAGGCGGCTACAGTTGATGGATGTAATCCAATTACCGTATTCTTCCGCATAGTACTTCCTTTGCTGAAGCCAATGGTAATGACAACGATCGTGCTTAATGCACTTGGGATATGGAATGACTATCTGCTGCCTTCCTTGATTCTTCAGGCACCAGAACTTCGGACCATTCCGCTGGCGACCTTCTCCTTCTTTGGTCAATACACCAAACAATGGGATATGGCGCTTCCGGCTCTCGTAATCGGGATTGCTCCAATTATCATTTTCTATCTGTTCATGCAGCGTTACATTGTTGAGGGAATAGCGGCTGGCTCGGTGAAAGGTTAACACCGAGCCCTCCGTTCCAAATATTTCATAAGTAGTCCACTATCTTAAGGGGGAAAATATAATGAATAAGAAACGCTCGGCAGTTGCACTTTCGGCAGTAATGGCGATGAGTTTAGCATTAACAGCATGCGGTGGAGGCAATAACGCTTCTAGTAACTCACAAAATGGAAGCGCTGGCACAGATAAAGGTGAAGTAAAGACGGTTAAGATCTTTCAATTCAAAACTGAAATCGTTGAAGGTCTTAATGAGCTTAAGGTTGAATTTGAAAAAGAACACCCTAACATCAAGCTGGATATTCAAACCGTTGGTGGTGGTGCCGATTACGCTGCAGCACTGAAGACTAAGTTTGCTTCCGGCGACGCGCCTGACATTTTCTCAAATGGCGGATATGCTGAAATGGAGCTTTGGGGAGATAAGATGGAAGATCTGTCCGATCAACCTTGGGTGAAAGATCTGATTCCTATGGCAGCAGAGCCAATGACTAAAGACGGTAAAGTGTACGGTATGCCAATGAACCTTGAAGGAATTGGTTTTGTATATAACAAAGACCTGTTCGAAAAAGCAGGAATCACTGAAACTCCTAAAACATTGTCACAACTAGAAGATGCAGCTAAGAAATTGCAAGCGATTGGCGTAACTCCATTTGGTAATGCGTATCAAGAATGGTGGCTCCTTGGTAACCAAGGGATCAGCGTAGCATTCGCTCAACAAGATGATGTAAATGGCTTCATTAAGAGCTTGAATGACGGTACGGGTACAATCGTAGGTAACAAAGTGTTTGAAGATTGGAGCAACTTGCTCAACTTGACTTTGAAATACGGACAAAAAAATCCGTTGACTACAGATGCTAACACTCACTTGGCTATGTTTGCTAAAGGTGAAACTGCAATGATGCAAGAAGGTAACTGGGCACAAACCCTTGTTGATAACATTACACCTGACATGAACATCGGTATGTTCCCTATGCCAATCAATGAAGATGCTGCAAAGAATGACAAAATGACTGTAGGTATTCCTGCAAACCTTGTTATCAACAAAGATTCCGGATCTAAAGAAGAAGCTAAAACATTCTTGAACTGGTTGGTAACTTCAGATATGGGTAAAGAGTACATCGTTAAAAAATGGAAATTCATCCCTGCGTTGTCCACCATCGAAGCAACTCCTGAAGATATCGGTAAGCTTGGATCTGACGTATGGAACTATGTAAAAGAAGACAAAGTGTATGGTTTGCAATCCTCTAAATTCCCTGACGGTGTAACTCAAGAATTTGCTAGTGTGATTCAACAGATGATCGCTGGCAAGGTTGATGTGAATGGCTGGATGACAGGCATGCAAGCAGCTTGGGACAAGCTTAAGAAATAAGTGAAGCTCGTTCATAAAGAAGTTTAAAATGGACTAGTGGTTAACAAAGGCGTTCTCCGTATACCTCATCATTATGAGACGGGGAGCGCCTTTTATTTTGGTGATAACAAGATAGGGGGAGAGGACGCCGGTGAAGCGATATGATCTTATTCAGATAGGTGTGGACTATTACCCGGAGCATTGGGAAGAATCCATGTGGGAACCAGATATCAAATTAATGAAGGAAACAGGTGTCAAGGTAGTTCGAGTCGCCGAGTTTGCATGGAGCCGGTTAGAGATAGCGGAGGGCAATTACCAGTTCGGTTGGCTGGACCGCGCGCTGGATCTTTTTCATAAGTATGGATTACAGGTTGTGATTGGTACGCCCACAGCTACACCTCCTAGATGGTTAACTACGAAATTTCAGGACGTTTTGCCGCTATTTGCGAAGGGAGAGACCTTTCATCCGGGGGTACGCGGACACCGCTGCTATAATAGTACATCTTTGCGCGAATACGGAAGTCGTATCACGCAGCGACTTGCGGAGCACTATAGTGAACACCCTGCCGTTATTGGTTGGCAGACTGATAATGAATTCGGGATGTTAGATTGTCATTGTGATGCTTGTAATATAGCTTTTCGCACTTGGGTGAAAGCCAAGTATGGCAGCCTTGATCGAATGAATGCAGAGTGGGGAACGGTTGTGTGGAGTGGAGAATATAGCGATTGGAATGAGCTTACTGTTCCACTGGGCGGATCACCACATCAGAATCCATCATTCCTGCTAGATTATCAGCGGTTTCAGTGGGATTCGGTGGTAGCATTCCAGAAGACCCAGATTGATATTTTGCGGTCTGTTTGTCCGCAGCATTTTATCACTCATAACTTTCATAGCTATCCGCAGCGTCTGGATATGTACGCAGTCGGTGCTGATCTGGATGTCGCTGCATTTGACTATTATCCGAATACTTCGCCAACCAAGCAAGCGACAACACCATATAGCGGAGCACTTTCACTAGATGTAACCCGTGGTATTAAACGTCAAAACTTCTGGATCATGGAGCAGCTAAGTGGTTCACCAGGTTGTTGGATGCCGATGTGGAGAACGCCGTATCCTGGGATGATTCGTGCTTATGCGTGGCAGACGATAGCCAGAGGTGCGGATACCGTCGTTCATTTCCGCTGGCGTAGTGCAGTCGCGGGAGCAGAGCAATTCTGGCACGGACTGATTGATCACAGCAATGTCCCAGGACGCAGGTTTGCGGAGTTCACTCAGCTATGCCATGAGGTTAATACACTCGGGGAGAAGCTGACTGGAACGACGCTAAAGAATGAAGTAGCTATACTCCATTCTCATGAAGAAAAAGCAGCGCTGGATATTCAGCCTCAGGCTGAAGGATTCGATTATTATGAGAATATTAAACAGATACACCGTGCAGTGACGAAGCTCGGTATGGGTTGCGATGTTATCGATTTTAGACAATCGCTGGATGGTTATAAAGTAGTGATTGCTCCGAATTTATATTTGCTGGATGAGGAGATTGTACGTAGTTTGGAGGATTTTGCACTAGCTGGCGGAACTTTGCTTATTACCAATCGAAGTGGCGTGAAAACTACAAATAACATCGCAGTCATGCAGCCACTACCGGGGCTACTGAGCTATTGCACAGGGGTTGAAGTGCTGGAGTATGATCCAATAGGTGCTGAAACCCATAAGGTCGTTGATGCTGAGGGGAACCAATATGAATGCACGCAGTGGTGCGACATCCTGAGACCTGTTGTGGCATGGCCGATTGCATGGTATGGCGATGATTTCTATAGTGGAACTCCGGCTGTAACCGTCAATGCTTTTGGAAAAGGTCAGGTTTATTACTTTGGGACTCATATGGAAGAGAGATTCTGGTCAGTTTTATTGGAGCGCCTTTCCAAACAGCAGGGGCTGTTTAGATTTGAGGGTTTGCCGGATGGAGTACAGGCCTCTGTGCGCTCGGGAGATCAAGGAAGCTTCTTATTCTTGCTTAATTTGAGCCGGGAGTCTGTGACGATCCCGTTGCCGCAGGAGTATAACAGTCTGCTGAACCACTCGATTTGTTCAGGAGAGCTGCAGCTTGAGCCGTATGGTGTGGATATTCTGGAGATGTAAAAGATTCTGAGTAATTGCTGATGGGGAGAGGGCTTTATCTCCTTGAGGGTTAACCCTTGTGATTGTGATTGAGATTGAGATTTGTGATATGTGATTGCACTCTGTGCAATAGAATTCCTTTTTGGGTGGGAGGAATTTGAATCTGTTGCACTTTGTGCAATCAGATTAATGGTAAACGTCGATTTTGATGGGTTTCACCAGATTCTAATGCACGAAGTGCAATAGAATGCTCGAAATGAGATGAAAAGGCACATTCTATTGCATGAAGTGCAATTAAATGTACTCCTTGGGTCGGGAGAGCTGTCGAGGCAAGCCAGTTGGTATGGTGCGGAATGCTGCACTGGAGTGGAAGGCGAGTTGGTGTGGCGTGGAATGCTACGCAGGAGCAGAGGGCGAGTTTGTACGGTGCGGAATAGCTGCACTTTCTACACTTATTTTATGCTCTCGGGCTATGAAATGGATTTAGTTGTATTTAGTGCAGCTATAATGCGAAATATCGCGGTTCACAGCCAAATGCTGAGAATATAACTGCACAGAATACACTTATATGGATATTTTTTGCTGAACAGGCTGATTTAAGTGTACAAAATGCAGTTACTCTGACACACATGCCATACTAATGAGATCCACACAGCGATAAGCTCTGTCATACGCAACCTTATGTAGCATTTCACCACGCAGGAGGCGATTAAGCTTTACACCTTAGAGTATTAGTGAAGTCGTCTAAACTGCTCCGGTGTAGTCCCTGACTGCTTGCGAAAGGTGGCAACATAATGGCTAACATCACGGAAGCCTACTCTCTGCGAGATGATTTTTACGGTAAGATCCGGCTGGCTTACAAGCATTTCTTTGCTTTTACGGATACGTAGCCGTACGAAATAGGCATAAGGAGATAGCCCAAAGGTTTGTATGAATAGATTGTTGAGATATCGCCCTGAGACGCCGAGCTGATCGGCTAGATCGTTAAGTCCGAGATCAGGATCACCATAATGGCTGTCCATCCATTTTAGAAGCGGCTGCAGCTTATCCACATTGCGGGATATCGTTGTGTTGTTATGCAGTTGCCCATATTTGCTTAAAGTAAGCAGAAAGCGATAAGCATCAGTGGAGGCAGTCAGACCAAACATGTCCTGTGAGGCATCATACTGATCAAGTATTTCTCTTAGCAGCTTGGAGAGAGGCGCCTCTTTTTCCCAGCGGTAAAAAGAATTCATATTCATCCCCAGCGTCTCCAAAATAGACCCTGCAGAGCTGCCTCCGAACGTTAAATAAGAGGTGCTCCAGTTAGCAGCCGAAGCTTCATAGCGATGTGGAGTATAGGGGAGAAGTAATACACCACTGCCTGCGGGAAGGGAGAAGCTTTTATTCTCAAAATGAATCACCCCTTCACCAGACGCCGTTTGGAGCCAATGATAGGTTTCGTAGCCATCTAAGCGGGATACTTTTTCCTGTTGATGATTGTGACCGATACTGTCTAATGTGATAGGTAGATCCTGTCCACCCTCATGGGGGAACACAATTCTACGATGCACGATTCCCTTCAATGACTCCATCTCCTCTTAGTTCCATATTCTTATATGCTGGGAAGATTATTTTATATTTATAGCGTCAGGTTAACCGATTACAATATATATATAATTATACTATAAAGGATGTGCGAAGTGTGATTAACGATAAATTACCTAAGATTTGGTACGGTGGAGATTACAATCCAGAGCAATGGGATGCGCCTGTATGGGCAGAGGATGAGCGTATGTTTAAGCTGGCAGGAATTGATGTTGCCACAATTAATGTGTTTTCCTGGGCGCTGATCCAACCTTCCGAAGACACTTATGATTTCTCATCACTAGATGAATTAATGGATAGACTATATAAAAATGGTACTTACGTATGTCTGGCAACAGGTACAGGAGCGCACCCAGCTTGGATGGCTCATCGTTATCCTGAAGTTACTCGTGTTGATGTGAAGGGCAGAAAACGCAAGTTCGGTGGACGTCATAACTCGAATCCAAACAGTCCGGTTTACCGCAAGTTTGCAGCGAAGCTGGCAGGAAAGCTGGCTGAACGTTATAAGGATCATCCGGCGCTTGTAGCTTGGCACGTTTCGAATGAGTTCAGTAACTATGATTATTCTGATTTATCTGAAGCGGCGTTCCGTGTCTGGTTGAAGGATCGTTATGGTTCTCTGGATGCATTAAACAAAGCGTGGAATACACGTTTTTGGGGACATACGTTTTATGATTGGGAAGAAATTGTACTGCCTAGTGAGCTGAGTGAAGAATGGGACGGCAACCGTACCAACTTCCAAGGCATTTCATTAGACTTCCGCAGATTTATGTCGCATAGCTTGCTGGAATGCTACAAAATTGAGAGCGATGCGATTAAGGAGCACAGTCCTAATGTACCTGTTACCACTAACTTGATGGGCTTTTATGATGAATTGGACTATTTTGAGTGGGCAAAACATATGGACGTCATTTCTTGGGATAACTATCCTTCACTGGATACACCGGTCAGCTTTACAGCCATGACGCATGATCTCATGCGTGGATTGAAGAATGGACAACCGTTCATGCTGATGGAGCAAACACCTAGCCAGCAGAACTGGCAACCCTATAACTCTTTGAAACGTCCAGGGGTTATGCGCTTGTGGAGTTATCAGGCTGTTGCGCGTGGTGCAGACACTGTTCTTTTCTTCCAGCTGCGTCGTTCAATTGGTGCATGTGAGAAGTATCATGGAGCTGTTATTGAGCATGTCGGACATGAGCATACGCGTGTATTCCGTGAATGCGCTGAGCTAGGGAAAGAGCTGGGACAGCTTGGAGATCAGCTATTGGATGCGCGTAGTGCAGCTAAAGTGGGGATTATTTATGACTGGGAAAACCGCTGGGCGATCAACCTTTCAAGCGGACCATCCGTAGCTTTGGATTATGTGAATGAGATTCATAAATATTATGATGCACTCTACCAACAAAATATCGAAGCCGATATGATCGGTGTCGAAGAGAATCTGTTCAAATATGAGATTGTAATCGCACCTGTGATGTATATGGTTAAGCCGGGTTTTGCTGAGAAGGTTGAAGCTTTTGTAAAAGCAGGCGGTACATTCATTACGACTTATTTCAGCGGAATTGTTAATGAGAACGACCTCGTAACCGTAGGTGGCTACCCTGGGGAACTGCGCAACGTACTCGGGATCTGGGCTGAGGAAATTGATGCACTGCTGCCAGGGATGAGCAATGAGATTGTGATGGACAAAGCGTGGGGCAATTTGAGTGGTTCTTACAAATGTGATCTGCTCTGCGATCTGATTCATGCCGAAGGTGCTGAGGTTTTGGCAGAGTACGGATCTGATTTCTATAAAGGAATGCCAGCCTTGACTGTGAATAACTTTGGTGAAGGTAAAGCGTATTACGTGGCTACCAGCCCAGAAGCGGGATTCTTGAAAGGATTCTTAGCCAATCTGTGTGCCGACAAGAACATTCAGCCGCTAGTAACTGCACCGGAAGGTATCGAATCTGTGCAACGTGTGAAGGAAGGCGTATCCTACCTATTCTTGCTGAACCACACCACTGGTGATTTGAGTGCGGATATTGGTGCTACTGAGCGTACGGATCTTCTGACTGGCAATAAAGTTAGCGGTTCTGCTGTTGTGCCAGCCCGTGGAGTATTGATTTTGTCGGATAAGAACTAATTCGTAGTATATATAAAAAGATCTCCGGGGAACCAGCTTGTCCCCGGAGATCTTTTTTTGTGGTGCAGCATTTCATTAGCTGCTGCTGCTCGCGCTGTCATCTGGAGTAGCTCCACCCGGATTGCCATTACTTAATGTAATGCTCTCCGCCACGGTGGAATCTGATTTAAGTGTGTATTGGATAATATCATCAGCCTTCAGTTCTGCTAAGGTGATCACATTTTCTTGACGCGTGCCATTGTCGAAGGTAACCGCTACGATTTTAGTATCTGCATCAATCGTAATGTCTGTGGTTTCATCGGAGAAGCTTTGCTGCATTCTACCTCCCTGTGGCCCACCGCCTTGTCCGCCACCTTCCGGCATTTCCCCTTGTGGCATGCCACTCTCGGGCGCAGCGCCATTTCCTGTACTTTGATCGCCATCAGGTCTTTCCGGCGGGGTACCGCCTTGACTGTTCTGCCCGTCACCTTCTCCAGCACCTTGTCGGGGCATAGACATGTCTGATTTATAGATGGTAAGGGTAGTATCGCTTACACTCTTAATCTTACCGAAATTCATGGACATATTAGGTCCGCCATTCTGTTGATCGCCGTTTGCTTGTGGTTGTTTGGCTGCTGAACCCCTGTCTGCTTGGTTATTTGCAGCAGTTGTTCCTTCGGCCTCCGAATTCGCGCTGCAGCCAGCCAATAATAGAGAAGCGAGTAGGCCTCCAGATATTAGAATAGGGACGAACTTTCTCATTTTTTATTCCTCCTTAGTAGGTTAAAGATAGATTAGGAGAAATATAACAAACAGTTCTGAAAGTTTGCTTAATTTCCGCTGAGAGTTTGCCTAAAGAAATGAAATATGCAAATGTTATATAATGAACAAATATGTAGACTTAAAGGATAAGCCAACGACCAGGAAAGAGGCAGCACATGAAGACTTTACTAGTAACAGGGTATCGTGCGCACGAGCTCGGTATTTTTGACAATAAGCATCTAGGGATTCCTTATATCAAAAAGGCACTAGCTAACCGATTAAAACCTTTGATTGAAGAAGGCGTGGAATGGGTGATTACGCCCGGCCAGTATGGTGTGGATCTGTGGGCATGCGAAGTGGTGAGCGAACTTAAGCTGCAATATCCGGACTTGAAGCTTGGGATCATTACAGCGCATACTGGTCAGGAAGAGAAATGGAAAGAAGAAAAGCAGAACGAGTATCGGCGTATTATTGCGGGTGCGGATTTCTTCGGGGCGGTCAGTAATGCTCCTTATGACGGTAGCTGGCAGTTTCGGGCTAGAGACGATTTGTTGTTCCGCAAAAGTGACGGAATATTGCTCTTTTATGATGAGGATGCGGCGGAGGGGAGTCCGAAGTTTTTTAAAGAGCGGGCGCTGAAGCTGCATGCTGAAGGAGAGTATGAGTTGTTTCTAATTCACTCTGATGAAATTCAGAATATTGCCGATGAAGAGAATCAACGTGACTATGAGTAAATATATGTAAATTTCGGAAAAGTAAAAGCCCGTAAACAGTGAATGAGACCATCACCGTTTACGGGCTTTTTGATATAAGAAGTGATCAGATAAAACTCTTTAGTGATGGTGCTTTTCGCACCTTGTAGTTTTGTTCATATGCATAGGCGAGCTTGATGAGTGTAGGCTCCTGATAAGCTTTCGCTGAGAAAGTTACACCGAAGGGGGCGCCGGCTGATGTATAACCGGAAGGCACAACGATGGACGGATATCCTGCTCTGGAGGTAATTCTGGCGCCGAAATCGGCGGGGAACAGCAGGGCATCCAGATTGTGCTCCTTCATGGTGGCGTCGATGCCTTCTTCCTTACATAGTTTTAGGTCAGTCGCACGGTGCAGCAAATACTTTGGTTCGGTTTGTGTGCCGGAAGAGGTATATTCCGCATCTATTAACGTAGCTTGACCATATCTCAAAGTCTCCACAGGATGTGCATGATTAAAATCAATAATATCCTTCAACGTTCGCATCGGTGCCCCAGGGCCCAAACGAGATAAATAAGCGTTCAAAGCTGTTTTGAATTCATTCAATACCACAGAAGAATAACTAATTTCCCGGGCGGTCTTAATATCCGCAGGATCAATAATAGTAGCTCCAAGCTCTTTCATTCTATCTACAGAAGCATTGAACAGTGCAAGTTGTTCTTCTGTCAGCTCCTCGAAATAATAATCACGCGGGATACCTATTCGGGCGCCTTGCAAGCCATTCTGGTCTAGGAATACAGTGTAATCCTTGTGGATTCTACCTATATTCGTTCCCATTGCTGCATCTTGAGTATCATTGCCGAGCATTGCGTTTAGCAGCAGAACGGCATCACGAACGGTTCTGGCCATAGGGCCAGCAGTATCTTGTGTATTGGATAGCGGAAGGATTCCCGAACGGCTGAGCAGTCCAACAGTTGGCTTAATGCCAATAATGGAGCCCAAGTTACCAGGGTTAAGGATCGATCCCGAGGTCTCTGTGCCAACAGAAACTGTACAAAAGTTACAAGCGACAGCTACCGCGGAACCAGCACTGGAGCCACCTGTTGGTGTAGATATATTGTAGGGGTTAAGGACTTGCCCGCCGCGGGAGCTGTATCCGGAGGGCATGCCGGTTGTCATAAAATTGGCGAATTCGGTCATATTGGCTTTACCCATAATGATTGCTCCGGCTTCACGCAGTTTGGTAACTATAAACGCATCTTCCCCGGCAAAAGAATTCGCCAAAGCCAGCGAGCCCGCGCTAGTATGCATTTTATCCCCGGTATTGATGTTATCCTTCAATAACACAGGTATGCCGTGCAGGGGTCCCCGGGAGCCTTTGATCGTACGTTCAACATCTAGAGATTCTGCGATAAATAATGCATCAGGATTGATCTCCAGCACAGAGTTAATCGTCAGGCCATTTTTGTCATGATCAGCTATGCGTTCATAATACATGAGAACTAGTTGTTTTGACGTAAGTTCTCCGGCTTCTAATGCAGCTTGGATCTCCGGTATAGTGGCTTCTACGATTTCAAAACTCATGTGCGTTCACGCTTCTTTCCCTTAGGATATAGCTTCCCCTTCATCTAACCATAATTTGGGTTTTAGTGGTAGTATTCTTTTTATACTACAAATTATTGAATGATGGTCTCGGTAGTTAGAGGGGATATTAATGTTTTTTATTAGCGAAGTTTTGGGTAGAGCTTGCAAGCGCGCAACTGAAAAAAGGTGTCCAAATGGCCAAAATAAATGGCTGTTAGGACACCTCTTTTTATTTTTTTCTGATAGGAGTTATTATTACCCCTGCTTACTCCTGTGCTGTAAATCCCTCTTCTGCTAAATATTCTTTAGCTTCCTCAAGGGTCTCAAAGGCCATTTCTAGATTAAGGTCGGCATAGACATACCATAAATCATCCTCAAGCTTTAGAGTCAGTGTATGGCCCTCATCATTAGTCCAGAGTGAGTCGGCGGCTGCCGCAGCCTTTTTCTTTCTTTTGCTGGCTACAGGGGCGTCTGGAATGTAAATAGAAAGTGAGGTGATGGAGGCATCCAACAGACTCCGCAGCTCGGATTCCGAGTAGTCGCGAATGTTCACAAAGCCCTTATCATCTGCCTCATAGCCCCGCAATAAGCCTGCGAACACATAACCATTCCCATTAGGATGCAGATGGTAAGCAACGGTTTTCTTATCATGCTGGCTTTCCTCGTAGTGATAGTTCACGCGCCCAAGGGATACGTTTTTACGTTCCAGTTGGGGGTAAGAGTCGAGAATCGCTAATTTTTGTTCAAAAGTAAGCATATACAGCCTCCGGTTTTCGGTGTGATTGTGCACATGATTATACCATGACGATGGCCCGCAGACTATTTTTTAGTGATCAAGCGGCAGAGACAGCACGAAGGTACAGCCTTCCTGGGAGTGCTTCTCAAGCACAAGGCTTCCGTTCATAGATTCGGCTAAAAGACGGCTGAAGGTGAGACCGAGTCCCAGACCACGTAGTGTGCTCTGTTTGTCGCTACCTCGGAAAAAAGCCTCGAAGACGTGTTCACTATGATTCGATGAGATGCCCAGCCCATTATCCTGAACACGAATCTCCGCCATGCCATGACCTTGCTGTTCAAGCAACTCTACTGTAAGCTGCACCATTCGGTCTGGGGCTTTGGCTTGTACACTGTTATTAAGTAAATTGACGATGATTTGTTGGATACGTAGCGGGTCCCCACACAAAAATAAGGGAGTTCTTGGCATATGGAGCATAGGCTCTGCAACTTCATCCGCTTGTGTCAGCTTCCATTGATACACGATTTCAGATAACAGTGGCACGGCATCCAGTCGATCGTGGCGGACAGAGACGATTCCTGCAGTCAGTGCGTTGTAATCCAGAAGATCGGCAACCATCCGTTGCAATCGTCCAGCTTCCTGCAAAGCAATATCTAGAAATTCCACAGCTTCATCGTCTTCGACAACCCCTTCACGAACGGCATGGATTAGGCCTTTAATAGAGGTCACTGGTGTCTTTAGTTCGTGGGATACACCGGCTAACATAACCGCACGGGACTGCTCAAATTGTTGTAACTTGCCTGCCATCTCTTCAAAAGACAACATCAGTTCATGGATTTCTCGTTCTTTGGCGTCCTTATCCAGAACGATATCATAACGGCCATGACTGATTTGAGCGGCTGCTTTGGCTACTTTCTGGATCGGTTTTGCCAGTTTACGAGACAAGAGGTAAATGGTTAGCCAACTTAATATGATTAGAAATAGCAACAGGGTGGAGAAAAAAATGATCTCCTCCTGAGGGATATGCCTCAGTGATTTCTTGGATTGAAGGACAATCACCTGTCCAAGCGTTTTGTCATCCGATTGTATGGACGCTACTGCAGCTTTGAACTCCGGGCTGCGAGAGTCGTTAAGACTATCATTAAGTTTATGCCTCATCTCATCTTCAGTTAGTGGTGGCATAGAGAACAGCATCTGATTTTGCTGATCCGTAATGATTACACACATTTCTACGGTTAACTTGAAGAATCGTTTTCGGTCTTCAATGAGCATTCCAAGATTTTGGCTGATCTCTATTGAACCCTCACGATTTACGCTCCGGTCGGCAATCTCCTGTGCTAATAATCCAGTAGTCTGCATCCGGTTACTCATAGCTTCTTGTTGGATCCACCAGAACGTCGTTAGTGCAGTTAGCAGGAGGCCAACACTAATGATGAGCAGGTAACGAATCGTCCAATAGGAGAGAATCGAAGTGCGTTTGGGGCTGCTTTTCTTTAGGTTGTCCATAATTGATATCCTGTCCCTCTCAGGGTACGGATTTCCCCCTCATCTACTGGCCAATGCGACAGCGCTTGGCGAAGTCTTTTGATAGACAAGTCCACGGCTCGGTCACTTCCTTCGTAATCCATCTCCCAGACATGTTCTATTAATTGCTCGCGAGTACATATTTGATTAGGTCTTTCAGCCAGAAATAACATGACCGACATATCGCGTGGACTAAGACTCATCTCAACCCCGTTTAAAAAGACAGCTCGTGCAGTAAAGTCGATAAACAAACTGCCATAATGCCGTTTGCGGCTACCATCGGACCACTGCGAAGGACGGCGTAACACTGCATTCACGCGTGCCACCACTTCCTCAGGAATAAAGGGCTTAGACATATAATCATCCGCACCACCGTCGAGACCGGCTAGTCGGTCATTGATCCCGTCCCTTGCGGTGAGCATGATCACGGGACAGCTGCTTTTTTCACGGATCAGCTTTAGCAGTTCAAAGCCGTCCATGTTTGGCAGCATGATGTCGAGTAATACTAATGAGGGAGGTGTTATAGCAAAAGACTCCAGCGCAGCACGTCCGTCGGCTACACGGGTGACATGGAAGCCTGCTTTTTTCAGATAGGCACTGAGGACCCTGGAGATAGCTTCCTCATCTTCAACAATTAGAATGGATCTCATCATGTGGTGGTCCTCCAATCTATAAAATTACGACAAGTTTAACACATCATAGCTCGCTCTGCTCTGACTTCTTCCCGACTTATTGCTTTGTTAGAATGAGGGACGAGCTTGAAAATATACAGAATATTTTGAATATTGGAGGGAACAGGATGAAGAGAAAAAGAATAGCCTTGATCGCTGCCGGAGTCATTATCGTAGGAGTAGTCACAGGTTATACATTGCTGGATAAATCGCTGGGCAATAATGTACAGATCGAGTCCGTGATTCCAGGGCAAGCCACAACAGCCGGTAATGGAGAAAGCACGACTAACACTGGAGCACCAGTAGGTATGGCGGTCACAGCCGACCAATTAAACGGTGATTGGACGGTTACGGATGCTTCTAAAGTATATTGGTCAGTAACCACCTCTAAAGAAACAGTAAACTTCGTGGATAACAAAGTTCAAGGTACCTGGAAAATTAATATAGAAGATTCTACTTCGATGGTTGGAGAAGGGTCAGTAGATATGAGCGCTCTGGACTCTGGTAATGGTCAAAGAGATGAGCATGTAAAAGGGGAAGACTTTCTAGCCGTTACGGAATTTCCACAATCTACGTTTGTCGTTAAATCATTCTCGGAGCTGCCAACGGAATGGACCGAAGGAGCCACTGTGCCGGTTGAAATGCAAGGAACGCTTACAGTGAAGGGTGTAGAAAAGGATGTTACCTTCCAGTCTCAAGCAGCGTACAGTGGTGGACAGCTGATGCTGTCGGGTACAACAACAGTGGCTTTTTCTGATTTTGGCTTAAGCAATCCACACACCGTTGTGCTGGATACGGAGAACAATCTTGAGGTTCGATTAGAGCTTGTGCTGAAGAAATAGCAGCAGTCTTTCCTTAAGGAAGATGTTGCTGTCAATTTATAGAGAAACTGTACGGAAGAGACTTTCCCGGGCCTAATAGCTTTTGGGAGAGTCTCTTTGGTTTGGAATGAAATGTATGTTTTAATAGAAGTATCTGTCTAATAAAAAGCAATAAAGGAGGTGTTCCTTGTGATCCAGGTGGCGGCAGCGATTATACATAATGAAGAAGGACAGATTCTTATTGCTCGGCGCAGGCAAGGTAAATCTCAGGCAGGTCTGTGGGAATTTCCTGGCGGCAAAATAGAGCAGGATGAAAGCATCGCAGATTGTCTGCAAAGAGAGCTTCAGGAGGAGATGGGGATAACAATCCTTCCCTATGAAAGCTTTGGCGTGAACGAGCACAACTATGGAAGTGTCGAGATCAGACTGTTTGCTTGGAAAGCCCGATATCTGGGAGGTGTAATTGAACTTGTCGATCACGATGAATATAGGTGGGTGTTTCCAACTGCACTCGGTCAGTTCACTTTTGCCCCTGCAGATATTCCTTTTGTAGTACGGCTAATGGTGGGGTCAGATCAAGTGTGAGGGCAGTCTGAACATCAAGTAGAAAGGAAGAACTTAAGTGACCGTATATGAAAAGCTAGTGCGTGATGGAATCCCTAACCTGATAGCTTCTCAAGGTAAAGACTTTAAAACAAGAATATTAGAGTCCAAAGAATACATAACTGAACTACGTAAAAAATTGAAAGAAGAGTCGGAGGAGTATTCTCGGGCAGTGAGTAATGAAGAAGCTCTAGAGGAGCTTGCCGACATGCTGGAAGTAATTCAAGCGCTGGCGGAGACCCATGGAAGTAATAGCGCAGAGCTGGAGGAGCTTCGTGCGGAGAAAGCTGAACGTCGTGGTGGATTTAAGGAACGGATATTTTTAATTGAAGTGGAAGGAGAATAACTAGAGATTATTGTTCCGTATAAGGAGGTTATTAATGTTGTCCAAAACCAAACTGATGATGATCTTAAGCGGTGTGGTAGCCTTAATTCCTGTAGCTATTTATTTATTCCTATATTCCAAAATGCCTGATAGGGTCCCGATCCATTACGATGGGAACATGGCTGATAGATTTGTAAGTAAGTCTAGTCTGGAGGTTATTTTGCAAAGCGGGCTTGGATGTTTGGGATTTATAATCATGAAACTCCTGCAGTTCCTTTTGCAAAAAGCGTTTATTCAGAGCTCGAACGAGCATTCAGCGGCTTTGAGCAGGATCTGGAATATTGCTATTTTGGTGGTGACGGTGGTGTTTGCTGGCATCAGTTCCTATACATTTATTAGAATGGTCTGATAGAATTAAAAGAGACTTAGCAGAAGGATTAGGAGGAACATGCATATGAAAATGGATAACGCTTACAAGGTAAGATGGGGAATTCTCAGTACAGGCTGGATTGCCCATCAGTTTGTTACTGATTTAGCTCACGCCAGCAATGGCGTGGCATATGCCGTGGGTTCGCGTTCACAGGAAAGTGCAGATAAATTCGCGAGGGATCATGAAGTACCACATGCTTATGCTACTTATGAGGAATTGGTAAATGACCCGAATGTAGACGCGGTATATATTGGAACGCCACATCCTTTTCACAAAGAAAATGCATTATTGGCGCTACGTGCAGGCAAAGCTGTCCTATGTGAGAAGCCTTTTACCGTGAATAGCGGAGAATTGGAAGAAGTGGTGGCCTACGCTAGAGATCATAAGTTGTTCCTGATGGAGGCCATGTGGAGTCGTTACATCCCGGCGATTGTGAAGGTTAGAGAATGGATCGCCGAGGGTAGAATCGGTGAAGTTCGCTTGGTGAAGGCAGACTTAGGATTTCGCACCGACTGGAATCCGGAAAGCAGATTGCTGAATCCGAAGCTGGGCGGAGGCGCGCTGCTGGATGTTGGGATTTATCCGGTTTCTTTTGCCTCGATGGTGTTCGGACCTCATCCTGAATCTATCTCCAGTACGGTGCATATTGGTGAGACTGGAGTGGATGAGCATTTCTCCATGCTGCTGAATTATGGCAATGGAAAAACCGCTTCGTTGAACGGTGGTATTCGTCTTAATACGCTGGAGGAAGCGCATGTGTTTGGAACAGAGGGCCGTATAATTGTTGAAGGGACGTTAGTGAACCCGAAATCAGCTTCGCTTTATATAGGGGATGAGAAGGTAGAGAGCTTTGTGGATGATCGAGCTTCTATTGGATATTGTTTTGAAGCAGAGGAAGTAGGACGTTGTCTACAAGCAGGGCTAACAGAAAGCCCAGTCATGTCACTGGATGAATCGTTAGCGATTCTGAAACTGCTGGATCAAATACGTGCGCAGTGGGGTCTTAAGTATCCTGGAGAATAAATTTTAAAAATAGTAATACCCCTCGGTTTATGTGCTACTAAGGTAGCTCCGAGGGGTGTTTGCTATATCGATCGAAGGTGGGCGTCTAGTTCTGACTATTGGCGTTTTTACTTTTGCCTGCTTGGACCCATCCAGCCACTTCAACAGTACGCTTCGCTTGATGAAAAACAGCATCACGGATCCGATCCTGCTCTTCGATCATTTTACCGTCTCCATCTACACTGACGCTGGTTCCGTACGGGTTGCCTCCCGCTCCAAATGTGACGGGATCTGTGTAACCTGGTGCTGCGACAATCGCTCCCCAGTGATACATCGATGTGTAGAGTGCCAAGATCGTTGCTTCCTGTCCGCCATGTGGATTCTGTGCTGAGCTCATGGCGCTGACGACTTTGTTTACGGTGAGTCCTTTGCCCCAAATCCCTCCGGTTGTATCAATGAACTGCTTCATTTGAGAAGCTATGTTACCGTAACGGGTTGGAGAACTGAAAATAATCGCATCGGCCTCCACAATATCTTCAGGTGTTGCGACTGGGATATCTTTTGTCTTCTCCGCCAGGGCCTTCATGGCCGGATTGGCCGCGATTTTATCCTCGGGAACCAGCTCCTGCACCTTCAGCAGTTTTACCTCAGCTCCCGCTTTCTCGGCGCTTTCCGCGGCCCATTGTGCTAGCTGGTAGTTAGTTCCTGTGGCACTGTAGTAGATGACGGCTAATTTAATTTTTGACATGCTGGAGTCATTCCCTTCGAGTGTAGTTCCATACTATTAATTACCCCATTGATGCTTTTATAACCCAAATCGATAATTCTGCTCTAACTGGACAGACAGATGTCCACTTCCCTTGTGTATACTGAACTCAATTACAGGAAATGAGGGAGAATAATGAATACTTATTTTGCACAAAAACCGAAAATGACCTTGGCTGGGGTTAGCATACGTACGACAAATGAAGTGGAAATGGGGCCTGATGGGGGCTTGTCACGGCTGTGGGAAACATATTTTCAGAGTAAAATTGCGGGGCAGATGGATACGGTTAAGCCTGAGTATATCTATGCCTTGTATACAGATTATGAGAGTGATTCGTCAGGAGCTTATACCGTTGTGATTGGGCATGAAGTGGCTGGGGAGAGATATTTAGCGGATAGTGGCATCGTTAGTGCGGCTGTTCCGGAGAGCAAGTATATGGTTTTTACGACGAAAAAAGGTCCGGTATTTGAAGTAGTCTCGCAAGCATGGGGGGAGATTTGGACGTATTTTAAGGGCTCTACAGAGATAAGAACTTATACGGGCGATTTTGAAATTTACGATTCACGGAATTTTGATCCTGCTAACACGCAGGTTGAGATTTATATTGCGATTGAGTAGATCGGGTGAAAGATATTTTAGCTAAAAGAAATGTTTCGTGGGGATTTGGGGGCTGCCGAGAGGCAGTTCCTTTTTTCGCGGATGAGCTGAATCCCTCGGGTGAGGGTGAAGGGTTACTCAACGATTAAAACGAATATATATCAATAGAAGGAATGAGTAAATACGCTTCATATTTAAATGCGGATGTGTCGTTAACCAGTAAACGGTAAAAATTTCGTACCATTCGCTGTGTTAGGCTGAAGTGGTGCAACAGAACGGTAAAAATCTCCCACATTAGCTGCGTCTAGCCGAAGTTGCAATCTTCAAGGGCAGAAATGCCCTACATTTACCCTAAAGAGCCCAAAAAGCAAGAAAGAGGGGTAAAAATACCCTACATTTGCCTCAAAGAGCCCAAAAAGCAAGAAAGAGGAGTAAAAATACCCTACATTTACCCTAAAGATGCTCCAAACCGTTTGGGAGGAGATGGAGCAAGTGGAGTGTAATGAAAAACTTGTTGAGTGAGTGAAATGGATGAATTTTGATGGAGTTGAACTAAGGAAGTGTAGACGAAGTAGCTGGTTTAGTTAATATGTTCGATGGAGCGTGACAGACCCAACAAACAAATCACACACAAACCAAAACGAAACGGAGAACACCAAATGGGAAAACAATTCACGGCTATATTACCTGCACATCAGGAGTTTATTCTTCGGCAGCATCTTTTTTTCGTAGGGTCAGCGCCGCTATCTGAAGAGGGGCATGTTAATCTTTCACCTAAGGGTCATGATTGCTTGCGGATTTTGTCTCCTAATCAAGTGGCTTATCTCGATATGACCGGTAGTGGTAATGAGACGAGCGCACATCTGCTGGAAAATGGAAGAGTGACGGTTATGTTTTGTGCGTTTGAAGGACCGCCGAATATTCTGAGACTGTATGGAACAGGGACAGTAATCCTGCCTGGTTCATTTGAATGGGAAGCACTGTACCCTATTTTTACACCTCTGCCTGGAGCTAGACAGATCATTTTAATTGATGTTCATAAGGTACAGACTTCCTGCGGATTTTCGGTCCCATTCATGAGTTATGATGGTGAGCGAGATACGTTACAACGTTGGTCTATCCAAAAGGGCGAAGTAGGTCTGAAAGAATATAGACAAGAGAAGAACACCACAAGTATAGACGGGCTACCGACACCCCTTGGATAAAAAAACTAAGCGGACATGGTGATTCTAGGTTCATGTATATATAAAGTTTCTCATTCGTCACGATGAGCGATCTCTCAATTCGACTAAGCAGTTATCTCATATATTCTACTGTCCAAAACTCATACTACCCACGGATTCCACCACAAACACAGGCACATATTGCTCTCCCATGTCCGTTCCAACAAGCTGATAACCGTTCTGATATTGACCACTAACTAACGCGTTACCTGTAACGGAACCCAAGTCTCCTTGAAGCAAAATATAAACCCCATTCGAATAAGCCAGCATATTACCGAAGTTATCTGCGACGATTTCACAGTGAAAAGATACCTTTTCAAAAGGATGAAGCGCTACATCGGAAGCTGAAATTACCGCATACTCCTGAACAATCTCAGCAAATTGATAGCTGCCATCTACTTTACGATAACGTGCCGTCTGTCCAACGACACCGTCTCCGAGATCCGCGTTAGATACGAGTAAGGAATCATCGGACTGCAGTTCATAGCTATCTCCAGACACTGAAAACAACTGCGAAATACCATCCGATTTCATTTCATATGCTGTAAAAAGGGTACGTCCACCTTCGACCTCAGATTCAGCCAGAACCACGGGGGCACCAGAACCTGAAGAGGCAGCAAGCTGGTCATTAAAAGTTAGACTGCGCAGACTCTCGAATTTTGGTAAAATATTTCCAGTTAAAGTTATGACACTTTCGTCGCTATTCATTGCTGCATAATAGAGGACACCATTGCTATCCGTTCCAGCCACAATGACCTTCTTATCGTGTAGTTCCTTGCTGGAGATGACGTTCCCATATCTGCCTTGCTCTTCACCGCCCGGGAGAAGGCGCACAGGCTCGGCAATATTCCAAGCCAATCTTGTAGCGGCAATGATTGAAGAAGTATCCTCTAACGGAGCAAGATCACTGTATAGTTGAATAGCTTCAGCATATTGACCTTTACTGGTCATGCGCTTGGCATTTTTAAGTAGTTTAGCTTTACTAGTATCTACTAAGGTTAGTACTTTGGATGAAGTAATTCCTGCCGATCCTGCAAAATTACGATAAGCAACAGCATGCCCAGCAAAGGCGGTGATGTTATCGCTCTCTAGATCTTTGTTCAGGATGATCTTTCCGCTACTTTCTGCCTGCCCAAGTACCCATGGCGCTTCGTAACTATGCTGGCTGTAAGCATTCATCATGGAGAGGGTGCTCTCCAGCATGCCTGTAAAGTTTCCTGTGCCTGCTAAGGCTTTTAGTTTAGCTGTATCATGACTTTTGAACTTGGAGGCTAGCAACTCCTCCTTGGATGCAGCGCTTCCGTAATAGGCATCGGGAATCTGCAACAGATTCCATTTAAAAGTGTCTTCTTCACTCTTGTTTCCATCTTGGCTCTGAGCAAGTTCGGTAAGAAACTGCTCCTTAAATTCTCGGAAGTAGGTTGTGAACTGGTCAGAAATGCCTGAATCGGTCGATAACTGGCGATAATAGGATTCATAAGGACCACCGGGCTTCATATATGTAGCTTTTAAGCTGAGGAGAGTATCATAACTTTTCATAAATCCGGTGAAATCTTTAGTCGCAGCTTGTGCTTTAGTGGAAGATACCAAGGCATTCAAACCTTGGCGGATGGCCGTGATTGGTGACAGCTCATCAAGTCGCTTCGTAACCTTTTCTTCCATATAAAGAATGGAATGGTTTGCCGCCGCTAGGCGATACTGATTCTCTGCACTTATCAGATCGCCAGCAGCATAGAGACGCTCGGCTTCCTTGGTTATTTGTATTTTGTCGGCGATGAGAAAAACCTTCTGTCCAAGCATCACAAACATGCTTATACACAAAATGATCATAAAGTTTCGCAGGGTTATTAATTGTTTGAACGTCATATAGAGTAGCCTCTTTTTCAAAATATAAGAAAGCATAGTTTCATATCATTCTTTATTCTTATATTTCACCGAGAAACAATTATGCCGTTTCTTCTTGAAATATAAGAATGTCTATTGAACTTCGGGGTCCCAGCGGTATTTGGCTTCACGAATATCCGCTACTCTTTGGTCCAAGCCATTCCACGGTTCATGGGGATTCGCAGCAATGAGTTTGGATAACCGCATAAAGCGGTCTTTAGGCAGATCTTGCACGTATCGGCCGATCATACTGGAGTAGAGCAGGGCATAACGCTTCATTCTTACTGCAGCTCCGGCAACTCCCGTAAGGATGGTCATACCATTATTCATATGACGAATTTCTACTTCATAGTTCTTTACGTATCGTAGTGTACGATCTTTGATCAGATCAGGACGGACCTTAGCGATCTCGCCGATATATTCGGCTAGCAGCGGCTCGAAATCCTTAAGAAGAAGCTGCTCCAGTTCTAAATCCATATCCTTGCGAAGCAAAAATCCATGCAGCAAGGCGATACGCTGCCGTGCGATCCGGTCACCACGAAGCAGGATGGAGAGTTCGCGCAGCTTCTCGTAGGCAAGCACATCATCCTCACGGAGTACGGAGACAGCCTCCTGACGGTTGATCTCCAGTCCCTCTTTGATGATGCCAATCCCTCGTCCAAGCAGCTCGTTAAGAGAACGAAGATTCTCGTTCTGCCGTGCTTTTCGCTGCGTATAGTACAATAGTCCAGCGAGGAGAATCCCTCCGGCACCACATAACATCATCTGCTCTATGCTATTCCCAAAATAGACGGAGGCTAGTGTAAGCAGTAAGATGAATAGGAGGCGCGTATGCATTTTTCTTCCTGCAATAGATGCAGCTTGCTTTTCTACCGTAATTAGTGAGTCTTTACCGCATTTGGTGCATCGATCTTCACCGAGAGCGGTGTATTGTCCGCAGTGGCGACAAATACGAAGCTTGTCATAAGCATAACGCGGGGCCTTGAAAGGCCGGAAGGTAACGGGTCTTTTCTTATTCACGGCCTTTATCGCCTCCGTTCAAAGCGGCTAGCAGTCGATCGTTAATATCATCACGTGTCAGTGGTTTGCGCTGATGTGCGGCATAAATGGAAATCTGAATTACGGCAATTAGGAACGTAATCCCAAGAATGACGTATGAAATCATGGAACAGTCCTTTCTCATGGACGCCTTGCAGATCGGATGTCTCATAGAATGATCACTCTATGCATCATTGCTACTTTGGTCCGGCGGTCCTAAAGTTGAAGTTTACAAGGTTTAATTATATCATAATGGCATACTATTTACAGATTTTAGCGACAGTGCTGAAGCTGTCATATGTGCCTAATATAACACAAGAGGAGCCCTATTTATGCTTCGTAAATATCAAAGTATTAGAACAACCAAGACTCTCTTTCTACGTATCTTTCCGGCATTGCTCCTGGCTCTTTGTCTAGCTGCCTCGCCTTTTGCAGCTGTTAAGGCCTATGCGGCTACGTCGGCGCAATCTCACATTGATGCGGTGCTTCTTATCGATGTCAGTAACTCCATGAAGACTAGTGACAAGAACAAGGTCGCGAACGAAGCGATGAAAATGTTCATAGATATGCTATCCACTCAAGGTGATAAAGTAGGTATTGTTGCCTATACCGACAAAGTGCAGCGGGAGAAGGCCCTGCTGGAAATTAACTCAGAGACAGATAAACAGGATTTGAAGGATTTTATTGATGGACTGGACCGTGGAGCTTATACCGACATTGCTGTCGGTGTGGAAGAAGCTGTGAAGGTGCTCCAGAATGGTAGCGATCCGAAACATGAGCCAATCATCGTAATGCTAGCTGACGGCAATAACGATTTCAACAAAACAACAGGCCGGACGCAAAGCGAATCGGATAAAGAACTGAACGCCGCTGTGGAGGTTGCCAAGAAGAATGGCTATCCCATTTATACGATTGGTCTTAACGCAGACGGCAAGCTGAATAAACAGAAACTCGCTGATCTGTCCACTGAGACAGGTGGTAAAGCATTTTCGACGGACTCCGCTGATGATCTTCCGCAAATACTTAGTGAAATTTTTGCTAGTCATCTGAAGCTAAAGGTAGTACCTGTGCAGTCGATCACTGCAAATGGGGATTATCAGGATGTGACTGTCAACGTGCCTAACGGCAGTGTTTTGGAAGCCAATATCTCAATTATGTCGTCACAGCCTGTGACCGCGAAGCTAACTGATCCTTCAGGAAATGCTGTCGCCATCCCGTCCAAGGATGTTGTGCTGTCGAAGTCTTCTACGTATAGCTTGATCAAGCTGTTGTCACCGCAAGAAGGAGATTGGAAGCTTCAGGTCAAAGGTGTGCCAAAGGATAAAATTGATATTAATCTAGTTTTTAACTACGATTTGGAGCTTAAGATCGATGCGTTGCCATCAGCAACCTATAAAAAAGGTGATAAAATTGATATTACCTCTCACCTGTTCAGCAATGGTACTCAGGTAACGCTCAGTAATTTGTATCAAGATATGAAGGCGGTACTGCTTGCTACAGATATCGATACAGGTGATGTACAGGAAATCGAACTGGATAACTCCGGGGATGTTTTTAAGGGCACCTTCGAGGTAAAAGAAAGCCATGACTATGAGCTGAAGGTTCGTGCAGAGGAAAGCAGTTTCTATCGTGAAAGTGCTCCTGTAAAAATCAGCGCGAAGGCAGGTGGCGCTGCAACTACCAGTCCTTCGACAGGAACGGGCAAAGAAGAACCTCTGAAAGAAGCATCGTCCAATACCTTGTATTACATTATTGGTGGTATTCTTCTGGTGTTGGCAGCCGCTGCGGCATGGTATGTGCTGAATAAGAAATCGGCACGTGGTTTTGTTGGACAGCTGGTAATTGAGGTTAAAGACGGCAATACGGGTGAGAAGACCTACCCACAATATAAGAAACTTGCTGGATTCAGAGGCAAGTTCACCCTTCATCAGCTGCTGCAATTAGCGCCTGAGCTGAAGGAAAGCGAGAGTATTATTTTCACACCAGCTAAGAATGACCGATTGCTGTTACGCAGTGGAGAAGGTATTACTGTAGAGAGATCCGGACGTGCTGCGGATGCCTCGCGTGGTCTTGAGCTGAAGAGTGGTGACCGCGTTTCAGTGTCCCTGCACACGGTAGATAAGACGATTTATCTCGAATATTTAGTATAGAAGTGGTTTTGCAAGAAATCTGAAGTACAGCTTCCGCAAAACTTTTAGGAGGATAAAGCATATGAAACCAGTAGTAAGAGAGCATATACAGCAATTGGATGTATCACTAGGCGGCGGGATTGTCAGCGATAAGATCAGGGTGGATACGATTGATAATCCGATCCTGATCATTGGACTAGGCGGCACGGGCATTGATGCCCTGCTGCGTCTTAAATATCAGATTAACCGCCGCTTTAAGCTGCCGGAAGATCCGATATCCAAGAAGAAGCGGGACAAGCCGGATAATGTAGAGTTTCTAGCTTTTGAAACGAATGAACAGGATCGCGGAAAGAAATACAAAGGGATCGGACTCGATCCACAGAATGAATTTGTATTGCTGGCGAACGCTGAAATCGGCGGATTGCTGCAGAACCGCAGTATCCTTGATTCGTACATCACGGATTGGCTGTCACCCGAGCTGAGTATCACAGATGGTATGAACGGTGCCGCTGGTGTGCGGCAGGCTGGACGTCTGCTCTTGTTCACCAAGATTAATCAGGTTGTAGGAGCGATTGATAAGAAGATCAAGACCTTATCTGTAGGCACGAACAAAAAGCTGATGGTCTTCCTTTTGACAGGTCTGTCAGGGGGTACAGGTAGTGGAGCGTTCCTTGATATTGCCTATATCGTACGCGGTATTATTGAACGTGATTATGGATCAGCCGGTATTGACCGTGTGAACACACTGGGTTATCTCTTTACACCGGACGTGAACCTGTCTAATAAAAGTCTAAGTGAGCATACGCGTGAATATATTCGCAAGAACGGTTATGCGGCGCTAAAAGAGCTGGATTACTGGATGAATGTAGATAGTCGTGGGGAGCGATTCCAGCAGCAATACGGGAATATTTTGACGGTAAACTCTCCACTGCCTCCGTTTAATTTATGCCATTTGATCTCTGCAACGAATACCGAAGGTAAGCTGTTAGAGAATGCGTATGATTATTGTATGAACGTAACGGCTGAGAACATCACGAACTTTATGGCAAGTGAAGAGAAACAGTCTGGTGAAGAATTCGCCATCCATGACTATATCAGTAATATCCGCACCAATATTGCGCAGATGAATAAGACTTATCCAGCTAACTATGAGTACAACATTATCGGTGCCTCGTCTGCCGTGCTTCCGATTGAGGAAATGACGACTTATCTGGCTTTCCGCTTGTTTGATAAAATGGAAAAAATGTTCCAGCAGGCGCCTGGTCAAGAGGATGTAGAGAAATTCGCACGTAAGCTTGGGATTGATCTCGACAGTATGATTAAAACCTTTGAATCCCGTGTGCCTGAGCCATTGCCAGGTTACGAGAACAGCGAACGCCTGAGTCATGCCAATGTAGTCAAGAATCAAGTGGTAAGTATGGATACAGAGCTGGAGCAGAACTTCCTGGCTCGTGCCCGTGAGGAATATATTAAATCGAAAAAGCAGCTGCCTGGCGAAATTGTTGGACGTTTCAGTGAAGAGCTGGAGCGCATCTTCCTGCACCCAGAGCAAGGGCCATTCTACGTTTCCCGCCTGCTGTACACCGAGAAGGGCTTCTGTATTTTGAAGCTGATTCAGTCTTATATTGAGGCTTTACGTGAAAGCTTGCTGCGTCTGCCACGCGATATTGAGACGGCACAGGACAGTGCGGATGAGAAGCTGAGCGATGCACGCAGTGCTTTTGTATCCAAAGAGAAGAAGAAAAATGCCTATATTGACGCTAAAATCAATGAGTATTGGTTGCATGCCGATGTAGAACGTACTGAGCAAATGATTCAATTTTATGAGGACTTATACGAGCTCTTAAACGATGAAAACAGCCGGATTTATGGTGTGTTTACGGAGATTCTTAGTGCGCTTAGCTCGATTTTTGCCAAGAATGGGGACATCCTTATCAATGGCGAGGAGCAAGCGGATTATAAAGGAAACAAAACTTATTATTGGAACATTGTTAACGTGCCGGATATTTCGGCGACGATCTCCAAAATCATGGATCAGAAGGACGGCGACGACTTGATTCGCGACTTCACCCGTGAAATGCTGAAGCATTCCGGACGTTGGGTTAAGGAACAGGAGATTGATATCGTTCGCTCGATTTCAGAGTTCCTTAGTGATAAGTTCGGGGATCTGATCACCCGTTCGATGGAAGATTTCCTTGTGATGAAATTCGGCCATGAAGAGCCGTTGGATAAGTTCGTAGAGCGGATTATTGCCGGTAAATTGGACGAAGAGGCTGTGCCTACCTTCCACCTTAGCAACAGCTCGGGCAGCTTGCATTTCCCATCATGGGGCTTCGTTTCCGTACCTGTTAAAGCACCTGGCATCCTGAAAGGGATTCGTAATTATCAGAATAATGCGCTTGGCAAATCACAATTTACAATCAAAGAAAGCCAAGTGAAAAACCGTATTTTCTGGCTTAACACCCGCAACGGTGTGCCACTCTTCGTATACACGCCGCTGCGGGTGTTTGAAGAGAACTATGAGCGGACCATTCTAGATAAGGAAGGGATCGGCCGCCATCTGGTGATGACGGATAAGAACAACTGGACGTATCTGCCTTCTCCGATTCCGGAAAAATCATGGGGTGACACCTACGTCAATTCTCGTGTACGTGATTATAACGCACGTGTACGTGCAGACTTTGCAAAGGCGTTGGCAAGCGGAGTGATCATCGAAAAAGGTGTAGACGAGAACACAAGCAACAGATACTCTGTTGTGTTCACGAAACCATTTGATATGGATGCTCTATTGAGTGGATTTGATATGCAGTTAAATTCTTCACGTCCGAATCTCGGAGAAGTGAAGAAGGCGGCTGATGAACTTAAGAATCTGCGCGAGAAGGGCTTGGAACGCGAAGGCATTAAAGATATTTTTGGCAGCATTAACAAAGATATGGCACAGGAGAATCTAATTCGTTCACCGCAGCTGATTTCTCGTGTTCGTGTTGAGCTAGCCAAATATGCTGAACTGACTGCAAAAGCAACGGAGCTTGAAGGGCTGCTCCATCAATATCTGGACGAAGACAAGTGGATGGACCAATTCATCGAGGCGTTGTATACGGACAGCATTATCAAGAAAGGCGCACTCTACGTTTATGATCGTGATGAAGAAGAGGACGCTTGGGAGCCGTTTGCCAACTTGATGAAAGAACGTAGCTACGTGGAATATGCCGTGTACCGTCATTTCCGGGAGCTGGATGAGAAGAGCCGCAGCGTTCTGCTGCGTAAGGCAGCTCGTCGTGCGAGTGAAATGACTGCCGCTGAAGACGTAATCCCATTGCTCTACAAGCTGGAAGGGCTGTATGTATCCTTCCTTGAAGCACGTGACAGCTTGGAGTATGAACGGGTAGAGTATGAGAGCGGCGATGAGATGTATAGTTTCTACAAGAGTATGACTAGCAAACTCGGCAGCATCCGCAGAAAGTTGAAATAGGCCTATGATCAAAACACTGGCATTATCTTATGGTGAACAATATGCGGTACAGGAAGAGGCACAGCGCAGTAAAGGGGATGGACGCAGTAGCATCCATTACCCTGCCCTGTTTCTGTTCGTAGGCGACAAGGTTGCTCCGGCCATCGGTCCGGTGCTGGATAGCTGCGAACGAAAATGGGATAACGCCGGCGGTGTTATGGCATTACATGCTGTGTCAGGCACGAAGAGTGAGGACACAGACAGAAGTAAGAAGGGCTCTGATGCAGGAGGAAAAGACCGGGTGCTGGCCATGGCCTTGCCGGATATGGCAGGGTCAGATCCACGCACTGTGCGTCATGAACTTTACCGCAAGTTTCATGAGGATACACTTTATCTTGCTGAAATGAATAAAGTTATTCGGCGGCTGAGCAACAGTATAGCGGATTATGGACGCCTATATTCATCTTTTGACGTGATCCATCTCTCTATCATTACGCGGGTCGATGACCCGCTTAATGTATTGTTGCCAGAAATTACACTGCTGGCTCGAGCAATACTCAGCCAGTCTTTCAAGTCGGTACAGACGGATCTCTACGCTTTAATCAATGAGCGGGAGCAAGGGGATAATTTTGGATATTCCAGCTCAGTAGGGCTGGCTTTTCTGCGTGAATTGGACAGAATGCAAGCTGCGGACTATACGTTTAATGCACCGCTGCTTGTAACCGAGGATGGTCTGTCGATTCCAGTGAGTCATGGTCCTTCCGCTTTATTTGACCTTGTGTATCTGCTCTCCGATAAGAATGAGCGCGGCATGATGTCGGCTCACGGCATGGATGATAACTATGAGATCATCTCCCATATTAGCCTACTTAAGAACCGTGTCCGCCCGACTTCTGATCAAGCTACAGGACAAGGTGGTTATAACAATATGACCTTCAAAAGCGGTATTAGAGGTAGCACAGGAAGACAAGGCTACGCCTCCGCAGGCTTTTCTGGCGTGAGAAGACCTAATGTCCAAATTGCCTTGGCCGTGCTGTATCACGCCTTCCGGCGTCTTGCAGCGGATATGCGTGAGGGTAGTCCATGGACTATGCGCGAGCGTCAATCTCTATTAGGGCTGGATCCTGATAGTTTGCGGGAGCATAGGGCGCAGCTAGTCCCGGAGAAAGACGGCCTCAGTGAAATGACGGGGCTAATGAGCCATGGACGTCCGTCCTACAATGAGCTGAAGCAGTTGTCACTTCGTGAAGCTGAACAGCAGCTGTTCGGTGATGGGGGCGAAGCTTATTTCCGTAATAATTTTGTCGCAGAGTCTAACCGGAGAGTAGAAGGTATTCATCCTCTTCGTGGATGGCGCACCCTATTGACGGCACAGGAAACAGCTACGCCAGCAGTAACATTCTATCAGCTTGCGGACTGGACAGCTGATCGTGATGAGGGTGGCAGTGTGCTGCATGCTTTGCGTCAGCATATGACAGGATTGCGTTCAGCACTTGTCTCCGCGCAGGATGAGCTTGAGGATCTTTATGCGGAAAGTGTGGAGCGCCAACCGTTCCAGCGTGTGCCGCTTTTTGACAAACGAACGGTACGCAACTTCATTCATTACTTATTCTCTGCGGTATATGGCAAAAAATATGAGCTATTATGTATGGAAAGTGAGCTTGCGCTGTGCAGTCGTTTGGAATCTGCGCTTGAGCAGCTTCACGTGGAATGTGTGGCCCGTGTGAAAGCTATGGAGACGCTCGAAGAAGAGTTACGTATTACTGTGATGGACAGCATTGGGCGAACGAACGAAACCACTGGCCAGAACGTGATGGAATACTATCGAGTTGTCACAGAAGAAGTAATGAAAGAGATCGAGACCCGGCGTGGGCCAGGAATATTCTTTAGTGACAAGTACATGGGTAGCATTTCTAAGCTTTTAGAGCAAGGCAAAGAAGCAGTAGCGGAGCGTTTGATTGGCATTTGTCAGCGGGAAATATTAACGGCTGATCCGTTTGCTCTATCTTTCGAAGAAGAATTGCTGCGGCGTGCAAATGTTGCGGCTGCTTATGAGAACCGTCAGGTTCTATCCAAGGAAGAGTTGTTCAAGCGTCTGTACCATAATCTGGAGGATAGCGCGACGATCAATGTTCGTCTGTTCGAATACACGCAAGAGCATCGTCATGAGGAAAAATATTTCTTCGGAGACAGCGCATCTGAATTCCTGCGCTATGCATTTGGTTTGGATGAGACGACCCGCATTTATCGCTTAGGCTTTGTGCATGAACAGCGCAGGAGCGGAGTGGAGAAGCTAAATCTGATGGGTGGTTTCCATTTAGAAGACCTGCTCTATTACCGTAATGGTAAGGTTTATTATGAAACCTATGCTCAGAATGGCTATCAGCTTCATGGGGTGAGTGAAGAGCAGCTTCCCGAGATGCGCTGATGGCGTAATAGATGGGTACCCTCACTTTGAGTCTCTTTATTGCATTTTGTGCAATAGATTCATCGGAGATAACCTTTAATTAGAGTTCTGTTGTATTTGATACAATAGATTTAAGTAGATTTCTGGAATAGGGACATTTCTCCTTATTTCCAATGCACATTATGCAATAGAATAGAAATAGATGTTTCTTTTATTCCATTCTATTGCACAAAGTGCAATCTGGGGGATGATTACACATCCGGGCAGCCCGTTAATCGGGCTACATAACCCCCGAACAATGTTAAGGCCATAAGAGTACAATTCAGGTTTCTCCCGGAAAGGAAGTATAACGATGCAGAGAAAAATCAATCTGCTCCTGCTCTTCTTCAGTCTGATCGGCGGCGGGGTCGCCTTTCTTTTTGGCGAGTGGCTGCTAAGCTGGTACAACGATCTGCCTTCCATCTTGCTCGTTGGCATTTATTTTGCCATAGTAGCACTCGGTATCGGCATCGGTTGTCTGCTTGCAGAAATGATCTCGCCACGGCTGAACGGAGCCTCGTGGAAGCAGCGCTACCTAGGTTTATCCTGGAAGCTCCTGCCTCTGATGATTGTCCTTGCACTTGGAGTTGGAGCATTAACAGAATTCGTTTATGAGCTGAATTTTGGCGGTGCTAAACCGGTTAAAAATGTTGTAATGGCTATCGATGACTCTGGCAGTATGGCGCAGAGTGATCCTGATAACAGCCGTTATTCAGCCGCTAAGGCGTTAATCGCGAGAATGGACAAAGACAATCAGGTAGCGGTGGTGACATTTAACCACGAAGCTGTAGTCGTCCAGTCGTTAACACCACTCTCGGATTCGCAGAATCGTGAGAAGGTGTTGACTGCCATTGATAACTTGAAACCAACTGAGGGTGGCACGAACATAAGTGGTGCGATCTCGGAAGCACTTAAGGAGATAGACAGTGACGGCAGAAAAAATCAAGGCGCTATGGTCATCTTGCTGTCGGACGGAGTGAGTAATTTCGACACCTCACGAGAATTACAGACCTATATAGATCGTGGCATTGCCGTAAATACCATTGGTCTGGGGATGCAGGATCCTGCCGGTACCCAGTTGCTGCAGGATATTGCGAAAATAACAGGCGGTCACTATTATGATGTGACAGATACGGCTCTTTTGGGTGATGTATTCCAGCAAATCTATGATCGTTTGGGAGATCGGACATTGCTTACGGTGCGTAGTGATGCTACGGCAGATAGTCCATACTATGCTGCAGTTCGTATTTTGTCGCTGATGCTAATCGGTGCTGCACTTGGACTCGGTCTTGGTATTATGTTTGATAACCGTCATTTAGCAAAAAGCTTCGGAATTGGCGGCGTTATCTCAGGGTTGTTCGCAGGGCTTATTCTGGAATTTGGACTTAGCGGGCACAATTTCACTGACGGCCTAATTCGCCTCCTTGCTGTTCTTATATTGGCTGCAATCATCTCATTATTTACAGGCGTCATTCCAGTAGGTGAAGGACGTATTTACCGTAATAGAAGAAATAATGCAGCTCCTAATCCACCGTCAGAAAGCTTTCCTGATCGACGGAGAAATCGGAATAGCAAAGGATTCTAGTAGTTGAAAGGGGTTTACAGTAATGAGGTACGCCGAGGATAATGCTTCCGCTCTGGTAATAACGGATGTGACATCTCAAGTGGATGAACGGTTCTGTACGCTGAGATGGCGCTGGCCGGACGGCGTGCAGGCGGTGTACATCCATAAGACCTCCGCAGAAGAGGCTTCTATTGGCACCGGGGATATTCCTCCGGTCGGAATGAAGCTCTACACTCGTGAGGAATACAAATCTAACAATGGATACCGTGATCGTTTGGATGAGATCGGCCTAGTCTCCTATACCATATACGCTCGCCTTGCTGAGAACGGAGAGACACTGCTGGTGAGGCAAAGTGACGGTGCGAACCGTGTGGTGGTCAGTGCAGGCAAAGCCAGAATCTATTATTCCGTTCAACAAAAAAGAGGATTATTCGGAAAACAAAAGACCGTACATATGGCGATTACGGCAGAAGTTCCAGTGGCTCGAGATGTCCTCTGTTATGTTAAGAAACGGGGAGGACATCCGGCAGGGAAAGAGGATGGTATTCTCTTTCCCTTTGTACAGGATTTCGCCCCTGGACGCAATGTACTCCCGCCGATTGAGATCGGTAAGGATGATTTTGTACGCATCTTTTTCACCGACGGTCCTAAGTATGGGCTTTATTACGAGCTGGTGCCGGAGTAAGATCAGTCTATGCGTACAAACGAGTGTTGGACAATGCCTGTCCATAGCAAGATACGCAGATACAACTTTTGGGAGGATGAGTAGATGTCTTTTTTTAGCCGTTTTATGAAAAAGAATCAGCCGGAGCCAAGGCCGCTTTTTTATGATATTGTGTGTCCGTATTGCTTCACTAAGTTCTCTCCGGAGGATGTAGTCTTTCGGGCTATGCATAGCCGAGAGGACGATGAGAATTACGCGCTGGGCGAGGATGATGCCTTGAATAAATACCGTGAGCGCTTTGGGCTCGATACGGTGGATGACATAGAAGCAATCATTAATCCGGCGGATATTCCGGAAGAATACCATCATTATACCGATCATGTGTTAACAGGGCTTACGGATCGTTATGGAGTGCTTACACGCAGACGGCTATGTCCATCCTGCCATAACGAGCTGCCTGTGACTGCAGGTAAGGTTCCAAGTAACATTATCTCGATTATCGGAGCTTCCCAAGTCGGGAAGTCGGTATATATGACCGCGCTGATTCATACCTTACAGCATACGACAGCAGGTCATTTCGATGCCGCTTGTATGCCGCTCAACGCGGAGATTAGCCGTAAGTTCCGTACGCTCTATGAAGAACCGCTGTTTGAACGCGGGGATCTGCTAGCTTCCACACAGAAGGAGAAAATGCAGGAGCCGTTTATCTTTCAATTTGTTTTTAAGGATGAAGAAAAGCCGCCGCTGACACTTGTGTTCTTTGATGTAGCAGGTGAGGGCATGGTGGATCAGGATTATCTCGGACTACACGGTCAACATATTAAGAACTCTGCCGGTATTCTGTTTATGGTCGATCCGCTGCAAATCCGTTCGATCCGTGAGAAGATTCATATTAACATCGGTGATCGCCCGGGCGAATGGGTCTCGCAATATGACGAGCCGCGTGATGTTGTGCTGACGATGTTCGGTGATTTTATTGCCTATCAGGAAAAGAGCAAAACTGACATTCCAACAGCAGTCGTTCTTGCGAAAAGTGATATGCTGCATTCACTGAAGGATGAGGATGGCGATTACATTAAGTCCAACAGTAATGTGTTCAATAACTATGTCCATCGCAAAACATTGAATATGGATGAATTCCATAACATCGACGGAGAAATCCGCAGATTTATTGGTAAGGTGGACAGACCTTTTAAAGATACGATGGATGTGTACTTCTCGAATACGGGCTATTTTGCGGTATCTGCGTTGGGCAGTAATCCTGTGAATCAAAAGATTGAGGGTGTCGTAAGCCCGATTCGTGTAGACGAGCCGTTTATTTGGCTGCTGCATAAGCTGAAGTATATTGAGGGGAGCGACGGCCCGTGAATGTTTTCTCAGGGTCTAAGATCGCCCAACAAATGTATACCCGCGAACGCCGCGGATTATTTCGTTCCACTGAAGGTTTTGATACAGTAGCGAAATCGGACAGTCTGGACAATAATTTTATCAAAAAAACACTGCATCCCTTCTGTCTTTACGATGCTCCAGCAGAGCTGGCCGCGCGTGGGGAGAAGGATGAGACTCTATATCCTAGTGCGCTGCACCTGTTCCATGCAGAGAATGGCGACACGGTTCTTGGGACGAGTCGTTATCAAGCGACGGATTTTACGGGCCAGCGGAGCGCCTTTTTTGCACATAACTTTGTAGTTCCGGCCTCACGTTCAGAGGAGATTATTCAGAGCTACGGGGACTTTCTGCATGCTGATTTCGCAAAAAGTTATGAAGGAGAGCTGGGCGGAACCTTGCCGGAGCTGTCTGCTATTCCAGTTATACGTACGGATCGCCGACCTGATCCTATAGCGGGATTACGCTTGCTAGGGATTGATGAAGGGATATTTAAGGCATTGCTGCAAGCGGTGATGCTCTCTGTGGCAGGTAAGAAAAAAATCTATATCGCTCTAAATGTACCTATCACGGAGCTGTCCGCACGTGCGGTGGAGCTTACAGAGATTTTATATAGCGTGCTGCCGTATGAATTCCGCCGTAGATTAGGCGTGATTACGTATGCGAATGAACCGCAAAGCCGTAAATATATTCATCTTAGCTTTGTGGAAAAAGGCTCGCTCCGTCCCGGTGATCGCAGCATCGAGAAGGACTTCACATTCGATTTGGTTTCAGGTCGGATGGGGAATGTAGATTTTGGCGAGTCCCGTCAGCCGTATGCTGATCTGGTTTGGAAGCTTTTACTTCTGAATCCAGGCGATCTCGACGATTTCGTAAGTTTTGCCGATCAGATCCTGCGTGGAGAAAGTTCTGAGCATAAGCTATCGCTCGCTCTCTATAATGAGTTAGCCGTATTTTATGAGATTGAGCAGGGGAATGAGCACTTATATACAGAGAACAAGAGCGCGGTGCTGAGTGGTTTGCTCTCTTATCTTAAAGCGGATGGGGCGATTCATTCCAGAATCCGACTGAATGATATTTTCTTGGAGCGGTTCGACCGAGAATTTGATTTAGTCCGGCAAAGGAATGTCCCGGATCCTGCAATTATGGAGTGCTTTAAGGATTATTTTGTGCTGAGGGATCATAATTACAAAGTCAGAATTGTTGATTATTTCATTAATGGTATGCTTCATAGCGTGGAAGCGGGACGCAAAGATGTTCTCAATGCAGCTTACGGTATCATTGAGAGTAATGATGAGCTAAGCGCTGCTTTTTTTCAACGGGTAATGTCTGAAGCGTATTTCCGCAAGCAGTTATTAGAGCCTTATATGGAATCAAGACTAGTTGCTGCATCTAAATCTGTGGACATTCTGAATTTTGTACTCCATTGGGGCCGTTTTCTGCCGGCTGCGTTAGAGCAACCTTTTGCTCAGGATGCAGTAAGGGATTACTTGCTAGAAAAGCTACAACTGGAAACTGATCCGGTTGCTGCGGTGGCGGAAATTCATGGCACTGTAGATAAAGCGGAGAAAGATCGACGTAGAGGGACAGGCGTATCTCCTAAAGTACTCTCGCTCATGCAGGATCTGGCAGCATCTGCAGACAGATTCTTGCTGAACCGGCTATCCCTCACTGAAATGACGCAGGAGGACTTACTGGAGGTTGTTTTCTTACGTTATGGCAATGTCGTGGATTGGCAGCCGCCACTAGATAGAATTAGCAAGCAGAAAGAAAATGCACTCCGTGCTGCTTATCGCTGGTTTGGTGAAGAGAAGCCGAATGAAGAGATTTTTGCAGGCTTATCTCCAAAGGAGCTGGACGATGTACAGCTGCTCGGTCGCCGTTTACTGAAGGAAGCCCGAGTGCTAGAGCCTTTTGAACGTCTGCCTCTAGCTTTCTACTACACCAGTCAGCGCGAGGGTGGTCCACTGGATTATGACGCACTCTTGGAATTAGTAAAGCATAAAGCCGGTACCGATAAGGATGTTATCTATCGATTTTTTGCATGGTCTCAAGGAAATTCTTTATTTACGATATCGAATAAAAAGCTTTATCCGGGCTACCGCCGGGCGATTCTGAAGTATTTCCAGAGCAGTGACCGCGAAGCCTTCAAGAATCGTGAGTTCCGTAAAAGCTATGTTGCTACAGCACGGCCTGCTCTTCAAAATGTGTACAATGAAGCTCGCTCCCAGCTCGCTTCCCCGCTGGCGCGCTGGATCAGCCGCAGTCGATTTCGACTCCTGATCTCCGGTTCCATCACGGGCATTCTGGTGATTATCGCAATTATCGTATTCAGTATGCTGCGTCCGGATGATCCAAAGACGGCTCTGCCGGGGACAAGCCCTGAGCCGACACCCGTTCAGAGTGCAGGCAATGAGCTGCCTCCGGCTTCAGTATACTTGAAGGATCAGAGCGTCGAAGGAGATAAGGGGAGCAGCATATTGGTGTTCACGTTTGCCAAAGCTGATGATTGTGTGCAATTTAATCCGACGGAGATTAGTCTGATGACTTCATCCAATGTGGTGGATAAGAGCTTTAAAGTCGCTGCTAGCCATGGAACTTGTCCAGTTCCGTCAGCGGATGCCACAGGCACTACTTCTGAAACGGCTGAAGGTGAGGACGCTGCTAACGCAGGAGCCGATGCCACACCGTCTCCAACGCCTTCATCTGATGCGGAGAATAACACAGTTGATCCATCCGCGACAGCTGTCACAGAAGGGGTACAGCCATCCTATCAGGTGGAGGTTACCTTAGAACCGGGAGCGACCATTGTAGAGAAAAGTATGATCAAGGCGGGAAGATTTACATTGATTGTAGATCCCGCTCCAAAGGATACACTGGGTGTTAACGCAAGTGCTGAACCTTCTCCAACTGCAAGTCCGGAAGGAACAGCTGAATAAAGGAATTTCTGATCAGCAGGACGATGCCGAAAGGTTTGGTTCTGCTGTTCTTTTTTTGTTACTCATACAAAGCTTTTCTATAGACATGCTATGTATTAATAGATATGATTATGAAAATAAGGTTATACCGCCCTTTATAGGGGCGGTCTTTATGTTGTGCGCTCTTATTTTATGTAGTATCCATTCCTTTATAGAAAGAGGTTGAACAATGAAGAAAATAGTCTCCTCCAAGTTTTTTGTGCTTGGACTGGCCATATTCATGGTCATTTCAATTTTAGGAACATCCCTTGCTCCGGCAGGAACCATCTTCGCAGAGGCAGGTGTTAGCACCGGACTAGATGAATCTAGCGATGCAGCTGCTCAGGCAGAGCGAATTAATGTTGCGGATGCGACCTATACAGCTGCAGAATTTATTCTAAAGGGTGGCGTGCAGTCGGATTGGCAAGCGATTGGGCTGGCTCAAGCGGGATACAAACTGCCAGCAGGTTACCGTCTAGCTCTTGAGAAAAAGGTGAAGGATGCAGAGGGGAATTTCGCGAGCGTAACGGATTATGCGAGAATCGTACTCGCAGTAAGAGCAGTAGGTGCTGATCCTACCAACTTTGCTGGAAGCGGAACAACACCTGGCTATAACTTAATAGAGAAGATCTATAATCATGACAAAATCAGTGGACAGACACTTAATAATCCAGTATATGCTTTGCTCGCACTGGACTCTGGTAAATATAACATTCCATATAACGCGAAATGGACAGCGGATAAGCTCATTGCTGAGATTCTCTCCAAGCAAAATCAAGATGGCGGCTTTGCCTTAACGACAGGCGCTAGTGAGCCAGATATGACAGCGATAGCTTTGACCGCTCTAGCGGCACATAAGCGTAATCCAGAAGCTTACACAGCAGGGCTACAAGCCGTATCTTGGCTCTCTAATGCTCAGGATAGTCATGGAGGTTACGGAGATAGTGCTGAGAGTGCTGCACAAGCTATTCTAGGTCTCACATCCTTCGGTGTAGATCCAAGTGGATTAGAATATACCAAGAATAAAGTGAATCTGATCGGTAACCTGCTGACCTACCGTCTAGCTGACGGAAGCTTCGCTCATAGCCGTGGCGGAAGCAGTAATATTCTAGCTACTGAGCAAGGCCTTCAGGCGCTTGTAGCCTACAATCTACTCTATAAAGGCAGTAACAGTAAGTTATACGATTTTTCTAAGTCATCCGTTCAGAATGCCTTAATCTATGCACCTGTTACTGTAGAGGGTCCTAAGAGTACTTTAGCACAGGGATATGGATATGCTAGCAACGTACTTGGTGCACTAGAGAAGTTGGCTCTTCAGACGAACTTGCCGATCACGAATCCTTCCGGTGCATATGTCACAGGAATTGGAAACATTCCCGCCGGAAGCTACGGCGGCTATGACGGATGGATGTATGCCGTATCCCGTAACGGTCAATGGATCAACCCTGATGTTGGAATGAGTGATTTTGCGCTTAAAGATTCAGATCAGGTCTTGGTTTATTATGCTGGAGATGATACTAAACTTGTAGATTCGGTAACGGTGTCCAAAGCAAGCCTTAAAGAGGGCGATTCTTTTACTGTAGTAGTGACTAGTAAGACATGGAAATGGGATGCTGTAGCGAATACATCCTCCCCGGTAACTGCCAAAGCATCTGGCGTTCAGGTCCAAATTGGAAATCGCATCGTAACAACAAATGCTAAAGGCGAGGCGCTATTCTCAGGGAATGTTCCAGCAGGTGATTACAAGCTGACTGTAACAGGCTATCGTGAAGGAAAAGCGCCATCGATAGCTAGATATACTCAAGATCTAAAGGTAATTCCTAAGAATGTAACGGCTTCACTTACCGTTGAGGGTCCGCAAGGACTGATCGGTGAGGGGACTTTAAAGGCTTCCAATGCACTTGAAGCTTTGCAGCAATTGGGGTTATCCAATGATTTTAAAGTAGATATCACGAAATCGTCGTATGGTAATTTTGTATCGGGCATTCATGGAGTTACTCAAGGCCTTTATGATGGCTGGTGGAGCTTCGTAGTATGGCGTAGCGGTGAATGGATCTATCCAAGTGTAGGTTTGGACGCTTTTGAATTACAGGAATCCGACCGTGTTCTTGTATATTATGCCGGAGAAACCACACAGGTTGTTGATACTGCGGTTGTATCCTCTGCACAGCCGAAGCCGGGTGAAGCTTTCACAGTAACAGTTTCTCAGAAAAAATGGGTGTGGAATAAGGATACCTTTACTTCCGATCCAGTGACTTCTCCAGCCGTTGGCGTGCAGGTCTTGATCGGTGATCAGAAGGCGATCACAAATGCTAAGGGGGTAGCTGCATTTGACCAAGGTCTTCCAGCGAATACCTATACGATCATTGTTACCGGATATGCTAAAGATAGAGTGCCTAGTGTGGCGCGTTATACTCAGTCACTAAACATTGCTTCAGATGTTATTGCTCCTGTTAAAGCTACGGCTACCCTTTCAGTCGTTGGGGATAACAAGAAGGGTACGATTCTGAACAGTACAACAGTATCGCTAAAAGAAGGTGAAACGGCTTATAGCTTATTGATTAGTCAATTGGGCGATAAGGTAGTATCATCCGGAAACGCTGGAAGTAAATACGTGAAATCTATAGATGGTTTGTCCGAATTTGATGGCGGACCTAGCAGTGGATGGAAGTATAAGACGAATAGAGATGCTGATCCAAGTATCAGCGCGGACAGCTACATTTTAGAGAACGGTGATATATTATATTGGTACTATTCATCGGGTGAATAAGTACGATTGATTATTCGTTAGGCGGACACTACGATTCGGAGTATTAGCGGATCGAGTGTCCGTTTTTGTTTTCGTTCGTTGCATTATTTGACAATAGAAACTTTTTTTCGACATTTTATTCATGATTTTATTTAAAAATCATCACACTATTCGCCTTTCTTACCGATAAAAATAGATAGTTAGTAAGATCATGTGAAGGCGGAGTGCAGATGAAGAATATGAAAGTGAAATTCAAAATTGGGATTCTATTGGTATTTTCTGTAGTCATGTTAAACATTGTGGGGGTAACTGGCTTTATCACCATGGACAAAATGGCCCAAAAAACAACAGAGACGTATAATGAAAACTTGTTGCCTGTTTCTTACGTGGGACAAATGCGTACAAACAATCGGGCCATTGAAGCTTTTCTCTTGGAGCGCTTGATGAGCGTTGATGTAAACAAGAACAAACAACTGAAAGAGAGCATTACGGAGAAAGTTCAGGAAAATAATAATCTTTTGAACAAGTTGAAGACCGTCCAGTACAATGATAGTGCGGTAGTGAATAAAATAAAGGAATATGAGTCCTCCTTAACAGACTATCGTGTACAAAGAGATAATATTATTCAGGTTGCGGATAGCAAAGGTAGTCAAGAGGCCTTTCAAGTATTCACAGGTGAGTTTAGTAATTCTCGTGAGAAAATGATCAATATGCTAAAAGGAATAAGCGATTCGCTGCTAAAGGGAGCTGGAGATCATAATTCAGAGTCTACGGCTACCGCTAAGAGCATGAAGACTAAAAGTATAGTGTTGATATCGTTCTCTTGGATCATTTGTATCGTGCTTAGTGTTGCAATCATTCGACTGATTACGAAACCTCTTAAGGAACTGCAAGGTTTAATGAAGCGGGCGGAAAATGGAGATTTAACCGTCACAGCAACATATACCGCTAAGGATGAAATCGGCCAAATTAATAGCTCATTTAACAATATGCTGGAGAGCTTACGGAAGATGATGCAAGGCATTGCGGAGAGTGCAGAATTGTTATCAGCCTCATCGCAAGAGATGAGCGCTAGTGCTGAGCAGACCTCGCTGGCTTCGCAAATGATCGCCGAAGCTTCTGGAGAGATTGCAGCGGGGTTTGATGAACAGACGGAAAGTATTAATCGTACCTCTCAGTCTATACAAGCTATGACCAATAATATTTCGGCCGTAGAAAGTAGCAGTTTTGAAATGTCCGACCTTATGGGAGTCGCTTCTGGTTCAACAGATCAAGGGGTAATCGCTGTAGATAACATCATTGAACAGATGAAGGAAATCGACTCCGGCGTAACTCAGAGCCAAGAGATTATTAGTAACCTTGGGCAGCTGTCTCAGGATATAAATACAATTATTACTACGATTAACGGAATTGCAACACAGACGAACCTGCTGGCGCTTAATGCTTCTATCGAAGCAGCGAGAGCTGGAGAACATGGACGCGGCTTTGCTGTAGTTGCCGGAGAAATTCGGGGTCTTGCAGAAGCGACACGAAACAGTTCACTGAAAGTAACGGATATTATTACGCATATTCAAAAGCAAACTGAAAGAGCAGTAGAATCAATGGCTTTCGGCTCCGAGCTAGTCTCTCACGGCGTAGCTCAAAGTCAGCTCGTATCTCAAGCGTTTCATGAGATTCAAAGTTCTATTAAAGAAGCTACGCTGCAGACGGAAGAGATTAGAGAGGCGGTTGCACATGTCTCCTTAGAGTCACAAGGTGTAGTGGCAGCAATGGAACAGGTCAATGCAATATCCAATAAAGGGGCAGTGGGTGTTCAGGACACCAGTGCAGCTAGTCAGCAGCAACTGTCTGCTATGGAGGAAATGTCCGCATCAGCTCAGTATTTAGCGGTGCTGGCGGAAGATCTGCAGAAGACTTTAGCGCGATTTAAATTATAACGCGAAATGAAAAAAAGGACGTCCCAGAGCCATTTAGGCTTTGGAGACGTCCTTTTGTGTGTTATTGAATGGAGTTAAGCATACCAGCCCCATACGAAGATGAAGAGCGTACCAAAGATCGTAACTAAGCCAACGAATAAGGCATAGGCGATATTGAGGTAGAGTTCTTTCTTGGTATCAGCTGATTCTCCAATATGCATGAACAGGAAGAGCTGCAGGGAAGCCTGAATGAGCGCTGTAATAAGCAGGATAGCCATGTTCGCACTATTAGATAGATCAAGGTAGATTACAGCAAGTGCAGCCACAGAAAGGACAAGAGAGGCTAAGAAACCCATCACATGGCGAATTGGAAACAGTTGCTTCATCATGCTACATCAGTCCTTTCAGATAGACGAAGCTGAAAATAAAGATCCAGACAACGTCCAAGAAATGCCAGTACAGCGAGAAGATAAAGGATTTATTGGCCGTAGCCGGAGTAATACCTTGACGCTTCAACTGGATTAAGATAGCCGCACCCCACAGGAACCCGAACGATACGTGAGCTCCGTGTGTTCCCAGCAGTACAAAGAGACTGGATAGGAATCCGCTGGTTTGAAGTGTAGCCCCTTCGTGAACATAAGTGACAAACTCCATGATTTCAATACCAAGGAAGCCGAGACCCATGAGTAGGGTTAGTCCGAAAAAGACCATCATAGCTTTCTGGTAACCATGCCGCATAGCATGAACTGCAAGACCGATCGTAAATGAGCTTGTCAACAGCAGTAATGTTTCGATCATCACGGGACCAATTTCAAAAAGGTCCGGCCCGCTAGGGCCGCTGGCAAAACGGTCAACCATTACAAAGTAAACAGTGAACAACGTAGCGAACAGTGCAATCTCTGCTCCTAGAAAGACCCAGAAGCCAAAGATTTTATTACTATTCTCTTCTGTTGAGTATTCAAGCGGCTTAGACGCATCTATTTTCATATTGTCTCACCCCGCAATTTCTTTTCAGTAGCAATAACTTCTTCTGCAGGGATGTAGAATCCATGATCCCGATCGAAGGACATAGCAGCTAGAACGATGAGGATACCTACTCCAGAGAGAATGGCTGGAATCCAGAGACTGAATACCAGAGAGAATCCTGCAATGAAGAAGATAACACCCAGAATAAATGGTTTGCCTGAATTGCTAGGCATATGAATCTTAGTAATCTTGTCTTCGTATAGAGGTACGTTGTCTTGTTTAGAGAACCAGTAGGCATCGCGTGTTTTTACGGTTGGAACCACTGCGAAGTTGTAAGCTGGAATCGGACTTTTCGTTGCCCACTCCAGTGTACGTGCATCCCATGGATCTCCATTTGTATCTCTTGGTTCATAACGTGTACTCCAGTAGATGTTATACACCAGAATTACAAATCCGACTGTAAGACCTATCGCCCCTATGAACGAGACCATACTGAGCGGACCAAATCCGGTATCCGCAGAATAAGTGTATTGTCGACGTGTCATTCCCTTAAGTCCGAGAAGGAACAGTGGGAAGAACGATACGTTAAAGGAAATAATAATCCACCAGAAGGCATGTTTACCAAGACGTTCGTTCAAACGGAAGCCGAATACTTTAGGGAACCAGTAGTGGAAACCTGCGATAACGGCGAATACAGCACCTGGAATGAGAACGTAGTGGAAATGCGCTACCAGGAACATTGTATTATGGTACTGATAATCGGCGCTGGCCATGGCCAGCATGACACCTGTTACCCCACCAATCGTAAAGATCGGGATAAACGCGAGCGAATATAGCATCGGCGTCGTAAATGATATTCGCCCTTTTCGTAAGGTGAATAGCCAGTTGAATATTTTCACACCTGTTGGAACGGCAATGGCCATGGTAGTAATCGAGAAGAAACTGTTAACCATAGCGCCTTGACCCATTGTATAGAAATGGTGAGCCCATACTAAGAAGGACAAGAGGGAGATGATCAACATACTAAAGACCATGGATGTATATCCATACAGGTTCTTTTTGGAGAAGGTGGCGATAATTTCACTATAAATACCGAAGGCGGGTAGTACAACGATATATACTTCTGGATGTCCCCATACCCAGAAAAGGTTGGCCCATAACATATCCATACCGCCGTTGGCCATCGTGAAGAATTGAGAGCCGAATAACCGGTCGAACATCATCAAAGCGAGCGCAACCGTAAGCACTGGGAAAGCGAATACGATAATTACGTTCGTGATTAGAACGGACCATGTAAACATTGGCATTTTCATCAGCTTCATACCAGGAGCACGCATCTTCAGAATCGTTACAATAAAGTTAACGCCTGTGAGGAGTGTACCGATACCCGATATTTGTAGCGCGAGCGAGTAGTAGTTGTTACCCACCGTTGGGCTGAACTCTATACTTGCTAGTGGGAAGTATGCAGACCAACCAGCATCTGGTGATCCCCCGATAACAAACGAAATGTTAAGCAGCATTGCTCCGAAGAAGAAGAGCCAGAAGCTGACAGCGTTAAGACGTGGGAAGGCAACGTCTCTGGCACCGATTTGTAGCGGTACGATAACGTTCATCAGACCGATAATAAACGGCATGGCCATAAAGAGGATCATGATCAAGCCGTGTGTTGTAAATACCTCGTTGTAATGCTGTGCGTCAAGAAATTTCATGTCTGGGGCTGCGGTTTGCAGCTTCATCATAATAGCGTCAACGCCGCCGCGGAAAAGCATTAGTAGCGCAGCAAGGATATACATAACCCCGATACGTTTGTGGTCAACGGTAGTTAACCATTCGCGCCATAAATATCCCCATTTTTTAAAATAGGTTAGGCCGACGATAATCCCGATTGTAGCTAAAACAATACTTGCCATAGCCCCGTAAATCAGGGGTTCGCCATGGACCTTAAATTTATCCCAATCCATTAGGAAACGCTCCTTTCAAGTTGCTCAATTAACATGGACTAATGTCCTTCATGTGTAGTGCTCTGTTCATCCAGTTCTGGATTAGGTTCGCTGTTAAATTCTGTCTCGCTAGATGGTGCAGGAGACGGATGAATTTCTTTATTATCCTGATGTTCCATAGTTCCATTATCCATATCCATTTCTTTACCATTATTACTCATATGGTCGCCATGTTCTCCCGGAGGAGGGCTAAAGGATAAGTGAGTGTTGGTGTATGTTTTGCGTCCGACATATTCCATTTTCAAAAGATTTTTGAATTCGTCTTCAGTTAATGGACCTGCTGTTTCTTTAACATCTTTTACCCATTCTTGATAGTCCTTATCAGTCATCGCAAGGGCTTCGAACTCCATGTGGGCAAAACCCTTACCATTAAAGTTCGCATTTCTTCCGGTATAAGAACCTACAGTATCCGCTGAAAGATGCAGAGTGGTAAGCATGTCACTCATCGCATATTTCTGTCCTCCCAATTGAGGGATCCAGAGACTTGAGATCGTACCGAAAGAGTACAATCTGAACTCGACAGCGCGGTGAACTGGAATGTTCACGTAGTTTACGGTTTCAATACCTTCCTCAGGATAGCTGAAATGCCATTTCCAGTTGGAGGAGGAAGCGTAGATTACAAGCGGTTTCTGATCTTTATAATCCGCTGCAACGTTTTCTACATCTACTGTCGTTTTGACAGTGACCACGGAGAGGAATGCCACGATAATAATCGGGATTGTAATCCAGATGGCCTCCAACCATTTGTTTCCTTCCTCGTGAGGAGGAATATAATCTTCATTACTTTTCTTAGCGCGGTACTTCAAAAGTACAAAGACATATAAGATGTAGACAACTGCTAGAACACCGAGCATCATAACAATGGAGAGGATGATCGTGTCAGACAGAGTTCTCGCAGCCGGCCCCTTCGGATTCAGAACAGCGATTGAACTGCATCCTGGCAAGAGTAAAATTAGGCTGAGAAATAAAGCGTATAACGGTCCCTTTTTGTTCATGCTTAAGCTCCTTCCTTCAATACTTCTATTAATTAACCCTCATCATTACCTTCATATATAGTAAGAACTAATGAGAAAGAAAGCAAAATACTTATTTTTCCATATAATCCATAATAGACCTTAATAATGGCGATCAAGTTAAATATGTGTGATCAATTTGTTACAAGTTCCTAATGATATGATAAAGATCACTGTAGCCACGCTGTTTAATGGTTATTTATTTCTGTTCAAACTTTGTTCAATAATTTACTAAAGTTGCTAATTTAGACACATCTATTTTGTGCAAAAGGATTGGAATTTAACCATTTATTGTTGGTGTGACAGGATTTGGCCGAAATCCGTATTTGATGAATTTTGTCGAAATATCTGCAAGCCTTAAAAAGGGTAACAAATTATTCTGTATTAAGTTACAATCTCTCAAATTTCTATCTATTAATCTATGATAATGTTATAGGTAAATATACGAGATGGGAGATTTTTTGAGATGTTTAAAAAGAAAGTGTGGCTATTATTTGTAGTATTATTCGTATGTACGGGTTTGGTACGAGAGATAGATACAGTGAATGCAGCGGGTGCAGCAGGATCCCTGAAATTAGGGGTGAACGATAAATTAACTAAAATTGATGCAGTGTCGATAAAGGATACATATTATGTTTCACTGCGTGATTTGTCCCTAGAACTGAATCTGAATCTTACCCTTCAGGGTGTTGGCATTCATGTTCAAGGGAACAACGGTTCCATCGAACTGCTGAATGATCATGCAACAGCTCTTCTCCCTAATGGAAAGACTATTCCGCTGAAAACATTTGTGGAAAATGGTAGAACGATGGTTCCTGTGAAGATGACCTCTCATCTTGGATTTTCAATTTCGTTTAAGCCAGCTCAATCTTTATTAAGAGTGTATAATTCCGGGGCTAAATTAGACGATGCTGCATTCGTGAATCAACATAAAAAGGCTTTGCAACAAAATGTACCTACAGGGACGACAGGCACAAAGGGGAAAGTTGTATATCTTAGCTTTGATGATGGCCCATCCGCTACAACCTCTCAACTACTTGATATCTTGGCGAAGTATGATGCGAAGGCAACCTTCTTCATGTTAGGAAATAACATGAACGCACACGCGTCTCAAGTGAAGCGCTTAGTGAAAGATGGACATGCACCTGCTTTGCACGGCATGACACATGTGAAAGATAAATTTTATGCTTCTCCAGCTTCTGCGTTGAAAGAGATGAATGACGATAATGCAATTCTGAAGAAGATTACAGGTCAAAGTACAACGCTGATTCGTACACCTTATGGTAGTAAGCCTTATTTAACAAAAGCTTATAGAGATAAGATACTAACTCAAGGGTACCATCTGTGGGATTGGAACGTTGACTCTGAGGATTGGAGATATAAGAACGATAGTAATTCCATCTATAATACGGTTATGAGAGAAGTTCATAGTCTGAAGAAGAGCAGCCCGGTGATTCTAATGCATGATCAAAAGGCTACACTTAAAGTTCTTCCACGCATCCTAGCGGCGCTGAAGAAAGAAGGCTATGCGTTTCATATTATTACTTCAGATATGGAGCCTAACAATTTTTGGAACGATAAGCGCTAAATCTGATAGTGAAATTAAATCATTCATATTGTTGAGACGGCAGATTTGATCTGTCGTCTTTTTTTTGTTGTCTGAAATCTTTGTAGATTTGACACATGTAGGCTTCTCTAATCTATCGACGTAGTTAATTTGTCATGTTATCATGATACTCTGATAACGTATTAGCGAACTAAAGCACACAGCACTGTGTCAACGATGGGGGATAAAAGAGATGAAGAAAAATGCACTTTTAGTTTTATTTATGATCATGGTTATTGCAGCTTTATCAGGCTGTTCGTCTTCTGGGAGTAAGGATGGAAAGCTGGTGATCGGGATTGATGATAAGTTCGCTCCGATGGGCTTTAGAGATGAGAATAATGAAATTGTTGGGTTTGATATCGACTATGCCGGAGCTGCAGCTGAGAAAATGGGCAAAGAAATCACTTTTCAGCCTATTGACTGGTCAGCTAAGGAGTCAGAACTGAATAGCGGGCGCATTGATATGATTTGGAATGGTTATACCATCACAGATGAACGTAAGGAAAAGGTGTTATTCACTAAGCCCTATCTTGAGAATAGTCAGGTTGTAGTCGTATTAGCGGATTCCTCTATTTCAAAGCTTGAGGATTTGGCTGGTAAAGAGGTAGGACTTCAAAGTCTGTCTTCCGCTGCCGATGCATTAAATGCTAATCCGATTAAAGACCAAATTGCTAATCTGTCGGAATTTCCGGATAATGTGCTAGCGCTCACAGATTTGAAGACTAAGCGCCTGGACGGTGTAGTCATTGATGAAGTGGTAGCCAGATATTATATGTCAAAAGAGCCTAATACCTTTAAGCTACTAGATGAATCGCTTGCTCCTGAGCAGTACGGTATTGGAATTAAGAAAGGCAATGAGGCACTACTGGAAGAACTTCAAAAGGCTTTGGATGAAATGAACAACGACGGAACGGCTGAGAAGATCTCCACGAAGTGGTTTGGTGAGAATAAGGTATTAAAATAGAAGGTCAATATACAGAGTTTATTGGAGAAATGAAAATGGATTATATAATACAAATTTCCGGGCCGATGTTAGAAGGCGCGCGTACAACTATTTTATTGTTTCTTATTGTTATTTTGGTGTCGATTCCGCTCGGGTTCCTAGTCACTTTGATGGCGAAGAGTGTGATCAAGCCCGTGGCTTGGATTGCACATACCTATATCTATGTCATGCGGGGAACACCACTTTTACTGCAATTGTTATTTTTTTGCTTTGGTTTACCACAGATTCCGGTGATCGGGGAATATCTGGTCATGGACCGCTTCGTTGCGGCGAGTCTTGGGTTTATTCTTAACTATGGGGCTTATTTCGCGGAGATCTTCCGTGGGGGTATGCTCTCCATTGATAAAGGGCAGCATGAAGCAGCCAAAGTACTCGGACTGAGTAAATGGCAAACGCTGCGCAAGGTAATTCTAGCTCAAATGTTTAGGGTAGCTTTGCCAGCCGTGGCCAATGAATCGATTTCCTTGGTCAAAGATACGGCTCTGCTGTATGCCGTTGCTGTACCTGAGCTACTGAACTATGCCAAAACAGCAGTAAATCGAGACTTTACTGTAACCCCCTTTGTAGTGGCGGGAGTGATTTACTTACTGATGACGCTGGTGCTCACTTTATTCTTCAAAGCACTGGAGAAACGTTTTAAATTCGAGTAGAGGGACTGTCTGAATATGAGTAACATGATAGAAGTAAGTGATTTACAGAAATCCTTCGGCAAATTGGATGTGTTGAAGAAGGTTAGTTTCAATATCCAGGCGGGAGAAGCCGTCGCTGTTATCGGACCTTCAGGCTCAGGTAAGAGTACGATGCTGCGTAGTCTAGTACATCTAGAGGAAATTACGGGAGGAAGCATCTTCATCCAAGGTAAGCCGCTTGTGGAGAATGGAAAATATGCTAGTGGAGCAAGTATTCGTGAGATTACGGCATCCATGGGAATGGTGTTTCAACACTTTAACCTATTTCCACATTTAACAGTGCGGGGCAATCTAGAGCTAGCTCCAAGGATGTTGAAACGGGAGAGCGTGAAGGAGATTACGGCTAGAAGCGAGAACTTACTTTCTAAGGTTGGACTTGCTGAAAAAGCGGATGTGTATCCTGCAAAGCTGTCGGGTGGACAAAAGCAACGGGTTGCTATTGCGAGAGCATTAATGCTCAATCCTGATATTCTATTGTTCGATGAACCCACTTCCGCGCTTGATCCTGAACTGACGGGCGAGGTACTACGCGTCATCCGTCTACTTGCTGAGGAGAATATGACGATGATTGTTGTCACTCATGAGATGAACTTTGCTCGTGATGTGGCCGATCGTGTGATTTTCATGGACAACGGTGAGATCACGGAGTCTGGAACACCAGAGCAGATTTTTGATCATCCACAGCAGGAGCGCACTCGAATTTTTCTGAATCAAGAGACGAGGGTATGAATACCACCTCTGGCTAATAAAGTGTCTATTCATGAGAAAAAGTCCCCACAGTTTTTTTATAACTGTGGGGGTTTTTGCGTTGACATAAAGATTAAACTGTATTAATAATAGTAGTACAGTTAATACACATCATCATGAACTAAGGGAAGACAGTGAAAGGAGGATGGTTATGTTCGAATTGGACGTTCGCAGTCGCAAGCCGATTTATGAGCAGCTGACCGATAAGGTCAAGGAGATGATTTTACATGGTATTTTGCAGACTGATGAACAACTGCCTTCGGTAAGGACATTATCCCAGCAGCTAACCGTGAATCCCAATACGATTCAGAAGGCTTACCGTGAATTGGAACGTGAGGGGTATATCTATTCACTGCAGGGGAAAGGGAGTTTTGTAGCCCCAATGAAAAAAGAACAGAATGAGATTAAAAAAGCCGAAGTACGTGCTGAGTTGCTTAGACTGATGGCGGAAGCGGTATACCTTGGGTTCACCGCAGCTGAGATTAGTTCATTGTATGAGCAAGTGGAGAAGCAGAGAGAAGGGGGGAAAAGTGATGATTGAGATTCGAGGCGTCAGTAAGTTATTTCAAGGGGAGAAGGCAGTAGACGATATCTCTTTAACGGTACGTAAAGGGACGATTTATGGGCTGCTCGGCTCTAATGGCGCGGGTAAAACTACGCTGCTGAAGACCTTGGCAGGCATTTTCTCTCCAGATAAGGGAACCGTGAAGGTGGATGGTGAAGCGGTATTCGAACACCCGACGACTAAGCAACGGGTTATTTTTATGCCGGATTCTCCTTACTTTTTTCCGCAATCCACCATGCTGCAAATGGCAGCCTTCTATCGCTCGATCTATCCGAGCTGGAATCAGAAGCGTTTTGATGATTTGGGGACCGTCTTTCAGCTCGATAAGAAGCGTAAGCTTAGTCGTTTCTCCAAAGGGATGCAGCGTCAAGCGTCATTCTGGTTATGTTTAAGCTGTATGCCAGATGTGCTTATTATGGATGAGCCGATTGACGGGTTAGATCCGGTAATGCGGCGCCAGATCAAAAACCTGCTATTTCAGGAGGTTGCTGAACGCGAGCTGACGGTAATCATTTCTTCACATAATCTTCGTGAGATCGAAGATCTGTGTGATCATGTTGGGATTATGCATGGTGGGAAGATGCTGATTGAGAAGGATCTGGATGATCTTAAGGCGGATACACATAAGATTCAAGTGGCCTTCCGGGATGAACGGCATGAAATTCCGTTAGCAGCGAAGCTGCAAATATTACATCAAGAACGCCGGGGGAGCGTGAACCTGTACATAGTAAAAGGGGATCGTGAGCGAATTAAAGCGGCTTTTCAAGTGTACGAGCCATACGTATTCGATTTGCTTCCATTAACGTTAGAAGAGATCTTTATTTATGAAATGGGGGATGTCGGATATGACGCGCAGCCGATACTACTTTAATAGCAGTATTATTCGCCAGAATTTCCGCCAGCATGGCTGGATAGGGATTATATATGCACTTGGCCTAATGTTCGCACTTCCATTGCAGCTGTTTATGAGTATCGATCCAAATGCAAAACCGCAGGAAATCGATCATTTATTCCGCATCTCTGGTAATGTGCAAGCATTGTTCATTATTACGATCCCTGTTGCTGCTGGACTCTTTTTATTCCGATACCTTCAGGCAAAATCTCCATCAGATCTATGGCATAGCCTGCCTTTACGCAGAGAGCATTTATTTACGGCTCATCTGACAAGTGGACTTACCTTACTGTTGGTGCCGGTTTGGTTAACTGCAGGGGTGGTTGCGGTTGTTAAGCGATGGAGTGGTAATTTTTATATTTTTCAGGGCGCAGATATTTGGCAATGGTGTATCACAGTTAGTATTCTGACTTTGTTCCTCTTCTGCTTTAGTGTTTTTGTGGGAATATGCACGGGCCAATCTATTCTTCAGGGAATTATCATTTATATTTTGCTTATTCTTCCTGTTGTACTGATCTCATTAATCAATAGCCATTTAGTCATGTATCTTTATGGTTATGCAAATGCAAATGTAAACTTCCGTGATTCTAGTTTGCAGATGTGGTCTCCGTTTGTTCATATCGTGTATTATTTTACCGGCAAACCATTTACTAATACAGAATTGTGGATTTATGGAGTATTGTCCCTTTTATTTATTGGATTATCCTACCTGTTATACCGTAAACGTAATACGGAAAAAGCGGGTCAGGCTATTGCTTTTGGATATTTCAACCCGCTGTTTAAAGCAGGGGTTATGTTATGTACTATGCTTATTTCCGGGAATTATTTTGCACAAATGAAGCAACAGCAAATGGGCTGGGTAATTAGTGGATATGCCATTGGAGCCATTATCGGCTATGTTGCTGCGGAAATGATTATTCGGAAAACATGGCAGATTATGACGCGTAAAGTGTTAGCAGAGTTTGCGGTTTATGCAGTAATGCTGGGGTTACTTCTGTATATCCCGATATCAAGTGTTACCGGGTATGAAGCTAGAGTACCTTCCGGTGATAAGATTAGTGGTGTGTATATGGGGTCTAACTACCGTTGGTATACCCCCACGGATGATTTGTACACTACTACACCCTATATGGGGCAGGACCCTTTTTCCGATGATAAAGATTATATAGAAGCTGTCCGTAAACTTCATCAAGCGGTAATTGCGGTACGTCCAGAACATACCTCACAACAATACGCTTATGAATATTTTACCATCGCCTATCAATTGGAGAACGGTCACAAGCTAGTGAGGGAATACTGGATCCCTAATAAGGGGTTTGAATCAGAGCTCAAGGCGGTTAAGGATACCGAAGCTTACAAGTATGAAAAGTATAATTTAGCTCTCTTAGACAAAGACCTGGATTATATGTGGGTTACTAACAGGAATAAAAAAGTAGCCATCTCTGATCCTCAGGAAATTTCAGAGCTAAAAGAGATTATCAAACGCGAAATTTCGAATATGTCCTACGAAGTACAGATAGATAAGGACGGGAAACCTGATGTGGCTGGTATCCAAACAGAGGTAAAGGCAAAAGAGGACAGCAACCAAGTTTCTTCAAGTTATGGTTATTATTATCCGTGGAAGTCTTCTTTCCATGAGCTTGAAAAGTGGATGAACGAAAAAGGCTATGCCGAAAAAATACGAACAACCGCTGAAGATATACAATCGGCAGAGATTGTAAAAGATGACTTTATGGATAAGCAAACACCTAAGAATCCTACGAGTCCTGAACAAAGATTAGTGCTTGCACGTGAAAAGAATCTTACAGTTGTTACGAAGGATAAGGCACTATTAACGGATATTTTAGATCATCGTTTCAATTATGGAGTTGAGAATGGCAACTACATTGTGAAGCTGCTGTATAAGGAAGGTTATAGCGATTTCGTAATGTTAAAAGCATCGGATATGACGCCTGAACTGAAGGTATTACTGAAATAAGCTACAAATAAGGTAAGTAAAAGATTACAGAAAAAGACTACTGGTTGACAGAAACTGGATAGTTGGATTATGCTTTTGGAGATAGGTTAAGGATGAAATGGTACTGAATAAAATATAATTTGACTTGGGGGTAAGGACAGATGAATAACAATATGAATAATCAGCCATCGTATAATGCTTATCCATATTTGCGTCCATCTGTTACCTTGGCTTACAGGTCAACCTTAGAATCAGTGTATTCATTTCCGGTGAATCAACAACGCTATATTAACCGGTAAGGAGTTCTGTATTTAGGTGAAGCCCGGCCATGGACGATGGAGTCCATGGTCTTTTTTGCATATTTAGAAGGTTTAAGGGAGGGGTTAATATGTCGGAAATACATCAATCGATCATTCAGCAGCTTCGGACCATTGAATCTGAAGAACAAGTCCGCATTTTGTATGCGTGTGAATCGGGGAGCCGGGCTTGGGGATTTCCATCCAAAGATAGTGATTATGATGTTAGATTCTTATACATACGAAGACCTGAGGCATATTTATCTATTTTTGAGCACAGGGATGTAATAGAACGGCCGATCAGTGACATGCTTGATATTAACGGTTGGGACTTGAAGAAGGGGCTTAATCTATTTCGGAAATCTAATCCGCCTCTACTGGAATGGTTAGAATCACCGATTCGCTATGAAGAAAAATACGCTGTAGCCGAAAGTATCCGTGAACTCTCGCCACAAAGCTTTTCACCAAAATCATGCATTTACCACTATTTGAACATGGCGCGAGGAAATTACCGGGATTATCTGCAAGGCAGTGAGGTTAAAATCAAGAAATATTTTTACGTATTAAGACCACTCTTAGCATGCGCTTGGATTGAAAAATACAACGAAGTGCCTCCGCTCGATTTTAATGTGCTTGTACAGGATTTGATTCCACAAGGTTCAGAATTACAGGAAGCCGTGCAGAACCTGTTATCTCGTAAAATGTCCGGTGATGAACTAAATCTGGAGCCGCGCTTGGATGTTATCAATACTTATTTGGAGGAGAGAATTGCTCATTACGAGGCGGTTGCTTCTGCTTTTGAACAGAGTGTTGGTGTTATGGATGAAGCGTTAGATATCTTGTTCCGATCAGCACTGATAGAGGTCTGGGGCGAAACGGGGCAATGGAACTGGTAAGTTCACAATTCAATAATTGTTAATTAAGGAGAGATGAAGCTTATGCATTTGATTATCAAGGCGACGGGGTCAGGAGCAGGGATGTTGTCCCATCTGCTGGCTAAAAACCCGCATAATTTATATGACAGGAGCGATAAAGAAGCTAGAGTGCGTATAGTATTCACTGCAGCTTCCGACGAAGAGACAGAGGCCGTTATCTATGTCACACCAGATCCAATAGCTCTAGTTAAAGGAAATACAGCTCATAATGACATCACACAATATATTAACGATCGGGAGTTTGTTACGAGCAGCCGGTTCTGCTCTTATATCCGTCCAGCGCTAGGTACAGCTCTTAATGGAAAGCCTAAGGAAGTATTTTTGCCTTGGGTAGATCACAAATTTCAATTGGAGCTGTCCTTTGGCCCAGTAGCATCGAACCTGCCTGATCACACGATTGAGGAACTGTTTCATGCACTTGGCTACGAGCTTGAGCTTGAAAGAGGAGATGCAGTGTATTCTTTTGATTTAAAAAGCCGCAGTTCTGCACGATACATTAGGCTGCGGGGAGAACAGACGCTGCAAACGGCCCTTCGTCAACTGTTCATTCTGATTCCGGCATTAGATGATGATAAGCATTATTTTATCAGTGATGATGAGATTGAAAAAATCAGGCGTTATGGCGAAGGTTGGTTGGATAGTCATCCGTTGCGTGCGTTAATTCTCAAGCGGTCACTACGATTTGCTAATCTTATTAAGCAATTTGATGGTGAGAAATCCACCCCTTCTTCTGAAAAGGTGGCTGTTACTCCTGCTGAGGTTTCAGCTGAGCCTAAAATTAGATTAAATGATCTGCGTTATGCGGCGATTGCAGAAACAGTAGAAGGGTTGGCTTTCAAGAGTAGTATTGTTGACTTTGGTTCCGGCGAAGGAAAACTTTCGGCAAGGCTCGGAAGTGTGCCGGGCGTTAAGCAGATCTGGGCGGTTGAGCCTTCCGCAAACGCACAGCTACGCGCAATAGACCGCTTCTCTAAGCTTGAAGACCGAGAAGGAGTTACCGTGCCGACGCCTGTTACAGGTTCTTTGTTCTACTTCGATGAATCGCTGCGGAACAAGGATATTATGATTCTATGTGAGGTTATTGAGCATATCGACGAATATAGGCTGGCTCGAGTGATGGAGACTATTCTGGCGGAATATAGTCCTAAGGTATTGATCCTGACTACACCGAACAAGGACTATAACGAGGTGTATGAGATGGAATCGGAAGAAATGCGGCATAGTGATCACCGTTTTGAATGGGGACGAGCAGAGTTCTCCGAGTGGTGTATGCACTGGACGAGCTCCTTTGATTATTCGGTTGATTTTAAAGGAATTGGCGAGGGTTCTGACGCTTTTGGATACCCGACGCAGATGGCGATATTTAGGAAGGAGGGAGCATTGTAATGACTACAGAAGAGCAAAAAGAAAAGCAGCGAAACATTCTTTTTCCGCATGCAGGAATTATTGTATTGGTGGGTCCCTCCAATAGCGGCAAAAGCACTTTACTGCGTAGATTAGTAGATGAAGGCACGTTGTTGCAGACAGAAATCGTCTCATCGGATGATTTCCGTAGCATGCTTGGCGACACTGATTTTATGGATTGGAAAAATCGCCCCCGCGAAGAAGCAGATATTATTTTTAATGATTATCAGCTGCTCTCAAGTCTAGCCTTTGAAGCAATGAATTCAGTCATTGCCATGCGCTGCCGACTTGGAAAACTGACGGTGGTGGATGCTACACATCTGCAAGAGGAATACCGTAAGCAATATTTAGATTTAGCAGATAAGTATAATGTTCCATGTATGGCTTGGGTGCTCGATGTTCCAGAGGAAACGCTGCTGGAGCGGGATGTACAGCGTGAGCATCCACGAGGACGCCAGCGGGTCAAGCAACAATATGGACAGTTCAAACGTTCGCTACGGAGTGTTAAGGACGAGGGCTTTGCCTCGACTTATTTTTTGAAAAATACGGAGTCAGTACTTTTTGAACGTAAGCAGAACCCGCTTTGGGTTGAAATCGATAAGGGACTTGATATAATCGGCGACATTCATGGTTGTTATGAAGAGATGATCGAGCTACTCGAAAGATTGGAATATAAGGAAGACGAGAAAGGGTTGTACAAACACCCCGAGGGTAGGCAGTTAATTTCTGTGGGGGATGTGATGAGCCGGGGCCCGGAATCGCTGAAGACGATGAGGTTTTGGAAAAAGCATGTAGATGCTGGAATCGCCCGCATGATCGACAGCAACCATGGCTGGAAAATCGCCCGCTACCTGGATGGTCGCAAAGTTACATTAAGTCACGGAGACGAGAATATCGCCGCTGAGCTGGAGGCATTTGCGCTAGAAGCAGGCGATGAGGAAGCAAAAAGGCTTAGGGATGAACTTAAACAGTTTCTGTTGTCCGCGCCTAGCCACTTGTTGTTTGGCTGCAATGGCGTGCGGCGGGTCGTAGTTACCCATGCCGGAATTCGCGATGAATTTATCGGCAAGCAGTCCAAACGGATTCAGGACTTCTGCCGATATGGGGACACTGATGGAATGGATGGCAAGGGTGCTCCTGTAAGGAAAGAATGGTATGTCGAACACGAATCTGGGGAGATCATCGTCTGGGGGCATGATCCTAGACCTTTCCCAACCGTAGTAAAAAATACAGTGAACATCGACCAGGGTGCTGTATTTGGCGGATCTTTAACTGCGTACCGTTACCCTGAAGGGAAATTTGTTAGTGTTAGAGCGAAACGCGATTATGCAGGTGATCCGGACAGTCCGTTAATACGTTGGGAGCGGGGGAGATTCTCACCGCCTAACCTGCGTAAATTCGTGGAAGGCTACTCAGTCCAGACTGACCTTTATGGTGAAATAACTGTGCGCGGAGAATTCGTTAAAGCGGCCATAGACACGGTCTCCCACTTTACGGTTCCACTTGAGGAACTGGTATATATCCCACCGACCATGAGTCCGCCGCCTTCAGTGTCTATAGATGAGAACTATCTGGAGCATCCGCGTGAAGCTTTTGCTTATTTCCGCGCACAAGGTGTGAAGACAATGATCGCGGAGAAAAAGCATATGGGCAGCCGGGCCATCCTATTGTTATTCCGGGATGAAGAGGCGGCATTACCATATGTGGGCAGGCCGTCGTTAGGCACGATTTATACACGTACTGGCCGAGCTTTTTTTGACAGGGATACTGAATCTGAAGTGTTACGTAGGCTGAACGCGGATCTCGTGCAGGCGAATTATTTTGCGAAAAATAACACGGATTTGCTGCTCCTAGATGCGGAGATCGTACCGTGGAACTTGAAAGCGCGTGAGCTGATTTCCTCCCAATATGCACATGTGGCTGAAGCAGCACTGTTAGATCGGGAGCATCTTTTGGAGAAGCTGCGTGAGGCTGAAAGATCAGGGCGAGATGTTACCTCGTGGATACAGGAAATGGAGGAGAAGCTCCAGAATGCTCATCTTTTTAAGGAAGCTTTCCAAAAGTATTGCTGGGACGTAAGTGGATTAGAGGGGATTAAGATTGCTCCCTTCCACACGCTTGCGCATAGCGGACAAACTTTCTTTGAGCACAGCCATCTTTGGCATATGGAGCATAATCGTGAACTAGCGGAGTTGTCACCTTTATTTATGGAGACTGAATACCGCACGGTTTGTAATGAAGCGGACGAGGAACAGATAATCCGTTGGTGGGAAGAGATGACGGAGGATGGGCATGAAGGGATTGTTATCAAACCGGAAACGTTTATAACACGTAATGGAGATAAACTGGTTCAGCCTGCACTCAAGGTGAGAGGGCGTAAATATCTGCATATTATCTATGGAATAGATTATTTACAGCCGGACAATCTTGTACGCCTCAAGCAGCGCAAAACAAGCAAAAAAGAGCGAAATGCCTTAATGGAATGTGCGCTTAGCCGGGAATCGGTGGAACGTTTTATTCGTAAAGAGCCGATAGAACGCGTACATGAATGTGTGCTTGCTGCGCTGTCTTTGGAGTCTGATCCTGTAGATCCACGGCTGTAGAGAATAGAATAGAAATGAGTTATGAATTGAGGTAGAAATATAATGTTAAGCAATGCTACAGAAGTGTCGTTAAGTAAATTTATGACTAAATTGCTCCGGCATATTCCAGAGCAGTATGGCCTTATTTTGGATCCTGAGGATGGTTCCTGTACATTGGACGATTTGTTGTCCGTACTTGTGAAAGCTCCTAGATGGTCTGAGGTGACTGTGGGAGATATTCAGCAAGTGGTTGCAGGCTGCGAGAAGCAACGATTTGAAATCAATGGAGATCGAATCAAAGCTCGGTACGGGCATAGTCATACCAAAATTTCCTATGATCCGGGAACTCCGCCATCTACGCTTTATCATGGAACTCATGCTGGCGTTCTTTCAGTTATTTTGGAAGAGGGACTCCAATCGATGGGACGTCAATATGTTCATTTGTCCGAAGGGACACATTTTGCCAGTCTGGCCGGAAGCCGCAGAGGGAAATTGATTCTACTGACTGTTGATACGATTAGCGCTGGTCAAATGGGTGTAACTTTTTATTGTGCGGGTAATGAGGTATGGCTGGCGGACCCAATTCCGGCTTCCTGTCTTAAAGTGTATACCCCATTGTAGAATTAGAACATCGTTTGGTTAGGAGGCATACTCACATGGATGGAATTTCTGATCACCTAGATCACGGATTACAGATTGTATTTATTGGTTTTAACCCGAGTATTCGTTCAGGTGAGGTAGGGCACCATTACGCGAATCCACGAAATAATTTCTGGAGAATCTTGCACAATTCAGGACTTACTCCTCGGCTATACGACGCGTCTGAGGATGGGGAACTACTTAAGCTGGGTTATGGTTTTACAAATATTGTTTCCAGGCCTACACGCGGAATCGACGATATTACCCGTGAGGAATATAATGAGGGCCGAGAATTGCTTCGCTCCAAGCTGGAATTGTATCGCCCACAGGTCGCCTGTTTTGTAGGAAAAGGTGTATATACAGAGTTTAGTCGTAGGACTAAAGCAAACTGGGGATTTCAAGGGGATGTACCTCCGAAGGTAGACGGTGTACGTGAATTTGTAGCTCCCTCTTCCAGTGGATTAGTGAGGATGCCTATGGAGGAAATTATAGGAATTTACCGTAGGTTAGCCGAGTTTACGCAAGAGAGTAATGGGTGAGTTGTTGGATGATGTGTTTGGCTGCAGAGTTATGGGCTTGAAGAAGTATGAACTTCAAACAATAAACGAGCAAGTTTCCAGATTGGAAACTTGCTCGTTTTTATTACTTCAATGGACTAGCCGATGCGATTGTTCTTGTACGATACTAATCCGCAAATAATACATCAAGTCTCGATCAACAACAGAATGATAGAGGATAAGGATAGACAAACACTGATCAAGCATAACACGGCAACGACTTGCTTCTGGCTCAAACCTGCACGAAGCAGGCGGTAATGAGCCTGGGTAGCGTCGGCCTGATAAATGGACTTGCCTTGGATAAAGCGTTTGATGACGACAAAAATATTGTCGAAGATCGGAACGCCCAGCGCCAGAATCGGGATGAACAGCGACAGGGCCGTAGCTTGCTTAAACGCGCCGTCGAGTGCGATTACCGCAAGGATGAAACCTAGAAAGGTAGCCCCGGCGTCGCCCATAAAGATTTTGGCAGGCGGTTTGTTATAGCGCAGATAAGCAATGGTGACACCGACGAGTGCAATCGCCATAATCGCAGAAGAGGATTGCCCCTTAGTTAATGCGACAATAAATAGTGTTATGGCCGAAATAGCAGTTAAGGCGCCAGCCAAACCATCCATACCATCCGAGAAATTAATGACAGTGGTTACGCCGAAGATCCAGATAATCGTCAATAGAAACTGTAATACAACGGGTAGAACGATATAATCCCCTGAGAATGGGTTGTAGAAGCCTGTAAATGCGTTGCCGGAAAGATAAACAAGAACAGCCGCACTAACCTGCACAATCATTTTGGGCAGTGCCGGGAAATCCTTACCTTTTGTTTTGTACCAATCATCTATGGTACCTATGGTCAGCAGTAGTACGCCCCCTGCAAACAGCGCGACGGTTTCCATGGAGAATTCACGGGCAAATACCAGATAGGTAATGAAGAATCCAATGAATATGGCGTAACTGGCCGTAAGCGGTATAGGCTCTCTATGAATTTTACGCTCAACGTCCTGACGAGGCTTGTCCACAAAATCGAGTCGGAAAGCTAGTCTGCCGAGCGGCGGAATTAGAAAGTAGACGATAGAAAAAGACATTAGAAACGATAAAACGTATAATATGACGCTCACCACCGTTTTCTTTTTAAAATAACACAATTCGCTTAAAACTACCTTAAAAAAGTAAATTTTTGTCGTCTGACTGATAAGTTGACTTGATTGTATCACTGTAGTACCTTTTTGAGAAAAGAGTTTTGGGGGATATTTATGAAATACGACGTTATTTTATTCGATGCTGACGATACACTGTTTGATTACAGAATGGCAGAAAGTCACGCGTTATCTAACGCATTTCTACATGTTGGGATGCCCACAGGTGCTGAGGATTATGCTGCCAGTTATCAGGAGATTAATCATGCGCTGTGGCGTGATTTGGAGCAGGGGAAGATTAGTTCTGCTGCATTACGCGTGGAACGGTTTAATCGGTTATTCGCTGCGAATGCGCTGGAGCTAGATCCTGAGGCGTTTAGTGAAGCGTATCTACGTTTCTTAGGCGAGGGAACCTTTCTGATCCAGGGAGCGATCGAGCTGTGCGAGGAGCTTGCCGGCTGTCGATTAGCAATCATTACGAACGGAATTAAAGAAGTGCAAACTTCCAGAATTCAAGGATCACCGCTTAGTGAAACATTTGAGCAGATCATTATTTCAGAGGAGGCTGGTTGTCAGAAGCCGGAGACAGGGATTTTTGATTATGCTTTTGCTAAATTGGGAATTTCGGATAAGGAAAAAGTACTGATTGTAGGGGACTCCTTAACCTCTGATATTCAAGGCGGAATCAATTATGGGATCGATACTTGCTGGTTTAACCCGCTCGGTAAAGAGAATACGTCGGGTGTTCAACCGAAATATGAAATTCGAGTTCTGTCGGAGCTCTTAGACATTGTAGGCAAGACAACGGATCTTCAATAAAAAATAAGGTGTGAGCGCATCAGCGACTCACACCTTTTATTAAGTGAGCTGAAGAATCTTATTGCCGAGTATCCAGCGGCTTCAGATAAGCTTCGATTTGCTGGCGTTTCGATTCCAGAAATGGTGGCAGTGCAAGAGATTCGCCCAAACTTTCCATTGGCTCATCTGTTGCAAAGCCTGGCCCGTCTGTAGCTAGCTCAAAAAGAATGCCGTTAGGCTCACGGAAGTAAAGGGAGCGGAAGTAGAAACGATCCACGAATCCGGAGTTAGGAAGCTGAGCTGTGCGTATATGCTCGACCCATTGCTTCAATTCCTCCTCGTTATCCACGCGGAATGCGACATGGTGCACACCACCTCGTCCCAGATGTTCCTGCTCTAGATCATAACGTTCCTCTAGGTGAACCTCTGCACCTGATCCGCCTTCTCCAGTCTCAAATACAATCACATCTGGCTGGCCCGCAATTGTTGAAGGATAAGTGCCTTTGCGGCGGAAGCCAAGCAATTGCTCCAGTACAACCGCCGTATGCTCTGCACTTTCTACTGTAAGATGTGCAGGACCTAAGCCAACAATCCCATATTCAGCAGGTACTGGGCTTTTAGCCCAAGGGATGCCGCCGGCAACACCATTATCATTTTCGTCGGATACTAGAATGAAACGTTGCCCTTCGTGATCACGGAAGGCTAAAGCCTGGCGGTCACCGATTGTTTGAATCGTTTCATGCTCTACGTTAAGCTCGGTGAAACGCTGCTCCCAATAGGTAAGTGCAGCATCATTTGGCACTCGAAGGGAGAGCGCGGAGATGCTGTTATTGCCTGCACGGTTGCGGCCCGTCATCGGGAGTTCGAAGAAAGTTAATTCGGTTCCGGGATTACCCTTCTCATCACCATAGAATAAATGATACACTGAAATATCATCCTGGTTTACTGTCTTTTTAATGAGACGCAGTCCAAGTACTTCGGTATAGAACCTAAAGTTTTCTTGCGCTTTACCTGTAATTGCGGATACGTGATGCAGTCCTTTTAATGTTAATGTCATGTGTAATTACCTCCATGTAAATGCTAAATGTGAGTAAGTTATATTTTGATCTTTAAAAGATTTAGTGAGTATTATTAAGTTACTATAATTTTAATAGTAAAATGCGATTTTTGCAAGTAGATGTTTATGCATCATAAAATCCAGTTCATACATAAGGAGAGTGTACAATGCACACAACAACTAGTTTGATGAAACAATTGCAGGAGCTAAAGCTTGATCCACACGGGACTATTCTGGTCCATTCGTCATTAAAAAGCATTGGGGAAGTAGATGGAGGCGCGAACACAGTACTGGATGTACTCAGTGAATATATGAAGGATGGACTGCTCGTATTGCCAACTCATACATGGGCTTATATTAATGCAGACAATCCAAGGTTCTCTGTTCAAGATTCCCCATCTTGTGTAGGGATATTACCGGAGTTATTCCGTAAACGTCCAGGTGTTATTCGCTCTTGGCATCCGACACATTCTGTAGCGGCTTTAGGTGCAGATGCTGAGGAGTTCACTACGGGGGATGAACGCTGGGATACGCCGTGCGCCCGTGGTTCAGCATGGGGCAAGCTACTTGATCGAAAGGCGGAAATTGTACTGCTGGGAGTCGATCTTCGGCGGAATACGTTCATCCATGGCATTGAAGAGTGGGTCGATATTCCAGGCAGAATGACGGATACCCATGAGGAGCTATATACGGTGACGCCGGTTGGAGATGAAATCATGGTGCCTTCTCGCAGACATTGTGGCCTCTCTTGGTCGGAGCATTTTTGGAAGGTGGAGCGTGAGCTTGAAGAGGGCGGTGCCATGCGCAAGGGTAACTTTGGAGACGCGTTAGTCAGGGTATGTGGGACGGTAGAAACGACGGATATTCTAAGCCAGATGCTGACAGAGAATCCGGACCTTTTCTCGGATAATGAGCCACTGCATGGGGAGGACAAGCCGGTACCACTTCCAAAGACTAGGGCGTGAGCAACCTTAGAAGAGGCTAATTGAATGCCGATAAAGCATTTTTCAAACCACACAATCTGGAAGCCGCTATCAATGTATGGTATATTAATCTCACTAAAACATAGTAAGGAGATTGGAAATGGAAAATACTTTGGTTTTTGGACACAAAAATCCGGATACGGATACCATTTGTTCTGCAATTGCTTATGCTGCACTCAAAAAGGAATTGGGCTGGGATGCTGAGGCCGTTCGTCTGGGCGAGGTTAGTGGTGAAACGCAATTTGCGCTTGATCATTTCGGAGTCGCTGCTCCTCGTCTGGTAGAGAACGTAGCTGGTGAAGCAAATCAGGTTATTCTTGTTGACCATAACGAACGCCAACAAAGTGCAAATGACATTGATCAAGTGCGCGTGGTTGAAGTTATCGACCATCACCGGATCGCAAACTTTGAGACTGCACATCCGTTATACTATCGTGCTGAGCCAGTAGGCTGTACAGCTACTATTCTTAACAAGTTGTATAAAGAAAACGGAGTTGCTATTCCTAATGAAATCGCCGGATTGATGCTGTCTGCGATCATTTCTGATTCCTTGCTGTTTAAATCACCAACTTGCACTGCGGAAGATGTAGCTGCAGCACGTGAGCTTGCTGAAATCGCTGGTGTAGATGCAGAAAGCTACGGTCTCGACATGCTGAAAGCTGGAGCTGATCTTAGCGACAAGAGTATCGCTCAACTGATTTCCTTGGATGCAAAGGAATTCAAAATGGGTGAATATAAAGTTGAAATCGCTCAAGTGAACGCGGTGGATGTTAATGATGTTCTCTCCAAACAAGCTGAACTGGAAACTGCACTTACTTCCATTATTGCTGAAAAAGAATTGGATCTGTTTTTGTTTGTAGTTACAGATATCCTCAATAACGATTCTGTGGGTCTGGCTCTGGGTCGTGTTGCAGGTGCAGTAGAAACGGCGTACAATGTTAAGCTTGATGACAATAAAGCACTTCTCAGAGGTGTAGTATCCCGTAAATCGCAAATCGTTCCTGTTCTTACAGAAACAATTGCTAAGCTGTAACGCATTTTGACAATTGCACTCTGTTCGGTGCAGTAGCATTCATATAAGAGCCACGTCATCCATTGAAAGTTATAAGGGTGACGTGGTTCTTTTTGTTTTACGACACATTCTGCTACAATACTTTGAGAGGTAAGAGTAACAACCAACATCTGGAATATAACAAAGAGATAGGGGATATTAAGAATGGAATTGTTTGCAACACTCGAGCAGGACGATTACGAGGAACTGTTATTTTGTCAGGATAAAGCATCAGGATTAAAGGCAATCATCGCCATTCATGACACGACATTAGGGCCCGCACTGGGTGGAACACGGATGTGGACCTATGCTACAGAAGAGGAAGCGATTGTTGACTCGCTTCGATTAGCGAAAGGGATGACGTACAAAAATGCAGTATCCGGCCTAAATTTAGGCGGTGGGAAAACGGTAATTATAGGGGATCCCAAGAAGGATAAGAATGAAGCGATGTTCCGTGCTTTTGGAAGATACATACAGGGCTTGAATGGACGTTACATAACAGCCGAGGATGTTGGCACTACAGAAGAAGATATGAACATTATTTATCAGGAGACAGATTATGTTACAGGTACATCTCCTACTTATGGTTCCTCGGGTAATCCATCACCAGCTACGGCTTACGGCGTATACCAAGGGATGAAGGCAGCGGCCAAAGCAGCGTTTGGCAGTGATTCGCTCGAAGGAAAGATTGTAGCCGTTCAAGGCGTTGGGAATGTGGCTTTTTCGCTGTGTAAGCATCTTCATGAAGAGGGCGCTCAGCTTATCGTAACCGATATTCATAAAGAAGCTGTGGGGCGCGCAGTAGAGGCTTACGGCGCCAAAGCAGTCGATCCCGCAGATATTATCAGTACAGACTGTGATATCTATGCTCCATGCGCACTCGGAGCAACGATCAATGATGAGTCCCTCAGGGTAATTAAGGCGAAGGTGATCGCAGGCGCAGCCAACAATCAGTTAAAAGAGGCCTATCATGGCGATACTCTGCACGAAATGGGCATTGTGTATGCTCCTGATTATGTGATTAATGCTGGTGGCGTTATTAATATTGCAGATGAGCTGAATGGATATAATAAAGAACGTGCATTTAAACAGGTTGCAAAAATTTACGATAACATTACCCGCGTGCTAGAGATCTCACGTCTAAACGGAATTCCTACTTCTTTTGCGGCAAATCAGCTTGCAGAGGAGCGGATTTCCTTATTAAGAAATACTCGTAGTACTTTCCTGCGTAACAGTCAACATGCTCTTAGCAGAAGATCACTCCGGGGATAAGACGCTTAGGTACTTTCATTAGTCTTTCACAAGCAAAAACGCCGTTGGCGTCCATTAAGGACGCCGAAGGCGTTTTTGCTTGTTATTGTACCTTTTGTGGTTCTGGGTAAGTGACGCCCAGTGTGTCGACGGTTACTTTCTTCATCACTGGTGGCTCTTCCGGACGATTAGAACCATCTCTTTTCAAGCTAACAATGGATTTAACCACGTCCATGCCTTCGGTAACTTTACCAAAAGCGGCATAGCTTCCATCTAGACTAGGATAAGCTGCATCCATAATAAAGAACTGGGAACCGGCAGAATCTGGAGCCTGCGATCTTGCCATGGACAGAACACCTTCCGTATGCAACAGGTTATTAGTAAACCCGTTTCCAGAGAATTCTCCAGCGATGCTATATCCTGGGCCACCCATACCGGTACCATCAGGGTCACCGCCCTGAATCATGAAGTCAGGGATCACTCTATGGAATATGGTGCCGTCATAAAATCCTTTTTGAATCAGTGAGATGAAGTTGTTCACAGTGTTAGGGGCAACTTCAGGATAAAGCTCGGCTTTGATGATGCCTCCGTTATCCATCTCAATGGTCACAATGGGGTGACTTGCTGTAGCTGAAGGGAGTCCTTCGTTAGCCGCAGCATTTGTCTCGCTGCTTGCGTTATTTCCTGCTGCTCCACTGCTGCTTCCATTATTCCTGCTGGCATTGTTATTGGTAGGCTTATTACCGCAACCTGCTGCAATAACCATCACCAGGCATAACATGATCATTAGGATAGCAGATCTTGCTCGTGTAGACTTCACTAATCAATCTCTCCTTTTTCTTGAATAATCTCGTAGGTACTTCTCATAATAACCTCTTTGTCCCATTACATGCAAAGGTCAGTTGTGACATGTGGGATTGGCACATTCTCAAAAGAGGTTTACAATAATAGGAATGTTTCCGCGAGAACATCAAGAAAGGATGTGTAGATCATGCGCTTTTCATGGAAACGGAACTTGATCGTGCTTTGGGTGGGTGTCTTTTTTTGTAGTACGGCGTATTCGATCTCTATTCCATTCCTCTCTATTTTTTTGAGTGACGAGCTTGGGGTTACGAATCATTTGGAAATTTGGTCTGGGGTTAGCTTTGGCATAACCTTTCTAGCCAGCGCTTTAATTTCTCCCTACTGGGGTTCCCTCGCCGACAAATATGGTCGGAAGCCGATGCTTATTCGCTCGGGCTTCAGTTTGGCAGCCTTATATCTGATTAATTACTTCGTGCATGATCCTTACGTCTTTCTGATCGTGCGCGTACTACAAGGATTGCTTGCTGGATTTGTTCCGGCTGCGATAGCCATGGTGGCTACGAACACACCTGAGGATAAGACCGGTTATGCGCTGAGTATTATGTCTACAGCCGGAGCAACGGGCAGTATCATTGGTCCATTGATCGGCGGTGTAGTGAGCTTTTATACAAGCAATCGGGTTGCTTTTTTATTCTCAGCAGGTATTGTACTCGTTTCGGCACTTATTGCTACTTTTTTTGCTAAAGAAGAGAATTTTGACCGATCTGCTCCGAGGTCTCATGTAAGTGATGATATCAAGGAAGCGCGAAGCAATCGCGCATTTATGACTTTGCTATCGCTGGCGGGGATAAGCACCTTTTCTGTTATGATTCTGGAGCCGCTTATTCCGATACATCTACTAGACATGGGAATCGCCAAAAGCAGCGCCTCGCTAAGCTCAGGAATTGTATTCTCCGCTGTGGGTATTGCTACTGTGCTAATGGCTCCGCAATGGGGGAGAATCGGAAGCCGGAAGGGCTTCGGGATGATCTTGTTCATTGGATTAATCGGTGGAGGTATCGGTAATATTCTGCAATTCTTTGTTACAGGGTATGTGGAATTCGCCGTTCTTCGTTTTGCCTACGGCTTGTTCTATGCAGGTGTGCTTCCATCTGTAAATGCAATGATTGTACAAGTGATTGAGCCCGGGTTTCGCGGACGTGCTTTTGGTCTCAACCAAGCGGCATCTCAACTCGCGACAATGGCCGGTCCTATTATAGGCGGCTTACTTGGGGCTTTTATCCAGATCCGCTGGGTGTTTGTGATCAATGGGGTGATGCTGCTTGTAGCAGCGGTATTGGTTAAGACCCGTAAGCTGGATTCTCAAATTGCAGCAGCGCGTTCAGCAGAATAACCGGCTGCTCAAGAGTAACCCTTAATGAAGAAAGTGCTCATATTGAAAAACAAATAAAGCCGCCGGATCCTAGCCCGGCGGCTTTATATAGTCTAATCTCCCTGTGATCCATTTAAGACGTCCGTTCCAGGCATGCCATCTACTGGTGGTGAAGCAGGGTCGATGATGGATCCAGGATACACCTCATCTGCATCAGGAATATCTTCCAATGGCGGATCCTCCTCTTCCAATTCTAGCAGCTCCTCGTCCTCAGCATTATCGCTACTTGTTAGTCCTGCCGTTTCAGCGGCGAGGAATGCATCGGATTCCAGTAAGTCATTTCTTTCGAGTGTTTCCTCAGGTTGGTTTAAACCAATATCCGCCGCCAAATATTTATCGCCAACCAACACGGGGTCGGCATCTTCATTGACAACATCCTCTACATCAATATCAGCTTGTATATAACGTTCATATGCAAAATCGGCTTCAGTTTTATTAGGTGTATCTTCCATAGCCGTTCACTCCCTCGGTAGGTTAAGATTTGGACTTCTCATATGTATCTTTACCCGATTGCCTATGATCGAATCGTTTTATAAATAATCAGGGAAATAACGCCGATAAATAACGTCTTTTTTCGAGAAAATTTACAAGAATAGGCAGGAATAGTGCGAAGGTTGTCGAAATTAAGAATCATATATGATCATTTAAACAACTAATGAATTACTGAGGTGCTACGATGAAGTTGCCAAAACCAAAGATAGCGGCTACTTTGCTATTATTTCTATTGCTAACAGCAATAGTGCCTTACGGTGCGGCGATAGTGAGTGCTGGATCATCAGACTCTGCGCTGCCAAGTTGGGAGATTAGATTTGGAAATACAGAAGCAGAGACTGTAGAAGAAGCTGTAGCAGCTTCAGATGATGAATGGATTCGCGTAACGCCTCATAATCACAAACCAGAGACGCCAAAAGGTACATCCTCAGCGTGGCTCCGGTTTTCTTTGCCGCAAATGAGCGAGAAATCCGCGTTATTCATTAATAAGGTATATGGAAATAGCGTCAAAGCTTATGTGAATAACGCGTTAGTATATGATTCTGAGAATAAATACAATTTCAACGGCAGCAAAATTCTAATTCCTTTATCCACAGAAGATGGAGGGAAGGAACTATACATATGGACACACGGAGGAAGCAAAGATTTAGGAATAGAAGGCGAAATAAGAGTAGATCGCTACAGTGAGCTGTTGTCCATTTATGTGAAGCAGGGCTTAATGGATATCATCATTGGGATGACGTTTATCTTTATAGCTATTGTCCTGTTTATTTGTTCATTATTCTTGAGAAAAGGATTTTTTACGGCCGGATTTTTGTTGGTGTTAATTCTCTTATCCATTGGAGTCATAGTGGTTACGTATTCTTCGTTTTTGCCGATCATCCTCGGGGATTATGGGAAAATCGTGCTTGTATTCTTTGATTTAGCATTGTACACCTTGTTGCCATCAGTAACCTTTTATTTTGAGAAAATATTCGGTTCAGGGAAAAAACAAATCGTCACCCGATTCCGTAAGTTTCAATTGGTTTATTCTATATTCTGTCTTTCACTAATGGTTATTAATATCCTTCTGTCGTATCAGCTGGAAGACTTTTATAGATTCATGACTGCTGATATTCTAGGCATCATTATGATTGTGCAATTTATATTATTGGTAAGCTTAGCGTTTATTCATACTTATCGCGGCAATGGGGATGCTATTGTTTTTACTACAGGATTTACAATCTTTGCATTTATATCTCTTGTCGAATTGATCGTATACTACATATCCAGAGAATCCTATCAATTATATTGGTGGAAGTGGGGGATGATGGTTTTCGTATTATCCTTAATCGTCATTCTGGGGAGAAGGTTTACGAGAAACCATGAACAACTCGTTGAATATTCTCGTAAGCTTGAGACGTTTAATAATGATTTACAGCGTTCCGAGAAAATGGAGATTATAAGTGAATTGGCAGCTTCTGTAGCGCATGAGGTACGGAATCCTTTACAGGTAACCCGTGGTTTCCTTCAGATCCTAGGAGAACGCTCAGATTATAAGGAGAGGGAATATATGCAGATGGCTATCGCAGAACTGGATAGAGCTACGGTTATTATCTCAGACTTCCTTACCTTTGCTAAGCCAGGGCTAGAGACCATTGAGAGGCTTAATGTATCCGAGGAGTTACGGCATGTGTCGGGTATTCTCGCTCCGCTTGCGAATTTGCAAGGGGGAGTCATTGAACTCAACCTGCAGTCGGAACTCTGCGTAATTGGATCATCTGCCAAATTTAAACAAGCGTTTATTAATATTATAAAAAATAGCATCGAAGCTTTGCAGGATAATGGACTTATTAGAGTTACGGCCTGGAAATCCGAAGCCCATGTAATGATTAGTGTACGTGATAATGGAGAAGGGATGAATGGTAGTGAACTGGCCCGATTGGGTGAGCCCTATTACTCTAATAAAACAAAAGGAACAGGACTTGGACTTATGGTAACCTTCCGAATAATTGAGGCGATGGAAGGGACAACGGAGTTTCATAGTGAGAAGGGGGAAGGAACGGAGATTATCATTAAATTGCCAACGGCTAGAAAAAATTAGGAGAATTTAATGATTATTCCGTTTTTTAGAAGGAAAGGGTAGCATAGTGAGCGAAGTAGTAACACACAGAATATTGTTTCTGAAACTTCCTTCTGAGGTGCCTATATGCGCTTGATGGTTAGAATACTCCACATTACAATCACCCTTTCACTCCTCCTGATAGGTTGTGGCTCTATTATTGTATCGGCAGCGAACCCAAATCCATCCCAAGAAATTACAAAGTGGCAAATGAAATGGGGGGATGAAACAGGAAATGCAGGACAAGAGATTCCGTGGAGTGAAGGCCAGCAAAGCTGGATGAACGTAAATTCTAAGAAGGAACTCCCAGAGTTACCTTCAGGAGTATCCTCTTCTTGGACCCGCATTTCCTTACCCGATTTAAGTTATGTGTCTCCTTCGGTGTATATCGATACTTTATATGCTCTTCATGTGAGAGTGTATGTGGAGGATCGTTTGATCTTCGAGGAAAATCGTAAATATATCAAGGATAACTATTCTTTGCTGTTGCCTTTAAGTAAAGAAGATAACGGGAAAACACTATATATCTGGACAGAAACCATGCAAGACAGAATTGGAATTAAAAAAAGTGTAATGATCGGTGAACATAGTCAATTAATTAATGAATATATTGAGAATGGACTAAGTGATGTGATTTTGGGCTGCGCATTTTTTCTGGTGGCTATCGTTCTATTTATAAGTGCTCTATACATAAACAGAGATTATTTCTCCAGTGTTGCTTCACTAGCAGTGGTTATAGCGGCTACCGGAATCCTTTCTATAACCTACTCCCCCTTCATCTATACCTTTTATAATAAATTGGGGCCAATTAGTAACGTTTGCCTAGACTTAGCCCTTTTTTCACTTCTCCCAGCGCTTACCTTTTTATTTGAGAAATTATTCGGTAGTGGTAAATTCAGTATCATTCGAAAATTTCGTCAATTTCAAGTACTTTACTCTTCTTTTTGTTTGTTATGTCTTTTAATCAATCTCCTATCAAATAATCGCTTTATTGAGTTCTATTATTTTATTTCTACCACCATTATAGGGGTTATCTTTATCCTCCAATTCATCCTGCTGATCGCATGTGTGGTTATGTTCTCTCTTAAAGGAAATAAAGATGCTATTGTGTTTGCCATTGGGTTTGGAACCGCTGCGTTTACTGTAGTTGCAGAGCTATTATGGTATTACATCCAAAAAGGGAATTATGATTTGTTCTTGTGGAAGTGGGGGCTAGTTGCTTTCATTATTTCCTTGATCGTAATTCTGGAACGAAGATTAGCCTATAACCATCAACAGGTTGTTAATTACTCTAGAGAACTAGAGCGTTTCAACAATGAATTGGAGCGTTCGGAAAAAATGGAGATCATTAGCGAGCTTGCTGCATCCGTAGCTCATGAAGTAAGAAACCCACTACAAGTCACCCGGGGATTTCTTCAGCTGCTTAGCGAGAAGTCCGTTAACGAAGAGCAAATTTATATGTCAATGGCCCTAAGTGAACTAGATCGTGCATCCAATATTATTACAGATTTCTTAACCTTTGCTAAACCAGAATTTGAGACAATCTCTAGTCTGAATTTATATGATGAATTCAAGCATATTGAGAGTATTATGCAGCCCTTGTGTCACATCAATGGAGGAAAAATGATTCTGGATGTATCCGGCCAATTATGGGTAAAAGGAAATTCCTCGAAATTTAAGCAGGCGTTCATTAACATTATCAAGAACAGCATTGAATCATTCAGTGAAGAAGGGTTCATTTATATGTCGGTGTACGGTGAAGATAATAAAGTGATTATTCACATCGAAGATAACGGGGAAGGAATGGACCCTGATGTTCTGCACCGACTCGGAGAACCATATTTCACCAAGAAAAATAAAGGAACAGGTTTAGGATTGATGGTCACCTTTCGCATCATTGAAGCTATGCAAGGTGAAGTGAGATTTACAAGCAAAAAAGGAGTAGGAACCGAATCCATTACCATACTGCCATTGGCAGAAGCTCCGGATGATTCCTACTCCCTATGAGGTTAATCCTGCTGTCTTACCAAGAACCGCGTGGTGCTGCGGTTGCTTTCAATACATCTGATGATGGACTTGGTGGGATTACAAGATAGAATTCATTTGAACCTTCTTCAACGGCTTTCAAGGTAACGCTGTCGGGAATGATTACGCCTAGCGCTTCTTGGAGAGCTGCTTTTGGATCTGCGAGTAGTCTTTGCTTAAAACTTGGATCTTCCCATGCCTTTTGAATGACTTGATTTCTAAGAACTGCTTCTGACATAATAATCACCCTTTCCAAAATGTATATATTTACCTTTAATAATATAACATAGCAATTGTGCTAAATCTATTCTTTTTATTACAAAATAATAGATTTATTGTATATTTTTTGACAAATAATAAAACAAGCCTCCACCTTGTAAAAGCTGCTTTTCTGCTTCTATAGAATCTGAGATCTGTTGTAAGTTCGTCACCAACATGGAGTGGAATGCTAGGAGATGAGGTATATCTAAGCTGGAAGCCATTACTTTGCGATGCGTATCCTGCGCTAGCTCAGCATAGGTACGTAGTCCGTTTGCTGTAAACAGGAAGAATTCGACCTCTTTTGATGTGAGTGTGGTTGCTTTATCAGTGGATAGATAGCTTCGTGTGAGTGAGAGGAGACAATTATAGCTGCCTTCTGATAAATCTACGTTCCAGTCTTCATAGTCGTCAAGCATTTGCAGTGTAAGTAGAACAGAGTCGATCACTTCCTCAGACTGCGGTACAAGAGAATCCTTACCAGATAGCAGAAGGGCAGCGGTACTGGATAGTTTGAGCGGACTGGCTTTATAAGGGATCTTGATCCGATCATTAAGAAAATAATCACTGGTGGTTTCATTACTAACACTGTCTGCCCATTGAGCGATATAACGATTGAACGATGTCCAGAAAGAGGAGTCATTCGGAAATAAAAGTCTGTAGATATTCAAAAATTCAACATAGAGTAGGTTCGCTAAAGGTAATCTTTCGTATGTAGAGGATTCTTTGCTGTCCATCAGGTCATCCTGTATGAAAAAATATAGCATGAAGAAGACATTGCCCATCGACATTTGACGGGTAATTTCTGCTGAGAGCCCACAGCTTTTCTGAAGCCAAAAGGGTAATAGATAACATATGTAATTTTTGTGGCTTTCCGCATTGAATACGTTAAAATGTTCAAGATAGGACATGCCTTGTGAATTTAGAGGCTCAGGAAATTCGGAGATAATCTTTCTACTTTCTTGAAATACTAAGCGGAGTTCTTCTTCGTAATCATTTAGCCAATCCATTGCATCCCTCCTACAATAAAATTGCAAAAAACTGGTTCTTTCGCCCTGATTATATCCTTCTCTTTATTCCATTACAACTAAAATTTAGGAGGTTTAAGGACGAATGGAGTGCTTTACTTTTGGACAAATGCTTATGACTATTCGAATGGGGCAAAAGGCTGAAACGCCAGACGGCCGCATTGTGATGCGTACCTCTGCGGGACTTATTTGGACCAATGGGATATTGAATGGAAAAACAGTAGAAATCAAAGATTATTTGTTCTCTGATCTGTGGCAAATCTATGAGGATGAGGAAAGCATGAAAGAGGGAATCGGCAGAGAAAAGCATGAAAAGCGGGAGCGGGAAATGCTTGAAAATCAATATGAAGAGCTGCGCATAGCGAGTCGGAAACATTAAATTCAACGTTCGACTCGCCAATTGCAGCTAGGATGAGGAAATTACTTCGATTTCAATGCTTCGTATTGACCTCTAAGACGTAGAAGTCTCCAAATACTTTGATCTAAGCCACCGAGTCGGTTGCGCTCGGTCCACAATAGACGATATTGATGAAGTAGAACATTCAAATCATTGATTTGCTCCGTAATCAGATTAGGGTCAATCGAATCTGGCGCGGATGCCAGCTGCAGTTTAATTCTTCCAAGCTGCACAGCGTGCTTCACAAAATGGATTCCGTTACTCAGTTCCTTAAGAACAAGATCAGCATCATCACATTGAAGATCAAGCCCCGAGAGACGTGCCTCGATAGAGAGCATGTATTCTTCGAGATTGTTGAAATGCTCTTCGGTAAGTTTCTCTACAATTAACAAATTGTCGAGATTAGTACGAAGAAGCAGGGACATTTCCGTATCATTTGAACGAATAATCTCGGATTCAAGCTGATAGTAATTGCCGAGATCAAGGAGTAGTTGACCAATACCCTCGGAACGATCCACGAAGATGAATGTATTTAAATATTTTGCAGTGTCTACATCTAGATTGTTCTCTACATTCCAGGAAAGCGCAGCACCATAAACATATCCAGTGTAGCTGATTGGGAGATGCTGCCAATGCCCGTGATCACCCCAATCGGTAATGAGATAGCCGATAGAACCATTATTTTTGCCATGAATAGCTGCACTACGCAGATTGGCAAACATATTGTCGCTACGCCCTGTAATGGAGTTCCATGAGCTGGTACCTGGGCAGACATAGAAAGGAATACCTGCTTCACGGAATTTGAGGGTATCCGACTCAAAAGGATGTTCCGCACTGTAACCCCATTCCATAGCAATAATATCTTTAGGCAGGTGAGGGATCAGTTCGGGATGTTGGATAATAATATCACCCCAGAATTGCATCGTCTTGCCGCGTTTCGTAACAAGCTCATAAATCTTCTGAAGAAAAGATAAATAGATCTGACCTTTACCTTGTGATTCAGCCAGCGCTTTGCTTTTGCCAAGACCAAGCTCATACGTCTCATCACAGCCTACATTAAATTGATTAGAGGAGAAGTATGGAAGCAGATCGTCGAACATTTTTTCTAGCAGAGGGAGCACGGCAGGATCTTCGGTATCAAACGTACCGGGATGCATAAATAGTCCCTCTGGATATACATCCCCCATGTACAATTCCTTGGGAAGCATAAATCCCTCTGGAATTTCGGCTAAAGCATTGAATTCAGGACGGGAAAGCCAGCCTTCCATATGTCCAAAGCTGTTCTGGTTTGGAACAAGCTCAATATAACGCGCCTTACAGTAGGCATCTAGAAGCAGGATTTCCTCTCCTGTGATTGGAGTCTCAAGCTCCCACACTTGAGGGAAAGATTCGTACGCGAACGGCGTACCTTCTATATATAGCTGAAGCTGGTTCATCTTCAGATCGGCCATAAGGTCAATAATTCGGTACAAGGTTTCTTGCTTTGGAATTTTATTGCGGCTGATATCAACGGTTATCCCTCTCGCTCCAAAATCAGGTTCATCGCGAATATGCAGATGAGGAATAGATCTGCCGCTTTGTTCAATGATTTGTTTCAGAGTGGCTACTGCGTAGAAGGCACCGACAGGTGAGCTATAGGAGACAACGATACCGCTCTGATCAACAACTATTTCGTATGCCTGCTCAGATAATGACGGCACATAGCTAAAGATACAAGCGGATACGACCGTTGGACGTGTGCCAATAGATAAGGTCAAATGAAGATTTAAGGCTTGTTTAATCACAGCTTGCAGCTTTTGTGCAGCAGGCATTGAACTTTCCTCTCCCGTACTAGGAAGCACAATGCTTCCGCTTATTGGGAAACGGTATGAGTCCTGTGACAATGTGATTTCACGCGGATTAGGCAGAAGCAGTAGTGTAGAATGATTAAGCATAGCGTGGACACCTCTTATTCATGTAGAATATGATCAACTTCACAATAACCTTATCACTACTAAACAGAGGGGGGAATGTCTATAATGTCCAAGCGCATGGATTATATGATCAGTCCATATCCAATACGAATTATTGATCCGAAGGTTGAGTCCTCTAAGCTGAAGCTTAAAAATATTAGAGTAGGACAAGCCGGCCATTTGCCTGGAAGAACGTTATTCCGTTCAGGCGTAGTTTTTGAACACTGGGCTATTGTTTACATAGTATCAGGTGGTGGCACCTATATGGAGACTTCGGGGAAAGAACAGCAGGTGCGTGAAGGCAGCTTATTCTTTTTTCGCCCAGGATACAGTTACAATTTCGGTCCACCACCTGGAGGGAGCTGGGATGAATATTATATTAATTTTAATGGGACACGTGTATCGGAATGGCTGGAGTCGGGTCTAATCGCTGGCGGGAATGTGTTCCAAGCGAATTCGATCATGGGTCTTTCGACCTTATTTGAAGAGGTACTACAACGAATGGAGAGTGGAGAACCTGCAGATGCGGATCGGGCCGCACTACTCGTTGAAAGGATGCTATTGGAGTGTTCTTTTATAATAGAAGAAAAAAGTTGGAATGCTCAGGCAGATTATATGCGTCAGATTCGGGAGGACCTGAATTTATGCATTTATGGTGAAATGGACCTAGAGCAAATTGCGGCAAAACATCATATCTCGATGTCTACCCTTCGTCGTCTTGTTCGGCGTAGTAGCGGGTATCCGCTTCATGAATATATTCACCGTCTTAAAATGGCTGAGGCCAAAAAGCTGCTTCTAAATACCCCATTACAAGTAAAAGAAATATCGGGCATGCTTCATTATAATGATCCATTCTATTTTTCGCGTTTATTTAAAAAATATATGGGGATTGCGCCACAGCTTTGTCGTAGTAACATTTAAATCGACATCATACTACTAGAGTCCCAATGTGAATTGTTATAATTATATAATTGTTGTCGTTTTATGAGATATGTTAAAAATTATGGATTAATATTACATAAATACGTTAGTTCTTTATAACTATAGTGGATGAAATGACAAATTTTAGGTATAAAATCTTCTAAAAAAATAATAAATTTTTTGTAACTATTTTTCAAATGGAAGCGCAAACATGGGAAATGTCAGCTTGTTATTGTGATTTTTCTCATGTATGATGCTTTTATCGAGCACAGTACAATCTCGCATTTTCCAAAAAAACTGGAGAATAGGGTGGTGGGATGAAAATCAAACCAACTGCAGAAGACAAACTGATTGAGTATTACAGGTACTTCTCTTTGTCCCTCACATCGCTCATGTATCTTCTAGATAAAACGGGACCTTCCGTAATTTATAAATCCCTTGTTATTGCCATACTCTTTCTGTTTGCACAAACGTTCTCATTTTTTTATCGGAGGTTACGAAGCAGGCCAAAGACTCTCGTCCTGGCTGTTAGTATAGAGATGGTGGGAATTATTGCATTGACTTTGTTTACCGGTGGGTACGAGAGTTCCTTTAGGCTCTATGTGCTAAACCCTGTATTGATTGCTGCAGGCTCATTGTCCATTTATTTTGGATGGTCGCTGCTTTTAAGTTACATCAGTATTTTTGCGGTGCTCTGTTATTTTTTTATCAATTCTGCGAACAAAACTTTTTTGGAAATTGTATTTGTAAATGGGAATCTGTTTCTAACACTGGTACTTACGGTTATAATAATGCAGATCGTTAATCGGATGAAGCGGCAACGTGAAGAATCGAATGCTCGCACGAAAGAGACGATGGAGCATATCAAATCGCTGTACCATATCGTGGAAACCTCAAGCCAACATGATTTCATGAATATCGGTCAAGTGATCACCGATTATGTTGTTAAGCTAACGAAGCTAGATAAGGCTTTGTTTTGGTTCGCCAAGAAAAGCGGAGAACCAGCACCGCAGAGCAGGCAGACCGGCTGGCAGCAGGAAGAGGAACAGTTCTTATTCTCAGAACTGGGAAAACATGAACATGAATGGAGATTGCAGCGAGAGCCTATTTTTAGAAATCTTCCGGGATTAGGAGATTTCCTGCTAATGCCTGTACGGATGAGCACCCGATTTGTAGGGATGATTGGACTCAAGCTGGAGTCTACAGAGGGGCTGGAAGGCCGCAGATGGTATATTCAACAATTGATATTCTTATCTGAGCTAAGTGCGAATATTCTTGAAAGGCATGAGCTTGGTGTGATTGAGAACCGGTTGATCATCACGAACGAACAGAACCGGATTGCGGATGAAATGCACGACAGTGTATCCCAAAGCCTTTTTGGTATTGTGTATGCGACGCATTCGCTGAAGGAATCGTGGAAGAGAATGTCAGATCATGAGCTAGAAGAACAAATTGAGCTTATTCATGACTCTGCTACAAAGGTTGCTAAAGAACTGCGGATCACGATCTACAGTCTTAGCTCCAAGAAGAGTGGCGGGCCTACATGGCTCGGTATGGTAAGATCACATTTAAAGAGCTTATCCAGATTAAATGATGTTGATATTGAATTAAAAATAACGGGAGATGATTTCAGTCTCCCTTATCCTTACCACAAAGCGCTTTTTCGGATTATCTCCGAAGCCACTGGTAATGCCATCAGGCATGGTGCTGCCAGTCGAGTGGATGTAGAACTGTCTCTGAAGCCGACTTGGATTCGATTATTGATTTGTGATAATGGTGTTGGTTTTGATACTGATTTGTTATGGATTGAATCCGAAGATAGTGCGAGTGGGCTTGGCATGAAGAATATGCAATATTTGACGCAGTCGCTAGGTGGCGACTTCCAGCTGTCCAGTAATGAAAATATGGGAACGAGAATCTTGATTTCCATTCCTGTGGGTGTAGCTGAATTAAAGAATGCATAAACTTTAGGGCGGGAGGTCGTTTCTAATGAAAATCGTCATTGTAGATGATCATCCTCTAGTTAGAAGAGGGCTGGCATCCGTTATTTCGATGCAACCGAATGTGAAGTTTGCTGGAGAGGCGACGAACGGCCAAGAAGCGCTTCTTGTGATTGAGGAGACGCAGCCTGACCTTGTACTCATTGATCTTAAGCTAGCGGATGAATCAGGACTTGATGTCATCAAGAAAGCGCGTGCTCGTGGAATCGTTAGTAAGTTTATTCTGCTGACATCATCTGCAAGCAGAGAGGATTTTCTGAAAGCTGAGGAAGTGCTGGTAGACGGATATGTACTGAAAGAGGCATTGCCAGAAGAGTTACTATTTGCTATCCAGTTGGTCCATAAAGGAAGAAAGTATTATGATCCTGGTCTGATGGAAGATAAGATGCGAATGAGTGAAAGCAGTCCGACAGATGAATTGACCCCGAAAGAGAAGGAAGTCTTAATCGAACTAGGACAGGGCGCTTGCAACAGAGAAATTGCCTCACGTCTTTTTATTAGTGAATTTACAGTGAAAAAGCATGTCAGTCAGATTTTAGCGAAATTACAGGTGGCAGATCGTACACAGGCAGCGCTTTACGCAAATGCTGTCGGATTGACCAAATATGAAATGTCTTATGAGTGAAAGTTGAAATAATTTATAAGCATTGTACATAAACACGGACTCGATGTCCGTGTTTTTTTGTGCGTCAAAACTTAAATTAGCCCTAAATATGGCGCTAAAGTATACCTCACCCCCCTCTTAAGGAGTACAACGTCTTACTCCAAAGTGAAGAGGAAAGTGATGATATGAGCCATGTGGCGAATGGTGTGGATTGATAGAATTAAAGCAACAACTGAAACTTTCATGAATGCTTTCAGAATGTAATTTTAGCGGAAGGAGGGTTACTGTGGAAAAGACGATTCTGGATTACATTAACCTGATTAAAAAAAGGTTTTGGCTCATCATGGTGTTCGTTTTGATCTCCTGTGCTACGACTTACTACGTTAGTAAAAACTTCGTTGAACCCGTCTATTCCGCTTCCGGACAGCTGCTTGTCAACAATATTGCCAAGGCTCCCGAGAGCAACAATCTTAACGATTTGAGCTTTAGCCTGAATTTAATTGAGAGTTACAAGGAAATTATGAAATCACCGACCATCATGAAAAGCGTAATAGAAAATCACCCGGAGTTTGGTCTGACGGCTGATGAACTAAGTCAGAAGCTTGAGATTAAAACTTCAGAGAAGAGCCAGGTGATCAACCTCAATGTTCAGGATGAAAACTACACCAAAGCTGCCGGGATCGTAAATGCGGTTTCGCAGACATTCATTCGTGAATTGCCATCGCTGATGAGGGTAGACAATGTGACCTTGCTGACACCGGCCGATCCGACTGATGTTCCAGGGCCCTCGAACGGCGGGTTTGCGATGAATCTCATCATCAGCTTTGTTGTATCGCTTATGGCAGCCCTAGGAATTATTTTGCTGATGGAAACTCTTAACGGCACATTAAGGTCTGAAAAGGAAGCGGAATATGACCTTGGTCTTCCGGTAATTGCTTCGATCGCAACCATTCGTAAACGCGATTTGGGTAAGGCAGCAGGCGGCAACACAAGAGTGAAGGAGGGTGCTTATGTTGCGGCTAAATAAGAGTCTGGTTACGGATGTTAATCCATCCTCGCATATCTCGGAATCGTTCCGATCGCTACGCACATATATACGCCAGCTTGGAATAGCGCAGGGTAGCGGAGGAAAAGTGCTACTCTTTACGTCAGCAGAAGCTGGAGCAGGCAAGACGACGATTTTGTCAAATCTAGCGGTGTCTTTCGTCCAGGATGGCAAGAAGGTAGCGGTGGTGGACTGCAATCTGCGACATCCCGGTCTTCATACAGTGTTTGAAGTAGAGGGTAGTGACGGGCTTGCGGCTTATTTAAGTGGGCAAGAGGAAGCGGATAACATCGCTGTCCTCGGAAATTTGGCCAATCTTTCGGTCATCCCGGCGGGTAAAACGCATGTTAGTCCGCCGGATTTGCTGGGCAACCCTAAAATGACCGCTTTGCTTGAGGAACTAAAAGAAAACTACGATCTGATCCTGCTGGATTCTCCTTCGGCAGTCGATTTCAGTGATGCTCGTATATTGGCACCTCAAGCGGACGGCGTGATCCTGGTGGCCAGATACGGAAAGTCCAAACGGGAATCGATCCGCAAAGCGAAGACGCTGCTTGAACAGACCGGCTCTAATCTAATCGGAATTGCCATGAACCAGGCGAAGTAAATGTTTATGCTTTCGAAGTAAGCTTTGCTCGAAGTCAAATCACTGAAGCTAATGCTCACAAAACTTAAGTTTATGCTTTCGAAGTGAGTTTTGTACGAAGTCAAATCATTGAAGCTAATGCTCACAAAACTTTTAGGAGGTAAAGTGCGATGAAAAAGGTAAAAAAAGTAATCATACCCGCGGCAGGACTAGGTACGCGCTTTCTTCCTGCAACGAAAGCCATGCCTAAAGAAATGCTTCCGATTATCAATAAACCAACCATTCAATACATTGTGGAGGAAGCTATTGCTTCCGGTATTGAAGATATCATCATTGTTACTGGTAAAGGTAAAAGAGCCATTGAAGATCATTTTGACAATGCGTTTGAGCTGGAGTCTAGGCTTCTGGAAGATGGAAAGCTGGATCTGCTTAAAGAGGTTCAACGTTCAGCCAAGGTAGAAATTCACTATATCCGCCAGAAAGAACCGAAGGGTCTGGGGCATGCCGTATGGTGTGCAAGACGGTTTATCGGAGATGAGCCATTCGGTGTCATGTTAGGCGATGATATCGTCACAGGAGCCGTACCTTGCCTTAAGCAGCTGATCGATCAATATGAAGAAACACAAAACTCGGTTATCGGAGTTCAAGAGATTCCTGATGAATTCACGAATCGCTACGGTATTATTGAACCGGATTTGCAGGACGGTAAATTGTATCGGGTTAACAATTTTGTAGAGAAGCCGCCACTAGGTACGGCACCTTCTAATCTGGCGATCATGGGCCGTTATGTGTTTACTCCAAAGATCTTTAAGTATCTCGATTTGATGGAAGAAGGCGCTGGCGGAGAGATCCAGTTGACAGATGCCATTCAGAAGCTGAATCAGAGCGAACGGGTATATGCCTATAATTTTGACGGAACAAGATATGATGTCGGCGAGCGGCTTGGATATATTTTGACAACACTTGAATTTGCACTGCAAAGTGAAGATTTGCGCTATCCGGTGATGGATGCAATGGCGGAATGGCTGAATAAAATGGGACAAACCAGCTTGAGTAGTTAAGTTGAGTTCGCAAAATTTTAGATGAGGAGGATGAGCATGCAAAAACTGCCGGAAGACTACGAGGCGGTCCTGCCGAAACTTTACATGCTGCATACCGATGAGAGAAGGAAAGAAGCGGAGTCCTATTTGATAATGAAACGGATGATCGATATCTTTTTTTCCGCTCTTGGTCTTCTCGTGTTAATGCCATTATTTGTTGTCGTGGCGATTCTGATCAAGCTGGAGGATCCGAAAGGAAAGGTGTTCTTTCGGCAAAACCGGGTTGGGAAGAATGAAAAGCAGTTCCCGATGTATAAGTTCAGATCCATGGTTAGTAACGCTGAGGAGTTAAAAGAAAACCTGATGGCCTATAACGAAGTGAGCGGTGCCATGTTCAAGATTAAGAACGATCCGCGGATCACACAGATAGGGAGATTCCTGCGCAAGACGAGCATCGATGAGCTACCTCAGCTGTGGAATGTGCTGATAGGTCAAATGAGTCTGGTCGGTCCTCGTCCTCCGCTGCCTGAAGAGGTGGCTCAGTATACGGAATATGACAAACAGCGTTTGACGGTTACACCAGGCTGTACCGGATATTGGCAAGTAAATGCCCGAAATAGTGTCGGCTTCGACGAAATGGTACAGCTGGACTTAACCTACATCCATATTCGGAGCACCATGCTGGATCTAAAAATCATTGCTAAAACCGGACTGATGTTACTCGGTTCAAAAGATGCTTATTAATAATGTGGAAATTAGGTGAATGCCGATGCGTGAATACGGAGACGTTCCTAAGCTTTCCATTATCATCTGTACCTACAACAGAGCACCTTTATTGATCAAGACGCTTCAGTCACTTTTAAAGCTAGATCACTTAGAGCAGGCGGAGATCATTGTTGTGGATAACTGTTCCAAGGATGATACTGAAGCTTGCGTCAAAAAGTTTATAGGAAAGCATGGAGCTGATGTGAATATCCGCTACATGATGGAGCCGATGCAGGGGCTTTCAGCGGCTAGAAATACAGGAATTCTGGCTTCCAAATCGCCGCTGATTGCCTTTCTCGATGATGATGCGATACCTTGCCAGCGATGGATAACAACGATTGTCAGTACTTTCGAGAGTAAACCGGAGGTCATGGCTATGGGAGGCAAAATCGCTCCGATATTTGAAAGTAAACGTCCGGAATGGTTGATTAAACCCTTTGAGCTTCCGTACACGATTGTTGATTTAGGTAGCCGGATTAAGGAATATCCCAAGCAACTTCATCCTTGTGGGGCCAATATGGCGATGCGGAAGCTCGTATTCGACATCAGTCTTTTTCCCCTAGATCTCGGAAGAAAGGGTGATTCTCTGCTCTCCGGTGAAGAGACCTGGTTATTCGGACAGATTCAAAAAGAAGGGCATTCCATCCTCTACCATCCGGAAATGGCGGTTGACCATTTCGTTCCGGCGGCCCGTTTAACGGAAGATTGGATTATGAGGCGCTATTATAGCCAAGGCATCTCTAACGCTATGAAAAGCGAAGGACTAAAAGGCAAGCTGCTTCTAGTGGGAAAGACAGCCGCTAAGCTCGTGTATATCCTGGCTGATTCTATCCTCTCAAGAAGTAAAGGAAGAAGGCTTTTGAACAAATGCAGGCTGGAGAGTATTCGTGGAACGCTTCATATGATTCTCAATCGGGAGAGGCATTCCGCAGCGGGGTGAGGGATTAATATGACAAATTTTGAGTGGGGCTCCAAATTAAATGTTTTGCCATACGGGATGCTCTATCTCATGTCGGCCCTGTTCTTTGGAACGGCGGTCATCTACCAGCCGATGATTGCGATAGCTGCCGTGCTTCTGATTATTTTGCTGGGAATCTCAATTTCACGGCCTGAACTGATCAGTTATTTCGTTCTAATCACGACGGCAATATCGATTAACTTTTTATATGATGGCAGCATGTTCGGAATGGAGATACTGTCCCTTTATAAATTGGTTATCGTGATGCTGCTTGTTCCTTGTATTCTGGTCAATGGCTTGCGGTTTCGTCTGAGTCACCCCTTGTGGGCAATGGTAGCGCTGCTGGTGATTACCTTTGGGTCTTCGATCTGGCTGCCGGAAATGACCTCATCCATTGCAGTTAAAGCTTTTATCGGTCTATCCATTCCATTCGTATTTTTATTAATCAACTGGAAAAAGAATGTAGCCGAGATGCAAATCAAAATTATCTGTATGCTTCCCCTTGTTAGTGTAGTGGTTGGTTTGTTGCTGCAGCTTGCGCATGTTCATAATTTTCTCAACATCGAGTATACAGGCGCTGTACGGATTCAGGGGGCTAATATTCCTGCGCATCTAGCAATGCTGGCCTTTATGGGAGTAGCGATTCCATTTATTGAGGTGAAGCGGAATCCGCAGCAAGCACGCTTTTTCTATATCATGTTAGTTCTAAATTTCTTTATCTTGATTGGAACAGGAACAAGAGGGCCTATATTGGCACTTGGACTTACCGTTCTCTATTACTTCTATGATATTCTCCGCCAATATTTGAAGGGCAGAACCTATCTGCTAATTCCGTTGATGGGTGCATTTTTCCTGATTATGGTCGCCGTTTTCTGGCAGCTCGATAATTTTGAGAAACGTTCCTTTGAGAGACAGACAGATACGGCTGTTGATTTATCAGGAAGGTCAGAGGCATGGGAGTATTTCTTAAACAAGGCTGCGGACTCTCCTTGGTCTGGTAGAGGGCTTGGAGCAGTGACGGTAGCAAATGATGGAACATTGTATAAGGGTTTTGTAGTTCCGCACAACGAGTATATCCGCTTTTACTTCGATGGGGGATATATTGGCGCTATTCTGTTGATGTTCTCTTTATTGGCTGTATTTATTCTGGTGTACAGAGCATTGGCTCCGCCGATCAAACCTTATTATCTGTTATTTATTGCAGCGTTTTTAATCTACTCATTCTCCGATAACACGCTGTCGACGGTCCAATTTATTATTCCGTTCTGTTGGTACCTGAACTGCCTGTATCGATCTTCACAGCCAACCGATTCCCCACAAAAAGAAGTGATACGATGAATCAAGTGAATATGTTCGATGTCAATTTTGATAACTATGATTTCATGGATTTGCTTGATTACATTGATAAAACCATTCAGGAGAGGAATCAGTCTTATATCCTCACTTGCAATGTAGATCATGTGATCAAGCTTCGTAAGGATAAAGAATTTCAAACGGTATATTCGAAGGCAGGCGCAGTTGTTGCTGACGGAATGCCACTGATCTGGGCATCCAAAATGCTAGGCAAGCCGCTTAAGCAGAAGGTATCCGGCGCGGATCTATTTAATCGATTGGGCAACGCCTTTGAGCAAAGGAAGTACCGGCTGTTCTTCTTAGGCTCAGCTGAAGGCGTGGCGGAACGGGCAGCGATGAATTTGAAAACAGCGCATCCCGGAATAAATGTGGTTGGCTGTTATTCTCCATCCTATGGATTCGAACACAATGAGGAGGAGAATGAACGCATTATAGAAATGCTGACAGAGTGCCAGCCAGATATCGTGTTTGTTGGTGTAGGAGCGCCTAAGCAGGAAAAGTGGATTTACCGCCACTATACCTCTTATCAAGCTCCGATATCGATCGGAGTGGGAGCGACCTTTGATTTTCTGTCAGGCTCAGTGAAACGAGCGCCTAGCTTTATGCAAAAAACAGGGTTCGAATGGTTCTGGCGGCTAAGCCAGGAGCCGGGCCGGCTCTGGAAAAGATATCTTGTGGATGATGCACAATTTCTACTTTTATTACTTAAGGAACTGCGTAAGCGGGATAAGGTGAAGGAAGGAGGCTTGGAATGAGTGTATTTACGCCCCCATCACTTAGGTTCATCAAGACAGTTGGATTAATAGGGGGGACTGCAGCTGCAGGTGTCTCTCTTCCGCTGATCATCGGCTTCTCCAGTGCGATGCTGAGTTCATCGAACAGTCTGCAGGGAGCCATTCTCTCAGCCATCCTATTCCCGGCTTTCTTGCTAGCCATACTTAGACCGAAAATGCTGGTTGCTTATACCTTGCTAATCTGGGCAGTAGCTCCAGAGCTGCGCCGCATTGCTGACTGGTCAGAAGGAGTGTATCACTCTGTATCCTTGCTGAGCTTAGCACCCTTGTTAACCGGTGTAACCTTGATTATTCCGCTGCTGAAGGAGATTCATAATATTCAAAAAGCCTCCACGCGGATCATGTTAATGTTCGCAGTAGCACTGGGTTATGGTGCTTTAATCGGTTTGGCTAAGAATGGCATGGGTTCAGTTTATGACTTAGCGAATTATATTGTGCCACTGCTGTTATTGCCGTACTTTGCCGTCACGAAGTTCAAGCCGAAGGATATCGATCGACTGCTTACCGCTTTTGCCAATATTGCAGTCCTAGTTGCCATTTACGGGATTGTTCAGTATTTAACGGTGCCACCTTGGGATGTGTTCTGGATGAAACATGCGGATATGATGTCCATCGGAAATCCATATCCATTGGAAATCCGAGTGTTCTCTACGCTAAATTCGCCCGGACCAGCTGCAACATTCTTAGCGTTTGCTTTAGTTCCGATGATACTGGAGAAAAAATGGCGGGGAACATTGCGCTGGATCGGCGTTCTGCTAGTTGTAATCTGCCTGCTGACTACTTTGGTACGTGCGGCATGGCTGATACTCCTGGTGATGCTGCTCATGTATATTGGAACCTCTCCTTCTAAGGGAAAGTGGAAAACCTTGATCCAATTAGTTTTTGTGGCTGCTGCGTTGTTCTGGGTTGTGCCAAAATTGCCTGGCGCCGAAGGACTGGTTGCTCGGGTAGAGACACTTTCTTCTGTTCAGGAAGATCACTCTTATAATGAACGGCTAAGCTTATGGCAAAACATGTTGCCGATGGTCGCCGCCAATCCAGTAGGTCAGGGAATCGGTAGTGTAGGCCAAGGGACTAAGCTTGGTAATGACGGCGAGCTTGGAGAGTACGGAATTATGGATAACGGAGTTATCGCCTTACTGCTTACCTTTGGTATTCTGGGTGCTGTTTTCTTCTTCGGAGCTTTAGGCGCAGTTGTCAAACAGATATTCGCTAGAGTAATCAGCAGGGACCAATTGCAGCCATACGCCCGACTTGCTCTTGCTACTTGGACCGGTGCGATAGTCAGTTTGGTATCAGATAATGGGTTTCCCGGACTCAAGGGATACTTAATCTGGATGCTGATCGGTCTTGGCCTCAGCGCAAGGGAGATTACACAAAGTAGAAGGAAGGGAACACCGTATGCAGCAATTGAATGCAAAATCTCTCCCCGCTAGAACAATCTGGTCATCTTTTAGATTGTTCGCGAAGAGTAAGGATAACAGCTCGGCAGCCGTGAAGACAATGTTTGTCAGTGTCATGATCCTACTGATTAACATGTTAACGGGTGTACTGACCGCCCGTTATCTTGGACCGACAGGACGTGGGGAACAGACGGCAATGATTAACTGGTCACAGTTTCTGGCCTTTAGCATGAGCTTTGGGATTCCATCAGCTCTGATTTATAACGCTAAGAAAAACCCGGAGGATGCCGGAGTGCTTTATCGAATGGCATTGCTGCTGGGTATCATTTTTGGGGTCATAGCGATGATTATTGGTATCGTGGTCTTGCCTTATTGGCTGAAATCCTTCAGTCCGGAGGTCGTGACCTTTGCTCAGTGGTCTATGATTCTGTGTCCGATTATAGTGATCTCTCAAATTAACAATGCAGCTTTTCAATTCAGAGGTGAATACAAGAGGTTTAATTGGATTCGCTATCTAGTGCCGTTGCTTACACTGACGATGATCGGGATATTGATCGCGCTGGATCGGATGAATCCATTTACAACTGCAGTTGCCTATCTTCTTCCTGGAGCGCCGCTGTTTATCGGAATGACGATTTCCTTGCTTCGTACCTATAAGGTGAAGATGAGAGGGGCCTATCAGAATTTAAAAAGATTGTTTACTTACGGGCTTGGTTCCTACGGCAATGACTTGCTTGGCAATTTCTCTTATTATATCGATCAGATCGTAATTGCCGGTTTGTTAAGACCTGCTGATCTGGGGCTGTATGTAGTGGCTGTGAGTCTATCGCGAATGGTCAATTTTTTCTCAAGCTCGATTACTATCGTACTGTTTCCCAAGGCTTCTGAGCTGTCAAAAGAACAGGCCGTTGAGTTAACATTCAAAGCCTTTCGCATAAGTACGACTTTCACCATGCTTGGCGGAGTAGTCCTGATGCTCTTAGCCCCTTTAGTAATTCCGTTGATGTACGGCAAAGACTTCAATGCGGCATTAACCGTGTTTCGCTTGTTGCTCCTTGAAGTGACTATTAGCGGGGGGACGATCATTCTGGCGCAGGCCTTTATGGCGCTAGGCAAGCCGAAAATTGTTTCGATGCTTCAAGGTTTTGGCTTACTCTTGGTTATCCCAATGTTGTTCCTGCTCATCCCTAAGTTTGGCTTACTCGGAGCAGGGATAGCGATGTTGTCATCAGCAATCCTGCGATTCTTCTTCATTGTTCTCAATATAAAGTACACCTTAAAAGTTAAACTACCCCGGCTGCTCATTACCCGGGAGGACATCCAATGGATGAAGACGACGATGAATTCTTACATTCGCAAGAAACCGATGGATATGAATGGATAATGCGAAAGACAAGGGAGGGAACCTTCATGGATTCAGTAAAAAGCGTGGTAGGCGGCCAAGGCAATTATCCAATATCGGCTGTCATCATCGCTCAGGATGACGAAGTTCGAATATCTAAGGCCATACAATCCTGCAGGTTATTCGCCGACGAGGTGATTGTGATTGACGGAGGCAGCAAAGACGGGACAGTTCAGCTTTCCGAAAGCTTGAATTGTCGTGTATACGTCAACCCATGGCCCGGATATGCGAAACAGAGGGAGTTCGGAGTAGAACGCGCGGTTCATGATTGGGTCTTCCTTATTGATACTGACGAAGTGGTCAGCGACGAGTTGGCCGCAAGTATTCTTGAACTGAAACCGGGGCTTAAGGATCAATCGGTTGCCTATTCTATCTACCGGATCGGTGATTTTATGGGCAGATGGCTGGATCGTGGCGAATATTTAGTGCGCCTTTACAACCGCAAAGCGTATGGAATTCGAAATAGCTTGGTGCACGAGATGCCCGAGGTCTCTGAAGAGCGAACCATACGTTTGACAGGAACCCTCTGGCATTATGGTTACCGCAGTATTAACGATCATGTGGCACGTTTCAATAAGTACACTGACTTGGAAGCTGAAAGTGCGTATGCCAAGGGCAAACGATTTCGGGTCAGTCATCTGCTGTTAAGACCGCCAGCCCGTTTCCTGCAAAAGTATTTCTTACACGGGTTGTTCAAGAAGGGAATGTCAGGTTTCGGTGTATCCGTATTTTGGGTCATGTATGAATTCATGGTCGGCTTCAAGCATTACGAATTAATTAGATCGGGAAAGCTGACTCAGCACAATGCGAAGACGAGTCAGACCGAGAAGGAGAATAAAGGAGAGAGAAGCTATGCCGTACAGTGACGGATTGAACATTATGACGACAGGCCTTAGCTGGCCGTCGCTACAGCCGGGTGGGCTTAACACGTATTTCAAATCCGTTTGCGAGCAACTCTCCTCACGTAATCGGGTGCATGCGCTGATTTGCAGTCAAGAAACGCCTGCTACCCCTGAGGAATTGATTATTCACAATGCCGGAGATCCAAAAGATGGGATCTGGAAACGTAAGGATGCTTTCCAGCGTAAGGCGGCCGATCTGATGGGAGAGGGCAGTGGCCGTATAGATATTTTATACACTCACTTTGCTCCTTATGGTATTGGTCCAGCCTTGGAAGCAAAGAAACGTGGGATTCCTGTAGTGATGACTTTTCATGGCCCATGGAATGAAGAAATGAAAATCGAAGGCCAAGGCATTAAGCACCGGGTCAAAACAACCATCGCCAAATCCATTGAACATAGAGCCTATAAGCTTGCGGATAAGTTCATCGTGCTTAGTGAGACGTTCCGCGATATTCTCCATAAGCTGCACGGAGTGCCACTACACAAAATTATTGTGATTCCAGGTGCAGCTAATGTGGAACGTTTTATTCCCGCTACGAATCGATTGGCGATTCGCCGAAGCTTAAATTTACCTGAGGGAGCAACAACCGTGCTGACTGTTCGGCGGTTGGTCAATCGGATGGGACTACTACAGCTGCTTGAAGCCTGGAAGCAAGTTGCGGAGCGTTTCCCGAATGCAATTCTGCTGATTGGTGGTAAAGGGCCGTTGCGGGGAGAACTGGAAGAAAAGATCGCCGACTATGGCTTAAGCAATAAGGTAAGACTGCTAGGCTACATTCCCGATCATGAGCTAGCCTCTTATTATCAGGCAGCGGATATGTTCGTGGTTCCCTCACAGGCATTGGAGGGCTTTGGTTTAATTACCGTTGAAGCTTTATCTTCAGGATTGCCAGTGATGGCTACACCGATTGGCGGCAATAAGGAAATTTTGCAAGGCTTCCGGCCGGAGTTGCTATTTAAGAGTTCAAGTAGCGACCACATGGCTGAAGGTATGATCCATATGCTTAGCAATCGAAAGCTGCTTCCGAGCCGGGATGAATGCAGAGAGCATGTACTGGAGAGATATACCTGGGAGCATGTTACGGATCAAGTAGAATCCGTGTTCCTGCAAGCCTTAGGAGAGGAGGTGACCACGTAATGCTTAGAGTAGCCTATATAGATCACACTGCTAAATGGAGTGGTGGAGAAGTTGCCCTGTTTAACATCCTTACCCATATTGGAGAACAGATCGATCCACTGGTAATTCTGGCTGAGGATGGTGCACTGGCTGAACGGCTACGTGAAAAAGGGATGGATGTCCGTATTATTCCGCTGGATGAGAGCATCAGAAGTCGGGGGAGAAATGCTGTCAACTTGGGAGCACCTGCTGCAGCCTTCAAGCTGTTGGCTTATGGCCGCAAGCTTGCGCCGCTCTTAAAAGCGGAGAAGGTAGATTGCGTGCACACCAATTCCCTAAAATCTGCTTTATACGGAGCCATCGCTGCAAAAATAGCGGGCGTTCCATTGATCTGGCACATCCGGGATCATATTGGAGCTCCTTATTTAAAGCCAATCGTTGCCAAAGGCATTCGTTTGCTGTCGCGTCTGCTCCCCAATGGAGTCATCGCAAATTCACATTCTACGCTGAATGCTTTGGAGCTGCCGCGTTCGAAAAAAACGTTGGTCGTATACTCCGCTTTCGCTAAAGCGATTGGTAATGGGATCGGTATGCGGGACCAGAAGGATTTTAACGTACTGCTAGTTGGTCGATTGGCGCATTGGAAAGGTCAGCATATTGTGCTGGAAGCCGCAAAAGGCTTTAAGAACGAACCTCGTGTGAAATTCTGGCTGGCTGGAGACGCTCTGTTTGGAGAAGAGGCTTATAAGCAGGAATTGCTGCAAAAGATAAAAAACGACGAGCTTACTAATGTAAGCATGCTAGGGCATGTGGATGATATTCAAGGTCTTATGAATACTGCTGATTTACTGATTCACACTTCGGTAACTCCTGAGCCTTTTGGCCAAGTTATCGTTGAAGGAATGGCAGCGGGATTGCCGGTGATCGCCTCCAATGAAGGCGGGCCGGTAGAAATTGTAGTTCAAGGTGAGACAGGGCTACTGATAGAGCCTGGTGACGCGGCGATACTGGCAGATTCCATTAAATGGATGCTGGATCACCCAGAGGAAAGACGGCGGATGGCGGACAATGGGATGAAACGAGTGAAAGAGCATTTTGTTATCGAGAATACGGTCAAGGACATCGTTGACTACTATAAAGGTTTGTTGGCGGGCACCTGACAGATGCTATGACGCGGTAATTCTGAAGATGATGCTCCATAAAACTTTGAGGATGATTCACATGAAAATTGCGATAGCGCACGATTACTTAATCCAAATGGGCGGCGCGGAAAGAGTGGTGGAAGTCTTTCATCACATGTATCCCGAGGCTCCAATCTACACAACGGTTTTTAACGGAAGCCGCCTTACTGACAATCTCAAAGATGCGGATATCCGTGCCTCCTGGCTGCAAAAGATTCCGGGGGTAAAGACCAATTTTAAAGGGGTGCTGCCACTTTATCCAATGGCCATCCGTGATTTGGACTTTCGCGGTTTCGATATCGTCCTGAGTTCCAGCAGTGCTTTTATGAAAAGTATTCAAGTTCCTAAACATACGTTTCATCTTTGTTACTGCCATACGCCTATGCGCTTCGCATGGGATTATGACACCTACATGGAACGTCAGTCGAATTCCGGGTTGTTCAAAAAGATGCTTAAGGTATACATGCAGCAGCTCAAAACGTGGGACCAGCGAACTTCCAAAAATGTGAATCAGTTCGTAGCCAATTCATCAGTAGTGAAGACGAGGATTCAGAATTATTATCACCGGGATGCAGATGTCATATTTCCACCGATTAATACAGCCCGGTTTACAAGCTCTTCAACCATTGGTGACTATTATTTAATTGTCTCCCGGCTTGTTTCCTACAAGCGGATTGATCTAGCCGTAGAGGCTTTTAACCGTAACGGACTTAAGCTTTATATCGTAGGGGATGGACCAGATCGCAAGCGTCTCGAAGGCATGGCTAAGGATAATGTATCGTTTCTGGGCCGGCTAGAAGATGAGCAAGTGACTGGAATGATGGCACAGTGTAGAGCGTTCATTTTTCCAGGAGAAGAGGACTTTGGAATTACACCGCTGGAAGCGAACGCTGCAGGAAGACCGGTAATTGCTTATCAAGCAGGTGGGGCACTGGATACTATTATTCCTTATGTAAATGGTGTGTTCTTTCAGCATCAAGAAGTGGAGGATCTGCTTAAGGCTATTAATGAGGTAGAGTCCTACGCTTGGGATATCGATCAAATCATGGAGCATGCACGTAAATTCGATGAGCAGGCGTTTATGGTTAAGTTCAAGCAGTATGTTGAGCAGGCCTACGTCAATTTTCTAAAAGGAGGATGATTGTATGAAGCTGACAGTAATTGGTACTGGGTATGTGGGTCTTGTATCTGGCGTGTGCTTTGCACTGGGCGGACATCATGTCATCTGTGTGGATAAGGACGAGGAAAAGATTAAGAAGCTGAAACAGATGGAATCGCCCATCTATGAGCCGGGAATCGAGGAACTGATTGAACTGAATCTTCGTGAGGAACGGTTATCTTTTTCTGCAGATCTTCAGGATTCGGTGCGGCATTCAGATATTATCATTCTTGCTGTAGGTACGCCATCGCTGCCTAATGGTGAAGCTGACTTAACCTACATTGAGGGTGCAGCTGCTGAAATCGCTAAAGCGATGGACGGGCACAAAATTATAATGACTAAATCTACAGTTCCCGTAGGGACAAATGAGAAAATCTCCAAAATGCTCTCTAAGTTTACCCATCATTCTTTTGATATCGTGTCTGCTCCCGAGTTTTTACGTGAAGGGTCAGCGATTCGCGATACCCTCCATCCCGACAGAATTGTCATTGGTCTTGATAATCCAGAGCTGGAACCAACCATGCGCGAGCTTCATAAGGGTTTCACTGAAAATGTATTTGTAACAGATATACGCAGTGCTGAAATGATCAAATATGCTTCAAATGCATTTTTGGCCACGAAGATCTCCTTTATTAACGAGATCGCCAATATTTGTGAAAAAGTGGGAGCTGATGTAACCGAGGTAGCACAAGGAATGGGTATGGACCAAAGAATCGGGTCATCCTTCCTGCAGGCTGGTATCGGTTATGGAGGCTCCTGTTTCCCGAAAGACACTAATGCGCTCATTCAAATTGCGGGCAACGTCGATTACGAATTCAAATTATTGAAATCTGTAGTCGAAGTGAACAAGGGACAACGGTTTATGATCATCTCCAAGCTGCATGAATCACTTGGCAGCCTGCGCGGTTCGACGATTGGGATATGGGGGCTTGCTTTCAAGCCTAATACTGATGATGTCCGCGAAGCTCCCGCCAGAGAGATTGTTGAGGCACTGGTGGCTGAGGGGGCAACAGTCAAACTATATGATCCAATCGCAGCTACAAATTTCAGGCAGCAATATGATCATCCGCAGCTTCGCTGGTGCAATCTGCCAGAGGAAGCGGCTGAGGGCAGCGACGCAGTATGCCTGCTGACCGATTGGAGCCTGCTCAAGGAGATTGATCTGCATCAGCTGGCGAAAAGCATGCGCAATGGGGTGCTGATCGATGGACGCAACGTGTATTCCAAGGAGCAAATCGAGGGTACCGGCCTCGTTTATCATTCTGTCGGTCGCCCGCAGATGGGTGGATTGAGCGGTTATTCTGCTAGTGTGGCTGGAGCGGTTTAATCTAAGTTATATTGATTGAACTTGTGATTTTTCTATTTAGGGATGAGCCGTGACTCCAGAGAATGTTTGGACTTTCAGCCGCTGTTGTCTGCAGATTTCCTGATTTTAACCGCTGATAGCGGTAGAAATCCGCAGACAAAGGCGGACGCTATCGCTCTTACAGTTCCCAAATTCCCCTCCGCCACTTCGTTCCCTTATTTTATGGTTCTAAGCAATTTATAAAGTTAGGTACTCTGATTATATACCGCAGTAGCAGTAGCATTTGTAGTTGTCATTGTCTCTGTCTCTGTGGTGGCAACTAGTGTTGCTCTTGTAGTTGCAGTTGTTCTTGCAGTTGTTCTTGCAGTTGCAGCTGCCTCCCCCAGAGCAGAAACAAATCTTTAGAAAAACGTGCTTGCTTCCGGCTGGTACAGCCCGGTACGCACGGATCAAGTATTAAGAAGAAGTTAGTTAGGTGAAGAACGGAAAGGGAATTTGGAACTGTAGAAACGGAGTGTTCGCCCGAAAGATTTCCGTAGGAAAGCTAGCTTCGAAAGCATATGCTATCCTCGGATTTCTACCGCTAGAAGCGGTTCAATCAGGAAATCTGAGGATAACAGCGATCGGAAATCCAAAATCCCTTGGAGAGGTTTCTACCTAACAAAGTTAGTAAGTGCATCCATTCCAACGACCACCAAACGGAAGACATAGGTTTTGATATCAATTCAAGGAGGGTTCATTCTATGAAAATGGTACTTCTATCAGGCGGTTCAGGTAAACGGTTATGGCCGTTGTCCAACGACTCACGTTCAAAGCAATTTCTAAAGGTACTTGAAAGCCCTCAAGGTGAACCAGAATCCATGGTACAACGTGTCTGGAGACAGCTGGAGGAAGCAGGGATGGCAGAATCATCTTATCTGGCCACCGGCCGCGGCCAAGTAGAAATGATACAAAGCCAACTGGGAAGTCATGTGCCGATTATCGTTGAACCGGAGCGTCGGGATACTTTTCCGGCTATCGCCTTAACAGCTACCTATCTTTATTCAGTGGCAGGTGTTTCTCCAGCGGAAACGGTAGCAATATTGCCTGTTGACCCTTATGTAGAAGCATCCTTTTTCGATACCATAGCTATGCTTGAGGGGACCATGCTGGAAAGTGGAGCAAATCTGGCACTAATGGGTGTTGTTCCTGAACATGCCTCAGAGAAATACGGATATATTATTCCTACCACCGAAGAGGCGGGGGGAAATGGTTTTATGAAGGTGAGTCACTTTCAAGAGAAACCAGACCGTATACAAGCAGAACAGCTCATCGAGCAAAATGCATTGTGGAATTGTGGAGTGTTTGCCTTCCGCTTAGGGTACTTGTTAGATATTTTGCAGCGTAAAGGGTTGCCTTTAGGATATGAAGAATTGCAGAAGCAGTATAAGCTATTGTCTTCCATCAGCTTTGATTATGAAGTGGTGGAGAAAGAAGAACATATTGTGGTGCAGCCGTATGATGGATTCTGGAAGGACCTTGGAACGTGGAATACGCTGACAGAGGAAATGAGCAGCAAGCATGTAGGAAAAGGTTTTGTAACGGCGGATTCTGAGGGGACTTGCTTGATTAATGAGCTGGATATTCCGATTACGGTAATTGGTGCGAAGGATCTGATCATTGCGGCTAGCCCGGATGGGATTCTAGTTACCCATAAAGCTGAGAGCCCACGGATTAAAGAAGTGCTGAAGACCTTTGAACAAAGACCGATGTACGAGGAACGCCGCTGGGGCCATTACAAAGTTATTGATTATGTGAAATATGATGAAGGCAATGAAGTGCTGACCAAACGGATTTTTATATCCGAGGGGAATAATATCAGCTATCAATTACATCGCAAGCGTAGTGAAATTTGGACAATCGTCAGCGGCGAAGCAAGTATTGTGCTGAATGAGAAAAAACATAATGTGAAGGCTGGGGACGTAGTACGTATACCGGAAGGAACGAAGCACGCGATCCTTGCTTTGACGGATGTCGAGTTTATAGAGGTACAGACGGGTTCTGAATTAGTAGAAGAAGATAACATTCGTATTACTTTAGACTGGAATGATATAGAACTACAACAATTCATTTCATAGGTCTAACCTATCTATTTAACCAATCCAAAATTTCTTGAAACAGGTAAATTGACTCAATTATCAAAAAAAGTCATAAAAACACTAAATATATCATTAATTGTCGTCGATACTTACGGTAAGAGAGATTATTTCTCTTAAATTGAAAAGGCAAACCTATCGAAAGGTAGGGACGCAAAGCTATAGGGCCTTCGAAAGAGTGGCAGCCTGGCTACCGAAAGGGAGATTATTTTGAAAGCTTACCGTACGTATCGATTATTTGGCGCATTTCTGTCACTCGTCTTGTTTCTGACTGCACTTCCGCTTACTGTTGGAATTTCGCCGTCTGTTGTCATAGCTGCTTCAAATTCTGGAACGCCAGTTACCCCAGGAGCCTCACTTGAAGCCGTAAAGCTGCTTAACTATTTTTACTCGATCTCAGGAAAAGGTATTATTGCTGGTCAACATGACTATTTAGAAAGTCCAGATGAAATTAACAATATGCTGAAGGGAACCAGCGGACAATATGCCGCTCTTCACGGTTATGAACTGGGCGCGATCAGCGGTCAGTCAGAAGGAACGATGGCCTGGCAGCGTCAAAATGTGGTGAACAGCGCCATCAACTGGAATAAAGCGGGCGGGATCGTAGCTATGACTTTTCATGCTAACCTGCCGGGCACCTCTTATGACTGGGATAATGTAAAAAAAACACTTAGTCAGAATGAGTTCGATAGTTACGTTACACCGGGTACCAAGCAATATAACAATCTGATCGCTGAACTTGATAAGGTGGCAGTCTCCCTAAAAAGCTTGCGCGATGCCAATGTTCCGGTGCTTTGGAGACCCTATCATGAAATGAACGGGAACTGGTTCTGGTGGGGGAAGAAAAATAACTTTTCTAAACTTTGGAATATTATGTATGACCGTTTTGTTAACGTTCATAAATTAAATAATTTGTTATGGGTATGGAGTCCGAATGCTCCCAATGTTTGGTCAGATCCTTATGCGCTAACTTATCCAGGTGCTGATAAAGTAGATATTCTGGCAGCAGATATATACGAAAATGATTACCAGCAAAAATACTATGACAGCTTGTTGAGTCTAGCCGCAGGCAAACCGATTGCGATCGGGGAGAATGGTGAAATGCCTAATCTGGAGAAGCTTCAGCAATCACAAAGTAAATGGACGTATATGATGAGCTGGGGAAAAATGCTTTACGAGAATAACAGTGCAGATACAATTAAAACATTTATGAATAGCAACTATACCCTGACCAGAGATAAATTAAATACTGGTCTGGCACCGACACCTAGCGCTGCACCAGCGCCGGCACCTCCCGAAGAAGAGGGTGAGGAAGCCATTCCTCTTGCGAAGGGGCTTGCAGGAGAATATTACAACAACATACAGCTATCGGGAACAGCAGCTCTTACTAGAACTGATGCAATTATCGATTTCAATTGGCGGCAAGGATCGCCGGATGCCGCCCTTGGGATTGATCGTTTCTCCATACGTTGGAGCGGTAAAATTAAGCCATTATATGATGAGCAATATACATTTTACACTACCTCAGATGATGGCATCCGTGTGTGGGTGAATGGGCAATCCGTGATTGATAGTTGGACTAAGCAAAGTGGTACTGAGCGTAAGGGTAATATAACGCTGAAGGCTGGCCAGCTATATGATATCAAGGTGGAGTATTACGAAAATGAAGGCGATGCGAGAGTCCGCTTGATGTGGGAAAGTGCTAGTCAAGCTAAAGAGACAGTTCCAGCAAGTGCACTTTATCTTCCGGATGTCTCCTGATTGATGAAAATTAAAGGTCGATCCTTAGTGGCTCTGCGTTATTGCAGAGCTACTAAGCTATAGTCCTCATTAGGTCAGAAGACGATTGTCCGATAACAGGTATGTTTATTTAGCACCTGTGGAGGCAGTACAGCTACCGAAAGGAGGATTTATTTGCGTAAATATTATAAGCAAAACAGATTGTTGTTTACTATATTACCGGTGTTTATTATTTTTTCCTTGCTGCCTTGGGGAGAGGTTAAGGGTCTTCCGAAGGCTATGAGTGTTTCTTCCTCTCTTCCTTCGGCTATACCAAGCAATCCATCAGCTTCTGAAGAAGCCAAGCAACTGCTGAGTAATTTGGTGAATCTACGTGGCAAAGGAATCCTGTCTGGCCAGCATGATTATCTAGAAAGTCCAGATGAACTGGTTCATAAGCTGAAGAATACATCGGGACAAAATGCCGTTCTACATGGTTATGAATTGGGGGCAATTAATAATCAACCCGAAGGGACGATCGCAGAACAGCGACAAGCTGTTATAGACAGTGCAATGGAGTGGCATCAAGAGGGTGGCATTGTAGCCATGACATTCCATCAGAGTTTGCCGGGGACTTCTCCGGAATGGTCCAATGTAAACAGAAGTCTCAGTCAAGAGAAGTTTAATGCTTATGTTACGCCTGGGACGGCTCAGTATAAGAGTCTAATCTCTGATCTAGACGAGATCGCTGGCTATTTGGGACAGCTGCGTGATGCCGGAGTTCCAGTCTTATGGCGACCTTACCATGAAATGAACGGCGGTTGGTTTTGGTGGGGGAAAAAGGACAATTTTTCAGCGCTTTGGAATATTGTCTATGATCGTTTTGTAAACACACATCAACTGAATAATCTACTGTGGGTGTGGAATCCAAATGCGCCGAATGAATGGGCAGATCCTTATGCTGCATATTATCCGGGTGCGGATAAACTCGATGTTCTGGCTGCGGATATCTACAATAACGATTATAAGCAGTCCTACTATGAGGATCTGCTCGCACTTGCTGAAGGTAAACCTATCGGAATCGGGGAGAGTGGACAGCTGCCGAACCCGGAAGTATTAACCGAGAAACAAAATAAATGGGTCTATATGATGACCTGGGGAAAATTACTGACAGAAAATAATACGCTACAGTCAATTAAAAGCTTTATGAATGACTCGTTTATATTATCGAGAGAGGATTACGTTCTCACAACAGGAGGCCCTTCGATAGCACCGGTAATCCCGGGAACCCTAGCGGGTTTAACTGGAGAATACTATAACAATACTGATTTAGAGGGAGAAGCGGTACTTATCCGCGATGATCGTAAGATTGATTTTAATTGGCATGGCGGGTCACCTGCACAGGAGATAGATGAAGATCATTTTTCTGTTCGCTGGAAAGGGAAGCTCAAACCCAAATTCAGTGAAAAATATACGATTTCGGCATCCTCTGATGATGGAGTCCGTGTCTGGATTGACGGAAAGCTGATCATCGATAATTGGAAGAATCAAAGTGCAACACTTCATAAAGGAAGTATCCCGCTCACAGCCGGAACACTTTATGATATCCAAATTGAATATTATGAGAATGAAGGAGATGCTAATCTTCGCTTGCTGTGGGAGAGTTCCAGCCAGAAGCAGCAGGTGATTCCACAAGGGGCATTGTTCCTTCCTTAATCTAATGAAATGATAGGGTTAGACATTCCGGAAGAAAGAGAGGACCTATGGATGGGAATAACGAGGAGAATATCTAATAGAAAAAATAGGATAACTGCAAACAAACCATTACTGTTATTACTGAAATTCACCGCATTAACCGTCTTGTTTCTGTTGTCTGTCTCTGTTTTCGGAACGAATAAGACGAACGATTATAAGGTAGGTGCCAATATACCAAGATTAGCCACAGGAAGTGATGTTGCAGCAGAAATACCGGATGGTACTCTGATCTGGAATCTGGGACAACATGATGGCTCAGCAGCTGAGTTCGCTACGAGTGGCACTTCTGGCAGTAAGAAGATATTTAATGTTCCTTCTTCAGCGCTCAAATCATCGGCTCTTCAGAGCTTGCCTGCAGGCTTGAATGGAAAGACCCAGCCGGAATTAACGATCACCTATCAGCTAAATAAGATCCCGGAGAATGGGGTCTTATTTAGCGTAGGAATTCTGGATGCTTATAAATCCGTGCCACAAATGAGTGTGTTTTCCAATCATCAATTGTCAGGGATCATTCAAATTGCGGGCGTATCGGGCACAGAAAGTGAATATAGCTTTCAAAAATCCTATGAATTATACATTCCCAAGGAGCAATTGAAGCTGGGAACGAACGAATTGAAGCTGCAAACGGTTCGCTGTTTATATTGTAGTGACAAAGAAGACGAATATTCCTGGTGGACTTGGGATAATCTCCGTTTAGAATCTCTTAACGCTCCAATTTCCGAGCCTATTCATGGCAGCTATACACTGACCGGAACAGTAGTGAATAATAAGCAGTTTTACTTTGATGAAGGTGCGGTTACGCACTTGCCTTATGTTATCAAATGGCTAGGGATGGCTTATAGCGGCAATGTGATGCGTACCAGCTGTGCCAGTGATGTCGGGAGATCCTGCTCAGATATGCTGGAATATTACAAGGTATTGCAGGATTACAACATGCAGGCGGTTGCTCTGTATTTGCATACTGGTGATATTAAGCTTAAGGCAGATGGATCGTTGCCTGCTGATGCGGAGAAAAAGCTGACAGATTATTTTGAACAATATAGCCCTTATTTTCAATATTATGAGGTAGATAATGAGCCAGGGTTATTCAATCGTTCTAAGGCAGTTAACCTGGCGATTGCGGACTGGTTGAATAAAAAAGGGAAGCAAATCGCGCCCCATTTACAAACTGTTGCTCCGGGCTGGGCGTATTGGCCGAGCTACAGTGAAGATTCCTGTGGTAATCAGAAGGGAACCGGGAAGGAATGTGGAGATCCAGATGGCTGGGAACGTGATCCAGAGCAACGTATGGAGCTGGAGAAGGTTACGGATTTGACCAATGGACACTCCTACGGCGACTCTTATATTTTTAGTAATGGAGGAAGCTTTACTGAGAATTTGAAGACCTTCACTGGCGCAGACAATGGACTCGGCAAAAAAATGCTGACCACTGAATTTGGTACCTCGGACAGCCATGTGGATGCCTATCAATACGGGGCAACGGAGCGGACAGCGGCTGTATTCGACCGGATCATGCGTGCGCATATTGGTTATGCGGATATGTTTGTGCAGCATGCTGCTTTTTTTAAGGATTTCAGTTTATTCAAATACGGGTTTAATTTAGAAGAGCATGATCCGGCGACCACAGAGATTTATTATACAAAAGAAAATGAGGATTCACGTGTCAGCATTATGAGAAGGCTCAGTCTTGCCTATGCTACACATGGAGCTCCATTAACTTACCAAGTTGCAAACAAAGATGTGTTAGCCGACAAGCTGGTATATGTTCGGGCCGTGGATACTTCTACATTGAAGCCTCTTGCTGGAAGCGGGGCGACTTCAAATAAGGTACTGGTTAATTTCGTTAACTTTGAGTCTACTCCACAGACCGTGAGTGTAAATGTGACTATGCAGAAAAACGGGGTGTACGAAGGGGAACGTTTTGGAAACGGGGATACGTATGAAAAAGCAAGAAGTTATGTAACAGGCAAAAAGGCTACTCCCACGTTAACCTTTACGGAGACACTTGCTCCAGGAGAGGCTGTACAGTATATTTTGCAGCCTTCCTCTGAAGTAAAGCCGTTGGCCCCTAAAGGATTCAAAGCCGCAGCAACAAAAGGTTTAGCTGTAAAATTAAATTGGTTGGAGGCACCAGGAGCAAGCTATGAACTGCTTCGCGCTGAAGGTAGCGGCGGGGAAATGAAGGTGGTAGCCACCGATGTGAAGCTTACAGAATATACGGATCATAATTTACGTGAAGGGACGTTATATACCTACGCGGTAAGGGTATCCGGCTCTAATTTACTGTCCGATAAAGTTCAGATTACAGCCACCGGACTGGTTCCTCTGGATCGTACTAAATGGAAGGTATCCTCAAATGTGAATACGGCAGCATCAGCTCCGAGTCTGGCCATCGATGGGGATCGGCGCACGCGCTGGGATACGGGGAAACATCAGGTTTCCGGAGAGTATTTTCAGATTGATCTGGGTGAAGCACATGAAATTGAAAGAATAGATTTGGATAGCACGTTATCACCTTTTGATTATCCAAGAGATTATGTAGTTTATATTTCTGACGATGCTCAAAACTGGAAAAAACTCACGTCTGGTAAAGGTACGAAAGAGCTTACTAAGATATCCTTTTCTAAAGTAAAGACGAGGTATGTCAAAATTGTACAGACCGGATCCGGCGGGAATTATTGGTCCATTCAAGAGCTGCAGGTGTATTCCAGAGAATAAGGGTATCATTTGAATTTATATAATCATTTATAGCGCATACTAAATTACTGTGAGATAGATCTACAATGGAATAGGGAATTCTTCCCTATAAATTTTGTGTTTTAGGGTTGAACAGGTGGAATATAGGGAATTTCTCCCTGTATTCCAGCGGATATCGCCGTTTTTTAGAAAATCCTCCGTATTATAGGGAGAAATTCCGCATAACTGGGCAATTGTGAGGAAATCATCCTAAATAGAGGGAGTTTTTCCCCATAAAACTCCTTCCCCAACGCCCCATCACAATTTCTTAGACTGAGTGCAGAAGGTGGGGGAGTTTGGGATATCCCATAGATCAGAATGTATATGTTCCACGGCATATATTATCTTTCTCTTTCTCGCAGAAACGGAAGCCGTCCTTAAAAGGACGGCTTCCGTTTATTCTTGTTTAAATCCGTTAAATGAAACGAAGTCCAGACATATACGGCAAAGCAATAGCATCGGAATCCTCTGATCTCGCTGGATCAAAGAGCAGCGAGATCAGCTCCTTGTCGTCCTGCACGGACGACAAGTCGAGGCCCTTGCGGCAGCCTTCGGTCTGCCGCAATAGCGCTTCCCGGTCTGCGATGCAGACCGTCCCGCTGTTCGCGCCGCCGCTTAAGCTGGCGCCGGCGTCCCGCAGGAGCGCGAGCAAGCCGCGCTCCTGCCACGGCACAGGCACTTGCAGCGTGCCAACGCCGCCGCACAAGGCCGCCTTGGCCAGCAATGCCGCTACCGCGCTCGGCTGGCCGGCCCATTCCACCGCCGTCGCCGTGTTCGGCGCTGGCACGTCCGCCGCCGCGGGCACAGCCACCGCGGCGAACCCCTCGATGCTGCCGTCCCGAACGGCTACGAGTGTGCGCTGGGCTAAGCCCATCACACCCGCGTAAGCCTCGGTCCCCAGCAGCAGCGCCAGCTCACCCGGACTATATACATGTCCGGCTTCGCGTTCATTGAGCAGCCGGTAGACGGCGAAGAAGTCGCCCGGCTGCATTGGCCGCAGCGTCCATTCTTCTCCTGCTGCGGCTGCAAGAGCCTGAGCTGAGCTTGCGTTCAGCTCGGCAAATTGCGTACCTCCGAACGGTACGCACCCAGCTCGGATGTATAACGAACGATCACCCGAGACAAAAATCAGCGATGCCTCGGCCTCGGCAGCGTGACTCTGGCATAGCTGTAGAAGTTGGCCCGCCAGTCCTTGGCCCCGAAAAGCGGGATCGGTGCAGACAGCACCTATGGAGAATACATTCAGGAAAGCATCTCCAGTCTTGATCGTGGAGGGTACGAGCCCCATGAAAGCAGCAACCGTTCCGTCATCGGTAATAGCCGCGTAGGAATGACTGAGCCCAGGACGGAAAATAAGTGGAAACAGTTCTTTCATTGAAGTGGCACCCGGTTCACGAAAGACAGAATCTGCGAGCAGAGCCGCTTGGTCTAGCTCCGCAGGTTTAATTAATCTCAATTGCATAACATTCAACCTCCTATATGTACACACGATGGGGAGAAAGCATTTACATAAAGTATAAGGCCCGGGGAATGAAATCTCCAATCTTGTTTATATTATTCAATGTCTCAAAAGGATATCGAAAAGGGTAATAAAGTACATAAATAAGGAAGCTTCTTATATTTTAAAGCTAGAAGAGAAAGGGAAGTGAATAATCGGTGTCCCAACTTGCAGATAATATTATATTATTACTGGCAGCACTCTTGCTTGTAGGCGTATTTTCCACCAAGTTCTCCACTAAATTTGGAATGCCAGCTTTAGTGCTGTTTCTTGCTGCGGGGATGGTGCTAAGCCAATTTGTTTTTTTTAACAATGCTTCCTTAACGCAAATGGCCGGGATCTTCGCATTGGTTGTCATATTATTCGAAGGTGGCATGCAGACGAATATTAAGGATATTAAACCTGTTATTCGGCCAGCATTATCCTTATCAACGGTAGGCGTAATCATGACGACAGCCATTGTAGGGGTATTCGCTAAGCTGATCCTTGATGTGTCATGGCCAGAAAGCTTTCTGTTTGGAGCGATCGTTGGATCGACAGATGCGGCTGCAGTCTTCTCGGTACTTGGCGGTAAGAACATTGATAAACGTCTGACCTCGACGTTAGAAGCAGAATCAGGAAGCAACGATCCAATGGCGGTATTCTTGACAGTCTCGCTAATCGAATGGATACAGCATCCGGATATGGCGATATGGGGGCTGCTGTTGTCTTTTATATGGGAGATGGGCATTGGCTTAGTACTGGGTTTTGTGCTGGGGAAGATCGCAGTTTTCTGTATCAATCGAATTAACCTGGATTCCACAGGTCTTTATCCAGTAATGGCGATTGGCTTTGCTGTTCTGACCTATGGTTTATCAGCATGGGTACATAGCAGCGGGCTGCTGGCTGTTTATGTTATGGGCCTTACGCTTGGGAATTCCGAGCTAATGTATCACCGTACCATTATGAATTTTAGTCATGGTTTTGCTTGGATGATGCAAATATTTATGTTCATACTGCTTGGTTTGTTAGTATTTCCACAGGAGCTGGCGGAAGTGGCATGGCAAGGTATCTTGTTATCCGTCATTCTGATGGTTGTAGCTAGACCAATCGGTGTATTTATAAGCCTGCACTTTTCCAAATTTACGATCCGCGAGAAGACTTTGATTTCTTGGGCCGGACTTCGTGGAGCCGTTCCGATTGTGTTAGCGACTTATCCGCTGCTGGCTGATCTGTCTCACGGACGACTATTCTTTAATGTTGTGTTCTTTGTCGTACTGACCTCGGCGGTGATTCAGGGAACTAGTATTTCCCCGCTAGCATCCCGATTGAAGCTTGTGGGGCAAGAAGATTCAGATCAGCCTTCCCTGATGGAGCTGGTTGCTCTTGGCAAGACAGACTCGGAGTTTAACCATATTGGAATTAACCCTTATATGCCCATTGCTGGACAGATGATTTCAGAAATAGGTCTGCCAGATGATATCTTATTTACGGCAATTATCCGCAATAAAAAGATTGTCACTCCGCATGGAAGTACTGTTATTGAGCCTGGGGATACTGTGTATGTCCTAAGTCCGAAGAGTAAGCGTGATGAGATGAGGGCTTTCTTCCGCAGCAGGAAAGGAAAGACCGCGGAGGAGGATGTTTCTTTAATCTAGAGAAGAGACTCTTTTACCAAAGTGTGACACACATAATAGGCTTCATAACATAAGCTGTGCTAGAATCGGCACAACATATAATCTCCAGAATAGTTGCAAAACACGAAAGAGTGTGTTAAATTGTATATAGATTTAGAACGAGTCTAAATACAATTATAATAAATGAACCATAGGAGGTTTTATTAATGACAACACAATTAAAGAACCATACTGGACTGCAAGCTGCTTTGAACCGCCAAACTGCGAACTGGTTCCTGCTCGGGGTAAAGCTTCATCATTATCACTGGTATGTTAGCGGATCTCAATTCTTCACACTGCATGAGAAGTTTGAAGAGCTATACAATGAAGCTGCAGGTTATGCAGATGATTTGGCTGAACGTTTGCTTTCTATTGGTGGACAACCAGCCTCCACAATGAAGCAATATCTTGAATTGTCCGACTTACAAGAAGCTCGCGGCGGCGAAGATGCTAAAGGTATGGTACTTGAGCTCGTGAGAGACTTTAAGACTGTTGCTAAAGAACTGCAAGATGCAATTGCTACTGCTGAAGAATTGAGCGATCAACCAACTGCGGATCTGCTGATTGGCATCAGAAGCAGCATTGAGAAACATGCTTGGATGCTGAATGCCTTTATCGGCTAAGACAACATCCTTATAGGGATAGAATATACAAAGAGCGCCTGCGTATTGTTAACGCATGGCGCTCTTTTTTTTGAAGCATTCTATTTAATAAATACTCCACCAAATGGCACGGCTTCGCGCAGAAATCGTTTAATAATTCCATCATCGTTATTATCTCTTTCAAATCGGCGATTCTGGCGTCCCGCCTGAAACAACACAGGGCCGTGGCCCGTCATCTTCCAATGATAACTCATATGCTGGCTAGCTAAATGGTTGCCGTAAACGGTAAGCTCCAGCTTCGCATTCTCAGGATAGGCAATAATGCTGCCTGCATCCACATAGAGCGGATTGTAAGGATGAAGCTCAGCTTCACATACCGTACCTTCAGTCAATATACCAATGATGCCGTTACCCGTAAATTTCACTTTCACAATATCTCGTGTAACGAGCACATTCTTCATACTTAGCACTCGTGTATCCATCGTAACTCCCTTGCTGTAGAAGAAGAGATGTTTAAAGTCGTACAATAAATCGCTCTTTCCATCAAGCTGCAGAATCTTTACCCGATAACCTGGTGGAAGGGCGGCGACAAAATGGCAAGGGCCAGACATATCCGAACGAATCAGTTTTCGCTTGCGATAGATGCCCTTTACATCCATAAATCTGTCTGCCCGTCCAGTGGCAGGCCCTTGATAAGCGATAATTTGTTGTGGGTGCAGCACATGAACCTCTTCCTTCTCCCCAAGGGTGAAGGCTACGGCTTGTCCGCTCCCGCTGTCGCTTTCATCTTGGACATCGATGTTCATATTTCATCTCCCTCATGCTGTAGACGTGATCTTTACTGAATGTTCAAGATTAGCGCAGGCGGTCTCCTTTTCTAGAACGGTGAAGCATGCTGAAACGAACAATACGGATGAGTATAAAATACCCCAGAATTAGACCGATCCCTGTAAAAATAGTCACTTTGATTTTATGATAATATTCTTCGCGTGCCGTCCGGTCATTTTGCAACTCATCAACCATCTGCGTTAGTTGGCGATTCTGCTCCTGCAGGGCTTCGTTCTGTGTCCGGTAGGCCTCCATTTCCTGCATGGTATTCGTAAGCTTATCTTTCGCCTGTTGTAGCTCTTCAGCTGTCTGCTGAAATCCTTCTTTCAATTCATTGACTTCATTTGGAAGCTCAGAGAAGCTTTTGAATCCATTATAGATATCACTGAATATATTGGCTTGTGCTACTGGGGCCGGAAGAGATATGGAAAGGGTCAGCAGAAGCAGGAGCGAACATAACAGCTGTAGATATTTACGGTATTTACGTTGTTTCATCTATATAATCACCACCCAATTTAGGCTTGTATTTCTTTTATTTTAACACAGCTTGACAGCTTCTGACAGCGTACGCTAAACGTGAATAGGGCTTCTTGGGTCAGTAATATTTGCCTGTTTGAAGTGAGTTACACTTCCTTGTAAAGAACGATTTGGCTGTGCTCAACATGATTGAGAAGAGGGACTATTTATCGTATACTTTGGACGGAAAGGGGCTGCTGCGGAATGAATAAATGGCTTAAGACAATGTTATTTTTGGTCGGATCTGCTTTTTTGACGAGGTTGATTCCATTCTCATCTTTGTTTCGGAATTTGGACACGATGATTCATGAATTTGGTCATGCGCTGGTGACTTTACTGCTGTCTGGCAGTGTGCTGCGGATTGAGCTATACGCGAATCATAGTGGGGTCACCTATTCAGCCATTCAAGATGGAGGCAGAGCGATACTGGTGTCGCTATCCGGGTATATGCTGGCTTCCTTATTCGCATTGCTGCTCTTCTATCTCTACAGTAAAGGACGGCATGATTGGGGACTTATCTTAGCTACAACAGTAGCATTGATTATGCTGGTAATGTACGTGCGGGGAAGCTTCGGAATGATGTGGTTAGGCGGGTTTATTGCGCTGAATGTTTTAATGCTGGTGGTGTGGAAAAAGGCCAGCAAATATTATTATTTGTTATTAGCTTTTTTGACCTTGGAAGAGTCTGTAATGGGAAGTTTATTTCTCGTATATGCGGCCGTTGTATCCCCATCTCGTGCGGGAGATGCCAGTAACCTGGCAAGGATGACATCGGTGCCGGCCATATTTTGGGCAGTCCTATTTTTTATATTTTCTCTGCTTTGCGCCAAATGGGCGCTGGGACTATTTTTTAAGCGGGAGCGAGTGCAGCCTAAACTTCAGAGTCGTTAAAGTTAAAAACATAAAATTTTCGTCATAAACAGACAAAAGGGGCTGTTTTTGCGAGAGTCAGTCTACTTAGTATGTAGAATGGCTCTTTTTTTGTCGATAATATAGAACCGAACATACATTCCATGACATGGAGTTGTCCGCCATTATTGGTACATTAATAGAAGACCCAAAAAAAGAAAGAGGTGGAAAATATGATGGAAAGTATTACTCCTATATTTACGTGGGGTCAAGATCGTATTTTTGCAGGTGGAAATCGGGATGTTGTTTTACTTGTCGAATGGAAAGGAAATTTGCCTTCAGAAAATAGCCGACCAAGCAGCCACAAAGTGGTTGCACGTGATATTGAACTACGAGTTTGGCTTGAGCCACATGTAACTTTTAAGCGCTGTTATGGATGTGAAATGGAGGCTGGAGAAGGGAATTCACTCTTGCTTAAGCTTGGAAAAATAAAAACAGGACAACGCAAATTCATAGGATTGGAGTTCACTACTTCTAGTTCTGTAGCAGGTAAATATGAAGCATTATCCCTACAGTGGAAGTATAAAAAACCAACCGTAGAGCGTGTTCGTGAACTCCCCGTGAAGGTACTTGAGCTGGAGTACGCGCATCATACGCGCATTCTGAGCGATACTTGCTGCTTTTATGTTGAGAAGCATCTGGAATTGTTGAAGACGGCTGAAACGGTTGAAGCAGCAGAGGCACTACGAAGTAAAGGCCAGCATAGTGAAGCTCACGAAATGCTCAATCGACATGCGGATAAGATGTTGCTACTCGCAGTACGCTCTGGAGATCCTTTGCTGCTTAAAGAGGCTGAAATGTTGTATAAACAGATCGGGTTCGAGCATCAGCAACGAAGTAAAGCCGTTGGTGGAATTTAATATAGGACTCACTGCACGAGGATGCACATAAGCGAAAAAAGACCTATACATAAATTGGATTTTTCAGCGGATTCGGCGGAAAATTATAAGAAGAATTGTAATATAAAATGTGGTAACATAGTAAAAAAGTTCTATCACAATTTTACTTTTTTTCATAAAATAATGGGTCTATTTAACCATAAATCAAGGGGAACTGAATATGACAGACCGATTAATCCGACTGATGCGCATTATTACACTTGTTCAAGCCAAGCCAGGGATATTAGCCCGCGAATTGGCGGAACGCTGCGGCAACAGCGAGAGAACGATTTACCGGGATATGGACGCGCTTAGCGCCATGCATATTCCCATAACCCACCTGGGGCATGGAAAAGGTTATGCTTTTATTGGGAATTTTGCACTCTATCCCTTGGATTGGTCGGAAGAAGAAGCAAACGCGTTTTCGCAATTACGCTATATTATGGAAGATATAAAACCAGCATTACCCATAGATTTTGAAAGCGCGTATGAAAAAGTAGTCGCGGCTGAATATAAACGTAAGGCGGAGAGAGAAGAAACAATAGAACGTGCAAGAAGAGAAGTAGGGGTGGGGTGGGCAGAAAGAAACAGTTCGCATATGGAACAACACTCATTTCTTACTCCGATCCTGGAGGCTTTATTAAAGCAAAAGAGTATTCAAGCGAATTATAGTGAGAATGCATTAGAAGAGAAAGGGATCACCATTGATCCTTATTGTCTGGTCCCGCTGGAAAGTCGTTTTCATCTCATTGGATTTTGTCATCGTCAGGGTGTTATTCGTACATATCATATCAACGATTTTTCTAATGTGAAGCCATTAAATCGTTTTTTTTCGAAGGAAGCGTTTGATGTGCAAGCCTTTATGAAGCAGAAATGGTCACTCGATAGGGATAGTTTACAGGTAGAATTCAAAGTGAAATTCTCGGAACGGGTAATGGAAGGAATTAAGAAGGACGAATTGCCTTTTAAGCCAAGTAAAGTGGATCGTCAATCTAGATGTTTTCACTTTAAGGTTGCCGTGGAACAAGATATAGGATTTGTCCGCTGGATTAAGAGATTCGAAGAGGAAGCGGAAATCATTGAACCGTACTATTATCGTGAAGTAATCAGGCAGCAGTTGGAAAAATGGAGTTCGCACTATAAATAGTGATACGCTCATTTGACCTTCGTTCAATTCGAAAGATGGGGTGCTTGAGCAACCATTTAAATGGTTGCCGGTGGCATCCTTTTTTTGCGAGTAAGTCCAAGATACTCATTTCTAACTATCTAATTATAACAATATATAACTAAACATATCCAAACACAACTCAATCTATAGAAAATCGAAAAAACGTATGCTAGAATAGCATCTACATATATACATGTGAAAATGGGAGGAATGGAAATGTTTAAGAAATGGTCAGTCAGGATCTTTGGTGTATTAGCAATTTTTTTGGTTGTGAATTTATCTGCGGGCGCAGGGTTGGAGGTAGAGGCAGCCGCCAAGAAGACAGAGATTATAGTATCCGCTGCAGCCAGCTTGCAAGATAGCTTAGATAAAATGGCGCTTCTCTATGAGAAGAAGCATCCCGATATTGATTTGGTCTTTAATTATGCTGCATCTGGCACATTACAGAAGCAGATTGAGCAGGGTGCTCCGGCTGATCTGTTCTTCTCAGCAGGGGATAAACAGATGAATGCGTTAGTGGATGCTGGACTGATCTCTGACCATAAGGTTCTGCTTAAGAATCAGTTGGTTCTAGTCGTACCTTCGAATTCAAAAGCTTCATTAAATACAATCACTCAACTTACGGATAAATCCTTTAAGAAGGTAGCGGTAGGGCAGCCTGAATCTGTGCCCGCTGGCCAATATGCTCAGCAATCGTTAACTGCGAAGAAGGTATGGGATACGCTGCAAAACAAACTTGTATTTGCGAAGGATGTACGTCAGGTTCTGTCTTACGTCGAAACGGGGAATGTCGATGCAGGCTTTGTATATAAGACAGATGCATTGACTTCAAAAAAGACGAAGATCGCCCTTACTGTAGGCCCGCATGTTCACAAAGCCATTAATTATCCGGCGGGAATCGTGAAGGATTCGAAGAATCAGAAGGAAGCTAAAGAATTTTACAATTATCTTCAAAGCAAAGAGGCTAGTGATATTTTTGCAAGCTATGGCTTCTTGCTTCCTTAAATAAGAAATCATGAGAAGAAGCGGGGTGAATAAGGATGGAAATAAATTGGACTGATTTCTTCGCCCCGGTATGGCTTTCCGTTAAAATTTCAGTAATTACCAGCATCATTGTATTTATTCTTGCAACGGCCGCTGCCAAGGCTATGGCGGGTCGGAAATTTCCTGGTTATAGCTTGGTTGAGACTGTAATGCTACTTCCTCTCGTATTGCCGCCGACAGTTGTCGGATTTGTGTTATTGGTCGTCTTAGGTCGTCGCAGCTGGATTGGCAGATGGTATGAACAAATGACGGAGCATACGATCCTTTTTACATGGGGGGCTGCGGTTATGGCCGCGGTTGTCGTAGCTTTTCCTCTCGTTTACCGTACGGTGAAGGCGGGCTTTGAAGGCGTGGAAGCGGATCTTGAGGATGCGGCGCGTGCGCAGGGAGCGAGTGAACTGCAGGTACTGCGTTATGTCACATTGCCCCTTGCAGGTCGGTCACTCGCTGCTGGGTATGTTCTAGGTTTTGCCCGCGGTTTAGGAGAATTTGGCGCAACGATCATGGTAGCTGGAAATATTCCTGGCCGCACGCAGACTGTACCTACAGCGATCTATGTCGCGGTGGATGGCGGCAACATGACTCTTGCTTGGATGTGGGTGTGCTCCATTATTGTTATGTCTGCTGTGATGTTGATGTTTGTGAACCGGCGTACTTAATTATGCTCGACAGAGATCGCTCCGCTGACTTCAGTGGAATGTCGATTGGAAATCTTGATAAATTAAAAAAAACCTAGCCCATCCAGGAGTAACCTGGGATGGACTAGGTTTTTTTCTTTAGAAACGCACCGTTAAAACAAAACCCTTTTAATAAGAAACAAGCCTGTGACTATCAGGTTTCGTAAATAATCGTCCCGGTTTCCGTGAGATCATATCCGTGAATGGACCCAAGCTCACTTTGAAAGGCTGGCGAGCGTAAAATATCAATCACGGTGGTGATCCAGTGCTCATTTCCCGGTTGCTTGAGCATCACTAGATCATAACACTCCTGAATCAAGGGAATGAAATCAACGCCGTCGACAATCTGAGCAGCCTTCTCGGTACCGATGGCCACATCGGCTTCTCCTCGTGCCACTTTACCAGCGACTGCCAAATGACTATTCTCCTCCTGCTCATATCCAGATAGGCTTGCGGTAGGAATGCCGTGCAATCGGAGTTGCTCATCCAATAACACACGTGCACCAGCGCCCCGTTCTCTATTAATCAGTGTAAGTCCATCCTGTTGCAGATGAGACCATTCATGAAGACCTTTAGGATTTCCCTTTTGAACATATAATCCCGCACTTCGGGTCAACAGACGGACTACAACATAAGAGAAGCCCACAAGTATTTTACGAATATAGGGAAGGTTATATTCTCCAGTATCCCCGTCGAGCAGATGCGTACTGACGATGTCAGACTCGCCCTGATACATGGCAATCAGACTATCTAGACTGCCAGCGTAAGAACGAAGAGGGCGCTCAGTGGGCAGGCAACGCTCCAAATAGGTGGCCAGAATATCGAGTGACATATCCTGACCCGTAATCACGAGGCTGTGTCCTGTAGCTTTACTATTAAATTGGCCAGAATGTGTGGCAACTTGTGTTAGATTTGCTCCAGCAAAAGTCAGCGGCGATGTCGATAGGGTCATGCCACTTCGAGCATTCTGTTTGTAGGCTTCTAAATCGGATTGATCCACACGCATCTGTTTTCCTACACGGTAGGAGGGAAGCTCCCCTTTTTTAATCAGATCATATACTTTTAATTTCGAGATCTTCAGTAAACGGGCAATTTCCTCAGTCGTATAGGATGTGTTATCAGACATGACAAAAGCCTCCAGAACTTCATAATAGGACAAGACTACCTTATTTTGAAGTCCTGTGCAATTAGGCTATTGTGCTTTACCTGCCTGCTGTGTATTGGATAATTTGATTAATTCTGAAACGGTGACAAATCGGAAACCTTGCTTTTCTAATTCTGGCAAAATAATTTTGAGCGCTTCTCTGGTTTGAGATTGTCCATGCACATGATCATGAAACAGGACGATATCACCATTATGTGCGTTTCGAATAACCTTGTTCGCGATACTCTGCACGCCAGGGCGATTCCAGTCACGTGTATCTTGATGCCAGGACCATAAAATAGGCTTTAGGCCCATGTTGTTTGAAGTATCCACTAGTGTCTCGTCATACATGCCACCCGGGGGTCTGAACAAAGCACTATGCTTTCCAGAAACCTTTATGATTTCTTCTTCGGTTAAATTAAGCTCCCGCTCAAACTGGGCTTTATTAATAGGTTTTCTAAAATAGACGTGATTGTAGGTATGGTTAGCTAATTCATGTCCTTCGGAAATGACTCGTTTCGCCACATCTGGATACGCTGCAATTCTTTTTCCTATGGCAAAGAAGGTACATTTCGCATGATATTGACTCAATACCTTTAATATTTGATCGGTTTCAGAAGGGTCAGGACCGTCATCAAACGTTAATGCAATCACTTTTTGGTTAGTATGTACTTCCCAAATCATGTCTCCTCTTTTTTCGTAGTAGTCGCGGTTCTTGCTCGGGCTACCTAGAGCGGAGTTCGTGAAGCATAACAAGAGAGAGAGGGTAGTCATCATAATTTTGCTGCTAGTTTTCATGAATTCACCTGTTTTTTTTATTTTAGAATGCTCCTTTGGAGGGTCAAAATATTCATAGTTTCAGTTTTGTAAAGACAATCAGCCTTTTTTCATGTTCTTTCTTCTTTCTGCTATATCTCCCTGTACAAGTAATAAGATTCATTCTGGCTTCGGTAGACTTTCCAAAAATTCGTTCCAAGGGTGCTTCAGCAGTGGCAAAGATTTCTACAGACTCTACAATATAAGTTAGTTTTCGCCCGTCCGCATTGGATACCGTTATTTCATCACCGTGCTTAAGCTTTTTGAGGTTGAAAAAAATAGCTGGACCAATATAACTATCCACATGCCCGTCTAAAATTACATTTCCCTTAGCACCTGGTAATATTCCTGGGTACAGAATTCCTGCAATATTGCTATCCTTAGGGACGTCCATTTGTCCATCTGGAAGCAATGTAACGGTTTCTATTTTGGCGCTTACTTTAATAGCTGGAATGCTAAGCTGAGTAGGCAGGATAGGTTTGGGTAATGATGGTTTAATATCGATCTTTTGAATAGCTTTAGTAGGAGTTATCGTTTCTTGCTGCTGTGTTTGTAGTGACTTCGTGTCTGGTCTGCTTTCCTGCGAATGTGAGTCAGTACAACTGGCAGTGGTTAAAGTGATGAAGGTTAATATAAATGAAGATATCCATTTTTTCATGTGTAAGAAAAGAAAGAGGGGATTCCCCCTCTTTCATCCTCCCTATTCAGTTTGTTCGCTAGCACCGCCATGGCCTGTTTTTGGCATTTTTGTTGCTTTCATGTGAATGCTCTTAGTGTTAATGCTTTTAGCCTTCATGCTCTTTGCATGAATTCCTTTAGTGGAGTGGCTCTTCATATGCATTTTCTTTTCATGCATTTTATGTTCTTTTTCTTTCTTCATTTTCTCAGCATGTACTTTTTTCTCATGTTTCGTTTCGGCTGGTGCAGCAGAAGCAGAAGCCGCAGAAGCAACGGATAGCATCAAGCAAGTGGATAAAAGAGCTACGGACAATTTCTTCATTATCATTTAGTGGATTCCTCCTAGATGTTTTTTGCCTACGAAGATTAATATCTCCATTTCAATTGCTTTTAGATTGGTGGATTGCTTCCATTGCAGTTTGGGATTGGGATAACGTTGTATTTTGATGTGAAAATTGTTATGAAAATGCCTTATAATGAAGTTCAATATATAGACATTTGGTTAGGGGTGGGAATATGACACTTATTGAAAAAAGAGAACACCGGCAATATCCGGAAATTACCCGCCTAGAAACGTCGAGAGCTGCTTATGAGCGTGATTATTCACGCTTGATTCATTCGCCTACTTTTCGTAGGCTGCAAGGCAAATCTCAAGTGTTCGGGGCTGGCACGGGTGATTATTACCGGACGCGTCTAACTCATTCGCTTGAAGTCGCTCAGATTGCTCGTGAGGCAGCGAAAAGTCTGCTTAGATCTTATCCAGAGGTGGAGACAAGTAAAGCTGAGAACCCAGGACTTGTAATAGATTCAGAGGTTGTAGAATGCGCGGCCATTGCTCATGATTTTGGTCATCCTCCTTTCGGACATAAAGGGGAAGAGGTACTAGATAACATTCTGGATCAGCTTATTGAAAAGAAGACGAATGAGGCTGCACTGCAATCTGGAGCAACGGGTGCAGATAGGCTGCTCATTCATGAGCAGATGAAGCAGCGCTATGAGCACTTTGAAGGCAATGCTCATAATTATCGGCTGATTATGTTTCTGGAGAAGCGGGAGAACATTGATGGATTAAATCTGTCGGATGCAGTGCTTCTCGGAATTAATAAATATCCGTTTCCTGGCACCTCACTGAAGAAGGGGATGTACCTTCACGAATGGGCATATATTTCGGAGATTCGCAAAGAGTGGGGAATTCCAGCAGGTAAGAAAACGTTGGAAGCTCAGCTGATGGACCTTTGCGACGATATCGCTTATTCTGCACATGATTTGGAGGATGGAATTAAGGCTGGAAAGATTGAAGTGCATGAACACTTTATGCACGATTCCTATATTCAGCGGCTGATCGTAGAGAAAATTTCAACGTTAGAGGATTTCTTCTGGAAGGGTTGGGAGGAGGAAGGTATCCGCGCTAAGGTCGAAGAGGTGCTTAGTTCATTTCTTCGAGTATGGATGGAAAAGATGCCAACCTGCGAGAACGACTATTCCAGAACTCGGCGTGAAGTTAAGGCTTATTGGGTTAGCACCTTTGTCGCAAGTCTTGGGGTGATTCCTGATGGAGACTGGAAGAAGGTCACCTTTATAAAGGAAGGAAAAGAAGATGAGGATATGCTACGGACCGTAAGTGTGCTGAAAAGCTTCGCTTGGGTCACGATGATTCGTGATTTACGAGTACAGCGGCTTCAGAAACGTAGTGAATGGATTCTGCGCCGTCTATGGGGAGCTTTTCTTGATCCGCAGACATCCAAAGCCATTATTCCATCGGACTGGCTGCAACGCTTTGAGAAGGATCAGAAACAAGCGAATCCTATTTGGACGTGGGAACATATGGTGATTGATTATATCGCAGGGATGACGGATGCCTTTGCTGAGAAGATATACAATGAGCTATACGGGTTGAAAGTCGGATCGATTTATGACTTGGATTAGATAAAAGAGAAGATTAAGTTAAGGCCAGCCTCCAATCCATTGGAGACTGGCCTTTTGTTTGTTTTTTATAGAACGGGGAATATTTTGTTAGTGTTTTGTTATTATTAATCTGACTATATTTATGCTTGTTAACCCTGAAATTCAGTGTTTTTTATAACAAAATAGATATTTATAAAAATAAGTTATTGTTTGTTTGCTACTTTGGTGCTAATATAATAACTAAATTGTTATTGGGAATAAATGGGGAGGTTGATAAAGGAGTCGAATCTTCTGCTTGAGTAATAATGAAAACCTTTACAAAACGGGAGGGTAAAACGAATGAAGAGGTTCAAAAAAAGCTTTGCTCTATTTCTTACAGCAGTAATGCTCGTTACAATGGCTGTGCCTGCGCTAGCTAACGGAAAAACAAATGAAAACCTCAAGGCGCACTGGGCTGGAGAAAGTGTAGAGAAATGGCAGGGTAATGGTGTTATTCAAGGTTATCCGGACGGCTCTTTTAAGCCGGATCATAAAGTAACGCGTGCTGAGCTTGTAAGTATTATTAATAAGCTATTTGGATTTAGCACTCTTTCGGAAATGTCATTCTCGGATGTACCTGCTAAAGCTTGGTATGCAAGCGCTTTATCTATAGCGAAGCAAGCTGGCTATTACAAAGGTTTTCCTGATAATAAAGCGAAAGCGGATACTGAAGTAACTCGTCAAGATGCTGCAACATTAATTGCTTCTGTTTTTTCATTGGAGCCAGGCACTAAAGCGAGTGCCTTTACAGACCAAGCATCCATCAGCGCTTACGCTAAAGAGGCTACCCTAGCATTGAGTGGAATTCTATCCGGATATCCAGATGGTACATTTCGTCCGAACGACCCAATTACAAGGGCGGAGGTAGTCACTATCGTTGACAGATTGATTAGCGGCTACTACAACACAGCCGGTAAATTCACTGGGGGAGATATCCATGGGAATATTGTCATTAACCAAAGTGGGGTTGAACTAAAGAATGTAGCTGCATCAGGCAACCTTTATTTTACCTCCGGTATTGGTGATGGTGAGGGTGTCTTGGAGAATGCAACAGTAAAAGGTAATGTACTTATATCTGGTGGTGGCGAGCATTCGATTCATTTAAAAAATTCTAAATTGGCTGCTGTAAAAGTGAATCGTCCTGAAGGAAAAGTTCGGGTCGTTATAGAGGACCTTACGGTCATCACTCAACTGACTATTGATAGTGCTTCTATTATAGAAGTAGGCTCAGGTTCTACAATCGATCAGCTTGTGATTGGTAACGGTGCAACGGGAACGTTGATTACAACAAAAGGTACCATTAGCAAGCTTGTAGTAAGTGCTTCCTCTGTAGTCTTAAATGGAGTGACTATAGTAGAAGGAACATACACTGTGAAGGATGGAGTTCTTGTAGGACAGGGAACAAGCACACCGGCGCCTGGGGGCTCAGGTGGAACTAGTGTAGAGCCTACAGCAACGCCAGTACCGACGTCTACTCCGGAACCTACAGCAACGGCTGCTCCAACGGCAACACCAGAAGCTGGGGTTCATATCGTTGACGTAGATGCATCGACTGCTACCAAATCATTATTTGCTTATCTGGATAGCATGAGCGGTAAACAAGTTATGTTCGGTCATCAGCATGATACTACCGTCTCTTTTGCCGGAAAGGATAAGAACGGAAATGTTATTTCTGACGTATACAGCTCCACTGGTGATTATCCTGGGATTTTTGGTTGGGACACCCTTAGTTTAGATGGATATGAGAATCCTCCTGGAGTTAGCGGAGATTATGAAGCGAGTAGATTAGGGTTATCCGCTGCCATGAAGCAGGCTCATGATTTGGGTGGTATTGTAACGCTAAGTACACATCCGTACAATTTTGTTACGGGAGGAAGCTTTAACGACACAGGGAATTCCAAAGGAGCAACGCGCTCGGTAGTATCACGTATTTTGCCGGGCGGAGATAAGAATGGAGAGTTTAATAAATATCTAGATCGCATCTCTGATTTTGCGAACAATCTTAAGGATGACGATGGCAACCTGATTCCAGTTCTGTTCCGTCCTTTCCACGAACAAAATGGAGGTTGGTTCTGGTGGGGTGCGGCTACAACGACAAAGAGTGAATACGCGGAACTGTACAGATATACAGTTGAATACCTACGTGATGTTAAAGGCGTTCATAACTTCCTTTATGTATTCTCACCAAACGGATCTTTTAATGGAAATGAAAGTGAATATTTAACGACTTATCCAGGTGATCAATTTGTTGATATTCTTGGAATGGATCAGTATGACAACAAGGAGAATGCGGGTTCGGAGGCTTTCCTGGGTGGTCTTGTTAAAGACCTTAAGATGATTTCTCAGCTTGCTCAAGACAAAGGTAAGATTGTTACCCTATCTGAGTATGGTTATAGTGCTGCTGGTATGAAAACAACAGGCAATAATGAGCTGGAATGGTTCACTAAAGTATTGAATGCGATCAAGGCTGACCCTGATGCGGCAAAAATATCTTATATGCTGACTTGGGCGAACTTTGGTGAAGGTAATAATTTGTATGTTCCTTATAAGAATGTTCCTAATAAAGCAGATCATGAGTTGCTTCCTGATTTTGTGAATTTTTATAAAGATGATTTCACGGCTTTTGCGAGTGATGTGAAAGAAGATAATAAATACAATCTCGAAGTTGAAGTTGCAGCAAAGAAACCTTTCCTCCACATCGTAACTCCGAATAATATCAGTACAGTAACAGATGCCGTGACCGTCATTCGGGCCAAGGTATTAAATGCAGTGCCTAGCAAAGTGACTTATACTGTGGGTGATTCTGGAGTAGAGGTGGAAATGACGCTCGGTGCGGACGGCTACTATAGCGCTTCATGGCAGCCAGACGCTAGTCTGAATGGCAGTTCAGCAGAGATTACAGTGAGGGCATATGGAACTGGAGATGCTACACTTGCACAGACAAATTCTGTATTCTTAAAAATCAATGAAGCGCCAATAAAGGTACTTACTTTTGATACTGACAAGGATTTGGAGCAAATCCAAAACAATGGTACTTGGTCAGGGCTCGCCAATAACGCAGAGACGATCAAGACGGTCTTGCAGCATGCGTCACTAGATGCTGATGGTAAGCTAGTTATTAACATTACTGAAGGGCTGTCTGCTGAGGATACTTGGCAGGAACTGAAGCTGCAATTGAATGATCTTGCACTGGATGGAGTGGACCTGTCTCAAGTTACACGTGTGAAGTTCTCCGTGTTAATTCCGGAGGCTGCTCAGAATGAGGCAAACAATGCTGCGGTACGCAGTGTGATTCAGTTGCCACCAGATTGGGATACAAAGTATGGCATGGACTCATCCTATAAATCTTTGTCCGATCTTGAGAAAGTTAACGTGAGTGGATCACAGTATTATAAATTTGATGTTTCGATTGATCTGGATAATGCCGCTAAATCAACCGAAGCCACTGGTCTAGCGATATCTCTGGTTGGCAGTGGTTTGGAAGTGCAAGGTGAATTGCCAATCTATGTAGATAATATCGGTCTTTATAATACGTATACTGCACCTGTTGCTGACAAAGCACTGGTAGATAATTTTGAATCTTATGGCTCAAGTGATGAAGCACTGATAGCCAAATATCCTAAGGCTGGCGGAGATGATGTGAGCGTATCTTTAAGCTCCGAACATAAGGCATCTGGGGATTACGGAATGAAACTGCACTATACGATTAATAATGCAGGTTATACCGGAGTAGGTAAAAGTCTGGGTTCGCTGGACTGGTCCGACTATAATGCACTCAGTATGTGGGTAGCTTCCGATGGAGACAACGCTTATGCTGAGAAAGGTGAGCCACTTAAGCTAGTGGTGCAGCTTGTCGTTGATGGAGGATATTTCGAAGCCTATCCGGTCATTAATCCAGACAAGAACGGTAAAATAGTATTAAGTTTGAAGAATTTGACGGAGATGAGCTGGGGAAAAGCCGGAGAGCTTACACAGGAAAGATTGAAGCAAGTTCAGAGCTTTAATTTGTATGTGAATGCGATGGACGGACAGAGCCACGAAGGTTCGCTCTACTTTGACGATATTCAAGCGGTCTATGACGGGACACTTCCGGATATGTCGGAAGAAGGAAATGGAGGTTCCCAGGGACATGAGCCTGGCGTGTTGTACGCCTTCGCTACAGAAGCTGATATTGCAGGATGGGCTACAACCAACGGTTCGTCTGCCAACGCTCAACCTCCAGTATTTGATGCCAATGAAGAAGCGGCAAGTGTACAATTTGATTTGATTAATACTGGCAATGATACAAATGGCAGCTCCAAAGAATCCTTTGAACTTGCAATTAATCCTGAGAAGCTGAATATTACAGGGCTGGATACGATCAGCGCTAAGGTTAAGCTCTCGAGTGGTGCAGCTAAAGCGCGTCTATTCATCAAGACAGGTGCGGACTGGAAATGGAGTGACAGCGGTGATCCTGTGCCTGTAGATTCTAAGGGTTATACGACCTTATCTATTTCACTGCCTACTGCAGCAGCAGGGGTGGGCGTAGATTTGGCTGCTGTAAAGACGATTGGGATTAAAATTGAGGATGTTTCAAATGATGGAGGAACTGCGAAGCTTTATTTGAAGGAAGTATCTCTGGAGAAAGCTGTCCCGGATGTTCACTATGGCTTCGAGACGGGGAATGACGGTTGGGCTATCAATTCTGGTACAGCCACAGTATCTTCTGATGTATATGCTGAAGGTAATCAATCTTTGAAGCTTGATTTCGCATGGAATGGAGAGGATAAAGATCCTTTTATAGCAGCATCAAAAGTAGCTGCACTTGATCTGAGCTCATTCTCCAAGCTTACTGCTAAAGTTAGAATCGTCTCTGACCAGCCTGATGTACAAGCGAAGCTGTTTCTTCAATTAGGAGGCTATGCAGTATGGGTAGATTCGGGTGCGAAGATAGCTGCTCAGGATGGATTCACGGAGTTCACGATTGATCTTAGCAACAATTCCAATCTATCGCCTGAGAATTTGAAGAAAGTGAATGCCATTGGCATTCAGTTTGTTACACCTTCTACGGCTGGAACCGCTACGGCTTATATTGACGAGATCATAGCTTCTAATTAAGAGCGCTGCGATCCAGATGTGAAATAAGGGTCCCTGCATGTCCATTAGGATTGTCTAATAGACATGCAGGGACTATTTTGTATGATCAGTTTATAGTTAATGATTTGAATATCATTCAAGCGCTGTTCTTTCTAGTTCGGTGACAAATGCTTCTTTCCCATCCATATAAGCTTCAATGTCCTTCGGAAATTGATTCGCAAGATCCTCTTTTAGATTACCGTATTGTTTTGCTGCCTCGCCACTCATACCGAACTCGCCCATACATTCGTAACCGAGCTCTGTCATTTGCGCGTTGAAGTCATCAATGATTGGTTTAGCTTTTAGCCCAGGAACAGAAGTGCTGCCAATATGGTGAATATCAATAAGTGCATCAGCAAAGATCTCTTTAATCTTACGAGATTCTTCTTGGAAGATAAGATTCCATTCCTCATTGTATTGTGTGACAGTAACATCCATTTCGCTAACCTCTCTTTATGTTTGATTCCTGGATTTTTTTATTATAGAACAAGTGTTCTTAATAATCAAATACTAAATTTAATATTGGCGGGCATAATCAACGAGATTTAGGGATGGAGTGCCAGTAGATAAATAGGAATTTATATTTTCGGTAAAAATATTTACGATTCGATTAGCGTATTGATCGGTTATGCCAGCAGAATGAGGAGTGATGACTACCTGCTCCATAGTCCAAAGTGGATGATCCTGCGGGAGGGGTTCGGTTTCGAATACATCCAATCCCGCACCACGAAGCTGACCGCGATTCAGTGCGTGGATTAGAGCCTCAGTATCAGTAGTTGCTCCACGTCCAACGTTAATGTAATAGGAGCCTTGTTTAAAGGCAGAGAAGATTGCAGTATTAAATAATTGAATAGTTTCATCGGTGATAGGGAGAATATTGATGATGAAGTCGCCTTGGCTCACAGCTTCTGGCAGATGGTCAGTGGTATATACTTGATCAAAATCAGCGAGTGGCTTGCCTGAGCGACTTACTCCGATCGTCTTCATCCGGAAAGCTTTAGCGATTCTGGCAGTTTCGCTGCCGATGGCTCCAGTTCCAACAATAACGGCTGTCTTTCCGAACAATTCACTCTCACTTCCGTCAGAATTCCAGTAGCGGTTCATCTGATTGCGAACAGCTGTATGCAAATTACGTGTGAAGAGAAGCATGAAGCCAAAGATTACCGCAGAAATAGGCTCGGCATGCACTCCGCTCCCACTAGTCAATAGGATTCCACGTTCCTTAAAACGCTCTAACGGGAGCTTCTCGATTCCAGCAGACCAGGATTGGACCCAGCGAAGGGGCGAATCTGGACGAAGAAGCGTATCGGCGATGCCTTTAGCCCAGCCGATTACGATTTCAGCATCAGCTAGCAGCTGTAAATCCGGATTTTTGCCGTCACCTTGTATGAATGTATAACCGGGGGCTGATGCTTTGATCCTTTCTTGTTGCTCGACTGTAAGTGGTTGTAGACATACTATGGACTTAGTCATGATGATTCCTCCTGCTCTAAGGTTTGATGGAAATGGATAATGTTATAGGATAAGGATACCAAATCTATAGGAGAAGGTGAAATTGATATGGATGCTAACGTGTCGGATAAAGATTCAGAACGATTATTTATTGCTGTGAAATTACCCTCAGAACTTGGGCAAGTTGTGGCGGAAGAGTGCTCTAACCTATCTCAAAAGTTTCATTTTGCAAAATGGACTCATCCAGAGGATTATCATATTACCCTGCAATTTTTAGGAGACACCCCAAAGACGAAAATCCCGGATTTAATCATGTCGTTGAAGCAGATGTCAGAGCAATGCCGCCCCTTCAAACTATCCTTAGACAAATGGAATACATTTGGTCTGCCAAAGGCTCCAAAAGTTTTATGGGTAGGGGTTTCTGGCGAACTAGAAGAGCTGAATTTACTGGCTGCGAGAGTACACACTGCTACACTTCCTTTAGGTTTTTCGGCCGAATCCAGGGAGTACAAACCACATCTCACAGTGGCTCGAAAGTACCTTGGAAAAATTTCATTTGATGATAAATTGCTGGAAAATTTACTGAAATTGGATGATGAAAAAAGATCAAAAATCTTTCATAGAGACTGGACGATTGATAGTTTTGTGTTGTATGCTACCAGAATGTATGCCATTCCTATGTATGAAATGATTGAAAATATTACATTTTAAAATCGGTATTTAAGTTTTCAAAGCTTCCGTTTTCGGTTACATACAATAGGAATGTGCCGTGAAATAGGAGGAATATCATGTTAATCTTTAAACAAAACCGCTGTATCGCGTTGCTTGTTGGCGTTATACTAGTGTGTTTCTCTGCCATAAGCTTAATGCAGCCTAATCAGGTTGCCGAGGGGAAAATAGATAATCTGCAGATGGATAAGCTGCAATCCACCAGCCGAGCATCGGTAATAAATTATTTGCAAGAAGAATCAAAATCTAGTAAGACGAGGGGCACTACAAAAGTTTCACAAACGAATAAGCTTTACAGCACAGTTAACCTGTTCAGTTCCACTTGGAAACCAGAGCAGAGTGTAGAATGGCTTAGTAAGAATAAAATAAAGCCACAAAATACATCGCAGGCTTCCATAGTTCGGGTAAAGGCTGATGTAGCACAATCTAATTCAGCTGCGCAGAAAGCGACAGCGAAAAAGAGCGCTCAGACTGTAGTTAAGACAGTCTCGGCATCTCAGAAAAATCCCCTCACAACATTATACTTCTCTCGGACCGAGCTATTAAGCCAGGAGCAGCAAAGTAAAGCAACCCGGCGCTACGCAGTATCCGAAGAAGAACTGCTTCTGCTACAAAAAATTGTAATGGCAGAGGCGGAAGGTGAACCGTACCAGGGCAAGGTGGCAGTTGCCAACGTTGTTCTGAATAGGCTACGGTCAGCCAATTTCCCCGACACGATATATAAGGTCATTTATCAAAAGCATCAATTCAGTCCTGTAGCTAACGGGCGTCTTAAACGTGTCAAGCCTAATGATGATAGTATTAAAGCGGTGAACGCGGCGCTCTCTGGGGTGAAGGAAGTTCCCGATAGTACTTATTTTTTCCTATCGCTTAAGCTTGCGCAGGATCTTACCGTACATCATTCGCAGGAGTATGTGAAGACCATTGGTAATCATACGTTTTATAAATAATTGACCTTATCTGTGAACCTCAGCTATTTATAGGGTAAACTAGACTATATAACCCTGGAGGTGGAAGAATTGTCATGAAGATCACTTATTACGGACACTCAGCGCTGCTGGTAGAAACAGAGCAAGCGAAAGTTATTATTGACCCTTTTTTGTCAGGAAATCCGAACTCCGGTATTTCACCTGATGACATTACTGTAGATGCTGTCCTGCTGACTCACGGTCACTCGGATCATTTAGGTGATGCTGTGCAAATTGCCAAACAGAATGATTGTCCGATCTTTGCTGTTTTTGAGCTTGCAGAATACTGCCGAATGAAGGGTGCCAAGGTTAAACATATGAATATAGGCGGCAGTCATATTTATGATGCTATTACCGTTAAATATACTCAGGCGTTTCATTCCTCATCGATTCAGGAAGGCGACGTTTGGATTTATGCTGGACAACCCGCAGGTATTTTATTGACGATTGAGGGGAAGACGTTATTCCATGCAGGTGATACCGCACTATTCAGCGATCTGCGTCTGATTGGTGAAAGAACTGCGATTGATTTGGCGGCTCTGCCAATTGGCGATATGCTGACCATGGGACCGGATGATGCGCTCCTTGCTGCGCGCTGGCTTCAAGCGGACAAGGTCATACCACTTCATTACAATACATTTCCGGATATTGCTCAGGATGCTATGGATTTCTGTAATCGTCTGCGACAAGAGGGGATAGAGGGATTCCCGCTTAAAGCTGGTGAAAGTATAGAAATTTAATAAAACCTGATTACATGTCTATACAAAAAAAGCAGATAGCCGGGAATTTCCCTGGCTACCTGCTTTTCTTTATGGTGTAATGCACACAGGCTCTTCGCCTCGGGCTTGAGATCTTGCTCCTCTGATATCAGCTGTTTTGTCTGCGGGGTTGCCTAACATCTGTAGAACGGTAGTCGCGCAACTTTGCGGTTGATGTTTATCAGGGGCTAGACGGCGTTTACGCTGCTCTTCGAGAACAGAATACTCACGAAGCATCATAGAGAACCATTTGTTCACTACCTCACAGTCAAGTACCTCTGCTAGTCCTAGCTCTACGAAATATTGGCAGTTTTTCTCTTCCTGACCTGGAATAGCTTTATAGAAGAGCATTGGAATTCCCTTAGCCTGACCTTCGGTACAGGTCATACCGCCAGGCTTTGTGATTAGAAGGTCGGAAGCATCCATCAGTTTATTGATTTCACTGGTGTATCCAAGAATCCTGACGTTAGGATGATTAAGCCTTGGATTGGACTTCATTTTGGCTATAAGCTTCTCGTTACTGCCCATACAGAAGATGAGTTGGATGTTATCCATTCTGGCTGTGAGTGAATTCATAATCTCTTTGCCGAACATCAGTCCCCAGCCTCCACCCATGATGAGTACAGTAGGGATATCGGCTAGACCTAGTTCCTTGCGGAGCAGCGTCTTGTTGGACCGTTCCCAGAACTTCGGATGGACAGGTATGCCGGTGACCGTTACAAGCTCAGGAGCAATCCCTCGGCCTGTTAGAATAGATTTGACACGTGGGGTAGAGACGAGATATCGGTTGACCTCGGAATTTACCCAGCTACCATGTGCATCATAATCTGTAATTAACGTATACAGCGGGACCTCCAATCCACGACGCTTTAGTCTGGAAATGACAGCGGCCGGAATGGGGTGTGTGCAAATAATCAAATCAGGCTTTAGCTGCTCGATTACTTGAGAGGCATGTGTATAAAAAATCCGGTGAAGTGCCATCTTAGTCAACGGGTTCAATGATTTATGATATTGTGTCTTATACATCATGCCGACCAGCTTAGGCTGGCTGCTAACTGTTTTTCGGTAAGCGGAAAGAATCCATGGGGCGACCATCGGGTTAAGAAATTTACCTAGCTCGATGACTCGGCACTGGACATCCGGATTCAGCAGCTTTATTCCTTCGGCCAGAGCATAGGCTGCTCCTGTGTGGCCCGTACCGAAGCCTTCCGAAAACAGCAGTACTCTTTTCTTTCGCATAAGTTCACCTGCTACTTTCCTTTTCAATAGAAATGCGGAATTTCTTCTTAAATAGATGAGGGAAAACTGTTCTCTACTCACATTATACAAATAAGACGTAAATAGAAAGTTAAAACCCTGCAATAAATAAAAAAATAAAAGATTTTCTAAAGTATTGCAAACTGCAAAGCTACATGTTAAAGTAATGAATGACCAATTGACCGGATTAGTAAAGTGGTCAGATAGTCAGCGGTAATGATATTTTCTGGAGAAAGGAAGTGGGCACAGGTGGCAGTGGTGGATCGAAGACAGCAGGTGCTTCAGGCCGCAGCAAAATCATTTTCATTATTCGGCTATAAGGCGACTACCATGGATCAGGTTGCTAAGATCGCAAATGTCGGGAAAGGAACCATCTACACCTTTTTTACAAACAAAGAGCAATTGTTTGATGAGATCCTGCGCGATATGATGGTAGAAATGAAGATGATTGCTGATCGCGAGATCAGGCGAGACAGACCTTTCTTTGATAACCTGCATCGTGTGCTGGATGCCCTGCTGGAATTTCGAAGTGAGCAGGAGCTATTCATCAAGCTTTCCCAGGAGAGTCGCGAATTCGGAACGCCGCAGGCAGGAGAAGGGCTCGAGAAGATCGAGAACTTAGTTTTAGAATATTTAGAACGGGAGGTGCAACAAGCCCTTGAAAAGGGAGAAATCAAAACTTGCGATCCTAAAATCGTATCTGTAGTCATGTTCAGGCTATATATTGTATTGACTGCTGAACTGAATAAAACACATACTCCCTTGGACAAGGAACAGATCAAGATGTACTTTCATTTGTTTCTCGCCGAAGGACTGGCACAGTAAGCGTTGATTCAGGATAGGGATGGCGTGATCAGATTGCTTTCCCTTAACAATTTCCAAGCTGTTTTAGGCATTGAAGAAGAGCCGAAAGGCGTTTTTTTATCCCCTGAATTGACCAGATGGGGAAAACGGTCACCTAGTGTTACGTAATATTTCGCAAACAAAGCATTTTAAAGAGAGCATAAGCTCATAAGGAGAGAACCAGAATGAAATCATTATCCGTATTTACCAAGGATCTTGGCGCAGCACTGAGAAATCCAAAGGTGCTAATTCCGATGATTGCCATCCTATTTATTCCGGTGATGTATAGCGGATTCTTCCTAAAGGCATTCTGGGATCCGTATGGCAAGATGAATGAGTTACCGGTTGCTGTTGTCAACCAAGACGTCGGTGCTAATTATGAAGGAAAACAACTTCAGGCCGGAGATGATCTGGTTGAGGAGCTTAAGGTAACCGATGGCTTTCAATGGAACTTTGTTTCACTAGAAGAAGCGCAAGCAGGAATGAAGGACAATACCTATTATATGGCGATTATTGTTCCAGAAGACTTCTCTGCTAAAGCAACAACGCTTTTGGATGATGAACCACAACCGGCAAAAATTATTTATGAGCCAAATGAAGGCTACAACTTCCTGGCCGGACAGATCGGTGGAACGGCTGTATCAGAAATTAAATCTAAAGTATCCGCTAAGGTAACAGAGGCTTATGTGGAGTCTGTATTCAATCAGATTACAGAAGTTTCTGATGGATTGGGCGAGGCGGGAGATGGAGCTTCCAAGATCGCAGATGGCGCTGGTAAGCTAGATGACGGAGCCTTGAAGCTGAAAGATAATCTTCTTGTACTGACAGATGGTACAGGTAAACTTCAAAATGGTGTAGAACCACTTACTAAAGGTGTGTCTGATTTAAATTCAGGTGCTACTGCAATTCAAACGGGTTCTAGCACTTTGGCAGGCGGTTTGCAACAATTGTCGGCTGCTCATACACAGCTTCAAGATGGCGTTGCACAAAGCGCTGCCGGCAGTAAACAGCTTAGTGACGGCTTGAAGCAAGCTGTAACAGGTGCCACACAGCTTCAAGCAGGTACGAAGTCTGCTGTAGATGGTACTACTAAATTACAAGCAGGAACACAATCTTTAGTTGACGGCAGCGCGAAGCTGGAAGCAGGTCTAACCTCTTCCGTGGATGGCAGCGCGAAGCTGGAGGCAGGCTTGCAGGCTTCCGCAGAAGGTAGCACAAAGGTTACTGAGGGCGCTAAAGCGGTCGCTCAAGGCTTGCAGCAATTGGCACAGGCTAGTCCTGAGTTGGCACAGAATCCGGCCGTACAGAAGCTCCTAGCAGCTAGTGCAGCTGTTGCACAAGGTAGTGAGCAACTGCAACAAAGTCAAGAGCAGCTGGCACAGGGTGCTACTGCACTCCACAGTGGGCAAGAGCAACTGGCACAAGGTGCAACTCAACTGCACTCAGGTTCACAGCAGGTAGCTGCTGGTGTAACTCAGTTGCATGATGGAGCACAGCAATTAAATGCTGGTAGCACACAGCTTTTGACAGGACAGCAAAAACTGGCACAAGGCGCATCTGCACTTGTAACAGGTGGCAATAAGCTGAATGCAGGGATGCAACAATTTGGTGCGAAGCTTAAAGAAGCTGCAGCTGGAGGCAGCAAGCTGGCTGAAGGCGGTAAAGCGCTTGGCGATGGTACCTCAAAACTGCTAAGTGGTGTAGGCGAACTAGGTTCCGGTATCAGTGCTGTAGCAGATGGTTCGAAAAAACTGGCTGACGGTGCAGGCGAGCTGAAAGATGGTATGGATGATCTGAAATCTGGATCAACAGAACTGGCAACTAAGCTTAGCGATGCTGCTGAAAAAACAGGCAGCGTGAATAAGTCAGATAAAATGATGGAAATGTTCGCACAACCGGTTGTGATTGAGGATCAAGTTGTAAATCATGTACCGAACTACGGCACAGGGTTTGCTCCTTACTTCTTATCTCTTGGGTTGTTCGTAGGTGCACTGATTTCTACAATTGTTATTCCAATGCGTGAATCAGCTGTAATAGGCGCAAGCCGTATGAATCGTTTTATCAGCCGTACGCTTACGTTCTCAATCATGAGCTTTATCCAGTCTATGCTGGCTGCTGTGGTTGTATTGTACGGACTTGGACTAGAAGTACAAAGTGTACCGCTATTCTTCCTATTTACATTCTTGACTAGTCTAGTTTACACATGGGTAGTTCAATCCATTGTTACTTGGCTGGATCAACCGGGACGTTTTGTTGTTATCGTTATTCTTATTTTCCAATTAACAACTAGTGCCGGAACATTCCCACTTGAATTGATCCCGAACTGGATGAAATTCTTTAACCCACTGCTTCCTATGACTTACACAGTTAGTGGTCTTAAATCAGTAATTTCTACAGGGGACTTCAGTGCAATGTGGAGTGACGTAGGTGTTCTTGCAATCTTCGGTCTTGGGTTCCTTGCTCTTACTTTCGCTTACTTCATGACCCGCAGTCGGGACAATGAAGCTGGAATGAACAGTGAACAAGCTATGACTGTATAATTTGAAAAAAAGTAATTAAAAAGCGTCTCCTCCGGGAGGCGCTTTTTTTTGAGTTTAAATCATAGAACCCTTTTTCTTGCAAACATTCAAGGGTGATGAAAATTCTTGAAACGCTTTCATTGCATAAGTTCTTATGCGTCATTTATGCATAATTATACATAGATGAGTTTTTTTAAACTTTTGTCCACTAAAGCTGTGTCGCAAAAAGAAATGTTAATCAGCATCATAAAAAAGTTTAAATTGCGCTGTTGTCACCCCGGTGATAAAATAATAGCACTAATCTGGCTTGAATAATTATTAAAATTTTAATCTGAAAAATTTTCCAAAGATTACGCCATACTTTATAATAGAAAGGTTGCGTTCGATGAGACACACTGAACTGCCCGGAAAACAGGGCCTGTATGATCCCCAGTTCGAAAAAGATGCTTGCGGCATGGGATTTGTAGCCCATATTAAAGGCAAACCGTCCCATGATATTGTTAGTAACGCTTTAACAATGCTCTTTAATATGGAGCATCGTGGCGGACAAGGTAGCGAACCCAACTCTGGTGACGGAGCAGGTATCATGCTTCAAATTCCGCACCGTTTCTTTGCTAGTGAAGCCCAGAAGCTTGGCTTTGCTTTGCCGGAACAAGGCCATTATGGCGTAGGTATGATTTTTCTATCTCATAACGAGAAAGTTCGGGCTCAACATGAGGCTCTCTTAAGCAAAATTATTGCTGAAGAAGGTCAGGAAGTACTCGGCTATCGTGATGTACCTACCTATGATGAAATGCTTGGCAAAACTGCGAAGGCTGCAAAGCCTTTTGTGCGCCAAGTGTTTATCGGTCGCTCGACCTCGGTTACGAACGAATTGTCTTTTGAGCGTAAGCTTTATGTCATCCGCAAACGTGCAGAGCTTGCGATTCGCTACGGTGGTGTAGAAGAGGCTGAAGCCTTCTATATCCCAAGCTTGTCATGTCGTAAGATCGTGTACAAAGGCATGCTGACTACAGAACAAGTCGGACAATTCTACCTGGATTTGCAGAACGAAGAGCTGGAATCAGCAATCGCGTTAGTTCACTCCCGTTTCAGTACGAATACCTTCCCAAGCTGGGAACGTGCGCATCCCTACCGCTTTATGATCCACAATGGTGAGATCAATACCTTGCGCGGAAATGTGAACTGGATGCATGCCCGCCAGTCGCTGTTCAAGAGTGAAGTGTTCGGCGAAGATCTGAGCAAGATCAAACCTGTTATAAACCCGGATGGATCGGACACAGCAATGTTCGATAATACCTTTGAGTTTCTTTATTTGAGCGGACGCTCCTTGACACAAGTAGCCATGATGATGGTTCCTGAACCATGGAGTAATCATGACAGTATGGACGCCGACAAGAAAGCTTTTTACGAATACCACAGCACTTTGATGGAGCCATGGGACGGACCTGCTGCAATGGGCTTTACAGATGGTGTGCAAATCGGCGCTATTCTGGACCGTAATGGCTTGCGACCTGCTCGTTATTATGTAACAAAGGACGACATGATTATTCTATCCTCCGAAGCGGGTGTACTGGACATTCCAGCAGAGGACATCTTATATAAAGACCGCCTGAAGCCTGGACGCATGCTGCTCGTGGATACGAAGGAAGGCCGTATTATCTCCGATGAGGAAGTCAAATCGGCTATCGCCACTGAGAAGCCTTACCGCCAGTGGCTGGATGAGCATTTGATTAGTCTCGAAGAGCTTCCAGATGCGCCTGAACTACCAAATCCTAAGCATGACAATGTGCAGCAGCTGCAGCAAGCGTTCGGCTATACTTTTGAGGACTTGCGCAAGGTGCTTGAACCAATGGCATCTACTGGCGCTGAAGCTGTAGGTTCCATGGGTTATGATGCGCCGCTCGCTGTGCTTTCAGACCGTCCGCAGCGTCTATATAATTATTTCAAACAAATGTTTGCTCAGGTAACGAATCCACCAATCGACGCTATTCGCGAAGAGTTGGTTACCTCTACTACGACTACAATTGGACCAGAGCGTAACTTGCTTAAACCAGAACCAGAAAGCTGTCGCCAAATATCGCTGCACACACCGATTCTTTCGAATGAAGATTTTGCTAAAATTCGACATGTTCGTCGTGCAGGCTTCAAGTCGATGTCTATTCCGATTCTTTTCCCAGCTGAGCTCGGAGCAGAAGGAATGCGTATCGCGCTTGACCGTATGAACGAGGCTGCTGATCGCGTTATGGCTAAAGGTCATAACATTCTGATTCTGACGGACCGGGGTGTGGACCGTGAGAATGCTGCGATTCCTGCTCTACTTGCGGTATCGAGCTTGCATCACCATCTGATCCGGCAAGGAACACGGACAAAAGTTAGTATTTTGCTTGAATCCGGTGAACCTCGTGAAGTCCATCATTATGCACTTCTGCTTGGTTATGGTGTGAGTGCAGTCAATCCGTATCTGGCCTTTGAAAGCTTGGATGATATGATCGGCCAAGGCTTACTGCGGGGAATCTCGCATGAGAAGGCTGTGAAGAACTATATTAAAGCTGCGACTAAGAGCGTAGTTAAGATTCTTTCCAAAATGGGGATTTCGACTATTCAATCCTACCGGGGCGCGCAGATCTTTGAAGCTGTGGGTCTGAACTCGGAATTCGTGGATCGTTACTTTACTTGGACACCTTCCCGCATTGGCGGTATTGGTCTGGAGGAAGTAGCAACCGAGGCACTTATCCATCATAACCGTGCTTTCACGGAAAAAGACGGAAATGATAAAGTGCTTGATTCCGGTGGTGATTATCAATGGCGAAACGATGGGGAAGATCATTTGTTCAACCCACAGACCATTCATCTGCTTCAGCACTCCGTGCGTAGTGGGGATTATAAGTTGTATAAGAAATATGCTGCACTTGTTCAAGGTGAAAGTGAGAAGCATCTGACAATTCGTTCCTTGTTGCAGTTCAAGTCAGCTTATGAACCGATTCCATTAGAAGAAGTAGAGCCAGTGGAGTCCATTATGAAACGGTTCAAGACGGGTGCGATGTCCTTTGGTTCCATTAGTAAGGAAGCGCATGAGACCCTCGCTATTGCAATGAACCGGATCGGTGGTAAGAGTAATACTGGTGAGGGTGGAGAAGATCCAGCCCGCTATATCCCGGACAGCAACGGCGATTCCCGTCGCAGTGCGATTAAACAAGTAGCCTCCGGACGTTTTGGAGTTACATCTAACTACCTTGTTAACGCTGATGAGATCCAGATTAAGATGGCTCAGGGTGCTAAACCAGGGGAAGGCGGACAGCTTCCAGGACGTAAAGTTTATCCATGGGTGGCTGAAGTGCGTGGTTCAACAGCTGGTGTGGGCTTGATTTCACCTCCGCCGCATCATGATATTTATTCGATTGAGGATTTGGCAGAGCTGATCTACGATCTGAAGAATGCCAATCCACGTGCAAATATTAATGTTAAGCTCGTCTCTGAGTTCGGAGTAGGTACGATTGCTGCTGGCGTAGCCAAAGGGCGCGCTGATATTATCCTGGTAAGTGGCTATGACGGGGGTACAGGTGCATCTCCGATGAACTCCATTCGTCATGCAGGTCTTCCATGGGAACTTGGCTTGGCCGAAACGCATCAGACGTTGATGCTGAACAATCTGCGTGACCGCGTTGTACTGGAAACAGACGGAAAAATGCTTAGCGGTCGCGATCTAGCCGTAGCTGTATTACTAGGTGCTGAAGAGTATGGCTTCGCTACTGCTCCGTTAGTAGCTGTGGGTTGTATCATGATGCGTGTCTGCCAAATGGATACTTGTCCGGTTGGTGTAGCGACACAAAATCCAGATCTTCGTAAGAACTTTACGGGTGATCCACAGCATGTAGTTAACTTTATGACCTTTGTGGCACAGGATTTACGCGAAATCATGGCGAGTCTTGGCTTCCGTACGATTGAAGAGATGGTTGGCCGTACAGATTGCTTAGACGCTGCTCAAGCTTCGCAGCATTGGAAGAAGAAGGGCGTAGATTTGAGTAGTCTGCTGCATGTACCGGAAATGCCAGAGGGAAGCACACGCTTCTGCAGTAAACGTCAGAATCATGGTCTGGAAGAGACGCTTGATGTCTCTAAACTGCTGGATCTGGCTGCACCTGCACTGGAATCAGGAACGGCTGTAGAAGCATCGTTACCGATTACGAACGTTAATCGTGCCGTTGGAACCATCCTTGGTAGCGAGCTGACACGTAAATACGGGGCAGCCGGCTTGCCTGATGATACGATTCGTCTTCATTTCACCGGTTCTGCTGGTCAAAGCTTGGGTGCATTCGTGCCTAAGGGGATCACACTTACGGTGGAAGGCGACTCCAATGACTACGTTGGTAAGGGACTATCGGGTGGTAAGATTATTATCAAACCATCTCCAAAAGCTACCTTTGCAGCTGAGGACAATATCATTATCGGAAATACTGCATTTTACGGAGCAACAGCTGGAGAAGCTTATATCAACGGTATCGCCGGTGAACGCTTTGCCGTTCGTAATTCTGGAGCGAAGGTTGTTGTAGAAGGTGTGGGTGACCACGGTTGTGAATACATGACTGGAGGCCGTGTGGTTGTTCTTGGTGAAACAGGTCGTAACTTTGCGGCAGGGATGTCAGGTGGTATCGCTTATGTTTACGATCCAGAGAGATCCTTCATCGGCCGCTGCAATCTCGAGATGGTACTTCTCGAGAGAGTGGAAGAGCCAGAAGAGATCGATGAGCTGCGCGAGCTGATTAGCCGTCATGTAGAGCTTACAGGCAGTAAGGCGGGAGCGCGGGTATTGGATCAGTGGGCAGATAGCTTGCCGAAGTTCGTTCGTGTCATTCCGAAGGATTACAAACGGATGATGGAGCAGATTCGCAAAGTAGAGCAAACCGGATTGACCGGCGAGGCTGCTTTGATGGCTGCATTTGAAGCGAATATGCGCGAGCTTGCACGTGTAGGTGGCTAAATACCTGCATTCTGAAAAAACAGGTAATATTGAATGAAGTGATATAAGGGACTTGGACTCTTTCGTTTGCGGGAGGCCAGGTCCCTTTTTGTTCAAATCGAATCGAATCCTCGGTCTAAACAACGTTAGACTGTTTCTTTTTTGTAATTTTCTGAAAAAAACGGTATGGTAAACTTGTTTGTAAATGAAAGGGAGTGATACTGTGTCAAATACAGAAATGCTGTCTGAACCTGTTGCCCGTCTGCAGGGAGTTACCAAGAAAATAGGCTCTAAGACGCTGGTGAGCAATTTAACGCTGGATATCCCACCGGGTCAAATATTCGGGTTTTTGGGACCAAACGGAGCAGGGAAGACGACAACAATACGAATGATGGTGGGATTAATTTCCATTAGCAGTGGGGACGTCCTGATCAGTGGTCATAGTATTAAAAATAATTATAAAGAGGCTATTGCAAGTGTTGGGGCTATTGTAGAAAATCCTGAAATGTACAAGTTTCTGTCCGGGTATCAGAATCTTAGACAATTTGCACGGATGGTACCGGGAGTCAGTAAGCAACGGATTGATGAGGTTGTGGAGCTGGTCGGGCTTGGTCAAAGAATTCATGACAAAGTGAAGACTTATTCCCTAGGTATGCGTCAGAGACTTGGAGTAGCTCAGGCGCTACTAAACCGACCAAAGTTACTGGTTCTAGATGAGCCAACCAATGGGCTTGATCCACAAGGCATACGTGAGCTTCGTGACTATCTGCGCCTACTCTGTCGTGAAGAAGGAACAACCGTATTTGTCTCCAGCCATTTACTTTCCGAAATGGAGCTCATGTGTGACAGTGTAGCCATTATTCAGAATGGGCAACTGCTTGAGGTAAAACAGCTAAAAGAGGTAGGCAATGTTACAATGCCTATCGGAGAAACCTTGTTTGAGGTTGACGATGCCGAAGCTGCACTTGCTCTCATTGGACAAGGAACATTAAAGAGCGGTGGGCTTGTAGTTGAGGCGGCACGTGAAGAAATTGCTGAGTTTAATGCCAGACTAGTGGCTGGTGGGATTAAAGTGTACAGTATCAAATCACTTGCCCGTACGCTAGAGGATCAATTCTTAGAGGTTACAGGAGGTGAAGGAATTGAGTAATTTTACAGCGTTGATACATAATGAGAACATCAAGATATATAGTCGTGCTCGCACATGGATTATGCTGATTATTCTAGCAGTGTTTAGTGCGTTTCTTCCGGCTCTTATGTATTTCACAACGGATAACCCTGCATCACGCTTAGGCGTTTGGGACAGCTTCCAAATGATAGTGAGTGTTGTATTCTTCCTGAATACGATCTTCGTTGTTGTTATAGCCGCTGACTCCGTAGCGGGCGAATTTACCTGGGGAACCATCAAAATGCTGCTGATTCGCCCGTGGAGCCGTTCCCAGATCTTGCTCTCGAAATACATTAGCATTGTGTTGTTTAGCTTGCTTTGTACTGCAGTATTGATTGTTTTTGGTTTAGCTTCATCGTTTATTTTCGCCTCTCCAACTGGAGACACACTGTCTTCGATTACAGCTTGGAGTCCTGCTGAGTATTCCTTTATAGATCTCCTATGCCGCTATGTCACTCTTTTCTTGACGGTTACGCTTGCTTTTATGATCTCTTCCGTATTCCGTGCAAGTGGATTGGCGATAGGATTATCTATGTTTATCATGTTTGCCCAAGGTATTTTCGCTGCTTTACTTAATCCGGATGTGTTCGAATGGGCAAGATATTTAATTTTCACTCATATGGATCTAAGGGTCTACATGGGATCTGATATTGGTCCAGGTGGTGCTACACTAGGCTTCTCCATTGCTGTGCTGGCAGTGTATTATGTTATATTCTTAGCAGTTTCCTGGTTTGTCTTCCGTAAACGGGACGTTGCTGGATAAAAATAGGATTAACCGGCTTCAAGCGTTTCTTCTGCTTTGGAGGAACGTTTTGCTGTCTTGTCCTTTTTCGTATTACTTTTGAGCTCACCTGCTTGTTCAGAGGTGGGCTGTTCATGCATGGCGATGGACCCATTAAGCAGGCTGCCTTCCATAATACTGAGTGCTCCTGCAGAAATATTACCGTGCAGCTCGCCAGTACCGGTCATAATGAGCCTACGGTCTGCGGTAACATCTCCATATACTTTACCAGCGATAACGATCTCTTCTGCTCTAATACTGGAGCGCACCGTGCCTTCCTCACCTACAGTGACTACACCACTGCATATAATTTCTCCGCTAAAGGTACCTTCAATCCTCAGGTTCGTATCGCAATGTACTTTACCCTCGAGCGTACCCCCATGCCCAATCAGAGAGTCAGTAGACTTGATAGAGGCACGCTGCTGCCGCTTATTCCACATGTATATATTCCTCCTATTTCATATATTTTTACATTAACGTTTAGGGTTTAACATAATCCAATGGATCCACAGTTTTATTCTGCTTCACTACCTGGAAATGAAGATGAGGTCCTGTGCTTCGACCAGTGTTTCCAAGCAAGCCGATCTTCTGCCCCTTATTAACCTTGTCTCCCGCAGATACATTCATTGCCTGCAGATGCATATACCAGGTTTCAAGCCCGTTCGAATGCTTGATCACGACATACTTGCCTCTCGCACCCATCTGCTCGGAGGTAACGACCTCCCCGTCTAAGGCGGCATATACAGGATCGCCTAAGTTCCCGGCAATATCGACACCTGAATGGAACGCGGATAAACCTTTGAAAGGATCTGTTCGGTAGCCGAAGCTTGAGGAGATGACCCTAGAATCGGTTGGCCAGAGTACCGCTGCATTTAGTCTGGCTTTTTCAGCTTGAGCTTTTTTTGCCTGTTGATTTGCTTGAACGTTATTCGCATGCTCCGCCAGAGTGATAGTTTGAGTAATACTTTCCACCATTTCATCGAGCATACCGTGGATCTCTTCGAAATCGTCTTTTGTTTCCTCCACTAGATTCAGCGATTCGTTCTGATAAGACGCGATATATTCTCCGCCTACCTGTGATGTGATTGTAGCTTTAAAAGATGTCTCATTTGGGATTGGCACAGCGTTACGGCTCGATAAGCCTAAGGTTGAGTTTGAAGCGGTTGATCCCTTTTTTGATTCTTTTGTTTCAGCGGCGGAGCCTTTGCTTTTGTTGATCAAAGACTGTAACTCCTGTTCCAGCGCATTTACACTCTTCAGCTTGTCTTTAATATTATCTGCCTCTTCTGATAGCTCGCTGACTTGAGTACGAAGCTGCATTAGATCCTTATCCTTGTCAGCGACCTTCATTTCCATGCGGAGATTGGTTAGTGATAGTGCGGCTGCCTCAGCTTCCAGTTGTGAGATCGACTGCGAGGCATGGAAATGCATAGAGGTGACCAGACTGGAGAGGGACAGGGCTGCTGCTGCCGGCAGGGCGAACGCAAGTGGCTTGGAGATCTGGAGTTGTTTGACTGGGCGTCCGGCATCCCTTACGACGAGCAGCGTAATCCGGTTATGATCTGGCTGACTCTTCATGGCTTCTCCTTTCTGCGGCATATGGCAGCCGCCTTACGATACACGAAGCTAACGACCTTACTTCCATTAGGCTCATCCCGAATTGTCTTACTACTCTATGTATTCCATATCTTTCAGGAACATGACAACGGTTTGTTTGAATAAAGAAAGAGAGTTACGGCAAAACCAGTAATAGAATCGTCGCAGCGAGTCTATTGGTAACTGTTTTATTAATGAAGGGGGTAGGGAATTGAAGATTTTTGCGATAATTCTAAGTCTTTTTATTATTCAGGTCGCAGTAATTGTATTTATGGAGTTTCGTCGCCCGCAAAGGGCTTTGGCGTGGTTGTTCATTTCATTCTGTTGTCCGCCGCTGGGTCTGGCATTCTATTATTTTCTGGGCCGTGATTATAGACAGAATCGAAAATTAAACAAAAGATGTACTACACTATTTCGTGAAATTCGTTCGCATGTCTCTGGCAATATTAAGGTAGTAAAGGATGTTACTGAGAGTGGGAACGCTCAGTTTGAGAATAATAAGGGTCTATTGGGTTTGCTTTCTAAGATCGCAGAAGGACCAATTACTGGTCATAACAAGAGCAGGGTATTATCATCTGCGAGAGAAGCGTATGATGCTATGCTGGAAGCTATGGAAGAAGCGAAAGAACATATACATATGGAATTTTATATTTATCGTGATGATGAGATCGGTGAGCAATTTCAAGATGTTATGATTCGGAAGGCGCGACAGGGCGTTAAGGTACGCTTGCTTTGTGATGGTCTGGGCAGTCATAAATTAAGTCGTAGGTTTATTCGAACGATGAGAAATGCTGGGGTGGAGTTCCACTTTTTTTTACCTCCGATTAGTTCTCTGTTAGACCGTCGTTTTAATTTCCGTAATCATCGGAAGATCCTGGTGGTAGATGGCCTCGTTGGCTTCACGGGTGGAATGAATATAGGGGATGATTATTTGGGGAAGGATCTCAAAATGGGATACTGGCGTGATACCCATCTGCGTCTCGAAGGAGACTCAGTATATTATATTCAGTATGTCTTCTTAAAGGATTGGAGATTGGCCTCTGGCGAAAGCACAAGCCATCCGCGTCTGTTCCCAAAACATAATTGTGAGTCACAAGAAGCCGTGCAGATTGTAGGGAGTGGTCCGGATGCTGCAATGGACGCCTCTCAAGAGATGTATTTTGCCGCCTTATGTGCAGCTAAACAGCGGATTTGGATTACTTCACCGTATTTTATTCCTGATCCTGCCATCTGCCGGGCCTTGAAAAGTGCAGTACTTCGTGGAGTGGATGTAAGAATTATCATTCCGGCGAAGCCTGATAATGTGCTTGTCTATCATGCTTCTTTGTCTTATTTAGAAAATTTACAAGACGCTGGAGTGAAATTCTACCGCTATACTAAAGGATTTATGCATGCCAAAATCATGATTATCGATAATCTGCTCGCTACAGTGGGGAGTGCAAATCTGGATATGCGCAGCTTTTATTCTAACTTTGAATTGACTGCTGTGCTGCTACATCCTGATGCTATATCCCCTCTAGTCACAGGGTTTGAGAAGGATCAAAAGCACAGTGAATTTATTGATCCTGTAAAGTTTAAGGAGAGAGGGAGAATTGTCAAACTCGGTGAAGGGCTGTGTCAGTTGTTATCTCCGCTATTATGAGCGGAAAGAGGACTAAATCTGAATTTTTCGAAGGATATAACGTGTTCCATTCATTATTAGGGCTTATTTTGTGATATAATAATTGTATAAGAAGAAATGTAAGAAAGTATAGATTATAATTATACTTCCGAATGTTTCAACACTATACTGTTAAATTGTAGGGGGAGTTCTATGAATGTGAGTCCACAAATGATTGCCAAAGAGGAAAAGAACAAGCTGCAGAAGACCGGAACACATAAAATGGCTAAGTTCGCGCAGCGAATGATCATGTTATCCATTGGGGCAGCAATGATGGCTGTTGCACTTGAGATATTCCTCGTACCGAATCAAATGATTGATGGTGGGATTACCGGTATCTCCATTATTTTATCACATCTATTCGACATTCCTCTGGGGATTTTATTGACGCTGTTAAACCTTCCGTTCTTGTTAATCGGTTATAAGCAAATCGGTAAGACCTTTGCCTTATCTACCTTATATGCAATTGTGCTTATGTCTATTGGTACTTCAATGTTGCATCATGTGAATGCTTTTACGGTTGAGCCAATGCTTGCTGCCGTTTTTGGGGGGATCATTCTTGGTGTAGGTGTTGGGCTAGTTGTACGTTTTGGCGGATCTCTAGATGGTACAGAAATTGTTGCGATTCTAGTAGCCAAGAAGCTTCCCTTCTCTGTAGGTGAAGTTGTTATGTTCTTCAACCTGTTCATCTTATCCGGAGCTGGATTTGTGTTCGGTTGGAATAATGCGATGTTCTCACTAATTGCTTATTACATTGCATTCAAGGTAATTGACATTACACTTGAAGGTCTGGATCAGTCGAAATCGGTATGGATTATTAGTGATAAATTCCGTGATATCGGTGAAGCCTTGACGGAACGTCTTGGACGTGGTGTTACTTATTTAGATGGAGAAGGCGGATTTTCCGGGGAGAATAAGAAAGTGATCTTCGTGGTTATCACCCGTTTGGAAGAAGCTAAGCTTAAATCCATTGTTGAGGATTGGGATACTGGTGCATTCATCGCAATAGGTAACATTCATGATGTTAAAGGTGGCCGTTTCAAGAAGAAAGCAATTCATTAGCTTACCATCCTACAAGGACGCCGCAGGCGTTTTAGCTTGGCACTTTAGTACTATTAACTGAAAGAAGGTATTTTTACGAATAATGGAGCAATAAATACGGTGAACAAGACTCGATATGCCGTATTCTTATACAATATACCTTCTGTCCTTGAGTGGGACGCCTGATAAGCCCGTAGCATGAAATGATGCTGCGGGCTTATTGCTGTTTTTGGGGTCATTATTCGTGGCATTCCATCCCTATGGAAGCTTAGCAATGAGTTGTTTGACGGGCTGTGGTGGCACTTTTTCCAAAAGATCTCCCATCTGTTGCAGGCGTTCCTCAATATTGAGCAGATGAAAATCAGTAGGAGATACGTTTTGCTGAACCTCTTTCCAGAGCAATGGTGTGGATACTGTAGCAAGCGGCCTGGCACGTGGTGTATAAGGTGCAGCTAATGTTTTGCCACTGTAATGCTGGAGGTAGTCAAAATAGATTTTATCTCCCCGATTCTTCTTCAGACGCTCCAAGGTGAATAAATCGGGGTGCTTTTCAGTGACATAACGCCCCACAAAGTATCCTATTTTTCGCAATCCATCAAAAGTAACGCCAGTCTCGATAGGAACGATGATCTGTACCCCGGTAGCCCCGGAGGTTTTGGGCACAGAGGATAAACCAAGGGAGGTTAGGACCGTCCCTACGATTGCAGTTGCTTCCATGATACGGGGCTCGACCTCACGCGACGGATCTAGATCAATCATCCATTCACAAGGCAGCTCGCTACCTACATAATGCAAAGAAGGATGAAACTCCAAAGCAGCCAGATTACCCAGCCAGATCAGCTCAGGTAAACCTTGCAGCTTGATATAGTTAATATTCTCGTGAACAGCGGTCTGGACAAAGGCTGGAAGAGGATCAGGTGCATTTTTCTGATAAAAGGACATTCCAGAGATACCATGCGGATAACGTATTACGGTTAGCAGCCGATCTCGACAATAACGCAGCAGGTAGGGAGAGAGGGCGGCGAGCTTTTCCAGATAGATCCGCTTCGTAATCCCGCAATCCGGCCATAGCAGCTTCTCTGGGTTGGTGATGGTTATCTCTTGGCTGTCTACAGTAATTGTGCCTTTGATGGCTGCTGGCATCCTGAACCTCCTCTCTGTTATAGGAATGAGGGTATTATGTGCCAGTCTGTTCCTTTTCATGAAAAAAATATTTCCAAATTGTCCCTTTTGGATGATCATAAGAGTTATAAGGTTATACGGTTATGTGAAAGGGGAGTTTGCTGATTTTGGACGGGATCGAACACACCGTCGTTCGGGTACAGGCAGGCGAGGTAGAGTCCTATGCCCTTATCGTCGAAGCTTTTCAAAAGCCGATTTACCGCTATTGCTGCCGGCTGCTTGGGAGCCGTACGGAAGCGGAGGATGCGGTACAGGATATTCTAGTGAAGGCATATCAGCACATAGGCACATATCGCCCTATCACGAGCTTTTCTTCTTGGCTATATAAAATTGCCTATCATCATTGCCTCAGCCTGATCCGCAAACGTCAAAGACATTTGAAGATTATGGCGCTTTTTCAACCGGATCCTCCTGCAGAAAGCCCGGAACAGTTGATGGACCGTTACATATTTAACGAACATCTCACCTTTGCCCTCTTGAAATTGAAATTAGATGAACGAAATCTGTTAGTTCTGCGAATCTTTGAGGAACAGAGCTTCCCGGAGATTGCGGAGATCCTTGATAAGAATACTGATGCTGTGAAGAAGAAATACAGGCGTACGATTACGAAGCTTGGCAAAATGATGAATGCTCAGAAAGGGGGGACGGAATGGTGGGGCAACGAAGCTGTGTTGAAGAGAAAATGATAAAGAAAATGGACGCATTGGGGAACTGCGACGAACTAGATGTAAAAGCAGCAGTTATGAAGCGAGTAAGGGCGATTCATGAACAACAGAAAACGATGGACGGAGAAATGGCGAATCTCAGAGACGAGCTGGAGTCATTCTCAGAGCCGAGAGATCCTGTTATGCAGAAGCAAGAGAAGACAATCCCGCATCCATCAAAATTTAGAAAGAGACTTCTCTCAGGAGTCTCCGCAGCTATATTGCTGGGGATGATCGGGTTTGGTGCCCTTCAGCTGTCTGGCCTTGGAGGTTTAACGGAGCATGGTAGCCAGTCTACAATTGATATCATGCAACCTCCGGATGGAGCTATTACGCTAGTGAACAGCGGAGGGAAGGCTATTGTACAGACGGTGCATACTAATAATAGTAAGCCTGTTGCCACGGCCTCTCCTGCGATTGAGAAGTATCAGACTTTATTAGCGACTTATAATGAGCAGGTGCTTGCCCGCTTGAACCCCGGAGAAATGGCTGCCTATTACGTGATTGATACTGAATTCACTAAGTTGGTCAAAGGATTAGGCTATGGAAATCAATTGCAGTTCGCTTTCAGTTCTCCGGTGTATTCTAAATATCAAGATTTCGTAAAAGAATTAAAAGGGACTGGCGATTTCTGGCCCGAGCTGCCTTCCATACTCGCTAATGGTTATGAATTTGAGTACGCCACTTTTAAAGCCGCTCCTCCTTATTGGCCGATAGACAAGGAATATAAAGAAATGTTTGAACAATTTCAAAAAAAAGCAAAAGTCGATAAAACAGGCCAAAAGCTGTTTATGGAGAAGATCGCTGTGAATGCCATAGAGAGTGCTGAGGTTACCTACCATAAGGGGGATCAAAGAATTACACTATCCTTAATGCAGAGCGCTTTTAGGGGTTATCCAACGCAAGTGTCTATCTTGGAAGGTCAGACTGCCGAAAAATGGTCTGTGACAGGTACTGGTAAAGAAGCAGTTTTTATCGCAGCGAGTACAGAGAAGGGGGGGCAGACTTGGTCTTCCCAGAATCGTTTGTATTGGTATGATGAATCCAGCCAGACGATTCGTAGTCTAAATGATGGATTGAATAACATTTTAACCCGTGAACAATGGCAAGCGATTGCCAATAGTTTTATTCGCTAGCTACTGTTGTTCTATCCGTACATTATGAGAAGCTGTCTCTAAAGTAGTGAAATCTACTTGGGAGGCAGCTTTTTTTATGGAATAGGAAAAGTAATGGATTTTACTGTGCCATGTGACGATATGCCACGCGTAGTGTTCTATGCTACTGGTTGGGGCGGTGGGCGATGTGCTATGTGTGATTTACATGCTTTAAACTAATTAGGGAAAAACTCCCTAAAAATAACCGATATTCGCTCTAAATGAACGAAATCAGGGAATTCCTCCCTAATAATCATAGGAATTTCTTTATTCGTTGCCGAATAGGCCAAATTTCAGGGAAGTTTTCCCTAATAATAAGTCCGATGAACAGAAATCTCTGAATTTTAGGGAGAAATTCCCTAATTACTCTATAGGTGCTTCACATATTGCATCACTTGGCGCGTCACTTGTAATGTTAAGAACAAAAAAAGAGGCTGTCCCAAAAGCCATGATGGTTGCTTGGGGCGGTCTCTTTTTTTGTGAGAAAAAGTCCCTTTTTCTCATGCTGGAGTGTTATAGAAGTGTAGTTGAAAACAGGGTGAGCTTACATTCACCCTTTTAGAAGGAGAGGATGTTAGAAATTGAAGCTCAATAATGATTTCAAAAAAACACTGATCGTACTCTCGGCAGCAACCTTGTTAGGAACAGGAGTAGTTGTAAGTGGGGGTGCGCCTGGCTTGTTTCTTTCGGTCGCGGCAGCAGCAGAACAGCAGACTTCAGCATCAACCGATCAGAATCCTCAAAAGGAATTACAGGCGATCGTAGCAAGCTTGAAGGAAGGTACGCTTTTGGTCTACTACTTACGTGACAAAGTCTCTAACCCTCAGGATACGATCAGCTTCTCTGGCAAAGGATTTGTTTTTAAAGACTACAAATCCTTTGCTGCTAAATTCAAAGCGTTGAAGGGTCCAGCTACACCACAGCCTGGAAATCTTCCTAAGGGCTTTGCTCTGGCGACAGCCATCATTTATCCACCGTCTGTAGCAAACGATTCAGAGCTGTATTTGCAATTAGAGCAGGAACTAAAGGCAGCAGCGGCGGCAGGTGATCCCAACAAACAGTTGTTTAGCAAGATCATCAGCTGGAGCCAGACGAACTTGTCTATACAGCTGTATGCCAAAGGAAAAGCCAATTTTAGCATTGTAACTGGAGTGGCGACCGCCAAACTTCCCGAAGGAGCGGTGCCTTTTGTACGAGCTTTGGAAACTAAGAAAGAACTGACGGTCAACGGTAGGAAAGTAATTCTTACAACCGATTCGGCTAAAGAAGCAAGTTTCAACACTAAGCTAGTGTGGCTGGATAAATCAGGCGCAATACAATATACCCTTTCAGACAATCGGGTCAGTAAGCTGACGACAAATGAAATGTTGGCTGTAGCTAAAAGCATGATCAAATAACCAAGGGTTAAGGGAGGATATTATAATGATGATTAAAAAAAGTGCGGCCATCACGGCTTTGAGCCTGATAGTGTTAATGAGTGCGGTAAGTGGAACAGCAGGCGCAGTGCCTGCGGGGAGCAATAATAAAAGCAAAGGTACGGTTCCGGTTGAGCAGAAATCACCACAGGTATCGCCAACGATTAAGGATTTGATTGCCAAAGAATATGCTGTTCCCCTACAAGCGGGAGAAATTAAGGCTCTCTATGTTAATGACAAAAAATCTAATCCAGAGGAAGATTTGAGTGTAAGCTATATGCCATACAGATTCAGCTCTATAAACGAAGCAGCACAGAAGCTATCTTCATTAACTGGGAATTCACTCCTGATACCCGCTGCTCTACCAGACGAATATAAGTTGCAGGATGTCGTTTTAAATCCAGTGCTTCCGAAGTTTTTCAGTACAGAGTATAAAACCCTCAGAGATCAGGTAAAAGCTAAAGCACAAGCTGCTGGTAAAAAAGTAATCTCACAAAGCTTAAAGTGGAGCGATACAGAAACTTCTATCACTTATCTGCGAAATGGGGAGAGATTGAATCTAAAATCAGCTCCAGCATATACGCTTCCGGAAGGGGTTACTTTAGCGCAGCTGCCTGGCGACCAGGATGAAAATTTGACCATCAACGGGGTTGAAGCAGTTTACACTGTGTTTGGTCCTCACCATGGAGATCTAAAAGTCCAGCTTGTATGGTCCAGTGCGGATGGAAGTATTGATTATACGCTTACGAATACGAAAAATACTGCGCAGACAAAGGCAGAGTTGGAGACCATTGTAACGAATCTTACAGCGCAATAAGAAACGTCCTCTCGATAAATTCGGGAGGACGTTTTTTTGAAAAGAGTTTATCCTTTTTGCTCCATAGTACATGATTGGGGAGGAAGATCTACCCTAGCTTGAGTAACCGGCTGACGAAGAGTGCCTGAGGTATTCCATTCCAAAAAATGAACTTTGAAGACAAGCTTCGGTTTTATCCAAAAAGCACCCTTCCCTCGCTGGGGATCAGCTGTAAAGGGCATTTGATCTATTTTTAAATGCTGTACCTCTGCAGTTAAGTCGCGTTTATCCTGTACAGTCAATTTTCCTGGCCCGGCATGTCCGATATAATGCAAATTCCCTTTATCATCATACAGCCCAAGAAGTAACGCATTGACGATGCCGTCTCGGAACGTTACACCCCCGGCTACTGCCGTAAGATCAGAAATGATTTTGCGTTTCTGCCAGCGTTTATCTTTTCCACCGGGAGCATAAGTACTGTTGATATCCTTGCAGACGATTCCCTCTAAGCTCTGAGTCTGAGCGGCGGCGAATAATTCTGTGGGATCGGTATAACTGGGTACGGCCTGTACGTGGGGATGCGGCAGCAGAATATCGTTTAGCAGCTGCTGCCGTGAGAATAAAGGCTGATCCATCGTCGATTGGCCATTATAAAACAGAATATCAAAAATCATATAAATGACAGGAACCTGATACCTAACGACGGAAATGGTGGAGCCATTCTTTAAGCTATCCCTCCGCATAACTTCGTGAAATGAGGGCTTGCCGTCCCCCAGTGCAATGATCTCACCATCAAGAATAACGGAGTCAGCTTTACAGTAAGCAGATACATCAGTAAGTTCTGGATATTGCGCTGTACGGTAATTACCACGTCTGTTAATAAGCTGAGTAGTGCTTCCGTCGTAATAGGACAACATGCGAACGCCATCCCATTTAATCTGTGCGATCCACTGGTTGCCTGCTGGAAGCTGCCCAGCCAGTATGGGTTCAAAAGGAATAATAGGCTGAAGCTTCATCACCAGAGCCTCCTAAGATACGGTTGTTTTACTTTTTGGGCTGCGGCGTTTCGGTTTTGGTGCAATGACTGGAATCGGCCCGGAAGCCTCGTTTTGCTGATCGGCAGGCTCAGCTGCTGCTTTAGACTTGGCTGTTTTTCTTTTGGCAGCCGGAGCCGCTTTAGTTTTTGTTTTCTTAGTATCTGTTAATGAAGGACCCGGATCTGTAGGGATATGCTGTACAGCCTGAATACTGGCCTGCAATGCTGCCATTAGATCAATTACATTGCTTTCCTGTTTGGCAGGAGCGATATGAAATTCCTCGCCTGCGATTTTATGTGAGATTAGATCAAGCATACGCTGGCGATAATCATCGGTATATTTTGCCGGATCAAAAGGCGTGGATAGCTGTGAAATGAGCAGCTTGGCCATATCCAGCTCTTTATCATTCACCGTCCCTGCTTCGGGCAGGCCAGGCACTTGCGAGACCGGTCGCACTTCATCAGGATAAAAAATAGTCTCGATGGCGAGGCAATCCTCCAGCACACGAATAGCAGCAAGACTGCTTTTTGAACGAATCGATATTTTTGCGATGCCAATTTTACCAGTTTGACGCATGGCCTCCATAAGAAGCCGATATGCATTTGTCCCAGCCTGATCCGGAGATAAGTAATAGGTTTTTTGAAAATAAATTGGATCGATCTCCGTCAGATCAACAAAGTCGAGTATGGTAATGCTTTTGCTGCTTTCGTCGGTCAATTGATCCAGTTCCTCTTTGTCGAATAGAACAAACTTCCCTTTTTCATATTCATAACCCTTGCCGATTTCTTCCCAAGCCACCTCTTTGTCACACACCGGACATTTACGTACATACGACAGTGGGCTGCCGCATTCCTTATGGATATAACGCAGAGAAATGTCCTTGTCTTCCGTAGCGGAGAACATTTTAACCGGAACATGCACTAGCCCGAAGCTGATGGCTCCTTTCCAAACGGTATGCATGAGAAACGCCTCCTGATCTAAGTTATTTGCTTTGGGTTAGTATGAGGCAGGACAGGCTTTTCTAGCCGGGTGCATTTTTTGTGAAGCATGGGAAAATATAAAATCAGGCTAATAAAGCTGAGGAGGAGAATACTAAGTCATGGAACCGCGTGGAAACGAGTGGATCGATGCGCTGAGCGAGCAGGATATCCCAGCGACAGTTGTGGATTGGGACAGCATTATAGCTCCACCGGAAGCAAGTCAGGTCTCGGACTCGGAGAAGCTTGATGCGGAATCAACCCTCGAAGAAACTTCGCCATTAGAATCGTGAGATTTAGGTAAAATAAAGGAGGAGAACAGTGGTGGACGTCAAACGAGCACAGGATATTTATGCTTCTAAAGAGACGGTAAGTGTACATTTGGATGGAGAACCTGTATGGATTGAGCATGTGGATGCACAGAACGGAATGGCTACGGTTCAAGTGGGCTCTCGACCAACGAATACGCATACGGTAGGCGTTGAACGGTTAGAAGAGCAAGATCATTAACAAGGTTTGTTCAAAGAGCTGAGATAAACTAAATTACACTTTTATAAAAGAGACTCTTTATGCTTATTTTTGCGTAGAGGTCTCTTTTTCTATTGTTGGCATACTGGCATGGGAGATTGAATTGGGACAGTTGTTGCGATGGATGGAGCATACCGATATAATTAATAGTAATGGTTTTTGGCAGGTATATTTTAAAAGGTGGTAGTTGTAGTTGGACAATACAGACGAAACGGTGTTCACTTACCGTTCTTACAGCCTCCAGGATACGGAGTTGCTTGCAGCTGCTCTAGCTACTGCTTCAACGCCAGGGATGATTATCGGCTTGGACGGCGATCTGGGCGCAGGAAAAACAGCATTCTCGCAAGGGTACGCTCGGCATCTCGGCGTAAAGGGGATCGTAAACAGTCCTACTTTTACAATTATTAAAGAGTACGAGGGCCGTCTGCCCCTATATCATATGGATGTATATCGGATTTCGCTTCAGGAAGCGGACGAGCTTGGACTTGATGAGTATTTCTACGGGCAAGGGGTCTGCTTGGTGGAATGGAGCAGTATTATTACGGATTTAATGCCGCCGCGGCATATGCATATATACATGGAAACAGTGGGGCCAGATGAAAGAATGATTACGGTGACCGGAATCGGGGAGCCGTATGGTGAGCTTTGCCGGCAGCTGATCCAGAAGTGGGGTTAAGGAATATGACGAATCAGAATACAGAGCCGCGCAAGCGGCTTTTAGCGCTGGATACATCAACTGCAGTATTAGGCGTGGCAGTTACAGAGAATGGGGAACTACTGCATGAAATAAATGCTTCCGGAGAACGGAATCATTCGGTGCATTTACTCCCGATCATTGAGCAGGCGCTGCAAGCAACAGGAACTACTGCTGCAATGCTGGGCGGGATTTCTGTTGGTGTGGGTCCTGGATCGTATACGGGGACACGTATCGCAGTTACCGCTGCCAAAACGCTGGCATGGGCATGGGATGTCCCAGTGGTCGGTATTTCGAGTCTACATGCAGTAGCATGGGGCGGATATCAAACAGCCCTCAAGAATACCGTGATGACCAAAGCGTCGGAACAAACTACCGAGAATAACAGCTACGGGCCTGATTGGATCATTCCACTAATGGATGCGCGCCGAGGACAGGTGTATACAGGATTATTCGCAGCTGTGGGAAATAATGCTCCTAGCCGTCTTGAACCTGATGCCATCCGCCTGATGGCAGATTGGGTGGAGTACTTAGCTGAACGTTTAGGACAGGCTTCAGTCGAAGGCAATAAGCCCGCTGTTCTTTGGTTTGTTGGGGAGACTGCAGTTCATGGCAGTGAGGAATCGCTTCGTCCATTGAAGGATCTTGGTGTTTCTATTGCAGTTCCTTATGAAATGGAAGGCCGCTGGACAGGATTTCTTGGAGAAGCGCGGCTTGAGGTAGAGAAAAATGATATCCATAGCTTGATCCCTAACTATACTCAGATCTCAGAAGCGGAGGCCAATCTGCGGTTAAGCAGAGAAGGGGGCTTAAAGAAACCATGACGGAAGCGGAATCAATGATAGCTCAAGAGGCTGAACTTGTTTTTCGTTTGATGAAGCTTACGGATATTCCTGACATTCTTATCATTGAACGGGAAGCCTTCACGATGCCTTGGACAGAGGAAGCTTTTCGCAACGAGCTGACGCATAATCATTTTGCAAAATATATGGTTATGGAGCTGGCTGGTCATATTATCGGTTATGCCGGTATGTGGGCCATCGTGGATGAGGCGCATGTGACGAATATAGCCCTGCTTGAAGCCTATCGTGGACGTAAATGGGGCGAGCGTTTGCTCGAAGAGCTGATGAAGACGGCATCTTATGTGGGGATGAAGTCAATTACACTTGAGGTACGGGTATCGAACGAGGTAGCACAGAATTTATATCGTAAAAAAGGCTTTCGATCTGCTGGCACACGCAAAGGATATTATTCCGATAATCGCGAGGATGCGCTCATTATGTGGGCGGATCTGCCAGAGTACGAGGAGCATGGGAATATGGAAGGAAGCGTGGACTTGAAATGAAGACAGAAACGGGCGCAGCTCAGCCTGTACTAATACTTGCTATTGAGACGAGTTGTGATGAAACGTCGGTCGCTGTAGTCAAAAATGGCTCTGAAGTGTTATCCAACATCATCTCGAGTCAGATTGAGACACATCGCGCCTTCGGCGGCGTAGTACCAGAAGTAGCTTCCCGTAAGCATGTGGAAGTAATTACACTGGTGATAGAAGAAGCACTCGCTTCAGCAGGGGTTACACCAGATCAGTTGTCGGCGGTGGCGGTTACACAAGGCCCAGGTTTGGTGGGGGCTTTACTTGTTGGGGTTGTAGCTGCCAAGAGCCTTGCCCTCGCATGGGGTAAGCCGCTAATTGGCACACATCATATTGCAGGGCATATTTATGCTAACCGTTTAGTGGCAGAGTTACAGTATCCATGCATGACACTAGTGGTGTCCGGCGGACATACTGAACTGGTTCATATGGAGCGGGAGGGTGAGTTTCGAATTATCGGACGCACCCGTGATGATGCCGTAGGCGAAGCATATGATAAAGTGGCACGAGCACTAGGATTCCCTTATCCCGGTGGACCTCATGTGGATCGTCTGGCCCGCGAGGCGACTGAGGTTGTACCGTTACCAAGAGTATGGCTGGAGCCGGGTTCTTATGATTTCAGCTTCAGTGGCTTAAAGTCGGCTGTGCTGAACGTTGTGAATCAGAGCAAGATGAAGGGTCTCACACCAGATGTCGCAGGCATTGCCCGCGGGTTCCAAGAATCTGTGGTTGAGGTGCTGGTGGAAAAAGCGGTACGCGCTGTTAAAGCTACTAGCTCCAAGCAGTTATTGCTGTGTGGAGGTGTTGCTGCTAATGCTGGCCTGCGCACGGCATTGATCTCACGCTGTGAAGCGGAGGGCATTGAGCTTATTATTCCACCTCCGGTATACTGCACGGATAATGCAGCTATGATTGGAGCTGCTGCATACGTGAAGTGGCAGCATGATGGCGGTACTCCGCTGGATATGGTAGCAGACCCTGGATTCTCATTGGAACAATGGTCTGTATCCGCCTATTGACATCATTTGGAGCTAACGAGTATAATCAGTTCAATTATACAAGGAAACGCGATGAGCGGAAGTAGTAAGGATACTCTGGGATAAGAGAGCTGCGGGTAGGTGCGACGCAGTCGAAGGGGACCTGAACTCGTCTGGGAGCGGAACGGTGGAAGCATTACCGGCAATTGTCGCCGGAACGTTCGTACACCGTCTACGGGTAACCTCCGTGAAAGGGTGGTCGAGTATCTAACATACTGGACCGTAGAGTGGATGTTCAATTGGAATCGGCAGTAACTTAACCGGTACAGAGCATCAACAAGAGTGGTACCGCGAAGGTTAACAGCCTGTCGTCTCTTGAATGAGATGGCAGGCTTTTTTGTATGGATTTTGAGTAGTGAGAATGTATATAATACACGCTAAGAACGGGAGTAGTAGGGAATGACGGTGAACAGAGAGCTGCGGGGTGGTGCGACGCAGTCACCGAAAGTCTTGAATCTCGCCCGGGAGCGGAGCGGCGGAAATAAGAGTACGCTGCCTACGGCTGTCCCCGTTATCGGACCTTTCCAGATATCCTGACTCCCTCAGGATGGACCGGGAAGAAGAGCTGGACGCAGCTTAATGGCTTGATTATATGAATAGCCTATGCGTCAAAAAGAGTGGTACCGCGGAGGGGTAACCCGCCGTCTCTTTATTAGAGACGGCGGGTTTTTGCGTTCTTATTGAAGCAGCAACTCGGGTTATGGACTCAGGCGCTATATAAGACGCCAAGAGTGAACCTTCTTCACATTCCAAATTGTGCAGAGGATTCATTCGTATCAGCTGCCGGCAGCAGTGGGTGGGGATTTAGCAGGACCACAAGTCGACGTGTGGATCTGCGCTGAAGCATAGGTTAGGGTAAGGAATCCAATAAGAGGAAAACAGGAGGAAATCAGATGATTATTCCAGTAAAGAAACGTATACAAATTTTCGATACGACTCTGCGAGATGGTGAACAGGCTCCGGGTGCAAGTCTCACCCCAGAGCAAAAAATACTGCTGGCCTATAAGCTTGCGGATCTGGGTGTTGACGTGATGGAGCCTGGATTTCCGATATCGAGCCCTGGTGATTTTGCAGCAGTACAGACGATTTCTCGTAAGGTGCGAAATGTGGAAATTTGCGGTTTTGCACGGGCGGTTAAAGGAGATATTGACGCGGCAGTCCGGGCAACCCAAGATGCTGAACGCCGGCGGATCCACCTGTTCATCTCCTCTTCTGATATTCATTTGCAGCATCAATTGCGTATGAGCAGAGCTGAAGTCGTAGCCAAAGCCCGCGAGATGACGGCTTATGCGCGTCAATTCTCTGATGTCGTTGAATTCACGGCGATGGATGCTGCGCGAACAGGAATTGATGATCTGATTGAAATGATTGAAGCGGTTATTGAGGAAGGCGCTTCTATTATCAATCTGCCCGATACGGTCGGTTACGCATTGCCACATGAATATGGGGAAATGTTCCGGCGTGTGCGGCTAGGAGCAAGAGGTGGAGATACGGTAAGCTACAGTGCCCACTGTCACAATGATTTGGGGCTGGCTGTAGCCAACAGTCTGGCAGCAATTGATGGAGGTGCGACGCAGATCGAAGTCACTGTGAACGGAGTCGGCGAGCGTACCGGGAACTGCGCACTGGAAGAGCTTGTGATGGCGCTCGAAACCCGCGGGGATGCGATTGGAGCAGAAACAGGCATTGTGCTTGATAAGCTGTATGATACTTCGCGGCTGATCAGCGGAGCGATGCATTTTCCAATCGCCTATAACAAACCAGTCGTCGGAAGAAATGCCTTCCAGCATGAGTCAGGGATTCATCAGGATGGTTTGCTGAAGGATCGTAGCACCTATGAGATTATGGACCCAGAGCGGCTGGGTATCCCGCGTAGCATGATCATTCTGGGCAAGCATTCTGGCAGACATGCGCTGAAGGACCGGGCGGCGAAGTATGGTATTACGCTGGAGCCTGCGGAGCTGGATGCACTTTATGAATCGTTTAAAGAGACCGCTGACCGCCAAAAGGTAGTCAGTGATGACCAGTTGCTGCAAATGGTGAGCAGTACAACTGGACAGCAAGCTCAGGTCTATGAACTGGGTGAGGTTCAGGTATTGGCAGGCAGTGCCCAGCGCCGGGTGGCCGCGGTTACGGTTCGCCATTTGAAGTCTGGACAGGAAACTTCTCATACTAGTACTGGAGATGGTCCGCTTGAAGCCATTATCGCTGCTATTGGGCAAGGCATCTCAGAGGACATCGATTTTGCGGGACTTGAGCTGCATTCACTTGGAAGTGGAGAGAACGCCCAGGCGGAGGCGGCTGTGATGGTAGAGTGGGAAGGTCTTAAATTTAGAGGCACAGCTACGCATCAAGATATTATCATGGCAGCAGGGATTGCCTATATTGCAGCCTGTAACGCTGCCCTGCTCTCTACACAAATCGTTTAATATACATCGACCCGCTGTCTGATTTAGAGATGGCGGGTTCTTTTTTAGCTTTTGATGACAGGTTTTAGGTGGGGTTATGTCTTTTGTCAAGTTGTGGACAACGTTATCCACATATTCTCTACGAATTGTGTAAAAAGTGCGTAAAATCAGCAATGTCAGCTCTTTTTAAAATGACCTTATAACCATTTTTATTAGCAATGAAACCTTGTGGGAATTGTGGATAATGTGGATAATTCGGTGGATAATAATTCCTGTAATTCGAAAATACTGATTTAACGCATAAAAAAAGCCCCTTAGGGGCTTTTTTAGTAGGGAGTTATACACGAAACCTGTGTATAGAGCTGTGGATAACTGTTTATGAACAAAATAAGAAATATGAAAAAAATTTATGAAGTGGCTTTTACATTATTCGTCAGCAAGGATTTCCCATTCGTTAAATAAATCGGTAAGCTGAGTTTTTTTGTTCTTCAGATCCTCTTCATGACCTTGAAGTGCTAAATAATCCTGATAAACTTCAGGTTTAGTCATTTCATTCTCTATAAAAGCGATCGACTCTTCTAGTGAAGCAATGCCTTCCTCTAGCTCAGCAATGCGCCGCTTCCGGTTACGCTCTTCACGCTTGGCTTGCTTGTCCGCTTCGAAGGAGGAAATAGCGTTTTTTTCAGGAACTGCAGCATCCTTGTTGACGTTTTTGGCGGCTAATTCGGCGGCATCTTTCGCAATCTCTTCTAATTCTCGTTTTTTCTCGATATAGTCATCGTAGTTGCCAAGGTATTGATCGATCCCCTCGGGATGAAGCTCAAGCACCCGTTCAGCCATTTTATTGAGGAAATAACGGTCATGAGAAATGAAGAGCAATGTGCCCTCGAAATCAATTAAAGCTGATTCTAAGACCTCACGACTGACTAAATCCAAATGGTTGGTCGGCTCATCTAGGATGAGCATATTTGCGCCGCGCAACATGAGCTTTGATAATGCAACGCGTGCTTTTTCGCCGCCGCTCAGCGCGGATATCTTCTTAAGAACATCTTCACCGCTGAAGAGGAAGTTGCCAAGGATCGTACGGATTCTGGCTTCCTCAATCATTGGATATTCACTCCATAGCTCTTCCATTACTGTGTTCTTTGGATTGAGGCGGGTCTGTTCCTGATCATAATAAGCGACCTTTACCTTAGTCCCCCAATTCACAGTTCCAGTTGAAGGCTCGCGGGTTCCAGTCATACATTGCAGCAGTGTAGATTTGCCAATACCATTGGGACCGATGAGTGCAGCAGTTTCTCCCCGGCGCAGTTCGAAAGAAGCGTCCTTGAACAAAGGTGGACCATCATTAAAGGCAACCGCAACATTACGGACTTGCAGCACTTCTTTACCAGACATGAAGTCAGGCTCGAAAGAGAAGCTGGCTTTCTTCAGATCGCCCATCGGTCGATCAATACGGTCCATCTTCTCAAGCGCTTTGCGTCTGCTCTGCGCACGTTTCGTGGTAGATGCTCGCACAATATTTTTCTGAACGAAATCTTCCATTCTTGAGATTTCATCTTGCTGTTTCTCATACTGCTTCATCCGTGTTTCATATTCGGCAGCCTTCAAATCTACATATCGGCTGTAATTGCCTGTATAACGCCGAGATTGATGACGCTCGATCTCTACAATAGTAGTTACAAGCCGATCAAGGAAATAACGGTCATGAGATACGACCAGAATTCCGCCAGCATAACTGCGAAGATAATCCTCAAGCCATGTTAATGTTTCGATATCCAGATGGTTCGTCGGCTCATCCAGCATTAGAAGATCGGGAGCCTGAAGCAAAATGCGGGCTAATGCGAGTCTAGTCTTCTGGCCACCACTAAGTGTGGAGATAGGTGTATCCGGTGGGAACTCGCCGAAGCCCATGCCGTGCAGGACACTGCGGATTCGTGTATTCATTTCATAACCACCGTGGTCCTTGAACCAATCTGATCGGCGGGCATATCTTTCGAGCAGTTCTTCGTACCGTTTTGGGTCGTCTGCCAGCTTAGGATCGGCAATGCTAACTTCCATCTCTCTTAGCTCAGCCTCGGCTTCGATCAGCGGAGCGAAAACTGCCATCATTTCTTCATGAATGGTTTTGTCAGATTGAAGTCCGCTATTTTGGGCTAAATACCCGATAGTAGTTTCTTTTGATTTATGAATTTGACCGCTGTCATAGGACATTTCACCAGCCAGAATTTGCAGAAAAGTTGATTTGCCGGCACCATTAACACCCACGAGTCCGACACGTTCCTTTTCATTTACCTGAAGGCTTATGCCGTCTAGTACGTTCTGTATACCATATGATTTTGTAATTCCTGTCGCTTGAAGAAGCATAACGATGAAACCTCCACCCTTGCATATTTCGCCTTGGCATTTATACCTCAGCCGTATGAACAACTTATTCTATAGTTTACATGAAAAGCGTTTCCCAAGCGAGAGCTCGATATATCGGAAGCAGAGAATAACGACCTGGCCCAGAAACACAGTCCTATCCACCTTGGCGAACCGGGGAGAAGAGTGGTAAACTGGATTTACAAACAAGGATAAGCTTGGGATAAATATAGGGGGTTGCCGGGCGATGTCAAGCAAGGAGTCGGTGATCTCCAAAGCAAAGCAACAACTAAGAACTGAGAAGACCATCGCCCGAAACGAGCTCTCCTCGGACCAGAGAAGGGAATTGTCTTTTCTGGTCTGCAAGCATGCATCAGAGTGGCTGAAGACGAAAGACATAGCCTCACTGATGGCCTATGTATCTTTCCGTTCTGAACTCGATACCAACGCGCTTCTTACACAGGCGTGGAAGGACCAGCATAGGGTACTGCTGCCGCGTGTCATTCCGGCAAGTGGTGCAATGAGTGTCCATATGGTAAACGCTTGGAGTGAGCTTGAGCCGGGGGCGTATGGTATCCATGAACCTATTGTATCCGGCAAAGATTCACAAGAGATTGAAGTTGTTACACTACCGGATGTTGTGTTTGTTCCGGGGCTGGCTTTTGATCTTCAGGGAGGCAGGCTTGGTTACGGCCGAGGATACTATGATCGATTGCGTGCGTCATGGGAGACGGAAGAGTATGCCGCTGCGAAGCCCCCTGTCTGGATCGGGCTAGCCTTTGGTATGCAACTGGTTCCGAAAGTGCCCATGGATGAGCATGATGCCTTTATGGACATGCTGATTACTGAAAATGGCATAGTGCACTGCCGAAAAGGAGAGTGAGCCGTGGAATTGACCCATTTTAACGAGCAGGGAAGAGCTCGTATGGTGGATGTGAGCGAAAAGGAGATTACGAAGCGGACAGCTGTCGCGCGGAGTAAGATCAAGATGGCAACTGAGACGCTTAGTGCCATCAAGGAAGGCAAGATCAGTAAAGGAGACGTACTTGCCGTTGCGCAGATCGCTGGAATTATGGCGGCCAAGAAGACGTCTGACTGGATTCCAATGTGCCATCCGCTCCCACTTACCGGTATTGACATCCGCTTCTCCGATAACAGCGAAGATGAACTTTATATAGAAGCAACAGTCCATACTACCGGAAAGACCGGAGTTGAAATGGAGGCATTGACCGCTGTTTCTGCCTCAGCACTAACGGTGTACGACATGTGCAAGGCTCTTCAGAAGGACATGATTATCGGACCAACGCTCTTAGTATCTAAAAGTGGGGGCAAGAATGGAGATTACGTGCTTGAACCCTGATCAGAGCTGACGTTCGATGCGCTGAAGCAAGTGGGCTGCACTGTACAGCCAATTATACATAGAGAGGGAGGACAAACCTATGGCGTGGAAAACAGCAATCCTAACGGCCAGCGATAAAGGGGCCAGGGGCGAACGGGAAGACACGAGCGCCCAGGTTATTCGGGAGCTGGTGGAAGAGGAACTTGGAGGCGAGATCGTTGAATATCGGATCGTGCCCGATGAACAAGATGAGATTATCGCAGCTTTGATAGAACTTACAGATTATTTTCAAGCAGATCTGGTATTGACTACCGGAGGTACGGATTTAGCGATACGTGATGTGACTCCAGAGGCAACCCGGCGTGTAATCGAACGGGAAGTGCCTGGACTTTCTGAGGCGATGCGAAGTACGGTGATGCAAAAAAACCGTGCGGTGATGCTGTTCCGCGGGATATGCGGCATTCGTGGACGCACGTTGATTGTCAACTTACCGGGCACACCGAAGGGTGTTCATGAGAATTTAGCAGCCATTATGGATCAACTACCTGAAGCGTTACTCATGGTAACTGGCCAATACCGCCAATAACATTGTCATATTCTTGTCACGTCACAAGGATAAACTATTTATAGAAGATAGTGGATGTAACTGTGACATAAGTTATGGTATTATTAGATTATCGTAATCGATACCATGATCGGATAGACGGACAAGGAGGAATAATAATGTTTAGTGGAATTGGTACTCCGGGTATTATCTTGTTGGTTATACTGGCACTGCTCCTCTTTGGACCGAATAAACTGCCAGAGTTAGGCCGCGCAGTTGGACGAACCTTCCGTGAATTTAAAGAAGGCGCACGTGAAATCATTGGTGATGGTGATCCGGTGAAGAAGAGCGAAGCTCCTGTGCCGACGGCCCCGCAGACGGTCGCTGCAGATATTCCTCAGGACAAACGCCTGCCGGAATAATAAAAGATTTAACAATGGGGCAATCTCTCAAGTCTAATAGACTTAGGAGATGTCCCTTTTTCAATTTGGTTGCTGCTTTCTGCAGAAACGGGCACAGCTATACATAAAGTCGGTGTGGCGTTTCTATTCTTGTCATGGGATGGTGTCAGGATGTCTCTCGAATCGGAAGAAATGTCGGTGGTGGATCATCTCACCGAGCTGCGTAAACGGATTATTTATGTGCTGATTGTATTTGTTTTGGGATTGGTAGGGGGGCTGTTCTGTGCCAAGCCAATCTACGATTATTTAATTAGTACAGATCTAGCGCAAGGGTTTGTTCTGCATGCGTTCTCATTCTGGGATGGTATCGGAATGTATATGAAGATCGCAATGGCGGTTTCATTAGTCATTTCAGTTCCTTTTATTGCTTATCAGTTGTGGGCGTTTATTAGTCCGGGCTTACGACCGGAAGAGCGTAGTGCAACACTACGTTATGTACCCTATGTTTTTGTTCTTTTTCTAATCGGACTTTCTTTTGCTTATTATGTTGTATTTCCAATGGCGCTTTCGTTCACAATCTCTATCACCCGGAGTATGGGACTGGAAGAGACCTACGGAATTGCGCAATATTTCAACTTCATGTTCAGTCTGGTGCTACCTTTAGCGCTGTTGTTTGAGCTACCGCTGTTGGTGATGTTTCTGACCAAACTGAGGGTTCTTAACCCGATACGCTTGCGTAAAATGCGTCGATACGCTTATTTCACGCTTGTCTTTATTGCTGTAGTCATCACTCCTCCGGACTTCATCTCAGACTTTCTGGTGACGATTCCACTGCTTGTGTTGTATGAGTTCAGCGTATTCCTGTCCGCCTTCGTCTATCGCAAACAGCTTGCTGCGGATGCGGCAAGGGAAGCTCAGTACACTAAGAGTGAGGAATGATGATAAGAGGGCTGTCACTAAGTAGATTTTTCTACGAAAGAGACAGTTCTTTTGTTTTAAACCCCCGTTTTTTGAAATGTTCGGGTGTAGGTGGTACAGTTGAGACTACTGAAATCATACGCATATTTTCACACCCTGTGGATAGAATGTATAGAGTGTGTGCCTAGGACAACCAGTGAAACGTTATTTTTTACGAAAACAAATGCGAATTTGTGTAAAAGGACTTGAAATCCGGGCTCAAGTTGAGTATCATAAAAATTGTTGTTAGCACTACAAGCTGTCGAGTGCTAATGCTTATGGAAAATATGAGATGGACCAGATATTCATAGCGTCCAATTGATATTTTTCATAAACACCAGAGATTTTGAAGTAAGACAGGTAAGTTCTAAACTATGTTTTGAAGCAAAATAACATAATTTTAAAGGAGGCTATTTTTTCATGATCAAACCTTTAGGTGAACGCGTATTGGTGCTACCGAGCGAGCAGGAGGAAACCACTTCATTCGGGATTGTGCTTCCGGACTCCTCGAAAGAAAAGCCACAAGAAGGAACTATTATTGCAGTAGGTAGCGGAGCTTTGAAAGATGGAGTACGTGTAGCGCTCGAAGTAAAAGAAGGCGACCGTGTTCTTTTCTCTAAATATGCAGGAACAGAAATCAAATACGAAGGTAAAGAATATTTGATTATGAAAGAAAGCGACATTCACGCGATTCTTGACTAAGCGAGAGTCGATTATAAGCTAAATCTAAACTACTTAAAGTAACGTGATATAAAAAAATTCTAGGAGGTAATTACACAATGGCTAAAGAAATTAAATTTAGTGAAGAAGCACGCCGCTCTATGTTGCGCGGTGTAGATGCTTTGGCAAATGCGGTAAAAGTTACACTTGGACCAAAAGGTCGCAACGTGGTACTTGAGAAGAAATTTGGTAGCCCGCTTATCACTAACGATGGTGTAACTATCGCTAAAGAAATCGAACTTGAAGATGCATTCGAGAACATGGGTGCTCAACTGGTTAAAGAAGTTGCTACTAAGACTAACGATGTAGCCGGTGACGGTACTACAACTGCAACGGTTCTGGCACAAGCTATGATCCGTGAAGGTCTGAAGAACGTAACTGCAGGCGCTAACCCAATGGTTATTCGCAAAGGGATCGACAAAGCAGTTCGTGCAGCAGTTGAAGAATTGCAAAAAATCGCTAAGCCAATCGAAGATTCCCAAGCTATCGCTCAAGTAGCTGCTATCTCTGCTGCTGACGAAGAAGTGGGCCAATTGATTGCTGAAGCTATGGAAAAAGTAGGTAAAGACGGTGTTATCACTGTTGAAGAATCCCGTGGATTCGCTACTGAACTTGAAGTCGTAGAAGGTATGCAGTTCGACCGCGGTTACATTTCCCCGTACATGATTACTGATACGGACAAAATGGAAGCTGTTCTGGAGAACCCATACATCTTGATCACTGATAAAAAAATCAGCAGCACTCAAGAAATCCTTCCGTTGCTTGAAAAAATCGTTCAACAAGCTAGACCGCTTGTTATTATCGCTGAAGATATCGAAGGCGAAGCACAAGCCATGTTGATCGTGAACAAACTGCGTGGAACATTCAACGCTGTTGCTGTTAAAGCTCCTGGCTTTGGCGACCGCCGCGAAGCTATGCTGCAAGATATCGCTGCCCTGACTGGTGGTCAAGTGATCACTGAGAAGCTCGGTCTTGATCTGAAGAGCACTTCCATTGAACAACTGGGTAACGCACGTCAAGTACGCGTAACTAAAGAAAACACAACAATCGTAGACGGAAGCGGCGACAAAGCGGACATCAATGCTCGCGTAAGCCAAATTCGTGCTCAACTGGAAGAAACAACTTCCGAGTTCGACAAAGAAAAATTGCAAGAGCGTTTGGCTAAATTGGCTGGCGGCGTAGCCGTTGTCAAAGTTGGCGCTGCAACTGAAACTGAATTGAAAGAGCGTAAACTTCGCATTGAAGACGCCCTGAACGCAACTCGCGCTGCGGTTGAAGAAGGTATCGTTTCTGGTGGTGGTACAGCTCTTGTGAACGTATATAATGCTGTTGCTGCTGTAGATGTAACAGGCGACGAGAAAACAGGCGTTAACATCGTGCTTCGCGCGCTCGAAGAACCAGTTCGTACCATTGCAGCTAACGCTGGTCAAGAAGGATCCGTTATCGTGGATCGCTTGAAAAAAGAAGCTATCGGCATCGGCTACAACGCTGCTACTGGCGAGTGGGTGAACATGTTCGAAGCAGGTATCGTTGACCCTGCTAAAGTAACTCGTTCCGCGCTTCAAAATGCTGCATCCGTAGCTGCTATGTTCTTGACTACTGAAGCAGTAATTGCTGACAAGCCAGAACCAGAAAAACCAGGTATGCCTGATATGGGCGGCATGGGTGGAATGGGCGGCATGATGTAATAAGGCTGTAAAGCCTGTAACATCGAGGGTTTCCCGCAAGAGAAACGCCGTTTGACCACAATGAAAAAAAGAGGCTTCTCACGAGTTCAATTTGAACTTTGTGAGAAGCCTCTTTTTTAGATCGTCAAATATCTGGTTAGACATCTTGTTCATATTGGATTAAATTATAATTGGCGTATTGTTTTAGTAAGCCTCTAGCTATAGGAGATGGGGGAATGCCCTTTTGAATGATGAGGGGCTCTGATGGGTAATTTTAACATCCTTATTTCGAAGGTATACAGGGAGATCGACGATATGCGAATCAAACCGATTCTAAAATTTCATTCAAAGAATATTCCAAGGCAAACAAGTCTGTTGGTACAGTGTTGACACTGATCAAAGTGGACTTCTTATAGGTTGAGTAAGAAATCAAATTCGCAAATGAAAATTAAATTGTTACATGGCACTGGGGACGAAAGCTGTATTTGAGACTGGAGTGTAGCCAAACAGAACCATACTTGAAAAGAAAAAAACCTTATAAATAAAGGGTTTAACTCGACGTTTTATATGGGAACCAAATTAACTATGTTCTCGCATACAACACATGTGGAGTGTTGTTCACTGTTGGTGAAGCAGGGTCTTAAATAAGGGATATATTGGCAGAAATAGTAAAGAGGGGCGGCGAACCCCTCTTTTTGTTATTAAGTCCGCTATGGTACTATTTTAATTCTTGAACTAAAATATGTACCCATTAGGTATAGTGTGGTCACGTGATATTTCGCTAACGTTCCTCTTTATCCACATCGATATATGGAAACTTAGGAATTTTGCTTACATCATTTTTATTGTTTAAATATACATCTTGAATATATACTGAAAAATTCAAGGAATAGGGAGCATCACTTTCAATAACGAACGAATGTTGTACTTGCACGCCTACCACGCTCCAAATCTTGTTCTTTGGAAATGCTGTAAAATGATTACGTATAACAATTATTGGGAGGAATACATCAAATGCCAGACATAATTGAAGAGCTCAAGAAAATGTCTCAAAAAAAGGGGTTTGAAAATAAAATTAATTTTCAACAGTTGCTGGAAAAATGCAAGACCATAGCGTTGTCAAGTGCAGATGTTGAATTTCTAACAGAACTATATTCTTTAGCAAAAAAATTGTATATTCGTAACACAATAATGATAGCACTTGTGTTTTGTGAAGATATTGATTTAAAGGATTTTTTCTTCAAAGCCTTTAAAAAAGAACGCTATCTAGATATGAGATTGACTGCAATCCGAGGATACGCGAATTATGCTACTGAAAAAGAAGTAGAGAAACTGATGTCTAAGTTCATAGAAATTCTGATAAAACGTCCTGAAAATACACCATATAACTATCAAGAATATGAGTTGATTCGTTCTGCTTTTGGGTTACCGTATTTAGTAAATAGATTTGGATACGCTTGTTTTATTCAGGCATATGCACAAGAAGAAAAACAATACAATACAATGCCAGATGCTTTCAAAGGACATTTTACGATAGATGAAAAAGGAAATCCTGTCCAACTTCGGTCATTAGAAGAAACCACGAAAATGATTGATGAATTTTGGGGCAGAGTATAAGTATTTCCTAATTAATTCATTTATAGATTATGTAAGTCGGTGGGGGAAAGCAACGCTAGAGCAGGTCGATGAAATTGCGATTAAAGGGAACTTGTAATTTGCCGATCCCTTTTATGAAATGTATAAGGAGGAAAGAGAATTGAATCCGAAGAGAATATTGCTTACAAAACCGAGCGAAAATTATAAACAATATATTCATTTGATGATCACGGAGACTTCGTCAGATCTACATATTTTAAATATCGTGAAAGGCCGGTTAACATTACGGAAAAAAACCACGAATGCGGTGTATCAACAATATCCAATGGAAGAAGCGCTTTATCAGCTTGAGCAATTGTCTCTGGAATACCAAGCGAAAGGATATATCGAAGAGCCTGAATTGATTCTAGATGCAATAATGATTCCTGAGGATCGTGTATTAGATAAAGCGAAGTGGCACTATGAAGGGGATTTCCCGGAGGATTTAACAAAAGATGCTGCTTACACCGCTACGGGCATGTTCATCACTTGGTTAATTAATAATAATTGGTTTTCAGAGGAAATAGAGCATCAGTTCGCTACTGAAATAGGGAAAGTAAAGCAGAAGCAGCTTACGGGTGCTGAATTCTATCGAAAATGTCTGGACGGCGTGTTTTCAACCCAAGAACTTGCAGATGAGATTAAACCATTCGTCAATGAATATTTGAATATTCAAAAGGACATTTATGCATCCGAAGACTATGTCCATACCTTTCAAGGAGTTGGACTTACATTTTATCATGTTGCTAATACATGGGGAAATTATGACTTGATTGAACCTTTAATTGAACAACGTTTTAAAGAATTTTGGGAGAGAATACAAAAGATATAGGATGATTCATTACGTGGAATTCACCTGCATTTTTCTTCCTTGTACGTACAGAAAGACATTCGTGAAATTTTTAGATGGGTATAACAAGCCTTAACTTCGGCTCAAATGTAATAACTATTTCGTCAGGCACTGGGTGGGGGGATAATAAAAGAGCAACTGTTGTCAGCCGCCCCTTCATTGAGCAAATACTATTCCTGTAACTTGTTTTCAGTGTTTATACAACACATGTGGAGTGCGTAGTAAGGATATATAGGGAAGATTTAATAATTTAAAATGAGGGGCTTCCTTAAGAGAAGGTTCTTTTTTGTGCACATTTCAATTACTATGTATTGAATTGGTGGAAATTGGTATGATTAATTATGAATATTTTGAAGAGACAATTTCAAAGAGTTAAGAAAAATCCTAGATTTGATTAAAGTGAATACTTCATTCAATATAAAGAAGGTCAAAGCGTTTTGCTTGATTTAGTAGATGGAAAATTATATCCGAAGTAATTGAATATAATGGAATACTACATTACATGAAATTAAAGATGTACATGAATGGCTTAAGAATTAGGACTTACAATGATTAATAGGTTTACAAGGGAGCTGCTTCTAATGAATTTATACTACACAGGTGTGTGCCAACTATTAGATGGTAATCCAACAAGAGTTGAATCTGGATACTATATAAAGACTGATGACGAGCGAATTGTATATGCAGATAAGGTTCCATCAGATGTTCAATTGGTAACAATTCAGGAGCTGGAAGATGCATTGTTTGAAGGCTGCAAGTATGTCATTAATGAATTTGCAAATTCAGAGGATAACAAAGATGTATATGCTTTCAATCTGTATGCGGATGAGCATAACAGTTTTTATATTTACATAAACACAGAAGATTCATTTAGAAATTATGTAGATAGACATTATTCGAGCTATTCCGAAAAGAAGAAACAAGAAATTAAATATAATCAAGGTGATTTCACGTATCAACTGTATCCAAGCGATATGGGGACAAGTCAACAAATCATCGAGGAATGTGAAGAGATTGCAAGTGACTTACAGTATGTAGACCATTTAGAAGATTTGTCGGATGAAGACATACCTGTAATCGTATATGAAAAAAGGATTTTCAATGATGGGTTTTTCCATGCTGCATTAAATGCAATAAAGAGACTGGGAACAGCATTTGAATTAGACAAATTAAATAAATCTAAAAACTTTATCCATTATGCAGCGACAGGAAATGATTATGTAGATTTCAGTCTAGTGATGAGAAAAACAATACAACCAGATTTGTTTTATACTTGTTTTCCTGAGTTGAAAGACAAAGACAAACAATTTGAAATTCATTTAGATCATATTAATAGTAAAAGCATTAAAGAAATTTTAGATTTTTGGGAAGAAGCTCTTCAAGGAGAGTTCAAGAAAGGATCTCCTTATCAGTATTTAAAAACAGAGTATCAAGTGTTTAAGGATTTGGAAAAGCTAGGAGATGATCTAGCTCTAGAATGTATTTCTAGATTAAGTAGAGTTATAGAAAGCGATTTGAACAACAAAATGAACATAAACAAAATTGGAATATACCTAAAAGCATTGGAATTTCTTGAAATTAATGAAGATTTACTTTCCAAGATCAGCTTAATTAAACAGCTAATTGATAATGCCTCCTTCGATGCTTTTCTAGAAGAGTTTATAGATAATGTCCAAAAAGATCTTAATACTATTATTGAAAGAAATACAATAAAAAACTGACTTTAAGAGGATGGAGATATATTAGTAGCGGTTAACGATATTGTCACACTAAAGAAGCTATTTAATGGGGAGTAATAATCTGCACAATTTGTTTTGAGGTTTGACCGTTCCCAAATGGATTTCATATTTAAATTTAAGGTGGAGAATTCTTCTATGAAATTGTACGTAACGGTTAAAAGCTTGGGTAAGCGTAAAAATGTACTGACAAGGCTTCCAATAGAGCTTCCAGTCATTCCGACAACGCTGAAGGAGCTCATTACCGAAGTTGTTATCTTGAATGTGCAGAAGCTAACCGAGAAGCAACAGAGTACTGCGCTGATTCCATTCTTAACGGAAACGGAGATTGAGGAGCGCGGAGAGAGTGGAAAGGTAGGATTTGGCTCGGTGTATAATGAACAGAGTCCTGGTCTTGCCAAAGCAGTAGAGACCGCATTATTAGCTTTTGAAGATGGGCTATATAAAGTATTTATTCGTGAAGAAGAGAATAGTCATTTGGAATCACCGCTTAAGCTTATGGAAGAGGACGAAATTGTATTTATCAGGTTCATAATGTTAGCTGGAAGCCTATGGTGAAGGGAGACAATGAACGATGGAGAAGCAGGAACGAAAGAAGCGTTATTATGCATCATTACAAGAGCGAGCTGAGAGGTTAGACCCTCATCTTTCTCCATTAGCGAAGTTAGTGGTTGAGTTGGGTCAAATGATACATGTGAGTCAGGATCATCATATTTTTTTGAAATGCGAAGAGATATTGCATTCACTCGCTGCGGGGAATAACGATCAATTATTCGAGCCGCTGGTGAAAGTTGTGAAGCAACTTACGAATGAGTACACGGGAGAAGTCTTGGCATATATTGCTGGTCATGCAACGGAATATCCATATAATACGGGATACGCACGCAGACCATTTCGTACATCGGAATGGAGTGCCCACGTGGGGCAAGTGATTAACAAGATGTGTTCGCTCATCTCTATGGATTGTTATGAATTTGATATTATCGATTATTTGACTTTGGCGGACTATCCTTTGAAGCAGGATTATGAGTTGGCACAAACGATTAGTGACGTTATTGCTTACGAGCTAGATCGTAACAATACAGAAGTACTTGCAGCACTTAAGGAAATTGTATATGGAGACAACCAAACGGCGTTACTTACTCACGGAATGATCAAAGGGATATTTATGAGTCATCATGAGGAATTGTATGTAATGATGGGCGAGCTATTGGCTGCTTCACGGTTGCAAGAGGGGCTTCGACAATCCATTGTGGAACAAATGGACGAGGGAACGTTGAAAGCGAATCTGTACATGCTGAAGGTTATCGTTGACCAAGGATTTGTTCGCTATAGTTCTGTCGTGAGAGCGCTAGGCGTATGGACAGGTATGGGACTGGAATCAACAAATCAGCGCATAGCCGGGCAGCTTATTGAAGGAGCTTATCAATCTCTGAATGATGAATCCGTACGTGAGTCCTGGTTGTCTAGTACTAATGCGAATCATGTCTATTTAAGCTTATGGGCTACAGCGGTATTTGAAGAACGTGACTTATTTAGTAAAATTGAGTATTTGATGGAGCACGGAGAGCTATATCAGAAGATCATAGCGCAGTATGTACTCGTTAACAGTAAGAATAACGATGTTCGTTATGGAATTGCACGACAATACTTAGATGCTGCGGATTCAGAATTACAGTATTGGATTCTATCCAATTATTGTTATGAATACAGACGTGTATGGCAAAGAGAGAATGATGATGCGCCAAGTATTACGTTTGATCGTATACCTCTTCTAGAGAACAAGGAGGAACGTCGACGTGAATTTGAACAGCTTAAGACGATGTTCCTAGGCGGTACTCACAAAGAGATATCTGCTCCTTCAAAAGTGTTGGATTTTGCACATGTTTATTATACTCCAGACCTCCCTATTCGCAAAATGCTATACCTTATAGCTTATGACATGGACAGTGAATGGCTCGCCCAAATTATTGCTTTGAAGGATCGATTAAGTGCGGATATGCGTGGAGAGCTGCTATCTCATTTCATGCAGAATATGGATCATTCCATCCAGCGTGAATTCATATTTGCCTCTTTATCAGATAAGAGCATGAGTAACCGCGAGCATGCACTCGATAAGGCGAAAAAATTGACGTTATCGGACGAAGAGTTGATGCTGGTGGAAGGTTTATTGAAGCTGAAGACAGGCTCCTTACGCCAAAGTGCTATCGAGATGCTGTTGCGTCAGCCCGAGGACAATGTTACCGTCTCACTAACTAGGTTATTGCAAGGTAAGAGTGAATTGCAGAGACTGGCGGCGTTGGAGACGATTGTTGAGATTTTTGAGGATAATGAACGTACGAAGCAGTATGAAGTCTTGAGTTCGCTGCCTAAATTAATTGAGAACCCCACGCAAAAGGAACAGCGGTTGATCGGGAGGCTTAGTAAAAAAAGTGAATATACAGCAGCGAATGGCTTCGGTCTATTTGATCCGTTGGTTATCGAGCCTTGGCTTACAGAGACTCCGGTAATAGGAGAATTCGACTGGAAGAATATCTTCACTATGCCTATTGAAGATGTGATCCGTTTTCTCTCTGGGCTGGAGCAAGAAATTCATAATCATCGTGATGTTGAGTATGAGGTAGAGTATTACTCTGGTTACAAGGATACGCTGCTGTTGGGTACAGAATTAAGGAGGATTCATCCATTTCAAGAGGAAGAGGACGATACAGCGGAGCTTACGAAATATCCTCTGCACGAGGTTTGGAGAGATTACTTAGAGCGGAGTAATTTAGCGGCCTCTGAATTAATGGAGATCTACTTCTATTCCATACTGGACCCCCTTGATCAGACGTTGAACCATTATTATCGGTATTTCTCTGATGAGGTGGATTACGCTGAGCTTGAGAAACATACGCTGTTAGAGGGTTCGCGTAAGGAGTTTGCGGAGCAGTTATATCCTATTACTCAAATTCAAGAGATTAAAGATGCGCTCAAAGGATTTAAGTATACTAGTCAGATCAGTAGCCTGCTTTTTGCTTACTTCATGGATAGCGATAAAAGCATAACATTTGACTTTACGATAAATGCCTTGAGTGCTGTGATGCAAGCGATGCCTAAAGAGAAAGTATCCAAAGAGTGGGGGATATTGAAGCTCTTAGCGAATCCATGGTTCTCTATGGCCCGTAGTCGAGTGTATGATGATGACAGCTTTAAGCGAATGTTCCATACTTTCTATACATTTAATATCATGAATCCAAATGAGAAGGTTGATTCGGTACTTAACCTTAAGGATTACTTACGTGCTTTTGAAGCCGGAATGATCGGTACAGGGGAAGTATATCGGGAATTAGTAGGAAGTCAAGACAGTCGCAATCATATTCGCAATATTACATCTAAACGATATGATTGGATAGATCATAAGCCTGAGTTAGTTGCGATTCGTGAGACGGTTGTGGAGAGGATTCTAGAGGTAGAGCTCGAACGTGGTGATCTAGCTACTGAGGTAACACATCTGGCCATGGGGCTGGAGCGGATCGAGGGTATGGAGCATTTCATTCATATATTATCTGGGCTGCAGCAAGAAACCTTCATCCGCGGCTATGTCTATGGATATGGGGATAGTATTACGAAGAAGGAATCTTTCAGTCATCTGCTCAAGATCAGTTATCCACGTAAAGGTGAAGAGGATACACTCTTGAAACAATTGCTGGAGGGTCTTGATATTTCGGAGAAAAGGCTGCTAGAAGCTGCTATGTATGCCCCTCAGTGGTTAGATATTGTAGCAAAATATTTAAATTGGGATGGGCTGCGCAGTGCAGCTTGGTATTTCCATGCGCATATTAACGAGGGCTTCTCCGCCGAGAAAGAAACGGTTGTGGCGCATTATTCACCGATTTTAGCACAGGACTTTAATGATGGCGCCTTTGATATAAGGTGGTTTAAAGAGGCATATGATACGTTGAGAGAGAAGCGATTCGACTTGTTGTACGATTGCGCTAAATATATTTCGGCTGGAGCTAATCACCGAAGATCACAGCTTTTCGCAGATGCGACATTGGGGAAGCTCGATATCATCGAAATACAGAAGTCAGTAGAAGAGAAACGAAATAAGGATCACTTGCTCAGCTATAGCCTTATTCCACTAGCTAACAATCGTGAGCAAGATATTCGTGAACGCTATGAATTTATCCAGCGTTTTCTAACGCAAAGTAAGAAATTTGGCGCTCAGCGCCGGGCAAGTGAAAGTATGACTTCGCAAATTGCACTTGGCAACTTGGCGAGAAATGCCGGATATGGAGATGTAATTCGGCTGATGTGGGATATGGAAGCACGAAAGCTGGACGATATGCAATCTTATTTCCAGCCATATAAGCTAGATGAGGAGACGACAGTACAGCTTCTTATTGATGAAGAAGGACAATCAGAGATTGGCATTACTCGAAAAGGTAAAGAGCTGAAAGCCATCCCGGCTAAGTATAAGAAGGATGAATATGTTGCCGCATTGAAAGAAATGAAGTCGGAACTAACAGATCAGTATCGGAGAGCCCGCAAGGAGCTAGAACGTTCCATGGAATCAGGGAATACATTCACTTTACAGGAATTGAAGGGGTTATCAGGGAATCCAGTGATCACACCTCTTTTGCGGACATTGGTGTTTAAGTCGGGAGAGATATTGGGATACTTCGATGCAACTGCAGGAGGGCTTATTGATCCAGCGGGTTCATTAATGCTTATAGGAGATTCAGAAGAGCTCCTTATTGCGCACCCCTTTCATTTATACGAGAGCGGTCTTTGGAGTCAGTATCAGAAGGACTTTTTCGATCGTCAACTTCGTCAACCATTTAAGCAGGTGTTCCGTGAGTTGTATGTTCCGAATGCAGACGAGCAGGCTCAGGGTACGATTTCCCGCAGATATGCGGGGCACCAAGTGCAGCCAAGAAAAACGGTCTCCTTGCTTAAAGGCAGGCAGTGGACAGTTAGTTATGAAGAGGGACTGCAGAAGGTATACTACGCTGAGAATTTGATTGCGAACCTTTATGCGATGGCGGATTGGTTTTCTCCTTCGGAGATTGAAGCACCTACGCTGGAAACCGTTCAATTCTTGGATCGGAACACGTATAAGAGCGTCACCTTGGATAAGGTTCCTCCCATTTTATTCTCAGAAGTGATGCGCGACATAGATTTAGTCGTGAGTGTCGCTCATGTTGGCGGTGTCGATCCAGAAGCCAGTCTGACAACGATTGAGATGCGGAGAGTGATTGTTAAAGAGTCACTGCGTCTATTGAAGATTGATAATGTTCGTTTAGATGGTAATTATGCTCGAATTGAAGGTGCCCTTGGCGAGTATGGAGTACATTTGGGCAGCGGTATGGTTTACAGACAAGCTACAGGAGCTATGCATATCATTCCTGTTCATTCACAGCATAGAGGTCGTATATTCTTACCCTTTATTGATGAAGATCCGAAGACAGCAGAAATTCTGTCGAAGATCGTGATGTTGGCCGAGGATAAGAAGATTAAAGATCCGCAGATTCTAATGCAATTGCAATCATAAATAAGCTCTCACACCACTTCTATTACGGCATGAGTATGATAAACCTATTTGTTCATTTTAAAAGGATAGCCCGTAATTATGGGTTATCCTTTTACCATATTCAGAAGGGAGTTCTATTATTGCGTTATGACATTGAAATTGCTTGCACATCACATCTTATTTGACACTTCACGAACAAAAGCTGCGGATCAAGTCGTTTTTGATAGATTATTTTGGCACAGCTCACTTCTTTCTTGTTGAAACGGGCTTTTCTATAACAGCCGTACAAGAGGAAGTAGCCTTTTTTGAGTGGATGAATACAGGTAGACCGGATCGAACGACTAAAGAATTGTTTCTTTTTGAATGGGCGGAGCAAGAGAGATGGAGTGGGCAATTCCTATTGAAATGCAGCTTTTTTAATCGTTTGGAAGATAATAGCAGGCGGAAGCAATTCGAGAGAATCGTCTTGCAAATGAAAGAACATTTGGGGAAGCCCACCTTATCACTTCATATCGATCAAACAGGAAAATACATCGATGTACGGCAATTCCATCATCGTGCTGATGGGGAAGTTGGCTATGGTTTGCTTCCTTATGCAGAAGATGAGCAGGGACGTTGGCGTGAAAATTTGGGTGTTGGCTTATGGATATATCGTGAGAATTTTCATCTTTTATATGAAGGAATCAAGGTGGTATATCCGCGCAAGGGGGCAGGCTTTGAGGATTTTGATGACACTGGTATGAATTTTATTAGTGAATTTATAGATTATGTAAGTCGGTGGGTGATAGCAACGCTAGAGCATGTGGATGAAATTGCGATTGAAGGGAATTTGTAATAAGTTATATTATCGCAGTTAGCTTCTAATCGACTACATAATTGTGTCGATGAACGATCACATTTTGACCACGAACACTACGAACGTATCATTTTTTTCTGGACATAAAGGAAGGAATTTTCCTGGATTGTGGACTTATAATTCAAGAAAAGGATCAAAAAACATATAAAACTCATCGAACGTCATGGGCGGCATGATGTAAGGTTTTTAAACCTTATATCAAGACATAGAGCCTCGTGAATTAGAGGTCATTGTCCAAGACCACTTCTTAATAGAATTATTAAGAAGTGGTCTTTTTATGTGGGTATGATTTATTTAAGGAACTTAAATAAATCATCTTGAATTTTCACTCCAGTGAATATATAATAAATTTAAGAGGTCAAAGAAGACCTGTATTTTTTCGCTAATTATTTAACTTTGTTTATTAATTATATTAAAAAACAAGAAGGAGGCCATATGAAATCATTTTTGCCCAATGATATTAAAGATGAGAACAGGAAAATAGTTTTTGATATTTTGCTTCAACATCCTGAACTAGCGAAAGTCGAGATTACAGAAAAAACGGCAATGAGCTTTGTTACTGTGAGCAAGATTGTTACCTTTTTTGAACAGATTGGTTTATTGACTGTTACTGGTGAAAGTCGTGAAGGATCTGGCGGCTTAGGAAGAAAACGTACGGTTTACAGATTTAATGAAAACAGCTATACGACCATCGGAATACAGATTATTGGCAATACGATAACGGCATTACTCATTAATCTGCACAACAAGATATTAGAAACGTATTCGATTGAAACAGACATTCCTTTCTATAGCCAGCAGTTCACTTCGATATTCGTAGAGATCGTGGAACATTTGAAGAATAAAGCGAAGGAAATGAATAGTGTTGTCTTGGGGATTGGTATTGGCGTAGATGGCGCGATCAATACAAGAAAGAAAACAATTCGGATGAGAACTCTTCCAAATAAAGAAAACGACTTTAAGTATGAAGAGATTATTGAAAATCTCAAGCGTGAAGTGAACTTGCCCATTCTTCTGGAGAATGATGTGAACGCAGCGACTGTGGCGGAATTTCGGAATCTTGAAAACTCGGATCAAGCACTGACGAGTCTCGTTCATGTTGCTGCAGGTGATGGGGTCGGGGGCGGCTTGATTATTAACAAAGAGCTTCACCGCGGCGTTAATGCAAGTGCGGGTGAACTGGAGTATATGTGCTTTGATTCAGAATATAAACGGACGCCATCTTCCGTCGGTTGGCTGGAAAGCAGATTAGCGATTGAGCACTTGTTAAGCACATATGATTTGAATTCAACGAATGACGTAGAAGCTTGCATCGATTATGTTTCGAAGAATCTGGCATTAACGATTACCAATATGATCAGCATCTTGGATATTGATCAGGTCATTATTAGTGGTAAAACAGTAGCGCTCTTCCCGGAACGTATATTGGACCGCACCAAAAGTTATGTCGAGCAATATACGGAGTGGACTCCTCAAATTTCAGTGAGTAAGTTAGAGCAATCAACAGCGATCGGATCAGCGATACTTATCCTCCAGCAAGAGATGATAAATGTCATTTCGGAGTAAACAAGAAGGAAGTGAGCAACATGATCAAAATCTTTGAGAATGAAGAGGAAGTGGCAAACGAAATTGTCAGAGAGATGAAAGATCATTTATTTACTGATCAGCAACCCGTGTTCTGCCTGGCTTCAGGGAGTACTCCACAAAAAAGCTATCAGAAATTTTCCAATGATGCGGACCTCCAATTGAAAATCAAGAGGCTTAACATCGTTAGCTTGGATGAGTGGGTTGGCATTGACAAAAGCTCTGAAGGAAGCTGCTATCAGATGTTGAATCAAGATCTGTTCTCGCAGATTTCACTGGATAGCAGACAGATTGTGTTTTTTGATGGAACATCGCCGGATATGAAGCAGGAATGCTTGCGAATTGATCACTTTATCGAGCAACACCCAATTACATTCAGCTTGATGGGCGTAGGTATGAATGGGCATATCGGATTAAATGAACCGGGTAGCCCAGTATTAAATTACAGCAGTGTTGTGGAGCTGTCGGAAACAACAAAGACTGTCGCTCAAAAATATTTTCATGAGCAGACTGAATTAAAGCAAGGCATTACATTAGGTTTGGAACAGATTGCAAGTAGTAAAAGAGTGGTTGTCGTCATAACTGGAGAGCGCAAAGCTGAAATCGTGAAGGAGATTTTCACAAACTCTGACGCACGGCTGCCTGCTCAGCAATTGCTCGGCTATGATCATATAGATTTCTTTTTAGATGCTGCAGCCGCCAAATATATGGATCAGTCATCATAGTTGAGGAGCGTAATATGGGTAACTTCGTTATTGGTGTTGATATTGGAGGTACAAATATAAGGGTTGGATTAGTGAATGAGCACCTTGAACTTGTTCGGAAGGAGTCGGCATTAACAAGAGATTTCCAAAATGCTGACGAAATTTTCAAAACCGTCAAGGAAATGACAGCGAAAGTCGATCATGAACAGCTAGCAAGCAAGATAGGTATTGTATTGCCGATTCCTTGGAATGATCAAACACAGTTTATTCGAGATATAACCAATATCCCTTGCCTAGAGAATGTTAGTATCGAAACTATCAGGAAGTTCTTTCCGAATTATGAAGTGTTTTTTGAGAATGATGTAAACGTGATCACAGTGCTTGAATCGGATCATGGAGCTGCCAAGCCGTATAATCAATCCATTTATATAACGGTTAGTTCAGGAATTGGATGCGGTATCATACTTGATAAGAAAATTATTCAAGGAGCTCATGGATATGCGGGCGAGATCGGAAGCATGATTATTTCCGACAGCAAAAGAAACCATTCAACGTTGTATAACGGCACTTTGGAATCCCTATGCAGCGGCATTGCTCTTGAAGCGGAATGTAAGTTTTTATATGGCATTGATGCCACGTCGAGTTTGTTGTTTGAAAGATATCATATGGGAGATCTGCAAGCGATTGAAGTGATCGACAGGTGGGTTGAGTACTTTTCCAACGCAATTGTTTCTTTGATGCAAACAATTGATCCAAATATTTTTGTTATCGGAGGAGCGGTCATTCATCACAACCAGTGGCTGATTGATAGAGTGATAGAAAGCGCAAAAAAGAAAGTCCTTCCACATTTAAAAGAGAACATTAAAATCGTGTTGACTGAATTTGGACCTGACGCCGGAATTATTGGTGCTGGCTATAACGTATATAAAAAGGAAAAAGGAGCTTGAAGACAATGAAAAAGTTGAAGGTTGCGTTAATTGGAGCAGGAAGTGTTTCCTTTGGGCTAGGAGCACTTCAAGATATGGTGTTGTCAGAACGTTTAAAAAATCAAGTAGAGCTCGAAATCGCGCTTATGGACATTGTAGAAGAAAATGTGAATAGAACATACAAGTATGCAACCGAAATGTTCACGGCATTTTCTCATCCTGCGAAGATTTGGCAAACGACGAATTTGGAAGATGCATTAAGAGATGCTGACTTCTCCATCGTTGCGATTGAGGTAGAGAGATATCACTACTGGTCACAAGACTTCCATATCCCACGGCGTTACGGCAGCAAGCAGCTATATGGTGAGAACGGCGGTCCAGGATCAATGTTCCACACTTTGAGAAATCTTGGTCCGATGTTGGAAATTGCAAAGACAATGGAGAAGGTGTGTCCAAATGCTTGGCTAATCAATTACACGAATCCAGAAGCGAAATTGGTGGAAGCGATCTCCAAATTAACTTCAATCAAAGTGGTAGGCTTATGCCATGGTTTAGACATCGGTATTCATCAGCTAGCTGAATTTCTGGAGATGGATGGTAAAGATATCGCTGTTGAAGGCGGCGGATTGAACCACTTTGGCTTCTTCACGAAGATCTGGAACAAGAATACGGGAGAGGATTTATACCCTCGACTCCATGAAAAAGAAAAGATAGCTAACCGTTTGGCACAATTTGATCATGTTGGATTATCCAGAACGTTGTATCGAACGTATGGCTACTTCCCTTATCCGGGTACTAACCATTGCGGCGAGTATATTTCTTGGGCAGAAGATTTCTATGCTGGACTACCCCTGCAGTTCCGTTACGATCCAATAAGTGAGCAGCTGTGGAAGAAAGATTCTAGAACACCTGAATTTGTATACTGTGCAAGTGGCAGTACTTTAGATAAAGGCTTGTTCGAAAAAACAATGAACCAAGAGCTCTGGATAGAGCAAGCTTATACGTTCGATAAAGAAAAGGTTCAAATTAGTAATGAATATGCAGTGCCAATTATTGAAGCGATCTTCTTCGAAGATGAAATCGAGTTGAATGCTGTTAATATGCAAAACAATGGCGCTATTAAAGGACTTCCAGATGATATGGTCGTTGAAACACAAGCGATCGTTAACAAAAATGGTATCGAATTTAAGCCAATGACGGTTGAACTGCCAACTGCCATTATCGGAACGATCCATATCCAAGGTACAATCCATAAGCTGTTACTTGAGGCGTTTGTTGAAGAGTCGAGAACAAAATTGCTGCAAGCGATTCTGCTTGATCCGCAAGCTCCAACCTATTATCAAGCTTGTGCGATGATCGATGAGATGTGTGAGCTGCAAAAAGAATTGCTGCCAAAGCTTGAGTGGAATTAGGTTATCTTTAATAAAAAAGGCCTCCGTCTGATGAAATTCAGAACTGAGGCCATTATTTTTTATTACGAATTACTCTAATTCTTTATCTAAGAAAGGTTGCACCAATCGCCGCACCTCATCGGTTGAATTCGTCTCCATCAATTGATTTCTTAGTTCGTCGGCACCATCAAATCCACGAATATAGATTTTGAAGAAGCTCCGAAGTGGATTAAATAGACGTGGTTCATGTTCTTTTGAATATTTATCGTGAAGATCTAAATGAAAAAGTAGTAAATGAAGAAGTTCCTCCACACTATGTTCTTTAGATTCTAGTTCAAAAGCGTATGGATTCTTGAAAATACCTCGGCCAATCATGACACCATCCACGCCGTATTGTTCGACTAATTTTAAGCCTGTTGCACGGTCAGGAATATCTCCGTTAATCGTTAACAACGTATTTGGAGCAATTTCATCGCGTAATTGTTTGATTTCAGGGATAAGCTCCCAGTGTGCATCTACTTTACTCATCTCTTTTTTTGTACGAAGGTGAATGGAAAGATTCGCAATATCTTGTTTGAATATATGTGTCAACCAATCGCGCCACTCGTCAATTTCGCTATAACCTAATCTTGTTTTCACACTAACCGGCAATCCACCAACTTTTGCTGCCTGGATAATTTCTGCCGCTACTTTAGGATGTCGAATTAATCCAGCACCTTTTCCATTGGTTGCGACGTTTTTTACTGGGCATCCCATGTTAATATCGATACCACGAAAACCAAGCTTTTTCATATCCATGCACATCTGTTCAAAATACTCCGGTTTATTACCCCAAATATGAGCGACCATCGGTTGTTCATCTTCCGTGAACTTTAATCGAGTAAGCACACTTTCTTTTACTTTTACTTTAGGGTGACAGTAATATTCTGTATTTGCGAATTCTGTGAAAAACACATCCGGTTTTGCAGCTGCACTAACCACGTGACGAAATACAACATCTGTGACATCTTCCATAGGTGCTAATATAAAAAACGGCTTTGGTAAATCAAGCCAAAAATTTTGTTCGTTACTCATTAAGTTCTCCTTCTTTTACAACATTTTGCCCATCATACATAGTATCATTTTTTTTCGCTTGCTGCACAAAATTGTAGAGGGTCTCTTTTTTTTCTATAATCGCTCGGGGTTATACCAGTACTATTCTTAAATAAACGATAAAAATATGAACTACTAGTAAATCCAGTTTTTTCTGCGATATCAACAATGGTACATTCAGAGGTCTTCAACAGCTCTTTGGCTTTATTCAACCGCATTTCACTAATTATATCGGGTAGTGCTTTTGTAGTTAATTGTTTATATAACCGGCTCAAATAGATTGGAGACATCGAGAGCTCGTCTGCAATTGAATTTATGCACAGGTTGGAATTGCTATAATCTCGCTCAATAATTTGATGTACTTTTCTAATGAGATCTTCTTGTTTTGTACTTCTTTTCTCTTCGAGTTTTTCACTTATTTCTTCAAATATCTTGAAATATGGAGTGTTGATTTCTTCCATGGTTTCAACATGATTTGGTAGTAAGAACGTTGTATCGAATTCGGGTAATGTTAAAATCGCATTGTTCTTTTTTAATGTTCGCAAGACGTTATTAACAGTAAGTGCTAAATGCGATACGACAAGTTGAACAACGGTAAAAGAATATTCTGATATTTCTCCTACGATATCAATATAGATGCTCCGTGCCTTTTCCGCATTTCCTGACATCAAGGATTCAATGAACTGTTTTTCTTTGTGAACTGGAAACATATATTCTTTGGTTTTTAAGTTCATAATGTCAACCGAAAAGAGGATGCTGCCGTATCCTTTGAATAATCGATGATAAGAAGCCTCAAGTACTTGCTTGTAGACTAAGATGCATTGCTCAATGGATTCCTTCACAGGACTAAAGGTAATCGTGATGGATAATTTTAAATGTTTGGTGATTGACAACTGCATAAGCTCTGCCATTTCAATCAACGAATCCCGTTCCGTTATATAAAGCGGATCATGAAAGTTTAGCAAAAGTAAAAGACTATCATCCCCCATATCAATGGCTTCGACTTGAAAGATCGGTGAAGAAATTTCTGTACAAATGTTCATTATGGCATATTTGAGCAATTTTATATCTTCTTTGTATTTCTCGAGGACTGTGGGGAATTGATCGATCCTTATCAAAACAATCAGTGATTTATTATTAACCATAAGCTCTGAATTGAAGTAATGTAATTTCTGTTGTAATACCTCAGCATTATTCGTTTCTCTACCTAAAATCGTATTTCTAAGAAAATCCTGTTTGAGAATATGCTGATGGTTACGTCTTTCTGTTTCCAGGGTTTTGAACTTGCGTATGACTTTGTCAATCGGGCGATATATGCTATGGGATAAAGTTAACGAAATCAACAATCCTAAGAGAAGAATGCCAATACAGATAAATAATATTCGATACCTCATTTCATTTATTTCTTGAGTGATATTGCTATAAGGGGTAATCCGAACATATTTCCAGCCTAATGAATCGGGTGTAGTAAACGTTATTAAAGATTTAACTCCATCCACAGTGTCTACAAAATATGTAGATTCTGATGTATCCTGAATAATTTTCTGTATATAGGTTTTATCAGATATATCAGTTAGCATCTCTTGCTTATCACTACTGGAATATAATATTCCATCCTGATTAATGATAAACGTGTTATTCTCCGAGATCTCTTTCCCCGACTGATCCATTCGCAGGCCTAACCATGATGCCGAGATATTGACAACAACAGCTGTATTTAAATCTTTATTATCATCAATGACGCTATAACATAAGTAAGTGTAGCTTGATACTGGAGTGGTCTGAACCGAACCGATGTTATAGGTTCTGGGAATCGGTTGAAAGGGGCGATGTTCTTTGAATTTCATAAAAAGGTCTAGAATTCCATCATCATCCAGTTCGGACTTCGGTTGAATTCCGCTTCGTGAATTATTGGAACTAATATAGAACTGATTGGATTTCGCATTATATACATAAATGGATTCAATGAATGGTAAGGATGCGCGATAGTTATCAAGTTGTTGCTGTGCAAAAATGACATCATAGATATTCAAGTCCGCATAATACAACAACTTAGATACCGCAGAATCATAGTAAATCTGGGAGGACAGTGAGGTAACAGTCTCTGTCATAGTAGATAATTGCGTTTTAATTTGATTTAGACTATTTGAATCGGAACGATAAACTTGTTTAAGTGCGATGCTTGTAAAGTTCATATAAAGAATAGTTGAAGTTATCAAAAGGGTAATAACAACACATCCAATAGAGCCAAGGAGTATTCGGCTGTAAACTTTTTTATGCTCTTTAGACCAATGTTTTATCATTTTTTGAAACCCCTTTCATCGCTGGTCTGAGTATAAATCATCAGTCTGGTGCTTTCAATCAAATTTATAAATCCAGCAGCCGAAATTAGGTTAAATGTAGTGAATATTCACAAAAGTACAGAAATTTCATACTTCACAAATACGGAGATTACAGCAATGTGTGTCATTGTACAGTATATTATCGAATCCGCTTCTTCTATGATTTGGAAGTAAGATTCACGAGCAATTCTATTCAGGAGGAGGTCAGTCATGTTTAAGAAGAAAGGTTTTTTTTATGAATTAAATAAGAATAAAATCATGTTTTTGATGATAGCACCGACACTGCTTTTTTTCTTAATAAATTCTTATGCTCCAATGGTCGGCATCTATTATGCATTCACAAGTTATGATTTTGCAGGTGGTTTATTTGGAAGTCCGTTTGTAGGATTAGACAATTTTAAATTTTTAACGCAATCTGGAATTCTGTTGAAGTTGACAATCAATACGCTTGGATACAACGTGGTTTTTATCATATTAGGTAACGCGGTATCTATAGGGGCAGCAATCCTATTAAGTGAAGTCCGAGGGAAGCTATTTAAAAAGTTATCACAATCCATTATGTTTCTACCCTACTTCGTTTCGTTTGTTCTGATTAGTGTTTTAGCGTTTAACATGTTTAATGCTGATTCTGGTTTTGTTAATCAGTTACTCAAATCGTTCGGATTGGATCCAGTAGACATATACAATACACCATGGCTCTGGCCATTTCTGATTACAGCATTTTATTTATGGAAGAACCTGGGTTATTCCATGGTCATTTATCTTGCATCCATCATGGGAATTAGCGATGAGTATTACGAAGCTGCCAAAATTGATGGTGCAAATATTTTTCAGCGAATCTGGTATATTACCATACCTATGCTGAAGTCAACATTTATCATTCTGCTCTTATTTGCACTCGGAAGCATTATGAAAGGTCAATTTGATCTGTTCTATCAGCTTGTCGGGAACAACGGAGTGCTCTTCAACGTTACGGATATTGTAGATACTTACGTTTATCGATCTTTGAAAGTTAATTTTGATATTGGTATGGCAACTGCTGCTGGTTTGTATCAGTCTATCTTCGGATTTGTAATGATTATGACAGTGAATTATATCATCAAGAAAATTAATGATGACTACGCATTGTTCTAAAGTAGGGAGGAGGGATTACATTGGATGACAACATTCTAAGTTCTAGAGTTTTCCGCATGATGGCTTACCTGATTATTATGATTTTTTCTTTGCTCTGTCTCTTTCCTTTCCTTCTGATCATTTCAGGCTCATTGACAGCCAATGAATCCATTATTCGCGACGGTTTTCACTTGATTCCTAAAGTGTTCTCGCTGGAAGGTTATGAAATGGTATTTATCTTTCCAACTCAGCTAATCAAGGCTTATGGTGTAACGATTTTTGTAACTGTGATTGGAACGTTGGTGGGATTGTTTCTTATTACGATGGCGGGTTACGTTCTGCAGAGGAAAGATTTCAAGTATCGCAATCATTTGTCCTTCTTCATTTATTTCACAACGCTGTTTGGAGGGGGGCTTGTGCCATGGTACATCATGCTGACTACATACTTTGGGCTGGCAGACACCTATGCCGTACTGATATTACCTGGTCTTATGACACCTTTTCTCATTATTTTAATGAAAAACTTTATCAAATCTGCGATTCCGGAAGAATTATTCGAATCGGCCAAAATCGATGGCGCGAACGACTTTAGGATCTACTACAGTATCGTGCTGAAGCTTGCTATGCCTGGCATAGCGACTGTCGGTCTGTTCCTTGCTCTGACGTACTGGAACGACTGGTTCATGTCTTCTTTGTTCATTAATGACGTTAGCATGTATCAGCTTCAATACTACTTGTATAACACGATCAATACCATGATGTTCGTTTCTCAAATGGCCACTGGAACCGGTGTAACCCTAGGGCGTGACATTCCGACAGAGTCGACCAAGATGGCAATGGCGATCGTCGTTACTGGACCCATTATTTTCTTATATCCGTTTGTGCAGCGATATTTTGTGAAGGGATTAACGATTGGTGCAGTGAAGGGTTAGTACCGAAAGCAAACGAAGGGAACTCGTATGCGATCGGCTGACATAGATCATTTAATTAAGGGGAGGGTTAGTATGAGAAAAGGAAAAAAGAAATTGTTAACGATCGGCACTTCTTTATTCTTAACTGCAAGTTTGTTTGCTGGCTGCAGTAGTAATAGCACGAATACTAAGGAGGCATCGTCAGAATCAACAACGAATTCGAATTCGAATACCAGTACTCCAGCACCAGAAGCATCAGAAGCGACTGGAATCGACACATCCAAGAAAGTAGAGCTTCAGTTCTATATGCTGGGCGATGCCCCAAAGGATTTAAATCTCATTCAGGATGAAGTTAACAAAATGGCATTAGAAGATTTGAATGCAACCGTCAAATTCAACTTCACAACCTGGACAGACTGGGAGTCGAAGTATAAGCTTCTGTTGTCCTCAGGACAGCCGATTGACCTGATCTTTACGGCAGAATGGACAAATTACCAGTCATATGCGGTGAAAGGGGCTTTCCTTCCGCTAGATGATCTCCTACCGAAGGCTGCACCTAAGCTACAAGCATATGTACCACAGGATTTCTGGGAAGCAGTCAAGGTTGACAAGAAAATTTACACCGTTCCAGCTATCTGGAAGGAGTATGTAAATGATGGTATTGCCTATCGGGAAGATTTGCGTAAAAAGTATAATTTGCCAAAGCCGGAATCACTCGAAACGCTAGAGCAGTATTTGGATGGCATACGCAAAAATGAACCGGATATGCTACCTCTGGCGGATACTGAGGTTAGTCATGTAGATTCCATCCGTCAAATGACTACTAAAACTGTGAATACCAACGATAAAGTTCCATATGGACTTAGCATCATGTATGACACTCCAAGAGACGTAACCAGCTATTGGGGCTCTCCACAGCATTTGGAAGATTTGAAAATGTTCAGGAGTTGGCAAGAAAAAGGGTACTTTATGAAGAATATGCTGAACATTAAAGATAGTGGTAGTGATATATTTGCTGCCGGTAAAGCCGCAGCAATTTTGGGAAGTGAGAATCCTAACCGCTTTGGTGATGCTGTTGTCAAAGTGAAATCACTGCATCCGGATTGGGAGCTAGGCTATTCCCCGTATCCGAACATGAAAGGATTCTCTTCACCCGTTCACCCGATTCATAATGGCTTTGCAGTTCCACGCAGCAGCAAAAACCCAGAGAGAGCTCTTGCTTTCTATGAGAAATTGGTCACGGATAAACGCTACAATTGGCTGACGCAATACGGTATTGAAGGCAAGCATTTTGAAATTGAAGATGGAAAATATTATAAAATGCTTGGTGATGCCCAATCAAATGGATTCACAAGAGAAGGTATGAATGGATGGGCATGGAGAAATCCGGAGTTCATGTTGTTTGATAAGAGCTATCAAGCTGTGCTAGACATGTTCGATGAAATGGATAAGATAGCAAAACCGAATATTTTCCAAGGTTTCGGAGAGGATTGGACGTCTTATCAAGCAGAGAAGGCGGCCCTTTTACAAGTTGAAAAGCAATACTTATATCCTTTGAATGATGGTATGGTTAAGGATGTTGAAGCCGGCTTGAAGTTATTTATGGAAAAGGCGAAAAAAGCTGGTCTCGATAAAATTCAAGCGGAATACACGAAGCAATGGTTGCAGTATTTGGATGATGCAAATATTAAGTGAGTGAGCCAGTTTAGGGTGTTACTCGTAGAGAACAACAGGATTAACCTCCTGTTGTTCTCTACTACAAGGGTGGTATATTTATGAAGGTTCTTTTTCATGGAACGGCTGCATTTGAAGGGATTCCCTCGTTATTCTGTCATTGCGAGACTTGCAAGCATGCCAAAGTACGTGGTGGAAAAAATATTCGTACACGCACTTCGGTCTTGATTGATGAAATACTTAAGATTGATTTTCCGGCGGACACCTTACTTCATTCCATTCGTGATTCTGTAGATATGGATAAGGTCCGCGATTTATTGTTTACACATTCACATTCCGATCATTTGTATCCTGAAGATTTATTGATTCGTGCGCTTGGTTATGCTCAATTTAATGAAGAGGAAGAACTTCATCTATACGGTCATGATTTGCCTATTAAGCACTGTAGTCAATTGCTTGCCACGGAAAGGCATCGCTTCCAACTTCACAACTTGAAGCCCTTTGAAACCGTACAAACACAAACAGCTACGATTACGCCATTGCTTGCCAATCATGATTCTAAAGAAACTTGTTTATTGTATTACATAGAAAAGGATGAAAAAGCCATTTTCTATGGTCACGACAGCGGTTGGTTTCCCAAACAGACTTGGGACTGGTTGAAAGGAAAAAAACTGGATCTTGCTATTCTAGAATGTACGACTGGGAATGCCCCAAATTGTGAAGTTCACATGAATGTTGAAGATACTCTAAAAACACGGGAATGGTTAATCAAGAATTTTGTTATGAAAGCAGAAGGGCGAATCGTAGTCACTCATTTCTCTCATAATGCTCATCTGTTGCATGAAGATTTGGTTCATATTTTTGAGCCGAATGGGATTACAGTAGCATTTGATGGGATGCAACTGGACATATGAGTTAGCGCATAAGTGAAATGAGGATATTTCTATGATTTCAATGGCATTCTTTTTAGTTTTATTTTCAGGTATTACCCATGCGGTATGGAACCTATTTACAAAGAGAAGTCTGAATAAATACGTATTTCTCTGGTCGATTCATATTGTTGGTACACTTGCTCTATTACCTTATTTTATTATTGAGCTGCTTCAAGTTGAGCTTCATGCGGAGACACTTGGCTATATGGCGATATCTGCTTTATTTCAAGGGTCGTACTTCATTTTCCTCTCTAAATCGTATTCCTATGGTGATTTATCGCAGACCTATCCAATCATGCGAGGTACTGGTGTCATGCTAGTGACCTTGTTAAGTGTTGTGTTATTCGGGGATTCCTTAACTCTAGTAGGCTGGATAGGCTTTTGTTGTATCATAGTAGGGCTCTTTATTATTAGTGGAATCGTTAATCGTCATGCAGATCAAGGGAAAACGACTCATTCTATATCCATTCTTTATGCAATTGTAGTAGGGATGTGTGTTGCGGGCTATACATTAATGGACAAACTAATTGTCCAGCAATTATCTCCACTATCAACGCTTGAATTATCCAATATTAATTATGTAATCGTCGCTTTCTTCATGGTCATAAGAGCCGGTCGTGCACAAATTATAAGGGAATGGCAACAAAACTGGAAAATGATCTTGATTGGTTGTATTTGCTCGCCAGCTTCTTATTTTATGTTTCTGATGGCAATGAAGCTTGCTCCACTAGCTTCAATTGCGCCAATACGAGAAATTGGAACGGTTGTAGGTACGATTCTTGGCATACTTGTACTAAAAGAGAAGCAAGGAGTGCGAAGAATTATCATGTCGGCTGTGATTACCTGTGGGATCATCTCCATTGCCATATGGGGATAAGTTGATTTTACTAGAATTGAGGACTACGTCTGACCGTATAGGGTAAAAATGAAAGGCCTCTCGTAGGAATACGAGAGGCCTTTCATTCTGTTAAGCATTAGATAGTTTTATACTGTCTAATTGACGGGGCAATTCACAGGTGAATATGCCTCATTCTAATTCTTGTTCTAAAACAGTTTTTACTAAACGACGTACTTCATCTGTTGATCTTGTATCCATTAATTGGTTTCTTAATTCGCTTGCGCCTCTAAATCCACGAACATAGATTTTGAAAAAGCGAAGAAGTGGTTTAAATGAACGTGGCTCGAGTTCATTTGAATATTTATCGTGAAGATCCAACTGTAATAGAAGTAAATTGAGAAAATCCTTTGGACTATGTTCTTTAGGTTCTTTTTCAAAAGCAAATGGATTGGTGAAGATGCCGCGGCCAATCATGACACCATCAACGCCGTATTGCTCAACTAACTTTAATCCTGTTGCGCGGTCCGGGATATCTCCATTTATAGTTAATAACGTATTTGGAGCAATTTCATCGCGTAATTTTTTTATTTCAGGGATTAACTCCCAGTGTGCATCTACTTTACTCATTTCTTCTTTTGTACGAAGGTGAATGGAAAGATTCGCAATATCTTGCTTCAATATATGTGTTAACCAATCCCGCCACTCATCAATCTCAGAGTAACCCAATCTTGTTTTAACACTAACCGGCAATCCACCGGCTTTTGTTGCTTGAATAATTTCTGCTGCAACCTCAGGATGTAGTATTAATCCAGCACCTTTTCCATTGGACGCGACGTTTTGTGCGGGGCATCCCATGTTTAAATCGATACCGCGAAAACCAAGTTTTTTCATATCAATACTCATCTGTTCAAAAAATACAGGTTTATCACCCCAAATATGAGCGACAATTGGTTGCTCATCTTCTGTGAACGTTAATCGACCACGTACACTGTCTTTTCCTACAGGGTGACAATAGCTTTCTGTATTAGTGAATTCTGTGAAAAACACGTCGGGTTTGGCAGCTTCACTAATGACGTGACGAAATACAACATCTGTGACATCTTCCATTGGTGCTAATATAAAAAACGGCTTCGGTAAATCAAGCCAAAAGTTTTGTTCGTTACTCATATTATCTCCTCTTGTTGCGATATATAAAAACATATAAGTTATAGCAAAGACCTTTTACCCAACATACATATTATCATTTTTTTTCGTTTATTGCACAGAAGAAAGGAGAATACATACAGCGAAATCAATATACATAGCTTATAGCTTGAAGTGCTAAAATAAGATGTATAAAGCTTTATTAATGGCAACATGAGATAACAATACAGTAGAAGTGGTGAAGATATGGGGATAACTGTAAAAGATATGCTGCATCTTCCTTCCTTTCGAGGAGCAAAGGTGCTAACTGGAAATAATAATCTACACCGCACCATTTCTTCTTTATCCGTACTAGAGGTTTCAAATGCGGATTATTCTTCTCGAATTGTCCATTCCATTCAAGAAGAGTGGTATGCGGAAGAGATAGTGATCAGCTCTTTTTACTCCATTAAGGACAGTGTAGAGAAACAGTGTGAAACGATTGAGTACTTGCACGAGCTTGGAGAAGTAGGATTGATCTTATACTATGTAGGAATTATCATTCCTGAAGTAGCTGACGAGGTACTGCAATTAGCAGAGTCCAAAAATTTCATCATCATTTGTATGCCGGAAAATGATTTTTCACTTCGTTACAACGAAGTGATTTATGAAGTGATGGAAGCGATTGTTCTGAACAATCAGACGATCAATGATAATTTTGTAAATGAAGCGTTAGAGAAAGTATCCCTTTTGCCAGAACACTCACGGAGCGTCGAAATTACGCTGAAAATATTGTCTGATCGGCTGAAAGCGAACGTCATCCTGACGAACACCCAGTTAGATATCGTAAATCAAGTAATGTGGCCCCGTAATTCATCGTTAAACGTGGGGTATATTATTGAGACCTTCGCCCCCTATTTGATGAATATGACGAAAGGACAAACAGAGCCTGTTTCAAATTGCTATGTGGAATACAAGAGTATTCATCAAAAAAACGGAGAAGCGCTGCATTTATTTTTGATTAAAGAGAACTCAAAATTACCTGCGAAGACCATCGATAAAATCAGCGAGGTTGTACAAGTAGCGATCAATTTGTGGGGGGATAAGCATAACGAGGTTAGCGAATATGCCTTGGTAAAAGCAATTATTAATGATGAAAGCGAAAAAATGCGAAGACTGGCTCATTTTCTCCACATTGATGTCTCTTCCATTCAGATGATGTGGTTAGTATATATTCACGATTTATCGCAAGAGAAACAAATTCGTGAAGAGCTGGAAGAGCATTTGTTCAAATATTATAAAACGGCGGTCATTCAAACTATCGATCATTGTATAATAGCCCTTATGGGAAATTGCTCTTACAAGTACAATGAGTATGAAATTGCAGGGGAGTATATTGACACGACGAATTCAGCCCCGCTTATTTCCGAAATGGTCTATGCTCCCCGAATGAGAAATACACAAGATGTACGACGCATGTATCGGCTGGTGAACAGTGTGGGACGGAAAGTCCATCTGATGTATGAGCATCGTAAATTGTACACAGCAGCCGAGATGCGTTCTATGAAACAAGCTATTGAGTTAAGTGAACAGGGAGAAGAAATACTTGAAGAATGGATGTCTGTGATTGACCCCATTCTAGGTGATCCAGAGTCGATAAAAACACTCATAACCTTCTTGTTAGATGCAAAGGGGAATTTTGATAACTGTGGGAAAATGCTGTTTGTTCATAAAAATACAGTAAAATATCGTATTAGAAAGATCAGTGAATTAATTGGCTATGATGTAACCGTCAACTCCGAATCTTACGATGTGTATATCGCTTGCATGATTTATCGACTCACACATAGCTAGTATAATCCGTAGTTTTTGTCGAATAAGACAAAAATCACGGATTTTTTTTTATTTTAGAAAAAGACGTAATCTCATGGTTCCTTCTATAATAAGAAAAATTACTTTTCGAGGAGGAGAACTAACATGAGAAAGGACGGAGCACCTCAGTCTTGGTTCACTCTGGGGATGGTATGGGCCGGAGCGGTGATCAGTATACCTGGCCTCCTGGTTGGGAATACGTTGATATCTGGTATGAGCTTACCTATGACATTATTGATCGCTTTTTTAGGGTACGCCATTATCGTTGTCCTTATGATACTTCAGGGGATTCAGAGTACGGATCTTGGGAAAACAACCGTTCAAGTCGCAGCCCAAGTCTTTGGCAAAAAAGGCTCGCGAACGATTTTATCCATTATTCTCGCTATTGCTTGCCTCGGTTGGTTCGGGATTCAGGCTAATGTATGCGGGGCGGCACTGGCGAACCTGCTGGCGGAGTATGGAGTGATAGTCCCAGTTCCCCTTGCTTCTTTAATTAGCGGTTTGGTTATGGTGATCTCAGCAATGTACGGAATGAAAGTGCTGAGAGTACTTAGTTATATTGCAGTACCTTTATTAATCGTGATTTGCATATATGGTTTAGTTCAAGTGTTCACTATGGATTCCGTGCAGAACATTTGGAGCTACCAGCCTGAGAAGCATATGAATTTCATGGATGGCTTAGCTGTAACAATAGGCTCATTTGCCTTAGGGGCTGTCATTGCAGGCGACTACTCTCAGTTCTCAAGAAAACGTTCTGACGTATTAAAAGCAGCGTTAATCGGAATTGTTCCTTCTGGCGTACTGATGATTAGTGTGGGTGCTATTTTATCGATTGCTTACCAGACTAGCGATATTGCGGCCGTCTTTATAAATATTACAACGCCTTTTATTGGGGGTACTGTTTTGATTCTGGCTGCTTGGAAAACGAATATGGTCAACGCAATCTCGGGTGGATTTGCGCTTACCAATGTATTGCATATTTCCAAAGAAAAAGAGAAATGGGCAGTAGGGATTGCTGGACTCATCGGGACTGTACTCGCCGTGATCGGTATCTTGAATTACTTCACGCCAGTGATGTCGATCTTGTCAGCTATGGTTCCGCCGGTAGCAGGGGTTATGATTGCATCCTATTGGATCATGAATAAAGGCGATAAGAACCGTTGGAAGGAAACAGAGGGCGTTAATCGTCTAGGGGTATTTTCTTGGCTGATCGGATCCATTATTGCTTGTATGCCCGTTGTGCTGTCCTTTTTCCCAAACTTACCTCAATTATCAAATCAGCCATTACTCGGTATCGTCATTTCATTTGTCTTATATATTGTCTGCTACCGATTTACTGCCTCAAAAACTGTCATATTGGAGGGAAATAAATGAGATATTTAGATAAACAATCGATTGAACATATTGCCGTAGGCGCTGCATTTTTAGGCACAGGTGGAGGAGGAGATCCTTACATCGGTAAACTCATGGCTCTTTCGGCTATTGAAAAGTACGGACCTGTAAGACTTTACTCTGTGGATGAAATCGAGGATGAAGACTTTTTCATTCCTTCCGCCATGATGGGTGCGCCTTCTGTATTAGTGGAGAAATTTCCGAAAGGCGATGAGTTTGTTAAGGTATTTCAGATGCTGGCCAAATATTTGGGCCGAGAAAAAATTACAGGCACATTTCCGATGGAAGCAGGCGGAGTCAATTCGATGATTCCGATCGTCGTTGCAGCACAGCTGAATTTACCGCTTATTGATTGCGATGGGATGGGTAGGGCATTTCCTGAATTGCAGATGGTGACGTTTAACCTGGATGGCATTTCGGCTGCGCCGCTCGCAATTTCGGATGAAAAAGGGAACATTGGTATTTTTGAGACGATCGATAATAAATGGACCGAACGGTTAGCCCGTACAGCTACTGTGGAGATGGGAGCTAGTGCTTTGGTAAGTCTGTATCCAACGACTGGGGCTCAAATCAAGAACAGCGGTGTCCATAACATCGTGACGCTATCTGAGCAGATTGGAGAGATCATTTCTTCAAACAACAGAGATGCAAAAGACAAGCTTGAAGAGCTTCTAAACCTGACATCCGGTTACGAGCTGTTTCAAGGGAAAATAACAGATGTCATCCGGGAAACCAAAGGCGGCTTCAATTTTGGGGAAATGAACCTAGAGGGCATTGAAGGAAATAAAGAGGAGCAGATGAAGGTATATTTTCAAAATGAGAATCTGCTTGCCAAGAAAAATGGCCAGGTTGTAGCCATGACCCCGGATTTAATATGCTTAGTCGATTATGAAACTTTATTGCCTGTTACAACAGAGAGCTTGAAATATGGAAAACGCGTACGCGTCATTGGCTTACCGGCACATCCTAAATGGAGAACGGAAAAAGGAATCGAAACGGTAGGACCGAGATACTTTGGGTATGATTACGATTATGCTCCTATTGAAGAATTGGTGAGTAAGGCGGTGGCTAAACATGTTTAGAATTGGAATAGATGTAGGTGGCACGAATACCGATGCTATTATTTTGGACGAGCAAAGCCGATTAATTCATAGCGTTAAATCCCCAACGACACTGGATATAAAAACGGGGATTGAGACGTCACTGCGTAATGTATTGAAGGAAGCGAGCATTGATAAAACGAAAATCACACATGCAATGCTTGGGACAACGCAGTGTACTAATGCCATTGTGGAACGGAAGAAATTAGCCAAAGTTGGTGTGATTCGGTTAGGATTCCCTGCTACCGCTTCTGTTCTGCCATATACGGCTTGGCCTAGAGACATGGTGGAAAAACTATCAGGAAACTATGCATTAGTTCATGGTGGGTATGAATATGATGGTAAGTTGCTCAGTGAGCTTGATGAGGAGGAGATTAAAGAGCTTCTAGTAGAATGGCGAAATAAAGTAGAATCTATTGCGATCATTGGTGTGTTCTCATCCATCAAAAATGACCAGGAGCTCAAGGTTCGAGACTTAATCTGGGAAGCATACGGGACAAATTATCCGGTTTCTTGCTCCTCCTTGATCGGGTCTGTTGGCCTGATTGAACGTGAGAATGCAACCATACTGAATGCGGCTTTATGCAAAGTCATCGAGACCACTAGCACAGGTTTTGAAAATGCGTTAGAAGCAGAAGGGATTCAAGGCGCTGAGGTGTACTTATGCCAAAATGACGGTACACTTATGTCGATTGAATATGCTAAGCAATTTCCGATCCTTACGATTGCCTGTGGACCAACAAATAGCATCCGGGGAGCTTCTTATTTAGCGAACATTAAAAATACGATGGTACTCGATGTTGGTGGCACCACATCGGATATCGGTGTCTTACAGGATGGATTTCCAAGAGAGTCTTCTGTAGCAGTGGAAGTAGGAGATATTCGCACGAACTTTAGAATGCCAGACATTATCTCTGTAGGACTTGGCGGCGGAAGTATTGTTCGCGTAGACAATGGCAAGATTACAGTTGGGCCGGATAGCGTGGGCTATAAGATCATAGAAGAAGCACTCGTATTTGGTGGAAGCACCTTGACTACGACGGATATTGCGGTTCGCCTTGGGTTAGCTGACGTGGGAGATAAAAGTTTAGTAAGTCACATCGATGAACAATTTTCCAAACAAGTCCTATCCGTAATTTCTTCGATCATAGCCAAGGCGATTGATAAGATGAAAACTTCTTCCGAAGATGTACAGATTGTACTCGTAGGCGGGGGCAGTGTTATTATTCCAGATGGAATTCCCGGAGTAGCCAGCATTATTAAAGTAGAGAACGGTGGAGTTGCCAATGCCATCGGTGCATCGATTTCTCAAATTAGCGGACAGTATGAACAAATTTATATTTATTCGCGAGAGCCGCGAGAACAGTCGTTAAGGGATGCTGAGGAAAAAGCGGTGAAACAAGCGGTATTGGCAGGAGCCGATCCTACTACGATTAAATTGGTTGAGGTTGAAGAGACGCCACTTGCCTATCATCCGGAAAATGCAACCCGATTAAGAGTTAAGGTTGTAGGTAAAATGAGTTAGAGAATACGAATTCACAGGGCATGATGCAGAACGGCTCTTTGATGCAAAATAATTCCATGATGTAAAACTAGAAGCTTCTCATGAGTTCTTTGAACTTGTGTGAAGCTTCTTTTTTTATGAAAAATAGGATTGCTCAATATAGTCTAAATGAGTATTATGAGTAGGTATGTTCTTATAAAAATAGAGACAAATAGGATGGAGAGCACCATGACAACATCACGACAGAACGCATTGATTTTCTCGTTTACTTTTATGGCGTTTATTCTGGGTACGACGGAGTATATTATCGTTGGTTTACTCTCGGAAATATCCTCGAGCCTCGGAGTAACGTTAGCGACAGCCGGGGGCTTGGTATCTGGTTTCGCGATCGCTTATGCCATTGGCACACCCATTATGATGTCTTTGTTCAGCCGTATCCCGAAACGGATTACGATTCTTGTATCGCTTGTATTGATTCTGCTGCTGAATTTGTGGAGTGCTATAACTGGAACCTACAGTATGCTGCTAGTGACTAGAATAGTTACTGCTGTACTATGTGGTTTTGTTCTTTCTGTAGCCATTACGGTAGCGAATGAAGCGGTGGATCCGGAGAAAAGAGGCAAAGCGATCGCTACAATTTTGAGCGGTTTCGCTGTTGCGAATGTATTTGGTGTACCGATCGGCACTTTTGTAGGGCAGTATTTCAACTGGCCTGCAGCATTTGTACTAAATGGGGTATTAGCCGGAATTGCCATCGCGCTAAATTATGCCTATATTCCACGCAAACTACCGAAGCCTGTACCTAGCTCACTTAAGGATCAGATCGAACTGCTCACGAATGGACGCATTATTCTCGCGTTTCTCATTCCAGTTACGGCAGTGGGAGCGGTGTTTGTGATGTACACGTACATTACACCATTGCTGGAGCAAGTGATGAATATTCCTAAGAGCTCGGTTAGTGGCGTACTGTTTGTATACGGGATTGCCACGATTGTCAGCAACTGGATTGGAGGCAAGGTTGCAACCGGAAATGCGGTAAGTAAGCTTAGATTCGTATTTCTTATCCAAGCTGTGGTCTATATCATCTTTAGTTTGACCGCATCGATCTCGATTCTAGGAATGATCGTACTAATGATGCTAGCCGTAATGTCGAGTATTGTTAGCGCACCAGCCCAGCTCTATTTGATAGATTTGGCCAAGCAGTATTCACCAAGATCGAAGGACCTAGCTGCATCGTTGAATCCAGTAGCGTCTAACCTGGGAATCGCAGGAGGATCCGCAATTGGTGGAGTGGTTGCCCAGCATGGAGGATTAATCTCCCTTCCTATAGCTGCTTCCATCCTGGCGATATCAGCATGTGTGATTGCTTTGATATGTTATAAGTTGGATCAGCAAACTCAAGAAGGGGTTATTGCTCAGCATCATAACTTAACCTGAAGAGAAGTTATAGAGGTCGTCGGAAATCATCCGGCGGCCTTTTCGTATATCAACTAGTAATCTAGTAAAACAACACAAAAAATCCGTCGGAAGGAAAAATTCCATAGACGGATCGTGAGTTTTTATATGCAAATCCAACCAAGGCCGGGGATTTCTTTCCAAGTGCAGTTACCAGGGCCGCTACCAGAGCCACTACCGGAACCACTACCAGGTCCCCCGCCAGATCCACTACCAGGAGTAGCTGGCATTGTGGGAAACGGCCCTTCAGCCATGGATATCATTTTTACGTCAATGACAGCACTTTTGCCATCTGCAAATAGCACACTAATTGAATCAGCATTAACTGTATTGACATAGGCTACAACCTTTTGACCACTACTTAAGGTGAAAATCCCCCATTTTCCGAGGAAAGGTTGAATATCAGTGATGGTTAGATATGCAAATACTGGGCCACCACTAGAATGCGTCTGCATTCCTGGTTGTTGGGTGCCGCTTCCAGAATATATGGGCATGGGTCCGCCTGATTGCATGCCACCTGGAGTCATTGGTTGGAATGGGGGGAAACTACGACCTGGGCATACATAGTACGGATTTCTGAAGTAAAAATATCCCACTTATTAACCTCCTTAGATACCTCTAATTAACAGATACCTAAAGTCTATGCTCCTGCCTATGTATTGGTGTATGACACGAATAAGGGCTTCAACTTTACTATAATTGACAATATTCATAATTGTGTTATAATTCAAACATATGTTATTAGTATAACAATATATATTGGTGATGTAACAAATGAAATATCCTGGAGTTATTAGAAGGAGGAGTGTGATTCAGAACAGTAGTTGTTCCTGTGAGTTATTGGGGGAAAACCTGATTTGTAGCGGAAACTGAGGAATTGCAACTTAAACCGATACATATTAGGAGCACTTATTAGTTGCAGTTGCACGCACCCAGAGCTCGGTTCTTCACCTTCAATGGCTATGGAAAAACTAGTTACATGTAGTGCAATAACAATTGTTAGAATATTAACATTTTAAACGTTTTAAAATTAATTATTAAGGGAGAAGTGAACAGAATGGATGTTAAAGATATATTAGGAAAAGTAGATCATACCCTCCTTGATGTTACTGCTACATGGGATGATATAAAGAATTTATGTGATGATGCGATGAAATACCAGACGGCCAGTGTTTGCATCCCAAGTGCTTATGTTAGAGAAGCTGCAAATTATGTAGAGGGCAAAATAGCAATATGTACAGTTATCGGATTTCCGAATGGTTATAGTACACAAGCCGTTAAAGTATTTGAAGCAACAGATGCAATTACAAATGGAGCATCGGAAATTGATATGGTAATCAATGTGGGCTTCTTAAAAAGTGGACGTTATGAGGAAGTTTGCGACGAAATACGTGCCATTAAAAATGCATGTGGAAGTAGAGTATTAAAGGTTATTGTTGAAACCTGTTTGCTCACCCAAGAGGAAAAAGCGAAAGTATGTGAGCTTGTTACAAAAGCTGGTGCTGATTATATCAAAACATCCACTGGATTTTCAAAAGCTGGAGCAACTAAAGAGGATGTCAGCCTGTTTGCACAGAACATAGGTCAGAATGTGAAGATTAAAGCAGCTGGAGGCATTCGCTCTTTGGATGATGCTAAAGCATTTATCGATTTGGGCGCAGACCGTTTAGGAACTAGTGCCATAGTTAAAATTGTAAAAGGGCAGGAAGTATTGGGGTATTAGATATGGTATAATTCTGATAATTATACTTTATTATTAGTAGTTAGGATGAACCGGTATGGATAAGCAAGAGAGAGTAAATACAATTGTATCAATCCTAAAAAATAAAAGTGGCGCATCCATCAAAGAACTTTCACATCAACTTGATGTCACAGAAATGACTGTTCGCCGAGATATTAAATATCTAAAAGAAAATAAAATCGTTCAAGTTGTTTCAGGTGCGGTTATTTATAATGGTTCTGACCCAAATGAGAATAAACAAGATGAATATGATTTGACAACTCAAAAAAATAATCGAGCATCAGAAAAATATAATATAGGTAAGTTAGCAGCTTCACTAATCGAGCCTAACGATATTATTTTTATTGATATTGGTACAACAACCGCTCAAATCATCGAACATATTCCGTCAAATCATTCTGTAGAAATTGTTTGCTGCACTATGAACGCATTAATTGAGATTCATAAAAAAGGATTTAAGGATTTTATTCTTATTGGTGGTCATTACCGTCCAGAACTTCAAATGTTTGAAAGCAGAGAAGGGTTGGATTTAATAAGTAGAACACGAACAACAAAAGCATTTATTTCTGCTGCTGGAGTTAATGCTAAATTAGGCATTACTTGCACGAACAGTTGTGAAGTGGACACAAAGAATGCGGCAATTAATTGTGCCCTTGAGAAAATTTTAGTGATTGATTCCTCTAAGTTTGATATGGTTAAATCCACTTACTTTGCTTCGTTAAATGATTTTGATGCGATTGTAACCGATAGAGGTTTATCAGAAGAGTGGATTGAGAAAATAAAACAATTAAATATTTCTCTTTATCTAGCTTAGAAATTCAGCGCGTGCCGGTACTCAATCGGTGCGCGCTGTTTGTTTTTATACTTTTAAACTACTTTCTTATATGTTATAACTAATGCTACATTCTGAAGATCATTTGGCATTTGATTAGTTGAGGGGAGATTTAGTTTTTGCATTCACCACAGACACAAGACAACAAGAATTCGTTATATATCATTTTACTCATTTCGGGGATTGTTCTGGTAGCCTTTAATTTACGCCCTGCGATTACATCGGTAGGTCCATTAGTGGGCATTATTCAAGAAGATGTGGGGCTTGCACACTGGAGTGCAGGTTTATTAATGAGTATACCTTTGATATCCTTCGCTGTTATGTCGTCTCTCGTTCCTAGAATCGCTGCTCGTTTATCCAACGAGAAGACGCTATTGTTAGGTTTGGTTATTCTTTTGGTCGGAATTTGCATTCGTTCCATTTCAATGACACTCTTTATTTTCGTTGGTACGCTATTGATTGGAGTAGGGATAGCCATCGGAAATGTTCTATTGCCGGTAGTTGTGAAGGAGAAATTCCCACAAAAGTTCGGTCTAATGACAAGTATCTATTCCACTTCAATGGGATTGTTCGCATCGTTAGCATCAGGTATTAGTATTCCTCTAGCCCATGGTCTAAAGCTTGGGTGGGACGGAGCCTTAATCGTATGGGGAATTCCGACAATCATAGCGATCGTGGTATGGATCCTTCTAATTAGATTAAATCCAGCCAAAGATAATGCAGTAAAAAGTGTAAGGATCAGTGCTAAGCAAATCTGGCGTTCACCACTCGCTTGGAAAATAGCGCTATTCATGGGATTTCAGTCTTCATTATTTTATATAACGATGTCTTGGTTACCTGAAATCTTATATAACTATGGCATAAGTAGGGGGACAGCAGGCTGGTTATTATCCTTCACACAAATTGTTGGCGTACCTGTTAGTTTTCTTGTTCCTATTCTTGCAGGACGACTACGCTCTCAAGTATGGATTGCATTCGCATTAGGCATGTGCTCCATTGTTGGTTATGGTGGCCTATGGATGGGCTCATCTTACCCCATGATGATCCTAAGTATTATCTTAATTGGTATCGCTTTGGGAGGGAATTTCCCATTGGCGCTAAGTTATATCGGAATTCGTGCCCGAAACGGAAATCAAGCTGCAGAATTATCTGGAATGGCTCAATCCACGGGATATATGCTTGCAGCCATAGGACCTATATTGATCGGTTATTTATACGATATGACCCAAGTGTGGACGATTCCACTGATCACACTGATCGTTATTTCTGGACTCGTGATGACGTTTGGAATGTTGTCTGGCCGAGATAAGTATGTATAAAAAGACTCCCCATGTAGTAGACAGGTGTAATAATGAACCCTGCTGCTGTATGGGGAGTTTTTTTAAATCGTTTTATTTAAAATACTAAATATCTTTAGCGCTATTTGAATTCGTAGTAATTCTTCTGAATGCTTTAAGTCCAGATTTAGGATTTCCTTTATTTTCTCAATGCGATAGATAAGTGTGTTTCTGTGTAAAAACATAGCCTTTGAAGTTTCGGTGACATTCAGATTGTTAATAAAGTAATTTTCTAAAGTTAACATGTAGCTTGTACCATGTAATTGATCATGATCATAGATTTTACCTAGACACTTCCGAAAAAATTCTTCTAAGGCAACGACTTTGATATTTGCTTCCAACAGATGGTAAACCGAATAATCTTCGAAATGTGAGACCTTGTTTTGAAGGTTTTTTTGTTGCATCAATTTAATCATTTCGTTCGCCTCAGAAAAGCTATTATGCAGCGAGCTGATTGTGCTGTATTGCTGACCAATGCCTATTAAGAGTGTTTCCTTCGTTCTTTGAACAAGGACCTCAAGCAGTTCATTTGCATATAACTTGGCATCACTAATAGAAACAGGAGGTCTTTCTTCATTTTGCCCTACTAGAATGATGACTCTATTATTTCTATAAAAGCACTTTATTTCTCCAATCGCTTTATGTGACAAGTCATAAATGATGTCCACACATTTTTTTGCAATGGACTCCATTTTATACTTTCCGATAATCATATCTTCAAACTTGTCTGCTTCATTCATTTCAATATTTATCACCATACTGTAATACATATAGCCCGGATTTAATCCATGTAAATAACATAAGGTTTGCAGCGCTTCATGGGATGATATTTTCCCCGAAAGTAAATCATCAATGGAGTCCTGCTTAATTCTTATTTCAAGTTCGCTAATTTCCTTTGCTTTGATCAGCTCGAGTGCCATGATGGTGGAGGCTTGCTGCAAAATAATGTAATCAAATTCTGATAGCTCTTGCACTGTCTGCCAAATCACAATATAGCCATAAATATAGTTAGAAGCAGCGACAGGAATCACTCGACATTTTATTTCTGCACCTTCTGAATGATAGGTCCTCTTAATAGACTTTTTCATTTCATTTAGATTGGTAGGAATAGTATCGATGAACGCTTTATTAAAAACAGGCTGTCGATTTGAAAAATCAAGATAATACTCAAGAGGACTGTTGTTCTTCGCATGTTCAGTGTGATGCAATAATCGCCAATCCTTGTCTACGACAATAATAGGATTACTAATCGTTTCGGATAACATGGAAGTTATTTTGGCAATACCACCGCCTTCGAGGGTGATTTTGAAGAACAAGTTATGTATATCTAAAGTCTTTCTATTGAGCAAATCATATCTTCCGGAAACCTTCTCATTAATGATCGAGATCATGTTAGAGAGTGTGTATTCAAAGGGCAGTTCTAAAAGGGGCAACCCATACTTATTGGCTTCATCAATCATGTTCTGAGGAAGCTTGTCAAAGTACCGTTTCATTTTTACAACCAATCCTGAACAGTTCAGCTCCGCAAGTTCCTTAATAATTCGATTTTGTAGTTCTGCATTATTTTTAAAGATATAGCCTGTTGATAAGAGTAGTTCGTTAGGTGAAAGCCAGTCAAAGGCGTCAGGATTCTCAATAATGTTAACGATGGATATGGATTTATCAATGCCTTGTTCTCCAGCAACAATTTTTATTCCCTCTATAGCCTTGATCTTCATTAAGTCTTTAACAGTTAGCAATTTTTGGCACGCTCCTCAGACACACTTTTAACACATTCGCTTGTATAACATGCACAAATAGGATGCACTCTTTTTGGTTCGCTTAAACGATGACGATCCCTACCAGTATATTATATATTAAGTGCGTAAGGTAGTTACGCTCGTCGTTACCTTTGTATGATGTAACCAAATCATATTATTCAATGCATTCATCCATCTGTTGAAGTGAAAAGGAGGTCAATCACCTTTTTGAAATATAAGGAATTAAAACAGAGGTGACTCTAGTGAGGTTTGCGAAATCCGGTGATGGCGATTTTATTCAACGAATCATTCATCATAAGTTTCATGGTTTTGTTCATAGCACGTTTAATCGCACAATCAATATTCAATGTTTGGATCGTGGAGATTTGTATACTATTGCGTGTAAGGGAATCGATAACGCTCCTAATACACTTATTATTGACTTAGAACACTTTGAAGAAGCAGATATCAGGGTGAATGACATTGTAAGTTCAGATCATTCCGTTTTATCAATTGCTAATAAGATGTCTATCACAATGAATGGTGTTAAGAGATGGAATTGTAAACTGCCTAAATATCCTTCAGAAGCTGATGTCTTAATAATGAATGTATCCACCATGAAGCAATATATCAAACTTCACGGAAATAACAGCAGAATTGAAAGGGCTTTCAAGAGCGGCAATCCTTTTGACGATGAAATGTCTAGAATGCTTCATGAACGGACGCAGTTACTTGTATCGGAATTGCAAAACAAGCGAATCTCTACTGCAATCACACATGCAACTTCGCTCATAGGCCTTGGACCAGGCTTAACGCCAGCCGGTGATGATTTCTTGGTGGGATTGTTTACCGTCATGGGCATCGAGAATCATCAATACTTTTCACACCAATCGTTTTGTGAAGAAGTCGTCTTACATGCGAAGGTTTTAACCAATGATATCAGCTATATGGCATTAGCTAAAGCAGCAGGTGGCCAGGTAAGAGAGTCTATAAGTGACTTAATGGAAGCTTTATTTAGAGGTAGCGAAGAGGAATTGCTATTGGCTTTAGATAGGGTACTGGCTATAGGGTCCACTTCGGGTACTGATATAGCTCTAGGAATTGTTGCAGGGCTGGAAATGAACATGTAAATGGGAGGTAAAAGTATGACTGTTCAAGTTTTAGTAAAACCAAACACGTATATCGATTCCGTATCTTTGATGTCACTCTCAACAAAAGCGAATCAGATCGAAATCGTAGAACAAGCCATTATTGCAATGGGTACTGAAATGAATAAAGAGGTCATTAGAAATGTGGGCTTGATGACACCTGAAGTAGAAAGTGCCAAAACAAGTGATTTAGTGATTATTGTGAAGGCTGCCTCTGAAGAACTATGTGAGGGTGCTTTCGAAAGCATCAATGATTTGTTAACGAAAAAGAAAGATTCCTCTAAAGGAAAGAGTGAGGTTAAATACTCAACCATTACCTCAGCTGTAAACGGTACTCCTGAAGCTAACTTAGCGATTATTGCCGTAAATGGGAGCTACGCTCCTAGAGAAGCAAGAAAAGCTCTTGAAAATAATCTTCACGTCATGCTGTTTAGCGACAATGTAAGTATTGAAGATGAAATTGAATTAAAGACTTTAGCCCAAGAAAAAGGCTTGCTAATGATGGGGCCAGACTGTGGTACTGCGATTATTGGTAATGTCGCTTTGTGCTTTGCGAATGCCGTGAGAAAAGGCAATATCGGGATCGTTGGCGCATCAGGAACAGGTAGCCAAGAGGTAACGGTTCGTATTCATGAATTTGGCGGTGGAATCACACAGTTGATCGGTACAGGCGGTAGAGATCTAAGTGAAGAGGTTGGCGGCATTATGATGCTGGCCGGAATTAAAGCGTTAGAAGAGGACGATGCAACAAAGGTTATTGTTCTCGTATCTAAACCACCAGCACCAAGTGTAGAAGAGAAAGTACTTGCACAAATTAAACAATGTAAGAAACCAGTCGTGGTTTGGTTTGTGGGTGGGAATGAAGAAAAGATCACTCAAGCTGGCGGTCATTTTGCAAAAATGTCAAAAGAAGCGGCACTTAAAGCGGTACTTTTAGCTGGAGCAGACGAATCGAAGCTTAACAAACGTGCGTTAAATCTTCCGCTTATTGAAGAAGTGCGTGCGAAGTTAAATCCTCAGCAAAAATATATCCGTGGACTATTCAGTGGCGGTACGCTCTGTGATGAAGCGATGCACATTGCTATGGAGAAATTCGATAATGTCTATAGTAACATTCAGAGAGATCCTGAATATCGCTTAAAAGATGTTAGAGTAAGTCAAGATCATACCTTTATTGACTTCGGAGACGACCAATTTACACAAGGTAAGCCACATCCAATGATAGATCCATCCACTCGGATTGAAAGATTTATTCAAGAAGCAAAAGATCCTTCTGTCGCTGTTATTGTGATGGATTTTGTTCTAGGCTTCGGAGCGCACGAAGATCCTGTAGGCGCAATGCTTCCAGCGATTATCGAAGCGAAGCAAGCCGCTGAAGATGAAGGAAGACATCTAGAGATTATTGGATACATTCTTGGAACCGAGCTAGATAGTCAAAATATTGAAGGTCAAATTAATAAATTGTTAGCTTCTGGTGCTACACATGCTAGCAGCAGTCAGAACGCAGGTCTACTAGCAAGAGAATTCGTTGTGAAAGGAGAATAGTCATGAGTAAAATCAATGAACTTTTTACGAATAAACTAAATGTCATAAATGTAGGCATTGCGAACTTTAGAGATGATTTGTTAAAACAAAACGCGAATGTAACTCACTTGGAGTGGACGCCGCCAGGCAGAGGGAATCCAGAATTAATTGCTGCGCTGGATAAGCTTGAAGACCCAAGTGTTACAGATAAGATTGAAGCTGCTAACAAAGAGGCTGTTGAGCGAATTATTAACTCGCAACCGGTACTGATTGGCTTTGACCAAGCGATCAATGTGGTTCCTGGTATGACGAAAAATACGATTTTACATGCTGGCCCGCCAATCACTTGGGAACGAATGAATGGTCCGATGAAAGGTGCGGTAACAGGGGCTATTGTATTTGAAGGACTTGCCCCCAATATTGAAGCAGCAGCTGTACTAGCCGCGTCCGGAGAGATTATTTTCTCGCCATGTCATGAACATAACTGTGTTGGTTCCATGGCTGGTGTCACATCGGCTTCCATGTTTATGCATATTGTTGAGAATAAAACTTATGGAAATATTGCCTATACAAATTTAAGTGAACAAATGTCCAAAATCCTTCGTATGGGTGCCAATGACGAGAGTGTTATCCAGCGTTTGATTTGGATGCGAGATGTATTGGGTCCTATTTTAAGAGATGCGATGAAACTTAATCCAAATGGGATTGACTTGCGCCTAATGCTCTCACAAGCCCTTCATATGGGGGACGAGTGTCATAACCGAAATGTAGCTGGAACAACCCTGCTCATTCAAGCACTAACGCCTTATATTATCCAAACCGATTTCACGGTTGAACAGAAAAAAGAAGTGTTTGAATTCGTTAGCAGCAGCGACTATTTCTCGGGTCCGACATGGATGGCGCTTTGTAAATGTGCCCTTGATGCTGCGCATGGTATTGAGAATAGTACCATTGTTACCACAATGGCTCGTAACGGAGTGGAATTCGGTATCCGCGTGAGTGGAATCGCTGGAAACGTGTGGTTTACAGGTCCTGCACAACAAGTAATAGGTCCTATGTTCGCTGGTTACAAACCTGAGGATTCTGGTCTTGATATTGGTGACAGTGCGATTACGGAGACCTATGGAATTGGCGGATTTGCTATGGCAACTGCACCCGCTATTGTTTCGCTTGTGGGGGGTACCGTCGATGATGCAATCAGCTACACCACAAAAATGGCAGAAATCACAACCACTGAAAATCCTAATGTAACGATTCCAATGCTTGACTTTATAGGGATTCCAACAGGTATTGATATTCAAAAAGTCATCCAAACAGGAATTATGCCGATTATCAATACAGCCATTGCACATAAAGATGCGGGGATTGGAATGATTGGTGCAGGTATCGTTAACCCTCCAATCGAAGCATTTGAACAAGCATTACTTGCATTAAGTGAAAATATTAAATAAGAAGAGGGCTAACTTGCTTAGCCCACCATTCTTATTTCGAACTAGACGAACATCTTCGTGCTAGGCTGTGAAGGAGTGAACAATTTTGGATAGTCTATCCTTGAATACAAAACTTATTGAGGCGAGTGAACAGGGAGAACGGGCTTCTGTTGAGAAACTATTAGGCGAAGGTGCCAGTGTTGATTATAAAGATGCTGCAGGGCGAACAGCGTTAATGGCGGCAACTCAAAACAATCAAATCGCGATTGCTAAAAGATTAATAGAAGCAGGAAGTGACGTGAACACTAGAGATATTACACAACTCTCACCGTTTATTTGCTCAGCAGCAAATGGCTTTTATGAAATCCTGCGTCTCATGATTGCTGGTGGAGCTGATTTGAAGAGCGTGAATCGATTTGGAGGTACAGCGCTGTTACCATCGAGCGAAAAGGGCTATTTAAAAACAGTAGAGGTGTGTATTGATGCTGGGGTTCCAGTGAATCATGTCAACGACTTAGGCTGGTCAGCCCTACTTGAAGCAGTCATATTGGGGAATGGCGGACGACTATATTCTGACATTCTTGAAGCGCTTGTTCATGCAGGGGCAGATGTGCATTTGCCTGATCGAGATGGGCTCTCATCCCTACAACGTGCCGAAGAGAACGGTCAGCATAAAGTCGTGAAGATTCTAGAACAGAGCTTCCAAGAAAATAATGAATATGTGAAGCAGGCAAAGGCTCTCGCTAACAACGATCAATATGAAGAAGCTATATCCATCATCAATAGAGCGCTAGAAGTGGATGCTGACAACCTGGATTTCATCTATTATAAAGGGTATTTCTTGCAAGAACTAAAGAGATATGAAGAGGCACTTCGATGCTATGAAAGCGCTATCTCTATTGATTCAGCTAATTTAGAATTTTATTTCTACACAGCGAATTGTTTGAGACTGTGGAAAAAACCGGAGGAAGCTCTTCAGGAATATGATAAAGCCTGTGAGCTGGCACCTAATGAAACGTTCTATCGCTACCACAAATCCAATTATTTAAGAGAACTTGGGCGACACCAAGAAGCAGTTATCGAGATGGATAAGCTGCTAGCGCTTCAGCCGAATAGATATGACTTCTCCTTCCATAAGGCGAACAGTCTAAGATCGCTTGGTAAGCATAAAGAGGCCATTGAGGCTATCGAGAACGCAATTAAGAATGATCCAACAAATCCGTTATACCACTCACACAAAAAGCAATCTCTTGAGTTACTCGGTTAGCGCATAAGAATTGCAACATAGGAGGCATCAGATGAAAGAGACTGTAATCGTTGCTATTGGCGGGAACTCATTGGTCAAGGAAAATGGCCTGGATTCAATTCATGACCAATCTGAAGCAGTAAAAGAAGTTGTCGTTAATATTGTTGATATGGTGCAAGAGGGCTACAATGTCGTCGTTACACACGGTAATGGACCACAGGTAGGATTTGGGCTAAGAAGATCTGAGATTGCACATGAAATTGCCGGCATGTCTCCTGTTCCACTAGTGAATTGTGGAGCCGATACACAAGGTGGAATCGGTTATTTAATTCAACAAGCTTTAATTAACGAATTTGCAGTTAGAGGGATCCACAAGAATGTGGCTACGGTGATTACACAAGTCGAAGTAAGCTCAGAAGACCCTAATTTCAAGAATCCGACGAAACCAGTAGGATCCTTCTTTTCCAAAGAGCAAGCGGAAGAAATGAAAAAAGAACATCCGGAATGGAGCTTTGTAGAAGACTCTGGCAGAGGATACCGTAGAGTAGTTCCATCCCCAAGACCTATAGATATTGTGGAGAAAGATGCGATTAAGTCATTAATCGACGGGGGCTTTGTCGTTGTCGCTGCAGGCGGTGGAGGTATCGCAGTCGTGAAGTCTGATGATAACACGTACAAAGGTGTTGATGCAGTCATCGATAAGGATTTTGCAACGAGTCTTTTAGCAGAACAAATTCATGCGGAGACCTTAATTATTACAACAGGAGTGTCTAGAGTATGCATCAACTATGGTAAGCCGAATCAGAAAGAGCTTTCCAAAATGACGGTTGATGAGACTAAACAATATGTGCTAGAAAATCACTTCCCAGCAGGAAGTATGCTGCCTAAAATCGAGGCAAGTTTAAGCTTCTTAGAGAACAGCGGAACGCGAGTTATTATTACGAATCCGGAAAGCTTGAAAGATGCGATCAATGAACAGGCAGGCACTCATATCGTGAAGTAATTTAAGCGAGGGGAAGTGTAGATATGGATCAAGCAAAATTGGAACAAAATTATGATAGGTACAAATCATACGGTTACGGTGAGGAATTACTGCCCAAAAAGCCTGAGCAAAGAGACTGGGGAATGTCCAACTATATAACACTCTGGATGGGCGCTGTTCATAATATTATGTCGTATATGACAGTAGCAGGTTTCTTTGTCCTAGGGTTGGATACAACACAGGTGCTCTTTGCTGTTATGCTTTCAGCCATTATTGTCTCCACATTTTATGCTTTAAACGGATATTCTGCCTCCAAATATGGGCTGCCATTCGCGATGTTGCTTCGTGATTCATTTGGGGTAAAAGGAGCAATTATACCGGCATTGATACGAGGACTTGTTGCCGGATTAGTATTCTTCGGAACCACAACCGTTGTAGGTGCAGAATCATTAAATGTTATATTTGCTAGATTTATTCCAAATTATATGGAGTTAGGCGGTGGCTTCACACTCTTCGGGTTAGCATTCCCGACAATGATCTCCTATGCGATTCTTTGGACAGCAACGGTTCTGTTGTTCTTAGGTGGAATGAAAACATTAGGTAAGTTCGGTAACTGGTCATCCCCAGTAGTGTATGTGTTTATTATTGGTGCTGCTGTTTGGGCGATCAAGATTGCTGGAGGGTTTGGACCGATTTTAGAGTATGTACCAGCGAACCCAAGCTCAAGTCCATTAGTCTTTATTGCTTGCGTGAGTGCATTGGTATCTAACTGGGCGGGTCCTGTTGTGAATATGTCGGACTTCACACATCGTGCGAAATCACCAAAAGCGGCTATGATTGGGTTGCCAGTAGGGTTTATCTTATCTTATATTCTTTTTGCCATCACTTGTGTGGCTTTAATCGCGGGTACTGAAATTGCGTTTGGTGAGCCGATTTTCAATATCGTTCATGCCATTGATAAAATTGAAAACACTTTCGCGGTTGTTGTATTGATTCTAGCACTAAACGTAGGAGCTATCGCCTTCGTAGTGTTTGCAAACCTATTACCAGCTGGATTGCAGATGTCATCCCTTTTCCCGAAAAAATTCACTGTAAAGATTGCGGGTGTATTGACAGCTGTTGTTGGTACTTTGATTTTGCCATGGAAGCTTGTAGAAAGTACGACGACCTTATTTTTCTTCTATAGCTTTATCGGGTCCATCTTTGGTCCAATTGCGGGTATTATGCTTTCAAGCTTCTTTATTCATCGGAAAAGAGTATTAAATCTTGATAATATCTATGTCCCAGCAGGCAGCAACGGTGAATATAAGAATGGTTACAATCCTGTTGCGATGGCTGTTCTAGCAGTCAGCTTCATCCTTCCTATGTCAGGTGCATTTCTTAAGGGTATCCCCTTCCTAGTTAGGATGAATGATTTTGCTTTCTTTAGTGGTTTAATTGTTTCGTTTGTTCTATACACCATCTTTAGCAAAACACTAAAATCATCCCAATTAAACTAGAGGAGGAATTTGAAATGGATTACATGAAACTGGCTGTAGACGCAACGATCGAGGGTATGAATAAGAAATTTGGGGGCCCGTTTGGTGCAACGATTGTTCGAGGCGATGAAGTAATTGCAGCGGTTAGCAATACGATGATGAGAGATACGGATCCTTCTGCACATGCGGAAATGGTAGCTATCCGAGAAGCTTGCAAAAAGCTAGACACGATGGACTTATCGGATTGTGTAATTTATGCCACCTGTGAACCGTGTCCGATGTGTATGGGCGCTATTATTTGGTCAGGTGTTAAGGAAGTTCATTATTGCAGCACAAGAGATGATGCGAAAGAGCATGGCTTCTCTGACATTCACCTTCGCGAATATTTTGTGGGGCATGATGAGAGTGTTGTTAATATGATTAAAGTGGAAGCTAGAGAAGATTGCGATCATTTATGGACGCATTTCCACGAATTAAACAAGAAATAATTCATGCGGTCTCCTATATTTTCCGGCACTATTTTAGTGCCGGATTTTCCTGTTCTTCTACAGACCTACTCAGCAAGATGAAGCTGAAGGAAATCAATCACCTGATGAAGAGCTTTTTGCACAACAGGGTTATCGAAATCTTTTTCAAATACATGCTCTCCGTTTGGAATAGTAATAAGCTTTGCCGGTACTCCTTCTTTCACTAGCGCAGCTCTCATGAATACCGATTGTTCATACGGTACATCTACATCGTTCGTTCCGTGTAGTAACAATGTAGGGGGGAATTCCTTAGTTACATGATGAATAGGACAGAATTTGAGGAGTTCTTCCTTATGTAGAGAAGGATTCAAGCCCGTCACTTCTTCGATCCAACGACCGGATTGTCTTGCATATAAATAGAGAAGAAAACGCTCGTCAACGCTTGCGCTCGTAATGATTTGATCGGACACTGTACCTTTTGCAATCTCCATGGAGACGATATCCTTTTCACAATAGAATTTACTTGGTTCGAGTGCCCATGGAGCGCTAATATCGCCATATCCATAGAAGGAGACAATCGCACGTGGCTTATGTGTAAACATTCCTGTGCTTAGTGCAAGGAAACCACCTGCTGAGCTTCCCACTACAGCGATCCTCGAGGGGTCAATGGAGAATTGTTTTGGTCCTTCATTCACTAACCAAAGTAGGCTATCTTGGACATCTTCAAGGATGTCAGATAGGGTTGACCTAGGAGCTAATCTATAATCAATTGAAAATAGCGCAAAGCCATTCTTGGTGTAAAGTTGTATCATTTCCTCGGATAGATCCTCTCGATCACCCCAAAGTAGGCCGCCTCCGTGAATGTACACAATAGCAGGGGCTTGGGGGCGGTTTGTTTCATGAAAATCAGCTTTAATTGTAAATGAGTCATTTTCTTTAAAAATAATGGTCTTCTTCATAGCTATCCATTACACCTCATCAAGTAAGTAATTTTTAAAGACTAGCACTACCTCTATTGTATATCATTCACGAATTTTGATGAAACCATAATCATGAATACCCAGGATTGGAGATACTGTCATGGATAGAAAGAGAAGATATCAGGCTTTATTTGATAATATTAATCAATATAACTCGGGTGAGAAGGGCATCACTAGAATTGCCTATACAAATGAAGAGCAGACATGTACGAGTGCTTTTATGCGGATGTGTAAGGCTGAAAATTTAGATATCCGGATGGATCATTGCGGGAATGTGATTGCTAGAAGGAATGGGAAGATAGAAGGGCTCCCACCCGTTGTAATGGGCTCTCACTTGGATACGGTATATCAAGGTGGGAAGTACGATGGGGTAGTAGGTGTAACGGCTGCTTTGGAAGTGATCAAACGTCTAAACGAAAAAGGGATTGAAACGGATCATCCGATCGAAATTATCTCATTTGCCTGTGAAGAATCCTCGCGTTTTGGGATTTCAACAGTAGGCAGTAAAATAATGTCAGGGTTATTTCAGAAGGAGAAATATAGATCTTTGAAGGACAAAGACGGTATTACCATGGAAAAGGCATTTTCGCTATGTGCACTGGATTATAACAGTATTGATCAGGCGAGTAGAGAGAATGAAGAATTAAAAGCGTTTTTCGAATTACATATTGAGCAAGGTCCCGTCTTAATAAACAATAATAAAAAAATAGGAATTGTGACTGGAATTGCTGCACCCGTGAGGCTTCATATTCAAATATCAGGGAAGGCATCCCACTCTGGAACGACACCTATGAATATGAGAAAAGATGCTTTTCTAGGTGCCTCAGAAATAGCACTTGAGCTTGAGAAAGCAGCCAAACTCGAACTAGAATTTGGAACGGTTGCGACGCTAGGGGTGATAGATATCTTGAATGGCGCTATGAACGTGGTTCCGGGAGAGGTGGAAATTAAAATTGATATCAGATCTACTTCAGTGGCATCCAGGCAACGTGTGTTAGATCATTTATATCAAACAATATCCTTAGTACAAGAAAATAGACAACTTGTAATTGAGAGTACGGAAATTATTTCGGAGGAACCCGTCCTATTATCTGATGAGATCAGTCAGGTTCTAGAATCCATTTGTGAAGAGAAAGGGATATCGAGTCAACGGATGATTAGTGGGGCAGGGCATGATGCCATGAACATGAACAAACTTTGCCCAGTAGGGCTTATCTTTGTTCCTTCTGTAGATGGACTTAGTCATCATCCCAATGAATATACAGACTTGGATGATATCATTATGGGGATTGATATTTTAGAAGAAGCTGTTCTTCGTTATGCGTTTGTAAGACAAACATAATTCGTGTTGAGAAGTAAGTCCCAATGTGACATATATAAATGTTACATTGGGCTTTAGTATCTAATTATATAATTGTTCGCAGAATTGTTGCTTTACATTAATAAATATTATATTAAAGTTAACATTGACGTTTGTGAAAAAATTCCCATTCAAAAAAATTAAATCACAGCGGAGATAGGTCTTTTGGTGGTAGCCTATTTTTAATAGAGTATTTAGGACTAATAATAGTAAAACAGAATATTGGTAAACCTATTGAAAAATAGGGACACAAAGCCATAGGGTCTAAATCTATTTATAGATATGACAGCCGGTTGCATGTAGTGGGAGTTTCATGCTCTTATTTTTTGACGCATTTGCAGCCGTTATCATTCTGATAGCGGCTTTTTTTTGCTCGTTTTCTAATAAAAAAACGTAATAAATCGGAAAAAGGATGATAGTACATGGATCAAACACAACCACTGAGAGTATGGAGAATGATAGGCCTCGTCCTAATGGCAACGTTGATATTTTGGGGGTGCTCTTACTATTTCATAAAATGGACTGCTAACTCTTATGAGCAAGAAGCGGTTGCTGCTACATCAGAAGCTACGATACATGCGAGTAGATCGATTGGAAATATGATACAGGGTGGATTAGATTCATTAGATGGAATTGCTGATTCTATTTCGGAAATCAATTATATGGATTGGGATAAGACCAAAAAATATCTGCATCACTTTGATAAAAAATATAATTTTATTCGAATTAGCATCAACAGCCCAGATGGTAAAGCTTACGCATCAGATGGGACGATGTTTGATGTATCAGATGAAGTAGGATTCCAAAAAGCTCTTCAGGGTATTAGCAGTATTTCTGATCCATTCTTAGATAAGATCTCCAATAAAGAAATTATCACGATCAACAGTCCACTTAAGTTTAAAGGTGAAGTGAAGGGTGCTTTATCTGCCAGCAAATATACACAGGATCTTAATGATGCTCTTGCAGTTTCCTTCTTTAAAGGTCATGGTTATTCTCAAATCATTGATCAAAAGGGACAAGTCATTATCAAATCGAAGAATCTCGAAGAGGATAAGTCAATTGATAACATATTCGAAAGTATAAGTATTGATTCTAGAAATAAGAAACAACTGCAAATCTTTAAAGAGAACATAACCGCAAAAAAATCTGGAGTAGGAATATTTTGGATTAACGAAGATAGCAAAATGGTTGGTTATTCTGGCATCCAGGGGGTTGAGGACTGGTATATTCTCTCCGTGATACCGAAAGATGTGATCATGGCCAAAGCGTCTCAAATGAGTCAGGCGACTTTTCTATTATGTGTAATCATGTTTGTCTTATTATTGATCATATTTGTTAACATTCTATTAAATAAGAGCAAAATTAGGAAACAGATGGAGAGGATTGCCTTTGAGGATGAGTTAACACATCTTTCTAGAACGAATAAATTTGTTATAGATGCTCAGTATTTACTTAAAGAGAAACCGAATACAAAGTTTGCTGTGTTGCAATTTGATATTGAACAATTTAAATACATAAATGAAATTGTCGGTTTTCATGAAGGAAATAGTATTTTGATTCAAGTGGCTAATAGCTTAACAGCAAACACATTAGACGAGGATGTCGTTGGACGCTTAGGGGGTGATCGTTTTATTCTTTTCACTTCGTATGACAATAAGGCGGAATTATTCATCCGTATACAAGTACTTACTGAACAAATGAGCGACTATACGTTTGGAAATGAAGAAGGTTTTAGGCTAGTGATTAATTGTGGAATTTACTGTATAGATGATCGTCAGAGCGATATCCTCACATGTATTGACCGAGCAGGAATCGCTTGTAAGTCCATTAAAGGTGGATACAAGAGCTCATGCACTTTCTTTGACGAACAATTGCTATTGCAGATACACGAAGAGCAAGACATCGTAAGAAAGATGGATGCTGCCATGACAAATGGTGAATTTATAGTATATTTACAACCGAAAATGGATCTGCGAGTGAACAGTTTTCATGGCGCTGAGGCATTGGTTCGATGGAATGATCCTCAGAAGGGACTTATATCTCCTGCAGTATTTATCCCCATATTTGAGAGGAATCGCTTTATTGTGAAATTAGATTTAATGGTGTTTAAATCAGTATGTATCATGTTGAGTAAATGGATCCAGGAAGGAATCCAGCCACTTCCGATTTCAGTGAATATATCGCTTATAACCCTATACCATAATGATTTCCTGCTCCATTTGACGAATATTATTAACAGGTACCAGGTACCTGCTAGATTGATAGAGTTAGAGCTGACCGAGTCTATTGTATTCCAAAATTTAGAGTTTGTTAGAGATATTTTGTTGGAGTTGAAACGTAAAGGATTTTCCATAGCTATCGATGATTTTGGGACAGGTTATAGTTCCTTAAATGTATTGCAATATTTCCCTGCTGATGTCATTAAGTTAGACAGGGCTTTTCTGATGAGTAAGTCAAATGATGAGACAGGGAAGATAGTAATTGCCAGTATGGTCAAGCTAGCTAGGGATTTAAATATGAAAGTTGTGGCAGAGGGAGTTGAGACAGAGGCGCAAATTGATTTTTTGAAACAAATAGATTGTGAAATCGCTCAAGGTTATTATTTCGCGAAACCAATGCCAGTAGCAGAATATGAAAGCTTAATTAAAAGTACATAGGGAGTGCAAAGCATGAGGAAAATGAGAAATTGGACTATCGTAGGCAAAATTACTGTTACTAATTCAATATTACTGTTAGGTGCTCTGATCATTGCGATCGTTGGTAGTGTGTATTTCAGCAATATGTATGCGAACTCTAGAAGTATGTATAAGAACGATCTTACGTCAGTTTATGCACTTGGGAAATTCGAATCTAATAATCATGAAATAGTAACCTTAACGAATAAGATGATCGCTAGTCATGATCCAAGCGAAATTCAAGAGAGTTATCAGAAAGTTGTTGAGCTTCAAGCTGAAAACAATGGAATCTTGAATAAGTATGAAGAAACACGTTCCCTCCCAAACGAAAAGGAGATTTATGCTGAAGTTTTATCATTAACGAAACAGTATCGGCAAATTCAGCTTCCGATGTTTGAGAAGATGCTAAATACCCCTACATATGATCCTGCTGAAGATATCATCTCTGATCTTGAAGCGTTAAATACGAAACGAAATGAAGACCTTGGAAAATTAGTTGAAATGAACTTAGGAAGTGCCCAGTATGCAGATGTTCAGAATAAGAAGCTATTTCAAAAAGGACTAACGGTCAATATCATTGTTGCTTTTCTCGTTATCCTGATTTCAATCGGTTCATATTTGTCCTTGAGAAGATATTTCTCACGAGCAGTAACCATTATCCTGAACTTTTCAGAGGCGTTTGGTCGAGGAGAACTGACTCAAAGAGCTAAGTTTGATGCTGAAGATGAATTTGGTCGAATCGTGAAGTCGCTTAATCATTCGGCAGAGCAAGTACAAACCATCGTAGCTAGTGCTTCTTCTTCAGCACAAGAGTTAGGTGCACTTAGCGAAGAATTATCTGCAACAGTTGAGGAAGTAAATGCTACAATGGATCAAATTTATAATTCCTCGCAAGAGGTTGCTTCTGGAAGTGAATCTTTAAGTGCTACAACAGAAGAAGTAAATGCAACAGTACAAGAGATTATCTCCAATGCAGATCTGCTAAGTGATAAGGCGGGAGTCGCACTAAATACCTCCGAAGAAATTCTGGTACAGGCAGCTTCCGCGAAGGAAAAGGCTGTGGCATCGATTCAATATGCGACAAGTTTGTATGCTGAGAAACAGAATTCCATTATGCACGCGATCGAGGCAGGGAAAGTTGTTAATGAAGTAAGAGAGATAGCTGGGTACATTTCAGAGATTGCAGCCCAAACGAATCTATTGTCCTTGAATGCTTCCATTGAAGCAGCAAGAGCTGGGGATGAGGGAAGAGGATTCGCTGTAGTTGCTAACGAAGTACGCAAACTTGCTCTACAGTCGGAGGAATCGGTGGGGAAGATTCAGAAAATGACACTGCTAGTGGAAGATGCTTTTGAGAATGTGTCCTTTCAATCACAAGCGCTACTGGATTTTATCGATTCGACGGTGATAAGTGATTATGAGAGTTTCGAGCAAGTAAGTATGCAATATAAAAATGATGCCGATATGTTTCATGAGATCACAGGTGAAATGGTATCTTCAATGCACGGACTGAAGCTATCAATGGCAGAGGTAGATCAAGCGATGACGAATGTTGCCGCAGTATCTCAACAGTCTGCGGACAATGTAAGTGGCATTCGAAATCACATTTCAGATACATTACAAGCGTTTGAAGATGTGGCTGCTTCTTCTGAGCACCAGGCGAATATTGCGGAAATGATGAATGAGACGGTTGGTAAATTTGTGATCGAGTAAGCACCAAAACAAAACAGCCTTGTTCAGTATATCTATTTACATACTGAACAAGGCTGTTATCTTTTATAGTGTTTTGTTGACAACAACAAAGGAGTGTGTTAAATTTGTCTTAAGTTAAAGATAATTAATGTGAAGATAATTTGTGAGATACATGTAATCGAATGTTGGAAAGATATTTTTTTTGGTGGATATCTTAACGTTAAGATAATTCAATTAATCTTTCTTGATCTAGGGAATTATATTACAAAATCAAACTAAAACCATAGGAGTGTATAATCATGAGAAATTTAAAAGGGATTCACCACGTAACAGCCATCACAAGCAGCGCAGAGAAAAACTACGAGTTTTTTACTTACGTATTGGGAATGCGTCTAGTGAAGAAAACCGTCAATCAAGACGATATTCAAACGTATCACTTGTTTTTTGCAGATGATAAGGGCAGTGCCGGAACGGATATGACGTTCTTTGACTTCCCTAACATACCTAAAGGTGTTCACGGAACCAATGAGATCGCCAAGACATCCTTCCGGGTACCAACTGATGCTGCATTAGACTACTGGGTAAAACGTTTTGATCGCCTGGATGTGAAGCATACCGGAATTAAAGAGCAGTTTGGCAAAAAGACTTTATCCTTCGTAGATTTTGATGATCAACAATATCAACTTATCTCCGATGAATTTAATGAAGGGGTCTCATCAGGTACACCATGGCAAAAAGGACCAATTCCTTTAGAGTTTGCGATCACTGGTTTGGGACCGATCTTTGTACGTATAGCTGACTTCAGCTATTTTAAAGAAATGTTGGAAAGAGTCATGCTGTTTAAAGAAATCGGACAGGAAGAGGCTTATCATTTGTTTGAAGTCGGCGAAGGCGGAAACGGGGCGCAAATTATTGTAGAGCATAACGAAGACTTGCCGAATTCACGCCAAGGTTTTGGTACGGTTCACCATGCGGCTTTCCGAGTAGAAGACCGTGCGATGCTGGATGAGTGGACTAAGCATTTTGAAGACTTTGGATTCCGTACTTCAGGTTATGTGGATCGTCATTTCTTCGAGTCGCTGTATACACGTGTTGCTCCACAAATCTTGTTTGAGCTTGCAACAGATGGACCTGGATTTATGGGAGACGAGGAATACGAAACGGTTGGAGAAAAGCTTTCATTGCCACCATTCTTAGAACCTAAACGTGAGCAAATTGAGAAGTTAGTACGCCCTATTGATACCGTTAGAAGCACGATCGATTTCGTGAAAGAGTGAAGAAGGAGCTGGGGAGATTGATTTCGATTGATCCGAAGCAAAATAGTGAGCGGGAAAATTATAAGTTATTAATTGGTACTGTTATTCCTAGGCCCATTGCTTTTGTCACTACACAATCAGAAGATGGCATTTTGAATGGTGCGCCGTTTAGCTATTTTAATATCGTCTCGTCTAATCCTCCGATGGTTTCACTGTCTATTCAAAGACCAGCGGGACGATTAAAAGATACAGCCCATAATATCTATAACAATCAACAGTTTGTTGTGCATATTGTAGATGATGAGAATGTTGGAAAAATCAATCAAACCGCTGCCTCATTGCCAAGAGCAGAAAGTGAAATTGAACTTGCCAATCTTACACCGGTCCCAAGTAAAAATATAGCTGTACCTGGTGTATTGGAAGCAAAGGTTCGAATGGAATGTAAGCTTGTACAAGCGATACCTCTAGGAGCAGAAGAACCTGGGAGTGATTTGTTCATCGGCGAAATTGTTCAGTTTCATATCGATGAATCGATTTATCAGGAGGGGCGGATTGACCCTAGAGCCTTAAATGCAGTAAGTCGTTTAGCGGGAGCTAATTACGCTACGATTGGTGAGATTTTTGAAATTGAGAGACCGGAATAATAAACTAAGATCTGTTCGTAAGCGATGAAGCCTACCGAACAGGTCTTTTTGTGGGCTAATTATAGTTCATCAGCTATGCCAAGCAAACCGTAAGGTTTTCTCTCGAAGTTTATCTGGACTGATCGTTCCAGATATGTTATATTGCCATTACAGGAGGTGTTACTCATGGCAAGGACAAGAGAGTTTAACGAGGATCAAGCACTACATCAAGCGATGCTGTTGTTTTGGAAAAAGGGTTATGAGGCAACAAGCATACCGGATTTGCTGCAGGTTATGGGCATTAGCCGTTCTAGTCTTTACGATACTTTTTCTGACAAGCAAACGTTGTACATTGCCGCACTGGAACATTACAAAAAGGTTAGCTTCAATAGACAGGTCATTCTTGAACGGGCGTCAAGCGTTAGAGCAGGGATTCAACAATTTTTTGAGCAACATATTACTTCAGCGTACGATACGAGCCTACCCGGCGGGTGTTTTGTAACGAATGCAGCTACAACACTAGAGTCGCGGGATGAAAAAATAAATGAATTGATAAAGACTAGTTTTTTGAATTTAGAACAGGCTTTTTGCGAGCTTTTGGAAAAAGGCCGACAATCAGGCGAACTTGATAAAACCACTGATGTCAAAGCGTGGTCTTATTTATTGCTGAATTTACATCAAAGCATAAATATTATGGCAAAAGCAGATCAAGATCAGCAGCGTGCCAAAGAGATGATAAGCTTTGTAATTGCAGCAATATAAATTTTTTTTGGTTATTCTGGAACGATCGTTCCGTTATTGTAAATCATCCTTAATGCGGAGAAGAGACTTATGAAAATATCATTTATCGGGCTTGGGAAAATGGGCTTTCCAATGGCCCAAAATTTGTTGAAAGCTGGTAATGAATTAATCGTTTTTAATCGTACTCGTGAAAAAGCGCAACCCCTAATAGATCAGGGAGCGCATTATGCCGAGACACCATTGGAGGCAGCACAAAAGAGCGATATGGTCATAACCATGCTTTCTGACGATGCCGCTTTGGAGGAGATTGTTGAGGGTCCAAATGGAATTTTGAATGGATTATCAGAAAAAGGAATTCACATATCTGCCAGTACGATCAGTGTAGATCTGGCTCGGAAATTATCCGCGGCGCATGCGGAGAGAAAGCAATACTTTGTGTCTGCCACAGTGCTGGGGCGTCCGGATGCCGCTAAAGCAGCTAAATTGCGCATCATTTTGGCAGGTCCGGAGCAAGCCAGACAACAGTTAATTCCTGTTTTAGAACAATTAGGTCAGGAAATATTCGAGATTGGGGATTATAGCGAAGAAGGAAATGTTGTAAAAATAGGCGTAAACTTTTTAATTGCTTCTATGCTGGAAGCTTTATCAGAAACGCAGCTGATGGTAGGAAAGTATGGCATAGAGCCAGCCCGTTTTATGGATGTGGTGAATGCTCTTTTTCAATCTCCCTTATATCAGAACTATGGGGCGATAATGACAGAACAGCGGTTTGAACCAGCTGGTTTTAAAATGAAGCTAGGGCTGAAGGATGTTGCACTGGCTATAGAGGCAGCGCAGTCCGTCCAAGCTCCTCTACCTTTGGGCCAACTTATCCATCATCATTTATTTGAAGGAATAGCCCATGGTTATGGTGAGATGGATTGGACAGCTTTAATCCGTTGTCTAGAGCATTCTTCTTAAAAAAATAGGGTTGCCCCAAATATCTGTTGGTTGTAGTGCAGGAGAAAAATTAAAAGAGGTGTGATAAATCATGGAAATAGGTGTTACTTCGTTCGTAGAAACAAAGCCTGATATTGAGACTGGAATTGTGATGAGTCATGCACAGCGATTACGAGAAGTAGTCGAAGAAATCGTCCTTGCGGATCGGGTGGGACTTGATGTTTTTGGTATCGGTGAGCATCATCGTGAAGATTATGCAGCTTCTTCACCAGCAATCGTGTTGTCCGCTGCAGCGTCCTTGACTAAACGGATTCGCCTGGCTAGTGCTGTGACGGTCCTTTCATCTGCTGATCCTGTACGTGTGTTTCAGGATTTTGCTATGCTTGACGGCATCTCCAATGGACGTGCCGAGATTATAGCGGGCAGGGGTTCATTCGTTGAATCCTTTCCGTTGTTTGGTTATGGCTTACATGACTATGAGGAGCTATTCAATGAAAATATCGAACTGCTTATGAAAATACGGGGTTCCGAGAAAGTAACTTGGAAGGGAGGCCATCGGCCAGCAATTCATAATTTGGGCGTATACCCGCGGCCCGTCCAAAGCTCTTTACCAATATGGATTGGCAGCGGAGGTACGCAAAGCTCCGCCGTTCGTGCAGGACTTTTGGGTCTGCCATTGATGTTGGCGATCATTGGCGGGAATCCAATGAATTTTGCTCCGCTTGTAGAGCTGTACAAGAAGGCGGCGGCCCGCGCTGGACATGATGTATCGCAGCTTCAGGTGGGATCTCATTCGATTGGATTTGTCGCAGAAGATACGGAACGGGCAGCAGATATCTTTTTTCCATCTACCCAATACGGCATGAACAAGCTCGGGAAAGAACGAGGATGGTCGTATTATGACCGTTCCAGCTATGATGCGGCCCGAAGCTTTGATGGCGCATTGTACGTTGGAGATCCAGAAACAGTTGCTCAGAAGATCATTCATCTACGGAAGCATGTAGGTATTACACGCTTTATGATGTATGTTCCACTAAGCACGATGCCACATGAGCAGGTGTTGCGGGCTATAGAACTGCTCGGAACGGAGGTTGCTCCACGAGTACGAGAGGAAATTGCCAAGTGGGAAGCTGAGAAGGAATAGGAATTATATAAGCAATCATTATTGTATTGGAGGGTTTTCATGAGTATCGATAAACGTATACTACCAGAATTAAGAGAGGCATATTCACAATTTCCAGGGTTTCAATTGGAAGAGAATTTAGAGTGGAGCAGAAGTTTAGTGTCGGCTCCGTCACTGAAGAGATCAGAGCATGTAAACACAACCAGTCGAAAAATTCCGGGTGTTGCAGGGGAGATACTGGTAAAAATTTATGAACCTGCTGGGCGAAATGCTGACAAGCTTCCAGCTATGCTGTGGATTCACGGGGGCGGATACGTATTAGGACATCCTGATATGGACGACGAGTTGTGTGAACGCTTTGTTCAGACGGCTAGATGTGTTGTCGTGTCGGTTGATTATAGGCTGGCACCCGAGCACCCCTTTCCAGCTGCAATCGAAGATTGTTATGCTGGCTTAGTATGGATGACGGAGGAAGCGGAATCACTTGGCATTGATGAGAATCGGGTTGCGATTGCTGGTGCAAGCGGTGGCGGCGGGCTGACAGCAGCACTTGCGCTGATGGCACGAGATAAAGGTGGACCCTCCATTATCTTTCAGATGCCGTTGTACCCAATGCTCGACAACCGTAACATTACGCCATCAAGCCATGAGATTACGGAAGAAGGTGCAATCTGGAACCGGACGGACAACTTAACGGCTTGGAACATGTACCTGGGCGAGGAGAACGATGCCAGCAGGATATCTTCCTATGCGGTACCAACGAGAGCGGAGAATTTAGCTGGACTGCCACCAACCTATACCTGTGTAGGTCAGCTTGATCTATTCCGAGATGAGACGATCGAATATGTAACACGACTTGCGCAAGCAGGTGTAGATATCGAATTTAACCTGTATCCCGGATGTTTTCATCTTTTCGAAATATTCGTTCCAGAAGCGGAAGTGAGTCAGCGCGCCGTTCAGAGCTATATGGATGCGATGGCCCGGGCACTTCACCCCAAACACTCTCCATCCTCAAGCGAGAGCTGTTAATAATGCAAGCACAAACCATATGATCATTGCTCCTTGTTGTAGATTGAAATCCTCGCCGATTATGCGAGAAAAGATTCTATACAAGGTGGTCATTTCATCATACAAAAAATACACCCCTTAGAATCGACCGGACAAACCATAGGTTTATCCAGGTCTATTCTTAGAGGTGTATTTCATAATATTAAAGCGGGTGATCTTAACGAAGCGTCTTGAGCGCACCGCTCCAAGCCAATACTTGATCAAGCATGCCATTTACATTGGTCAGGTGAAGATCCGCTGGTTTGAACACAGAACCGTTCTCGAAATCAGTGAACAGGGACAGGGCTGGATGTACACGAACATCTGCTACAGACAGTTCTCCCAAGATCCCACGTAAATGCTCAGCTGCACGAGCCCCACCTACAGAACCATAACTCACGATACCCGCTGCTTTGTTGTTCCAAGCTTCACGCGCGTAATCGAGTGCATTTTTCAGTGATGCGGAAATACTGTGGTTGTATTCTTGAACGATAAATACGAAACCGTCTAACGTAGCAAGCTTTGTATTCCAAGCAGTTGCTTGTTCAGTAGCATCAACTTCTCCCATTAGTGGAAGTTTGAAGTCCGCGATATCTACGATCTCATAATTAGCATCTCCACGTGCATCTGCTACCTTTTTAACCCATTCCCCTACTTGTGGGCTTAAACGACCTTGACGAGTACTTCCCAGAATGATTCCGATGTTTAATTTAGACATTGTTTGTTCCTCCTCGATTTTTGTTCTACCAAATAGTTTGTCTAGAAATCCCATGAATTACACAACCTTCAAATAAATAATATTAAGCGTGTTGTTACGCTCTAGTTGTCTTTAAGTTAAGTATCTTTAACATGAGATAATAATACCGTGTTTAGTTTACTTTGTCAAGCAACTTAATAATAGTTAGTTTATAATTTTGTCTCACCTTTACAAATTTAGTTGTCTAGAATATAATTGTTTAAGCAACTATTAAAAAGAAGATGAAATAAGAAGAGGTCTAATCATGACGACAAAGCATAACCAATCCGAACTTACGTTAGGATTTATGATGGGAACGACCTATCGTAAATTAAGCGCGTTATTCCAAAATGGGCTAAAGGAATATGATATAACACCTGAGCAATGGTCAGTGCTTTTTCAAGTCGACAGAACGGAAGGGCTGATTCAGAAGGATATCGCGAAGCGTTCGGGTAAGGATAAACCAACTACGACGCGAATTCTGGATCACTTGGAGGGAAAAGGGCTGGTCTATAAAAGAACCGGGGAGAATGATCGGCGTTCTTTTAAGGTTTATATTACGGAAAAAGGAAGAGCTCTGATTAAGGAGACCTTTCCTATTGAGGATCAAGTCACAGATGAGATTATGAACTGTATTTCCAGTGATGAATATGAGCTGCTCATGGGGTTGCTGCTAAGAATAAACAATCATATTGATCAAATAAATGATGGAGAGTAGGAACGTAAGTTATGCCAGAACAACAAGAACTACGTACGAAACTATGGACCAAGTCTTTTATTGCTTTAACGTTTAGTGCTTTATTTTTATTTATGAATTTACAGATGCTGCTATCTTCATTTCCGTCTTATGTTAAAAGTGAATTTCAAGCCGGAGATATTATGGTCAGCTTGGTTACAAGTGTATTTGCGCTAACTGCGATTGCTTCACGTTTTATGACTGCTTTTCTGATGCGGAGGGTTAGCCGCAATGTACTACTATATATTGGTTTAGCCATCGCGGCCGCCATAACCGGTCTTTATGTGGTAGCAGACTCAATCGGGTCACTATTGCTGATGCGGGTAGGCTATGGGATTGGGTTCGGGATTGCCAGCACGATTATTCCCACGATTGTTTCACAGATTATTCCTAGCAAAAGAATGGGCGAAGGGATCGGCTATTTCGGCTTATCAACCAGTCTTGCAATGTCCATTGGTCCTATGATTGGTTTGAACGTAATGAAGCAATCGGGGTTCGGAACACTGGCGATGATCGGAACATTCACCTTGCTTCTTGCCTTTCCAGTCTTATTGTTCTCACGTTCACTTCCAGCTGTACCGAAAAAACAGCCTATTGAGCGATCCATTGCACCATCCAAACCACTCAAGGTTCCTTTTAATACAAAGTTAGTATTGCCTGCAATACTGAATGTCTTACTCGCGATCACTTATGGTGGATTGCTTAGCTTTATCGCTTTGTTCGGCGAATCGGTGCATTTAGAGCAAGTGGGTTTGTTCTTCTTATTTAACGCGATTACGATCATCATTATTAGACCTATTTCCGGCAGATTATTTGATAAAAGAGGTCCGGCTGCTGTTCTGATTCCCGCAGCGGTTTGTGTCGTCGCGAGCTTAACAGTGCTCTCGTATACAACATCCATGCCAATGCTCATTATATCCGCATTGCTGTATGGACTCGGCTTTGGAGCTATCCAGCCTACTATACAGGCTTGGATGCTTCGGACATCTACACCTGCACAGTATGGTATGGCGAACAGTATGTTTTATAACTCAACAGATTTAGGGGTAGCCAGTGGGGCCATTATTCTTGGGGCAATCTCGGCGGCATCCGATTATGGGATGATGTATCGTTATTCTGCTGGGTTCATGGTGCTGTTCCTAATTATTTATATTGGGATTCAGATTACTAAGGCCAGAAATAGCCCTTCAGCTTTAAGCCAATAAGGGATGATTTCAGATTAAGCTAATCTTTAGGTACTATTCATATCGTTTTAAGCTAAGGGGGTTATAGTAATTACATAACCCCCTTAAATATAGACCTTGACCCTGCCGGACGTTGGCAGGGTCCTTTTTTTGTTGAGGAAGAGGACAGAGATCTGTAGATTAAGCCAATCTTTATCTACTATTCATATTCTTTTAAGCTAAGAGGGTTATAGTAATCACATAACCCCCTTATAATATAGACCTTGACCCTGCCATACGTTGGCAGGGTCCTTTTTTTATGTTCTTGCGCCATCCCGAAAACATAGGTAGTATACAGATTTTATCCACTAAGGACGGTATAATGAAGAAATCAGGGATGGCCAAAGAGTAGAGGAGAGGTTCACAAATGAATATGACATGGAATCTGGATAGCTTATATCCTTCCTTTGAGTCAGAGAAGTTAAAAGGGGATCGTGAGCTACTCGGTCAACTTATTATAGATTTAAAAACCTGGGCTGAGGGCAATCTAAAGCTTGAGGGTGTTTCCGTCGCAGCGATCGAGGACTTTCTAAGACTCTACAACGATTATAAAAGCGTATATGTATGTTTATTAGCCTATGCAGAGTTAACGCTTAGCGCAGACAGTAGTTCTGAGGAAGCCATGAATCTTGCTGATGATATTGAACATTTGAGCTCAGAGATTGCTGGGGTAGTTGCGGGTTTTAAACGATGGATTAGCACTTGTGAACACATAGATGAGCTTATTGTTAGCTCAACTTATCTTCTGAAACATCAATTTTATTTAAAGGAGCTTCTTCTGCAATCCCGTTATGTGTTAAATGAGGAAGTGGAAGTTGCGATTGCCAGAATGCAGAGCACGGGTTCCAAAGCGTGGGGAAGGCTCTACATGGAGAGCGTATCGAGTACACTTGCAGATGTGGTAGTACAAGGGGAAACTAAGAAAGTAACGCTTGCAGAACTAAGGAGTATGGCCTATGAGAATAACGTTACATTAAGAAAAGCGGCTTATGAAGCCGAGGCTGAAGCTTGCAGTCGTATTGCTGGGGTTTGTGCAGCTTGCATGAATGGAATAAGTGGTGAGGCGCTAACGATTTATGGCATGCGTGGATATCAATCTTCTCTGGAAAAGGTGTTAGTGGCATCGCGAATGGACAGTGAAACTTTATCGGCAATGCTCGCCGCTCTTCAGGAGAGTTTGCCAGCTTTTCATACCTATTATCAAAAGAAAGCCGAACTGCTGGGACATTCCACAAAGCTGCCTTTTTACGATATTTTTGCACCGATTGGCGAAGAAAGTGTAAAAATCTCTTACGAAGATGCTCAAAAAACAATTGTCTCTAGCTTCGGAACCTTTAGCGAGGAATTGGCCAATTTAGCTCAAAAGGCTTTTGATCAGCAATGGATTGATGCAGAACCTAGAGCGGGTAAGGGTGGATATGGGCTCTGCATTGATATTTTTCCGATAGGCGAGAGCAGAATCATGACACAGTTCACTGGAAATGCTATAGATATTAGTATTCTTGCCCATGAGCTCGGCCATGCATATCATAGCTCCTGTCTGGGAAAAGAAACGATGCTGAACACTGATTATCCGATACCGATTGCCGAAACGGCTTCGATCTTTTGCGAGACGATCGTAAATCAGGCACTACTCACTAGTTCGACCAAGAAGGAAACGCAGCTTCTATTGGAGAGAAGTATTTCCGATGCTGGGTATTATCTTGTAGACTTCTATGCCCGTTATTTATTTGAGCTTAAACTATATGAGAGAAGAACCTCGGGTCCGCTTCCTGTTCAAGAGCTGAACGAACTGATGATTGCTTGTATGGTGGAAGCTTACGGTGAGAGCATTGATCCTGATACGATCCATCCTTACATGTGGATGAACAAGGCCGGATATTTTATGGCTGGTTATGAATTTATGAACTTCCCGTATTCTTTCGGACTGTTATTCGCTAAAGGACTCTACGCAGAATATTTAAAAAAGGGCGAGGAGTTCGTCGCCCGGTATCGTCAGTTCCTTAGTGCTACCAGCAAGCATAATATTGCAGATGTAGCAAAGTTTATGAATATTGATGTACACTCCATTGATTTTTGGAGAGGTGCTTTAATGCTGATTGAAACCGATATTGAGGCATTCATCAGTACGACCTAAACAACTCTCCAGTTGTGATCACAGGTAGCTTCAATTTGGCCGCGTTTTTCAATGTAATTCGTGACAATTTCAGACATGTCGATCAGTACTTCTTTGACAATCGGCTTGCCCTTATACATCTCATAATCTCCACCGCCGCTTGCTCTATAGTTGTTCATAACAACATCATATTCCTTAGAGTCCTCTACAGGCTGCCCACGATGCAGCAGATGGAGGACTCTTTTGCCTACAGGTTTATTGATATGAAGCTCGTAGTGGATGCCTTCCCACATATCATAATTGTAATGTTGCGATTTAGGTTCTACATAAGCAGGGTTAACAATTACATTTCCCTCTAGATCCTTTTGAAAATAGTTGGCGGTTTGTTCCAGTGCCTCTTTTATATCTTGTCCGGTCAGTCTTAGCACAGTTAGCGTGTTAGGATAAATGAAGTTGGAAAGAATATCTCTCCGGGTAATGGTGTTACTGAAGCCCTTGCAATCGTTGCTGAGTAAAGCTGCTGTCGAGATCTCTACACCTGTAGCCTCCATTTGTACCTTATTCATGAATTCTATAAAGGGATGGTCAGCCAATCGGCATTCATCTGCACTAGAAATAGAAAGGTCACCGATAACTGTACCTATTCTCTCATCCAACCAGGCTTCTGTTTCTGATTCAAGCGTGCTGCTAAGCTCTAGAATTGTATCATCTACAGCGGTCTTGTCGTCTACAGCAAGGAGTTCCGCTTGTTTACTCTTAATCTTCCAACGTTCGTTTTCTTTTTGAAAGACTACTGAAATCTTACCGAGGGAATGTCCATTACAACCAGGCTGTATGATCGTCACACCATTTAGCTCACTAGCTATGAAGCGATGCTGATGTCCGGTAATTAATACATCTAAGCCTTCAACCTCTGTGCACATTGCATAGGCTTGATTCTCTCCAGTTAGTCTCTCTACAGGTTCACCACTAAGGAGGTCGCGCTCGAACCCGCCATGATAAGCTACAACGAGTAAATCGGGCTGTTCTTCTTCTCTAATAGTGGCACACCAAATCTTTACAGTCTCTAACGAATCCTTGAATTGAAGTCCTTCTATATGGACAGGATTCTCCCAGTGGGGAATGTAATGTGTGGTAACTCCTAGAATGGCTACTTTGATTTTTTTGTCTACCCATTTGATGATATAGGGTCTACCAAATGCAGGTTTACATGTCGCGCGATCTATAATTCCAGCAGATAACCAAGGAAATTTGGAATCCTGAATGGCTTTATTAAGCAGTGGCTTACCAAAATTAAATTCATGGTTACCAATAATTGCAGCGTCATATTTCAATTCATTCAATGCAGCTATGCCTGGATTTAGTTCGTCACTGTACTGTGTGGCTGCATAATAAGCTAGCGGTGTACCTTGAATAAGATCACCGTTATCGAGAAGTATTAGCTCTGGACAATGGGATCTTTCTTGTTTAATAAGGCTAGCAATGGTTGCTAAGCCTTTTTGTCGTTTCTCACCCGTGCGGTAATCAATGGGCCCTAAATGCCCATGTAGATCACTTGTTATGAGGATTTCGCAGGTTAAGGTGTTGTCTTTATTCATGGGTAGCCTCCTACGGATAATAAGTTCAGACCTCATTCTATCAGATAATTTGGAAATTTTAAGAGATTAAAATAAATTTTACATATATTTAATAGTTAGAGGCCTTAGATTTAATACAAAATATTTATAGTCTAGAAGTACTAAAAAAAAGAGAACAGTGGAGGTCTTTCGTTTGAGAAAAATAAGTAAATTCGTATTGCCGCTAATGATGTCTATTACTTTGCTTAGTGGTTGTGGTGCTAACAATACTACCAATACTGCAAACCAAGGATCGACGGATGGAGCAAATGCACCGAAGGAAACGGCAGCTCCTGTAGCAGAGGGTTATGTTCCAGAGAAGCTCACAGTACAATTTGTCCCTTCTCAAAATGCGGATACGCTCGAAGCTAAGGCGAAACCTCTTGAAAAATTACTGGGTGATAAACTCGGTATTCCTGTAGAAGTAAGTGTCTCTACTGATTACAACACTGTTATCGAAGCTATGGCTTCTAAAAAAGTAGATTTAGGTTTCCTTCCTCCAACAGCTTACGTATTGGCAAAAGAAAAAGGAGCTGCTGAAGTTATTCTTCAAGCTCAACGTTTTGGTGTAAATGATGAAACGGGTGCTCCGACAGATGAATTGGCTGACTTCTATAAATCTATGATTATTGTTAAGAAAGATTCTGCGATCCAATCCGTTGCCGATTTGAAAGGCAAAAAAATCGCTTATCAAAACGTTACATCCTCAGCAGGTTTTGTATGGCCGGCTGCAACACTAATGGATGCAGGACTTGATCCGTTGAAGGATGTACAAGCTATCACGGTTAAGGGACATGACCAAGGCGTACTTGCTGTACTGAACGGTGATGTAGATGCCGCAGCTATTTTCCAGGATGCTCGTAATATAGTCGTTAAGGATTATCCGAAAGTATTTGAAGATACTCGTGTTCTCGCTTTTACTGATAAAATCCCTAACGACACGATTTCGGTCCGTTCAGATATGAATAAGGAATGGATTGAGAAGATTCAGCAGGCGTTTATTGATATCGCTGCTGACAAAGAAGGACATGAGATTATCAAAGATATTTACTCGCATGAAGGTTATGTGAAGTCACAAGATAGCAACTTTGACATTGTTCGTGAATACAACAATAAAGTAAAAACAGAGTAGTTCAGGCCGTTCAAGGATACAACGATGTTGGTGTATAACAGGAACTAAGGATAGCCAGCTCCGGATTCCCCCCCGGACCTGGCTTTCTCTTTTATACGAATATACGAAAACACAAAAAGGAATGATTTTCATGATAGAGCTTCGTAATGTGTCCAAGACGTATCTAAACGGAACCAAAGGCTTAAACAACATTAACCTGACTATTCCAGCTGGAGAATTTGTAGCTATTGTTGGTCTTTCGGGTGCGGGAAAGTCAACCCTGCTACGTTCCATTAACCGGCTTCATGATATTTCAGAAGGTGATATTCTTATAAATGGGAAATCCATCACGAAGGCAAAGGGAAGCCAGCTCCGAATGATCCGTAGAAATATCGGAATGATCTTCCAAAGCTTCAACTTGGTGAAACGTACGACTGTGCTTCGTAATGTATTGGCAGGGCGGGTCGGCTATCATTCCACAATACGGACGATAATTGGCAAATTCCCACAGAAGGATATTGATTTAGCCTTTGAGTCTCTCGATCGGGTCAATATTGCTGAGAAGGCCTACACACGTGCAGATCAACTATCTGGAGGTCAGCAGCAGCGCGTGGCTATTGCTCGTGTTCTTGCGCAGGAGGCGCAAATTATCCTTGCAGATGAACCTGTCGCTTCACTGGATCCGCTCACGACCAAGCAGGTTATGGATGATTTGAAAAAGATTAATATGGAGCTTGGGATTACGACCATCGTGAATTTGCATTTTATCGACCTCGCTAGAGAATATGCCACCCGGATTATTGGGCTCCGGGCAGGAGAAGTGGTCTTCGATGGTCCTGTATCCGAGGCCACCGATGAGAAATTTGCTGAGATTTACGGCAGACCGATTCATCAGGATGAGTTGTTAGGTGAGCCTGTAAGCGGAGGCATGTGATATGAGTGTGAATGCAGAGAAGTTACATCCCAAACCGCCAAGAAAGATAAAGCATTATTTTACAGCTATTATATTAGTAGTATTACTGTGGAGAAGTGCGGTCTTGACCGATTCATCCATTGGAGAGCTGCTCTCCGGTCTGCCAAATATGCTGGATCTGCTTAAGGAAATGTTCCCTCCAAACTGGGGGTATTTTGACAATATTATAGATGCGATGCTGGAGACGATCCGGATGGCATTGGTCGGTACAACGTTTGGTGCCATTCTGGCGGTTCCCATTGCCTTGCTGTGTGCAAGCAATATTACGCAAAGCCGATGGCTTCATTATCCGGTACGTATGCTGCTGAATTTGATCCGCACAATTCCCGATCTACTGCTGGCTTCTATTTTTGTCGCCATTTTTGGCCTCGGTGCGCTTCCGGGAATATTTGCTTTGACGGTATTTTCGCTAGGGCTGATCGCCAAGCTTACCTATGAATCGTTGGAGACGATTGAACAGGGACCTTTGGAAGCAATGACTTCAGTCGGAGCGAATAAGACTCAACGAATTATGTTCGGCGTCATTCCGCAGGTACAGGCTCATTTCATGTCTTATGTGTTGTATGCCTTTGAGATTAATGTCCGTGCTGCAGCAGTTTTAGGTTTGGTAGGCGCGGGTGGAATCGGCCATTACTATGAAGTGACATTAGGCTTTTTAGAATACGATAAGACTTGCACCATCATCTTGTTCACATTAGCAGTAGTCTTGATTATTGATTATGTAAGCACTAAGCTGCGGGAGAAATTAATATGAGTAAATCATGGAATACCCTAGTACCCAAACCTCGTAAAAATCGTTTCCGATGGCTGATTTATGTAGCATTAGCGGCAGTGTACATCTGGGCTTTTTCGGGAGTGCCGTTTAATGGATTTAAAGAAACCGCTGGGATCATTACTAAGGCCATCTTTGCCGGGATATTCTCTCCTGACTGGGCCTTCGTTTATTTACCGGATGGGGAGGATCTGCTTCGAGGATTACTTGAGACGTTGGCTATTTCAATTTTAGGGACTTTTATCTCGACCTTCATATGTATCCCCTTTGCTTTTTGGGCTGCGGTCAACATGAGCAAGGGAAAGGCGATTTCGGGCTCCGGCAAGCTAATATTAAGCTTTATACGGACATTCCCTGAGATCATTATGGCTTTGCTGTTCATCAAGGCTGTTGGGCCGGGTTCATTTGCGGGTGTACTGGCTCTAGGACTGCATTCCGTCGGCATGCTCGGCAAATTGTTCGCGGATGAGATTGAGAATATTGATAACGGTCCGCTCGAAGCCTTAATCTCTTCTGGTGCCAGCCGCATGCAGGTGTTATGGTTTGCTGTTGTGCCGCAGGTATTGCCAGGCTTTCTATCCTACACTTTATACAGATTCGAAATTAACGTTCGCTCAGCTACGATTCTGGGTGTGATTGGAGCAGGCGGGATTGGCACACCGTTAATCTTCGCCCTCAGTTCACGGAATTGGGACCGTGTCGGAATTATCCTGCTAGGTATCATTGCGATGATTACGATTATTGATCTGATTTCCGGCATGATTCGGAAGAAGCTAGTGTAACAGAATCGCATAATTACATGTTAGACAAAGACCTCCTTAGGGTATGAATCGAGCCTATGGGGGTCTTTTTATGATTAGCGTACTATTCGGAAAAGCTATATAGAAGTAATAATACTTTTTGTGTTAACATATGTTGGTCTATCAGAATTGTAATGAAGGAGTTGAAGGTTTGGAATCTGCGCTTATTGGCAGCTTTGTATCAGCAATGGCTACGGTTCTTGGAGCGTTTCCGATCCTGTTCGTGAAGAGGTTATCTGAGAAATGGAAGGACGTTCTAGTTGCTTTTACTGCAGGTATAATGGTATCGGCTTCTACATTTGGACTCATGCCGCAAGCGATTAAAGAATCGGGAATTATCGCATTAACCTTGGGCCTGATTACAGGAGTTCTACTGCTTGATTTAATTGAAAAGAACATCCCGCATATCGACGTGGAGAATAAACCCGGATATACCAATATGGATTCCAAGGCGTTGCTCGTTTTGATTGCATTGTTCATTCACAATATACCAGAAGGTCTTAGTACGGGATTCAGTTATGCCAGTGAGCAGGCGAGTCTGGGTCCCACCGTGGCCATAGCGATTGGTGCGCAAAATATGCCTGAAGGATTGATTCTCGCAGTCTTTCTGATGAATTCTAGAACAACTAAGTTAAAAGCATTGGGAATCGTTACGCTTACCGGACTTATGGAAATGGTATCTGCGGTTATTGGGTATTTTACGGCGAGTTACCTACAGAATGTAGTGGGCTATGGTCTTGCTTTTGCCGCCGGGGCTATGCTATTCATCGTCTATAAGGAACTTATTCCAGAGAGTCATGGTCATGGTTACGAACGGCCTTCGACGTATTCGTTTATCTTTGGATTATTGATTATGGTGTATATTACGCAGATATTTGGGTGAGTAGGATAGAAGGGATTCCGGTGAATCCTGTCGAACAAGAGTAGTTCTGATGACAACACTTAAACTTGAAAAGCTACCTTTTTACACCTTACTTATTTTTATTGTTGCTGGATCTATAGGAGCGGGGTATTTTTATACCCGTTCCTTTTTGGCGTTGTCTGCTGTGCTCTATGGAGTAACGGCCCTGTATATTTTTAATGCTAGAAAGCTTACGCTTCTACCGATCCATGGCTTCTTACTTGCATTCATTCTGTTATATTGGCTTGCAGTAGGAAGTGCTGTTGATCAAGAACAGGCTGTGCTGGAAGCGATCAAGGTCTCCTTGCTCTTGCCCGTATCCTTATTATTCTCAAGTCTCTCTGGGAAAAGGCGTGATCAGATCTGGGTGACTTGGGTCTGGAGTGGCGCAGGATTAACTCTTTGGGGGCTGGTCTTTGGTTTATTTCGGGAGGGACGGCTGGAATCGACGCTGGGATATGCGAATGTTTTTGCTGTGATTGTTGCTGCGGGAATGGCAGCAGGCTGGCGTGCTTTTATGCGTTCAAATCAAAAAAAGTATGTTGTGCTGTGTTTAATACAGCTATGTGGATTATTATTGTCGGGCTCTAGAGCGGTACTGATCCTGGTTGTGATGGGGGCCATCGCCTTTGTATGCATAAATAGGAAGAACAAACCTACAGCGCTGTTAGGTGGTGGAGCGCTAATCGTTCTAATCCTGGTGATTGTTGCAGGAATGATCATGAACAGCGGTGGAAGCGTCCGAGAAATGACTTGGAATGCTTCGGAGTTTGAGTTACGCCGTATTTATTGGTCAGATGCTTTTCAGTTATGGAAAGAGCATTGGCTGGCAGGTATTGGCGGTGGCGGTTTTGCAATTTTATACCCGTCTGTGTATGTAAAATATGTACATCAACAATTTTTGCAGGTTGCATTGGATGCCGGAGTGTTCGGGGTATTGGTGTTCATCGCTATGATTGGTTCTGCGTTAAATGCGGCAATGCGTCAAGGACGAAAAGGTGTTGAGGTAATCCTAGCATTGTTACTATTCTGTGCCCATCTGGCATTCGATATTGATCTGGCATATCCTCTCGTATTCGGGTTGTTTATTATGTTGCTGACCAGTATGGAGATGGAGGGATATAAGCAGAAGGAGTTTCAACTAAAACGATTGTTATTTGTATCTTGTGCCATATTAGGAACTATCATTTCTTGCTGTTTGGTTTGGATGATTGTTGGATATACGCAACTTGTCAAGGGAGAATCGGCAATATCTGAGGGCAACTGGAGTAAGGCAGAAAAAAACTTGCAATCCGCAGAAGAAATTCTTCCGTGGTCTCATGAGGTGCATTATCAATTCGCAGATTTTTATTCGCATCTAGCGCAATTGGAAGGGAGCAAGGCGCACCTAGAAAGGGCTATAGAAGAACTCACAATCGCCTCCTCTATGACTCCGGACAATAGAAGGTATATAGAGATGTTGAAGAAAGTGGAGAATAGTCGATAATAGCATGGTTTATATGAAAAAATACATTGTTATTTGTTAGATTCTACCTTAATATAGGGAAATATTTCCAACGCATACATATTTAAAATAGGAGGAGTTTATCTGCGGAACACCATTCGCAAAATTAGCGCTTCACTAGCAGTTCTAATGCTGCTAACCTTAACGGCCCCGGTATTGACCTATGCTGCTAGTATGCTGAAAGTGTACTATAACGCAACAACAGGTGAAATTTCCGGGGTTATTTACTCTGATCAGAAGGACATTGATTTAGTTCTGGATCAAGGAGGAGAGAAATATCAAGTACCTTCGTCGGTACTCGGAGAGGTATATCATTCCGAAAGTAATAATCTATATTGGGCTGATGTTAAAGGAACTATTGCTCCAGGTCTACAGCCAGGGAATGCCATCGTTACGGCGGGGGATACAAAAGATTTTGCTGCAAGTGTGACGGGTGATGTGTATTCGTTTGCAGATGAACCATTGCCTCCAATTATTCAGTCTTGGGGCTCATGGATTAATATTGATAAAAGCTCAGCGGATGTCCATATTTCTTGGGAAAAACCAAACAGTATAGGAATCTTATTTTACAATGTTTATAGCAAAGATAAGCTGATTGCAACGACTAAAGAGACATATGTTACGATTCCCGATCTACCTTATCATTCCATGCAAGAATTCAAGGTTACTACAGTAGATTTGTTGGGGCGAGAGTCTGCTTATTCCACGCCCCGTACTTTACGTGTTTCAGGAGCCATGAATGAGGCTGAATTTCTTTTTAGTGGAAAAGAGGCTGGATATGCGCTTCAACCTAGTGATGAGATCGCTACCTTGAAGTTATCGGGTGATTCGCAAAATGGAACAACAAAAGGTTGGAATAGCTTACAACTTTCTTTCGGGGGTGTTTATTCAGAAGGTAAGTTTTCGCAATTAACGGTCGATAAAAATGAAGTTAATGCTTCTGATTTTGAATTGGTCGCAGATGATGGAGCTATCATTTCGGTAAATTATCTTCATAATTTTGATGGTTATTTCTTCTTTATTTTCGATGAAGAACTTAAAATGGATAAACAGTATACGTTGAGACTCAGTTCGTCAGCTTCCGGTAAAGAGATTAAGCTGCCTGATGCGAATTCTCGCAAATTCAGTGCCTATTTGTACGTGGATGTATATAACAAGAATGTTAATGAATATTCTTATGACTACAGATACTCAGCAAACAATATCGTTATAGGTGATCCATATGCTCCTGCCAAGCCTACAGAGCTAAAAGCATCTGGCGATGGTGGTTTATATGTAACATGGGAGAGTAATAAGGAAGCGGATTTGGACGGATATTTGGTATGGCTTGATGGTAAGCTGCTTACAGAGAAGCCCATTCATCAAACTAGCTATAAAATTGAGGGATTAACGAATGGCACAACATATCATGTCAACGTTGCTGCTGTAGATAAAGTCGGAAATCGCTCTTTACAAGCCTACATCTTCCCAGTTCCGTTGGCTTCTGGTAACCCTAGTGGACCTAGTAATCCAGGTAGTCCTGGTGGAGGTGGCGGTGGAACTCCAACCGTAACCGATACAACGACTACAGCTCCTGTCCTAAGTGTGGTCGACAAAGCTGGAGTCACTAAGCCTCTCAACACTGTATTAAAGAGTGAGAACAACAAGGTGACGGTTTCCGTTGCAACTGACGTCAAACAATTATTACTACCTGTTGCAACAGCTGTAATTAATAAAGACAATGCACTAATTGTAACAAAAGATGATGTATCACTCCAAATTCCGGGTTCGGTTTTGGAACAGCTGAAGGGTTCCATTTCAGCAGAGCAATTGAAAAATGCGAGAATCTCAGTAGGATTCACTCCGATAAGTGCTGAAGATATCGCCAAGATTACAGGAAAATCAGCGAATACTGTAATTACAGTAGCTGGTGTAGCTTATGACTTTACGTTGTCACTCCTTACGACAGACGGTAAAGAGACAAAGCTTACTCAGTTTAATGCTCCAATTACCCTGAAGTTGAAAGTGAACGAAGGTAGTAACTCGAAATTGACGGGTGTCTATTACTTGAGTGAACAAGGGGAACTACAATATATTGGTGGCCAGCTGGATAATGGCTATATAACAGTAGTTATTAGTCACTTCAGCAAATATGCCGTACTGCAATATGATAAATCGTTTAGTGATGTTCCTTCTACACATTGGGCATCTCAAGTGATCAAATCTATGGTAGCACAGCAGGTGGTAACTGGAACAAGCGACACTACCTTCTCACCGAATCAGCAGGTTACACGCGCTGAATTTGCAGCTTTTATTGCTCGTAAATTGAACTTGAAAGCCACTGGAGCAAGTCGGTTTGCTGATGTAGCTTCTTCCAAGTGGTATGCGGATGAAGTAGCAGCAGTAACTGAAGCGGGAATTGTTAGCGGCCAGTCAGAGGCGAAGTTTGCGCCTGAGCGTACGATTTCCCGTCAGGAAATGGTTGTGATGTTGATGAAGGCTTATGTCTACAAGAACAACACGACCTTGAATGCAGGAGAGTCAGATCGTCCGTTTGCTGATGGTTCGGATATCGCAGAGTGGGCTAAGCCTTATGCTACTGCCGCACAGAAGCTTGGATTCTTGCAAGGAAGCAACGGCAATAAGCTCGAGCCTCATAAGAATGCTACCCGTGCTGAAGCGGTACAATTGATTTCTAAACTCTAATCTAAAATGTTTAAAAAGACGGCCAATGAAATCCAGAGCAGCTTAAGCTGCCTGACCTCATTGGCCGTCTTTATGGTTTAATCTATAATTATCCTCGCAAAATCGTCTCGATTTGCTCCAGCTCTTCTGCGCTTAGCTCCGGTGCATTCAAGGAAGCGACTGCATCTTCAATCTGGCTCACCTTACTTGCGCCGATCAGAGCAGAAGTGACTTTACCTCCCCGGAGTACCCAAGACAACGCTAGCTGAGACATTTTTTGTCCACGTGCAGCAGCAATCTCGTTCAGTTTGCGAACTTTAGCGATCTTCTCTTCCGTAATGGCATCTTCGGACAGGAATACACTTGGTCCAGCAGCGCGAGAATCAGGAGCAATTCCGTTAAGATAGCGGTCGGTCAGAATGCCTCCTTGTAGTGGAGAGAACACAATCGATCCGATACCCTCCTCAGTTAATACATCCTGCAAGCCATCTTCAATCCAGCGGGACATCATGGAGTAGTTAGGTTGATGAATCAGGCATGGCGTTCCAAGTCGACGCAGAATTTGTGCCGCTTCGCGTGTCTGTTCAGGGTTGTAATTCGAAATCCCAACATACAGCGCTTTACCTTGACGTACAATAAGATCCAGCGCAGCCATAGTCTCTTCCAGTGGTGTATTCGGATCTGGACGGTGGTGATAGAAAATATCTACATAATCAAGGCCCATACGTTTCAAGCTTTGGTCTAGACTGGAGACGAGATATTTCTTGGAGCCCCATTCGCCATAAGGACCGGCCCACATATAATATCCGGCTTTAGTCGAGATGACCATTTCATCACGATAAGGAGCAAGATCCTTCTTAAGGATTTGACCAAAGCTTTCTTCTGCGGAGCCAGCTGGAGGACCGTAGTTATTAGCGAGATCAAAATGAGTGATTCCAAGATCGAAAGCTCTCCTTGCCATGGCGCGACCATTCTCGAATAAGTCGTTTCCGCCAAAGTTATGCCAAAGTCCTAGCGAGATCGCCGGAAGGAGTAGACCGCTTTTTCCAGTGCGGTTATATTTCATATTGTCATATCTGGTAGCGCTTGCGTTATACATCATTATTTCCTCCTAAAAAGACTTATTTCTGATTACGTTACGTCCTTATTGTAGCGAAAGATCCCGGACAAACGTATGTCAGCAAGGAAGAAGTTTATAGCACAATGTCATTTTCGAGATGACGGATACGGTATTCTTTTGGAGAACAACCTTTCACCTTCTTGAACATTCGCGAAAAGAGTAAGGGGTCCTGATAGCCGACGGAACGCGAGATCTCACCGATAGTACAGAGGGTTTCTGTCAGAAGCTCGCATGCTTTAGCGATACGGTAATTCAATAAATACTGCTGTGGTGGCATACCAATGGTCCGTTTGAACAAGGATGATAAATATTTGCGATCCAGCTTGAGAGAAGAAGACAGCATTTCCACCGAAATGTTCTCACAATAATGTGTATGCAAAAAGTGGAGACTTTGCTCGACGTAAATACTCTTTTGACGCGGTAAAGGTAGTACATCCGGAACAGCTGGCACCGCTTGTAGCAAGAGGGAGAAAAACTCATACATGATCGCTTTTAGCGGCAGGTCAAGACAATCCGAATTGTCGGCTGCTTCTGTCAGGCGTTCGTAGAGATTAGGCATAAGCTGTTTATCCATCGGGAAGATTGGCTGCTCAGGGGTCAAGGAGGTTTTGGATAAAATATATGATACCTGTTCTCCGGTAAAGGCTACCCAGGAATAGATCCAAGGATTGGTCAGGTCCGCTGCATAAGAAGTAACGATATGAGGGTAGGTAAGAAAAGCTTGTCCCGCTTGCAGGATATGGGTTTGTTCACCTACAGATACCTTTCCAGTTCCCTCATGAATGAAATGTATTTTGTACACGTCACGAACTCCGGGTCCGAAAAAATGCCCAGGTAGACACTGCTCCCGCCCCCAGTAATGGAGATGCAGATCGGGATTACCTCTGAAGGGACGCTCAGAATTATAATTAAATATCGCCATGAATGCTTCAGTCTCTTTCTTTTATAGAGTTAACCAAGGGCAAATTTGCCCGTCTTCTTTTATTATACAGTATATTTTAGCAGGGACATTACTTGGAATACTTTATGAATTCTGAGATAGAAGTTTATCCCTGCCCAGTTTGGTTAAGTAAGCTATGAAGCTGAACGTATGAGCTAACTTCGATCACTAGGAGGTAATGGAGATGAATAAGAGAATAGTGGGTGTCTTTGCTGCCGAATACGAAGCTTCGAGGGCTATTGAAGAGTTGAAACGTCAAGGCTGCAGAACAGAGGACATATCGATTATCGCGAGAAATTCAGAGAGTGCGGATACGCTTAGAGATGAATCAGGGACCCAAGCGCCGGAAGGAATAGCTACTGGTGCAGCTACGGGTGGTCTGCTGGGTGGATTAACTGGGCTCTTGATGGGGATAGGCGCTCTGGCTATTCCAGGCATCGGACCGATCATTGCAGCCGGACCGCTTGCGGCAACACTTGCTGGAGCGGCAATAGGTGCAGGCAGCGGTGGATTAGTTGGCGGTCTTATTGGACTTGGCATTCCTGAAGAGGAAGCCAAGCGGTACGATAACTATGTAGATGAAGGCCATATTCTTGTAATGGTGGATGTGGAGGGCGAGCAGAAAGAGGAAGAAGTGAAGCGGATCTTCGTACAGCATAATAGTCTGAATGCGGACCGTTTTGAGGATATTGCGAATATGAATACAGCTGAGAATCGAAATTATGATGGCAGTGTAAAGGAAAGTGATGCGCTCCGGGCAGCTGATCAACAAGAGGCGAGAAATCTAGCTCAAGCTACCGGAACCTTGGATGCTATGGATACCTTAGCTAGTGAGCGCATTAGAAATAAATAAGAGATGATTATCTATTTAGTAATAAAAACAGACTATTTCACTAGCCAAGGGTGAGCTGGTGAGATAGCCTGTTTTTTTGTGTAATGCTATAAAGAGGCAACATTCTGTCTAACGGTTAGTCCATCCGGTATTTCTTTGCCAGGCAGGAAATGAATGCTACGGATGTAGCGGATTGTTCGACTCTGTGCCCGCATGATGACCGAATGCGTCTCAGCGCGCTCTTTGCCGATAAAACGGACACCGTTCAGAAATTCACCTGAGGTTACGCCAGTGGCGGCAAAGAGTACGTCGCCTGTGCCAACCATGTCCTCCATGTATAACACTCGTGTAGGATTAGAGATTCCCATACGGACGCAGCGCTGCTGCTCAAGAGGTCCATCGGGAAGCAAACGGCCCTGCATTTCTCCACCAAGACATTTCAGTGCGGCAGCTGCAAGGACGCCTTCAGGTGCTCCGCCCGAGCCCATGTACAAATCGACATCGCTATCCGGCAGGGCTGCCGCAATAGCGCCAGCCACATCGCCGTGACCGAGTAGCTTAATCCGTACACCCGCTTCTCGAAGACTATGAATGAGCTGCTCATGCCGTTTGCGGTCAAGTACCATTACAGTTAGCTCGGAGAGGGACTTGCCACTGAAGAGGCATGCTTTCTGGAGAGTGACCTCCACAGGGTCTTCAAGACTAAGCTTCCCGGCAAGCTCAGGACCGCAAGCGAGTTTCTCCATATAAATGTCTGGAGCATGCAGCAGGCTGCCCTTATCTGCTATGGCAATCACGGATTGGGCATTGTGAAGACCACAGGCCACCACTTCAGTGCCTTCCAGAGGATCGACGGCTACATCGACAGACGGGCCCTTTTGATTCCCGACTTTCTCGCCAATATAGAGCATTGGAGCATCATCCATCTCTCCTTCACCAATGACGACCGTTCCGTCGATGGAGACAGAATCAAACATGGAGCGGATGGCAGTCGTGGCTGCATCATCTGCCGCATTTTTATCTCCCCGCCCGATCCAGCGAGCTGAGGATAATGCACCTAGTTCAGTTACCCGTACAATCTCAAGAGCCAGTTCGCGATCCATTCTAATTCCCTCCAGTACATCCCATAAATTTTAACTGAATGTTAGATATAACCCATAATAATACCAGCGGTTTCTTCTATAGCTTTGTCGGTAATATCGATTACAGGACAGCCTAGCTTATTGAACAGAGAAGAGGCATATTCCATCTCCTCTGTAATCCGCTCCAGACTTGCATATTGGGAGCCAGTCGGTAACCCAAGCACCTTCAGCCGCTCGGAGCGAATCTTCAGCATATACTCCGGCTTCATGGTTAGTCCGATCAGTCGGTTCGACGGCAAGCTTAGCAGCTCTTGCGGAGGAGCAATTTCTGGAATAATCGGATAGTTAACGACCTTTTTCCCCCGATGGGCCAAAAAGATACTAAGTGGTGTTTTTGAAGTACGGGACATCCCTAGTAGAACGATATCGGCCTTCAGCATAGCGCCGAGATCGCGACCATCATCACAGGCAACTGTGAATTCGATAGCCTCCATACGGCGGAAGTAGTTCTCATCAAGCTGGTGCAATAAACCCGGTCGCTGTTGAGGAGCGTCGTCAAACGTATCAATGAAAGCTTGCATCATTGGGCCCATGATATCGACGATACGAAGGTCAAGCCGTACAGCCTCTTCTTTAATCATTTCTCTTAGCTCCGGTTGCACCAGCGTATAGACGACAAAACCTTTATGCTGCGCGGCTTCTTCCATAAGCTTCCGGAGCTCATCTTCATGTCTAATGTTCCCGTATCTTTTGATGGTGATCTGCTGATTCTGGAATTGATGAATGACGGCCTGCACGACAGCTTCCGCCGTATCTCCTATAGAATCTGAGCAGATCGTTATTAGGTTGGAAGATTGCTCGATGCTCATGAATTCCTCCTGTTATCCTTTGGCTTCTAGTTCGAGGAGAAGTTTTACGATAGCAGTTTTCGTCAAGCGTCCTATGACATCCAGTTTCGTACCATTGTCTTCTGTGACGCTGGGAACAACTACCGGTAAACTATCTACCTCGTGAAAAATCATTTTATGTGCGGCATCAAGCACCGTCTCATCCGGTGAAGTTGTGACTACTTTGGGCTGGCGTGTCATGACCATGCTTACGGGCATGGAGACAGCACCCGGATTGCCAAGGGTTACTTTCAGGAAATCCTTACGTGAAGCAACACCGGTGAGCTTGCCCTCTTCGTCACAAATAATAAGGGTGCCAACATCCTGTAGAAATAGCGTAACTACGGCATCTTGAACCGTAGTAGTCTCACGGATAATAATAGGTACACTTTGAATCTCTTTTACCTTTGTCTCCTGCAACAAATAATTGCTCCCCAGACGATTAGATGATTTGAGTCCCGGGAAGTAACCGACTTTAGGTTTAGCATCGATATATTTGAGCATAACCAGAACAGAGAGATCGGAGCGAATCGTTGGCCGTGTTAAATTCAGACATTCGGCAATCTGTTCGCCGGTAATCGGAGCTCTTTTGTTCACAATATCAATGATTTCTAGTTGACGTGATGTCAGTTCGATCGCAATTCCCTCCACTTCAGATAAAAAGGCATTCCTCTTTAGAAAAGAAGCGCCGTTAAGCGAATCCTCCTTTCATATATGAGTCATATATAGATGTTTTTAATTTAACTTGGTTATATAATACGCAATAGTGGTCATAAATGCAATATATAGTACGTCATATATTCATTTTTTTTGACGCAGATGTACGGACCCTACGCTTTAACATTAATTGTTTCAAGGCATCAGCATTGACCAGGATGGTCCCAGCAATGATAGTGAATACACCGAGGATCGTAACCCAATTCACGGCTTCATGATAAAAGAAAAAGCCAACCCCTACGGCAATTGGTGGAGAGATATAGAGCCAGGTAGAGGGAAACACAGGATTTGTCTTAGCGACGAGCCAGTAGAACAACGAATGACCGACCATCGAGCCGATTACGATTAGATAGAGCAGTGAACCTGCGATCTCGTAAGAGAGCAGAAACTCAGGATGTACATTTTCGGTGGCTAAGGAAAGAATGAATAACAGCACTCCACCATACATCATTTGGGCTGCATTTAGTGCGATTGGAGAGACCTCAGGCATACTGTTGATTACTTTTTTAGAATAAATCGCACCTACTGCGTAACAGCATTCCCCAATGAGGACAGCTGCGCAGCCGATGAGCCATAACGGTGAAATATCAACGACAAGATTAGGAAGAACGAGCAGCAGTACGCCGGTCAACCCGATGATACAACCATATAGGGAGATGGCAGGTGCTTTTTGACGAAGAATAGAAGTTTGGAGCAACAGAATCATGATCGGACCTGTGGCAGAGAGTACAGCTGCTAACCCGGAAGATACATATTGTTCAGCCCAGTAGAGACCTGCAAAGGTGCCAAAGGTTAACGCAGATCCGGTGAAGAGCATTTCTTTACGCAGGAGCAGGGAGAAGCTAGCTTTTCGTTTCCAGACCATCCATAGAAATAGAACAGCGCCTGCAACAAAAAATCGCAAGCCTGCTGAAAAGAAGGGCGGCGCACCGGCATCCACACCGATTTTGATAGCTAGAAAGGTCGTGCCGAAGATCAGACATACAAGTGCATAAGCGAATAAGATCATTTTGAAAGTCCCCTTTAGTGTGTGTATATAACGATCCTTGAACCAGTTCGTTAATCATATAGGGGAGAACACAGAACAGATGATGTTGAATAGAACAGATGACTTCGAAAATCGTGTACAATACTGTAAATAGGAGTTGTTCGGAGAGGAGTTGCAGTGAGGTGAAAAAGTCAGCGAGCGTGGAGAATAATCATCCCTTGTTTCGGCAGGTATATGAATTTCTAGTGAATCGCATGGAGCGAGGGGAGTGGGGGGCACATGATAAGCTTCCTTCTATACGGCTGCTGGCGGAGGAATTACAGGTACATCGACTGACAGTATTCAAAGCGTATAGAATGCTGACAGAGGATGGAAAAGTTTATGTAAAAGATAAATCAGGTTATTACGTATCGCCTGTTAGCTTGGTTCCTATTGTAGAAAAAGGAGCAGCAGTGACTGCCTATGCGCTCACTAATCCTCTTTCGGATATACAGAGAATGCCTGCTAAGTATCAGTTCTCACAGGCGCTGATTGATCCAGGTCTTTTGCCAAATCTTTTTCTATCCGACTATGTCAAAAAAGTGTTCGATTTATATCCCAAGGTCATGGGGACGTACTCTTCGGTTCAGGGAGATGAGGAGTTACGGGAGACGCTTAGTCGTCATTTTCGGAAGAAGCATCGGCTACAGTTATCCTCGGAAGAGCTGCTTATTACTTCAGGTGCGCAGCAGGCGATCAATCTGATTGCACGAATTGTGCTCGGGCCTATGGACACGGTGCTTGTGGAGCGACCAACCTACAGTGTGGCCATGGATATTTTTCGCCGGGAGGGGGCAAGGCTGGTTCCGGTGGAGATCACTCCGATGGGCTACGACTTGGAGGAAGTTGAAGCGCTGATGAAAAAGCATAGACCGCGCATGTTCTATATCAATCCGACTCATCATAACCCAACTGGATATACGGTGCCAGCGCAGCAACGTAAACTGTTGGTCGAGCTTGCCGAGCGTTATCGCTGTCTGTTAGTCGAAGATGATCCGTTCCGCGATATGTATTTTGAAGAGGAGCCCCCGCCGCCCTTTTTTGCTTACGATACCGAAGGTTGGGTGATCTATATTAGCAGCTTCAGTAAATATGTAGCCCCAGGCTTACGGATCTGTGCGGTGGCTTGTCGCTATCCGTTTATGGAGCGCTTGATCACGGCCAAATCACTCGCGGACAATGGTACTCCGCTGCTTAACCAGAAGATATTCCTACATTACTACACGTCATCACGTTTGCAACAGCATCTCGGTAAGCTACGCATTGCACTTCAGGTGCATAAGGAGATTGTAGAGGAGGAGCTGGCTGGGACTGGGTGGGAGTGGACGCCTCCGCAAGGGGGCTTGAATTTATGGGTGAAGCTGCCGGACCATCTTTCGGCGGATCGACTGTTTGCCTCAAGTATGGCCCAGTCGATTGCTTTTGTGCCAGGAGAGTTGTTTGATCCTCTTGGTGAGATGAAGTCGAGGATTCGAATAAGTTACTCTTTTGCAAGCGAAGGGGTGCTACGTGAGGGGATTCAGCGGATGATTGCAATTGCGCGGGGGTTATGAGTAGGTACAGTAGACATGAGGAACTAATGAAGACTATTTAGGATGGAAGAGATTAGACTTGTATAACTTGTTTGGAAATTGTTGTAACACTTTCTTCTTCTGTTCCGTCTGTAGAGTAAAGAAGGAGGTTATTATGATGTTTAAGGCTAAGTTACGCAGTCCACTTATGATGTTCCTAAGTATAACGTTAATATTTATGGCCTTGCTGACGGTGCGTCCCTCCGTTACTTATGCGTGTTCCTGTGTTGTACCTGCGGAGCCACTTGAGGCGCTGGAGTCAAGTTCAGCCGTCTTTACTGGGAAAGTAGTGGACAAAAAGGAGCCAAAGGGGACTATAATCTCATCTGCGGATCCAGTAAAAGTAACCTTTGAAGTCGATTCCAGCTGGAAAGGAATTAAGGGGAATAAAGTTACCTTGAGTACTGCTTTATCGTCTGCCAGCTGTGGGTTTGAATTCGTGGAAGGGGAAAGTTATATCGTCTATGCGTATGCTAATGACGAAGATGACTCTGGTAAATTAGAGGCCAGTTTATGCAGCCGAACGAAGCTGCTTGCCTCGGCATCAGAGGATCTGAAGGAGCTTGGACCTAGTATATCGGCAGGTACTCCTACAGCTTCTCCGGAGGTAACATCAAACCATTCGCCGAAATCCGAAACTGGGAATAATGGGGCGACTGAAGTTGAGGGGAAACCAGCTGCGGAGAGTGACTCTTTTCCACTTGTGAATGTAGGGATCAGTGGAATCATTATCGTTTTGATAGCGATAGCTGGCGCTGTACTCTACCGTCGTAGAGATGGTGGAACGCGTAAGAAATAACGCTTTAACTGTAGGTTCACGTTATGTCGTGATGAAATAAGCGGTCGCCCGGGAGTTGTTTGGGCGACCGCTTATTTGTTTGAGCTGACCTTAAATAGGTGGTGGGCGGTGTGGGTACTGGTGCTTAAGTATAGCTCGGGTCATCAAAACTCGAAGTAAGTGAAATCCTTCTTAAAATTGTCGTGGTTTACTCGATATTATCGATAATTAGGGAGAATCTCCCTGATTTAATCGTATTTTTCTCTATATGATCGATAATTGGGGAATTCCTCCCTAAAATTCTGCGGAAATGCCCTATTTTTCCTATAATCGACTAATTATTAGGGAGAATTTCCGCAAAAAGTTTAATTTGCGCTTATAAAGTTCGAATTTGGGGGAGAATTTCCCTAATTATGAGTTCAAGGAGGGCAGAATTTTGTGAAATACGGTGAACATTAGATGTTGTAAGGTGAGACAAAGTAAATTTAGCTAATGTAAGTTGAAATCAGTTAAAGTTCGCTGCTGTAAGATGAATTCATGCTACAAGCTTCGTCACACCCACCCGAATAACCGAGCAAGCTGAGCGACAGCAAACGTAACACCAATGGCGATGCCAAGCGGGATGACTGCTGAGAGAACAGCCCACTTCATGCTTTTCGTCTCCTTATAGATGTTCACGAGTGTAGTGCCGCAAGGATAGTGGAGCAGGGAGAACAACATCATATTAAGTGCGGTCAGCCAAGTCCAGCCATGTGATAAAAAGACATCTTTGATGCTGCCCAAGCTATCGATATCGACCATAGCACCTGAGGACATATAGCCCATAAGCAGAATGGGCAGTACGATTTCATTCGCAGGAAGTCCAAGAATAAACGCCATAATGATAAAGCCATCCATGCCGAGCATGTGTGCAAAAGGATCGAAGAATGCAGCCATATGATTCAGGACAGAATCTCCACCAACAAACAGGTTGCCAAGAATCCAAGTGATAATACCGGCAGGGGCAGCAACGACGATGGCACGAGTAAGTACATTAAGGGACTTATCTTTAGAGGAAATAAGTATGGTCTTCCAAATTTGTGGACGACGATAGGGCGGGAGCTCTAGTGTATAGTGCGTTGGAACACCGCGTAGCGCAGTTTTGGACATGACCCAGGAAACCGTCAGGGTAACGATGATGCCGATCAGCACCATCCCCATAAGTACGGAGGCGGTGGTGAGGGTACGGAGTGCGCCTGTCGTAGCCGCTCCTGCCATGAATAAGGAAGACAATAGAATTAATGTCGGCCAGCGGCCGTTACATGGAACGAAATTGTTAGTCAAAATCGCGAGCATCCGTTCACGCGGCGATTCGATGATTCGGGTGGAGAGGATCGCGGCGGCATTACAGCCGAAACCCATAGACATGGTCAAAGCTTGCTTGCCGTGACCACCTGATTTTTTGAACAACCGATCCATGTTAAAAGCAACCCTCGGCAGATACCCGAAATTCTCAAGCAGCGCAAACACTGGGAAAAATATCATCATTGGCGGCAGCATGACGCTGATGACCCAAGAGGTTCCTCGATATAATCCCAGAACAAGTACACCGTGTAGCCAAGCGGGGGCATGGATCGCCTCAAATCCGGCAGTGAGATAACCTTCGATGAAGCCGAAGAAGGAAGCAAGCCAGCTTGAAGGATAGTTGGCGCCGGCAATCGTAATCCAGAATACGATACCGAGGATGGCGAGCATAATGGGGAATCCCCATATTTTTGAAGTTACGATATTATCTAGCTTATAAGTGCTGTTCAGCTTCTTCTTATCCTTATAGGTGACTGCATCCCCGCAGATGCCTGCGGATACGCCATAGATACCACTGACAATCTCATCCCGTATCGCTCCGCCGTCAGCGAGCTTTTTCGCTGTGGACAGCAAGGAATCTAGAGGATCTAATCCCTTAGTGATATGCGGTGACTCCATGACCGATGACCTCCTTTACTTCAGGTAATTCTTTATTCTTCATATTCTCTTTAAGTGAGGTAAGAAGGCTGTCATCACCATCTAACAGGCGCAATGCAATCCAGCGGGCCGGGTATTTGCTGCCAATGGTTTGTTCTACCAGCGGTGTAAGCTCTGCAATTCCTCGTTCAATCTCCTCGTTGTACGTAATACGCAGTGGCTGTGCAGTGAATGCGCCTGTAGCCACTCGCTCCACCTGATCCAATAACGCCTCAATACCGATTTTATTGCGAGCTGATATCGCTACAACAGGCACGCCGAGACGTTTGGAAATACGTTTCAGATTGATGTCGATACCAAGTTTACGGGCTTCGTCGATGAGGTTGATGCAGACTACAGCCCGCCCGGTAATCTCCAGCACTTGCAAGGCAAGGTTGAGATTTCGTTCTAGCGAGGTAGCGTCGAGAACAACTAGTGTCACATCGGGCTGTTCAAAAATAATATAATCTCTAGCCGCTTCTTCATCAGCAGAATTCGAGTACAGCGAATACGTACCAGGAAGATCTACTGCGAGGTACGTATGGTCCTTATGCTTAAACTCGCCTTCAGCGGTAATGACGGTTTTACCTGCCCAGTTTCCTGTATGCTGGCGCATGCCGGTCAGCAGATTGAAAAGCGTGCTTTTGCCAGTGTTAGGATTGCCTGCAAAAGCGACTGTGAAATGACTCATGCTTCTACACCTCCGATGACTTCTCCAAATATTAAAGAGCTTTCTTCTCTACGTAATGCAATGGTCGTGTTGCTTACCCGAAAAGCTATAGGATCTCCTAAGGGACTACGCCGTAACACCTCAACGGCATTACCGACTACAAACCCGAGATCCAGTAATCTTCTTCTAAGCACACCCTGAACTTCAATGCCGCTGATACGCAGTGTGCTTCCTTTAGCCGCTTCTGATAAAGGAATACTAGCTCCAGACATTAGATCCCCTTCTTTCATTTATTAATATTTGTATTTTTATGGTTATTGTTTTGTGCATTGGAATTTTTCTTGTGGTCTGACACAATATTAGTATATGTGAACAACTTTGTCCCTGCAACAAAAATGTTTCCTTAAGGCAAAATTAATTCAGGCTCAAAAAAGCCCCTAACGGAAAGAAGGCTTGCGCTCTCCAGCCGAGGGGCTAAGGTTGAGTCTACTTATAGGCTTGTCTTTAATTGGGATAGTCTAATCCAAGTTTTTATTAGCCGTGAAGTTACGTCCAGCTTCCAAAATCAAGCGTGCGTCCAGTCTCTACTAAAGTCTTGGTATTACTTAGAACCTGCCACCAAGCGCTGATGCTGCCTGCATACGAAGGATCTTCAGGATGCCATTCATCATGGATAAGCGTGAGCTTAGTAGTTCCGCCCACCGGTTCAAGCAGCCAAGAAATACGCGACTCATATCTTTCATGTCCTTTATGATAGGAGGGGCCGACCTTATGTGTGAAACGCAGTGCTTTTTGTGGGGTGAACTCCAGCAGAGTCCCATAGACATGCAGCGTTTCATCTCCATCTGCACCCGGTCCGATGTATTCCAGTAATTCTCCTTCTTTGAAGGTTGAACGAATAACGCTGCCGTAATAAATCTGCTTCGTAGCTTCCGGAGAGATTAAGGTTTCCCATACCTGCTCAGGTGTTCCGCCAATATAAAATTCATAGTGTAGTTCCTTCATTCGTTATTCCTCCTTGATTTATAGGTTCATTTATTCCCTCAGACTCATTTACACTATACAAAAGGATCACTGACAACTACGGTCAGTGATCCTAAAGTAATTTATGTCTTATAATGAGCTGCTAAATTGGAGGCTATGGAGGCTAGTCTTTCTCTTAGTGAGGAAGGCTCCATGATTCGTAATGTGGTTCCATAAGGCAACAAGAAATAGGGTGCATAAGTCAGTAAAGAAGTTTCGTCCACTTGAAAGCGGGCTTGTCCTTCCATGCGCTGTACCAGCGTATGTCCGAACAACCAATGACTGCATAGATCATTCAAGACTCCCTCGTCGGATGCGATGACTACTGTAACTAGTTTCTTTTCAGTATTGCGTGCAGGCAGTAAGCTCTTTAACAAAAAATCACGTGCAGAGAAGTCAGCAGGACGGGCGAACACAGCTTCTGTACGGTGCAGTTCAATGATTCTATCCACCCTGAAACTACGAATCTCATGTCTCTCGTAGCAGTAAGCTACGGTGTACCATTGGCCCTTCCAGAGTACAAGTCCGTAAGGATCAATGGCACGGGATGATTTGGTTTCTCCATTACCCTTACGATATTCCATTTGCAGGGTGTATCCATTCGCTGTCCCCAATTCCAATTCTTGAATCAGATGGCTAAGCGGCGGGGAAGGAGAATGGATCGTCTCAATGCCATTCTCATGGCGCTCCATTTGTTCTAATTGCTGGGCATTGCTGTATCTTTTCAACTTGGATAGGGCTCGGTCCAGAGCTTCAACATAAGGATATCCGGTCCCCCTGGCAAAAGAAGAAGCTTGTAGAAGGGCACGCTGCTCTTCGGAGTCAAAGAATAATGGAGCCTCAATAAAATGCTCTGGTAAGCTGTAACCGCCACCAGGCCCGCTATCCGCAATAACGGGTACACCACTGATGCATAACGCATCGATGTATCTGTACACAGACCGAACACTGATCTCTAACGCTTCTGCTAGTTCTCCGGCGGTTCTTCCCCGCTGCTTGAGCATCCAAAGAATGGATAACATATGATCAGCCTTGGACATAAATCTGGAGCCTCCTTGCTGCAGAAATTAGTAGTTCAACTATAGCAAAATGCTCATAGATCAGCCAGAATCCTTTCGATAGGATCTTATTGCTGTTTAACCATACGTTTTTTGCCATAAGTTCCGAGTCGCCATAAATATTCTACCGGTCCCATCCGGAACCGTTTGAGAATAAGGGTACTAGATATGATTTGTAGAAGCAGTATGGCCGCCGCTGCAATCATCTGTGTCGATACATGCACTGTACCAGGCCAATCTAGCAGATTGGATAGTGTTAGTATAATAACGGTTTGCAATAAATAATTGGTTAAAGCCATTCTGCCTAGAGAAGCTAGGGGCGCAAGTAGTTTCTGTACAACTCCATGGCGCATGAGTAGGGTTAGCGTTGTCACATAAAAAATACTGACTGGAAGTCCGCCTACTGCGAAAGCTACATCCAGAGCGCCTGTTTTATCCATGATACTCTGTTGCGCAAAATACATCGGAATGATTAGCAGCAGAGAAACCACTTGGGTGATCCGTAATCCTAGCTTATACCGTGACGGATTCTGAAATAATCCAATCAGACCACTCCAATGCCCAAGCAGAAACATACCAAACGTTACCACTATCGGGCCTAAGTAGAGACCTGCAAGGGTGACCACAATGCCTGCAATCAATACAAAACTTGACTTTAACTTATAAAAAGGAAGGAGAACCAGTCCAATGACTGCATAGATGAGCAAGGTTTCACCGGGTTGGAAATAATGGTGCACCAGACCGATTAGAAATAAAATGAACAGCCTACGCAGAAATAATAAACGGGGCTTAGACTCCCCTTTAGCTTCAGCCCGGGATAAGAATAACTGAAAGCCAACACCGAATAAAAATGAGAATATCACAAAAAATCGGTGATCCACTGCTACATCAAGAAAACGAATAATCTGCAAATCGAGCGAGTTAAATTCCATCGTACCGAATACCATCTGACGAATGTTTATGAAGATGATACCCATTAGAGCAAAGCCACGGAGCACATCGAGTGTTACGATTCTTTTCACCATATTCTTTATACCATCATCTTCTTGAGACTTTGTATGTAGCGTGATCGCGCTATGATGAAATATATAGTTTGCACAGCAAGGAATGCACCAGATGTAATTAGGACAGGTACCGTTACATTCGTGATACTAATTTGCTTCAATACCGGTCGGATGACGACAAGCGTCTGGATGGTAGCGACAATGATCGGAATATAGAACAGCACAGAGATTTGTCTGGTGGCAGAAGCAGACATTTCTTTGACGCTTAAACCGATTTTAGACAAGGCATTAAACATTTGCTTATCTGCATTCAGCTCAGTATGAAGCTTGAAGAAGAGGAAGCTGGCTGAAGAAAGTGAGAAGATAAGCGCGATAAAGATCCCTATAAAGCTAAGCATAGCCGTGCCTTGTTTGGTAGTTAGATAATCATCTGCTCGAGCATTTAATATGGAGATATATTGATTGTTGGTATTGTTGGAATCTCTACTCCACTGGATCAGTTCATTGGTGATGATGGTTTCAGGTGAGGTATCCACAGGTAGTGGACCGTCCCAAGCAGGGATTTTATATAGATATTTCACATATGATCTCGTGTACTTCGCTGCTGAAGAAGAGATATTCTTGTACAAGCTGTCATCTACAATTAAGAGTGAGCTTGAATATTGCCCCATGGGATGGCTCTTCGGAATTCGTACCTCTTTCAGCATAAGCTCCGCATCGTTTTGAACCTTCAGCAGAATCTTTTGATTAATAGTATAGTTCTGTGAATCCACCTGAGGGTTTAGCAGTAAGACAGCTTCTTTGTCAGATAAGGGAGCAACTTCGGACATATCCATTTTTGAAGTTAACTGATTGAACTGGGACCAGGATATTAAATCAATGCTTTGGGTAGCTTCTTTACCCAGACTCTGAATGGAGGCAGAGATTAGCTCGATTTTATTCTCTGTATACTCCATTTTAGCGTTTTGTAATTTATTATGAATGGGTTCTAAGTCAGGGGGAGTTTTCCCTGGTTTATAAATCGAATACTCCATAGCGAATGGACTATTTTTATAGAGTTCTACGTTTGCTTGATTAATCGATAAAATAAATCCTGACGCCATGCAAGCAAGCGAGGTTACAACCGTTACAAGAAACAGCATTCTTGCATTATCTTTGATCTTGTAACTCATCTCGGAAATCCATAACAGGTTGGTTCCGCGCCAAAGTCGCTTGCGGCTTAGTTTAAGCAGACGTATTCCGAGTACGGACAGCTGAGAGTAGAAGAAATAGGTACCTGCGATCCCCGTGACAGCAGCAACTAATAACGTAATTGGAGACAATTGCTTTCGAATGGCGAGTGCCCCTGCCGTCAATAACAGAAGCCCAAGGAGTGAGAGCAGCCAAGACACACGGGGCTCCTTTTTAGGTTTAACACTTCCTTTTAACAGATCAAGGACTTGATGTTTGCGGATAAATAACAATGTGAAGATAGAGATGACCAGAAACAGTGAGATAAACGAAATAGATGTGATCAACAGCGGTTTAACTGGCCAATAGAAGGGTAAATGATCCATTCCCATAATGGTCGTGCTGAGCAGCAAAAATAACTTGGATAAAAGCATGCCGAAAGACATACCTGTTACTATGGACAGTAGTCCGATCAGCATATTTTCTATAAGAATCAGTTTGTTGATCTGACCGGAACGTGCACCTAACATCATTAGTATGCCGAACTCCAGATTACGAAGTTTCAGAAATGCACTAATCGAGTAAAGAACGAAAAAGAAAGCAAAGACAAACACAATATAAGAAGCGATTTTCATACCAGCGGCTGAATTTGTACCTAGCTCGATACTGGCAACCCCAGGATGATAAATAAAGACGGAATATGAAAAGAAGATCATGACCATAAAAGCACTACTTAAGAAAAAGGCAAAATACGCCCGAGAATTACGCTTCACATTGTTAAACGCGAATTGAGGAAAGTTCATGACTATTCCCTCCCCAGAATGAAAGTGTGTCGATAATTTTTTGGAAGAAGGCTTGGCGGTTATCTCCCCGGTGAATTTCGGCTGCTAGCTTCCCATCTTTTATAAAAATAATCCGATTGCAGTAGCTCGCTGCCAGCGGATCATGTGTCACGAGCATTAGCGTAGTGCCTTCTTTGCAGTTAATATCCTCTAGCGACTCCATCACAATTCGTGAGGAATTAGAATCAAGTGCCCCTGTGGGTTCATCTGCTAGAATGATCGAAGGCGAAGTAATAATGGCACGGGCAATCGCTGTCCGCTGCCGTTGTCCGCCGGATATTTCATAGGTGCGTTTATTCAAAATTTCCGTAATGTTCAAGCGTGCAGCGACCTTTTGCAGCAAGGCTTCCATTTCGGAGAGCTTGCGATTATCCAGCGTTAGAGGAAGCACGATATTTTCGGCTACCGTTAAAGTCTCCAGGAGGTTAAAGTCTTGAAATACAAAACCGAGTTCTCTGCGACGAAAGTGAGCAAGGTCTTTTTTGTTCAAAAGATAAGGATTGCTGCCGTTGATATTCACCTCACCTGAGGAGGGCTGATCGATGGTAGACACCATGTTAAGCAGAGTGGTTTTGCCGCTCCCTGAGGGGCCCATGATGCCAACAAATTCGCCGCTTTCAATGCTAAGATGAATATCGGTGAGGGCCTGTGTCTTTACTTTGCCCGGATATACCTTATTAAGACCTTTGACTTCTAAAACATCCATTCCTATCATTCCTTCCATTACAATCTAATTTCATCCGTCCTTAAGCGGGGACGTGTTATGTATATAATTTACAAGATCGGGCTATGTGCTGCTATGGATTTACCTTAACGTTATCTTACAACCCGTTTAAGGTTATGTTCGTACGTGAAGCGAGTAGGTCATACATAAAGAAGAGGGGCTCCGTAGCCATAAGTTAAGTATGACTAGAAGTACCCTCCGATCTTATTTCTGTAAATGGTCACTGTTGTGAAATGTAATTTGGACTGTAGTGCCTTCTCCAAGCTTAGATTGAAGCTCCACAGTATGTCCTAGCCGGATGCAAATTTCTCGCACTAGATACAGTCCCATTCCTGTTGACTCATGGTATTGGCGTCCACGTTCACCGGTGAAGTATGGATTAAACACTCGTTTGAGGTCTTCAGGAGAAATGCCGATACCTTGATCTGTAATATTAAGTAAGAAATCCGTTCCGATGTGCTTTGATGAAAGGATTACGGTTTTATCGTTGCCGGAGGTGTAATTCACAGCATTGGTCAAGATTTGGGTTAGCATAAACATTAACCATTTGGCATCACTATATACGGTGAAGTTAGGATTGATTTGTATATTTACCTTTATGCCTCTTCGGATGAAAAGCCTGCGGTTCTCAGCTACAGATTCACTAACCACTTTACTGAGAACTAGCGGCTCCACTTGGAAATCATCCTCAAATTGATCCAGCCTTGAAGTATAAATCACCATTTCCAGCCCTCTGCGCAGACGTTCCAATTCCTCCTGAATACTTATAGCAGCCTCATCCTCAAGATCCTCTAGCGAAAGCTGAATGACTGAAAGTGGGGTCTTCATCTGATGAACCCAGCGGTTCATGAATACGATATGCTGATCCATTTGGCGGACATGCCCATTTACCTGCTCCTGATACTGGCGGTCAATAAGCTGTAATAACTCATGGATCGCTTCGGCAAGTGGAGTGTCCCCTAAGGATACGAGATGCTTTTGGAGCATGTCCATAGGATCACTTAATGCTGCATACAATCTCCGGTGCTGAACATATCGGTAGCCTAAAAATAGTAAAAGAACTACGGTGCTCAGAGCGATTCCATAGAGCATGATAGAGATCGGTCTGTTCTCACCAGACAGCCAATATAGCAAAGGAATAAGTAGCATTTGAAACAGATAGAAAAGGATTAGCGAAATCTGGTCCCTCCAAAATAGCTTCATGAGATATCCTTAATGACATTAAGCCGATAGCCAGCGCCTCTTACGGTTTCCACAATATCGCCAAGACCGAGATCCTTGAGCTTTTTGCGGACACGGGTAATATAGACATTTAATGTATTGTCATCAATGAAATGCTGATCCTTCCACATGAGATCTAGCAGACGCTCCCGGTTAACAACTCGTCCTTCTTTTAGCAATAAGGCTTCCAGTAGAACCGCTTCTTTCTGTGTCAGTTCGCTGGATTGCCCGCCATATTGAATCACAAACCGTTCAGGATAAAGAATTAGTTCTCCGGCTTGGAGCGTCCGTTCCTCTTGAATTTGTGAGTAAGAGCCGTAAGCTCTGCGTAAATGGCTGCGGATTTTGGCAAGTACGACTTCATAATGAAAAGGCTTGGTGATGTAATCATCCCCGCCATTTTCTAGCGCCATCACCTGATCCATTCCACTATCCCGAGCGGATATGAAAAGAATAGGGCAGAGTGAGGTAGTGCGAAGCTGGCGACACCAATAAAACCCGTCGTATTTAGGCAGGTTAACGTCCAGCAGAACAAGGTCAGGATGGGTGTCATTAAAAATCTCTAGTACCCTGTTGAAATCCTCTACTATCACCGTACGAAATTCATATTTAGATAGATACGTGCTTAGTAGGCTTGCGAGCTTAGCATCGTCCTCTATGATTAGAATAGTCTCCATAGTTGTGCTCCTTTGATCAAATATAAGAATGCAGTGGTTCACACGGTTATACAGTAACACGGACTAGGAAAATCATGCAAAAAGGACGTCTAGCTGCCGAAAAATAATATGAGGAATAGTTGGACTTTGTACAATAGATTCTATCAAAAAGACATTGGGATTTGATTCTATTGCACATCCTGCAACCAATTGGTTACCAAAACGTCTTATTATTACAAATAGGTCGAATTCTAATGTACAAAGTACAACAGAATCCTATTTTCCTATAAAAAAGAATGCATCTATTGCACAAACTGCAATAGATGCATCAAAAAAAGTATTCTTAGAAGTAGAAGCCGAACCTAGCACAACGCTCGTTCGTGCCGCTGGCTAGATCATTCTATTGATATTTAACCACAATTGCGTTGCTAATCTGGCGCCCAGGGGTCGTGAGATATTTGCCATTGTAGTATAATCCGCTCGATGCGCCGCCATCCAGATTCATGGCTTGATACGCTCCAGCCTGCTTCATCATTTCTGCGAGCTGTGGGATAGTAGCTCCACCAGTAGTTAGCAGAATTAGCTTGTGGTCGCGAGTGAGGCCGAGTGCGCTGCGGGCTCCGCCGCCTGTTAAGATTTTGGCATCTTTGAAGCCTTCTGCCGCAACATTAAGAGATACCTTACCATTCACAAGCAGACGTGGTCCGGCTTGGAGCGCCCCTTCCATAGATCCGGAAGCGAAATGGTTCGTAAACTCTAGTCCGGGAATAAGTGAGGCCAGGTGATTGCTGTCATAGGTGAAAATCGTGCGGCGATCTCCAGAGCTGTTTTTGAGCATTTTTCCACCACTGACCATGTAACCGTAAGGAGCTTTGTAGGCCCCTTTAGTATAGGCATCAAAGAACGTACCATTAATAGCCACTACGGCATTATTGCGCTTGGCTAGACTGCTCAGGTCTTCCACTTTTCCCACCGTATTTCCTGCTAGTACAACGTCGAGCTTCACTTTAGGATGCAGTAGGGATACCGTAACCGTTTGGGCTTTGAAGGATCTGCCGCCCACCTTGAAAGTTTTACTAGCACTGACAACGGGGGAAGAATCTGCTTTGATAAGTGCGCCAGTCAGTACAGGTACCGTTGATGAAATCCCGTTATTAGTAAGGGTTACAGAAGAGGCTTCCTGATTCCACTCTAATTGAAAGCCCAACGTTTTGCTGATAAAGGACAAAGGGATATATACCGTACCGTTATCACTAAAAGCGGAATCGGTTAGTGTAACTGGCTTGTCGTTGACTAGCGCAGCTGCTTGTCCTACAGTAAGTGTAATCTTAGTGTCTGCGTTCGTAATGGTTATACGTTTGTCACTAGCATTCATTTCAGCATGTATACCAGTGAAATTATTTAAGAGACGCAGCGGGATGTACGAGTGATTATTCTTGGTCACATACACGGTGTTTTTCGGAACCGGAGCAGCACCTGCAGTGGAGGAACAAACTGTGTAAACCGGAACCAAACATAGTAGAAATGCGAGAAAGAACGGAAACAATAACTTTTTCATATGAACCAAAATCTCCTTATCCTGTAGCTGATGTAAAAAGCGGTAAGGTTTATTATACCTCAAGTTCTAAAACATGGATAACCTCATTTTTCAAATATCCATGGAAAGATTCTGATAGAATGTAGATACCATTACAAGAATAGTACTAGAACTCAACAACTAAAGGGAGATCTTTATGACTACAATAGGTTTAATTCGCCATGGAAGTACCGCGTGGAATAAAGAAGGCAGAGCGCAAGGGCATACGGATAATCCATTGGATGCTGAGGGTGTGCAGCAGGCGGTTCTTCTTGCTGAACGGCTCAGCACTGAACAATGGGACTATTTATATTCGAGTGATCTGCTTAGAGCGCGACAAACAGCAGAGGTAATTGCAACAAGGCTTGGCATGGAGATCGCCGGTTTAGTACCAGGGATCCGTGAGATGAACGCAGGGCAGATTGAAGGTACTACGGAACAAGATCGCGTTGAACGATGGGGAAGTGAGTGGAAGAAGTTAGATTTGGGACTGGAAAGTCCGGAGGCTAGTGAGATCAGAGGCAGTCAGGCTATCGAAGATATCGCGGAGAAACATCCGGGCAGTCGTATATTGGTCGTTAGCCATGGTGCGATTTTACGGAGTAGTCTTAGAAGACTTTTTCCAGAACTGAATGTAACTGTTTTGCTGAGTAATACATCTATCACTCGGATTATTAAATCCGATTCGACATGGAATTGCGAACTATACAATTGTGCACGGCATTTGAAGATATAATTAGTGTTCAGATAATGTTCAGAGCATTTTAATATAGTAATTGCTCAGATAGTTAATCATTTTTGTAGTCAGAAGGATGTGCGAATTTAAGGTGGCAGAGGTCCAGATTTACTTACAAACGTTATTCTCTATTCTCATCGCAGCAGCGGCCGGTTATTTAGTGCTAAGACTTTACCGGGATATTTCATCTAAAACGCCTCAAAAAAGAGCGATTCATACCGGTCTTTCCGTGATCATTATCGTCGCCTCCCTATGGATCATGCACCAGCTAGGTGTAGAAACCTTACTGGGAAATGAAGTGGCCGATGATGGGGTTATTATACCGCTGTTGGTCTATAGTCTTACGATAGCCCTATGTATGTTTTTACTTACACGCATGAATCTAGTATTGGCTGAAAGAGAGCAATTGAAAGAACTGGCGTATAAGGATGCTTTAACGGGGTTATTGAATAAGAATGGAATGGATCATTTTTGGGATCGATGCAAAGTAAATGAGCAGCTTGCCGTTTTGTTTCTGGATCTGAATCGTTTCAAATCGATCAATGACAGCTTGGGGCATCATGTGGGGGACTTACTGCTGCAAGAAGTGGGTAAAAACCTAATTCAATTCTCCAGCAAAAGAAAACGTCATATTTTCCGCGTCGGCGGGGATGAATTTGTGATTGTCGCCAAAGGTAGCACTCAGAAGGAAGCGGAGCAGCTTGCTGTGCGGATTCTGGAGAAGACGACTAAGAGTTACCAGCTTGGCGAACATAACTTGTTCGTATCCATGAGTATAGGGATCAGCATAAGTCATGGTAAGGTGGATCATTTTAGGCTGCTAAATGAAGCAGATACAGCGATGTACGCTGCCAAACAGCTTGGTACGGGGCGTTACTCCGTCTATAAGAATTAGCATGAGTTGGTGTAAAATACAAGCGGCAGCCATGGACCTCTACAATAGGTCCTAGACTGCCGCTATTTTTATTGGACTAACTATTCTACTTGAAATGAAATTATGCGCCAGGCGAATGAATGCTGTTAGTCACATCCTTGCGGCCTTTCATGAGGAACAAGCAGACAAGAGCAACTGCCATACTAATCGCCGCCACGTAGAACAGGATCGAGTAATCAAAGATATCAATCATAAGTCCCAATAGTGGAGGCGAACTGATGGCCGCAAGGGAAGAGACGAGATAATACATCCCTGTTCGTGTACCAATACTCTCTTCTGTCCCTGTTGCCACAACATAAGGATAGGAATTGATATTAATACAAGCCCAGAAGACTCCACCTAGCAACAGTAACCCTCGAAGGAGCAATAAGTCCTTTGCAAAACCGACGAGAGCAAAAATGGTCATTAGTCCGCATACGCCGATGATGATCATTTTTTTCTTCCCGAATCTTCCGCCCAGCCAACCGCTCGGAATGGCGAATAGCACAAAAGCCAAAGAGAAGAAAGTGAGTGAGAAAGAGGCCGCCTGTTCGCTTAGGCCGAGATGATGTTTGCCATATAAGGTAAACAGTGTCTCAACGCCTTGATATGCTACGAACCAGAAGAAAATCGCCGCTAGCAAAAATACTGTGGTACGGTCAAGCTGACTTCGAAAGGAAATACGAGTTGGCTTGGTGGCAGTAGCTGCTTCTGAAGGAAGCTCCATTTGCACGTTTACGCCATCCCGATTTTCTTTTATGAAGCGTGATACGATAAACAGACATAACAAGGTAATCAGTCCAGCAACGATAAACGGAAGCGCTGGATTTGATTTATACAGGATCGAACCTACGCCGAAAGCGAGTATAGAACCGAACCCACCCATGAAATTAATCAGCCCGTTGGCCTTTGTACGCTGCTCTTCTGGCGTAATGTCCGGCATAAGGGCGACGGTTGGTGAACGGTATAAGCTCATGGCCAGATTCATTAGCATCATAAACAACAGAAGTGTAAATAGTCCGGTATGAAACGGAATCAGCATGGTTAGCACGGCAGCGAAAGGCATACCGATCATAAGATAAGGCATTCTGCGTCCAAAACGCGAGGTAGTGCGGTCACTACGGTTGCCAATCCAAGGCTGCAGGAATAAGGCAAAGTAATTATCAATCGTCATCAAGAAGCTGATAAGTGCCACACTATGTACGTATTTTTCTAGAAAAAAGGGTACAAATGCGTTATACAGACTCCACGTAATGCTGATGCTGAAAAAGCCGAATCCGAGCAACCAGACTTTTTTCACACAGTCACACTCCCTTATTATTTAGCTAGAAGCCCAGCGAGCACATCTGGATGATCTGTAATAATACCTGACACTCCAGCTTCGATTAAAGCCTTCATCCGTTCTGGATCATTAACGGTCCAAGGATGATAAGCGATGCCATGCTTAGCTGCTTCTTCGACGAAATCAGGAAGTACCGCTTGATGATAAGCATGTAGTGCGTTTGCGCCAAGCGAAGCTGCATAATCCCAAGGACGATACAGACCTTCCCCGTATAGAATTCCTGTCTTGATCTCAGGTGCGATCGTTTTACTGTGAGCTAGTGAATAATGGTTGAAGCTCGAAAAAATCACGCGATCGCTCATCTTGAACTCCCGTACAGCCGCGATAACCTTTTCCTCCATACCCGGGTAAAAGAAAGTACCATTTTTAAACTCGATGTTCAGTACTGTATCTCGACCTTGCAGCAGATCTAACAAATCTTCTAGCAAGGGGAGTTTCTCGCCTTTGAACTCGGGACTGAACCAAGAGCCCGCGTCCACTTCCAGAATTTCTGCAAGGGTTTTATCCTTCACATAGCCGCTTCCGCTTGTCGTACGGTTTAGGGTTTCATCATGAATAAGAACAAGCCCGCCATCCTTGGTCATTTGTACATCGGTTTCAATCCCGGTTGCACCTAACTCAAGACCTTTGCGGAACGCTGCCATAGTATTTTCCGGACACACTGCCGATGCGCCGCGATGCGCAAAATTAATAATGTTTTTCATCAGCTATTCATCCCTCCAACTTAGTGTTTGCTGTCGCCCTGTAGACGAGGGCTACTTTTCATATTCCACACGAAGACAAGAAACCCTGTCTAGAAATACTGACAGGGCTCTATTTCTTGAAATTTAACATGCAGTTAACCTTACTGCAAATTCTCGCCTCAATGATTCATAGCGCCATAAGGGATCCGTTCGAGCAGACCTGATCCATAGATGTTGTGCAGCTTCAGCTCTGGCATATGAATATAACCGATATAACAGTCGCATACCTTCATTCGGCAGGCTCTTACAGCGGATAGGCCTTCCAAGCCATCGCGGTAGAGATTGCCTATGACACCTCTGTCCTTATAGCAGCGTTTCACCAGTCCAGCGCCTTGTACATAAAAGACTTCATTTCCAGCGTTGCAGGTTTGACCAAGGCTCTCGTAATCCATAGCATTCACAGCAAAATGCGGATCAATTTTGCTAAGAATGGAAAGATCCTCGGCAGTATAGTAATCCGGTTTATCTTTATAAGCATTGACCCATAGATATACACTCTCCGGTAATGCTGCGCGAAGCGAGGCTATAGCAGGAAAGGCGCTGCGGATCCCAACGCTCCCTACACTGAAAGGCACATTATTCTCATACAAAGTCATGCATTGCGTTAGAAACTTATCCTCGCTCACCTGTCCGGGGTGGTAAGTAGCCCAAAAGGCAGCCTTGTTTCGATTCAGCTTATGAATGAAGTCAAGATTTGCTGAAAGGTTCGTCTGAATCGCTACCTTCTCCACATGCTCCATATTGGAGAGCAAGACCATCGCTTCTTTGTACCAGCGATGAATCAGACCTTCGCCATAAGGATTGAAAAAGATAGACAACCGATGGCCCGCTGTACCTTGCAGAGAGGCCCACTCGACAAAGGTTTCCAATCCTTGTCGATCCTTCGCGAGAGTGGCTGCGCTGTCTCTTGTTTTGCCGAAAGGACAGTAGGGGCAGTCATAGTTGCAGGAGGTGAGAGACCCACGGTAGTAGAGGACCGCATTCATGGCAATACGAACCTTTCCATCTGCTCTCGTATCTCTCCTGAAATAAACCAATCACCGATGGAATCGGAGTAGCCCATGCCTTCAGTAGTGAGGCGTAATACTCCATCTTCTTCTTTCCCTAAGCCGGTATGAAGCAGGTTAGACAGTTCAGGATAATCACTCCAGAGTGAATTTCCGAAGCGCAGACTATAATCTTCAAGCCTCAGACCTTCACTATGTAAAATCGCCTTTAGAATAAAGCGGCGCTTCTGTTCTTCTAGACTTAGCACAATTCCGTAATCTGCCGTATCGTAACGATCTGCACTGACGTAATCGGCAATAATGCTCTCGGTTGCTTTACGGCTCACCCCATAACGGGAAGCGTAATGCACATTGCGGGTATAAGACCTAGCCCCGCAGCCTAGCCCGACCATTCCTTCTTCCTGGCAGCTGTAGTCAAGAATGCGTTTATCCGTTCCTGCGGTTTCCTTGGCGAAACGGCGCATGGAATATTGGCGATAACCTCTGGCTTTAAGCAGCTGCCCAGCGGCCTTGTAGCAGTCTAGGCGAATATCTTCCTGACGCTGGATATCATCAGGCTTTACGATGGTATGCTCACGGGTATAGAGCGGATAAATAAAGATTTCCTCAGGATCATAGCTAAGCGTCTGATTTAGCGAATACAGCCAAGAATCGACGGTCTGCCCCGGAAGACCATAGATCAAATCCAAATTTAGAATGGGAAAATCATATTTTCCCAGCAGCTCCAGTGCGCGATACACCTCATCCGGATTTTGTGGGCGATAGATGGCCGCCGATTCAGCCGCGACAAAGCTTTGAATGCCCATACTGACCCGATCCACCGTATATTCTTTTAGAATATTCAGCTTCTCTTCGGTGATCGTCTCCGGTGAAGTTTCCACCGAGATGGAGGCTGAGCTCGTATCTAGGCCCATCGTATCAACGGCAATGTGGAACAAACGGCGCAGTTGATCTGCCGCCAATAATGTAGGTGTTCCACCACCAATCGCGAAACGGGCATACGGCTTATGTTTGGTGAACGCGGCCCACTGCTTGGCTTGACGTTCTAGCGCGTCTACGTATGTAGCGTGAACATTCGCGCGTTTATCAGGCAAGGTGAACAGGTTGCAGAATCCACAGCGAGCACCGCAAAACGGGATATGCATATATAGAAAAAAAGATTCTGCAGGCTCATCTCGCCATAAGGATTCTAGTGGTATCGGAGGCTGTAGATCCCTGTAAGCTGTTTTGTGTGGATAGGAATACAGATAAGATCGGTAAGGGTTAGCAGTAATATTGTCTTTCCACCCGTGAAGCTCTTCTAAAGAGAAGGACGATAACGTCATAACAGTTCTCCATCCTTTCCTTTTATAAAATAAATTCCCGATAAGGGACGTTCCATACGGTCTCGTGAGCCAAGCGATGCCCTTGATAGCCATCTTCGCCAAAAGCGGTTCCATGATCAGAAAACGCCAGACAGAAGGTAGGATTACCGCGTTCCCGGAAGGCATCGAACAACCGGCCCAGTTCACCATCCACATAGCGGAGTGCGGCGCGCTGGCTGTCTACGGAGTCCTTTTTAGCACCGGGTATAAAATAATGGTTCGGCCCGTGGATGGCTGAGACATTGAGGAACATGAACAATCTTTGTTCGCCCGGAGTATCCTTCAACAGCTTCAAGGCATGATTCACCTGATGCTCTGTGGAACGCGGATTGGTGACCCCGAACGTCATCCGCCAGTAGCTGTGCTGGAAATAGCTTGGTAACACACGAGCGAGTGGATTTTTTTTGGTGAAAAAAATAACGCCCCCAATACAAACCGTACGGTAGCCCTCGGCAGCAAGCCCGGATACGATATCGGGTGTATCGAACAGCCAGGTATGGGGATGCGTCTTCATTCCGGTGTTTCGGGAATGGAACATTCGGATATGTTCCGTCTTATCCGTTGTGGCTGGAGTAGGCAAAAAACCGCCGAAGAAGGCGTGATGAGCCGCATAGGTAAAGCTGCCTGGGGTATGTCTTTTCTCCCATGATCCGGTTCCGCACAAGTTCGGGCAGTTTGATTCTTCCATAACAGCAGCATCATAACGAAGAGTATCGAGTGTGATCATAAGAATGTCATGAGTGCCGACGATGGTGTTCATATCCATTAAGATAATCCTTCCTTTATAAGCGGTGTGGAGGGAGGTGTGATATAGTCTCTAGCCGACAATACCTTCATTTCCCATTCGTAGGTGCTGCAGCCGCGGTATTTCACATCGTACAGCAAGTCGCCAAATGGATTGACATCCGCGACAAAACATTGCTGTGAACCCCCGGAGACGAGTACATCGATTCCGGCTACCCCGGAACGGGGAAAAGCAGCCAGTGCTTGCACAGCGATATTCCGCACCTGCTCCTGGACGGATTCAGACAGACCGGCTTCCGAAAGAGACATCCGCTGGTTGCGTAAATGCAGATTCGTAATTGGTGTAGGGCTGACCCGAGCAACCGCGTGGCAGGCCTCGCGGAGAACGACTAGCTGGCGAATATCGAATGCTTTTCCCTTAAACCCTGCTTTAGGGATCCATTGTTCAGCATAAGCACCGTGCTGGTAGATCCAGTTCATAATTCCCGAGATTGTGGCGGTATCCGTGTACCGTCGCAGTTTACCGGAATTATAGTAAATGGGTGGTCGAGTGATGTAATCCTCGACCCCCACTGTTGTTAAGGCAATTTCGGCCCCCGTCACAGGATGGATTTGATAGGCGATCACTCCAGAAGCGGCAGAACCAAAGGCCAGCTTAATGAATACCCGGTGCATGCGCCGGGATAACATCATCTCCCGGAGAGAGTCATAATCCGTAGGCTGCTGATCTTCGCCTACTGGGCGAGGGATTGGAATCCCTGCCTCGCTCAGAATCTGTTGTGTCTGGCGTTTATCGGTCATGGCCGCAATGTCAGTAGGGTCATTTAACCACAGTGAACCTGGACACGCGGTGTTGGCCTCTCGCTGTAGTCTAGCCAGCATTCGGCAGTAGCCACGGAACCATTGTGATGGATGATGCAGGACACCTTGCATTTCCTTCAATTGACGGGCTACCTTCACGCGGAGTGGTCGCGGATCAGGCCTATCGGCGAAGGGATGCAGGGAATCGTCCATATCTTCCGAATCCGGTGCACCCAGAGCGATAATGGCTCGTTCTATCTCGAAGCTGCTGCCAGGCGATTCCAGTCTCAGTAGCGGGGGAGCTGCACTGAGATCTACTCCGTTATAAACGGAGGACTGACGGGGTATCTGTTTCTTCTGCTCTTCCATAAGATCACCTAACGATCTTCCTTGCAGAAACTCAGCGTACGATAAAATAATGGCAGGGGGCATTCCAAGATCGGAACGCGCTTGCTGGATGCCGCTAGTCCGTTTATCACCGGGAATACCGATAACGATCATCGGCCTCATGAGAGGCTCACTCTGTGATGGAAGGATAACGCCAGTCTTCCTCATCATCGCTTTCCTGCTTGTCGCTAACATCAACAGGCAATCCACTTTGCTTCCAGCGGTTAATCATCTCGTCAGACATATAATGATGGCTTAGGTTTAATGCTTTTAATTTTTTGATTCTGTCGCTGGCTAGTAGCAATTCTGCCCCCTCGTCGCTTAGGGTACCGAGTGATAGATCGAGCGTATCTAGCTGATCCAGAATAGGAGCATTTGCTAATGCACCTGCGATCTCATCTTGGATCTGGCTATTTTTTAAACCTAGATAAGTAAGCTTAGGGAACTTTCCTACTTCTATAAGAGGGAGAAGATCTGCTAGGCTGCCGTCAAATCCGTAGTTATCTACGCCGAGATATAGCTCCAGCTTGCGCAAATTCGGCAATTGGCTAGTTGCAATCTGTTCAAGAACGGCTTTACCTAAGCCTCCACTTATAATAATCAGTTCTTCTAGCTTGTCGTGTTTGAGTTCTGAGAGGCTCAGCTCATTCCCACCTTGAATCGTGAGTGACTGTAGCTCTGGAAAAGCAGGGAGCAACGGCGATAGATCACTTTGGGTAATCCAAGAAATCTCGCATTCCTCATAGCCCATCTCGCCTATGAAAAGCTTGCGCAAAGCAGGGAAACTAGCACTATGCGTAACCAGTGACTCTACAACTTCTTCTGAACTATTTTCGTAGGCTTGCCCCCAATCACCGATAATTAGACTTGTCAGCGAAGAACTTTCAGGGCTGCTACTAAGTTTCTCAATTTCAGTGCCAATTCTTTGGCCTTCTTCGAATTCGTCGTATCCGATACTAAGCTTTACTTCCGTCATGGGCATTCCCTCCCGGAAAAATTTAACTTCGAAAATACCCTATCATCTGTAGCCGAGGGAGTCAAATCACAGGTTTAAATAATTATAGTCAAATTCGTCATGTCCTTGAGCTAATCATTTATGGTAGGTTTATGCTAGGGAGAATTACATTATTTTGAAATATAAGAAAGTATACGTTTCACGCTATATTTTATCCTTATATTTCTCGCTAAACGCTTACCGTCCTTATAAGGACGCCGAAGGCGATTATACTTGAAGGAGCTGTTCTGATGAAGATCAAAATTCAGGAATGGATAATAGAAGCGGATATTGCAAAGCTGCAAGCGGCTATGGAAGCAGGCGTAGTCAGCTCAGAAGATTTGGTAGCAGCCTATTTGGAACGGATTCATAAGTACGATATAGACATAAACGCAATCTTAGAAATCAATCCAGAGGCTAAAGACATCGCTAGAGCACTGGATATTGAACGTAGGGAACAAGGAAGTCGGGGAAGTCTACACGGTATTCCTATATTGTTGAAGGATAATATAGATACCGCGGATAAAATGCATACGAGTGCTGGGTCAATAGCTTTAGCAGGATCATTCGCGGCAAAAGATTCCTTCGTAGCTGCGAAACTTCGGTCGGCAGGAGCTGTTTTGCTTGGAAAGGCGAATATGTCGGAGTGGTCTAACTTCATGTCTAGTTCAATGCCAGCTGGGTATAGTTCCCGGGGAGGGCTAGTGCTGAATCCTTATGGACCTGGGAGCGTATTTGTCAGCGGATCTAGTTCTGGACCTGCAGCAGCTATTGCGGCGAATTTGGCAGCAGCATCGATCGGAACGGAAACCGCGGGATCAATTGTTGGGCCAGCCTGTCAGCATGCTCTCATCGGGATCAAACCAACGGTCGGATTAGTCAGTCGTACTGGAGTGATTCCTATTTCAGTTAGCCAAGACACTCCTGGACCTATTGCTAAAACGGTTACGGATGCGGCGATTATTTTGGGGGCATTAACGGGAGTGGATGACAAGGATGAAGCAACATTATCGAGCGAGAAGCATGCTTTTACGGACTATACTCCATTTCTAGATAAAAGCTTTATACGGCAAGCAAGAATAGGTGTCCCACGGCATTATTATAACCATTTAGATGCAGAGCGACTTTCAATTATGGAAGCAGCTATCCAGACTTTGAAGAATGAAGGGGCTACGATTATAGATCCGGTTACGCTTTACGTTGAACAACAAAACTGGAATAATGATGTAATCTGTTATGAATTTAAAAAGGGGCTCAACGCGTATTTATCTGGGGTAGATGATTCCGTTCCGATTCACTCTTTGCAAGAACTGATAGTGTATAATGAGCTCCATGCTGAAATCGCATTACAATATGGGCAAGACACATTAACTAGGTCAGAGGAAGTAACTTTAACAGAAGAAGAATATCAGCAAAAGAAACAAGAATACAGAAAGCTAGCGCTCGAGCAAGGAATAGATTACGTGTTGGAACAATATAGTTTGGATGCGCTATTACTGCCAGGTGATGTAGATGGTATGTATATTGCGGCACGCTTAGGGTATCCGTTAATTACCGTTCCGGCAGGGTATGTAGAACAGGGCATTATTGATGCTGATGGTGATCCTACTCGGGGTCCCTTTGGTGTAGTTTTTTCCGGAAAAGCCTATAGTGAGCCTACGCTCCTATCCATAGCCTATGGGTTTGAACAAGCTACGCAGCATCGTGTTCCACCGCAACTGGAATAGGTATTGACTACTTTATTATAGAAGGAAGAGATCAGCTTGAAATATTGTCTAGAGTGTGGAACAGCGTTAGTAATGAAAGAAAGCGATGGGGAAGGGCAGGTACCTTATTGTAATGCATGCGAAACGTTCAGATTCCCTTTTTTTAGCACGGCGATCAGTACAGCAGTATTAAATCGGGATATGAATAAGATTCTATTGATTCAGCAGTATAACCGACCAGATTATATATTGCTTGCAGGGTACGTGAATAAAGGTGAAGATGCGGAAACCACACTTATTCGTGAGGTAAAAGAAGAGGTAGGAATTGATATTGTAGCTTATGAATATATGCGCAGCTTGTATTTCGCACCTTCTAATACGCTGATGCTGAATTTTATAGGTGTTGCAGATACGGAGGACTTAAGTCAGGTGAGTGCTGAGGTAGATCATGCAGAATGGTTTACTTTGGAAGAGGCCGCCAGTGCTATTAAAAAGAATAGTCTAGCCGAAACCTTCCTGTTGGCGATTATTGAAAAATTGCATGCAGATCAGGTACAGGTAAATCCAGTGTCGGTAGGAGGAACAATGTAAGATGATAGTATATAGCTTTCAGCTGAGAATTATGAGTTTGGCGATGCCGATGGTGCAGGAGATTCTTGAGCGGAGGTAAAACAATGTTTAATCAAGAGAAAAGAACAATGACGACCGAAAGATTGATACTGAGACCCTTTGAATTATCTGATGCAAAACGTGTCTCTGACCTCTGCAATAATTATAATATCTATAAAAGTACGTTGACTCTACCTTATCCATACACTATCGAATGTGCAATATCATGGATTGAAGCTCATGAAGAGAATTTTATCAATAATATGTATTATGAGTTTGCGATTACTGATAAAAGTACAAACGAGCTTTATGGAGCTATAGGACTGACAAATAAGCAAGCACACAGAAATGGTGAAGTTGGATATTGGATCGGTGAGGAATATTGGGGGAAAGGATACGCGACTGAAGCAGCAAAAGCGATCATTGCGTTTGCTTTTTCAGAAAAGCATTATCATAAAGTATTTGCAAGACACTTTGCTTCAAATCCCGGCTCTGGGAAGGTAATGCAAAAATGTGGAATGGTGGAGGAAGGCATTTTATTACAGCATATCTATAAAGAAAATAAATATGATGACCTTATTCATTATGGAATTATTAACACAGAAGGCTAAGCTACATAAAGTGAATTTTAAAGTTTTTACAAGCATATAAAATAAAAAGGAGCCGAAGGGCTCCTTTTTATAGTTCTACCATTGATCTTTGCTGACAGATCGGATGGATTTTATTATTTAAGCTTATATACACGAGCTTCATAAGGACGAAGCTGAATTGTGTTTAGTTCTTCTTCTGGATTTACTTCGTAGTTGGCAATAAGCAATTCCTTCGCTTGGAATTTCACAGTAGAAGGAAGTTCGAAAGTCGTAGGCTCTCCGAAGAAATTCAATACAACCAGTAGCTGTTCTTCTCCAAGAGTACGTAGATAAGCATATACCTGCTCATTCTCCTCGGCCAAGATTGTATAGTTTCCGTATACGATAATCTCATGCTGCTTACGCAGTTCAATTAGCTTCTTATAGTAGTGGAAAATAGAATCGGGATCAGCCAGTGCCTTCTCTACGTTGATATCTTTGTAGTTAGGGTTCACAGCCAACCACGGATTGCCAGTAGTGAAGCCTGCCTGCGGTTCCGAGTTCCATTGCATCGGCGTACGGCCATTGTCCCGACCTTTGATGTAAATGGAATTCATGATTTTTTCTTCCGAGTGTCCGGCAGCCAAGTATTCCTTATACATATTTACAATTTCAATATCCTTGTAGTCATCGATGGAAGCAAATTGTACATTTGTCATGCCGATTTCTTCACCTTGATAGATGTAAGGTGTACCTTGGAGCGTATGAAGCAGTGTTGCTAGCATTTTGCCAGACTCTTTCGGGAACAGCTTATCATCACCAAAGCGGGATAGCATACGCGGCTGATCATGGTTGTTCATATACAAGCTGTTCCAACCCTTACCGTCGAGTGCGACTTGCCACTTGGAAATAATGGACTTAATGTCCGCCAGCTTCCAAGGCTGTACATTCCATTTACCTCCAGGACCGGAATCGACGTCCATGAGCTCGAAATGGAATACCATGTTCAGCTCGTTACGATCCTCGGAAACATACAGTGAAGCTTCTTCTGGAGTAACATTAACAGCTTCGCCCACTGTCATGATATCGTACTTGGATAGCACCTCACGGTTCATTTCCTGCATATACTCATGTACGCGTGGACCGTTAACGAAATAGTCTCCACCGAAGTGGTACGTAGGCTGTTCTCCGTTACTTTCCCCAGAAACGCTAGGCAATTCCGGTACTTTGGAGATCAGGTTGATCACGTCCATGCGGAATCCGTCAATTCCTTTATCTAGCCACCAAGTCATCATATCGTAGATTTCCTTGCGGAGCTTTGGATTGTCCCAATTTAAATCCGGTTGTTTACGGGAGAAGAGATGGAGGTAATATTCCTCCGATTTCTCATCGTATTCCCAAGCTGATCCACTGAAGAAGGAGCCCCAGTCGTTCGGTGGCTGGCCGTCTTTTCCAGGACGCCAGATATAATAATCACGATAAGGATTATCCTGCGATTTGCGGGACTCTACGAACCAAGCATGCTCATCTGAGGAATGGTTGACCACAAGGTCCATAATCAGCTTCATGCCACGGCTGTGAAGACCAGCAAGCAGTTCCTCCCAATCGGAGAGCGTTCCGAAATCATCCATGATACTTTGATAATTACTGATATCATAACCGTTATCGTCATTAGGCGACTGGTACACTGGGCACAGCCACACCACGTCGACACCAAGATGGTTTAAATAATCAAGTTTCGAAATAATCCCTTGCAGATCACCAATACCATCCCCGTTACTGTCTTTAAAGCTGCGGGGGTAAATTTGATACACTACGCTTTCTTTCCACCATTTTTTATCCAAGGTTGTAATCTCCTATCTCTATATAGATCTTACTATTTTATTTAATGGATCCTGATGTAAGTCCGCTGATAATCCATTTTTGAGCGAACAAATAGACGATGAGCATCGGGGTTAATGCGAGCAAATATGAAGCGAAAGCTAAGTTAAAATCTGTACTGAACTGCCCCTGGAATACATATTGTACCAGCGGAAGTGTGTAGGAATCCTGATCGCCGAGCAGAACCAGCGGTAGCATAAAGTCATTCCAAGTGGATAGACAAGACAGGATACCGATCGTTGCACTAACAGGAGCAAGAAGTGGAAAAATAATCTTCCAGAACGTTCCGAAGGTCGATGCACCGTCTACAGTAGCTGCTTCTTCCAGTTCATACGGAATGGAACGGATATAACCGGTGTAAACAAACACGTTAAAAGCCAGACCATATACGACGTATAGAATAATAATCCCTACAATGTTGTTCATGTGCAGATCCGTAGTCACTTTGACCACAGGCAGCATGATAATCTGGAAAGGGATAAACATTGCGCTGATAAAATAGAAGTACAGCACTTTGAAAAATCTTCGCTTCATATTACGTGCAATAGCATAGGCTACCATGGAGTTGGTAAGCAATATGAACACGACTGTTGTAATGGTAATCACGGTACTATTTCCTAATGCATTGAAGAAATTCGTTGCTTTAATCGCATTGGAGAAGTTCTCAAAATGCAGGCCAGTTGGCAGCGAGAAGATTGATTGAGCCATTTCCTCGGGATTCTTGAGTGCGATGGCAATGGTCATGTACAGCGGAAACAGGATCAGTATTGAGCCTAGGGCGATAAGAATCGTTACAGGCCAGTTGGTTGATTTTTTGATCATAAGTCCATCTCCCGTTTCTGCAGAAATTTAAGCTGAAGGGCGGAGATAACGACAATCACGATAAAATAAATCACGGCGTTCGCCGATTGATAGGCAAATTCTCCGCCTTGGAAGCCGCCTGTGTAGATTAAGTGGGCAATGGATTGCGTTGAACGACCTGGACCCCCGCCTGTCAAGGCAACGATTTGGTCGAATACCATTAGACCGCCCTTCATCGCGAGCACCATATTGATGGTGAAGAAGGAAGCAAGCATTGGAAACGTAATGCTCCAGAATTCTCTCCAGCGACTAGCGCCGTCCAGATTGGAAGCTTCGTAAAGATCATGAGGAATGGTTTGAAGACCCGCCAGATAGAGAATCGTGTTATAAGCAATCCCCTGCCAAACGGCTACAATGACGATACCGATCCAAGCCCAGTCGGAGTTACCGAGAATGTTCTGTGATAGGAATTCGCTGCCGATTTTCGCACCCCAAATAGGGAATACATTAGCGAACAAGTAGTTAAAAATAAAACCAACAATCAATACGCTGAGGATATTCGGCAAGAAATATACGCCACGGAAAAAGTTTTTAGCTTTAATTTTGGCGTTAAGTCCAAGCGCAATCAACAAGCTGATGATATTGATAAGAATAGTGGTTAGAATGGCATATTTAAAAGTGAACACATATGAATTCAACACATTTTCATCTTGAAAAATGTTAATGAAGTTCTTAAATCCTACGTAATCAAAGCTGTCACTAAAGCCGTCCCAGTTCGTGAACGAATAATATATACCCTGGATTGCAGGAAAGGTATGGAAGGCAAAGAAAAGAAGTAATGCCGGTATAGTCATCAGATAAAAGGCGACTCGGCGTTTGGCCATCATGTAATCCTCCTCATTGTAAAAGCGAAAGAGAAGAGGGGAAGCCCCGTTCTCTTTCGCGGTTCATGTTTGTCTGATCAGTTTATTTCCGGTTAGCTACTTTATCCCATTCCTTATCAAGCTGTTCTAGGTAAGCTTTAATGTCTTTCTTTTGCAAGAAGGATTGGTTGATGGTATCCACTTTCATCGCACTTGGAATGTAGTGGTCAGCAAAGTCAGCCAAGTTGCCAGCGCTAAACGCTTCTTTGAAGCCATCCATCGTTGGATCATCTTGTGTTACACCTTTTACAGCTGGGAATGCTTTTTGCTCATTGATGTATAGGCTAACATTCTCAGGTTGAAGCAGGAAGTCTACGAATTTCTTTGCTTCTTCTTTATGTTTAGTGTTCTTGGAAATCGTCAGCAACGTATCTACGCCAGAAATGACTTTGTTATCGGCAGCATCATTTGTTGCTGGGAATGGGAATACGCCAAGTTCAATGGATGGATTGGCTTTCACGATTTCTGGGATCGCCCATACGCCTTGCAGGTACATTGCGGATTCACCTTTAGCGAATGCTGTGTTTCCGTCATTGTAACCTTTACCAAAAATATCTTTTTGTCCGTATTCCGTCAGCTTAAGCAGCTTTTCAGCAACCTCGTTAAAGCTGTCTGCGAAGGTTACAGTGCCTGCTGCACGCTCCTTGAAGAAATCATTCCCTTTAATGATCGTGGAGAGGGAGTTGAACGGCGTAAGTGTTGTCCATGAATCCTTCAGTGTCAGGTAAAAAGCATTTTTACCGCTGTCTTTGAACTTTTGAGCGACAGCCATGAACTCATCCCAAGTAGTTGGAACAGTAACACCGGCTTCAGCGAACATCGCTTTATTGTAAATGACACCACTTGCGTTTGAAGAGAATGGAAGACCATTCAGTTCGTCCGAACCCGTCAGGTCTTTCAGCATTTGAAGATATGCTGGCTGGATATTCTCAGCGAGTGGATCGCCTGTGAAATCTTCAAAAAGACCGCTGCCAGATAACGTCTTGTAGGTGTCAGTTGCTCCGATCCCTACCACGTCAGGAATATCTTTCTTCGCTGCACGAGTTTTCAATACCGTTTCAGCATCTGGCGGGTTAACCTGTGTGACAACAATATTTGGATTGGCTTCATTGAATTTCGCAACCAGCTTGTCGAAGGTGGCTTTGGCTTCGGTTTTATTTTGGAAAAACTCGACTTTTACCTTTTCACCGGAGGAGGCATTTCCACCACTATTTGCGCTGTTGTCAGCCGCATTGCTACCACAGGCACTAAGTACGGACATAGCCAGTACGCTAACCACTACGGGTTTGATTGTTTTTTTCATGATTAAATCCTCCTAATAATTTGTTGGTATTATGAACATGTAAGAGATTAAACATGTACGTAAATGAAAACTAATTGATATTCTGCTACTTATAGGCGGCAGATATGCATCACCAATAGAGAGAGTAAACGTTTACGTAAAAGGGGTAAAAAGACTCAGGTAAGTGATCTTACCGTTTGTCTTTCCACGATTAAGTGATCGACAATTTTACTATCCACAGTCTCGCCTGTTTCAATCATCTGAATAAGCTTCTCTACGGCGATCTTACCAATATCGTACAGTGGTTGACGCACTGTAGTTAACGGAGGAATAATCATTTTCGCCATTCCAAGATCGTCATAACCCATAATGGATATATCGTCGGGAACACTTAAACCATATTTGATGACCGTGGAAAGAGCACCAATCGCCATTTCATCACTAGCGGCAAAGACGGCAGTGACATCAGGGGCTTGCTCCAAGAGAGCTTCCATTGCAATGCTCCCGCTTTCATACAGAAAGTCTCCAAAGGTGAGATAGCGGCTGTCGAAAGGAATCCCACTCGCTTCAAGCGCTTTACGATATCCTTCGGCTCTGGGTGCACCAGCGATAGCATCGCTTGGATTTCCGCTGATCATGGCTATTTTGCTATGACCTTTGGAAATTAAGTAGAGGGTAGCATCATAAGCAGCCTGGTAATCGTCTACTTTCACGTAAGGTACACTGGCAAATTCCGTTTGAGAAGAAACCAACACAACTGGGATCTTCATGGTTTCTAGCACATCGTAATACTCTTTCTTCAAGACCTCACTAGAGTAAATAATGCCATCGACCTGCTTCTCCCTTAAGAGTTGTAAGTACTTTAACGTTCGTTTACCATCCTGGTCGGTATTACAGACCATTACACTGTAATTGCGGTCATTGGCCAATTCCTCAATGCCTTTAAGCAGATCGGAGGAGAACGCTCCAGAAACACTTGGAAACATTACACCAATCGTCTGCGTACGCTTATTGATTAGGCCACGAGCAATCGCGTTAGGTTGATAGCCGAGATCTTTGATAGCTTCATTTACCTTTTGTTTCGTCTTGTCGGAGTACCCACTTAAATTGTTTAGCACGCGAGAGACTGTTGCAATGGAAACGTTCGCTTTTTGTGCAACATCTTTAATTGTTGGGTTCATTCATACGACTCCTTAGATTACGGTTAGCCTTAGATTAAACGTTTACGCTTCGAAAATCAAATTACTTAAAAAGTATTACGTAAACGCTTACCCTGAATATAAATCCTGGCAGGTATGCTTGTCAACTCCACTTAAAAAATATGTGAATGATAGGAACCATGAAAGGTAATTATTTTTTAATAGAATGAAACCGATTAAATTACCAGAAAATCTCTGTTAAAGTGGTGTATAAGAGGGAGAAATGTAGTTGGAGCAGGATATTAAGAATACAGAGACCCAGAATTGACAAAAGAATATTAGAGGACTAACATTTAGACAGTAAACGCTTACGTGAAATCGGATTGACATGTTTATCGTTGGTTTAGTGTTTAACCGGATAAGGAGCTGCGCTTATGAATATTTATCTCGAAATTCCAGATGTGGATAAGCATTTTCCTTTTAGAAGTTTACTATGTGGAGGAGATACGCTGTGCTATCCGCATTGGCATAAAGAAATTGAAATTATATATGTAACTAAAGGAAGTCTAAATCTGGGAATAAACGATACCCCTATTCACATGGAGCAGGGTGAGGTTCAATTTATCAACGGTGGGGATGTCCATTATTTTCTCGCCTCACCTGAAAGCGAACGGGTAGTAATTCAATTCGATCTTAACCTGTTTCAGGAAGTCGCAGCTTTGAGCGGAAGTGATTATTCGCTTCGTGAGGTTTTTACGCTTATGGAGCATTCTAGTTCAAAATGGCCCGAAGCAACCGCCGTGAAGATCAAAGGGCTGATTGAGAGTATTTATGAGGAAGACGTGCAGCGAAGAGATGGGTACGCTTACTTAATCAAAGCTAGATTGTTTGAACTATTGACCGTTATTTTACGGGAAGTGCCGAAGAGTACACTCAATAAACAGCCTAAGTTCTCGGAAGATACGCTGAACCAGTCTAGAGAAACACTGGAAAGATTAGAGCGAATTTTTATCTATGTAGAGCAGCATTACCAGGAAGCCATTACGCTAAATGAGGTAGCTAGCTATATGGGCTTTAGTCCGTATTATTTTACCAAGCTATTCAAGAAGAATACTGGTATGACCTTTATAGCTTTCTTAAACGAATATCGGCTTAACAAAGCTAAATGGATCTTAATTAATGAAGATTTGCCGATGTCTGCGGTGGCGGAAGCCGCCGGGTTTGGCAGCGTGAAGACATTCCATCATTTTTTCAAAGATGCCACGGGGATATCCCCCCTAAAATACCATAAGACAATATTCGGGAATAATACAGCAAGAATGCAGGAAGAAAGACGCCCCCGGGCTTTGTATGATAGAGATATCAAAACAGGAACAAGTGGAGGTTAGAATAAAAATGACATTAACAGTAGGAATTATCGGCTGCGGAGGCATTGCAAACGGCAAACATATGCCAGCGCTATCAAAAGTGGAAGGTGCTCGAATGGTTGCTTTTTGCGATATCGTTCCAGAGCGTGCTGAGAAGGCAAAAGCGGAGTTTGGGGATGAGGGCTCCGTGGTCTACACAGATTATAAAGAGCTTCTTAAAGATGCAAGTATAGATGTAATTCATGTATGTACACCAAACATTTCTCATGCAGAGATTTCCATTGCGGCAATGGAGGCAGGCAAGCATGTAATGTGTGAAAAGCCGATGGCTAAGACCACAGCAGAAGCGCAAGCAATGATCGATGCTTCAAAACGAACTGGGAAGAAGCTGACCATCGGTTACCAAAACCGTTTCAGACCAGATTCAGCTTATCTGCATACGGTATGCGAGAATGATGGTCTTGGAGAGATTTATTATGCTAAAGCTAAGGCGATCCGTCGTCGTGCCGTTCCAACGTGGGGCGTGTTTCTGGACGAGGAAGCGCAAGGCGGAGGTCCATTGATTGATATCGGTACTCATGCCCTTGATTTGACTCTTTGGATGATGGATAACTACAAACCAAAATATGTTGTCGGTAACGCTTATCATAAGCTGTCCGGTCGTAAAAACGCTGCGAACGCTTGGGGCCCGTGGGATCCTGAGAAATTTACAGTTGAGGATTCCGCCATTGGATTCATTACTATGGAGAATGGAGCTAGCATCGTTCTCGAAGCAAGCTGGGCGCTGAATACCCTTGATGTTGGTGAAGCTAAAACTGTGCTTTGCGGTACTGAAGGTGGAGCGGATATGGAAAACGGTCTGCGCATTAACGGAGAAGAATACGGCAAGACATTCGAGAAGCATATCAGCCTGGAAGCCGGTGGCGTTGACTTTTATGATGGCGCGGGAGATGATCCTGCATTGACTGAGGCTACTCAGTGGATCGAAAGCATCGTCAATGACACCGAGCCTGTAGTGAAGCCAGAGCAGGCGCTCGTTGTTACCCGCATCTTGGAGGCTATTTATAAATCCTCTGAAACTGGCATGCCTGTATTTTTTGAAAAGTAAGAAAGTATAAGTTCCACGTTATACTTAATCCTTACTTTTCTACGAGAAACGTTTGTCATCTTCTAAGGATGACAACGGCGTTTCTTCTTGAATAAACAGTCAAGTTTAACGACATAGATAACTATGAACTAGGAGTGTGTCCAAAGTGACCAGAGTAACGGTATGGAATGAATTCCGCCATGAACGGCAGGAAGAGAGAATTCTCAAGGTCTATCCGCAAGGGATTCACGGACAATTGGCAAGCTTCCTTCAGGAAGCTGGACTGGACGCTCAGACAGCTACGCTGGATGAACCGGAGCATGGACTGACACAAGAAGTGCTGGATAACACAGATGTACTGATTTGGTGGGGACATGTTGCCCATCAAGAAGTTAGTGATGAGATTGTAAATCGTGTTCACCAAAGAGTGCTTCAAGGCATGGGGCTAGTGGTGCTTCATTCGGGTCATATGTCCAAAATATTCATGAAGCTGATGGGCACCAGCTGTGATCTAAAGTGGCGTGAAGCAGGGGAGAAGGAGCGTCTTTGGGTCATGGACCCAAGTCACCCGATTGCTGAGGGCATTGGTGAATATATCGATTTGGAGCAAGAGGAAATGTACGGAGCACATTTTGATGTGCCAGCACCAGAGAGTCTAATTTTTGTCGGCTGGTTTGAAGGCGGCAATGTGTTCCCAAGCGGATCGACCTATCGCCGTGGGAACGGGAAGATCTTTTATTTCCAACCTGGTCATGAATCTTATCCAACCTATTACAACAAAGAAATCCAAAGAGTGATCATCAATGGCGTGAACTGGTGTGCACCAACGAAGCGTGATTATCCAGTTTACGGACATTCTGAAGCTTTGGAGCCAATCAAAGAAAAGGTGGTATTATAAATGAAATTAGGCGTATTTGATCCTGTATTTGGAAGTTTGACTCTCGATGAGATGCTTGATAAAATCGCTGCTGCTGGTTTGAATGCGGTAGAGATCGGTTCAGGAGGCAATCCCGGAAATGCCCACTGTCCAACAGATGAGCTGCTTGCCAGCGAATCAGCTCGTAAGGAATATCTGGAGAAGTTCACGAAACGTGGCATTATGATCAGTGCATTCAGTTGCCATAATAACCCGATTTCGCCGGATAAAGAAGAAGCTCGTGAAGGCGACGAAATTCTGCGTAAGTCGATCAAGCTAGCTTCGCTAATGGGCGTTAAGGTAGTGAACACTTTCTCGGGAACCGCGGGAGACAGCGACGATGCAAAAGCACCGAACTGGCCAGTTACACCCTGGCCTACCGTGTACAGCGACATCAAAACCTGGCAGTGGGAGCATAAACTAATCCCTTACTGGAAGGAAATCGGTAAGTTGGCTGAGGAGCATGGCGTTAAGATCGGTATCGAGCTTCACGGCGGATTCCTCTGCCATACTCCTTACACGATTCTGAAGCTTAGAGAAGCAACCTGTGATGCGATCGGCGCGAATCTAGACCCGAGCCATCTGTGGTGGCAAGGCATCGATCCTGTAGGCGCGATCAAGATTCTTGGTAAAGCTGGTGCGATCCATCACTTCCATGCCAAGGATACGTACCTGGATCAGGACAATATTAATATGTATGGCCTGACGGATATGCAGCCTTACGGCGATGTACAGACCCGTGCATGGACCTTCCGCTCCGTTGGCTGTGGACACAGCATATCTGAATGGTCAGATATCATGAGTGCGCTGCGTACTTACGGTTATGATTATGTGGTCAGCATCGAGCATGAAGACCCTCTTATGACGGTAGACGAAGGCTTCCAACGTGCAGTAACCAATTTGCAATCCATTCTTATTCGCGATCAACCACAAGGTATGTGGTGGGCGTAAGAATAGTTTAAGAACGAAAGGTCTTGATTCTCTAGTGTTTGTAGAGGATCAAGATCTTTTTTTGCGTGTTTATGTGGATGTGGGTTAGGATAATGTGCGGATGAAGAAAATAGCAGAAAGCAAGGTTCTAAGATGAATAAAGGAGAGACAACAATGTTACTAGAAGTTATTGCTACAACATTAAGTGATGCAGTAATGGCCGAGCGTTACGGAGCTGATCGAATTGAATTGATCACTGGGATCAGTGAAGGGGGATTGACGCCCAGTCTGGGACTTATTGAAAAAGTGCGCAATGCTGTCTCTATCCCGGTCAGGGTAATGGTTAGACCCCATGCCAGATCCTTTTCTTATGATAAGGATGACATAGAAACCATGGAGCAAGATATTCAGCATATCGTATCTATCGGCGGGTTATCTGTCGTAATGGGTATGTTACGCCCTGATGGAACAATTGACGAAGAGTCACTTCAAAGGCTGCTTCATACTGCAAAAGGTTTGGAGGTGACATTCCATCGTGCTTTTGATGAAGTGAGGGATCAATTTGAGGCGTTAGAAATATTGATGCGTTATCCTCAAATTACTGACATTCTAACATCAGGAGCCGAGAATACAGCCCCTAAAGGTGCGGAACGTCTTGCTGCGCTGGAGCAGCTTACCTCGGAGCAATCTATATCTATTCTTGCTGGCAGTGGGTTAACGGCAGACGGGTTAAGTGATTTTATAAAACAAACGGGTGTGCGACGAGTGCATTTCGGTTCAGCCGTTAGAGAAGATGGAGATGCGCTAAAGCCGATAGATCCTCTTCGCGTGCAGGCTGTTCGAAACCTTCTGAATAAAAGGAAAGATCACTAGCTTACCGTCATTATTGATTCCATTCTTCGATAAACTTGTCAGCAGATTTCGATTTAATTTCCGTATATTGGATGATATTATAAAATTGGAATATTAAATTTACAAATGTTGATCAAGCCAAATATGACAATCGGAGGATGATCCACAGTGAGTAAGGTACAGTTCTCGGTTCAAGTAAGGTTAGTATCCAATCTGGAGCGTTCCAAGAAATTTTACGCTACAGTGTTAAGCTGTGAAGTGAATGATTGGTGGGCGGTACGCGATGAATTTGCACTGGGATTCAAGCTAATACAGGCAGCTCGTACGGAAGATGTTCAACCAAATATAGCCGGACAAGGTCAGATCACTCCATGGGACACCTATGCTTATGTGGAGACTCATCCTGAGCTTGACGAGCTATATGAAGAGTTAAAGGGTAAAGGAGCAGAATTTGTTCAAGAGCCTGATCTTCAGGAAGCAGACTGGGGGAGCTGGAAGGATTTTGCGATTAAAGATCCGGATGGGTACGTGATTGCATTTGGTTCAGGTAAGAAACATTAGTTGTCTAATCATGAAATACTGAGCATATAAAATATAGAGCTGATCTTTGGTTATCCAAAGGTCGGCTTTTTTAATGTGCGTTCACTTGGTTACAGTATTGCGATCTCTGCGTCAAATGTGGGGGACGAGTTGAAAAGAATAGGTACAGGTTGGTATGCAACAAAATTGAAATGATTTCGTCTTTATATATGGAGGTGGAGAAAATTGGGATTTTTCGTTTCGGGTGGCCGGTTTGAATCATTATTACAGCGGAACATGAAGCTGATGCTTGTATTTGGACTTCTGTTCGCTGCATGTTTTACAGGTGTGGGAAAGGCGGAAGCTGCTGCTGGATCCGATCTGATTATCGTGAACAAAAAGACAAACAAACTCGCGTATTTCAGTGATGGCAAGCTTGTGAAGACTTTTCCAGTCGCAACAGGAAAATCAAAGGAACTGACGCCTGAAGGCAGCTTCAAAATGGTAGTTAAAGTAAAGAACAGACCCTATTACAAAGAGAAAATACCCGGGGGTGATCCGGCCAATCCACTTGGCGACCGCTGGCTAGGGCTAGAAGTGAACGGAACTTATGGTACCACATATGCGATTCACGGCAATAATAATGAGTCCTCCATAGGAAAGTATGTCAGCGCCGGATGTATTCGAATGCATAATGATGACATCCACTGGCTGTACCCAAAAATAGCTAAAAATACAAGGGTCATTATTACAACAAGCACACTGGCTATGGAGAGTATTGCGACTAAAAATGGGTATTCCGTAGGAAGTAAGATGTTTGCTGGAGCTTTTGAGCTGGATGGAGTCACGACAAAGCTAAAAGATCCTTTTTTAATGGATAACTCCCGTGTATTTGTTCCGCTGAGAGAATCTGTAGCCTTGTTAGGTGGAACTTTACAGAGCAAAGCTGGAACAGGTGCACTGCTAATTACGATAGGAAATCGTACGGTGGCACATCAGCCTTTATCTGATCAGGCTGTTGTAAATGGAAAGACGCTTACGATACCAGCGTCCCGTAATGAAAATGGTCGATTGATGATTCCGCTGAGCATCTTGCCCGAATTATTTGGTATTCAGGTGCAATGGAGTTCACAGTCTCAGTCGGTAAAGATTATTTTATAACTATTCTTGAACTTTTAATTTTGGCTTAAATGGGTATATACTATATTCATTCAAACCAATTCGGACAATGACGGAGGACCACCGACTAATGAATAACTAACACGTTTCCTAGAAGAAGACCATAGAGCTTGTGAAGTGCATATGCACAAGTCACGGATCACCCGTTCAGGGTGATAACGGTCAGGGATACGTGTGTCGGTCGGGGGTCTTACGTTGCTTTTATATGAATAGATCTATTGTTTCGTTTACTCTGCACACAGCAGGTGATCACGGCCGTAGTCTATTCATGTTATGGCATATTTCCCCCCCCCCATCATACGCTATTTGACCGCAGACCGCTGGCTGCGGTTTTTTATTTGCAATATAATCGGAGGAATGAAATATGACCCTAATAAAAGCAAAAAATATACGTAAAGAATGGAACGGGACCCTGTTGTTCGAGAAGGTGTCCTTTGAGATATCAGAAGGAGAGCGTGTGCTCTTGTTCGGTCGTAATGGAATCGGCAAAACCACATTGCTTAAGGGGCTGATCGGTCGCCTCCTCTTTGAGGAGGGAAGTATCTATCATGGTTTGCCACGTGAGGAATGGGGTGTGCTGGATCAGCAGCTAGAAGTGTCCGAAGAAGTGACCGCCTTGGATTACGTAATCGCCGGATCGCCAGAGCTCCCCCAATTGAAGCGCCGGCTTGAAATTCTCAGTCAGAGGTTGCAGGAGCAGAACGACGAGAGTGGAGCGGGACTTACTGAATACGCCGAAGTGTACGATCAATACTTGCAGCTTGGTGGATATGACTGGGAGGCTAAAGCGGAAAAATGCTTGAAGCAGCTCAAACTTGAGCGTTCGGTTTGGAATGTGCCGTACTCATCGCTAAGCGGTGGGCAAAAGACACGTGTTCAATTGGCAGCATTGTTAGCCCAGCAGCCGAAGCTGTTGATTCTAGATGAGCCGACGAATCACTTAGATGGAGAAACGATGGAGTGGTTGGAACAATGGGTCCATACCTATCCCGGAACTGTGCTTTATGTTTCGCATGATCGTACGTTCATCGATCGAACGGCGACGGCGTTGCTGGAGCTTAGTCCAGAGGGGTGTCGCCGGTATTCGGGTGGATATACGCAGTATCGGGAGCAGAAGGAGGTAGAGGCGCGAACGCTAGAGGGACAATATAAGAAGCAGGAACAGGAAAAGGAGAAGCTGCTGGAGAGCATCAGAAGGTATTCCGAATGGTTCCAACAGGCACACCGTGCTGCCGGACAGCATGATTTCCTGCGTGCGAAATCAAAGAAGAACGTATCTCGTCTTCATGCGAAGGAAGCGGCACTCGAACGCTTAAATAAGAACCGTGTGGAATTACCACGCGAGACAAGTAAGCTGAAGATGAAGCTTGAAAGTGAAGCGTTTATGGCGGACACTTTGCTGTCACTCCGTGAGATTGATTTTGCATATAAGGGTAGTGCGCCTGTACTGAAAAATTTCAGTTTGTCATTGAATCGAGGCGATCGTCTCGCTATTCTGGGTCCTAATGGTGTCGGTAAGTCTTCTTTGCTGAAGCTGATTGCTGGTATTCATCAACCTAGCAAAGGTGAAGTGCGGCTGCATCCGCGTACGAAGGTTGGTTATTTTGCGCAAGAGCTCGATAATCTAGCGGTGTCGTCCACCATTCTGGATAGTTTGCTTGAACTGCCAGGTATGACCCAAACGGAGGCACGAACGATTCTGGGCTGCTTTTTATTTTCGCGGGATGATGTCTTTAAACGAATTGGTGATTTAAGTCTGGGGGAGAAATGTCGTGTAGCTTTCCTTAAACTGTACTTTGGAAAAGCTAACCTATTAGTACTGGATGAACCCACCAATTATCTGGACATTGACACTAGGGAACGAGTAGAAGAAGCGCTAAGGGTATATCCGGGAGGAATTGTGATGGTCTCACATGACCGGTACCTTCACACTAAAGTAGCTAATCGTTTGGTAATACTAGCACCGACTCAGGCACCGAAGTTTTTTCAAGGCTCCTATGAGGAATACATCTCAAAAGATAGGAGTCGAGTGCTTACCCGTAAAGAACAGGCCCTTGAGGACGACCTCGTTCTTCTGCAGCTGCGTCTGAATCAACTGATCCAGAGCGGAACTAGGAATACAGAGGAGGAGAATGAAGCGTTAATGGCGGAAATCGTTAATCTGAGGGCGCAGATTCAGGAAATAGAGGGTAAGGAAAAAACTATACACTCATAGGGAAGAACCGACACAACCTAGCTCAGGATAGAAGGTATCTTGGGCTGGGTTGTTTTTTTATTCCGTTAGAAGTCATCACAGTCAAAGTGTATAATTGGGTGAATATGGATGTTTTGCGTACAGAAAATTTTGAAAAGGAGGCTGTAGAAATGACAAAATTCGGCTCTTTTATATTGGAATTACTTCGAATGTGTGTATTGCTTGTGTTGACCTTGTTTATTTTAGGCGGGGTAGAGAGATTTATATATCAATCTATATTTGGTCAGCCTATGTATAACTGGAGTATGGCGCTCGGGAATTTATTGATATTTTTTATGCTGTATCGGAATCATTTTCAGTTTAAAGGTTGGTACAAATCGCACAAAAATCAAAAGCTAACGATCCTCACTACGAGAATCACAATGGTTGTATCGCTAGGACTTATCATCCTGCCGATCGGGCTCGGCTAAGCCTATGAGGATTAGAATCATCGGGGGCTGTGATGATTTTGAATGGAATCGGGGATATGATCAGGAAGCGATACATAGAATAGTTGAATTAACGAATAATTTTTCTGATAGACGGGTGATTCTAAAGCATAATAAGGAACTGGAAACCATTATTGAAGAGCGGATAATCAGGATGAATGAATAAAGTAAGCATAGAGAGTGAGGCCCTAAAATGGATAATTATAAGGTTGAACGTTTGGAACAGGAGGATTTCATAGGCTTTTGGAAAAGAGTTCTCGCTACTATTCTTGATCTCCTTATCATTCTGATACCTGCGGTTATTGTATACTGGATATTCAATTCATTAGCTGTATCCTTGCATTCGGAGATTCCCATCATCCTTGAGTATATTTTCTTCGTCGTGTTTGATGTTTTTATGATCGTTAGATTTGGAGGAACGCCTGGGAAGCTGGTTTTAAAGATGAAAATTGTCAATCAGCAAGGGAATATCCCAACGTTGAAGGAAGCTCTAATTCGAAATATTTTCCGAATCATTAGTACGATTTTTTCAATGGTTGTTGGCGTAAGCCTCTACGATCTCACTGTGATTTCCACCACTCTTAATTTATGGGCACCTTTAGCTACTGACCTCAGTAAAATACTTGGCCTCATCATGCTTGTGGATTATCTATTTGTCGCATTTACTCCCCGTAAACGGGCGCTTCACGATATGATGGCTGGTACTTATGTTGTTGATAAATCCGCAATCTAAAGGATGCTTTTATAAGCATTCTTTTTTTAATATTAAGTATTTTACTGTTAAATAATTTACTATTAAATATTTTAGTGTTAAAATATATCTCGAAGCAGCCAATAATTATGAATATCTAAGGAGGATGTCTTGGAAAACCCAGATATTTTTAGACTCATACATGCAGTTGAATTATTCACGAATGAAATTATTGTTCGATGGATGAATGCTTTTGACCACAATATTGGGATATCTCCTGTTCTCGTCTTGGGAGAATTGAATAAAAAGGGTCCCCAGAAGCAAACTACTTTGGCTAAGAAGCTAGGTTATACGCCGGGGGCGATGACGAATATTGCCAATCGCTTAATTAAGCAGGAAATGGCCGAGCGCAAATATAACGAGGATGATCGCCGAAATGTACTGCTGTCTATCACGGACAAAGGCAGAGATGTACTGAAGGAAGCACAGCTAAAAGGGCAGGAGCTCCGAGCTGAAATGTTTCAGAAGCTCGATGAAGAAGAACTGCAGCAATTCTTGAAAATCTATGAAAAGTTGTTAACGAGCTTTGATAGCTCTGAAACATAAATGAAGTCATCTAAGAATCTTAATCACATTATAAAGGGGTATGAATATGGGAAGAGTTCAAGGTAAGGTTGCATTAGTAACTGGAGGCGCTTCAGGTATTGGCTTATCAGCCGCTACTTTAATGGCTAGAGAAGGAGCCAAAGTTGTCATCGCCGATTTTAATGTAGAGGCTGCCAAAGAAGCAGCGGCTAAGATTAAAAGTGAAGGTGGAGAGGCGGAAGGTCTTTTCCTGGATGCATCCCAAGCGGATTCGATCAAGGAAGCTGTTGATTTCACAGTCGCTCAGTATGGCACAATTACAGTCTTATTTAACAATGTAGGTCTAACTAATCTGCAAAAAGACCTAGATGTCGTCAACATAGATTTGGAAGAATGGGATCGCTTGATGAATGTGAACACCAAAAGTGTTCTGTTAGGCAGCCGGTTTGCCATTCCACATATGATTAAAGCGGGCGGGGGTTCGATCATTAACACAGCTTCCATGTCAGCATTTGCTGGAGACTCATTGCGCACGGCTTATGGCTCCTCTAAGGCAGCTGTTGTGAACCTAACTCGTTACATCGCCACACAATATGGTAAAGATAAGATTCGTTGCAACGGAGTGGCTCCGGGCCTGATCTTAACACCTGCGGCTGCAAGAAATATGCCGCCAGCTGTGCTGGATATTTTTCAGAAGTTCAACGCTCTGCCTTACCATGGAGAAGCGGATGATATCGGAAACACAGTGTTGTTCCTGGCATCGGATGAATCTAAATTCATTACTGGTCAAACGATTGAAGTAGAGGGTGGTCACTATATGTCCAACCCGAGCATTACGGACTTCCAGAATTACATGATGGAAGCTAAAGGTAAATAAAATCATGCGTAATTAAAAAATCCGGTCCATGCTCGTGTTAATCGAGCGGGACCGGATTTTTGTTTGTATAAGTGAGTTAGGCTAAGTTAGCTTACCTTTTGAACAGCTTGCATAAAGGTCTTCAATGCGGAGGACTTTGCCCCTTCGATCCATTGCTTCAAAACATCTGTCTGACTATTTACATACCATCCGAGTTTTTCCTTCAGCTCTTGGTCAAAGTTGTTAGGCTGTTTTGTTCGTTCAGCTATGAGCTGTTTAATCATTTGTGGCCAACGATACCCATTAAGACCAAAGCTGTGTTCAGGGTAATGCTCAGCCAGTGTCAATACAGAAGAAAGCGACTCACCAGCGTATAATTCTGCCGCCAAATAGCTGCCAATAAAACGATGGCTGTCATCATGCTCTAAGGCGATAGCAAATTGCTCCCGAGCTTCTGTAAGCTTGCCTTGATGCATGAGAGCTACGGCGTTTATAGAGCGTACATAACTGTTTAATTCGATTGGGTTTAACTCGTTGTAGCGGGAATGAAATTCGTTATAAGATTTCCAGTCCTTATGGTCAAAATAATACTGTGTCAACGTGAAGGCATAATTAGAATAAGGATGCAACTGTATGAGCTTTTGGAGTAGCGGAATCGCCTGATCTTCTAATGAGTCATCCTTCGTCAGGGAGGATTTAGCGAGCATCAGCTTCACAAGCATATGCAGGGCATGAGCATCCTGTGGATCATCGGCAACATTCTGTTGGTACATTTCTATGGCTTGATCAGGTTTCTTATTTAACAATAGTCTATCGGCTGTGGTTAATTCTCGTTCCTTGAGATAGAAGAAGGGCAGATTACCAACGGTGTCTTCGTTCAATCTGTAGCCATTACTGCGGGTAAGCAGATGTCCATCCGCATCAAATGCTTCGATATTCCAAGAAAAGCGTGCTTCAGGATTCATGAACATGAGAAAAGATAGAGGATCAATTGATTCAAATCCCTCTCCGCCGCTGCCGTAGGAGAAACCACTGTTGTAATAGAGTTCATCTACTGGAATAGAGACTTGATTGTCCGTGATATGGTCCCGAATCTGCGAACTGAAGGAGCTCCCCACCATCGAGACCCCACCGCTTAAACGATAGTAAGCCGCACCTTCAACAGCCTTCCAGTGGAAATCTACAGATTGACCCGTTATCGTCTCCTGATTAATAGGAGACTGAAGCTCAAGCAGAGGTTGTAGAACAATGCTCTCATTCAACCTATCATCCGGTTTAACTTCAATCCAATCGTCATACTGTACAGGCCAAGTCCATCCGTCGATCTGATCATAGCTAAGTCCAAGCTGCAATTGATAGAAGCCCGGAATTACACCGTGGAATTCGAAACGCCCTTCATCGTCGGTAACGATTCGGTACGGTTCAGCAGCTGTGATGCTGTGATTAACCTCGCTTTCAGCACGGAGAAAAATACCTGCGCGCGAGATTGGTGTCCCATCGCTTCGGGTTAGGGTTCCAGATACGACAGCTGTTGAGGTACTTCCCATATCTACAGCTGACTGAATGGCAGATATTAGCGCTTCAAGCTGCATTTCGGCTTCTGAAGTGCCCATCGTTGGTGCTGAACTTGATGATGAGCCCGCTGCTTCGCTGTCTGCGGTGTCTTTATCAGAGTTACTAATGACAAGACTCATTTGTTTATGAATATCCTGCCAGTATTTTTTGTAGCTCTCCAAGCCATTGGTTACTACGGCAAGGGCTTCCTGCGCTTTGCCTTTCGTGAAGAGCAGGCGCCCGGTAAGCCATGCTTTTTGCGCTTCTAAATCTTTCTGATTCTCGTATGGAAATGTAGTTTGTTCAAGAATAGATTCAGCGGCTGTTGTATCCCCACGATTCAGGGCACGTTCTGCTTGAAGCAGCGCCAGTTCTTTTGCCACGCTAGAATTACTGTCTAACTGTTTCGCGGCGGTGTTTAGCGCTTGATCTCCGTCGTCTCTACGACCAAGAGCATCATATTCGTAGGCAAGCAGCTTTACCGCAAATATACGTGTATTATTCGCTGGCCCATCAAGAATGTATTCCTCTAGCAACGCGATTTTATCCTCTGACAGCAAGTCGGAAATACTAGGTTCATCATGATTCCACTGACTCATAGAGGGGCCAATATTTACGTCGTATCTATACGGATCGTAGCCGTGCTCCTTATCGATGATATTTGTTTGAATAAGCTCCATACGTTTACTGCCAGTTGTAGACTCTAGCTTTTTCAGAAGTTCTGTACGGGCCAGGTTAGATTGAACAGCTGGACTTTCCTCTATTTGTGCCTTTGAGGAGGGCAGAAAGTTAAATAGAAGAATGAGCAGGGAGGCAGGGAGTAGCACGAATGAGACTAGATGTTTGACTTTGATCTTAATTCGCATGTCTCTTCACCGCCTGATCATAGATATCCTTCCAGTACGTATTGCCTCCAGCCTCAATAAGTTCACGGTTCGGATGCTGCTGGACGTTTTGTTGTGGTTGATGTTTAACCTCTGGTTGATGCAGTGTCAATGATACGACTAGAATAATGGCACCAATCGCGCCTATAGGTTTCACAGGGATCTCGATTTCTTTATTCCAGAAAGCCAAGAGACGGGCTCCAAAGGTTGGAGGGTGGGTCATCTTGAGGACGCGTTCATGTCCTTCGAAGTGTATGGGTTGTAGTTCTTCATCTAGCTGTTGCTTGATAGCTTCGCGTTTCGTATTCTCCGTGTTCCCCGTATTCATAAGAAATGTCCCTCCTTCTCCAACATCTTTTTTAAGAGTGTCCGTCCTCTAACTAACCGGGATTTAATCGTATTCTCCGGTATATTCAATTGCTCGGAAATTTCACGGATGCTCATCTCATGAAAGTAATATAACGTCAGACATTCGCGGTATACATAATCGAGATTCCTGATGAACTCGGCGAGTCTAACATTATGCCATTCCACCATAAAAAGCTCTTCTGCCCCGGCAGTGAAGCCCGCATCATCGCTGGCTTGTAGCTCTGACCCACCCGAGGGGAAAATATTACGCCAGCTCCAAGTCCGTTGCTTCATGCGGCAGCGGTTGACTACGATGCGAATGAGCCAAGCCCTTAACCGTTCCGGATCCTGCAACTGATTCATTTTGGCATAGGCTTGAATAAAAGTATCTTGTACCGCCTCTTCGGCACTCTGTCGATCTTTGAGCAGTAAGCAAGCGGTTCGGAGCAGCATATCGCCGTAATCGTCCATCAATAGGCGGAGAGCTGACTCATCCTTTGCTTTGATTCTCTCTATAATATTCAGATGAAGCTCCCCTCCCTTTACTAATAAGATGCGGCTTGGAGGATTAAGGTTGCGTTTGTGTGGAATATTTTTACTAAGGGGGAGTATCTCCCGAGATGATGTCCCGTAATTTATTGATGTTCAGCAGATTTGGGTAAATGATATTTAGACCAAGCCAAGCCCTCCTTGGCTGATGAAACTTTTTCATTTCAGTATCGTCTATATTTTCAGTTCCATTTTTTTGCAAGCTGGTTTTGAGCTAACCTACTAAGGAGATGACATCATGTCGGTACAGATTAAATTTTTAGCAGCTTCTATTTTGCTCACAGGAATGATTGGATTAGCTGGATGCAGCTCGAACAATGAGCAAGCTAATTCTGCTTCCCCAACTACGGCGTCAACTGAAACGGTAACAGCAACCGCAGAACCAGAAGTTAGCCCATCAACCCCTCCTTCGGAAACCGCACCAGCAGCGACCACTTCCCCTACGGAGACTAATAAAGATACAGCGAATGCGAATCCGCAGAATAGCGACAAACAACTTCAAGAATTACTTGAGCTTGCTAAAAAGGGCAAGGTGCCCGGTGTTGAATATGCTGCTCATACCGGACTAATTGATGAGGTAGAAGCTGATTGGGGTAAACCTGATCAACAAGAGTCAGCGGGAAAAGGTATTTATGCTACCTACACTGATGAACATGTCGTATTCGGATTCAATAAAGGGAGCCTAATCTTCGATGTTCGTTCCAGTGATGCTGCGCTGCAAGAGCTAACACTGAAACAGATCGAGTCCACACTGGGCAAGCCGGATGATACCAAAGTAAATGGCGAGGATAAGATCTACACTTATCAAGCCAATGATCAATTCCAGTTGAAATTCATTATTCCAAACTCGACGGGTAAGGTAGGTCACATCTCTGTTTTTAGTGAACAGGATTCCATTAATAATATGGCTGGATAAGAACGGCAATGGGTGCAAGGAGCAATCATGCAGAGAAATCTGCGGGTTGCTCTTTTTGTATGTTTATTTTTAATCTGGAGTACGCCTTGGATGGGCTGATATAATGTAACCAATGAGCGGATTCGGGGGAAAGAGAGGTTCTATCATGCAGCTGGAATTAATCGAAAGTGAATATAAAGTGACCGGAGATGGGATAACGATCGAATTATTCCCAAAAGAGTTTACGCTTTTTCAGTTCTTGTACAAAAATAGAGGGCGTACGTTTAGTCGAGAACAACTGCTGGATAAGGTATGGCCCCTAGAATACCCAGTAGAGCGAACGGTTGATGATCATATTTATCGCCTTCGTAAAAAGCTTAGCAAGCTACAAGGCTTGGATATTAAGACTGTTCGTGGATTTGGCTATAGTTTGACGATGCAGGAACCCTCAGTAACTATGACCAATCCGACTACATATGACGCAAAGATGCAAGAGACGATGCGGGAGGTATTCGTAAAATATCATCAATACGGCCAAGGACGATCCATGTTAACCTTAGCGCGACAACAGGATGTTTTGGGTTATGAAATGGATCCGTTCTATTCGATCTATATTCATTTTGTGCAGGGAGATTTGGAATGGCTTCTGAACACAGAGGAAGTTGAGATTGAAGAGCGTTTCTATTCTTTGATGATCTGTTATATATTTTTGGGTGATCCGAAGAAGAAATTAGAGTTCTGTGAGCTAGTCCTTGAGAAAAAGATTCTTTTGCCGCCCCAGCATCGTGAAATGGAGATCCTTAATATTCTGGATTTGTACACATTGGCCGGGCAACCGGAAAAAGCAATAGAACGATTAAAGCTAACGCATGAAGTGATTAAAGAGCCTGGGTATGAGAACTTCATTCCTGTAACGGCCATTTCCGAAATGCTCGTACACTTGTGGATGGGGACAAAAGATCAGGAATTGGAGCGGATGGCGAAAGACATTGAAGTGCTTTTGCAGGAGAAACCTTTTTTGCGTGAGATCGGCAGTTATAAAGTTGCAAGAGGCTTGTGGTGTCTACGGCGCAAGTCTTGGCGTGAAGCAGAGCAGTTATTGGATGAGGCGCTTCAGGTGCTAGAGATGTCAGGATTCGTGCCGATGCGGATATATGCGTTATACCGAATTGTTCACTATTGTAACGAGTTTTCTCCCCAGTCAGCTTTGCATCAGAAATATGCAGATTTATTTGAACAAGAGAAGGAAGAGCGGGGATTCCATCGTTTGGAGCAATCCTTGGAAAACGTGCTTATGAATATCGTGACAGCTCTCTGATAATTCTCTGACAATTCTCCGTTACATTAAGATCATGCTTCATATGTTCTTGTTCTTAATCGTAACTTGGAGGAATGTCCGATGAATGCTTCATCACAAGCAGGAACGAGTCTGCTAAAAAACAAAGTGTATATGCGTGTGTACAGCGCATATGCGACAGCTACTTTTGGGGATTGGTTCGATGCACTGGCGATTCAAGTACTCGTAGGGTACCGCTGGCAGGCTAGTCCGTTAATGCTGGCTTTGATTCCAGTCTCCATAGCTTTACCTGGGATTCTGCTCGGCTCCGTGGCGGGGGTAGCCGCTGACCGACTAAATAAGCTAAAGCTAATGCGGATGTGTGACCTACTAACGGCATTGTTAACAGTACTAGTTCTTTTCGCTCCCAGTATGGTGTGGCTACTCCCTTTACTGATGTTGCGTGCTGCTATCTCGACGTTAAATGTGCCTGCCCAGCAGTCGATGACCCGCAGTATGGTTAGAGAGGATCAGCTGCTTCAAGCCACTTCACTTAATGGAATCGTAAATCAGGGTTCCAAAATCGCTGGGCCATTGCTGGGTGGTTTTGCATTGTCTGTGTTGACGCCACAGTGGTGTATTTTGATCAATGCTTGTCTCAGAGGCTGTTCTTACTTGCTCCTACTTACTGTTAAAAATAGTGAAGCAGGACAAGTCAGCTCAGAGAGCAAGGGGGGTCCAGAGGAGCATGTTTCTCTCCGCACGATGTGGAAGGAAGGTTGGAGCTTTATGCTGCGCAGCAGACTGCTGCTAAACAGCATGCTATTCGGTTTAGTTGGTGCGTTAGCTATTCAGATGATCGATTTTCAGTTTACAAGTCTATTCAGAATTATCGCACCTGCTGAGGAATCTATGCTGGGCTGGCTTGTCGCGGCAACTGGCGTGGGTGCAATATTGATGATCATGGTCATGAACAAAATGAACCGGGGAACAGGCTACGGCTGGAAGCTAGGTACGGGTTATGCACTTATTGGTGTATCGGTCGGAGGGCTTGGCCTGCTTCAGCCAGGCGTGACTAGCCTTCCTGTACTGCTGCTAGGATTCGTACTGGGTCTCGGAAACGGAATATTTATGATTACCTTCAATTATTGTTTACAAAAAGAAACTCCCCCGCACATGACAGGGCGTGTGTTCGGTATTCAGAGTACCATTCTTAGCGGAGTTATGATAGGCGCTCCACTCCTCGGTGGAATGCTGGTTCAGGCTGCTGGGCCTAGCCGAATCTTTTTAAACTTTGGTATCGTAATCGCTTTGATAGGTGTGCTTGGGATAGTATTTGGCCGCATGCTGTGGCCTGTGCAGAAAGAGAAAAGTGATAGCTCAACGGAGCAATCGGGGAAGGTTAAAATGATGGAAACTTGAGGCTGCAGATTTATTCAGAAATAAGCTTGCGAAAGTGGGGAGTGAAGGTCAGACAAACTAGCCAGACTAGAAAGCTTGAGTAGCACAGACTACCTAGCGGGCTTACCTAGCATTTAGTTGCAGAATCTGCAATTAAATGCTGTTCCACCGTTCAAGGCGAACTTTAGTTGTATAAACTAGACTTATTTGCTCAGCAGACCTCTTTTTACGCTTAATAGTTGTATAGAGTGCAATTAAGAGATTTCCTAGCTCGCTAGGATCGATTCTTGCCCGTAAGGGCTTTTTTTATGAAGGAGTTCGGATAGAACACGAGAAATGTAAAGGTAGAGGAGGGGGAAGAATGACAACTTTTATTTATATGGTAAGGCATGGAGAGTCACCCAAGCTGCCCGGAGGAACTGAGAGAACACGTGGATTAACAGCGAAGGGGGAGGCAGATGCCCGTAAGATAACGGAGAAATTACGTCTCGAAGGAATTGAAGTCTTTTATTCAAGTCCATATCTTCGGGCTATACATACGGTTTCTGGCTTGGCGCAGGAGTTAGGGGCAGAGATTCAAAGTGTTGAAGATCTTCGGGAAATCCATTTTTCGGATGGAAATATGATCATGCCTGACCAGGAGCTATATCCATTACTGGAAACAATGTTTGCTGATCCAAATTTTGTTCCGGTTGGTGGAGAGTCCATTTATGCGTGTCAGAAGCGATCAGTTAACGTGCTGCAAGATATACTGAAACAACACAGTGGGCAAAAGGTTGCGATTGGCACTCACGGTGCAGTCATGACGCTTATGATGAATTATTTTGACGCTAAATATGATCTGGATTTTCTACTACAAACTACAAAGCCGGATATTTATAGAATGGAATTCACAGGCGGAACGTTAATGGGTGTGGAGAGGTTGTGAACTCCCAAATTGGGATAAAGCTGTGATTATTCAAAAGGATGGCCTGGCATTCGCTAGGAACCATCCTTTTGTTTATTTACAAGCTATAAAATCGCTTAGTATTCGCAGTCAGTATCTCTTCTGCTTGGCTGGAAGTGTAGCCATGCAGTACTCCCCAAGCAGCGGCGACATCAGAAATCATAGATGGATGCGTGACTCTACCCGCAAAAGGTCCTTCAAATGGCCAAGGACCATCGGTCTCCGCCATGACAAGCTCTGGGGGATAGCGGCGGGCAAGCTCTTGGATCTCCGTCTCATAAAGGATGTCAGGGGTGAAAGAGATGTAGTAGCCATTCTTAATCATACGGGCAATGGCTTCTTCGGGTCCCTTGAACCAGTGGAAGTGGGCACGCTTTATACCATGTTTCTCTAATAGATCACAGGCAATCAGCGCATCCTCATAGACAGCGTGCAGGACCACTGGTTTATCTATACGGGCGGCAAGCTCAAGCAACTGATCAAGAAGCTGAATGTAAGGCTCCATATCAAAAGCTTCGCCGCGCTCCAGCGCTTCAGCACGCGAATAATAAGGCAGTCCAATTTCACCTACAGCGATGAAATCCTCCCGGGCTTGACGCTCAATCCATTCCAGCAAAGAGGATAACTCAGCTTTCTGCGGTATGGGTTGCTCTGGATGAAAACCATAAGCTGGACGTACCACTCCGGGATAGGTAGCGGCAAGCTTTTGAGTGCGAACGCAAGAGTCTAAATTCATGGAGACAGCAATCAGGGCTTCGATCCCCAAGTTAGGAAACTCACTCAACATTTGTTCCGAAACCTCAGGCTCATATTGCTCTAAATGTATATGGGCATCAATCATAGCTGCTTACCCACCACATAAGAGGCATACTCCTCATGAGGCTCAAAACGAATGGACTCAGGTTCCATTCCATCATTTCCTGATCTGTAGGAAAAGGTTAATGTGCCAATACTCTCCAGAAATCCGATATAAACATTGGTCTCAGCTTTCAGCTTGCCTTCTTCCACCATGTAGTAAGTCACAGCACCAATCCCGGCTTTTTCGCCAAGATTGCCATCCTCGCCACGATCCGGATATCGCATAGTAACCATAGATGGAGTTGAACCTTTTACCTGAATTTGAATTAAGGCATCGCCTTTTTCATTGGAGATTTTTGAGGTAACAAATGCTGAGACAGCTTTATCCGCGGATGGTATATTCATTTCTTTCCACTGGTCAGGCTTTATGACGTGAAGCTCCTGCATAGACAAGCCCGTACCTGTTCCTAGCCACAGTATGACAACAACTTCTTCCTGCCCATCCTGATCTATATCGGCATAATGAATCTCAGGAGTGTAACCTAACAATCTTGGTGCTTCCCAATTAAACGTATGCTTGTTACCGTTCACCTCTACAACAAATCCTTCGTAGGTACCGCCATTTTTGAGGGCAGTATACAGCTTAACTTGGTTATTTTCTGTAGCAATCGCGAGAGGTTCGCTGGGTGTTCTTACGGTAGTACTAACATCCCCTGATGTAATGGAAACTTCATTTTGCGAGGCATTCAGCTGCGCAGTGGCACCAGAGAGAGAGTTTAGAGAGTCTGCCGGAATATAAAAAATACCATTTCGTAGAATTGCAGGTCCCCCCAGCTCATTTTGATAACCGTCACCTTGCATATACTCATTACCTGGCTTCAAAACATATTTACTGCTTCCATCAGAGATGGTTAAGGTTTTCGTAGCATTATCCCATTGTTGTTCAGATGAGTAGTACTCCATGAGTACTTTTGCAGGTACATAGACCTTATCACCTGAGAAAAAAGGTGGGAGAGAAGGAAGAACGGTTTCTCCATCAACGATTAGTTTCAGTGGTGCTTCAGTAGTTTGTGTTTGGTTAATTGCCATTGTTGTATCCATATCTATAGATGCCGATGCTCCGCATCCGGCTAAAAAGAGCGTGATAGCTCCGATTACGATGATTTTATTCATAATTACCTCCGAGGATTAAGTCCAATCCTCTTAAGTATAGATTAAATCAGCGCGTAGTAGGTCACTTTCTGTAAACAAAGCAGAGACAAGGTTGTTACGTTTGCTATTTATTTAAAAATACGGTCCGAGTAACTTGTGATTTAGGGTCTACCGTTAGACTTTTGGTATAGCGGATCTCCCCAATAGAACAACCCGGTCCGATGACAATATCTTCACCGCAGACGAGATCTGCTGTCGTTCGATATAACATGATGCTAGTCCCTTCAATCGTTTTGCAGGTAAGCTTCCGGAAGTAGGGGATTAGCGCATTCATTAGCTTCAAAGATGGCTTAACAGTAATGGTACCGCTAGATTTTATGACATTGATTGTGCTTCTGTTTCCTAAACGTAGCTCAATGGATGATTCAGCAGTTAACCTATGAATCTTCACAGCACCTTCGGCATAAAAGGTTTCGAGTGCAGCATCTTGTGCTGCAGAAAAGTATCCAGACGATTGCAGTCTGTGTGCCTGGATGTGTTGAACTCGTAGACCTCCTAGATTGATAACCTGTTCGGCTCTACAATGACCTCCAATCGAACAATCACCAGATACTTTTAACTTAGCGGTAGTAACATTCTTCTGTGCACTTAAATGGCCGACAACATCGATGCTATCCGCACGAACATCTTCTTTGAGGGTCAGTGAACCTCTTACTTTCAGCGGTGGACCGATCATTTCCTGGCGTTCAAAAAGATCATTAGCATTGGACATTTACAGGGGCCGCCTTTCGAAGTATATTTTAATGATTAAAATATATAATTATTATAATATATAGTCAATATAGTATTTTGGACATAAAAAAACTGCCGTCAGTTTCCTGACAGGCAGCATATATAACCCAAAAGCTTTTAGTTCATCATTTTATCCATTAGCACATTTATTTGTTCTAAGGTTCCTGAGATTTTATCCAAATCCGAGGTAGGAAAGGCTTCAAAGATATGGAGAATCCGCTGATGCCCTTGTTCTGTAAGGACAATGTTGACGACTCTGCGATCCTCCTTCGTCCGCACACGTTCGATAAGACCGGCATCTTCCAACTTATCGCACATCGAGGAAGCGGCTCCTGGTGTAATAATGAATCGTTCGGAGATGTCAGTAATGTTCAAGCTACCTATAAGCCTGAGCTGGAACAGCAGTAGGATCTGATTGTGAGTCAGGGTCTCCTGCTTGGTGATCATATCAATGAAGAACTGGGATTTCTGCTGCACATTTGCCATAGATTCCATAACCTTATGGATAGCATATTGTTTATCTTGCTCTGTGCTCATAGCCACGCTCCAATTTACTTTAGTTCCTAAAATATATAGAAGCTATAATAAGCTTGTCAAGTTAAGGGGTTCTCTCTTTCTTACAGGCGAATTTATTTAGCTAAGTAAATTTTGCGGGAAAGGATAGTTTGAGTGATGCCAGAGCGCGTGGTGCTTGGTCCATAACGGCGGTCAAACCACTTGAACCTGATGCAGCTCAAAAGGCTGGGTTAAATTCGTTAAAATAAATCGAACGATATCTCTTTGATTTACCAATATATAGTGTAAGACCGAAGGAGGGATTGAGACGGATGAAACATCCAAATGAATATTCTCAGCTCATTGCGCTTACGCTAGCCGGCAGTCGTGAAGCGTATGGTGAGCTATATGAAGCAACGATCCGGGATGTGTATCAGACCGTTCATTTCCTCGTTCGCGAAACCTCCGATGTGGATGATATCGTTCAGGAGATTTACATTCAGGTGCACCGTTCTCTTGAACAATTTGACGTAAACCGCCCCTTTAAGCCTTGGCTGATGGGAGTGGTCATGCGGCAAATTCATGCCTATCGAAGAAAGAGATGGACACATCTCCGAATGGTAAAAAAAGTAGGACAAACAGATCTAATGCTGGAGCATGATTTCACGAGTGATGTTGTGGAAAGGTTATCTAACCGCCGCCTGCTAGCAAGTGTAGGTCGTCTTCCATTTAAGCTGAAGCAGGTGATTATTCTGCATTATTTAAACGAATATTCACAGGAAGAAAGTGCTGCGATACTGGGTATTCCGCTCGGAACCGTGAAATCCCGTATTCACGCTGCACTGCAGAAGCTTCGTCAGAAGCCAGACAATCATACTCTTTTTAAGGGAAAGGTGGAGGACCTGCATGAATTTAAATGAAGAGTTACGGACAGTTCTGCAGGAAGAGGCGAGAAATATAAGTGCCCCACCGGAACTGAAGGAGCAAATATTAAATAGGGCCGTAGCCAAACAAGGGGGAAGACGTATGAAGAAATGGCTCGTGGCAAGTATTATGGCGGCTGCACTATTAATTCCTACTGGAGCTTATGCCGGATATCATTATTTGGCAGACAACATGTATGGATCCCCAGCAACTGCTGCTACGATAGGAGTAACCCAGCAACAATATGACAGGCTTGAAGCCAAACTGCAAAACGCGAAGCAAAGCTTTGACGAAGAGGAATTCACAAAGCTGATGTCCTTACTAGAGGAATTGGGAGCTTATAATCTACAAATGGCCGATGCTGAAGGCGTCTTTCACCTAGAACAGTTAGGTGCGAAGGACCAGAAGGCATATAAAGAGTTACAGGCTAAGCTTGAACCTTATTTCGAACAAATAAATGAAGCGAAAACATCAAAGAAATCAGTGCAATCCGTAGATCGTGATGCTTTCTGGAATGGATTGCTTGAAAAAGCTGAACAGAGGCTTACTAAAAAAGAGTTTGATGAGATCGAACGATTAATCGTAGATTTACAAAGCTATGATGCTAAGGTATTTGATGCAGATGGGAGTGTTCATATGGATCGGCTTTCGAAAGAAGAGATTCAAAACCAAGAGAAGTTAATTGAAACGCTAGATCCTTATATTAAAAAGCTGGATATGATGATTAAACCTAGCTCCTAGTTGAATTTAAATGCATGTATTGAATAACTATTGATAGTAATATCATAAGAAAAACCATCAGAAAAGGTCTATTACACCTTGTATTCTGGTGGTTTTTATCTTTTACTAATCTAAAGTCTATACATTGATCACCGAATAATTGCATAATAAAAAGGAATAGAAAAAAAGTATTTGACCACTGGAATAATTAGACATATATTTATTAAAATGCTATTTGCTTATCTATGAATTATGTTGGCGGAAGGTGGCTTTGATCATGAAGCAGATGACCATTCGTGCAGAACTGGCAGACTATCTCAAGAAGCAGGGGATAACGATCAATCAGTTCGCAGAGGTGTCTAAGGTAAATTCAGGCACGATCAGTAATATCATCAATGGGAATCGCCCGATAGCCATGCAACAATTAGATCGGATTACAGAAGGTATGGGATTAGAAGAAGGCTGCTACTATGATTTGTATGTGGATGAGTGTTTTGTTCACTCCAATCCGAATTGGAGACGTCTTCGGCCATTTCTATATCGCTGTGCAGAGCTGGATAAGCTGGAATGTATTGCACGGGTAGTTGGGATCATGATGGATAGCTTATCTTATACGCCTTCGTTATTTGATACTGCAGAAGATTTTTTTACGCTAGGGAAGCACAAAGCAGCAGCGATGTTATATCAGAGTGTGGCTGAGAGTGAGAAGTATCAACATTCAGAGCGGCTGGCCCTTTGCCAATACAGGCTATTCACGATCGCTTTGGGTGAAGATCGGGATGCTAATTTGCGAGCAGCTGTGCAATTTGAAGGATTTGTTAACCGGCTTGATGAGGTGGACCAGCTTGATGCGCTGAAAGATTTGGCGAATACATATAGTGCTTTACGACATTGGGACAAGGTAATGGCAATGGCTAAGGAAATGGGGAATAAAGCAACAATTCAATATCATGCTAAATACGACCGTGCCAGAAAAAGCAGGCTTCAAAAGGAACCAGAAATACCACTATTCTCATATATTCAATACTCTTACATGTTACGTTCAGTAGTTTATAGAGAGCTAGGAAATTATGATAGGGCTTTACATTATGTTAACATGTATATGGATATGAACTGGATTCGGGAAGACACGGAAGAAGCTTTGCAGCTTATGAATCAATGCATGGAGTGGGCACGGGCTAATATTAACTTGCTGCGAATTTTAAAAGGGGATATAACGGTGCTGCCGGAATATGTGGCATACCTTGAACAAAGGGAGGAAGAGATCCTCTCAGGTCTGTTCAAAATCCTTCAAGCAGCTAATTATTACCGATTTAACGTGGATGATATTCTTCTGCAGTTTGAGGGAAAAATATCAGATTGCAAAGACCGTCATCAGCTAGAGTTTAGATCCTATAATCAACAAATCTTTGAAGATAGATATACCAACTTGATGGCTGAGATAGCGTTTTATTATATAAGAAGAAATAAATATGAGATTAGTATAAAGTATATAATGGAAAGTTTAGAATATTCAGTAAAAATCAATAGCGAATCATGTATTATAAAATGTGTTGGAATGTTCGAAGAGCTTCGTCATACGGTATCTTTAGAAACGCAAAAAGAATACCGAAACCTAATTAGTAAGGTGCAGCGAATCAACGAAAAGAAAAATGGCTTTGTTGTTAGCAGTGCATAGTAACGTAATTATTACCTTCCTTCTAGTATTTATTAGAATCATTTCTTTATAGTACTGCACTTATTTGTAAAATATAGAATTTGACATATACCTCTAGTATATTAATTTGAGGAGGTAGTGTAATGAATAATCCAGAAATTATCCAAAAGAGAATAGAGGGTGCTAGAGCCAAACTTTATTTAATGGAAAGGGAATACGGTGGATTGTTACATCCAAATGTGATCAGACAGTCGATGAGGTTGGATGAATTAATCAATCAGTACAATAAAGCAATACATAGTGATAATGAGAGTTGAAACAAGAAACTGATCGTATAATTTTCTCTCTATTCAAAAGATAAGACCTACATAATGTTATTACATTTCTGTATAAAACATAAAGCCAGCGCTATGCGTGGGCTTTTTTTGTTTGTATGTTCCTAAAAAATAAATCTAACTCCCAGCTTGTCATGCCCGTCTGCATATTGCGGCCAAGTCCCTCATAGACATGTACTAATCAATGCATTCAAAACAGGTTAAGGGGATGATGTCATGCGCCGGACAATATGGGTACTCGCGATCATTATGAGCGTGGCCCTGGTGATGACGGGGTGCGGGAAGAAGGATGCCGCTTCCGTGGTCAAGGATTTGAACAATGTGGCCGACAAGTTGGAGAGTAAGCAGGGAACGTACCAAGCTTCAGGCATTATGACCCTATTCACCGGCGAGCAGCCGCAGGAGTATAAGGTAGAGGTATGGTACAAGAACCCTTCTTATTACCGGATCAGCTTGGCGAATGTACAGAAGGATATTACGCAGATCGTGCTTCGTAATGATGAGGGAGTGTTCGTACTTACACCAAGTATGAATAAGAGCTTCCGTTTCCAGAGTGATTGGCCGGACAATCAAGGTCAGGTTTATTTGTATCAGACACTAGTTCGGGGCATCGTCTCAGATAACAATCGTCAATTTGTGGAAGATGGAGATAACTATGTGTTTGAGGTAGCTGCGAATTATCAGAGCAATGCCCTTGTGCGGCAGAAGATTTGGCTGGATAAAAAGACTTATGAGCCTAAACAGGTTCAAGTCTCTGATTCTGAAGCCAAGGTAGTTGTAGACGTGAAGTTTGACACCTTTAAATTCGATACAGATTTCACTAAGGATTCCTTTGATATGCAAAAGAATATGACTACAGGTGCTGCTTCAGAAAGTACAGTAGCTCAGGTTGACGAAAATGGAAATCCGGTTGTAGTTCCTGAGGGTCAGGAGCAAGAGGGGCAACCTGTCGCTGCTGAGCTGGGTGACTTTGGTATTATCGAACCGGGGTACGTTCCGGCAGGTGTCGAGTTGAAGGACTCCCATAAAATGGAGGGGAACAAGGATCATGCTGTTCTCATCCGGTATGATGGGGTTTATCAATACACCATTATGGAAGCCCGTCCATTGGACCGTGCAGTAGCATTGGCTCCTGGAACGCTGATAGATCTTGGTTTTACCGCAGGACTTCTGAGTGGTGATGAGCAGCAGACTTTGACTTGGATGTCTGAGGGTATAGAATATCGAATTACAAGTGCTAATCTTCCTGTTAACGAAATGATGCAAATTGCCGCTTCTATGGAGGCACAATCGGGTAAATAATATAAAGTAGGCGGATACTGCGTTTTGTGGGATTCTTTCCTCTACAACGTAGTATCCGCCTTTCTATATTTGCCAGCGCTCCAGCCGCTTTGAACTGAAGCGAAAAGATAACTGAGCTCACATTGACAGCCACCTTCCGTAGCATTACCATGAGTACTAAGACAATGATCATTACAGCTATGACGTTTTACTACAACGTAAGAAGGTGACTTTGAAGTGCAAGCAAGCTATCGACCGACAGTAGCCGAAATTAATCTGGATGAATTGCGTTCCAATTACGAAGCCTTTCGCCGCTACTTGCCGGCAGAGACAAAGTTTATGGGATGCGTCAAAGGAAATGCGTACGGCCATGGAGCAGTGGAAGTGACACGGGAACTGGAAAGACTCGGAGCAGATTATGTTAGTGTGGCTTTTTTGGATGAAGCATTGGAGCTGCGTCAGGCGGGAATACTGATTCCTATACTGGTGCTTGGCTACACTTCTCCAGAAGGAATAGCCGTTGCCTGGGAGAACCATGTAACTGTAACACTGTTCACACCGGAAGTATTAGAGGCTGTTAGACAGCTTCCTATAGATCCGGAACATCGGCTGAAGGTGCATATCAAGATTGATAGCGGGATGGGGCGACTGGGTCTTTTACCAGATGACGCACCCGCATTTATCTCTGAAGTGCAGTCTGTTGCGCAGGCGGAGCTGGAGGGTATGTTTACCCATTTTGCCAAGGCAGACGAACTAGACAAAAGCTATACACTGGAACAGCATCGACGGTTCATGAGCGTGGCGGAAACGCTGCGGGAGCAGAACATTCAGATCCCGATCATACATACGGGCAATAGCGCTACGGCCATTGATTCACCTTATTTATCCAGCAACATGGTGCGGGTAGGCATCAGCTTGTACGGATTTTATCCCTCAACTGAGGTAAACCGTCAGCTGGTAGAACTACATCCGGTAATGACGCTGAAGACGCAGGTTGTATATGTGAAGAGCCTGCCTTCTCATTGGGGCGTCAGCTACGGCACTCGGTACTTCACAGACAGCGAGGAGATTATCGCAACGTTACCTGTGGGGTACGCAGATGGATATTCCCGCATGCTAACTGGCAAAGCGGAGGTGTTAATACGTGGACGCCGCGTTCCTGTCGTCGGAACAATCTGCATGGATCAGTGTATGGTATCACTCAAATCTTTCGCTGAAGAAGCGGAACAAATTAAAGCAGGCGAAGAAGTTGTACTCATCGGCCGTCAAGCTGACGTGATGGTCACGGCAGACGAGTTGGCTCTCCATCTTGGAACGATTCACTACGAGGTAATTTGCATGCTGGCTCATCGGGTGCCGCGCGTTTATATCCGTGAAGGCACACTTCCTAAATTAGTAAATGCTCTGTTACAATCTTAAAGTTCTTGACAGTGATGTTATTCAAGGGAGAAAATAGAAGGAATTGTATCGTTTTAGGAGATATGACTAAAAGCCTATACGAACCGCCATTTCTAGTTTATAATGGGATGCAGCATACTTGATATACTGGCGGCATATATTCCTTGTATAAAATTCCTTGTATATTGCAACACTGGAACACAAGGGCAGAAGGTTTGTGGGGGTGGAAGAGAAGGTGGCCAATTTGCAGAACACCAAAAGAATCATGATCAGCTTGCCCGATCATCTCTTGCAGGAAGTGGACGGAATTGTTCAATTGGAGAATTCCAACCGGAGTGAATTGATTAGGCAGGCCATGAAGCTGTATTTGAGCGAACGGAGGAAACGTTCTATCCGGGAGTCCATGCAGCGCGGCTACATGGAAATGGCTAAGATCAACTTGACCATGGCATGCGAGGCGTTCCTCGCGGAGGAAGATGCAGACAGCACTCTTGGCCGCTTAGTAAGCGGGGTGTAGACATTGATCGTTAAACGTGGCGATGTTTTTTTTGCTGATCTTTCGCCGGTTGTAGGTTCTGAGCAAGGCGGAGTAAGGCCAGTACTGGTAATCCAGAATGATATTGGCAATCGCTTTAGCCCGACGGTAATTGTGGCCGCAATCACGGCCCAAATCCAGAAGGCTAAATTACCTACGCATGTGGAAATTGACGCAGCAGCTCATGGCTTTGACAGAGATTCTGTTATACTGCTGGAGCAGGTTAGGACGATTGACAAACAACGCTTAACTGACAAGATCACCCACCTTGATGATGAGACTATGAAGAAGGTGGATGATTCGCTGCAAATCAGCCTCGGACTGATTGATTTTTAATCACCCAGGGTTATAGATAATCCATGAGATAGGCGCTCGGGTACGAATCCGGGCGTCTTTTGATGTGCATTTTTACGAACTCATGGTAAAAAAGGATTAGGGGTTCACTTTTACAAAATGATCTGATAGTATTAGACCGTACGGTCGGTTTAGGAGGTGCTTAGAATCAGAGGACGTTCAGACGGAGAAGAAACAAAGAAACGAATTGTACTTAAAGCCACACAGCTGTTTGTTCAGAAGGGGTATGCAGCTGTAACAATGAATGAAGTTTGCGTAGCCTCGAATGTTAGTAAGGGCAGCTTATATCATCATTTTCCGAGCAAGGATGAACTTTTTCTATTTGTGGTAGAAGAGGATACCGCGCAGTGGTTACAGGCGTGGGAAGATAAGAAGAATGAAATTGTTGGTGTTCAGGAGCGTTTATATGCTTTAGCCGAGCACTATGCAAATGATTTTCAGAATCCGTTGATTCGGGCACTTGAGGAATTCTCTAGAAGCAGAGTTCATCCGGAAGATATCACTAAGCGGCTTGCTCATTTATATGAGGCTGCCTCGCATGCGTGTCGTGATCTTCTGAAGGAAGGCATGGACACGGGGTGTTTTATTAAGGGTGATTTAGAGGATTATGTGATTATTGTAAATGGTATGCTCGAAGGGATCGGAAGAGCTGCTGAATGTTCTATTCCTGAAAAGACTCCGGATGATATAAAAAAATATTACCGGGAATCAGTACGATTGTTATTACAAGGGATATATACGGGGTAAGATATAATGGGGCTTGAAAGGAGCTTTACATTCAGGAATCAAGAAGGCTGAAGCTTCTTAAAGGCACCGGATTAGAAGGATTATTTTTTTGCTATAATTTAGACCGGATGGTCGGTCTCTACAGGGAAACTATTTGAAGACTTGGCTTTAGAAACTACGGAGGTTAACACAATGTCATTACTACTTAGAAACAGGGGCGCTATGCTACTTGTTATGCTTAATATTTTTCTTGCTTTTACAGGGATCGGACTTGTAGTCCCTATCATGCCTACTTACATGAATGAACTTGGGATCACAGGAAGTACCGTTGGGCTGTTAGTGGCTTCATTCTCCCTTGCCCAATTATTAGTATCGCCATTCGCGGGCAGGTTATCCGACAGAATTGGCCGAAAAAAAGTGATCGTTGCGGGTCTGATCGTGTTTGCTTTTTCAGAGCTGCTCTTTGGTCTGGCGAATGTGTCCTGGCTCCTGTTCGTTTCAAGACTGCTCGGTGGTGTAGGCGCTGCGTTAATTATGCCAGCAGTTATGGCTTATGTAGCGGACACGACCTCTTTTGAAGAGAGAGCGAAAGGCATGGGGCTTATTAACGCAGCCATTACTACCGGATTTATTATCGGTCCAGGGATTGGCGGTTATCTTGCTGAGCTTGGCATGCGGGTACCCTTTTTCTGTGCGGCTGGTGCGGCTGGGATCGCAGCTCTAATCACAGTTTTGATCTTGCCTGAGTCTCTGTCTGTAGAGAAACGGATGGAAGCGAAGCTATCTAAAAATAATCAGGAGAGCTTCTTCACGCAATTGATGCGTTCTTATCGTGAACCTTACTTTTTTGGGTTAATTATTGTATTTGTTATGGCTTTTGGATTGGCTAACTATGAAACGGTATTCGGATTGTTCGTGGACCATAAATTTGGCTTTACCCCTAAAGATATTGCTTTTGTGATTACCTTTGGCTCGATCGCCGGTGCTGTGGTGCAGGTATCCGCGTTTGGCTGGATTCTGAATAAATTCGGCGAGAATAAGGTAATCTCCACTTGCCTTATAACTGCTGCAATGTTTATTCTGTTGACGCTGTTTGTAAGTGGCTTCTGGGCGATTTGTGCGATTACCTTTGTCGTATTCTTGGCTATGGATATTCTTCGACCAGCGGTAGGCACCCAGTTATCCAAGATGGCGGGGGAAACGCAGCAAGGCTTCGTAGCAGGAATGAACTCTGCTTATACGAGTCTTGGAAATATCGCAGGGCCTATCGTTGCAGGGTATCTTTTTGATCTAAGTATTAACTTTCCATATGTGGCAGCGGCGTTTGTTCTAGCATTATGTTTTATGTTGTCACTTAGTTCTGGAAAAAGGGGAATGGGACAACGTGCGTAAACCACCCAATCTACCTCCTCTCTAGGCTGGACTTTGGAACAGAGCCGATCTGTGATACTATTTTAGTTATGAGAACAAGAATTGTATAAGCAGATTGTGTACGGGAAGAGGGATACTAATGACGGTAGATAACAGCAATACGGGAGTCATTACGGAAGAGGCGGCCGCACAGCGGGAGCAGGAATTGATTACTGTAGCGATTGCCAAGGAATTGAACATTAGCCTGAAGCAGGTGCGTACAACGGTTGGACTGCTGGATGAGGGGAATACGATTCCGTTCATCGCCAGATACCGGAAAGAAATGACGGGTGAGCTGGACGAGAATGCGCTGCGTGATATTGAAGAGCGCCTGGCTTATCTTCGCAATTTGGGCGAACGTAAGAAAGACGTTATCCGCAATATTGAAGAGCAGGGCAAGCTGACCAAAGAACTTCATGAACAAATCTCCAATGCGGTCAAGCTGCAGGAAGTGGAGGACTTATATCGTCCTTTCCGTCAGAAGCGTAAGACTCGTGCTAGTGTTGCAAAGGAAAAAGGCTTAGAGCCGCTTGCAAACTGGATGATGGAGCAGCAAAGACAAGGTGACCCACAAACCGAGGCTGTGAAATATATAGATGCTGAAAAAGGAGTGGAGACCGCAGATCAAGCGCTTCAAGGCGCACTGGATATCATCGCCGAGAACATTGCAGATGATCCTGCGATCCGCTCTTGGGTTCGGCAATATACGGCAAGTCAGGGGATCCTTGTGTCTGAAGCTAAGGATGCAGAGCAGGAATCCGTATACGAGAACTACTATAGCTATCGTGAGCCTGTACACAAAATGCCACCTCACCGTATACTCGCTATTAACCGCGGTGAACGTGAGAATATATTAAAGGTAGGCATTGAGGTTATCACTGACAAAATTCATGCCTACATTGCGCGGAAGATTATTAAAGGGCCATCCCCAGTGAAGGAACTGCTAGAAGCAGTAACTGAGGATGCCTATAAGCGTCTGATTGCTCCTTCTGTGGAGCGTGAGGTTCGTGGGGAGATGACCGAACGGGGTGAGAACCAAGCGATTTCGATCTTCTCTGGTAATCTACGTAGCCTACTGCTGCAGCCGCCAGTTAAGGGGCGCTGTGTGCTGGGTGTTGACCCTGCATACCGTACGGGCTGTAAGCTAGCCGTCGTAGACGATACTGGTAAGCTGCTTGAAGTAGCCGTGACCTATCCAACACCACCGAACAACAAGAAGGTTGAAGCTGCTGCTAAGTTTAAAGAACTAATCGCTAAATATGGAATACAGCTTATTGTTATCGGAAATGGTACAGGCTCTCGTGAGACCGAGCAATTTACTGCAGAAGTGATTGCTGAAATTGGTAATCCAGAGCTGGCCTACCTGATCGTTAATGAAGCAGGAGCGAGTGTCTATTCTGCTTCTAAGCTAGCGCAGGAGGAGTTCCCGGATCTGGATGTCGCAGAGCGCAGCGCGGCTTCTATCGCCCGCCGTGTGCAGGACCCGCTGGCGGAGCTGGTGAAGATCGATCCGAAAGCTATCGGTGTGGGACAGTATCAGCATGACGTCTCCCAGAAGCATCTGGAGGAGAGTCTTAAGGCCGTCGTGGAATCGGCGGTTAACCATGTGGGTGTTGATGTGAATACGGCATCTCCAGCCTTGCTCTCTTACGTAGCTGGCGTTAATGGAACGATTGCTAAGAATATCGTTAAATTCCGTGAAGAGAACGGTAAGTTCACGACTCGGAAGCAGCTACAAAAGGTGCCTCGTCTGGGTGCGAAGTCCTATGAGCAATGTATCGGCTTCCTGCGGATTCCTGGAGGGGATAACACCTTGGACCGCACGCCTATTCACCCCGAGTCATATCCGGTGGTGGATCGCTTGTTCCGCGAGCTAAGCCTCGATGTAAACAAGCTGGGCAGCAAAGAAGTGGCTTCACAGCTGGAGGCACAAAATGCCGAGGAGCTGGCTGTGAAGCTGGATGTCGGCGTGCCAACGCTTCGCGACATCCTGGAGAGCTTGCAGCGTCCGGGCCGCGATCCGCGCGAGGAGCTGCCGTTGCCGATCTTCCGCACCGACGTGCTGAAGATCGAGGATCTGGTTCCCGGCATGGAAATGCAGGGAACCGTCCGCAACGTGATCGATTTCGGCGCATTCGTCGATATCGGGATCAAGAACGATGGGCTGGTGCATATATCCCAGCTCAGCGGCAGCTTTGTGAAGCACCCGATGGATGTTGTCTCCGTAGGAGATAATGTCACCGTCTGGGTGATGGGTGTTGACCTGAAGAAGGGCCGGGTCAGCCTGACCATGCGTCCGCCGCGTGTTGAGGCAGGAAGTCTTAGCTAAAGTGAACTAAGTGAACAAATAAAGCCATCTACTTCGTGAGGAGTAGATGGCTTTTTCTTTTGACTGAATGGTATTGAAACAAACAGTTGTATCTATGAAGATCTCGTTAAATTGTCTAACTTAATAGCTAACTCATTTAGATTGCTGATGCTAATCACAGTTTCAGAAACATGTTGTTGCTGGACCTCAGCGCTAGCGAGGACTTGTTCAATAGCTGCGGTATTCTCTTCGGTAATTGCAGCCACTGAATTAACTTCGCCGAGTACAAGGGTGGATGCATGCCGGATATGATCGCTCCTATCCTTCAGGTCTTCGGCTTGTTCAAGCACCTGATGTGTATTATTTCGAATGCCCTCGAATAATCGAGCGATATCATCAGTGGAATTTTTTCCTGATTCTACAACTAGCAACCCGTTTGAAACCATATCGCCAACCTGGGCAATATTATTTTGAATGCTTCTGAGAATCCGGGCAATGTCCGCCGATGCATTGTGGGAGCTCTGTGCCAATTTTCGGATTTCATTGGATACGACTGCGAAACCTTTGCCGTGTTCCCCCGCATGAGCGGCTTCAATGGAAGCATTTAGCGACAAAAGATTCGTCTGCTCAGCAATTCCTACGATGCTGGAAACAATCGATTCAATCTTCTGATTTTCTTCATTCATTTGTGTCATCAAGCCAGCAGTACTCGTTACGATATCCGTAACTTCAGACATAGTTCCAGTTAAGCGAATGATTTCATCTTGCCCCTCTTGCGTAATTTGATCCGTTTCACGGCTTCTATTGCTCATGGAGACGGAGGCAGCATTTGCCTGCATAGCTGATTCGTTTAACTGCTGCATAGCATTTGAGATATCGCTAACACTCTGTGCTTGTGATTCTACTCCACTAGCTATCTCTTGGAAGGCGGTTACGACTTCTTTGGAAATTCGATCTGTTGTCAGTACGTTGTTATGCATTAGATTACTAGATTGACTCAGAACTCCTACGGATTCAGTAACACCTGTAAGGATAGTCTCCATTTCCGCTCTGGCACGTTCAGCTTCGTTGCTGCTCTTAGACATATTTTTGAACATTTTCGCACCAATCTGACTCTGATAGATCAGAACCAGTATCATCATGATGAGAAAAACGTTAACACTTAAGGCATCAACGGATTCGAAAGCGGGTTTGGTCATTAGAAAATAGTTGAGTAAGATACAAGCTATCACACCATTAAGGAGCAATGGGCGATAGTTGTGATAGAGGGATACGATGCCTAGACCCCAGTATAGAATTAACGTACTAATGATATTTGCCCCTGCATCGATGTAGAAGTATGTAATGATATTAAAGCCAATAGCTGTTATGTACATAATATAGGGTGTAGCCACACGTTTCCAAATTAGTACCGTACACAATAATCCAAGGGGTACCGCTGCTGATATAATCGCCATGATTGTTTGTGGAAATCTGTAAAGCGAAATTGAACCGAACAACAAACAGCCCCAAAACAAGTAAATAATTAATTTGTTTCTCTTGTGTAACTCGGACATCTGATTCAAGGGCATATTCACACTCCATAATGTATTAGTACTTCTGATTTTTTAGTTTAAGAGATTCCTGAAATGCTGTCTATGATGTTAAGTTCGGGGATGTTCGGAAAAATGATGTTTGGGAGAGTAATTAGGGAAAAACTCCCTGAAAAAAGCTGATATTTGCATAAAATCAATGGAATTAGGGAATTCCTCCCTGAAAATTAGGCAAATATCTACATTTACCAACGAATCACCTGAATTATAGGGAGGTTTTCCCTAATTAGTAGTCTGATGCGTATAAATCTCTGATATATAGGGAGAAATTCCCTAATTATCATCAACGCATCAGGTAAGTGTCAATGATTCTAAAAAACACAAAAATCCCCTAGGTAAAATGGAGTTACCACCACCATTTCAAATCCAAGGAGAGGCCTTTTTGTGTTTTTAGATGGATGAAGAAAGTCTTTATTCCGCAATTATCAAGCTCGTGCGTTTGGTTTTAAACTTCTGCTGGAAGCTTCGATCTATATTACGGTCGGTAATAATGTACCCAATTTTATCGAGTGAGGCGATGCCGATGGTCACATCTTTCCCGAATTTAGTATGGTCAGCAGCAACATAAACTTCTTTGGAGAGATCGATAATTTTTTTGCGCGTTTGCGCTTCCTCCAGGTTATAGTCGGAGATGCCTTTTTCAAGGGTAATGCCGCTTGCGCAAATAAAAGCCTTAAGGATATTTAATTCACTGAAATTAAATAGATAATCATATGCAATGACAGACTGCTCATTTAGTCGGACCTTTCCGCCAATGATAATAAGCTCAACCGCACTGTTCATCAGCTCGTTTACCACAGGAATTGAGTTCGTAATGACCGTGAGATTCTTTTTATTCTTGATATATTTGGCGATCTGATAGGTGGTAGAGCCGCTGTCCAGATAGATGCAATCCCCATCGTTGATATATTCGCTGCACTTTTGGGCGATCATTTTCTTTTCCTCTAAGTGACCGACCATCCGCGCATCCATTGGAGATTCAGCAAACTCCGATTCCACCAGTTTAATTCCACCATAAATCTTCTTGATCTTCCCTTGCTTGTCCAGCAGGTTGATATCTCTGCGAAGGGTATCGATAGAAATATTAAGCTCTTCTGCTAGCTCCGGCAGCTTCTGAACCTTTTTGAACATTAAGATTTCTATGATTTTCTTTTGTCTTTCCAGTGGAAACATGTAATCACCCATTCAAAGTTTATATCGCTTTCGATAGTTGAAGTATAAAGGGATTAATATTGGGTAGCAACTACTCCTTTCTAAGTTAGTCATGATATACTTATAATATACTCACAACTTATTTATAATTTACATACATTTTACGTAACTGTTTATCCTCAAAAACAAAACCTTTTTATACTGAGGTTGTACTTGAGGAGGTGGAACCTTTGCTTAAATTACAAAACATAAGCAAGCATTACGATAACAAGGTTGTTCTAGAGGATATTAGTCTAGACATCCAAGCAGGGGAAATTGTCTCCTTACTCGGCCCCAGCGGGAGTGGCAAAACCACCTTGCTAAACATCATCTTGGGACTTTCAGAGATGGAGCAGGGGCAAATCATTTTTAATGATCAAGATTTAAGCAATGTACCCATGAAGAAACGCGGATTTAATATAGTGTTCCAGGATTATGCGCTCTTCCCCAACCTTAATGCTTACGAAAATATCGTTTATGGTCTGAAAAATAAAAAGGGATTAACGTCGGAGCATGAGGTTCAGGAGTATATCGAGTTTCTGGAATTAAAGCCGCATTTAACGAAGAAGATCGGCGCTCTATCGGGTGGGCAGAAGCAAAGGGTGGCTTTGGCAAGAACGCTCGTAATGAAGCCCAAATTATTACTGCTCGATGAACCTCTAAGCGCACTGGATGGAATCATCAAGGAATCTATTAAAGCTCGGATTAAATCCATCGCCAGAGAATATAAGCTTACGACGATTATCGTCACCCATGACCCGGAAGAGGCGTTAACCCTGTCGGATAAAATTCTCATCATTAATCAAGGTCATATTGCCCAATTCGGAACACCTCAAGAGATCATTCAACAACCTAGCAATGATTTTGTAAAAGAATTTATTCTGGGGCAACTGCAAGTGAAACGGGAAAATATCTATAACCTGTTCGGTGAACATTATGCCTAAAGCTAAACCGGAAATGCGGATCATTTTTATCCCAATCGTATTGTTATTTATCGTTTTCCTGATCTTGCCACTGGCAGTTTTATTTATCCGCTCGTTTGAAACGGGCCAAGGTTATTCGGTATCCAATTATCTCACCATTCTGGCAGATCAAGAGATTCGAGAGTCCATCGGAAATAGTATGAAGGTCTCCGGTGTTACGGCACTCATCACGACTGTTCTAGCCTTTATCCTAGCCTATTCTATCCACTGTACAAGAATCTATCGCCCGTTAAAAAGCATCATTAGAACTGGAATCCTAATTCCGATGCTGTTGCCTACGATTACTTACGGTTTTGCGATAATGTACTCTTTTGGCAACCAGGGACTGATTACTAAAATTTTCGGACGGAATTTATTCGAGATTTATGGATTTAATGGTCTGTTGATAGGCTACGTAATTTATACCTTACCTTCAGCTTTCCTGTTGATTCATAATTCGTTCAAGTACATTGATAAAAAGTTCATCGTCGTATCCAAGCTTATGGGGGATGGGACGCTGCGAAGCTTCATGAACACCATCGTTCGGCCTTTGTGGGGGACTCTGGGAGGGGCGTTTGTTCTTTCTTTTATCCTAAGCTTCACGGATTTTGGGATCCCTGCATCGGTGGGGGGGACGTATAACGTGGTTGCTACTCAGCTGTATCAGGTCATGCTTGGGGCTATACCGGATTTCAACAATGGGGCAGTTATTGCTGTACTGATGTTAATACCGGCGGCGTTCGGGGTTGTACTGTTAACGTATCTTGAAAAATTCAACTTCCATTATGACAAGGTGACTGAAATCGAGATGATCCCGAATAAAGGCAGAGATTCGGTTCTTGGACTAATCTCATCCGTGATTCTAATCGGTCTACTAGCTGTATTTGCAGTCATGTTCGTTGCACCACTGATGAATGGCTATCCTTATGATCTTACGTTTACATTCAAGCATTTTGTGGATGTTTTTCAATCAAGCGATTTAATCAATGTATATAAAAATTCCTTGCTCGTAGCAGGACTGACGGCAATCGTAGGTACGATCGTGGCTTATGCTGCGGCTATCATCAATGTGCGAACGCCTATAAAAGGGAAAGCGACTTTTGACATCCTATCGATGGTGACGAACACGGTACCGGGTATGGTCCTTGGTCTGTCGTATCTACTTCTGTTCAATAACAGCAGTCTCAAAGGAACCTTTACGATTCTTGTGCTCTGTACCCTTGTTCATTACTTTACGACTCCTTATTTGATGGCAAAGAACTCTCTGGCGAAAATGAATCCATCGTGGGAGACCACTGCTGAATTATTAGGTGACAGCTGGCTGCAGACGATACGCCGGGTCATTCTACCGAACTCTGCATCCACGGTGATAGAGATGGCCAGCTACTATTTTATCAATGCGATGGTGACCATTAGCGGAATTATCTTTCTAGTGACTGCCCAAACCTCGGTAGTTGCCAGCAAAATAAAAGAGCTGCAGCATTTCGCCAAATTTAATGAGGTGTTTGTCCTATCCATCCTGATCTTTTGCACCAACCTTATCATTAAGCTCCTAGGTGACTATCTCCAGAAACGGCACTCAAACTCTCGTTAGTTAACGATTTTAAATATAAAAAAACCAGTTAAAGTGAGGGAGAAATTATGTCTAAGAGAATTAAGGGATTCAAAGGAATTATGTTGTCTATCGTGGCTTTGAGTTTGGTGTTCACAATAGCAGGTTGTGGAAATAAAGCAGCGGGTGATGCGAGTAAAGTAGTGATTTTGACCAATGCGGATGAAGAAGCTGTAGCCTCTATGGAGACTGCGCTAAAAGGTGCGGGGTACGAAGGGCAATATCTCTTTCAATCCTTGGGCACTTCTGAGCTGGGTGGAAAGCTGATGGCAGAGGGAGACAAAATTGAGGCTAACCTGATCACGATGAGCTCTTATTTTGTAGAAAGTGCGCAAGAGAAACATGGCATGTTTAAAGATCTATCGTTTACGACTAACGCGCTAGATTCCTATCCAGCGTACTATACGCCGATTTTGGCGAATACCGGTGCTATTTTTGTAAACACAGCGGTGCTTAAAGATAAGGGCTTGGCGATGCCAACGTCCATTAAGGATTTAACAAAACCAGAATTTAAAGGCTTGGTATCTGTTCCGAACATTATGGACTCTTCGACAGGCTGGTTGTTGGTTCAGGCGATTATTTCGCAATACGGGGAAGAAGAAGGTGAAACGGTTCTGCATGATTTAGTTGCTAATGTAGGCCCACATCTGGAAAGCTCTGGTTCCGGTCCGATTAAAAAGGTAAAAGCAGGAGAAGTAGCTGCAGGCTTTGGACTTCGTCATCAGGCAGTATTAGCTAAAGAAGAAGGCGCACCGATTGACTATGTAGATCCAACGGAAGGTAACTTCTCGCTTACAGAATCCGTAGCCGTGGTGAAAAAAGACGATGCAACGACAGAGCTGGCTATGAAAATGGCAGAAACGATTATTAAAGATGCTAGAAAAGACTTAATTACAAATTACCCAGTGGCTCTGTATAAAGATGAAACGGTTAGTGATATCCATAAGCCTGCACACAGTATGAAATTTGTTAAGCCGTTGACTGTGGAACTGCTGGAGCAACATCAACAATTCTTTAAAGAATCGAAATAAATAAGATTAAAACAAGGAGTGAAGGGCCATGAACAACTATAAATTGCTGACACCCGGTCCATTGACAACTACTAACACGGTCAAAGAGCAAATGCTCTTTGACCGTTGTACTTGGGACCAGGACTATAAGAACATTACACAACAAATCAGATCCAGACTTCTGGATTTGGCAAGGGCAACGAACGATGAATATACGGCAGTTCTCATGCAGGGTAGTGGTACGTTTGCAGTGGAATCTGTGCTGACTACAGCGATTTCAGCGGATGATAAGCTTTTGATTATTACAAACGGTGCCTACGGAGAACGTATTGTGCAAATGGCGCAATATATCGGACTCCATTATCGTGTGTATAGTGCCCTATATAATGAATTCCCCCAAGAGGCAGAGCTTAGAGGGATTCTTAAAGAGGATCCAGCCATTACGCACATTGCGATGGTGCATTGCGAGACGACGACAGGGATTCTTAACCCGCTGGAGATGATCTCACAACTGGCAAAAGCCTACGATAAAACATTAATTATCGACGCGATGAGCAGCTTCGGTGGAATAGAGATTGATGTACCTGGGCTTGAAATTGACTATTTAATCAGCAGCGCCAATAAATGTATTCAGGGTGTTCCGGGATTTGGGTTTGTCATTGCAAAGCTGGATAAGCTGCTCACATGTAAAGGGAATGCACGTAGTCTATCACTTGATCTATACGATCAATGGAAGGCGATGGACGCGGATGGGAAATGGCGCTATACGTCTCCGACCCATGTAGTGGCTGCATTTTCGAAAGCGATTGAAGAACTGATCGAAGAAGGTGGCATTCCTGCAAGGGCAGCAAGATACCAGAATAATAACCGCATACTGAGAGAAAGACTTGCGAGAATAGGAATAGAGGCGTATATCACAGACGATAAGCAGTCTCCTATTATAACCACCTTTCTTTTTCCGAACGAGACATTCAGCTTTGAAGATTTCTATGAATATGTGAAAGAAAAAGGCTACGTCCTCTACCCAGGCAAATTAACGGAGCACGACACCTTCCGGATTGGGAATATTGGTGAGATTTACGAAGAAGATATTCAGAACTTATGTAATATTATCGAAGCATACATGGGAGGAATGACACAATGAATCAAGTCGAAGGCGTAATTCTGGATTGGGCAGGAACAGCGGTTGATTTTGGCTGCTTTGCACCGGTGAATGTGTTCCTTGATATTTTTCGGGAAGCTGGGCTTGAAGTTACGATGCAGGAAGCAAGAGCCCCTATGGGGATGCTGAAAATAGATCATATCCGTTCGATGTTATCCATGCCAAGAGTAGGTGCCTTGTGGGAAGAAAAGTATGGCAGAGCTTTTACTGAACAGGATGTAGAGAACCTGTATGCTGAATTCGAACCGGCATTGATGGCATCCTTATCCGAATATACTGATCCGATTCCGCAGGTTATTGAGACCGTCCAATTGCTCAGAAGCCAAGGACTAAAGATTGGTTCAACGACTGGATATACAGAGTCCATGATGGATGTTGTAATTCCGAATGCCGCTGGGAAGGGCTATCAACCGGATTATGTAATCACGCCAGATGGAACGCATTCACTGGGAAGACCTTACCCGTATATGATTTATCATAATATGGAAGCTTTAAAGTTATCGGCAGCATGGAAGGTTGTTAAGGTAGGCGATACGATTTCAGACATTCAAGAAGGTGTTAATGCAGGCGTCTGGTCCGTAGGTGTAATCATTGGAAGCTCTGAAATGGGCTTAAGCCAGGAGGAATTTAATGCACTTTCAGACGTGGAGAAGGAAATGGTGATCTCAGCGACACAAACCTCTTTTATTCAAAACGGGGCAGACTTTACGATTCAATCGATGAGTGAGCTGCCTCAGCTGATTGGGCGAATCAATGTACTGATTTCTCAAGGAATCAGACCTTATGCGAGATAATCATGAGCTGAAAAGAGAAGGTGACATCAACTTTAGCCCTTTGCGGACAGAGTGGATGACCCAGTTAAGCGCTGTGAGTATAGATAGGATCGAAGCGGACGTGCGTGCATATATGCGACAATCCATGTCAACGCCGTGCTTGAACAGTATCGTAGATGCTGAGGGATGTTATATCACAGATGTGAATGGACGCAAATATCTTGATTTTCATGGAAATAGCATTCATCAGATTGGCTACAAGAATCCATACGTAACTGAAGCTGTGAAAAAACAGCTCGACGAGCTACCGTTCATTCCAAGAAGATTTACGGCAGATATTGCGGTGAAAGCTGCAGAAGCTTTAATCAACAAAACGACCTCGAAGGACTATAAAGTATTATTTACGCCTTCCGGAAGTGCAGCTGTAGGTCTGGCCCTTAAGGTTGCTCGAAAATGGACGGGGAAGCATAAGGTCATTTCCATGTGGGAGTCCTTTCATGGCGCGGGGCTGGACACGATCGCTGTCGGAGGAGAATACGTGTTTAAAAAGGACATGGGCCCGCAAATGCCAGGAATGCTGAAAGCCATTCCTTTTAACGCATACCGCAACCTGCTGGGAAGTCATTCCCATGAAGCAGTGGCTACCTTCTGCCTCGACTATCTGGAATATATGATTCAGCATGAGGGAGAGATCGGGGCGATCTTACTTGAGCCTATTCGGGCGACGGATACGCATATCCCGCCTATCTCTTATTTCACAAGATTAAGAAAAATATGTGATGAATATGGGATTCTACTGATTTTTGATGAGATTCCTACAGCGCTGATGCGAAGCGGTAGGTTCTACGTCCATCAGAATTTCAATATCGAACCGGATATCCTCGTGCTAGGAAAAGGGTTAGGTGGAGGGGTGATCCCGCAAGCAGCGGTGCTTACCAGAACGCAATATGATTGTGCGGGGGATATTTCTTTGGGGCACTATACCCATGAGAAACCGGCGTTAGGAAGTGCAGCGATCTGTGCCACCATCGATTATATCGATGACTTAAATCTGCAGGAACAATGTATCAGCAGGTCTGAATTTGTAAGAGGGAAGCTTGACACTCTGTCGGCTAAACATCTTTGCATAGGAGATATCCGTATTGCTGGACTACTGATTTCTATTGAACTTGTGAAGTCCAGAGACACCAAAGAGAAGAATGAGGAATTAGCTGAGCGAGTACTGTATTATTGCTTGGAGAAGGGTCTTTCTTTTAAATTGGCTGGAGGAAACTGCATCACTTGGCATCCTCCGCTTATTGTATCTGAAGAGCAATTAACTTTTGCTGTTAATCTTCTGGATGAAGGATTGTGTAAATATAGTTGAGAGATAGGCAAGCTTCAAAACAGGTTTCTTCCGCTCCGTACATGGGGGGAGAAACCTGTTTTGTCGTTTAAGGAATGAAGACCTGCTCTTTTTGGGTAAGTTTAGAGTAACAGTTGAGCCAATAGATGAGATGAAGGGGACGGAAGTCCAAACATTCACCGCAGTTACAAGGTAGATTAATTATACGAATGGGCTGGAGCAGCATTTAAAAAGATACGCAACAGCTCGTCCACCGCAGTGTCTAGACGGGAATGATTGTTAGCTGCAAGCCAATCCTCTTGCACGATGATGTAGCTGCAGGAGCTGCTTTTTAAATAGTTGTATATAATTTGTGCTTCGTCAATTTCATGGCGAGTAATTGCTGCCGGGGCCTGGTTAAGTTCACCGCAGAAAGTGTCCATAATCGCTGATGTTATAACGGCTTGCAGGTAGGTAATATCGGGTTGATCGTATTCGAGCTTAGTATGCGCCAGGATACGATTGCCTTTGAGCAATATGAGTTTAAGCGTCTGTTCATCCATGGCCTCAAGGATCGCGATATTCTGATTCTCTGCAGCGAATTCGATAACCTTCTCTTTGTGATTCAGGAAGCTGATGGCTCCGATGTAATCCCTATATTTGGCGGCGGTTTCGAAGTCAAATTGCTCTGCAGCTTCAGTCATCTGTTGCTCCATCTCCACAAGGAGACTGGAATCCGTTCCGTTTAGTAGGGCTATGACTTTATCAATGATTGTATTATATTGAACGGCAGCATCGCCGCCAGCACACATCCCTATGCATAAGCCAAGCGAATGGTTTAGGCATAAAGAATTTTTGAAGCTTGGATTGCTGCAAAGGATTTTTGAGCTTTCCTTGATGCCTTGCACGGCTCTTTCCACGGTACTTCTGCTCGTGTAGGGGCCCCAAATATGGTTACCTTTTTGAACAGCAGGATCATAGGTAATCTCTAACGAAGGCATTTTATCATCCGTTCCTATTACGATATACGTATAGGCTTGCGGATTTTTCATTTTTCTATTGTACATGGGCTTTATTTCTTTAATTAATTTGCACTCCAGCATAAAAGCTTCAAATTCGGTATCTGTAAGGATAATATCCAAATCTTTAATATGTCGAACGAGCTGTTTTACCTTTGGGGAATGAGACTTCGAGTTTTGAAAATAGGATTTCACTCTCCGTTTCAGCTGTTTCGCCTTACCCACATATATAATATGGCCAAGGCCATCCTTCATGAGATACACGCCGGGAGTCAGGGGAAGGCTTTTAAGTTTTTCTGTTAAATGAATAGTAACCCCGCCCTCTCATAAGAGTTGTTTGACTGATAGTTTTAGTATAAGCCTGCAACCTTCATTTGTTCAAATCAGTCTAAAGAGCGAGGGATCAAAAACGAGGAGGGATCTTATGTACTTCGCAAGAAATATCGGTGGTTTGGCGCTGATAGCAGCTATGTTATGGCTTACAGCATGCAGAGGAACGCCAGAAGCGGGAACGGAACCGAAGGTGACCCCAGAACAGACGCAAATGCAGATGCCTGAGCAAACGCCAGAGCAGACACAAACTGCACAACCAGCGGCTACTACGGAGCCACTACAGGAGACGGAGCCATCAAGCACGGATCAGCCACTGGATCAGGAGGGACTTCCGCCAACTGTAGAGGAAGCTGCGACGACAGTCATAAGGTCTATTAAAAATAAGGATATGAAGCAATTGGCCGCATGGGTACATTCAGATAAAGGGTTACGTTTTTCTCCATACGCATACGTAGATACGAAGAATGATCTTGTATTCAGCAAGGATGAAGTGGAAGGATTAATGAATGACTCTACCAAAAGAGTCTGGCGAACATTTGCTGGATCGGGTGATTTAATTGAGCTGACATTCGCAGATTACTACAAGCGGTTTGTCTACGATGCAGACTTCATTCAGACGGCCGAAATTGCTGTGAACAAGGGGCTTGGGCAAGGTACAACGATCAATAACTTGAACGAAGTGTATCCCAAGGAGCAATATGATTTCGTTGAATATCATATTACTGGCATCGATCCTTCTGTCGAAGGGATGGACTGGCGCAGCCTGCGTCTAGTTTTCGAGAAGATTGGAGAGGATCATGCACTAGTAGGCATTATTCACGATCAATGGACACCCTGAGAAGTAAGAAATTCTTATTAGTCCTTGGGTAGTTTAGAACATGGGGGAGAACCCAAAAAACGAAGGTGCCTCAGTAGCCATTTTACGGCTTTTGGGGCACCTTCGTTTGATTCGTTCCATAAGAATCGAGTCCGGAGCTTTTATTGCGTAGCGCTAGATGTAGATCCAGATACCGATTTAGCGATCGCTTTATATCCCTCTGGCAGATAAGTGACAACAGATGCTTTTGAGATCACCTGTGCGTACATTTTTCCTGGATCAGGAGCAGTCACATTAAAATAAATCACAGCGGTCTTGTCTTTGCCAAATTCGATTCGCTCAATCACTAGTCCATATCCAGAATGCGGTAAGTTGTTAACGGTCAATGTAGCCTTGTTTACTCCTTCACCCGCTTTGGTTAGTGTAACCTCAGTCTCATAGGTTGGAGTAGTAGGGCTGCCATTAGACACAATTACGCGTTTGGCAAAAGCAGCTGCATCGTAGGTCATCGCGGCTGCTTCCGAACGGGTAATGGCATCATTTGGCCGGAAATTACCGTTCTTATCGAGTGTGGCGATATGTGTATTCAACAGGATCTGGAGACTATTTATAACCTCTGTAGAAAGTTTATCGCCATCCTTAATGTCTACATACATGAGTGTAACCGGGAAGTTACCTTTACTTTGCAGTGCTTGCGTCAATAAGTGAGCGAACTGAGCACGGGTGATGGTTCCGTTAGGATCTACTGTTCGATCAAGTGAAAGACCATTTTGCTTGGCAGTCAGGAAGGCTGAAGCATACCAAGATTTGTCGTTCACCTTATCAAAATAATCACTAGCTTTGGATGAGCTGTTACCCGCCTCTGGCTTCGGAGACAGATTCAGACCCCCAACGATGAACTGAATCCCTTGGGCAAAGCTTACTTTAGATTTAGGCGCGAACTTATCTTTGTCTACTCCATTTATAATCCCCTCTTTATGCAGGGAGTTAATTTTTGCTTCCGCAGGATCACCTTTCAAATCCGAAAAAGCAAAAGCAGATGCTCCAAATGACAGGCTTGCTGCTAGAATACCGCAGGCTATCGTCATTGTTTTGACATTACTTATGAATAATGATTTCTTCATTATGCGTCACCTCCATACTCTTAGATGGTAGATTAGACCAAAATGTTGCAGGCAATTTAAAATATTATAAAGATTCAAGTAAAACGTTATCCGCGAAGGAGTGACTCGGCACCATCTACATAGATCTCAGTTCCTGTGACATGGAAAGACTCATCCGAGGCGAGAAATAATACTAGATTGGCTACTTGTTCAGGTTTACCGGGCGCATCTTCCAGAGGATGATTGCCTTTTGGAAATTCTACAGGAATCTTCACTTCTTGAAGATCATCACTCTTATCCGTATTATCTCCAATTTGAGTGTCGATCGATCCAGGACAGACCGCATTTACGCGGATACCGTATTGCGCCAGCTCTAGCGCAGCCATTTTCATAAAAGCGACTTGTCCAGCCTTGGAAGAGGAGTACGCAGCAGCGCCGATGTTCGAGAACACTCGATTTCCGTTAATAGAGCTAGTGATAATGATGCTTCCGCCATTTTCTTTCATATGGGGGATAGCATATTTTACTGTGGCAAAGGTACTGCGTAGGTTGGTATCTAGCGTCTGGTCCCAATCTTCGATTTCTAGTGTTTCGATTGGAGCCCATGTACCATTAATGCCAGCATTCGCAAAAATGATATCAATCTTCCGAGCCTCATCCGCAACCTTACGAATACTTTCTTCGACAAGACCTGGATTGGAAACATCGCATTCGATAACTGTAGCTGTTCCTCCAATGGATTCAATTTCACGTTTAGTTTCATAGGATTCCTCAGGGGTGCGATCAAGCATATATACCTTAGCTCCGTGCTGAGCAAACCTTATGGCTGTAGCTTTTCCAATACCGGACCCTGCGCCTGTGACTACTGCAACTTTATTTTGCAATCGTTGATCTAACATGATGAATTTCCTCCTTGGCGTTAGACTTCTTACTTAGTAATTACATACCCGGCATAGCTGAATTTAACCAATTTAGTAGGAGGGTGGAACAACAAGGAGGGATGTATTACTATGAGACATAAGGATGTGTACAATATAAATTTAGATCAATCTAGCTCATGATAGGGGTACTATAGATGATTCAGCAGCAGGGAGCAAAACGGATTAATGTGGGGATATTTGCCCATGTGGATGCCGGCAAGACAACAACAACAGAGCATATTTTGTATGAAAGCGGTCGCATTCGAGCGCTCGGCAGTGTAGACAGTGGGACAGCATTGACCGATTCTATGGATGTGGAGCGGCAACGAGGAATATCCGTTCGGGCGGCATTAGCTTCTTTTGAATGGAAGGGTGTGCAGATCAACCTCGTTGATACACCAGGACACGTCGATTTTCTGTCAGAGGTTGAACGGTCTTTGCGAGTGATGGATTGTGCGGTGCTAATTTTGTCGGCGGTAGAGGGTGTGCAGGCTCAAAGTGAGATGATTTGGAACGCGCTGAGGAAGCTGGGAATACCGACGCTTATTTTTATGAACAAAATGGATCGTGTAGGTGCAGACCCTGAGGCTGTGCTGGCGCAAGCGCGAAATTATTTGTCTAGTGATATCATTCCTGTACAGCAACCCACCGGGAAAGAGCAGGAGTACATAGGCGCAATAGATTTGTGGGGGAGCGATGCCGATCCTGCTGCACAGACTGAATTGTTGGAGGCATTGGCTGAGCGGGATGAAGATCTGCTAGAGACGTATATGTCAGGTAGTTCGATTGATCTTGCAGCTTGGAAAAAATATATGAAGACAGCTTCCGCTTCAGGACGCTTCTTCCCAATGGTTTATGGTGTTGCCGCCAAGGGGCTTGGCATTACTGCATTGCTGGACGCGATGGTTGAGTATTTTCCGCGAGCTGGTGGCAATGTTGAGGGGCCGGTGTCCGGCATTGTCTACAATATTCAGCGTGATAAAAGCATGGGGCGAATGGCGTTTGTCCGCCTTTATGAAGGAACGATCCGTAACCGCGATACGGTAATGAACTACACGCAGAATATTCAGGGAAAAGTGACCCAGATCCGCAAGGTCGAGGGTGGTCGTACTGAGGATGTCGGATCGCTTGAAGCGGGGGATATCGCTGTAATCTATGGTCTTTCAGGGGTACGGATCGGAGATGTACTCGGCCATCCGGAGGCGATTCCGGAGGAAGCGAAGCTGGCTGTACCGCTGCTAACGGTGCGCGTATTCTGGGGAACCGATATGGATGACCATAAGGTTATCGGAGCATTGCAGGAGCTGGCGGATGAAGATCCGCTCTTGGATGCGCAGTGGCTGCAGGATGAGCGAGAGCTGCATATCAAAGTAATGGGACCTATTCAGCTGGAGATTCTGAATAGTGTTCTGGAGGAGCGGTATGCGCTGAAGGTTACCTTCGGTCAGCCTTCTGTCATCTATAAAGAAACGCCAGCCTCTGCTGGGCAAGGCTTTATCGCTTATACGATGCCGAAGCCGTGCTGGGCGATTCTGCGGTTTCAAATTGAGCCCGGACCTCCTGGCAGTGGTTTAGTTTATGATTCGGTAGTGCGGAGTTCCGATCTGCTGCCGCAATATCAGAGCGAGACCGCACGGCGTGTACCAGAAGCCTTGCAACAGGGCTTGTACGGCTGGGAGGTTACCGATCTTAAAGTGACCTTAATCGAGGGACAGCATCATGTATGGCATACCCATCCGCTGGATTTTGCCGTAGCGACTCCTATGGGGATTATGGATGGACTCGCGCGGGTAGGCACTAAACTACTGGAGCCGATTCTTCAGGTTCGCATCGTTGTCCCTGAGGAGAATGGCGGCCGAGTGATGAACGACCTGGTTCAGATGCGCGGCACCTTCGAGCCACCTGTGCTGCAAGGCGAGCGGATGATCATCGAAGGCCGTCTGCCGCTGGCAACGTCGCTTGATTATCCTGTTACTTTAAGCTCCTATACGAAGGGGCGTAGCACGTTCACTTCTTTTTTTGCCGGCTATGAAGAATGTCCTCCAGACGTATCCGCTGAGCGCACCCGCCGGGGCGTGAATCCATTAGATCAGGCGAAATATATATTAAGCGTGCGAAAGGCGCTGCAGGGGTGAGATAAAATGAAGATCAGAGAAGCAACAGCTAGTGATATAGACGGGATCGCTTTCGTCCACGCTACGAGTTGGAAAACCACGTATAAAGGACTAATATCAGACGAGTTTCTTGATAATTTCACAGTAGAAGCTAGAAGGAAGCGCTGGATTCAGAATTTTGAAAATCCCAATAAAGACGAGGTAATGTATGTTGCTGAAGATGAGTCTGGGATGATCATTGGCTTTGCAAATGGAGGGGCGCGAAGAGAGCCGGATCTCTACGATGCGGAGCTTTACGCACTTTATTTGCTTAAGGAACACCAAGGAAAAGGTCTAGGGAAGCAGCTCATAAGAAGTGTAGCACAGAATTTATTGAAGAAAAATTATAGCTCGTTCATGACTTGGGTGCTGGTGGGCAATCCGGCGATTCATTTCTACCACAGCGTTGGGGGAGAGTCTATCTCAAGTATAGAAGTTAAGATAGGGAATGAATTATTAGAAGAAATAAAAATAGGATGGCAAGACATTAGAGGCATAGGGATTGATGAATGACTTTTCACGCAAAAAAAGACTCATAAGGGATACAAAACGCATACCCCTTATGAGTCTCATAATGATTTATTTAATGTACGTACGGCTGACCAGAACATCTGCAATTACATCTGTTGGAATGATGAATTCTCTAACGCCCATGTAGCCAGGAGCCACATCATATTTGTTAAAGGAAATAACCAGCTGGTACTTATCGTTGATATAGAAATCTTGATCTTTAGCTATATTTTCAAATTGATAAAAAAGGTCTTCATTGGGTTCATCTGTTGAAATCCAGTAGAACATATCTTTATCTGCTTTCATTTGGGAGCGCATCTGTTCTTTAATATTTTCACTTATGATACTGATATATCGATCATCCTTAAATAACATAGGCAGACTTAGCAGGATTTGATTCTTCTTGTCTATCGTATCGTGCTGCATTGTTGTTGACGATGAACCTACGGTATTTACCACGTATCTGCTAATAGCAAATAGCTCAGAATTGTCCGTTTTAACCTCAAAGCCTGTGTCGACCCCTAAATGCCCCTCTCCGGATTGCTTTAAAGACTCCATCTCTGCTTGAAACTCATCATATAGTTTTTTGTTTTCTTCGAGATATTTTTCATTCAGAGTCGATTCCAGCTCTTTATTCTCTAGGTTAGTAATGATGGGGACCTTTATGTCTGCATTATAGGTCTGTTCATCCACTCTGTATTCTCTAAAAGTTAGCACTTTAACAATACTGTCTACACCAGGTATAGCAGAGAAGGCATTGGCAATGTTAACATTGACATTAATTCCAATTACGAAAAATAGGGCTGCCGCACAAACTCCAGATATCCACTGGTAACGTATTCTTCTTATCTTCCTTTTCTTTAATGCTTTACTTACAACGAAATCTAATTCCTCAGGAATAGGGAGTTTGTTATAATCTTCTATAATTTTTTTGATTTGGTTATCCATTCTAATTGATCTCCTTTGAGGATTCTTCCTGCATGTTGACTCTTAATAACTGGAGTGCTTGATATAGTCTAGTCTTTACTGTATTGACGTTTTCATTTAATACTTCCGCAACTTCCTCGATCTTTAAATCTTCGATATATCTAAGGACGATGACATTTCGATACTTAAGGGGGAGATCATCCAGCGATCTTTCTAAATCAATATCTGGATACACGTCTACCGCACCAGGGATAAAAAAGTCGAGTGCTTCATCATCTACCGGTTGAACTCTTTTATGTTTCCTCAGAAAATCTAGTGAGGTAGTTACTACGATTCTAAACAACCAACTCTTTACGGATTCTGGTTTTTTTAGCAACCCTATAGAGGAGAGAGCTTTATAAATCGAATCCTGAACAACATCTAATGCATCCTCTTTGTTCTTCACATAGCTGTAAGCTAGACGGTATATGTTCTCCTTGTTATCTGTAATACAAAGAGTGAGTAATTTCTCTTTATTCCTCTTAAGCATATTCGTAAAACCCTTCTCTTTTTATATTGCGTAGCTTTAGTTTGTTAGATTACTATTCTCATTGATTCTCCTTTTGTATGGCTTTAGCTACAAGTGCGGCATAGGATTTGGCACCTTCTCGTTTTAGATGAACGCCATCCTCATAGAAGTAAGAATCCTTTCCTTCGCTTGAGGAATGCCAGTCTACAACCATAGCATTGGGGAATTCTAAAGCCACTTTCTTAAGCAAGGTATTCACAGTATTTTGCCATTTTTTCGGTACACGTGTGTTTACTAGTACGACTTGCTGAACATCTTCAAGTGAAATAAGTAATTTCCGCAATTGATTGGAGTTAAAAGCTCCGTTTGTACCTAGATTAATGATCACTCGAGTGCCAAGTTTCCCCTTCGTCCTAAGTTTATCGACCACTTCTTGTGCCTGTGACATCTGCCTGCCTACCTTACCATCGATAACAATGCCTGGCAGAAGTTCTTGTAGATAAGGAGCAGCATCGAGGATTACGGAATCACCTATCGCAGTAACACCTTTACCTGCTTCTTCTACCTGAGGCTGAGGTTCTGGCTTCTTCGGTGGATCTAATGGTACTGGTACAGGTACAGGTACAGGTACAGGCGTAGGTGTTGGTACATTTTGAGGGGGTACTAGTGTGACATTATGTTCATTCTTATCGGGATTAGTAATAGTGCCTGTATTCGGATCTGCGGATATCTTAGTATCCAAGTTGCTACTGCAGGATATGGACAATATGATTAACGGGACTGCAATAAAGATGAATAAGGGTCGAATCTTGAATTGCAGACGAATGCTTAATTTAGTACACCATCTTCCTAATAAACCTTGACGAATAGGTTCTTCGATATATTTCCACGATAGTGAGGCTAATAGGAGGCTAACTCCCAGCTGAAAAAGAACACGGAAACCATCGAACCCACCTGTATCTACTGTAGGATTAGTTAGAATGATGACTGGATAATGCCATATGTAAATACTATAGGAACGTACGCCAATCCAACGCAAGGGCTTGCAACCCATGATTTTAGCTAGTCGGCTCGCAGGATGTGCGAGTACAGCTATTACAAGTGCGGAAAGGATCGACACGAGAACCAAGCCGCCATAATAAAGAGATTGTCCGTACTCATTCGTCCGCCAAATCATAAGAATGAGGGTGATTAATCCGATTGCACCACTGAAGTCAAGGATATAGCGAGATCTGCGTGAAATCTTATCGGTCAAATTTTGACTCGGCCATGCTAGAGCGAGAGCGGCTCCAATCAGTAGAGCAAAAGCTCGAGTATCAGTACCATAATAGACTCGGCTTGGGTCAACTCCAGGTTGATAGATTAGCGCCATAGCAAGTGCCGAGAGGAATGCCCCTGTTAGACACATCACAATGAGTTTACCTCGTTGAGGTGCAAGGCGTAACCCTACAATAATAACCAATGGCCAAATGAAGTAGAACTGTTCCTCAATAGCGAGCGACCACAAATGACCTATAGGAGAAGGAGGTCCAAAGCTCTCGAAATAAGATACATCGTGAAAAATAAGCCACCAGTTATTGAAGTATAACGTTGAAGATATAAAGTCCCCTTGTAATGCTGCTAATCGTGAACGATCGAACAACAGAAGCCACATAGCAGTGACAAAAAGCATGACAAACATAGCAGGCAATAGCCGTCGCGCTCGTCTGATCCAGAAATCTTTAAGGTCGAACCGTCGGTCTTGCTTCCACCTTTGGATGATTTGATCCGTGATCAAATATCCAGACAGAACGAAGAATATTCCGACCCCTATAAGTCCCCCTGGAGCCCAATTGAGGTCGAGATGATACGCAATAACTGCGATCACAGAGAGTGCGCGAAGTCCATCTATTCCCGGCATATAACGCCTTCTAGTCGTGGAATTGTCAGGTTCTAAAGAGTTAGTCGATGGTGTAACCTTGATTTCTTTCATGGTAGTTCATTCCTTCGTCATCAGTTGTCTTATGTCAGCAAGACGTATGACTAACTTAAAAAAGTTCTTAACTTCTCTTGGTAAATAAAGGAGTGACCATGAATGGATCAGAAATCGGTACACAAGTGCCTATGAATTTAAAAAGGCATTCTAGAACAAAAAATCATTCTGGAATGCCATTAGCCTAATTAGCCGTTCTTAATTTCCACACGTAAAATATCGGTAACCATTTTAACCGGAACGTATATCGTATCGTTCTTTAGGATAGGAGCAGTACCTAAAGTGACAGGAGCCATTTTGGCAAAAAAGTAAGAATCTTTACCTAAGGTAACATTTGTCCACTGTGCACCTTTCTTTAGCTCAGCTGAGCGCGACGTTTGATTCCACTTGATTTCATATCCTAAACGATTCGCCACATCTCGTAATGACACCATTGAAACCCCATTAGCATTCTTAAATGTAGCTATTGTACTTAAATCGAGCTTCGGGTTGTTCGTAATATGGGTACTGAAACGAAATTCAGGAGTTCCCATGGCGCCTGGAGCAATACTATATTTAGGGAAGAGGATGACAACCTCACCATTTTCAATATAAAAACCTTGTTCTTCGTCGATCCCTTTGAAATCCTCAATAAAATAGTTCTCAGGTTCCTCATTGATCTTCGCAAGGATACCGGCATTCAACTTTTCCTTAAAGTCGTTTCCAAAGAAATCTGACAAGGCAATCCGCTTCGCTTGTTTCGTATTAAATACATTGTATGTATCTACACGAGGCATACCCGTTCCACCAGTTTCACCTTGAGAAGTAACGACAAGTGATATCATTCCAGAAGGGTTATCCGTTTTATTTTCCTTTAAGTCATAAATAATATTAAGCTCATATGGGCGATACTCAAAACCAGCCTTTTTAGCGTCTGCAGCTGCTTCAGTTGCATCCTTTTCCCAAAGAGCAAGGTCTTTCTGCGCATTAGAGAGAATGACACTGTTGATCTCTTCTTGAGCCTTCGTATCCAACATACCTACGATCTGTGGCACTTTAATATTTGTATTCAGAAGCTCCGTTGAAGATGTGAGAATTACTTCTTTGATTTGGATCCCAGTGTTATTGATGGTGGAAATCGTTACAGCTGAAATCGGGGCATTGATGGCAGGCTTAGTCGTGTTCACTGCATCAGCAAAAGCAGTGCCATTCATTGGTAACATGCCAGCGCTTATTCCCATAACCGTTAATCCGACTACACCAAACTTCAATACGTTAAAAGGGCTCTTTTTCATTGTTTGTTCACGCTCCATTTAGTTGTAATAAGTGTGTTATTAGCGCACTTACTAGCAAGACGTATTAGGAGTGTTGAAAAGTTTGGGGGGGATAAATGTTGATCGAAATTCGTCATCCCGCAAGAGTTCCTTTGATAGTCACTCCGAACCCTTTTCAGCCTTCTTCCGCGCCCGGAACCGCCGCACCTTCATGAGGTTGCCACAGGCCTTGTCATCGCAGTACCGCTTAGAGCGGTTGCGTGTATCATCATAGTACACCCAGAGACAATTAGGATTCTCGCAGATACGGAATCTTGAGGGTTCTTTTTCAAGCAAAGCCTCCGCAAAAGACGCCGCTATCTCCGCCATCACCTGCTCCCAACCGCTATGTAGTGGCAATAATGAAATCTCCGCTTGCTCGGCACTTTTCCATATCATTCGCCGCGTAACAGGACCCTTGTCCATATAGATATTGAGCTGCTTCAGCATTTCTCCATCCATCGATTTTCCTTGTACAATAGTCTGTACCCAGTCCCATAGTAGGGATCGAAGCTTCTTTAGCTGTTCCAGTTCTATCGTATTCGGCAGCTGTGTTTCTAACAGAGCATGCTTCTTCAGCCATTTCGCAATCCACTCCGGATCTTCGAGTTCATCCCGATCCTTATTCTTATCTCCTGTTCGCCAATCCCGCCAGTAACTATTAATGAAATCCTCCCACAACAAGTCCTGTTCATCCTTTCCGCACAACTCTCGATTACAACGATTGTAACAGTTAAAATTGTGATTAGCTAGTTACTTGATTGAATGCTGGAAATATGCTACATTTCTAATGTAACCACTATATGATGGTTTAAGTAGTTACATAATTCAGTAAGTATTAGGAGGTTGAACATGCAAAATAAAATCAGTGAGGTTCTGCTGCAAAATTGGGATTATTGCATGGATATCGAGGATTGGGCCCCGCCGTTAAGTGATGCACTGGAAGGCGTGGACAGTAAACAGGCACTTTGGAAGCCAGAGGGGGGTACAGTCAATTCCATCTGGGAGACGGTTAACCATCTAACATATTATAAGGTGCGTTTGCTGCGAAAGTTAAAAGGGTTGCCCAAACAACCTGATGCTGAAAGCAACGATGATACCTTTACTGTAACAACGGAAGGGGAAGAAGCATGGGCGAAGGCCGTTGCAGACCTGAAGGACGTGCACGCTGCTCTTAGAGAAATCATTGAGGCGTTGGAAGAAGGCGCATATGATTGGGGTGGTTCGGGTCATGCCCCAGGGGAAGAGGTAATGAGTCTTATCCTGCATGATTCATACCACACCGGACAAATTATTATGCTTCGTAAACTGCAAGGCTCCTGGGTTTCCAACCGTAGTTTTAATTAGAACCTCTACAATAAAAATATAAGCCACACTCCACTATACTGGTTTACCTGGTGCAGCGGTCGTGTGGCTTTTCTTTATTTTAACCTTTTGGGGTGCTTCGATATTGAGTCGGCGAGCATCCCATTATTTTTTTGAACAATCTAGAAAAGTAGTAGGGGTCCTGCATCCCGATAGCACTAGAGATTTCTTTAATATGTAGATCGGTTAATGCCAGCAGTTGACTGGCACGCTGCATTTTGAGGCGCAGATAGAATTCAATCGGGGGAACCCCGGTTTCTTGATTAAATAGATAAATTAGATGCTGCTTCGATAACCCCATATGCTTCGCTACATCCGGGAGTGAAATGGAGCTGTTGATTCGATCTGTCATGTAGCGAATGGCTTGCTCAAGATAACGTTCGTTCTTTTTATCTTGCGCAGAGTTCATGGTACTCAATCCCACGTGGCTGATCAGATGACGAATGCACTGAGACACATAGATATGATTACGCATGGCATAAGGCTTATCCGATAACAGGGCATAACATTGCTCGAAATCTTCGATCCATTGGGTATGAAGGTTCAGTGTAAAGGTTAGCGGCTCTACGTCCATGGCATAAGTTTGAATCAACGCAGCGGCATGCGTTCCTTTTAGATGCATCCAGTAGATCGTCCAGGGATTCACATCTGAAGCACCATATCGATGGGGTGTTCCGGCAGGAATGACAGCTAATTGCCGTTCTTTTATTTGAATCAGCTTATTGTGATGACTCTCCATCCACCCTTCACCCTCTACGCAATACATAAGAATATGCGAGTCACATCCTTGTGGACGCTCTCGATAATGAAACTTCGCTCTTGGGAAGCAGCCAATGTCACTTACATAGAAGGAATTTGTTAACGGATTCTCATGTAATTCATTCATCATGAAATCGGGCAGCACAAAAAGCTTCTGCTCATCGAAGCCATCCGGCTTTAATGAGATATCTGTCATGATAACCCTCCTTTTTAAGAACATAATTTATTTATTTGAATTAACAACCTATTCATAAGGAGAATATTATTTTTAGGATAAGAATATTGTCCATCAGTTACAGATTATCGTCAATTGTTTAAAAGCGCATACAACGATAAATTAGAGCTATATCACGAAGGAGGAGAGAACGAAATGAGTATGAAAGAGCCTTCTGCAATCTTAACGAACAGCGTCCGCATATGGGAGGAAATGGTTGAAATTCCTACCTATGAAACAGGTGAACCCGATAAAAATCCAATGTTCCTCGAGAAGCGAGTCTATCAAGGCAGCTCGGGGCGAGTATATCCACATCCTGTGGTTGATAAAATTATGGATGAGAAAGAAATGAAATCGTATCAGATGGTAATGCTCGAAAATGAATATGTACGCATCGAGATCATGCCTGAAATTGGCGGCCGTATCTATCGTGCTCTGGATAAGACAAACAATTATGATTTTGTTTATTATAATCGCGTGATTAAACCTGCGCTTGTTGGTCTGACAGGACCATGGATTTCAGGTGGAATTGAATTTAACTGGCCGCAGCATCATCGTCCGAACACGTTTGGCCCTGTGGAGCATGTAATTACGGAGAATGAAGATGGCAGTGCAACCGTATGGGTGAGTGAAATTGACCGGATGTATGGAACGAAGGTCACAACGGGCTTCACGCTGCATCCTGGAAAAGCCTATCTCGAAGTTACAGCACAGCTATATAACCGAACTTCGGAGCCACAAACCTTCTTATGGTGGGCAAACCCTGCGGTTGCAGTCAATGACCATACGCAATCGGTGTTTCCACCGGATGTCACAGCCGTATTCGACCATGGTAAGCGTGATGTGTCCAGATTCCCTATTGCAACAGGAACGTATTACAAGATGGACTATTCCGAAGGCGTAGATATTTCACGCTATAAAAATATTCCTGTTCCTACGTCATACATGGCGTACAAATCCGATTATAATTTCGTGGGTGGTTATGATCATGGGGTTGAAGCGGGTCTGCTTCACGTAGCGAATCACCATGTATCTCCGGGTAAAAAGCAGTGGACTTGGGGGAACGGCGAATTTGGTCAAGCGTGGGACCGTAATTTAACCGATGAGGATGGACCCTATATTGAATTAATGACAGGGGTATTTACGGATAATCAACCCGATTTCACTTGGCTCCAGCCGTATGAAGAGAAGTCATTTACACAATATTTCATGCCATATAAGAACATCGGTGTTGTGAAAAATGCTTCTATTGATGCCGCCGTTAATCTTGAGGTGGATGAGACTTTACAGACTGCCACTGTGATGGCCTATGGAACTTCGGTATTCGAGGGAGCGGTTATTGAACTTAGAGGTCAGCATAGAACGTACGTGAAGGATACCGTTACGCTCTCACCAGAATTAACCTATAAATCTGTCATTACGTTAGATAAAGTGGATCAGCCGCATCACTTAATCCTAACGGTGTTTGATGTGAACGGAAACAGCCTCATATCTTATCGTCCAGCGAAGCCTAGCATTGAACAGGTTCCAGATGCAGCTAAGCCACTTCCACTACCGGAAGAATTAAAAAGCACAGAGCAGTTATATTTGGCTGGAGTTCACCTGGAGCAATACCGTCATGCCACGTTCGAGCCAGAGCATTATTATGAAGAAGGCTTAAGAAGAGATGCATCCGATATTCGGCTTAATGTGGCTTATGGGACGCTGCTGCTTCGTCGAGGATTGTTCAAGCAAGCGGAAAATCATTTCCGTACGGCTATACGATCGCTGACTTGGCGCAATCCGAATCCATATGATAGTGAAGCATACTATCAGCTTGGTGTAGTTCTCAGACTGCAGGATCGCAAGGAAGAAGCATTTGCTGCCTTCTACAAGGCGGTATGGTCTGCAGCATTCCAAGACAGTGGATACTATGCATTGAGTCAAATTGCTTGTGAACGTGGGGCGTATGAAGAAGCGTTGGAGCTCGCAACTAGAGCTTTGGCACGTAACACAAGAAACTATAAATCAAGACATGTAAAAACAGCATTCTTACGCAAGCTTGGACGTTACTCTGAGGCGATTACATTCGCAGAGGAGACATTGAAACTAGATATCGCGGACTTCGGGGCAGCCTATGAGAGAGTGCTTACGCTTACATTGCTCGGGCGACAAGAGGAAGCAGCTGAGGCTCAGATGAAGCTTGCACGGTTCATGCGAAACGATGTGCATAACTATTTAAATTTAGCTTCCGATTATGCAGGTAGTGGATTGTTCGCGGAAGCTGCACAGGTGTTAGAGCAAATTCGTAGGATATCGAATGAACCCAATTATCCGATGGTGCATTACACATTGGCTTATGTACACGAGAAAATGGGCCGTGAGGAAGATGCGACAGCGCAGCTTCAGCTTGCTCAATCCGCATCTTCTGATTATTGCTTCCCGAACAGCTTGTTTGAGCTGCAGGTATTAGAAAGCGCGATTGCCTGCAATCCGCTAGATAGTAAGGCTCATTATTATCTAGGAAATCTATTCTATGATAAAAAACGTACCGACGATGCCATTCGCCATTGGGAGCAATCCGTCGCGCTTGATGATCGTTTCCCGACGGTTCATCGTAATCTTGCGCTTGCTTATTACAATAAGCGTAATGATGCTGAGGCTTCCTTGCAGTCACTTGAACAAGCTTTCCAGTGCAATACGAATGATGCGAGAGTATTCTACGAGCTGGACCAATTGTATAAGAAGATGGGTGTTTCTGCTCAGGAGCGTATGGCAAGACTTCAACAGCATATGGAGCTGGTGGAGAAGCGGGATGATCTATACCTTGAATATGTGACCCTACTGAATTTGCTTAGCAAGTATGAAGTTGCTTTGTCAGTTCTATTACGACGCCAATTCCATCCATGGGAAGGTGGCGAAGGGAAAGCTACGGGGCAATATGTTTTGGCGCTTGTTGAACTGAGTAAGCAGGCGAATCAGGTAGGCCAATATGAAGAGGCTATCTCATTATTAACACGTGCGCTTCATTATCCAGAGAATTTAGGTGAGGGTAAGCTCGATGGTGCGCAAGAGAATAATGTGTATTACGAGCTTGGTGTGGCTTATAACGGATTAGGCAAGATGCAAGAAGCTGCACGACACTGGGCGATTGCGTCTCAAGGCTTGAAAGAACCAGCCAGCGCGATGTACTACAACGATCAGCCGCCAGAAATGATCTTCTATCAGGGCTTAGCATGGGTACAGCTGAATCATCCGAAGGAAGCGAACCGGCGTTTTAATAAGCTGATCGATTTCGCAGAAAGACATCTCTTTGATGAGGTGAAGATTGATTATTTTGCCGTATCCTTACCTGATTTCCTCGTATTTGAGGATGATCTGAATAGACGCAATCAAATTCATTGCTTGTTCATGATGGGTTTAGGTTTATTAGGCTTAGGGAAAATGGCAGAAGCGAAAGAACGATTTGAAGAAGCGTTGCACTTGGAGCCGAACCATCAGGGAGCTCGAATTCACAAGGCGATGTGCTTGGAATCATAAAAGAAATAAAGCAGTTTCATGATGAAGGAAAATAACTGGTTCGATTTGGAATTTTGTTTCAACTCTGAAAGCCCCGGGTTAATGGAGACTATCTACCAGCCTATATTCGAAAGGAGAGATTGATGATGGAACCGGGCTATAAAGATAGAAGCGTTGAAGTGGAGCATACAGAGGTGCAACGGAAATCGGATTCCAGTGTTGTCGCATCTACCTTTATTAAATACGCTGCTTATATTATTATTTTTTTCGGAGCACTTTTCTTCTTGGTCAGATATGTATTCCCTATGTTCTAATTCGGATTCCAACGAATCCTATACAAAAATCCATCCCCTGTAAGTAGCGGGATGGATTTTTGAATTGAACGAATCCTATAAATTTCTCTGGATGGAATCCGGTGATTCCGCAGAATTACGATAAAAGAACCAGCACTCGTTCAGCAGCTTGATCTGACGGCGGTCTTTTTTGTAATAGGCTTTCATCAGTTGATGGCAGAGCCACTGTGGCAAGGGTATCACTCCTCTAACTGCTTACGTAAGTTAGCATATGGAGAAATGAGCCTAAAGGTGACGATTTACAGAATGCTTTCTGCTTCCTCTTCGTACCATTGCTCTAATTGCGCTTGCAGCGCCCGAATCTCGGTCAGCAGGGAGATGAGTGGATAGTTCTTTTGCTCCTGAACAGAGGCAAAGGCCTGTTCCAATCTATTGATATAATCCAGACCGGACTCCAGGGAGTAATCTTCGCGTAGCAGATCCAATGAATCACACTCAGCAATGGCTAAGGGCAGATCCGGTACATTATCGGCTGTCAGCTTGTCGATTTCTTTGTTTAGACGTAAATTGAGCGCACTTAGCTGGTACGCATATTCCTCGGGCATTTCCACGAATTGCAATTCTTGATGTTGCTGCAAAATTACATACCGCATTTTCGGCATTAGTTATTCTCCCTCCGTACTTGTCTTCCTTCTTGACAGTTTAGCCTATGCACAAGTTACAATTCAAGTAGAGATCTTAATTCCCGTGGAAAGGACTTGTGATAGAACGCTATGGAAACGATGAGCAACGAAGAGCTGCAGCTGTGGATTGAGCAGGTATCACGGGACAGCTTTGGCGTACCCTTTAGGCACAAGGCAAGCTTTAACAGCCGATTATCTTCAACAGGCGGTCGATATTTTACCAAGAGCCATAATATAGAGATTAATCCCCATCAGCTTGCTATGTTCGGTAGAGAAGAGACGGAGAAGATTATAAAACACGAGCTCTGTCATTATCATCTGCATTTGGCGAAGCGAGGGTATATGCATCGTGACACTGATTTCAAAAGACTGCTGGCACAAGTCGGCGGGAGTCGCTACTGTCAGACATTGCCGGGTGCGAAAGCTCGAAAGTCACTCCCTTACCGGTACAAGCTGATCTGTACAGCATGTGCTATGGAGTATCCGCGTAAGCGAAAAGTAGACCCCAAGCGCTACCGCTGCGGCAAATGCTCGGGTAAGCTGAAGCTGCTAGCGCTGGAAGTCCAGTAAGTCGAACAGCACGTTATTTTATAACCAGACCCATCAATCCCACAAAGGAAACAGCTTGCTGAGGCGAAATGACACATCCCTCCAAATCTTGTATATCCACGATCAAGCCACTAAACTCGCAGTCACTAAGATCGATCCCGTTAAGCTTTGATCCTGACAATGTGGCTTGATCAATATTACATTCGCTGAAGCTGACTTTCTGGAAATTCGATTGGTAGTAATCAGAGCTCATCAATGAACTATTCTCAAAAGCAACCTGCTTCAGATTAGCCATTCGAAATGTTGCGAAATCCCCGATACAATCTACCACGCGAACATTCTGGAATCTGCCTCTTGTGAAATCCGTACCGATGAGCTTGCAGTTCCTGAATTCGGTTCGATGAATAATTGCATTCGTAAAATCCACATTGGATAGATCGCATCGCTCAAAAATTACATCCATCAGTTCAATCCCAGTTAAGGACGACTCGATAATCGTAACATTTTTAAAAACCACTTGATCAAAGCTGACTTTATTCGCCTCTTGATTATCAATAACTGTATCGCTTATGCTGCAACGACTGAATTCATCTTTGGTTTGCAGCGAGTATATTTGCTCAGGGAGTAGAGCGTCTGGATCTGATATTTTTGGTGAATCCATTTTGAATTTCATATGTACCTCCATTTAATGAATGCTCGTTTCTAATTAAATTAACTATCTTAGGGTTCAGCAGATTTGTCAATTTTCAGTAGCGCTCAGACCTTTCGGGAGATACGTACAAATACACCTTTTTCTGGATAAAATCACACATCGTTTTGTAAGCGTTGCCAACTTAAGATGGAAGGGAAGTCCATATTAGGTAGAGGGGGCACATTTATGAAAAGATTCAGGTCCGCGATGGCGGGTCTGCTCGCGATGCTGCTGATTTTCTCAAGCTTGCCTGTGATGGGAATCGGTAGCGGTTCCGTAGGAGCAGAAGGGGTTGGAGGAACAGGCGCAGGGCTAATTCCATCAGGGACAGTAATCATCAAGAATAAGTGGAAAAATAATTTCTTATATGAAACGTCTGATGGTATCGTGCGTTATGGCATGACCAATCCAGCGGACACATCATCGCATTGGACAGTGGAGACTGTAAATGGTCTGTCACGAATTAAGAATGTGAAGACGGGCCACTACATTACAATGGCTGGTAACAACGGCAAAGAGGATACACTTAAGGCGGCAGATCTCCAAGGAGCTGGGAGTGTTACGGATCAATGGTTGATCGATACTTCCAATAGAAACGGATACATGATCATCCGAAGCGCGAGCGTGCCTGAGAGTAAGCTGGTTATCCACGAGGAGAATCAGCTTGGTTATGCGCAAGTAAGCTCGGATATCAATATTACGTTTGAGAGTCCGCAGTGGGCTTTTATCGATCCTAACGCAGGAACAGTACCTGTACGGTTGGAAAGCCGGATGCGTCCCGGTCAGGTGATGTATGAGGAGAAAGGAAATGTACTTTACGGTAAACAGCCTTTGAAGAATGAGGCTGCCCAGTGGTTTCTTGAGCCGGGAACGGACGACGGAACACTGATGATTCGAAACCGTGAGACGGGTCATTATATTAAGCAAAATGAAGTGACTTGGGCTGGAGTCTTTTCGCAAGAAATCGATCCGGACAAGGTGATGCTAAGTGAATGGGTGAAAGAAGATGCACCAGGCGCGGATGGAGCGGGTTTTATTACCTTAAGTAATAAAGGATTAACCGACGGAGTTAAGCCTTTATGGCTGAATCCTCAGTTTGAGGAAGATAACAACGTGCGCTCTAACAGCTGGCCGGGTGAAGCAACCAGTCATAATGCCCAGTGGACAGTTGTCCCTATTTCCGAGTTGCAGCCGGTACGCTTGGCAACTTATACAGATGCACAAGTAGCTACAGATTTCTTGTATGAATCCGCAAACGGTGCACTTAAGCACGGATTAATTGCTCCAGATACTGCTGATTCATCCGATTATCTATGGTATATAGAGGATTATGACGGTAATAAACGTATCCGTAATGCAGCAACTAATCATTACCTTTCGTATAGTGATGGCACAGCCAAGGCTGAGCAGATCAGCGGAAGCCAACCATCGGATCAATGGAATTTTAAAGATTCTGATGATTATGATGATTATCTGACACTAGAAAATGTTGAGAGCAAAGGCATCTATCTATCTACCTTGGGTGGAGACAGTGCTGGAGCAAGTGGGGATGCGACTTCATTAAGCGCCCAGTGGCAGCTTCTAGACCCTAACACACCAACAGATGGCACCATTCCATATTATCGTATTCAAAATGGCTGGAAGTCTTTTTATTGGTATGAATCTGCTGATGGTCTCTTGAAATATGGAAATATGCAAAAGGATGGCTCCGATCAATGGCTGATTGAGAAATATAATGGCCGTAAGTTATTCAAGAATAAGAAAACAGGCCACTACATTAACACAATGAATATGCCAGATGGCCATATCCAGGTCACTGAGCTTCCAGACAGGAATAATGTGGAGCGGGAATTTATCTGGACAGGTAAAAATATTGGCGACAACACATACGTAATCAGCAGTGTTCTCGACAAGGAACCAAATAAATTCCCTGAGAAGTTCATTTCACTTCAAAATCTCACTAAATACGCCGAGTACGGTGTGATCAATCCAGGCTGGGGCAGCCCACAGTGGCGATTTGTTACCGTTACTGAGAAAAAGCCGGACTTGTTCCGCTTCAAGCTTGACGCTGTAAATGGTGAGGATCAGTATCTTAAAGATGGTCCTTTGCTGACTTCTCCAAATGTACTAGAGAAATTGCTAGAATCTAAGACTGTCACTGAATCTGTCTATGATTCACAGGACACTGAAGCAATGGTGCCGCAGGATAAGGTGGTGGAACCTACAATCTCTGATGCAAAAAATGCACCTCTAGCTGCTGCAAACGAGGATGTGACAGTAGGTCAGGCTACTTATGGCCCACTTGATATTAACGACGATTCCTTTGTCTGGCAGCTGCAAGAAATAGCCGGGGCCAATGGATCTGTAAAAATTAAAAATGTAGGAACAGGACGTTATCTCTCTCTGGAGCATATTGCTGGATCTGAAGGTGAAGATGATCCGGACGTTGCCGTTCAAACTCTACAGACGGTTTATGATGTATGGGGTAGCATTAAGTGGATTGTGGATATGCAGCCTTCGGGTCTGACCACCTTCAAAAGTGGATGGGCTGGCCACTATATGTATGGGGCTTCCGATGAGAATGGGAATCCGATTATTAGGATCAGTAAGGCTCCCGGTGCGGTGGATAAAAGCAGTGCACATTTTACCGCCGAAGCGGTTGAAGCGATCGCGCCACCGATCCCTGCTTACCCTGTAAGATTTAAGAATGCAAGCAGTGGGGAGTATTTATACGAGAATGAACACGGAGTTGTTCTGTACGGGCAGCCGTCAGCAGAGAATGGATTCTCGCATTGGAATATATCTCTGCAGGACGGCAAACAAACGATTATCAATCGAGCAACAGGCCATTATTTAACATTGAATGGAGATTATTCATACTTGGAGAGCAGTAGCGCGGAACCGGCTATAGACGGAGCATCTGCTTGGGAAGTAAGCTTGGCTTCCGATTATACGCACTACACCATTCGTAGTCTCTATGGAGAATACGACGATGAATTAATAAACATTGCGAATAAGACAGGATATGCTGAACGTGCGCTCCTACTAGAGAGTGACGGCTTAGCTCAATGGACACTTGAAGCGGCTCAGCAGGAGTTTACTACTCCGTCTGGAGAACTGCGCAATAACAATACAACAACTCCAGTTCAGAATGATACCAACATTATAACGATCGTGCCGAAAGGGCTGACTGGTAAAGTATTGGCTGAACAAGAAGGGGCACTCGTATATGCAGAAGCCTCCGACACGGCGGCTCACACCCAATGGATCATCCAAGATGTAAATGGACGTAAACGCATAATGAATGTTCAGACGAAGCAATATCTCTCTTTAAATGAAGGGGATCAAGTCGTCTTGTTATCTTCCGGGGAAACAGAACGTTCCCAGTGGACGCTGGAAGAGAAGTTAGGCTACAACCTCCTGCTAAGTGCTGATAGAACGGGCTTTCTTACTCACAGCGCATCGGCGGTTCAACTTGGTTCTGCTGTGGGAACCGATAGCACTCTTTGGAGCTTCTTGCCTATCCCTTCAGATGCGATTTATGCAGGAGGAGAAGCATTCCAAGGCGATCATGTTATACGGTTTGCAGTCAATGCCCAGCAAGCCGGTGAATATGATGCCGTTGTTCGTTACAAGAATACTTCCAGTGATGTAACAGATCTGTTGCTTGAGGTGAACGGCCTGAAGGAATCAGATAAAGTTAACGTGGTCAAGACTTCCTCTTGGAAGACTGTACAGGTGAAGCTGCAGCTGCGTGCAGGAATCAACACCGTTTCTCTAAGCAACGACAATATCGATTGGAATAAAGTAGGCATTGATAGCCTGACAGTAAAAAATAGCGTGAACAAAGTTTACCGCGGGGCAACAGTTCCTTATATTAGCTATGAAGCTGAGGATGCAGTGACTAACGGAACACTAATCGGTCCTTCGCGGAAATATCGCACTATGGCTTCTGAGGCTTCTGGACGACAAGCCGTCGCCTTGAAGAATACTGGGGACTATATAGAGTTCAAGCTTGCAGAAGCAGCTAATTCTATTGTTCTGCGCTATTCCATTCCGGACAGTTCGGATGGTGCTGGTGCTGAAGAAACATTGACTCTATATGTAAATGGAGTTAAGAAACAGCTTAATTTGACTTCAAAATATGCTTGGGAATATGGTAGCTACCCATGGTCAAATGATCCTCGTCAAGGTAGTGGACATCGCTTCTTTGATGAAATTCATGCTCTGATTGGCGATGCTCCTGCCGGAGCAACCATTCGTTTAGAGAAAGGAACAGGAGACCAAGCGACTTCATACGTCATCGACTTGGTGGATATGGAGCAGGTAGCCCCTGAGTTGACTCGCCCTGCCGGCTTTATTTCTGTAACGGATTTTGGAGCGGTAGCCAATGATGAGGGAGATGATACCGCAGCCTTTAAGGCAGCGCTTGCCGAAGCGAAGGCAACAGGGAAAGGGGTTTGGTTCCCGGTAGGTACCTTTAATGTCGGAGAGGGTCTGCTGGATCTGGATACAGCCGAAATCCGTGGAGCAGGCATGTGGTATACGGTTCTGAATGGCGCCAAATTTTACGGTCACGGTGGTAAGGTTGGTGTATACGATCTATTGATTGAAGGTGGCATTAATGTACGGGACGATGAAGCGTTCACTAACGCCTTCCATGGTGCTTTTGGCCAAGGCTCGGTCATTCAGAACGTATGGATTGAACATACCAAAGCAGGCTTGTGGTTAACACAACCTATTGGTGAGAAGGCTCGCACGAATGGTCTGTATATGGCAGGTCTTCGAATCCGCAATCTGATGGCGGATGGAATTAACTTTGCTGTAGGAACTGGCAACAGCATGATGGAACAAAGTGACATCCGCTATCCAGGGGATGATGGTATTGCGATGTGGTCGTTCACAGATGCCAAATTGAATGAAGTGAATGGCGCGGAACGGACATTTAGCTATAACAATACGGCACGTTTTAATAACGTCTCACTGCCATGGTTGGCCGATAACATTGTGGTCTTTGGTGGTAAAGATAACAAAGTTCAAGATAACGTGGTAAAAGATACTGTGACTAACGGAGCCGGGATCGCTGTATCTACCCGTTTCTCCGCAGAGCCGTTCCAAGGAACAACAATCGTTGAGCGGAATACACTGCTTCGCACAGGTAGTTATGATTCGGGATACGGGGTAAACCTCGGTGCGTTATGGCTGTACGCTGGTGAGAGCGACCTAAAAGGAAAAGTACTCATCCGTAACAATATGGCGCTCGACAGCACCTATTCTGGCCTGATTGCCCACGGTAATCTGGAGGGAAATGCCCTCACGACGATTGATGGAGTTGTTCTGACGAATAATGTATTAGACGGTGCAGGTACGAGCGGTATAGAAGTAACGAAGAATCTGAAAGGTAACCTGCTCGTCGACAACTTGATTATTCGTGGTGAACGGATGAACCTCCTGTCCAATGCATCTCCTGACTTTAACATCAATGAACAGAATCAAGGGATAGCCACAGCTGTTAAACCTTTCTCCATCAAGCTAGCAGATGGACAGAGCGGACCTGTTGTACTAGAACAAGGAAAGTCAGCTATTCTTCAGGTGTTGGACAAAGAAGGAGCGGATATTACTACACAAGCTACACTTAATTTTATGAGCAGTGACATTGCTACTTTTACAAACAACAGTATTCATGGAGTTAAAGCGGGAAGCACAGACTTCACGGTAACTGTTGGCAACGATAAGAGGGTGTATACAGTTGAGGTGGTGTTACCTAATGGTGGGACGGATCCTGTGGATCCGACTGAACCAACGAGTACTCCTGATCCGGCGGGGTCAGTAAATCCTGTTGCACCTGTCGCTACACCAACGCCAACACCAGCTGCTAATCATGATGCGCAGCTAAAAGCTAAGGCGACTGCTGGGCAAGCTCTTATCGAGATTTCAGCTAACGGAGATGGTATAGCTCGCTTTAGCGCAGAAGCTCTACGCAATGCAGCAGCACTTAGCCCGAATGCGGTGCTTGTCATTGCCAGTGGCGATATGAGCTATCGCTTCCCGTTAGGATTCGTGGAGAGCGTGCTGAAAGCTGCACAAATGCCGGCAGGCACTTTAGAGTTCCAACTAAATCCGCTAAGTGGAAAAGGATTGGAACAACTGCTTGCCAAGGCTAAGCTGCAAGGTTTTAATGTACAAGGAACTCCGGCATCTGTCACCTTAAAGGTCACAGATGGCAAAAACACTGTACCTGCTAATGGGTTCGGCACTACGTATGTAGATCGTACATTTATGATGGAGGGAGCACTGGTTGCAAAGACGGGAGTAGTCCTTATTTACGATGAGCAGACGGGTTCCATCCGTTATGTACCTGCATTATTCGAGATCGTAGGCGGGATGACCAAGGTTACTGTTAAGAGCAGCAGTGCTAGCGGGATATTCGTCGTTGCACAACATCCTGTAACTTTTGGAGATATTTCTTCACACTGGGCAAAGAACGAGATCGAAACGCTTGCCAGTCGACTGATCTTGACCGGACAATCCACAGATAACTTTGCACCTCAGAATTCCGTTAGTCGTGCTGAATTCGCAGCTATGCTAATACGCTCTTTAGGCCTAGCCGCTGCGAACACAACGAAGACCTTCAGTGATGTGTCTGATTTATCATGGTATGCTGCAGACGCCAAAGCTGCAGCAGCCTTAGGACTGGTTCAAGGCTATGAGGATGGCACCTTCCGTCCGAACGCCCCTATTACACGGGAGCAAATGGCTGTTATGGCAGCTAGGGCACTGAAGCTGTTAAACCTTGGAGCAGGAGAGTCGGGAGCTAACCCTGCGGCAAATGCATTTACAGATTCATCTGCTATTTCTTCTTGGGCTAAAGAAGCTGTGAATGTCTTAACAGCAAAAGGAATCATGAAAGGCCAATCGGCAGATAGCTTTGCGCCTGGCAGTGATACTAGCCGTGCAGAGGCAGCCGTGATCCTAGCAAGATTACTTAAAGCTGCCGGATTATTGTATTAAATTTCTACTAAAAGAGCAGCTATTCTCCAGTAATTGGAGAATAGCTGCTCTGCGTTTTTTGGACGAAGGCTGTCTGCCAGAACATATTTGGTTATTTTCATGCCAATAGCGACTAGAGGGTCCGTTAGTATGCCAAATATTCGATTATGCTGCGTAAAAGGTCAACTGGCTCCGATAGCGGCCTCATAGGCGATACAGCCTTATTTAAGCTTCCCCATCGACAAATTGACTCTGTAATTTCCGAACTTTAGCAGCTCGTCGAGAAAGTTATTCAAATCCTCTTGGCTTCCCGTACGAACACGTATCCAATAGCAGCCTTCTCCACTGACGCGATGCATTTCTTTTACGCTGTCATGCTGCTTTGCGAATGTTTGAAAGGCTGGATGTACCGTATTCGAACCTAGAAAGACCGTTATAAAGGCATTGATCGCCTCACCAACTTTATCTGGATTCCAGCGGACGGTGTAGCCTTCAATCACTCCGGTGTCCTGCATTTTGCGAATACGTGCACCCACTGCTTGGCCTGTCATATGCACTTGCTGCCCAATGTCTCTGTGACTGATCGTGGAATCATCAATTAGAAGCTGTAGGATGCGAAAATCCACATCATCTATGGAATAAGAACTCGTCATTATTTAAAATCCTTTCTGCGTGAAAGTAGAACAGGCCAATCTCTTTCCAATCTCAATGTATTCTGTTTCAAGGTCCAACTATAATTAATTGTAGCAGAAGATATCTGAAAGAAAGAAGGGCTTACGATGAAAATACAGCATATTCGCAACGCGACCCTATGGCTAGAGTATGGTGGTAGTACATTTTTAATTGATCCTATGTTGAGTGAGCAAGGTGCTAATCCACCTATTTTAAATACTGAAAATGATCGCCGCAATCCGCTCGTTCCTTTGCCGGGAGCCGTAGAACAATGGCTGAGTCCTAATGCAATTCTTATCACACATCTTCATCAGGATCATTGGGATGCCGCTGCCGTTTCCTTGCTGCCGCATAATCTACCGTTATTTTGTCAGGAGGGGGACAAGGATACCCTAGTAGAGCAGGGATTTGAGAACGTCTCGGAAATCACCGATAAGCTGACATTCCAAGGAGTAACTATAACACGTACCGGTGGACAGCATGGAACCGGAGAGATTGGCAAGCTGATGGGGAAGGTATCCGGGTTTGTCTTTCAGGCGGAAAACGAACCAGCTGTATATTTGGCAGGAGACACGATTTGGTGTGATGAGGTGAAGATTGCACTCGATGTATTTAAACCTGAGGTAACGATCGTTAATGCTGGTGGAGCGCAGTTTTTAACCGGAGGTCATATCACAATGAATGAGCAGGATGTCGTAGACTTATGCGAATATGCTTCTTCTACTAAGGTGATCGCTGTACACATGGACGCCATCAACCATTGCCTTGTTACCCGGGATAAGCTAAAAGCTCACTTGGAGAAGGAGGAGCTACAGGATCGAGTACAGCTTCCGCAAGACGGGGAATGGTGTTACGTATAAACAAAGGGGGGATTAATCCCCTCTTAAATCTAGCTAATGGCAGAAATAATGCATGAATTTGAAAACGATCACAAAAATTATTTTACCTGCTTGACTAGACCTTGAAATCATGATAAATTAATTCATGTTCACTTCTAATTTACTTCTAATGTTCCCTGATAGCTCAGTTGGTAGAGCACTCGACTGTTAATCGAGTTGTCACAGGTTCGAGTCCTGTTCGGGGAGCCATTTTTATGGAGAGATACCCAAGTGGCTATAAGGGGACCCTCTGCTAAGGGGTTAGACTGCGTAAGCGGTGCGTGGGTTCGAATCCCACTCTCTCCGTTCTGAATTACATAAGAAGAGCTTCCATTATGGGGGCTCTTTTTTTGTTGTGTAAAATTATTTTGCAGTGGCTAAATGCGACATATATGGATTAGAGGAAGTATTGGGGGCAGATCACGCGGATGTGTGATTTGTCTTTTTTAATCTGAATTATCAGTGATCATATTCAATATTTTGGAAGGTGAATAGAGTGAAAAAGGCGAATATTACTGAATCAGTCTCAAGCTGCCAGTTACATCGGCTAACACAGCATTCATATAACGGAGGGAACATGAAAAATATAAATCAATTACAAACTAAACCTTCAAGTAGATATGATAGCTTTGATCCTGATCAAGAAGGAAATAAAAATACCAAATTTGCCGACATAATAATTGATGGCAGGTCTCTTTATCAAATGCTGAAAAGACATGACATGGTTCCATCCCTCGGGTGGGGGAGTGAAGAGCATCAAAGGAAAATGATTAACTATTTTTTATTAAACCAAATGCATGAATATATGTATTACAGATACCCAATATTTGTCTGCCCTTGGTGTGGAGATGAAGAGTGTGGCTTTATATCCGTATTTATTGAGAAAGAAGAGGATCTTATCATATGGAGAGATTTCAAACTGGAACCCAGCAATAAAGCTATTGATGTTGGGCCTTTTTATTTTAAATGGGATGAGTACGAGAAAGTTATAAATGAGACTTTTGGGATTGCGGGGATTCAATGTTAGAGATAAACCATCAGGAGGAACTTATGTCGATTAATCCTAAGATACTTTATAGCACAAATGAAGAAACAGATTACGTCAGAAAAAAACTTATTGAATTTAACTCTAAACAAGTACCAAACGGCATTTATGAGGAGATAAATTTATGTTTGAAGGATGATAACGGAGATATTGTTGCCGGTATCAACAGTGCGATATGTTGGAATTGGATGGAGATTGGTATTTTGTGGGTGGATGATAACTATCGTAGTCAAGGTTACGGGAAAAGATTATTGGAAGAAGCAGAGAAAGTTGCTAGAGCAAAAAAATGTACTTTTATCAAATTAGATACATTCAGTTTTCAAGCGCCCGAATTTTATAAGAAGTACGGATACAAAGTAATAGCAACTATTGATGATGCTCCGACTGGAAGTAAACACTTTTACTACAAGAAGGATCTTAGCTATGAGTAAGGTGGTTTGAGAAAGGATTAACCTAAAATCAAAGGAGCGAAACAAACATGGAGCTTTTTAAACAAATACCCTTATACAGATTTTTGGCATTATGTAATGAAAGTGGCATGGAAAAGATCATATTAGATTGTGGGGCAGGAGGGGATACTCCTCCACTAAGTTTGTTTGCGAATTATGGATACGCTACATACGGAATTGAGATGAATGTTGAACAAATGAACAGAGCTAATCAGTTCGCAGCAGAAAGAGGGCAGAATTTAAACATACATCAGGGTGACATGAGACAGTTGGCATTAAACGATGAGTCGATGAGTTTTGTGTATTCGTATAATTCTATTTTTCATATGAAAAAACAAGATGTGAAAGAAGCAATAAATGAATTGAAACGGGTGCTAAAACCTGGTGGATTATTATTTGTTAATTTTTTAACCCTTAAGGATTTTCGAGTCGGTGACGGAGTTGATTTAGGAGAACATCAGTATGAGCAAATGGAAGATGATGAATTAGTAATTCACTCTTATTATGATTATGATGAGGCGGACTCTATGTTTTCTGATATGCAATTAATATATAAAGAAGATCGAGTGCTTGAAAGAAAGTTTGAAGGCGAATGGATACGGCAAGGGTTTATCGATTACATATATAAAAAATAGCGAAAAATGCATTCACATTGCAGACCATAAGCTCTTGGATTGACAGCTTCGTTTATCTACGCTGTTCGAACGTCAGGAATGTGCAATGCTATGGGGAATTAGCGTAAATTAATAAGTACGATGGAGATCTGATAATGTCTAAATCATCTCTTGTAAAGCGGGTTACTAATATTGCTCGCAATTAAATGTGGATACTTTCAAGAGGGTTATGATGATAAAAAAGGAGATACGCCAATGAATAACCGATCAGACTTGCTAAATCAGTTTAAGGAATGGAATGGATTTGTTCTAGAAATCATTGATTTAGATTGGAAAACACCCATCGCTGAAGGAAAATGGACAATTCATGATGTTGTTAGTCATATTTTGTTGTGGGATAAATACTTCTATGAATCGACGATAGAACCGATAGCATGTGATAAAGCGATAACACTTCAACTTATTGATTTCGATCAATTCAATAATGATGCTGTTACATATGGTAAGACAAAAACCAAAGATGAATTAATAGAATTGACTATGAAGTATCGTAACTTACTATTAGATTGTATAAGTAACCTTGAAGAGGGGAAATACTCGGGGAAATATGTTGACGAAAGGTTTTCCTTTGAGTCCTATTTAAAGGATTTTATATCGCATGACCGGCATCATATGATGCAGATTAAAGAATTAAAAGGGAAAAAATGAACAGCTTACAGCTTATTCTCCTTCCGTTTATCGGTTGGGAATAAGTTTTTTTGTATGTACCAATGAGACAAATGTTATATCCAATCTAGCAGCCTCCTTAATATCTCTTGTTCTTACACAGACAGCTATACTTTCGTTTACACATCAAGGAGATATGTCTTATTATAACGGTCTTGCGGCGTGAATTTTTCTATTCGTTACGAGGTTCATGGTCCTATAAGGAAGCTTCTTTATGTTCATGAGATACACAGCGACTCCAGGGAACAATATGAGGAGATCAAGGCAAGAATTAGACGTGATTGGGATATAGAGATGATTGAAGAATCGAAGAATGCTACAGGCTGAAGTGGTGTGGAAAAAAAGTGCTTGCCATGTCTTATTATTTCTGGTATTATAATTTTTGTTGTCACGTTAGACAACCTTGCTAAGGCCCGTTGGTCAAGGGGTTAAGACACCTCCCTTTCACGGAGGTAACATGGGTTCGAATCCCATACGGGTCATATTATGCGGTAGTGGTGGAATGGCAGACACGCTATCTTGAGGGGGTAGTGGGTGTATACCCGTGGAGGTTCGAGTCCTCTCTACCGCATACAAATAAAAAAGTAAGAAATCCTTTGCTTCGCAGAGGTTTTCTTACTTTTTTTATAGGGTTAGACAAGTTGATTAGTTCTTGAAGGCTCTTGCATATTGGGGATAGAGCTGTCTGACACAGTCTGGGCAAATATCATGGGTGAATTGCAGAGAAAGCTGATGTTTTAAAAAAAGTTCAATGTTGATCCATTCATCCTTAGAATTTCGAATGGATTTGCAGGAAGCGCAGATGGGGATTAACTCTTGTGTTGGCTGACATGTCGAACAGATGCTTGTGATCCCCGACATCTTAGTTCCTTCTATAAATACACCCAAATCATATAGAGAAATTATAAAAGCAGCTTCTAGGTAATAATCAGAGAGCAGCGGATAGATTTCCAAACGAAAGATTCGCGTCCCTTTATAGGCGGTTTGTATGATGAACTCAGAGGTATAAATCTGTTGCTCTCTGCGGAGTATAATTTTCACCGAATCATAAAGCTTGGCCCATTGATCGGAATCGATGATCACATCTTGCAGAAGCTCCGAATAATAAGCTCCAATCCATTGTTTGTGAGGGGAGAGGCCATATTCATGACTAAATGCTTTCCACTTCCTGTTGGTGAACTGGATAACTCCTTGGCTGTTGATGACCACTGCATTGTGCGGCAGATATTCAAGTGAATGGATAATGGAAGATGATAAGCATTTTGACAAAAGTCACCGCTCCCTCCTAGAGATCCTTCGGGATGACATGTTAATTAAGGGGGTCAGACGGCATTACATCAGACACTTGTCACCTGAGTCGCCTCTTATCGTCACTCTAGCCATATGATATAATCGGATAATACATAGTAACACCAATTATATACTTTTTTGCGTTATTTTGCAATAGGTAATTACTTAAATAAGTCTTTTTTATTTTTTTGTGAAGGGCGGTTTACGGATGCAGACCATATACGAACGTATAGAGTACTTAATTAAGCAAAAAGGTCTCACCAAGAAATCATTCTGCGAGCAGTTAAATATAAGCACAGGTAATATGGGAGATTGGAAGCGGGGCAAATCTACTCCGGGAACACATAAATTAATTGAGATCGGCGCTTTTTTTCATGTAAGTCTGGACTGGCTTATTTTAGGTAGAAATACATCTGAAATATTGAAAGAGAGCAATGAGGACTATGATTTCGGAGAAGCGAAGTTGAATGAAGATCGAACGAATGAATTGCTTCCAGAGGAAAAGGAATTCATTAAAGAATACCTAGCATTCACTGAATATCGTAAGCAGAAATGGGCCGACGAAAATTCTTAAATCAACGCCTTTACATTTCGGGGAAGTACATTTATAATAATGAATGTTGACCTCAAACAAAGTTTTATGTTTTATCTCACCGCGCGGTAGTGGTGGAATGGCAGACACGCTATCTTGAGGGGGTAGTGGGTGTATACCCGTGGAGGTTCGAGTCCTCTCTACCGCATACAGAATGACGAAAGGAGCCTTGCGATGCAAGGCTTCTTTTTTATGCTTAACGAGCATTAGGAAAACACTACTTTTTCACAATAGGGACGCATAAATGGGCTTCGAATCGCTCATCATTTGGACCGGATTTTTCGGTATATTGGATGAAGAAGACACCATCAGGATTAAATTTATATTCAGAATGCGGCAGCCATTCATTATGTATATGATTCCAAGTGTTCTGAAAAGCCGAGTGAGGCACCCCATTTGCCGTAAATATGGCATAGGTTGATGCAGGAAAGGTCTTCTGCACAAGCCCTTCAGGAATGAAGTCGAGCTGCTTCACTTCGACCGCAAGGAGGAACTCATGATCCCAGGCAGCCTGTTCCCACAATCGGGGTACGGATGTACGATTCTGAAATAGACCGAGATAACAACCGCTGTCTTGAACTTTTGATGTTATGGAGTCAAATTTAGCATCAATATCTAACTCGCCAAATACAAATTCCCAAAGATTCGGATAAGGCTCTCCAGAGGCATTAACATTTGTCCAACCGATAACATGTAGTTCTGGCAAATCTCGTAGTTCAACCATTGCTTGACCCTCCCAGTAATTTTCTTCATCAATATTATAAATTATCCCATAAGGATTAGGTGAGGGATTTATCACGATAACATGATTAAAGACAAAAGGATACTGACCGCATATCACCTAGTGGGCTGAGTGATGTGACCAGTATCCTTTTTTAAAATTTCATATTGAATGGATTATTTCAGAAGCTTGGAGATATAGGATTCGATCTGTTGAGGAGTAGTTTTAGGAGCAAAACGCTTAAGGACACGGCCTTCTTGATCCACCAGGAACTTGGTGAAATTCCATTTCACGCTTTTTGAGCCTAGAACACCAGGTGCTTCCTTTGATAAGTATTTGAATAATGGGTGTGCTTCATCACCTTTTACATCAATCTTCTCGAACATTGGAAAAGTTACCCCATAGTTAATCTCGCAGTATTCTGCAATTTCATCACTTTCGCCAGGCTCTTGGCCAGCAAACTGATTGCTTGGGAAACCAAGTACTTCGAATCCACGATCCTTAAATTTCTCGTACACTTCCTGAAGCCCTTTATACTGAGGCGTAAACCCACATTTGCTAGCTGTATTCACAACAAGGAGTACTTTACCTTTGTACTTGGACAATGATTCTTCTGCACCCCGAAGAGTGTTGACCTCAAAATCATAAATACTCATGGATGCCACCTCCTTTGTAATTCCTAATTTTAATTTATCGCAATTTAATTGTACACTATTAATGAGGGTGAGCCAAATAAGAAAATTCTATGAACCATTAACGCCCATTCGGTATATCAAATCACAGCAAAATGAATGATCATAAATTAAATGTATCTGTATATATTTTATGGAAATAATGACTGAATAAAGGCGTTGATCAGAAAAGAGCAATAAATAGCCTCCGTGTTAGGCGTCTTTGGTTGACATCACTCTTAAAATTCTTTAATATGTCTAAGTATCTGAGAATATGTTGCGTGTGCAATTTACAACCAAAAATTTAAATAATGGGTGATGAAGATGTCTTACAGACCGAATATTACGAATGTGACCAAAGCCAGCAGCAACGATAAGGAAGGATTGTACGAGTTCATTATCAAGCTTGCTGATGGAACGGAGTGCCGTGCGTTTTATAATCGGTTTCCGGAATGGAAAATGACGAACATCAGCCGCCTGCTAAAAACTCCATGTCCAATTTGCCGCAAAGATTTCATCTGTAAATGCATGGAGGCATTCACTGCTGATTTCGAAGGACAAATGATCGGTGATCAATGGATTGAAAAGGCAATTGCTGAATAATTAAAGAACGGTACATGTTGGCGCGGGATTCTATCCCGCGTTTTTGTTTACCCAAAATATGCGATACACTTATCTTTATAGGGAGGGGGAGCTATGAACGAGGAGCTGAACATTATGCCAAATAAGTCCATTGTGTTGATTGATGGGGTGTGTCATCTTTGCCAAGGTTTGATTCGTTTCATCATCCCGCGTGATCCCAAGGCTAAATTTCTATTCGCCCCTTTACAAAGTGAAATTGCCGCTAAGCTAATGAGTGAGGCTGGACTTCAACCTGGGCAGTTGAACACAGTTGTATTGCTGGAGAACGGTGTGTATTATACAGAGTCGGCTGCTGTACTGCGGATTGCACGTAGATTGAGATGGCCTTGGCCTGCTGCGTATTTCTTTATTGTAGTGCCGCGCCCAATACGGAACATCCTTTACCGCTATGTTGCAAGGAATCGTTACCGTTGGTTCGGGCGCGATGAGCAATGTCTGCTCCCAACACCGGAGATCAAACAAAGATTTTTGTAATCCGGGATTTGGCTAGATGTTATAATGTAACCATAATTTGGTATAGTTAAGGACGTTTAGCGAGGGGTGAAGGGATGTTGCGAAAGGCAGGACTTTATCTATTAATAGTTATGCTAGCTTCTTTAGGTACGATGGGAACGGTATCCGCAGATGCTAAGCTCAAGGTAATGGTGAATAATTCGAACGTGAATTACGGCGTGCAAATCGTCTCTGGACAGACGATGGTTCCGCTGAAGGCTTTTGAGAGCTTCAAGAATACTTCTATTCAGTGGGAAGCCCGTACAAAGCAAGTAACGATCGTTAGAGACTCCGTGAAGATTAAGCTTGCTGTGGGTTCTCGAACGGCGTGGAAGAACTCCGAATCTGTACAACTGGATGCACCTGCTAGCATCATGGATGGAAGAGTTACGGTGCCGCTGAGATTTATTGCGGAAGCTCTTGGAGCAAGAGTAACGGTAGATGCTACTACGAATACTGTCTGGGTTCAGGAACGTGCAAATGCGAAGCTTGTGCAGAATTATAATAGTAGGGACTTGGTAGTTTCCCGCATTGCTGCTTTACATTTCCCGGTTGAAGAAAGAGAACCGTCCCAATTAACGGGTGATAATGAAGCGTTGTCTATGTCGTATTATTTTCCTGAAGGCAGATCTGATGGATATTTCATAATCTATGGGCATTTTGTATCGTATTATGAGATTAAAGACAACATTAGAACAGTCGTATGGGAAGCAGATTTGGACAATTCGAAAGAGGCTGATAAAAAAGATTTTACCGCGATATTCGGACACCCCATTGCAAAGGAATATGGTAAAGCCCCTGTTTTAGCCCCATCCTATGCCTATTATTATACGAGTGTATGGGGAAGTCAGATTATTTGCGGAATCGTTAATGCGGATGGAACGACTAAAGTATCAGGGAAGTCGCTGAACTGGGAGAACAACAAGCCCTTTATCGTGGCTATTCCCGGCGAGACGAAGCTTTAAGCGCTCTACAAGTCATATAAAATATGGAGATGAATTATGAATAAAGGCAAGCCCAAGGGATTTATGCGTTTTGATTGGCCTTTTCATTTTGTGACAATGCCGCTTGCGCTAATTTTGTTTGTGTGGTCGGCGATTTATGCTGTTCAAGAGATACGTGATGATGGTGCTTTAACGGTGCCATTGCTGTTATTCGGTATGTCCTTATGCTTACTTTTTGCGATTACAAGAATTCGTATATATGCGACAAAAAATCAGGACCGCGTGGTGAGGGTGGAAGAGCAGTTTCGCTATTTCCGTCTGACAGGCGAAGCTTTGAGCCCAGAGCTTGAAATAGCCCAAATTATAGCGCTACGTTATGCGGGTGATGATGAGTTTTCAGCACTGTGTCAGCGGGCGGTGAAGGAGAAGCTCAACCCTGCCGATATTCGCTCTGCCATTAAGAACTGGCGCGAAGATAAGATGAGAGTATAGTATCCAGCTAGTGTGCGAAAAAACTTATTGCTGCCTTCTTATATATATGCTACTATAGCTGTAAATTAAAGGAATAGTAACGGAAGCACCGTTCAATTACCGTATCCACGGTTATTGTCGGTGCTTTTTTTGCTGTCTTTTTTTGAGGAAATAATGGATTTCTTCTTATCGAAAGGAGCGTGGTTTTATGGCGGCATGGATTGTGCTCGCAGTGCGTGAAAGTCAATATATTGAACCATTACTGCACTATCTTCATCACAGCGAGTACGGAGAAATACTGCGTATTACGGCTTTTAGCCGAATGGATGCTTTTATCGAATTTATGAGGGGAGAGGACATCCCGGATGCTGTTGTGGGGGAATCTTCTTTTATCGAGGCTTGGCTAGTAGAGGGGAAAAGCACGGTTCCATGGGCAGTTTTGAGTGAGGATGGAGGTTATCTCGGTAAGAGTGCTAAAAGTCTGGGAGGGGGAGTGATGATTGCCAAATATCAGGCGCTTCCTTCCCTCCTTGGGGCATTTCTCCAGTTATGTGAAGTTCAAAGAGGTAGAGGATCTTCTGTACTAGATGAAACGCTGTTGCTGGGGGTTGTCTCTGCCAGCGGCAACATGGGCAAAACAACGATAGCATTGAATATGGCGAAGCAGCTTGGTGAAATGGGCCTTTCGGTGTTCTATCTGAACCTTGAGAGTGTAGACAGCAGTGGGTTGTTTCTCAGAATCCCTGTAGGTTATACGCCTGGACTAGAGAGGCTGCTGTATGAAATAAAGGCCAATCGAGACAAGGCTGAAGCGGATACGATCGAATTAGGACAATACTTCATTAGATATGATCACCTCCGAACTGCTGCTTTCAGACCAGTTATTAATGTGAAGGAAATGCTGCAGATGACTTTGCAAGATACGCTGGATTTGTTAGAGCGGCTGGTTGCGGAGAGAAACTTTGATGTTGTTATTGTGGACACCGGCAGCATCGAGGAAGAGCGTGCGAAAGCTGTGCTGCAGCGAAGTGGGATTCTACTTTGGGTCCTGAAAAATGATGATGTAAGCATGTATAAGACTATGAGATGGTTGTCGCATTGCACCGCTCCTAACTCTGGCATGCCCCCCTATGTGATGGAGAAGAGTAAATTTGTAGTGAATTTTGCAGTGGATCGTTTGGAAGAGTGGGTGCCTCCTGAAGGAATTATCATTGAAGGCGTATGTCCCTTTATCCCATCATGGACGCTGCAACACCGTGAGGAGCTCTTTTTGAACTCTCCACAATTTCAGCAGGAGATCATGCAGTTGTGCAAGCGGATTGTAGAGCCAGCACTCCCATTAGTTTTTACAGGGAAGAATATCCATGAATGAGGAGATGTTCAGGGCGCTGCGTAGTGAGATTCGTGCAGGGCTTGATGTGACTTCTGCAGTAGGAAACCGTGAACTTACTGGGTTTATCGAACGAACGATTCTAGAAAGTGAAAGCCTCCGTTACTTAACAGCACAGGAGAAGCATGAGTTAGTTAAGAGACTATTTGACTCCTTCCGAGGATTGGATGTGCTTCAGCCATTAGTGGATAATCCGGCGATCACGGAGATTATGATCAATAGTCATACTGAGATTTTTATAGAAGAGGAGGGTCAGATTCGTCGTCTTCCTTTGGAATTTGAGTCCAGTAGCAGGCTGGAGGACATTATCCAAACGGTAGTATCCGGTGTTAACAGAGTAGTAAATGACTCCTCTCCTATCGTTGATGCCCGGTTGAAGGATGGATCCCGCGTGAACATTGTACTTCCGCCAGTCTCGCTGAAAGGACCAGCGATGACCATACGTAAATTCCCGGAGAAGCCGATGACGATGAATGAATTGGTGAGCCGTGAAGCTTTAAGCCTGGAAGCAGCAGAGCTACTGCAAATCTTAGTAGCTGCTAAATACAACATTTTTATAAGCGGGGGAACGGGCTCGGGGAAGACCACCTTTCTAAATGCGTTATCTCAGTTTATCCCTTCACAGGAGAGGGTCATCACAATAGAAGATTCTGCTGAGCTACAGATTGTAACGGTGCCAAATCTTGTTTCCCTGGAGACTAGGAACGCGAATACGGAAGGTAGAGGGGAGATTTCTATTCGAGATTTGATTCGTTCTTCGCTGCGGATGAGACCCAATCGAATTGTTGTGGGTGAGGTACGGGGAGCGGAATGCCTCGATATGCTACAGGCGATGAACACTGGACACGATGGTTCGTTATCAACGGGTCACTCTAACAGCGCGCACGATATGGTCAGTCGACTGGAGACGATGGTGTTAAGTGCTGCGGACCTACCGGTAACGGTTGTTCGTCAGCAAATCTCATCGGCGATTGATATATTCGTACACTTATCCAGGCTCCGTGATCGTTCTAGGCGAGTGATGGAGATTTGTGAGGTTGCAGGCCTGAAAGATGGTGAAGTGGTCTTGAACCCTCTATATGAATTTCGAGAGTCCGGTGAACGAGAGGGCCGGGTACAAGGAGGGCTGGTTTCTTGCGCAAACCCGCTTATGCATACAGCAAAGCTTAGAATGGCTGGTGTAACCTCCTATCCGTTATCACAGGCTGGATTCTGAATTCTAAAAGGGGGAAGAGGTAATGTTTAAGATTAAGTTTGCTGCTGAAAAGCCTAAGAAAGCTGATTCCAGAGGCCATTCATTATTGCCGGATTATACGGTATACGAGTTGACCTTGATACAGAAAACTCTGGCTATTGCAGTAGGTGGTTTGCTGCTGTTTGGAGTGGGATATCTTTTTTATCATCATTGGATACTGTCGTTACTACTTATGCCAGGTGGGCTGTATGCACCTCGTATGCTGCGTAATTATTTGCTGAAAAGACGCCGGAGTATGCTTAATTTACAGTTTAAACAGACGTTATTTTCATTGTCTTCCTCACTCTCAGCAGGGCGATCGGTCGAGAATGCTTTCCGGGAAGCGGTCCAAGACTTACGTATGCTGGACCCGGAGGGGGGCGGCGATATGATCTCGGAGCTAAATATTATCTGTACGCGCATGGAATACGGTCAGCCAGTGGAGGAAGCGCTTCGGGATTTCAGTGAAAGAGCAGGAATGGAAGATATTGAGCGGTTCGCTGACGTGTTCACTGTATGTAAACGTACAGGCGGTGATCTGGTAGAAGTAGTGCGCCGTACGTCTACGATTATTGGAGAGAAGCTGGATATTCAGCAAGATATTACTGTAAGCATTTCACAGAAGAAATTCGAAGCGAAAGCGCTGTTAATATCTCCACTAATTATGGTGATCTTTATGAGTTTGACTGCAGGAGACTATATGCAGCCCATGTACACAGGAGCGGGTATAGCCATATCGACGCTTGCATTAGTAGCTTTGTTTTTATGTTATCTCTGGACTACTAAAATAATGGACATTCCGCTGTGAAGGGGAAGAAATCATGCGATGGCTATGTGCAGTAGTCACTATATTTTTACTTGTTGTCTGGGCTCTGTTACGAATTAAATGCGGAAAAAGATATGACGGATTAAGAGAACTTCCTATGGAAGGATTACGACTTCGGAAGCTGGGTGAACCGCTGTTGCTGCTCATTGAGAAAACCGGCATTGTCAGTCGTTTTCCATCATTGATGTTCAGGATTCAACGTTCCCTGCAGCGAAGTTATGGGATGCGTTACAGTGCAGAACGAACCCTGTTGTTCATGGGTGAGATGCTTAGCTACAGTTGGTTGCTTCTTGTGGGTGGAAGTTTGATCACAGGCTTTAGCGGCGATCAGACAGGTCTGATTCTAGGTTTTTTCTTGGCGGTAGCTCTACCAGCTGCTATGGTGAGTGATTTACATAAAAAGGTGAGGGTGAGAGAGCAGAATATTATGCTCGAGCTACCAGAACTTCTGAACAGCATTGTATTGCTGGTAGGAGCAGGTGAGACTGTGCAACGGGCGATTATCCGCTGTGTGGAGAGCCATCGAGGTGATGTTAATCACCCATTGTATAAGGAGCTTAGGATCATGACCAGTGAATGGGAAGGAGGGTATTCATTTCAGCAGGCATTCGAGAATTTTAGCAAGAGATGTGCAGTGCAGGAGGTATCGTTGTTCACGACGACGGTTCTTCTGAATTATCGCAGAGGTGGAGCGGATTTTGTGTTATCGCTACGCGATCTCTCGCGGATGCTGTGGGATAAACGGAAAGCTATCAGCCGAACGCGAGGGGAGCAAGCTTCCTCTAAACTAGTCTTTCCGATGGTAGTTATCTTTTTAATAGTAATTGTACTGGTGGGAACGCCAGCATTCATGATGTTAAAAATGTAGGAGGGTGAAACTAATGATGACGACAATGTTGGGTAGCGTGAAGAATTTTTGGAAGGACGAGGAAGGCCTGGGGACACTGGAAATGATTCTGATTATTGCAGTGCTGATTGCGGTCGTTCTTTTGTTTAAGGACAAAATTCAGGAAGTAGTGGAGGCTTTGATTAAAACTGCAGGAGAAAAGAGCCAGGAAGTATTCGAGTGAATAAGCTTAAGGACGATCGAGGCAGCTTTACTATTGAAGCTTCAATTCTACTACCAATGGTCATGTGTATTACAATGCTTCTTCTGTTTTTCTGTTTGTATAGCTACCAGAAATCTATGCTCCTGCAAGTGGCCTCAGGGGCTACTGAGCGTGCGGCTTACAATTGGGACAACAGCCACAAAGAGGTTTCTGGCTCATATGCTGCAGGTGAGTATGACTCCCTTTATTGGAGAATTGGAGACGATGCTTTACTAGCCTCTTTATTCGGCGGAGAAGCTGGAAGTGATGGCGCGACAATAGAGCTACCTGGTGAAGTGTCAGAGGAAAGTGATCTACCAGTGCTTAAACTCAGACATTCGTCCTCTATGATTCCGAATAATATGCCGGGAAATTTGAACTACGCATATTCACTTGCAGGACGGAAAGTAAGTGCTGAATTAAATCGTCTACTGCACTTACCTGTACTTGATGAAGTTTTGTCTGATAAGGCAAAGCCAACTGTAAAAACTCAATCTATCATCGCTGAGCCTGTTGAGTTTATCCGTACGGTCGACCTGATGCGTTACTTCGGGGCTAAGTTTAAGGGAGGCTTAGAGGGTACTAGTGGGTCTGGAGTCCACATGGAGAAGAAGGATGCATCCGCGATGATGACCAAGCTTCAGGATAAGTGAATATTTCCTTGCTAGTAGATCTTGTATCTATTGAAGGTAGGGATAAGGAGGGAGGTTTTGATGAGGAGCATCTTTACCAGTTGCCTTGTTAGCGGTAAGAGTCGAAAGAAACAGAGGCAGGGTAAGGGCAAAACGGAAGGTTCTGTCTCAATTTTTCTAATTATGGTACTGGCTTTCGTCTTTTTATTTACCGCTGTGCTGATTGACTATGCGCGGATTGCTGCCTTCAATGTTCAGGAGGAACGTTTAGCGAGGGCTAGCATTCGCTCTGTAATGTCATCTTACGATGTTGAGCTACGAGAAAAGTATGGTTTATTCGCCTTTGGAGAGAGTGACGGGGATATGCTGCTGTCTCAGGTACTCAATGATAATATGCATAAAAGTAGTAGGAGTGACGCGTTCAATCTTGTACCCTTCGCTTTGGAATCGTCATCTTTGAAATGGAGCAGGCCGGTGGGTAGCTATGATGTTGTGAGTCGACAAATACTGGAGGAAATGAAGTATAAGGCTCCGGTGGATTTTGCTTTGGAATTGGCAGGTAAATTCAAGCCGATGTCAGGAGTAATGGCAGAGGCCTCACGGGCTACTGAACTACTTAGTAAGCTGCAGCCGTTATATGACGAGCGAGAAGAGGCTTTGGATCTTATGTTAGAGCAGAGAAGCCAGGCTGCAGAGAGTGGAAGAAGGTTACTTCAATGGATTATGAATCCGCCTGCAGAGTCCATTTCTGCCAGTTCACTCGGAAGTATGCAATCGGCGGCGGATATTCCCGCACAGTATAGTGACTATCTTGGGAAATATTACGATGATCTTTATCGTGATAGTAAAAAGCCTGCAAAGTACACTTATCAATTGTCTCTATACCGGAGTCGAACTACTGAAATGTTATCGCGGCTTCCTGCCTTATTAACAGCTTTTCGTGAAGACCATGAAAGATCAATGGAGGGAGCGAATGAAGCGTTAAAGAAGGCAGAGCAATTGAATGACGAGATGAGAAATATATTGGAACAGTCACGAATGGAGGGGGTGGATCTATCAAATGATCCTGCTAATGACTGGGATATTCCGGCGAGCTCAGGAGAGATAAGCTCAGACCCGCTTAAAAAGCTGCGTGAGCAGGAAGATGCACTGATTCTCTCCTCAACTGATCTAAGTCAGATGGAGAATAGTATATCTATGCAGCAAAGTTCTTACGAGCCCATTGAACCTATCGTAACAGGAATGTCGGGTGTGCTGTATGAAGCTTTGAGTGAATATGGTGACTCCTATCAAATGATCTCTTCTGTTCTTGAAGCTTCACGCGTAGTGAATAACTATCTACAGAATTACGGTAAGAAGGGAAGTATTATCGTTAGTGATTTGGCTTTAATCGAACAGCACCGTAGCTCGGATAAAGAGCGTAAGCAATTGGAGAGAGAAGCAAAATCGAAGCTGGGTGAAGCGAAAGCGTTACTTGATAAGATTCGAATGATGGATAACGGAGTGACAGATTCTCTGAAAAGCTATCAAACACTTCGTCAATATTACGAGGAGAATGTTGCTTTTAATAAGGAATTAGTATCAGATCCACTTGTTAAATCTGAAGTAAGCACTAACCCGTATACTGCTGGGAGTTCGGCGATGGAGGATATGGACGGAATCTATGCAGCGATGGGTGGCATTATGGGAGGGGCTAGAGATAGACTTTTTCAAACGGAGTATTCTGCTCTCTATTTTCAACATTTTGATGTTTCCAAGTTAGCTATTCTAGCACAAGGTTCTGAGGGCACAGCCGAACTTACAGACCAGCTTAATCCTCAAGCGCAAGAGCTGGAATACATTCTTTATGGATTTCATAATCCCGCTGGAAATGTAGCCGCAGCGTATGCTGAAATATTTTCCATGCGGTTGTCTATTCGAACGATGGAAGGTTTTATTGAGAAGGCAAGTTTAGGAAACCCATTGGCTGTTCTGGCCGCAGCACTGTTGTATGGGATCCAGCAAGCTATTCAGGACATGCTGCTACTCTGTGAGAAAGATTCCATACCACTGTCTAAATATTTACCGGCCCAGCTGACTTATCGTGATCATTTGCGTCTGTTCATGATGCTGCATGGAGGCGGGAATGTTCAATTATCTCGGATGCTGGCTCTCATTCGACTGAACACAGGAATAAATCCAGATGAAAGAAGTACGTATGTCTCATCGAATATTAAGCTTGGAATGCGACTATGGTTTCTACCGGGTGTTGTGAAGCTATTGGATTATAGCGCTGGGTATTCTGGAGAAGTGCAAGGCAGTACATATATGAGAGCAGTGCAGGCTGATTTTTCATACTAGCAGGAGGTTGGTAAGGATATGGGGGACGGGTACCGGATTAGGAGGAAGACGCAGGAAGAAGGCAGCATGGTAGTAGAAGCGGCGATGGTACTTCCGATCTTCCTACTGTTTGTTTTGTTCCTAATTTCTATCGTACAGATGACCTTGTATTCAACAGCCTTACAAAGCACAGCATCTGATACTGTGAAATCTATTTCAACGCATATGTACCCGGCAGCTTTGGCTGTGCAGAAATGGGGAGCAACAAGCGAAGCTGGCGCTAATCCAGTGAAGGATGGCACCGACCTATCCGCTGGCAATCAAGCCGAATCGAATTGGACGATTCCTCGCTTGTCACTTACAGATTGGGGCAGTAGTTATGCAATGTCATTACCTAAGCCGCTGAATGAGTGGGTCATGTCAGCTTTAGAGAAGGGCGAGGGACCTCTGCAGAAGCTACAGGCTGAGACCTCAGAAAGTGTACTGGATCTAGCGATAAAACCCCTATTAAAGCCGTATCTGTCATCAGACTTACTGGATTATGATCGAATTCATGTATCCAACATTATCGTGCCTGAGTTAAAGAAGGGTACCCGACCTTACTTTGGATTGGTGGTTAGCTATGAGCTGCCGATGAAGGTTCCCTTTCTAAACCAACGCATTGTACTTGAGGCAAGTGCTGTTGAACGTCTTTGGATCGGGGATACAGGAGAGGGTACAAATAAGGGCAATGACGGCACTGGTCAACCAGAGGATTTTATTAAGATTTTGGAGAAACCGAATCCAGCTGTAGCCAATAAGCAAGGCAAAGTTCGTGCTAAAATTTCGCCGAATGCTTCCGCTAGCTTATCCGTTTTTTATAAAAGCGGGGGAAGCACTGCTAAATATTTAGGCTGGAAACAAGCGGATGCGGACGGATATATCGAGTGGGAGTGGAAAATTGGTGTGAATACCACACCGGGCTCGTGGCCATTTGTAATTCAGCTCGATGACGGTAGATCTATTGAGGTGATGTTCACAGTAGTGAAATGAGTGAAGGGGAAAGGAGTGAAATCCATGGCGGAGTGGGCCTTCTGGGGATGTCTGCCGTTTCTGGTAGCTGCATTTATTACGGATATAAAGTCGATGAGAATACCAAACTGGATCACTGTCTCAGGCTTGCTTGCTGGTATGCTTGCTCAAGCGCTGATGAACGGCTGGGATGGACTGCTTAAGGCTGGTGTGGGTGCCGCTGCAGGATTTGCAGTGCTTCTAATTATGCATTTGATAGGGGCGGTTGGTGCAGGGGATGTTAAGCTTTTTGCCGGGATTGGGGCGTGGACAGGAATGCTATTTACATTGCAGGTCGTGATGTACTCCGTACTGTTTGGGGCCTTGATAGGCTGGCTAATTGTCTTAAAGAGACGGGAGACAGGCAGGCGTACGCGCAGGATATTTAACACAATTTCCGGATTCATATTATTGAAGAGTTCATTCCTATTAAGAAATAAAGATAGTGAGCTGTTGAGATTTCCCTTCATGCTGGCTGTAGTCCCTGGTACCATTTGCGCTTATCTTTATTTTTAAAATAGGAGGTGGTGATGCTTGTTGTACGGATTATCCCGTGACTTTATGCAGCAGGACGGTATATATATGATGCTTGGCGAAGCAGAAGGGATGCCGGTGGGTAAGCTTAATATGGTTCAAGCTCGTATGCTGATGAACACTGATATTCCTCATCATTTAAGGTTGTTGCTTAGGGAAATTGATTTAAAGGTTACGATGGAATATGCTGTTCTGCGTAAAAAAATGCTCAGTCATTTGCTCAAAAGTGAGAAGTTGAGCATGACCTCATTTTTTGGATTACTTCTGCAAATTGCGCAAGGGATGGAAGATGGCAGGTTATATATGCTTCGGGCGGATCAGTATGCTTTGCATGAAGATTATATTTTTATTGAAGGATCATTGCAGAGTGGTAAGGTATATCTCACCTATATCCCTGTTCAGGGGAATGAGCCTGCTTCTAGGCTGGGAGAGTCCCTCAAATCGCTGATCATGGTGATGATGGCTTCTATCACAGAGCTTACTGGGAGTGGTGTTCAAAGAGTACTGCAATACTGTGGGGAAGAAGAATTTACACCAGCGGGCTTAAAGGGTCTTCTCTCAGAGCTGTTGACAGAGGGCGACTCTTGTAGAGGACAATTCAGTAGTAACGCAGAAATGGCATACACATCTCCTAAGTTGACAGAAGTACGTCCGGCAGAGCCTGAAAGACGAATGCAAGAGAGAGTAAGGGAACTGTTTGTGAATGAGGTACCTGCTCCCCAGAAAAAAATGAGTGAGCGGAACGAGGATAAGGGTCTGCGTACGCAGCAGAATTCAGGTCCGTGGTTAAATAGCTATTCCAGTCCGAATCTTAGGGTGAAAGAAGAGGAAAGGTCTCTTCGGTCTACAGACGATAATAAGTTGACGAATTCACAACCCTCAAGCTCAAGAACCTATATTATTCTAGGTTGCTTATTGGGTGATGCATTATTATGGAAATTCCTATATTTGAATAACCCAAAACCGTTATGGCTAGCCGTTTGTGGGATCGCAACGATTGCCTTGGCTGCTTTTAGCTGGATGGTATGGAGCGAAAGGATTAGGTTTGGAAGTGACGAAGAAAAGGAACATACGAGTGAGGATTCTGAAGATACAAACCGGAGTCCGAATCGAAGAGAACTGGAGTGGGATTTCGGTAGGAATCCTGTGACCCCTGTGCGTCCAGCAGCATCGATTCCAAAGGGAGATCAGCATCCATCCGACCGTTTATCTAACATTCCGTCTGTGCGATCTGAATCAAGGAAAGAGGAGGATAGTTCTGTAATACCACCAGGTCCAATAGCCCCAACCGCTTTATTATCACGGGAGGAAACACCTGAGCAAGGCAAACGAAATGAGAAGCTAGCTCGAAATGTTCCTTATCTCAAAAGAAGCGATGAGGAAGAGGCAGAGTCGGAAACCATAGCGTTAAACCGAACTAGCTTTATCATTGGCCGATCGGCAGAAGTAGCTCAGTATGTAGAAAGATCGGAAGGAGCTTCTAGAGTACATGCAGAGATATCTAGGAGCCCTGGCGGATACGTACTAAAGGATCTCGACTCCAGAAATGGAACGCTTTTTCAAGGCGAAGCCATGATCCCTTACAAAGAGTACCCGCTGTCAGAGGGGACCGTATTCAAGATTGTAAAAGGAAGTTACACATTCCACATGGGATGAAGAGTGCAAGTAAAGAGTGTTGATTCTGCTATTTTTGGCTTTTCAAATCTTCTAAAGCGATTTGAAGTGTAGGGAAGGTAAAGTTAAAGCCCTGCTCTAATGCCGCCGATGGAAGGACGCGTTGTCCTTTGAGTAAGATCTCAGACAATTCACCTACTGCTGTTTTTAACAGGATGGCGGGCAGTGGGAACCAATGCGGCCGGTTGTATACTTTTCCAATCGTTCTACCGAACTCTTCGTTCGTAACCGGGTGTGGCGCAGTCGCATTAACAGGTCCGTAGATGGTGGGATTTTGAATACAAAAATCGATCAGACGAACGATATCGGTCAGGTGAATCCAGGATACCCACTGGTTTCCCGCGCCGATGTTACCACCAAAGCCCAGTAAATAGGGAAGCTTCATCTTGGGGAATGCTCCGTTTCGGTTACCGAGCACAACCCCAGTACGCAACTTGATCATACGGATATTCTTGTATACTTCATCAGAAGCTTCTTCCCATGTCTTAACCACGTCAGAAGGGAAGTCCATGACATGGGCTGGCGATGATTCATTAAAGGTATCTTGCAAGGAGGTTCCGTAAATAGCCACAGCTGACGCTTGAATGACTACAGAAGGTTTGTGTTTCAAACGGGCGAGTAGCTTAGCAGCAGCGGAAACGGCCCAAAGACGGGATTGCATAATTGCCTTTTTGCCGCTCTGACTCCAACGTTGGCTGAGAGAGGCTCCAGCAAGATTGACCAAAGCGTCCGCATTTTCCACGGGTGTTGAATCAGCGTGTAGGCTGTCCCATGTGTGGTAACTCAGCTTAGGATGATATGGCGCAGCTTTAGGTAGATTGCGACCGACGATTGCAATTTCATTTCCTGCCTGTAGCCAGTATTTTGTTAGTTCACTGCCAATGAAACCGGTGCCGCCACATATTACATATTTCATAAGGTTGGCCTCCGTTCTGAACACAACATCAGATTATCAATCACTTGAACAAATGCTGGTAAGCAGAGTAGTCGATTTTATTCTTTTCAAGAAAATTGACGAGAAAACGATTGTCACGCCGTGGTGTGGCGACTATGTAACCTTTAATGCAGTGATCACGAGTAACCTCTTTTGCATTACTTTCCACAGCGATCTTTCCGATCTCGGCAGCAATGGAATGTTTGGCGATATCGCGAAAAGGGCTGGGCACAGGCTGAACAAGCTGGTCTAAGAAAGCTTTTGATTCATCACTCCAGAGTGAACGGCTGCGTTCTACCCAGTAATTTTGCCAGTCCAGCTTTGATTTTCCATCAGCTTTTGGCAACACCTTTAGGAATTTCCGGAACATAAAAAAACCGCCGATACACATGGAACCCAGCAGCATAAATGTCCAGAAAGCGATAGAGTTCATGAACCAATTGCTCGGTGTTGCGGATAATAAACCAAGTCCTGATTGGATAGACATGCATACACCACCTTTTGGCAATGAGTATTCTCACATAATTTAATCTCATATTAAAGTATAGCTTATTTCCAAAGTTTTGCGAAGCAGAACCCAGCATATTGACCTTGTCTAGATTTATTTTTCTGATCACGGTAGAATAGGGGGTAATTCGTGAAGGAAAGAGGGAAGAAGTATGCTGAAAATAGGTTCACACGTGTCTTGCTCGGACAAGGGTCTTTTGACCGCAGCAAATGAAGCAAATGAGTATGGTTCCAGCTCATTTATGATATATACAGGAGCGCCACAGAACACGCGCCGCAAGCCGATTGATGCCATGTATCCGGTTGAAGGAAAGCAAGCAATGAAAGAAAACGGTGTGGAGGAGATTGTCGTCCACGCACCTTACATTATTAATCTCGCTTCCTATAAAGAGAACACGTATCAGTTGGCCGTTGATTTCTTACAAGAGGAAATCCGCCGTACGCATGCGCTTGAGGTCAAGCATATCGTATTACATCCAGGTGCATTCACTGATAAGGATGCAGAATACGGTATTCAGCGGATTGCAGATGGCCTTAATGAGGTTCTTGGGGGAACTAATGAAACGGAAGTTCATATCGCCCTAGAAACTATGGCTGGTAAAGGAACAGAGATCGGGCGCAGCTTCGAGGAGATTGCTTCTATTATTGATAAGGTTGAACATAACGAGCGTTTGTCCGTATGTCTTGATACTTGTCACATTCATGATGCTGGCTATGATATCGTTAATGATTTGGATGGCGTTCTAAACAAGTTTGATGAGATTATCGGCTTGAATCGTCTTGGGGTTATCCATATCAATGACAGCAAAAATCCATGTGGAGCAGGTAAAGACCGTCACACTCCAATTGGTTCGGGTTGGATCGGTTTTGATACGATTAACAAAATCGTCCATCATGAGAAATTGACAGGTCTGCCATTCATTCTTGAGACGCCATGGGTTGGTAAAGATGCGAAGAAACAGCGTCCGATGTATGAGGTAGAGATTGCTTTGCTCCGTGGTAACGTAGCGGAACGATTTGGACCGGAGTTTCTAGAGGATGTTGAAAAACTGCGTGAGTTTTTTGCTAATAAGGAGATCGATTCCCGTCAATTTGTGCTTAATGTCTGGGAGATGCTGAAGAACGATGCCAAGGCTAAAAAAGCTGATCCACGTGAACCGCTGGAGCGTCTATATGATGAAGTCATCGCTGCCGAGCTGTTCCCGCAATTGAGCGAGGAAGCCATTAATCATCGCTTGATTGCATGGTTAGCAGGCAAGTAATTGCTCGTTCCACGCATAAGTTAGACTTCAGATTGCACATGTAGATGAGAGGATGGGATGAGGATCATGGAATTACACGTAAAAAGAAACAATTCGTCAGGTGTTGAGTCTTATTCCAACCGGGCGCGTATGCTCATTTCTTGTCCTGACGGACCGGGAATCGTGGCGGCTGTATCACACTTTCTGTATCAGCATGGCGCGAATATTGTGCAATCGGATCAGTACACAATGGATCCAGATGGCGGAATGTTCTTCATGAGAGTTGAGTTTGACCTTCCCGAATTAGGAGATCGTCTGGAAGAGATACGTTCTTTGTTCGGCGGGGTGGCTGAACGTTTCAAGATGAACTGGAAAATTTTCAATGTTCGTCATAAGAAAAGATTAGCCATATTTGTCTCTAAAGAAGACCATTGTCTTGTGGAGCTACTCTGGCAGTGGCAAGCTGGTGATCTAGAAGCCGACATCGCTCTCGTCGTGAGCAACCATTTGGATATGAAATCGTATGTCGAGTCCTTCGGCATTCCTTTTCACCATATTCCGGTTACAGCTGATACTAAAGCTGAGGCGGAAAAACGTCAGCTTGAGGTCATCGGAGACGACATTGATGTTATAATTCTGGCTCGGTATATGCAGATTATCTCACCGTCGTTTATTGAGCACTATCGCCACCAAATTATTAATATTCATCACTCCTTCCTGCCAGCCTTTATTGGCGGTAATCCTTACGCTCAAGCGTACCAACGCGGGGTAAAGATTATCGGAGCAACTGCTCACTATGTTACAGAAGAGCTTGATGGTGGTCCGATTATTGAACAGGATGTGCAGCGGGTTAGTCACAGTGATGATGTTATCGAGCTGAAGCGGATTGGACGCACCATTGAGCGGGTTGTTCTGGCTCGTGCTGTGAAATGGCATATCGAAGACCGGATCCTCGTTCATCAAAATAAGACTGTAGTATTTAAATAAAAAGGTTGTTTTCCGGTGAAAGCCTACGGTATAAACCTGAGTGCTTTCACCGGAACCCTATAATCTAATAGTTTTCTAAATCTCTACAGGTAAAAAAAGCATTTTACCAGCAGCTTGGCTATTTACGCCAAGTTGCTTTTTGTCGTTTTTCAAAACTGTGTTTTTGAGGAGGTGGAAGGCTTGGCTTTACAGCGTAGGCAACTGTTGAAACGCAATTATTTCTTCGCAAGTCTCATTTTGATTACTGGAGTCGGGGGATTACTGGGCTATGATCTCTACTTCAAGCCCTACGTACTATCCCGAACTGTGGTCAAAATCAAGGTGGAAGGCGGGGAGCTTCTTCCAAAAAACTATGAGCTGAAAGCAAGTGATTTATATCTGGATTCTGTTCAGACCAAGGATATACCTTCGGGTGTAATTACAGAAATCGCACAAGTGGAGCATAAAATTACGAATGTAAATCTGACCAACGGAAGTATTTTGACGGCATCCTTAGTGGATGTTAGTGATTTAGAACCCCTCAAGGATGAAGGGATTTTTCCTATACCAAAGGAAGCGATCTATGCCATCAATGGTTCACTGCGCAGCCGGGATAAGGTAGATATTTATCTTGTTGATGGAGACCGAGAGAGGCGGAGTGAATCGCTTAGCCCAAACAAGAAGGAAGAGGAGGAACTGATCGTGCAGAGCTCAATTAGTGAACCTGCAAAGGAGGTGTTTATATCTGGAGTCACCGTGAATTATGTGCGAACAGAAGACAATAATGATGTGCTGGATTCAGAAAAGGGAAACAACAATAATCGGTTCACTTCGACTGGCAAGGTGGCGACACCAGAATTGAAGCTGAAGAAAAGTGATGGCGAGCGGCTCGGACAATTTTTGGAGCAGGGAAAAAAGCTGTGGATCGTACGGGTCGAGTAGGAGGGAAGAGTCTTGAAAATATTTAGTCTAGGCATAGATCAGTTAACCATTAATGATATCAAAAATGCAGGATTTATTGTAATTACACAAAGCGTACTTCCTGATCCATCTCATGCAGAGAGCCATATGCTAATGGTTACCAGTGACCAGATTCAAGCTCAGTCACTTAGCGAACTGCGCCGGAATTATCCGAGCTCAATGATCCTATATGTATATTTGCAAAAGGGAATCAGTGGTTACCAAGCTGTACATATGCTGTGTGAAAGCTTAGGAATCTATTTTATCCCTCCTCGTTCTACCTCGTCAGTGGTGATAGAGAAGATTCGCTTTATTCTAGACGAGGACGGGGAGGAACGAAGTAATCTGGTTGGTTTTTTTGGATCTGGTCCTGGGATCGGCTGCACTAGTGTAGCCAAGTTGTTCGCAAGACGAATTGCCGCGGCAGGCCTTCGTGTTATTGTCCTTGGACTTGATTTATATGATCCCGGATATGACCGCAAAGCGACCATTAGTCTGGATAGGCTTCGATCAAGGCTTACTGGGAAGATGATTTATGATGAGGATTTTGAGCAATTGATTAAGCAAGACGGTTACTCGTATCTCCCAGGCAACTACGATTACTTGAGTGCACAAGATTATCAGGAGGATGAGATTGAATATTTTTTGGCTAGAGCTGGGGCGAATGCAGATGTGGTTATTGCTGACTTTGGCTCTATTCCGGAAAGCGCAGCGTGGTATGTCGGAATGCACAAATCGGCACTGCGTATGATCGTCACTCATCCAAAGCATGAATACAGACTCGAACCTCTTCTAGAGCTTGCTGGGCATATGGATCTACGTCCACATGATTTTCAACTGATTATTAACCGCAGTAATGTGGAAGAAATATCTTCTCCTAAAAATCTAGCGCTTCGCTTTGGGACTGAAATCTTGCTGGAGCTACCGTATTACCAGCCCTTGCAGGAAAGCTTACCTTTAGGCAAAAAAGAGCTGCAGCATGTGGATGATAAGGTACATTCTTTGCTAGTGTCCATGAGCCTGGCGCCAGAAGCTAAAAAGAAAGGTATATTCCTATGAATGGAAATCAACCGAGCCGTCCGTTGTTCTCTCTAAAACAAAGTATCCTACGCATGAGCAAACCGGGCAAGGAAGACTTTTATGCATTTTTACAAAAAATGAAAAACGATATGAACGAAGGGCTGGAACGTGAGGATGATGCTTACTTCGAGTTAAATGCGAAGGCGCTAATTGGCGATCCGCAGGCGGTTAGCTTTTTTATGAATGAGATAGAGAAATACTTGCGGAAGACACCCTTTACGGGAAAGGTTCCAGAAGCATACAGAACGGCTGCAGAAGCGCTCTATCATGAATGGAAGGGTTTTGGTCCGGCGTATCGTTGGTTTACTGATCGTGCATACAGTGAATCAACCGGGCTACAGATGATCGGAAAGCAGATCTTTTATAACCAGAAAGGTGAGTTTGTAGCTTATCCATATGAGATGCCTTCACTAGATCGGGTTGAACAGTTAAAGCGCTCCTTATTAAAAAGTGATCCCAACAAAAAGCTGAACAAGGACAACCCTTCAGTGGAGTTTAAAATGGATGACCCGCTCTGGCCTGGTCGATTTATTAGGCTTGCCATTTGGGTATCCCCGAGAGTATGGGATGGCTTCACCACAATATCGTTACGGCGGCAGGTTGTAGAGTTTCTGAGTCTAGAAGATCAGGCGGGTACAGAATGTATTCCTGCGGAAGCGGTTGAAATGATTCGGGCGTTATCGTCTACCTTTCGCAATACCATTATTGCGGGCGCTGTAGGCTCGGGAAAAACAACCTTTGCAAATACGATCGTCGGTGAGCAACTGCTCGGATCTTCATCCTGTATGGGTGTAGTAATGATAGAAAAGCATCCGGAGTCGATTTTACCTTACCAGATTAAAGGGCACCGAATTATTCCAATCCAGGCTGCGAACGAGGAATTGATGGAGGTAGGGGTAGAATCGCTGCGGCATGACCCAAACATTTTGTATATGACGGAAATGCGTTATAACGAATGGGAATTTTATCTGTGGAGTGGGGAAAAAGGGTATGACGGCATCACCGGAACCTTCCACACCGTTGATTCGGAGGATATTCCTTATCAAGGCGCTTTTGCCGTGTCGACAAGGATTGGCGGGAGCCTTAAGGGGCATTTGATCTCTGCACTGAAATCATGCGAGTTGGTCTTTATTTTGGAAAGTGTTCCGAAAGGGAAGAAGCGGTTAACGCGAATATCGGAAGTCTTTTATGACGAGGAAAAGAACTCTGTATTTGCGAATGATCTGATGCGCTGGGAACCCCAGAAGATGTGTTGGTCCTATAATGACAAGCTGACAAAGAACCTGATTCTGAAGATGACTAGGAAAAATGAGCAGGCAACACAGTTGCTCCAGAAAGAGCTGGGACAGCTTGCAGCAGTAAAACCAATGGATCAGCCTATCAAGGAAAGCTTGAAATCTAAGATCATTCTTAACGAGTGAGGAGGTGAAACCGTGGATTTATTATTGTATATTCTTCGTTTTGTCCTTCATTTGTTAATTGTATGGGGAATTTGGCTGCTCATTAAACCGCTAGTTGAACGGCATTTACGACAGGTAGGTCAGAAAGTCGATTTTCGTATTAAACATAAAATGAGTATTGTTGGCAAAAGAGTTAGCTCGGTTAAAAAAAGGCTGTGGCTCTACCGTCATCTAGATAATCTTTTATATTTCGTACACCGAAAATATGAGCCGGGAATTAGCGTTATGCGTTTTATGACGCGTACAGCAATAGTATTTATCGCTGTTTTTCTATCAGGACTACTGACGCTAAGCGAGCTTCCTGGACAATTGAGTTTTAACAATCCTTTTCTGGAGGGGATAACTTTTAACGAAGGGCGTTCGATTCAGGGGGCTTGGAGATTTCCACTTTTTATGGCTGTGATTTCTGCGACGATTCCTTATTTTCGTATGAGATACATCTACGCGCAGAGGAAGGTGCATGGAAGCTATGATTTACTCGATGTAGTCAAAATCTCCACCAAATTTACTCACTTGTCGGTAGATTCCGTTCTCGATCGGACAGCGGATTTTCTTACGGATAAGAATGTGTTGAAGGGTCCTTTGAAGCTGCTAGGGGCTGCATTTTCCAATTACAGTAATGAGAAGGAGCTTGTTGAGGAAGCAGGGAGATTTTCCAATGCGATTGGCACTACTTTCGCCCTAGAATTTATATCGGATCTGCTCTATGCCGAGAAGGAAGGGACCCGTTATTTAAAAAGCTCACTGATGCTGTTAAATCGTTCTATGGAGCAACAGAGGGAAACCATTTTGACTGTAAAAGCGGGAAGTAGAGATGCGATCAGCCTTGGCTTATACGGGAATCTTTTGGTGCTGGTATCAACGGTTGGAACCTTTATGTACATGCTGAAGCCTGATATCTATTTCCAATTGCAGTTTGAGACTACAGTAGGACTTTCTTTTTTGATGGTGATCGTCTCCGGTCTTTTTATTTCTTTTGTGATCAGCACTATTCTCGCCAGACCTAAACTGGACTACCACTAAGGTGATGAGCTATGGACAGATTGTTACTATTAGTTACTGTAATCGGGATTGTTTATGTCGCATTACTTGTCTTTGTAAGCAGTAGTAGTAAACAGGAAAGATATCTTGTCCGATTAGGACTACGGTGGAATGAGCTTGGGGAACGAGTGCAGGGGGATAGACTTCAGCAATTATTAAATGATTCTGGTTTATCGATTGCGGCCCGTAAAATTACGCTTTTCCGTTACTCTGCAGCGCTGATTTATTTAATAACTCAAGTCGTCAGTGATTTCATTCGTTCTAATTCTTTTTCTATTTATGACCCTCTAATTGCTCTACTTATTCTCGTAATCAGCAGTCCGATGCGCTATCTTCCGTTTGGCTGGGTGCTTGCATGGCTTCATCAAAAAACGGTTATTAAAAAAGACGGTGAGCTGATCTCTTTCATCCGTCTATATGAGAATAATCGGCTACGCAAGCGCGGATATGCGCAATTTGGCACTTTTTGCGGGAGTACGGCTGGACATTTTCAATATATACGTCAGGATCTGTACGAGTTGTCAGAACGAGCAGTAGATGAGGGTGTGGAGGGGGCGATTGAATGGTTTTGTGCAAAGTTTCCCGATAATCATAGTTTTATTAATGACATTCGGTCCATTTTGCTGGCTACTGAGGGTATGGATGACGACACAGAAGCGGCGAATTATTTGCGTGAGCAAGGTAAGATTATCTCCAAAATCTCCAGCGATCAGTATTTGAAAAAGTGGTCTTTTATCGGTGATCTATCCACGATCATTAATGTTATCCCATCGATTGCTACTTTTTTGATGATCGTCGCGATGGCGATGCAGTACATTTTACTGATCAAAGGGAATTTTAATGGGGTCGGCATGTTCCAGTGAAAAATTGTATATTCAATATTATTTAAAAAATATAAAATAAAAGGGAGATTTTAACAATGAAAAAGGACGCTATTTCTACAGGTTTGTTTATTGCTATCGGATTTTTATGTGTGGCCATCGTAATTGCCGTTTTGATTCCTGTAGTTCGAGATGTAATTGATGCTACGGATGATAACAAACCGACGATTCCGGGTGTGACATTTATTCAACCGCTGGATTCCAGCCAAACGGCAACTGCTCGGGTCTTAACCCAACCTTCGGTTTAATTCGATTATGAAAAAAGACTCTATCTCCATAGCAATGTTTCTGGCTATTGGCTTTGTGATCGCAGGGATGTTTATCACAGTAGCTACGCATATCATTGGCAGCAGTCAAGACGATATCATCACACATACTAAGCAAGTAGAGCAATATTAGAAGGAGGCGTTTCTATTGAAGGAGACCGTCCTCCGGGCATTATTCATGTGGCTTGTCCTGTTTATTATCCTGCAGCCCATATTCACCTATATTGATTATCTGCTAGATTTACAGGTCAAAGCTAATACGTCCTACATCACACAAAAAGCTGCAACGGAGGGGATGGTCACAGCGTCTATGCGGAACGAAGTGATTTCAAATCTGAAGGCGATTGGGTTCTCAGAGGGTTCTATAGAAATTACGAGCAGTACAGATACCGTTCAAGAACGCAAGCAACGAATTGATGTGTATGTAACAGCACCACGGATAAATTTGTTTCCGTATAACTTTTCCACGGTTTCGCAGCCGACCCGGTATTATGGACATGGGTCAATTATGAGTGAATATCTCGATTGATTAAGGGATGAGCCTAATTTATGGATTACATTATTAAGCTGGCATTTGTCCTACTGATCTTTATCTACTCCTGGTTCTTTCAGATCCAGAATCAGGAGTGGGACATGCTGCGCAGCATGCTAAAAGATGCAAACAATATCGCTGTTCATGATGCCGCGCAGGAATTAGATGAAACTGAACTCACACGAGGTCGTCTAATCATCGATCCCGCGCTTGCTTACGATACTTTTCAGCATGCCTTGCAGGCGAATCTTGGGCTTGATAACGGCCTATCTCCCCAAGTAGGCAGCCGTTTTAAGAATCAAGTAAAGATCGTGAAGTTTGATATTGTTGATGATTCCGATGGAGTAACTTTTCCGCTTTTATACGAGGATAGTGAATTTGGCATTACCAAATACATAGAGGGTCCCTCGGTTATTGCCGTCATTGAGACGGAACATCCGCTGCTGATCTCCAGAGCCAAAACACAAGAGCCAATCAGAGTACCAGCAGTTCAGGAGTATAAGTTTAATAAGTAGGAAAAATCCAATTGAGACAAGGGAGAGATTTGGTGATGAAGAGAGTTGTAAAGGCGACTTTGGTAGCGGCAATGTTATTTAGTGTGGTTTTGGGGCAGGGAGTGGTTGCAAAAGCGGAAACGGTTACATCAGTAGTTACGGCTAAGCCAACCACATCCGCGGTACCCACAGCAACCGTGAAACCTATAGCAACGCCAGTGCCTATCATGAGGGATAATCTGAGTAAATTTGGATTGAAGAAAGACTTGGAGCTGCCTGTGACGATCAGCGCTGGAGGATTAACGTACACGTTAGAAAAGCTGATGTTTTACGATGTAAAGTCTAAAGAAGCACAGTCTCTAATGAAGATGTATGGTTATTCAGATCGAATTTATAAGACACCTACTAAATATATGGTATGGACTAAACTCACCATTGAAAATAAGGGGAGTAAAGTGATTCAAGTAAGTTCTGTAGATTTGAATCCAAAATGGAATATAAAAGTGGATGGTAATATTCTTCTTGGACCTGCACCTGGAACTAAAATATTAGAGTTGAACAATAAGGAAGCATTGTGGGATTGGGTGTTGAAACCGGGTCAAAAGCTATCTAGCTATCAGATGTATGGGTACATTAAAGACCCTTCAGTTATTTCTATATACGTTAATCTTGGAGGCGATTTTGAAGAAAAATACATTGTTAAACGTCCAGGGGAGTAATTTATATGAAGAAAATTTGGATTGTTCTGCTTACAGTTATACTAGTTTTTGTATATATCCCACAGAACATAAAGGCAGCTAATTCGCAAAGCAAAGCAGTGTCAATACCTTCAGAGATTCTTAATGGGTCTGCAAATGCTCAAAAATCTTATTACTTAGATCTTCCAAGTGGAGTTGCCAGTTCAGCAATTGATGTCTCTTCTCTTAAATATAATGGCACTAATCAAAAAGTTGCTCTTGCAATAGAGAATGGGAAAATAAAGGTTACTTTAAAGGGCGTTGAAGCAAAACAACGAATAGATAATGTACTCGGGTATAATGCTTCGTTTGAAACACCTTTTTTAACAACTCCTGGTAATTCTATTTGGCGATATTCAGACGGAGTAAGATGGCAGATAAATGAATGGGACCCATATATTAATGGTCAAAAACATTACGATAAAAATGGACAAGGTAATGGTACACCTAGAAATGATCCCCCTGATATGACGGTGGTAACTCAATCAGCAGTATCACGTTCGGGAATTAAATGGTACGACAAAAACGTGTATTCGGTAATTGATTCATCGCAGATCATAGAGTCCACCGTCAAATTAGTTGTACCTACAGATACGCTTCCAGCAACATATGTTAATCATAATGTAGTAAATGGGAATCAATTTATTATTTATTATAAAACTAACGCAGCTGAGCAAAATTATGGTCCTGAACAATTAAGTTCAAATTTTGATCCAAGTGGTCATGCGCTAGGTAGACGTTATAAAACAAATTTAATCTACTACTTTACAGGTTCAGCTAATGTAACATCTTACAAATACAGCGGCAATGTCTCCTTCGACTACACCCTCCCTACAGAACCAACACTTACCGGTACGGTAACTCTAAATAAACCTAATCCAAATCCTACGAAATTGGGAGATAAAGATGAACCCGTTCAAATTTTGTTAATGGGGCAGCTGCAAGGATACAATGATGCTTCAAATATTGATGAGTGGGTGTTCTATGCTAAAGAGAAAGACAGGAACAATACTCTCAAAACGAAAAAGGAATCTGCAAAGACATTTAATGTAAGCACTTTGTTTGACTTTGAGATCAAAAAGTCGAGTGTAACGGGCGAACATTTTACTCAGGAATATGCTTTAACCGTTCTCGTCCGCTTTAAAAAGCCAATCGTCACAAAGAGTGGAATCATTACCTCTCTGGAACAGCCTCTACAGATTTCAGCAGGTGTTTATAAAAACAATCCTCAAGTTACTTTTCCTCCAAATCCAACTATTCCAACAGAACCTGAAGGAAAGCCACCTATTGCAAGAATATCAACAGCTAGATACATAAAAGCAGGGTCTGATATGCTCGTTAGTGGAAATGCTTCCTATGATCCGGATGGATATATCACTGATTATGCTTGGAGCACATCTGGAGCGCAGGGAGAAATCGGAAATGTCCCAAGGGGGTATGTATGGTATACCATAGAGCAAGTTGGAGAGACATTTCCTATAGCTCTCACAGTCGTTGACAATGATGGACAAATAGGAAGTACAAGTACAGAAGTTACCGTCATTGAGCCGAAACCAGCAGCAATTATAAATATAGAAGGAATACTTAAACAAAATCGTAAAACGACATTGTTCAATAGAAGCCAGAGTCCAACACGCTTTCCGTTAATACCATCGAAAACACGAGTTACCATCACTGCTGTATCTGGCGGTACGAGTGCAGATATTAAATATAGTGGTACATTATCTGAACTTGAAAGCAAAGACATCTTATTTAAAAAACCTGGAAAATATAAGGCTACGATTTATGTGGAAAATACGCTTGGGTATTCTGATAGTGATGAGATTACTTTTGATATTGTGCCAGATGAAGCGCCGTACAACTATTTTACTCTGCCTGGAGTGGTATATCGTAGTCCTGATTACGGTAATAAAGCGGTGGTTTCATTGGATGATATCTCCTATTCACCTGATAAAGATGTAGTGGGTCGGAGACTCTGGGAGTATCGCTATGATTCTAATAATGACGGGAGTTTTAGCGGAGAAGCATGGGTGACCTTCAGTAATGAGAACAAAGATCGCTTAAATTTAGAGCTGAGCGAGGTAGGGAAATATGAAGTCCGACTTACTGTGTTTGAAGAGTTTGGCCAACCAACCATTGATGAGTTTGTGACAGAAGCTGATCGGAAATCTACAAATTCAGATGGACAAAAGTTAAGCTCACGGATTGTAGAAGTGAAAAATCGAGCGCCAGAAGTTGATTGGTCCTGGTAGGAGAGGTGCTTAAATGAAAAAGACAAAAGAAATACTTTCACTAGTAATTATAATCACTATCCTATTCGGAGTTTTCCCTAGTCAGGGAGTGTATCTTCAGACAGCAGAGGCTGCGACGGGTGATCCAAATTTCATCACGTATAAAGATATAAATATACCTGCTGATGGTGATTTTTATGACGCTGGTTGGAACTATGGTACTATGCGTGGGACAATAAATAACCAAAAGCTAACGAATATTAAATATAATCGTACCACTAAGCAACTAACATTTGATATTAGTTCAGATGCAACATTGACTGTAGGAGTAAACTTGTATCGTTCAAACAGTGCTCTAGATAGACGTGTTGTTCGAGCGGATCTCTGTGTGGCGGCAATACCAGAGGGGGCACCATTAGATTTACCAGTCTACCAATATAATTGTCCGAGCCACTGGTCAAATCCAAATACCAATTGGACCCCATTGTATAGGAGCTTTTTTGATGGACCGTTTGACGAGAATACATTCGATCATACATTTAATCTTGTGACTGATGTTCCTTACTACAACTATATAGGGAATTTAAGTTACGGTGAACTTCCAAAAGGATTAGTTATTAATTACAGTTTTGGTGCAGGTCAACAGGACCCATTTGGTGGATATAGTCCAGATAAAGGATATGGAGGGCCGTATATTGGTTGGAGTTTTCAAAGAGTATTTCCTTTGATACCTAATAGTCCACCTACCATTTCGTTAAATACACCTAATAATCAAGTCCTGCAGAACGAGCCTGGAAGAAACATACTTAACATCGAGGGATATGTTCACGATCCAGATAATGATGATCTTATCGTAAGCGCTGAGATACCAAATATATTTTATAGGAAGACGGTAGTATCTCAAACGAAAGGGTATCAGTATTTCTCTATCCCTGTAGACGCTGTGGCTGATTCGATCCCGCCGGGCGATTATACGATGACTGTAAAAGTAGCAGATCCTTCAAATATGTCAGAATCCGCGAGTATGACCTTTAAAGTTACAAACAGACTGAAGCGAAACGCTTTTGTTCTCGTTAATAGTCCAATAGAGAATAGCGGTACCACCTACGAAGATTATGAGTGGGATGCTAAGTACGCTGATCGAGTGAGATATGATCACGATCCGAACTACTTTGATAACTCAATGGGGATTATAGGGGATTCGGGACTATGGAGGACGAGCCTTTACACTTCATTTCCGTATACCGGACAATATGTAGTGAGTTATCAAGCTAAGGATATACCGAAACAGGATGCTCGCTTTGCTGAATATCAGATGTGGAGTAAAGATGCCGCATCTACGATGAGCTTTAAAGTCCATCGCAAGCCAATAGCGCTTTTTTCAGCAAGGCTTATCAACGGAAATGTTCAATTAACAGATACGTCCTACGATTTAGATCATATTACAAGTTCTGATAAAGGGATTATGCAGTGGCAATGGCAATATAAAAAGAGTGTAGATGAGATGTGGATCGACGGGCAGCCGCCTGGGGGAGTTTTTGAAAAGGACAGTTACGATATACGTTTAAGAGTCCGTGATGTGGATGGAGATAATGGAGTCGGTGTATGGAGCGATTGGTGTCAACGTACTGTGGGGAATGCTGCTGTTAATCTACCACCCGTTGCGTTATTTACCGTTGATCCGAATATCGTTTCCTATCGTAAATCTACGACCATTACAGACAAATCTTTCGATCCAGATAATGATCCATTAGATGTATATTACTGGACTGTAATCAAAGACGGATGGAATAAAGTATGGGAACATTGGGGTGGAGCGACAACACCGCCGAATATCGCATCATTCGGTGAAGGGAACTATCAACTCAATCTACAAGTACATGATAATCGTGGATTGTGGTCGGATTGGTACAGTCAAAATGTACAGGTAGTTAATCATCCACCGGCTGCAGCATTTACAATGCCTAACGAAATATACCGCGACACGATCATCACAATGGATAACTTAACACCAGATCCGGATGAAGATGGAGATGTTTTATCTTATGCCTGGAATGCAAAATTTAATGATTCTCCTTACTACTGGGCAGGAAACAACCGTTATCAATCAATGACCATTCGTGATCTTATAAATCGTAACGGTATCTCACATAAAAAGGCCATTTCTGATGGTTGGGAAATGCAGCTCACAGCCTCTGATGGAAGGTTAAGCTCTTATGCGACGCGTACATTTATGGTTAAGAATCATGTTCCTGTCGCTAAGATTAACGGACCTTCATCCGTAAATCAGTATGATACGAAACAATTTACATCAGGAGATATCGATGAGGATACATCAGATCAAGGCTCGTTAGAATACTACTGGAAAGTAACGAACAGTACTGGTGAAATGAAATCATATCTCACTCGGGATATTACGCTTACTTTCACAGATCCAGGGGTATATACGTTAGAACATTGGGCAATCGATCAAATAGGAGATAAGTCGAATATCGCTGGATTGCAAGTCCAAGTGAAAGAGAATTTGGCACCTTCTATGACTTTAACTAGTCCTTCAGGTACAGCTTCGAACCCATCTGTGATTGACTCAGACCAAGGCGATCCATTAATTAAGTGGACATACGCAGATCCAGAAAATGATCCACAGGAGAAATATAGATTAGAGTTTTTTACGAAGGATGATCTATTAGTTTCCACTGTAGAAAATCCAGATCCTACTGGCCTACTCAGACAATATCAAATCTCAAATAATACATTTGAACGGTTTGAATACTTTACAGTGAAAGGTCGGGCATACTCCAAATTTTCATGGTCAGATGTATCAAATGAAAAAACATTCATCATCGATAACGCACCTAATCCGGGATTCACTATGATCACAGATACTGGTAAAGATGCGACTAAGGTACCGATCTACCGGACGGACGTTCTGAACATTAAGAGTACCGCCTCTGATCCGGACGAACCAAAAGGAGATACAATAAGCCACAAGTATTTCTTAAAACCATCAAGTGGAACAGAAGCCCTAGCAAGCATTCAAAAGGACTTTACGAAGCAGTTTAGTAGTAATGGTGTATTCACCTTTAGACAGCTTGTAACGGATTCTCTGGGGCTGTACCGTGAAATATCCCATAGTATAACAGTTGTGAATAGAATTCCAACAGTTAATATTACGTATCCAACCAGTACAGACTCGTCAAAACCAACGATCGCAAGTACACTTACACCGATCATTAAATGGGATTATCAAGATGAGGACGGAGATATGCAGCAACGTTATAAGGTGCGAATTATTAACTTGGCCACTGGTGCAATCAAGGTCCAATCCGGTGAACAAGTATCAAGCGCTAAGCAATGGCAGATTCCAGTCGGTTCACTGATTGAGAATGAAAAATATGCCGTTGAAGTGGAAGTCTTTGATGGTTACAACTGGAGCAATATCTCTCCACGTAAATACTTCATGGTGAATCTACTGAGTATTAAAGGTGGCGTTAAGCACACCGAAGAGTGGAACAACAATCGTAAAGGCTACAATCTGAAAAAGAGCGGCAATGAGGAGAGTCCAAGAGGATACAACGTATTTTGGGCAGGAGAACGTTTTGTTCTGCAAGGTACAGCAACAGGTCTCCCGGATACTGTCCAAGTAACCATGAACGGAGGGTTCACTACGCAGCTCAGCCCAACTAACGACGATAAAACCTTCTGGACAGGTGAAATGTACGATAGCTCTTTTGAAAAGCTACTAGATGGCCCTGTTACTTTTACATTTACGGCTCAGAATGCGTATAACACCAAAACGGATACAGTTACCGTTGTTATATCATCGGATTGGTCGGAGTATTTCCAGAGTCATCGAATTAAGTAGAGTAGGAGCCTATATCACCCTATCTTTTTTGCGTGACTTCACAGGATCATGTTAATGTTGAAGCATTGTATCAAACATTGATAGGGGTAGGGGACATGATTCGAGAGTTAACACCAGCGGAAATGAAATCAATCTTGAGTTCGATTAATAGGGAACAGCACTTTTTATACTATTCATACCTTACAGCTCGTAAGCATAATACGGTACACTATGGACAGTTTACAGAGCAGGGGGAGCTGCTCGGCGTATTGGCTTTTTTTAGAGGGCTTTCGTTCTATGCGTTTTCCGTATTCCCTGTGGAGAAGTCATTCTGTCTCCGGTCCGTGCTTGCATTTATGAAAGATCAATTGAGTTTACCTGACAATGCTGTCGGTAATGTAATCGTGAATGAAGAAGTTATGGCTGTACTCGCTTCACAGCTTGAACTTGTTAAGTCACCCAAAAAATTGCTTCTAATGAAGCATATCCATCAAGAAGCGTTACCGCCGGTGGATACAAGCGTTTTACAATTGGGTCCCCCTTATTTTGAACTCATTGAGTTGAAAATGGCCGATTTAGATACAATGGCGTTCTCAAAAGAAGAATTACAGTATCCGTTCTATGGTGTGATGGAACAACATGAGCTGATTGCGGTAGGTGGATACCATATCTATAGCGAAGATTACGTTGAATTGGGGAACATCGGAACGGATGTAAGATGGAGAAGGCAAGGCTACGGGAAAAAGATCTGTGCCGAGCTTACCCGAGCGGGGGGAAGGGTTACCTCTAACGTGTATTTGAATGTCCTTGAGGAAAATGTAGGCGCAATTTCTCTATATCAATCCATCGGCTTTGAGCTTATGTGCAAACAGTACATGGTCCAATTTGTTATTTGATGGTTAATGAAAAAGGACTAAGCGGATTTAAATCCGCTTAGTCCTTTTTCACAAGCATAGAACCTTTTATACGACCCCTTCAGTCCGGTCTTCATTCATTCGCATCATTCGTGCGGCAACCGAAGTAGTATGTAATGGTAAAGAGGATGGGCGCGCAGAGGCTCTCTGAGCTCTACGTAAATAATAGGATAGCTTGCCAGTAAAAATCTTATGTGCACAGAGTGAAAGCGCGAAATCTTCCGGTGTAACGAAGCAGGAAGGCTTATTCACAGGCTGAACTGCAGTTTCTTCAAATAAAGAGGCAACGAAATGGGAACAAAAATAAGCATTTTCTCTATCGATTTTAATATTCAGAAGCACACCGATTAGTCCTAAAAGATGGTATTTATAACGCTCCTGATTTTGCATCATCCCTTGGACGTGATTGTACATCGTATCGTATTCCTCAGCGCTAACACGCAACTGATAGATGGAACAATTAGCACTGCTATAAAAAGGGTCGATAAAGTTCTCCTGGATTAGTCCTGCCACAAATGGATTGTGCATTTTTTTTCTTCCGAAGCTGTATACCTCCCGCAGTTCACAGTCAAAGGCGATCGAAGCATGATTCAGATCGGCTTTTGTAAACCACTTAATAAAACCACTAAAGGCCGTACCTGTACCGGTAAGCACAATAAAGATGTCCTTATTCGAACTCATGTTCAAAGTTCCTTTCCACTAGGAAATGTTGGGTAATGAATGAAAATTATGCTTAACTAACTCCATCTTACTGTATATTTGAGCATTGTAAAACAATCTTTAGTCGCAATTAAAAACTAGACCATAGACTAGTGCAATTCTGGCTTGTCTCATAGTTCTTGTGTGTATATAAATACGTCGATATTGCAAAAGATAAGCTGTTCAAATAAAGAGTTTTTAAAAACAATTGGAATTGCTTCCACACTAATGATACAATAAGAGTCAAAATGACATTCTTGAGATTTCAGAGGAGGAACTATTAAATGAGTGAACAAGAACAAGCGATTCAAAAGGAAGAAAACTCAACTGTAGATAACCTGTCCATTACAACGATTCGTACTTTGGCGATTGACGCCATTGAAAAAGCAAACTCCGGCCACCCAGGTATGCCAATGGGTTCTGCACCAATGGGCTACCAATTGTTTGCAAAAACAATGAAACACAACCCTGATCATCCAACATGGGTAAACCGTGACCGTTTTGTATTGTCCGCAGGACATGGTTCTATGCTTCTGTACAGCTTGTTGCACCTTAGTGGTTATGATCTTCCTATGGAAGAATTGAAAAATTTCCGTCAATGGGGCAGCTTGACTCCGGGTCACCCAGAAGTAGGTCACACCGCTGGTGTCGATGCAACAACAGGTCCACTTGGACAAGGTATTGGTATGGCTGTTGGTATGGCTATGGCTGAAGCTCAATTGGGAGCTACCTACAACAAAGATGAACATAAAGTGGTTGACCACTATACTTACGCTATTTGTGGTGATGGTGACCTGATGGAAGGGATCTCTTCCGAGTCCGCTTCACTCGCTGGTCATTTGAAACTAGGTAAATTGGTTGTATTGTATGATTCAAATGATATTTCCCTTGATGGTAAATTGAACCTTTCCTTCTCCGAGAACGTGGCTCAACGTTTTGATGCTTATGGTTGGCAAGTACTTCGCGTTGAAGACGGAAATGATCTTCCGGCTATTGCCAAAGCGATTGCTGAAGCTCAAGCTGAGACTAGCAAACCGACTTTGATCGAAGTGAAAACTGTAATTGGTTATGGTAGCCCTAACAAACAAGGTAAAGGCGGCCATGGCGGTACTCACGGTTCCCCACTTGGAGCAGAAGAAGCTAAGCTTACCAAAGATTTCTACAAATGGGTATACGAAGAAGATTTCTATGTACCTGACGAAGTGCGTGCTCATTTTGCAGAAGTGAAGAAAAACGGAATCGCAGCTAACAAAGCTTGGGATGACAAATTCGCAGCTTACAAAAAAGCATATCCAGAGCTTGCTGCACAGTTCGAAACAGTAATCAACGGCGATCTTCCAGAAGGCTGGGATGCTAACCTCCCAACTTACACTACTGAAGATAAGGCAGTATCGACTCGTGTAGCTTCCGGTAGTGCGCTTAACGGTCTGACTGCTGGCGTTCCTCAGCTTGTGGGTGGTTCTGCTGACTTGGAAAGCTCCACTATGACACATTTGAATGGTTTGACATCGTTTACACCAGAATCTTATGATGGCCGCAACATCTACTTCGGCGTACGTGAGTTTGGTATGGCTGCTGCAATGAACGGTATTGCACTGCACACGGGTCTTAAAGTATTCGGAGGAACATTCTTCGTGTTCACAGACTACCTGCGTCCAGCCATCCGTTTGGCTTCGATCATGAAATTGCCAGTAACCTATGTACTGACACATGACAGTATTGCAGTTGGTGAAGATGGTCCTACGCATGAACCAATCGAACAATTGGCTTCCCTGCGTATCATCCCAGGTCTGACTGTTATTCGTCCGGCTGATGCTAACGAAACTTCTGCAGCATGGGCTTATGCTATGGAAAACAAAGAGAATCCAGTTGCTTTGGTTCTGACTCGTCAAAACTTGCCAATTCTTGCTGGAACAGTTGATGGCGTTCGTGAAAACATCAAACGTGGTGGTTATGTTGTTTCTGATTCCAAGAATGGCACTCCACAAGCACAACTGATCGCTACTGGTTCTGAGGTACAATTGGCTGTTAAAGCACAAGCTGCTTTGGCTGAAGAAGGTATCGATGTTCGTGTAATCAGCTTGCCAAGCTGGGATCTGTTCGAAAAACAAGATAAAGAATACCGTGATTCCGTAATTCTTCCAGGAGTTAAGGCTCGTCTTGCAATCGAAATGGCACAAACCTTTGGCTGGGAACGTTACACTGGTGACCAAGGCGATATCCTCGGCATCACTACTTTTGGAGCTTCCGCACCTGGAGACAGAGTAATGAAAGAATACGGCTTTACTGTTGAGAATGTAGTTAGCCGTGTGAAAGCACTTCTGTAATTAACTGAATAATCATTAGGGGGAGAACAAGTAATGAGTCAGTTTAACAACGCAACGATTGAAAAAGCAGCCAATGTATATTATGGCGGACAAGTAACAAGCCGTACGGTAATTTTGCAGGATGGAACTAAGGTCACCCTTGGTATCATGTTGCCTGGTGTATATGAATTTGGTACGGATGGTCCTGAAATTATGGAGATTCTGTCCGGCGATCTTAAAGTGCTGCTTCCCGGCACTGAGGTATGGCAGGAGATTAAGGGAGCGGCAACGTTCAATGTCCCTGGCAACTCAAAATTTGCGTTGGAAGTATTTGAAGTAACTGATTATTGCTGTTCTTACCCGGTTCTATAAAGACATAACTAAAGGAAGCTCTGCTGAAAAGCAGGGCTTCCTTTTTTTCTTGCACTACAAAGAATAATTTAGTATTATTATTGCAAACAAACGTTCGTATTTTTAGATTGGAAATTCGTTAAAAAAGACCGCCTCTCACATTGGAAATCATGTGGAAACGGTCATGAGTAAGTGAAATGTTATTCGGATACAGTAGAACCCATTTTTTGTCCGATCCACTCTTCATAGCATTTCACTACAGCGGAGAGGTCTTCGTCGCCATAGCCTTGGGTAAACCCAGCTTGGAACATGCTTTTAGCTAGTCCCAGCATTGGAGAAGGGACGCCTGTGAAATCGCTGTGGGCGGAGGCTAACTTCAAATCCTTTAACATTAATGCAAGGGAGAACTGATTGCTGAAATCATTTTCTATGATTTTACGGCCTTTAAGCTCTGCTTGTTTGCTACCCGCAGAACCAAGCTGCACTAGTTCAAGGAACTTGTCAGCTGGAACACCTGATTTTACAGCGATAGCGAATCCTTCAGCCAGGGCAACGTTGTGAATGCCGACCATAGCATTATGAGCCAGCTTGGCTACAGCACCACTGCCGTTCTCACCCATATGTATCAGCTTTTTGCCCAAAGTATCGAATATATCGCGATGCTGTTCTATAACTTCAGCACTGCCGCCAACCATGAACACCAAGGTTCCTTCAATAGCTGCCGGCTTGCTTCCGGTCACTGGCGCGTCAAGGAAATGTCCACCTCGAGCTTCTACAGCAGTGGCAATTTCGTGAACTAGTCCTGGAGAAATTGTGCTGGAATCAATAATTAAGCCGCCTGGCTTAAGTGCATCAAGAATACCATCCTGACCATAAAACACTTCACGAACCGAATCATCATTACTGATCATGGTAATAATAACATCCTTACCTTCAGCGGCGGCACGTGGCGTAAGGGCAGTCAGGGCACCTTCTGCTTCAAGAGGTTTACATTTAGCTGCTGTACGGTTGTACACCGTCACCTGAAAGCCGCCACGAAGCAAGTTGGAAGCCATTGGCGCGCCCATTGTTCCAAGTCCGATAAAACCGATTTGTTTCATTTGTTTAGCCACCTTCCGTTTTCTTCATTCTATCACGGCACTTAGGCTAGCACCACAGCTCAGCCATGCCTAATGATGCGGGAAACGCTTCCATGAAACTTTCGAAAACTTGGTTCTAAAGCCCGGGATGTGCCCTAAGACCTTGCCAGTCAAGGCAAATTAAAGTATCCTAATTATAAAGTTGTAACAAGCGGTTTCAAATTTAAAGAGATAAACAGGAGGTTTCCATTACCGATGTCTAAGAAGATTAATTTTGACTACACCAAAGCCCTTACTTTCTTCAACCAACAAGAAATTGACAACCTTGCCGCTCCAGTTAAGTTAGCGCACGAACAGTTGCATAATAAGACTGGTGTAGGTTCCGACTATCTTGGATGGATTGATCTTCCATCAGCTTATGATAAGGAAGAATTCGCACGCATTCAGCAAGCCGCAAAGAAGATCCAGAGCGATTCCGAAGTACTGATTGTAATTGGTATTGGTGGTTCTTATCTGGGAGCACGCGCAGCGATTGAAGCGCTCTCGCATTCTTTTTACAATAACCTTTCTAAAGATAAGCGCAAAACTCCAGAAGTTTATTTCGCTGGTAATAACATCAGTTCTACATACATCACGCATTTGCTTGATTTAGTAGAAGGCAAAGACTTCTCCGTGAACGTAATCTCCAAATCAGGAACTACGACTGAGCCAGCCATTGCTTTCCGTATTTTCCGCGCAGCGCTGGAGAAGAAATATGGTAAAGAAGAAGCTCGCAAACGTATTTACGCTACTACAGACAAGGAAAAAGGTGCCCTTAAGAAATTGGCTACTGAAGAAGGTTATGAATCCTTCATCATTCCAGACGATGTAGGCGGACGTTACTCCGTATTGACACCTGTAGGCTTGCTTCCAATCGCTGTAGCAGGTATTAACATTGAAGAGATGATGCAAGGTGCTGCTGCCGCTGCGGATGAGTTCAATAATCCAGATGTAGCTACTAATCAAGCTTATCAATATGCTGCAGTTCGTAATGCTCTGTATCGCAAAGGTAAGACAACTGAAATCCTCGTTAACTATGAGCCTTCCTTACACTTTGTATCGGAATGGTGGAAACAATTGTTTGGCGAGAGCGAAGGTAAGGATTTCAAAGGAATTTATCCTTCTTCCGTTGATTTCTCTACGGATCTACACTCCATGGGTCAATTTATCCAAGAAGGTAACCGTAATATCTTTGAAACGGTAATCCAAGTAGAACAAGTGGCTCATCATGTGACCATTGAGAACGATCCTGATGATCTGGATGGCTTGAACTTCTTAACAGGAAAGACTATGGATTTCGTAAATAAGAAGGCTTTCCAAGGTACAATGCTTGCGCATACAGATGGTCAAGTACCTAACCTTATCGTTACTATTCCTGATCAAACACCATACACATTTGGTTATTTGGTTTACTTCTTTGAAAAAGCTTGCGGTATCAGCGGTTACCTGCTCGGTGTTAACCCATTCGACCAACCAGGCGTTGAAGCATACAAGAAGAATATGTTTGCGCTGCTTGGCAAACCGGGTTACGAAAAAGAAAAAGCAGAGCTGGAAGCAAGACTTACAGAATAGTATTGCAGCAGTATTTTAGAGACCATTCATACTAGTGTAAGTCACCAGGAGCAGTCCATAGGTAATCCAATACCGGGGCTGCTCCTGACATTATATGAAGACATCATATGTATATAAGGACTGGAATAATTATGTTAGAACAATATCGAACGGTGCGCTCTTCCGGTTCCAAGGAAGTCGTAATCCGCAAATCTCGCTTCATTGGTCATGTTATGCCAGTTGAGAATGAAGAAGAAGCATTGTTGTTTATCGAAGACATCAAGAAGAAACATCGGGACGCAACGCATAACTGTTCTGCTTATGTGATTGGGGAGAGAGACGAAATCCAGAGGCAATCGGACGACGGGGAGCCGAGTGGAACAGCCGGCAAACCGATTTTGGAAGTAATTCGCAACCAGGGAGTTAAAAATGTCGCAATTGTTGTTACCCGTTATTTCGGAGGCATTATGCTGGGTGCCGGAGGGCTGATTAGAGCTTATACGGATGGGGCAGTGCTTGCGCTTGAAGCAGGAGAAGTAATCACCCGTGTGCTAAGACGAGAGGTATTCGTAGAAATTGATTACACTTGGCTAGGCAAGGTTGAGAACGAACTTCGGGGAAGAGGTATTCAGACCGGCGAGACTTTGTTCACCGATAAAGTAACGTTGTTATGTTTACCGCGAAATGACGAGGGAGACGCATTTATGGCATGGATAACAGATCTAACCCAAGGGCAAGCCTTGGTAACAGAAGGGCGGCGGATTTACTACAGCGAAGGGGATTAGGTATATGGCAAGGAGAGCAGTGGAGCAGGAGTTGTCGAGGGAAAGAATATTAGAGGCCGCTAGGCATCTGTTTATTACCAAAGGGTATCGAGCGATTTCAATGCGAAGCATCGGTCAGCATTTGGGATACAGCCACGGCTCTCTCTATTATCATTTCAAAGAGAAGGCGGAATTGTTCTACGCCATTGTTGTCGAAGATTTTAATCATGTGGCTACTTTGCTTGGTCAAGTAATGAATAAGCCACCTGAAGAGGGTATGACTCGAGTAGAGCAGCTAATTATGGAGTTTATAAGGTTTGGAATAGATCATCCTTATCAGTATGAAATTATGTTCATGATTCGTGATGAAGAGCTGCTGGCTTATTGTAGGGCAGAGCAGGGACGATGTTTTGATTTATTCTCAAGTATTGTACGCCGTCATATGAAGGAAGAGGGATATGTGTCCGAGGATTGGCAGAACGTGCCGCTAACCTTGTTCTTATCCGCTCACGGATTTATATCTTATTATATCCAAGATAAAGTATCATTTGAGGATGTAAAAGAGGCAGCATCAGCTCATATCAAGGTTTTATGTCGCAGCCTTTAACATGCTGTTTTTTTTATAAGTTCACACTTTAAAGCTGTGCATTGGTATAACGCTACTTCTCTGCTTGGTCAAAGTAATATTTAATTCTAGTTATATTTTAATGGCCGCTCCGTAGCAATAACGGAAGCGGCCATTCATCGTTTATCCCTCAATAATTTTTAAGAAACATTGTCTACGTCTAGGTCCGTCAAACTCACAAAAATAAATACCCTGCCAACGTCCAAGTAATAGTTCGCCATCATGGATGATTATGCTCTGGGAAGGTCCGGATGTAATAGACTTAAGGTGGGAGGCAGTATTGCCTTCAGCATGTCGATACTTCGGGTGCTCCCAAGGGTAGACTTCATCCAAACGCATCAGAACATCATGCCTCACATCAGGATCTGCATTCTCATTGATTGCAATTCCTGCGGTGGTATGTGGACAATAAACTACGACCACCCCGCTACGCACCCCGCTTTTTTTCACAAAAGAAATGACTTCACGAGTAATATCCCGTAATTCATCCCGTTTCGTTGTAGTAATCTCCAGTGTATGCAGCATAATCATTCCCCTTCCTGTGATGTGCCACTTTTTCCTAACCTTTGTTATATATATTTTACCCCAAATTCACTTGAAAGTAATTGACGACAACGAGAAGGATTTGGTAAAGTAGTAATAATATAAAACCAAGTATATAAATAGGAATAATTAATGGAGATGTTGGTTAGTATACCGACCGGTTATCCGGAGGTGGGAGGGCAAAATCATTGAATTCGCTGCTTAGACACAAAGGTTGGACTTGGGGTTTCCGAACTACAATTTTGCTCTATTTTGTAGTATTGATCGTGCTGCCTATACTTGGGGTCTATTACAACTCTTTTTCACTGGGTTTCGGTAATTTTGTGGAAAGCATAAGCGACCCGATTGCCTGGAAGTCGGTGCTGTTAACCTTAAAGCTGGCGATTATCGCTACTTTAATTAATGTCTTTTTAGGAACAATGATTGCCTGGGTTCTTATTCGCTATCAATTCATTGGTAAAGCATTGCTTAATAGTCTTGTGGATTTACCATTTGCACTGCCGACGGCAGTTGGTGGTTTGATGATTTTGCTCTTGCTCGGACCTGGTAGTCTTATCGGCAAGGCTGCAGAAGCGCTTGGTTTTGAAATTGTTTTTCATCAACCGGCAATCGTAATTGCTATGGTCTTCGTAACCTTTCCCTTCGTGATTCGAGCGGTTCAGCCCTTGCTGGAGGAACTTGATCCTTCCGAAGAGGAAGCGGCATATACAATGGGTGCCAAGGGAACTAGAGTCTTCTGGCATGTTATTCTCCCCTCTATGGCTCCTGGGATGATCAGCGGTGGAATGCTCGCATTCTCGCGGGCGCTTGCTGAATTCGGCGCTGTAGTCCTCGTAGCAGGCAATATTCCAGGTCGTACACTCGTATCTTCTGTTTTTATTTTTGGTGAAGTTGAAAGTGATAATCCGGTTTCCGCAGCAGCGGTTTCTGTCATTCTCTTGACCTTATCTTTTCTCATTCTTTGGCTCATTAATATGCTGCAGATGCGGGGGAGACGCTCATGAGAAAATTGTGGATCGGACTCACCTACTTGGTGTTTTTTCTGCTAATCGCTGCACCGCTAGGGAAAATGGCTATAGGTGCTTTTAGTGAAGGATTTGGTGGTTTCTGGAATGCTCTGACTAGGCCTGAAGCGCTGCATGCGCTTATGATGACTGGGCTTGTTGTGATCGTAGTTACGTTATTAAATACGTTGTTCGGAATTATGATGGCGCTGTATCTTGTCCGGGCGAACTGGATAAATAGACGTCTAAAGGGCTTGCTTAACAGTATTGTTGATTTGCCTTATGCTGTGTCCCCCGTCATTGGCGGGCTTATGATTGTCCTGCTGCTGGGTCCGGATAGCGCCTTGGGTGCGATTTTTGAAGGGATTGGGCTGAAGATCGTCTATGCGATTCCCGGAATGATCATTGCCACCTTGTTCGTAACCTTTCCTTTAATGGTGCGTGAGGTAATGCCGGTGCTTCAGGAGATTGGTTCACAGCAGGAGGAAGCTGCTTCTACACTGGGCGCTCGTGGCTGGACAATTTTTTGGAAGGTGACTTGGCCTTCGATTCGTTGGGCGGTTGTGTATGGGGTCATCCTTACGGTGGCTCGTTCACTAGGTGAGTTCGGGGCGGTGCTCGTGGTCTCGGGTAACATTATGAACAAAACCCAGACGGCGACGACGCTAGTCTATCAGGATGTTGAGAATTTTAATGTAACGGCTGCTGGAGGAATAGCGCTAGTTCTGGCTGCATTTTCCGCAGGTCTACTGTTATTGATGGAATGGACCAAGAGAAGAAAGGAAGTGCAGTAATATGCATGTTGAAGTGCGGGGATTAAATAAGCATTTTGGAGATTTTCATGCGGTCAAGGACGTCAATTTCACCATTACAAAAGGTCATCTGATCGGACTGCTCGGCCCGAGTGGTGGCGGTAAAACTTCGATTCTTCGTATGCTCGCAGGGCTGGAGACACCGGATAATGGCGAGATCATTTTTCATGGTCAGACAGTTAACAATCTTCCTCCTCAAGAGCGCGGGATCGGCTTTGTTTTTCAGAACTATGCATTATTTAAGCATATGACTGTTTTTGATAATATTGCTTTTGGATTAAAAGTTAAGAAGGCCAGCAAAACTGCCATTCGTGACCGTGTTATGGAACTGGTGGAGCTTACGGGATTAAAAGGCTTCGAGAAGCGTTATCCACATCAGCTATCTGGTGGACAACGTCAGCGTGTGGCCTTTGCCCGTGCACTTGCGCCTGAACCACAGCTATTACTCTTAGATGAGCCGTTCGCAGCTATTGATGCGAAGATCCGTCAGGAGCTGCGCGCTTGGCTACGTGAGCTGATTGAGCGTGTTGGCATCACTTCCATCTTCGTAACGCATGACCAAGATGAAGCGATTGAAGTCGCGGACGAAATTATGATCATCAACCAAGGGCAGTTGGAACAAAAGGGTACACCTTGGGATATTTATAAGGAGCCTAAAACACCATTTGTGGCAACTTTTATCGGGGAGTCGACACTGATTGAAGATGCTTCTGAGGTGAAAGGCTTTAAAGGCGCTGGAGATGGTAAGCCTACCAAAGCACTAATTCGTCCTGAGTATATTGAAGTTGGTAACCTGCATGAGTTCAAGATGGCTTCAGCTACGGAAAAAGGCGTCGTAAAGCATCTGCATTTCCGTGGAAGTGAATGGCTCGTTGAGGTTGAAGTTAATGGTCATAAGCTGGTTACTTACCGTTCTTTGGAGAAAGAAACATTGCAGCCGGGACAGGATATCTCAGTCCTTGTGCACCGCGCTTACCTGTTTAATGATGAGCGAAGCTGGATCCAGGAGAACAACCTGAAAGAAGATCCGATGCCGATATTTATTTAATATAAAATAAATAATATGATTTTCAATTTTTTTTGAAGAGTAGCGAATGTGATGAGCTAGGATTAGAGGAACTGAAGTATTGGTATAGAGTAATGGAGTGGAAGTTTGGAACTGTAGGAGTTGTAGCGACCGCCTTTATGCTCTAATTTCAACCGTAATACGGTTCCAATCAAGAAATTAGAGCATAACAGCGGCCGAAAGTCCAAACATTCCGCGTAATTACGGCAAATACCGAACGTTGGTTACTTGAATTTTTAGTTCAGCCATAGAGCTACTTTCAAGGAAATATTAAAATCATTACCTCGAAGGATGTGGGCCGCAATGAATTTCAAAAGGAGCAGACAACTGCACGGATGTTTTGCTGCCCTAATGCTGGCCATACTCACGCTGGCGGCAGTCGGTTGCGGGAATGAGAAGGCGATTACGACGATGGCAGATCCTTCGAAGCAAGGGGATGTTACGCTAGTCGTTGGCGCATACAGTGTGGCTAAGGATGCGATGGAAGATATTTTGCCGTTATTTGCAGCGCAGTGGAAAGCGGATACTGGACAGGAGATTAGTTTTCAGCAGTCCTATGAAGCTTCCGGAACACAGGCACGTGCAATCGTAGGTGGGTTCGAAGCAGATGTTACACTGCTAGCCATGGAAGGTGATGTCGAGAAGCTGGTTAAGGCTGGACTCGTAGCGCCAACGTGGAAAGAGCAGGGTGAACAAGGCATGGTGACACGTTCGGTAGTCGCACTTGGTACCCGTGAGGGAAACCCCAAAGGAATTCACGATTTTGCGGACTTAGCCAAGCCAGGGATTAAAGTGTTATACCCAAATCCCAAAACATCCGGTGGTGCGCAGTGGGATATTAACGCGATCTATGGGGCTGGTCTGAAGCTGTCAGAGGAGCAAAAGGGCGTTAAGGATCCAGCAGCAGCGAAAGCTTTTTTAGAAAGTGTACATGCCAATGTGGAGTCTTTGGATAAGAGCGGACGTGCATCTATGGCTGCCTTCGAGTATGGAGTGGGTGATGTCATTGTCACCTATGAGAATGAACTGCTGGCCCGGATTGCTCAGGGTGTTAAATATGAAGTCATTATTCCTAGAAATACAATGCTGATTGAGAACCCGGCGGCTGTTGTAGAGAAGTATGCGGATAAGCATGGGACACGCGCGGCAGCAGAAGCATTAGTTGATTTCTTGATGACCCCACAGGCACAAGAGATCTTTGCAAAATATGGCTTTCGTCCCGTAGATAAACAGGTCTATGCGGAGAACAAAAGCCGCTACCCCGATCCAGCGGGTCTCTTCGATATTAATTATTTAGGGGGCTGGGATGAGGTGCGAAGCACGCTTTATTCCAAGCGGGGAATTTGGTATCAGATACTTGCCGGAATATAGGTAGAAGTGTAAAAATAGAGTCATCCTAGCAGGGCTACTGCTTAAGGGATGACTTTTTTGACGAAAGTATATATTTGGGGCCCCCGCAAAGTACCTGGGTACGCATCGAAGCAAAGCTTCACTTTGTGGGGATATTTTGGTGAGCATCATTAAGATAGACATATGGTAATTTAAGACTTCCTTGATGGGAACTGGAGGAGAGATAGATTATGGATACATTGGTGTTTTTGGGTACTGGGGATGCCATGGGTGTTCCTCGGGTATATTGCAGCTGCGAGACCTGCACAGAAGCAAGGGAGCATGGAAGCAATACAAGGCTGCGTTCCTCTGTACTTATAGATAATGGCAGTGACTTTCTAGTGATTGATTGTGGGCCAGATTGGCGACGTCAGATGGAGGCGCAGGGAGTTCGGAATATGCGAAGACTGCTGGTGACGCATGCTCATTTTGATCATATTGGTGGGCTACCTGAATGGGCAGATGCTTGTCGATGGACAGGCATTAAGGGTGAACTTTATACTCCAGCAGAAGTTATTCCTATTATCGAACGGCAATACCCTTGGCTGCGAAATTACATCGAGATGATTCCCTGTGATGAAGGGATAGAACTGGACGGCTGGAAGATAGATACCTGGAAAGTAAACCATGGTAAGAATGGATATTCGTACGCCTTTCGGCTAGAGAAGGAGGATTATACATGGGTGTATTGTCCTGATTCCATATCTCTTGGGGCCGAGGAGACACGCCTGATGCATGGGGCGGACTTGCTGGTCCTTGGTACAAGCTTCTATTACGAAGCGGCGGAGCTATCCACTCGCTCTGTGTACGACATGACGGAGGCAGCGGAGCTACTGCAAATCGTGAAGCCTAAAAAGGCAGTGTATACCCATATGTCGCATGATGTGGATATAAGAGAAGCATATATTTTACCGGAGAACGTTACTCTAGCCCAGACAGGTATGAGAATTCCAATATACAAAAACCCATTCTCTTCACTTTAGAAGAGAATGGGCAAGTAGAAATAAACGGATTAAACAGTTAATTGTTCTGGTTCATTTAAAGGGTGACGTCCGCTTACCGCAAGCATGACTAAGGAAATAATGATGAGTATAAAACAGAGTACAAATGAATACCGGTAACCTACAATACTGGCTAAGCCACCGCCAACAAGACTCCCAATCAGTCTGCCGATCGTGGATGAATTAGAATAAAGCGTGGAAGCATACCCAGGCATGTTTGGAAGCAGATCCTGGATGTAGCTAATGCCAATCGCTGAAATCACAGCAACGAAAACGGCTAGTAGAACTTGGGCTGCAAGCATCTGCCACATCGCGCCTGAGAAAATGACAACGAGATAATATGCTCCTCCTAAAATGGCCCCGCACATCATCAAGGCTCGGTTACTGTACTTCGCACTGAGTAGACCGAGCATAATCATAAATGGAATTTCCAGCGCAGCACATATACTGCTGACTAGACCGACATCACTTGTCGATCCCCCTAGATTGTTTGTAATAAAGAGGGCCGTATTGATGCTGCTCGTCCAGTGAGCTACATACATGAGTATCAGAATCAGAAAAGGAAGCAGAATATTGCGGTTCTGACTGAGCCGGAAAGTTTTCACTTTTACTTCAGCCTTGTTGCTGCTCAGCTCTGTGTCTGTATTTGATTTGAGAAAGAAGAAAACGAGTAAGGCAACAAGCAGGAATACTCCGATCGTACCCGTGAAAATCCCCTTAAACCCAACAGCAGCGATTAGCAGCGTGCCGATTAAAGGACCTGTAATAAAGCCGAGAGAGAAAGCAGAACGCAAGGTAGAATTAGCAAACGCAGTATCCGTAAAATTGCTCTTATTCACTGCTTCTCTAGCAATGGCGAACAATTGTGGCATCCCTGGTGCACCGAGGGCGGTGAACACAATCATGTAGATGAACAAGATCGTGAAATCCTGAATGAGCAAGTACCCGCTATAAGCCAGCGCATTACAGAGTGTGGCAACAAGGTAAATGTTTTTTCGATTTAAGCCGAGGTCAGAGCGTCTCCCGATTAGTGTGCTGATCCATATTCCGGCAATTAACGTGGTGGCTAGAAAAACACCAAACAATCCGACAGATACGCCAAGCTGTTCCGTGAAATAAATGGATAAGAAGGGTGAACTGAGTGAAATCCCCATTCCCTGAAGTAGCATACATAAAAAGAGTAAGGCATAAGAGGGAATTGAAAATAGTGCAGTAAGTCTTTTGATCATGTTGTGAAGTTACTCCTCTATTATTGTTAAGATAGTCAAACTGGTTCTAGTATACATGAAAAAGACAGCAACAATATATATGCGATTTGGCTAAGGGGCATCACTCGGACAAATCTCAGACTGTTGATGTCCCTTTTGTGATATCTATTAGATTCGGTATTCAGAATCATGTTTATCCTTTATAATCAGAAAGTATTACCGTCTTATATTTACATATATAGAATAATTATCAACGACAGGAAGGGAGTAATAAGTAGCTAATAGGGGAGAGGGCTGATTTTTTTGAAGCAGAAAGGTGTTTTCTCAAGATTAAGTACATACATGTTAAGGCACAAGCTCTTATATACGGTTTTATTGTTTACGACTTTATTTGGGATTGTTCTGGATTTAACGATTGCTTGGCTGCTCTCAGTAATTACGGATGCGGCGGTTAGACTTGATGTGAAAGCTTTTAAAGGGCTGGTTATATTCGGATTAATCTACTTATTAGTGAGTGCAATCAACGGTTTTTTCGATCGCTATCTCAAAAATAAAATCTCAGCCAAGATCAGAAACGAACTGCGGCTAGATATGATGCGACATGCTTTAGCTCTTCCTCAGTCTTATTTTGACCGTAATCACTCCGGAGATTTGTTGTCCCGTTTTACTAATGATAATCAATCTGTGGGTAATGCTACCGGCGAGGTAATGATTGATTTAATCCGTAACCCTTTGCTTGCTCTTGCGGCTTTTGGTTATTTGCTCTATATTAACTGGCTACTGGCATTGATCTGTTTTGCAATGGGGCCTTTGATGTTCCTTACGGGAAAAATCTTCGGTTCAGCGATGCGTGAGAACAGTGTGAAGATTCAGACTAATATGAGCAAGATTACTTCCTTTTTACATGACATTCTAGGCAGTAGTATGGTGTTTAAATCCTTTAGCATTGAACGCAGACTAATGAAGCAGTATCAGGAACATAGTGAGAATATCACTTCCGAAGAATTAAAACGGGGAAGAATTGAGGGAGCTACTGGCTCATTCTCCTCTTTTTTGGGAAACTTTACGTTTCTTCTGGCGCTGGTCGTGGCTGGTTATTTTGTGGCAAAAGGATCACTTGAGGTCGGTGCGATGATTGCTTTCATCCAGCTCATGAATTATTTAGTGATGCCGTTCTCGGCATTGCCAGGACTGATCAATTCGATGCAGCAATCACTTGGGGCGGCGGGACGGATCTTTGAAGTGTTGGATAGCCCTGTAGAAGTGGAGGCTTTACCCGAAGCAGCTACGAAACAGCCTGAATTTGAGCGTATGGTCATGTCCTCGGTATCCTTCTCTTATCCGGGAGCGGAGAGACGTAGTTTGAACAAAATCAGCTTAGAGCTTCACAAAGGGGCTCAAATGGCAATTGTGGGACCGAGCGGTGGAGGGAAATCTACACTTTTTAAGGTACTCCTTGGGTTGTATGAACCTGATGAGGGTGAAGTGTTTATAAATAATGAGAAGACAAGCGAGATGAGTTTAGCTAAACTTAGGAGTCACTTCTCTTATGTGCCGCAAGAGTCAGGGCTTTATACAGGAAGTATCCGTGATAATATCCGAAATGGAAATCCAGATGCAGATGAGCATGAAATTTTGGAAGCTTTGCGACAAGCGAACGCTTATGATTTTGTAATGGAGTTGCCGGAGGGCCTCGATACAGATATCGGTGAGGAAGGTTCACGCCTGTCCGGTGGACAACGCCAGCGACTATCGATTGCGAGAGCGATTCTTAGGAACTCTCCAATTTTGTTGCTGGATGAAGCTACTGCTGCGCTTGATAATGAATCGGAGAAGCTGGTGCAGCAAGCGATTCGTAAATTAATGGGAGACAAAACCACACTCGTTATCGCTCACCGTCTATCAACGATTCAGAACGCTGATGTCATTCTAGTGATGGAGAACAGTGAAATTGTGGAGAGTGGTACCCACGAGGAGCTACTTGCAGCAGAAGGAAGATATCATGATTTGTACTATTCTCAGCTGGAAGAGGAAGAGGCTGGGGAGGGTGAGCAAGAGGCATTAGAGTTTGCATCTACAGGAATACCGAGCTTGCTGAAATAACAAAAGGGTGTTGCAACGTCATAAAATATGGCGTAGCAACACCCTTTTGAACTTTAAAACATTCTAAAAAGGGAAAAGTGACGGAGGGGAAGTCCAAACATTCCCCGTAGTCACGCACTTACCTTAATAGAAAAATCTTAAGTTTAACGTATATAAAACTATTAAGTTCAGCCGATTTAGTTTACTTTATTGAGAATGAATTTATCAATCGCGTATTTTACGCCATCTTCATTGTTGCTCAGGGTTACGAAATCAGCAATTTCTTTCAGCGCAGGAATAGCGTTCGCCATAGCAACGCCCAGACCGGCAGCTTCCAGCATCTCATGGTCGTTCCAAGAGTCACCCATAGCCATAGTCTCGGAGAGATCACAACCAAAATGATTGGCTAGGAATTCAAGCGCAATTCCCTTGGTTCCTTCATGATGCATGATTTCTAGGAATTGTGGTTTAGATTTGGTAATATGCACGGAATCGCCGAGCAATTCACGTAGAATTGGAGCCAGCTCATCCAAGAATGCAGGATCATCGATAATCAGCATTTTTGGTGTTTTTTGTGGGACAAGCTTCTCCCAATCTGGTTCAATATAATATGGCGTTTTGTTCAGGTCTGTATAATCTTTGATCTTCTGGTTGTCTTCACGGGCATACAGCTTGTCGTCAATGTAAGTTTGCAAATGCAGATTATGCTCCACACAGTAAGTGAACAGCTTGTGTACCGCATCTTGTGGTACGTAACGCTCATATAGTACCTTTTCATCGAGCAAGTTCTTAACGAGTGCGCCTTGGTAAGTGATGATTGGCACGTTAAGTCCAGTTTGACGGGCAATGGCTTGTGCAGAAGCATAAGCTCGGCCTGTAGCAAGGGTTACAACAACGCCAGCGGCTACAGCCTCTTCAAGCGCAGTCTGTGTAGCGGGTGTTACTTCCTTATCATCGTTAATTAGAGTGTCATCAATATCAATCGCGATCAATTTGTACATTTGTCTCTCTCCTTATCTCTTTCTAAATAAATGTAATTTGGAAAAATAATTCTTTTTATGTTGATTCTGACCCGGTTCCGGACTCAGCTCTGCCATAAGCATAGCTCCCAGAATACAACCACAACCGAGCAGAGCGGACATACCAAGCGTTTCTCCGCCAAAGACTAGGCCTGTCAGAACAGCGAATACAGGTTCTGTGGCATAAATAATGGCTACCCGGGAAGGCGTAGTGTACTTCTGGCAGGCGGTTTGAATCCAGAAAGCAAAAGCGCTGGTAGGACCAATAGAGATTAAAAGTGCCCAGAGAACGTCCGGGTCCTTGATAAGCTCTGCGCTGTGTGCCAGCGGTGCAGCTCCTTCAAAGATAAGCGAAGCGACAATGCTCAACAGTCCAACGAAGGCGAGCTGCAAGGTTGCCAGCGGCAACGCCGGATAATGAGGTGCATAAACGCCAGTATATGCGACTTGTAGCGCAAAAGCTATGGCGCAGAGCAAGATCAAAGCATCGCCTTTATTCAGGGACAAAGCAGAGCCGGTGAAGGTTAGCAGATAAAGACCTACTGCGGCAAGCGCCGCGCTGAACCAAGTGTAACGTGAAATGGCATGCTTTAGTAGCGCCAGAGATAGAAACGGAACCAATACGACCGATAGACCGGTAATAAACCCGGTATTGGAGGTGGTTGTATATAGAAGTCCCATGGTCTGGAAGCCATAGCCCATAAACAAAAAAAGGCCTAGCAGCAGAGAATCACGTACCATGCGGAAACTTAGCTGTTTCCACTCCTTGCGGTAAAAAATAAAAGTGATTAGAGCCAGTAACAGGGCAGCACCTGTAAAGCGGATGCTGTTAAACGCGAGTGGAGGGAGCACTTTGACAGCATTTTGAACAATCAGAAAGGTGCATCCCCACATCATCGCCACAAGTAGCAGGCTGAAATCGGCCATACGGGAACGCTTCACTTCTTAGGTCATCCTCTCTTCGGCAAATGCCGTCCTTGTAAGAACGACAAGGTCAAGTTGTCCAAATTGTATCGTATATTCATGGGGAGGACAAGATAGGAATCGCTCAAAGGCTTATATTTAAAGGGATTTAAGGGATTAGGCTAGACAAAAAAACAGGGTCTTGATATACTTCGATAACCGCACATTTGTTCTTGTTTTTCGCATCTTAGAAAGGAGCGGTTTCACCATGATGGGCAGATCCCATTTAATAATCAGCACTGGGGTTACCCTATCTGTAATGAGTTTGATGTCACACGAGATTACGATTCCAGTTATTGCAGTCGCAGCGTTAAGCTCTTTGCTGCCTGATATCGATGAACCGAATTCGCTGCTTGTGCGCAAGGCGATTCCAGAATTTCTATTAAGAGCGCTGCAAATTGCTTTGATAGGCGCGGCGATCTATCTCTATTTTGCCGGAATCGTGGAACGTCCTTGGAATATTGTGCTTGCACTGCTAGTCGGAAGTGTATCTTTCCTGCCTAGTCGAAAGCTGCGCCATTTGGTCATGATCTTGATTGCCATAGCACTCTTTGCCTTCGGGGAAGCCTATGATCCATGGAACTACATTGCAGCGTGCGTGCTTGTAGTCTCATCGGTTGTTCCTCATCGTGGACTGACACATACCTTGTATGGAGTTGTGGGCTGGAGCGCCTTATTGTATTTTGCCTCAGCGGGTATAAATGATGGTGGCAGTCTGTGGATAGCTGGCGGTATGTCGTATGCACTTCATCTACTGGCAGACTCCCTTACTCAAAGAGGAATTACACCATTGCCGCCAATACCCTTTAAGCTGCGTCTAAAGCTAATGAGTACAGGCACGAAAAAAGGTGGAGCCGTAGAGAACATCTGCATCATGCTGACTCTAGCGTTCGTTGTCTATGTATTTATACTTTCTCCTTGAACTAAAATGAATATGAAAGAGGGGCTTGTCTATTCTTTACGCAAATTGCGCATAGGATAAGCAGGCCCCTTTATTTTTGTGTAACTATTCCTCTAAGAAAACCAGTCCGATAAAGTCCTCCGGCTCAATACGTCCGAAATAATGCTTCAAATCCAGATCAGCTAATGCTTCTCTAACCTCTACCTCATTATAACGTTTGCCACGAAGTGCATTTTCAACATCTACTACGTCACCAACCCCAAAGAAGTCACCATAGATTTTGATGTCCTTAATGAGGGAATCCTCAATATCCATACGAATATCAATAATTCCAGCAGGGAATTTACGTGTGTGTTTGACATTGCTTTTTGGTGACAGACCGTAGTTCCAGTCCCAGTTCTGGTAGTGCTCTTTGGAAATTTCGTGGATTTTGTCCCAGTCTGCTTCCTGAAGCTTATACTGAGGGACCTCGGATGGCTCCATGCCAAAGATCGAACGTAGGAGACCGGAGCGGAACTCTTCAATGGTCATGTCTGTACCTAGCAGCTCTTTGATGTTGGCTACGCGACTACGTACGGATTTGGTGCTCTTCGATTTGAACTTCTCTGGATTTACTTTTAGAGAAGCTTGTACATTGTCCAAATTGAGGTCAAACATCAGTGTGCCATGGCTGAACATGCGTCCACGTGTGGAGAATTGAGCGTTGCCGGAAATTTTTTGTTCGCCGACTTGAAGATCATTCCGTCCACTAAGCTCAGCGTTTACACCCATGCTTTGTAAGTAGTCGATCACCGGCTGGGTGAATTTCAGGAAGTTATGGAAGGACTGGCCGTCGTCCTTAGTAATGAAGCTGAAGTTAAGATTTCCGAGATCGTGATAGACCGCTCCACCGCCGGACAAACGCCGCACAACCTTAATATCATTCTCTTTAACATATTCCTGATTGATTTCTTCAATCGTATTTTGATGTTTACCGATGATGATAGATGGGCTGTTAATATAAAAAAGCAGGTAACTCTCGTCCATCGGCAAGTGTTTCAGCGCATATTCCTCAATCGCCAAATTGATGGAAGCGTCAGTAATCCCTGTGTTATCAATAAAAATCATAGTGAATTCCTCCGTTGCAGCAAAATTGATTACAGTTCTCATTTTAAACCAAAAGCAGTTTTTTAACAAAAGAGATCGCTTCGTGTTTCGGTGGAAATAAAGTATTAGACTAGATTCGTTGAATGATTGCGATTTTTAAATTGAAGAATTTCCAGCGCTCAGTCTTATTGTTAAGTACTTCATTATATCGAAAATCAAGAAATCTTTTGCATTTTTTCAGCCCATGGGTTACTATTTTTTATATTGACAAATTTGCAGGTCTAAATAAGGAGGTTACACGTTATGTGCCCTCGTACCAAAGAACAAAATGAGCTCATACGCATACAGCGCAAAGAACAGATCCTGGACGTCGCCGCGCGCTCCTACTTTCGCACGGGCGGCAGCTTTGATATTCGCGACGTCGCCCGCGAGGCAGGTCTTGGTTACGGCACAGTATACCATTATTATCCCAACCGGCATTTATTAATAGAAGATGTGTTAGAAAGCGGCTTTGAGCGATGTGAGCAAGTTATCGCAAAATGGGCGGACATCAGCGGCAGCCCACCGGATGACAGGCAGTTGTTGATGTATTGTAAAGCGCTGCTCCAGCTGTGGCAGTCGGACGCCCGCGCATATCTCGTCTACAAAATGGCGGCGGAACATTATGTAGGCTTGTCTGAAAGGGATCGACACCACGCCAAGAGACGGTTTATGGAACGCCTGTACGTTCCACTCCAATCGATCGCCCAGTGCGAAGATGACAGCGTCGACCATATGCTTGCTGTGCTGGTCGGTTGCTGTGGGCTGCACTACTATGCGGGCAATTCCGATCTGAACGTCGATCGAATCGCCCGACTCGCTATCCAAGCTATTACGAAGGGGTCCTGATACGAACATGGTCATTTTAAAAAGCAAGCATGAAATTGAGGCTATCCGCAAGGCATGCCAAGTGGTGGCTGAATGTCATCGTACAATCGCCCCGCTTATCAAACCGGGTATTACCACCAACGAGATTGAGCGCATATTCGAGGACATTATGTTGAAGCACGGCGCAAAGCCATACCAGAAAGGCTATAGGGGCTATCAATATGCGACCTGTGCCTCCGCCAACGATGTAATCGCGCATGGCTTCCCTAGCAATAAGCCACTTGAGGAAGGCGATATCGTGACGATTGACACGGTCGCTGAGCTCGATGGCTGGCTCGGCGATTCGGCCTGGAGTTATGCGGTCGGGCAGATCTCGCCGACAGCCGAGAAGTTGATGCGTGTCACGAAAGAATGTCTTGACCTGGGCATCGAGCAGGCTCAGCCCGGTAATCGACTCGGCGACGTGACGAGCGCGATTCAGCGGCATGCGGAATCACACGGTTTCGGCGTCGTGCGCGACCTTCTCGCCCATGGCATCGGCCGCGACCTGCACGAGGAGCCGACTTATATGCATATCGGCAAGCCTGGAAAAGGCCCCCGTATCAAAGAAGGTATGGTGTTCACGATTGAGCCCATGATCACCGAAGGTACCTACTTCTTGACAATCGATCCGGACGGCTGGACCGCACGGACAATGGACAACAAGCTCGCCGCCCAATATGAGCATACGATCGCCATCACGGCTGAAGGTCCACAAATTTTGACCGCGCAATAGAAAAAAAGAAGTCGACCAACGAAATGGTCGACTTCTTTTTTTCGGGTTCGGGGACAGCGTGTCCGTAGATCTGATGAGGCTGCCAGTCTAGAACTTTATTATCTTTTGACATCTCGTAGATTTTAATGTCGATTTGAGGCAAGGGGTTATTCAGGTGATTCCTTTAGTGAGCATTGACGTATTCCCGGCAAAGACGCAATAATGGTGGCAATGAGATACAAATCGAACAAACGAAAGTGGATAGAGGGAGTGTAAATATGCTTGAAAAATACGGCCACGGTGGTGATTTGCTAACAGCTGCGGAACTTTATGAGGAGGCTGGTGGCACATTTCTTGATTTCAGTGCAAACATCAATCCTATCGGGCCTCCGCCAGCCGTCTTAGAGCTACTTAGAACAGCATTGTCTACGGTGGTTGCCTACCCTGACCCTGGACATCGACGCTTCAAAAGTCTGCTAGCAGAGGACCTTGGTGTACATAGTAGTTGGTTGACAGTAGGCAACGGAGCCGCAGAATCTATGGCATTGTTGCTGCTTGCGATTGCTCCGCAAAAGGTAGGTATCGTAGAACCTTGTTTTTCTGAGTACCGGCAGCTATCTGTGCAATTCGGTGCAGAAGTATTATCTGTTCAGGGGACAAGGGAACAGCACTTCCAAGCTGGAGTGAACGAGATTGCCGGGCTGCTGGAGAAGGTTGATCTGCTGTTCCTTGGACAGCCGAATAACCCTAATGGCGTTCAGTATACTGTGGATGAGCTGCGCTGGTTAGCGCAGAATGCCGAAAGCTATGGGACGTACTTGGCTGTGGATGAAGCCTTTATTGATTTTATTCCTGAAGCAGAACGGAATACACTGTTGCCGGAGCTGGATCAGTTTCCGCATACGATTTTGGTGCGGTCGATGACGAAATTTTATGCGATTCCCGGACTGCGTCTCGGGTTTGCCATTTCGCATCCGGAGCTGGCAAAGGCGATGACCGGAAAGCAGGTTACCTGGAGCGTGAATGGTTTGGCGCTGCTGGCGGGCGAGGCCTGCCTTGAGTGTGGGCACGAGTATGGACGTCGCACACGCGAACTGATCGCCACGGAACGGGAGCTGCTGCGGCAAGGCCTTATGCAGCTAGGCTGCGATGTGCCGCCAGGCGAAGCCAACTTTCTGCTCTGTGGCATGCCTTGGCCGTGGAGTGCGGCTGAGATACAGACCCGTCTTGGGCGTGTCGGTATACTGGTGCGCAGCTGCGCTATGTACCCCGGTCTAGGAGGCGAGCATATCCGAGTAGCCGTTAAGGGACATGAGGATAATGTCCGGCTGCTAAAACAGATGAAGGAAATTCTGGCGGATAAGTGACCGAGGTAACTTAGGATGCTGTGGGTTTGCTGTTAAAGTGTCTGGTGTAGCGCAGGGGGATGGGAGTCTACTGTAAGTGACACTCGCGGCGTAGAGAAGGCAGGGTTTCTAATGAATAAGTGACTCAAGTACCGCAGAAGTTGCGATTTGATACCGGATGGCGGGCTTCAGCTCGCATGCTTAGGGTTGTAACAAAGTTTGGTGAGATAGCTTCTGATGGACATCCTCCAAAGTGCATTCGTTGTATTTCGTACAACAGAACTCGCTTTGCTGGCGTAGCAATTCGATTCTATAGCACTGTGTACAATAGAAATTTGAAAAATGATGTGAATTAGGTTTTTACGTGACATTCTATTGCAAGAAATACAGCAGAATGGCTTTTGCCAGTGAATAAAGCCGAATCTGTTGTATAAAGTGCAATAGATGGGTGAGGGACGGATTTTTAGGTGGATATTGGAGTATGTGTTGTAGTAGATTTTAGAGCAGATAGTCATTTGCTGAAATAGAGAATTAGGTAGTTTCTAAGTGAGGCGGTTGGGGAAGTACAGGCCCGACCGCGAAGCGGGTTGGATGAATGGATAAAAGTAATGTGCTGTGGAAGGAGCAAGATCGATATATGGTGCAAGTAAAGATTCCATTTAACCTCGCAGGAGGTGTAAAAGAGTACCATTCGGCCATCTGGCCAGGGCTTGCTTTACAGTGGAAGGGAAACCATCTGCTACTAGAGCTACCTGCTGAAGCAGATGGTTTATCGAGTGCGTTCTATGGTGGAGGAATGAATCGGCTAGAGAGGGCCGTCAATTTATATGTTGACCGCAATTATGAATGTAGTGATCCTGTTCAGGATATGGAGAATAAGCTCCGCGAGTGGGGTTATTCAATGTCTGGCTGTGCCGGTCTGATGACGGCAGTACCGCTAGAGCATGCAGCGGTAGCTGAGGAAGACACAGGCTCAGCGGGTATTTTTGTTTGTGTTACTGCCGCCGCAGGAAATGCTGCGCGCGCGGGTGTGGAACGCAATGTGCTGGCTGTTTATCGCCCGGGTACGATTAACATAATGCTAGGTATTGATGGCTGCCTAACACCGGCGGCCATGGTCAATGCTGTGCAGACAGCTGTCGAAGCCAAAGCTGCTGCACTGGCAGATCTCGGGATTACCGATCCCGAGAATGGGCTGATCGCTACCGGAACAACTACGGATGCGATAGTGCTCGCTGTGAGCCAAAGTGGGCGATACAAGGCAGAGCATGTTTACGCCGGAACCGCTACCGATCTTGGGGGCGCAATCGGGCGTCTTGTATATAGCGCTGTGACAGGGAGTTTGCTATCGGTTCAGGCAAGGAAGGACAGCTAATGAGAATAGGTAGCTGGAATTGCTGGAGAATGTACAGAGGTGATCGCTTGTGACAATCGCTTTAGTACTGCTTGCGGCTTATGTAATTGATCGGATCGTAGGTGATCCGCGTAGCTTGCCCCATCCCGTAATCGGTATGGGCAAAGCAATCACGGCTCTGGAGCGGGCGATCCGTCGTTTATGGTCCCACCCGCAAAGCCTGCGCAGAGCAGGGGTGTTACTTCCGCTATGTGTGGCGGGTGGTGCTTGGGCACTGACAGCCATTCTGCTATGGCTGCTGTCATATATCTCACCGTGGCTCGTCTGGATAGCCGAGGCTTGGTTGATTTCAACCACGATTGCCTCCAAGGGACTAAAGGATGCAGGAATGGCGGTGTATGTGGAATTGCAGAAGGGCGATATCCCTGCTGCCCGCAAGGCGTTGGGGATGATCGTGGGGCGTGATACGACTTCGCTAGATTCCCCGGAAATTGTGCGCGGTACGGTAGAGACTGTAGCAGAGAATATCGTCGATGCGATTATTTCTCCATTGTTCTATGCGCTCATCGGTGGCGCGCCGCTTGCTATGGCTTATCGAGCAGTAAACACACTCGATTCCATGGTGGGATATAAGAATGATAAATACCGAGATCTCGGCTGGGCATCCGCTCGGCTTGATGATGTTGCCAACTTCATTCCAGCACGGATTACGGCATTGCTCTTGGCACTGTGTGCATGGCTGCTTCGTCTGGATTGGCGCAATTGTCTGCAAATGGTGAAGAGGGATGCGCGTCTCCATCCAAGCCCAAATAGCGGCTATCCAGAATCCGCTGTTGCGGGCGCACTTGGTATCCGTCTCGGAGGAGAGAACGTCTATCATGGTGTCGCTTCTTTCCGAGCCTATATGGGTGATCCGGTACGAGCGATGGAGCCGGACGATATTATTCAGACCTCGCGGATGATGATGCTCTCCTCTTCAATTTTTGTAGGCTTATGCGCGGTTGTGGCATGGATATGGATCGGGGGCTAATGCTAGACATGGCGTTTCCTTCTATAGAGCTAGAATTAGTACTTGTTCGCCACGGGCAAACTCAGTGGAATGCTGAGCATCGTTACTTAGGACATTCGGATCTCCCGTTGCTATCTAGTGCAGTAGAGCAGCTATCTCAGCTTAAGCAGCAGTCTGAAGTATCGAATGATTTTTGGTGTGTATTTTGCAGCGATTTGCTTAGATGTCGGGAGACTCTAGCTTACATTTCTCCTTCTTTAGAGAAGGTGGCTGTCTACGATCCGCGTCTGCGCGAAATGAATTTTGGAGCTTTCGAAGGCTGCACTTATGAGGAATTGAAGGATAACTCACTGTATAGAAGATGGATTGATAATCCTTCCACAGTTACACCACCGGATGGTGAAACATGGGCGCAGTTTGACGAACGGTTGCGTAGCTTCCTGTCAGATCTGGGGCGAGGGGCTGAGGATACATTTGTGCAGGCTGCAATTAGTGAAAAAAAGGCTGAGGTAATAACAAGCAGGGTGTTGGTAGTCACACATGGTGGTGTTATTCGGAATTTCCTTGCACAGTTAATTCCTGGTGTCACATTCTACAGCGCAGTTGCACCTTCTCCGGGAACAGCAATGGTACTCAGGCTATTTTGGCGGAACGGGCAATGGTCGGCAGATATTTCGGGAGATTGATGAGAAAATCAAATGAAAAAAAGGGTTCCACATATTAGTCATACCTAATATGTGGAACCTGGAACCCTTTATGTTTAAACTATCGTTCGCCCTCAGCAGAATAAAGTGGATAATTAGATGTTAGGTAACCATTCCTTATAGGTATCTGCACGTGATTGCAATTCATTATACAGCATGCTGGCATGGTAACCGTCGCACACGGCATGGTGGAATTGCCCCGATATTGGTAATAGTATTTTTTTGTCTTGATGAAAATATTTTCCTATAGTAAAGATGGGAAGTAGGAAGGTTCCCTCGTTATACACGTTCAGGTTAAAGCTCGTGAAGCTGACCCACGGAATACTAGAAATAGGGAAGGTGTTCGGGGGTTCGTTTGCTTTAGCGATAAATTGTTTCACGCTTCCGTACATTTTCATATCATCCAGATAACGGTTATAGAAATCATTAAACTTTTCACCGTACGAAGTCCAGATGCTTGAAAAAGTCTTATCATCATCATGGAAAATTGTAAAACTAGGTGACAAGCTATCCCAATAACCTAATCTACCTTCAGAATCAAAGCATGTGCGGAATTCACTATGACGGTTCACCACCGTAGTAATCATGTGGATTAGTGCTGGGTACAGCTTAATTCCCTTATGCTTAAGCTCTGATAGTAGAAGGGTGATATCAATATTTGCGGTCATGCTATAGGTGCATCTGACATTGTTTAAATAATGTTCAAAATAGGGTTTTCTACTCCAGTTATCAATGACAATCGGGTTAAAAATCATTTATTATGACCTCCTAAAATTATTTCATTTTTCATTTTAGGAGGTCTGCTGGACTGATTTCACCATATCCTTATCACAATCCTTTGAGAAAGTATTTTGTAACGATGAGTATACCATCATCATCGCCGTAATTAAACTAGATCAAGTGGAAGGAAGATGCATTTATAATGCTGAGTGAAAAGTTGGTTATTGAAAAATTGCTTCAGCAAAAGCGTACGAGTGTTGCTTCCATCGTAGTGATGATGTGCGGTGTAGCGGGGTCGGGTAAAACAACCTTTGCTAAAAAGCTGGAGAAAGAGGGATTCGCCAGACTTTCGATAGATGAAGATATTTGGGCCACGCACGGACGTTTCGGGGTGGATTATCCAGAGCAGAATTATGAGTCCTATAAAGAAGAGTCGGAGATAAAGCTGCGGGGGGAGCTGGTGAATCTGCTTCAGGCAAAACATCATGTTGTCATCGATTTCAGCTTCTGGCAACGTCAGAGACGGAACGATTACAAGCAACTTATTGAGAGTTATGGTGGCGTGTGGGAACTGATTCACTTAAAAATTCAGCCAAATGAATTGCGTCAGAGACTGCTTATCCGGAGTGAACGTTTTGACGCTAATGCCGCATTTCCGATTACTGAGGACATACTAACCCGGTTTTTAAATGGTTTTGAGATCCCTACTGGAGAAGGGGAGCTTGTGATCGAAGCATAGATCTATAACTTGATTTTTTGGGCATTTGTCCGCTCATAGAACCACAGCCGGATTAAAATCCCATGGCTGTGGTTCTTTTTTTAAGCGAGTGATTGTGCCATGATAGTCATGGGGGCGATTGAGAGATGTTTAAGGATTTTAAGCTCATAGCCGGACGGCCGGTGTATATACAAATTAAAGACTATATGAAGCACTTAATCATAAAAGGCGGTCTGCAAGGCAATCAAAAGCTGCCCTCCACACGAGAACTCAGCACATTGCTTAAGGTTAGCCGCAACTCCGTAATCTCTGCTTATGCAGAGCTTGAGGATGATGGATTTGCGTATGCCGTGCAGGGTCAGGGAAGTTATGTGGCACCTACACCTCCCGGCAGTGAAACAATCTCTTCCTGGACGATGGACTGGAAGACGCGTATCAATGATCATGCGCGGCTGGCGGAGGATCTGGATATCATGAAGCGCGGCATACGAGCGGAGAAGGGGACGATCTCCTTCACGAGCATCGCACCTGATGAGAGTCTTTTTGATATAGATAATGTGAAACGCTCCTTTATGGATCGTATGTCGGTGGAAGGCAACGTCTTACTAAATTATGGATATGCCAAAGGGTATAAGCCTTTAATAGACTATTTGAAGCAGTACATGGAGCACAAAGGCGTTGAAATGAAAGGCAAGGATATATTGATCACCAATGGCTTTACAGAGGGATTCGATATTGTATTGTCTGCACTTAGCAAAAAGAATGGTTCGGTCATCTGTGAGAATCCAACGCATCATACGGCGATCAAAAATCTGAAGCTGAATGGCTTTGAGATCACCGGGATTCCTATGGAGCGTGATGGGATTGATCTGGTTGAGCTGGAGAAGGCATTGCAGGAGCAAGCCTTTGACTGTGCCTACTTTGTCCCCTCTTATCATAATCCGACCGGCATTGTAATGTCTCCCGAGAAAAGACAGAGGCTAATGAAGCTGATGAACCGGTACCAAATACCAGTGATCGAGGATGGTTTTAACGAGGAGTTACGCTATTCGGGCTCACATGTGGCTCCACTTATCGCAGCAGCAGGGAGCGGCAACAGCGTGATCTATCTAGGTAGCTTCTCAAAGGTATTATTTCCGGGACTACGCGTAGGCTGGGTGCTGGCAGATCAGGAGCTGATCTATTCTCTCGAAAGCGTCAAGCGCGCACGTACCATTCATACCTCGACGCTGGATCAATCCATTTTGTATCAGTACTTATTAGGTGGCCATTTAGAGAAGTATTTGAAAAAAGCCAGAGCGGAATATAAACGAAAATATGAATTAACCCTGCAATGCTGCAAGGAGTTTATTCCTTATACGGCGTTATCAGGGGATGGCGGATTGCATCTTTTTGTAACCTTTGCGGAGGGTTTTAATACAAGGACGCTGCTAGCGGCCTGTCATGAACAAGGGGTTATTTTTACAGCAGGAGATATATTCTTCACAGACGGTAAAGGTCAAAATACGATACGGATCGGTTTCTCCAGAGTGACGGATGAGGATATCCGCAAGGGGATCGAGATTATTGGCAGAACAGCACGACAACTAATGGGATAAAGAGGTGCTTGAGATGAAGATGAAGGTAGGCGTAATTATGGGCGGGGTGTCCTCAGAGTATGAGGTATCCATGAATAGCGGTAGAGAGATTTTAAAGAATCTAGATCCCAATAAATATGAGGTTACTCCAATAGTGATCACCAAGCGTGAAGAGCTTATTGAGCAGGCAAAAGGAATCGATATCGCGCTGCTTGCGCTCCACGGAGCTTACGGAGAGGACGGTACGGTTCAGGGGACGCTGGAGACAATGGGGATTCCTTATACGGGTAGTGGCGTTTTGTCTAGCAGCATTTGTATGGATAAAGATCTTTCCAAAAAGCTTATGCGCTGCTCAGGCGTCAATACGGCGGATTGGCTGTGTTGGGATAGTATGAAGGATTATTCTCAAGAAGCCGTAGAGCGGATTGGATATCCTGTTATGGTGAAGCCATGTGCAGGCGGTTCGAGTATCGGTATGGAAAAGGTGAGCAGTAGCGAGGAGCTGTTGAGCGCAGTACAGAAGGCTTTTGCCTGTGATCAGTCGATTCTGATCGAGAGCTACATTCAAGGCCAGGAAATTACTTGCTCTATTCTAAATGGAGAGATGCTGCCCGTTTTGGGAATCACCTCGGCGCATGCGGAGTGGTTCGATTACAGTGCGAAATACGAAGATGGCGGGGCAGACGAACGGGTCATTGATCTACCAGCTGAGGTGTATGAGCGAGTACGTGATGCAGCCTTAACTTGCTACAAAACACTAAAATGCAGCGTGTACGCAAGGGTGGATATGCTCATTAAGGATGGTATTCCATATGTGCTGGAGGTGAACACATTACCGGGCATGACGAAGGCGAGTCTTTTACCAAAAAGCGCGCAAGCGGCAGGTTACACCTTCAGCGGACTGCTGGACGAGATCATTTCCCTTTCCCTAACAGAAAAGAGCCCGAAAGAAGAGGTGCTCAGTCATGCATAATGAATGGATTACTCCGCGTGTACGGGAGATTGCTCCCTCGGGGATTCGGGCTTTTTTTGACCTAAGTACAGGGAATCAGGATATTATATCGCTTGGTGTAGGCGAGCCTGATTTCGTTACACCGGAGCATGTAAGAGCTGCCTGTATTCGTGCTTTGAATAATGGGGAGACGATGTATACACCAAATTCCGGCTTGTTGGAGCTTAGAGAAGAGATTGCCTCTTATCTGCACACAAGCTTCAATCTCCGCTATGAGCCAACTAACGAGATTATGGTTACAGTGGGAAGCAGTGAAGCCGTGGATTTGGCTCTGCGGGCCTTTATTACACCCGGGGATGAGATTATCGTCCCTTCTCCGAGCTATATTGCGTATTCGCCGATTACTCATTTGAACGGTGGGATTACGGTAGAGGTTGAATCTTCAGCCGAGCAGGGTTTTAAGCTTACTCCTGAAGCGTTGCGGCAGGTGATTACCCCGCGTTCCAAGATTCTTATGGTGAATTTTCCGACTAATCCTACAGGAGCAGTAATGACTTATGAGGATTGGCTACCCATTGCACAGATTGTAAAAGAGAATAACTTACTTGTCATTTCAGATGAAATCTATGCCGAGTTAACCTATGATAGTCAGCATGTCAGTATTGCCTCCCTTCCTGGGATGTTGGAACGAACGATTGTCATTAGTGGCTTCTCCAAAGCTTTTGCGATGACTGGCTGGAGAGTGGGTTATGCTTGTGGTGATCACGAATTAATTGCTGCGATGCTCAAAATCCATCAGTACACTGCGATGTGTGCTCCGATACTAGGTCAAATCGCTGCCATTGAATCACTGCGGAACGGTATGGAGCATAAGGACCACATGAAACGATGCTTTGATGAGCGAAGAAAGCTGCTGGTTAGTGGATTTCGATCTATTGGTTTACCTTGCCACGAGCCGGAGGGTGCATTTTATGTCTTTCCTTCCATCGCTAATACCGGAATGAAGTCAGAGAATTTCGCTTTGCAGCTGCTCAAGGAGGTTGGTGTTGCTGCGGTTCCGGGGCATGTGTTTGGAGCGGGTGGAGAAGGGTATATTCGCTGCTCTTATGCAGCATCCCTACAAAAATTGACGGAAGCGCTGGAGAGAATCGAAGGATTTATGAAAGTGAAGTTGTAATTCTAGTGGTCCCCATCTATCATAGATGGGGGCTTTTCTGTGTAGATAAGATAGAATAGGTTATACGGATCTATTTAATTGGAGGTTAAATTATGATTTCAACTATTCAAGAAGTAATTAAACGAATCACACCGGCTGATGAACAGTCTTTCCTAAAAGCGGAGCACCGCCTGAACATTCTAACTAAACCACCGGGCAGCCTGGGACAATTGGAGACCTTGGCCGTTAAGCTCGCTGGAATTTCGGGTACGGAGCAGCCTAGTTTCACCAAACGAACGGTAGTTGTGATGGCTGCCGATCACGGTGTATGCTGCGAGGGAGTTAGTGCATTTCCACAGGAAGTCACAATGCAGATGGCCTATAATTTTCTCAGCGGAGGAGCGGCTGTGAATGTACTGGCACGCCAAGCTGGGGCTGAGGTGAAGTTCGTTGATATCGGTGTTAACGGCGACCTTAGTCATGAGGATCTGATTGATTGTAAAGTGCGCCGAGGAACGGATAATATAGCCGTGGGACCTGCGATGAGTCGTGAAGAAGCGATGAATGCTGTGCTTGTAGGTATAAGAATCGCACAAGAAGCGATTGAGAACGGGACAGAGATTTTTATTACAGGTGAAATGGGCATAGGGAATACAACGGCTAGCGCAGCTATTCTGTGTGCTCTAAAAGGAATACCACCTGAAGTAGCCGTTGGAAGAGGAACGGGAATTGATGATGAACGTCTACTACATAAGATTGCAGTTGTGGAACGCGCTTTAAAGGTGAATCAACCGAATCCGGCAGATCCGCTGGATGTATTGTCCAAAGTAGGGGGACTCGAAATCGCTGGTTTGACTGGTCTAATTCTTGGCGCAGCTGCTGCTAGGGTACCTGTCATTTTGGATGGTTTTATTTCGGGCGCGGCAGCTCTTGTGGCGAAGGCGCTTGCGCCAGAATCCATTGCTTATATGATAGGCTCCCATCTATCAGGTGAACAGGGACATAAGCTGATGCTGGAGCAGCTTGGGCTTGAACCGTTGTTTAACCTGGGTCTTCGTTTGGGTGAAGGAACTGGAGGCGTATTGTCCCTTCATTTAATTGAGGCGATATGCCGCATTTTGAGCGAAATGGCCACCTTTGAAAGTGCAGGCATCTCTGGAGCTGGGAAACAATGAGTATTCTTGTAACGGGAGGGGCGCGTAGCGGGAAAAGTGGCTTTGCAGAAAAACTGATGTCGTCACTGGCAGATCAGGCCTTCTATGTTGCAACCGGACAAGCGTTTGATGATGAAATGAATGAACGGATTGCACTGCATCAGCAACAGCGCTCGCAAAGCGGATATGCTTGGGAGACGTTAGAGGAGCCTTATGATTTGCCAGATCTTCTTAAGCGTTTATCTGGTGAAAAGGCGGTTCTCGTAGATTGTCTAACGTTGTGGTTATCGAATGTACTGCTAGCCATGGAAGGATTTACGGATAGGCAAGAGTTGATTGAGAGCGAGATTACAAGACTTGAAGACAGTGTACACACATTTCAAGGAAATCTCATTTTGGTCACTAATGAGGTTGGAGACGGTATTGTTCCGGAGTATGCGCTTGGCCGATTGTACCGTGATCTGGCAGGACGTATGAACGCGTTGCTTGCTCGGCAATGCGAGCAGGTTTTTTTAGTGACTGCTGGCATTCCAATTGAACTCAAGAGCAGGGAGTATCGTTTATGAGGGAGCGCAGGGATGCTGCCGCGGCTGCCTTTCAGTTTTTGTCCCGGTTTCCTGTAAAGAGTGACCCTGGATTTTCTCCTGAGCTGCTGCGCCGAAGTGTAATGTTCTATCCCGTGGTGGGTGCAGCTATCGGACTTTGCGTAGCTGCTGGGGCAGCTTTGACGGGATTGATTTTACCAGCTTGGCCAGCCGCCGTCATTACCCTCATTCTATGGGTAGGACTCACCGGAGGTCTGCACCTCGATGGTTGGATGGACAGTGCGGATGGTCTGCTAAGCTACCGACCGAGGGAACGGATCCTGGAGATTATGAAGGATAGCCGTGTGGGTGCGATGGGTGTGCTCGCCTGCGTGCTGCTCTTGCTGTTAAAGGCCTCTTTAGTGGCAGCATTAATCGAAGGCTACGCCTATTACGAGCTACCACTGCTCTTGCTGCCAGCGATCTGGAGCCGCTGGTATATGGTGCGGGCAATGGTGCGTTATCCCATTGCCCGCGGGAACGAGGGGCTGGCCGCGAGCTTCGCCGGCCTCGCTCCCTCGCATGAGCGGCGCGCGCTGGCGATAGCCGCGCTGCTCTCGCTAGCCGCAGCCGGTGCGCCTCTGGCGCTCGGCGCTGGCTTAGCCGCGTGGCCGCTGCATCTGGCGGCAGCGTTACTGCTGCCGGCTGCGGCCTTGGCCAGCGGCACCGTTGCTGCGCGGCGGATTAGCAGCCGGCTCGGCGGGCTCACCGGCGATGTGTATGGCGCGCTGAATGAGCTGCTAGAGGCTGTGCTCCTACTAGTATTAGTGCTGCTCCAGCACAATTTCATGTGAGTAGCTCCTGCGGGTGACGCATAGTAGCCAGCTCGCTCAATCTGATTTTTTACTCTATTGATGCCTGTGGTTCCAGCTATTTGGTGGCCCGATTCTTGCTTGTACACATACTTGCTAACCGTGATGACGTTGTATCATATTTTGCGAATCATTTGATATTTTTAGAGTTCAATAGGAAAGAGGGATGACATGGTTGCTGCCATTCTACTATTTGTAATTGCCGGCCTTGCTGAGATCGGAGGCGGATACTTAGTATGGTTATGGCTAAGAGAATCAAGACCTCTCTGGTATGGTCTTGTAGGTTCTGTGATTCTGATTGGCTATGGCATCATCCCTACGTTGCAGAAGTTTCCGTCCTTCGGAAGAGTGTACGCAGCCTACGGCGGGGTGTTTATCGTACTCGCTGTGTTATGGGGCTGGCTAGTAGACAAGAAAACACCCGATGTATATGACTGGGTTGGTGCTGTTATTTGTGTGATCGGCGTTTCGGTCATTCTTTGGGCGCCGAGACACTAACAAAACAACCCGTTCAACACTTTCGTGTGAACGGGTTGTTTTTATTTAAGCCTAAGCTTTAGATCTTAAATTGTTGCACAGCTTCCTGAAGCTTCTTAGCCTGCTCATATAGATGCTGCACGGTTACTGCATGTCCTTCAAGCTCTATACGTTGGCGCTCCGAGTTCTCGGATAGTGTGTCCGCACTTTCTTGGGATCTTGAAGTAATTTGTGCGGTTTCCTCGACGGAAGCACTAACTTCTTCTGTACTTGCTGAGATTTGCTGCGTAGCCGCAGATACGGATTGAATATTCTGATTGATGCTTTGGATCAGAATCAGAAGGTGATTGAAGGCATCGCCCGCTTCTGCCACCTTGCCTACCCCGGAGGCTACCTCAGAATTCACATGGTTCATCTCAGTAACGGAGCGATTCATATCTTCCTGAAGTCCGAGTAGGAAATCACGAATCTGCTCATTCGCATTACGGGATTGTTCGGAAAGCTTGCGTACCTCTCCGGCAACAACGGCAAAGCCGCGTCCATGTTCTCCTGCACGTGCTGCTTCGATCGAAGCATTGAGCGACAGCATTTGGATTTGCTTCGTAATTTCAGTAATACTATGAACGACTTCTCCGATCATTACTGAACGTTCGTTCATAACTTGTAATTGCTCCAGTGACTGCAGGGAGGCACGTTCAACATGGCGCATTTGCAGAACGGCGCTTTGGGCAATCTCATTACCGCCAATCGCTTCAGCGGAAGCTTCACTGATCTGCTCAGTGACTTCGGTGGCTGCTGAAGCAATATGCTGAATGCCGAAATTGATTTCTTCCATAGCTTTTGAATTATCTTGAGCGCTGCTCGCGATGGTCGTACTACCTTTACCAATTTCTACAACAGATGTACTAGAGTGGTCTGCCATTTCATTTAGGACCTCTACACGTTCTCTTAAAGAATTGGAATCGGTGACCACAGTATTTGAGGTGACGAGTACATGTCCAATCATTTCTTTTAGGCGCAGGGTCATCGCTTGGAAGCTTCTGGACAGTTGAGCTACCTCATCACTGCCTTTAACCGTTAATTCCTCTGTGAAATCTCCCTCTGCAAGACGGGCACTGTAAGCTGCAAGCTTTGAGATAGGACGAGTAATCCGCATGCTCATAAACCAGGCACCAGTTGAGCCTATGATCAGCGTTAGCAGAGTGATCCCGGCGCTGGTCCACAGAATACTGTCTGTTTTTTCTTGAATAAAGCTTACATCACTGCTGATTCCGATAACCATCGTACTTCCGGGAATTCCGATATAAGCTGACTTATGTACACCATGCGAATCCTTGTATGTATCGCTTAGTCCACTCTTTCCTTTAAGAGCTTGCTGCATTGCAGAGGATACCTTAACAATTTCCTCCGGCTTTAATTTTGCATCATGATCTACGGACAGAACCTCAGCTTCCTTGCCTTTTAGATTGAGTAGAAAAATAGTCTCAACCCCATGCTGCTTTCTCTTATCCTGAAAATAGAATTCAAGATTGGTGGCTGCTTGTTCGTTCTTCTTTAGTGCTTGCTGAGCATGCATTGTATTTATATTCTTATATACGTCCTGAGCAGCTGCAGTTAGAATTTGATTGATTTGTGGCATGACATAGCTGTTGAAAATACTGGTGGATATAAAGTAGAAGCTGGTACTTAACAAAAGAGACGTGAGTAATAGAACTACAAATAATAAACGCGTAAATCTGCGACTGATCGACTGCTTGAAACGAAACATATTGTTCTCCCCCTTTTTATGGGCAGCGAAGCCCCATTTCTTTATATCCCTACCGACTGCTATTGACTGGCAACCTGCAATATATTCCATAGTTATGTAATATATCAACTAAATGGATCGGGAATGAAGTGTTTGATACTATTCTATAGAATTAACCTCTGGATGAATAGTGAAAGTTTTAGTTTATATAGCATATTTTTCTGAAAAAGATGAATTATTACTGACACTTTTATTTTTAGTTAATAAAAATGGGTATAAATACCCATTTCATAAATTGTTTATTTTTATGGATTGTTTGACGACAGTGTGATAGAGTATTAATGTTTTGTTCCAAAACTTAATGTATGCCGCGGTTCGTAACCATCCCGCGTAAACAAAACTAGGAGGAGTTTAAGCAATATGTTTAATTTGATGTGGGGAGTTTTATTTGTTATTGTCAATTTTGCTTTTTTTCTACTCTGTTACCGCCTGTTCGGCAAAAGTGGAATGTATGCATGGGTAGGTATCGCTACTGTAATTGCAAACATTCAGGTAGCTAAGACGATTGCTATGCCATTTGATATCGTGATGACACTCGGAAATACGATGTATGTCACTTTGTATATGACCAGCGATTTGCTTAATGAGAAGTATGGAAGAGCAGAAGCACGTAAAGCGGTTTGGTTTGGCTTCTTCACCTTGCTTATGACGACAGTCATTATGCAGATGGTACTAGTATTTAAGCCGCAAGAGACCGATATTGCTCAGTCTTCTTTGGAGACGATCTTTGGTCTGATGCCTCGACTAGCGTTGGGTAGTCTGACTGCTTACTTCATTAGTCAGTTCCTAGACGTTCGGTTGTACTCCTGGATTCGCAAATATTACAGCACCTCAAGTCAGTTGTGGATTCGTTCCAACGGCAGTACGATGATTAGCTCCTTTGTGGATACACTAATCTTCTGTACCATTGCATTTGCTGGGTTGTATAACTGGAGTGTGTGGTTTGAAATTTTGCTTACAACGTATCTAGCGAAATTCTTACTAACCGCAGTAAGCACACCTATCTTATATATCGCCCGAACTTTTACTTTTGCTGAAGATGGAATACCATCATCCGCTCATAAGAAGGAATAAACAACAATACAGCCAGCGCGTACCGATCATAATCGATGCGCGCTGTTTGATTTTTCCAGTCGTAAGAGGGATCAAACGTTCCATATAAATATGTACATAAAATTAATATAAAGCTAAAATAAGCTATCGTAGCCATTCTAATTGTATCCCGAGCGAAGAGAGTGTACATAATCGGTAGTCACAGAAATTACGAATAGGTGTGGTGAAGGATGAATCTAGTAGTTCCTATACTGCGTTATGCAGCAGAACAGCCCGACAGCATTGCCTTAACCCATGACCAAGCAACGCATACCTATGCAACATTAGTGCAAGCGATGCGGAGAATTGCCAATGGTCTACAGCAAATGGGCCTTAAGCATGACAAAATCGCTATTTTATCTACGAATCGCATTGAATTTGTCGAGGTTTTCTTGGGGGCTATTTATGCAGGCTGTGTTCCCATTCCTTTAGATCCCAAGTGGAGTGCAAATGAACTGCGGATTATTATAGAGCAGTGCCAGCCGACAATGATTTTTGCTGAGCCGGAAGCTGCAAAGAATTTGGTCTTCAAGGACCGAGCCATCCCAACGCTGACTTTTTCAAATGAACGAACAGGTTCCTATGATCAGTGGTTGAAGGCTCTGAAGCCAGAAGCTGAATTGGATGAGACGAATGAGTTATTATTTATCGGCTTTACTTCAGGCACAACGGGGCTCCCCAAAGGATATATGCGTACCCATTTATCGTGGTTAAAGAGCTTTGAGGTATCGAGTGCTGCCTTTGAATTGAACTCTATGAGTGATGTTTTAGCACCGGGTCCGTTTGTGCATTCGCTGTCCTTGTTCGCTGTAATGCAGAGTCTGTATGGTGGAGCAAACTTTCATATTACGCAAAAATTTAGCGCCACACAGGTGTTAGAGCTGTGCAGGCAGATTCCGGGTGTGGTGTTGTTTGTTGTACCGACAATGCTTGAATCCATGATGCAGCAGGCTGTTCCTGGGCAGACGCAGATTGATGCGATTATTAGCTCAGGTGCAAAGTGGTCGGAGTTGTCCAAAAAAAGGGGTATAGAAGTGTTCGCTGGAGCGCGTCTCTATGAATCCTATGGTTCCTCAGAAGCGAGTTATATTAGTTATTTGGATGTTCTGGAAGAGCATAATCCGAACTCTGTAGGCAAGCCCTATCCCGGAGTGCAAATTTCCATTCGTGATGAAGAGTTCCGTGAAGTCCCCACGGGGGAGATTGGGCAGTTATATGTGCGAAGTGATATGATATTTCTAGGCTACCATCAATTGCCGAAGGAGACCGTAGCAGCTTTTCGAGAGGGATGGCTTGTGTTGGAGGATTATGTTTATCAGGATGAAGCTGGTTATTTATATCTGGCGGGTCGCTTGAAAAATAGAATCATCTCCGGTGGGCTGAACGTTTATCCAGAGGAAATAGAGCGAGTACTGGAGCATCTTCCGGAAATACAAGAAGTAATGGTGCTTGGCGTCCCTGACGATTATTGGGGAGAACAGCTGGCAGTCCTCGTGAAATGGAATGGTGCAAAGCATTTATCTATAGACGAAATAAAGAATTATTGTCGCCAGTATTTAGCAAGTTACAAAGCGCCGAAGCAACTGCTGACAGTTGATGAGTTTATCTATACAAGCAGTGGCAAAATTGCCCGGCAAGCGATGAAAGACTATGTGAAAAGAGCGATGGTATGATAGAAGCAGTAATTGTTATGGCAAAACGTACACCGATTGGCAGGATGGGCGGCTTATTAAGTACATTTGAGCCGGAAGCATTACTGGCGCCGCTTATTCAGCATATTGTGGCAGAGACGAATCTGCCCGTAGATATGATCGATGATGTGATTATTGGAAATGTGGTCGGTCCGGGTGGGAATATTGCCCGGGTAGCTGCGCTTGAAGCGGGACTGCCTGTTTCGGTTCCGGGCGTTACTGTTGATCGGCAGTGCGGTTCTGGGCTAGAGGCCATTAATATAGCAGCACGGCTTATTCAAAGTGGCGCAGGTGAGATTTATTTAGCGGGCGGTGTTGAGAGCACGAGTCGTGCCCCTTGGAAAATGGCTAAGCCCCAAACCTTGATGGGGGTTCCGCAGCTATATACCCGTGCTCATTTTACACCTAGCGCTTACGGTGATCCGGATATGGGAATTGCTGCGGAAAATGTAGCGCGGAAGTATGGGATTTCGCGAGAAGAGCAGGATCAATATGCCTTGAAAAGCCATCAGAAGGCCGTTCATGCTCAGCAAAGTGGTAGGTTTCAGCAGGAGATTGTACCTCTTCTGGTTGAGGGGGAGTGGGTGAACACCGACGAATGTCCAAGGGCTAATACGAGCCTGGACAAGCTGCGAAAGCTACCTTCAATCTTTGAAGAAAAGGGTACTGTCACCGCTGGAAATGCCTGTCCTATTAATGATGGTGGGGCGCTTCTATTAATGATGTCCCGTGAGAAATGTCGGCAACTCAAGCTTAAACCTATCCTGCGTGTCGTAGATGCGCAAGCAGCAGGTGTAGATCCGAATTATTTAGGTATGGGCCCAGTTCCAGCTGTACAAAAGGTGTTACATCGTCAACAGCTGACCATAGCCGATTTAGATATCGTAGAGTTTAATGAAGCCTTTGCTTCGCAAGTTCTAGCCTCACTGAATGAGCTTCAGATCCCACAGGAAAAGGTCAATCTTGGAGGAGGCGCATTAGCTATCGGTCATCCATATGGGGCGTCCGGAGCGATTTTAATGACTCGCTTATGTGCTGAAATGCAGCATACGCCTTATCAAAGGGGACTTGCCACTTTGGGCATTGGCGGCGGGTTGGGGCTGGCTACGCTTGTGGAGGTTACGGAATGAACAGCGTCCGACATCAGATTCTTATGACTGCTGAGTGGATATCGGATTACGCACAGAGTATTGAGGCACCCGTGCAGACGACTAATGGCAATCTGATTGCTCCTTCTACGATGCCTATTATTTTTTGGCAAGCCTTCGATATTCCTTGGCTTAGCAAGGGAGAGCCCTTGCTTCACGGCACTCAGAAATTCTCATATCAAGCTCCGATTACGGCAGGGATGACGTTAGATTGTGAATTAGCATTAACGAGCAAGGTGCAAAAAGATGGCCGGCAGGGCAAGCTGACCTTTTACACACATACGCTGGTTTGTAAATGTGAAGGCGAGCTTATAGTCACCGCAGAAACGGTGTTAATTCGGGTAGGTGATGATCATGATGAGAAAATGCATAACGGCTGAGGCTATCCGGCAATATGCAGCAGCTTCCCAAGATCTGGCCGCTATTCATCTAGATGAGGATGCTGCAACTGAGGCTGGATTTAAGCGGCCCATTGCGCATGGGATGTATCTAATGGGATTAGCCCAATCCTTATATATCGAGGAGCATCAGGCACAGTGGATCACTCAATATGATATGAAATTTCTTAAGCCTATAGAGGTAGATAATGTCGTGATTTTTGATTTTGCGGAGGATGACTGCATGGTTAAAGTGACTCTTACAACAGAAGTTGGCGATGTTATTGCTACGGGAGCTTTTTCAGTGAAAGAGGTGTAGTGATGAACAAAGTAGCCTTAATTACTGGAGCAACCAGAGGGATTGGTCGCAGTATCGCCGTGCAGCTCGGCAAGTCCGGTTATATAGTGATTGTAAATGGTACAAAACAAGTCTTAATCGATGAGGTTGTCCATGAGATTCGTCAGGCGGGTGGTGAGGCATCAGGATACTCTGCTAATGTAGCAGATCCAGTTGCGGTCACTGCAATGGTGGATGAGGTTATTACACGGTATGGCCGTATTGAGGTATTGATAGCTAACGCTGGGAATTTGCAGGATCAGAAATGTCTACGGATGACGGATGAAGAGTGGAAGGGTGTGCTGGATGTACATCTAAATGGCACCTACTATAGCATTCAACGCGTACTTCCATATATGCGCCAGACAGGTGGCGATATCCTGTTGATGACCTCTACGGCTGGACTAACAGGTTCTGTGGGTCAGGTGAATTATAGTGCAGCCAAAGCTGGAATACTTGGAATGACGTGGACACTAGCAGCGGAGCTGAAACGTGATGGAATTAGAGTCAATGCGATTTCGCCAGCCGCTTTAACAGATATGACCAGACCTGTCATTGATCATTTGAAAGCGAAACATGCCAGTCGTAATGAACCGTTCCCAGACTTTTGGCGAATAGGTGGCCCGGAGGATATTGCTTCCTTTGTGACAGCATTATTGAGTGAGTCTGACGCGGATTTAACCGGTGAAATCTTTGCTGTGAATGGATCAAAAGTGACGAAATGGGAGAGGCCTGCACCTGCATTTTCCGAGAACAGCATTGGGGCATTTTTCGCTGCTTGGCATCGTCAAAAGGGGAGTGAATAAATGCTTACCTTCGATCAAGTTCATTTTTATTATAAAAAGGGTCAGCCTGTCCTAGAGGATATCAGCTTTACGATAGAAGCGGGGGAGTTTGTGGCGATTGTTGGCGCGAATGGCTCTGGCAAATCCACCATTGCAAAGCTCATGGACGGACTGCTACTGCCGCGAAAAGGGGCTGTACAGTTTAAGGGCCTAGACACCACAAAGCCAGCTGATCTTGCAGATATTCATCAGCAAATTGGCTTTGTTTTTCAGAATCCAGAGGATCAATTTATCACCACAACCGTTATGGATGAGGTGCTTTTTGGTTTGGAGAACGTTCGTGTGCCAAGGGAGGAAATGCGCAGCCGATTGGAGCATGCCTTGCAGGCTGTTCATATGGAGGATTACCTGGACGCTATGCCACATCAGCTCTCTGGAGGTCAGAAGCAACGTGTCGCTATTGCGGCTATATTGGCGATGCGCCCGCAAGTCATTATTTTTGACGAAGCCACCTCTATGCTTGATCCTCAGGGAAGGCAGCAGGTGCTTGCCATTATGCAAGAGCTGCATCGTCAAGGTCTGACCATTATTCAGATCACTCACCATATGGAGGAAGTGCTTTCAGCAGAACGATTATTACTCCTGCATCAAGGGAGACTTGAGTATGATGGTGCTCCACTGGCTTTTTTTGAAACGATGCCTGTTGCGGACTATCAATTACAACTGCCTTTTGCCGTGCGTGTACATGCATTGCTCCATTCAGAAGTGCCGCCAACAGCCGATTGGAAGGGGATAATTCGATCACAATGGTCTACAAATTAGATAATTTAAGTGTAAACTATGCTGATCATGTGGCTTTGCACAATATAAACTGCACCATTACTGCGGGCAAATGGATTTCGATTATTGGTCCCACGGGTGCAGGAAAGTCTACCTTTGTCAAAGTGCTGAAGGGTTTGATTCCCACCGTAAAAGGAGAGTATTGGATTGATCAGCAGCCTGCTCCAAGAGATGCCAAGGGACAATTAAAGGTGGTCCCGGAGCTGGGCTTTGTTTTTCAATATCCGGAGCATCAGCTATTCGAAACCACGGTGCAAAAGGAGCTTGCTTTTGCACTGAATCTGCAGGGTGCTTCACGCCAGCAAATCACGGAGGCGATTGAAAGGATTTTACCGCAAGTGGGTCTGTCAGAGGGCATTCTCCCGTTAAATCCATTCCAATTAAGCGGTGGAGAAAAGCGCCGTGTGGCCATTGCCTCCGTGCTGATGACGAATCCGAAGCTGCTAATTTTGGATGAACCGACAGCGGGGCTAGATCCAGCTAGCCAAGTATCTTTGCTGAAGCTACTGAAGACTTGGCAGCAACAAAATCAGCGCACCATTCTCTTCGTTTCGCATCAGATGGAGGATGTTGCTGAGTACTCGGATGAGGTTTTGGTTTTCCATAAAGGTCAGCTAGAAGGACATTTTGACCCCAGAACACTATTTATGGAAAAGGAAGAATTATTGGTGGAGCTGGGCTTGTCCATGCCTGAGCCCGTACAGCTTTTGAAGCTAGTAGAGGAACTATCTGGCCAAAAAATAGAGGTTGCTAGCTGTAAAGAGCAGGATATCTTCGATGCTGTTCAGCCAATTTGGCATTCGAGGGGGCGTCAACATGGCTGATTCCGTAATTGTGGGTCAATATGTGGAGACGCATTCGATTTTCCATCGTTTAGATCCTCGTATAAAGCTTGTTAGTATCGTGATTCTCATGCTTAGCTTTCTGATGCTTGGAACATGGCTTAGCTATGGAGTTGCAACTGTTTTTGTATTCGGAATTTTGCTGCTGTCGAAGGTTCCTATTCATTTCTTCTGGCGGGGGCTGCGGCCGTTATTATTTGTTTTGCTGTTTACCCTTCTGTATAATGCTGTGTTCACCAAAGGAACGATTCTCTGGTCGTGGTCCTTTATTGAGGTAACTGAAGAGGGACTGCGAACAGGATTACGTTTTGTTTGGCGTATTATATTGCTCATCTTATTAGCCTCAGTATTAACGTTAACGACTAAACCGCTAGACTTAGCATATGGTCTTGAAAAGCTACTTGCACCTCTATCCAAAATTGGGGTACCCGTAGAACAATTCTCCTTAATGATAGTGATTGCGATCCGGTTTATTCCTACCATCAAGGAGGAGCTGGATCGTATTCTGCTCGCACAAAAGGCTAGAGGTTATGACCTTACAGCATTATCACTGCCTAAACGGATATTTGCTTATGTCCCGATCATTATTCCTTTGCTCTTCACGACGATTCAACGTGCTGAACAGCTGAGCTATGCGATTGATGCGCGTGCTTATGGAAATGGTAAAGGAAGAACTTCTTATAGGGTTTTGCAATTTCAGAAAATGGATTATCTGGCAGGGGGAATTGCTCTTTTATTTGCTGTGATTCTGCTGTGGTTAAAGATAGGAAAGGTGTAGATGAAGATGAAATGGAACACCCGTATTACGGAGTTATTGCACATAGAGTATCCTATTATTCAAGGTGGACTTGCTTATTTAGGTTACGCAGACCTCGCCGCTGCCGTTTCGAATGCTGGTGGATTGGGTCAGGTTACAGCGATGAGTCTTCCGAGCGCAGAGGCGTTACGTTCAGAAATCGAACGGGTCCGTACTATGACCGACAAGCCTTTTGGCGTTAATTTTGCCATCGGTGTGCATGGTATCGGTTATGAAGATCGGGTACAGGTCGCCATCGACGAGAAGGTTCCCGTGGTGAGTATCACCGGTGGGAATCCGGCCCCAATACTGGAAATGCTACAGCAGACTGATATTAAAACGCTCGTGCTCGTCTCTTCACGTAGACAAGCCCAAAAAGCTGAACAATTAGGCGCTTCCGCAGTTATTGTTGTTGGGCAGGAGGGAGGAGGCCACTTGGGACGTGATGATGTAGGGACTATGGTGCTCGTTCCTCAAGTAGTTGATGCGGTTGATATTCCTGTGATTGCTTCAGGCGGGATCGGGGATGGCCGCGGATGGATGGCGGCCCATGCACTGGGGGCTGAGGGAATTGAAATGGGCACACGATTCGTTGCTACGGTTGAATGTGTTCATGCGGCTGCTTCTTATAAAAAAGCCCTAGTAGAAAGCTCCGAGTCAGATACAGTCGTAATCAAACGCTCTATCGGAGCGCCCGCGCGAGTGCTACGTAGTGAGTACATAGATAAGATTCTCGAAATTGAGCGTGTGACTCCGACTTATGAAGCCTTAAAAGAATATATTAGCGGTGCAGCCAATAAGCGCTGGATTTATGATGATGTCAAAGAAGAGGGCATCGGCTGGGCAGGCCAAGTGACAGGGTTGATCCATGATACCCCTACGGTCTCGGAACTAGTCGGCAGGATGGTCAAAGAGGCAGAGTCGATTCGCGGGATGTGGGGAATGCAGGCGTGAAGATGTCAGCAGAGCAGTTGTATCCAAAAGATGAATTAATGAACTGAAAGCTAGGTATTAGATTGACGCTGCTTTATTAAGCTAACGGGCAGGTTTGCTCAATCATCGGGCATTATCGGACTATATTATTGGGAGCGATGGTGCGGCTAATCCGAGGCGTTATGCAAAAGAAGATAATAGTTGGTTGAATCTATCACGCTCCTCCAAAAAAGGGCAATGGCCGCTGTATTGGAATGGAACTAATTGCGAATTTTTAATCAGTTTATTTGTTTCCTGAGCTTGGGTAAACGGAACGACTTTATCATGAATTCCATGAATAATTAATGTGGGCACATCGATTTGTCCAAGATCGTTGTAAACATTCTCGTCTCTTAGCGTGACCATAATGGCGGAGGTCGACCAATTCGCAGCTTGTAAACCCATTAGAAAGAACCATTCGGATTTCGCTTCAGAAATGTACTGAAAGAAAAAGCTCTCCGTTTGGTTTTGCAGCATTTTCGGACGGTCATTGTTTGTCTCTTCGATGATTTTATTCGTAAATTCTTTTGGAACGCTTGATGGAGACGCAGCGTCGATTAAGACGAGTTTAGATACCCCGTACCCTTTATAACGAGCCATATAACGAATTGAGATCGCTCCTCCGGTAGAGTGTCCTGCCAGTGTTATGTTTTTTAGCTGTAACGCTTCGATGACCATACGAAGATCATCTGCTAATCTATCGAAACCGTAACCATCGAATGGTTTATCCGAATTGCCATATCCTCTCCAGTCCATTCCGATACAACGATATCCGAGCTTAGGAAGGAAATTGAACTGATATTCGAACTGGTTATGGTTTAGCGGCCAGCCATGAATAAAAAGTATCGTTTTATTTCCCTTCGGATTGATGTCCTCTATAAATACTTTTACGCCCGGTTCCACAGTAACGAAGTATCCCAAGTGTATCGCCTCATTTTTTTAATGTATTTCCCCGTTAAGATATTCGCCCTAGGCAAGGTTAATGCCTAATTTCAGCGTCAAATTGGGTTAAGATAGTACGTAGAGATTTCTGAGGAATAGCTTGAGTGAAATAATTTCTTCAGATCATTGAGCTCACGGGGTACGTTAGTGGAACAGCGGTTGCTTAGGCAGCCGTTTTTTTATTTGTTCAACTAACTGGCAGTTTAGTTGAAAAGAACATGCTATAGTTTTCTTGTGAACAACAAACTCGCGAAATTCCAAGTTGGTATTTCTATATAATAGACATCAAGATGTCTTTATCGTCTGTTTCTCCTATATTAACTGTGGTAAATTATGGAGAGTACTTATTTAAATGTCTTAGAAGAAAATGACTAGGGGAGAAATACTTCGTGGAAACTCACTCATCCAAATATCAAATGAAAAAGAGCTATATAATATTATTGCTAGTTTTCATATTAGTTATTTTAACCGGTTTTCGCATTTTATGGATGGAAGCGTTTCAATATCCCAAACAGGCGTCAATTCATAATGGGCAATTCGATTTACGCAATTGGAATGCAGAAGATGGCAGCATTCACTTACTTGATGGGGAATGGGAGTTTTATCCCTCGCAATGGTTGATAGATGGTAGTCGACAACAAATGTTAGGCGATAATGCGCCAAGACACATTCAGGTACCGGGAGGATGGAGTGAAGTTTTGCATGCTGACAAGCCATCTCCATACGGGTATGGCTCTTATCGTTTGCTTCTTTATGTAGACCCGGCGAAGCATCTTAATTATAGTATTCGTGTACCCAGTGTACGCACTGCATCAGAATTATATGTAAACGGTCGATTACTTACTAAATCCGGACAGGTGGCGACAACAAAGGATGAATATATTTCGAAGGACCTACCTTATTCTACAACCTTTACAGCAGATGACAACGGTGTAATCGAACTCGTGATTCAGGCGGCAAATTATGTGGATAGTCGAAGCGGGGGCATTGTCCGATCCATAAAATTCGGTTCAGAAGAAGCCATTGCCAAAGAGATGAAGACTTCCATTTTTATGCAGTTTTTAGCAGCAATTATTTTTATTATGCACGCTGTCTATGCACTTATTTTGTATTTAATAGGAAATAAGGAAAAGAAGCTGCTTTATTTTAGTTTGCTTGCATTATGTGTAACGATCACGAGTGTCTTTAGTACGGATGAGAAGTTGTTCCATCAGTTATTTTACATTGGAATTGATTGGGATTTTAGGCTGACTAATATTGCTTTCGTTATTGCAGCCTATGCTTTGCTCCAGTGTACGAATCATCGCGAGCTTCCATATTGGCGTAGGATGTACCCTGTCTATAAAATAATGAATCTAGGGACTGCCGGCATCACGTTGTTTTTAAATCCAACTCAGGTGATCATGCTCTTCCCTATTTATTATGTATTAGGTGGTACTGCTGCAGTTATAACGCTGATTACGATGTTTAAAAAAGTAATTAAAGATTTAAAGAGCAATCTTTTACTGCTTTTCTCTTTTCTTGCGTTGATGAACTATGCTCTTTGGTCGTTAATCTTGCTGGATAGCGGTTTGAGTCTTGTCTATTATCCGTTCGATTTGATTATTGCGATAGCTTGTTTAGCCTCTGTATGGTTTAAAGATTATTTTATCATGCATGCGAACACGAAAGAGCTTGCGACAACATTGCAAAGGATGAATGACCATAAAGATCAATTCCTAGCAAATACTTCTCATGAATTTAAAAATCCGCTTCATAGTATTCTTAATATGTCACAATCCGTTTTAAAACGGGAGCGGCATTTGTTGCAGGAAAGGAGTATCAAAGAGCTTGAAACAGGTTTATCTGTAGGACGTCGAATGACATTGATATTAGACGATTTAATTGATGTGATGAGTTTACGGGAAGGCAATCCGCGCATACACAAAAGAGTCATATATATTCAGCCAATTGTGACCGGAGTACTTGATATGCTGCAATTAAATGCAGATGTGAAGTCTGTAAAAATTGCAAATCAAATTCCTGAAGATTTTCCTCCAGTAAATGCGGATGAGAACCGGGTTGTTCAAATCGTTTTCAATTTACTTCATAATGCTGTGAAATATACGAATGATGGGGTCATTTCGATTCAAGCTTTTGTAAAAGATGGACGAGCCTATATAGTTATTGCTGATACCGGGATCGGAATGGATGAGAACATGCTTAAGCGCCTATTCCGTCCGTACGAGCAAGCCAGCACGAGTGAGACTATGATTGATGGTGGCTTTGGGTTGGGTTTAAGTATAAGCAAGCAACTGGTTGAGCTTCATGGAGGTACGTTAGTAGTGTCCTCTGTTTTAGGAGAGGGCTCAAAATTCACATTTTCATTAAGGCTAGCAGGTTTGGAAGAGGAGGAAGAGAATGAATTGACCAACTCATTTGAACCATTACAATCCATGCCGATTCAAGAAATAGCCTCCTCAGTGTATATGGAAAAAGTGAAGATTCCCCCAGCTACCAATCAAACAACTTTAATAGAAATGAATCGTGAACGTCCGATTCTATTAGTTGTTGATGATGATCCTGTCAACCTTCAAGTACTTGAAGCCATACTACCACCAGACGAATATGATTTAACGATGGTAACGAGTGGTAAAGAGGCATTAGCTGTACTGGACACTAAGGAATGGGATCTGGTCATCTCCGATATCATGATGCCACAGATGTCCGGTTATGAGCTGACACGAATGATTCGTGAGCGGTTTACACTCACGGAGCTCCCTGTATTGCTCCTTACCGCAAGAAGCCAACCGAAAGATATTCAGAGCGGCTTTATAGCGGGGGCAAACGATTATGTGACGAAGCCAGTGGAAGCAATAGAAATAAAATCGCGGATTGAGGCGTTAGCTACGATTAAACAATCGGTTCGAGAACAACTGCGATTAGAAGCTGCATGGCTGCAAGCGCAAATCCAGCCTCATTTTATATTTAATGCGTTGAATGCTGTAACAGCTTTAAGTGATATTAATTTGGATAAGATGCGTATTTTGCTCGATGAATTCAGCAATTTTCTGAGGAATAAATTTGAATTTCAAAACATGGATAGGCTTGTTCCGATCGAAGAGGAGTTAAGTCTAGTACGTTCTTATCTATATATTGAAGAGGTTCGGTTTGAAGAAAGGTTACAGGTTATTTGGGAGACGGATGACCGTGGGGACATAAAAGTCCCATTTCTTACGATCCAGCCTCTCGTTGAAAATGCGATAAGACATGGCATAATGAAGCGCAATCGTGGAGGAACGATTCTTATTCGGATTTCTGTCTATGAGACGCATGCAGAGATAACCGTTGAAGACGATGGGGACGGAATAGACGAGGTCCAATTGCAAGGAATATTAGAAAGGAAAGCAGATAGTCGTTCAGGCGTCGGATTGATTAATACGGATCTGCGATTAAAACGACACTTTGGAACAGGACTCCATATCACAAGTACGTTAGGTACAGGGACAAAGGTAACTTTTCATGTACATAACAGGTTGAATAGTGGGGATAAAGCTAGGTGATAAATAAGTGATTTAATGAGGAGCAACCTTGGCCGCTCTAAGCTACATGGAAATACGACTCTATGTACTTTGCAGGAGTGATCCCGGATCCTAAAGTAATGTCTGAGGCGGATTTTGAACGGTGGATTGAGGCAGCTATGCTATCGGATTTTGTGGTAGCAGTAACTTTGGCAGTAACGGATATTGCGCAAGAACTAGCCGATAAATGGATTGCAAGTGGTGTAGAGCTGAAAATGTCGGAGGGTTGGAATTGTTACTGCTGGCTGCTCGGAAATCGCAAGGATAGTGAATTTTCCGAAGGGAAAAAAACGATATTTTGGGTGCGATGAGCGAAGAAACATGTGGAAAAGGCGGGAGACCATGAACGCACTACAGGAAGAAGCACTGGAAGAGATGAAAGCGGCAATTTATGAGTGGTTTGAGGAACAAGAGAAACGAAAGGACGTGGAGGGCGCTGTCAGGCGTACCACGCTGCAAGTGGGCATTTTTAACGACATTGTGCTGGATTATCGACCGGGTAGGACTAGCGTTGGCAGTTCGGATTTTAGAAGGAATGCTTCAGGGCGCAAGTCGATGAAGGCGTCTCCTTTTACGCAGGAGGAGGTCTTGCATGAGGTGCAGCCCCGGTTGACGAGCATCGTAAGGGAGAAACTGGACAAGTTGCATACGTCGGCCCTTATCGATTACCGATTTACCTTGAAGGGAAGATTCGCAACGGCAGACGGGCCCGTGAGATTAACGGTGTTTGACATCATATATGAAGAGAAAAAGCGGCAGCTTCTGGAGCGGGTTGAGTCCTATATCGAGCAAAAACTGGAGAAGGGTGCTTACCCGACAAAGCCGTTAGAAACTTTCTTTTTGACACGCCATCTGTTGGACCCGTATTTGTTCAACGAACCGGACGTCGGACGGACGATTGCTATATTTGACCGGATTCAGGCGTTGAATAAAGAACGGGCGCAAGCGCTGAGGGAGCATCGAAGCGATATCATTCGAGCTTTAACCCACTGGACCGAGGAAGTATTCCTGCCACGTCACTATGATGTTACGCTTTCCGAATACAAAACCAATGAAAATGGAATCAAGCCGGATAAGGCTCTCAAGCATATGGATGAGCCGAACCAGCCTATCGATCTGCTGTTGTACGGCGCTGTGATGATTCTTCGTTACGAGCCAAGTTACAGTAAAGCCAAGGGCATGACTTTTCTGGAGCTTGCGAGGCAGCTGGGCAGCGGCAAAGCCGAACGCATGTTGAAGGAAGGTAGCGACACCTTCGCGCGTGAAGACATTCATCTGCGTGACGAGTTGACTGAATGCAAGGCTAACGATGTGTTTTCCATCATTACGGTCGTTATTCGTAAAGAAGAGGCTGGTGCGTACGAACGGGCGATTTCGTTCATTCTCTCCCTACTACGGAAGGGTTTCCCAAAAAGCTACAAAATCAAGCTAAAATCCAGCGTGAGAGAGGCATTACCCATTAAAGGACTTGCCAAATCGGATACGCATCGTTTTTTCGCAAATGCACTGGCCTATTCCGAGCTGTACCCGTTATTGGAGGAATACGCTCGTGAGGCGATGGAAGAGTTCGTGTGGTACGAGGATACGGAAGGTGAGAAAAGCGTCATGCCGGGCAGTTATGCCGTATTCGGGTTGGGACTCACGGACGAGCGTTATTTTCCGTTGGTAGAGACCTATATGGCCCTTGTAGACGAGGAGCATCAGCTGGTGCAGGACAAGTTCACGGCTGTTTTCGCCGAGACCCATGGCATAACCGAACGCTCGATGCCCGCCTTGATCGCTTGCCTGCGTTGCTCTCATGATTCGCTGAAGCTGAGGATTCAGCCTGAACTGGAAAGTGAAGACAAGCTATCGCTATTGGTGCAGCATGTCGAGGCTTTACCGAATTACGAGGCCGAACGAGTGCTGTATCCGATTTTAGGCAAGGCGGAGAAGCTGGCTGTATTGGCTCGAAAGGCGCAGGAACCGCGTAAGGGGCTGTTGCTTCGATTGCTAAAGGCAGCGGAACAAGCTTGACGATAGGGAGGCTATCCTGTGTGAAGATCATTCGCAAATTAGCATACCACGTCAAAAAACCTTGAGAAGACGATCGAAGCATTAAGAGCGTTAAGCGAAGGAGCATGCCGCGGCAGCTCCTTTTACTTTTTTCGCCGCTAGCCCCGTTACGGTGAACCTTACCATAAGTGACATGTGATAGATCTTTTGAAACAAGAAGCCGAAAACTTCTGAATTTTTGTAGAGATTTCAAACACGTTTATCATAATAAAAAATACACCTACAGCGATTGGGGATTAGAAAACTTATAACTGAGAGAGAATTCTGGAAAATACAACTGCAGTTGTTAGGAATGTATTTTAACACAAAGTTTTTGAACAAACGGGAAACGTTAGTTCAATGACAATAGCAGCAGTCTACTTATTTTTCAAAAGCTGGCAATTCTTCAATTCAAAAACCACGCTAAATCAACAGCTCCAGTCTGATACTTTATTTTCACTGAACAGCTCGTTTCTATTCAAGCGCTAATATAGTATAAATTAATGGAGAAAGCAAAAAAATGTGCCTATTAATAACCAAAAAACGGAGGCAAAGTCATGAGTGAGATTGCTAAAACATCAAAACCACCTTATATGCAGTGATTTTTACATCTGAACGAACTGATGGAGATAACCAATATGCGGAAATGGCAGATGAAATGTTGAAACTCACTTATAAAACAAGAGTTTGTAAGGTTGAAAGGGATTATAGATTTGAAAGGGTCTGAACAAGTCGAGTATGGTGCGGGGAAAAGAGAAAGCCCATCACAGTAAGTTGAAAGTGATTCATGTCCAACTTATTAGGGATGGGCTATCTTTGATTTTAATATCTTTCGGATACTCTTGATATTTTCTTTTCTACAAATGAAGAATAGTCAGTTCCTTAGGGAAGCTTGTTAAGGTTTCCGCACCTTCAGCTGTAATAATCAGATCATCTTCGATACGCACACCCGCTAGTCCCGGTACATAAATCCCTGGCTCAACGGTGAATACATTGCCGATCTCGATAATGTCATCGTTCTGTCCATGGAGTGATGGATATTCATGAACATCCATACCCAGTCCGTGTCCGACACGGTGCAAGAAATATTCTCCGAATCCGGCTTCCTCAATCACATCACGCGCAGCTTTGTCGACAGAACCGAAAGGAGCTCCAGGATTGGAAGCAGCGATCCCAGCTTCGTTGGCAGCCAGCACGGTGTTATAGATCGTGATTAGCTTGTCGTCCACGGATTCAATAGCAAAGGTACGTGTAATATCAGAAGCATAACCATCAGCATACACCCCAATATCAAACATCAGGAAGTCGCCTGGCTGAATGACCCGGTTGCCTGGAACACCGTGAGGCAGGGCTGTTTTTGGACCAGAAAGCACCATAGTGTCGAAGGAAGGGCCGGAAGCGCCAACCTTTTTCATTAGATATTCCAGTTCCGCTACTAAATCGTTTTCTGTAACGCCTGTTTTCACATGGGTAAGCACGCGGCGCAAAGCTTCCTCAACTAGCTCAGCGGCATGTTTCATGCGTTTAACTTCATCTGGGGTCTTTTTGGAGCGCATGCTACGCAGCAATGGACCTATATCACTAAAACGTTCTGCTGGAACGGCTGCGGTTAGATGCTCAAAACGGGCTACTGAGAAATGTTCCTTCTCTATACCAAGAGTACCTAGCTTACTGCTGCCGAAACAATCTTTAAGCAGGTTATAGGGATTATCGGTATCATTATGAGTTATGATTCTGGTGACCGAAGAAGCTGCTTGAGCCGCTTCTGCATCTAGTGCGGGTAGAATGAGCATTGGCTCTTCTCCGCGTATCAACAGCAGACCGAGAAAACGTTCATGCGGATCGCTGGCGAATCCGGTTAAATAGTAAACATGTTTGGGATCTGTTACGAGCAGGGCATCAAGGCCTTCGCCCGCCATTTGCTGCTCTAGGCTTGTCAGAGCATTATTCATAGTTGGTGTTCCCCTTTCAACTTCACGATTAGAACTGCAATATTCCTATTATAGATCAAAAATAGACTAGACGCACGAGACGGACTACATCTATCGTTGGCTAATCATAACATGCCTATTCGCAAGCTTTCCGTAAAGAAGGATGCATATTTGATCACCTATACTTTTAAAACCTGACAAGAAGCTTTTCTTGAGCCTACTAGTTGGTGTAACATAATCTTAAATATACTTCTCGTAAGGTTAGGCGGAAGCTTATTGGGGTACGGTTGTTGAGAGAGGAGTGATTCTTGGGATGAGAGGTAAAATTGCACTTGTAACTGGAGCAAATTCTGGTATGGGGCTAGCGACGACAGTTGAACTGGCTCGCAAGGGAGCCAAAGTAATTATGGTATGCCGTAATCGCCAGCGTGGAGAGGAAGCACTGGCTGCCGCCAAGCAAAAGAGCCACTCCGTGGATATCGAGCTGATGTTGTGTGATCTGGCCTCGCTGGAGAGCATTCGCAGTTTTGCGGAGGAATTCACCCGGAAATATCCGATTCTAGATATACTCATCAATAACGCTGGGGTAGTCACGATTAAGCGTCAGCTTACGAAGGACGGCTTTGAGATGGATCTTGGTGTGAACCATTTGGGTCATTTTTTGCTCACGAATCTGTTACTGGAGCCTTTAAAAGCAGCAGAGCAAGGCCGTATCGTTGTGGTTGCTTCCGGTGCTTACAAAATAGGTGCACTTCACTATGAAGATCCAACTCTCGCACGCCGTTTCAATCCCGCAAAAGCCTATGCTCGATCCAAGTTAGCCAATATACTGTTCACGAAAGAGTTGGCAGCACGCCTGCAAGGGACAAGAGTAACGGTGAATTGCGTGCATCCAGGAGCAGTGGGCACAAATATAGGTGTTAACCGGGAGACAGGCTTTGGCAAGTCGATCCTTAAGCTGCTGTCATACTTCTTTTTAACTCCTGAACAAGGAGCCGATACAGCGATCTATTTGGCTACGGAATCGGATTTGCAAGAGGTAACCGGTCAATATTATTATCGACGAAAGAATCAGGAGCTGACTCCCAGAGCGAAGAATAAACAAGAGGCGCAGCGGCTGTGGCAATGGAGCCAGGAGCAGGTCGGCCTGAGTGAATTAACACATTTGGAGGAATCAAGGGATGAATTGGGAGAATAGCAGGATTGAAGATGCAAAACCTACAGACTTAGCAGCTATTGTGGAGATTTATAACTCAACGATTGCTGGACGGATGGTAACTGCGGATCTGGAACCTATTACTGTTGCAGACAGAGAAAAATGGTTCAATGAGCATAACAGCCACCATCGTCCTTTATGGGTACTTAGGCAGGGAGATGAGATTGCGGCATGGTTCAGCTTTCAATCCTTCTATGGTCGTCCAGCGTATAATGCAACAGCAGAAATTAGTGTATACGTGAGTGAAAAGTTCCGTGGTGGTGGAGCCGGTAGAATTCTTTTGAAAGAGGCCATTGAGAAAGCACCTAGTCTCGGCATTAAGAATCTAGTTGGTTTTGTGTTCGGACATAATGATCCAAGCCTTGGTTTGCTAGAAAAATTCGGTTTTAAGCAGTGGGGATTACTACCCGGTGTAGCTGAATTGGATGGTATAGAACGTGATTTAGTGATTGTTGGACTTAAAATCTAACTGCCACAATTGAAACGCTTACATTTTGAATGTTGAGCTTACGCTATTTGTGTCACAATCAATCCATATTTTTGACCAACGCTGCAAATCCCGGATAACTGTCTCCAAGGCAAGTCCTTTATCCGTTAAAGAATATTGGATTCGCACAGGTGTCTCAGGGAATACTTCTCGAAGGACAATCCCTTCCAGTTCCAGCTCTTTAAGTCGTTCGGAGAGCAATCTTCCGCTGATGGGCAAGGCTGCTTCAATCACATTGAAACGTTGCGGTCCTTGGAGGAGCTGGTAGATAATTAAACCTGTCCAACGCCTGCCGATAATATCCATACTTTTTTGTAGCTGGGGACATAAATCAGTGGACTTCATATGGCTCACCTCTTAGTGAACATTATAAACGAAAAGACCAATAATTTAAACAAATTCCAATTTAATTCATAACTAGAAGGGATGATTGACAGTGGCTAAAAAAAAGAAAATGCCTACCACTCCGCGTCCTGCTGCGACCGATGGACCAGCTACGCTAAAAGACCTGTTGAGCAGTGATGTTCTTGGAAAGCTGAAGGCACAATCTGATGCGTTGAAAGCGGAAGAGAATGACCGCAAGGAAGCTGCTCGTAAAGCGGTTGAAGATCAGCGAAAAGCTGAGCAAAAGCGGCTTGAGAATGATTTTGCACATCTGTTGGAGAACAGTAATCAGGATTGGCACAAGTATAAATAACTGCTATAGCTAGCGGAAATAGATCATGTGATAAAGAGATGCCTATTAGGGTGTCTCTTTTTTAATGTTATTTATAAAATTCAATTGTTTTAAATTTTACTATACGAAAGGGTTGACCCTCAAAGTGGGCTTAGGTATAATCGAACATAGTGCAAATGAAAATCATTATCAATACCGATAATATCATCTATTTCCCAAACTATTTAACTATTAAACAGATAAGGAACAACTCATGAAACTAAAATATTTGTCCCTACTTCTAATAGTATTCTCATTTATATCTTTGTTTATAGGCGTAAAAGACATTTCACCTTTGGATCTTTTTTCGCTTACAGAATCTCAGATGCAGACTCTGTTAGTCAGCCGGATTCCACGCTTAGCTGCACTGATTATAGCTGGTGTAAGCATGAGTATTGCCGGATTAATTATGCAGCAATTATCACGGAATAAATTCGTTTCTCCCACTACGGCGGGCACGATGGATTCCGCGAAATTCGGTATTCTCGTGTCCCTGATGCTGTTCACAGGGGCGACACCGATGCAGAAGCTGCTCGTTGCTTTTGTTTTTGCCCTACTGGGAACATTTATATTTATGAGAATCTTAGATCGGATCAAGTTCAAGGATAGTATTTTTATCCCGCTGGTCGGACTCATGTTCGGGAACATTGTAGGCTCGATTACTACATTTTTTGCTTACAAAAATGATTTGGTTCAGAATATCTCATCTTGGATGCTTGGCGATTTCTCAACGATTATTAAGGGTCAATACGAATTAATCTATATCAGTATTCCACTTGTCATTCTCGCGTATGTTTTCGCCAATAAGTTCACCGTTGCCGGGATGGGGGAGGATTTCTCCGTCAATCTCGGTATGAACTACAAAGCGGTAGTGAACGTAGGATTGGTGATTGTAGCGTTAATTTCTTCAGTTGTTATTTTAACCGTAGGTACGATTCCATTCCTGGGTCTTGTTGTACCTAACATAGTAACGCTATACATAGGCGATAACTTGAAAAAAAATCTGGCGCATACTGCCATTCTAGGTGCGGTGTTTCTCCTGTTCTGTGATATTCTGGGCAGGCTCATTATATATCCATACGAAATATCCATCAGTCTCACGGTAGGCGTCATCGGAAGTGGTCTATTTATCTACTTGCTGATGAGAAGAAAGGCGAATTAGTGATGAAGACGAAACTAACTATATTATCCTTAAGCGCTGTTGCTCTCATCGTCTTGTTTATGACCTATCATGTTATGGGAAATTGGGATTATGTTCTACCCAGTCGGGGGAGAAAGCTGGCGGCCATCTTAATTACCGGAGCGGTGATAGCTGTCTCTACCGTAGTTTTTCAGAGCATTACGAACAATCGGATTTTGACACCTAGTATTCTGGGGCTAGACTCTTTGTACATGTTGATCCAGACGTTCGGTGTATACGCCCTAGGCTCATCAAATATGACGTTTATGAATAAAAATGTGAATTTCTTGTTCTCAGCTTGCATCATGGTTCTGTTCTCAGGTGTGCTGTATAAGCTAATGTTCCGCAGAGAGGGTCAAAACATATACTTCCTGCTGCTCGTAGGACTTATTATGGGGACGATGTTCCAGAGTGCATCTTCTTTTATGGAAGTGCTCATTGATCCGAATGAATTCCTGATTCTACAAGGAAAAATGTTCGCCAGCTTCAACAACGTCAGCAGTGATCTACTGATATTGTCTACAGTTGTTCTAGCGCTAACTACGCTGTATTTCATGCGATTTGTGAAGTATTTAGATGTTATTTCTTTAGGAAAAGATGAAGCCATTAACTTAGGGATCAATTATGACTATGTAGTCAAAAGGCTGTTAGTTATTGTATCCATCTACGTTTCGATATCAACGGCTTTAGTAGGGCCGATCACTTTCTTGGGTTTATTAGTAGCCAATGTGGGGCATCAGTTGTTCCGTACGTATAAGCATTCCTATCTGATTCCCGGCACGATTTTGCTAAGTATTATAGCGCTTGTCGGGGGACAGTTTCTAGTTGAACGTGTGTTTGGATTCACTACTACGGTTAGTGTAATCATTAATTTTGCAGGTGGCGTCTACTTTGTCTATCTGCTGTTAAAGGAGAATAAGTCGTGGTAGAAGTTAAGCATGTAACCAAGCGTTATGGCGGGATTACCGTCGTTGACGATGTGTCTTTATCCATTAAAAAGGGTACTATTACCTCGTTTATCGGCCCTAACGGAGCTGGTAAAAGCACGTTGCTTTCCATGATCAGTAGACTTATCTCCAAAGACGCGGGAGAGGTACTGATCGAAGGAAAGGAAATTGGCAGCTGTAAGAGTAATGAACTTGCTCGTAAAATATCGGTACTAAAGCAGTCCAATCATATCAGCGTACGCCTTACCGTAAAGGAACTTGTTTCTTTCGGAAGGTTCCCTTATTCACAGGGAAAGCTCACACCTGAGGATCGAGCGTTCGTTGACGAAGCGATTGCTTACATGGACCTTCAAGAGATGCAGGATAAATATATTGATCAGCTTAGCGGTGGACAACGTCAGAGAGCATATATTGCGATGGTTATGGCTCAGGATACGGAGTATATTTTACTCGATGAACCACTCAACAACCTGGATATGAAGCATTCTGTACAAATTATGAAGGTGTTACGCCGATTGGTAGAAGAGAAGGGCAAGACGATTGTGCTCGTCATTCATGATATTAATTTCGCTTCTTGTTACTCTGACTACATTGTAGCGCTCAAGAATGGGCGGGTAGCTTCATCGGGTACGGTGGATGAAATTATTGATACGGCAGTGCTTAGGGATGTATATGACATGGATATCCCTATAGAAACAATAGCTGGTCGTAAAATTGGTGTCTATTTTTAAACAAGACTCCGCTTATATTTCGGAAATTATTATGACGTAACGCTAGAAGTGATAGGCGCCAGCTTCTTGACGTATACGCGAATAATTCAAATAGCTTGACTATAAATTATAGGGGTGAATATTTTGAAGAAGAACGTATCTTTACTAATCATGACAGTGTTTCTTGCCGTAATCTTGGCGGCCTGTGGCTCCAATAATGCAGCAACTTCAGATAATAATACAGCAGCGGCAGGCAATACAGAGGCTACTACTGCACCGAATACAGAATCCAAAGAGCTTACTATTAAGCATGAACTTGGAGAAATTACGATTAAGAGTAACCCGCAGAAAGTCGTTGTATTTGACTTCGGTACACTCGATACTTTGGATAAACTGGGCGTAGAGGTGACTGGAGTGCCTCAAAGCAATGTACCCTCTTATCTCTCTAAATATAGCGATGCCAAATATGAGAATGTCGGTGGTTTGAAAGAGCCTGACTTCGAAAAAATAAATAGTCTTTCTCCTGATCTGATCATCATTTCCGGCAGACAGCAAGATTCTTATGATGAATTCAGCAAAATTGCACCTACACTGTACGTTGCTGTAGATAATGCGAATTACATGGAATCCTTCACGAAGAATGTGAAGACGCTGGGCCAAATTTTTGGCAAGGAAGCTGAAGTAGAGACTGAACTTACTGCTATTAATGACTCCGTTAAAGCTCTGAATGAAAAAGCTAAAGCCGATGGTAAAAAATCTCTTATTATTCTTGCCAATGAAGGAAAAATCAGTGCTTATGGTTCAGGTTCACGTTTTGGTATTATCCATGATGTATTCGGATTTGCACAAGCGGATGATAAAATCGAAGTATCCACTCATGGTCAAAGCGTATCTTACGAATATGTAGCCGACAAGAATCCGGATTATCTGTTCGTAGTAGATAGAGATGCGGCTGTGAAGAGTGATGGCAGCAAATCCGGTTCAGCGAAGGATGCAGTTGAGAACGATCTCGTGAAGAACACAAATGCTTTTAAAAACGGTAAAATCATTTACCTTGATCCTAACTACTGGTACTTGTCCGGTGGCGGTTTAATCTCTGTTAGTGAAATGCTCAAAGAAGTTGAGGTTGTTCTGTAAGCAGAGTAACTCGAGGAACTGGTTATTAAGAAGCCTGTTGGCAGGAGTAAACCTCCTTGTCAGCGGGCTTTTTTTCGCATTCTTCCATAGAAATACTGGTATATTCATACTAGTTGCTAAATTTAGCTGTAACTTTTTATGCGAGTATACGTGGTTAGGTTAAGGGGGGAGTGCATGAAGCGAAATTCACTGGATGAAATATATCAGATGTATGTGATGGATATTTACCGCTATTTGCGCTCCCTTTGTGGTGATCATCACGCGGCCGAAGATTTAATGCAGGAGACCTTTTACCGTGCTTATTTATATTTGGAGGATTGTAAAGACGAGAAGATTAAGCCGTGGTTGTTCCGTGTCGCGTACAATGCCTTCGTAGATTATAAGCGGAAGGAAGGACGCAGTACTGTTCAGAGTGAGGATTTTTTTAAACAGCTCGCCCATCCAGATACCACGGAAAGCACGCTGCTTCGGCAGGAACGTTGGGAAGAAATGAGGATTGCGATAGGTGAGCTACCGGACAATCAGAGGCATGCACTTCTGCTACATGATTTTCATGGTCTTAGTTACCTGGAGGCATCGGACATTATGAATGTGGGTCTGTCCCAATATAAGATCTTAATCTTTCGAGCTAGACAGAAGCTGCGTGAAGCAGAGCGGAGGAGGAATGAACATGAGTGAGGAGTTCAAGGAGAAGTTAAGAAGGTACGGCGAAGGTACCCTTGCTGATGAGGATAGGGATGAAGTGGAGCGCGAACTGGAGAAGATGGAAGCTTATCAGGCTTATCTGGATGAACTCATGGGTGAAGAAAAGCCGGCTTCAAGTGAGGATAAGAGCATAAAATTCGGAAAGGGTAAAAGAAACAGATCTGGCAAGGAAAAAAAGATCATCCGCCGCGGTAAATGGAGAGCCCGTATATCGAATACTTTTACGGTAATTTCTGCGTTCTTAATTTTCTTGATTATCAGCAGTGTCATCACCGCGATATTTTATGGCACTGGAGAAAGAGGAGAGACTTATAGTGATGTTGTTTCTTCCGCTATTGCTGTCTCACAGCCGAATACGATTGTACATTTGAGCAGTGGTACCGGTCCATTTTTTAGTATGAATCTGACAAGTAAGATAGAGAAACAAGTGGGAGATGAACAAATCACTGTCGGGGATTATTCAATGAAGCTTCTATTTGGCTGGGCTAGGCTCTACAACTATTCCTGGACGAATGAGAGTAGAAGTGTTGGTTATTACTTTCTATATCCACAGGGGAAGAATGATGCGGCAAATAGTATGGATAATGGCAGTGAGTGGGAGAGATTAGAGAAGCTCCCTGAGGGGACGGTAGCGGAAGCATACTTGTCTTTTGACCAATTATTTACGACAGATGAGCTGTTGAAGAAGTTTGAGCCTAAGAATCTTCAGCCTTTGTGGTTTGCGGCAGATACAGGTCCACGGACACGACAGCCAGTAGTTAATGATCCATTAGGTTTTCCATATATGCCAATTTGGCATGCGGATGATATGAAAGTGACACAGGAATCGAGGGAGAAGCGAGGATGGTTTGGAGGGGTGACTAGCCGTTCAAGTAGTTCTCCATCTGTTAACTCATATGGTGATGGTGAACTGCGTAATGCAAACTTCCTCAAGACGCTGCACTTGATGCAAGAGTATAAATCCATCTCCAAAAGGGTGATTCCATTCATTGATTTGGATGATTCCATTAGTTATATAGAGAAGAATGGAGTTAAGCTCTATGGAGCTGTCGTAACCGGTCCGGTGAAAGAACTGCTCAAGCTGAAGGAAGAAACATGGGTCAGCAGAATGCATGTTGGGGAAGTAAGGCTGTGGAATTGGCGGGATAGGGAGAAGTAGCTGCGGAGTGGAAGAAGTCACAGAACTTGCTTCTCGCTTAAGCAAATCGTACAATTATTTGAATATTAGATTTATGAATAAGTATGATAACCAAAGTTGAGGATGATAGATTAGGAGCTGAGATTTATGAAAGTAGGAGTCGTATCTGATACACATATGTCAAGAATGGCTAAGTCTCTGCCAAAGGCGTTGATAGCAGAGTTTCAAAATGTGGATTTAATCTTGCATCTCGGTGATTGGGTGAGTATGGGAATCTATGATTTACTGTCAGAACTAGCACCGGTGGAGGGGATTGCCGGAAATAATGATGGCGATGAGATCATTGCGCGTTTCGGAGAGCGCAAGATCATTACCCTTGAAGGAATCCGGATTGGCATGGTACATGGACATACGCCACATTCCCGCAAAGGAACGGATGGGAATGCACTGCTTGCTTTTGCGAATGATGAGGTGGATTGTATTCTCTTCGGTCATTCACATCAGCCCTTGCTAAGAGAGGAGAATGGTATCCTGCTATTTAATCCAGGTTCTCCTACAGATAAGCGGCGTGAGAAATTGTATTCTTTCGGAATTTTAGATATCGAAGCGGGTAAAGTTAGTGCCCGGCACGTGTTCTACGATTCAAAGGAATAAGGCTCAATTGTCCAAATCATTCGGCGTTCTCTCCATGGTGAAGGGCTCGGCAACCATTTACAATGAGGTTAAAACGGGCGAAGCCGGAAAGTGAGCGCTGTTGATGAACAATTATCGGATAGAACGAGTGGTTCTGGATGATTTAGAACGGCTCATCCCATTATTTGATGAGTATCGAGTATTTTATGGAGCAGCCTCAGATCGGGAAGGTGCACGCGTCTTCTTAGCCGACAGACTAAAGCTGAATGAATCTGTGATCCTTATGGTGGTTGAGGGGGAAGGCGATGAGAAACGCGCGCGGGGCTTCACACAGCTCTATCCTTCTTTTTCATCGGTTACGATGGAGCGCCTTTGGATACTGAATGATTTGTTCGTTACTGCAGAAATCCGAGGGCAAGGGCTAGGTGCTATGCTACTGGAAAGTGCTAGAGATTATGCGGTCTCTACGAATACGAAGGGCTTATCCCTGACAACGATGACGGAGAATGTGGTGGCGCAGCGGTTATATGAAGCGCATGGCTACATTCGGGATGATGAATTTTTTACCTATAACCTTTTTTTCTAAAGCAGCTAGAGAGAAAGACGAGTAAGGGGCGTTAAAGTGGAAACAAGTCATAAGTTGGCAATCTTTTTTGACCTCGATGATACGTTGTATGATCATCTGGTACCATTTAAAGAAGCGGTACGGGAAGTGCTCAGCCCAGATGAGAGTAGTCTGGACTTTGCGGAATTATTTTATAAAGTGAGACATCATAGTGATGTGTTGTGGCCAATGTATTTGCGCGGTGAGATTCCGCTTGAAGAGACGAGGGTGCGCCGTTTGGAGCTTGCTTTTGCCGAGTATGGTTTGCAGATTGATCGTGATCAAGCCACGGCGGTTCAAGCGGCATATATTGGACGTCAATATACGATTCAGATGATTGATGGCGTGCGTGAGCATCTTGAACGATTTATTGCGGACGGTCATAAGGTAGGTATTATTACGAATGGACCGAAGGATCATCAGATGAGTAAGATTCGTGGACTAGGCTTAGATCAGATTATTCCCGAGGACATGATCTTTATTTCTGATGCTGTAGGTCTTGCTAAACCAGACCCAGAAATATTCATACACGTAAACCAAAAGACGGGTACTTTGGCGGACAATTCGCTATATATAGGGGATACTTGGGCTAATGATGTAGTTGGAGCACTTGCGGCTGGATGGAAGGTTTGCTGGTACAATCCGAGGGGCAGACAACCGGCTACGGATCATAAGCCTAGTTATATTTTTACTAATTATAAGGAATTTGGCGAGCTTCCTCTTGTGTGAGAGAACAAGTCCTCCAAAGATAATTAATAAGCCATGCGAGAGAAATCTGCGCATGGCTTTCATTTTTTTATAACTAATTTCCAGATATTTGGATGCCGCGCCACCCGCTTACATCGCATTGTCCATGTTCGTTGTTACCCACAGCAACCACCGTACCGTCCGATTTAAGACCGATGGTATGAGTGCAACCTGCCGCTACCGCCACCATATCGCGCCAGTCACTTATATTGCATTCGCCGTGCTTATTCCAACCCACAGCAACCGCTGTACCGTCTGATTTAAGACCGATGGTATGATGACTACCTGCCGCTATAGCCACAATACCGTGCCAGCTGGTTACATTACACTGGTCTTCATGATTTCGACCCGCAGCAATCACCGTACCGTCCGATTTAAGACCGATGGTATGAAGGTAACCCGCCGCTATAGCTACTATGTCATGCCAATCACTTACATTGCGTTGGCCATACCGATTATTACCCACAATTGTCACCGTGCTGTCCGTTTTAAGCCCGACGGTATGCCAATCACCCGCTGCAACTGCTACTATATCACGCCAGTCGTTTACATTGCATTGGCCTTCATTATTTCGACCCACAGCAACTACCGTGCCATCCGATTTAAGTCCGACGGTACGACGCCAACCCGCGGCTACCGCCACAATATCAGCCCAGCCGCTTACATCGCATTGGTCATACTTATTCCAACCCACAGCCGTCACCGTACCATCTGATTTAAGCCCGATGGTATGAGCATTACCGGTATGAGCATTACCCGCCGCAACCGCTATCATAACGCACCAGTCACTTACATCACATTGGCCATATTTATTATCACCTACAGCCGTCACCGTGCCGTCTGATTTAAGGAGGGCGGTATGACGATAGCCCGCCGCTATGGAAGGTAGGGGTTTCACAAGGTTCATAAATCTCGCTCCTTCTATCCAAAAAAAGCTTGCTCCCTAGAAAGCCAGCTTCGGCTCAATGGGGCAAGCTTTTTCGTTTACTCTGCGAAGCTGTACGTTGGATCTGTCAGGTTCATTCTTTCTTTTATGCCTTTAGTGGCATAGATTTTGTTGTCGTCGGTAATAAAGAAAGCTTCAACATCATCAGGTAAAGCTTCAAGATATTTCATGCCCTCCTCGATTCCCATCAGGAATACCCCAGTGGATAAGGCATCCGCATCTGTTGCATTCGGGCTCATAATGGTAAGGCTTTTGAGACCGTTCTGTGAGGGATATCCTGTGCGTGGATCAAGGATATGATGGTAACGAATATTATCCTGCATAAAATACCGTTCGTAAACACCAGAAGCATCGATGACCTCATCTGAGATTTTAATGGTTCCTAGCTGTGTGCCACGGCTTTGATCTGGATCCTGCAATCCGATATTCCATTCCGTTCCGTTTGGCTTCTTACCGAGAGCAATAATACTGCTGCCTCCGAGGTTAATCATAGCGCTATTTAGACCTTGCTCTTTCAAATAATCAGCGATACGGTCAGCGGCATAACCTTTACCAATGCCGCCCAGATCTAGCACCATATTTTCCTTCATCAGCTTTACAGTTTTCGCAGCTTCATCAATTTCAACATCCTTGTAATTGGTTAGGCTCTTCGCTTTATCAATTTCAGCTTGGGGAGGGACCTTATCTCCACCGCTACCAATATTCCATAGATCGATTAACGGACCGATTGTAGGATCAAATAGCCCGTCCATTTCCTTTGCGTATTGTATGGATTGTTTAATTACATCCAGGGTCTCGTCAGAAACAACAACCGCTTCTTTTCCTGCTGCCTGATTGACTGCGTAAGTCTCTCCACCTTCTTTGGTGCGGCTAAGCTCCATATCCATTCGCTCCAGCATCTGCTGGATATCATCCATATTTTTCTGTTCTACTGTAGCACCGAACACTTTGATATTCACAACAGTGTCATAAATATAAAAGGTTTGTGAGAGAGACTTTTCCTCTCCTTTTCCGGCTGTTGTTGCGCTACCCGTAGTTCCCGCTGTTTTATCGTCCTTATCCTTAGTAATTAGCCAAGCGCCGACAGCTATGAGGGCGATGACGATTACAACGAGGATCAGCGTCGTTTTTTTGTTCTTGAACATATTCCACCATCCATAAAGTTAGTTTCTAAAACAAAACACATTATTTATATCATACCCCAGATAACAAGTTGATGGAAATTAATTTCATGACACATTTAGGGATATAATCGGGCGACATAGAAAAAAGCCCCGTATCCTGATTCGGAGCGGTGCTACAGATTTAGAAGTATACGATGCTACTTAATCGAGCATATATTCACTATATTTATTCTTGCGAGGATTTAATACGAAGAGGATACCCTTGGCATATCCGTTAACGGCTTTGAAATTCCGTTTTAGAGTTGCTTTAGCCGTCAGACAAGTCAGTGTCCAAATCAAGGCAGCATAATTCATAAAAGGAGCTTTACGCAAGTTGAGCAGATAGTAGTGGTTGATGGCGGTAGCATGTGCTACAACGCCTGCCTTATCGCGAGAGCCTGGCGACTCATGATGGACGATCTTCATCGCGGGATTAATTACAAGCTTGCCATAGCGGCTAGCCAAATGGGACAAATAAATATCTTCGGCTATGGAATAGCTTGTCATCCATGGATAGGGCTTAATATCACGCAGTGCCGTACGCCGGAAGGACATATTGCATCCGTGAAAAAAATCCGTTTCAAATACATGCTCCTTCTCTCCCCAAAGGAATTGCGAGCCTGCAAACATACTTGCCGACAATCTGCCTGGTGATCCGGACATTTGTCCGGTTAGCATACCGAATAGCCTGCTTGGCATGCTACTATGTATGCCTTTGGCTACACCACCTACACCAACAATGGAATCATCAGCTGCATAAGTATCTAGCAGTCGTCGAATATATAAGGAGTCATCTAATTCTGCATCATCATCTAAGTGGAGCATAATTTCTGCATGGATCAGTCCTAGCGCTTCGTAACGTGAAAGCCAGAGACCAGGTTTAGTTTTACGATGATAATGTAGTTTAGCCTGCGGTAATCCAGTTAGTATTTCACGATAATAGGCTAATCTGTCCTCAGGGATCTCACCGTCGTCCACAATCCATAGCTCGATGGAGATGTCCTCAAGCTGTGTCTGCTTGCCAATGGACTCTATGCACACCGTAAGGTCGTCGATTCGGTTACGGGTAGGAATCACTATAGATAGATCATACATATCTTGAATCTCCCTTCAGGACTTCTTTCGTCCGCTAATCTGAATGTAGTCTCCCGGCGAAATGGTTACCTTGATTCTATCGTTCCTGAAGAAGAGCGTATATACCACTTTCGTATACTTTTAGTTGGGGTTCAGGTCTAATGAGATTTTTTGAAAATAAAAGTTAAGTTTGTATTTTTCGGTTTTTAACTATATAATAGTAAGCGACGAATATTTAGTTATCAATCTTATTCAGCAGTTACAAATGAACAATAATATTAGGAGGTTTTTTTCATGAGAATAGATATTTGGTCCGATTATGCGTGTCCATTTTGTTATATTGGTAAAAGACGTTTGGAGAATGCGCTGAGTCAGTTCCCGAACAGAGATCAAGTAGAGGTGGTATTCCGTAGTTTTCAACTGGATCCACATGCGAAAGTGAATGAGACTAAGAGTATTCATGAGATGTTGGCTTCCAAATACGGTATGACGATTGAGAAAGCAAAAGCAATGAATGCTCAGTTAGCTGAGCAAGCCCAAGATGTGGGATTGGATTTCCAATTCGATACGATGAAACATACGAATACTTTCGATAGTCATCGCCTGAGTCACTTTGCAAGCTCAAAAGGAAAAGGTGCAGAAATGTCTGAACGTCTGCTACGTGCCTACTTTACGGATTCATTGAATCTTGGAGACCGCAGTGTACTTGCTACACTTGCTGCCGAGGTAGGGCTGGATCAGGCAGAAGTAACCGCAATGCTGGAGACAGATGCTTACACAGCTGAAGTGAACGGCGATATCGAAGAAGGAAGCCGTCTTAATATTACCGGTGTGCCATTCTTCGTGTTCAACAATAAATATGCGTTATCTGGTGCACAGCCAGGACCTGTATTTACAGAGGTATTGGATACCGTGTGGGCGGAGGAGCAAGCAGGACCAACGCTGCAGGTGGTTGGCAATGGAAAATCCGAAGTATCCACGGATGATGGCTGCGCGGACGGATCTTGCAATATATAAAGTTTGTATAGTGTGGAGAAGAAGAGATGGAGAAGTATCCATTTCTTCTTTTTTTAATTCCGAAATTCTGCTCTGTTTTACACATTACAAAGACAAGCGCCCCCGAATCTATCCGGGAGCGCTTGTCTCTTTATGATGTGTTTATCTAAAAGAAGTGATAAAGCTTGTGAACAAGGTGCGGACATCGTACTGATGTTGATTGATTGGCTCGATAGGCCGGTTAATGCCGAGCAATGTGTATACTGCAGTTCTTGCTGCTCGGATAGAGTATTCTTCCGTGAATACAACATCATCTGGAATTTCGCAATATTGGCCAACGAAGGCAAGGTTAGTGGAGCCTTCAGGAACTACTTTAGGTCTGTCACTATTTAATCTAGGCATGAATTGTGAAGTGATATAAGGCATCATACATGGAATACAATTAGCAGTTGCCATGATCTCGTCCTTATGTTCTTCGAAATGAAGATGACCGATTAATTCTTCCATAATTTCTTCACCGGTACATTCGCTCATTTTCTTCTTCACGAAGTCTCCTACGTTGTCAGGGTACAAACCGTAACCCCAGAATACTTTTACATGTTCTGGTTGATTGCGGAAATGCGGTTGGAAGGCTAAGACAACGGACATTAACCAGCTTGAATCTTTAAAGGTAACCAATGCGCCAGTACCCGCACGATTGCGAGTGAATTTCTCCATAAGATCGAAGAATTTGGAATCTTCGAAGGTCACGGTAAAGGACTCCCATTTTGAAGCATCGATATGATCATCGAAGGAGGATGGATTGCCGAGACCTGGTTTTTTGGCAGCGATGTTCTCCCATAACTTCCATGAGCTACCTTTCCCATTGAGACGTGGGGCAGAGGTCATGGATCCAAGGCTTGATCCTTCAGTCATGGAGCCGTTCGTGACGATTACGATATCGTCTTCGCTTATGTTAATAACGTCTGGAACACCTTGGCGCAGGACGTTCATTTGGGTTACGGTAATGCCATCTCCGTCTTTGAACTGCAGGTCAGTTACTGTACATTTCAATGTAAAGTCTACACCAAAGCCTTCGAGATATTTGTGCATAGGTAAGATGATGGAATCATACTGGTTATATGGAGTACGGGTTACGCCTTCCAGGGTTTGAATTCTTGGGAACTCATGAACGAAGCGAATCATATATCGTTTAAGCTCTACCGCGCTATGCCAAGGTTGGAAGGCGAAAGTAGTAGCCCACATATACCAGAAGTTCGTGGTGAAAAAGTGTGGACCAAACCAGTCGTTAATCCGAGCTTTCCCCATTTTTTCTTCCGGTGTAATAATTAATTTACCCATCGCAAGCCGGTCAGCCATATCAAAGCCCATGGATAATACATCTTCCACCTCACCGTTGCGGTTAACGAGTCTAGCGTTAGCATGTGTTGGATTGGCGGTATCGAATTCTATAATCTCTTCTCTAACGGATTTCTCAGGATGGTCGAGGGAGGGAATCGACATGAGTAGATCCCATGTATTCTCATAGGTCTCATCGTTGAGCATCCGGCCACCGCGAATGACATAACCGTGCTCAGCGTCACCTGCGCCGTCGTTGCTGCCACCGAGAATCTTCATCTCTTCAATAATGTGAATGTTCTGTCCCGGAAAGTCACAGTCTCTGACCAGGTAAGCCGCGCCCGCTAAGGATGCAATTCCGCCACCGACAAAATAAACCTGTTTATTACCGTACTCTTTTTTCACAATGGTCGCCTCCAAGTTGTTGTTGAAATAATCACATTCTTAATGTAAACCAACTCCAATTTCGAAGGTATAATCAATCCTTTTAGAGTGTATGGATTTTAGTCATTACGGTCTATGTGTCTAGTTTTTAGACAAAAAAACCGCTGAACCCAAAGGTTACAACGGTTTGTTCTCATATTTGTGCAAAGCTTTTAGAAAATTCCCCTCAATGAGTACACTTAGCTTCTCGATAATGTGATCCGGATGCTCCTTCATCCCGTCTCTCATCCACTGAATGACAAGGCCTGTGAAGGCCAGTGTATAGAAGTTAGCAATGAAATGTTTATCTTCGTGGCTAACCTCCATCCCGGCGGACAGTTCGTTTATGACACCCATAATGAGATCATTCGTCACTTCGTATAGATACGCATCCAGATGATTTCTGCCCAGTGAGTTCAAGGTGTTGCAGCAAAAGGTTTTATTTCGTTCGATATAGCAGAAGATTCTATAAAAACCGTCCGTCCACGTACTGTAGCTACGATACTGGGCGATGCTCTCTACAGCCTCAGTCTTATAGATCCAACCGAGTAAATCAAATATATCTTGAAAATGATAATAGAAAGTTTGTCGATTTAGTCCGCAATGGTCCACGAGCTGTTTGACTGTAATTTTATTGAGCGACGTATGTTCCATTAGTTCTTTTAAGGAATGGGACAATGCATTTTTGGTTAGAAAAGAATTGGACAACGATCGATCATCTCCTCCGTTCAAGCTTTCGGCCACTGCTTAACTAGCAGACGAATTCCTTCCGCCAATAAACCGAGTGCAAATCCTCCACATGTAAAAAAGAAAAAAGCAAGGAGTCCCGCGAGATCCTCCCAACCGGACATCTCTCTATAGGTGTAGCTTAGCATAATTACTGAACCGATGATTATTCCTGTTGTAGTGATTAACCAGAGTAGACGAGCTCCGAACCACGCTAAGACGTTAACGATACCAGATACAATAATGGAAAAGAGTGCGAAGCGCAGCAAGAGTGTGACATCTAATGTATGAGCCATCATAACGAATCTGTGCAGAATGAAAAGCAACCACAAAAAAACACCATAAACAGCCATCCAGATAAACCAACGGTTACTTTTGGTAGCAGGCAGGAATTTCATTTCTGGCTCACCTCTTTTTCCAAAGTACGAACGGTGTGCAGTAGGGATTATACGGAGAAAGATTCCAGTTCTTCTACACTTTGCAGAAGATGATTCAGCAGGTTCGGAATGTCCTCCATCTGCTCCTCCGTGATTTGCCTTTTGAATCGCAGCTCGATGCAGTTGTTGTAGGTTTCACCTTCTTGACCATAAATGAAGCTTAAAGATTGCACGGGCTGGATTTCAGGCCCCCAGATCGCTTTGAGAATACTCTCGATTGCCTGACATTCAGCAGGAATATCTTCGATCTCCATATAAAAACGTAACGAAAGATTGCAACCGGGATCCGTGTTAGGCACTTCCAATATTTCATCGCTAAGATCTTTCACAGATGAAGTAAGAAAGACTTCGGCGGTTACGCTCCTGCCAGCCGTCAATTGGAAGGAAAGGCTAAATTCTCTGGACATCAATGCCATATTCAGAAGGTCGGAACGATCCGTAACTACTAGAATTCCGTCCAAATTATCGTAATCGTAGATTTGGTTCTCAAAAGCAATTTTAATATTATCGAAGACAGTAGGATGGAACAATAATGGCACCTTCTTTTGTTTATTAGTATTGTAACATGATCTAAATAGAAGTGAAAAAGATGCCCAGGGACCATATGGACCGGGCATCTTTCGCTTGTTACTCCATGACCTTGAACATGCCCGTCATACCCGGGGCATGATTCTGAAAGCCGTATCGTTCGTAAAAGGTATCATTCCCATGTGATGCGAAAAGTCCGACGAACGCGCCAGAAAAACAATGAGATCGAATATAGTGTATTAGCTGCTCAATAATGACATTACCAATGCCTTGGCCCTGAAATTCGGGAAGCACGGCTACGTCCTGAATATAGAAATACATATGACCATCGCCGACGATCCGCCCCATACCGATAACCTTGTCTTCCTGTACAACGACCATACCATACACCGAATGAGCCAGAGAGGCTGCGGTCATTTCCGTATTCACGTTCCCCCAACCGACAGCTTCCCATAAGGAGGCATGCTCCTCAGTCGTGGGTAAACGTTCAATACATTCATAATGATGTGCTGTTGTCATAGCTAATCACCCATTCTTTGTTAAGTTATTGTAGCGATTGTAGTGTAGTAAGCTCCACTGTAATCAGCCCCCTTAGGATGAATGGGTGTTCAATGTGATCTTGTCAGTTCGTAGGTGCAGGTGCGGTATATTTCAGGAATGTCTTCGGAATTGGGCTTTCGAAGGTCATTAACTCTCCTGTTGTAGGATGAATAAAAGAAAGTACACGAGCATGCAGACCGAGGCGACCTACCGTTTTGGTCTCTGCACCATACTTCTTGTCTCCTGCAATCGGATGGCCGATATCTGCCATATGAACACGAATCTGATTTTTGCGTCCAGTTTCAAGCTTTACCTCAAGCAACGAGAAGTGGCGGTTCGCCTGAATGAGCTTATAATGTGTGATCGCATGTAGACCATCGCCTTCATGAGGACTGGAGTACATTTTCAGGGTAGAGGTTTCTTTTAGCCAAGAGCTCACTGTACCTTCAGGTCTTTTAACGGCGCCTTCAACTAGAGCTACGTAAGAACGTTCTTTCACGGTATCTTTCCACGTAGTTTGCAGTGCTTGCTGGATCCGTTCGCTTTTGGCAAACATCATTACCCCAGACGTATCGCGGTCCAAGCGGTGCACGACAAAAATTCGATTCTTAGGATTGCTGATGCGGACATGCTCCATAAGCTGGCGGTAAGCTGTTAATTCATTTTCTTCCGCAGTGGCAATCGACAGCAGTCCAGCATCCTTCTGAATAATGATTAGATCATCATCTTCATGGACGATGGTGAGTCCGATCATTTCCGCTACTTGTACAGGCTTCTCTTGATCAATCGTCACAGTTTGACCCGAATGTAATTGAAAATTATGCTGTGTGACTACTTTGCCATTCACTGCTACTTGTCCACGCGAGAGGATAGATTTAATTGCATTTCGTCCACGGCCTGTGATATGGATGAGTAAGAAGGGTAACAGCTCAGAAGGTTCATTTACTGTAAAAGACTTGGGCGCTGCGGGTGCTTTAGCTTTATGATTAAGCTTGCCATTTGGCTTGCTGTGGGAATTGCTGTGGGAACGAGTACCTCTTTTGGCTGTTTCTTTAGGATTTCTTCTTGTGTTCATGACTGCATTCTCCGTCCTTTAATATTGTACTCCTCAATATACCATGGGCGGTTAAGAAATACTATGTGAAGGACAGCAAGAAACGAATTCGATTTATAGATAGAATAGCTGAGCTAGTCCTATCAGCAGGAATAAGCTGAAATATATCCAACCGATCACATTAGCGTATTTCTTTTCCCGGTGCATAGCATTGACTGCATATATTTTAGTATCCACAGTAAGCAACAGAACACTGGAGATCAGCAGCGCAACAATTACGTAGGTTAGCTGGTGATAGAGCATAGTAGAGCCTCCTATAAACGTCATTTAATTTTGTTTAAGACCTACTCTGTCGATGTGAATTTTCAACTTAACTTCAATACTGAGATTGGAATACTGCTGCTCCCAGTCATGTTTGTCACGAACATGTGCTTTCCAGTAGGAGGGAGCATATGCACGAATATATTCACCCATGCCAAAGACATCGGAATGTGCTTGTTGAGTTTCTTCAATAAGGTGGTTGAAAATACCGATCACTCTCTTTTGAAAGATATCTTCAATCTTTTCTAAAGAACGGCTGGAATCGATAGGGATATTACTACGTAAATGCTCATCTAGAGCCGCCTCTAAAGAGAGGTTATAGGTGATGTGAGGTTTGCCCGCTTTGAATTGAACTTTCACCCTCGTGAACCGGTCGTTGACCTTGAGCATCACCGGACCGAATTCATCAGCATAAAAAAGATCGGAGTATCCCCCGGGATTAATGCCCTTCATGGACATATATGCTCCAATCTCAATCGGAATCGTCGAACCGACCATCACTCCACCACTAAAGTAAGCTAGGCCTTTAATCATGATATTGTCTTCCTGATGTAATGAGACGTAAGGCAGATAACCACTTTCGCCCCATTTGGAATCTGCTGACCAGAATACACCTATATAATCAGCGGGAAATTTCCCCGATGTCACTGCTTTTTCCATGGTGGAGAGGATGTAAAGGGTCGGCACTCGCTGCAGTGGAGGATTAATATTCATGAATTTGGCAGCTTCCCCTTCGGATACTAGCAGCCAGGTCCGGCGACGAACTTCTGGATTTCGCCGCAAATAATCATTTAAGTCGTCCATGCTTTTTCTTGCTATGTCTTCACTAATAATAATTACTCGTAAATGAATTAGATAACGTGGATCAGAAATTTGCTGCTGCAAATTGTTCATGGCGTCATCTAATGTGTACCCGTATACTTCTACGACCCATACTGGATTTTGATTCCCGCCTCCGCCTTCACCCCCACTGCCTGGTCCGAGTGGAACTCTTCCCGGAACCGCAATTTGGGCGGTTACACGAATTTGGGGTAGGTTAATATTTGCGCTTTTAAGATGAGTGGTTTGGTCATCATTTGTTTTGCTGTCTGGAGGGACGGAATCAATGGATAACCCTAGCACCAATGCACGATCTTCAATTTCGAGCTGGTCCCAGCAACCTGCGAGCAATCCAGACAGGAGTGAGAGAATAAAAATAAGAACTACACGCTTATAAATTTTTTCATTCATGAGAAATGGCTCCTTTATTTCGGATTAAAGAGACTAACCATAATAAAAGAGGATAGAAGGTCAAAAAAATCAAACCGATTATCGCTGTAATGCTAGCAAATGAATAGACCTGAAAAATGTTTCTCGGCAAAAGTGAAAAAGTGAAGATAAGTGGAAGTAAGAAACTGGATATTAGGCGGTGATCCTTGTGCCGCAGCACTTGTTGCAGAGAGTATGCGGCTAAGTAGTAGTTCGTAAAAATGGTAGTGAATATAGAAATCACCCAAATTATTATAAAAAGAGCATCAAACCGTTCTAATAGTCCTGCGCCGATGGATATGGAGCGAGCTGCTTCTAGGGTTGGATAGGACAGTAATTTGGTTTCCTGAGCTCCAAACATGCCTAGAGTGACCCACACGATCATTACATAAATGAATCCAATGATACCAAGCGCAACAGTGCCTGCTTTAAGGATCTGTTGAGGTTTTTTCATTAGAGGAACCAGCAGGATGATGACAAGTGTGCCTTGATAAAGGCCAGCGGATGTAATTGTTCCTTTGGAAAAGCTTGAAAAGGTGGTGTAATTTCCGGTGAGGGGTAGCAGGTTCAGAACATCAACATTTCTCATAGCTACCAATATAATTGCGATAACGGATAATAGAATAAAGGGTAAATAAAAAACATGTACATAAGTGAATTTTACAATATTTCTACGGATTGATAAGGCAACCAGTAGGAGCATTAAGAGAATTACTGCTTCGATTGGTGTCTTTTTAAAGACAACCGCAACACATACTTCTCCGAATTGGCGCATGGTGATCCCGGCAGAGAAAGCAAAAAACAAAGTAATAAGCATGGAGAAAATATCTGCGAGCCAAGTTCCGAGAAGGCGGCGGCTGAATACGAACAACGTTTCGTTAGGGAATTTTCGGCAGACAACCGCTGTAAACCAGCAACCCAAAAAAGCAACAGGTACGCCAGAAGCAGTTACGAGCGGTGCACCACTGTCTCCGGCTTCAGCCATATAACGAGGAATACTTAAGATTCCTATTCCTATAATCGTACTGATGATTACAGCCATGACTTGGATCGTTGTTATGGGGCGGTTACTATTCATCAGCTTCACTTTTCTCCTTAAAAATCAGATCGGTATGCATTTTGGGGATATCCTTCGCAAGAAGGTCAGGATCAGGTGTATTGAGAAAGCTTGGGCGACTTCGCATCCACCATAAAGGTACCCGAACGATACTATCCTTGAGGTCTTTCCAAATCGTAGGCACAAAGGGTGTCATGTAGGGAACGCCAAACGATTCCAGGAATAATAAGTGGTTAACAATAACAATAGTGCCAAGCATTACTCCGTACAGGCCAAAGCAGCCTGCCAATATGATCAATGGAAATCTAAGCATTCTTGAAGAGATAGCAGCATTGTAAGCGGGTGTGGCAAAAGACCCTATAGTCGTTATAGCAACAACAACTACGGTAGTGGGACTCGCCAGACCTGCTGCTACGGCTGCCTGACCAATGACAAGCACACCTACAATAGAAAGAGCCCCGCCAATCATTTGCGGTAGGCGAATGGTTGCTTCGCGCAGCACCTCCATGAAGACTTCCATAATCAGAACTTCCAATACGGCTGGAAAGGGTACGCCAGCTCTTGCACCAGTTATTGCTACGGCGAACTCTGTCGGCAATAGCTCAGGATTGAAAGAGATAATGGATACATATAAGGCTGGGAAGAAAAGGGAAAATAATAATGCGATCAGGCGGATCATTCTTAGGAGGCTTCCTACAACAAAACGTTCTGTATAGTCATCCATCGTCTGAAAGAACTGATTGAAAAGCGCCGGGACGATGAGGCAGAATGGTGAGCCATCTACAAGGATGATGACTCGTCCTTCTAATAAAGAGGCTATAGATTTATCCGGACGTTCGGTTGGCTGAACCTGTGGAAACGGGGAAAGGGGATGATCTTCTATGAATTGCTCGATATACCCCGCATCAAGGATGCCGTCTACATTTATTGCTGATAATCGCTTCATCACCTTTTGAACTAGCCCTGGATCGGCTATTCCTTCGATATAACAAACAGATACTTTTGAGCGCGTCCGTAGGCCAAGAGGGGCAGTTACTACACGAAAATCCGGTGTTTGTAGTCGATAGCGAAGCAAAGAGATATTGGATTCTAAATTCTCTATAAACCCATCACGCGAACCGCGTATGACTTGTTCAGTTTGAGGTTGCTCAATGCTACGATGCTCAATTTTACGCAGATTGAAGTAAAGTGCCTGATCCATTCCATCTATGATTAGAACTACATTTCCCTCCAGCAAGATAGAGGCTAGAGTATTTAGATCCTTAGTACGGTTACCTTGTGTTACTTGTACCGTCATACTCCAGATGTAATCAGGTAAATCCTTTAGATCTTTTGGAATTTCTGAGAGATCAGAGGAAACATTCATTAATGGCTTTAAAACATAGTTCTGAATTTGATTCTGGTCCACCACAGAAGAAAAAAAGATAATAGCCGCATCATGTCTACCGTACACCTTGAAGTTACGGACTATAAGATCGCTGTCTTCTCCAAAGACTTGTTGAATGAAGCTTATATTGCTCTCCAGGCTGGAATCCAGTGGCTTTACCGGACGATTGTCCTGGGCAGAGGACTCTTTGCGTGCAGGCTTATGTTTAAAAGAGGTATATTTTTGTTTCCAATTTTGCACGGTCGCTCCACCCTTCTATGAAATCTCTCTTCTTAAAGCTTGGCTTAAAAGAAGGCCTTTTATGTAAATATTTCAAAGGAAGAACATGGTGACCATAGTTAAGGAGTGTTGCTCAATACACTTTTGACCGCTAAACTAAAGATAGAAACGCTTAAGGGGTTATGAGAGATATGATGATGCAAGCACCTACTATTGAACAGGCGCAGGCTGAGCTGCAAAAATATTACGGTTATCCGGATTTTCGGGATGGTCAGAAGAAGATTGTTCAGAACTTGCTGGAAGGTCGCGACACACTCGGTATTCTTCCTACGGGAGGTGGGAAATCGATTTGCTATCAAGTTCCCGCACTGCTGCTTCCTGGGCTGACACTGGTGATCTCACCATTGATCTCTCTGATGAAGGATCAGGTCGATGCGTTAACCACGGCAGGTATTCCGGCAGCCTTTATTAATAGCACGTTAAGCGGGAAAGAAGTAAATGAGCGGATTCGGGCTGCCCGTCGCGGCGATTTGAAGCTGCTTTATGTCGCGCCTGAAAGGCTAGAGCTGGACTGGTTCCGACTGGAGATGGCTGAACTGGCGATTTCCTGTGTGGCTGTGGATGAGGCGCACTGTGTATCTCAGTGGGGACATGATTTCCGTACAAGTTATTTGTCGGTATCGCCTTTTGTGAACGAGCTGCCAGAACGGCCAATCTTGGCTGCATTTACAGCGACGGCAACACCAGAGGTTATGGAGGATATGGTTCGGCTGCTGCGTCTGCGCGAGCCGGGTATTTTCATGACTGGACTCGGAAGAGATAATCTAGCGATGTCTGTGCTACGTGGAGAGAATAAGCGGGAATTCGTCATGGATTACACAGCAACGCATTCTCATCAGCCGGGTATTGTTTATGCGGCTACACGCAAAGAAGTGGATGATCTATATCAAAGGCTGCAGGCTTCTGGAATAGCGGCAGGCCGCTATCACGCAGGTATGAATGATCAGGAGCGGGCAGACAGTCAGGAAGGCTTTCTATATGATGATATCCGGGTTATGGTGGCCACGAACGCTTTTGGGATGGGGATTGATAAATCCAATGTCCGCTACGTAATTCATTACAATATGCCAAAAAACATGGAAGCTTATGTTCAGGAAGCAGGCCGTGCTGGACGTGATGGTGAGCCTAGTGAGTGTATCCTGCTCTTTAGTGCACAGGATATTATGACGCAAAAGTTCCTGATCGAGCAGAATCCACAGGATACGGACCGTAAAGCTAACGAATATCGCAAGCTTCAGCAAATGATTGATTATTGTTATACTACCCGCTGCTTGCGCAGTGCCCAGCTGGATTATTTCGGTGAGGAGCATGAGGACAAGTTATGCGGCATTTGCAGCTCGTGTACAGATGAACGAGAGCTTATAGATATGACCGTAGATGCGCAAAAGATATTCTCTTGCATCCACCGTATGCGGGAACGTTATGGAGTAGCATTGGTGGCTTCTGTGCTGAAAGGCTCTCGCAATCAGAAAGTGATGCAATATGGTTTTGACAAGCTGCCAACGCATGGGGCGATGTCGAGCCGGACAGAGAAGGAAATCTCGGAGAGCATCAATGTGCTGATCTCAGAGGGATATCTGGCCTTGTCGGAAGGACAGTATCCAGTAGTACGGCTTCAGCCTCTGGCTGCCGAAGTACTGCGCGGGCAGCGTGAGGTGATGCAGAGAGTTGCGCGGCCGTCACGAGCAGGTGCGGCATCTGGTACGCGAGTTCGTAGTCGCGGTCATGACCTGTCACCTTCCGCAGTCAATGAGACCGTCTTCGAGCAGCTGCGTCTGATCCGGCGAGAGTTGGCTGGACGTGAGCATGTGCCCTCATATATCATTTTTAATGATGCAACGCTGCGTGAGATGAGTGTGGTTTGCCCGCAGACCGAAGCGGAAATGCTGAGGGTAAAGGGTGTCGGGGAAGTGAAATACCGGAAGTATGGTAAGGCATTCCTAGAGTTTTTTCAAAATGAAATGTAGAAAAGGTCGTGTAGCATTGAAAATCGTTCTGACCACGCTAAACGCAAAATATATCCATACCTCACTGGCGATCCGTTTGCTTAAAGCCTACAGTGAGCACGAATTTAAAGATATTCATTTGGTGGAATACACCATTAAAGATCCCGTGATGAATATCGTGTCCGACTTGTTTCAGAAACGGCCAGATGTGATTGGCTTCTCCTGTTATATCTGGAATATCGAAGAGACGCTTAAGCTGATCGGAATTCTTAAGCAAGTGATGCCTGAGGTTACGATTGTTCTCGGAGGACCGGAAGTCTCTTATGAGCCGCTGCATTGGATGAAGAGAGAAGCTGGCATTGATTTCATCGTCAACGGAGATGGAGAAGAGACGTTCCATCATCTGCTGCAGGAGCTGAGAGACGACCGGAAATTTCATTTTGTGTACGGAGCTGCTTATCGTAAGGGAGAGGAGATCATTGTAAATCCACCTCGTCCCAAAAGCGATCTAAATACGCTGCCTACACCGCATCGTTTTCCAGAGGATATTCCAGATCTGAGCAAACGTATTGTTTATTTTGAGACAAGCCGTGGGTGCCCGTTTAACTGTCAATTTTGTTTATCCAGTATTGAGGTAGGCGTACGTTATTATGATATTGAACGAGTGAAGTCTGATTTACTCTACTTAATTGAAAATGGCGCCAAAATCATTAAATTCTTGGACCGCACCTTCAATATCAACCGCAACTATGCGATGGAAATGTTTCAATTCCTGATCGATAATCATCAAGGCTGTGTGTTCCAGTTTGAAATCACAGCAGATATCATGCGGCCAGAAGTTCTGGATTTCCTGTCGAATAATGCGCCTCCGGGCATCTTTAGATTTGAGATTGGTGTACAGTCTACAAATGATGAGACGAACGAGCTTGTTAAACGCCGCCAGAATTTCAAGAAGCTCTCTCGTACGGTAATGAAGATTAAGGAAAGTCGTAATATCGATCAGCATCTGGATTTGATCGCGGGGCTTCCAATGGAGGATTACACCACCTTCCGCAAAACCTTTAATGATGTATTCGTTATGGAGCCAGAAGAGCTGCAGCTTGGATTCCTCAAAATGCTTCGCGGGACGGGTCTGCGTGCACAGGCGGCAAAATATGAGTATACGTATATGGAACATGCCCCTTACGAAATTCTTAGCAGTCATATGATGACCTTCTCGGATATTATTCGTTTGAAGCGGCTTGAGGATGTGCTGGAGAAATACTGGAACAGCCACCGGATGGACCATACAGCCAAATACTTGATCCGTCACGTGTTTGATTCACCATTTGATTTCTTTCAGGAGTTCGGTGACTACTGGGAGGAGAGAGGCTGGCAAAAGATTGGGCATCAGCTAGAAGATCTCTTTACCCGTTTGCAGTCCTTCTTGATAGATCGTGGGACTCCATCTATGGATATTATTACTGGGCTAATGAAGCTTGATTATTTCCTAGGACACAAGTATAAGCCTCGCAAAATCTGGTGGGATTTCGTGCTGGATAAGTCGGATTGGTCGAGTTACTTGAGGGATATCGCTGCTAATCCGGGTCAAATCTCTGCGCAATTGGCAGAAGCCGGACTCAGTGAAAGAGAGCTGCAAAAATATACGGTGCTTGAAGTGCTACCGTTCTCGCTTGAAGCGGTGCTGGAATCCATCAGCGGTCTACGGGCGGATGGGGGTTCAGAGGAAGAGGAAGCAGGCGATGCTAACGACGGGGCTGTACCTTCTTCTGAGTCATTAATACAGGGAGTTACAGAGAGTAGTTTAGAAGAGTCTGTCCAAACCACAAACTCTGCTGTAGCCGTAGCTGAATCACCTTCCGTTCGAGAAGGTCGCACGCTGCTAATCGTAATGTATCAGCAGAACGAGAGCCAACGCGCTCAGTATTATACGCTGCCTTTGTAATAGGGCGATTGTGTTGGGAGGAAAGACCGTTCCTTTGGGGGCGGTCTTTTTTTGTTACATGCGCAAGCGCCTTCAGAATTCGCAAGTGGTGGAGGGAAGTGATGATTGGCCATAAAAGTCTTCTAAGTCCGAAAATGAAGGGGGATAGTAATGGCTGGCCAAAAGCGTCAGATGAGTCCGGGAGCGGAGGGGAAGAAAGGAGCTAGGAGTAATGTAAGCTTCTCACAACCCAAAACGAAGAGCAGCGATCCCCTAATAACGGGAGGATCGCTGCTCTGTCTCAAATAATCCAAAAAACCTACGGTTTTCTTTTAAGCTGTAGTCGTAACCTCAGAAGGGAGATGCTGTTCTAACCAGTTAAGCACATCGGCCGTAACTTGATCCCGGTTCACCTCATTAAGCATTTCATGCCTGCCACCTGGATAGAGCTGATACTCTACGTCCGATATCCCTCGTTTTTTGTACAGCTCCGCAAGACGAGGAATGCCTTGGCCGCTCATCCCTACAGGATCCTTATCCCCACCAAATATATAAATGGGCTTACTTGTACATAATGTTCTAAGTGATTCCTCGGAATGGATCTCCCTTAGGAGGTGGAAGAAACCACGGAAAAAGCGTGTTGTACAAATGGCTCCGCAGAATGGATCGGCAATGTACTTATCAACTTCCGCATCATCGCTGCTCAGCCAGTCATATGCAGTTCTTACAGGAGAAAAAGCACGGTTGTAACTGCCGAATACTAAGCTGTTCAGTAGTACACTACGGTGATGTTCACCCTTTAACTTGAGCTGTGCACTAGCCAGAGATTCTCCAAGGCGCAGCATACCGCGAGGACCATTTGTACCGCTTAGGATAAATCCTTCATAGATTTCGTTACCCTCTTCACACATCAGCTTTTGAGCCAGAAAGGAACCCATACTATGAGCGAATAGAAAGATGGGCTTACCTTCATGTTTGGAGAGTGCTTTGGCTGCTACCTGGAGCAGATTGCGCCGCATCCAATAGAATCCGTCCTCCCCAACATCGCCAAGCAGATCGACTTGACCAGCGGTTTTACCATGTCCCCGGTGGTCATTGACATATACTGCATAACCTACTCCGGTTAATGCTTCCGCAAAACGAGCATAGCGGACAGCTGTTTCACACATACCGTGAGAAATTTGCACGATTCCTCTAACTGGTACATCGGATTCAGGTAACCATTCATAGACATGGATATTTACACCTATGGGATCCGTTAAGGTAAAACTATTTTCCTTCATGGTCCATTCCTCCTAAAGGTTCTCGACTTATGGTAAATAAGAGCGAAGCACAGTAGAATGACCTTCGATAGCGTAACGGCCGAGACTGGAAGGAATCAGATAGCATTCTCCTGCAGCATAAGGTTGGGAGCCGCCATCCCAAGCAAGATGTCCGCTGCCTTCACAGATGACTAGAATAGTGAAGCTGTCTTCTGTAGTGGTGAGGTCCCATGAACCATTTACGATTCCTTTTTCAACGATAAAATATGGCGAAGCGGCAAGTTGCAGCCACTCTCCAGGGACTGCGTTATCTGTCTTCATCGAAGTAGCCCCGGCGCCTTCATAAGCTGTAACATTAAGTGAATCTTCAATATGAAGCTCACGTGGTTTTCCGTCCAGGCCTGGACGGTCATAGTCATAAATGCGGTATGTAGTGTCGGAATTTTGCTGGATCTCTGCTACAACGACACCAGCACATAGCGCATGAACGGTTCCGGCTGGAATATAGAAGGAGTCTCCTGCAGAGACAGATACTTCTTGAAGGCTATCCATAACGGTGCCTTTCTCCAGTGCTTCGCGCAATGTTTCACGATCCACGCCTTCTTTAAGACCATAGATGATTTTGGCACCTGGCTTAGCGTCTAACACGTACCACATCTCTGTTTTACCCAGTTCACCTTGTGGCAATCCCTCATAATCATCTGTAGGGTGGACTTGAACGGAAAGATTGTCGTTGCAATCCAGCAATTTGATTAGTAGAGGAAATCTTCCACCCGTTTCTGAAATCCCTTTACTTCCGAACCATTCATGGCCGAACTGCTCACGAATTTGATCTAAGCCTTGACCGGCTAACTCTCCGTTTACCACCGAAGACGTTCCATTCGCGTGATCGGCGATCATCCAGCCTTCACCAATATGTCCTTCAGGTAGATCTAGGCCGAATTTCTCCAGCGCGCGGCCTCCCCAGACACGTTCTTTAAACTCCGGTTGAAATTTCAGAGGATATGGTTGAGTCATTGCTACATCTTCCTTCCCAAATATAAAATAGTTTGATGCTTTACAGTTTAAGAGGGGATTCCTTTTTTCTTTTCGAGCGCAATCATATAAGGTGAATCCGTGCGCTGCAGCTGACGATAAACAATGCTTTGTGCTACCTTTTGGGAAACAGCTGCTGCCCAAGATTCAACGGCAGCGGCTTCTTTATCTCCGCCTGCATGGCCGGGATAAAGAACTGCCGTAATGATCCCACCTGGACGTAGTAACTGGAGAGAAGCTTCCAAGGCTGCAATGGAGCTGCCCGGCTGAGTAATGATCTTCTTGTCGGCATCTCCTGAAGGCAAGTAGCCTAGATTGAACATTACAGCTCCAACGGTGCCATGCCAGTTCGCTGGAACAGCTTCAGCCATTTCGGCGTGACTACGTTCCAGCAAGGTGACGGTGGCGAGCGAGGGAGCCTCCTCTTTTGCAAGCCGCAGGCGCTCTTCAGCCAGGTTCAGCGCTGCAGCTTGAATGTCAAAGCCGTAGACTTCACCGCGAGCTCCGGTTGTTTTGGCTAGAAAAAGCGTATCAGCACCAGTACCTACAGTGGCATCAATCGCACGATCACCTAAAGTTAACCGCTCAGAGATTAATTTATGAGCAAAGCTTAAAACGGACATAAAGCCCATTAGCTCTTCCTCCAATACTTACCTTGCCAAGTATCACGAGCAACTAGCTCATCGTCAATGGCATTTAGCACTTCCCATTTCTTGAGGCTCCACATCGGTCCGATTAAGATATCCCGAGGAGCGTCTCCAGTCAAGCGATGTACAATCATTTCAGGGGGCAAAATTTCGAGTGAATCGGCAATGAGCTTCACATACTCGTCCTGTTCCATGAATCGTAGCAATCCAGCTTCGTATTGCTTCACCATGGGTGTTTTACGCATGAGATGCAGAAGGTGAATCTTAATTCCCTGCACATCCATGCGAGCCACAGCAGATACCGTTTCAAGCATCATTTCATGCGTCTCCTGTGGGAGACCGTGAATGATATGGGTGCAGACACGAATGCCATGACGCCGCAACTTCTCAACAGCATCTACATAACACTGGCTATCGTGAGCCCGGTTAATTAGCTCAGAGGTGGAGTCGTGTATAGTCTGGAGACCCATCTCTACCCACAGATACGTGCGCTCGTTTAGCTCGGCCAAATATTCGACAACATCATCCGGCAAACAGTCAGGCCGTGTAGCAATAGATAGTCCAACGACACCTGGCTGCTGTAAAATCACTTCGAAATATTCTCTAAGCTCTTCGACCGGAGCGTACGTATTCGTATAGGCCTGAAAATATCCAATGTATTTAGCGTTTGGCCATTTTAGATGCTGCTTGTCACGGATATTATTAAATTGGGTGACGAGATCATCTCGGCGACTTCCCGCAAAATCACCAGAACCTCTGGCACTGCAAAAAGTACAACCACCTTTAGCGATGGAGCCGTCACGGTTGGGACAGGTAAAGCCTGCATCAAGCATAACTTTGAATACCTTGGTGTTCAAATGTTCACGCATTTCGTAATTCCAGGTATGAAAACGTTTATCTCCCCAAAGCTGCGGAGGAGTAGTGTATTGAAGATTAGACACGAGGAGCTCCTTTCTGAAAATATAAACATAGATAAGTATCCTTATCCTTATATTTTTCTGAGACGGATGGCATCCTTTATAAAAGAACACACAGCCGTTTCTTATAATCCAATACATTGTATCAAAAAACAGAGCTCGGCGTAACATTCACTCCCGGTACTGGCATGAAAAATAGGCCGAAAGTAAGGCGCTTTCAACTTGAAAATGCTTACATAGTATGTTATATTCAGAGTGTGAAAAGCTGCTGTGGCTTAAAGAAATTCAGCCAGGAGTTCATAATTTCGTGTCGTCCGATCCATAATAATAACCGTGAGGTGATAGCAATGAATTCTCAAACGGTATATGCTGAGGGTAAAGATTCGATTGAAGTCCACTTAACGCCAGATGAAGCCCTTGCACTAACAGGTGTGGAATTTAACGGCAACCCTAAGATCAAGACAGATGCACAGCGTAAAATTCGCAGCGCATTCGAAAAAAAGACATTTGCCACAAGCTCAAACACAAAGTAGATCCTAATCTACCGGACAAGAATGAGCCTTAATTCCAAATATACACAACGAAGGAATTCCCCTGGATAGCTCATTTAAGAGCTGAGCCAGAGAATTCCTTTTTCTTTTTTACCTCAATCCCTTTACTTTTCGGGACAATTTCGGCACAATATTGCAAGTGACAGTTATCGTATAAGAGATAATCGGAGGAATACCTATGCGTTTACGCGGAAGAAAAGGAATACGTGAAAGTTTGGAAGAACAGACCGATCTAGTCATTCTTGACCCTCGGAGTTATAAAGGTGAGTGGTCTAAGCTGTTCGGAAATGATCATCCGATCCATGTGGAGTTCGGAATGGGCAAGGGACAGTTTATCAGCCAAATGAGCTTCAAATATCCCGATATTAATTTTATCGGCGTTGATATGTATGATGAGCTGATCCGCCGTGCTGGAGATAAGGCTAGAGCAGTATGGGAGCCGGCAGGTCATGAGACGCCGCCCAACCTGAAATTGGCACTCGCCAATATTGATTATGCAGAGGAAGTATTTGCTCCAGGAGAGCTGGAACGAATTTATCTTAACTTCAGTGATCCATGGCCGAAGAGTAAGCATGCTCGTCGTCGTTTGACACACCCGCGTTTTCTTGACAAATATCGGGGGCTGCTAAGCGACTTAGGTGAAATTCATTTGAAAACAGATTCTCGAAGCCTATTTGAATTCTCATTAAATGCATTTGCGGACTTTGGTCTACAGATGAAAAATATCTCGTTAGACCTACATGCGGACGGCATCATAAATGAGGATCATATTATGACGGAATACGAGACGAAATTTGTCGGACGTGGCGTGAATATCCATCGTTGTGAGGCCATTGTAGGTGCGGAAGCGCTCAAGCAGTATCAAGCTACCCGTTTGGACAAATATCGGTTGTAGTTACAAAGCACTACTCCAAAAGATGTGCTTCAATAATAAAGCGGCAGCCTCCAAGTGGTTTGGAGGCTGCCGCTTTTAAATTAACTATTCCAATAATTCGATAATGCTCTGAGCACATTGCAATGGGTGGTAACGGGCGATTTCCTCAAGATGAAGTTTTCGCTTATTCTGCACATCCTCGTAGTTGTTTAATAGACGTTCCATCCACATTACGACTACGTCTAAAGACTCTATCGGCTCTCCGAAACCTGCTGCGGTAAAATAGCGGCAATTCTCCTCCTCCTGCCCGGGCAGAGGGTTATAGAAAAGCATCGGTATTCCTTTAGCAAGCCCTTCACTGCAGGTCATTCCACCCGGCTTCGTGACGAGCAGATCGGACACCTCCATCAGCTTGTCAATCTCACGCGTAAAGCCGATCAAGGATATATTAGGATGATTATAACGTGAGTCTTCTTTCATTTCCTGAAGCAGTTCTTCATTCTTGCCGAGACAGAAAACAATCTGAATCTTCTCTCGCCATTCCGCCAGACAGGCATTTACAACCTGATCGTTCATGATCCCCCAGCCGCCGCCCATGACTAGTACCGTTGGCATATCCTTGAGATTGAATTGCTGTCGAATCTCCTGCTTTCCAGGATGCTGCCAAAAGTTAGGGTGTACGGGTATCCCAGTAACCTGAATTTTTGCAGAAGGAATGTTTCGCATACGCAATTTGGATTTAACCTCTGGTGTTGATACCAGATAACGGTCTACCTCTGGACTGATCCAACTGGCATGTGCGTCATAATCCGTTATAACAGTTACGAGTGGCATCTTTAGGGTAGGATCCACTCTCTTGAGACGAGATACTACAGCACCCGGAATGAAGTGTGTGCAGACAATAACGTCAGGTTTCAACTGTATAACAACATTTTTGGTATGCGTATAAAATATACGATGCAGGGCAAGCGTGGTAAGACGATTAAATGATTTCTGGTGACGGTAGACGTACCCCATCAGCTTTGGCTGAGTCGTTACCGTCTTACGGTAAGCAGACAAAATAATGGGTGCCATTTTGGGATTAAGGAAATTCCCAAGTTCTAGCACCTTCGTTTGTAAATTAGGTGACAGTTGGCGCAGACTGCTCGACAGCGCATAAGCTGCTTGAGTATGTCCTGCTCCAAAGCCTTCTGAGAGTATTAAAATTCTTTTTTTTTGCAATTTTGATTCACCTATTCTCAAAGGTTTTCCCGGTTTAACCATATATACTTCAGATCCATAAGGCTATAGTGCCCGCTGCAACACTGGTTCCGATCACTAAGCCTGCAAAGACATCAGATGGATAATGTAATCCCAGATAAATGCGTGAAAACCCGACAATACAGGCCAGCGGCAGCAGAATAACGGTCAAGGCAGGAAATGCTACCATATATGGGACCGTTGAAGCAAAGATAGCTGTAGTATGACCAGAAGGAAAGGAATGATCCTTTAATGGATTACGAAATGTGTTCGTATCCGGTAACGCCAGATAAGGCCGCATGCGTGGATACAGTTTTTTAGCGACAGCAACGGGCAAATGGCTAACAGCTAGAGCCGTCATTGCTTGCAGGCTAGCGGTTCTCCATGGCTGAGGAGCAAATGCCCATATCAGTATGTTGATAACAATTGTGCTTGTAGCTCCACCCAAATGAGTGAGATAGAAGAGCCAAAAGTTCAGAAAACGATTATGCATTCGACCGTTGATCCACTTAAAAAGGTGCCGCTCCCAGAGATGTAGCTTCATGAATAAATGTCTCATATCTTGTCCCTCCGCCAGTCGGCTACCGATAACAGGTGCTTATGAGCAGTCCGTTCTTTAGCATTAGATCTGTCTTAATCATACTTTTTAAAGGTAGTCCATTTCAAGGAAAAGCTCAGTTTTGCTAGAAATTTGCTAGTTTTGACTTAGAGCCGCTAACGCCGTACAATGATTCAAGCGGACTAAACATGTTTAAAAGGGTAAGAGATAAATAAGGATCCAAATAAATGGAATCCATACAATTCTTTTAAACAACACATATAAAAATTGTGAAGTCTGCCTAGAATAAGAATACTCTTGGTCTATTGTTAAGGGATGCAACAAAAGGGTCAGAAGGAACGTCAAGCAAGCTAGAGAGAAAAAAAAGAACACCGAGAGTGAAAAAAAGGGGGCATCAAAAGGTCATGACAGACGCACTGTTTGTTACGCTCCAAGTGATCTTGGCAGCAATCGCAGTATATCAGTTTACCTTTTCGTTATTTGGTCTGCACAAGAAAAAGACAAAGACAAAGTATAAGCCAGAAAAAACATTTGCAGTACTTGTTGCTGCACATAACGAGGAAGAAGTCGTCGGCGCGTTAATGGAGAACCTGAAGCAGCTTAACTATCCTTCAGAGCTGTTTGACGTATTTGTAATTTGTGACAATTGTACAGATGGCACAGCTCGCATCGTTAGAGAGCACGGAATGAACGCTTGTGTCCGTACTAACCCGAATCTACGTGGTAAAGGTTATGCCATTGAATGGATGCTCAAGGAGCTTTGGGGCATGCAGCGTCAATATGACGCAGTTGTAATGTTTGATGCCGATAATCTGGCACATACTGAATTCCTAATGGAGATGAATAATGATCTTTGTTCAGGAGCACGTGTTATTCAAGGTTATATTGACACCAAGAATCCAGAAGATTCCTGGATTACTGCAGCGTATGGTGTGTCGTATTGGTATATTAACCGTTTGTGGCAACTTTCACGCCATAATTTGAATATGGCGAACTTCCTTGGCGGAACAGGAATGTGTTTCGAGACCAATCTCCTTAAAGAGATGGGCTGGGGAGCTACAAGCTTGGTTGAGGATCTGGAGTTTACGATGCGCAGTGCATCTCATGGTGTATATCCTAAGTTCAACTATGACGCAAAGGTATTTGATGAGAAGCCTCTAACTTTCAAGGCCTCTTCAAGACAGCGTCTGCGCTGGATGCAAGGACACTTTACTGTAGCTCGTCGTTATTTTTTTCCATTACTTTGGCAAAGTATTAAAGAACGTAGCTTAACGAAGTTTGACCTTGCGCTTTACGGAGCAAATGTGTACATTGTTTTGCTCACCTTCTTGATGACGGCGGTAATGTGGGTGGATATGGCCCTCTTTAACGGACCGAATATTGCTAATATTTACGGCAGCTTGCCAGTCTGGCTCGGTTTCCTTGCGATCGGTTTGAATCTGGTGACCTTTGGGATTGCGATGGCTTTGGAGAAGGTTAAATTCAAGAAGGTGTACGCTTATCTGGTGTTCTTCCCAATTTACCTGATCTCTTGGTATCCAATTACGTTCTATGCGTTCTTTACGCAGAACAACAAGCAATGGAGCCATACCAAGCATACGCGTGTCGTAAGACTTGAAGAAGTGCAAAGCAAGCAGGTATAAGATATTTAAGAATATTGAATAAAAGAATTGACACTCCGTTTGGAGTGGTGTATAGTATTCAAGTACGCAAATCATAGGGATTGCAAGAAGAAGCACCTGCTTCTCACCTGACTGGCATATTCGCCGGCTGGTTTTGATCTCAATGCTTTATGAATGTTAATGTTCATGAACGTTGATCAAACACGGGGTGTCGGGTGTTACCGGCACCCCTTTTTTATGGAGTAAGGCAGTATAGTTGTTAAAAAGATCCGGAGGTGGAGAGTTATCAGTAAGGAACATATGATCAATGATGAAATTCGGGCCAAAGAGGTACGGTTGGTTGGTGCGGAAGGTGAACAAATCGGAATTAAACCGATCCGCGAAGCGTTGCAAATGGCGATCGATCTTAATCTAGATTTAGTCAATGTAGCACCACAGGCTAAGCCGCCGGTATGCCGCATCATGGATTACGGCAAGTTCCGTTATGAAACGCAGAAGAAAGAGAAGGAAGCCCGTAAGAACCAGAAGGTCGTTGATATCAAGGAAGTCTGGTTCCGTGCTAACATTGAGGAACATGATTATCAAACCAAGTTCCGCAATGTGATCAAGTTCTTGGGTGAAGGCGATAAAGTAAAGTGCTCCGTTCGTTTCCGCGGACGTGAGATTACACATGCGAATATCGGCCAGAAAATCCTCGAGCGTGTTAAGAACGAAGTGGCTGATATATCTGTTGTTGAGCGCCAGCCTAAGCTGGAAGGTCGCAGCATGATTATGATCTTGGCTCCTAAAGCCCAATAAATCTGGAGTCACTTGCTTACATGCAATTTGGCGCCGCATAATATTCAAGGAGGAAACACCATGCCTAAGATGAAAACACATAGCAGCCTGAAAGGCCGCTTCAAAATTACCGGAACTGGTAAAGTAACACGTTACAAAGCTCACAAAAACCACTTGCTGTCCCACAAATCTAAACGCGCTAAGCGCGTTCTGAACGGTAATCCAGTAATGGCCCCTGGGGATGTAAGACGTTTGAAACAAGGATTGGCTAACTTGAAATAGTTTATCACACATTTTTGGGAGGTTTATTAATATGGCAAGAGTTAAGGGCGGATTTGTAGTTCGTCGTAGACATAAAAAAGTATTGAAATTGGCAAAAGGTTATTTCGGTTCTAAACACCGCATTTTTAAAACAGCTAAAGAACAAGTAATGAAATCGATGGTTTACGCTTACCGCGACCGTCGTCAAACTAAACGTAACTTCCGCAGACTGTGGATCGTTCGTATTAATGCAGCAGCTCGTTTGAACGGTCTTTCTTACAGCAAGCTTGTATACGGCCTGAAATTGGCTGGTGTAGAAGTTAACCGTAAGATGCTGGCTGATCTGGCTGTAAATGATCTTAACGCATTCAACTCCTTGGCTGGTATTGCCAAAGAGAAAATCAACGCGTAAGTGTTGTAATATAATCGAAAAGCACCGCCTGCGTGTTGCCCATGCAGCGGTGCTTTTTTGTGTGGTATGAAGTATATAGAATGAGAGAAAGATTTCTCTGCCGTAAAAAAACGAGAAAAAAACTCTGCTTAATGCAGAGTTATTCCCAGTACTTTACAGTATTGAGCTCGGCAGCGAGCTTTTTACTGATGGTTCTTCTTACTTTACGTAGCTCAGAACGTTCATTAGCTGATTCGCTGATCAATTTCTCTTCATCGGTTTCTGGGATTATGGCAGGAACTGGAGTGGGAGTACCATCCTCTCCAACTGCAACAAAGGTAAGGAATGAAGTGGCAGCGACGGCGCGCTCACCCGTATATAAGTTTTCTGAAATGATCTTTACGAATACCTCTATGCTTGTACGTCCGGTCCAAGAAACGAAGGATTCGAAGCATACGGAGTCTGTAGGTCGGATGGGCCTCAAGAAGTCAACAGAGTCTGTAGAGGCTGTAACGACATTAGCACGGCAATGGCGCATAGCTGAGATGGAGGCTACTTCATCAATGCCGCTCATAAGCTTACCGCCAAACAATGTTTTGTGATTATTAACATCATTAGGGAAAACGCGTCCGGTTTTGAAGACACGGGATTCACGGCAATATTTAAAAGCCGGCATCGTTTGTGGATTTTTTTCATCGGTCATATCTGATAACTTCCTTTCAGTGCAAATACTAAGCAATCATAATAATAGAAAACACATAAGTGTGCAATAATATTTGTAATGTGTTGGAATACTATACAAAGTAAAATAAGGTTTTCTAACATCATTCAAACATGATGATAACATGTCGTGTCATGGAAAGCGGTTACTTACGAAAAAGTACAAATATTTATTGACCTGAGGTCATTTATGGACTGGATTTTAGATTTTATTGCAGTTATAATTTGATCTATGGAATGTCCAAGTAGAACACAGATGACATCCAATATTTTAAGGGGGATCACATTCAATGAAAAAAGTTTTCAAGCTATCTCTTGTAATGTTGCTGGCATTCACAGTAGTATTGGCCGGTTGCGGAAACAACAACGCTAAGAATGCTGCAAATGGCGAGACTAATGCAGGAACAAATGGCGGAACAAATGCCGCAAAATCTGATTTCAAATTTGGTATGGTTACTGACATCGGAGGCGTAAACGATAAATCGTTTAACCAATCCGCATGGGAAGCATTACAAGCTCTTGAAAAAGAAACAGGTTCTTCCGTTAAATATTTGCAAAGTAAATCAAACGCTGACTATGAGCCAAACCTTAACCAATTCGTTAAAGATGGCTACAACTTGACTTGGGGTATTGGTTTTGATCTTGGCGACGCAATTAAAAAGGTTGCTGGTGAGAACGCAAATGCTAACTTGGCAATTATTGATAGCGTTGTAGATGCTCCTAACGTAGCATCCGTTACTTTCTCTGAGAACGAAGGTTCCTTCTTGGTTGGTGTGGTTGCTGGTTTGACTACAAAAACTAACAAGGTAGCTTTTATCGGCGGTATGGAAAGCCCAGTAATCAAACGTTTTGAAGTAGGCTTTAAAGCTGGTGTATTAGCAGTTAAGCCTGACGCTAAAGTTACAATTACTTATGCAGGTGCATATGACAAACCAGATACTGGTAAATCTCTTGCCGCTACATTATATAACGATGGTAATGACATCATCTTCCCTGCTGCTGGTGCAACAGGAAATGGCGTATTTAACGAAGCTAAATCCCGTAACAAAGCTGGCGGTGCAAAAGTTTGGGTTATCGGTGTAGACAAAGACCAATCCATTGAATTTGGTACGGACGTAACTTTGACTTCCATGATCAAACGCGTTGACGAAGCTGTGAAGAAGGTTTCCAAAGAAGTAATCGATGGTACTTTCAAAGGTGGTACTACAACTGTTCTTGGTTTGAAAGACAATGGTGTAGGTATCTCTGATACATCTAAAGTTAACGTTTCTGAAGAGATCTTGGCTAAAGTTGAAGATTACAAAAAACAAATCATTGATGGAACAATTACAGTTCCTACCGAGTAAGATCTCCCTTTTATTTGTCGGATTACAATAAGCAACAAAGAATAAGGCCGGTTATGTGCTGGCCTTATTCCTTGTTAAAGCACTGGTTATGATAAGTTGGACACAGTTATACCGTCTTGAAAAGGGCGGTACATCCGTGTCTGCATGGTAGTTATATATTCTGTGATGAGGGTGATTCCATGAGTGCTGCGGCTCCTGTCGTAGAGTTGAAGCAAATCACAAAACGATTTCCTGGTATTGTTGCTAACGATTCCATTAGCTTGACCTTAAAAAAGGGTGAGATTCTTGCATTGCTCGGTGAGAATGGTGCAGGTAAATCAACCCTAATGAATATCGTGTTTGGATTGTATCAACCGGACGAAGGTAGTATTGAAATCGACGGGAAACCGGTTATAATTGATAATCCCAATAAAGCGATTGAGCTTGGTATTGGTATGGTGCATCAGCATTTCAAGCTCGTGGAACCTTTTACGGTTACCGAGAATATTGTTCTTGGGATGGAGCCGAAGAAAGGTCTTAAAATTGACTATAAATCCGCTGCGGAACAGGTTCGGAAGCTATCGGAGCAATATGGCCTGCAAGTGAATCCAAATGCCGTTATTCATGACATTTCTGTAGGTATGCAGCAAAGGGTAGAAATTATGAAGACCCTGTACCGCGGAGCGGATATTCTCATATTTGATGAGCCGACTGCAGTACTTACGCCTCAAGAAATTACGGAATTGATGGCGATTATGAAGCGGCTTGTTGCAGAGGGAAAATCTATTATCCTGATTACGCATAAGCTTAAAGAAATTATGCAAATATCTGATCGGGTCACCATTATTAGACGCGGAAAAGTAATCGATACCGTAAATACCGCAGAGACTAATCCGAATGAACTAGCTGAGAAGATGGTTGGACGTGGCGTAACCTTCAAGGTAGATAAGAAGGCTCCTGAGGTTGGCAAAACTGTACTCGAGCTAAAGGATGTGAACAGCAAGAGTAAAGACGGTGTCTCGGTGCTGGACGGTCTTAGCTTTGATGTGAAAGCCGGAGAAATTCTCGGAATAGCTGGTGTAGATGGCAATGGACAGAGTGAACTGATTCAGGCCATTACAGGTCTGCGTAAAATTGATTCTGGTTCTATTCAGGTGTCCGGGAACGAAATAGCTAATTTATCCCCGCGTAAGATTACGGAGATGAATGTGTCTCATATTCCAGAGGACCGTCATAAGCATGGTTTGGTGCTTGATTTCTCAGTAAGTGAGAACATGGTTCTGGAAACTTACTATAAGAGTCCATATAACAAAAATGGCTTTATGCAAAATGATGTCATTGATAAATATGCTGAAGGTCTTGTGGAGCAATTTGATGTGCGTACACCTTCAATTCAGACCAAAGCACGTTCTCTATCCGGCGGAAATCAACAGAAAGCGATTATTGCTCGGGAAATAGATAAAGATCCGACATTACTTATTGCAGCACAACCAACACGCGGTCTAGATGTTGGGGCTATCGAGTTTGTTCAAAAGCAGCTTATCGCACAGCGTGACCAAGGAAAAGCTGTATTGCTCATTTCGTTTGAATTGGACGAGATTATGAATGTATCAGACAGAATTGCTGTAATCTATGAAGGCAAAATTGTCGGTGAAGTGTTCCCGCAGGATACGAATGACCAGGAACTGGGTCTTATGATGGCAGGCAGCTTGAAGCGGGGAGGTAAGGCAGTTGAATAAGTTCAAAAAAATCTTCACAACTGACAGCTATATCGTTCCTCTTGTCGCCATCGTACTTGGTTTTCTTGTGGGAGCAATAGTTATGCTTATGGGTGGTTATGATCCGATAACTGCTTACTCCGCACTGTTCTCACGTGTATTTGGTAACTTGTACAACTTTGGTGAAGCCGTGCGCGAAATGACGCCATTAATGCTCACTGGTTTAGCCGTAGCCTTTGCATTCCGTTCAGGGATGTTTAATATCGGGGCAGACGGACAAGTGATGATTGGTATGACAGCTGCAACCGTGGTGGGCATTAAATTTGCAGCCTTGCCAGGATTCATATTGGTTCCGCTTGCTGTTATTATAGCAGGGTTATGTGGAGGTCTGTGGGCTGGTATCGCTGGCTACTTGAAGGCCAAACGTGGGATTAATGAAGTTATTACCACGATCATGTTAAACTGGGTTGCTCTGTACTTGTCGAATTATATTGTAAGAGCATTTCTTTTACTTCCGGGACAGAATCGTTCCGAGGATATTCCAGCTTCACTTTCTATGACGTTCTTGAATTCTTTATTTGACAATGCACGTCTGCACTGGGGAACAGCTATTGCCCTTGCCGCAGCAGTATTCTTCTATGTCTACTTATGGAAGACTAAGCAAGGATATGAAATGCGTGCTGTTGGTTACAATCCTCATGCTGCCGAGTACGCAGGTATGAATGTTGGCCGTAACGTTGTAAAAGCAATGTTCATAAGTGGAGTATTTGCAGGGTTGGCCGGAGCAGGGGAGGTACTGGGTGTATTCCATTATCAATCTGTGTTCGCGGCATCACCAGGATATGGTTTTGATGGTATCGCAGTGGCTCTACTTGGTTTAACACATCCACTTGGTGTTGTTCTTGCTGCGATTCTCTATGGTACGTTGACTTATGGTTCTGCAGGAATGAGTTTTGCTGCAGATGTTCCTCCAGAGCTTATTCGTATCGTTATAGGTTCAATCATATTCTTTATTGCGGCACAAGGGATTGTGCGCTGGGTGCTTAAGCCCTTTTACTTCAAGCGCAAGAAAGAGAAGGTGTTATAGATGGATCTGCAGACGTTAGGTCAACTGCTTAATACAACGCTTGTTTTTTCCACAGCGCTTATTTTTGCCTCACTTGGTGGCATCTTCTCTGAACGCTCTGGTGTCGTAAATATTGGACTTGAAGGTTTGATGATGTTTGGTGCTTTTGCCGCAGCAGTGGGCGGTTATTATGCTCAAGATGCTGGGATGGGTGAATGGGCTCCTTGGATTGGCGTACTATGTGCTATGGCCGTCGGGGTAATTGGTTCACTAATTCATGCAGTTGCAGCTATTACCTTTAAATCGGATCAGACGATCAGTGGTACGGTTATTAACTTTTTAGCCGCAGGCAGTACGCTCTACATGGTAAAGCTGCTGTTTGATGGATCTGCTGAAACTCCACTAATCGATGGGTTTAACAAGGTTTCAATTCCTGGACTCTCCAAAATCCCAGTGATCGGTGAAGGGATATTTAATTCCTATCCGACCACTTATCTGGCCATTGTGCTGGTTATTGTTATTTATTTCGTTTTGTTTAAAACGCCATTTGGACTGCGTTTACGCGCAGTAGGTGAACATCCTAGTGCTGCAGACACCTTAGGGGTCAAGGTGAAGCGGATGAGATATATCGGCGTAATGCTGAGTGGATTGCTGGCTGGTATCGGTGGTGCTACAATCACTCTAACTACAACCGGAACCTTTGGACATAATACGATTTCAGGTCAAGGTTTTATCGCTATTGCAGCGATGATCTTTGGTAAGTGGAATCCGCTTGGTGCCTTTGGCGCTGCTGTGTTCTTCGGATTCTCACAAGCGATCCGTAACTACGTACAATTGTTTGAATGGTCAAAGGACATTCCACAAGAGTTTATCTTTATGATTCCTTACGTATTAACGATCATTGTATTGGTGGGTGCTGTAGGTCGTTCCGCTGCTCCTAAGGCATTAGGTCAGCCTTACGATCCTGGTAAACGCTAGATCTTTTCGATTTTTTGCTTATATCATTATCAAGCCGTATTTCCGGACTTTTCCGGAGATACGGCTTTTTTTGTTAGGATCGGTATGGATAAACATTAAGAGGTAAGGGCAAGTGTACAGGCGAAGGTACTTTTGTGCGAATAAACTGTTTTGAAGATGGTGGGAATCAGAGGCATGCAAAACTTTTTGGAGGGGATATTATGACTAAGCCAGTTACGAAAAAGCAGGTTATGAGGCTCATAGGTAAACAGATCATCGCTGTGAAAAAAGATGGCACACAGGTTACAGGAAAGCTCCTTCGTGTATCAGGAAATCGTCTTATTTTGCAACGTGTAAGTGGTAAAAAAGTACAAACTAAAGCAATCATTCCATTAGTGTTGTTTGATTTGCTTGCCATTGGTACTGCCCCTTATGCTTATGGTGGAGGTTATGGCGGTGGCTATGGAGGAGGCTATGGTGGAGCTACACCTTATGGTGGCGGTTACGGATATGGAACTCCTTATGGAGGTTATGGGTACGGAGGCACACCATATTCACCTTTTGGATTCTTTTGAGTTCCGATAAGTGCTGCTTTGGCTAGGAGAATCGTTTCTCAAGCTCGTAACAAAAACTTAGCGATTGATAACGGGCTACGCTGTAGCCCAATTTTCGATAAAAGGCTAGCGCTGATGCATTCCCTAGATCGACAGATACCTTAGAACGATGACAACCGCGAGAAAGTGCAAATCTTTCTGCCCGATCCATAAGCATATTTCCCAAGTGTTTTCGCCGAGCATCTGGTGCAATGGCTAGCATATCGATGTAGAGTAAATCACCATGCAGCAAGAAATGGACAAACCCGTTTGGATCGCTTTCATAGTCGGGACAGGTGACAAGTGTGATTCCGTGTCCTAGACGACGGGGTAAATCCTTTTTGATTTTAGTGATTTCAGTTTGCGGCAGATGAGATAATGGAACGAGCTGTCGCTCGATTAAATCAAAAATAACAACGTCATCCTGCTTCGGTCGACGATAACGAATCATAGAGCGTCCCCTTTCCACGCATTGTCGTACATCATATGTTGGGAGAGGGGCAGGCGTTCCGAGAGGGTAGAAGCAGGAGTTGTGACGATTTTAAAAATAAGGGTATTGACTATCCGTGATAGGAATCATATAATGTGTCTAAACATTTTAACGAACATACATGTATCGGCAATGATGAGGACGAAGTTTTAAGGGCTCTTTTGCTCAGAGAGTGTGAGGATTTGCTGCAACCTCCACCGAAATCCCTTATATACGAGCTCACCTCGGAGCTGTTTCCCTGAAAGGTCCACTGGCTAGAGTGGTGGAATTATTAGGGGGAATCGTTTAGTCCGCGTTACGGACTTCAGGTTACAGAGATTAGGGCCCTTGCCTACATCGATGGATTTTTGTATACCTGATAAGGCGTTGCATCGCGAGATGTAATGCAAACATGGGTGGTACCACGGAAGATCAACCTTTCGTCCCTCACGCGCTAATACTGTGCGTGGGAGGCGGAAGGTTTTTTTGTTTTATAAATAACTATTTGCTGATGTATAGAGGACGGTCCGTCATTTGCATAATGAATGTTAAATATCGGAGGAGGAATACTGATGAGCGCGCAAATACCGGAATTACGGTCTACAGAGCAGCTAAAAGAAAAATGGATGGAGCCGGAAGTTATTACCGGTTCGGAAATACTACTCCGCAGCCTTGTATTGGAGGGTGTAGACACAGTATTCGGATATCCAGGTGGAGCTGTATTGTACATTTATGATGCATTGTACGGCTTTACGGATTTCAATCACGTGTTAACACGTCATGAGCAAGGAGCGATTCATGCAGCTGACGGTTATGCTAGAGCAAGTGGCAAACCAGGGGTGTGTATCGCAACCTCGGGTCCTGGCGCAACAAACCTTGTAACAGGTATTGCTACAGCATATATGGACTCCACTCCATTGGTCGTAATCACAGGTAACGTTTTCTCAAGCCTGATCGGTACAGATGCTTTCCAGGAAGCAGACATTACCGGAATCACGATGCCAATCACTAAACACAGCTACTTTGTAAGAGATGTTGAGGATCTCCCTCGCGTAATACATGAAGCTTTCCATGTGGCGAATACCGGTCGTAAAGGTCCAGTGTTGATCGATATACCGAAAGATGTGTCGGCAGCAAAGACGTTGTTCACACCAGTGAAGACCGTAAATCTTCGTGGCTACAACCCTTGTACAGTTCCAAACAAACTGCAGCTTGATAAACTGGTTCGTGCGATTGAGGTTGCTGAACGTCCGATTATCATTGCAGGTGGTGGAGTTATCTACTCTGGAGCACATGAGGCTATGTTCGAATTCGTGAAACGGACAGAGATTCCAATAACTACAACCTTGCTGGGACTTGGAGCCTTCCCAAGTGCTGAAGAGCTTTGGATGGGAATGCCAGGTATGCATGGCACATATACCGCAAACAATGCGATTCAGCAATGTGATTTGCTCATTAATATCGGTGCCCGCTTCGATGACCGTGTTACGGGTAGGCTGGACGGCTTCGCGCCAAAAGCCAAGATCGTGCATATCGATATCGATCCTGCAGAAATCGGAAAAAATGTATCGCCTGATATTCCGATCGTTGGAGATGTAAAAACTGTACTGGAAATGCTGATTCCTGAGGTTGGCCGTGCATCTAAGGCTGATGCTTGGAGAACGCATATCGCGCAGTCGAAGCTTGATCAGCCACTTCGGTATAAAGATTCGGAGACAGAGCTTAAACCACAATGGGTTATTGAAATGATTAATGACACCACTAATGGTGAAGCGATTGTTACTACGGACGTTGGCCAGCATCAAATGTGGGCAGCACAATATTACAAGTTCAATCATCCGCGTTCATGGATTACTTCAGGTGGTCTTGGAACGATGGGCTTCGGATTCCCATCAGCTATCGGTGCGCAAATGGCACATCCTGAACGGTTGGTAGTATCGATTAACGGGGATGGCGGTATGCAAATGTGTTCCCAAGAGCTGGCGATTTGTGCGATTAACAATATACCTGTCAAAATCGTTGTTATTAATAATCAAGTGCTTGGAATGGTTCGCCAATGGCAGAATCTTATCTATGACAAACGTTATAGCTATACAGACCTTGCAGGTAGTCCGGATTTCGTTAAGCTGGCTGAGGCCTATGGTGTAAAAGGTCTACGGGCGACGAATAAGGAAGAAGCACGTGATGCATGGCAGAAAGCTCTGGAAACACAGGGTCCAGTATTGGTAGAATTCGTTGTTCCAAAAGACGAGAATGTCTACCCGATGGTAACTCAAGGTTCAACCATCGATCATATGCTGATGGGGGATGAATAACAGTGACAAGACATACGATTTCTGTACTCGTAAATGACCAGCCAGGTGTGCTTCAACGGGTGTCAGGCTTGTTCGGTCGCCGTGGATTTAATATTGAGAGTATTACAGTCGGCCAGTCCGAAGAGGTTGGATTATCCCGGATGGTTATCGTTACTCTTGGCGACCAGCATACCCTTGAACAAATTGAGAAGCAGCTCTATAAGCTAATTGATGTTATCAAAGTTGTTGATCTTGGAGCTAAGCCAATGGTTGCACGCGAGCTGGCTCTGATTAAAGTGAATGCTGATCCAAGTGAGCGTCCGGAAATTTTGGGTGTAGTTGAGACTTTCCGTGCTTCAGTTGTCGATATCGGCAGCACCACTATACTGGTGCAGGTAGTTGGGGAGACACAGAAGATTGACGCGATGATCGAGCTCTTGAAGCCTTATGGAATCAGAGAGCTGTCTCGCACAGGTGTTACGGCTATGGTACGTGGCAACTCTTAAATAGTTTATTTTGCGACTTTAACGGATTACTGCTTGATTGCATTAATCTGATATGATATGAATGACATTCCCGCTAAAGAGCGGGAGCTTGAGGAGCAGCTTGATCTAATCGACGAATCCAGTTCTCTTGAAGCACCCGCTCTTTATGATGGGTCTCAAATTAAAGGAGGATATTGACAATGGCAGTTACAACGTACTATGAACAGGATGCAGAACTTAGTGTATTAAAAGGAAAGACAATTGCGGTAATCGGGTACGGTAGCCAAGGACATGCCCAAGCACAAAACCTACGTGACAGTGGTCTTCAAGTTGTCATCGGTCTTCGTGAAGGTAAATCTTTTGAAACTGCGAAAAATGACGGTTTTGAAGTATTGCCAGTAGCTGAAGCAGTATCCCGTGCAGATGTTGTGCAAATCTTAATGCCAGATGAAACTCAAGCATCCGTATATAAAAATGAAGTGGAACCAAACCTCAAAAAAGGCGCAGCTTTGATGTTCTCCCACGGCTTTAACGTACACTTTGGACAAATCGTTGCTCCTAAAGATGCGGACGTGCTGCTCGTAGCACCAAAATCTCCAGGTCACATGGTTCGTCGTACTTATGTTGAAGGCTTCGGCGTTCCTGGCTTGATTGCAATCGAACAAGATGCAACAGGTAAAGCGAAAGAAATCGGTCTTGCTTATGCAAAAGGTATTGGTTGTACACGTGCAGGAGTTATCGAAACTTCTTTCCGCGAAGAAACCGAAACCGACTTGTTCGGCGAACAAGCAGTACTTTGTGGTGGTGTATCCGCACTGATCAAAGCTGGATTCGAAACTTTGACAGAAGCAGGCTATGCTCCTGAAATGGCTTACTTCGAATGTCTGCACGAATTGAAACTGATCGTTGACATGGTATACGAAGGCGGATTGTCCAGCATGCGCGATTCCATCAGTAACACTGCGGAATACGGTGACTATGTAACTGGACCACGCATTGTAACTGAAGATACTAAAAAAGCAATGAAAGCTGTTCTGACAGATATTCAAGAAGGTAAATTCGCTCGTGACTTTATCCTTGAGAACCAATCCGGACGTGCTTTCCTTACCGCTACTCGCCGCAACGAAGCTGCTCACCCAGTAGAAGTTGTAGGTAGCCAATTGCGTGAAATGATGCACTGGATTAAGAAATAATCATAATCATACTTATGATTAAATAGTATTACCTTCAAATGCGGCCGTGACTTTGCGAGCCGCATTTGAGAGTTTTAGCACAATTTTTGGGAGGTGCTTAGCATGCGGAAAATTTATGTGTTCGATACGACACTGCGAGATGGAGAGCAGTCACCAGGTGTGAACCTCAACACGCGTGAGAAAGTGGAGATCGCTTACCAGTTAGAGAAGCTGGGAATTGATCGCATGGAAGCGGGTTTTCCTGCAGCTTCTCCAGGTGATCTAGCTTCTGTTAATGCGGTGGCAAGAGCTGTGAAGAACGTCACGGTAATCGGCCTTTCTCGTTCTAGAGAGACAGATATTGATGCTGTAAAAGAAGCACTACAGGGAGCGCAGGACCCTTGTATTCATATTTTTCTAGCTACATCTCCTATTCACCGGCAGCATAAGCTGCGGATGGATAAGGCTCAGGTGTTGGAAACTGCACAGTCTGCTATCCGATACGCTAAGAAATATTTCCCTAAGCTCGAGTTTTCATTAGAAGACGCGGGCCGTACGGAGTATGATTTCATGGCTGAAATGGTCGGCATGGCTATCCGGGAAGGGGCTAATGTTGTTAATATCCCGGATACTGTAGGTTATTTGAATCCTTCTGAGTACGGAGCTATCTTTAAATATCTAAAAGAGAATGTGCCTGATATTGAACGCGTACAGCTTAGTGCTCATTGTCATAACGACCTTGGCATGGCTACGGCCAATACGTTAGCCGCGATTCAGAATGGTGCAGATCAGATCGAAGGAACGATCAACGGTATCGGTGAACGTGCCGGGAACACAGCGATTGAAGAAGTGGCATTGGCGCTGGAGACACGCGCTGAATTCTTTGGCGCAAAAACTTCCTTAACTTTGTCCGAGATTTCTCGCACAAGTCGCTTGGTCAGCAAGTTGACAGGTATGGTAGTCCCAGGGAATAAGGCGATTGTAGGAGCTAATGCATTTGCTCATGAATCGGGTATTCACCAGGACGGAATGCTGAAAGAGAAAACCACTTATGAGATCATGACACCGGAGACCATTGGACTTAAAGAGAGCAAACTGGTACTTGGTAAGCACTCTGGACGCCATGCTTTCCGCGATAAGTTAAGTGATCTAGGGTATGATTTATCTGAAGAAGAGCTTAATACAGCTTTTTCAAGGTTTAAAGACTTGGCGGATAAGAAAAAAGAAGTGTCGGATGAAGATATTTTGGCATTAATTGAAGAGAAACTAATTGATACGCCAGAAGTATTCAGACTTCAGACGATTTACGTTACTTACGGTAATAAAGCTGTTCCAACTGCTAAGGTGATTATCGATGGTCCGGAAGCGGAGCCTATTGTAGCAGAGGCAGAAGGCAATGGTTCTGTAGATGCCATCTACAATGCTATTGATAAAGCCACGGGTGAGGAAGTTACCCTTGGGGACTATTCCATTAAATCCGTCTCCCGTGGTAAAGATGCACAGGGCGAGGTTCATGTAGTACTGTCGCAGGGTGAAGTTGCTGCACAGGGTCGTGGACTTAGCACCGATATTCTGGAAGCGAGTGCCCGTGCTTATGTTGATGCGCTTAACAAGCTTCTAGAGAAGCGTAAAACTTACACCAAACGTGACCACGCAAGTATATAAAATGTACATTGTATTTTTTATTTTTTAAGTAGTATTACGCTTACTATTAAGATCTAGAAGAGAATGCATGAGATACGACAGGGATATGCGACTTTACATCGCATATCCCTGTTTTTTTATTTGGAAGAAAAAGTATGGAAAAGACTTGTACAGGACTCTGTTCAGATTATGTATAGATGCATTATTTACAATAGATGTAAGCATGGCGATTAGTAGAAGGAGAAAAAATCAAGGAGGTCACTGCAGAGTATAAGAGTATAAGAGCATAAGAGCATAAGAGTACAAGATCCAAAGTATAGAACTTGAGAAAGCACAATAAACGAATTGAAAAGGAGGCATTTTAATAATGTTATCAAAAAAGAAAATAAGCGCATGGCTCATAGTATTATTACTTGTGACGCAGTGGGCTTATAGCTTTGGCTTCGGGTTCAATACGCCAGCATATGCGAGTGGAAATGGCAATAATACTGTAATTAGTGAAGATCTCATTACTAATGTAACGCTAGCTGTATACACCGATGACAAATACACCAGTACGGTGACTGGAAGTGTATATGAGCTTGATTCCAATACGGAATTGAACTATACATGGGCACTTCCCGATGGGCATGGTTATAAGGATGGGTCAACCTTTACGTTTGATCTTCCTACACAGTTTGAACTTTATAACGACCTGAATGGTAATCTCATTTTTGATGATGAGCCTATTGGAACTTATACAGTCGACAAAAATACAAACAAAGTTGTATTTACATTTAACGAGTATATTGAATCCCACTTTCAAGTGGGGGGGACCTTTACAGTAAGATCGCTTTTGAGCTCTAAAAAAATTACAGGCTCCACGAATCAGACGCTGACATTTCCAATACAGGGTGGTACCCAGACGATTGAACTTAATCTCAAGCCCAAGGTCAGTTCTTTGATAGAAAAAAATGGGGTGCCTAAGCCGCAGTATTATAATCCAACTAGCATCGCATGGACCGTTGATGTGAACAAGTCACTAGACAGTATTAACAATGCGGTGGTTACGGATAAGCTTCCTGCGGGATTGTCACTAAATACGGTATCTATTGCTGTTTATGAGCTTAATGTGAATGTTGATGGGACTGCGAGTACTGGTAGTTTGGTGAATAGCAGCAAGTATGATGTGTCGGGTTCTTCTTCAGGTGAGCTTAACCTGAAATTCACTGACAAGCCAATTACTAAGGCTTACCGAATCGGATTTTCTACAGATATTACCGGTACTGGTGTAGATGCAACAACATTTAACAATGAGGCTGTATTAACGGGTGACGGAATTTCTAAGAAAGATGATGCTACGGTTACAGTAGGGCGCGGTAAACCGCTGTCTAAAGAAAAAACAAAATACGATGAAGCAACTCAGACGATTTCTTGGGCTGTAAATTTCAATTACAATGAAAAAACAATTTTAGCTGCAAATGCTGTATTGAATGATTTATTTAACAATACACAAGATCTAATTCCTACCTCTGTTAAAGTCTATCCTGTTACTATCGACGGTAATGGAAATGGAATTAAGGGGGCTGTAGAACTTGCGTCTAGCGAATATACGGTAACTCCAACGACGGCAACGGGGTTAAATGGTTTTGACCTGAAATTCAACAATGATATCCATTCAGCGTATCGAATTGAGTATCAGACCAAGGCTAATGGCAGAGTATATGATGATACTACGATTACGAACAAAGTGACTTATAACGGAGAGACTAAACCGGCTACAAATGATATTAAGCAGCACATTCTTCATAAAACCTATAGCAATGTGAATTATGCGAATAAAACAGTTGATTGGACCATTCAAATCAACGACGATAGTGTAACTATGGATGATCTGGTGGTAAAGGATACTTTCGGCAATGCTGGACTGAAGCTTATTAAAAGCACATTGAAGGTTAAGCCGACAAATGGTGGAGCTGCAACCGTTTATGACGTTACTTACAATATTAATGATCCAGTTACTGTAAATGATGGTTTTGTAATTACTTTTAAAGCTCCAATATCCGAACCATACACAATTACTTATACAACAAGCTTTAATTATGATTGGCTGGCTCCTAAGAAAGATAAATTCTCCAATACAGCTGCACTCACATGGAAAGAGAATGGCAAGCCGAAGAGCAAAGAAGTTACCACAACCTTCGATCCAAGAGCTGAAGTGAAGAATAATGGTAAAAAGAGTGGTTCTTACAATGCTGTAACGAAGGAAATTACCTGGAACGTTGGCGCTAATTATAATCAGAAAACGTTAAATAATGCTGAACTAATTGATACCATTCCGGCTGGCATAGTTGTCAATAAGGCTTCTGTAAAAGTATACAAATGGGAGTATGGTGCAAACGGAAATCCATCTCCAGGAGCTGATGTGGATCCCAAAGATTATGAAGTGACGCTTACTGCTACTGAACTTAAGGTAACATTTAGCAAAGCTATTAATTATGCGTTCTATGTTACTTTCAAAACTACGTTTGCTGACCAAGCGATTGATTCAAACAATATTACCAATACAGCTATTCTCTATGACGGGAATACAAAAGAGTCCGCAGAGCTGAAAGCTTCTGTTAATGTCCCTCAAGGTGGGGAATACGTTAATAAAACTGGTTCCCAGAATGGTAATAAGATTAATTGGACAATTAATATCAACCGTAACCAATCTTTTGTAAAAGAGGCTGTAATTACGGATATTCCGAGTGACAATCAAATCCTCTTGTCCAATACATTCCATGTCTATAAAACGACAGTTTCAAGTGATGGGACTGTAAAAGAGACTACTCAAGAACTGATTAGAGATACGGACTATAAGCTGGAGATTACTACAGATATCGACGGAAAGGAAAGCTTTAAGCTTAGTTTCCTAAAAGATATCTCAGAGGCGTACATTTTGAAATATGACTCTTTGATCACAGCAAATCACAATGATAAAGTTACTAATAAGGTTAAATTCGATGGTAAAAACATCAAGGTCGTTCCACATGAATCTAGCAATGAAATTACTGTTAAGCTCTCTAGCGGTTCCGGCACAGGGAGTGGTGTAAGAGGTCCATTAACGATCACGAAGGTAGATGATACTGATAATAAAAAGCTGCTAAGTGGAGCTGTATTTGATCTCTATCGTGTCATTGATAAGGACAAGGTCTGGATTAAGGAAGGGACCACGGGTGCAGATGGGGTACTTGAATTTACCAAGCTACCAGGTGGCAAATATGTATTGATTGAAAAAAAAGCACCAGCTGGGTATGTTCTTAATCCAACACCACTTGAAGTGGATATTAGTACAACGGCAGGATTTAAGGTAACGATTACCAATAAACTCCCAACGCCGACAGCAACACCGACGCCGACAGCAACACCGACGCCGACAGCAACACCGACGCCGACAGCAACACCGACGCCGACAGCAACACCGACGCCGACAGCAACACCGACGCCGACAGCAACACCGACGCCGACAGCAACATCGACGCCGACAGCAACACCGACGCCGACAGCAACGCCAACGCCGACAGCAACGCCGACAGCAACACCGACGCCGACAGCAACACCGACAACAACGCCGACGGAAACACCTGTGTCGACAGTAACACCTACGTCGACGCCAGACAATCCAATTTTCCCTGTGTCGACCCCGACGTCAATACCGGGATTAATCGTTACGGCTACTCCATCCGCAACACCTGTGGTGGCGACACCAACAGTAACACCAACAGTAACACCAACTATTACGTCGGTGCCAACTAGTACGCCTATTGTTCCGAAGGTGACGCCACCTGTAGAGAAACTGACTACAGATGAGGAAGTTCCTCTTGAAGGTGAAATACCACTTGGGGGCGTGCCGAGTGTCGGTGAAAAGCCAGATCATGGTAAGGTGACAATTACTAAGGATGGCAAGTGGATTTATACACCAGATCCAGGCTTCATTGGCAAAGACAAGTTCACGATCATTGTGACGGATGAGAATGGAAATGAAGAAGAGATTGAGATCGAGATTGATGTCGAGGAAGTACCGACAGGTACTGTGAAAGAACCAGGGGATAACAGCAATAAACCAACAGAGCTTCCGAAAACGGGAGAAGACAGTGCACTTCCTATTTACTTAGTAGGTGGAGGTCTAGTTCTTGTGGGATTTGTGTTAGCTCGAAGATTTAAACGAAGTAATTAATATATCGTAATAATAAGGGTGCTGTCCCGGCACTCAACACCCATACGATAAAAGTCAACGGAGCAAGGCTCCTCCTGTTATTGGAGGAGCCTTGCTTTTTTTTGGTCTATGGCTACTCGTTTCATAACCTTCTTCACTTACTACCCAACTTCCAACGAAGTGAACCTTGACGAAAATGGGATTTTCACTCATTATTCGTAATGTAGCGCCAGCGACACTATTTAGCATATATCTTTTTTTTACTAATTAGTAAGCGCTATCATAAAATGCGCTGGGAGATGATACCATGGAATTTATGTATTTAGGAACTGGAGCAAGCGAGGGTTATCCAGCTTTATTTTGTCAATGTGAACGTTGCTCTATGGCGATGGAGCTTGGTGGCAAGAATATTCGCGCTCGTACAGGAGCGCTTATTAACTCTGATTTGCTGCTGGATTTCTCACCTGACATGTATATGAATAAGCTTCGTTACAAATTGGATTTGGGGAAAGTTAATCATTTGATTGTTACGCATTCGCATACGGATCATTTTGCAGCAGCAGAGCTCATGATGAGGCATGAACATTGGTATTGTCAGCTGCAGGAGAGTGGAAAAAAACTGCATATTTACGGAAATGAAACGGTAGAAGAAACGATGAAATCAGCTCTTCGCTATGATTATGGAACCGATACGATTGAAGATCCTTTTTACGAGTTTCATATCATACAGCCTTTCATGCCCTTCACTCTTGGAGAAGTGACAGTAACCGCATTGCCAGCCCATCACAAGCCGGATGAACATAGCTTTATCTATCTACTTGAGCAGAATAACACAAGATTCTTATACGGCAATGATAGTGGTATATTCAGTGATGAAACCTTCAATTATCTACGTGATAAGCACCTGGACGTTGTTAGTCTGGATTGTAATTATGGGCTAGAGGATAGATATGATTATCATATGGGGATCTCCGGTTGTCGGATAGTAAGAGAACGTTTGCTTGACCAAAATAGTTGTGATACTAGTACATCATTTATTCTGACTCATTTCTCTCACTACAGCGCAGAGTTGCATGATACTTTAGTTAAGAATACAGCAGAGGAGAATTTCATCATTTCCTATGATGGGATGAAAGTCTTCTTAGCATGACGTGATGATAGTCTATCTATAATTAAAAGAATAGTCATTACCCGTAAAATCCTCCCTTGAGGAAAGGACTACTTTACGGGTCTTTTTTATAGCTTTAAGGGCTCAAAATGAGTAGATACGGAGGTAGAGAATGAAGCTGCTGGCTACGGGAAAAGTAAAATGGTTCGTCTATCAGAAAGTTGTCATCGTATTTATCGTCTTTTTGATTCCGCTCATATCGATGAATATTTGGGTGAATTATAAGGGGATGTCATTCACCAAAAATACGATTTTGGACTCATCCCTGGCTGGGGCGTCGTTCTATTCCAAGCAACTGGATAAAGAGATATATTTCATCCGCAATCAACAATTACAATTTCAAGAAGATAAAAACATACAGAAGCTTAGTTTCCGAGGCGAAAGTTTAGAAAAGTATGAAGAGGTAGAATTAATCGGTAATGCTGAAGATCTATTGAATCGGATCATTGCCTCAAGCGAATATGTGGTTAACGCCGGGGTATATATTAAGTCTCTGGGCAAAACGATCTCTGGTAAGACGGGGATCACGTCTATTCCTAATATGGAGTACGAAAAAATTTCCTCGTTACTTAACGTTAAGCAGAAGCCTTCATTCTATCGGAGCGGTGATGCGATTTTCCTTATAGAAACAGGAGATAATGCGGAGCTTTGGTCGTATATTGAAATCTCAAAAGGTAAGCTATTGGAGGCACTAAATCAAATCGCAACCTTATATCAAGAATCGGAGGTATTTCTGGGAAGTAATGAGCTGGGCAATATTCTATCTACTACAGACGATCAGTTAGTATCTACTGAGGTCCTTAGACTCATCACCAAACAGGATCAGTTTAATTCCGATATCCCAGAAATAAACAAGGTGAACGGTAAAAGTTACTTTATTGCCCATAACTTTATCAGTTCTTTGAATCTATCCTTGATTATGTACGTGAATCAGAATGAAATCACAAGGCCTTTAAGCCAATTTAATACACTACTATATGCCTCTTTCGTCATCGCTATTGTGGTAATGATACTTTATTCTTATTCGGTAAATCTAATGATTCATAGGCCCTTATCTAAATTGGTTAAGACATTCCGTATGGTAGAAACGGATAATCTTGATTTAGTCATCGAGTCAAAGACCAAAGATGAGTTTTACTATATATTTAATAGTTTTAATCGCATGGCTTCTAGACTTAAGCGTTCTATTGAGGAAAATTATGAACAGAAGATTGCCCTGCAGCATTCGCAGTTGAAGCAATTGCAGTCACAGATTAACCCGCATTTTCTCTATAACAGCTTCTTTAATATTTACATGATGTGTAAAGTAGGAGATTCCGATAGTGCGGCTGAGCTCTCACAAAAGCTAGGGAGCTACTACCAATACATCACAAGAAGTGGATCGGACGAGGTGCCTTTCTTTAAGGAGTATCAGCATGCGCTTGATTATTGTGAAATTCAGTGTATTCGCTTCTCGAATCGTATTTCTTTCGAATATGAAGAAATACCCGTTTTGGCGAATGCGATTTTAGTACCGAGGCTGATTATTCAGCCGATTGTTGAGAATGTGTTCGAGCATGCTTTCGAAGACGACTCCCGACACGGGGTTGTCTATATTGGTGCGGAATGCGAAGAGGGAATAGTAATTATCACAATTGAAGATAACGGCAATCTTTTAAAAGATGAGGAAATAGAGTACTTGCAGAAGAAACTTGCGATGGGTCTGAAACAAGTTGAGAAGACGGGATTAATCAACGTTAATAATAGACTCCAATTGAAGTACGGACCAGATAGTGGCTTGTTTGTCTCACGCAGCAAATATGGAGGATTGAGGGTAGAACTGATAGTTAAATATGAGAGTAAGGAAGTGTGATTATGTATAGATTACTAATCGTAGATGACGAGCCTGTGATTGTGAATGGATTAGTCCAACTGTTTCAGGATAACTCAGAATTTGAACTGGATATACGAAAAGCTTACTCCTCAAGCGAAGCTCTTGAAATTGCTAAGAAAACGAAATTGGATATTTTGGTTAGCGATATTCGTATGCCTCAGAAGAATGGTCTCCAGCTCGTGGACGAAATCGTCTATTATTGGCCATTATGCCGAGTGATTTTCCTTACAGGATACAGTGAATTTGATTATGTATACGAAGCGATTCGTAAGAATGTGGACAATTACATTCTGAAAACGGAAGGAATTGAACCTATTTTCCAAGCTGTGAAGGCAGCAATCGACAAGCTAGACGAGGAGAACCGTCGTAGACTTCAATTGGAGAAGGCACAAATGCACTATCAAATCGCTAGTTCCTTCCTAAAGAGAGAGCTGATGGAGCGGGTGCTGAGCGGGGAGTCTATTACTTCTATACTCAATAATGTACGTTACAAGGATGTAGAGTTCGGCATTGCATTAGATCGTCCTTCGTTCTTTCTTGTTGGTATCTTGGATCGACTAGATGATCCTAAATTTAAAATGCCTCCGTCTGTTCAGCGTATTTTCCATGATCACCTGCCTGCATCTATTGCATGTGAAGAAGTGGTTTATGATGATCGTGTAATCATATGGCTGCTTCAACCAGATGAAGGGTTGCTGAATCGCTTTCGTAGTGGCTATCCAGATCAAGGGGTGAATTGGCCTGGAATCGTTGCTTATATGAGAGGGATATTAGAGCCTGTACAGAATGAGTGTGATGAGCTGCTAAGTGTCTGCGTTTCATTCGGAATATCGGGGGATTTACTTAACCATTGGGAATCAATCCATCTTCAAGTTGAAGCCGTGCGCACTATGATTCTTAAGAGAGCTTTATTAGGTCAGCACATGCTTATCTTAGACCTTGAGAAACTAAGTCAACTTGAGGATACGATGCACAAAGCTGGAGGAATCGAGCAGGAAGATTTCAAGACGCTAATCATCGAACAAATTCACCAGTTTGTGCAGGAGAACTTATCTGGAGATTTATCGCTTACCTCAATTGCTGCAGAGGTGCATCTTAATCCGTCCTATTTATCTCGTTATTATAAACAGACGACAGGACAAAATTTATTAGAGTATATCCAGTCGACGAAGCTGCATGTTGCTCTGCAGCTGATGAAGAATACAACTCTGAAATTAAATGAAATCGCCATCCGGGTCGGTTTTGAATCACCATCCTACTTTACAACATTCTTCAAACGCAAAATGGGTTTATCTCCACAGGATTATCGAAACTCAAAATAAGTAAATAAAGTGAAAGTGATGTAAAAAAAGTGAAATTGAAAGCGGTTTCCTCTGTGACTAAAATAATAACTAGGAACACTGATTAACAACAAGAATTGCAGCAAACAAAGGGGGGAAGCGTTCAGATGAAAAAAATGAGACCATGGAAAATGATTTTGTCAGTAACGATGATTCTTTCATTATTGTCAGCATGTGGAAGTCAAGGGAATGGAAATGCGAATGCACCATCTACGCCTAAGGAAGAGACTACGAATAGTGCGACAGACAGCGCCACAGCACCTGATCCACTAGGGAAATACCCGGAAACGGTCACTGTTACAGAAATACTAGGATATAATCCACCAGAAGATCCAAGAACTCCAAGCGGAATAACACCGGAACAAAATGCCTACCTGAAAGATCTCAAAGAGATGATGAATATTGAAGTGAAATACAAATGGACCGTTCCCTCTGCCCAGTTTGAGCAGAAGTTCTCGCTTGCCATGGCATCGGGGGATCTACCCGATGTGATAGAAGTTGATCAGAAGAACTATGAGAAACTTAAAAAGCAAGATATGCTTGCTGATCTGACAGATGCTTATGCACAATATGCGTCACCAGCTCTTAAGGCTTATATGGACTCAGATGGTGGATTCGCGATGAAAACGTTCAGTGCGGATGGTAAGCAATTAGGTATTCCTGCATTTGAAGATCCCTTCTTATCCACGCAGCTGCTATGGATTCGTCAAGATTGGCTTAATAATCTAGGTTTACAGGCACCGAAGACGATCGATGAGCTTGAGAAAGTTGCACAAGCATTCACACATAATGATCCAGATCAGAATGGTAAGAATGACACCTATGGTATCGCCATGCAAAAGAATCTCTTCTTTTGGGGATTTGATGTCAGAGGTTTCTTTAATGGATTCGGTGCTTATCCTTCCGTTGGTGATAAACAATCGGCTTGGATTAAAGGCGGCGATGACAAATTGTTACCGGGATTGATTCAGCCTGAAGTGAAGACTGCACTTGGTAAGCTACAAGCATGGTATAAAGATGGAATTATTGATAAAGAGTTTGCACTAAAGGATGAGAATAAGGCTGTAGAAGATCTGACTGCAGGTAAAGTGGGTATTTCCTACGGAGAGTGGTGGTATCCGAACTGGCCGCTTAACTCCAGCGTAGACAAAGATCCAAAGGCGGATTGGATTGCAATTCAGCTTCCGGGGATTGATGGTCCAGCTAAATCACTCGTTCCAAAAATCCGCAGCAACAAAATTTTCGTTGTGAACAAAAAGATGAAGAACCCAGAAGCTGCGATTAAGATGCTCAATTTCTACATCGAAGTTGGTAATAAAAAATACAAGGATAAGAACAAAGCGGCAGATGGCTATGTATACAACTGGTTTAACCCACGGATTGCCAACCCTGTTGATATTGATACGATTTACAGGGAAGTAAACAAAGCGCTCGATGCTAATCAGACTGAAATTACAATAGACGATGCAAATTATAAGACCGTTGCGGATACTTTCAAAGCGACTAAGGATTTCCTGGCAGGCGACACATCTAACGCTACCAAAGGTGTAAACTGGGGTCAATATTATAGCCGGGCTGCAAAAGACGGTGGCTGGGGCTTAACACGACAAATTAAAGAAAATCAACAATTTGTATACAACGAGTTTTACGGTCTTCCTACACCAACAGTAGTGGAAAAGGGCGGTCAGCTGGATAAGTTGATGCAAGAGTCCTTTACCAAGATTATCATGGGTGGTTCTCTTGATGATTTCGATAAATTCGTGGATAGCTGGAAGGCACTTGGCGGTAATGAAATTATCGATGAGGTCAATGAATGGTATAGCACGGAAGCTACGAAATAAATCATAGGGATAAGAAAGCGGGTGAAGTGAGTCGGGTGAGACGACTCACCTCCCGTTTTTAAAATGAGTAAGTTGGTGAGGAGGGCATCTATGAAATCACTGAAGAAAGAATATCCGCTTCATATCATGTTAATACCGGGTGTGATTGTTACACTGATTTATGCCTACGGACCGATGGCCGGCCTGGTTATGGCGTTTCAGCAGTTTGAGCCGTTATCCGGTTTTTTTAAATCCGATTTTGTGGGATTAGATAACTTCCGTTATGTATTTAATTTACCGGATTTCAAGCAAGTACTTTGGAATACGCTAGTCATAGCCATCATCAAAATGGTATTGTCTCTGCTTGTCCCGCTCATTCTAGCTTTATTATTAAATGAGCTTACTAAGAAATGGTTCGCAGGTTTTATTCAATCCGCCATTTTCCTCCCGTTCTTCCTTTCATGGACTGTCCTTGGAGGTGTCATTATTGAATTATTCTCTCTCAATGGACCTATTAATGGCTTAATTTCCGCTATGGGCTTAGAACCTATCATGTTCATGCTTGATAATGGTTGGTTCAGGGGGATTATCATTGGCTCGGATGTCTGGAAAGGCATGGGCTACAATATGATCATCATGCTTGCTGCCATCACAGGAATTAATGCGACGCTGTATGAAGCGGCAGAGGTAGATGGTGCAGGGAAATGGAAGCAAATGCTTAACATTACGCTTCCAGGTATAGCACCGATTATTATTTTACTTAGTGTATTAGGTCTCGGTGGTATTCTTAACGCAGGTTTTGAGCAGATATTGATTATGTATAACCCGACTGTATATGCAGGCGCAGATATAATAGATACATTTGTCTATCGATTGGGGATGTTCAGCCAACAATTTGGACCTGCGGCAGCAGTGGGTCTCTTTAAATCGATAATATCTTTATTTATGGTATCAACAACTTACTATGCAGCTTACAAATTTAACAATTACCGCATATTCTAGGAGGTGGAGATGGTGCTACATAAACAATCATTCAGCAGAAAGTTATTTATCGTGTTCAATACGCTGTTGTTAACTTTCATTACCATACTCGGCATTATCCCATTTGTACACTTACTCTCCATCTCACTAAGCTCGAATACAGCTGCGATGGCTGGAGAAGTGAAGCTTTGGCCCGTCGGCTTTTCCTGGGATGCTTATGTATATTTAGGAGAAAAGGTAGAGTTCTTTCGTTCCTTGGGAGTCTCCGTAAAACGAGTAGTGCTCGGTTCAGTAGTTAACTTGTTTCTAGTATTTATTACTGCTTTTCCACTGTCCAAATCGAATGATCAGTTTAAATTTAGAACCGTATATGTATGGATATTCGCGATTACGATGTTTTTTGGAGGCGGCTTAATTCCGACGTATATCGTAGTGAAGAATACAGGCTTAATCGATTCCATTTGGGCACTTATCTTACCAGGTGCATTGAATGTATGGAATATGGTTCTGATGCTTAACTTCTTCAGATCTATTCCAAGAGAATTGGATGAAGCGGCTACGATTGATGGTGCCGGACATTGGAGAGTACTTTGGCAAATTTATTTACCGATATCCCTTCCATCCATCGCAACGATTGGGTTATTCACCATAGTTGGGCATTGGAACGCTTGGTTTGACGGTATCCTTTACCTGAATTCACCTGAGCATTACCCGCTACAGACCTATCTTTCTACCTTGATTATGTCTATCAATGCCCAGATGTCATCGATGTCCATTGAGCAGCTCAAAGTGATGGAGAACCTGAGTGAGAAGACGATCCGAACGGCGCAAATATTCATGGGCGCATTGCCAATTATGGTAGTGTATCCATTCTTACAAAGGTATTTCGTAAAAGGAATGACGGTTGGTAGTGTTAAAGAATAAAGAAATAGAGTACAGACATAGCATAAAGTCTCATATGAAGGAGCAGATTGCGATGAAGAAAGTTACTGTTGCTTTAATTGGAGCGGGCCTGCGAGGAATTAATTATTCAGAATATGCGATTCAGCACCCCAATGAGCTTCAAGTTGTAGCTGTTGCAGAGCCGAATGCGAAGCGGAGAAATAAATTTAAGGCAAGACATAAGCTGGCTGATGATATGTGCTTTACCCATTGGGATGATTTTTTTGCCTCCCCGAAAGTAGCAGATGCGGTATTTATCTGTACCCAAGACAATCAGCATTATGTGCCAACAATGAAAGCACTGGAGGCAGGGTATCATGTACTATTAGAAAAACCGATGTCCCCTGATGCCAAGGAATGTGTACTTATGGGAGAAATGGCCTCTAAAGTGAATCGTGTCTTCTCGATATGCCATGTATTGAGATATACCAATTTCTTCTCTACGATCAAGGAACTGCTGGAAAGTGGTGCGATCGGAAAATTGATGTCTATTCAACATAATGAGAACGTGGGTTACTGGCATCAAGCTCATAGCTTCGTAAGAGGGAATTGGCGCAAAAAGGATGAGTCCAGTCCGATGATTCTCGCTAAGTCCTGTCATGATCTGGACATTCTTTCCTGGTTGACAGATTCAGAATGTGTTCGAGTGTCTTCCTTCGGCTCACTGTCCCATTTCAAATCTAGTGAAGCACCGGAAGGAGCCCCGCTACGTTGCACAGATGGATGCCCAGCAGCAGATAAATGTCTCTATTATGCTCCTAATCAATATTTGACGGAGAATACGGATTGGCCTACATCGGCAATTAGCGATGATCCAAGCTATGAAGCCCGACTGAATGCTCTTAAGGAAGGACCTTATGGACGATGTGTCTATCATTGTGATAATGATGTCGTCGACCATCAAGTGGTAAATCTAGAATTTGCTAATTCCGTAACTATAGCTTTTACAATGAGTGCGTTTACTAAAGATGTAAGTCGTACCCTCAAGCTGATGGGTACCACGGGGGAAATTCGCGGTGCGATGGAGAAGAATGAAATTGAAGTGATCCATTTTGGCAGCGGTAAGGTAGAAAGAATCTCGTTCGAGAATGCAGGTGGTCATGTTGGTCATGGCGGCGGCGATATGGGGTTAATCAAAGATTTTGTTAAGCTGGTTCGAGCGGAAGGAAAGATTCAAGGTCTTACATCAGCGAATCATTCCGTTCAAAGTCACCTTATGGCTTTTGCAGCGGAGCAATCTCGCATCGAGGGTAACAGTATTGTTCTGAGAGAATTTGCACAAAGTGTCTGTAATGATGAAGAGGTGAAGCAATGATGAATGCTCCGCAGCCATTTCAGACGATGTTATTAAGTTCGTTGGTTAAGGTATTTGCTGATGAAGTGCCGAATCATGAACCCTATCACAGTGCAACCGCACTTGTCGGGGAAACATTTTCGTTCCAAGTCGCTTATACCTCAGATACACTTTTAAAGAATATTGAAGTAGAGATAAAGTCATCTCTTCCAGATCTAATATGTATAAGATCCGTTGGACTTGTTTCCTCAGAAATGCCTTGTTTCAAAAATCATGATGACGATGTGCTAAGAACTACGCCGGGATTATATCCAGATCCATTGTATACGCTGGATCAACAATCTATTTCATCGATCCCGGGACAATGGCGATCTTTATGGGTGGCGATAACCTTGGATGAAACAATGAGTACGGGGCTTCGCTCTATTCAGGTCCTCTTCAAATCATCTGAAGGGCAGATATTAGGTGAATCGGATGTATTCGAGTTAACCGTCATCCCTGCAACACTACCGCCGCAACAGTTAATTCATACGGAATGGTTCCATGTGGATTGTCTTGCTACAAAGTATGGTGTCGAAGTATTTAGTGAAGCGCATTGGGCCCTTATAGAACGTTATGCAGATACGATGGTTAAGCATGGCATGAACATGATCTTAACTCCGTTGTTTACACCGCCTTTGGATACAGCCATTGGTGGAGTACGTCCAACCGTTCAATTGATTTCCGTGACTAAAGCGGGAAATCGTTATGAATTCGGATTTGATCTGCTTACTCGTTGGGTATCGATGTGCCGCCGACTTGGCTTCAAATACTTTGAGTTCTCTCATTTATTTACTCAATGGGGTGCAAAATGTGCACCAAAAATAATGGTAACCATTCAAGGTGAAGATCAGCAACTATTCGGTTGGGATACGGACGCATCCTCAGCGGAATACCGTAGTTTCTTGGATCAATTTTTACCTTGCTTAGATCAATATTTGAAAGAGCAGGGAATAGACCAGCAAAGCTGGTTCCATATTTCAGATGAACCAGGAGAGGAACATTTGGAATCGTACCGAGCTGCAAGTGAGATCATTTATAAACATTTATCAAGTTATCCGATCATGGACGCTTTGTCCGAATTGGAGTTGTATGAACAGGGCCTGGTGAAAAGGCCGATTCCTGCGAATACGCATATTGAACCGTTCTTAGAACATCAGGTTCCAGACCTTTGGACGTACTATTGCTGCGCTCAAGGTGAACAAGTATCCAACCGGTTTTTCAACATGCCGTCTGCTAGAAATCGTATAATCGGGTTTCAATTGTATAAATTCGGATTACAGGGCTTCTTGCATTGGGGTTATAACTTCTGGTACTCGCAATATTCATTGAATCAGCAGCTGGACCCTTATCGTACGACTGACGCTGAGCATGCATTTCCCTCAGGAGATGCCTACTTGGTCTATCCGGGAGTAGAAGGCCCGATTGAATCCATTCGACTGGAAGTTCTATATGAAGGGTTGCAGGATTTGCGCGCACTAGAATTACTTGAGCAGAAAATTGGCAAGAAAGCAACGATAGCCATTATGGAAGAGGGTCTGAGTACATCGTTGACCTTCTCTGTATACCCGAGGGATCAGGGAACATGGCTCTTAGAGGCAAGAGAGCGGATCAATCAAGCGATAGCAAGTTATTCTACTTAAGTGATCATACCATTACGAGGTGTTGAGAATATGGCAACTTTTCATTATTCAGGATCTTCCTTTTATTATAACGATCAGGCGATACGGCTTATCTCAGGAGCCATCCATTATTTTCGGACTCTGCCGAAACATTGGGAAGACCGTCTTATCAAATTAAAAGCTTGCGGCTTCAATACGGTTGAGACCTATGTGGCATGGAATTTACACGAGCCGAAGAAAGGCGAACATAATTTTGAAGGTATGGCAGATGTAGTCCGGTTTATTGAATTGGCTGGAGATTTGGGTCTGCATGTCATCGTTCGTCCCGCACCTTATATTTGTGCAGAATGGGAATTTGGTGGACTGCCATCTTGGTTGCTAGCTGATTCGGATATGCGTCTTCGATGCTACCATAAGCCATTTCTAGATCATGTAGATGCGTATTATGATGTATTGCTCCCCAAATTACAACCACTGTTATGTACGAATGGTGGCCCGATCATTGCTATGCAGATTGAGAATGAGTACGGAAGTTACGGTAATGACAAGTGCTATTTAAATCATTTAAAAGACAGCATGATTTCCCGTGGGATAGATGTACTACTATTCACTTCCGATGGACCTGAAGACGCGATGTTACAGGGAGGTATGGTCCCAGGTGTGCTGGAGACGGTGAACTTTGGATCACGTCCAGTAGAAGCATTCAACAAGCTCCGTGAATACCAACCAGAGGCTCCAATCATGTGTATGGAATACTGGAACGGTTGGTTTGATCATTGGCGTGAGGAGCATCATACGCGCCCGGCTGAGGATGTAGCGAAGGTATTGGATGAGATACTTAGTTTAGGTGCATCCGTTAATTTCTATATGTTCCATGGCGGAACTAACTTTGGGTTCTACAACGGAGCGAATGGACATACGTTTGACAGCTATGAACCAACAATTACTAGTTATGACTATGATTCCTTACTGAGTGAATCCGGTGAGCCGACAGCTAAATATTATGCAGTTCGTGAAGTGATCTCCAAATATGTAGATCTCGGACCCATTGAGTTGCCAGCTCCTGTCGCTAAGAGAGCATATGGGAGAGTAGAGATGAAGGAGCAGACTTCACTTACCGCAAACTTGAATCGTATTTCTGCACCTATTCACTCTGCATACCCTGAACCGATGGAGAAATTGGGTCAGGATTATGGCTTTATACATTATAGTACGTTCCTTACAGGACCTCGCCCCAAAGATGAGTTCTTCATCCAAGATTTACATGATCGTGCATTAGTCTTTCTGAATGGAGAGCTCACTGCAACCTTAGATCGTGTAGAGCCAGAGGTGAAATTAGAGTTCGAGGTTCCGGCCGAAGGGCTGCATGTTAGTATACTTGTGGAGAATTTAGGACGCGTCAACTATGGTCCTTTTATGAGAGATTGTAAAGGGATTACCGAAGGGGTACGTTATGGACGGCAGTTTCTGTCGGAATGGATGACTTATACGTTGCCATTAACGGATTTATCTGGTCTGCAGTTTGAAGGTCTATTCAGGCAAGTGGAACCTTGCTTCTTCCGTAGCACCTTAGTTGTGGATGAACCTTGTGATACGTTCTTGAGCATGGAAGGATGGACTAAAGGCGTCGTGTTCATTAATGGGTTCAACCTTGGACGCTATTGGAATATCGGACCACAGAAAACAATGTATGTGCCAGGTCCTCTATTGAAACAAGGCGACAATGAGATTGTCATCTTTGAATTGCACAGCACTTCAGATACCGCTGTTACCTTCGTAGATTACCCGGATTTAGGATAATAGGGCATAGCTCTGCCAACAACATGTTAGAATTGCGGCTTATTGAACAATGTCTGAATTTGCTTCGACAAGTTTGTTCAATCTTGCGTAATTCGCTAGCTTCGTTTAACTAGCTGTTTCAAACGCAGCAATTAATATATCGTAACAACAAAGACACCCGAATAGATCCGGGTGTCTTTGTTAAATAGAAACTATTTCTTGCTGCGTATTCTAAGGTTATGTAGTTCCCATTGTTCATACCAATCTTGAACAACGGCAGGAAGACCAATACTAAGATCGCCTTTCAATAATTCCGTCAGATTCTTGTATTGTTCTTCCACAGCGGATCGTTCCCCAATACTGTCGTAGACCTTCATTAATCCTAAATGTCCTTGTTCAAAATAGGGCTGAAGCTGTACTACCTTTTGATACACGGTGACAGCTTCGGGAACTCTGTTGTTGTCGATATAGAACTGGGCCATTCCCATAGCATGGTGTAGCCAAATGGTGCGCAGACGTTGTCGTTCGCCCTCCGCCCACAAATAATCGTAATCTCCAAAATAATCCCCCGAATAAAGTTCAAATAAGCTTTGATGTTCTGAACAATTGTTCTCTCTGATGGATTCGAGTGCAAGAATGTTTTGCTCCCACTGGGCTGCATCGATTAGAAGCGGCCCGGTCTCAAGCGTATACCCTTCCCCGCCACTAACGTTGCTGATATGCAGATCTACCTCACTCTGCTTTAAACATTGCCGTACTTGATAAATGGTTGTGTAGAGATGGGTAGAAGCCTTTTTAAGATTGAAATCTGGCCATAGTAGGTCAATCAGGGTATCTTTACTGACGAATCGATTGCGATTATGAAGCAAGAAAGCAAACAATTCTTGTGCCTTAGAAGTTCTCCAACGGAGATTGTTTAAAGGTTGTCCTCCTCGTTCAAAACGCAGCGATTGAAAACAACGAATCGTTAGTTCATGTGCTACCTCTGTGCTTTTTGGTGCAAACCTCAATCTATCCTCCAAGCGTTGTACTGTTTTGAATAAACGGTCATGTCGCACGGGCTTCAAAATATAATCAATCGCATTTAACTCAAAGGCTTCCACTGCATATTGGTTATACGCGGTCACGAAAACGATATTAGCGTTTGGACACACCTCTTGCAGAATTGCGGCAGCTTGAAGCCCGCTCACTTCAGGCATTTCAATATCAATAAAAATAACGTCAGGCTCCAAGGCTGGGGCATCTTGTATAGCTTGAACAGGATCTGTATAGGACGCGATGATATGAACAGCTTCCATTTCTTTTAACATGAATTCTAACTTTACGAGAGCAAGACGTTCATCGTCCACCAATACTGCTTGAATCATTGTTATTTCACCACTCAATATAGTATTTTTTAGCAAAAAACAATAAACTCTTCTTTATTTTTCGGTTCATTATAGTCTGTCTGTGACTAGGTATTTTTGTGATTCATATTTCTTTTTTCAGAAGGGATTATGAAACTTACTGAAGTACCTAGCCCTTCCTTGCTTTTAATTTGCAAACCCTTAGCATAGACACGTAACAAGCGTTTATGTGTATTAAGAAATCCAATCCCTCTTGTTACATTAGACTGACTGCTCAGCAGTTGCTGAAGTTGCTCGGAAGTCATACCTTTACCATTATCAGCGATTGTAATCTCGATGTCATCAGCTAGTTCTTTGATGGATATTGAAAGCGTACCTCCTTTGGAGCGGCTTAATATACCATGCCTAACGGCATTTTCAACGAGTGGCTGAATGGTCAAGGGAGGTAACTGAAAATGTAGATTTTCTGTTAAATCCCAGTTGATGGTCATCCTGTCCTCAAAGCGCTCTTTCTCTATGTACAGATAGGCACGGACAAGCTCAAGCTCGTGTTCAATCGGTATCATCGGCTCAGCGTTCAAGAAGTTAAAGCTTAAGCGTAAATAAGAGCTAAAGGCATCCATAAGGTGACCCATACGCTGTGTATCAAAAGATGCCAGAGCAGATATAGAATTTAATGTGTTGAATAAAAAATGTGGTTGTATTTGCGCTTGAAGATATGCTGCTTCCAGACGAAGCCGTTCACTTACGGACTGTTTTAAGTCTGTTAAGGAACGTACCCGTCCTCTTAGCTCCATAGCGTTCATGGGTTTCGTTACATAGTCGTTCGCGCCTGAAACAAATCCGGTGTAGATATCTTCCGGCTGGCTACGTGCGGTCAGAAGTAGAATAGGAAGCTCAGCTATAGTAAAACGTTCACGAATTCTCTGTGTTAATTCATAGCCGGACATCTGGGGCATCATTACATCTGTAATGATTAAATCCCATTGATCAGTATCCAGTTTTATTAAAGCATCAATTCCACTGGTTACCGTAACCATTTCATAGTCTTTGATGGACAGTACGCTAGTAAGGATTTTCAGATTAACCGGGTCATCGTCAACAGCCAAAATCTTAGGTCTTCTTCCATCCGTTGAAGTAGCCGATGTAGTGTTAAATTCGGATAGCCTAATATGAGATAGTTTGTCCGTGTATTCAGTCACTGTTGAGAATTCTAAATTGAATTTTTGAATGTTTGAATCGGATAGAGGCATAGTAAAAGTAAAAGTAGAGCCTTTGCCAAGTGAAGATTTTACGCTAATCTCTCCACCGTGAAGTTCAACTAACTGTTTACAAATACTTAAGCCCAATCCAATTCCACCACTTATTGCTGTCACGCTTGAGTCACCCTGTTCATAGGGTTGGAAGGCTCTAAGCTGTGTTTCCTCGTTCATTCCAATGCCAGTATCCGTAATATGGATGCGCGCCACACCCTTATGAATATCCGCATGGACCCTAACTGAGCCTACACTCGTATATTTCACAGCATTTTGAAGCAGATTGAACAAAATCTGAATGAGTCTTTTCTCATCTGCCACAATAGAAGGAAACGAGTCGGGAATCTCCGAGATTAGTGTAATGTGCTTACCTTCCGTTAGGAACTTGAGCATATCGAGTACGCCAACAGCTACGGATTGAATGGGAACATTTCTTAACTGTAATTGAATGTTGCTTTCACGAAGCTGTGATTGATCTAGAAGATCGTTTATCAGTAAAGACATACGTCTTCCGACGGTAATTAGCAGTTCTAGATTACTTGCGTTCTGATGCATTAAAGAGTCTCTCTCACTGTCTAAGACGGTCTCAGCAATATTAATGATGCTATGTAGGGGGTTTTTCAGCTCGTGAGAGGTATTAGCTAGGAAATCATCCTTTTGCGTAACGGTTCTTTGTAGGCTTTTTGCCAGATTTTCAGTCTGCTTAGCATTCCACAAATAGCGCTTAAACCCAAAAGTCGCAAAGCATAAAAAGGCAATAATCAGGTCAAAAGGATAATAGGTAACGTCAACCAGATCGAAATTTTTGAACAATCCCCAATGAGTGCTGTTAACGATGGCTAGGATAGATAGCAATAGAAAAATAGAGCCATCGTTGTTTTTAAGCGCAGATTTCAGAAAGAGAACTACAACTTCTAATGATAGAACGAATATATTGATGAAAAAAAGAAGCGTATATGATTCGTAATAGTGGACAACGGGACCGAGCAGTATGAAAAGGATATGTACCAAGGATAAGCTGGTCAGGATCCGAACGCTTTTAATTTTTAAATTATGGAACATTAGTTGCTTGCTTGTCAGTAAGATGAATATAAAAGCCATAATATTAGATATGATTAATAGTTTTAAGCTCCATTGGTAGTTTAAGGGAAGCATATGCAGCAAAAGCTTGTCATCATCAATGAGTACTGTAGTTATAGCGGAAATTACCAACAGAAAAAAATAGATCAACATCTTTTGCCGCGGACCAATGGTATATAATATTGCTGCATAGACGGCATGGAGTAGAAGTACTACACATAATAACAGTTGAAGGCCTATAGAAACGTTCCTCTGTTGTGTTAAAGTTTTTTCGTTACCAAATAAAATGGGTTTAAAAATACCGCCTGTATGAGCTAAAGAGTAGTTGGCTACATGAATCACAATTTCAATTTCAGTCTTATCCGTTGTAAAAGATACGGAGTAAGGTAATACACGAGCAACATAGTCTTCTTTATTGGCAGATGGAGAACCTGAATTTTCCAGTAGTTCACCATTGATATATATTTCCGAAGAAGTCCGAACCCCAGATATAAGTATGCCATAAGACTGCTTTTCGTTTTTATCTACAAGAATCCGTAACCGATAGGAGCCGTAGCCAAAAGCAGACTTTTCGCCATTATGAATGGTATCGTTCCACTGATCCGGGACTTGTATATATTTTTTAGGGGGAGCTTTGTTTAGAGATTCTTTATTGAAAGTGGGAAGCAGCGTATTAGGATAGAACTCCCATTGCCCTTTTAAGTTAAGGAGCTTGTCTTGATTCAATTCTTTATTCCGTAAATCGAGAACTCCTTTGACTAATTGTGGTTGTATAGCATGAGGCGAAGCCCAAACCCATAGGAAGCGAAATCCAGTAAGTATAGTTAGAAATAGCACGATAATTAGAAAGAGTTTTCGTTTAGTCATAGTAATTAAACATTATTCGACAAAAAACAATATATTCCTTTCACAAAAATATTTCAAAAATTTAAAAAAAAGTTACGGCAAAGTTGCAGGGGATTAGAATTGGCTGGCGTCTAACGTTATGTAGGTGAAGGAGGGGAGAAAGCTGGAAGAGAAGGAATGGATTTCTGCTGTGCTGAACGGTGAGCATCAGGCCTTTGGGCATTTGGTGACACGTTATCAAGGCATGGTATACAGAGTGTGCGTCAAGATTACTGGAGAAGCCGAATCGGCCAAAGATATGGCCCAAGAGGTTTTTATAAAAGCATACAAAGCGCTCCCCTCCTTCAGAGGACAATCTACCTTCTCGACATGGCTTTATCGGATAGCCTATCGAACCTGTCTGGACTGGAAACGGGCCAATGATAGGGAGTGGAGGCATCGGAGTGCGGCTGATTACACTGAGAATGATTGGGTAACATCTCAAACACCAGAGCAAGAGGTGCTAGAGCAGGAACAATCAGCTGAGCTGGGTGAGAATGTGAACAGCCTTGCGGAACCGTACCGGTCGGTCGTACAGCTGTACTATTTTCAACGAAATTCTTATCAAGAGATAGCGGAGCAAAAGGGTGTTTCCGTTAAGACTATCGAATCGCAGCTTTATCGTGCCAGACAGATGATGCGTAGACAAAGGGAGGAATTGCGATGAATTGTGCAATAGTGAAGGAATGGATGCCACATTACATTGACGGCCTACTGTCTCCAGATATGGAGCTGCGTATCCGGTTGCACATACAATCCTGTTCTGATTGCGCGCAGTGGCTGGAGGAAGCTAAGGAAATGTCCGCTCTTTGGTCAGAAATGGAAACGGACAGTGAATATCAGCATGAACAGATGGACTTTCCAGATCTCGCAGCTGGTGTTATGGCCCATATCGAGCAGCTCGAAACAGGACGCAGAGAGCGAGCGGTTAAAGCGACAAGCGTAAGACGTCGCTATGCTCCTAGAACATCTTGGATGCATTATGCGGTGGCTGCCTGCTTGAGCTTCTTATTGTTACAGTTTGGCGTTTTTGAGAATTTGGCTTATGGGATTACTGAAATTAATGGTCATGTGTCGAATTCGGTGACCCAATGGTTTGGTGGTTTTAGAAAATAGTCATAAAGAGATTTATAAATAATAGATGGATTCAGGTAAACTGAAAAGTTTATGCTATCCAAATTTTAGGAGGATGTATTATGATTAAGAAGAGACGTTGGCTCACTTTTATGCTAGCTATGGTTCCTGGTGTAGGTCATTTGTACTTAGGTTTCAAAAAGCAGGGGCTGCAGTTTATGATCGGGGCTTCCTTATGTATTATGTTTATTCCGTCTGAGCCCATGATCTTCCCTTTTGCGCTAGCTGCACTATGGTTTTACCAATTGTTTGATGCCCTGCAGAAAGCGGCTTGGATGAAAATAACTGCAGCCGAACATGAGCGTATGATGTTCCATCCTGACAGCTTCGGAGAACCTTGGACGATGAGGATGTCCTCTATGCCGGGTTACCCACATGAAGATGTGAATCCGGCTTGGGTTGGTGTTGGATGTGTTGTTGCCGGTTTCCTTATGCTGGTGATCTCAGCATTTCCGACGCTTTGGAGAATGTTAATTGAGATTAACATTGGTACGATCTTGCTATCACTGGGTCTGATTGCGTACGGTCTGAAGATGCTAAGAAACAATACGAGAGCGTAAGAAACGGGGATTTGACTATGGGGAGATGGAAAATCGGGAGTTTTACTGCAGCTATAGGCTGCATTGCACTTGGTGTCATTATTGTGATGGCTCAGTATAATATGATCAGCTATGAAGTACTTGGTTATTTATGGCCAGCACTGTTGATCCTGTTCGGACTCGAGATGTTGCTAAGATTGTTTATCAAATCCGATGCCAAAAGTCGTGTGAGCGGTTGGGCAATCCTATTGATCATCCTGTTGGTTGGAGCAAGCAGTGCACAGAGCGTAATGGCCGGCGGCTCACTTAGCAGTTTAATCGGGAATACACATTTAACTCCACTAAGCGGCAATCTCGAAGTGAAAGACAATATTACGACGCTGAAAATCGTACTTCCAAGTGGAAAAGTAAAGGTCGAGGGAATAGATGGAAGCTCATTGGATTATGAGGGAAGCTTACTCCTACCTGGAAAATCGCAAAGTGAAGCCGAAAGTGCGTTGGAAAAGAAATGGAAAGTAAAAACTGAGGGAGATACACTGATTATGGAGCTTGATACAGATCATAATTGGTTCTCTAATATTCAGTTTGGATTTAATACTAAAAGTCCTTATTTAAATGTAAGTGTACCTAGCAGCCTTGCCGTTGAGGTAGATACTAGTGACGGGTCAATAGAAGCCTGGGATTTAAAGTCTGGCTTAGTGGTTGATACTAGTAATGGGGTTATAAATATTCATGATGTTGCTGGCGGAGTTGAAGCAGATACCAGCAATGGCTCACTTACTGTTCAGAACATCCAAGGTGGAGCGCAGCTCAAAAGCTCTAATGGTGCGATTATATTGGATAATATAGATGGAGCGTTGACGGCAAAGAGCAGCAACGGCAAGATCACTATTAATTCAGCAGTGACTGGAAAATGGAAATGTTCGTCTAGTAACGGAAAGATTACGGTGGGGTTGCCAACTGTGTCCGATGCGAAGATTACAGCGGATACTAGCAATGGCTCACTGAAGGGGAATGTCCCTTGGGATCTAGACGGGGACAGCTTTGGCACTGCCATTCTTGGTAAAGGAACTTATACTGTGGACCTAAGTACGAGTAATGGAAGTGTAACCGTGGACACAGCTGAATAAGTACGAACAATAAAGGGAGTTAAGGCTTCAGCGATTGGTTCTGCTGAAGCCTTAGCTCCCTTTTTCAAATTATAAGAAACCTACCAAGCGTAAGCTTTAGGAGCTTCTCCGCCCGGTCCTGGGAAGATCTCATCTAGACGTTTAAGGACAGATTCATCTAGCACAATCTCAAGACTGCGCAGTGCACTCTCGAATTGCTCTAGTGTGCGTGGTCCAATAATTGGTGCGGTTACAGCAGGATTGGCTAATAACCATGCTAGTGCTACATTATCTTGTGGTTCCCCAAGCTCCATACATAAGCTTGCAAAAGCCTCAAGCTGATCTTTGTATTGCTCTACGCGCTCAGCATTTCCTCCACTGCGGCTGCCTTCTATTTTCTTAAGTGCATTGCGTCCAAGAAGACCTCCATCCAGTGGGCTCCAAGGAATAACGCCTAATCCATGATGGAGAGAGGAGGGTAATACTTCAAGTTCAGGAAGGCGACAGGTGAGGCTGTATTTATGCTGCTCAGAAATCAAACCTAAAAAGCCACGTGCCTTCGCTTCTTGTTGGGCTACAGCGATATCCCATCCCGCAAAGTTACTGGAGCCGACATAACCAATCTTTCCTTGGTTTACAGCAAGCTCGAAAGCCCCCCACAGCTCGTCCCAAGAGACACTACGGTCAACATGATGCATCTGGTACAATTCAATATGATCGGTCTGGAGACGCTGCAGAGACCCCTCTAGATGGCGGCGTATAATATAAGATGATAGTCCACCCTCATCATTAGGCCCATCGAGCTTATCGCTCATTGCACCGTATACTTTGGTAGCTAACACGACCTTTTCACGTCGCCCACCACCTTGCTTAAACCAACGACCAATAATCGTTTCTGTTAAACCGGAATTCTCACCCCAACCATAAATGTTAGCGGTATCAAAAAAATTAACACCTGCGTCGAGTGCAGCGTCCATAATACGGAAGGCTTCTTGTTCATCTGTTTGTGGGCCGAAGTTCATTGTTCCGAGACATAGCCGACTGACCTTCATACCGGATTTGCCAAGCTTAGCATATTGCACTTCGTATTCACTCCTTAGGTAGATGATTTCAACTTAATTGTAAACATCTTCAGAAATAAGAGCAAATATGAAGCGGCAATTTGGATAAGTGGTCTTATCTCATTGAATTATAGGCTATGCCTATCAACTCAATAGAATCTATATCTTTGTCCTTTACGACTGGGTATGATACAACAATATAAAGAAGAACTATGTCTGTTAAAGCAGACCACTTGAGGAGTGACTGAGATGAGTGAGGTTAAAAAAATCGCCGTAATCGCAGGGGACGGTATTGGACCTGAAGTAGTAGCTGAAGCAGAAAAAGTATTGAAAGCAACGGAAGAAGTATTTGGTTATGCTTTTGAAACGGAGCACGCTCTTTTTGGAGGCATTGCAATAGACGAAAGAGGCACACCGCTGCCGGAAGATACACTGGAAATCTGTCGCAGTGCTGACGCCGTATTACTGGGCGCTGTAGGCGGACCGAAGTGGGATAACAATTCTAAGGAGCTTCGTCCTGAAACCGGATTGCTTGGCATTCGCAAACAACTTGGATTGTTCTCAAACTTACGTCCAGCAGTCGTATTCGATTGCCTTAAGGACGCTTCGACATTGAAGCCAGAAGTGCTGGAAGGTACCGATCTTATGGTCGTTCGTGAGCTGACTGGTGGGATTTATTTCGGAGATAAACTGCGTCGTCAAGGTGAACATGGTGAAGAAGCAGTGGATACCTGTGTATATAACGTAATGGAAGTGGAACGAATTGTGCGTCAGGCTTTTGAGATTGCTGGCAAGCGTCGCAATAAGCTGGCAAGTGTTGATAAAGCGAATGTACTTGAAACTTCACGTTTATGGCGTGAGGTCGTAAATAAGATTGCTCCAGAATATCCTGAGGTAGAGGTTGAACATGTACTCGTTGATAACTGTGCAATGCAGCTGCTGCGTCGTCCAGCTAGCTTTGATGTTATCGTTACCGAGAACATGTTTGGTGACATTCTGAGCGACGAGGCTGCGATGTTGACAGGTTCTATCGGTATGCTTGCTTCCGCTTCGATGGGCGATGGTAACTACGGTCTCTACGAGCCCGTTCACGGCTCCGCACCTGATATTGCCGGACAAGGACTTGCGAACCCGATTGCAACAATCCTGTCCTTAGCACTAATGTACCGTTTAACCTTTGGTTATGAGGATGCGGCTGCTGCGATAGAGGCTGCAGTAGCTGAAGTATTGGATGCAGGACACCGTACAAGTGATATCGCCGTAGATAAGAGCAAAGCGATCAGTACATCTGAAATGGGCGACCTGATTGTTGCAGCTATCCGCAAAGCATAATAAAATCTAATTTCTAATTACGATTATAGGGGAATTTGTCTAAGATTGACTTTGATTTTGTGCGATGATACCATTTGATATGTAGACAAGATGTAAATTATTCCAGCATATCACGACAAGAAATGGTTGGTTTCTTACATAATCAAAGGAGGATTTTGGCAATGGCTGAACGTTTAGTAGGTAGACCAGCTCCAGATTTTACTATGCAAACCATATCAGGTGATGGTAAGGATTTTGGTAAAGTAAGTCTGTCCGACTATCGTGGCAAATGGCTGGTATTCTTCTTTTATCCTCTGGACTTCACTTTTGTATGTCCGACTGAAATCACAGCTCTCAGTGAAGCAGCTGCGCAGTTCGAAGCGCTTGATACAGAAATTCTCGGCGCAAGTGTAGATTCGATCCACAGCCACAAAGCATGGATCAATACACCTAAGGATTCGAATGGTCTTGGCCGTTTGAATTTCCCGCTTGCTGCTGATATTACTAAACAAGTTGCTAAAGACTACGGCATTCTGATTGAAGAAGAAGGTATTGCATTGCGTGGATTGTTTATCATTGATCCTGAAGGTGAATTGAAATATCAGGTCGTTAATCACAATGATGTAGGTCGCAGCGTAGAAGAAACACTTCGTGTCCTGCAAGCCCTGCAATCTGGTGGCTTATGCCCAATGAACTGGAAACCAGGTGACAGAAACCTTTAAATGTTGTTCTGCTATTATCTGATCTTTGATATTTTGATTTCGACCTCCTTGCAGAAGTTTTTTCTGTAAGGAGGTTTTTTGCACAAAAAAAGGCTTAAATAAAAAATGGATTTGAAAATAGGCGTGAAAAGTTATATTATGTCCTCGAGTGGAGGAATCTCCATTGGGGTAATGTAATACAATAATAAAAACTCAGATGGGTTAGTTATTCTAAGGAGGGTGAACAAATATGAGCTTTTGCTGTGGAGCGAGTATGGTAGGAACAAAGGGAACCCTTAAACATTATCGCACGCAAGTCCATAATGTTCCCCTGCTTTTTTGTCCGGTATGTCATCGTGTAGAGGTTCACTATAAGGTCGAAAACGAGTATGAGATCTTGGCGGAATACGCACATGGAGACGGTGTTACTGATGTGGATTTTCAGGACTATGTCATGGAAGACGAAACTGCAATATTCGAGAATGTCATTAACATCGAGAGTGAAGAGCCTCTAGCTATTGTGCGGAGTCAGATCGATATGGCGCTTGACCTGCTTGCTGTAGCCAAACAGATTGAGGATACGAAGTGGGAACGGGAATTGAAGAAAAGATTAGCTGTGATGAGTCAAAGACGCCTTCGTCTGCAACAGAAAGCGTAAGATTATTTACAATTTGGGTCTGACCCATTCCTTTATCAAGGCCTTCGCAACTGCGAGGGCTTTTAGCTTTTTCTGAATTTTTCTTAAACGTGTTTAAATCAATTGAACGAATTAATAGTAATAAATATAATTAGATGTGATTTTTTATATGTCTTTGGAATCATTTTATGAATTTTTTTATCATTCGACAGTTTCTCTGATTGCGTTGTCTACTTCACTTGGATATGATTGGAATATAATTGAACCGGTTGGAAAAAGTGCAACGATTACCGAATGTTCTGGCGGCTTCGTCATATACTCAAATACATAGTAATTTGATGTCGCTTTAGCGTCTTCGTCAAATGCAGTAAAAGGGGGAACTTCGTATCGTGATTAGCCAATATCAAGAAAGTCTTCTATTACCGGGAAGAACCTATCAATCAGGACCTGTGGATACTACATACGAGGATGTACTAGAGAATATTGACAGCGGAATCATGCTTTTTGATGAAGAGGGAGTTATAAGTTTTGTAAATAAGCAAATGTACGGGATGCTTGAATTAACCCGTCACTCCCTTGTTGGCTGTACAATATCACACCTGTTATCTAACGTTCGACTGAGCCGCTTTAAGAAAAAGCAAGTACTACAAAGCTATAGAGAGATGGTATACAAAGGAAAATCTAATTATGAGTTTTTAGACGAGTATGGCCGGTACTGGAAAGTTACACTATGCTGTGGAGAACAAATGAAGGGTTGTTATTTGTTTACAGTTAAAGAAATCTCCGATTATAAGTTGATTGAGCAAACGGCTTACCAGAACGATAGTTTGGCTATGCTAGGTAAATTATCTGCATCTATTGCACATGAAATCCGGAATCCATTAACTGCAATTCGTGGATTTATTCAATTGCTTCACCCGCATCTACAGCAGCTTGGGAAGCAGGAATACGGCAAGATAATCTTGGCAGAGATCGATCGTGCCAATGATATCATTCATGAATTCCTTACTTCCTCCAAGCCGTCAGTTCCTCAAGTGGGGATGATTCCTGTGTCAGCTTTACTTAAGGAAGTAGTGCTGCTTACAGAGAGCGAAGCCCTGATGAAAGGTTGCCAGATCAATCTACATCCTTTTCAGGAGGGAGATATGATGATTTCTGGAGATGTAAAACAAATGAAACAGGTAGTCCTCAACCTGATTAGAAACGCTATGGAGGCCGTTGCGGATAGAGCAGATGGTCTAATGGGTATAATAGAGGTTGGAGCCCACAGAGAGGGTTCTGAGGTCCGTATGTTCATCTCTGATAACGGAAAGGGAATGGATATCCGTACACTGGACAGGTTATTTAGTCCATTTTTTACTACTAAGGAGAATGGGACTGGGCTTGGGCTATCCGTGAGTGACCGAATCATCAAAAATCATGGCGGATGTATCTCTGTCAGTAGTAGAGTTAACGAAGGTACTCATTTTGTAATCTCATTGCCATTAATCCATTAGTACATTCGAATAGAATATAAAGTGTTTAAGAGGCTGATCCCTGCGGATAATACAGATGCAGAGATCGGCCTTGCTTATGTTACAATGGGGGTTGGTTTTGGGAGACAAATGGAGGTAGACACAATGAATATAGAATTTAATAGTGGCAGTGCCATTAATGAAATACAGGGTGATGCCCTTATTCTTATCATCTCGGAGTCGGAAGCCCAACATGGAGGCCTCTCAGAGAGGTGGAATGACAGAATTCGATTATTAGGAAGGTCAGGTCTCTTTAGTGGGAAGCTGAATCAGACTTATGTACTGCCATTAGATTATCCATCTGGTTGTCCTATAGCTATTTTAGTTGGAAAAGGGGATCAATTACTTAGTACTGAAGACCTACGTCAAATGGCGGTTCAGATAGCACGTGCAGCACTTCGATTGAAGGCAATACAGCTAGTGTTTCAGTTGCCTGAAGGTGTTCAGGAGCTAACAGAAGATAAGGATATCGTATCTATTGCCTATGCGTTGTCTGAGGGGTTGTCACTTGGTTCCTATCGTCGTCCCACATATAAGCAGGAGCAATCTCAATATACAGGTCCAAACTCGGTTATTTTTACTATCGAGAAGAAGCCAGCGGATACTTTCGAGCGTGACTGGAATCTGGGCATGCAGAGAGGGCTGGCTTTTGGTGAGGCTACGAATCTGGCACGGAACTTGACGAATATGCCCGGCAATCTGCTGACTCCATCTGACCTTGCTGTGGCCGCTATAGAAGTTGCTGAACGTTATGGATTTCCTTCCGAAGTGCTGGATGAACGGGAAATTGAGCAAAAAGGAATGGGCGGATTGCTCGCAGTCGGAAAAGGAAGTGTAAACCCTCCGCGAATGATCGTCATCCGTTACCAGGGAACGGGGCACTGGGATAATGTAGTGGGGCTGGTCGGTAAAGGGATTACTTTTGATACGGGGGGAATTTCCTTAAAAAGAGCCCCAGGCATGGAAGAGTTAATCAGTGATATGGGAGGCGCAGCGGCTGTGCTTGGAGTCATGGAGGCATTAGGCCGATTACGTCCACGAATTAATGTCGTAATGGTCATTCCATCCGCTGAGAATATGCCATCTGCTAATGCCTTTAAACCCGGGGATATCATTACATCAATGAGCGGAAGAACCATAGAAGTATTGAATACCGATGCAGAAGGCAGACTTGTACTTGGGGATGCGCTGACCTATGCCCGGGAATGGGGAGCGAAACGAGTTATTGATGTCGCTACGCTGACAGGTGCAGTGTTGTCGACATTAGGAGATATAGCTACAGGTGCTGTTACTAACAACGAGGAATTTATGGAGCAGTTTCTGACAGCAGCTAATGTTTCGGGTGAAAAAATATGGCAGCTTCCGGCTTACCCGGAATTCCGTGAAATGCTAAAGAGTGAAGTGGCCGATATCCGTAACACCGCAGGAAGATTCGGGGGAGCCACTACCGCTGGGTTATTTGTAGGTGAGTTTGCGGAAGGTCTGCCGTGGATACACCTAGATATTGCTGGAACTGCATTTCTTTCTAAAGAACGTGGAGTTAATCCTAGAGGCGGTACAGGAGTCATGGTTCGCACATTGGTTCAGTGGTTGCTCGGCGAAAGCGAATGATTAGCTCTTCATAATCAACAAAAAGAAACCTCGCCCTAGGACAATGGATGGAAGACCGACCATTCCCTAAGGCGAGGTTTCTTTGCTTTTGTAAGAATGCTGAAGATTAAATATTGCCACTGGATTTTTTAGCCTTTGATTGAGAAGTAAAGGATTGAATACTATTCATTATTTTATCGCGAGTTCCCTTATTCTTCAGTAAATAGGCTACGCCCAATGCTGCTGTTGTGAAAAATGTTTTTTTTGTGTTCATAGTGATTACCTCCTTAGGTATAGTCTGTAGTTGCTTATAACAAACATACCCGAAAGCAATGCAAGCTAAACTATGAACCCTTTCATATAACGGTTAGGCAAGCCTACTTCTTCTTATTAACAGGTGTTGAGCAGCAGGAGAGGGGAGAATCTAAAGACGCTGCAGAACAGGTCTTGCCCTTATCACAGCCAGCGCAAGCGCCTTGCTTGCCCTTTTGCACATGTCGATAGATGATCCAGCCTGAATAACCGAAGATCAGAGTGACGATTAGAACATTTACCATTCCGGTGCCCCACTTTCATAAAGAGAATCAACGAATTACAAGTTCTACGACCAGCCTAATAATCGCCCACCTTGGAAAATAACAAAAGATACGATATACGCCAGAGCAAGAGAATAGCCAATGGAGAAGAAAGTCCATTTCCAAGAGGCTGTTTCTTTTTTGATAACCCCTACAGTGGCCAGACAAGGAATATATAACAGGATAAAGGCCATAAAGCTGATTGCACTTAGCGGTGTAAAGACTTGTGAAATTTGATTCTCTAATCCAGCGGTATCTGGTGCGTGATAGATGATATTCATCGTAGACACAACAACCTCTTTCGCTAAAAATCCTGGGACCAAGGTAGAGCCAGCCTGCCACGTTCCGAAACCAAGCGGTTCCAGCAGTGGTGCAATCATGCCTCCGAATTTAGCTAGATAGCTATGATCCATTTCTACATCAAATCCGCCAGGACCAGCATAAGACATGAACCAAATAATGGCTGATCCAGCTAGAATAATCGTTCCCGCTTTACGAAGGAACCCTTTGCCCTTCTCCCAAGTGCTGCGCGATAAGGTTTTGATCTGCGGCATACGGTAAGGAGGAAGTTCGATGATGAAGACGGAGGATTCATTCTTGAATAAGTATTTAGAGAATACCTTACAAAGAGTTAGGGCAAACACAATCCCCATAACATACATAGAGAGAACGGCAAACGCTTGTTGCTCTGGGAAGAATACAACTGCGAATAATGCATAAACAGGTAATCTTGCAGAACAAGACATCAGCGGCATTAACAGGGTTGTCAGCATGCGGTCTTTGGGCTGTTCGATGCTTCGCGCCGCCATAATGGCCGGTACATTGCAACCAAAACCAATGATAAATGGAATGAATGCTTTTCCGTTCAGTCCCATTCGTTCCATGGTGCTGTCCATCAACAAGCAGACCCTTGCCATGTATCCGGAATCCTCTAAGAAGGAAATGATGAGAAAGAGAATGAAGATTTGCGGAACAAAGACCAGTACGCCGCCTACACCACCGATGATGCCATCCACAATCAATGCATGCGTGAAGCCTGAAGCTCCAATGGTCTGAAGCAGTGAGTTCGTTCCATCACTAATAGGGCCCGATATCAGGCCGTCTACGATATCCGATAGGGGGCCGCCAACCCAGTCAAATGTAGTCTTAAAAAGAGCATACATAAAGAAAATGAATAAGGGCAGTCCCCAAAATCGATGAGTCAATACCGAATCTAATCTTTCGGTTAAGTTATGGGGCTTCTGAGCTGTCGTATCAAGGACTTCGACACAAATATTGCGAATATACTCCATACGGTTCGAGCGAATCCATTGCGGGAGTGTCAGGGCGAGTTTTTTGATTTGTAGCTCACTCTGACAAGACTCACAGATGTTTAGCAGTCTTGTAACATCTATACGCGACTTCAGAAACTGAAGTATAACCGGATTCTGCTCCAATAGCTGTAGAGCGACCCAACGGTGATTGGGCAGATCTTTTATAGAACGTAATTCCTTTTCTATAGAAGATATCGCTCGCTCGACGACCTCACCATAATTCAGCTTGAACTTTACAGCAGGAATAGCTGACGATTCCTCGAGGATGCTGAGCATCTGTACGCTGCCTTTACCGGTTCTTGCTATAAGTGGGAGGACGGTGACACCCAATCTTGATTGTAAAATGGTTTGATTAATATGAATACCACGCGCATTTGCGACATCAATCATATTAAGACCGAGTACAGTAGGCTTGCCATACTCAAGTAGTTGAAGCGTGAGCAGCAGATTACGTTCCAGCTGGGATGCATCCACGATATTGATTAATGCTTCAGGGGATTCTTCTATCAGATATTGGGCTGCGACCCCTTCATCACGGGAGAGTGGGTGCAGAGAATAGATGCCGGGCAAATCAATGAGCTTGCCTGCCCCGTTCTTCAGATTTCCGATCTTTTTCTCAACCGTGACGCCTGACCAGTTACCTACATATTCGTATGAAGTCGTTAATGTATTGAAGAGGGAGGTCTTACCTGTATTTGGATTGCCCACAAGAGCTATAGAACTCAAGATACGTTCACCTCAATCAGAGAAGCTTCTTTGCGGCGTATGGCGAACAGCTGGCCGTTACATTCTAGCGTAATCGGTCCCCAAAAAGGTCCCTTTCCTTTAAGACGGATGTTCACACCCTCTGACACTCCGAGATCAGCAAGACGACGGCGTAGAACGGGGTTCATTCCTTCTATTTTATGAATATTTCCAGCAGCGCCAGGTTGTAATTGCAGTAAGGAACAGCAGGTAGAAGTAGCTATTGTAATCCCTCCAAAAGAGATTGAGAATCAATCTCAACTGTTTTCTTGTAATGTAGCATTTTTAAGTGTTTGTATACTGTGACATTTGTCCCTGACCTACTATGGTAATTACTTTAAAGTGCTAAAGGCGAAATACCTTTACAATTTATTCTTCATTAAAGTATGATTGAACGATATAAATTGCATAGTAAAGCTATGCTAGAGGTTATAATGATTGCAATAGCACATATGATGATTGCAGGAATTGAAGGGAGATAATTATGAAGACTAATCAATGTAAAATTGTTGACTGCACCATTCGCGATGGGGGGCTCGTTAACAACTGGGATTTCAGCGTGGAATTTGTGCAAAATTTGTATGCCGGCTTGAATGAGGCTGGTGTTGACTATATGGAAATCGGTTATAAAAACTCCCCTAAACTGCTCAAAGGAGCAGAAGGTGCTGGACCATGGCGTTTTCTGAACGATGACTTCTTACGTAAAGTTATCCCGCAAAAGGGACATACGAAGCTTTCCGCTTTGGTTGATATCGGTCGTGTGGATGAGAATGATATTTTACCTCGCAGCGAAAGTATGCTGGATCTGATTCGGGTAGCTTGTTATAGCAAAGATGTGGAGAAAGCCTTACAGCTGGTACAAACCTTCCATGATCTAGGCTATGAGACAACGATCAATATTATGGCTTTGTCGAATGTAATGGAGAATGAATTATTAGAAGCTTTCGAAATGATTCGTGAGAGTGTAGTTGATGTGGTATACATTGTGGATTCATACGGTAGTCTAGATCACAACGACATCAATTACTTAGTTGAGAAGTTCAAAACTCATTTGCCAAACAAACGCCTGGGCGTACATACCCATAATAATCTTCAACTCGCGTTCTCCAATACGTTGATTGCTGCTGAGAAAGGTGTAGAGCTGCTGGACGCTTCCTGTTATGGAATGGGACGTGCTGCGGGGAACTGTCCTACAGAGCTGCTTGTGACTCATTTGAAGAATACACGCTACACATTGCGCCCTGTAATTGATATCATTGAACGCCTGATGATTCCTTTACGTGAAAAAGAAGAGTGGGGCTATATCATTCCTTACATGATCACTGGAACGCTTGATGAGCATCCACGTTCAGCAATGGCGCTTCGCGCATCGGTGGATAAGGATAAAGCGGTTGATTTCTATGATAAGCTTACAACACCAGAGGTTAACTTCGGAGATAAATAAACCTGTTGTTCAGAAGCACTGAACCCGTTCGTAGGGGGAAGTGCTTTTTTTTTTGAATAAAAATAAAATTTCTATAAGTTTCTCTGATAAATGATTCTAATATTTTTCGCTAAAATACTTACCGTTCTAATAAGAAGCCTGAAGGTATTTTTGCTTGCCTGCTAGAAGAAAATGGTTTATATTTATGCAAGATTTATGAATAATCGCCATAAAAATACGACCTCACAAAAGAAATGTAACTTTAAAGACCGATCTAGCCGATATTTATACATAGGACAAGACTATACATAGTTGCTTAATAATCGACATCATTTTCAGACGCGAGGGATCTATGAGACAAGAAGAGAAAAAGACAATTCAAGCGGCTATTATAGGAGCCTTACTGTTCCTATTCATTCAAATTTTCCATACATCGTTAAACCGATTGGACAATTGGGAAATTATTTCTGCACTCTATCTCATTGTCGGCTGTTGTACTGTTGCTTTTGGATTTGCGATATTTGCACAGGGCTGGTTGTTCTTCTCTAGCAGATTATCTAAAGGAAGATTATATGTCGCAGCTCTTTTTGGTGGAATATGTATTATTGACTTCTTGCATACACTCGGCTTTGTAGCATTTCCATTGATTTCATCGTTTATAACCCCTGAGGAATCAAGGTGGCTGCTTACCTTTTCACGACTATCCAGCGGGCTGGGTATATTGTTTATTTTTAGTAGAGAAGATAAACCTGTGACCGTTACCGAAAAAAGAAATGTATTCAGAATCGCCTTCATGTTAATCGTGCTCTTCATCGCATTATTTATATTTATCCACACTGCAGTGCCTGAGTTATTTACTAAGCCTTGGATGAGTACAGTTAAACAATTCGTTGATCTGGCAGTACTTTTTGTTTATTTAGCAGGTGTTGCTGTCATCGTATTTCCTGGGAATAATGAAAAGTCTGCCTCGTTGCTTGTTATTATTCGGGCACTTATCTTTTTCTCGCTAGGCCAGGCTTTTTTTATGACTCCCATAAGTGGCGGAAATATTGATGATCTCTTTGGGATGTTATGTAGCGGAATTGCTTATTACCAGTTGCTTACTGGCGTGTATCGCCTGACAATTGAAGAGCCATTTTACGAGAAACAGTTGGCCGAAGAACGGATCAATTATTTGGCGTATCATGATGATTTAACAGGACTTCCTAATAGACGTCGGCTGACACAGCGTGTAGAAGAAATGATTGATGCTGGAGAGACGGACACAAATGATCAATTCTCAGCTTTGGCCATTATGAATATTAATCATTTTAAGAATATAAATGACTCTCTGGGTCATTATGCCGGAGACCTTTTATTGAAATTGGTGTCTGAGCGTCTCAGTAATGAGGCTAGATCCAGTGAAGAGCTGTATAGTATGGGAGCGGACGAGTTTGCTTTTCTAATGACTGAAAGAGCAAGTCTTGGAGAATGCTTGGCACGAGCTACAGAGTTGCTCAGATTATTTGAAGCACCCGTTAATATAGAATCTGGCGAGTACCATATCTCACTCAGCTTGGGGATGAGTATTTATCCTGGTGACGGGGAAACTGCTGAACATCTCATTCAAAATGCGGATACTGCTGTTCATAATGCGAAGGAGCAGGGCGTGGAGATTCGTCGTTATATCCCAGCCATGCAGATGAAGGCAAAGGAACGCCTGAAGCTGGAAAATGACCTTCGAAGAGCGCTTGAGCGTGATGAGTTCTATCTCTTATATCAGCCAAAGGTGCAGCTGGAGACAGAAGAGATTGTAGGTATGGAAGCTTTATTGCGCTGGAATCATCCTAAGCGTGGTATTGTCTCACCTAATGAGTTTATTCCATTAGCTGAGGATAGCGGGCTAATTGTTCCAATTGGGGAATGGGTACTGAAGATGGCGTGCCAGCAAAATAAACAGTGGCAGCTAGCAGGCTACCAGCCGATATGCGTCTCTATCAACTTATCTATGCGTCAATTCCTTCAGCCGAACCTGGCTGGTAAAATTCATACCATTCTGACCGATATTGGTTTGGATCCATGTTATGTTGATCTTGAAATTACAGAGAGTATGACCTTGGATAAAGAAACGGCTTTTGATCAGCTGAAGCGCTTGAAAGAGCTAGGTGTGTTCATTAGCATCGATGATTTTGGTACAGGTTATAGCTCATTGCACTATTTGAAGGATATGCCGATCGACAGGCTAAAGATTGACAGATCGTTTGTCTCCGAGGTTATGGAGGACAGTAATAATGCGGCAATAGTCTCCACGATTACTTCTATGGCGCATCATTTGAAGCTTAAGGTTACCGCAGAAGGGGTGGAGAACAAAGAGCAGCTGCAGTTTTTGCGTGAGCAGCATTGCCATGAAGCTCAAGGGTTTTTGTTCAGTAAACCTATTCAAGCAGCTGAATTTGAGACCTCATTTTTGAAAAAGGCTCCCCTCGGCGCTTCCTTGTAAAATATAAGAAAGTATAAGTTTCACACCATACTCTATGTCTTATATTTCGCATAAAAAAATGTTGATTTTTATTTATGGGAGTGATACAATATCTCTTGTACTCACTTTCCAATGCGGGTGTAGTTCAATGGTAGAACTTCAGCCTTCCAAGCTGATAGCGTGGGTTCGATTCCCATCACCCGCTCCATAATTTAAACTTTCAAATCCTTGCGATGCAAGGATTTTTTTATGTTTTGGTTGATGGTTTTGTTATGAACTATTCTTAGATATCAAAAAGCCAGGCTCCTCAATGAAGAGGAGTCTGGCTTTGTTATACTACCTGATTCTCTTAAACAGTCTTCAAGAACTCAACAATGGTGAGCAGTCCCTTATCAAAGTTCTCCAGGTTGAAATGCTCATCCGGTGCGTGCAGGTTCTCATCATCAAGGCCAAAGCCCATCAGGACCACTGGTGCTTCAAGTACACGGGAGAAGCTTTCCATGATCGGAATGGAGCCACCGTCTTTGGTGAAGAGGGCACGGGTTCCGTATACTTTGCCGTAAGCGTCTGCTGCAGTTTGCAGAATAGGGTTCGATGGATCGATGTTAAAGGCACGTGCCTTCTCCATTTGCGTCACATGTACTTTCGCTCCGGTTTGAATATTAGCCTTCAGATGCGCTTCAACGGCATCAAGAACATGTTGTGGATCCTGATCGCCAACGAGACGGCAAGTAATCTTGGCATGTGCTTCTTTTGGAATAACTGTCTTGCTTCCTTCGCCTTGGAAGCCGCCATACACACCGTTAAGTTCAAGTGTAGGGCGAGCACCAATACGTTCTACAAAAGAATAACCTTCTTCGCCGTATAACGCATCAAGGCCAAGTCCTTCACGAATCTTATCTTCATTCACGCCTTGCTTCACGAATTCCTCACGTAGCATTGGAGAAAGTTCAGGTACACCATCATAGAAGCCTTCTACAGAAACACGGCCTTTGTCGTCATGAAGGGAGCTGAGCAGGGACACGAGAGCGTGCAGTGCATTCGGAACGCCACCACCGTAAGAACCGGAGTGCAGGTCTGTAAGAGCTGTAGTAACGCTCACTTCAAGTGATCCTAGGCCACGTAGTCCTGTGCAAATTGCAGGGCGACCACGTTCCAGCAGGGAAGTATCGGAGACTAGCACCGCATCTGCAGCCAGCTTCTCTTTGTTAGCTTCCAGGAATGGAGGGAGATTTGCGCTGCCGATTTCTTCTTCACCTTCGATACAGAGCTTGATGTTAACAGGAAGAGTACCTTCTTGTTTCAGGATTGCTTCAATCGCTTTGAGGTGAATGAATACTTGTCCTTTGTCATCCGTTGCTCCACGTGCATACAGCTTGCCGTCACGGATCTCTGGTTCAAACGGAGGGGTAGTCCACAGGTTTAGCGGATCTACTGGCTGCACGTCGTAGTGGCCGTATACAAGAATGGTTGGCTTACCCGGAGCATGAAGATAGTCAGCATATATGACGGGATGCCCCGCTGTCGGATGAAGTTCAATGTTCTCAAGTCCAGCTTTCTTTAGTGTGTCTGTCAGCCAATGGGCTGCAGCTAGTACATCGTCCTTATGCTCAGACAAGGCAGAAATACTTGGAATCTTGAGCCATTGTTTTAGTTCTTCGAGATGTTCATCCCGGTGTGTTGAAAAATACGTTTCATATGACATAGTGTGTATGTACCTCCTTAAGTTTTGCTGCGCAAAACCGGCTATGAGCTTAATCGTCATGCGTGACCGTCTTGTTTAGCATTCTATAGGAATCATTATACTGGAGAACTCACTATGGATCAAAAGCGATTAGAAAGACGTCTTATCTGATCCTCGTGACCGGAGCTTTTTTTCGCAATTAATAGTTCCTTTCCGGTTGTTGATTACTAACAGTAACCATGATAAGCTGATTAAACTTAAGGGACAAGAAGGCACTATTACATGCTTGAGTTCCTATGGAGGTAACCACTTTGGAACATTCAATGGACGAACCCATTCGGCTAATGCCGACGCTAGAGGATTGCTCCATCACCCGCCAGATTCTCGACAGGGTTGGGGACAAATGGAGTGTGCTCATCATTGTTAATTTGGGTGCAGAAGCATTGCGGTTTAAAGAACTTCAGCGGCGTTCTGGTGGTATATCACAACGGATGCTGACCCAAACCCTGCGTCATTTAGAACGAGATGGTATAGTTTGGCGTAAAGTTACGCCTACGGTACCTTTGACTGTTGAATATGGTCTGACAAGTTTAGGAGAGTCCTTGCTAGATCCTTTAACTTCCCTAGTGGAATGGGTCAATAGAAACAACGCTGAAATCGCCAAAGCGCGTATAGGGTATGATCGTCAGCACGAAATGTTGGAGTAGCAAGCTAGGTGTACAATTTACTGGGATAGAGGATGGATTATTTTGCAAAAGAAAAGTGAAAAAAACACATTTTTATATACTTACACCTGTTCAGAGGACGAGTTATCACTATGTCAGATGGAGCTTCGTTGTCTTTTTGGAGAGGAAGTACCTTCTTCAATCTTTAAGAGTGAGGTAGAGGTGGATGTCAGCCGCAGTCCCTTCATTAAAGAACGAATTGATGTTATGTACGAAGGAGATAGCTTGCCTGAGATTTATGATCAAACGGAGCAGGTGGAGCTTGGCGGTAAGACATTTAAGGTTATTTTTGTGAAGACCAATGATCTGCCCCCTGCGGACAAAATAGAATATGATGAGCGAAGAGTGATCGAGCGGGAAATTGGGCTGCGGATTGAAGGGGAAGCGGATGTAAACCATCCAGAGCTGGTATACGGCATTGTTACGCTGGGCGGTCGCTGGTACTTTGGAGCTTATCATAAGAACAAGGCCACCTGGTTCCGTCAAATGAAAAAGCCGCGTAGCTACTCTATCGCGCTTAGCACACGTGTAGCCCGAGCTGCGGTCAATATAGCCGTTCCGAATCCGGAAGGTGTACGAGCTATCGATCCTTGCTGCGGCATCGGAACAGTAATGGTAGAAGCCCTCTCGATGGGAATCAATATGGTTGGACGTGACATTAACCCTCAAATCGCGATCGGTGCCAGAACGAATATTGCCCATTTTGGATTCACAAGTGAGGTTACGCTTGGAGATATTGCTGACATCACAGAACATTACGATGTAGCTATTGTAGATATGCCTTATAATCTATATTCTAGTATTACACCTGAGGAACAGTTTGCGATTCTAGTGAATGCGCGCCGGATTGCAGATCGGGTAGTTATCGTTGCGATTGAACCGATGGATGAGATGATCACGGAGGCTGGATTTACGATTATAGACCGCTGTGAAGCTAAAAAAGGTTTGTTCTCCCGTCATTTAATGCTTTGCCAGTAATCCTAATCAAGTTATTTAAAGGGGTGCAGCAATGGAGCAGAAATGGTTAACCTGGGCTAAAGAAATACAGGCCATCGCACAGACTGGACTAACTTACGCTAAAGATGTCTATGATATAGAACGGTATCAAGCTTTGCGGGAGCTAAGTGTAGATATCCTCGCTAATTATACGTTCGAAAGCAAGGAGAGAATAAGACTCTCCTTTGCTAGTGAGGGTGGCTATTCTACGCCGAAAGTGGATATCCGTGGTGTTGTTTTTCGGGATGACAGAATCCTGCTTGTCCGCGAGAAATTGGATGGAAAGTGGGCGCTTCCCGGGGGCTGGGGAGATATCGGTCTGTCACCGAGTGAAGTCGTTGTTAAGGAAATTCAAGAAGAATCAGGATTTGAGACAGAAGCAATTCGCTTGCTGGCTGTTTTAGATAAGAAATTTCATAACCATCCTCCGGAGCCGTATCACGTGTATAAGTTTTTTATTTTGTGCAGAATTGTAGGCGGCGAGGCGCTGCAAGGGGTGGAGACGAGTGAAGTATCCTTTTTTGCTGAAGATGAACTGCCTGAGCTCTCATTAGAGAGGAATACAAGTGAGCAGATTGAAACGATGTTTGAATATTTACGAAATCCAGAAAAAGTAGTAATATTGGACTAAGAATTTGCATATTATGTATGACTTCCGTAAAGTGATGTTTTTAATGATGTAAATGATGGGTAATAACTATTATGTAAGCACTTACAAAGTTGGTATTCTAAGCTTTTAGGTCGAGCGGTCTACATTTTTTCCTCTACTGTGACGATAAGAATTTTAGGAGGGGATCGCATGGAACAAGAAGAGTTGAGCATTCCATTGAAACAGGAAAATGTGGTGCGCCCTGCAGAGGGCAATATTGCCACTGGGCTGGTTTGGGGTATCTTAATCAGCATTCCGTTATGGATCTCTGTGATTGGCTGGATTCTGGGGTTTTGGCGCTGAGCCGTATTTTAATAATTATCTAACTCTATTAGTTGTATAGTATACATCAAAGGCGGTCTCTTCGTAACTGAAGAGGCCGCCTTTTTAGTTTCCTGAGTTTCTCAAGATTTCGAATATACCAGTCTAAAGTTCTCGCAAACTACCTTCATCTTTGGATCAAAAGGCTTCTTCAAGAACGCTAAGGACTCTCTGCTGAAGAACTTCTCATGCTCATGGCGCCACGACTCTAACGTTCTGTCATCCTCGCCTTCGCTATAGGCAAAGTCAGCGCCTACCTCATCAAAAGGTGTAATTTGCACATCTGTCGTAACGATCACTGCTTGTGGATTACCACGGCCGTCCAGCAGGATACTATGTCGCCCAATTTCTGGTAAGGTCTCGTCACATACTGCATAAATTTCATAGTTCGAAGCGGTTCCTGTCTTAATCCTGCGGATCACCAGATCTAGCAGTTCATCGGCCATTTGAGGACTGTCGCCAAAGGCCCAAGCCTCGTAGTTATCCGCTGCTTGTGGATGAAGCTGGGTGTATTCTTCCCAAAAAAGCTTAATCTTCGTTTCGTTGCACATATCCGTATCTCCTCATGTAATAATCGTTAGTGTCCCGCAGTTTCCATCCAGCCCGCATAGAGCTCATCTAGTTGCTCTTGCACTGCATCGCGTTCTTTCTGTAGCTCGGCGAGCTCTGCCGCATTGCTACTGATCAGTGGATCTAGCATTTTGGCATCGATTTCCCCAAGCTGATCCTCAACTTCGGCAATAGCCTTTTCCCAATCAAAGTGGATACTCTTCTTGCGGGAACTGGACGAGTTAGCCGTGGTGACATTAACATTCACGGAACGGTTAGATTGAGGCTTACCGGAGCGTGCAGTGGTTCCATCTGAAGAGAAAGGTTTAGGCTGATCAGGAATAGAGACTGGTGCTGCTAACGCCTGTTCAGCTTGCTTCTCCTTGTAATACTCATAGTTGCCGTTGAAAACTCCAAATCGTCCACTTTCAATGGACCAGAGCTTATGGAACAGACGATTAATGAAATAGCGATCATGTGAAACGGCCAGCACTGTACCTGGGAATTCTTCTAATGCTTCCTCTAGCGCTTCCCGGGAGTCAATGTCTAGATGGTTCGTTGGTTCATCCAGAATTAACAGGTTTGGTTTACGATGCATCAACACAGCGAAACGCAGGCGGGTCCATTCCCCTCCGGATAGATTCGTGATGTCTTTGAATACATCGGCACCGTAGAATAGGAAACGTGCGAGCTGCCCGCGCGCTTCACCTTCTTCTAGTCCGGCCTCTTCACGGAAGTAGCGGAGTACGGATTGTTTGTTATTGTCAGGGACAGCCTCTTGCGCAAGATAGCCAACAACGGTTCTTGAACCAAGCGTGCAGCTTCCGGTGTCTGGCGTCTCCTGACCTAATATAATTCTTAAAAGTGTACTTTTCCCTGCCCCGTTACCACCGATAAGTGCCGTAGTCTCTCCGTAGCGAAGAACTTCGTTTGCGTCTGTAAACAGGCTTCGCTCTCCATATGCCTTACCGATATCCTCCAGTATGACGACTTGATTCCCGGAGCGATCATTTTGTTGTAGCTGCAAATCCATCGATTTGCGCTCAAGAATAGGACGTTTAACCTTTACCATACGATCCAGTGCTTTTTGCATGGAAGCTGCTCGCCGGTAAAAGGCAGGGTTTGGGGGAGTTCCCCGATTCCCAAATTCGATGAGGCGTTTGATACTCTCCTGCATTTGCTTTATCTTTTTCTGTTGTTCTTGATAATCAGCAAATTGTTGAAGTAGACGTGTTTCCTTCTCTATTTGATAGCCGCTGTAGTTGGTATGGAAGGTAAAAGCCTCGCCATCCTCAATCTCGATCACTTTTTTGACTACAGCGTCGAGGAAGTAACGATCATGGGAAATGGCTAACACTGTACCGTCATAGCTCTGTAAGTACTGCTCTAACCACTCGATGGCGTTCATGTCTAGATGATTGGTTGGCTCATCGAGTAGAAGTACATCAGGTCTACGCAGTAGCAGCTCTGCGAGTCCGACTTTAGTTTTCTCGCCGCCAGAAAGAGAGGAGAAGAGTCGGTTATATTGCCCAGTTCCGATTCCTAGACCAATGGCAACTCGCTGAATGGTGGATTCAATTTCGTAGCCTCCTGCGGTCTCAAATTTATCCTGAAGGCTACCATATTCTTTCAGCAGCCGATTCCATAGCGTTTCATCCGTTCCGGTATTGAAGGCGGACATTTCAAGCTCCAGCTCTCGCAGGCGTTGTTGCCATTGCAAAGGTTCAGCAAAGCTACGCTGTAGAACTTCATATACAGTTTCTTTTTCGTTAACCTCTTGAATTTGAGCCAGCATTCCTACTACACTACCTTTGCGAATTGAGATTTGCCCTTGATCGGGGCGCTCTTCGCCATTCAGTAAGTGGAAAAGTGTAGTTTTACCGCAGCCATTGCGGCCGATTAGACCGATTTTTTCTCCTTGGCGGATATCGAAGGTGATGCTATTTAGTACGAGCTGTGCACCGTGGTATTTTTGAACATTTTGGCATTGAATAATCATATATATTCTCCTTTAAGAATGCCCTTTGCACCGCCAGAACCCTTAATCGAAACTGGAATTCTGTAAAAAACCATAAAAAAAGACCGTAGGGAAATTTCCCCACGGCCTTATCATTCTCCGGTTAACTGATCCGTCCGGGTGATGGCAGGAAAGGCATTTCACAATTGTGTAGTGTTATTAAATTCATGGAAATGGACAGACTTCTCCCGTTATCGCCATTTACATGAGCAATGCCAGCTATCGCTTTAGGTAGCCGACTCATAACACTGTTGGTCCAATTGTGATCCATTCCTTCCACACCCCTTTCTTAACAAATTTAATGACAGTGTAAACAATAATCGGAAATTTAGCAAGTAAAAAGATGGAAGAGCGAAGTTTTACACTGCATAGAATATGAAATGTGGAATAATATGGTTCTATGTGGGAGGAGACAAGCCACTAAAAATAACAGATGAAAAGGGGAAGTTATATGGCGATTTTTGACGGATTGATGGGTAATGCATCACAAGTAAATCTAGCGGAGGTACAACGGGAATATGCACAAATCCTTGCCCCTCAAGAGAAAATTGAACGAGCCTACAAGTTGATTAGAGATATGTTTGTTTTTACAGACAAACGACTGATTCTAGTGGATAAACAGGGACTGACGGGGAAAAAGACGGACTATCATTCCATCCCATACAAAAGCATCTCGCATTATTCCGTGGAGACGGCAGGGCACTTTGATCTGGATGCGGAGCTATGTATCTATATTTCCAGCAGCACTGTGCCACTCAAGAAGACCTTTAATAAATCCGTGAATATTTATGAGGTACAGGCGGTATTGTCACAATATATTTTAAAATAGTTTAGTTAGACCGTGTAGCGGAGTACCAGACCACCATAGGCAAAAGCGGCTAAGATGACAAAGGCAGGATGCAGCTTAAGCCGCTTGATGGCCCAGAATGCGATTGCGGCAATGAACAGTGTTTGCCAGATTCCGATAGAGTTCGTAGGACCTTTGACCATTGTCCAAGTGAGCGCAGCCATCATAACTGCAATGACCGGTTGAACAAGCAATGTCATCCCTTTCACTACGGGGGATTGCTTGTATTTTTGCATGACCTCTAACAGGATAATAAGCGCTACTGCGGAGGGCAAGAGGGTTGCTAACAAAGCTACGATGAGTCCTAACCAGCCGTAGACATCATAGCCGACGTAAGCTGCGATTTTGGTAGCAATCGGGCCAGGCAGTGCATTGCCAAGTGCAAGCATGTTAGAGAATTGTTCATCGGTCAGCCAGCCGTAATGGGGAACGATTTCTTGATACATCAATGGAATAGAGGAAGGACCACCGCCGTATCCAAGCAAATTCGCCATGAAAAATCCGTATATGAGCTCTAACCAGTCCATCAATTTGATCCTCCTTGTTGTTGCTTCGCGATGATCCGGTAATGAACGGCTCCGTAACCTAGAAAAAGCACGATTACGAGAGCTGGATGTATGTGAATTATTTGTAGCAGAAGTAAGGCGAGAAGGATGAAGACAGCGCTGAGATATTTTCCTAGCCCTTTATAGGTTTTTTGCGCAAACTCATATGCCATTATTCCTAACATGACAGCAATGACAGGAGATACCCCCGCGATCATTCCAGCTACTACTTTTGAGCTACTTAAATAATTTACAGCCGATAACAGTATGATCATAGCCAGACAGCTAGGTGAAATATGTGCCAGAACTGACAGTATCGCCCCCCTAACTCCTCGAAGTTTATATCCAAGATAAGCCGCCATTTTAGTAGCAATAGGTCCCGGTAGCGCGTTGGCAATCGCCAATGTCTCCCCGAATTCATCGTCGCTCAGCCAAGTGTAGCGAGTTACCGCATCATGCCGGATTAATGGAATCACGGAAGGCCCTCCGCCATAGCCGACAATCCCAGTTCTGAACATGGCGATAGCTAATTGTACATAATCTTTATGGATGGATATCACGTGAGACCTCCCCTTGTGTTTAGAGCCCATTCTATACAATTCATATGTGTGAAACTACGAGGTTGACTAGAAATTAGCTAATCTTTGTGCATGAATCACAAAAAGAGGATGGTTATTTTGAGGTTTAGCGTAACCGATTGACAAGGGATTTTTATGTAATGTTAAATGACACTAATTAAGTGAGAAGTTAATAGGGAGATGGGGAACATGGCGGAGAAACCTGTAATAGGCACAAAAACAATGGTCGTCAGCCCTCATTATTTAGCTTCGGCTGCGGGTGCGCGCATTTTGGGAAAAGGGGGTAATGCCTTTGATGCGGCGGTGGCGGTTAGTGCGACGCTCGCTGTAGTCTACCCGCATATGACGGGGCTTGGTGGGGACTCGTTCTGGTTGACTTATAGCACAGAAGAGGCGCGTGTCCGGGCGTATAACGGAAGCGGACGATCGGGTTATGGAGTTCGCAGGAGTTGCTTTGCCGGGGAGGGAGCTATCCCCAGGCGGGGAATCCGCAGTGCCATCACTGTGCCGGGGATGGTGGATAGCTGGGATGCCATGCTGAGTGAGTATGGCCGATTAACGCTAGCGGAGGTGCTGGAGCCGGCCATCGGCTACGCACAAGGCGGGTTTCCGCTGTCGCCGGACCAGCGGAATAATACGCTGCTTGCTGGAGCGGCGTTGTCGGCGGAGGCGTCCGCGATTTATATGCCGGGTGGAGTGGCTGTGTCTGCTGGATCGAGATTTCAGCAGACACAGCTGGCGGCAACCCTGAGGACGTTGGCTGCAGGTGGACGGGACGCTTTTTATAAGGGGAATATTGCTGAAGATATTTGTGATTATATGCTGGCAGCTGGGGGCTATCTCACACGGGATGATTTTGCGGATCATCAGGGGGATTGGGTCGAGCCGATTCATGCGGAATATCATGGGCATACGGTGTATCAAGTGCCGCCAAATTCTCAAGGGTTTACGGGGCTGATGAGTCTTAATATATTGGAGCATTTTAATTTCGGAGAAATCGAGCATGGTTCTTATGATTATTACCACCTGCTTGTTGAAGCGCTGAAGCTGAGTTTTCGTGATCGGGATAGAGTGCTTACAGATCCGGATTTTAGTGCTATTCCTTTGGTGCAGTTGCTGGATAAGAACTATGCAGGGCAACTAGCCTCTACGATCTCGATGCAAAAAGCGGCACAGCTGACAAGTCAGCCTATCGGCAGTGATACGGCGTATGCTGCGGTGGTGGATGAGGAGGGGAATGCAGTCTCCTTTATTCAGAGTCTGTATTTTGAATTTGGCTCAGGTGTGGTGGCTGGGAATACAGGGATTCTGCTACAGAATCGGGGTTCGTTTTTCTCGCTTGATCCGAACCATATCAATACGCTTGAACCGCATAAGCGCAGCTTCCACACACTGATGCCAGCCATGGCCTGCCGCGAGGGCAAACCTGTGATTCTATATGGTACGCAAGGTGGTGAAGGTCAGCCGCAAACTCAAACGTTGCTACTTACAAGGATGCTGCATTATGGGATGAATCCGCAAGCGGCTGTAAGTGAACCACGTTTTGTATGGGGGAGAACGTGGGGGGAACCTACGCAGGAGCTGAAGGTAGAGGGACGGGTAGCGGATGAGGTGCTGGCAGATCTGGCGGGAGCCGGTCATATTGTCCGGAAAGTGGAAGCATATGACGGGAGCGTGGGTCATGCTCACGCGATATCCATAGATGACAATGGATATCGTAGTGGGGGGACAGACCCGCGCTGCGATGGCGCGGCGATAGGTTGGTAGGGTGAGGTGAGAGTAGGTAGAATTTGGGTTGGAGGTGGGTTGCAGGCGACACCTTGAAGTGAAAGGCTTCTTAGAAAGGTGTAACAGAAAGCCCTAGTTTATTGGACATGAGATTTTAGAAGGATGATTAAAATCTTAGACGAGTTGATTAAGATCTTAGAAGGAATGTTGAGGGGAGGAGGAAGGGGATATGGTGGATAATCAGTATGGTGCATTTATCGATCCTCAGCTAACAGTCGGACGTTTAGGGAACGGGATATTGGACGGACTGACCTTTGCGGTGAAAGATGTGTATGCGGTAGCAGGGCACAGTTCTTCTGCTGGTAATCCAGATTGGCTGCGGAGCCACAATCCGTCTACAGAACATGCGGCAGTAGTACGTCAGTTGCTCCGATCGGGAGCGACGCTTCGAGGAGCGACTCATACGGATGAGCTGATGTACAGTCTGGGTGGTGAGAACCATCATTATGGAACGCCCATAAATCCCCGTGCCGCAGGTTGTATCCCGGGTGGTTCTTCTAGTGGATCGGCAGTAGCGGTAGCTTCAGGTAGTGTTGATTTTGCGCTCGGAACAGATACAGGTGGTTCTATTCGAGTCCCTTCCGCCTATTGCGGAGTATATGGCTTTCGCCCGACGCATGGTGCTGTGAATATGGAAGGTGTGATCCCGTTATCACCGCAATTTGATACAGTAGGCTGGATCGCTGATCGTATGGATGTGCTCCAGAAAGTGGGGGAGGTTTTACTTGGAATTGGGCGCATGGATGAAAAAGTAACGATGAGCATAGATGGAAATTTAGAATTGAGAACAGATATGAGTTTAGATATTAGTATGGAGAAAAATTTAAAGAGTATAGAAAATGGTCTCGAGAATAAGGCGAAGATGGAATTGAGGGATAATTTACAAAAGAACATAGTGGATCCTATACAAAAGAACATGGGAACTTTATTTGTTGCTACGGACTGTTGGGATTTGGTCGATCCAAAGGATGTGAGTGTTCTAGCGAATGGATTGAACCACTTGAGGACTGGTGCTGATCATTTCTTCGAAACTGAAATAGCTCCCGAAGGATTGAAGGTCTGGATGGATATTTTTCGAGAGTTACAGGGTAGTGAAATCTGGACAACCCATTGCGCCTGGATTGAGAAGGTAAAACCATTCTTTGGGCCAGATATTGCAGCACGGTTCTCTTGGGCTGCTAACTTAGCTGGCAAGGACCACGGTATCGCTCTGAATAAACGAGCGGAGATTTCTACCCAGTTGCGCCAGCTGCTGGGAGAAGATAATTGTCTTGTGATTCCGACAGTGCCTGGTACTGCACCGCTGCGTGGTGGGGATTTACGTCAATTGGAGGAGAATCGTAGTGGGGCGATGATGTTGAGTTGCATGGCTGGATTGGCAGGCCTGCCTCAAGTAACATTACCTATGCTCTCTACAAATGGACTGCCGCTGGGATTGTCGGTTATCGCCGGACATGGTCAGGATCTTCGGTTACTCTCATGGGTGAAGGAGGTTTGGCGGCGGTCTTGAGATGACGGGACTTGATGGGTTTTGAGATGATAGGTGAAATTGGTTTTAAAAAAATGATCACAATGTGATGAAGTAGGTTCAATAATGGTGTGTTAGAGTAAAAGATAAATTCAACGCTCAAAAGTTGGTTTAAGACCAGTGTTTCAGTAAACACCTCCACGTGAAGAAGAAGAACGGTATAAATCCCGCAGAACTCAAGAAATTGGCTCATATAGCTGAAAATAACGGTATAAATCCCGTAGAATGTGCGAAATTGGCTCATATAGCTGAAAATAACGGTATAAATCCCGTAGAATGCGCGAAATTGGCTCATATAGCTGAAAATAACGGTATAAATCCCGTAGAATGCATGAAATTGGCTCATATTGCGAGGAAGAAGGGCGAAAATGCCCCGGAATCCAGTAATTCCGGCGATATAGCCGGAAAGAGGGGTATAAATACCCTAGAATCCAGTAATTCCGGCCATATTACAGGAAAGAGGGGTATAAATCCCCCAAAATCCAAGAATACTGGCGATATTACCGGAAGAAGGGGTATAAATGCCCCACACCACAAAGGTCAGCCACGACACACTCGCGTTTCATCTGAACACGCAAACAAAGCACCTTCCGTGAAGAAGGTGCCAAGCCACGTCCGAGCTCTATTCTACGAATGCTTCGACTTCTATTTCTACTAACAATAGTGGATCAATAAGCGCTTTTACCTCTACCATGGTTGCTACAGGCTGAATATCTTTGAAAAATTCGCCGTGTGCTTTGCCGACTTCTTCCCAGCGTGAGATGTCTGTCACGAACATTCTTGTTCTAATTACATGCGACAAATCAGCATCTAGCTGGTTTAGCGCTTTTTCGATGGTATGTAGAATGAATTTCGTCTGCGCGTATGGATCTCCTATACCGACTATTTCCCCGTCTTGCATGGCTGTTGTTCCTGCGACTTCGATACGGTTGCCGATTCGAATGGCACGAGAATATCCAACCACCGACTCCCAGGGTGAACCCGTAAACACTTGCTTTTTACTCAAAAGATCCCCTCCAAATCCATCCTAATATTGTCCGATCTAATTATACTACTCACACAAGTGATGTGAACTAAAGATTAATGGTTCATCAGTTATGTTCACTTAGTGTTATATTAAATAACATAGTAATCGTTAAATTTTAATTTGGCTCTATCCAAAGAGGTTAATTTTAATTATAATGTTACATAAAATAACATAATGAATCAAAAATGGTTCAATTGATCCTAAAAAGGAGGGATGGCATGCATCTTACGGTTGAAGAAGCGTTGTCCATTTATCCTTTGTCCGAGGCGAAGCTTATCGCGGGGTCCAAGGGGAAACATCGAATTGTGAAATCGATTAATGTGATGGACGCACCTGATATTTCGGATTGGATCAAAGAAGGCGAGATGCTGCTAACGACAGCCTATTTAATCAAGGACAATCTGGAGGATGCCTCTGCTTTGCTGCAGACGCTGAATCGAAGGGGCTCATCGGCCTTGGGTATTAAGCTGGGACGATTTTGGGATGAAGTACCGGAGCAGCTGATCGCAGAAGCTGAGAGCCTTAACTTCCCCTTAATCCAGTTGCCGTTCCAGTTCACTTTTTCGGATCAGATGAATGGCCTGTTTCGCGCTGAGCTTAGCCGGAGCACTCACGTTCTGCAGAGCATAATGGAGAAGCAGAAAAAGCTGATGCAATTTGCCCTGCGATCTGTCCGCAGCCGTCCATTGTTTGACTCGGTGTCTGATGTGATTGGCCATTCACTTGTAGTGGTTAGCGCACGCGGGGATGTAATCTATAACAATTCTGAATACCAGACCTCACAGTTGCTGGAGGGATGGCCCTGGCAGAAACGGAATCAACGTTTTCGTGTAGAGGATCGTGCAGGTTATCGCACACCACTAATACAAGGAGAAAAGTGCTCGGGATATTTATTGTATTGTTCCATCGACCCTTTATTGCTCCCGGTGGAAGAGAGCTTGTTCGTTCAGGGTGCTGAACTTATTTCATATCATATTTACTCAGGATACGAGGATTATTTTGAACAGGCAGAACATAGGGAGTTCAGTGGATTGCTGAGACGTTGTCTAAATGGTAACTTATCTTACGCCGATTTAGCACAGGCTACGCTCGAATTGGAAATTGAACTGCTTCAGTCGCCATTTCAACTAGTATTAACTGATATTGTTGCGACTGTTGAAGAACGCCAAAGTGAGCTGCTTAGATTAAAAGAAGAATACACTGAACACCCCGTACTGCGGGATTTAAAGGCCATTCATGTGATTGTAGACCAAGGATTATTGTCCATCTATCCGGCAGCTCTTCAGAGTCCTGAGCAATTTCGAGATGTAATCCAGGCTTGTTTTGACAACCTGAAGTTTGACAAGGGGTATTATCCACGAGCTGCAATAAGTAGTTGTAAATTGAAGCCAGATGGGCTGAAGGAGGCTTTTGCGGAGGTCAAGGAATGTATGGGGATGCTTCAGTTTGAGGGAGTGCATGGGAATGTTGTGCATTATCGGCAGCTTGAGCTGTCCTTACTTCTTGGGCAAATCCCGACAGAGGTCATGGAGAAATATTGCAACGGAACGCTTAGAGGACTGCTTAGTCGTGAGCCGGAGTATGTGCGAGAAATGCTGCGGACGCTGGAGGTTTATCTAGAGAACGATGGGCATGTCAATGAGACAGCCAAAAAGTTGTTTATTCATCGGAACACGGCTACCTACCGGATCGAGAAGCTTAGTGAGCTCTTGGATGTCGATTTTAAAAAAATAAATGATCTAATGAGGCTGAAGTTAGTGTTCATGTTTCGGAGAATGCTTGGGCGGGACTAAGGTCTGGGTTGAAATGCAAACACGGAGGAGGGAGCCTCGTGAATACACATGAGATCGCAATTCATATTCAAACCCATAAGACGCCTGCGGTGCTGGCAACACTGATTGAGGTAGAGGGGCACTCGTATCGTAAACCTGGGGCAGTGATGCTGTTTTTTGAAGGGGGCACGATTGGGAGTCTGAGTCCAGGTTGTTTGGAAAGCGATCTGGAGTTACGTACCTCTGAGATATGGGAACGAGGGCTGCCCGAGATTGTGGAATACAATATGTTGTCTTCGGATGATCTGTCCTGGGGTGAGACTGTCGGCTGTGGGGGCAAAATCAAAGTGGTGCTTGAACCCGTGCAGGGTCAGCTCTACAAACTTTTGGTGCAGGTGAGTGACAGACTGGCGGCGGGAGAGCGGTTGGTTCTGTTTCGGGAGGCAGTGGAGAGGGGGTTTACTTGTAAGCTGGAGCAGGATACTGATACTTCACTGCCGCAGAGCAAGAAACATCCGAAATTATCCCACTCGGCAAAAGAAAACCTAGCGGCAGGTCGCTTTATGGCCGCTCCAGCAGAATTGACAGCATTCCATACGTCTTTCGTGCCCAAACCGCGGCTTGTGATTTTTGGTGGTGGGCTTGATGTGGTTCCGATTGCGGAACTTGCTGACAGAGTTGGCTTTCGGGTTGCGGTTGCGGATTGGCGCGAAGGAAGCTTGCACAATAAGTTTCCTCGAGCTGAACAAGTAATTTGTTCCCCTATGGAGGTTGTTCAGCGATTGGGTGTAGCTCGGGAGGATTATGTATTGATTTGCAGTCATCAACTTGGGCGGGATAGACAGTTCCTGGAGAGTGTGATTCCGCTTGCTCCTCTATATATAGGGATTATTGGTTCGAAGGCGCGGATAGCTCTTTTACTGGAAGGGCTTGAGGCCCCTGCATTTTTGCATGCGCCTGTTGGGTTGCCCATTGGTGGAGAAGGTCCGGAGGAGATTGCGGTCAGTATTATAGCGGAAATTATTCAAATTAGAAGGGTAGGCTCACGAGAACTGCCTAAAGGAGTGGATAGTATTGAAGGTAGCAGGAATATATTTGGCAGCGGGGCAGAGCAGGCGGATGGGCGTGTCCAAGGTTTCACTGAAATTATCGCAGGAGGTCTCGCTCGGGAGCGTCGCGCTTAGCGAATTGGATCGCTGCAATCTTGAACCGCTTATCGTAGTGGTGCGTGCGGATGACAACTTGGAATGGCTGCCACCCGCGATTGAACCGCAAGGATCTAGACGTACCGAAACTTGCTTAACCGCACATCTAGGATTGTCTTTTTCCCTGCGCTGCGGCCTTAATGCGGTATTACCTTTACAGCCCGATGCAGTAGTTGTGGCGCTTGCGGATCAGCCATTTATTACTACAGCATTAGTGAACCGTCTAATACAAACGTTTGAACAATCTCCGGAGATGGATTATGTCGCTAGCGTCAGCAATGGGTCGGCTATGCCCCCGGCTTTGTTCTCGAAGACGTTGTTTCCAGCACTACAGGGATTAGATGGAGATCGAGGAGCGGCGGGGATATTGCGTTCACCTGATTATAAGGGGATTGTTCTGGAATCTGAGTCTGCCCATTATTTCATGGACGCAGATACAAAAGAAGATTTTGGTGAGATTCAGGAGCAATGGATTCTGAAAAATGGAAAGTGAAGTAAAAAGTAGTCTAAAAAGTAATCTGAAATAGTGTTCCATTTCCACTTCTGGTCATATAATATGACACGAAACTCACCTTTCAAAAACCAATTAGTGCATTACACACAAAAAAAGTTCTGATTCTTATATTCATATACAAACGTATGTTATATAAATTTACGCCAAGGCCACCTCTAAGTATAGTAGAAGTACATTAATGGTTGCAGCCATGATGAGAGATGATTTGGAGGAGGAGAATTATGAAAAAAAGGGGTCAGTTCATAACATCTTGTCTTGCATTAATGGTTCTAATGACGGTGGCTTTGGTGGGGTGTGGCAGCAATAATAATACTTCTACAAATGCAACGGAGGCACCAGTGACAACTACAGCGGCAACAGAGGCAACTGCAACAACAGAACCGGCTGCAAAGAAACCGACGGTTGCTTTTGTTTATATCGGACCTCCAGGAGATGGCGGCTACACGTACCAACATGACCAAGGACGGCTGTATATGGAGAAGGAGCTGGGGATTAAAGCTGACTTTGTAGAAAATGTCCCTGAAAGTGCTGACGCCGAAAGAATCATCACAGAGCTTGCGCAATCACACGACATCGTGTTTACAACGAGCTTCGGATATATGGATTTTACATTAAATGTAGCGGGCAAATTTCCCAACGTGAAGTTCCTGCATGCTTCGGGTTACAAAACCGCAGAGAACATGGGGACCTACTTCGGGAAGAATTATCAAGCCAGCTATTTGAGCGGGATTGCAGCAGGGAAAATGACCAAAAACAATCAGCTGGGTTATGTCGGCGCTTTTCCGATCAGTGAAGTGATTTATAACTTGAATGCTTATACCCTTGGAGCACAAAGTGTCAATCCTGATGTAAAGGTGAACGTCGTATGGACGAATACATGGTATGACCCGACGACCGAACGTCAAGCGGCAATCAGCTTGCTGGATAAGGGTGCAGATGTGCTTTTGGCCTATCAGGATTCACCTGCAACACTGCAGGCTGCTGCTGAACGAGGGGCTTTTGCCGGGGGAAATGACTCGGATATGAGCAAATACGCTCCGGACAATTATTTGACGAACCCGGTATGGAATTGGGGGCCGTATTACGTAAAAGCTGTGCAGGCAGTTATGGATGGAACCTGGAAGAGCGAGCAATATTCCGGTGATATGGCTGACGGTATGGTGGAGCTGGCTCCTTTCGGGAACAAGATCCCAGATGATGTGAAAAAGCTTGTCGAAGACGCCAAAGCCAAAATTATCAGTGGTGAGCTTGAGGTTTTCACAGGTCCGATCTCAGATAATCAAGGGAATGTAAAGGTTCAGGAGGGTCAGAAGCTGACCTTGGAGGAAGTGTTGGGCATGAACTGGCTCGTAAAAGGTGTGGAAGGAACTATCCCGCAATAATGTTTAAAAATAGGGAATAAGATGTGCACAATCTATGGGTGGGGCGGGTTCCGTTAAGCGGAAACTTCCCCACCCGTACTACAACTTGAAGGAAGGAGGGGTTCAGGCCATGCTGGGAACTTCAGTTGAAATGCGGGGGATTGTGAAGAAATTCGGCTCGGTAACCGCCAGTGATCAAGTCGACTTTTCGGCAAATGCGGGTGAGATTCATGCGTTGCTTGGGGAGAATGGGGCCGGGAAGAGCACGGTGATGAGCATGCTGTCAGGGGTGTACAGAGCAGATGAAGGAGAAATCTTCATTCATGGGAAAGGTGCTCAGATCCGTTCTCCTAAAGATGCTGCGCAGCTGGGTGTAGGTATGGTGTTTCAGAACTTTAGGCTGGTGCAAAGCCTCACAGCAGCAGAAAATATCGTGCTTGGCGAAAAGTCGTCTTTCTGGCGCGGCCGTAAGTGGATGAAGAACAAACGCGAGGAGATAGAGGCATTAGCGGAACGGTTTGGACTGAATTTCCCGGTGGATCGCCCGATCTGGCAGTTGTCCGTGGGTGAGCAGCAGCGTGTTGAAATCGTTAAGACGCTGTATCGCGGGGCTGACATTATTATTCTGGATGAACCAACCTCTGTATTGACCCCGGGAGAGGTGGAACAGCTATTTGAAACGCTGCGGGTCATGAAGCAGGCAGGAAAAACGGTTATTATGACTACTCATAAAATGAAAGAGGTTATGGCGTCCTCCGATCGGATTTCCGTCATGCGCAAAGGGAAAATGATCGCCACACTGACCACGGCAGATACAGATGAACTGGAGCTGGCTCGTCTGATGGTGGGCAAGGAAGTAACCATCACCCGTCAAGAACGGGAAGCCACTGAAGGGGATTCTTTATTAGAAGTGAAAGATGTGGACGTATATGCCGATCACGGGCGAAAAGCACTGGATCACTTCTCTCTGAACGTATGTAAAGGGGAGATTGTAGGCGTAGCTGGGGTAGCTGGTAACGGGCAAAAGGAACTGGCTGAAGTGTTAACAGGTCTTAGAGGCTGGAAAAGTGGTGAAATCACGTTTGATGGAAAGACGGTGAAATCCGTTTCGGTTAGAGGGGCAATTGATTCAGGAATCTCCCACGTGCCGGAGAACCGGATGAAGAGCGGTTTAGCTGGACGCCTCGGATCGGTGGATAATCTTTTGTTTAAGTCTTACCGCTCAGAGGAGCACTCCAAATTTGGTTTCTTGAAGTCCGCGAAGAACCGTTTGTGGTCACAGGAGCTGGTCCAGCGCTTTAACGTCAAAACACCTGAGCTGGAGACGCCAGTACAACAGTTGTCAGGTGGTAATCAGCAGAAGCTGCTCTTTGCACGTGAAATCAGTCATCGGCCTAAGCTGATGGTCGCCGTTCATCCGACACAAGGGCTGGATGTAGGTGCCACGGCTGGTGTTCACGACCTTCTTATGGAGCTGCGTGGTTCAGGTAGTGGCGTGTTGTTAATTTCGGAGGATTTAGATGAATTGCTTCAGTTGTCCGACCGGATTCTAGTGATCTATAACGGCTCAATTATTGGTGAGAGTACACATGAGGAAGCGAATCGAGAGAGCATCGGACTACTAATGGCTGGTATTCATAATAGAGAGGAGAGCGCCGTATGAGCCTGGAGAATGGAAGAAATACCGCAGCAGCTTTCCTGGAACCCCTCCCCTCTCACTCCGGAAAACGATTCTCTCTACGTTTCGAATACGATGCCAGCCGCATCCGTTCTCCTTGGTGGACACCTATTGTATCTATAATTTTAGCGTTATTGTTGTGTGCCCTATTTATTGCGGCGAATGGCATGAATCCGGTGCTGGTCTATGAAAAAATGTTTCGTGGCGCATTTGGCACTGCGTATGGGCTCACGGAAACGATGGTTAAAGCGATCCCGCTACTCCTATGTGGGCTTGGGATTGCTGTGGCTTACCGCATTTCGGTATGGAATATTGGAGCAGAAGGCCAGTTAACCGTTGGGGCTATGGCGGCCACAGCGGTCACGATTTATTTTCCTGACTTACCTTCATTCTGGTCCCTGAGCTTAATGCTGCTGTTCGGGATTGCCGCGGGTGCGCTTTGGGGACTATTGACTGCTATTCCGCGGACGCATTTTGGAGTGAATGAGCTAATCACTTCATTAATGCTGAATTATGTTGCCCTATTGGCGCTCGATTACGTAGTATTCGGACCTTGGAAAGATCCTAAAGGTTTTAATTTCCCGGGATCACCTATGTTTACTGCGGCTCAGTCGCTGCCTGTTCTCGGAAGTACAAGATTGCATATTGGATTGTTATTTGGACTTATCGCCGTTGTGATTTATTACTTAATGATTCGTTTTACCAAGTGGGGTTACGAGCTCCGTCTGATTGGGGCCAATCCTGTTGCAGCCAGATACGCGGGGATTCCTATCAAGCGCCATATTATTATCGTCATGCTGATCAGTGGGGGGCTCGCCGGGATCACTGGCATGGCGGAGGTCTCCGGTGTTACACACAAGCTGATGCAGGGCATTTCACCGGGTTATGGATACACCGCCATTATCGTAGCTTGGCTGGCCAAATTGAATCCACTCGGTCTAATCGTTACTTCTATTCTATTCGGTGGCTTAATTGTTGGCGGATATAGTGTTCAAACCATCGGGTTGCCCTCTTCAATTTCAGAAATGCTGCAAGGCTCCATCCTGTTTTTCTTGATTGCTGGCGATATGATCTATCGTTTCCGCATTCGTCGTAGCCGGGTTCAGCTGAAAGGGGGGAGATAGGCGATGGATTTTACAACACAGCTACTTATTGCCGCTATTTCCGCAGGGACCCCGCTGCTGCTGGCTACGCTGGGAGGCATTCTAAATGAACGAGCCGGCATTATACAGCTTGGGGCTGAAGGTCTGATGCTGATGGGAGCGGTCACCACTTGTATCGTGTATATTCGCTCCGGAAACCTGTTGCTGGCTCTGTTGGCTACCGTAGCTGTAACGGCTGTGCTTGGTTTGCTGCATTCTTTTCTCTGTGTGACCTTGCGGGCGAATCAAACGATGTCCGGTCTTGCGATGACCTTGTTCGGTAGTGGGTTGAGCGCTTATCTTGGTAAACCGATCAGCGGCATTCCTTTGCCGGGAACCTCCCCTAAGCTGCATCTGGCTTGGCTGGAAAATGTACCGTTCATCGGAAAAATATTCGGCAACATGGATTACCTAACCTGGTTCAGCCTGCTGCTAGTGCTTGCTTTGCATCTGCTAATTCACCGCACTTCATGGGGCCTGCATTTGCGGGCAGTCGGAGACAGTCCGGCTACCGCAGATGTGATGGGGATCCGTGTGAAGCTTATCCGCTACAGCTATGTGATCACCGGTGCTGCTCTCATCGGCCTGGCCGGAGCGGATATGGTATTGGCCTACGCGCCAACCTGGAATGAAGGGCTGACAGCCGGTCGAGGCTGGATTGCGGTAGGGCTAGTGATTTTTGCCAGATGGAATCCGCTGCGCGCCTTGTTCTGCGCTTACTTTTTTGGGGCATTGGATTCACTTGGCTTCCGCATTCAATTGCTGGGCAGTGCAGTTCCGCCCTATTTTCTCAAAATGATTCCGTACCTTGTGACCATTCTGGTCCTGATGTACCTGGGGTACCGCAATCGCAACAAACCATCCGGCACACCGGAGGCGCTCGCAATTCCTTATATTCGGGAACAAAGGTTTTAAGGCAGGTTATACGAGAAGGGAAGCAGCAATCTGGTACTCAAAAAGGAGGCGGAGTGTATGGGAGTTTTACGGGAAGAGGAAGGTAGGCTACCTGAAGTAATTCAACCCCGCAGCCTGCACGAAGCTTGGGAGAGAAAAACGGCGTTTGGAGACAGTTCCCGATATGTCGCAGGAGGAACATTGCTGAGAACAGGGTGGGAAAATGGAACGGATCATATGCCCAAACAGCTGATTGATCTCAGGCAAATCCAAGGTCTTGCGGACATCATTTTAACGGAATTTCACTTATCTCTGGGCGCTCTTGTTCCACTCTCCCAGTGCCGCAGTAATGAGCATTTGCAGGCCGTGGCTCCTGCGCTGCAAGAGGCTGCACGTTGCATAGCGGCTCCGTCGGTGCGTAATCTTGCCACGCTCGGGGGCAATATCGCTTCTGGCTTCGGAGATATTCTACCTGCGTTACTGGTCTATGACGCGGAGTTAATCTCCTTTGACGGCAAATTTATGACGCCACTACCTTTGATAGAGTGGCTAAACAATCACTGGAGCGGGATAAAACCTGCGGCAGATCTTGTGGCTGAGATTCGCATCTCACCTACTCGCTTAGAGAGTCCCTTAACGGATAGGCTAGAAATTTTCCGTAAGGTTGGCCGCCGGGAAGCGTTCACCCCTTCACTTGTAACGGTAGCAATCTCAGCATCAATCGATGAGGAACTCCGTTTCGTTGAGGTGCGTATCGCCGCAGGTGGGGGCTCTGGGCGGCCGCAGCGACTAAGTAGGGCTGAAGTTATGCTTGAAGGTGTGAGGTATACAGAGGAGCTGTTGGCTTCTTTATATGAAGGGGTCGAGAACAGCTTTGAGACGTATAGTGATCCCTTTGCAACAGAACTTTACAAGAAAAAGACTGCTGGGAATTTGGTTGTATCTGAGCTGTGGAAGGCTATGAATATACGGAGTTAAGAGGTGAATAACCCGACGAAAGGAGAGAGGGAAAATGCTGCTGAATAAGGAATCCAGCGGTAGCCGCTGGCGTACACGACCTGATGGAGAGGGCAAGGTATCCGGTAAGCTGCAGTATTTGACCGACATGAGGGCAGAAGGAATGTTGATCGGCCGCGTGCTCCGCAGTGAGCAGGCACATGCTCGTATTTTGTCCATACGCATTGAGAAGGCCATTGAAGTCCCTGGTGTACACGCTGTAATCACTCATGAGGATGTGCCCGGACTTAACGGCTTTGGCATAGCTTTGCCGCATCAACCGGTATTTTGCAGTGACCGTGTGCGTTACACTGGCGATGCGATTGCGGCAGTCGCGGCAGAGACGGACGAAATTGCGGAATACGCCTTATCTCTTATCGAAGTGGATTATGAGCTTCTACCCTTACTCGATAATCCGGAAGAGGCGATGAAAAAGGACGCAATTCTGCTGCATGCCGAGGGAAACGTGCTTCATCATACGAAATATCGGAAAGGGGAGCCGGAAACGGTATTTACGGATTGCTGTCATGTGGTAGAGGAGACTTATTATACACCACGCCAAATGCACACCTATATGGAGACTGAAGGTGGACTGTTTATCCCAGAGGATAACGGACGGCTTACCGTATATTCAGCTACACAACATGGGTTGATGGATCGCCTGCAGCTATCCAGAATTCTGGCTATTCCTCAAGAAGATATTCGCGTCATCTCGAGTCCTATCGGCGGGTCCTTTGGAGGAAAAGACGAGCTGAATGTACAGCCGTATGGAGCGCTGCTCGCCTTGTGGACACTCCGTCCGGTAAGACTGCATAATTCGAGAGCTGAATCGGTACGTGCAGGACTAAAACGCCATCCCATGAAAATCACCATGAAGACTGGCTGCGACCCCGAAGGAATCATCAGGGCACATCAGGTCAGAATTATTTCGGATACGGGAGCTTACGCAACACTGGGGGCGGAGGTGCTCAACTTCGCGACAGAACATGTGATGGGCCCCTATATCATCGATCATGTGGATGTGAAGGGTTTTGCTGTATATACCAATAACGGTGTATCTGGTGAATTTCGCGGTTTTGGCGGCAATCAGGCGATTTTCGCTTTGGAGGGACAAATCGATCGGTTGGCTGAGCGATTGCAGATCGATCCGTGGGAAATGCGCCGCCGCAATTTACGTAAATATGGAGATCTGGGGCCACTGGGTCAGGAAATTGCTCAGACCGATGGTGCCTTTCAGGTGTGGGAAGCGCTGGCGGGTTCGCCTCTTATGAATGAGGCCGCATCTACAGACAGTGATTCAGGTGTTGTGGAACCTTGGATCGTAACTGGAACGGGTGCTGCTATAGCTATGCATGGTGCAGGACTTGGTTATGGTATTCCCGATCCGGCGGGTGGCAGGCTCTCTTTGACGCTAGAGGGCAAGATTGAGGCGGTGTTTGGTTACGAGGAGTTTGGTCAGGGCTTAATCGCAACCATGGAACAAATGCTGATTGAACAGTTTGGCTTGGCGGCAGAGGATCTAAGTATCGTCATTGGCGATACGGATGTTGTGCCCGATAGCGGATCTAGTACGGCTTCGCGATCAACAAGCATGATGTGGATGGCCTTGAAACGGCTGCGTCCAGACTTCACCGCTCGTATGCTCCAGGCAGCTGCGACGATAATGCCAAAGCTGGATAGCGCTGAAATGAAGCTCGGCCCTGGCGGCATTTGGCTAAAAGACGGCGGTCTGCTTCTGACTTACAAGGACTTGGCACAGCGTATTTCAGAACCCATTGTCTGTAATACAAAATTCACTTATCCAACCACACCCTTTAAAAGAGTGGGGGCACATTTCCTATACACCTATTCTGCAATCGCAGTCCGTGTGGAAGTTAATCTGCTTACAGGACGTGTTCGTGTACTGGATCAATATCATGCGGTAGCGGCGGGGCCGGTGGCTAATCCGCAAGGTTATCTCGGGCAGATCGAGGGTGGCAGCAGTATGGCGGTAGGCTTCACCTTGTCAGAGGATGCTGTGATGTCGGGCGGCAGCTATGTCACCAAAAATTTAGACACCTATTTGGTGCCGACCATTGCCGACATGAATGGCAGCATTCAGGTGCAGCCGATAGAGGATTTGCCGGATCATGACACGTACGGTCCTCGCGGCATTGGAGAGGTGGGTTCCGTCAATTTAGCTCCGGCAGTCGCGTCAGCCATATTTCAGGCTGTAGGGAAGCGGGTAACCAAGCTGCCCATTGATCCCGAATGGCTGCAGTCTACACCGTTTATTCCACAAAAGGTGGTGAACATCCATGTCGAGCCATAATTCAGATCCCAATCTAGATGAAGATAACCTTGCCCCCTTATCGTCTGAGGAAGCTTTTGCAGAAGAGAGGTTCACCTTTAATTGCAATCTTAATGGCAAAGCGATATCCACGGAGATTCCACCCTCCCGCAGGCTTTTAAAGGTCATACGTGAAGATTTGGAGCTGACCGGCACAAAACGTTCTTGTGAGATTGGCCGCTGCGGGGCATGTATGGTGCTGGTGGATGGACGTCCAGTGAATTCATGTCTGGTCATGGCCTATCAATGCTCAGGTGCGGAAATTACAACGATTGAGGGTCTTAGTGAAGTAGGCCTGCATCCCGTTCAGCGGGCTTTTTTAGAAGAGGGGGGGTTCCAATGCGGTTATTGTACACCAGGGATGGTTATCTCGGTGGTTGCTCTGCTGGAAGAGAACCCGCATCCTACTCAGGCTGAAGTGGAAGAAGCTTTATCGGGTAACATTTGTCGCTGTACGGGGTACGGGGGTATTTTACGAGCTGTAAACAAAGCTATTGGAGGTTGAGTGGATGGCTGTTTCTGAAGGCAGGATTACGTTGGAAGAGATAAATGCCATGAGTATAACGGATTTTGTGAAGCATCTAGGCGGCATTTTTGAACATTCACCGTGGGTAGCAGAGGAGGCTTTTAAGCAGATTCCATTCCATTCTTTAGAGCATTTGCATAGCACCATGATGCAGACCCTACTGAGTGCTGACCGGAGCCGAATGGAGGGACTATTAAAAGCTCACCCAGATTTGGCGACTAGGCTTCAAGTTACGGCTTTGTCTGCCTCAGAGCAGCAGGGAGCTGGACTGGATCGGCTAACAACGGAAGAGTTCAATCTATTAAATGATCTGAATCGAAAGTATACGGACAAATTTCATTTCCCTTTTATTCTAGCTGTTCGTGGCAAAAACAAAGATGACATTATCAGCGCCATTGGAGTGCGAGTAGAGCGTTCCCCTCAGGAGGAATGGATTCAAGCCTTTTCTGAAGTCGGTACAATTACGAGATTTCGCCTAAGTGATTTAATTATTTAATTATTCATTCATCATAAACGGGGAGGGTGTCAGCCATGCTGGAACCAATTAACGGACGTACAATGTTTTATGGGAAAAGTGATGTGTTAACTTATCGTACCTATGCTAAACCGCTGGCCGTTACCCCCGTTCCCGAATCTTCCTTCACGGGCTGCGACAACATTATATTCGCACATAATATTACATTCGCGGTCACGGGCGAAGCGTTTCTTCCTTCTTTTTCAGAGGGGGATAATTCCATGGTTGTTGCTACCGATTCTATGAAAAATTTCATCCTGCGCAATACCGCGGACTACACTGGAAGCACAACGGAGGGGCTACTGCAGCTTCTAAGCAGCCGTTTTCTCGATAAATACGATCATGTCACCGCAGTTTCAGTTTCCGCAGACCGGTTACCTTTTGAACAGGTGATGGTGCCCGGGGTTGAGGGGCTTAAACAGAGTCATTTAGTACTGCGTCACTCCAATAATGAATCTTATTCGGCTTCGTTAACTATAAAACGTGGAGAGAATGGGACTGAGGTTATCGCTCATGAATGCCGATTGAAGGATTTACAGCTGATAAAAGTGAGTGGAAGCTCGTTTTATGGATTCGTCCGTGATGAGTATACAACATTGCCGGAGAGCTTTGACCGTCCGCTTTATATTTTTCTGAATATTAACTGGACCTACAGTGATGTTCAGCATGCTCTGGATGGAGATCTAGGCCAATATGTGGCATCGGAGCAGGTTCGCGATATCGCCCATAACGCTTTTCATGAGCTGAACAGTCCATCAATCCAATCGTTGATTTATCAAATTGGGCTGCGCGTATTGTCCCGTTTTCCACAGCTGGCTACCGTTTCATTTGAGTCCAATAACCGGACTTGGGAAACCATTGTTGAGCCTGAAGAAACTAAAGGTGGAGTCTTCACCGAACCTCGTCCACCCTATGGTTTTCAGGGCTTTTCTGTCAGCCGTGCAGATCTGGCCGGAGAGACAGCGTAATGAGCGGGCGTCTTACCACCCATGTGCTGGATCTGTCGCGGGGGATTCCTGCTACAGGTCTGACGCTTCAGCTCTGGAAGCTTACGGATGGGATGAGCAAGCTTCTGTGTGAAGAAGTCACGAACAGTGACGGGAGGCTGGATGCTCCGCTGCTGGAGGGAAACGAAATGGAGTCTGGATGTTACGAGCTGCTGTTTATGGTTGGCGATTACTACCGTAGAGTGGATGCCAAAGCGTCAGCAGACACTCAACGTGAGATGCCTTTTTTTCTAGAACAGATACCTATTCGCTTTCATATAGAGAGCTCCATGCAACACTACCATGTACCTTTGCTAGTAGCACCTGGTGGATATAGTACGTATCGGGGAAGTTAAGAGAAAGTTGACGACCGGAGGAGGTGGCAGCTCATGAAGGAATCCTATGAACTTGTGATTAAGAACGGGAATGTAGTGCTGCCCGATCAGGTACTCAAGCTGGATATTGCAGTATCAGAGGGTAAGATTGTCGCACTTGGAGAGGAACTTTCGCTTGCGCCGCTAACCAAAGTCATCGACGCAGAGGGGTTCTATGTGCTCCCCGGTATGATTGATATGCATGTCCACTTTAATGAGCCAACGTTTGGACATTGGGAAGGCTTTCGCAGCGGTTCTGCGGCGCTGGCAGCTGGCGGCTGCACAACCTATGCAGATATGCCGCTTAACGGCAATCCACCTACTGTGAACGAGGCTGCGCTTCGTCAAAAGGTAGATGCTGCGGCTGGAAACTCTGCCGTTGATTATGTGCTGTGGGGTGGTCTCGTTCCCGGAAATCTGGATGATTTAGAAGTTTTGGCAGCCGCTGGCGTCACTGGGTTTAAAGCCTTTCTCTCCAATCCTGGAGGGGAGGGCGAAGGCAGATTCCGTGAAGTGGATGAGGATACACTCTATCAAGGGATGCAGCGAATCGCTTCTCTGGGCGGGATTCTGGCGCTGCATGCAGAAAGTGAGGCTATCACGGCGGTGTTGACCGCAGATGCAGTGCGAAATGGCAGAACCAGCGCAAGTGATTTTGCGGCTTGCCGCCCTGCTGAAGCAGAGCTGGAGGCAGTGTCCAGGGCGCTGCTGTACAGTGAACGTACGGGCTGCCGGTTGCATTTTGTTCATATCAGCACGGCCGCCGCCATTGAGAAAATCTATGAAGCTAAGCTTCGAGGTCTGGACGTTTCGGCAGAAACCTGTCCACATTATCTGGTGCTCACTGAAAATGATATGGAGGCTTTAGGCCCTGTGGCGAAGTGTGCGCCTCCGCTGCGAAGTGCGGTGGAGCAGGATAAGTTATGGGAGATGCTGGCCCAAGGCAAAATCGATCTGATTGCTTCGGATCATTCCCCCTGTCCAGCGGAATTGAAGGTGAAGCCGGACTTGTCTTTTTTTGCAGCTTGGGGTGGGATCTCGGGTGCGCAGAGCAGTCTGGAGCTTATGTTCCATGAAGGCGTGAATGTGCGGGGTTTGGATGTTACATTAATTTCCAGTCTGCTTGCAGGGCAACCCGCAAAACGTTTTGGAATAGAGCATCGTAAAGGCGCTATAGCCCTAGGTCTAGATGCCGATCTAGTTCTGCTGAATCCAAGCACAACCTATACGCTGACTGCGGAGGATTTATTGTATCGCCACAAGCACAGCCCTTACATCGGAAGAACTTTATCCTGCAAGGTAGTTGCTACGATCTGTCGCGGGAATGTGATCTATACCTCTGAAGAAGGAATGATCAGTGAGGGGGGTGGACAGTGGCTGCGAATTAGGAAGGAGCAGTACAGCCTATGAATGATTCCAGAGTTCAAGCTTCGACTCAGAAACTGCTGGAGCTGCTGGAGGAGCTGGCGGCATTCAGCACACCTGGGCCAGGAGTTACTAGACTGCTATATACGGAGGAATGGAGCCGGGCGCAGATTTTTTTGCAGGAAAAAATGGCTGGGCTCGGCTTAGAAGTTTCCATAGACAAGGTTGGCAATGTATATGGACGATTGAGTGGATGCAATCCGCAGCAAAAGGTTATTTTAACCGGATCGCATATCGATACTGTAGTCAATGGCGGAAAATATGATGGTGCCTATGGGATCGCTGCGGCTATGATTGCGCTTCAAGATTTGCAGAGGAACTTTGGCCAGCCGCAGCGGACGCTTGAGGTCGTATCTTTTTGTGAAGAAGAGGGGAGCCGATTTCCGCTTGCTTATTGGGGTTCGGGCCATGTCACGGAAAGGTATGACGGAAGCGAGGCCGAGACCTGTATGGATGCAGAGGGAGTGACGTTACAGGCAGCAATGACGGAATCCAGCTTTTTGCAAGGTGTAACAGATGAGAATGGAGCCAGAAATGATATTGGCGCTTTTGTAGAGCTGCACATTGAGCAGGGAATTATTCTGGAGAAGACGGACACTCAGATAGGCGTAGTTCAGGGGATTGTTGGCCAGAGACGATATGTGGTCAAGGTCAGTGGTATTGCTAATCATGCGGGCACGACACCGATGTTGATGCGGCAGGATGCACTGGCTAGTGCGGTTGAAATGCTGTACTTGCTTGAAAGCTCTGCTAAAAAGGCTGGTGAACCTCTTGTGGCAACCTCGGGCAAGCTTGAGGTGTATCCGAATACGCCAAATGTGATCCCGGGTGAGGTTCTTTTTACACTAGATATCCGCCATAGTGAAGAGGACGAACTGGAACGTTTCTGTGAGAAGCTTCTTGCGGAATGTAATGAAATTGCTGTTAAACGTGGGGTGACTCTTGAGGTTACATCCGTGCTCCACACAGTCCCTGCGCCTATGGATACGAAGCTATCTGCGATGCTGGAAAATATCTGCCGCCAACAGGGGAAGACGTACCGCATGATGGTAAGTGGAGCGGGACATGACGCCCAACTGTTTGCGCCGCGTTGCCCTACTGCGATGATTTTTGTACCCAGTCGTGCGGGTATCAGCCATTCACCGGAAGAGTATACATCCCCCGAGCAGCTTGCGGCTGGGCTTGAGGTTCTGACTGCGATGTTATATGAGTTAGCTTATTAAAAAGAGTTCGCAGAACTTTAAAATATAAGGAAGTATATGTTTTACTCTATACTTTATCCTTATATTTCTCGCTGAAACGGAGCCCGTCCCTTAAAGGACGGCATAGCCGTTTCTACTTGAATGGAGGATCATCATGAAGCGATACGAAGATTTGTCGCCGTCCCAACGCTGTATTATGACTCCTGGTCCGGTCGAGGTAGATCCGCGTGTACTGCGGGCGATGTCTTTTCCGGTGCTGGGTCAGTTTGATCCAGAGTTCACCTCTATTATGAATGAAACGATGGAAATGCTGCGGGAGCTGTTTGCTACTCGTAATTCATGGGCCTACCCTATAGATGGGACCTCTCGCGCTGGTATTGAGGCGGTGATGGTCAGCTTAATCCTGCCGGGGGAACGTGTGCTGATTCCGATCTTTGGCCGCTTCGGACACCTGCTTCATGAGATTGCCGAACGTTGTGGCACTGAGGTATTCGTTCTGGAAAAGCCATGGGGAAGTGTGTTTGAACCGGAGGAAGTGATAGCGGCTATGGAGACTTTTAAGCCAAATGTGGTAGCGATGGTGCATGGTGAGACCTCTACAGGACGGGTGCAGCCACTCGCGGAAATTGGTAAAGCCTGCCGCCGAATGGATGCTCTTTTCATAGTTGACGCAGTTGCAACTCTTGGGGGCATTCCTGTCGAAACGGATGCTTGGATGCTGGATGCGGTCGTAGGAGGTACACAGAAATGCCTGTCCGTCCCCTCCGGTATGGCACCAATAACATATAATGACCGCGCTGAGGCTAAGCTTATGTCCCGTAAACGAGTAGAACGTGGGATTAGAATCAGCGATGTTCAGCCTGGTGAGTTGTCTTTTGTCCGCAGCAACTATTTCGATCTTGGCATGCTTCAGGATTATTGGAGCCCGCAACGTCTCAATCATCATACAGAGATGACCTCTATGCTCTATGCACTTCGGGAGGGCTTGCGACTTGCGCTTGAAGAAGGAATGGATGCCAGATTCGCCAGACATCAGCTCCATGAAAAGGCACTTATAGCTGGATTAACAGCGATGGGGCTTGAACTTTACGGGGAGCCGTCCTGCAAACTTACCGTTGTTACCTGTGTGCTGATTCCTGAGGGCATAGACGGGGAATCTGTACGCACGCTGCTGCTGGAGCGGTTCGGCATTGAAATTGCCAGCTCCTTTGGACCTCTGAAAGGAAAGATTTGGCGCATTGGCACGATGGGCTTTAGCTGCCGTACGAATAATGTGCTGCGTTTGCTTGGAGCTTTGGAAGCAGCGTTGCTGCGACACGGATTTGAAGTTTTTTACGGACTTGGTGTTCAAGCGGCACTTGACGTATATGAGGAAAACGTAAGATAATCGTTGGAATAGATGCTGGCGGGTGAGTTCATACCAGGGGCATGTCCGGAGTGTTGGACAATCTTTGGATTAAGAAAACGGCTATCATCTACAGGGATGACGGAGCCGTTTTTTCGTACAATATCAGATTTGCCAACTATGATATCAACACAGCCGATGGTTAAGCAATCCTCTATTATTATGAATCTATTCACTACATCAAGAACGCACTTGGATACTAACGGGGGAGAGATGAAAATGACAACTTTTACAAGAAAGCCTTTAGCAGATTGTGTACCTGAGCTTGTGGCTACGGCAAGAGGCGATAAACCGGCAACACTAGTAATTACAGGTGGAAAGCTGGTTAATGTATGCTCTGGTGAAATTTTAGAAGGAATGTCTGTTGGTATACAAGGTGGACGTATCGCTTATGTTGGTAAAGATGTGACACATATGATTGGTGAAGGAACGCAGGTTATTGAGGCGAACGGTAAGTATATAGCTCCGGGACTACTCGATGGCCATTGTCATATTGAGAGCACACAGCTGACCGTTACTGAATTCTCCCGTGCGGTTCTGCCGCTGGGTACAACAGGTGGTTTCTTTGATGCTCATGAGATTGCTAATGTATTTGGGCTGAAGGGGATTCAATTGATGCTCGATGAGATGCGGGGAACACCGTTAGCGGCTTACATGCAGGTGGCTTCTTGTGTGCCTGCGGCAGGTGCGGAATTCGAGACAACGGGAGCTTCTATTGGACCAGAAGAAGTGGCAGAAGCCTTTACTTGGGGACCCGATGTGATTGCGCTGGGTGAAGTGATGAATTTTCCTGGCGTTGTTTATGGCGATGAGAAAATGCTTGGCGAAATTCAAGCTACGCTGCGGGCAGGCAGATTTGTAGATGGTCATTTCACATGGCCTTCCAGCGACTGGAGACTGCCCGTGTATGCTGCGGCAGGGGTGACTGGCGATCATGAGTGTGTGACGGCAGACGATGTGATTGAGCGCGTTCGACTGGGGATGTATGCCAAAATGCGCCGGGGTTCCGCTTGGCATGATGTGGCTAAAACAATTACGGCCCATACAGAACACGGCATTGATACACGCCGAATGATGCTGGTAACGGATGATCGTAGTTCGGAATCCTTACGAGATGAAGGGCATATGAATTTCGTCCTGCGTGATGCTATTGCTCAAGGTGTTAAGCCTATAACGGCTATCCAAATGGCTACCATTAATACTGCTGAACGCTTTGGTTTAGCGCGGGATATCGGATCTATTACTCCGGGTTCTTTTGCAGATATCATCCTTTTAGACGGGAATTTGGCGGATATTAATGTGGTGCTGACAATTGCCGCAGGTGTAGTAGTTGCGGAGAACGGAGTAATGACGGCAGAACTTGCTAAATTCACTTATCCGGAGGAAGTGTTGGCTTCGGTTCATTTGCCACAGCGTCCTACTTCAGAAGATTTCATCATTGCTGCTCCAATTCAAACAGGTGAACTTACTACAAGAGTTATTAAAGTAAGAGAAAATCATGTGGAGACTATTGAGCGTATGGTTTCGATACCTGTAGTGGAGGGGCGACTGGATGTAAATGCTATAGAAGGTTTGTGCAAAATCGCAGTGCTCGAACGTCATAAAGGTACAGGCAATAAATCAGTGGCCGTTGTTGAAGGCATTGGATTTAAAGAGCCGGCTGCCATTGCAATGACGGTTGCTCACGATAGTCATAATGTACTCGTCATCGGCAATGATGATGAGTTAATGGCTAAAGCTGCAAATGCGGTGGCGGATGCCCAGGGTGGTGTTTGCATGATCACATCCAGTGGGGAAACATTATTCCCGTTGGCTATTGCAGGTCTAATGTCCACGGAACCGTTCGAAATTGCTGCTGCAAAATCAGCTGCGATCAGCAAAGCGCTATATGATGCTGGCTGTACTTTGAACTACGCATTTATGACTTTATCGCTGCTTGCATTGGCGGTTATCCCGACGCTACGCATCACGGATAAAGGACTTGTTCGGATCTCGCCTGAAGGAATACAGTTAGTGCCATTGTTTGTTTAAGTAAAGTTAACTGATTAATAACTAGGCAAAAGACTGTTTTGAGGTCGATGATGACCATTCAGAACAGTTTTTTGTTGTGAAGTTAAGAAAGACTAAGTTTTTAAATATAAATATTAAACAGATGGACAAAGATTGAAACATTTTTCTGTGGAATTAATGAAAAAATATTAACAAAGCGTAGTCAGTTGACGATAATAATGTTAAATTAGATAAAAATTAAAGTGATTGGATAGAGTTAATTTTACATTATTGGCATTTAACGAAATTATAGATATCATCAGGTTTCAGGTAACCCAACTAAGAGGGACGAGGTGCATGAGAGATGATCAGACTAGAAACGCAAGACATTCTGAATATTAGCATGAAGCAAATTGCTACTATTTTTAAAATGAAGCCGCTTGAGCTGAGATTTGTCACTGATTTTCAGGGTGAGAAATATCTCTTAACCAATGATAAGCTACACCTCAGCAATCAGCAGTACTGGGCGAAGGTTATGGAATGTGTCTTTGATGATCATGTTAGACCTGTGCTAATGTGTGAGGTGTTATATTTCCTGCGTAACGAATTTCTGGAAAGTGATATCAAGATATGCTTCTCTTATGATTATGCAGAGAATGGGAATGGAGAAGCCACTGCAACCGCTGAAGTATCTTTTAATGATTCAGCTGATTTGCAGCCAAGTGAGATTGCCGAGCTGATCGATTTTGCGTTGACCTTACAGGACAAGCAATGGTTCCATGAACTGACTACTAAATATAAGCAGCTTACAGCATAAGCATCTTAGTTATCCTTAGATCCTATGAACGGACATAACAAACCGTCTTATCTCAGCAGAGAATATCTGCGGACAAGACGGTTTTTTTGTATTACCAGCCCATGGCATTTCGTTCAATATGCTGAGCCAGAAATTGAAGCCAGTCCTCATGATTATTCAAGCAGGGGATCGCAGTGAAGTCTTCAGCATGTCCTCCTCCAGCCTCAAATTGCTCGCGCCCTTCTATGGCTAGCTCGTGCAGCGTTTCCAGACAATCCGTTACAAGTCCCGGTGAGAAAATCAAAGGCTTATGAATTCCGCGTTCCGCTAGCTTTCCCAAAACATCTGCTGTAGAGGGACCTACCCATTCTTCGCGTCCGAAGCGTGATTGAAAAGTAAGCTGCCAGCGTTCAGGCTCCCAATTCATAGCTGAAGCGAGAAGACGCGCAGTTTCCATACATTGCTCTGGATAGGGATCGCCTGTATCTGCATATCGTTTGGGGATTCCGTGAAAGGTCAGTACAAAAAAATCAGGATTAGAGCTAAGAAGTTCCATTTGCTGCAGTAAATGCGACTTCATGGCTGAAATATAACCGGGTTCATTATAATAAGCATCCATAAATCTGAGAGCAGGAATAAGGCGCTTTGTTACCGGCCCAGTGGAGCTTTGTCGTCCTAGTGCAGCAAAACTCGCTTGATCGAAGACAGATGCCGTCGTAGTGGACGAATATTGCGGGAATAGCGGCACAATGATGATGCGTGTGACTCCATTTGCTTCCAATGTGCTCATCGCTTGTTCCATACTTGGTTCGCTATATGCTAAGCCAAGCTCTACTTGATACCGAGAACCTAGAAGCGCTTGCAAACCAGATCGCTGAGCTAATGAGTGGAGGAGTAAAGGTGATCCTTCTGTTGTCCAGATTTGTCTGTACAGCTCAGCCGACCGCCGAGGACGTGTACGCAGAATAACGCCTCGCAGCAGAGGTTGCCAGAGCAGTGGGGAATAATCTATGATTCGGCGGTCGGATAAAAAACGTTTCAGATAAGGACGTACCGCCTTTGCAGTAGGTGCAGTAGGTGTGCCAATTTGGGCGAGAATAACTCCAATAGGTGGCTGTTTGTTCAAAGCTTTGAACTCCTTTCCCATGTTAGAGATCGTTCTAAAATAACATATCTATTCTTGGATACACAATAATCGAGATCACGTTATCTACTTTGGGAATAGGAAGTGGGTTTATTTGTTTGGAGAAAATAATGAAAAATCACATTTAAGAGCAAATAGTGATGTTTCTTATAGGGTATGTGATTTTAGATACAGAGGAATTGCGGAAAAGTTTGGTAGTATCAAACCAGAAATTGATTAAAAAAGCGCCTTCATTTTTTTCTGATATTATATGTGAATTATTTCACCTTTGATGCGGTTTATTGTAAAAAGGAATGAATAGATTTAAGGCATTATTTTTTGGAAAGTGACGGTTCGCGCATAGGTGTGAGAGGGGGGATGGGTTCTTATGAAGAGAGATGTAATGCTTCATAAGAAGAGAAGGGGCGCCGTGAAAGGTAAGTTTGGTTAAGAAAAGCTATATATCACTGGGGACTTGGTAAAGGAGAATTTTATTGAAAAAACTAATTTCTTTAACGGTTAGCGCGGCAATATTGTTAGCGCCATTTGCTTACACACTTAATGTGCCTGCTTTGAACTTGAAGGTAGATGCAGTATCCGCAGCTTCTGAAGAAGCGGATGCACCAGCAGCTAAACCAACAGCAAAACCAGCAGCAACAGCAAAACCAGTAGCAACACCAAAAGCAACAGCAAAACCAGTAGCAACACCGAAGCCAACAGCAAAACCAGTAGCAACACCAAAGGCAACAGCGGCACCAGCAGCAACGACAAAACCAGCTACAACGCCAAAAGCAACCGCTGCTCCAGCGGCTACAGTAGTTCCAGCAGCGACTGTTAAGCCTGTGCCTACAGCATTGCCGGTTACAGTTAAGGAAAATGTATATCAAGATGGAGTTTACGTAGCGTATGGCGATGCTTACTCCAAAGGTACCGAAGGCGCTAAGATCGAAATTAAAGATGGAAAAATTACTAGCATTGATCTCCTGAGAACCAGCCCTAAGCTGATCGACAGAGATGCTCGTAACAATTACAGCGCTTTATGGCAAGCTTATGGATTGATGGAGAATAAATTGATTGGCAAGACAAGAGATGGAGCAGCAGCAGTAGACGCTGTTTCGGGAGCAACACGCTCTAGTAATGGATGGAAATTGTCTGTAGATAGAGCGTTTGAAAGAGCTCTAACAGTGAAAGATACAGATGCTATTTACTTTGATGGTGTTCATATGGGCATAGATCCTACAGGTAAATATGCAGTATTTGCAACCTACGAATCCAACAAGCTCACAGCTGTTAAAGTGTACCCGCTGAACAGTGCCGGTGATTTCGTGGATGAGAAGGCTTACACAGCTGAGCAATCCGCAGCAGTTGCAGCTATAACACCAGCATTGCTGGCTAAAGGTACAGCTGCAGAGCCTGTTGCAGGACTCGAAGCCGACTTTAAGACTGCGATTAATGCTTTCTGGGATGCTGAGCAGAATGCAAAGATTAACAATACTTCTGCTTATGTAGACGGATTCTATTCCTCTTATGGGACTGCAAGAAGTGTTGGTGTTGAAAGAGCTGACATCGTGATCCGCAACGGTAAGCTAGTGGATGTGAAGCTGTTCAGACTTGGGAACAACCTCATTGACAGAGGTGCAACGGCTTATGCAGAAGTTGTAAAAGCTAATGCTCCGATGACAGCTAAGTTGCTTGCTAATGGATCTTACTTCGCTAACTATGATGAGAAAGTAGATGGAATTTCTGGCGCTACAGAAAGCAGTCACGGTTGGAATCAAGCTGTAGAAAGAGCTTTCGAAAAAGCACTGAAAGTTCCTGGTGAAGTTAAATATTTTGACGGGAAATTTGCAGGTGTAGATAACCAATCTAAAGTATTACTGCTTGTTGATGTTGATTCAGATGCAGTTACAAACGTTAAATTAAGCTTGTTTGGTGCTGACGGCAAGCTGATCGCTGATGACAAACTAAGTGCAGAACAAAAATCGCTGGTGGGTACACTTACTTCAGGATTACTTGAAAAAGGTGTGCAAATGTCCGATATCACAGGTCAAGAAGAGCTATCCGCAGCTGCCAAAGCTGCTCTGACTGATGCTTTGACTAATGCATCCAAAGTTCAAGGAACCTATAAAGACGGAACCTTCACTGCATTTGGTGATGCCTATGATAAAGGAACAAACAGAGCAGACGTTACACTGCGTAACGGTAAGATCGTAAATGTTGCTTTGTATCGTGTAGGAATGAATCTTGTGGATAGAGGCAAAGCTGCTTACCCAGAGGTGGTAAAAGCAATTCCGCAATTGACTTCTAGCTTCCTTGCAGCAGGTACTAGAGAAGCTGTGCAAGATGTAGACGCTGTTTCCGGTGCAACTAGTAGTAGTGTAGCTCTCAAGACTGCGGTGGATAGAGCATACGGGAAAGCTGAAATTGTTGAAGCTAACAAAGCGGCTTACTTCGATGGAATCTTCATTGGTGTAAGTGCTGATAAGCTTGTAAATGTTATGACGTATGTAGAACATGGTGTTCCTGTTAAAATGCTCGTTTACTATTTAGATAAAAACGGAAGTACAAGAACGGTCAACCAGTTGACTGACGCTGAGCTGGCTGTGAAGAGCGAGATTGAGTCGACTTCAACGGGCTATAGCTTACACAAGTATGGATATCGCGCAGCAGCCTTCGGAAATAATGATGCTGAGAAAGAAGTATCTGCTAAAGTGGTAGAAGCTATTAAATCAGCGCTTGAATCCGCTGGTAAATAAGCAATTTTCAATCAATAGTTAATCTATAAAGGGGGTTATTCTAGAGCCATATTATGGCCTGTGGAGTAACCTCCTTTATCTACCTGTACATAAAAATGAAAATAGATCGTATAGTGATTTAAAGGGATTTTGGACGTGAGTGTCTAAAGTTTAATATAGAGAGCAGGTACAAAGCCTGTTATTAATAGGAGGCTTCAACATGACACAAATTAAACAGCTCGCTCCACAGGATGAATTTGTTGGCTTTTATCTCTTAAGAGAGCTAGCGATCAAACAAACGAACGGTACTCCTCCAAAGGATTATTTCGACCTAGTCTTGGGAGATTCCAGTGGACAATTGTCCGCGAAATATTGGGATGTCAGCACAACCGATAAAGAAACTTTTTTTCCTATGGCACTAGTGAAGGTTCGCGGGATTGCGCACACTTATCGTGAGAAATTGCAAATCAAAGTAACCAAAATCAGATTGGTGAACGATGAGGATGGCGTTGCGCTAACGGATTTTATTCGCTCCGCTCCTATTCGTCCAGTAGACCTTATTCATACGATTAAAGGGGTTATGGCAAGCATCACAGATCCGGAGATTGCCTCGATTGTCTCCTTTTGTGTAAGCAAAGTGGAAGAGAAATTGATGCATTATCCGGCTGCCAAAACGCATCACCATGCTTATTTTGCCGGACTTGCTTATCATATGGTTCGCATGCTGGAGATCGGGGATTTTCTGTGCAAGCAGCGTCCGTTCTTGAATCCAGATTTAATGAAGGCTGGAATTATTCTGCATGATATCGCGAAGCCGGAGGAGATGATCTCTCAGCTCGGAATTGTCTCAGAATATAGCGTTCAAGGTAAGTTGATTGGTCATATCTCGATGGCATCTAACTGGATTACAGAAGCGGCCATCCGCTTAGACATTGATTTGAATTCGGAGAAGGTTCTGGCGTTACAGCATCTCGTATTATCACACCATAACCTGGGTGAATGGGGCAGTCCTGTTCAGCCGCAAACGGCTGAGGCCGTAGCGCTGCATCATATTGATGCGATGGATGCGAAGCTGCAAATGGTGGAGGATGCTCTGGATACCACACCAGAAACCGAAGAATGGACGCCATTCATTAGAGGACTGGAGAATAAAGCAGTCTATCGGATGAAGATCTAGCGTGTTGTGTTGATCTTGGTTGGTGATCTGGATGAACCGATGGGATATTCACTGATCGTTGATAAAATATACGGAATTCTTCCCTATAATTAGCACGATAAGGGTCTATTCGAAGTCATTATAGGGCGTAAATGTAGAATTACAGGGAGCTATTCCCTATAATGACCAGCAAGGTTAGATTTCTAAGTAGTGAATGAATCGACTTGTATGCTATATTCCTCCATCTATGCAAAACACCCAACCAGCTGTAATGAGCCTGTTGGGTGTTTTTTGCTGAATAACTTAATAGTTTCTTACAAATAGAAGTTTTTCGTTCTTTGCTTGTTCACAGGTTTCTTAGCAGGTTTACTCTTTCGAGCAGAAAAAGGAGTGTATCCACCAGCAAACATTGTTCCGCTAGTATATCCTTGGCTGCTGGAGAGCAAAAGCGGGTCAAGGTGTGATTCTCGCTCCATAAGCATTAATAGAACCAAGGCAGCCGCGCGCGCGTCATCGAGAGCGTCATGGTGCTTCAGCTCAATGCCGAAATGCTCGGAGACTACATTAAGTTTATGAGAGGGAAGCTCGGGCAGCATTTTTTTGCCTAGTAAATAAGTACATAAGTATTGAAAGCTCGGATAGCTTATGTGCATCCCATCGAGGCAATACCGCAGTACACTCATATCAAAAGCGGCATTGTGTGCTACAACGATTCGTCCGTGCAGCAAAGGTTCAACGGTGGGCCATAATTCGTGGAATGTAGGCTGACCGATTACCATGGAGGGGGTGATGCCATGTATCGAAATGTTCATGCCGTCAAACCGCTGTTGCGGATCGATCAGCCAAGAATGTTCTGCAGTGATTACGCCATCTTTAACTTCCACAAGCCCCAAAGCACAGGCGCTGGATCGACTGGAATTCGCCGTTTCAAAGTCAATTGCTATAAAGTCCATTCGTAAAGCTCCTTATCTATCATATATACATTCATATTAAAGTAGTAAAATGATAAATACAATCTAGTACAAGTTACATATAGTAGTTGAGTAAAAATATGAATTCCCGCCATAACCATCTACCCGAGTAGAAGTGTTGTGGCTTTTTCAAGTTTCGTTATCTTGCTATCCTATTCAAGAATCCGTACACTGCAAAATAGATGTTGTATATTATTGTTAAGCTCAGATACGGGAGGAAATACTTTGGGAGCTGTAATCACTAAATTTTTTGAATATGGGCAAGCAGAAATCGATTACCTCGGAAGTGTGGACCCAGTGCTAGGTGCGGCGATGGCGCGAATGGGGAAAGTGGAACGTGTGATTATTCCGGATCTTTTCACTGCACTTATCTATGCCATAGTAGGTCAGCTAATATCAGTCAAAGCGGTTCGAACTATCTGGACAAGAATGCAGGTTCAATTCAGAGAAATAACTCCGCAGCAGCTAGCTATACACACAGCAGATGAGATTCAGGGTTGCGGTATGACGATGAAAAAGGCGGTTTGTATTCATGACATTTCCAAGCTGATTGCTGATGGGGAGTTTAAGCTGGAGGAATTATATGGATTGTCCGATCAAGAGGTTATTCAAAGACTCATGAAGTTAAAAGGCATCGGTATGTGGACAGCAGAGATGATGCTAATCAATTGTATGGAGCGCCCAGATGTAGTTAGTTGGGGAGATATCGCCATTCGTCGCGGCATGATGAAGCTGTATGGGCTTGATATGCTTACCAAAAAGCAATTCGAACAATACCGTCTCAGGTACTCACCGCACGGTTCGGTAGCATCCATATATTTATGGGAGATTTCATTTCAATAATTAATACGTAAGGAGCACTATAGTGGATAAAACAATAAAGGAACAGCTAGTGGAGTTGGCAGATGCGGATTACCAGAAGTTTTCTGCGGCTTTACTTCCGACGATCGATAATGTGATAGGAGTCAGGCTACCGGAGCTACGTAAACTCGCCAAAACCATTGCAAAGGGTGACTGGAGAGCCTATTTGGAGCACGCCGACTCTGATTTTTTTGAAGAGGTAATGCTGCAAGGTATGGTACTTGGTTATGTAAAGACAGATCCTGAAGAAATTCTGCATTATATTGCGGACTTTATTCCTAAAATCGATAACTGGTCGGTATGTGATAGCTTTTGCACGGGGCTGAAGTTTACCTTGAAGAATAAAGAGCAGATGTGGGACTTTATAGTGCCGTATCTGTTATCTGACAAAGAATATGAGATTCGATTTGCGGTAGTAATGATGCTTAATTTCTTTATTGAAGAAGCGTACATCAGTCGGATTCTACAACTACTCGATAAGGTCAGACATGAGGGGTATTATGTGAAAATGGCGGTTTCTTGGGCGCTTTCGATGTGTTATGTGAAGATGCCTGCGGCTACGATAGATTATTTGAGAACTAACGCTTTAGATGATTTCACCTATAACAAGGCTTTGCAGAAAATCACAGAGTCTTACCGAGTAGATCCGGAATCGAAAAAAATGATTCGCGGGATGAAGAGGAATAGAAAAAACAAGCCCCTTATATAGCTGAGTAGCTGAGAAATAAGGGACCTGTTATTATATTTATTTTTTGTCGGTATTGATTTTCCGGTTGCGGATACGTTCAATTTCATCATCCACGGCGCTACGAAGGTTGGGATCAATAGACGAAGCTACGCCTGCGCCTGAGTTGGATTTATACTTGGAGTTTTCCGCCAATGCTTCCCACTCGAAAATTTTCTCTTCCATTCGTTCGAAGCCACGTGAAGCGTTACCCACATTCGATCCTTTTACACTGTTGCTATGAGGAGCGGAGCTTAGTGTTTCTGTAGCTTGCTGAGCACGAGCGATAAGTTCAGTTCTTTTCGCTTTAAGATGTTCGCGCTCTTCTTTAGCTCTAGCGATGTTGATCTCCAGCTCTGCCAGGGATTGCTGAGTTTGTGCCTGACTATTGATACTCTCATCCAGCTGTTCTGTATACCGCAGCTTGGCCATGAGTGCAAGGCGTGCTCTTTCTTCATTTCCTTGCTCAACCGCCTGAACGGCTTCAGCCTCGCTTTGCTCTATTAACTGAGTATATTCTTGCTTACGGCGTTCCAATACACTCGCTGTAACCTTTAAATCACGCTCATTGCGTTCTGCCGTAGCTATTTCGTTCTCAAGATCGCGCAGATACTGACCTGTCAGTAGCACTGGATTTTCTAATTTGTTCAGACCTTCGTGTAGGGCTGCTTTAGTAAGGGTGGAAATTCTTTTGAATAAACTCATGTTATATCTCTCCTTAGTATGTTTGATTGGTACTGAATGAAGATCTGTTAACAGAAATCATGTCCATCTGAAAAGCTGCCAAAAGGTTCTTTAGGGACGATGATGCTGGCGATGATATAAAAGATAAGTACTGTGCCGAAGCTGAAAAATGCTGCAGCAACGGCCACGAGACGGAGTATTGTGGCATCGATGCCTGACCAAATAGCAAGACCTCCGCATACACCACTAATTTTCTGATCACTTCTTGAACGATATAATTTTTTCATTTATTATTGTCATCCTCTCTTATGGGGGTGATTGTGATTGAACCTTGCAACCCGCTTGCTTATGTACTCATTGTAAAGCCTTTTCGATTGTGGCAAAACGGCCTGAAGGCGGTTTTAGATACCAGACCTGAGTCGAGGTTCGTTCCCGCAGGAAGGCGGGGGAAATTAGTTCTTGATTGTGGATGAACTACAAATCGCGGTTGAAGTTAGGTACAATAAAGAGAGGAATACTTGTGGTGGTGTCGAAATATGCTTAGATATGACTACTACGGAATTGGGGGCTGAATATGAGCTTTTTTAACAAGGTAAAGGCAGGCGTAAGCGAGGCTGGGAATAAAGCAAAGACAGTGGTGGAGATCAATCGTTTGAAATTACAGAACAACAGTAAGCAGAATGATATTGACCAGCAGTATCAGGTAATGGGTAAACTGTTGTTTGAAGCTGTAACTCAAGGTGCAGGACCACTGCCGAGTGAGCAGATCGAGAAGAATATTTCCCGTATTCTTGAACTGAAATCAGAGATCGAGGTCAATCTGCAGCAAATTGCTGGGTTGTCCGATGTGAAGCATTGTAAAGCATGCGGTGGTAATGTGGCAATCGAGGCACGTTTTTGTCCGAGTTGCGGATCAACTTTCGAAGCGTCCAATGAACCTATTCGTGATGTAACCCCATCGTCAATTACATTGGATAAGAAGGAATAAATCTACTGCATGTAAGAAATTCATGAACAAAAAAGGACAGCTCAATAGCTGTCCTTTTTTATTTTTAGGAGAGAGGTCGTTTAAACCTTGGCAGCAAAACGTTTTTTTAAATAATACACAATTAGCAATATAAGCGGTAGAACAAATGCAACCGTGAAATCCCAATCTACCCAGTAGGCGGGGATTTCCTTTACATAAAAAATGATGTCTTTGGCAATCAGTTGTGACATACCAAATAACAAAAATCCAGTGGGTAGGATCAGAGGACGGTGGCTTTTGAGTTTAAATAATTGGGCTGCACCTAATGTTAAAGCATAGTAATAAATGGCTGTTTTAAAGTACGTGCTGATAATCCATGCTGTAGCCATAAGCGCTTCAATACGTTGCAGAGAATTAGCAATATTAATTTTTTGAGCAAGAATATAAGCGGCATAAAATTGATGTTCAGAAGCGTAAACACCAAGAACGGTAAGGGAAAAAAATAAGATGAGGTTAAGTCCCAGAGCTCCGATGATCAAGGCTATGAAAATATCCCGGCTTGTTTTGCTATTCTTCTGAGCATAAGGATATACCATAAGAAACACGCATAATTCACCAAAAGGATAAAAAACACCATACATCAAAGTATGGAGCATGTCCGGTACTGGTGTGTTCATAATGGGGTATAAACGTTCCATTTTGACATCGGGAGTCAGCAGAAGCAGCAGACCGATCAAAAAAACTGCAAACAAAGGGAAAAAAAGCTGAGCTGCCCGTCCCAATGTTTCCAGACCCAGTCGTACACCATATACCAGCAGGAAAATGGCCATAAAACGGATAACCCCACCGGGTGTCTTCTCGTAAATCTGTGTACACATGAAATCTTCAATTTCTCTTATGTAAGTGGCGGCGGCAATCAGAAAGAACACTAGATAGAACAAGGCTACAGCAGATCCGGCCCATTTTCCTAGAATTTGTAGGCTAAGCTCGATGATATTCTTGTTGGGTTCAATGTCTGCTAAGCAGAGCAACAATTTAATGGTCGCTAGGCCCAAGGGAATACTAATCAAAGCAGCAATCCATGAATCTTGTTTCGCTCCTGATATCATTAACGCTGGATACACAAGCGCCATATCCCCAATAAATGTGAATAGCCCGAGTATAATCATTTGATTGGTACTAATTCGATCTTTCTCCAAACTCATATACCCCCTCAAATTTATTGGACTAGTTTTAGTATGGTTGTAGTTACCAGAATTATGCCATTCCGAATTTTAATCAGAAAGGAATAATTATCAAAATTAACATCAAACTATACTCATTAAACTAAGTGAAGTGGAGGCTACATCGTGAAAAGTTCGGAGACGGGTACACTATCAAACCGATTGAAAACCAATATTGATCAGTTGAACGGATTGCTGGGCGGAAGTTCTGATGTAGTGATAAAAGAGTTGCAGATAGAAGAAAATACTAATATTTCTTTGATTTACATAGATGGTCTTGTGGATACTCAGGTACTGCATAATTCAATTTTGTATTCTTTGCAGGAACATATTCCTTATGAACAGCTGGGAAAGCTTGAGCCTGAGCAGAAGATTGAGATTATTAAGAAACAGATATTAATAGCCGGTGATCTAACCGTCATCGTTGATTACAGCCAATTCGTACACGAATTGCTGTCCGGTAGTGTAATGCTGCTGCTCGATGGGACATCCACCACTCTCCGGATCGGCTTACCAGGCTGGGAAGATCGCAATGTAGGGGAGCCCAGTTCCCAATCGGTTGTTCGAGGTCCAATGGAAGGATTCACTGAGAATTTACGGACGAATACGGCACTGGTTCGGCGGAAAATAAAAGATAGCCATTTATGGCTGGAAACCGTTCAGATCGGAAGGGTAACTCAAACCAGCGTATCCATTATGTATCTAAGCAACATCGCGAATAAGGAGTTGGTGCAAGAAGTAAAATGCCGTCTGAATAAAATTGATACGGACAGTATTCTCGAGAGTGGATATATTGAAGAATTTATTCAAGAGACGGTATTTACACCATTTCCTACCGTATACAACAGTGATCGTCCGGATACGATTGCAGCAGGTATTTTGGAAGGAAAAGTGGCCATTCTTGTTGATGGAACCCCTTTTGTACTGTTGGTACCCACATTTTTTGTGGCATTTTTTCAGTCTGCTGAGGATTATTACCAAAGGGCCGATATTGGAACATTGCTGAGATTAGTTCGTTTTATTTCATTTTTTATTACTTTGCTTGCACCTTCATTGTATGTTGCGATTACTACATATCATCAGGAGATGATACCGACCAATCTTGTAATTAGTTTAGCTGCCCAGCGGGAGAGTGTCCCTTTTCCTGCTTTTGTCGAGGCGCTGATCATGGAAATGACTTATGAGATTTTGCGGGAGGCCGGGGTACGGATACCTAAAAATATTGGACAGGCAATTTCCATTGTCGGAACGTTGGTGATTGGACAAGCAGCGGTTGCAGCGGGTTTTATTTCATCTGCAATGGTCATTATTGTATCGCTTACAGCCATTTCTAGCTTTGTTATTCCGGAGACAGGAATGTCTATAGCTGCGCGGATGATCCGTTTTGTGCTTATAGCTTTGGCCGGATTTATCGGATTATATGGAATTCTATTCGGAATTTTTATCATCGTACTGCATTTGTCGAGCTTGCGTTCTTTCGGAATGCCTTATATGAGTCCGCTCGGACCTTATAATTCAAAAGATTTAAAAGACTCTATCTTTCGCTTTCCGTGGCCTTTTTTAAAGACAAGACCTGCTGAGAACAAGACGCAGAACCTATTTCGTCAAAGCACTTCCAGTGATGAGGAATCAACGCAATGAAGAAAAAATTAGTTAGAGGCGCTCTCCAATTGATGATAGCTCTCCAATTTACGTTAATGCTAAGTGGCTGTTGGGAAAGAAAGGAGCTAAATGAGGTAGCCTTTGTCTTGGGGATAGGGATCGACAAGGCTGAAACGGGTTATACAGTTTCGATGCAGGTCGTTATTCCATCTGCGATTTCCTCACAATCGTCTGGAGGAGGGGGAGGCACTGGAGTCCCCGTGGTTGTTTATAAATTTACTGTACCTACGTTTTATGATGCACAACGTATGTTGAATCTGGATAGTTCTAGGACGAGTTATCTTGGTCATATCCGGGTGTTAGTGATTGGGGAGGAACTTGCCCGCTCCGGAGTGGCCGAGATACTGGACGTATTTAAAAGAAGTCGGGAACCTCGAATGGATTTCTACGTTATGGTTGCCAGAGATACAACCGCCAACGATGTCTTGAATGTCCTTACACCTATGGATAAATTACCAGCGAACAAATTATTTAGTTCCCTAGATAATTCTTATAAAGATTCAGCAAAAACAGTCGCTGTCACGCTGGATGATTTTATTGAAAATTTATTGGCTGAAGGTGAACATCCTGTACTGACCGGAGTGGAAGTTATGGGAGATCCCAAAGAGGGAGGAGATAAAAGCAATGTAGAGCGAACAATGCCTAAGGCGAGATTGGAATACCATACTGTTGCTGTGTTCAGAAAAGACAAACTGATCGGTTGGCTAAACGAGGGTGAAACGATTGGTTACAATTATATCAATGATAAGGTAACCTCACATTCTGGCCCGATAACAGGGGAAGACGGAAAGCCTATTGTTATCGAAGCGATCCAGGCTTCAACTAAACGCAAAGTGAAAATTATTGATGGAGAGCCGCATATTTACCTTGACGTTAAGACGCTTTGCAACATTGAAGAAGTGCACAGTACAGAAAACTTGGAATCGGAAAGCACCATAAAACGTTTGGAAAAGGAAACAGAGGAACGGATTATAGAGCGGATGCAAGACACTGTGGAGCAAGTAAATAATCGCTTCAATGTTGATATTATGGGATTTGGACAATCGATCTACCATGCCAGTCCTAAAGCTTGGACAAAGCTACAGCAAAAAAAGGGCGACGATTACCTTAAATCATTGCCCATCCATTATAGTGCCTCAGTAGTTATTAACCGCGTAGGTCTAACTGATAATTCTTTTCTTGAAAAAATCAAGGAGTGAGTCTAATGATGTTATTGTTTTTTTTGGCGCTTGCTGTAGGTTGTATGGCACTTGATTTGCCTAAATTAATGCGAAAGCGCCGAGTACGTGATCTTAGCGTATATTTTATATTTTGGATTTTGGGACTTGGCGCGACCGTATGTGCGTTGTTAAAATTGAACATTCCGAGTCCTCTGTTTCTGATTATTCTTATCTATAAGCCAATAAATAATTTATTTGGAGTGTGGTTTCATTAACAACGACGGATTTACAAATGATCAAACCCCTTAGAATAAGCATCGGATAAAACTTCTGGTTTATCTGATGAAATTCTAAGGGGTGTTTTTTTGTGACGATCAAAACCAAATTCTCAATTGTTGTAAAAACAGATTAAAATATTCATTGCTATATACAATTAAATACAATAAAGTTGTCATATAGAGGATAATTTTGTCGATTTTTCTGCAAAAATGTTCCAATCCATATTGCATCAGGCGATATTAGGGTCTATGAGGTTCGAATCCTCCTCCTGAAAAAGACATAAGAAAGTGGTGCGCATATGAGTAGCAACAGATTTGAGAACAAAGTAGTTATTATTACTGGTGCAGGTACCGGAATCGGAAAAGCTACAGCCTTAAGAGTAGCAAGAGAGGGCGGTATTGTAGTAGTTGCCAATCGATCAGATGCCGGCGCTAACACAGTTGAGGAAATTAAGGCTCTAGGTGGGGAAGCGATGTTTGTTCGGTCAGATGTTTCTCTCGAAGCAGACTGCAAAAATATCGTAGATCAAACATTAGCAGCTTATGGAAAAATTGATTGCCTATATAATAACTCAGCAATTACAGGAGACAATACGGATGTTATAGACTATGATCCGTTGTTGTTTCAAAAAGTGATTCAGACAAATCTCACTAGCCAATTCTACATGTTGCATTATACATTACCTCATATGAAATCTGGAGCTTCCGTTCTAAACTGCTCCTCTTTGCATGGTATTTTTATCGGGATGGCCAATGATGCAGCTTATTCAGCAAGTAAACATGCTATTGTGGGGATGACTAAATCGGTTGCCAAAGAAGTGGGTCACCGTAACATTAGAGTAAATGCCCTTTGCCCAGGACCTATCCCTACACCAACCATGAACAGATATGAAAAGCTGTTGTCTGATGATGTAGAGATGCTTCAATCTCTTATCGCTTCTGGAACGGCTCTGGGTAGATACGGTACGCCTGAGGAAGTAGCTGCGTTTGCATGCTTCCTACTAAGTGATGAGGCTTCGTTTATTACAGGTACAGCACATGTGATTGACGGGGGCTATTCCGCAACAAAGTAATCACGGATTGATTTACTTATATAACAACTAATATATAGTATTGAAGGCTTTGCGGCGTATTCTGATTCCAAAAATCTGAAGGATGACTGGATTGGAATCGGAAGTCGCACGCAAAGCCTTTTTTAGTTGTCTAAAAAAAATAGATTCTTCGTATTTTGGCAAATTGAATGGCTGCAAGAGATAGCAGATACACAAAAATGAATGAATTAAGGAAAATATGACCATGGATATGTTGGAATTTGTAGAAATTTGTATTTTAATATAAATAAAAAAAGAAATTTGTCGATAATAATATAGGTAATATGTATTAGTTAATATTCTAGAAAGGGTGTTGTTATAAAAACGATACAGGAAGTAGATGTCGTCGCCCTGAAAAAGCCTGGGGCGGGTATTTTTTGTCTGTGAAGTTACATACATTTCATCTCTATTATTAAAAAATAACGTTAAAACTTGGAGGAAAAATAATTATGTCATACACAATTAAGTACAACCAAAATGAGAACCATATCGATGTAGTATCTATTGATTTTTCAGCTGAAGATGTTCCAGGATACCTGAAAGATTTTGAAAATATCATGAAGCTTGTTAAACCTAAATTTACAGGAACAACTGATGTAACTGATTCTAAAAGTGTACTTACTCCTGAGGTTGCAGCTATGCTAGCCCCTACTGGTGCGATGGCGAGTGAAGCTGGTCAAGCAGGATGGGCTTATGTAACTAAAAACCCAATTTGGAAGATGCAATTGAAACGTATTTTTGGTAGAGATTTTGCAGATGCTTACGATACCTACGAAGAAGCTAGAACATACCTGAAAAGCTTGCAATAATCTAATCTTACAGTTAGCAAAAAGTGCGGAGAATTTTCTCCGCACTTTTTTGCTTTATCTATATTTAAAATTGAAAATCTTCATCTTTCAGCGGTTCCACGTTAAGCGCCCGGACGTATCCGTTACCTTTTTTCGAGAAGAAATCATGCTGCTTGGTGTGGGTACTGATGCCATTCTGAACAATCGGGTTGATCTCTTCCTCGTCGAATAGCGGATCATGCCCCAGATTCATCATGGCTTTGTTAGCATTGTATCTAAGGAAGGTCTTGACCTCGTCCACCAGTCCGATGGGAGCGTAGATCTGCTCGGTATAACGTTCTTCATTCTCATGTAGCAGTGTAAGGAGGTCTACCAGCTTCTGGTGTAGCTCACGCTGCTCGTCATCTGGTAGCCCATCAAAGATCTCCTGCGCCAGCACACCGACATATACGCCATGGATGCTCTCATCGCGCAGAATAAGGTCGATGATCTCACCGCTGCATGTCATTTTGCCTTGGCCAGCTAGATAAAGCGGGTAGAAGAAGCCACTGTAGAACAAGTAGCTCTCGAGCAGCACTGAGGCTGCCATGGCAAGGTACAGATCTTTGGGTGAATCTATTTTTTTGTAATATTGTGATATGGTCTCTGCCTTGAACTGCAGATAAGGGTTCTCTTCAACCCAGCGGAACACACTGTCAATCTCCTCTGTGGAGGACAAAGTGGTGAAAATGCTACTGTACGATTTGGCGTGAATCTGTTCCATCATGCCCATAAAGCCAAGCACAGCCTTGCGCTGAAGACCTTCGACATGCTCCATAATCTGCGGCATACCTACTCCGCCTTGAATCGTATCCAGCAGTGTGAGTCCGCCGAGTACCTTCATATAGGAGTCCTTTTCTTGCTCACTGAGCGTGAGCCAGGACATTTTATCATCGGATAATGGAATTTCATCGTCCGTCCAGAATTGCATAATGTTCTGATTCCAGAACATCAATGAGAAATCGTCGTCAGGACGGTTCCAGTTAACGGCTTGGATAGCGGTCATAATATGGCAATCTCCTTTTCTGCGGCTATAGCCTTCCAGTTAGATCGAGCAGGTGAGGCATTCCTCAACAGACAGCTTTTTGGTCCGGGTGTAATACAGCGACTTCAGGCCTTTATGCGCCGCGTACAGATAGGAACGGGCCAGTTCTCTGGTTGAGACATCACTGTTCACATGCAGAACGGTCGAGATGCCCTGGTCGATATGGGGCTGAATTTCCGCGATCAAATCGATCACCTTGAACTGATCCATTTGGTAAGCCGATTTATAGAAAAATACATTGTCTGGACGCAGGTACGGCATCGGATAGTAAGTCGTTGAATTAGCATAAGTCCGTGTCTCAATCTGCTCTACAATAGGCATAACGCTTGAAGTAGCATTTTGAATATAGGAAATGCTGGCTGTCGGCGCAATTGCTAAACGGTAAGCATGGTACAAGCCATTTGCTTTTACTGCATCCCGCAGTTGTTCCCAGTCCGTAGGGGATGGGATGAAAATATCTCCGAACAACTCTTGTACTCTTGGCGTTACAGGGCGGTAATCCGTAGTCAGGTAACGCTCAAAATAAGCTCCTGTAGCATAATCAGAAGCCTCAAATCCATGGAAAGACCGGCCGGTTGCAGCAGCGATCTCCATGCTTTTCTCCAGTGAATGGTAGTTCATGGTCATGAAGAAGGTCCGGGCAAAATCGCGAGCCTGTTCGCTTTCATAAGCGATCTTGTTCTTGGCCAGATAGCCGTGCAGATTCATGACGCCGAGACCGACGGAGTGCATCTCTTTGTTAGCTTTGGCTACGCCTGGGGCATTAGAGATGCTGGTCATATCGCTGACTGCAGTCAAGGCGATCATGCCTTCATGTACCGATTCACGGATTTTGCCATGCTCCATCACGTTGACAATGTTCAAGGAAGCCAGATTGCAGCTTACATCACGGCGGATGGTATCTTCCTGTCCGTAGTCAGCAATTTCTGAGGTCTCCTGCAGCTGGAAGATTTCTGTGCAGAGGTTGGACATTTTGATCTGTCCGACGTTTTTCAGGGCATGGGCCTCATTGGCGTTGCTCTTGTTCATAATATATGGATAGCCAGATTCCAGCTGGATCATGGCGATTTTGGTCAGCATATCCCGTGCGCTCATGGCCTTTCTCTTTTTGACACGTGGATCGGCTAGCAGCTTATCATACATTTCATCCAAATCCATGTCATCAAGATGTGTGCCATAAGCCTTGTACACACTGTAAGGGGCAAATACATGGAGCGGTTCATTGTCCTTCGCCAGCTTATAGAAGCGATTCGGAATGATCAGGCCGATGGACAGGGTTTTGAGTCTTGTTTTTTCGTCGGCGTTGATCTTCTTACTGTCGAGAAATTCAAGAACATCCCATCCAAAAATATTGTAGTAGGCGGCTCCAGAACCTTTACGTTGACCCATCTGGTCAGCATAGGAGAAGCCGTCCTCCATCAGCTTGAGCACAGGTATAATGCCCTTAGCCGCATCCTCGACACCCTTGATTGTCTCTCCGCGGGAACGAAGCTTGGACAGGTTGACAGCCACGCCACCGCCGATCTTCGAGAGCTGCATGCAGGTGTTGAGCACATAGTTGATCGAATTAAGCGAGTCGTCCATTTCGATAAGGAAGCAGGAGACAAGCTCACCGCGACGACTCTTGCCGGCGTTTAAGAAGGTTGGGGTCGCTGGCTGCAGACGCTGCTCCATCATCGAACGGGCAAGCATGCCAGCAGAAGCGGCGTTCCCGCGTCCTAGGTGAAGGGCAACTGCCGCCACACGGTCCGGATAATGCTCCAGATATTGCTTGCGGTCATTGCTTTTTACAGCGTAATCCGTATAGAACTTCGAAGCAGCCATATAGGATGGAAAGCTGAAGTTGTAAGAATGGGTAATTTGGTAGACATCTTCAATCTCAGCCAAGCTGTACTGTTCGTAAAAATTTTCGTAGAAATCCTGTTCAATCATATAATCAACCTTGGCTTTTGTATTCTCAAAAACCAAGCTCCGCCGTTCTACATCCCGCATAAATTCGGCTACTGCCTCAAGGTCTTTATCCAATTGAAAGAAACCACTTTCGTCTCTCTTCATCAACATGTTGTTTAGTTCAATATGCCGCAACTCGGCTCACCTCCTGTTTAATTCGTTCCACATCACCAAATGTGCCCGATAGCTCAAATTTACCGATAACTGGTACATTGTACCGATCTGCAATCAAGTCTGCGCTATGCGCGAACAGCTCGCCCCAGTTCTTGTTGCCGCTGGCGGCGATGCCTTTCAAATTGGAATAATTGTTCTTCAAGAAAGTAGACACCTTCTCTGGAATCTGTCCAAAGCCGGTGGTATATGTAATAAGCACATAGGGCTCGTCAATGGTCATATGCTCTTCAATCTGCACAGCTGGCAGCTTAAGCTTACCAATGAAGCGTTTGACGTTTCCGGTTTTTGAATCGTATGCGACTAGCATGGAGTCTCTCCCCCTGTATATATTACTGTAAAGATTGAATAGATAAGCTATAAATACTGGAAAATCATATGCATACTATATTTAGTGTGCGTTGTTTATTTTAATCACTATATGTTGAAAAGTCAACATGAAAAGTGCTTCCTAACTAGTTGAAAATCGGTCTAGTAAACGCTCTATTAAAGTGTTGATATCCCGGAAATACGCAGGCTGGAGCGGTTTGCTAAGGCAGCTGTACTGTTTTTCGTGCTGGATCTTGCTGCATCTTTTTTATCATGACAAACTAGCGTCACTCCGTTGAGCAGAACTGGGAGCAGATGGATGAGATCATTAATGAAGCTAAAGCGGAGAGACTAACAATGGGTTTGTACAATTTCCCCCGTACATGCACTTCTAGGCATCTACCCACATACAATAAGATGACCATGAACCCGTAAGGCTAACAGATCGGTTTCATTGTACAAGTGCGGGAGGTGTCGCCAAGTTGCCTGGATTCTTAAGTACGATCGCGTTGCTAATCAAAGAACTGACGTTGCTGGTATCCTACGTAAGGAACAACGCATTTCCACAGCCGCTCTCGGAGCAGGAGGAAAGCAAATACTTAGGCATGATGGCTGAAGGGGATGCTAAAGCCCGAAATTTGCTTATCGAGCACAATTTGAGACTTGTCGCCCATATAGTAAAAAAATTCGATAACACCGGAGAAGACATGGAGGATTTAATCTCCATCGGCACCATCGGCTTGATTAAAGCTATCGAGAGCTACCGCCCGAACAAAGGGACAAAACTGGCCACATTTGCGGCTCGTTGTATTGAAAATGAAATTCTGATGCATTTAAGATCATTGAAGAAAACGCGGAAAGACGTGTCCCTGCACGATCCAATTGGGACAGACAAGGAAGGTAATGAAATTACACTTATCGATATCCTTGGCTCCGAGGCGGATGATGTCATTAAAGAAGTGGATCTTAAGATCGAAAAGAGTAAGATTTATCGTAATCTCGATATACTGGATGATCGGGAAAAGGAAGTTGTCGTGGGGCGGTTTGGATTGGATACAGGTGGAGAAGAGAGGACACAGCGGGAAATTGCTAAGGAGTTAGGGATCTCGCGGAGTTATGTTTCGCGGATAGAGAAAAGGGCGCTGATGAAGTTGTATCATGAGTTTTATAAGGCGAAGCGGTAGGATCTAAGATAATAACTAAAGATTCACTATAGAGTATTTTAGAAGCGACTTTCCAACAGGGGAGTTGCTTTTTTGTTAATTAATTAGTTGGGCTAAATGAACATAAAAAAGCATATTCAGAAAATTAACTTTGTAACTGCTGAGGGTTGTTTTATGACATACAAAGAAATATATGATCTCCATATTCAATTGTTACATGTATATGAGAACAATGAAAAGCATCAAGGTCCATATCAGAAGCAACTTAATTATTTTAAGAGGCAGTTTTTTATAGCTGAAGATATAGTTCAACGAATTTTTGTTCTAAATCAGTTAATAAAAATTCATGAAAAAAGTAGAGAAATAAAGATAAATTGGTGTTCAGAAGAATACTTTAAATGATGACAAGATTTAATATATGTTTTGAATGTAGGAATAAGCTTCTAAATAGATAACTCTAAAATGATCGCTAGCAAAAAAAAGAGTAGTAATAATTGTCGCAAGACTTATTTCTACAAGAGTTGAAATGATGTAGTAATAATATGGATATGATGAAAATATATTTTTGAGTCACTAACTAATAGATGGGATCTTGGAGGTAAATGCATGAACAATCCAACGAGTAGACATATGATGGATAAACCCTACATTAAAGACGTGATTCGTGAACTTACACTTCTGGGATATGAGGACGATGAGGCTACGAAAATTCTAATCAAATACTATAGACCATTAAAGAGGAGCTGGGGTTTTGGACCAAATGCTCACAATTTCGCAAAAGAAATCGATTTAATTCATAAAGCTGTTATCAAGAAATTTGATCCTTCTGAACCTGGTCAGATTTTTATAGGTCATTTGAAAAATCGAATAAAATCAAATCTGAAAGATAAGCCTTGAATTGAGGGATAGAATGCAGATAACCATTCCCATAGGGGCCCCCAAGATAATATATAGATAGTTGTGGAAGTATCGTGTTAAGTATTTGAATATTCTGGTATGGGGAGATTAACGAATTGAAGTCTTTATTAAGAGAATCCCTTTTTACTTCTACAAGCCAAGTGAAAATAGTCATGATATCGGTGAGTTAAGCCAATATAGAATGGGAATTATAAGAGATCATTCTCTTTTCAATTAATCCGATGAATGTCAAGTTGGATTTAAATACCATCTTTCTATACCCGATTGATCAGACGGGATATGTGTGTCAAACTCAAGGCTTCTTAATTGGATTTACTACTTGGAATTGACAGAACAATTGAATATAGCTGAGAAAACACCAGAGTGTCTTATCATTAACTACAATTTTGCTCTAGTAAAGGAGGTTTAGAGCCGGTAATATTCGAACTTGAAGAAGCTTTTTAAATGATTTTATTTACCGCTGAGGTAATGAATTTGAACTCAGAGGTACCTTTCCATGTGATAAAGAAGGACGTTCCATTTTGAAATGGATAGGTGTTGATATTCAAAATACTTCTAGAATTTGGGCCAAAGTAGATAAAGAGAAACTACCCTTCCTCTGACAAAAAGTGATGATCAGTATTTAGGCTCATTTCAGGAGCGGAGTCTATGGGTAACCGAATATGGACAACGCTTTATTTTTTCAAAATCAAGTCTTGATTGATACTTGGGCTATAAAATAAAAATTATTCAAATAGAAGAACTTATGAAGTAGAGATAGTAATAAAAAAAAGACATTTTTTAGTTTTAAAATGATTAATTGTTGGTCATCTAGAATGTTAAGGTGTTTTTTATTATTTATACAGACATATGAAATCAGTACAAACATTCCATTTTAATCTGTGGTCTAAAATTTCGTTCGGAGAGCTAGAGATCTACATCCTCTATGCAGTTATTGAGTTTCACTCAAAATTTGCATATTTAGATCTGGAGTTGTGGAAAAAAAAGAAAATTGATAAATTGTGTATTTAATGCGGCTTTCTGTAATCAAAAGGCACAAGGCAATCAGAAGTAGGGAAAGATAGGCTTTACTTATATACCTAGAAAAGATGCATACACTGAACATGAACTAAAACAGCTATTTATAAATGAACAACAGTTTTTAGCTTTTGTTGTAGAACACGGCTTAAACCAAAAAAAATAGATAATCCAATTGGATTATCTTGTATTTACTTCTTATCGTAGTTTATATAACAACGCTCGCTACACGTTGTCATATTGGCTTTAATTAAAGGTGGATCAGAGTTATCGACTATGTTCTCTACCAAAGACTAGCATAATATTTTACAAGAGAAGGTTATTTTCATTTATACATGATTCTCGACGTGAAGTAAGATAGCAGACGCCATAGTACATAAGCGTTTACTACAGTTACGGAAGCGCTGAACATGAAATAGATGTTTTTACATCCAGGCGCTCAAGGTGGGAATGAAAGCAGAAAATCCGAAAGTACCAGATTGGTTGCGGATCTCGGGCGAGTAAAAGGAAGCAATCTCCTTCCAATTGGTTCACCAACAACATTTTTGTTTGGTCGTTTTGGACCACCCGAAAAATCAACAAACTAAGACTGCACGGGGCCTCAATTAGCCTTTGGGACTTTTTATTCTACGTTGACATCTCATCATGCCAGCCTGCAGAAGAAATTGATTTGCAGCACGATTGATTCTTACATTAGAAAAAAACAATATCGGATTAGCGATATTGCCCATGTGGCTACTTCAATAACCAATCGCGATCGGGATCATACAATGCTTTCAATCAGAGGTGTAATATGTCGTACTTCACTATCATCTAGATCTGTAGAACGGGAGATTATGACTTACAGTATATTGGACAAGCAAAATATACATCCTCGGTGTGGGATGCGCTGAATCAATATCAAGTATGCTTCTCAGCTTACAGAGCCTCAGTAGGCTTGAATAGTGAGCTTAATAAATTTTTTTCTGTAAAATGAATAGACTCTAATTTTTTTATTACTTTTTCTATGTATACTTTATTATTGGTGAATTTATACTTCAAATATATATTCAGCAAAATTCTAACTTCTTTCTCTAGCTCGCGATAACCTTCAATGAACTGATGATTAAAATTATAATATCCATTATATTGAATATATTCTAATTTCATGTTCATGAATTTTTTATGCTCATATAGAGTGTATAGAAGTCTGATATCGACATTAATTTTTTTATCTAGGTGCATAATGAAATGTTTTTTTAGTTCAATATAAATATTTAAACCAAAAGTTCGATCATCATATAGTGAAATATCATAAAAGTTCTTATAATTCTCCATAATATTTTTTGATTCGTAGTAATCTTTGATATCTTTAAAAAAGATGCTGATGTCAAATCCATAGGTTTTTCCATTATGGATTTCAGGGTTTATCTTCAACAGATGTATATAATTTAGATAACTATCATATGCTTCACAATGCAAAAATGCCTGTTTCAACATCAAGTATTCAACTTCTGACTTTGCATATTTCCCATCTTCATGGAAAGCCATGATTTTAAAGGTTTTTGTTTTATCCTCATAACCGTATACAAAGATTGCATGAGAAAAAGAGCTTTTATTATATGAATAAGTTTGAGGAATATAATATTCATCTACATGTAGCCATACATAATATTCTGAATTGATTTGTTGTTTTAAAAAACTAATAAACTCTATATTAGTGTTTAGGATTAAATCTCTATGCAATCGTTGAGAATCTTTAAACCAGGGATGAAAATGGTGTTCTGGAGTCTGTACGAAATAATCCATAAAAACCCACTCGTTTTTCCAATTTGATAAATATATATTCGTATAATTAGAAAAAATCCATGGTAGACATTCTTCTTTGTTAGAAATAATAGATAGGTAAAAAGCATGCTGCGGATAATTTTTAATTAAAGGCTCAGTTATTGGTAATATTTTTTGTTCCATTATACATATCCTTCTTTCATATTGAAAAATTAACATGCATATTGATGGTAGTGTCAAGAAGATTGTGTATCTGAACATACTTTTGTGGGTAGAAGAACGGTTAGTTTTTTGTTGGAACATCACTAACAGCTGGCATCTGTTGCCGTAAGGTGAGAATAAGTTGCTGCTGAAGATATGGATTCTGCTAGGGAGAATCCGTAGTCCAGACGAAACAGAATATCTTCTCGAAGTCTTTTCAGCAGATCCTTAATGGTCGGAATCCGCTCGACGATTCTTGCTATAAGTGAATAGACCATTTCTGAGTAATTCGTTTCAACAGGAGCGCCTAAACGTGACTTTTTGTTGACGACTCGCAAGATTAGAGCTAAGTCTAACGTTGCAAAGATAAGGTCAAAACGCTTTTCGCGATTCATGTTAAATAAATCTTGCAAGGAAAACAGACCTTGTTTCGAATATATGGCATAGAGAGTTCACCTCGTCTCTACTGGTTGGTTTAGTCGCTTAACCTATTCGTGATTTGGGAGATACTCCTTTTTCTATGCCTTAAAAACCTTGTCACTGGCAAGGGGTTAGGTATGGAATTGATCCAATTATTTAGAATTTTGCAATATTCGTAAATATTTTTTTATTTGTTCAGGAGCTCTGATTATTCCGAAAATTTTAACATTTCCAAATACTTCCTCGGCTAATTCGCGTGTAACATCGTCAGAGATAATTAATCCTCCCACAAGATTGATATCAATTCTTACCCCTTTCTGTTTAGCGTCTTCTAATCGATTTCGGTCAAACTCTATAATTCCTACAACAAAGTATTTTTCTTGTTTTAACTCCTTCAAAACAGAAGAATGGCTATCTAATTGATTTTTGATGGCAATACGAATAAAATCTGTTCGATTAGTATAATATCCTTGGTCAACTAATAGGTCGATTTGTCCAAGATCAACTGGACCAAGATTAATACTTACTTTTTCTAAATCAGGCATTTAATCATCTCCAATTTATATTATTTAAGGTGGAATTATTTAACTTATTATTATTTTATTTTAAAAGCAATATTGTCCGATTTCTTTTAAATAATCAATCAATTTATTAATAATGTCAAGGATAAATCTTTTTAAAATATTATTGAAATAATTGGGATTTCGGAGTACTATATACTCCATACAGATGTTCTGTGGAGTATAATTTGCGAAAGGGAGTGTTTAACATTAAACCTCAAAAAACAATTTGGCGTTTATTAAAGTATTCTTTACAGTTTAAGTACGGTTATGTCATTTTATTTTTCACCATGATTCTTGGGATAGGATTAGATTTGGGTATTGCGTGGTACCTTAGTCAAGTTACAAACACAGCAGTATCAAATGGCAAGGTTTTATGGCAATCTCTTGTAGTAACTGGATTAATTATTCTTTTATTAAATGTAGTGAATAGTTACGTAGACACTTATTTTAAAACCAAAGTATCATCTAAAATTCGAAATAATCTCCGAGTCGATACTCTTAAAAAATTAATGTGCCTTCCGGAATCTTATTACAATGATAATCACTCTGGAGAGCTTCTAAGTCGAATGACTAATGATAACCAGGCTATCGGAAACGCCTGCACCGATACAGTTATTTCTTTGATCCGTAATCCATTACTCGCAGTACTAGCATTTATTTATTTGCTTACAATCCATTGGCAATTAGCACTAATTTGTGTGTTGATAGGTCCAATGACAATTTTAGTTGGAGGATTATTTGGTAAAGCTCTTCGAAACAATTCTCAAGAACTTCAGAGTGGAATCGGTAAAATGACTTCACTTCTTCAGGAAATTTTAGGATCAAGCATTATTTTTAAAACATTTGGCCTAGAAAAAAAGTTATTTGGTAAATTTGTATCTAGTAGTAACGATATCAGTCAGTTGGAAATACAAGGTGGACGTATTCATGCTTCGCTTTCGGCTACAGCAAATGCAGTTGGTCATTTCTCTTTTATTATTACATTTGTATTGGGAGCTGTTTTTGTTTCGAATGGCTCTATGGCAATAGGGGGACTTATAGCATTTATTCAGCTTATGAATCATTTGACATGGCCTTTTACAGGCATGGCTTCATTATGGGGAGGATTTCAACAAGCACTCGGGGCTGCTGACAGAATTTTCACACTAATGGATGAACAATCGGAATATTCATCATTACCAAAACAAGCCGTTAACCATGAGCAAGGATACTTGAAAGTAACTGATTTAACATTTGGATATAAAGAAGATCAGTATGTTTTGAATAATATTGGGTTTTCAGTAAAACCAGGGGAGGTTGTTGCAATTGTGGGACCTAGCGGGGGGGGGAAATCTACAATTTATAAACTTCTACTAGGATTATTTAAGCAAAATTTTGGTCATATTCAAATAAATGAATTAAATACAAATTCAATGAAATTAGAAGATTTGAGAAGTTACTTTGCACTAGTTCCTCAAGAAAATTATCTATATAGTGGGACTGTTCGTGAAAATATTGCAAATGGAAAGCCAGATGCGACAGATGATGAAATTATATCAGCAGCAAGAGATGCGAATGCACTTGATTTTATAATGGAACTTCCTGAGGGATTCGAAACTGAAATAGGTGAAGGAGGGGATTATTTATCAGGAGGACAAAAGCAAAGAATCTCTATTGCAAGAGCATTATTACGAAATGCCCCGATTTTACTATTGGATGAAGCGACAGCTGCTCTTGATAGTGAATCGGAAAGATTAGTTCAAGAAGCTCTAGACCGACTGATGAAAGGTCGTACAACTATTATTATCGCACACAGATTGTCTACAATAAAAAATGCGAATGAAATAATTGTACTTGACAATGGGGGGATTATTGACAAGGGAACTCATGAAGAACTTTTGAAATCAGAAGGGCTTTACCGAAAATTAGTAAATAATAGTCTTGGGTCAAATAAAATGGTTGATGCAAATGTGTAATAATAATAACAAGTTTTTGGAGAAAAAATTATCAATAAAAGCTATTTTTAAAAAAATAATTCTTCAACCAGCGTTTTCCTTGCAGATTTTGCATCCAAAAGAAAATAATGATTGTGTAATTCTCTTTGCTATTAAAAACATCACTGTGGTAATTAATAATAAAGAACACTTTTTGAAAAGTGGCCACATTGTTTTCGGGAAAATAAATGAAATTATTAATGAAGAAAAGACCCCTGCTGAGATAGCATATATAATTCTAACCCCGAGAAGCTCTGATATAGTTTTACCTCAATTTATGATATTGAATTATGAACATGAGGAGATAGCTAATAATCTTCTTTCGTTCATAAATTCTTCACAAACTGATATTGAGGAACTTGAACTAATTGCTAAAGATCTACAAATAGAATGTAATTCATTTTTACAAGAAAAAACGAAAAAGAATGTAGAAAATGGGTTACAACTGGGACCTGACATGAGATTAATTAAATTGCACAGATTTATACGTAAAAATTATGATCAGCATCTTTCATTGGAAAGTTTAGCGAAAATGATAAATTGCAATCCTGTTTATTTATGTAATACATTTAAAAAGATATTTGGAATTACCCCAATGAAACTTGTACAAAAATTACGTATGGAAGCCGCACTTTTATTGATTCAATCTACTAATAAGCCCTTAAAAGATATTTCCTTAGAGGTCGGATTCTACTCAGTTACCTATTTTTCATCTCTCTTCAAAAAATATTTTGGAAAGTCTCCGAGATATTATAAGAATTCATTGTGTTTATCAAATGTGAAATAGAAACACGAATAAAAAAAGCATTACCATTAATTGGTAATGCTTTTTTTATTCGATATTAAGTTTCTTATTATTTTTACATATTCCATTGCTCTTATAAGCATTAAAATTATATAATTCGACAACAGGAAGATTAAGGGATATATAAGAATATCTAGATCCAAGGGGATGATTGTGATATTAAATCGAATTTTACCATTCAATAACTTGTTTTTTCGTAATTGCTTTTACAACGCTCTTTTCCCGGCGATTTTATATCATAATAAAAGCATTACTCCATTTTTTCTTAGTGACATCTTCATCTATGAGTATGACGAAACATTAGGATTAATATCATCGCAAACTTTATCGGTTCATAGTGATGAATATATTTTGAAGAAAATTGGGGTACTAATGAATACACAATTCCCTAATTCTGATGTGATAAACATTATAAAGGGTGAATTAAATAATGGCATTCCAGTTATCCTTGGAATCGACTGTTATTATTCTCCAATTCGAAATGATACCTATCTTCAGAAGCATTTAGCCCATTATATTCTGATATTTGGTTATGATGCTCAGGACGATAGTTTTTTAATCCTTGAACATCAAAATAGAGACACATTAACTTACTCTCCTCAAAAAATTGCTGCATCTGATGTTTTGAAATGTTATGAATCCTTTTTATCCATATCAGAAGGAATGGATACTTCTGCTTTGTTTTCTGTCTGTGCTAATAATGAATATCGAGTAGGCGAAGCTACAGTACTCGAAGAGTTTTTTGAGTGTTTTTTAGAAAATATAAAAAAACACTCCTCTCGTAGGACTACATTAATGTCTACTGCGATCACTAAGTTCAAGGGAGATATATTGGAGGCTCTTAAAAATGAAACATCAATGACTCAATTTTTAGCAAGTAAAGGGGATAAACTTTTAGTTAATTTAAATGAGTTGATAGATAATATTCATCTAGAACATTATCGTTTAGAACATATTTATTCAGATGATAAACAAACCTTAGAACTTCACTCCAGTATATTATCTAATTGGATGAAAGTTCGAGCAATATTTCTAAAGTACCAATTAACTGGTAGATTTAACCCAAAATCATTCAACCAAATTACTCCTTGTCTTGAGCAACTGCTCATATTAGAGTCTAATTATTTAAATCGTTTCGAATATAAAGTATTTAGATAATTATTAATAAATTTAAATGAAGGAGAACTCCAATGAACAATGAGCATATTTTAAGTGAAATTGTCCGAATTATGAAAGAATCTATAGGAATCATAGATCAAAAATTTCAAATTGAAGTCGATGCAAATTTCTTTGAACTAGGTGGAGATTCAATAGATGCCAGTAGTTTTATGATTAAAATTAATGAATTTTTTGAACTCAGTTTGTCGTACACTGAAGTATTTGATAATCCAACTGCTAAGGGCATAACAGATCTCATACTTACGAAAAGAATAGATAAAGAACAATTGAAAGAAAGGATGATCACGCATTTACCAGAAGTATCGTATTATCCAATCTCTTCTACTCAAAATAGATTTCTAGCAATTTCTCAGCTTGATACTAAAACAAGTTATAATTTACCATTCCAATTTATTCTTTCTGGTGAATTTGATGTGGATCGATTTGAAAAGGCATACAATTATTTGATTGAAACTCATGAAATCTTGAGAACTACCTTTGAGTGGATAGATAATCAAATGGTACAAAAAATTCATCCATTTAAAGAAAGTAAAATCACCTATTTAGAGGTAAGTTTAAAAGAAAGTAACGAAATAGCAAGTGATTTTATACATTCATTTAAACTAGATATACTACCATTAATCCGTGTTCTGCTATTAAAAATAGATGTGAATGTATATAAATTATTACTAGATGTTCATCACATTATTATGGATGGGTTCTCAATAGGACTTTTTATGAAAGAACTGTCTCAAATATATAATGGAACTTTTCTAGAACCTCCCTCAATTCAATATAGAGATTATGCTGCATGGCAAAATGAAAGATTCAAAAAAAATGAAAGAGACAAAGATAGAAAATATTGGTTGGAAAATCTCGAAGGAGAAATTCCTGTTCTTAACCTACCTACAGATTATCCTAGGCCTATTTTACAGAATTTTGATGGAGACAGATTATTTTTTTATATAAATACCGAAATAAGTGGTTCTTTAAAAAAAGTGGCTAGACAAGGCGGAAGCACGTTATATATGGTCCTTCTAGCAGGATATTATATACTTCTTTCACGATACTCTGGGCAGAAAGATATTATCGTGGGAGTACCCTCTTCAGGTCGACATTATAAAGATATAGAAAAATTATTAGGTTTATTCGTAAACACTTTGCCAGTAAGAGGTTTTCCAGATAGTAATCAATCATTCTTATCATTTTTAAACCAAATTAAAGAAAGTACTATAGCTGCATATGAACATCAAGATTATCCGCTTGAAAAGCTGGTTGAGGAGCTTAAAATTTCTCGCGATCTGAGCCAAAACCCACTATTTAATACATTATTCGTGCTTCAAAACATTCCAGATTGGAATTTGGATTTACGAGGCGTTGCCTGTGAGGCAGTTGATATGGTTTCAAAATCTTCAAAATTAGATATTTCAATTGAAGCTTTTGAACAGGAAGGGAAAATCAAGTTTACTGTGGAGTATGCTACGCGGTTATTTAAGAAAGAAACAATCCAGAGAATGATTAAGCATTACATAAATATATTAACTGAAGTTGCTGACAACCCATCTTTAAAATTGGAAGAAATTAATATGATATCGGATGAAGAGAAGGAGGACTTGTTTTTATACAATAAGACGGAGAGAATCCTATCAAATAAAACAATTCAGCAAGTTTTTGAGGAAAGAACTTTAAATTCGCCAAATGCAATCGCTGTTAAATTTGGAAAAGAACAGATTACATACCGAGAACTAAATAACAGGGCGAACCAAGTTGCCCATCAACTCCGTATTTTCGGCGTTAAGAGAGATGAAATTATTGCTATATTAGTGGAACGTTCAATCGAAATGATGGTGGTTATTCTCGGAATCTTAAAATCAGGAGCAGCATATCTGCCGTTAGATCCAAGACATCCAGACGATAGAATTCTTTATATGTTAAAGGATAGTAATTCACGGTTTCTTTTAATACAGAAAACACTAATAAATAGAACTGAATTTCTTACTAACACATTCCATGGAACGGTTTTAGGGCTTGATGGTATTCTCACTGAATCTGCGCAAAACATTGATAACCCCGAGTTTATCAATGAATTTCATGATCTTGCTTATGTTATCTACACTTCTGGTTCCACCGGAAAGCCAAAGGGAGTTATGATAGAACATCGTTCCTTGATAAATAGAATTGAATGGATGCAAGAACAATTTGATTTTAGTATGAGTGATAAATTTTTACAAAAAACGGTGTACACATTTGATGTATCGGTGTGGGAACTATTTTTATGGTTTTATAGTGGTTCTACATTGATTCTTTTAGAACCTGAAGCCGAAAAAGATCCCGAGTCTATTTTATCGGCAATTATTAATAATGGGGTCACTGTCCTTCACTTTGTTCCATCGATGCTAAGTGCGTTTGTTTCATATCTTAAAGATATTCAATCTTCAAGACTTAATAGTCTGAAATTTATTTTTACAAGTGGAGAGGCATTAAGTTGTGAATTATTAAATAATTGCCTCAGTTATACTTTTCTGGGTGGAGCTAAAATTATTAACTTATATGGGCCGACTGAAACAACAATTGACAGTACTTTCTTTGAGTTTTCCCATGATAGAAAGTATAACGTAGTCCCTATAGGTAAGCCAATATTTAACACTCACACATACATCATAAACCGACATGGTCAATTACAGCCGATTGGAATAGACGGAGAACTATGCATAGGCGGAGCCGGCATGGCGCGTGGTTATTTGAATCAGCCGGAACTAACCGCAGAAAAATTCGTGGAGAACCCCTATCGTCCAGGAGAACGGATGTATCGGACAGGGGATGTGGCCCGTTGGTTGCCGGATGGAAATATCGAGTTTTTGGGGCGGATAGACCACCAAGTGAAAATTCGGGGATACCGGATTGAACCGGGAGAGATTGAAAACCAATTGTTGAAGCATCCGAAGGTACGGGAAGCTGTCGTTATCGCCCAATTGGAGAGCGATGGGCAGTCGCAAGCTTTATGTGCTTATGTCGTAGGAGACAGCGGCTTAAAAAGCAGCATACTGCGTGAATACCTGAGTCAGGAACTGCCGGAGTACATGATTCCTTCGTACTTTATAGCCTTGGAAGAGTTACCACTAACGCCGAATGGTAAGGTGGACCGCAAAGCGTTACCCAAACCGGAGGCAGGAATGGCAAGCGGACGAGCTTATGAAGCACCGAGCAATGAGATTGAATCCCAGATGGCAGAGATTTGGCAAGGCGTGTTAGGGCGAGAAAAAGTGGGGCTTAACGACCACTTCTTTGAACTGGGAGGCGACTCGATCAAAGGAATACAGGTTTGTGCCCGTTTATATAAACATGGTTGGAAGCTGGAAATGAAGCATCTGTTCCAATACCCTGTACTTCGAGATGCTTGTACCCAAGTAGTCCCACTTCAACGGAAGGCAGAACAAGGGCTTATCGAAGGAGAAGTGTCTTTGTTGCCGATCCAGCAGTGGTTCTTTGAACAGAATTTGGAAGAAGCAGAGCATTGGAATCAGGCCATGATGCTGCAGGGAAAACCAAGATTTGAAGAAAAATCATTAGAAGAAGCCCTAAGAAAATTAGTAGAACACCATGATGGTTTGCGTACTGTGTTTAGTGGTAAAGGCCAGGAGGCAAAAGGATATAACCTTGGAGTGGAAGAGGGCATGGTAAATCTAGCCGTTGTTGATCTAACGGAGGAAGAAGATCCTATAAGGGCAATTAAAGAACAAGCAGAAGAAGCCCAGCGGAATTTTGATATAGAAAAGGGACCATTATTCCGGGCGAAAGTATTTCGTACACAGACAGAGGACCACTTATTACTGGTGGCCCACCACTTGGTTATTGACGGGGTGTCCTGGCGAATTCTATTAGAGGATTTGGCAATTGCGTATGAGCAGGTGAGCCAAGGGCAGCCTGTAGGACTACAGGAAAAGACGGATAGTGTGAAGGAATGGTCAAAAGGACTAAGAAATTATGCAATAAGCAAAGAACTGCTTAAAGAAGTACCGTATTGGAGAGAGATGGAGCAGTCGACAATAAGTACCTTGCCAAAGGATTCAGAACCGCAAAGTGAGGCTATGAAATATAACGGTGTAGCAAGTATACAACTGAGTCGGAAAGATACGGTACTGTTGTTAGAGGAAGTAAATCGTGCCTACAATACAGAAATTAACGACCTGTTATTGACGGCCCTGGCACAAACCGTTCAGAAGTGGACGGGAGAGTCGGCAATGGCAGTAAATATGGAAGGTCATGGCAGGGAGGAAATCATAGATTCGCTGACAGTAACTCGAACGGTCGGATGGTATACGTCAATGTATCCAGTAGTGCTCGAACCTACAAGCAATGCAGATGTCGGGATGCAGTTGAAGCAGGTGAAAGAAACGTTAAGACAGGTACCGAAAAAGGGGGTCGGTTACGGAATATTGAGGTATTTGACCCCGATGGAGGAAAGAGAAGGATTAACATTCACGCTCAAACCTGAGATCTCATTTAATTACTTGGGACAATTCGATGCAGACCTAAATACGTCACTATTCAAACGCTCTCCTTATGAGACGGGACAAACCATAGGAGAAGGAAACCAAAGATTATATGAGATAGATATTGTAGGTATGGTGGATAACGGAAGAATGGCTCTTAATTTTAACTATAATACCGACACGTATAGACCAGAAACGATGGAGGAAATAGCAGCAAGCTATAAAGAGCAGCTGTTAATACTCATCTATCACTGTGTAAATCAGACTGTGACAGAGGTAACCCCTAGTGATTTAGCTGAAGGTGATATAAACATAAAAGATATTGAGGAAATTCTAAATTTATTTAGTTAGCTTTGGAGGTTGAGACAGTGAGTTCAGTTACATCTATAGAAAAAATATATCCACTTACTCCTATGCAATATGGGATGATTTACCACTGGTTGTTGGATAAAGAGAGTAATGCTTATTTTGAACAAATATGTTTTCCCCTCAAAGGTGAACTTGATATTAATTTGTTGGAAAAAAGTCTCAATAAATTAGTTGAACGTCATCAAACTTTTCGGGAAAATTTTTTATACCAAAACCTAACAAAACCACTTAAAGTTGTTTTTCGTGAACGATATTATCATATCAATCATGTTACAATCTCCAAATTAAGTGAATATGAGCAACAAACGTTTTTAGATGACTTTATCGTCAATGATCGGAACCATAGGTTTGACCTGTCGAAGGGCCATCTAATGAGGGTAGCAGTAATTGAAAAAGGAAGCGGAAGGTACGAAATAGTCTGGAGTTATCACCATATCCTTATGGACGGTTGGTGCGTTGGAACCGTTATGCAGGAATGGTTTGAATTATATCGAGCTGAATTAAAAGGAATAAATTTGGTACTTGACGCAGTTCCCTCTTACACAAAATATGTTGAATGGATTGAGAAACAAGATAACGAAAATTCCCTTAACTTCTGGGAGGATTATTTAGACGGATATGAAAAAATCGCTGAAATTCCATGTTTCGAAAAATCTCAAGAAAAAAATAAATATTCCCTTAATGAAACTAGAACAGTAATTAACGAAGAAATTACAGAAAAACTAAATCATGTTGCTCGTAAATATAATGTGACGCTGAATACCATTTTTCAGACGATTTGGGGCTTGATTTTACAGAAATATAACGGGGCAGACGATGTGGTTTTTGGAGCAGTAACTTCTGGAAGACCGCCGGAAATTGTGGGAATTGAATCAATGGTAGGGCTCTTTATTAATACAATTCCAATACGAATAACAAGAGGTCCATATGATAAATTCAGTGATTTACTTCAGTTCATACAGAAAAATACATTGGAATGTGAAATAAACAGTTACTCTCCATTATATGAAGTGCAAACTAAGAGCAGGCTTGGACCTAATCTGATAAATCATGTATTAATTTTCGAAAATTACCCAGAAAATAAGCATCTCGACAAATTAATTTATGCGGGGGATCTCGGTTTTGCTGTTGAGAATATAAGTCGTATTGAGCAGACAAATTATGACTTCAATCTTATAGTAATTCCTGCAAAAGACTTAACTATAGAGTGTAGTTATAATTCCGAAAAATATTCTGAAAAAACTGTTACAAAGATATTCGAGCATATTATAAAAGTAATTAAAACTATTTTAGAAAACCCTGATGTTCTGTTGAGTGAAATAGAACTGCTGACCAAAGAGGAGAAGCAACTGTTGGAGTCGTTTAATGCAACAGGGACAATTTATGCGGAGGAAAAAACGATTCAGCAGCTGTTTGAAGAACAGGTAGAGCGTACCCCCGAAGCGATAGCAGTTGTAAGTGAGAAAGAACAAGTGAGCTACCGAGAGTTGAACCTCCGTGCCAATCGGTTAGCCCATGTACTGAGAGCACATGGTGTGAAAAGAGATGAAATCATAGGGTTAATGGTGGAACGAACACCGGAAATGATCGTGGGAATTCTCGGAATATTGAAGTCGGGTGCAGCGTATGTACCATTGGATCCAGCTTATCCGGAAGAACGGATCACCTATATGTTGGCAGATAGTGGAGCTCACATACTACTGACACAGGATTCTTTGGAAGAACAAGTAACTTCTTTAAAGAAGAACTATGCAGGAAGCATTTTGGATATTGAGCAAGCTGAAGCCATGTCAGACACCGATGAGAACCCGGAACCTATTAATAAATCGGAAGATTTGGCTTATGTGATCTACACGTCGGGCTCTACCGGGAAGCCTAAGGGGGTTATGCTCGAGCATAGAGGACTTATAAATGCACAGCTCTTATGGGAAAACTCCTTCGGCATTGTTCCTGAAGACCGAATTGTACAGTTTGCCAGCAGTTCCTTTGATGCTTCCGTTTCAGAGATCTTTATGGCCCTGTTTGCGGGGGCCAAGTTATATATTCCATCCAAGGAAACGATCTTGGACCCTCAGCGGTTTGTGGACTACATAGGAAAGAATAAGCTGACCGTACTAACATTACCACCAACCTATTTGAGCACCATAGAATCCAAACAGCTTAAAGGAGTACGTTTACTTATAACGGCAGGATCGGCAATCCATCCTGAGCTGGCAGAGCGTTACATGCAGGAGATGAATTATGTTAATGCATATGGTCCGAGTGAAGCGACTATCTGTGCCACGGTGTGGATTCCGGCAGTGAGCAAAATCGAGAACAGTGTGATCCCTATCGGAAAACCGATCCCAAATGCGGAAGTTTATATCACAGACGTAAATGGACACCTTCAGCCGATTGGAATAGCCGGAGAACTATGCATAGGCGGAGCCGGTGTAGGGCGTGGTTATTTGAACCGGCCGGAACTAACTGCAGAAAAATTCGTGGAGAACCCCTATCGTCCAGGAGAACGGATGTATCGGACAGGAGATTTGGCCCGTTGGCTGCCGGATGGAAATATCGAGTTTTTGGGGCGGATAGACCACCAGGTGAAAATTCGGGGATACCGGATTGAACCGGGAGAGATTGAAAACCAATTGTTGAAGCATCCGAAGGTACGGGAAGCTGTCGTTATCGCCCAATTGGAGAGCGATGGGCAGTCGCAAGCTTTATGTGCTTATGTCGTAGGAGACAGCGGCTTAAAAAGCAGCATACTGCGTGAATACCTGAGTCAGGAACTGCCGGAGTACATGATTCCTTCGTACTTTATAGCCTTGGAAGAGTTACCACTAACGCCGAATGGTAAGGTGGACCGCAAAGCGTTACCCAAACCGGAGGCAGGAATGGCAAGCGGACGAGCCTATGAAGCACCGAGCAATGAGATTGAATCCCAGATGGCAGAGATTTGGCAAGGCGTGTTAGGCCGAGAAAAAGTGGGGCTTAACGACCACTTCTTTGAACTGGGGGGACATTCGCTCAAGGCCACCGTAATGGCATCAGCCATTCACAAGCAATTCGATGTGGAGATTCCACTAAAGCAAATTTTTAAAACGCCAACAATGAGAGAATTGGCGGCATACACAGCCGAAGCGGATCGGCGCAAATATCGTCCAATCGAGCGGATTGCAGAACGGGAATGGCATCCCGTTTCTTCAGCACAGAAACGGCTGTTAATTCTTCAGCAGCTAGAGGGCGGGGACGCCAGCTATAACATGCCGTCGGTCTTCTTGCTAGAGGGAGACCTAGATGTAGCATGTTTGGAACAAGCCCTTGTGAAGATGACAGAACGTCATGAGGCGTTGCGAACCTCGTTTGAATGGATTAACGGGGAACCGGTACAACGCATTCATCCTCGAGTGGAAATCAAGCTGGGGTATAGCCAAGCAAGTTTTGAAGAAGGAGCAGAGCTGACCAAATCGTTCGTGCGTCCGTTTGATTTAAGCAAAGCACCATTAATGAGAGCAGAACTGATCCAGATTTCAGAGGAGAAGCATCTTTTCATGTTGGATATGCACCATGTGGTGTCCGATGGAGTGTCGATGGGAATCTTTATGGACGAATTATCGCAGATGTATGATGGAAAGGAGCTAGGTCAGCCACGGATCCAATATAAGGACTACAGTGAATGGCAGCAGGCTCGTTTTCAAAGCGAAGAAATGGAGAAGCAAAAAGCTTATTGGTTGGAACATCTTGGTGGTGAATTACCTATACTCGATTTACCGACAGATTATTCACGGCCTAGTGTTCAGAGCTTTGAAGGGAATCATATTTTTTTTGAAGCCGATCCGAATTTAAGCGATGGCCTGAAGAACATTGCACGAGAAACGGGAAGCACCTTATACATGGTGTTGTTAGCGGCATATCAGGTATTACTCTCCCGGTACAGCGGGCAAGAAGATATCATCGTTGGAACGCCAACAGCCGGGAGGCTACATGCGGATACAGAGGATGTCCTGGGCTTATTCGTGAATACGTTAGCGGTGAGAGGCTGTCCGGAAGGCCAGAAAACAGTTAAGTCATTTATAGAAGAAGTCAAGAAAGCAACGTTAGGGGCATATGAGCATCAGGAGTATCCTTTTGAAGAACTGGTTAATCAATTGAATATTCCACGGGACTTGAGCCGCAACCCATTATTTAGTACATTGTTCGTTTTACAAAACATAAAACAAACTCAGCTTAAACTTGGAGAAGTGCAGGCTGAGCCATATCATATGGAATATCAGATATCTAAATTTGATATGTCGATCGAGGCAGTGGAACAAGAAGGAAGGATTCGATTCGGGCTGGAATATGCAACCCGTCTGTTCAGGGAAGAGACCGTAGGACGGATAGCAGAAAACTACATTCAGGTATTAAAAGAGTTTGCTTGGAATTCAGAAAAACAGCTTGGGGAAATCAAAGTGCTGACCGAAGAGGAGAAGCAACTGTTGGAGTCGTTTAATGTAGCAGGGGCAATTTATGCGGAGGGAAAAACGATTCAGCAGTTGTTTGAAGAACAGGTAGAGCGAACCCCCGAAGCAATAGCAGTTGTAAGTGAGAAAGAACAATTAAGCTACCGAGAGTTGAATCTCCGTGCCAATCGGTTAGCCCATGTTCTGAGAGTACAAGGCGTGAAAAGAGATGAAATCATAGGGTTAATGGTGGAACGAACACCGGAAATGGTCGTGGGAATTCTCGGAATATTGAAGTCGGGTGCAGCGTATGTACCATTGGATCCAGCTTATCCGGAAGAACGGATCACCTATATGTTGGCAGATAGTGGAGCTCACATACTACTGACACAGGATTCTTTGGAAGAACAAGTAACTTCTTTAAAGAAGAACTATGCAGGAAGCATTTTGGATATTGAGCAAGCTGAAGCCATGTCAGACACCGATGAGAACCCGGAACCTATTAATAAATCGGAAGATTTGGCTTATGTGATCTACACGTCGGGCTCTACCGGGAAGCCTAAGGGGGTTATGCTCGAGCATAGAGGACTTATAAATGCACAGCTCTTATGGGAAAACTCCTTCGGCATTGTTCCTGAAGACCGAATTGTACAGTTTGCCAGCAGTTCCTTTGATGCTTCTGTATGGGAAATCTTTATGGCATTGTTTGCGGGGGCCAAGTTATATATCCCATCTAAGGAAACGATCTTGGACTCTCAGCGGTTTGTGGACTACATAGGAAAGAATAAGCTGACCGTGCTAACATTACCACCAACCTATTTGAGCACCATAGAATCCAAACAGCTTAAAGGAGTACGTTTACTTATAACGGCAGGATCGGCAATCCATCCTGAGTTGGCAGAGCGTTACATGCAGGAGATGAATTATGTTAATGCATATGGTCCGAGTGAAGCAACCATTTGTGTCACCGTATGGATTCCAGAAACGAAGAAAATCGAGAACAGTGTGGTCCCTATCGGAAAGCCGATCTCTAATGCGGAAGTCTATATCACAGATGAAAATGGAGAATTGCAACCCATTGGAGTAGCCGGAGAACTATGCATAGGTGGAGCCGGCGTGGCGCGTGGTTATTTGAATCAGCCGGAACTAACCGCAGAAAAATTCGTGGAGAACCCCTATCGTCCAGGAGAACGGATGTATCGGACAGGGGATGTGGCCCGTTGGCTGCCGGATGGAAATATTGAGTTTTTGGGGCGGATAGACCACCAAGTGAAAATTCGGGGATACCGGATTGAACCGGGAGAGATTGAAAACCAATTGTTGAAGCATCCGAAGGTACGGGAAGCTGTCGTTATCGCCCAATTGGAGAGCGATGGGCAGTCGCAAGCTTTATGTGCTTATGTCGTAGGAGACAGCGGCTTAAAAAGCAGCATGCTGCGTGAATACCTGAGTCAGGAACTGCCGGAGTACATGATTCCTTCGTACTTTGTAGCCCTGGAAGAGTTACCACTAACGCCGAATGGCAAGGTGGACCGCAAAGCGTTACCCAAACCGGAGGCAGGAATGGCAAGCGGACGAGCTTATGAAGCACCGAGCAATGAGATTGAATCCCAGATGGCAGAGATTTGGCAAGGCGTGTTAGGGCGAGAAAAAGTGGGGCTTAACGACCACTTCTTTGAACTGGGAGGCGACTCGATCAAAGGAATACAGGTTTGTGCCCGTTTATATAAACATGGTTGGAAGCTGGAAATGAAGCATCTGTTCCAATACCCTGTACTTCGAGATGCTTGTACCCAAGTAGTCCCACTTCAACGGAAGGCAGAACAAGGGCTTATCGAAGGAGAAGTGTCTTTGTTGCCGATCCAGCAGTGGTTCTTTGAACAGAATTTGGAAGAAGCAGAGCATTGGAATCAGGCCATGATGCTGCAGGGAAAACCAAGATTTGAAGAAAAATCATTAGAAGAAGCCCTAAGAAAATTAGTAGAACACCATGATGGTTTGCGTACTGTGTTTAGTGGTAAAGGCCAGGAGGCAAAAGGATATAACCTTGGAGTGGAAGAGGGCATGGTAAATCTAGCCGTTGTTGATCTAACGGAGGAAGAAGATCCTATAAGGGCAATTAAAGAACAAGCAGAAGAAGCCCAGCGGAATTTTGATATAGAAAAGGGACCATTATTCCGGGCGAAAGTATTTCGTACACAGACAGAGGACCACTTATTACTGGTGGCCCACCACTTGGTTATTGACGGGGTGTCCTGGCGAATTCTATTAGAGGATTTGGCAATTGCGTATGAGCAGGTGAGCCAAGGGCAGCCTGTAGGACTACAGGAAAAGACGGATAGTGTGAAGGAATGGTCAAAAGGACTAAGAAATTATGCAATAAGCAAAGAACTGCTTAAAGAAGTACCGTATTGGAGAGAGATGGAGCAGTCGACAATAAGTACCTTGCCAAAGGATTCAGAACCGCAAAGTGAGGCTATGAAATATAACGGTGTAGCAAGTATACAACTGAGTCGGAAAGATACGGTACTGTTGTTAGAGGAAGTAAATCGTGCCTACAATACAGAAATTAACGACCTGTTATTGACGGCCCTGGCACAAACCGTTCAGAAGTGGACGGGAGAGTCGGCAATGGCAGTAAATATGGAAGGTCATGGCAGGGAGGAAATCATAGATTCGCTGACAGTAACTCGAACGGTCGGATGGTATACGTCAATGTATCCAGTAGTGCTCGAACCTACAAGCAATGCAGATGTCGGGATGCAGTTGAAGCAGGTGAAAGAAACGTTAAGACAGGTACCGAAAAAGGGGGTCGGTTACGGAATATTGAGGTATTTGACCCCGATGGAGGAAAGAGAAGGATTAACATTCACGCTCAAACCTGAGATCTCATTTAATTACTTGGGACAATTCGATGCAGACCTAAATACGTCACTATTCAAACGCTCTCCTTATGAGACGGGACAAACCATAGGAGAAGGAAACCAAAGATTATATGAGATAGATATTGTAGGTATGGTGGATAACGGAAGAATGGCTCTTAATTTTAACTATAATACCGGCACGTATAGACCAGAAACGATGGAGGAAATAGCAGCAAGCTATAAAGAGCAGCTATTAATACTCATCTATCACTGTGTAAATCAGACTGTGGCAGAGGTGACTCCTAGTGACTTAGGGGATAGCTCGCTTACTTTAGAAGAACTACAAGCTATAAATAGTATCTACATGACAAATTAAACACTAAATTATGAAGGGGAAATTCTAAAATGAATATTGAAAGGATTTATCCTTTATCACCAATGCAGTCAGGAATGTTTTTCCATCATTTGCTCCATGAAAAAGATGGTGCTTACATGGAGCAAATGATGTTAACTATAACTGGTGAAATTAATGCAACTGTGTTAGAAGAAAGCTTCAATGCACTTATAAAAAGGCATGAAGTGCTTAGAGCTTCATTTATTTATAAAGAAACAAAGAATCCAAGACAGATTATTTTGAGCGATAGAACTATATCTATTAATTTTATTGATCTATCAGGAATAGGCGGGCCGGAGCAGGAGAAATACTTAAAGGATTACCGAGCTAATGATAGAGAGCAAGGGTTTGATTTAACCAGAGATCCATTAATGCGTGTAGGCTTGTTTAAGTTAGATGATGAGCAATATGAAATCTTATGGAGTTTTCATCATATTTTAATGGATGGATGGTGCCTAGGAATTGTATTTCGAGAATTACTGGAACTTTATCAGGCAAGATTAGAAGGGCGACCAGCCTTACTTGAACCGGTTATTTCCTATGGAGAATATATTAAATGGTTGGAAAAACAAGATTTAGAGGAATCACTTGCCTATTGGAAAAAATATCTGAATGAATACGAGGAAATCGCAACATTACCATACGGAAGTACCGATAAAAGCATGAGATATTCCCAAAAGGAGCTTGAAGAGATATTAGATCATCAGTTGTCGGAGAAGCTAAGTCAAATTGGTCGTCGTTATAAAGTGACTTTAAATACTGTCTTTCAAGTCATTTGGGGGATTGTTCTTCAAAGATATAATAGGACAGATGATGTGGTGTTTGGTGCAGTAGTTTCTGGCAGACCTGCAGAAATTAAAGGAATTGAGTCAATGGTAGGACTCTTTATAAATACTGTGCCAGTACGAATTACGTGTGAACAAAGAATGAAGTTTAGTGAGTTGCTTCAACAGGTTCAAGGGGCTGCATTGGAAGGAGAGAAATATAACTATTCTCCTTTGTATGAGGTTCAGGCAAAGAGTCAGTTAGGAGATGATTTACTTAATCATATTATGATTTTTGAAAACTATCCAATGGGAGAGCAATTGGCAGAATTGGGTGACCTAGATGCATCGGGCTTCGAAATTAAGCAAATACGCGCCGTTGAACAGACAAATTACAATTTAAACTTTACCGTAAAGCCTGGAAAACAATTAAGTATGAGTTTCAATTATAATTCCAATAAGTATTCAGAAGAGGATATTCGGCGCACCATTAATCATATTAAACAAGTCATTGAAGTAACCTTGGAGAATCCGGAAATATTAATTGAAGATATAGAAATTGTTTCAGAAGAGGAGAAGCAACTTTTAAAATCGTTTAATACAGTAGGGAGTGAAAGACCACTAGATAAGACTATACGAGAGTTATTTGAAGAACGAGTGAAAAAACAACCGAATGCAATAGCTGTTACTTATGGAGAAGAAAGTATCAGCTATAGTGAGCTTGATCGGCAGGCTAACATACTGGCTTACCAACTTCGGAAATATGGAGCCATGAAAGAAACAGTTGTTGGTCTTATGGCGGATCGATCATTAGAAATGGTTATTGGTATTTTAGGAGTATTAAAGGCTGGTGCGGCTTATGTGCCACTTGATCCTGGTTATCCTAACCAGCGATTAAATTATATTTTAGAAGATAGCAGTACAAATTTGCTACTAACGCAATGCAATTGGGTTCAAAAAATTGATAGTTTATCTTTCACAGGAAAAGTTTTGTTAGTAGAAGATCTATTGCTATGTCAGGATCAAATAAAAAGTTCTAACTTTGGAGAACCAGGAGACTTAGCCTACATTATTTATACCTCAGGAACATCGGGGAGACCTAAGGGAACTTTAACAACCAATGCAAACATAACGAGAGTAACTAGTAATACAAATTATATTGAGATTACAAGAGATGACAAAGTACTCTCAGTTTCGAACTTTGCATTTGATGGATTTACCTTTGATTTGTTTGGTGCTCTGTTAAACGGAGCACAGCTAATACTTGCGTCAACGGAAATGGTCACTAATCCCAATCAGCTTATTCGGTTAATTAAGTCTGAACATATTACAATAATTTTTGTAACAACTGCGCTGTTTAATTTACTAGCTGAATATGATGCTGAATGGTTAAAAAGTGTTCGGAAGGTTCTTTTTGGTGGGGAAGCTTCATCTGTTAGCCACGTCCAAAAAGTGATACCTGGAAAAGCAGCTGGTAAGGTAATCCACGTATATGGTCCAACAGAGACAACTGTGTTTGCGACCTACTATCAAGTTGAAAATATCTTGGAAGGTGCTTCTACAGTGCCGATTGGCAAACCTGTTAATCAAACAGATGTATACATACTTGGCCCAGGAGATAGATTACAGCCGATTGGAGTAGCCGGAGAACTATGCATAGGTGGAGCCGGCGTAGGGCGTGGTTATTTGAACCGGCCGGAACTAACTGCAGAAAAATTCGTGGAGAATCCCTATCGTCCAGGAGAACGGATGTATCGGACAGGAGATTTGGCCCGCTGGCTGCCGGATGGAAATATCGAGTTTTTGGGGCGGATGGACCACCAGGTAAAAATTCGGGGATACCGGATTGAACTTGGAGAGATTGAGAATCAATTGTTGAAGCATCCGAAGGTACGGGAAGCTGTCGTTATCGCCCAATTGGAGAGCGATGGGCAGTCGCAAGCTTTATGTGCTTATGTCGTAGGAGACAGCGGCTTAAAAAGCAGCATACTGCGTGAATACCTGAGTCAGGAACTGCCGGAGTACATGATTCCTTCGTACTTTATAGCCTTGGAAGAGTTACCACTAACGCCGAATGGTAAGGTGGACCGCAAAGCGTTACCCAAACCGGAGGCAGGAATGGCAAGCGGACGAGCCTATGAAGCACCGAGCAATGAGATTGAATCCCAGATGGCAGAGATTTGGCAAGGCGTGTTAGGCCGAGAAAAAGTGGGGCTTAACGACCACTTCTTTGAACTGGGGGGACATTCGCTCAAGGCCACCGTAATGGCATCAGCCATTCACAAGCAATTCGATGTGGAGATTCCACTAAAGCAAATTTTTAAAACGCCAACAATGAGAGAATTGGCGGCATACACAGCCGAAGCGGATCGGCGCAAATATCGTCCAATCGAGCGGATTGCAGAACGGGAATGGTATCCCGTTTCTTCAGCGCAGAAACGGCTGTTAATTCTTCAGCAGCTAGAGGGCGGGGACGCCAGCTATAACATGCCGTCGGTCTTCTTGCTAGAGGGAGACCTAGATGTAGCATGTTTGGAACAAGCCCTTGTGAAGATGACAGAACGTCATGAGGCGTTGCGAACCTCGTTTGAATGGATTAACGGGGAACCGGTACAACGCATTCATCCTCGAGTGGAAATCAAGCTGGGGTATAGCCAAGCAAGTTTTGAAGAAGGAGCAGAGCTGACCAAATCGTTCGTGCGTCCGTTTGATTTAAGCAAAGCACCATTAATGAGAGCAGAACTGATCCAGATTTCAGAGGAGAAGCATCTTTTCATGTTGGATATGCACCATGTGGTGTCCGATGGAGTGTCGATGGGAATCTTTATGGACGAATTATCGCAGATGTATGATGGAAAGGAGCTAGGTCAGCCACGGATCCAATATAAGGACTACAGTGAATGGCAGCAGGCTCGTTTTCAAAGCGAAGAAATGGAGAAGCAAAAAGCTTATTGGTTGGAACATCTTGGTGGTGAATTACCTATACTCGATTTACCGACAGATTATTCACGGCCTAGTGTTCAGAGCTTTGAAGGAGATCGAATTTTCTTCAGAGCTGATGAAACTTTAACAGATTCCCTAAAACGTCTAGGTAAAGAATATGATGCTACTTTGTATATGGTCTTACTAGCGGCATATAAGGCATTGTTATCTCGTTATAGTGGACAAGAGGACATAATCGTCGGGGCACCTGTTGCTGGCCGCCTACATAAGGATTGTGAACAGGTAATTGGACTATTTGTGAATACTTTACCAGTCCGTAGCTTTCCTAATAAATACAAGACTTTTGAGACTTTTCTTTTAGAAGTAAAGGAGACTATGTTAGCTGCAATTGAACACCAAGAATACCCACTTGAGGAGTTAATTAGCCTTATAGACATTCCACGGGATTTGAGTAGGAACCCACTATTTTGTACTTTATTTGTTTTGCAAAATATTGAATTAATCGACCTAAAATTGGAAAGTGTAAGTGCCTTGCCTTTTGATATTGAATTTAGGACATCTAAATTCGATATGTCAGTAGAAGCAGTCGAAGGAGGAGGGCAGATTCGTTTTTCGCTGGAGTATGCTACAAAAATATTTGATCAAGAAACTATCAAACGATTTTCTGAACACTATCTTCAGATTCTTCGAGAGATTATCAGAAATCCGAAACTGGAGCTTGCAAACTTTCACGTGATTGATTCAAAAGAAGAGCTACAATTATTGGATTACTTTAATAATACAGCGGTTGAGTATCCCCATGAGAAGACTGTCCAACAATTATTTGAAGAGCAAGTTGAGAGGACGCCGGATAATATTGCAGTCGTTTATGGAAAGGAACAGATAACGTATAAGGAACTTAATCTTCGAGCTAACAGACTAGCCTATCAACTTAGGGAATATGGTATGTCTAAAGATGATGTTGTTGGACTACTAGTCGATAGATCTTTAGATATGATTGCAGGTATTCTTGGGATACTGAAGGCGGGGGGCTCGTATCTTCCTCTTGATCCGGATTTACCTCAAACTAGAATAAAATATATGTTTGAGGACAGTGGAGCGAAAATTTTACTGAAGCAACTATCTATTAATTTGGAACTAATCACATTAGGTTCACGATTAGTTATCAATTTTGACAGCAAAGGTACAACTGAAATATATCCTAACCCTGAAATACTTAATGATTCTTCTGATTTGGCATATGTGATGTATACATCTGGATCAACCGGTATACCCAAAGGAGTTATGGTTGAACATCGTAATATTAATCGACTCGTATTCAAACAAAATCATATACAAGTTAATAACAATGATAGAATTTTACAGTCGGGTTCGTTTGGATTTGATGCTACAACATTTGAAATTTTTGGTGTTTTATTAAATGGAGCTACTTTGTACATTATCTCAAAAGATGAACTACTAGATTCGGAAAAATTGGAGCTCCATATAAATGAGTATGGAATTACGATGATGTGGCTAACTTCTTCTCTGTTTAATCATTTGTCAGAAGAGAAACCGGAAATTTTTCATTCTTTAAAACGTCTGATTGTCGGTGGCGAGGCGCTTTCACCTAAACATATCAATAGAGTACTGGAAAAAACAAATGATTTGAAAATAATTAATGGATATGGTCCGACAGAAAGTACTACATTTAGTACCTGTTTACTTATTGATAATTGTTATTCTGAAACTATACCAATAGGAAAACCAATCTCAAATACACAAGTTTATATACTAAGTATTGATGGTCAATTACAGCCGATTGGAATAGCCGGAGAACTATGCATAGGCGGAGCCGGCGTGGCGCGTGGTTATTTGAATCAGCCGGAACTAACCGCAGAAAAATTCGTGGAGAACCCCTATCGTCCAGGAGAACGGATGTATCGGACAGGGGATGTGGCCCGTTGGTTGCCGGATGGAAATATCGAGTTTTTGGGGCGGATAGACCACCAAGTGAAAATTCGGGGATACCGGATTGAACCGGGAGAGATTGAAAACCAATTGTTGAAGCATCCGAAGGTACGGGAAGCTGTCGTTATCGCCCAATTGGAGAGCGATGGGCAGTCGCAAGCTTTATGTGCTTATGTCGTAGGAGACAGCGGCTTAAAAAGCAGCATACTGCGTGAATACCTGAGTCAGGAACTGCCGGAGTACATGATTCCTTCGTACTTTATAGCCTTGGAAGAGTTACCACTAACGCCGAATGGTAAGGTGGACCGCAAAGCGTTACCCAAACCGGAGGCAGGAATGGCAAGCGGACGAGCTTATGAAGCACCGAGCAATGAGATTGAATCCCAGATGGCAGAGATTTGGCAAGGCGTGTTAGGGCGAGAAAAAGTGGGGCTTAACGACCACTTCTTTGAACTGGGAGGCGACTCGATCAAAGGAATACAGGTTTGTGCCCGTTTATATAAACATGGTTGGAAGCTGGAAATGAAGCATCTGTTCCAATACCCTGTACTTCGAGATGCTTGTACCCAAGTAGTCCCACTTCAACGGAAGGCAGAACAAGGGCTTATCGAAGGAGAAGTGTCTTTGTTGCCGATCCAGCAGTGGTTCTTTGAACAGAATTTGGAAGAAGCAGAGCATTGGAATCAGGCCATGATGCTGCAGGGAAAACCAAGATTTGAAGAAAAATCATTAGAAGAAGCCCTAAGAAAATTAGTAGAACACCATGATGGTTTGCGTACTGTGTTTAGTGGTAAAGGCCAGGAGGCAAAAGGATATAACCTTGGAGTGGAAGAGGGCATGGTAAATCTAGCCGTTGTTGATCTAACGGAGGAAGAAGATCCTATAAGGGCAATTAAAGAACAAGCAGAAGAAGCCCAGCGGAATTTTGATATAGAAAAGGGACCATTATTCCGGGCGAAAGTATTTCGTACACAGACAGAGGACCACTTATTACTGGTGGCCCACCACTTGGTTATTGACGGGGTGTCCTGGCGAATTCTATTAGAGGATTTGGCAATTGCGTATGAGCAGGTGAGCCAAGGGCAGCCTGTAGGACTACAGGAAAAGACGGATAGTGTGAAGGAATGGTCAAAAGGACTAAGAAATTATGCAATAAGCAAAGAACTGCTTAAAGAAGTACCGTATTGGAGAGAGATGGAGCAGTCGACAATAAGTACCTTGCCAAAGGATTCAGAACCGCAAAGTGAGGCTATGAAATATAACGGTGTAGCAAGTATACAACTGAGTCGGAAAGATACGGTACTGTTGTTAGAGGAAGTAAATCGTGCCTACAATACAGAAATTAACGACCTGTTATTGACGGCCCTGGCACAAACCGTTCAGAAGTGGACGGGAGAGTCGGCAATGGCAGTAAATATGGAAGGTCATGGCAGGGAGGAAATCATAGATTCGCTGACAGTAACTCGAACGGTCGGATGGTATACGTCAATGTATCCAGTAGTGCTCGAACCTACAAGCAATGCAGATGTCGGGATGCAGTTGAAGCAGGTGAAAGAAACGTTAAGACAGGTACCGAAAAAGGGGGTCGGTTACGGAATATTGAGGTATTTGACCCCGATGGAGGAAAGAGAAGGATTAACATTCACGCTCAAACCTGAGATCTCATTTAATTACTTGGGACAATTCGATGCAGACCTAAATACGTCACTATTCAAACGCTCTCCTTATGAGACGGGACAAACCATAGGAGAAGGAAACCAAAGATTATATGAGATAGATATTGTAGGTATGGTGGATAACGGAAGAATGGCTCTTAATTTTAACTATAATACCGACACGTATAGACCAGAAACGATGGAGGAAATAGCAGCAAGCTATAAAGAGCAGCTGTTAATACTCATCTATCACTGTGTAAATCAGACTGTGGCAGAGGTGACTCCAAGTGACTTAGGAGATATCGGACTAACCTTAGAGGATATTGAAGAACTAACCAGAGAAATTGCTATTACCATAATAGATAATTAGTACAGGAAGGATATTAAAATGAACATTGAAAAATACTATACTCTTTCACCGATGCAAGAGGGTATGTTATTCCATTCTTTATACAATGAGGGAATGAATACTTATTTTGAACAATTATCTATCAATGTTAGAGGTTTTATTTCCATTCAAGATTATGAATATGGCCTTAATGAACTTATTAAGCGTCATGATATTTTTCGTACAATTTTTAATTTTTCTAAAACTAAAAAGCCCTTTCAAATTGTTTTGTCGAAACGTACCACAAAAATCCATTACGAAAATCTAGAACATTTACCTTTTAATGAGCAGAGAACAATTGTGAAAAATTACAAGGAGAAGGATCTGTTACAGGGTTTTGATCTAACAAAAGATTTATTAATGCGTGTTGCAGTATTTAAATTAAATAACGAGAAGTACGATATTGTGTGGAGCTTTCACCATATTTTAATGGATGGATGGTGCCTAGGAATTGTATTAAAGGAGTGGATGGAGCTATATCTGGCAAAACTTGAAGGTAGGTTGGCCATGCTTGAACCAGTAAATTCCTATAGTAACTATATCCAATGGCTAGAAAAACAGGACAGGGAAGAATCACTGGCTTATTGGGGGAATTACCTTGATGGATATGAAATAACTGCCACACTACCATATAAAAGCCCAGATAAAGCAACTGTGGAGTATACTCAAAAAGAATTGGAAGAAACTCTAGATGAGACTCTAACAGATAAACTAAACCAAGTTGCTCGTCGTTTTCAGGTGACTACAAATACAGTTTTTCAGACTATTTGGGGCCTTATTCTCCAAAGGTATAATCGAACAGATGATGTGGTGTTTGGGGCAGTAGTTTCTGGAAGACCTGCAGAAATTAAAGGAATTGAGTCAATGGTAGGACTCTTTATTAATACTGTGCCAGTACGGATCAAGTGTGATACAGAAATGAAGTTTGGTGAGTTGCTCCAAGAGGTCCAAAGGGTTGCATTAGAAGGAGAGAAATATAACTACTCTCCTTTATATGAGGTTCAAGCAAAGAGTCAGCTAGGAAATAATTTACTTGATCATATTATTATTTTTGAAAATTATCCTACCGGTGATGGACTCAAAGAAGTAAATCCTAATAAAGCTTCGGGATTTGAGATCGAACAAATACATGCTTTTGAGCAAACCAATTATGATTTTAATATTACAGTTAAGCCTGGAAAGAGCTTGGGTTTGAATTTCAGTTTTAACGCTAATGTCTATTTAGAAGAAGACATTCATCGCACCATCAAACACATCTTGCAAGTCATAGAGATTATCACTGAAGATCCAGAGATATTAGTCGAAGAATTAGATATTATTCCAGAAGATGAGAAACAACTTTTAAGATTGTTTAATGCTACGGAGACTAAATATCCAAGAGATAAAACAATACAGCAACTGTTTGAAGAACAAGTAGAAAAAACACCAGATGAAATAGCAGTGATTTGTGGAGAAGAACAAATCAGCTATAGAGAACTTAATCGGCAAGCTAATAGATTAGCTCACCAACTTCGCAAAAATGGAGTTACAAGAAATATGGTTGTCGGTCTCTTAGTAGAACGTTCAATACAAATGATTGTGGGACTTATTGGAGTATTAAAGGCTGGAGCTGCATATATTCCATTAGATCCGAATTATCCAATAGAGAGAATTATGTACATGCTAGAAGATAGCGGGACTCAACTGCTCTTAACACAAAGTTGGTTGAAAGATCAACTACTATCTGATGGCTTATATATAAATAAAATAATCGACATTGATTTAGCTATCATGGAGTTTGGTGAAGAAGATAATCCGTTACATGTAAACTCGATCGAAGACTTGGTTTATATCATATATACTTCTGGGACAACCGGAAATCCTAAGGGAGTGATGGTTCAACAGAAACAGTTTGTTAATGTATATTTCGGATGGAGAGAAAAATATGATTTGACTCATTTACCTGTGAGGATTCTACAATTAGCTAGTTTTTCTTTTGATGTATTTGCGGGTGATACAGCTAGGGCCCTTCTGAGTGGAGGAATGATGTTGTTATGCCCGGAAAACGATAGATACAATATCTCTCGCTTATATGAACTTTTGGAACAATATAAAATTACAATTATGGAGTCGACGCCGGCACTGATTATTCCATTAATGAGATATATACATGAAAATCGTTTGAAGCTACTTCATTTACGGCTACTCATTGTAGGGTCTGATATTGTCTCTAAAGAAAATTTTGTCTGGTTGCTTCATAATTTTGGGGATTCAATGAGGATTATTAACAGTTATGGTGTTACGGAAGCGTGTATCGATTCCAGTTATTATGAATCGGAAGTATTATCCTGTGAGGGGAAACTTCCTGTAGGGAAACCCCTACCGAACATTCATATGTACACTTTGGACACAAGTTTGAGGTTGGTACCGATAAATGCTGTTGGGGAGTTATATATAGGTGGAGCCGGTGTGGCGCGTGGTTATTTGAACCGGCCGGAACTAACTGCAGAAAAATTCGTGGAGAACCCCTATCGTCCAAGAGAACGGATGTATCGGACAGGAGATTTGGCTCGCTGGCTGCCGGATGGAAACATCGAGTTTTTGGGGCGGATGGACCACCAGGTAAAAATTCGGGGATACCGGATTGAACCGGGAGAGATTGAAAACCAATTGTTGAAGCATCCGAAGGTACGGGAAGCTGTCGTTATCGCCCAATTGGAGAGCGATGGGCAGTCGCAAGCTTTATGTGCTTATGTCGTAGGAGACAGCGGCTTAAAAAGCAGCATACTGCGTGAATACCTGAGTCAGGAACTGCCGGAGTACATGATTCCTTCGTACTTTATAGCCTTGGAAGAGTTACCACTAACGCCGAATGGTAAGGTGGACCGCAAAGCGTTACCCAAACCGGAGGCAGGAATGGCAAGCGGACGAGCCTATGAAGCACCGAGCAATGAGATTGAATCCCAGATGGCAGAGATTTGGCAAGGCGTGTTAGGGCGAGAAAAAGTGGGGCTTAACGATCACTTCTTTGAACTGGGGGGACACTCGCTCAAGGCCACCGCATTGGCATCAGCCATTCACAAGCAATTCGATGTGGAGATTCCACTAAAGCAAATTTTTAAAACGCCAACAATGAGAGAATTGGCGGCATACACAGCCGAAGCGGATCGGCGCAAATATCGTCCAATCGAGCGGATTGCAGAACGGGAATGGTATCCCGTTTCTTCAGCGCAGAAACGGCTGTTAATTCTTCAGCAGCTAGAGGGCGGGGACGCCAGCTATAACATGCCGTCGGTCTTCTTGCTAGAGGGAGACCTAGATGTAGCATGTTTGGAACAAGCCCTTGTGAAGATGACAGAACGTCATGAGGCGTTGCGAACCTCGTTTGAATGGATTAACGGGGAACCGGTACAACGCATTCATCCTCGAGTGGAAATCAAGCTGGGGTATAGCCAAGCAAGTTTTGAAGAAGGAGCAGAGCTGACCAAATCGTTCGTGCGTCCGTTTGATTTAAGCAAAGCACCATTAATGAGAGCAGAACTGATCCAGATTTCAGAGGAGAAGCATCTTTTCATGTTGGATATGCACCATGTGGTGTCCGATGGAGTGTCGATGGGAATCTTTATGGACGAATTATCGCAGATGTATGATGGAAAGGAGCTAGGTCAGCCACGGATCCAATATAAGGACTACAGTGAATGGCAGCAGGCTCGTTTTCAAAGCGAAGAAATGGAGAAGCAAAAAGCTTATTGGTTGGAACATCTTGGTGGTGAATTACCTATACTCGATTTACCGACAGATTATTCACGGCCTAGTGTTCAGAGCTTTGAAGGGAATCATATTTTCTTTGAAGCCGATCCGAATTTAAGCGATGGCCTGAAGAACATTGCACGAGAAACGGGAAGCACCTTATACATGGTGTTGTTAGCGGCATATCAGGTATTACTCTCCCGGTACAGCGGGCAAGAAGATATCATCGTTGGAACGCCAACAGCCGGGAGGCTACATGCGGATACAGAGGATGTCCTGGGCTTATTCGTGAATACGTTAGCGGTGAGAGGCTGTCCGGAAGGCCAGAAAACAGTTAAGTCATTTATAGAAGAAGTCAAGAAAGCAACGTTAGGGGCATATGAGCATCAGGAGTATCCTTTTGAAGAACTGGTTAATCAATTGAATATTCCACGGGACTTGAGCCGCAACCCATTATTTAGTACATTGTTCGTTTTACAAAACATAAAACAAACTCAGCTTAAACTTGGAGAAGTGCAGGCTGAGCCATATCATATGGAATATCAGATATCTAAATTTGATATGTCGATCGAGGCAGTGGAACAAGAAGGAAGGATTCGATTCGGGCTGGAATATGCAACCCGTCTGTTCAGGGAAGAGACCGTAGGACGGATAGCAGAAAACTACATTCAGGTATTAAAAGAGTTTGCTTGGAATTCAGAAAAACAGCTTGGGGAAATCAAAGTGCTGACCAAAGAGGAGAAGCAACTGTTGGAGTCGTTTAATGCAACAGGGACAATTTATGCGGAGGAAAAAACGATTCAGCAGCTGTTTGAAGAACAGGTAGAGCGTACCCCCGAAGCGATAGCAGTTGTAAGTGAGAAAGAACAAGTGAGCTACCGAGAGTTGAATCTCCGTGCCAATCGGTTAGCCCATGTTCTGAGAGTACAAGGCGTGAAAAGAGATGAAATCATAGGGTTAATGGTGGAACGAACACCGGAAATGGTCGTGGGAATTCTCGGAATATTGAAGTCGGGTGCAGCGTATGTACCATTGGATCCAGCTTATCCGGAAGAACGGATCACCTATATGTTGGCAGATAGTGGAGCTCACATACTACTGACACAGGATTCTTTGGAAGAACAAGTAACTTCTTTAAAGAAGAACTATGCAGGAAGCATTTTGGATATTGAGCAAGCTGAAGCCATGTCAGACACCGATGAGAACCCGGAACCTATTAATAAATCGGAAGATTTGGCTTATGTGATCTACACGTCGGGCTCTACCGGGAAGCCTAAGGGGGTTATGCTCGAGCATAGAGGACTTATAAATGCACAGCTCTTATGGGAAAACTCCTTCGGCATTGTTCCTGAAGACCGAATTGTACAGTTTGCCAGCAGTTCCTTTGATGCTTCTGTATGGGAAATCTTTATGGCATTGTTTGCGGGGGCCAAGTTATATATCCCATCTAAGGAAACGATCTTGGACTCTCAGCGGTTTGTGGACTACATAGGAAAGAATAAGCTGACCGTGCTAACATTACCACCAACCTATTTGAGCACCATAGAATCCAAACAGCTTAAAGGAGTACGTTTACTTATAACGGCAGGATCGGCAATCCATCCTGAGTTGGCAGAGCGTTACATGCAGGAGATGAATTATGTTAATGCATATGGTCCGAGTGAAGCAACCATTTGTGTCACCGTATGGATTCCAGAAACGAAGAAAATCGAGAACAGTGTGGTCCCTATCGGAAAGCCGATCTCTAATGCGGAAGTCTATATCACAGATGAAAATGGAGAATTGCAACCCATTGGAGTAGCCGGAGAACTATGCATAGGTGGAGCCGGCGTGGCGCGTGGTTATTTGAATCAGCCGGAACTAACCGCAGAAAAATTCGTGGAGAACCCCTATCGTCCAGGAGAACGGATGTATCGGACAGGGGATGTGGCCCGTTGGCTACCGGATGGAAATATTGAGTTTTTGGGGCGGATAGACCACCAAGTGAAAATTCGGGGATACCGGATTGAACCGGGAGAGATTGAAAACCAATTGTTGAAGCATCCGAAGGTACGGGAAGCTGTCGTTATCGCCCAATTGGAGAGCGATGGGCAGTCGCAAGCTTTATGTGCTTATGTCGTAGGAGACAGCGGCTTAAAAAGCAGCATGCTGCGTGAATACCTGAGTCAGGAACTGCCGGAGTACATGATTCCTTCGTACTTTGTAGCCCTGGAAGAGTTACCACTAACGCCGAATGGCAAGGTGGACCGCAAAGCGTTACCCAAACCGGAGGTAGGAATGGCAAGCGGACGAGCCTATGAAGCACCGAGCAATGAGATTGAATCCCAGATGGCAGAGATTTGGCAAGGCGTGTTAGGGCGAGAAAAAGTGGGGCTTAACGATCACTTCTTTGAACTGGGGGGACACTCGCTCAAGGCCACCGCATTGGCATCAGCCATTCACAAGCAATTCGATGTGGAGATTCCACTAAAGCAAATTTTTAAAACGCCAACAATGAGAGAATTGGCGGCATACACAGCCGAAGCGGATCGGCGCAAATATCGTCCAATCGAGCGGATTGCAGAACGGGAATGGTATCCCGTTTCTTCAGCGCAGAAACGGCTGTTAATTCTTCAGCAGCTAGAGGGCGGGGACGCCAGCTATAACATGCCGTCGGTCTTCTTGCTAGAGGGAGACCTAGATGTAGCATGTTTGGAACAAGCCCTTGTGAAGATGACAGAACGTCATGAGGCGTTGCGAACCTCGTTTGAATGGATTAACGGGGAACCGGTACAACGCATTCATCCTCGAGTGGAAATCAAGCTGGGGTATAGCCAAGCAAGTTTTGAAGAAGGAGCAGAGCTGACCAAATCGTTCGTGCGTCCGTTTGATTTAAGCAAAGCACCATTAATGAGAGCAGAACTGATCCAGATTTCAGAGGAGAAGCATCTTTTCATGTTGGATATGCACCATGTGGTGTCCGATGGAGTGTCGATGGGAATCTTTATGGACGAATTATCGCAGATGTATGATGGAAAGGAGCTAGGTCAGCCACGGATCCAATATAAGGACTACAGTGAATGGCAGCAGGCTCGTTTTCAAAGCGAAGAAATGGAGAAGCAAAAAGCTTATTGGTTGGAACATCTTGGTGGTGAATTACCTATACTCGATTTACCGACAGATTATTCACGGCCTAGTGTTCAGAGCTTTGAAGGGAATCATATTTTCTTTGAAGCCGATCCGAATTTAAGCGATGGCCTGAAGAACATTGCACGAGAAACGGGAAGCACCTTATACATGGTGTTGTTAGCGGCATATCAGGTATTACTCTCCCGGTACAGCGGGCAAGAAGATATCATCGTTGGAACGCCAACAGCCGGGAGGCTACATGCGGATACAGAGGATGTCCTGGGCTTATTCGTGAATACGTTAGCGGTGAGAGGCTGTCCGGAAGGCCAGAAAACAGTTAAGTCATTTATAGAAGAAGTCAAGAAAGCAACGTTAGGGGCATATGAGCATCAGGAGTATCCTTTTGAAGAACTGGTTAATCAATTGAATATTCCACGGGACTTGAGCCGCAACCCATTATTTAGTACATTGTTCGTTTTACAAAACATAAAACAAACTCAGCTTAAACTTGGAGAAGTGCAGGCTGAGCCATATCATATGGAATATCAGATATCTAAATTTGATATGTCGATCGAGGCAGTGGAACAAGAAGGAAGGATTCGATTCGGGCTGGAATATGCAACCCGTCTGTTCAGGGAAGAGACCGTAGGACGGATAGCAGAAAACTACATTCAGGTATTAAAAGAGTTTGCTTGGAATTCAGAAAAACAGCTTGGGGAAATCAAAGTGCTGACCAAAGAGGAGAAGCAACTGTTGGAGTCGTTTAATGCAACAGGGACAATTTATGCGGAGGAAAAAACGATTCAGCAGCTGTTTGAAGAACAGGTAGAGCGTACCCCCGAAGCGATAGCAGTTGTAAGTGAGAAAGAACAAGTGAGCTACCGAGAGTTGAACCTCCGTGCCAATCGGTTAGCCCATGTACTGAGAGCACGTGGTGTGAAAAGAGATGAAATCATAGGGTTAATGGTGGAACGAACACCGGAAATGATCGTGGGAATTCTCGGAATATTGAAGTCGGGTGCAGCGTATGTACCATTGGATCCAGCTTATCCGGAAGAACGGATCACCTATATGTTGGCAGATAGTGGAGCTCACATACTACTGACACAGGATTCTTTGGAAGAACAAGTAACTTCTTTAAAGAAGAACTATGCAGGAAGCATTTTGGATATTGAGCAAGCTGAAGCCATGTCAGACACCGATGAGAACCCGGAACCTATTAATAAATCGGAAGATTTGGCTTATGTGATCTACACGTCGGGCTCTACCGGCAAACCGAAAGGGGTTATGATATCTCATATCAGCGTTAATAACTTCTTTGAGGGAATGAAGAGGGTAATCGATATAAGTGAACATGAAGCGATTTTATCGGTTACAAGTATCTCTTTTGATATATCGATCTTGGAATTATTATGGACTATAAGTAATGGAATCAAGGTTGTTCTTCATTATTCGGGAGGAATTACAGGATATCAACTATATTCAAAAGATTACCTAGATAAAATTAATATTACATTAATTCAGGCGACACCTAGTCGTATTCAGATAATGTTGCAGAACTCCGATACAAATGAACTATTCAAAAACATAAAAACTTGGATAGTGGGTGGTGAGCCTCTTTCAAATAGCTTGGTTAATGAGTTATCAAAATTCAACAAAACCAAAATAATAAATATGTATGGGCCAACAGAAACTACGATTTGGTCTACTTCATTTGAAGTGTTTCCCCAGAAGAGTAGGGTCTTTATTGGTAAACCAATAATTAACACTAGAATATTTATTTTAAATGAAAAACTTAAAAGGGTTCCTATTGGTGTGATAGGAGAAATATTTATAGGAGGCCAAGGAGTATCTAGAGGTTATTTAAATCGTGATGAACTTACAAATGAGAAGTTTCTAAACTTAGATTTGGGTAGTGGGATGATTGAAAGGGTTTATAAGACTGGAGATTTAGGGAGGTTTCTACCAGATGGTACGATTGAATTTATTGGAAGAGCTGATTCTCAAATTAAAATGCGAGGGTACCGGATTGAACTTGCTGAAATTGAAGGTGAATTAATCAAATTAGAGGGGATTAAGCAAGCTATTGTTATTGAAAAGGAATCAGGGACAGCTTCACATCATCTTGCTGCTTTTATAGAGTGGGAGGATACTGAACCTTCTTTATCGCCTGCTCAGGTTAAGCTACAATTACAAAGGCAATTACCTTATTACATGATTCCTTTATATTATATTAATCTAAAAGCTTTACCTCTAACACCAAATGGTAAATTAGATCGCAAAAGTTTAAAAGAAATAAATGTTAAAACGGAAGACAAAGCTACTGAAAGTAGATCATTAAACAATCTTGAAGCTACCCTTCTAAAGGTCTGGAGGGAGCTCTTTCAAAGATATGATATTGGAGTTGAAGATGATTTTTTTGAAATTGGAGGAAATTCACTCCTAGCCGTTAAGTTGGAGATCGAACTTGAACAAAATGATATTTATCTTGAGGAGTTGGCCGTTTATAAGTATAGAACCATTAAACAATTAGCTCTATTTATTGAGAATGTTGAAGTGGTGATATAGTCGAATAACATTTAATAGTTTTCAGAATCGAGAAGATTTAGAAGGGTCAGGAAAAGATGATTATTATTGCAGTGAATAGTACAATCCCCCTTTCAGAGGATCAACTTTTAGCTGGTTTATCTATAGTGGGAGAAGATAAAGCAAAACGCATCTCAAGTTTTATAATGCAAAAGGATAAGGAGCGAGGGATTTTAGGAGATCTCCTAATTCGTTATTTGATTGGTAACGAATTTAATGTTTCTCCAAAAGATATTGTTATTGGAACAGATTTATACGGTAAACCTTACTGGAATGATAGTGAAAAATATGATTTTAATATTTCTCATTCAGGTGATTGGGTTGTAGGAGTATTAGCTAGTAGTTGTGTGGGAATTGATGTGGAACAGATAGGTCCATTGGACCTATCTGTTGCAAAGCATGTTTTTTCTGGAGCTGAATTACAAATCATACTACAAAAAGATGAAGAGGAGGCAAAAGATTATTTCTACGAACTATGGACTTTAAAGGAGAGTTATATAAAGGCCATTGGAAAAGGTTTTTATTACTCAACAAAGGACTTTACTATCAATATACAAGAGCGCAATAATCAAATTATTGATGAGAAACAGACAGATTTATATTCTTTTAAGTCTTATCAAATTGATCCGAACTATAAGTTAAATGTTTGTATTAAGGGGGGGAGGGATTTATTTCCTAATTCTATCTCCATAATTACGAGTGAAAATCTTATTACAAACCTATTTGGAGGTTCAAAGAATGAGTTATGAAAAAGACGAGCATTTACTACATGAAATTCATACAATCGTCAATAAAAACATTGATTATATAGGAGAACTAGAACTTGATGAAAGTTTAAATAGTGTAGGTTTAAATTCGTTACGATTAATTGCTATGATTGTGGATTTGGAGGAGAAATTCGACATTGAATTTGCAGATGAAGAGATGTTGTATGAAAATTTTTCTACTATGAGGACAATATTTGAACAAATTAAAGCAAAAACAACTTGAGAGAGTGACTTGTTAAATCTATTTATAAAAAATTACCAATATGGGGGTTTATGGATATTAGTTCTGATTCTGTATACTCCCGGTTACTAATACACTGTAACCTGTAGCAGCTTTATCCAAATCACCTTTTTTGAACATAGGTTTGACTGTTAAAATATTTTTCCCTCTAAAAACCGATTGATTAAAGAAGCAATAAATCACTTTATTGCTGAAAATAAGTCTTTTCGGGAGTTGTAGTTACTGGAGTATGTTTCGATTTATTATCAAAAATCAAATTTTAGAAGACATTAACCAACCGTCACTCGATAGTATATCGAGAACGGTTGGTGCTTGATATACTCTTAATTTAAATTGACAGGGAAGACCAAGATACTAAGTCTTTTTTCGTGTTGTTCTCTTTAATGCTAATGCTTCTTTAAGTAAACAATATATAGCTCATCATTTGTTAATGGAATTAAAAGTGCATCAATTTTTCCTAGGATTTCAGATCTTAGCCCGTTATCACGTGGATTTTTTTCATCCTCAAGGAGTTGAGCGGTGCTCACTCGAAGAGCACTTGATATTTTGTATAGTGTATCTAAAGCTAATGTTAACTTCTCCTCGCTCAATCCTTCCTAAATAAGACTGATCAATTTGAAGGCGATCTCCTAATTGCTCTTGCGTTAATTTCCTTGCTTTCCGATATAATCTGATTTGTTTATCACTTACTTATCGTGATCCATCACTTGGTCGTAGACGGTGTGTCATGGCGGATTTATTAGAAGATTTCGCTTCAGGAAATACTCGGAAGATAAGAAATATATACATAAATTATTGAATCTTTTTAATGAAATATATCTTAATGAGCAAATACTTCTAGAACATTTGCTTAATGATTTTTCTGATAATTCTCTATTGTAAATTATTCTTTCATAAGTTGTGCAATATCCGGCACAATCGACCTGATTAAAGCTATTGAGAGCTATCGTCCAAACAAAGGGACAAAGCTGGCAACTTTTGCTGCCCGTTGTATTGAAAACGATATTCTGATGCACCTTAGATCTGAAGAAGACCCGCAAAGACGTATTTCTGTACGACCCGATTGGGACAGACAAGAAAGGTAACGAAATTACTTTGATCGATATACTCGGCTCTGAAGCTGATGATGTCATTAAAGAAGTAGATCTTAAAATCGAAAAGGGCAAGATTTATCGTAACTTTGATATTCTGGATGACCGAAAAAAAGAAGTTGTGGTCGGTAGATTCGGGTTAGATACAGGTGGAGAAGAAAGAACACAGAGGGAGATCGCGAAGGAGTTTGGAATTTCGCGGAGTTATGTTTCGAGAATAGAAAAAAGGGCGCTGATGAAGCTATATCATGAGTTTTATAAGGCGAAGCGGTAAAAAAAATGTAATGCAGCTAGCCAATTGGCCGGCTGCTTTTTTAGTTAAAGAGAAATCAGAGTATTCTCTACCCAAAAAGCCCCAATTATTCCGTACATGGTGGCTTGAACAAATTATCATTTTCGCAAAATCAACCAAGGGACATAAACGGGTTAGGAGGAAACTATAAAACAAAAGCAGTTAAAATATGAGAAGTGCATTTTAACGGCTACTAGTATATTGCAATATGCCAGTAGATTTTTTTGTTTATAGGTATAGCAAACACTTGTTCTCATAGTATTCAAAATAATGTTATACTACTATCAACAGACTTTTTGAAGAAACTTCTTTCGGAGGAGTTAGAGAGGAACTCTAACTCCTCTACAAATTTACTCTTTGATTACCACTATTATTTTATGAGTAGGAAAGTTGTAGTAATGAGTATTTATGACAACATTCGACATGAATCGTCTGGTATTATTGGACTATATTACCATACGTGGAGGCGTTGTTATGGACGGAATAATTCAAATCAAAAGTTTTAATCAAATTAATTTAGAAGATCCTTTTTTTGATACGTTAAAAGAGGACTACCCTGGATTTGAACTATGGTTTAAGAGGAAGGGAAATGAAGAAGCACAAGTTTTTTATAATCAATCAGACAATTTAGAAGCTTTTTTATACATGAAAACAGAAGAAGGTCCGGTAAATGATGTTCAGCCTGCGCTAGAGGACGGATTGTGGCTGAAAGTAGGAACAATGAAGGTCAATCCCCATGGAACTCGGCTCGGAGAGCGGTTCATAAAAAAAATACTTGACTATGCTATTGTAAAAGATATTAAAAAAATTTATGTTACAGTTTTTAAAAAGCATGAAAAATTGGTAGAAACTTTTGAAAAATACGGATTCATAGAAACAGGTATAAAAGTATCCGCGGCAGGTGAAGAGTCAGTCTTTACTAAAGATTTAAAGAATAAAACTAATAACATCCTTCATGATTACCCGTTAGTTAGATCAAGAGGGAAAAGTAAGCATTTATTGGCGATTAAGCCTAATTATCATACGAAGCTTTTTCCCGATTCCATTTTGAATAATGAGAGTTTTGATATCATAAAAGATGTTTCGCATACCAATAGTATACACAAAGTGTATATTTCATCAATGAGCGGACTAGCTTTTGTTACTAAGGGAGATTTAATGGTAATATACAGAACCAAAGCTGAACAAGGTTCTGCATGGTATACATCTGTCGCAACGTCAATATGTGTAGTTGAAGAAATGAAAAGTCCTCGTGAGTTTAAAAGTCTGGAAATATTCATGAAGTATTGTAAAAGTTATTCAGTTTTTACTGATGCAGAATTATTAGAGTATTGGAATAAAAAAGGTCCCGTTTATGTAATTAAGATGACATATAATATTGCATTTAGAAAAAGGTTGAATAGAAAGAGATTGGTTGAAGAAATAGGTTTAAATGAAAAGGCTTATTGGGGATGCATATCTCTTTCGGATCAAGAGTTTGAAAAAATACTTATTAAAGGTGATGTATATGAAAGTCTTGTTGTCGATTAAACCAGAATATGTAGAAAAAATATTCAGTGGAGAAAAAAGGTATGAATACCGCAAAGCCATATTCAAGAAAAATATAGATACTATCGTAGTATACTCAACTATGCCCGAGGGTCTAATCGTTGGTGAATTTAAGATAGATACTATTTTATATAACAGTCCTGAGATAATTTGGAACGAGACGAAAGAGTATGCTGGAGTCAGTAATTCATTTTTTAAAAAGTATTTTGCAAATAGGCTTGAGGGATATGCAATAAAAATAATTAATCCCGTGCGTTATGAAAAACCAATTGATCCTAAATTAGAGTTTGAATCCTTCCATGCTCCACAATCATTTTGTTATATATCTTAGTAATGAGGAGTGTACGAGGAAATGAGTAAAATTATATTTGTGAGCGGCGTTCATGGAGTGGGCAAAACGTATTTTTGTAATTCTTTAAAACAACAATATCAATTTTCTCATTACTCAGCTAGTCAACTCATTGCTAAAGTAAAACATAAAACATTTAATCAGTCTAAACGTGTAGGAGAGATAAAAGAGAACCAAGATTATCTAATATCTGCAATCGCTGGTTTAAATATCAACAATGAGGTTATGCTTTTAGATGGTCATTTCTGTATAGTTAACCAGTCCAGTGAAATAATTAGATTGCCGGATGTGACTTTTCGAAAATTGTCACCTGTCGGTATTATTCTATTAATGGAAAACCCCCATATTGTTTATCAACGGTTACAACAAAGAGATAATGTGAGTGCCTTTGATTTAAATTTTATCGGGAAGCTTCAAGAAGAAGAGAAGAAATATTCTGAAGAAATTTCTAATTTATTGAATGTTCCCCAGTACATTTATTCTAGTGATGATAATAATGTCGGGCTAGATAAGTTTATAAACACTATTGTTGAGTTATAAGATAAAAAGATGCAGAATTCTTAGGGACTAAGATATAAGATAGTAGTAGTTACAATAGTGAGATTGTTTTAACTGCGTATTATTAAAAAAATTATTATGTGTTGCCTATCTTCCTGTTTGGTAGAAGTGATTGAACTGCAAATCATAAAAATGAACAGTTCACTTCTTTAGTTCTTTAGTGAAAATATCTTAACATCATACGTGACCATAACCTCAAAAAATTCGATAACACCGGGGAAGACATGAGGATCTGATCTCCATCGGCACCATCGGCCTGATCAAAGCCATTGAGAGCTACCGTCCAAACAAAGGAACCAAACTAGCCACATTTGCGGCTCGTTGTTTTGAAAACGAAATCCTGATGCACCTTAGATCTTTGAAGAAAACACGTAAAGATGTATCTCTCCACGATCCGATTGGGACAGACAAGGAAGGTAATGAAATTACACTTATCGATATCCTCGGCTCGGAAGCGGATGATGTCATTAAAGAAGTTGATCTGAAGATCGAGAAAAGTTAGATTTATCGCAATCTTGATATTTTGGATGACCGGGAAAAAGAGGTCGTGGTTGGACGGTTTGGATTGGATACAGGTAGAGAAGAGAGGACGCAGAGGGAGATTGCCAAGGAGCTGGGGATCTCGCGGAGTTATGTTTCGCGGATAGAGAAGAGGGCACTCATGAAGCTGTATCATGAGTTTTATAAGGCGAAAAGATAAGCGCAATGGGATAACTATAAGTCTCATTTATAGCTTAGTGATTATCTCAACTGAAGAAGGGCTGTAGTTTTGTTTTAATGGCAGCCCTAGTTCTGTTTCTAAATAAACTAAACTTACAACTTAAAGTGTATCTCTCTTCTTTCTGAATTATTTAAAATGTCTGAAGCCGCCAAGCTTTCTTTCGGGTAGGCTTAATATACTTGACTAGAAGAGTTAGTCACGGCCTTCTAGAGAAGCGCTCGGCGTAAGCTAATTGACAAGATCTAGACATTGGATATGAACAAACCTGGTATTTGAAAAATAAAAGAGTTGTTTATTAATATCCAATATCTGGCATTGGATAAGTTTCTGAATAGGATTTACCTAACAACATTTCAGAGATAAATGTTCTTAAATAATATTGCTCGATTGCTATTTCTTCAATTTCAACCAATGTATCCTCGGTATTTCCATGGGACAGAGAATTTCTAATTCTGCAAAAGGCGTTGTAGTTGCTCAGTTCCTTTTTTGAGAATTTAAAACTCCTTGCCGCTAATAACATTTTCCTGTTATCGGTAATGAAACCTTTCATAGCTACAGATTTAACTTCATTGAATATTTGATTATGTTTTTCCTCGTAGTTTTCATTTAAAGTTTCAAGTAAGAAGGAACTAATCTTACTCTTTAAATTCACAACTATTTTTTGTTCAATATCATTACTTTTATAATATTCTCTTCCAAGCATCTCCAATCCCCGGTATATATTCAAATACGCGTCCTCATAAAGTTCGCTCTGAACGGCATCAAGATTTCGGACAAAATAGGAAATGGCAGCGTAATATTTTTTCTGCAAGTCTAGGCCCGAATTTCTTTTCTTGGTATCATTAAAGTTCGAAAGGTTGTTGAGTTTCCCTAAAAACTTATGTATTTTATTTATATTCTCTGCATTACTAGTAGGAGTAGGTTCTATTGAATCTGTTTCAGTCATTTCACGAAAAGTTGGATATTCATTTATGATTTTAAACCCAAATAAAAATTGCAAAATTTTGTTCGACTTTTCCGTTTCATTGATGGCTCTTCTTTTAACTAATTTATGGTCTGATAAGTCGCCGTCATAAATATAACAGTCGACATAGAGATAAGTTTCGTCCTTTATCCAACCATACCCTCGATAAAAACAATCATTTATCCAAAAACCGCTTTTCCTAGGGATTTTTAACCTTATTCGCTCTTCGTTAGGTCCTTCTAGAAATAATTGATAGGTTACTTTATACATTATTCAATACTCCTTTTGCTTTTCTTATTTACTGTAAGTTTCATGAACCTATCTGAATTTTATTTCCAAAGATCTCACACCGTTCAGACACAGACAGGTTATGTCCTGTTAATATATCAGACAAAAGAACGGTCCAATGATTGCGTACAGATTGGGTTAAGGATGAGGCTATAGGAAGTGTTGAACCCAAAGTTTTAAATCCTTCTAGATCTACACGAAGAGCATGCAGATTATAGGATTTTTGCTTTTTGTACATAATACGTTCTGTTGGAGTACTATTAATGGTATCAAGGTAAGAGGGATTATTATGAATTGTGGAAAAGTAATATGCCATAAATGAAACTATGCAATAAAATGCATCCACCCAGTCGTCATGATTTTGAATAATTCCAAAAGGTAAACTTGCTGCCACAATCTCATATCCATTTGGGTCGCTACTAATGGAGCCTGCTTTATAATCTTTATAAGCAAAAGCTTCAAATAACAATAATTTACTTGCTGAAACTTCATGCATATTGAAGGTGAAATCAATATGGAAATAGTTTGATTTGATATGCTGAAAGATTATGTTACCAAAAAAATAAGCCTGTGCTGTAGCTTGAGAAGCGGCTTGTACCCACCAAGGGGAGGGTTCCTTATCAAACCGATGAAGATGTTCGACAGCGTAATGTATACTCGACAGAATTTGCTTGAACAATTTCATGATGAACAATTTAACGCGTTGGTAGAGAAGATAATCATCCCCTTGCCAACGCGTTATTTGTTTACCTTAAAGAGTGGGATGGAGATTGGGAAGATGGTCGAGTAAAATCCATTGTAATAAGAAATAGATATTGCGACAGATGGCATGGAAAGCCCATGCTGATTGATCGTTAGAAATTCAAGGATTTTTCTTGATGTTCTTCAACCCAATATGGATAGTATTCATTTTCCCATTTTGTACCGTCGTAGTATTCGACATCTTTTACACAGGCAAGTACAGTTTTTATACCATGGGCGCTATCAAGACTCCACCCCTTTCCTTTTCCAAATGTTGCTTTTGGTACAATATTTACATTTTCAGCAATACCCACAAACTCGAAGGAAGCATCTCCGTACTCTCGTTTAATCTTTATAGGAAGTCCGTTAGAATCAAAGGCTAACATAGATACATTCATATTCTTAACCACTTTGTTAGAGTTGTTTCGGGTAAATACTTGAATCATATCGGGATATAAAGATTTATAGGTATCATCTTGAACTATTATAATAGATTTTTCTACTGTTACCTCTTGATTTTTCTTCGCTTCTTCCATCTTTACTTTACGCTGGGTGGCCAATTTTTCCTCATTCTGCTTTTCATAAACTGTTTTTTTAGCCATCATATCAGAATCATTAGGTATAATCACCAAAGCTTCATTTATGACTTTGATAGCATCATCATATTTTTGTTCGGACGAAAGCTTTTGGGCATCGTCCAGGATGGCGGTTTTATAACCAGCAGAAGTGTCCTTTATTAATTCCTGAGCTTTTGAATAGTTGGCTTCATCAACTTCGATAACCTTCTTCAATTCCGCAAGAGCATCCTTCACATTTTTGTTTTTCAGGAGTTCTTCTCCAGTCTTAAATGCTGTTCTCGAATCATTCAGTTTGTCTATCTCAGATTGAGCTGCACTTACTTCTGATTTCAAAAGGTTAGTTTTCTTAATTATTTCAAGTTGGTTTGTAGCTGTGGTATAATCAATCTTTTCGTTAGTGAAATCTTTTTTCGCTTCTTCAATGTTAGTTTGAAGAAACGTCTCAACTTCGGATTCTTTTTTTAGATCGCCTTTAATTTTCTTTTCATAAATTTCGATAGCATCTCCATATTTGTTTCCTTGGATAGCATTTTTGAATGAACCAACAGGTCTGTTATTTAAGAACCAGATTGTCAGTACGATGACAATCACGACTCCTATAACACTACCGATTAGAATCCATTTCTTCCTGTTACTTAACTTTTCCGAAGACGCTGTTGAAGTCTTAGTTCCACAATTTTTGCAGAAAAGACTGTCCTCTGGAAGTTCCGTGTTACACTTTTTACAGAGCATATTCATTCCCCTTTTTTTCACTTTGCCTGCTTAATGCCTGTTCAAATGGTTGTTTCGCTAAAATAATATCAAACTCTTTTGTTATTAACATGTCAGCGTATATATGTGCCGTAAATGACTAGGACTTAAGTTGCAGGTGAATGATACCATTCTACAAAAGTTAACAAATTCCTTCATATGTAATTCAACAAATAGAAATGCTAAAGCTTCTATGCAACTCTGATGGAGTAATATAGAAATTTTATATTAAAACTTAGAATGTGAGTTTGTTAATATGGTATAATTTACAAAAAAAACAATTGGGAGATATATCATGTGGCATAGGATGTTCAGAAGTAAATATCCATTTCACCGTGAGGATATATGTGCTGTTCACTGATTATGAGAATTGATTAATAATAAGATGCATCAGTATTTAGACCCTTCCTAAAATACGGAAGGTTTTTTTGTTATAATGAAAATGGTTGATGTTTCCAAATGAAATCTCGCTTATTGTTGTGTTTTTTGGGGGGGAGATGAGTGAATGAAAAAACAAACATATTTAAAAGTAAGTTCTGCCAGTGGGCACAAGCTACACTGCCTACAATGAGCGCTAGAAGTTTACCACTTCATTAAATCAGATTCTAAACAATCACATTACTGATTGTGACAATAGAGTTCAAATAATGATTAGAAACCTTGGGATTTTTCAGAAATATTTGAACAGGATATAGATATTCTCTTTGAGGTAGTAAAAAAACTAATTTATAAGACAGTCACACATGAAAATGCTAATAGAGTAGTAGATAAAAATCCCCAACGATGGTCACTTTGGTTTGAAGATAACGAAATGATGTTGTGGGTGATGGTATGGTTTGGAAAAATACAGAAGCATATTCGATGAAGAACTAATGCTTGCTGAGGGGAATTTGAATGAGTATTGATTTAGAACTTAGAAGTCCTCATTACATAACAAAGAAAGAACTAGAGGATATAATCTTTCCACTTGGTTGGACTATTGATAGGAGATACAGTTCTTATATTTGGTATCAGACTAGTAATTATGAATCAACACGTGGTGCTTGGTTGAATATTCAATACACCGAAAATGCACAGTATAGAAAGACAAAAACAATCATCTCTACAATGACCAATGCGGGCAGAAGCTATGAGGATTTGGAGGCGCAGAATAATGCTCTCAAAGTATTAAAAAGACACTTCGAGGGTTATATTTATAACACTCAGGAAGGGACTCGAAGCTATATCTATAATGATTTACCAAAGTTACTTCCAATAGAAAAGGCACTGGGATTTGTATATATAACTTATTCTCATAATATTATGAGAGCATCATTTATTGTTGAAGAAGTAGATGAAAGGATTATAAAAAGCGATGATTCATATATTGCATCTTTAGATAAATTTTTGCTAAGAAACAACACTGTGATTCCATTTCTAGTTACATCATTAGAAACCCTGTTAAAATACACTTTTATTAAATACATTGAAAATGATGATGATGCTATTGAGCAGATTTACAAAAAAAATGATAAGATTCATTTTTCTAAATTAAGAGGTTTGTTAAGTGGTCAAATAACTATGGCAGAAATCGAGGCAAAAGAAATTAATTTTCAAAATTTGTCATTAGCTCATGAAGGTTATAAGAAGTACGTTGGTATAGACTTATTTTCGATATTGAACAAGCATCTTGAATATGAAGGTTCATCTTTTTCTCTTAGAGAGGTATTAAGTGAAATAATAGAAATGCGTCATGAATTTATTCATGAAGGGGTTCTCAATACTAAATTAGGAAGTACCATAATGAATAAATATATATTCTTTATGAAGCAGTTTGGTATTAAGTTTATAGAAGAATTCAATCATAAAAAAAACCTTAGACTGGATTTAGAGAAGCTACTTTAAAAAAAAGAAAATGAAAGCAAGGTGAACAATGAGTAGATTTAATTGCCCCTGTTGTGGTTACCCTACACTAGAAGAAAGAGTGGTTGGGAGATTTGTTGTTTATGTGATTGGGAGGATACGGGCAAGATGACCCTCATGCAGATGAGGTTTTGGGCGGTTCTATCGATTTCAGTTTTTGAGACGGATGAATAGTGCTCTAACTCTACGAGCACCAATTGACATTGCCCGAACCAACACAACTAAGAAACGAAGTGGTTCAGCAGTGCATAAACAATTCACCGACAAATGGTCTGATCTTCTTTTAGGGCAATTAGTGTTTTTCTTGTTTAATTGCGCAGAAGATAATAGAAATTCCCCTCATTCCAAGCTATCATACGACAACTAATCCTCATATTACGATACCGAAATCTCGGTATCTAGTTTGGGGGATGGAGCGGGTTCTTGGGTGAAACCTATTGTGGAGAGGAAATAATGTAATAGACTGAAAAATAAAGTGTTAGACTTGGAATTATAGTATTAGACTTGGAATTATAGTATTAGACTAAGAAAATAAAGCTTAGACTGGATACGCAGTGATCGTTGCGTCCGTCGGCGGCTATTTACAATTTTCCATTTATCGGATTCGAGTAGCAGCTTTTAACATCAGTTATCCTGCTATTTATCTGCTATGGAATCAAAACTTCATATTTGATTCCAACTATAAATCAGGTGACGATCTTAAAAATGGTATGATGTTTCATTGCTTGCTTAGTATTATTATTCGAATGGAGCGTTTGAGATGGCAGTAAGGGAAAGTGCACAATTCATTGATTACATTATCCAGCACGCTGAAAAAAGTATCCGATTTTACTCTCCTCAGACCACCGAGCTAGATGATTTGTATCATTTTTTTCGAGTACAGGAAAAGTCGAAGCATGCCAAATCTCTCAATGAAATAACCGAAATTCTGAGAAATCGATTAAATAAAAGAATTAGCAAACTTGATACAGCGCTACTTAGGGAAAAAGTTATTGAGCTAAAAAAATTTCATTTATACCATCACTTAAAGTTCAAAATTGATATTAGTCATAATTACGATTACCTGGGTTATTTCTCTGGATTTATTCTAACAGCTATAGATGAACTTAATAACAAGGGAAAACAGCTCTCTATGATCCGTATCTCCCAAATTATTATGCTTTCGGTATGGATAAAGCGGTTGAGTCATTTTACATTTGGTAACTTTGAATCAAGTAAGAGGCTTGATATAGAATATTGGCGGTATGCAGAGACAGTTTGGTATGTCGAAAAGCATGTTCCTAAAGGAATTATTGAAGATGGTATTTTAATGAATCGCGAAGAAGTGGCAGAAGAATTATTTTTACGTATAGAAAAAAGAATACAAAGCTACGGACCAGTTAGATTTTTAGAATACGTGTTAGAAGAATATAAAAAGGCCTTTGATTCATCCACTGAAATGTATAATCGTTCAAATAAAGTAACGCGAAAGTTCCTTTACAACCTTGCGCTTAAAACGGTAACGTTACCTAGTGTTGCTGAAGGAAAAGGATATCCTGAAACACTAAAAGCCATTGAGAAAATTACTGAAGTTCTATTACATTTATATGATTATCTTATCGATAACGAATTTCAGTTAATGTTCGTCAATGATCCGATCCCATATCTTCAGAAAGCAATATTTCACGACTCTCTGTATAAAGAAACTCAGTACCCTCCTGAAAGTACATTGACGATGTTGAATGTGATACTGGAATCATATCGTGAGGAGCTTATAGAGAGGATCGGTATTGAAAAAGAGGCAATCATGGTAATCTCTAGAGAGATCATGTCTATTGCAATTTCATCTCAACAAACCACTGGTTCAGAGAATAAAATAACTGCAGATGAGCTAATTAGCAGACTTTACAAGAGGGTTTCTCCTGATGTAATTGTCACCTATCTAAATCAGCTATCTAGTACCAAAAATCTAAATGCTAATTTCCAGCACCCACTAGATGTTGTTCATATAGATGCTGATTCTGAGTGGCTTGTGCCAGTCCCTAATAAAGAACTTGAGTATTTCTTGCCTCTTCCATCTATAAGTTGTTTTGGCCTATATGATAAAATTAAAGGTTTACTGGGACATCCGGGAGATTTTGGCTTGGTGTTCGAACGATTTATTCAACAATGGATGACCACCCACCTTGGTGAAAAGGTATATTCGGGTAAATACATTTACGATGGAAAGGAAGCGGAATCAGACGGTATCTGTTTAGTTGAAAATTATGTCATCATATTAGAGAGTAAAATTAAGTCTCTTACACGGGTTGCTCGATCTGGACATATCGGGAAGCTACTACTTGATTTAGGAGGGGCATTTATTGATAGCCAACTACAAGCTTACCGAATGGAGTCCGCTTTACGCGATGGCCCCTTAGATTTATTTGACTCAGACTGTGATTATAGAGCAATGGTAAACGGAAATTGTAAACCCTTTACTCGAATTGAGACCCCACCGAATGCAGTCTATATTCGTATTTCATGTACACCGTTTCATTTTGGTATATTTAATGAAAGTATTGTACTTAAAAATATTTTTATTTCTTTAATAAGGTATTCGTTTGGAACTGATGAAGATGATTTAAAGAAAAAGTTCGTTTCGTTCGAAAAAAAACGGGAATTATTATTAGAAATAATGGCGAAACTCCAAAAGATTGCATATCACCCTGAAAGAATTCAAGAATTGACCCATCATTCTCATTTCCTGTCTTTTGGCCTCATTTATATGTTAAGTTGTTCAAAAACAACCACGAAAAATTTAGCACAACGACTCCGATCTCTTGCAAGTATACAATCCGGGGATTATGATACTTATTCAATTTTAAAACACATTTTATAGTTTTATTCAACTGCAGCTTATATCGCCGCGCTCTTTCTCATATGATGTTATCGAGAAATCCAGATGCGGACAAGTATCATAGTCGAATGCGGATTAAGCAGTCAGTGCCTCACCTGATAACAGGCCAATCGCTGATCGAGTAAGAACACTCCAATTCATCATCATGCCTTTGAAAATGCGTATTGGACGCTTGAGGCTCATGCGACACAGATTGGAGGACATCCGGCCTGGATCATGCGGAATATCTTGTGTACCTCTGCTGTTTGGTGACGATGAAGTTTATTGCGTAAATGGATGGAACAGGTCGAGGGCAGTGAGTGACTTTAATTATACATTTGTGCGAAGCTTGCCTGAACTTAACTGTGAATTACCAGCAGACGTAAAGTGATTTTCCGAGTGTGAACTTTTAAAAACAAAGGGGAGCTTACATCGTATCGTGTCCATAACCTCAAAAAATTCGATAATACTGGGGAAGACATGGAGGATCTGATCTCCATCGGCACGATCGGCCTGATTAAAGCCATCGAGAGCTATCGCCCGAACAAAGGCACAAAGCTAGCCACTTTTGCTGCCCGATGTATCGAAAACGAAATTCTGATGCATTTAAGATCATTGAAGAAAACGCGGAAAGACGTGTCCCTGCACGATCCGATTGGGACAGACAAAGAGGGTAATGAAATCACGCTAATCGATATCCTTGGCTCAGAAGCGGATGATGTCATTAAAGAAGTGGATCTTAAGATCGAGAAGAGTAAGATTTATCGTAATCTCGATATACTGGATGATCGTGAAAAGGAAGTTGTCGTGGGGCGGTTTGGATTGGATACAGGTGGAGAAGAGAGGACACAGAGGGAGATTGCTAAGGAGTTAGGGATCTCGCGAAGTTATGTTTCGAGAATAGAAAAAAGGGCGCTGATGAAGCTGTATCATGAGTTTTATAAGGCTAAGCGGTAGGGTCTTAGATAATAACTAAAGATTCACTATACAGTGTTTTAAAAGCGACTTGCCAACAGGGGAGTTGCTTTTTTGTTAATTCAAGTCGTTGGGATAAATGAACATAAAAAAGCATATTCAGAAAATTAACTTTGTAACTGCTGAGGGTTGTTTTATGACATACAAAGAAATATATGATCTCCATATTCAATTGTTACATGTATATGAGAACAATGAAAAGCATCAAGGTCCATATCAGAAGCAACTTAATTATTTTAAGAGACAGTTTTTTATAGCTCAAGATATAGTTCAACAAATTTTTGTTTTAAACCAGTTAATAAAAATTCATGAAAAAAGTAGCGAAATAAAAATAAAGTGGTGTTCAGAAGAATACTTTAAATGATGCATAGATTTAATATATATATGTTTTGAATGTAGGAATAAGCTTCTAGATAGATAACTCTAAAATGATCGATAGCAAAAAAAAGTAGTAATAATTGTTGCTAGACTTATATCTACAAGAGTTGAAATGATGTGGTAATAATATGGATATAATGAAAATATATTTTTGAGTCACTAACACGCCCTAGTCGCTTTGATTAAAGAGGATGAATCTGCCGATCAGATCCAATAACCTCGTGAATATCTCTGGAATGTGGATAACCAGAAGCGGTTTAATAATTCCATGACGTTTTTAACACAGCGTTAATACTATATGCGGACAAGTAGGAGGGAGTTGAGGTGAAAGAGGATCTTTTGATTTACAAAAAAACTTGTTTTTATTTGATTAGTACTATATAGTTCTATATATGACAAATATAAAATTGAACAATGGATCTTCTAAATCTAAGAGTTCCAATCCGGTTAACCGGACCAAGGCAGTTGAAGTGGCTGCACAGTTATTTCTGCGTCAGGGGTACAGCTACGTTAGTATGGATGAGGTAGTACGGGTTAGCGGAGTATCCAAGTCGAATATTTATTACCATTTTAAAAACAAGGAGGAATTACTTCAGGCTGTGGTGCAGTACTGGATCGCCCAGTATGAATCAGATCTTTACCTGCTGCTCAGTCAGCGTGAACGAGAGGTAACTGAACGCATCTATTCGTTTATGGCGTTACTGTCTGCAGGCATAGAGGGTCGGGATTATGAAGGAAGTTGTCCGTTTATTACACTGTATATGCAGACACCAGCCAGTGCACCGGAAGTAAAAGAAAGCATATCCCGTTTCTTTCGTGAGTTGCAGCCGATGATGGAGAAATTGTTCCAACAGGGGCTGGATGGCGGGGAGTTTCGTAAAGGAATCGAGCCGGGGCCAGCAGCAGCATTATTTATTGCGGCAATGGAAGGTTCCCTTGTGCTTGCGGAGACCGCGCGTGATACAGGAATTATTGAACAATCAGCACGTACTTTTTGTCAGATGCTTCGGTAAACGAAGCTCTTTTTTTGAATATTATTAGTACTTTATAGTACTAAAATGGGCGAATACACAATGAATGTTCATACTACTCGTGAAACAAATACGGAGCACACTAGGGACATAAAGCAGGTTATTAACAAGAGGGCAATTGAACCAGTAATCATTTTCATGACAGGCAGTACAGGCTTTATCGGTAAGGAAACAGTAAAACAACTCGCGGCTGGGGACACAAAATTGTTGTTGCTTGTTCGCTCCGAACCAAGAGCCAGAGTTGTGCTGCAAGCTTACGGAGTGAAGAACTTCGACCGAATTACATTTATCCACGGCGATTTGTCCAAACCAGGTCTCGGCCTTGTATTGACTGATCGGCAGCTTGTTCTCGAAGCAGACGTCATCATTCATGCTGGCGGCACGATGGATGTTACTCTGGAGCGTAAAGAAGCAGAACAAATTTTTATGAACGGCGCGAAGGAAGTGGCGGAACTGGCTGGCGAGATCCATCGTACACGCGGACTGAGACACTTTATCCATATTGTTGGATTTATGAGCCCGTATGGACAACGGAACGAAAAAGGGGAGCACATTCAGGTCAACAAACTAGAAAATCATGAAAGTGCATATGAAGAAATGAAATTTCACGCTGATCTGTATATCCGTGAACATGCAGAGGCGAATCAGTATCCGTTGTCTGTTGTCAATCCAAGTACAGTCGTGGGACCGCGACCCACGGGTGAAACCGAGCAAACGGGTGGTATCGGACTGCTCATTCAGGCGATTCAGAAACGATTCATGCCTGTTGTACCGGGAGGTTCATCGTATTGGTTGCCGCTTGTGGAGAATGATGTGGTTGCAAAGACCCTTGTCTTTTTATCCAAAGAAACAGCTCCAGTGGGAGGAACGTATCCACTTTTGGCGCGCAAAGAAGATAGTCCTAGCATGAAGGAATTACTGCATCTTCTGTCACAGCAAATGGATGTTCCAAAGCCCAAATGGGCTGTACCACTGACATGGATTCAATGGGCGATGAAATCAGGCGGTACGCGGATCAGCGGTGTTCCAGCAGAATCGGTTTCTTTTATTACCAACAGAACATTTCCGGTGGAAGAGACGGAGGCTCTGTTCACACGTATGGGACAATCCTGGCCTGATATCAGGGAACAGCTTCCATTTGTGACAGCCGACTTGGATTATCGTCTCCGTCATGCATTATCTGGGACTTATCCAGCCGGTTGTACTCGATCACGGATCGGAAATTTGGCTGCACTTGGTTGGGATGGTGAAGGAGAGCCGTGGATCATCGTACATGGTTTGCTTAGTTGTGCCGATGAGATGTTACCTTTGGGAGAACGGATTCGGGAACTGACAGGAAACCCGGTATGGCTTGTCGATCTGGCCGGATTCGGTCGGTCACCTGTTCATCAGAAGAGTGAAGCGTTTGAAGGCCAGGTGCATGAACTACTCACCGCACTTCGCGAGTTGGAAGGCCCGATGAAGCTGATCGGTCACTCTGTTGGGGGCGCAATTGCAGCTACGGCGGCAATCAGGAGCGGACGCACCGATATTCAGCTTGGTTTATTGCAGCCCGCAGGTCATAACTCTAACCAGAAAGCTCTGCGTATGGCTTCCCGTATGCCAAGAGGTTTCGTGCGTACCCTTCTGGCCGGGCGATCCGAAGCTGGCTGGAATCGTATGCTTCAATCAAACCGTGACACGGATCACCGTGTAATTAGAAGATTTGCAGAAAAGGTGAGGTCCAGTATGCAATCTCCACGCATTGCGGGTGCGCATACCGATTTGTTACGCTGGATTCATACCGGGAAGGTCAAAGGAGTCCAAGACAAGTTATCGATGGGGACGTGGAGTAAAGCTGATCAGGCGAAGAGCACAGTAGTGGTCTGGGGCAAGGAAGATGAGGATTACCACTATCCTGAGGAAATCGATCCACAGGTTAAATGCGTAGATGTACCCTATGGTCATTATTTTCCGGTATTTCAGCCCCATGATACGGCTGCGATTCTTGTAGAGTGGTTCAATACCAAGAGATGAGACGAGTCCAGTTCTCTACGGTGCAGGAATCCCGCGAAAGTTCGATTAGGGTGTGTCTTAGAACTCCTAAAGGAGCAGATTTTGCCGAATTTAGTTCCAAGCCAGAAACTTTTTCGCAGGCGTACCGGGGTACGTCAAGAGAAAGTGACGCAGCAGGGGGACGAAAAGGCGGTGAAAGATGCCCTGAGTTTTTCTCTGTAGTTAAGGGACTTTTTCGTTGTAATATTACAGATGAGGTTAAAAGAAATGTTGATAATTGGCTTATGACATACGAGAGTGCAAATACCAAACCTCACTTTTATACAGTATTATTAAGATCAATCGGCTAAGAATATTAGTTTTTAGGAGGTAACATGGCTACTATTAAAATATGGGGAAAGGAACTGGTTTGTAACTGTTGTAGTCAATCAGACTGGGATCACTCCCAAATTAGAGTAACTATTTGTGATATTAGTAAGGGAGAAGAAAATTCAATACAATCAAGATATCTATTTAGTTGTACAACTTGCGGAATGGAGGTAATGTTTGGAAAAATATATGATTGGGAAGATAGTAGTAGAAATATTGTAATTGAAGAAGGAAATTCAAGATAGTTAAGTGTAAGGCCACATAGGAGCGTAAGAACTCCACGTGGCTATTTAATTGTTTGCTTGCCCAGAGACATGCATAATTCTGTCCATTTCTAGTATTACATCGTATCGTGTCCACAACGTCAAAAAATTCGATAATACTGAGGAAGACATGGAGGATCTCATCTCCATCGGCACGATCGGCCTGATTAAAGCCATCGAGAGCTATCGCCCGAACAAAGGCACAAAGCTAGCCACTTTTGCTGCCCAATGTATCGAAAACGAAATTCTGATGCATCTTAGATCGTTGAAGAAGACTCGTAAAGATGTATCTCTGCACGATCCGATTGGGACAGACAAGGAAGGTAATGAAATTACTTTGATCGATATCCTTGGCTCCGAGGCTGATGATGTCATTAAAGAGGTCGATCTTAAGATTGAGAAGAGCAAGATATATCGCAACCTTGATATTCTGGATGACCGGGAGAAGGAAGTTGTGGTGGGTCGTTTTGGATTGGATACAGGCGGGGAAGAGCGAACGCAGCGGGAAATTGCCAAGGAGCTTGGGATTTCGCGGAGTTATGTTTCGCGGATTGAGAAGAGGGCACTCATGAAGCTGTATCATGAGTTTTATAAGGCGAAGCGGTAAGACTGATGACAATTACACAGTAATAATCCATTAATAATAAAACTTGAAAAGCGACTTGTCTACGGATGAGTCGTTTTTTGTGTGGATAGGGTTCGCCCTACTTATGATACGGTTCATCGCACTATCTGTAACGGCAAGTTATAAGGCCATCCCTTTCGGGATGGCCCTTCCTGTAAACGCGGTTACTCCAGTACTCTGTCATTTTTAATTGAATTTCTTTTAATTAATAGTTCCTAGTAATCTGGAAACAATTGCTGCAAACTCTGCTCTAGTAGTATCTTTTTCAGGCTTAAATGTACTGTCTGCGTATCCTGTAATAATATTATTGGATGCGAGTGCATCAATGGAATCATAATACCATGCATTTCTTGTAACATCTTTGAATGATGTGTTTCCAGTACCTGTTAGCTTAAAAGCTCGAGTGATTAGTGCCGCTAATTCACCACGACTAATCTTCTCATCTGGACGGAATCTTCCGTCACTATATCCGTTCATCAAGCCTGATCCAGCAGCTGCACCAATAAACTTATTCGCCCAATGAGTTGGAGATACATCTATAAAGTTACTTTCTTGTCCTTCAAGTCCCATGTAAGTTGCAATTACTTTAATTGCTTCGGCACGAGTCAAACCTGAATTTGGACGGAATGTTCCATCGGAATAACCGGTCAATAATCCCTTAGCAATTAGTGCGTCAATGCTTGCTTTTGCCCAATGATTCATTGTATCTACAAAACTAACAACTTTCGGCTTATCTGCTGGTGTTATTGTTTCTGCAGGTGCCGTTGTTTCTATAGGCGTTGTTACTGCTGGAGGTGTACCTCCTCCAGTATTTGGATTGGTTGGTCCATTATCTGTGTTTGGATTAGGATTAGTAGAGTTTGAAACATATTGAAGTGCTGGAGCAAATGTTGTAAGTAGTCTAGCTTGACTTTGTTGCTCAAGAGCGTAGCCCATGCCTAAAATTTTTGCATCGTCCCATGCTCTACCAACCAGTTGCATAGAAATAGAATATCCGCTGTCATTCGTTCCTACAGGAACAACTACCGTAGGGAGACCCACATTAGAGGTTAATACGCCCGTGTTACGGTCAGAACTTAATTGAGAAGCTGATGCGTCATTGTTATATACGTCACTAATAAAACCTGCATAAACAACAGCATCAACGCCATTCGCGTCCATCCAGTTTTTAATAACTTCCTTATAGTCTGTTCTATACTTAATGTAATCTTGTACAGCTTGTTCAGTCATACGAGTTGGAGTACTATATCCTCTTTGATTATAGATAAGCACCTTATCTGAAGCTAGTACACTTGCTCCATCAATATAAGGGAAGTCCCTATGAAGCTCAATATAACGTGCCCAACCTTCAGTAGATCCATTAATACCTGAAGGACGACTAGGGCCTGATGGTACAGCTGACATTTCAACCATTGTCGCCCCCGCTGCTTGAAGCTCTGAGAACTTATCCATCACTGCCCGTCCAGTATCATCATCAGCATATGCAGATACAAAGGATGCAGGGATATATCCAATTTTCTTTCCTTTCAATGCATTAGCATCCAGAGATTCCTTCCAATCCACTGGACGCTTATGATCTGCATCAGCAGTGACTGTGAAAATATCTTGTGGGTCCGTACCCGTTGTAGTATTCAATATAATAGCTAGGTCAGTTACTGTTTTAGCAATGGGACCTGCATAATCTTGTCCCCAAGTGAGTGGAAGTACTCCTGTAGTACTTGCCATACCGTCTGTACCCCGGAAGCTTTTTAAGCTAGCGCCTGTAGTTGGTGCATAGAGAGATACCCCTGTTTGCGATCCCATTGCTGCTGCTGCAAAATCAGCTGCAACAGATACTGCAGACCCGCCGCTTGAGCCAAAAGATGTTTTTGATGGATAGAGTGCATTCCATGTTTGCTGCCAGCCGCTCTCACTAAAGCTTCCGCTGTTAGCAAACTCAGAAGTATTTACTTTACCAATAATTACAGCTCCAGCTTCCCGCAGCTTTTTCACTTGGAATGCATCGGAATCAGGCTGCCAGCCTTCAAGAGCTTTACTGCCACCTGTAGTAGGCATATCCTTTGTGTCATAAATATCTTTTATCGCAATTGGAATACCCAATAAATCACCTTTTACACCTTGTGCACGGGCATCGTCAGCAGCTTTTGCTTGGTTAAGAGCAGTTTCAGATACATGCAGGAATGCATGGAATCCCAATTGTCCCTCATCGTATACCTTAATTCTATCTAAATAGGCTTGAGTAATTTGTACAGAAGAAGTTTTACCATTAATCATATCCTTCTGCATTTCTGCAATTGATTTATTCTTTACATCATACGGCGATGAAGTTATTAATTCTTTGGCCGCAGGAGCATTTGGAATATCCAGATGATCTCCAGTATCAAGTCCCTCTATAGCAGATGTATCCCAGTTGCTAATTGAACGAATTTGTGCGTTTGTTAATCCTGTTACATCCAGCAGACTATTAAGTCCATCTAGCATAGCAACCAGATTTTTCAACCCTTCTTCACCAGCTTCTCCAACTTGTACATAATTTACTAGGGACTTCGATTCGCCCGGCCCAATATTTAGTGAATTAATGAACCCATAGAAATTCGCTTCATTTCCATACTCAGCTAATGGTATTGTGAATGGATCCTGTTGCTGATTACCTAGACCTGTTAATCCATTATCAAACGGCTTTGGAGATCCCACTGCAACGCCTAGCGGCTTATTGTTTCTGGCACTGCTATCTACAACAATCCATGAATCATCTGTTGTTACCTTTAGATCGCCTGAGTAGGTTGCCTTAACTACTGAAGCATTTGTTGTTGTACCATATCCTAAAGAGCCACCGAATGATACATCAACTTTTATAGCGACATCATTTTTATTAGTGAATGTATCAAAGAATCTCGTTCGATTATGAATAGTATCCACATACACCTCACGTGTTACAGTTACATTTCCTAGATTTACAGATTGAGCCGAAGTAAACTTATTAACGCCATCGTATTTCAAGTCAAACCCACGCATCATTTGACCATTCATCAGTGGAGCTGAAGGCGAGGACACTTTAACAAAGATATTGCCGAAACCTTGTACTTGTGTAGCACCAACTGTACGTAAACTTCCTGTGTCTAAGCTAGGAGCAAAAACATCGTGAATCTCCCATACTGTGCCACTTTCTGAAGTAACTCTAGTTAAAGCGTCAGCTGTTTGGAACGGAATTATACTCGTAGCAATAACAGATAACACAATTGAAGTAGCTATAAATTGCTTTTTACTCCAATTTTTTTTTGCTGGTGAATATTCAGATCGGGTGGAACCAGAATGATCTCTTTTTGTTTCACGTAGACGTTTGAACTTATTCATGTGCGTAATCTCCTTTTCCTTTATGTATTTTATTATTTAATGTTAGGAAATATAACACTTGCATTTGTTTCAGTCAATAAATATTATGAATTTAATATATTTTGAGTTTATAAAAAGGAGAAAAAGGCATTTTTAATTATTACGTGTAATGTATGTGTAAATTATTTTGTTAAATGGATAACGTTATATGATAGGTTTTAGGGTCCGTAGGATATTGAGTATCATCATCCGGCTGCATCATCAAAAACCTTGAATTTCACGAAATCAAAAAGAAGAGGAACAGCTAATAATTAACGGAGAATATTATGTTTTTCATTTCATGAAAGTGGAAGATTTCTATATGGGAGAATGGCATAAAGCAGAATCACTGATGATTCCAGATGCACTAGCCCGCAAGATCAATAATGGGCATCCTGAAAAGAGTAAATTATCTGCTGGGAAAGAAGCCATAAGAATAGCCAGGTAGTATATCTGGAATAAGTGGGATTTCATTGTGGAAACCACTTTAGCGGGTGGTAACGTTATAAGGCAGATGAGGGATACAAAGGAATAAGGCTTTGAAATTATTGTGTTTTATGTGGGACTAGCAGATGTTCGGCTAAATATTGAATGTATTGCTCTACGTGTGAAAAACGGTGGCTATCATATTGAAACCGAGGATATTGTTAGACGCAATTTAACAAGTATGAATAATCTCACTTAGAGTTGATTGATCAATTAATTGTTATTGATAATAGTAAAGCTGTAATTGGTTTATTTTTTTTGACATCACATCGTGTCCACAACCTCAAAAAATTCGATAATACTGGGGAAGATATGGAGGTTCTGATCTCCATCGGCACCATCGGCCTGATTAAAGCTATCGAAAGTTATCGCCCGAACAAAGGGACAATGCTAGCCACTTTTGCTGCCCGTTGTATCGAAAACGAAATTCTGATGCACCTGCGTTCGCTCAAGAAAACACGTAAAGATGTATTTCTGCACGATCCGATTGGAACGGACAAAGAGGGTAACGAAATCACGCTCATAGATATCCTTGGCTCCGAAATTATTTTTAGGTCTACCATAGTTTCGTGTAAGTAAACTCATTCCAAATGAAGCGAACGATTCAATATTTCTGAAGGTGACTCCCATGATCGTGCTTCCAAGTTGCCCCTACTGCGGGAAAAATGCGCTAAATCCATAACTACGGCAACCGGATTAAGCAGACCCATCGCAGGATGATTCTCATAATAAGCAAGTAATTCTTTCGATGTCCTGCCTAGAATGATGTCCAGCAAAGAGTCACCACGCAAATCATGCAACCCCGTATTGCAGGTATGACCTTCAAGGATAGCAAAATCATCAATACCTAACACCCCTCCAAGTTTCACTCGTTCCTCATGATAACATCGGTTTTTTTTGAGTGTCTACTTGAAGGGCACACTACCACTTGTCGATTTTTTCATAAGATTAATATATAAAACAAGTCGAATACGTATATCCCCAAAGTGCTTTGATTTGCTGGTTGAAAACAAAAAAACGCTATTCAGATTCTTGATCAGTTTATAGAAGCGCTCTGTAAATAAGTCTCAGTATATTCTGGTACTAATAGCGTTTGTTGGTTGAGCTTTCTCTTGAACTCCCCAGGTGGCATTCCCATTTCTGCTGAAAAGACAGTGGTAAAATAGTGAACTGTTTTAAAACCTGACATTTCTGAAATTTCTTTGAGGGTAAGGTCGGTATCTGAGAGGAGGATGCTGGCTTTTCTCATTCTCTCTCTTTTAATATAATTTGAAAACGATTGGCCTAATTCATCCTGGAAAATACGTGATAAGTGTCTTTCTGAAATGTGAATAAAATCCGCTACATCGCTCATTTTCAATGATTGAGATAGGTTGTCATGGATGTATAGCTTCGCTTGATATACTAAGGACGAATAAATACGAATTTCTTTATTCTTTTTGTATTTAATTTGTTGTTCATTAAATAAACCAACAATACTTGAATAGAAAGAAGAACATAAGCCTTGAAAGCAGTCGTTGAACAATAGGTAAAAATCACAGGCCATAACGAGGATCGAAGTCCATAGTTTTACAACGGGAGATTGGCTAGCGTTATTAATAATGAATTTTTTCGTTTTTTCTAGATTAGTGAAAAGTTCTATTAATTTCTTTGTTGATTTTGTTTTTATAATTTCAAATCCAACAAAAATAATTTCCAATCCAGTTTCGCTTAAAATTTGGTGTTTAACGAAGGGGCGGGAAAGGAAAAGGGACCCACTCGTTATATGAAATGAATGTCCATCATCCATATACTCACCTTCACCGTTGACAATATAACACAGTTCAAAATAAGAATGTTGATGTGGCTTGTTATTGTAATGATCGGGTTGAGCACCCCAATAGTGAATTAGAATGGAAACATCACTTCCGTTGACTTGAATAGATTCCTGATTAAGAGCAATTGAACCATCTATAAACAAATCAGTCCATTCCATGGCTGTCTTCCCCTTTCAAAATAATGATGAACCACATTAATGTTCCCGCTTTGATAGTAGCATATTTCTCCACGAGTGTATCACGAATGTCTCGATTTTATAAAAATATGACTGGTTTCTCAAAAGATTAAGGAGAGAACAAGATTTATACTAAAATTAAATATTGAATGATCCAATATAAAAAGGGTATTTTGCCAAAAAGGGATGTGAAGAGTTGTAATGAATAAATATTCGATCGCATTTGATGTCGGAGGATTGTTTATAAAATCAGCTGTTTTAAACGACGATGGGGAAATAGTTCCTAACTCGTATGCCATCTTCCCCTCGAAATCAAAAGAGACTAAAGAAGGTATCATTGAACATTTGGTGTTCATCATTAAGCAGCAAACAAATGGAATTTTGGATAAAGACTTCGAAATAACTGGAGTTGGCTATGCATTTCCAGGTCCATTTGATTATGAAAGCGGGATAAGTTACATCAAAGGTATCGATAAATTTGAAGAGATATACGAAGTGAACCTTCGTGATCTATTAATAAATCGTCTTAAACAAGAAAGTTCTTTTCATTCAAAGACAAGTAATGAGTTTCAGATTGTTTTTGATAATGATGCTAGCCTGTTTGCTTTAGGAGAATATGTATCCGGCAAGGCTGGAGGTTACAACAAATCCATCTTTTTAACGATTGGTACGGGGGCAGGATCGGCATTTATGGAAAATGGGAAATTGGTAAAAGACAGACAAGATGTACCGGAAAATGGATGGATCTATAATCAACCATTTAAGCAATCCATAGTCGATGACTATATTTCTAAAAGAGGTATCTTAAAACTGGCGAATGAATTAGGCCTTAGTACATCAGACAACGAAGTGGAAACATTAGCCGCTATGGGCAAAAATGAAGACCAGAGGGCAAAGATGGCATTCCGAATGTTTGGAGAATATATAGGAAAAGCTTTAAATCCATATATAAAAAGTTTTAAACCAGATGCGATCATTCTTGGCGGTCAAATTACAAAAAGTAAAGATTTGTTTATGAATGGGGTTTATGAAACGCTTGAGAACAAAACGGTAAACATTGAATGTTCTGAAGAAACCTCACTGAGTACATTTAAAGGTGTAGCAAATCTATTAAAGCAATCTATTAGAAGGAAGGAATAAAATAATGGCTAATTTTAATATGTACCCAGAGATACTAGTATCCAATTCAAATGATCATGCTTGGCAAGATTACGGAAACATTAAGAATGAGCTTAATCGGGCAATAATCAGACTAGGAAAGCAAAAGACTATCGTTACCGTCGATTGTTATCCTGGCGTAAGAATGGAAGAACTAAAAGCTAATCTTGTTTCAGTAATGGAACCTGCCTATACAATTTTTGCAGATGATTTATATTATTCTAGCGATAAAGTAACGGATATGATTAAATTTCATCTAACAACGGATAGAGTATTTGGGAAGATATCGCTTCATAATTTCGGGGATTTTTTAGATGATGAACGTTTGGAAGAGGCTAGAAGTGCTATTAGTAACATTGATAGCGGTTTAATCATTATTTATGGTTCTGGTGCTACTCTTGTATGTGATCCTGATATTCTCATATATGCTGATTTGGCAAGGTGGGAAATCCAAAAAAGATATAGTAATAATGAAATTTCAAATTGGAGAGCAGACAACCATAATGAGGATGCGGTTAGAAAGATTAAAAGAGGCTATTTCTTTGAATGGCCAGTTGCGGACAGACATAAAAGGAAGTTGTTTGAAAAAATAGATTATCTATTAGATACGAACTGCAGCAATGAACCAAAGCTGGTAGAGGGGGCAACCTACTTAGCTGGATTAAAGCAAACAGTCAGCCAGCCTTTTAGAGTGATTCCTTACTTTGCCCCTGGAGTATGGGGAGGGCAATGGATGAAAGAAAAGCTTGGTCTTGATCCGTCAGTTGAAAACTATGCTTGGAGCTTTAATGGTGTACCAGAAGAAAATAGTCTTTTTTTAAGATACGGGGACGTAAAAATTGAAGTCCCAGCTATTAATGCTGTTTTTAGACATCCAGTTGATCTTTTGGGTGAAAAGGTATATGGACGTTTTGGCGCGGAGTTCCCGATTCGATTTAACTTTTTAGATACTTTTGGGGGCGGAAATCTTAGTTTACAGGTTCATCCATTGGTTGATTATGCGCAACAAACGTTTGGGGTGCATTATACGCAAGATGAAAGCTATTACATCGTTGATGCAAAAGAAGATGCTATCGTTTATTTGGGTGTCAAGGATGATATAAATTCCAATGAAATGATTCAAGATTTAAAACAATCATATGATGAAGGCAGTAAATTTGACGACCAAAAGTATATTAATCAATTTCCAGCTAAAAAGCATGACCATTTTTTAATACCAGCAGGTACTATTCATTCGCAGGGTAAAGATTCCTTGGTATTAGAAATAAGTGCAACACCCAATTACTTCACGTTTAAATTATGGGATTGGGGACGGTTGGGGATGGATGGGATACCAAGACCTGTCCATCTTGAACACGGAATCAATTCTATTCAATGGGAAAGAGACGAGAAGTGGGTCAGTGAAAATATAATCAATTGTCTAGAACAAATAGGTGAAGGCGATGGATGGATCGAAGAAAAGACAGGCTTACACGACAGGCAGTTTATTGAAACTAGAAGACATTGGTTCTCAGGACCAGTCATCCATAACACTGATGGCGGTGTCAATGTTCTCAATCTAATAGAGGGGGAGGAAGCTATAGTCGAAAGCCCTACAAATGCCTTTGAGCCATTTATAGTTCATTATGCTGAAACATTTATCATTCCTGCAATGGTTGGCAGCTATTCGATACGCCCTCATGGTAATAGCGTAGGAAAAAAAATGGGGACAATCAAGGCCTATGTTAGAACATAGCAGAATTTTCGATTAAAGCTGAAGTAAAAGCTGTTCGAATCATTAAAGAAAGAGCGTTTCGAGAAGGAACATAAGCTTACCCTTGGTATTATTGCAGATTGCATACGTTTGGGTCGCATTTGATTTTAATCCACATATTTGATAGCTCATAACCCACGTCGAAGAGGACATCATTCAATGATGTCCTCAGGCTGTCGAGAAAGTCTCGACAGCCTGGGATTATTAAGAGGTTTTTTATGAGAGATCATGATTCAGAGTCCAAATTGGAATGGCCGAACCTTGTAGAAACAAAAGTGGAGTAAAAGCCTGAAATCAATTATTTCACGACGTATTATGACTAAGAAAGGCGTGATTATAGAAATGAAAAAAATCTATGTGGTAAACAAAACTCATTTTGACATTGGTTTTACCGATTTAGCAGAAAATGTCTTGCACAAGTATTGCCATGATTACATTCAAAACGCAATCACTTTAGCTGAAGACTTAAGAAAAGAGGGCAAAGACTTTGTTTGGACAACAGGTAGCTTTATTATTGAATATTACTTCAAAAACATGGATGAAGAAGCTTGTAAAAAGCTAGATGACGCCATAAAGAAAGGTTACATTCGCTGGCACGCAATCCCGTGTACGTTTGAATCTGAAACTATGACACCTCAAACTTTACATTACATGACTTCAATCTCAAAGAAGTTAGATGCTCGTTATGGATACAAAACAACAAGCGCAAAGATGACTGACGTCCCAGGACATACTATCGGGATTGTTGATGAGTTATATCGTCAAGGAATTAAATTCCTACACATTGGTGTAAATGGCTCGAGCTCAATTCCAGAAGTTCCAGATACATTTCTATGGAAGAATGGCGAAAGTGAGATAATTGTCTCTTATTCAGACGACTATGGTGGCGTAATCGGAATTGATTGCATAGATAACAAGCTGGCGTTTATGCATACTCATGATAATAGTGGTCCAGGAACAAAAGAGAAAATAAACGTCTTTTTGTCAAAAATGGCGAATGAGTATCCAGACTATGAGCTTGAATTGACTTCAATGGATCAGTTTGCAAATGAAATTTGGGAAGTACGTGACCAACTGCCAGTTATTACAGAGGAGATTGGGGACACATGGATTCATGGAATGATGTCTGATCCGAAAATCATTCGTGATTATCGGATTTTAACTAATTACATGTTTGATAACAAAATAGAAAATGATGATGCTAACTTCTATGCGATGTTAGTTCCAGAGCATACTTGGGGAATGGATATCAAACGCTATTTCAGTGACTATATGAATTATGAAAAGAAAGACTTCCAACGAGCGCGTAGTTTAGACCAAATTACGGATCTTGATTTAACTTACTCTTATGGAATTGTTAAAGATGCAACTGTTGGCGAAATGCAATTCACTTATAATGAGTGGACTGATCGTTCGTACAAATTTTATGAGTCTTCATGGAAAGAACAACGGAAGAACGTTGATCGTGCAATAGCTTGTTTGGAGCCTAAAGATCAAAATAACATTAAAAAACTTATCGAAGTTCCATATCATATCTTTGAAAACCAAGGTATTGAATGTGGTTTGGAAGAATTGATTTCGGTAAACGGGTATCAAGTTATGTTTGCTAGCGATGGTTCAATTAACCACTTAGAAAAGGATGGAACACTTTACTTTGATCAGGACAACAAACTCGGGGTTCTGAACTATACAATTGCTGGGCAAAATGACTATGATAACCTACGTTACAACTATTTGCGTGAATTACAACATAATTGGTGGGCAATTGACTTCTTAAAGCCAGGAATGGAAATTCAAAAACGAATTCAATTGAATGAAAATTTCACACCACATGTTGTGAAATTAGTTATGGAAAATGATTCGATTATTGCAACTTTAAAGTATAGCCAAAGAGCTGTGGAGGAGTATGGTGCTCCAAGAGTTGTAAAGGTTAAATATCAATTTGGAGATAAAGTTGAAATTGCACTATTATTAAAGGATAAAGATGCAATTCGTTATCCGGAAATTTATTCTTTTGACATTACACCACGTTTGAATTCGCCGTACTTAACTAAGATTCGTAAAATTGATACCGTTATTTCACCTTTTGAAGTGGTAGGTCACGGAAATAAGTTGCAACACATGATTGAAGAGTTAATTTACGATGGCAGCGATAAAAAAATCAATATTAAACCTATTGATGCCCCTCTTTTGGGAATCGGAACAAATAACAATCTAAGTTATAACAATAAATACCATCAAGACAACAATAAATTTACGTTTACACTATTGAACACAACATGGGGAACTAATTTCACGATGTGGTATGAAGAAGATATTTTTGCTCGTTTTGAGTTAGTGTTGGGATAACAATTTCCTGCGAACATAATGGGCATACGCCGATGCCTCTTCATCAAAAAAACAGTTTATTCTCTTATCTAGACTGTTTTTTAGGTGCATTTAGACCGTTTAAGCGATATTCCTTCAAGATGTGTTTGATAAAGTATTCTCAGGCTAGGTCATCATCACGCTAACGGGACACGATAGCTCAATAACGACACAAAGGCAATCGATCAGTGGATCGGCTGCCTTTGTTCAGCTAACGAGCAGGATAGTTTAAATAATACGACGAAATACTCTCAGCATAGGTGCTTCCACGAATACAATCAGGAAGCGGTAAATCCTACATCGCGGAGTTATTGAGCGATAAACTCCATATCCCGCATTACGATCTAGACAATATTTTCTGGGATCATCAATCGAACGAGTATGGCGTAAAGGCACCGGAGGATGAGCGTAACCGCCGACTCAGAGAAATCACCGGTCTCGATTCATGGATCAAAGACGGCGTATACAGGTCGTGGGTAGCGCCAAGTTTTGATGCTGTAGATAAGATCGTCGTACTGATGACGCCGTTGTCCGTTCAGGAGGAACGGATCTGGGAGCGTTATGAAGAGCGTATTGCGGACATCGTCCCAAACAAGAAGCGAGAGACGCTCGAAGGCATCCACAACTTGTTGGCATGGAATAAAGACTACAATCTGACGAAGCTGCCTAACTTGATCGACCATTGGGAATATAAGGACAAAATGATCCTCGTTCGCGATAATTTGGATCTTCTTGAACTTCAATTGATGTGACTTGTTTTTTCTTTTTTCTTGTTCAACTAACGGGGAACGTTTGTTGAACGACAACAGCGGCAGTCTAAGACTTTATTTATCAAATCTTGGTCCGCCGCTGCTTCTAATAATGGATCAGTCTAAAACTCATTTTTCAAAAGTTGACGATTTTTCATTTCAAAAACCGCGTTAAATCAACGAATCCAGTCTAATACGTTATTTTCACCGAACATAAATAACACTGTGCTGGTCATTTAACAAGTTAATTATGGAAATATATATTAAATAATGCATCCAGACTTGAGTGAACACAAATTGCACTTTGCTGTTCTTTACTAAGCTATAAGATAAAAGAAGCGTTTATATAAATGATGAATCTTACGCAGGATATTGCTAAGCTGAAGGACAAATTGTCCAAGAATATAGCACAGATGAAATTGAGAAAAAACGAATAGGAACTTAACGTATGAATGAGACAATTGCACCGATGTTTGTGTTCCTGGAAAATTGGAAACGATCGTATTTGGTATGTTTTTTACATCATATCGTGTCCATAACCTCAAGAAATTTGATAACACCGGAGAAGACATGGAGGATCTGATCTCCATCGGCACCATTGGCTTGATCAAAGCCATCGAGAGCTATCGCCCGAACAAAGGGACAAAACTGGCCACATTTGCGGCTCGTTGTATTGAAAATGAAATCCTGATGTACCTTAGATCCTTGAAGAAAACACGGAAAGACGTATCTCTGTACGATCCAATTGGGACAGACAAGGAAGGAAATGAAATCACGCTGATCGATATCCTTGGCTCCGAGGCTGATGATGTCATTAAAGAGGTCGATCTGAAGATTGAGAAGAGCAAGATTTATCGTAATCTTGATATTCTGGATGATAGGGAAAAAGAGGTTGTCGTTGGGCGATTTGGATTGGATACTGGCGGGGGGGCGAACCCGTACGGTACTCACGTACCGCAAGATTTTAAGTTCTGCGCTTCTACCTACTGCAATTCACCATGATCCCGATCAGTTTGGTGGTCGGATCAGCCTCCTTTGCCTTCCGGTGGTAGACGCCGGAAAGCAGAACGATAGGCTGCCCGGGTAACGCCGTGTAGGTTCGCTCCTCCATCGCAATGGCATATCATAGAGCAACTCGAAATCGTACAGCCTCCTTCTCGGGAACAAGCGAGGTGCGACCCTCTAGAAATGCGCGTAATGGATGGAGGGAGTTCATTCCTGGAAGGGGACTGGCTTGCGGACCAGCGTTGGAGAGGGGGGGCATAGCGGGACAGCTCCCTTACATAGTATTAGACGGAATAACGGAATCGTGCAAAAAGTAACTTTCTTAGCTAAATAAAACTCTCCATCATTCTTATATAATAAAGGTAACAAGGTATCATAACTAGATAAAAGTTATTCTGTAGTAATCCGGTATAATACAAATGTAAGAGAAGGATATGCATGAAGAATGGTAAGTCATCAATGCCCAAGAAGACTAGACGCAGTAGGGAGACTTCGGATTCTCCCAACAAGGAGCTTGGATTAACATAAAATAACCTCCGCGAGTGAGAAGGATAGGATGGATGCATCATGAAAAGGTACGGGGCGGTCGTGATAGGCTGCGGTTATATGGGCTCTCTCCACTTGGACGCGATATTACGACAGGAGCGGGTCCGGTTGATCGGCGTGGCGGATTGGAACCGGGACAGGGCCTCCTTAGTGGCAAGCCAATACGGAGCCGAGTGTTGGAGCACGGATTACCGGGTCTTGATCGAGCGTGACGATGTGGATCTGGTCATTATCGCCACGTACCCGTCATCCCATCTGGAGATCGCAAAAGATTGTCTCGCTGCAGGGAAGCATATCCTATGCGAGAAGCCGATGGCGGGTAATGCACGGGAAACACAGGAATTCATGAAGCTGGCCCGTGGAGCCAAAACCAAGGTCCTGATCGGTCACATCCTTCGCCATAACACCACGTACCAGGCGGTTATGAAGATGATCCGGGAGGGCGCTATCGGCTTCCCCTTGGTCATCCGGTTATCCCAATTGAAGCCCTCCAAAAATTGGGCTTCCCAATTGTCCCTGCTCCGGGACGTCTCGCCGATCGTGGATTGCGGCGTCCATTATATCGATGTGATGCGTTGGGCTACAGGGGCGGAAGTGGTAAGCGTCAACGGGATAGGGCAGCGTCTCTATGAAGAAGTCCCGCCGTACACTTACAATTACGGACTCATGACCCTCCGTCTGTCGGACGGCTCCATCGGTTACTTTGAGACGGGGTGGGGTAAGGGGCTTCCGACTGATAACCGGAAGGAATTCATCGGACCGGCAGGCCGGATCCGCATCATCTACAAGAACGATCGACCGCGAGAGGATCAGCATCTGGGAAATCTGGTTGAGGTCGAAGACCACCGGAAAGGAACGGTTCGGCAGATCAATATGGACTTCTCCGTGAAGCCTACGGGTGCCCAACTGGACTATTTCCTGTCCATGCTGGAGAACAACTTGCCCGCTATACCGACAATGGAGGATGCATGCCGGGCGATGGATATCGCTCTCCTGGCCGACCGGGCAATCCATGAAGGAATTACGTTACCTTGCGTGAAATAAGAGTGGACCAACATGGTGATGGTAACAGGGGATGACCCGGTGTATGGTATACACCTGCTGAAGGACTATATCGTCCACATCCATGTTGAAGGACAGCATCCGACATCAGCCGGTCGATCCAAGGGATGTGTACGGTGCCATCGGATATCAGCCGCTGGATCATCAACGGATTGCAGAGCTTGTAAGCTCCGAAGTCATATTCCAGGAGGTTCCGTTGGGCGAGGGGAAGGTAGATTTTGACGCCTCCTTCGCCACCTTGCAGGAGAGCCTGAGAGGGATATAGAGCGGGCGGTCTCCTTCATCCTCCAATACAGGTAACGGCAGACGGCCGTGCGAAATCTCGGGGATCGAAACTGCGTATTGGAAAACCGGAGAATCGCGGGTCTAAATAATCAAGTTAATTAATGGGGGTGTTTTGCTGTGTTAGCCCCAGTGGGATTCCGAACAGAAGGGAATGAACCATGGAAAGAAAATTAGAAACCTTAGTAATTTCCCGCCTGACAAAACAGACGGATGGTTCAGATACAGAAGAAGTCCAGATCATCAAGCAGTATCAATGGCTTAAAGGGTATAACCCGGTCGTTACAGCAAGATTAAATTACAGTCAGGAGGATCTGAAGCTTCAGTTTAAGGTTTATGAAAAGAATCCAATACGAACATATAGAAACATGAATGATCCCGTGTATAAGGATAGCTGCATCGAGTTCTTTTTTCAGCCTACTCCTGATTCGGACCAGCGCTATATGAATTTCGAATTTAATGCGAATGGCGCAATTCTCTTGCAGATAGGAGCGGATCGGTATGATCGCTTCCCAATCACTATCAATCCGGCACTTTTCCACGTCCTATGCACCACGGATCAAATCAATGATAAAGGAGAAGTGTATTGGGAATTAAGCTTTTCGATCTCATGGGCTTGGGTACAATCTTATTTTTCGGATTTTCGGGCAGTACCGGGAAAAAGGATAAGAGGTAACTTTTACAAGTGCGGCGACGATACGACCTATCCGCATTTTGGAACATGGAGCAAAGTTCATTCGAACAAACCAGATTTTCATAGAAGCTGTGATTTTGGGATTCTGTACTTAGAGTAACTGCGAAATGCAGCGTCAATGAATAACTTCCGAAGCCGCATATACGGGGTTGGAGGTTTTTTAAGCGAGCGTAGTCGTGCAATTTTATCAGTACCCAATTTAATTCAGCACTTTGTAAATGAAGGTTGGGATTACGTCGATAGTAAGGGGATTGTTACATTTCTACCGATAGGTGATGATGATTTCAATTGGTTATGTGAAACTATTGGAATTCAATTGTTATGAAGAGATTCTAAAGCCGGATGCGATTTTCTTATATTTAATACGAATGAGATGGTTTTCAGTTTATCAATATATAGGAATAAAATTGTAGTTGAAAGTGATATTGATATTATCGACTTCACTTGGTATTTGGAAAAAATATTGCCTGTTTTTAAAAATCCAAGTTTGCAGGTTGAACAAATCATATGTGAACAAGTAGTATAAGCATTTACAGTCATTAGGTTTTTACAATTTTGACAATGATGATATTGTCTCAAAAGAAGTTGGTCAGTCATGGTGTTTGATGCTGTTGTCACAGGAAGAGTTGGAATTGATAATGTTAGAAGCGGTGAGCTTAAAGTCATAAAGTAGATCTGTTGACATTAAAGTATTAAAAGGCGACTTGTCTGCGGATAAGTTGCTTTGTTTTTTTAGGAAAGGTGATTAGATAACAAAGTATCCCGGATCCTGGAATATTATAAAACGGGATACCTCATTAGCTGTAATAATATCGGACAGCCTCTTTCCTGGAATGTTCCCTTCAAACAATGTTCAGTCCGTTGTTTCTGTATTTTTTTGTTTATCAGGAGAAATGCCGGGAGCTGTGATCTCTGGTTCGTCGCCCTGTAAAGCACCCACGATTTCTTCCAGCTTACCTGTTGCTCCCATATCGCCAGCCAGGCTTGAATCGGGTTCGGTTATGGGATCAACACCCGGGCCGCGTCCATCAAGCGGAGCTTTCTTGTCGTCCTTCATTTAATCGTCTCCTTTCTGTGTAGTCTTTGTATTTCTTTCCAATCCAAATCAAGAAAATATGATATAATGACGTCGTTATTGTAAGTTGCATTTTTAATATGAAAATAGGATGGACAATATGAGGGGATATATTCATAACGTCGATAAAAAACGATTGCTTATTATGATTATCGGCAATGTATTTCTGGGCATGGGAATTAGTATTTTCAAGCTGTCCGGTATGGGGAATGATCCCTTCAGCGGTATGGCAATGGCACTTGCAGAGAGCGTCGGTATAACATATGCGAATTTTTTGATCTTACTGAACCTGGTATTGTTTGTAATCGAATTCATAACAGGACGAAAGTTTATTGGAGTCGGGACTTTCGTAAACGCAATTCTTTTAGGATATATTGCTACTTTCTTTCATAATAATTGGCTATCTCTGTTCGGCGAACCTCAGTTGTTATGGCAGCGTGTGGTTATCGTAGCAATTGGCGTGGTGGTATGCAGTTTTGGGGTATCCCTGTATCAGACATCGAAGGTGGGAGTAGCTCCCTACGACAGCTTGTCCCTGATTATGAGAGAGAACTTCCCTAAAATATCTTATTTTTGGCACCGGATGTTTACGGATGCTCTTTGTGCTCTGATTTGTTTCCTGGCAGGAGGCATTGTAGGCTTAGGAACTTTGGTGTCAGCACTTGGTCTGGGACCCATCATTCATTTTTTTGATGTGAATTTTACGGAGAAGCTTCTGGCAAAAAGGCGTACCAATTAAAAAAATGAATTGAAGAAAGGCGGGGCAGATCAATCTGCCCCGCCTTTACTGTAATTTGAAGGTCCATTCCTAATGAGCGGATGAACTTTTTATTTTATTATTTTTATGGATATCTTCCGTACCACTATCCAAGGCAGTCTTGTAGTAGAAGCATTTGTGTTCTATGACTTCCATCGTTTTTTTCAATTCTTCCATCTGCGCTTCTACGGAAGCTTTCCGCTCCAGAAACATGTCATATCTTTGCTGTAAGGTGGAATCCCCCTCAGAGCACCACTCAATGAAATGTTTTATTTCTTTAATTGGCATCCCGGATGACTTCAGGCATTCAATTACCTTTAAAGCGTCCATATCGGATTGTTTGAATATACGTTTACCGCCGGAGGTTCTTTCTATAGAAGGGAAAAGACCTTCCTTGTCATAGTAACGTAGGGTATGTGGTGTCATGTTAAAGGACTCTGCAACTTCACTTATGGAGTATGTCTTCATCATCTATCTCCAATCTCAAATATATTTTGTGCTTGACTTAGAGTTAACTTTAAGTAATAACATATGTTTTGTAAAGCTGACGTTTTAGATTTTATTATTAACCAGAAGAGAGGTTTCACTATGATAAAAGTTAATGCACGCGCTACATTCAGTCAGGAAGGTCCATTTAAGTTAACCACAATCGAACGCCGAGAACTGCAGCCGCACGATGTTCTTATTGAGATTAAATACGCTGGTATTTGCCACTCGGACATTCATACTGCCCGCGGGGAGTGGGGACCGGTCAACTATCCACTCGTTCCGGGACATGAGATCGCCGGAATTGTCAGCCAGATTGGTTCTGAAGTCACAAAGTACTCAGTGGGCGACCGGGTAGGGGTAGGTTGTATGGTTGACTCCTGTGGAGAGTGCAGTAATTGCCATAAAGGAGAGGAGCAGTATTGCCTGAGTGGAAATACGGGCACCTATGGAGCTATCGACCGGTACGGGCAGTATACGCAAGGCGGCTACTCCACTCATATCGTCGTAACCGAGGATTTTGTGGTTCGGATCCCTGACAGTATTCCGCTTGACGCCGCTGCACCGCTTCTGTGTGCAGGAATCACCACCTATTCACCACTGCGTCATTGGGGAGCCGCTCCTGGTAAAAAAGTAGCTGTGGTGGGTCTTGGCGGACTTGGACACATGGCTGTGAAGATCGCTCATGCCATGGGGGCTGAGGTTACTGTTTTATCACAGTCCCTGAAGAAGAAGGAAGACGGATTGCAATTAGGGGCGGATCATTATTATGCCACTAGCGATCCGGAGACATTTAAACAGCTTGCCGGTTCGTTCGATCTAATCGTAAATACTGTAAGCGCGCAGATTAATATCGATGCCTATCTTTCGCTCCTGGCGCTGGATGGTACATTAGTCAATGTCGGTGCGCCTGCTGATCCTTTAGCAGTAAACGTATTCTCGCTGATCGGCCACCGCCGCTCGTTTGCCGGATCGATGATTGGCGGAATTCGTGAAACGCAGGAAATGCTTGATTTCTGCGCTGAACATAATATTGCATCTGAAATCGAGGTCATTTCTGCTGACCGGATTGATGAAGCCTGGGAGCGTGTGCTTGCTTCAGATGTCCGTTACCGGTTCGTCATCGACATCAGCACGATGGGGAACAACGAATAAGAGACGCCCTCTTTGTTGACATCACATCGTGCATCGGCTTGATTAATGCCATTAAGAGCTATCGTCCCAATAAAGGGAGTAGACAGTCATTCTTGTAGTCTAACAAACATAAAGAACCCAAGCGATTGAATTTTAAATCGCTTGGGTTCTTTGCTTCATTTTCATAGGTTATTTTTTTATCTCAAAATTATGAATTCATCAACTGATATTAGGTGTAGAGTCTCTTATGATGAGTTTGGTATAAATATGAGAAACCTGATAGGGTTGCTTCGGATCATGAATTCGGGAAAGTAGCATTTCGGCTGCTTTGACACCCATCTCATTACTATAAATATGAACCGTAGTAAGATGGGGTTCTACAATGCTTGATTCAGGACCGTTATCAAAACCACAAATGACGATGTCGTTAGGAATGGAAAGCACATTTTTGAGTGACTTCATAAAGGTAACCGCAATATAATCGTTAGCACACACGAAAGCAGAAGGGAGCTCATTTATTTGACTTAGTCTAGTATCTGCCCACTCTGGACTTGAGAAAAATAGTTGATCGTCATCGAGAATGCATTGTGTGAGATCAAGCTGAATCCCGGATTCTATTAGTGCGCGATTAAAGCCCACCCATCTTTCATTAAAACTCCTACAGTGATTATAGTCCCCGATGAACCCCAGTGATTTGTAGCCGCCCTTAATTAACTTTTTGGTAAGTTGGTATGTGCTGTGTTCGTTCTCCATGAGAAGTACATCTGCTTGGAATTCAGGGTAACAGACATCTGCAGAGCAGTCGATGAAAATAGTTGGAATACCTAGACTTGTAATCAACTTACTATATTCCGAATTGAACAACTCAATACAAATAATTCCGTCTACATTGGAGACATCAAAATTATTTGGAAGAGACAGGGACTCTTGATCAATGTCTCTAATAATGTGCATGGATAAATTATACCCCTCTGCACTGATTCTTTTTTCCATGCCACTGATCAGTTTCGAGCCAAAATGGGAAGTGTTAGGTAAGTTTTCTGTCAATAAAGCGATGTTTCCAGAGTTTCTGGATTGAACACTCTCGGTGTCCATAAAAGCAAATTGTTTATATTTTAACTCTATTGCTTTCTTAATTACTTTGTTTCTGGTTTCATCAGGTATACCGTTCGTTCCATTTAGGGCTTTAGAAGCTGTATTTCTGGAGATTCCTAAAGCATCCGCGATATCTTGTATGGTTACTTTTTCTCTGGCCACCTATGTAATTCACCTCTATATTCTTGTTCTTAATATTCGCCACAAATAGTGTACTATTTGCCATTATTCCAACTCTCTTTAATGTATATTAGTTTGCTAAAAATAGCAACATGATATTTACAAATGAACAATTTAGTTTACATTTTATTAGGTTTCATATGTGCAAAAAAATAGCTTTGTTTTTATATTTTAGAGAAAATCATAAGATTAAAGTATATATCCTTATTTAATTTGGCTGTATTTGTAATTATGTAAAATAGTATACGTCATTTATGAACAGAATAATTTGTCATATGCACATAAATATTTTTACAAAATGTGTTGACGAACGATTAAGTGTTTGGTAAATTGTAAAAGCAGCAGGACATAAGTGAGATTGAAAGCCCTTACTGCATCAAGATGTAAACATTGATAAGAACGGAGGTAAAGGCATTGCATAACCCAATAGAAGCCGAACACGGAATAACGGTGACGCGACATAAGAGTTCCTTAATGGATTATTTAAAGAAGCACTACTTTCTTTATGTTTTGCTCGCACCAGCTGTGATTCTGACCCTTATTTTTAAATACGGTCCTATGTATGGTGCGATTATAGCCTTTAAAGATTTCAGCCCAATCAAAGGGATTATGGGGAGTGAATGGGTAGGTTTGTACAACTTCGAGAAATTCCTTTCTTCTCCCAATTTCGAAGTAATCTTTTTGAATACGCTTAAATTAAGTTTCTTCGGATTAATTCTGAGTTTTCCAATTCCGATCCTGCTTGCCTTAATGTTGAATCAAATTCGCCGTGCAGGCGTCAAAAAGAACATTCAATTGTTCTTGTATGCACCTAACTTTATTTCTGTTGTCGTTGTGGTCGGGATGTTGTTTATCTTCTTGTCCCCAACGGGACCGATTAACCAGTTTTTTACCTGGCTTACAGGTGAACCAATTATGTTCATGTCTCGTCCCGAGTACTTCCGTTCGATTTACATTTTATCTGATATTTGGACCGGAGCCGGTTGGGCATCCATTATTTATGTAGCAGCGCTTGCTAATGTCGATCCTGAGTTACATAATGCAGCCAATCTCGATGGCGCTAATCTTCTACAAAGAATACGCCATATCGATCTGCCAACCATTCGTCCAATTATGGCTATCGTATTTATCCTTGCAGCTGGTGGGATTATGTCCATTGGCTTCGAAAAAGCCTATCTCATGCAAACGGCGATGAACTTACCAACCTCAGAAATCATTCCGACTTACGTTTATAAAATTGGTTTGCAGTCGGGCGATTATGCCTATTCAGCCGCAGTAGGATTGTTTAACTCTATCATCAACATCGTCTTGCTCCTCACAGTTAACTTCACCGTGAAGAAACTGAATGAGGGTGAAGGTCTTTACTAAGAAAGGAGCAACAAGCTATGCCTATTAAACATTCCGGATTAGATCGCTTTATCGTCGTGCTGAACGCGATCTTCCTGACACTGGCCGTACTTATCATTGTACTTCCTTTGATTTATGTAGTGATTGCATCTTTTATGGATCCATCAGTTCTGCTCAGTAAAGGATTATCATTCAACCTTACGGACTGGTCATTAGAAGGGTATAAAAAAATTCTTTCTAATCCGGCCATGATCCGAGGTTTTGGAAACTCTGTTTTATACTCTGTTTCATTTGCTATGCTTACCGTTCTCGTCTCAATCTGTGCAGGGTACGCACTGTCTGATGACAGGCTCAAAGGAAAAGGGTTCTTCATGACATTGTTTATTATCACCATGTTCTTTGGGGGTGGGCTTATACCTACATACCTGCTCGTTAAGAATCTTGGTCTGCTTGATACAGTATGGGCGGTGATCATTCCAGGAGCAGTCAATGTATGGAACATCATTCTCTCTAGAACTTTCTTCAAAGGAGTACCGAATGAAATGAAGGAAGCCGCTAATGTAGATGGAGCTTCGGAGATGCGGATTTTCTTCAGTGTCGTATTACCGCTCTCCAAACCGATTGTTTTTGTGCTCGCTCTTTATGCCTTTGTTGGCCAGTGGAATTCCTACTTTGACGCTATGATCTATTTAGATAATCCTAATCTTCATCCACTGCAGCTCGTGTTGCGTTCCATCTTGATCCAGAATCAGGTAGATCCGGGCATGATCAGCGATCAACTCGCCATGGCGGAAATGAAACGATTGTCTGAAATCATCAAGTATGCTGCCATCGTTGTTTCCAGTTTGCCACTCATTGTTATGTATCCGTTCTTCCAGAAGTACTTTGAAAAAGGTGTTATGGTCGGTTCCCTTAAGTAGGAAACAGGCTGCGCATAGATAAAGGTTAATTCATTCATATCTAATTTGGAGGTCATACCCTATGAAAAGAATTAAGAAATCAAGAGTTTCGACGAAAGCAGCTTCTGTAACTGTACTTGCTTCACTTATGTTCCTTAGTGCATGCGGTGGAGGAGGAGGGGGAAGTGCAGCTAGTAAAGAACAGGACGCCAGCGGTAAAGTAACTTTGAACTTTATTACGCAAAGCTCTCCACTTGCACCAACGGATCCAAATGAAAAGCTGATTAATAAACGTCTTGAAGAAAAGACGAATGTTCATATTAATTGGAAGAATTTCACGAAAGACGTATTTGTTGAAAAAAGAAACTTGGCTGTGGCAAGTGGTGATCTTCCTGATGCAATTTTTAATGCGGACTATAGTGACTATGAGCTGCTCAAGCTTGCTAAAGATGGTGCCATCGTTCCGCTGAATGATCTCATCGAGAACAATATGCCAAACTTCAAAAAGGTGCTGGAAGAAACACCAGAATATAAGAGTATGATTACGGCACCAGATGGCAATATTTATGCCTTTCCATGGATTGAAGAGCTGGGTAGCGGTAAAGAAAGAATCCAGGCGGTAGATAGTATGCCTTGGATCAATGTGGAATGGCTTAAGAAGCTTGGCCTTGATATGCCTAAAACAACAGAAGAATTAAAGGAAGTATTAATTGCATTCAAGACAAAAGATCCAAATGGCAACGGTAAGGCTGACGAAATTCCATTGTCCTTTATTAACAAGCCAGGAGCAGAAGATCTGGCATTCCTATTTGCTTCGTTTGGATTGGGTGAGAACCCTGACCATGCGGTTGTGAGCAATGATGGGAAAGTGATATTTACGGCGGCACAAGAAGACTACAAGGAAGCAGTTTCTTTTATTAACGAGCTGTATAAAGAAGGACTCATTGATATTGAAGCCTACACACAAGACTGGAGTACTTACCTTGCAAAAGGAAAGGATCAGAAATACGGACTTTACTTCTCATGGGATAAGGCCAACATCACCGGAGATAATGACAGCTACGAAGTTATGCCTCCACTTGCTGGACCCGATGGTGAAGTTAACGTAACAAGAACGAACGCGCTTGGTTTGGGAAGAGGTAAGATGGTTGTCACAAGCGCCAATAAGAACTTGGAAACGACAGCGAAATGGGTTGATCAACTCTTCGATCCGATTCAATCTGTACAGAACAACTGGGGGACGTATGGAGATGAAAAACAGCAGAATATTTTCGAATTTGATAAAGAAAAAGGAATGCTGAAACATTTGCCGCTGGAGGGTGCAGCTCCTGTAGAACTACGTGAGAAAACAAGTGTCGGTGGACCCTTAGCTATCCTTGATTCCTATTATGGCAAATACACAACCATGCCGGATGATGCCAAAGGCAGAATGGATATTATCAAGAACATCATGGCGCCAAAAATGAAAGCAGAAAACGTAATGCCGAGTGTATTCCACTCCATTCAAGAGCTTGATCGCCTTACGACAATTGAAACAGATCTTTTTGCCTACGTGCTTAGAATGCGCACGGAATGGTACCAAAACGGTAAAATCGAAGCGCAGTGGGATGAATATCTGAAAGAATTGGATCGTCTGGGCTTGCAAGAATGGCTTGAAATTAAACAAGGCGGATATGATAGAGCAACCCAATAACAAATGATTACTATTGTGGGATGAAGGCCGTGTTCCATGCAGTTACACTGCTACACACGACCTTCATCTATATAAAGAGAGATGATCTTAGAACGGGAGTAAAGGAGAAAACAATAATGTCTACGATTGCGAAACAAAATTACCGAGGAGTGTATCATTTTTCCCCTAAGGAAAAGTGGATGAATGATCCAAACGGAATGGTTTATTTTGAGGATGAATATCATTTGTTTTTTCAGCACCATCCAGGTGGAATGACTATGGGCGCTATGCACTGGGGCCATGCGGTCAGCAAGGATCTTGTTACATGGGAGGAGCTGCCTATCGCTCTTGCTCCAGATGAATTAGGTATGATTTTTTCCGGCAGTGCCGTAGTTGACTGGAATAATACGACTGGATTTTTTGAAGATAAACCAGGTCTAGTAGCGATTTTTACACACCATTTGGATATGCCGGAAGGCAAGCCAGCCATTCAGCGTCAAAGCTTGGCTTATAGTAAGGATAACGGAAGAACCTGGACGAAATATGATGGAAACCCGGTGCTTGAACATGATACATTCATTGATTTCCGTGACCCGAAAGTAATTTGGAATAAAGATACGAATCAATGGGTGATGGTTGTAGCTTGTGGTCAAACGGTGTGTTTATATCATTCTCCTGATCTAATTAACTGGACATATGCCAGCGAATTTGGTAACGGAATCGGTTCTCATGACGGGGTATGGGAATGCCCAGACTTGTTCCCACTTGCTATTGATGGCGATCATTCGAACACGAAATGGGTGATGCTTGTGAGCATCGGTGCGGATCCCGCTTTTGTGGAAGGGTCAAGAACTCAGTATTTCACAGGGGATTTTGATGGAGAAGTGTTCACGCCAGATGAAGATTCGATAAAAGTTCGCTGGATTGATTATGGAAGAGATAATTATGCAGGTGTAAGCTGGTCTGATATACCGGCTGAAGATGGAAGACGACTATTTATCGGCTGGATGAGCAACTGGATGTATGCTAACAAGACGCCGGCAGAAGAATTCCGCGGCGCGATGACGATTGCAAGGGAGCTTCAACTCGAATCAAGACAAGGGGAGATCTTTCTTGTGCAGAAGCCGGTACAAGAGTTGGAATCTGCTCGTGTACAAGTCCTTTCTGTGAAAGCTGCAACGGTGCAAGAAATCAATACTCTTCTTAAGGAGATTCACTTGGAATCTTATGAGATTATAGCTGAGTTCACTCGAGGTAAATCTGTAGGCTTCAAAGTAAGAGTAGGTGCGGATAGTCAAACAATAATCGGTATTAACGGTGAGACAGAGGAGCTTTATGTAGATCGGATGGCTTCAGGTCAGCATGATTTCCACGAACATTTCGTAGGACATCATTCAGCCAAGCTCGAAGCGCTTGATGAGTCAAATGATCTCCGTATTTTTGTGGATCGCTCTTCAGTTGAGGCGTTCAGTAATGGTGGTCAGGCAGTGATTACGGATCTTATATTCCCTGGACTAGAATCTAAAGGTATAGCTGTGTTTGCAGAAAATGAGAATGACTTGCTGATTTCCCTGGATATCTATGAGCTTACTTCCTCTGCTGAGCAAGACAAGAATTAGTCATCGAGAGGAGTCATGTATATGCGTATAGGAGCGATTGAAGCTGGCGGGACGAAGTTTATATGTGGCATTGGGAATGAAAATGGGGAAATTGAAGATCAGATTAGTTTCCCAACAGAACATCCTGAGGTGACGTTGCCTAAAGTTATTCAATATTTTCAAGGCAAGCAAGTAGAAGCTATCGGAATTGGATCGTTTGGTCCGATTGATATTCACACAGATAGCAGGGCGTATGGTTACGTTACAACAACACCAAAGCCAGGGTGGGGAAATTACGATATGCTGGGCACTTTGAAAAGAAATTTTTCGGTTCCTTTTGGATGGGACACGGATGTCAATGCAGCGGCATTTGGTGAAGCCAAATGGGGCGCTGCCCAAGGGTTATCCAGCTGTTTGTACTATACAGTTGGCACGGGTGTTGGTGTGGGAGTGTATTCAGAAGGTAAACTCATACATGGTCTTGTGCATCCTGAAGGGGGTCATGTTCTTACGAGACGCCATCCTGACGATGTATTCCCAGGGGGATGTCCCTATCATGGGGACTGCCTAGAAGGGATGGCGGCAGGTCCTGCTATTGAAGCAAGGTGGGGGAAGAAGGGCCATGAACTTCCTATGGATCACCTTGCATGGGAAATGGAAGCATTTTATATTGCACAGTCGATTACGGGTGCTATATTGCTTAACTCTCCTCAGAAAATCATTCTGGGTGGTGGTGTTATGCAGCAGTCACAATTGTTTCCACTGATCCGTCAGGCTGTGCTTCAGAACCTGAACGGCTATGTCAGCTCAAGTACTATTTTGGAACACATAGATGAGTATATCGTTCCACCAGGACTAGGCCAACAGGCGGGATTATGCGGTGCTCTGGCTCTTGGACTCACAGCACTGGAAAGTCAGATTTCTGCTCAATTGTAAAAGAATATATAGAGGAGGTCAGTGCAGTAATGAATTGGCCTCCTTCTTGTTTTTCAATATTAATGATAGAAAAAGAGGGCAAAGAAGATGAAAAATAAAGGAAAAGTCGCAATATGCTTTCTTATGGCAACAGGACTTGTAATGACTTCAGCAGGCATTTATGTAGCAAATCCCGGGACTGGATGGGCTGCGCTCGCTGAACTGGAGGTAAGCAAACGAGCTAAGGAGGGACTTTCTATTTTTGAAAGCGTAACCAATACAAATACGAATTTGACAGGTTGGCAAATAAAAGGAAAAGGTAACTTGGTGGATACTCCTGAAGGAATCTTACTGTCTTCCGATCCAAAAGAAAATGTAATGGCAATCTCCGAAACGGTGTCAGAGGATTTTATCTATGAAGCTGACGTCATGATCAAGGATATGCAAGCTGACGCGACCTTATTGTTCCGTTCTAATGAAGATGGCTGGGGTTCCTACATGCTCCAAATCGTACCGAATGCAGGTATGATTCGTTTACAAGACGCAAGTGGTGGTGAAGGGAAATTAAAAGAGGAGCGAAAAGTTACAGTCAAGGTAGGCGAAATCTATCATCTCAAGGTGAAAGCAGAGGGGTCATCGCTGAAAGTATATTGGGACAATGCATATAAACCTGTAATTGAGGTTCAGGATAACGCGTATCGTACAGGTAAGCTAGGACTCAATGTATGGGATGGTTCTGTTTTGTTCCAAAACATAATCGTAAGTGATCTGAAAGGAAATCTAGGTGCTGTGGTTACAAATCAAGGACAATGGCAGCCTAATATCAGCGGCAAAAAAGGAATGGTAGTAAACCAGAGTAAGTCACAGCAAATTTATAACAAAAAAGCTGCTGATTTTGTATATGAAGGAAATATATCTCTTCGTCCTGATTCTGTTGCAGCGCTCGCCTTTCGTTCATCGGCTGATGGAACAAAGGGATATGAAGCTGCCCTTACGAAGGAAGGAAATCAGGTCCGTGTAAGCTTGACGAAAGCTAACGGAACAGACATTGCAAGTTCACAGCATACCTATCCAAGTCAGACCGGAGCAAAACATCACGTAGAGATAAAGGCAAGTGGAAACAGAATTCAGGTCTTCCTAGACGGATACACCCCGGCTGCAATCGATCTAACAGATAAAACCTACACCGATGGATATGCAGGAATCGTCGTTAAACAAGGAACGGCTTACTTCCAGGATACTTATGTGACGGATGCTAGCAGTTATTATAATGAAAAATATCGTCCTCAATATCACTATACGCCAATTCGTGGTTCTGCAAGTGATCCGAATGGACTGGTCTATTTCGAAGGAGAATATCATCTATTCCATCAGGACGGAGGCACATGGGCACATTCTGTCAGTAAAGATATGCTGAACTGGAAGCGGCTTCCGATTGCGCTACCGTGGAATGATCATGGACATGTCTGGTCTGGATCGGCTGTGGCAGATTTGACGAATGCATCAGGCTTGTTCGGGGATTCAGGAGGTAAGGGGCTAATTGCCTACTACACTTCCTATAATCCCGATGGCCCGAATGGGAATCAGCGCATCGGTCTTGCATACAGCAAGGACCAAGGTCGTACTTGGGAATATTCCAAGGAACGTCCAATTGTTATTGGAAATCCCGGCGATAATGGAGATGAGCCTGGAGGTTGGGATTTCCGTGATCCGAAAGTGATTCGTGATAACGACAATAACAGGTGGGTAATGGTTGTATCCGGTGGAGATCATATTCGTTTTTTTACTTCAACGAATCTACTTGATTGGACCCTGACAGATAGTTGGGGATACGGGGACTATGTTCGCGGCGGTGTATGGGAATGTCCGGATTTGCTTCAGCTTTCGGTAGACGGAACATCACAGAAGAAGTGGGTTCTGATGATTAGTACAGGAGCGAATTCAAAAACAGGCGGATCAGATGCTGAATATTTTGTGGGTCATTTAACAGCGGAAGGTAAATTCGTAAATGATAATCCGGCAGGCATAGTATTGCGAACTGATTTTGGAAAAGAATTCTATGCATCAATGTCTTTTTCGAACACGCCAGATCATCGCAGTGTAATGATGGCTTGGATGACAAACTGGGACTATCCATTTGCTTTCCCGACTACCAATTGGAAAGGCGTACTGTCAATCCCAAGGGAAGTCTCATTAGTAACGACTAAAGATGGGATTCAGCTCGCCCAAAGCCCAATCAAGGAGTTAGAATCGTTACGTAGTCAGCTGTATTCTACAGCTAATAAAGTGGTGAGTCCTTCTTCTCAGAACCTACTGAAAGGCGTTACTTCTGGTGCGTACGAGATTGAAGCTGAAGTAGAAAATCCTGCAGGCAGTCAGGTCAATGAATTTGGCTTTAACGTTCGTGTAGGTGGAAATCAGAAAACGGTAGTTGGATATAAACCTAGTGAGAGTAAGATTTTCGTGGATCGGTCTGCATCTGGTTTGACGGATTTTTCGAGTTTATTTAATACAAGACATGAAGCGCCAATGCAAACGGAGAATAAGCGTGTTAAGATGCGTATCCTTGTAGACGAGTCTTCTCTTGAGGTTTTTGGTAACAACGGTAAAGTTGTTTTCTCTGATGTCATTTTTCCGGATCCAGCTAGCAGAGCTTTGAGCTTTTACACCAAAGGAGGCAACGTAAAAGTCGTATCTCTGAAGGTGAATCGGTTAGGCTCTGTATGGAATCAGGAGTCCAATTCCGCTACCAAGATAATGATGGATACAAATGATCGGGAATTGAGCAAGGGGCAAAGCGACAAACTCTTGGCAATGGTAGAGAATGGAACAGGCAATGGTGCACAGCCGCTGAAATGGAATTCCAGTAACAAGGATATAGTTGAACTAAACGTGATGGATAACTCACAGGCAACCATTGTAGGAAAAAAAGAAGGCGAGTCTATCATTACTGTCTCTACCCCAAATGGGAAGACTTCAACAAGCGTATTAGTTAAGGTAACTGATGGTGAATTTCATACGAACTTAGGTGGATGGACTAAAGATCTTTCTGCGGCCTCTTGGGTCATTAGTGAAAATGGAATTCGTGGAAATTACTTGAGTGACGCGAATTATATCGCAGCGAAGCAGGCTGGAGACTTTACTTATGAAGCAGATATGATGTTAGGGAAATCCGGGGGAGCAGGCTCTATGTTGTTCCGCGCCAGCGAAGATGGACGCAGCGGATACTACTTAAATCTGGATCCGAATATGAAGTCCGTACGTCTCTTTTATAAAATCGAAGGCCGTTTTGAAGAGCGTCAAATACTGGCGAAAGTTCCGACGTTCATTCAGCCGGGTCAAACCTATAAAGTAAAAATCGAAGCGAAGGGCCCGCATATTGTGGTTTATGTGGACGGGCAGAAAGTGATCGACCTGCAGGATGGCACTTTTGCAGAAGGTCGCTTTGGATTACATGTATTTGGTGGATATGTTTCATATCAGAACGTTAACGTGAGCGGAGAAACACCTGCCAACTTGACCACATCCAGTCTAGTAAATGCAAAACTACACAAATCTCTCTATACAGCAAATCTTGCAAATGGTGAAGCTGTTACCCTGAAGGATGCGAATGATTCTACGGATCAGAAGTGGGTGATCGTGCCGACGGGGGATGATGCAGGTTCCTATTCCATTCGTACAACAGCCGGTCAGGCGCTTGATCTAGACACAGGGCAAAATAAAATTCAGTTATACCATTATCTCGGATATAACAATCAGCGTTGGATTTTTCACAAAAATGATGATGGTACCGTAAGTATTATTTCTGCTCATCATAAGAAAGCGCTGGAAGTATCAGCGGATGGAACAACATTGTCTCTAAGCGAATTTGATCCTACTCTTGATCGGCAAAAATGGGTAATTACGAATTAAGATGAGAATGATGGAACTAATGGAAGAGCGGCTAAGATTTGTTGGCTCTATTTCTTAATAATTAAAGGTCCTTATTGTTAATCCGAGCCAGGTTCAATTCTTTGCAATTCAGTTTGATGGACCCCAAGATTTAATATTTCACTATCGTATTAAGATACGAAGATGAAAACTAGACGACATTAAGGTACAATCATACTTAAAAGGAATACCTGATGAATTGATCCCTACGTTCATCGAGCAGGGGGGCTTATGAGAACAGCAAACGCCAACTTAATGAAGGAAATTAATCTTAACAACGTTCGTCAAGTGATGAAACGTATAAATACAGCCACCAAACCCCAGCTGGCAGCACTGACCAAACTGAGCGTCGTAACAGTAAACTCATTAGTCAAGGAGCTGCACGAGTTAGGTGAGCTGTTCGAAGACTTGACTGTACCATCAAACGGCGGTAGGCCAGCACAAACTTATCGCTACAATTACAACTTCAGCCTCGGGCTGGTTATTTATCTGAAGGATAAAGAGGGACAGGTACTGATTTCAGCCACCGTTGTGAATTTGGAGAACGAGATTCTGGCGAAGGATGAACATATCATTCCAGTCTTCGAAAGACAATTTTTTTGTGATATTATTGAACACTCTATAGCCTTGTATCCTTCTATCAAGGTTATTGGCATAGGCATTCCGGGACAGGTTGTCAACGGTGAAATTAAAGTCAGCAGCCACCATGAGCTGACTGGCTCACGGATGATTCAAGAGATTGAGCAACAATTTGAGTTGCCTATCTTGGTTGAAAATGACGTTAATGCAGCTATCAGCGGATATTGCATGAACCAGGGAGAGGAACAGTACTTGCTCGGTCTTTACTTTCCAAACAGGTACCCACCTGGCATGGGTATCTATCTGAATGGAAAGATCCTTAAAGGTAATCAGGGCATGTCAGGGGAAATAAAATTCCTGCCCGACATGCCTGACTGGAGTCTCGAGATGGGCAAGGACACGTTCATCGATACTACCTGCCGGATTATCCAAACCCTGAATGCTGTTCTTGCTCCGGACAAAATTGTAATATATCAGGATAAGGTGGAATTAGAAATCTGGACATCTGCTTGGGAAGCTTATCAGCTTCGACATCCAATGCCCATTTATCCACAGATTGTTATGCAAGATACATTTCAAGAAGATTTCGAGGCCGGCCTGCGCTGGTTGACATTGAAGTCATTGGAGCCGGATTTGGTCGAGCTCCATTAAGAGGTTGTCCCATAAGTCATGAGATGAATGACTTATGGGACAAGCCTCTTTTTTTAGGTGATCAATATGAGTATTGATCCAATTGCTGATATGCACTGCACACTAATGATACAGCTCCAGATCATTGAATGGGTTGCTTGACAAAGGAATGCTTATATTGCATACTTCATACATAGACTTTATAAAGTATATTTATTAAGTGTATAAATGTATTTCTTTACGCGTGCAACGAATCATTTTTATCACGAGGGGGAAGCATGCTTGTCTACCTGGTTTTTGATTATTATATATCTGGCTTTTATTAGTCTAGGACTTCCTGACTCTTTACTCGGCTCGGCATGGCCCGTTATCTGGCCCGAGATTGGTTCATCTCTTGGCTCGGCGGGTATCGTGTCCAGTCTGTTCAGCAAAAGGATGGTCGAGCGTCTGGGTACGGGTAGAATCACATTGTTCAGTTGTTTCCTTACTGCGGTTGCGCTACTTGGATTTTTCATTGCTCCATCGATGCTCTGGTTCATAGTATTTGCCCTACTAACATTGATGTTTTTGAGTACAGAGACGATTAATAGATTGCTGATAAAACCCACGCAAGGGAGGGGTTAAAGAGATGGTTTATATCATTTTATGCGCAATCATCTGGGTAGGAGTGTATTTGAATCTAGCCGCATCGAAGGAATCGATGGATGTGAAGCCTATTCGTTCCGTGAATGATCTGTTTGAATAACCAAGGAGCAACGTAAAAAGCATTTGATCCTGGATCAAATGCTTTTTTGATAGTACAAAGACATTATCGTTTCAATTGCATAGTTATACTAGTATGAGGAAGGTTAGCCTTTTGAAGGTAAGTAGGGGCTAACAAGCTCCCCTTGGTTATATAGATTTATCATACAAGTAATCAACACCCCAAATCATTCCGTTACAGGCGGAATAGCTTGGGGTGTTGCATTTTTTATAGCGCTTATAATTATTAATTAAGTAAAACTATTGGTTTTGTGAAATATAGTGACTTACTGTTACTTTTGAAGCAGGAAAATATACATATATATTGAATACAAAACAACAAAGAGGGAGGATGAAAATGTCATATAGAGCAAATGCATTACGTTCGTCATTAACCCTAGCTGTTCCAATTATTTTAGATAGGCATTATCATTCTATAACTATGAAAAATATCGAATCCGCCTGGTTTATAGAGACGCATAAGGAATTGTTAGATTCAACATTCAGCACGATATTAATGAGTATGATAGAGGCACTGTTCTTGGATTCCTATGGTTACGACCAATACCTAAACCTACTAGAAAAAGAGGGGGTGGAGCAAGGGATTTATACAGCAGAAATATTCGGTGATCATTTTGATATCTTACTTGAAATGAGCAAGGATTTAAACTTAATCGCTCAGAATATGATGTTTAAGATCATTGAAGAGATGGAAGATGATTCTACGACTCGATTGTTTTTTTATAATCGTTTAATGGAAAGCAACTGGACCGGTTTTACGGGCTTTGCAAAGGGGTATTTATCTAATAAAAATCAACAGATTGACAATTTGCATGAACAAAAAATTGCTGTTATGGGACAAATGGCAGCTGGTATGGCACATGAAATACGGAATCCGCTTGCTTCGATTAAAGGATTTGCCCAGCTTGTAAATAACAGGCTATATGAACCGGTGATCAAGGCGGATGAATTGCGTGCGTATCTGGATATAACCATTAAAGAGATTGATGCTCTGAACGGATTAGTAACGGACTTCCTAGTACTGGCTCGAAAAGGAGATAGTTCGAAAAATACCGGCGTAGTATATAACGTTATCGAGGTTATACATAGAGTTAATAACATCGTGAATCAACTCATACTTAGTGATGATATTATTCTTTCCGTGGAGTATTCTCTAGAGAAAGTAATGACGTATGGAAACGCCTCTCAACTAGAACAGGTAATCCTTAACATTTTAAAAAATAGTATCGATTCATTCACAGCGTTTAGAGGCAGAATAGACATTACAGTTAGCACCGCTAATGAGACTAACGAAGTTATCCTTATTTTTAAAGACAATGGAGAAGGAATTCCACTGGATAAACTAAATCGAATATTTGACCCTTTCTTTACAACCAAGCAAAAAGGGACAGGAATTGGATTATCAATTTGTAAACAATTAATAGAAATGTATGGGGGACAAATTAAGGTAGACTCAGAAGTTCAGGTAGGTACTAGCGTGATGGTTATTTTGCCTTGGGTAAATGATTATCACATTTGAGGCTACGAACAATTTGAATGATTGAATGAAGTATGATAAATGGATCATCAGCTTCGGAGAGCTGATACAGCAAAAATAAACAAGCCTGGCACAGAAGCTCTTCAGGCTTGTTTATTATTTTTCATGCTGAAAAGGATCCTCCAAACGATACACAGTATCGCTATTCAAAAATACGCGTTCCTAAGAGGACGGTACAGCCTGTTCTACTTAACGCTAAGTTGTATCTCTTTTTCTTTTACAAACTTCTCCAGCACTCTAAAATCCTCGGTAACCTTTTTAAATGGTAAAGATTCCAATGCCTTATCCCGGTAATCCTTTTTCGCAGCAGCAGACAGACGGGAATCAAGTATGCTGAGTACACCAAGGTCAGTCTCACTACGGATCAATCGCCCGGTTCCTTGTCTTAACCGAAGCAGCATGTCCGGTACAAAAACGTCATTTAAGGGATCCTTCGTCAAAGATGCCTTATATTCATAGACAGGATCGGAAGGAACAGGGAAGGGCAGACGGAAAATAATTAACTGCGACAAATCAGAACCTTCGATATTCACGCCTTCCCAGAATACACCGGTACTAAGAAGGACGCCTTTACTGCCACGGAATTCAGCGATCACCCCGTCCTGAGACGATCCTTCTCTTTGAACATGCACCGCCCATGCTAGCTTCTCGGATTTTAACTTATTATGAATGTACTTCATATCTTCCTTCGCTGAAAAAAGAACCAATGTCCGTCCGTCCGTTAAATTACAGAGCCTCAGCATTTCCTTGTATGCCGCTTCAAGATAACCTACCTTGTTCTGATGGTTGTAGTAAGGGATGTCCTTAGCAATATACAGCATGGTGCGGTTGTCATAATCAAACGGCGAAGCCTGGCGCTCCATATAATCTCCCTTGTAACCGAGCGACTGCGTCAGATATGCATATTGTTCCTCTAGTGTTTCTCCGGTCTGGCACATGGTTGCTGACGTTAAAATAACAGATGTTTTCCCGTTAAATAAGCTATATCTTAGGAACTGGCTTATGCCTTTAGGACAGATACTAATAGTGGCCTCACGCTGGGTATTGCTTCCCCAAATCAGGTAGTTATCCTGGACTCCGGCGAGTACATCAAAGAGATCTATAAGTCCGTTCATGGCTTCAAAAAGATTATCGATTTCTCGCTCATGCTTGGAAGTTAAGACGGATAAGCTGAGATTAAACTCTTTCAAAACCTGAGCCCCCCGCTTTAACGGAATCCCTGTGATTTCCGACACTTTTATCCGGTCATTATCCTGCTTGGCTGTTTGCAGCAAATCCGTTTCTACCTGTTTGAAAATATGACCCATGCATCTTTTCAAAAATTTAAATTGCGGCAAAAGGCCGTTATCTGCGGATTGCTTGAAGAGAATCTGTAAGGTGTCATCCAGAATACGGCAGGTTCCCCGGTATGTAAACTCGAGCGTTCTAGCATCTCTAACCTTTGCTTCCAGATTATGAGCTTCATCAATTACGATCAGAGCTGGCCGTTCAGTGATTAATCCCTTCGTTCCTTCTTTTTTCTTGATCAAATCACGGATGAGCAGGTCCTGGTTGACGATAATAAAATCCATGTCGCTGGCGTCGGCGTTAATCTTCGCTCTCATCTCGTAAAATGAACATGTGCTTTTATAATGGCATCGTTCAAATTTACAATCATTCACACAAACATTAGACCATACTGCATCACTAACTCCGCCCTTAATATCTGCTCTCTCATCAATGTCATAATTTACAATACGCTGGGCAAGCGTAGATAGAGGAGAGCTTGAATCATCAGGTTGTAACAGGTCTGTTGCCCTGTATCGGCAAGCATATTGCCCCATGCCTTTTCCGACTACGGAGCGAACCAATGTAAATCCGAGCCGGCTTCCGATGAATCTCAGATCTTTATGAATCTGTTCTGAAAGTTGTATGGAGGATGTTGCAATAATGATCGGTTGTCTTGAGACTTGGTTAATGAGCAGGCTGGGAATGAGGTATGCAAAGGACTTACCGATGCCGACTCCAGCTTCAATCATTGCGTTTCTACCATTAATATAAGCATCAGCGATATCCAGAGACATATCTTGCTGGCCGATCCGCTCTTTAAGTCCAATCCTGGGAAATCTATCATACATCCGAAAGATGGCATTGACTAAAGAGGGTTCGATGTCCTTTTTTAGCTCCCGCTTCTGTAATTTATATAGATCACTTAACCAGCTAATAACGACCGCCTCTTTTCAAAATCAATTTTCTTCCAGTCCCAGTTTTTTGGGTGAGGTTGTAATTATCGTAGATGAAGCGCTAACAGTCAAGTGTCAGAATATAAAATAATGATTTTTAACCCTTGTTCTTCCAATCATTAGAGATAGGAAGTGCGTAGGATCACAAAGCATTTATTGGATACGTTTATACTCAATATATTAATTAAATTTGAAATATAAATTACATAAGAATTTGGAGGCTACGGGCATGGATCATTTTACTTTTACAGATATGAAAAAAATAAAGAGAGAAAATTTGGGTGATGCTGTACCTTTAGAGCTTTTCAGAACGATTAGACTTATTGGATTATACCAAGCGTTACCCATGAATGGTAAGGGCACAACGTTGACCATAGGAAGGAAAATTGGGGAAGAGTTTGGTGTTACCTCAGTTAATGAACTATTCGGGTTATTCGAACAAATGAAGATAGGGATCCCAATAATAACCCATGAAGATGACAAGGGAATGTCAATTGCAGTACACGATTGTTTCTGCGAAGGGTTACCTATTATGGAAGGGAAAATGGTATGTGACCTAGAGGGGGCCATTATCGAAGGAGCACTTAGCAAAATACGTGGGAAACGAGTTTCCGTCCGGGAAGTGAAATGTAATGTTCATGGGGATGAATGTTGTGAATACATAGTCAAATATTAAAATTTACGTGATATTTCGATCATATTACGGATGTTTGAATCAGATCTGTAAATGACAGAAGAACAGCGATTCTCCATCCTTGGAGAATCGCTGTTTTGATTTTTTGTTCAATTGTGATTAAGAAGCTGATTTAGGAGTAAACGCTCTACGAATAACCTTCGTCAATTCCATTAGGATGACGGCGCCGAGTGCCAGACCGCTTGCAATCAGCCAATCGGACATTCCGAATGAAGCCGGAATCGAGAAGATTTCTCTAACTCCTGGCAGAACCGCAATCCCGTAAAAGGCAAAGCAGACCAAAACGGCTCCGATGACGTATTTGTTGCTGAAAAACCCAGCTTCAATAGCTGTTTGACTGTTCGAGCGAGCGGCAAAGGTCTGAAGTGTACGAGACAGAATCAGGGTTGTAAATGCCATAGCCACGCCCATATCAGGGGAATGCTGGAGTCCGATATACAGGGATATAATTACGGCTATACCTATAAGTAGACCACGAGTAATAATAGCCTGCATCATTCCTCCGGCAAATATACCTTCCTTCAGTTCTCTTGGATTTCTATTCATCACGTTAGGTTCAGGTTTCTCCATACCAAGGGCAATGGCGGGCAGTGAATCATTCGCCAGATTGATAAATAGAAGCTGAATCGCTGTGAAGGGATTAATCCAGTCGAAGATCAGGGCAAACAGAATGGCGATAATCGCACCCAGGTTGCCTGAAAATAAATAGGCGATCGCTTTTTTGATATTGTCGAATACCGTTCTGCCTACAGACACAGCATTCACAATGGATACAAAATTATCATCGGTCAAAATCATGGCAGCCGCATCTTTAGCAACGTCAGTTCCACTGCCCATGGCAACACCAATATCTGCTTGCTTCAATGCAGGCGCGTCATTTACACCATCACCGGTCATGGCTGTAATTTTGCCTTTTCGCTGCCATGCACGGACAATTCTGATCTTGTTCTCTGGGGAGACTCGGGCGTACACACCAATCTGCTCCAGCTTATTATCCAGTTCTTCGTCGGACATGGCATCGAGCTCTTGACCGGTTACGGCAATTTCTTTTTCGGTCATAAGACCGATATCGCGTCCGATCGCTTGTGCGGTTGTCTTATGATCACCAGTAATCATGATGGTCCGAATTCCAGCCTTCTTGGATTCTGCGATCGCGCCATAGACAGCTTCCCGAGGGGGATCAATCATAGCTGTCAAGCCTACGAGCACCAGATTTTGTTCATCCTCAAGACCCACTTCAGTGACTGTATTTGGTACAGTTTTGTAGGCATAGGCAAGTACACGTAGTGCTCTGCTGGAGAATTCCTCATTGGCTTCAATGAAACGATCAAGAACTTCCGGTGTCATCGGCACTTCTTGTCCACTTAGTAGTACATGCGTACAAAGACTAAAGAGTACATCTGGTCCGCCTTTAGTAATCATTGCTTTTTGTCCGTTAAAAGTGTGTAAGGTCGTCATTAGCTTGCGATCCGAGTCAAAAGGAAGTTCAGCTTCACGAGGGAAATTATCGCGTATTTCCTTGTAATCTTTATTCATGCTGTTACTGAAGGCAATAAGTGCCACCTCAGTTGGATCGCCTAGTTCTTTACCATCTTCATTAATGTTAGAGTCGTTACAAAGCACGGCAATGTGTAGGAGGCGCCGGGCTTCCTCAGACCATTCTTCGGGCTCTTGATTGAATTGATCACGATCACCTTCCGGTAAAAAGTAATCTACAACTGTCATTTTATTTTGGGTCAGAGTACCGGTTTTGTCCGTACAGATGACACTGGTTGATCCAAGTGCTTCGACGGCTGGCAGCTTACGAATAATCGCATGTTGCTTAGCCATTTTATTCGTACCTACGGATAAGACAATCGTTACGATCGAGGATAGAGCTTCAGGAATAGCGGCGACTGCCACAGCGACTGCAAACATTAGGGCATTCAGAATGGCTTCCGTGGTATCCACTGTATCATTCGACAGCCAAACACGTCCGGCTTGGATGGCAAAGATCAAAACGGACAGCACGATAATCGCTACACCCAGCTGCTTGCTAAAGGTTTCGAGCTTACGCTGTAGTGGCGTCTGCTTGGCTTCGGCGCTCTCAATGAGTTCAGCGATTTTGCCGATTTCGGTTGTCAGTGCAGTTCCTGTCACTACAAGAGTTCCACGGCCATATACAACCAAAGAACCGCTAAACGCCATATTACGACGGTCCCCGAGTGGAGATTCCTTCGCGATGGTATCCGTATGCTTCTCTACAGCTTCGGATTCTCCGGTCAGCATGCCTTCATTGATCTTTAAGCTTCCAGATTCTATGATACGGCCGTCGGCAGGTACGAAATCTCCAGCCTCCAGTAATACGATGTCACCGCGAACAAGCTCTCTGGCAGGGACGGTTTTTAAGGCTCCATCCCGCAACACTTTAGCCTCGGGTGCCGACATCTGCTGCAGGGCATCAAGTGAACTCTCCGCTTTACGGGTTTGGATGACACTTATAACTGCATTGAGAATCAACACGAGGAAAATGATAAGCGACTCCATAACTTGACCCATAACAATCTGGACAATGGCCGCAATAAGCAGTACGACCACCATAGGGTCCTTGAAATTTTCAAGAAAAAGCTTCCAGAGGGGATCTTTTTTCTTTCCTTTTAATTCATTGTAACCATCACGTTCCAGTCGTTTGTCGACTTCTGCCGACGTAAGCCCGTTAGTTGTACTCTGCACTTCCTGTAAACTGTCTGTTACATTCTTGCGGTAATACTCCACTAATGATAGCTCCTCTCCGCTGTGCTGTGTCTTTTTTTAGGTCTCATAAGCTTCGATTTACTGCATAAGTGCACATAACTGCGTGTTCTACACAAGTATGGTATATCAGTTCGTCAAATCAGTAGACTTCAGGACCTATCTTCAAACTTACGATTCAACTTGACGCAAGTTTCAAAATATGGAGCTTAGTATGCGCATATCTAAAAAAAGATCATTCGTAATCGTCCATATTGTGAAATCTTTTTAATGAATAGTATTGGATTACCTATGAAGAAGTCTTAATACATGGGAAGACATAGGGAATTCCTGGATCTTGCGTGTGTTTTCCTATGATTATGGGGGGTAACACCTTTAGTATCAGTATAGTAGTGGATAGAATCGGAAGGTAAAATAATGTGAGTATAGATGTAAGCGTTTACAGAATGGGGGTGATTAATACCAAGACAAGATGTTTCTGCAATGAGTGCAAAGGGGTAACGCTGTTTCGTATTTTGTAATTTTTAGACCGGATTGAGGGCTGTTACAAGGAATTGTAGGCAATTCGCTAATGTTAAAGACCAAAATTAGGAGGAATGCTGCAAATGAACAAAATGCTTAAACAAGTCATCTCGATCTTACTCGCAATCGCGATACTTATACCGTCAGGTTTGTTTGCTCCGGTTACGGAAGCAGCGACATCTGAAATTCCTGTACTATTGTATCATCGTATTGTCGATACAGCGACGAATGAATGGACAGATACAAGCGCAGATAAATTCAAGAGCACTATGAAATATCTTTATGATAACGGCTATAATACATTGACTGCGGATCAATATGTGAACATTAAAGCCGGTGTCGAGGCAGCTCCTGCCAAACCGATTTTACTCACTTTCGATGACGGGACACCTGACTTTGTTACCAAAGCTCTTCCGGTATTGGATCAATATGATATGAATGCGGTTGCATTTATTGTCACTGGATGGATCGGTAAAGGTTATAGCATGTCGCAAGCACAACTTCAAGATTTGGCAACCAACCACCCGAATATCAGTATCCAGAATCATACGGTTAACCATGCAGAAGGTGTATGGAAGACTATGACAAAGGCGGAAGCTTCCGCAGAATTAGCTGAGGCCAATAATTATCTTAAACAAATCACGAATAAAGATCCTATTCTTTTGGCTTATCCTTATGGGAACTTCAATTCCGATGTTCAGGCTGCAGCTGCGGCGAATGGCATTAAGTACTCCTTTAAAGTAGGTTATCCGAATCAAGGGGACCATGCTAGTGGACGTTATTACGTACAAATGGGTACAACATTATCCGACATTGCGAATTGGATTGGTGGACCTGCACCTGATACGACAGCACCTTCTACTTCGGTAACCGTTTATCACGAATCCTTTTCGAATGGTAAGGGAGTTGCTACACAATCAGGGAACGCAAGCTTGACGACAGTCACGAACAAGGTTTTTGCGGGTAATGAGGACGGCACAGCATTATACGTTAGCAACAGAGCTAATGACTGGGATGCGGCTGATTTCGATTACAGTGGGATGAAGCTTGTAAACGGTAAGACTTATACGGTAACCGCATCCGTTTATGTTGATGCTGATATAGCGATCCCTAGCGGTGCCCAAGCTTATTTACAAAGCATAGACAGCTATGACGTTGTTGCAAGCGCGAATTATGAAGCTGGTAAAGCAATCACCTTAAGTGGGAAATTTATTGTAGATACGAGCAAACATACGAAACTACGTATTCAATCAAATGCGAGCGGAAAAGAGGTTTCATTCTACATCGGTGATCTATTAATTACCGAACAGGTCACTACAGAAGAGCCAACTAGAGAACCGGCGTTACCTTTTACCACCGTTACTTTTGAGGATCAAAAAGCAGGTGGTTTTGTAGGTAGAGCAGGTACTGAAACGCTGACCGTATCCAACGAGGCGAATCATACGGATGGTGGTTCATACGCTTTGAAGGTAGAGGGCAGAGCGGATACATGGCACGGTCCTTCATTACGTGTGGAGAAAAATGTTGATAAGGGACAAGAATATAAAATCTCACTCTGGGTTAAGTTGATCGAGCCAGCAAGCTCACAGCTTAAGCTTTCCACACAAGTTGGTAATACGAGTGCTAGCTATAATACACTTGCCTCAAAGACCATCAGTAATAATGACGACTGGGTTCAGTTACAAGGTACCTATCGTTATAGCTCAGTTAGTGAAGAATATCTAACCATCTATGTAGAAAGCTCTGACGCAATAGCCTCTTTTTATATCGACGATATCCGTTTTGAAAACACAGGTTCAGGTACGATTGAAATTGAAAAAGACTTAGCCCCGATCAAGGATACTTATAAAAATGATTTTCTGATTGGAAACGCAATATCGGGTGGAGATCTTGATGGTCTTAGATTGGATCTTCTCAAGATGCATCATAATATCGTTACAGCAGAAAACGCAATGAAGCCGGATCAGGCTTATTCTTCACCAGGCGTATTTGATTTTACCGCGCAAGATAAGCTTGTTGATAAAATTTTGTCTGAAGGACTTAAACTGCATGGACACGTACTGGTATGGCATGCGCAGACTCCTGATTGGTTGAATACAACAACAGATGTAAATAATAACAAGTCTCCATTAAGCCGGGAGGAAGCTCTCCAGAATCTGAGGACCCATATCAAAACCGTTATGGAGCATTTCGGCGACAAGGTAATTTCTTGGGACGTTGTTAACGAAGCGATGAACGATAACCCATCTAACCCAACAGATTGGAAAGCCGCATTGCGTACAGCCCCTTGGAAAAGCGCCATCGGAACAGACTATGTAGAGCAGGCGTTCCTGGCGGCAAGAGAAGTATTGGACTCGCATCCTGAATGGAACATTAAGTTATATTACAATGATTACAATGATGATAATCAGAATAAAGCACAAGCTATTTATAGTATGGTCAAAGAAATCAACGATAAGTACGCGTTGGAACACCCCGGCAAACTTCTTGTCGATGGTATTGGTATGCAGGCGCACTACAATATAAACACGAACCCGGAAAATGTGAAACTTTCATTGGAGAAGTTTATATCTTTGGGTGTAGAAGTAAGCATCACTGAGCTTGATATCATGGCCGGAAGTGACTCTAAGCTAACCGAGCAGCAAGCGAATGCTCAGGGGTATCTGTATGCGCAGCTGTTTAAAATTTACAAGGATCATGCAAAAAATATTTCGCGCGTGACCTTCTGGGGTCTTAATGATGGCACAAGCTGGAGATCTGAAAATAATCCATTGCCGTTTGATGCTAACTTGCAGGCTAAACCAGCTTATTATGGTGTAATCGACCCAGATAAATTTATTGCAGAGCATACACCAGAAAGTGTAAATGCTAATCAGTCAACCGCTAAATATGCAACACCAGTAATTGACGGGGTTGTTGATGCCGTTTGGAACGATGCGGCCCCAATGCCGATTAATCGCTATCAGATGGCATGGCAAGGCGCAAACGGTGTAGCAAAAGCACTTTGGGATGATGAAAATCTTTATCTTTTAGTCCAAGTCAACGATACGCAGCTTAACAAGAGCAGTGTCAATGAATATGAACAAGATTCCGTTGAAATTTTCTTGGATCAAAACAATGCAAAAACAAGCTTCTATCAAAGTGATGACGGGCAGTATAGAGTTAATTATGATAACGAGACCTCATTTAATCCGACAAGTATTGCAGCTGGCTTCGAATCAGCAACTCAAATTTCCGGAACAAACTACACAGTTGAAGTAAAGATTCCGCTTCATGGGATAACTCCGGACAACGATAAGAAGCTTGGTTTCGATGTACAGATCAATGATGCTAAGGACGGCTCACGTCAAAGTGTTGCGGCTTGGAACGATACGACAGGCACTGGATATATGGACACATCTGTTTATGGTGTACTTACCCTCAAGGGGAAAGCAACTGATACGGAACCAACACCAACACCAACATCAACACCAACACCAACACCAACACCAACACCGACACCAGCGCCAACCAATGAACCAACTGGTAGCAGCAACACTGGTAGTGCAGTAACAACTCCACAGCCTGTAGCCATTGCATACAAAGATGGTGTTGTTACGATTACACTGGAGGTGAAATCCGATAAAGAGCGTGCCATAGGTACGATCTCCAGCGACAACATGAAAAAGGCGCTTGAACAGGCTACCGCAGCGGCAAACGGCAAGAAACAAATCGTGATCGAAGTACCAAAGCAAACGGATGCGAAAGTGTATGATATACAATTGCCAACCCAAAGCTTGATGGGGAAAGAAAACTTTGAACTATTGCTTAAGACGGAAAATGCTACAATCCAAATTCCAAGCAATATGCTGCCCGACTTAACAGACCTTGCTGAGCAAGTGTCCATACGCATAAGTAAAGTCTCTGCGGACAGCCTGAGTGCAGCTAACCGCAATTTGATCGGCAGCCATCCGGTTATTGATCTAAGCGTAGTATCAGGCGATAAAGTCATTCCATGGAATAACCATAACGCGCCTGTAACAGTATCCATTCCTTACACACCGACAGCGGAGGAGCTAAGTAATCCGGATTTAATCGTTGTTTGGTACATCGATGATAACGGCAACGTAGTACCGGTTCCGAACGGCCGATATGATGCTGCAACCCAAACGGTTGTATTTCAAACGACCCACTTCAGCATTTATGCAGTAACCATTGTAAAGAAAAACTTCGGAGACCTGCAGAACGTATCTTGGGCAAAACAAGCCATAGATGTTATGGCTGCTCGCGATGTCATCCAAGGAACGAGCGTGAATAGCTTCTCACCTGCAGATTCTATGAAGCGAGCGGATTTCATTGCTCTTCTCGTGAGAGCGCTTGAACTGAAGGGAACGGGCAAAAGTGCAGCATTGTTCAGCGATGTCCAAAAGACGGATTATTATTATGATGAACTGGTCATTGCGAAGGAACTGGGAATCGTTACAGGTTTTGCAGATGATACGTTCAGACCAAACAGTGATCTCTCCCGTCAAGATATGATGGTGCTGACAACTCGCGCTCTGGCGGCATCCGGTAAGCAAGTTAAGGCGAGTGGAACTTTAAATGCTTATCTGGATGAAGCAAGCATCTCCAGCTATGCGAAAGACAGCGCATTATTGTTGATCAAAGCCGGAGTTGTGAACGGTAAGAACGACAGAATTGCACCAAACGACACGCTTACCCGTGCTGAAGCGGCAGTAATCTTGTACCGCATTTGGAAGCTTTAGGCTTAACTTGGAGAGAAAGTCTTTATAGGCGGTTGCAAGAAGTATCAAAAAAACCGTAAACGACAGAAAACAGCGATTCTCCCATCCTTGGAGAATCGCTGTTCTTGTTTATCGTTCAATAATAGCTGGCTTCAGTGGAAATTACATTGCATTTGAGGATTGGTGAGGATGGTTTAATGGCCGTCCTTACCTTCTCCCTTGGCATTGAGCATGGCGATCAGCTTATCGCCCTCGACGTCGAGGTTCGGAAGCAGACGGTCTAGCCATTTCGGAAGCCACCAGGCTTTGTCTCCGAAGACGGCCATTACCGCCGGAACGAGCGTCATTCGGATGATGAAAGCATCGATCAGGATGCCGAAGGCCAGTGCGAATCCGATCTGCTTGATCATCGCATCAGGTGCGAAGATGAAGCCAGCGAAGACGGAAACCATGATTACGCCTGCGGCAAGTACGACGCGGCTGGCGAGATCGTAGCCGTGAACGACACTGTCGTTGCCACGACGTCCATGGACGTAAGCCTCACGCATGGAGCTGACGAGGAATACCTGATAATCCATCGCCAGTCCGTACAGAATGCCGGTGACCAGAATTGGCATAAAGCTGAGCAGTGGTCCTCCTGTGTCAAAACCAAACAGGGAGTGCAGCCATCCCCACTGGTATACGGCCGTGGTTAGACCGAAAGTAGCGAGCACACTGAGAATGAAGCCTACCGTCGCCTTGATCGGAACGATGACCGACCGGAAAACAAGCAGCAGTATAATTAGGGATAGAATTACGATGATGCCGATATACACGGGAAATGCATCGGATAGCTTGGAGGACATATCGATGTTGATCGCAGTGAAGCCGGTCACACCAAGTGTTACATCATTTGATGATGCGAGGCTGGAAGCGGGATCGCGCAGATCCTGTACCAGATCTCTCGTTTTTGTATCTGTAGGGCCGGTTTTAGGGATTAGACTGATAATAGCAATATCTCCGGTCGCGTTGACACCCATCGGGGACACCAGCGTGACGTTATCATGCATTTGCAGCTCTTGAACCAGCTTACCAAGCGTCTCCATGGAAATCTTGTCGGACGAGTTGTTTGGTTGGGCCACCAGTAGTAGCGGACCGTTGAACCCTTCGCCGAAGCCCTTGGAGATGATGTCATAGCTCTGGCGTGCTGGAGTGTCCAGATTTGCCGAAGCGCCAGACGGAATACCTAGCTCCATTTTGGTTACTGGAATCGCCGCTGTACCAAGAACCAAGACCACTAGAACAATGATAGCCCAGCGGTATTTTACCGTTGCGTTCGCCCAGCGGTGTGAGAACCCGTGACGGGCTTTGTTCGCGGAAGCTACGTTCTTTGAACGTGCCTTGGCGGTGCAGATCCGTTCGCCGACGAGACCCAGCAGCGCAGGCAGTAGGGTAAGCGCCAACAGAACAGTGATCAGCACGCTGACAGCAGCAACGAGAGCCATGGTTGACAAGAAGCCGATGCCGATGACCAACATGCCGCAAAGGGCGATGATGACAGTCAGTCCGGCGAAGAATACTGCACTGCCGGCGGTGCCGACCGCTCGGCTTGCTGCTTCCTTGGCACTTAAATTCTCATCGAGAATTAACCGCCGCTGCCGGTTCACGATAAATAAGGAGTAGTCGATACCAACGGCCAGACCGATCATGACTGCGAGAATGGGTGTAATGTCATTCATGTGCACAATATTCGAAAGAGCAAAAGCACCGCCGACGCTAATCGCGACGCCAAGGAGCGCGGTGATCAGCGGCAGTCCGGCTGCAACAATCGAACCGAGTGTAATAAACAGCACAACTGCTGCGACGGCTACTCCGATCGCTTCCGTAGATCCGATGGACGGTGTGCTTTTGAGCGAATCACTCGGAATGGCTGTGATCCCGGAGCCTGCCTGCTCGACTTCGGTTACAGCCTTAATCACGTTATCTGGTACAGAAGAGGGGAGTGATGTCTGCTGAACAGTGAACTGGAATTGGAACAGGGCGATGCTACCGTCGGCGGACAGCATGACGCCGGGAACCGGAGCACCATCAACGATTAGTGGCCCGTAAGGAACGGCCTGAACCGCCGCATCTGTCTGACTCGCAGCCGCCGAAGGGTCCGAAGTGGCAGTTTGGCCACTGGCAGCTGCTGATGGGTCTGCTTCTGCAGCTTGACCCGCAGCCGCCGCGGCTTGCGCGGCCAGTTCAGCAGGATTGATGATATAGTCCATGCTGTAGACATCATTTATAGCCTTCAGAATCAGTGCTGATCTCTCCGGCGTATCTAGCCGTTCTCCATCAGGCGCGGTGAAGGCAACGCTCGCCTGACCGCCAGCAGCTGCTGGAAGTTCCTTGACCAGCATATCCAGTACTTTTTGCGATTCAGTGCCTTCAATTTTCATTTCCGAGCTGGACTGGATGCCATTGACACCAAGCAGGGCGCCTATGACACCGAGAATCAGAATCCAGACGGTAAGGAAATACCAGGGCTTGGTATATGCAGATTTGCCCAATTGGTACAGAAATGTAGACATATTATGGTTTCTCCTTTGTATCTCTAAATTAAAAGCCTTTGCGTAAGTAAGTAAACATGGAATTTAGATATTGATCGAACGATATGGCATCGGAGTGTTCATCCTGCGCTTCACCTGGTAGCATGACATTCAGACGTCCATCCAGAATCGGCACGAACGCTCCGTAAACGGCGCCTGCGAGAAGATGTGTATACCCGTCGGCATAACGTCCATGAGTGAACTGTTCGAGCACTTCCTGAGCGGCAATCTGCAGGCGGCGGAATACGCTGAGAATATAAGGCTCCAGTGACTGATACTGATTAGCCAGCGATACGAACTGCCGCAATTGATACAGAAACTCGGAAGTAAACTGCAGCTTGAACAATTTGTACAAGGCATCTAGCGGTGTTGCATCTGGTGGCAGGTTATCGAATAACATGCTTTTATCTTCTCTTGAAGAGTTGCTGATAAAATATGCTGCTACCGCCTCTTCTTTGCACGAGAAGTAGTTGGCAAAGGTCCGCCGGGAGTAGCCAGCCTTCTGTACAACGTCGTCGACGATGAAGCCGTCCATCCCTAGTTCAAGCGCAAGCTCGAAGGCAGATTTGGCTAAGGCATAGGCCGTAGCTTCTTTTTTTTTGTCGCGCAGCGTCTGTTTGGGGTTCAAGTTCTATGCGATCTCCTTTCTTAAGTACAGAGGACATTCTGTGCTCTATTTTCTATTTTTATATTATTGCCCAAAGGGCAAAATTGCGCAATGGGCAATTTTTTAGATGTGAGTGGGGGTTATATTCAGGATGCAGGGTATTTAACCGCCCGAGCTTGTAAGCAGGGTAGTTGTCAGACTAAAAAGAGATCAGCAATGATTAACATCGCTGATCTCTTTTGCAAGTTGCTTTAAATAGTGCTAAATGCTTCTATATATTAAGCTTCTTTAGCAATAATTTTTTTGAGCTTCACTTCGGGTTCTTGCTCCGGATCAGGCGCTTGCCCAACACGTTTAATGAAGAAAGAGAGCAGCAGCCCAAGAATGCCGATACCAACAATAACTAGATAGGAATCATTGATACCTTGAATGGAAGCTTCCATAATCATATGTTCTTGTGTTCCGTTCTGTGTGCTGCCCGAGGCCAGCATATCCTTCATATGCGTTGTAGTACGGCTCGTCATTACGGTGACGAGTAAGGAAGTTCCCACTGCGCCAGCCACTTGTCGAATGGTATTCGAAATTGCTGTACCGTGCGCACTAAGCTTGGAGGGCAATTGATTTAGCCCTAAAGTTTGTATTGGCATAAGGAGCAGAGCCATACCGATCCGGCGGCCAGTTGACATATATACCAGATACATGTAACTGGTTGAGTCCGTTAAATTTACAAAGCTTAGAGTCGTTGCAATTGTAATCAGTAATCCGATAATAGCGAGCCACTTTGCCCCGAACCGGTCGAACAGCTTTCCGGTTACCGGCATCAATAAACCCATAATGAGCGCACCAGGAAGCAGCAGTAAGCCGGATTCCATCGCTGTAAAGCCACGGGCATTTTGCAGATACAGAGGCAGCAGCATCATATCTGCATACATCACAATTGTAACTGCGATACTGATGACAGTTGTTAAGGAGAACATACTGTATTTGAAGGCCCGAAGATCAAGCAGCGGGTTTTGGGAAGCTAGTTGCTTCCAAGCGAATAAGCCAAGGGAAAGGACACCGAGGCCCAGAGACAACAGTACTTCCGCGCTTGACCAGCCTGCGCTTGCAGCACGGCTGAAGCCATACAGCAAGGTGCCAAAACCGATAGTAGAAAGAACTACACCAACAATATCCAGCTTAGGATAGATGCGCTCCGATACATTTCTCAAATAAATAAATCCACATATGATTACAATGACGGTCAAGGGAATCATGCCATAGAACATAGTCTCCCAAGAATAATGTTCCAAAATATATCCGGCCAGAGTAGGTCCAATCGCGGGTGCAAAAATAATAGCTAACCCTACCATCCCCATGGCGGCCCCTCTTTTTTCAGGAGGAAACAGGGTCAAGATAACATTTGTGAGCAGTGGCATGATAATTCCAGCACCAGCTGCTTGAATCATACGCCCGGTCAGTAGAATAGGGAAGTTAGTTGCGAGAGCCGAGACGATCGTTCCAGCTAAAAATATAAACATGGAAGCTTGAAAAAGCTCTCGTGTCGTAAACCGTTGCATCAAATAAGCTGTAATTGGGATTAGAACACCATTAACCAGCATATAGCCTGTTGTCAGCCACTGAGCGGTAGCAGCCGAGATATTAAAATCATTCATTAACTCGGGAACGGCAACGCTCATTACTGTCTGATTCAGTGTCGCAAGAAAGGCGCCCAAAATCATAATGAATAAGATGGGTCCCTTTTTTACGGAACTGCTTGTTACTTCTGTCTTTGTACTCACTCCACTCCATCCTTTCAAATCGTTGATCATGGACTAAATTTACAGTGTGTTGTATAGTTTACAATGCATGAATTAGATTATAAATGAAATTTTCATGTAATCAAGCAACGATTTGCGAAAAAATGTAAAATAGTTTACATTCGTTTTAAATTTGTAGTGTTTTCTCATTAAAAAACAACAATTATTTAAAAATTGTAGTTTACGATATGAAAGTTAAAGATTGGAGAGAGTAAGATGAATAACACAACGCAACGTACAGATCCCCGGGTACTTCGTACACGTCAATTGCTTAGAGATGCTGTGATTGAATTGCTTGAGGAAATGGATATTGAGAAAATATCAGTAAACCGTATTGCAGAGCGGGCTAAAATCAATCGTGTTACTTTTTATCTGCATTATCGGGATCTCCCGGATATGTTGGAAAAGATGGCGGATGAAATGGTGGAGGACATTTTACAAGTGGTCAACAACGATGACAACGATCACGAATCGGTTGAAGAAGAGAATTTGAGGATACTAGAGAGTCTGCTTAAGCATATTGCGGAAAATGCCAAATTCTATAAAGTGATACTCACATCGAAAAGAAGCCCTATTTTTACAGACCGTCTGTTCAACTTGATGGCGGAAATCATCTCTGCACACCAGGAGAAAAAGGAGGGTGCTGCTGAGCATTCCAAGATGCCCATACAGAAGGACATTGCTGTTTGGTACGGTTCAGCAGCCCTAATTGGCACGGTTATTTCTTGGCTTCGAGATGACATGCCCTATACACCAGTGTATCTTGCCAGACAAATTAGTATGCTGCGTGCGAACTAGTCAAATGAATATGATCGTAAAGAAAAAGCCGTGCATCGCTGCGCGGCTTTTTCTTTACGATCGTGTACAGAGCAGGTAACTCACTGCACACTGAGATTATCCCAGTTGACTTGGAATTCCTTCAGCATGCCTTCTTTGGTCAGCTTGCCACCGAGATACCCTTGGATGCTGCTGGATAATTCCTGCGGCATCCCGTTCGGCAGACGGGTCCAGTTCCAGGTCAGAGCTTGTTTCTTATCGGTATAAGCCAGCACCTCGGCGCCCAGCGCTCCAAGATCTTCTTCGGTGCCCTTAATGCTGTCGAGCGCAGGGATGAACTGGAATTCCTTAGTGATATACTTTTTCCCGGTCTCGGAGGTGACCAGCCAATCCAGGAAGACCTTGGCTTCCTCCTTAACGGGGGAGTTTTTATTGATCACCCAATTGCTTGGCACGCCTACATACAGCTTGTCATTGTCTTCGGGGGTATCGTCAATGGGCATCGGTAGGATACCCAGATTTAGATTAGGATCGATGCCGTCGATCTGTCCTTGTGTCCAGTTGCCCTGCTGCATCATCGCGGCTTCTCCGCTCGCTACCATTGTGACTTGGGTATTATAATCGGTCGAGAGTGGATTCTTGTTGCCATACTCTACAGTAAGGTCCAGCAGTTCGATCCATTTGGAGAAAACCGGGTCTCCGGCGAAAGTTTTGGTGCCGTCCGTAAGCCCGGCGATAAATGCTTCGGGATCTGGCTGCTGGGCGAAAGCTACGTTCACATTATGATTGCCGAGCACGAACCATTCCTGATATCCATTTGCAAAAGGTGTGATGCCTGCTGCCTTTAACTTCTCGGAGGCTTCGCGCAGAGCGGTTAGAGTTAAGGGTTTCTCGGTGATGCCTGCTTTCTTAAACAGGTCCTTATTATAGATGAAGCCGTATCCTTCGAGATTCATCGGCATGCCATAGAGCTTGCCATCTGCGGTCATTTGTTCTGCTGCTAGGGGCTTAACATCCTTGGCCCAAGCTTCACCGCTTAAATCCTCCAGATATTCCATCCACATATCACGTTCATTGTTGCCGCCAATGGTGAAGATATCCGGTTCATCTCCTGATGAGAACTTGGCGCGTAGGGAGGCACCATAATCGGTCCCGCCACCCACGCTTTGCACCTCCAGCTTAATATCGGGGTGTTCCTTTTCAAATTCAGTCTTAAGCGAAGCTAGCGCTTCAGATATTTCAACCTTGAACTGGTAGATATGCACGGTTTTAACTCCATTCGCATTGTCACTGCCACGTCCGCAGCCGGCTGTCAGGGCAGCCAGCAGCAGGGAGCATGCGAGGAGGATTCCACGTTTGGTTCTCATATTCATTCATCCTCTCTGGCTGAAAATAACATGTATCGTTAGCCCTTTACGGAGCCTTGGGCAATGCCTTCAATAATATATTTTTGCATCGCTAGGAAAAAGATGACCACGGGCGTAATCCCGAGCACAAGTCCCGGAAGTGCCAAATCCCATTGCTTCGTATATTGTCCGAAGAAGCTATAAGTGGCGATGGGAATGGTGCGAAGCACCGGGTCCTGCAGAATAAGCGAAGGCATCAGGTAATCGTTCCAGATCCACAGGGTATTCAGAATAATGACAGTGACAATAATCGGCTGCATGAGCGGAAGCACAATCCGGAAAAAGGTACCATAAGGACTGTTGCCGTCTACTCTCGAAGCCTCCTCAATATCAAGAGGTACCGATTTGACGAAGCCATGGAATAGAAACACAGTCATCGGGGCGCCAAATCCAAGATACGCTAAAATCAAACCTGCGGTTGAATCCATGACGCCCAGACCGCTAACAACTTGCACCAGCGGGATCATGATCGCCTGAAACGGAATAACCATAGCGGCCACTAAAGCAATATAAAGTATGCGGTTATATAAGCTGTTATTGCGGACCATTTTGTAAGCGCACATAGAGCAGAGGAACGCTAGCAGAATATTACTAATCACCGTGATAATAAAAGAGTTCATAAAGGCACGAGGAAAATTGATAGCTTTCCAAGCTTCGGCGTAGTTGCTCCACTGGAATACAGAGGGCAGCGCAGCGGAATCCGAAAGAATCTCACTATAGCTTTTAACCGAGTTAGCTAGCAGAAAGTAAAACGGTATTAGGAATAGAAGGCCTAGCAGGATCACAATTACTTCGACGAGAAGCAATGGCACATTGAATTTCTTGGCGGTAGTCTCCATTACAGCTCCACCTCTCTTTTCTTGGTTGCTCTAACCTGTAGCAGGGAGATTACGGCCACAATGACGAAGAAAATCATCGCTTTTGCGGAGCCCATCCCGAATCGGCTAATAGTGTAGGCCTCATTGTAAATATTCAACGCTACAGATTCAGTAGCTTTGAAGGGACCACCCTTGGTCAGCGACAGGTTAAGGTCGAACAGCTTAAACGACCAAGAGATAGAAAGGAACAGACAAACGGTTACAGCTGGCATAACCAGCGGAATGGTGACATGGCGTAAAGCCTGAAAGCGTCCGGCACCATCCACTTTTGAGGCTTCAATCAGGCTTTTGGGAACGTTGTTGATTGCAGAAATGTAGATGACCATTAGGTACCCTGCATTTTGCCAGACAAATACGATTACAATCGCCCAGAAGGCTGTCCCTCCGGTGCCCAGCCACGGAAGATTAAAGAAGTACCAGCTCGTAGCCTGTCCAATCGAGGAGAATCCTCTGACAAAAATAAACTGCCAAATGAACCCGAGCAAAAGTCCACCGATAACATGAGGTACAAAAAATACCGTTCTCAGGACATTGCGCGTGAATAGCTTGCGGGTCAGCACATAAGCGAGTGCGAAGCCGAGCAGATTGGTCAGTACCAGACCGAAGAAAGTGAACTTCGCCGTGAACCAGAATGAATGAAGAAAGGAAGGGTCCTTTGTGAAGATATGTAGATAATTCCGGAGTCCGGTCCACTCCACATCACGTGAGATTCCGTTCCAACTGGTAAAAGAATAATAGAGTCCTAAAAAGAAAGGAATCAGCACAATCATAAAGAAAAACAAGGAAGTAGGCCCGACAAAAACAAACTGCTGCATCAGGCGTGATCTTTTTCTATGGTCCATCGTTCCTCACCCCTTTTTGTTAATGTAAACTTTTCATTCTATAACCGGATTGGTGATTAAGCGAAACAAACATACTTGAAATTATCGTTGCTCAGAATGATTTCAACACAGGCTTGACAGCCCTTTCAAAGAATCGGTATGGTGGACTTGTCAGACTAATAGGAGGTTGATGCGCATGTCAGGATTGCTAGGCAATCATTTTGTTACGCAGATTGGAATATTGGTGAATGATGTGGAGAAGGTAAGTACGGCATATGCGGAGTTTTTTGGACTCAAAAAGCCGGAAATTATCGTTACAGATACAGAAGATGTTGCACAGACACGGCATAATGGCGTGGCTACGCAGGCGCGGGCTAAGCTAGCTTTTTTTGATATGGGCTCTTTGCAGCTGGAATTGATAGAACCGGATCATGAGCCGAGTACGTGGCGGGATTACTTGAATGAACATGGTGAGGGACCTCATCATATTGCTTTTTTAGTTGAAGGAATGAAAGAAAAGATAATGCTGCTAGAAGGCAAAGGCTTCCCACTCCAGCAAAAGGGTGAGTATACCGGGGGGCGTTATGCTTATATGGACACTTTCAAGGAGTTAAAAGTAATTGTGGAGCTGCTAGAGAACGATAAGGATAGCGGGGAGGAATAACTATGAATATTATCATTACAGGTGCTGGACGTGGACTGGGTTATGAACTGGCGGCCGAAGCGCTGAAGCGGGGCTATGGAGTTATTGCTGGGGTTCGCCGGCCCGATCAGGAACAAACAGCGCTATCGAAGCTTGCTGAAACCTATGGAGATAAGCTTACCATCGCTGCGCTGGACGTGACGGATGAGGCGGGAATCGCGGCACTTGCTTCGAGTCTACAAGAACAAGGACGGACCCTCGGTGCCATTATTAATAATGCGGCGCTACTCAACGCTCGGGATACATCGATTGAAGCGTTGGATTTCCAAGATATGCTTACAACGATGGATATTAATCTGTATGGACCGATACGAGTGGTTAAGCATTTCCTGCCGCTACTTACGGAACCCGAATGCTCGATCATCAATATATCGTCGGAAGCAGGAAGTATCACCAATGCTTATCCGAACGACTATCCTTATGGCATTTCCAAAGCGGCGCTCAATATGTTCACACAGCAGCTGCATGTCTATGTAAAAGAACGTGGGATTCAAGTGCTCAGCGTGCATCCGGGGTGGATGCAAACCGATATGGGCGGGGCAGAGGCACCGACAAATCCAAATCAAAGTGCCGAGGGGATCCTTGACCTGATCGAGAAGCGTTCTACACCAGAAGGTCATTTCATGTTTGTAGATTATACGGGTAAGGATATGAAGATTTAGGTGATATATAGGCTGAACTAAATTTGCGAACAAAAAGCTCAGTATTCACTGCGGTGAATCATTGGACTTGCGGCCGTTGTTGTCCCCAGATTTCTTGATTATATACTGCTCTTCGAGGTGGAAATCTCGGGACAAAGGCGGTCAGCAAAGAGAACCTCGGTAATTATGCCGAGGTTCTCTTTTTTGTTTATAGAACTGCTTATTTCTTAAGCAATAAATAAGCGAAATAAGGTACGCCGATTAGCGACACCATAATCCCTGCCGGGATGCCGTCAGGATCGACAAGATTGCGGCCAACGGTGTCCGCGATCAGAAGCAACCAGCCGCCCAGCAATACAGCGACGGGAATAAACATCTGATTACGCGGGCCGACTAGCGATTTGGCAATATGTGGAGCCATCAGTCCGATGAAGGCGATCCCGCCTGTGACAGAAACCGCGGAGGCGGAAGCTGCAACTGCCGTGAGAATCAGAACGATACGTTCACGTTCGAGATTCAGCCCGACACCAATGGCAGAGACTTCACTTAGGCTGAGCAGGTTGAGTCGCTGTGATTTGTACAGGGTAAAGGGAACTAGTAAGATCAACCAAGGCAGTAAAGCCCAAATGAATGGCCAATCTGTACCCCATATATTCCCTGCGATCCATTTTGCAATAAAATCTACCTTGGCACGATCCGCGGACGAAATGATCACGATCATAACGCCAGACAACGCTAGGGAGAACCCTACCCCAACGAGCACCAATCGAACAGGATCAAGCCCCTTAGTCCGACTATATGAAAATAGATAGATTAATGCTGCCGTAAGTAATGCCCCTATAAAAGCAACCAGCGGCAGCGCATAAATGAATGATCCAGCGCTAACCGGGAAAAAAAGAAAGAAAACAGCGACAGCCACACCCGCACCAGAGTTGATACCAATAATACCGGGGTCGGCTAGATCGTTTCGTGTAACGCTTTGCAGAATGGAACCGGATAACGCCAAGGCCATGCCTGCCAGCAGTGTAATCAGAATCCTCGGCAATCTTACAGAGAATAATACAAAGTCCTCTTTAAAGGTTCCATGCCCGAACAGAACCGGAAGCAGTCTGTCAAAAGATAGGGATGAGTATCCGATTCCCATGCTGACGATAGCTGTTAGCAGAATCAAACCGGTGCATACACATAGGATAATTCGTTGCTTTCGCACGGGTGCAGAGGAAATCATGAGAGTGTTTTACCTCCTTTCCGAACAACAAACAAGAAGAAAGGTAGCCCAAGCATAGCTACGACGGCGACCACTGGCGTCTCATAAGGTGCATGGATTGTCCGTCCAATTGTATCCGCGAGAAGCATGAACGATGCACCCGTAAAGATCGAAATCGGCAAAATATACCGGTAATCGGTACCGACAATCTTACGGACAATATGCGGAATCATCAGCCCTACAAAAGCCATATCCCCAATTAGAGCGACCGATGCTCCAGTCAGCAGAATAATAAGAGTGAATAGAATCCCTTTAACCACAGCAAGATTTTGTCCTAATCCGATGGCTACCTCGTCACTTAAGCTAAGAATGGTTAACTGGTTTGAAAATATTAATGCCACCACGATGCCGATGATGATCACAGGTGCAATAGCCTGAAGCTGGCCCCAGGTTGTGCCGATCAATCCACCCGCTGTCCACATGGATACATCCTTGGATATTTTGAAGGCAATGCTTACACCACTTGCAATAGCATACAGAAAGGCAGATACCGCTGCACCGGCGAGTACGATTCGAATCGGAGAGAAGCCACCTTGGCGCACAGAACCGAGAACAAGCACTAGCACGGCTCCTAGGGCAGCGCCAAAAAAACAAGCGATCATGGTACCAAAATAATTCAGTCCCGGCAGAAATACAAACGTAAGAGCCAGCGCCATATTCGCGCCCGAGGTCAGACCGAGCAGGCCTGGGTCGGCTAATGGATTGCGTGTAACCCCCTGCATGATAGCACCGGATACGGCAAAGGCAGCACCGATCAGCATGGCGGCGAGTTCGCGAGGTAGCCGGATCTCACGCAGAATAAGGACATTGTCTGCCTTTGAATTAGAGGTGATGGCAAGCCACAGATCATTGAAAGTGGTTTCTTTAGCCCCGAATAGCATAGCAATCACGAGGCATATAACCATTACCAGCACGCTACCAAGCAGCTTATATAAAAATGGAATGGAAGTTTGCTTCGTAGTCATTATCTTTATTTTCCAAGAAATTGTTGTTCAAAGAATTCCAACTGGTACTCAAGGCTAAGCGGATCGTTAAAATAGAATGCTTTTGCATCAGCCTCGAAAACACGATTGTTTTTGACGGCAGGAATGCTCTTGTAGATTTCTGTATTCTGGAAGGAATTATCTTCATCCGCATTTTTACTGAAAATAACGTAATCGCCCAGATAATCCTTCAGCACTTCTGTCGAGACAGCAAAGAATCCATCCGTTTTGGTGCTTTCTTTTACTGTTTCTGGCATGCCAAGCTTGAAGTCCCCATAGAGGAGTTCAGTTCCGCGGCCAAAGTTATACCCGTATACATACAATTGCTTATTAAAGGTCTCAATAACAGAGACAGTTGCATTATCACCGATCTTCGCTCTGATTTCTTCACCCGCTTTTTTGGTGCGGGCACTAAAATCATCGACCCAAGCTTGAGCTTCTTTTTCTTTGTTCACCAATTTGCCGACTTCCAGCTGTTGGGTTAAGTAATCCACTTTATTATAAGTATAAGTAACGGTTGGTGCGATTTGCTTGAATTTATCGATATTCTTAATATCGGAGAGTCCGATGATCAGATCCGGCTGCAGTTCAATGATTTTCTCCAGACTTTCATCGCTAACCGCTTCTACGTCTTTTAGTTGCTCTTCAAAGCGTGGGTTAGTTTTGGACATTTCATCTACGCCCACAACAGGTACACCCAGTGCCATGACATTACCTGTTAAAAAACGGGTGAGTACAACAACACGCTGAGGATGTGTTGGAACCTCAACAGGTCCATCTTCGGATTGATACGTAAAAGTCGCACTTTCTGACTCCGCAGCAGGAGTAGAAGATGGGCTGTTTGTAGGACTAGCATCATTCTTCGCCTGATTTCCCCCACAAGCACTAAGTGCAATCCCCATAATAAGTACAAACGGAATAAATATCTTTCTCATTAAATAATTCTCCCCTTTTTTGTATGACAGTGTTACTTTGAACAATTCAAACAGTGTAAATCAATCTTCAGCCTATGCCTTAGAGTGATTATGAGAATCATTCGCATTTGTAATCATTATAGGGATCACTTATGTGCCTAACCATGCCTTTTTGTTGGAAAAAAGACTTGGACTATTATTTGCCTCCGAATAAAGCTACCGCTCGTCCTAGTTGTAAGCGAATCGAAGCCGGGTTATAAGGCACCCAATCATCCAGATCAAGAATATGGACTTTCTTCTGCTGCACTGCGGGAAGCTGGCTCCAATAAGGGGATTGAAAGATCGCTTCAGTATGCGCAGTAGAGCCTTTGGCATCGGGAAATACAATGACTAAAATTCTGTCTCCTGCATAATCTGCAAGATCTGAAACCCCGATCGAAATCGAATGGAACTGATCTCCCAATCTTTTTATCTCGTTGTCAATCAAGGTCGGTGCTCTAAGTCCAAGGGATTGGTATATCACATAACCTACATTCCTTGCTCCGTAAACGAGTAGCTCCTCAGGCTTGATTACCAGAATGGTGATGATATCGTTAGCTACTGTGCTGTGCTGTACTATTTCTCGGGCTTCTAGCTCTTCTTGTTCAAAATCCTTCAGCCACTGCTCCGCCCGTTCACTCCGCTGAATGGCTCGGCCGATTAGGCGTAGCTGATCTTTCCAGCCGATTTCGTTCCAAGAGATCTCCATAATAGGTGCTACAGCTCGCAGCTGCCCGGCCTTCAATCCGTATTCCTCCAGATGTTCTTTGGCCGCAATAATCAGTTCAACGTTGGCATCAATTAATAGCGATCTGATCTGTTCAGCCGAGCTGTTTGTATTGATAAACTTCATCGACTGCGGTGGCTCCTGATCCGAAAGATTCAAATATTCACTACTTTCAGAGATGGTTACCGCAGGTTCTAAGCCAAGTAACAGCAAATGGCTTGCATAAGGGGTAAGCATTACGGCAACTCGCTGGAAAGAGCTTCGGCTGTAACCAGACGGAGATGCGCCTGTCTGCAGCTTAAAACGACGACTGAGATAAAATTCATCCTTGTAGCCTACCTTTAGCGCAATTTCCCTAAGTGTGCCTGAACCGTTAAGCAAAAGCTCCTTGGCACTATGAACCCGTAGCCGCGACAGATATTCGCTCTGGCTGAAGCCTGTCACCTGCTTAAACAGCGTTGAATAATGCGAGCTGCTTACACCCGCAATGGCGGCCAAGTGCTCACGTGTTATTTTTTCGCTAAAGTGATTCTCCAGGTAAGAAATGCTCCGTTCCATCGATGGTTGCTCGTTAACTGTATATCTGGCTTCCTGCTGTTCGAGCAATTGTAGAATAATCTGATGAAAAAGCATTTGATTCTGTACATGGCGTGTTTCTCGATCTGGCAGTCGGTGAAGATACAATTCCTTGACACTGGATACAATAGTAGGCTCATAAGGAAACAACAGCATATTTGAACTCGAAGCCATTTCGCTTTTTCGTATCATCGCACCGCCAGGTATAGCCTGAGTCTGCTCTTGAATCCAGATGGTGAGCTTATAGGCATGAAGCGGCTGCTGGAGATTTGTAATTAAAGAGGCATGAGTATTAGCGGGGAGAAGGATTACGCTTCCTTCTGTAAGCTCATAAGTCAGATTATTAACCTCAAGGCTCCCTTTACCAGCGGCAACGGCCAGTAATACGGTTAGATTCTCATGAATCTGAACTCTTGGTAGATTTGAGGTCCCATACATCGATTGAATGCTGCCAGCGCTATATAAAGGAAAATGAGATTCGGCCCATTCCGGGATAACGTTATTCAAAATAAGGCCTCCGTTACTTGAATATATTTTCAAACTATAATGCTATGGATCGAACTGTATTATTGACGTCTGTGGAACTAATTATAACATCTTACCTTTTTAGATAAGCCTGTTAATTATCTGCCCTATTATTCTTTTTAAAGGATACGTCTGTCCAAGAGAAAGCATATTGGATCGAATATATATACTACCAGGTATTCTTCATCCATTTTAAAGAGGTGATTAAGATGAAAAAGCAGACAGCCTCCACTAAGAAGCGAAGGCTTCTCGCCAGTCCTAAGCCCAAACGTAATCTGAATCCTAAAGCAACAGCCCAGACTATCAACTTCGCGGTAATTGGGGATAGTCATGTGGGATATGGGAATAGCGCAAGCATTTTTAGAAATCTTTTGCCAAAGGCTGTAGGGAGCGGGAATAAGAGATTTGTTATTTTTGGAGGAGATAACACGCAAGCGGGAGCGAATCATGGAAATAATGCAAATGCTTACTACAAGGATTTTAAAGATACGGTAACAAGCACGCTGGGGAGCATCCCTTATAAAGCATCTATAGGGAATTGGGAGGCTAGTACACAGTCCTTGTTCACGCAATATTTAGGTGCAGTGGAAGGGCAAATGAATTTTCCGGGGACACAAGGTATGGTGAAGTACGTGTGGCTTAATTGTGCTATGGGGCAGTTCACTCCGGGAAGTATAAATATATTGAAAAATTTAGATGATCAGCATTTTTATATTATTGATTTTCATTGGCCTTTAAAAGTGAGCGGGATCACGGTCGATCCTAGCCATGTATTAAGCGCGGCGGAGACTGCTAAGTTTTTTGCAGCTATTCCTACGAAAGTGAGGGATAAGGTGCTAGCTATTTTCACACATCATGGACATTTGTTTTATCGAAAGCTTACTAATATATATCCAGGTTATACAAATACAAAATTCTTTGTGTGCGGATGTTCGGGTGATTATAAATGTAAGCCGAGTGGTGATCGCGGTTATTACAACGCCACATTAACCATCAATGGGACGGCATTAAATGTCGATGCTTTTAAGGTAGCGGTCACTTAGTGAAGAAGTGGATGAGGTTAAAATAAAACGCTAATTTTCGGGAGATAACCGAGATTAGCGTTTTTCTTTTATTAAGAATAGCTCATTAACCATGGAGTCACAGGTAAATAGTAAGTAAGCAGGATTATTTAACATATTTATATAATAATTTATATATGTATTGAATAAATTTATTTAGGAGGGCTACCCATGAAAGAACTATTATTTCATTCTTTAGAACAGGCGGGTGTGTCGGCTTACGGTATAGAGCGCATACGTATAGCAGCTGCACAAATGGTTGAAGACAACATCACACCGGCACAAGTTATTGTTGCTGCGAGAAAGGGGATGCTACTCGTCCATCAAGCGAACGGGAAATTCGGTCCAGAGCCAGGCGCAGCGGAATTAACTGTAGATGCTATTTATCCACTGTGTTCCATAACAAAACTGTTTACGGCAACCGCTATAATGATGTTAATGGAACAAGGGAAGATTGGTCTAAACAGACCTGTTTCCGATTACATCCCCGAATTTACAGGTGAAGGCAAAACTAAGGTATGCGTACATCACTTATTGACACATACCTCTGGCCTGGAGGGTGAGGTGATTTGGCAGAACGGACAGTTGAAAAAGGAACAAGGAGAGTACCCTCCACACGAACCTAATCAAGATCCAGATCAGCACAAGTACTTATATGGAGGTTATGATGCACCGCTTAGTAACGAACCTGGTACGGTCATGTCTTATTGCGGGTATGGCTATGAGCTGTTGGGTGAAATCATCCGGCGCGTTAGCGGACAGGCTTATGATGTATTCGTAAAGGAAACCATTTTTAAACCGCTTGGTATGGAAAATACATATTATCGTGTACCCATGGACGTGCGGGACAAAGTAGTAAGACGTGCACCAGAAGCAGCGTGCGCGGAATGGGTGGACAGCGAGTATAATTTGAATTCCGTATCTGCGGGGGGCGGCGCTTACTCGACGGCTATGGATTTGGCTGTCTTTGGCCAGATGTTTCTTAACGGTGGGATATATAACGGAGTACGATTTCTTAGTCCGGTAACCGTAAAAGAAATGACCCGCAACCAAATTCCAGGCGTATCCTCACAATATAGAGATGAGGTTTTTCCAGAAGCGTATTGGGGGTACGGATGGGCGATTAACGGCTCGAAGCGTGATGGTGGAGATTTGTTCTCTCCAGAAGCCTATTCACACTGGGGCGCGGCAGGTCCTTTCCTCTGCGTTGATCCGATTTATCAGACAGTTACGGTGCATTTATCCGTAGAGCTAGATCACCAGAAGCCATTTAAAAATATGTATGTGGATTACTTCAATAATACTGTTCTGGCAGCCATCACTGATCTTTAATCCTCTTTTTAGTTTTTTGTCGTGTTATCTATACTTAAAGCGTGCTTTCCCAGTTTCTTCTGAATTGTTTAGGGGTGGTGCCAGTATATTTCTTAAACACTTTGGTAAAATAGCTCTGGTCATTGAAATGTAGCCTCGTAGCGATATCAGATAAGCTAATGCCCGGTAATTCGATTAATCGTTTGGCTTCTACAATCCGCTCGAATTGAATAAAATCACTGATGGTGAATCCTGTTTCCTTCTTAAATAATAGGGAGAGATAGCTTCTGTTCAATCCAGCGACTTCAGCCAGCTTATCTAAGGAGAGTTCCTCATATAAGTGATTAAAAATATAGTTCTGACAGAGGGCCACGGTGCGCGAAAGTTTCGCCAACCGGCTCTCTTTGACATGGTCGGCGAAATCGCAAAGCGCATTAAGAATAGCATGATCTACAGCCGGAACATCCTTTAGTTCTTCGATATGCTGGATATGAAAGTCGCTGAGGGTATAAGAAATCTCCCAATACAGTCCTCCATCTATTGCTGCACGAGTAGCGAGCGTAATACAGGAGATCGCCAGATTCTTTTTGTTGCGTAAATGGCTCTTCTTGGAGAGAACTCCATAATTGTCTTCAGAGAAGGTTGCCTGGACACGAAGTAGCTCTGCTTTATTTCCATTTTTGATATGGTGAAATAGAGCTTTTTCAAGCATGGGTTCGTGGTGCAGCCATGTATTCTCACGTCGATAGGAAACATCCAAGTCCAAACTGCCTGCGGGAGGCTGATTATACTCAAGAGTTCGGGTGTCGAGTAGCAGTTCGATAAGAGATAACGTCTTTCCGGTGACGAGCGAGTACATCAGCATAGCGGTATGGTAAAGTCTCATTTTATTTAGCACGGTCAAGCTGCGGTAGTATTTCATCCATTGCTCTTGAAGCTTTAATGGAACTTCATGGTCACGCATCAGACTTGTCATATTGTCCTCTGAAAGGTGAGTATAAAGTGTAGGACCGATCACAATGCTTCCCCCGTTACTGCTGCCTGAGGGCAGATGGAGAAGGATGTAATTCTCTAGGAAGTTAGTGGTGCGGATGATCGGTATAGAGGCATTTGAGCTATCGTGGTCAGAGTTGTTCTCGCTTTTAGTAGAGTCTGCAATTTCTGAAAGAAGCTCATTGAGGTTATGAACCCACGGGGCGCTCTCTGAAGAGGTAGGCAGCGCTAGCTGGATTCTCCGATTGGCATCTAGCAGAAACACAGGAATTTGCAGCGATTCATACAACACTTTACAAATATATTGAGCTCCTTCATAACCGTCCAAATGATTCAACATTCTTTCAACCCCCTCGCCCAACCAGAATACCAAAAATACAATGATAATGCCATAAATCTAACATGAAGTAGATTAAAATGGGGATAGTATACATTCAGAGGAGGTATTTTTATGAAAACCAACATTCATGAACTCATATCACAAATGACCCTTGAGGAGAAAGCAGGACTCTGTTCAGGGCTTGATTTCTGGAATACAAAGGGCATTGAACGACTCGGAATCCCCTCTTTAATGGTAACGGACGGACCCCATGGTTTACGCAAGCAAAAAGAGAGCGCCGATCACCTCGGACTCCATAACAGTGTACCCGCGACTTGTTTTCCTTCGGCAGCAGGGATGGCTTCTTCCTGGGATCGGGAGTTAATCGGTCGTGTAGGTAAAGCACTCGGGAAAGAGTGTCAAGCAGAGAACGTTGCTGTTCTGCTCGGACCGGGAACGAATATTAAGCGCTCCCCGCTGAACGGTCGTAACTTCGAATATTTTTCGGAAGACCCTTATCTTTCCTCGGAGATGGGTGGGAATCATATCAAAGGTGTGCAAAGTGAAGGGGTAGGCACCTCGCTTAAGCATTTTGCCGCTAATAATCAGGAGCACCGGAGAATGTCTGTTGATGCTGTTATTGATGAGCGGACGCTGCGGGAGATTTATCTGGCTAGCTTTGAAGGCGCAGTTAAGCAGAGTCAGCCATGGAGCGTGATGTGCTCTTACAATCGGGTAAATGGTGAATATGCCTCCGAGAGTGAATTTCTCCTGACAAAGATTCTTAGAGAGGAATGGGGCTACGAGGGATTCGTCGTTTCCGACTGGGGAGCGGTTAATGAACGGGTGAAGGCTCTACAAGCAGGACTGGAGCTGGAAATGCCGTCAACCGGAGGCATTGGTGATGCCAAGATTGTCGCAGCAGTACAAAGTGGCGAGCTGTCTGAAGAAACGTTAGATCTTGCAGTGGAACGGTTACTTACCTTTGTTTTTAAGGCGGTGGAGAACCGTAAAGATAATGCTTCATTTAATGCTGATGAGCATCACCGTCTGGCTCGTGAAGTGGCGCGGGAGAGTATGGTTCTCCTTAGAAATGAGGAAGGCATTCTGCCGCTGTCAAAGCAAGGAACGATTGCGGTCATTGGCGAGTTTGCTAGAAATCCGCGTTATCAGGGCGGGGGCAGCTCACATGTGAATCCGACGAAATTGGACGATGCTTTTGAAGAGATGAAGACCCTTGCAGGTTCTGCCGAACTGCTATATGCGCAAGGATATGAACTGAATCATGACGGGATTAATGAAGCTTTGCTACAAGAGGCACGGGATACAGCGGCAAAAGGTGATGTAGCCGTATTGTTCCTTGGACTTCCGGATAACTATGAATCAGAGGGTTATGATCGTAGTCATTTGTCGCTTCCAGAGAGCCATAAAGCGTTGATCGAAGCAGTGTCTGAGGTGCAAAGTAATATCGTTGTTGTACTCAGCAATGGTTCACCCATAGAAATGCCTTGGATTCATAAAACTAAGGGGATTCTTGAAGGTTATCTAGGCGGTCAGGCTTTTGGCGGTGCAGTGGCAGATTTACTGTTTGGAGAGGTTAGTCCAAGTGGTAAACTAGCAGAGACCTTTCCGATGAAGCTGAGCGATAATCCATCCTTTCTTAATTTCCCAGGTGAAGGGGATACGGTAGAGTACAAAGAAGGCTTGTTTGTAGGCTATCGTTATTATGATAAAAAAGAGCTTGAACCGCTGTTTCCTTTCGGCTTCGGACTAAGCTACACAGTGTTTCAATACAGCAATTTGAGAATCTCCAAGAGCAGCATAAAAGATACCGAGAACGTACAAGTTACGGCCACCGTCAAAAACACGGGTACTCGCGCAGGAAAAGAAATTGTTCAGCTCTATGTTAGCGATGTGAAGAGCAGCGTGATCCGTCCACTTAAGGAGCTTAAGGGCTTCCAGAAGATAGAGCTTCAGCCTAGGGAAGAGCAAGAGGTTTCTTTTGAACTGGATAAACGCTCCTTTGCTTATTACAACGTTAACATTGGTGATTGGCATGTGGAAAGTGGAGTCTTTGAGATTGCTATCGGTTCATCTTCGCGGGATATTCGTCTGACTGCTTCTATTGAAGTGGAATCGACTGCTCCGCTTGCATTAAGTTATCATCGCAACAGTACCGTTGGTGATTTGCTGGACAATCCACGCACGGCAGATAAAGTGAAGAAGTTCAGCAGTATTTTTGGCATGGAAGGTGCGATGGATGATAATCCGGAAATGTTCATGGCGATGATGAAATATATGCCGCTACGGGCGCTGGTTGGTTTCGGTCAAGGGAAATACACAGAAGAAGATTTAGCCAAGGATCTGCAAGAATTTAATGCTTTGGCTGTAGAGTAGGAGATCAGAAAAGGCCAAGTCTGAGCTTTAATAAAAATCTAATATAAGTAAGCCAGTAGTTCATATTAGTCATTTATAATATGCACCACTGGCTTTTTTTTATATTTCGTGTTCGGCTACCGTGATCCGTAAACTTGATGATTGTGGCATGATTTCATAGGTGTGCTTCAACGCTTTCTTGAAGGAAATCCGTATTCTTTAGCGCGCCACGCTACTAGTAGCGCAAGAATCAATAGAATAAACAGTACCCACGGGAAGGAGCGGACACCAACTGTTTCAATAAGAATCCCACCCATCACGCCGCCACCGCCGATAGCTAGGTTCCATGCCGTCACTAACATCGACTGGGCCACATCTGCACTTTCGCCAGCTGCTTCAGCAACTGCTGTTTGTAGCAAAGTAGCCGCTCCTCCGAACGTCAACCCCCATACAGCAACCACTAGATAGATCACTATGGGTTGGCTGCTGCTAATGCCCAGTGCAATGGATGACAAGGCGAAAGCAAAGAGGCTGTTAAGAACCAATGGACGTAGTTTACGGTCGATCAAAATACCGATGACCCAGATGCCAATAAGCGCAGTAATGCCGAAAATAAGCAGTACCAAGTCAACGCGCTGGGTAAGCCCAGCCTGAGTAAGATAGGGTGCAATGTAGGTATACAGGATGTTATGTGCTAGCACCCATGTCAGAACGACAAACAGTACCGGCCGTACCCCTGGAATAACAAAAACCTTGTAGAGAGGGAGCCGCTTATCAGGAGCCTCCCCTGGATAGTCCGGTAGCTTCCAAAGTACCCAGCCGACCAGCATCAGAGCCAGCAGCGACATGATCCCGAAGATGGAGCGCCAGCCCACAAGAGTGCCAAGAAGTGTTCCAGCAGGGACTCCGAGTGCCAGAGCTAGAGGCGTGCCAACCATCGCTACCGCCATTGCTCGTCCCTTGAGTGACTCCGGCACCATGCGCCGGGCATAACCTGCTATCATGCCCCATAAGACTCCAGCGGATACGCCTGCGAAGAACCGAGCTGCCAGCGTAAGTATATAATTGGAAGAAAAAGTGGTGACGGTGTTGAATACGAGAAAACCAAGGATGCACATTAGTAGCAGTGGTCGCCGCCGCCATCCACGCGTCATGGTGGTTAAGGGAATCGCGGCCAACAGTGAACCAAGGGCGTACAAAGTGACAAGTTGACCCGCAAGGGCCTCGGAGACACCAAGCCCATCACCTATTTGGAGCAACAAGCCGGCCGGAATCGTTTCGGTAAGAATACAGATAAACCCCGTCATAGCAAGGGCGAGTAATCCTGCCCATGGTAAATGTTCAGAAGAGGGAGTACTGGAGGCACTTTGTGTGGTAGAAGTTGTGTTTTGGGTCATTGGAGAAGCACCTCTCTTTTAAATTGTAAAAAACTCAATGATACACACTCGAATAGGATTTACTAGACAGAGAGCCTAGACCGGTTCATTCCGGACCAAGGCTCTTTGTGTTCGTTCTTTATTTATTACGTCTATCATAAATGGCATCACAAAGGTCAACGGTAAACTGACCCGACATACCTTCTAGTGCAGTATTAGTAAATGCCACGACACTGAGCCGTTGCTCGGGGTCGACGAACCACGAATGACCATAGGTGCCACCCATACGCCATGTACCCGGGGATTCCGAAGTGTCTGCGGCGACAGGATCCTTCAGTACCGTAATGCCTAGGCCAAAGCCTCGTCCTGGCCAGAAGGCCATTGGCAGATCACCGATCTGGTTGGTCGTCATATCGTGAACCAGAGACTCTGGTAGCAGCGGTGCTCCGCCCTTACGTAATGTTTCCAGCAGCTGCAAAAAATCCCCAGCACTGCCGACCATGCCAGCTCCTCCAGAATGATAGGCAGTATCGTCAAGTGCTCGACCAGGGGCAAGCAGGAATCCAGCCGTTCCCTCCATAAAGGCAATACTGTCGGGATCATGTAAAGGCCGTGGCTCTGGAGTATCATTGGCATAGGAAGTAGCCAGTCGTTCTCGATTGACTGCAATAAAACCCGTGTCGCTCATGCCAAGCGGCTTTGTCACGAGTGAATGTACGGCCTCATTGAGCGGTGTTTCTGTGACCTTTGCAATTACTGCTCCTAGCACGTCTGTCGCGATGGAGTATTTCCACTCGGTACCTGGCGTATAGAGGAGGGGTACAGAGGCAAGACGACGCAAGTTCTCTTCCAATGTGATGCCGGACTGATCCATACCATCTGATACCCCTGCTGACTGATAGGAACCATTCTCTTCTTGAAAAAATCGGTAAGACAGGCCTGCGGTGTGCGTCATCAAATGACGAATCGTCAATGTCGCGAACTCGCCATTTTGCAAACGTGGCCGAAACTCTGGAATCCAACGATCAACGCGGTCGTCGAGCTGTAGGCGACCTTGAGCAACTAATACTAGGGCTGCCGTTGAAACGATAGGTTTGCTAACCGAGGCGAGCCTGAATAAGGCGTCTTCCCGCATAAGTCGGTTCATCTCGCGGTCGGCAAGGCCGGCAGCGCGGCTATAAACCAGTTCCCCATCTATCGCCACTTTAATGACAGCACCGACCAGGCGCTTGTCAGCAAGGGTTCGATCAATTACTTCATCGATGCGACCTGATAACCATTCTGTATTTATTTTGTTTGAATCCAATATACTCAACAGTCTTCATCCCTTCGGAATAGTTAAAGCCATGAACACTTTACTATTGTAGGGTTATTATATATAACAAGTTATCTTGATTACATAAGGTAACTAAGTTAAATTAGCCTTATAACGGTTAATTACAATCTAGTTTGTAGGGGTAACCTTAAATTTAAAGGAAGTGATTTTGATGGACCATATTGATAAGCAAATTCTTTTTCATCTTCAAAATCAAGCAAGAATTTCTATGACAGAGCTGGGAAAATGTGTCGGTTTATCGCAACCTGCAGTTACGGAAAGAGTTAGGCGTATGGAGGAGAAAGGCATCATCAGCGAGTATCGCACCATAATTTCCCCTGAAAAGATTGGAAAACATGCTGCTGCCTACATGTTATTTCATTCTAGGGATTGTAATGCATTCCTTGATTTCTGCCGCTCAAGTCCTGATGTCGTCGAATGTTACCGTATAAGTGGGGAACACAACTACTTATTGAAAGTAGTAACCGACTCTACACGAGCCCTCGAGGATTTCGGAAATCAATGTGACAAATACGGTACCTATACGATTTTAATCGTGATGTCATCGCCAATCGATCATAAATTTCTTATACCTTCGCTTGAAGAAGCAAGCATCAACTTGCTGAGTTAGAATTGAACATTACTTCTGCCAGCCCTTCAACGCAAAAAGACTCTTCTATATAAATAGAGGAGTCTTTTTGATTGGAATATTTTTCAGGATAAATGGTTCCACAAATCGTTGTCGGTCCCCTTTACATTCAAATTAATTAGCTAAGCCAATGCCAGCATCGCCTAGTTTCCAACGGCAGGTCATTATCAGTTTCTCACCCTCCAGTTCGGCTGTCAGCGTGCCACCCATTTTATTCATCAGACTTTTGGCAATGGAGAGACCAAGCCCGGAGGCTTGAGAAGATCGGGTACGGTCTGCGGTATAGAATCGGTCAAATAAGAGGTTAACATCGCTTCCGTCTAGTTCCTTCGCATCGTTTACTATCGTTAAATCAGCTGTTTCCTGCTGTCGTTCGAAACGGATTTCCACATACCCGGTCGCATGTTTGACCGTATTGACAAGTAAATTCTCGACAACTCTCCGCACAGCGGATTCATCGGCGTATAGGGATACATTTTCCTCAGGTAGCCGTATATCCGGTGTAATATTGCGATCGTTGAAGGAATCGTAAAATCCGACCAGAATTTCCGAGAGTAGGGCCGTCATCCCAAGCTTTTCGGTATGTAGAGGATAATCTAGCGATTCGATCAAGGAAAGCTCAAAAAAATCATTCAGCAGTGCCTGCAGCCGTTTCGTCCGATTTTTAACGATGGCAACATATTCAAGTTTTTCATCAGGGGTAATTGACTCATCCTCCAACAGTTGAATATAACCGAAGATGGAGGTGAGGGGTGTACGGATATCATGTGAAATATTCGCTACAGCCTGACGGAATTCTTGTTCGACACGTATTCGCTGGGCTTCCGCTTCGACGATTAAATCAGATTGACGATTGATTTGTCCCGCAAGCGCCTCAAGCTTCTGGTCGAATAGAGCCACATCGATTTTTTTACCGGTTGCTCGCTCGTTGTAGGTATGCAATTGCTCTGTTATCCGCCCTAGCTCTCGCCTTAACATCAACAAACGGAAAAGCAGGAGAGCTCCTGCCGCAAACAATATGATTGTCAGAATAAGCAACACTCTCCTGCACCTCCTATTTATTATTTGATTTCTTTTCTGTGGAATACGAGAATACCGAGAACCCCGGAAACGGCTATTGTCAACAACGGTACAAGTAAAAGCGTTGGCCAATCTCCACTGTCGATACTGGGCTTACCGATATCGCTCACCAGTTTGAAGATGGAATAATCGTACAAATTACTAAATAAAGAGATCTTCGAACCTATACCAGCCAAAACCGTATCGATCATAAGGAAGAAAATCATTGAGAAGCCGATAGTTTTGCCGCTGTCGGTTAGGATTACGGTGAACAGCGCCCCGATGGCTGCGTAACCAGCTGTGTACAACAACGTTAGCCCGAGGGCTCGCGGTATAAAAAGTGTAGTGCTTCCTTCCGGCAGATGACCGAAGCCCGAAAGCAGCGTGACTTCGACTGTACTGACAATAGGAAAGACGAGCGAAATCGCCATGGCCCCAACTGCGAATACGATTAGTTTTGCCGCGAACAGCCGGCCTCTGGTGTTGCCCGAAGATGCGATTGTCTTCATGACCCCTGTGGAATATTCGTTAGAGATAAAGAATCCAGCCAGAATGGCTACGCCGAATTTAATAATGTAGGCATTGCTTGAAATAAAGGTAGTCAGAAATTCAGCGCCGGTGATCTGAGGTTCCCCATTGGACCGATGATCAAAATAATATAGCAATGGGTAAGCAAGCGAGAGGACGGAAAGTGCCAATAGAAAAGTCCTAAATGATCTATTCTTACGGAGCTTGAAAAATTCAACTCTGATCAGATTATACATTTGGATTCCCCCCAATTCGCTTCGTAAAATAACTTTCCAAGTCTTCACCCATAGGCATAAACTTCTCGATCTCTAGGCCTGCAGAGAATAACGCTGTTGATACTTTGCCTGGCTGCTCAATGCGGCTATACAACTTGATGGTTCCATCCTGCATCACTTCGAAATCGGCCGTACCCAGCTCGTTCTGAATGACGGCTGTTGCCTTGCCCGGATCATCCACTTTGATAAATAAATACTGCTGACATTTCTCGTTTAATTCCTCCGCAGTGAGTTGTTCAAGCAACTGACCGCGATGAATAATGCCATAATGACTTGCCATTAAATGCAGCTCACTTAGAATATGACTTGAGATCATTATCGTAATGCCAAGCTCACGGTTTAGTCGCTTGAGCAGTTCGCGCATTTCGACGACACCCATCGGATCTAACCCATTGGTCGGCTCGTCCAGAATCAGAAATTCCGGATCTCCCAGCAAGGCGATGGCAAGACCTAACCGTTGCTTCATTCCAAGTGAGAAATTTTTGGCTTTCTTCTTGCCGGCGCCCTGCAGTCCAACTTGCTCTAGCATTCTAGGAACGCAATCTTTACCGGGAATACCACGTAGAATCCGGTTTGCTTCTAAATTTTCGCACGCAGTCATATGGGGGAACAAAGCGGGACTCTCGATAATCGAGCCGATTCGCTTACGAGCCTGGATCAAGGCCTGCTCTTCACTGGCTCCGAACAGCTCGATCGTCCCCTGTGTCGGAAAAGCAAGTCCGGTTACCATACGGATTAATGTTGATTTTCCAGCTCCGTTCTGCCCAATAAAACCATAAATAGAGCCTTTACGGATTGACAAATTGACTTTGTCCAGCGCTGTATGGCCCTTGAACTTTTTGGATAGTTGATTTGTTTTTAATACATACTCGTACATCTCGTCTTGGCCTCCTTTTCGTGATAGACCAAGTATAGAATTGAAAACATAAGAAGAGCTAAAGCCAAATCTTAAGAATGTCTTAAGGCTTGAGCCGATAACCTATGCCCCATACTGTCTCGATAAATTCGCTTCCTGGTGCGGCCTTGGTTAGCTTGCTGCGCAAATTGCTCATATGGACATTGACCGTATTGTCATCCCCGTAATATGGCTCGTGCCAGACCCTTTCGTACAAATTCGCTTTCGTGAACACCTTCTTAGGGGCCGACAAAAGCAACGAGAGAATCTCAAACTCTAGAGCTGTGAGCGTCAGTTCCGCTCCATTTGCCGTAACCGACATCGCATCTCGATGAAGTACAAGGCCCTGATGCTGGAGCACGTTAGGCAAAGCCGATTGCGCAATCCGCGAATACAAACGTAGATGAGAATCGATCCGTGCAGAGACTTCCTCAACGTCGAAAGGCTTCGTAATGAAATCATCCGCCCCCGCCCGCAGGGCAGATACCTTGGTCTGGGGCTCACCCTTGGCTGAAATGATAATTACCGACATATCGTCCCGCCCGGCAATCTTCTCAAGTAGTTCCTCTCCCGACATGCCAGGCAGCATCAGATCCAGTAGCAGCATGCTCCATTGACGTTGCTCCAGATAGAGAAGTGCCTCCGTTCCCGAGTAAGCAGGTTGGGGGATGTAGCCGCTTTTCTTAATAATGTTGCACAGCAATCGGTTGATGTCGCTGTCGTCCTCAGCAACGAGAATATGTATCGGGTTATTCATTTAGTCTCCTTATTCCACCCAAAATAGGTCATTATTAGGATGAATGCCTATTAAATAGGATAGCAGGTTTTAGATTCTGTATCCAGATCCAGCCAATTTCTGCATTTTGGTTATTCAAATCTATATCACCGATTCTGGTGAGTTCATTTTTATATAACAAAGAGACTCTTCTATATAAATAGAGGAGTCTCTTTGCGGTGTTAAGGTATTTAGATAAATAGATTATGACTAGATTGATCGGCTTGACCGAGGTAATATCCTACGCCGCCGATTCCAACACCGTCGATCAGTTCTTCACGGGTAATGCCCATAAGATCCATGGACATTTGGCAGGCAACGATCTCGACGCCTTGGTCGACAGCCATTTGAATCAATTCTTCCAAAGAAGAGACATTATTGTTCTTCATTACAGAGCGGATCATTTTGGAGCCCACGCCCATCATGTTCATATTCGAAAGCGTTAGCTTCCGACTGCCGCGGGGCATCATCGCTCCGAACATTTTGCCGATAATATTCTTGTTCACAGGCACTTTCTCATCCTTGCGGATAATATTGAGACCCCAGAAGGTAAAGAACATCGTCACTTTTTTGCCGCTGGAGGCTGCTCCGTTGGCAATGATGAAGGAAGCGATCGCTTTATCCAGATCACCGCTGAATACCACCATCGTACTTGCATTACTAGTTTGGACGGGCTGTGCTCCTGCAGGTACGGAATCCGCGGTAATGCCTTTGCGCAGATAAGCTTCAATCATGCCAGTAGGCAGCTTCGTTAATTGCAAAAGCGTATGCTTCGACATACGAGCCCATGCCTTAATATCTTCATAGAATCCCGGATCGGAAGCCGTTACCTTCAAGACTTGGCCGTCCAAGAGCGGGTCCATGCTCATCTTGACTTGGATCAGCGGCCCAGGGCAGCATAGTCCGCAAGCATCAAGCACGGAATCAGGTGTTAGATCCGATTCTTGTTTGGCAGGGGTGGATACAGATGCGCTGGAGTTGGCTGCGAAAGCTGTAGCGTTGGCATTGCCTGCAGCTGAAGCAGTGCCAGTTCCCGCCGGTGCTCCCGTTGCTGCGATTTCTTTACGGGCTGCTGAAATACCTGCGTTTGGCGTCAGACTATCTTTTTTTTTAGGCGAGTATTTACTCAGTTGAAATGTCTTATAGCCTCCGGTCAGATTCTTCACACGGAAACCTTTTTGCTGCAAAATCCGGGAAGCTGTGTAGCCTCTAAGTCCAACTTGGCAATACACCCAAATTTCTTTACTAGGGTCAAGCTCGCTTAGCCGACCACGCAGATCATCCACAGGGATATTAATGGACCCTTCAATATGACCGTTGGCATGCTCGATTTCCGAACGTACGTCAACTAAAATGGTATTGTTGTTGTCACGACCTTCTAAATCCTTAGGAACGAATACTGTAGTCATGCCTTTCAAAATATTTTCAGCAGCAAAGCCAGCCATATTCACTGGATCTTTAGCAGAAGAGTAAGGAGGGGCATAAGTAAGCTCCAATTCCGATAAATCAGTGACCGTACCTCTGAACCGAATAACTGTGGCGATATCGTCGATACGTTTATCTACTCCACTGTAACCGACAGCTTGTGCTCCTAGCACCGTACCTTTTGGATCAAAAATCAGCTTCATAGATATCGGAGTTGCCCCCGGATAATAAGTTGCATGAGAGCTTGGATGTACGTAAATCACGTGATAAGGTAAGCCCAAACGCTGTAGTGTTTTTTCGTTATTGCCGGTAGAAGCACCTGTGATTCCAAATACTTTGATTATGGAAGTTCCTTGGGAACCTTTATAAGTAGTGTTTAGAGCGCTAACGTTGTCCGCTGCAATCCGACCTTGTTTATTGGCAGGGCCTGCTAATGGAATGGCGGTTTTAGTTCCGTTTACGAAATCCACCACTTCGATCGCGTCACCGACAGCGTAAACCTGATCCAAATTTGTCTCCATACGCTCGTTGACCAAGATATGCCCGCGTGGACCGAACTCTAAGCCACTATCCTTCAGGAAAGAGGTATCCGGTGAAACGCCGATAGCCAGCAGAACCATATCACTTTGCAGCACCGTGCCACTTGCCAATTGAACTTCTATTTGTTCACCAACATCTGCAAACCCTTGAACCATATCCGAAAAAATAAGATTAACTCCATGCTCATCAAGCTCTTTTGCCAAAATAGAAGACATTTCAGGATCGAACGGAGCTAAGATTTGCGGACCCGCCTCGATCAAGGATACTTCCAGTCCAACTTCTCTAAGGTTCTCAGCCATCTCAACACCGATAAACCCACCACCGATCACAACGGCGGAACGAGTGCCTTCGGCTGCGACTTTGGTTTTGATTTTGTCGGTGTCGGGAATGTTGCGCAGCATGTGAATTTTGGAACTCTCGATACCAGGTAGATTCGGACGAATCGGTTTAGCGCCGGGTGATAAAATAAGCGCATCATAGCTCTCTTCATAGGAGCCTTTTTCTATACTTTCTACTCTTACTTTCTTGTTCACAGGGTCGATAGACACCACTTCACTTTGAATCCGAACATCGATGTTAAAACGTTTATGCATCGCCTCTGGTGTCTGAACCAGCAGCTTGGAGCGATCTTGAATGGAACCTCCGATATAATAAGGCAGTCCGCAATTGGCAAAAGAAATGTACGGATCACGTTCAAACATGATGATATGAGCCTCTTCATCTAATCTCCGAAGTCTGGCGGCCGCTGATGCGCCTCCTGCAACTCCTCCGACAATCAGTACTTTTTTACTCATGATGATTTATTCCTCCCCTAAAAATAGCTGAATTAGATGTTTGATTTTCTCGTCTTTAACAGAATAGTTAATTTCCAGTCCATTACGTTCGGTTTCGACAATGCCTAGAGCTCTAAGCTTCTGCAAATGCTGGGATACCGTAGATTGTGGAAGGTCGAGACAGTCCTGCATGAAGCTAACGTTGCAGCTGCCTTTTTCAAGCAGACCTTTAATGATGCACAAGCGAACGGGATGAGCGATAGCCTTTAAGGTTTCGGCGGTTTGATTATAGGCTTTGAAATTTTTGTCCATGGTTATGAACTCCTCGCTTTACAATATCCTTATATCGTAATATTATGATATAGTGATATGAAAATCAAGTTATTTTTAAAAAAGAGAAGGAGAGATGCTCGATGTCTTTTAAAATTCCAAAGGAAATTACCCCTCAGCAAGTGGCGGAACGTCTGAAGAATGGAGAGGCTCCTATGCTGCTAGATGTACGCGAACCCGCCGAATGGGTGGAGGGACATGTGATCGGTGCGAAGCATATTCCGCTTGGGCAGCTGTTGATGCGTATAGATGAACTAGATCCTAATGGAGAGATGATTGTAATGTGCTTAAGTGGTGGTCGAAGCGGATTGGCTTGTGAGCTGCTGAGCGAAAAGGGTTATAACGTTGTGAACATGACGGGTGGATTAAGCGCTTGGACGGATGATTTTTTGGTACGGGGGTAATAGATGAACATGATGTTTAGGATCCTACTGAGTATAGTAATTGCTTTTAGTATAGTAAGGTTCTTACGTTCCGCTTGGCCAGTCCGTTCACTCTCCTATGTAGAAGCCCGTGACGTTCGCGAATTAGCAGATCAATCACTGGACATGAAAATGCTCGATGTTAGAGATGCCGTAGATTATGAGAAGGATAGTATCCGTGGCTCGATAAATATATCGATCGGGCGGTTAGCCTATGTCTGGCAGCACTGTCTATCTCCGGGCGATTCTGTTCTAATCCTTGCTGATAGTTACTATAAAAGAAACAAAGCTGCGAGAATTCTGTATAAGCAGGGCTTTCGAAAGTTATATGCGGTAAATGGTGATTTTTTAGGAAGTAAAAGAACACTCTCCGACATTTCGGTGAAAGGTTGTTGTGAAGGATAATGGATTTAAGCTCATTAATGTCCCGTCTCGGATTTGGTAAAAGCGCAAGTGTAAGTGTAAGAACGTTGAAGGTGGCAGAGTTTCGGAGCGAAATGGAGCAATCCAAAAATAGGCTGCTGATCGATGTCCGCGAACCGGATGAATACAAGAGTGGATTTATTCCGGGGGCGAAAAACATCCCGTTGTCTCAGTTGGAAAAGCGGCTCGGTGAGATCCCTAAGGATCGGGATGTGTTGCTCTACTGCCGCAGCGGTATGCGAAGCAAAAGTGCAGCGCGGATTCTGAGTAAGCAGGGGTATACTCGGCTTGCACATTTGCAGGGCGGGGTAAGTAGCTGGAATGGGAAGTTGAGTCGACGGTAACTGAACTAATTCCTCTGAACAAACTCTATTAGAGCTAACTCCAAATGAGCTTACTTAAGCTGGCCTTGCTTTAACGCAACGTACTTAAACCAACTAGCTTTTTTGATGGATTAGTTAAATTTTGCTGGATCTAGCATTGAATGTAGAGTGTTTATTGACAGCATCAGAAAGCGAATACTATACTTTTGAGTAATAGGACGAAGCACGTCCCGTACCCATATTGGGTGCGGGATTTTTTTATGCCAAGAAGGAGGGTGACGTATGGGATTTACGGAGGAGCATCGTAAGTGGGTAGAGGATCATATTAGTAGAAGAACGGGAGAACGGCGGGGGAGATTGGAGCGTGGACATGGCCATGGTGAGCGGATGTTTTTGGAGAAGGTATGGTGGCCTATGATGGGGCATTTCAATGACCTTCATCCTGAATATGAAGTATTGGATTGGCGTAGCAAGCCCTACTTTGTTGATTTTGTGTGGAAGCCTGGCCAGGTTAAGTTTGCGTTTGAAGTTAAAGGCTACGGTCCACATGTGCAAAATACAGACCGAACACGCTACAGGCAGGAGCTGAATCGAGAGACCTATCTGCAAATCGCGGGTTATCGGGTAGTGGCGATTCCTTATGATGATCTGGATGCGAGTCCTGAACTTACGATTACTTTGTTAAGACCATTGCTGATGCCTTACCTGGCTGTGAAGATGGAGGAGCAGGGGGAGTTTAGCCGACTGGAGCGTGATATTTTGCGGATTGCGGTTCGCACGAATGAGTGCATTCGACCGGTTGATTTGGTGAGGGAGCTTAGGATTGATAAGCGTACGGCTCGAAAAGGACTGAGTGCTCTCAGCCAAAAAGGAAAGTTTTCCCCAATAGTTTCTCAGGAGAGCGGTAGAGTCTGCAAATATGAATATATCCATTCCTTAAAGGATATTCAGTTATGGTAAGGCAATTAAAATACCCCAGATGCGACCTAAAAGGCTGGAATTGAGCAAAAGAGGGGTAGAAATACCCCAGATCCGACACAAAAGGTTGGATTTGAGCGAAAGAGGGGTAAAAATACCCCAGATCCGATCCAAAAGGTTGAAATTGAGCAAAAGAGGGGTAAAAATACCCCAGATGCGACCTAAAAGGCTGGAATTGAGCAAAAGAGGGGTAGAAATACCCCAGATGCGACCCAAAAGGCTGGAATTGAGCAAAAGAGGGGTAAAAATACCCCAGATGCGACCTAAAAGGCTGGAATTGAGCAAAAGAGGGGTAAAAATACCCCAGATGCGACCTAAAAGGCTGGAATTGAGCAAAAGAGGGGTAAAAATACCCCAGATGCGACCCAAAAGGTTGGATTTGAGCGAAAGAGGGGTAAAAATACCCCAGATGCGCCCCAAAAGGCTGGAATTGAGCAAAAGAGGGGTAAAAATACCCCAGATCCGACCCAAAAGGCTGGAAATGAGCAAAAGAGGGGTAAAAATACCCCAGATCAGCCCTCTCCAATCCACCTCGCCCCGTTTATCATCCGCATCTCACTTCACCAAGGGAGACGGGCGAGCGAAGCACCCCATAAATCTCTAATTTTGACCTGATTTTCACTTAGATTGTTAAGGTGTTACTTATCGAGCTAATCTTCTATGATTATGTTGATAGACCAGATTTGTGTTAGACACAGACAACTACCTCGAGAACATATGAAACCGCTATCAACTTGAATCGAAGGAGCGATTATGATGGAAACAGTGACATCTAAATATCCATTTCAACAGATTGATTTACCCTTAAATGACCGAGTGCAGGATTTGATCTCCAGATTAACGCTTGATGAAAAAGTAAGTCTGATCCCTCAGTATCAAGCGGCTATAGAGCGTTTGGGCGTTGGAGCCTATAAGCATGGTACAGAAGCGGCGCACGGAATCTCCTGGCTTGGAAAAGCGACCTCTTTTCCTCAGCCAAGCGGACTGGCTTGTACATGGAACCCAGAGCTAATGAAGGAAATCGGCTCGGCCATTGGAGATGAAGCAAGAGCATTTTACAAAAAGAATCCAACGGTGAATGGCCTGACGTTATGGGCACCAACGGTGGATATGGAACGTGACCCACGTTGGGGTAGAACGGAAGAAGCCTACGGTGAAGATCCAGAGTTAACTGGACAACTCAGCACATCACTTGTGCAAGGAATCCAAGGCGATCACCCGGTCTATTTGAAAGCGGTCGCAACGCTTAAACACTTCCTAGGGAACAACAACGAAATCGAACGCGGAAATTGTTCCGCCAGCATCGATCCAAGAAATATGCGTGAGTATTATCTGGAAGCATTCAAGCCTGCTTTTCAAGAAGGTGGCGCACAGTCTATGATGACCGCCTATAACTCGGTGAATGGTGTGCCTGTTATTCTTCATCCGGCAGTAATGGATGTTGTCAAAGGCGAATGGAAAATGGATGGGTTTATCGTAAGCGATGCCGGCGATCTTTTTGGGATTGTGAAGGATCATAAGTATTATGAATCTTTTGCACAGTCGATGGCGGAATCTATCAAAAACGGAATTGACAGCGTAACAGAAGAAACTGAAGAGACGATCAAGGTTCTTCATGAAGCACTAGACCAAGGCCTGCTGGCAGAGGAAGATCTGGATCGTGCACTAACTAACACATTTAGAGTTCGTTTCCGTCTGGGAGAGTTTGATCCCGCTGAAGGTAATCCATACACAGCAATCGACGATTCCGTAATTCTTAGCAAAAAACATGCCGCACTTTCCTTGGAAGCTGCCAAACAATCCATTGTGCTGCTGAAGAATGATCAGGCAACATTGCCACTGAGCAAGACTGAATTAAACAAAGTGGCGATTATTGGTCCACTTGGGGATGAAGCTTTCAGAGACTGGTATTCCGGCACATTACCTTATGGAGTGACCCCGCTGCAGGGTGTTAGTAAGAAACTGCCTGGTAAACACGTTACTTTTGAGAGCGGCGCAGATCAAATCATTCTTACCTCAGCTGCAAACGGCCAAGCCATCGGAATCACGGGTGAGGACGGAAGGCTGGCTGTACAACATGACATAGCAGAGCACGGAGAATTGTTCCAACATACCGCTTGGGGCTGGACTAGCAATACTCTGAAGGCGACAAGTCGTGGACAGTATGTAACTTTAAGCGAAGCGGAGACACTTACAGCATCTGCTGATGAAATCTACGGGTGGTTTGTAAAAGAATCCTTGAACATCGTCCCGGAAGCTGAGGGTAAAGTCTCTTTGCGGACTTGGAATGACAAATTGATCTCTGTGAATGCTGAGGATGGCACGCTGCAGGTTGCTGATCAGGCCGCAAGTGCGGACGCTCGTCTTTTCAAAAAGAACATCGTTACAAACGGACTGGACGCTGCGGTAGAGGCTGCCAAAGCAGCTGAAGTAGCAGTGGTTTTTGTCGGTAATCATCCACTCCTTAACGGAAAAGAAGAAATCGACAGACCTGATATTGTACTTCCGGAGGAGCAGGAGCGCCTGGTCAAAGCAGTCTATGAAGCGAATCCAAATACAGTGGTAGTTATTGTCGGCAGTTATCCGATTTCTTCCACTTGGATTGACGAGAATATCCCGGCAGTATTGTATACATCCCACAGTGGACAAGAGCTTGGTAATGCGGTTGCAGAAGTGTTGTTCGGAGATTACAGTCCTTCTGGTAAGCTGAATATGACTTGGTTCCGTTCTGTGGAGCAGCTGCCTGAGCTGATGGATTATGATATTATCAAAGGTAAAAGAACCTATATGTACTTTGACGGTAAGCCATTGTATCCTTTTGGTCACGGCCTAAGTTATGCTGAAGTGAATTACAAGAATCTAAATTTGAGCACAAAGGAACTGCAGCAAGACGATACGCTTAACATTTCCGTTCAAGTGGATAATACTGGAGCAGTCGATGGGGACGAGGTTGTTCAGTTATATGTGCAAGCTTTGAATTCCCGGGTCAAACGTCCGATTAAGCAGCTGAAGGGTTTTGAAAAAGTGAGCATCGCCGCAGGTCAATCGAATACTATAGAGTTTGCATTACCAGTTACAGAGTTAGCATTCTGGGATGTTACACGCGAACAATATTGCGTCGAAAATGGAGAATACGCAATTCTGATCGGCCGTTCTTCTGCTGATATTAAATTATCTTCAGTAGTAACGGTGAAAGGGGACATCATTCCTTCCCGTAATTTATATAACAACACCAAAGCAGAGAACTATGATGACTACGAAGGCGTATATCTGGACGAATGCAAAGCAGGCGGGGCTTCGGTACATCCGGTAAAAGAGGGCGCTTGGATCGCTTTTAATGACGTATTGTTCGATCATGGAGCAGTAGCAATTGAAGCTCTGGTCTCATCTGCAAAAGGTGGCAGCATTGAGATCAGAACAGGAAGCGCAACTGGGAAACTGGTTGGAACCGTAACCGTCCCTTCTGGTGGAGTTCTGCAACAGTGGAGCACATTGAAAGGCGAAGTATCCGTGGAGACGGGTACTAGCGATGTTTATGTAGTTTTTAACGGTGAGGTGCTTCTCAGCCGGTTTCAATTTAATCAATAATAGAGATGGCCTTTGATTATGGGATGGAGTGTGCTATATGGAGTGTTTGGGATGTCGGATTGCTAACGGAATTGAGCCTAACGTAAAAGTAGTATATGAGAATGAATTTATTACTTGTGTGCTAGATATCGCTCCGTTTAACGAAGGACATCTCCTGATCCTTCCTAAAAAGCATTATTGGGATCTCGAAGAAATCGATTCAGAGACTTCCTATGTGATAATGGACGCATCAAAGAAGCTGTCAATCGTCTTGAAGGATCTATTCAAACCGGATGGCATAAGCATATGCCAAAATGGCGGGAAGTTTAACGACCTGACCCATTACCATATGCACCTCATCCCTAGATACGAAGGAGACGGATTTGTTTGGAGTGAACCACTACACCAGCACGGTGCTGAGAATTTTTTAAGTCACACGCAAGCAAAGATTATTGGTGTTTTAAAAAAGTAATAATCATAAAAAGGGCATTCCTGAAGCAATATCAGGGATGCCCTTTTTTATTTGTAATAGGGTAACGCTCTAATCACATCCGCCACCGCCACCAGCATCTCCGCCACCGAAATCTCCCCCGCTGCTGTGCCCGCTATCCCCGCCCCAGCTATGACCGCTGTCATTTCCAGAATGGTGATGGGAGTCGCTCCCGTGATGGTGTTGGTGGTGATTAGAATGATTCGGGTTATTTGGATCCATCAGATCTGGATGACTAGCTGCCATAAAAGACATGCTGGCGGCGTCATCTCGTCTATTTCTCTCAAATCTGTTACTGTTCGAGCTTGAACCATTACGAACTACGGACTGTATGATTATAAATACAACGACTCCAATAAACAGTATCCCAAAGACCATTAGATCGCCCTCCTAGTTGTTCATTATAAGCTGTATTCTCTTAAATTGTACCATAATATTGAATAAATGGATTTAAGGAAATAAAATCAACGCTTATCTTTAACCTCTCTTCATAATTGCTATGAGTTTGTTCTTTTTATTTAGAAAAGGTTGATTTTATCACCCCGATTTGCTACCATACGATGTAACTTAATAGTTATTGTTTTCTAGGGTTCCGCAGCTGGTGCACAGCTGGTCTGGTCCGAGGGGAAACGCACGAACAGCATCGTTCGTGTCTACACGGAGGGATAAAAGCCCGGGAGGTATCGTTATAAATGACGATGACCTTCCGGGCTTATTTGTTTGTTTCGTGGGCAATTATAAAGTTAGTGAATTGAAGGAGGGCTTGGAATGAAGAACAATTCAGAGTGGTTAAAGGTAGTTGGTGCAGCTGTTTTCGAGGTCATGTGGGTCATCGGCTTAAAACATGCCTCCTCGATGTGGGAGTGGCTGATAACTGTGGTAGCTATAATAATAAGCTTCTATGTGATGATTTCAGCGAGTACCAAATTGCCGGTCGGCACGGTATATTCCGTGTTTGTTGGTCTAGGAACTGCAGGTACAGTAGTTGCAGACATGGTTTTATTCGGAGAACCGTTCAAGTTGATGAAGCTGGTTCTAGTGGTTATTTTGCTGGCAGGCGTTATAGGGTTGAAAATGGTGACCAAAGAAGCCGAAGTAAAGGGGGAGTCTTAAATGGCATGGGTATTTCTGGTCGTTGCTGGTTTATTTGAAATGTTTGGAGTAGCTATGATTAATAGGTTGAATAAACACCGGAATTTCCTGTCGTTCGCGCTGCTCTTTCTTGGTTTCGGAGCAAGCTTTCTGTTTCTGTCTTTAGCTATGAAGAGTCTGCCGATGGGAACAGCTTATGCGGTATGGACGGGGATCGGCGCATCCGGCGGAGCGATTCTGGGGATGATATTGTATGGAGAGGCCAAAGACTGGCGCCGGATCGTCTGTATTATTATGATTCTGGGGGCCGCTGTGGGACTAAAGCTGATAGCTTAGTTTGGTATTCATTCTTTACTTTTTCTCTTCAAAAGAGAGATTAGTTATAAATTGGACACGATTCAGATGTTTAGAAAGGTTCTTATAGGTCGTATAAAGTAAGTATACAATACTTCAATAAGGGGATTTTTAATATGACTAAGGATTCAATCGAACATTTGGCTGAAATCGCAAGAATGAACCAATCTAACCGCATGCTGCTTCCAGATGGAACGTCACTTCCCAGAATTGGGCAGGGAACTTGGAATATGGGTGACGACAATTCCCGTAGGGAGGAAGAGATTGCTGCCCTGCGATTAGGCGTGGAGCTAGGCATGGATTTAATAGATACGGCTGAGATGTATGGGGACGGACGCTCGGAGCTTTTAGTAGGTGAGGCTATTCAAGGTATTCGGGATCAAGTTTTCTTGGTGTCAAAAGTCTATCCACATAATGCCGGGAATGAGCACCTTATCCGCAGCTGTGAAGAAAGCTTGAAACGCTTGAATACGGATCATCTGGATCTTTATTTGCTGCATTGGCGGGGAGATATTCCACTAGAAGAGACTGTTGTAGGTATGGAGAAACTAGTCTCTCAAGGAAAAATAGCAAGATGGGGTGTATCCAATTTCGATGTCGACGATATGAAAGAACTGCTTGGTATTGCTGGGGGAACTCATTGTTCAACCAATCAGATTCTATATCATTTAGGGTCCAGAGGAATTGAAACTGAACTGCTGCCATGGCAGAGAAGTCACAAGATCCCGGTAATGGCTTACTCACCGCTTGCTCAAGCTGGTTCACTTCGAAAAGGAGTCATCGAGAGTGAAGTCGTTCAGGAAATCGCCAGTGCACATCAGGCAACTCCGCTTCAGATTATGCTAGCTTGGACGATGCGTGAAGAGGATGTTATTTCTATCCCAAAAGCTTCTTCTCGTAAGCACGTCATTGAGAATGCTGCTGCAGGCTTGATTACGCTAAGTGACGATGAAATTTGGAAGCTGGACGAAGCTTTCCCAATACCTTCTTGGAAAGTACCGCTAGATATGATTTAAATCCGTTTTATTCACATAAAGAGAAGCCCTCAATCACTGTAAAAGTGTTTGAGGGCTTCTTCTGTCATTTCTTGTGCGATTAGCTGTTCTCAATAATTGTCTGTAGTGTAGTCCGGTCAAGGCCTTCTACCAGTTTGATCAGAAGCTCTTTAGCAGCATCGTAGTCATCACTGTGAATCACTGATGAAGCGGTGTGTATGTAGCGGGAGCATATTCCGATTACTGCGGAAGGAACGCCAATTCCACTAACATGAACCTGACCTGCATCTGTTCCGCCTTGGGATACAAAATACTGATATTTGATCCGGTGGGTATCCGCTGTATCTTGTACATATTCAATCAGACCGCGATGTGTAACCATCGTAGGATCAAAAATACGCAAGAGAGCTCCTTTGCCCAGATGGCCAAATGCCTGACTGTCACCAGTCATATCGGCAGCAGCGCTCGCGTCCAGACCGAAGAAGATGTCAGGTGACAGGAGATTAGCCGCAGTACGCGCACCCCGAAGACCTACTTCCTCTTGTACAGTGGCACCAGCGAAAACGGTATTCGGCAGCTTTTTACCGTGCAATGCTTTAACTAGTTCAATGGCGAGACCTACGCCGTAACGGTTGTCCCAAGCTTTCGCCAAGATTTTTTTGGGATTAGCAAGGGGAGTAAAAGGACAAATCGGCAGAACTTGTTGGCCTGGTCTAACGCCAAAGCTTTCTGCTTCTTCACGGCTGTCTGCACCGATATCAATATACATTTTGCTGATTTCGCCAGTCTTACCACGTTCTTCATTGCTTAGCAAATGGATAGGCGTACTGCCAACAACTCCGGTCAGTGTTCCTTTAGGTGTAATGATATGTAGGCGCTGGGATGCAACAGCAGAGGCAAGCCAGCCGCCAAGTGGTTGAAAACGGATCATACCGGTGTTAGTAATTCCAGTTACCATGAAACCTACTTCGTCAAAATGCCCAGCGACCATAATCTTTGGCCCGTTCTCTTCGCCGCGCAGTACGCCGAACAAACTACCGAGACGATCCTGTACGAACTCTTCAGTATAAGGAGTCATAGCATCCTTGACGTAAGCGCGGAGTTCGCGCTCAAATCCTGGGGCTGAGGGAAATTCGGTAAGTGTTTTGAACATGTCCAATGTTTCTTGATTCATATGAATTCACTCCTTTATTAAAATATAAGAACTCATTTATACATCATTCTTATATTTCTACGAGAAACGGATGTTATCCATAATGGACCACATCGTTATTTCTTCCTGCAACCTAGTATGAACATTCTGGGCTCACTTGTCCATGACAAGAGACAATGAACACCGGGCACGAGCTCCACGAATACTATGCATTAGAGGCTTTGGTGGCAGGAGCCTTAGAAAGGATGCGAAGACGAATGAGGGTTGCGGGCAGCGTACCCAAAAGAAGGGTGCAGGGAGGATTGTCAAGTCGGAGCCTACAAGTAAACGGAACGCGCAGACGATACTGGCGCCACAATCCAAGGGAAAGAGAAGCAGTACTTATTTTTGTTCTCTTCTTACTGTTGATTGTTGTGTTACTGTATTTTTCCTGAACTGGAGGGACATAACGAAGCGGAGGATGGCAAACAATAAGGAAAACTTCTAAGCGAAGAAAAACTTAAGGGGCTTAAAAGTGAGTACTATGATGCTTGTCAGCCCCCTTCGCCTAACTTTCAGGAGGTGCCTCAATGCCGGCGAAAACTAAGAAATCGGGTGTCAAGCTGAAGCTTGACACCCTGACTCCACAAGATTACGAGAAATTGTCCAAGCCCTTTGTTCCTGCCAGGCCCGTATTCAAAAACTGCATACGAGCGTTTATTGCTGGCGGCATAATCTGTGTTATTGGACAAGGTGTTCAGGAGGCTTTTATGGCAATTTTCGATATGAGCTCCAAGGAAGCCGCCAGTCCGACAGTCGCGGTGATGATCCTACTCTCTGTAATTCTGACCAGCTTTGGCGTGTACGACAAAATGGCTCAATGGGCTGGTGCAGGAACTGCAGTCCCAGTGACCGGGTTCGCAAACAGTATGTGCTCTGCAGCTCTAGAGCACCGCGCTGAGGGCCTTGTACTTGGTGTAGGCGGCAATATGTTTAAGCTTGCAGGTTCGGTTATCGTATTTGGTGCCGTAGCTGCTTTCATTATTGGTATCGTCTATCTCTTTTTGGGCGTAGACGGGGGTGCACATACATGAAACAGCTTGGTAGTCAGACCTGGGAGTTCACGAACCGTCCCGTTATTTTGGGTTCTTCCGCTGTAGTAGGGCCAGAAGAGGGAGAAGGTCCTTTAGCTTCAGATTTTGATTTTATATTTGATACGCTGGAAATGGATGAGAAGACATGGGAGAAAGCTGAGCGCGCTCTGTTCGAGAAGGCTTCCCATCTGGCTCTGATTAATGCGAATATCGATAAACAAAAGCTTGAGTTTTTTGTCGGCGGAGATTTGATGAACCAGATTATCAGCAGCTCTTTCGCGGCAAGAAAATTAGGTGTGCCTTATCTCGGAGTCTTTGGTGCTTGCTCAACCTCTATGGAGAGCCTTGCGATTGCCTCAATGATCGTTGATTCTGGAGGCGGTAAGTATGCACTAGCGGGAACATCAAGTCATAACTGTACGGTGGAGAAGCAGTTTCGTTATCCAACGGAATATGGTTCGCAGAAACCCCCAACGGCGCAATATACAGTTACAGGTTCGGGTTGTGCTGTAGTGGCTCAGAATGACGGTTCGGGTAACTATCCAGTCGTGGTATCGGCCACACTTGGACGTATTATGGATCTTGGTTTGACAGATCCTTTTAATATGGGGACGGCTATGGCACCTGCGGCGGCGGATACCATTACTGCCCATTTTCGGGATACAGGTCTATCGCCCGGGCACTATGATTTAATTGTTACTGGCGACCTGGCATCCGTAGGGTTACCTATAGCCAAGACCCTATTGGCTAAAGAAGGAATTCCTATGGAGCAAACAACCTTTGACGATTGTGGTTTGCTTATCTACGACTTGGAGAAACAGAAATATGTGATCGCTGGAGGAAGCGGCTGCGGGTGCTCAGCGGTTGTAACCTATGGTCATATCCTTAAGCGGTTAAAAAAAGGTGAACTTAAACGGGTGCTTATAGTGGCAACGGGTGCACTTTTATCACCTTTGTCTTATCAACAGGGAGAGAGTATTCCATGTGTTGCTCATGCCGTAGCCATAGAGAGTGGAGGTGAAGCATAATGATGATTTACTTATGGGCTTTTCTGATTGGAGGAGCCATTTGCGTTATAGGGCAGCTGATGTTCGATGTATTGAAGCTGACACCTGCACATACGATGAGTACCTTAGTTGTAGCCGGAGCGATTGCTGATGCTTTTGGTATCTACGACCCGCTTGTGAAATTTGCGGGTGCTGGTGCAACCATTCCGATCACAAGTTTTGGGAACTCCTTGGTTCACGGGGCATTAACGGAGCTGGAGCGGGATGGCTGGATCGGTGTAGTTACGGGTATTTTTGATATTACAAGTGCCGGCATCTCGTCAGCTATTGTGTTCTCCTTTTTGGCAGCTTTAGTTGTACGGCCGAAGGGGTAAAGTTGATGCTATATGAAAAGGTTGTCGTCAGAAAAAGACGGCAATCTTTTTTTGTTATTTTTAAATTGTAGGATGTTTCATCTTATGGTTTTTTTTGTATCCTCACTTCGTGATCTTCAACAATGTACTTTGGGTCCTCTAATCATGTAAAATATAAATAATACTGCTTATTCTGGCTAGGAGGATTATATATGCCCGTACGTCAAGAATCGATGCACACCATGAATGCTGTACGCACTAATTTGGAATCTTGCATACTTGGAAAATCATTTGAAATACAATTATTGTTAACCGCTCTGCTTGCTGGTGGTCATGTATTGATCGAGGATGTACCGGGAACAGGAAAAACCCAGCTAATTCGCGCACTATCAAGATCAATGTCCGGTGAATATCGCCGTATTCAGTGTAATCCAGATATACTTCCGAGTGATATTACAGGTGTTTCTGTCTATCATCCTAGGGATGAGATGTTTCATTTCCGGCCTGGTCCGGTGATGACGAATATTTTACTAGCCGATGAAATTAACCGTGCTACTACGAAGACACAATCTGCACTTCTGGAAGTGATGGAGGAACGAAACGTTACCGTAGATGGTGAGACGTATCCACTTCCGCACCCTTTCATGTTATGCGCTACCCAGAATCCGATAGACTTTGAGGGAACCTATACACTGCCTGAAGCCCAATTAGATCGTTTCATGCTGAGAATTAGCCTTGGATATCCTGATGCAGCGACGGAGAAAAATTTATTGCTGAGCCATCAGGAAGGCCAACCGGTGGACAGGCTTTCGCCAGTAACAAGCATGGAACAAATTGCAGGGATTCAGGAAGAGATTCGAGATATCTTCATGAGCGATCCTGTGCTGAATTACTTGTTAGATATTGTGCGGCAGACAAGAGAACATCCACTTGTAATGCTGGGTGCGAGTCCACGTGCCTCACTATCCTTTATGATGGCTTGTAAAGCTTATGCCTTTTTGCAAGGACGAGATTACGTTCTGCCTGATGACGTGAAGATCCTTACTCCATTTGCCTTGGGTCATCGAATATTGCTGCGTCCAGAGTCGCGCCTAGATAATATTAGCGTAGAATCTTTGCTTCAAAAGCTTCTGCAGAGCATTCATGTGCCTGTTACGATGAGGCAATGATATGAGACGTTATTTGTCGTCGGTTGCAGCCATCATTCAGCCCTCTAAGCTTGCAAGCATCCTTGTAATTTGGAGTATTACACTCTTATATGTACTTTTTCAGGGCGGAAAAACAGCATTTATGTTGTTTATCATGGTCTCTGTACTTATTGCATATTTGATTGCTGGAGGTTTAGGAGGCGTTCGGCGAGCTAAGGGCACCCGCAGTCTTTATTCTGAACAAGACAAGGGAGATTTGCTCTCTGCCGGAGGGCATCTTCGTGTAAAACTAAAGGTTACAATCCCTGGGATTTTGCCCTTGCCTTACGTTGTTGTAAGGGAAGTTCTTAAGCGGCATAATGGAGAATCGTGGGTATTTGAAGAAAGTGTGATCCCAAGCCTCAGAGGCATTGGGGAACTAAAGTTTCAGACACCAGCCTTAGAGCGTGGAACATACACATTCGCTAATACGGATATTATCAGCCAAGATATATTTGGGCTTGTCGAGCATAAGGGAACATTTTTATCGGAAGGACAATTTCAGGTTTTGCCTCGTGCGATCTACGTTCCGCGCTGGCAGTTATATGAGAGAAAATCTCGGCTATCTGGACCGCAGACATCCGTTGTTCAATCTCGGCGTGAAACCACACAGATTAATGGCGTCCGTGACTATGTATATGGTGATCGCTTGACGCGAATTCACTGGAACGCTACCGCTAAGACAGGCTCTTGGAAATCCAAAGAGTTTGAGCATGAGTCGATTCCCAAAACCATTCTAGTCCTTGATGGAAGCACATCAGCTTATATGAATACGAATCAGTTCGAACTAGCAGTTTCGGTGACGGCATCACTACTCGGCTTTGGCATTCGGGAGAGAATTGGAATTGGACTGTGTTGTTTGGATAAGACGACGAAGGTGTTCGCACCAGTTGAAGGTGCTGCTGAGCGTCAGAAGATGATTCAATATTTAATCGATCTAAACGCTGAGGGACGAGGTCCGCTTATCTCCCGATTGGAAAAAGGATACCGTATGTTTCCTAAAGGCTCTTACTTCGTGTTAATTAGTCCACAGCGTGGACAGCCTGTACTTGATGCACTACGCTGGGCTGACAGCAGAGGAATGACTGCTTCTCATATTCATGTGCGAAATTCCGCAGAGATAAATAGTGGTAACGATTGGATAGACGTCCTTAGGTCTCGCGGAATAACCGGTTATGGTATTAGCTCGCTTCAAGAGCTTCCCTCAGTGTTAGGAGGGGAAGGATGATATGAGAACCTGGTGGAATCAGATAAAATTCTCCTGGCACCGTTCCGTCGGCCTATTTTGGCTATTGATTATTGCACAGCAGTGGATTTCTTATACGGAACCCATCTGGTTAAATCAAACCACTGCTTCTGTATGGGCTGCCCTATTAACGATCACCGTCATTGAGATTTTTATCCCTGTTAAAGTTCAATTCAGACTGATTATGGAAGCAGTAGCTATTATCTATATCGTTTATCGCATCATTTCTAATTACGGAATTTATGTTCCTGATCCATGGGCCACAACCCTTCTTGATAAGCTCCAGGATATTAGTGTGTATATGGTGCCGTATATCTGGTTTGCTCTTGGTGCCTCTGCCTTGCTGTTGCTATCGTCTTGGTGGGTATCCTCTAAGAAGCGTATCTTATGGTTTATAGGAATGAACATTGTAGCACTGGCAGCTCTTGATTCCTTTACATCTATTGTACTGTGGCAGGAAGTGGCTTGGACGGTATTTGCGGGTATGGGATGGCTTGTCAGCCAGCACCTGAGAAGTTTTCAGCTACATTATCCGCGTGGATGGGTACATTTGCTGGAATATCCCTCGAAAATAGTCATGAATATCGCAATCGTCTTCTCTCTGGTTATTTTAATCGGTGTGAATATGCCGGATGTAAGGCCTACTTTGACGGATCCTTATACAGCGTGGCAAGAGTGGAATGGAATTGGGAAATCTTCTGGTAAGAGCACAACTGGAACAACGAATTCCAATACGGGCTCAGGTTCCTCTGTTAACAATACTTCGTCTGGCTATAGTCTGAATGATGACAACCTGGGCGGGGGCTTTAACTTCGATTATACCCCGGTGATGACAGTGGTTTCAGATTTGCGTGTTTATATGCGAGGAGAAACACGCAGAATCTATTCTGGAAGTGGATGGTCGGATAAGGATCGATTGAAGCGAGGACCTATAGAAGAGGTGGAGACGGGGAAATCCTTGGAGCAAAGTGTGGCTTCTAAGGTCACTACCCGCACACTGAAACAGACGGTTAAAGTGCTTAACAATAATGAATTTCCGGTGTTATTCGGTGCTTATTCTGTAACTTCGGTGGATTCATTGAATGGTGAGGCAGCCGGGAAGGGTCTTTTCTGGAGAGATCGTGATAGTGAGCTTCTATGGGATATGGATAAGAAGAAACTAGACTATCCCTCGACCTTCGAGCTGACTTCTGAAGTTCCCGTCATTCCTGTTCAGGAATTGACAGCAAAGACCTATGAGGAGCTATACAAAGGTAATGATCTGGAGGAAAGCTTCCTTCAGCTGCCTGATGACTTCCCTCAACGGGTTCAAGATCTGGCCGAGGAAATTACAGCACAAGGAAAAACACCGTATGAAAAAACAGCACTTTTGCAACAATACTTACAACAAACCTTTCCATATACCAACAAGCCGGATATAGCACGTGTTTCAAGTGAGGATTTTGTAGATGGATTTTTGTTCGAGCTGAAAGAAGGTTACTGTGATTATTATTCTACGGCACTAGTCACTATGGCACGTTCCCTAAACATCCCTGCAAGATGGGTTAAGGGTTATGCACCTGGAGAACAGCCAGAAATGCCTATGAATCTGGCGCAGCAGGTGGGTGCGGCAAATAATAATTACACGATTACCAATGCAGATGCCCATTCCTGGGCAGAGGTCTATTTTGGTGAGTATGGTTGGATTCCTGTTGAAGCTACACCGGGGTTTAATGCTCCTCTCCTGACTAAGAATGAGCAAATACCTGAGACAGACCCAGAAGATCAAGATGAAATGGCAGAACCAACACCTGCACCTGTGACTAATGCACAAGCAGATCAAGGCTTCCATGTGGGTTTATGGGTAATTTTGGTGGCAGTGGTTGTATTATTATCCTGGACTATTTTTAAAGTTTGGCATATTCGCTTTAAGCTTCGCTTCTTCGTTCAACAGATGCGAATGGGCCGGCCTTTAACGCCTGATCAGAAAGTTGTGGCTGAAACTGAGCGTTGGGTAAGGTATTTGCATCGTAAGGGAATGATGAAGGAAGAGCATGAAACATTGCGTGAAGCCGTAGTCCGCTGGAGTCAGGAACGACCTGCTGTGGCCAATCATCTTTCTTCACTGCTAACGATGTTTGAACAAGCGAAGTATAGCCCTGATGTTATTGAAGACAAAGACTGGCAGAGCGTGTATACTGAAGCTTTGCGGCTGCGGAGAACGATAAGATCCAAGAAATAGCGTTTATGCAGTAAATCATTGCTATAGATTTATTTGCGTAGCGCATGGAGTATGTTATAGTTTTTTGTATGAAATCGAGGTGAACGTATTGTTTGAAATGTTAGTTCCCAAACTCCGGGTGAATACGGTATTCGATATTTCTCTAGAAGAGCTGTATCGGCAGGGATACCGTGGAATCATTACGGATCTGGATAACACACTGGTCGGTGCCAAAGCGCCTGTGGCTACTCCGGAGCTGTTGTTATGGTTTGAGAAGGTGAAGGAAGTGGGCTTTAAGCTCATCATCGTATCCAATAACAACATGGAACGGGTGTCACGCTTTGCTACACCGCTTAATATTGAATTTGTGCATCAGGCTCGTAAACCGAGTAATGCTCCTTTTCTCAAAGCGATGAAGCAGATGGAGTTGCCACCGGAGCAGACGATTGTGGTGGGAGACCAAATGCTTACAGATGTATACGGCGGCAATCGGCTTGGCCTGTATACCGTATTGGTGCTGCCAATCTCCGTTAAGGATGAAGGGTTCGGCACAAGATTTAATCGTCGGGTAGAGCGAGTTGCTCTGACACGGCTTCGTAAAAAAGGATTGTGGCACGAGGAGGAAAAATAGTAATGAACGAACAAAGTGAAACACAGCGTCCTGAGAAGTGTAGCGGTTGTGGTATCAAGCTTCAGACGGAGCATAAGGATCAACCAGGATACCTTCCGGAAGTCGCACTAGATCGGGACCCTGTGATTTGCCAACGCTGTTTCCGGATTAAGAATTATAATGAGGCTTCATCTGTTTCTGTGAACCAGGATGAATTTCTTCGCTTGCTGAGTGGAGTAGGGGAGAAGAATGCACTTGTTATTCATATTGTTGACATTTTCGATTTTGAAGGCAGTTTGATTTCCGGCCTTCAGCGGTTTGTCGGTAATAACCCAGTTATTCTTGCAGTGAATAAATGTGATCTGCTGCCTAAGGTTACGAACTGGAATAAACTGCGTAACTGGATGCAACAACGCTGTAAAGAAGAAGGATTGCGGACAGCTGAAATCGTACTTTGTAGTGCGAAACGTAATCAAGGCTTTGACCGTTTACTGGAAGCCGTAACAGAACTGCGTGGTCAACGTGATGTTTATGTAGTCGGTGCTACGAATGTAGGGAAATCCACGCTTATCAACCGTTTGATTTCGGACTATAGTGATTTGGAGCAGGAGTTAACCACCTCGCGTTACCCTGGTACAACACTCGATACGGTCAAAATCCCACTAGATGATGGCCACTATATTATAGATACGCCAGGAATAGTGTATCCATGGCGTTATAGTGAACTAGTTGAGCGTCAGGATCTGGATGCAGTTATGCCAGCCAATCCGTTGAAGCCTGCTGTCTATCAGTTGAATGAAGGACAGACGCTATTTTTCGGTGGACTGGGACGTTTTGATTTCGTACAAGGTCCTCATCAATCGTTCACTTGCTTTATTAGTGGTACTTTAAAAATCCATCGCACCAAACTGGAACGTGCAGATTCCCTTTATGCGGACCATCGTGGTGAAATGTTGTCTCCTCCAGGAAGTGACCGGATGGACAAGTTGCCACCATGGCAACGGCATGAGTTCCGAATTAATAAAGGCAGTCGGAGCGATCTATATATTTCAGGTTTGGGCTGGATTAAGGTCAACGGGACAGAAGGCGCAGTCGTGGCTATCCACGTTCCGCGTGGTGTGAAGGTGCTTACCCGCCCTTCGATGATCTAACGGGGAGGCTATTACAGTGTCTTTGATAACTGCAACCGAGGGCTACAATACCGGGAATATTTTACTGGGCGTAATGGGAGATCCTATTATACAATCAAAATCTCCTATTATGCATGAAGCAGCACTGCAAGCACTGGGAATTCCGGGTGCTTATGTGCCGCTTCATATCCTTCCAGAGAATCTGGAGGATGCGGTGCAAGCGATTCGCGCGCTTGGATTCCGTGGGGTAAATGTGACGATTCCGCATAAGGTTGCGGTGATGGCTTATGTGGATCTATTAGATGAAAGTGCGGTAGCCGTTGGTGCAGTCAATACGATTGTTAATAATAACGGGATACTCACCGGATATAATACGGATGGAATCGGTTATGTACGTTCGCTTAAAGCGGAAGCCATTTCTGATTTGTCAGGTACGAAGATAATGGTGATTGGAGCCGGTGGAGCAGCAAGAGGAATTGTTGCCGCACTGCTTCAGGAGAAGCCTTCTTCTATCCTTATCGCTAATCGCAGTGTTGATAAGGCACAGGACTTGGCTGCAGAATGCCAGAGTAAAGGGAATGTGATCGGGATTAGCATGAACGAAGTAGCGGAAACGTTAGATGGTGTTGATGTACTGATCAATACAACCTCCGTAGGAATGTATCCTCATATGGATGAGACACCGATAGATCCTGAACTGCTTCGTGCAGGGATGGTCGTAAGTGATCTGATTTATAATCCACTGCGCACGCGTCTATTGTTAGAAGGACTTGAACGAGGCTGTACGATTCATGGAGGCCTCGGGATGTTTGTCTATCAGGGAGCCTATGCACTGGAATATTGGACAGGGCAGCCTGCTCCTACGGAAATCATGCGACAGACCATACTCCATTGTCTGGGTGGAAAAGAGTAAGAAATGGATTCATCAATTTAGGGTAATAATATATGTTAATTAAGGAGTTATTCATTTATGTTAACTGGTAAACAAACACGGTATCTTCGTTCATTGGCGCATCACCTCGATCCTATTTTTCAAGTGGGCAAAGGTGGAGTAAACGATCACCTCGTACGCCACATTGAAGAAGCTATTGAGAAGCGTGAGCTTATGAAGATTAGTATACTGAGCAACAATATTGAGAATCCCAAGGAAATCGGTGCTGCATTGGCCGAACAATCGGGTTCTGAGCTTGTACAAGTGATCGGAAAGACCATTGTCCTTTACAAGGAATCGCGTGATAACAAAACTATTGAGCTGCCACGCTGATACCTGAAAGCATACTACTGAGGAGGTCGTCCTCTTGAAAGTTGGAATTATGGGAGGTACCTTTGATCCTCTTCATATTGGTCATATGATGGCAGCGGAAGCAGCTAGAGAAACTTATGGACTTCAAGAAGTATGGTTTATGCCTTCACATATTCCGCCTCATAAACATGAGGCAGGGGTATCTGGAGCAGATCGGCTGGCAATGGTGCAGGAAGCGATACACAATCATGAAGCTTTTCGCACATTAGATTGGGAAGTTGTCAGAGGTGGCGTTTCCTATACGTATGAGACCATAAGACGGCTGCAAGAGGCGTATCCGCATTTCGATCTTTATTTCATCATCGGAGCGGATATGGTCCAGTATTTACCGAAATGGAACGAGATTGAAGAGCTTGTGCAGCGGCTTACATTTATCGGAGTAGGTCGTCCGGGAACACCTCTTGATCTAGACGCATTGCCAACTTATATAGCAGAAAAGGTACTGCTAGCAGATATGCCTCTGGTTGATATTTCGTCAACGATGTTAAGAGAACGGGCTGCAACTGGAAAATCCATTCGTTATATGGTACCTGAGGCAGTGTTCGATTATGTTCAAAGGAGTGGATTGTATGGCATACAGCCGCGAAGCTCTGATTGAGGCGGTCTCGACACAAATGCCTGCTAAACGCTGGAAGCATACACTGGGCGTCATGGAGTCATCCATTCAACTAGCGGAGCAATATGGCGCTGATCCTGAGCGTGCGGAGACAGCGGCAATTCTTCATGATGTGGCCAAGTATTGGCCTGTGGAGAGAATGAAGGAGATTATCGAGCAGAATCATCTGAACTTGAATCTTCTGAAGCATGACAAGCAGCTGTGGCATTCAGAAGTAGGTGCCTTTGTAGCAGAGCAAGATTATGGGATCACAGATCCAGATATTCTGAATGCGATCCGTTTTCACACCTCAGGTCGCGAAGACATGAGTTTACTTGAGAAAATTGTTTGTCTCGCCGACTATATCGAGCCTGGCCGAGATTTTCCAGGGGTTGATAAGATACGTAAGCTGGCTAAAGTAAGTTTGGAAGAAGGACTAGTCGCTGGATTTGGTTCTACGATTAGTTTGCTACTGGAAAAACGCCGAGTGATCTTTCCGTTAACGGTATTGGCGCGTAATGATTTAGTTAGAATATTGGAGGATAAAATATGAGTGTACAACCAAGCAAGCTGTTAGAACTGGCCCTTAAGGCTGTGGAAGATAAAAAAGCAATGAACGTAGTGGCATTAGATCTGCGTACTGTTTCACCGATTAGTGATTACTTTGTTGTATGTCACGGTAATTCGGATACCCAAGTTCAGTCCATCGCCACCGAAGTCCGCAAAGTGGTCCATGAAGCAGGCGGAGTAATTAAGGGGATCGAAGGAATGGATTCAGCACGCTGGGTGCTGATGGATCTTGGAGATGTTATTGTTCATATTTTCCACCGCGATGAACGTGAATACTACAATATTGAGCGTCTGTGGTCGGATGCGAAGGTAGTGGAGACTGTATGAGCCTGATTGCAGGAACTACAGTTACACTTAATGTAGTAAGAGAGGTATCCCCATACGGATTTTTCCTGAATGCAGGAGATCAGGATGTTATGCTGCATTATACTGAGCTTACCGAGAAGGTTAAGACAGGCGATAAAGTTGAAGTCTTTATCTTCTTCGATACCGAGGATCGTCTAGCAGCAACGATGAAGAAACCGTTTCTGACATTGGGCGAAATGGCCTTATTGGAAGTGGCTGATATCCATCCGCGTCTAGGTTGCTTCTTGGAAATGGGTCTCGGACGGCAGCTGCTGCTGCCTATTCGTGAGCTTCCAGAACTTCCAGAGCTGCGCCCTCAGATCGGCGACTATGTGTATGCGATTATGGAGCATGATAAACAGGGGCGTCTTCGTGCTAAATTAGCTGGAGAACAGGAACTAGCTCCGCTAGCTCTTCCTGCGCCTGAATCCTGGATGGGACAGACTGTGACAGCCCGGGTGTACAAACCGCTGCAGATGGGGACTTTTGTTCTTGTAGATGCTGGGGTTTTAGGCTTTGGTATTATCGGTATGGTCCATTCCTCTGAACGGAGTCGTCTACTACGTCTCGGAGAGCAGTTCGAAGCACGTGTCTCCCATATTCGCGAGGATGGTCGTGTTAACCTTTCTATGGGTCTCCGTAAAGAAGTAGGCATGGATGTAGACTCTGCCACCATTTTGGAATTCTTGCATGCCCGTCCGGGTGGAGCGATGCCTTATTCGGATGCTACACCACCGGATATTATCAAGCAGCGTTTCGGAATTAGTAAATCAGCCTTTAAGCGTGCGCTTGGAAAGCTGATGAAGGAAGGCCATATTACCCAAAAAGAGAATTGGACGTATCTTGCTCCTAAGGAAGAGGAAGGTTCAACCGAGGGAAATGAAGAAACAACCGAATAATTTAAAACATAAGAGATCTTGTGGGGACGCCTAGAGCGTTTATGCTTGATGGGTCAATAATAGAATCATATTAAATGTTGTAATAGAAAGCGGTGTACTAGTGTCTTCCTATGGGAAATTTGCTTATGTATACGATGAGCTCATGGCAGATATGCCGTATCCTGATTGGATCTCCTTTGCTGAAACCGCATGGAGCAAATACGGTAAGCCTGTAACCGTGGCTGAGCTTGGCTGCGGCACCGGGAGTATCACTATTCCTTTGGCGGGTTCAGGGTATCATATGACAGGAATCGATCTATCTTCAGATATGCTCTCAGTGGCACAGCGCAAAATGGAAGAGCATCCCCAGGGACGGCGTTTCTTGCGCGAAGGTAGTGTTCGTTGGATTAGACAAAACATGAAGGAATGGGAGCTTCCAGAGCTTGTGGATTCTGTGATTTCTTTCTGTGATTGTCTGAATTATGTGCTGGAAGAAGACGATATCAGAGCTGTCTTTGCTAGTACCTTTGCAGGAATAAAGCAAGGCGGCACCTTTCTGTTCGATGTACATCATCCAAACACACTGATCCGTTATGAAGAAGAGCAGCCCTTTATTCTGGACGAACCATCGGTGTCTTATATTTGGACTTGTGAGATGGATGTTCCTCGCCGCGAAATAGAACATCATCTGTCCATTTTCGCTCGCGAAGAGGGACGGAGTGACGTATATCGCCGTTTCGAAGAGACGCATATTCAGCGTGCCTACGATCCCCAGTGGATGAAGGATGAACTGCTTAAGGCTGGATTTAGTGATGTGAAGACTTACGCCGATTTCGAGTGGATAGAGGCGGATGATGATGCGGAACGTTTATTTTATATTGCTATAAAATAAATATTCAACATACTAAGAGGGCTGTCCCAAAAGCTATGAAAATAGCTGATGGGACAGCCCTTCTTTTTTGAGTTCGGTGTGGTTCCTGCTATTGAAAACGATGGGCTAAAAATAAGCAGATAACGTCATCTGAGTCCGTATGCTTCATGGAATGTTGGATTCATGATTCATGATTCGTGTATGAAGAAGTAGCTCTAATTGCGCAAAATATGTATATCTAAAAAACCGGGTAGTGTTTATGCCACCCGGCATCTTCCAATCCTTACCGATGCTCAAACAGATCAATGGCACCCAATACGACATGAGCCAGACCAAATCCAAGTACGCCTGTTGCTGCCATCTTATACTTGCTTCCAAGAAAAGCGGCGCTAGAAGCGGTTACGACGGTTCCAAGAACAGCGGGAATTAGACCTTCACGCATTCGAAACACTCCTTCTCGGTGGTTTGGGAGACAAGGTTATTATGAGTCAAACTCAAAAAAATATACAAAGAAAAAGAAGACCTTAGACCAGTTATTGCTGGTTCTAAGGTCTTTTTGTTTAGGGAATGTTTTACTCTGATAAGGTAACGGCAGTACGAGAAGCGCCAATTTCAACTTCATGAACATCATATAGTACACGCGCCAGTAAGTCCTGGCTATAGTTGCCGAAATGTTTGCCGTAAATGGTGAGCCCGCGTTTGTTTACAGGCTTGTCCGTTACGGCTATCCGGAAAGTAAGCTCGCTCTTGTAATCAAGATTAATATCCTCCAGGGTCACGTCAGAAATTCGGCAACCGTCAATAAAGCTACCTTCATTATTGATACGGATCAGTTTGAGCATACCATATTGGTTTAAATGTGGAGGCCACCAGTCTGGATTAAACGTTCCACGCGTGTCTCCGAAATCTCCAGGACTAGTCCAGTAGCCGATTTCAATTCCATTTAAGTAGAAATAAAGATCGGAGGGATAGTTATCGTTAGATCCAGGGGCCTCAGAGCCAATCTCCATCGAGAATTGGATTTCGCGGAACGTTTGATTAGCTTTAAGATAGTTCGGAATTCTATACTCGAGAAAGCCTTCAGCCATCCAAATGATCTCGGATTCAATCCGCTGAGGATCAGCGAAATAACGGGGTTCGTCGAAGTCGCCGATAATGCTGTCTTTGGTAGCAAGTCCGCAGGTCGGAACAGCCTGATAGTTGCTATAATGTCCTACTTGGATTTCTACTTCGTAGAGATTATCAACATCCTTGCTGCGAAGATCAACAATAAGCTTATCCTTATTTAAATAGCAGACCTTCTGAATACCGTGTTTACCCACGGATGTGTTTATCTCGATGAGACCGCTTTCTTCTAACTTTTTAATATGCATCGTGATTGCGCCATTGCTGAGGTTCAGCTTCTTGGCAATTTCATTCAGATTCAGTGCTTGATTGGTAGCTAAAAGTTCGAGTATGAGGATTCTGATTTCAGAACTAAGCGCCTTGAATATTTCAAGACCACTCATTAAATCTTTAATATAGATCATTTTATCAATACCTTCTTCCACATGGTCATAAATGAATACTGTTTTATGAAATTATAAACTAATATAGCATATAAATAAAGCATCCTCCCTTATTTTGTAGAATGATAAAAATAAGGGAGTTTTTTTCCTGTTTTTGTATTTAATCTAATTTAATTTAAAAATTAATGAAACTAATTCACAAGATAAGATGGTTTTACAACAAAATCATGTTATTTTCACTATTTATTTTATAAAAGTATTAAAAGGTTTAAATATAAGTTTACAAGTCTTTTTGTCTATGCTATTTTTAAACTGAAAGTCTTAGAAAAGGACGTGGAAATCATTATGTTAGCTGCAACGCCCCCGATGGGCTGGAATAGCTGGGACTGTTACGGAGCTAGTGTTAATGAAGAAGAGGTAAGAGGCAACGCCGAATATATGGCTGCTCATTTGAAGGAATTTGGCTGGGAATATGTTGTTGTGGATATTCAGTGGTATGAGCCTGGAGCGAACTCTTCGCAATATCGTAACTTTGTACCGTTGGTCATGGACGAGTATTCCAGACTTCAACCGGCAGAAAATCGTTTTCCTTCCGCAAAGGGAGGCAAAGGATTTGCCCCACTCGCTGAATATGTGCATGGATTAGGGTTGAAATTCGGCATCCATATTATGCGTGGAATCCCTCGACAGGCCGTTCATGCGGCAAGTTCCATTCTAGAATCTGAGCAAACCGCACGTGATATCGCACATCCCAATTCTATATGTCCGTGGAATACAGATATGTATGGAGTAGATGCTTCTAAAGAAGGCAGTCAGGCTTACTATGATTCTCTCTTCCAGCTGTATGCCAGTTGGGGTGTAGATTATGTGAAGGTGGATGATATTGCCGCTTCACGTATTTATGGATACCACAAAGACGAAGTTGCCATGATCCGTAAGGCTATCGACCGCTGTGGTCGTGAAATGGTGCTTAGTCTTTCACCTGGACCTGCTCCGGTAGAAGAGGCTGAACACTTAGCTGAACATGCTAACCTGTGGAGAATGACCGACGATTATTGGGATCATTGGCATTTGCTGCGTGGAATGTTCGAGCGCTGCGAAAAATGGGCTCCTTACGTTCAGCCAGGCCATTGGCCAGACTGTGATATGCTGCCGCTAGGTCATCTTGGGATTCGTTCCGTTGATGGCGGGGGAGACCGATTTACAAGGTTTACTCCTGACGAACAGGTTACCATGATGACGCTCTGGACTATTTTCCGTTCGCCTTTAATGTTCGGGGGAGAGCTTAGAGACAATGATGAGTGGACATTATCTTTGTTAACCAATAGGGAAGTGCTTCATCTGCATCATTTTGGTAAGGGTGGTAGACAAGTAGAGCGGAACGAAGAGTATGCGATCTGGACTTCTGAGGATGAACAAGGTAACCACTATGTAGCGTTGTTTAATCTCAGTGACAAAGAGTCGACACTCCAGGTATCGTTCCAAAAGCTAAATGTTTCAGTTCCAAAAACGATACGTAATCTGTGGCAAAGCCATGACCTGGAAGTTACTAATGAAGGGGTTGCGCAGGTTCTTCCACCGCATGGTTCTGCATTGTTAAAGCTTTTATAGAGGAGAGAGATTATGGATACGAGTAGAGAGTACAACAACCCATTGGTGGAGCAACGTGCTGATCCATGGGTATATAAACATACGGATGGATATTATTATTTCACAGCTTCTGTTCCAGAATACGACCGGATCGAAGTAAGAAGATCGACAACCATCGAAGGATTAACTACTGCAGAACCAGTTGTAGCATGGCGCAAGTATGAGACGGGGCCACTTAGTGCTAACATTTGGGCGCCGGAAATTCATTACATAGACGGAAAATGGTACATTTACTTTGCTGCAGCACGGACTACGGAGACGACGGATGGTTTGTTCGATCACCGTATGTTTGCGCTCGAGAATGCATCTGCTGATCCCTTAGAAGGAACATGGGTAGAAAAAGGTCAAGTGAAGACTGCTTGGGAATCGTTCGCTTTGGATGCGACAACGTTTCAGCATAAAGGAAAACTGTACTACGTATGGGCTCAGAAGGACCTGAATATTGAGGGTAATTCTAATCTGTATATTTCTGAAATGAGCAATCCGTGGACACTCACAGGTCCTCAGACTATGATTGCTACTCCAGAGCATGACTGGGAAATTATTGGGTACAAAGTAAACGAAGGCGCAGCAGTACTGAAACGAAATGGTCGTATCTTTATCAGCTTCTCGGCGAGTGCTACAGACTTCAATTATTGCATGGGACTTTTAGTAGCGGATGAAGACAGCGAACTTCTGGAGGCCGCTTCATGGACTAAACTACCAAATCCAGTATTCCAAACGAATGAAGAAAATGGACAATTCGGTCCAGGCCATAATAGCTTTACAGTCAATGAAAATGGGGAAGATGTGCTCATCTACCACTGCCGCAATTATAAAGAAATTACTGGCGATCCTCTTTATGATCCAAACCGTCATACTCGCGCTCAGGTCTTCCATTGGAATGAAGATGGCACGCCGAATTTTGGAGTTCCTGTTAGGGATGCGCAATAAAAACAATCCGTTTTGCAAAAAAAAGAGGGTTACTCATTAGCCACGTAAATGGCCGCTGGGTAACCCTCTTTTTCATATGTTACGTGTTGCTGCTTAAGGTATATATTGTTGCACGATGGAGGTGATTACGCCGTCCTGAATCGTAAGGTGATAAGGAAACTGGCTTAGATCGAAAATATCCGTTTTATTAAATTGATCGATAAATTGCTGTAAGGTAATGGCTTCGTTCCACTGAATGTCTAAGTCCTCAATGTTACCAGTGTGATCAAAGATCTGCATGGTGACTTTTGCGTTATCCGCGATCGGATAGGTTGTCAGTGTATCAACATCATTAACAACATAATATCCGTCTGGAGCCCCGCCAATTTCTGCTGCACCTTCTGGGTCTCTTTCAGCAAAGACTCGGTCAGCATCAGCACCCTGATACCAGTTTATTTCATCGGCTGTAATGGAAAGCTTGCCATTCTCGGATTGAATAGTATGGATATATACCGTCTGTTGCTGAGTCTTGCCACTATCTTGCGCATCTACTCGTGTTCCAACGGTACTTGCAGTAGTAATTAGGGAAAGAAACAATAGAACAACAACCGGTAACACATACGCTGACTTTTTCTTAAACATTAGAAATCTCCCCCTTGAGATATGTAAAAAGGTTGTATATATCTTATTACCCGCTACGTTTTTTCCTAAACGGGCTATATACTTCTATTACGTTAAACGAGCAGGTTTTGTTGCAATTATTTAAAAATATTTCTGAAAAACGATGCCGGTCATGAATCCACTAAAAATGATAGTAAAAGTTTGTCTCCTCGGGCATATTAAAATGTCAAAACATACAGATTAGGGGGAGCAACGAATGGGTGGAATACTACGGATTTATAGGAACGACTGGCGCAACGTATTTAAGGTTCCTGTGGCCGTGTTCCTGATCGCTGCTTTGGTGGTGTTACCTTCTGTGTATGATTGGTTTAACGTTGCGGCGGTGTGGGATCCCTACAGTAATACCTCTGGCATTAAGATTGCTGTAACCAGTTTGGATGAAGGGACCACTGTGAAGGATAAGAGCTTCAATATCGGCAATGATGTCATGGAAAGTCTTCGGAATAATAAAAGCTTAGGCTGGACCTTCGTAGATGCAGAAGCTGCGCACAACGGTGTGAAGCGTGGAGATTATTATGCGAGTATTGTTATCCCTGTTGATTTCTCCAAAAGAATGACAGGAATCCTCGAAGGCAGGATCGTGAAACCAGAGATTGAATATACCGTCAATGAGAAGATAAATGCGATTGCCCCTAAAATCACAGATAAAGGTGCCTCTTCAATTACAACACAGATCAGTGAGAATTTTACGGAAACCATTAGCGAAACCGTATTTACGGCTTTAAAGCAAATTGATTCAAAATTCCAATCTGAATTGCCTATTATACGCAAGGTTGAAAAAGGGTTGTTTAAGTTAGAGGCAAGTCTCCCCGAGATTGAAACGGCAGGCCAACATGTATTGAAAATTGAGGAGCAATGGCCGCAAATTCATGCATCGGCAACGCGCATCTCTAAGCTGGAGAATAAGCTGCCTGATGTGGAAAAGGCGGGGTTGGCTTTAGAAAAAATAGCTGAACATTGGCCTCAAATTGCCAATGTTGCAGATCATTTAGGGGAGCTGCAGGATAAGCTACCCAAAATTGAACAAGCAGCACAGCTAATCGTTCAACTTGATAATCATTTTGGTGAAGTGGAACAAATCATGGACAAGGCGTCGGAAGGTCTTGCGGAAGCAAATAAAGTTGTTAACACTGCCCTAACTGCGCTACCTAAGGCCGACAAAATTGTAACTGCTGGAAATGATTTTGTTCTAGAGCTTCAACAGTTCTTAGAGAAGAGTAATGCTGCATTTGAAGCGGTACCTGCCGCCCTCAAACAAAATATATACCTGCTGCAAAATACGGAGAACGCAGTAGTTCAGCTTGCTGAACTGCTGCAGGGAGAAGATCTTGACCCGCAAGCGGTACGCGAGCAACTTGAGTCAGTTTCCGCTCAGCTGGTGTCGGGAAGTAACGTGATGGATCATACGCTTTCTTTGTTATCGGCACTGAATACATTCTCACCAGGAACAGTAACTAATGCTGAGATTGGCACCTTGAAGGCTGTAAACAATGCCTTGAGCAGACAGACTTCTTTGGTAAACTCACTGGCGACGGATCTACAAAATGAGGGTCAGCCTGATCCGAGTAATGTTAAGCAATTGGGTCTTAAATCTGGCGAAGGGAACGTAGCCATTTCGAAGCTTATTTCCGAATATGAAGCGGCAACTATCCCTGCTATAAAAAATACATTAGAGCAAATATCCACTGCTGCTGAGACTACAGCCACTGCCCTGGAACAAGTTCCGGATCGTCTATCGGCGCTGGGTACCCTTCTTGAGGAGACTATGGCAGCAATCGAGTTCGGACGATCAAGCTTGGCTAGTCTACAGCAGGACTTACCAGCTATTCGTGAAGCGGTACATACAGCAGCTAGCGGTGTCGCAGATAAGACACAGAGCTTTGGTACTTTTGTTCGCGATACACTTCCACTAATTCAGAGCAGCTTGCCTGTTGCAGGAGAAAAAATACAACAAGCTGCAAATTTCGTCCGTCAGGATCTGCCGGCTGTAGAGGAACGGGTGCACCAGATTTCTGATCTGATACGTACAGGTCTCCCCCGTGCGGATAAGGGAGTGGCGGTCGCAGCGGATATGGTGCGAAATGATCTTCCGATACTGGAAGATTCGATTCGTAAAGCGGCAGCCACCATCCGTCAGATCAAAGATGAGGTGGATCTGGGAGAGATTGCTGAGCTGCTCGGAGGGGATATTAAGAGCAAAAGTGAATTTTTGGCCAATCCGGTAGTATTAAAAGAGAATAAGTTATATCCTATTCCGAATTATGGTTCGGCTATGACTCCTTTTTATGTTGTACTTTCCTTATGGGTAGGTGGCACACTCCTAATCTCACTTCTCCGTACGGGAGTGGATACTGAGGGAATTGTGTACAAGCGGTATCAATTGTATTTTGGACGCCTACTGACGTTTCTTACGGTTGGGATTCTTCAAGCGCTGGTGGCTGTACTTGGTAATATCTTTATTCTGAAATGTTATGTGGTGGACAAGGTGTGGTTTGTCCTTTTTGCAGTATTGATTAGTATCGTATTCGTGACGATTGTATTTACGCTGGTCTCCGTATTCGGCAACGTTGGGAAGGGGATAGCGATCGTATTCATGGTGCTTCAATTCTCAAGCTCTGGCGGTACGTTTCCAATCAGTACAACAGGTCATTTCTTTCAAATATTGAATCCGTTTATGCCATTTACTTATGCGATTAGTTTGATGCGGGAGGCGGTAGGGGGGATTCTGCCGGAAGTGGCGATTCGCGATTGTCTTTATTTGATCCTATTCGGTGTAATAGCACTCTTACTGGCGCTAACGCTCAAAAAGCCGCTGGAGCGTTATATCGAAAAGGCGGCTGAACAAGCCGAAGAATCCAAATTGATTTCTTAAGAAAAAAAGAGGTTGTACCTAAGCCAATTGCTGTGGCTTTTGGTACAACCTCTTTTAGATTATCTCGCTGGAGCGAAATCGGCTACTGGCTTTAGAATCTCTTCAATTCTCTCCAAAGTATCTAGAGATAGAACGGCATCAACAGCTTGGGCGTTCTCTTCCACCTGTGCTGGCTTACTGGCCCCAATAATTGCAGAACTTACACCAGGTTGCCGTAGGGTCCAAGCTAACGCTAGTTGCGACAGCTTCAAATCAAGACTGTTAGCTAGTTCATCCAGCTGTCCGACAACAGTCAGTACATCATCGCGGAAGTAGCTGCGAATGACGCCATTTACCGAATCATCAGCTGCGCGGGTTCCTGCCGGAGGCTGTTGTCCAGGTTTGTATTTACCTGTCAGAATACCTTGAGCGAGTGGGGAAAAGACCACTTGTCCGAGGCCCTCACGCTGACATACCTCAAGTACCTCATCTTCAATGTAACGTTCGAACATGTTATAGATAGGCTGATTGGAAATAAGCGGACGCAGATTTAGTCTGCGCGAAATGCCGGTGGCGTCAGAAATTTGAGCTGCGCTCCATTCGCTCACTGCCGAATACAGAATCTTACCTTGTGCAGTTAGGTCATCCAGCGCGCGTAAAGTTTCCTCCACAGGCGTCTCTCTGTCAAAGCGATGACAAAAATAAACATCAATATAATCGGTTCCTAAACGGCGAAGGCTAGCTTCGCATTGCTCCATGATGTGCTTACGCGATAAACCACGATTATTCACATCATCCCCCATGGGGAAGAATACCTTTGTACTCAGCACATAAGATGATCTTTCATAAGCACGAAGAGCAGCGCCCATTGCTTTTTCGCCTTCACCACGGTTATAAGCATTAGCAGTATCAAAGAAATTGATACCGCATTCAAAAGCTTTGCTGATGCAGGCGTCTGCTGCCTTTTGCTCTGCTGCTGTTCCATATGTAAGCCAGCTACCTAAGCCGATTTCACTGATTTTTAGTCCTGAATTGCCTAGTCTTCTGTATTTCATTATTTTCTTCCCTCCTTGAGTTGTATATGTTAACTTTACTTGTATCCTATGGAACATTCAACTTGAATGTTTCATGTAAAAGACGAGATCAAGGAGATGAATCGTAGTAATGACTATTCCAACTTCTAAAGCTAAAAAAGTGATTTTGTTTCAGGGTGATTCTATTACGGATGGAAACCGTGGTCGTGATGAAGATCCCAATCATATTCTAGGACATAGCTATGCATATATCATTGGCGGCAAGCTAGGCAACGAACGGGCTGAGCAGAATCTCGTGTTCTATAACCGTGGAATTAGTGGGGATCGGATCTCCGATTTATATGCACGCTGGAATGAGGATGCGATTTACCTTCAGCCGAATATCATCAGTATTTTAATTGGTGTAAATGATCTTTGGAGAACAATGAAAGGGGAACCAAGTGGTATAACGGACCGCTTTGAACGTGCGTACCGTCATGTGCTTGAAGAAACTGGGGAAGTACTTCCGCAAACGAAGCTGGTCTTGTGTGAGCCTTTTATTCTAAATACCGGAGCTCCGGCAGAACAATGGGACGAATGGAAAGAGCGGATTACTCATTATCAGGGTGTTGTTAAGCAGCTTGCAGAGGAATTTAATGCTGTGTTTGTTCCTTTACAGGAAGCATTTGATGCAGGTACTCGTAGAATAGATGCAGCCTACTGGCTATGGGACGGCGTTCACCCGACAGCGGCTGGGCATGATCTGATTGCTGGGGAGTGGCTGAAGATCGTAGAGAAAAGTGGTCTTTTAAACGACTAGTGAAATAAAGATTCCCCCTTATCTTTATTTATGCACCTACTGATTACTCAGCGGGTGCATAGATAAGAGATACATGATAGTTATTCAGAAACTCGATCCATTCCTCAGAAGGCTTCTCGTCTGTAACGATATAATCCACTCGATCGAAACTAAATAATTTAATGAACGCAGTCCTATCGAACTTAGAGTGATCTGCGAGCAAAACTACTTTATTCGCCTGCTGTTGCATCAGAATCTTTAGTTCGCTTTCTTCTTCATTCGAATCGCTGAGCCCACCAGTCATAGACAACGCTTTACAGCTGAATATGGCTACGTCCACATTATATTTTTGAATAGTCTGCGAGGCGGTATGTCCAACGAAGGAGCTAGTCTCGGGGCCTAGTATTCCACCAGTGGAAATTAGCTTTTGCCCAGAATGTTGAAATTCGGATAATACAACCAAAGAATTCGTAATAATCGTAAGATTGTTTTTCTCCTCTATAATTCTCCGTAAAGCCTCAAAAACTGTTGAACTCGTATCCGTCACCAAACTGTCCCCATCATTAATTAATTGGAGAACATGATCAGCTATCGTACGTTTGGCCTCTATATTTACCTGATGTCTACTCACATAGGGAGGGTCCTCATTCGTGTGGGCATTAAGGATTGCACCGCCATAATTTTTCTTGGCAAGTCCTTCCTTGTCCAGTTTATCCAGATCCCGCCGAATGGTCTCTTCCGAGACATTGAATTTTTGCGCCAGCTGAGCGACATGGACTTTCTTTTGTCTATACAGCTCATTAATGATTAGATCCCGCCGTTCAAATGCTTTCATCCGTTCACTCACCTCTATCATCATCTACTTCCTAGTTTACTACATTGCCCAATAAATCAAAGAAATAACCTCATATTCACATAATACCACAGTATAATAATGTTAATACCACATAAAACCACATAATTTATCTATAAATATGTTGTTTTATGTTGACTAAAGCGTTTCCATATTTTATGATGAAGGAGAAATAGGTCCATTACCGATGATACTAAGATGATCTTGAGGAGGAACAGCAGTGATAGAAAACTATCCGAAAATTGGCATCCGCCCGACCATTGATGGCAGAAGAAGAGGGGTTCGCGAATCGTTAGAAGCTCAAACCATGGGTATGGCTCAGCGGGTAGCTAAGTTTATTGAAGAGAACTTATTTTATCCGGATGGCCGCCCCGTAGAGTGCATCATTGCCGATTCTACGATTGGTGGTGTTAAAGAAGCTGCTGCTGCGGCTCAGAAATTTGCTGGGGCTAATGTTGGCGTATCGATTACTGTGACCCCTTGCTGGTGTTATGGTTCTGAAACGATGGATATGGATGCCTCAATCCCACATGCGGTTTGGGGATTTAACGGAACGGAACGCCCAGGTGCGGTATATCTAGCTGCTGTTCTCTCTGCTTATGCACAAAAAGGAATTCCGGCGTTTGGTATCTATGGTGAGGATGTTCAGGAGTCTAGCAGTGAGGAGATTCCAGCGGATGTGCAGACTAAATTGCTGCAGTTCGCCAAAGCTGGGTTGGCTGTCGCTCAAATGAGAGGGAAATCCTATTTATCAATGGGTTCTGTTTCGATGGGGATTGCTGGATCGATTGTGAATGAACAGTTCTTCCAAGAGTATTTGGGAATGCGTAATGAATATATAGATATGTCAGAATATGTACGCCGCTTTGAAGAGGAAATTTATGATAAAGAGGAATATAAGCGAGCACTCGCGTGGACCAAAGAAAACTGCCAAGTTGGTGCCGATAATAATCCGAAGCATCTGCAAATAAGTGATGATGAGAAAGAGAAGCAGTGGGAGACTTGTGTGAAAATGACATTGATCGCCCGTGATCTGATGATCGGAAATCCTGTTCTCGCTGAGCTGGGCTTTGAGGAAGAGGCCAACGGTCATAATGCGATTGTGGGTGGGTTCCAAGGTCAGCGCCAATGGACAGATCATTTTCCTAATGGGGATTTCATGGAAACGATACTGAACTCCTCTTTTGACTGGAATGGCAAACGTACACCTTATATCGTAGCGACAGAGAATGATAGCCTGAACGGAGTAACGATGCTGTTCAATTATTTGCTTACGAATACTGCACAAATTTTTGCGGATGTTCGAACCTTTTGGAGTCCAGATGCAGTTAAGCGAGTAACGGGTCATCAATTGGAAGGTGAGGCAGCACACGGAATACTTCACTTGATCAACTCGGGTTCGGCTGCTCTTGATGGCACGGGTGAGCAGACGATAGACGGTAAACCTGCGATTAAACCTTTTTGGGAAATTTCGGAGGATGAGGTAGAAGCATGTTTGAGCCATACCCAATTCCGCCCGGCTTCTCAAGAATATTTCCGCGGGGGCGGCTTCTCTACGGATTATTTAACTAAAGGCGGGATGCCAGTTACTATGGCACGGATGAACTTGGTTAAAGGGCTTGGACCTGTTCTTCAGCTTGTAGAGGGTCACACGGTTGAGCTGCCTGAAGATGTTCATCATACACTGGATCAAAGAACAGATCCGACTTGGCCAACTACCTGGTTTGCGCCTAAGTTAACCAATAGTGGTTCTTTCCAATCAGTGTATGATGTCATGAATAATTGGGGCGCAAATCATGGAGCGATCAGTTATGGGCATATTGGGGCAGATTTGATTACGCTGGCGTCTATTCTGCGCATTCCGGTCAGCATGCATAATGTTGAGGAATCACGTATTTTTAGACCTCGGGTATGGTCGTTATTTGGTACCGAAGATCTGGAGGGAGCAGATTACAGAGCATGTCAGAACTTTGGACCCCTCTATTAAAATCTTCCTGTGAAGCAGGTGTGGTGAACAATGGGTGATACGATTAAGCTTCTAGCCATAGATCTCGGCGCCAGTTCCGGAAGAGTCATGCTGGGGATATATGATGGCGATAAGCTGCAAATGGAAGAAATTCATCGGTTTGAGAATACTCCTGTACAGGTCAACGGGCATTTATATTGGGATACTCTAAGGCTCTTCCATGAAATGAAGCAAGGGGTTCAAAAAGCCTTTAGGCAACATGGAGAACTGACGTCCTTAAGTGTGGATACATGGGGAGTAGACTATGGGTTTATTGATAAAAGAGGAATGATGCTCTATTCCCCCCATCATTACAGGGATCGGAGGATGGAGGCTCACCTTCTTAAATTGGAAGCGTTACTGTCACCGGCAGAGCAATTCCGTATGACCGGTCTTCAGCCAAGTGTCATTAATACACTTTATCAGCTGTTCTCTGATTTTCAGGATAATGATTCTCTTATGGAGACCGCGGATACGATTTTAATGATGCCAGATCTATTTCATTACCTGTTTTCAGGTATAAAAGCAGCAGAAAGCACGATCTGGAGTACAAGCGGCTTAGTGGATGCTGTAACGGGAGAGCTCTCCTCTGAATTATTTAACAGACTTGGGATTCCGAGTAGTCTAGTTCCACAACAGGTTCATGCGGGAACGGTTATTGGATCTATCCTACCGATTATTCAAGAGGAGCTTAGTATAGGCCCGATGAAAGTGATAGCCGGCGCTTCACATGACACGGCTTCAGCAGTAGCTTCAATCCCTTATACTCGTAAGGATGAAGCAGCATTTTTAAGCTGTGGTACTTGGTCGTTGGTTGGTATGGAGACGCCTGAGCCGGTCATTTCAGAGAAAAGCTATGAATATGGTTTCACAAATGAACGTTGCTACGGTAATTCTAATCGTTTGCTAAAAAACACAACGGGACTATGGATTCTACAGGAGCTCCAGAGGAATTGGGCGAAAGCAGGAGAGAATTTTAGTCAAAGTGAAATGGTTGAATTAGCCCAAACGATTAATGGGGCGCCAGCGATCATTGACCCGAATGACCAGCTTTTCAGCACACCTGGTGTGATGATGCAGCGGATTCAGGAATATTGTGAGCGAACGGGGCAACAGTCGCCTAATACGAAAGCTGAGTTTATACGCGTTATCCTTGAGAGCCTTGCGCAATCATACTGTAGAACGATTGAAGAAATGGAAGAGATCACCGGCAAGACCATCACTATCATTCATATGGTTGGCGGTGGGATTCAAAATGAGCTATTATGCCAGCTCACCGCTGATGCTACGGGTAGAGAAGTCGTTGCAGGGCCAGTGGAGGCCAGTGGAATTGGCAATATTATTGTCCAGCTGGCTGCCCTGGGAAAATTGGAAGTTTCTAAGGCGAAAGAGTTCGTGGCACGATCTTTTACCTTTAAGACATACCAGCCTTCTTTGGTGAAAAACTCTAAAAAATAGGATACGAGGAGAGAACTTATGGATAACTTGGAACAAAAACTACGTTCGCAGATTTGTGATATTGGCAGAAATTTGTTTAATAAAGATTTCATTGCCGCCAATGATGGGAATATTTCAGCACGGTTATCAGAGAATGAAATTCTCACTACCCCCAGAGCGGTAAGCAAGGGATATTTAGAGCCACATATGATTGTAAAAGTAAACTTGCAAGGTGAAGTTCTTGAAGCGGCGGAAGGATACAGACCTTCAACGGAAACCAAAATGCATTTGAGAATTTATAATGAGCTACCTGAGATGAATGGTGTGGTTCATGCACATCCCCCGTATGCTACCGCTTTTGCCATTAAAGGTGAGGCGCTCGATAAAATGATGATGCCAGAGTCGGTTATCATGATCGGGGATATTCCTTTGGCGGAATACGGAACACCTTCAACAGAAGAAATCCCGGACTCACTGATGCCTTTCCTTGGCAAAAAAACAGCAGTCCTGCTCGAAAATCACGGAGCACTTACTTGGGGAACGGATGTTATGGAGGCTTATCTGAATATGGAGAGACTCGAATATACAGCCAAGATTACCTTTATTACACGTATGATTGACGGAGAGAGAGAGCTGCCACAGCATCGGATTGATGAGCTGGTAGCTTTGAGATCTTTTTATGGGAAGTAATGAGGTGCTTGGATGTTGAAAAAAATTCCTAAGCTACTATCTCCGGAACTGGTACGTGTGATGATGGAAATGGGTCATGGTGATGAGCTTGTACTGGCAGATGCTAATTATCCAGGACACTCCTTAAACTCAAAAGTACTAAGATATGATGGTATTGGGATTCCTGATCTTTTGGATGCAATATTGGAATTGCTGCCCCTTGATCATTATGTGGAACATCAGGTGGCGTTTATGGCTGTGGTTGAGGGAGATCCTACGGTGCCGGTGATCTGGTCCACGTACGAGTCGATAATCGCCAAACATGACGCTGAAGCGACGATTAAATATGAGGAGCGGTTTGATTTCTACAATCGTTCTAAGCAAAGTTATGCTGTTGTAGTCACAGGTGAAGAAGCACTTTATGGAAATATTATTATCAAAAAAGGTGTAATCAAGGCCTGATGATCAGCGATTCTGCTTGCGGTATTGCAGAGGTGAGCATTTCGCGATTTGCTTAAACACCCGCCCAAAGTGGGCGATGCTGTCAAAGCCTGTATTCTCTGCAATGGCAGTGACTTTAGTGTTAGTGCTCTGCAAGAGTCGTTGGGCTTCCTTGATCCGAATGTAGTTTAGATATTCAACAATGGTGAAGCCAGTGGTCTGTTTGAATAAACGGCAAAGATAGGTACTGCTGATGAAAAAAGTTTCGGATAGCTGCTCTAATGTAAGCTTTTCAACATAATGTGCCTGTAAATAATCGATCATTTCGTAGACTTTAAGCTGCTTCTCACTGCTCTCAGGAGCGATGGGCTCGCGGCTTATTTCTTGTACTCTGTTCATTTCAATAAATAACTGGATGAGCAGTGTCTGAAGATAGGGGATTTGCTGTGATCGATGCTCTTCTTGTTCTTTTAGCATGGAGAAGAGGATAGATTCGATGGCTCCTTGTTCATGTACTCCGGGACGCAGAAGTAAGCTTTGTGTAGTTAAAAAAGGAATACTTAGGTCGTAGTTCGCCAACGTTTTTTGCAGAAAGTCCTCCTCAAAGTTAATCAATATTCGCTCATGGCGTACTGAGCCCTTAGAAGTGGTGCGATGGAGTTCATTTTTGTTAATAAATATCAAATCACCTTTGCGTAAGGTATAAATCAGATTGTTGATATAATAGCTGCGCTCACCTGCGAGTAAATAATAAATTTCATATGTATCGTGATAATGGTCGGAATCCATGCTGAAGGGTCCGGCTCTTTTGATTTGTTCAATGATAAATGGAGGTTTTAGCTCCTGTTCCATTCCAGATTTGCTCCTTTCAGATAATGAAGCTAATATATGCAAAGTTTCCGTCATATTTGCTAATAACCGCTTAGATTTCGATGTATTTTATACTATAAACTATAGAAAGAAACGGCATCTAAATCAATAGCGATGGAGTGATTCTTGTGTCGAAGAAGAAATATGTATTCGTAGGTACCGGCGGCAGAGCGGAGTTCTTTTATGGAGAGATTACTACAAATTATCGTGAAACTTCGGAAATCGTAGGCTTTTGCGATGTGAATGGGGTAAGAATGGATTATGCGAACCGATTATTGGAAGGGAAATATCAGTATCATGCGGTTCCTACTTATAAAGCTCATGAATTCGATCGTATGATTGAAGAGACTAAGCCGGATGTAGTTATCGTTACGAGTATTGACCGCACACATCATCGTTACATTATCCGGGCGATGGAGCTTGGCTGTGATGTTATCTCAGAGAAACCAATGACGGTGGATGAAGAGAAATGCCAGGAGATTCTTGAGGCTATTGATCGAACGGGGAAAAAGCTGCGCGTTACGTTCAATTATCGCTATGCCCCGCACAATACCAAAATCCGTGAATTGATCATGGATGGAGCCATTGGCGAAGTACTTTCTGTTAACTTTGAATGGCTGCTAAATACACAGCATGGAGCGGATTACTTCCGCAGATGGCATCGGGATAAGCGTAATAGTGGAGGTCTATTGGTTCATAAATCAACACATCATTTCGATTTGATGAATTTCTGGTTGGGCTCTCGTCCGGATACGGTCTATGCCATGGGAGATTTAAGGTTCTATGGCAGAGAGAATGCGGAGAAGCGCGGGGTGACAGAGTTTTATCAGCGTGCCCATGGTAGTAGTGCAGCGGAAAATGATCCCTTTGCGCTTCATCTAAAAGACAACGAGCAGCTTAAGCAAATGTATCTGGATGCCGAGCATGAAGATGGGTACCTGCGAGATCAAAGTGTATTCGGTGATAATATCAGCATTGAGGATACGATGGCAGTCATGGTCAAATACAAAAACAAGACGATTATGAACTATTCACTTAATGCTTATTTGCCTTGGGAAGGCTTCATTGTAGTATTTAATGGGACGAAGGGGCGGATGGAAGTTAAGGTTGTTGAACAGTCCTATGTAAACGCTGGGGGAAAGAAAGAAGATGAAGGGGCACTAAAGGACAAGCAAATCACTGTATTCCCTCATTTTGCGCCGCCTTATGAAGTTGAAATTGAAGAAGGCGTTGGGGGACATGGGGGCGGAGATCCGGTCATGCTTCGTGATATTTTTGAACGACCTGTGGAGGATCGATTTAATCGGGCGGCTTCCCATGTGGATGGGGCGTTGTCTATTATGACCGGGATTGCAGCTAATCGTTCGATCGCTACTGGACTTCCGGTGAAGGTGGATCAGTTAATCAAGTGAAATTAACTACTATTTTTAGATTGAGCTAAAAAAGTAAAAATAAAAGGCTGCCTCCAAAGTCATTGTAGATGACTAAGAGACAGCCTATTTATTTTGACACTAGTATTTATTGTTTGACGACGTTAAAGCCGTCTTTTTGCAATTGAGTCACAATGCCATCATCACCCAGCATGTGTAGTGCACCAACAACGACAAGATAAGTCGCTTTTTTATCACTATTCAAATACTCTTTTACATGCTTCACCATGTTGGCATTCCGATCCGAAACGAGACCCTTATAGTATTCTGGCTCCTTAGCGACCGCTTGTGTCATAGCTACGAGTGATTGTTCATCCCCCTGCATCCACATTTGGGATAATGCATCCAGCGAAGCCGTTGCTGCAGCTTTGTCCGTTTGCTTGAGGCTATCGAGTGTATCAAGGAGAAGCTTTTCTTGCAATCCATCTGAGAATTGATTGAACATGTTCAGCTGCAATTGCATATTTTCCAATTCAATGATAGGTTTATTCAGTTTGCCTGCCTTCTGTGTGAAATATAGGTCGATACCCGTATCCGGTGTATAATCTGTTGTTTGCATTTGTAGGCTTGAGATACCTTGAGTAACGACCCATGGCTTATAGGAATCGAATGCATTTCCTGCAAGACCATTCGCTTTCAGAAGCGCAACAACTTTGTTATAGGTATCAGCGGATACGTGATCCTTGAGCTTGGTCCCATCTGTATAAGAACCTTTCTCCGTAAGGAACTTTTGCATCTCCGTTTGATCAACCTTTGTTAAGTCAACTTCGACCCCGAGATATTGAGACGCTTCAAAAGCAGCTTCAATTTCCGTGCGTAGCGGGTACATTTTGTCGTTAGCCACATGGATAGAGCCAAGTAGATAGACGGTATTACCGTTGTTCTCCACTTTCCATAAGAATCCGGTGCTCCCTGCAGCCTCGTTATTAGCTACAAAGGTGATGGTGCGCTGCGCCGCGTTCCATTCTACTTTATAGCCGATCGTTTCACCGATAAAGCGGACAGGAACATAGGTGACATTGTTGATGGTTTTAGGAGCCACCTCTAGTTTTTTCTTCTCCCCGTTTACCGTTGCTGTGGTGCTGCCGATAGTCAGTGAGAGGGCTAGTCCATTTTTGGTCCCCGTTACGGTTTGGGTCTTTTTATTCCAATTCATATTTACATTAAGCTTCTCTAGGAGTGGACGCATAGGAACCAAGGTAGTTCCTTTTTCTACAACAGGGTTAGAATTGCCTAACTTTACTTCTGTTCCATCAATCCACACACCGACAGGCTTTTCAGCCGCATGGGCAGTGGTAAAGACAGACATAACCATGAAAATGGATAAAAATAATGCACCTAGCTTTTTCATTAATAGGACACTCCGTTTCTAAAAAAATGAAAGTTGTAAGTCACTTTCTGATTTTAACGTATTTTTCCATAAATAGTTATACATTTTGTTACTTCGTACAAAAGTCAAAATAATGCACATCAAAGCAAAAATCGCCCCTATTAGATCCTGTTCACTCTCCTTATCATGAAACATAAGAAACGAAGAGCCCGAAGGGAGCAAGGAACTTATGTGGAGCAATGCGATTGAAGATGCGATAGAGAAGGTACGTAAGAATATAGACCGATTCGGGGGTAGATTCCCTCATGTCAGCATGAATGGAACTTACCAGCTCAATAACAATGACGACTGGACCAATGGATTCTGGAGCGGCATGTTGTGGTTGTGCTATGAATATACGCAGGATGACAGCTTTCGTATCGCGGCATCTCATACCGTAGAGGATTTCCGCCGCCGTTTCGCGGCAAAGACGGTGCTTGATCATCACGACATCGGATTTTTGTATTCGTTATCCTCCAAGGCCCAGTGGATTATAGATAAAGACGAATCCGCGCGTCAGTTGACACTGCAGGCGGCAGACTTATTACTGAAGCGCTGGCGCACAGGCGGTGGTTATATTCAGGCTTGGGGACCTGTGGGAGATGCCCAGGAAGGTGGGCGCATCATTATTGATTGTCTGTTGAATCTCCCTCTTCTGTATTGGGCGGAACAACAGACCGGTGATTCCCTATATCGGCAGGTGGCGGTCATGCAGGCGGATAAAACGAAACGTTATCTGGTGCGGGGAGATGACAGCTCCTACCATACGTTTTTCTTCGACCAGAAGACAGGAGAGCCGATTGGCGGCGCTACACACCAGGGTTATACTAACGGATCGACTTGGACGCGCGGGCAGGCCTGGGGCGTCTACGGTTTTGCATTATCTTACCGCTATACTAAGGATCCGTTGTATTTGGAAACGTCCAAGCGGATGGCCCGCTATTTTCTGGACCATTTGCCACAGGATCATGTCGCTTACTGGGACTTTAATGCTCCAGTGTCTGCGGATACGTACCGGGATAGCTCGGCCTCTGCAATTGTTGCGGCTGGACTACAGGAACTGTTGGAGCTAATGGAAGAGGGAGATCCCGAACGGGCTTATTTTCAGCAGGGATTAATACAGTCGATGACTTCACTTGTGCAGAACTATTCCACGATTGGTGAAGATGCGGAGGGGCTGCTGAAGCACGGCTCTTACCATGTACGCGGCGGTCTGTCTCCGGATGATTTCATGATCTGGGGAGATTATTTCTACCTCGAAGCGTTGCTGCGGCTGCAAAAAGGCACCAGGGGGTACTGGTATGAATGCTGATGTCCGATCAACCTCTCCCTATGCTGTCTTTACGCTACTCGACCTTGAGTTACCTGCTCTAGCGCCCGTGAAGGATGCGCTCAGCCAAGCACGGCAGGACGATGCGCTGACTGAATTGCATCGGTATTTGACTAGTCGGAGCACGCCGGGCTGGCGGGCAGAGGACAGTCGGAAACAGCAGCATATCGATTATATACAGCAATATTGCGCAGATGAGCTGGAAGTCGTAATGAAGACGGCGGATGAAGTTATGGAGCAGACGTTTCTTTTTCGGTTTCCCTGGGATATGGAGCGCAGCCGCATTCCGGTTTCCTTTGAGGAAGAAATTGACTGGCGTTATATTCCGGATAAGGATGTAGAATGGGCTTATATGCTGAATCGCCACCGCTACTGGGTGGCATTAGGACAAGCGTATGCGATAACAGGTAATGAGGAGTATGCGAGAACATTTTGCTGTCAGCTTGAAGATTGGATGGACCGTAATCCTGTTCCAGACATGCCTACGAATGATACGTTGACTTGGCGCACCATTGAAGCGGGTCTTCGCTGTGCGAACTGGATCAAAGCGTTGTCCTATATACAGGATAGTCCGCTGCTCACACCGACGCTTCTGGCGAAAGTGATGATATCCCTTCATGAACACAGCGAATATTTAGCTTTATCGTTTACGGGTTGGAAGAATATCAGCAATTGGGGCGTTCTGGAGACTTGTGGTTTATTCCAAACCGCGCTCTACTTCCCTGAGTTCACTAGGGCTAAGATTTGGCGACGGCTCGGTGAGGAGAGATTAGGGGAGACGGCTAGAATCCAGGTCATGGCGGACGGTATCCATTGGGAGCAATCGCCCACCTATCACCATGAGGTTCTGGTATGTTTTCTCGACTGCATCCGCTTGGCTCGGATGAATGGACTGGAGCTACAGGATGAACTTCAGCAAAAAGTTCATCAAATGGCCGTCGCTTCCTTGTATTGGTCCAAACCGAATCATCGGCAGCCAATGCTCGGGGATAGCGATGACAGCGATGTCCGTTCGATTTTGACTTATGCAGGTTGGTTGTTCCAGGATTCTGTGCTCCGCTTTGGCGGATACGATCATATGGATTATGACAATGCCTGGTTGTTCGGAACGAGTGGAGTTGAAGGCTACGAGCAGCTGATTGCGGAGGAACCGCCTTACTTGTCGCGCTCTTTCACACATTCCGGTCATTATGTGATGCGAACGGGTTGGGACGAGCAGGACTTGTACCTATATTTCCACTGCGGACCGCTTGGTGGTGGACATGGTCACGCGGATTTGCTACATTTCGATCTGTATGCCTTTGGGCGGGATATGCTTACCGATCTGGGCAGATACAACTATAGTGATCACACACCACTTAGAAAAGCGTTAAAAGAAAGCGCTGCCCATAATACGACTACTGTTGACGGAATTGGATTCACTGAAATCACGGATACATGGTCCTTCTCCCAAATTGCGAAGCCGGCAGGCAGCAAATGGATCAGCAATCCGGACTTTGATTATGTTGAGGGCAGCCATGATGGCTACTGTCATTTGGATGATCCGGTACACCTGCTAAGGAGGATCATATTCATCAAGCCTTATTACTGGCTTCTGGTCGACAGCTTTAGCTGCCGTCAGGAGCATACGTTTTCCCAGCATTTTCATTTTGCACCCGGAGCGGTTCAGATGGAAGACGAGACATTCATTTGCCGTACAAACAATGAGCAGGAAGCCAATCTTTGCATCATTCCCGTTAATGTTAAAGGACTTCAGGGCAAGATTGATGACGGGGTAATCTCCCGCGAATACAATCTGCTGGAACCCAATCAACATGCCGTTTACTCCCGAACGGGAAAAGGAACGGTATCGATGATGCAGATGCTGTACCCGCAGCCTTCCGGTGAGCCGTTCTGTCCACTGGTTGAACAGGTGCCGATTTACCGACATACGGGTGAACCTGTGGATGCCGTGCAGGCGGAGGCATGCCGGATCAGCTTCCCTGAAAGGAATGAGGAGCATATTATCGTGATCAGCCACGAGGTTCCATCCAGTCACTTGAATTCCTATGTAGTGGAAGGTATACAAATATTTGGTGAAGTAGTGCTTATTGTTTTCGCAAACGGTCAAAAGAAAGTCACGGTAATCAAATAATGCATGTATACTGGATAACGGGCTGATAGAATAAAAGAAAAGAGCATGAGAGAGGCGCGGAGAAAACATGTTCAAATTCACTTACTATAGACGTATCCAGGTTTCATTTCTTTTGCTGATTTTTATTCCGCTGATTGCAGTATCGATCATCTCCTTTGTGCTTATACGGGATACGATGGTAGAAAAGCTGCAGCTCAGCAACGATAACTTTCTGAACGTTATGATTGACGAACTAAACAAGACCATTGATGATGTGACATTTGCATCGCATTTTATTGTAAACGATACCAATTTTCGCGCCAATCTGAAGGTCTTTGCAGATACCGAGCGATTGAATACCTATCAGGATTACGTACATTTTACGCAAATTCAGGATGTGTTTTCGCTCATCAACTCTAAGCCGCTAAATAATAACATTCGCATGTATTTGGTTAACCGGAAACACTTTGTGATCTCGTCTGGGACTGAGAATTTATCCGTGATTAATGCCAACATGGACAAGCTGATGGGACGTGTCAATATTCACGAACCGGAGACCTTGCAATGGCTTGGGATGGCTGACAGCGGTTCCGGTAAAAGCAGTAGCTACTATATTGCCAGAGTAATCTATGATAGCCGGGAGAAACAGCAGGTGTCCGTGCTTCTCATCTCGATTCCCGATGCCTATTTCAACAAATTGCTCGGGCCGGTCGAGTTTGGCAAGCTGGCGTTGTTTGATTCCAGAGGAGGTCTGATCGCCGGGAACTCAGAGCTAGCCCCAGAAGGCAAGGAAGCTAGAGGGAGCGTGCGTACGGCCAGAGCCATCGACAAATCCAATTGGGAGCTGGTCTATGAAGCTTCAGAGAAAGAATGGTCGGGCCAGATTTCGCGAACTTTTTATAGTGGTATTGGTTTAGTGCTTCTCTTGTTTATTGTCTTTTCGGCCACTTCCATGGTGATTGCCAAAAGATTGCATAGTCCGATCATGAAGCTGCAGCGCGTTGTGCGCCAGTTCGGGATGGGGAATCTTGATGTCAGGCTGGAGGTCAAGGGCAAGGATGAAATCGCTGAGCTGGGGCAGACATTGAATACTATGCTGGATCAACTGCAAGGATTGATTCACGACATCGAGCTGGAGCAAGAACAGAAGCGAGTGATGGAACTTGAGGCGCTGTTTATGCAGATTCGTCCCCACTTTTTGATCAACACGTTGAATTCGATCAAATGTAGCCTTATTTTGGCTAAAGATAAGCTGCACAGCGGGATCATTGATTCGCTAATGAGTCTTCTCCGTGCCTATCTGAAGGTCAATGAACCGGCTACCTTACGGGAAGAATGCAGACTGCTTAGCCATTATATCGACATCATGAAGATCCGCAACGAAATCCCTCTTGAACTGGAGGTCGATCTGGAAGCGGATACAGAGAAGCTCATCGTTCCTAAACTTATTCTGCAGCCTCTCGTAGAGAATGCCATCGTTCACGGTCTAGTTGACCACCCGGCACCGCGTATTGTCGTCCGTGCCCGAACGATCCCTGATGGGATTATGATTGAAGTCGAAGACAATGGCTGTGGTGCAGGGGCAGAAATTCTGGCAGGACTGAACCGCAGATTGCTCTACAAGGACGATGAACAGGATGGAACTTATCAAAGGGTCGGTTTAATTAACGTGGTTCAAAGGCTGAGGCTGACCTATGGTCAGGATACCCGCTTGTCGCTGCATAATTTGCCGCAAGGTGGGGTGTCCGTTTCTCTGTATTTGCCGCAAGGCAATCATCAGGTTAATCTGTCGGAGAGAGAGGGATATTGATGTATAAAGTGATGCTCATAGATGATGATGTTCCTATGCTCAAGGTGCTTCAGCAGATGATTGACTGGGAAGCACATAGCTTGCAGATTGTCGGCAGCACCTATTCCAGTGCCAAGGCGTTATTAATGTTTGAGGAAGTACAACCCGATATCGTGATCACAGATATTGGCTTACCGCAAAAGAACGGGATTGAGCTGGCCGATTACTTTACCCGGATGAAGCCGGAGGTCAGAATTATTTTCCTGACCTGTCATGAGGATTTCCATTATGCTCAGCAAGCGGTAAAGCTGAAGGTGGATGACTATTTAATTAAGGACCAGCTTACGGACGAGCAACTGGAGAAAAGCCTTGCCAAGTCAGTACGCTTGCTTAAATCGAAGATCGGGCTAATCAAGCATGGGGAAACGGGATACAATAGCCAGTTATTCCGGCAGAATCTGCTGCAAAGGGTGATTGGCGGCGCTCCGCCCGAAACCACGCTAGCCTATGCGACGCAAATCGGCATATCCTGGACGTATCCGTGGTTCATGCTGGGCACGGTCAGCATTCACTTTTCCAGTTTCGAGAAGAGGTACAAGCAGAGCGAGTATCCACTTATTTTATATGCCATCTACAATATAGCCCTAGAGCTGTCCGAAGCGTGTGAGGGGATTACGCCTTTTTTGGAGCAGAAGAATATTGTGATTCTGTATAATTACCGTGTAAATCTGGCGCAGAATGCCAGTCTTTATTTTCATGATTATTTACAGCGATTGTGTTCCGAGTGCTCCCATCTCCTTAAGATTCAACCGGGCATCATCGCAGTCACTGAGAAAATAGAGCTGCAGGCGATTGGACAGATTCATCGGCAAATTGTCCAGGACAAGTGCGAGTTTTATGCGAGTGCGGAATACACAGTTCTGGATACTCTGCAAATCGCTACCCCTCGCTTCCAGCCTGCTCCTCAAGGATTTCTGGATAGTTATATCCCGCAGATGGAACGGGCCGTGATTAAAAATGATCTTGAAGCCATCCGTGGCACTCTTCAGGAAATCGCTAGGACTGCAAAAGTTATGGCTATCCATCCGGGCGATTTCGTCCGGGATTTATCCTTTATGCTCCGAGGTATCGAGCTGATGTTCACTAGCCTAACATTCGATGAGGATCTGTTCGTCTATCTCGTGCAAACCCGCACACTGGAGGATACGATGGAACTGGTGGAAAGAAAGCTTGTGCAGATTACAGGCAACAAACAGCAGGTGGCGGGAACTCCCCCGCAGGAGCCCAAGCTGCAGCTTATCCAGCAATTTATCGATCAGCATCTTGGCGATAACATCACTTCAATTGATATGGCCCGTTATCTCTTTCTGGACCCGAGCTATTTCTCGCGTTATTTCAAACGCATGACAGGTCTGACTTTTACGGACTATGTACATCAGCACAAGATGAAGGTTGCGACCAAAATGCTGAAAATCTCCAGCCAGAACCTGGAATCGCTAGCCGTTGGTTTGGGATATTCGGACAGAACCTATTTTTCAAAAGTGTTTAAAAAATATGTGGGAACAACACCGAGTGAATATAAATCCAAACACTCGGTACGCTGAGAAGCGCAATTCTCAACCTACCGAATAGACCAGCCGCCCATCTAGGGCGGTTTTTTTGATGTCGAAAGACAAAGGTCAAAATCTTGCACATCTCGGGTCATAATCACTCCTTCATGCGGGAGGCGGATATATTACTATAATGACAAATCAAATTGTCGAGGTGATACAACGTGGAGGCTGCAAAACAACCTGTGCCAAAAATTCTGCAGGAGAAGCGGAAGTTCTGGACTCCGCAGCGGAAAGAGGCTTTGACCGGGTGGCTGTTTCTAGCTCCGGAAATTGTCGGAATGCTTTTTCTTAATGTATTTGCACTTGGATTCTCACTTTATTTAAGCTTCTCGAAATGGGATCTATTGTCGGGGGTTCAAGGGATCGAGTTTATCGGATTGGATAACTATATCAAAATGTTCCATGATCCGAGCATCATTCAAGCTTTGAAGAACAATGCTATTTATATGATTATGACCGTGCCGATACCGATTGCGATTGCTTTGGTGCTGGCGGCATTGATTCAAAATAGTGTATTTCTTAAAAATTATTTCAAAGTTGCCTTCTTTATCCCTTATATTTCTTCGATTATTGCAATTGCCGCAGTATGGAGCGCATTGTTCCATCCATCCCTTGGACCGATCAATCAGTTCTTGATGGAGCTTGGAATTTCCAGTCCTCCAAAATGGCTGGTGGATCCAAAGACCTCGCTGTTATCGATTGCCATTATCAGTTCTTGGGCGAGTCTGGGTTACACCATTATTATCTATATGGCCGGCTTGACGAATATTTCCGATGAAATCTACGAAGCCGCCGAAATAGATGGAGCCAGCGCACTGAAGAAATTCTTTGCCATCACGGTTCCGATGCTGCGTCCAACTACGTTCTTCTTACTTATAACCATGCTGATTGGCTCGTTTAAGGTGTTCGACATCATCGCGTTTTTGACCGAAGGTGGCCCGAACAATTCTTCTACCGTGCTTGTGTTCAGGATCTATGAGGAAGGGTTCAAATACTACAACATGGGCTATGCTTCTGCAATTTCCTGGCTGCTATTCGCCGTCATAGGCTTGATCACCGCAGCTACTTGGAAAATGAGAAATGAAGAATAAAGGGGGGAGATTAACATGCAACTGATTAGAAAAAATATGTCCAGAGTGATCACTACCTGCATCATGGGGGCTTTGTCCATTGTATTTCTTATTCCTCTGATCTGGATGATTTCCGCAGCCTTTAAATATGAGAAAGATGTTATGCGCTTCCCGATCCAATGGATTCCCGAGAAGATCAATGTAGCGTATAATTTCAAGATGGTTTGGATGGGACGAGTACCTTTTTCTCATTTCTATTTAAATTCCTTTAAAGTTGCGATTATTACAACCTTAATTACACTTATCATTTCATCTATGTCGGCGTACGCCTTGACCAAAATCAAGTTCAAAGGACGAAATATGGTATTTCTGGCGCTGCTGTCGTTCATGATTATACCTGACCAGGCCACACTGATTCCGCGCTTTCTGCTGATTCGCTGGTTCGGTCTTTATGATACTCATGCTGCAATTATTTTAATGAGTATGTTCTCCATCTACTTCACGTTCCTGCTGCGGCAATTTATGATTGGTGTCAGCGACGAATACATTGAAGCGGCGCGAATTGACGGTGCAGGCCATTTACGGATATTCTGGTCTATCATTATTCCGCTCTGCAAGCCGGTGCTCGCTACGGTGGCGATCATCAAATTTATCTGGACCTGGAATGATTACCAGAATCCGCTGATCTTCTTACTAAATAAGAATTTGTACACTATCCCACTCGGTATGACACTGTTCCGGGACGATTATTCGAACAACTATGCGATTATGATGACGGCAGCTGTTTCGGCGATCATCCCGCTCGTCATCGTGTTCATCGCTCTGCAAAAGCAAGTCATTAACGGAATCTCCCTTGGCGGCGTAAAGGGCTGACCTGCGGGTGTGCGATAGATAGTAAAAGTCAAAAATGTGATCCTACAACAGCAAAATTGTGCACTTGGCCAGTAAAGCGGATGCCTATAATAAGAAATGAACAAGGCACTATACTTAAAATTCAGTGCGGGGGGAAGTAAAATGAAAACAAAGAGCAAAAAAAGATTATCCGTTGTACTGGGCTCCATGCTGGCGGTTTCCTTAACGCTAAGCGCCTGTGGAAATTCCGGAAACTCGGAAAAGAATGGGAATGCTGAAGCTAGTACGAATGCCGGGAACACCAAGGTGGACAAGCAAGTGGCCATCAAGTATTACAACTGGGATAATGAAGCCCAGTCGGCTGGTACCGATGCTATGCTGCAGGAATTTATGGATCAGAACCCAGGCATCAAGGTAGAGCATGTGACACTCGTTCCCGGTGATTCTGTGGAGATGCTGAAGAAACTCGACTTCCTGATTTCTTCCGGCGAAGCGATTGATGTTGTTCAGGTGCCAAGCTTGGGAGGCGTGCTTGAACGGGCGACTCGGGGAGCACTTGCCCCGCTGAATGAATTCTATGAGAAAGATAACCTCGTTCCTGAGGATGAATACTATGTGAATGCTAAGGTCGACAACAACTATTATGGGTTGCAATATACGAAGAGCAGCAACTACGTGATGCTGAACAAAGATGCACTGGACGAGGCGGGTCTGCCTGTACCTACTTTTGGCTGGACATGGGATGACTACCGCGACTATGCCAAAAAACTGACCAAAGGCGAAGGCGTGGACAAACGTTACGGCACATATTTCCACACCTGGGAATTGTACATGAACGCTCCAGCTCAAACGATGATGAAAGACCCGTTCGTATATGATGACGGGACGACAATCTTCGCGGATCCGACTTATAAGTATTTCTTCCAGCTGCGTAAAGATATGGAGTCTGCTGATAAATCTGCGAAATCTTATGCAGATGCTCTTGCCGCTAAGCTTAACTATCGTACCGAATTCTTCAATGAAGAAGCTGCTATGATCTTGGCTGGCAACTGGACAATTGCTGATCCAGGTAACACCGAGCAGTATCCGCATGAATTCAAGACAGCCTTTGCTCCGGTACCGGTGCCTCCTGCAGGATCGGAACCGAAAGACTATGAAGGCAAATACTTCACCAGCGGCAACATGCTGGCGATGGGCGCAACTTCAAAGAACAAAGAGGCTTCCTTCAAATTGATGAGATTTATGTCGACGGCTGTTAGTGATAACAGACTGGAATTCTCCGGATATAAAAAAGCTGATAATGAGACCTTGCTGACTAAATTGGTCGCTGGCAAAGAAGATATGTATGATATGGATTCACTCAAATACACACTTTTCGATAAAGAAATTCAGTTCCTTGACGGTGCGCAGGTGATGACGACGGCAACTTCCGAATTGACCAAAATTATCGATGACGGCTTCAGCAGATTCATGCTTGGAAATGAATCGATTGATAAGGTGCAGCAATGGATGGTTGATGAAGCAACGAAAATTATCAACGAAAAAGGTGTCATCAAGTAAATAGGCAATAAGCGAGGTATCCCAAGTTGGGGACGGGGCTTTGGAAGGTCATCAACCGGCTTTCCAAAGCCCTTATTTATACATTGGGCTTACACAAATATACGGGAGAGTATAAAAATGATGGAAAGCATTTCTTCAAAGAACAAGTCCGAAGAGCAAGTAGCTTTGCCTTCTAAGGAACAGATGGAGTGGCAGGATCTGGAGCTGGGGATGTTCTGCCATTTTGGAATGAACACATTTTGCGATCAGGAGTGGGGAGAAGGTAGCGATTCACCTACGGTCTTTAACCCGTTTCATCTGGATGCCCGCCAATGGGTTAGTGCAGCTAAAGAAGCTGGATTCCGTTATTTTATACTGACCGCTAAGCATCATGATGGTTTCTGCCTGTGGCCGACTGCAACGAGTACTTATTCTGTTGCCTCCAGCCCATGGAAAGAAGGGCGAGGCGATGTTGTCAAGGAGTGCGAGGAGGCTTGCCGTGAATTTGGACTAGGCTTCGGCATTTATTTGTCTCCATGGGACAGACATGAGCCATGTTATGCGGATCCGCAAGCATATGATGATTTCTATTGTTTGCAATTGCAGGAGCTCCTTACGGGCTACGGCCCACTTACGGAGATTTGGTTCGACGGCGCAGGATCTGAAGGCCGTAATTACGATTGGCGGCGGATTATGGATCTGATCAAACAATATCAGCCAAGTGCTATGGTGTTTAATATGGGGGCACCAACGATTCGCTGGGTTGGCAATGAGGATGGCCTTGCTCCTTATCCCTGCTGGAACACTGCGGATTCCGCGCGAGGTAGCATGTTCAGTGAAGCTTCATTGAACTGGCTTCCCGGAACACCGAGCTGGGTGCCTGCGGAATGCGATGTGCCCATCCGTAAAGACCGCTGGTTCTGGCATCCTCAGGAAGAGCATCTGCTGCTGTCTCTGGAGCAGCTAATGGATATTTATTATCGTTCGGTCGGACATGGGGCGACTTTGCTGCTCAATGTGGCCCCTGACAACCGCGGGCTGCTTCCAGAGGCCGATGTGCAGCGACTGCTGGAATTTGGCAAGGAGATTCAACGTAGATTCGGAAAGGCACTAGCCGTAACGGCGGGCACTGGAGATCTTATTGAGCTGGAATTGCCTGTAGCTACTGTGATTGACCACGCCGAGATTATGGAGGACATCGCTTATGGCGAAAGAGTGAGCGAATATGTGCTGGAAGCATTCAGTGACGGAGCGTGGATGGAGTTGAAACGTGGCAGCGCGATTGGCCATAAGAAAATCGACGCCTTCCCTCCGGTATGCGCAGAGAAGATACGACTACGGGTGCCAGTAGCTGCCGCAAGCCCTAAGATTAGACGGCTTGCCGTCTACCACTGTGGGGAATCGCTAGAATAAATGCTAAAAAGGAGGTCGTCGATAATGAGCCTACTCACTTGGAACGACGGACAATATTTGCTGGACGGAAAGCCTTACCGGATCGTATCGGGAGCCATTCATTATTTTCGGGTTGTGCCTGAATACTGGAAAGACCGGCTACTGAAATTGAAAGCCTGCGGATTCAATACCGTGGAGACCTATGTCGCCTGGAATATGCATGAACCCAAGGAAGGGGAGTTCGTATTTGATGGCATGGCCGATGTGGTCTCTTTTATTGAACTGGCCGGAGAGCTTGGGCTTCATGTTATTGTCAGACCGAGTCCATTCATTTGTGCCGAATGGGAATTCGGTGGTCTGCCGGCCTGGCTGCTGGCTTACAGTGAACTTCAGCTTCGCTGCTGTGATCCTCTTTATTTAAGCAAGGTGGACCGGTATTACGATGAGCTGATTCCTCGGCTGGTTCCGCTACTGTCCACACATGGCGGGCCGATTCTGGCCGTCCAGGTAGAGAATGAATATGGCAGCTATGGCAATGACAGTAGTTACCTGAGATATATGCGTAATGGACTCCTCAGCAGAGGGGTCGATGTGTTGCTCTTTACCTCCGACGGACCAACCGATGAAATGTTGCTCGGTGGAACTCTGGAAGATGTGCATGCTACAGTTAATTTTGGCTCCTGTGCAGAGGAATCCTTCCGCAAATACCGGGAGTACCGATCTGAAGAGCCGCTGATGGTGATGGAATATTGGAACGGCTGGTTCGATCATTGGATGGAGGATCATCATGTGCGCGATGCCGAAGATGTAGCTGGCGTTCTGGATGATATCCTGACGCACGGCTCCTCACTCAATATGTACATGTTCCACGGCGGGACCAATTTTGGCTTCTATAATGGGGCGAATCATATCGTCGCCTACGAGCCGACGACTACAAGCTATGATTATGATGCCCCGCTCACGGAATGGGGAGATACGACAGCGAAATTTGAAGCTGTTCGGTCGGTACTGGGCAAACATGGATTTGCACCGACTTGTCCGCTCCCTGAGCCGATTCCGAAGATCTCCTACGGGAAAGTTGCCTTGATGGAAAGAGCGGAACTATTCACAACTTCCAATCTGGAGAAGTTATCCGAGCCGGTGAACAGTGTGTGTGTGCAGCCGATGGAAAAGCTGGGACAATCCTATGGTTTTATATTGTACAGCACTTATGTGCAGGGACCACGGTCCAGGCAGAAGCTTTACATCGAAGGTGTGCGTGATCGGGCGCAGGTCTTCCTGGATGGACAGTTACTTGGGGTCATTGAACGCTGGAATCCGCAGCCACTTGAACTTTCCATTCCTGCCGGTGGAGCGCAGCTGGATATTCTCGTCGAGAATATGGGTCGGATTAATTATGGGCCGCTCATTCGTGATCCGAAAGGAATTCTGGACGGGGTTCGAATCGATAACCAGCTGCAATATAACTGGACGATCCGTACACTTCCGTTAGAACCGGGAACGCTGGCTTCACTTGAGTACAAGGAGCAGACGGTGGAGAAGCAAGAAGCTGCGGCACCTTCAGGTTTGCCCGGATTCTATCGGGGCTGCTTTGAGGCGGAGGAAATTGGGGATACTTTTCTACGGTTCGATGGATGGAATAAAGGGGTTGCCTGGATCAACGGATTTAATCTAGGCCGCTACTGGAACGCAGGACCGCAAAGGGCCCTATACATCCCCGGTCCATTGCTGCGCAAAGGTCGTAATGAACTGGTTCTTTTTGAACTACACGGCTGTGCGGAGACTTGCGAAATTGAGCTTGTAAATTGCCCTGATCTGGGAAGAACTTCGGCCGTCGACGATGCCGTGCTGAATTTTGTGCAGGAAGATAACTTGTAGACTTTTTTAGCGTTGCCGTCATAGAAATCATTCCCCTATCCTCTCAGCTATTAGACACAAGAAACCTGCGTTTTCTTTCATTATTTTACAAAAAAATGAAGACGAGCAGTCAATATAAGGATACCTGAAAGGCACTCCTTCGGGCGTGCCTTTATTTTTCGATGCCACATGGTTTTGTAGTATGATGAGCACAAGGGAGTTACATGGTTGTTCATAGGCTGAGAAGAAAGTGGGTATCGCTATGTGGTTTTGTATGATCGCGATGGTCGTGATCTTGATCGATCAGGTCTCGAAAATTTGGATTCGGTTGAAACTGGATATCGGAGATAGCTTGTTCTTTGGACGATGGGAGATTACACATTATGAGAATAGCGGGATGGCATTCAGTTTATTCCAAGGTTATGCGTGGTTATTCGGGGTGATCGCCATCTTGTTCGTCATCGGTGTATTCTATTATCGCAGCATGGGTGCCTGGAAAGGCCGATTGGCGGATATGATAGCTGGTTTCTTAGTCGGCGGTGCGGTTGGCAACGGGATTGATCGACTGGTGTTCGGGCAGGTCACGGATTTTATCATGTCTCGATCGGGAAGAAGCATTCTTAATCTAGCGGATTATGCGATCAACATCGGGATGATCATGCTAGTCTTAAATATGGCAGTGAGATTCGTGAAGAAGCGGGTCTGTCACGCGCATTGAGGAATTATTCTCTTATCTTTATAGATTCCTTAGAAGTTCCTGTTACGATGTCTCTGCATGGTAAGAGAACGACGTAATAACAGATTTCGAAGGAGGAGAACATTCAACATGCAAGCAACGAAACGATTAACAGGTATCATTTCCCTGGGCCTAGCATTTTCACTATTACTATCGCCAGTGAGCGCCACGGCGACCGCGCAGAAAATTACGGGGTCGAAGGAGAATATTCAAGAGATTAAATCTTTGACGTCATCGGACTATAAAGATTTAGCGTTTCTGAAGCCGATCTTGAAAGATAAGACGGTCATTAGCCTTGGCGAGAACTTTCACCGTGTCGCAGAATACAGCAGCATGAAGACAAGGTTGATCAAATATTTACACGAAGAGCTGGATTTTGACGTGATTGCATTTGAGTCGGGCCTTGGGGATTCATTCATGACGTACGATAATGCAGGAACATGGACATCGCAACAAATGATGGAACGTTCAATTTTTCCCATCTGGCATTCCAAGGAGACTCTGAATTTATTCGATTACATCAAGAAGAAGCAAGGGACGAACGATCCCTTATATCTAGCAGGTTATGACATGCAGTTCACATCAGGGTACTTAACGCAATTTATTGCCGGTTGGATTGCCAAGGTAGACAAGGATCAGGGCGAGAATTATTTCAACTTCGAAATGCAAGCGATGACGGATTTCTATAAGGTGCTCAACCAATATGGCATGGACGATAGTCATCCGGAGGCGAAAGCAGAAATCAAGAAGGTGAAGAATGCGTACGAACCGAAATACAAGGCGTTGATCCAATTCATCCAAGAGAACAAAGAACAACTTGCAGCCGCCTACCCTGCGAACCCGCGGATGGTGGATATCGCTGTCAAGACGTTGGAGGATCGGGTCAAATTCATCGAGATGGGGATGTACGATACGAAGGAAAGCTATGAATTCCGTGATCGAATCATGGCTGACAATGTGGAGTGGTTAATGAAGGTGATGTATCCCGGCAAGAAAGTGATTTTATGGGCGCATAACGATCATCTGGCGAAGAATACGTCCAAAATCGAAACGAAAGAACAAGGGAAATGGATTAACAGCTTTACAAGTATGGGAGAATTGCTACATAAGAAGCTAAAGGATAAGGTCTACGTGTTGGGTCTGTACATGAACAGCGGTAAGGCAAGCACGATTACGACACAGAAGATCTTCGATATTCAGCCGATGCCGAAGGGGAGTCTGGAACAACTGATGATGCAGAGCGGTTATAAGATTGCGTTTGCGGATCTATCCAAGCACAAGTCTCCGAACAAAAATAATGCTTGGATGTTCAAACCGATCTATGCAGCCGAGGATGGCATGACGTCCGAGATCATTATGCCGATGTCGATGCGATTCATTCCAAAAGAGCAATATGACGGGATCATCGTCTTCGATAAAGTCAAAGAACCGACAACGAAGCTCTAACTCGGTTATACCTGAAAATTTAATTGTTCCCCTGTCGTGAACACCGTGTGTGCCGCTGCAGGGGATTTTTGGCGCACAAGAAGGTACAATGAGGGGATAAAGCTGCTAGATTGATAGACGCGAAAGGAAATTCAAGAGATGAGAGAAAAGATATTAATCGCCGATGATGAGCGAGAAATCGTCGGATTTATGCGCGATGCGCTTCAGGATGATGGGTATGAGGTATCAGTGGCTTATGACGGCAAGGAAGTGTTCGATCGACTGGGAGAGACGCCCGACTTAATCATCCTGGATATTATGATGCCGCATCTCGATGGGCTCGAAGTATGCCAAGCGATACGTGACCGGGTCTCGTGTCCGATTCTGTTCTTAAGCGCGCGCTCCAATGAAGCGGATCGGATCCAAGGACTCGCCGTCGGTGGCGATGACTATATCGTGAAGCCTTTTAGCATGCAAGAATTGAAGGCGAGAATAAGAGCGCATCTTCGTCGGGAGCAGCGGAGCCATCTTGATCATCAACCGAAGCTGCTGCACCATGGCGATCTCACGATGGATCTGGACAGCCATCAGGTATTCTACCAGAACCTTCCGATTCCGCTGACCAGCCGGGAGTTCGAATTGTTCCGGCTTCTCTTCATGCATCCGAATCAAGTATTCTCGCGGGAACAAATCTATGAGAAGATCTGGGGATTCGATGCGGAGGGAGAAGCAGCCACAATTACCGAACATATCAAAAATATCCGGGCGAAGCTGGCGTGCGCAGCACCAGAGAAGACCTTTGTTACAACGGTATGGGGGGTAGGGTACAGATTCGAAAGGAAGTAAAGGCAAGTCGAAAACCGCTGCGCAGACAGTTTATGGGCGCATTTACACTCGTTCTTTTCTATAGCTTCATCGGCTCGATGCTGGTTTGGGGCAGTACGCTTTATGTTTTGATTAATCAAACGGACAAGAGCATTCTACCAGCCAACTATTATGAGCAGCAAATTCCCCAGATTCTAGGTTATGTAGATCAGCAAAAAGACGCCTTATTATCTCCTTCAAAGCAGAATTCGTTGGAACATGTTATTCTGACGAAAGGCATGCAGTATCAAATCGTGAATCTGAAGGGGCAAATCGTCTACGGCTGGAAGGGGCAGACTTTCGTCAACAGCCCGGAGGATGTGCTAAGCAAGCTGAACCGTAGCGAGAAACAGGGCGGGAAATATATCAATTACCACCCGATCCTTGATTCGCAGAAAAAATTAAAGGGGATGCTGGTGCTACGATACAGTTTAAGTGTATCCTCCAACAACCCTGGAAACGGGCTGCTCGTTATGCTTATTTTGTGCAGTTTGATCGCACCGTTCTTCTTCATCGTCTTGTTCTCTTTTATTTTCGCGAGAAAATTGGGTAAACGGCTCGAACCGTCGATCGCACGGATCATCGGGGGAGCTAGACGAATCCAGCAGAATGACCTGAATTTCTCCGTCGCAGGAGCAGGTGGGTCGAAGGAGCTGATCGAGCTCTCCGATGCCTTCGAAGAGATGCGGATCGCGCTGGAGCAATCCTTGAAGTGGGAGTGGAAGCTGGAGCAGGAGAGACGCGACATGATCTCTGCGATTGCCCATGATTTGCGGACGCCGCTGACGATCATTCAAGGTCATGTAGACAATTTAATCGAGAGCGGTGCACGCCGTCCCGAACGGCTGGAGAAGTACTTGTTAACCATTCAGAACAGTACGCAGCGTGCGGACAAAATGCTGACGGAATTGCTGTTCATGAATAAAATCGACACGCCTGATTTTGTCCTCCAGTATACGAGAGCGGATTTACTCGCCTTCTGTGAGCGGAAAAAAGATGAATACGCATTGTTATGCCGTGAGAAGTGGATTGCTTTTGACTTCTCTTATGTGAATAGGCGATGCGACCAAGAACAGCAGTTTCTTGTGGATACATCACGGTTGGAGCAAGTATTCGATAACGTGATTACCAATAGCTTGCGATTTACGCCAGTGGAGGGAAGGATCGAGTGGACGGTCATCGTAGAGGAGACGCAGATTACCTTTGACATGAAGGATACGGGGAAGGGGTTCAGCGCTCTTGATTTGCGGCGGATGTTCGATAAATTCTACACGGGGGATCCGTCTAGATCTCTAGACAAAGGTCATTCCGGGCTTGGATTGTATACAGCACAGTTGCTCATTACAAAGCACGGAGGGCATATCGAAGCAGGAAACCGTGTCGAAGGCGGCGCACAGGTGATCATAACGGTGCCATGTAAAAAAGCCTGAAGAAACTCATCATACGAGTCTTCAGGGTTTTTGCTGCAATAATTCGATAAATTTATGGAACGCGATTGTCTTGAAATGATCCCGTCGATAGATGAACTGTACGGTCACATGGCGGTAATGATCGGGATGGTACTGCACCGAGCCTTCCGATTCGGAACCAGACGAAGCTGTATGTTTCTGGAAGATGCGTATGTCAATGGAGAATCGAAAGCTGCAGTCAATTATAGTTCGGTCAATCTCAAGCCCTTGGACTTATCCCGGGTCGAAGTGACAGGCAATTCGATCCGGGAGGCTCAGCAACTCGAGCTGAAAGCGCAATGATTCTGCACAATCTGCTTGCAATCAAGACTGAAAAATAAGCATTCGTAGCTAGGGCTTTGGGACGGTTCAGTAGAACCATTCCAGAGCCCTTTTGACGTTTATAGAAGTCTCCGGATGACCTCTTAAAATTAAACCAATTGTAATGACGTTTCATTTCACCTTGGTTTGTGAATAATAGGGGATTGAATAGAAAGGAGCATTAGAGATGCAGGCGCATATGGATATTGTTCTTCGTACTGTGGTCGCTATGATCATGCTGCTAGTGATAGCTAAGATATTGGGTAAACAAACGATTTCTAATTTGACGTTTCATGATTTCGTGACAGGCATTATATTAGGATCGCTTGCGGCAAACCTGGCTTTTAATAAAGACCTGAAGTCGTCATATATGATCGTGGCGCTTATTGTTATCACAGCTACGTCTTTTTTACTATCTATCATCGCTATAAAGAGTCGTAGAATGAGAAGCTGGATCTCAGGATCACCTACGGTACTTATCGAAAACGGGAAAATTCTTGAAGGGAATATGAAAAAGGTAAGGTATTCGCTAGACTCCTTGGATCAGGCACTGAGAGAAAAAGAAATTTTTAATCTAGAGGTAGTAGAGTATGCCGTATTAGAAGATAACGGAATGGTATCCGTCTTAAAGAAACAAGAATATCAATATGTTACCCGAAAAGATTTGAAGCTTCTTTCTGTCCCTCAGAGCTTTCCCGTTGAGTTAATTATGGATGGCGTCCTCATTGAAGAGAATCTTGAGAATAATGGACTGACCAAAGAGTGGCTGGAGAATGAATTAAGACGGAAGGGGAAACGGATCTCCGACGTATTTTACGGGGTAAGAGGAACGCAGCGGCAGCTCGTTTTTGATTATTATGAAGACGGGATAAACAAACCGATTGATAAAGAATAGATTCATTCATATTGGAGATTGACGGATCGCTGAGGACCGCTCTATAATGTTTGTATAATTATTAATTAGTTAATAAAAATATAAATGTTGAAGGGCGGAGTTTATTCATGGCATATCGCGCAATCCTTAACACAGACATTCGCAAAGGTACGATAAACAAAAATATTTATGGACACTTCTCTGAGCATCTAGGACGTTGTATTTATGAAGGCATTTGGGTCGGAGAAGATTCACCGATTCCTAACACTAACGGTATTCGTAATGATGTTGTGAAAGCGCTTAAAGAAATACAAATTCCAGTACTTCGCTGGCCGGGTGGATGTTTTGCAGATGAATATCATTGGAAAGATGGTATTGGTGATCGCGAAGCTCGTAAACGTATGATCAATACGCATTGGGGCGGCACGGTTGAGAACAACCATTTTGGTACACATGAATTTATGGAATTATGTAAGATGCTGGAATGTGAACCTTATATCAATGGTAATGTGGGAAGTGGTACGGTTCAAGAGATGTCCGAATGGGTAGAGTATTTAACCTTTGGCGGTGTCTCACCGATGTCTGAGCTTCGCCAGCAGAACGGTCATCAAGAGCCTTGGGCTGTCACTTATTTTGGCGTTGGTAATGAGAATTGGGGCTGCGGCGGGAATATGCGTCCAGAATATTATGCAGATCTTTATCGCCAATATCAGACGTATGTACGTAATTACGGGGAGAATCGTATTCATCGGATCGCTTGTGGTCCTAACGTGGATGATTATCACTGGATGGAAGTTCTAATGCGTGAAGCTACACGCTTTATGGACTCGATTACCCTTCATTATTATACGATTCCTGGTCCAGCATGGGAGAATAAAGGGGCAGCAACAGGCTTTGAAACTAGTGAATGGTTTAGCACTTTGGAGAAGGCCCTTCGCATGGATGAGCTGATTACTAAACATGGCGTTATTATGGACAAATATGACCCAGATAAAAGAGTAGGCCTTATCGTTGACGAATGGGGAACTTGGTATGATGTTGAGCCGGGTACGAATCCAGGATTCCTATATCAACAAAATACAATTCGGGATGCCCTTGTAGCTGGCGTAACCCTGAATATTTTCCATAAACACAGTGACCGGGTACGGATGGCAAATATTGCGCAGACCATTAACGTGCTTCAAGCAGTGATTTTAACCGAAGGAGAAAAAATGCTGCTAACGCCTACCTATCATGTATTCAATATGTTTAAAGTCCATCAGGATGCTGAGTTGTTGGAGTTAACAATCGATAGTGGGACTTACAGCTTTGAGGGCAGCGAGATTCCTGAAGTATCTGCTTCAGCTTCCGTAACAGACGCTGGGATCATTCATGTCAGTCTTTGCAACTTGAATCACGCTGCATCAGCTACTGTACCCCTCGAGCTACGTGGCCTTTCCGGGCAGAAGGTTGAAGTGACAGGCACTACGCTCACAGGTAACAAGATAGATGCTCATAATACATTTATTCAGCCAGATGCTGTCGTACCGCAAGCTTTTACAGCCTTTACACTTGAAGGTAATCTTCTTAATGTAGAGCTGGCTCCAATGTCAGTAACTGTGCTGGAGATTACGCCGAAGGCATAAGGTGGTGTTATCATGTCAACAACATCTGCATGCAAGGGGTGTCGCGACGATTACAAGGTTACCGATGCACAGATAGAGCGAATCTTGTCATCATCCATGTTTAAGACAGAGCTTTGTGTTCCAGATGAGGTTTATGCTGAACGGATTTCTCTTTGCGGGACTTGTCCTAAGCTGCATGAGAGTGTGACTTGCGTAGCTTGTGGATGCATTATTCCTGTTGTAGCTAAGCTTAAGGAACGTGGCTGTCCACTGCCTGGTGGCGGATTATGGGGACCCTTCATTGAACATGAAATAAGGTAAAATAAGAGCCGCATTCGACTCTCCAATGGGAGATGAATGCGGCTTTATTCATGGGTATCTGTGTAGAACAGCTCAACGATTAGATCATCATTATAGTTGCCAAAGCCTTTGCCAAAAAGGGTAATGCCGCCAATATGCTCGGCCTCTTCATCGACGGAAAGCTTGAAAGTCCATTGCTTGTTGCGAATGTTCACTTGATCCAGCGTAACGTCGGACAGTTTCAGGCCGTCCATAAACGTGCCTTTAGATGTAATGCGCAGCTGCTTAAGAAGGCCGTATTGATTCGTGAGTGCTGGCCACCAAGCTGGCGTGTATTTACCACGTCTATCTCCGTAGTCACCCGGACTGGTCCAGAATCCAAGCTGTACTCCGTTCAGTGTGAAAGTGATGTCGGAGGGCCAATTATTATTAATGGAAGGCGCTTCGGAGGCAATCTCCATCGTAATGATTAGCTCCTCGGGCTGTTGACTGGAGAGAAGGAAGTTAGGAATTTTATATTCGATATACCCTTTGCCGAACCAGAGAATACCAGCATTCATACGCTCGAGATCCCAGAAATAACGGGGATCATCAAAGCTGCCAATCACTTGCTCTGTAGTGGCAAGACCGCAGGTAGGCTCGATCATGAAGTCGGAATAATGCCCAACAGGAAGCTCCTTGCGGTAGCTTTTGCGCTCATTAATTTGTCTGCCTGGAAAGGTGATCTCGGCACTTTCAGCAGCCAGCGTACAGATCTTTTGCAGACCACTTCGTCCAGGTGCCATATGTGTCTGGATAAGTCCTGCAGCTTCTAGCTTACGCACATGCATTGTCATAATGGCGCTGCTCAAATTTACCGCTGCGGCCAATTCCTTGACATTCATTGGGTTCTCGGCAAGCAAGCGCAGCAGGTGCAGACGAACTGAACTGGCTAAAGCTTCGTAGACGGGAAGAGATTCTTCCGACAGGTCAAGTTTCATAGATGGCCTCCAATTTAGTTCAAGACGTATAGTTAATGATTATATTATTTAAATGCTTGTTTTACAATACGAAGGTGAGAAATTTTCTGGACGCTCATTCACTTTGATCGCGTGAATTAAGATAAAAAGAACGGAGCCTGAGGCTCCGCTCTCTTTCCAAATGATGATTCTCTTAATTTACATTTGAGTTATATTCGGTCAGTATTTCGTCTGATTTGAGTGCTCTGCTATAAATCTTCAGTTCATCAATCATTCCCTTATAAGGTACGTCCCAATAGTTTACGCCAAGAGCGAACACACCATTCTTGTTCTTAAACACATTCGGGAAGCCCTCACCGGAGAATTGCTCAACTCCGTCAAGGTATACCTTCACGGTACCGTTGTTGACCGTAAATGCTACATGCGTCCATTTATTCTCTGGAATCTTCATAGCGGAAACAGCATCATACCATGCCTCGCCAGACCATAGCAGTGTTTTACCTGCGCCGTTCTGTGGAACGAAGCTAATCCAGCTGTTTATCGAAGCAGCACCGAAGAAGGTTGTTGTTGCATCAGTAAGCTGCTCAGGGTTTAACCACATAGATACGGTATAGGTATTGCTGTCAATTAATCCATTAGGTAACCGTATTCCGGAAACACCGTCAAATACTACTGCTTGATTAGTGATACCGTTACCGTAAGTGATGTTACCTACAGTTGGAGCTTCGATTTTTATTCCCGTAACCTGGCCAGTACCGACCAATTGGAGGGAATCATCAAGGCTTCCATCAAAAGCATAATAGGCTACTTTTCCATCCGTAACGTTTACCTTATAGTCTACTGAGACACCACTACCATCAGCCGCAGTGGCTGTAATCACTGCTTCGCCACCTACCTTTAGCGCTGTTACGGTTCCGGTTGTAGCATCAACTGAAATGGCGCTAGGATCACTAGAACTCCAAGTAAGTTTCTTATTTCCTGCATTGGTAGGTAGTACTTTTACTTGAGGGGTAAAGGTATTCCCCACAGCCACATCCATTTCAGCATCACCGATGGTTATCGTACTTACTTTAACATTACTGTCAGGCTCACCGTTTACCAGCAAGTCTACAGCTTCAGCAGAAAGTGCACTTTCGTAGATACGCAGGTTATCAATCAAACCTTTGTATGGGATATCCCAGTAGTTTACACCCAGGGCGAATACTGCATCTGCACTGTTAAATACATCCGTAAATCCTTTTCCAGTGTACTTCAATACTCCGTTCACATACAGCTTCACAGTCCCGGCATCGTAAGTGAAAGCTATATGCGACCATTGGTTAACTGGAATCTGCATGCCTGCTTCTGCATCGTGGAAGGTTTGGCTACCAAACCACATCCGGGTAGTAGCCCCACCGTTTCCATAAGGCAAGAGACTAATCCAATTCGTATCTGTTGTAGCACCAAAGAAGGCTGTAGTGAATTGAGTCAGTTCTTGTGGGTTAAGCCACATGCCTATTGTGTAGGTGTTGCCTTTAATCAAACCATTTGGTAGGCGAATACCGGAGCTACCGTCGAATTTAGCTGCAAGACCAACTTCACCTGTCTCATAGGTGATGCTCCCACCAGTATTGTTAATCCGATTGCCGGTAATTGTACCCTTATCAGTACGATCTCCGTTCTCTGAAAGATCTCCTTCAAAATCATACGCTGCCACCAAACCGTCTTCCAGTATATTTCCAGTCAGTTCCATTACAATGATAGTAAAGGTCTTAGTTGCAGTAGACTCACCCAGCGCAATCGTAGCAGTAAGTTCAATCGTTGCGTTTCCGAGTCCTTTTTCAGGACGAACAACTGAACCATCGTTTCCTACTACGGCTTCATTGGAAGACGACCACGTAATGACTGTTCCTCTTACGGCCTCAGTTGGGAGCGTAAGATCTTTGTATACTTTACTTGTGTTGCCCAAGCTTAAACTATCTTTAACATTGGATACAATTTGATCTGTGCTCAGCAGTTCAATTTGGCTGCCCCAGACGGTAACACCCTTATTGGACATGGCTGTGAAAGTCATAACATTGCTCTGACGAGTGGAATCCCATTGTTTTACGAATACACCTTTGTAGAGATTTTGTACAGTAGCTCCGTTTTCTATTTCATTGATGAGCAGGTCGGCGTAATACTCTCCTTTTAGCTCCCAAGAACCGGTTACGGACCCTGTAATGGTTCCATCACTTCGCAGTTCGATAGCTGTTGTGGATTTAATTTTAGCAGAAGTATCTTTCCCGTGATTCACGAACTGGTAAGCTCCAATAACATCTTCCTGCATAACAGCTGCGATAGTTTCACCAGTGTAACGATGAGGAGAAGTGAGCGGCCATCCATCTTCGTTGGTGAACATTTGATGCACACGAAGCTCATGTGTTTCACCACGCTGCGGGAAGCGAGTGTGGAAGAAGTTGAATATTTTACCCGTCTCTTCATCATAATTGACTGAATTATGGCCTGATGCAACATAGCCGTAAGCTTGGAAGTCTGGATCACTATTCACGTTCGTGAACATGAAATTACCAAGAACTTTGTTGCCAATGGCCGAATGATCATTGGTCGTTGCCAGCACTGCACTTTGTCCGGCAGCATCCACATAAGGACCATCCGGATTCATTGAACGGAATTGACGCATATTGTAACCACCGTCGGACGCAAGTCCTCCATAAGTTACGTATAAGAAGTAGTAACCTGTATTCTTGTCGTAAACGATATACGGACCTTCGCCCGATTTGGTCATACCACCAGAAATATGGGTACCGAAATACCGGTCGATTAGACGTCCATCAGCGGTCGTTCCATCTTTACCCGGATATTTTGGCTCGCCGGTAGCTGGATCGATTTCTAGAATAAATATGCCGCCTGACCATGATCCATAAGTCATCCACAGCTTGCCATCTTTATCGTAGAATAACGTCGGATCAATTGCGTTTGTATACGTTTTGTTCTTATATGAACCGCCTGCGTCAAACCAATCTGGGTTGGCATCTTCTAATATTCCGTTATCAATAAGCTTTTGAATATTTGTATTTGTCCATTTTTTATTAATTTTGCTGTTAGTATCGTAATCTTCTTCCTTGGTGAAGCCGGAATAAATTACGGTATTTCCGTAGGTATAAGGACCTTCAATATTTTGCGAAGTGGCAAAGCCAATCGCTGAGCGGATGTAAGTGGAAGAAGCACTGTAATACATCATGTAAGCGCCAGTGGTCCCGTCCGCATTCTTATAATCCTCATTCCAGAAAACGTCTGGAGCCCATATGGAGAATCCGCCTTTACTGTCAGAATCGTTCTCTCCAGCCCATTTAAAGGATTCTGTCAGATTCGCGGAAAGATCACCAAAGAGTACGTTGCCCGGTGTTGTATAACCATTTGTGAAACGAGTCCAGTTCAGCAGATCATCCGATTTGGCCGCATCGATATGAGACCCGAACACATAATACGTTCCTTTGTCTACAGCCACCGAAGGATCATGTACAGAAACATTGGTGAGTGCTGGTGCCATTTCTGACGGACCCGGCGTAGCAGTAGGAGTCACTGTAGCTGTAGGAACCGGAGTAGTAGTAGGTGTAGCAACAGCGCCGCCGTCCGATCCACCAGAACCTGAACTACCAGAACCAGACGTTGCCGTAGCTGTCGGAGTAGGTGTTTCAAATTTGATTAAGTTACTGTATTTACTGTCAAAGCTAACCTTCCCGGTGCCTTGGATAGTAATCATATCGTTTATACCAAGGATAAGATTCTTGATTGCTGCACCAGCATCTACACGCAGCTTGGCTAATTGGTTCAATGTAACTTCAGTAATATTGCCTGCGGCTAGATGTAGTGTAGGCACTCCTACAGCTCGTACCTCAGCAGAATCAAAGTTTCCTCTCAGCCTGATGATTGAATCGTTCGGGAGCGTATTCTCTATAACGACCCGGCCGAAGCCTGCTCCTGTCAAAGTAGTATCTTCCTCAAGCATTACACCGGAATGTACACGTACGCTTGGTACGGCACTCGTTCCTTTAGTAACGACACGGAGTTTCCCATTACGCTTATCTACAACCATGTCACCTGCATTAGAGTTACTAAGTACGATACTATTTTCGCCGCCGCCGGATACGAATATTGTTCCTTTAACAGTGACGTTATTCAGCGTGATATCACCTTCTGCAATACCTTCGGTAAGGTACAGGTTTCCGGAGATGGTGGAGTTGTTCAACTCAACACCCGGGTTACTAATTACCATATTCTGAGTGGTAATCCCCGTATAACTCCCGCTCTTAGAAGTGATTTCCCCGGCTAACTTCTCAATCATGCGTAGTGCTTCCGCTCTTGTTACGGCTTTTGCACCTTTAAAGCTGCCGTCACTATAACCATTCAAATAACCTTCTCCAAATAAAGATAATACAGCTTCTTGGCTCCATGAGGGTAAATCTTCAACATCTTTTGGTGCAGAGGTATTTGCAGAAGAATTGAGCTGGAATAGTCTGTGCAGCATAACCGCGGCTTCTTGACGACTTACTACCTGTGTTGGTCGGAAGGTGCCATCGCTATATCCTGATACATATCCTGCAGCCGAAGCTTTCTGGATATCGCTGTAATAAGCACCTGACTCCAGTACATCCGTGAAGGAAATTTCTGATTTTTCCTGCAAATTAAAGACCCGATTGATCAATGTAACCCATTCCACGCGGGTGATCTCTTGATTCGGTTTGTAAATTCCATTTCCATAGCCTGAAATCAAGCCCTTATCCACCCAGGATTGAAAATCTTTCTGTGCCCAGTGGCCCGAATAATCGACAGCCTGTTGTTGCGTGGATGGTGGGATTGTTTTGGAATCGCTTGCAGAAGCTGCTGAAATGAATGGTGCAGGTACTAGCAGCGTGAGTGCAAGAAGTGAAGCGGTTAGCTTACGAGTTGTTTTCCTCAAATTCATGATCCTCCGATTCTATTGATTAGAGATTGCGGCGGTACGAAAAATGTAAAACGCTTACAATAGAACTACTAAAAAAACGTTTTTCACAAATCAAAATGGATTTGTTTTATGTTTATACAAACCATATCGTGGAAAACGGTTTATGTTGTTCTCATTTTAAGCATGATATTAGCATATAGTCAAATAGAAATTTATGAAACGATGAATCTATTTATATTTTTATTAACAAAAGGTAGTTGGGTTTGGATAGCGTATGAAAAGTACTGCAGATTACTACTGGAGTTGTGGAAAGTGAAAGAAGGTGAGAAATGTGGGCGATAAAGAGATGGATAGGGGAAAGTGATAACTGGTTCATATCACAGTACAGATAGGGGGGCTATGGAAGAATAAATACTAATTAGTTGTTCGCCCCCATGAAAGAACCAACCTTGATACATGTGCGTACTAGAAGATTTTAAAGGTAATACATTTTGAACATGATATCTTGATCATGATTTCCGAATTTTTTTCCGAAAATTGTAGCGCCTCCGACGTGTTTTGCATCTTCCTTCACTTCGATCCGGAAAGTCCATCGGTCACAGGTCGTATCTAAATCCTCAATCGAAACGGAAGACATGGGGTCACCGTCAATGTATGTTCCATTGTGATTAGTAATTCTAATCGTTTTTAGTAATCCATACTGGTTAATATTGTGCGGCCACCACTCAGGTGTGAATTTACCTCTTGCATCAGCAAAATCCCCAGGGCTTGTCCAAGTACCTAATTCCAAGCCGTTCAATGAAAAGGTGATGTCTGAAGGCCATACGTCATTGGCAAATGGAAATTCGGAAGAAAGCTCTAAGCTAATTTCAAATTGCTGTAAGGTTTCATCTTTTTTTAGAAAATTGGCAATGTTGTATTGAACATAACCTTGGGTAAACCATAGAATCTCTGCATCGACTCTTTTAGAATCCATGAAATACTTAGGTTCGTCTACTCTGCCGATAAACTCTTTCTCTGTGGCAAGTCCGCATGTAGGCTTCAGATCATAATCCGTATAATGACCAATCGGCACCGATGTCTCATAGGAGGCAAAGGAATGAAAGATTTTTTTAGGAAAGTTAATCTCAATATGGTCGACTCTAAGAATTGAGATTTTTTGCATTCCGGATTTACCAGGAACTTTTTCTGTTTTTATGATTCCTGCATCTTCTAACTTTTTAATGTGTTTTGTTACGATGGGACTGCTTATTTTAAGTTCTTCTGCCAAATCTTTGATGTTCATCTTGTTTTTGGAGAGTAACTGAATGATTTTTATTCGTACTTCACTTGCCAAGGCTTCATAAACAACGAGAGAGGACTTGTCTATTTCCAATTGCATTTTATCCACTTCTTTCAAAGTAATTTCATATACTGTAAAGTTTATTAATCTCTATATAAAGTAACACGAAAGGTAACTGAAGTAAATAATATATCGCTTTCATCTCGTCTTAATGAACTAAAAGGTTAACTAAGTTTTAAAAAAATCTATTAAGTTTATTTAAAAGTTATTGACTACGCTTTCAAAGCGACTGTATACTAAGTTTAAGTTAATCGTTTCCAACAAAGTTAATGTGAATGATTATCTTAACATTACAGCTGCAGGGGGAGAGAGTAATGAAAAAGAAATTTGGAGTAGTATTAGCAACGGTTCTAATGTTAACGACAGTGTTAGCAGGATGTGGTGGTAAAGATGATAGTAAGACGATTACGTTCTGGACACCGCTGACTGGTGATGATGGTGCTTATATGGATCAAATCGTTAAAGACTACAATGCAACGAATCCAGAGATTAAAGTGAAGCACGTTATTACAGCTGATATGTACACGAAAATTTCTACCGTTTTGGCTTCCAGCAAAGGTGTTCCTGATTTAGCAATTATCCATGCTGACCGTGTTCCTGGGTTTGTTAAGCAAGGTGTCTTAGAACCCATGCAAGATACTGTATTGCCGGCACAACCTGAACTAAAAGCTGAAAATTACTTACCACAAGCTTGGAACACTGGTAACATCGACGGAACACAATACACAGTACCTCTTGATATCCACAGTAACGTAATGTATTACAATAAAGATTTGCTCAAGAAATATAATGCTGAATCTTTCTTGGATGATAACGTTGTTACGATTGATGAAATGCTTTCCTTACAAGGTAAATTGGATGAAGGTGACTATGTAGTTAATGATGCTTTGCTCGGATGGGTTATCCTGGCTCAAATTCAAAACTTGGGCGGAGATATTCAGGTGGACGGCAAACCGGCTGTTAACTCCCCAGTATTTAAACAAGCCTTTGAAGACGTTAAGAAAATTGCTGATGCTGGTTTGATGACTCCATTTGGTGAAGACGGTTACTTGATGTTCCAATCCCAAAACGTACTCTTCTCCACAGACGGAACTTGGAGTTCTACCGCACATGCTGGAGTTGAAGGTTTGAACTTTGGTGTGACTAACATTTATTCTCCAACCGCTGATAAATTCACGAATAGATCTTCTTCTCACTTGTTCGCTATGCTTAAGAACGATAAGAGAACAGATGAAAAAGAAGTAGGGATTGCTAACTTCTTAGAATATGTGCGTACAAACTCAATGGAATGGGCAAAAGCTGGTCAAAACGTCGCAAGTAACGTAGTTAACCAAAGTCCGGAATACCAAAACTACATGCAATCCTTCTTTACTTCTAATGAAAAAGAAATTGAATCCCTTTACATTTACACATATGAGTACTACCCATACATTGCAGAAGCAGTAGATACTTATTGCGCAGATATCGTTCGCGGTAACGTTGATCTAGATGAGACCTTGGCAACCATGCAGAAGTTTGTAGAAGATAAGATCGCAGAAAGCAGCAGTGCAGCGAAATAAAGCGAAATAGAATAGATTGTACGAAGTAATGTGCCGTACTGTGGTGCATTACTTTGTGCAAAAGGAGAAATGAAATCCTATGAAAAAGAAAATAAACTGGGCACCTGCCTTCTTTGTAGGTCCGCACGTCATTTTGTTTGCTGTCTTCATTTTATTGCCAACGATTTATGGGATTTATGCTTCATTTACAAAGTGGAATTTAATGAGTGACCCGGTATGGGTGGGCTTTGATAACTATAAGGCCATTCTATTTGATGGCAAATCAACGTTTCATACTCAATTTTTCAGAGGTCTAAAAAATACTTTGATCTTTGTGGGTCTCTCTGTTCCATTATTAATAGTTATCCCATTAATGGTTGCTGTTGCACTAGAACATAAAAAAGTTAAAATGAAGAGCTTAATTCAATCTATTCTCTATATTCCGGGCTTGATTTCGATTTCTGCGGCTGCACTAATCTGGCTTTTGATCTTTAATAAGCAATTAGGGATTACTGGTAATCTATTCGGATCACAAATTGCTTGGCCTGCAAATCAGCCGTATGCGTGGATTATCATCATTGTAATCACTCTATGGGGCGGTATTGGGGGCAACATGATTATTTATCGTGCTTCTTTAAGTGGCGTTGCGCAAGAATTATATGAATCAGCCGAGCTCGATGGTGCGGGTTCAATTAAAAGATTCACAAGTATCACCTTGCCATCTATTCGTTTTCCATTAATCTATACCTTTGTTATGACAACTGCCGGAGCCTTCAATGTATTCGGCCAACCGTTAATGATGACTGATGGCGGGCCTCGACAAAGTACACACGTACTCATGATGTATATTCGTCAATTAGCTTTCGGAAACGGTGAATCCATTGCAGGGATGGCATCGGCGATGGCAGTGTTATTGGGATTAGTAATCTTGGTGATCTCAGCGCTGCAATATTATGTAATGAACCGAAATGCCACATAAGGTTCTTGAGAACTAATTGATTAACAAGGAAATGGAAAAGGTAGGTGTACTATAATGTCAAATCAGGCGGTAAATGGCCTAGATAATCGTCCAGTTGTAAATAGAACAGGCAAAGTAAAAGGATCATCCAATGTTAGCATTTCAAAATATGTATCATATGCTTTTTTGCTTATCCTTTGTGTGATTTGGATTATTCCAGTAATATTCGGGATTTCCACGTCTTTTAGATCACAAACGGAAGTGGTTTCTTCAGGCTTTAGACTATTTCCTGAAACATGGGTCTTTGAGAACTATGTTACGATTCTGAACAATACTTCTACAGCCCCAATTCTACGTTGGCTAGGCAATTCATTGTTTATTGCTACAACCCACACAATCCTGGTGGTTATTGTGATTTCGATTACAGGCTTTGGGTATACCCGTATTAACTTTAAAGGAAGAGACACACTGTTCTTTACTTTGCTAGGGATCTCCTTTTTCCCGGGTGTAGTTAACTTAATTCCTTCTTATAAAATTATCGATTCCTTGGGCTGGGTAAACACTTCTTGGGCAATGATCATTCCCGGTCTTGCGGGTATGGGGAATATCTTCTTGGTCAGACAGTTTATGAACGGTATCCCAAAAGAACTAGATGAGTCTGCAAAAGTTGATGGTGCAAGTGACTTTAGAATTTTCGCGCAAATTATATTGCCGTTAGTTAAGCCGATTCTGATTGTTTGCGGATTGTTCTCCTTTACGGGATCTTGGAATGACTTCCTCTGGCCGGTTATCGTGTACACAGATGTAGACAAAATGCCAGTCACAGCTGGGTTGCTCTTGTTACAAGATATCTACGGAAACTATCGTATGATCGGGCAATTAATGGGGTCGGCAATCTTGGCGATCGTTCCAACCCTGCTGTTATTTATATTTGCTCAAAAATACTTCGTTCAATCTATTAACTTGAATTCAGGTATTAAAGGGTAGATCAAATGAACATAGCTTAAATACACCTTGCCTTCTTATAAGGAAGGGTGTGTTTTGGTGACCCATAAAATTAAAAATAAAGAGAGATATAGGAGTTGTCATCATGAGAGAATTCAATGCGAAAAATCCGCTTATTGAGCAAAGGGCAGATCCATGGATCTATAGACATACTGATGGTTATTATTATTTCATAGCTTCGGTTCCGGAGTTTGATAGAATCGAGCTTCGTCGTTCTGAATCCATTCAGGGATTAGCTGAGGCTGAGGGTAAGACCATTTGGGTTAAGCATGAAACAGGCTTAATGAGTGCCAATATTTGGGCGCCTGAGATTCATTATATTGATGGAAAATGGTACGTGTATTTTGCAGCTGCACATACCTCCGATACGAAAGATGGCTTATTTGATCATCGTATGTTTGCCATACAAAACTCATCCGTAAATCCATTAGAAGGTGAGTGGGTGGAAAAGGGTCAAATCAAAACGAAATGGGAATCCTTTGCCCTGGATGCAACCACTTTTGAACACAGAGGGGTTAGATACTACGTATGGGCACAAAAGGATCCCGATATCCCTGGTAATTCTAATATGTATATCTCTGAAATGGAAAACCCTTGGACGTTAAAAGGAGAGCAGGTGTGCATCACCACGCCTGAATATGATTGGGAAAAAATCGGCTTCCTGGTGAATGAGGGTGCGGCAGTTCTTAAGCGAAATGGACGTATTTTCATGACTTTCTCGGCAAGTGCAACAGATCATAACTACTGTATGGGGTTATTAACCGCTGATGAGGATAGTGATTTAATGGATCCGAAATCATGGGTCAAAACACCAGAACCTGTGTTTACAACTTCTGAAGAAAACGGTCAATTTGGACCGGGACATAATAGCTTTACAGTCTCAGAAGATGGCAAACAGGATATCCTAGTGTTCCATGCTAGAAGCTATAAGGAAATTGTGGGAGACCCATTATATGATCCTAATCGGCACGCGCGTGTGCAAGTGATCCAGTGGAATGAGGATGGAACGCCAAACTTTGGTGTCCCTAGACCGGATACGAAATCTTAAAATAATGCTTCTCTAGTGTGAAGAAGCTTATTATATTCTTCTATATGAAAGAGGGACGCTCCAGTAGCCACATGCTATTGGAGCGTCCCTTAATCTTATAATGGAAGATCCCGTCGTCTGAACAGTTCGATCCCTATGGCAAAAGCGAGAATACCGATCAACAGTAACCAACTAGAAACCTGAATAATCTCCACGTTTCCTTGAACGATTTTACCAGGCTGATAGAAGGAGAACAAGGTCATGTAACGTAATCCCTCCAGTTTATCGCTTATTTTGCCTAGCAGATCCAGAGTGAAGAATCCGAAGGTGATAGCGCCGGAAATTCCAAGCGCTTTTTTCTCATCATTACAAACCGAGGATACGAGGAAAGTGAGTCCCCCCACGGCAAAAAACAATAAAAACGCTACGCTATTCAGCTGAGTGAATCGGCCGCTATTAAATTCATATTCACTGCCGAGGAACCATGCTTTACCTAATAATCCGGCGAGTGTGGTTACGCCAATAATCAGGAGTAATGCTGTTGTGAGTACAAGCGCCTGCGTGGTAGCTACTTTTCTCCGCGTAGTTGGTGCTATCAGAAGATAAGCCATAGAGCCACGATCCACAAGTCGAGCCATGAGCTGCGTCGACATTTGTACACATACGATGGATAGAATCAGTACCAGAATAAGTCCATAATATTCTCCTGAGATAAAAGCCTCAGCACTGGTAAATCCGCTGTTTAATCCAAAGGCTTTACCTACACCTTCCGGCATAGCTTTAATGAGGTCATCAATGGCTTTTGTGCTTCCGGCGATCCCCGGATATAGCCAGATCATAAACAGAATATAGAAGGCAGAACCGAAGGCGTAATTCATAATGCCTTTGAGGTTCACCCTCATCATTTCTTTATAGAGTGGAAGATTCATTGCACGGCCCCCTCACGGTCATAGTAGTCCATGAAAATGTCCTCTAGATTCTGCGTGAACACATCCATACTGCGGATATTATATTTCCCGGTCTCCTGAATGAATCGATCATAATTCCCCTGAACGGCAATGCGGACCATATTCCCTTCACGAGCTTCCACCTGCAGGCCGGAGGCGGCGAATTGTTCTGCATCTTCGCGACTCGCGAAAACAACCTCAAACAGCTTCCGCTGCATCGATTGTAATTCGTGGATATTTTTTATAGTGACAATGTGTCCGTCTTTAATGATTGCAGCTCGGTCACAGGTGCGCTCAATTTCTTGAAAGCTGTGAGAGGACATTAGAAAGGTGGTTCCGGCTGCTTTTTCCTCCAATACGAGATCTATAAATACCTTTTGCATAAGCGGGTCGAGTCCCGAGGTGGGTTCATCCAGAATAATAACTTCAGGATTGTGCATGAAAGCTGCGACAATACCGACTTTTTGCTTCATTCCCTTTGACATTTTGCGGATCGGAGTTGAGGTATCAAATTGCAGTCGTTCAATGAGGCGGTCACGTTTAGTAGTGTTCTTCATCCCTTGCATGCCAGACATAAATTTAAGGAAAGAAATGCCTGTCATCCCGTCAAAAAAGTTGATTTCACCGGGTAGATAGCCGATATGCTTCTGGACTGTACCCTGTGCTTTCCATACATCAAGTCCATGGATGCTCGCATTACCTTTGTCCGGCTTCATAAATCCCATGATATGTCTTATGGTCGTAGATTTACCCGCGCCATTAGGCCCCAGAAACCCAAACACCTCACCTTTATTTACGGTAAACGTAACATCTTCGATTCCCTTGCCATTCGAAAATCGTTTGGTTAAGCCTTCAACTACAAGCATGCCGCCACCCCCGCTGCAAAATAATGAACTATTATTAATTGGATATTTCATATGTTATATTATTCCTAGTGAATAGTGAAGTCAATGGAATTATGAAATAATTGATAATAAATATTTCATTAAATTTAAATAAGCGCACTATATAATGAAGTTAAGGGTGAATAGCATGAATGGATTTGAGAAAAGAGCCGCTCAAATAAAACTCAAAATTATGAAGACTACGATGGAAATGCTCAAGAGCTGTGAGCCCAAACGTCTCCGGATCTCAGACATTGCGAAAGAAGCAGGTGTCTCACAGGTGACGATTTATAATTATTTTGGCAGCAAGGAAGCGCTGCTTGGTGAGTCCTTTAAGGATTTTATAGAGAAGGCGATTCGCGAATTTGAAGATTACATTCATGGAGAGCATTCTCTAAAAGAGATTATTGAATACATTATGACGATGGAGAGAGAAACCTACAGTTCATTGTCTCCCACGACTGTGAAGGAGCTTATGATTGAGGATCAGGACATGTTTCATTATCTTGAAGAACGGTATACAAACGACGTTTTACCATTGATGGTTAAGATGGTGGAGGATGGCAAAGCACGAGGAGAAATTTCAAATAAAGTATCCACCAAAGGGATTCTTTCATTTATGGGAATGTACATGCGAAGTTCGGGAGAAATGCTAGATGAAGCCAGCAAACAAGAAGACATAGATGCCTTCCTGGAGGAAGCCATCCATCTCTTCTTTTATGGGATTTGCGGGCGGGAACAGGAGTAGCGTGAGCTTTGTTGCATTAATAGTTGGAGCACTTACCCAATGCATTTAGATCAGAAAGCTATGTTTACAACGAAATTAAATAATTATCATATTTTAAAATTCCGAAAAATGATCGTAGATTACGCTAACAGTGATTTATTAAAAGATTTTGTTCAAATGCGAATAAATAAAATAGTAGATCCATTGTATACTAACCAAGATACTAAGGAGTTTGCCATTTTTAATGGAAAAGCTTCGGGCACTATTGAAGAAGGAACAACTGACGATTTGAAAGCATTTACTTCTAGTGACTTCTCGGCAGGGTTTCTATGTGAATGCAGAGCAGCGGATGAAGGATGCCCGAGGAGCAGCGAAATACATAGGGGGTTATTTAGCGCGACCGGCGATTGCAGAGTACCGGGTGGTCAGCTACGACCACCACAAGGTGCATTACTGGTACGAAGATCACCGAACGGGGAAACGGGTGGATGTGGTGTCGCCGGTGATGAAGTTTATCTACGATCTCGTGCAGCACATTCCACCGAAGCATTTTCGGATGGTGGGTCGCTATAGTCTATACAGCCGGGGGAAAAACAAAGAGTCACAGAAGGTGTTTAATCTGTGGTGGTACATGATCCATAAACAAATCGAGATGACCTTTCCTGTGAAAGAACGAAAGAAGAAGAACTACCGTCAGCGGATGCTGGAGAGCTATGGGCGAGACCCGATGCTCTGTCCATGCTGCAATCACCGGATGTTGAGCCGTGGGAGGAAGAACCAGAGGTATGGATCGATTATGTTTGCGTAGAATGTGGGACGGTAGATCCTGTCCCTGAATTTATAGTGGGAGAGTGTGCCTACGACCTGGAGTCTGGAGAATCCCCAGAGTTTGTCTCTGTAACGGAACCTTGGTGAATAACTTTCTAGCCAGCGGACAAATAACCGCTGGCTAAAAAGTTATTCACCCGTTAGGGTGATTTTGTTCGTATATGTAATTAATCTCACTGCGTTTGTAGTCCCTAATCTAACTGCATATTAAAAAATAGTGTCACAAAATAGCATTACGAGATTGTTATATAGGTAAACAAGAAAGGAGGTGAGCTCTTGCAGCCAACCATCCCCGGGGAAGAGGAAGGAAAATGGAATGCTATTGAAGCGGTTGTAGAACAGGTCAGAGCAGGAGACAAAGAGGCATACAGTGCGATCATCATCCAGTTTGAACGGCAAATGTATACCTACTGCTATTATATCCTGAAAAATCATGCGGAGACGGAAGATGCCGTACAGGAGATCTTTATTCGCGCCTATCAAAATCTTCACCAGTACAGCAGGCAAGTATCCTTCTCAGCCTGGCTGTATAAGATGGCATACCATCATCTAATCAATTTGAAGAAGAGACAGAGCCGCTGGCTTAAGCTGATCGATCATTATAAAGAGCAGCAGCCTGTGCTGCAAATCTCCCGTCATGAGTCAGAGGTTTATGAGCTTTTGACTTTTCTCACAACTGAAGAGCGTCATATTTTACTCCTTAAGGCAGTAGAGCAGTACACCTTTGAGGAAATAGGCGAAATCATGGGCCTCAAGTCCGCAACCATACGGAAAAAATATGAACGATTGCGCCGCAAACTGATGGAATGTAAAAGCCGAAAAGGAGAGATAGCACATGGGACATTCGCCGGAACAAACGGAATTCGCTGAAATGAATGCCATCGAACAAATGATTCGTGAATCGTCTTTACCAAAGAAAAGTATGAGTTATCAAATTATGAATACGATTGGAGCGAGTGAATTGAAAAGAACATCATCCAAACCTAATTTAATGAAAAGAACAGCAGTAGTGGCCGCAGCAGCAGCCATCCTAGGTGCAGGTGTGGTGGGTACGGGATTTGTATCACCGGCAATGGCTTCAACGTTAAAGCAAATTCCTATTGTTGGAATTCTCTTTGAGGGAACCAGCAACGAAGCTTTGGATACTGCCATTAAACAAGGAATCGTAACAGAACCTAACCTGAGTGTAACCCATGAAGGAATCACGCTGAAGGTAGCTAATTTACTTTATGATGGTACCCGGTTGTCCTTCGTTTTGGAACGTGAAGGCGTAGATTTGCCGAATACAGGCTCTCCATACCTTTTTGAAAAAGATGTTGAGGAAAAGGATCAGCTTAAAGGTTATATTAAAATGCCAACGATCCTCGCTAACGGACAAGCCATTGAATATGGCGGAGGCAGCTTTGGCGACTCGCCTAGGCAGAAGAATGCTTATGTAGTTGAAGTGACTAAGGGTCTAAATTTGCCTGACCAATTCGAGCTGACCATTCAGGCGAATGTCACACAGGTGAAAGAAGCTTTTGAATTCAAGATTCCTGTGAACGTGGAGAATAAATCGATTGTTGTGAAACCAGAGGCCTCCAAATCTGACGGACAGTTCAGTTATACCGTTAAGCAACTGGATATTTCGCCGGTGTCCACCCGTTTCGTTCTGGATAGTAAGGGCCAAGTACCACAATCTCCGGGGCAAACCGGTGATTACAGCGCCAGTATGGTCTATTACGAGCTTGTAGACGACCAAGGAAATGTCGTGAATCCGAGCAGATTCGAGTATTTCAACAGCGAACCCAAGACTGAATATCAGATTGATCAACTGTTTTCTCCTTTTGCTGGCACACCTAAAACGATTACAATCAAGCCATTTACTCTTACTGTGAACAACAAGGATTGGAGCGTTGTCGGCCAAGGAAAGAACAGTGTGGGTGAGAAAACATATCTGAAAGATCTGGAATTGACCATTCCTGTTAAGCCTTAATCCATTAGAGAAGGGGACAGTCCCGCAGGTCATCAATAATGACCTGGGGATAGCTCCCTTTTTCTTTTCATAAAAAATAGGACAGGAGCTAATCCATTGAATTCTATGAAACCTGAATTGAGAAAAAAATTCGCTGGAGCAGCATTGGCAGTAACGTTGGTAATGGCAGTCACAGGCAGCGGGTTCCCTTCAACCGTTAGTGCCGAGACCTCCGGGCAATCTGCCAGTTCCAATCTAGCGATTACCCACGAGGGCGTAACGCTCAGTATATCCAAAGTAATGTTTGACGGGAACCGTCTTGACATGGCATTCCGGCAGGAGGGAGGCACTGTGGGTAAGGGGATCATTATTGATATCGCGCAGATCCCGGTTTTGTCTGTTAATGGGAAAAGGATGTTATATCTTCCCTATGTGACGTCTATGCCGGAAGATGAAAGGGCAGCTTTGCTCTCTTTCAACATCCCCAAAGATGGCAAACCGCAGCTCGCGGATGAATTCAAAATGACGATAGAGGTGTACACCAAGAGCGTCAAGGAGCCATTTACCTTTACCGTCCCGGTGAAAAAGCTGAATAGTCTTGCAACCTTGCAGCCGGGTACAACTCAAAAAAGCGGGGATTTTAGCTATACCGTGGACTATTTCCAGATGACGCCGTTAATGATGGAACTCAAGCTGCACAGCAGCGGGAAAGTTCCTGGAGCAGCCAAATCCAAAGGGCGTTCAAGCAAGATGTTGTATGACATTGCCGATGAGAAAGGAAATCTAATTCAGGCAACCGTCAGCGACATCGACATCAAGCGACCGATCACAGCAAACATTAAAGAAGACCTGTTCTATGCAGCCTCCTTCAAAGCAGTGCCGAAAACCATCACAATTAGGCCATTTACGTACACCATAGACGCTAAAGGAGACATTCTGAAAGACTCAGGAAAAAAATGGATCAAGACCTATTACAAGGACTTGGAAATGAAGATTGCAGTTGCTAAATAACAATCTTACAGGTGAGGGGGAATTCACGCTGATACCAGCGCGGGTTCCTTTTTTATGCTTGAGGGATTCCAATATAGGTCAATCTCTGGGTGGTCGGCGAACGCTGGGCTGCTCGCTGCAGTGCTCACCCGTGGCCATTCCTGCCTGCAGGAGTGCCTGCAGTTATTTTCGGGCTCCCTGGCTCAGTGCTGGCTCGCGGATCCGCCGCAGATGCTGCTGCTGCAAGTTGCAGCACAACCAGGTTATCGGGTTTTTGATCCGCAGCATCCGGCGCTCTTCCGGAGGCGGATGCACCAGGACCGGCGAACGCCTGGCAGCTCACTACAGTGCCCACCGGTGGCCATACCCGCCGTCTGCAGGAGTGCCCACCGGTGGCCATACCCGCCGTCTGCAGGAGTGCCTGCCGCAGTTCCCGGACTACCCGGCACGGTGCCGGCTCAGCGATCGGTAGCAGCCGGCGGCTTCCGGATGTGGATACCGCGAACGGCAAACGCAGGGCTGCTCGTTGCAGCGCTCACCGGTGGCCATACCTGCCGTCTGCAGGAGTGCCTGCTGGTTCAAATAGCAGCGGAGGCCACAGGGAAAGTTGAAGTCCAGGATTGTTTGTGGGACGGAAAATAGTACCCTTAAGTCAAACTACAGGATATGAAAGAGGGTCGTAAGAAAGAAGGATAAATTTCAAGAGGAAATGCAAGAGGAAATGCAAGAGATGAAGAGAGAGTTACAACAGATTAAGGGTGAGGCTGAAAAGAAGGAACAGAACTTTATACGCGAGATTGAAAAGCAGCAGTTAAATGCTGAGATTGATAAAGATCGTGCCATATTTGAGACGCAGCGGAAAATGATGGATAAAGAGACTGAACTGCGTGATAAGGTGTCTGATCTTCGAGAGCAAATCTCGGAATTAAGAAGTGGAAAATAGTTTGGAGTATAGATGGCATCCGGTTTGTTTTCGGGATTTTTGATTCTAGAGAGTCAGGAACTGATGGAAATGGATTTATTGTACTCTAATCATAAACAGTAGGAGTTGGACATGAAATTAAAGTCCTTAACTTCCGCTGTTTTTTTATGGGGGGATGCCTTGGTTAGATTTCTCGCTCGACTTTAGGAGAAGCAAGAGGTACGTAGCATCGGATTAGACTATATGTAGCCGTTCGCATCAATATATTTAATTGCCTAAAAGAATCTAGTATGATTATTGCGATGGTAGTTTCGCGTTATGGGTTTAATGGTTTAAACACATGGAAGGCGAAGAGAATGCTTGTTTAGGCTGATAAGCTAACAGCGAGCATGTGATTGATATCAGATTATACTAATTGCTATGTGTGAAAGTGATTAATACGATACTGGAAGCTGCTGAGTAAAACAGTTAAACTCGCCGAGATATAGTTATTTACATTATAAAGGTTAACAGCATCGTTAACTATTCCGCCTGGGGGAGTAGTAAATTCTACTCCGGCCTGCTGCTTCATAGTGGCCATTCGTACAGATCTGCTTCAGTACAACGTATAACAACAAGGGGTGTGAGCTCTTTGTATCGAAATCATATGCAAAGGAAACCCCTGAAATGATATAGCAAAAACCTTGTAGATGAAGTGACGAACGTGTTCAAGCCGATCGCGCATCTCGAATATCAGTCGATCATGCCAAGCGAATTTTTTCTGCCCTTTGGAGGAAATTGGACGAAGACAATCTTTGGTTTCAGTTAGTGCGGTTGCTAGATGCCGTGAAGAGGACAAAAACATAGTCCCATAGAACCTGCGCCCAGCGCGTTTTCTATTTGAAGGGATGAAATTTATTTACTAGCCTAGTCGACAAACCGTCTGCTGAACTTAAAGTAGGATGAAAAGAAAGGAACAGAGTGAGCACCTCATGTAAGAGCTGCTTGATTAGACTGAATGTTTTTATTTCACGCAGTTTTTCAAATAGTACAGAAAGAAGCCTGCACTAATAAAGAGTACGGGCTTCTTTCTAGCAATTTTATCTCTATTCATATAATAATATAAGTATTCATCTATTAAAATATACATTGTTATACTATTATCTTTCGAAAATATTATTAGATAATCAAGTTATAGGTACCAGAATCATTAATTTATTAATATATATCTGCTATACATTAGCGCTAATACTATTATCTATTTTGATCCAATCATAGTCATTGTTTGGCCATCTCATTTTGATTTGATTCAAATCTTTATCGATCTTCCTACGATCATTATATTCTCAATAGGATCGAACATAGTTAAGTAATAGAACTATGATCCTCAATTGACTTAGCCACCACTTCATGAATTTCATCATGGAAAGAGCGGATTCCCTGTCATCCCTACCCACAGCTCGGATTGTTCAAGATGGGCTGCAAGCTGAAGCAGTAAATCTTCCCGGCCTTTAGCAGCCATTACCTGTACCCCCAACGGTAGACCCTCTTGCGACATATGGACGGGAACGCTCATAGCTGGCTGACCCGTCAAATTGGCGAGCTGGGTGAACGGTGTGTAGGTTAGGCTTGGTTTAAACATAGCGTAAATCATTCGCTCTTGTTCCTCTTTCGGCAACTCATGTACATGCAGCAGTTTTTCGATTTCAGCAGAGCTATGCGTTAACTGGCCAATCTTAGGAGCTGAATCCGCATTTGTTGGTGTGATATACAGATCGTAGCGGTTAAGCAGACCTGCCATTTGTGCGGCTGCAATATCCCATTCATCCAGACTATGCACAAATTCTGCTGCAGAGACTTTTCTTCCGGCTTCCCCAAGGACCCAAGTAACGATATCGACTTCACTGGAAGTAATGGAACGTCCCATCATTTTTTCCAGCGATACGAACATCGCTGCCACTTCGCCAGTATTCATCGTATAGTAATTCTCCATCAGCCTAACACCATTTACTGGACTTAGTTTTTCTTCAACTTCATACCCCTCAGCTTCGAGCCATTTTACAGTTTTGAGCACAGCAATGACTGCTTCATTCGTTACAGAAGTGCCTACTGGAGAAGCTGTTGTGAACGCTATGCGCAGTTTTCGCTGTGCTGGCTTGAATAGATCGTCTAAATAGACGCCCGGATATAGTGGTGTTTGAAAAGCAGCCTCTGGCTGCACAACCTGTAGTAGATCCAGCATGGCAGCACTATCGCGTACGGACCTTGTCAATGCAAAGTCAATAGAAGCGCCTTGCCATTGACGACCGACACCTGGTCCTACTGGAGTACGTCCACGGGTGGGCTTCAGTCCGAACAAGCCGGTGAACGAGGCAGGGATACGGATCGAGCCGCCACCATCACTAGCACCCGCTGCCGGAACAATACCAGAAGCTACAGCTGCAGCTGCACCACCACTTGAACCGCCGGGGGAATATTCGGGATTCCACGGATTACGTGCCGGGCCATGAAGGACGTTCTCGGTAATGTTTTTGAGGCCGAATTCTGGTGTATTCGTATGTCCAAGCGGAATGAATCCGCCGTTTCTGATTCGTGCTACGTAGTTCGAGTCACGTCTGGCAATATTGTCTTTCATAAGCAAGGCACCCGAAGTAAGAGGTTCTCCAGCGATAGCTTGGGAGATATCCTTGAGCAGAAAAGGAACGCCGGCAAACGGGCGAGTGCTATCATGAACAGGCATATCGTCAGCTTCCTTAAGAGCAGCTTCTCTACGAGTACGTACGACCGCATTAAGAACTGGATTAACTTCATCGAGCCGAGCGAAAGCGGCTTCGACAAGCTCACGAGGGGAGACTTCACGTGCTTTGACAAGCGAAGCAAGCCCTAGAGCGTCATATGTAGAATAAGAAAAGGACATGATAGATAACCTCTTTCGAATAGGCGTGAATTGCCAGTATTTTATATATAACAATGTATCATTTATCGTCAGTAAAGGACGACCAAGCCCTTTCTTCTGATCCCATTATACATCTCGATAGTAATGATTTGAAAATGGATATCTGACATCTATCAATTCTTTTTTAAGCCCGATTAGGCTATACTTAGTGTTAAATGGATCTTATGGGGTGTACTGATGAACGAAGATAAATATCAGAATGTTGATGGACTAATGGAAGCTTTCCAGCAATTTGCCAGGATGAATTGGCGTAAAACTACAGTCTGGGGATTGAAGCCAAGTGAGGTTCGGATGTTGGTTTCTTTAAAGCTCGGCAAGGAACGGGAAGGGAAGAAGGGCCAGACAGTATCCGATATCAGCAAGTTTCTTAAAGTCACTTCTCCTACGGTTACACAGATGGTCAATAGTCTGATTGCACAGGGATATGTAGTGCGTTCTGCCGATGCCCAGGATCGCCGAATCAGTGAGATCACGCTTACGGAAAAAGGAGAGCATTTGGCCGAAATGGCTGTGACGAAATCCCGAAATACCTTTAAAGGCATGATTGATTATATGGGTAGAGAAAAGACAGATTCGTTAATGGAGCTGTTAAACGAAGTCTACGATTATTTCGAAGAATTGAACGATCAACCAACCGAATCCTAATCTCCTTCACATAAAAAAGAGATGCCGCACAGCCAAAGCTGTTTACGGACATCTCTAATGTATATTTATTTGTGATTAATGTGCAGCAGGTACTGACTTTTCAAGGTTTTTGCCTTCGCTTTTTCCCTCTGCAGTTACCTCTGTTTTTTTCTCACCACTTCGTAACGGAATCTCTTTAAGGAACAGGACAAGCAATGCTGCAATGACTAACAGTGCCGTGCCGCTTAAGAATACAACCGTCAGAGAATCGCTTAGTGCGTTCCGCAGCATCTCAATCAATTGATTGAAGAGCGGCTGGATTTGCTCTGGCAGCGTTGTGTGCAGTTCCTTCAGCTTAGGCTGATCTAGCAGCATTTGCGGATTCATAAATGCGGAAAGTTGTTTAGCGGATTCAGGGTCAAGTTTGGTTAAATCTGGACCCTTGCCAGAGGACACTGCTGCCTCTAGTTTATTCGTTAATGAAGTGTTCATGATGGTACCCATAATAGCGATACCGATGGTTCCACCTAAATTACGGAACAAAGTATTTGTAGCAGTAGCAACTCCTAGCATGGAGGGAGCTACAGCATTTTGCACGGTTAAGGTAAATACAGGCATCGATAGTCCTAAACCAATCCCGAAGACAATCATGCTGACTACGGCCATCGCAATGTTGCTCATAAAGGCCATTATGATCATGGCTACAACCATAAATGGCATACCCATCAGGGCATAACGCTTGTATTTACCTGATTTGGAGATCCATCTTCCCACAAGCGTACTAAGTACAATCATTGCTAATGACATCGGCATATTAATGAATCCGGAGTTGGTCGGGGAGACACCTTCTACACCTTGGACAAAGAATGGCAGATAGATCATTGCGCCCATCATACCAGCATTCATCAGGAAGCCGACAACCATGGAGATGGTTACGATGGAATTCTTAAATAAGGATAATGGCAATACTGGACTTTTAGCTTTTCGTTCAATCAGAATTAAAATAATAACTCCGAGAATAGATGCCCCGAACAAGCTGAGAATCTCTGGGGAACCCCATTCATATTTTGTACCCGCCCATGAAAAGCCGAGCAAGAGTGCAACAATGGTAAGGGAAAGGAAAATAGAGCCTAAGTAGTCAATGGATTCTGAAGGGGAGTGTGCAGTTTTAGGGAACATTTTCCAAATCATAAAGAAAGCCACGATACCGAAAGGCAAGAAGATCCAGAAGATCCATTTCCAAGCCATGTGATCCACCATGAAGCCCCCAAGGGTAGGACCAATTACACTAGAGAATCCAAATATGGCCATCATAATTCCAGTCCACTTGGCTCTCTCTCTAGGAGCGAACAAATCACCTACAGCGGTTACGGTAGCCGACATTAGAATCCCGCCGCCAAGACCTTGAATCCCGCGATAAGTGATCATTTGGAAAATATTTGTCGACAATCCGGACAGGAAAGCGCCTATAATAAAAATAACGATCCCCGCTAAGAGGAATGGTTTTCTTCCATAGATATCGGATAATTTGCCGACAAGTACGGTAGCGATTGTAGAGGTGAGCATATAGATGGTAATTACCCAAGTATAATGTTCAATGCCTCCTAACATCGCAATAATTCGGGGCATTGCAGTACCCACAATGGTCTGGTTGATTGCTGCGAAAAACATAGCCGCCATTAAAGCAATCATAATTGTAACTTTTTTCTTTTGCGTAAGATGCTCCAGAGCTGTTCCTCTCCTTTAACTTCTATATATTGTAGTTTGGGAATTCATGTCTTGATAATTAGGTAGCCAAACTATCATTTATGTATAATACACAAATTCATCATTTAGCACAACTGTTTAATTATTTAATTTTTATGGAAACAGAATGTGATTTGGACTTGATTTTTTGGAAATAGGTAAGTAATCTAATTAGATTGAGTTAAATTGGAGGTGCCCTATGGATACTCAAAATAGTCAAGAGCAAAAGCTAATTATAGCCTTTGAAAATATTAAACGTTTGACCTCTCGTCCGTCCTCAAAGGAAGTGATTTCGTATAGAGAATTTATGATGATGTATGTCATAAACAATTTAATGAAGCGAAAGAAGCTTTCAGACGAAGTCGAAGAGCAGCAGGGAGTCATGATTTCTAGATTAAGCGACTTGCTCCAAATTAGCAGACCTACTGCGACACAAATGGTTAACAGTTTGGAGGAGAAGGGTTACGTGGTGCGAACAACGTCCGATACCGATCGGCGGGTTGTATATATTGGTCTGACGAATAAAGGGGAGCAGATTTATGATTCCCAGATGGCTACTTTTTCAGGTATTTTAAGTGAAGTTACGGAAAAGGTGGGTAAGAAAGAGATCGACCAGTTGATTTTTCTGTGTGATCGTTTTCAAGAAGCGGTGCATGAAGTCAGAAGCCGCCAGCTTTTTACTCAATCCGATGAAGATCCGCTCGTTATGGATTCCGTATAGCGACCATTCCAAAAAAAAAGATATTTCGGTGCTTCTGCCCGGAACGTCTTTTTTTTAATTATAAGAAAGTATAAGTTTCACGATATACTGTATCCTTATAATTCTCGCATAAACGCTCACCGTCCTTTAAAGGACGCCGAAGGCGTTTTAGCTTGCAGCAACCAGAGCAAGGAGGAATTACAATCAGAATATTAGCGATTAGCGACATTCACGGAAGCTATTCCGAATTCAACGCATTATTAAAAAAAATAAACTATCGGCCATCCGAGGACAAGCTCATCCTGATGGGGGATTATGTGGATAGAGGTCTCAATAGTAAAGGAATTGTGGATCAAGTTATGGCCCTAAAGCGGGAATGGGACGTCACAGTTCTAAAGGGCAATCATGATAAAATGGCCTATGACGCGCTCACCAGCGAGGATGATAAACTGGATACGCATTGGCTAAACAACGGTGGTTTGTATACATTGATGAGCTATTGTGAGGCGGATTCTGACTTTTTTAAAGCGGATTTTGGCTGGCATGATTATATGCTGCTGAAAGAAGAAATTAGACAGAAATACAAACATCATTTGGATTTTCTAAGTTCATTGCCACTTTATCATGAGACGGAAGACCATATCTTTGTCCACGCAGGCATTAATCCATTAATAGCGGATTGGAAGCAGCAGGATCCATATGATTTTATCTGGATCAGAGAGCCATTTTATACGAATCCTGTAGTTAGCACTGACAAAACGGTTATTTTCGGTCATACCTCGACGATGGATCTACATGATTCGGAAGACATCTGGTTTAGTCCGCTGGGCGATAAGATTGGTGTGGATGGTGGATGTGCCTATGGTCAACGTCTGAACTGTTTGGAGATTTCTGGAGGGGCATACAGCACACATTTTGTTCGGAATGGGGAGAAGCCTTGAGCTGTCTCTCTTTTTTTAAAATAATAGAAAGTATAAGTTTTTCACCTATCCTTTGTAGAATAGCACTGTATTTAACGCCAACTATGTATAAAATAAAGAATAGGGGGTGTAATAGATGAATGCAAACAACAAATATCATATCCTCATGCAAGGAACTATCAGCAACAATGTGAGCGAAACCTGCAAGGAGTTTGGCATATCCCGGACGATCTATTATCAGTGGTGTAAAGCTTACCAAGAGCAGGGGATGGATGGACTGGCAGAGAAGGAACGAAAGCCGGTAATGCCTAATAAAGTGGATAAGCGAACGGAAAGATTGATCTTACAATACGTTGCCAAATTCCCTGAAGATGGACCCAAGCGAATCTTTTACGAACTGCAGGATGAGGGTGTGAACATAGGGGAGTCAGGTATTTATAATGTGCTGCGTCGAAATGGACTTAGTAAGAGAATAGAACGGGAGGCTTACGCCAAAGAAGTTAAAGCAAAGAAGCGGGACGGCGCGCAAGCGGCTAACAGCAGAGGGTGTAAAGAGAAATCCAAACCTCTGGACTATAGGATGAAAAATCCGGAAAATGCTCATCCCGGGTATATGTGCCAACAGAGTATTAGCTATATGGGAGTGTTCCCGAGGGTAGGAAAGGTGTATCAATACGTGGTCTACGATGCCTATTCCAGATTAGGCTTAGTTAAGCTATATAATCGGAAGTCCGCCATTCATTTTATCGATTTTATGGATTTGAAGGTCATCCCATTGATGAAGACCTTAGAATTCCAAATTAATAATCTGGTTACGAACAAGAGTCGTGAATTTACTACGAACTGGGATAGAGGTAAACATAAATACAGTGATTTTTTACATAAGAACAACATAAATCAAGTAGCTATTACTGCAGATCAGACAGAAGTATTTCAACCCTTACAGCAATTTGCAGCGGTGTTGACGAAAGAGTTCTATCAGCAGGCTTGGTTGGATGATACGATTGATTCCTTTGAGACTTTAGAAAAGCGCTTACACGAATATTTGAGGATCTATAACTTCAGCAGGGTGATCACAGACGGACCTAATCAAGGTAAAATACCATCGGATGTAGCACTTGAGTATGCAGGTCAGCGTGAGACCTTGCCATTATGGTTATTTACAAGGAGATAACGGATGATGACTAATATGAAGTATGAAGACAGAATAGGGATCATCGGTGCAGGGATTTCTGGGGTTACAGCTGCTTACCAGCTCGCGAAAAAAGGATATAACCATATCACTCTCCTTGAGAAGTCAGACCGAGTAGGTGGCAAGTGTCATTCGATTGAATATAAAGGGAAAACCTATGAAATGGGAACCCTAATCGGCTTGCCAACTTATAAACATACGATTGAACTCATGAGGGAGTTTGATCTTATGGATAAGGGGCCACTCTTGGAACGGGGATTTTTTGATACAAATGGGCGAAAAACTACTCAGATTCCTATGGACCAAATTCAGACGTTTACCCAAGAATTCAAACGGTTGCCGGAAATTTTGAAACGTTATAAATCACTACAAGAACCGGGTTTTCTACACTTATCGGCAGATCTATGTCAGCCCTTTTCAGATTGGTGTACGGAGAATGAGCTATCTGTAATTGGGCAGGTATATATGCATTACTTCAATACTTTTGGTTTTGGGAGTATTCAGGATGTGCCGGCCGCCTATGTATTGAAATTTCTTACTTATGATAATTTATTATCCTTTATTGAGATCACTCACATGATAACCTGGCCTAAGGGAGTTACTGAACTCATTAGAAGAATGGCCGACCAAGTAGAGGATCTGCGTCTGACTTGTGAAGTGCTACATATGGAGCAAGAGGGAAATGGTCAAGTTCGGGTGGAAACAAACCAGGATATCTTTTATTTTGACAAGGTTATTTATACTGCTTCCTTAGAGCATCTGGGCGATATGATTCACTTATCTTCGGTAGACAGAGCATTGTTTGAGTGTATAATCTATGAACGGTTTCGGGTATATGCTTACAGAGTGAAGGGGTTGCCGGAGCTTTCTGGATATATCCCCTGCAATATGAATCCTGAACGCAAGGGACATATGATGGCATGGTATTACAGGTGGGCAGATATGGGAACAACGGATCTAGTTACGGTATATGTAGCGGAGAATGATGAGATGACAGATCTCGAGATGAGGGAAAAGGTGGAAAATAAACTTCGCGAGCTTGGCGGCGAGAATATTCGTCTGTATATGATGAAGCGCTGGAAGCAGTTCCCCCATGTAGATTCTAATGCGATCCGTGAAGGCTTCTATGAACGGCTTGATCAAATGCAAGGAAGAGATAAGATCTATTATGCTGGAGAAATTATGAATTTTCCTACACTGGAGAACTGTATCGTATATTCGAAATACTTAGTTGAAAGATTTTTTTGATAATGCGTGAGTAGTAAGCCTTGTCCACAAAGAAATTTGTCGGCAAGGTTTTTTGTATTGCATAAAGTATATATTTTGGGCCCCCCGCAAAGTACCTGAGTAAGCATTAAAGCAAAACTCCACTTTGTGGGGGATATTTTACGTTCGAGTTAGGTTTACAGTTTGTAGTTCTGTAGGCATGGTTTCTAATAGATTCCCTTACTTGGGGTAGGACCTTAGATGAATTCCAGTCCTATTGATGTGTAAACTCAACTCGAAATGAGACTATGAAAACCTTGATAAATCAACGTTTTGAGCGGTTTGATCGTTCGAAGGAGGATGGGATATATTGGACTCAAGACATAGCTTATATACAAAATATGAAGGAGGAATACATTATGTTTTTATTCGAATCGATTCCTTGGTACTCTGCTCTAATGTGGTTAGTGGTACTTGCAGGATTAATGATTTTCAACGAAATAGCTCGAAGAAGCAAGTGGTTCTCAATTATTCTGTTTATCGTTGTCCCTATTGTTCTTACCATAGCGGTCTGGCCGAATACGGCAGGCGAAGGCTCCAGTACTGGAACATGGTTTCACTGGGTAAAAGTATATTCTGCCTTGGCAGGATGTATAGGGTTTATGGCTATCCGTTATGTTAAAGGATGGGACAAAAATAAATATATATTAATGTTCCCGGCGATTATCCTTGCAGTTAACATTCTTGAAGCAGTTATCCGTGATTTCCAAGTGTACAGCTTGCAAGGCATGGTGGATGGCGTAATGATGGTAGGTGGTCCTTGGAACATTATGAACGGGATCGCAGGTATTCTGAACATTATTACGATTTCTGGTTGGATGGGTATTGTTATTAGTAAAGACAAGAGTAAGGATATGTTGTGGCCGGACCAGCTGTGGTTCTGGATCATTGCTTATGACATTTGGAACTTTGCCTATGTATATAACGCAGTTTCTGACCATTCCTTCTATGCAGGTGCAGCTCTTCTGATCTCTTGTACAATTCCAGCATTCTTCTTCAAAAAAGGAGCATGGCTACAGCACCGTGCACAAACCTTGGCGATTTGGATGATGTTTACAATGTCGTTCCCGGCGTTTGTTGGCGATTCAAAGTTCTCCGTACAATCTTCTCACAGCGAAACGGCGCTTTGGGTTGTGAGTGCATTATCTTTAGCAGCTAATATTGCAGTGTTTGTCTATCACTTCTATAAAATTACCAAACATAAACGCAATCCGCTTAAGGTGGAAGTGTATACAGATTTAGCGGCTTATAAGACGATTGCCGAGAGTGCAAAATAATAGAAAGCTTAATAGTTTCTTTAAGAATCCGCGCCTAGCGCGGGTTTTTTTATGGAATAGAATTTATAAAATTTCGAGATTACGGAGAAATGTATGCGGAAAACCGAATACAATGTGCCGACGGTAACGTAAGCGAGCCAAATGTATGCGAAAAACCGAATACAATGTGCGGACGGTAACGTAAACGAGCCAATGTATGCGAAAAACCAAATACAATGTGCCGACGGTAACGAAAACGAGCCAAATGTATGCGGAAAACCGAATACAATGTGCTATGGTAACGTAAACGAGCCAAATGTATGCGAAAAATCGAATACAATGTGCCGACGGTAACGTAAACGAGCCGAATGTATGCGAAAAACCAAATACAATGTGCTGATGGTAACGTAAGCGAGCCGAATGTATGTGAAAAACCAAATACAATGTGCCGACGGTAACATAAGCGAGCCAAATGTATGCGAAAAATCGAATACAATGTGCCGACGGTAACGTAAACGAGCCGAATGTATGCGAAAAACCGAATACAATGTGCCGACGGTAACGTAAACGAGCCAAATGTATGCGAAAAACCAAATACAATGTGCTGATGGTAACGTAAACGAGCCAAATGTATGCGGAAAACTGAATACAATGTGCCGACGGTAACGTAAGCGAGCCAGCGCCGTTATCCGCCCCAAGTCACCCGGGAATAGGTTTATTATTAGGGAATAAGTGCAATATGGTCCGTCTCTCGGAACCTCACTACGAAGGTGTATATAGATACGATTATGGAATTACGGATGTACTCAGCTTGTAACTCTACTCTACCTCCAAGGAAGCCGTCAGGCGTTTTTCTTGCGTAAATGCAAAGAACGATCATGATCATCAAGCATAACGCAATCCGCTTAAAGACTTTTGCCAATACTTTTGATGACGAATGATTCTATGGTCTGAAGCTGCATACTTCTGATGAAGTTTATGTTCTCCAAATATGTGAAGGGCAGTTGCTGTTTTTTGACTCCTGATTAAAGACTTAAAGGTGTATCTATAGTAAACTGAATGTAAAGTGCCCACGGTATAATGGGTATAATTTGTTGAAAAGCTCTTCGGATGAAGAGTTTTTTCCATTTTACAGAAAAGAATGTGATATGTTATGCAGCTTCGGGCTAGTCTTCAGAAGAAAAGATTGCTGGAGAAATATCTTTCTGGGGAGGGGATGGATTATCGGCAAATTATAGCTTTATTTATTCCAATTCTGATTGACCAGGCCTTCATTATTGGACTTAATCTGGTAAATACCGCAATGATCAGCTCGTCCGGGATGGCGGCGGTCAGTGCAGTGAATATGGTGGATTCGCTGAATATTTTTCTGATCAATGTGTTCGTGGCGGTTGCAACCGGGGGGACAGTGGTAGTCGCGCAGTATAAAGGGAGCGGAAACGACCGGATGGTGTCCCAGGCTACGGCGGCTTCGGTCGCTTCGGTGTCGCTGATCGCTTTGGGAATCGGTCTGCTCCTGATGGGCTTCCATACTCCTATATTGAACCTTTTGTTCGGAACCGCCTCACCCGAAGTGCTGGACAATGCCCGCATCTACCTGATCGGCAGCAGTATTTCATATCTGGGCATCGCGGTGGTTCAGGCGGTATGCGGAGCTCTGCGAGGTGTGGGCAAGACACGGGCTTCTTTGATGCTGTCGCTCATCATGAACCTGCTGTATGTTATCTTGAACGTGGTCTTCATTAACCTGTTGCACATGGGTGTGCTGGGGATGACGCTTGCGATTAATATCGCGCGGTATGCAGGTATGGTTTGTGCCCTGGTGTATCTGTTCAAGGTGGATACGGCCCTGCGGGTGCGTTTTCGTGACCTATTCCGAATCCCTCTGACCATGCTGAGGAGAATCATGTTCATCGGCGTGCCGTTCGCAGCGGAGCAGATGTTCTTCAACGGGGGGAAACTGCTCACTCAGGTGTTTATTGTCAGCCTAGGCACTTATGCCATTGCGACCAATGCCATTGCCGGCTCGCTGGCTCTGGTGTTTCAAATTCCAGCCAGCGCGCTGTCGCTTACTATTGTAACGGTGGTCGGCCAATGTATTGGGCGGGGGAATGTCTCTGAAGCCAGAAAGTTCATCAAGTCCTTTCTCTGGATCGGGTCCGGCTCTTTGGCGTTGATCGCCTTGATTCTGATGCCGCTATTCCACCCGCTGGTATCGATCTTTTCCCCACCTTCCGAGATCATTGATGATCTGTTTGTGGTGCTGCTGGTGAATTCCATTGCCCAAGTTCCGCTGTGGGCCATCAGCTTTATTTTGCCGTCCGCACTGCGGGCAGCAGGAGATTCCCGCTTCACCTCAATTACCTCAATGCTGACGATGTGGCTGTTTCGGGTGATTTTTGGATACATCCTTGGGATCGTACTGGGCTACGGTGTCATGGGTGTCTGGCTGGCGATGAACTGCGAGTGGGCCGTTCGCGGGGGCATTTTTCTTTGGCGCTTCAGGGGCGAAAAGTGGTTTGCACACAAGCTGATTTAGAATTGTTATTAAGGATACGTACTGCCTGCGCCAGCTGACGGAAACGTAGCTCTTTTATATTAAAAACGTAAATATACAGCACAGGGCAGCGATTCTCATATTTACTTGAGAATTGCTGCCCTCCGTTTTGGTTATCGACTGCTTGCTTTAGCTGATTATGTTTACAATTGGGTCAGTCGCGATTCTAGAAAATTCTCCGATTCCATTTATTCAGCTTGGCACTGCCCCCTCTGATTTCTGTGCTCGGAATTCCTTCCTTTTGAAACAAATTAAAAGACAAGTCAGTAACAACAAACAGATTAAAGTTGCTGTATGAGTAAAACTACTATTCCAAAACATAATCTGAACATTCATTAAGGAATGGACGCCAATCACGAAAAATAGATTCTTGGTTAAGACATAGAGTAATGAGAATATGACCCCTAGAATTACTAGTACGATAAAATCATAAACAAAATCCATTCCTACTAATCCTGAATAGATCCGATTTGGGATATGTATAGCGGCAAAGATGGATTGTGAGATAAGCATTGCACAACCGATGCGTGAAGTATGGTTATTGACTTTTTTTAATAAGAGATAGATTTGAACTAGCAGAAAGCCCCGAAACAAAACTTCTTCCAGTAAAGCATTTCCGAAAATCTGACCCAGGAATTCACCAAAGACGACGTTCGAATTCGTGAAAATATCATTATTGAATGTTAAACTTGAGTGAGTCAGTAATGTCATACCTAAATCAACAATGTTAATTGCGAGCCAAAATAGAAAAGTGCCGATAAGTCCTGCTAATAATGTATTCCTTTTTAACCCCAAATCCCTCAGCGATAATTTAGCTATTGTACATAAGAAAATAACCACTTCTAACACAAGACCGAACAGATTTGCAGCTAACGTTTCGTTGATCCATCCGTTTGTGCTTTTGGCAATAACGCTTAAAGTTCCATTTGCAAAAAGGACAAGGTTAACCGTTAGAGTGAAGAGAATATGAATAAAAATGAGACTGACGATAAAGCGTATTGATGTAGGCTTAACTTTAACAATCGATAGCTCCTCAGTTACTTTATTGCGCAGCATGATTTGTAATCCTCCTTAGTTTTACCCGAGCATTGCGTATTCTAGAGTATTATTTATAATACATAATTTTCCAAATACTATCTGAGATTTACTATATTCTTTAAGTGCCCGAGTTCACCATTACAAAAATCATATATTCTCACGTTATCCTTAACTCCTCCTCAGATTGACAGATGAAGGGGCACTGGCTATACTTGAAATGTTAAAATGTAAATCGGATAAAACGTTGATGAAAATGAAGTACGCCGGAGGATGGCTTGATCAGAGAACAGGTTCCTTTACGAAAGCATTTCGTAATGGCTGGGAGAACCTTGAAGACAGGCCGGTGGAAAGCTAATTTCGGAGTGTGAGATCACAAACTCACCGGGGGCACCCGTTATCAGCCGCGACAAGGCGATCGCCCTTTAACTTTCCCGTAAATTGGGTCAAGGCGATAACCAGGGTGGTACCGCGATATTAATCGTCCCTGAATTATTCAGGGGCGTTTTTTTGTTTTTATTTTTTAAAAAATTTGTACAATCTGGCGCATGAGCCGAATTAAAAAGATGAGACGGGAGCTGTAAACAATGAAAGCAAGTGAAATTCGTTCCAAATGGCTTAAGTTTTTTGAAAGTAAAGGTCACAAGATTGAACCTAGTGCATCTCTCGTACCGCATAACGATCCTTCGCTGTTGTGGATCAACGCAGGTATGGCACCGCTGAAAGCATACTTCGATGGCCGTGAGATTCCTGAGAATCCGCGCCTGACGAACTCGCAGAAATGTATTCGTACCAATGATATCGAGAATGTAGGGAAGACACGCCGTCACCATACATTCTTCGAAATGTTAGGTAACTTCTCTATCGGCGATTATTTCAAAGAAGAAGCTATCACATGGGCTTGGGAATTCTTGACTGGCAAGGAGTGGATCGGCTTCGATCCAGAACGTATCTCCGTAACTGTGTATGCTGAGGATGAAGAGGCATTCAAGCTGTGGAATGAAAAAGTGGGCTTGCCAGCAGAACGCATCATTAAGCTGGGAGATGAGAACTTCTGGGATATCGGCGAAGGCCCTTGTGGTCCTTGTTCGGAAATCTTTTATGACCGCGGCGAAGCTTATGGTAGCGACATGAGCGATCCAGAAATGTATCCGGGTGGAGAAAACGAACGTTGGCTCGAAGTATGGAACCTTGTGTTCTCACAATTCAACCATAACAAGGATGGCAGCTATACGCCGCTTCCGAACAAGAACATTGATACCGGTGCTGGACTGGAGCGTTTTGCATCCATTCTTCAAGATGTAGATTCCAACTTCGATACCGATTTGTTCCAACCGATTATTCAAAAAACAGCTGAGCTTGCTGGTGTAACATATAAAGATAATGTTGAGCAGGATATCGCGCTTAAAGTTATCGCTGACCATGTGCGTACCGTTACTTTTGCCGTAGGGGATGGAGTACTTCCTTCTAATGAAGGTCGTGGTTATATTATCCGCCGTTTGCTACGCCGTGCTGTTCGTTACGGAAAGACCCTGGGTCTGGATCGTCCGTTCCTGCATGAGTTGACGGAAACCGTTGGTGAGATTATGGGTGTATATTATCCATCCGTTGTCGAGAATCGGGAATATATCGCCAAGATTATCCGTACAGAAGAAGAACGTTTCCATGAGACATTGTCTGATGGATTGGCTATCTTGGGTGAGATCAGCGCTAAAGCAAAAGCAGATGGGCACAGCACGATTGCTGGAGCTGATGCATTTAAGCTATATGACACTTACGGATTCCCATTTGACCTGACTGAAGATTTCGCAGCAGAGCAAGGATTAACTGTAGACCGTGAAGGCTTCGATGTCGCTATGCAAGAACAGCGTGATCGTGCAAGAGCTGCACGTCATGACGGTGGCAGCATGAAGATCCAAGGTGGTGCATTAGCGGATCTGACGGTTAAAAGTGAATTTGTTGGATATAATGACTCGGTAACAGAGTCGAAAATCATGGCTATTGTTGTGGGGGATGAATTGGTCGATACTGCTGGCGAAGGCGTAGAGTGCCAAGTAATTCTTGAGGCAACACCGTTCTATGCTGAAAGTGGCGGACAAGTGAGTGACACAGGTCTGCTTACTGGCGGTTCAGTTACAGCTAAGGTAAAAGGATTGTTCAAGGCTCCACATGGTCAACATGTACATTTGGTAACTGTGGAAGCTGGAGAATTGAAAGTAGGCGAATCGGTTCGCGCTGAAGTGGATCGTGCACAGCGTGAAGATATCGTGAAGAACCATACAGCTACTCATCTACTGCATAAAGCGCTCAAAGAGGTTCTTGGCGGTCATGTCAACCAAGCAGGATCTCTAGTAGAAGGTGCTCGTTTACGGTTTGACTTCTCCCACTTCGGAGCGATTACACCGGAAGAACTAAGCGACATCGAGCATCGTGTGAATGCACAAATTTGGCGTGGCCTTGATGTAGTCATTGAGAACAAGCCAATTGACGAAGCTAAGGCTATGGGCGCTATGGCATTATTTGGTGAAAAATATGGCAATATTGTCCGTGTCGTTCAAGTCGGCGATTACAGCCTTGAGCTTTGTGGTGGATGCCATGTATCCAACACGTCTCAAATTGGAATTTTCAAGCTGCTTAGCGAAAGTGGTATTGGTTCCGGAGTGCGCCGTATCGAAGCAGTGACTGGACGTTACGCTTATCAGTTCACTGAGAGCCAACTGGATCTGCTCAAGCAATCTGCGGGTCTACTGAAGTCTTCTCTGAACGACGTTCCAAAACGGATTGAAGCATTGCATAACCAAGTGCGTGAGCTTTCGCGTGAGAATGAATCCTTGCAATCTAAGCTGAGCGCAACATTTGCCGCTGAACTAACAAGCAGTGTGAAGACGGTTGGTGCAGGTACACAGCTTCTTGCTGTTGCTGTTCAAGCAGGAAATATGGACGCTCTGCGTTCTACTGCAGATGAATTGAAATCCAAGCTCCCGGATGCTGTACTTGTTCTGGGTGCTGCCATGGACGACAAGGTGAACTTTGTTGTAGCTGTACCACAGGATCTGGTGAAGAAGGGCTTCCACGCTGGTAAGATCGTTAAAGAAGTCGCAGCAGTATGCGGTGGCGGCGGTGGCGGACGTCCAGATATGGCACAAGCTGGTGGTAAAGATGCCTCCAAGCTTGGCGAGGCACTGGCTAAAGCAGAAGAATTAGTGGCTTCCCTAGCATAAATAAAAATTACGAAACTATTTCTTATTTTAAACGTATTACGAAAAAACATAGCGGTACTGAGAGTTTGACATCAGTACCGCTACTCTTTATTAACAGGTGGTTAGATTTTCATGAATAGTTGTGCTTGACAATAGCTTAAAAGCCAAAAATATCATTATTTTTGTAGAGGAAATGCCAAAAAAAGCGTTATTCCACGCGCAGGATTTCCTCGTTGGGCTATGAATATGTTATGATAAAGGAAGCAAGTGAGCTGCACAGTAGCAACTTTGCGAAGCCGCCCTTTTAGGGTGATTTTGCAGAAGGAAGGTGTCACAAATGGACTCCATGGACAAAACGGTCAAATTCAATGTGAAGGGCGACGAAAAGGAAGCTTCTCCCCAGGAAATATTGCTCGCTGTATACGATGCACTGGTGGAGAAAGAGTATCATCCGATCAATCAGATCGTAGGGTATCTACTTTCCGGAGACCCAGCTTACATTCCGCGTCATAACAATGCGAGAAGTTTGGTCCGGAGAAAAGAACGTGATGAGCTGATTGAAGAGCTGGTTAGATTCTACCTCGTCAATCACAAGGTGGATAATCCCAGATGATGAAGAAGTTAGGATTGGATTACGGCGACCGTAGAATCGGTGTAGCCACAAGCGATGTTTTTGGATGGACGGCACAAGCTCTTGAAACGATTGAGCGCCGCGGTACTGGTAATGAGTTCGAACGTATTCGTGAACTTGTTACGGAGCACGAAATTGGAGAGATTGTCGTTGGTCTACCGAAGAATATGAACGGCTCAGTAGGACCCCGGGGCGAAATCTGCATAGAGTTCGCTGACAAGCTACGGGAGCAATTTGCAATGCCCGTACACCTTTGGGATGAGCGTCTGACGACGGTATCCGCAGAGCGGGTGCTGATTGAAGGGGACGTCAGCCGGAAGAAACGCAAAGGGATTGTGGACAAAATGGCTGCAGCCCTGATTTTGCAAAATTTTTTGGATGCTAACAGTAAAAGGTGAGGGGTGCGAGGATATGACAAACGAACAGATTGGCCAAGAGGAAGAACCGGAAATTATCTATATTCCTGATGAGGAAGGTAATGAAGAGGAATTCGAGGTCATTATGAAGTTTGAGGTTGATGGCTCGGACGCTAAGTACATGATGGTGGTTCCGCTTGATTCCGAGGACGAGGAAACCGATGAGGTTTATGCGTTCCGTTATGTGGAAGAAGGCGACGATCTTCAATTGTTCATGATCGATAATGACGAGGAGTGGGCGATTGTCGAAGAGACTTTCAACACACTGGTTGACGAGTTGGACGGAGGATCTGAGAATGACTGATTTATCCGCTGATCAAGCGGTATGGACTTCGCGGCTTAAGGAAGCCTATGGAGAAACAGTAGAACTGGAAGATGAGCAGGGCAAGTCTTCCATTTACGATATTATCGCCGAATTTGAAGTCGGTGGTATTGGCTATGCGGTGCTGAAAGGCACCGGTAAAGACGTGGAATATGAAATTCTGCGTATCGTTGTCTCTCCTAACGGACTTCCGGAACTAGAGAACATCGTGGACGATGAAGAGTGGGAAGACATCTCTGAGCTATATGATGAGATGACTTTTCCAGTGGACGATGCAGAATAAACTTTAAACATGTACGTTACATTTATGATGAGTACGGAAGAGGGCGGAGAATTCCGCGCTCTTTTTGCTTGGAATACGATCAATATAATTAATACAACAATCATGATCATGAAATATGTATTGAATTTTAAGTAGTACACTTTTATACTTTATAGTCGGAAAGTGAGGAACCTGACTTGAAATCCGCAATCCGTACTGTGCTTATTGTTATTCTTTTGCTGGTAGCAGCAGGAGGCGGAGGCGCTTGGTACATTTGGAACGGGATGCAGCCGGTAGAACCTGCAGGACCCGCCGTAACATTTACGATAGATAAGGGCATGGGCAGCGCGGAAATTGCTGATCTGCTCGAACAAAATGGCATTATTAGGAACAGTCTTTTTTTTAAGGGATATTTGAAATGGACCAAAGAAGGTTCCAGCTTCAAAGCTGGTACTTATGTTGCTAGTCCAGGAGACACCTATGACGAGCTCATCGAGAGGCTAAATGCAGGTGATGTTGTTAAGGAAGAGACCGTAACTTTTACGATTCCGGAAGGATATACTGTTGAGCAGATTGCCAAGAAGCTTGCTGAGGCTTGGAATCAGGATGCTGCTATTTTTCTCGAAATAATGGATACCGGTGCGGGCTTGAAGGGAATTGATGTTCTAGGTATCCCGCAGAATAAGAACCTTCGTCATCGGCTTGAAGGGTATTTGTTCCCTGAAACGTATGAACTAGCCAAGGATAGTACGCCGCAGGAAGTTGTAGAGGCATTATTGGATCAGTTCCAGAAGAAACTGGACACGATTCCGAATTGGAAGCAAAAGCTAGAAGCACGTGGAATGACACTTCATGAGCTGTTGACAGTGGCCTCGTTAGTCGAGCGTGAGGTTGTGGTAGATAGTGAACGACCACTAGTTGCTGGCGTGATTTATAACCGCTTAAAGAAAGAGCAGAAGCTGGAGATTGATGCTACGGTTCAATATTTGCTCGACAAACAGAAGGAAAGACTGTTATATAAAGATTTGGAAGTTGACAGTCCTTATAATACGTATAGAAATATTGGGCTTCCTCCGGGACCTATTAGTAATCCGGGGCTGGCCTCCATTCAGGCGGCACTTGAACCTGAGGCATCTGAATACTACTTCTATGTGACTAAGAAAGATGGTACACAGGGCCATTTGTTTGCTAAGACCTACAAGGAACATTTAGCCAATATCGAAAAAAGTAAGCAAGAATCGAAATAAAATATTAAAATGAAGAGTGGTGCGGTTGAAATAACTGTACAAGTAGGAGGTACAACATGATTAACAAACCGGAATTGCTGGCGACAGCAGCATCCTTAGAGGAAGCTGCTGCTTTGCTGGATGCCGGAGCAGATGCATTGCTCATCGGGGATGACCGTTTTGGCATGCGTCTTGCCGGACATTTCTCTCTGGAGGATACAGCTGCTGTTGTAGAAATGGCACATGCGCGTGGCTGCAAAGTATATGCTGGACTAGGTGGACTCATGTCCAACCTTCTTCTCGAAGAGCTCCCTGCCTATGTGAAGGCGATAGGTGAACTTGGTGTTGACGGTGTTGAGTTCGGTGATCCTGCTGTGTTAACCACAGTGAAGAAGGAAGCACCGGGCATGAATCTGCATTGGAATGCGGAAATGACCTCTACCAATTACGCAACCGCGAATTATTGGGGGCGTAAAGGTGCTACTCGCGTCGTTCTTGCCCGTGAGCTGAATATGGATGAAATGACGGAAATGGTTCCGCTTTTAGAGGTAGAGGCACAGGTTCAGGTTCACGGCATGACCAATATATACCATTCCAAGCGTAAGCTTGTAGAAAGCTATATGTCACATCAAGGACGTCCAAGCGAGGGCGGCAGTCTTGGTAAGGAACGTGGTCTATTTTTGATCGAGGCAGAACGAGATGACCAAAAGTTCCCAATCTATGAAGACGAGAACGGTACACATATTATGAGTTCGGAAGATATTTGTATTTTGGAGGATCTTCATATCCTTATGGCTGCAGGCGTACAGAGTTTTAAGATTGAAGGATTGTTGAAATCAACAGCGTATAATGTGGCGGTTGTTAAGACTTATCGCAAAGCTATTGATCTCTATGTAGCTGATCCAGAAGCATATTCTTTCCAAGAGGATTGGATGGAAGCTATCAGAACGTTGCAGGATCCAGAACGGGAGCTAAGCTTCGGATTTTTCTATAAAGAGCAAGTATATTAAGTTTAATTTAATGAAAGTTTTTTAGTTCCCCGCAAAGACTAGGTGCAGTAAGCATGCACAGACATCACTTTGTGGGGCGATGGAGGGGAGAACAGGAATGGGAACCATGACAAAGCCGCAATACAAGGGCAAACGTTACCGTCTGGACAAACCGGAGCTCCTAGCTCCGGCCGGTAATTTGGAGAAATTAAAATTCGCAGTACACTATGGTGCGGATGCTGTTTATATCGGAGGGCAGAAATACGGTTTGCGTTCAGGAGCAGACAATTTCAGCTTTGAGGAAATGCGTGAAGGTGTTGAATTCGCCAAGAAATACGGCGCTAAGGTATTTGTTGCAACGAACATTTATGCTCACAATGAAGATGTCGCAGGGATTGAAGAATATCTGCGTAACTTATATGAAGTTGGCATTGCGGCTATTATCGTTGCTGATCCGGTCATTGTAGATACAGCACGCCGTTTAGTACCTGGATTAGAGGTACATTTGAGTACTCAGCAGTCTACACTAAACTGGCAAGCGGTATCCTTCTGGAAAGAAGAGGGTCTGCCACGTGTAGTACTCGGCCGTGAGACAAGCCTGGAAGAGATCGCTGAGATTAAGAAGCATGTTGACATTGAAATCGAGAGCTTTATTCATGGTGCGATGTGCTCTTCGTACTCCGGTCGATGTGTATTATCCAATCACTTTACAGATCGTGACTCCAATCGCGGAGGCTGCTGTCAGTCTTGCCGCTGGAAATATGATTTGTTCGAGGATGCGCGTCCTGAAGGCACTTGGGTATCTGAAGAAGATCAAGCTGTAGCACAATCTCCGGCCCCTTTGCTTCCGGGTGTAACTCAGATTCCACTGCATCAGCAAGGAGATAATCCTTTCTCCATGGGATCTAAGGATTTGTGCATGCTGGAAAGTATCCCTGAACTCATTGAAGTAGGCATTGACAGCTTCAAGATCGAGGGACGAATGAAGTCGATTCACTATGTAGCTACTGTAGTTAACGCTTATCGTAAAGCTATTGATGCTTACATGGCTGATCCGGAAGGGTACGAGTTGAAGCAAGAGTGGCTGGATGAGCTGAATAAAGCGGCGAATCGTCCGCTTAACACAGGGTTCTTCTATGATACTCCGGATCATGAAGATCATATCTATGAGCCTGAAGAAAAAGCCGCTCCTTATGATTTTGCCGGACTTGTACTAGAATACGATGCTGAGAGTGGAATGGCGCTCATTCAGCAACGCAATCACTTCAAGCCAGGGCAGGAAGTTGAATTCTTCGGACCCAATGATACATTCTTTAAGCAGACTGTAGCGGAATTGTGGGATGAAGCAGGCAACCCGCTTGACGCAGCTCGTCATCCTCTGCAACGTGTCCGCATGAAGGTAGATCAGCCGGTAGCATACTTTGATATGATGCGTAAGAGAAAATCTTAATAAGATACAGGGATGTTCTTTCTATAAGAGCATCCCTGTTTTTCTTTTGACAAAGCTAACAATAAGATATATATATTAGTAACTAACAAATAAATCCAAAAGGAGGGTAGAACGAAGGGAGTTTTTTTGTTTCAGAATACATAGGTTAAAAGTTATAAAAAAAGTATAGTAAAGCTAAGAAAAAAGGCCTAATAAACCGATATATAATATGGTTAGCGCTTTCATATGTCCTCTAATATTAGCGGGTAGATGATCATGATGGGGATCCTGATCAAAATAGTATTAGTGAAAAGCATAAAGAGAGAAGGTTAGAGAGATGAAGAAGAACAATAAAAAATCCGTAAATGTACAGAGCAATGAAGTAGGTACAGGAAAGACATCAAAGTTAGACGCTAAGAAAATGATGTTGGGTTGGGGAAGCCAAATCAAGAGAGTTAATCCTATCCAATCCGTCGGTGTGAAGTTATTTCTAATATTCTTATGTTCCACTGTAATCGTAGTTATGTCACTTGGACTTATATCTTATTCGAAGGCAAAAACAACGATAAAGAATAACGTATCCGAAGCCTACCGCCAGACTATTGTTCAGACTGCTGAGAAGCTGGATATTACCTTGAAGCAATATGAGAATACGGTATTGCAGCTCTTTTTTGATGTGCAGTTGCAAACGGATCTTAGATCAATGGCTACTGCACAAACTGCTTACGAGAAATTTGAAGCAACAAGCTCAATAAGTAAGAAATTGTCCAATCAGACTACAACAGATTCTAATATTCTCAGTGTCGCATTGATTCCCGAGTCACTTGAACAGGAAATTGTTACATCTGGCAGTGGTGGCATTTATTTTGATGGATTACGAGAACAAGAATGGTTCAAGAAAATTGTGGCCGATTCTAAAGAATATAATTCTTATTATTCAGACGCTAACAATAACGACTCTAAAAATATTTGGTTTTCAACCTCTCTTCAAGGAGCGGAAGAAAAAGATATTGCTTTGGTAAGATCTCTTAAAAGTCTGGGAGCAGATAAAGGATACATGATTATGCTTGTGTTGAAGAATACACTGCTGGAAGAATCTTTCGCAAGTGTGAAGCTGGGAGACGGCTCCCGTATTCAACTTGTGTCTCCGCAAGGTACAGTAGTGGCTTCTTCTAATCCGCTAGACGATGGAAAGTCATCGGAGTTTTCTTTTATCAAAGAGAGTAAGAAAAATAATAATAGCCTAGAAGCTAAAGATCCAAACGGAAAAGAAATTCTGGCGGTCTTTAATCCGATGATGCGGGCAGATTGGAAGCTCGCAGGTGTAGTTCCTACAGAAGAACTAGTGAAGGAAGCCCGTCCGATTCTGTTGACGACGTTCATTACGGCTGCCGGTGCGGCATTGCTTGCGATATTTATTGGGATTTGGATGGTTCGTATGATTGCTCGCCCTCTGGCACGATTGAAGGATCTAATGGTTCAAGGTGCAAGCGGAGATTTAAGTGTACGTACAGAATATGTGTCTAAGGATGAGATTGGACAACTATCAGCCTCCTTTAACTTGATGATGGAGCGTATTACTGAGCTTGTATCGCAAACTAGAGAAACTGCACGAGATGTGCTAGAGACCGCTGGCGAGCTTGGAGAAGCTTCGCGTAAGACAGCTATTTCCGCGAAGGAAATAGCAGCCGCTACAGAAGAAATTGCTGGAGGAGCAGGCAGTCTGGCACTTGAAGCTGAACGTGGTAATGAGCTTACAGATGTGATAGCTACGCAAATGCAGACCGTGATTAGTGCCAATAGTGAGATGGATGAGGCAGCACGCGGGGTTGGAGAAGCTAGTGCTCAAGGTGCCAAGCAATTAACGGATTTACTGGATCAAACTAGCCGTACTGGGGAAAAGACAGGTGCGCTTGTAGAACGTGTTAACAATTTGAAAGAAACAGTATTCTCAGTGATTAAGGTGCTGGATGTGATGAAGAGTATCACACAGCAGACGAATATTTTATCATTGAATGCGACGATAGAAGCCGCACGTGCAGGCGAAGCTGGCAAGGGCTTTATGGTGGTAGCAGGTGAGGTAAGACAGCTTGCCGACCAATCGAAGCAGTCTATTGCTCTTGTAGCCGGAATCACCGACAAGATCATAACGGAAATGAACGAAACGGAAGCTGTATTATCTGAAGTGGCACCTCTCTTTAAAGAGCAAATAAGCTCAGTGAAGAGCACGAGCGATATCTTTGTATCCGTAAAAGGACAGATGGATGAGTTCATTACTAGTCTGGAATCGGTGACAACAGCGATCAGTAGCTTGAATCATTCACAGGTTGTGTTGTCGGAAGCCATGGGTAACGTAAGTGCTGTAGCTGAGCAATCATCAGCGACTTCCGAAGAAGTGGCTTCACTCAGTAATGAACAACAAAGTGTAAGTGATCAACTCGTTTCATTGTCAGGTAAGCTGGAAAGTGCTTCAGGACAGTTAAAGGACAAACTGTCATTATTCACGATAAAATAAGTGGGTCCCTAACTAATTTTTTTATGATTTACATAACAAAACCGCTTCTTCGTTATGAGGAAGCGGTTTTGTTATTGTGTAAAGAAGGACTTCCCCGTATAATAATTTTGTTAGGTAAATAATAATAACAAGTTAGGTAAAAAAGGGTTAAGGAGAAGGACCGTATGAAAGGTAAACGCATCTTTGGCTGGTGGTCCGTTATCGGGGACATGAGTATGGAACGCAAGCTGCTCCTCGTCTTTTTAATAATTATTACCCTTCCGCTTACCTTCATTAGTGTGTTTACTTATAAGAGTTATTCAGAATCTATTCAGGGCAACACCATTGCTTATTCTGAGAAGTTAATCGATCAAATGATGGATGGAGTAGATGATTATATCGAAGATATGAAGCGTATTTCATCTATGCCAGCCTATGTGAACGATATTAAACAAAATTTAATTCGTTCGAACCACTATCATGAGCAGAAAGAGATCATGGGTGGCGAATCAGGCAGTGCTACATTGTTACCCGGAGATTTTGATTTACTGTTGTCCATTCAGCGGGGCATAGAAGGCAACATTTCATTTATTAATAATATTAAGCGAGGCGCGAACACGGTTTATATTTTTGACGCGCATGGGAATGGTTATTATTCTGCCAAGGATGGTGGAGTACGGCTCGACCTCGATCAAAGCTATAAGTACTGGAGTCAGCAGACGAAGGATTCCAGCGGAGAGGCCCTTTTGTTTGGTACCCAATCATTTACGAGTAATTTGCAGAGCACTCGATATGCTTTTACCGTTGTTCGCAAAATCGTGGATGGTTTGTTAAATCCGATTGGGCTGATCGCGGTTGAAGCGAATATTAGCAATTTGGAGAATCGGGTTACGGAGCTGGATAAAGTAACGCATGGCAGATCTTTGATCGTTGATGAGATGGGGATGGTCGTGTACGACAGTGACAAAAAACTTCTTGCCACGGATGTATCTGATTCAGAGCTATTCAAAAGGGTCGATGGGAAATCCGGGAGTTTCTATGATACAGTCAACGGAAAAGATTTTCTAAATATTTACTCAAGCTCTAGCAAGACCAATTGGAAGGCCATTATTTCGATTCCTGTAGATGTGCTAATGCGGGATGTGAAGGTAACCCGTAATACAACGCTCGCTGCTACATTAAGTATCATTGTACTTGCGTTAATTATCTCCATTATCCTTTCCTTTGCACTCACTAAATCACTATCGCAGATGATTCAACTGATGAAAAAGGTTCAGGGCGGCGATCTAGATGTGATGTTTAGGGTTAGACGGCGTGACGAGATTGGTCTGCTCGGGCATCAGTTTAATCGAATGTTGGCTCGGATCAGGCAGTTAATTCAGGATATCTACCGAATTGAAGAACAGAAGAAGGAAGCGGAGCTTCACGCACTGCAGAGTCAGATTAATCCTCATTTTATCTATAATACGCTGGAGTCGATCCGAATGACCGCTGAGCTCAATGATGATATTGAAGCTGCGGACATGATCTCAATTTTAGGTAAACTGCTACGGTATAGTACAAGTGATTTGAGTGGCAAAACGACAATGAAGCAAGAGCTTGGATATGTACGCAATTATGTTGAGCTGCTGAACTGTCGCTACCCTAATCGTTTCGTACTCGAGATCGACGTACCGAAGGAGTTAGATAATTACTCTATTATCAAGCTGGTCTTCCAGCCGATCATAGAGAATGCTGCTTATCATGGCTTGGATGATAATAAACCACAAATGCATTTAAGTATCCGTTGTGAGATGACTGAGCAAATGCTGTTCTTTCATATTAAAGACGATGGCTGTGGAATGGATAAGATCACTTTGGAGAGATTGAACGATGGGCTGCAGAAAGAAAGTCCTCCTAAGAAAAGTATCAATGGGGGCATTGGTATGAAAAATATACAGCAGCGAGTGCGCCTTCATTATGGAGCGGCTTTTGGAATTGAGGTATATAGTGAGCTTGGACAAGGGACGGATGTTATTTTGTCACTGCCGTTGCTGGAACCGGAAATGATTAGATTATCTGACTGAAATAAGAGGAGGCTGTCCGTTGATGGGGATGAGATTACACTGGACTACGCGTACCATACTGCTGCTTCTCATTTTGTTATCGATTAGTGGCTGTGAGAACAACACCAAGCAGACGGAATCTACAGTGCCTCCAGTTGGAAACGAGGTGAAGTCTGACTTATCCGGCACCATAGTCATGATGACCAATCGAATAGATCTGATTGAGAACGGAACCTTTCAAGGGTACGCAGACCAATTTAAGCAAAAGTACCCCGAAGCGAATGTTGAATTTGAAGGTTTATCCAATTACGCAACGGACATTCTGGTAAGACTGTCCACCAAGGACGCCGGAGATGTACTTTTGCTTCCTGTGAATCTTCCATCAAAGGAACTGGATTATTTTTTCGAACCGTTGGATGAAGAAACTTCGGCTAGTGAGCGCTTCACTTCTTTTGCTACTTATGATGGTAAGCGATATGGGCTATCTACGGGAACTACCACGGTAGGGATTGTCTATAATAAAAGGTCCTTCGAAAAAGCAGGAATTACCGCGGTTCCACAGACACTGGATCAATTCTACGAAGCTTGCGCTAAATTAAAAGAGGCTGGAATTATCCCGCTGTATATGAATTATGGAGCCGTCTGGCCACTGCGTGAATGGGGAAATAGTCTGGTCAATTATATGACAGGCAACCCTGAGTATCTAAATAATATGGTAAATGAGGATAGTCCATGGCAGCTTGATAATGAGTGGGGGAAATCCATTTCCATTGCTCGAACCTTAATTGCTAAAGGTTATGTAGAGAATGAACTTTTCTCGAACAATTGGGAGATCTCTAAGACTAGACTCGCTAAAGGTCAAGCTGGCATGTATTTGCTTGGAAATTGGGCGGTTGGTCAAGTGCTTGATGTGGGGGCTTCACCAGATGATATCGGATTCTTCCCATTTCCTTATGATAATAGCAGTACTCACTATGCGCCGATCAATCCAGACTGGTTCGTGGGTGTTAGCAAATACAGTAAGAATAAAGAGCTTGCAATGGCTTGGTTGAATTTTTTTGTAAAAGAGACTTCGTATTCAGATGATTGGGGATTCCTTCCTGCTGATGGTAGTCTGAACCCTTTTATGCCGCAGTACCGTGAATTTCTATCTTATGAACCTAAGCTGGTTTATGGCACGGTACAAAGTGATGCGTTCATCGATCTGGCAAATGGAGCTAAGCTGTCCTTTTGGTCCGGAGATTATATTCAAGAGTTACTTGCTGCGCCTGATTTACAAAAGTCTTTTGACGAATTAAATGCAAAATGGACGGAAGCGCGGGTAGCTACACAGGTAACTTCTCAGCCTTAACTTTAGTTTAACATTAATTTTATTACAATCTCTGGAGGGTTTAATATGGCTAAAAAGGTCACCATGCAAAAAATAGCTGATCATCTCGGTGTATCCAAATTTGTTGTCTCCAAGTCACTTTCTGGTAAAGCTGGCGTTAATGAGACGACCAGAGAACGAGTGATTCAAGCGGCTTCGCAGTTAGGCTATTTTACGCAAAAAAATGCTTTTGTCCAAGGTGTCAAGCGGACTCCTCCGGTAGGGGGGAGTGATCGGAATAAGCAATCTGTGCTTGTATTAATGCCGAATATCCGCTCGCAAACTCAGGATTCCTTGTATTGGGGAAAAATTGTGGACGGTATTGCCCTTGCGCTGGATCAAGAAGGACTTGGAATGGTGATCATCTCTGAGAATCGTGCGGATAATTTCGTGAATATCCTGAACCCAAGCGGGATTCTTGGTTTGGTAGGTGTGGGCGAAATCTCCACTTCCTTACTACTTGAGGTACATCGCATCGGTCTGCCGATGGTGTTGATTGACCATGAAGATCCATTAATTCCAAGTGATACTGTATTCGCGAACAATGTGGATTCCATGGCTCGACTTACTAATCATTTGATGGGGACAGGCCATACACAAATGCATTTTATCGGGAATATTGGATTTTCACGCAGTTTTAGGGATCGATGGATTGGCTTCCGGAGTGCGCTGGAGGAGAGTGGGATAAGACTGCCTTTGGAAGATGATGCGAATCTCTTTTTAGAAGGGGTGGAGGAAGATGTATTCCAAGAGGATTTTAAAAATTGGGTCATGAAGCGGAAAAAAGCTAAGACACTCCCAACCGCTTTGGTCTGCGCCAATGACAAAACAGCACTTACGGTCAGTGATATCCTGAAGGCAGAAGGTCTTAATATTCCAGGGGATATCTCGGTCACGGGCTTTGATAATATTGAGGATGCCTCAAGAGGCGTTCCGCCGCTTACTACTGTACATGTCCCTAAAGAAGCGATGGGCCGGGCGGCAGTGGAGAAACTGCTAAGTCGGATTGGGCATCCCTCTGCACCATTGGAGAAGATCCTGATTGCAGCAGACATAGTGCATCGTGATTCTGTGGATATACCGAGAGAATAGAAATTAGCCGATTAAAAATAATTGAAAGCCATGGAATTTTGGTTAGGGGGACTCAGTTATGTCAGAAGCAGTTGCAATACCAAAGATCGAAGGCGAAAATATTCATCTGCGTGGTGTAGGAGAGTCCGATCTGGAGGCCTATTACATATTTTTACTTGATGATGAGATGGGTCGTCTAACAGGGTCGCAAGGGGGAATCTCTCGCGAGCAAACATCGGCTTGGATTCGAAAGATTAGTGTTCCAGCTGAGGATCGTGTGGATCTTATGATTATCGTCAAGGAAACGGATGAGCTTATTGGAGAAGTGGTTCTGAACGAAATAGATCCGGACAACCGTAGCGCAAATATTCGAATTGGGATTCGTAGTCATGAACATAGAGGGAAGGGTTACGGTACTGAGGCTATGACTCAAATGCTGCGATATGGCTTTGAAGCCTTGAAGCTGCATCGTATCCATCTGGGTGTATATCCTTTTAATCCAAGAGCCATTCATGTCTATGAGAAGCTTGGTTTCAAGCACGATGGTGTGGAGCGGGATGCTCTTTATGTAGACGGAGAATTTCATAACATGATTCTGATGTCTATGCTGGAGGATGAATATCGGGCTTTGTACAATTAAAAAAAGTGAACCTATGGTGAGGAAGACGCTGCGTAAATTCCTCACCAGATTCACGTTAAATATTATTCTGTAATATTTCCAGCCATTTTGAGGCGTTTGGCAATTTCTTTAAAGTCTTCGGGGGAGATTCCTGGGGCGAACTCCTCTTCGACTGCAGGAGCTACGGGGATCGGGAAGCCTTTAGGTGCTCCCTTAATAACTTCAAGAGGGAGGTTATCCTCTGGGTGGGTTCCCTTCCAAATCTGATCGATGGCGCCGAAGTCACTGTCACTCCAGGTGTACAGCTTTGTATGCACACCTTTCTCCTCATATTTCTTCGCTTCACTAAACGATTTGTTATTTAACGAAGGAACAGGCACTAGTTTCGTTACATTAACACCTGTTGCGATTTCGATGGCTTTGGCATAAGCGACCACATGGACGCCACCGCGCACTAAGAGGAATCCGACTACAGCGCGTGCAGCTGGATGGTCCGTCATTTCGTAAACTTTCATTTTATGTGTTCTGGCTCCACATTCGAGGAAGAAGTTATGTAGCAGATCTTCCACTAGGTTGCCGCTATTAAATACATTTGCTCCGGTCCATGGATTCCCCGTTGAATCAAAAGGCATAGCACCTTGAGCCCCCGCCAGAAAGTGATAGGATAAACGCGCATCTTTTACGGAACCTAGAGGGGTGGAATCTGGCTCTTTATAACTTGTTGACCCTCGAAGGCATTTGTTGATGGCATGCGAAACTAGCTCCACATGGCCTAGCTCTTCCGCTGTTATACTCATCACCAAATCATAAAAGGGTTTCAGTTTGTCTTTTGAACGGAAATTAAAGGATTGATAGAGATAATTGTTAAGGGTCGACATTTCTCCAAACTTTCCGCCAAGCAGTTCTTGTACAGCGGCAGCAGCATTGGGATCTGGCTTCTCAACTTCAGGAATTTCGATCATGATCTCATCCATACGTTTGAACATTTATATCTCAGCCTCCTTGGAGTTAGGGGATTACTGAGCTATTTTGAGCTTAATCTATAGGAATTAATCATTAAACGGCTAAAAAGTATGGATATTTATCAACAATAAGGGAGTATCGATGAACAGATTTACAAGTCGAAAGAGCATTAGTAAACACTATCAAATACCCATAGTAACGTGCTAGGGGACACAGAATGATCAAAAACGCAGAGCAGCGACCCTCCATTAAGGAGAATCGCTGCTCTGTTGATTTTTAAGGACTCTGAACTCTTATTTACAGCGCTAAATTACGATCGATGAGGGCGATACGTTGCTCTACACAAGCATAAGAGCGGAGTGGATCTTCTGGTGTGTTCAGTACGTAATCTAACATTTGATCAACCGTAGTTGTTGCTACATGGATGCGGGTGTCGGAGGAAGCGTAGTAGATATAGATCTCACCGTTATCGCGTGCAATTACACCGTTACAGAATACAACGTTGGAGACATCACCGACACGTTCTTCACCGTCTGGTGCGATGAAATGACCGCCTGGTGAATGTGTGACTTTGTTTGGCTCCTCCAGATCAGATAAAAAGGCATAAAGGACGTATCTAAGCCCAGCGGCAGTGTTTCGCACACCGTGTGCGATATGCAACCAGCCTTTTGGTGTTTTGATTGGAGCTGGACCTTGGCCATTCTTAACTTCCTTGATGGTATGGTAGTGGCGCTCATCCATGATTGTCTCACTTGTAATCACGGCATCCTCAATCGTATCCGAGAGTCCCCAGCCAATACCGCCACCGGAGCCTGCATCAATAAAGCCATCCTGTGGGCGAGTGTAGAAGGCGTATTTTCCATCCACAAATTCAGGGTGGAGCACGACATTGCGCTGTTGAGCAGAACCTGTCTTAAGATCGGCCAGACGTTCCCAGGTCTTCAGATCCTTTGTGCGAACTATACCACATTGTGCTACTGCACTGGAAAGGTCACCGTGTGGGGCGTCTGGATCTTTACGTTCTGTACAAAAGAGGCCATAGATCCAGCCATCTTCATGACTTACTAAGCGCATGTCGTAAACGTTGATATCCGGAACTTCTGTCTCAGGCAACACGACTGGATGATCCCAGAAGCGGAAGCCGTCTACGCCATTGTCGCTTTCTGCTACAGCAAAAAAAGATTTGCGGTCATTGCCTTCAACACGGGCAACGAGATAGAATTTGCCGTTCAGTGCAATGGCACCCGGGTTGAAAACGCCGTTGACGCCGATTCTTTCAGCGAAGTAAGGATTAGTGTCAGGGTTGAAGTCGTAACGCCAGATTAGAGGAGCGTGCTCAGCGGTAAGCAGTGGATAAGCATAACGGTCATAAATACCGTTTCCATAAGGGAGCTTTTCATTGTTACGGGTGATCAGCGCTTCATAACGTTCTGTTAATTGTTGTTTGCGTTCATGAAATAACGATGACATTATACAGTCTCCTTTAGGGTTGAATTCAGTCGTGCGATCATTTCGAAGCAGGCTCTGCTGTTATGATAAGGGCATTTCCAGGCACTAACCTTGGTTGCGTGAGGGAGGGGCAGATGGTTCTCGTCCACGCCCCAGTACCATTCGCCTAGTTTGTGATCCACCATATATTTATCGATAAAAGTCCAGGAGGCTTGGGCAGCCTCGTTAAATTTGCTGTCACCGGTCAGCTGATAAGCATTATAGAATCCAACAACCGCCTCCGCTTGCGGCCACCAATCTTTATCTTTGCTTAGCAATCCGCTCGGATCAGCTTCATTCCATATCCCGCCATCGGTATCTATACCTTCTGCAAGAACAGCTTCTGCCATGGAGATAGCGACGGTTCGAACACGCTGTAGCAGCTTTTCTTCGCCAAGTATTTCTGCGGCTTCCACAAGCAGCCAGCTGCCTTCGATATCATGTCCATAGGAGATAATATCTGACTTTACATTCCATGCCTCATCTAAGAAAAGATGAAAATGCTTGCCTTCGTTATCAATGATATGGTCCAGCATCGTTTCGATTAGCTCAGCCAGCGTACTCGCCAACTCCTCTGACTTCCATACTCGATAAAGTCCGGTATACGCTTCCAACACGTGTAGATGCGTGTTCATTGATTTTTTCTCATTCAAGTCCTTGCTGCTAAGACTGAGGTTATCCGTGATTTGCCATTCCCGAGATAAAGCTTCAACATAACCTTTATAAGTTGAATCATAGCCATATTTCTCAACAAGATGGAATATTTGAATAGCCTCATCTAACACCTCAGGCCGTCCAGTCGCGCGGTAGAATTCAGCCAATGCGTAGATAGCAAAAGCTTGACCATAGATCTGTTTTTTCTCCTGAGAAGGTTTGCCTTCAGCATTCACCATCCAGTATAATCCGCCATACTCCTTATCGATGAAATGATCCATCAAATAGGCATAGGCACGCTCTGCCATGGCCAGATATTCTGTCTTGCCGTAGATCCGGTAAGCGCTGGCAAAGGACCAAAGAATACGGGCATTAAGCACAAGGCTTTTCTCCGCGTCAGGTGCAATGTTCAGCTGATTGTCGATTTCACCAACAAAACCGCCATTGATTTCGTCCTTCGTCTGTTTCATCCAAAAACTAAGAATATTACCCTGTAGCTCATCCTCAAGCTGGGTCAACCATAATTCTGGTGAATTAATCATTGGTAAGTAGTCACTCCTCACATTACTTATTGATTTTCGAGGTGAAGTAATCGTTGATGATCCCAGCGGCTTGTTTGCCATACATACAATAATCATCATTGTGTTCTGCTTCATGAATTGGATAAAGATGAGTAGGCCAATCCCAAAGCATAAAGCCCTGAACCCAATCTCTGCGCTCACAGCCTTGAAACATTGCCTGATAGAATTTGCTTTGTTCTGCTTGACTTGGTTCACCCTTCAAGGTCCAATCATTAGGAATCGCCGCACTCCCGCTTCGGCTTGGGCAACCCGCTTCCATGAAAAAGAATGGCTTATTCTGTGATCTCACCACATGCTCAATCCGGTCGAGCTGAGCTTCCCAATCGTTAGCTGGATAATATCCACTTGAAGAAATCACATCGAGCGCATCCCACCAGGTCACGTTATCCTCCTGATACTTATCGCAATTATAAGTAAGAATTCCTGAGTAAACCTTCCGAACCTCGGCAATAAGCGTACGCCATTCGGTTTCTCGTCTATCCGTTTGTACAAGCTCGCAGCCGATACAGAACATCTCACAGCCTGTTTCTTCAGCAATAGCAGCATAATGCAGAATAAATTTAGTATAAGAGCTGAACCACTCAGACCATTTAGGCTCGCAAGGAACATCCTTATCGAAAAAGTTAATGTGAGCACGCCAAGTTCCGTCCGCGCAATTAACGATCGGCTTCAGGCATACCTTTAGCTGCAGTGACTTCGCTTTACTGATGGACTGTTGCACTTCTTCGTCGGTAACGGTTGGCGCCTCCCCATAGGGAATTTCCGTAGAATGAGCGGTAGCTTGAAGCGCACTAAAGGCAATGGCCGTCCAGTTCGCTCCAGTGACTGAAGACATGAGTTCCATCGAACGTTCCGCTTCTTCCGTTTTCCATGAACCACGTGTACCCGAGAAGCCCCAGGTTATGCCTGCAATGTATTCGTTGTTAAATATCATCGAGAATCCCCACCTTACATTGAAAATAGAAAAGAGAATAATTAGTAAAATAATTTTGTTATATAGTTATTATTAATTTGTTAGTTTATAATAACAACTTAATTCAGTTATATACTTTTTCGAAGATGATTTCAAGGACAATTTATAGTTGCAGCTGGGAAATTAGAATAACTTTCGTTATAGTAAATACAAGACTATAAAAGAGTGTAATCGTACATTGACGTAATACATAGGAAGAATTCTATTCGTGATGATGGAGCAATCATAATAACTGGCAGATACAACTGGAGGGAAGTGCTCAAATGATAAATGTTATGATTGCGGACGACGAGGAGGTCATTCGCAGGGGGCTCGAAAAAATCACATCGAGGATGGAGCTAGATGTACATGTAATTGGATCCTACGGTAACGGGGTGGAAGCCTGGGAGCATTTTGAAAAGTTATCCCGAGATGACATTGATCTGCTTATTACAGATATCAAAATGCCTAGAATGGATGGCTTTATGTTGATTGAACAGGTTAGAGGACATATGGAGGATATACCTATTGCCGTTCTTAGCGGTTTTAGTGAATTTGAATATGCCCGCCGAGCAATCCGCCATGGGGTGATGGATTATTTACTAAAACCTATTGATAAGACTCAGCTATATGAATTGCTCAAGAGAGTAGAGGATACAAAGAAAAAGAACGTCACAGAGCAGGAGGAGATGTTCTCTCAAGCGGCAGATGGTGGAGAGCATTACGTAGTTGAACAGACTAAAAGCATACTGGAGAGGGAGTATGATCAGAACTTCGAACTTGAGCGTTTGGCGGAGACCGTCGGTATGAATGCGAGCTACCTCAGCCGGTTGTTTAAAATAAAGACGGGGCAAACCATCACCGATTATCTAATTCGGATTCGTATTACTAAGGCGAAAGAATTGCTGATCGAGCATCCCGACTTAAAAAATTATGAAATTGCCGATAAGGTTGGCTATAGTGATCCGGTTTATTTTAATAAATTGTTCAAGAAAATGTGTGGTATGACACCTAAGGATTACAAAAGTGGCTGTAAATTACCGAAAATGGAACGTGAGTTTTAGTCCTATATAGGAAGCTATTATTTAGGAGAGCGATAAGCTCTCTTTTTTTGTGGTTATTTTCAATAAATTAGATAATAAAAACACCATAATAAAAACAAAAATAACAAATACAAGACCAGAAAAAGCAATTCAAACCATCGTTTTGCGTTAAAAATAGATCTATAATGAGTTTGTAAGCGATATCATCACTTTTTTTTAAGAGTATTTCAGTGAGTTTGATACTAGTGATTACTCTATTAAATTGATAGTGATGATAAAAGTTATTATTTTTGTTATTAAACCAAATTAGAGTCGAATTGAAGAGAGGGGTCGTAAAAGCATGAAAAAAGGCAAAACAATGATGGGCTTGATGGCACTGACACTTATGGCAGGATTGTTTAGCGGTTGTTCCTCAAACAACAACACCAACAATGAAGGCGCTAAAAACACAGGAAGCAATGGATCCTCAACAGAGGCGACGGCAGCTCCGGCTGATGATGCAGCAGCCAAGGATATTAAAGGGGATATCACGGTTATTACGCAAAGAACGGATATTGTTGATACCGTATTCAAAGAGTATGCGGCTAAGTTCAATGAGAAATATCCTGATGTAAAAGTAAACTTTGAAGCGCTTGCTACTTACGAAGATCAAATTAAAATTCGCATGAGCACTAGTGACTATGGCGACGTTCTGTTGTTACCTACAAGCATAGCTATTAAAGATATTCCCGATTTCTTCGAACCACTGGGTACACTCGAAGATATGCAAAAACAATATACAGGTGTGGAAGAACGAGCAGTAGATGGAATGGCTTACGGAATTCCAATGACCATCAACTTTAACGGTATTATTTACAACAAACAAGTCTTTAAAGATGCCGGGATTACAGAGGTTCCAAGAACGCCTGAACAATTCTTAACTGCTCTGCAATCTGTTAAAGATAAAACGAAAGCTGTGCCTCTGTACACAAACTACGCAGCTGGCTGGACATTGACCCAATGGGAAGCGGATCTGGCTACAGTAGCTGGTAACCGTGATTATGTGAACATTGGTCAAGTGGCTAGCGACGATAACTATGTTCCAGGTCAACCTCACTATGAGCTGTACAAAATCCTGTACGATGCAGCACAAAAAGGTTTGATTGAAGAAGATCCGACGACTACAGACTGGGAATCTTCCAAAGCGAATCTGGCTAACGGAAAAATCGGCACGATGGTCCTTGGATCTTGGGCAATCGGTCAAATCAAAGGTTTAGCAACGAATCCAGATGATGTTGGCTTTATGCCATTCCCTACGAATGCAGATAAAATCCTTGTACCACTTGCTGGTGACTACAATCTGGGTGTCAGCGTTCATAGTAAAAACAAAGAAGCTGCTAGAGCTTGGGTGGATTGGTTCATTAACGAATCTGGCTACCCAACGACTGAAGGTGGCGGTATGAGCCCGGCTATCGGTGCAGAGCTTCCAGAAATTCTGAAACAATATGAAGGTACTGAAGTAACCTTTGATACACTTGCAGCTGCTAAAGCCGGCGAAGAAGGCTGGTCTGATGAAATCGACAAACAAGCCGAAATCGGTGCTTGGCAACCAGACTTCAAGAAACGGATTATTGAAGCCGCAATTGGCAACAGAAAAGAATCCTATGATGACATCATGAAGGACCTCAACGACAAGTGGAAAGCCGCTCGCGCTAAAGTCACAGCACAGTAAACAACTATAAGCTTTCTTAAATGCTATAGACGGTAGTGGATGTGGGAGGGGATATGCTAACGGGCATTTCCCCCTTCACATTTAAACGAGTCATAAATAAATGAGGATGCTTTTCTGGAGGTGTATCGGGTGTTCAAGTTTTCGAATTTGAGTTACAAAAATCAACGGATTGCCATCATATGCTTGTTCTCATTAGTGCCGATCGTATTACTACTCACATTTGCTTATTATCCAGTAATCAGTATGTTTCGGTACAGCTTCACCAGCTGGAATGGCCTAAGTAAAAATATGGAGTACGTTGGGTTAGAAAACTACAAAACCATTTTTACGAAACCGGAGTATTTTTCCGTATTTAAGGTCAGCTTGTATTATTTCTTCACTACCTTTATTCAGATGGCACTTGCTTTGTATTTTGCAACCATACTGAGCTTTAGTGTTCGCATGAAAAATTTATTCAAAGGGATTTTGTTCTTCCCAACCTTGCTAAACGGTGTAGCGATCGGCTTTATCTTTTTGTTCTTTTTCAAACCAGATGGAACGCTAGATACGATTCTTAACCTGCTCGGACTCAGCGGTTTACAGCAGAAGTGGCTGCTCAATCCGAATTTGATTAACTTCTCGCTCGCAGGTGCGTCACTGTGGAGATACATGGGGATGAACTTCCTGATCTTCCTTGGGGCTATTTCCTCGATCGGTTCGGATATTTATGAAGCTGCTGAGATTGATGGTGCAAACAGATGGCATCAGTTTATGCATATTATTTTGCCAAGTATTAAACGTATTCTGCAATTGAACCTGATTCTTGCGGTCAGTGGCGCTATTGGTGTGTTTGAAATTCCATACGTCATGACAGGCGGATCTAACGGAAGTAGCACATTTGTTATTCAGACAGTCGATGTAGCGTTCAAATATAGCAAAGTTGGATTGGCTTCAGCGATGGCCGTAGTTTTGCTGGGTATCGTTATAGTAGTTACTATTTTGCAGCGCGTTCTGATCAAGGAGGAGAAATAAACTATGCATTCTGTAAAATATACCACTGCTAGTATATTCAAATATCTCACCTTGATTTTGGGAGCACTTGCAGCATTGATACCTATCGTAGTTGTATTTTTTGCCTCATTAAAAACAGGGCCGGAATACGCTTCAACCGGACCGTTAACGCTACCAGAGAATTGGCTGAATTTCTCCAACTACACTAAGGCTTTTGTTGATGGCAAAATGCTTCTAGGATTTAAAAACACTGTCATTATCGTTGTGATCTCTATCCTGGGTGCAACGCTGACGGGTTCGATGATGGCTTATATTTTATCCCGCTTCAAATTTAAAGGCAGTAAAGTTCTTATCAGTATGTTTCTGATTGCTACCCTGATTCCGGGTGTTACAACGCAAGTGGCAACCTTCCAAATCATCAATCACTTGGGCTTGTTTAATACCAGATGGGCACCCATCGTGATGTACCTCGGTACGGATATTATCGCTGTATATATTTTCATGCAGTTTCTGGATTCGATTTCCGAGTCACTGGATGAATCCGCGATGCTGGACGGGGCTTCGTATTGGACGATTTATTGGAGAATTATTTTGCCACTGCTGAAACCGGCAATTGTAACAGTAATTATTGTGAAGGGCGTAAATATTTATAACGATTTTTACACTCCTTTCCTATATATGCCGAAAACAGATCTCCAAACGATCTCCACAGCACTCTTTAAGTTTAAAGGTCCATATGGATCGCAGTGGGAAGTAATATGTGCGGCGATTATGATCGCGATTATTCCGACATTGGTTGTGTTTACCGCGTTGCAAAAGTATATCTACAATGGATTTTCGCAAGGTTCCGTTAAGTAAGCTTAGTAGTAGATTTCATAGCAGCACTAGATAAAGTAGCATACTGAAAAGTTGCATACATTTGGAGGGAATACTAATGAATGAAGTGAAATTGGTAGGAGCGAGTGCAGTGAACATCCCGAACATGCCTTGGCAGGATAAGCCTGCTGGCTACGAGAACCCGATTTGGAGACATAATGATAACCCGGTTATCAAAAGAAATCCTGCAAAAGGAGTAGCCCGTATTTTTAATAGTGCGGTTACTGCGTTTGAAGGTAGTTTTATCGGAGTATTTCGTGTAGAAGATAACACAACGCGTCCGCATTTGCGCATGGGACATAGTGTTGACGGTCTAGATTGGGAAATCGATGATGAGCCGATCCGATTTATAGATGAAGAAGGTAACTCTTATCAGCCGCGTTATGCTTACGATCCACGTCTGGTTAAGGTCGAAGATACATTTTATATTATCTGGTGTACAGATTTTTACGGCGCAGCTATCGGTGTTGCTAAAACGCAAGATTTCAAAACATTTACCAGCTTGGAAAATCCATTCCTGCCCTTCAACCGGAACGGTGTATTGTTCCCTAGAAAAATCAATAATAACTTTGTGATGTTGTCCCGTCCAAGTGACAGCGGACATACACCATTCGGTGATGTATTCCTTAGTGAAAGCCCTGACTTTGTATTTTGGGGTAAACACCGCCATGTCATGAGTAAAGGTGGCCAAGGCTGGTGGCAAAGTGTCAAGATTGGCGGCGGACCTGCACCGATTGAAACTACAGAAGGCTGGTTGATGTTCTACCATGGCGTTACAGGAACCTGCAACGGTCTTGTATATAGCATGGGTGCAGTTATTTTGGATATTAACGAGCCGTCGAAAGTAAAATATCGCTCGAAAAATTTTGTGCTAACTCCTGAAGAATGGTATGAGGAAAGAGGTTTTGTGAATAACGTTCTGTTCCCATGTGCCACTCTGCATGATGCAGAATCGGGCCGTATCGCCATCTATTATGGCGCTGCTGACACTTATGTAGGCGTTGCATATACAACTGTTGATGAAATCGTCAACTATGTCATCGACACCCATGAAGAGGTTGGCGATGATGCGGGTTTAGGTAAAATTTAATAGGGTGAACAACCTTTGAGGAACAAGCTTTAGGTAGAGTGTAGTTGGGTAGATATTTGGTGGCTGAGCAGCGTTCGAAAAAAGTGTGCGGCGTGTAGTGTGCTGTATTTTGTGTGCTGGGTTCTGCACGTTGCGCGCTTTGTGTTATGTGTTATGTGGCTTGAGCTTTTCATTGCATTCTCTGCAATAGAAACTCTCGATTTCGTTTGAAAAATAGAATCTATTGCACTCTCTGCAATGGATATCCGCAAAAATCACTCTTATGCTCGGTTTCGCTCGAACTGATTGCACAAAGTACAATAGAACACCAACTGATGCTCATATGGAGAGATTCTATTGCACAAAGTGCACTTAAACTAACCTGTTTGGTGGTGTTTAGTGCAACTAGCGAGCTCTTGTTATTAGAAGAAACTAACGGAAAACTCACATAAGCGGGTTTTCCGTTTCCATTGTTTTTTAAGTGGAAAAACCTTAAGGAGGACCTAAATATGGGAAACGACATGACATTGTCACAATTAAAAAAATATAACGGAAGCAGCCCAAAACCAGTCGACTTTGACGCATTTTGGGAGCGGGCTTTGCATGATCTGGACGCCCAGTCACTAGATTATGAGCTAGAGCCTGCGGAGTTCGTCAGCGAGCTGGCGGAATGTTTTCATCTGTATTTTACCGGCGTTGGTGGAGCAAGAATCCATTGTAAATATGTAAGACCGAAGAAAAGGGGTTCAGAAAAAGGTTCTGGTGTCGTGATGTTTCATGGATATTCCTGTGACAGCGGGGATTGGATGGAGAAGGTGACTTATGCGGCCCATGGGATTAGTGTCCTTGCGATGGATTGCCGGGGACAAGGCGGACTTTCCGAAGATAATCTTACAGTAAAAGGCACAACCATTCGTGGACATATTATTCGCGGCATTGACGATCCTAATCCGCACAACCTTTACTATCGTAATGTGTTTCTGGATACAGCGCAGACTGCTCGAATATTGATGTCTATGGAGGAAGTTGATCCAGCACGAGTAGGTGCTTTTGGTTTATCTCAAGGCGGAGCGCTTACTGTAGCTTGTGCAGCATTAGAGCCGCGTATGAGCATGGCCGTTCCTGTGTATCCGTTTCTTTCAGATTATAGACGGGCTTGGGAGCTTGATATCACTACGTCAGCTTATGAGGAAATTAACTATTATTTCCGCTTTTTTGATCCTCATCATTTACGTGAGGACGAGATTTTTAATAGACTGGGTTACATCGATATTCAGAATCTCGCGGAGCGAATTCAAGCCAAAATGTTATGGGTTACAGGGTTATCCGATGTGATTTGTCCACCTTCAACGCAGTTTGCCGCGTACAACAAAGTACTAGCGCCCAAAGAGCTTATGGTTTATTATGAGTACGGTCATGAGTATTTGCCATATCTTTCCGATCGGGTGTTACAAATGTTCATGACCTTGTAAACGATAAGCCAGTAGGCATAACAGACGACAACGGTGGTGAATGATTAGATGAAAGTACAAGTGAAAAAAGAAAAAAGACGATTCCAGCTGCATCCATCCAAATCCATTGGGGTGCGGCTTTTTCTCATCTTCTTTGTTTCGACGATGGTGCTCGTGCTCTCTCTCGGCTACACTTCCTATTCCGTAGCTGAGCATACGATCGAGACGAATGCGCTGTCAGCCAATCAACAGACAGTCGTTCAAACCGCTGAGAAGTTTGATGTGGAATTGTTACGTTATGAGGATGGTCTAGGAAGAATCTTGTACGACAATGAAATTCAAAGTGCACTCAAACAAGGGAATAATCCCACTACAAGTAATGAGGAACGTAAGGTACTATCTAACCAGATTAGTGCGCAGCTAAATGATTGGCTCACGGCATCAAACGGTGTGGAGGCCGTATACCTTATTCCGATGAATGAAGATTTTCCGATTTCTTCGGCGGGTACAAAAGATAGCGCTTTTATTGAGAGTTTCAGAGAATCCTCATGGTTTAAGCAGCTAGAGGAGAAGCCACAGAGTGTATGGATTCCACGTGAATTACAGGGCCAGGAAGGAAATACGTCAGGTGTTTTCCATTTGGCCAAATCGATTGCCGGTGATTCTAAAAGCTCGGGATACATAGTCATTAACGATATTAGAATTAGCGAATTAGAAAATCAGCTTCGTAAAGTAGATCTTGGAACAAGCTCTTACATGCAATTGCTGACGAATAAGGATGAATTGATTGCCTCCTCCCAGCAAGTGGGCACAGATACATATCTGAATTTGGGAGGGACGCTTTTGGGGGGGCTGCAGAATACAGCAGGCTCATTGCCAACAAAGGATGAGAAGGGTAAATCTATATTAGCTGTATATGGAACACTAGAGACCTCGGGATGGAGATTACTTGGTGTTGTACCAGCTGAGAACTTGACGAAAGACGCGCTGCGTATTCTCAAGACTACTTATATTATTGTTGCTGTAGCTGCTATTATCGCCATTTTGATAGGGTATTGGATGTTCAGAATGGTATCTCGACCGCTGACCAGACTTAAGAATTTGATGTCAGAGGGAGCCGAAGGGAATCTAGGGGTGCGTACGAATATCACCTCACGTGATGAGATCGGTCAGTTATCCAGTTCTTTTAACATGATGATGGAACGAATAACAGAGCTGGTTATCCATACGAATGAAACCGCTCGGAAGGTACTGGAAACCGCCGATGAGCTTAGCGGTGTTTCGCGCAAGACAGCTGATGCAGCTATGGATATTGCCGCGGCCACGGAAGAAATTGCGGGTGGTGCTGGCAGTCTAGCCTTGGAAGCTGATCGTGGCAATGAGTTGACGGGGCAAATTTCGGTACAGATGGATTTAGTTAATTCAGCTACTCACGAGATGGATCACACCGCACATAGCATCGGTGAACTCAGTGAGGAAGGCTTCAACAGGTTGAAAGAATTACTTAATGAGACGAATAGGACGGGCCTGAAGACGAATCAGCTTGTGATGAAGGTTAACGAGCTGACAGAAACGGCATCTTCCGTTATGAAGGTTCTTAATGTGATGCAAAATATTACTCAGCAGACGAATATCTTGTCTCTGAATGCCACCATTGAAGCAGCAAGAGCAGGCGAGGCCGGGCGAGGATTCATGGTGGTAGCCGATGAAATACGCCAGCTTGCAGATCAATCGAAAGAGTCTATTGCTGTTGTGGCAGAAATAACAGATACCGTTATGAGAGATATGAACGAGACGGTTGTGGTTCTTTCAGAAGTTGCACCGCTCTTTAATCAGCAAATGACTTCCGTGCAGAGCACTAGCGATATCTTCGTATCTGTGCAGGATCAGATGCAGCATTTTATCGCCCGTCTGAATGCTGTAACTGTGTCGATGGACAGCCTGAGTCAATCGCAAAAGGTTCTATCCGATTCGATGAGCAACGTAAGCTCAATAGCTGAGGAATCATCAGCTGCCTCTCAAGAAGTTGCCTCACTTAGTGGAGAGCAACAAAGTGTAAGTGATCATTTGGTAGAGCTTTCTTTGAAGCTGGAGGATGCATCCTTGCAGTTAAAGGAGAAATTATCGAAGTTCAGCGTGTAGGGTAGCCGTAACAGAATACTAAATTAAAGAACCGCTTATTCCTTTTGGAGAAGCGGTTCTTTGTTTTGAGCGGTGACAAGCCAGAATATAAATTTTAGCTTCTGATGTTGCAATGAACATTTTATGGCGATTCTAATGGATGTAGGTAGGACATAATAGGTGTGGAGTCTGCTCAGGAGGGAAGACATTGCGTAATAACAAACATCGGCGTGTATTCAGCGGTCTTCTTATTTTATCTGCGGCTGTAGCTGTGTTGATCCTTAGGCTGGCGTGGGTTCAGCTAATTATGAAGGAACAGACGGTTCCTGGAACAAAATATACACTTGCGAAGATGGCGGAAATTCAAAGTGAACGGGAGACTGTACTGGATAGCGGTCGGGGACGTCTGTATGACCGCAAGAATGAGCCTCTTGCGGGGGAAACCATTTGGACGGCGGCTTTTTTTCCACAAGAGGAGATGGCTAAGAAATCTGTGACGAAGGTTGTTTACGAAGAAGCTAAACCCATGCACCGACTGGCGGAGATTCTGGGTGTCAGCTATGAACAACTGTTAAATAAGCGGTCGTCACTTAAAGAACCTTTACTATGGCCATCTTCAGTGGGAAAAGGACCACTCGCGTTGTCTCAGGCACAGGCAGAAGAAGTGAGTGCACTGGGGATCGACGGAGTAGGCGTGCTTCCTTTCGCACGCAGATATGATGGGATTTCTTCAGGTCGGCAATGGCTAGGCTATTTATCGGAAGCCACTATGCATGCTGGAGCTAAAGCTTCTCCTACGGGTCTTAGAGTTCCTATGACGGGAACGGACGGTTTAGAGAAGACATTAGAGCCTTTGCTTCAAGGGGTAGGACACACGGAAGCATATGTTCAAGTGGATGCGCGTGGGAATCGCCTTCCAGGCAGTCCCATTCAAGTTAAAGCTCCGGGCAATCCTTATTTCCCTCTGTCGTTATATACAACGATTGATAAAAAGCTTCAGGAGGGAATTGAGGAGCTTGCGCTCAAATCCGGAATGAAGGAAGGAGCCATAGTGGTGTTAGATACCGGGACGGGAGATATTGAAGCCATGGTATCTTTACCCTTTTATAATCCAGAGAAGATATCTCCGCAAGGCGGGGAGTGGAACAATCGGGCACTCCAGGCTGCCGTTCCTGGATCGATCTTCAAAATCGTTACAGCCGCCGCGGCCTTAGAAGCGGGTGTAACCTCCGCTGATGAGCTTTTTTATTGTTCAGGGCAATTTGAGAAATATGGATTGTCTTGTCTGACAGGAAAAGGACACGGACCCCTTACGCTGGCGCAAGGATTCGCCGTGTCCTGTAATACTGTATTTGCTGCTCTGGCAGAGCGCTTAAGCGGTATCCAGCTTCAATCAACTGCACTGGCGCTAGGACTCGGTAGAGATATCAGCTGGCAAGCCGAGAAGACACTTGGGTTTCCACTTCTAAAGCCACTTTCCGGAGAGCAAAAGGGAACCATCTTTACTACCTTACTGCCGGATGACAAGGGAGCCAGGGTACAAACTGCAATTGGACAGCGGGATGTACAAGTCACACCCTTACAAGCAGCTAATCTTATTGTAACGCTACTGCACGGAGGTGAAGTAAGGGCACCAAGGATTCTGCAGCGAATCACATTTGCGAACGGGCAGAAGCTGGAGGAGCTGCCGGGACATCTGTCCCCTTCCTCAGCAGGGAGGATTTCTGAGTCTACAGCCCGCCAGTTACTGTCCATGATGCGCAAAGTTGTAACAGAAGGAACGGGAACCCGTCTACAAAGCACACACTGGCCTGTTGCAGGTAAATCTGGGACGGCACAGACGCTGGTTAAGGGCGTAGCACGCAACAATCAATGGTTTATCGGCTACGGTCCGGTGGATCACCCAAAATATGCTGTATCAGTTGCAGTAGAGAATGTCGCTCCGGATAGTCCGCATCTCGCCATTAAGCTGTTCGGTCAGATATTTGATTTATTATCGTCTTCTACAGAAGCTTGAGGCTCCGGAGGAGTAGCAGTGGCCTTGCCCTTAGATGAAGGGCCATTTGCAGCAAAGGGCGAAACGATAAACTCTTCTTGAGGCAAATAGATCCAGCTCTGAAGATATCCTTGTTGAATTAGTTCTTTGATCAGAATAAGCAGAATCGGCGACAGGATCAGACCGGCCATACCGAAAGCGGATGTGGACAGAATGACGAAGGACAGCATCAGAAAAGCAGACGATACGCCAATCGAATTCCCGGTAATCTTCGGTTCAAGCAGCTGTCTTACAATCAATACAATCGCCAGGAGTACGATTAAACCGATTGCTAATGAGGTATTGCCAACAATGAACAGATAGATGATCCAAGGGACTAAAATCGTCGTTACACCAAGGAGCGGCAAGACATCAAATACAGCACAGATAAGCGCCATAGTGATTTCGTTACCGGTCCTTAGTATGAATAAGCCAACCAGTACGATAACAAAGGTAATGCTGATCAGAATAAGCTGGGCTTTTAAATAAGAGCCGATGGCTTTAAAGACGTTGCCCTGCAAAAAAGCGTAAGCAGTTTTAAATGTTTTTGGCATTTTGTCATGGGCAATCTTGCGCCAATCTTTAATCTCCATACTAAGGAAAAACGCTAAAATAATGGCGATCCCAAAATTAGCCATGAAGGAGGAGAAGGATCCGAGCACACCGACCATATATTTTAGAAAAGTAACAAGCCATCCAGTAAGAACATTCGTGGCATCTTTAAAGTAGCCATTTACTTTATCGGTAATATCCGGCGGCAAGCTTTCGATTTTTTGCTGAAGGTAGGTTGTGGATTCCACGAAATGTTGTTGCACCACATATGTATACTTAGGAAGGTTATCTTGAAAGTGAAGCGCTTGGATGGTGACCAATAGCCCAGCGCCAAATAACGTACCCAGAAGAACGATTAAGAACAGAAGCACTGAGATCGCTGAAGCGAATGGTTTAGCAAGCCCCCGTCGGTTCAAGAAACGGGCAAGCGGTTCAATAAGCAAAAATACAAAAAAAGATAGGAATACAGGTGCAGCTAACTGATACAATTTACTGAAGGCGAACATAACCAGATAGACCGTGAGGACAATTAATCCAATGTCGAAGAACGTGCGCCAATATTTTTTGTATAACGGCAGCATAGATATAAACAACTCCCTTTTTTAATAAGTTGATAGGTCAGCTTGAATACATTGTACATGATTTTACCTAAAAACCGTCTATTTCTTTGATACATGTGTTAAAATAGGGGGTAACGTATTTTTTATCTAACTTCACTTGGCCGTATCACAGGTTCTGCTTGCAGACGTAAGGCGAGCCAAAGTCAACTCTGGAAAAGCGAGGAATTCATATGCAGACTTTGCTGCTCTGGTTATTTTATATCTCATCTTTTTATGCTTTTATCCCGGGTATGATTAGCCGCATTTTTGGTTACCGTGTCTTTCGTAAAGGAACTGGGCGAAATGAGTTCGCGTTGACCTTTGATGATGGACCTGACCCTCGATTTACACCGTTACTTCTGGATTTATTGAAGAAGTATGATGCAAAAGCAACCTTTTTTGTAGTAGGATCTAACGCTGAACGTTATCCGGATCTTATTAGGCGGATACATGAAGAGGGACATCTTATTGGAATTCATAATTATGTTCACAAGACGAACTGGCTCATGCGGCCCGCAACCGTTCGTCGGCAGATTCAGCGCACGAATGATATTATCTACAACATAATAGGCGAGCGTAGTACTTATTACCGTCCACCTTGGGGGATTGTCAATTTGTTCGATATTTCCAAGCGTCGCCAAGTTGAAATTGTTCTATGGTCGGTAATGTTTGGAGATTGGCGTGAGAAGCTTGGTGCGCAGCGTCTCACTGAGAAGATGCTGGCGCGATTGAATCCCGGTGAAGTGATGCTGCTGCATGATAGTGGCACAACGTTAGGTGCCGATCCGGACGCACCCGAGAATATGCTTGTAGCCCTTGAACTGACGCTGCAGGAGGCCCAAAGAAGAGGACTGCGCAGCATTCGAGTGGATGACATGATCAAGATGGCGGAGAAATCACCGATTCGGCGTTTATCCTTTGGTAAACGAGTACTGGTCGGACTCTGGTTGGCTTGGGAGCAGGTATTCCAAGTGATGTTCCAGCTCAAGACGATTAACCCGGCCGATCCATTCATGCATTATCGAATGCGTAAATATCAGGGAGAGCCTGTTGAACTTGGTGATGGAACCTTGCTGAGTAAAGGTGATAAAGTCATTGAGCTGCATATTGATAACAGGCAATTATTCGAGTTAGGTATTCATTCTCGTTCTTCTGCTCAACTTGCGATTCGCATGATCCGCAGAATGGAGAAAGGGTTGCCAATGCTGGCAGAAGTTATTGCCGAAGATGTAAACCTCGCGCAAGCCAAAGCACTTTATGGGGTTAGTATGATTAACCGTGGGCCAGAGAAATTCGGCTTTAGTGTACATGATTTGCCCGATGGCATATTCGCACGCTCCACCAAGTTTTACTTAAAGATCCTGTTAAGTGTGATTCATCCAGATGGTGGTGCTAGGCTCAAGGAGCGTAGTGAGGTCCTTGTACCGAAGCTAATCCTGATGCCTGTCTCAGAATTACTCAAGAAGATGAATAAGCAACTGCCTCATGATGAAAGGTCAGTAAGAAAACGTAAACTGCAGCAAGAAGAAGCGTTGTCACTTAATGATTCACTCACAGAAGTGGAATTGCCAGGGGCAACAGTAACGAATTGATTCATGATATTATTTAGTCTTATATAATGAACCGTAATATAGATGCCTCACAAACCAGAAATGGATTGTGGGGCGTTTTTTCTTGTGCCCAATAAAAAAGAGCAGTCCGACCATAGATTATCTAAGGTAGACTGCTCTTGTATGCCAGGAACAACTAGAACTCGGATTTGCTAATTAAATCTTCAGTACTGCACCGTTACTTGCGTTGGTAACCATTTTGGAATAGCGAGCCAGGTAACCAGTCTTAACTTTAGGCTCAAACTCTTTCCAGCCCGTACGGCGAACCGCTAATACTTCTTCGTCAACCAGGAGTTCAATCTTGCGATTGTTGAGGTCGAGTTCAATGATGTCTCCATCTTCAACAAAAGCGATCGGGCCGCCTTCAGCAGCCTCTGGAGAAATGTGCCCGATGCTAATTCCGCGGGAAGCCCCCGAGAAACGTCCGTCTGTAATCAGACCAACCTTAGCACCAAGACCCATCCCCACGATTTGCGATGTAGGAGCTAGCATTTCCGGCATTCCCGGTCCACCCTTTGGACCCTCATAACGGATAACGACTACATGGCCTTCTTTAACCTTACCGTTAGCGATACCTTCGAGTGCGGATTCTTGGGAATCAAAGCAGATCGCAGGACCTTTGTGATATCCACCAACAGAAGCATCTACTGCACCTACTTTAATGATGGAACCTTCAGGAGCCAGGTTACCGTATAGGACGGCGAGACCGCCTCTTTCGGAGTAAGGGTTATCGATCTTATGAATAACGGAAGTATCTTGGATCTCATGTCCGATTACGTTCTCGGCTAATGTTTTGCCGGTAACCGTCATGCAGTCTCCGTACAGAGCACCTGGTTTCTTCAGCAATTCATTCAAGACGGCACTAACGCCGCCTGCGCGGTCCACATCTTCGATGAAAATATCGGATGCTGGAGCCAGCTTCGCCAAATAAGGAACACGGTTAGCCACTTCGTTAATGCGTTCAAGCGGATAATCGATACCAGCTTCTTGAGCCAGTGCAAGGGTGTGTAGCACCGTATTGGTGGAGCCACCCATTGCCATATCCAGTGCAAAAGCGTTATCGAGTGATTCTTTAGTTACGATATCTCTTGGTTTAAGGTCTAACTTAATCAGTTCCATCAGTTGAGTGGCAGATCTGCGTACAAATTCTCTGCGCTCATCAGCTACAGCTAGGATGGTACCATTACCTGGCAATGCCAGTCCAAGTGCCTCTGCCAAACAGTTCATGGAGTTGGCAGTGAACATTCCTGAACAAGATCCACAGGTAGGACAACCGAATTGTTCTAATTCAAGCAACTCAGCATCATTGATTTTTCCGACTTGGTGAGCACCTACGCCCTCGAATACGGAGGTAAGGGAGAGTTTTTTACCTTTACTGTCTACGCCGGCTTTCATTGGACCACCACTTACGAACATCGTTGGGATGTTGACACGCAATGCGCCCATCATCATTCCCGGTGTGATTTTATCGCAGTTAGGGATGCAGACCATGCCATCGAACCAATGCGCGGAAACGACAGTTTCCAAGGCGTCAGCGATGATCTCACGGCTTGGTAGTGAATAACGCATGCCGATATGTCCCATTGCGATACCGTCATCAACGCCGATCGTATTGAATTCGAAAGGAACGCCGCCAGCTTCACGAATCGCTTCCTTAACGATCTTACCGAACTCTTGAAGATGCACATGACCTGGAACAATATCAATATAGGAATTGCAGACCGCAATAAACGGCTTTCCGAAATCTTCTTCTTTTACTCCGGCTGCACGCAGGAGACTACGGTGTGGAGCACGGTCAAAGCCTTTTTTAATCATGTCTGAACGCATTTTCTTAGCTGCCATATTGACATTTCCCCCCTAAATAAATTGCAATGAAATATAGTGTCGCATTAACGCAATGAACTCCAAAGACCTGCGTATATACGGTTTATAGAATGAACGGGGACGAGCTTCCTAGAGAAGAAGGCGAAGCCGATTCTATAAAAAATGCCGCTGTTTTGGTATAAACGGTTCCCGCCTATAATGAACGGAGAAGTCATTGTTATTAGTGAGTCTATCACAAAGAGCACGTTTTTTCTACCGGACAATGTGAAGTTTCTCATGAGGAGACCGACCTTAAATAGTATAAAAAAACCTATCCGCAAGGGGATAGGCCACTTATAATGAGCGCCTTAAGGCAACACGCTGCAGGGTGATCATCCAGCCAACGGGGGGCTCAACAATAGGATGCAGCAGCCTTTTTACACTTGGTTGGGCTAAGAGAATGGTCAGTAAGATTGCAGAAAGCACCAATAACATGGCACCTATAGAATGGTTGATATAAGCGTACAGGCCAGAAACAGCAGCAAAACGAACGATAAATCCGTGAAGTAGAAAAACATATAACGTACGGGAACCCCAGTCAGTCAGCCGGCTAAGCGAGTAAGGAATCCACCCCATAAACGCTAGTGCAGCAGTGATTTGTAGCCCGTAAACGCCCAGACGATAAATTCCTGCGTACCATTCTTGAAGCCCAAGCTGCATGTAGGTCATACTTCCATAAAGCCAGCCTATCGGCAAGTCTGATCCCCAAGATGCAAACAGAAGAAATAGAAGGATGGAGACTGCGGCAGCGGTAATTTTAATCCATTTTTGAAAAAAGCGAGAAAAGGACTGGAACGAAAAATGATAACCTAATACGAAGAATGGCAGGTATACAAAAGTGCGGCTAATGCTGAACCATACGCCATCAAGCTGTAGGTACCCAACGGCAATTCCAGCGGCGACAGCAAAAATGAATTGAGTGGCAGGCGCCCATTTACGCATCCCGATCATCAGTATACGCCAGAAGGCATGACTTGCCAGGAACCATAAGAGCAAATAGGGGGCGAAAAAGGAATGATGTATACCCTGCACCTGATATATGGTGGCGTCCAGCACAGAGTAGAGGCTTTGAAAAATAATGTACTGCAATCCGATTTGCATGATAATGCGACGGCCTTGTGTACCCGTAAGGTGTTTATTGGCAAAAAAGCCTGTAACGAGCACGAAGAGCGGCATATGAAAGCTGAAGATCCACATATATAAGCTATGCAAGCTGCTCATTGAGCCTATCAATGGTTCTATGGCGTTTCCAACAATTACAGTAACAATGAGAACAAAACGTAAATTTAGAAAAAAGGTCTTTCCAGGCGTGTCTAGCGAGTTTTCCCCTACCATGACTTCCCCCCAAAGATGCTTGATGCTTTAATTTTAAAATACAAGATTTTCTTCAATTGAATTGTGAATTAACTCACTATTGAAAGCGTTGTCATTAGTGCCAAATGTGGCGATGTGTTGAAGGTTGTTAGAACAGTGGGTTTCTACTATAATTTTCTTATATGCAGTAACATCCGGGAGTGGAGCATGTTGAAGAAAAGAATAACTAAGCGTCGTATTGGTTTAATTGTACTAATCATTCTTGTTGTAGCCGGATTGCTGTTGTGGAAATATTTAACTCCGTATGCACCGGCTGAAGAAGCCGAAACTGCACTGATTTCAAGTGGTGGAGTTACAGTTGAACAAAATGAAAACTGGATTTCGTTCGAACCCTCCATTACTAAGGGGGCCTCGATCATATTTTACCCTGGAGCTCTGGTGAAACCGGAAGCTTACTCCCCACTGGCGAAGGGCATTGCTGCTGCGGGGCATCCGTTCTACATCGCTAAAATGCCGCTTAATTTAGCAGTAACAAAGGGCGATGCTGCAGAAGAGATTATTCGTGTGCATCCAAAGCAATCTTTTGTTCTAGGTGGGCATTCGCTTGGGGGTGTCATGGCGTCACGTTATGCGATTGAGCATGCGGACCAGCTGGAAGGTGTGTTTTTCCTGGCTTCTTATCCAGATGAAAAAGGTAGTCTGCGTGAGACTACTTTGTCAGTATTGTCGGTAGTGGGTACAGAGGATCAGGTTATTGACAGAGACAGCTACAACAAAGGACGTTCCTATTTGCCAGATAATACGGTTTATAGTTCAATCGTCGGTGGAAATCACGCTCAGTTTGGAAGTTATGGACCACAAAAAGGAGACGGGATAGCAACCATTTCCGAAGAAGAACAGCAAAATGACACTGTGCGCGCCATGCTGGATTGGCTTGGGAATATCAGGTAGTCTTCGGTCTTTCCAACAAAGGGAGGATACTTATGCCAGAATTACAGATTAACGATGAATTCATACCCTGTTCAGGAATATTGTTCGACAAAGATGGCACGTTATTGGATCTATTAGCCACTTGGGGGAATTGGGCCGAGCTTGTACTATGTGGAATGGAAAATCAGCTTGCGATTATGGGAACTGATTTTATCGTGGATCGGAGTAAAGTGCTAGGTACCCAGCATGATGCTGCAGGAAAATTGATTGGTTATGATCCAGCAGGGCCGCTCACCATGGCTACAGAAGAAGAAAGTTATGGTGTGCTTGCATGGCAGCTGTATACTGCTGGTGTTCCTTGGAATGAAGCGTTGACCCGTGTAAAGAGTATAGCTAAGGACGCTATGTATGAATTACGCAAACGCCGCACGGTACAACCTCTAGAAGGGCTTCTTCCTTTTCTGGAACAGTGCGCGGCTGCGTCTCTCAAGCTAGGGGTGGTTACCTCAGATGGCGCAAAGACCACTCAGGAGCATCTGGATTGGCTTGGTATTGCTCATTATTTTCATTCGGTAGTTACAAGAGACAGAGTATTAAACGGAAAACCCGCACCTGAAATGGCTGAATTAGCCTGCCGGGAGCTGGGGCTGTCTCCTGAAGTGACGATTATTATTGGTGACAGTAATGCAGATATGCAATTGGGTAAAGGTGCAGGCTTACGCCTCGCCGTTGGAATCTCCAACATGGGTGATGGAAATCACTTGATTGACGCAGATGTGATTATTTCTAGCTATAATGAGTTAAGGATCACCTACTGATCAGCATACTAATGGAAAGGATGTGCTACAACATATGGATCAATTGCAGACACTTGCTTCTTGGATTAAAGACTGTGACAACATCGTTTTTTTCGGAGGGGCAGGTACATCAACAGAGAGTGGGATCCCGGATTTCCGCTCGGCAGCAGGATTATACCAGACTCAGCACAATTCACCTTATCCGCCTGAAGTGATGCTGAGCCGAACTTTTTTTATGTCCTCACCGGACATTTTTTTTGATTTTTACCGCAGTAAAATGATTCATCCCGATGCTCGTCCGAATGGCGCACATCTGCTGCTTGCAGAGTTGGAACGACAGGGCAAGCTTAAGGCAGTTATTACGCAAAATATTGATGGCCTACATCAGCTGGCGGGTAGCCAAAAGGTACTTGAGCTGCATGGTTCCATTCATCGTAACTATTGCATGGACTGCTCACGTTATTACGGGCTGGAGCAGCTCCTAAGTACCACTGAGATCGTCCCTCGCTGCCCCGAATGTGGTGGCATTATTAAGCCGGATGTTGTGCTATATGAAGAAGAATTGGACCACTCGGTGCTGGTGAGTTCTGTCGAAGCGATAGCAGATGCAGATATGCTTATGATTGGTGGAACCTCTCTTACGGTCCAGCCTGCGGCTAGTCTAGTCACTTATTTCCGGGGCAAACGTACGGTGCTGCTGAATGGCGACCCGACACCTTTTGATGATCAAGCTGATCTTCTGATTACAGATCGGATTGGGAAAGTACTCGGCAGTGTAAAGGATCTGCTTGGTTAGAAGGGATAATCTCATCGCTTGTCGGTTGCCAGATTATTATTGCGCTTAGTAGTTTAAAGATAAGGTAGTACAGAAACAGCGCGTAATGAGAGGCAGGGATAAGCAGTGGTATATGTAGCAAATGAAGCACGATATGAAGACATGCGTTATAACCGTTGTGGGAACTCAGGTCTTAAGCTTTCGGCAATCTCATTAGGACTTTGGCAGAATTTTGGTGGAATTGATACTTACGAGAATGGCAGAGAAATGATCACTCGTGCTTTTGATCTTGGAATTACTCATTTTGATCTAGCCAACAACTATGGACCACCAGCGGGTTCAGCAGAAGAGCTCTTTGGGAAAGTGCTTGCAAGTGATATGGCTCCATATCGAGATGAAGTGGTGATTTCTACAAAAGCAGGGTACAACATGTGGCCCGGTCCTTATGGCGAATGGGGTTCGCGTAAATATATGCTGGCTAGTCTGGATCAGAGTCTGAAGCGGCTGGGCATAGATTATGTTGATATCTATTATTCGCATCGGCCGGACCCGGAAACACCTCTTGAAGAAACCATGCAGGCGCTCGACCATGCTGTGCGTTCCGGCAAAGCTCTGTATATAGGATTATCTAACTATACCGCGGAGCAGACGCTCGAAGCGGTTAGAATCTTGCACAGCTTAGGAACGCCGCTCTTAATTCATCAGCCGAGTTATTCTATGCTCGATCGCTGGATTGAGGGGAGTTTACAGGGTGTGCTGGAACAGAGCGGAGTTGGCAGTATCGCTTTTACACCTCTGGCTCAAGGATTGTTAACCAATAAGTATTTAAATGGAATCCCAGAAGGATCAAGAGCGGCCAAACCCTCTGCTGCATTAAATGAAAGCCGAATTACACCGGATGTGAAGCGCAAGATCCACGCGTTAAATCAGCTTGCTGTTTCAAGAGGCCAGAGTTTGGCGCAGCTTGCACTAGCTTGGACACTACGTGATGGGAAGGTTACTTCTGCATTGATAGGGGCTAGCAGAGTTAGTCAGATTGAAGAGAATATAGCTGCACTTCAGCATTTGGAGTTCTCGCAGGCAGAATTGGATCGCATTGAGACTATTCTTCAAACGGAGAATGGAACTGGATGAAGACGTAGGTGAAGGGATGAGCTGCATCGATGGAGTTGCTTCAAGATGAGAACAAGGTGAAAGAGTGGGCCGAAGCCAACTCTGAATCTATAGGCTTAAATAGGTCGAAGATTGAGGCTAAGTATATTTGGAATCCTGGAGGGTTTGTAAACCAATCTTATCGCATAACGGATGGTCAAACCTTTCGTCATTTAAAACTCTCGCAAGAACAAAAAGCAGTGGGACTTAAACAATGGGTTAAGATCAGTGAACATTTGACTTATAATTACAAGGCACCACGGTTGATTAGGGAGATTACACAAGAAATAACATCTGGTTATTCTTATGGTTTAGTGTTTGATTTTATCGAAGGTAAACCATTAAGCTCCATTTCCGATCCACTGCCAGTGGTTGAAAAGGTTCTGAGGTCCCTTCATCAATTACATGCGGATAAAGGAATTAGGATGGCAGTTGTAAGTGAGGATGAGGACTACAATTATGCCGCCGCATTTACTGACGAATACATCAATCGATTTGAAGAAGATCTGCAAATTATTAGAGCGGAAAAGCATTTGCTGGACTTCGTAACGGCGGACACTTTAGATTGGTTCGATACAGAAGTGGAAGCTTTGAGAATTATGGTTAGTCAGCACCCTTCTTTTCAGAGAAAGGCGTCGGACATCGTACACAATGATGTGAATTGGCAGAATATCTTAGTCAATGATAATAATGAATTTTGGATTATTGATTGGGATGACCTTACGGTTTTTGGAGACGCTGCAATGGATTATTCCGTACTACTTTGGCCGCTCTATAAATCAAAAGATTGGACTTACTGTAGGGATCTAGTTATTGATTTAGCAGGCCTTGCAATATTGGAACGGATTGAGTTTTATTTTAGAGCGAAGCTCCTTGATGATGTGATTGATGTTCTCGCTGACTATGTTGAAGCGGAGCAAGTGCCAGAACTGAAGGAAATGGCTCAGAAAAGGGCAAAAGAGATACATCTTCGTGCTTACCCTGAATATCTGAGTCTATATGCAACATAACCGAAGCTAACTGAAAGATCAGCTTAATAAAGGGATTCACATATTGGACTTGCCTAATATGTGAATCCCTTTTTCAAAGGCTTCCCTTACTGATTTGTCTTTTTTACATGTCTAGTCGTTGTGAGACGGTAAGCGGTGGGTGACTGAGCACAAAACCGTTTGAATTGGCGTGAGAAGTATAAAGCATCGGTGAGCCCCACGGATGCTGCTACCTGTTCCACGGACAGCTCGGGCCGTTCACGCAGCAGCTGTCTGGACTTTTCAATGCGCAGCTTCAGCAAGTAGGTCACCGGAGATAATCCGGTCTCTTGCTTAAATACACGGGATAGATAGGCCCGGTTATAGCCAAGAGTATCACACATTTGTTCAATGGATACTGGATGAGCATATTGGGAGGCCATGTAGTGGATCATTTGCTTCACAGTACGCTTAACCTGCGATTCAGCTCCAGGAAGACGGGAGAAGGAAGAGAGTAAATCTGCGGCTTCACCTACAATGAGATAAAGATACCCTAGAGAAGTTAGGTGTGCACTTTCTTTGTTTGCTTTGAAGGCTTGCATGATACTGGAAAGGGCACCTGGGATGACGCTATCACCCGTTGTAGTCACCACAGGTTTTTGAGGTGTAAAGCCTGTCTGCAGCACGAGGCTATCAGCCTCACTCCCAGTAAAAGCTGCCCAGCGATAGCACCAGGGCTGATCTTTATCCGAAACATAACTGACCAGCTGTCCTGGATGAATAAGGAAGCAGTCACCTTTTCCCAGTGCATATTGATGATGTTCAGTACGGAAAACACCTGAGCCAGACTCTATAAAGTGAAGTAAATAATAATCGTAAATCTTAGGGCCAGCTTGATGCATAGGAATCGTCTGACTTTGACCAGCAAACAGTACATGGAGATTTTGTTTATCGTAATATACGGGATTAGATCCTACGGAATAAGTATGCTCCATTTGAGACAGCCTTTCTTGTGTTATTGTCATTTTATGGCTTATAGTTTAGGGTGTATCAATTATTTGTGTAATTATTATATTATGGGAAGTCACATTTATCCATACATTACACACATGATTGCATTATCAGAGGATGACTGATTCTATTATAATGAATACATAAAGAACGCTTTACTTATTCCCACTGGCTGAAGCAGCGAAAGGATGGAGTGGCATTAATGAGCACACAGGAACTTAAAAAGAAATTCATCGAAAAGTACGGGGTAAGCGAGCAAGAAGCTCAAGTATTTTATGCACCAGGCCGTGTTAATCTCATTGGAGAGCACTTGGATTATAACGGTGGATACGTGCTGCCGGCAGCTTTGGAATTCGGAACAACATTGATTGTTCGTCCACGCAGTGACAGCAAAGTGAATTTTGCATCTACTAATTTTCCTTATGAAGCATCTATTGATTATAGTGAAATTGGCAAGGCCAAAACTGGAGAATGGATCGACTATCCGGTTGGAGTAATGGTTGAATTGGAGAAGAAAAACACTCCAGTATCTAAAGGTTACGATCTGCTGTTCCATGGTGATATTCCGAATGGCGCAGGCTTGTCCTCATCGGCTTCGCTTGAAGTCGTGACTGCTTATGCTTTCCTAACTCTCGAAGGCGGCGACACGGATACCGTTGAGATTGCACTCTTGTCTCAGCGTGCTGAGAACCAGTACGTAGGTGTAAACTCCGGAATTATGGATCAGTTCGCAGTTGCTAATGGCAAACGAGATCATGCAATCCTGTTAATGTGCGATACGCTTGAATATAATCTGGTACCTTTCATCACAGGTGCTTACAAACTGGTTATCGGCAACACGAACAAACGCAGAGGACTTGTAGATTCCAAGTACAATGAGCGTCGTCAGCAGTGTGATGAGGCCTTGTCTATTTTGCAAAAAGAAGTTCCTTCACTAGCTTATCTGGCACAGCTCAATCGTGAACAATTCGAAGCACATCAAGATAAAATCACAGATGAAATTGTTAGACGCCGGGCTCGCCATGTTGTGGAAGAGAATCAACGTGTACTAGAATCCGTTGAGGTCTTAAAGAACAATGACCTGAAGCAGTTTGGACAGTTCATGAATGACTCACATACTTCCTTGCGTGATTTGTATGAAGTTAGCTGTGAAGAGCTAGATATTATGGTTGAAGAAGCACAGCGTATTCCCGGTACACTGGGTTCCCGTATGACTGGCGCAGGTTTCGGTGGCTGTACTGTATCCTTGGTACATGAAGATGATGTAGAACGTTTCATTCGTGAAGTAGGCGAGGCATATACCACAAGATCTGGTTTGGTTGGTGAGTTCTACGTTTGCGGCATCGGTAATGGTGTCCAAGAATTGAAGGGAGTGTAATCAAATGGCAATTTTAGTAACAGGTGGAGCAGGGTATATTGGATCTCATACTGTAGCAGAGCTGTTGGATCGCGGCGAAGAAGTGGTCGTCATCGACAATCTGCTAACAGGGCATCGTGAGGCGCTACTGGGTGGCAAGCTGTACGAAGGCGATCTGCGTGATAAGGAGCTGCTTGGCAAGCTGTTCGCCGAGAATGAGATTGATGCGGTTATCCATTTTGCAGCAAGCTCTTTGGTTGGTGAAAGCATGAAGGACCCAGTGAAATATTATGACAACAACGTATACGGCACACAATGCCTTTTGGAAGCTATGCAAAAAGCTGGCGTGAACAAAATCGTATTCTCGTCTACAGCTGCAACCTACGGCGAACCGGAAAAGGTGCCGATTGAAGAAACAGACCGTACCGAGCCAGCAAACGTATATGGCGAAACTAAGCTGACTATGGAACGCATGATGGCTTGGTTTGATAAAGTACTGGGTATCAAATATGTAGCGCTTCGTTATTTTAATGCTGCAGGTGCACATGCTAGTGGCAAAATCGGTGAAGACCATCGTCCGGAAAGTCATTTGGTTCCGCTGGTATTGCAAACCGCTTTGAAGCAACGGGAGAGTATCGCCGTATTCGGAGACGACTATCCTACAGAAGATGGTACTTGTGTGCGCGACTACATTCATGTTAGCGATCTGGCTGACGCCCATGTTCGCGCAGTAACCTATCTGCGTAGCGGAAGCAACAGTAATATTTTTAACTTGGGAAATGGACTTGGCTTCTCGGTAAAACAGGTTATTGAAACTGCGAAGAAAGTTACAGGACTAGAAATCCCTGTAGTTATTCAAGAACGCCGTGCTGGAGATCCGGCAGTACTGGTAGCTTCCTCCGACAAAGCGCGCTCTATCCTTGGATGGAACCCTCAGCATGCTGACTTAGAGAATATCATTCAAAGCGCCTGGAACTGGCATTCTGCCAATCCGCAGGGGTACGGAGAATAAGGGGCTTTAGATAGCTTAACTAGAGCATGAGACCCTACTTAAGGAGAATTGAAAATGCACAACGAGAATAAGGTTACGCCTGCTGGCCAGAAAGCCTTACATGCGATTGAGCAGCTAGTTCTGTTTGCACTACGTGAGCAGCTCATTGCTCCATCAGATGAAGACTATAGCCGTAATGTGCTGCTAGATCAGTTCGGATTTAGTGAGCCGTTCGTCGGCGAGATCGATCAAAGTCCACTTACAGGTCCACAGGTTCCACTGGATGCACTGATTGATTATGGTTTTGGAATCGGATTGATTCCAGAGAATAGCGACACTTACCGTGACTTGCTGGATGCCAAGATTATGGGACTCCTAATGGCCCGTCCATCAGACGTAAATGCGGAGTTCAACCGTTTAGCTGCTGAAAAAGGTATCTCCGCGGCTACAGATCGCTTTTATAAATTAAGCATAGATTCCAACTATATCCGGATGGACCGGATTTCCAAGAATGTCTACTGGCTGCAAGATTCGCCTTACGGTGACATCGAGATGACAATCAATTTGTCCAAGCCTGAGAAGAGTCCGAAGGAAATTGCTATGGCCCGCTTGCTCCCGCCGCCGGTCTATCCAAAATGTCTGCTGTGCCGCGAGAATGTTGGGTATGCTGGTCGGGTTAATCATCCGCCGCGCCAGAACCTGCGTGTCATTCCACTTCAGCTGAATAATGAGAAATGGCTCTTTCAGTATTCGCCATATGTTTACTACAACGAGCATTGTATTGTATTCCATCATGATCATGTGCCAATGAAGCTTACCAAGGATACCTTGAAGCGGCTACTTAGCTTCGTGGAATCTTTCCCGCACTATTTTATTGGCTCGAATGCAGACTTGCCGATTGTTGGCGGATCGATTCTGACGCATGACCACTTTCAGGGTGGACGTCACACCTTCCCTATTCAGAAAGCGCCTAAGGAAGATACGTTCACGCATGCATCTTATCCGGGTGTCAGCATTAATATCGTAAAATGGCCTATGTCCGTATTACGTTTGAATGGTGAAGATCCAGCGGTATTACTGGAGTGTGGCAATGCACTTTATGAAGCTTGGAAGGCGTATAGTGATCCTGATGCAGAAGTGTTGGCGTTCAGCGAAGTTGATGGTGAAGTGCAGCCTCATAATACCGTTACTCCAATCGTTCGTCGGGCAGAAGATGGCAGCTTCGAGATGGATCTCGTGCTGCGTAACAACCGGACTAACGAGCAATATCCTGAAGGGATTTTCCATCCCCATCGGGAGATGCACCATATCAAGAAAGAAAATATCGGCTTGATTGAGGTCATGGGACTCGCAATTCTGCCAGGTCGTCTGAAGGAAGAGCTCGATTCTATTGCGAGCATCCTTGCAGGAGATCAAGCACTATTAGAAGCGGTGAAGAATGACCCTAGTCATCCACTTGCGCAGCACACTGCTTGGGTTCAGGAGCTTGTAGAGCGTTTCGGAACGGCATTACAGCATGAAGAAGCCGTCAAGATTGTGCAGAACGAAGTCGGCATCAAGTTTACACATATTCTTGAACACGCGGGTGTCTATAAACGGACTCCGGAAGGGCAAGCTGCTTTCCGTCGTTTCGTGAAGAGCTTCGGCGCGATCTAAAGTTTGGAAAGGGGATGTCCTTAAGCCTGTAGGCTTAAGGACATCTTTTTTTTAGGTTATATATTTGGGGTCCCCGCAAAGTACCTGAGTTTGCATCGAAGTAAAGCACCACTTTGTGGGGATATTTATGTGGCTTGAAGCTAATCCATTTGAATGCGGCAATTCAGAGGTTTATAATACGAGTGAGCAAAACATTCTGAAATAACTAATGGAGGTTTACACATATGCGTAATTTTGATTTTTATAATCCTACCAAGCTGATTTTTGGACAGGGTACGCTGGAAGCGTTGAAGACTGAGGTTCCTAAGTACGGCAAGAATGTATTGTTGATGTACGGTGGCGGTAGTATCAAGCGTAGCGGTCTGTTCGATAAGGTCATGACTGAGCTGAACGCAATAGATGCTGTGGTTACTGAACTCTCAGGCGTAGAGCCGAATCCACGCCTTTCCACCGTACATAAAGGTGTAGAGCTGTGTCACGAGCATAATATCGACCTCATCCTCGCTGTAGGCGGCGGTAGCGTGTTGGACTGCGCTAAAGCAGTTGCTGTTGGGGCGAAATATGAAGGTGACATGTGGGACTTTGTTGAACGTAAGGCAGCTGCTCAAGATGCTCTCCCACTCGGTACAGTGCTGACGATGGCAGCTACAGGATCAGAAATGAATAGCGGCTCTGTAATCACCAACGAAGTGACCAAGGAAAAAATGGGCTGGGGCAGTATTCATGCATTCCCTGCATTTTCGATTCTTGACCCAGAGAATACCTTCACTCTGCCACGTGATCAGACGGTCTACGGTATGGTAGATATCATGTCTCATGTTCTGGAACACTATTTTCATACTGATGGCAACACACCGGTGCAAGACGGCTTCTGTGAGACTTTGCTACGTACGGTGATCGAAACCGCACCGAAGCTTATTGAAGATTTGAATAATTACGAACTGCGTGAGACGATCATGTATTGCGGCACAATGGCGCTTAACGGTATGGTTAGCATGGGTTTTGCAGGAGATTGGGCGACTCACAACATCGAGCACGCAGTATCAGCTGTATACGATATTCCACACGGTGGAGGCCTGGCCATTTTGTTCCCACAATGGATGAAATATAATATCGATACTGATCCTGCCCGTTTCCGCAAGCTTGCTGTAAACGTGTTTGGAGTTGATCCTGCGGGCAAGAACGATAAGCAAATAGGGCTGGAAGGAATTGAAGCGCTGCGTAGCTTCTGGGATTCCATTGGTGCACCGAAGACACTCGCTGATTATGATATTGATGACAGCGAGATCGGCAGTATGGCTGATAAGGCGGTTCGTTTCGGACCGTTTGGTAATTTCCGCAAGCTTGACCGTGAGGATGTAGTTGAAATTTATAAAATGGCTTTGTAAGTAAATTCTTCTACGAAAGAGACCCTTCGTCTTTAGTCTAGAAGATGTTATAGAACGTCAAAGAAGTGATTCTTCCATAATGGATGAATCGCTTCTTTGCGTTTATGCTCTACTGTGGATTTCTCCTCAACATCGTCCCTGATCTCCGCTGCTGCTGACCGCATTTTTCGTGCGTTTATCCTCAGAATGGAACTTTTATGGGTAAATATCCAAAGTTTGTGAAACCAATGACCTACTTTATTCGTTTAAAGTAATATGACAGTCCTGAATGAAGACAGGAGGAAGTAAATATGCAAACGCTGTATTTAGGCTGCTTGGCGCTAGGCGTCATATTTGCCATAGTCAGCGTCCTGGTGGGTGATGTGATCGGAGATGCTTTGCATGGAGTCTTTGATTTCGTATCCGTAGATTTTCTGAATCCCACCGTACTGGCAGGAGGAATAACCGTGTTCGGCGGAGCGGGCATTCTTCTAACCCGGTACAGCGCTCTGGAAGCTGGGGCGATCATTGCTTTATCTTTGTTAGCCGCCGCTTTTTTGGGAGTACTTATGTATCTAGGGGTGGTTAAGCCCATGGAAAAAAGCGAAATGTCCAATGGTTTCTCTATGAGTGATCTGCCTGGCAAGATCGGGGAAATCACAATTCCTGTTCCCGCCACGGGTTATGGTGAGATTATGGTAAAGTTTGGCGCCGGCAATAGCCTGCATACGGCAGCAAGCTTTGATCATGAGCTGCTTCCGGCTGGGATTAAAGTTGTTGTAGTGGAGGTTAGAGAAGGCGTTGCATTGGTGTCAGAATTCGAAAAGAGAAGAGGAGTGGATCTTTAATGTTCGGTATTCCTGAGTATTTGTTAGTCCCTGCTGTTGTCGTTGCTGTTTTGTTTGTGCTAGGTATCGCATTCTGGGCACGTTACAAAACTGTTGGACCAGATGAAGGGATGATCGTAACGGGGTCATTCTTGGGGAAAAATCATATTTCAGACGATGGTTCTGGTCGTAAAATAAAGATAGTACGTGGGGGCGGGGCATTTATCCTCCCTATCTTTCAGAAAGCTGAATTTATGTCGCTTCTTTCTCATAAACTCGATGTGACGACCCCGGAAGTATACACCGAACAAGGGGTTCCGGTTATTGCTGACGGTGTAGCGATTATTAAAGTGGGTAGCTCGACTGAAGATGTGGCGACAGCCGCTGAGCAATTTATGGGCAAACCGATTGAAGCGCTGAAGAGCGAAGCACAAGAAGTTCTTGAGGGTCATCTGCGGGCCATTCTCGGTTCGATGACCGTTGAGGAAGTATATCGTAACCGTGACCGTTTTGCGCAAGAGGTTCAAGGCGTGGCGGCACGTGATCTTAAGAAAATGGGTCTGCAAATTGTTTCCTTTACTATCAAGGATGTCCGAGACAAACATGGATATCTTGACGCATTAGGTAAACCGCGGATAGCTGCAGTGAAGCGGGATGCAGAGATCGCTGAAGCAGAAGCAGTGCGGGATGCGAGAATTCAAAAGGCAAACGCTGAAGAGCAAGGGCAAAAAGCAGAACTGCTGCGGGATACGAATATCGCCGAAGCCTCCAAGGAAAACCAGCTTAAGGTGGCTGCGTTTAAACGGGATCAGGATACAGCGAAAGCGGAAGCCGACCAGGCTTATCATATTCAAGAGGCACGTGCAAAGCAGACCGTTGTTGAAGAACAGATGAAGGTTGAGCTGGTACGTAAGGAACGTGAAATCGATTTGCAAGCCAAAGAAATTCAAGTTCGCGAGAAGCAGTACGACGCAGAAGTGAAGAAAAAAGCGGAAGCGGATCGTTACGCAGTAGAGCAAGCGGCGGAAGCTGATAAGGCGAAGAGAATGCGTGAGGCAGATGCCTTGCAATATAGTATTGAAACGCAAGCTAAAGCGACAGCTGAGCAAAAGCGTCTTGAAGGTCAAGCGATGGCGGATGCAGAGCTGGCTAAAGGTACAGCGGATGCTGAGGTTATCAGGTTGCGCGGTCTAGCGGAAGCAGAAGCCAAAGAAAAGCTGGCGGAAGCTTTCCAGAAATTCGGCGAAGCAGCCGTGCTCGATATTATCGTCAAAATGCTGCCTGATTTGGCTGGCCAAATCGCGAAGCCGCTGGCATCCATTGATAAGCTTACGGTTGTAGATACCGGTAATGGTGAAGGTGCGGCACGTGTCAGCAACTATGTAACCCAGTTGATGTCTACGGCTCCTGAGATGCTGAAGAGCGTCTCTGGAATTGACGTAGAGGCCCTGATTAAAGGGCTGACGACTAGATCCTCAGGGTCAACTGGAAGCAAGGTTGTTCCGGTCACACCAGTGACCTCCATACAACCTCCAGCAGCATCGGGGGGAGCGAGCAAAGCTTCAACTTCTGTGGCTGAGCAACCTGAGGACTAGTTAAAGCAATAACTACTATAGAATGATTTAACTTAAGGTAAGCTCGGTGATTGCTACCGGGCTTACTCTATGTTTTGGGTCTTAGCTTTAGAATAGGAGAGGTGCGCGAGCGTGCAACTAACTTTAGATCATATCCATAAAAGCTTCGATGGTAAACAGGTGATTAAAGATGCAGACTTCACCTTTGAAAGAGGGAAGATCTACGGGCTGCTTGGACGGAATGGAGCAGGTAAAACTACACTTTTCAATTGTTTGAGTGGTGAGATCCAAATGGATAGCGGAGCTGCCTTTATTGGTGAGAAGGATAGTGTCCGTCCGCTTCGTGACGAGGACATCGGATATGTATTTTCCCTACCCATTTTGCCTGAGTTTCTGACAGGTTATGAGTTCGTAAAGTTTTATATGGACATCAACCGTGAAAAGATCGATCCGAATAAAAGCATTGAAGATTATTTTTCAATTATTAAGTTTGAGGAAGAAGATCGGCACCGGCTGATTAAGGGTTATTCCCACGGGATGAAGAATAAAATTCAAATGCTCTGCTTTATCATTACTCGCCCGCCTTTGATTTTATTAGATGAGCCTTTAACTTCTTTTGACGTGGTTGTGGCTCTTGAGATCAAGAAATTGCTGCGTGAGATGAAGCAGGATCACATCATTATTTTTTCTACGCATATTTTGCAATTAGCCGCCGATTTATGTGACGAGTTGGTTATTCTAAATCATGGAACCCTTCAAGAAATTCCGCGTGAGACTCTGCAAAGTCCAGAATTTGAGGAGCAAATCATAGCTTTACTTCAGGATGGCAACAATGATTAGTACACTTCGCAGCATTCAGAGGATTAGAGGTTCGTCCGGAGCCAATCGGCTGATTTACTATTTCAAAAAGCTGCCTGTTCTTGGCAAACTTTTAAAAGGGGATATTTACTCTAACATTGCACTAAAACAAGTCTTCGCTGGGATAGTACTTGCATTGAGGGTAGTGTGGGGGTTTTTAGGCAAGTTCGCCTATTTGGGAATTGTGATCTATTTGCCAATCGTCCTTACACACAAAGAATTGCCGCTCGCCGAACAGTATGCATTGTTCTTACATATTTTTATAGTTCTGAGCTTTATAGTGGCTGGGGTTTCGAATGTATTTATATTAGAGCCCAAACGGGATAAATATATCTGTGTGAAGCTGATGAGAATTCCGGCGAAACAGTATATGCATGCTACGCTTTTGCTTAAAGGGCTAACGTTCTTTATATATTTTTTTCCGGCATTAACCGTGTTTGCGGGGATTTTTGGGGCACCGCTATGGCATGGCGTATGGCTAACACTACTGTTAACGGCCTGGAGAATAGTCACCGAGGCGCTAAATCTTTGGTTTTTTGACAAAAAAGAAATTGTGTTAGTTAAAAAGATGAGCTGGGTGTGGACGGTGATTGGCCTAGGTGGCCTACTTGCCTATGTGCCTCTTTATCTAGGATATGCTTTTGTAAATGATGCGACAGGATTTAGTGTCCCAGTGAGTTTTGTGATTGTTGTACTTGGAGGAATTGCAGCTGTGTATATTGGGAAATATCCTAACTATCGCAGTGCTGTAGATGTCGTTACCAAGATAGATGATCCATTGCTGGATATGAACCGGATGATGAAAGAAGCGAGGGTGGCAGATGTTCAGACCAAGGAGAAGGACTTTTCGTCGGAAGAACTTAAGGGGAAAGCTTTTCAAGGAAAGACAGGTTACGCCTACCTAAATGCTATTTTTTTCTCCAGGCATAAACGCTTGTTGATTCAACCCATCCAGAGGCGTTTAACGATCATTGGTGTGCTCTTTATAGTGGCTGTCCTAATGATGCTTATTTCGCCGGAGACTTCGTCCGAATTTACAGCATATCTGCTCGGTGGACTTCCCTTTTTTGTATTTATAATGAACTATACCTCTATAGGTGAGCGCGTATGCAAAGCGATGTTTTACAATTGTGATCTAAGCTTGTTGCGCTATGGATTCTATCGTGAACAAGCTGCGATTCTAGACAATTTTAAGATTCGTCTAATTAAATTGAGTGGCCTTAATCTTATTCCTGCTGTCGCCATATGTTTAGCATGTACTCTGCTGTTTCTGCTCTCTGGTGCAGATTGGGGTTTGATGGATGCGGTGATCTTTTGGGTAACGATTCTTTGTCTTTCCTTGTTCTTCTCAGTGCACCATTTGTTCATGTATTATATCTTTCAACCGTACAGCACGGAGCTAAATATGAAAAATCCGTTCTTTTTTATCGTCAACAGCATTGTATTAGGACTAAGCGTTGCTTGTATCGGATTTCCAAAAGCATCGTCACTATTTACGCTAGTTGTTCTTGCGGGAACGATTGCTTATATGGTTATTGCCGTGACGTTGGTATACAAGTTCTCCAGCCGAACTTTCCGGGTAAAATAGAATGCGAGTGTTCTTCTAATATCGGAATGTTGATGATATGATGGTAACGAGAGTTTTTTAATCGTACCGTTTCATGTTGCGTTTGCTGCTTGGAAGTCAGGTGTTTAGAGATAAAAGAGGTGGCAAAAATGAGTAGCATAACTGTAGCAAAGGTGTTAAATAACAACGTTATCATTGCGGACCATCCCCAATATTCCGAGGTTGTAGTAATTGGAAAAGGGATAGGTTTTAATCGAAAATTGCATGATCGGATTAACCTATCCTCTGTGGAGAAGATGTTTATTCTCCGCAGCCAAGAAGAACAGGAACAATATAAACAGCTTCTTCCCCAAGTGGATGAGAAGTTGATTGAGATTGTACATGAAATTTTGTTATATATTATGCATAGCAGTAGTCAACCACTTAATGAGCATGTTCATATTGCACTCACTGATCATATCTCATTTGCTATACGGCGTTATGAACAAGACATCCCAATTCATAATCCATTTCTGTATGAGACTAAGGAAATTTATCCTGAAGAGTATAAGATGGCAGAGTATGCGATTGAGCGGATTAATGAAGGCATGGGCGTGGAATTGCCTGTAGATGAGGTGGGTTTTGTTGCACTTCATATCGTTAGCGCGCTGAGTAATAGACAAATTTCCGAGGTCAGACAGCATTCTCTTTTGATTGGTGATTTGATCGGAATCGTAGAGAATAATCTCGAATATCGAATTCCACGTGATTCACTTGATTATTCGCGGTTGGTGACTCATCTACGATTTGTTCTAGAAAGACTGCGCCGTGGAGAATCAGTGCGGGAGACTTCTACGCTGGATGGTCTTATGAAACGAGAGTATCCCGAAATGTATACCTTGGCTTGGCAATTAACTAAGGTGATTGAGAACCGAGTTCGAATTCCTGTGTATCCAGCAGAGGTCAGTTATTTGACAGTTCATTTGCAACGTCTTGCCCAGAAGAAGGAGGATGAAGTGGATATGGAGACGAAGCGAGAAATATAAGGATAATGTATAAAGTGAAACTTATACTTTCTTATATTTTAAAAAAAGCTTGTCACTACAAAAAAACGGTGCTACAATATCGGTGTCCTAATTAAAACAGAATACCAAGCGTGTAACTGATTCGATCAGGCATGAGTGATTTACAGTATTTTGGTTGCTAGTCCCCATCTTGGGGTAATCTAACCTTAGCGTTAGATAACAACCTTTATACTGTGTTGCTCATGCCTTTTTTGGCATCTGTTTTACTGAAAATGTGAATAATGAAAGGAAGTGACCATGATGTTCAAAAAGCTTTTCGGCGTTTTACAAAGAGTCGGTAAAGCGCTGATGCTCCCAGTAGCCATACTGCCAGCAGCCGGTCTGCTCCTTGGAATAGGAAACATGCTGGTAAACCCCGATTTTCTACAATACGTTCCGGCACTTGAGAACGATGTAGTTCAGGCAATTGCGAACGTATTGATGAACTCAGGGCAAATTGTATTTGATAATTTATCCTTACTATTTGCCGTGGGTGTTGCCATCGGTTTATCCGGTGGTGAGGGTGTTGCTGGTCTAGCCGCTATTATTGGTTTCCTCGTAATGAATGTTACGATGGGTACTGTAATTGGCGTCAATGATTATGTCCTGAGCCAAGGCGACTTTTCCTATGCTAGCGTCTTAGGAATTCCAACACTGCAAACGGGGGTATTTGGAGGTATACTCGTCGGTATATTGGCATCGTCCATGTACAAACGATTCTTCAAAATCGAACTTCCATCCTACCTGGGTTTCTTCGCAGGTAAACGTTTCGTTCCGATCATGACTGCGGTAACGTCTTTGATTCTTGGTTTGGCATTGACCTTAGTTTGGCCGCCAATTCAACACGGTCTGAACTATGTATCACAAAGTATGATTGATACGAATAAAACGCTCGCAGCGTTTATCTTCGGAACAATCGAACGCTCGCTTATTCCTTTTGGTCTGCATCACATCTTCTATTCTCCGTTCTGGTATGAATTTGGTACCTACGTAGATAAAGCTGGGGAATTGGTTCGTGGTGACCAACGGATCTTCATGCAGCAGCTTCGTGATGGCGTAGAATTCACAGCAGGAACATTTACAACAGGTAAGTATCCTTTCATGATGTTCGGTCTTCCAGCAGCTGCTTTGGCCATTTATCATGAAGCTAAACCTCATAATAAAAAACTTGTCGGAGGTTTGATGCTTTCCGCAGCATTGACTTCATTCCTGACAGGGATTACAGAGCCGCTTGAATTCTCATTCTTGTTCGTAGCTCCATTGCTGTTCGCAGTACATGCTGTTTTTGCAGGTTTGTCCTTTATGACCATGCATATTCTTAATGTCAAGATTGGTATGACCTTCTCTGGAGGTTTTATTGATTACGTGCTCTTTGGTATTATCCCGAACCGTACGGCTTGGTGGCTCGTAATTCCAGTAGGTCTTGCCCTTGCCGTAATTTACTACTTCGGATTCCGCTTTGTTATTCGGAAGTTCAATCTGATGACACCGGGTCGTGAAGAGGATACGGGTGAGGTTGAAGATACTAACACAGAAGCCGTTTCTAAAACGGGTGATGATTTACCACGAAATATCTTGTCTGCGTTGGGTGGTAAAGAGAACATCGCTCATCTGGATGCTTGTATTACCCGCCTTCGTGTGGAGGTTAAAGATAAATCAGGTGTGGATAAGACTCGTCTGAAGAAGTTAGGTGCATCAGGTGTGCTTGAGGTGGGTAATAACATTCAAGCGATCTTCGGCACACGTTCCGATACCATTAAATCTCAGATTCAAGATGTAATTAGCGGGAAGACACCTGCACCAACGCCGGTAGCGGCTACGCCACAGCCTGAAGAAGAACAGCAGGCAGGTGAAGCTGGTGAAGCGATTATCAAAGAAGATATCGTCTCTCCGGTAAATGGTGAACTAGTGGATATCACTGAGGTTCCCGATGCAGTATTCTCCCAAAAAATGACGGGTGATGGTTTTGCTTTCTTATCCGATGATGGAAAGATTGCTTCACCGGTCTACGGTAAAGTGTTTAATGTATTCCCGAGCAAGCATGCGATCGGCATTATGTCCGATGGAGGTAAGGAAGTGCTCGTTCATATAGGGGTTAATACAGTTAAGCTTAAAGGTCAAGGCTTTACAGTTCTAGTCGAAGAGGGCGACCTTGTAGCTGCTGGACAGCCGATCATGGAAGTGGATTTAGAATATGTAAAAGCACATGCACCATCAGTAATGTCTCCTGTTATTTTCTCCAATTTACCAGAAGGCTCTTCCGTAACCTTGAAGAAGCCAGGTAAGGTATCCATTGGCGATAAGGATATTATTACCATTCAGTAAAAGTGCAAGGGTGGACGCTTCCTTTAAACATTAAAGGGAGCGAAGCCTTCACTATAAATTTAAAAATATTCTATTAAAAGAAAGCGAGTTGGATAATATTATGCAAACAACATTCAGAATTATTGATGAAGATGGAATTCACGCACGTCCGGCAACTGCCTTGGTAAATACAGCTACGAAATTCAAAGGTACAGAAGCTTATGCAGAAGCAAAAGGCAAAAAAGTTACATTGAAATCTATTCTTGGCGTATTGTCATTGGGTCTAGAAGCTGGAGACACTTTGTCTCTGATTACTGAAGGTAGCGAAGAAGCTGAAGCTCTGAGCGCACTTTCTGATGTAATGATTAAAGAAGGGCTAGGGGAAATCCATGAATAAAATTTCAGGAATCGCGGCTTCAGCAGGGATTGCAGTAGCCCGTGCTTTTATCCTGAAACATCCGGATTATACAATTACAAAAACTAGTATCAGTGATCCTGAAGCAGAAGTAGCCAAGTTGAATGACGCACTTGCTAAATCAAGTGCTGAACTGCAGACTATTAAAGAGCGTACTTTAGCAGAACTAGGAGAGAAGAAAGCAGAGATTTTTGCATCCCATCTGCTGATTCTTGAGGACCCTGAGCTGATTAATCCCGTAATTGATAAAATTCGTCAGGAATCGGTTAACGCGGACTATGCACTAAACGAAGTAGCTACACAATTCATTGAAATGTTCGAAAACATGAAGAGTGCTTACTTACAAGAACGTGCAGCTGACATGCGTGATGTGACCAAACGCCTGCTGAACCACTTGCTGGGTATTCATTATGTTAGTCCTGCAGAAATCAATGAAGAGGTTATTGTTATCGCTGAGGATTTAACACCTTCTGACACAGCACAGCTAAATCGCAAGTATGTTAAAGGTTTTACAACAAACATTGGTGGACGTACGTCCCACTCCGCGATTATGGCACGTTCTTTAGAAATTCCAGCGGTAGTTGGAACTAAAAATGTCATGACAGAAGTGAATTCTGGGGATCTAGTGATTGTTGATGGTCTGAACGGAGACGTTCTTATTAATCCTAGTGAAGCAGAAGTGGCAGAGTACGTTCGCAAGCAGGAAGCTTACGACTTGCAAATTGCAGAGTGGAAGAAACTTCGTGATAAACCAACGATTTCTGCAGACGGTAAGCACGTGGAGCTGGCGGCTAATATCGGTACACCAAACGATGTCAATGGTGTAATTGAGAATGGTGGCGAAGGTGTAGGCTTGTATCGTACTGAGTTTCTATACATGGGCCGCGATAAGCTGCCTTCTGAGGAAATTCAATATAACGCCTATCGTACTGTGCTTGAGAATATGAAAGGCAAACCGGTAGTCGTACGTACACTTGATATCGGTGGCGACAAAGAACTTCCGTATCTGGATCTTCCAAAGGAAATGAATCCTTTCTTAGGATTCCGTGCGATTCGTCTTTGTCTGGATCGTCAGGATATTTTCCGTACACAACTGCGTGCTTTACTGAGAGCAAGTGTTCATGGGGATCTTCGCATTATGTTCCCTATGATCGCAACACTTGGTGAATTCCGTGCAGCTCGTGATCTTCTGCTTGAAGAGAAAGCGAAGCTTCGTGAAGAAGGCAAGGAAGTATCTGACAACATTCAGCTCGGCATTATGGTTGAGATTCCTTCCACTGCTGTACTGGCTGACCAGTTCGCAAAGGAAGTTGATTTCTTCAGTATTGGTACGAATGACCTTATTCAATATACAATGGCTGCTGACCGTATGAATGAACGGGTGTCTTACCTGTATCAGCCATACAATCCGGCCATCCTGCGTCTGGTCAAGAATGTAATTGATGCAGCGCATGCAGAAGGTAAATGGACAGGAATGTGCGGTGAGATGGCTGGGGACGCAACAGCGATTCCACTCTTACTAGGTCTTGGCCTTGATGAATTCAGTATGAGTGCAACGTCAATTCTGCCAGCACGTAGTCAAATTTCTAAATTGTCGGCTGCCGACATGAAGGAACTGGCTGCAAAAGCATTGCAACTTGGCACTGCTGAAGAAGTAGCTGCACTTGTTCAAAGCATCACTAACTAACTATTTCCATATGCATTACTCCGTTAAACGTTTTATAACGTTCCAACTACTATTACCGACTTCCGATGTTTGGAGGTCGGTTTTTTTGTGTGTATATCGATAATTTTATTTCTTACGTTGGCTTAAGTTCATACGTGAGCGTTATACTCAATTTAGAATAATTAAATTCACTTTTTATTTGCTTTATTGCACAGATGTCTATGCCGATAGTAATAGTGATGAGTATAAAGTCGGTAAGGAACCCAAACCTGTAAATATGTCTTACATATAATAATAGTATGAATCCATAGAAAGTTTATACTCCTTTACCGACTTGCAGAGCTGTGCAAGTATTAATATGATCTAAATTGGAAATATTTGGACTTATAAGCATCCCTATAAGTTAGCCAGGGAGCCATAGGATGGTGTTAACTCATGAGTAAAAATGTTATAAATACAGAATTAATGTTAGAGGTCTATGAAGGTAAAGACCTGGGCTTGACGTACTCGGTGGAGTACAGTGTATTTAAAGTTTGGGCACCTACTGCTTTTGCTGTATCTCTAGTTATGTACGAAACAGATGGAAATCAACGTAACATTGGATTTGATCCGAGCTCTACAGATAGTGGGCGTATTATATATATGCAGCGTCAGAACGGCGGAGTCTGGCAGACTAAGTTATCAGGTGATTTAAAAGGGAAATTTTATATGTACCGTGCTGTATTTGCTGATGGAAATGTGACGGAAGCAGTAGATCCTTATGCAACAGCCGTATCGGCAAATGGTTTAAGAACAGCAATCGTTGATTTGCGTAGGACCCATCCTGAGCATTGGGAGAAGGACGTTGCTCCTCCATTGCAGCATCCTGCAGACGCGGTTATTTATGAGCTGCATGTGCGTGACTTCTCCTCACATGAGAGCTCTGGCATGTACTATAAGGGCAAATTCAAAGCATTTACCGAATTTGGCTTAAGAGATCCGGAAGGAAATGCAATAGGTATTGATCATCTTGTTGAATTGGGTATCACCCATGTACATCTGATGCCCGTGTTTGATTTCCAGACCGTAGATGAGTTAAGTGTAATAAAGCGTGGTTCGTCCATTGAACATACCGACTACAATTGGGGATATGATCCTCAGCATTATAATGTACCGGAAGGATCATATAGCACTGATCCTACCGATCCAGGTCTACGAATCCGGGAATTTAAAGAAATGGTTCAGGCTTTGCATAGTCGTGGGATTTCAGTGATTATGGATGTGGTTTACAACCATACGTACGCTGTGGAGAAGGGCCCCTTCGAGCCGCTTGTACCAGATTACTTCTATCGCCGTGACTACTTGGGACGTTTATCTAATGGCTCAGGAGTTGGTAACGAGCTGGCTACAGAGCGTCCGATGGTACGCAAATATATTAAGGATTCGTTGTCCTACTGGGCTACGGAGTATCATATTGATGGCTTCAGATTTGATCTTATGGGTCTGATGGATAGTGTGACCATGCGTGAAATAACGGAAGAGCTTCGACTTGAGGTGAATCCTAATCTGCTGTTATATGGCGAACCTTGGACAGGTGGAGATTCTCCACTGGCAACAAAGACGCTAAAAGGTGTGCAGCGGGGGAAAGGATATGCTGTCTTCAATGATAACTTTCGTTCCGCGATCAAAGGTGATAGTGATGGATGGGGACGGGGCTTCATTACAGGGGAATACGGCAAAGAAGGGGCTATTGCAGCCGGAATCAAAGGAGCCATCCACGAATTTACAGACTCCCCAGTGGAATCGGTGAACTATGTAACGGCCCATGACAATTTGAATTTATGGGATAAGGTGCTTACCGTTCAAGGGGGATTTCAGGATGCCGTTTCACGGGCTAATCCTTACGTGAATGTAGATCTGGAGAATATTCTCAGCAATGAGACCGTGCGCCGATCCCTACTTGCAAATGGAATCATCCTGACCTCGCAAGGGATTCCATTCCTGCATGCCGGTGATGAGCTACTGCGCAGTAAATTTGGAGATCATAATAGCTATCGTAGCGGTGATACGATTAACGCGATCCGCTGGAACATGAAGAGTATGTTTAAGCCTGTATTTCAATATTATAAAGGTTTGATCGAACTGCGGCGTACACATCCGGCATTTCGTCTACATGGTCGGCAGGAAATTGAGCGTTCGCTGGAATTTCTGCGCTGTGATGGGGGGATCGTGTCGTACCTGCTTAGAAATCATGCAGGAGGCGACCTCTGGAACAATATAACAGTCATCTTTAATGCCAATAATGATCGAGTAAAGCTATCTCTTCCTGAAGCTAATAACGGTTGGAACGTGGTAGTGGATCATACCCGAGCGGGGACAGAAGCATTCCGGAAGGTCGCAGGTAGCGAGGTGGAAATTGAAGGCTTGTCGATGATGGTGCTCTATGATGAATGTGGTGAGCCAGCACCGCGGTCCAAAATTATCGAAGTACACTATGAGCGGCCAGATGGGAAATATCAAGGCTGGAATCTTTGGGTTTGGGATACAGGAATTCAGGACGGACAATGCGACTTTCGGTATTTGGAGGATGGGCGTGCAGTTGCACGAATTGAGGTCTTGCCAGATACCGATTCTATCGGGTATATATTACGACTTAATGACTGGGAAGAGAAAGATGGGGATGGCGATCGCTTCATTGATTGTTCCAAGGATGACGAGCTGATCAAGGTCATGGTTATAGATCGTGATCAGGAGAATGATGAGATCTCAGATGATCATTTGCAGTTAACCAGTTAAAAAATAAAAAAGAGCTGCTTCAGGGTTAGTTGTACCCTGGAACAGCTCTTTTTGTTGATCTTATGGTTTTCCGATGATCTGGTTGGATAAACCTACATCTAAAAGCTCGTAGTAGAGATTAGCTTCATTCCCTCCATGGTCTTTGGAAAGGTACATAGCTAGATCAGCGGCACGCAGAAGTTCATTAATACTGCCTCCATGCTCAGGAAATAGGGCTACACCAATACTTGCGGAGGTGTGGAAGCTAGAACCATTGTCAATAGACCAAGATTTGTTGAATAACTTAAGCAACCGTTGTAGCATTTCATCTAACATTTCTGGAGAGGTAAATCGGTGCAGTACCACCGCGAATTCATCACCGCCAATCCGGAACGCCTGGCCTACACCTTTAACCGTTTGCAAAAGCTCTCGAGAGAGCAGTTGGAGAAATTCGTCTCCAGCCAGATGTCCTAAGGTATCGTTTAACTGCTTGAATCTGTCACAATCCAGCAATGCGAGTGCAATATTCTTTCTCCGTTCCTCGGGTTGGTTGATGAGATTCTCCATGTACATTTTGAAATGAGCACGGTTGGGAATCGCGGTTAAATGATCATAGAAGGCTAGCTTATGTAATCGTTCTTCGTATTGCTTCCGTTGTGTAATTTCACGGGACACTAACATAAATTGTGCTGGGAAATTATTGCTTCCCCGAACAGGCGATACCTTCGTTTCCAGCCATACCCATTGCCCTTCAGCTCCACGCATTCGTAGCTCTGAGATACGAGGGGTTCCTTGAACGACACTCTTTAGTTTAGCCCAAGCAATTTCCGGTTCACGAATGTAGTTGGAGAGTGGGTCACCCTTTTTAGGAACATAGCCGAGAATACTTGAATGTGAAGGTGAGCTATACAGTATCAACCCGTTAGGATCAGTCAAAATAATAAAGTCAGACATGGTTTCGCCGATTAGCTGATAGAGTGTTTGTTCCTCCAACATTTCATTTTTGAGCCAAATGATTTTGCGACCCAGATAAATAATAACTAGAAGCAGTATAAAGAAGACCAATGAGTATAGCGCAAAGAGTGCACTCTTTTTATCTTGGAACCCATCTGTTACTTGTAAAGCGTAGGTGTCTATCAGGTCTTCTGATTGATCTAGATGAGTTCTGACTTCATTTAACTGCATGTTCAGACTTACAGCATGATATGAAGCAGGGTCCCATCCGATTTGCATCCGTTCAGCTATCAATTTACTTCCTGTACTCTTCCATAGGACTAGGGATGTTTCGAAGGCATGGAGCTCGTTCTCTAATTCAGTAAGTATATTTGCCTGTTTCAAATCACTGTAGGGTTTGTTGATAGATTTGATGTCTGAACTTGCTAGGCCTACCCGTTCTTGTGCTTGTTGATTATTGTCCTTAAATTCCTGAATGAACTGATCACGTTCAGCGTCAGTGAGGTTCGAGCTCATGGAGGAGTGGAGAGCGATTGCGGCTTGATGCAGATCACGATCAGCGCTCAGTATGAGCTCAGAGTTCTCAAATACATCTTCATATAAAGAATCTGACATTCTGTTAATGGTGTGATTTAGATAGAGTAAAGAAGCTACACTAATTCCAACCAGTAGAATGGAGATCGCAGCGAAAATAAAGATTAGTTTGCGTGTTACTTTGATATCGAAAAATCCAGCCACGGTCATCTTCTCCCCGCATAAGATGTTTAACAAATCTTATTGCTGCTAACTATAACCTGCGGAACTTCCATTTGTGGCAGGCGTGTTTTATTTTCAGGCAAAGATGTTGAGAGTAATTATGTAAAAAAAAGAGGTGTTGTAATATAGTGGGAATTGAGGCATGGGAAAGATAAATTGTGTGTGGATCGCAGTTTGTAGTACAACAAGTATATAGGACGTCCTACTTATAGAGCAATCGCTTCCTCAAATAAATATCAATAATAAAAAATTTAAATGATTATGGTATGGGCCTATTGCCTTATCTATATTCAAATCCATAAATCCTATTACCCAACGCCTTCGTAAATGATACCCAGCTCAGCCCCAAAAATATGAGTTCTGTTATGTTAAAAAAAGCTGCCTAGTCATAATAATGACTGTGGCAACTGACTTGAAGTTACTATTCGTTACGTAGTGCATGAATGGGGCGAAGCCGTGCGGCTTTGTTCGCAGGCATCATTCCGAAAATCACGCCGATAAGCAAGGAGAAAACAAAAGATATCAGTACCATATCCCAAGCAATGGATACTGTAAGTGAAGTGTACTTTCCTAGTAACCAACTACCTGCGACTCCAATGCCAACACCGATCACCCCACCCAATCCGCTAAGCACAATGGATTCGATCATGAATTGAGCGAGAATATCGAACTTTTTGGCGCCGATTGCTTTGCGGATACCAATTTCTCTTGTTCTTTCATTAACGGATACGATCATAATATTCATAATGCCGATCCCCCCGACAAACAGAGAAATGCCGGCAATTCCCGCAAGTGCCATTGAAAGCGTAGCTGTCGTAGAATTTACAGTTTCCAGCATCTCTTGAGAGTCAAAGACACTAAAAGCATTATCCGCATAATTAAATTTAGCATCCAGTGTACTCTCTAGTTTATCTTTTACGGTAGCTACAGTGTCTGCTGAAGTCGTCGCAATTGTGATGGAACGTACGCCTTTGCTTTTTAACTGACGTTCTGCAGTAGCTATAGGAATCAATAAGATATCATCGTTGGAGCCACTTAGACTAGAGCCTTTTGCTTCCAAAAGACCGACGATTTTATAGCTGATCCCGTTTAGCTGTACCTTTTGGCCGACAGGATCATCTGTACCGAATAAATCCTCAGCCGTACCTGTGCCGATTAGCGCTACCTTCTGCCGGTACTCCGTATCAATATCAAGCAGGAAACGTCCTGACTGTACATGAAAATCCTTAACGTCCTCATAAGAAGGTGTAATGCCCTCAACTGTAACGCTAACATTCTCAGTATTATGCTTGGCTGTAACGTTGCCACTGATCACAGGAGCTACATTTTCTATCCCCTCTATATCTCCTAGTGCCAAGGCTTCTTCATAGGTGAGGGAGGTGGTAGCCCCACGGCCAGTGATGTTTACCGTCAGTTGATTTGTTCCGAGTCCATTAAGCTGCTCCGTAATCTGAGAAGTAGTTCCCTGCCCCACAGAAACGAGGATGATAACGGATGATACACCAATAATAATACCCAGCATCGTTAAAAAAGCTCTTACTTTACTGCTGTAAATACTTTTTAGAGCCATCCGCATACTTTGAAATAATTTCACCTCGCATTCCTCCGATCTTCTACGAGGTTGCCATCCTGAATACGAATGATCCGCTTTGCTTGCTTTGCAATTTCGAGGTCATGTGTGATTAGGATGATTGTATGACCCTGCTCATTTAATTCTCGTATCATCTGCATGACCTCTTGTCCAGTTCGCGTATCAAGCGCCCCGGTAGGTTCATCTGCAAGTAGAATCGGGGGAGATCCAGCCATGGCTCGCGCAATCGCTACACGCTGCTGCTGTCCTCCTGAAAGCTCAGAAGGTCGGTGATGCATTCTCTCCTCCAAACCAACTTTAAGGAGTGCTTGCTGCGCTGTTTCTCTGCGTTCTCGATGTGAGAGGCCGCGGTATATTAGCGGAAGCTCCACATTCTCGACAGCAGACAACTTGGGGAGGAGATTGAAGTTTTGAAAGATAAAGCCGATCTTCTCATTCCGGATAACTGCCAGCTTGTTGTCGGATAACTTACGAACCTCTTGTCCGTCTAGGAGATAGCTTCCTTCATCCGATACATCCAGGCATCCGAGCATGTTCATTAGTGTTGATTTACCAGAACCGGAAGGACCTATAATCGCTACGAACTCTCCGAAGTCGATTGTAAAGGAAAGATTTTTTAGAACTGTCATAGTTTCTCCGGCCATAGTATAGCCATGGGTCATATTCTGGACTTGGATCAGTGGCGTTAAAGCACTCATCTACTGCCACCTCCGCCACCACCAGGTGCTCCGCCCGTGCCACCAGTACCACCTCCACTGAAGCCACCACCGCCACTAAAGCCGCCGCCGCCGAAACCGGCGCCACCCATACCGCCCATGCCACCTTGCATTTGCATCTCAGTACTAGTTGTACCTGTTTTGGTAGAGATGACAGTAGGGATGATCACTTTGTCTCCTTCATTAAGCCCACTGACAATTTCAATACTGCTCTCATCATGGATGCCCACTTCGACGGAAACTGTTCGCTGATTACTATTTCCACGGTTTCTTGTGCCAGCAGCTCCGTTAGGCATAGTACCGCCGCGAGCATCAGGAGCTCCACTAGGCATAGCACCATCGCGAGCATCAGGAGCCCCGCTAGGCCTCGGTGCTTGGCCCTCGCTAGAGGCTTTTGAGGAATCGGTTGAACCCGCTGAAACCGCTGAAACCGCTGTTAAAGGGAGAGAAACTGTGTACTTGCCATTTCTTTCTTGAACAGCTTCAATAGGTACGGTTAATACATCTTTTTTCTCAGCTGTTGTAACTGAAACTTCTGCCGACATCCCTACAAGGGCGCCTTCGGAGGTGGTTAAGCCAACGGTAACATCGAAGAGGGAGACTCCGTTCGAGACGGTGCCTTCCTTGGCAATCTTAGTAACACTCCCCTTGAATTCAGTGTCGGGCAGGGCATCCAATGAAATGGTAGCAGGCATCCCTATTTTCACTGTAGGAATATCAAGCTCATCCACCTGCACTATGACGCTTAAATTAGCATAATCGGTGATATCGATGAGTTCAGAGCCATCCATCGCTTTTTCACCGCTGGCTATGTTAACTGCTGTAACAGTTCCGTCAATAGGAGCGGTTAGGGGATCTGGAGGGATCATATCCTCTTGTACAGCTGCAATTTTTTCGATTTGAGAAGCGATATCCGTTTTCGCTTTTTCAATCGAACGTTTGGCACTGGCTAATTCATCCTCGGAGGCACCTGCCACGGCAAGCTTCTTATACTGCTCCTGCTTGTCCTGAAGATCCTCTTCAAGCGAGGTAAGAGAGGTTTGTTCCTGCTTGAGATTGTCGCTCAAATCATCGCCTTCGAAGGTAATTAATGTCTGACCTTTTTTCACATTGTCGCCTTCTTTGACAAGCACCTCAGCTACGGTTCCAGCGTCCTTCGTTTTCACTTTTCCTGTTTCAGTGGCCGTGACGGAGCCTGCTCCAGATACATTTACTACGATATCGCCCTTCGTAACCGTGGCTGTATTAACGGGCACTTCAGCAGCCTGACTGCTCTTATCAGGTAAAAATGTATACACCAACAATCCGGCTGTTACTACAGCTACTACTCCGATGGTCCAGAGCAACACTTTTTTCTTCTTCATTTCTTTCCTCCATAGATCATCAAATTTCTTTTAACTTAGGCCACACCTCGCACACTTACTAAGTGTCGGATGGATTGTTAGCACTAGAATCGGTGTTTGAAGTGGAATTGTTGTTTGAAGTCGTTGACGCTGCCTGATAAGTGACAACATAGGTCCCAGTTCCCAGCAAATTTCGATGACCTTGGAATTCGTCGTATACATTCAATCGGATCGCGCCGCCACCTAGAGTTTTGTAAAGATTGCTTGTGAATGTTGTGGTGTATGACTTGAAGTTCCCTAATGGTAGGTCTGTGCCCAGTGTTAATGTCTTCTCCATCGTTTGTCCGAAGGGGTCGATCAGCTCTAGTACAAGCTTGTGCTCATAGGTACCCGATTCGTAAAGCGTGCTGCTCGACAGGTTGTAGGTTAGGACAGTGCTTAGCGTATCTTTTCCACCAGTGACGGAGGCGACTGCATTTGTAACGGATAGGGTATAAGGGAACAATTCTACATCCAAAAGATTACTTTTTGACTCCACCGCAACATTATTTAGACCCAGTGACACCGTATTGATATAACCCGTTGATTTCCCGCCAGGAGCCGTAAGTTTTCCTTCGGATACCCCTTCACCGACATAAAGAACAAGCTGAGAAGGATCTACTCCAAGTGGAAGCTTAGTCCAGACGGTAACCAGATTTTTTCCGTTAGGGCTCGTGGAAGTGGTAGACTGGTTGACCTCGGCTTCGTAATATTGATTGTCAGGCGTTTTGTAATAAGCTACGAGTTGAGCCTGCTCCGATTTACGTGTTTCCTCACTGTTCATTTCCAGTTCTGTGTACATGATATTGGAGCTCGCACCCTGATAAACCGTTGTCCGGCGCTCTAACACTTCTGCTTTTTTACTTTCAAGGTCAATTTGGAAGGAACTTAGTGCTGCAACTTCCTGAACACGGCTGTCCAACTGATTTGTATTTAAAGAAAGAAAATTATTTTTGCTTTCGCCGGAGGTTTCTTGCAGCGTTATTTTTAATTGATTGAATTGGTAGGTGTAAGGAACATTGGCCACGACATAAACGTCTGCGGATTCATTTGGCCCGAGTATGGTTTGCGTGCTTTCTGTGACAACTTGGGAAGTGCTGCTAATATCACTCTCACCAGCTTTAATGACACTTGTAAATGCAGGAAGCTGCACAGAGGTCGATTTCGTGTTGCGAATATTGATTTTAGCTACAAGCTGATCTTTGTCTGCCCAAGGTAGCCGCTGGATGTTCTCAAGCTTGACAGCAAATGTGCCGTGACTGTTCTCCACCGCGTATTCTGTATCCTGCCAATTGTTAGTTTGGAGTGTGTAAGGAATCTGATAATAGGCCGCAGGAAAAATGATCTTACTCTCTACAGCGGGTTCAGTCATTTGCAGCTGTAGCGTTCCTTGAGCTATCGTTAGCGGAACTTCTGCACTGAGCTCAATTATTTTTTCTTCAAGGGGTTTGAGTGTAAGGTTAGCGAAAGCCTTCGTGTCCACCGGAAAGCTGTATCCTTCAGCGGCTTTAACGGTAAACTCATAAGCAGGCACAGTAATCGCCTTGTTGCCGCTATTTTTTACTCGGAATTGCAGCGTCCACTTCGCGGTGCCGTTGTCGGCATAGACATTGGCGCTTTTTAACTGCGTCTCGACAGTATTATTGTTGATCGTAAGCTTCTTGATGACATTGCTGGCTACGACAAGATCTGGTGTGGTAGCAGCGGGAAGGTTATAGGTGACGATGGGCAAAGCTATTTTTAATGAGGTATCTTCTCCAGCAAACTGCAGAGTCATATTGTCTGTCTTCATATAAGAGGGAATTTCCGTCATGTAGTAGATCGTCTTTTTTTCCTGTGGCTGTACTTTGTAGTTACTGCTCGCATCATCAAGCGTTAATTCAAATACAGATCCTCCTGCAGATGCGAGGTATCCCTTAAGTCCAGGATCACTTAGCACTTTGGTTCCTTGATTGGTTAAGCTCACACCTACTTTGGCGTATACCTTACCGTTATATTTGTAAATTTGCAGACTTTCCGTTTTGGTTGTTACGGGCTGATTATTCAAGGTTATCTTTTTACTTTGGCCTCTAGCGACCGCTTGTGAAAAAGCCAGAGGCAAGGTGAAGGTCCCCAGCTTTTTTTGATAATCAGTACTGCTGAAATCCCAACCGAATACTGAAATCTTCACTCCATTTAAAGATGTGGATTTACCGACGTTTGCGTAATAGGTTACGGATTGACTGCTTTTGGAGGGGATAGATTTGATGGTTGCACTGCTGGTTACTGGGCTTCCTTGGATAACGGTTCCTCCTGCAGTAGTTACTTTAGAGAAATAGTCCACAAGATTGATGCTGCTTCCGCTCCCATTGTTATAGCTGAGAGTGTATGTAAGAATATTGCCGCCATCCTGAGTCGAAAAGCCAACATCGGTCAGCTTCACACTAAAGTTACTCTTTAAAGCTATCGAGCCGAGTTTATCCAGAGTGGATACAGTGGTGGCAGTTGCTGTTTTGGTGGATGAAGTAGTCGTTGATGCCGCGTATGCTCCATACGCTGAAGCTTGACTCAGAACTGCTGCGCTAAGTATGATCACAGCTACTTTTGTTCTTCGTGCATGCATGTAATTCCCTCCCGGTATGAAAGTCCTTGTATTTTGAAGGTGATTTATGATTGAGTACAACCATGCCTTCTTAATAATGGAAATTATCAAGCTCCGCTGAACGTTAGCTGAAAAAAAGTCCCCAAAATGGCTCTGAACCTTAAAGCCAGCTTAAAGCCAGATAAAAATTGCCCTAATTATGCTTGAACTTGTCAAAACGACAGATTTTGCATATAATAAACAGACATATCTCTTGCATAAAAGAGATACCTGACAATTAGATTGAATTGTGAAATGCAGTGATGGAGAAGAGTACACAGTGCCTGACTTACAGGGAGGAGACGCCGGTGATTGAGAGCGTTTCTAGGATACAGAGCTGTCGAAGTTCACTCCGGAGCAGTTCCTTGAATTCCTTAAGATTGCCTTGTAAGGAAGCGTAGGGGAAACCGGTCACAGACCGTTATTTCTGTATAAAGTGAGATAGGTATCTGTCCAGCCAAAAGAGGGAATGAAGCTCTTAAGGGGAACAGATCAGCTTGTCTAACAAGGGTGGTACCACGGTCTTTTCGTCCCTTACCGGGAGGAAAGGCCTTTTTTTGTTGAACTAGACAATGATTGAAGGGGGCTGTACACGGCCATGAAAGAGAAGTTGGAAGCATTGAAGGTTGAGGCGCTGGCTAAGTTGCAGGAGGTTATGGATCCACAGGTTTTGAATGACCTAAGAGTGAAATATCTCGGTAAAAAAGGCGAGCTTACAGAAGTTCTACGTGGTATGGGAGGACTTAGTGCTGAGGAGCGTCCGGTTATCGGGCAAGTAGCGAATCAGGTGCGTAGTGCCATTGAGGAGATTATTGGAGCGAAGCAAGAGGCTTTTCAACAGCAAGAGACTCAGCAACGTCTGCAGGCTGAAAAAGTAGACGTAACCCTGCCAGGTCGCCGCATGCAGCAAGGGGGCGTTCACCCGCTTAGCAGAGTGGTTCAGGAAATTGAGGATATTTTCATTGGTATGGGCTACCGTGTGGCTGAAGGTCCGGAAGTGGAGACCGATTATTATAACTTTGAAGCCCTAAATCTGCCTAAAAATCACCCGGCTCGCGATATGCAGGATTCCTTTTATTTAACGGATGACCTGCTTATGCGTACTCAAACGTCTCCGGTACAGATTCGTACTATGCAGGCTATGAACGGTGAAGTTCCAGTTAAAATCATTTGCCCGGGTAAAGTATTCCGCCGCGATGATGACGATGCAACGCATTCCTTCCAGTTCCATCAAATTGAAGGTTTGGTTATCGGAAGCAACATTCGGATGAGTGATCTGAAAGGCACCTTGCAGCAATTCGTACAAGAAATGTTCGGCCCGAATACAGACATTCGTCTTCGTCCGAGCTTCTTCCCATTCACCGAGCCAAGCGTTGAAGTGGATGTAAGCTGCTTCAAATGTGGCGGCGATGGCTGCAGACTGTGCAAGCAAAGCGGATGGTTAGAAATTCTTGGCGCCGGCATGGTGCATCCAAATGTTCTGAAAATGGGTGGCTATGATCCTGCTAAGTATAGCGGCTTCGCATTTGGTATGGGTGTTGAGCGGATTGCTATGCTTAAATACGGCATCGATGACATCCGTCATTTCTATAACAATGATATGAGTTTTGTAAAGCAGTTCAAGGGCGTTTAGATTTTTGGTGGGCGAGCTGGCTGACGGGTTAGGAGTAATTAGCAATTGGATTACTGATCTTGCTTAATAAAAGACTATTAATAGAAGGAACGGAGAGAAATTTTGGAACTGTAGAAGCGCCAGCGTTCGCCTTTATCCTCGGATTTCTACCGCGAGAAGCGGTTCTAATCAGGAAATCTGAGGATAACAGCGATCGGAAGTCCAATATTTTTCGTAGTGACTGCTCTAAATAGGACGGGTATGAAGCTTTGATCGAGTAATCCTAAATTGTACTACCCCCACAGGAAGCAGATCGAACGGCAAGTAGATAAATACATCTGAAACATAAAGGAAGTGAGCGGACATGAAAGTATCAACCGGATGGTTGGCTGATTATACATCGATTGAAGGAGTAACCGCCGAAAAGCTAGCGGAGAAGATTACCGCTGCCGGCATTGAAATTGACGGAGTAGAGCGCCGCAATAAAGGGATTTCCGGCATCGTAACCGGCTATGTGAAATCAAAAGAAAAGCATCCTGATGCGGATAAACTGAACGTATGTATCGTGGATGCAGGTCAAGGTGAAGATCTGCAAATCGTCTGTGGCGCAAAGAATGTAGCTGCGGGACAAACCGTTCCTGTAGCTCTTGTTGGCGCTAAGCTGCCAGGGCTGGATATCAAAAAAGCGAAGCTGCGCGGGGTATTATCACAAGGGATGATCTGCTCGGCTAAAGAATTGGGACTCAATGATAAATTGCTTCCTAAAGAGCAGCAAGAAGGAATTCTTGTACTTCCTGAAGGTACAGAGATCGGTCAAGATATTTCAAAGTTGCTGGGTCTAGATGATGAAATTCTGGAATTCGATCTGACTCCGAACCGTTCAGACTGCCTAAGCATGATTGGTGCTGCTTATGAAGTGAGCGCGATTCTTGGACGCGACATCAAATTACCAGATCCTGCGAGTGAAATGATTGAGATCAGCGGAGCAGCTGCTCAATCTATTTCCGTTAAGATTGAGAATGAAGAACATTGCAGTCATTACGCAGTTCGTTATATCTCAGGTGTTAAATCTGCAGCATCCCCGCTGTGGATTCAGAATCGTCTGATGGCGGCAGGGATTCGTCCAATTAACAACATCGTAGACATCACTAACTATGTGATGCTCGAATACGGACAGCCGCTTCATGCTTTTGATGCAGATAAAATAGAAGGCGGAGAACTCGGCGTTCGTCTTGCTCATGAAGGTGAAGTCCTGACTACACTTGATGGCCAAGAACGGAAGCTTGAGCCACATATGCTCGTTATCGCTGATGGAGCTAAAGCAGTAGCTCTGGCTGGAGTAATGGGAGGTCAGGATACGGAAGTTACTGCTGAGACGGTAAATCTCGTTCTGGAATCCGCTAAGTTTGACGGAGGAACCGTTCGTAAAACCTCGCGTCAACTGGGACTTCGCTCGGAAGCATCGCTTCGTTTCGAGAAAGAAGTGGATCCAAATGCAGTGATCCCTGCATTGAATCGCGCTGCAGTACTTATTGCGCGTTATGCTGGCGGATCTGTGCATGAAGGAATTGTGCAAGCAGGAACAGTCGCAGGAGAAGAGAAGGTACTTACTTTGTCCTTGGAGAAGCTGAACCGTTATCTCGGAACAGATCTGTCCTTGCTAGAAGTGAAGACATTGTTTGGTCGTCTACATTTCAAATGCGGGGATACCGCACAAGGATTGATCGAAGTTCAGGTGCCAACTAGACGTGGCGATATCAGCTATGATGTTGACCTTATCGAAGAAATTGCTCGTCTGTACGGGTATGACAATATTCCAACGACCCTGATTGAAGGTGTTACAACGCCAGGCGCATTGACGCATAAGCAATCACTCCGCCGTGAACTGCGTCGCCTGTTGTCGCATGGCGGTTATCAGGAAGTGATGGGTTACTCCTTCATCCAGCCGAAACAAAGCAAAATGTTCCCTGAGTTATCAGAAGGCTCACAAGCGGTTAAATTGGCTATGCCAATGAGTGAAGAACGCAGTGTACTGCGTACTAGCCTTCTGCCACAACTATTGGATATTGCTAGCTATAATACCAATCGTCGTCAAAGCGATCTAGCGTTGTTTGAAATCGGCAATGTCTTCTTCACAGATGAGGAACAGTTGACTCGTCAGCCGCGTGAACTGCCGGTGCTGGGGTTATTGCTTAGCGGTAGCCTAACCGTGAAGCAATGGAACGTTTCTGCACAGCCTGTAGATTTCTTTGATTTGAAGGGTGCGCTGGAATCAGTATTTGCTTATTTGGGTCTTACAGACAGAATTATCTACGAGGGAGATAGTCCAGAAGGGTATCATCCTGGACGTTCCGCGTCGGTTTATTTAGTCGGAGACGAGGGTCGTGTGAAGATTGGAACTATGGGCCAGCTTCATCCGGAACTGCAAAGAGAGCTTGATCTAGTGGATACTTATGTAGCTGAGATTCTATTGCAGCCGCTGTATGATAACACGCAAAGCCGTCTGCAATATAATGAGCTTCCACGTTTCCCAGGTATGGAACGGGATATTGCAGTAGTTGTAGATTCAACTGTACCAGCAGGCGATCTGCTAGCTTCCATCCGTGCAAACGGAGGAACTTTGCTGCAATCCGTGCAGGTATTCGACGTGTACACTGGTGGCAAGTTAGAGAGTGGAAAGAAGAGTATTGCGATCTCACTGCTGTATCGTCACGGTGAACATACATTGACAGATGAAGAGGTTGGAGAGGTGCATGATAAGCTATTATCAGTCCTTCAACAAACTTTTGGTGCAGAATTAAGAAAATAGCAGGAATTGTGTAAAGCCGCAGCGAATCCATTTAGAAACTGAGATTCGCTGCGGCTTTTTCTGGGTAGAGTGAAATGCGGAGGATATCAGCGAGAGTCTATTGATTACAAGGGATTTTGCCAAATGCTTAAGAAAAAAGCTACAATAGAAACAGTAAGACTAACTTAGAATCCGCACACATACAAAGGAGGGCACAACTGTGGCTATGGACCGGACACGTGTCGCCGTGGAGATATACGGAACTTCCTATAAACTCGTCGGAAGCAGCACTGAATATATGAAACAAGTGGCCCGTTATGTTGACGAACATATGCGCACGATTTCTAAATCACACAACAGACTGGATACGCCGCGCATAGCGGTGCTTGCAGCAGTACATATGGCGGAGCAGGCTATTCAGGTTCAGGATTTTAAAAATGAACTCAACATGATGACAGGTGAACGCAGTGAACTGCGATTGGAAGTATCTCGCCTGCTGGAGGTTCAGCGGGAGCGACAAGAAGAATATGAACGCCTTGAAGCGGCGGCTAAAGAAGAAGCTACACGACTGATTGCTGCGGTTGAAGAAGAGCGCAAGCGTCATCTGGAAATTCAGGAGAATGAGCGTAAAGTACATGCTAACCAGCTGCAAGAGGCAACCCAAGCGGCTGAAGCCGCACGAGAGAAGCTGGAAGAGGAGCTGCTTGCGCGTGAGCTGGAGTTGCAGGAACTGCGGGCAAGTTATGAGGCTGAACAGTCTGCTATGCGTGAGAATCATCGAGAGGAACTAGCGAATGCAGAAGCCATCCGTCTACAGCAGTTGGAAGAGCAGAAGGCAGCGCATTTGCAAGAGCTGGAGAACATCCGTGAGACGCTGACTAAGGAGAAGTCAGACTCCTTGTCTGCTCTGGAGCTTGAGTTAACCGAGACCAGATCAACCTTAGAGAAACAGCTTGAGGAAACCAAATCAACATTAGGTAAGGAACTCGAGAAGACGAAGTTGACACTGGGTAAGGAGCTTGAGAGCACGACAACGAAGCTAAGCAAGGAATTGGCTGAAGAACGGGAAGCTTTACAACGGGAGCTTGCTAAGAATAAGGAACTTCGTCAGTCACAAGGTACTCAGGAACATAGACATAAGCAAAACATTCAAGAGCTCGAGAAACAGCTGGCTGAGCTTCGTGGTGGAACAGGACAACTTCAGTCTAGACTCCGTTCGGCTGAAGCCAGTCTTAAGAGTGAACGAGATGCTCGTCAGACGCTGCTCGGACAATATGAAGCGGTGGTTAAACGTGAAGAACAGCTCAGTGAAGAGCTGCGTACTGCTACTGAGCTAGGCACGCTGTTGAATGAAGAGCTGGAAGAATTGCGCCAGCGTTATCAGCAGTCTCAGAATGAAGCATCACAGCTGCGGAAGTCACTCCAGGAAACGAATGACAATCTGCACCGTGTTCAGGAAGAACTCGCTGGATCTATGGCGGAGGCAGCAAATTGGCAGGAGCTCTCGGATAAACGGATGGAAGATATTAGTGAGCTTGAAATGAACCTACTGGAGACCGAAGAGAAATCTTTGGCGCTTCAAAAGGAGATTGAGATCCTTCGTGGTCAAGCGGATGGATTAGTACAACAGTTAGATCGGGAAGCTCAGCTTCGTACAGATGCAGAACACGAAACTGCAGCACTCCGTGAACAAGGTGGACAGGTTCAGAAGGAACTGTCTGCACTTCGTGAACGCTATGAGGAACTGATCTCTCAATATGATGAAGTGCTGCAAGATGGAGAACGTCTACAGGAAAGATATCAACTGCTGCAAGAAGAAGGCGAAGAGACAGCTCGACGCTTAGAGGAATTGTCTGAAGCTAGCCTTGAGGCCGCTGCTACGGTTGCAGAGCAGCAGGATGTTCTGAGGGAGGCAGAGGCGTACGGCGCTTCATGGAAGCAAAAGTACGAGGAATTATTCGAGCGACAGCAGCAGTGGAGTGATTTGGAAGCGAAGCTGCGTGAAGAGATAGATATTTGGCAGCAGGAGGCTGGTGAAGCTGAGGCTAAGCAGAAATCTATTGAACGTGAACGCAGTGAGGTGCTTCAGCAGCTTGGTGAAGTCGGCGAGAATTATGAATTGGCCCAAGGACAACTTCGTCTGCTACAGGTCCAGTTTGAGATGCATCAGAATGAGCTACAGAAGATGACGGATGAGCATCGTAATCTTCAAGAGGAATATGCCAAGCTTCAGAATGAATATAATGAATGGATTCAACTGATCGAACAGGACAGTTGAATGTCGGATGCAAGAAAGTGGGCTGTACCTGATGTGTAGAGAGATCTATTTCAGGTCAGCCCTCTTTGTTTAATAAGTTTCACACCATGTCTTATATTTCTCACTTAAATAAAAAGCCAATCGTCAGGGCAATTCCCTAACGATCGGCTTTTTAATGATTCATCTATTCCACAATGATTTTTGCGTTCATGCCGCTATGTCCGGATCCACACATAATCGAACAGGTCATTTCGAATGTGCCGGCTTCCTCTGGAACAATTACTTTCGAGGACTTTTTGCTATTAAGCTGGAGTTCGAATTCAGGGATAAGGATGCCGTGATTGCCGCTATCGTTTTTAAAAATAATTTTGACGGGTACACCTTTTTTTAGATGATATTCTTCCTGATCAAAGCTGTAATTCGTAGCTGTAATTGTAAGTTCTGTTTCTGCCTCGATCTCCGGCTCCGATGTGTTAGCATTGCCAGCAGCACTATCATTGCTGTTTCCACAGGCTGTAAGTGCTATAACGAACACAATTGAAAGTAGAATTGCGAATTTTTTAATGATCCAAACCTCCTCCCAAGAAGTCCAAGCATAGTGGAAATGTGACAATTATGTAGACATCATAACTTAAAATTTAAGTAAGCGCTTTGATTAAATGTGAAAAATCCGTGAACAAGGGAGACTGTTCAAACTTTGTCGTAAATTGCAAATAAATGATGAAAATATAACTAAAATTTATTATAATGAAAGCTATTACATTAACGTACAAAAGTAGGGGATACATATTTCAAGCACTAACGATACGCTAAATACGGAGGTTTGGCACCGTAGAATCTTAAAAGGTTATTGGATGGTAGTTATTCTTTTATTAATCTCACAGTTGCTGTTTTTGTCGAATATTGACCGACTTCAAATAAAAACAACCATGGACACGAATCTATGGCACCTATTCTTTGCTTGTAATTTACTAATTGTGGTCCTTATGATTACTGCGGAGCTGTGGCTTCGTTATAGTAAACAATCCCCTAAATATGGGGTGGTTAGTTGTGGATTTTTAGTGTCCTACCTTATGTATTTTGTATTAGAGCCTTTTGTCGATGGTGCTCAGATGACGCTCATGATGCCGATTATGGTCGCTCTAATTTATTTTGATCGTAAGCTCCTGTATCTAATGGGACTATTTAGTATTGTGTTTTATGCGGTAGTATATTTCGGGTTGGAAAGGCCATTCCTACATAAACCGCTGCTTGAATTCTTAATAGTAGAGTGTGTGTTTATAATATTTGTAGGGATGGCTCTTGCTGTAATTATTCGTGCGCGGGAAGCGCGTGTAAATCTGGAGAGATTAACGAAGGAAGGCCAAGATCTAATGGTGGAGAGGGCTATTTCGGATAAGCTGCTGAAGATAGATGCACTCACTGGACTATATAATCATAAAACCTTTCATGAATATTTGGATTCATTATTAGAGCAATGTGAAAGCAACAACCTTCAACTACAGCTGGCTCTCTTCGATATAGATAATTTCAAGCAAGTTAATGATACCTACGGACATAGGGTTGGGGACCTTGTTCTTAAGGTAATTGCGGACAAGGTGGGCGGTATGATTGAGTTAAATGATTTTGCGGCTAGGTATGGCGGTGAAGAATTCGCTGTGATTTTTACAGACAAAAGTTTTTCAGAGTCTTATGAGGCTGTAGAAAAATTACGGATCAATATTGCTCAAATCGAGCATTTGCAGGCTGGAAATAAGCCGATTACTGTCAGCATTGGAATTTGTGATTATCAGCTTGGGGATGGGAAAGAGCTTCTTTTTCGTAAAACGGACAAAGCGCTCTATACAGCTAAAAAGCAAGGTAAGAACAGAGTGGTCAATTGTGCTGAAAGTCATGAAGCGGAGATTGTGTCATAAGGATAAAAACAACACAGAACCCTTATTACCGGAAAAGAACCGGAAATAGGGGTTCTGTGTTGTGAATAGCTTTCGTTACTTTGCTGCCTCAAACGGCGTGGATACCGGCAAAAACAAATCAACAATACCGATGACCAACGCCGCCAGGATAGCTCCTAGAATGGAAACGCTGACTCCACTCACTACGAATTGAGCGACCCAGATGACTAATGCACTAACGATGAAACCGACGATACCGCGCCCGAAGGGCGTTGCTTTTTTGCCGAAGATTCCTTCGACAACCCAGCCGAGTAACGCAATCACCAGTGCAAGGATTAGAGCGCTCCAGAAGCCACCAACCGAGAACTGTGGAACAATCCAACTAACGACCATCAGAACAAGCGCTGCTACAATAAAACGACCCACATGACTCAAGAAATTCACTGTACTAACCTCCTTTGGCCCAAGCTAAGGATATGTGCAGTTCTTATTGTGACCTTAATACTTGTTTTTATGCTTTAACCGATACCAAATAGCGAAATTGGCTTGAATTCTGTATAATGGAAACATCTATGAAGGGAGCTGTGACTGTAATTGGACGACAAAATTTTGCATACGCTTGAATATCGCAAGATTTTAAATAAATTAATGCAATATACGCAAACCTCAATGGGGCGAATGACTGCGGAGCAACTAAGACCATCCGGTGATTTTGAAGGTGTGAAGAAGCTACTTCAAGCCACGGACGAAGCGGCTAATGTAGATCGTCTGAAGGGTATTCCTTCATTCGGCGGGATAAGCGATATTCGAGCAGCACTAAAACGTGCCTCTATAGGTGGAATGTTGGGAACAACTGAACTGTTGGCAGTGGGAACTACCATTGGCGGCGCACGAAGAGTTAAACGATTCCTGGCAGCTATGCATGAGGAGGAAAAGATTGAATTCCTATTTTCACTCAGCGATGTTTTATCGGAGCAAAAACATGTAGAAGATGCCATCCGTTTATGTATAGACGAGAACGCAGATGTACTTGACACAGCTAGCTCTGAATTAGCTACGATTCGCCGTGAATTGCGCGGAGGAGAGACCCGAATTCGTGAGAAGCTGGATTCCATGATTCGTTCTTCTTCCGTTGCTAAAATGCTGCAGGATCAGCTGGTAACCATTCGTGGAGATCGGTTTGTTATTCCTGTAAAAGCGGAGTATCGTGCGCATTTCGGTGGGATTGTACATGATCAGTCCGGATCAGGAGCCACTTTATTTATCGAGCCTGAGTCCATTGTGGCGATGAATAATAAGCTGCGTGAAACACGGCTGCGTGAAGAACGGGAGATCGAGATCATATTGCATAGGTTGACAGCGCTTGTAGCTGATATAGCCGAAGAAATGACTTATGATATCGATATTCTTGGTGAGCTTGACTTTATCTTCTCCAAGGCGCGTCTTGCCCGAGATATGAAGGCTACACAGCCTCGTATGAACGATCGCGGGTATTTGAAGCTGCGCAAAGGACGCCATCCACTTATTCCCGCGGAGCATGTGGTTCCTCTGGATGTGGAGCTCGGCAACCAATATAGCTCCATTATTGTAACCGGACCGAATACGGGTGGTAAAACCGTTACACTCAAGACCATTGGACTGTTGAGTCTCATGTCGATGTCTGGGTTATTCATCCCTGCAGAAGAAGGCAGTCAAATGTGTGTGTTTGATGCCATTTATGCAGATATCGGGGATGAACAAAGCATTGAGCAGAGTCTGAGTACATTCTCCAGTCATATGACGAATATTATTTCCATTCTGCGTAGAATGACTCCCAAGAGTCTTATTCTGCTTGATGAAGTAGGTGCAGGAACGGATCCTGCAGAAGGGTCCGCACTGGCGATTGCCATTCTGGAACATATTCACCGGACTGAATGCCGTATGGTCGCTACCACGCATTATAGCGAATTGAAAGCTTACGCTTATGAGCGTAAAGGGGTCATCAATGCCAGCATGGAATTCGATGTTCAAAGTCTCAGTCCTACCTATCGTTTGCTGATTGGTGTTCCTGGACGAAGCAACGCCTTTGCAATTGCAGAGCGATTAGGTCTGCCAGGTGCGATTCTGGAGCATGCACGCGGCGAAGTGAAGGAAGAGGATCTACGTGTAGAGCATATGATTGCCTCTCTCGAAGAGAATCGACTTGGAGCGGAACAGGAACATGAGCGAGCAGAGAGTATCCGCCGCGAAGTAGAGGAATTACGCGGCAGACAGCAGCAAGAGCTGGAGAAGCTGGAAAGTCAGCGAGATAAACGACTGGAGAAAGCGGAGAAAGATGCCAGCGCAATCTTGGAGAAAGCGCGTAAAGAAGCTGAGGAAATTATCAGTGATTTACGACGCTTAGCTATGGAAGAAGGCGCTTCAGTCAAAGAGCATAAGCTGATTGAAGCACGGAGACGTCTAGATGAAGCCGAACCTTCACCGCGTAAGAAAGCCGCTACTCGTAAGCCTGCTAAGACTCCGCGGACGATTGGTCCTGGTGACGAAGTGAAAGTAGATAGCTTAAACCAAAAAGGTTTTGTAGTGGAATTAAGCGGCTCTAAAGAGGCTTTAGTACAGTTTGGGATCATGAAGATGAAGGTAAGCCTGGATGATTTGGAACTGCTCTCTTCGAAAGCAGCCTCTGTACCAACGCCCCTTCGGCAGGCGACAACCGTTAAACGCTCCCGTGATGAGAACATTCGTAGAGAACTGGATTTGCGAGGTACGAATTTGGAAGAAGCGATTATGGAGACGGATCGTTTTATTGATGAAGCCTTCTTAGGAAATCTGGGCCAAATTTCTATTATTCATGGTAAAGGCACAGGTGTGCTCCGCACAGGAATTCAAGAATATTTGCGTAAGCACAGACATGTTAAGAGCTATAGGCTTGGAAATTATAATGAAGGCGGCGCAGGCGTAACCGTGGCTGAGCTGCAATAGCGGGATTGCCCGGCAGAAAGAAGGGAAAAGTGTGCAAGGAGATATTGATCTTTTGCTGGGTCATCCGCTAGGTGCCTTGCTTGGCTACTTTGCAGTAGCAATTCTTGGGCTTGTTGTATTTCTGTCTATTTTTGAAATGGTAACGAAATATAATTGCTGGGAAGAAATTCGCAAGGGGAACTTGGCAGTAGCCATGGCTACTGGTGGCAAAATCTTCGGAATTTGCAACGTACTGCGTTTCAGCATTGAATCAGGTGTTTCGATTTATGAGACGATGAAGTGGTCGGTCGTCGGTTTTTTGCTGCTGCTGCTTGCCTATTTTTTATTTGAATTCCTAACCCCAGTGTTCTCTATTGATGAGGAGATCGCTGCAGATAACCGTGCTGTTGGGCTAATAGCGATGCTGATCTCGGTTTCGTTGTCTTATGTGATCGGTGCAGCTATATTTTAAAAAAATAGAAAGTTCTGCACCTCCCTACAAAGGATTCCAGATGAAGCTGGACAAGCTTTGAAATGAGCAGCTCCACTTTGTGGAGTATTAGGAGGATATCATGAAGATTCTTACCCGAGTTCTGTTTGTGTCAGCTATTGCTTTTATAGCAGCCGGTATTATTTATTTAATGATGAACTAAATTTAAACGTGAAGTATGAAGGAGATTATTAAGATGGAAACAACTGTGTGCCCTTGGTGTCATACCGAAATCGTATGGGACGAGGAATTCGGACCCGAGGAAAATTGTCCTCACTGCAACAATGAACTTAACGGATATCGTACAGTTACTGTAGGGATAGACGGCATTGAAGAAGACGAAGAAGAAGTTGTAGAAGAACCTAAACAAGAGGTTATTAATGATGATGATCTTTGGGGAGACGTCGACAAAGACAGTGTAGTTCCTATTTACAACACGCTCAACCAATTCGGTGACGATTATGATTTGAATAAGTATGAAGAGCGTGTATCGGGCATCTTAGCGATTCAGGAAGAAGCTCCGGAATGTACACAATGCCATGAGTTAACTATCCTTGCTGGTAAACAGCTTGTTAGCAGCTTCGAGCCATCTGCACCGGCTACACTAGGTGGACCTGTATTAACATCTCCATTCTCCCTTAATGTGTATGTGTGCCCGTCTTGTTTCCATGTACAGCACAGTCTAGCGCAGGAAGACCGTATTCAGCTCGTACGTAATCTGAGTACCGATAAAGCATAAGCATCCTCATAAAAAGCTTAGCCCTCTTATTGACCATAAGGGGACTAAGCTTTTTTTATAAAAACCTCAATATTGCTTATTCACGTCCGTTTTCTAAGAAGGAGAAGGTTTGGCTGATCGTGTCAATGAGAATAGATCAAGCTCCGGCCGATGTTTACCCGCAATCGTATCTGTTAATAACTCCGCAGCAATCATGCTGTACACCGTCCCATTGCCCCCATAACCCTCGATGAAGTAGCAATGAGGGTACTTGGGATGAGGGCCGATATAAGGAAGCCCATCACGCGTAGAGCCGAATACAGCACCCCAGGAGTATTCTATCTCAATGCCTTTGATTTCAGGAAATAAAGCTTCCAGCTCTTCCAATAACCTTTGACTTTGTGAAATCACTCTGATATCACGGCGCTCTGGATCCGTCAACGGTTCATCTTTACCTCCTGCAATAATACGTCCCTCCGGTGTTGTCCGAAAATACAAATACGGTCGGGCGGTTTCCCAGAGGAGGCTCCGCTCATGCCACTTGGGGAATTCCTTCAGAGGTTTGGTCATCACTGCATACGTATTGATCAGCTCAGCGCCTCGGTCTTTTTTAAACTCCTGCGTTTCATAACCCATTGCAAAAATAACCTTCTTCGCAATAATACGTCCGTTCTCTGTGTGGCAAATTACTCCATCTTCAGTAAACTCATAGTGTTTAGCCTCGGTCTGCTCATAAACGTGTACACCATTCATTGCTGCCTTGGCGATCAGGCTGTGAACTGTCCGGAAAGGGTTCGCTTCTGCATCACTGCGTGAATAAAGTGCAGCAGGTTTAGAAAAAGAATACACCGAAGCAATTTTATCCTCTTCCCAGAAATCAGAATCGAATCCGTGAGCAACGAGGTTCTTATATTCTTCTCGCAGAGCAGGTACATCCTCTGGTGTACTGGCATATAGAAGGCTGCTGCGAGGAATGATCTGGGGATCGATATCGAGCTTGGCTGGCAGATCCAAAATATTTCTAACCCCTGCTTGGCATAACTGATAAAAGAGCAAGCCGTTCCTTTCTCCAAAAGTGTTCATACATGAGGTTAACGATTTGTCGTTAGATATCTGAAGTAAACCAGTATTGGCATGTGAGCTTCCGCTTCCGACGCGTCTTTTTTCGATCAGAACAGCCTCAGCTCCGCTTAAAGACAAGCGATAGGATGCCATTGCTCCACCCATTCCAGCCCCTACGACCAAGCAATCACAGTGAATGGTATCCTCTAGCACAGGATAAGTTGGTGGGTCTTGTAAAGTGCTTCTCCAAGGTGGGGTGCCGCTATTTAGTCTCATGAAAATGATCGCTCCTTCATTTGTTCCATAATTTAGTATGGGCGGCATTTTACCGTCTCATTCGCAGCATGTTCTTATTTTTGTCATAACTCTCTAGTGCTGTTGGGCAAATAAATGGTGTGCGTTGGCGGTATACTAAAGCCTGTTTGGATCAACTACAAGGAGGGACTACAACTCATGCAATCAATGCAAATGCAGGCACTAAGTGGAAAAGAATTGGAATATATCGCAGACTCCATCTCTAATGAGGACTTGCTTCTTAAGCAATGTGCGGCTACCGCCGCGACAACGCAGAACGAGCAGGTTCGACAAGTTTGTTTGCAGCATATCCAAAATCACACGCAGCACATGGATACACTTACTCAGTTACTCCAGCAGCATCAACAGTACGCACCAACAAGCCCACAATAATTGCATTATTAATCTTAAGGAGGTTATAAAATGAACGCACAGAATCCAGCAGCATTTATGCCAGATGAGGATTTAATGAACACCATTTTGTGTGATTTGAAGCGGACGGTTCGTGAGTATGCGACAGCTGCTACGGAATCGGCATGTCCAGCGGTTCGTCGGGTGTTTAACGACATGACCATGAACACGCTTCGACTTCAGGGCGAGCTTTATACGCAGATGTCCCAACTGAATATGTATCCTGCACCTGCAAAAGCATTGCGCCAAGATGTAGACAAACAGCTCCAAACTGCACAGCAATTGCAGCAAAAAGCCGGACAATTTGTTCAGCAAAAAACCGGACAAGCTGGATCCTTTGCTCACAATGCGAACGCTCATCTTCATTCGAATGGACAACATCAACCGTCTCATTTAATGTAACCAAGATGGTTAGCGGATGAAGCATCCTGCCACATAACCTTAAGGCTGACGCCCGTTTATACCGAGAGCTCCGGTATAAACGGGCGTTTTTTGTATAAAAATCCATTTAGCTGAGTAAACCTAGTCTTCTATGCGGATATCATATGGGGTTATTTTGTTTGCAGAGATGCTCAATTCATGTCATATTAGTATTAAACTCTTTTCGCGGGGCGACGCATGAATAGCGCAACGTCATTTGCGAACTATCCGGAGGGAAGGCATGAAGGAAATGAACGAACTAAAGAGGAAAGTGCTGGAACTGCTTAAAGAGGACGCGAGAAGATCTACTGCACTCTTAGCTACGCTGCTTGGCGAGGAAGAAGAAGACGTAAAGACAGCGATTGGGCAATTAGAGAAGGACCATGTAATTGTTAAGTATGCAGCCGTTGTAAACTGGGATAAAGTCGATGACGAGAAAGTGACAGCGCTGATTGAGGTACAGATTACACCCGAACGGGGTCGCGGATTTGAAGGCATTGCCGAGAGAATCTACCTGTATCCACAAGTGAAATCCGTTTATCTGATGTCAGGTGCTTACGATCTTCTGGTAGAAGTGGAAGGCCGAAACTTACGTGAAGTGGCCAATTTTGTATCCGAGAAGCTGTCTCCAATTGATTCAGTACTCTCAACTAAAACGAATTTCACCCTTAAAAAATACAAACAGGATGGGATCATCTTTGAGGAGCATGAGGAAGACAACCGTCTGATGATCTCTCCATAAAGGAAGTAATCATATGATCACGAATAAAACGCAGCTAACTGGAGAAGACAGCAAATCAATGAATTCTTATTTGGCCCCGCTGGTACAGCAAATTCAGCCTTCGGGTATTCGTAAGTTTTTTGATCTGGCTGCAGGGAGCAAGGATATCATATCACTCGGAGTCGGGGAACCTGATTTTAAGACCCCGTGGCATGTCAGAGAAGCTTGTGTCTATTCGCTGGAAAGAGGATTTACAGGCTATACATCCAACGCAGGAATGCCTGAACTAAGGGAGGGTATTGCGAACTATTTGCACACCCGTTTTGCAGTGGAGTATGATCCTGCCAATCAAATTATAGCAACGGTCGGCGGAAGTGAGGCAATCGATCTGGCTCTGCGCGCTTTGATCACGCCGGGCGATGAGATCCTCATACCAGAACCTTGCTATATTTCTTATTCGCCGATAACGGCTATTGGTGGAGGTATTCCTGTAGGTATCGAAACCATCGGAGAGAATGACTTTAAACTTACTGCAGAGAGTTTGGAAGCGAAGATTACTCCACGCTCCAAAGTACTAATTCTGTGCTACCCGAGCAACCCAACGGGAAGTGTTATGACCCGAGAGGATTGGGAGCCGATCGCCAAGGTTGTAGAGAAGCACGATCTTATTGTAATTTCGGATGAGATCTATGCGGAATTAACGTATGGAATTAATCATGTCAGCTTTGCCTCATTGCCAGGTATGATGGACCGTACGATTTTGGTCAGCGGTTTCTCCAAGGCTTTTGCCATGACTGGATGGAGAATGGGTTATGCTTGTGGTCACCCTGATTTGATCTCCGCTATGCTTAAGATTCACCAGTACACTGTGATGTGCGCTCCTTCTATGGGCCAGGTGGCTGCACTTGAGGCACTGACCAATGGGATGGAAGAGAAGGATCGAATGGTCGATTCTTATAACCAACGGCGGAGGCTGATTGTTAAGGGTTTGCGTGATGCGGGACTGGAGTGCCATGAACCACAAGGTGCATTTTATGCTTTTCCAAGCGTGCGCAAGACAGGACTGACATCTGATCAGTTTGCACAACGATTATTACTTGAATATAAAGTGGCAGCTGTACCTGGGAGTGTCTTTGGTTTAGGTGGTGAAGGTTACTTACGCTGTTCCTATGCTACTTCAGTAGCTCAACTGAATGAAGCTATAGAACGCATTGGTGCTTTTGTCACACAACTGGAACGAGAGAGAATGGAATAGAGAAAATTGGACTATAGCCTATCCTATAATCCTATGGTATTATTTTACTTTGAGAGTAATTAACCCCTATAATAGAACTAACAAGGACGTATTTTACTCTGGAATTAAGCGTTGCTTTGAAGTTTCTTTTATTACTTTAATGACATTTTGTGGCACGCGCTCAATAATACTTTTAGGAGGGATGATTGTGCTTAGTGCCGATTATTACTTACCTTCCTATGGAGGGCAGTGTTTTTCTGGAAGTGGGAAACTGTCCCCCAAGGGTGATGCTTCTGCTCGCATACTCTCTCTGGAAGATGAAATTAGAATACTCCGTAGCAAAATGGAGCAGCTTTTTTTGCAGGAAAAATCATTCACTTCAGATAATGTGATTGAAATTAGCAGTTTACTGGATCTCAAGATAAATGAATACATGAAGGGGCGTCCAGTTGGAAAATAACGTCGCTACATGCTGTTGAAGAGGACCCTAGGGTCCTCTTTTTGTTGTTCCTTTAAGCCTAAATGTCAGTTGCTAACTATACTCTTCATTTGCCATTTTTATATAAGAAAGCTTAAACTAGCATTATGTGATTTGAAGAATGGATAGGAGGAGTAAGCCATGGTGATCTATACACGCACGGGTGATGCGGGTCAAACTTCAGTGATTGGCGGCCGGGTTGGTAAGGACGATGTCCGAGTTGAAGCCTACGGAACGATCGATGAACTGAATTGCTTTGTAGGTCAGGCAAGGAGCCTGATGGAGGACGATCAGTTTGATGATGTACGCGAGCAGCTGCTGGAGATTCAGCATGAGCTATTCGATTGCGGAACCGATCTGGCTTTTATTAAGCTAGGTGATGGTGGTCAATATATGGTAACAAGTGAGATGGCTAAAAGGTTGGAGGGCTGGATTGATGAACTTCAAGCAGAGAATCCACCACTAGAAAAATTCATCCTCCCTGGGGGCAGTCCATTGGCTTCGGTTCTACATGTGTGCCGTACGGTTTGCCGCCGGGCGGAACGCCGGGCAGTTACACTTGGACGAAATGCAGACATTAATCCGGAAGCGGTTATTTATTTGAACCGGTTATCCGATTATTTCTTTGCGCTGGCTAGGACGGCTAATACACGGGCAGGGATTACTGATGTAGAATACATTCGCAGTAAAAAGGTGTTCCGAGACTAATATGACTAGCTATTATTCACCAATTACTTACATTATACCGCCAGAAGAGGATGACTGGTTGCTGAAGACGATCCTGCATAAACGGATGGATGTCTCACGTAAATTGTTGTCACGCCTTAAGCAAACAGAACAAGGGATTACATTAAATGGAGAACGTGTTTATATCAGCGTACATGTTAAGGCAGGCGATATTGTACAGATTCGCATGGAAACAGAGACTTCGGATGATATTTTACCGCAGCCGATTCCCTTTGAAATTCTATTTGAAGATGAGCATTTGCTCGTAGTAAACAAGGCAGCTGGGATCATCGTGCATCCCACACACGGACATTACACTGATACGCTGGCTAACGGAGTAGTTCATTATTGGGCGCAAAAAAATGAACGTTTCCGCTTTCGACCCGTCCATCGTCTGGACCAGGAAACCTCCGGTGTGTTAGTCATCGCCAAGAATCCGTATAGCCATCAGCATATTTCTGAGCAGATGATTGCGGGTACAGTGGACAAACGTTATGCTGCATTTGTTCATGGGGCTCCTGTGGAGCCTTTCGGCGATATCGACGGACCTATTGACCGTGATCCTGAGGAGCCGCATCGGCGTATCGTGACACCGGATGGTTATCCTTCTCTGACTCGGTATGAGGTTAAAACCGTATACGCACAAGGTTCAAAAGTTGAACTGAAGCTGGAGAGTGGTCGTACTCATCAGATTCGGGTCCATATGACCTCTATCGGCTGTCCTTTGATTGGTGATAGCATGTATCGTCATGAGCTGTATAATCTACCGGAATTGACTTTAACTCAAAGTGAACAGTTAGAGTCCGTTACAGCACTAGATGCCTCCATACCGCGTCAAGCACTGCACGCGGTGCGTCTGACGTTCAAGCATCCGGTGCTGCTGCAGGAAATGATCTTTGAAGCTCCTTTGCCGCCTGATATGGCGGCCTTGGAGAATGTATTGGAGCAAGACCCGAAAGCGAATTTGAGGTAAAAATTATCTTAGTGATGTTAAGCGGAGAGGGTGAATTGGTTCTGGAGAAACGGAGTTTCGCCTTTATCCTCGGATTTCATCCGCAACAAGCGGACTAAATCAAGAAATCTGAGGATAACAGCGATCGGAAGAATAATTTGCCAGCGTAGCGCACTCATCACTACCATTAAAGGAGAACAACATGAGCAAACTAAAAGTATATCAATATCCAAAATGCAGCACCTGCCGCAGTACAGTAAAATGGCTACAAGCTCAAGGTCATGAGCTTGAGCTTCAAAACATCGCAGAACAGCCGCCTACCGTTGAGGAGCTGCGTGAATTGCTGGCCAATAGCGGACTTGAACTGAAAAAGTTTTTTAATACAAGTGGTGAAGTCTATAAAGCATTGGGTCTTAAGGACAAAATGGCACAGCTTAGTGAGCAGGAAAAGCTTGAGCTGCTCGCAAGCCATGGCATGCTAAATAAACGTCCGATTGTCACTGATGGTGTTAAAGTTACGGTAGGTTTTAAAGAAGATCAATATGCTGAAGCTTGGAGCAATGCTTCCAAAGTATAAATCCGTAAAGGGGATGTCCCAACAGTCATTTTATGGCTGTTGCGGCATCCCTTTTTGTTATACTCTATTTGAAAAAACAAGAATTCTAGATGGAATTACAGGGAGCTAGGTACTCGGGTAAAGCTAATTATCCCCGCCTTAGGAACTGACACTTCAAGTAATCCTTTGTTGATTTGCTGGGTTTGTAAGCTGATGAGTTGTCCGCAACAATCTTTAACCTGTATCTTGTAGTACGCTGGGGAAAGAGAGCTTCGGATGACTAGCTTTTCGCTATAGGTTCCGTTCACAATGAATAAATGGGAAGCATCCTGATCTATAGGAACAACAGCATCGGCATAGATAGCGATAATTTGTATGTCGTCTTTTCGTGCAGTCACTAAAGGATATAGTAACTCCGGTTGCTGTGGGTATAACGCTCCTCTGAGCAGAACATCGCTATGCTCCCTGCTGAAAGCTAGCCAGAAACGCAGCATAGCTAAATAATCCTCCCCGATGTCATTAAGACGCAGGGAGATTTGCGGAACAGAGAAGATCACGTTGATCAATTGCATGGCCGCACTCTCTAAAGGTTCATTCGGGTTAAACATGATCATATCGGAATGAACAGCTGTATTTCCTGACAGAAGACGCAGGTCAAGTGTACGGACTCTGTTCTGAATAGAATCATTAGGGCAGTCGTTCGCTCGGAACATGTTGCCGTATTTTCGCATCAGAGGGCCTATATAGGTCTGGCGGAATTCAATCAGAATATCAGGTTTGATGGCTTTTAATCGATCCATAACATCGGAGAGCAAGCGGTCAACTGCTTCCGGCACCGATTCGTAATCCCTACCCTCTGCAGTTCCTTCCTTCTGATCTGGACTGAGTCTGAAGCTGTCCACGAAATCCAACTTTAGTCCGTCGATATCCCAGCCTGTAACGGCCTGTTCGTAGGTGTGGATCAAATACTCCCGTACATCTGGGTAACGAGGATCAAGCACGCCGGCGTTTAGTTTTTCATCTACGCGAAGCAGCTTATTCTCAAATTGACCCCATACCTTGCTGCATTTGCCTACAAACGGAACGGAATACCAAAGCATGTATTTCATGTCAAGTCGATGAACAGCTTCGACATGCGATTTCATGTCTGGAATCTTACCATCATAAACCTCCCAGTCGCCAGTAAAAGCGTAACCCCGATTGTTGTCGTCTGTTTGCCAGCCGTCATCGACGATAATGCTGTCACAGCCGAGTTCCTTAGCAAGTCTACATTGCTCCTCTAATTCGGCGGCGCTCAACGCTTGGTGGAAGGAATACCAGGTAGAGTACATAGGACGTAAGGCTGCATCAGGGACTGCGGCCGGTTTATAGCCGGGTAAGGTCTCCCACCATAATGTTACATCCTCCAACGCCTTATGGTATGGAATATTTCTATGGTCGATCCGAAGTGTAGCTTCATAATGGTCCATCTTCGGTAGGGCTTCTTCGAACAGGGTTACAGAGCATAGGAAACTGGAGTCCTCTTCATGGATACCGGCTTTAATGGACACATTGTTCAAGGCATCACTAAAAGCAAAGGTCATGCGGTTCTGTCCGCTTAAGTTGAACAGGGAAGCCACTGGCGCGAGGGAAGTACTTTTGGATTGGAAGCCATCGCCCCAATCTACCTGAAAAGCTTTATTTCGGTCCGTTCCCGGATGCCACAGGGAATGGATGTCAACTGCGGGGATAGACCACTCTATACGGCACACGGGTGGATAATCTTTTTGCAAGGCTGTTAACCGGATATGAATCAGAAAAAGATTCTCCTCGATGGTCTCAACAGTGGTAGTGCTCTCAAAGAAAGGGTTGTCGCTAATAAGAGTTACATGGGGACAGTCGTTGTTGATTAAAGTTTTCATAATGCCTCCTAGTTCAAAAAATAGATATTTACTGTTTACCATTCGTTATGAGTATAATATTTACGAAACATATAGTAAACAAGAATATATAATATAAATTATTATCTGATAAAAGCTTCATTAATAGCGAAAATAAATGATGAAAGCGATTAAATATAAGTATTGTCAAACAAAATAATCCCTGTTATATTAGAACCACGCATAAGTTCGCTGATGTTTAGTAAACAAACATAATTTAGATTGGCAAATGATTGGCTAAACTATAAAATGATTGTGAGGGGTGTTTCCCAAATATGAAGTGAAAAGGTGATTAGTTTTGGCAACTATTCGTGATATCGCAAGTCTGGCAGGGGTATCTGCATCTACTGTTTCCCGGGTGTTGAACGGAGATCCTTCATTATCGGTATTGGAGGAAACAAGGAGAAAGATTCTGTCCGCTGCGGAACAACTGCAATATAAAGGGAGTCAGCGACGTCCAGTAACTCATGCGGCACATCTGAAAGATTATAAAATTGGGTTGGTAACCTTTTGTTCGGAGCAATTTGAATCAGAGGACCCCTATTATTTGTCCATCAGACTGCAAATCGAAAAAGAGTTCAATCAGCTTGGTCTGCATATTACTCGTACTATCCGCTGGGTAAACCATGAATCCTATGAAAGCCTGTCAGGTTTAGATGGACTTATTGTGATTGGGAAATTCGAGTTTGATCCTTATAATTTATTTTTTAGTCGGATACAGAATGTCGTCTTTGTGGACTACTCACCGGATGAGAATCGCTTTGATTCCGTTGTTAACGACTTCGATAAAGTAACTCGAACAGCATTAGATCATCTTCTTGGACTTGGATATACGAGGATCGGTCTAATCAGCTCGCGTGATTTCATTAATCGTTTTGGCTCCAATTCCGGTACAGATTCATTGGATCAGCGGCAAAGTAGCTTTGAAGCTTATATGAAGCAAAAGAATTTGTACATGCCTGAACATGTCCACATCGGCAATAACTTTTCTATGTCCACTGGATATCAGCTCATGAAGGATGCGATTGAGAAGCAAAACTTGCCGGAGGCCTTTTTGATCGGTTCGGACCCGATGGCTATCGCAGCCGGAAGGGCGCTGAAGGAAGCGGGCTTAAAGGTTCCCAAAGATGTAGCCCTCGTCGGTATCGATGATATTGAAATGGCCGCCTATGCCAATCCGCCGTTAACGACGGTGAAAATCTATACAGAACAGATGGGTCAGAGCGCGGTAAAGATGCTGCTGGAACGTATCGGTGGTAGAGAAGTGCCGTTAAAGATTGTACTTCCATCTAAACTGATCATCAGAAGCAGCTGCGGTGCAGAAACCCATTCATCTGAAGGTAGTTAAACATTCAAAAGGGGGACAACATGATGAAAAAATGGTCTTTGATTGTTTTATCTCTGCTTGTTGTAATTGCGTTATCCGCTTGCTCCGGTAACGGAGGAAACACAGCCCAAAGCTCCTCAAACTCTGGCGGTAACAGTGGGACTCCTAAAGGGAAAATTACGTTTGCTTATTGGGGGGCCCAGTCAGAGGCTGACGCCATTAAGCAAGCGATAGATAACTTTAAGAAGACTTATCCAGATATTCAAGTAGAAAGTCAATGGATTCAAAAGGATTATCTGACGAAATTACAGACGATGATTGCCGGGGGGACTGCACCGGATGTGATGCTGATCTCCGGAGGGGATTTACCTGGTTTTGCAAACGCTTTCCAAGAATTAGAAGTGGATGGATCCGTCTTCAGCTCACCTACACTGCTTGATTCCATGAGTGTAGATGGCAAAGCCTACGCGGCGCCTTTCATTATTAAGCCTAAGGTTATGGCAATTAATGTGGACCTTTTTGAGAAGAATGACATTCCGCTTCCGAGCAAAACGGAGCCAATGACGACTGATGAGTTCAATGATATCGCCAAGAAGCTAACATCTGGTGAGGGAGCTACCAAGGTTTTTGGTTCTGAACCGCTATACCTGGGCAACTGGATCTATTCGTTCGGTGGGCAATTCTATAGTGATGATCTGACCCAATCAGCATTGGGTGAGCCTGAAGCCATTAAAGCCGCTGAGTATATGGTTGCTTCCAAGCAAGAGGGTATTGTACCGAATGATACAGAAAAACAAGGTCAGAACATGATGAACTGGTATCTTGGCGGCAGAATCGGTATGTTCACCGACTTTGGTCCTTGGTACCTACCGCAGATGGCTGAAGTAGAAAGCTTTAAATGGGATCTAGTACCGTTCCCTGGAGGTGGCGGTTCTAAGGAAGTCAACGGTCTGGCACTTAGCAAAGACAGCAAGAACGCGGAAGCGGCTAAGATTTTCATTAATCACCTGACACAGAATGAAGAAACTCAAAAAATTATTGGCGGCAACAAAAATGCCTATGGAATTCCTGTTCTGAGCAGTGCTACTAGTGCATTTGAAGCCATTTATCCGGATAAGAATCTGAATGCCTTCGTTCTTGCTGCGGAGAAGCAGCATGCACAGGAAGCTCAGAAGCGTACGAATGAGATCGGTAACGAGATGAAAGCTATCGACGATACGACCCCGATCGGAATTGGTCAAAAGGATGTTAAGGAAGTATTCCCGCAGGTAGCAGAGAAGATTAATAAGATCCTACAACAAAACTAACGGGAGAATACTATGAATGGAATAATAGAAGGGATTTACAATTTCTATGAAGGAATGGGGATGCCGGCAGAATTACTGCCGCTTCTCCCTTTTCTGACCGTGATTGCGCTGGTCTTCATTGTTATTTTTGTATTGATGAGAATGCTGGTGAAGAAGAAGATTATGCATACCAAAACGGCTAGCTTTTATATGTTCGTTTCGGTCTGGATTATCGGTTTTCTATTGTTTACGGTAGGCCCGATGATCTTCTCGTTCTATATCAGCTTCAATAAATGGGAAGTGGTCAGTGATCCGCAGTGGACGGGGCTGGACAATTACCGGATGCTGTTCAAAGACACACTTTTCTATAAATCGTTGTCCGTTACTTTTTATTACACATTGGTAAGTGTTCCGCTGCAGGTCATTTTGTCGTTTGCTATTGCAATCCTGATGAATCTGAAGCTTCGCGGTATTTATATTTTCCGTACGATCTATTATCTCCCTACCCTGGTGCAGGGTGTTGCACAAATGGTACTGTTCATCTGGATCTTTAATCCGAATGTCGGTCTCGTGAACTCGCTGCTGCGTTTGGTTGGCATTGAAGGTCCTGGTTGGTTCTCCAGTCCGGATTGGTCGATGCCTGCGGTAATTATTATGAGCCTTTGGACCGTTGGCGGTAATATGATCATTTATCTGGCCGGCTTGTCAGACATTCCGCAAAGTTTATATGAAGCGGCCGAAATCGATGGTGCCACTGCCGCGAGAAAAATATGGCATGTTACTCTGCCTCAGATCTCGCCTATCCTTTTCTTCAATACAGTCACAAGTATGATAGGCGCCTTCCAGACGTTTACCCAAGGTTTCATGATCAACGGAGGGCCAGATAATTCATTGCTTTTCTATGCTTATTACCTATATCAAAATGCCTTTATGTGGTTCAAAATGGGCTACGGTTCTGCGCTGGCCTGGGTACTCTTTGTAATTATCCTAGTGTTCACCGCGATTGTATTCCGCAGCAGTGCTTTATGGGTGTACTACGAAACAGAGCAAACCGGAGGGAGGAAGCGTCGTGTCCGTCAAAAAAGAGCGTAATTCTGCTAAGAAAAAGTGGCACTGGCTGGCCTATCTTCTGCTGCTAATCGGGAGCGTTGCGTTCCTGTATCCATTTGTTTGGATGGTCTCTGCCTCATTGCGAAGTCTAGAGGAGCTTGCAGTTTCGGGGATGAGTATTTGGCCGGAGCACTGGCGTTGGGCCAACTATGCCAAGGCACTCACCGCCTTTCCATTCCCGCAATATTTGCTTAATACCTTGATTACAACCGTTCTGCCCATTATAGGTACGGTGCTGTCCTGTTCGCTTGTCGGCTACGCGTTTGCTCGGTTAAAGGTTAGAGGAAGCGGATTCCTATTCGTACTCGTCCTCTCAACCATGCTGCTACCCGGCGAAGTAACGATGATCCCACAGTTCATTTTGTTCAAAAAGCTGGGCATGCTCGATACACTTTATCCATTGATCGTTCCGGCTTTCTTTGGCTCAGCATTCTATATTTTCTTATTGCGCCAGTTTTATTCTCGGTTGCCTGTTGGGCTTGAGGAAGCGGCAATCATCGACGGATGCGGTTACTTTAAAATTTGGCGGACGATCTTCCTCCCGCTGTCCAAACCGGCTTTGATGGCTGTTGGCGTCATGGTCTTCATGGGATCCTGGAACAACTTCATGGGGCCGCTGATTTATATTAACAGTGATAAATGGAAGACGCTCACGCTTGGACTCGCTGGATTTCAAGGCACCTATGCCACAGATACCAATTTGTTGATGGCTGCAGCAGTCGTAATAACTCTGCCATGTATACTATTGTTCTTTACATCGCAAAAGGCATTTATGGAGGGTCTGACCTTCTCGGGTTCTAAGGAAAGCTAAACAGAATAACAGGAGTGACTTTGAGATGACTCATCTGAATGAAATAAAGTCTAAAGCAGGTGCAGTAACTTTCCAATCCTCTGACAAAGAGTTGAACGAAGGTTTTGTCTGGGCCAAACAGCAGGCACTAGCATATGCCCATTTTGGTGAAGATGCCGTTGGGCTATGGTATGAGGCAGCATTGCCTGAACGTGAAGCGTTTTGCATTCGTGATGTTATGCATCATAGCAATGGAGCTGCTGTACTGGGGCTTCGACTTCATACTAAGAATATGATCATGCGTTTTGCTGAGAACATTTCGGAATCGCGGGACTGGTGTACATACTGGGAGATCACTAAGGACAATGTGCCTGCCCCAGTTGATTATGATAATGACCAGGACTTCTGGTACAATCTCCCTGCAAACTTCGATATTATCGACACAAGCTGGCGACAATACCAATGGACGGGCGATAACTATTATTTAAACGATAGCAAGCTGCTGGTGTTCTTCGAATTAACATTAAATGAATATACGAAGACTTGGGATAAAGATGGCGATGGTCTATTGGAGTATTATCCGGAGTATGGCCGCAGAGGTTTAGCGACTTTCAATGAAGCTGGACTTCATCCGCTACTCGGCGGTGATATGATCGGTGCACAGATTTCTGGATACCGAGCGTTTGCTCATCTCGCTAGTCTTAGAGGCCAAGCTGGAGAAGCGAAGCAGTATGCCGACAAGGCGAAAGAACTGGAACAGCTTTACGAGAAAGACTGGTGGAATGAAGCAAAAGATCGTTTCTACGGTGCGATGCTGCAAGACCGGTCCTTCGTAACGGACTATCATGCTGAGGGCAACTTTCTTCCACTCTATTACGGTTCGATCAGCAATCAGGAAAAACTGCGTATGGCGCTGGAGGATGTCAAAGTCAATCGTGTAGCCAATGTTGAGGGGAAAACCTATCTGCCGGATATTTTCTATCGGTATGGAGAGAAAGAGGAGGCCTTCAACGAGTTGAAGGAGCTGGTTGACCCTACTCTGGATCGCCGGGATTACCCAGAAGTGTCTTATTGCGTGATTGGTTCCATAGCTACCGGATTGATGGGAATTGCGGCGAATGGAGCATCTTTAATCAGCACACTGCCTGCCCTTGCAAATTCTCTGAAATGGGCGGAGATGGGGGAGATCCCAATTCTCGACCGTACTCTCACGGTTAAACATAATGGCAACACAGAAAGTGTAGTTACGTTACAATCTGGAGAGCCTTTTGTCTGGAGAGCGGCCTTCCCTGGAAATGTTAGTAAGTTATACCATAACGGCACTGCCATCACAGCAAAGCAGGAATTAACTGATGGTAGAGGACTAATTAGCTTTATTACACTTGAAGTAGCTGAAGGTGAGACACACCATGTGTCCGCTGTGCAATAATCGTATCTAGCTAAATAACAAAAGGCCATGCTTCTCATTTTGAGAGCGTGGTCTTTTATGTTAATTTCAAAGGATAAGAATAAGCTCCCATATGTGTAACTATATGATCCCTTATCAGATCATGTATTTTCTGATAGAATACTCTTTGTGCAATAACATGGACAAGCGCTTAATAATAATACAATGAACGATTAAGGGAGAGGTTTATACATGAGAGCAGAAACAACGGGCCGTGTAATGCTTGTAGATGGAATGGCTCTGCTGTTCCGGGCCTTTTATGCGACCTCTTATGGAGGATATATTCGCAAGACAAAAGCTGGATTGCCGACGAATGCGGTGTATGGTTTTTTGCAGTATTTTTTCGATGCGGTAAGCACATTTGAGCCTTCTCACGTCGTATGCTGCTGGGATATGGGCAAAGGAACGTTCCGCACCGAGAAATACGATGGATACAAATCGAATCGGATTGAAGCCCCGTTAGAGCTGATTCCACAGTTCGATCTAGTAAAAGATGTAGTAGCTGAGCTTGGGGTGCCGAATATAGGACTTGCAGGCTATGAAGCGGATGATTGCATTGGTACGCTGGCTTCTTGTTACAGTGAAAACTCTGAGGTATATATTTTGACGGGTGACCATGATATGCTTCAGCTCATTGATGAGAATGTTAAGGTCGTCATTATGAAAAAGGGACGCTCTAACTATAAAGTGTATGACCTTGCAGAATTGCTGGAGGAAAAGGGTCTAACGCCTAGACAGGTGATTGACCTGAAAGGCTTTATGGGCGATACCAGTGATAATTATCCCGGCGTAAAAGGGATTGGTGAGAAAACTGCGCTGAAACTGCTGACCGAATACGGAACAGTTGAAGGTGTAATTGAGAATCTGCATCTGCTCCCTAAAGGTGTTCGTACCAAAATCGAAGCAGATCTGGATATGCTGCATTTATCGCGAGAGCTAGCGGAAATCCGTTGCGATGTACCAGTGGTCTGCGAGCTGACGGAAGCCTTGTGGCAACTACAGCGGGAAACAGCTGCGCGCAAATTTCAGGAGCTAGAGTTCGGCAGCTTGATGCATTTGATTGCTGAGGTGCAGGACGAACGAGGAATTGTACAGATTGAGTTAGGCGATTTGGGTTAAGATCAGACACCCTTCATGCAAAGATGCATGGAGGGTGTTTTGTTAAACTATAAGAACGTATAAGTTTCACACTATACATTATCCTTATCTTTCTCTCTTAAACGCCTTTTGCGTCCTTATAAGGACGCAAAAGGCGTTTATACTTGTTGTGATAGCGCTTCATTCGACGTATAATTAGGGCTGGTGATTGCTTTTTTTATGATATTATTCATTTGTGTATGGGTAGCGTTTCAACTTCTAACTAGAGAAAGGGAGAGAATTGCTGTGAAGCTATTGGGAGCGATTGAAGCAGGCGGAACAAAGTTTGTATGTGGGATTGGTTATGAGGATGGTACCATTGTTGACCGAGTTAGCTTTCCGACAACAACACCGGAAGAAACGATGGGACTAGTAATAGACTATTTTAAAGAGAAGAATGTAGAAGCATTCGGAATCGGATCTTTTGGACCGATTGATCCCGTACTGGACAGCCCTACTTATGGTTACATAACAACGACACCAAAACCTCACTGGGGACAATATAATCTGGTAGGCACAATGGCTGAGCAATTTAACGTTCCGATCGGCTTTGACACGGATGTGAATGGTGCAGCGCTTGCGGAAAGTAAATGGGGAGCGGCTAAAGGTCTGGACAGCTGTCTTTATATTACGGTTGGGACAGGCATTGGAGCAGGAGCGGTTGTTGGCGGCCAGATGGTCCATGGATTGTCACATCCTGAGATGGGACATATTCTAGTTCGTAGACATCCAGAGGATACGTTTGAGGGTTACTGTCCTTATCATGGCGATTGTCTTGAAGGATTAGCCGCAGGTCCGGGGATCGGCAAACGCTGGGGACAACCGGCAGGAGAGCTATCAGTGGACCATCCGGCTTGGGAAATGGAAGCCCACTATCTTGCACATGCACTCATGAACTATGTGCTGATTCTGTCTCCTCAAAAAATCGTAATGGGCGGTGGTGTTATGAAGCAAAGCCACCTGTTCCCGTTAATTCGAACTAAGCTGCAAGAGTTATTGAGCGGATATGTTCAGCATCCATCGCTTAATATTGACATCGATAATTATGTTGTCTCACCAGGTCTTGGAGACAATGCAGGGCTTGCTGGAGCGATTGGATTGGCTACATTAGCTCTAGCTAGAAGCTAGTATAAAAAGACATTGACTGTTCGGTAATATATGGTATTCTAGGATCTAACAGTATAGCATTTAATGAGGGAGCACCTCTTTCGCGTTTATCGTGAGAGAGGTGCTTTTTTGCGTTCGGGGTCGGATTGAGAAAGGATTTGTTCGCTCCGAAGGAGGCTCTTCCCGGAAGGTTATTGTGCTTGCTGTAATGTTGAGAAAGGTAGGGATGAATATGCAAATTGTGTTTATGAACCGTTTATCCAGAATATCTGGAGTGGATCAAGAGGTGTACGCCCAGCTGTGGATTGGAGAGGAAGAGGGGATCTGGAGTTTGGGCTGGCGTGATTTTTCAGGTGGGGAGAATTACATTGAGAATTTGTGGTATGAAGGTGGTTCATGGAATGAGATGCTCTGTGTATACAGGCATGAGCTAGCAGTGAAGATGGGAGATGGCTATCGACCCTTAATCGATGGGATATTCCACGAGGAGGATAGTCTTACTGGGCGTAATCAGGAGCAGCTGAAGCTTCAATATTACAGCGAACATTATGGGAATGAAGCCATTTATGAAGAGTTATGTGCTTGGCGCCGTGGTAAGGCTTCGAGTGAACGGAAGGCGCCCTATATTCTCGCCAGTAATCGTCTGTTGCGCTTGTTAAGTACATTTCTACCGCATACGCCAGAGGAACTGATGCAAATTCCGGGTGTTGGAGAAGGCAAGATAGCGCAGTTTGGGGCTGATTGGCTGGCTATAACTACTGCGGTGGCAAGGGAGCATTCCTTCCCTCTAAATTGGGTGCATGAAGTAATTGAAGAGGAGTCTTTCGTCTCTTGGCTTTATAAACAGAAAGAAGTCAAATATAAGAAGCAGCTAGAACGACTGCGCTTGCGGAGGATTTTGCTACAGGGGATCGAGAATGGGTTGGGCTTGGAACAGCTTAAGGTGAATAGTGGAGTGAACCGGCGTGAACTGATTGAAGCGGTAGAGGAGCTAGAAAGAGAAGGTTATTCCGTCGAGAAGCTGATCCATGTAGAGCTTGGCAATATGCCGCAGAATGAGCAGGATGCGATATGGAATGCCTATGTGGAGCTCGGGGATCTTTTCCTAAAACCGGTGTTACATAAGGTGTATGGTGACGATTTTTCCGCTGCTGAAGGATTGGATATTTATTATGAGCGTCTGCGATTGATACGCATCCGTTTCCGTCGAGAGCAGACGCATAAAGTGGGCATGGCGACCAGCTTTTAAATTTGCGCATACCAAAAAGACGAAGGCTTCCTTATACCTTACGGTTACAGGGCCTTCGTCTTGCTTATTCGTCCGGTTCGTTTCATAGCCATTCCTTCTTGCGGAAAACATAGAGCATCCCACAGCCTAAAGTCAACATAACGCCTATAACGCCATAATAGCCATATTTCGTATGAAGCTCGGGCATATGATCAAAGTTCATACCGTAGATTCCGGTAATTACGGTCAGGGGCATGAATATTGTTGTAATCGCAGTAAATACTCTCATAATTTCATTCGCGCGGTTGGCGATACTGGATTGGTATGCCTCTCGTAAGTTGCCCATGAGATCGCGATACGTCTCAAAGGTTTCAGATATTTTAACCGCATTTTCATAAATGTCGCTAAAATATTTCTGCAGCTGATCATCGATCAGACGGAGGTCTTTTTTATTTAGGGTATTGATCACTTCTTTTTGTGGCCCCAGCATTTTCTTCAACCATAGAATTTCACTTCGCAGACCGATAATTTCACTGAGATGTGACTTCTTGGTATGCATGAGGATATCTTCTTCCAGCTTCTCAATCCGAGCTTCAATTCGGTCGCCGACGGAGAAATAGTTATCAACGACAAGGTCAATTAGCAAGTAAAGGAACATATCCGGTTCACTTACTTCTTGCTCCCAGAGCATAGGCTTCAGGATTCGTAGTTCATTGATCTTTTGTTTCGTGACAGTGATGATGTAATGTCTTCCAAGGAATACATTGAGCGCCCGTAGAAAAATTTCTTCATCGTCAAAGCGGATGCTATTTACAACTATAAAGTAGTGACTTTCGTATATTTCGATCTTTGGACGCTGATCCTCTTCGCTAAGGCAATCCTCAACAGCAAGATCATGTAGGTTGAACAAGGGCTGAAGCAGCTCCAAATCCTCAACATCGGCGTCAATCCAATAGAACCCTTCCGTTGGGGGTGTTAGTGTTTCATCAATTTCATCAATAGGTGTAAAAACCCCTGCATTTACCAGCCGGATTTTCATCTGATTTCACTCCTCCTATCCCCAGGTCTTCACTAGGGACTGCTAAATTAAGCACAGAGAAAAAAATCAGCTTGGCCGGCGGTACAATCAATACATAGGGCCAAATGACGTTTCGAGGGCATGAAGAAGAACTGCTCCCGCCGCCGGCAAGCTGATGATTATCCTGTGTGGTTGCTCATTCTGTACACATATTTGCGAGCTCGGGTCGCCTTCCATCCTTCTTCTCACCTCTTCTTTTCGTTCAGGTATGAAATACTTGTCTAGTATAACAACGGAGTATGCCTCTTTCAAGCAAATTTATTGTGATTTTGAGGCTTCTTCAGCATTGTATGGACTTGACGAAAAGGAGGTTCATGATTTAAAGTGAATTTTAAAGTAATTTAATTGAATACAGCTAAATCTTATCAAGAGCAGGTGGAGGGACTAGCCCTATGAAACCCGGCAACCGGCGTGTAAACGCACGGTGCTAATTCTTGCGGAATTTCTGCAGACGTCTAATCGTCTTCAGGAACATTCTGGCAGATGAGAGAGGCACATATGACTGTAGATATGACCTTTCTCGATTTCCGAGGAAGGTCTTTTTATGTTCAGCAAGCCGCAGTGCGGCAAAATAACTAAATTCAGCTAAGGAGTGGAAAGACAATGCCAATTAAAATTCCCGACAGTTTACCGGCGAAAGAAGTACTATCCGGAGAAAATATTTTTGTGATGGACGAAAGTCAGGCTTTCCATCAGGATATCCGTCCACTACGGATTGCTATTCTGAACCTCATGCCGACTAAAGAGACGACAGAGACTCAATTGCTGCGTTTAATTGGAAATTCGCCACTACAAGTTGATGTTACTTTATTGCATCCGCGTTCCCATATTTCCAAGAATACTTCTGCTGAACATTTGAAGAGCTTTTACAAAACCTTTGACGAGATCAGCCACCGCCGTTTGGATGGTTTAATCGTTACAGGTGCTCCTGTAGAACAAATGGAGTTCGAGGAAGTATCGTATTGGGAAGAACTGAAAGAGATTTTTGAATGGAGCAAGGACAATGTGACTTCAACCATGCATATTTGTTGGGCGGCACAGGCAGGCTTATATCATCATTTTGGTGTTCGTAAAGTGGCATTGCCTGAGAAATGTTTTGGCGTCTTCTCTCATACGATTAATCAAAATAACATTAAACTGTTGCGCGGCTTTGACGAGGTATTCCATGTACCACACTCTCGTCATACCGATGTCTCCCGTGAAGATATTGAGAATAACCCAGATCTGCAGATTCTGGCTGAATCCGAAGAAGCTGGTATGTATCTAGTGGCTACAAACGACGGTAAACAAATATTTGTGACCGGACATTCCGAATATGATCCTCTATCCTTGAAATGGGAATATGACCGTGATGTGTCTAGAGGGATGGAGATGGCTTTGCCGAAACATTACTTCCCTAAAGATGATCCAGAACGTACACCTCCAGCAGTGTGGCGTGCGCATGCCAATTTATTATTCTCTAACTGGCTCAATTACTATGTATATCAAGAAACGCCTTATGATATCGACCCGATTGTTTATTGATAATAGCGCTACAATATAAATTAGGAGGCATTAATCATGGATGACAAACTTAGGATTGAAAGTAGACTGGCTCAAATAGGTTCTCAAGAAGATCCTGCCACAGGAGCAATTAATTTTCCAATTTATAATGCAACGGCATTTCGTCATCCAAAACTCGGTCAAAGCACAGGGTTTGATTATAGCCGCACCAAAAGTCCGACCCGTTCAGTGCTTGAGAATGCAGCTGCGGAACTGGAATCTGGAGATGCAGGATTTGCTTGTAGCTCTGGGATGGCAGCGATACAAACGGTGCTTACCTTGTTCGCTCAAGGCGACCATCTGATCGTTTCGCTGGATCTTTACGGCGGTACCTATCGTTTGTTGGAACGGATTATGTCCAAGTTTGGAATCACTGCTTCTTATGTAGACACGAATGATTTGGATGCACTGGAAGCTTCGCGTCGTCCAAATACGAAAGCTGTATTTATTGAAACGCCAACGAACCCACTTATGATGATCACGGATATTGAAGCCGTATGCACTTGGGCACGTCACCATGGGTTACTTAGCATTGTAGATAATACGCTGCTGACTCCATTCTTCCAACGGCCTATAGAATTAGGTGCGGATATTGTAGTTCATAGCGCTACTAAGTATTTGGGTGGTCATAATGATGTACTGGCAGGCCTGATTGTATCCAAGGGTGTAGAATTATCAGCTGAATTAGCTATTCTACATAACTCTATTGGCGCCGTGCTCGGACCAACAGACAGTTATCAGTTGATGAGAGGCTTGAAGACATTGGCGCTGCGTATGGAGCGTCACGAAAGCAATGCACTAGCGATCGCTCACTACTTATTAGAGCATCCAGCGATTGCGGAAGTGTTCCATCCAGGATTGCCTGATCATCCAGGACATGAAATCCAGAATCGTCAATCTTCAGGCAATACCGGTATTTTTTCTTTCAAATTAAAAGATGCCAGATACGTAGAGCCGCTTCTTCGTCATATTCGTCTTATTGCATTCGCAGAAAGCTTGGGCGGCGTAGAGTCACTTATGACTTATCCGGCTGTACAAACACATGCTGATATTCCTGTGGAGATTCGAAATGCTGTGGGTGTAGATGATCGTTTGCTGCGCTTCTCCGTCGGTATTGAACATGCAGAGGATTTGATTGCTGATCTTGGCCAAGCACTAGAGGCCGCTAGGGCAGAAATTGAGTCCAAGTAACAGGAAGAAATGTTCAATCGAGTGTTAGTGGAGAAATAGAGTATAACTAGCAGTATCGCTTAGTGCGATGCTGCTTTTCTTCTGGATAGGAATTTGCGAAGAATGTAAAAGCATTTTTCAAGCTGTTCAGATTGTGATACGATGAGGAAATGAACTGTTCAATTGTATGAGAAAGGGTTGTCACCTTGAAAAAAGAGACAACATTTTTTCTTCCTGTAATTTTGTGATTCTACCATACCCCTAAGGGTTTAGAAGGAGGATGCGAACGATGAGTGCGATAGATCTTATTTTGGACAAAGCCCTACGGGGTGAACGTCTCCAATTGGAAGATACCATCCGGCTGTTCGAGAGCAACGAAATTGAGAAAATGGGTGCAGCTGCAAACACCATAATGGAACGCTGGCATCCAGACCCGATGGCCACGTTTGTAATTGGTCGTAATATTAACTATACGAATGTATGTGATGTCTACTGCCGTTTCTGCGCATTTTATCGCAGACCGGGCTCTGATGAGGGTTATGTATTGCCGGATGAGACGATTTACCAAAAAATCGCTGAGACTATCGCTGTAAATGGTACAGAAATACTGATGCAAGGCGGTACGAACCCAAATCTTCCTTTCAGCTATTATACCGATATACTTCGCGGAATTAAGCAACGTTTTCCTGAGATTACAATGCATTCCTTCTCTCCTGCTGAGATTATGAAGATGAAAGAAGTATCTGGATTATCGCTCGAGGAAGTTGTGCGTGAAATCCATGCTGCTGGCTTGGATTCACTACCAGGTGGGGGAGCGGAAATTCTCGATGATCGCACACGCCGCAAGATCAGCCGACTTAAAGGCTCATGGCGCGAGTGGATGGACGTAATGCAGACAGCGCATAAGATCGGTATGAATACGACAGCTACGATGGTCATTGGACTTGGTGAGAGTATGGAAGAACGGGCATTACACTTACTTCGTGTGCGTGAGGCTCAGGACGAGTGTATTGCCAACAAGTATGATTCAGAGGGTTTCTTGGCCTTTATCTCTTGGACATTCCAACCGGACAATACTAACCTGAAGCTGGATAGACAAACGCCTGAAGAATATCTGAAGACGGTAGCCATTAGTCGCCTTGTTCTAGACAACATTAAGAACTTCCAGTCCTCTTGGGTAACAATGGGACCAGAGGTCGGCAAGCTTTCCCTTCAATATGGCTGCAACGATTTCGGCAGTACAATGATTGAAGAAAATGTAGTATCTTCTGCGGGCGCGACCTACAAGGTCAATATCGAATCGATTACTCAGCTGATCCGCGAAGCAGGCAAAATCCCGGCACAGCGGAATACACGCTACGATATTCTGCGCGTGTTCGATGATGCTAATGCGAAGATTGATAATGATTTCATCATGCAGAACTAATATATAAATTAAATCAGCGCTTGTTGCTCGTTAATCCGTTTTGTGGATGATTGAGCAGCAAGCGTTTTTTTGTATGGTTAAGATTTCGAAGGTTTATTTTACCTGTGAACATAAATTCATTATTTTATTACATTTTTGTATACACATTATTATCCAAAAGTGATATCATAATCATATCAAAAGAATATCTTATGGGGGTGCTTTTTATGAAGGAGAAGACGCTTCGTCCTGTCAGCGGATTTTGGGTTATCGCATTAATTGCAGTTTGTTTGGCTGGTGGAATCTATGGTGCTGTTCAGGAGTATATTGCAGTACCGGTCATTCTGTTCGTTGTATCAGCAATACTATGTACGAGTATTACGGTTGTACAACCTAATAAGTCGGTTGTAGTCACCTTTTTCGGCAAATATGTAGGGACTATTGCAACGAGTGGACTGTTCGCAGTTATTCCGTTCAGCGTACGTAAGACGGTTTCCCTACGCGTTCGTAACTTTAACAGTGTGAAGCTCAAGGTCAATGATGTTGAAGGTAATCCGATTGAAATTGCTGCAGTTATCGTCTTTAAGGTGATTAACTCCGCTAAAGCCCTCTTTGATGTAGATAAATACATGGCTTTCGTAGAGATTCAGAGTGAAACGGCGCTGCGTCATGTAGCCAGCAAATACCCTTATGATAACTTCAATGAATCTGGGATGTCCTTACGTGCCAATGCAGATGAAATTGCTAAAGAATTAGCGACTGAGCTTCAAGAGCGTTTGTCCTTATCTGGTGTAGAAGTCATTGAAGCCCGGCTTACACATTTAGCTTATTCAACAGAAATCGCCAGCACCATGTTGCAGCGGCAGCAAGCTTCTGCCATTCTGTCTGCTCGTCAAATCATTGTTGAAGGTGCAGTTGGCATGGTCGATATGGCGATTAAACAGCTTAAAGAGAGCGGTGTAGTGGAGCTTGATGAAGAACGTAAAGCGGCCATGATTAATAATCTGATGGTGGCGATCGTGTCGGAGCGCGGAGCGAGTCCGGTCATTAACGCCGGCTCGTTGTATTAAGGCGGTGCATCATGGCGGCCAAGAAAAGCTTTCCATTGCGGATCGATCCGGATCTGCATGAGGCGTTGGAACGTTGGGCGGGAGAGGAATTTCGCAGTGTAAACGGACATATCGAATACTTGCTGCGTGAGTCTTTGAAACGTGCAGGCCGCTTACCTGGGAAACGCCGAGAAGAGTAACCTGTTAAGGACAGTTCTAGCGCTATTTCCTGGCTGCAGAACTGTCCGTGTAGGTGACTGTTTCCGCGGTTTACAAAATTTTGCCCCCTCTACAGACTTGACTGTCAGAGAGGACAGATTTATAATTACTCCATAATTCACGTTAACAGCTTTGACAAAGATATGAATGGATTGTTCTGGACCGTATCAGAGAGAGGGAACATAGGCTGTAATTTCCTCCGGTATCCTACTATCGATTTACCCCTTTGTAGCTGCGGTTATGAATTCTCTGAAATGGGATAGTAAGAACCGCCGGTTCATGGTCGTTATTCCATGCTTACGAAGGATTCTGACTCGACTCTGCTTTAAGAGCAGATTGAGAGAATCGAATTTGGGTGGAACCACGGGTGCAATCGCTCGTCCCTTTGCGGGACGGGCGTTTTTTGTATGCGTGGATATTTCCGTTTCGAAAAATTTAAAATTGTTGTTTGGCTTAAGGAAATGAAGGAGGAAATTAAAATGGTAAGTATTAAACTTCCGGACGGCTCCGTTCGGGAATACGCAGAAGGTAGTAATATTGATGATGTAGCGGCTTCTATTAGTAGTGGACTTCGCAAGAATGCGGTGGCAGGGAAATTGAATGGCATTGTCGTGGATCTGTCCACTCCGCTAGAGGAAGGCGCATTGATAGAAATCGTAACTTTGGATTCACCTGAAGGCTTGGAAGTTATGCGTCACAGTACTGCCCACTTGATGGCGCAAGCTGTAAGACGTTTATATGGAACAAAGGAAGTTAAGCTTGGTGTAGGTCCTGTTATCGAAGATGGCTTCTACTACGATATGGATTTGGAACATCCGCTTAATCCTGAGGATCTGCTAAAGATTGAAAAGGAAATGGATCGCATTATCTCTGAGAACCTTCCAATCGTACGTAAGGAAGTTAGCCGTAAGGAAGCGCTCCAAATATTCGGTGAGCTAGGCGATCCTTACAAACTTGAACTAATTGAAGCATTGCCTGAAGATAGTGTGATTTCGATCTATGAACAAGGCGAATTCTTCGACTTGTGCCGTGGACCACACTTACCGTCGACTTCTAAGATCAAAGTCTTTAAATTGATGAATGTAGCTGGTGCTTACTGGCGCGGCGATAGCAAGAATAAAATGCTTCAACGCGTATACGGTACAGCTTGGATTAAAAAAGCGCAGCTCGATGAGCATCTTCGTCTGCTTGAAGAAGCCAAGAAACGCGATCACCGTAAGCTGGGTAAAGAGCTTGAAATCTTCACATTTAATCAATTAGTAGGCCAAGGCTTGCCGATCTGGCTGCCTAAGGGTGCTAAACTGCGCAGTATTCTGGAGCGTTACATTGTGGATCTGGAAGCAAGTCTAGGATACCAGCATGTATATACTCCGGTTCTTGGTAATGTTGAACTATATAAAACTTCTGGACACTGGGAGCACTATCAAGAGGACATGTTCCCTAAAATGACTATTGATAATGAAGAATTTGTTCTCCGCCCAATGAACTGCCCGCATCACATGATGATTTATAAGAGCTCCATGCACAGCTATCGTGATCTGCCGATCCGTATTGCTGAACTGGGTATCCAGCACCGTTATGAAATGTCAGGAGCATTGACTGGCTTGCACCGTGTGCGTTCGATGACTCTTAATGACTCCCATATTTTCTGCCGTCTGGATCAAATTAAAGGCGAGTTCATTCGTGTAATCGAGTTGATTAAACAGGTATACAGTGACTTTGGTATTAATGACTACCGTTTCCGGTTGTCTTATCGTGATCCTAAGGATACTGAGAAATATTACGCTAATGACGAAATGTGGGAAACTGCACAGCGTATGTTGCGTGAAGTTGTAGAAGAAGCTGGTCTGCCATTCTACGAAGCAGAAGGCGAAGCTGCTTTCTACGGTCCTAAGCTGGATGTGCAGATCAAGACTGTACTAGGCAAAGAAGAAACTCTCTCCACTGTACAGATCGACTTCTTGCTGCCTGAACGCTTTGAATTGGAATATATCGGTGACGATGGTCAGAAACACCGTCCAGTTGTTCTACACCGCGGTATTTTAGGTACTATGGAGCGCTTTGTTGCTTTCTTGTTAGAGAACTTTGCAGGATCACTGCCGCTTTGGCTGTCTCCACAGCAGGTTAAAGTTATTCCTGTTTCGACTGCCTTCGACGATTATGCTAAGGAAGTTACAGACAAGCTGCGTCGCCGTGGTATCTCTGCTGAGGCAGATTTGCGTAATGAGAAGCTTGGCTATAAGATCCGTGAAGCTCAGCTGGAGAAGCTACCATACATGTTCGTAGTTGGCGAGAATGAGATGAATGCCGAGACAGTTTCCATCCGTAAGCGTGGAGAAGGCGATATGGGAGCTAAGCCGCTTCAAGAAGTTATTGAGCTGCTGGCTCAGGAAATTGCTGACCGTGTAATCTCCTAATTACTTGTAATAATCAACACCAAAATTACGTCTAATAACGACCTCTGTCATATGCCCGTAAGGATCGAAAATTGATCCTTATGTATAAAATTTTGTGAATCGGGAAACCTTCGCTAATAAGGGGGAGGTTTATCACATGAACAAAATGGGCATATTTCAGAGGTTTTGGTGTCTTTTCGTCACAATAGTCCTACTGTTGACTGCTGCAGGTATCATTCCTGAATCCAAGCATCAAGCAGTTGTGGCCAATGGGACAGAAGACACATTACAGCACACAGATATTAGCAAAACGCTTTCGAACGAATTGCAACATACTCAGGCTAACTCAGGTTCAATGAGAACCAAAGATCAACAAGCTATTCTCACCACTGGCCGTGCTACCTTGTTATCAAACGAGCCATATTCCAGCGTACCGATCGTTCCTGCGACAACAAAAAATAAACCAGTAGCTACAAAGTCACCACAGAGCACTAAAGCTCCAACTACCAAAGGGAGTGGGGGTACAGGCTCTTCAAAATCGCCGAATTCTATTCCCGTAGCTGCGCCAGCTCCTGACCAAATTATTACTTCAATGAAAGTGATGGCGACGGGTTATACTGCGGGTTATGAATCTACAGGTAAAACATCTAAACATCCCGAATACGGAATTACCTATTCAGGTGTTAAAGTACGTAGAGATAAGAACACAGTCTCGACTATTGCTGCTGACCCTAAGGTAATCCCGTTAGGGAGTATACTTTATATACCTGGTTATGGATACGGCATCGTCGCTGATACAGGATCTGCCATTAAAGGGCGAAAGATTGATTTGTATTTTGCTACTACGAAACAGGTGTATAAGGAATGGGGCAAAAAATCAGTTGTAGTTCAGCTCATTAAGCGAGGAAACGGTACATGTACAGAAGTGATGCTGAAGAAGCTTACTCAGGCGATTGAGACTTACAATGCTGTACCACAATCCCTGCTGGAAGAATCCATTTAAGATATAGCGGTTATATTTCAATGAATTTGGTGGATTGAACTTAATTTCACTTGGTCATGCATAATAGTGACATCACCTTGCCATAATACGGACTGGGGCAGAGCAATAGCCTCATCCGAGATGTTCTCTTAGTAAGCATTATCTATGCTGCATAAGGGATAAGGGAGGTGAATTCCGTGGCTAATAATAAAAAGTCTAAAGTTCAAGAAAACTACAAAACACCGAATGAAAAATACAATGCTGAGTTTGCTGTTGAGAATGACGGCACAACTAAGCAAAGTGGAAATACTTCTAAACCAGCTCAGAAACCGCAACAATAATGCGCTACTGAAGCAGAAGACTGCTGAATAAAGAGACTGTCCCAAATCAGTTTATAACTGAGGGACAGTCTTTTTTTTATATTTCATATATAATGAAGTAAATAGAATATTAACCCATTCGTCTCGGTCTAGAGACTGAGTGGAAGTTCCTTCTCTCGCCGCTGTTTATGAGCGCTTACTTCCTGTAGACTAAGGCTATAAGATTGAAGAAGAGAGCGTTCCACTAATTTAAAGGGGAAATGGAATATGAAAAGAAGGTTCACAAGTCAGATTTTTGGCGGCTTGATCCTGATAGGGATTGGAGCCATGTTTCTACTTAGACAGTTGGGTTACACCGATTTCAGCTTAGGGTATTTAATCTCAAATTATTGGCCTGTTATCTTGATCCTCATGGGGATGAAGCGACTCCTGGGTACGGGAGACGAACATCAAAAAGGTGGATCTTCACCTATCGGCGGTTTTTTCTTTCTGGCGATCGGAGTATTCTTCCTTGGACGAAATTTGGACTGGTTCGATATTTCAGCCGGGGATTTTTTCAAAATGTTCATTCCAATCATGCTTATTGGTGGCGGTCTTTATGTGATTTTTAAACCACGAGGTTCAGTACCACCAGTGCCACCTGCGCCACCGTCACCACCTGATTACTTTCCTCCAGGAAAAAGCTCGCTAGATGTGGAGCCGCCAAAACCGCTGGATTCCACGCTAGATGAACAATTCGAGCAGAAATTCGGCAAACCTTCTGGTGGGCGAGAATGGAATATTAATCTGCAAAAAGATGAAGAAGAGGATGAGGACGGAACTGGAGCTTTTAAGTCCACCGCTGAATCACGTTGGCAGGAGAAACAGGAGCGTCATGAGCGCAGACGTCAGGAACGTCACGAGCGTCACGCTAGAAGACATGGGGAATGGCATGAGGAGTTCCATAAGACAGAGAGTAACAACAAGGAGTCAACCAATCGCTCTGCTTTTATCGGGGATGTTCACATGGGTCGCGAGCACTTTCAACTGAAGAACACAAATGTCTCGCAGTTTATAGGTGATACTGTACTGGATCTGACGAACGCGCAAATTGCTTATGGAGAGACGAGGATTAATATCTCCGCTTTTATAGGCGACATCAAGGTGTACATTCCGAATGATATGGATCTTGGAATCTCAGTGAACAGTAGTTCATTTATCGGCGATATGGAAGTTCTGGATCAGTCTCGGAGTGGATTTATGAGCAGTGTTCAATGCAAGACGCCTTATTATAAAGAAGCGGGCAAAAAAGTCCGCATTAACGTAAGTGCTTTTATAGGTGACATTAAAGTTAAAACGGTGGGTTAGATGGGAACAATCTTTAGTAATACCAAATGGTTGTTGTTGTTTTACTTTTTGCTCACTGGAGCCGTAAGCGCGGGGTTGATGTATGCAGGCACTTGCCTTGGGTATATCGAAGTAATGGATTATCGCATGTGGCTGTACTTATGTCTGGGGATCGTGTTGTTCACTGTTGTAATCGGCTATATGGCAGGTCAGCGCATTCAGCGCCGGATTGATCATCTGGATCTAAATATGCTGCAGGTGGCAAAAGGGAATCTGTCCGTACGTATGCCAGAGAGTGATGACCAGTCTTTTGCGAGAGTGTACCATGAATTTAATGTCATGATGGATACGGTTGAGAACAAGATGAAGCTTCTGCAGCGTTTAGGTGAACAAGAAGTTATTGAGAAGGAACAGGCAGCGGAGAGTGCGGTGTTGGAGGAAAGAAGACGTATGGCCCGGGATTTGCATGATACGGTGAGCCAACAGCTTTTTGCCATCCATATGTCGGCTTCTTCGCTGCCTAAAGTGCTGAAGGTTAATGAAGCTCAAGGTCAATTGGTAATGGATCAGTTGATTGCAATGTCACAGATGGCACAAAAGCAGATGAGAGCACTTATTGCACAGTTGCGACCGGTGGAGCTGGAAGGCAGGAATCTCTTCGAAGCACTGGAAAAATGGTTCCCAGATTATTGCCGCCAGAACGGCTTAAAAGGAATGAAGGAGCTTGAGCTGCAAGGAGAATTATCTGAGGCTATTGAACATCAGTTATTCTTGATTATCCAGGAGGCTATGGCGAATATTGTCAAGCATGCTGAAGCTAGACTGGTCAGTTTATCACTGCGTGAAGGGTCAAGACAGGTTGTGCTGAGTATTAGCGACGACGGTCAAGGTTTTGAACATATACAGCAAAAACAGGGATCATACGGTCTTACCACCATGCGCGAACGTGCGGAGAAACTGGGTGGACAAGTGGAGATTATCAGCCGAAAGGGTGCGGGAACGACCATACGCGTACATATCCCTAAGTTTGTGCAAGGGAACTCTGAGTTAGAGGAAAAAAGAGCATTAGGAACAGATACAGAGGACGAGGAGGAATAGAGCATGAGCGTCATAAGAGTGTTGCTCGTGGATGATCATGATATGGTGCGGATGGGTCTTAAAACATATCTGATGCTGGAGCCGACGTTTGAGGTTATAGGAGAAGCAGCAAATGGACAGGAAGCGCTGGAGATGCTGCGTGCTGGCGGACATGAAGGCTTACCCGATCTCGTGCTAATGGATCTGATGATGCCTGTGATGAATGGTGTGGAGACTACTCGTGCAGTGCTATCGGAATTTTCTGGTCTCAAAATCGTTATCTTGACCAGCTTCTTAGAGGATGACCTCGTCGTGGACGCTATAGAAGCTGGAGCAGTCAGCTATGTGCTCAAAACCGTATCGGCAGAGGAACTGATCTACGCACTGCAAGGCGCATTTCGCGGTATGCCAGTTATGACTGGTGATGTATCGCAAGCGTTGACACGTGGCATTCGCCAGCGTACAGTGCAAGGTGATTCCTCCGGCTTGACGGAGCGTGAGAAGGAGGTCTTACTGCTCATTGCTGAGGGCAAGACCAATAAGGATATCGGCGAGGAACTACATATCAGCATCAAGACAGTGAAGACGCATGTCAGTAACCTACTGATGAAATGCGAGCTAGATGATCGAACCCAGTTGGCTATTTATGCTCATCGGAAGGGTTGGGCTCAGGGTTAGGTTTGTTGTTCAAGATGATTTGGAGTAGTTTATGGGGGCTTAAAAGTAAGTTATAGGGAAAACTTCCCTTTAAATCTTGATTTCTTGTGGTTTTTGGTTAATTATAATCGTTGTTTGTTCCTTGTTCTTGGACTTCGTTCATGGACGTCGTTCTAGGGTTTTGTTCTAGGTTGTATGTTGGAAGTTCGGGCCGCGTTGTTTTCTGCGCCCGAGCTTCTTTTTTACATACCTGCCTAGGGATTGGGTATCAGAGCGAAAAGTTTACGTCCGTCCTTGAAATCATGTTCCACTTGCAGGGTCAATTCATAGGAACATGATTTCAACAGCGGTGTAGCCTGAAACCCAGTCCTGACCAACAGCGTGCGCCTTTTGAACCAAATCCCGTCTATTTGCCTATATCTTTTATCTCCGCTTAAATTGTTTTTAATGTGACCTTAAGGTTTAAAGTACAAAATTAAGAAACAAGAAAACAAATTAATCCTTGTCAGGCGACAGGATGCAGGAGGTAAATAAACATGGACGATAACAAAAACAACTTTAATCGAGACAATGGACCAGCACCAGATCGGGATTGGGACAATAATAACCATAATAGCAATAATAATCAGTCATCCGAATCCGGATCATCATACTACTATTCTTATGGACCATTTAAATCATTGAACAAAGATGAAAGTAACGTAGACGGAAGTGCTCAGCATTACAACCGGATGGAGCCGGAGCGGGTCGAGATTACACCTCCACAGCCTGTAAAACAACTCCCATATAACAGTTCATATCGCAGTACAGGCTTCGATGGTAATGGCGGTGGACGTGGAGGAAACGGCGGAGGTGGTTCTGAAGGTGGCGGTGGCTGGCAGTTTAATAAAAAGCCAAAAAGCTCAGTGAAAACTATATTTGTTTCCTTCTTAGCGGGTATGGTCGTTCTCTCAGGTTCTATGTTCATGGCAGATCGAGGCAACTGGTTCACAGGGGATGCAACAACCATTGCAAGCTCAGGATCGAATGGAACGGCGAAGACGACGAATGAGAGTGCTAGTACTACACCTAATACTACCACTACATCATTGGTGAAAGGATCTCGTGATGTGACTGGCGTAGTTGATGCGGTTGGACCAGCAGTAGTCAAGATTGAGACGCTAGTGAAATCCGGTTCACGTAATGGAAGTTCATCCAGTCCGAATTTGAGTGATCCGTTCTCTCAATTTTTCTTCGGGGATCAATACGGTGGAAGTGGTTCTTCACAAAATGAGCAGGACTCGAAGTCAGGTTCAAATTCTTCATCGCAGCTCATCCCTTATGGAATTGGAACAGGCTTCATTTATGAGAAATCCGGATATATTTTGACCAATCAGCACGTCATTGAAAATGCCGATGTTATCCAAGTTACAGTGGATGGCGTGACCAAACCATACGAAGCGAAATTGCTAGGTTCTAGCAAAGATCTGGATTTGGCAGTACTGAAGATTGAAGGAGATACTGATTTTCCTACAGTTGCTCTGGGAGATTCGGATAGCTTGAAAGTAGGCTCAGAAGTGGTTGCTATCGGTAACCCGCAAGGCTTCGACCATACAGTAACCTCTGGTGTTCTTAGTGCAAAAGGACGCAGCATCGATATCAACGAAGAAGACGGTAGTGGAACACGCAACTACAAAAACCTGCTGCAAACGGATGCTTCTATCAACCCTGGTAACTCCGGTGGTCCGTTGCTCAATATGAATGGACAGGTAATTGGTATGAACGTAGCTGTTAGCACAGATTCCCAAGGTATAGGTTTTGCTATCGCTGTGAATACGATTAAAGAAGTCGTAGATAAACTCGAAGCGAACCAAGCGATTCCAAAAGAACCCGTACCATTCATTGGTGCAACGCTTATGACGATTACAGATGAAGTAGCTAAGCAAATGGGCACGGATATTAAAGAAGGTTCTGTAGTTGCAGACATTATCTTTAAATCGCCAGCGTATGCCGCTGACTTGCGCCCTTACGATATCATTACAGGTGCAAATGGAACAAAATATGCAACAAACCAAGATCTGATCGCTTTCATTCAAACGTTAAAAGTCGGTGACAAAGTAACGCTGAATGTGGTGCGCGATGGTAAAAACATGGATCTTTCCGTAACAATCGGCAACAAAAATGATTTTGATACGACTACTGGGCAAAGTCAGCAGCAATAACACCGGACGGTGAATAACGCGGAAGGGGCAACCCTTCCGTTTTTTGTCTAAACATGGTGTGACTGCTACAATATAAATAAATAGAAATGAACAATGGGGGCTGCTTGATGCGACCGAATATTCTTATTATTGATGATGATGAAAAAATTATCTCCATGCTGCGCCGGGGGTTAGCTTTTGAAGGTTACGATGTAAAGACAGCGGTGAATGGAGCGGATGGTTTACGAGCAATCCTAAGCAGCGATCCGGATGTGGTGATTTTGGATGTTATGATGCCACAGGTAGACGGATTTGAAGTCTGTCGTCGTTTGCGTGAAGGAGGCAGTAATGTGCCTGTTCTAATGCTTACGGCCAAGGATGAAATTGAGCATCGTGTGAAAGGGCTTGATCTGGGTGCGGACGATTATCTAGTTAAACCATTTGCGCTGGAAGAATTACTTGCACGTGTACGAGCGTTACTACGGCGTAAGAGTGAGCAAAATGGCGGCAGTGAGCAAGCGGTTACTTACGAGGATATTACCTTGGATGTGGATTCACGTGAAGTGACACGCGCCGGCAAGAGACTGGAGCTGACAGCGAAGGAATTTGAGCTGCTACATCTCTTTATGCAGAATCCGAAACGGGTGCTTTCGCGGGATCTGATCATGGATAAAATATGGGGTTATGATTACAGCGGTGAATCTAATGTACTTGAGGTATACATAGCTATGCTACGCCAAAAGACGGAGGAGCATGGCGGTAAACGCCTCATTCAAACGATCCGGGGTGCCGGTTACATTCTAAGAGGTGACAACTAACATGTCTATAAGATTGCGGCTGACTGCTTGGTATTCAGGGATTTTGGCCGTTATGCTGCTGGCCTTATCAGCCGCAATTTACGGTTTTGTCTATTTTAATACGTATGGGGACTTGAAGGATCGTCTGAAAGTGCAATCTGAGCAAACGAAACTTTTATTTAGCGTTGATCGCTATAATGGTGAGCTGAAACTTGGCGGAGTCGGTCCTGAAAACTCCAATTTATATACGCAAATTTATACTTATGGCAGCAAAAGCTTGTCACAATCGACCAATATGATTAACTTTGGCCTACGGTTTGATTATCCTGCTAAAGATAAAATTGCAAAAGGATTTCGTAATGTTGTTGTGGACGGCAATCAGTTTTTGATCTACGAGATGCCTATCGAACTAGAACATTATAATAATAATCCAGTGGCTGTATTACAAGTCGCTGCCTATGTGAATGAGCAGAATAAGCTCTTGGAGCGTTTGAAAAATATATTGCTTGTCGGTTCTTTTGCTACCTTGATCGCGGCATTTACCTTTGGTTTATTCCTGGCCCGTAAAGCGATGAGTCCTATTGGAAAGGTGATTGAAGCTGCAAACGGTATCCAGACTGGGACAGATCTAAGCTCCCGAATTGAATATGATGGACCTCCGGACGAAATAGGTCGTCTAATTGAGACTGTCAATAACATGCTTGGGCGTATGGAAGGATTCTACACAGAGCTTGAGGATTCGTATGCGGCTCAGCGTCGTTTCGTATCGGATGCTTCACATGAGCTGCGGACACCACTCACAACCATTCGTGGGAATATCGATCTGCTGCAAAAAGTATGGGAGCTGGAGCCGGGCCAAGGGAAGATGAGCGAGGCTGAAATTCGCCAGCTCTCGATGGAATCGGTGAAGGATATCGCGGACGAGTCTAAGCGAATGAGCCGACTTGTAGCAGATATGCTCTCGCTCGCTCGTGCTGATACAGGGCGAACCTTCGAGATAGAGCCGGTGGCACTGGAACCAATGATGACTGAGATCGCGCGTAGGGCATCCTTCCTGCCTCGTCAAGCGGAGTGGGTTACAGGGGATATGTCCGTCTTAAATGGAAAATATGTTGTGGGTAATAAGGATTATTTACAACAAATGTTATTTATTTTTATTGATAATGCTTTTAAATACACGCCTTCTGGCGAGGTAAGTTTAGATACGATTTTCTATCAGAATCAGGTTGGTATTCGGATCACCGATACGGGGATAGGTATGGATAAAGATGAGGTTCCATATATTTTCGACCGTTTCTATCGTGCAGATGAATCACGTGGAATTACAGAAGGAATTGGGCTTGGTTTATCCATTGCTAAATGGATTATTGACGAGCATGGTGGGTCTGTGGAAGTTGTTACACGCCAAGGCGAAGGAACTACTTTTGTGATCTGGTTGCCGCTTCTCTTTGCTCCGCCGCTGGAATAGGGTATAATTTAAAGTGTGTCCTATTACAGAAGTCAACGAAAGCAGAAAGTTGGTGAAGTCATGGAAGTCATTAAAATTTCTCCCCGGGGATATTGTTACGGAGTAGTCGATGCTATGGTAATGGCACGGCAGGCTGCGCAAAATCTCGATCTTCCCCGGCCGATTTATATACTGGGCATGATTGTTCATAATAGTCATGTTACGAATTCGTTTGAGGACGATGGCATTATTACCTTGGACGGTCATAATCGTCTGGATATTCTCGATAAAGTAGACAGTGGAACCGTTATATTCACTGCTCACGGAGTTTCACCTGAGGTACGCAAGATGGCTAGGGATAAAGGATTGACTACGGTCGATGCTACCTGTCCTGATGTGACAAAGACGCATGATCTCATTCAGGAGAAAGTCGATGACGGTTATGAGGTTATTTATATCGGCAAGAAAGGCCATCCGGAACCGGAAGGTGCTGTCGGCATTGCGCCAGAGCATGTGCATTTAATTGAAAAAGAAGATGAGATTGCAACTCTATCCATTCCTTCTTCACGGATTGTAATTACGAATCAGACCACTATGAGCCAGTGGGACATTAAAAATATTATGAAAAAGCTACTAGAGACCTTCCCAGGTGCTGAAGTGCATAATGAGATATGTATGGCTACTCAGGTGCGTCAAGAGGCTGTAGCGGAACAGGCGGGTCAATGCGATCTAGTGATTGTCGTTGGCGATCCACGAAGCAACAACTCTAATCGTCTGGCACAGGTGTCGGAAGAGATCGCAGGTGTTCCTGCTCATCGGATTTCTGATATCTCAGAACTAAACACCGACTGGCTGAAGGGTGTAAATATTGTGGGGGTTACCTCTGGCGCGTCTACACCTACACCAATTACCAAAGAAGTTATTAATTATTTGGAGCAGTATGATTCCGAGAATCCCGAGACATGGGAGATCAAACGTACTGTGAATATGGCGAAATTACTTCCTCCGGTTAAGAATAAGAGCGCAAGTACTACTTAAGCGCTGTAAGCGAACTTATATATTTGTGTTAGGACAAAAGCGCGTAACCTCGTCTATCGAGGTTACGCGCTTTTCTATTTAGAAAAAGCGGTTTCATCTTATAAATCAGGAAATAGGATTGACGGTAAAGGATTTTTAGAGTAAAATCGCTTTATCGGTTAAAAGCATAAAAGCTTAAAAGCTTAAAAGCTTACACGCGTCGTAGTGTGAGTGTGTTGAGCGAAATTATTATAAATTTTAAGTGTAGAGAGGAAGTTATTAAAATGATCGTCATTACATCCAATCAAACGCCAGAAGAGCAGGTTAAAGATATTATTGCAGTTATCGAAAAAGAGGGTCTGCAGGTACATCTCTCTAAAGGTGCAGATCACACTGTTATCGGTTTAGTAGGAAGTGTCACTCCTAAGCTTGCAGAGCATTTGCGGCAAATGAAGGGTGTGGAGAACGTCGTAAAGATCTCCAAGTCTTATAAGCTAGCTAGCCGTGATTTTCATCCAGAGGATTCCATTATCGATATCAAGGGTGTGAAGATTGGTGGAGAGAATCTGGTGATTATGGGCGGACCATGCGCCGTTGAGTCTCCAGAGCAGATTGATGAGATTGCCCGTCTGGTTAAAGCTTCAGGTGCTCAGGTACTGCGTGGAGGCGCGTTTAAGCCCCGTACAGGTCCATACAGCTTCCAAGGCGTAGGTGTAGAAGGTTTGACTATGATGGCTGAAGCAGGAAAGCGTCATGGCCTATTAACCATTACAGAGGTTATGACACCAGAGTATGTGGATATTTGTGCAGAGCATGCTGACATCCTCCAGGTCGGTACACGGAACATGCAGAACTTTGATTTATTGCGCAAGCTGGGTACTTGTGGAAGACCTGTCCTTCTGAAACGCGGCTTCAGTGCAACCTATGATGAATTGCTCAATGCAGCGGAGTACATTCTGGCAGGCGGAAATAAGGATGTAATGCTCTGTGAGCGTGGTATTCGTACATTTGAGACTTACACACGCAATACGCTGGATCTATCGGCTATTCCGGTTCTACAAAGCTTAAGCCACCTTCCGGTAATCTCTGACCCAAGTCACGGCACTGGACGTCGTGAGTTAGTTGAACCTATGGCTAAAGCTTCGGTTGCAGCTGGTGCAAATGGTCTAATCATCGAAATGCACACAGATCCGGACAATTCTATGACAGGTGACGGTGTTCAATCGTTATTCCCTGAGCAGTTCGATAATCTGCTTAAGGATCTAGAAAAGCTTGCTCCGATTGTTGGACGTAAGTTTTCAACTTCGCCAGAAACCGTTTCGGCGCTATAATTTTTAAGAATATAACAACCTTGGAAGTCCTCTAAACCCGCGGTACAGCGGGATAGTAGGGCTTCTTTGCTATTGGATAAGTTAGAAATGTTATGAATATTAGCGAAAATAATGGATTTCACGAAAGCGTTAGAATATCTTACATTGCTGAAAGAAATACCTGACATAAGCATTGACGATGTTAGGTATGAGATTTATAATGACGACAGCAAATAAAAATGAAACAAGAACATTTGCATACTGTGAGGGGCTTAATGTTCGGAACTTGGGGGAGGAAAAATTCATGTCGGTTGAAAAAGTGTTGCAAACAATTAAAGAAAATAATATCGAGTGGGTAGATTTTCGATTCGTAGATTTAGGTGGCCGTGCTCACCACATTTCTCTGCCTGCTTCTGAAGTGGAAGATGAAACTTTTGTAAATGGGGTAGCATTCGACGGTTCTTCCATCAAAGGATTCCGTGGTATTGAAGAATCAGACATGGTTATGATGCCTGATCCGAACAGTGTGTTCATTGATCCGTTTACAGCTCATCCAACGCTGAACGTTATGTGCGACATTTTCACTCCTGATGGTGAACGCTATGAGCGCGATCCTCGCGGTATTGCTGTGAAAGCAGAAGAATTCCTTCAGAAGAGCGGAGTTGGAACATCAGCATTCTTCGCACCTGAGTCTGAATTTTTTATCTTTGATGATGTTCGTTACGAGAGCGGTATGAACAGCTCCTCATTCTTCGTAGACTCTGAAGAAGCGGCTTGGAATACGGGTCGTAAAGAAGAGGGCGGCAATCTTGCATTTAAAGTTGGCGTTAAAGGTGGATATGTACCTGTAGCACCTGTGGATTCCCAACAGGATATCCGTAGTGAAATGTGTCGTCTGCTTGCTGAAGTGGGACTGCGCATTGAGCGTCATCACCACGAAGTAGCAACTGCAGGCCAAGCGGAAATTAACTTCCGTTTTGATACCTTAAAGAAAACTGCTGATAATCTCATGACTTATAAATATATTGTACAAAACACTGCACGTCAGTACGGCAAAGTAGCAACCTTCATGCCAAAACCACTGTTTGGCGATAATGGCAGCGGAATGCACGTACACCAATCGATCTTTGACGGAGACACTCCTTTGTTTTACGAAAAAGGCGCTTATGCTAACTTGAGCGAAATGGCTCTTCACTACATCGGCGGTATTTTGTATCATGCACCAGCTTTGATCGCTTTGACTAACCCAAGCACCAACTCCTTTAAACGTTTGGTTCCTGGTTACGAAGCACCGGTTAACTTGGTATACTCCAAAGGAAATCGTTCTGCAGCAGTTCGTATTCCAGTAGCAGCTGTGACACCGAAGGGCTGTCGTATCGAGTTCCGTACACCGGACTCCACCGCTAACCCTTACCTGGCATTCTCCGCAATGCTGATGGCAGGTCTGGACGGAATCAAAAACAAGATCAACCCACAAGAACTGGGTTACGGTCCTCTGGATAAGAACATCTACGAATTGTCCGATGCAGACAAAGAAAAGATTCGCAGCGTTCCAGGTAGCCTGAGCGAAGCACTTGATTCTTTGGAAGCTGATTACGAATTCCTTACAGAAGGCGACGTATTTACTAAGGACTTCATTGATAACTATATTGCTCTGAAACGTTCCGAGGCTCAAGAGGTTGCGATTCGTGTTCATCCACATGAATATTCTCTGTACTTCGATCTGTAAGATTGCTCAAATCATATAAAGCTTTAACAAATAAAGGTGTTCCTAAGTCATGGAAATGACTTAGGAACACCTTTTGTATTGATCCTAACAAAAATGAGGATATCTTTGGCCATTGATATGGCTAAGGATATCCTCATTTTTGCTTCTATAGTTTAATATTCTGCCCAGTAGTTCCGCTTTAATTAAGTAGAGGTATCACTTAGGGATCTATACTAAACCCCGCTCAGGAGCTCCGCAGGATTCTCTTATGATGAGCTCTGGCTCGACGCTGAAAGAGCTCGTGCCTGATTGATTGTTTATTAGATCATACAGCATTAACGCGGCTAGACGACCGATCTTATCTTTATTTTGCTTAATCGTAGTCAAGAGTGGTGTTGTGTAATTGCAGGCTTCGATATCATCACAGCCAATAATCGCGACGGTTCCAGGAACAGCAATAGCAGATTCCTTTAGGGCACGCATAGCCCCAATAGCAAGCTGATCAGAAGCCGCGAATATCGCTCTGGGCAAGTTTCCATTCGAAATCATTCTACGCATGGTCTCATAACCGCTGGCTTCAAAGAAGTTGCTGCCGTTTAAGAACCAGTTTTCGTTGATCGGTAGTCCTAAATCTTCAAGTGCTTTGCGGAAACCACTTTCACGTATATTGGAGATTTCTGACTCAGAGGAGCTGCCGATATAACCAAGTTCTCGATAGCCTAATAAGTAAAAATGTTCGACCACCTTGGTAGACAACTTAAAATTATCAGACATGATATAACCCGAATTGTCGCCCGACAGCTTTAAATCTACGCCGATGCATGGGATAGAACTATTATCCAATTCGCTGATGGAGGTTTCTAGCTCTTGTCCGGTAATAAGTAGGCAGCCATCCACATTAAAATGCAGACAACGGGCAAGATAATCATTAGTATCGCCACTTTGAAATTTTTCGTTAGAGAAAAAGATCAGGTCATAACCTAACAGTCCCATTTGTTTTTTGAAGGAATTTAGAACTTCGATGAAAAAAGGGTGGGTAAAGTCAACGTTCAGCATTCCTGCAAAAATAACACCAATTAGATTCGATGATTTTGTAGCTAGTGTTTTTGCTGAATTGGAGGGAGTATATCCAGTTTCCTTTATAATTTGTTGTACCCTAGTCTTGGTGTCTTCCGAAATATCGCTGTAGTTATTTATGATTTTAGATACTGTCGAAACAGAAACTCCAGCTATTTTCGCTATGTCTTTAATGTTATAGGCCAACTTTAGTCCTCCTTATAATGCGAAATACTCCGTAATCTATGATAAAAGTATAGTTGAGTTAAACTTTTTATGGATTTCAAATATGAATTACGAAACGTTTTCGTAAATGATTTTATAATTATATAGGTAGATAGTCAATGGGATCTTTGGCGATCAAACACATAAATCCTTGATTTTAAAGGGTTTTGGAGGATTCTAGTTCAAAAATAGTTCAAAGATAGAGAATAAAAAAAGACTTTACAAAGATAAATAACGATGTAATAATAAAAACAACGAAACCGCTTTCTGTATTATAATCGCTAAAGTTTCGTAATTTCAGGAATTAAGATGGTGTTTCGTTAAGAGGTCATACAAATCATCTGGGGGGTAACAAAAATGGTAAAGAAGCTTTCTGCGGTATTGTTGAGCTCAGCGCTAGTGCTCTCATTAGCAGCATGTGGAAGCGGCAACAACACAAATGGTGAGGCTACTTCGGGCAACGGAACAAGCAAGCCCGCAAACGGTGAGAAAAAGGTTATTAAAATCTTGCACTGGAAACAAGAAAACATTAACAAGGTCATTACAGACATTAATAAGAAGTTTGAAGAGAAATATCCAGAATACAAGATTGAGTACACGACGACAGGTCCGGACGATGAATTTAAACAAGCACAAAGAGCAAGAATTACAGCTGGTGACGTAGACGTCCTTGCCGATTTGTCCGGTATGAGATTGTCTCCTAAAGATTGGACACCAGGTGCGAAAGTGCCAGACTGGCAACAATGGATTGATTCCGGTTTGATTGCTGATCTGAGCAACGAAGCTTTCGTTAAAAACTACAATGCGAATGATATTGCCAAAGCGGGTACTTACAACGATAAAGTGTATGCGATCCCAACCGGTAAAGTAGCAATGTCAGGTTTCTTCTATAATAAAGAAATTTTTGAACAAAACGGTTTGACTGTTCCAACAACATGGACAGAGTTCATCAGTGTTCTAGATACTTTGAAATCCAAGAGCATTGTACCAATCGTAGTGGCTGGTAAAGACGTATGGCCTTTGAAACTGCCAGTGTTCGGTTTGCAAGCTAAGATTCTAGGTGGCGGCGACCAACAAAAATGGATTGAAGGCGTTTGGAAAGGCACTTCGGCGTTCAACGATGCTGAGGCTGTAGAAGTATTGGATAAAATGAAGACCCTTCAAGATAACTACATCATCGATGGTTTCTTGGGTATTGACTATGCAACAGCACCTTCGTACTTCGCAACAGGTAAAGCAGCTATGATTGCTGACGGAACTTGGGATGCACCTACAATCGCTGCGGCAAATCCTGATGTGAAATTCGGATACTTCCCAATCCCAGCTACTGAAGATGCTGCTAAGAACGCTTCTCTTGTCGGCAAATACGATGTAACTTGGTATGCAGCAGAAAAAGGTCCGAACAAAGAAGGCGCATTGAAATGGTTGGAATTCTTCTCTGAACCAGAAAATTACACGGAATATGTTAAGGCTGCCGGATTCGTACCAACACAAGATAACATCGCAACTGGCAGTGACTTCATTGACAACGAACTTGCCCAATACATGGCAGAAGACTTTGAACTTGCTTATGAAATCATAATGATTAACCGCGACAATGTAGGCGAGCACATTGCTGCTGAAGGCGTTCACACTGAATACCTGGCACCAGGCGGCGAATTCAAATCCGCTAAAGAACTTGCAGATGTACAACAAAAAGAATGGGAAGCGGCAGCTCCTAAATAAGCTGTTATCCTAATAAACAGACATCTACAACATACTGTGCACCATCATGTACTACAACATCGGGGTCTGTTCGTACAGACCCCGATCATTTTATTGAATTAGGATTGGGTAGGTGAGAGAAATGTATCCGTTCGGAAAAGGTATAAAAAGATATTTACCGCTTCTGCTGCTTATGATTCCATTATCGTTGTACGTTATTTTTTATTTTGGACCCTCTATGATGACGGTCATTTATTCATTTACAGATATTACTAACGTTCCAGGAAGCAAATTGAATTTCGTAGGCCTTGACAATTATTACAGTGTTTTTAACTCCGGAAATTCAGGCGAACGATGGGATTCCATTATACGAACCGTTTATTTCATGGTCATTGTTACAATCGTACAAAACGGTGTCGGTCTCCTTATGGCCGTAGTGATTAATCAGAAGCTGAAAGGCGATTATTTTTATCGCGCAGTTTTCTTTTTGCCGGTTGTGCTCGGTGTATCGGTAGTTGCACTGGTATGGGGCTTGATGTTCGATCCGCTAAGTGGTCCCGTAAATCAACTGTATGATTCATTGTTCGGTTATAAAGATATGTTCTTTGGAAGCTTCACCCATGCGTTTGGTTATATAATATTCACGCAAATTTGGATGTATATGGGTTACTCCATGCTGATTTTCCTTGCAGGTCTTCAATCCGTTCCGAAAGATCTGTATGAAGCTGGATATATTGATGGAACCACGAAGTGGCAATCATTTAAGAACATTACGTTCCCACTTATTGCTCCATCGTTCACCATTAATATTATTTTGTCCATTATCGGTGCGATGTCGACCTTTGATATTATTCTCGCAACTACGGACGGTCGCTTTAACACAAGAACGATGGCTTATGACGTGTATAAAGAGACGTTCCGTGGTTCTCTACAGATGGGACTTCCATCCGCGCTTTCTGTGGTGCAGTTCCTTATGATTCTGGTCTTCGTTGTATTTGCAGTTAAACAAATGCGTAAGAGAGAGGTGGAGTATTAATGAAAGATTCCAAAACCGCCAAAACTCTCTCCTATATTCTGATTGCAGTATTGCTTGTTTTGTATATCATGCCACTATTGTTTGTAATAAACATTTCATTCAAGTCTTTTTCGGACTATTTGCTAGACCCGATCGGACTTGTGAAAAGTATTCAATGGGATAATTACAAGGAAGCTTGGTTAAAAGGTAATTTCTCTAATTATTTCATTAACAGTTTGCTGTACACAGTTGTAGCAACAGTGCTAACACTAATCGTGTCGTTATTCGGAGCTTTCCCGGTGGCGAGAAATTATGTGAAGTGGAGCGGGTTTATTTATTTGTTCTTCTTGATGTCACAGTTCTTGCCTAACCCTATGGTTGCACAGTTCAAATTGATGCTTACCTTGAAACAAGAGCTTGGATTCGTGGGCTATGATACGAAGCTGGGTTATATTCTCCTGAAAACAGGAGGAACAGGGATCGTCTTCATGATGTTCGTAGGTTATATTAAAGGGATCAGCCGTGAGATGGACGAAGCTGCAGGTATGGATGGTGCTGGGTATATGCGGTATTTATTCCAGATCATTATGCCACTGATGAAACCTGTTATCGCAACAGGTGTTATCCTGACGGCGATTACCATTTGGAATGACTTTGTAGGTCCAATCATGTATTTGCCAAGTCCGGAACATTATCCAATTACCTTCGGGCTTAAAGAATTCCGCGGTCAATACGGAAACAACTGGCCTATGTTGGCGTGCGGTATCATGATCGTATCTGCACCTCTTATCGTCCTGTACACCTTCATTCAAAAGTATATTGTTGACGGTGCATTGGCAGGTGCGGTTAAAGCTTAAGTAGATGTGTAAATGAGAGGATGGGGACAATGGACCGCAAAAAAATTCAAGGCTTTGAATTCACCGGAAAGGATGGGGAGTTCAAGCTTCAGCAACCGGATCATAGTAGTTTCTTATACTTCCCTCTAGTAAATGAGGGGGGGATGATGTCGACTGTAACCCCGAAGCTTCATGGTCAGGCGACGACAGGTCATAATACATTTTTAACACCGCCATTATCTGTTGAAGATTTGCATAATTCACGCGCCTCACGTAATTTCTGGGTTTACGTCGAAGGCAAGGGTGCTTGGTCTGCAGCTGGAAACTCTGCTAAGCAAAATGCAGCGTTCTACACCCCATCTGCTGATGATGCAGTACTTGAGGCTGGATTCCTATGGCATCGTGTGACTCGCAGCAACTCTGAGATGGGTGTCAAAGCTGAGATTACCAGCTTCGTACCTAGCGGTAACGACAAGGTAGAACTTATGAAAGTTACGTTGACGAATACGGGAACAGAGGAGCTTACTCTTACACCAACGGCTGTAGTTCCCTTGTATGCCCGTTCCGCAGATGATCTGCGCGATCACAGACATGTAACCTCCCTGCTGAACCGGATTTACACCTCAACATATGGTGTTGAGGTTCAACCTGCACTATCTTTCGATGAGCGTGGTCATCGCATTAATCACACTTCTTACGGTGTATTTGGTGCAGAAGGTGATGGTAGACAGCCTGATGGTTTCTTCCCGATTCAAGAAGAATTTATCGGTGAAGGTGGAAGTCTTGACTGGCCAGAAGCTGTTATTCTGAATGCTACGCCAGAGATTGGTAAAGGTGGAGGCGTGGATAGAGAGGGTTATGAAGCCGTTGGTGGTCTTCGTTTTGCTTCAATTACCTTGTCTTCTGGTGCAAGCCATTCTTATGTCGTAGTTATGGCAATTGATAGTGATAGAATTAACGTTGAAGCGTTGATGAGTAAATATGGTACATCTGAAGCTTTTGATCATCTGCTAGAGGATACTAAAGCGTTCTGGGCAGACAAAGTGAATATGGTTGAATTTCATACCGGCGACTCGGATGCAGATCAATGGATGAAATGGGTAACCATCCAACCGGTCCTTAGAAGACTGTATGGTAACTCCTTCTTACCGTATCATGATTATGGAAGAGGCGGACGTGGCTGGCGAGATCTTTGGCAAGACTGTCTGGCACTGCTCATTATGGAGCCTGCCGAAGTTCGTAGCCTACTCTTCAACAATTACGCTGGTGTGAGAATTGATGGCAGTAACGCAACCATTATCGGTCAACAGCCAGGTGAATTTATCGCTGACCGTAACAATATCCCTCGTGTATGGATGGATCATGGGGCATGGCCATTTTTAACAACGATGCTCTATCTGGATCAGAGTGGTGATCTTGATTTCTTGTTGCAAGAACAGACTTATTTCCGGGATACGTTTATGAGTCGTTGTAAGGAACGTGATTCTTCATGGAATACCTCTGTAGGCAGTGATCTTAGAACAGTTTCTGGGGAAATCTACAAAGGTACAATTCTGGAACATATTTTGCTGCAAAATCTAGTTCCGTTCTTTAATGTAGGAGAACATAATAATATCCTGCTCGAAGGCGCGGACTGGAATGATGGCCTCGATATGGGGGCGGATCGCGGAGAGAGTGTAGCATTTACATCTTTCTATGCTAGCAATCTATTGGATATTTCCCGGGTGCTGCGTAACCTTAAGACTTCTAAAGGTCAGGAAACTGTTGAATTAGCCGAAGAAATGCAGCTACTGCTGGATACCCTTAACGAGTCTGTGGATTATGGTTCTGTATCAGGTAAGCATGAGAGATTGGATCGATATTATGCTGCCGCACCAAATAAGGTGAGTGGAGTTCGTGTATCTCTCGATATTGATAAAGTAGCTGATGATCTGGAGCAAAAAGCGGAATGGTTATTTAACCATTTGCGTAGCAACGAGTGGGTACAGAGTGAGAATGGCGATGGCTGGTTTAATGGTTATTATAATAACGATGGTGAACAGGTAGAGGGTGAATTTTCTGAAGGCGTTCGTATGACGCTTACGGGTCAAGTGTTCCCGCTTATGGGTCATGCAGCGGCTCCGGAGCAAATTCCACACATTATAGCAGCTGTAGATCGTAATCTGTTTGATGACAAGATAGGATACAGGCTTAACTCCCGTTTCGGTGGGATTCAGCAAAATCTGGGTCGTGCTTTTGGCTTTGCTTTTGGCCATAAAGAAAATGGGGCCATGTTCAGTCACATGACCATCATGTATGGAAATGCATTGTACAAACGTGGTTATGTAAAAGAAGGTCATAAGGTCCTTGAATCTCTTTACAGCTTGAGTACGGATTTCGAAAAAGCTCGCATCTACCCAGGTATTCCTGAATATATTAACGAGCAAGGCAGAGGGATGTACACGTATCTAACAGGCTCCGCAAGCTGGCTCTTGCTAACCATGGTCACTGAAGTATTTGGTGTGAAGGGCAAGCTGGGAGATCTATTGCTAGAACCTAAATTAGTAAAAGAACAATTTGATTCCGAGGGTAAAGCATCAATTAAGACGATCTTTGCAGATCGTGAGTTTGAAGTGGTCTATAAAGCCACTGGAAGCTTTAACTACGGAGAGTACCAAATACACTCCGTTACGTTGAACGGCAGCGAGGTGACGCTGCAGCGCGGCTCAGGAAGTGCTATTATTCCACGTGAGGAGCTACTTGCTCTGCAGACAGAGAAGCTTCACGTGATTGAAGTGACTCTGGCGTAATCTTAACTGAAATTTTTATAAACGTCTGCACCGTTATGAATAGCGGCTGCAGACGTTTTTTTGAAAATTATAAAAACTAAGGTTCTTCATAAATGATATAATGGGGCTAATTTACTTATTTGTTGAATGATTGAAAGGGGTTTGTGTAGGATGGGTTACAGGCTGTCAAATGGCGTATTATCTGTGGATATCGCTGATATTGGAGAAGATTATAAAGGGACTCGTTTTGACTGGACGGGGTTTATCACACAAGTTACGTTAGAAAAAGGTAACCATACATTTTGTGTGCCAGAGAGCTTGAAGGAAGGCGAGGGTACTGGCGGAAGTGGAATATGCAACGAGTTTGGCATTTCCCGGGCAATTGGGTATGATGAAGCGCCGATCGGAGGCTGGTTTCCAAAGCCCGGAATCGGATTGTTACAAAAGCTGGATTCGCAGAGCTATAGCTTTCATAATAAATATCCACTAACCCCCTTTGCTGTTGATATGGAGGTTAGGGATGATTCGATTACATATACTGTCCAGCCGATGGAAAGTAATGGATACGCGATGCTTTTGACCAAAACGATCTCTATAAAGGACGACCAATTGAAAATTGCATATGAATTGCATAACAAAGGGGATAAGCCAATCCAAACCGAGGAGTACATCCACAATTTCGTAGGAATTGATGGTTTGAATATAGGTTCGGATTTTGAGTTGCGCCTCTCGAATGGGCTCAAAGTAGTAGAACCAGAATCTCAATACACGAATAATTTGCTAGAGGTATCTGGTAATACCCTTACTTGGTCAGAAGAGCCGGATCGGTCATTTTACTGCAAGCTGAGTGGCTGGGGAGGACCAGAGGCTGAGTTCAATTGGGAGTTGGTTCATAAGCCTAGTGGAACAGGAGTACGCGAGAGCGGAGATTTCCCAGTAGCACGAATGGCGCTATGGGGAGAACGCCATGTGGTCTCACCTGAAGTTTTTGTGAACATTAGTCTTTTACCGCATGAAAGCAAGTCCTGGAGCCGAACTTATCATTTTTTCACATCATGATAAGCAGTAATCAAAGCTTTTATGTGAATAATTATACTTGCTGGTGTGTGAGATTATTGCTATCATAAGCGATATCCATATTGATAGGAGAGAAAGGGTGGGGAGTAGTTTTGAATAAGAGAGCATACAATTTTAATGCCGGACCGGCAGCGTTGCCGCTTACGGTACTGGAACGCGCACAAGCGGAGTTTGTTGATTTCCGAGAAAGTGGAATGTCTATCATGGAGATGTCGCACCGTGGAGCAATCTACGAATCCGTGCATAATGAAGCGCAGGAACGTCTGCTTTCGCTCCTCGGCAATCCGAAGGGCTATAAGGTATTGTTCGTACAAGGTGGAGCAAGCACACAGTTTGCTATGATCCCTATGAACCTGATTTCCGAAGGCCAAGTAGGTAGCTATGTTATGACAGGTAGCTGGGCAGATAAGGCTTATAAAGAAGCTAAATTGGTAGGGGGCGCTCATGTTGCTGCTTCTTCCGAAGACAAGAAATTCTTAGCTATACCTGAATTGAGTTCGATTAAAGCTGCGGAAAATGCTGCCTACCTTCACGTTACTTCCAATGAGACCATTGAAGGAACGCAATATGCAGAATATCCGGATGCTGGTTCGATTCCGCTCATCGCAGATATGTCCAGTGATATCCTTTGCCGGCCAATCGATGTCAACCAATTCGGAATGATCTATGCTGGAGCACAAAAGAATCTTGGTCCTTCCGGTGTGACTGTAGTTATTGCTAAAGAGGAATTGCTCGCAGAATCACCTTCCAACATTCCAACTATCATGCGTTACAGCACTCATTACAAAAATAACTCTCTTTACAATACACCTCCATCTTTCTCTGTATATATGGTTAACGAAGTATTAAAATGGATTGAGGAGCAAGGTGGTCTTGCTGGTATCCATTCCAAGAACCTTGAAAAAGCGGGTCTATTATATGATCACATCGATGGAAGTGACGGCTTCTACAGTGGTGTTGCTGAGAAGAGCAGTCGCTCCATTATGAACGTTACCTTCCGGATGCAATCGGAAGAACTCGAAAAACGGTTTGTTAAAGCTGCTGAACTGGAAGGTTTTGTCGGCTTAAAGGGACATCGTAGTGTGGGTGGCTTGCGCGCTTCCATTTACAATGCAGTTCCTTACGAAAGTGTTAAAGCACTTTCTGATTTCATGAACCATTTCCGGCAAACTCAAGGTTAATGAACTCTATCGTAAACCTTCCGCCTATGGGTGGAAGGTTTTCAGTTTGTTTGGAGAAGCTATGGTTATGCACTAGAGTAAAACATCTGGCTATTAAGCCTTTAGAGAGGAAGGAACCATATAATGGCACTCCATATCGTATTAGTTGAGCCGGAAATACCGGCCAATACTGGAAACATTGCGCGTACCTGCGCAGCAACAGGCACTCATCTTCACCTGGTTCGCCCGCTCGGATTCCGTACAGACGATGCTACATTGAAAAGAGCAGGATTGGATTACTGGCACGCTGTTAACATTGAATACCACGACTCTTTTGCTGAGGTACTTGAGAAGTACAGTGAGGGACGTTTCTTTTACGCAACGACGAAAGCGGAGAAGAGATATAGCGATTTTGATTTTCAAGATGGAGACTTCTTTGTCTTTGGTAAAGAAACGAAGGGGCTTTCTGCTGAAATTCTGGAAGCGGGTAAAGAAACAAAAATGCGCATGCCAATGAGTGATGCCGTGAGATCGCTGAATTTATCGAATTCTGCAGCTATTATTGTATATGAAGCGCTTCGACAGCTGGATTTTCCTAATCTTGTTTAGAAAAAAGACATTTTTTTTGTTTTTTTCAGCAGGATTCGACATTTTAATAACGAAATATAATGAATGAGCCGAAATATATAGTAGCTACAAATTATTAGTTGAACAGGAGAGGTGTACGTTAGATATGAAACCTGCTGGTGTAGTTCGCAAAGTGGATCAGCTGGGTAGAATTGTTCTGCCTAAGTCCCTGCGTAAAAGGTATCAGATGAATGAAGGCGACCCGGTTGAAATTTTAGTACAGGGTGACCATATCATCTTGGAGCGTTACCGTCCAAAATGTGTTTTCTGCGGATCAATGGAAGGTGTGAGTGAATATAAAGATCGTTATATTTGCGCTGCATGCCTATCAGAAATGACGCAATTGCCAAGACACGCCTAGGAAGTACATATTTACACATTTAGAATTCTGACAGCCAATAGTTTTCTAAATAAAGAAACTGTCCCATTCGTAGATTTCTCTACTTATGTGGCAGTTTTTTTGTTTCAGGCTTATAAAAAATGCCTCAGAGCCAAGTGGCTGCTGAGACATTTCTTGCTTATAGACCTTTTGTTTTGTCGTCGTTGTAAGATGAGGTAAGAATGCCGACCATAAATAACACAAATACGATAGTTACGATCCAAAAGGTTAATGAGAACGACATACTGGCACCTCCATTAGCAAATGTATTCGTTATCAAGATTATACCCTGCAAATCAATAAAAATAAACGCAAATGTGATATGTTGCATAGACATTTTACTATAATCATTTAAAAAACAGGAAATTTGTTGGTACAGCTCTAAGATTTCCGTCTGATGGCTTGTTGACTACTCTTCCATTGAAGATGAGTGATGACGATCCTCCACCATCCAGATTATAAGCATCCATGACACCCATGTTGTATAGCTTGTTCTGAATTTCCTCTAGCCGAGCACCAGAGCTGCCAAGCTCATTATAGCCATCCGCTACAAAGATGAGAAGCTGATCATCCTTATAATTACCGATTACTGTACGTGGCGCCCGATTGGGGGATGTTTTCCACTTTTCCGGGATCGGTACTTTGACGTTGTTCTTAAGTAGAACAGGCACAAAGGTTGCACCAAATACGGGTTCGAGTTGATCTAGCTGTGCGCGACTGTAAAATTTCCCGCCGATTAACTGTCCGGACTTGTTCAGACCTACGAAGCTGAGATCCTTGAATGTCGGCTCGAAACCATTGAGATACTTTCCATCAACCACAGTAGTGCTTAAGGGATAGCGTTTTCCGGCTTTATCCGCAAAACCTCCAGCATTAATACCTGCAATAGCACCATGACTTTGTACAGCGTGCATAGTGGTTTCTGCGCCACCAGTAGCTTCCTTCGCAAGACTCATCTGCATCGCAGTTGGATCCTTCAATTTGATCTTCAAAGCATAGGCCTTATAGTTACCTGGATTCAGCTTATACAGCTCGATTCTAATCCGGTCGCTAGTAAGGACCTCCGAAGGTATTCCAAGCTTGGCAGATATCCGGCGGTTATAGATAAGCTCAGGACGGCTCGCTTGAGACTTCGCTGTCTCGACTAACTTATTCATAGCAGTAGTGGTTCCTTTATATAGCTTAGCGCTAGCGCTGACTGCATCTATGGTGTAGGATGCAGTGCCTTCGGCTAAGATTAAATCCTTTTTTAGGACAGCTGTTTCATTCAGAGGCCCTGAGATAGGTGCGAATTGTCCTACATCAAGATCCAGCTCGAGCGGAGGTCGATACCACCACATACATATCAGTAAACCTAAAAAAGGTGCGGTCAGAAGCATAAAGAAACGGTTCACTCTCTTGACTGGCGTCATCATTTGATCAGATCCATTTCTTTCTTCAAAGCTTCTAACTGTTTGCTAACTTCGCTCAATTGCGTATATAGCTTATTACTATTGTCTGTCTTGGCACTTGCATTATCTTTAGTGAAGGTTAATAGTTCGTTAAAACTTTGCACTGTATTCTGCAATTCCTTCACTTCTTCAGTGAGAACGGCAATTTTCGACTCATAGTCCGTCTTCAGAATGGTAAGCTGCTGCTGGCTCTGATTGCTAAGTTCGCTCAGCACTTGCTGCTTCAAATGGTTTGTGTAGCTGTATACAGCATATACACCGATTCCAATCATCACGATCCAGAACAGTAAAAACCATTTTACGGAAGGGCCGCTTCTCACAGCAGCACGGCGCGAGTGTACCGGGGACGTTTCCGCTAGCGGTTGCATTTGATCACCTCGGGTTGGTCTTTTTTTCAAGTCCCCATTCTATCAGACTTTGACTAGTTTCGCAAAAATGTAAGAGAGTGTGAAAACTAGAAAAAGTAATTGCATCCTATTAAACTACTGCGATACAATTTCTATAGATTGGAATTTCTGATAGACGTACTCAAGGTAACCAGCGAGAGAATAAACGAACAAGTCATCATACTTCCTTGCTTGCGTTTAAACCGGAAACGCTGCGGCGCTTTCCTTTCTGGATGATTATATAAAGCAGGGGGTCTGGGCATTAATGATGAAGGTTTGGCAGGTGGTTATTGTGGGGTGTCATCCTACAAGTATGCTGGGGACAAAATTGATTTTGGAAGAGGGAGGAGAGCTTAAAGTTCTAGGAATGTATTCAACTTGGGACGAAGGCGCTTCCATCGTAAGGGAAAAGAATCCCGAGCTAGTGCTGGCAGATTATCATATGCCTGAAGGTAATATTGAGAGTGTGCTGTTAAATATGAAAAAAAGCTCACCAAACTCACATTTTGTCGTGATGACGGATGAGGATGGCAGGGATCTGCTACAGCCCCTCATAGAGCTGGGAGCCAGCGGGATATTCTCGAAAGGAGCTTCTCCTCATCAGCTTTTACAGCTGATCCTGGGTTTACGTGTGGGTTTTCTTTCAATGCCGCTAGAATGGATAGAAAAAGGATCCTGGCCGATTTCGACTTCTAAAGGACTGGATGATGTTCTTCAATTGACGCAGACAGAGATGTTTATTATGGAGCGAATCGTTCAGGGGATTACTTATGATAAAATAGCGCTTGAAATTGCAGTAAGTCGTCGTTCGATTGACAATTACTTGCGCAAAATTTATGTGAAGCTTGATGTTTCGACGCGAGCGCAGGCCATTGAGAAATTTGCTCTCTTTTCAAGACAAAACAGGCAAATCTACGCATAACCCAAGCTATACGACATAATGACGGGAAAGGCGGAATATTCTTGAAATAGAAGAAAGCATATCACGTTAAATGGATAATCGTCCTCGAAAGAGGATAACTTAGCCATTTCTACTTGGTACTAGGGAAGGGGGATTTCGCATGCTTTACCAATTTTCTGCTCGCGCGCACACACTGCTATCGTCACCGCTTCTAAGTATTCGCACCCAAACACGGAGAAGCTCCATGATATCGCTTGCTGAAGAATTACCAGCGGAAGAACTGTTCCCATTATCGCTGCTTGCCGAAGCAGCCTCTACGGTGATATCTGCAGATGCAGGAGCACTTCAATATGGTGATCCTGCAGGGTATGGTCCACTTCGGGAGTGGCTTGCCGGGGATTGGCTCAGAGAAAAAGGGGTAACTGTTACTGAGGGTGGAGTTCTGCTAACAACGGGGAGCCAGCAAGCGATTGATTTGTTGTCGCGGGTGTATATTGATCCGGGAGATCGTGTATTAGTAGAAAATCCGACATCTCCAGGATTCTTGCAAACTCTTCGGATGCAGGGTGCCATCATTATTCCTGTAGAGGGTGATTTGGACGGGCTTCATCCAGATCATTTGCGGAGGCAAATTGAACTGCATAAGCCTAAGATGCTGTTCGCAACACCAAGCTTTACGAATCCAAGTGGCATCCTATGGAGCTTAGAGAGACGGCGTGAGGTGTTGGATCTTTGCATCGCGTATAACATCCTGATTGTAGAAGATGATTCTTATGGTGATTTACATTTCCAGAAGTATGGTGAACATTGGGCCACAAGATATCCATCCTTGTATGCGCTGGAAAATATAAGTGATGGCGGACACGTATTATATATCGGTTCGTTCAGCAAGACCGTTGCGCCCGCGCTGCGGACGGGCTGGGCTGCAGGTAGCCGGGAAGTGATCGGGATGATGGCTGCTGCCAAGCAGATGGCAGACTGGCAATCGAGCGCATTAAATCAGCGGCTCTTGCATCATTTATTGGATGTGACCGCTTTTGATCTTCGTGAGCATATTGCGCAGCTGAACCGAGAATATAACACCCGACTGAAGTTAATGGTTGAACTGCTAAAACGTCCAGCTTGGAAAGGAAGCTCCTACGACCTGCCGTCAGGAGGTATGTTTCTATGGGTATCTCCACCGGAGGGAATGGATGTTATGGCACTGCTAAAATGTGCGCTAGGTAAGGGAGTGGCATTTTTGCCAGGACCGTTATGTAGCGTAGATGGAAGCGGAAATCACATTCGTCTTAACTTCAGCCATCCCGGCCGGGATGAGCTGCTACTTGGTATGAATCTGATGAGCGAGGCGGTTAAGGAGTTCACGGCTCGGAGTTAGGTGGCTGATCAAGGAATCTGATGGATCGGACGTATAAAAGTAACGAACAGGTTAATGAGCGGTCATATGCGCAGGTAGATGTGTGGGCAGATGAACTGGCAGAATAATGTATGACACACCCTGGAAGTCATAAGGGACAGAGAGGTGCATTAGGCAAGGAGTAGAGTGCGAGGGAGGTCATTATAGGGGATTTCTCCCTATAACTGGCTGATTTATATTCTGGAATGGAGATTATAGGGAATCTCTCCCTATAAATTTCAGAAAAAGCCCTTTTTGTGGAGTAATCTATGCATTTATAGGGAGGAATTCCCTATATATCGGATTTTAGTGCATATATTGAGTAATTATAGGGATGATTTCCCTTTAATTTAACTTATCAGCTTGAGACTAATACTTCGAAGGTTAGTTCTGTTTCTATGGCTTAACGGATTGGAACACAAAAAGCATCCCATCAACGGGATGCTTTTTGGCGTTACCTGAACATCGTTACGTGTGCATTAGAATAATAAGTTTAAAGTCCGAGTGAAAGATCAAAAGCAGAGAAAAAGATAAAGGCTCCAGCAAAAATTTGAAATTGAAAGAATTTTTTGTTTAGTATAGGCAAGCTAATTACTGTGATGATTGCTGTCATGGGGTACGCCGCCAGTTATAGCGGCGTATTCTACTAGCGCGGCCTGACCGGCTGGGGTCAGTGTATAGCGCCCACGGCTGACACGGTGGAACCAGCCGTAGTAGTTGTGCTGCAGCATAGCGGCGGCGTTCGGTACGCCGCTACGCTTCCGCAGCTCGGCCGGAGAGATCCCGGCCGAGCGGGCGCTTGAGGCAGCGCTAGGGGCACCGCTTCGCGTGCCAGCCGCCGCTGCCTCCCGTGCTGCCGTGTCCCCGGCAGCACGCCCCTCCGGCGCTGCGCTCAGCGCCGGAGCCTGTGCAGCGGTGCTCGCCGCTGCACGTTTGCCCGCTGCGAGCGAAGCCTTCGCAGCGGCCTTCTCGGCAGCGACGGCGGCTTCCGCCTCCGCTGCCTGCAGAGAAAGCGCGACACGCAGCGCTTTCTCACGGTAGGCCGTCACGAGCTTGACGCGCGTGCTGCCGCCGGTGTTGTAGTCTCCGCTGCGCTCGCGGAACTCATAGAGCAGGCGCTCGCGCCGCCGCTTGTTGCTGCGCTGCGCAGGTGGCGTCTCGTCCGGCTCGACGAGCACCTCGACCAGCGGGGCCTTGGTCTTATAAAAAACAACGGTGATCAGCCCGAGACCAAGGCGGCGGCACAGTCCGCTAAGCTCGCCCCAGCGCTGGTTTACCGCCCCTTTTTTATCACGGACACGTTCTACTGCGAGATAGACCGTAGGACTGAGCTTTAGCCGTTCCACGCCTTGCAGGAGCAAGGCGAGGTTGAACGATTTTTTCATCTCTACGATTAGAGGGTGCTCTAAATCCTCACGAATACCCACCAAATCACAAGTCCGAACCTCACCCTTGATGCTGTATCCTTGCTTTTCAAAAAAAACCTTCAAAGGAGCATACAGCTCCGTTTCATGTCGTACCGCCATAGTGTCACTCCCGTAGCTCTTTTTTTCGGGTTCTCATTAAGGTTTTACTGCGATTTTATGATTCTCTATTATAGCACAGCAAAAAAGAGGTCAACTATTCCGCGCTTGCCGCATAGGTATGTAATACACTTTTTAACGCTATAGGAGAGCAAGTAGGAGCGCAAGAGGAGGCAGCGAGCAATGGATATTTTTGAGCGAATAGCTTCGTATCGGGCTGAGAACGACCGTTTGGCGTGGAGCGGGACCTTCAAGCAATATATAGAACTTTTGAAAAAAGACCCCTCTCCCGCAAAAACCGCTCACTCCCGCGTTTATGACATGATCAAGTCGCATGGCGTAGAGGACATAAACGGACGCAAACGTTATAAGTTTTTTGAACAAGAGATTTTTGGACTTGATCGTGCAGTCGAAAAGTTAGTGGAGGAGTATTTTCATTCTGCAGCACGCCGGCTAGATGTTCGTAAACGGATTCTGTTATTGATGGGACCTGTCAGTGGGGGGAAATCGACCCTAGTCACGCTGTTAAAAAGAGGTTTGGAACAATACTCGCGGACGGATGCGGGTGCGGTATATGCGGTTGAGGGCTGCCCGATGCATGAGGATCCACTACATTTGATCCCCCTGGAGCTTCGTCCAGAGATTGAAAAAGAACTCGGTGTGCGTATTGAGGGCAACTTGTGCCCATCCTGCCAGATGCGGCTGAGAAATGATTATGCCGGAGATATTGAGCAGGTTAAAGTGGCTCGTGTCATTTTGTCAGAAGAAGAGCGGGTAGGGATTGGTACTTTTAGTCCATCCGATCCGAAGTCGCAAGATATCGCCGATTTGACAGGAAGTATCGACTTTTCGACCATTACTGAATTTGGTTCGGAATCCGATCCACGCGCTTACCGTTTTGACGGAGAGCTGAACAAAGCTAACCGTGGGCTGATGGAATTTCAAGAAATGCTCAAATGCGACGAAAAGTTTCTATGGAACCTGCTGTCATTGACGCAAGAAGGCAATTTCAAGGCTGGCCGGTTCGCGCTGATCAGTGCGGATGAAATGATCATAGCTCACACCAATGAAACCGAGTATAAGTCGTTTATTTCTAATAAAAAGAATGAAGCGCTCCAGTCCCGTATGATTGTTATGCCTGTTCCGTATAACCTCAGAGTATCGGAAGAGGAAAAAATCTACGCGAAGCTGATCGCCCAGAGTGATATGAACCATGTGCATATTGCGCCGCATGCGCTGCGTGCCGCTGCTATTTTCTCGATCCTGACCCGTCTGAAAGAAAGTAAAAAACAAGGCATGGATCTGATCAAAAAGCTTCGCATGTATGATGGTGAAGAGGTCGAAGGCTACAAAGAAGCAGATCTCAAGGAGATGCAAACGGAGTATTTGGATGAAGGCATGTCCGGAATAGATCCGCGGTATGTTATCAACCGGATTTCCAGCGCTTTGATCAAAGGTGATCTGCAGTGCATGAACGCACTGGATGTGTTGCGTGCAATTAAAGACGGCCTGGATCAGCATCCATCGATTACAAAAGAGGAGCGGGAGCGTTATTTGAACTTCATCTCCATTGCCCGCAAAGAATATGACATTTTAGCTAAAAGCGAAGTGCAAAAGGCCTTCGTCTACTCCTTTGAGGAGTCCGCCAAGACATTATTTGAGAATTATCTCGATAATATTGAAGCCTTCTGCAATTGGTCCAAAATCCGCGATCCGCTGACGGATGAGGAGATGGAGCCGGATGAGCGGTTAATGCGTTCGATTGAAGAGCAAATCGGTATCTCTGAGAATGCGAAAAAAGCGTTCCGGGAAGAGATCCTGATCCGGATTTCCGCGTATTCACGCAAAGGGAAGAAATTCGAGTACAACAACCACGACCGCCTACGGGAAGCGATTGAGAAGAAGCTATTCACAGATCTCAAAGATATCGTCAAAATCACCACCTCGTCCAAAACGCCGGATGAAAGTCAGCTTAAACGGATCAATGAGGTGTGCGCTAGACTTATTGATGGGCATCACTATTGCCCAATTTGCGCTAATGAGCTGCTGAAGTATGTGGGCAGTCTGCTTAATCGGTAAAAGAATACAAGTAAATTTGCGGACCACCATTTGGTGGTCTTTTTTTATGTGATAGATATTTTTTACGTGTATCAATACGTGAGATTGTGTGGAATTAGGCTTTGGTCGCGCGTCCGAAAAGTAATGCATGAACCATGAAAAGTAGCAGGGGGAGCCGCCCTTACAGGAAAAAACTGCAAATGTACATTATTATATATGGCAAAGCTCTTTAAATTAGTAATTCCTGCAAATCTGCAGTTTTTTTGTGGTGTAAGTCACTTTCAAACCCCAAGTAGGGAAAATTCCTGTATTTTTGCAGCTTTTGAGCTAGATGAGGACGATATCCATGTAAAAAGCTGCATATTTGCAGGTTTCTATGATAGCTAACTAAAGAAAGTGTTAGATCATACAGCATCATACAGCTCAGCAAAACAGGAACAATCCTACTCGCTTGCAGTTGATATAATGAAATCACCGTACGGGGGAAGGCTGGTGCTGCACTTGAATTACAGTAAAGATATAGAGAAGTGTGTTGAATATATTGAAGCTCATATCAAAGAAAATATAACAGTGGAAGAAATAGCCGCTGAGGTGGGATATTCGGTGTATCATTTTTGCCGAGTGTTCAGCTTATGCAAGGAAATGTCCGTGATGGAATATGTGCGGAGCCGGAAATTATCTTTAGCGTCCATTGAATTGTTTGCCGGTAGAAGAATCATTGATATCGCGCTGGACTATGGTTTTGAGACACAAAGTGGTTTCACTAAGGCCTTTCGCAAGGCTTTTGGCTATAGCCCGACACAGTATGCCGCACGAATGGACGGATTTACTAAAGGAAAAACACTAATTGAAATCGGAGGTTTTATAATGAACCCTGTTATTGTTCGCAAGCCTGCATTTAAGGTCGCTGGGTATGGGATCCAAACTAATGTTGCTGGAAGTATGTACACCAAGGATATTGCATCTTTTTGGAGTCATTATGAGGGTGAGAATCTGGAGTCCAAAATGTATAAAATACTAAACCCGCCTAAACACGGAGAAGTCGGCTTATGTATTCCTTCCTCAGATAATGGTAATGCGACTTATCTTCTAGGTGTTATTGTAGAGGACTACTCCAAGGTGGAAGATGATATGTTGACGATGGATGTGCCAGAAGCCGAATATGCTGTGTTCACAACGCCGCCAGTGGATACATCAACGGATACAGAGCAAATACAGTTTGCACAGGTTATAAAAAGCACATGGAAGTATATCTTCGAAGAATGGTTTAAGGATAGTGGCTACGATTATGATGATAGTAAACTGGATTTCGAATTCTATGATGAACGCTGCCACTCGCGTCCGGATACGGTGATGGAGATCTATGTTCCTGTGAAAAAATCGACCGAATGATGTGTAAGGGCAAATGCTGCTCGGTGATGATCGTAACTTCGGGGAATGTTTGGACTTTCGGTCGCTGTTGTCTCTGGATTTATTGATTATTCCTTAGCGGATTAAATCCAGAAACAAAGGCGAACGCTACGCTCCTACAGTTCCAAACTTCCCCTACGTTACTTTTACCTTTGCAGCATTTGCAAAGTTCAATTATTCAGTCGATACGGGGTGTCGACGTAAGAAGGTCCGCAGCGGGTTATACGCTGCGGGCTTTCTCATTTATTGCAGGAGGATTGACGCTTATCCCCTCCCGTAGTCTAATAGATTAAATAGACGTGTAACTTGATAATCTCGGGGAGTGAAACAGATGATTAGAGAAGCAAAAGTAGAGGACTGGAAAGACATATCCGAATTATTAGAGCAGTTGGGTTATCCAGAGACAGAAGCATTCATGCAAGAAAAAATAGAAAAGCTAGTCCTACATCCGGATGAGGAATTATTAGTTTTCGAGGAAGATCATAAAGTAGTCGCCTGCATTTCCATGCATTACATACCTCAATTAGGGCTCACAGGGGATACTGCAATTATAAGCTATCTTGTGGTAAGTAATGCGATTAGGAGCAAAGGCATTGGACGGATGCTTGAGGAATATTGCACTGATTTAGCTAGAAAAAGAAACTGTGACCGAATTCAAGTTCATTGCCACTCTAGAAGAACTGATGCGCATAGATTTTATGCCCGACAAGGATTTACTGAGGCTCCGAAATATTTTTCAAAGATGTTAAATGAATCCGAATAATCAACAGACCAAATAAAGAGCGGCAGACCAGGGACGTACTATGCGCCCAGTTCTGCCGCTTTATTTTTCAAGCAATAGAGCACTTTTCACTTATTCCTCTTTTAAATAAACTTCCGCTGCACCTTTTTGCCATCATACGAGAACCGCGCCTTTTTGTCCTCCACGACGGTCTGCAGATGAACGGTGCGCCCCCATAATGAGTAGATATGCGGGAGTGTATGCTCCAGGTACTTCAGGTCCAGCTCGATACTTTCATAGCGGTGGGTGATAAATAACTCGCCATTCTTCTCGAAGTCGGCATCCTCTATGACCAAGTAAGGTGACCCGCCATTGACTCGAGCGAGCACCAGTTGATCCCGTACATTTTCCCATGCTTTGTCGGTGATTTTCCATTCCGGACCTTTTTTCTCAAAAACATAAAGATCGAGGTCGTTCACCAGTTCTTTGGACAGATAGCTGCGGATAAAAGAGGTATCGGATTCCAACTCGCGAACCTCAAATATTTTCTCGCGGTCCCAGCGGCGTTCGATGTCTTCGAAGATTTTTAGACCAAGATAGTATGGATTCAGGCTTTGCCGTGAAGGCTGCACGACGGAGGAATTTAGTTTAGCGTATTCTACGGTTTCTTCTTCGGTCAGATCCAGTTCACGGACGATGCGCTGATGCCAGTACGAAGCCCAGCCTTCGTATTGCTAAGGTGCTTTGTTAGTCTTTTTTGTGGAAGTTTGTTTTGAAGAGGCTATTTGATTAAATGTTTCATTTAGCAACAGTAAATCATTATAGCTGTAATGTTCACCTAGATTCACACCATCATTATAATATTTCATATACATTTCATAGTCGACATTTCTTATAAAATAGAACAAAGCAAGTTCATAGTAATAACGTTGCCTTAAATCAATTTCTGAATCAGGATGGTCAGTATTAACTTTATCCAACGCCATTTCGTAATAGTATTTCCCTTGCTGTTCGCATATCTCCACATCCATGTCGGTATTTCTAAAATACCAAAGGCCCTTCGTAGCATATGCGAATGAATCACATTTATCATATGACAAACATATCTCTAAAAATTTCATGGAAGCGTCAAAAGAATTATTAACAATAAGTGTGTGGGAAACTGAATTCAGGTATTCAGTAAAGGAATAAAAAAGTTGATGATTATCGCCTTTAAGATAGCTATTCAAGGAGTTTGGTTCAATTTCGATTACACCCGCAACATCAAAAGCCTTTGATAAGTCATCTGATTCTGTCAGTAAATTATATAAATCGTTTTCATTTAAGTTGCTAATATTTTTAAATATTTCCATTAATTCGAAACCTTCATGTCTCGGAGACTTTTCATCATCAATATCGACATGAAAATTTAAAATAAAAGTGTTAGAGTTACCTTTGAAAGCCTCTGAATTGATTTGCATAGAGAAAGGCAAGTTAAGGAGTGTTGACTCGAACCCAAAGTTAACTCTAAAATAAATTTTATATTGATCAATAACAAGATTAGGGAATTTTATTGTGAGTTTGAATTTTTCGTTTATATCGCTTAGAAGAGATTTAATTATCCATGCATTTCGATCCATTATTGAATTACTCATCTTATATATTGTTTCGATTTTTAATGAGTCATGGGTTTCAGCGCGAATTGTATATTTGGGATAAGAAACGCACAACTGTGGTATGTATTTGGGATTTCCATATTCACGATAATTGTTAAAAATTTGATCGCAAAAACGGTCAAAAACTACAATTAAATCATTTTCAGATAACACTTGGTGTTTAGCGGAATCTTTATTAACCCACAATGTCCATCTTCCATCATTGTCTAGCTTAACATTTACATTTACTGGTAGCGGATCGAGCAGTTCATAAATATAGTATTCAGCTCTATTTGTAATACTATGAGTAAAGTTTATTGATGAAATGATATCATCGTAGCAAAAATCACTATCTAAATGTAAAGCAGTCATAAAAAGGTATGAGTTATTTTCAGAATTCAACAGTTCTTTGATATCAGATTGAAAATATGTCTTTTCTATAGTAACTGTATGTTGATTAATAGGACTTTGTTGACTTATGGGATTTTGAAGGTTCTTTTTTGATTCTATATCATCAATAATTATTTCTTCTTTCTTGGCAAATGATGTGAATTCACAAAGTTTATAATATTGTTGGATAGCGTTTAAAAGCAAACTAATTTCTCTTGTTGAAGTTTTTATTTCAAAATCGTAATCATAGTCAGCAGTTTGTCTTAACCAATATAGTCTTAGAGCAATAATAAAAAACGACCAAGTTATTCGCTCATTCATTGCTGTAGTTTCAATGAATGATTTATATGCAAATGCTATTGATGCTTTCACCTCTAATTCTTGTTTATATGCCTTATCTTTAGTCCTATTTTTTAAGGATGAATTAATAAAGTTTTCTAAAGTATCAATGTTATCAGTTGAAAATTTCTCCCCGAATAATTCCTTGTATAGATAATTTATGTAAGAATTCAGATAACCTGAAATGCTCGGATCTATATTTAACAAAACAAGGGGAACTATTTTAAAAGGATTTGCAGAATTTTTATTTCGTCCTGTACATAAATTATTTGTGTAATTTTCTTTGTTTATTTCATCAGTAATAAAAATGGGAAGGCTAAAATTCTTTTTGAAAATATCATTGAAAAAAAGTTGGCTTGTGAAGTGATCTACTTCATTAAAAGTTACATTGTATTCGTCAACACCATTTTTTTCTGACAGGAATTGATACATTTTTCCTGTAGTGAAGTTATGAAATGAATAATATAAAAGAGAAACAGTAGCACGAAGATCTTTTCCTAATAATCTTGAGGTTGAAAGCTCAATTTTTTCTATTGAATTACTTATATAAATTTCAGATCGTTGAGCAATTAATTTATAGATTCTTTTTTTATTAAGTTCAGCTATTTCAGCTGATAATTGTGGAAAAAAAGTAATTAAATTATCAGATATTTCAAGTACTGCTTTCTTTGGATTTATAAGCTTTATGTAATTTCTTCCGATGTAGTGTTCGGGGTAATCATTATGAAACTCTTTTATTATTCGTAGCCTAGCATGCCAACTTAATTCCTTCATTTTGAAAATTGTAGCATCATTTTCGTTGTTATAGGATAAAATTTCTGCCAATATAATCACTCCCTTAACATAATCCAGTATTCTTAAAGTATTCGGTGAAATTCGCCAAATTCCTTTAATTTACAACATAAGGATAATGTCAATGCTAAATATGAAGTTGAATTGTTTATAATCCATTCAGCTCTATATCCAACTCCCCCTCCCCCAAAACCGTAACTTTCTCAACCAACGTCCGCAGCAGTACCTTAGCCTCCTCAACAGGCAACACATTAATCGCATCCAATACCGTCTTCATCTTGCTCTCAAGCATTTCCTTTAGCTCTTCCACCTGTATTTTCTCACCCTGCTCATTCGAACTTTGATTCTCCTGTACAATCTTCTCCATTCGCTGCTTCTCCTCGTTTAAGTCCTGCAATTCAATTAGTCCAGCAGTATAGGCTTCGACCTTTCGCTTATAACGGTTTTTAGCTGCTGTGATTTGTTGATCTCCACGATTGCTCTGGCTGCTACGGGCTTTCTCCACAAGCTGGGGAACCAACTCAAGGCTAAGTGAATTAGATAAACCTGCTAAACCCTGCAAAAACCAAGATTCCACTTCGTCGGCTTTGTACTGCTTACTTGTGCATGTTCCTTTGTTCTTATTCGCAGAACAGCGGTAGACCCGATAACGTCTGTCACGTGATCCTGACCATCCAATACCATCCCCGACCCGCAGTTTCCACATTTCAAAATGCCTCCAAGCAGGTGCGGGCTGGTCTGGGCGCGGGGGGGCGATGCTTGGTCTGTTCATTTTGATCTGCACTCTTTCCCAAGTGTTTTTATCGATAATTACGGGTAGGCAATCATCAATGACAATCCAATCCTTATCATCCTTTATGGTTCGTTTCTTCTTGCTTGAATCTACACGATTCCATACGAAAGTCCCTTTATAAACAGGGTTGGTAAGCAGCAGTTTAACTGAACGAATGGACCATTCTTTGTTGTGCCTGGATGGGATGCCATCTTCGTTCAGTTGTCTGGCAATTGCGAAGAACCCCATTCCCTGATTGAGGTATAGATCATACATCTGTCGTACAATTTTTGCTTCGGGCTCATGGATAATAAGTACTTTATCTTCCAAGCGATATCCGTACGGACTCTGGGTCAGCCATTTGCCCTGGTTGGCAGCGTGGAACATATTATCCAGGACACGTTCTCGAATTCGCTCCCGTTCAAATTCCGCGACAGCACCAAGCACTTGAAGCGTTAAACGGCCTGATGGTGTGTTCGTATCAAACGATTCACTGATTGAGATGAACGCGACTTGATGCTGCTGGAACATATCGATCAACGTAAGCAAATCTAGCAGTCGGCGGCTCATCCGATCCAGCTTGGTGACCATGACTTTCGAAAAGTCCTCTATGTTAGTCATGAATTGTTTGACTTGAGGGTACTCTGTGCTTATAGCGGAGTAAACATCGGCAATAGTATTAATTATCTATTCTAACTCGCGCACGATTTGTTTTGTTAGAATGAATCCTAGTTCATAATTAATATTACTAAGGAACTAAAAGGGGAATATCTAATCTGAAATAGACTCAAAATCCCATATACTGTATCTTAATAATAACGAGGTGAATTTTTTACTAGGAATATAAAATATAATTGGTGGAATTCCACATTAACTTGGAGGTCAATTTTGGATAATTTAAAATCTCAATCTGGAGGATATAATTTTGTGCGAGATGGAAAGGAAATAATACTTGAACGAGGGGGGGAGGAGAATCAAGTATACATATTTAAAGTTGCGTCTTTAAGTTTTCATAAAGCTATAATAGGAATATCGGAACTAAAGGCATTATGTAAATTTAGTAGTAACGAAATAGCAGGAGGATTTAGGATAAGTAAGGCGATAAACACATATTATGTGATCTATCATTTAATTACCTTCTGCATGTTAATGGATGAGAATTATAACATTAAGATAAAAAAGAAGATTGTAAATGATATTATACAGTTTGAAATTGATGAAAGTGAACTAAATTCAGATGATGAATCTCCTGAAAGGTGGAATAAACAAGGGGATCTAGAAAAAGATATTGCTTCTATGATATCACATACGGATATCAAGAATTATTGTAAATTTATTCGATCACTGAAAAATAAATCGATGATGGTTGAGCTTTTTTTTGATAATTTTTTAAAAGAAAAAAATCCGAGATTGTATTTATATGAAAAAGTTTGTTATGTTCGAGACCGTGTAGTTTACCGACCTACTATAGTGATAAATAGCATTAACGGGGGAATTATTCAGACTTCGGCTGACGCAAGGGAAGAAATAGATCAATTACCAACTTGGGATAAATTATATGATTTTATTGAAGAATTGCATAATATGTTTATTTCTGAAATGATGGTTGGTGACAAAACAGTAAATGTTTTTTTTAGATATCTATGGGTAGCATCATTCGTATATGAGGATAAAGATCAACTGTATTCTTATGGTTGGAGCGAAGCAGATATAGAGAAATACAAATCTATTGTACCTTATAGTGATCTAGCATTTGATGCCTACTTAAGCCATCTTGTTGAAATATCTGAAGTGGAAAGAGTGAAATGTGACTACCATGAGTTATGGGAGCCCTTGAAAGATAGATATTTTGAAGCATTTAATAAGCGGAGAAGTAATAAAAAAAGATGTGTTGAATAAAAGTTCTACAGATCATGAGATTAACACAGTATATGAAGATGATTTTTTATACACAACTCTTTTGCGCAATAAGGAGAGCCCTCTAAATGTGACGACTCTCCTTGAATTATATAATTCGAAATTCTGTAATGAATTCCCGTTTATATGTCTTAATAAGTGTTATCTTATTTCATTCCTCTTTTAAATAAACTTCCGCTGCACCTTCTTGCCATCATACGAAAACCTAGCCTTTTTGTCCTCCACAACGGTCTGTAGATGAACGGTCCGACCCCATAACGAATAGATGTGCGGGAGCGTGCGCTCCAAATACTTCAGATCAAGCTCGATACTTTCGTAGCGGTGGGTTATAAATAACTCCCCATTCTTCTCGAAATCGGCATCCTCTATGACCAAGTAAGGAGAGCCGCCGTTGACGCGGGCAAGAACCAGTTGATCTCGTACATTTTCCCACGCTTTGTCGGTGATCTTCCACTCAGGGCCTTTTTTCTCGAATACATAGAGATCTAGATCATTTACTAGCTCCTTGGATAGATAACTGCGGATAAAAGAGGTATCCGATTCCAGCTCGCGTACCTCAAATATTTTCTCGCGGTCCCAGCGGCGTTCGATGTCTTCAAAGATTTTCAAACCCAGGTAGTATGGATTCAGGCTTTGCCGTGAGGGCTGCACGACGGAGGAATTCAGTTTAGCGTATTCTACGGTTTCCTCAACGGTTAGATCCAGTTCGCGGACGATACGCTGATGCCAGTAGGAAGCCCAGCCTTCGTTCATGATCTTCGTCTCCATTTGTGGCCAGAAGTAGAGCATTTCATCATGAAGCATCGTCATAATATCGCGCTGCCAATCCTCCAAGACGGTGGAATATTGCTGGATGAACCAGACAATATCTTTTTCCGGCTCAGGTGGGAACGCACGATTTCCGGATGCTGCTTCCTGTGGTCCAGAATTGCTCTTGTCTAGATTCCATAACTCGTCGTACGGATTAGCTGGTTTGGAGCCACCCGGAGGGGCATCCTTGAGTTCTTTCATTTTGGCTTCCAGCAGATGGGTCTTACCTAGCTTGCGCGGCTGAATCAGGCTGGGATCTATATGCTCTTGAATGGCCAGCACGGAATCGATGAAGCGCTCCACTGCATCGGTACCGTAGGTTACTGAATAGCCGGCGATCCGATCCGCTGTAGCCGACATGCTCTCGACCATATCCCGGTTGGACATGGAGAAACGCATGTTATTTTTGAAAAAATCGCAGTGCGCCAGCACGTGAGCTACGATCAGCTTGTTCTGAATCAGCGAGTTTCCGTCGAGCAGGAAGGCATAACAAGGGTTGGAGTTAATGACGAGCTCGTATATTTTACTCAGCCCGAAATCGTATTGGGATTTCATTTTGTGAAATGTTTTTCCGAAGCTCCAGTGACCAAATCGTGTCGGCATTCCATAAGCGCCGAATGTATAAATAATATCTGCAGGGCATATTTCATAACGCATGGGATAAAAATCCAAGCCGAAGCCAGTAGCTATTTCCGTAATTTCAGCAATCGCCCGCTCCAAAGCATTAATTTCTTCGCTTGGCATGATTCTGTGCTCCCTCCTATAATTCTGTAGATCCAACCTGAATAAACCCTCACGAAATGGGGTTTGGCTTCATATAGATGGGTCGATCAATGTAGTTCATATTATGTATATGGGTAGGGGAGGGGCAATATGACGGGAGGGAGAATCCGTTATATATCTTTATGATTTTCTCAAGGTGATTCGTAAGTAGCTTGCAGTTATCAAAATACCATCATATTAATTATCGTGGAGAATTATTAATTCAATAGAACAATAGAATGGTTATGGCGCACGAGTAGTGAAAGCTGGCGTATCCAAGGTCTGGGATGTGAGTCTCCTTTGAAGCCTAAAGTCGTGATCGCTTTAGACGTGGGAGGAACCTTTATTAAGTCTGGTTTGGTCGTGGATGGAGATTTGCTACAGGCTAGCTGCAAGCAACATCCTTCCTTCGCTGACCAAGATGCCGATGTGATTATAGACCAATTTATTTCTATATTTGAAGATCAATATCAGTTCTATTCCGTTACACTAGGGAAATCCTCAGACTGTACTTGGCGCATCGGTCTCGCCTTTCCCGGGCCCTTTGATTATCAGCAAGGCATCTGTTATATTCAGGGGCTTAGTAAATATGAGGCGTTGTATGGTGAGAATATACGAGAAGTATTATATATTACAACATAAGGAATGGGCGAAGCACCTGCTGCAGGCAGATATTCGATTTGAGAATGATGCGAAGCTGTTTGCCCTAGGCGTAAGCAGATTATTTCCAAATGAACGATATATTTCGTTAACTTTAGGGACAGGGTTAGGCTCCGCATTTATTGATCGTGCATTGATCCTGAACGAAGGACCAGGTGTTCCCAAGGACGGTTGGCTTTTTGATAAACCTTTCCTGGAGAGCACCATAGATAACGCCTTCTCACGTCGCGGAATTCTTCGCCTGGCTGAGCAGATGGGAGCTCTAGAAAAAGGAATGGACGTGAAGGACCTCGCAGATCAAGCAAGAAACGGGAATAGCTTGTGCTGCAAGGTGTTATTTTTATGCTCCATCTTCGGCCAGAAATTGAGCATTTCATCAGGGATTATAAATGAACTTGTCGGTTCATTTATAGTTCATATTCCAGTGATAGGATTCACAGTATAATAATAAGCGTTGGAAGGTCGTGCAACATGACAAAAGTAAAACAAACCGTAGATTATCCTTTGTATAATGGACAGCCGTATTTCATGCCTATTGGCAAATGGGTAGTGATCCTTGCAAGTATCGTTGTAGGCTATTTAACAATGACAGTAGAGATTCCTTTTCTGCCTAATGAAGTGCAGAGCAAGATTGCTCCGTTTCTATTCACGCTGTTTCCGTTAATCGCATTAGTGTGGGCAACCAAAGGGAAGTTAGGAATTCTCTTCAAAAAGCCTGAAGTAAGTCATGTATTATACGGGATTTTATTCTTTATTATTAATTTCATCGTAACGTTGGGGGTAGCTGCGCTGCTTTCATCGATGGGAGCTGTAACAGTAAATGCGGTGCTAGGTCATGGGGATACCCTTTCAACAGGTGAGAAGCTCTGGACATTGTTCTTCTCAGGATTTCAATTAATTGGCGAGGAATTGTTAACGATCTTGCCATTCCTGGCGATTATGCAGCTTTGCTTTATTGGCTTTAAAATGTCACGCAAGGCGTCCGTGTTTATTGCATTAATCGTAACAGCGCTCATTTTTGGTGTACTACACTTAAAAACGTACAATTTTAATTTTGCTCAGGCCATTCTGGGAATCGGAATCGCTCGAATTATTCTAACGCTTGCTTACATGAAAACAAAGAATATCTGGACATCGATCATTGCACATATTTTAAATGACTGGGCAATATTTGGGACTAGTATGTTAGGTGGCGCAGTAGCAGCACCGTTCCTGATGCATTTCTTGCATTAAGAGCCGGAGAATTTCCGTAGACTCACAAAGAGGTTAAGCATATAGTGCGATAGATATTGAGGAGATTTCTGAGGTACAAAAGCACAGCTGATTGGATATCCAATCAGCTTTTTTTGCTATCTAGTTTAAATTCCTATCAATCTCCCTATCATCAGATATCCCTCTGAAGGGATACCCAGCCCCCGTTATTATTGGTATACTTTAACAAATGATTCTACTTATGGAGTGTTTAAGGAGGTTATGATCGATGAGATCGAGCGGTATTCTTCTGATTTTTATAGCGCTTATAGTAACCGGTTGCTTTAACCAGCCATCCAATGGAGAAGACAAATTCACAACTACCATTAATGAACAAGAAGATGTGATAAACAGCCATGGAATGATTGTTAAGAATCTTAAGAAGTTGGATGCTTTTATCCAAAATAATGCGGGTAAGCAGCGTGTGGTTCATTACACAATTGAGGGTGATCCGATCTTTAATGACTTGAAATATACTGACCAAGGGATTGAAATGCGGCATGATAATTCCGAAGATACGTTTGGTAGTCCCCAAGTAACCACATACACTTGTCAGAACCTTGTTAGAAACGAAACGGATAAACTTCTGTCGTATACCTTAACGGGCTGCGAGGGCGAACAAGCAAAGATCGAGCTGCTACAGATTCCTTTTGACGTCACGAAACAAGATAAGTTTGAGTTTGTTTTAAAATATGGTGTGAACCAAAAGAACGAAATTAATACGATAGAGAAGAAGTTGGTCAAAGATCTCCAGAATGGGGAAGTAGTCGAGGTTAGCGATTTTGAGCTTTCTGAACAGGAACGTGGACAAATCTATAAAGAAATGGTTCTAGCGAATTACTTAGATGAAAAAGAATTATCTACTGAGTGTAATCGGAAACCTGTTGTAAGTTACGATTTATCGGTTCAGATTAATAGTGGAGAGCGTCATTATCAGTGGACGGAATGCCAGAATACTGAGGATGACGGTCAGATGACTGAACTAGCCCAAGCGATCATTAAGATCGTGCAGGCCGGAAGCATTTATAAGGAACTGCCTGAGGTTAAGGGGCATTATGAATAATTTAAATAAGTTGAACTAAAACATTCTAAAAAGGAAGAGTGGCGGAGGGGGATTTTGGAACTGTAGGAGCGATAGCGTTCGCCTGAAAGCTTTCCGTAGGAAAGCTCGCTCCGGAAGCATAGGCTCACCGGATTTCAACCGTGAAACACGGTATATAATCAAGAAATCTGGGGACAACAGCGACCGGAAGTCCAAACATTCACCGCAGTCATGTTTACCTTAAAGAAATACCTTAAGTTTTTAACTAATTTTTATTCTCAGATCATTGGAGGCAGCATTCATGCACCGAATATTGTTAATTGAAGATGACGAAGCAATTAGTGAAATGGTTAGGTCCTATTTAGTAAAAGAGGGCTATGAAGTGGAAACGGCGTTCGATGGTGAAGTAGCGGAAAGGACATTCCGTACTAGTAATCCTTTTGATCTTGTATTATTAGATCTCATGCTGCCCAAGCGCAGCGGTACTGATATTCTCCAGACGATCCGTGCGACAAGTCTAGTTCCGGTGTTGATCATGTCAGCCAAGGACAGCGATGTGGATAAAGCGCTTGGACTTGGCTTTGGGGCGGATGATTATATTACCAAGCCATTTTCAATGATCGAATTAGCTGCAAGAGTGAAGGCTGCGATTCGAAGAGCGGGTTATGCTACCCCCACCATCCAACCGGAAGCTCCAATTCCTGCGAAGCAAAAAATTTCCATTGGTGGCCTGACTGTAGATTTGGATAATTTCTCTGCGCTAAAGAACGGGGAAGAGGTGAAGTTAACGTCTAAGGAATTTCATATTCTTAAGCTGTTCGTTACGCATCCGGGCAGGGTCTTCACCAAAGCGCAGATTTATGCTAGCGTATGGGCAGATGATTATTTCGGAGATGAGAACGTTATTAATGTACATATGAGAAGATTACGCGAAAAAATAGAAGATGACCCCTCGCATCCAGAGTACATCAAGACGTTGTGGGGGATCGGATATAAGCTGGGAGAGCAGCTATAATGAGCATGGCGCTTAGTGTGGTCATTGTACTCCTGCTCGTCGTCATTGTATGGCAATATCAGCATTCACGTAAAGCTTCCAGAGACCTGAAATATATTCATGACAAGCTAAGTAGCATCATGGCTGAAGGTTCACACGAAAGACTGCTGTTATTCAGTAGTAATGTGGAGCTGCAAAGTGTGCTGATTGATCTAAATCGGCTGCTCGACATTAATCATAAAGGAAGCATTGAGCGCGTGAAGCTGGAGAAGTCCATGCGTAATATGTTGTCGAACATTTCCCACGATCTTAAGACTCCGCTAACGGTAGTACTCGGTTATATTGAGACGATTCAGCAGGATGAACATATGCCAGCCGAAGAACGGGAACGTATGATGAATACGATTCACCAAAAAGCAAATGAAGTGATCCAATTGATGAACAAGTTCTTTGACTTGGCTAAGCTGGAATCAGGGGATCGGGAAATCAATCTTACACGTGTTGAGGCAGGTGAGGTGTGCAGACGTAATATTCTCTCTTTCTATGATATCCTTAGCGCCAAGGGCAGTGAGGTGGAGATAGAAATCCCTGATGACTCGCTTTATTTCATGGGAAACGAAGAGGCGCTTGACCGGATATTGACCAATTTGTTATCGAATGCGATTGCTTACGGGGATGCCGGAGGCGTATTAGGTTTGAAACTCTATAGTGATAAGAACAAAGTATACATAGATGTTTGGGACAGGGGAAAAGGCATTAGTGAAGTTCACCAGGATAAAGTATTCGAACGGCTCTATACACTGGAGGATTCGAGAAATCGATCATATCAAGGGAGTGGTCTGGGTCTGACGATCACCAAAAGATTAACGGAGCAGATGAATGGTACCATTACACTGGTTAGTCAACCGTTTGTGAGAACAGTATTTACCCTTTCTTTTCGTAGATTAAGCTTCTAAAGAATGAAATTGTGTGCAGCTTAAGATTTTTGTAAGAATCGAGTAATAAAAAAGAAAATTCTGCTGTGTACAATAAGAACTAAGGAAGACGAGACGAAAACAAAGGGGAGCACGGAAATGACTACGATACTTCGAACAAGAAATTTAACGAAAACCTACCAAGGCAAAGAAGCCGTTAGCAATGTGAATATGAATATTAAACAAGGTGAAATTTATGGCTTTCTTGGACCGAACGGTGCCGGCAAAACAACGGTCATGAAAATGATCACGAACCTCGTTAAGCCGACGAGTGGCGAGATTGAATTTTTTAATGAAAAAATGACAAATCATTCGTATGAAATGCTCAAACGGATGGGCTGCATCATTGAATATCCAGTGTTCTATGATAAACTCACAGCCAAGGAAAACCTGATCCTGCATGGAGAATACATGGGCTATTATGATCCGCAAGCGATTGGTGAAGCGCTGGAGCTGGTAAAGCTTACGGGTATTGATAAAAAGCCGGTGAAGCAATTTTCGCTTGGGATGAAGCAGCGCCTTGGTATTGCCAGAGCCTTTATGACGAAACCGGAGCTACTCATTCTGGATGAGCCGATTAATGGACTAGACCCTGTGGGAATCAAAGAGATGCGTGAAGTGTTCCGGATGCTTAGCCGTGAATATGGAATGACGTTACTTGTATCTAGTCATATTCTGGGGGAAATCGAGCAGATTGCTGATACTATCGGTGTGATCCGGCAGGGTGCTCTGGTAGAAGAGGTGGCGATGGATTCCATTCGCGGTCAAAATACAGAATATATCGAAGTGGTTACGAATGAGATTAACAAAGCAGTGTACGTGTTGGAGCACAAGCTTGGCCTCAATAACTTCAAAGTACTAGATCATATTACAGTAAGAATTTATGACGGTGGTATCTCACAACGTAATCTGAATAAGGCGTTAGTGCTAGCAGACGTGGAGATTGAGAGCATCAGCAAGAAACAACATACGCTGGAAGATTATTTTTTACAATTGATTGGGGGTGAAGGCGTTGCTTAAATTAATATCTTTGGAGATTCGGAAGAATAAGCTAAAGACTCTTCTTACAGGGGCAGCAATCGTCAATCTCGCTATTCTTGGGTTTATGATTATGGTTTTATTCGTTGATCGAAATGAGAATGAACCGTCGTTCGCTTCTTACGCAGATATGTTTGAAGGTGTGTTCGTTTTTGTTAAGGCTGCTTATATTATTTTCGCTTCCGTTATTATTAGCAAGCTGGTGATTGATGAGTATAAGAACAACACTATTACTCTTCTCTTCATGTACCCTATCTCACGTAAAAAGCTAATGACTGCGAAAATATTGATAGTGTTCGCCTTCACATTTGTTGCCATCATCGTGTCAGACATTGTAGTTGGAGCTATGCTAATAGGATTTAATTCGTTTGTAGGGCTTATCCCGGGTGAGTTAAACCTTCCTATAATCACTTCAGAGCTGATCAAGTTAGGCGCAAACGCATTTTACGCAGCGGGTATTGCTCTGATTCCTTTGTACTTTGGAATGAAGAAAAAATCAGTTCCTGCCACCATCGTCTCGGCGGTGTTAGTTACGTCCCTAATTTCTGGTGGATTTGATCAAGCACGCTTAGGTAATTTAGCGGCGGTGTCGATCTCGCTTGGCTTGATTGGAGCAGGTATTGCCTATATGGCGATTCGCAATATTGACCATAAAGATATAGCCTAAAATATTTATAGAAATCCCTCTTAAGAATCTCAGTACGATGTGTAAGTCATCGTGGTCGGGTTCTAAAGGGGGATTTAGTGTTTATCTGCGACCGATTAAAGTATATTTGCTATAATGGTCAAAATAGAAGAATTTAAAATTTAAGATGATTTCCGCTCATTTTAGGGTAATGATAATGGATGAGAGAGCCTGAGGTGAAATGAATTGTGGATAAAGACTGGACGTCCATTCTAACACGATTGCTTTCGGAAGAGAGCGCTTATAAATCGTTATATGACCATCATCCTAATTTGATATTTGTGTTGGATCGGCAAGGTCACTGCGTAGGAACGAATCGTACGTTCTATCTAGAATCCAGTGCAGAAGCATCGTTCCAAGATATAGGTCTGACAGCACTTAAAAGAATATACCTTGTTGATGTAGCTAGTTTTGAGGCTGCCCTGCAAGGGAATCCCTCTAGCTTTGAATTGCAAGATCTGAACAATCCCAAAGCGGACGTTGTGAAGGGAAACTTTATTCCTATAACGATAGACGAGGGAATTGTTGGGGTATTCGCGATCATACAAGTGGATAACAGCAACTATCATCATTATTCGGAAGGGTTACATGACTGGCTAAACGCATTAGCAGATTCTTTTCATGCTAAATTATCGAATAAGGTAGAACTAGAGTCAAACTTCAAATCTACTTTTGCTGCTGAAGTCGAAGATAAACGAGCGAACCTTATTCTGAACTCCGTCTCAGCTGGAATATTCGTACTAGATAATATAGGGCGAACGCTCTTTATTAACCGTGAGGGAGCAGATATGTTAGGTTACCAGCCTACAGAATTGGTTGGCCTGAAGCTGATGGAATATATTCATCAAATCCAAGGCGATGGCTCACGTTATTCAACCCCTGATTGTCAGATTAGTCTTACAATTGCAGATGGAATTATCCGCAGGAAAGACGATGAGATCTTCTGGCGTAAGGATGGAACCAGCTTTTTTGTCAATTATCGGGTGTCGCCTCTTATGGATGGGGGGATGATCTCAGGAGCAGTTATTGCTTTTAGTGATATCACGAATGCGAAAGAAATCATTCGCGCTAAAGAATCTGCAGAACAGGCGGCGCAAGCCAAATCTGACTTCTTAGCGATGATGAGTCATGAAATTCGGACACCGATGAATGGAATGATAGGGATGTCAGATCTTTTACTTGAAACTGATCTTGGAGAAGAACAGCGGGGGTATGTCGAGATTTTACGAAGCTGTAGTTACACGCTTTTACAGATCTTGAATGACATTCTTGATTTCAGCAAGATGGAAGCGGGTAAAATGCCACTGCAAACCGAATCGTTTGAACTTCGAGAGATGATATCGGACATTATTGATTTATTTACGCCTAAAGCCGAAGAGAAGAAGCTGGCCTTGCGGTGGTGGGCGGATACGAGTGTTCCAACAACGTTACTGGCTGATCCGATCCGTTTGCGACAGATTATTGTCAATCTTGTAGGAAATGCTCTGAAATTCACAGAACATGGGAGCGTAACACTATCGGTTAAGAACATTCCACTTTCGGATTCAAAAGAATATTTATTGGAATTCTCTGTCCGTGATACAGGTGTTGGGATTGCCGATAATAAACTCAATTTATTATTTCAATCCTTCTCACAGCTGCACCCGATCATCAACCGTAAATATGGCGGTACAGGGTTGGGACTCGCTATTTGTAAGCAGCTGGTTGAGCTGATGGGTGGGACAATCTTTGTAGAAAGTGAAGAGAATAAAGGTTCAACATTCCGGTTTATGTTACCCTTCATAAAAAAAGAGGTCGAGTTAAATTCAACTTCAAATCAGGAGGGGTAAACGCACAAATCCCCGGTTCATTGACTTACGAAGCAATGACCGGAGATTTGCGTTAGAATATTAATCTTGAAGCATATACATGAGACCTACAGTATGTGGGCCACAATGGCTACCAATAACACAACCTGCGTTGAGGATAGCGATCTCATTCACTTGAGTTTTCTCTCGTATCGCTGTCTCTAGATAGCGAGCATCTTCTTCCGCTAAGGTATGAACAACGATGAGCAGCTCTTTATCCATCCGCTCGACGTTAACCAAGGCGTTCTGGAGCATTTGTTCCACGGCTTTTTCTTTTTTGCCACGAATTTTACTAGTAGGTACGATGCTGCCGTCTACAAGTCTAAGAACAGGACGAATTTTTAGCAGACTACCGATGAAATTCTGCATACCTGAACAGCGTCCACCCATATATAAGTAATCTAGCGTATCTACCACGAATTCTGTTTCTACAAGATTACGACTCTGCTTCAGCATAGCTGCAATCTCAATGGCACTGTAACCTTTTTCAGCGGCTCTGACAGCTTTCATAACGAGAAGAGCGATGCCTCCACATAAGGTCTGTGAATCAATAACCTGTACACGCCCCTCTGGGAATTCCCCAGCAGCCAAAAGTGCATTCTGATATGTAGAGGATAATGATGAGGAGAGACTGATATATACAATATCATCTCCACGGCTAATTACCGGATGAAAAGCGGCGATAAAGTCAGCTGGCGAAGGCGCGGCCGTCTTTGGCAATACTCCGCTTGCTGCGACACGGCGATACACTTCTTCTGGTGTGATATCTTCACCATCTTTGTAGGTTCCTTCTTCAAACACTACGTAAAGGGGAACGATGCCGATATTAAAAGTATCCTTCCAGCCTTGAGGCAAATCGGAAGTGCTGTCTGAAAATATTTTTACAGTAGACATGAATTTCTCCTTCACCGATAATCGGACGACAATAGTCATTATTGAATCACATAATCTATTTATTATACCAAGATTAAGCCGATTCTCAAAATGAAATCGTAGAAATTCTGAAAGAAAGAAAGACTATCCGGAATTCCGAATAGTCTAAGTAAGCATTAATTTTTTTTCATAACCGGTATCCAGATCTCGCAGCGATAATCCTCTGCATCAGGTCTTCCCGGAAGGTATAACTCAAACTCGGGTCCTCCTGTATGCTCATAGCCTGTTGCAGGGAACCACTCCTGAAAGATCCGTGACCATGCTTGCTGAATAGCATTCGGCATTGGCCCTACTGAGGTGAACACAGCCCAACTCGCAGCTGGTATCGTCGTAGAAGCAAAGCCCTGAGCGTCCGTCTCTGGAGAGGCTTCGACAGCAATCCAATAGGAGAAGGTTTCTTTTTCGTGATTGAAATCTTTACAAATACCAAGGATGTCCTTATCAACACCGATCTCAATCAGCTTATCCGACGTACCATTTTCATTAGCTTCAATCCACAGCTGGGGGATACGGCGTAAATTCTCCCCATCTTTCGTTGTCATTTCCTCTACTAGTCCGATAACATTAAAAGCGTCTCTTGTCTCAATTCTGTAGTCCATTTCTTTATCTCCCTTCAGTGATAGATGGAAGGAGAGTCTAGGGAAGGCTTTGAGCTGTACCCCTGACTCCCGCGCAGCAGAAGGAGTAATTCCATGTGCTTTGCGGAATGCTTTGGCAAACGACTCGGGAGAGTCATATCCGTATTTTAATGAGACATCTAGCACCTTAACTTTAGAAATAGCGAGTTCCTGTGCCGCCAGAGTTAGTTTGCGTTTACGGATATAGTCTTTGACTGATACTCCGGTGAGCATGTAGAACATACGCTGGAAGTGAAAAGGGGAGGAATAAGCAACCTTTGCTATATCTTCTATATTAAAGGTTTCCTCCATTTTGCTCTCCATATAATCTAAAGCTTCTTTCATGCGGATAAGCCATTCCAAGCCTGCCATCTCCCTTTGAGTTCATACTAACATGCCACCATTTGCAAATCCTGTTATTCCTTGCTCTCTAATGACAGGTTGCTGATGGAAGAATAATCTTAACAAAATCATCCTATATAGTATAACTCAGGAAGGTGGAGAGAGTCAGCTTTGTAATCTGTACACTCTTGCTTCGTAAGGACGCAGAATTTCTCGTGTTGGTGATTCATCCGGGTAATTTCCAATGATTAAATCAGTAACGGTGCTCAGCTCAGCGGAGAGATCAACGGTTTGAGGGGCCTCGTTGAAGTTCAGCAGGATCAGCCATTGTTCATCCTCTAAAGTTCTTGTATAAACATAAAGGTTCTCATGATCAGGCAGTAGCAGCTTATATTCTCCATATACCATAATCGGATTTTTTTTGCGTAAAGCAATTAATTCCTGGTAGTAGTAGAAGATTGAATCAGAATCCGCCAATGCTTGCTCCACATTAATTTCCTTGTAAATCGGATTTACTTTGAGCCATGGTTCTCCTTCTGAAAATCCAGCATTAGCAGATGCATCCCATTGCATTGGGGTACGGGCATTGTCTCGGCCTTTGACATGGATAGCGTTCAGAATCGTTTCATGATCTGCGCCACCCTCAGTTACTTTTTCACGGTACATATTCAGAATTTCGATGTCTTTATAATCTTCCAGCGTTGTGAATTTTACATTCGTCATCCCAATTTCTTCACCTTGGTAAATATAAGGGGTGCCTTTAAGTGTATGTAGTAAGGTAGCGAGCATTTTGGCAGATATTACGCGATACTTCCCATCATCACCAAATCGTGAAACCATACGCGGCTGGTCATGATTGTTTAAGTACAGACTATTCCAACCCTTGTCAGCCAGACCGACCTGCCATTTATGAAGTATGTCGCGCAGTTTAGTTAATGTCCATGGGGCTACATCCCATTTGCCTCCTGGGCCGGAATCTACGTCCATATGCTCGAATTGGAATACCATTTGAAGTTCTTCACGATCTTCGTCTGTGTAAAGAACGGCATCCTCTACTGAAGCCCCTGGCGTTTCCCCGACGGTCATAATGTCATAGCTTGAAAGAACCTTTTGGTTCATTTCATGTAAAAACTCATGGACTCGGGGGCCATTCATAAAGTAATCGCCACCCCAAGCAAGTTCCTCTGGCGCCTCGCCCTCGATTTGGAAGGAAGGTAGCCCTTCTGCTTTAGAAATCAAATTAATGACGTCCATCCGCAATCCATCCACACCCTTGTCGAGCCAGAAGGTAATCATCTTGTATAATTCATCGCGCAGCTTTGGATTGTCCCAGTTGAGATCCGGTTGCTTGCGTGAGAACAGATGTAGATAGTATTCACCGGTAGTCTCATCTAGTTCCCAAGCCGGACCGCTGAATATGGAACTCCAATTGTTTGGACGTTCGCCATTCGGTCCACCTGGACGCCATATGTAGTAATCACGGTATGGATTATCCTTTGACGAACGGGACTCTACGAACCATTGATGTTCATCAGAAGAGTGGTTGATTACAAGATCCATCATTAGCTTAATGCCACGATCATGCAGTCCAGTCAGTAGTTCCTCCCAGTCTTTTAGCGTGCCGAACTCATCCATAATATCTTCGTAATCGCTGATGTCATAACCATTATCATCATTTGGCGATTTATACACTGGTGACAACCACACTACATCGACACCGAGCTTCTGCAAATAATCCAGACGTGAAATGATGCCTTGCAGATCTCCAATACCGTCACCATTACTATCTTGAAAGCTGCGTGGATAGATTTGATAAACGACAGCTTCCTTCCAAAAGGTTCTTTTCATTAATAATCACTCCTTATATAAGTTATCCATTTAGGAAAAAAATAAAGAGACCCTAAAAAGCTATTGGCTCCAAAGGGTCTCTTGTGGTGTCGGTTTATACTGTGACGGAATTGCTGTCAGCAGTGATGCTGCTTAGTCCGTTCACGGTATATTCTTTGTCATAGATAGTAATAGAAGCTGGAATATCAGTTTCATTCGTAACCGTAACCTGTGCGTCCGAAACGCTTACTTTTAGACGGGAGCCGCGGAACATGATTTTGAAAGAGTACGCTGTCCAGTGACCTGGGTTCGATGGGCTTAGAGTCAGTCTGCCATCATGAACACGTAATCCGCCGAAGCCATGTACGATTGACATCCAAGTACCGGCCATACTAGTGCTGTGTAAGCCGTCTTCGGTATCATTGTTATAGTTATCAAGATCCAGTCTTGAAGTACGCAAGTACATTTCATAAGCCTTATCCTTATATCCTAGTTCGCTGGCTAGAATAGAGTGGATACAAGGGGATAGGGAGGACTCATGAACAGTGATCGGCTCGTAAAAGTCGAAATTAAGTTTTTTGGTATCCAGATCGTAACGGTCCCCTAGGAAATATAATCCCTGCAGAACGTCCGCTTGTTTAATGAAGCAAGAACGAAGGATACGATCCCAAGACCATTTTTGGTTTAGCGGCAGGTTCTCAGCTGCCAGATCCTTGACTTGAATAATCTCTTTATCTAAGAAGCCATCTTGTTGCAAGAAGATACCCAGTTCTTCATCTGCAGGATAATACATTTTGGCAATGATATCATTCCATTTTGCAGTTTCGCTCTCTTGGAGTCCTAGTTTGTCAACTAGTTCTGCATAGCGTGTGGATTCGTTCTTTTTCAGATAATCCAGAGCTTCTAAGGTATATTCCATAGTCCAGGAAGCCATCCGGTTGGTGTACCAGTTATTATTTACGTTATTTTCATATTCATTAGGTCCCGTTACGCCAAGCATCACGTATTTGTCTTTACGATTTGCATAGTGAACACGTTCTTCCCAGAAGCGGGAGATTTCCACCAGAACTTCAAGGCCATATTGACCAAGATAAGCTTTGTCTCCTGTGTAGTTCACATAGTTGTAAATCGCATAAGCAATGGCACCGTTACGGTGAATTTCTTCAAATGTAATTTCCCACTCATTGTGACACTCTTCGCCATTCATTGTAACCATTGGGTACAATGCGCCTTTTGCGAAACCAAGCTTACGAGCATTTTCCTTAGCCTTCTCCAAATGCTTGTAACGGTAGATCAACAGGTTGCGAGCAATAGAGGAGTCTGCTGTACTGAGATAGAAGGGAACGCAATACGCCTCTGTATCCCAGTAAGTGCTGCCGCCGTATTTTTCACCTGTAAAGCCTTTAGGTCCAATGTTCAGACGGTCATCTTCACCATTGTAGGTTTGGTTTAGCTGGAAAATATTGAAACGAATCGCTTGCTGTGCCGAAACGTCACCTTCAATAATGATGTCGCTTTCTTTCCATTTCTCTCTCCAAGCTTCTATTTGTTCTGTCAGAAGGGTTACAAAACCAGCTTCCTTAGCAGCTTGCAAAGCAGTTTGAGCGGCATCGACCAATTGTCCAAGACCGTGATTACGCGAGGTTACGTTAGCAACATATTTATAAATGACGACTTGATCGCCAGATTGTACGGATACATTCATTTTGCTGGCTACATATTTCTCTTGTTCAATAGCTTCAGCATCAGCGTTGACTTTTTCACCATTGACAAGGATATCAAAAGCCATAGCAGAGGTTACATGGAAATCGAGTTTTTTGGTCTTAAGGGTGATGTGTCCACCTTCAGTGCCTGCTTGCTTCTCAACTTCATTCCAGAATTTCTCGTCGTAGTTGGAATCCTTGTTCTTCACGTCACCGTCGAGATAAGGAGTGATCGTAATCTTGCCTGAGAAATTCACAGGAATGATGGAGTAACGAATAGCACCGATTTCTTGACGATTCATGCTGACGAATCGGATACTCTCAACTTTAACTTCCTTACCATCTTCGAGTGTGGCAGTGAAACAACGGGAAAGCGTACCTTCCTTCATGTTAAGAACACGACGGAAATCGGAAACCGTACATTTTGCCAGGTCTAAAGGAGTTCCTTCAATGTCGATGTTAATACCGATCCAGTTCGTGCTGTTCAGTACTTTAGCAAAATATTCAGGATAGCCGTTCTTCCACCAGCCGACCCGTGTTTTGTCAGGATAGTAAACGCCAGCCATGTAGCTGCCTTGTAGGCTACTTCCACTGTATTGCTCTTCAAAATTAGCTCGACCACCCATAAATCCGTTGCCAAGGCTAAATACACTTTCAGAGATTTCTTGTGTCTGTGGATCAAAGGATTCTTCAATAATGGACCATTCATCAATTGTTAAATATTGTTTCACGATAACCGGCTCCTTTAAATATGTTGTGGGGATATATAATGAACAAATCATTCTTCCATTAAAATTCCGGTGGTATATGTGCGACTGCGAGGAATCTTTGGACTTTCGATCGCTGTTATAATCAGATTTCTATATTTTAGCCGCGTTTTGCGGATGAAATCTGATTATAAAGGCGAACGCTACGCTTCTACAGTTCCAAAATTCCTCTCCGTCACCTCATCACCAGAAATCTAATGATTAATACTTAGTTCATTTGATTGTAGGTTAGATGTAGCAGGGCGAATCACATTAACACTTTCAGTTGATTAATGTTCGTTAGACTTTAAGCAAAAGATTTTTTGAGTTGTGACACACTCATATGAGCGAGCGATGGAACGACGATGTTCGCCGCATTGAGCGTTTCCGGTGAACCAATACCAACGCTGAACATTCCAGCACGCGACGCAGCTTCAATTCCTGCTTCTGCATCTTCGAAGACAACACAGTGTTTAGGATCAGCGCCAAGTGCTTTAGCTCCTAAAAGAAAAACTTCCGGATCAGGTTTAGCAGCACTTGTGTGTGTGCCATCGATGATTGCATCAAAGTAAGGGGTCAATCCGGTATTATTTAATATCGTCATTGCGTTCTTACTAGCAGAACCGAGGGCAACTTTGATGCCATTCTCACGGCACTCTTTCAGAAAATCAAGCGCACCTGGCAAAATCTCTGAGCTGTCCATTTTCGCAATATATTCGACATATCGATTATTCTTCTGTTCTGCAAGCTTAGCTTTCTCTTCTTCATCGATAGTTAGTCCGCCGATTTCCAGCAAAATATTTAGCGAGGCAGTTCTGCTGACTCCTTTAAGACGTTCGTTATCTTGTTCTGTGAAGAGAAACCCTAATCCATCTGCAAGCTCTTTCCATGCGATATAATGGTATTTGGCAGTATCAACGATAACACCATCCAAATCGAACAAGCAGGCTTTAATTTCCGTCATTGTAGTACCTCCTAAAATTTGTGACAGTATCGTGATCCATTGGGTAATCGTATCTGAATTTGCTCTCAATTCGTATAAGCTTTGCTAAAGATGTTAAGTTTATCTTAACCTCAGATTCGAATATTCACCCTGAAAAGAACTGGATCAAGAAGTTTTAGTAATTTAGCGCAAACGTTTGTACAGATTTTCAAAAAATAAATGAAGCGTTGATCGCTTCACTTATTCATTCGGTTTTGTTCTTAGCATGTGAGTACATGGATGACTCTCTCACGATCAAGCGATGTGGAATAACAAATCGGTTTGTATAACCAGCATCGTGATTCGGACTCTTGATATTCTGAATAAGTACCTGAGATGCAGTGTAGCCAAGATGATAAATTCCAATATCAATACTACTGATCGGAGGGCTGGATAATTCAGATAATGGAATATTGTTAAAGCTCACAATAGCGAGATCGTCAGGCACTTTGTATTTCAGCTCATTCAATCCACGTAAAATTCCGAACGATACCATATCATCCACTGCAACTAGAGCAGTAGGCCGATTAGGCAAATTCATGAAAAAAGACATCGCTCTATATCCGCTATCCTGTAGAAATTCACCTTCTACAATCCATTCATCACGCATTTCAAGACCGCTATTCAGCAGTGCTTTACGGTATCCTGCGAGACGATCGCGAGAAACAATTAGATTAGGCGGTCCACTTACGAAGCCAATACGTTCATGACCCATTGAAATGAGGTGGTTTGTAGCATCATATGCTGCCATCACATTATCGTTATCGACAGATAAAATATTCTCATATCGATCACTTCGGCCTACCAGTACGAATGGATAATCGTTACTCTCTAGAAAATCAATAACAGCATCATCTGTACGAGAGTAAAGCAGAATAACACCATCTACTCGACGACCCTTTAGAAGTCTTGAAACGGCTTCCAATTCTTCCTTCTCGTTTGCTCCGGAGCTAATTAACACGTCGTAGCCGGAACGGCTAGCTTGTGTAACGATCCCTCGGATTAATTCCATAAAAAATAAATTTGAGAACAGCTCTTCAGCTGGTTTAGGAAGACTGAAGCATATGCTATTTGTAGTTTTCGACACTAGACTCTTAGCCATCATGTTAGGTGTATAGCCCATATCTTCCATAATAGCTTTGACCTTGCGGGAAGTTTCCAGGCTGATTCTGGGGTGATTGGACAATACCCGGGATACCGTGGAGGGAGATACTCCCGCTTTCTTGGCCACATCCTTAATGGTAACTGTCATAGAAACCTCCTTATGGAACCGTTTGCTTTACACAGTAATATTAATCTAAGAGTTCTAAATTGTAAATAGATAAAGTCATTTGGAAGGGCAATATTGCTACTTTTGGAAAGAGTATTAGAAATTTATGTGTAAAATTGTTTGTTTTCACCAAAAAAGTATGAATGATTTAGCAAGATTGATCTTAATATGTATAAAAGATATCCAATTTCATCGAGAGGAGCATTTCGTAAATGCAAACGTATGGCTTAAATTTTTTGGAACAATTTGATTCGAGGAATGGAATTAGAGTGACAGTCAAAAAAACGGATAAATCCTAAATGGGATTATCAGGTTCACTTTTCTTTATTTTTACTTTTATGATAATTTGAGTTCGTTAAACACATAAAAATACTGGTTGACAATACCATAAATACAGCATTAGTATGTAAATCAAAATATAGCAAGCGTTTACATTGGGTGATTTTGGATCGATATCAGTTGTGTTAAGGAATGAATTTTATGTACTTAGGTTTGTGCACGACTATTTGCAAACGTTTGCACTAAATTCATGATTTTGGTGTTGATCTTTAACTTTGATGGGAGGATGATGCTGTTAATCCGGTTTGACGAGCCGCACACATAGACCTTCTCCAACCACAGAAGGAAGACGCATGATTTCATAACCCCAGAATAATTGGCGGGGTTCGAGAAATTATGTATCCGCTTGCACAAAGGGAATTCATAATTATGGGAGGTTATACAAAAATGAAAATAACTTTATGGGGTAAGAGGACGTTCGCGATCTTTATGATCGTTGCTCTTGTGTTCTCTAGTCTCGGCTTACACCCAGTTAAGGTTTCAGCAGAAACGACAAAGGTAGTTTTGGTCGGTGATTTGCAATCACAGTTTATTTCTACTGGGGCGGAAAATCCCGGCAAGGATTGGGATGAGACATCAGTAGTCACCCAAATGACTTACTCAGGCGATGGGTTGTATTCTTTTACTGGGACTCTGCCAGCGAAAGAATATAATTACAAGGTTGCTCTGAATGATAGTTGGGATGAGAACTATGGATTTGCAAAGTATACAAACCCTCAAGGGAAAAATGATGGAGAGAATATCCACATAAAGTTAGAAGAAGAAACGACTGTAACCTTTTATTATAATGACATCACTCATAAAATAGCTGATTCTACGTATTACACGCCAATTACGCCTAAATTGACAGGAAACCTGCCAGCAGAGGCGTTGTCCACATTAACAGATCCTGATTTTGATGGTGTGTACAGTACAGTTGTTACTGTGCCTCAGGGAGATTACACATATAAGGTTTCTGTTCCAGGAGCCACAGAAGCAGAGGATATGTCTTATCCAGAAAGCGATCTAGCGTTGAGCCTACCGTTAGATCTTAAGGTAACCTTCAAGTACAATACTGCAGATCACAGAGTGACCGCAGAATATAAAGTCCCTACTGAACCTGTAGAGGTTACACCTGTTCCAGCAGGGCACATTCGTGTTCACTACAAAGCTAGTGATTACACCGATAAGGGATTGTGGTTATGGGGTGATGTTGTAAGCCCTTCTGTTGATTGGGCTATGGGTGCGACCCCTTTTCCTGATGGACAAATGGATTCCTATGGTGCATATGTTGATGTGCCGATTAAGGATGGGGCTAAGAAAATCTCATTCATCGCACTTCAGCGTGCAAGTGGTGCTAAAGATGGAGGAGATAAGAACTTCTCAATTAATACTCCACAAACTAATGAAGTATGGATCACAGAAGGCTCTGATGTAGTTACGCCTTATGAACCGGTTAAGCTTCCGGCAAATACCGTTCGGATCCATTATATGAGATCAGATTCCAATCAAAGTCAGTATGGATTATGGTTGTGGGAAGATGTAGCAGTTTCACTTAAGGATTGGCCTAAAGATGCAATTCCATTCCAAGCCGATCAAGTAGGTCGCTTTGGTGCTTATATTGATATTCCATTGAAAGAAGCTGCAAAAAAAATTGGGTTTCTCGTAGTGAACCCGTTGAATGGCGATAATAAAGACGGCGGTGACAAAGGATTTACTCTACTGGATCGTTACAACCAGCTGTGGATAAAAGAAGGAGACAACAATGTATATGTTTCACCATTTGGTGAAACACCTATCGGTTTAGTATCTGCTGAAGTGTTGTCGACGAGCAAAATCCTTCTTGGTTTCACGTTAACTGACGGCTTGGATGCAGCAGCATTGAAGAATGAGATTACCGTTAAAGATAAAGACGGTGTTGCTATTCCTGTATCGGCTGTAACCATTACTAGCAAAACTTCAATTGAAGTTGATACAAAAGCCTTTGATCTGGATAAAGTTCCGCTTAGCGTTACTTATTCAGGCAAAACGGTCTCTGCGGCTAGTGGTTGGAGAATGCTTGATGAAATGTACAATTATACAGGAGATGATCTAGGGGCTACGTACAACGCTGACAAAACAGCCACGTTAAAATTGTGGGCTCCTAAAGCTAGCTCGGTTGTCGTAAATGTGTACGATAAGAATGACTCCAACGTGCTTGTGGGCAGTGTTGACTTAACGAGTGGAGATCAAGGGGTCTGGTCGGTTGATTTGAAGCCGACTGATTTGACAGGCACGACTACAAACGATGTAAGAGGATTCTTTTATCAATATGAAGTGACGAATGACGGTGTAACCAATAAGGTCCTTGATCCTTATGCTAAATCAATGGCGGTATTTACTATGGATACCACAGGTGCAGCTGGTGCTGGCGGGGATACAGTCGGTAAAGCGGCTATCGTTGATTTAAGCCAGACGAACCCGGATACCTTTGGTTATGCTGATATTAAAGGCTACGAAAAACGCGAAGACGCAATCATTTATGAAGTCCACGTCAGAGACTTTACATCCGATGTATCGATCGAAGATAGTCTGAGTGGCGAAAGATGGGGCTCTTATAGCGCTTTTGAAAAGAAGCTCGATTATATTAAATCTCTCGGTGTAACTCATATTCAATTACTTCCTGTAATGGCTTGGTATTACGGGGATGAGACGAAGATGGGGACTAGAGAAACAGAATATTCCGCTAAAAACAATGAATACAACTGGGGATATGATCCTCACAACTACTTCTCTCCAGATGGTGCTTATTCGCAGAAACCTGCTGATCCTGAGGCACGGATTAAAGAATTAAAAGGTTTGATTGACGCCGTACATGAAACTGGAATGGGTGTCATTCTGGATGTAGTGTACACACATATGGCTAAAAAAGAATTCTTAAACGACATCGTACCTAATTACTACGCGTTCCAAGATGCAAATGGCAACTTTATCGGAGGTTTCGGAAACAATCTGGCCACTAACCATAAAATGGCTGAGAAGTTGATGGTTGATTCCGTGAAATACTGGTTTGAAGAGTACAAGATAGATGGAATGCGCTGGGATATGATGGGCGATGCGACAGCGGAGGCTGTTCAGAATGCTTATGATGCCGCGGCAGAAATTAATCCGAAGGCACTTTTTATCGGTGAAGGCTGGAGAACATTCGGTGGTGCCGCAGCTGATCCTTCCCTTGCTGGAAAAGGGGCAGATCAGGACTGGATGGATAAAACGGATAGCGTCGGTGTTTTCTCTGACGAATTCCGCAATGAATTGAAATCTGGTTATGGTTCCGAAGGTCAACCTAGATTTATTACAGGCGGAGCGCGTCCAATAGCGACAATCTTTAACAATATTAAGGCGGAGCCCTCAAATACGCCTGCTGATGATCCAGGTGATATCGTTCCGTACATCGAAGCGCATGATAACCTGACGCTGCACGATGTTATTGCACAAACGATCAAGAAAGATCCTGCCATTGAGAAGAATGAGCTTGAAATCCAGAAACGGATTAGACTTGGAAACATGCTTGTTCTAACCTCCCAAGGCACTGCCTTCATTCATGCAGGCCAGGAATATGGGCGTACCAAGCAATGGAATAGCACTTCGGTTCCTCAGGATAAGTACACTGAAATGTTTGATAGTGAAGGCAAATCCTTTGGTTATTTTATTCATGATTCGTATGATTCTTCGGATGCTGTCAACATGTTTGATTGGACTAAAGCAACGGATGAATCACAATTCCCAGTACAGAATACAACAAGAAAATATACGTCAGGTCTGATGGAATTGAGAAAGTCTACCGATGCATTCCGATTGGGCGACAAGGATCTGGTTGATTCCAATGTTAACCTAATTCCTGCACCAGAAATGAAGACTGATGATCTTGTCATTGGTTATTCAAACAAAGCTACTGATGGCACAGGTATCTATTATGTCTTCATGAATGGCGATAGCACAGCTAGAACTCTTACTTTATCAGAGGATTTGACGAGTGGTCAGGTGCTTGTTGACAATGATGAAGCTGGTGTTACTGCGGTTAGTCAACAGAGTGGTTTCATTTTAACTGCTAATTCAATCAAGCTAGATCCTTTGACTGCAGTGATTATCAAAATGGAAGCTGAAGCCGCTACGCTTACTTCTATAGAGACCGATAGTACAAGCTACACGCTGGCAGCAGGCAATACGCATCAAACAGCTGTTTTTGCGAAGTACGACGACAACAGCAGAAGAAATGTTACGCAATTGGCTACTTACACTTCCAATAAGCCTGAAGTGGCTACAGTAACCAATAAAGGTCAAGTGAAGGCAGTTGGTAATGGAACAGCTGTAATTACCATTACTTATGGCGGTATTTCTACAACCGTTACAGTTAAGGTTACGGATAAGAGATATGTTCTGTTCACTTATACCCGTAGTGATAAGGATTATAAGGATTGGAACATCTGGGTCTGGAATACAGGAGTTAAAAATGATCAGATTGATTTTACAACCTTTAAGAATGGCACAGCGAGTGTTTTGATTGAGGTTGCTGAGAATGCGACAAGTGTAGGGTTCGTCCTTCGTAAAGGTACCGATTGGTCGATTAAGGACCCCTACGGGGATGACCGTATCATTCCGCTGACGCCTGGTGAATTATTCACTAAAGTGAATGTAACTAGCGGGGTGAAGGAGTTTGATATCAAACCAAGTATTAGCGGTCCTATCCTTAAGGATGGAACGATTACTTTTAGATATCGCGATGATGCCTTGTTCCGTAATGGAAATATGGATGCGATCACAGCTGCAAAAGTAAAAGTGAATGGAAAAATATATCCAATGGTTTATGATTCCGCTAACGAGTGGTTCACTTACACGTTGACTGATTTAGTAGAAGGTACGTATAAGTATACGTTCTTGATCACGAAAAACGGAATCACTACTGAATTTACAGATCCTAAGAATACAGTGAATGATGAATCTATTGTTGTGTATCATATTCCTGACGTTAAGATTACGACATCCGTGAATCCGGAAGCAGTTGCATCTAATCAGAATGCGGTTGTAACCATCAATGTAGTGACTTCAGAAGAGGTAACATATTCAGAGGGATACATGGATTTAACCAATCTTGGAGGACCAAGCAAAGTTAAGCTGGATACGGAGCTGATGAAGCAGACAGTTGCTGTGAAGGACACGGTGTCAGCGGGGATTAAAAATATTCCGATTACGCTCGTGGACCAGTACGGAAATACACATAAAGAAAATGCTAAACTCGAGGTAAAAGCGAGAACCTACACAGGTGATAAGCTGGATTTTGATTGGGATGAGGCTCGTATATACTTCGCGCTTACAGACCGCTTCAAAGACGGAGATCCAACAAATAATGAGAATGTAGATAAAGATCAACTGGAAGCATACCACGGTGGTGATTTCCGAGGAATGATCGACAATCTCGATTATTTGCAAGAACTTGGTATTAACACGCTTTGGATTACGCCAATTGTAGATAATATTGATTTTAATAAAGGTTATGGATTCAAACAATACGGATATCATGGCTATTGGGCCAAGGACTTTACAAAGCTCGACGAGCATCTTGGTGATATGGAGACCTTCAAGGAATTGATCGAAAAGGCACATGACAAGGGCATTAAGATCATGGTCGACGTTGTACTCAATCATACGGGCTACGGTTTAAAGGTTGAGGATAAAGAGCCGACGATTACAGCTGAGGATAAAGCACGTTTTGAAGGAATGCTTCGTACGGATGGTGTATCCGCGGATACAGATCCAATCAAAGGCGAGCTTGCAGGATTGCCGGATTTCAAAACGGAAGATCCAGCCGTTCGTGAAAAAATTATCGCTTGGCAAACAGGGTGGTTAGATAACGCTCGGACGGAACGTGGAGATACGATTGACTATTTCCGTGTGGATACAGTCAAACATGTAGAAGATACAACTTGGAAAGCATTTAAAAATGCACTGACTTCAATTGATCCAAACTTCAAAATGACCGGTGAATACTTCGGCGGAACCATTGATAGCAATGGTGGAATGCTTGAAACAGGCCAGATGGACGGACTGCTTGATTTTGGATTTAATGATGCTGCGAAAGACTTTACTGATGGTAAAGTTAACAGTGTTGATTCCTATTTGCAGGAACGAGAGTTAAAGATTGATAACACGAAGATGATGGCTCAATTCCTGAGTAGTCATGATGAGGATGGCTTCTTGTCTAATTATGTGGATGGAGATAAAGGCAAGCTGAAAATCGCAGCCGCTCTGCAAATCACAGCCAAGGGACAGCCAGTCATTTACTATGGAGAAGAACTGGGGAAATCGGGCAAAAATGCAGGAGACATGTCTAAAGGTGAGTTCAGTGAGAACCGTAAAGATATGCCTTGGGATCAGTTGACTGCAGAAAAGCCACTTCATGATCATTATCAGAAGCTGTTGAATATCCGTGCAAAATACTCCAAAGTGTATTCCAAAGGGACGCGCACGAAGTTGGCAGGTTCAGATGATTTAGGTTATTTAGCCTTCAATAAGTCTTACGATAATGAGAACGTCGTGACGGTTATTAACACTAAGACAAGTGAGGAATCCGCAACGATTCCGGTACCGTTTGCTGCCAATTCATCTGTGAAGGATGAGTACAGCGGTAAAACATACACGGTATCCGAAGATCAAAAAGTAATCATTGATCTACCAGGTAGAGATGATGGGGGTACGGTTATTCTGGTAGAGGCATCGGATGTAACACCGACACCAACACCAACGGCGTCACCAGAGGCAACTCCGACACCAACAGTGTCGCCAGAAGCAACACCGACACCAACGAAGACACCAGAAGCAACGCCAACACCAACGAAGACACCAGAAACAACACCAACACCAACAGTGTCGCCAGAAGCAACACCGACACCAACAGTGACACCAGAAGTAACACCAACACCAACGCCGTCGCCTGAAGTGACAAATTCACCAACTTCTGGAAGCGTGGCGGTTAGCCCAACAACTCCTGCTGATATGCAAGTTGTCAGTGAGGATAGCTTAAAGAACGTGAAAGAGGGTAAGGTAGAGATTGTTATTGTTGCAGGTAAGACAGCGGTATTGTTACCGTTGCAAGCAGCAAAAACATTGGGATCTAATGATCTAGTATTTAAAGTGGGGGATCTATTGGTTACTATCCCTAACAAACTGTTAAGCACAATACCAAGTTTAGCTTCAGGTGTGGATGCGGAAGGTGCTCAAATCCTGTTGGAGCTGAAACCATTGGTCCAGTCTGCTACAAAAGCATTAATCGATGGTTTAAACAAAGAGGTGGGGACCGTAACTTCGCTTTCTGATGTGTTTGAACTGAGACTTAGCATTCTGAAGAAAGATGGTACCCGGATTGTAGTTAAGAAGTTCGATGAGCCAATTACGATATCGTTTAAGATTAAAGGCCAATCGAATAAAGATTTATTGGGCATCTACTATTTAGGCGATAATGGCGAGCTTGAGTACGTAGGTGGACAGCTGAATGGAGACGTGATATCTACACAAGTCACGCACTTTAGTAAATATGCCGTACTTGAGATTGTGAAGTCGTTTGAGGATGTTCCAACTACTTATTGGGCATTCCATGCGATTCAGTCTCTTGCTGCAAAACAAATTGTTTCGGGGGTTACGACAACCGAATTTAATCCGAAGAGCAATGTTAGTCGTGCGGAATTTACCGCATTACTAGTTCGTGCACTTGGTTTAAATGCGGAAGGGCCGGTTCAATTTACTGATATCAAGTCAGATGCATGGTATTCATCATACGTAGCAACAGCGTCTAAGCTGGGCATTGTTAGTGGTCGAAGCAAGGATAATTTTGCGCCGAATGCATCCATTACCCGTGAGGAAATGGCTATTATGGTGATCCGTGCGCTTGAAGTGAAGTCTGGTAAGAAGATCGAACCAGCAGTGGGTGTCACGACATTTGCAGATGCATCTAGCATTAGCAAGTGGGCAGATAGCTACGTGAAGACAGCAGCAGGTCTAGGGCTTCTCCAAGGCAGAGAGAACAATCAATTTGCTCCAAAAGGGTGGATGACCCGCGCCGAAAGCGCACAGATTATTTATACACTACTGAGCAAGTAAACTGGACTTCGGTGTGCTGATTGTTAGTGCACCGAAGTATTAGTAATTGGCTAGTAATGTGACAGTCATTCTTAGTCATCTCTAATAGAAAACAGGGTATCCCACAGCTATCATAGCTAGTGAGATACCCTGTTTTGTTATGTTTTATACGGCCAAAGGCATTTAAATTTAGTTGATTGCTTTAAGTATAGCGAAACCATAAGCAGGCATCTTCACGTTCAGCTTGCCACGCTCAGCACGCACTGTATCGGCCGTGAACAAGTTCTCCCAATTTCGCTCGTCTACGTCAATACGGAACGTTTGAGCGGTCTCTTCGCTATTGATCAGTACAACTATAGTCTCAAGATCCAATCGGCGTTCATAGGCTATCTTACTGCCTTGTCGACCTGCCTCCAAGAAAGTAAACGTCCCCGTACGAAGTGCAGGTTGCTCATTGCGGATTTGAATGAGCTGACGGTAGAATTCGAACAGATCACGATCCTGCTTCTCAGGGTTCCACTCCATGCATTTACGACAACCTGGATCACCTTCACCGTCCATTCCGAACTCGTCGCCATAATAGATACAAGGAGTACCCATAAAGGTGAACTGGAATAGTGCAGCTAATCGCATTTTATTTTTGTCCCCAGCAGCCAGAGTAAGTAATCGTGGAGTGTCATGACTATCTAACAGATTGAAGGCAACTTCACTTGCTTGCAGTGGGTAGCGCGATAACTGTCTACCAATAGAGTTGGCAAACCCCTCTGCATCAAGGTTACCATGAACAAAAAAGTCTAAGACAGCATCAGTGAAGGGATAGTTCATGACGGCATCGAATTTATCACCCTCCAGCCACGGAGCAGACTCATGCCAGATTTCTCCAAGGATGTAGGCCTCCGGATTAGCGCGCTTTACCACCTTGCGGAATTCACGCCAGAAATCATGATCTACTTCATTGGCTACGTCGAGGCGCCAACCATCGATTCCAACTTCTGTAATCCAGAATTCAGCGACCTTCAGTAAGTACTCTTTAACTTCAGGATGTTCGGTATTAAGCTTTGGCATATGTGGTTCAAAGGCAAAAGTATCATAAGTAGGAATCCCGTTTACAACTTGAAGCGGAAACTCACGAATATGGAACCAGTCTTTGTAAATGGAGTCTTCTCCCTTTTCCTGAACATCTAAAAATGGAGCGAAGGTTCCACCGGAGTGATTGAATACTGCGTCTAACAGCACACGAATACCACGTTTATGGCAGAGTTCGACGAGTTTTTTTAACGTTGCAATATCCCCGAAGTGCGGATCAACTTTCATGTAATCTTCTGTATCGTATTTATGATTAGTAGTTGCAGTGAAGAGTGGTGTGAAATAAATAGCATTGATGCCAAGCTCGTTAAGATGATCCAGATGATCAATAACCCCTTGCAGATCGCCGCCAAAAAAGTTGGTTGGTGTTGGCTCTGCTCCCCATGGCTGAACATCTTTTGGATCAAGGCTAGGGTCGCCATTTGCAAAGCGTTCAGGGAAGATCTGATAGAATACAGCATCCTTTACCCAGGCAGGTGGAGTGAACACATCAACAGGGTTAATAAATGGGAACTCGAAAAGCTTGTTTGGATTTTCTGGCCGGTTCGTTTGAAAATCATTTTCGGTCATCCAAACCTTCTCGTTATCCTTTTGCAGTAAGAATCCGTATTTCAATCGGCGATAGATGGGAACTGAAGCACATTCCCAATAATCGAACATCGCATCAGAGGTGAAGAGGGTCATGGGAATTAGCTCTTTCGTGGTATCCCAAGTGTACTTATCCCCTGCAAAAGCAAATACTTCTGTTAAATCCCCTTTTTTAGCGCGGAGACGCAAGTGAATCGTACTCTCATTATAGGCATAAGACCAATTTAACCGCGGGCGATGGTACACAGCTTCCAGTAACATGAATAAGTCCTCCTCAAGTTTTGTAAGACCAGCTTCGGCAAAACTACCTCAAAAGCATACGCTTAAGTTTTGTAAGCGATACTTTCCCGAACCATTCACCACAGCGCGTGGGGTTTAGAATGTCGCTATTGTTATTGGTTGCACAATTTTTTATGCAACATGCGCAAATGATGAGGCAAACTTGCACATAACAAAGAGGCACAACCGCCGCGAAGTAGCTTGTCCGAGGTTGTACCTTTCATAAGTAACATTGCCTTTTAGTTATATAGAACAGGAGGCAGACAATAGATGAAATGATTCATGTTGGGTTGCCTCTTAACGATTTGGATTATAGCATGGAATAAAAGGGCTTTCAATACTCTTGTTCAAACCATTGCACAAATTTTCACTTGAGTATATGAGCGTTTCTACTCTCAGATAATTGTAAATCTATAGGAAAAGTGAATTTGTGGGATATGAGGGGCAAATAAAATAACAATTCCATTTTTAAACACATGAATTATCGATTAATTAAAAGATATCATGTGAAAAATGGAGATAAATGCCTATAGTGTTTATAAATTAATGGAAAATGGTCAAATATGGTATGTGCAAACGTTTTTAAAAACAAACGATACTGTTGTATGATGTATTCATGAATGAAGCGCTTTCTTGCACTGCGAATTGCATCTCAAGAAGGAGCGAGCTAAAAGAATAACTTTTTTTTTAGCTTTTCTGAAATCGTTTGCGCAAATTTCTAGCTCTACTATTTTATCATCTTATGCTTTTTTAAAATTGGGAGGGGTTAAAGTAATGAAGTTAAAAAAAGTGATGGTTATCACCGCTGCTGTCTCTATGGCACTGTCCGTTACAGCGTGTGGTTCGAGCAACAATGGGAATGCCGGGGGAAACAATGCAGCAAAAGCTACTAATGCTGCTAACAACACTACAGAGACTGCAGCGCCAGAGACCACAGATGCAGCAGCAACAGAAGAAATTGTACCTGAAGATGGAGCGACACTAGTTGTATGGGAAAGTAAGGAAGAAAGACCATTCGCAGATGAAATTGCTAAGCAGTTCACAGCAAAATATAACGTTCCAGTCAAGATTGAAGAGTTGGCACCACCAGATCAAGTAACTAAACTTACGCAAGATGGTCCTTCAGGATTAGCAGCAGACGTTGTTCTTATCCCTCACGACAACTTAGGTAAAGCGGCAAGTGCGAGCTTGGTTCTTCCTAATGACGTCTTCGGTGAAGAAACAAAAGCTAGCAATACTGAAGCTTCAATTATCGGATCTTCGTACGATGGCGAATTGTATGGCTACCCAAGAGCAGCAGAAACTTATGCATTGTTCTACAATAAATCACTTGTTAAAGAAGCACCTAAGTCTTTCGACGATGTTCTTGCTTTCAGCAAAACATTCACAGATAAATCCAAGAACAGATACGGAATTATGTGGGAAGTAGGAAACCTGTACTTCAACTACATGTTTATCGCTTCTGATGGTGGATATCTATTCGGTAAGGACGGTACAGATAAAGATGACATCGGACTTGCTAATGAAGGAGCTGTTGCAGGACTTAAAGAATTTGTGAAAATGAAAGAAGCATTGCCAATTAAGAGCGGAGATATCAATAGTGATATCAAACGCAGCTTGTTCAACTCAGGTGATGTAGCGATGGATATCACTGGTCCTTGGGAGCTTGGAGGATACAAAGCAGCTCTTGGAGATAACCTTGGTATCGCACCGATCCCTACAGTAAATGGCAAAACAGCTATTACATTCTCTGGTATCAAAATTTTCGCAGTTAACTCGTTTACTCAATATCCGAATGCTGCTAAATTGTACGCTCATTTTGCTTCAAGCAAAGACGCTCAATTGTTACTGAACAAAACGATCGGTTCTGTTCCTACAAACAACGAGGCGCTTCTTGATCCACAAATCGTTAATGATCCATTCGTGTCCGCTTTTGCAGCACAAGCTAAGAGTTCCCAACCAATGCCTTCTATCCCTGAAATGGGTAACGTTTGGAGCCCTGTAAATGCAGCGCTTCCAGAAATTTGGGATAAGGGTGTAGATCCAAAAGCAGCAATGGACAAAGCCGTTCAACAAATCAAAGATTTGAACAACAGTTCATCGCAATAAGGATCATAAATCACAGTCTTAACAGCATACAGTGAATCAAGCTGCCCGTCGCATGTTTAGCGGAGGGCAGCTTCTTATTTTCACTCGGAGAGGAGAACGGAAGCGAAATGCAGCGACATCGCACGAGGGCCGCAGTACTGTCGACGATTTTCATGGGATTGGGACAAATATATAACCGCCAATTCATCAAAGGAATCATGTTTTTAGTTGTAGAAGCCGCCGCTGTTTATTATTTTATTCAGAATCTTGCTACTGCTCTATGGGGTTTTGTTACACTAGGAGAAAACCCTAGCCGTTTGGTAAAAGTAAAAGGCATCGCTAAGATGGTAGCTGGGGATCACTCGATTTATATTTTGATTCAAAGCTTGATCACCATTTTAATGCTTATCATCATAATCCTCGCTTGGTATTTGAACATTAAAGATGCTTATAAGACTGGAGAGAAACGCGATAACGGTCTTCAGGCAAACACCTTTAAACAAAGTGTTCGCTATATACTGGATTATAAGTTCGCTCAGACGTTCTTGGTCTTGCCGGGTATTGGTGTTTTATTCTTTACGATCATGCCAATCATCTTCATGATCCTGCTGGCGTTTACGAACTATTCCGCACCTGATCATCTTCCACCCGCTAAATTGGTTGACTGGGTTGGATTTCAGACTTTCCGAAATTTATTAGTTCTCAAAACATGGAGCCACACTTTTTATGGTGTATTAACATGGACGATTATATGGGCAGTTCTTTCGACGATCACTACATATTTCGGAGGACTATTGGTAGCCTTATTGGTGAGCCAAAAAGGTATTCGTTTCAAAGGAATGTGGAGAGTTATTCTGATTGTACCTTACGCAGTACCGCAGTTAATCTCTTTACTGCTCATGCGCAATTTATTTAACGGTCAATTCGGTCCGATCAACCAATACCTTGGGTATTTTGGAATGGGTGGATTACCATGGTTGACAGATCCATTCTGGGCTAAGGTTACCGTAATTATTGTTAACATGTGGGTTGGTATTCCAGTCTCGATGTTACTTATTATGGGCGTACTGACTACAATTCCTCGGGATATGTATGAAGCCGCTGAGGTGGATGGAGCATCAGGTTATCAGAAGTTCCGTATCGTTACGTTACCAATGGTATTGTTCTCCACAGCGCCTACTTTAATTACGCAATTCGCAGGTAACATTAACAACTTTAATGCGATCTTCCTATTGACAGGCGGTAGTCCTGTAAATGGTGATTATCAATATGCCGGTTCCACGGACTTGCTAGTAACCTGGCTATACAAATTAACACTTGATCAGAATAAAAACAACATGGCTTCGGCAATAGGGATTATTATCTTTATCATTGTTGCTTCATTCTCCCTGTACAATTACCGCCGGACGAAATCATTCAAAGAGGAGGATATGATCCAATGAGCAGAAAGATCGCGAACTTTATTCGCTTAAGTGGTAGTTACATCATCTTGATTGCTTTGTCGATAGCGGCACTCTATCCGGCCCTCTGGATTCTGTTTGCTTCCTTCCGGCCTGGTAAATCACTGTACAGTAAATCGTTTATCCCTGAGCAATTCACCTTTGATCACTACAGAGAATTGTTCACGTCACCAAGCTATATGTTTGGAACTTGGTATGCGAATACATTGAAGATAGCTATATTCTCCATGCTTATCGGTGTAGTTCTTACCTTGTTAACCAGTTATGCAGTATCCAGATTCCGTTTTAAAGCGCGTAAAACAGCGTTATCTACGGTTCTGATTCTTGGTATGTTCCCTGGTTTTATGAGTATGATTGCCATTTATATGCTCCTTAAGGAGTTTAATTTGCTGGATACGCATATTGCCTTGATTATCGTCTATGCAGCCGGGGCGCCGCTGGGGGGAACCTTTATCGCCAAAGGCTTCCTCGACACGATTCCTCGTTCTTTGGATGAGGCGGCTCGAATAGACGGGGCGAGTAATTTCGGGATCTTTATGCGAGTGATTCTTCCCTTGTCACGTCCTATGATCACTTATATGGCACTGACTCAGTTTGTCGGTCCTTGGGTCGATTTCATTTTCGCCAGACTTATTTTGCGGACAAAGGAGAACTGGACCGTCGCAGTCGGAATGTGGGATATGGTTAACACGAACCAAAACACTAACTTCACCTTATTCTCTGCCGGTGCTGTTCTGATCTCTATCCCGATTATGATTTTGTTTGTATTCTTGCAACGTCTGCTTGTTGATGGATTGACTGCAGGAGCTAGTAAGGGGTAACAATTTCGCTTCATACTAAAGAATGAACTGGGTACAGCCTTTGTACAGAAATGGAAGGCTGTACCCTTTTTCCATCATAGGGAGTGAACTTAATGAAAAAGCTATGGACCCTACAGTTTAGATCAGTTGGGATAAAATTGTTCGTTATTCTTTTCAGCTCCATAGTGCTCTTATCCTCTGTTCTAGGATTGACTTCATATTTTGCTGCCAAAGATATCATTACAGATGAGGTTGCCGCGGCCTCCTCACAGTCTATAGTTCAAGCAGCGGACAAGCTGGATTTTGTCCTAACAGAATACGAAGCGCTCTCAAGGCAGTTTGCCCTCGACTCCACATTAAAAGGTGATTTGGAAAACATAAAAAGTGGAGAACTTACAACGGTAGCCAAAGTTTCCGCAGAAGATCGGATTCGTAGAAAGCTAGACTTAGTTAAAGGATCAGATGAGCGGATGTATGGCGTCAGACTGGTATCTAAGAGCTTGGAAGAAACAGAATCGTATAAATCTACAGGAATTAGTGGCCTTCGTAGTGATGAAGGTATTGCTGAAAGACTGAAACAAATTGCAGATGCTAAAGGGGAGCCAGTGTGGTTTCCAGTTCGTGAGAAGGGCTTCTTTGATTCTTATACTGAACCTACTTTAACTATGGGGAGATTGCTTCGCAATCTTGTACATCCTGAAGCGGAGTATTACATGCTGATCGAAGTTAAAGGCAAAGCAATGACCGAAATGTTGTCTAATCTTCAGATTGGAATTACAGGTGAGATTCGAATTTTGAGCTCAGAAGGTAACATAGTTTATGGTGCGGATCATGCTAAACTGGGTCAACCCTCTTACATAAAAGTATCAGAAGGGCAAGATGTAGAAAAGAAACATTCATTTACAGCAGCCGATGAGAACGGAAGTCCGCAGCTTGTCGTGTATCAGCCTTTAAAGACTGCAAAGTGGACGCTCATGGGATATGCACCCGTTAGTGATTTTACGAAGTCGGCAGATAAGCTTCTTTATATCACGTTCTCTGTGGTGCTGGCAGCTGCCGTGATAGCTCTGCTAATTGGTTATGTTCTTGTTCGTTTGGTTGGGCGTCCACTAGGTAAACTGGCGACCTTAATGGAAGAAGGTGAGCGAGGAAACCTTCGTGTACGAACGAATTTTAAGGGTAAGGATGAGATTGGTCGGCTCGGGCATAGCTTTAACAAAATGATGGAGCAAATTTCTCTGCTTGCAAGCCAGAGTGAAATGTCAGCGGATGAAGTGCTTGGTACTTCAGAGCAATTAGTCAAAGCGTCAGGTACAACATCACTTCATGCTAGAGAGGTTGCATCTGCTACGGGTGAGATTGCACTTGGAGCAGCAAGCCTTGCTGTCGAAGCAGAAAAAAGCCATGCTAATGTCGAAATCATTGGCAGTAAGATGAGTGAAGTAACTGAACTAAATACAGTAATGGACGCTTCGGCGGAGCGGGTTATTGAGGTTAGTGATCAGGGGACAGAGCTGATGAAGCTGCTAGTAGAGCAGAGTGAATCTACGGTGGAGATGTTCAATCGAATACAAGAGAACTCCAATAAGCTAAGAGAGAGTACTCATTTAATTCGTAGTATTCTTAGTCCTATGATTGCCGTAAATAAGCAGACCAATATTTTGGCGCTAAATGCCACTATAGAGGCGGTAAGAGCCGGTGCAGCAGGCAGAGGCTTTATAGTGATTGCTGATGAAATCAGACAGCTCGCTAACCAATCGAATGAGTCGATCCAATCGGTTTCCAAGATTACGGAAGAGATTGGTCTACACATTGAGAACACGGTTAAAGATATCAATGAGACCGCTCCAAAGTTCCGTGAGCAGATTTCTTCCGTGCGTGAGTCGTCAACGATTTTTGCGAGTGTCAAAGAGGAAATGGAACACTTCATGGGACATCTTAGTGAATCCTCTGCTTCTATTCATGAACTGATAGAGTTTCAGCGTCAATTAGGTGAATCCATGGCGAGTGTCAGTTCCATTGTGCAGCAGACGACGGCTTCGACGCAGGAGGTAGCTTCGATGTCTTCACAGCAATTTACTGTAAGTGAGGAGCTAGTTTCCTTATCCCAAAAGCTGGAGAGCTTAGCAGCAGATCTTAAGCAATCTATGGTTTCTTTTCAAGTATGAGAATTAAATCTTATTAGTAAAAACAATAAAACGAGCAACTCTCCTGTGTAATGGAGTTTTGCTCGTTTTTTCTAACTTAATGACTTCAAGTAGCTCTTCTTGTCTTAGAAGTAGTTTGAGAGATACACTTGGGTTAACATTTTAATAGAAGAAAGGAGTGATCGATTGACGAAATTGCATCTAAGTCTTAGTGGGAGTCTTTTTCAGCAGGCATTAATCGAAGGGGATTATAGTCCTCATTTTTTTGCTTACTATTATAAACAATGGAACAACTACTATATGACCTACCATCAGCATAATTCAACTGAAATCATGTATTTGATCTCAGGAAGCTGTGTCGTGGATGTCCGTTCAAAAGCAGGTGAAGAAGAGAGATTTAGGTTGAAGCGGGGAGAACTGATCATCCTCGATGCAAATGTACCGCACAGACTGATTGTCGAGGATGGGACGCCCTGCCGAATGCTGAATGTGGAGTTTGGATTTATGGAATATACAGGGGTTGCTCCATCTATCGGCAAGCTCGCTCGGAAAGAAGCGGCACTTGCTGAATGGTTACAGGTGCCCTTTTCCAGTCTAGTTATGCCTGATCCGGAGGAAATTTATCATGTTCTAAAAGGACTTGTACTAGAGCTTGATCAAAGTGGCGGGAAAGGCGGAAGTATGGTTGACTTATTGTTCTGTGAGCTTCTGCTTCGATTATCTAGCTTGCGACAGGATCAGCTTCATGTCAGTCAACAGCCTTCGCAGCTCTATGTGCGGCGTAGTATCGAATTCCTGCATCAGAATTACGACCAGAGTATTCAGGTTAAGGATATCGCTGCCGCGGTCAATCTGCATCCCGGATATCTGCATCGTATTTTTAAGTCACATACAGGTAGGACACTCAGTGATTATTTGAATATGCTGCGAATGGAGAAAGCAAAGATGCTGCTGGGGCAGAGTGATATTCCAATTGCTGAAATTGCCGATTATGTAGGGGTTAGTAGCAGACAATATTTTCATCTCCTCTTCAAAAAATATACTGACAACACGCCCGTAGAATATCGTAATTCCATTGAGCGTCATTCTTGGAGTTATGAAGAGATGGATGTTCAATAGATAAGTTAGGATTTTTGACACCTTCCTTCAAAAGAGGTCATGATATTGGTTACGCTTTCCTTAGCGCCCTTGCTACAATGGACAGGAACAATCAATTCATTACCGGAGGATGATAAGGATGTCATTTAAAGTGTCTTTTATAGGGGCAGGCAGCATTGGATTTACCCGTGGATTGTTGCGGGACTTACTAACCGTGCCGGAATTTAATAATATTGAAGTTTCATTTATGGATATTAATAGCCACAACTTGGAGATGGTTACCGAGCTGTGCCAACGTGATATTAAAGAGAATGGATTAAATATTCAAATCCAGGCAACGACGGATCGAAGAGAAGCCTTGAAGGATGCGAAGTATGTATTTTGTACTATTCGTATGGGTGGACTGGAAGCATTTGCTACAGATGTGGATATTCCATTGAAATACGGAGTCGATCAGTGCGTAGGGGATACCCTTTGTGCAGGAGGCATCATGTATGGTCAGCGCGGGATTGCGGAAATGCTAAATATTTGCCGTGATATTAGGGAAATGGCTGCGCCGGATGTACTCCTACTTAACTATTCGAACCCTATGGCTATGCTGACTTGGGCATGCAACAAATACGGTGGTGTACGGACGATTGGTCTGTGTCATGGGGTGCAGCATGGGCATGGACAAATTGCAGATGTGTATGGGCTGAAAAAGTCGGAAGTCGATATTATTTGTGCGGGTATCAATCACCAGACTTGGTATATTTCGGCGAGTCATAAGGGCAAAGATTTGACCGAAGGTCTTTTAGAAGCTTTTGAGAGTCATCCAGAATTCAGTCGCACAGAAAAAGTTCGGATCGACATGCTGCGACGCTTTGGATATTACAGTACAGAATCCAATGGTCACCTAAGTGAATATGTGCCATGGTATCGTAAACGCCGCGATGAAATTATGGATTGGATCGACCTGGGAAGCTGGATTAACGGTGAGACTGGTGGATATCTACGTGTCTGCACCGAAGGGCGGAATTGGTTCGAAACGGATTTTCCAAATTGGATGAAGGACTCGGCATTGGAGTATACAGTGGAGAATCGCGGAGAAGAACATGGTTCGTTTATTATTGAAGGCTTGGAAACGGGCAGAGTGTATAGAGGTCACTTTAACACTGTGAACAATGGCGTGATCTCTAATTTGCCAGATGATGCGATCATCGAAGCACCAGGGTATGTGGATCGGAACGGTATATCGATGCCGCTTGTAGGTGAATTGCCTTTAGGAGCAGCCGCAGTGTGCAACGTTAGTATCTCGGTGCAACGTTTAGCCGTCGAAGCTGCTGTGCACGGCGATGACAAGCTGCTACGTCAAGCATTTATGATGGATCCGTTGGTAGGCGCCGTATGTAACCCGAAAGAAATCTGGCAGATGGTCGATGAGATGCTTGTAGCTGGGGAGCAGTGGTTGTCACAATACAGCGAGGCCATTGCAAAAGCGAAGGAACGCTTAGCTTCAGGAGATCTTATTCCAACGAATGCCAACAATGAAGGCGCAGCCCGCCTGAAGGTAAAGACAGTGGACGAGATGATGGAGGACCGGGAAGCAGCGAATAGAAATGCCGGTGAATCTGATAAAGGCAAGGATAGAGAGAAGGTTCAATAGGTAGTAGAGTTTACAACTCATTTGGAATATGACTCTTGCCATCTATTTTCTGAGTGGTAATAAAAGTATTGTGGAACGGTTTAGGACAGTTGAATAGATTTCAATAAAAAAACCTCCCCTACCAAGCTCTGGAATGGAGGTTTTTTTATATGGGGAGGACAATAGAACAGGCAGTCTAGCTGTGGGCTATAATTAAACGTAGAAATTATGAATTAACAGTGCCCTTTTGACTGAAGAAGGTCTTTAGCGCCTGGTACACTTCTTTTTTGTCTTTAATGACATAATGCATGAATTGCTCGTGCTTCAGATGACGATAAGCGGACATTAGTGTGCTGCTGCGGTTGTACTGATTCACTTCCCCGTAACCAAACATATTGCTTCGTTTTAGCAGTTCTCCAATTAGCTTTACACAGCGTTCGTTGTCGGAGGTGAGGTTATCGCCATCAGAGAAGTGAAACGGATAAATGTTGTACTGCGCTGGCGGGTATCGGCTGTCGATAATCTCAATCGCTTTTTGATAAGCTGAGGAACAGATGGTTCCTCCACTCTCGCCGCGGGTGAAGAAATCATGCTCGCTGACCTCTTTAGCCTCCGTGTGGTGGGCGAGAAAGACAATCTCTACCTTTTCATACTGGCGTCGTAGAAAGCGTGTCATCCAGAAGAAGAAGCTGCGGGCGCAGTATTTTTCAAAAGAACCCATCGAACCTGACGTATCCATCATCGCAATAATGACCGCATTGGAGTGAGGCGTTCGAATGTCATCCCATGTTTTGTAGCGCAGATCATCAGGACTTATACTGTGAATGCCGGGATTCCCTCTGCTTGCATTACGCCGAAGATTCTCCAGCAGGGTACGTTTCTTATCGATGTTGGACATCATGCCTTTTTTACGAATATCGTTGAAGATGATGGATTTAACCTCGATCTCTTCCTTATTCTTGGGCTTCAGATGTGGCAACTCCATATCCTGAAACAAGATGTCCTCCAGATCCTCCAGATTGACCTCTGCTTCCACGGTGTCCTGACCGGGTTGATCGCCTGCTTTTTCCCCTTTGCCGGGCTGTGCCGACTGTGAATCCCGCCCAAGTACATCACCGACCTGACTTTCCCCGTCGCCCTGTCCTACATGCTTTTGCTTACGAAAGTTATAGATAATTCGATATTCATCCAGACTGCGAATCGGAACCTTTACAATCTGCTTACCGCCTGACAAAATAATATTTTCTTCGGTCACGAGATCCGGCAAATTATCCTTGATAGCTTCTCTGACCTTTTGCTGATGACGTTCCTGATCCTGATGGCCTTTGCGATGAAGGGACCAGTCTTCTTTTGAGACGACAAAGGAAAAGGGACCAGATGATTGCGACAGGATGACCACCTCCCATGGAATATAAATATTTATGTTTTGGGGTTGTAACTAAAGTATATTCATGGGGATGGGGGATATGTGATTTCTTATTCACTGATCTCTTCCACGGTCAATATATAACTGTTCGACTGGCTCTCGCCAGTGTATTCACGTCCATCCAGATTGAAGAAGTATGGAGCGGTTACTAAGCCTTTAAGGAAACGACCCAGTACATGTTCACTAACCCTCACAAAATAATGGATGTTTACAGTGGTAGCAGCTTTGACTGTCCCTAGCGACAAAATACCGTTAAATGAAGATTGTGGATTTGGAATCCCATCAATCACAATGCTGCTAGGATCAATAAGACATTCCTCCGGTGTGAGCCGATCAAGGGATACTTCTGCTGGCCAATTCCCACTATTCGTTAGGGAGATCCAGCATTGGACATGTTCTCCTTCTTCTACAAGGGTAGGCTTTGCATGAGTTTCGAGAGAAATGATAGGCAGGACTATTAAGGTAGTAACGATATTGGAACGAGAGGTTTGTCTTACTGTCCGTCCGTCCGGGAGCACAAAAGTATACTGAACACTGCCATGATTTTGGACAGCTGCGTGGGCATGAATGTTTATAGCTGCAGGAATGCTCACTTGAAAGACCACGACCGCTGAAGTTCCGCCTCTTAATGTGCCTAGCTGAATGCCATCAGCAGGACGGGCGCCTTTTTGCATCACTCCGTTTAAGAGAACACTATCCCATACGAAAAGAGTGCCCGAAGGGATAGCATCGGTCAGAACCGCATTTACGGCCAAGTTCCCGCTGTTGGTTACCGTTAGTTCATATCTTAGGTTGTCACCTGGAGCTGCTGTAACATGATCTACTCTCTTGCTGATGGTGACGCCTGCCAAAACAAGTGAGACAACGAGGGTGTTACTCTCGGTGGTATTGGGATCGTCGTCGACGGTATAAGTGACAGCTGCATGGTTAGTCAGGTCCAAGGATGAGGGGACCTCAGTAACTCGAACGCGAAAAGTAATATCAATGCTTAGGTCTTTATCAAGTTGACCAATTAATATTCCTTGCGTAGGCTCTGATTCTGGATAATAGACGCCACCTGCAATGACACTCCCTGGAATGAACACAGATCCGTTAGGAATAGAAATCGTTGCGATGATTTGGTTTAATAGGCTGTTACCTTCGTTCGTAAGCCGTAATGTATAGGTAATTACATCACCTATAAAAGAGGTCGGAGTGCTTGCAGACAACAAGGTAGAGAGCTGGTAGGAGCGTAAAGAAACTAGTACGGAATTAGAATATAAATCTCCATTAACGATTCTTCCCTCGGGTGTGGCAAAAGAAAAACGGCCCAGTGCTTTATTTTGCAGCACTAGTGAAGAGGGAAGTGAAATGATAACCACTTGAAAGGCGATGCTCACTTGACTCTGCGGAGCAATAGAACCTAGCGGTATGCCCGAAGACGGTGTAGCCCCTGGGAGAGGCACTCCGTCTCTAAGCACGCTGTTGGAAATAAAGGATACACCCTCTGGAAGAATGTCATACACGGTTAGCGAAGCATCTGTGTTTCCATTATTAGAAGCTTTAATGGTATACACCAGAGTGTCACCTAACGAGGCATGGAGTTTGTCTGTACTCTTCAGCAATGAAAGCACGGGGCCCACGACCGGGGTGTTAACGGTATTGGAATAGACAATGCCGTCAACACCCGCTGCCGAGTTGAAGAGTACCATAGATTGATTGGTTACGACAGGTTGGGTACGTGAGCCGGGAATCATAACGCTACTACCTGAACCTGGAAGGTGATGGTTGAGGAAGCGCCAGCAGCAATCGTTCCGATGGCAATACCGGAAGCCGGGCTGCCATTAGGTCGTGGGGTTCCGTCTACAGTGATGCTGCCTGTTACAAACTGGCTGCCTGCTGGGATAGGGTCAACCATGATGACGTTATTGACTGGTGAAATCCCTAAGTTGGTAACAACAATCGTATAGGTGATGATATCGCCGACAACGGCATCAATAGAAGTAGTGCTCTTAACGACACTTACATCCGGAGAAGAGACAGGGATGATTAGGACATTTGAAAGTGAAGTTCCGGTGAGCAGACGACCATCTGGAGGTGTGAATGAGAAAGTTGCTGAAGCCTGATTTACTAACTGCTGCGGTGACGGGAGGGAGGCTACTGTAACCTGCAGGGTTATGGTCACTGTTACCGTGCTTCCCGGAGCAACTGCTCCAATATTTAATCCAGTAGCCGGGTCGGAGCCTGGTTGTGGCACCCCATTAATGAGCACGCTGTTTGGAACGAAGATAGCTCCGCTAGGAATCGTGTCAGTTATGACTACATTTGCTATGAGGTTACCAGTATTAGTCACATTCAAGGAGTAAGTAATCGTATCTCCGACAGTTGCGGCGGTTCTGTCTGCCCCTTTGACTACAACGATGATAGGCTGATACACAGGAATAACAAGTGTATTAGAGAATGAGGATCCCGAGAATGCTCCAGATGTGAAGCTGACGGAAGCTTGATCGGTGAGCGTGGCAGGATTAGGCAGTACATTGACGATAGTGTTGAACGAGATATTGACCGAAACGCCCGGTGCAATTGTGCCGAGCGAGATGCCATTCGCTGGATTGGCATTAGGATGCGGAGTGCCATCAACGATCACACTGCCAGCAACAAAAGAAGAACCTGCTGGTATTGGATCACTGATGTTTACATTGCTGATATTGGCGATTCCGCTATTGGTAACTGTAAGGTTGTAAGTAATTGTATCGCCAACAACGGCATCTGTTGCTGGTGATGACTTAGTTACGATCACATTCGGTGAGGATACCGAAATCGTTGTCGAATTGGAATTGATCGAACTGTTAAACGTCCGCCCATCAGGCAAGGTGTAAGCAAATGCTACCGATGCTTGGTTAATCAGTTGCTGGCTTGCTGGCAATGTTGAAATGAGTACTGAGAACATAACAGATAGTGTTGCACCTGCGGATATGACACCGAGTGGAATGCCAGCCGCTGGATCTGCTCCCGGAGCTGGGGCACCTTGAATAAGCACACTGTTTGGCACAAATGTTGTTCCAGATGGGATAGTATCACTCAGAGTAGCCAAAGCCCCGTAATTCCCTGAATTGGTTACATTAATCGTGTAGGTAATAGTATCTCCGACGGTCGCTTGAATTGAATTCGAGCTTTTTGCTGCGGCTAGAATCGGTAAGTAAATAGGCGTTGATACAATATTAGAGAAGGCAACATTCGAGAGAACTCCAGAGGTGAAGCTCACTGTTGACTGGTTATTTAGGAGGCCTGAAGGTGGCAATGAGACTGTATTCACTGTGAATGCCACAGTTACAGTTACACCTGGTGCAATACTGCCCAAGGTTACCCCGGTGGAAGGGCTACCCCCTGGACGAGGTACGCCATCTACTAAAACACTGCCAGATACGAATGTAGTACCCGCAGGAAGTGCGTCTGTGAACACAGCGTTATTTACCGTTTCGATTCCGTTATTGGTAATTGTAACTGAATAGTTGATCGTGTCTCCAACTGTAGTTGATGTGGTAGGCGTAGATTTTACTACAGCCAGATTTGGTGAAGAGACAGGGATAGAAATTGTATTGGATAGGACGGAACCACCAAGTGTGCGGCCGTCAGGCAAAGTGAAGCTATACGCTACGGTACCCTGATTGACCAACTGCTGAGGATTGGGCAGTGAGGTGATATTAACAGTGAATATTACTGCAGTAGTAGCACCGGGTGCAATAACTCCAGCTGGAATCCCCGTAGATGGATCTGCTTGCGCTAAGGGGAGTCCATTAATGAGCACACTATTCGGAACGAAGGTAGTACCCGCAGGAATATTGTCCGTAATGATTAAGCTTGCCGGGTAGTTTCCTGTGTTACTCACGGTCAGGGTATAGCTGACAGCGTCACCTGTTGTAGCGTTATTCGTACTTGCTGTTTTGACGACCGAGATGTTCGGCTGGTACACAGGGATGGTAACGGTATTGGAGAAGGTCGAACCGGAAAAAACACCTGATGTAAAGGTTACGGATGCCTTATTGATAAGTGTAGCAGTAGGAGGAACAGAGGTCACGGTAACACTGTAAGCAACCAGAGCTGAAGCTCCAGGCGCCAGGGTACCAATTGATATCCCCGAAGAAGGATTCAGGTTTGGGAAAGGTACTCCGTTCACGGATACGCTACCCGTTACAAAAGCAGCACCTGCTGGTGTTGGATCATTAAGGATTATGCTATTGACAGCTTCTATACCGTTATTTGAAATATTTACGTTATAAGTGACCGTATCTCCGATCGCTACGGAAGTTGAGGTGGAGCTTTTGACTACCACGATATTAGGAGCTGAGACCTGTAGTGTGACGGTATTAGATACAGCAGTTCCGCTTAAGGGTCTACCGTCAGGCGGAGTATAGGTGAAGCTTGCAGAAGCTTGATTGCTGATTTGTTGTGGTGATGGTAAGGAAACGATATTAACAGAGAAGCTAACAGGGACACTGGTTCCCGGAGCTACACTTCCTACAGCTATGCCGGTATTGGGTGCTGCACCTGGTTGGGGCATGCCTCCTACAATAACACTGTTAGGATTGAAGACAGTTCCAGTAGGAACGTTGTCGGTTAAGGTTACATTTGCAGCAAGATTACCTGCATTACTTACAACCACTGTGTAGATGATGGTATCACCTACAACGAGAGCATCGGCATCACCATCTCCATCGACGGCACTTTTTAATAAGGAGATCTGTGGCTGAATGACTGGTGTGCTAGTAATGTTGGATGAAGAAGAACCGGAGAATACACCGGATGTAAAACTGACGGACGACTGATTATTAATTTGTGATGGTATCGGCATCGTTATCCTCACCTCGAATGTTACGGTAGCTGTGGCGCCTGGACCCAGACTACCGATTGGAATGCCGGCGGACGGAACTGCTAGCGGCTGAGTAATGCCGCCTACAATTACGGTTCCGGGAATAAAAGCTACATTCTCAGGCAGAGGATCGCTGAGAATGATGTTGCTTACAGTAGCTATGCTGTTGTTCGTCAATACTGAGGTGAATGTAAGGATATCTCCCGTAACGGCAGTAGCTGCATTCACACTTTTTACGACACTGACGTTAGGTGCGGATACAGGGACAGAGAGCGTATTTGATACTACGTTTCCTCCGAGTTGACGCCCGTCCGGGAGGGTGAAGCTATATGTTGCCGAAGCGGAGTTCAGTAACATCTGTGAAGGAGGTAACGCTGTTATCGTAACCAGAAAGCTCACAGATACGCTGTCACCTGGTGCCAATGGGCCTACAGGGATTCCGGTTACTGGATTATATCCGGGTAAAGGTGTTCCCCCGATGATTACACTGTTCGCGTTAAATAAAGCTTGGGGTGGAAGATTATCAGTTAATAGTAGAGTGGTTGCAATATTCCCGGTATTGCTGATAAGAATCGAGAAAGACAAAGATCCTCCTACGGATGCCTGAGCGGTATTCGCGCTTTTGACCATACTAATAATAGGTTGATACACAGGGGTTACTACCGTGTTCGAAAGTGAAGAACCAGTGAAGGCACCGGATGAGAAAGACGCACTAGCTCTGTTTGTAAATTGTGATGGATTTGGTAAAGAAGAAACATTCACTCTAAAAGAGACTGTAATAGAGCTGCCAGCCGCAATACTACCGATAGATATTCCTGTACCTGGATTTGCGGCTGGTACCGATGAACCGCCAACAATAACGCTGCCTGCTACAAAAGTGCCTCCCGAAGGAATGGGGTCAGAGACGACAACGTTATTCACAGCTACGCTGCTTGAGTTGGACACTTGGACTGTGTAAGTCAGATTCTCACCGACTGTGACATCAGCAAGGCTTGCGGATTTGGTTAGCGTAATATTTGGAGCGGAGACTGGGATGCTGACGGTGTTTGATTGGCTGGTTCCGGATAAGGATCTACCGCTTGGTAGTTGGTAGGTGTAGCTGCTGCTGCCTTGATTGTTCAGAACAGGTGGTGAAGGCAAAGATTGCACAGAGACAAGAAAGGTTACAGGAACACTAGCCCCTGAAGCTACAGTTCCTAAGTTAATTCCTGTAAGTGGAGAGTCTGTTGGTTTAGCAACTCCATTAACTGTGACACTCCCCGAGACAAAGGAACTCCCTGAAGGAATATTGTCACTGAGGACTACAGATGCCCCGATATTTCCAGAATTCTGAACATTCAACGTGTAGAGAATATTGCCCCCTACAGTGGCACTGGAAACGTTCGAACTTTTGACAATCTGGATTACAGGTTGATATACAGGAGTTGTAGTCGTGTTGGAAAGTGAAATGCCAGTAAACGATCCTGAGCTGAAGGATGTAGAGGATCTGTTTAATAGTTGAGCGGGAGTTGGCAATGAGATCACGTTGACCTGAAAGGTGACCGCAACGGAACCTCCAGGCGTGATGGTTCCAATAGAAATTCCTGTACCGGGATTAGCAGATGGCTGTGGCGTTCCACCTACCGTAACACTACCTGAGACTAGTGAAGTCCCAGCAGGGATAATGTCTGAAAGCGATACGTTGGTAACTGCTGCAATTCCATTATTGCTGATAACGGAGGTGTAGAGCAGTGTATCTCCTACAGCAACGTCAGCAAATCCAGCGCTTTTGAGCACTGTTACGTTGGGAGTTGTAACTGGAATAGACAACGAATTGGATGAGGCTGATCCAGCTACGGTTCGCCCATCTGGAACTTGAAAGGTGTAAGTGGTGCTCGCTTGGTCGACCAGTTGTGGCGGTGAAGGGAGACTGTTCACCACTACGCGGAATTGAACGGTAGAGCTGCCTCCAGCAGCTATCGTTCCAATAGCAATACCTGTAGCAGGATTTCCAGCGACAGGTGTTCCATTGACGGTAAAGCTACCCGCAATATATGAGCTACCTGAAGGAATATTGTCGGTAAGGGTTGTTATAGCACCAATATTTCCAGTGTTGGTGATTTGAAGGGAATAGGTGATCTGATCTCCGACCGTCGCATTTGCAGTATTGGCAGTTTTTACAATGTTAAGAATAGGGGAATATACGGGTAAAGTTACCGTATTGGATGGAATAACCCCGGTCATGATAGGGCCTCCTGCTACACTTTGAAACGTAAAAGCAGCATTGGCGGTATTGGCTATATTTTGTGGACTTGGTGGTAATGAAGTGACTTTAGCTTGATATGTAACCGTTATTGAAGAGTTCAAAGCTAATGACCCCAAGGAGATGCCTGCTGTAATATCAAAGGTGGGTCTTACAACACCGGCTACTACTACACTTCCAGTGACAAAGGTTGAGCCTGCTGGCAGAGCATCTGATAAAACGACGCTAGCTGCACTCGCTGTACCAGTGTTACTGACAGTTACAGTATAAGTTACCGTATCCCCGACTATAGGGCCGGACACATTGGCACTTTTAGTAAGGTTTATTTTGGGTGCATTTATATCTACTTGTATGGCATTTCCATTAAGCACATAAGCGTCACCAGAGGTAGTTAATTGTAAAATCGCTGAAGACTGATTATTTGCAAGTCTGGCTGACACGTCAACATTAGTAATGTCCCAGCCTTGTCGGCCACCGATGATGTTGGTTCCTGGATTCCCGTTCGTCTGATTGCGTGTTCCAAATGTTCCAGTTGTATTGAGATTACCTGTATCATTGTTGATTTGTGATGCGAAAAAGTTGTTAGCAAAGTTATTTGGGCCAGATAACGCTACGAGTGTAGCAGCAGTTGGACCAAACAAGGCCTGGTCGCCTGAACGGTTTGCATCTCCCTCCTGTGCGCTGAATAATGCTCTGCCTCCAAGCGCACCTGTTATTGGTGTTGCGAACCCAGTTATCGTAGTTGAAACCGGGGCTGATGTTGCCTGTACTAGTATTGCACCTGCCCGAAGGGACATATTGCGGAATGGGAGGGCTGTATTCTGGTAGATAACACCTAAAGTCCAGCCGGCATGGTTGGCTGTCGAGTCTCCTGGAATTACAATTGTGCCTACAACGCCGCCTGTAGTATAGGTACCGGCACCACCTTGTTGTATAATGCTGGTTACATTGGCGGAACGGACATATGCAGAAGCACCACCTCCCAAATCGACTACGTTACTCGTTGCAGAATCAGGTGTAACGCTAAATGAAGTCCCGGCAGGGGTAATGAAGGTGACTGGGTTGTTTATCGCCGAACTGAGGTTTACGGTTCCATTTATATAGGTGCCACCCCATATCAGCTCTGCATACAGCACTGTGCTACCTGAAGGAAGGACCAGTATGGCTGCTGAACTATTGCTTGTATAAAGACTAGTCGTTCCGTTAGGGTAGGTTCCAAAAATAGACGATGTATTGACAGTGGTAAAGCCACCGATGCTGTCCTGTGTCCCAGGTACTCCGACTGTATCAGAGCGACTAAGTCCAAGTGTGTTGCCCGTAAATGTGATAGCACCGGTCGCATTGATCGTTGCCCGTACGACTAGTGGAATGATTCTCACCTCCTTCGAGGTTAATTTTCTTTTAAAAAAGTGAACCGTCCCATAGTCAGGACGGCACAGTTAATACCTGTATGTTAGCCTATGATGTAATTCGGGTATAATTGTATGTCCCATCAATAAATTATAGGAAATTTTGTCTATCGTGTGATTTTAGCCTGCGTTTCATAAGAACACGCGGTTCAGCGTAAAGCCCTCTACTCATCAATTCCAGCTCATGAATAGAAATATTTTCTTTGATTACGGTGAAATGGTACATGATTTCATGCACAACATTGGCTTGAAGCGTCTTTAGTATTTCTAGTTCTTCTGTTTCATAAAGAGGATCTTCATAAGGGTATTGATAGAAAAGCTCCATCCGCAGCAATCGATAATCGAACGGCGGCACCGGGATGGGATAGTCAGGAATCGATGGGCATACTGGACCGGATGGGGGCTGGAAAAAGGATCCTGTGAAATACCTCGGAGTATATTCATCAAACTTCTGCTTAAAGGAAGGATTGGACATATGAACAAAACTGTGGGCATACGGGGCCAGTATACAAACAATGGCTTTGTGGGTGCTAATTCTGTGAATTTCCGACATAACCGCGGATAAATCGTCGATATAAGGTAATACACGACTAGCCATTACAAACTCGGCGGTATTGTCCGGCAAAGGGATGCCTTGGCTAATGTCACAGACAATATCTACGTTGGGACCCGCGATGCGATCGATCCCGAGATAACCTGCTTCTTTATTGGATCCGCAGCCGATATCGATTCTCAAGGGGACCACTCCTTAGGGATAAATCAGGCTCAACACTATTGTATTAATCTCGCTTAAGCCTGCATCCGGCGGATGCCTATTAAAGATTGGAAGTTACTAAAAATAACGTATTATGAAACCTTAGCAGAGTTGATACGTTTATAGGAGTAGGCTTATAGAAAATGACTTTGCAAACAACCGCTAAACATAGAGGAGGCAGTCAACATGAAAAAACAACGTTCCTTACCCGCTATAGCTGCAATCGCAGCATTAACGCTAGCCCTAACCGCTTGCGGTGCTACTAATAATTCAGCACAGCCATCTGCAGAACCAAGTGCAACAGCTTCTCCAGTGCCAACAGAGGAGACCACAAGCACACCCGTACCTACAGAAGGTACAAGTACCACTGCACCAACAGAGAATCCAAGTACTCCCGCACCCAAACCTACTGCAAATCCAGAAGCTAAAATTCTTAAAGGAACAGGCGTTTACGTCGGCCAAATAGATAGTCATTCTGTTGAGATTGAGACCAAAGAAGGTCCTACGGCTTTTGAGATCACAGCAGGTATGGAGAGCGTTATTGAGAAGTTAAATACGGATGATCCTGTAGCTTTTGAATATGTTGAAAAAGCAGTGGAAGGCGATGCTACAGTTAAACAGCGTGTACTTTCGAAGCTGTCACTTGCAAAATAAAGAAACGCTATCATTTATAAATAACAAAAGGGCTGCTCCTGATTGATTTCAGGAACAGCCCTTTTGTCTTGGAATTAGAAATGAACGTTATAACGTCCCGGCATTGACTAAGAAAATAGTAATAAGCAGCATAAAGAGTAAGATAATCACACCGTTGATGATAGTGCCTATAACGCCGAAAACCTTACGTCTCTTCCGGATGGAAAGTCCAATAATGCCGATGACAACACCAATTACATTAAGAGCTGAAAGAATAATAACAGTCATTCCAAGAAGCATGATGGACTGCGATGATTCGGCTAATAGATTCGAGTTCTCGTTAACCATGGAAGAAGCCTTCATAATAATGAAAACGAAGAGAGCTGCATAACCCATTATGGTCACGAGGCTGATGATGAAAGAAGCAATACCAGGTCCAGAGTGTTGCAGGTCATGATCTACTTTCTGGTACGAATACGACGAACCAGCACTTGGCTGACTCAGATCAGGTTGGGTATTTCCTACCTCTGCTGTAGGCGCGTCAGATTTTGAGAGAGAATTAAGGTCCATAGGTTGCACTCCTTGAGAGATAAGAATGAAATGTTGTTAATATCCACTTTTTCATATTGATGCTAAAAAAGCAACCCCTGATTGTGGCTAATTCGTAAATGGCTGCTGGAAAAAGCAATCGGTAATCGTTTATGATAGAAGAAGTCTAATATTAAGGAGTTGTAATCGAATGCAACGGAAACTTATGGCCTGGGGGGCTGTGCTAGCAATGCTGGCAGTAGGAGTAGGCGCTTTTGGCGCTCATTTATTAAAACCTGTTATTAGCGAAGAATATATGAAGGTATATGAGACGGGTGTACAGTATCATTTGGTACATGCGCTGGGTGTAATTCTGATAGCACTGGCTGTAGGTCAATGGGGAGAAAGTACCCGGTTACGCTGGGCAGGAAGGCTATTAATAGCAGGGACGATTTTGTTCTCTGGTAGCTTATATGTACTGAGCATTTCCGGGATTAAGGTGCTCGGAGCGATAACACCTATTGGTGGTGTATGCTTCATAGCAGGCTGGTTATGTCTGGCTGTGGAAGCATTCTCACGCAGCAAAGAGGCATCCTAAGCAATCAAGTTACAGAAGTTGATAAATAAGCATCCGTTCCATAAAGGGGCGGATGCTTATTTATCTGTAACGTATACGTTTACAGAAATTCGTCGATCTCATTTAAATTAAAGCTGTATACCTGTTTCTCATCCACGTGATAGACACTAATAGAGTTGGCTGCTTCATCAAAATTTAAAATACGACAGGGCATGGACACTTGTTTTCCGTACCGATTCGCTCGTAAACGTACTAATTGGTTGTTCTGAATATACTGTCGAATTTTCCCGTATGCATCAGCTGGCGTCTCAATAGCTGACTGTTGTGCAGGCAATATTGCCTGTTTATCAATCGGTTTATCGAGCTGCTTTTTAGTGGTCTTTGGTGGCAGCTTAAATGAAGTTGGAGGAGCAGAGCTTTGATTCAAGGCTAGTTTGGCAGAACGAAGCAAGCTGTCAATGGTTCTCCCCAATTCAAGACCGGAGTTAATGTTGAAATCTGTGATTTTGTCATTATTGTTCAACATTTCAAGCAGATATTGCAATGCAAGCGGGTTGGTACGGGCATTAATCAGGATGTCGACATTAAATAAATAGTTGCCGTCTGTGTGTTGTAGTTTCTCGTCCATAGATCCCCCAGCTTTTCGTTTGAACATTTCTTTACAATTATAAGAATGTAAATAAACTATAACATTAAACAAGTAATAATCATATACCTGACACTAGAGAAAATGGGACCAAGGTACTGTGTTTTTTACGAAAAGCCTAGGACTACCAACTGCACATCAGCAGGCGGTGAAGCATACATATACATCGTGGTTGGTGAATAAAGGAGGTGCTGCTATTGGTTACTATGGAGCCCATTACCGTAGGTGAACATACGCTGATCGGGGTAGAAGTTAAGCTTCCGAAAACAACGCTGCTCTCAATCAGCACAAGCCGAGGGTATATTATGTGTGGTGCGCTGGATGTTGGTTTGCTCAATGAGAAGCTCAGTGATCGGCATATTATCGCAGCCCGGGCGGTTGGTGTACGTACGCTGTCACAGCTGTTAGCTGCCCCATTGGAGTCTGTAACCATAGAAGCGGAGCGTCTAGGTATCGTACCCGGCATGACGGGTGCGGATGCATTACTTCTCATGGTCTGACTGAACAATCTTACAAAATCCAAAACACAAGAGGCCAATGGCCTCTTGTGTTTTTTTGCAAGAATCAGAATTTGAACATTATAGAGAGCGTCTTTAGTGTAAATAATTTAAACAGTGATTTTATGGAAGGGTTCTCCTTGTTTCGTCTTACATGCTAAGGGGTAAATTAAGAATAGACAAGTTGCTGCCGGATGAAGGATTAAGTAGCCCGGTAAATATAAAGGATAAGGATGGGATCATCTCATGGCTAAAGCATCTAATAAAGTAAATACAACATCACTGGAACAAATTTTGAATCGTCAGGTTGCTAACTTGAATGTATTGTATGTTAAAATCCATAATTTTCATTGGTACGTAAAAGGAGAACAATTCTTCTCTCTTCACGTGAAATTTGAGGATCTATATAATGAAGTGACGCTTCAAATGGATGAAGTTGCAGAGCGTCTGCTAAGCATCAAAGGAAGTCCCGCTGCAACGATGAAAGAATATCTGGAATTGGCAACGATTCAAGAAGCTACTGGTAAAGAGGACACACGTGGTATGGTCCAGTCTCTGATTGAAGACTTCGCTACTATTTCTGAAGAGTTGACAGAAGGCATTGAGCTTGCTGAGGAAATTAAGGACCAGCCTACCTCTGACATGTTTATTAAAATTCGTGGTGATCTTGAGAAACATCAATGGATGCTGCGTTCCTACCTTAGCTAAACGATAAAGTATATGAAATAAGGCTTCCTGCGGGAGGTCTTATTTTTTGCGTTAGGTGGTTACGGAAAATAGCGAAACATGCGGTGCATTAAAGGATAAATAAAAAGAGATATTTGTAAAAAGACAGGGTTTGTTATAAAATTGTTGAGAATCATTGATAATCACTGTGATTCAATTTATAATAATTATAATGTGATATAAAATCTAATTGTGCTGGGAATCAGGATCATCCTGTTTCAATACAACTTTTGATTTCGCAAATCGATCAATGGAGGGAATAATATTATGGCAGCAGATTTTGTCATTGAGGGACTTAAAGCGACGATTGAGGGAAAAGAGATTTTGAAGGGGATTAACCTTCAAATGAAAGGTGGCGAAATTCACGCCATCATGGGACCAAACGGTACAGGTAAAAGTACCTTGGCGTCAGCTCTTATGGGTCACCCTAAATATGAAGTAACTGAAGGAACAGCAACACTTGAAGGTGAAGATCTTCTGGAGATGGCGGTTGATGAACGCGCACGTGCAGGTCTTTTCCTTGCTATGCAGTACCCAAGTGAAATTTCCGGAGTAACAAACTCCGATTTCTTGCGCTCTGCCATTAATGCCCGTCGTGAAGAGGGAAGCGAAATTTCTTTGATTCGTTTTATCCGTCTTATGGAAGCGAAGATGAAAGAACTGGACATGAATCCTGAGTTCCTACACCGTTACCTGAACGAAGGCTTCTCCGGTGGTGAGAAGAAACGTAACGAAATTCTACAAATGATGATGCTAGATCCAAAAATCGTGATTCTGGACGAAATTGACTCTGGTCTTGATATTGATGCTTTGAAAATTGTTGCCGAAGGCGTAAACTCCATGCGGAGTGAAGATCGCGGTTTCCTGGTTATTACCCACTATCAACGTCTCTTGAACTACATCAAGCCTGATTTTGTACATGTTATGATGCAGGGCAGAATTGTAAAATCCGGTGGTCCTGAGCTTGCACAACGTCTGGAAGCAGAAGGCTACGAATGGATTAAAGAAGAACTTGGAATTGAAGACGAAACAGTAGGGCAAGACGCGTAAGAAACGCCAGGAAGGAGGAGAACACTTATGACGACACAGACCATTCTTCCGGTGGATGCCGAGCGCTTGAGCGAATTATCGCATAGTAGCGGCGAACCGGGTTGGCTGAAAGAAAGCCGCTTGAAAGCACTTGAACTGGCAGCTACTCTGACACTGCCTAAATTAGAGAAGACACGGATTGATCGTTGGAATGTGAATAATTATGGTAGCTACAAAGCAAGCGAAACCATTGCTTCATTGAAGGATGCACCTGCTTCCATTTCCTCCTTGATCAAGGATCAGGAAGAAGGCAGTCTGATTATTCAACGTAACTCTGGTGCAGTATATACACGACTAGCTCCTGAACTTGCAGCACAAGGTGTTATTTTTACCGATCTGCAAACGGCTGTTAAAGAGCACGGAGATTTGGTACAACGTTACCTTCATAAGGCGATTCAGCCTGACGAGCATTCTATCGCTGCGCTTCATGCAGCACTATGGAACGGGGGAGTATTCCTCTATGTTCCTAAGAATGTAGTGGTTGAAACTCCACTTCAGGCGGTGCTGTTAACAGATGATGCGGAAGCTTCATTTGTTCCTCACATTTTGATTGTAGCGGATACTAACAGCTCCCTGACATACGTAGACAACTACGTGTCGGATAAAGAGGAAGCTGGCTTGCACAATGGTGCTGTAGAAGTATTCGTGGGTGCAGGTGCTAAAGTACGCTATGCTACAGTGCATCAGCTGGGCGTGGATACAACAGATGTGACTTACCGCCGCGCTGTTGTTGAGAATGACGGAACGATCGAATGGATTGTTGGAGAGATGAACTATGGTGATACAGCAAGTGATACCAAATCTGTGCTCAAAGGTAATGGCTCTAGCTCGGATGCTAAAGTAATTGCTGTAGGTACGGGATCACAGAAACTGAATTACACTACTCAAGCTCAGCATTTCGGCAAAAATACCCCAAGTGACATGATCACTCGTGCGGTTATGCGTGATAATGCTACTTCTATCATCAACGGAATTACCAAGATCGAGAAAGGTGCTACAAGAGCCGACGGTCAGCAAACAGAGAAAGTATTGATGCTGAGTCCAAAAGCCCGTGGTGACGCCAATCCGATCCTGCTGATCGATGAAGATGATGTTACAGCAGGCCATGCCGCTTCCGTAGGACAGGTCAATCACGAGCAAGTCTTTTACCTGATGTCCCGCGGAATTACACGGCATGATGCAGAAACTCTGATCATCTATGGCTTCTTGGCTCCTGTTGTGTCGCAAATTCCACTAGAGGGACTGCGCAATCAGCTCCAATCTCTTGTGGAAAGGAAGTTAGGTCAATGATTAGCAACGCCATCCGGGAGCAATTTCCCATACTGAACCAGAATGTGAACGGCCATCCACTGGTCTATCTTGACAGTGCTGCTACTTCACAGAAGCCTCGTCAAGTGATTGAGGCGGTCAAGTCGTATTATGAGTGGGATAACGCCAACGTACACCGTGGCGTCCATACTCTAGGCAGCCGTGCAACAGATGCCTACGAGGGAGCCCGGGAGAAGCTAGCTAAGTTTATTAACGCCCGCAGCACTAAAGAAATCATCTTTACGCGCGGCACAACCACTGCCCTAAATCTTGTTGCCTCTTCTTACGGGCCATCTGCAGTGGGTGAAGGCGATGAAATTGTCATCACCCTGATGGAGCATCATAGTAATTTGATCCCCTGGCAGCAGCTAGCTAAGAAGACAGGTGCTACTTTAAAATATATACCGTTGCAACCTGACGGAACGATTACGCTTGAAGATGCTGAGAAGACGATTACGGATAAAACCAAGATCGTTGCTATCGCTTATGTGTCTAATGTTATGGGAGTAACTCATCCGATTAAAGAGCTTGCGGCGATTGCTCATCGAAACGGTGCGGTAATTGTCGTAGACGGCGCACAGAGCACACCTCATGTGAAGGTCGATATGCAGGATCTGGATTGTGATTTCTATGCACTTTCCGGACATAAAATGCTAGCACCGACTGGAATTGGGGCTTTGTACGGGAAAAGAGCACTCCTTGAAGCCATGGAACCTATTGAGTTCGGTGGCGAAATGATCGATGATGTGGGTCTCTATGAATCGACATGGAAAGAACTTCCTTGGAAGTTTGAGGGCGGTACGCCGATCATTGCAGGAGCTGTTGGATTAGGTGCAGCCGTAGATTTCTTACAAGAAATCGGCATGGATGAGATTCACAGCCATGAGAAGCAGCTTGCCGCATACGCAGAACAACGTTTATCTGAAATTGATGGCTTGACCATTTATGGTCCGCGCAATCGTGAAGTTGGCGTTGTGACTTTTAATCTGGGTGACGTTCACCCGCATGATGTCGCTACAGTACTAGATGCGGAGGGAATTGCTATCCGTGCTGGTCATCACTGCTGTCAGCCGCTGATGCGCTGGCTGGAAGCCAGCTCAACAGCACGTGCGAGCTTTTACCTGTATAACACCGAGCAGGATGTAGATCGACTGGTGGACGCTTTAATCAAGACAAAGGAGTACTTCGGCTATGAACTTGGATGACTTGTACAGACGCGTAATTATGGATCATTATAAAAGTCCTAGGAATCGTGGTTCATTTGAAGATGATGCTCTGAAAATTGAACTGAATAACCCAACTTGTGGTGACCGTATTACACTTCAGCTTAAGGTAGAGGATGGAATCGTCAAGGATGCCCGTTATAACGGTGAAGGTTGCTCGATCAGTATGTCATCGGCTTCGATGATGACTGAGGCGATCAAAGGTCAAACGGTTGAACGAGCACTTGAACTAGCTGATAACTTCTCCTTACTGATGAAGGGTGAAGACGTGGATTTTGGAGATTATGAAGACATTGAAGCCCTATCGGGTGTGAATAAATTCCCTGCGCGGATCAAATGTGCAACACTGGCTTGGAACGCGCTTCGTAAAGGAATTGACGAAGAAGAGCAACATAAATAACAGTAGAACAAGGAGGCTGACACCATGGCTAAGAAAGCGCCTGATATGGAAGAGTACCAATACGGGTTCCGTGATGAGCATAAGTCGATATTCCAGTCTGGTAAAGGTTTGACGGCCGAAATTGTTAAAGAAATTTCAGCAATCAAAAATGAACCACAGTGGATGCTTGATTTCCGCTTAAAATCCCTTGAACAGTTCCGTAAAATGCCGATGCCTACATGGGGCGGCAATATGGATGATTTAGATTTTGAGGATATTCAATATTATGTAAGACCTTCCGAAAAACAAGGGAAGACTTGGGAAGAAGTTCCTTCCGAAATCAAGGAAACCTTTGATAAGCTGGGTATTCCTGAAGCGGAACAGAAGTTCCTCGCCGGCGTATCGGCACAATATGAATCTGAGGTTGTATACCACAGCATGCAGAAGAGCCTTGAAGATCAAGGGGTTATTTTTACAGATACCGATACTGCACTGCGTGAACATCCAGAACTTCTTAAGAAGTTCTTCGGGACGATCATCCCTCCAACCGATAATAAATTTGCAGCACTTAACAGTGCAGTTTGGTCAGGCGGAAGCTTCATCTACGTTCCTAAAGGTGTGAAATGTGAAGTTCCTTTGCAGGCTTACTTCCGTATTAACTCCGAGAACATGGGACAATTTGAGCGTACCTTGATCCTCGCTGACGAAGATAGCTTCGTGCATTATGTAGAAGGCTGTACAGCGCCAATCTACAGCACGAATTCTCTGCACAGTGCGGTTGTTGAAATCTTGTGTATGAAGAACTCACGCGTTCGTTATACTACGATTCAGAACTGGGCTCCAAACATCTACAACCTCGTTACTAAACGTGCGGTTGCAGAAGAGAATGCTACGATGGAATGGGTCGATGGCAACATCGGTTCCAAGCTGACTATGAAATACCCTGCGGTTGTTCTTAAAGGCCGTGGAGCTAAAGGTTCAGTACTGTCCATCGCGGTAGCGGGTAAAGGCCAGCATCAGGATGCTGGTGCCAAGATGATCCATTTGGCTCCAGACACAACATCCACTATTGTATCGAAATCGATCAGTAAGCACGGCGGTAAAGTAACTTATCGTGGTCTTGCTTCCTTTGGCCGTCAGGCAGAAGGTGCGAAATCGAACATTAAATGTGATACACTCATTTTGGATAACGAATCCACTTCGGATACGATTCCTTACAATGAAATCATGAACGATAACATCGTGCTTGAGCACGAAGCAACGGTATCCAAAGTTTCTGAGGAGCAGCTGTTCTATCTAATGAGCCGCGGCCTAACAGAAGCTGAGGCAACTCAAATGATCGTTATGGGCTTCATCGAACCGTTCACCAAAGAACTGCCGATGGAATATGCGGTTGAAATGAACCGTTTGATAAAATTCGAAATGGAAGGAAGTATCGGTTAACCTTGATCTTCAAGGTTCCGGCTTCATTCTAATAAGTAATACAAAATACGTATTCGCAGTGATCTTGATGCTTTTATGCTCAAGTCACTCGAATACGTATTTTTTATTGGAAATTGAGATGGGGGTTTTCATTCTAGAAGGTTAAATCCAAATTTTATGCAAAAAAGCTTGATAAAAGTTTATTTTGGAGAGGGTGATCAGATCAAGGATCATGATGTTTCTTAATTCAACAGCATTAAGGAGGAAACTCGAGTATTTTAAGACAATGATGGTCGTTTATCACCTATATATGGGTCTTTTTTCCGAAATAACAGGATAAACGCTCAATTCTACCCTTTGCCGCTTTAAATTAGGGATGATACACTGCTTAAAGTCACTAAAATTGAAAGCGCTAAAAAATAGCTTTATTTTGTAAAGCTAAGTCTATGCTTACGAAGCAGCTTTACTTCGTAAAGCTTTAAGGAGGAGAGATATGGATGTTCTCAGGCAACTGCGAGGCTATTACCGAGAGAAGCTACATTATTTGATTCTTTCGATTGTATGCTTGGCCGCCGCAACTGCAGTGGGGCTAATTACCCCCAATTTGTTAAGGAAGCTGATCGATGAAGTAATTGTTCCACTCAAGTTTAAAGAGGTGCCCGTGTTGGCTCTCAGTGTGTTAGCTGTAGTAATCGTAAAAGCATGCCTGCAATTTGCACATGGTTTTTTTGGAGGGCGGTTAGGTAATTTTCTAGCATATCGGCTACGTAACGCTTGTTATGAGAAATTACAATTTCTATCTTTCCGTTATTATGATACCGCGAAAACAGGAGATCTGATGTCCCGGCTGACCGGGGATTTGGAAGCGATTCGGAACTTTATCGGCTTTGGTTTTGCTCAGTTGCTAAATGTGTTTTTTATGGTGCTCTTTGGTTCTATCATGATGTTCACCATTAATTGGCAGCTAACATTGGTTACTTTGATTACTATGCCATTTCTGGCAGCAGTAGCTTTAAGATTTGAGTCCAAGATTCATCCGGCCTTCCAAGAGATGCGCCTTGCGCTGAGTTCTCTGACAACGGCTGTACAGGAGAATATCACGGGTGTGCGAACTGTCAAATCGTTTGCTAGAGAGGCTCACGAAGTTGAAAAGTTCTCACACCGTAATGAACGTTATAAGAATAATCAGATTTTTGCCGCTGAGCTCTGGAGTAAGTTTTTTCCGGTCATGGAGCTTTTAGCATCGGTAAGTATAGCTATCCTGTTAGGCGTAGGTGGTACACTCGTCATTAACGGGAAAATGTCACTAGGTGAATTGGTTGCCTTCTTCAGTTTGATTTGGTACATCATTGGACCGGTATGGGGTCTAGGCTTTCATATTAATAACTATACACAGTCCAAAGCTTCGGGAGAACGTGTACTTGAAGTACTTAATCAAAAAATTGATGTTAAGGATAAAGAGGATGCCCGTGAACTGGTACCTTCCGAGGTTAAGGGGGACGTTGCCTTTAATCATGTCACCTTTGCGTACGGGAACAAAATGCCTGCTGTTACTGACATCCATTTTGAAGCTAAATCAGGTGAAATTATCGGATTTCTTGGAGGCACAGGTTCAGGTAAATCCACTATTACTCAACTGATGATGCGTGCTTATGATGTCAATGAAGGGAGTATTACGCTGGATGGCATTGATATTAGAGAGTACAGTGTGCGCAGCCTGCGGTCACAGATTGCCACTGTATTCCAGGAAACATTCCTGTTCTCCTCATCCATCCGCAACAATATTTCATATGGCTTGAAAAATGTAAGCATGGAGGAGATTATCCGTGCTGCACAGCTGGCAAAGGCGCATGATTTCATTATGGAGATGGCAGACGGCTATGACACTGTAGTGGGTGAACGCGGGATGGGTCTCTCTGGCGGACAAAAGCAGCGGATTGCGATCGCAAGAGCCCTGCTTAAGAATCCGCGTATCCTCATCCTCGACGATGCGACCAGTGCGGTCGATATGGAAACGGAACATGAGATTCAAGCGGGATTCCAGGAGGTCATGAATGGGCGTACAACACTTATAATTGCCCATCGGATATCCTCCTTGCGACATGCGGATCAGATCATTGTTATGAACGAAGGTCATGTTCAGCAGCGTGGTACTCATCAGGAGCTAATTGAAGTTCCGGGTCCATACCAAGATGTATACCGGATACAATATGCTGACTATCTGGCCAGAGCTACCGGAAGAGGGGAGGAGTGAGGCATATGAAACTTGAAGCCAAACAGAACACCGCTTCGGGAGCAAAGCGTAAAGCAGCCGAGCAGAAGACACTTGATGAACGTTTCGTGTACAAAGATGATGATGTGATCGACAAAGCGTTTGACTGGAAGCAGTTCACCAGATTATTCAGCTATATGAAGCCTTACGCCAAACAGATGCTTCCACTGGTTTCTATCATGATGATTCTGGGAACCATTACGAAGCTGACCGTTCCTTTCTTGACAAGTTTAGCTATCGACCGTGCTATAGCGCCTAAGGTTGGGAATCCAAGCTTAACACTTCTTTATTCGCTTACGGCAGGTGTCATTGTCTTATATCTCATTCAATGGATTGCAGGTGTGTACCGGATTAAGTACACGAACATCATTGGACAAAGAGTCATTTATGACTTGCGTTCTGACTTGTTCAAGCATATTCAGAAGCTCTCTTTTAACTTCTTCGATAAACGCCCAGCAGGTTCGGTATTAGTACGTGTGACGAATGATATCAACTCACTGCAGGATTTGTTCACGAACGGGGTAGTCAATCTGATGATTGACTGTGTACAGCTTTTAGGGATTACCATTATTCTGTTATTGATCAACTGGAAACTTGGTCTTGCAGTAATGGTTACGGTTCCGATCATGTTCTTTATTTCTACTAAGCTACGGCAGAAGATTCGGATCGCTTGGCAGGATGTGCGGATGAAGAACTCTAGAATTAATTCTCACTTGAATGAATCGATTCAGGGGATCAGAGTCACACAGGCCTATACACAAGAACGTGAAAACATGAATTATTTCGATTTTATGAATACAGATAGCAAAAAGTCCTGGAATAAAGCTTCTGCGATGAACCAAGCTTTCGGGCCGATGATCGAGATCACTGGTGGTTTTGGAACGATGATCCTCTTTTGGTTAGGGGCGTATCTCATCCAATCTGGCGAGCTTACTGTCGGTTTGTTGGTAGCGTTTAGTTCTTATGTCAGCAACTTCTGGGACCCGATCAACCGTCTGGGGCAGATGTATAACCAACTGCTGGTAGCGATGGCTTCCTCAGAACGGATCTTTGAATATTTGGATGAGCAGCCTTCGGTTCAAGATAATCCAGGGGCTAAACCACTAGGAACGATTCGTGGAGATATTAACTTTAATAAGGTTGTTTTTGAATATGAAAAAGGTCGGGCGGCTTTAAAGGGCATCGATCTGGATGTAAAAGCTGGGCAATCGATCGCGCTGGTGGGTCATACTGGCTCGGGGAAAAGTACGATTATTAACCTGATTGGCCGGTTCTATGATATTAAGAGCGGAAGAATTACGATTGACGGTGAAGATATCCGTGAAGTTACTCTAGATAGTCTGAGAAGGCAGATCGGAATCGTGCTGCAGGACACCTTCATTTTCTCAGGAACGATTCGCGATAATATCCGATTTGGTCGACTGGATGCTACCGATGAAGAAGTGGAAAATGCCGCGAAAGCAGTAGATGCCCATGACTTTATTATGAAGCTTCCTGGAGGGTATGAGACAGAGGTAGAAGAGCGTGGTAGTGCCTTGTCCATGGGACAGCGTCAGCTGCTCTCCTTTGCCCGTGCACTATTGGCGAATCCACGAATTCTGATCCTTGATGAAGCTACGGCAAGTATTGATACAGAGACGGAGCTGAAGATTCAAGAGGCACTCAAAATCTTACTTCAGGGCAGGACCTCCTTTATCGTCGCTCATAGACTATCTACCATTCGCCATGCGGATAAAATAGTCGTTCTGGACCATGGTGAGATTAAAGAAGAAGGAACCCACCGAGAACTGACATCACGTGATGGTGTGTATAACGGATTAATAGAAGCGCAGTTCCGCTTTCTATAGCAAAGAACAACAGCCCATTCCCCTTGCGAAAGCAAATGAGGAGTGGGCTGTTTTATATCGTACGTCCAATTATTTCGGGCGTTTAGGTAATCTACCTGTTATACGTAGCTCAAACATTTGGGCACAAATATCCTGATGCCACTGTGTATCCGTTGTTTGTTCCGCTAACAGTATTTCATTCTGTAGTCGTGCCATCTCCCAACAGTAAGTGGCATTCACCTGAAGGCATTGCTGTTGTTCCGTTTCTTCGGAGGCTGTAAGCTGGCGTAGACGACTTAGAGTGAACAGCTCGGCAAGACGTTCATGGACTGGAAGCATACTTTTTACCTCCTAGAAATATTTAAACCACATATTAGTCTCGCCAAGAAAAGTGTAATTCAATCATCAAGAGATTAATGATAGGAGGGGTACAACTGACTAAGGATTATGGGCAATGGGAGGATTTGTTGGGGATTTGTAGGAAGGAAGAATTTAGGTAGGTACAGATTAAAGAAGGTAAGGAATAAGGAACCTGGATTCGGAGCTTTCTATTGCAGTATTTACAATAGAAAGCTCCGAATCCACTCATAAAATAGCATCTACTGCACTTTGTGCAACAGTATTAGGAAAATGTGCTTATAAAAGACGTTTTCTTTATTTTTGATTGCATAAAATACAACAGAACTACAATCCAGCTCTACGTTCATAAATTCTGTTGTGCAAAATACAACAGAAAAAATCCCCCGAAAGAAAATGGGGGATCATGGATTTCGAAAGATAGCTTTGAGGCCCCGATCTTTGCGCCAGCAAAGCAGGAGCCTCAAGGTGAGGTTACACAAGGCGTTCCTTCTATCCACCATCGCCACAAGTATACATCAAACTTCCGGGTGTCCAGAGGGCGGAGCCCTTGGGGCCCTCCCTTGGAAGGGAGGGTTTGGGAGAGATCGAAATGCCTTAGTCCATGTAAATTTCTACAATGGCAACGTTCCGTTCGCGGGAAAGATCCACGAACATTCCGTCAACCTTTACCAGTGGTCGGAAAATATCGACCAGATTGTTCATAATAATTACGCCAATATCACCTGTGTTCAGCAACACACGCTTGCCGATGAAGTTGGGCATTAAATGCTGGATAAAGGCTTGAACGGTTTTAGCGTTCAGTTTACCGAAACTTAGATTGTTAATTTCACGCAGGACGGAAATAAGCTCTTGCTTCGACTGATAGACTCGTTTAGAAGTCATCGCACTATAAATGTCAGCTACAGCTGCAATTTGTGCATAAGGATGAATATCAGTTTTGGTTAGACCGCTCGGATAGCCAGAGCCGTCCTCACGCTCATGATGTTGGAGCGCAGCCAAAGCTGTGTAAGAATCGTCCATGGAATTACGTATAATTTCGTAGCCGTACTTAGTATGTAGTTTGATTTCCTCGAACTCATCTGGCGTTAGCTTCCCTGGTTTATTCAAGAGAGAGGGTGAAATTCGGCATTTTCCAATATCAATCAAATAACCTGCACGACCAATTTCATAGCATTCTTGTTTGGAATAACCAAGCCATATCGCAATATAATAAGAGAGCATGCCTACCTGAAGGGAGTGATTATAGGTATAGTTATCTTCCCGATCTAGCAAAAGCAGGAGGGACACTACATCTTTATGCTTGTCCAAAGTTTGAAGCGAAGGCTGAAGAATGTCGTTTACCACGGATTGGTTGAAGCTTCCTTTTAATAACGCTTCCATATAAAGAGACTCGAAGCCGTCAATCATGGTATCAAAACTAGTGGTCACCGTCTGAATAATTGAAGGTCTGCTGAGGGGTGATACCTCTTCTTCTAACGTCTCGATATCAACATAATCAACTCCAAGCTGCATCAGCTTGGCGATATCATTTATTTGGAGCAGTGATCCTTTTGGTAGTACATGTAAACCCCTAGAACTATATGCGTCCGCGTTAAGGTGATTACCAGGTTTTAGATCCGAGACGTGTACTCTCAATGCCTATGCCACCTTTTATCCGATTTTATCCAGAATATCAACAAAGTTCAGATTTTTCAATCAAAAAGGAGAAAAGATTATTTGTGGATTGTATCGCTGGCTTTTTGATCAGAGTTCACCCAATGTTGGCCCGATTCATTAATGTCTTTTTTCCAAACGGGAACCGTCTGTTTCAATTGTTCAATGGCAAAGCGACTGGCTTCGTAGCAGGTATCGCGATGAGGTGTGGAGACGGCAATGATAACACTTGCTTCCTTTAAACCTACAAGCCCAATGCGGTGAGATATGGCGCAGTTTGCGTTCCAGCGGTTCTTCACTTCTTTACCAATCTCCTCTAGTTTACTTAAGGCCATAGGAATATAGGCATCATAATGAAGTGCGGTTGTACGTTGTTCTCCGGTCATTTCACGTGTAGTGCCGATAAATAATAAGGATGCTCCGTGATTGACGTCAAGAACGGCATCTAGAAGCTTCTCTGCATTTAAAGGCTGGTCCGTTATGCTATAGAGACCATCAGTAGTAGCTTCATATATTGTGCCATTCTCTCCCCCGGAAACTGGAGGAATAAGTGCGACTTCGGAAGACGCTGTGATGATAGAATCATCAGGAGCATACTCCCGGTCAATGGCAATTAAAGAAGCCCCAATTTGGGATGCTGCATTAGGATAAGAGGCAGATAGAAGCTCCTTCAGCTTGCCAGCTGTTAAGGTAATCTCAGTCGCTTGGAAGGACAGAGAAGAAGAGCCGATTGTCTCAGCCAGACCCGCGAATAGTCGGATAGTAATATGCATTTTTATTCTCCTCTGATGTATGATCTGATGTCTTCAATATACCATAATGTGTCTGAAAATGTTATGCTAGGCTCTATAAGATCACGCACCGACTGCTTCATTAAAGAGCAGCCCAAGGGTAGGAGGAATGTTGCTTATGGGGCATGTGCCACAAAGACTGACCATACTTCATACCAATGATATACATAGCCATTTTGAAATGGTAAGTCCGGTGGCAGCGGAAATCGCCGCACAAAGGGCTGCAGCGGGAGAAGAGCCTGTACTGCTGCTGGATATTGGTGATCATATGGATCGTGCAGCTGTTGAGACAGAAGGCACTATGGGTCAGGCTAACATCGACGTATTAAACTTAACAGGATATGATGCTGTAACCATTGGCAATAATGAGGGGCTCACCTTCTCTCAGGAGATGTTGTCATCTATTTTTTCCGGGTTACAGTGTCCGGTAGTATGCTGTAATTTTGTAGAGTCTTCGACAGGAGAGCCACCAAGCTGGATGAAGCGTCATGCAGTTTTGGAGAAGGATGGAATTAGAATTGGAGTGACCGGAGCAACAGCGGCATTTACTTCGTTCTATTCCCTTTTGGGCTGGGATGCTTTAGATCCTGAGACAGCACTCCGGGAACAATGCCTACTTTTAGCGTCACAGGTGGATATTTTAATCGTTCTATCTCATCTCGGACTTCCTACGGATAAAATTCTGGCAGAACGGTTAGAGGGCGTACATGCCATTCTTGGTGGACATACGCATCATCTGTTAGAAGAGCCTATTATGATTAATGGTACTGCCGTATGCGGTGCTGGGAAATTCGGTCGGTATCTCGGGCGTCTACAATTTGAGCGACTAGATCCTCAGTCTGATTTCAGCTTAGTGACGGGTGGATGTATTCCTATTGACCCCCTTCTAAAGGAGGAGGTTATAGGTCCTGCAGTCGCTATTCATTTGAAGCATGGCCAAGAATCTCTTCAGACGATCGCTGCGATTACTGACCGTGAGCTTCCTTTGAACTTACGGGGAGAGTCCCCCTTTGGCAATCTTTTGGCACAAGCAGTACGTAGATTTACAGGAACTAGTATGTCATTAGTTAACACGGGTCAGCTGCTAGGACCATTGCCCGAAGGCGAGGTTACGACAGGGATGCTGCACGCACTTTGTCCTTCTCCCATCAATACTTGCATCATTAAGCTGAAGGGTATAGATATTCGCACAGCTTTGGAACAGAGCCTTACAGAGGAGTTTTATAGTAAGGTCATTTACGGGTACGGTTTCCGCGGGAATCATCTGGGCAGCTTGGCAGTAGATGGATTAAAAATCTTGTACGACCCACTAATGATACCGTATGATAAGAGTGTTGCAGTTTTTGTCGAAGGAAACCCACTGGAGGATGAAAGAGAGTATAATGTTGGTACGCTGGACATGTTTACTTTCAGGGCCGGCTATGAGACGATCGCGAATGGGAAGGATGCTTTGTTTCTATTGCCACATTTTTTGCGCGATCTCTTGCGGATGGAGTTACAGCGTCCAAACAGCCTCGATGAATGCATGCTCACTCGCTGGGAGGCTAAGTCTGAATAAGGCCGACAGCTCATAATCTACACTTATAGACTCCATTTAAAAGTGCTAGATTCCCAAAAATAGGAGGACATTATGGACACGATTACAGCTATTATTTTAGCAATTGTCGAAGGAATCACTGAATTTATTCCTGTATCTTCGACCGGACACATGATCTTGACCACGAAGCTATTAGGTTTCGCTGAGCAAGATTCGATTATGAAGACTTATGAAATTGTAATTCAACTAGGGGCGATTTTGGCGATTGCACTTGTTTACCGCAAGCGAGTACTCAATTTGCTAGGGATTGGACGTAGTAGTTCAGGTAGAGGAGGCGTTATGCCGGCATCCCGTCTGAACTTAATTCATGTGATTCTCGGGATTGCCCCAGCACTTGCTGTGGCATTTTTTGCCCGCGATTTTATCAAAAGTCTTTTTGGAGCTTCGACTGTACTCTGGGCACTTGTGGCCGGAGGGATTCTAATGATTGTTGCAGAATGGGTGAACAGACGCAAAATACGAATTACTGCTCACGAACTGGATGATTTGTCTTACGGACAGGCGCTCGCGATTGGATTGTATCAGATTATTTCGGTACTTTGGCCGGGCTTCTCCCGTTCCGGGTCTACTATTTCCGGGGGGATGTTAAGCGGGGTCAGCTATAAGGCTTCTGCGGATTTCTCCTTCCTCATAGCCATTCCTATTATGTGTGCGGCTTCCGGGTATGAACTGCTGGATTCGTATAAAAACTTCACAAGTGAGACGATTGGTTATTTTGTAATTGGTTTTCTGATTTCTTTTGTAGTGGCATATTTAGTGGTCATTTTGTTTATGAAATGGATTCAAAAGATTCGATTAACGCATTTCGCGATCTATCGATTTATTCTTGCTGCTGTATTCTGGTTGTTTATTATGCGTTAATGCCCATTGGCATAGACCTAGACACATCTGATTTTCTTTAAGGTACACCTGTCTGAATTTCCATAGAAACGGTATAGACAAAGCGTGTGACCCAAGGATTTCAATACAGAATAGCATTTTACCGTTAAAGGCAGGAGTGAGTTTAGTGCGTTTAGTATCCGTGAATCAGCTTCAAGCAGGCATGAAATTAGGTAAAAAAATATATAATGATGAAGGTCTAACTCTACTCGCGGACGGGGTAGAGCTTACGGATGCATTGATCAAGCGTCTTGCAAGAATTGATATCGGCTATATCTACATAGAGGATTCTGTCACGGACGATATTGTGATTACTGGTATTCTACAGGATGAGACGCGCAATCAGGCCCTAAAGGTGATTCGTAATCAATTTCAGCAAATGTCTGGGGCTTCAGGAATTACCAAGGGTCTGTATCATCTGGACAAAAAATTTTCTAAGATCATGGATAACATTTTAGACGATATGTCTTTACAAGAAGATCCGATGATCATGCTGATGGATATGCACACTGCTGATAACTATTTATATGTCCATTCCCTGAATGTCTGCTTGTACACTTTAGTGCTTGGTATTGCTCACGGGTATAGTAAAGAGGAACTTCGAGTGATTGGGCTAGGCGCACTGCTGCATGATATTGGGAAGACACAAATCCCGATAAAAATCGTACAGAAACCCGGCAGGCTCAGTGATGAAGAATTCCGCCACATGCAGGCTCATACCGAGATTGGGTTTCAGATTCTAAAGGAGGAGCCGAATATCCCGCTGCTCGCAGCACATTGTGCCTTGCAGCATCATGAACGCATTGATGGTTCCGGATATCCTCGCGGATTAACAGGACCCCAAATCCATGAATATGCCAAGTGGCTGGGTGTAGCGGACTCCTACGATGCCATGACCTCCAATAGGGTCTACAAAAAGGCTATGCTGCCACATCAAGCCGTTGAGGCGCTCTATGTTGGTTCCGGTACTTTATATGAGCAGAAGCATTTAGAGTTGTTTAGAGATCGCGTAGCTATCTATCCGCTGGGGCTTACGGTGAAGCTCAGTACGGGGGAGAGCGGGGTTGTGGTCAAAATAGATCCAAGTACGCCTCACAGACCCGCCGTACGTGTGCTTACGGGTCCTGAAGGAGAGAAAGTCGTACCGTTTGAACGAGATCTTAGTAAAGCCCTCTCCGTTGTTATTATTGACGTCGCAGAACAAGGCGGTTCTCTGGAAACGCCAAATTGATTATTTATAGCAGCGTGGAGAGAAGATTAGGCTTGTCCGAAGATATATCGGAAGCCTATTTTTCGTCTCGCTGCTTTTATTTTTTTGAAATGTAGGGCAAGTATAGAAGGCCAGAAAGACATCATAAGTGCAGTTTTTTTGACTAACGTGGTATGATATAGGGTAAGTCATCGTTCTTTCTTCATGATTTTGGGTTAATAATAGGAATAAGATTTAAAGGAGCTAGTACAAATGAATGTTTTAAGACCATTAACATCTTCACCGAGGGAGCTGTCGCCAAGTTACGATCCATGGGATCCAATCACTTCTCTACGTAAGCATGGCCGCCATGTGCTAACGAGTGTGGAATTCACTGTAACCAATTTATGCAATATGCGGTGTGAGCACTGTGCTGTTGGTGATAGTCTAACCTCCAAAGAAGGAGATATGCTACCGCTTAAGAACATGCTAGACCGTTTAGAGGAAGTTGAGCATCTAGAAACTATTAGTATTACGGGCGGAGAGCCCATGTTCCGCGCCGGAACGGTGGATAATATCATTGTGCCATTGTTGAAATACGCCAAAGAGCGGGGAATCAGATCCCAAATTAATTCTAATCTGACGATGCCGTATTCCCGTTATGAGAAGCTGCTTCCATATCTGGACGTTATGCATATTTCATTTAATTATGTGAACGGTGACGATTTTCATGAAGTCGGTTTTGCGAACAGTGGTCATGCGGTTGCCAAGGAAGCCGCTTACCGGCTATATAATACAATGATTGAGAACTCTCGCCAACTAAGTGAGGATGGTATGTTAATTTCTGCGGAAACTATGATTAATTACCGTACCCACACTAAGCTGCCTGAAATTCATAAGCTGATTCTCGACATGGGAGCAAAACGCCATGAAGTTCATCCGATGTACAATTCGAGCTTTGCTTCCGCTTTGCCAGTGTTATCTTTAAATGAAATGCGGACAGCGATCCATTCGTTACTGGACCAGCGTGATCCAGAGGTATGGATGTTGTTCGGCACGCTTCCGTTTTTTGCTTGCAGCTTCCTTGAAGAAGATCAGAAATTGCTAAGTAGAATGCGCGCAGAGAAGAATGTTACGCTTCGTAACGATCCGGATGGTCGGAATCGTGTGAACGTTAATATGTTTACTGGAGATGTTTTCGTTACAGATTTCGCTGATATCGCAGCCTTTGGTAACATAGACAACCAAAAACTGGATGATATATTTATCGATTGGCAGACGAAGCATCCGCTGAACCAGAAGGTGAATTGTTACTGCGATGCAGCAGGTTGTTGCGGACCTAACCTGTTAGTAGCGGATATGTATTATCCGGAAGTTGATTTCAAAACTAGAAAAGCGATCAATCTGTAGAAATGAGGCGTTGTTAAAGTGGCGCATACGGAATTTGAAGTAGGGAGATTAATGCTTAATCTTTTGCTTGTTCTGGTGCTCGTATTATTGAACGGTATTTTTGTAGCAGCGGAGTTCTCATTAGTTAAGGTCAGGCAGTCTCGTCTGACCCAACTTGTCAGTGAAGGTAATAAAATGGCTGGATATGCACTCAAGGTAAATAAGAGACTGGATTCTTACTTATCTGCCACCCAGTTTGGGATTACACTCGCGTCACTGGGATTAGGCTGGGTCGGTGAGCCGGCCATTTCAGAGCTGCTCGTTGAACCGTTAATGTATAAAATGGGGATTACCGACGGTACTCTGATTTCTACTGTTTCTGTTGTTATCGGATTTTCGATTATTACATTTTTACATATTGTACTTGGTGAGCTTGCACCGAAATCACTTGCGATTCAAAGAACAGAAGGATCTGCGCTACTGCTCTCGGCACCGCTGATGTTCTTCTATAATCTCTTTATGCCTTTTATCTGGATACTGAATGCATCGGCGAACGCATTGCTTCGTTTAGTGGGTGTTGAGCCCGCGAATGAGAGTGAGGCAGCTCATTCGGAAGAGGAAATTCGTATCCTGATGAATCAGAGTGCTAAGAGTGGTGTCATTGATAAAGATGAGATGAAGCTGATGGATAACATCTTTGAATTCTCTGATCTTCTCGCTCGTGAAGTCATGTTGCCTCGTACGGATATGGATGTGCTGTACAGCAATCTTTCGCTCGAAGAAAATATGAAGATTATTACCGAAACAAGACATTCACGTTATCCGGTTGCTTTTGAAGATAAGGACCGTATTATTGGTTTTATTCATATTACCGACCTGCTGTTTGCTCCACCTGAGCAGCAGAATGATCTTACGACGCTGGTTCGACCAATCCTTAACGTGCCGGAATCGATGGAGATTAGCCATACGCTTCGTTTTATGCAGAAGAATAAAGCTCAGCTAACGCTAGTTGTCGATGAATACGGTGGTACAGCCGGGCTACTGACAGCAGAAGAAATTCTGGAAGAAATCGTAGGCGATCTGCATGACGAATTCGAAGATGAGCGTCCGAGTGTGGAGCGTAATGGTGATTATATTTCCGTTGAAGGCCGGATGCTGATTGAAGATGTCAACGATCTTACAGGTGTTGTGATCGAGGATGATGAAGTGGATTCCATTGGTGGCTGGTTGTTTAAGGAGCTGGAGGGGAATCCAACCAAAGGAAAACGGGTTAAAGTAGAAGATGTGATATTTGAAGTCGAGGAATCGACAAGATTGCGGATCACTCGAATTAATATCCATCGGGAACCCCCCATTGAGAACGAAGAAAATCCATCAGAGCCGGACGGAAATAAAGAATAACCTATTGAAAATTGTGCGTATTGTTCCGAGTGATCAGGGATAAAATGAACTCCTCCTGCTAGAGCTGCATGGCTCATGACAGGGGGAGTTTTTTTGTGGACACATAAAGGACATAACACTCGACTATGCTAATATTTATAAATGGTTTGAAAGCGGGGTCTAGATTGAAAAAGAAGCTTCTTCTCGTTGAGGATGAAATTCGTATTCGTGAACTGGTGTCTGATTACTTCATACAGAATGATTGGGAAGTACTCGAAGCCGATAATGGAATAGATGCATTGGTTTGGTTTGACTCACTGCTGCCGGATCTGCTGATTTTGGATATCATGATGCCTGCTATGAATGGCTATGAAGTCTGCCGTGAAGTTCGTGAAAAATCAGCGGTACCTATCATTTTGTTAACCGCCAAGTCTACAGATGACGACAAAATCTACGGCTTTGAATTAGGAGCGGATGATTATGTTACAAAGCCATTTAGTCCAAAGGTGCTGGTAGCCCGGGCAAATGCACTTATGAAGCGTGTTGAAGGCTCCCATCAGCCTGAATCCAGCATAATAAGATTTGGTTCCGCGATGTTTAACACCTTAGCTCATCGCTTAGAGGTAGAAGATGCGGAAGTGGAGCTTACCCCTAAGGAATATGATCTTTTATGGCTTTTAATACGAAATAAAGGGATTGTCATTTCAAGAGATACGATCCTTAGTCGGATCTGGGGAATTGAATTTGAAGGAGATTCTAGAGTTGTGGACAGTCATATTAAGAAGCTGCGAAGTAAATTGGGTTATGAATCTCGGTTTATTCGTACGGTGATTGGCACAGGGTACATGTTCGAGGAAGAGGCATGAGAAGACGGGGAATTACTTTTAAACTGTTTGTGATGACCGTTATCTTTTTCCTCTGCTTTTATGGCATGGTCATTCTAAGCCAATTGCTGTTGTTTGACAATTTCTATCAGAAGCAAAAAGAGAACCGCGTGGAGAAACATCTTAAGAGCTTTGCTGCAAGATATATAAGCGAGCCGTGGGGAAGCACTCGAACCTCCCAGGAGCTCGTTCGGTTTATGCTGCGGAATAAAACACAAATGGTTATTTTGAAGCTGGATGGAAAAATGAATTCGGAAGATCCATTTCATATAAAGTTAATTGATGATGACGGAAAGAGTATGGTTGTTTCTTTATCCCTATTCATGAATCAGTACGGAGATGCGCTTAGAGCAGCGAACATTAAAGTAGATGATCAGCTCAGCATCGAAGGCGAACTACTGGATGAAGACAGTTCTTCACCCGCTATAATCTACCCTATAAGTATTACAAAAAAAGAGACCGGAACAATAGGGGATACGGAAGAGACTGGGATGATTCACGCTTCAGGTACTGTTACAGAAATTGTATTGCCTGATTTGAAAATATGGAATCCACGCCAGGGAATACTGTTTGAAGCTCTAGAGGAATGGTTTCCTTTGACACCGGCGCAGATAAACGACTTCAAGAATTTGAAAATACAGAAGCAAGACTGGATTGCTCCCTGGAGTGGGAGTCGCAATTCGGTGATTATTTTACCCCTTAAACAAAGTACCGGAGAAATTGAACTACTATTCACAGTCACCTCATTACAGGAAGTCAAGGATTCGAACGAGGCGTTGCGTTGGTTCTTTTTATATCTGGGAATAGGCGGCATTGTTCTGATTTTGGTTCTTTCTCTCTTTTTTTCGAAAATGGTAACACGTCCGCTAATTAAGTTAAACAACATAGCCAAACGGATGGTTTCTCTGGACTTTACAGGGGACACATCGATTCGGCAGAAGGATGAGCTAGGCAGTCTTTCTAATAGCATGTTCACCTTATCACTAAGTCTGGATTCTGCTTTACGAGAGTTAAGAGAGGCCAATCAGCAGCTAGTTGAGGATATGGAGCAGAAACAAAGAATGGAGATCATGCAGCAGGACTTTTTTGCTAATGCCTCCCATGAATTGAAGACACCGCTCAGTATTATCAAAGGTTTTGCCGAGGGATTAGAAGACGGCGTTAGCGCCGGCAAGCAGGATCACTACATTAAGGTGATTATTGAGGAAGCAGATAAAATGGAGTTTCTTGTTAAAAATATGCTAGATCTAGCGCGGTTGGAGTCGGGCACGATTAAACTTCGGAAAACTTCCTTTATGTTAAGTGAACTGACGGAAAAGGTGACGGACAAGCTGGTTCACTTGCTGAGTGAAAAACATTTGGAGGTCATCATTATTCCTGCAAACGAATTACCGATATATGCTGATGTGAACTGGATCGAACAAGTTCTGCTGAATTTTATGACTAATGCTATCAGACATGCAGAAGAAAGAAGTTCTATCACCGTCAATATTGAGAGTCATGCCCAGACTATTGTGTTCACTGTTCAAAATATAGGAGAATCCATCCCCGAAGATCAGCTAGAGCAAATCTGGGAACGGTTCTATCGGTCTGAGCCATCTCGCAGTCGAATGACGGGCGGTACAGGTCTGGGGCTTTCCATTGCGAAGCGAATATTAGATATGCACGCTTGTCTTTATTCTGTGAAAAATACGGAGAACGGCGTCAGCTTTACTGTGACCTTTGAAGGTTAAACGGATCAACAAAAATACTACAATGAAAGGGGTGAAATCGTATGAAATTGAATTGGTTGCCTTCAATGTGCACACTTGCAAACTTGGGACTCGGATCACTATCTTTGTATTTCACGATTCAAGAACGATACAGCCTGGCTTTATTTATGATATTGCTTGCGGCAATATGCGATGTACTCGATGGATTACTGGCAAGGATACTGCAATGTACCAGTGAATTCGGTAAACAATTGGACTCATTGGCGGATATTATATCATTTGGTTTAGCGCCAACCTTCCTTATCTTATTGTATAGGTTAGAAGATGCTCACTGGATTGGACCTGCAGCTTCAGTATTCTTTTTGATCTGTGGTGCACTTCGTTTGGCCAGATTTAATCTATCGGCACCTTCCAAAGGGTTCGTGGGGATGCCCATTACTGCTGCTGGAGTCATTCTGTCGATGATTTCTTTACTAGATGAACGCATGAAACCAGGACTAGTCATCGTATTAATGGCAATACTGTCCGTAATGATGGTCAGTCGTATCCCATTTCCGTCACTTAAAAAATCCTTCAACAGGAAGTGATACACCCATGCCTTGGATTATTGAGATCATTTCGCAGTACGGATATTTAGCCATATTTGCCCTTATGGCACTTGGGATTATCGGACTTCCTGTACCGGATGAGGTGTTAATGCTGTTTGTAGGCTATTTATCCTCCGTTATGGTTTTGGACTTTTCACTTTCGGTATTGGTTTGTTTCATGGGATCTATCACCGGAATGCTTATCAGCTATACCATTGGTTTAAGACTAGGGCAACCTGTGGTAGAAAAATTCGGCAAGTGGGTTGGCCTTACACCCAAGCGTTTTGCCAGTATGAAAAGATGGTTTTTGCGGTTCGGCAACTGGGCGATTTTCATTGCCTATTTCATTCCCGGTCTGAGGCATGTATCAAGCTATATCTCTGGAATCAGTGCTATGTCTTTCAAAAAATATATACTCATAACGACTGCAGGAGCGCTAACCTGGTCACTCCTTTTTGTTTCCATCGGCTTTTTTGTGGGGGCTAAGTTTTCCTTTTTATAGCCAATGGATGATCAGCAATATTAATCGCAATCGAATGGAGCAAGATCTATGAATGTATTGAAGCGATTCTACGCGAATATAACCACCAGGCGTTTTTTTATTCTCGCACTTATCGGGTTGCTGCTGTTCAGTATTCGAGGGATGCTTAATCTGGTGTTACTGACGTTTTTGATTGCTTTTGTCATGAACAGCTTTCAGACATTGCTTAGTAAACGAATTGGTAAATTTATGAAGGTTAACAGTAAGGTGATTATTGTTATTTTATACCTCGCTTTAATCGCAGTGATTGTACTGGCCCTTGCTAAGTATCTCCCTAAAGTATTGGAACAGATTAAGCAATTAACCATCTTCCTTACCAATCTTAAACCAGAAGATCTCCCGCAGAACAAGATTACATTGTATTTGTATGATATGCTCAGGGACCTTAACTATCAGTCCTACATCAAAAGAGGCATCGATTATGTGCTGAAGGTTAGCAACTGGGGTGCGACTTTCGTTATATCGACCATTCTAAGTTTTGTGTTTATTCTGGAGAAGAACCGGGTCGTCAGTTTCACTTCTAGAATGAAAGAGAGCCGAATTGCCTGGTTTTATATAGATCTGGAGTATTTCAGCCGAAAATTCATCATTTCCTTTGGGAAAGTAATTGAAGCGCAAATTCTCATTGCCTTATTCAACACCTGTCTTACTATTATTGGCTTGTGGCTGCTTAACTTCCCATATTTATTTGCCTTATCGATCTTGATTTTTCTGCTCAGTCTCATTCCGGTGGTTGGTTTTTTGATTTCGCTCATTCCGCTCTTAATCATCGGCTACAACATCGGCGGTCTGACAACAGTCACTTATGTGCTGGCGATTATTGCGATATTACATTTTATAGAAGGCTATTTCTTGAATCCCAAGTTGATGTCCACAAAAATGAATTTGCCGATGTTCTACACCTTTATCGTGTTGTTGTTTTCTGAGCATTATATAGGTGTCTGGGGACTTCTTCTTGGCATTCCCATCTTTGTTTTTATGTTGGATATCCTTGAGATTACCCGCGAAGATTCGTCAAAAAAGTGAAGTCTAGATCTTAATATTCAATAAGATCCAAGTTTTATGCTGTTTTCGGTACTTTTCCGAAGGCAGCTTATTTGTTGTGCAATTGCATGACAAATCTTGCTCCAGTGCTTTTTTTATAAATAACGTTTTATAATGTGTCCTGCTGTCATAAGTTAGCTAAGGGAGTAATAAACAAGGAACAGGAACAAAGGAGGTACGAAAAATGGAATCACAGCTACGGAGGTATACCCCGTTTAGGGGCCCGTTTGATCCTTGCCCACCGGTGCCATTCAAGACATATGTAGTTCCACCGAATCAGTTCATTAACTTTCAGCCACCCGATCTTCCGCAGTTTAGTTTACAGGAAGCTTTGAAGTATGGCACGCTCTGGCCAGCACTGTTCAGCCCGTATGAATCTAAGTGCAAAGGAGGAGGAAAGTAGACTATGGAGGCAAACCCTTGCGATCAACGATATTATGAAATGCTTGAACAGCTGCAGACTCTTGATTTTGCCTTGGTGGAGTTAAACTTATATCTGAATACTCATCCAGATGATTTAAGAAGTATTGAACAATTTAATCAGCTGACTCAGGAACGTACCAAGCTAGCGAATCAATTTCAGGAATTATATGGTCCGCTGCAGAATTTTGGTCGCGCTTATTCGAAATGTCCGTGGGAATGGAATCAGGCTCCTTGGCCTTGGCAGGTGTAAGAAGTGTGTACTGTAAGGAACTAAGTTTCTAGAGGAGGGGAAGTTCCCGAATGTGGATATATGAGAAGAAGCTGCAATATCCGGTACGGGTCGGTAAATGTGATATCCGGATGGCGCGTTATTTAAGTGAGCAATACGGAGGAGCCGACGGTGAGCTCGCCGCAGCCCTGCGCTATATGAATCAAAGATACACGATTCCGGATAAAGTTATTGGCGTTTTGAACGATATTTCTACAGAAGAATTCGCCCACCTCGAAATGATTGCCACGATGATCTACAAGCTGACAAAGGATGCGTCGGTATGCGAATTAGAGGAAGCTGGATTAGGACCACATTTTGCAGCACATGATCATGCCTTGTTCTACAATAATGCCTCAGGCGTACCGTTTACAACTGCTTATATTCAAGCTAAGGGTGACCCGCTGGCAGATTTGTATGAGGACATTGCAGCGGAGGAAAAAGCTCGGGCTACATACCAGTGGCTGATTGATATGACGGATGATGTGGATCTGCAGGATAGCCTTAAGTTCCTGCGGGAGCGGGAAATTATTCATGCGATTCGGTTTAAAGAAGCCGTCCAGATTATTATTGATGACCGGGATCAGAAGCGGGTGTTCTGAGAGAAGTTGTCGCATTACTATTATTTTTATATTAATGAACTTTATGACCGCTCCTGATGGAGACGGTCTTTTCTCTGTTATAAATGATTGTGGGAACTGCTCGGGTGAACAAAATGATATAATTAAGAAACGTGGTTAATGGCAGAAATGATCAGATCTTTGATCAGAAAAGGAGAGAGAGAGTTGAAGAATAACATCATCGAATATTGTTTGAAAAAGAAAGGGGCGACTAAGGAGCATCCGTTTGGGGCTACTCCATTGGTCATCAAAGTGGCTGATAAAATGTTCGCACTTATTTTTGAGGAAACAGGGAAGGTTGTTCGCTTAAATCTAAAATGTGACCCGATCATTGCGGAGAACTTAAGAGAGCAACATGATTGCGTTCGACCAGGCTTTCATATGAATAAAAAACACTGGAATTCAATCATGATCGATGGTTCCTTGTCAGCGTCGGATGTCTTTGACATGATAGACCATTCCTACGATATGGTTGTCAAAAAGCTTCCTAAAAGCCTCCGTGAAGCTATATTGGAAATGAATAAATGAATAATCAAATGAAGGATCGTTTTGCCAACCAAAGTATACCCAAGCTTATTTTCTTATTGGCTATTCCTGCCGTTATAGCTCAGCTAATCAATGCCATGTACAGTGTAGTTGACCGGATGTTTCTTGGAAGAATGGAGGAGGGGGGAACGCTTGCCTTATCCGCTATAGGGATATCTTTTCCGATTATTATGTTGATTTCAGCATTTGCAGCTCTAATCGGAGCTGGTGGGGCACCCCTAGCTTCCATAAAGATGGGCGAAGGAGAACATAAAAAAGCAGAAGAATTACTGGGAAGTTGTTTTACTATGCTGCTGATGGCATCCATAATCCTAACCGCTTTGTTTCTTATCTTTAAGTCGCCATTCTTAACGTTATTCGGGGCGAGTCACGATACATTGCCGCTAGCCGACGATTTTTTAAGCATTTACCTTCTAGGAACTGTGGCTGTGCTCATTTCTTTAGGATTGAATCCGTTCATTGCAGCACAAGGATACGCCAAAACAGCCATGCTCACGGTATGTATTGGAGCGGTTGTGAATATCGTCCTTGACGCCATTTTTATTTTTGAGATGAATATGGGCATTAAGGGTGCAGCGTTGGCAACTGTAATTGCCCAATTTATTTCGGCTATTTGGGTATTAGGGTTCTTAATCTCTAAACGAGCTCATCTGCGCTTGCGTCTATCGAATATGCGCATTAAACCTAAAGAAGCGGCAAGTGTACTTGCATTGGGGCTTTCTCCGTTTATTATGATGTCGACCGAAAGTTTAATTCAAATTGTATTTAACACGTCCTTAGCTAAATTTGGAGGCGATATGTACGTTGCTGCCATGGGGATTATGGGCACGCTGATGCAAATATTTGGGACGTTGTTATCTGGTTTTGCACAAGGGGCACAGCCTATTATTAGCTATAATTATGGAGCTCGCGATTTCGCACGTGTAAAATCTACCATTTTATATTGCAGTGTTTTTTGCGCAGCTTTCGGATTGTCGATGTGGGGCGTGGCCATTTTTGTTCCGAAGCTGCCCATTATCATTTTTACCAATAATCCTGAGCTTGTGGCTCTGACCGCTAGATTAATGAAGATATTTTTCCTTGGCACTTGTATTTTTGGTATTCAATTAGCGTTTCAACAAGTATTTATTGCTTTGGGACAAGCACGAGTTTCTATTTTTATCGCGATCTTGCGTAAGATTATCTTGCTTATTCCATTAGTACTTTTGCTCCCGACATTTATTAGCCCGAAAACAGATGCAGTGATTATTGCTGAGCCTATTGCTGATTTTTGTGCGGCACTGACTTGCTGTGTTTTATTTGGACTCACTATAAAGAAGCTTTTTAAAGATAGGTCTGATAAAGTCGGAATACTGTGAGGATGCCCGCAATGGCGAATAGAAGTCGGTGTTCTGAGGATGAAACTAAAGATTAAGGTTCTTGCTAGCTTCGGCTAGCAAGAACCTTTTTATTTGTGATGCATGAATTCACTCGTTAATCCACCTAAAATAATACTGTTTATACTAATTTATTCATACTGTTTCCAAATAATAGTATTGATAAAATGTAATCAAGAAACATTTTAAATACTAAGGGGAACTTTATGTAATGAGAACAAAATCATTAACCTCCACTTGGACCAGCATTCGCTATGTCCTCTCCACATCATGGATTAACAGTAGACGTTCCATTATTTATTACTCTACTGTAACGCTTCTTTTAGCTGTGCAGCCCTTCCTTTTAATCCTATTCCCAAAATTTATTATAGATGAACTGACGGGACAGCAAAGACCTCAACATTTTATCTTCCTAATTTCACTGATGTTTTTAATACTGACTATCACTAGCTATTTTACAGGATATCTACAAAATTTGGGTTTAACTCAATTAATGAAAGTTGTATTTAAACAGATCCACGCCCACACTGCACAAAATATGAATGTTGATTTCAAAAATACAGAAGATCCCGGTTATCTTAATCAGATGGAGCAGGCCAAGCGTTCTCTACAAAGTGTGCAGAATGGGTTTCAGGGATTTTTTCATACATTTTTTTCATGTCTGGCTGGATTTCTTGCTTTTGCGGGCTATATCACTGTAATTGGAGGATTAAATTTTGCTGTTATTGTTTTTCTAATTGTAAGTATTGGGTGTTCTTATGTGTTTTCCCTACGTGCTAAACGTTATGAGTATGAACATGAACAACAACTTTCGGAATTGGAGAGGAAGAGAAAGTATTATTCGGATATTATGCAAGACTTTACTTTTGGTAAGGAAATTCGGATTAATTCCTTTAACAATACATTGGTCTCCCTATACCATTCAAGTGTTCAAAATAGACAGAAAATTCAGTCCTCAATCAGCAGCTCTTATTTTCAAAGTGAAATATTAGATATTTTGATCCGGTTATTCCGTGAGGGGATTGTATATGGTTATTTGGCGTATCTTTACCTTCATCAGAGGATAACTATAGGTGATTTTGTGATGTACACAACTGCTGTCGCTGGATTTTCTGGCGTTCTTCAGGGATTTATGAAAGATTTAGCCCATCTGCGCACACAGAATTTATACATAGAGGAACTCCGTAACTTTTTAGAGATACCGCAAGATAAGCAGGGGGAAGGAGGTATGCATACACTCCCAACTGGCCCTTATTCGATAGAATTTAAAGAAGTTTCCTTTACTTATCCTGGTACTAGCCAGCCTGTGTTTAATAAAATATCCTTCATCATCCCTCCACATCAACGACTTGCTATTGTGGGTCATAATGGTGCTGGCAAGACAACGCTTATCAAATTGTTATGCAGGTTGTATGAACCCGATGGTGGAGAGATTACGCTGAATGGAATCAATATCAAACATTTTGCTAAAACGGATTACTGGAGATTATTTTCTACGGTATTTCAAGAAATTCGCGTACTCGCTTTCTCATTAGCAGAGAATATTTCTCTAAAAGAACATAGAGAGTCTGACGCTTTAAGAATTCATGACAGTCTTGAAAAAGCGGGACTAAGCGAAAAAGTCGCCTCATTGAAATCAGGTATTCTCACCCCAATGCAAAAGTTTTTAGATGATCAAGGCGTTGAGTTCTCTGGAGGGGAGAATCAAAGAATGATGTTGGCAAGGGCGCTTTATAAGAATGGAGATTTGATTATTTTGGATGAGCCGACTGCAGCAGTTGATGCAATTGCAGAATTCAATCTGTATACAAGATTTAATGAAATGATCGGAGAGAGAACAGCATTATATATTTCCCATCGCTTGTCCAGCACACGGTTCTGTGATCAGATACTGTATATGGAGCAAGGAGAAATTGCCGAAGCGGGTTCTCACAGTGAATTAATGAAACAAAATGGAAGATACAATCAAATGTATCAGATTCAAGCACAATATTATAAAGGGAGTGAATCCTAGCTGATGAATCCATTCCCTGCACTGAAAAAGGATTGGAATGTGACCCTTTACTTTTGCAAGTTAGTACATACCATGTCTAAATCGTACATTCCGCTAATGGTGGTTTCTTCATTATGCAGTGCAATCTTCCCGTTTATAAACATCATTCTTCCCAAATATTTGATTGATGAAATGATGGGAGCCGGCCGCGAAATGTATATTATCCTCTGGATAGGAATTTTGGTGGCAGGTAATGCTGTCTTGGGGCTGCTCCAAAGTTATCTTAATAAACAAATTGAACTGTTTAATTTAGTGGTCATGGATAGTTTAGAGCTACATATTGGAAATCATATTATGGACCTGGATTATGAGAGTTTAGAGAATTCCAAAGTGCTAGATCTTAAAGAACAGGCGCTTGCTCCCATAAGACAGCAGGATGTTATACGTAAAATGTTGGATAGTATGAAGACTTTACTGCAAACAATGCTCTCCCTTTTGGGGCTAACGGCCTTAATCTTTACGCTAAACATTGGAATCATTATGTTGATTATTGGGATGATTGCACTTAATACCTTTATCTTTAAAAAGTCGCAACAAGCTCAATTCAATTTTCATAAATTATTAGCTCCTCTGAATCGGAAATTTGGTTATTATTCCAAACTGGTAGTTGATTTTTCCATGGCTAAAGATATCCGTTTGTTTGGGATGGCTCCTTATTTGCTGAATAAAGTGGATATTTACCATAATGAAAGTGTTCGTGGTTTTGGTGGTCTATATGAAAAAGTAGGGAGATATAAAGGACTGACGAGCGTTAACCTTCAATTGCAAATGGTCATTATCTACGCCTACATGGTTGTGAAAGTAGTTACAGGTAAGATTCAAATGGGTGGTTTTGTTATGTATATTTCTGCCGCGAATAGCTTTTCAACACAAGTTTCGTTGGCAATGAATGCTTACGTAGAATCTCGACAAATGTGTAAATACATTGAGGTGTTTAGAGCGTTTGAAAGTCTAAAACCAACAATGAAAAGCGGAAGAGAGAGTCTTGAGAAACTCATGAATGTGGAGATTGAATTTTGTAATGTGTCTTTTAAATATGCGGGAAATGAGAGCTATTCAATAAAAAATGTATCAATGACCATAAAAAATGGAGAGAAGATAGCTATAGTAGGTCAAAATGGCGCAGGTAAAACGACTTTTATTAAACTGCTTTGCCGATTGTATGAACCTGATCAAGGAGAGATTCTTCTGAATGGAAGATCTATTCAAGATTATCGATACGATGAATATATGAAAATCTTAGGTGTTGTGTTTCAGGATTATAAATTATTTTCATTTTCTATCAAAGACAACTTATGCGCGAAGGATAGCGAAACATCGGATAAGGAAATGGAAGAAATGCTTAATCAAGTAGGATTGGAAGCAAAAATGAAAGGTTTGGACAAAGGACTAGATACACAGGTATTTAAAATCTTTGATGATAGAGGCACAGACTTTTCGGGTGGTGAAAGTCAGAAGATAGCAATTGCTAGGGCTTTACTCAAAAAGTCACCTATTCTTATTCTGGATGAGCCTACAGCTGCGTTGGACCCTTATGCGGAGTTTGAGATGTACAACAACTTCAATCTTTTGGCAGCAAATAAAACCGTTATTTATATATCACATCGGTTATCTGCTTGTAAATTCTGCGATAAAATCGCACTTTTTAACAATGGTGAATTGCACGAATACGGTCCACATGATCAATTGTTGAAAGATCAGCAGGAGTACAGCACTATGTGGAAAGCGCAAGCGCAATATTATCAATAGGTTATTGATGATCGAAATCAGAAGCGGATTTTCTGGAAATTTCAAACAAAAGCCGGCAAGCTTCCCTTAGGAGCTTGCCGGCTTAGTTCGTGACTTACATATATTGAGACTGGAATACCCGATTATTTAGTTACTCTATTCTTATTAGCGAATTGTTGGTTTAGCTCGGAGTAGTTAAGTTCAGCAGTGTTGTTCAAGTTCATATCAGCGTTGGACAAGCTCTCCTGTAAGGAGATATATACAGCGAACATACCTGCCGCTCTGATCGCTTCTACCCCGGCGACTGCGTCTTCGACCCCGACGCAAAATTGCGGATCTACTCCAAGCGCATCGGCGGCGGTCAGGAACACTTCCGGGTCTGGTTTGTTGCGAGCAAGCTTGGCTGCATCTACAATAACTCCGAAGTCTTTCTCCATACCTAGAAGGCGGATAACTGTAAAGGCATTTTTACTAGCGGAGGCAATGCCAGTCTTCACTCCGTGGTCCTTCAGCTCGGCGAGCAATTCAGAAATACCAGGCAGCACATCGGCTGGGGTTACCTGCTGAATGAGTTGCTGATAAAACTCATTTTTGCGGGTCGCCATCTCCTCCATCTCTTCGGGAGAATAGGTGTGCGGAGTTGCCGCTTGTCCAAGTAGCAACTCCAGTGAGGCTATGCGCGATACACCTTTGAGGTTCTCATTGAACTCTCGGGTGAACGGGAGGCTCAGCTCTTTCGCAATCATGCCCCAAGCCTGATAATGATATTCTGCGGTATCGGTAATAACGCCGTCTAGATCAAAGATTACGGCTTGAATTTGAGATGTTGCATTCATTGTGTTTCGCTCCTTATGATTAGGCTTGCAGCGCCTGAGTTACCGGCTTCTCGTTGCCCAGAGTTACCGATTGGCCGTAGAGCGTAAGTTCAAGTGCTTCACCCTCTAGCAGTTCAAGCTCCACACCTTCCTCGCGAATGGTTACAGCAATGAGGCGGCCGCGGAAGGTGAGGCGGAAGTTATATTTCTGCCAGCCCGCAGGTAGGGACGGAGCGAGCGACAGGCCATTTTCCTTGAGACGTGTTCCGGCAAAACCGTACACAATAGCCATCCACGTTCCACCCATATTGGCGAGATGTAATCCGTCTTTAGTGTTTCCGTGCGTATTGTCGAGATCGAGCCGCGCTGTCTCTATAAAATAGTTATACGCTTTGTCCTTATACCCGATCTTCGAAGCCATAATGCTGAATATGCAAGAGGACAAGGAGGAATCATGGGTAGTGATTTGCTCATAATAATCATACGACTTACGAATGGTCTCATGCGACTGCTCGTCTTCCAGCAAGTAATGAGCCAGTACAGTATCGGCTTGCTTGCAGACCTGATAACGGTATAGCGTGAGTGGATGGTAATGCAGCAACAACGGATGTTTCTCCGGTGGTGTATTCTCGAAATCCCAGACCGCTTTGCGTAAAAAAGTATCATCCTGCGGATTAATGCCCAGCTTCTCGTCGTAAGGAAGCAGCATGGCATTCGCCACCTTCAGCCAGCTGTCTGCTTCTGGTCCAGTTACATGCAGGCGCACACACAAAGCTTGGAATGCAGCCTCGTCATATTCTTGAAGTCGCGCAAAACTGCGTGCGGCCCATTTTAAATTATGTTTGGCCATTACATTGGTGTAATAGTTGTTGTTCACAAGACATGTGTATTCGTCCGGTCCAGTCACTTCATCGATGTGAAACTTGCCTTCGTAGTAATGACCGATCTCCATCCAAAGCCGCGCTGTCTCAAATAGCACCTCGGCACCGTATTGGAGCAAGAAGGCGTCATCTTCTTCCGCTAGATGGTATTGGATATAGCTGTAGGCTACATCGGCGCTGATATGATATTGAGCTGTACCGGATGGGAAGAAGGAGGAACATTCCGTACCTGAAATCGTCCGCCATGGGAACAATGCACCTTGGGCGTGACCCATCTCTTTAGCACGTTCCCTTGCCTCCTCCAGCTTGGAATACCGGTATAATAGGAGCTGCCGGGCCAAGTCAGGCGAAGTCATTAGGAACACAGGGAACATATAAATCTCCGTGTCCCAGAAATAATGGCCTTCGTACCCTTCACCGGATAAGCCTTTAGCGGAGATGTTGCTATGCGCGTCGCGTCCGGCTGATTGCAGCAGCTGATAAAGGTTGAAACGTATGCCCTCCTGAAGCGACAAGTCGTTCTCAATGACTACATCGGAACGCTTCCAGAAATCAGCCAAATAATGCTCCTGCTGTTCCAGCATGTCTTCAAAGGAGAGGTGCTTCAATGATTCTTGTACCTGAATACCGGTATCTACAAGCATTTGTTCATGTCGTAGTGTATCGGTATAGACATTCCATTTGGTCAGTGATAGTGGCCCAGACAAGGAGGCGGTTGCCGTCACTGTAGCATCGGTTTCTCCAGCCTGAGTTTCAACCTGCCAGTCCCCTTCCCATTCATGTCGGGTAACACAGGAGGTCCGCAGGGCCGAAGACATCGTCACGTTCTCCAGGCATACATATTCACCCCGAGCTTCGCACGCTACTACGCTCAGGCGTTTGGAATGTCCTGCAGCTACACGCGGGTCATTCGGGTTAGTATAGTTACTAACATCGCCATTTACACGAGAGACAACCCGGATTGGACCGGTGAAATTGATAGGCTCAACAGTCAGATGAATGGCAAAAAGTTCACGGGTAGTGAAAGAAACGAGTCTACGGAAATGCAGCTTGAGTTCTTTACCGGAGGGGGATTTCCAGTGGATTTTACGCTCCGAATATCCCTTGTCCAGATGGAGGTTACGCTCATAGGCGAGGACATTCTCTGCTGTAAGTGCAAATGGCTCCATATCTTCACCTATATAAATATTTATCCCTTGGGAATCTATAATATTAACCAATTTTTGCTGTGTACCAGGGAAGGCGAATAGCTTCTCCCCATAGGGAATGTCAATTACATCGTGAAAGGCGTTTAAATACGTTCCGCGGATACTGCGGATTTCTTTATCGGAATACCCTTCTTCAAAATTGCCACGCACGCCCAAATATCCATTCCCCAGCGCAAAAATACTTTCCAAATTCAGTAGGGTATCTGCCGACAATCCCTGATTGGCAATGCTCCAGCTCATGCTTATGTTTCCTCCCTTGATGGTTATGAATTGAATTTTAAGTCCGAAAGGGCTAGAATTATACTAAATTATTTAGGATATTATCAAAATTTTTAGGTGAGGTAACAAGTATGGATCAACTTAAAGGACAACATAAACTACCGGAATATTGGTCCACACGTTCTGTGGATCTGTCAGAGGGATTTGTCCATCCTCCGCTGGATTATGAACAAGAGCTTTTGGAAGCTATCCGACTTGGTGACGAGAACCGGGCACTGGAAGCACTGCATAGAATTAACGCAATGGAAGCTGCTACGCTAGCCCGATATCCGCTGCGCTCCAAGAAAAACGCTATGATTGCATCCTGCACCTTGTTTACACGTGCGATTATCCGGGGTGGTGTTGACCCTGAGACCGCTTTTCAGCTGAGTGATACGTTCATCCGTGCGGTGGAAGCTACGACGGAGATTGAGGCACTTCATCGATACGAATATGAAATGGTCCTGCAATTCATTACAGTGATGCGCCAGCAGAAGGAGAACCTTCACTATTCACATATTGTCAATTTATCCGTATATTTTATACGCGAGCATCTGTTTCAAGATTTGAGCCTTAGCCTGATCTCCCGGCATGTTGGTGTGCATCCCAGTTATTTGTCCGACCGCTTCAAGCGTGAAACGGGTATGCCGCTCACGGAATTTGTCAACCGGCGTAGAATTGAGGAATCGCAGTCGATCCTCATTCACACGAATCAGTCTATTTCCGAAATCGCTTTGATGTTTAAATTTTGTAGCCAAAGTTACTATACACAGTTATTTAAAAAATACACTGGCTTGACCCCCAAGCAGTTTCGTCGGGATGGTGGAGCAATTACGAAATGAGAGAAATTGAATCATTAACGATCCCTAAAATTTGCTGTCCATGCTCCCTGGTTGGGTAATGGATAGCTCTTTTTACGTTTCAGCTTCAATAGCCAAACTCGCCTTTGTCCGCTATAAATGAGATTATAAATCCACTAAATAAGTAAGAGAGATGATCAGATGGCCATTTATTTGGAATTCCCACGACTGGATAAAGCCTTTCCGTACCGCTGTATTGAGAACGATGGCAGTATATTAACTACACCACATTGGCATAAGGAAATGGAAATTATCTGGATTGTTAAAGGGAAAGTGAACCTTGGAGTAAATGACCAGCCGATGCAGCTAAAAGAAAATGAGTTCGTCTTCATCAAAGGTGGAGATATTCATTATGTGATGGCTTCACCTAAAAGTGAGCGGCTGGTCTTCCAATTTGACCTTAGTTTTTTTCAGGACGTGATGGTTCTGAATAACACACCTTTTACACTAGAGGAGCTATTTGCCTCAATTGAACCGTATTCCACGTTCTGGAGACCGGATATTCAAGAGTTGGGAGGTTTATGAATGAGAAGTAAGCGTAACTTGATAATGCTGTTATTGTTTGCTTTGACGATTATACTTTCAGCCTGTAATGATAAAAAAGCTGCGATATTGTCCATTGATGAAGTACGGGATCTAGCTCAGCAAGGCGAGGGGTTGTCGTGGAAGGATTTTGAAGGTTATCCCTTTGAAGACGTCGGTTCAGGTTTGTACATCCGCAAATATGAAATCAATGATGACTACCATGTATTAGTTGGTGGCGGAAGTGTTGATACAACTCCTCTGTATATAAATCTTGTCAAAAGAAACGGAGAAAAGATCGATATCCGTTATGATGACATCGATCATTTTATCCTCAATTGAATGATGGGCCTTTAGGTTATTCAAATCTTATTCCGTTAGATAATTCATCCAAACGCTCCCAGTCGAGTACTACAATTTCTTGCTTAACTTTATATAAGATCTCCATGTCGGTGAGCCGCTGAATGACACGGTTTAAGTGGCGGGGAGTAGTCCCAATTAACGAAGCTATATCTGGGATATAGGGTGTCTGAATTTCTTTTCCAAACTCCCGTTGGAGCTGTATCGTTAATAGATAACTTGCAAACCTTTCCTCGACAGCGCCTAGTAAGTTCGTTCTTGATGCGGATGTGCAGGTTAGAAGCTTGTAAGAAAGATGTTTCAGCAATAAGTCTTTAAAGCTATGGTTATCCATTAGGTCAGACTCAACCTTTTGTTTCGGGATAAATAAGAGGGTGGTTTGCTGTACGGCTTCCACTTGTGATTGGACTACAACCTCTTGCACGAACTCAATATCTCCGAATAAAGACAAGGGTGAGCAGAAACGTAATAATAAGGATTTTCCCGTTCCTACACTAGAAGAAACCTTAGTACGCCCCTCCACTAGAAAATAAATTCCGTCCAGCTCATCGCCCTCATGCAAAATAATTTCATTCTGCTCATAGACACGTAACTGAATTAAAGCATGTTTTGATGTCGTGAATACTTGATTTAGATTAAATTGGGTAATGTAATGTGCTATAAGATTTGGATCCTGAATAGTTTTCATTGCGTACTCCTTTTTGGACATCGGTCCTTTCTATTATATACGAACTCGTTATTATAGAGAAAAAGGGGAGGATATAGACGATGAAATTTATTTTTGATTTAGATGGAACCATATGTTTTAGCGGCAAACCTTTGAGTGAACGAATCGTACAAGCCTTGGATACTCTAATTGAAAAAGGTCATGAGGTTATTTTTGCGTCAGCCCGGCCTATTCGTGATTTATTGCCTGTGTTGCCTGCACATATGCACCATTTTTCAATGGTTGGCGGGAATGGTGCATTTATTGCAAAAGGCGGAGAGGTTATTTCGACGATACATTTTGACGCGCAAACTTCGGACATCCTCTTGAAATTAATAGAAGAATTTAATGCAGCTTATTTGATTGACAGTCACTGGGATTATTCATATTCGGGTTCTGATGATCATCCCATTCGGAGAAATGTAGATCCAGAACAACGCGCCAAAAATGTAAGTCCATCTGAGCTGGATGAGCTTGTGAAGGTAGTTATTTTGAGCAGTCTGAACGGGGAACAGCTTATACATAAGCTGCAAAATCTGCCTATTGTGATCTACCAGCATGGACAAGAAGATATTATTGATATAAGTCCACAAGGTGTGAACAAATGGACAGGACTAAAGAGATTAGGCGTAGAAATGCAGCAATTTATCGCTTTTGGTAACGATGCTAACGACATAGAAATGTTTAGACATTCCGCTCATTCGGTTTGTGTTGGAGAACACACAGAGCTTGGTGAATTGGCAACGGAAAAGGTGAGCAACGAAGAGGAGCAAATTGTTAGAAAAATACTGGAGCTGATGAGTGGGCTGCAGTAGGTGTCTTGGCGGAATCGCGAGAGCAGATGCCATTGTTACGCGTATCATACATGATCTTAGCTCATCGTACAGTGCAGCACATACAGGGAAACTATAGTTCAAATCCAAAAAACCTGCCGATTCAATCGACAGGTTTTTTAAGTAATATAGATGAGGTTAGATAAGTTCTTGGCGGCGATGTAAATAACGATATAGAATACAACCGGATATCGCGCATATCGCTGCACATAATCCGATAAAACCATAACCGGCTTGAAGTCCGCGTAATAAGCCTATTTGCGTCTCTGCACCGTAAAGCCGCTTCACGCCTTCGATCACAGCACCTATAGCATAGTTGCCGATTACGCTACCCACTCCCATTAATGTGACTGTAAATGTGATGGCGGTGTCGCTACCATGTGGATATCTTTTCGCGATAAAAGCCATAACCGTAGGATAAATCATCGCAATCCCGATTCCTGCAGCGGCAAATAGAAATGCGAGCTTTTCTCCACCCAAAATTGCGGCAAACGTACACAGGGCAGAGAAGGCTGAAAAGATGATAAGCGATAGGTTAAATCCAATTTTATCAGTAACCGGCCCCAGCAGGAGCCTTGCTAACGAGAAGCAGAGAAAGAAGGTAGACAGCATCCCAGATGCAGTAACCGTATCCCACAGGTATGCTTTTTCAAGGAAATTCACGAGCCATCCGCCTACAGCAAGCTCCGACACTACTCCGAAGGAAAGGATAAGAACCATTAGCCATAAAGCAGGGTCACGGACAAGTGTTTTTAAGGGAATACGGTCCTCATGTGGAAGATCGTCACCCGGAAACGTACTCCGTAAGGCAAATAAAATAGGCAGTAAAGAAAGGCTAAGCATTATTAGATACATTCCGCGCCAATCCAGAGTATGACCGAATACACTTACCGTCATCAGCCCTGTTGCCAGTAGGGGTGCTAACGTGGAACTAAATCCGTAAAAGAAATGGGATAAGTTCATCATGGTCCCGGTATTTTTAACGAAGATACGTGCTCCCAGAATGGCAAGTCCAATCTCAAGCATTCCGTTTCCGATATACATCAGGAAGTATGAAGCCGAGAAGAGGGGATAGCTATGTGAGATGTAAATTAGAACGCCAGAGAATATCATGGATGCGAAAGCAATAATACTGACAGCCTTGATCCCCCACTTACGAACCAATACAGCTGTGAAGGAACAGGCGATCAAATAACCTAGTGCGTTTAGGGATAGAAGGGTACCCAGCTGCTTTTCGTCCAGACTGAAGTCAAACTGAATTCTAGGAATGGCTGGCCCTTTAATATTTTCCGATATCCCAAACACAATAAACCCCAAAAAGATCGTAGCCAATTGCATGGCATAAACCTTATTAAATCCGTCAAAACGCTTTTTCAACGTGAGAACCTCCAGAATCGGGTATCTTTATTGCTCGATGTCTCTGTAGTACTCTTCTTTAAGCTTCTCCCAGTGTTGTTTATCGTCCTCTGTAATTTCTCTTAGCACTCTGCAAGGATTCCCCACTGCGATTACATTGTCAGGGATATCTTTAGTCACGACAGAGCCTGCGCCGATGATTACATTATTGCCGATATTTACCCCGGGATTGATAACGGCATTTCCGCCAACCCACACATTGTTTCCAATCGTAATCGGTGTACCGAATTCAAGCATACTAATACGAACGTCCGCATCAATGGGATGGCCAGCGGTATATACGCTTACTCTAGGTCCAAAGAGAACATTCTCACCTATCGTTACTTTTGCTACGTCCAGGATAATGCAGTCGAAATTGGCGTAAAAGTTATTTCCGACAGTAATATTGCTGCCATAATCGCAGCGGAAAGGTGGCTCAATATGCAACGATTCACCTGTAGACTCGAATAATTGCTTAAGTAATTCTACTCTATATTCGCCTTGTTCTTCCGTCGTGTTGTTAAATAAACGAGTGAGCATTCTGGATCTTTTACTATCTCTAGCTAATTCTTCTCCACCAGCCATGTAAAGCTTTCCTGCAATCATATTCTCTTTGTTTGTTGCCATTCGTAATTCCTCCTGAAGTTCTTGTTGGTTTTAGATCTAATCGATAATGCAAATGTTAGGGTCATAAAAAATACTTACCGGCGCTTCTCAACCAGCTGCAACGAATAGGTCAAGCTTTCCAGCGTGATCGCAATTAATCCGTTCATGTAATAATCATCAGGGTGATCCAGCACAATTAGATGAGGCATATGCTCTTCTGGAATGAATGCCAGACAACTTTGATAGATATGTGGCACATCCTCTTGTCTAACTTGTTCACCTGTGAGCGCAATCGTCTCAGGGTTAATAACTGCCGTCAATGAAGCGATGGTATGAGCTGCCAATGGGATAAACGTTTCTGTCTGCCCCAAACGAATGAATTGCTCGTCACGCGAGATTCCAAACGGTAAAAATGAGACTTCGCCCGCGAATCTAGTATTGCCTTTGTGGATATGCCCGTCGATCATCATCCCTGCACCTGGAAAGGCACCTTTGATAAAGGTCAACACGACGATGGTCTTATCCTCTTCGTAATCCTGCTGTTTATAGAATCCGTAAACGGTTAGATTCATGTCATTTTCAACTGTGACTTCAACCTCGTATTTCTCTCTGAGGAGTGACTCTAAGGGAGCGTGAATTAAAGTGTTGATATCACAAATATTGATGACGCCTCGGTGAACCAGTCCCGGGATTCCAATGCCAACGGCTTTGATGTTGTTATAGGCTTGAATTAGTGTGCCTACTAAGTGATCAATGGTTGTAGCGTCAATACTCTCAGCCTTGATATATCCATCATCTACACGTTCGCCAATGGAATTCGTTACTGCATAGGTTAAGGATTGTTGGCCATCTTCAATTTTGGCATAGATGCATGCGATGTAGGAGAAATCGACATTATAGATGAATCTTCGGGCCGGCCGACCTCCATTCGAAGCCTCCAGCTCCGTCTCAATGACTTCACCTGTCTCCATAAGCTCATTCAGAATATTTCCGCAAGTGGCAATACTTAACCCGGTGGCGGTTGCAATCGTTGATTTGGTTCCTTCTTTCATCGATTTCAAGGCTTGCTTGATGAGCTCCTGATTTATCTTTTTAACACGAATAGAATTGTTTGCGATTTGGTTTATTTTAATCACCTCTAGACTTTTGAAAATGGTTATTAAAAGTGCTGTTAATACTATAACTTGGTGTTTTATAAATGTCTATATTAGTTGAACTTAAGATTTTTCTATTAAGGTAATTGTGTGACTGCGGTGAATGCTTGGACTTCCGGCCGCTGTTGTCCCCAGATTTCTTGATTATATACCGTGTTTCACGGTTGAAATCCGGAGGCAAAGGCGGGCGCTATCGCTCCTACAGTTTCAAGATTCCCCTTCGCCACTCTTCCTTTTAGAATGTTTTTAAGTTCAAAATGTCTAGCCAATAACCTTATAATAAAAAATCGTCGCATGTAATTCACCATTTGCTGATAACGCATAGCTCGGAATACGTCCAGCTTGTATGTAGCCCATTGAAGTATAGAGGAGGTTGGAAGGGTCACCTTCTCTTGTATCAAGCACTATTAAAGACCGGTCTTCCTGCTTAGCTCTTTCTTCAGCCTTTTCCATAAGAGAACGAGCAATACCATTACGACGATAATTAGGGTGTGTCATTAGCTTTGCGATTTCGGCTCGATGCGTTCCGTTTGCTTTTGTACATAAATGTAGTTGTACACTTCCCACGATAATATCATTCATTGTTGCGACAAAAAGGATCACATCGGGCGCCAAAACATTGTGCCAATATGATGTAGAGTCTGACGGATCTAAGGGTGGTAAAAAACCAATTGAGGCTCCTTCCTCCACCACCTGTATTAGAAGCTTTGAAAGCTCATTAATAGACTCCTTAATCGTAAATAATTGTTCGATTCTGACATTGCTAACCATATAAATTCCTCCAGCACTTATAAGTTTAAAAATATAGCGAAATCATAACTGAATACGTATAATTTGTATAACGAATTTTATAGATCGTAATCATTAATATTTTGAATCATAGAGGATGTTATCCATGGACTTATCTCAATTAGAAGCTTTTTTGGCGGTATGCAGAATTCGAAATTTCACCAAAGCCTCGGAACATCTACATATCTCCCAGTCCGCCGTTACCGCAAGAATAAAAGCTTTAGAAAACTCCGTGGGCAAGGTGCTCCTTACACGTGATAACCGGAATGTTAGCTTAACGCAGGCAGGGATATCTTTTGTTCCATATGCTGAGCGGATGCTTCGTTTGTTTGAAGAGAGTAAGGTGACTCTATCCGAAGAACTGGAGAACTATATCATTTTGAGTGGACCCGGGTCCGTATGGCATTATTATTACCTGCAGCATATTCTTTCATTTAGACGTGATCATCCCAAGGTAGCTATTAAATTCCTAAGTTATATTGATTCTAGCTATATGATCCGTGATCTTTTGCTGGATGGAATAGTCCAGGTTGCGATTAAATATGACCCGCCGGAACATCCTAAGGTGACCAGACATCTCCTGTTTGAAGATGAGATTATTCTGGTCTCCACACAATTAAGAGAAACACCTGTAAGCAGGGAGGATTTTTTTCAGCGGGAGTATTGTCATTTAGAGTGGGGAGGTCCGTTTCCGGAATGGTTTACTAGTATCGTTGGTGCGGGCTATGTGCCGACACTTCAGACCGATCACTCGATGATTATGCTGGACATGCTGCTACTAGGAGCAGGCTTTGGATTTCTACCACGATCTATAGCACAACCTTATCTCGATCAACAGAAGCTATTTCAACTTCAATGTGAGTTAGACACGCCGATTATAAAAGCTTACGCTCTTTATTTAACTGAGAATGCAGAAGATATTCGTGTACGGCTTGGGCTGGAGATGCTTGGGGTGGATAGGTAAACAGTGTCTGGAAGTGACTTACAGGCGGGACTTTGAGAGATTTTTGTGAGAGCAGTGGAGTAGAATGGTAGAATTACTCGCTGGTGAGAGGAGCCTGAAGGTTGAGGACGATGAAATATCGTGGAATAGTTGGGATGGGGTTGTTTTTTATCCTTGCCTTTTCCCTATTAGTAAGTATTATTTCCCCAACGATTCAGGACCAAGATACCCCGGTGGCCAAGCAGGGCGTACTGGATTTGTCGAGCTGGGACTTTGAGAAACAGGGATTAGTTGATCTAGACGGAGAATGGGAGTTTTATGAAAATAAATTACTGAATCCATCTGAGATTCAGCAAAGTATAGATAAGAAATCTACATATCTATCTGTCCCAGGCACATGGAAAGGCAAGATCATAGAAGATGGGATGGACCGTAAAGGGGCTGGCACCTATCGACTTAAAGTGTTGGTCAAAGATTCGGATGAGATTCTTGGTTTGAAAATAAGAAGTATCCGTATGTCTCAAAAGTTGTTTATCAATGGGAAGCAGGAAGGAGAGGACGGGGTTCCTTCAACAGAAAGTGAGTCATTTAAGCCAGGGAATACTCCGTATACGGTATTTTTTCAGTCTAATACCCAAGAGATAGAAATTATAATTCAAGTGTCTAACTTCAACTTTATTACTGGGGGGATCGTGAATTCAATCCCACTGGGCGTGCACACGGATATTACAAAACTGAACAGTATTCAGATGGGTACTGACATTGGAATTATATTGATCCTGGGGATGTTTGGAGCATATCATCTCAGCTTCTATTTCGTTGGGCGTAGAGAAAAGGCCTATTTGCTCAGCGGTTTATATTTGCTTATTCTTTCTTTGAACAATTCTCTATATGGAGAGAAGATATTTCAACAGTTATTACCCCATTTCCCTTTTGAATCAACTTACAAGCTATTGGAAATAAGCCAGTTTGTCGGTTCGATTATCATTATTATGTTTTACTGCTCGGTCGAGTCCCGGTTGATGTCAAGTAAGAGGATGAAGATTGTGTTGTCTCCATTTGTCCTATATCTTGTATCGGTTTTGGTGCTCCCGTATGGTGTACACATTCGTATGAAGTATCTATTTGTAACCTATCTTGGAATCGTTATGGTGGTAATCATAGTCAGAATGATCTATTTATATGTTCGCAGCCAGAGCCAGACGACGGATCGAAAAGAACTGTTTTTGTTCATTGGCGGTGCGATTTCGCTCCTGATATTTTTCTTTGATGTAAGTCTTTACTCTGAAAATGTTCTGCAGACCGATTTGGTGGGTAAATGCGGAGTCATTGGTTTTATTGTTTTCTTCAATATTATGTTAGCTGTACGATTCTCAAATACTTATGATAAGACGGAAATGCTGTCCCGTCAGTTGCTAATCTCGAACCAGCTTAAAGATGAATTTCTGATGAACACTTCTCATGAGATCAAAACTCCGCTGCATGGCATTATGAATATGACATCCTTTTTATTAGAAGATGGCGAAGATAATCTGTATCCATTACAGAAACAGAATCTTTGGTTAATTAAGGACACTTCTACAAAACTGTCTATGCTCATTCAGGATTTGATTGATGTTAGTCTTTTGAAGCATGGAGAATTACGACTACAGCAGACAGTGGTTGATCTAAGGGTAGCTTCACAAATTGTATTTGATGTGTTGCAGTTTGAGCTCGCAGGGAAATCTGTGCGATTAGATAATCAGGTGGAACCCGATGTGTGGGTGCTTGCGGATGATAGTCGATTAAGACAAGTCATGTACAATTTAGTTCATAATGCGATCAAACATACAGATAAAGGATTTATTACCATAAAATCTTATGTAGAGGGGAATACAGTATCTGTTACGGTGGAAGATTCAGGAACTGGGATATCCCCTGATATGCATACCGCCATATTTGAATATTTTGAACAAGTCGATAAACCACTTCCGCAAGATGGTTACACAGGAATGGGTGTGGGTCTGTATATTAGCAGAAAGCTAATTGAGCGGATGGGCGGTGAGATTCGGGTGGATTGGTCTGAGGTTGGTCAAGGCACTCGAATGATTTTCACCTTGCCCAAAATCGAGCGGATCCCAGGCTACCGCGAAGTAGCAGCTACAGGGGTGGGGCAGCACGCGCATTTTGAGCAGACATCGCTTGATATAGTGGATCAGAGTGGATATACGATCCTAATTGTGGATGATGAGGCCTCTAACATTCATATTCTGTTGAATATTTTAAGACGGCATCATTACAATGTAATTACGGCGTTTTCAGCGAATGAAGCAATGGACAAAATGGAGCAGTACCCTAATATGGACCTAGTTATATTAGATGTCATGATGCCGGGGATATCAGGAATTGAGTTGTGCCGAACGTTGCGGGTGCGTTACTCCATTCTGGATTTACCTATTTTGTTTGCTACAGTAAAAGACGCGCCAACAGATATTGCGCTTGGCTTCAGGGCTGGGGCGAATGATTATATAACTAAGCCATTTGATGGAGAAACGCTGATTGCGAGAATTCAAACGCTGATTGCAATGAAGACATCGATACAAGAAGCGATACGAAATGAGTATGCCTTTCATCAAGCGCAAATCAAACCGCATTTTCTGTATAACGCACTGAGCAGTGTGATCTCTTTCTGTTATACAGATGGAGAGAAAGCCGCCTATTTGTTATCCATGTTAAGTCAATACATCCGTTATATTCTCGATATGGACCGTTCCACTTTAGTTGTTCCTTTGCACCGGGAGTTAGAGCTGATTCAAGCCTACGTGGAGATCGAAAAAGCGCGTTTTGGAGAACGGTTTGATTTTATTTTTTTTATGGATGAGGGTCTGCGTTCTGTTGAAATCCCTTCCTTATGTATTCAGCCATTTGTTGAAAATGCGATCAGACATGGATTGTTTGAAAAAGAGGGTCAGGGCAGAGTTTCGCTCACGGTTCAAGCAGGTAGTAACTATATGAAAGTTATCATCGAAGATGATGGTGTGGGTATGCCAGATGACTTGCTATATCAATTAACTGGAGACGAGCAGCTGGATGGCAGTATTGGAATCCATAATATTCGAAAGCGTCTAGGCGCTATACCCGGAGCTACCCTAACCATTCATTCCGACCTTGGGTTTGGGACCAAAGTAACAATGTATTTACCAGCAAGCCTTGGGGGCATGGAGGGAGAAACACGATGATTCGTGTAGTGATTGTTGAAGATGAGAAGCCAATTTTGAATTTGATGAAGGTACTGATCGGTCGTAATCCAGATTATACCATTAGCGGGGCCTTCTCAAATCCATTAGAGGCACTGGAATGCATACCTGATTTACAACCGGATGTCGTGTTTATAGATGTTGAAATGCCAAAGATGAATGGTATTGAGCTGGCAAGCAGAATTCAGAAGCTGATGCATCAACCGGAAATTGTATTTACAACGGCCTACAAGAATTATGCACTGGAAGCATTCGAGGTTAGTGCACTAGATTATATACTTAAGCCAATAACACCCGAAGCGATCAACAGGGTCACTGAACGACTTATTAAACGAATGAGACCTGCGGTGATCCTAGAGCCAAAGAAAACGAGGCCTATGATCCGTTGTTTTGGCGGATTTGAAGTTTGTGATTCAGAAGGCAAGCCCATTCATTTTCGAACGCGCAGAGCAGAGGAATTATTCGCGTATTTCCTATGTAATGCAGGTCGTTATATCAGTAAATGGAGAATAATTGATTTGTTATGGCCAGATATGCAGGATGAGAGAGGGGCATCTAACCTGTATAATACGATTTACCTTTTGAAAAAAATGCTAAAAGAAAAGGGCTTCGGCATGGAAATCCGTAAAATGAATGATGGTTATATGCTGGAGACCGGAAATGAAAGTTATGATGCTCTTGATTATCAAAGGTTTCATTTAGAAATGGCTGAAGGGAAACAAAACACTACTCAAATGGAGCGGCTTTGTTTCTTATATCAGGGGCCCCTGCTGGATGGGAAGCCTTATCTATGGAAGATTTCGCTGGAGGAAGCTTACTGCAAGTATTTTACAACCTGGACTCGATTGCTAGTGGACAGTGATTGTGCTACTCAGGACTGGCATAAAGCGGAGCAACGATTAGAAAAGTTCATAAGCTTATATCCGCTGCATGAAGAAATGAACCAGCAAATGATTGATATTTATGCCAAACTTGGAAATAAAGAAAAGATTGCACGGCTCTATGAGAAATTCGAGATTGTTTATCGTTCGGAGCTGGGCATGTTTCCTTCATCAGAGTTTAAAGAACGTGTAGCTGCATATCTGGCCTAGTATTTATATGAAAAAAGTTACAGCAGAGAGAGAAATCTCTCTGTTTTTTTCTTTTGTTCGGCATTAACCGACAATTTGTGAGAATTTGGTGAGTTGTGGTTGATATGATTTTCCTAAACATGGGAGTAACAAAATACATAGGAAAGAAGTTGAGAGTGTGCTTCGATTAGTCAGGTCCAAGAAGGCAATCAGCATTCTGTTAGTTGTATTACTGGTCAACATAAGCTCGTCCCTATTTATTAGGGAAGGAGGGCGTGTATATGCGGCTGAAAATAGCTCAGTTCAGGTATTCAATAAAGCGTACATTACTAGCTTTTCTAATGGCACCGTTGATGTTGTAAATCTGTTAGATTTGACGGTGGAAAAGGCGAAGATTAAAGTGGGAAGGACACCCAATAGTGCTGCTATAAATCCGGATAAAACACAGGTATTTGTAACGAACCGGTTAGATAATACCGTTTCAGTTATTGACCCGACAACGGATAGCGTTAGCAAAACACTTGCAGTTGGGAAGGATCCAAATGGGGTTGCCTTTAATCGGGATGGGAGCAAAGCCTATGTGGCAAATAAATTTGATGGTACACTTTCGGTTATTAATACGAGAACACTTGAGGTCGTTAATGTAATAACAGCGCCAGGTGAGCCAATTGCAATGGTTATAATTGGAGATATGCTTTATGTAACAAGGCATAAAGCGGGTATGGTTTCTGTAGTAGATATGCTAAGCGATTCAGTAATTTCGGAGATTCCTGTAGGGCAGCGTCCATTTGGACTTTCAGTAAATGCCGCAGGCACCAAGATTTATGTAGCTAATATGGGACCTGAACAACAACCTGGATCAGTGTCTATTATCGATACGGCAACCGGGGTTAAAGAAGCCGATGTAACGCTTGGTAAGGAAACCTCTGCAACAGAAGTGAGTCCAGATGGCAGTAAAGTGTATGCCGTAAATACATATGACAATACGTTGTCGGTGATCAATACGGCCACTCTTGAAGTGGAATCCACAATTTCTGTTGGTGGTAATCCATACGTTATTGGTATTTCCAAAGATGGTCTTCAAGCGTACACAGTTAATTATACTTCGGATAATATGAGCGTAATTGATACAACTACGAACTCAGTTATTAAGACGATACCACTCAGCCCAGGACCTTTTATGGTAGGTACCTTCATGGTTCCTGTAGCTGTAGCTGTTAATACAGACCCCGGGAATAGTGGTGGTCCAGAGGATAAAGATGCGCCGATAGTATCGACATATACCCCTGAGAAAAATGCGCAGAATGTAAAGGTCGACTCAGACCTTACGTTGACCTTTAATGAAGGTGTAAAGGCCGTTTCGGGTAAAAATATATCGATTTGGAAACCACAAGTTACTTCTAACGCCAGTGGTTCCGAATATCCGGAGGTGCTTGCAAACTCAACCAAAATAGAGACGATCGCCGCTGATGATACAAGTAAAGTGACGATTTCGAACAATGTTGTAAAGATCAACCCAGCTGCTGACCTAGATTATAAAACGAATTATTTCGTGAAGATCGACCCGGCAGCGTTTAAGGATTCAGCAGGTAATCTCTATGATGGATTGAATGGAGAGATAGAGATTCTTGATGGCCAAGTCCATGTGCCGGATGGCTTCACGGGTGCTGAGGTATGGGATTTCAAAACAGGCGCCGGTAATGATACCACTGTACCTATAGCAACAGAGTTCTCTCCTGCGAAGAAAGAATTGAATGTAGCAACAGATGCTAATTTGACTCTAACTTTTAGTGAAAACGTACGAGCGGGCAGGGGGAAATTTATAAGGATTATGGTACCGGGAACAATGTTCTCGGATGGATCATCTAACAATTATACTGAGGCAGTCGAGTTCGAACGGATTTCCACGAGTGATACTACAAAAGTGACGATTTCAGGCAATAAAGTTACGATCAATCCAGCAAAAAACATGGCAAATAATAAATATTATTATGTAACCATGGATAGTGGAGCTTTCCAAGATACCTTCAATAATGATTATGTTGGGATTGCCACTTCGGTACAGTATATTAATAATGTACTAATGGAGATGGGCACAGCTCCGTGGTATTTCAAAACCGGAGCCCCAGCTGATCTAGTCGCGCCAACGGTATTGGGATTGACTCCTGCGAATGATGCCAAGGATGTTCCGGTGAATACCAACCTCGTATTGGCGTTCAGTGAAAATGTCAAGGTGACTGGTAAAACGATCAAGATTCTTAACAAGGCAGACGACAGTGTTATAGAGACGATAACAGCGAGTGATGCTACGAAAGTTACGGTATCTGGAAGCAAAATAACGATTAAGCCTGCTACAGATTTGGCGTATGGTACTGGGTACTACGTGCAGATTGAAGCTGGAGCCGTTCAAGATATCGCAGGTAATAGCTATGCGGGTATTAGTGACAAGACGAAATGGAACTTCACAACCGTTGCGCCAGATGAAACTGCTCCAATAGTGACCTCACTGGCACCCGCTATTAATGCAACAAAAGTACCTCTGAACACGGAACTCACTGTCACGTTCAGCGAGAAAGTGAAGGCAGTAGCGGGAGAAGAAAAATATATCAGAATCATGTCGCCGGGTAGTGCTTCTTATTCTGAGAATTTTTATGAATCTCAACCCCCTGAAGAGGTAGAATTGATTGCTATTGATGATACTAATAAAGTAACAATCACAGGCAACGTAGTAACGATCAAACAGACCAAATTGGATTATGGTCGAGAATACTATGTAACCATTGATCAAGGTGCTTTGGTAGATTTAGCAGGAAACAGCTACGAAGGACTATACGGTTTTGTGGAATATAGATATTTCTCAGGGTCACCTGCGGTAGGTAAGGAAGTAGCAGAAAATACATGGGTCTTTGAAATGGTAGCCAAACCGGATACCGCACTACCAACTGTAACGACACTATCGCCTGCTGATGAGGCAACAAATGTTGGGGTGGACTCCAGTTTGAAGCTTACATTTAGTAAAGATGTACAAGGAGTAGCGGGCAAAAAGGTAGTACTCAAAAAAGAGCTAGATAACAGCGTGATTTATACATTCGATATGGGCGATATAACCCGTGTTAGCGTATCGGGCAAAACAGTGACGATCAATCCTTATTTGATGCTGTCAGATCATGACGGAAAATATATGGACTATAATACGAAATATTATGTACAGGTTGATGCCGGAGCAATAAAGGATGCGAAAGGTAACGCTTTTGCAGGAATTACGGATAAGACCACTTGGAACTTCACGACAGGATTAGCTCCAGTAAAGACGGATCTTACAGCTACAGCTTATTCGCCAGTAAAAGGGGCTACGAATGTAGCAGCGGATACAAATTTGAAGCTGACATTCAGCTCAGCTGTTCAAGATGTGTGGGGTAAAAAAATTGAAATTCGCAAGAAATCTGACGATAGTGTTGTCTACAGCTTCGAAACAGGTGCTATGGGCGTCAACTTATCGGGTAACAGCGTAACCTTTAATCCAATGCTTGTAACCCCTGGTAACGGTGTGAAAGTGGGTTATTTACAACCAAGTACAGAATATTATGTCCTTGTTGCGGCTGGAGCGTTTAAGGATGCTGCGGGTAACAAGTACGCTGGAATTACGGATAAAGCAACTTGGACGTTTACGACTGAACCAGATACGGATGGGGACGGTATTCCAGATAGCTTAGATCCATTCCCAACCGACCCGACAAAGCCAGGTAACGGTGGTGAACTGGATACAGACGGAGATGGTATTCCAGATAGACTAGATCCAGATGATGATAACGACGGTCTGACAGATGAGCAGGAAATCGTGCTCGGAACAGATCCGAAGAAGGCAGATACGGATGGCGATGGAATCAACGATAAGGATGATCCATTCCCGACGGATGCAACGAAACCGGGAAAAGTCGGTGATGAGCTGGATACAGACGGAGACGGCATTCCAGACATTTTAGATCCAGATGATGATAATGATGGCCTGAGCGATGAACAGGAACTCATTAACGGAACTAATCCGAAGCATCCAGATACAGATCATGACGGAATCAATGATAAGGATGATCCGTTCCCAACGGATCCGACAAAGCCAGGTAACGGTGGTGGTGAACTGGATACCGACGGAGATGGTATTCCAGATAGCCTAGATCCAGATGATGATAACGATGGTCTGACCGATGAGCAGGAAATCGTGCTCGGCACAGATCCTAAGAAGGCGGATACGGATGGAGACGGAATCAACGATAAGGATGATCCATTCCCAACGGATGCAACGAAACCGGGAAAAGTCGGTGTTGAGCTGGATACAGACGGAGACGGCATTCCAGACATTTTAGATCCAGATGATGATAATGATGGCCTGAGCGATGAACAGGAACTCATTAACGGAACTAATCCGAAGCATCCAGATACAGATCATGACGGAATCAATGATAAGGAAGATCCGTTCCCAACGGATCCGACAAAGCCAGGTAACGGTGGTGGTGAGCTGGATACCGACGGAGATGGTATTCCAGATAGCCTAGATCCAGATGATGATAACGATGGCCTGACGGATGAACAGGAAATCGTGCTCGGCACAGATCCTAAGAAGGCGGATACGGATGGAGACGGAATCAACGATAAGGATGATCCATTCCCGACGGATGCAACGAAACCGGGAAAAGTCGGTGATGAGCTGGATACAGACGGAGATGGTATTCCGGACAGTCTAGATCCAGATGATGATAATGATGGCCTGAGCGATGAACAGGAACTCATTAACGGAACTAATCCGAAGCATCCAGATACAGATCATGACGGAATCAATGATAAGGATGATCCATTCCCAACGGATCCGACAAAGCCAGGTAACGGTGGTGGTGAGCTGGATACAGACGGCGATGGTATTCCGGACAGCCTAGATCCAGATGATGATAACGATGGTCTGACCGATGAGCAGGAAATCGTGCTCGGCACAGATCCTAAGAAGGCAGATACGGATGGCGATGGAATCAACGATAAGGATGATCCATTCCCGACGGATGCAACGAAACCGGGAAAAGTCGGTGATGAGCTGGATACAGACGGAGATGGTATTCCGGACAGTCTAGATCCAGATGATGATAATGATGGCCTGAGCGATGAACAGGAACTCATTAACGGAACTAATCCGAAGCATCCAGATACAGATCATGACGGAATCAATGATAAGGATGATCCATTCCCAACCGACCCGACGAAGCCAGGTAACGGTGGCGAACTGGATACAGACGGAGATGGTATTCCAGATAGCCTAGATCCAGATGATGATAACGATGGTCTGACCGATGAGCAGGAAATCGTGCTCGGCACAGATCCTAAGAAGGCGGATACGGATGGAGACGGAATCAACGATAAGGATGATCCATTCCCAACGGATGCAACGAAACCGGGAAAAGTCGGTGTTGAGCTGGATACAGACGGAGACGGCATTCCAGACATTTTAGATCCAGATGATGATAATGATGGCCTGAGCGATGAACAGGAACTCATTAACGGAACTAATCCGAAGCATCCAGATACAGATCATGACGGAATCAATGATAAGGAAGATCCATTCCCAACGGATGCAGCGAAACCAGGGACAGTAAATGGTGAGTTGGATACGGATGGCGACGGAATTCCGGACAGTCTAGATCCAGATGATGATAACGATGGTATTCCGGATACAGAAGAACTCATTAACGGCACCAATCCGAAGCATCCCGATACAGATCACGATGGAATCAATGATAAGGATGATCCGTTCCCAACGGATGCGACGAAGCCATCCTTAAGTCATTTAATAAATGATTACAATAAGTTGGATATTATCTATGGTGCAGGGGATCATGCGAAGCATGTGACCAAAACGTTATATTTGACTGAAAAAGGTTCTTCAGGAAAAACATCAATCACTTGGGAATCAAGTAAACCGGATGTCGTTAGTGCAACGGGTAAAGTAGTTCAGCCTGGACCTGATGAAAGGGATATCGAAGTCACTTTAACTGCAACGATTCTTGACAAAGAGACTGGTGAAAAGCGTACAAAGACATTTAAAGTGACCATTGTCAGAATGTCAGATGAGGATGCTGTTAGAGATGCTGCTAAAGCATTAGGGGTAGATAAGGCTTTTAAATTCTCAGATGGAGATACTTGGGAGTCAGTTACAAATGAATTCTTGTTGCTTGGTACAGGAAAACACGGAACGAAGATTACATGGACCTCGACCAATATCGATGTTCTTAAGCTATCCAGCAAAGATGGTGAGGAACAGGGTACCGTGAACAGACCTGAAGTTGGTGATAAGAATGTAATTGTTACCGCTACGATCTCTAAGGGTACCGCCAACATCACAAAGAGTTTCCTTCTGGTTGTTACTAACAAGAGCATAGTGAAGGAAAAAGAAAATACACGCCAAGAGAGCGGAAGAACGGCTGATGTAAAGGCAAACGCAAATGACACGATTCACACGGAGAGTCTGAACATACTCAGAACAACGCTCAGCAATCAGGTTAAGATTGATACTGTTATCGTTGATCCGTCAAAAGTGGAAAGTCTGACGAATTCTTTTAATCCTCAGGATGAAGATATTAATAACCGGACGCTAACTGTTGAGATTAAGCAGCAAGCAGATGATAAGGCAGATGAGATTGCCGTAGAGATTCCGGCTGCAGCGGTTTCGGCACTGGCTGACAGAAATGCGGGTATGAATATCTTTACCGATGAAGGTTCTGTAAAGTTGAGTCAGGAAGCTTTAAAAGACGCAGCAGCTAAGGGGACAGATCTTTATTTCCGAATTGTACCGATTAAGAACGCACAAGAGGATAGTGAGGCTAAAAAAGCAGTGAATACTGACTCTAAGGTTACTTTAGCCGCTGCTGGGAATCAGATTAACTTACTGGGTCTGCCAAGAAAGATTGAAACAAACTTTGGTGGATTTACCACAAAGGTTGTTCTCCCATTAAGTGGAATTACTATTCCAACTGAGAATAGACAAGCTTTCCTAGACGCTTTAAAGGTGTTCATCGAACATACGGATGGCACGACAGAGTTGGTATCAGGAACTATTCAATATGAGAACGGCGTAGCAAAAGGGATCCAATTTGAGATTTCGAAGTTCAGTCGTTTTCAAATCGTGAGTTTCTCCGCTCAGCCGAATAAAGAGAATAATTCGGAAGGAACGAACACTTCCGGTGGCACTACAATCACTAATCCTACTAAAAATAGTGGCACGGACAAGGAACAACCTAACAATCCAAATGTAGTCCATGAATCGCATAAAGGATATATTTTAGGCTATGCGGATGGCAGCTTCAACCCGGAACGAATGATTACCCGTGCAGAAATGGCAACGATTTTGGCACGGTTATGGGGTAAGAATGAAGCACAAGTTTCCTCATCTTATAAAGATGTAGATACAACTTATTGGGCTTTGCAGTCTATTAGTATAGTTACAGCACAAGGATTAATGAAGGGGTATGAAGATGGCAGCTTTAAGCCGAATCAGCTAATTACTCGTGCAGAAATGGCTATCATTGTAGAGCGCTTGCTGGATAATGCACAAAGTGGGACCAGCAGCTTTAAAGACATTAATAGTGGACATTGGGCAAAAAATGCGATTGATGGGGCCAAAGTAGCTGGTATTATCAACGGATATTTGGATGGAACATTCCGTCCGAATCAGACATTAACTCGTGCAGAAGCCGTTGTGATGATTAACAGACTTTTGGGCAGAGGACCATTGCATGGAGCACAGCAGAAGTGGAAAGACGTCAGCGATAAACACTGGGCGTACGGACACATTCAGGAAGCTAGTATGAACCATTCCTTTGAGAGACAGCAAATTGGTGGAGAGCAATACATTCCTGAGGTAAAATAAATGAATCTTTTATAAGTGAATAAATATTTTTTTTAAAGAGAACCCCTTACGCTATACGGTATCTATATACTGTTAGCGGTAAGGGGATTTTTTTGCGAAACTTTTCTTTTATAAGTTTTTTCTACTATCAGCTAACATTTCGAGAACTTAACCGTTATACATACGAAGGGAGGTGCAGGATGAAGCCCGGGCAGCTACATCAGATACTTCAACCGAAAATGTTAGAAATCCAAAAATACTTGATTCGTCTCGGGGCACCTGCAGCCGACGCGGAGGATATCGTACAAGATACGGTATATAAGGCACTTTTGTATATCGATTCTATTGATGAGAACAAATTCAGTGCATGGCTATATAAAGTAGCGATTAATCGTTATTATGATCTGTGCCGCCGCAGCAAACGGATAGTCATTCCTATTGATTATGTGGATGTTCCAGACATGGAACTGCCGGAGGATCATGTGCTGTTAAAAGAGAAACGAGAGGACATCGAACGTGTACTAGATGAGCTTCTTCCTCTCCAAAAACAGCTCATTATTATGAAGTACGAGCTGGAGCTGTCCTATCAGGAGATAGCTGAGCTCCTTGGGATCACAACGGATACGGTCAAATCGGCATTGTTTCGTGCCCGCAAGCAATTTCAAAAAAAATACAGAGGTGAAGCGGAATGACGGCTCCATGGGAACAAAAGGATGATCAAAACCTTTCAAAAATAATTAAGAAAGCAAAACGAAAAACAATGATCCGTAATACGGTCATTTCTCTGATCGTGACCATTATTGTATTGCTTAGCGGCATGCTCGGTATCACTCAACTGACAAGCTGGTTAGCGATGCGTGGTCTGGATGAGGAGAGGATTATGATGGAAATTAGCAGTCCTAATCTTCATGAGCTGAGAACTGAGCTGGATTTAGGCTTTTTATCGGGCGAAGTTGAATTGAGTACGTACAAGGTTGTTGAGGGTGTACCTGTCGTGTGGGATACTAAAAAGCTGGAATTCAGTATGAGCAGCCGCTTTTCTCTGCTTAATAGGGGTTACTCTAGTATAAATGTTCCTGATCCAGTAATGACCAGCCAAAATTATGAATATTACCGAGGATATAACAGTCAAAATGGACAGCGGGAAATGATGTTCTATGTACCTGGGGTGAATTATAACGGTAAGGTGTTGAATGACCTACCTGCACTTGAACAAATGGAACCTGGTAAGCTGGTAGAAATGGCAGTTTCGTTTGATAAAAGCTATACACAAGCAGAAGTAGAGAAGATGCTGCCAACAGAGCTGACACAGAAGTGGTATTGGGTAGATACGTATGACAATAAAAAGAAGCTTGAGTTTATTACGAATGATAGCAGCCCGAATAAATATGCATTACCGGAATCAGCGAGACAAGTATACGGTTACGGTGTCAATTGGGAAGGGTTATTTAAACCGAAACCAGAGGATTTTTTACAATCACTAGCATATGGGCTTCAGAAAGAGGGCAAGTATTATGGAGAATTTGAGCGAATCTCGAACTATTTGAAAAAGGATAAAGCGGCACCGGATGCCAGTGACGTACAGCTATTGGGAGTTGTTGTTACAGGCACTGCTAAGGAGCTGCAAAGCCTTAGAGGAAAACCTTATGTAAATACGGCAGTACTCGGCGCGGTTGTGGATAAATATTAAGCTTATAGAAAAAATACTGAAGAGGTTGTCCCATAAGTGTTCAACAGAGCAGCGATTCTCCTGTTATTGGAGGATCGCTGCTCTGCGTTGCCCAAGCATTCTGAGTCCATCATAACTAATTACTCTCTAGCGCACAACGCAACCTACCCTACCAAACCTACGTCCATTTGGCTGACCACAGCTTCATTTCCTTCAAAATTTGATGCAAATCCTCACCTTTTGGAGTTAAAGAATATTCCACTGTTACCGGTACGGTAGGAAAAACATGACGTTCTAGTACACCGTGTTCCTCTAAATGGCGCAGAGTACTGGTCAAAGCACGAGGGCTGACATTAGTGATTTTTCGTTGAAGCGCTCCAAAGCGTTGGGTACCGTCGAATAACTCTCTTAGTACGAGAAAAGCCCATTTTCCGCCCAATACCTCAAGTGTTTTTTCTACATTACATTCAATAGTAAGTGGGGTTTTAGGGATATAATTATTGCTAGATTTAGCTGTTGTCAAGGAATCTCCTCCTGTTTTGGTGCCACTATACTCTTGTATAGTAACTACTCTAGAGATCATATAGTAAACTAAATTTCACTTCTTCCTATTATATACAAACTATTCTAGAATGAATATGTGCGTTAGGCAACCTGCCGAAATCATAACACGGAACTATGGAAAGGAGCAGTTATTATGAAATATCGTAGATTAGGTGGAACAGGCCTAAAAGTTAGCGAGATTAGTCTGGGAAGCTGGCTGACATACGGAGGATATGTAGAAAGAGATAATGCTGTTAAAGCCATTGAAACCGCTTACGACCTAGGCGTGAATTTTTTTGATACGGCAAATGTTTACGAAAAGGGTGCTGCTGAGAAGGTGCTAGGCGAGACCTTGCGGAACTATCCGAGAGAATCCTATGTGCTGGCCACTAAAGTATTTGGCGAAATGGGGACGGGGCCGAACGATCGTGGTCTATCCCGCAAGCATATTACGGAACAATGTCACGCAAGCTTGCAGCGTCTCGGCGTAGAATACGTGGATATTATGTATTGCCATCGTTTCGATACGGAAACTCCAATTGAAGAGACCTTACGTGCGCTGGATGATCTGGTTCGTCAAGGTAAGGTATATTATGTCGGTGTAAGTGAGTGGACAGCGGCGCAAATGACAGATGCGCTAGCTGTAGCAGACCGTTATTTACTGGATCATATCGTGGTTAACCAACCGATTTATAATATGTTTGAACGTTATATTGAGAAAGAAATTATTCCGCTCGGCGAGCGACGTGGCATTGGACAGGTTGTTTTCTCTCCACTGGCTCAAGGGCTTTTAACAGGGAAGTATAACGCGGACATCCCTGAAGATAGCCGTGCGGCTAAGCTGGATCGATTGAAAAAGGCGATTACAGAAGTGAAGATTGAAAAGGTTCGCCAACTAAGCGGGGTAGCTGCGGAGCTAAATATTACTGTGGGAAATCTGGCTTTGGCTTGGATTTTGCGTCAGCCTAATGTGTCTAGTGCGCTAGTAGGCGCCAGCAATCCACAGCAAGTTGAAGAGAATGTTAAGGCTTCAGGAATAGAGCTTTCCGAGGATATTTTGAAGGAAATTGAAGAGATTCTTAACTAGAGATAGATTCATAAAAAAGGAGATATAATCATGGCGAAAGTAGTTGTTACTGGCGGAAGCGGGATGCTCGGCAGATGGGTGGTCCGGCATTTTGTTGAGCAAGGGTATGAGGTTGTGAATGTGGATACGCAAAAATCTCCAGATTCCTTGTGCCAAACGATCATTGCTGATTTGAATAATTTAGGTGAAGTGTACGGCGTACTTGCAGGCGCTGATGCAGTTGTGCATCTGGCTGCGATCCCAGCTGCAAATATAAAGACGAGTGAAGTCACCTTTCAAAATAATGTAGTATCCACCTATAACATTCTGGAGGCTGCTGCTGGACTAGGCATTCGCAAAGCAGTTATTGCTTCCAGTGAATCCTCTTATGGCATCTGTTTTGCGGTTAACCCATTGGGTCCGCAGTACGTGCCTATGGATGAAGAGCATCCACAATTACCTGAGGACAGTTACGGTCTATCTAAAGTTGTGAATGAAAAGACAGCAGAGATGTTCCAGCGCAGAACGGGCATACAAGTCGTTTCCCTAAGAATCGGAAATGTCATTGACCCATCGACGTATGAACGTTTCCCTTCCTTCATTCATGATCCCGCGCAGCGTGATCGGATTCTGTGGAGTTATATTGATACACGGGATGTAGCGACAGCTTGCCAATTGGCGATTGAAACGGACGGATTGGGCGCAGTTGCTCTTAATATATGCGCAGATGAGACCAGTATGGCTGTTCCTAGCAGAGAGTTAATGGCAGCACGTTATCCAGAGGTGACGGATTTCCGCCAGCCGCTGGAAGGCCATGAGTCGTTACTCAGCAATGCGAAGGCGAAGAAGCTGCTGAATTGGCAGCCAAAGCACTTATGGCGTGATTACGTTAAAGAATAAATGACGATCCAGGTTTACTTTTACTATAAATGAGAGTTCAAAAAGTACGGTTTTTGAACAACCTCTATAAGGAGCGTGTGAAATGAAGGTATTATTTATCGGAGGTACGGGACTGATTAGTCAGGCTGTATCCCCGATTGCCGTAGAACAAGGAATAGAGCTGTATTTGTTCAACAGAGGACAAAGAGGCGAATTCGTTCCGGATGGGGCGAAGGTGATTCAAGGTGACATTCGTAATCCGGCGGAGGCTGCCGAAGTATTGCGAGATTATGAATTTGACGTAGTGGTAGACTGGATTGCTTTTACACCAGAACATGTGCAGAGAGATATTGACCTGTTTACAGGTAAAACGAAGCAGTACATTTTTATCAGCTCGGCCTCGGCTTATCAGAAGCCACAGCGTAATTATATAATCACAGAAGAGACACCTCTGGAGAATCCTTATTGGGAGTACTCGAGAAATAAAATTGCCTGCGAGCAATTATTGATGGAGGCACACAAGAGCATCGGATTCCCGGTTACAATTGTTCGTCCTTCCCATACTTACGGAAATACTGCTATCCCTGCGGCACTCACGAGCGGACAGCATCCTTGGTCCTTGATTGATCGTATCCGTCGTGGCTTGCCTTTAGTCATCCATGGAGATGGAACATCTTTGTGGACACTGACGCATAACTCAGATTTTGCCAAAGGGTTCGTCGGATTGCTTGGGCATCCGGAAGCGATTGGGGAGGCCATTCATATTACTTCTGATGAGGTGTTGAACTGGAATCAGATCTATGCGGCCATTGGGCAAGCGGCAGGTGTGGAGCCGAAAGTGGTTCATATCGCTACAGACTTTATCACAGCCTTCTCCCCTCCAGGGACGGCGGATGGCTTGATCGGCGATCAAGCGGTCAGCAGTGTTTTTGACAATCGTAAAATCAAACGTCTCGTGCCTGACTTCCAGGCTGCCGTTCCTTTCTCTGAAGGGATAAAGCAGTCAATTGCTTGGTTCGAGGCTCATCCAGATCAATGCACGGTTGATGCGGAATGGTCTGCTTTACTAGATCATTTGATCGAGAAACATGGAGTTGAGGCCAAGCCTCTATCCTTTTACTCATAAGATTTGTACGGTTAATATTTAAAGACGGTCTGTTCCTAAGGGAGCAGCCGTTTTTTTTGGGTTTGTCTAGCTCAATGTAAGGTTATGGAATGAATCAGCAAATCATGAATATACTCTCACTACCTTAAATTCCGTTAAAAAGGAGTCCTGGCCATGCCAACACATCCCTTTGTCTCGCGTTTTTTTGTAAACTCAGATGCAAGCCGTGAGAAGTTAATTTATGATTTGCCAGAATCCTGGTGGAGCCGTCCCTTTGAATACGAGTGGTGTATTAACTTTATTTCTCCACATGGTGTGGTGCTGGATGCTGCTTGTGGAATTCCTCATCCCTTGAAATTTTATTTAGCTGGGGTATGTGCAGAGGTTCATGCTTGCGATATGGACAGCAGGGTTATTTACCGGGAGGACATCCTAGATGCGATTACTGATGAGATCGGGGAAAAAGCGGCAAAGCAGGTTATAGCTAGAAGAACGAACAACTTGCATCTTGCTCAGGCCAATCTTGCGGCTCTTCCATATGAGGATGAGAGCTTTGACACTATTTTTTGCATATCAGTGCTGGAGCATTTGACCTTAGAGGATACGGTCGGCACTTTACGGGAATTTCACCGAACGTTGAACGAAGAAGGGCTGCTCGTGCTAACGTTTGATTACCCAACGGTAAACTTAAATCTCATGAATGATTTGCTGCTGCAAGCTGGATTTCAATATTGGGGGGAGACGGATTTTGAGTTGCCTGCAGATGCTGTGTCCACAGATTTGTGGGGTGGGTTACAATGCTTCCGGGCTGTTTTGAAAAAATCAAAGGGATAACAGGTCTTCTTACCCTTAAATTAGTAATCTATTTCCAGTAAGCTAGAATAATAGCTATTATAGATTCCATAATGAGGATAGGAGGCTGTATTTTTTGAGATTAGGGTCGAATGTACTTCGCAACATGCTACTTACTACACTTCTATTATCACTGATTCTCCCTTCGACGATTGCATCTAGTGCAGCTTCGCCATCTTCAGAACCTATCAGACTTGCTTTTGCTGGTGATATTCTCTTGGACGGTTTTGTGGGTGATCAGATCGCGAAATACGGAGTGAACTTTCCGTTTGTGAAAGTCGCACCTACCTTGCAAAAGGCAGATATCGCCTTCGCGAATCTGGAAACGCCAGTGTCTATTCGAGGGAAGGCAGCAGAGAAAACCTTTGCCTTTAGGTCCAAACCAGCAGTGCTTAGTGGCTTAACCTATGCTGGGATTGACGGCGTTTCTTTGGCTAATAATCACATTTTAGATTTCGGAACAGACGCTATGCTCGATACATTGGTGCATCTGGATCGAAACAAGATTGGCCATACAGGAGCTGGCAAAAATGTAGAGGAAGCGTTCAAACCGTATACAAGGACGGTAAAGGGGAAGAAGATCGCTATCTTAGGTGTAAGTCGAGTGCTTTCAGGCCCTTCTTGGTATGCCGGCAACAATAAACCGGGAGCTGCCTCAGCGTACACCTCGCAGCCTATGCTTACGGCTATTCAGAAGATGTCTAAGGAGAATGATTACACGATTGTGTACATTCACTGGAATGAAGAGTTTAAGGATTATCCTGAACAATACGCCCGCACGCTAGCCAAACAGATGATTGATAGTGGTGCAGATATCATACTCGGCGCACACAGCCATTGCCTGATGGGCATCGAATACTACAAAAATAAACCGATCTATTATTCACTTGGAAACTTTGTGTTTAATCGTTCAACACGTGGTGGAGAAAAGACGCTTCACTCGATGCTGGTGAATTTTGAGATTAATGAGGCCAAGGTGACTAGTAAGATTACGCCAGTCAAAATTATTGGTGGACAGCCGAACTTCATGGACGATTCTTATAATAAGAAGACGATCAAGCTAATGAATAGCCTATCTTATAATGCAATTATTGATGCGAATGGCAGGGTTACGGAGAAGCCATTATAACGATAGAATAGATCGACCAGAGATCACTGGTCGGTTTTTTTTGTAATTAAATTCAATTAATTATACTAAATTTATCCAATATTTGATCTTTCTATTAATAATATGTAATACTTATATTAAATCAGTACATAGTAGAAAGCTGGATTGTCGAAAAAAGTAGATGCATAAAGCATAAATAGTCTGTATTAACTCTACTAAACGTTTCTTTGCTCTGATATACGTCGGAGTGTTTCCAGACTTGATGTATTGGGTAAATGAGGGTATCAATTGGGATACTCTGCAAGCTGATTTGTAATCGCAATGTTGGATATTTATTAATTTCAAGAGAAATAATTTGGATCGCTTTACAGCATTTTGTCGAAAGTGTACATATTTTTGTCGAATAATTGTCGATAAATATCATATTTTGTAGAAATAAAATTGACAGGGAATGAATAGCACTTTAATATTAGAGTATAGCGTAATCATTACTATCACTTAGAAGCCTACATAGCTTTTAGCAAAAATGATTATTAATGTGAATTCAAGGGAGGATGTACGATGATGAAAGCGACAGGCATAGTAAGAAAAGTAGATGAATTGGGACGTATCGTAATTCCTATTGAACTACGTAGAACGATGGGAATTGACATAAAAGACCCGCTCGAGATTTTTGTAGATGGAGAGAAAATCATTCTTAGAAAATACGAGCCAACTTGTATCTTCTCCGGAAGCGCAGAGAACCTCATCAATTTCAAAGGTAAAATGGTAAGCAAAGATGTTCTCGATGAGCTGATTTCCAGCTTTGACAGAGTGTAGTCGATAGATTACACATTTTTGCTAAAAAAGAACCGGTACAGCAAGCACAATTTGTGCATGCTGCCGGTTCTTTTTTATGATAGCACAACAAAAAAAGCAGCAAATCCCCTAGAATAATAGGAAATCTACTGCCCACACGATCCTTATTCAGACTCCAGCACACTTTGAATCTTTTTGATAAAGGCTTCATATTGCACTAGGCCCAATTCCATACACAGCTTCTGGTAAGGGGACAGTTTGCAATCTAGTTGCTTTAATTTCTGATCAAGATCGTCGTACATTGCCTGCTTTTCTATCAATGCTTGCCGAAGTAGATTATCTATGTTCTCTTTATCGGTCTTATCTCCGAAATAAAGATGCATAAAAAAGTCTGATCGCAGAACTTCCTTTTCAGCCGGTGTTCGCAAGTAAGCATGGAACTGATCCAAGCCGGCACGGGTAATGGTAAATACATTTTTGTCAGGTTTGCCTTCCTGCCGTATGGATTCTTTGGTGATTAGGTCCAGCTTCTCCATCTTGCTCAGGGTGGGGTAGATGGTGCCGTAGCTGGCATCAAAGAAAAAAGAAAAGTATTCCTCGAAATGCCGTTTTATCTCATAACCCGAATGAGGTTTTTCACTTAATATCCCTAGAATGACATCTTGTATATTCATGAATCGTTGTCGCTCCTCTCTTTCACCTCCTACCATATCACAACTGCATTTCGCTCTCAATTTGAAAGGGCATAACCAAGGAGGCAAACTAAATAATTATGCATTTGCTGGTACGGGCTCTTGTTCTTGTGATAACTGAGTTTCCTTACGAATGAAGGTTAGGATAATGCTTAATCCAGCTATTGCTGCACCAATGCAGAGTAGATAGAACATATCTTTCCATATACCATTGCCTCCGATAACCAGGTCGAGCATGCCATTTACCGCGTAGTAAGCAGGTGAGATGGGACCGATCCAGCTATAAAAAGGAGAAAGCACATCGCGAGGAATTGTTGCTCCGGAAGCTAACATTTGTATGGAAAGAAGCGCGATATTTAGCCAGGCGCCAGCGTCGCCGAGTAACAGCAGACTGAACTGTGCAAGAATCATGCAGGAGAGAATCACAGTGAATTCGAACAGCCACATGAGCAGAAAGCCATGGCTGGAGTGGATCCCGAGTGAGTTAACCATGATAGTCCCCACTAGAGAGGTTAGTACAGCCGTTGCACCCATAATGGCAAACCGGGCTCCAAAGCGATCCCATTTACCAAATTGACCCGATAAGTTGGAAGAAGCTTTTTGCAGATTCATGGCGAGTAGCATAGCTCCGGTAAAGGAGGCAGTAACAATCATTAACGGAACCATAGTTTGTGCAAAATTAGTTGTGGGATGGATGACTTCAACGTTTGCGGAGATTCGGCTGCTTGCCGCACTTTTGATGATCTCTGCTTGTGCTTGTGGCAGCTTCATAGCTTCGAGGGTTTGGTTTAGTGCTGTATTACTGCTTTGTGTGTTCATGGCAGCCGTGACTTTAAGGGCTACAGTCTGCATAACATTGCTAACCATTTGCGGATTAGATTCATTTATGAGGTAACGGAGTTCAGTCTTTCCGGATGGATTACTAATCGCTCCGGTGAACCCTTGTGGAATATTGATAATCATGCGGATTTCTCTATGCTCAAGGGCTTCCTTGGCAGCTTTTAGTGGAAGGTCCTGTCTGGTAACGAACTGAAGGGACTGGGTAATGCCATCGACTACAGGCTGAGCATTCGCACCATCCTCATTCACAATAGCAATGGGCAACCGATCTACCCGATCAGTTACATGGTCATACCCTGTAATCCAGATTAAGCTGAAAAAGACTTGGAACAACAGTGCAGTTATAATCCCGACGATGGTAGCAGGCTGCTTGAGGAAGCGCATGATTAATGGACGTGACATGGTTATCTCTCCTTTATATTTCAACATGTTATATTACAGGTTGTAATATAACATGTTGAAATATAAACTGCAACAAGAAAAGTGGAGAGCATGGACATTCCGAAGTGATATCATATATCATAGGGCTTGTACTGGAAATTTCGTGCAGATGAATGTGCTTACCTGAAGCAAAAGAGAATGGGGAGGAACAACAGATGAGTAAAGAGGTACAAGGAACAGAACTGAACGCGGTTCACTCGGAGTTGAACAAGCCGGAAGCGATTGTTTTTGATATGGATGGAACATTGTTCCAGACTGAAAGTCTTTTATTACCTGCATATCATAAAATGTTCGATATTTTGCGGGAAGAGGGATTATACTCAGGACCAACACCGCCGGAAGAGCTTATTCTAAGCGGCTTAGGGATGCTGCTGGCAGATATTTGGAAGAAGGTTATGCCTGACGCCGATGAGGCGGTGCACCGCCGTGCAGATGAGCTGCTATTGCAGCTTGAGGTCGAAGGACTTGAAGCAGGTGGGACGTTACTGTATCCTCAGGTGGTCGAAACACTGACTGCCCTAAAAGAGCGTGGAGTACGGTTGTTTGTGGCTAGTAATGGGCTGGAGGAATACATTCACAGTATAGTTGTGGTGCATGAGCTTAAAGAGTTATTTGAAGGATTGTATAGTGCCGGTGGTCAAGGCACTGCGACGAAGACAGAATTGCTACGCATTTTGCTGGACAATCATGGAATCAAGAGTGCCTGGATGGTAGGCGATCGCTCGTCCGATGTGGAGGCAGGTAAGGGAAATGCTCAAACCGTCATCGGCTGTGCGTATGCAGGTTTTGGACGTCAGGATGAGCTGAAGGGCTCCGATGTAATTATCACTTCCTTCGATGAGTTGATAGACTTGTACGACAACTCATTGGTTAGCGAATAGGAATATCGCGATTTGTATTTGGTAAACGAATAAAAGGCAAACCTCATCTAAGCAGAGGGTTGCCTTTTTTAATGTTAAGGTTCTAAATGCAGATGCAGGAATAGCTCAAAGCTAAAAAGATATACATAAACAAAGGGGATGATCCGATAGATCATGGAAAGGGGTTATTCCTATGTGATGATAAGGAATAGAGAAGCATGTTAAAGGAGTATAAAAAATGATAATGAGCTTCCTTTTTATTGCTTTAAGCGCTGCACTTGGAGTGGGCATGTGGTTTTTAGTAATAGGTATAGTCTTTTCTATTGGTGGCGGAGACTTATTTATAGTTACTCATTATGATTCCTTATTTTTTTATATTGCTGTTTTTTTGTTGTGTATCGTGAGCTATCTTTTGTTTATAAAACATCTATTAGAGAAGGACTTACAGCTCTTGCTCCATATTTGTGTGGGTACAACTATGCTCTTCTTTTTTCTAACGCCTTGGCTCAGCTAATTAAAATCTTCAATACAACGATTTTTTCTAATATAAGTTCCTCAGAACATCAGAAGTCATACAACAACCGCACTTTCTGCATATTGCAGAGAGGCGGTCGTTTTGTTGTTGAGTATCAATTTATTCCTCAGTAGTCTTAGCTGTGGTTGGGGCACCTTTGTTATTATATAGCCATAACGCATATTCTAAAGGTCGCACTAGTGCTTTGCGATAGGTGTTGCCGTCCCCTGATCGGGCAAACACTTCACGTGCAGGCTTTGGATTAACCTCCAGCACATAGATTTTTCCTTCTCGATCAATGGCAAGATCCAGTGCAAGTTCACATAAGGCCCCGAAACTTTCTTCCAAGAAGGCAGCGGCATCAAGACCTAACCTTTCGGCAGTTTTCATAACCTTATCGGTTTTATCTTGACTACCCAGCCATTCCTTCAGGAGCGTTTCAGCTCGAACGGCGTGCCCACCGCCATGAAGATTGGAGGTTACGCTTCGCGCCGCACCGACCCTTGCTGCCATACCTGTCAGTTCCCAGACGCCTTGCCCATTCTTTTGAACGAGCATGCGATAATCATGGAAACGTCCACCAGGCAGGCGTAGTGGAATCCCCTGTTGGACGAGGAAACGTCCACCAATACACCATTGTCGAACGATGGAATCCAATCGGGAGGCAGAGACCTTTCGGGGTGGAATAATCCGGCGATCTTGGCGACGGCCTTGAATATCAAATCCCCCTTTACTGCCCTTTACCCGCTCAATTCTAAGGATACCGCGTCCACCTGTGCCGTTTGCTGGCTTGATATAGAGTACCGGGCTCTGCTTCAACATTCGGTGCAGATCGGCAGAGGAATGATACAGTAATGTTTCTGGCATATGCTGCCGGAAGCGACTCTTTTGTGAGAATGTTTGGTGTATGGTCCATTTGTTGCGCAGTGGACGATTCAGAAACAGCAGATGTTTATAGCGTTCACGGAAACGAAGCAATTGTTGAAAGCGCGTGCTGCGCTGGATACGGCAACGGTCATAAATCATGTTCGGGAAGGAACGCCATTTGCGTGACCATTTCCCGCTCTTTGGATCAAAGACAAGGGCGTGGATCTGCTCCTTGCTGGGATGGACATCCATGGGGGTAAACACAAAAACATCCAAGCCCATTCGATTGCCCTCAATGATCATTCTCCGGTACACGGCCTTTTCTTCAAGCTGCTTGGCTTCATTTATATACAAAGTAAGAATGCCTAAGACGGGCTCTGGCACAGGAGTTCACCTTCTTGTGGAGAGTTTGTAGTACTGACGGTATTCTGTAGTGACCGGATCAATAAAGTTGGCTTGCCAGTAGGGCCACTAGTAAGCGCTACTGCGGCAAGACCAACATTGAAACACATTTTCAGACTGGCCGTATTATCGCTGGCAACACTGCATTCCAGACGGCCTAAACGCTTTAACTGGGCGGCCATAAGGGCGGTGCCGGTATGCCTATTTCGGTATAAGGGATGCACGGCAACGAGACAAGCCTCTTCACCGAAACCGGATACGAAGCTTACTCCTGCTAGCTGGCGCCCATTCTGACCGCGTACGGTGGCGACAAGCAGCGAGACACCCGGCTCTGACAACTGTTCTGGAGTTAATCGGGCCATTACCTTGCAAGCTTGGTTTGTAATCCGACGCTCCCCATACTCTCTTATAAACTCAAGCAGTCCGGTTAGCCGCGATTTCCACTTTTTAGCATCAGTGTCGTAGATAGAGGATATCTGCATGCTGTGTCACATCCTTTAATGAATTCTACTTGATATGGCGTGCTAAGTGCTGGCCATATTGAAAGATTCGCTCCAAAGAAAGCTTGCGAATCGCAGGCTCATCAAATTTCATCGGCCGAGAGTTTGCTTCAAAGAACCAGAGTCCACCGTTCTCATCGACACCGAGATCCATCGACATCTCCCCGAGCATAGAATCAGAGGCTCTTTCAATTTGTCTGGCAATTAACAGAGCAGTTGTAGGTACACTTTTTAAGATTGAGGCTGCTCTTTCGGTTCCAAATGTGCTTTCCAGCATGGTGGAGGGCTCCTCGATACTTCCGCCACGAGGTACATGCGTAGTGATGCTGCGGGCACCAGCTAGACGCGCACCTATGCCAGTCATTGCCCAGCCGCCTCTGCCGTTTTTCTGCAGAAGTACACGTAGATCAAATGGTCGTCCTCGGTGAGTCGCTAGTTCAATAGCTTGCTGTACGATGTAGCGCGAGTTCCCCTTTTCTTTGCCTATCCGTGCCCAGAGGCGTTCTACTGAGGCAGCTTTGTAGGTCACATTTTTTTTGCCGCTTTGAATTTGCAGCCGATAGGGTAATGTGGTATCTGCACGGTATTTTAAACGCATAATTCCTTTACCTGCTTTGCCATTCTCAGGTTTTAGGTAGAGACTGGTATGATTATTTAGCATGGCAATAAGCGTGTTTGCACTGCGTAAACGTCTGGTTTTTGGAACATGCTTCGAGGTAGCATACGAGCCTTTCAACCATTCAAATAGACTCCATTTATTGAAAAAATATGGATTATATAGCTTAATGCCTGGATGTTCCAGGCATTGAGCTATTTTGCGTACGACAGCAGGTTTTTCCTCATCCTCACGGGTAGGAATTCGGTTATATATGATTTGTGGAAGAGGTACCGGAATGCTGTACCATATTCTTCCGCTGGATGATGGGACATAACCGTTCACCATCCGTTCCTCGAGCTTCAAGTCACGGACAGTGACGACGTAGACAAGAAATCCCAGTTCCTTGCCTGTGCGAATGATGTCCCGGAAATTATTACGGTTGCCATTAAAGTGCCTTACTTTATCGCTGGTTGTCAGTATGGCAATAACGGGTTTTGTTTCATCCGGAATATGGGTGTTCACATCTCATCCCTCCTGCGGAATTTGCTGAGGTATAGACAATGCTCCAGAATGTGCTCGATGGAAGCTTTGCCCTCAGCGCGCAGGGAAGGATGACGGAAGATGGAACGTCCTGGTTTGGCGTTGGCCTCGAACATCCAGATGTCTTCATCCTGATCAATGCCGAGATCAAAGCCAATTTCACCGAGCAAATGACGATGCTGGATTTCTAAGGATTCTGCCAGCTTAATGGCTGTACTCTTCGCACGCTGTAATACTTCATCTGCTCGGCTGCCGAATACACGCCCGAGCGCCTGCCCAGGTGTAAGCAATGCCCCCCCGTTTTTGAGGTGAGTGGTGACACTGCCCCGGCCGGCTTTCTTAGCGCCTATACCGACTACGATCCATTGATTACTGCCGTTTTTATGCATATGGAATCGGAAGTCAATGGGGCAGCCATCAATTTCAATCAAACGTATTCCTTGTTGGACGATATAATTTTGCAGGCCTTGACCGTGTCGTGACCGAAGCATACGCATGAGGCTTTCAAAGGTAGTGAAGCGCAGAAGTACGTTTTTTCCACCTTTGCGGTAGCGGGCAAAATATCCTTTTTTCGGCAGATAGGTAAGTCGGTAAATCCCGTGACCCAGGCTGCCTGCGGAAGGTTTGTAATATACAAAATGGTGGTGATCCAGCATTTCTCTCATTTTTTCGGAGGAGGGATTGCTGTGTGTCTCAGGTACGTAACGGTTTGCAGCTCCGTCATTCTCTAGCAACCGATAAATATCGGACTTATTGAAAAAGCTCCAGTTGAAGTAAGGGATTTTCTTGCGCATAAAGCGTTCGCGAAGCTGGTTGATATAAGGTGAAGTCTCCGCTCTCCGACTGGGGAGCCGATTGTAGACGACATCAGGCAGAGGAACCATTTTACGTTCGAATTTGCCGCCTGCGGTTAAGAAATAACCATAGACCTGCTCCTGTTGCCAGTTGATATCACGCGGCATAAAGGCAAATATATAACATTTGTTACTGCCTTCCCGCAGTAATTGCTTTATAAAGCCAGTGCGAGAACCGAAGGGTTGATTTGAAGATGCTGGTCCATCGGTCAAAACACCGACCAAAGGTCCAAGCTGTACCTCGTCGTTTTGCAGATTGCGTAAATAGATACCACCAGATTTCGGAACCTTGATAGCACTCTTTACACCAGTGGCGAGGAATAGATGATTTCCGGCGCGCTTGATGGGCTTGATCATGGTCGGGATGGCATCTTTACCGAGTCTAAGGCGAATGTTCTTCTTCCCGGTTAATTTCAAGCTTTTCATCAGTGCACCTGATACATATACAACTCTTTGGGGCTGCTTAGTAAAATGCACATTGCAAAAAGTGAGACTCATTTATGAATCCTCCTTAGGAACCATTGTTATCATTCTCCCGTTTATAACGGAGCTGTCCGTAGATAGGGATGGTATCCGTCGCTGTGTGAGTAGCAGATGGCGCGCATAAGACAGTGGATTCTCGGCGGCGAGCTTAGCAGCCCGGCGGTCGCCCGTCAGCCGGAATACCGTGCGCCCTGGCTTGGAATTTGCTTCAAGTAAATGAATCCGACCGCTCGAATCAATACCGAAATCTAGGCCGAGTTCTCCAAGCCTACCGCATGCGGCCTCCAGAAGAGGAGGCAAGTATGCAGCTTCTGCAGCAAGCTCCTGCATGATGTCTTTTCCGTCCTGACCATATTCTGCAAGCAAAAAGGGCAAAGGAGGAACCGCAGTTCCACCGCCATGCAGGTTCGAAGTCAGTGAACCATGATTACCCAGCCGAACGGCCATGCCAGTAAGATCCCAGCGACCGAGGCCATTCTTTTGCATCAATACACGCACATCGAACGGTTGCCCCTTACGATTAGTTAGGTGCAGATAAGGCTGTATAATATAGCGGCGTGTGCCGATAAATTCATGAATCCAGTTCAGTCCTTCATCCTGCGAGCTGAATACATATTGAAAGGGTGTATTTGTCCCATCACGCCCTCGTACTCTTATGCCTCCTCCAGAGCGTCTGTTCTGCAGTATGGCATGCAATGTACGTTTGCCATGAGAGCCTGCTTTGGGTTTTAGGAAGACCCCGTATTCTCTTTCAGCGAGCATATTGCTTAACTTGCGTGTACCGGTATAGAGAACAGTTTCCGGCAGTAAAATAGCGGCTCTTCGGTTGCGCTTCAAGATCTCGTATACGCCCCATTTATCAGGTAAACCTCTTGACCAAGGTAGTGAGCGGTGAAGGAAAGAGAGTGCAGACGAGGCTTCTTTTCTTTCTTTCGGACTATTGTAAAAACAACGATTATAAATGATATCTGGTGGTGTAGAGGTCGTATTGTGCCAGCTTCCGTCTTTCCATGTATAACCGGTTATAGATGACCCGTCTGCCGCTACTCCGTCCGGATGAAAAACGAGGACTTTAAGGTTGTATCGCGGAGCTGCACGGCATAAATGACTGCAAAATTCTGGCTCGGCAATCGGAGGATTCCCATGGCGACGGCCCGTCATAATGCCGAGGAACCCCATAGCTGTTTCAGTCATTGTGTCCTCCTTATAAACCGGCCAAATAGCGGCAATACAGAATCATTTGCTTGACGGACGGTCTGATTTTTTGATCGTTTAGCGGTGTATTATCGTTCTTGGAAGGTTTGGAATTAACCTCCAAGAGCCATATTCGTCCGGATTGATCCAGTGCCAGATCGATTCCGAGCTCTCCGAAATGAGCAGGGATAAAGGTTTCTACTCCTCTTGCAATGGCAAGTGCTGCTCTTGGAAGCTGAAGCTGTACGCTATCCTTGGTACCTGGAGGAAGGCTGCTCTTGCTAACGGCTTCACGGACAGTACTGAGACTGCCACCTCTTGCTAGATTGGAGACGAAATGATTGCTACCAGCGGTGCGAGCGACAATGGAGGTAACGCCCCATTTTCCGGTACCATTCTTCTGTACAAGTGCTCGGAAATCTACAGGACGCTTACCGAGCTCCATCAAAGGTAATCCTTGTTGAATCTGGTAGCGCGTTGTCTTCATCTTGGGAGCAATGGACTGGTACAGTTTAGCTAAAGTCGGGTAGCTTTGCTTGCGTGTACCTATTGAGGTAGTAGATAACAAACGGTATCCTCCGCCTTCATCTTTGGAGATTCGGAGAATGCCTTTGCCGAGACTGCCTCGTACAGGCTTTAGAAACACACTTGGATATTGGCTGCACATCTTCTTTACAATGGCAAAACCGTTTAAAGCATGCGATTCCGGTAAATACCGCTTCAATGAAGGGTCTTGCGCTAAAGCTTCAAATACTTCTGTCTTGTCAAGAAATTTTTCGTTGAAGAAATGCGTTCCATACCGTGATTTTACATCCGCCAAAAAATGCTGTACGCTAGGTTTATTCTCCACCTTTCGCGTCGTTAGCCGATTGTTGATTACATCGGCTATGGGCAGACTCATTTTCCTCCAACCCTCGTTGTATACCCAGCCCTGGATGGAAGAGCTGCTTGTTTCCAGCGCTTCCGGGGTAAAGAAATATACATAGGCGCCTTGTGAGTGGCAGGCATTTGTTAATTCTCGACAGAACATGGTAATGGGTCCAAACAGCCTGTCGAGATTATCTGGATGGTCACGGCTGACGAGTACACCGATCAACGGTCCAAGTCGCAAGGTACGACTTACGGAGCTGTATGAGGCGTTGAGGGTTTGCCGATGTTTCCATCCGGTCCGCCGCGCCAGTCCTTCGCTTACACGCAGGCTTTCGGATTTGGGAGCCGGGATAATGGTAACCTCCTGCCGGAAAGAGCCGAAAGCCAGCTGGAGCGTTCCGTGAGCCGGGATTTTGAGTCTTTTCATGGATCGTTCGCCAAGCATTATAGCGTTTTCCTGCAGGATGCCCGTGTGGACCGTATGGACCGGGATCTTGAATTGGGACATCGTGGATCTCCTTCCGGTAGGCAGCATGATGCCGGCAATTTGGTAGCTAAGGGTTACATATCATTCATCATATGGAGACATATGACCCTTGGTGATTGACCTACTCTTTAAAAACCTTGCCGCATCATTTCATAAGTCTGACCCAAGAAGCGAAACAAGCATGGGATGAATCAATATTTGGAAACTTAAGCAGTGCTTCCGAAGTGAGTTTTGTACGAAGTAACTCTAGGAAGCGAACGCTAACAAAACTTAAGTAACGCTTTCGAAGTGAGTTTTGTACGAAGACGAATCGAGAAGTAGTGACTTACAAAACTTTTAGGAGGAATCATAATGAGTATTCACGACAAAGCACATGAACTGGCGAAAGCCATTAAAGAAAGCACTGAGGTAGCGGATATCACCAACGCGATGAAACTGGTAGAAACAGATCCTGAAGCCAAGGCAATGCTCGACAACTTCCGCAATGGTCAATTGGAGCTTCAACAACGGATGATGAGCGGAGATATGCCTCCACAGGAAGAAATGGAGAAGATGGAGAAATTATTCGAGGTGCTTAACATGAATCTTGGGATTCGCCGTCTGTTCGATGCAGAACGCCGTCTGAGTGTTGTAATTGAGGATGTAAACAAGATCATTACCGAGAGCTTGTCGCAATTGTATGGCGAATAAACGCTTTTAGTAAGCGGGTATTCACCTGAAAAGTTTGATCAGTGCAATCTAAATAGGGTGTTCCCGAAGCCGGTTGGCATTGGGAACACCCTATTTATTCTTGTGACTAGCACATGAGTAAACTCGCTAATCTTGTTTTCCTTCGATTGCGCAGAGAAGAATACCAGCAGCCAAACCTAGGCGGCGATCAAGCATTCCCTTGGGATCCTCAGAGAAGTCAGCGATGATTTTAGTAACGAATGGATTAAAATTTTGTTTGAAAGTCGGGATCGTTGTATCATTCATCTCGATATTATATTTTTGAGGGATAATAGAGATGAAGCGGCGGAGTATAGCCATCGCGGTGCTATCTTCCTTGATTTTTCCGATTTCCTGATCATGATGATCGAGAATCGTCCATTCATCTTTCAAAATCGATTTGAGTCCCTTACGCCGAAGAGCACCAACGTGTTCGCCAGTCTCCGAATCATGTACATCATAAACAGCACTAAAGTCGATGGCATTGCGGGCTTTTATACGCAGAAGCTCCTTTTGCATAGACTCATCCGTGTACAGTGCAATATCCTCTTTCAACTTGAATGCTTTCATTTGTGAATAGAGTACAAGCTGCTCGGCGTTATCATAAATATGAAGTTTCGCACCCATGATCGAAAATACCTTTTTTCGAATTATGTATTCGGTATGAGTATAAGTTGCATTCAATTCTAAATCGCCCCCTAAATGAAATAATCATCTCATATATAAGCTTTGCTAGCTACATAAATGCATACTATTTTATATAATTTTTTGAGTAGAAGTATATTTTTATGGACTTGTCTCATATTACGGGCTTCATGTTCATAGAGTAGAGATATAGATTCAATCGAATATCTTGTCTACGAGGAGCTGTTAGTAATGAGAAAAAGAAACAAGTTTAAACATGGTGTCTATCTGTTGCTGGCGTTGGCCATGCTTTTGTATGCTCTGCCGAAGTTATCGCTTGCGAATGGGCCTAGCTGGGTATTTGGTTTTGGGGTGGTCTGGTCACTTTTTGCCTTTATGGTCATTGCGGCACATCTGCATTTTATTATCGGTGTTGATGAGGAGAAGACCAAGCGTTTGGAAGCTGTGCGAAAAGCAAAATTGGAGCAATGGCAGTCCAAATGGAAAGAAGAAACTAGAGTTACACAAAGATCATAGAATTGGGGTAGCTTCCTTAAGTAACTTGATTTGATATTCCCGTGAAAAGTGCTGAATTAGCTAAAAGGGGGGTATAAATCCCCTAAATTCCCGTGAAAAGCGCCGAATTAGCAGAAAGAGGGGTATAAATCCCCTAGATTCCCGTGAAAAGCACCGAATTGGCGAAAAGAGGGGTATAAATCCCCTAGATTATCGTGAAAAGCGCCGAATTAGCTGAAAGAGGGGTATAAATCCCCTAGATTCCCGTGAGAAGCGCAGAATTAGCAAAAAGAGGGGTATAAATCCCCTAGATTCCCGACAAAAGCGCTGAAATGGCGAAAAGAAGGGTATAAATCCCCTAGATTGCCGTGAAAAGCACCGAATTGGCGAAAAGAAGGGTATAAATCCCCTAGATTATCGTGAAAAGCGCCGAATTAGCTGAAAGAGGGGTATAAATCCCCTAAATTCCCGTGAGAAGCGCAGAATTAGCTGAAAGAGGGGTATAAATCCCCTAGATTCACAGAAAAGCCCACTAGCTTAAGCCAGTGGGCTTTAAAATTGCCCCGCAAAGCAGGGGGATTAAAGTTATCTTGCACCTGTAAAAGGATTGATCTCATCCGAGAGATCTTTTCCAGCTTTCTTTTCTTCTGCAGATATCCGTTTACCTAGAGCCGCGTAGTACCACACCGCAGGAACGAGAATCGCGAGTATAAAAAGAAATTGCATAAAGTCATCCCCTTTCACCTATCCATCATAACATATTTTTCCTTTTTTCTTAAGGGACTATTCTCTATTCGCCTACCCACTACCCCGTTTGTCTAAAAAACGGGTTACTCTTTACTGACAGAGCATTCTACTTCAAATACATAACTGGCGCTCCCCTGAGGCCATCTTGCTTGGATTATATACAGATGTTTTCCGCTACCTGCTGCGAGTTGAAAACTGTTATTTTCTACGGAAAGAGCTTCGTCCGGACGTTCCTCACCAGGAAATGAAGCCACAACCTCTAACTCCGTGGGTGCAGATGAGAATTTGAGTTCTACCTGATCTCGGCTGGTGGCTTTGGGATGTACCTTCTGTTTGGAAACCAATTGATCGTAAGAAGCCATATCTACACAGACGCCTTTGCCATTGTCGTTCCAGCAATAAGAGCCTTGAATGAGATCAAACTGTTCACCGCCAACAGTAACTTGGACGCTAGGGGGCTGTGCTTTAGCAGTGTCTTCTGGAGAATTCTTATCTTTTTCAAAAGCCGCTTGAAACAAGTCCAACAGATCTTTTTTGCTGATATCTGACAGGCGATAGTGACCCATTTGGCCCGATTTAATGAGTAACCCACTGTTGCTTCCGACGATCCAAAAAGAGAACTCATAACTTATACCGTCCTTCATGTTTACGGTGGTTCTGTAATCGCTTGGAGCAATATCTAGTTGTGCTTTATCATATTCAGCAGCAGTTATGGCTTGAACGAAATGTTCCAAGGATGATGCTTCAGAAATAGTCGTCACCGGTTGGTCTTCTTCTATTAAGTTAATAGAAACTATATTTTGTGCATCCAGCTCTATTTGGCTTGATTGTTTTACTTCGGTTCTCGTATTTCCACAGCCGATCAGTCCTATGAAAAGCAAAGTAATGGTAAATATTATTAACGTGGTCTTGTTCATATCCACAATGCTCCTTTCCTCTTTCTTTAACTCTCAGACTATAAAAAAGAGGAAAAGGTTGCTAAATAACGGGCAATTAAATTCGAATTCGATGCTTATGAATCGGTTGTACTGTGCCATTCTCTCCGTGTATAATGAGTACAGTATAGTACAGATCGGAGTACGGGGGTGTAACAGTTGGAAGGTCAAGGCGATGCAATTACTAAACACGAGCAACTGCTGCAGCATATTGAAAGTCTTAAGGTAGGCTCCAAAATATCTGTTCGTAAGCTTGCAAAAGAAATGTTGGTCAGTGAGGGAACGGCTTATCGTGCCGTTAAGGAAGCTGAGAATCTTGGAATTGTCATTACGAAGGAACGGATTGGTACAGTACGTGTAGAAAAGAAGCCTCGTAACATTTCTGAACAGCTGACGTTTGGTGACGTGGTTGATATTGTGGAAGGTCATGTTCTCGGTGGGGCTAGCGGACTGAGTAAACATCTACATAAATATGTAATCGGTGCGATGAAGGTCGACGCGATGATTCGTTATATAGACGCAGACAGTCTGCTTATTGTGGGTAACCGCGATGATGTTCACTCCTTGGCGCTAGAGCAGGGTGCCGGAGTTCTGGTTACAGGTGGTTTCGGGACGAGTCGTGAAGTGAAGGCATTAGCCGACGAACTGGATCTCCCCATCATTTCATCAAGACATGACACGTTTACCGTGGCATCAATGATTAACCGAGCGATTTTTGATAGATTGATTAAGAAAAAAATTATGCTGGTAGAAGATATTGTCGACAGCAAACCGCGTATGATTACGTTAAAAATTTCAAGCACTGTAGGTGAGCTACGACAGATTTCTGAGGAAACTGGAGAGCAACGTTTTCCCGTTACAGATGAATGGAACCGAGTGATTGGGATTATCGGCCGACGCGAAGTAGAGGACCTGGCAGAAGGGCAAAGTATTGAAAAGGCTATGGTTCGGAGTCCGGTTACCGCTGCGCTGCATACCTCACTAGCTTCAGCTGCGCAGATCATGATGTGGGAAGGTGTCGATTTTCTCCCCATTGTAGACCGTAACCGCAAATTGGTGGGCTCCCTAACCCGTAAAGAAGTGCTGCAAAGTCTGCGAGATGTCCGTAACACTCCACAGCTTGGGGAGACCTTCGATCATCTCATCTGGAACGGTTTTGCGGATGAGCGGGATGAAGAGGGACGATTGTTTTTTCACGGCTTTATTACGCCTCAGATGGCCACAGACCTTGGTACCATTTCTGAAGGTGTATTGTCTACGCTAATGACGCTCTCTGCGTTTAAGGCAGCTAAGGATATTACAGGAAATGACTATGTATTAGATAATATGTCCACCTATTTTATCCGGCCGGTACAGATCGAACACGCGATTATTGTAATGCCGAGACTGCTCGAAATTAGTCGCCGTACATGTAAGCTTGAAATAGAGATCAGCTATTCGGATACCCTGGTAGCGAAAGCTGTCCTGATGCTGCAATCCATTGATCACGGCTAATAGATAATGAATCATAAACATGCTAAATAGACTGCCCTCAACGATGATAGTGAGGGTAGTCTATTTTATTCTTGTAATCCTATCAGAGGGATAGTCTAGGCTTTCGACTGATGTTGTTCTTGGTTGCGACTACGGCTGTAATAACTATAGCTGCGTAGTCCTGAGAAGATGTTAAACACACCTATCAGAAGAAAGGCAGCTTCAACAATGATATTAACGGTGGAGCCGCGAAACAGAAACATGGAAATCAGAGAGAGCGTTACGAGCATTGCGCCCAGCATCACATTCATGACGGAGCGTTTTAGCCCCTTATCTTGAGGGTTTAAGGCACGGCGGGAGGATAAGCTGAACACTGCGGCACCGATTACAAAGATCACCAGCAGGACAAACAATAAGTATTTGATAAATAAAACCATGGACAGCCAGCTCCTTTATCATGTCATGCAAAAGCCTTGAAGTAATTTCCACTTTGGTCTGTCCATTATTGTATCACACGATTGTTGTTAGTTGCGCTTAAAAGGACTGATTTCCACCCAGATTTGCAGAACACCTTCCATGACGAGCATCGTCCGGATTTTGACAGAGTATTCTTTATCCCGCACAATGTAAAGTTTTCCATCCAGCAGCAGTCTAACCAGTTTACTGTCTGTGTCAATATCGAACATGCTGCGGCCACGCATCGGCTCCAGATCTGATCGTATTTCACTAAGTATTAATTTTAAAGTTACGGGGTCAACTGAGGGTGAGCCTTCTGCTTGGGCTTTGCTTTCCTCTGATCGAATTTTGATTTCTCTGATTACCGTAGAGGTATTATTGTATTTTTTGAGTGTTTTAATATCCTCTTGATATTGCTCGATCTGTGCACGCAGGTCTGCATTATTCAGCCATAACACGTTAAATCCAACATGGTATATAGCATTGTATATGACAGCTCCTACGACGATCCCCAGCATGAATATAGCGGAAATTTGGGTGAATCTACGAAAACGACTGAATGGTGGAACTCTCACTGGCGTTACCCCCTGCCGCACACCCATTTTACTAGCTCGCTGCCCATATGAGCTCCGAGAAAAGCGAAGGCAATATACATGATTTGCTTGATGGCGGGGGAGAGGTTACCTCCAATCACATTGCTTTCAATGACCCGTAAAGGGTCCATAGTACCCCCTACAGCGGCGGCAAGTGCCCATATTTTAATCCGGTCTGCTACATCTAGCATCGTTTGCGTCGGTGGTTGCAGGGATACTACGGCGCCGATTCCGCCCACCATAGCTCCGCCAAGTACGATGCCGAAGGCGATAAAGAAATCGAGGATGGCTTTGCTCATAAATATGCTCATAAAGGCCCCTTCCCGGACGAGGCATCAAAACGTTGCCTGTCCATGTGCTCTTAATCCATTCTATGGGCGGGTCCCCCTTTAATATGATAAAATAGTTTCATCTTATAGTGCGAGTTCAAAAAGTACGGTTTTCAGCACCGAGAAGATTGAAAGAAGGTAGAAAATGAGGAGTGGAGCGTAGTGGAAGCTACGTGAGCACCGGAAGTTTCGCCTGAATTCAATCTTCGATGTCGAGTAAGCTTCTTGGGTTACTTCGTGATCAAAAGCGGACTTGTTGAACAACTATTTATGTTTGATTTATGTAGTAGGAAGGAAGTGGGATGATGAGCCCTTTCGTGCATTTGCATGTGCACAGCGAATACAGTTTACTGGACGGGGCGGCGCGCATTACCGATCTCGTGCGCCGGGCCGGCGAATACGGCATGAAGTCGCTGGCGCTTACGGATCATGGAGTGATGTATGGGGCGATCCCCTTTTATAAAGCGTGTAAAGAGAATGGAATCAAGCCGATTATCGGCTGTGAAGCTTATTTAACCGCGGGCTCTCGCCGTGAGCGAGGCAGTCGTAAAGATCAACCGATTTATCACCTGATTCTGCTCGTCAAGAATGAAACCGGCTACAAGAACCTGATGAAGCTGATCTCTATCGGTCATCTGGAAGGTCATCACTATAAACCTCGTATTGATATGGAGGTTTTGGCCGCTCATTCGGAGGGGATCATATGCCTCAGTGCCTGTCTTGGCGGCGAAGTGCCGCAGCATTTGTTGCATGGAAGAGATGACGAGGCTCGAAAAGCTGCGCTGCGATATAAGGAGATTTTTGGCGAAGACTTCTACCTGGAGCTTCAAGATCACGGAATTTCCGAGCAAAAGCGAGTAAATCCGAAGCTGATCGCACTTGCCAAGGCCTGTGAGATCCCACTTGTAGCTACGAATGACGTCCATTATTTGGCCAAGGAAGATGCAGAGGTACAGGATGTTCTGATCTGTATTGGAACAGGTAAAACTGTGGATGATGAGGAACGGCTCAAGATCGGAACAGATCAGCTGTTTCTCAAAAGCAGTGATCAGATGGCGGCGTTGTTCCCGCATGTGCCTGAAGCTATCAGTAACACGCTATTGATCGCAGAAAAATGTAATTTGGAGCTTACCTTCGGTCAACATATTCTGCCTGCCTATTCACCAATTCCAGAAGGTAAGGACTCCGCTGCATATTTGCGAGAGTTGTGCTTTAAAGGGCTTGAAGAACGGTATATAGACACACCGCTTTGGGCATCAACTGAGCAAAGAGAAACCGCTGAGAAGCGTCTTGCCTATGAGCTTGGCGTCATCGAGAATATGGGTTTTAGTGATTATTTTCTAATTGTGTGGGATTTTATCGCTTATTGTCATCGTCAGGGGATTGCTACTGGTCCGGGCCGGGGTTCTTCCGCGGGGAGTCTTACCGCTTATTCCCTACGAATCACGGATGTAGATCCGCTTAAGTATAACTTGCTCTTTGAACGTTTCTTAAATCCAGAACGGATCACGATGCCGGATATTGATATCGATTTTAGTGATGAGCGTCGTGATGAGGTTATTGCTTATGTGGTGGAGAAATACGGCAAAGAACATGTGGCACAGATCATTACGTTCGGAACCATGGCTGCACGGGCTGCAGTTCGTGATGTGGGCAGGGTACTGAATTTACCTTATAACGAGGTAGATAAGGCTGCCAAGCTCATCCCAGGACAACTAGGTATCAGCCTTGCTAGAGCACTAGAGACTACTCCAGACCTTAAAGCGCTGTATGATAGTAATCCGAAGATCAAAGGTTTGCTGGATATGGCAATGAAAGTGGAAGGTATGCCTCGTCATGCTTCGACACATGCTGCCGGGGTTGTTATTTCCAAAGGTCCGTTAACTGATGCTGTACCCCTTCAAGAGGGCAACGAAAGTACAGCGTTAACTCAGTACTCTATGGAGCATTTGGAAAGTGTTGGGCTGCTGAAGATGGATTTTCTGGGCCTGCGTACTTTGTCGATTATCGAACGCTGTATGAATTCGATTAAAGAAATGAGTGGCAATGTTCCAGATTTTAAAATCATACCAGATCATGATCCGCTCACCTATGAAATGCTAGGTGCTGGTGAGACGACTGGGGTCTTTCAGTTGGAGTCGGCGGGTGTAAGACGTGTGCTTAAGGATTTGAAGCCAAATGGCTTTGAAGATATCGTATCCGTTCTAGCGCTATATCGTCCGGGTCCGATGGAGTTTATCCCGAAATATATAGCAGGTAAGCACGGTCAGATCGAAGTAGAGTATCCGCATCCTGATTTGAAATCTATATTAGCGGATACCTATGGGATAATTGTGTATCAGGAACAGATCATGCAGATTGCTTCGCTTATGGCTGGATTCTCGCTTGGTGAAGCGGATCTGCTCCGTCGAGCGGTTTCTAAGAAGAAGCGCGAGACGTTGGATAAGGAACGCAGCCATTTTGTACAGGGGAGCTTGCAGCAAGGATATAACGAAACGGATGCGAATGCTGTTTATGATATGATCGTACGGTTTGCCGATTACGGCTTCCCGCGTGCGCATGCGGCGGCTTATGGTGTGCTGGCTTTTCAGACGGCTTATCTTAAGGCGCATTATCCGGTACAGTTTATGGCATCTATGCTGACCGCTGTGATGGGAACCCACCGTAAGGTGGCGGAATATGTACTGGACTGCCGCCGGACGGGCATCGGCGTATTACCGCCGGATGTGAATGAGAGCGGCGTACTGTTTACCCCTGTTCCAGGAGAGAAAACGGGAACAGGGCATATCCGCTTTGGGCTCGCAGCGATTAAGAACGTCGGCACGCTAGCAGTGGAGAATATTATGTCGGTGCGCAAGGAGCGGCCGTTCGACAGCCTGCTCGATTTCTGTCGACGTGTGGATCTGCGGGTCTGCAACAAGCGGGTAGTGGAGTCTTTGCTGCAGGCAGGAGCCTTTGACTGTCTGCCGGGTCATAGGGCCCAGCTGCTGGCTATGCTGGACGAGACCGTTGACGCCGCGACGAAATGGCGCAAGGAGCGGGATGAACTGCAAATTCAGTTGTTCGACGATTTGGTGGAGACGCCGAATTGGGAGATTCGCTATCCGGATATCCCTAAGTTCACAGTAGGACAGCAGCTGGAGATGGAACGTGAGCTGCTGGGGTTGTATCTATCAGGTCATCCGCTCGACGATAGTGTTGAGCTGCTTGAGGAGCCGGGCATACAGCGGCTGATGGATCTCGGTGAAGCCGCAGATGAGAGCCAGACGGTTACGGCCGGCATGGTCGTATCCGTTAAGGAAATTACGACGAAGCAAGGAAAATCGATGGCCTTCATCGAATGGGAAGATCAGATCGAGCGCTGCGAAGTCGTGCTCTTTCCCGAAGTGTGGAAGCGAAGCCGCAGCTTGATTGCCAAGGGCGCGCTGCTGGCCTTGCGCGCCAAGGTGCAGCAGGAGGACGAAGGCTTCAAGCTGCTGGCCGAGGAAGTGGCGCTGCTATCCGCGGAGACACTCCGCGGCCTGCTGCAGCGCCGTAGTGCCGCCGCGTCCCGCCCGTATAGCGCGGGACGCTCGGCCTCAGCAGGAGCGCAGCCGCGTGGCGCGGCTCCTGCTTCGCGGGCTAGCGGGGCCGCCACTGGCCCCGCTGGCAGACCTGCAGGCGGCGCAGCTGCGCCTGCAACACCTGCACCGGCCGCTGCGCCAGCGCCGGGCTCAGGCCAGCGTGTCTTTATCAAGATCACGCCGGCCGCCGAGAATGCTGCGCAGCTGTCGCGCCTGAAGGAGCTGCTGCAGAATCATCCAGGCCCAGTAGCGACGATTCTGTTCTACGAACGGGATCAGAAGCTCCTGGCTCTTAGCGATAATTATCGGATTAAGCCTACCGAGGAGCTATTCGCGGCTATCGAGTCTATGCTGGGGGCAGGTACCGTAAGAATAAAATAAGAACAATTCCACCCTTTTCCGCATACATTAGGAAACCACAGGGCGAATCCCTGGGCGGAAAGGGGAATCACATCATGTCCTATCAAATGGCAGTTGATCTGTTGGAACGTAGAGGCGTAACACTTTCTTCCATTGCTGAAATCGTATATATTTTACAATCGGTCTATTATCCCGGTTTATCCAAGGAAGAATGCCTTTCCAGTGTGAAATCTGTATTGGGAAAAAGAGAAGTGCAGTACACGTTAATGACGGGGATCGCACTTGATGAGCTGGCAGAGAAAAGACTGCTTCCGCAGCCGCTCCAGGCAGTAATGGAAGCGGATGAATCACTTTATGGAGCGGACGAGACTCTAGCCCTTGGCATCACAGGGGTATATGGGATGATCGGACTTACAGGATTTGGGTACTTGGACAAAATAAAGCTTGGAATCATTGGTGAATTGAACGATGATAAGGGGAGGATTCACGTGTTCTTGGATGACTTAGTAGCGGGTATCGCTGCAGCTGCTTCTGCTAGAATCGCTCATCGGCAGGAAGGGGCAAAAGTATATCCTCTGGTCACGGATACGGAATAAATGACCCGATTCATTTCGTTTGAACGAGTTCCTCAGTCTTGCTTCCTTTGCCCTACGCCTGTTGCGGGAAAAAAGTAAACTGTGTTATCATAATTCCATTATACGGGATACGGCTGGGAATTAAGATTGGGGAGGCCTTGCAAGGCATGTGGACGGTAATATATATCGCGCCGACCGCCAAAGTGGCGGATATGATTAAGAGTAAGCTGACTGAAGAAGGTTTTTTAGTAAAATGCCGTCCAATCAATATGTCCAAGCAGCAGTTTGAGATATTGGTTCCTTCGGGTGAACTGGAGGAAGTACAGGAAGTCCTTAATCTTATTCTGCATCCCTGAATTTCTATCAAGAGAAAAGTCATGACAGCGGCAAGCTGCATAACGCAAATAAACGGCTGAAGAGGTGCGGGTGTGTTCAAAGATTTATTTCAGAAGAAACGGAAGTACGCGACTATTCCTTCAGAACGTCTGGAGCGAAGCGGCGTGCCTGCAGAAGGCGAACGCCCCAAACGGGAAATTCCAGAAGGATTAATGAGTAAATGTAATAAATGCGGAACGATCCAGTATAGCAAGGAATTGGAAAAGAATCTAAAAGTATGTCCTACTTGTGGTCATCATTTGCGCTTGAACGCCGTAGAGCGTATTGCTATGACGTTAGACCCAGAGGGCTTTATTGAGTTTGATAGTGAAATGTATTCTATAGATCCGCTGAAATTCCCGGGTTATGCCTCTAAACTGGAGCAACAGCAACTAAAATCGGGACAAACTGATGCCGTGATTACGGGTCAGGGATCTATTGGCGGACATCCAGTGATCGTAGCTGTGATGAATTTCGAATTTTTCTCTGGCAGTATGGGATCTGTAGTTGGTGAGAAGATTACCCGGGCGATTGAAGAAGCCACGGAGAAGCAGCTTCCACTCCTTATTTTCTCTACTTCTGGCGGAGCGAGAATGCAGGAGAGTATTCTAAGTCTTATGCAAATGGCGAAGACCAGTGCAGCGCTTGCTCGTTTCAACGAAGTGGGCGGCCTTTATATTTCTATAATTACGGATCCGACAACTGGCGGGGTATCTGCGAGTTTTGCTAGTCTTGGCGATATTATTATTGCTGAGCCTGGGGCGGTATTCGGTTTCGCAGGACGTATAGTCATTGAACAGACAATTCGCCAAAAGCTTCCGGATGATTTCCAGACGGCTGAATTTAATCTGCAGCATGGCTTGATTGATATGGTTGTGCACCGTAAAGAAATGCGCGCCACACTGACCAAAATTTTGGAATTGCATGATGTGAAAGGGGGATTTTAGGTTGGCAGGAGAGTTGCCTTTTGAAATGCCTCTGGTTGAAATGCGCAAGAAAATTGCCGAGCTAAAGCAGTTTGGCGAAGAGAAAAGTATTGATTTTACGGATGAGGTAGCAAGACTGGAAGAACGGTACCGTGTGCTTGAGGAGGAAGTTTATTCTAATATCTCGCCTTCCCAAAAAATGCATCTAGCTAGACATCAAGGACGTCCGACTTCTCTTGATCTTATGGGGCAGATCTTCACAGATTTTATCGAGCTTCACGGGGATCGAATGTTTGGGGATGATCTTGCAATTGTAGGCGGTATCGCTAAACTTAACGGCGTCCCGGTTACGGTCATTGGCCAGCAGCGCGGTAAAGATACGAAGGAGAATATTTTACGCTTTTTCGGCAGTGCACACCCTGAGGGCTTCCGTAAGTCACTGCGTCTGATGCAGCAAGCGGACAAGTTCAATCGTCCCATTATAACCTTTGTAGATACGAAAGGTGCATATCCAGGCAATACAGCTGAGGAAAGAGGACAATCCGAAGCAATTGCCCGTAATTTACGCGAGATGTCTCAGTTTGGTGTTCCTGTAATCTGTGTGGTTATCGGTGAAGGCGGAAGTGGGGGCGCATTAGCACTGGCAGTTGGTAATAGAGTGCTTATGCTGGAACATGCCATTTATTCAGCGATATCTCCTAACGGTGCTGCATCAATTCTATGGAAGGATGCTTCGAAGGCTGATCAAGCGGCAGAAGCTATGAAGATAACGGCATCTGATCTGCTTGAAATGGAAGTCATCGAAGAGATTGTTCCTGAGCCAAAAGGCGGCGCACATCGTGATTACGAAGCTACGGCAGCTGCAATTAAGGATGCATTATGGCGTCACTTGCAGGAGCTAATTCCTCTGGACAGAGCGGAATTGAAAGAAGATCGTTATCGTAAATTCCGTAAAATTGGTGAGTTTGCTGAAGTCCAGCAGGAGCAGATTTTCCTTGAAGAAGAAGTGGAATCTGAAGTGTGAATAGTGCCTTTCCATTTGCACTTTAAGACATATAACCATACTTAGTGGACCATATTGAATTAAGTGTAAATTATACATTTTATTGGAATTAAAATAATCTCGACGCAATGCCGGGATTATTTTAATTTTTTTTGTGCGTTCAGATAATTCGAGCTCAAATTACATCTAAAAGAGCCTACAACATTGATTTTGTGTCTAAGTTGCAGTAATATTCATAAGGGCGTAGTTAAAGGCACATGTGACAAAGTTCCTATTTAATTAGTTAGCCTTGTAGTAGATTTTGTAGTTGGAAAAAGTGAGACAGAGAGAACGAAAAAACGGAGGAAAACCTAATGCGGAAAAGTAAAATTGTATGTACGATCGGACCTGCGAGTGAATCGTTGGAGAATATCAAAAAATTGATTTTGGCTGGTATGAATGTGGCCCGTTTGAATTTCTCCCACGGCGATTTTGAAGAGCATGGTGCTCGGATTAAAACGATCCGTCAAGCATCTAAGGAACTGAACAAAACTGTTGCTATCCTGCTCGATACAAAAGGACCGGAGATTCGCACAGGCAAGTTGGAAGTAGAACCGATTGAACTAGTTCAGGACGAGTACCTGACACTAACTACGGAAGAAATCCTTGGCACCCAAGAACGTATTTCCATCACGTACAGCGAGCTTCCTAATGATGTTCAAGTAGGCTCCACCATCCTTATTGATGACGGTCTGATTGGTTTGACAGTTGTCGACATTCAAGGAACTGAAATCAAGACCCGTATTGTAAACGGTGGTACGATCAAGAGCAAGAAGGGCGTTAACGTACCAGGAGTAAACATCTCCTTGCCGGGTATTACGGAAAAAGACACCAACGATATTCTTTTTGGTATCGAACAGGACATCGATTTTATCGCCGCTTCCTTCGTTCGCAAAGCTAGCGACGTTCAGGAAATTCGTGAGCTGCTTTCGAAAAACAACGCTTCTCACATTCAAATCATTTCCAAAATCGAAAACCAACAAGGTGTTGACAACCTTGATGAAATTTTAGAAGCTTCCGATGGCCTGATGGTTGCTCGTGGTGACCTTGGTGTTGAAATTCCAGCTGAAGATGTACCTTTGGCTCAAAAATTGATGATTCAAAAATGTAACGTTGCTGGCAAACCAGTAATCACAGCTACACAAATGCTGGATTCTATGCAACGTAACCCACGTCCTACTCGCGCTGAAGCAAGTGACGTAGCAAACGCTATTTTCGACGGAACAGATGCAATCATGCTTTCCGGAGAAACTGCTGCTGGTAAATATCCAGTAGAATCCGTTCTTACAATGTCCCGTATTGCTGAGAAAGCGGAGTCCGCTCTGGACCACCGTGAAATTTTCTCAAAACAACAAACTTTACAAGAAACTACAGTTACAGAAGCTATCAGCCAATCCGTTGCAATTTCCGCTTTGGATCTGAACGCTAAGGCTATTCTTTCTTCGACTGTTACAGGTCATACTGCACGCGTTGTTTCCAAATACCGTCCTAAAGCACCAATCATTGCTGTTACGACACAAGAAAGAACTATGCGTCAATTGTCCCTCGTTTGGGGCGTAACGCCAGTATTCGGTAAAGTAGCTACTTCCACAGATGAATTGCTTGAAACAGCAATCCAAGGTGGTAAGGATTCCGGTCTGGTTCAAGCTGGCGACCTAGTTGTGATTACTGCAGGAATTCCACTTGGACGTTCCGGTTCCACTAACTTGGTAAAAGTAAGCACAATCGAGTAGTACTCGACTGTGCTTTGCCTGATTCGTAGATTTTACTCAAAATAGAAGAGCTGTCTCAGATGTAGTGAAAATCTACAAACGAGGCAGCTCTTTTTTTTGTGCTGAATCCATTTATGCTGTTAGTATATACGTTTGACGCTAAAAGAGTCCCCTCGAGGGCTTGGACTGGAAGGAACCGCAACAGTGGTGTTATTCTGGACCATGATCCCTCCATTAGAAAGAGTTAACCTAGGTCGTTTTCCATTGATTCGGCAGCAGTTGAAATAGGTAGTACCAACGCGGGCCAGCTTTGCGATGGAACCATCGACCTCAGGAGCCTCCATAATCCATTCGCCGGAGGTCTGCGGACCAGTATATCGCTGAAGCGTTCGGAAGGTCCAATTTCGGCTTAAATTCCGGAGTGTGATAGACCACTTCGTGTGGCTTATTTTTGTGATAGTACCCTTCATATGATCTCCGGGGTATACTGGAAAAGGGATTACGGTCTCGACGTCAGGTAGTATTTCCCACCAGGCGTAATAACGGGCAATCCCATTTACGAATTCATGACCTGTTCCCGTCTGAATAAGGTTACTGTTCTTGAAGCCGTCGATGCCAATCCATGCGGAGGAATAGGTGGATTTGTGGGTTGGTTTTACGTATGGGACGGTCCATTCACCGGAAATGCGATTGAAGGCACCTTTTCTACCAGTAACAGTGTAGCCACTCCAGTTCTTAGATGACCAGCCAAAAGCAGAGCTTTGTCTATTGCTCGCATTAGATTTGTCTGTTAGACAAGGATGATTTACCATGAGAGAGTTATATTTTATGCTCAACTTGTCCACCGCCTTTATAGTACTGCTATATTAAATGCGATGATTACATATGAAGTACGGGTGTTCTGTTAAAATATAAAAATATAAAGTTGGAGGACTCATAGTACAAATGGAAAAATTATCGAAGCTGCGCGGCTTTTATCTATTTTTAGGATTGGCCGGCGGTTCATTTGGCTCTTATCTTTCGCTGCTGCTGGTCCATAATGGACTTAATAGTGGACAGATAGGTATACTAATGGCAACAGGCACGCTAGTTGCAATCACCATTCAGCCGATGTGGGGGATTATCTCTGATCGGTATAATCAGACGCGTTTAGTACTAATCCTAAGTGTGGCGGTTCCGGCCTTACTAGCCGTCTTTTATCGTTCGGAATATTTCATTGTACTTCTTCTGGTGTATACGTGCTCAACGATCTTCTCCTCTACACAGGCTCCTATAGCCGATTCTTACGCGATTTCGGCGGCGAATAGAGCCGGAGCCACTTACGGTAGCATCCGGCTTATGATGAGCATTGGAGCGGCTCTAGGAGCTTATGCAGGAGGGGTGTACGTATCTACCTTCTCTGTATCCACGATATGGCTACCTTTTCTCTTTTTTAATCTGATTGCAGTCCTTATTGCGTTTACATTGCCGAAGCAGGCGGAAGAGAATCATATGATGAGGCAATCGTTTACTCAGGGGGTAAGACAACTGCTGGGGAATCGGGTCTTCCTTGCGTTTTTGGGTGGCAGCTTTCTTGTGAACCAGACGATGGCTGCTTTTGGTACATACTTTGTAATTGCTTTTCAATCGGTTGGAGGGTCTACGCGCTATGCAGGGATTGCGCTCTTTCTCGCATCGGTGACGAATGTGCCTTCCATGCTGTTTGCTTCTAAGGTGATTAAAAGGTTGGGTCGTGAGCGGACCTTGCTCCTTGGGGCCCTTATTTATGTTTTACGGTGGGGTATTCAGGTTGCGTTTCCTTATCCATCGGTAATGATCGGAGTGCAAGTGCTGCATGGTCTTTCATTTGGGTTCTTTTATATTGCAGCAGTCGAATATGTATCTCAGATCACGTCTAACGAAATGCAGGCCACTGGCCAAAGTGTATTTAATATGGTGTTTGCAGGTTTTTCTGGCATTGTCGGTAATTTACTGAATGGATTCTTGCTCAATCAAGGCGGGGTAGAAGTAATGAATCTGTCTTGTATGTTGAGCTCTATCGCAGGAGCAATGCTGCTGTTCTATGTTGCCAGAAACTCTCGGCGCAAATTATCGACGACGCTATCTTCAGGCGGGGCCCAGGCTTAACGCTTCCCTGCTGCTATGCTGAAAGGAGTATTTATAGATGGAATTAGAACGAGCTGGCTTGCCCAGCCGATGGTATAAGTCGACCCTGCGTGTTCGCTATCAGGAAAGTGATCAGATGGGTGTCGTGTATCATGCGAATTATTTGAACTGGTTTGAGTCTGGTCGTACGGAGATGTTTCGTCAGGTTGGTTTTACTTATCGCGAACTTGAGAAACAAGGCGTCTTACTTCCTGTCACCTCAGCAGATTTGCAATTTAAAAGTCCGGCGCGATATGATGATCTTATCTCCGTGTATGCGCGAATGACTACCTTCTCAGCGTTACGAGTCGTATTTGAGTATCAAGTGCGGAGGCTTTCGGAAGAAGAAGGTGGAAATTCAGAAGATTTATTGGCTACTCTAGGGGAGTTGCGGTCGATGGATCCACCTGGGGAGCTGCTGGTTACCGGCACGACAAGTCATGTTTGGGTGAACCAGGAATGGAGGCCTGCTAGGCTGGATAGAGCCCTTCCAGAGCTCTTTCACGCAATAAAAGAGGCGCTGCGGGAAGAAGGGGGTTCAGTATGATTAGAAGCAAATGGTTATGGGCTGGACTATTTATTATTCCTGCTGTGGAATTATTCGGTTTTATCTACGTAGCAGATCAACTTGGAGCATTTAAAACGTTGCTGCTTATGCTGACCACTTCAGTAATTGGTCTACTAATGATGCGATTTGAAGGTAAGAAAGTGCTGCAGGACAGCAGAACACATATGCAGGAGGGCCGCGTTCCTGGTCGGACGATGCTGGATGGTTTATGTATTTTTTTCGGAGGATTACTACTGATATTGCCGGGCTTCGTAACCGATATTGTCGGTTTCACGTTAGTATTTCCATTGACTCGGCCTTTGTACCGTATATTTTTGCTGAAGTGGATTGAGAAGAAGATGAAGAATGGCACCTTCACCTTTTACCGTCGGTAGTATACTTTTTACAACAATAACAGAGCGGACCCTGTCATTGCTGAAGGGACCGCTCTGTTTGCTGTTTTACGAATGGATGATTATCGGTTCCTATCTTAATCTGCCGCTAACAATGTAGCTGTGCAAAGCTCGGAATACGCCCGCTCGGTTAAAGGCAACAAGGACTACTAGGACAACGGGGCCGATGATCAGCCCTAGCATACCGAACAACTGCAGACCGGCGAACATGCCAATTAACATGGCAAGGGGATCGAGTCCTATGCTGCTGGCGAGCACTTTCGGCTCAAGCACCTGCCGGGTAATAAGAATAACAGCGTAAAGTATGGATAGTCCTATCCCTAGTGCCAGATTGTCCGTCATATAAGAATATAACGCCCAAGGCAGCATCACAATTCCCACACCGAGATAAGGTAGTAGATCCACAAAGCCAATCATTAAGCCGATAGCAAATGCAGACTTCACACCCAGCAGCAGCAGCCCGATTACTACAATGATCGCTGTGATTGAGATGAGGATGACCTGGGCGCGTAGATAACCGAAGAGCGCTCTGCGTAAATCTCTCCAGATATCTGACACAGGCTTTAGGAATACTGTCGGCAGCCAGCCTGTAAGTTTATCATTATGACGCTCCCAACTCGTACTAATGAAGAAGGCAGCAAGGACAACCACGATAAGAATCGTACCCAAACTAGGAAGTGCGGAGATCAGTTTCAATATTACATTAAAAAATCCCGTGACCACTTGCGTGACTGCGTAACCTACAGTTTCCGTTGTTCTGCTGATGTTGCTGTCAATCGTAGCATGATAGTCAGGATTGTCTCGGTAGAATTGATTAATCTGGTTGATGATGTTCTGAATGCTTGCATTCTGGCTTAAGGACATCAGAAGATCCTTCCATTGGTCGGTGTGGAGATTAAAGGTTTGCAGCAAGACGATTAATTCTTTTACGAGTCTTGTAATCATCGCGGTTAAGACTAGTGTGATTCCGCCTATATAAAATAGCAGTGCAAGTGATACCGCAAGCCAGCTTGGTAATTTAAAGCCTTTAAGAATAAGTACTAATGGATGCATGATATATGCGAGCAGCCAAGCGAGCAACAGGGGGTATAACAGCGGAAGTAATAAATAGATTGCGAGCAGGAGGATGGAAGTTGCCAGAACGACCCACAGGCCGCGCAGCAGTCTTTTTAATACCAAACGATCCATACCGAGACCACACCTTCTTCATTCCTGCATAGACAGGGGAATAAGAGCTCGTCTTCATATATATTCATAGGATCGATTTAAAGACTAGAATGCGGGATAAATATTAGAATGGGCCGGAATCTGTAAACTGAAATGAAAAAATTGAATCAGAGGATTAGAAGTTTTTTTCTATCTCTCTGATAAAATCATTTGATGCGCTCCAAAGCTTCCACATTGTTCACATAACCGACAAAATCCAGTATGATGAATAAAGATACGAAGCATGTTGGTCATACAGCATTCCTGACGGAAATGTTCTTACACGCACTTATTAGATTTTTTAATGCTTTGAATTGGAAATGTTTTCATGGAACTAAGATTGTTTTTATACCTTGTTGGCAAAGGAGAGATATGCTATGACAGCTACCAAAGGCTTGGAAGGTATCGTTGCAACAACTTCATCCATTAGTTCTATTGTGGATGGTGTACTCACTTACCGCGGTTATGATATTGATGAACTTGCAGAACATGCTACCTTCGAAGAAACAGCTTATTTGTTATGGTTCGGCAGTCTGCCGACGGTGCCAGAGCTGGAAGCGCTCAAGCGGGATCTTAGTGCCTTCGCACAGATTCCTGAACAGGTAATCGAGCAAATGAAGCTCTATCCAAAAGACGCCAACACCATGGCAGCATTGCGGTCGGCTGTATCAAGCCTTGCTCTCTATGATGAAGCGGCTGACGATATGAGCAGAGAAGCGAACGAAATTAAGGCGGTAAAACTGCAGGCACAACTCCCAACAATTGTGGCGGCACTGTCGCGTATTCGTAAGGGGCTTGAACCAGTGGCTCCGAAAGAAGGCGTTTCTATTGCTGAGAACTTCCTGTATATGCTGTGGGGAAAAGAGCCGGACAGCGTATCTGTCAAAGCACTTGATACCGCACTTGTTCTTCATGCGGACCATGAGCTGAATGCTTCAACTTTTGCTGGCCGGGTTACAGTTGCGACATTATCCGATATTTATTCTGGGGTCACCTCCGCTATTGGTGCGCTCAAAGGCCCGCTTCACGGTGGGGCGAATGAAGCTGTTATGAAGATGCTAGAGGAGATCGGAAGTTTGGAAGCGGTTGAACCGTTTATCCGTAAGAAACTGGATAACCGTGAGAAAATCATGGGCTTCGGTCATCGAGTATATAAGAATGGTGATCCACGTGCCAAACATTTGATGAAAATGTCGCTGGAGCTTGGCACGATGAAAAATGACACCACCCTTTACGACATGTCCGTAAATATTGAACAATTGATTACCGGGCAAAAGGGATTAAGACCGAATGTTGATTTCTATTCGGCTTCTGTTTATACACAGCTAGGCATAGATCGTGAACTGTTCACTCCTATTTTTGCAATTAGCCGGACTTCAGGTTGGACTGCGCATATTCTGGAGCAATATACAGATAACCGCATTATTCGTCCACGTGCAGAATATACGGGTATGGTTGAACAGAAATACGTTCCAGTAGACGAAAGATAGAAGAGCAGCCTTGCGGGCTGCTCCTAAAGTTTAGTAGAATGAACCCTAGTAATAGTGTTTTAAATTTTTGATTTTAATGATGATGAGAGTTTTGTTCAAATATAAGAAAGTATAAGTTTCACACGATACTTTATGTCTTATATTTCTCGCTTAAACACTTACCGTCCTTATAAGGACGCCGAAGGCGTTTATGCTTGGATGCTTGTCAATGCTATTTAAATCCCACAAAACTTTAGGAGGAATACACTCAAATGTTGAAACTAGAAAAATTCGATCTACCTACAGAAGGCGAACAAATCACGATTAAAGAAGGAAAACTACAAGTTCCGAATAATCCAATCATTCCTTTTATCGAGGGTGACGGCACAGGCCGTGATATTTGGAAAGCTTCCAAGCGCGTACTTGATGCAGCAGTAACTAAAGCTTATGGTGGCACTAAGCAAATCGCTTGGTACGAAGTATTTGCTGGCGAAAAAGCTTTCAATACATATGGTGAATGGTTGCCAAATGATACGTTGGAAGCAATCCGCGAATATTTTGTGGCGATCAAGGGACCACTTACTACTCCAATCGGAGGCGGTATTCGTTCATTGAATGTAGCTTTGCGTCAAGAATTGGATTTGTACGTATGTCTGCGTCCAGTTCGTTATTTCCAAGGTGTTCCTTCTCCTGTTAAACGTCCTGAGCTGGTGGATATGGTTATTTTCCGTGAGAATACAGAGGATATCTATGCAGGGATTGAATATCAAGAAGGCTCTGCTGAAGTGAAGAAAGTCATCGAATTCCTGCAAAAAGAAATGGGAGTTAACAAAATCCGTTTCCCTGAAACTTCTGGTATTGGTATCAAACCGGTATCCTCCGAAGGTTCGAAGCGCTTGGTGCGCGCTGCAATTGAATATGCGATCAAGCACGGACGTAAGAGCGTAACGCTTGTTCACAAAGGAAACATCATGAAGTTCACTGAAGGTGCCTTCAAAAACTGGGGTTATGAAGTAGCTGAGCAAGAGTTCGGAGATAAGGTCTTCACTTGGAGTCAATATGATGTGATTAAGGAACGTGACGGTGAGGCTGCCGCTAATGCTGCTCAGAAGGATGCTGAAGCTGCTGGCAAAATCATTATCAAGGATGCAATTGCGGATATCGCGCTGCAACAAGTTCTGACTCGTCCAACTGATTTCGATGTTATTGCTACGTTGAACCTGAACGGGGATTACCTGTCCGACGCACTGGCTGCACAAATCGGCGGCATCGGGATCGCTCCTGGAGCGAACATTAACTACATTACTGGCCACGCCATCTTTGAAGCTACCCATGGTACAGCTCCTAAATATGCAGACAAAGACGTTGTGAATCCTGGTTCTGTTATTCTGTCCGGCGTAATGCTCTTGGAGCACTTGGGCTGGCAGGAAGCAGCGGACCTGATTTATAAAGGTATGGAAACTGCTATCAACAATAAGACCGTGACTTATGACTTTGCCCGTCTGATGGAAGGTGCAACTGAGCTGAAATGCTCCGCATTTGCAGACGAAATTATTAACCACCTATAGGTTAGATTAGCCTTAGCCAGATAACATTAGCCTTACCTTTATCATTTCTAGGAGGCGAATCTGTGGCGATCAAGCGTTATAAAATTACAGTGGTAGGTGCCGGTTTTACCGGCGCTACTACAGCTCTTATGTTAGCTCAAAAGGAACTTGGAGACGTTGTGCTGCTCGATATTCCACAAATGGAGAACCCAACCAAGGGTAAGGCGCTTGACATGCAAGAAGCAGGTCCTGTGCAGAGATTCGACAGTCATATTATAGGAACCTCAAGTTATGAAGATGCTGTAGATTCTGATATTGTAATTATCACTGCAGGGATTGCCCGTAAACCAGGGATGAGCCGCGACGATCTTGTGAATATCAATGCAGGGATTGTAAAGTCGGTATGCGAGAACGTAAGAGATGTGGCACCGGAATCCATCGTTATTATTTTGAGTAATCCGGTAGATGCGATGACTTATGCTGCATTTGAAGCGTTAGGCTTTCCGAAAAACCGCGTAATTGGACAATCCGGCGTGCTGGATACAGCGCGTTACTGCACTTTTATTGCACAAGAGCTGAACGTATCCGTTGAAGATGTACGTGGTTTCGTAATAGGCGGACACGGCAATGATATGGTACCGCTCGTTCGTTATTCTAGTGTCGGAGGCATTCCAATCGATACATTGATTTCTGCGGATCGTATCGAGGAGATTGTGAAGCGTACACGTGTGGGTGGCGGGGAAATCGTTGACCTTTTAGGAAATGGTAGTGCGTATTATGCTCCTGCAGCCTCTTTAGTTCAGATGACGGAAGCGATCTTGAAGGATAAGAAACGGATCATTCCGGTTATTGCCTTGCTTGAAGGCGAATATGGTTATGACAATCTGTTTCTGGGCGTTCCAGCTCTTCTTGGTGCGAATGGGATTGAGAAGATCTTTGAACTGGAGCTTACGGCTGAGGAGAAAGCGGCTTTAGATAAGTCCGCAGAGTCCGTACGTAGTGTAACAGCAATATTATCTGTGTAGATTGTGCCAGATGAAAGGGGAGGGTCCCGAAGGCCGTGAAATGGCTTAAGGGCGCTCTCTTTTTTTATATCAACAACTTCAAAGAATGGACACCTAAGTTGCTTTTCTTATTCTAATATTATGGGTATAATTATATGTAACTATTATCACAGTTAAATTGGAGGAGATATGATATGGATTGGAACGTTTTGTTTTTCTTACATATGATCGGGACGCTGGCACTAGGATTTTACCTTGTACTGCCTTTCATCATCGGTCGTGCTGAAAAATTGTCGCCTGCAGCAAAAGAAGGTACGTTAAGTGCAGTTACTGGATTTAACCGCTTTGCACAGTACGGTTTAGTGATTCAACTACTTACAGGTGGTTACATGATGACCAAGGGTGATTATTCTGTAGCATGGATGATCATTATCGTTGTATTGTTGCTAGCAATGTTTGCGCTTGGTGGTATTATGAGCAAGCCTTTGCGTCTTGCTGCTGCTGGAATTCGTGAGAACCGTGATGTCAAAGCAGAAACAGGCAAATTGCGTACGCTTAGTGCGCTACTGTCCGTGTCATTGCTGCTGATGGTATTCTTCATGGTATTTAACGATATTATTTAATCTGTAGCACTATGAGCCCGCTTCCGTAAAGGAGAGCGGGTTTTTTTGTGTGTTGAGAATATCACAGTTAGTTATTTCTTAGAGAAAAAAACGTTTTCAATTACGTAGTAATAGAGTAATATAAAAATGTTTATGCGATTGGTTTAAAATTACAATTATTTTATTATCTGAGGGATTACGGGGGAGTTTGGATGGGTGTGAAGTTAAGAAGGATTGTGAGTGTAAGCTTGGGTCTCAGTTTAGTATTTAGTTCGTTGGGTTCCGTATCCGCAGCAGCAGATAGCTCGGTTAAAGACTATGAGGGTCACTGGGCGCAGCAGCAGATCGAAAGCTGGTTAGAGAAGGGCTGGTTAAAAGGATTTGAAGATGGATCGGTAAAGCCTAATCAAAGCATTTCGAGAGCTGAATTTGTTACCCTTGTGAATCGTTTTTTCGAGATCACAAAGAGTCAACCAGTGAAATTTACTGATTTGCCTGCAAGCGGCTGGGTGTATGAGGAATTCTCCAAGGCAGTTACGCAAGGTTACTTAAAGGGCTATGGCGATAAGGTTCGCCCAAATGATCCTGTTACCCGCCAGGAGGTTGCGGTAATAATCAGTAAACTGCTGAAATTGGAAGATCCAGACCCTGTCGTATTGGATCAATTCAAAGATCGGGACCAAATAGCGTCATGGAGTGAGAGCAAGGTAGCGGGAATGGTGAATCTAGGAGCAATGAAAGGATATCCTAACGGGAATTTTGCTCCATTGCAAGCTATGACCCGGGCTGAAGCAGTAGCTATATTGGAATCCTTGAATACACCAATGGGTGGTGGATTTCATATCACGCAGTCAGGAGTTTTTGGCAGCAAAGACCCTGCTCACCTAACGGGTTATGAGAGTGTAACAGTGAGTACTTATGGGGTTAACCTTCAGAACGCTGTTATATACGGGGATTTGCTTTTGGATGAAGGCATTGGAGAAGGTGAAGTATCACTAGATAATGTTACTGTAAAAGGAAAAGTCTTTGTTAAGGGTGGAGGTGTTGATTCTATACACTTCAAGAATTCTATCATAGAGCAAGTAGTCGTTCAGAGAAAAGGCGGAGTTGTTCGTCTTGTAACTGAAGGAGCAACCCAAATCAAGAGTATATTTGTACAGACTGGAGCAATTCTTAATCTAGGTCAAGGTACTACTGTGAGTAAGGTTATTCTGGATGCACTTACAAAGGTAACTGGACAAGGTCAGCTATTATCTGCAACAGTGAACGATGGGGCTAAAGGATCTTCGTTTGAGAAAAAGCCCGATCTGTTAGAGGGATCTCAGAAGGATTCCATCACTATGCCTACTCCCACCGTTACACCTACTGTAGGAGCGGCTGCTGGCGGTTCGAGCGGTGGTGGAGGCGGTAGTGGCGGGGAAGCACCAACAACCACACCAACGCCAACACCAACACCAACACCAGTGGTGAATATTCCCGTAGTGAATGAGATAACTCTAGTGCAGGAAGCAGTATATAAATATACGAATGCTGCTTCTATAACTGTTAATTTAAGTAAGGTGTCGCATGCAATACGTTCTCAAACTGATCATGCAGAATATTATTTCACTACCGCACTCGAAATATCACCAGATATGGATAAAGCACGAGGATATTTTCCTTTTGATATGTTTGTAACCTTTCCGATCTATCCAGAGCATGTTAAGGATTACATGACGATAATTTTATTTGATAAGAATGGTGCACCCATTGGCTTTAAGACAATAAAATTGGATCTTAATGTGAAATATACTACTCTTGATATGTCAATGGTAACTAAATATAGTGAAGGTGTAAACATTACAGGAGCGAGCAATTCGCAATACATTCAAAATAACATCTCGATAGCTAGTGCATTTGTTCAGCAACATCCTGAAGTGAAGTACTTTACTACAACCCCAAATACAGCATTCTATATGTTGGACCCTACTAAGGATTTTAATGTAGAACATATTTCATCTACGGTAGCGTATCTTAATGAGGTTTCTAAAAGTTATAGCGCTGTTGAGTATTCGTATGAAAGTTTTGATTACGATGAATCACCATTTTATATTCAACCGAATTTTGAAGAGGAATATATGGTTCTTCTATATGACTCGGAGTTAAAGGTGTTGGGTTACTATCAGGGAAAGACTAACTTAACCGACCAACAGAAAGCAAATAATGTGGGTTTTAAGATTGGCAAGCTTCCTGCTGTAGATTTGTTAGTATTGAATGATGAGGCAGCAGTAAACTGGGTGTATGACAGATATATCAAGCTAACCGACGATCAAAAGAATCTGATTGCGGGAGATTTTATAACTAAAATTGTAGAGCTTAAGGCAAAATTGCTTCTTCTGAAGCAAAGCTAAATTTCATTAAACGATAAGGACTGCTCCACATCGCCATTTCATGGCTTAGGGGACAGTCCTTATTTGCGTTCAAATGAACTTCGGATTGTTTGATTCTACCTGCATTGTGGTAAGTAACTTTTCATACAGCAATTTTAAAAAATGATAAAGCCGGCGTATAAACGTATACGCTTGAGCCATCCTAAGACGATCAGTTAACTATCAATTACTTAACGAGAGGAGCTAGGATTATGTCAAACGACAAGCAAGCTACGAAAACCTTACCCCCGCAAGAACAGCATCATCAACCAGGAATTGAGAGCGAAATGAAGCCGTTGCCGAAATATGAGCCGGCTAATTATAAGGCGGCAGGTAAATTGCAGGGCAAGGCGGCACTTATTACTGGAGGAGACAGCGGGATCGGACGGGCAGTGGCTGTTCTTTTTGCCAAAGAAGGCGCCGATGTAGTTATTTCATATCTGAATGAACACTCTGATGCAGAGGAAACGAAACGCCAGGTGGAGCAGGAAGGTCGCAAATGCATTCTGATTCCAGGTGATATTGGTGTGGAAACCTTCTGTAAAGATCTCATTAAACAGACGGTAGAGGGCCTCGGGAAACTGGATATTCTCATCAATAACGCGGCGGAGCAACATCCACAAGCTAAGATCGAGGATATTACGTCCGAGCAGCTAGAGCGTACATTCCGTACGAATATTTTTGCAATGTTTTATTTGACCAAAGCGGCTATGCCTCATCTAAAAGCAGGATCTGCTATCATTAATACGACTTCGATTACCGCTTATCGTGGTAGTCCACAATTACTGGACTATTCGTCAACGAAAGGAGCCATTCTGAGCTTCACGCGTTCCTTATCTACGAATCTGGCAGAGAAAGGCATTCGGGTAAATGGCGTTGCTCCGGGTCCGATTTGGACACCGCTTATTCCATCTACTTTTGATGCAAAGCAGGTTAGTGAGTTCGGCGGTACGCAGCCTATGAAGCGACCGGGACAACCGGAGGAGCTGGCCCCAGCTTATGTATATCTAGCCTCCGACGATTCGAGTTATGTGACCGGACAGGTTATCCATGTAAATGGTGGCGAGGTCGTAAACGGGTAGATGCTCAGCCAACCAAACCTAGATACTTATATAGCTCTAATTCAGGGTTAGCCGAATTAGAGCTCTTTGTATTGATCTTGGGATTTAGTTTCCAGCAGACAGCTCATCGAGCGACATTTCAAAGCTCGGAGCCATATGAGTGAGGAAATAATCTACTTCCTGTAAGCCGAGTCCGCGTAGCTTCGCACCTGTCTGCTCTTTCGCCGCTGCGAATTCACGGTTGCCCGCAGCAACCTCCCAGACACACTTTAGGTAAGCATCCAGTCGATCGGCTGCCTTAACGTAGCTGTGCAGGAGAACGTCCTCCGAATCGGGAGAACTGTCTTCTGGCTGCATGAGCTGCGTGTAAATGCCCTGAAGCTCGGGAGGAATCATACCGGTCAAGCGTTCCGCAGCAATTCTTTCCATTTCGCGGAAGCTGGTAAGTAGCCGAGGATTATTGTATTTCACTGGTGTCGCAATGTCACCCGTGAACACTTCGCTGGCATCATGGAACAGGGCCATAGTTGCTGCTCTTTCAGCGTTTAATGAACGTCCATAATGAATATTACCAATGGAACAGAGCATATGTGTGAGCAGAGCTACATGGAAAGAATGCTCGGCAACGTTCTCAGGTGCGGTGCTGCGCATTAGGCTCCAGCGCTGAATATATTGAAGCCGATATAAATAGGCGGAAAAATGGTAGTTCAATTTTAAAGTAACCCCTTTCATGAGCTGCTAGGTATGATATTATTATACTAATTGTATCAGACTTTTGATAATCTGGATCTGCTGAGAGGAGCTTGAATGAATATGCAGCATTTTGAAGACAGCATTTATAATCTAATTGTTGAAACGTCCACGAACTTGCCGGGTGATGTACGCCGGGCGGTCGCCAAGGGTCGTGCACTAGAGGACAGAGCTACCCGGTCAGGTCTTGCGTTAACTACGATTGCTCAAAATATCGGAATGGCTGAGCAGCAAGTATCACCGATCTGTCAGGATACGGGAATGCCTACATTTATCATTCACACACCTGTGGGAATCAATCAGATTGAGATGAAAAAAGATATTCACAACGCCATTGTACGGGCGACCAAGAATGGTAAGCTTCGTCCAAATTCTGTAGATTCATTGACAGGTGAGAACAGCGGAGATAATTTGGGAGCAGGTACACCGGTCATTCATTTTGAACAATGGGAAGAGGAAAAAATAGATGTCAGACTGATTCTGAAGGGTGGCGGCTGCGAGAATAAGAATATTCAATACAGCCTTCCAGCAGAATTAGAAGGATTGGGCAAGGCAGGCCGTGATCTGGACGGAATTCGTAAATGTATTTTACATGCTGTTTATCAGGCACAAGGGCAAGGCTGTAGCGCTGGTTTTATTGGTGTTGGTATCGGCGGCGACCGCACAACTGGCTATGAGCTGGCTAAGAAGCAGCTGTTCCGCAAAGTGGAGGATGTTAATCCAATAGAGGATCTCAGCAAGCTGGAAGACTATATCATGGAGAATGCCAATAAGTTGGGTATTGGAACGATGGGCTTTGGTGGGGAAGTTTCGCTGCTTGGTTGTAAGGTCGGCGTAATGAATCGTTTGCCAGCCAGCTTTTTCGTATCTGTTGCCTACAACTGTTGGGCTTTCCGTCGCCAAGGTGTGCTGGTTGATCCGTCAACAGGAAATATAGAGGACTGGTTGTACGAGAGTGGTACAGGGATTTCGGTTGATGATGGACGGGACCAGGCGTCGGAAACGGAAGTGGCGGATGCAGGTGAAGACAATGCAGCTACTGGATCTCGCGAAGTCCACCTGACTACACCGATTAGTGAAGAGGATATCCGTAGTTTACGAGTTGGGGATGTAGTGATTTTATCCGGTGAAATGCATACGGGCCGCGACGCACTTCATAAATATCTAATGGATCATGAGGCTCCGGTGGATTTGAACGGTGCAGTTATCTATCACTGTGGTCCTGTAATGATGAAGGACGAGGAAGGCTGGCATGTTAAAGCAGCGGGTCCGACTACTAGTATCCGAGAAGAGCCCTATCAAGGCGATATTATCAAAAAATTTGGAATTCGTGCCGTCATCGGAAAAGGTGGAATGGGTCCAAAAACGTTAAAAGCTCTTCAGGAGCACGGGGGCGTATATCTCAATGCGATTGGTGGCGCTGCACAGTATTATGCGGAATGCATCAAGAAGGTAAATGCTGTTGATTTTATGGAATTTGGCATTCCTGAAGCAATGTGGCATTTGGATGTGGATGGTTTCGCTGCTATTGTAACGATGGATGCCCATGGCAACAGTCTGCACGCAGATGTAGAGAAAGATTCCGCAGCAAAATTAACTCAGTTTAAAGAACCTGTATTTAAATAAGTCGGGTACAGTCCGGTGAAATAGTCATAAAGTGGGGACATCCGCTGCTATGGCTTTTTCTCCGGTTTTATCGAAAATATAAGAATTTATATGTTCCACGCTATAATCTATCCTTATATTCCTCGTGTAATCACTTAGCGTCTATATAGATAGGGACGCCGAAGGTGTTTATGCTTGTCTAAAGGAGGTTTACGAATGGTACCACATTATATTAGAAATGGTCTTCTTAACGTTACTCCGTATTTTATCGTGGCTGGTGCAGATCAATTGATTGATTTTGTTGTGAACTGTTTTGATGCAAGAATTAATGATATGCTGCGGAATGATGAAGGCAAGATTAGACATGCAGAACTTAGAATAGGAGATTCGATCATCGAGGTTTCCGAGGCTAATGAGAAATATTCACCAGTACAGCTCGCTATTCATCTATATGTAAGAAATGTGGATGAGACCTTTCGTAAGTGCTTGGATGCCGGGGCATCCATCATTGAAGAACCATTGGATAAGCCTTATGGAGAAAGAGGAGCGGGTATTAGAGATGCTCAGGGCAATCAGTGGTTTCTTGCAACCTGTATAGAATGAAATCATGATATTTTACAAAAGTAATACAAAGTAACAGTCCAGAGATAATCAACTTGGGCTGTTATTTTTATATAATCTATTATAGTAGGGATTTATGTCACGAAAATAGTAGCACTGGTTTTTTGAGGAAAATGAAGTTAGGATAAAAGATACAATGAAAAAGGGAGAGGCACACTTCAGATGAAACCGTTTCGCGCTCGTCTTACGTTTATACTTATGGCCTTAATCGGTATTTCCATGATTGGCACTGGATTTACGATGGCTCATCTGTTTAAGAGCTCCCATATAGCTGCTCTCGAAGAGAACATGTCCCGGGAAATAAATTTACTCGCAGGCACATTGGAATTTGTAGATATGAACGCCACCAATGCCATTCCGTATTACACGGAGCAGGCAGAGCATGTTGCCGAGCTTCTAGATTCCCGGATTACTTTTATCAGTAAGTCAGGTGAAGTTTTAGGGGATTCAGAGAAAAATCCTCTGGAGATGGACAATCACGCCAATCGTGAAGAGGAGATTGTTGCGGCTAAAGAGGGGACTGGACGAGCCATTCGTTACAGCGAAACTTTAGATCGCGAGATGTTATATGTAGCTGAGCGGGTGACCTCAGATCATGGTTTTGACGGTTACATTCGGGTCTCGATGGGACTGGATGCAGTAACGGAAGGGCTCAACCGTGCTTGGATGATTATGGCTGGGGGGTTAGTTGTTTTGTTCCTGGCAGCAACTATTGTCAGCTACAAAGTGGCATCGAGCATGACTTCACCGCTTGAACAAATCACGAGAGTCGCGCGGCGTATTACAGATCTTGATTATGATGCAAGAGTCCATTTGAAGCGTAAAGATGAGGTCGGGCAGCTGGCGACAGCGATAAATGCCATGGCTGACAGTCTTCAAGCTCAGCTTAAGACCATTCGTGATAATGAGGATCTGCTGCAAAGCGTACTGGACAATATGACTGGCGGCATCATAATGATCAATGCGGACGAAGAAATTGCCCTGCTGAACCGAGCCTCAGAGCGGATGCTGGATGTTAGCAACAGTGAAATGGCGGGTCATTCGTACAAGGAGCTAAAGCGTCATTATGAGTTAACACGTCTGCTTGAAGAAGGGGTATCGAATAAAGAACCGCTCCATGAAGAACGAAGTATTTACAATCCGAGAGAGCGGATTGTACGTATGGACGCAGTACCTATGATCCAGGACGGGACGTATAGAGGCATGCTCTTCCTGCTGCAGGAAGTAACAGAGATTCGTCGCCTGGAGCGGATGCGAAGTGAATTTGTCGCTAACGTATCCCATGAATTGAAGACGCCGGTTGCCGCTGTTAAAGGATTTGCCGAGACCTTGCTGGGTGGTGGGGTTAAGGATGAGAAGACAGCCCGTTCCTTCTTGCAAATTATTTATGATGAGAACGAACGCTTAAATCGATTGATTGGAGATATTCTGGAATTATCTAAAATCGAATCTAAACGTGTGCAGCTCGATTGCTCACCTGTTCATATCATTGAATTCTTTGATTCCGTGCTGGGAACCATTAGCAAAGTGGCTGAGAAGAAAAGTATTAGTCTTAACGTAGAGGTTCCTGAGGAGCTGTTCATTGAGGCCGATGAAGATAAACTACGTCAAATTTTTATGAATTTGCTCTCCAATGCGATTAATTACACGCATGAAGGGGGTAGCGTAAAAGTCTATGTTAAGAATATACTGAAGCCAGATGGTTCTGAGAATGTCCAATTTACCGTTACCGATACAGGGATGGGAATTCCCAAAAAGGATCTGCCGCGCATTTTCGAACGTTTTTATCGAGTGGATAAGGCAAGATCCAGAAGCTCCGGTGGAACGGGGCTGGGACTGTCTATTGTGAAGCACTTGGTAGATCTGCACCATGGTGTGATTTCGGTTAAAAGTGATCTGGGGATCGGAAGTTCATTTATTATTGAGTTGCCGCTCTTGCAGGAAGAAAAGGCGGATTAGATTTTTGTAAATTCACCTTATTGATTTTACACCAAGTTAACATTGTGGTGATATGATTGTTTTGTTGTTGTTTTGTAAAAATCAAACTATATGGAAGACGGGGGAACCTATGGCTCAACGATTGCTTGTCATTGAAGACGAACCGACACTGGCCCGGCTGCTGTCCTATAACTTAACGCAGGAAGGTTACGAGGTAACAGTAGAGGATCATGGTACGGCAGGATATGATCGTGCGACGAGGGAACCTTTTGACTTGATCGTATTAGATCTGATGTTGCCAGGTATGAATGGCATTGACATCCTTGATAAATTGCGTGGACAAGGTATCCGTACACCTATTATTGTGTTGACCGCCAAAAATGCGGAAGAAGATGTTGTTAGAGGGCTGAAATCAGGTGCTGATGATTATATAACCAAACCATTCGGCGTCTCTGAACTGCTCGCTAGAGTAAGTGCTGTACTTCGGAGGATTTCTGGACTTGCTGAGGAAGCACCTACAGAAACACCTATCTCTGCATCTACCATTATTTTAGGTCAATTAGAGATTTACCCTGAGAGATATGAAGTCTCCCTCGGTGGTCATAGTATTAATTTACGGCCTAAAGAGTTCGAAGTGCTATTATATTTGGCTCGTAAGCCAGGGGTTGTGTTGACGAGAGATGATCTCATGAATGCTGTATGGGGCTTTGATTATATTGGTGGGCAGCGTACGGTGGACGTGCATGTAAGTTCACTTCGTAAAAAGCTTGAACTGGATCCAGAATCCGTTCATATCGATTCGATTCGAGGCGTAGGCTATAAATTAGTGGTTAATAAAAAAAGAGCTCCGGTCATTTAGAGTGACTGGAGTTCTATTTTTTCTATACTTTTCATAAATAAGAAATGCTCGGAGTACTAGTTGGCTTCTGGGGAAATACTGTGATGTGGACCCATTCATCTCACTGATTTTACATTGCGTTAACATTTCTCTCCAACTGTATTTACACTAAAAGCTTATCATGGAGATCGAAGATGATGAGAAGGAGACGTAAACACTAATGAAATCCATCATTGACATAGAGAATCTTGATCTCTACTATGAGTCGTTCCACGCACTGAAGAATGTGAATCTGCAAATCCCGGAGAAACAGGTTACCGCTTTTATTGGACCTTCCGGTTGCGGGAAATCCACGTTGCTTCGCACATTGAATCGTATGAATGATATGATTCCTGGCACACGTATAGAAGGAACTGTAAACATCGGTGGCAAAAATATTTATAGTGATGAGGTAGAGGTGGAAAGCCTGCGTAAGCAGGTCGGTATGGTGTTTCAACAGCCGAATCCTTTTCCTAAGTCGATTTACGACAATGTAGCTTACGGTCCCCGTTTACACGGCATCCGTTCCAAAAGTGAACTGGATGAGATCGTAGAAAAAAGCTTGCGTCACTCCGCCCTATGGGAGGAAGTGAAAGATTTTCTGAAGAAATCTGCCCTTAGCTTGTCTGGTGGACAGCAGCAGCGGCTTTGTATTGCTAGAGCGTTAGCGGTACAGCCTGATATTCTGCTAATGGATGAGGCAACCTCTGCGCTCGACCCTGTATCCACTCTCAAGATAGAAGAGCTTGTTCAGGAACTAAGAAGTGAGTATACCATTGTTATGGTAACTCATAACATGCATCAGGCCGCACGTGTATCCGGTCGAACCGTGTTTTTCTTAAATGGTGTAATTGTAGAGGCGGCGGACACAGAGGTGCTTTTCTCGAACCCTAAAGATTCCCGCACTGAAGATTATATTTCCGGACGTTTCGGCTGATCAGATTTAAAAGGGTGTTCGTCCCTGGAAATGGCAAGCTGACCATACGTTAATGAGGAGGATCGCTCTTATTATGATTCGCAGAAAAGAATTTGATAAAGACTTGGAAGAGCTGCGCAGTCTGCTGCAGCAGATGGGTGAGCATGTTAAGGATGCTCTTGAAGGTGCAATTAATGCATTACAAAATCTAGATACAACGCTCGCACAGGAAGTCGTTGAAGCGGATTTACAGCTGAATGCCATGGAAGATAAAATCATGGAAATTGGCTCACGCTTAATTATTACGCAGCAGCCCGTAGCTAAGGATTTGCGCCGCATTATCGTTGCCTTCAAAATATCAAGCGATTTGGAACGCATGGGGGATCTGGCGATTGATGTAGCTAAGGCGACCATGCGTCTTCAAGGCCAACAGCTGATTAAGCCCCTTGTAGACATTCCTCGTATGGCTGAAATCGTGACAATTATGATCGATGAGGCGATCCAGTCTTACCTGGATGAGAACACTGATCTGGCTTATAAAATGGCACAGGATGATGATCAGGTCGATCAATTGTATGGTGCGATGATCAATGAGTTGTATTCTTATATGGTAACAAAGCCGGAGACAGTATCCCAAGCTATGTTATTGACACTGGTAGGCCGTTATATCGAACGGATTGGCGATCACGCTACTAACATTGGTGAAAGCGTAGTTTACCTAGTTACCGGTAGTCGTCCAGATTTGAATGAATAGTGCTTTTGTTTTATCATAGTAAAATGAAAGTAGCCGTCCTTTTATAAGGGCGGCTACTTGTTGTATTACCACATATTAGCTCTTAATGTTACTAACATTTCAGCTAATCCCATTGTTTAAGTTGGTATAGCCGTTTCTACTTGGACAGGCCATATGTTAAGATGTAAGAAGTAAGCATGAAAAAGGCGAGGTGCACTATGGACAAGTTGATACTTATAGATGGAAATAATATTATTTACCGCGCATTTTTCGCGATGCCTCCGCTAACGAATACAGCAGGGCAACAGACGAACGCGGTGTACGGTTTCACAACGATGCTGCTCCGTTTAATTGAAGAACACAAGCCGACACATATGATTGTTGCCTTCGATGCAGGGAAAGTCACATTCCGGCATGAAGGTTATGAGGATTATAAAGGCGGTCGGCAAAAGACACCTCCCGAGCTCTCCGAGCAGTTCCCACTGCTGAAAGATTTGCTCAGAAATCTGGGTGTACCGCAGTTTGAAATTGGCAATTATGAGGCCGATGATATTATTGGAACCATTTCTCGCCAAGCAGATGAAGCAGGCCGGAAGGTTATGATCGTGTCGGGAGACAAGGATATGCTTCAATTGGCTTCCGAACATACGACCGTTGCGTTGATCCGCAAAGGAGTTACTGAGGTTGAGCTTTATGGACCAGAACAAATTCGTGAGAAATATGATTTAACACCCGAGCAGATCATCGACCTTAAGGGACTGATGGGTGATGCGAGTGATAACATTCCGGGCGTTCCGGGTGTTGGTGAGAAAACAGCGCTCAAGCTGCTGCATCAATTCGGATCGGTTGAAGGTGTATTAGCTGGCACCGGTGAGCTTAAAGGTAAAATGAAAGAAAAGCTGGAAGCTCACGCGGAAGACGCTGTCATGAGTAAGAAACTGGCAACCATCTATCGTGAAGTGCCTCTTGAGCATTCGTGGGAAGATATGATCTTTAACGGAATTTCTGCGGATACAGCAGGACCCGCACTCGCAAAATTAGAATTCAAATCACTTCTGGAAAGGTTGTCACTTAGTGCCTATGCTCCAGTAGCTGATGGAGAAGAGAGTGCAGCGGAAGTAGAAGCTGCTACACTCGATATTTCGATCGTGAGTGAAGATGAACTTGAGGCGCTAAATGAAGCGCTCCCTAGTATTTCGGCACTGCATGTAGAATCCAATGGGGATAATCCGCATCGTGCCGAGGTGATCGGGGTAGGGCTATCTACTCTGGAGCGACATTATTATGTGCCGTTTGAATTACTACAGAAACCAGCGGCTGCGAAGCTACGCGACTGGTTAGGAGATGAGAAGGCTCCGAAGAGCGGATATGATCTTCACCGTGCTGATTTGGCACTGCATTGGCAGGGGATTGCTTTTGCAGGTGCAGCCCATGATGTGCAGCTGGCGGCTTATTTGCTGGATCCGACGGAAGCTAATCAGAACCTAAACGATCTCGCTACGAAATACGGCTTGCCAAGATTGTCACCTGATGAAGATGTATTTGGTAAAGGCGCCAAATATAAGATTCCTGAGCTTGAAATCTTAGGAAATCACGTCGCACGTAAGAGTGCTGCGGTACTTGGCATCGCCCAGAAACAACAGCAGGAATTGATCGAAACGGCGATGACAGGACTGTTCGAGGATCTCGAAATGCCATTATCACGTATTCTTGCGGATATGGAGAAACAGGGGATTGCAGTCAATGAAGGAGATCTTAAAGAGTTAGGAAAAGAATTCGAAGCTCAGATTTCAAAGCTGGTCACCGAAATTTATGAAATTTGTGGCACAGAGTTTAATTTGAATTCACCAAAGCAGTTGGGCGAGATCTTATTTGTAAAACTGGGTCTTCCTGTCGTCAAGAAGACGAAGACCGGATATTCAACAGACGCAGAGGTGCTGGAAAAGTTAGCACCGTATCACGATGTGGTACGTTTGATTCTACAATATCGCACGATTGCCAAATTGCAATCCACCTATGTAGAGGGGCTGCTCAAGGAAATTTCCCCGAAAACAGGGAAGGTGCATACATTCTATCGGCAGACGATTGCTGCGACAGGACGTCTTAGCAGCCAATTTCCGAACCTGCAGAACATTCCAATCCGCTTAGAAGAAGGACGTAAAATCCGTAAAGTGTTTGTTCCATCCGAACCGGGCTGGTCCATTCTGGCGGCGGACTATTCGCAGATTGAACTACGGGTACTTGCGCACATCTCCGGTGATGAGCGGATGAAGGAAGCTTTTCTCCATGATATGGATATTCACACGAAGACAGCGATGGATGTATTTGGAGTTACCGCCGATCAGGTTGATAGCAATATGCGTCGTGCTGCTAAAGCCGTTAACTTTGGTATCGTGTACGGAATCAGTGATTATGGTCTGTCGCAGAACTTGAATATTCCTCGCAAAGAAGCCGCTCAATTTATTGAGCAGTATTTCGAGGTATACCAAGGTGTACGTCGATATATGGATGATATCGTAGTTGATGCAAGGAAACATGGTTATGTAACCACGCTGCTGGAACGCCGTCGTTACTTGCCTGAGATTAATGCGAAGAACTTTAATTTACGTTCTTTTGCGGAACGTACAGCAATGAATACACCTATACAAGGAACTGCCGCTGATATTATTAAGCTGGCGATGGTGCATATGGACAAGGCGCTATTTGAGCGTGGGCTAAAGAGCCGTATGTTGCTTCAGGTACACGATGAGCTTGTATTCGAGGTGCCAGAGGATGAAATGGAGCTCATGAAGACGCTTTTGCCGGAAGTAATGGGTGGAGCATTGCAGTTATCGGTGCCGCTTAAAGCAGAGGTAAGTTTTGGTAGCAACTGGTACGAAGCGAAATAGGCTCCCTTTAAGGTGTGCATATCAGCTATAATGTAGTTGAGGTGAAGACATCATGCCGGAATTACCGGAAGTAGAGACAGTCAAGAGAACACTGAATGATTTAGTTAATGGAAAGCAGATAGAGAGTGTAACCGTCCGGTTGGCCCGGATTATTCAGCGGCCGGATGATATTCAGGCTTTTGCCAACCTGCTCGCAGGTCATAGCATTGTTAATGTTGAACGAAGAGGGAAATTTTTGCGCATCGTGTTAGACGGTTTGGTGCTGGTATCTCATTTACGGATGGAGGGCCGTTACGGACTTTTTTCGAACGAAGATCCACTGGACAAGCATACGCATGTGATATTCCATTTTACCGATGGCACTGAGCTGCGTTACACGGATGTTCGTCAGTTTGGTACAATGCATCTTTTTCAGATTGGTGAAGACCTCCAGCTGCCTCCTCTTAATAAGCTAGGACAGGAGCCGCTGGAGCCATCCTTTACGCCGGAGAGGTTTAAGAAGATTGTATCAGGCAAAAGCACAAAAATTAAATCGCTGCTGCTGAATCAGGAATATATCGTCGGCATAGGTAATATTTATGTAGATGAGTCGTTACATCGTGCAGGGATACATCCTGAAGTCAGCGCCAAAGATCTTTCGGATGAGCAACTTGATCAGCTGCATCACGCTATTGTCAGTACGCTGACGGAAGCGGTAAACGCTGGTGGTTCGTCTGTAAAATCATATGTGAATGGTCAAGGTGAGAGCGGCACTTATCAGCAACAGCTGTTGATTTACGGTCGTAAAGATCAGCCGTGTAACCACTGTGGAACGATGATTGAGAAAACGGTTGTAGGTGGCCGCGGCACGCATTATTGTCCAAGCTGTCAGCGTAAGGTTGAAAACTGAAGAAGTAATTAGGTTGGCACCCACTACTTGTCCCGCCCATATACTGTGTGAAGAATGCTTAATAGAGAACGGAAGCTGAATGAAGTGTATTCTTCAGTGTTCCGGTTCTTCACAGGAGGGATTGCGGGTGCTCAGCCCATTTTTTTCACTAATATTACTGGCTTTTGCTTTGAGTTTGGATGGTTTTGGCGTTGGTATTACATATGGACTGCGTAAAATGAAAATACCATTGCTCTCCATTCTGATTATCTCGCTTTGTTCGGGGGTAGTTATCTGTGTATCTATGCAAGTGGGTGTTCTGCTTGCTAAGGTAGTGTCTCCACATGCAGCTTCTGAGGTTGGCGCTGTTATACTCGTGCTAATGGGGTGCTGGTCGCTCGTCCAGATGTTAATGCAGAAAGAGAAGGAACAGACAGGTGAGCGTAAAGTAGGTAGTGAAGAAAATGTGCTATCCACAGAAGCTCGGGCAGAGGTAGCTGTTGATACTGAAGATGTTGTAGAACAGGTTACCATGGCTCCTGAGCAGGCAAAGTCGGCTGTCTTTTCCCTTGAGTTACGACGATTGGGGATTGTTGTACAGATCTTACGTACTCCGTCTTCTGCAGATATGGATGATTCCGGGAGTATTTCTTCGATGGAGGCTATGCTGCTCGGGATTGCCCTCTCTCTAGATGCTTTTGGAGCTGGACTTGGCGCAGCATTGCTGGGGTTCAATCCGATATGGACATCACTTACAATTGCTCTGTTTAGTGGTACATTTCTATTGCTGGGCATGAAGACTGGATTAAGATTCGCCGGGAACTACTGGATGAAGCATGCTGCTGCACTACCCGCGTTATTATTAATTACAATGGGAATACTGAAGCTATTATGAGGTGAGTACATGATTATTGGCTTAACCGGAGGCATTGCATCCGGAAAAAGCACGGTGTCCGCACTGCTTGTGAGCAAGGGAGCGAGGCTGGTTGACGCGGATGTGATCGCCAGAGAAGTTATGCTCCCCGGTCATGAGGTGCTGGCTGCGGCTGTGAAACAATTCGGAAGCGAGATCCTCTCTTCGGATGGCACACTGAATAGGGGCAAGCTGGGGGACATTGTATTTCAAGACCCGGCGGCCCTGCAAGCCCTGAACAATCTGACGCATCCCGCAATCCGGCGGGAGATTAAAGAACGTATGAACAGCATGGAGGAAGAAGATCCAAAGAAGTTAACAATTGTGGATATCCCTCTTCTTTTCGAATCAGGACTCGAGAACATGTTCCATGAAATACTGGTGGTCTACGTGCCTCGTGAAGTGCAAATCGCTCGATTAATGGAACGTAACGGACTTTCTATAGAACAAGCAGAAGCACGCTTAAATGCACAGATGGATATTGAAGCGAAGCGTAACAAAGCGGACTATATCATTGACAACAGTGGCGAACTTGCGCACACTGAGCAACAGGTTGCTGTTCTTTGGGACAGGCTGGGCTTATCATGAAATGGTTACGTAAAAAAAGAGTCCTTCTTCTGTTATTCATTGGTTTTACTGCGATATTGTTTCTGAGTACGAACTGGATGTCCTGGTTTTATCCGATCCATTATAAAGATGAGATCCGTAAGCACAGCGTTAGGTACGATATTGACCCATTTCTAGTGGCTTCGATTATCCGAGTGGAAACGAACTTCAAAACTGGACGAGAATCCAGAAAAGGTGCTATAGGTTTAATGCAGCTTATGCCGGATACCGCCAAATGGGCCCTTGAAAAGGCCAAGCTTCCTGATGTTTCTATGGAGGAGCTAAAGCATGAACCATCAGCAAATATTGAATTAGGTACCTGGTATCTTTCAACATTATCCCGTCAATTCGAAGGTAAACCTACAGCGGTTATCGCTGCATATAATGCTGGACCGGGTAAAGTTCAAAAATGGCTGGATGAGGGGATCTGGGATGGAACGGATGCTACGATTAAGGATATTCCGTTTGGTGAAACCCGCCATTATGTACAGCGCGTCAACTATTACTATGATCAGTACACGGATATTTACAACGAATTCTAAAACCGTGTTATGTATAAAAAGAAGCATTAAACGATCTTGCGATCGTTTAATACTTCTTCAGTAAGCTTATGTGGACAGGTTATTTGTATTGACCTGCCAATTGTTGTTCTGCCAGGGTTACAAGACGTTTAGTGATGTAACCACCGATCGAACCATTTTCATAAGAAGTTTTATTGCCTTGGTAACCATCTGGGGAAAGCGTGATTCCGAGTTCTTGGGCAACTTCATATTTAAGTTGTTCCAAAGCACCACGGGAATTTGGAGCTACAAGGTTATTGGAGCTGTTGTTTTGGCTCATTGCTGTTCACCTCCTCTGTTGGTAACTGTATTATGTGCCGGACTTGCCATAATCATTACAATAAAAAAACGGTGATTTCTGGAAAAAATGAATTAGCCATTTAAAAGCCGGATGTTTAACATACCGGGACTAAAAACATTATGTAATAGGAAGTGATGAAGCTTATGAAATGCCCTTACTGCGATCACACAAATACTAAAGTGCTCGACTCGCGACCAGCGAATGAGAATAAGTCCATCCGCCGCAGGCGTGAATGTGAGCGTTGCAGCAAACGGTTTACAACCTTTGAAATGATCGAGGAAACACCGTTAATCGTGATCAAAAAAGACGGCAGCCGCGAGGAGTTCAGCCGTGATAAAATACTGCGTGGTCTTATCCGTGCTTGCGAGAAACGCCCCGTCTCTGTAGAACGTCTAGAGAAGATCGTATCTGAGGTAGAGAAATCCCTACGCGGTATCGCCGTAGCTGAGGTGGAGAGCCAACAGATCGGTGAGTTGGTTATGGAGCAGCTCTATCCAGTAGATGAAGTCGCCTACGTTCGCTTTGCTTCCGTATACCGCCAGTTTAAGGACATTAACATGTTTATGAAGGAACTGAAGGGTCTGCTATCTAAGAGCACTGGGGATCTGGACAGATTGTAGAGTTGTGGCTAGTCTAATGACTAAAAAAAGTGTTGACAGCGAAGGCGATTTTTTATATTATATAGGAGTCGCCTACGGCGCTTGGATTTGTCAGAATGACTTAAATACACCGAACTGAATTTTAGAATGTGTGATTACATACATCTGAAAATTACGTTTGGGGCCATAGCTCAGCTGGGAGAGCGCATCGCTGGCAGCGATGAGGTCAGGGGTTCGATCCCCCTTGGCTCCACCAAACTTCATATGGACTCTTAGCTCAGTTGGTAGAGCAGTAGACTCTTAATCTATTTGTCCAGGGTTCGAGCCCCTGAGAGTCCATCCTAAAAAAACGGCAGAAATGCCGTTTTTTTTGTTGTTCAGGAAGCGGAGTGACGATTTATTTGGTTTTGATCGTGGTATAGTTTGGGTAGATAAATCGTACAATGCAAAGAGAGCCGTGCGGAAACACGGCTCCCAGTGCAATAGCCGCTTTTAAGGGCGGCGGCTTTCAGGTATTACGGGCAGAAATAGACCGCATCCTTTGGACTAGGGCGGTCTATTTCTTTTTGAGGTAATTCAGAAGCTCAATGCTAAAAAGGTAGAACAAGTTGAAATGCAGGCTCTCCAGACCTATATTCCTGTTTGGCGCGAGGTATTTAAGAAAGCTTCTACTGCTAAAAAGAAAATGATGCTTAGTACGATCATTGAGTGTGTTAGGGTTTACCGAGATTCAGTAGAACTGACGTTAAAATTGAACATTAGCTCGTTTTTAGCGACTTCAAGTGTAAGTAGTCTAAAAGGTAATGATTATGATTTGAATGCTGGCAAGCAAGTGCATGGCATTCATTATGGAAATCAGTTTTCAGGCATTTTCCAGCCTAATTCATCATCCCACACGGCATCGATATCATCCAGGTGAACATGCCATTCACCACCGTCTACTTTTCTACGTATCTCGGTCAAACATTTCAACCAATGAAATAAATCGTTCAGCAAATCTTCAATCTGATCCGTCATGGACAGCTTGGTAGCGCCAGCAAAGATCTCCGTTGATCTGGACGAATCGAATTTGTACACTGTGAAAGACTCCGCCCGGTCTTTCCCTTCAAAATCCTGATCATAACGTTGGACAATGGCTGTGATTGCTTGTTGTTCGCTTTCTGTTAGGACGTATTCCCTCGTGCATGTGTAATAAATAGAAACACTGATAAGTCATTCCCCCCAAACATAGAAATGGATGCGATATCCAGTTCCTGTTTATTACCCTCCAAAAGTCGAAAGCAAACTAGGCCAAACCTGCATTCTGGCGCCGCATGAAGGACAATTCATTTCCCCGGCCAAATACGGCAATTGGTTCAAAAAAGAGGAATCGCCCAGCTGATCGGCTCGCTCCGCCAGTATTTGATGTTCCGCTTCAACGAATGCCTCAACGGGAGTAACCTCTTGTGCTGCCTGAAGGGGTTCGAATACCGGATCTTCCGCGAATGCTTGTATACGACCGCCTTCTCCGCTCGGCCACAAGTAAGCCTCTTGATTACATGCTCCGCAAACGGCCACATATTCGTCGCCAGCCGTAAAATTCAGAAACATGTTTGCCACGCTCTGGGATTCCCGATAAGCCGCGTCGGCAATGAGAACATATCTTTTTTCGGTATCGCTGCTTATTTCTTGTTTGGCGTAGGCCAACATCTCTGCAACAAGCGAAGCAAGCTCCGTTATCGCTTTTAAGTAAGATTGGTACATCTCCGCGCAAACCTCATTTCCCGCTTCAGCAGCGAGTTCGTTCCAATCCGAGGGATACGGCTCAGATCTTGTTTTGTCATGGCACGACTCGATAATCCCGCAAGTGATGTAGATTTCATGGCGCACTTCCATATTTTTTGATGCGAGAGCAAGTTTGGCCAGATAAGGTACTGCCGCGTAAGTGACAGTATAGATCGTATTTTGGTGATATAAGTGCTCCTGGAATAGCTCGTCGAAAACTTCTTTATCGAAATCAAGCATCAGACGCTCCAACAGTTCAGGTACCATTTCGCCCGACTCGTAAGGACCGGTTAGCTTGCCCCACAGTTCGCTGTTTAATTGTAACAAGAGGAATCACTCCCATCCCTATTCAAGTGGATACATTTTCTATATTATCCTATAAGATCGGCGGGCCCTGAATAGGGCTTAAAGCCTAGGACGATTCCCCTTAATTCCACATCAAATGCCAAGATTTGTTCATGGGTCTAGTCGTTTTAGACTCCCGTGACGGGTAGACGGAGAATGTGCAGGGCGTAGCGTATCCCCCTAGGCTCTATTTCCATAACATGAAGAAAAGCCAATTCTACTGAAATGGCTTTTTTTCTTTTTCACTACTCTTCGAAAGGATCACGATTTTGTACTATTAATTAGCATGAGATATGACAGAAATGTTGGCATGCTTGATTCACCTTAGAAGGCCGAATGTCCACATTTGTATATGTATTGTAAAGACAAGTATATCGATGAAACGAATGCCCCTACTTATAATAAAATTGCTGCAGCAGTTGAGCATGGAGGGTCATGCGGTAAGCTGGAGTAAAATTCGAGCTAATAAACAACGGGGGGGATCTTAGTGCGTTTACGGTATAGGAATATTTTTTTAGTGTTTTTTGTTACCGCTTTCATTTTAGTTGCCGTTTCATCGGAGAAGTCCGACGCCGCAACAGGTAATCTGGCTTTAGGAAAGACGGCTTATTCGTCGTCGAACGAAGTAGACTTTTTCGGGCCTGAGAAAGCGGTCGACGGTGGCAATCGGGATGCAAGCCGCTGGTCTTCGGAAAGAACGGATGACCAGTGGTTCTACGTTGATCTGGGCGAGCCTGTAGAAATTGGAAGAGTAATCATCAACTGGCAGACTCCGGCGGAACAATATCAAGTTCTTGTGTCTGACGATGCGGTAACCTGGAGGAACGTATTCGCGGACAACCGCGTGCTCGTCGCCCGCGGACCAGTCGAGGATACGATCGATTTTGAGCCGACATTGGCGCAATACGTTAAGTTCCAAGGAGTAACGCGACGTCCAATTGAGGATATCTATTACGGATACTCCTTCTGGGAATTCGAGGTATACAAGGGCAAACCGCTGTTGCCGCCTATGATGGATGCGGTCAAAAACAGCATCGTCGTCTCCGAGGGAGACACTCAGCTGAACCTGCCCGCTGTACCGGATGGTTATACGCTGACACTGGTGAACACGGACAGCTTGCCGGTGATCGACGAGCAGGGCAATATTCATGCGCCGCTTGTGGATACTCAGGTTCAGCTGCTGCTGCAAATCGAGAGCGACAGCGATCCGACATATCTGTTAGCGGATAATGCGCTAGTCACCGTACCCGGTCTCTACGAGCAGACGAGCGATCGGAACCCGGAGCCGCGAGTCATTCCTTCTTTGCGTGAGTGGCTGGGCACAACCGGCGAGTTCCGCTTGACGGATAAATCCAATATCGTCATTCGCGCGGAGGATGAAGCGGCTCTCCAGGGGACGGCCAATATTTTGCGGAAGGACTTGCTTGATTTAACGAAGCTTCCGCTAACGGTTACGGTTGGTTCGCCTCAAGAGGGAGACATCTATTTGGTGCTGGATGCCGCGCAAACGGGATTGGGGACAGAGGGCTATGAGCTGAATATCGGCGAATATACTTCCGTCGCTGGCTCCGATCAGACGGGCGTCATGTTCGGCACAAAAACGATCCTTCAACTGCTCGGCCACGATGCCGATCATAAGACGATGCCCAAGGGGCAATCGCGCGATTATCCGAAATACGCGGATCGAGGCTTCATGCTCGATGTGGGCCGCAAGTTTTATACGATCGAATTTTTGCGGGATTATGTGAAGTTAATGTCCTACTATAAGATGAACCGGTTCCAGATTCATCTGAACGATGATGTCGGCGATGTCGGTTACTTCCGTCTGGAGAGCGAGAAATTCCCGGGAGTGACGAGCAAGGACGGCTTCTATACGAAGCAGCAATTCAGAGACCTGCAGCTGCTTGGGATGGAATACGGCGTAAACGTCGTGCCGGAAATCGATACACCGGGCCATTCTGGCGCGTTCATCGCTTACGACCCTAGGTTGGGCAGCAACAATCAGCTGGATATCAATCGTCCGGAGACGCTCGACTTCATTAAAGAACTCTTTGACGAGTATCTCGACGGCAGCAATCCGACCTTCGTCGGCCCGGACGTGCACGTCGGCACGGATGAATATTTCGGCGACGACAAGGAGGCGTTCCGCAGGTACGCGGATATGCTCCTTAACCACATTAACAGCAAAGGCAAGCGCGCTCGTCTGTGGGGCAGTCTGTCCGCATATGACGGCACGACGCCAGTCAGCAACAATGCGACGATGGACATCTGGTATGAGCCGTACGGAAGTGTCTTGCAGGCCATTAAGCTTGGCTACGACGTTGTCAATACCAACACGAACTTGCTCTATATCGTTCCGCAACTGTACCGCAACTATTTGAATTACGATTTTATTTACAATGAGTGGGAGCCTAACGATTGGCTGGAGACGAAGCTTCCTTATGGGCACCCGCAGGTAAAAGGCGGCATGTTCGCGCTCTGGAACGACGTGTCTGTAGAGAAGGGCGTCTCCATGGCGGACTCGCATCAGCGTATCTTGCCTTCCATGCAAGTGTTGGCGGAGAAGCTGTGGAGAGGCAACCGCGTCGACCGGAACTTTGCAAGCTTCCAGACGGATGCCGCAAAGTACGTGGACCCGCCGGGTGTTCATCAGTCGCACAAGCTTCAAGTCGACAATGAGCGCAATATCGTTCTCGATTATACTTTCGACGAGGGCTTCGCGGATCGTTCGGGCAACGGCTTTGACGGCAACGCGGTGAATGCAGGCACGGAGAAGGGAATCTTCGGGCAAGCAGTAAGGCTCAAAGGCGGAGCCAGCTACGTGGAAACGCCGCTTCGCACGCTCGGTTTCGGATGGACGATGTCCATGTGGATCAAACCGGACGCTGACAACCCGCAAGGAGCTGTGCTGCTGGAATCTCCGGATGGACAGCTGAAATATAACATCGGGGGCAGCGGCAAACTGGCCATCACGAAAGAAAACTACGTCAGCGAATTCAATTATAAGCTGCCGACCGACCGCTGGACCCATGTCATTATGATCGGCGATGACACGGGGACCTCCATCTTCATTAACGGCAGTGAGTATACGGCTACTCTCAAAGACGGCTCCAAGTTGGAAACGTTCGTATTGCCAGTAGCCAAAATAGGCAGTGAAACGAATGCTTTTAAAGGCTTGATTGACGAACTCATCGTAAGGAACATCTACGTGGACCTGCATGGAAATCTGGCTTTGCATAAGCAAGCCGAATCCTCGCTGCCGGAATCCTCGTCCTACACGGCGGACAAAGCGGTGGACGGCAGAGGGGACACCAGATGGTCCAGCAATTGGGTGGACGATACCTGGTTCATGGTGGATCTGGGTGAAGCGAAGAACATTGATGCTGTATCTATTTTGTGGCAAACGGCTTACGGTTCGAAGTACCGCATTCTCGTGTCCGAGGACAAGGAGAACTGGACGAATGTCGTGAAAGACAACAACGGCGAGATTAACGGCAAGCCGGGACGCGTCGTGACTACCTTCCAAAGCACGCCAGCCAGATACGTGAAGTTCGAAGGCGTATCCAGAGCTACCATGTTCGGCTATTCCTTTGAGGAATTTGAAGTGTACGGCGAGGAATATAAGCTCGGCAATATACGGCCGATTATCGACCTGTTGACGGCTATCGAGGCCTACAAGCTCGTGGAGGACAATTATTCTCCTGAGGGCTGGGCACAGCTTCAACAGGCGATGGTACAAGCGACTGCGGCGATTCAAACCGCCCAGCTGACTCGTCCTGAGGCCGAGCAGGCGTATGCCGGGCTGAGCGTTGCGCGCGATCGTCTAACGATCGAAGACGTAATGGGTCTGATCGAGCTTAATGTGAATGAAAGCATTGCCGCGAATCTCTATCTACCGCAGAAAGGACAGCTCGGCACGCGTATCGTCTGGAGCAGCTCGAAGCCCGACTATCTGAATGCCAACGGACAATTGTTGCAACGTCCGTCAGGCAGTGACATGGAGGTCGTGCTGACCGCGACGATCAGCAAGGGAGATGCATCCGCGAAAAAAACGTTCAAGATCAAAATCAAAGCGTTGCCTAGCTCTGGTGGCGGAGGATGGGTTCCGACTCCAATAACTCCAGATCCGGAAGAAGGCCAAAACGGCGGTTCGAATCCGGGAGGCGGAGATCCAGGCAATGGCAATGAGAACGGCAACGGCAATGGCAATGGCGGGGAGTCTGGCGGATCGACAACGGTTCGACTGAACGATATTGCGAGCCATTGGGCAAAAGCGTCCATCAAACGGGCCGTTGAGCTTGGATTCGTAGCGGGCTATACCGACGAGACGTTCAAGCCGAATAAGACGGTCAGCAGGGACGAATTCGTCGTCATGTTGGTCAAAGCGTTGAAGCTGCAAGGTACGAACAGTTCGCTGGACTTCGCGGACGCAGTCTCAATTCAAGCTTGGGCGAATCCTTATATTGCGCAAGCCTTGGAATCCGGCCTGATCAGCGGCTATGCGGATGGGACCTTCCGTCCGAAGGCTTCGATTAGCCGAGCAGAACTGGCAGCGATGATTGTTCGCAGCTTGGGCCTGAAGACTTCGGAAGGACATGAGCTCTCTTATGTGGACGCGGATCAAATCCCGGATTGGGCGAAGCCGTATGTGGCAGCAGCCCAGGAGGCGGGAGTAATGAACGGTCGCGGGGACAACCGGTTTGCCCCGGCCGCCTCGGCGACGCGTGCTGAAGCTGTGGTCGTCATTCTGAACATGCTCGATGCGCTTGCAGAATTGCAAGCGCAGGAGCAGAACTAATTATGTATAGAAAGAGAGCGTGAGCTTAAGTGAAAACTAGACGAAGTTTGACTGCTTTGCTGCTTGTCCCGGTCATGCTGTTCTCGTTGATATCCTCCGTGTATGCGGAGGAGCCGGGCGGAGAGAGTGCCAGCTTTTATAATTTGGTTCAAGGAAAAACGTACACATGGTTGGATCAGCCGGAGGACGCTTTCCCGGATGACGGGACGAAGCTGACGGACGGCAATGCCGTAGACACATCCCGTGACAGCGGCAACTGGGTGGGCCACCGCTACAAGAAATCCCGTTCGGTTGTGTTTGATCTAGGCGAGCAAAAAACGATCAAGGACGTTAGCGCGCGTTTCTTGCAAGATTGGCCGAACAACGAAACGCTTGTACCGCTCACCGTTTCATTCTACGCGTCTGACGATGGGGTGAACTGGGGCGTATTGTCTCATAATGCTACTAAATTGTTATGGGGCGATCAGACCAACACCGAGACGTATAAATGGGACGGCAGCCCAGAGACCGGAGTCGTCAAGCGTGGCGATTATACCGAAGGATTGGTTTACGCTCAGTATGTGAAAGTGGTGTTCTCCGTGCATCCGAGGGCGTGGACTATGATCGACGAGGTGACGATAACCGGCGCGGACGGCTTGATCGACGGAGCCCAGCCAGTGCAGCCCGAACCTTATGGTCTCCAGCAACCTGGGGAGGCTACTGGCGGAATTGAAAATTTGGGCTTGCTGTATAACGGGCATTACCCGGATGGTACAGGAACCTGGACGAAGGAACGGGTTATCCCTAATATCAGCTATGTGAACAAGCAGGGAGAGCCTGTCGATTGGCTGTTCGACGGCGTGCTGTATCTGGGTTTGACGTCGGAAAACGGCAGAGGCTTCGGCGCGGTTGAAGCGGCCGGCAAAGCCAGAAGAGTGGAATGGGAATGGTATTTGAATAAAACGTTTAACACCGGCGGCGATATGAGCGCGCTGAACGAGGCGACGGCCGAGGTAGGCGCGAAGCTTGGCGAGCCTGACCGTAAGACGAAGGTTGTTATGATGATACCCGATCCGGGCGAATATCAGTCCGATTTTGGCAGCATTAATGATGAAAATCTGGACTTCAACCTAAGTGTGGTCGGTAATGACGTATCGCTGAACAACCGGGCCAAAGCGATTCAGTGGTGGACCGATGAAGTGCAAGCAAGATGGGCAGCTGCGGGCTACTCGAATCTGGAGCTCGTCGGCATGTATTGGCTGGAGGAACAAATAAGCACGCATTCGACTGGCCCGGAGATGGTCAAGAAAGCGAGCGACATCGTTCATAACGCAGACCTGAAGATGTTCTGGATCCCTCATTCTTTGGCTTATAAGAAATTCATGTGGAAGGATGTCGGCATCGATGCCGTATCTCTGCAGCCGAACTATTTCTTCGAGAAAATGGAGTTCTCGCGTCTGGAAGATACAGCGGATATGGCGAAACGGTACGGCATGTCGCTGGAGCTGGAGTTCGATGACCGGATGATCAATGACGCCGTCTTCCGCGAGCGGTTCATCGATTACTTGAACAGCGGCGTGGATACAGGGCTAATGCAGCAAGGGTATAGAGCGTATTATCAAGGCAACAACGCCATTTTCAGCGCGGCGAAAAGCGAGGATCCTGCTATCCGCGTCCTCTACGATTGGCTGTACCAATTCGTGAAGGGCACTTATCAGAAGCAAGACGCCGCTGCGCCTGATGTTGTAGCGCTCATGAACGGGGAGCCGATCTCGGAGCATACGATTGTGCCTGATACGACACAGGCCGCCTTCACCTGGGCCATTCCGGGAGATGATGACAGCGGTATCGTCAAAGTAACGGCCAAGTATGACGGCAAACCTTATACGCAAGGAACTATAGTAGATCTGACGGGCAAGCCGGGCAAGCATGTGTTGGAGCTGACGGTGGCGGCTGCCAAATCCAAGACGGTTAAGTTCGTAATAGAAGCTCGTTTGGGCGCTGAAGGTCTATTGGGTCTTGTTGATAAATACGCAGACAACAAGCAGCTTAGCAATGCCGATACGGTACGCGCTATGCGCAACGCTCTGATTATGATGAAGCGTACGCAAGAGAGCGATCCTGAGGAAGCCATAGGCTATTTGCTGGCATTCAATGCGAAGCTGGAAGGGGCTAAAGGCCTTGAATTTGTAACGGAAGGCGCTTATACGGCCCTGAAGGAAGGCGTGTATTACGAGATTGGCAGCATCGCACAAGACAAAGAAGCAGAGGCATCCTCGACGGAAGCCGCAGGTCTAGAGCCTTCTAAGGCGCTGGATGGCGCACCGGGTACGCGCTGGGCGAGCCAAGTGCGCGATACGGCTTGGTTCCAGATCGATCTGGACAGCAAGCAAACCTTCGATACGGTCCGCATCGATTGGGAATATGCGCGCGCGGACCAATACCGTCTGAGCGTCTCGGATGATAAGCAGACGTGGGAGCCCTTGAAAGTCGGCAACAATGGCGTGGTTAAAGCGTCCGACGGCAAGAATACGCTGGTATTCCCGGCAACGACGGCGAGATACATCAAGTTTGAGGGACTGAATCGGGCTACGTTCTACGGTTATTCCTTCTATGAATTCGGCGTGTACAATCTTTCCCAGCGGCAAGAGCTGAAGACATTGGACGGCATACAAGCCGCCGTGGACGCCTCCACGAAGAAAGTTACGATCAATGGGTTAGTCATGAACGGCAAGAAAGAACATTTGTATGTCAAAGTGCTTGACCCAAAAGGCAACATTCAATATACCGGCCAGACGGGCACTGAGGATGACGGAAGCTTCCGCATCGCCTTTACGTTGACCGGAGAAGAGCAAGGACTGTATACGGTCGAGCTTGAAACGGATGACATGACGACTCCAGCGCAGGCCGCCTTCGAATATCGCAAGCCGCCTTCCACTGGCGGAGGCAATGGGGGCAGCATTGGAGGCGGTTCGGCGCAAGATCCGTATACGTTGCAAACGTACGATTCAGTCAAAGCCGTGCTTGTCCCGACATTGAAAGGCAATCAGGCTGTGGCTTCGGTCGGAGTAGCAGATCTGAATGCCGCGATTCTCAAGGCAACAGCCGACAGCAACGGCAACAAGCATATTCGTCTTGAATTAAAGCTGTCGAACGCGGCTGTCAGCTATGCTTTGGAGCTTCCCGCAGCTAATCTGACGAACCAGTCTAATCTGATTTTGCATATCTCCACGCCGTATGCCCAGCTTGCTTTGACTGGCGACATGCTGGCTGGAGTCAAGGAGAATGCCGGAAAGCTGCTCGTTATCGTAAGCGACCATGCAGGCGAGTATCGCGGCAACGAAGCGGCTGGCCGGATCGGCAACAGGCCAATCGTTGAAGTTGCATTGCAACTGGACGGTGAAGCTCTGTCTTGGAACAATGCGAAGGCACCGATTTCCATTGCGATTCCGTATTCGCTTCAAGCGGGCGAGCAAGCTGCTGATCTGCAAGCTTTCGAGCTGACGGGCGACAGCGCGGCGGCAATTGATGGCACGTCTTATGACAAAGACAAGGGCGTACTGCGATTCTCCATCGACCAAGTCGGCGTCTATGCTGTCGGCGGCAAGAAACCAGTTGCGTTCACTGACCTTGGCAAGCATGAATGGGCGCGCGAGGCGATAGAGAAGCTGGCCGAAAGAGGCATCGTCAAAGGGACTTCGATCGAAAATGGCACTTTCAGCCCCGCAAATCAAGTAACGCGAGCTGATTTTGTCCTTATGCTGGTGAACATGCTTGACCTGCGCGCCGAGATTACCTCGACGTTCACCGATGTGAAACCGAATGATTATTACTACGATGCGGTGTCCATCGTCAAGCAATTGGGAATCGTTTCGGGAGTGAACGAAGTTAACTTTGCTCCTCGTGACTCAATCAGCCGCCAGGACGCTATGGTTATGCTAACCCGAGCGCTTCAAACGACGGGGGCAATCAAGACGTCCGCATCCGGTTCAACACTTGAGGGCTTCCGTGATGCGAGCCAGATTGCGCCATATGCTGCGGACAGCGTGGCAACTCTGTTCGAGCATGGGCTGGTTACGGGCTCGGGCGGCTATATGAAGCCGAAGAGTACGACCAGCAGAGCGGAAGCGGCGACGTTCTTGTATCGCGTTCTTCAATTAATCGAGGGGCAGCAGCAGGAGTAGACGCGGGAACAATTGATTAAAGCACATTCCGATTAGCGCGGCAACGCGACCGGAATGTGCTTTTTCGACGATACAGAATAAACTTCCTGAATGGACGGATGAAGCCGGTAAGTCGTCCCGCGCTTCCTCGGGTGTCCTGATGCGCCTTCCGCGACGAACGGTAACGCACAGCGCTTCGCTCATCCACCGGACGAGTTCCAGGTCGGGGCCTTCGGACCGAGGGTCATGCGGCGTATAGCCGGATAACGTCGTCCCGACGAAATCCATAGAATGGATTGCCAGTTGTTTTTTGGAAAATTTTTGATTGCCTCGGGGTGTCTTTGGTAGTGAAACCAACAATGGCGGGAGAGCGCATCGCTGGCAGCGATGAGGTCAGGGATTCGATCCCCCTTGGCTCCACAAAACATCATATGGACTCTTAAGCTCAGTTGGTAGAGCAGTAGATTCTTAATCTATTTGTCCAGGGTTCGAGCCCCTGAGAGTCCATCCTAAAGAAACGGCAGAAATGCCGTTTTTTTTTGTTGTGTGGAGAGTGGAGTGGCTTTTTATTAGGTTTCTTTCATGGAATAGTTTGGAGAGAAAAAATATGCAATGCAAGCGAGCCGTGTGGAAACACGACTGCCGGTGCAATAGCCGCTTTTCGAAGGATCAAACAGGAAATAGACTGTATTCCTTTGCGAGAGGGCGGTCTATTTTTTTGTGCTGAGGTAAGATCCGGTGCTCTCTCCCGGTACATCGACGACCTCAAGACCAGGCAATGCTTCATCAAGTCAACAATAGACTCTAGTCGGGACGAGCGACTTAGGTTAATATGAAAGCGCAAACATGTTTTCTGGAAGTCTTGAAAGCTACAATTTAGCAACAGAGCATAAAGGTAATCTGAACGGAGGATAAGATGGAAAACTGGTTGGGTAAATCGTTAAAGCAGAAGCTGAGCTTGTTGATTATTATTTCGGTATTGGTACCGGTGTTGTCTCTGGGACTGTTCTCCTATTATATTGCTGAAAGCTTAACGGAAGAGAAAGCGAAAAGTTCAGGCATGAACACGCTTCGGCAAATTGGGGCCTATTTGGAAAATATGGTGAGCGATGTTGAGAATCTATCACTATTCCTCATCGGCCACCCTGATGTCCAAAGCTATTTGAAAACACCGGAACACGATTTGCTAAAGCAAACCTCGATCGTTAATTTACTTACAACATTATCGATTTCCAAACCATATATCGCCAATGTCATGATCGAATCGAATGAAGATAATAAGCCGTCGGTTTCCTTCAGATCCGTCCTCGAATCAGAATGGGCCGATATTCAGAGCGAATATCCCAGTTATTATGAGAAATATCCTAAATGGTGGTCTCCGGTACATCACTTCGTTACATCGGACGGCAAAGAGGATGTCATTACGATGTCGCGGCCGATTCGCAGCACATCAAAATATTACGATATCGGCATGCTTAAAATTAGCTTGACGCAATCGGTTATCTCTAGCCATTTAAAGCAAGCTGGACTAGAGGGTGAAGGCGTCGCCCTGCTGTTGGACGAACAAAATCGGATATTGGCTGGGCCGGAAGGGTATTCGACTAACAAGAACTTGAACGATTATTTTCCCGGAATAGTTGAATTCAAGGGTAAGTCGGACTCGTTCGATTACCGAGAAGCGGAGGAGCGGAGTACAGTATTATACTATCAGATGCCGAATGTTAACTGGAGGCTCGTAGGCATCATTCCGGCAAAAGCTTACAGAGCGCAGAATCAGTATTTTTTAACGTTAACTGCAATTGCAGTCAGCATTTCCATGCTTTTTGTCATCGCGTTCGTCCTTGTACTTATTCAAAAGGTGACGAAGCCGTTGTCTGCATTAACGAATTTTCTTAGGAATTCCAGCCCGGACGAGCCGCTGCCTACGCTGCCCGTCACATCGATCGATGAGGTTGGACAACTGATTATTAGCTATAATCGGATGAGCTCGCGAATTATTAATCTAACCGATGAGGTGAAGCACAACGAGGCGTTGAAGAAGGAAGCGGACATGTCGGCTCTTCAAGCTCAGATCAATCCGCATTTTCTATACAATACGTTATCGTCAGTCCACTGGATGGCGCTAATGAAGGGAGACGAAAAAATTGCGGATATGGTTGGCTCATTGAGTGATTTTCTTCGTTTCAGCTTAAATAAAGGACAGGAATATTGTGCAATCAGCCAAGAAATTTTGCATGTAGATCATTATGTGAAGATCCAGTCTATTCGATATCCAGATAAATTTGATTACGAGGCGAATATTCCGGCGGAGTTGCTCGATATGAGAATGCTGAAGTTGCTGCTCCAGCCGCTTATTGAAAATGCGATGATTCATGGCATTTTGAAAAGAGAGGGTAAAGGAAGCATTATCGTTAAAGCGGTGTCAGTGGGAGAGCGTATTACGTTTATCGTTCAGGATGACGGTGTCGGCATGAGCAGGGAAAGATTGGAGCTGTTGAGGGAGAAGATAAGTGCAAACTTGGGCATTGATCCACTGAAGAATAATGACTCGGCAGGTAGTAGCTACGGATTGCGCAACGTGCATAATCGGCTGCAGCTTCATTATGGGCATGAAGCCGGATTGCGGATCGAAAGCGTAGAAGGAAGCGGCACTAAAGTTAGTTTTACGATTATACCGCTCCAATCAGAAATCAAATAGGCTGCAACCTTTGTGGGAAGGAAGGAGAATGTGCACATGAAGCTTTTAATTGTAGATGACGAAGTCATTATTAGGACCGGCCTTAGCACGGTTATTAAATGGGAAGAGAATGGCATTGAGCTGCTCGCGCCGGCTGCTTCTGCAGAGGAAGCGCTGATGCGCATTCCGATAGAGTGTCCTGACATCATTTTAACCGATATTCGGATGACGGGAATGACGGGATTGGAATTGTCTCGCGAGGTTAAGCGGAATTTTCCTTACATTGAAATTGTTATATTGTCTGGATTCGATGATTTCGCATATGCACAGCAAGCGATGCGGGAAGGAATAAGTGATTATTTGCTTAAAAATAGCCGTCCTGGCGATATTATGACTGCGGTTATGCGCGTGAAGCAGCGTATCGTCAATAGACGGGAGGCTGATCATCAAGGCGCCATCCATCAAACGGCATACCGTTGGAAGCAACTGGATCGGTTTCTTCGCGGGGACAATCTCCTGACGGAGCGTGAAAGTGAGGAACTGTTGATCTATTATCCTGAGCTGAGGCTCGGATCGGATATGGAGAAGCTAGAGCTATGGCTAGTGACATCTGCATATCCACTGACAATGAAGAAGGAGACGGAAAGTGAAATGAATGAGGCGGCTGCGATGATTAGGGATTCACTTGGCTGTGTCATTCTGGATTGGGACTATGGATGGCTGCTTATTTTCCGCAGGGGGCAGCCGGGCGCGAAGCGATTGGTTAAGGCGTCGATGGAGCGGGCGGAGCGCGTTTATAGCCAGCCTTTTTTTGCAGCATGCGGTGTATGGGCCAGCAATTTGGCAGAACTTAGGGAGTCACTTCGCACCGCCGAACATACCGCCTCGTACCGCTGGTTGGCAGAGGAAGCAAGAATGCTGGCCTATGAGGATATTAAAGACCGGAAAGGAATGCGGACCGTTTGTACGGAAGAAGTGGAGAGTAAGTTAACCGCCGTTCTAAGAAGCGGGAGTCGAGAAGTCGTACAGCAGTGGATTAAAGGTGAACTGGAGAGCATTAGACAGGATGCGGAAGCGACGCCTTGTTCCGTTCAAGCGTATTTGCATTCCTTGATTGTTGGGGGGTACCGCTGGCTAGAGCGTGCAGCAGCATCCGTTGGTCAATCGATGCCAAAGCTTCCACAGATTGAACAGCTGGACATAAAGCTGCTTACTGCGAATCCAGAAGAAACTTTGCAGCAGATGTTGCTTGCAATCCATGCGCAGTATGAACGATTAAATGGCAGCCGGAATGAAGCCATTGACCGAACTGTAGCCTATATCCGCGAGCATCTTGCAGACAGCTTGTCTTTGGCGCAGGTAGCGGCAAGCGTACATATGAATCCAAACTATTTTAGCAAGCTGTTTAAACAGGAAACAGGTAAAAACTATATTGAGTATGTAACGGAAGCGAGAATGGAATGGGCTAGCCGTTTGTTGAAGGAAACGCCGGCGAAGGTAAGCGAGATCGCTAGGCGGGTAGGTTACGAGGATATGAAGCATTTTAACCAGCTTTTTAAGCGGTACAGTGGCGAAACCCCTTCGCAATATCGATCAAGATGAATTGACGAAGGTGAAAATATCCCCCGTAAGCGCTTAATTATCCCCCCTACGACTTATCGTCTGTCTTATCTATACTAGGGTTATTACTAAAGGGGGAATATTTGAATGAAGAAGAGACTTGCGTTTGTAACGACAATTATCTTGATGATTGCCCTTTTGGCAACCGCTTGCAACAATAGCGGCAACAAAGAGCAGAGCAATGAAGGGAACAAAAGCTCTGAAGAAAAAACGAAAATTTCAATATGGCATAACTTCGCGGGTGACGACCTTCGTGCCAAAGCGGTTAGAGACCTGATCGACAAGTATAAAGAGGAGCATCCAGACGTAGAGGTAGACGCGCAAGCGATCCCGGTTGACGGTTATCGTCAACGCCTAAGCACGGTGGCTGCGGCAAATGAAATGCCAGACGTATTTTTCGTATATGCGGGCAGCCAATCCCAAGAGTTCTATGATGCCGGTAAGCTTCAACCGATTACAGAGTTGATGGATAAATACCCAGAATGGAAGAACAGTTTCTTGGCAGGTGCATTCGACCGCTATGAGTTTGAAAAAGGACAAATTTTCACAACGCCGCTCGGTATGTCAGCAACTTCGTTCATGTATTATAACAAAGATCTTTTCGAGAAGCATAGTGTAAAAGTGCCGACGACTTGGGAAGAGATGATGACTGCAATTAAAACGTTCAACGACAACGGCATTACGCCGATTGCCCTCGGCAATAAAGCGCCATGGGTTGCACAATCGACGATTATCGGTTCGTTGGCTGACCGCGTGACGGGCACGGAATGGTTCTTGAAAGCTGCAGCTCAAGATGGAGCATCTTTTACAGATCCTGTGTTCATTGACGCTTTGGGCAAGTACAAAGAGCTCGTTGACAATAAAGCGTTTCAAGATGGCGCAAACAGCATCGACAACACGCAAGCAGAGCAATACTTCATTCAAGGCAAGGCAGCTATGATGATTAACGGCGCTTGGTCGCTTACGAATCTTGCAGCATCCGCAACTCCAGAGCAGTTGGCACCTATCGAAGTGACAACAATGCCTGGCGTAGAAGGTGGAGCAGGCAAACCGAATACGATTTCCGGTGGCGCAGGCGCAGGCTTCGCGCTTAACAAAAATACAAAAGGCGCACAGAAGCAGGCAGCGCTTGATCTGATCTACGCAGTAAGCGGACCGGATGGCCAAAAGGCGATCGCAGAAAGCAACTCAATGGTTATGTACAAAGTAGAACTGGATAAGTCTAAAGTAAGCCCGCTTTACTTCAAAGCTTATGAATTGGCTGTGAATTCTGAAATTACGCCGGTATATGACGCCTATTTATCTGCTGAAGCAGGCGAAGTGATCAACAACGGTCTTCAAGAGCTTATGATGGGCGGTAAGCCGGAGGATGTAGCTAAAAAACTGCAGGATGCGCAAGCGCGTTCGACTAAAAAGTAATCAGACAAAAGTACGTAAAGGAGGCTGTCGCCATGCCTGCATCATTGCGCAGCAGAAGCTTCGTCATCATGGCGCTGCTTCCTGCACTACTCATCTTTATCATCTTTGCGATCGTTCCGATTTTTTGGTCAGCTTACTACGGTTTCTTTGAGTGGAAGGGACTCGGTGCTGCTAAGCTTATCGGGTTGGATAATTATCGAATGATACTAGAGGATCCAGTATTCTGGAGAGCACTGAAAAACAACCTGATCCTTGTTGTCTCGGCAGTAATAGGTCAAGTATCGGTCGCATTGCTGCTGTCATTGTTCTTGCTCAAGAACACGATGTTCAATCGGTTGATGCGCTCCGCTGTATTTCTCCCGATGGTGCTGTCTACAGTCGTCGTCGGTCTCATCTGGGGCTATATTTATCACCCGCAAATCGGTTTGCTGAATCAATTATTGGAGACGCTGGGACTGGAATCTTGGCGCCGGCCTTGGCTAGACGACCCTAAAATCAATATGTTTGCCGTATCGATCCCGATTAACTGGGCGAATATCGGCCCGTATCTTATCATTTTCATCGCTGCACTCCAAAATATCTCTTCAGAAATTGAAGATGCTGCGAAGATCGACGGGGCGGTAGCCTGGAGAAAGCTATTTTTCGTGACGCTCCCGATAATTTGGGGAACAGTTGTTGTAACCATCGTACTGTGCATATCTGGAAGTTTGAAGGCATTCGACCATGTTATCGTCATGACGCGCGGCGGTCCTGCACAATCGACAGAATTGCTCGCCACATATATGTACAATAACACCTTTACGGTATACCGTTACGGCTACGGCTCTGCGGTATCCACAATGATTATTCTGATTAGCGCCGTGCTCATTGGCCTAAATCATATCATCACGAAGAGACGCGGCTAATGGGCGGTCGGCTAATGTTAGCCCGGCCGATGAAGGAGTGAATCGCTATGCAAGCAATGATAGACGCTCGGTCGGAGAAGATGAGAGGCTCGCTGTGGCGTAAGCCGATTTCCGGAATTGCGAAAATCATCCTGTTATTTTATGCCATAATTACATTGTATCCGCTATACTGGTTAGGAATAAGTGCATTCAAGTCGAATCAGGAATTTTTCAATCGTCCCTATTCCTGGCCGCAGCATTGGCAGTTCGACAATATAACCCGGGCATGGGATCTCGGAAATATGGGCCGGGCGGTGCTCAACTCCACAATTGTTACCCTCTCAGCACTGCTGCTGACCATTGTGCTCGGCATGCTTGCAGCTTATGTGCTTGCCCGGTTCCCATTCAAGTTGAGTGGCGTTATCAAAGGATTGTTCTTGCTAGGCATGCTCATTCCAATTCATAGCACACTCGTTCCATTGTTTATTTTCATGAACAAGCTCGGGATGCTGAATACGTACTGGTCACTCATCCTACCGTATACGGCATTTGAATTACCAATTGCGATCTTCCTTGGAATGTCCTACATCGTATCCATTCCGAGAGAAGTAGAGGAAGCGGCGATGATCGACGGCAACGGCTGGTGGGGAATCTTCGGACGCATCATTTTCCCATTGTCCCTGCCGATCGTCGCTACGATTACAATTCTTGCATTTTTGAGGTTTTGGAATGATTTCTCCTTCGCGCTCGTCTTTATTAATTCTCAAGCGTTGAAGACGCTGCCCCTCAGCTTGTCGCTCTTCTCCGATGGATTCGGAACGGACTACAGCTTAACGATGGGTGCGATGTTTATTGCTGCAATACCAACCATTCTCATCTTTTTGATCTTCCAAGAGCAAATTATGAAAGGCATGGTAGCAGGCTCGGTCAAAGGTTAACACCCTTGATCGAGTTTTTGGTGTAATTTTATATATATTTCATTTTTGTGGAGGGATTGATAGTGAAGTTACATTTTATAGGAGAATTGAGCGAGCTTCAATCAGGACTTCAGTTGCTGCTTGCCGAACTTAAGTCAGAATGGTCGGAGGATGGAATTCCTGTTTTGGTAGAACCGTCTTCAGGAGAACTGGAAGTGGGTTATGATGGTAAAAGCGCTTATATTCGTTATAGTGCTAAACATCAGTTCTTCCGCGGCTTGGGACTGTTGATACAGAAGATTAGTGGCGGAGAGCAATTTCAAATTACAGAGCAACAACAATTCGATGCAATCGGTCCGATGTTTGATTTATCGCGCAATGGAGTGCTAACCGTTGAAAGCTTCAAGTTTATGCTGCGCAAAATGGCGCTGATGGGCTTGAATAGCGTCATGCTCTATTTGGAAGACACTTACGAGATAGAAGGCGAGCCTTATTTCGGCTATATGCGCGGCCGTTACTCGGCGGCGGAGTTGAAGGAAATCGACGATTACGCCGATCAATTCGGCATTGAAGCGTTCCCGAGCATTCAGACACTGGCTCATTTGGAGGAGTTTTTGAAATGGGAGCCGGTAAAGGAATATAAAGATACAAAAGGCGCGTTGCTAGTTGGAGCGGAGAAGACCGATCGTCTGGTAGAAAATATGATTGTCAGCATTAGCGCGCCGTTCCGCAGCCGGAAAATCCACATCGGCATGGATGAAGCGGAAGAGCTTGGACGCGGTAAATTTTTGGATCGCAATGGACATATGAACCGTTTTGATATCATGACAGGCCATCTGGAGCGGGTGCTCGTAGTAACTCGACGCTTAGGGTTGAAACCGATGATGTGGAGCGATATGTTCCTGAAGCTGGCTTCAGCTAACGGTGAAGATTATTATGGCCATGAGACGCAAATATCAGAGGACATGTCGAGCCGCATTCCTAAGGACATAGATATGGTTTACTGGGACTATAACCATGTCGAGGAGAAGGACTACGAAACATTGATCGCCAAACACCGGCCGCTCGGTAATAATCTTATTTTTGCGGGTGCTGTGTGGGTATTCAATACGTTCGGCGTCAATTACGGGCTATCCTTGCCAGCGACCGATGCAGCGCTGAAGGTATGCAAGAAGGAAGGCATCAGGGAAGTTTATGCGACGATGTGGGGTGACGACGGAATGGAGAGCAATCCGTACATCGCTTTGCTCGGCTTGCAGTTTTATGCGGAGCATGCTTATTCTTCGTCGACGCCGACTGACAAGGCGTTGGCCGAGCGCGTTCGGTTCTGCACCGGCATCGAGGCGGACGCTTACATGGGGCTGAAGTATTTGGACGAGACACCGGGAGCTGCACCAAATAATCAGAAGCAGAGCAATCCGTCTAAGTTTCTGTTGTATCAGGATGTACTGCTGGGGCTGTTCGACAAACAGATTGATGGGCTAGATATGGCGGCTCATTATGCATGGGCGGAAGGTGAAATTGCTAGCCGCAGAAAAGCTGAGGCAGAGCTAGATTACTTGTTTGAGGTGCCACAAAAGCTATGTGCGGTGTTGAAGCAGAAGAGCGAAATCGGTCTTGAGCTGAAGCGCGCTTATGACAGTGGAGACAAGGCAGTGCTTAGGCGGATTGCAGAGGATGTTTTGCCCGAAATCTCGCTGGGTGTGCAAAATCTTCGCGCTGCACACCGGAAGCAATGGCTATCGATGTTCAAACCGTTCGGCTGGGAGGTGCTCGATATTCGTTACGGCGGCGTTGTAAGCCGGCTGGATACAGCGAGCATGAGACTGTTAGAATATGCGGACGGAAAGCTCGAACGGATCGAGGAGCTGGAGCAGGAACGATTGCTGTATAGCACGACGAACCGTTTCACCGACAAAGGTGCAGGCTGGTGCAGCTATTATTACCGTATGGCGTCGCCTAACGTCTTTTTCCATGTGATCAATCCATTCTAGGTTGAAGAATTATTCTCAAGCAAATTGAAATCAATGGTACTGGTCATGAAGTGATGGTTAGGGACTCCGTTTTTTGTATATTTAATGTACAAGCAGTGGGAACGAGGATAAAATACGTGATGAAGACTGTAAATGATTAGATATAAAGAAAGCTGTCGAGACATTCTCGACAGCCTGAGCAGCTCGAGTCCTCATAGAGGGCGAGCTGTTTTTATTTTGTAAATCTTACTATTCGCAGTTGTTCCTTACCTTAGTTTACCAACCCACTAGTAGCTTGTTTTTCTTTCCATACCATCGTAATTACAAGACCAATAAACATAATGACAGCCGCAAAGAGATATGGATAGTTGATGTTTACATCAAATAATACTCCGCCTAATGCAGGTCCGATGATATTACCAAGGCTAGTATAGGTTGAGTTCATGCCAGCGACAAAGCCTTGCTCTTTTTCAGCCGTTTTTGATAAATAGGTCGTTAGTGCTGGACGGAGTAGGTCAAATGCGAGAAAGATGAAGCAGGTTACTAGCAGAACAGTTAAATAGTTATTGATCATGGTGGAGGCTACAGCTAAGGCTACGCCAGCAATTAAGCAGAGTTGAATGAGCTTTTTTTCACCGAGCTTATCTACCATTTTACCGAATAAAAAGACCTGCACAACCACCCCGAAGATTGAGCTTATTGTAATGATGGTTGCAATATCCCGTGGAGTGAAGCCAAATTTATGATCAGAAAACAGGCTAAACACAGTTTCATATGCCGATAAGCCAAAGGCGAGGACAAACACTATTATAAACGCAATAATATATGCTGGATGAAACGAGCGTTTCAGATCACTGATAAAGTTGGTGTCTTTTTTAAGTTTACTGATTTCCAAAAGCTGCTCTTTGGATAGTGGCTCTTTCAGAATAAATATCGACGAAATACAAGTGATTAAGGCGAAGCCAGCAGCAAAATAGAATGGAGCACGTATACCTAGTTCAGTAATAAATCCTCCGATTCCTGGGCCAATAATAAAACCGATACTAATGGCGGCAGAAACATAACCCATTGCCTTAGGTCTTTCCTCTACTGAGGTGATGTCCGCAACATAGGCTGTGACGGCAGGCATAATGAATGCACCAGCAATCCCTCCAAGAATTCTGGCGATATAAAGAACGGATACATGTGTGCCTAAACCAAAGATTAATTCCGATGCACTGAAGAGCACTAAGCCGATAACGATCATTTTTTTTCTGCCGTAAGTGTCAATCCAACGCCCTGCCAGAGGAGACATGAGTAATTGCGCGAATGCAAATGCTGCTACAAGATACCCCATCGTTTTACCTGACAAATGCATAATGTTCATAAAGGATGGCATAACAGGGACGATCAACCCAACGCCTAGAAAAACAATGAATATATTACTTAGCAAAATGAGTAAGACTGTTTTTTGTTCTTTCAATGGTTTCTTCATGAAGTAATACCTCTCTTTGTAGAATCAAAGCTGTGAAATACCTCTCCAAAATACGGTCCATGAGGCATTTAGTTTTTCATTTAAACGGATTTCATTATTGCCATACACAAGCTCTAGCATGATCGAATCAACTACACCTAAAAAGGCAAGCGTTGGGATGGAGGCAGCATCTTCCATGATGACTTTGGCATCGATCCAAGCTTGGAATTTACTTTCAAGTACGGGTTGAATCTTTTTCTCTGTGTCGATTACTTCTTCATCAATCGCTTTAGCAAGATGGGGCGGTGGAAAAAAAGAGATACGCAGCCAAAACTTTAACTGCTCGTTCTTTTGAAACATATCAATGACCAATTGCAGATATCCTAATAAATCTGTTTTAGGATTATGAGTCCCTACCTTACTCAAATATTGTAGTTTGGATGAGATTTCTGTCTCTTTGGCATCTTGTAGAACTTGCAGAAAAAGATCATCCTTCCCTTTGAAATGGGCATAAAGAGATTGTTTTTTCATCCCGACTTGCTCAGCAATTTGAGACAAAGAAGCCCCCTCATATCCATGAGTTGTGAAACATTTCAAAGCAATGTCTTTAATTTCTTTACTTTTCAAAAAAAATCACCTCGATATTAACGAACGTTCGTCAGTTATACTATCAAATTAAATTATTTTATGCAAATGAATATTGTTTGAAAAGACGATTGACCGAACTAAAGGAGCTGATCCTAAAGTAGAACTTTCTACAATAGTGTCGGCTCTTTTTCATTTTGAATTAGCTCGTAAGCGATGTCGAAAGATGAAAATAAACTCGGATTTATTTGTGAAGTAAATTTGAATGTGTAATATTCTGAGTACTTTTGTCGCCATGCAGGAAGTAGCACAAATTTAAGGGAATATGTTGTTCAATATTCATGGTGAGGTAGAAGTAAGCGTTTATAAGTTATCTTTTAAAGGGGAGGGAACTTATGAGAAAAAATTGGCGGATGTCTAGCACATTAAGGCTTTTTTTTATACTGGTAGTCATTCTGCCGATCATCTTATTCTCCATCATTATTCTAAATATTTATAAGCGAGATATTCTTCAGCAAAATACATCACGATCTCAGCAAACGGCTCAAGCGATCTCCTATTCCGTTAGTCAGGAAATAAGGAGGTTGACGGGACTATTTGCTTCTATCGGTATGGACAGGGACGTGATGGCAAAGCTTTATGAAATTAATCGTAAGAGTGGAGTCGAGAAACAGCAGGCTTACTATGAGCTAAAGGTCTTAATAGAGAAGTACACGGCATCCATCTCAGGACGAGTACTGTCGGTGAACTTCCTATTTAAAGATCATCAATCCTATTCGTACTTAAAGAACTTGAATTTGGATGATTCTTATTTTCGCCAAAAAACGTGGTATGGGCAGGTGCTAAATAATCCCGATAGCGTTCATTTTCTGGGGATGATGCCCAATATTTTATATGGTAACTACAATCCTTACAATATGGTTGCTGCCCTATCTCCAAGTGTAATCAATCCTTTATCCCAGCTAGAAATGATTCTTTTTACGTTTGAGAGTAGTGCCTTTGATCATATTTTGCAGTCACGTGATAATACGGAATCCAGTCTTTTCATCGTCACAGAGGAAGGTCAAATTATCTCATCCAATACCCTTGCCTCTAGAGGAGGGGAATTCCAAATGCACTGGTTCGCAAATCGTGGGCCGCAGGAAAAAGGGTACGTTGTGGATGTTAATGGTGAAGATAGAAATTTGATAACCTACGCCAAGATTGATCAGACTGGATGGTGGCTTGTACAGTCTATTCCATATGCTGATCTAACAGCCAATTACCTTAGTGTGAATTATATCGTCTGGGTGTTTGCATTGATGATCATCTTAGCATTTATTCTTGTTTCATTTTACTTTGTATCTAATGTTACTAAGCCGTTAAATGAGCTTCTCCGGCAAATGGATCTGGTTACTGAAGGTGATTTAAACGCTAAATTTATGAGAACCGGCAGCCTGGAGCTAATTAAGCTTGGGCATTCTTTTAATCACATGACGGAACGTATTCAGGATCTGCTCTACCATCATGAAAGGCAAGAGGTGGAGAAGCGAAAGGCGGAGTTTGCAGCACTTCAGTCGCAGATCAATCCACACTTTTTAATAAATACGCTCAATTCAATCAAGTTTATGGCTTTAATCAGTAAAGCAGATAACATACGGAATATGACACATGCGCTAACTCGTCTACTGGCTTCTTCTTTTAATCGAGGTGGAATTCTGACTACGATTGATGAGGAAATAGATCATTTAAAGAATTATTTGTATATCATGGAGATTCGTTTTGGTAGACCCATTCAAACGAGATGGGAAGTAGATGAGGATTTAGCAGGTTATTATATATTGAAATTGCTACTACAACCTATTTTAGAAAACAGTATTATTCATGGACTAAAGAATGTTGACTATCCTGGTATCATCGAAATCATAGTGAGCAAACAAGCGGAAGATCTTCTTATAACTATAGCTGATAATGGTGTAGGCATGTTGGATATGGATGCTCAGGAATATGACAGCGATGGTATACGCCATCAGCATTCTTTCAGTGGTATGGGAAACAGTAACGTTAATAAGCGAATTCAGCTACATTACGGGAGGCGTTACGGTTTAAAGTACGAGAAGAATAAACCTCAGGGGACGATAGTATCGATAAGACTACCGTTGATCGACACGCCGGAGGAAGAGATGCAGGATCAGTTGTTAGGGGAGGGAGGATGAAGCAAAATGCTGCGGAGGATCATAAAAGATCATAGTCCAGAGGGAAAACATCATTCATGTGTAACTTCAGAGGAGGTATGATGGTATAAACTTTTTTCGAAGGCTGTGATTAATAGAAGTGAAAATAATACTCCGTGTGTCTTTAATAGGGATCATTTCTCTTATTTTTGTAGGTGGCTTCTTCTCTTTAAGTAAGTTCAGTCCCAAAGGAGGGGCAATAGAGCAACAACAGGGAAAGGTGAATCTGGATCAACCGATTAAAATAAAATTCGGCATGTGGGAAGCGAAGACAGATATCAAATTTTGGACGGAAAAGGTAAGAGACTACTCTAAAATTAAGCCTAATGTAACGGTTGAAGTAGAGACAATTCCCGATAATAGCGGTCAGTATTTAAAGGTTCGTTTAGCAGCCAATGATTTGCCGGATATTTTTTACCTGAAGCCAGATGACCTACTCACTTACAAAGCAGTACTTCTTCCACTGGATGGATTAACCGCAGCAAAAAACAATAAATATCCCGCTAGATTAGATCATTCCATTCTTGGTCTACCACTTGTATCCTTCTCTGAATATGTCTATTACCATCCAAGTATCTTTCAAGAGGCCGGCGTAGAGATTCCGCAAACGATGGATGAATTTATGGATGTGATGATGAAGATTAAAGCGCATGGCAAATATATTCCGATTGCGATTGGCGGGAAAGAGAATTGGACGTTTTATCCTTTCACTGAGTTCGGACCACCTCTACTATCCAAGGATGAGAATTATTTATCTTCAATCGCACAGACAAAACGCCCTTTCGGAAAAGGTTCTCCTTTCGAGAAAGCAGCAGTGATGATTAAGAAAATAGCAGAGAATGAACTAGCAGGGCCCGATGCACTCAATATTGGTGTGGATCAGGCAACGCTGCTGTTTCAAAATAATAAAGCGGCTATGCTTGCACTCGGTCAGTGGTACCTTAGAGATCATTTATCCAAAATGAAGGATGATAAAGATTTAGATGCGTTCACATTGCCCTGGAGAGAGACAACTTCAGAGCGTTTGCAGGCAATCACTATGCCAGATCAATATATGGCGATCAATAAAAATTCCAAAAATACGGAAGAAGTTAAAGCATTTTTGGAGTGGGTATTTAGCCGGGATGTTTACCAAGTGTATATTAATTATTCGCAAAATTCATCGACAGTGATCAATATTGAATCATTCCTGCCGTTCTTCAACAATGTTCAAGAGAAGCACCCCTTTGAGCCGTTTATGTACCTGGGGATCGATGAGAAGTTTGAAAAAGTAAAAAATGCCATACAGTTTGATGAAAAGAAGGCTGCACAAGAAATTTTTTCAGGTGCTGAGGTGTCCGATATTCAAGAAAAATTGAATGATGATTGGGAGGTAGCGGTTGAGGCTTTGAGGTAATCCTATAGATCAATTATGGAGGGATTTATGATGAAATTTAAAGCTCTCATTGTTGATGATGAACCATTAGCTAGGTTAGCCCTCCGGGAGTATATATCCATTGCTTCGACCGATTTTGAGATTGCAGGGGAAGCAGGAGATGGTAAGGAGGCATTAAATATGCTGAAAATCCATCAGGATGTGGATCTAGTTCTGGCGGATATTCAAATGCCAAATATGAATGGAGTAGAGCTACTCGAAGCACTGAATAACACTACTTTTTCGAATCAACCGTTAACCATCATGCTTAGCGCATACGGAGATTATTCTTTTGTAAGAGATTCCTTTGTGCTCGGCGCCTTTGATTACATTGTTAAAGCCAAGTTAGATGAAACTTATATTGCACCGGTACTGACTAAGACTGTGGATGAATTGAAGCGGCGGCAAAGCTCTTCAAAGACAGTATCAACATTAGAAGACGTAGAAGCTTCGATCTGTTCCGTTCTGCATCGACTTTGCCTATCGGATTCTTTAGAAGTGACAGATGATGATATAACGCCTTCGTTGGAGCTTGTTCGAAAGCATATGGGGGAAAAAAATCTGGAGGTTGCGCTTCTTAGGCTATCAGATACCGTTCAATTTGAAGATTCACACCGTATGATTATGCAGACGATACGAACGGTAACGAATCGAAGTAGAAGTGAAGGGATCTGCAAAGTATGCAGATATGATGACAGGCATTATGTTTTGTTCTTCTCTTTTCCAGAGCAATGCAGCATCATCGCCATCCGTAGATTGACAGACATAATCTTGTCTGAGGTGAGCATGAGATTAAAGCAATTCATTAATTTGAAGCTATCTATGGGCATCAGTGATATTGTGGATGGTCATCAGCAGTGGAACCGATTATTCCGCCAAGCTGAACGATTAGCAGGGTTGAGTTTCTACCAGGGGTACAATCGATTATATTATCCGGAAGCTGAAAGACGTCCATCTATTAAGGAAAGTGACTGGAAAGAAGCATGGTATTTGGCTAGAACCGAAATGCTGAAGTCATTAAGTGATCCGGATTTAATGAAATGGCAGGAGGTCTATGAACACTGCTGTAACTTGTTGATTCAGCGATACCCTTGTTCACCTGAGCTTATCAAATCAGATGTAGTCGATATGACTTGGGAGGCAAGCGCATTAATTTATCAAAAAGGCGTTTCTTGGGAAAAGCTTCATGATAAGCTGCCTTATCCCATCACGGATCATATTTATAAGCAGGAAACCTGGGAGAATACGGTGCATTGGTGCCGACTGTTCTTGGAACATCTGCATCAAAAGCTGCATCCGAAAGATCAACCCAAGGAATGCTTTCTTAGCCCTGTTGTTGCTAAAACGAAAGAGCTCATAGAGAAAAACTTTAACGAAGATGTCCATTTGTCGAATATTAGTCAGATTGTCGGTGTAAGCGAGAGCTATTTAAGTAAACAATTTTCCAAAGAAATAGGTGTTAATTTCATTCAGTTTCTGACGAATCTGCGAATCGAGAAGGCTAAAAAGGCGCTGGAAAGCGGAATGAAAATATACGAGGTATCTGAGCAAGTAGGATACGTGAATCCAGAACATTTCAGTCGTATTTTTAAAAAAATCACAGGAATTAGTCCTTTAGCTTATCGCAGAGAGAATGAATAACAAAAATAATCAATGTTGAACAAAATAAATCATGTGTATCCGATTTCAAAATCCATATGATAGGGGGGAGTTAAAATTCACGGGTGAAGGGATGTTCTTATGAGACGCAAACGATTCACATTCGCACTAATCTGTACGTTATGTTCTTCCATGTGGTTGAGTACAGTCCATGCTGAAAAAGTCTCTGACTTCGAGATGCAGACATCAGCTACTGAATCTGCTAATTCTACGTTCACCGTTACATTAAAGGGTAAAGATATTCAAGACTTATACGCATATGAAGCTAAATTTAATTTTGACCCGAAAGTGCTTGAGATTGTAAAAGCAGAAACGAAGATCAAAGGCTTTTCTGTATCTCCAATCGTTAAAAACAATGAAATTACGATAGCCCATACCAAGATCGGAAATGTGAATGGTGAGAAGGGTAATTTGGACATTGCCACGATTACCTTTAAAGCTAAAAGGGCTGGTACAACTGCAGTAAAATGGACCGCATTAAAAGTTCTTGATCGTAATCTGAAAGATCAGGAATTTACCCCGAATCAATCCTCAACATTCACCAAGATTTTCAGCGACATCGTCTCACATTGGGCGAAGCAAGATATCATGGAAATGGTCACTAAAGGAATTGTTGAAGGCATGGATGCCGACAGCTTTGTCCCGAATAATAACATCACTCGCGCACAATTCGCAGCTCTTATAGCCAGAGCATTAGATCTTACAGAAGGTTCTGGAAGTAATCCGTTTACGGATGTGAAATCAGGAGTTTGGTACGAGGATACGGTAAAGAAAGCTTATGCGGCCGGAATTATTAGTGGTTTGTCCAAGACGAAATTTGCTCCGGAAAAAAGCATTACTCGTGAAGAAATGACAACGATGCTGATGCGAGCGAAAGCTTATGCTTCCGGTGTAAAGGTCGATAGTATGGCCTCAGATTCCACTACCACGTTTAAAGATGATAGTAAAATAAGCCCGTGGGCTAAAGCGTCGGTGGGCTTTGCCTTGAAATCTGGATTAATGAAAGGTAGAACTCAGACTACATTTGCACCCAAAGAATCTGCTACAAGAGCGGAATCAGCCGCTGTTATCAAGCGATTGTTAAATTCCAAGTAATACAAAAAAACATATAATGACGCACCTTCTTATGGAAGGAGGGCTCATTATGTCCTTGTGATGTAAAAAACATACAATTAAAGGAAATATGTGAATTGATAATGTTCATTCTACTTATATTTAAGTGAAAAGAGGTCGTAGAGATGAGAAAACGGTACAAAGCGTTTAGCTTGCTATTGACGTTGTTGCTAGGGGTACAGCTTGGCTTGCCATCGGCAGCCGTATTCGCGGCTCAAGAATCGGACGTGTATTTCAGAGATTACAATGATGGCAACATCGACGGATGGGCTGCAGCTAAGGGGACCACTACTTTTTCGGCGGATCAAGGTGCAGTTAAGGCGGTGACACAAGGGGTTGTTATTTTAGCAGACCAAGATTCACCTCAGGTTGCCAATGCTGAATATGAGGTAAAGTTAAAATTTAGTCAGCCTGCCACACGATTTGGACTGGTCTACCGATTCGTCGATAGCAATAACTACAATGTTATCCAATATGATGCGGGTTCTTGGGGCTGGGATGCAATGAAAGGAGGGACGGAATCGTATGGAAATATTACGGCTCCTAGTTTTACCTTTGCTGCTGACCAACAGTATACCCTCAAATTGCGATATGAGAAAGGTAGCGTAGCTTTATCGATCGATGGCAATAACGTGCTAACGACAAGTCTTCCCTCATTATCGACAAGTGCAGGGAAGATTGGACTACGCAGCTGGTTTAATAACAAGACCCTATGGATTGACGATGTGAAGGTAACTCCAATTGTATCCACTGATCCAGTACCGAGGCCGATTACGATTACAGAAACTTTAAGCTCGGATACGATGAAGGTTGAAATCGATAAAGAGTTCCCACGGGTTAAACAATACACATGGTTAGACAGCGGCGCGGAAATGTATGGACAGTTAAATGGATTTAATGAGATAAAAATCAACGAGAAGTCCTATTTCGTAGTCGCTTCTGATTTTAGTAAAAAAGCAGCAGATGCCACTCATGGTGAGACTGCAGCCTACACGCTTCAGATTCCAGAAATTAAAGTGAACCTCAAAGTTGAGATGGAGGTTCAGGATAACATTCTTCAGTTCAAAGTGGCCAGCATTGAAGAGAATGGTACTGAAAAAGTGAGAACGATCGAATTCCCTGATCATGACCTTGTCTCTGTAATTGGAACCCAGCCTACAGCGCAGGAAACAGCTGTTCGGATAACTGGGGGCTGGAACGTTGTACAGGACGAATTTAACGATCTTAAGACAGGAGTAGCAGACGTGAGTGGGGGTCGTGCATACGCATTCGTTAACTCCGACGTCTTAGCTGCGAGTGTAATCACCAATGTAGTAAATGGTTTTGATAAGGTACGTATTAAGGTAGGCGATGATACAGCACTCCATACGAAGAAAGCAGCGTTATCAGGAGGCTCATGGGTTTATCGTGGAAGTACTGTGCTTGATCCGGAGCCACTGCCTTGGGCTAAGGTTGTACTGACTCCAGATGCGAATGGAGACAAAGTTGTTGACTGGCAAGATGGAGCTATTGTATATCGTCAGAATACGGATGCTCCAACCGGCAGTGAAATGATAAGGGACAATATCTCTTATATCAGCATGAACATCGGATCTACTACAACCTCTCCGTTCTTGCGTGCTTTTGATAATGCGAAGAAGATCTCTAATCTCACGGATGGCTTTGGACAGCTGATTCTATTCAAAGGATATCAAGCGGAAGGTCATGATGACTCTCACCCAGATTACGGCGGTCATATCGGTATCCGTCAGGGTGGAGAGAAGGATTTTAATTATATTTTGAGTGAAGGAAAGAAATACAATATCCGCGGCGGTGTACACATAAACGCAACAGAATACGCGCTGGATGCTTTCGGCACCAAAATGGAAAATATGAATCAGCCATTGAGTAAAGGTTGGGGCTGGCTGGATCAAACATTCTATGTTAACAAAACCAAAGATGTGGAATCCGGTGAATTAAAAAGACGTCTGGATATGCTGAAAAGCGACACAGGCGACAACCTATCCTTTGTATATGTAGATGTATATGATGGTGCCGATTACAATGCGAAGAAACTCGCAGATTATATCAATGGTAACGGCTGGATGCTCGGTACAGAATTTGCAGGACCTCTGTTTGAGCAGGCAGCTTGGGTTCACTGGGGAACAGATCCGGGGTACCCGAACCAAGGTGACGATAGCAAGGTTACCCGTTTCCTACGGAATCAATCGCTGGATGGCTTCTTAACAACCCCTTTACTGAAAGGGAATAAGCAGGTAGGCGTGGGTTATTGGCAGAACAGTGCTCCATTCTACAGCTACCAATCAACTAGTGCGGCATTCTTCAATCACAATCTACCAACAAAATATATGCAGCATTTCCCGATCATCAAGATGACCGATAACCGTATCGATTTTGAAAAGAAGGTTGTAGTTGAACGTAAGCAGGACGGTAAGATCCATTTAAGTAAGGATGGTCGTGAAATCGCTATCATGACAGATAGCAGCAACATTAGTGACAGTACGGTCTTTATTCCATGGAGTCCTGAGACAGAAGATAAAATCTATCACTGGAATCCAGCGGGTGGCCAAACGACTTGGAGTCTTCCAGACTCATGGAGTAACGTAACGACGGCACAGTTATATAAGCTGACAGATTTAGGACGTGAGCATGTTGGCAGTGTAGAAGTAACTGGAGGTAAAGTCACACTTACCGCGCAGCCGGGGATTGGTTATGCCCTGTATAAGACAACAGCTGCTGAAGAGCCGGAAATGGTATGGGGCGAAGGGAGTTCGGTAAAGGACCCGGGCTTTGACAGCCAAACATTCGGTAGCTGGAAGAAATCTTCCACAGCTGCAAGTGATGATCACATTAAATTTGTGAAGAACAGTAACGCCGATGACCAGCTTCAAGTGAAGGGTCCTGGTGATGCAGTAATTCAGCAGGAGATTACCGGACTTACACCGGGTAAGACGTATTCTGCATCAGTATGGGTGAAAGTAGATGGGAAACGCACCGTGGAAATCGGTGTGAAGCAAGGGGCTGACAAGGTTGTCAATACACTGGATAACACAGAGCATGGCTTTTTAGCCCAGCAGCATAAATATGTGAGCACGAACTTCCAGCGAATTAAGGTTACCTTTGATGCGGTTAGTGAGACCGCCAATCTCTATTTGAATGTAGAAGATGGAAGTTCGACTGTAACCTTTGACGATGTAAGAGTATGGGAGAATCCAACCAAGACTGACGCTGGTAATTCTGTATTGTTCGAGGATTTCGAGAACGTTGATGAGGGCTGGGGTCCCTTCGTTTATTCTAAAATAGGTCCAGTTCGTACGCATTTAGTTGAAAAAGGTGACAATCAGATCATGAATTATGTTCTGGATGGTAATTGGTCGCTTAAAACGAATGAAGATGCAACCGGTGAATGGCTGCGTACATTGCCTCACACGCTCCGAATGAAGGAGGATAACCGTTACCATCTGACGATGGACTACAATTCAGATGAGACGGATATGTACACAGTGGCTATTCGAGTGAAGGAGAATGGGGTAGTTCGTGATCTGGTGAGTGAGAATTTGAAAGAAGGACGCGACACGCTGGATCTATCTTTTACAACCGAAGGGGCGAAAGATGCCTATCTGGCCATTATCAAAAACAAGCTGAACAGTCAAAAGGAGTTAACCGGTACGCTGGTGGTCGATAACATTCGCGTCGATGATGAGGGTGCGATCGTTCCGGAGGAAGGTGTACTTGTTTCGACTATTACACTAACGCCAAATAAGCTGGATCTGAACAAAGGACAGTCAAGCACTGTTAGCGCTCAGGTAAAACCAGCAAATGCTCAGGACCGGACACTGCTCTGGACTTCTGACCATCCGGAAATTGTATCGGTGGATCAGGCGGGAAAAGTTACTGCACTTCAAGCGGGAACAGCCATCATTACTGCTACCGCAAAGGATGGAAGTAAAAAAAGTGCAACCTCGACGATTAATGTGTATATGCCTAACACGCAAATTCCACAATCGCAAATGACTGCAACGGCGAGTAGCTTCCAGCCTGGAGGTGAAGCGAGTCTTGCACTCGATGGAGATATGTCTACAATCTGGCATACGAAATGGACCCCGGCACACTTACCGGAATCCATTACTTTGGACCTCGGAGGCAAATATAACATTAATCAATTCAATTATTCACCTAGAGTATCTGGGACCAATGGAACGATTACAAGCTATAACCTGTACACGAGTGTTGACGGAACGAATTTCACAAAAATTGCAGATGGATCATGGCCCCTCGATCAGACCACAAAAATTGTTCGCTTTACAGCTGTAGAAGCAACATATTTGAGACTTGAGGCTATAGAAGGCGTGGGTACCTTTGCCTCTGCTGCCGAACTCAATGTGTTCAAGACGGAGGATGAGGCAGAAGCGGTAAAAGTCACAGGCATCGCTATGGATAAAGAACAGCTAGAGATTAAAGTAGGCAGCACGGGCGAATTGAACGCTGTGATAGAGCCTCTGAATGCTTCGAATAAAAAAGTACTCTGGAGCAGCAGTGATGAAGCTGTAGCAACCGTTGAACAGCAAGAAGGTCATGCTTTAGTTAAGGGATTAAAGGTAGGCGAGACCGTAATTACGGCAACGACAATGGATGGGGGCTTCTCTGCGACCAGTCGGGTTATCGTAACAGAAACAGACGGTGAGTTAAAATCTTCCTCTACTTTGACAGCGCCAAGTCAAGTTCAGCCAGGAGAAGTGTTCAAAGTTCAATATGGACTACGGAATCTGTCTGATAAGATTTTTGCGCAGGATATCGCCCTAGAGTATGCAGCGGATGTTATGGAATTCGTTGAGGCGCGTTCGTTAATTAGTGGGGTAAGCGTTATTGATTCAATCAACAGCACCCCAGGTAAACTTCGCTTTATTGTAGCAAGTGAAGGTGCGACCCATGGAATTAGTAACAGTGCAGACGTCCTCGAATTAACCTTTAAAGCGAAGGAAGTTAACCAAACGGTAAATGGGGCAATCGCCGTTAAGAGTGCAATCATTTCAGATGATCAGGGTAAAGAAATTTCGGCAGCGAACTCTTCCGTAAATATCGAGATTGGTAAGAAAGGAACGCAAGGCGACATCAACGGTGACGGTAAAATAACGATCGGGGATCTGGCGATGGTTGCAGCGCAGTATGGCAAGACTTCAGCAAGCCCTGATTGGGAGAAAGCGAAGAAAGCAGATATGAACGGTGACGGCAAAGTCGGATTGGAAGATTTGGTTATTGTAGCACGCAAAATTGTAGAGTAATCAAAGTCATAGGCCAGGTACATGTGTGAGTAACTAAACATGATGTACCTGGTTTTTTTCAAAAGGGATGATTTGACTAGTAGGAGGATGACAGATGAAAAAATGGTTGTACGGCTTTACAGTTTTTTGTCTAGTGCTTTACTCTACTCCACTACCATTTGCAGCAGCGGCTGAAGCAGAGAATGCTAAACCAAAAGTGATACCAAGTTTACAAGAGTGGACTGGCGGTAGTGGTTCTTTCAAGATGACTGACAGTTCCAGAATCGTAATCCCCACGAGTGAATGTTTATGTGAACTACCAGCTACCGCAGAGGTCTTTCAAGAGGATCTTAAAGAATTAACTGGATATGATTTGCCAATTGTTCAAAATAAGCCTGCTTCTAAAGGGGACTTCCTGCTTAGGCTCGATAAGACAGCTGATGAATCGATTGGCAAGGAAGGCTACTACTTTGAAGTAGGAGATTATGTGGAAATACATGCAAACACTGAGACCGGTGTGTTCTATGGAACAAGAACGGCACTACAAATTTTGGAGCAAGATCCTGAGAAGGCAAGCATTGTAAAAGGGGTAGCGAAGGATTTTCCTAAGTATGGAGAACGCGGTTTTATGCTTGATGTAGGACGCAAGTTTTTCACGATAGACTTCCTGAAGGATTACGCCAAATTTATGTCCTACTACAAAATGAATGATTTCCAGCTCCATCTGAACGATAACGAGATTTTTAAGGATAACAGCCGGGAGCATTGGAACAAATATACGGCTTTCCGTTTAGAAAGTACCAAGTACCCGGAATTAACGGCAAAGGATGGACACTACACGAAACAGGATATGCGTGAATTGCAGGACATCGCCAAAATACGGGGGCTTAACATCACGCCGGAAATTGATACCCCCAGCCATGCTCTTTCATTTACAAAGGTTAGACCAGATCTGGTTAAGGATAATTTGCCTGTCGATCATCTGGATATTACACGTCAGGAAACGGTCGATTTCATCAAGGATGTGTGGGACGAATATTTAGATGGGGAATGGTTTGATTCAGAAACGGTTCATTTTGGAGGCGATGAATTCGCACCTAATGATCGGACTACGTTTGAGAAGTATCGCGAGTTTTTGAACACGATGAACGAACACTTAAAGAGCAAGGGAAAGAAATCAAGAATGTGGGGCAGCTTGAATGCATTCCCGGGTACCACGGTAGTAGATAAGGATATAGCCGTAAACGCCTGGAATAACGGTTGGCAAGATCCGGTAGCATCGGTGAGAGATGGATTCAAAATTATCAATACGGTGGATTCCACGCTCTACATTGTACCGAAGGCTGGATATTACCATGATTATCTGGATTCTCAGTGGTTGTTTAATAACTGGGACCCAACGAACTTTGGTGGAAATACGAAGTTGCAGGAAGGTGAGCCGAACCTGCTCGGTGCGATGTTTGGGGCCTGGAACGATATGATGGGCAAGAAAGTAAGTGAGGCGGACGTCCACGATCGTGTGAAGAAAGCGATGCCTGTCCTTGCAGAAAAGATGTGGAGAGGCCAGTCCACGGACAGCACATTCACGGAGTTCCAGCAGTTGTCAGCGAAGCTAGGCGAAGGTCCTGGAACGAATTTATTACATGAAGTGAATACGGTCACTGATCTTGTTGTTCATTATCCATTTGAAGAAGGCGCGCAGACGGTCTCTGATCAGTCCGGAAATTCCTATGATGCTACATTAGGAGCTGGCGTTACTCGCGTGGATGATGGAAAAACAGGAAAAGGCGTACGGTTTGCAGGGACTTCAGATCATATTCAAACACCGCTGCAAATAAAGGGCTTCCCTTGGACAGTCTCCACGTGGGTTAAGCTTGATGATCAACAAGAAGCGGATGAAAAAATACTGATGGAATCCGAATATGGTGCAATTAAGCTGAAGCAGAAAGGGACACCAAATGCCGGATTCACCCGAGAGGGCTATGATTACAGCTTTAATGCAGCGATTCCTGTTGGGCGCTGGGTACATGTTGCCTTCAGAGGAGATCTAAATGGAACTTCTCTGTATATTGATGGAGATCTAAAAGGCTCTGTTGCTGTAACGACAATGCTACCTGCGGCTATAATCGGCAGTTCATCCAAAGCATTCACTGGACTACTGGATGAATTCAAGATTTTTAATCGGGTGCTATCAGGAAAAGAAATTGCGGAGGAAGCAGGATCACCCGCTTGGACCATCAATTTAGCTGCTCACAAAACAGCAGTAGCTTCTTCCGTCGAAGTACCTCAATTTCCGGCTAGTCTTGTAGTGGATGAGGTTGATACGGGTGCTTCTCGCTGGTCCTCTAAATATACCGACAACGAGTGGATCTATGTTGATTTAGGCCAAAGTACTGAAATTAGCAAGGTTATTTTCAAATGGGAAAGTGCTTATGCCAAAGGCTATAAAGTTCAAGTATCCGATAATGCGGAGAACTGGCGGGACGTTTACACGACTAACGCTGGTGTTGGCGGAGTAGAGACTGTCAAATTCCCAACTGAACAAGCGAGATATGTCCGAATGTTAGGTACGAAGCGAGTGGGAACCTATGGTTACTCCATGTATGAATTTGAAGTCTACGCTCCTAACCCAGAGGATCCTGTAGAAGTTCCAGCGCCTGTGAGATATTCAGCGAGCTTTGAGAATAACTCGCTCGAAGGCTGGGAGCATGTCATCGGTAAAGGTGTCGGACGTATGGAGCTTGTAGAAGCACCTGATCAAGCGGGTGAGCATGCCGTTAAGTTCACCTCGAACAGTGTAAATAATCTGTTTATCGATCAGCAATCTCCGAGCATTGGAGATGGTGAGATCGAGTTTAAGATTACGCCGCAGAGTGATGTTATACGAACGGGTGTTATTTTGCGCTATGTCAATAATGATGCTTGGGCTTCTATAGGCTTTGATCAAGGTGCTTGGTACTGGGTGAACGCTCAGGATTCGTACGGTTTATTGAGCAATGCTCAGGCCGCCAAATTGAAAAAAGGCACAACATCGACCGTAAAAGTGAAGTTTGAAGGGAAACATGTAACGCTGATTATCAATGGAACGACTTATTTCGATGATGCTATTGCACAGATCCCAACAGACGCTGGGAAAATGGGGGCTAGAGTATTCGGTCCTTCAGTTACCGTGTTTGATAATTTTATGTACAGCAATAACGTTCCTGAAGTTCCGGTAACCGGTATCAAGCTGGATAAAGCTGAGATTTCGATGAAGGCCGGAGAAACACAAACGCTAAGTGCCTCCCTTCAACCGGGGAATGCAACGAATAAACAGGTGACCTGGAATAGCAGCGATGAAGCTATTGCGACTGTTCAAGTTCAAGGCGGGAAAGCTGTCGTGACTGCGTTAAAGGCAGGAACCGCTGATATTACTGCAACAACCGTATCCGGAGGACATAAAGCGGTGAGTAAGATTACAGTGGCTAGGGAGGTTCCAGGTGAAGTGGCAACAAATTTAGCTGCTCCGAAAAGCGTTCCTTATGGTCAGAATTTCGACATAACGATAGGTCTCCACAATGTTACAAAGGCGGTGTACGCCCAAGATATCACGATTGAATTCGACGCTTCACTAATGGATTATGTATCCGCTAATGCGTTGGTGGACGGCGTGAGTATCCTTGAGACGAAGAATACAGAAGGCACTGTACGTCTGATTCTGGCTAGCCAAGGTTCAGGGAGTGCGATTAAAGGGGATGTTGTTGTAGCTAAGATTACCTTTAAGGCTAAGGATCTGACAGAACCCCAAACCGGACGTATTACTGTAAAGCGTGCAACGCTTGGGGATAGCGAAGGACAGGAAACAAGCGCAGCTACTTCCTCGGCTCAGGTGGAGTTTACAACAACAGTGCCAGAACCTTCTAAGGATTTGAATGGTGATGGCAAAGTCAGCATCGGCGATCTGGCTATTGTCGCAGCTAACTACGGAAAGAGTTCTGCAGACCCAGATTGGGATAAGGCGAAACGGGCAGACATCAATAGTGACGGCAAGGTCGATCTGACGGACCTGGTGCTTATAGCTAAAGACATTGTGATTGAATAACAATAGCAGCTTGAATCCAAGCGGCAAGACAAGGAATTCAAACTACAGTGGAGGCTGTATCCTGTCTTGCCGCTTCATTTGAATGGAGGGAATGGATTGAGATCAATTTATAATCGCTTTGGTATGTGGATGCTGGCATTGATGATCCTTATGGTTACAGGGCTCATGATTCGCCCGGAAACCGCCCATGGTGCTTCCGTTGGTAACATTTCTGACTTCGTAAAGAAAGATAATAACACGTTTGAGATTACGTCAGGCTCTGACAAGATTAAAGTGATTTTTCAGCGGGAGGATATGTTCCGGATTTGGCTTGGTGTGAACGGGCAATTCAAGGAATTGTCAGGAAAAAGCGCGGAAAAGCCAATCGAGCCAATCGTCATCAAGGATGATTTCGGACCTGTTAACGTAAAGTGGTCTGATGAAGGTACGTATTACAAGATGGAAACAGGAAAATTCGTGCTGAGAGCCTACAAAAATCCGTTAAAGTTCGCCATGTACAAAAGTGACAACCAAACGGTGGTGTGGGAAGAATCTGCTAGCTTGAACTATAACGGACAGTCAGCCTCACAACAGCTTATCCGGGGTGAGGATGAATATTTCTACGGTGGCGGTATGCAGAATGGATTCTTCAATCATCGTGATCGCAAAATTACTATCGCTAACAACTATGGGGATTGGGGAAGCGGCACGGTTTCGAATCCTGCGCCATTCTACTTGAGTACTGCAGGATACGGAGTGCTTCGAAACACTTTTCAAAGCGGTACTTATGATTTTGATTCGACCGTCAAGCTGACGCATAACGAAAATCGGTTTGATGCTTATTATTTCTACGGTGAGACAATGAAAGATATTTTGAACGCTTATACAGATCTTACAGGTAAACCATCCTTGATTCCTCGTTGGGGTATGGGACTTGGTGATGCGGATTGTTACAACAGAGATCCAGAAAAGACCTCCGATGTCGTTAATCTTATTGCTAAAAAGTATCGGGAAAATGATATGCCTGGAGCCTGGATTTTGCCGAATGATGGATATGGTTGCGGTTATACGGATCTAGGCAACACCGTTGACGAACTACATAAGGAAGGTTTCTATACCGGACTATGGACTCAAAATGGTGTTGATAAAATCGCGCAAGAAGTTGGCGTAGAGGGTACAAGGCTGGCTAAACTCGACGTTGCCTGGGTGGGACCTGGATACGATTTCGCCCTGGGCGCCAGCAAACAGGCGTTTACAGGAATTGAAGATAACTCTGATGACAGAGGTTATGTCTGGTCCGTTGGTGGTTGGGCAGGTACCCAGCGATATTCTACCGTCTGGTCCGGAGATCAGTCGGGCAACTGGGAATACATTCGATTCCATATCCCGTCGATGATCGGAGCAGGGCTATCTGGGATGCCGTATTCAACCGGAGATATTGATGGGATTTTCGGAGGAAGCGCTAAAACCTACGTTCGAGACTTACAGTGGAAGATCTTCACTCCAATCCTGATGAACATGTCTAGTTGGGCAGCCAAAGATAAGCAGCCTTGGGTATGGGGAGAACCTTATACGAGCTATAACAGGGATGCTTTGAAGCTAAGACAGCAATTGACACCATACTTGTATACCTATCTCAATGAGTCTTACGAGTCCGGAGCTCCGATCATGCGGGGAATGATCTATTCTTATCCGAATGATCCGAACTCCAAAGGAACTTTAACACAGTATCAATTCATGTCCGGGGAATCGTTCCTGGTTGCGCCAGTATATACCGACACGACTATGCGAAACGGAATATATCTTCCAAAAGGAAAATGGATCGATTACTGGACAGGAGAAGAACATTACGGTTCAAAAATGTTAGACGAATACAATGCTCCACTGGATCGCTTGCCGCTTCTAGTAAAGGGCGGGGCTATCATCCCGATGTATCCTGAATCGTTATACGACGGTCAGGTTCCTCCTGATCCAATTACTTATGATATTTATCCTTATAAATCGTCAAGCTTTACGATGTATGAAGATGATGGTACATCGAAGGAGCATCGTACAGGCAAATTTGCCAAAACATTAATAACCTCCATCGCTCCTGAGCAAGGGAGTGGAGACTTGATTATCAATGTTGGAGCAAGCGTAGGTGACTATAAAGGCAAATTGGAGTCACGTAAGAATCAGTTTACAATCCATATGCCAGATCACCCGGAGGCTGTTTCTGTAGATGGAACATCCTATCCTGAATTACAGTATAAAGCAGCATGGGATGGAGCAACAAGTGGCTGGTACTATGCTAAGCAAGATAAAGGCGGCATCCTGTACATTAAAACACCATCCATATCCACTGATAAGGAATTTATTGTGAAAGTCGCAGGCTATACAGCAGATACGACTCCACTAGTAGATGCTGTCAAAATTGAGCTGCCTCAGGTGGACACAGACCCAAGTCGTATTCCGCAGGAAGATATGATTGCAACTGCAACGAATGCGGCTTCGGATACGCCGGCAGCTAATGTGCTGGATGGCAGCTATGAATCGATATGGCTTTCTTCAGCAAATGCTGGAAGTAAGCAGAGCATCACTTTAGACCTGGGGATTAAACAGTATGTGAATAAACTGAAATACTTGCCAAGACAGTACGGTGGCAAAGATGGCACAATTACAGGTTACAAGCTGTATACGAGTATGGATGGAACCAACTATACGCTCGTAAGCAGTGGACAATGGAATGATGACAAACTAGAGAAGACGGTGAATTTTGATACAGTTGAAGCTGTTTTTGTGAAACTTGAAGCGACAGAAGCTGTTGGGGGTGTCGTATCTGCTGCAGAGATCAATCTGTATCGTGATCTATCACAGCCTTCACCGACAGTGATACCTAAAAATGAGATGACAGCCTCAGCGAAAAGCTTTCAGCCTGGTGCGGAAGCAGCTAAAGCGATTGATGGGGACCGGAATTCCGCATGGCATACGAAATGGGATGGATCCGATAAGCTCCCGCAATCCATCATGCTCGATTTAGGTAAGGTTCGCAATGTTAGCCAATTCCGGTATGCACCACGTCTGGATGCTGGGAACGGAACCATTACCTCATACAACCTTTACGTCAGCACAGATGGAGAAGCATATACGAAGGTATCCAGTGGTACATGGCTCAGAAACAACTTGAAAAAATACATCCTTTTCGATAGTGTTTCCGCCCGCTATGTGAAGCTTGAAGCAGCTGTTGCACTTGGAGGGTTCGCTTCGGCTTCGGAGGTCGATGTCTATGAGGCGCCGAAGGCAGCTCCTGAAGTTCGATTGATTTCAGAAGGTAAACCTGCTACAGCGGACAGTGAGGATCAAGCGCATCCGGCTGGCCTCGCTAATGATGGGAATGTGGACACATTCTGGTCAGCAGCGGATAAGAACAATAGCCATAGCTGGACGGTTGATCTCGGTATGATGCATTCCATTAAATCCTCCGAAGTTTCTTTTGAACACAGTAACAAGGCTTATCAGTACAAAATTGAAGTTCGGGAAACCGCGAACTCCAATTGGATTACAGTAACGAATCGAACGAATAATCAGGAAACTGGCACCATTCAGGATACATTTGGAAGCCAGGGTAGATTCGCTAGAATTACGATCACCGGACTGCCTGATGCTCAATCAAAGGCTGCTATTCGTGAATTCAAGCTGTTCGGCATCCCGCTGGAAGACGGACAGAAGGTTACTGGCATAAAGCTTGACCGTGAGACACTCTCACTTAAGGCGTTGGACGCACCGGTTCAATTGAAAGCGAGCATTGAGCCTGAGAATGCCGGTAATAAGACAGTTAAGTGGGTAAGCAGCGATCCTGGTGTTGCCAGCGTAGACAGTAAGGGAATGGTCACACCAAAAGGGCAGGGTACGACATCGATTACCGCGACGACGGAAGAAGGCGGATTTACAGCAACAAGTGTGGTGACGGTTACTGGACAGAGCAACCTAACCGAAATTCCGCAAAGTCAAATGAGTGCAGAAGCTACGAGCTATGAAGCAGGCGAAAACGATCCGAATTTGGCATTGGACGGCGATCCGGATACACATTGGCATACGAAGTGGTTTAACGTTGATCCACTTCCGCAATCAATTATGGTGAATCTGGGTGGAAAGTATACCATCAGCAAGCTAGGATACTTACCTCGGCCGGATGAAGGCAATGGCACAATTACTGCTTACAACGTGTACACAAGCACCGATGGTGTGAATTACACGCTCATGACAAGCGGGAACTGGCTGCGAAGCAAACAGCTCAAGGAAGTGAATTTCGCTCCGGTGGAAGCGACTCACATTAAGCTGGAAGCTGTAAAAGGCGTGGGTGAATTCGCATCCGCAGCCGAAATTACAGTGTATCAAGTGCAGCAGGAAACGGCTCAAGTGCAAGCCGTATTGAGTGCTGATGCATCCGTTACTTCCGGCAAGCCTTTTGTTGTCCGGTATGATGTGAACAATATCTCCGGGAAGGTATTTGCACAGGACATCACCATTCAGTACGATGCTGACCGCATGGATTATGTGTCCGCTAAATCACTGATCCAAGGTGTTGCGATTGTTGAAGAGACAATTAAAACACCTGGAAAGCTTCGTTTGATTATGGCGAGTGAAGGTGCGGAATACGGATTAAGCGGAAATCAACAAATTGCCGAACTGACATTCCAGGCAAAAGAAGTATCTGAGACGGTTACCATTAATATCAGCGTGTCAGAGGTACTGCTAGGTGATGAAGACGGAGCAGAGACCGCAACTGCTCCAGCTACAATCTCTGTAAAAGTGAAACCAGAACAAACAGGAATATCAGGCGATCTTAACGGCGACGGAAAAGTCAGCATTGGTGACCTGGGTATCGTTGCTGCACACTACGGCAAAGACTCATCAAGTCTTGATTGGCAGCAAGCGAAGCGTGCGGATATGAATGGTGACGGTAAGATCGATATTACAGATCTTGCTCAATTAGCGAAACAAATCGTAACTCAATAACACACGCTAACATCCTGAACAAAATTTAAAAGATGAAGGTGAGAAGAATTTGAACAGTAGTCGATGGTACAAAAAGGCGGTAATGATGACCATTATCGCCGTGGTTTTAAGCTGTGTATCTTTTACGAATCCTGTAGTGAACGCAGATGCATCTGATCCTACACCTTCTGCTACTTTAGTAGGGAGTAAGATGGTTGTTGCGCCGGGGGAGTCTTTTACCGTGAAGTATGGGATCACCAGTGTCTTCAGTGATGTGTATGCACAGGACATTACCTTTGAATTTGATCCGGGTGTCATGGAATACCTTCCAGGTTCAATCCGCTCTCTGCAGGAAGGCGTAATTATTATCAATGAACCATCTACAAGTACTCCCGGTAAGCTACGGGTTCTCTTGGCAAGTTTGGGTAGTCAGTATCCGATTACTAGCGATGCTGAAATTGTTGAACTTGGTTTCAAAGCAGCAGATGTAATACAAAACACAGAGGGAGTTATCCGGCTTACTCAAGCGATAATAAGTGACAGTCAAGGGAAAGAATCCGTGCTCCAACCGGCATCCTTAACCATTCAGATCACAGTAAATACAGGATTACCTGGAGATCTTAACGGCGACGGCAAAGTGAGTATCGGCGATTTAGGTATCATGGCCGCGCATTACGGTAAGGATTCCTCCAGTCCAGATTGGAGTAAGATTATGCACGCAGATCTGAACAAGGACGGCAAAATAGATATTACTGATCTTGCTGCACTTGCGAAAAAGATTGTGGAGTAGTAGGTTGCCTCATTTTTACAATCAGTGGTTGTTATTATGAGAGGGGATCAACGCATGCCAATCGGTAAAAGTAGATTAGTCAGAAAGACTGCAATTCTACTATCTGTATGGATCGCTTGCTCGCAGCTACTTATCAGCATACTTCCGTCTAATGGTGTTTTGGGTCCAAAAGTGTATGCAGATGTTCAGTCGGCAGCTGAAACTGCGCCTACGGCAGATCAGGATTTGTCATTATGGTATCAAGCACCGGCCACGAACTGGGAGACGCAGGCGCTCCCTATCGGAAATGGTTATATGGGTGGCATGGTATTTGGTGGTGTTGAGCAGGAGCGAATTCAATTTAATGAAAAGACACTGTGGAGCGGTGGGCCTGGAGCAGATTCAAATTACCAATATGGTATTAAAGACGGTGCTCAGCAACATGTTGAGACCATAAGACAGCTTCTAAAAGAAGGGAAAATTAATGAAGCTAAGGCTCTTGTAGGGAAGATTACTGGTGTTATGGGTGCTGGTGATAGTTCTTTCGGAGCGTATCAAGCATTTGGTGACGTGTTCTTAGATTTTAACCGTCAGTCAGCGTATACGGTAACAGCGAGCTCGGATAATCCACAATACGGCGAGCCTATTTCCAATTTAACCGATGGTTCGGTAAATACGAAATGGTATTCAGGTGATGGAGCACCACCTTTTTGGGTGCAGTGGGCATATGAAGAGGCTAAGGTAATTACCGGCTATTCGTTCACTTCAGGGAATGATGTGCCTGATCGGGATCCGAAGAGCTGGACGCTGAAAGGCTCGAATGACGGGCAGCAGTGGACCCCGCTAGATAACAGATCCAATGAAGAATTTGCAAGCCGCAAACAGAAGAAATCATATACTTTTTCCAATGCTACAGCTTACAAATTCTATAAATTCGATCTTGTAAGCAAGGGCGGAACGAAAATTCAATTGTCCGAGATGGAGATGACAAGCGCATCGGGGAATAGCGGTGCTCAGACGTACTCTGATTATCGGCGTGAATTGAATCTTAATGATGCCATGGCAAGAGTGTCCTATACTTCGGGCAATGTAAAATTCAAGCGTGAGTATTTCATCAGTTATCCGGATAAGGTCATGGTGTTGAGACTGACAACGGATGAGCATCAGCCGATGACCTTCGATGTTCGCCTTACTGGAGCTCAGCCGTCCAATACGGTGAAGGGGGAAGGAAATAAACTGACGCTAAGTGGAAAGGTACCCAGTAATAAGATGGCATACGAAGCGCAGCTTCAAGTACAGCATGAAGGAGGAACTGTAACAGCGAAGGATGGGAAACTTACTGTGAACGGTGCGAGTGTTGTCACGATCCTGATGACCGCTGCAACAGATTATGCCAATAATTATCCTACGTATAAGAGTGACAAGACGCCAAAAGAAATTGTAGAAGCGAACCTAAACGCAGCATCCGCTAAATCATTCAATCAGTTGCGTGCATCCCATTTGACAGATTATAAGGAACTGTTCGATAGAGTCTCACTTGAACTTGGTGGGGTTGCTACAAATCTTCCTACGAATGAGCTTTTGAATGGTTATAAAACGAATGCTAGTGACGAAGAGAAAAGAAGCTTGGAGGCATTATTTTTCCAATATGGTCGTTATTTGCTTATCGCATCCTCCCGGGAAGGCTCACTGCCTGCTAACCTACAAGGGGTATGGAACCAAGTAAATAATCCACCATGGAACAGTGACTATCATACGAATATCAATGTGCAGATGAATTATTGGCCTTCCGAGGTTGTTAACTTAGCGGAAACCGATATTCCGTACATTGATTATATTGATTCCCTGCGCGAGCCGGGTAGGGAATCAGCCCAAAGACATCATGGAATTGAAGGGGAAGGCTGGGCGATTCATACCGTCAACAACCCATTTGGTTATACTGCGCCAGGCTCTGATTTTTATTGGGGCTGGTCACCGGCTGCTAACGCCTTCATGGTGCAGCAGGTGTGGGATCACTATGCTTTTAGTGGAGATAAAGATCTTTTAAGAGGCCAAGTGTATGACATTATCAAGGAAACAACACAATTCTGGATTAAATACCTGGTCGAAGATTCAGACGGAAGTCTAGTATCATCTCCTTCCTACTCTCCAGAGCAAGGGGATATATCCGTCGGTGTGTCTTATGATCAGGAATTAGTCTGGGAGTTGTTCACACAGTTCATCAAGGCTAGTGAAATATTGGGTGTGGATGAACAGCTGCGTAACGAGGTCATGGAGAAACGAAGCAAGCTATGGATGCCGCAGGTCGGAAGCTGGGGGCAGGTGCAGGAGTGGAAGAATGATATCGATAGTCCAACAGATCAGCACCGCCATATCTCGCATCTGATCGGCTTGTATCCAGGTACGCTTATTAATGAAGTGAATAATCCGGAGTTATTTGCAGCAGCAAGAGTCACCTTGAATTCTCGTGGCGATGGTGGAACGGGGTGGAGTAAAGCGAATAAGATCAATTTATGGGCACGTCTGCTTGATGGTAACCGTGCACATAAACTGTTAGGTGAGCAGCTTAGAGGCAGCACGCTCGACAATTTGTTCGATACACATCCACCGTTCCAAATTGACGGTAACTTCGGAGCAACTTCAGGAATCGCAGAAATGCTTCTACAAAGCCAAACTGGAAGTATCGATTTATTAGCTGCTTTACCAGATGCATGGGCTACCGGAAACGTTAAAGGACTTGTGGCAAGAGGCGGATTTGAAGTGGATATGCGCTGGGAAGGTACGATCTTGAAAGAAGCCTTGCTTACTTCTAAGCAGGGTAATAAGGCTTCTGTTAAATACCCTGGATTTGTCCAATCCAATAAATTCAAGGTCGTTCGCGCAGGAAGCGGGGAATCCATCAACTTCACGGTGAATGGGAACTTGATTGAATTCCCAACAGTGAAAGGACAGCAATATAAGATTGTATCCAGTGTAAAGCCACCAGTGCTTCCAATAAAAGTAGATGATAAAGATCCGTCGATTGTATATACCGGAACGTGGAGTCCTTACAGTGACGCAGGCGATTACAAGGGCACAGAAAGCTATAGTAATCAGCAAGGAGCTTCAGCGTCGTTCACGTTTACAGGAACATCAATTAAATTTATCAGCGCTTTGCAGGCAAACCACGGACATTTCGATGTGTATCTCGATGGAGGGCTAATCGCTGAGGGTGTTGATGGATATGGTCCATCGACGATGAAGCAGCAGGTATTATTCCAACAATCCGATCTCTCCAAAGGGGAACATACAATTAAGATTGTCGTGAAAGGGGCGAAGAACAACGCCTCTTCGAATACCATTGCGATGATTGATGCTTTCGAATATGTTCCTGTTGAACGGAATGAACCTACTGCGATAACTTTAAGTGGACCTAAGTCGATAAATCAAGGTCTGACCTTTACAGTTGACATGGGCGTTAGCAATGTCACGGATGCGACCTATGCGCAAGACATTCGATTGAAGTACGACGAGAATCTTCTAGAGTACATCTCGGGCGAATCGATGAACGATGGGATACAGGTGTTAGAATCAAAGAATGATCCAATCGGAACCATTCGCCTAATCACGGCTAGTACGGGAACTGGTTTAACCGGTGATGCCAAGGTGCTTGAACTAAACTTCAAAGCAAAGCCAGTGACCAAGTCTGAGTTAGCGAGCATAAAGGTAAGCAGTGCTGTATTTGGTGACGCGAATGGACTGGAGACAGAAGCCGATCTTTCAAATATCGAAGTCGAGATTAAGGCAGATGAGCAGCCGCCGATAAAATCCGGAGACTTAAATGAGGATGGTAAAGTGAGCATCGGTGACTTGGCGATTGCAGCTTCGCACTATGGTAAAGATCAGAACAGTGTAGATTGGCAGACGGCTAAGCGTGCAGATCTTAATAATGACGGAAAGATCGACATTATGGATTTAGCAGCAATTGCTCAAAAAATATTGAATTGAGAGAAGGACACCTGAGTTTTTACTCAGGTGTCCTTCTTTTGTAAACAAAAAAGGTTCTATAGGACAAAAAGTATCAACTCCACATCAAAAGAGATCATGTGGTTAAGTTTTTATAGCCTATATAATGGAAAAGTGTTAATGGAATTACAGTCAGAATTGTAAAATCAAGTGCTTAGAGAAGTCGAGCAAGTTTATTCGAGGGGGATAGCCAATGAAAAGCAAGGGTAAAAAGAAAGCGGCATTAAGTCTAGTTATGATGTCCATTGTATTGTCTCTGGCAGGATGTGGCGGGGGGACAAATGGGGCTGAAGCTCCAGCTCCCGAGAAAACAACAGCTGCGACGCAGACTGAGCCAGCGAAGACAGACGAGCCCAAGCCTGAAGAGCCGAAAGTAGCGGGAGACCTCGAAATCCAATACTTTGTCGGTGGTTATGGAGACGGTTGGTGGAAAGAAGTCATTGGTGAATTCAAGAAGAAGTACCCAGATGTCAACATTAAAGAATCCGCAGGTTCACAAATCAACGAGCAAATGAAGCCCCGCTGGATCCAAGGTAATCCGCCAGATGTTGTATACATCGATGGAGCAGGATCGAACGAAACGCAAATGGTGCTCGACGACCAATTGATGGATATTACAGATTGGGTTAAAGATGCGAAAAATGTGGACGGCGAGCAGCTTACGAGCAACTTGATCGCACCTCCACAAGACTACAGTGGCAAAAACTATACGATTCCACTCGTATTCGGATCATGGGGAACCTTCTATGATGAAACCCTGTTTACTGAAAAGGGATGGGATGTTCCGAAAGATTGGGATAGCTTCCTCGCCACAAGTGAAAAAATCAAAGCGGATGGCGTATATCCTTACATCCATACCGGTAAATACCCATACTACATCGTGGGAGGTCTCTTAAATACAGGTTTTGTATCTGAGAATGGAGACAATCCGCAAATCTTGAAGGATCAAGAAGCAGCAAAAGAAGGTTCTTTCAAAAATGATGCTGTAGCGAATACCTTGAAAAAGATCGTTGATATGAGGGACAAAGGGTATTTCGATAACGCATCGTTCGGTATGAGTCATACAGACTCCCAAATGCTCTTCTTACAGCATAAAGATGCAATGATTCCTAATGGCTTGTGGCTCGAAAATGAAATGAAAAAAGATGTTCCAGAAGGCTTCAAATTTGGATTCATTCCTTCCGTTATGCAAAAGCCAGGCGGTAAATTTGTGGCTATTCCTTACACTAGTAACATTGCAATTGCAAAGAAGGCTAAAAATCCAGATGCAGCAAAAGCATTTATTGAATTTATCTTTACGAAACAAGCCGCAGTTCGTTGGGCTGAGCTGACTGGCGCTTTGATGAACGTCAAGGCAGATCTGGAATCTTCAGGCGCAAGTGATGTTGTTAAAACGGCAATGAAATATTTCAACGGTAGTGACACGATCGTTGCTCCTGTATTTAAATTGGCCGCGGACATTGAGCAGGCTGAGAATGATGCAACCATTGCATTGCTGCAAGGTTCCATTACACCAGAAGAATGGATGGACCGTATGGAGAAGGCGGCAGCCAAAATCCGGAAGTAAATTCATGACTCTTCTTTCTAAACAATCAGAGGACATACGTGCCTCTGATTGTTCTTTCAAATTTAAGGGGAGGATGGCTTACGCCCATGAAGAACAATAAATTGTGGAAACGTAATTTGTTTATTGCGAGTTTCTTGCTGCCTACGTTTGCTATCTTTTGTTTATTCACTATTTATCCGTTGTTTCGAGGCTTGTACTTAAGCTTCTTCGATTGGTCAGGCGGTTCCGAATCGATGAATTTTATCGGTATTGATAATTATAGACAATTATTCTCGGATGAGATCATACCAAAAGCCATTTCGAATGATTATTTCTTGATTTTTTGGAAGGTCATCTTAATCATGTTATTTGCAACGTTTTTCGCAGTATCATTGACCCGTTTGAAATTGAAAGAATACGGTTTTTACCGAGTGGTGTTTTTCTTTCCGAATATCATTTCCGTAGCCGTTATCGGTGTATTGTGGAGTTTTATATACAATCCCCGTCTTGGATTCCTGAATGCATTCATCTCGTTATTTACAGGAAAACCAGTGGAAACGAACTGGTTAGGTGATTCAAACCTCGCAATGTGGTCACTTCTTCCTCCTAGTGTATGGGCTGGTATCGGATTCTATATGCTGCTCATTATCGCTTCTATTCTAGGTATTCCTTCCTCGCAATATGAAGCAGCCAGTATTGACGGTGCGGGGCAATGGCAACAGTTTACTCGAATTACTTTACCCCTGATTTGGGAGCAATTCAAAACCTCTATCATTCACATCGTAATCACAACACTGAACGGCTCCTTTATTATCGTTAAGCTGATGACGGATGGTGGCCCGGATAATCAGACACAAGTGCTCGGTTATTATTTGTATCAGATGGGCTTCAAACAGTTCCATTTAAGCTACGGGGCAACCATCGGGGTGCTGATCTTACTGTTATCTTTAATCACTACTCTAATTTTGCAGCGCATTCTTCACCGAGAGTCCATTGAAATGTAAGGAGGAAAATACTTTGAACGATAATCCCGCCAAAAAACCACTTCTGCTGATATCAAAAATTGCAGTTCGATTTTTCCTCATCTTGTGGAGCTTGGTAGTCTTATATCCTGTTCTTTGGACATTCCTGACATCCTTAAAGGATAATCAGCAGGTTATGCTCGGGAAACCGTGGGATTTCCCATCTATTTTTCGTTTTGAAAACTATTCAAATGTGTGGAGCAGAGCAAACTTTGGCGACTACTTCCTGAACTCCATTATAGTAACCGTGGCTAGTACACTGTTATCGCTTATTATGGCTGCTACAACAGCATATATATTAGCTCGGTTTACCTTTAAATCTAGAGGCCTGTTTTATTTTGTATACGTTGCTTCAATGATGATTCCAACCACACTCGGATTGATACCGTTGTTCTTTCTTCTCGGAGATATGAATTTGTCCAACTCCTTAGTAGGGCTCACGCTTGTTTATTCTGTCGGAACGATTGGCATCCTTCCATTCGGTATCTTCTTTCTGGTTGGATTTTTCAAGGCACTTCCCCGTGAGCTTGAAGAAGCCGCAACAATTGATGGATCTTCACTATACGGCGTTTTCTTCAAGATCATGTTGCCATTATCGAAGCCAGGGTTAATCACAGTAGGAATTATGAATGCTTTAACGGTGTGGAATGAGTACATTATGGCCACAGTATTGATCAACGATCCAGCGAAATACACCATTCCTGTCGGAATAGCCATTATGCAAGGGGAAATGCAGTACAGAACGGAATGGGGGCCATTGTTTGCGGGTCTTTCCATTTCTATGATTCCCGTCATTGTGATGTATGTGTTGTATCAACGTCAAATTACGGGTGGGTTAACAGCAGGTGCGTTGAAAGGTTAATTATAGGAGGGTTAAGGAAATGCCGAAGAAGATTCTCAGTATCTTCATTACACTTATGATGGTGGCCGGCTTGTTCTCCAGTTTTGCAGCTGCAGCGGATGTAGCTTCTGATCTTCCACAAAAAGATGCAAAATTAACGGAATCCTATGAAATCTATCCATTACCGCAGCAACAAACCGAAGAAGAGACAACCTTAACCATTACACAAAATGTAAACGTTGTTATTGAAGATTCGATTGACCAGCCGACAAGAAAGCTGCTTCAAAGGATACTGGATTCCAAATCACTTCAGGTCACTGAGTCAGGAGCTGTAGTAGCAGGGAAAACAAATATCTTTTTGGGAACTAGAAATTCATCAGGCTATGTAGACAACTACTTCACTCAGAATATTCCCTATGAGGCGGATCACTTCAATGAGCTGGACGCTTATGTTCTTAACGTTAGCACCAAGCAACAGAATAAAGGTGTTATTGCGATATTAGGTAAAAATACGGATGCGGCTTATTATGGCCTGGCATCGCTGAAGATGATTTTTGATCAAATTCCTGATCTGCAGGTTCGTAATCTCACCATCGAAGATTTCTCTGATACTCGCTCACGGGGATTTATCGAAGGCTTTTACGGCACACCTTGGTCACATGAAGATCGAATGAGCTTGATGCGTTTTGGTGGAGAACTAAAGATGAACACTTATATTTTTGCACCTAAAGATGACAAGTACCATAACGCGCAATGGAGAACACCCTATCCTGCAGCTGAGCTTGCCAAGATCAAAGAACTGGTGGATGTCGGACATGAATCCAAGACGCAGTTTGTATGGGCAATTCATCCAGGGTTCAATATGATCAATTGGAACAATTATGATGCAGAACTTCAAACCTTACTTGCAAAGCTTGAACAATTGTACAGTGTAGGCGTACGTCAATTTGGACTATTTATGGATGATATCAGCACATCACAATCGTTAGTGGATAAGGACAAACATGTTAAGCTTATTACGGATGTTGCGAATTGGGTAACGTCCAAGAAAGACGTCAAATCATTAATTTATTGTCCTCCATATTATAATAAAAGCTGGACGGGAACGACTGGCAGACCCTATCTTGAAGCCTTAAGAAATGTGCCAGAGAATGTAGATATAATGTGGACCGGAAACGGCGTTGTTGCCTCTGTTAATGCAGCAGATATGCAGTGGCCGAAAGATGCACATGGAAGAGACCCTTATATGTGGTTAAACTGGCCAGTGAATGACTATAAGGATGCAAGACTGCTGCTCGGTAAAGCAGAAGTGCTCATTCCAGGTACACATAATATTTCAGGTGTAGTGTCTAATCCTATGAAGCATGCGGAATTATCTAAGATCGGTATATTCGCGGTTGCGGATTACACTTGGAATGTAGATGATTTTGATCAAGAGGAGAGCTGGCTCGATTCATTTCAGCATATTGCCCCTGAAGTTGCTTCTGAGCTTAATACGATCGCCTATCATATGAGTGACCCATCGCCTAGCGGTCATGGACTTGTAGTAGGTGAATCGGAAAATATCAAAGCTGAGCTAGCGCAATTCTTAAGTGAATACTCAAGTGGTCAGCCGATAGAAACGACGGGGAATACATTGATTCAAGAATTTGATCTAGTATTGGATGCCATCGCGTCGTTTAGAGTAAATAACACGAATGAAAATATGGAAGAAGAAATTGATCCATGGCTAAATAGCTTGCAAAATGTCGTTCTTGCCGATAAATCGGCAGTTCTCTCTGCGATAGCAATCCAGAAAGAGAATGTTGATCAGGCATGGGAAGCACTGGCTAAGGCCACAAGCGCATTAAGCTTATCCAAAACATTCAAAATTGAGAAGCTTAATTCTCCAGATGTGACAGTTGAGGCAGGAGCAAAGCGGCTGGTTCCTTTTGCTGAGCAGCTCATCAATAAACTGGATGCTCAGATTTATACTTTGGTGGACCCGGAATATGTTAAACCTCTAGCTGTAAGCTCTTATGGTTCTCCTTCAGGATTAAACCTGATGGTAGACGGAGATTTAGCAACGAACGTCTATATTCAGACCCTTCAACAGAATGGAGACTGGTATGGTGTTGATTTTGGAAAAACCATTAAAGTGGAAGAAATTGCGATCACACAAGGTAGAAATGATGCGGATCACGATATATTCCAAAGGGGGATCCTTGAGTATTCCGTGAACGGTCAAGAATGGACTGCAATCGGAGAAGAGCGTTCCGGGTATAAAATTTCTGCTTCCGGGCTCAATGTGGAGGCAAGGATGGTTCGATATCGATTGATTCATGCTGGAATACCTGGAGGTAAGCCTGATTTATGGACGGCAGTTCGCGAGTTTTCCGTAAATGCAGGTAAAGATAAGGTAGCCATTTACACCGATGTGACAGAGTTGAAGGATACTCCTGTTATGGTAGCAGATAATTCTGTGCAATTATCGAATATGAACGGAATCACATTAAAGCCATCCCAATATGTTGGGATTAATTTGAAATCCATTGAAGAGATCACGCAAGTGGTGTTGGAAGCTTCAAACGGAGAAGTTCGGTTAGAATCCTCAAAGAACGGTGTGGAATGGGAACAGGTTAATGAGGGGAATGGGGCGTTTGCTAGTGCTGCCTATTTCCGGATCATAAACAAGGGAACTGAGAATATCACTGTAGATTTGACAAGGCTCATGATCAAGTTGAACAAATTCTCTCCACCTATGATTACTCATAATTACGGAAGTATTTATGAAGGTTCTATCAACAACGTGTACAATGCTTCTTTAGAGAACAAGGTTTGGTTCGGCTCGATTCAATCGAAAGGGAAGTATATTCAGATCGACATGGGCGGTGTGGTGAATGTCCAGAATGTAGCTGTCGTGATTGGAGACGGTGAAGGAGATTTCTTCCGTAAGGGAGATTTACAGCTGTCACTAGACGGACAGACATGGGATACGATCCATACGTTTACTAATCCAAATGATCGGAGTTTGAATTTCCCTGAGCATGAGGTGCCTTACCGTTATAAGCGTGTTCAAGTTGACGGCGGCAAGCAAGCCCGCTATGTAAGATTGATTTCAACTGAAACTTATGATGCATGGCTCGCGCTTAATGAAATTTTGGTTAATGAAGGGATTGAAAGACCGGGAACTTCCAATCCGGCTATCCAGGCTGAACCTGCTGGAAACATAGGAAATGAAGCATTGCTGTCCGTTGACAAAAAGCTCTCCACCTTCTATATGTCGGGTGCTGGGAATACGGGTTCCTTAAACTATAAGTTGTCGAAGGATACGAAGGTAAAAGAAGTGATAGTTTTGCAAAATCCATCGGATAATTCAAACGCTGCGGTGTCCGTGCGAGATGCGAGTGGATGGCATAAGGTTGGTAACCTGTCCTCATCTTATAATACATTTGATACCTCCAAGTATATTAATGTGTTTGAAGTGAAGATTCAGTGGGAGGGTTCGATTAAACCCAAAATCCACGAGATCATTACCGTTAAAAAAGACGGGAATGGTGAGGTTGATCCATCGGGTAAGATGACTTCTGTTCTGTCTGGGGTAGACACTGTAGCTGGAGGTAATGACTTTCAACTGGCGTTTGGGGTAAAAAGTGTAACAGATGCTGTATATGCGATGGATATAACCATGAACTATAATCCTAAGCTGTTGGAATTCAAGGCTGCTACTTCCTTGCGTAGTGGAATCCAAGTGCTTGAAACTGCTAATCACACGCCTGGAAAACTACGACTGCTGGTGGTGAGTGAAGGTGCGGGAAATGCTGTGACTGGCAATATGCAGCTGGTAACCTTGGATTTCAGTACTAAAACAGTAGCGGAAGCTACAGAGAGTACTATTCAGATTGAAAAAGTGATCGTAGCAGATGCGGAAGGCAAGGAGAGCGAAACTGTTACGTCGGGCCATAAGCTCAAGATAACTGCAGAAGAGCCGGAACCTGGTATGACTGGTGACATCAATAAAGATGGCAAAGTCTCCATCGGTGACTTAGCGATTGTCGCTGCTAATTATGGCAAGGATACCAGCAGTCAGGATTGGGCTGAGGCTAAACGTGCCGATATCAATAAAGATGGTGTGATTGATTTGAAAGACTTAGCGCTGGTAGCTCGTAAGATAACAGAATGAGTAGTAGCCTTCAACCCATAACAAATTAGCAGATATAATCAAAAAAAAGGAAGTGTCACCGCAGCCATTTCATGGCTTTTCGGACACTTCCTTTTTTTGCTTGAAGAGTGCTAGCCTAGCTATGCTCCGCTAACTGTACCTCGAAGCCGTCTGGGTCCAGTATATATAAGAATCGCAGATGGGGATTTGGTGTGATCGGTCCACGTGCGACGGGGATGCCTTGGCTTTTCAAATACGTAATGGCATCGTCGAGCGATTCCACTTCGAAACCAACAGAAACGCCGCATTCCGGCTTCAGTGCCGGATCACTACCCTGAATAAGCTCGATTTTGGGCTGATCCACCGTGCCTAACATAACAATTTGTTTTCCTCTACTCTCAAATCTGCGGTCAATGGGAAGCCCCAGAATCCGGTTATAAAAATCAAGGGAAGCCTCCAGATCGCGCACCCTAAGCGTTACCCAATTCATGCTCAACTTCATGATTGTAATGTCCTCCTCTATCTGTTTCTATGACTAAGCCGATTCTACTTAATTATACGCTTTCTTGTTCACTAAAAGTTCGTAATATTAAACCTAATTCACGAAGGAATACATAATTGTTAAACGATGCCTTGAATTCTAGAATGATGATATTGGAATTATATTACTTTTTCAAATCCAAAATCATTCTGGGAGGTTGTCATAATGAAGCGTAGGCTTATTTACGTTCTTACGATCCTAGTAATCGTTCTAGGTTCCTGGTTGTTACTGCATAACCAAGAGAATAAGAGCGCTTTAGAAAAGGAAGGAAAAGAAGTGACTAACGTGATTACTACTGACAGTAGTACATCAGCGGCTAAAGTTACTGTCAATAACGGACAAATTTCGGTTCAGTACTTGACTCCCGCTTATAAGGTTACAGTGAAAGGAGATATTTTGTATGCGAGCAAGAAGAATGAGACAGATGCTCTAGAACCGCTGAAACTCGATCTGTACGAGCCGTCTGGCGATAATAACGAGAAGAGGCCTGTATTTATTTTCATTCACGGTGGTGGTTATACAGAAGGGAATAAGAACGATGCAGCAGACTTTTCTACGGGATTGGCGAAGCGAGGATATGCTGTATTGTCCGTTGATTATAGGCTGAAAAAAGATCCATTTACTAATTTCAGCCGCACACTTAATGACGCTTATGAAGATATAACCGATGTGATTAAATGGATCAACGATAACGCAGAGATTTACGGGATGGATGCAAGCCGTATTGTTATCGGTGGTGATTCGGCGGGGGGACATCTAGCCATAAACTTTGTCAATCAATATGTATCACAGGATCCTTCCATCATTAAATCTGTATTTTCTATTGTTGATATTTATGGCGGTGATCTGACGAAAAGTGCGGACAGTAAGCTGCCGCCGGTCCTCATCATTCATGGAACGATAGACAAACTGGTGCCGTACCAGCAAAGTGTTGAATTGGCCGAACAGCTGAAAGAGAAGGGGGTGTATCATAATCTACTCACCATGGAAGGTGTCGGACATGACTACAAGAATGATAAATACATCGATGAAATTATGGAGACGACAACACATTTTCTATGGAATGTCATGAATAGTTCTGATCTTGCAAAGCTGCCAGAAGATTCCGGAATTTCGATTGCTTCCGGCGACGCCTTTGATATTAAGCTGCCTGACGCCTATCGCATTCCTGCGAAGGAGTCGATGAACATCGATTTGCCTGAGGGCTGGATACTTCGTGAACAGGAGGAAGAAGATAGACTTCGGATACAGGTTCCGGATGGCTTGGTACGAGGAAACGATACACTGTTTGTCTCACGAGGCGAAGATCCTAAAACGGCAATGAGCTTCGCTGTCAATGTTAACGTAATCGACCCGCTGACGGTGAAATATGAGACATTTTATGATGAAGCTGCCAAGGAATTAAAAACTCATATGGATGTTACTAATCAGTCTACGAACAATTTCAATGGTTCAGTGGAAGCCGATTATGAAACAGGACGTTCTACTCAGGGGACCTACAACGCCATTGTGGAGAATCTGGAATCAGGAAAGAGTGTCCGGTTAGAGATTCCTGAGCTTGCTAGAGGACAACGGACGCTTAAATCTTATAATGACATAGGTAATCTATTGCAGACGACGTTAGATTCCTTTAACGCACTGTTGTTGCCAAAACTCAGTAAGCCCATTGAAATCAATGGTAACCTATCAGATTGGAGTGATCTGGCTCGCTTTGATGTGAAGGATATCAAAATCAATGGTTGGCAAGGTGAGCAGGATATCAGTGCGACTGGTTCCTTAACTTGGGACGAGGATAACCTTTATCTAGGGGTAGAAGTTATAGATAACAAGCATGAACAGTCGGCATCAGGCGATGCCATTTGGAGTGGGGACAGCATTCAGATTGGGATTGGTATTGCAAACTTAGACGGAACGGTACCCTCGGAGTATCATGAACTAGGTGTGGCTCGGGGAAATGCAGGGAATTTACTCAAGTGGCGCTGGCTAACCCCAATGGGATTCAATATAAATGATGCCCTAGAGCTAAAGTATGCGGTGAGTCGTTCAGATTCAACAACCAGCTACGAATTAGCCATACCCTGGCGTGAACTGAGCCATGACATTACGCAGGTGAAGCAAGGAATGAAGCTTAAGTTTTCGCTGCTGGTCAATGATAATGACGGCGAGGGGCGTAGAGGCTGGCTGGAATACAATAGTGGCATAGGTTCTTCGAAGGATGTTAATGCCTTCGGGGATCTGTACCTGATGGATTAAGAGGATCTCATGAAACTATAAGTTTCTGTAACTATCGGGAAAACGGCAGAGATGCCGTTTTTTTATTTTATTGTCGCTCAATGAACGAAAAGATAACAAATAAGTTTTGCATTGACACATCCAACTTTTGACATTATGATATGAATGAAAAAATAATTATTCATTCATGGAGATGCGGAAAGTGGAAGATAAAAAAACAAAGATTTATGATTGTGGGAAAGAGATATTTAGCAATAAAGGTTTTAAGGATACGAATGTCTCGGACATTACAAAAAAAGCTGGAATAGCTATAGGAACCTTTTACAATTATTATCCTTCTAAGGAAAAGCTTTTTATGGATATCTTTCTTGAAGAAAATGCGAAACTCAAAAAAAACTGTATGGAATCCCTTGACATGACCCAAAGCCCTGTGATTGTAATTCGGCAGATGATGGCACTCAATGTGGAAGGCATAATATCGAACCCCATTCTAAAGGAATGGTACAACAAAAGTGTTTTTGGGAAAATCGAACAGCTTTATCGAGAAGAAACCGGCATTCAGGTGAACGATTTCTTATATGACAGCTTCCATGAAATTGTGCAGCAATGGCAAACCGAAGGCAAGATGCGAAGCGATATGGACAGCAAAATGATTATGATGGTCTTCGCCGCCATGATCAATGTGGAGACCCACAAGGAAGAAATAGGACTGGAGTTCTTTCCACAATTACTGGACTATATGATGGAACTAATCATGAAGGGTCTTACAGACTGCCCCAAATAGAACGAATGAGGCAGTTTTTTTATCCCTTAAAATGAATGAATAATATAATATTCATTCAAAAACTGAGAAGAGGGGCATGCGAATGAACATTGTTGTAAGTAGTAAAAGGAAGATCTCAATGTGGATGGTTATACTGATCATCTTCGTCGTGATTGTAGTCATCGTATGGGGAGGGATTCTCTTAAGCGCTTCAGGGAGGCGTGAAGTTCAGAAGCTTACTATCGACGTCATTGATTTTCAAAAGCTGCGTGATGGAACCTATGTGGGAGAATATATCGGCACAAAGGATCATTCCAGAGATACCAAGGTTCAGGCATCAATATCTGAGGGTCAAATTTTAGATATTAAAATACTCAAAGGCGCTTTAGATAAAAATGGAAATCTGCTGAAAATGAAGGGGGGGATAAGCATTGGTGATTTGTTTAGACATGTGATTGAATCACAATCCCTTCAGGTAGACGTTATTAGTGGGGCAACGCTTACCTCTAAAGCACATCTTAAGGCACTAGAAAATGCACTGGAGCAAGCAAAGACGAAATAATTCGTTTCAGGAGGGCTAAGATGAACATTGCAGTCATATCGTATTCATTCACAGGCAACAATGATGCATTAGCTGGCAGTGTGGCTAAAGAACTGTCATCTGAATATTTTCAGATTTCTGAATCCAAGCCGCGGACATTGAGTTCCATTACAATGGATATGATTTTCAGCAGGATACCGTTGGTACAGCCATCACCTAATGTATTAGTGAAGTATGATTTGATCCTCTTTTTCGGGCCGATCTGGATGGGGCAAGTGGCCACACCACTCCGACCCTATTTAAAGCATTTGAAAACAAATCCGAACAAGTATGGTTTTATTTCAATCAGTGGCGGAGCGGACGGACCCAACACGAAGGTACCAGGCGAACTCAGGAAAAGAACTGGGGCTGATCCCGTTGTATTTATAGATCTGTATATCGCTGACTTAATATCGACAAATCCTAAACCGACACGGAAAGCTACTTCTGCTTACAAGTTAGATCCTGGGGATATCAAACAATTAACCAGTATAGTAGTGAAGAAAATAATGGATGTGACTTAAGTAAGAGTTGCCCCATAAATAAACGGCAGAGATGCCGTTTATTTATTTTCTCCTCAACTGGTAGGAATTTGTCTATTATTAAAGTGTCAGTTCAATTCACTAGATGGTATGATAGGAGCGGGAGGGAATTTAAAATGACCAATGAGATAACAAATGAGAACGAAGAAACATTAAACGAGAACGAGGAAATAACCAATGATCCAGAAATGTCTGAGGAGGATATGAATAAGCTAGTGATGGCTGTTCACCATAACGGTCTCGTAGCTTTGAGAGTGCACTTTCAAGACGTTGAAGGACAAGTGTTGAATATGGAGGCCTACGGCCCGGTTTTTGTTTTTCACGTAAAGTCTGAGTTAGACCATGTCTATTCTTGTGGCTTTTTTCTGCGTGAATTGATTGCAAGATTCCAATCGGGTAAGGATCCTGCAGCATGGATGGCTTCATTCTTTGTTGATCTGATGAAGATTGAGGGAGGCAAAACGCTTCCAAAACCGCCTTCAAGTGAAGAAGAAGCTAAAGCGATCATAGACAATGTATTAGTTCCGCAATGTATAAAAGAAATTACCGAAGAATTTGCGCCAGAAGATGTACATGTTGGTCTAGCTTGGAACGAAAAACTAGGTCCGGTTTTCGAGGCTGGATTTCCAGCGATAAGCGATGGGAATAACGTTTGTGCGTTCCCACTGCATTTATTGTTAACGCACTTGCAATTGAATCGGGATCCTTCCGAGCTGCTTGTTCAAGGTATGTATAACATCCGTAAGGAACATGGATTGGAGTAAAACAGGCTCCGAGCCTTGGCCATCCATATAACAAAGAAACGGCAGAAATGCCGTTTCTTTGTTATATTTTATGAGTTTTTACAAGTGGTGTGCTGTATCCATAGGAAATAGGGAGGTTTTCTAGTGAACATCAGAGCATTGTGTGAAGGGATAAAGCTTGATCCAGCGGCTAGACAGCAGGTTTATGAGTTTCAGATGAAAGAGGATGAATATCTAGTTTATAAACAACATTTTTATTTTGACAGATTTTCTTTTTTTGAATCTGTGAAAGCATCGGAGGGCTATCGAAAGCAACTATTATATTTATTTGTGAGATTCGCAGTAGATGCTTATGAAGAGTATCGTATTCGTAACATTGAGGATGAGATCTATTATGATACATTCTCAGATATTCAGATCTGGTGCATGCAATGTCTACGTGATTACGGTGAATATGGTATTGAAGAATATAACTGGCTGCAAGAGCATGTTCAGCTTCGTTTATTTCGTTTGGGAAGAATGCAATTTCAACCTTTTGCGATGGACCGCGATTTAGTTGTTGATGGTTGTAAAATCTTTACCAATCAAATCGTGCTTAATGTGCACATTCCAGCGGGAGAGCCTTTATCCGTTCAAAGTGTCGAGGAATCCTTTCAGTTAGCCAGAGTTTTTTTTAGAGGTATAACTCCAGTGTTTATTTGTCATTCATGGCTGCTTGATCCGGAATTAAGTGAGATCATGAACCCAGAATCGAACATTATTCAGTTTCAAAGTCGGTTCTACATTTATGAAGTCGATAAAAGTTCCAAGGAAGCAGAAGAAAGAATATTTAGTAAACTAAGTATGACCCCTCAAGAGTACGAAGAGAACACCCAACTGCAACGGCGTGCAAAAGCCTTTTTAATTGCAGGAGGTAAACTAGGAAGTGGCTATGGGATTAAAGTACATAAGTAAGGTTGAAATCTTGGCATATTACGGATAGAGAAGACGTACACTGCAAATGAAGTGATGCGTTAACCTGACTCTGGCTGTAATAGCTGGTTCTAGGGATAGCGTCTTATTTTATCCAAAAACGAAACCGGTTTCAAATGTGCGAGCGCGCCGTGCAATGAAATCAATAAGATCAAAGAGGTGATTCCATTGGGCTGACTCTGGGCAGATATCGTCTTAAGCATTTCTGTGTCCTATAATTTTTTCATTTATTAGGAGGAGACGACGATGTTGAGAAAAGGAAAAATGCTAAGTCTATTTCTGCTGTTCACACTTATGATTGCTCTAGTGCCTACTGGTCATTCAAGTGCAGCCTCGAACTGGAATCTGGTATGGAGCGATGAATTTGACGGGAATTCTCTGAATACTAATAATTGGTCGGCTGAAATCGGCACGGGTATCGACGGTTGGGGAAACCATGAGCTTCAGTATTATACCAGTCGTCCACAGAACCTGCAGGTAACAGGTGGCAATCTAGCAATAACAGCGCAAAAAGAATCGTATGGAGGAATGAATTATACCTCTGCACGGATCAAAACACAGGGACTTAAAAGTTTTACCTATGGAAAAATCGAAGCTAGAATCAAGCTGCCTTCAGGCCAAGGACTCTGGCCGGCGTTTTGGATGCTGGGATCGAATATTGATTCGGTGGGTTGGCCGAATTCTGGGGAAACGGACATTATGGAGCATGTGAACAATAATGCTTCTGTTAATGGGACGGTACACTGGGATGCCAATGGGCATGCTAGTTATGGTCAGGTTTCCGGTAATCTTGATTTCTCTCAGTACCATGTGTACAGCGTAGAATGGGATACGAATTATATTAAATGGTTTGTTGATGGCAACCAATATAATGCTTTTTATATCGAGAACGGAACTGGAAATACGGAGGAATTCCAGAAACCTTTCTTCATTCTGCTAAACCTTGCAGTGGGTGGGGATTGGCCTGGAGGACCAAACGGTTCAACTGCTTTCCCTGCACAAATGCTGGTTGATTACGTACGTGTGTATCAGACTACGCCTAACTCAAGCATCGTGAGTGGCGGGATTTATACTTTGGCTGATAAGGCTAGTGGTAAGGTTCTCGACGTTATAGATGTTTCTACAGCAAACGGGGCAAAGATGCAGCAATGGACCAATTACACAGCTAATAATCAGAAATTCAAAGTGGAAAGTACGGGAGACGGCTACTATAAGCTGACAGCAGTGCATAGTGGAAAAGTGTTGGATGTGCCGAACTCATCAACCGTCAGTGGTGTACAGTTGCAGCAGTGGGATGACAATGGTACCAACGCTCAGCGGTGGAGCATTGTAGATGTAGGGGGTGGATACTACAAACTAATTTCTAAAGTGAGTGGATTAGTCATGGATGTAAACGGAGCCTCAACGGCAGACGGTGCAGCGGTTCAGCAGTGGACGGATAATGGAAGCGATGCTCAGAAATGGTTTTTTACTAAAGTGAACTAAAAGGATTTATTATACGATCATGTTCAAGAAAAACGGCAGAGTGCCGTTTTTCAGAATGACGAGAAACCCAATTCACTGGATGGCCTTGGGTTTCTCGAGAGACTGAGCCCCTATTCAATAGGGGCTGCCTTTTAGCGTTTAATGCGTCGTTGGTTTTGTATTCTTGTGTTGATTACAATGCCTTTTCTCCTTCTTATCGTTCTAATTAATTTCAATTGGAACAGTGAAAGGGGCGAGATTCTTGTGCGAATAATTTTAATTCTACGTTTATAAATGATTCGTCTATTACTTTTTCGTATGAACCGCCGCTTAACATAGCTGACCTTCCGTCTTCTTCGTTTTAATTTGGCTTTAAAAGCTCTCCAAGGGGTTAAATTTAGGAACTTGCGATACAGCGCAAACCCTGAGGAATCTTTATTCCAGCATTTCTCATCCCCGGCAAAATGGACAATTTTATTATTATAGTCATGATCTGGGATGGCCATGTTAAATGAATTAAAACGGATATCGAGTGGGAGGTAATTCGCTCCAAAAACTGCATTTAGAACATCCTGATCCGGCATAGTGACATCCGGGAAAGTGCGCAAGAAGTTCAGCATCTCTTGGTACCAGTTCGTATTCTGGCGGATATTATTCAAAGCAAATACGATCACTCCGGAATTAAAATAAATCTCAGGATTTAGCCCCTTGGCGCTTACAATAGGTGCCACATCCATAATGCCCTGATCCCAAATTGCCCCTAAATATTTATCATTCAGCTCAACTTGCCACAGCTCCGCGATATCTATGTTTACCAATACATCACAATCCAGATAAATAATTTTGTCAGAAGGAATTAACGCGGGAAGCAGCAATCGGTACATACTTGCATGTGTCCACATATCGATAGAATTAATATTGGCAAGAACCTGGAGCATATCTTCGGGTAAAGTAATCGAATAAAAGCTAATCGTATGCTGATGTTTAGTGGTTAATCTGGTGAGCTTTCGCTTGTTAACTTCGGTTAAAGAGGCATCATGTAAAATATGAACATGGATTGGGGAACTTGTATGATGAAAAACTGACGCTAAAACGACACCGGCATGCTCTACATACTTTCCATCCTTATCTTGAAAGGCCAAGGCAATTTCGATCATTTGATTTATCCTCTCTCTACATTAGTGTACGAATGTACCACAGTATACGTTTGCCCTGGCAAGAGGATAAAGGCATTACACCTACGATATTCACCCAATTTTTTTTGCACATAAAAAAACCAAGCTCTGCAAATCAGAGACTTGGTTTGTGAGAACAATTTCTTATTTTCGCAGCTTAATGCGATCTATGTGATGATTGTTATTTTTAAATAGTATAAGATCTGCACGATTTCTGGTAGGCAAAATATTGTGTATCAAATTTTCAAAATTGATTTCTTTCCATATTCTTTTCGAGATCTCGATAGATTCTTCTAGTGATAACTGTGCATATTTTTTAAAATAAGATTGCTCATCTTGGAAGGCGGTATCTCTAAGCTTAATAAACCGGTCAATATACCATTTCTCAATATTATTCACATCAGCATCCACATAAATTGAAAAATCAAAGAAATCAGATACAAAATAGTTTGGCATACTTTGATTAATTGTCAAACTAGTCTGAAGAACATTTAATCCTTCAACAATTAGGATGTCCGGGTTCTCGATCGTAATACATTCATTTGGCACGATATCATAAGTTAGATGCGAGTATACAGGACTTTGAACACCCGAAACACCAGACTTCACTTTAGTTAAAAATGAAATTAAACTACGTGTGTCGTAGCTTTCAGGAAATCCCTTTTTCTTCATGATTCCACGCTTTTCCAGCTCAGCATTGGGAAGTAGAAACCCGTCAGTTGTAACTAAATCTACTTTTGGATGAGAAGGTAATTGAGAGAGGAGCTTCTGAAGAAGTCTAGCGGTTGTACTCTTGCCAACAGCGACACTTCCGGCGATGCCTATGATAAATGGACCTTTTTTAAGATCGTTATTAAGAAAGTGATTTATAGAATCTTTAAATGTATGAGAGGCTTGAAGCTGCAAATGTATCAATTGGGATAGAGGAAGATAGACCTCATTTACATCCTCAATCGAAATTTTATCGTTAATACTTTGGATATCACTAAGCTCTTCTTCTGATAATTGGATAGCGGTGAAATCGCTTAGCTTCTTCCAATCCTCACGTAAATAAAGTGTATATGCTGAATTATTCACCATTAAAGTTTCCACATCCCTGAGTTTTTTAAAGATTCACCTGCACTTAGGTATTATAACCGTTCATTCAACTTGATTCCATTCATAGCAATCGACATTAGTATGGACATTATGGAGAATTCATTTCAATAAATAGGAAAATAAATTAAAATATAGTGAACGAGGAGGAATGGAGTGGAACCATGGGAGTTTTTCGAAGAGTTGAAATATTAACGGATGACACGCGCAAGGGTACGTTCCAAGAAGAGTCAGAGCCCAGAAAAATCGTGATAAGTATTTATTATCCGGATAAGGATGGTTTGCTCGATAACAACGAATCTGAAATGAAATATATGGATCTTTTCCGGCCCTGTGAACAACATGCAAGAGAAATTCTAGAAGATATTGGAATGAATATGGATATCATAGATGGATTATCTACCTCAATCAGCGAGGGAGCATTGCAACAAAAATCTAAACGATCCTATCCTGTCATTATCTACTCTCCTGCACTAGGCTTAGATAGAGATATGTATATTTACAATATACAAGCGCTGGTAAAGCGAGAATTTATAGTGGTAACCGTCAGTGCTGCTTATGAAGCCATGTTTACAGTTAGTCCAAGTGGAGAATTTATGAATCAATCAGAGGTCATGAGGACAATACAGGCTACAGATTATAGCGAATTACATCACTTAATTTCTATTCGAAAAAAGGATATAAAGTATGTATTAGATCACCTATCCAATCTGAATTCAAGAATGGAAAGTTTTGATATGGACAAGGTTGGCATTGTTGGACATTCAATCGGTGGTGCTACTGCATTAGATTTAACTATGGAAGATGATAGAATTAAAGCCGCAGTTTTATTAGATGCAAGTATGCATTTATATATTGAGAATGAAGTGAAGAATAATACGGTACCCCTACTTGTAATAAGGCAAAAAGCTTCTGCTTTAGAATCCTTAAGCATTATTTTACAGGAGAAAATAGCAAATGATTTCATCAAAGGACAAGAGAAGCTTTTTCGGAATTGGAAAGGATATAAATCTTTTTTGAAAATACGAGGTGCTACGCATATGTCTTTTAGTGATATGCCTCTTTTTGAGGAGGACGAAGCTTTATATCATAGAACTTGTGGGATTCATAATCAGATAAATGAGCTTGTCGCTAATTTTTTTCAGGAGCATCTATTGAATCAGGGTAATGCTTATTCTACATTCGTTAGTTATAATCATAGTGATTTCTGTGTGATCAATGGCAGTGGAGATGAAATTCTGTAAACTAGCATACAGGATTTCAAGGGATGTTCGTGTGGGTAAGAAGCTATGAGGTCTCTTTTGAAAAATAAGAAAAATGGCCGAGGGCCGTTTTTTTATCCTTTAATCCCAAAAGCAATCCAGCGCCCATCAACATCTTCAATAACAAATTCCTTGTTATTATAGTCGGTGTTGGCTAATGCTCGGACAATGTTAACACCAGCCGCTTCGAATTCTTTCTCCAGCTGCTCTTGCTGTTTCGTAATAAAATAGGCATCGTAACCATAGCCATACAATTCTCGATTAGGAATAACCCTTTGTCCTTGGGATTGAGTAAGGATAATTTCTGTATCATCACGATAGAGGCAAACATGCGGTTCTTCCGTATCTAAATAGGGCACAACTTGAAAGCCTAAGTACTGATTGTAATAAGCAGCGGTGCGCTCAATATTCAGGGTAGGAAAGATACTATGTGATTGTAAAAGCTTTTTGTCCACTTGTGAGTTCATCCTTTCTAAGAAAATAGATACCCATATATTACCTTGGGGCTAAGATTTCAACAATACATGGAGTTATTAAACCGCAGGAGACATTCATGGTTGACACCTTAGTTATTCTATAATAATATACATGCATGAGCATGCATTAATTAATTTCTGCTAAAACATGTTTTTAATGTTCATAATAAATTTAGTTTTTTATAAAGAGGAGAGATATCATGAAGAACTTGTTTACCCCTTATGAAATGAAGGATTTGAAATTGAAGAACCGCGTGGTTATGCCTCCGATGTGTCAGTATTCAGTGACTAACAAGGACGGAATTGCTACCGATTGGCATTATAATCATTACGTAAGCCGCGCCATTGGAGGAACAGGATTAATTATTATTGAAATGACCGATGTAGAGCCTGATGGCCGAATTACTGATTTTGACCTTGGCATTTGGTCCGATGAGCAAATACCTGCATTGGCTAGAATTGTTGATGCTTGTCATGCTTATGGGGCAAAAGTAGGTATTCAAATTGCTCATGCTGGGCGTAAGGCTGAAGATGCAGCAGTTCCTGTATCCTCTTCTGCCGTTCCATTTGATGCTGACTCCAAAACACCACGTGCCCTAACGACTGAAGAAGTGAAGGGTATGGTTGAAAAATTCCGGTTAGGCGTGAAGCGTGCGATTCAAGCGGGGTTTGATGTTATCGAGCTTCATGGTGCGCACGGTTACCTTATTCATCAGTTCCATTCACCATTAACGAATCAAAGAACAGATGAATATGGCCAAGATTTGACCTTGTTTGGTACTGAAATCATTCGTGCAGCGAAAAGTGAAATGCCTGAAGGAATGCCATTGATCATGCGTATCTCAGCTCAAGAATATGTAGAGGGCGGATACGGCATTAAAGAAAGCTTGGCATTTAGTAAAGCTTATAAAGAAGCTGGCGCAGATATTTTCCATATTAGTGCAGGTGGTGAAGGTCCTATCGCGGCTGCTGGCAAGCCAGGAACACATGCGGCGTATCAAGTTCCTTTGGCAAGAGAGATAAAAAATGGTTTGAATGTACCGGTGATTGCTGTAGGTAGATTGGATGAACCTGCTCTTGCTAATGCAGTCATTGGGAATGAGGAAGCAGATCTTGTTGCAGTTGGTCGGGGGATGCTGAGAAATCCATATTGGACGCTGGAGGCTGGAGTTGAGCTTCAGCAAGACCCTAGTATTCCTCGGCAGTATGCCTTTGGATTTCCTAGAATTAAAGGCTAAGGACTAACGAAATTAAATGGAATCAGTTGGAAAGACCGGCTTCTTGGAGAAACGGTCTTTTCTCTTTTTTGGATTAAGCTTGGCACAATAGATGTGGAGTGTAGTACTATTATATAGAAGAAAAAATTCATGAATAGTCATACGCTCAGGAGATGAAGAGGTAGATGGACAAAATTCTTAACAATGACCTTATCGCGAATTGGTTGACGTTAACGCATATACAAATGAATGTGACGAATGAATTAGAAGTTAATTTGCAAGCGAATCATGGTTTATCTTTAAAAGAGTTCTACTTGTTATTATTCTTGTCGGAAGCCCCAGAGAAAAAACTAAAATTGCAGAAACTTGAATCCATGGTTGGTTTAAGCCAAAGTGCCGTTTCACGTCTAGTTAGCCGGTTTGAAGCCAAGGGCTGCGGAGCTTTAGAGAGAAAAGCATGCGACAGTGATCGCAGAAGTATTTATACCTCCCTAACCTCCATTGGTGAGGCCAAGCTCATCCGTGCTCAAGAAACCTTTAAAGACACGCTAATGACGGCATTCCCGGAAAAAGATGTGGAACAGCTTCTAGCGCAAATGCTTCGTATGAAGCAGCAATCATGAATCAGCTCAAAAAAACCTCTGTTTAGGTAAATGGATCGTATCTCCATTTCCCATGCAGAGGTTTTTTGCGTGAGAATTTCTTATTCCATTACCGCTTAGAAAGTTGGTAATAATTATAGCTTTCATTTTCAATCGTAATTTCATTCATTAAGTCGAAGTCACATTTTTGTATGACTCTATTTGAGGGCGTATTGTGTACCAGAGCAATAGCGTTTAATACATCGGTAGAAGTGTGCTCAAACAAATACTTAATTAACCCCTCGGCAGCTTGTGTGGTATACCCTTTGCCCCGATGATCCTTGGATATGGCATACATGATTTCTCTGTTCGGAGCGGGTAATTCATCCTTCATTCCTGTACAGCACCAACCGATAAACTCATTCGTCTCTTTTAAAATAATGCCTAAACGAAGACGAAGCTCCCCGATATTTCCATCCGCTGAGACCGCATGTAGAAACTGTTGGTTTTCTTTTATTTCATAGTTTATTAACCAATCTAGCCGTTGTTCTTTAGGAACATTCCAGTCGGGCAGAAATTCTATGATTTCAGGCTGCGTGGTAAGTGCGTGAAACTCGTCTAAATCCTCCACTCTAAACTCTCGTAACAGGATATCTTTACATTCAATTGTAAATAAATCGCGTTTTATTGTTTTATAACCTACATGGTTATTCATATTTCATCTCTCCTTCATACATTCAAATTCATTTTATCATGAATAAAAGGGTCTATTTGGTAATTTTTAATTATAAAAAAGTTTTCTTTTATTTCACACAAATATTAATTAGTTAATATATTAATTGATTATAAAGTGTGTTATTATGTTTCGTATAAAGGTTAAATGATTCACGGATGTAGCGGTTTTGTCGTAGTAATCAGTAGATTGGTTAGACTTTTATGATTTCTAATACAAAAGATGACAGGTGATCTTCTATGAACAATGACAACAGTAATAAATCTATTAATGGTAATTTGATAGCGCATTATAAGTTTGATAACCCCGATCATGTGGGTCAAGATTACTCAGGGAATGGGAACGATGGAACCGCTTCAGGGACTAAGTTGCCATCCATACAGACTGTAGCGGGTAGAAGTGCTGTTTCACTAGCGGGTGGAGAACATGGCACATCCTATATTTCTTTGCCAGATGATCTGCTTAAAGAGGTCAGCGACCAAGCTGGCCTTACTGTCTCGACTTGGATGCATGTAAGTACTGGCGGGAGTTTATGGGAAAGACTGTTCGATTTCGGCAAAGGCGAGACAGGACCCTATATTTTTTTAACGCGTAATTTCCGGGGGACTTGTTTTGCAGGGGAAGATTTAGTCGCAGATCCCGGTAAATCCTTTGCTGCTGGTGAATGGGTGCACGTTGCCTTTGCGGTCACAGGAACAAAAGGTGGAACACTAAGCAGTGCAGGACCTGTGATGTATGTCAATGGTGAGATCGTTGCGGATGGAATGATAAGTCAGACTTCTAGCGGTACATATGCTAAGCTACGCACGTGGTTTGCTACATTTGAGGATCAAGTGAATTATAGTAACAATACGATCGGCAAGTCCCAGTACGCTGCAGATGTAGATTTTGGCGGCTCTCTTTCGGACTTCCGTGTATATAAAGCGGGATTAACGCAGGACGAAGTGATTGAGATTATGTGTGAGTCTTTGACAGATGAAGAGATCGTTAAGCTCGCAAAAGATAAATATTTAACCTTCACTAGTTCAATCATCACCAAAGATATCGAATTACCAGCTTCGCTCATGGGTGGAAAAGTTGACGTGTCCTGGGTATCTAGTGACTCAGCAATTATTTCTAATGCGGGAGTTGTGAATAAAACCGTCCATTCTGCTAAAGGTGTAACGCTTACAGCAGTTTTGAAAAAAGGTGACAGTACAGTAGAGAAGAGTTTCACCGTGTCTGTGCTCCCAGAAGGTTTGCCACCCTACACCTTAACGATCGATGGAAACCATGAGATTTTGGATGTTAGCGAAGTTCTATATGGCCTATTCTATGAAGATATTAATAATGCGGCAGATGGTGGAATTTATGCAGAGCTAGTGCAGAATCGTTCCTTTGAGTCGTTTGCTTTTGACAGCTATTCGCATGTATGTGGTGTGCACGGGACTTCAACAGGAAGAAATTATACACCTCTGCATGCATGGTCCGGTGACACGGACAAAATGACGGTTCATCATACAGGCGGATTAAATGATTTCTTCGGAATCGAAGATAAAGATATGAATGCGCATTATGTGACAGTGGCAGATGGCGCGACGATCAATAATAGAGGCTTTGCGGATTCCAATCAGCACTGCTCAATGTTTATTAAGAAGGATGCTAAGTATAACTTCACGATTTGGGCGAAGGCAGAGGCAGCGGGAACAATCACCCTGCAATTGCTCGACAAAGATGGTAAAGCCATTAGTGATGCAACGGTAGTTGAGGTGAACGGTGACGGTAACTGGAAGAAGTATGGTGTAGAGTCTAAGCTTGTATTAACAGGATCTGAAACTGTACTTGGTCAGCTTGCTTTAACCTTTAACGGTGAGATTTCCATTGATATGGTTTCCTTAATGCCGGAAGATGTTTGGGGCGCTGGGGAAGAAGAACGCTCTGCAACAGCTCATGCTAACTATAAAGGAAATTCCAACTATAGATTGCGAAAAGACTTAGTGAATGCACTTGTTGATCTTCATCCTACATTCTTACGTTTCCCGGGGGGCTGTATTTCTGAAGGCTCTCACATTTGGGAGAATGTGTACGATTGGAAAGAGTCTGTCAACGATATTGAGCTTCGCAAAGAGAACTATAATGTATGGGGCTATATGATGACCATGGGTCTTGGATATATGGAGTATTTTCAATTAGCCGAAGATTTGAATGCAACACCACTTCCGGTTATGGCCTGCGGCGTACTGTGTCAAGCTCGTTCGGATTATGCGAATCCAGCTGGCGGTGCGTTAAGAGATTATTATGTGAAGAACTTTACGGATCTGATTGATTTCGCGATTAGCATGGATTTTGACAATAACGAGTGGGCCGCTTTGCGTAAAAAGATGGGCCATGAAGCAGCGTTTGACCTGCGTTACTTGGGCGTGGGGAATGAAAACTGGGGAACAGAGTTTTTTGCCAACTTCGAGTATTTTAAAACAACGATTGACGAATATATGGTGAAAAACTACCCTGATCATGAACTGACCATTCTTTCTACGGTTGGCGCACAAGCAGATGACGATGCTTATCAGCAAGGCTGGAAATTCCTAAGCGGAAATCTACAGGGCTCGGAACAGATCAGCTTCACGGATGGAACATCGAGTATTGAAGAGACGGTTACCTGGTATGAGAAACAAAAAAACTACATGGATACGATTGCGGACGAGCATTACTACCGTTCCAACGAGTATTTGTTAGAGAATGCGGATCGCTACAATTACTATTACAGAGCTTATAAAGAAGACGGCAGCTTGGACGAGGCTGAAACTTCGAAGGTTTTTGTGGGTGAATATGCTTCGACAGATAAAAATACATTGGCAGGAGCGATTGCTGAAGCGGCGATTATGTCCAGCTTTGAGAATAACTCTGATGTGATTAGACTAGCTGCAACGGCACCTTTGTTCAATAAGGTATTAACAGATGGTACCTACAGATGGACACCAGATTGCATTTGGTTCGATGATGAAACTGTATGGTACACGCCGAACTACTATGTTCAACAGTTGTATGCTAAATATCTCGGCACCAAAGTGGTTGGCACATCGTTCTCGACATATCGCAACGGGGAAAAGGTAGACCTCATTCCTCACGGAGGAATTGAAGTGGCTGCCGGGAAATCATCTGTAGTTGTGAAGCGGGTGAAGGTTACTTCGAATACGGATGGCAGCGTTATGCTAGAGCAAGATTTTACACAGCCGCTGCATGAAGCTTGGAAAGTCATTCCTGGTTCTGCCGGATATACGATTGATCCTTCCAAAGGTCTAGTCTTGAAGGCACAGAACAGCGGACTGAATGGATTGTATATTCTCAATGACGCGTGGACTAATTATAAAGTAGAGGTCGTTCTTGAAAAAGCTTCCGGCGAAGATGGCTTCTATGTAGGTGCAGGTCTGACAGACATTTCACCGGAAAATAAAGATGTTATCGAATATGCGATTGGCTATAATGGCGATGCCACAGGAGTCAAGGTGTACAAGCAAGGGATTGAGGCTTATACACTCGGCGATTATTCCTCTAGTACAGCAGCGGGTAACCTTAGAGCTAGTTGCTATGAAGAGCTAGCGGATCATACGGAATATACCATCACTGTTAATTATGGTGGAGCAGATGGCAAGCATTTGATTTGCTCTTACACAGATGGCAAGACAACAAGCAAAGTGCTTGATTATAAGCTCGAAGCGTATAACAGAGAAGTATACAATTCCGTTACTAAAGATGATAAGTATCTCTATGTAAAGCTTGTGAATGCGGATCGTGTAGAGAAAGCAACGAAGCTTGATCTAAAAGGCTTAAACGTAGCTCCTACCGGTAAATGGATTACTTTAACGGGCGATGCTTCGCTAGTTCACACACCTAATGTGAACAGAAAAAATGATGAGAAGGTTACTCCAGTTGAAACGGAAATCAGGTTTGATAAAGACACTGCAATTGTAAATCTAGCTGCTCATTCTGTGAACGTGATTGTTCTGGATCTTATTTAATAGAAAAGATAGCATTCAGCGCGCGCCGATATCACCTCGGCGCGTGTTGTTGTTTAGGAAGGCTTGTAATCGGTTGATGTTTATATAGGGAGAACTGTCCACTTCTTGATGAATCTCTGAATCTAACATACACTGGTGAAAGCACAATCACCCGAATGACTCTCCATCCTGCGATCCTCCCAGAATATTTTTGACCACACTAATGCTTTCATTTCACGAGAATATAGTTCATATCTTGCCCCTATAGGAGGATGATACAATGATGAAATTATTCAAAACGGACTGGAAGGCAAATCTAAAAAATCCACAAACGATTATGGCTTTGTTTACTTATCGTTTTGGAAATTGGGTGTATTATCGGGTGAAAAGTGGCCTGATCCGCAAACCTTTGTGGCTCCTATATCGCATAATGGATGTGCTTTTTGTTCGAATTGTTGCCAGTGGAGAGCTTCATGCAGAGGCTCAAATTGGTGATGCACTTCATTTACCGCATGGGTTAAATGGCATTATCATTAGTCCTAAAGCGGTGATTGGCAACAACGCTACTATTTTTCACCAAGTGACCATTGGGGGGAGAAATAACTTAGGGGAACCCGTGATTGGTGATAGAGCATTTATCGGAGTAGGTTCTAAGATACTAGGCCCGATTACGCTGGGGAACGATGTTAATATCGGAGCTATGTCTGTTGTGGTTAAGGATGTGCCGGATAATGCTTCAGCAGTAGGGATTCCTGCTAGAAATATTTTGCGAGATGAACCCAAACCTGAGAATACAAGATAACGGCGGGATGTTCTATTACATAGGGTATCGCTTTATTTTAAAAAGTTACAGGGTATAATTAAAGCATCCAAGAAATCTTGTAATAACCTTCTAGAGATCGGAGTAATGAAATGAAATATAGCAATTTGGAAGAGTGTGTTAATGATTTAGAGAAACATGGACATTTGGTTCGTATTCGTGAAGAAGTGGACCCTTATCTGGAGATGGCCGCGATTCACTTGAAGGTTTATGAAGCTGGTGGCCCTGCATTATTATTTGAAAATGTAAAAGGCTCGAAATTTCGTGCCGTATCTAACCTTTTTGGAACGCTAGAGCGTAGTAAGTTTATTTTTCGGCGTACTTGGAACTCCACACATAACGTAATTGCACTTCGTAACGATCCTATGAAGGCACTTAAGAATCCTTTTAAATATGTAGGGACAGGACTATCTGCGAGAAAAGCATTGCCTATTAAAAAGCCGGGTGGTCTACAAAGTGGTTTTCAGGAAATCAGTATTTCTGATCTTCCGCTGATCACACATTGGCCGGAGGATGGTGGCGCTTTTGTCACTTTGCCGCAAGTGTATTCCGAAGATCCAGACAAGCCTGGCATTATGAACTCCAATCTGGGGATGTACCGTGTTCAATTGAATGGTAATGATTATGAACTCAATAAAGAGGTTGGTATTCACTATCAAATTCACCGCGGTATCGGCGTGCATCAAGAAAGAGCTAATCGAAAAGGAGAGCCGCTTAAAGTGAGCTGTTTTATCGGCGGACCTCCAGCGCATACGTTATCGGCTGTAATGCCTTTGCCAGAGGGTATGAGTGAGATGATCGTTGCCGGTTTACTTTCGGGACGTCATTTTAGCTATAGCTATGTAGATGGATATTGCATTAGTAATGATGCGGATTTTGTGATCACAGGGGAAATTCATCCTGGTGAGACGAAGCCGGAAGGACCTTTTGGCGATCATTTAGGCTATTACAGCTTAGTGCATCCTTTTCCAGTTATGAAAGTACATAATGTGTACGCTAAAAAGAATGCAATCTTTCCATTTACGGTTGTCGGCAGACCCCCACAAGAGGATACCGCTTTTGGTGAGTTAATTCACGAGTTGACGGGTGGAGCTATCCGACAAGAAATCCCGGGTGTCAAAGAAGTTCATGCAGTAGATGCTGCTGGTGTTCATCCCCTTTTGTTTGCGATTGGCAGTGAACGTTATACACCTTATCAACAAGTGAAGCAGCCAGCGGAGATTCTTACGATCGCGAATCGGATATTAGGCACAGGTCAGCTTAGTTTAGCTAAATTCTTGTTTATTACAGCCGAAGAGAAACAACCTATCAGCACACATGATGTTGAGGATTTCTTGACGTATATTTTAGAGCGAATTAATCTTCGCAGAGATATTCATTTCTATACGAATACAACGATTGATACTCTTGATTATTCCGGTACAGGACTTAACAGCGGAAGTAAGGTGATTTTCGCTGCGGTTGGGGAGAAGAAAAGAGAACTATGTACAGAGGTTCCTGACATACTTGAAGAACTACAGGGATTTGGACATGCAAAGATGGTGATGCCGGGTCTCGTGGCGCTTCAAGGCTCTAAATTCACTACTTACGCTGAAGCAGCGCAGGAAATGAACAAGCTTAGCGAAGCGATTCAAGAACAGGGAGCACTCCCATCTTGTCCGATGATTATTGTGTGTGATGATAGCGAGTTCTTAAGTGATAGAATTGTGAATTTCCTATGGGCAACGTTCACACGCAGCAATCCTTCTCATGATATATATGGCGTGAACAGTTCAACGGAGTATAAGCATTGGTCATGTGATAACGTGATTATTGATGCGCGTGTAAAACCTCATCAAGCGCCACCATTAATTCCGGATCCAGTGGTTCAAAAGCATATCGAACGATTATTTGCTCCAGGTGGGAGCTTAAGTGGCGTTAAAATCTAACCATAACTCAAAGACCTTCTTGGGAAACCAAGGAGGTCTTTTTGCTGTTTTTTGAAATGATTTTACTCAAATGAAATTAAAAATGTATAGGCGTATTCTGGGTTTTATGTCCCAGCTTGTCACAAAATCGTGGGATTTTATAACTAGAGGCGAGTGAATTGAACGGTTTAGTGTATGATAAACTCTGTTTTTTAAATGTTCATAGTGAAATTTAGGTGGTAGTATCGTGTTGGATATGAGTGCATCTGGAAATAATTATCCAGAAAAGTGTCTGAGCAAGGAGGAGGGGATACGCGCACGAAGTGAACTTATATTTGAAGAACGAATGACAATGAAACTTATTGTAAGCGTTTACTACAACGGGGCCAGATGCGTACTAAGTTCTTTCAATCATAAGAAAGCGGGTGAAGCACGGAAGATGAAGAGAAATAAAATGGGGAATAAAATACTTATTGTGTTATTGTCGTGGGTCTTCATTTGTTCATCTCTATTTCCCTCTACAACATTTGGAGTGCAACCAGCCAGAGCGGATTCAGGTCCAATAACTTTGCGATATGATTTTGGAACGGCAACAAGTCCTGTAATGAGTGGTTATACAGCTGTGCATGAATCAAAGTTGTATACGAAGGAGCTAGGATATGGTTTAGATCAGGCGGTTGCTTCGAGAAATCGCTCGGGCGGAGATGAACTGACTAATGATTTTGTACTGGGATTGTCCTACGCCTTTCTAGTGGATCTTCCTAATGGGGATTACGATGTGACTGTATTCTCAGGAGATTTATTGGCAGGTACAAGTACAACTAAAACTACGATTACCTTGGAAGGAATAACGGCCGGTTCAATAAGCAGCAAGCAGGCTGTAAATCAAGCCACCTACCGCACGACTGTCCAAGACGGTCAACTAACCGTTGGCATCACGGGTACAGGGGTTGGCGGGTATTTAAATGGACTTATGATTCAGCAAATCGTGCCGGGTCCACTGCAGGCTCCTGAGGGCTTAGCGGTTACAAATCTCTCGCCCACTGCTGTCTCTCTCGGGTGGAGCAGCGTGACAGAAGCAGTCTATTACAATATATATCGGACAGAGCTTCCAAGCGGGACTATTCAATCGGTAGCTCAAGTTACTGCTAACAGCTACGTGGATTCAGACGTAAATGAAGGCAGTGGCTACATTTATAATGTGTCTGCTGTTAAAGGCAGCGGTGAGGAGTCTGCTTTGAGTGCACCTGTGACGGTAGATGAAATTCCGGGGGCAGAGGTTCCGGCAGTACCAACGGGTCTTTCGATTGTCAGCGTGGGTGCGAGTTCTGTTCAGCTAAGTTGGAACAACGTGGCGGGAGCTACCCGTTATACAATCTTAAGGTCTGATTCAGCAGATGGATCCTTACAGGAGATTGGCCAGTCGGAGACGGCGACATTTACGGATGTAGCAGTGGATACCTCTAAACGCCAATATTATGGGGTAAAAGCTGCTAATGCCCAAGGAGAATCCCAGTTATCTAACAAAGTGGAAAGTATGGTATACACGCCACCTGTAACATTGCCAGAAGGAAATGTATATTCCTTTGATTTTGGCCCAGGTGCTGCGGCGGAAGGTTATCTTAAGGTCGATGCAGGGGTATCTTATTCCTCTGCGGTTAAATATGGATTTACGGATATATCAAAGGTAACTGGTGTAGACCGGGGAACCACTGATCCTTTGCGATCGGATTTGGTAGTCCCTAAGGATACTACCTTTAATGTAGATTTACCGAATGGTGACTATACTGTGTCACTTATCGCTGGAGATAGCGCCGGAGACACGGACATTGGCATCAAAGTAGAATCCATTCAAAAAGTTCAGCAGACAAGTAAAACAGCTGGTCAGTATTTGGAAATGAGCTTTGACATTGCTCTGGTGGATGGACAAATGAACTTGGTGTTCTCTGGCATGAAGCCTAATATCAATGCACTGGTGATTACTAAGCAGCCAAATCGTCCTGCTAATGAATTGCCTACAGTTTATATTGCGGGTGATTCCACTGTGCAGACTTACGATCCTTACTGGATACCACAGGCTGGCTGGGGACAAATGATTCCTGATTTCTTTAGTGAGGAAGTAACGTTTAAGAATCAAGCTATCGGAGGCCGCAGCTCTAAGTCATTTATTGTAGAGGGGCGGCTGGATGAAGTACTGCGAAAGATACAGCCAGGTGATTATTTCCTTATCCAATTTGGCCACAATGACGCAACGATCAGTGTTCCTGATCGGTATGCCTCTCCAGCAGATTACAAAAATTATTTAAAAACGTATGTCGAGGGTGCCAGACAAAGAGGAGCGACTCCGATTCTGGTGACCCCGATGGGCCGCAGAGATTATAATGCTGCCACGGAAAAATTTAATGTGAGTTTCCCTGAATATGTGCAGGCGATGAAAGAGGTAGCCAATGAGCTGCATGTGGAATTGGTTGATCTTAGCGCGCTAAGTGTCGCTTATTACAATTCGATTGGTTTTGCAGCTACACGCTCTGTATTCCTTCACCTCGATGCAGGGATATATGGTGCTTTCCCGAATGGGTCAGCAGACGATACTCACTTTCAAGAGTACGGAGCGATTCAAATGGCTCGTCTGTTGGCCAAAGGAATAGAGCAATTAAACATTCCGCTCTCCAGCTTTGTACAGGACATTAAGCAGCCAGAAACAGTGCCTGCCAAGCCACAAGGTCTTGTAGCGGGAAGTATCAGTAATGCAGGTGCAGTACTGAAATGGGATAAAGTAGAGGGTGCTGATATTTATAAAATCTATCGTAAGCTAGCGTCCGAAGCTGAAACTGCTTACGCATTGGCGGGAACTGCCACTGTTCCAACTTTAACATTAAGCGGAATGGCGGAAGGTAACAGCTACTCCGTTCGAGTGACTGCAGTAAATGGGTTAGGAGAGTCTGAGCCTTCAGATGAAGTTAAGCTGACTACGAAGTCCGCTCAATATCGTTATGATTTTGGACCTGTTGGCTCACCCGTTGCCGCCGGTTATACGGAAGTGAATCGTAATGTACTTTATACAACAGAACGTGGTTATGGCTTGTCCTCAAGTGAAGGTATGAGTGATCGAGATCGCGGTAGTGCAGCTGATGCCCTTCGTAGAGATTTCGTGATCTATTTTGGAGGCTCGTATGAATTTAAAGTTGATTTACCGAATGGTTATTATTCCGTTAAGACCTATACCGGAGATTGGATTGGTTCTACCAAGACGAATGTAGCGATTGAAGGCAAAGATTATGGAACAGTCTCTTCAGGTAAGGAAAATATTGCTGAGAAGCTGTATAACCAGATCGCTGTCAAAGACGGTCAGATGAATCTTGTTTTTAGTGGCACAACGGCTCATCTCAATGGACTGGAAATCACACCGCTATTATTAGCCCCAACGAATCTGAAACTGGGTAGTCTGGACTTAAACAATGAGCCTATCACAGCTAATCTTTCTTGGGATGGTATGGATGGTGCGCTAAAATACCGAGTGTATCGTCAGGCAACGGTTGCGAATAGTTCAGAGCTGCTGGGCGATACAACAGAGCCGCTTTACACAGATACCACTGCGGATATCGGTATGGAATACATCTATACGGTAACTTCGGTGGACAGCACGGGACTGGAATCCGTAACATCTAATGCCTTAAAGGTGTCTATGATTGATCCAGCTGTAGCAAAAGCAGCCGTACCTAGTGGTCTAGCAGTACAATCTACGAACAAAAATGATGTGACCTTTACGTGGAATGAGGTATCAGATGCAAGGATGTTCAACATTTATCGTGCGAAATCCGCGGATGGTGAGTTCATTCTAATCGGCAAATCATTCGAAGCTTCATACACAGACACGACCATTTTAAGTACAATTCCTTACTATTACAAAGTTGCCTCGGTAAATGCAGGCGGTAACTCTGATCTTTCCGCTTCGCTGGAAACCTCAGCGGTGACAACGCTATACCGGAAGATGGAAGCGCTGGATCGTGCGCATGTTGCGGTTAAGACAGATGCGGGTGTTTATATCAGCTGGCGGATGTTAGGTCTGGATTCAGAATCGATTGGATTCAATCTGTATCGTGGGGAAGAGAAGCTAAATGATTCGTTAATTACGCAAAGCACGAACTATCTCGACACTTTCGGTACAGCTGACGCCAAATACAGAATTACATCAGTAATCAATGGAGTCGAAAAAGCGGCTTCGGAAGAATTCAGCGTATGGCAGAAGCAATACCTATCTATCCCCTTGCAAAAACCAGCAGATGATTACACCAAAGATGGTCAGCCTTATACGTATAGTGCAGGGGATGCAAGTGTAGGGGATGTGGATGGTGATGGGGTGTACGAAATCATCATGTTATGGTCGCCTTCGAACAGCAAAGATAATTCCCAGGCAGGTTACACAGGACTAGTCTATATGGATGCTTATAAGCTAGATGGTACACGTTTATGGCGGATAAATTTAGGGCCTAATATCCGTGCTGGCGCGCATTATTCACCATTCATGGTTTACGATTTGGACAGTGATGGGTGTGCTGAGATTATGCTGAAGACAGCAGATGGTACGGTTGATGGTCAAGGTACTGTGATCGGTGATGCTAGTGCAGACTATCGCAATAGCTCGGGTTATGTGCTCCTCGGCAATGAGTATTTAACAGTGTTCGAAGGGGCAACAGGCCGGGCTGTGGATACGGTTAGTTATGATCCGCCGCGTGGTGACGTAGGTGCTTGGGGCGATGCCTATGGTAATAGGGTGGACCGCTTTTTAGCCGCCGTAGCTTACTTAGATGGTGAACAGCCAAGCGTGATTTTCAGCCGTGGATATTACACAAGAACTGTACTTGCAGCGTATAACTATCGCGGAGGTAAGCTAGAGAAGGTATGGCGATTTGATAGTAATGAAGAAGGGTATGGCGATTACGCAGGGCAAGGAAACCATAACTCTTTCAGTAGGAGATGTAGATGGTGACGGCAAGGACGAAATAACCTTCGGCGCGATGGCGATCGATGATGATGGATTGCCACTGTATAATACAAAGCTTGGTCATGGGGATGCGATCCATTTCGGAGATCTTGATCCTACCAGACCGGGGTTGGAGGTCTTTGATGTACATGAGCATACCGATTCCAAGTATGGTATTGAAATGCGTGATGCAGCTACAGGGGAAACCATATGGGGTGTGTTCACGGGAATTGATACTGGACGCGGAATGTCAGCAGATATTGACCCGCATTATACCGGTGAAGAGGTATGGGCTGCAACGATTACCAATGAGGTGCAGATTCCTGTTACAGGCATATATAGTGCACAGGGAGAGCTAATCACGAATAAGCTGCCTTCTTCTACGAATTTTGGCATTTGGTGGGACGGTGATCTTTTACGTGAATTGCTGGATTCTAATCGAGTGGATAAGTGGGATTATACGAACCAGACAACAGCTAATTTGTTGACGGCAACTGGAGCCTCTTCTAATAATGGCACCAAGGCGAATCCAAGCTTGCAGGCGGATCTGTTCGGGGATTGGCGTGAAGAAGTGATCTGGCGAGCAACGGACAGTTCTGAATTACGAATCTATACAACAACGGATATGACAGATTATCGTATTCGCACTTTGATGCATGATCCGATCTACCGACTGGGAGTGGCTTGGCAGAACGCGGGTTATAATCAACCTCCGCATCCTGGATTTTTTCTTGGCGAAGGCATGGAACAACCAGCAGCACCTAAAATTCAATATGTAGGCTCGCCTGTGGAAACAGAGGACACTACGACGCCTGTAATCACTGGTTTACCTTCTATTCAAATGAGTGAATCGGATATCTTGAAGGTACAGGTCGTAGCAGAAGATCCTGAGTCTGGTATTCGTAGTCTGGATATCACCTTTGATGGAAAAGAAGTTGTCTATGGAGATGAGATTCCACTCAAAGGACTTGCGGGATCGCATACGTTCATCGCAACAGCTGTGAATAACGCTGGACTCTCGACGACTGAACAAGTAATTGTGGTCGTAAGTGGTCCTCAGAAGGCAACAGGAGTTCCGGGACAACCGGTTCTATCCAATAACAATGGGCAGGATACAGGACTCTTGGACGGGGATTACAAAATCACAATGAATATGTGGTGGGGCAATAACGGTACGGTCTACAAGCTTTATGAGAACGGTACCTTGATTGACACGCAAACCTTACGTGACGACTCCCCAACCGCACAGACCGCAGTGACTAGTGTTACTGGAAAAGAAAACGGTACCTACACCTACACGGCTGAGCTAACCAATTCTTTTGGAACAACGGTATCTACTTCTCATGTGGTTACTGTGAAGGATGCTGCGCCAGGTAAGCCAGTGTTATCTAATGACAACTGGGATGGTGATGGAGAGTATAAAGTGACCATGAATCTATGGTGGGGGATGAACGGCAAAGTGTATCGCTTGTATGAGAATGGAGTGCTGATCGATACACAGACTTTAACAGCAAATACTCCGAATGCCCAAACGGCTTCTACTTCGATCACGAATCGATCTCCGGGTGTTTATGAATACCGTGTAGAACTGATGAATGATCAAGGCGTTAGTGAAAGTACAGTTATGAAAGTCTCGGTAAAATAATTAAGCAATAGTTAAAAAAGCGCCTACGTCGGTAATATCCGGCTAGGCGCTTTTTGAGGTTATCTAAGATTTAAAGGATTCTGCAAGACTATTTCCACTATCATCGTCATATGAATCTAAACAACGAATGATAGGGAGGATTGTAATCATGGAATTGACGGATATTATCTCTAAGATTGTGGTAGTCATACATGTTATAGCGGCCATAGTGGGAATTGGACCAGCTTTTGTGCTGCCAATACTGACAAGCTCTGCCAAGACAGGCAGCCAGCTTCGTTTTGTATTTGGCATGATGAAGACAATCAACAGATTCCCTAAAACGGGTGGGATTACCCTGATCGTTACAGGCATTTTGTTAATGATCATTGATAAAATGGGCTTGTCGGTGTTGTGGATCAATCTTTCATTATTATTTTTTATCGTGATAGAAGTCATTATTATTGGATTTGTTGAGCCTCGATTGAAAAAGCTGACCCAGCTCGTGATGGTGAGTGAAGGCGACGAAATCCCTGTAGGCTACACCGCCGCTATGAACAAGATCGCTCCGCTAGAAGCAGCTGTACATGTGCTCACTATCGTCATTATTATATTAATGGTAGTAAAGCCGGTATAAGATCGAAGCGTCTATTCTCAATGATCTCTTCATAATCGCGAATGAGTCCATCAAAAATGCTCTCCCACGAGCGGCCGAGCGCCAGCTGTCGCCCCTCATAACCCATAGCAGCCAGCTTTTGGGGTTGCTCTATACATGCACAAATCTCACGAATAAAAGCATCCGGGGAACGAGGTGGGGTGATTATTCCGGTGCGACCGGATGTAACCAGATCCTTTACCCCGCCTTCATTTACGGCGAGAACAGGAACTCCAGAGGCCATGGCTTCAAGGACAACATTACCGAAGGTTTCCGTACTGGAAGGGAAGACGAATAGATCAGCCGAGGCATACAATTGGGCAAGCTCTTCACCGTGTTTGTAGCCCGTAAACGTGACATTTTGCGGCGCCTGCGACCGCATCTCTGATAATAAGGGCCCGTCTCCAACAACTAACCAATGTACCTGAGCTTGCATAGACTCGGGCAATTGCTGCATGGCGAGAGCAAGGGTGTTAATATCTTTTTCAGGGGCGATTCTTCCTACATATAGTAGTAGTAACGGTGCGGTAATTCCGTAACGATCACGAACCTGATGGCTGCGTTTTTTCGGAGTGTAGAGATTGCAGTCGATGCCTCTAGACCAAAGCTTCAAACGTTGAAAACCTTGAGCTTGGAGGGAATCGAGTGTTTCATTGGAGGGCGCGAAGGTAGCATCGCAGGACCGATGAAACCACTTCATGTACTTCCAATAAAGAGGAACAATTTTTTTCATTCGATAATATTTAAGATAGCGATCAAAATGGGTATGGTAGGAGGCGACATGAGGCAGGCCAAGCTTTCGCGCATAGCGAAGGCCGCATAGACCGATATTGAACGGAGTAGCCAAATGAAGCAGATCGGGTCGAAACGCTTTTAGCTCTGACTGGATGGAGGACATATTCGGTAGCGCGAGTCTACATTCCGGGTATAAAAAAAAGGGGATACTGGTAATGGGACGTATGGGATCGGCATAACTGTCTTCAGGAGCAGATTTCGGCGAAAATAGCAGATGCTCGATACCTCGCCGGTTCAAATGAGTGGTTAAGCGCTGAAGCGTAAGTGAGACACCATTCGTTTGCGGAAGAAATGTGTCTGTAAATAAAGCAAGACGCATAGAACCCCTCCCAGGTACTCTTGATGTCTTGATCATAACAGCCCATTATTTCATGGAGGTCAAACGGATGTTAAACAGAATATAAAAATCCACTGCACACGGTAATGGGGTGTACAGTGGATTTTTTTGTATGTGATCTTATATTTACACTTCTTCATATATCTGCTGTAAAAAAGCGATGCTTTCTCTTAGATGCAATTCAGGAGTACTCTCTAAAATGCCCTGAATATGCGGACGCTCGTATTTCATATAACGGAGAATCGGCTCGAACTCAAGCCAGCCCTGACCTACAGGAACAATTTTGATGGATCCATCTTGCACGATAAAATCTTTTAAATGAATGATGGCAATTCGATTTCCTAAGAGCTTCAAAGCTTCCATAATAATAGCTTCCTGATGCAAGTAATTTGTAGGTGACATTAGATTTGCGCAATCCAATATGATCTGAAGATTATTAGAAGGAATCTCATCCAGCAGTCGGCGAGTTAAGGAAGCGGAATACAGCGGATGATGAAGTCCTACTTCAATACCTACCGTCACACCAAAACGTTCGGCCTCTGCGACCATTAGCTTTACCGAAGTAACGACCTGTTGAAAAGCTTCTTCTGTAAAATTATCTGTGGTATACCCAAGTGCCACACTTCCGGTTTCCGTACCTACTAGACTGGCGCCGAAATCTCTGGCCAAGCGAAGATGGGTATTGAACTCGGCTAACGCTTGTGCCCGTTTGTATGGATCGGTGTCTACAATATTAACGTAACAGCCAAGCACCGCAATCTGAATACCAGCCTGTCTAAAGGCATTTCCGTAATAACTAGCTGTTCCAGGGCTTATAGCAGTCAGACTCGGAGTGCTGTCAGGAAAAGATTTCTTAAGTGCAAACTGAATATGAGCGAAATTATAAAACTGAAGCTTCTCAATTAAATCCTTCAATGGAACTTGTGTGAAATCATGTGCTCGAACACCTAGGTGCAGAGGAATACTCATATGATCGATCGCTCCTATTAGTATTGTTGTTTGTGAGGTGCTAATTTATCCCAGTCAAAGGTAACACCAGTGCCTGTTACTTCAGGCGCAACTGCCATCCCATTGTCTTTGTTAATCACTAGCGGACGTGTAGTGTATTGATCGATAGGGAAGCTATGCATTTCGAGATAACCTGCATTTGGCATAGCTGCTAATAAACTAACGTGTAATTCCTGCATCCCATGTGTGGAAACGGAAAGGTTATAGGCTTGTGTTAAGTGAGCTACCTTTAACCAGCCCGTAATTCCGCCTATATTGGAAGCATCCGGTTGAGGGAAATCTACATGGCCATATTGCAGCATGTGATGGAATTCGGTTAAGGTCCGAAGGTTTTCTCCGCCTGCAACAGCAATGCCTGATTCTTCTGCAATACGCGCATAGCCGGCATAATCTTCCGGAATCGTTGGTTCTTCTAAGAAGAGGATATCGTATTTCAAAAATTCACGAGCGGCTTTAATCGCTTTTTCTACACTCCAGCTCATATTCGCATCGACCATAAAGGCCACATCTGGACCGATTAATTGGCGCACTGCAGCCACTCGTTCCACATCTTCAGCTAATGTTTTTTGGCCTAGTTTAATTTTGACAGCCTGCAGGCCCATATCTAAGTATTTTTGATTGTTGAGGAGGAGCTTTTCTAATGGGAAATTCAAATCAATCGCTCCACCATAACATTTGACCGCATTGCTTGCGCCACCCAGAAGTTTGTAAAGCGGTTCATCTGCTTTCTTCGCACGTAAATCCCATAAAGCGATGTCACATGCTGCAATGGCGAAGCTAGCCAGACCCCCGCGAGCAACATAATGTATTCCCCAGTTCATCTGCTCCCAGATACTTTCCACACAGCTAGCATCCTTACCGATTAAAATCTGAGTTAATTCATTCGCAATTAGTGAGCAGATTGCTTTGCCGCCAAATCCGCCAGTATAGGTATAACCTACCCCTTCACGACCGTCATCGGTTCTAATTTTGACAATGGGAACTTCAAAGTGAGTGTGCAGTCCGTGTTTAGCGTCCTCCATGATTTCCGGCAAAGGGATACGATAGTACTCTGTAATAACTTCTTTAATTAGAGACATCTGTGATCACTCCTTGTAGTAGTTGTTGTAAGTCTGTTAATGGTAAGGCAGTAGATTGTTCAATAGCCTGAACCACAAGTCTGGCGATGTGCTGAGCACCTTGATCAGAGAAATGAGTATCATCCATAACTCCATTTGGGTAATTCGGATGTGCTTTTTCAGGCAAATGCATGAATAACTTTTTGGATTCTTCAACACCTAACGAATGATAGAGCGCTTGCGAAGCTGCGAAAATATCAAGCAGCGGTGTTTGCGTTTCTTCAGCTACCTGCTTCATGGCCTCGGGATAAGCGCCTACAGCAAGCGGGTCAAGCTCTCCATCGGAGTTGAAGCGGCGGCGACTTACAGAAGTAAGTAGAACCGGAGTCCCGCCTAACTGCCGAGCAGCTTCAATATATTGAATTAGGTTTCGGCGATAGTCAGTGTCGGGATCAGTGTAACGCAAAGGATCTTCTTTTTTCTCATCGTTATGTCCAAATTGAATGAAGAGGTAGTCACCGGCCTTGAAGTCCTTAAGGATGTCCTCCAAACGGCCGTCAGTTATAAAGGATTTGGTACTGCGACCATTAATGGCGCGATTCTCGATTCGAACAGAAATTCCAAAATAACCTTGCAGGTATTCTCCCCAGCCAGTCATAGGTTTTTCTCCAGCGCCTTTGATAGCCGCAGTGGAATCTCCCGCGATAAATAATGTGGGTGTCATAGGATCTTCTCCTTGAATGTAGTGGTGTTTACTTAGCCATTTCTCAGAAAGGGAAAGCCATTGCTGGCAATGAGGATGTTCTTTAGCAAGCCCTAAACCATGCCGTCCTTATTTTCCACAGGAACGCTGGCATCATTTGCAATAGTCCATATAAAAGTTGGAGGTGTTATTGAAGTCATCTGTGATTCTGAGAAGTAGGCGTGAAGCTCAGCTTGTGTTGGGCGGTCTCCCAGGCGTTGCAAGGGGATAAAGGGTGAGTAGTGAGGTTTCCAGAGAGAGCTCGGTTTGTTCTGCATGGTTGGAATGTACACGGAAGCTCAACATTATGTTCCAATTCCTCCTTAAAAGGTTATTTGCACACGTTAACATATTTCAGAAAAAAAGAGAGACTCTTTTTTGTGAAAATATAAGAAAGTATAAGTTTCACACGATACTTTATGTCTTATATTTCTCGCTTAAACGCTTGCCGTCCATATTAGGACGCCGAAGGCGTTTATGCTTGTTCCACCTGAACAATAGTTCTCTCTTTTTACATTGATTCGTCAAAGGTGGATTTAAGTTTTGTGCCAGCGTTGTGATCCCGGTATTGTCCGGGTGTCATGCCTTCCTGCTTACGGAAAGAGCGAATGAAGTTCTGAGAGTTGTTATATCTTAATTTGGCTGCAATATCTTTAATGGGCATGTCAGTTTCCTTCAGCCATTTTTTCGCCATTTTAAATCGGTACATCGTTAAATATTCGCTGAAATAGTACTGGGTCTCCTTACGGAAGACGCTGCTGATATAGTTGGCATTATAATGCAGACGCGAAGCACACTCTTCTAAAGTAAGATCTGTATCATAATCATGTTGTATCAAATCGATGATCTTCTCAGAGATGTTGTGGTATTGCGCATTTTGTCTGCTATTAAAAATCTTGATCATCGGATAAATGACCATGCTCCAGAACCAATCTTCAATTTCAGTCACAGTATGAAGGTCATGCAGCTCCTCAAATATGGAACCATTGGCATGATAAATTTGATTTAAGCTAATACCGGATTCCTGCATCATAATGAGTAAATTATTGAGTAAGCGCGTCAACGGGATCTGGTATTCCTGTGGTGAAAGCTCATGAGCAAAGATAGATTTGAAGAGCAAATGAATGAGTTCCTTTGCTTTATCTGTTTCAGCTAATTTGATAGCGTCCAGTAAGTCATTTTCTTTATGAGTAGGGTAGTTCAAATTCAGATAGTGCTTGCCAGAGTTAATATTTTCATACTGGATAATGACACCTTTACCAAGTTTGATCCGATGCTTCAGTGCTTCGAGTCCCTCTCTGTAAGCCGTGGATAATTTATCGAAGGTGTTGAAGGGAAGGCTCAGACCAATGCTCACCTGAAGCTTTAGGTAGTTGTTTATTTCCTGCTGCAGCTTCTCCGTTAATGAATATAATGTCTTGTGAAAAGACTCGGTATCACTGTCTGGACTCCCCAATAAGACGACTACTGCATGATCCATAATTACAGGTGCCAGTCGTTGTTCAGGGCAGACTAACTCTTCGATTATATTGTGGGCAGCGAATAATAAGAGATTAAGATCTTTTTTCTCATAGCTGGAATCATCGGCAAAATCAATCGACAACGTAATCACAGCCATCGTCTTCCATTCTTCGAGCTGCTTATGGTAGCCGAATTGTTCCAGCTCTTCCTGCAGATCGCGCTTCTTAACGTTGCCATGGAAAGCATTGATTAGGAAGAAGGTACGCACCTGTTGGATATGCTGACGGACTTCTTTTTCCAGCTGTGATTTGGATTGGAATAAAGAATGAACTTGTTCTCCAATAATCTGAAATTCATTCGTGTGTCTGGATTTAATGTCCGGTTTGCGTTGGCCCATTTGATTGAGTAGTCTTTCAATGGGAGTGTACATCCGTCTTGAACCGATCCATGCCAAGAGAATAGACAATAGAAGCATAAAGCTACACACGAATATCGTAAACAGGCTAATTTTTTTGGATTCTTTCGTTAAACTTTCCATGGATGTAACCGAAAGATAGACCCAGCCATTCATCTGAGAGCGCATGTAAGTGACGGAGTAATCCTTCTTGTGGATCCTGGTCTTAAACTGACCTGAAAGTTTAGATGGATTAGTAATGAAAGAATCTTCTGTAAATCCGCCTTCTTTCATTGGTTTCCCGATCAAATTGCGGTCCGGATGGAGCAGGAATCGACCTGTCTTATCCAGAACGATAATATCATCGAGTGGCTGTACATCCGAGTTAATGAAATCCTGAAGACTGCAGACAGGAATATTAGCTAAGGCAAGCCCATATTTTTGCAGCTTATTGGTTGGGAGTTTCTTGATAAGACTAATGCTGTAGTTACAGCCTGTGACGTTAATGCTTTCCTCACTGTAAAATATGGAGGACGGGTTCAGGATCCACGAGGTATCTTCGGCAATATTCATCAGGTTGGTGAGCTGCGCATGGTCCTTGTACTCATTTAAGCGATATACACCAGAATTTTTGATCATCCAATTTTGCTGCTGATTTAATAAGATGACATCTTCCAGCTTCGTATCGAAGGACTGCATATTGCGAATTTCGTTTCTTAAATCATTGTATAAAATGAAATCGGTTTCATTTAAAGGGTTGTTTAGTGCTTTTTTTAATACACTAGAATTGATCACTTGGTTTAATGTTTGATTGACAGTTGTTAACTTATGTTCTACATTTGAGGTGATTTGTAAGATTAATTCCATTTTGCTGTTGTTAACGTTTTTTTGAATTTCTTTTGAAGATGTGAAATATGAAAAAGAACCGATGAACAACACAGGCAGCGTGCTAATTACAAAGGCAAACATCGTTAGCTTACTTAGAAAGCTTAATGGTCTCACGGGACTCAGCACCTTTACTTATGTAGAAGTAGACACTTAATCTAAGTGTATGTAACTTGGTATGAAATAACAATAATCATCTCGTTCTGTGATAATCATTAGCTCTAATTATGCTTATAAATTGTAAAATTTTCAAGATATAGAGTGATAATCCTTACAATACCTAGGAGGCCACAGAAATGTCTAAAGTATCTATGGGTAAAAGGGCAACGCAGTATTTCTGCTTATTTACCATGCTCGTTTTCTCTTTTTTAAGCGCTTGCAACGATAAGGAATCTGCCGAAGCCGGCCCAGTAGTATCTTCCCCGAGCATCTCAATTTTGGCACCCCTTCATTTTCCACAACAGCCTTCGAAAGAGATTATGGCAGAGATCGAAAGACTGACAGGTGTGAAGCTCGATATAAGGTGGGTTCCAGAGGGGGTCTACACGGATAAGATGAACACGGCGCTTACGACCAATTCCCTGGGAAAGGTCACATTTGTAAAATTCTCAGACTATAATCTGGTGAAAAATGCTATTCGTTCGGATGCCTTTTGGGAGATCGGCCCCTATCTTCAGGAGTTCTCCAATCTTAAACAACTGAACCCCGCTATTCTTAAGCAGACTTCTGTAGATAGTAAGATCTATGGCCTATATACGGAACGCCCCTCTTCCAGACAGGGGGTCATTATTCGTAAGGATTGGCTCGACAATCTCCATTTAAATAATCCACAGACACTGGATGAACTGTATGAGGTTATGAGGCAATTTACATACAACGATCCAGATCAGAATGGCAAACAGGATACCTTCGGATTAGTCGATCGAAATGATCTTGTGTATGGGGTATTTAAGACATTAAGTTCGTATTTTGGCACCCCGAATAATTGGAAACTAGAGAATCATCAATTCGTTCCTGAATTTGTGACCGCTGAGTATATGAACACCATGAATTTCATGAAGAAATTATATGATGAGAAAATTATTAATCAGGATTTCGCCTTAACGAGCAAAGAAGTACAACGTGATAAGTTCATTAATGGTATTGCTGGTGTATTTATTGGCAGTATGACAGATGTAAAGCGGCTGTCTATTGAAGCTCAGAATTTGAATCCAAAGGCAGAACTTACGTTAATCAATCGGATCGAAGGGCCAGTAGGATATAAGGTGTGGTCGATACCCAATTATAATGGACTCTATCTCTTCTCCAAAAAAGCCATTGCTACGGAGGGTGAACTCCGCGAGGTACTCGAATTCTTTGATCGAACCATGGATAAAGATGTAGCGAATATAATGATGTATGGGTTTGAAGGGCGCCATTATAAGCTTGAGGGAGGGAAAATCATTCTTCCCGAGGAAACCTCAGAACTGCGGGTGCAAGAAGTAAATCCGTTATATTCTTTGATGATTGCAGATATTAGTAATAAGAACATTATGGAGGTGGCTCAGAAGGAGCAATTGACCTCACTTGCAGATCAGCTAAGTAAAGATAATGAATCTTTTCTGGTCGACGATCCGACCGTGTCTTTAAGCTCATCCACCTATGATGAGAAAAATGTGGAATTGTCTACAATCATTGTGGATGCTACGTACAATTACATACTAGGCAATATAACCGCTGAGGGATTCCAGAAGGAAGTTGAGAAATGGAGAGCTAGCGGAGGAAATCAGATTATTAAGGAATATGGTGAGGCTGAGCTTGGGATAGAAAAGTAAATAGGTTAGATAATCTTTGATCCACTGCGGATGACGCGGTGGATTTTTTTGTGTTATCACCATAATCATTTGATCAGATCCCTTTAAGAACGGGGCTTTATGGGGAAATGATTGTTTTCGTAACCTTGCCGACGATGTAACGTGGAACTCGTAACCAATACAAATTATGGAGGTCAAAATGGTATGAAGAAGAAATCCTTCACCATGTTGTTGACGGCACTGTTAGCGTTCAGCACATTGTTAGCTGGATGTGGTGGTAACAACAACAATCAAGCAAGTTCTGAAACTGCAAGTGGTGAGAGCACTGCTAAGCCGGTTGAGACAGAAGCACCTAAAGAAGAAGTGAAAGCAGGACCGACAGAAATTAAGATTATGCTTCCATTAAATATTCCAGAGACCCCGCCTGATACGATTAAGCTTGAACTTGAAAAATTGACCAACACGAAGCTGACCTATCAATTTTTCCCGGCTGATACTTATGAAGAAAAACTTAATTCATCTTTTGCAACCGGCTCACTGCCGCAAGTGACGTACTTGAAGAATCAGACAACCTTCATTCAGATGAAAGAAGCGATAAAAGACGGACAATTCTGGGAAATAGGTCCGCTATTAAGCGAGTTTCCTAATTTGAGTAAATTGAAACCAGAAATTCTGAATAACACGAAAGTGGACGGCAAGCTGTACACCTTATATATCGGCCGCCCTCTAGCACGTCAAGGTATCATTTACAGAAAAGACTGGGCTGATAAATTAGGACTTGCTGCACCAGCAAATGTAGATGAATTATTCGAAATGGCTAAGGCCTTCACGGAACAAGATCCAGACGGTAATGGACAGAAAGATACTACAGGTATTATTGACCGTAATGAGTTGACCTATGGAGCTTTCAAAACTGTCTCTTCTTGGTTCGGAACACCGAACACCTGGGGAGAGAAGGATGGAAAATTAGCGCCTGAATTTACATTCGATGAATATTTCGACACGATGGACTTCTTCAAAAAAGCTCGTGATGGCGGATACATTAATCAAGATTTCGCTGCTACCAGTAAAACAGATGCTGTAAATATGTTTAAGGCTGGAAAGGGTGGACTCTATATTGGGGGCTCCATGCAAGATATTGATTCCCTCAATAAAGATACTATTAAGAATAACCCTGATGCTGTTTTGGATGCGCATAGTATGGTTGCAAGTCCAGATGGAAAGTATGCTCAATGGATGATTCCAGGCTATAACAATGTTGTCTTGTTCCCAAAATCTGCTGTAAAAGATGAGGCAGAACTCAAGAAGATTCTTGCTTTCTTTGATCAAATGATGACCCCAGAAGTAGCTAATTTGATGTATTGGGGAATCGAGGGTACTCACTATACCGTTGAAGACGGTAAAGCGAAAGCTACAGATGACAAAGAATTGATTGAACGTGAAGTAAAAGGATATAAGGACAGCGTTATCGGCGAAGCTGAAACCAATGGAATGTACGAGAACTATAACACGCTGCCAGGAAGAATTCATGCGGATCAATTGGTTCTTGAGAATGTCAAGGTGGGTGTACCAGATCCAACAGCTGCGATGGATTCGGCTACGTACACAGAAAAAGGTGTTGAGCTTCAACAGATTATTACCGATGCAACTTATAAATATATCTATGGACAGATCGACAAAGCAGGGTTCGAAAAAGAAGTTGAGAACTGGAAGAACCGTGGCGGAGCTAAGATTATTGATGAGTACAACGCATTGTATAAGAAATAAAACCTAGCTGAAAAGGTTGTTGATTTTGTTTCAACAACCTTTTCTCTTCATAGTCACATGGAGAAATAAAGAGTTTGAATAAAGAAGGAGAAAGGAAGAGAATCATGCAGGAACTCACCGCACAGCCCAGTCCAGCTCCACAAATAAAGCGTGAGACTTACAAGAGCAGCAGTGAACTTAAAAAGCGTCTGTGGAGAAATAAATGGCTCTACGTCATGCTAACACCGGGAGTGCTATATTTTATTATTTTTAAATATTTTCCTATGTACGGACTAATTATCGCCTTTCAAGATTACAAACCTTATCAAGGAATAACAGGCAGTAACTGGGTAGGAATGAAGCATTTCAGCAGGTTGTTCACAGAGCCGGATTTCTTAAATATTTTAGTGAACACACTTGTGCTTTTCGGATTAAACATTCTTATCTATTTTCCAATGCCGATTATTCTTGCCCTGATGTTGAATGAACTTCAAGGCAGCTTTTTCAAAAGAACCTTTCAGACGATCTTCTATTTGCCCCATTTTCTGTCGTTGGTTATCATCGTCTCCATTTCTTTTGTGATGGTTACGATGGATGGAGGAATTATCAACGAGCTACTTTCCTATTTCGGATTTGAAAAAATTAATTTCCTGCTGAATCCTGGATGGTTCAGGCCCATGTATATTATTCAGGTGATTTGGAGAGAAGCAGGCTGGGGAACGATTATTTATTTAGCTTCCATAGCTGCCATTGATCCAGGACTTTACGAAGCATCACGTATGGATGGAGCTGGACGACTCAGACAAGTCTGGCATATTACACTTCCAGCGATTAGAGGCGTAATTATCACATTATTTATTTTGAAAATTGGTTCCGTTCTGGATCTTGGATTTGAACATGTGTTTCTGCTGCTTAACTCCATGAATCGAGAAGTTGCGGAAATTATCGATACGTATGTATATACTGCTGGTCTGAGACAGGGGCAGTTTAGTTACAGTACAGCCATTGGATTCTTCAAATCAATTGTCGGCTTGATCATGGTTATGTTGGTGAATAAAGCATCTAAGAAAATGGGAGAAGAAGGCGTTTATTGATATGTTGTGGGAGGAATAGAAATGGTAGAAGATAAAACAATCAGTGGCAGAATTTTTTCTGCTATAAACTTCACGCTGCTTGCGATCATTGCTTTAATAACTGTGCTCCCCCTTGTTCACGTTGTAGCAGGCTCTTTCACAACGAGTGCAGAACTGGCTTCTAGTAAGTTTGTACTGATCCCAAAGGTATGGAGTCTGGAAGCATACAAGTTCATCTTTTCAACGAATACAATATTTAAAGCCATGGGTGTTTCCATTGGTGTTACGGCAGTCGGTACTTTCCTCAGCTTGTTTATAACTTCTTTGATGGCCTACGCTCTTACCAGAAGAGATCTGGACGGACGTAAAGTGGTTAACTTTATGGTTGTGTTCACGATGCTCTTTCATGGTGGAATGATCCCAACCTTCCTCGTGGTAAAGGAATTGGGACTAATAGACAGTTATGCAGCGCTTATTCTTCCTTCAGCAATTAGTGCGTTTAACATGATCATTTTGAGAAATTTTTTTCAAAATATACCTGAAGGTCTGGAGGAGTCGGCCAAAATTGATGGTTGCAACGACTTCGGAATATTATTTCGAATTGTATTGCCATTATCCTTACCTGCGTTAGCGACTATCGGATTGTTCTATGCGGTTACGTATTGGAATACTTACATGAATGCGATTCTGTATTTGGATGATAGTTCGAAGTGGCCAATACAGGTTCTGCTCAGACAAATTGTTGTCCTTGCCAGCGGTATGGATCACAGCTCTACACTGGATACAACTGTTCCACCGCCAGACCAAACAATTAAAATGGCTGTTATCGTTGTTGCTACTTTACCAATAGTTTGTGTATATCCATTCATACAGAAGCATTTTGCCAAAGGTGCCATGTTAGGTTCTATGAAGGGCTAATAAGAGGAAGAGAGAGATTATTCTTTGGAAGGAGCTTGGAGATGACTGGCAGGATACCAACAACACCAATGGATTGGGCAAAAAAGGCATGCGATTCTTTAATGGATACTTACAGAGCGGGAGAGCTTCCTCCAGCACATCGTTGGCATTACCATCAAGGTGTATTTCTGTGTGGTATGGAGCTTTTGTGGAATGCATATCAAGAAGACCGCTATATTAACTATATTCAGGAATACGTGGATGATTTGGTAGATGAATATGGTAACTTTTATTTCGCCCGCGATGAGCTGGATGCTGTTCAAGCTGGACAACTGCTGTTTAATCTTCATAAACGGACAGGTAAACTCAAGTATCGCATTGCTGCGGAGAAGCTGAGGAATTTATTGCTTACGTTAAACAAAACCTCTGAAGGTGGGTATTGGCATAAGGATAAATATGCTAACCAAATGTGGTTAGATGGGCTTTATATGGCAGGCGTATTCTCGTTAAAATATGCTAATGTCTATGGCGATCCTAGCTTACGTGATACAGTTCTCCATCAAGAGATGTTAATGCGTAAGTATATGAAAGATGAGACAACCGGGTTATTGTATCATGCTTGGGACGAGAGTCGCCGGATGCCATGGTCAAACCCGGAGACAGGGTGCTCACCGGAATTTTGGAGCAGATCGCTGGGCTGGTATGGTCTCGCATTGTCGCAATTTCTTGATCTGTTGGCCGTCCAAGACCCAGCCCGAGCTGAATTATCTTCTACTTTACGTGATTTTGTTGATGCCCTTATTCGTTATCAAGATCCGGTAAGTGGACTTTGGTATCAGGTCGTAGATAAGGGGCATGAGCCGGATAATTGGCTGGAGACCTCAGGTTCATGTTTATTCGTCTACACGATTGCCAAAGCAGTGAAGCATGGCATTGTAAGCGATGTGGAAGTCGCTACAGCCGCGGCTAGAAAAGGGTATGAAGGGTTAATCCAAATCATTCAGTGGGATGAGCAGGATAGGTTGATTTTGCCGGACATCTGTATCGGTACTTCGGCTGGAGATTACGAGAGTTACGTCACTAGACCTAAAGTTAAAAATGATTTACATGGCGTAGGCGCGTTGGTGATGGCTTGTGTTGAGATGGAGAGCTTAATCCAAGGCTGATTCGATTGAAATCTTACTAGACAATGACTTGATTCTCTGGGACTGAGAATCAAGTCCTATTATTTTGTGGGAAAGATATTCTTAAATTTAATGATAATCAGGGGGTTGGGATGAAGAGATCACATTGGGCAATCCGCACAGCAGACTCAATCATGGCGAGGACACCAAAGCTCTATGAAGATAAAGGCTACAACGGAAGCTGGACGTATGACTATGGTGTCGTATTGAATGGAATTGAATGGCTTTGGAAGCAAACCGGTGATGCGAAGTATCTGCAATTCATTCAAGATCAGATGGATAACTTTATTCAGGAGGATGGCAGCGTTAAGGGTTATCGCCTAGATGAATACAATATTGATCACATTAACAACGGGAAATTATTATTTACGCTATATAAAGAAACCAAGCAGGAAAAATATAAACAAGCGGCTACCTTATTTAGAAAGCAGCTAGAGACACATCCGCGAACCTCGGAAGGTGCTTTTTGGCATAAAAATATTTATCCCTATCAAATCTGGTTAGATGGTCTTTATATGGGCGCGCCTTTCTATTTAGCCTACTTGCTAGCTTTTGAAGAAGGGCAGGGGCTTGAAGATGTTACGAAACAATTTATCTTGTGTGAGAAGCATACGAAGGATTCGGAAACAGGTCTGTTATATCATGCATGGGATGAACAGCGTCTTCAACCTTGGTGTGACCGCGAAACAGGATGCTCTCCAAACTTTTGGGCGCGTTCACTTGGCTGGTATCTTATGGCTTTAGTAGATGTTCTAGAGTTATTGCCGAGTGAGCATTCCGATTATCCAGAGCTGGTGCGTATTCTAAACGATACTTTATCAGCTGTGAAGAAATATCAGGATCCTGAATCTGGCGTCTGGTATCAAGTAGTGAATCTGGGGCAACGCAAAGGGAATTACTTAGAGGCTTCTGCTTCTAGCATGATTGTGTATGCTATGGCAAAAGGTATTCGATTAGGCGTATTAGAGGCTAGTTGGTACGAACCGTTAGATCTCGCCTTCCAAGGACTTATCTCAGAGTTTGTTCTGGAGACCAAAGAAGGATGGGTCAATCTAAATAAGAATTGCCAAGTAGCAGGGTTAGGTGGAGCAGATCAACGAGACGGCACGTTCGCTTATTACATTAGTGAGCCTATTGTCACTAACGACCAAAAGGGTGTCGGTGCTTTCTTGCAAGCCTGTGTGGAGTACGAACAATTAAGAGGCTAGATCTGATATAGAATAGGAGTGCTATAAAATGTCCGTATATAATATTGAGGATTTTGGCGCGCTTAAGAATAGCGGGATGTTAGCGACAGGGGCGATTGCGCATGCGATTGAAGCGGCAAGTGAGGCTGGTGGAGGAACCGTTTATGTGCCAGCAGGTACTTTCTATACGGGTGCGATTGTTATGAAAAGCAATATTGAATTAAATTTAAATCCAGGAGCGATTCTTTCATTCAGTACGAATCCGGTGAATTATCCTGCGGTGGAATGCAGATGGGAAGGAGTGAAGCAGCAGGTTCATACGCCTTGTATTCATGGCAAAGGTTTAGTCAATGTATCGATTACCGGAAGCGGAACTATTAATGGTAATGGCAAAGCATGGTGGGATATATTTCGGAACCGTCGGGAAGAACTCGAATATCCCCGTCCGACTTTGATTGGATTTGATAGCTGTCAGCGGGTAACGATTAAGGATGTCTCGCTAGTGAATTCTCCAAGCTGGACCGTTAATCCTGTGGGCTGCTACAATGTGACGATCGATAATCTGTCTATTTTGAACCCGGCTGATTCTCCGAACACAGATGGTATTAATCCAGAATCTTGTACGAATGTTCGGATTAGTAACTGTAATATTGATGTAGGTGATGACTGTATTGCTATCAAAGCGGGAACTGAAGATACGAAAGAGCGCATTCCATGCGAGAATATCACGATCACCAATTGTACCATGGTTCATGGGCATGGGGGTGTTGTACTCGGAAGTGAAATGAGCGGAGATATTCGTAATGTAACCATTAGTAACTGTGTCTTTAAACAAACCGATCGTGGCATACGCATGAAATCAAGACGTGGACGCGGAGGGACGATTGAAGATATTCGGATCAGTAATATTGTAATGGAAGAAGTCATTTGTCCGTTCACACTAAATCTATACTATTTCTGTGGACCACGCGGGAAAGAGAAGTATGTGTGGGACAAAAATCCTTATCCGATTACAGATGAAACGCCATGCTTTAGACGAATTCATTTCGCCAATATTACCGCACGTAATGTTCATGCATCTGCGGGATTCTTATATGGACTTGCGGAGCAGTATGTTTCGGAGATTACTTTTACAAATATTGATATCTCCATGGCACGCAATGCAGTTCCCGGGCATCCGGATATGATGACAGGGATCGAGAACATGAACAATCGCGGATTTTTTCTGGGCAATGCAAGGGATGTGCAATTTCATCAGGTGAGCATCGAGAATCATGAAGGGCCTGCTTTTTATATTGAAAATGGCGAAGCGATAGAGATCATGAATTGTCATTCGAAGAACACGAGCAAGCCTGAAAAACTAGTAGAACAAGTTACAGTTTCGCCCACAGAACAGAATGTGTGTCCGTAAGGGAGGGAACCATGGAGCGTGATAAACTGAAGGAACTGTTGGGCGATCTACCGTTGGATAAGCCGATTGCCGTAACTGTGATGAACCAAGAGGAGCGGGACGGATATAGTCTGGAATCTCTTTTACTGGATCTTAATGGAATTGAACAAGTGCCTGCTTATGTGGCAATCCCTTTGGATAAGGAAGGGCCGTTTCCACTAGTTGTCTTTAATCATTCTCATGGAGGGAATTACGCGAATGGACGTAACGAGTTTGTTCGGAGTAGTTCCTATTTGCAACAGCCCTCTTTTGCTAAAGTCTTAACAGAGATGGGTTACGCTGCTTGCTGTATCGACATGTGGGGATTTAATGAGCGTGGTGGCAGAACTGAGAGTGAGTTAGTGAAGGAAATGCTGTGGCAGGGGCAGGTCATGTGGGGCATGATGCTATATGACAATATTCGTATGCTAGATTACATGTGCCAACGTGAGGATATTGATACGTCACGAATCGCAACAATCGGTATGTCCATGGGTGGTTTGATGGCCTGGTGGCTGGCTGCATTAGACGAACGAGTCGGGGTGATTGTCGATATTTGTGGTCAAGTAGATGCACATACCCTAATTGCGGTAAGAGGACTAGATCACCATGGTTACTATTCTTATGTGCCCGGGTTATTGAAGTATTTCACAACGCTCGATATTCAAAAGCGGATCGTTCCCCGCCCGCGAATGAGCCTAGTAGGCAGAAATGATCGGCTATGTCCAACTGAAGGAGTAGCACTCTTGGATAGAGGGCTGTCCGAAGCTTATCAAACGGCAGGGAAATCAGAACATTGGCAACCTGTCATTTCTAGTGGTGGGCATATGGAGACCTTGGAAATGCGGACTTTATGGCAGCAATTTTTGGCGAAGCATCTCTAAAATCCATAGAAAGGAACTTAGCCACCGATGCTAGTAGTAGGCAAAGAATCCTGTTGCGATTATCACACGATTCAAGAGGCGATAAATTCGCTAGAGCGTGAGCCAATTAGCCAAGCGGATACGCTCTATATTTTGTCAGGTGTCTACCATGAGACAGTTAGAATTTACCGTTCTAATCTTACGATCATTGGACTTGGAACCGTGGAAATAACCATGAATCGTTATGCCAAAGAGCGTGATGAAGCGGGTGAAGAAATCAATACGTTTGCTACACCAACGTTATTTCTGGGAGGTACCGATCTGGTCTTAGAGAACCTGGTGATTACCAACAGTGCTGGGCAGGGAGAACATATTGGTCAGGCGGTAGCCGTTTATGCACATTGCGACCAAACCGTGTTCAGACATTGTACCTTCAAAGGGTATCAAGACACGTTATTTACAGGACCTTTGCCGCCTGCTCCACGAGAGCGAGGGGCATTCGGAGGCATTCCACTGAGAGATCATCATATCCATTATCGCCAGTTGTATCAGCATTGTTATATAGAAGGAACGGTTGATTTTATTTTTGGAGGTGCAACGGCTTATTTCGATCAATGTGAGATCCGAAGCTTGCGTCATAGCGAGAATCAAGCAGGGTATATAACAGCAGCTTCGACACCCGAGCGACAGTCACATGGTTTTATTTTCAAGAATTGCTTCTTAACAGCCGACCCTGATATTACTTCAGTATTTCTAGGACGTCCTTGGCGTGAGTACGCTAAGACTGTATTTGTGGGGTGTCAGATGGGTTCGCATATTCATCCTTTGGGCTGGGACAACTGGAATAACTCAGCGAATGAGCAAACTGTAAGATATCAGGAATATGATATGAAGGATGCTGCGCTCCTAAGTAAGAAGCGTGTTCCTTGGGCAGATTGCTTTGAGGATGGGGGAGAAGCGCTGGATAAAGAGTTTGTTTTTGCTGGGACGGACTTTTGGAAGTAATACTGTAATTTTGACTAGTCTATAAAAAAGAGGCAGTCTTGGACGAGTGAAACAAAGTCCTAGGCTGCCGTTTTTAATGAATGAGCTCTTTATCATTTATTCTTTTGTTTTATTTCAATATATATCCAAAAGTATTAGATTAACCCAAATACCATAGGAACTATTAAAACATAAGGCCTTTGGATTGCTGGAAGAATGTAAAATAAAAATAGCCCAATTATTATCGTTGGTAGCAATAGAATAAAATACTTTTTCCAATGCATTTCTTCTCCGCCCTTTTACTTAATACTAAAAAAATATCTTGTTGCTTTAAGTGTTAATGCCCTCGTATATCAAGATCACTTAATGGATAGTCACTACTGCCCCAAGTATAAACAATATAATAGCTGATTAGTTGTTCCTCTGCTTTCAATGCTTTGAATTTCAAATCACGATGTTCAATAAAGGTAATGTTATTACTCACTTGCTTTTCAACTACGTAGCTCCACTCATTCTCGCGATACTTTGAATAAAAATTATTTAATTCTTCTAAAGTTAGCTCCGATTTGATTAAAATAGCGCAAAAAAATGGCATTAGATTTTTCTTTGTGGAATATGCAATATAATTGTTAATAAATGGAGTAGTTCATTAAGCTAATGGGTAGGAGGTTTAAGATCAATCTCGGAGAACCGTACCACAAATAAGGGCAAGTTTTTTTTTTTGAATTCCTTGCGGCGTATGGGTTTGAATATATGTGCGTAGGTCACATTTCGAAGAAACAAGAGAAAGGTGCATCGGTTCATTTTTTGATTTGTAAAAAGGTGTATATGAAAGTAAACAGATATCTATTTTCAAGCATAAAATTGCCTCATAGAATTAGTCGTAAAGGGGCCGTTTGGAGCTTGGATAAAATGGACACTCGGATCAAGACCATGTACCAGACTTGTTAAAATCATTTAAACCTAAGAAATGGGGATGAAAGATGAAGCGAAGTCAGAGGTATCCAAGACGAAGTTCCTTGCTGTTATCATTTGTGTTAATCTTATCGATTGTTTTTTCTGTTCAACCATCAGTAGTGAAGGGAGAAGGGGATAGGTCGCCGAAGATTTCGCAGGGGCAGGAGGATCAACAGCCTTTACTTGAAGTTCCTAATCAGCAGGGACAACAAGAAAAGTCCGATCCTGATCTCGAGCAACAACCCCAGTCTAACTTAGAACAGCCGCTTGCCGCTGCTGCTGCAACAGGATATTTCCCACCAAATACCGCGGCATCTGGGAATGTGAAGAACATGGCTTTGCTTTATACTGGATATTACGGTGGACGAACGACATACGAGGGAAGAGAAATCGGCACGTATGACAAGAATACGCTTTTGCCCTATGTTGCGCACTACAACAGTAATAATGTGATGGATGACACCTTTTTCGATTCATTTCTATTTCTAGGAATCAACACATCTGACTATAGAGATTTTGGTGATACAGCGGACCCTGCCAAGTGGACCTATAAGGCGGATTGGGAATGGTATATAAACCGCATTTTCACCTCTAATCAACAGCTCGATGCCCTCAATCAAGCAACCCAGCAAGTTGCAACCACACTAAACCTAACAAATTACAAATCCAAAGTATATATTATGCTGCCTTATCCTAATAGCGAAATCACCAATTTCGGAGATGTCGATAACGACGGAATCAGCGAAAATCTGAATTCGATGCCTAGCAATATGACGAAGGTAACCAAATGGTATATCGACACCGTATTAAGCAGATGGAATCAAGCCCAATACAGCAACCTTGAATTAAAAGGCTTCTACTGGTTCCATGAAGATATTGATCCCGGCAATCCGGGTGAAGTAAATGCAATTAATAACTCTGGTAACTATCTTCATACGCTTGGTCTGAAACTTGCCTGGATTCCATACTTTGGTGCCGGACAAAGCAACAACCGGAATAATTATGCAATCGATTTTAGCATCCAGCAGCCCAATCACTATTTCGTTCCGGAGACTGATTATTCGAGAATGACGAATGTATCGACCCAAGCTCAAACATATAATAAGGGCATCGAAATGGAGTTTGACGAAAGAGCGATGTTCGACCCCGATTTTAAAAACAGATTCGATAATTACTTAAAGGCCGGCGTAGAATACGGATACATGACGGGAGCGGTCAAGGGTTGGTATCAAGATATTTTTGGGATATACAACTTGTATAAAAACAAGAATAACAACGGTGTAAACGGAGTTTATGACGGGAGACAGATGTATGAAGATATCTACAAATTTGTTAAAGGAACGTATACCATTCCAGTTAATCTTGCAAGCGGTAAATCGGCAGTAGCCTCATCCAACCAAAGTTCTTCTCTATCCGCTGCTAAAGCTGTTGACAATTTGCCGGGTACACGGTGGTCAAGCCAACAGTATTCAAGTACAGAGTGGATTTACGTCGATCTCGGGCAAGCTAATAACATCAAACGCGTTAAACTTAACTGGGAGTATGCTTACGGCAAGAGCTACAAAATTCAAGTATCGAATGATGCGGTCAATTGGACCGATGTGTATTCGACAACGACAGGCAACGGAGGTGTAGACGATATAGGCTTTGTGCCTACAACGGCAAGATACGTGAGAATGCACGCAACAGAGAGGGGCACGAGCTATGGTTACTCTATTTATGAGTTTCAAGTATATGGAGACAGCGTCGGATCCGCTACTACAACAAATTTGGCGTTAAATAATACAGCTACGTCATCTTCCAATCAAGAGGCAGCTCTTTCTCCGAATAATGCGGTTGACGGTAACGTGACGACAAGATGGGCCAGTCAGTTTGCAGACCCGCAATGGATTACGATCGACCTTGGGCAGGCTTATAACATAAATCGAGTTATATTGAATTGGGAGCTTGCCTATGGCAAAGGCTACAAGATTCAAGTATCGAATGACACTGTCAACTGGATGGATGTGTATACGACAACGAATGGAGACGGGGGGATTGACGATATATTCTTTACTGCCGTAAATGCAAGGTATGTAAGAATGTACGGAACCCAAAGAGCTTACTCCTTCTATGGCTATTCCTTATATGAATTCCAGGTTTATGGCAAACCGAATTTAGCGTTAAACAAATCGGCAACATCCTCTTCCAACGAGACATCTACATTAACGGCCGATAAAGCGGTGGATGGTAATGTAACGACAAGATGGGCCAGCCTGTATTCAAATCCGCAATGGATCTATGTAGACCTCGGACAGGAAACCCGCGTCAACAATGTCAAACTCAACTGGGAGTATGCTCATGCTAAGGGCTATAAGATTCAGGTGTCGAACGATGCAACCAACTGGACGGATATATACATGACAACGAATGGAGACGGTGGTATAGACGATATCTACTTTGAACCGGTAAATGCAAGGTATATAAGGATGCATGCGACAGATCGAGGCACAGGCGACTGGTATTCTCTTTATGAGTTCGAAGTTTATGGCAGCTGATCCATTAGCATACGTAAAGCCTAATATGGGGTTCTCATCCCAAATAACAAAACAAGCCCATGCACGAAACACTGTGCCGGGCTTGTTTAGCTTGGACCCCATCACATGTCAGGCGGAATATATCCAATATCTCGGCTATTAGTTGACCGGATTTGCTGGTGGGCACGTGTCGGCGGGACTGCCTATTTGGAAAAATATGACACTCCCGCAAAGGATGGCTCAAAAACTTGCCATTACAGACAGCGCGGTGAACCGTATCACAAATAGAGGCAATTTCTCTGAAGAAAAACTTGCAGAAGTCTGTATTTACAGAATGCGGACCATTAAGAGTAGGTCAGTCTTTATGGAGTATATTGTGTAAACAAGCCTATGCGCGCTTTTTTATTGTTATACAACATATGGATTTGGTTTGAATGACAGACTCATTCTTTAAAATAGGGTGTAATCCCTTTTGAATATAGGTTCTCTACTAACTTGAAAAATTCTTCTGACGATAAATCCTTTTGACGCTGGAGCCAAAGACGAAATAAAGAAAGGGCAGTTGTCAGGTAAAACTCAATGAAGTATGGCGTTAAGGATTGGTTTTGCGGAACGTTTAATTTTAATTGATCCAAAGTGATTTCTTTTTTTAAGCGTTTTAAAAAACGGGCACTTCCATAATCACCCAAAAGGGCATTAAGAACCAGGAGATGTTCTTTTTTATCCAGACAATAGAGCGTATCTTGAACTGTATCCATCGATAGCTCTTTATTTGCCAATTCTTTTTTCATTTCATTCAATAGGTCATTTTCAGCAGAGTCTAACAATTCGTAAATGTCAGTAAAGTATTGATAAAAGGTGCTGCGGTTATATCCTGACTTATTCGAAATTTCCTGAATCGAAATTTTCTCAATCGGCTTTTGGCTATATAACTCACAAAAAACTTCTACAAACTTTTGTTTTCTCCGTTATTTGGGGTTGCTTTTTCATGTTTCCCTCCTATTAGTGAATAAGAATATCATCCGACAAATCATAAAAAACTGATGGTTGATCAAGGAATAATGAAAATTTATAATCACATCATACAACACGTTGTCGGATATTCCAAAGGGAATATTAATAAGTAGGGGTGGTTTATATGTCAGCAAAACAAGATAGAATTTTAATTTTTGGTGCAGGTGTCATCGGGAGCATGTACGCAATTAAGCTTATTGAAGCAGGGTTTGACGTTAGCCTGTTTGCACATTCGAATAGATATAAATCATTAAGAGAAAATGGCCTGCAGTATATAGAAAAAGGTACAGTTAGATCGATACAAGTGAATGTCATTGATACGCTCGAAAATGACAATGTATACGATTTTATTTTCGTTACCGTTCGTTATGATCGGTCCGAAGCAGCGTTGTTAGCGCTAAAAGATAATCAAAGCAAAAATATAGTTACGATGACTAGTAATTCAATTGGATTTTCTTCGTGGCTGGATATCGTAGGGGATAGACTTTTACCAGCTTTTCCCGGCTTCGGCGGACAGATTAAAGATGGAGTATTGCATGCTCGATTTCTACCAAAGTTTATAGCGGCAACTGCATTTGGAGAAATTAATGGTGTAGTGACAGAACGCATAGAAAACCTTGCAAAAATTATTTAAAACTGCAAAGCTTCCCTACGTTATTAAAAAAGATATGCAAGCGTATCTAATCACACATTCCGTATCAGACATTGCCATGTTGAGCTTTTTGCATTCTGAGAATAAGATTATTGACAAAAAAACAGCCAGAACTAGAAAGACAGCACGCAAAATAACATTCACTTTAAAAGCGTATCTAAGGGCAATACAAAAAGCTGACGTTTCAATTGATCCACCAATGCTTAAAATGGTGCTTAAATTTCCAAACTTATTTTTGGACCTTTTCTTTATGACATGGCTACGAACTAAAATGGTTAGGGATATGATGTTGCCGGATTATGCGAATAATGCTAACAATGAGATTGTGCAGCTTAGTAATGATTTAATGAAATTTTTAAGTCAACATGATATCAAATCGGAAATACATGTTCAGTAATTAATTTTGTCAATATCCCTTGGGCATGACATGCGGCAGATGGGGCATTTCTTTCCCCTACATATCAGCATATTGCACTGCGCCATCGTCACGAAACCTTACAAAAGTGTTAGGTGATTGTCATCTAGATCAATGGCATCAACCTAGCAGCTCCTCTATACTAACCCATTGATAGGATTATTTTTAAGGGGGAGTTTGTCGTGAGGTTTTTTGAAATGCTGTTATTCTTTTCAAATGTTAGTTTTTTGGCACTCCTGTTCATTTTAAATCAACGTATTCGAAGATCTGCTTTGCTCCTGACAAGCGGAGCAGGCTCCATTTTTTTAGTGATACATTTGCTTGTCGAAGGATACAGGGTTCAGCTTGTATTTTTATACGGATTTACGATCCTGATGCTTATGCTTTCGCTTATGGACGTTTTCATAAAGCGGAAAGTCGCTCGGACTGCCTCGCGAATTCGTAGGGTGCTGGGCCGCCTTTTTATCGTGATTGGGCTAATCGTAACGGGGTGCTTCCTATATGTGTTTCCTGTATTCGACTTTCCGGCGCCAACCGGCGAGTTGCAGGTAGGCACGAAAATCTTTCATTTCATAGACCAAAACCGGGATGAAACATTTAGCAAAACCGCGACAGGCAAGAGAGAATTGATGGTTCAGGTATGGTATCCGGCTCAAGATGGCACTGGCAAGTACGCTCCCTTTATTCCAGATACCCAGATTTTACGTTATATGGCTACGAACTATGGCCTTCCCGGGTTTACTTTACAACACCTAAAGTACGTATCCAGTCATGCTTATTCGGGGGCTGAAGTCTCTTCTGCACAGACTTCATACCCACTGATCCTTGCGAATCCCGGCTTCGGCTCTTCCAGGTTCCTCCACACGGCGCAAGCTGAATATCTCGCGAGTCACGGATATATCGTGGCAGTGATTGACCACACCTACAATACATTTGCAACCAAGTTTCCAGACGGTCGAATCACGACCAGCACAACTAACGATTTATTCTCGCCTGACCATGATTACCAGACAGAAAGAGGTAATCGCGACAAGTTGGGTAAAGTTTTAACCGACGATGTGGCGTTTGTGCTGGACCAATTCGAGCTCATCCAATCGGGGAAGATTCCAAGTCATCTAAAAGGGAGAATTAATCTCGGTAATGTCGGTGTATTCGGTCATTCCATCGGCGGAGCGACGGCCTATGACGCCTCTTACGATCCGCGAATCGCGGTTGGAATAGACTTTGATGGAGGGCTTTATCGTTTGCGTGAAAGAGAGGGTCTGCGTAAGCCGTTTTTGTTCATCAACTCGGAAAGCGAATTTGAAAAATTAAAAATGGTGATGGATAACCGGGTCTACACGGATTCAGAGCTTAACCGTATGGGCTCAACAAGAGAGTGGGAGGATAAAGTAACGGAAGATAAAAAGTTGGAACTTGAACGGATGCGCCAGACAGTCGACGAAGGGGGAAAGATTCTCTATATCGAAAATACGGAGCATTTGAATTTTACCGACGTACAGTTCATTACTCCGATATTCAAAATACTGGGCGTTACCGGAAAGATTGCTCCCGAAAGAGCAAACTCCGTTATTAATGCCTATATGCTTGATTTCTTCGATATGTATCTGAAAAATAAAGGCGGAATCTTAATGAAAGGACCGAATAGCGGCTTTCCGGAGGTGAAGTTCGTAACCTCACTATTATAAATTACGTAACAGGCTACCGATTTTGATAAGCTCCTCTTCAAGTAGACAAAGGTTTAATTAATAACCCTTACTTGAAGGGGAGTTTTTATTTTGTCTAAGAAGAATGATGTTCCCATTCGCTTTAAGCAGTGTTCTGTTAATCCTAATTTGCTTGAAGATCCGACTCACAGACTCGTCAAGCTTGTTGCTATTGAACGGAGGGTATATGAAACAAATTAGAGTCGTTGGACCGCAGAATTTCAGAGTCGCAACGACGGAAGTTCCGTTATTGGCACCCGACGAGGTATTGATCGACCTGCAAGCTTGCGGCATCTGGCTGTCGTGATGACCGGCTGCCTACTAGTCTTACTTAGTTATCGTTTCTTACAGTTAGCTATGCTCGCCCTTATTTGGGTTAGTTACTATTTAAGATTAGGTTTTATCTAAACGTGTTATGCCTTCAGACGCTTTACATCCTGTTTAGGCGGAAAACCAAACATCCGGGAATACTCACGGCTAAATTGCGAAGGGCTTTCATAGCCTACTCGAAATGCCACATCGGTGGCATCTGCTGACTCGATTAGTAATAACCGGCGGGCTTCCTGAAGTCTCAGATGTTTTTGGAACTGAATAGGGCTCATTGCAGTAACTTCCTTAAAGTACCGATGAAACGAAGAAACACTCATATTCGCTATTTCGGCAAGCTCCTCAATCTTAAAAGAACTAGCATAGTTATTCATGATATGTTCAATAACATCTTTGATTTGATGAGTTGAGCTTCCTTCCATTACAATATGTTCCAATGCAATCCCATTCTGCCCTTGTAGCACCCGGTAAATAATCTCTTTTGTAAATAATGGAGCTAGCACTGGAATGTCTTTAGGCTGATCTAACAAACGAGCCAACCTGAGGACGGCGTCCATTAAAGAAGACTCCATCTGGCTAACAAACATAGCTCGCTTAGGATTTTCTTTAGCGTAAACTCGAACTTCAGTATTCTGTAAAACCTCTAAAATTTGACTTGGTGTAAATTCAAGCTTGAAGCCTAAATATGGAACATCGGGAGTAGCTTCGGTGACTTGGGCGATAACTGGCAGGTGAACGGATGCAATGAGGTAATCGGAGGGGGTGTATCTAAAACGCTCCTGTGCCAGCCATACCTCCTTAGCCCCTTGAACCACCATACAAAAGGAAGGTTTATAAACTCCATGTCTTGGTATGGACGCATTCGAGTCACGCATGAAAAATAAAGACGGTATAGCAGTTTGGTGAACACCGTCCTGTTCTGAGTAACAATCAATAATTTTTAGGAGTTCGTTCTGCTGTTTAGTGATTATTTCAGACATTTGATCCTATCATTCCCTCATTTTTAATAGTCTGATTATAGTCCATATTCATACGATACAGAAGTGGTAGTGAGAGGATTAGGCAAACATTTGGCATGAATGGGATAACGGTCGCTTTGTCATCTGGTACATAATAAGGATGTACAAGGGGAAATTACACACAATCATTGAAAACCTGGAGGGTAATATCATGCAAAAAGTAGTTTTGAACAATAATGTTGAAATGCCTATACTCGGTTTTGGTGTTTTTCAGATTCAAGATGCAAACGAATGTGAGCAAAGCGTTTATGACGCTATTATGGCAGGTTATCGCCTAATTGATACTGCAGCCTCTTATCAAAATGAAGAAGCAGTTGGTAGAGCAATTAAACGGAGTGGTGTAGCAAGAGAGGAATTATTTATCACTACAAAGCTCTGGGTTCAAGATGCGGGTTATGAACGCACAAAGAAAGCATTTGAACAATCACTGAACCGATTGCAGCTTGATTATTTAGATTTGTATTTAATTCATCAGCCATTTGGCGATGTGTATGGCTCTTGGCGTGCGATGGAGGAATTATATCGTGAGGGCAAGATCCGTGCTATCGGCGTTAGTAATTTTCATGAGGATCGTTTGATTGATTTAATTCTTCATAATGAAGTAGTCCCAGCTGTAAATCAGGTTGAAACGCATCCTTTCAACCAGCAAATCGAAAATGCGGAATTTATGACTGAAAATAATGTTCAAATCGAGTCATGGGCACCTTTTGCTGAAGGGAAAAATAATTTGTTCCAGAATGAGTTACTGGTATCCATAGCTGAAAAGTATAATAAATCCGTGGCTCAGGTGATTTTACGGTGGCTCACACAAAGAGAAATCGTTGTGATTCCGAAGTCAGTTCGTAAAGAAAGAATTATCGAAAACTTCAATATCTTTGATTTTGAATTAAGCCAAGAGGATATGGCATCCATTGCTACGTTAGATACGAATCAGAGTTTGTTCTTTTCACATCGGGATCCTGAAATGGTGAAATGGATTGGTACTCGTAAACTCGATATCTAACATATTTTCGAATGAACTACTTTGTAATTACTCCAATCTTATGAGATAATAGAGTTTTTCCGTTGATTCTATTTTTCATGGCATAACGTGATATGCCTGATCAAATATTGGAGGTAGGCTTGTTGGCGACACAGTATCCTTTTGAATATGATCGGACCAGACCTTTTATGGAGCAAGTAGGGGAATGGGTCGGCGATGTATTCTATGAAATTCTTCCTGAGGCAGGATTTGAAGTTCGTGATGAACAGATTTACATGGCGTTTCAGGTGGAGCGAGCTTTTGCTGAGAAGAAGACGATTTTTGCTGAGGCAGGGGTCGGTACGGGTAAGACTTTAGTGTATTTGTTATATAGCATTTGTTATGCGCGGTATATGGGTAAACCTGCGATTATCGCTTGTGCGGACGAGTCCTTGATTGAGCAGTTGGTGAAGCCAGAGGGTGATATTGCCAAGCTTGCGAAGCATCTGAATATGAATATTGATGCCAGACTAGCGAAATCTCCAGATAAATATATGTGTCTGAAAAAGCTGGATCATGCTCGCAACAATGATGATGGGAGCTTGCCGCTGGAGAGTTTATATGGTACTTTACCTGATTTTGTACATTCTCATGCACCGATGCAGCAATTCCATGCCTATGGCGACCGTAGGGATTATCCAGATCTGAATGATGAACAATGGAATAAGATCAACTGGGATACGTTTCAGGATTGTTTTACTTGTGATATGCGTCATCGCTGTGGACAAACGTTGTCCCGTGATCATTACCGGAAATCAAGCGACCTGATCATTTGTTCCCACGATTATTACATGGAGCATGTCTGGACTTATGAAGCGCGTAAACGAGAGGGTCAAATTCCTCTGCTTCCAGAGCATTGTGCAGTTGTGTTTGACGAAGGGCATTTGTTAGAATCTGCCGCCATGAAGGCGTTAGGCTATAAAATGAAGCATGTTGTCTTTGAAGAACTAATCTCTCGTCTGTTACAGAATGAGATTCGTGAAACGCTTGCTGTTCTTATCGATGAAGCGATTATGCAAAGTGAGCAAATGTTTAAACACATTCGTCGTCAATGCCGCACCATTCCTGGATCGGATCGAAAAAGCATTGAGCTAAATGCATCGCTAATCCGTGAGGTGCATCGCATGCGTAGTGTAATTGCCGCTATTGAAGAAGAATTAGTATTCGAAAGTGGACTGTACACGATTGATGAATATCAATTGCGGATTGTGGAAGAACGTTTGGAGACCATAGAGATCGCATTGAGGTTGTTTGAGGATTCAGGTGCATTAATCTGCTGGGCGACAGAAGATAGCGATGGCTTAACGCTGTCGGTCATGCCGCGTAATGTTAAGGAAGTACTTCAAGACAGCTTATTCACGCAAAAAATGCCAATCGTATTCTCTTCGGCTACATTATCCGTGGATAAATCATTCCAATACTTGAAGGATAGTCTTGGGATACACGACTTCCTGTCTTTCTCTGTAGACTCACCTTATGATTATGAGCACCAGATGAGTATCTATGTACCTGAGCTTCAGAGCGGTGATTTTGCTGAGAAAATGAAGATCTCCCTGAAGCTTATCCAGCAGACAGAAGGAAGAGCCCTGTTGTTATTCCGTACTCGCGAAGAACTTCTGCAGTTCAAGCAGCTCAGCTCGCAGAGAGCAGAATCCAGCAAGTATTCTTTCCTCTATGAGGGGGATCAAGAGATCAGCTATCTGATCTCAGCTTTTCAGCGGGATGAGCATAGTGTGCTTTGTGCGGTGACACTGTGGGAAGGATTAGATATACCAGGACCTTCACTATCTAATGTGATCATTTGGTCGCTGCCTTATCCTCCGCTTGACCCTGTATTTATGGCAAAACGTGCGGAGACTTCCAATCCTTTTGAAGATGTGGATTTACCTTACATGCTGCTAAGACTTAAACAAGGAATGGGACGTCTGATCAGAACGGGTACGGACCAAGGAATTGTGACGGTGCTTGCGGAAGCTGAAGGACAACATCCCGTTCACGAGTATATAACTTCTGTACTCCCGAAGGGAACTAAGCTCCAGAAGCTTGAAGTGTAAATTTAAAAAAAATTAATATAGGAACACAATTGCTCTTTTGGAGAGGTGGATGCTTCGGCATTCTCCTTCTCGAAGGAGCTTTTTTGTGTGAATGTGAGGAAATAAAGTAGCTAATTGAGATGACGGGTAGAGGATAAACCTGCAAAAATACATCTTTTATTTATATAAGCAATCGCTAACCGACTTATTCATGCGGATCTGCAGTAATACTTGCGTCAGAATTCATTTTCAAGTGATAAGCGGGGGGATTGCTGTATTTTTGCAGTATTTACCGATGTGAAAGAGGATATCAGAACATTTGATGTACTTTAGCAGGAATTCACTAATTCGGTCATGGATTGGATAAGTGTATGCCGGATCATTGTCAGTCGCAGATGGGGAGAGCGAATAACATTTAATAATGAAATGGCGCTCATGTACATAAATGAGTTTTTGCATGGATTCAAGCATAAGGATTACTAATCTTACGGATAGTATATTGGTATTTAACTTTCGAGCCATGGCGTATTATTGTTGATTCATGGGGGAAGGGAAATACATACCTCCGTCATCTAGAGATTCATACAAGGGGTGTACACGACATGGGGGATTCACAGGGATTATACCAATCGAACAATAAGAAACAGGTTGGTTTTGCACTTGGGATTGGGTTAACCTTAATCATTGCATTAGTCGCAAAATATTTAGCAGGCTTTCCATTTCTCTCTATTATGGGCCAATTGGTCATTGCCATCTTAATCGGAATTATTTGGCGGGCAACAGTCGGAGTGCCGGGTACGATCACCCATGGCACTGATTTTTCCAGCAAAAAGTTGCTACGTCTAGGGATTATCCTGCTCGGTATGCGGTTGAATTTAATGGATATTGTTGCTGCAGGTCCACGGGTATTTCTACTGGCTGTGATTGTGATCGTATTTACGATCTCTGTTGTATACGGACTTGCCCGACTATTCAAAGTTGATAAGCGACTCAGTATCTTAACCGCCTGCGGAACAGCGATCTGCGGTGCGGCAGCGGTGGTGGCGATAGCCCCACAAATCAAAGCCAAAGACGACGAAACTGCGATTGGCGCAGCGATAGTTGCAATTTTAGGTACAATATTCACGTTGCTATATACATTTTTGTATCCTTTACTAGGCTTATCGAATCTAGGCTATGGGGTTTTCTCTGGAGCTACCTTACATGAAATTGCTCACGTCATCGCAGCAGCAGATGCAGGTGGGAGCGCAGCAGTAGATATGGCGGTTATCGTTAAATTGACTCGGGTGGCCTTACTCGTTCCTGTTGCTATCTTAATTGGGGTTTGGACCAATCGTGCAGAAAGAAAAGTGCAAGGTGGACAATCTAAAGCCTCATGGAAAAGCATTCCTATTCCTTGGTTTATTCTAGGCTTCTTACTCGTCAGTGGTGTGAATTCATTAGGGATCGTATCAGCATCAGTGGCAAATGGAATTGTAACGATAGCTTATATGCTAATCGCTATGGCGATGGCTGGACTTGGTTTAAACGTTGATTTGGCCGCATTTAGACGACTGGGGATGAAATCTTTTGCAGCAGGGCTTATAGGTTCGGTCTTGTTGTCCTTAGTTGGATTTACATTAGTTCACTGGTTTGGTCTGGCATGATCTTTTGCATACATTAGAATCGTAAGAAATGAACTACTTCATATCTAAAAATGGTCCTTCTGTGTATCATTTCATGTGGCTGGGTATGCATGATATGGATGGAGGAACATCAGTTGAAATATTGCATAGGGGAATTTGCTTCCATTCTCGGTGTGACTGCGGATACGCTGAGGTTATACGAGAAACATGATATTGTTAGGCCCACTAAAGATAACAGCAATAATTACAGATATTTTAATGATTTAGATGCAAGAGATTTACTTATGAGTAGATGGTACAGAAGTATGGGAATTCCATTACCGGAAGTGGCAAACCTCATGAAGGAGTCTTCTTCAGAGCAAGTTATGGGTAGGATGCAAGAAACAGCATTGAATTTAGAAGAAGAGATCAAGCAGAAGACGATGCTGCTTAATAAGATGAATGAAATTCATAAAGAACTCAGGGGATTAGAGTCCTCTTTATATACGTGTAAACTTAAACAACTGCCAGGTATGTACAGACTAAAGCAAACGGATAAGAATGCATTAATAAAAAATGATATGGTTAAAAGTTTGGTCAACACTTGGATGGATTTACTTCCTTATGCATTTTATTCTTTTAGAATTGAAGATACAGATAACTTTGTCAGCGAAAACAATAATTTTGATTACAGCTGGGGCCTTACCTTACTAGAGGAAGAAGCGCAAAAATTCGAAATGGATAGCGAAGAATATGCAGAGTATATTAGCCCAAGTCATTGTATCTCAGCTACCATATTATGTCCGGATGAAAAATATATCACGAAGAACTCTTTGGAGTTCATGATCGACTATATCGAGGCTAATCATTATGCCATAGCGGGAGATGTGGTCGGGAAATTATTGCTTACTGAGAAAATCGAAGGCCAGAATAGATCTTATTTGGAAGTGAATATCCCAATCCAATAGCTTCTCTTATTAAACATCTGCTCTTTGAGCAGATGTTTTTTTCTAGTTGGACAAAAAGTATACATTGACCTTGGTGCAGCACCAAGGTTTAGACTTCGGTATATAGCCTGTCAGATTGCGTTGTTGATTAATCATTAAGTTTGTGAAAATTATCACGTTATCTGCATCAGGTTATAAGATATTAGACACTGGGGGAGAACAGAATGCGGAACAGAAATTTCGTTAAGAAAATGCTCATGTTATCTTTTTGTATGGTGCTGATCGTTTCCATGCTGAGCGGATGTACGGGAAATGGGGAGTCGGCTAATTCGTCGTCATCGTCCTTTAAAGCGGGTACGTTCACTGGGGAAGCGGAAGGTAAAGAGGGAATTATTAAGGTAGAAGTAACTATGGATGAGCCCGATAAAATTAAAGATATTAAGATTGTAAGCCAATCGGAAACAGGGGGCCTAGGCGATAACGCACTTGAAAAAATGAAAGAACAAATTCTAGAAGGACAAACCTTGGCGGTTGATGCTGTTAGTGGTGCCAGTCTTTCCAGTGAAGCCATGCTTGCCGCTGTAGAGGATGCCGTAACCAAAGGTGGAGGTAATCTAGAAGTCCTCAAAGCTGGAGGTGTCAAAAAAGCCGGTGAAGGGAAAACAGAAAAACTGGAAACCGACGTTGTTGTAGTGGGCGCTGGAGCATCCGGTGTATCTGCGGCGGTTACAGCAGCTGATAAAGGTGCGAAGGTTATTATTATAGAAAAAACTGGTGTCATCGGGGGAGCAAGTAATCTGTCTTGGGCAGGTAAGTTCTACAACTCCTCTGCTGCTACTAGTAATAATCTAAAAGTAAATGTGGAAAAAGAAATTGCGGATTGGATTGTCAACAATCACTGGAGAGTGGATGCAGCAGCGATTAGACAATATGTTACTAAATCCGGTGAAACTTACGATTGGTTAGCCGAAAAAGGATATAAAACTAGCTTCCTGAACTTCTTCGGCGAACAATTACATGTGTTGCCGGCTTATGAAACCCGTGAAGAGATCCTTCGGAAAATGTTGTCCGAATCGGTTGAGCAACATGGCGGACAAGTGATCACAGAAACGACTGCCAAGAAGCTGATTACGAATGAAGCTGGAGAAGTTACGGGAGTAGTCGCTGAGAAAGCAGACGGTACAACGCTAGAAATTTCAGCGAAGAGTGTCATAATGGCAACGGGTGGTTATGCTGCAAATAAAGAGATGGTTAAAGAGGCTTTTGGTTTCGAAGGGGTTAACGGTGGATTAGGACAAAACGTAGGGGAAGGTCTCGAAATGGCATGGGAAGCTGGAGCCAAGGTACCGGACAACTTCGGTGGACAAATGCTTCACCAAACATTAGCTAGAGCAACACAAGGTCTAAAAGCACAATATGAGCTTTTTGAAGCAAGTTATCCACTAATGTTGACTTATCTTCCGAATTTCATGAATGTAGGTACTTCTGGCGCAAGATTCAGAGATGAAGCAGCGACTCTAACTTCGGTTGCAGCAGCGAATACAAGTGCATTTAATGGACCCTATCATATGGTTATTGTCTCGAAATCCCAATTGGATGCACTTCAGACCAAAGGAATGAACGGTGTTCATGCACCAAGTCTTCCAGGAATGCCACCGGAATTCTATGCTGAATTTGCGGATCAATTTACACTTGAGAACCCTTGGGCAAATGTCGGGAAAGTATTTGATTCGATGGTGGAGAACGGAGATGGCTTCAAAGGAAATACGATTGAAGAATTAGCTACGAATGCAGGAATGGATGTTGACGTGTTTGTAGAAAATTACAATAGTTATAAAGAAGCGACAAAAACTGGTGTTGACTCTGAATTTGGTAAAGCTGCTGAGTATTTAGAACCTATGGGTGAAGAAGGTCCATATTATGCAATCATTGCTGAAATCAATAACTTGGGTTCTGTTGGGGGCTTGCTAGTAAATACAAAGTTCCAAGTTCTGAATGATAAACGGACGCCAGTGAAAGGATTGTTTGCTGTAGGTCTTGAATCTGAAGGCGTGTTGTTTAACGATACTTATGTTGGAAACGGCGTTGGTATTGGGTACTCCTTTACCTCAGGTCGTCTTGGTGGGGAGAGCGCGGCAAACAGTGCTTTGAAAGCTAATTAACGACAATTTCCCGGAAAATAATTGAAGATTTTTAAAGACGCAGGGTGGAGCCCTGCGTCTTTTTTGCTTGAGCTTAGAGCCATTCTTCTTTTAACAAAGATTTGAGATGCTCTACGTTAGCTGCCCCAAGCTTGTTAGCGATTCTTTGCTCTAATTCGATTTTGGTGATCATCATTCTTTGATTGCATTCGATACCCTTCTGGGTAAGGATGATGTTTTTGTCACGTTGATTTCCTTTGACCTCCACGGCTTCTACATAGTTGAGGGATAACAGTCCTTGAATACTTTTATGCGTACCCTGTCTTGAAATATGAATAATTCTACTGATTTCTGAGATTGTGAGCATTTCATGTTTTTCAAGAACTGCTAGGATATGGGATTCAGTCTTATTAATTTGGTCCGGGTCTTGGTCAGTCACTATTTTACGTAGGGCTAGATGTTTCTCACTAAGTAAATCAATAAGATTCATTTCTTGCAGATGGTTATCCATGTGAACACTCCTAAATCATCGCTCATTAATCCAAGTATAAGTCATTTGTATTCATTGTCAACTTGGTTGACTTAGTTCGAATGGCTGTGATATTGTAATCCAGGTTGACAATACTGAGAGATAAAAGGAGCTTGAAGATGGGAAGAAACAAAAAAGAAGCATTATTATTTACATTCATCATGTGTGCTTTGATGGTGCTGGGTATGAGCATTTACAATGTAGCGCTGATGGAGGGCTGGTCAGGTACGTTAGTTAAAGATGTGATCATCGGCTACGTACCTGCGTTTGTAGTTGCTTTTATTCTGGATGTCTTTGTTGTAGGGAAAGTTGCGAAAGGGATCGCACATAAGCTGGTAAAAGAGAATGATCCGATGATAAAAAAAATCATGTTCATCTCCTTTTTTATGGTGACCGGAATGGTGCTGTTTATGTCCTTCTATGGCGCACTTCTTCATGTAGGGTTCACCTCAGCACTACCGATGGCTTATCTGTCTGCGATAGGTAAGAATTTCATTGTTGCACTTCCACTGCAAATTCTATTAGTCGGGCCTCTTACACGATTTATATTTGTGAAAATAACTCCTGCTACTGCATAGAGAATGTTTACATCACCATTACGCAAATCTGCAGGTTAGGTAATACTATTACTCTATATTGATAGAAACTATCAATAGGAGTGAAAATCTACTTGAAACCCACTGGTAAAGCTATTGTTTCTCTTATGCTTACAGCTGAGATGTTGTTAGGTTCCGCTTGGATGGCAGGTCCAGCAGTGGCTGCATCCGTTCAATCAGGTACGCCTTATACGGCAGACGGTCAATACAATGTGAAGATTCCTCATATTATTGTTAATCAAGTTTATGGTGGGGGTAACACTGCCGATGCATCAGGTGGATTTTTCTCGAAAGGTTACATTGAATTATATAACCCAACTGATTCCGATGTGAGTTTAGTAGGTTGGTCTGTACAATATTCGGATCCTAAGCTCGCTGGGCAATGGAGCAAGTTGGATTTGAACGGAACCATTAAAGCTCATTCTTCTTATCTCATCACCGATGATGCCAACAACAAGGATCACAAAAACGATATCAGTGCCAAAGGCGATCAGTCCTGGCCGGGGATGTATTTTAATAACAAAGGCATGAAGGTTGTTCTGCTAAGCAGTACAGACTTGCTGCAGGTTGTGAATCCATTTCAAACAATGTCAAGTAGTTACGTGGACATGATTGGTGTAGCAGCAAATGATGATAATGCTAAGATAGATGGATACGAGACGGACTATCCTACGGGGAAAGCGGAAGGTACTTCTAAACAAAAGTCCGTTCGACGCGTTGCTTTCGTAGATTCAGACAACAATAAAGCAGATTTCAAACAGATTAGCTTTGATGCCTTAGATGCTTCAGCTTTGGCCTTGGCAAAGCCGCATAACAGCGCAGATGGACAATGGGGAATAAATGTAGGCGATCTTGGCATCGCAACTCAGAATCTTTCAGAAGCAAAGCTCGGATCGCCTTATTCGGTAACATTGTCCGTTTATGGGGGAGTACAGCCTTATTCTTTTGAAGCTACGGGTTTACCGGACGGACTATCATTGGATGCAGCATCTGGGAATATTAGTGGAACTCCTACGAAAGTAGGGGCGGCCACCGTAAGTATCGCAGTGTATGACAGTTCGACACCCCGGAAGAAGACAGAAGCTATAGTACCACTGAATGTGGCGGAAGCCGCAGCACCTTTGACTCCAGATCTACTTAGTGTAACTAAGATCGGCGGATACGCTGTAGGCGTGACCAATAAAGATGGCGGCGTGGCGGAGATCGTGAAGTTTAACCGTGATAACGGCAAGTTCTACCTCGTTAATGGTTCATCTCACCCTGCAACAGTTGATATTGTGAATCTCAAGGACCCTTCTAATCCGCAAAAAGAATATAGTATTAATGTAGAACAGCTATCCGAAGTGGATGGATTTACATACGGAGACCTGACGAGTGTAGATATCAACACCGCTACTAAACGGATCGCTGTAGCCATTCAAGAAGAAGATGCTATGAAGAACGGTAAGGTTCTTGTACTCGATTATGATGGTAAAATGTTGGCTTCTTATGAAGCTGGAGTACAACCGGACATGGTGAAGTATACCGATGATGGCCGTTACATTTTGACAGCGGACGAAGCTGAACCACGCACGACTGTCGGTGATCCTGAAGGTAGTGTAACGATCATTGATACGCTCAAGGACACTTCGATTCAGGTGAAGTTCGATAACCCTGATGTAATTGACGATCTTGTCCATATTCGTGGAGTAGCTGATCCGGTAACTAAACAGATTACGGGCAAAGGCGAAAAAAAGGATGCGATACGTGATCTGGAGCCGGAGTTTGTCGTGCTTTCTGATGACCAGACCATTGCTTATGTAGCGCTTCAAGAGAATAATGCTATTGCTGCCATCGATATTGCCTCCAAGCAGGTTCTATGGGTTAAAGGATTAGGTTTCAAGGACTTAAGCCTTCCTAACAATGCTCTGGACCTGGTAAAAGATAATAAAGTGAATTTAGAAAATGTTCCATTCTTCGGTACGTATATGCCTGATGGTATAGATCAGTACACGGTCGGAGGTAAAACTTATCTGTTCACGGCCAACGAAGGTGACGCAACGGAATGGGATAGTAAAGTGAACGTGAGCTCAGTCAAAAAAATGAAGGGCTCATTAGATCCGGAATCAGATGCGGCTAAGTTTCTGAATAAAAATAAAGATAAATATGATAGTGTAGAAGTTATGTCTGACATGGGCAATGATGGAATTTACTTGTACGGTGGCCGTTCATTTTCCATTTGGGAAGCAGATTCTATGGAACAGGTCTACGATAGTGGCAGCGACTTTGAAAAGATTACCGGAGAACGCCTGCCAGAATATTTCAATGCAAGCAACAGTAACACGACCATGGATAACCGTAGTACCAAAAAAGGACCGGAGCCTGAGTATGTCAAGGTAGGCAAGGTTGGACAAAAAGCGCTGGCCTTTATTGGTCTAGAGCGAATCGGTGGTCTGATGACTTATGATGTGACGAATCCAGAGGAACCGAACTTTGTGAACTATATAAATACACGTCAATTCACACCTGCGAACACCATTGAAACGGACACTGGTCCAGAAGGTATCGAATTTATTTCGGCAACATCAAGCCCGACTGGATTGCCATTAGTACTCGTAGCGAATGAAGTTGGTGGTACGGTGGCCATTTATCAATTGAATGTATCGAAGGTAACACTGAATCGGACTTCTTTGTCATTGAAGGTTGGCGAAGCTTCAGCAACGCTTGAGGCTAGCGTAGTTCCTGCTGAGGGTGGATCGAATGTGGTAGCTTGGAGTTCTTCGAATCCAAGTGTTGCTTCCGTTGATAACAACGGAAAGGTCACTCCCTTGGCAAAGGGAACAGCGGTTATCTCCGCCTATAGCGCAGATGGTTATGGCGTAGCTGAATCTACTGTGACCGTATCCGCAGTAGATCCGGTGATTTCAAATCCGGGACCTGGTACAACGGTAACGACTAAAGATCCAGTTAAACAGGCGACAACACCAGCTGTAACCACAGAAGGTAATAAGATTATCGTAGAGGTTAAGGCTTCAGCGGATGCAGAAGGTAAGTTAGTTGCCTCCGTTACTTTGGATATGGTTACAGAGGGACTTAGGTCTCTGGCGAATAATGCTAATGGTCAGTTGATATTCCGCTCTAAGGTTGATGCAGCTTCAGGTGAAGTTCTACTTAACTTCCCATCGAGTGCTTTTGCGGCACTTACAGGTAGTATTGCAAAGTCAGTTGTAGTTGAAGCAGGAGCTAGTACGATAACATTGGATCGTAATGCACTCTCGGCTGTGCACACAGCAGCAAAGGGTGAGGACATTAAGCTGTCCATCGGCAGTGTGGACACGGATGGGAAAGGCAAAGCTCAGGCTGTGGTTGGCAGTCGTCCAGTAATAAACCTGGCGATTTCCGCTGGCAGTCAGCGTCTCTCTAACCTAGGTGCTGGTTTTGCGACAATAACAGTGCCGTATACACTAGGAGCAAATGAAGATGCTAATGCAGTCGTAGCTTATGATTTGACGAATGCGGGGCAAGCGGTTGTACTAGCAGGCAGTAGCTATAACGCAGCAAAGGGACAACTGAATTTCCAAACTTCACAATTCTCCACGTATGCAGTAGGGTACAACAAAGTGAGCTTCTCTGATATTGGCAGCAGCTTTGCTAAAGATTCTATTACGTATTTGGCAGCTCGTGATGTAATTACCGGCATTGGTGAAGGTAAGTTCGGAGCTAAGAGTCAACTAACCAGAGCAGATGTTACCTTGCTCCTAGCTCGATTGGCTGGTGTTAATCTGGGCGCAGAAGGAGCAGGAAACTTCACAGATGTTAAGGCTGACGATTATTATGCGGCAGCTGTAGCGTGGGCTAATCGCAAGGGAATTGTTACCGGCGTGAGTGATGGACAGTTCAATCCTCGGGTTAATGTAACTCGTGAGCAGCTCTCTGTCATGATCGTGCGATTAGCGAAAGCTATGAACTGGACATTGCCTGTAAGTGGCGACAGTTCAGCTTTTGCGGATCAGAAGTCGATAAGCTCTTATGCTCTTGAAGCAGCCGCAGCTGCTCAGCAGGCAGGAATTATTTCAGGCAAGCCTGTTGCAGAAAGTACGGGGCTTAACTTTGCTCCAAAAGATACAGCGACTCGTGAAGAAATAGCTCAAATGTTAGCGAAGCTGTTAAAGCTGAGTCAATCTTAAGCGATCATCATATTTTTTGATGATAATAGAAACGCTCTCCAATGCCATGATGGGCAAAGGAGAGCGTTTTGTTTTAAGCTCTCTTTTTTACAGGTTCGAGCAGATTTAATACATACTCATTTCCGCTGCCTTTGGGACTATCGTTACGGATATGCTCTTCAAGACATAATCTTGAATCGTGGTCAGCTTGATAATCAAGGTTATTATCCAAAAAACTCATCAGTGCTTGCCATGAGCCGTAGATATCATCACTGCTTTCCGTCATCGCATAGAGACCGCCGTCGAACCGCATCTCTTTAAGGTGGCTTGGTATTTCTACATTTTCAGGAATGGAGGCACAGAATCCATAGCCATAAGGGTTATTCTCACCACTAGGATGCGGATTTGTATTCCCGCCAAATAAACGTGCCGTCCCCAAGAGGTGGCTAGCTTCCAACCATTCCAAGACAGGTAGCATAGCTTCATCCTCTGGGGATGTACTGACTGCAATGTTATAAGCAAATCTCATAGTTGGAAGTGTAATGAATCTTACATGGATAGGTGGAGAGTGTTTAATTGTTGTCATAGATAGAACCTCCTCATTCTCATTCAAATCATCCAATGTATTGCATGATTCTTCATTCAGCTCTAATAACAAATGGTTAGTTATGGACTCCTCCGTACGTGCGGATATTAATTGTAATAAGAAGCGGATTTCGCGATCTTTTTGTGTTAGCTTGGATTTCTCATTATGAATTGAAGCGGATTGCTGAAGAAGTGTTTCATACAAGGACTGTACGGACATGTTCTTTAGAACGGTTCCGATATCTTTAATACTAATATCAAGCTTTCTTAATAATGCAGTGATTTGAATGGCAAGAATTGCGTGCTCATCATAAATTCGCCAACCCGAGCTAGCCTCACGGTGGCTTTCAAATAATCCTTGTGCTTCCCAGTGACGCAACGTCCGACTCGTCAGTCCGATTTGCGTAGAAAGCTTATCAATGGTCACAAATCCACTCATAGACAACTCCCGTTCTATTGATTGATAAGGCGCCCTATAAGAAGTATTTTAGCACTTAACGTTACGTCAATTGCAATAGGATAGTTGTGAACGTGTACTCGACAAAATTTACATTTCTCATACAAAACTGTGTCCGGTATTTAATGTACAGCTTCTACAATTTAGATATTAGTAAAAAGTACCTATTGCCATATGAGGCTTTATACGGAGGATGATATTGTTGAAGGCTAGGTCTATGCATCTATCAATGAAGTGGAAGTTGATCTTGAGTTTTTCTGCCGTGGTACTATTCTTTCTAGGGGTAGCGCTATACCAAAACTATAAAATCAATCAAGTAGAAATCTCTATGGAAACACAAAAAATGGAGATGGAAAAAAGAATTACAGTATCCACCATTACTCAACTGCTTCAAGAAATGAACAGTGTGGAGACCTCTCTAGCGGGTTCTAGCGATTTAGAATTTACCCAACCTTTTAAAGACAAGCAGACAAAGCTAATGGAAGAATTGGGTAAAGTGAAGTTTGAAGCAGATTCGCCAGCGTCTAAGGAGTTAGAACAGTTACATAATCAAGTTGGAGGATATACAGGCTATTTTGACGGATTAGTGAATACCCTAAAGGATGAGCAGCTTGATCCCATGGCCGTTCTGGAACGAATTGATGAATTACATACGAAGGCATTGGCTATGAATAAAGCTATGCTGGAGACCAATGAGAAACTATATACAGCAGCAGCAGAGAACGCAGAGAAGGCTCAAGACTATTCTTTTGATTTGTTAAATCTGACTAGTTCTATGGGGGCTTATGCAGCAATACTAGTATTCATTTTCACACTTACTATTGCTGTTATGCTTATTCGTTCCTTCCTGAACCCTATAAATAAGCTGCAAGTGGCTCTACGTAAAATTGCTGAGGGAGATTTGCGGCAGCAGATTAATTCGCCATATAATGATGAGCTAGGAAGTCTGAGTCATCATTTCGACCATATGGTGTTGCGGGTACGAGAGATGCTTCAGCAGACCCAATCGGTAGCTTCTTCGCTCGCGACTTATTCGCACTCTTTTCAACAATCTTCATCGATCACCGCTCATACGAATCAAGAAATCGTAAGCACAATACAGGAAATCTCTGTAGGCGCTGAGCAGCAAGCCGGACAATCTGAGCAGAGCGCAAGCTTGATTCAGGAATTGGAACGGGAAGTTCATGAAATTACGGAATATACCGAGGTTATGCTCTCGACAAGTCAAACGGCTAATCACAATACTCGAAAAGGTTCCGAGTCCGTCATCGCTTTGCGCGAGGTATCAGAGCACTCACGTGAGTCTGTGAATAAAGTATATCTTGCTTTAACCAAATTGAGCGACCAATCGAAGGATATCTCCAGAATTACCAAATCGATCACAAACATTTCAAACCAGACCAACATTCTCTCACTAAATGCAGCGATTGAAGCAGCGCGGGCGGGAGTTTATGGGAAGGGCTTTGCTGTCATAGCAGATGAAGTGAGACAATTATCTGATCAGACCAAAGAGTCCTCCGTACATATCAGTCAGATTATTAACGAGCTGCAAGCAGGGATGGATGAATTTCAGCAATATATGCTGGAGACCAAAGGAAATCTTGAAGAGCAGGATCAAAAAGTGGCAGAAACGTTGTCGTCTTTTGAAGCGATAGATCAGTCGATCGTTGAGATTAGTAAGCAGATTGGGCAAATCCATGACAAGGTAGATATGACACAGACTATGAATCGTAGACTCGCAGAGTCTGTTCACAACGTGGCTGCCATTGCTGAGGAAACTGCGGCAGGGGTTCAGGAGGTGAATGCCTCTAGCGTACAACAGGACAACGCGATCCACGACATTGCCCGCCAAGCCGTTGAGATTAATGAGATTTCGCAAAAATTATTCAAGGAAATCAACGTCTTCAAGATTAATTCGGACATTGTAGACGAGATTATCGCTGGGGATGACAGTGATTCACCTGGCGCTGAAACGCCTGAGGAGCGCTCTTATTTGACAATCTCCGCATAGGGGAAGATTTGATTGACTGCCCGCACATCGGAAGCGACTTGATTCACTAATTCAGTAACGTAAAAAGGTAGCTTAGAGGAGAGATTCTTCTAACTACCTTTTTTGCACTTTAAGTGTATTTAATGCAGCTATTGAAGGATGTGTTTTCCTTAAAGAGTGTTTAGTTGTATTTAGTGCAGTTATTTCTCCGAGAAATGACTGTCAGTGGTGTTTAGCTAGATTTTAATTGCAATGAATACAACCAAAGTCGAGAATAAGCTTGGCTAGCTTGATTTAGTTGTATAGAGTGCAGTTATCTGAAATGTTCGCAGAGGTTTTGTGAAATGAAAAAGCTACCACCTTCGCAGAAGATATCTACTTAGGGGTAGCTTTTGTCACATAGATGAATGAGTGAAGAGGGCTTGTGTGTGGGAGAAGTTATTCCTCGTAGGTTTTGTTCAGAGAGCTAACTAGCTCTGGGAGCCAGTTCTTTAGATTGAGAAACTTGTACCCCGCCGACTGGGCTTTTGTCGTATCCATAAACCAGGATTGTTCAATTCCGAAGGGTGACATATGCTCGTCTGCGGTTTGCTTCTGGATGATGGCGTGTTTCTCTGTTTCTTCTTCAATTATTGTGAGAATATCCTTAATTCTAACCGTACCGTCTGAGCAAGCGTTGAACGGTCCTGTCATAGTAGAGCTACAGCCGAGCCAATATAGGAAATCAGCAGCTTCATCCGAACGGATAAAGGAGATATGTGCTTCGGGATTCGGTATACCAATAGGCAACTCATTACGGACATGCTCAATATGAAAATGAAGTCTTCGCGTATAATCATCTATGCCCAGCACAATTGGAAAGCGAATCGCATCGACTGGAAAGCTAGCCTGCTGCATGAAGACGGCTTCCGCGAGTCTTTTTCCCTCTTGATAGGTGAAATCATTTCGCCCTCCGTGGTGGATAGGGTAAGTTTCAGGATCGAAAATGTCCTCGATCAGCGCTTCTTCGCTGAAATCATAGACGGATAAACTTGAGGTGAGGATATACCGTTTCGTTTTACCATCAAAAATCCGGCGTGCCTGATCCGCTTCGTCCGGTGAATAACAAATATTATCGAACACGACATCCCATAGTGTATCTCCTACCGCCTGAGCGAGCTCGTTTGCTTGGAAACGGTCCGCATGGATCCGTTGAACGTGATCTCCAAAGGAATCGCTAGTTTCCCCGCGTGTAAGTATTGTTACGTCGTTTATGGAATCTTGTAGCAATCGTTCAACTAACCTTTTTCCAAAAAAGCGCGTGCCGCCTAAGATAAGAATTTTCCTCATAAAATATCACTCCTAACTAACATTAATGTTTATTTATAAGTCTAATTAAAGGTTTCCATAGAAAGCAGGGGAATTGTACCTTAAAGAGTGATGAGTGGTGATGAATGAAGCATAAAGATATGTGAGGAGATTTCATTAGTGTGATTGTACTTTGTGCAATAGAATTTAAACTATATAGGACATAATTTGATTCTATTGCACTTTATACAATCAAAAGATGAGAAATCGACTTAAAAGTCACTTTTATTAAGAATCTATTGCAGATAGTGCAGTAGATTCGTTTTTTAGCGTTGATTTCATGGATTCTGTTGCACATTTTGCAACGTCACTAGCTCAAAGCTAAAACATCACCCAACTATACAACTCATCAAACTGACCTAACTCACAAAACATACCTATCTCATCAAACTCATACTTTTCAAAACTAATATTTGTTCGGTTATAACGTAACGTAATGTGCTTCATTTAGCTAAGCTTACTCCAGTATTACGAAATAGCGTCACGAAAGACTAAGCCACCATCCGCATTCCTGGCTCGGAATAGTTCCAGCCCATAGAGCTGAATCCGCCAGATTGGAAAGGTTGAACGCTTTGGAAGCTCTGGAAGCTTTGGCTGGACACGGCCATTACAGTGTCTTGACTTTCATCTGCAAGGACAAGCTCAATCAACTCGGCGATTTGCCCTTGTTCATAGGCGGATGCAAGACGATTCAAGGCAATCTGTAATTCCGTATCCTGCAGTATGGAAGGACCGTCAGATTGAAGAAGCTCTTGTCTGACTGCAGGAAGGGCTTGCCGAGCTCGATGCAGAGCGGCTTTAACCGCTCCTTCCGTGGTTTCGAGGATTTCGGCAGCTTCGATACCGGAGTGCTCGAATACATCGCGGAGCAGGAAGACCGCTTGCTGAAGCGGGGACAGATGCTTTTGTAAGGCTTGAAAAGCAGCCTCAATCTCAAATAAGCCGTTACCTGCGGCTTCCTCTGTCCGCGAATGATCCATTTCCAGCACCCGTGATAACGTCGCTTTTCGCCGCATAATATCTGTCCAGGTATTTCTGGCAATCCGCAGGAGTAGCGCCTCAGGATTCGGATGATTCGTTAGCAAGCTGAAATTCGTACGACTTGTATGTTCTGAATTATTGTTCATTTGACTTGTATCGTTCATATCGCTCTTCAGCTTCGAATGTTTGGAAGTCCTCATATAGCCCAGTGCTTTGACCCACGTATCCTGAGCCAAATCTTCGGCTTCCCACGGGGATTGTGTCAGTGTAAGGCAATACCGCTTCAGGGCCATTTGCAAAGACGTGGTATGATTCTCATCCGGTTCATGGCCGGCGCTAAGCTTCTCAAGGCTGGTCACTCTGCATAACCCCTTTTCCGGTAAAGTGCTTTCGGTTACTTCTAATAATAAACGAATGAGCTCCAAATTAAGATACGCAATAATAAAAATAATATTTTGCCCGCTTAACGTATCCTATCCATAGACTAATCCGTTTACAGGGTAGATTTCAAATAAAATAAACGGATGGAGGTCGCATACGCATGGCGTACATTCCTTATGTCATTGAACAAACGAATCAAGGGGAAAGATCCTACGATATTTATTCGCGGCTCTTAAAGGACCGAATTGTGTTTGTAGGGGCGGAGATTGAGGATCAATTAGCGAATAGTGTTGTTGCCCAATTGCTGTTCTTATCAGCTGAGGATCCAGATAAAGATATACATATGTATATCAATAGTCCAGGGGGCTCCGTAACAGCGGGATTAAGTATTTATGACACAATGCAGCTCATTAAACCGCAAGTAAATACGATCTGCACAGGTATGGCGGCTTCCTTTGGTTCACTTCTATTGTTAGCTGGGGCTAAAGGTAAACGTTATGCGCTGCCGAATAGTGAGATTATGATTCACCAGCCACATGGTGGTGCGCAGGGGCAGGCCAGTGATATTGCGATTAGAGCCAAACGTATTTTGAAGCTACGGGAAGTGCTTGTCCAGATTACAGCGGACCGAACCGGACAGACGGTGGAGAAGGTACAACAAGACATGGATCGGGATTATTTCATGTCAGCCGAGGAAGCAGTGGAGTACGGGATTATCGACAAAGTTATCACAAATCTGTAAGTCGAAGGAGTGAAGTGAATGATGCTGGAAGCTTTGCAGGGCAAAGAGGTAACCATTTATTTTGTAGATGGCTCTAACGCTAGAAAAGGCATTTTGGAAACGGTAACTGAGAAGTTTATCAAATATCGGACAGAATTTGAGGAGCTTTATATTCCCATAACTTCCGTCTGTTCCATTACACTAGATACTAAAGGACGGGAACGCGCCCGTGTAGGATTTACACAATAACCATTATCAGATTTTAAAATAGGGTTAGGGAAGCTTTCCCTAACCCGTACTTTCACGAATTGCCAAATAATGAGCTACATTTGCATGATGCTGAATACCAGTCTCCCCTTTAATCAGCTTGATTAAAGTTCGGGTAGCAGTCATTCCAATCTCCGTTCCGGAGTATTCCACCGAGGACAGCTTGGGACGAACGACAGAAGCGATAAAGCTATTATCGAATCCGAACACCGCAACATCCTCTGGCACCCGAATACCGTTATCAATCAGAAAATTCATCGCCCCTACAGCTATCCAATCTGTGGAGCAAAAAACCGCAGTAGGTAGCTCCCCGCTATCCTTAATCCGGCGCATAGCGTCACTTCCATCTTCTACGGCCATTCCACTTTCTACTACCCATTCTTCTCTTAAGGTAATGCCTGCATCCATAAGCGCTTGTTGATAGCCGCGATATCGATCGCCACCCACTGCATTATCTCCAGATACCCGGATCATGCCGATACTTCTATGTCCTTTTTGAATCAGATAAGTAACGGCTTCATAGGAGGCGGTAACATTATCCAGATGGACAGAAGGGATCGAATCAATCTGAGATTGTTCTCCAACTAACACGCAAGGTGACCCGGATTTCTGGATAATCTCCAAGTGCTCCTTACTCGGAACCGAGCCTACATATATATAACCCTCAGTCCCCATATGGTGGAATAAGTTCAAATAATGAAGTTCACTATTAACACTTCCGTCTGTTAACCCGACCAAAACATCATAACCATATAGCTCGGCGAGATCACGTATGCCAATATTGAAATCATCAAGCACGGTATTACTGTTCTGCGGAATAATGACACCAATCAGAGGTGTATCCGGTCTACCTGCATCTGAACCGATGACATTAGGACGGTAATTCATTTGTTTCATGGCTTCCAATACACGCTTACGAACTTCCTCGTTTACCGGTTTGCTGTTATTGACAACCCTTGAAACGGTAGCTATTGAAACGTCAGCCATTTTGGCTATATCTTTAATTTTTACCTTCAAGAATATCACCATAACTTTCCAATCTTGTATTCGTTCTAGAATATATCGCAAGCATATCACGGATAGCTTCAAGAATCCAAAAGATTGTTATTGACCAGGAAAATAAAAGATCCTATAATGATCGCATAGGAAAATAATTTCCTTGAATAAACTCTAAATAGATAGTTTTTTAGTCGATAATCTTAAGTTTTATTATGAAAATCACTAATTTGTGAATTAAGTAGGAAAATATTTTCCTAAGAGGGTATATGAATACGAAGGAGCTGCATACATTGAACAGAACATGGTGGAAAGAAGCCACGGCGTATCAAATTTACCCACGGAGCTTTATGGACAGCAATGGCGATGGTGTTGGAGATCTGCAGGGAGTCATCTCAAAACTTGATTATTTACAGGACCTTGGTATTAATGTCATTTGGATCTGTCCTATTTATAAATCCCCGAACGATGATAATGGATATGATATTTCAGATTACCAGGATATTATGGCGGAGTTCGGCAGTATGGCTGATTTCGATCAGCTATTAAGCGAGGTTCATGCACGGGGCATGAAGCTGATTCTGGATCTTGTCATTAACCATACTTCTGACGAACATCCTTGGTTTGTAGAAGCACGTTCCAGCAAGGATAATGCGAAACGCGATTATTATATTTGGAGAGATCCTAAGGACGGTAAGGAACCGAATAACTGGGAGAGTATTTTTAGCGGTTCGATCTGGGAGCTTGACCCTGCTACAGAGCAATATTTCATGCATGTCTTCTCCAAAAGACAGCCTGATCTCAACTGGGAGAATCCTGAAGTGCGTCAGGAATTATACGGTATGGTCAATTGGTGGCTAGATAAAGGGATCGACGGCTTCCGAGTGGATGCTATTTCACATATTAAGAAAATTCCAGGTCTTCCTGATCTGCCAAATCCAGATAATCTTCCGTTCGTTTCGTCCGGCGCGGGTCATATGAATCGGGAAGGAATTCACGATTTTCTTCAGGAGCTGAAACAGGAAACATTTGATCGTTATGACATTATGACCGTTGGTGAAGCGAGTGGTGTTAGTGTCGATCAAGCGGAAATGTGGGTAGGCGAGGAGCAGGGCAAATTCAATATGATTTTTCAATTCGAGCATTTAGCTCTTTGGAATAAGAGTGTTACGGGTGGCTTGGATGTTCTGCAGCTGAAATCAGCACTTTCCCGCTGGCAAAAAGGTCTTGAGGGTAGAGGCTGGAATGCATTATTTATCGAGAATCACGACCAACCACGTTCAGTTTCCACTTGGGGAAATGATGGCGAGTATTGGAAGACATCGGCCAAATCGCTGGCTACAATGTATTTCCTAATGCAAGGAACACCGTTTATTTATCAAGGTCAAGAAATTGGGATGACTAATGTACGATTTGATTCCATGGATGATTATGATGATGTGGCGATGAAGAACCTGTATCGTTTAGAGACAGAAGCCGGAAAATCACATGAAGAAGTCATGGAGGTTATCTGGAAGAACGGTCGCGACAATTCTAGAACGCCAATGCAATGGGATGACTCTGAGAACGCTGGTTTCAGTAGCGGCAAGCCTTGGATGAAGGTCAATCCTAATTTCACGGAGATCAATGTGGAGCGTGCGAAGCAGGATCCTGATTCCATCTATCATCATTATAAAAAGCTAATCGCACTTCGGGCTGCTAATCCTATTACCGTTTATGGAACCTATGATTTGATCCTGCCTGAAGATGAACGAATCTACGCTTATACTCGTACACTTGGCAATGAGAAATTGCTGGTCATGTCAAACCTGACTTCAGAGGAAGCGCTGTTCGACCTTCCGTTTGATTTGGAATTTGACTCCAGTGAGTTGCTGTTGAATAACTATGAAGTTGACCCTGCCGAGAAGATCGAGACAGTGGCATTACGCCCTTACGAATCTCGTGTGTATATGCTGGTTAACGCGCCTGTAGAGCAAGAGGCAATTCTTAAGAGTGTGCCTGCAACAACGGTTTAATTATTTTAATAAATGCAAGAATGCCCCTCGGCCAATGGCTAAGGGGCATTCTTTTTATTAATTATCAATTATTTGCTCTGTTCGCCATCATCCGTAGAAGATAAATCCGGCCGTTGCAGAATATAACTATTAGACATATTCAGGAGCCGCTGAACGGCATCAAATTGCGCTTGTGTCGAACCGCCCTCAGTTTCAGAGCCGTCGATTAGGTTATAGTTATTTCCATCATCGTAATCGACACCAGTCAAGTACAAGCTTGTGTCATTAATAAAAGAACCAGTAGGAAGAAAATGTCTAACAGGTAGCAGATTGGTCTGTTGATTCATCAGATCTTCTCCGAAGTGGAGCTGGTCCTTCATAGAAATACCTAACAGATTAGCTACAGTTGGTAAGATGTCAATCTGACCGCCAGTTTGGGTATACACAGAAGGTTGGTCTATACCCGGGGCATGAACTATGAAAGGAACGTTGAACATATCGGTATATCCATACTCGTGTCCGACCATTTCTTCCATTAATGATTTCTCATTGCCGTCAAGGGAATACAGGGATACACCTTGATGATCTCCGTAGAAGACAATCACGCTATCGTCCCATAACCCGCTGGACTTCAGTTCGTCTAGAAATTGTCCCATGGCGTAATCCGCATAATTTTGGGCTAAAATATAGTCGCCGACTAAGGTCCCTTCGTACCGTTTAGGCAGCGTCATTTTAAATTTAGATTCTGGCATTTTATAAGGGTGATGAGCACTCATAGAAATGACCATCGCGTAAAAAGGATCGTCTTTCGCATCCATTTTGACTAATTCAGGAACAGTCTTGGCATACAGCACCTCATCGGAAGATCCGAATGCAATATGATCATCATCTCCATAGAAGGACTGATCGTAGTATTTATCAAAGCCTAGCACCTTGTATAAGGTTTTGCGGTTCCAGAATTCTACGCTATTGGTGTGAAAGGTGGCCGTGTTATATCCATTAGCTTTCATCAGCTTAGGCAGACTTGGAAGTTCCTTAGTCATATAGTTGGACGAAGTGGCTACTTCGTGATGAGGAACATATAGAGAGGTGTTCACAACAAACTCAGCATCCGATGTTGTTCCTTGCCCCGCATTTGTATAGAAGTTATTGAAATAATGTTCGCTTGAAATAAGTTTATTTAGATTGGGAGTTACTTCCTGTCCGTCAATGCTTAAGCCAAGCAGGAAATTCTGAAAAGATTCCATTTGCACTACAATGAGATTTTTACCTTGAGCCGCTGCCCAATACTTTGGAGAGACTGGCTCCGTAATCCCCTTTGTAGCGTCCACAGACTGCTGCGTAATTTCTTTGCTGTCGATCATTTCTTTCTTTTCTGTGGTGTCGGCAAAAATGGTATATACCTCGTAATTGAGAATCCCCATACGCTCTGCCTTTTTGTTCTCGTTCATACTGGCATGATTCGGCCAAATATTAAAGACACATATCGCAAGTGAAACACTGATGATCCCAAGCAAGGCGGTTCGGTTCATACGCCGGTTCATGCCTCTTTCTTTCCAGATCGCAATATATTTGGGACGGAACATAAAGAACATGAAGACTACAATATCCACAAAAATGAACAAATAGTAAGGATCCAGCAAGGAGTATGTGCTTTCTCCGACCTTGGTTACCTTATCTGCCTGTTGCAAAGCATGGTAAGTAGCAATTATGCCGTAATACTTGTAATACATCAGGACGGCAAAATAAATCACTGAAATTAATAAGTTCGCAATCATGTAATACAGAAACTTCCGTTTGGAAGCCATCCACTCAATGAGTCCAAAGACGATAAAGAAAAACGGGATCTCTGTGAGCAGCATGCTCCAATTAGGGCCGTCACTAAATACTACGAACCAGGCCACTGCGCATTTTAAGAGCAGGATGAAGCTAAAAATTAGAAAGGGCTTATTTTTTATTTGAAAATCTTTTTTCACTCGTAATCATCCTCTCTGGTGCAAAACACACTAAAATCCTGCATAACTCTGTATGTTGTGGGAATCCGTTGCAATATGCCGATGCTTATTATGCTCTTGAAGTTTTAGTGTGTCAAAAGACGGACGAGAGACCTAGAGCGCAGCAACAAGCGATTTATGCCATATAAACAGTTAAAATCAGCTTCAATCCTAAACTACAAGTTAAAGCGTATAAATTGATTTAAAAAATTACAGTTTCTCGCAACTTTACATAATATTCCACAGTCTATATAAGAAGATTGAATACAGTGGGGGTCTCTATTGTTGCAGATCAACAGTTTGACCCTACCGATTCTAAAAGGAGTGATCTTAAGTGGGAAGACAAATTTCAAGCATTAAAATTCAGATAAGACGAATAGGTAGTGCGGTTGTTGGAGCAGCTATTATCCTAGCTGTAGTCTCACCATTATTCGTAAGAGCGGAAAGTGTTGTGAATTTCCCGGATGAAAAGAAGTTATTGTCTGGCATCACAGGGCTGGATGCGGGGGATAGAAGTGCTTATGCCATCACTGCGGATGGAACAGCCTGGGCTTGGGGTGGTGGATACGGCTCTATTGGTAATGGGGCAACCACGCCAGCGTATACTCCAGTCAAAATGCGCATCGATCATGTTAAGCGAGTTTCAGGTGGCTACCGTCATAATTTGATGTTGAAAGACGATGGAACAGTGTGGGCAGTAGGGGGGAACGAACATGGACAACTTGGTAATGGAGCGCAGTCCTCGACAGTCCTTGTAGAGCCGGTTCAAGTGAAGGGGCTAACGGATGTGATTTCTGTTTCAGCAGGAGACACATTTAGCTTAGCGCTTCGCAAAGACGGAACGGTATGGGCGTGGGGAGGCAATGAGCAAGGAGAACTCGGTGATAATTCGGGGAAAAACGGGCTAACACCGGTGCAGGTGAAAGGACTACCCTCCGTTTTAGCTATAGCTGCAGGATCGAATAATTCAGTGGCACTTGGAAACGGCGGAGAGGTGTGGGTATGGGGCTCATCTAAAACTAGAGGCATTAAAAAGGATGCGGTTCTAAAGCCTACCCTACTTAAAGGCGGCGGGGAGTATAGAGGTGTTGATACTGATGGGTGGAATGGAGTAGCTTTGAGATGGGATGGTACCGTTTGGTTATGGAATAATTACACAGATATGAATCCGGGTGGAACTTTACAGCCGATTCAGATTCCAGGACTCACTGATGTCGTATCGATGACAACGGACTCTGCAGTAAAATCCGATGGAACCGTATGGCAGTGGACAGTTGGCGATAAGAATAAGATGAATGTTAAACAGATTAGTGGTATTCAAAATGCAGTTTCGATTACCAGCGGGAACAGAAATCATTATGTGCTCTTAAAAGACGGTCATGTTCTTGCATGGGGGACGAATGAATTTGGACAGACTGGGTTGGGGGTTAGAGATTTTATGATTGACACGCCTCAGCCAGTGAAGAAATCGATAGAGGTCCTGTTGAACAATAGTAAAATGGATCTGACCATGCCTCCTTTACTGCTCAACAATTCTACTTACGTTCCTTTAAGAGGAATATTTCAGCAAATGGGAGTGGATGTACGTTGGGACGTTCCATCGAGATCAGTTATTGCCGTGAAGGAATCTACCTCTACTACGCTGATCATAAATTCGGTTAATGGACAAACGACAGTGAATGGAAAAGTGATAGCCACAGATCAAAAGCCAGTCTTTATTAATGATAGTGTATATGTACCTTTAAGACTGGTGAGTGAAATGTTAGGCGCTAAGGTAGAATGGGATGCCGAAGCTTATGCTGTTCAAATCCATTCAAACCAATAAAAAACAGCTCGAAATTCTTAATCATGATGCTGATGAATATTGGATCAATGGGACAACGTATAATAACCCCAACGATCATTCAATTAGGGTCTTGAAACGGATGGGCATAGGAACAACGGTAATATTGGGACAAAAACGGGTAAGAGTATATATTACGGCCTCTTTATATTCATTGCAGTGCTGTTGATCGGAAATGGTGAATGGCCGTTCAGGATGCCGCTAAACCGAACGTCTTAAGGCGGAATTGAAAGGATGGTGAGGTTTCTCATTGAACCTAAAATAAATCGTATGAAGTAGCCCCCTATTGTGATAGAATAATCTAGTTGTCCTAGTTTCCGGAAATTTACTCCATTCCAGCGATTTTCATTAGATATATAGGTGGATAATCGAGGAAATATGAGCATTCAAGAGTATTAACAAGAATCCTTGAAGATTTTACACAATAAACATCATTTTTTGTCGGTTTTTATTGATTTATTCAAAAATATTATGTATAATCAGCCTTGTTGATTTTGCAAATGGAATTTTAGGAGGTTTTTATTTTGGGAAAAGCGTTAATTATTGGCGCTGGCGGTGTTTCCAGTGTTGTTGTTCACAAATGCTGCCAGAACCCGGATGTATTTGAAGAGATCTGCATAGCTAGCAGAACTGTCGCGAAATGTGACGCTCTGAAAGATAAATTAGCCGGAGGCCGCACGAAGATTTCTACTGCTCAGCTCGATGCAGATAATACGGACGAAGTCATTGAACTGATCAAGAGCTTTGAGCCGGATGTCGTTATTAATGTCGCTCTCCCATATCAGGACCTGACAATCATGGATGCATGCCTGGCAACAGGAGTGCACTATGTGGATACTGCCAACTATGAACCACAAGATACAGCGAAATTTGAATACTCCTGGCAGTGGGCTTACAAAGAAAGATTCGAAAAAGCAGGCCTTACCGCGTTGCTTGGTAGTGGATTTGATCCAGGTGTAACGGGCGTGTTCACAGCTTACGCTCAAAAGCACTATTTTGATGAGATTCATACCATTGATATTGTAGACGCCAATGCTGGTGATCACGGATATCCATTTGCAACAAACTTTAATCCTGAAATCAATATTCGTGAAATTACAGCCAATGGCCGCTATTTCGAGAATGGCGAGTGGATTGAAACTGCACCGCTTTCGGAGAAAAAAGTATACGATCTTCCGGAAATTGGTCCAAAAGATATTTATCTTTTGTATCATGAAGAATTAGAGTCTTTGGCCGTTAACATCAAGGGTGTAAAGAAGATCCGTTTCTGGATGACCTTCTCGCAGAATTACCTGACTCACTTGAAAGTGCTTGAGAATGTGGGCATGACTTCTATCGAGCCTATCATGTATGAAGGAAAAGAGATCGTTCCTCTGCAATTCTTGAAGGCTATTTTACCGGACCCAGCTTCCTTGGGACCAAGAACAAAAGGCAAAACGAACATTGGATGTATCATCCAAGGAACTAAAGACGGAAAGCCAAAAACTTATTATGTATACAATGTTTGCGATCATGAAGAGTGCTATGCAGAGGTTGGCTCCCAAGCCATTTCCTACACTACAGGCGTTCCTGCAATGATCGGAGCGATGTTAATTATAAAAGGTATCTGGAAGAAGCCGGGCGTATTCAACGTTGAAGAGTTCGATCCAGATCCATTCATGGAAGCTTTAAATAAACATGGTCTGCCTTGGCAAGAAGATTTCTCGCCAACGCTGTTAGACTAAGGCGCGATAATGGATATAGATATCAACGCGGTCCCGTCACCATGTTACCTTGTAGATGAAAGATTGCTTACACGTAATCTTGAGATTATGAATTCTGTACAGGAACGCACTGGAGCGAAGATTTTGCTCGCGCAAAAAGGCTTCTCCATGCATTCCTTGTATCCGTTAGTTGGGAAGTACTTGCATGGTGTAACCTCAAGCTCCTTGTTCGAAGCCAGACTTGGCTATGAAAAGATGGGCAAAGAGGTTCATGTGTACGCACCAGCTTATATAGATAGTGAATTTGATGAGCTCCTTGGATACTCCGATCACATTGTGTTCAATTCTTTTGACCAGTGGAATCGATTCAAGGATCGCGTTAAGAATGCACCGAAACACATCAGCTGCGGCATTCGAGTGAATCCGGAATATTCCGAGATCGAAGTTCCGCTGTATGATCCGTGCTACAATTATTCCAGAATGGGAGTAACTCTCCCTAACTTCAGACCGGAAGAGCTTGAGGGCATTGATGGACTACACTTCCATACCATGTGCGAACAGAATTCGGATACACTTGAGCGTACGCTCAAGGTAGTCGAAGAGAAGTTCGGACCTTATCTCAAAGGAATGAAATGGCTTAATTTCGGTGGCGGTCATCATATTACACGCCCTGATTATGATCTGGAGACCCTGGTGAAGTGTATTCTACACATGAAAGAGACTTACGGTGTGGAAATCTATCTGGAGCCGGGAGAGGCAGTAGCTCTCAATACCGGATATCTGATAGCTACCGTTCTTGATGTGATGCATAACGGGATGGACATTGCGATTCTCGATACCTCAGCAGAGTGCCACATGCCGGACGTACTGGCTATGCCGTACCGTCCGAACATTATCGATGCTGGACAACCTGGGGAATTTCCTTATACGTACAGATTAGGTGGAATGACTTGCCTTGCGGGAGATGTTATCGGAGATTATTCCTTCAAGGAGCCTTTGAAATACGGCGACAGACTCGTATTCCTTGATATGGCCCATTATTCCATGGTGAAGAATCATATGTTTAACGGTGTGAATCTGCCTTCTATTGTTAGTTACAATGAAGAAGAGGGAATCAAAGTAATCAAACAGTTCGCTTTCGAAGATTTCAGCGAACGTTTATCTTAAGATTAATAAAAAGGTGTCCCGTGATGGGACACCTTTTTTTGATTACTCCTTATTGCATCGTGATGGCGATGCGCTCCTCCTGTGGGAGCCACTCAACCTTTGCTCCGAGTTGCTCACTTATAAAGCGAAGTGGCAGATACATCGAACCGTTTACGATGAAGGGTAGTGTAGGAAGATTTACGGTTTTATTGTTCACCATTGTCGCTCCAGTTACACCGTTAATACTAATGGCGAGAGCCGGTTTATCTGTAGCGGTTCGTGTGATCATAATTTGTTTATCTATTGTTTTCGCAGCTGTAATGTTCTCTTTATAGGTAATTGTGGCTCCTAATTTTTCGAACAGCGATCGAAGCGGGACGAAATTTTGTCCGTTTCGAGTAATAACTCCATTTGAGAGTGGGATAGATTCTCCGTTTAAGGAGATCGAAATAGGCTTTTGCACTGGAACGGGCCCGGCATGGCTGAATTCATAGTCGCCATAGCCCAGCTGTGCGTCCTTATTGACGCCCCAGCCCCAGAGTGAGCCGTCTTTCTTTTGCATGATGAGATGTCGTCCGCCTTTCTTTAGGCTACTTACTTCTTTCTCGAGAAGTGTAAATTTTGAATCTGCTGGCATCATTTCGTTTTCAATAGAAGTTTGATAGACGTTTCCTTCCCCGGTTAATGCAACAATAGAGCGCTCTACGATGTAAGCATCAACTACATTCTTGATCCCTTTTAGAAGAATCGGTGGTTGTTCATGATAGGCTGTTCCGTCTGAGGAACCTGTAATGGTAGCGCCCCAGAACCATAATTGAGAGGACCCATCAATGGCTAATAGGCTGTTCTGATTTCCTTTTAAACTTTTAATATTACTGATTCCCTTGAGAGGGGTCGCAGATAGATCTATTGGAGCTCCCTGGTTCTTGTAATAATCTTGGACTGGCCAACTCCATATGGAGCCGTCCTTCTTAAGTGCAAGATTGTTTTTGATTTGAATAATATCCGTTAAATTCTGGATGGTTTCGAAGCTTTCGAAGTCATCGCGTGTAGTAGAAACAGTTCCATCTTTCTTTAAGAACACGTAACGTGTCCAGCTCTTATGAAGATCAGACTCATAGTAACCGCCCACAGCAGCCACGTTATCGACGCCGGAAACGGGTGTGAACGCGGAGGTAGTGAGTCCATCGGATGAAAGGGGGGCGCTTAGAATCGTCCCGTCTCCCTTAAGGGCTATCGTTCTATTTCCGGTCATGAATATATCGACCAGATTGTCTAGCTCTTGAACGGGGGTCACTTTAACAGCTTCAGAGTATGCCGATGTTCTCCATTGCCAGACCGAAAGGTCTTTCTTCATTACATATTGGGAACCAAAGTATGCTTGTATCTCATTCAGGTCATGGATTTGCGTGGGGACGGAGCGATTACCGCCCCATACCCAGAAGGAACCATCTGTTTTGGTCAGATAATCCGCGCCATACGAAGTGAGGTTGGTAGTCGTGGTTGTGTTCTCTGCAGCTGCAGCTGCAGCTGCGCTTACGTTACAGGCGAGGCTTAATACTAGAAGAGCACTAACCATGCTGATCCATTTTTTTTTCATAGGAATACCTCTCTTTTTCTTATTAGATAAATTTGATATGTTCACGATATAATCCATTATCTTACATTTAGACGCTAGAACTACTGGAAAAGTTTCTTCATATTTACCCACTCACAAGAAAGGTCTCATGTGATACAATAATTTAGTCTGTTTTTAAAAAAAAGAAAGTATAAGTTCACTCTATACTTTATCCTTATATTTCTCGCTTACACACTTACCGTCCTTATAAGGACGCCGAAGGCGTTTATGCTTGATTAACTATTGAAAGGTTCGTATCTGAGGAGGAAGTCAGCGTCAATGAGACATGCACCGTTTATTGCAGTGGAAGGCCCAATCGGGGCTGGAAAAACAACATTAGCGTCTATGCTAGCAGAGGAGTTAAATTTACCGATCATTAAAGAGATTGTCGATGAGAATCCGTTTCTAGCTAAATTTTATGAGAACATGGACGATTGGAGCTTTCAACTGGAGATGTTTTTTCTCTGTAATCGGTATAAACAGCTTGAAGATACCGTTACACAATACATAGATAAAGGGATCCCGGTCATTTCGGATTACCATATTTATAAGAACCTGATCTTTGGAGAACGAACGCTGAATGGAACGAAACGTGAAAAGTATCGTCAAATTTATCATGTGCTTACGGATGACTTGCCAAAGCCAAATATTATTCTCTATATTAAAGCCGATTTAGATACGTTATTAACCAGAATTGAAAAACGTGGACGGCCCTTTGAAGAGGGGATGGATACTGCGTATTTGGAGCAATTAATTAAAGATTATGATGACGCGATGGCCTCTCTTGCCATTCAGGAGCCTTCGACCGTAATTATTACCATTGATGGAAATGCAGTCGATTTCGTGGAGAATCCAGAACACTTCACTGAAATTGTCTCTTATATAAAGGAGCTAATATAATGAATTCATATCATATCCCGGAAAATGCCATAATTACCGTGGCTGGAACTGTGGGGGTTGGGAAATCCACTTTAACAGGCGCTTTGGCCAAAAGACTTAATTTTCAAACCTCGCTAGAGCAGGTCGATCACAATCCTTATCTTGAAAAGTTCTATCATGATTTTGAGAGATGGAGCTTTCACTTGCAAATCTATTTTCTTGCTGAACGTTTCAAAGAGCAGAAGAAGATGTTCGAACTCGGCGGTGGTTTTGTTCAGGACCGTTCCATCTATGAAGACACCGGTATTTTTGCGAAAATGCATGCAGATCAAGGTACAATGTCCAAAACGGATTATGAAACATACACTAGCTTGTATGAAGCTATGGTTATGACGCCTTACTTCCCGCACCCTGATGTGCTGATTTATATTGAAGGCAGCCTGCCTTCCATCCTGACCCGAATTAATGAACGTGGCCGTGAGATGGAAATTCAAACGGATGTTTCCTACTGGGAGCATATGCATGGCAGATATTCGAAATGGATCAACGAGTTTACGGCTTGCCCAGTGCTTCGTTTAAATATTGATGATTATGATGTGAATGATGAGGCTTCGATGTCTGATATTCTTGTGAAGGTGGGCAATGCGATTCGTAAGCCTGCTGATAAAATATAATAATTGATGATTAAAAGCCCCCAGGATTTGGGGGCTGTTTTTTTATGAGATTAGAAAGCGAATTAATTGATTTAAACTGAGTTTGAGGGATGATTTGTAAAAATAAAAAAGACCCAAATCATAGATATGGGTCTAATAGGGAAGTGTCAGTTGTCCTAGTAATAAAATACGGAAAGTAATCCAAATTGGTGTGGACATTGTAGTATGCTCAAGGGTGACACCCTATATTTAAAGCCCTTTTTTCTGGATATGGATTCTAGTCTAGTAAAAACTAGTTATTGGTCCATGTCTAAAAGTAGTAAGATGCGTACACTGAACTATCTTTATAGGGAGGTGTACGTATTGAGTTGTCCAGACGATAAAAAATGTCATAAGAAAAAAATCGCCACTGTATTTCCTTCGAAAAGAAAAAGAAAAGAACATCGTCGAAAAGTTATTAAGAAAATTGTACAAGTCACATGTCCTCCGCCCGAAGTGAATGTTACCACTCCAACAGTCGTTGGTGCTACGGGACCTCAAGGAGCACAAGGAATCCAAGGAGTACAAGGGGCCCAAGGAGTACCAGGACCCCAAGGAGCACGAGGAATTCAAGGAGCAGAAGGACCTCAAGGTCCCGCCGGTGGGCCCCCAGGACCCCAAGGACCGCAAGGTCAACCTGGGCCAGCGGGAGCAATGGGTCCACAGGGTGTAGCGGGACCCGTTGGTCCTCAGGGTGCGCAAGGAGTGCCGGGTACACAAGGAGTCGTAGGTCCTCAGGGATCGCAAGGTTTACCTGGTCCTGCAGGAGCAATAGGACCACAAGGTTTTGTAGGAGCAACCGGATCGACTGGAGCACCTGGGGTACCGGGGGCAGTGGGAGCAACCGGAGCACCAGGAGCGCCAGGAGCAGCCGGAGCAACCGGAGCGCCAGGGGTAGCAGGAGCAACCGGAGCACCAGGAGCAACCGGAGCACCAGGAGCAGTAGGGGCAGCAGGAGCAACCGGGGCACCAGGAGCGGCCGGAGCAACCGGAGCGACCGGAGCAGCGGGAGGAGTATTGGGTTTTGCTGATTTTTTTGCCCTGATGCCCCCTGATAATGCAGCAACTGTAGCACCGGGCACAGACGTGAGTTTTCCTCAAAATGGCCCTACCAGCGGGACGACGATTGCACGAACGGGCCCTAGTTCTTTTAATTTAGCGGCAATAGGGACTTATCAGGTGTTGTTTCAGGTTAGTGTAACCGAAGCAGGCCAACTCATCTTGACTCTTAATGGCGCAGATCTGGCCTATACGGTAGTTGGACGTGCGACAGGTACATCAGAAATCGTAGAAATGGCTATAGTGCAAACAACGGTCATTAACACCATACTGACAGTTCGGAATCCTGCTGGCAATTCCACCGCACTTACTATTACTCCTCTTGCTGGAGGAACAAGATCTGTTTCAGCTCATCTCGTTATTACACAATTAGCATAGCGAAATCTCCTACGTATAGATAATTTGGAAGTTTGCCACCTCTAATCAGGTGGCTTTTCTTATGGCATTTGCTGGAATTTCCATTTGACTTCAATTCAGAGTTGACGCAAAATAAGAGGGAGATGATGTAAATTTGAATTTTTCGGGGAGAATTGTACATGAATAATAAATCAGGTCGTCATTCCTTCCGAGAGCGACTGGATCATATGGTGGGTAAGATTCGTACGGATATCCTAAGTGGAGTGCTACAGCCAGGTGCTTATCTGCCGGCAGAGAGTATGCTAGCCAAGCAATTTGAGTTAAGCAATAAATCGGTCAGAAGAGGGCTGGATGTATTAGTCCAAGAAGGCCTTATCGTCAAAATTGACCGTGTCGGAAGCAAGGTTATGGAGTCCGTGCAGGAGAGAATCCGTATTCATTTTGGCTGCAGTGCCTCGCTGTCCAAGGACTTTCTGCTGGATGATCTAATTGGTGAATTTCATCGACTGCATCCCGGTATTCATATTCTTCCGCTGGCGCTGAATGATTTTGACCATGTGAATTCTGCCGTAGAGATGATCAATAATGGGATGCTTGATGCCGTATCTCTGAATAGCACGCAATTTCAGGAAATGGCTGAAAATGGCTCGGCTGAGCTGCTGGAATCGCTTGATCCTGATCCTGAATTATATCCAATCGCGACTGAAGCTTTCTATCATGAAGAACAGTTGTATGCTTATCCGATTTCCTTCTCCCCCGTGGTGCTGTGCTACAACAAGGCTCATTTTCGGGAAGCGGATCTTCCTGAGCCGGATAGCTATTGGACCTGGGATGACTTGATTGAGGCGGCTCGTCAGTTGGCAGAGAAACGTGGACGCCATGCTATTTATTTTGTGCCTGCTTCCGAGAACCGTTATTCTGTATTCCTGCTGCAGAGCGGGATTCAAACCGTGGCAGACGGGACCGAGCACCGCACACTTAGTCCGGAGACGGCAAATAGTCTCAGTGTGTATAGCCGTCTCGTGAACAACCATCAGATTTTCCCTAAATATCTTGCTGGCAATCATGAGGATGAGACGATTTCTTTGTTTGTCCAAGAACAAGTTTCTATGATTCTGACGACCTTTTTTAATTTAAATGAATTCAAGACCTTAACGCTGGACTATGATCTTGCTCCGTTACCTAGGCTGAAAACAAAAGATCCGCAGAAGACATTACTGGTCACGATCGGAGCGGCTGTGGTCGGGAATTCACGACAAAAGGAAGCGGCTCGTCAATTCGTTAACTTCCTTGCTTCCGTAGAAGCACAGAAAATTATTCGGGAACGCACAGTAAGTATTCCAGCTCGAAAGCGGATCGCTGAGATGAGCACGGCGGATCATTTGAATCGTCCTTCGAGATATCTGATGTACAGAGAGCTATTTCCGACCTTCTCCTACCTTAAAGATTTAGGACTTCCTATAGCCGATCTAAAAAGCTTTCGTAAATTGTTGAACGCTTATTGGTCAAAGATGATTGATGAGGAAACGCTTCATGAGGAATTGAGTCTCTTAATCTCGGAACAGGATGCTGCCGATCAAAAGGTTTAAAAGGTGTTTTTCTGCGAAGGCTGTTCTCTTTAGAATATCAGAAAAGCGTGATAATGGTGCTGGTGGGCCATTATTACGCATTCTTTTAAATAAAAGCAAGCAGAAGTTGTATATTGTGCCTAATCTGTATGAGATCAGAGATGGTTTATTTAAAGCAGTTAAATACGAGTAATTTTGTAAGCGTTTTCTATTAAATTTGATGGATTTCAACATTTTGCGACAGGTACATGTTATATAAGATTACACTTATTAGAGATATTTCTTATTATTATATTGACATCATGTGGGCTGGAAAATATAATAAAATACATCAGATATATATCAGATTAGTGTAATAAGAGATCTGATACTCTGAAATGTAAATCAAAAAGAAGTCAGAACAGATGTTTTCGTCTAATTAAAGTAGAAAAAAGGCAGTTGAAAGGAGGATACCCCCTATAAAAGGTAATTTTCAGAGTGATTACTCATTTAAAAATTTATTGATGTATCGTTGATTCCTTCTGATTGATGTTAGTGAATATATCATAATGATTATCTTATTTTTTAGTTATTAATAGGGGGTTGAATTATGAATGTTGCTAAAAGGAAATTAGTTCTGCTGCTACCTGTCCTGTTGTCATTAGTTACACTCGTATCTGCTTGCGGCGGTTCGAATACTAAGACTGGCAATACCGCAGATCCTACTGCGGAAGTTCAGAAGGCTACGCAAGCTCCCGCTAAGGAAGGTAAAACAGTAGGTGGTCTGCAGCTCCCGATTGTTTCAGATAAGCTTGAACTGTCACTTTGGTCACCCAGCGGCGGCAATTTCAGAGGAACTAATTTTAATGAGAAATTATCCTTTCAGCAAATGGAAGAGAACACTAACATTCATATTGACTTTCAGCATAGTACGGAAGCCAGTGCGGAAGCCTTTAGCCTATTGATGTCATCTGGTAAGCTGCCGGACATTATCTACAATGATCTATGGGGCACGGATTCCGGAAAATATGGTACACAAGGCGCGCTGCTTCCCCTGGAAGATTTAATTGAGAAAAACGCGCCAAACTTCAAGAAAATCCTCGACGACAACCCGGATATCCGGGGACAAATTACTTCGCCTGAAGGCCACATTTTTTACCTGCCTAATCTCGTTCTTGATTCACAGGATCTCACTCAAATGTTCCCGCAAGTGCGGAAAGACTGGATCGATAAGCTGGGTCTGTCTATGCCGGAAACTACCGAAGATTGGTATAACATGCTCAAGGCTTTTAGGGAGCAGGATGCCAACGGAAACGGCAAGAAGGATGAAATTCCACTAGTCACAGTCAACTTGGAAAATATCATGATGTTATTCGCGCCTGCCTTTGGCGTCGATTACGGATTCTTCGTGGATAATGGCCAAGTAAAATATGGCCCGAATGATCCTAAATTCAAGGATGTCGTAACCTATCTGCACCGTCTTTACGATGAACAATTGCTTGACCCGAACTATCTGGTAGATACCACATTCCAGACGCTGACTGAGAAGGTGACTACCGATGTGGCAGGGGCATGGTTTGGCTGGTCTGGCTCTTACATGGGGAACTTTACTACCCTAATGGAGGGCAAACATCCAACCTTCAAAATTGCACCAGCCATTCCACCTAAAGGACCGAACGGTGATCAACGTCATGTCTCCTTCCGCTGGCAGGCAGCAGCACACGGATTAGCGGTTTCCTCGCGGACGGAACATCCTGAGGAAGTGATGAAATGGCTGGATTATCAATACTCAGAAGAAGGCATTCTGCTGAACAACTTTGGGGTTGAAGGCAAGTCATATGATCTGGTAAACGGAGAACCGATTTATAAGAAAGAAGTAACTCATCCGACCAATGGCCTCACGAATACGCAAGAGCTGCTGAACCATACGATCGGGGGCGGAAGCTGGGCTACGGTAGCGGATACGAGATATGCTGAACAAATCCGAGAAGCTAACGGGCAAACGGAGAATCCGCTCGAGTTATATAGTGACTATATCGATTTTGATAGCAAGTTGCCTCCAGTCCAATTCACAACAGAGGAAAACGATGTAGTTGTTCCTTTGATGGCCGATATCCAGACCTATGTAGCCGAAACAATCAATGCCATGATCATGGGGCGCCAAAAGATTGAGGACTATGACAAAGTAATGAAGCAACTTGAGAAGATGGGAATTAACGATGTGTTAAAAGAGTATCAGGTTGCATACGAGCGATTTAAAGGGAAATGATTCAGCTTGTGAGGAGGTTGTCGTGGGTCGAGCGGTTCAGAGAGTGCTTTGTGACCGCTCGCCACATGACAGCTATGACTAACGCCAGTGTCCGGGAGAGGAGAACTATATGGCTGTACCTGTAAAAGTTGCTAAAGTTGAAAGCAGGAAGCTTCCGGTCAAGAGGAGTCCGATTCCCTGGAAGCGGATAGCCTCCAATCGCTATCTTTATCTCATGCTCCTTCCTACGGTTTTGTATTTTCTGATTTTTGAATACAAGCCGATGTATGGGGCGATCATTGCCTTTAAGAATTTCAACCCCTACTTGGGGATCACGGATAGTCCTTGGGTGGGCTTCAAGAATTTCGAGAAGTTTTTCGAAAGCTATTATTTTCTCAGACTGCTTAAAAATACCTTCTTAATGAGTTTCTACTCACTCATCTTCATTTTTCCTGCTTCACTTACTTTTGCACTGCTGCTCAATGAGCTGCGGCTCAAGAAGCTGAAGTCCTTTCTGCAGACCGTGTCTTATTTGCCGCATTTTATTTCGCTGATCGTCATCTGCGGGATGATTATTGATTTCACCAAGCCCGGAGGCATTATTAACAGCCTGTTGCTTGGCATCGGCCTGATCTCGGAGCCTATTCAGTTCTTGATCCTGCCAGAATGGTTTCGAACGATCTATGTGGGTTCTGGCATGTGGCAGAGCCTAGGCTGGAACTCAATTATCTACTTAGCAGCGTTATCTGGCATCAATCCGAGCCTGTACGAGGCTGCCGTTGTAGATGGAGCAGGGCGATGGAAACAGCTAACGAATATAACGCTGCCCGGGATTCTGCCTACGGTGCTAATTCTCTTGATTCTGAATGTGGGTACCCTGCTGAATGTGGGCTGGGACAAAATTATATTGCTTTACAATCCTGGAACGTACGTCACTGCGGATGTTATTTCAACATTTGTTTATAGACGAGGTGTGATGGAGGCGAATTACAGTTTTTCTGCCGCAGTAGGATTATTCAATTCCATAATTAACTTCACATTACTCGTTCTAGCCAACCGTATCAGCCGGAAAACAACTGAAAGCAGCCTATGGTGAGCATAAGCTTTCGATGCGAGTTTTTTACGATTTTTAGGAGGGTAGACAATGGTTGTGAAACGCAGTATGGGTGAAATCATTTTCGACAGCTGCAATGTGCTGTTTCTAATCTTGTGTTCTTTCCTGTTCCTGTACCCGATGTGGTACGTGCTGGTCTCCTCATTCAGCGATGCACATGCTATTGCTGCGGGGAAGGTAAGCTTCTTTCCAATCGGCTTTAATCTGGATGCTTACAAGCTGGTATTTGAGGATACGCGGGTCTGGACAGCTTACGGAAATACTTTCTTTTATGTCATTGTCGGTACGTTGATTAATCTGGTGCTTACTACACTTGGTGCCTATCCTCTGTCCAGAAAGAATCTGGAGGGGAGAAATGTCATAATGGCTTTTATTGTGTTCACGATGTTTTTTAGTGGTGGCTTAATTCCGGCGTATCTGAATGTCCGTGAGCTTGGCTTGTATGATACACGGTGGGCGCTGCTGTTGCCTGGTGCGGTTAGTGCCTTCAATTTGATAGTGATGCGGACTTTCTTTCAGTCTATCCCTGATAGTTTGATAGAGTCTGCCAAGATAGACGGCGCCCACGATTTCAGAATTTTACTGCGGATCGTGCTTCCGCTCTCCATGCCGGTTCTGGCGGTGATGACCCTCTTCTATGCGGTAGGCCACTGGAACAGTTGGTTCTCGGCCATGATTTATTTACAGGATCGGAATTTGTTCCCGCTTCAATTGATATTGAGGGAAATCCTGATTCAATCCTCTGCGCAAAATATGCTGGCAGGTGTTACCCAAGATGAGGTATTTCGGATCAGTGAATCTATTAAATTCGCTACGATAATCATTGCTACCGTTCCCATTCTGATGATCTATCCATTTTTACAGAAATATTTTGTAAAAGGCGTAATGATCGGTGCGTTGAAGGAGTAACACCCATAGAGAAGATGCTGCATGTGACGGAATCGTTTCTGAAGCAGTCGGGAGGAGAAGACATATGAAGGCGGTAATATCTCAGGAAGGACAGATTCGCATGTCGGATGTTCTGACACCAGTCATTGAAGATGGATTTGTACTAGTCCAGACTGAATATTCGGCGATTAGCCCCGGAACGGAAATGATGATGAATGGCCTGCACCGTACGCAACAAATTGTACTTGGATACAGTGCAGCAGGTGTAATCCGAACACGTGGGAAAGGAATGGAGCACTGGCCTGAGGGTCTTCGGGTAGCTTGTTACGGCGGTCCTTATGCAAAGCATGCAGAATGGCTGCTAATGCCTCAGCATCTGATGGTGCCCATTCCTGACCATGTTAGTTCAGAGGAAGCATCAACAGTAGGGCTTGGAGCCATTGCAGTACATGCAGTAAGGCAGGTTGCACCGCAGTTTGGGGAGACACTTGTGCTGATCGGTGCCGGAATTCTTGGGCAGTTGATTGCTCAAATTGCTAAGGCGGCAGGATGCCGGGTGATCGTCTATGATTTGCTTGCAGAGCGCTGTGAGATGGCTGAGCACCTTGGAATTAGACATATCGCTACTAGCCCGGAGAAGGTTAAGGAACATCTTGCTAACCTGACGGAGGGCATGGGAGCAGATGCAGTTATTGTATGTGCCGGAGGTAAAACCGGAGACCTTATTGATCAAGCGCTAGAGTGGGTACGGGATCGCGGCAAGGTACTGTTGGTTGGAGATGTTAAGCCTGATTTCTCTCGTGATCTGATGTTCGGTAAGGAAGCCCAAGTGCTGATTTCTAGAGCCGGAGGTCCCGGACGATATGATCCTATCTATGAGCGGAAGGGGATCGACTATCCTTACGGCTACGTGCGGTGGACGGAAGGTCGTAATATGGCTGAATATATTCGCTTAATCTCTGAAGGGGACATTCAGGTTAAGCCGTTGATTAGCGCGATATTCCCGGTTGAACGCTGTGAAGAAGCCTTTCGGCGTTATGCAGAGGACCCGGTGGATCTGTTGGGAGCGGTCTTAGCTTATCCTGCGGCAGTCTCTGGATGTGAAACGAAGGTGGAGGAACAGCTGACGAAAGAAGGCGGGAGCAGATGAAGGCGCTGCGGATCGGTGAACCACTGAACGGTCTGGCGGTTTGGGCCTCAGCTTATGGAACATGGCAAGGGGCAGACCGGATCTACACTGTTTCTTCCGGAAGTCCTTGTATCTTATTTGTTCTAGACCCGAGCGGTGAACAAGCGGTGGAACGGTATGCGCTGGAAGGCTCGGATCATTGCTGGGGTGTAGTCTTAACAACCAGCGGAGTATATATCGGGGGAAGCGGCATTTTGTACAGGTACACTCATGAGAATGGTGTAGAGAACCTGGGTGAGATGATTCCTGGTGAATTCTATACGTGGCGGTTGGCAGCAGATACGCAAGGCAGGATCTATGGGGGATGTTATCCTGGGGGGAAAGTGTTCCAGTATGACCCAGCGACAGGAGTGTTTAGGGATTACGGTGCTATGGTAGCTGGAGAACAGTATGCGCGTTCTATGGAAGCGTGGAACGGTAAGCTCTATGTGGGAGTTGGTACACAAACCCCGCATGTTGTTGTACTGGATACGGAGACGGGAGAACGCTCGGAAATCAGGCTACCAGATGAATGTAAAGGCGAGCAACTGGTGTATGACTTGAACATCGTTCAGGGCAAGCTTTTTGCTCGAATTACACCGTCTGCACGGTTGTACATTTATGATCTGGAACTGCAGGCGTGGGGAGACACTTTGGATCATGTGAGTGGACTTAGTGTTTCGCCGCCGGATGAGCTGGGAAATGTGTATTTCATTAAAGATGACTATTTGCAGCGTTATGATGTCCGGACTGGAAGCCTGTTCGTTACTTCACTAGCTATGCCGGAGCCTGCAGGTGATTATGGCTGGCTGAATAACCATGCTCTAAATCGGAAAGAGCGCTGCTTAACGGGTGTATACAGGGACGGGAGTTGCTGGATTTACGATCCGGCGACGGATCGGTATACGGTCAAAGACTTCGGCCTGCAAGGTCAATCGGTCCATTTGCAGTCTATGACCTATGGACCTGATGATGCTCTTTACATCGGAGGGTATTTCGCAGGTGGGCTGTCCAGATTCGATAAGGCAGCCGACGAGATCATTTCATATCGGGGCATTGGTCAGACGGAAGGTATGCTAGCTGGTAGAGATTGTCTTTATCTAGGTGTATATCCGCGAGCGAATATTTTCAAATATGACCCGAACGAAGATTGGAAGCCGGGTGAGAATCCAGAGCTGCTATTTTCCCTGCAGGAAGAGGAGCAGGACCGTCCTTTTGCTTGGGCTTGGGCAGGAGAAGTGCTGGCAATTGGAACGGTCCCTTCCTATGGTCGGCATGGAGGAGCGTTGACACTGTACAATCCTGCTAGCGGTGCACGTGAGGTGTTCAGAAATCTTTTGCCGCAGCAGAGTGTGGTGTCCTTGACCTGTAGAGATCAGCTGTTGTTTGCTGGAGGGTCCGTCTGGGGTGGACTTGGGATTGCTCCTCAGCGTGCGGATGCCTCTCTATTGATTTGGGATCTAGAGAAGCGCTGCAAAGTATGGGAAGGTGTACCGGTGAAAGGGGAAAGGGCTATTTCTGCTTTGGTTCTAGATGATGCAGGGCATCTTTGGGGTTTGACGGCAGGTAAGTTATTTCGGTTCGATCCACAGCTTAAGCTTACTGTAAAGACTTACACTTTGTTCTCCATGGACTGGAATGTTGTGACTCATTTTTGGCGTAGCGGCAATGAATTGCTCTACAAGGAAGGCATGCTATACGGTGTGTCGATGAATCGCTTGTTCAAGTTTGATGTGCGGAGTGAGGAGCTTGAGGTGTTGAATGACGATGCGCGGCTGCTGGCAATGGACCGTGAGGGTGATCTATTTTTTGCAAGAACTACAGCATTGTATCGGATGTATAAGTAAGGCCTGCACTATCCTTGGCGAAGGGTGAGGGATGATGAGAATCTTATATTTTTATAAATTCTGTATTCTTGGTGGGGTAACCACTCAACTTGCAAATAGACTTAAATTTTTGCGGCACCACTCGGAAGTACATTTTGCTTTTTTGGAAGATTACGGCGGGGCAAGCGCTTTTGATGGATACGAGCATGTCCGAATTCTGGGGACAGTTGAAGAAATTAAGAGCTACATGGAAGTCTATGATTTCGATGTCATTATTACTATTGATACTTACGAGATGTATGAAGCACTTGGGCCTGTACAAGAGGGAAAGGTTATTATTCATGAGGTACATACCACCTATTCCGAACCCTTACAGAAGTTGGCAGCAACGAAAGATAGTTTGCCTTTTCACTATGTGATCACTCCCTCCGCTTACATGAAGGATTATTTGGACGGTATCGGCATAGCGGGTGCTTATCATATTAATAATTGCCTGGATACCGATTTGTTCCGATATGAAGCGGGTATTGAGCAGGAGCCTGCCACTATTTTGTGGGTGGGTAAACTGGATGATCACAAGAACTGGTCGTCCTATTTGAACATTGCTGGAATGCTGAATGCCAAGATGCCAGAGCTGCAATTTATGCTTGTTGGGGGTTATACTGCTCCCGATGAGATCAAGAAACAGCTGATGGTAAAGGTAGAACAGCAGGGGGTTAAGCATTTCAAGTGGATTCCCAAAGTGGACTACGATGAGATGCATCGCTATTATTCATCGGTTGCGCAGAATGGTGGGTTATATATTAGTACCACGACCAATGAATCTTTTGGGATGACCGTACTGGAGGCGATGGCCTGCAGGTGTCCGGTAGTGGTTCCGAGTGTAGGAGCGTTGCCGGAACTATTGGATGGTCCGTTAAGTGTTTCCCTATACGAATCAGGCAATGAAGAGGAGTGTGTGGACAGATTGAGCGCACTGCTGGAGCAGAATAGTCTGAGGGAAGGCTTGAAGTCATTGGGAGAACAGAAAGCTAGAACTACTTACAGCATCGAACAAGTGGGAAAAGAATACATGGAACTACTTGAGCGATTCAGAGAAGAACGTTTAATTCTTAAATAAGTAGATCACTCCATGGGGCTGTCAACCGAATAAGAGGTGTTGTTGAAATGGAAGAGCTGCAGATCGGTATGGTAGGAATGGACACTTCGCATAGCAGGATTTTCGCGGCGCTGCTAAATGATGAATCTCATCCGCTTTATATTCCGGGTGGCAGGTTACACTGCGGTTATCCGGGGGGTTCTCTTGATTTCGAGCTAAGCTATTCACGTGTGAGACCGATTAGCAGTGAATTGCAGGAGCGCTATGGGGTTGAATTGCTCGATTCTATAGAAGAAGTTGCGGAGAGATCTCATGCGATTCTATTGACTTCTGTAGATGGGAGAGTGCACAAGGAACAATTTGCGGTGCTGGCTCCTTACGGAAAGCCGGTATTCATTGACAAGCCGTTAGCGGTTTCTTCTGAAGATGCGAAGATAATTGTGGAATTGGCGGAGAGGTATGGAACGCCATTTTTCTCCAGCTCTATGCTACGTTTCGGTGGACCACTGGTAGCCCTCTTAGAGGATGAAAGTGCAGGTGCTATTCTAGGTGCGGATTGTACTGGACCACTCGATCTACAGCCGACACAACCGGGGTTATTCTGGTATGGCATACACGCTGCTGAGATGTTATATGCCGCCCTTGGAGAAGGTTGCCATTGCGTACGTGCCGTCAGTAACGATACGCAAGAGTGGGTAGTCGGCCAGTGGAAGGACGGGCGAATCGGGACGATCCGCGGAAACCGTACAGGCGGCTCTGATTTCTATATCGTATTGCATCGTGAACGAGGGAGTAACGGAATTAACGCGCTCGGAGCAAATTACAACGCAGGACACAAGCAATTACTGAAGAAATTTATAGCTATGGCGCGAGGGGACTCTCCGCCGGTACGATCTTCCCTAACACTAGAGTTGATTCGCTTCATCGAAGCGGCCAACGAAAGTCGGGTAAGCGGTGCTGATGTTCGTCTGTAAAGGAAAGCACAATCTGAAAGGAGTGTAGTGTATTGATTAGGACAGCAGTGATTGGATGCGGTGGCATGGGAACTGTTCATGCGGATCGCTACAAGTCCATGCCCGAAGCTGAGCTTGTCGCCGTATGTGACATCGTTGAAAAAGCCGCTGAGGTGTTAGGAAATTTAGTGGGCGTTAGCTATTTTACATCTGTACAAGAAATGCTCGAGCAGGTAAAGCCAGCGGTGGTCAGTATTGCTGTGCCGACCTATTTGCATGTAGAACTGGTACGGATTGCGGCTGACCATGGTGCGCATGTGATCTGTGAGAAGCCGCTCGCACTCACTTCGCAGGAAGCGGAAGAAGCAATTCGTTATTGTAACGAGCGCGGTGTACGTTTGTTTGTGGGCCATGTCGTTCGTTTCTTTCCTTCTTACAGACAGCTTGCGGAGGGAATAACGCAGCTTGGCAGTGTTCAAGGCGGAATATACCATGCTAAACGGGCGGGTTCACATCCCGGAAACGTGCAAGCGTGGTTTCGGGATCCATTTCTTAGCGGTGGCGTCATTATAGATTTAATGATTCACGACATTGACTACATTCGTGGGGCTTTTGGTGAAGCCCGTGAAGTATATGCGTTCCAGCACCAGTCGGAAGACATAAATTATGCTTCAGCCACTTTCCGGTTCAAGAATGGAACCATTGCACAGCTTGAGGCATTTTGGGGGTATCCAGGGCCGTTTCACTCCTCTTTTGAATATGCGGATGCGGAAGGAATCATCTCAGGCGGAACCGGGGATGGCGAAAGTCTGCATATTCGCAAGTCGATAACGACGGGCTCTACATCGGGATTTGTGGAGACGCCCTCGAGTGTGCTGCTGAAGGATCCGTATTATTTGGAATTGGAGCATTTTCTAAGCTGTCTAACAAGTGAGGAAGAGCCGATAGTCACTGCGCAGGATGCGCTGGAAGCTGTACGCTGGGCTGAAGCCGCTCAGCAATCGGCAATGACCTATCAACCGGTGAAGCTTGAAGTGAAGGGGGATATTTAATGAGCCGTTTGAATATTGGCATGATCAGTTTCGCGCATGCGCATGCTTTTGACTATTTGGCAAGTTTACTGCACATGTCTGAAGTGACGGTCAGTGGAATTGCTGATGAGGTGCCAGAGCGCACACAGGCGCTCGCAGAACGTCATTCGATTCCCTATTATGCTAACTACAAGGAACTTCTGGAAGATGCGAATATAGATGCCGTAATTATTTGCTCAGAAAATGTCTATCATGCTGAGCTAACCATCGCTTCAGCCCGAGCGGGCAAGCATGTACTGTGCGAGAAGCCGCTAGGTCTGTCAGTTGAAGAAATGCAACGCATGATTTCGGTCTGCTCTGAAGAGGGAGTACAGCTTATGACAGCCTTTCCTTGCCGCTTCCTCACTCCGGTTGTGCGGGCTAAGGAATCACTAGATCGCGGCGATATTGGTGAAATTATCGCTTTTAAAGGAACTAACAGAGGTTCTTTTCCGGGACCTAGATGGTTCTCTGATGAAGCCCTATCGGGAGGCGGTGCTGTTCTAGATCACACTGTGCATGTGATGGATCTGATGAACTGGTTCTCTGGTTCTTCTGTAGAACAGGTGTATGCCTATGCGGATACCTTATTTGATTCAGAGTGCAAGCGGACGATCGATGATGCTGGAATGGTGCATGTAACTTTTGAGAATGGTGTGTTCGGAGTGCTGGATCCTAGCTGGTCACGCAATCCCGGCTTTCCCACATGGGGGGATGTGACCCTGGAAATCATTGGAACTAAAGGTGTCATCTCGATAGATGCTTTTAACCAAAAAAACAATGTATACGGAAGAGCATCTGGCAAAGGGAACTGGACCTTCTGGGGAGATGACATGAATGAACTGATGCTGAAGGCTTTTGTACAGGCGCTTCTAGAAGGGGTGGAGGTACCGATTTCGGGAATAGATGGGCTCCGATCCACAGAGGTTGCACTTACCGCTTATCAATCTGCTCATGCAGGCCAACCGGTGCGTTTAAAAAAATGAGGATGCTGTAAGCACAAAACTTTGAGGAGGATGGAACCGCCTATGCAGGATCAGGAATTGTTCGATAGTATGTGTGAAAAGCTCTACTCTGCGGTAATCTCTGATACGTTGGATCAATTGGGCTATCGTAATCAGGTGATGCGTGAAAATATTAACCCGATAGATCCTACCTGGATCGTTGCCGGAAGAGCAAAGACCATTCTGTCTGTGGATATTCATCATTTGCCGGAAGATCCGTACACGAAGGAGATTGAGGCGGTGGACAGCGTTAAGCCCGGTGAGATTGTCATCGGCTGTACGAATGAATCGCGGCAGAACGGACTGTGGGGAGAGCTATTGTCTACGGCTTCCAAAATGAGAGGTGGCCGCGGAGCCGTTGTAGATGGACTAATCCGTGATACTGCTAAAATTCTGGAGCTTGGTTTTCCTGTCTTTGCTACCGGGACCAAACCTGTTGATTCTCAAGGGCGTGGAATTGTTATCGACTATGACATTCCGGTGCTATGCGGTGGCGTAATGGTCCATCCCGGAGATGTAATCTTTGGTGATCGTGATGGTATCGTTGTGATTCCGGGCGCCATCATCGATGAAGTGTTCCAATTAGCCATGGATAAGGTGACTCGCGAGAATCATACACGGGATGAACTGCTCGAAGGATATACCTTGCGGCAGGTCTACGATAAATACGGGGTGCTCTGAACAAGATTCGAGGGAGTGATATACATGAGGCTGGCTGGCAAAAGAGCGCTAATCACAGGTGCAGCAAGAGGAATTGGACTGGGAATCGCCCATCGATTTCTGGAAGAAGGCGCTCAGGTGGTGTTGCTGGACCGAAGTGAGGGTGAGCTTCTTATTGCACTTGAAACCTTGAAGGATTATGGTGAAAAAGCTGCAGTAGAGATATGTGATCTTCGCGATGTCTCACAGTTAGAACAATCTGTTGCCCAAGCCTTTGAAAGGTTCGGTGGGATAGATATTGTAGTGAACAATGCCGGAATCGCCTTTCGTGAACACTTTCTTGACATCTCGGTTGAGCATTGGGATGCAGTATTTGATATCAACGTAAGGGCGGTTTATTTAATAGGTCAGCTTGCAGCGAGACAAATGATTTCTCAGGGTGGCGGAGGCGCCATTATAAATATGAGTTCCAAAAATGGTCTATCAGCAAGCTCGGAGCTCGCGCATTACAATGCTTCTAAGGCTGCTGTTATACTGCTAACCGAATCGATGGCAGTGGAGCTGGCGGCTTATGGGATCCGGGTAAACGCAGTAGCACCGGGATTTGTGGATACACCCCTCGACCGCAAGCTGCGCGAAGCTTCGAAGCTCCCGGCTTATTCGGAGCATACTCCGATGAAGCGGGCGGCAACGATAAGGGAAGCTGCCAATGTATTTCTTTTTCTGGCTTCTGATGAAGCCTCCTATGTAACGGGAGAAACCATTCGTGTGGATGGTGGACATTTGGCTAATGGTAGTGAGCTGTAAATAGAAGAAGGAGTGAACGTATTGGAAATTACAGAAATTCAGGCAGAATTGATGATTGATGCTCAGGCTGAGCTTGGTGAAGGGCCGCATTGGGATGCCGAATCCAAACAGTTGTATTGGGTCGATATAACGGGTAAGAAGCTTAGAATATACGACCCGATCACTGGTGGTGAAGTAGTTCGCTCTTTCGACCAAATGGTCAGTGCAGTTATTCCTACGACAACAGGAGGACTTCTATTGGCTATGGAGGATGGGGTCTACCTTTCTCAAACTGAAGGATCTCCGGTGCTGCTGACTTCAATAGAAGCGGATCTTCCACGCAACAGAGCAAATGATGCCAAATGCGATCGACAAGGCCGACTGTGGGTGGGGACGATGAGTATGGATGATGAGCCGAAAGACGGAGGCTTCTATGTCGTGGAGTCTGGCGGCTTCGCTCGCCAAGTGTTATCTGGCATCGGCTGTTCGAATGGTATGGCTTGGGATTATTCGCACAGCAAGATGTATTACATTGATACGCCGACTAGGCAAGTAGATGTATTTGATTACGAGGAAAAGTCTGGAAGGATAAGTAACCGAAGATTAGCGTTCCGAATTCCTACAACAACTGGCTATCCGGACGGAATGACAATAGATAGTGAAGGCATGCTTTGGGTCGCCCACTGGGGCGGCGGCTGTGTATCACGATGGAACCCGGAGACGGGTGAGCAGCTTGGACTCATTCGAGTTCCAGCACCACTGGTGACCTCGTGTACTTTTGGAGGCAGTGATCTAACGGAACTCTACATTACAACTGCAAGGATAGGGATGCACGAGAAAGAGTTACGTGATTATCCGTTTGCAGGCGGTTTGTTTATGGTTAAGCCCGGAGTGAGCGGCTTGCTGCCCGGAAACTTTCAGGCTAAGGAGTAAGATGAGGAGGCGAAGCGATGCGACTCAAAGATAAAATCGTCATTATAACCGGAGCAGGCTCGGGGATTGGAAAAAGCACGGCCGCACTATTCGCTTCAGAAGGAGCGACAGTAATCATTGCCGATGTCCAAGAGGATTCAGGAAAAGCCGCTGTCACTGAAATAGAGGCGACGGTTGGAAATGCGATGTTCATACCCTGTGATGTAACCGATGCTAGCAGTACTACCGCGATGGCTGATCAAGTCTTTAATACTTTTGGACGTATCGATGTGCTCTTTAATAATGCGGGGATCAGTGGCGTAGGTACTGTGCATGAGGTTTCCGAGGAAGTATGGGAGAGGGTCATGCGGGTTAATGTGACGGGTGTGTTCTTAACCTGCAAGGCTGTCCTCCCTTATATGATGAAGACCAAGAAGGGTTCTATCATTAATATGTCCTCTGGCATCGCCGAAATCGGAGTCGCAGAGCGAGCTTCCTACAGTGCTTCTAAGGGAGCTGTTCTATCTTTAACTAAAGCGATGCAGGTTGATTATGCATCTTACGGCATTCGTGTAAATGCGCTGCTACCAGGTACGATTATGACTCCGTTTGTAGAAGGTTATTTGAAGACTTCTTTGGATCCAGAGGCTTCGGTTGCGGCCATTAAGCGTAGACAGCTTAGCGGTGAGCTTGGCAAACCTGAGGATGTGGCACGAGCTGCACTATTTCTTGCTTCCGATGAGTCCGGGTTTGTAATGGGTTCGCCGCTATATGTGGATGGTGGCCTTGTCTTCGGAAAAAATGCATAAAGTGAAGGAGAGTGTTATAGATGAGGCTAGTTACCTTTTTGCAAAAAGAAGATGATCATATGGGCGTTCTAACCGACCATGGTGTGGTGGATATTGAGGCGGCACAGACTGCATTATCCACTCGGAAGGAGGTTCCGGTAACGGTTAAGCAATTGCTTGATGGTGGGGAGGATGCACTTAACCAACTGAGGATTTTTCTGAATGAGCTGCCTGAAGGAGAAGTGAATCCATCCTGGCTGAAGCAGGAAGATGAGTTAGCATTCGGTCCCTGTGTTACCGATCCTGGCAAAATCATCTGTATTGGCCTTAATTATCGCCGGCATGCGGAAGAGACTGGGATGTCCATTCCCGAATATCCCATCCTGTTCAATAAGTTTAACAATACACTAACCGGACATGGCTCAGAGGTTCCGCTTCCGAGGAACAGCCAGAAGGTGGACTACGAGGCAGAGCTTGGAATCGTCATCGGACGAACCGCGAAATATGTGACAGAGGAAGATGCACTGGATTATGTCTTCGGGTATTGTACGTCTAATGATTTGTCGGCGCGAGATTTACAGATGCGGACGAGTCAATGGCTAGCGGGAAAGTCTTGCGATAAATTTTCACCCATTGGGCCTTACTTAGTCACTGCGGATGAAGTAGGCGATCCCAATCAGCTCGATATTCAGTGCACGGTGAATGGTGAACTGCGTCAGAACTCCAACACTTCGGACATGATTTTTAATTGCAAGCAGATTGTCAGCTATGTATCCCAGTGTATGACGCTTTCGCCGGGGGATATTATCCTGACTGGAACACCAGAAGGCGTAGTGATGGGTTACCCTCCAGAGGATCAGGTCTATTTGCAAGCTGGTGATGTGGTCACGGTGCAGATTGAGAAGCTTGGTGCCATTACAAATACGATGGTTAGCGAATAGGAGGGAGTAGGAATGATCTTCGATTGTCATACCCATTTGTTTGGACCGGGAATGGTTTCAGGACCTACGGATGAGGCGATCAAACGGGCTTGGGGACCGGATATGAATATCGAAGCAACCCCCGAGCAACATCGTAGTAATTTGGAAGGATTCTCTGGTGCTATCGTATTGGCCATGGCAGCGCATGCAACAGGACTGGTTGTACCGAATGCGTATGTCGCAGATTACTGTCGCACGGATCCAGATCGATTATTCGGTTTTGCAAGTGTAGATCCCAATCATCTGGATTGTGTTGCTGAATTTGAGACTGCGATCCGTGAGATGGGATTAAAAGGGCTGAAGCTTGCGCCTATCTATCAGAACTTTTATCCTGATGATCCCCGGCATTATGCCCTCTATGCCAAAGCAGAACAGCTAGATGTACCTATTCTTTGGCATCAAGGAACCTCTTTTGTACCGGAGGGTTATCTGGATGCATCAAGGCCGGCGATGCTGGACCCGATTGCCCGTGCTTTTCCGAAGCTGAAGATGATTGTGGCACATATGGGTCATCCATGGATTGATGAATGTATTTCATTGGTGCGCAAGCATCCTAATCTGTATATGGATGTTTCTGCTTTAGGAAGTAGACCTTGGCAATTTTACAATGCAGTGGTGTCTGCGATGGAATATGGGGTTCAAGATAAAATATTGTTTGGGTCGGATTATCCGTTCTTTGGGACACAGAAGATGCTGGATGCTCTGTACCATATCAATGATCTAGCGGAGGGAACGAAGCTGCCACAAATACCGCAAAAATATATCGAGAACATAATACATCGTCTAACACCGGAAATTCTTGGTTTTATCTGAAGCATTTATGCTTGGTCTATAAGCGAGGTTGTTAAAAGGAGATGGGGTCATGGCGGAGTGTAGGGACAGCGAGAAGAGTGTGGCTGAATCAGGCGGTAAGTTGAAGAGCGAGGCTTATTTTCAGGAAAAAGATCTATGGGGATTTATCCATCGCTCCTTCACGAAGTCTATGGGGTACACCGAAGAAGATCTCCGCAAGCCAGTGATCGGCATTTGCAACACGTTTAGTGAGCTGAATAAATGCCATTCCCATTTTAATGAATTGGTGGATTATGTGAAGCGTGGTGTTTGGCAGGCAGGGGGAGTGCCGATGGAATTCCCGACGATCTCGATTGGTGAGCCTTATGTGAAGCCTACAACGATGCTGCTGCGTAATTTGATGGCGATGGATACGGAAGAAATGATGAAAGGGCATCCCATTGACGGGGTAGTGCTGCTTGGGGGATGCGATAAAACGGTACCCGCTCAGCTGATGGCAGCCGCTAGTGCCAATATTCCAGCCATTGTGCTGACAGGTGGCCCTATGCTAAACGGTCGACTGGGCGGCCGTAGCCTTGGAGCGTGCAGGGATTGTTATGGCTTTACGCTGGAGCATAAAGCCGGAAATATAAGTGACGAAGAGCTGGCTGTTGCAGAGAATGCAATTTGCCGTAGTGACGGTCACTGCATGGTGATGGGCACAGCAAGCACGATGGCCTCGATCGCCGAAGCGATCGGCATGGCGTTACCGGGCTGTGCAGCTATTCCGGCGCCGGACAGCAGACGCAGGCATATGTCCGAGCGAACGGGCAAGCAGATCGTAGAGCTGGTTCGTCAGGGCATTCGTCCCCGCGACATCATGACTGCGGCGGCGATAGAGAATGCGATCACAGTTACGATGGCGAGCGGCGGATCGACGAACGCTATCATCCATCTTATAGCGATCTCCCAGCGGCTGGGGATGAAGCTGCCTTTAGAGACATTTGACCGGATCAGTAGTCAGACCCCGTTTATTTTGAACCTGCGTCCTTCGGGCAAATATCAGATGGAGGAGTATTTCGAGGCAGGTGGTGTACCCGCGCTGATGAAGGAGCTGGAGCCGCTGCTGCATGGGGATTGTTTGACTGTAACAGGCAGAACGGTTACAGAAAATCTGGTTCAGGCGGCAACACTTGACGGAGATGTGATTCGTACCTTGGAGGAGCCACTCGACAGCCAAGGTGGAATTGCTGTGTTGCGCGGGAATCTGGCGCCGGATGGGGCGCTGATCAAGCAAACCGCTGTATCCGCTCATCTCAAAAAGCATATCGGACGCGCAGTAGTGTTCGAGAGCCCGGCCGATCTAAATAAGCGGATCGATGATCCTGATCTGGTCGTGGATGAGAATAGTGTGCTAGTGCTTAAAAACGCAGGTCCGAAGGGTGCTCCAGCGATGCCGGAGATCGGGCAAATCCCGATTCCGCAAAAGCTGCTGAAGCAGGGCATACGCGACATGGTCCGCATCTCTGACGCGCGGATTAGCGGTACTTCCTATGGCGCATTGATTGTACATGCGGCGCCGGAAGCTGCTGTTGGTGGTACGCTGGCGCTTGTGCAGGATGGCGACGAAATTGAGCTGGATATTTCTGCGAGGCGCTTGGAGCTGAAGGTGTCGGATGAAGAATTGGCACGACGTAGGGTCTCATGGCAAGCGCCCAAGCCGCACTACGACAGAGGGTATGGCTTGCTGTTTCATGAGCGTGTGCTTCAAGCGAACCTCGGTTGTGACTTTGACTTTCTTCTCCCTGTTGAGCTTAGAGAAGAGTTGCTGTGCGAGAGGGAATCGGTGCACATCAAATAATAGCCGAGACTGAAATAATCAAATGCTTGTGAAGATAAAATAGCTGCACTTTATACAACTACAGTATATCGTAATCGTCTCATGTGGACTTTAACTGCACTTCATACAGTTAAATCTTATCAAATCGCTGTTTGTAGGCTCATTTTGGATTATTAATTGCAGATAGTACAACTAAATTGTCATCTACGGGAACAGGAGTTGATATAAGTGTACGAAATACACTTATATCGCACGAATTGTACGAATCGCACGCATTGCACGAATCGCAAGTGTCGCGTATGTCGCAAATATCGCACGAATCGTACGTATTTGCGGCTCCGGAAGTGGCTATCGGAGGAATTGCGACCCTTGTGCAGGATGGCGACGAAATTGAGTTGGATATTTCCACGAGGCGTTAGGGCTGTAGGTGTTGGAAGAGAATGAGACCAAGCGTCGGATTACAAGGTAAGCGCCTAAGCTACACTACGACAAGGGCTAGTATGAGTTTACTAGATTGGCTGTATAGACTTAATGTACTGGACTGAGCTGGACTGAGCTTGATTGATTGCTTTAATTGATTTGAATGAGATGATTGCTTTGCTTTGAGTGATTGCATTTTATGCAATAGATTCCGCTCTAGAGAGGCTGGACTTTGATTCTATTGCATTTTGTGCAATGAAATTTCAGGTAATCACCACTAAACGAGCTTATAGCGGGAATCTGATGTATGAAGTGCAATAGATTCATTTTTTAGCGATGAATTTGGAAATTCTATTGCACATTCTGCAATCAGGGAGTTAGTTTTCGATTGTAGCAAGCTGGTTTGTGAATGTAGCTAGTTAGCTTTCGATTGTAGTTAGCTTGGTTTCCGATCACAACAAGCTAGTTTCTAATCTCAGCTAGCCCGGCTTTCAATTACAACTAGCAACGTGTCCAATTACATCAAGCTATGAGGTCTTTTGTGGTAAAAGCAACAAACTTGAGTCAATAGAGAGGAGAGTTCAATGATGCGAACCGTTCAAGAGTTGGAGGAGCGCTTGGCAAGTCCATCGGCAGCCCTGATTGAGGAACTTAGCCAGCTCGATGGAGATATTATGCTACTAGGCGTGGGGGGCAAGATGGGACCCAGTCTCGCAAGGCTAGCGGTGAATGCAATTCGCCAAGCGGGGCTAAACAAGAAAGTGATCGGCGTATCCCGTTTCTCGAATAAAGAGCTGAGACGAGAGCTTGAAGAGGCCGGGGTCGAGATTATCTCCGCCGATTTGTCTGACGATAAGGCGCTACAGTCACTCCCTGAAACCCAAAATATTCTCTATATGGCCGGGAATAAATTCGGCACGACCGGGAATGAACATTTCACTTGGATGATGAATGCCTATCTGCCGGGACGCGTTGCGGAACGGTTCCGTAATTCACGAATGGTTGTATTCTCAACAGGCAACGTTTACCCTTTTACTCCAGTCAGCCAAGGAGGCGCAACGGAAAGAACTTCACCGAACGCGAATGGGGAGTATGGGCAATCCTGTCTGGGCCGGGAGCGTATATTTGAACATTTCTCTCATAAAAATGGAACGCCGATGTTCATTTATCGGCTGAATTACGCCATTGATCTGCGGTATGGTGTGTTACTGGAGCTTGCTCGATCGGTTAGGGAGGGACTTCCCATTGATATCACAATGGGTCATGCCAATGTGATCTGGCAAGGGGATGCGAATGAAATCGCATTGCGAGCACTGCTGCGTTGCAGTTCGCCGCCTAATGTCATGAACATTACTGGGCCTGAGACATTGTCCCTGCGCTGGGCTGCGAATGAATTCGGCCGAAAGTTAGGCATTGAGCCGATTTTTACAGGTGCAGAAGCACCTACTGCACTGCTAAGTAATGCAGCGAAAGCCGCTGCTACCTTTGGCTATCCGCGGGTATCGCTGGCCGAAATGATCGACTGGATTGGCGATTGGGTAGGGCAAGGCGGAGAAACCTGGAATAAACCCACGCATTTTCAGGAGCGGGAGGGCAAATATTAATGACACTGACAAGAGTACCTTTGACTTCGGAATTACATGCCGCGCTTCATGATGGGTTGGCTATTCCCGCACATCCTCTCGCCTTAACTAAAGAGCGCAAGCTGGATGAGCGACGTCAACGGGCACTTACCCGATATTATGTTGCTTCCGGGGCGGGTGGAGTCGCGGTTGCCGTGCATTCTACTCAATTCGAGATCAGGGATCCAGAAGTAGGGCTGCTGGAACCTGTGTTACGTCTAGCTGCAGAAGAGGTGGAACTTGCCCAGCTAAATCGGCCATTCATGAAAGTAGCGGGTATTTGCGGTGGGACGGAGCAGGCAGTTCTTGAAGCGCGCCTTGCCGCAAGCTTTGGGTATAAAGCGGGACTGCTTAGCATGGGAGGCCTGCAAACCTTGAGTGAGGAAGAACTGCTAGAACGAACACGCAGAGTGGCAGATGTGATTCCGGTGTTTGGTTTCTACCTTCAGCCGTCGGTGGGAGGACGGATTTTAAGCTTTGATTTTTGGAAGGCATTCGCTGAAATAGAAGGCGTAATTGCCATCAAAATGGCGCCGTTCAATCGTTATCAGACGCTGGATGTAGTCAGAGCAGTGCTTGAATCCAGCCGTAGCGAAGAAATTGCTCTGTACACCGGAAATGATGATAATATTGTCAGCGATCTGCTCACGACCTTCCGATTTATGGTGAACGGCAAGCCCATTGAGAAAAAAATAGTCGGCGGCCTACTCGGTCACTGGGCAGTCTGGACGAGCAAAGCAGTTCAGCTGCTTAATGAGATTAAAAAGGTCAGAAGTGAACCCTCGTTGGCATCCAATTGGTTGACGCTTGGGGCTGAAGTGACGGATAGCAATGCGGCGATATTTGATCCCGCGCATCATTTTCATGGCTGTATCCCGGGTATTCATGAAGTACTTCGCCAACAAGGATTGCTTGAAGGCTTATGGTGTCTAAATCCGGAGGAACGATTATCCCCGGGGCAAGTGGAGGAAATCAACAGAGTACGGAGAGACTATCCCCATCTGGTGGATGATGGATTTGTGGTATCGCATTTGGAAGAGTGGCTGCAATAACACGTAGTTGTATAAGAGTTAAGGAGGGCGCACTTTCGACAAGTGCGTTCTTTCTTATCCAGAGTGCGATATCCTCCGCCTCATGATACAATAAGGGACAAGTTTATAAGGATGAGGTGACTTTAATTGAAGTATGATTTCGATCGCGTAATTGACCGCCGTAATACACGTTCTTACAAGTGGGACCAGTCCGAGAAGTTGTTTGGTGAGAAGGATATTATGCCACTTTGGGTGGCAGATATGGATTTTGAAAGTCCTCCTGCAGTGAAGGAAGCGATTCTGCGCCGCGCAGAACAAGGGGTTTACGGATACAGTGTACCTAGTGACTCTTATAAAGAAGCTATCACGTCGTGGTTCAGAAGACGGCATGATTGGGAAATTAAACCGGAATGGATTTCGGATTCTCCCGGAATCGTAACCTCCTTAAGTTTTGCTGTAGAGCTGTTTACCGAGCCAGGGGACGAGGTTATTTTACAGTCGCCAGTCTATTATCCCTTCTATGACGTCATCCAAATGAATGATCGCAAGGTCGCCAAGAATCCGCTTGTTATTCGTAATGGACGCTTCGAGATGGATTATGAGCAATTGGAAGGGCTGATGCAAGGTGGAGCCAAGCTGCTGCTTTTATGTAGTCCGCATAATCCGGGTGGTAGAGTATGGGAAAGAGAAGAGCTGCTGAAGCTTGGTGAGCTCTGTCTGCGTTATGGAGTGACCGTAATCTCTGATGAGATTCATTGTGATTTGGCGCTTCCAGGTTATGAGCATATCCCTTTTGCATCCTTATCTGAGGAAATTGCGAATATTACACTAACCACACTTGCCGCGACCAAAACCTTCAATCTACCGGGGTTACAATCTTCTTTTATCGTGTCTTCCAATCCGGAATTGAAGCTTAAATTTGATCGAAAAATGAAAGCCTTGAGTTTACATATGGCTAGCTACTTCGCCCAAGGTGCAGTAGAAGCTGCCTATAATGATGGAGAAGAATGGTTGGATGAGCTTTTAGAGTACGTGTCCGGCAATGTGGACTATGCGATTAGCTATCTGTCGGAGCATTTACCACAGGTCCAAGTGATGCAGCCACAAGGCACATACCTGCTATGGGTTGATTGCCGTGGTCTAAATCTGGATATAGATGGACTTAAACAGCTGATGTACAAAGAGGCTAAAGTTGCTTTTAATGAAGGCTCTGTCTTTGGAACTGAGGGACAAGGTCATCTGCGGATCAATCTAGCTTGTCCTAGATCTATTCTAGTTGAAGCGCTGGAACGCTTTTGCCGAGCAGCTGTAGCTTATACTGCGAAATAAAAGGTATTCCTGAAGCTTGATGATTCCTTCTAAGGGGATCGTCAAGCTTCTTTATTTTGCAAAAAGGTAAAAAGAATAATAAAATGGAGTCCATTACGTCAAGCAGGAGGACTTCAAATGAAATGGGTAGCTCAGCTTCCGTATTATAAGATACAGCGAGAAATTAAGGATGGAGAACAACGAAGTATTACATGCAATCGCTTAATGTATTTGTACAAAGATAGAGTCGTGACTCGTCATCGTGAATTTCCAATAAAAGATATTTTAGATATGTCCTATCGCTCAATGGGAGGTTCTGAGGGGATGTTCTATCTGTACACGAGTAAGGGTGTATATACTTATTTGGTAGAGTGTAATCCTGAAAGCTTTATTCATACTTTTAAAGAACAGCAAATGAATAAAATTGAGCGTACGGGTAGGCCGTGATATGATAATCCATACGACATTGCAGGGTGGGAGAGAACATAAATGAGCAAAACACGAATTATTATTGATGCAGACACAGGTATTGATGACGCACTGGCGATTTTGTATGCCTTACGCGCTCCAAATGTAATTGTAGAAGGAATTACAACCGTTTTTGGGAATATTGATGTCGACAAGGCGGCGGACAATTCACTGCGACTTATTGAGCTTGCTAAGCCTGGTTATGAGATTCCTGTAGCTATTGGAGCATCCAAGGCACTTGTTCGTGAGCACTCAGGCTACGCCACTCATGTGCATGGTGAGAACGGTATTGGTAATGTGGAAATTGCTCCATCCAGCCAGCGTCCCATTAGCGAAACTGCATCTGAGTTTATTGTTCGGATGGCTAATGAGAATCCCGGAGAAATTGTATTAGTTACACTGGCACATCTAACCAACCTTTCGATGGCGCTTGATATGGATCCTGGTATTAAGAATACTTTGAAAAAAGTAGTGGTGATGGGCGGTACGATCTTCAATCCCGGCAATAGAACACCGGTTGCGGAAGCGAATATTGCTGGAGACCCTGAAGCTGCAGATCATGTATTTACATCTGGACTTCCCGTTATGATGGTGGGTTTAGACGTTACGCTTAAGACGCGGATTACCCAAGAGCATATCGATTTGTTAAACCGTTTTGGACGTGAAGAGAATAAAGCGATCATTTCGTTTATGGAACAATCGCTCACTCATTATTTTAATTTCTATCGTGAAGCGAACTTTTTGATTAACAGTGCACCGCTGCATGATCCACTTGCACTTATGGTTGCGCTGCAACCAGACCTTGTAACTTACAAAGAAATGAATGTTCGTGTGGAGCACAAAGGTGAATTTACATCGGGAATGGTCGTAGCGGATTTGCGGGCTCAGCCAAAAGTGGGTAAACCCATACAAGTTGCTGTGGATGTAGATGTTGAACGAGCAGTGGGAACCTTTTTGAGCGTGTTTATGTAATTCTGTCGAACCTCTACTAATATGAAAAATAATTTCGAAGCTCATAGATGACAATCTATTAATTTTACAATTGGATAATCTTTGGTAAAATGGTAGAAGACATATAAAGAGTTTAAGAGATTACACTTCATATTATGGAAGATGGGAGACTTAACAGTCATGAACAAACGGATTGGCAAATTGGTTTTATGTCTAGCGATTTCGCTAGGCGGCACCACGGCATTATTCCAAAACACTACACAAGCAGCACCCGCAGGTGGAGTTAGTATTGTGCTGGATGGTTATGCACTGCCGTTTCCAGTAGAGCCTGTTGTGATGAACGGAACAACGATGGTTCCATTCCGGGCGATATCAGAAGCGCTGGGGATCAACGTAGAGTGGAATCAAGCGCTTAAGAAAATTACCGCGACCAAGACGGATACAGCGGGTACTAAAGTGGTAACGTTGACCCTTGGTAGTAAAAATGCAGGCGTAAACGGCGAAGTTGTGAAGCTAGGGGTTGCCCCGCAAACGATCCGTAATAACACGATGATTCCACTTAGCTTTTTCGGCCAGCAGTTTGGTGCGGGCGTAGCTTGGGATCAAGCAACCAAAACGGTATCGATCACTTCACCAAAGACGGATATGTATAAGCTGGGCTTTTATGCGCTTAGCTCATACAGTGAAATTTCGTTACTTCCTAGCTTTGATGCTGTAGCTTTTGGGTGGAGCGGGATTGATAAAAGTGGACAATTCACCACGACAGGCACTGACTTTAGATGGCCTCAAGCAGCTGGGGATGTAACCCCAGAGTCTATTATCTCGAATGCAGCAGCAGGTGGCACAGCGCCTTATCTGATGGTCTTTTCTGGTGACACTGCAGCGGAGCTCACGAAGAATCTGGAAGATAAAGTGCTTCAAGAGCAGACGATTACAGGAATCATTGAACTGGCTACACAAAAGGGATTCCAAGGCATCACGCTGGATCTCGAAGGACTGGGTCTAACGGGAGATAAAGCAAAGGTGCAAGCCGATTACAATGCTTTTGTGAAGAATTTGTCTCAAAAAGCACATGCAGCAGGTCTTAAGCTCACGGTTATTCTTCATCCATTAAATAGCTCTTATAAAGGTTATGATTACAAGACGCTGGGAAGCCTCGCAGACGATTTGGTCATTATGGCTTATGATTATTTGCAAGAGAAAAAAATTCCAGAGCCGATGAGTTTAGTTGATGAAGGCATCCGGCTTGCACTTCAGCAAGTGAGTAAGGATAAGCTGATTCTCGGTATTTCCGTATACAGTGAGAATGAAACATCAGTAAATTCCAAGGTTGGACTTGCCAAACGTTACGGTCTTAAAGGGATTGCAATCTGGCGTGTAGGCTTGATTGGACAGCCTGTCTGGAATGAGATGGGCAAGTCGGTGGAGTTGTAGGCGGAATTATGATACGTTATCCAAAGAAAAGGGCTGCCATTTGGCAGCCTTTTTTTATTCATACGTACCATTCTTGATGGACTCGATGGTAGTGAACATCCCTGAGTATACATTTTTAATGTTGGGTTCATTTACTTTGCCGTTGTAAAGTCCGTATCCCCAAGTTTTATATGTTTCACCAGTTTGAAGATAGCAAGTAACATACATATCACTATTAAAATTTGTTAAAGAATAGTGCTCATACGATACGTCTTCAAGAACAAACGGCATAAATGATTTCGTAGCTCCAATAAAGAAGAAAGGAACGCCTGCATTTGTGTATACTTTAACATACTTGTTGTCGTCCGCTTCTTTCAGATGCTCTTTCGTAATAACTACAGCATCATAATTGGAGGAGAGCTTTGAATAATCTTCTAACTCCTCAAAAGAAATACTTGTGAAGTGCACATGTTCTTCTCTTATTTTAGGGACCTCGCCAACAACACCTATAAATAAGCTTTTCCCTGAGTACAGCGGTGTATCAACCGTATCGGCATTAGATGTACAGCCTGTAACAAATATGAATATTAGTATAATGAGTGAATTTAGGATGATTTTCCTCATCTTTTGGCTCCTTTCAAGCGTTCTGCATGAGTTGTGTTTGTTTACAATAAAGTATTATAGTGGAAAATATTGGTGCATACCAGTAAATGGGTTATGGACCTCGAAAGAAGCCTGATTCAGAGGAGGGTTATTTTGCATCCAAACTATAGGAGCGATAGCGACCGCCCGAAATCTTTCCGTAGGAAAGCTCACTTCGTAAGCATAGGCTGTCTCCGGAAGTCCAAACATTCCCGTAGTTACGACTGAAGCTGCTGACCTGGATTTCTCAAACACACTTCGACTGTTATATACCTCACATTAACCTAAGCCGTAAACCTTTATAATCTCTAAGATTGAACCCTTGAATCAAATCATTATTTTTCAGGAGGACTTTAGAGAATGAGATATAAAGCATTGGAACTAGACAAACCGCTTACTTATGAGCTGGAAGGCTTAGAAATAGGAGTTACCTCGAACTGTAATTTTCGCTGCGATTATTGTTGTGCGTATAATAGAAATGATGGACAAAGCATCAAGGCTAAAGAGGTTATCCGAATTCTTGAAGAGCTTCCTGGTCTGAAAAGAGTACGCTTGTCAGGTGGCGAGGTCACATTAAAGTTCGATGACTGTGTGGAGATTGTAAACTACTGCTCATCCAGAGGGATTCAGACACAGCTGAATTCAAACGGCAGTCTTTTAAATGCTGAACGGATTGATCAATTGGTCGCGGCAGGATTAACGACGATACATATTTCCTTCAATTTTACTACAGCGGACGCCTTCTCTCATTATTATAATATTCATCCAAGCATCTACGAGAAAATTAGAGAGAACATTACTATGTTCGCGGCAACTAGTGTAGATACGGTGCTGGAAACGCTGTTGTTCAGCGAAACTCAGGATAATATGAAGGAAATTAGTGATCACGTATATGCGATGGGTGTTAGAACACATGAGATTCAGAACAGTATTATCATGGATCATACAGGTTGGAAGTCTATAGCTGCCCGTGAACAATTAAAGAATGCTGTGAGTGAACTGATCGCTATGAAGAAAGAGGATACGACCCTGTATTTCACTTGTATGGACCGGTTTATGGATGCGCTTGGGTTCGAGGAGCAACCGGGCGTTTATTTTCCACACTGCATAGAGGGCAAGAAACAGCTTCATCTACATGGCAATGGAGACATCCTGATCTCTGAATTATGTCATCCCGTTATTATTGGCAACATTTATCAGGGAACCTCACTGAAGGACTTATATAGTAACATGCCAGCGCCTTTGGCTCAGTTCCTGGATAAACTGCCATGCCGAGCACTGGACGCATTGTTTCCGCAAGGGGTTTAAATCGTTAGGTATTTTAATAAAAAAAGTACCAGGAGCCAATTTAATGAATTGGTTCCTTTTTTGTGTAGTAGATTAATGGAAAGTCCTGTATGATTTCTTTAAGCTTATAGAGACTGCTACAGCTTAAATTTGCGGATAAGGAATGTATGACATCCATACATAAGGTGTGCGACACATGCTTACGAATATAAGAAATGGACTCATCAAATCCAATGTTGTTCTCGAAAAAATCATGCCATTATTAACACCTACTGCCATCGTGGTTGGTGTGCTTAATGAAAGCAGACTGCTACCATTCACAGGTCTCGTCCCATGGATATTCGCCTTTATGACATTGATCGGAAGCTTGAAATCCAATCTCAAGGATCTGCTGGGCGTATTGCTGAAACCACAGAAGTTGATCGTGTTGATGATTATTCTTCATATTGTGATGCCGCTCATTGGCTGGCTCGTTGCAAGTGCTGTTTTTCCGGGAGATCCTTACACAGTGACAGGATTTGTACTATTGTTTGCGATCCCAACGGGTGTCGTTAGCGTGGTGTGGGTATCCATATACGGCGGAAACATTGCACTAACTTTGGCGCTTATTCTGATCGATACGCTCTTGTCACCGATTGTCGTTCCGGGTACCTTGTATTTGCTCATGGGAGCGAGTGTGGAGATTCAGCTTGGGGAAATGATGAAAGGGCTCCTATGGATGGTTGTCATTCCTTCGGTGGTCGGGATGCTTCTGAATCAATGGACAAAAGGCAAGGTGAATACGGTATGTGGACCTCCGCTTTCCCCATTTGTAAAGGTTGGGTTGTTCATGGTCGTTTCTATTAATGGTGCTAGCATTGCCCGTTATCTGAAACACCCGGATAGTAAATTAGCGATTATTATTGGCGTAACCTTCGTAACCGTAGTTCTCGGATATGTAATCGGAGCATTGGTATCGCGCCATTTCCGCTTTAGCTACGAAGATTCTGTGGCCGTACAATTTAATTCCGGCATGCGTAATTTAAGCGCAGGAGCTGTGCTCGCAGTAAAATATTTTCCTCCAGCTGTTGCACTCCCTGTGATTTCAGGAATGTTATTCCAGCAAATTCTCGCTGCAATGTCTGGTCTGTTTTTACGTAGCAGAACTAAACACCCTTTAACAGATGGTGCAATTACGCAAGTTTCTCCAGCATCCCAGTCAGAACCGCCTATTTCATTTCAGAAATAAAACAGGTCTTAATAACTAGTGTAAAGAAGATCACCGAACTAGTAGAACTAGTTTTTTCTGCATTTATATGCAAAAATTCGACATTTTTTGATATTTTCCGTATTTTCGCTTCATCAATATTCACTAATTTATCATCATATCCGATAGTAGTTGTATTATTTACAATTGCATTGTTCTCTAATGAACAGTAGTCGGAAGGATGAGGGAAAATGAAGATTCGTCTTAAACTATCACTTATGATGATAGGTGTGACCCTATTATGTATTGCAGTAATGGGGGTTTTTACATATTTAAGGTCAACTCAGGCCATTGTGAGCCTTACTGAGAATTCTATGAAGCAGGTCAATACGAATAAAGCTCAGACCATATCGGCTATGATTTCGAAGGAGCAGAGAAGTATTGAACTTATTGCGGGAAGGTCGGAAATTGTCGAATTATTACTCCAAGCAGGGAATGGTGGCGTCGCCAAGGGGAGTAAGCTACAGAATGAGGTAAATATCAGCCTTCAGGGAATTGTGAAGGATGCTGGGAACCTCGAACATGCTTTTGTCAGTGATATGAATGGCATCGCTGTGGCTGACAGTGATATTAAGCTTATAGGTACGGATTTCAGTGATAGAAATTATACGAAGAAAGTAATGGAGACTGCGGCGCCGGTAATTAGCGAAACACTGAAATCGAAATCTACTGGGGCTTATGTGGTAGGATTTGTACATCCGGTTAAGAGTAACGGGAAGATGATTGGATATGTAGCTTCAGCGGTTTCCGCAGATAGTATGATTAAGTATTTAGCAGATGCAAAAGTAGTAAATACAACGACTTCGTATGCTTATCTTCTCGATGAGAATGGGAATACACTGTATCATCCGGATAAGAAGCAAGTAGGACAACCTGTTGCCAATGATCAGATCATGGCTGTGGTGAAGCGTGTGAAATCTGGTGAAAAAGTAGAAGATAGCCTGCTTAGCTATACATATAATGATGTGGATAAAAAATCAGCCTATACCGTTATGCCTGAGACCCACTGGTTGCTTGGAATAACCGCAAATTTAGATGAAATTGTAAAACCTGTGAATGAGATGAGAAGCTTTAATCTGTTTCTGGGTGCAGGAAGTTTGATTATTGCATTGTTGATTGCTTTATATTTTGCTCAAAAAATCTCTTCACCGATTGCTAAACTGACAGAGTTGATAAATAGAACGGCAGAGTTGAATCTGACGTATGACTCCCAGTACGAGTATCTGACGAAAAACAAAGATGAAACAGGTACGATAGCCATAGCGATGCTCCAAACACGGGTTATTCTTCGTGATATGGCGGGTAGTCTAATCATGATCTCGACCAAGGTGCTTGATAATGCGGAGACTCTTGAAAAGCTGTCTATAGATGTACGGGAGAATGCTCATGATAATTCGGCAACAACACAGCAGCTATCGGCAGGGATGGAGGAGACAGCAGCTTCAACACAAGAGATGACGGCAGCGATAACTGAAATTGATATTAATGTGTCCGAGATCTCCAGTAATGTGAAGGAAGGCGCTGAAGTTTCCAAGCAGATCAGTGAGCGGGCAATGGTGTTACAAGATGAGGCGATAGAGTCTACGGATAATGCGAAGCGAGTGTATGAATCTGTTCGTATCGATATGGAAAAAGCAATTGAACAGTCGAATGCGATCTCAGAGATTAATGTACTGGCGGATACGATTCTATCGATTACTAGTCAGACCAATCTGCTTGCTTTGAATGCAGCGATCGAAGCGGCTAGAGCAGGTGAGGCAGGTAGAGGATTTGCTGTTGTAGCTGGTGAAATCCGCAAGTTGGCTGAGAAATCGTCAGAGACTGCGGCTGGGATTCAAGGAGTCGTTTCAGGAGTTTATGCTTCTGTTGAACTAATGAAGGAAAATTCAGAGGCGTTACTAGCTTTTATTGACCAGAATGTTCTTGGAGACTATGAGCGGTTAACGGAGGTAAGTCAGCAATATAACAGAGATGCTACAACAGTGAATTTGCTGATGAATCAATTTGAGACCGCGGCTGATCATCTAAGTATGGCTGTTTCTAGTATTTCTATAGCGGTCAATGAAGTGGCTGCTACAGTAAATGAGGGGGCTATTGGGATTCAGGATATTGCGGTGAAGACGGCTGATATCGTTGAGAAGACATTCCATGAAGTTACGGTGGCTGACGAGAATACCCAAAGTGCCAAGGAGCTACAGGGGCTGGTAGATCGGTTTAAGATCTAAGTAGGATTAAGGGAATCTTTATCCGTCATTCATAAAATATTAAGCTTGCAAGGTTATAGTACATATATAACCTCCCTTAAATATAAACTTTGCCCCGCCGGCCGTCGGCGGGGTCTTTTTTTATGTGAATCTTTATAAGCGAACACCAGCTTAGCCAGTGATGAGGTAAATAGCTTCATCCAGCGGAACGATAACCTCTGTTTGTTCCACCATATCTTTCAAACGTACCTTATCAACACTTGATTCGCTTTCGCCGATCAGTATAACGTAACGGATGTTTTTGGATGAAGCTGTGGCGAGCTGCTTTTTTAATTTTCTTTTACCGGATACGAGAGTGGTTCTTATAGAACAGGCACGCAGCTCGGCTGCTGCAATTAAAGCTTGTGGTAGTGTCTCACCAATGGGAATGACCATAACATTTGCTGCTCTATTTTCTTGGATAGGTCGTTCTGCTAGGAGCGCCATGATTGACTCCATACCAAAAGACAACCCCACCGTAGGATATTGAATATCCTCTCTGCCCACTAGCTGTCCGATAATCGCGTCATATCTGCCTCCGCCACCCAAGCTTGAGGCAAAGGAACCAGATGCATCAAAGATCTCGTAAACTGTTCCTGTGTAGAATGAAAGACCTCGGGATAAGAAAGGATCGAAGCGGCAAGTCTCCTGTAGTCCAATGTCTTGGATTAGATTTTGTAGGATGAAAACCTCTGACGCACCCGGTTGTGTTGTGAGATTGTATTTGTCGCATAACTGCTCAAAGCTTGGATTGTCCATTTCGATAAGCGCTAGAATCGCTGCGATGGTTGCACGTTCTAGCCCCTTGCTAATCAACTCGTTCTCCACTCCACTAATGTTGATTTTCTCAAGTTTATCAAGGGTAAGCATAACGGATAGTTGCTCTTCCGCAGGTACGCCGATGGACTCTAGAATCTCACCGAGAAAACGTCGATTGTTCCATTTTAGAATGATAGGAATGTCCAGCTTGCGGAAAGCTTCGGTAGCCAGTTGCATTAGCTCAGCTTCAGCCTCAGGGCCGGAAATGCCGACCACATCGACATCACATTGCAGGAATTCACGCAGACGCCCACGTTTTACGGGTCCATCTCGGAACACTTTTCCGATCTCATACCGCTTAAAGGGAAACTCTATCCCTGGATTTAAAGCGATCACTTTGGCAAAAGGGATGGTCAGATCATAGCGTAACCCTACCTTGCGGTTGCCTTGATCTGTAAGTTGGTACATTTCCTTAAGAATTTCGTCCCCGCCTGCATATTTTGAAGTTAATAACTCCAATTCATTTAATAACGTCGTATCCATCGATTCAAAATCATAGAGCTCGAACAAGTCCTGCAGCGTATTTTGAATGTTCTTTCTGAGCGCTTGCTCTTGACCGAAGTAATCATAAGTTCCTTTAATGTTTTGCATCATTAGTAGCTCCTTTGAATTGGCATAGTGTAGAAAATAAAAAAACGCGCAGGACCTCTTGGTCCTGCGCGTGATCTATGCCGCAGGGAGGCCAACGCGAGTAGCGTTAGCCTCCCTGAAAAAATTCAGGAGTGCTAACGCTGTTTGTGATAATAATGAAGTTGATTCAGCATGATTGTATTTGTATCCATCAGAACCAATTCCCTTCGAAATTTTGATTACTGCCGATTATAGCCGATCATTTGGAGTCGTGCAAGCAAGAATTTATATTTGTTCGATTTCTTGTGGGCGAATGGACAAGTTATCAGCTATAATAGGGCTTCGATATTCCTTAAGGAAAGGGAGTTTTTCTACGATGAATGAATCTTTAATTATAGCTCGAACCGAAGATTTTGTTAAAGAACAACTTGGACAAGATACTACGGGTCATGACTGGTGGCATTGCGATAGAGTGCGCAACACCGCCGCTGAAATTGCCCAGATCGAGAGCGCAGATGTATTTGTTTGCACGATGGCCGCCTTGCTGCATGATGTTGCTGACGAGAAGCTTAATCCGTCTAAAGAAGAAGGTTTGCTTAAAGTACGTACTTGGCTTTCTTCAAACCTTACAGATGAGCAACAAATTAATCATATTATGATGATTATTGAGACGATGTCCTTTAGTGGTGGCGGGGGAGAACCGATGCAGACGCTTGAAGGCCAAGTGGTTCAAGATGCCGATCGACTTGATGCGCTTGGTGCGATTGGCATTGCCAGAACCTTTATTTTCTCAGGGGCGAAAGGTCGTCCAGCTTATGATCCAGAAGTGTCTCCAAGAGATGAATCGCTTCAAAAGGAGTACAGGGATTACAGCAAAGGAACGGCTATCAATCATTTTTATGAGAAGTTATTAAAATTAAAATTCCTGATGAATACAACCTATGGAAGCAAGTTAGCAGAAGAACGGCATGATTTTATGCTTAATTATCTGGACCAGTTCTATAAGGAATGGAATCAAGGGAGCCAATAGCTGTTATAATGATAAGTATGCACAAGATGAAGGATCGCGGAGTTTCCGCTTTAACCAGAACAATCGGCATAGAAGAGGTTGAACGATGAGTGAATTGCAATTTAGAGATTATGAGTTAAACGAAGACATTATTAAAGCGCTGGATGTCCTGAAATATGAGACGCCAACAGAAGTTCAAAGCAAAGTGATCCCTGTAGCTCTTCAGCAAAAGGATCTGATCGTTAAATCGCAAACGGGTAGCGGAAAGACGGCAGCTTACGGAATCCCCGTCTGTGATTTGGTGGATTGGGTGGAGAATAAGCCGCAGGCTTTGATTCTAACGCCTACTCGGGAGCTTGCCATGCAAGTGAAAGAGGATATCACCAATATTGGACGATTTAAACGGGTTAAGGCCGTGGCTCTTTTCGGTAAGCAGCCTTTTGCTCCACAAAAAATTGAACTTACTCAAAAAACACATGTTGTCGTAGGTACGCCTGGACGTGTGTTCGACCATATTGAAAGAGGCACGCTTCCGCTAAATCGGATCAAGTATTTGATCATCGATGAAGCAGACGAAATGCTGAGCATGGGGTTCATTGAACAGATCGAAAAGATCATTAAGCAGCTGCCAAAAGAACGGGTGACTTGTGTTTTCTCCGCTACATTACCGGAAGTGATTAAGAATTTGTGCCGGAAATATATGAGCGATCCAACGGAAATTGAGATACAAGCAAGTGGAATTACAACCGCTACAATTGAACATGCGTTGATCGAAGTGAGACAAGCTGCTAAGTTCTCGCTACTGAGCGATATTATTACGGTGGAGAATCCGGATAGCTGCATTATCTTTTGCCGTACACAAGAACAGGTGAATGCGGTATTTAGAGGGCTGGCTGATTTGGAATATCCCTGTGATAAGATCCACGGGGGAATGGAGCAGGACGAGCGTTTTGAGGTCATGAATGCTTTTAAAAGAGGGCAGTTCCGTTATCTAATCGCTACCGATGTAGCGGCAAGAGGCATTGATATCGAGAACATCACTCACGTGATTAATTACGATATTCCACTGGAAAAAGAAAGCTACGTGCACCGTACAGGCAGAACTGCTCGTGCAGGTAAGACAGGCAAAGCGATCACTTTTGTCACTCCAAATGAGCAAAAGTGGGTGAAGGACATTGAAGGCTATATTGGCTTTAGCATCCCACCTATGAAAGCTCCTTCGGATGATGCCGTTGCTTACGCGAAGGAAGCATTCGAGCAGAAGATTAACAAGCAGCCTGTCCGCAAGAAGGACAAAAGCGAAAGCTTGAACAAAGAGATCATGAAGCTGTACTTCAACGGCGGCAAGAAAAAGAAGCTAAGAGCCGTGGACTTTGTCGGCACAATCGCAAAGCTTGAGGGTATATCTGCAGAAGATATCGGTATTATCTCGATTCAGGACAATGTGACCTACGTGGATATTTTGAACGGTAAAGGTGCAATGGTACTGCAAGCGATGAGAGAGACGACGGTGAAGGGCAAGCAGCTTAAAGTGCATATTGCGAAGAAATAAGTACGTGAACAGCAGTTTATCGCTAATCACCATTCATAAGTGCCGCTATTGATGCGGTTTAATTAAGAGGGAGTCGTGTTCTTTACGCGGCTCCTTTTTTATTTGTTTTTTACAGATTGAAAATAGAGGATTAATCTATCGGTATTCAGAACTGTTACTAAATAAAGAGGTGGTATAGTGAAAGTGAATTTAAGAACGTTAGAATTCCAGCGATTCTGCAAGTTCTAATGGTTGTATTTTTGCATTTTATAACTATCTATTTTTTGAAGCTGAATACTGAGGAGTGGGATGAAGGAATAGTAAGGCAGATGTTCTTAATGTATTCAGCGCCAATATTTCTTACATATATTTCTTGCAAGATGGCTTTAAAGACGAGGAAGCTAAGGTACAACATTGCATGGTTAGTCATTAGTACTTTACCTAGTATGAGAATTCTATTTTATTTAAAAGAATACCAAGGGAAAAAATTTGGGAATCCTGGATTCATTGAATTTGATTTTCCTCAGATAGAGCTTAGTTATCTTTTTCCTGTTAGCTACTTGGGTATCCAACCATGGAAAAGTTTCTAATTATGCTAAGGGATGGATGAGGTTGGTCGTTTGATACCCTGAAGGAAACGGTGAGGCTCTATCGTAAAGAAACTTAGTTTTGGGAGGAGTAATTATCGAATTGGGTGTAGATGAAAATAGTTTGTGCTTGGGCGAGTGTTTAGATTGTGTTTTTGTTTGATTTATAGGGAAAACCTCCCTATAAATCGCCTGAAATCCGCTGTTATGAGCTAATTAGGTGAATTTAAAGGGAGAAATTCCCTAATTGTTGAAATCAGGACCGTAATATCGATGAAATTGGGGAGGATTTCCCTAAATTTCATTCCCACGAATCCATAGGAAAAAACGCAGTATGCAATTATAATTTGTTTGGTATTAAAGCGAATAAATCATATAAAGGTGATTATTGCTTGGCAAGAACACATGAAGAAGTGGATGGCGTACGTGTGCCCACGACTTCAAAATTCCGGAGCTACTCTAGCGTAGCAGGATCTTTTGCTGACCATTCGGATTTCCTACTTAAAAACAGCCGTTATCGTTTCGCATTATCCAAAGAAAATCCTTATGAGTTTGCTAACGAACTCCAAAGAGCTGGTTATGCGACGGATAGTCAGTATGCCAACAAACTGAAATCGATTATCCGAAAACAAAACTTAGCTTCGCTAGATATGAATCAAGGGATTGACCCCGCAACGGCCAACCCTTTACTGATATCGGGTTTGTTGGAGGAGGCAGTGGGGACGGTGGGGCTGGTAGTTTAATTACTGTGACCTTTGGGATTAGTCAATATTATGGTGGGCCGGCAGTTAAAACCCATCAAGAAAAACGTATGGACGGTAAGTATTATACCGTTTATGAAACCATAAACGATCCCACAACCGGAAACCCAATAATTAATTTTGAAAATTACGATCGTGTGGTACTCTCATCTGAAGCGCAAGCTCCAATCATTGAGATAAAAGACATCCCAGAAGCAATTAGAGTAACCATTTATGCATCCAATGAACGAGAATTTTATGTGATGAACGTAGACTATATAAAGGGGACCTATTAATGAATACACAATTGGTTAATCTGCAGTTCAGTGATACTTACCTCATGGTCAATTTCGAGATTACTTTCCAAGAAATTCAATCCTGGTTGTCTATGGCCGGCCACAACATGGATGATGCATCCCTTTTTCGAGCTTTGTTATTCCCAGAATCATTAGATTCGGACCAACAGACCGAGTTGTGCTGGATTATCCTACACAGATACGAGGATGTTTTCTTTCAAAGCAATCGCAACTGGACGGATCCGGAACATCCAGCAACAATGAACTGCGTGCATCAGTTATTGCTTCGCATGATGAACAGTCGCACACTTAATGGTGAAGATAATACGAAGCTGGACCTTTACTTACTCTTGCAGGAAGACCGTCAAGCTGATACACCGTTATATCCTACGCTACATCATCTGTTTGATGTGAAGTGGGGCAGTTCCGCTTCCGCGTAGTGTAGCAATTTGAAATAGCGTTTAATCCTAATAGCAGAAAGAATTTAATTACACCGCCTTCGAAAGAAGGCTTTTTTTGTTAGTCGATACCTTTCAATAAAATAGTGGAATATTAAAATACGCTCTTTTAGTCGGTATGGTATCAACGGAACTAAATGATATATCAAGCGTAATTGTAAATAAAAGGAGTGATTTAATGAGTTATTTTATCGAGTTTTTAAGAACCTTATTTCCTGATTCAACACCCGCTGCAATATCAATTATAGTTACAGTATTAGTTTTTTTGGATGTATAAGGAGCTAAGAAGCATCTTTCTTGAAAACAGTAAATCTAATCAACAACGGGTAGATAAGGCTCTTGATATCTACTCTGACATTGAATTTGGAATATATAAATACCTCAATGAAAAAAGTGACCTTTTTACAGTAGCTGAAAAGATATCTAAAGCCTCTTCGCTCCTTCCTTATGATTTACTAAAATTATTCATTAAGTTTAAAGAGACAACTAATGAGTCTTTAAAAAGGGAGATGTTGCTTGAATTACATAAAGATATAGAAAAGGAAATCTATAGTTTGAAATTTAAACAAGTTGATCCAGTAATATTCAAGAGTGATAAAAATATAGCCGCAAGTGTTGAATACTACATAAAAACGAAGATTGCACCTTTTGGAATTCCTTTTATTTATACCTACTTTAATTTTGTATTTTTGTTATTACTTATACTGCTCATCGCTTTAATTGATAGCGCCGCGACAGTAACGGAACAAATTTTCTTGATTTCCTTGATTTTCGCTTCATTGTCCTACCTTATGGTTCTATATAATATTATTTCTGAAGGTTTTCTTAAAAGACGATTCCAACGCTCCTATATAAACTGGATTTTATTGTTAATATTTGCACTTGGGATGCCATCATTGATGGTTTTTACTGACGCATGGTTCAGAGGCATCCTCGTCTTTGTATGATATTTATTTATGGTTATTATGCAGGACGAAAGTGTATGAGAGAACGTGCTGTATAAATGGTCCCCGCAATCTGCTTAATAACAACCATACAACTGATGTGAATTATGTTATGGTTCATTCACTTAGAGCTTGGAACAGATGTACCGCGGTGAAGATAAATCAGGGTGAACCGTACCATAAGTGACTGCAAGTTTTATCGGGAAATCTGGAAGTAGGCTTGGTAGGGCGCTTTGCAGGGTATGGGTTTGGGATTGGCTACGTATTAGGCAAGTCGGAAACAACAGGCTGTTGAGAGCTTTTTTGGTTCACAGAAGGATGAGTCATCTGGCTCCCTATATGTATTAAAGTTTGCTTGAATCAGTTTTAGGCTTACAGGAAGTTGTGTTTAAATATAATCATATTTTACCATGTTAGTTCATATCAAGTGTTATACTGTACAGTTATGAATAAGAACGGAACGCTTGTTTGGATAACGGAGAGCGACTAGTAAAATAAAAGAAAAAAGGTAATTTAGCGACTAGTTGCCTATAAGAAAGGGAGTATTTATGCAAATAGAATCGCTTAATTCTAGCGATAAGTTATGGCAAGTCGTTGCTGAGTATGCGCTGAATTGTTCATGGAAAGCAGGAACTACTTTAGCTAAACAAATGAAAGAATTCCATTTTTCAGACTGGGAAAGAGTTTTTGCAGCATTAGATGGTGATCGTATTGCTGGCTATTGCACTTTAGCAAAAACAGACTGCATACCTGATGTTTCCTATACACCTTATATCGGGTTTGTGTTTGTGGGAGAGCAGTACAGAGGCGATCGATTAAGTGAAAAGTTGATTTTATCTGCCTTGGCATACGCTAAGGAACTTGAATTCGATAAAGTATACCTTGTTAGTGATCATGTTAATTTGTACGAAAAATATGGTTTCAAGAAGGTAGATGAGAAAGAGGCACCTTGGGGGGCAATGGAGACTATTTTTATGCACTTGGCGTAACGTGCTGCTATCTAGCAAAGGGCCATTCCGCAAGGGATGGCCCTAAAACTTGCAGTTTCAGCTAGCGCGGAGAACCCTATCACAAGTAATGTCGAAATTTATGAAAAAGCTAGTAATTAAGAGATTACATAAGGTTTTAGAGAGAGACCCCGTATATACGTTAGCGTCAAGTACTAGCAAACGAAAACAAGCACACCTTCACAATTAAGATTAGGTGTGCTTGTCATAGCTTGTATTAGTCTATTCTGTTAGTCATTGCAATTTACTTTGTCATAATATTGTAGAGTGTCTGAGCAAATTCCGCTCTGGTTGCTTTATCTACTGGTAAGAGGTTACCGTTTAATCCAGATATAACTCCATTATTCACAAAGTATGTCATGGCAGCAGTTGCATAAGCAGATACTGTATCACTATCTTTAAAGTCTTTCAGTTCATTTGGAGTAGTTCCGGTCGGCAATGCATTAATGCTCTTAAGCGTATTATATGTCAATACAAACATTTCCTGTCGTGTAACTTCTTTTTCAGGTGCAAACATGTTATTGCCCGCACCATCTGTTATACCCAACCGCTTTGCCGCTGCTAGATACCCAGTATAGTACGTGTTTCCAGCGTCACCGAAGTTGTTTTCAGAGTTTTGATCTGGATTGATACCAAAAGCTTTCATTATCATTACCAGAGATTGTGCGCGGGAAACTTTTGTTTCAGGACCAAAGTTCCCATTACCTAATCCATTGGTTATGTCTCTTGCTGCTAAATAGCTTACGGCATCATTGTACCAAGCGTTGGCTGCAACATCGGTAAATTCAATATTGTTGTACCCTACAGCATATTGCGAGAAATGAGGTACACTGAATGTTAGTGTTTGGGTTGTCACATCATACACACCATTTTTCACCACATTAAGTTGGCCAGCAGTATTGATATGGTAAGCTACAACTGCAATTGGCTTCTCATCGGACTTAAGTGCATAAGGTATTGTTACTGTTATGTTTCCACTAAACTCCGATATCGTCTTGTCACCGCTAGTAATATCGAAATTCACAACGGGTCTATCTCCAACTTTGTGCTGATAATCAGCATCTAATGTTGATGGTTCCATCTTCGTAGCAGTAATGGTAACAGTTCCTGTTGCTTGATCGGAGATGCTTGATATCGCATTTCGACCAAATGTCATTGTTCCGATTGGCGTAGATATTGTTAAGGTAACCGCCGTATTAGATGTGAATTTCATCAAGGATTCATTTGATAATGTAACTTTGACTGCTTTAGCATTTGATGGAGCGTCCACATCCAGTTTAATTGCTACTTCAGTATTTACACCTTGATCAGCAGCTTTTGATACAGCTGTTGTGATAGCATCATCAATCAGTTTGCCAGGTACTGTAGTAACTGCTATTCCATTTTCATCTGTAGTTTTCACAGAAGTTACAGTTGTTACCTTGCCTTGAGAAACAGTTGTCTCATAAACGGGAACGGGCTTTGTTGTAACTTCACCACCACCTGATGGAGGTTGGACAACTGGAGGTGAAACCACTTGTTTCTTTAATACGGTAACTCCGATACTTACTTTCAATGAAATACTATTGGTATTTACCAAGTCAGAAGGCAATATTACTTCGCCATTTACTGTAAACGTTTGTTCTGTCTTGACTGAAGGATCGTAATCAGCAGAATTCACATCCCAAGCTACAACTGCATTCATTTTTCCGTTATTAGTTACTAATACAACGGTAGCAGGTAGCTTAAGATCAGCGATTGTCTTTAGAGTTCCGTTAGGCAATCCGGTTATCGCTGTCGGTGCTTGAATGCTTACAAGCTCTATTCCAGGAATCTTCTCAAATTCAGCAGTAATTATTACATCTTGAGCTGGCATTGTAAATGTATCTTCGAGTATCACATTGCCATTTACTTTCAGAGAACCTGTTTTTAGTTGATATCCAGCATCAGGTGTTACTGTCAATTTTACAGTTTGACTTGGTTTTGCTGTCGATAGATCTGATGTTACTGAACCATTAGTCATAACACCAACTGTAATCGTGTAAGGTTCATCTGTATCTTTTACTACTCTAATCGTTTTATCAGCAAACTTCGTCGAATCAACTTCAGATGTTGCTCTAATTGTAAGCTGATCTGCTGTTTCATTTTCGTTAACCATCAGCAATCCGTTGAAAATTTTAGTATCGACATTTTCAGCACCATAAACAGCCCATGTAACGGATGTTGATGCGTCATTTTTTACTGCCACATTAGCAGTGAATTGCTGAATCTTACCAGCCTCAACGAAGTCAACTTGGTCAGGGATTGTAACACTGATTACTTTTGGAAGTAGTTCATTTACTACTAACACTTGTGCTATTCCTGATTTTGTTGTATCAAACGTTGAAGTTGCTTTAACTGTCAGTACACCACCAATTTCTTCGTCAGCAGCAACACGGAGTACCCCGTCACTGATGGTAGTATATTGACTTGAGTTACCGTACACATCCCAAATAACGGTATCACCAGCATTACCTGCGACTTTAGCTTTAAATGTTAGTGTAGTTCCGATCTTTCCATCCACATCGTTAGGGGTTATGGTTACAGAATCAACTACGTGGTCTCCACCCTCTACCAAACGACTTACCACATTATCAAGATCAAACCTTAACTTTTCAAGTTCAGTCTTTGTTACAGCTATTGTAGAAGATTCTACTCCACTGATAATACCTTTAGTTTTTTCTAAAACATCACTAAAGAGTTTAAAGCTATCAGCTGTATATTGATCTTCAGTGTATGTTTTTTCATATTCGTTACAGACTTCTTTAAGTCTTTGAATATTTCCAATACTACGAAGTGCTAAGGCCGATTCTTCTAATGCAGCTCTATATCCTTCTGCGTCACTCGCTGTAACTGCTGTTGATAGTGCTGCTTTAATAGCGTTTAAAGCTATTGAGAATGGCCCCCATGTAGCGGGAACATAATTGGCTTCATGCAAATTACTATAACGATTGACTAAATCCTTCAAAGAAGCTTGGTCAACATAAAGCTCATTAGTAGGATCATAAGTATATTCTAGTCGTCCTGAGTTAGGTTTCCCATATTGTTTCAGTTCATAATACAGCGTGCCACCATCTTTGGACAACGGAACTCTTGCCTGCCTAATGAAATCTTGGCCTTCTTCTACTTGCTGTGAATGTAAAATAGGTGATTGTGAATCAGCAGTTTCATAAATCTTCATAGAAGTCCCAACATCTAATCCTTCTAAGGTAAACACACCGTACTTACTACGTGTTTGGTTACCCATTAAAGAATGCTCCAGCTTAATTGATGTTGGTAGCTTAATTTCCGTTCCAACTTCAGGCGCATATTCAATACTAGAACGTAAGCTCACCACTCCATTTACATTAGTTGTGTAATACAATCTGCCGCCTTCAGGAATTAATGTTAAATTCTCAAAAGAAGCCACTCCACGATTAAGCTGCTTGTATTTATTGTTTGGTTGTGTAGCTTTTACCTCTGCAATTGGTTGGTCAGACTTCAGGCTGTCATAGATTTTCACGATACCTGTATCATCTGCAACCGTTCCCCCTGATCCGATAGGCATTGCAACATTGTCTAAAACTACAGAATCAGTTGCTCCAACATTATTTTTCACTGTTACATTGCGGTCTAGCAAGGCTGTGGAATGAGGGACATAAGGATTCTCATACAATTCAAATTCATAGATACGAATTGCATGCCAAGGACAGTTATCACTTTTTGTAACGTGAAGCCTAATATAACGTGCTGTAATAGGAGTATCAAGTACACGGTCGGTAACGTCTTGACGGTTTCCGATTACCTCATCGACTTTTGTGTAATTTAATTTTATAACTCTCTGCTTACTAGTAGGGTCATTAGGATCTAAAATAGGTTGTCTATCATCTTTCGCATACTGTAAATCAAACGTGTCGGTATTAAAATCTACGCCCTCACCTGCACCGGCAACGTTAGCATGCTTAACAACCCAACGGCTAATATCCATATCTTTGCCCAAGTCGAAGTAAGCAGATGCAATTGTTTTACCTGAAGCCCATTTACTGTTTGGAATAACACCATCGTTAATTTTGTCAACCTTGCCCCCAGGGTCAAAAGAGCCATCATCAACGACCGGGACGTTCAACGCAATATTAGTACCTTCTACTTGCGCTACTTCGAAACCACCCGTAACAGCTGGCCAGTTGAAATTGAATGTTTTTACCCCGCCAACTGTTCCATTAGCGCTGTATGATGTAATTTCGAAAGTAGTCTGTGCTTCTTCATTGTCTCTTACAAATCTACCTAAATAAAAAGCATCACTTGGTGTTGCGCCAATGAATTCTTTTGTCCCATCAGCGTATACGCGATGGATGGTGTATAGTGACGCTTTGGCAGATTTATCCCAATATATTCTTGCTTCTGCTGTTGTATCATTTACATATATTGAATCATCAAGTGTAATTGCAGATGTTGCTGCAGGAGCAGCTTCATTTGTTGTAAATGCAAGTCTTCCGATATTTATAGAATAGTCCTTAACATCCTCATTTGCATTTATTTTCAATGATATCGCAATTGCTTTTTTATCGTGTTTTGATAGGTCGATAGTAGAGGTTATCCAACCATTCTTCTCTGTACCAGCTGGAACAGGGTAGAATTCGAAATTACTATCGTCATAAGTATCGCCAAAGCATAAACCAACATACACATCGACATCTGAAGCAGGTGTTTTATATGTGATGCTTATCTTACTATTATCAGTGATCTCTAACTGTGAGCTGTATAGCTTTATGTGATTTGCTTGATTTGCGTCTAGATTACCTGATAACTTTAACGATGATCCTCCCCACCAAGCATCTTCATAATCAAAATTAGGAGCTAGCTTAGAACCTTTACTATCAACAATCCAACGCCAAGTTGGTGTTATATCCGTTAGTGAACGGTTATACCAACCCTTTTCCTTACCAGTAACAATACCGTCTTCATAGAATTTCTTACCGTTACCAACTGTGAAATTTGTTGCAAATTCATTTCCTATAATTGGTGTTTGGTCTGCAACAAGATTTGAAAATCCAGGAAAAACACCGAGAGTACGTGTTTTATCTCTAGGATCGAATGCTGGACCTGTCCACAAACGTAGGTCTTCATGGTTCATAAAATCATCGATACTCTTAGAGCTAATGAGTGTTGCGTTAGGCCCTAGAATACCGAGAGATGTTTTTAATTTCCCATCGGGACCAATTAGATTAGTAACATCAGCACCTTTGTCGGTATAAGGGAAGTTCTCCCATGTCGCATGGATATCAAAAGGGCTTCTACCAGCGTCTACGACTGACTTAATTGAAGCATTAATATTTCTCCAGCTCATGTCAAGCCACCAGTCGTTATTTAAGCGTGTATCCCCATCTTGCATCCAATTTTTAACGTCAGATTCACCTAATTGACCTTTCCCGTTATACCAAGCCATAGTAAAGTTATCTGGCTTCTTCTCCTGAATATATGCGAGCATCTCTTTAAGTTTTGCCATGCTCTCTGGACTTGAACTTGATTCTTGATTAATGGTAAAACCATCAAATCCATAATACTGAGCAATTTCAACTAATTTATCGGCAGCAACAAAATTACCTTTAGCGTCCTGTTCCACCAACTGATCAATAAACTTACCACCATATGCACTGTCACCCCAAGGGATGAAAATAGTTCCAGTTGCCTTTACACCGTTTCTATGTGCAGAGTCTATATGCTCTGGTGTCGGTATAGCAATTGGCCCCTCAGCTGACGAGCCTCCCCAATAATTGTTGATATCAACGTATTGGAAATTTGTCATTGCATATGTGTAAGCGCCATCGCCACCCTGTGACGGTGATTGGCTTGCACGTGCACTTGTACCACTAAGAGGGATTATTCTTGCATCGCGTGATGCATTAGGATTGACGGATGGTCCCATCCACCTTTTTGCCAGAGGAACAGCACTCCGATTATATCGGGCATCGGGGTCATTATCAGGAGTCCAATTTTTCAATTCGTCGATTTGGAATGCTGCCCCATAAGGCTGCAATGTTTCATTATGCAAATAGTACTCATTTGATATCGGCAATGGTTCAGGCCAATACCCCAAGGCAGCTTGTACTGGTTGCCCTGTAATCAAAACAGTAGAAAGAGTGGAGCCAACAAGAACACAGCTCAACGCTTTCTTAATAAGAGGTTTTTTCATCTGATTATCTCCTACTTTGTGTATTTTTTGAAGATTTCGTGCTGCTATTTACTCCTATTAGGAGTTGAGAGACACTATTTAATTCTTCATCCTATACGCTAATCAAAGCAAATGACTAGACTTCGTGGGACGTATTCATATCCCAACATCTTACCTAGTACCGCCTTCTGAGTGTTTGTATCAACCCCTTTATGAGATATTATCTAGTGGGCTTCGAGTGCAATAAACCTTAGAATATCTGTACATAAGCAAATCATTCGGTCTCTGAACCAAACTAGTAAGCTATGGTGAAGGGCGAGAGGTTCGAATCCTCAAGCGGCTCTTCACAGCCACAGATGCGTTCCAAGCAAGTACTCTAGACCACTCTGTCACCTTACCTTATTAAGTTGGGTAAAGGAGAGATTCGAACTCTCGGTGATACTGCCGTACCACAAGGGATTCCCCTCTGCAATCAACCACTCTGCCACTTCACCCATAATGGAGGACAAAACAAGATTTGAACTCGCGAGAGCAACTGAAGGCACTAAACCATTGCACATACATCTTGCCCATCACGCCAAATGAAAGCGGTTTCAAAAATTCATTAGTTACATTCTAGCAAATACGTGGATTTTAAGACTACTGTACAAACAATAGAAAGTAGTCAAAAAACTATAGGGTTGACCAAAGTTTTCAATAGTTCTTTCGCTTATACGTCTCTAAGTCAGTTGCGCTGGTTGCCAGAGTAATGGCCCTAAAACTTGCCGTTACAGACAGCACGGTGAACCGTACCATAAGTAGGGGCAAGTTTTTTTGGAAAATCGCGCTGAGGGCTTGGAACGGAGCCTTGAAGGATATGGGTTGAAGAGCGGTCACGCGCAGCAGCGAAGATGGAGCAAACGGACTTTTGCGAGCTTTTTGGAGTTGCAAATTACAAAATAATGGAGGGTTATAAATGAAGTGCTTTTACGGAGTATTATCTTTTTTGGGACTCGTCTTGCCCTAATCGCAATTCATCCCTTGGGTCGTGCGCAACGGCCTCGATTTGTCTCTCCTATTTGAAGCCATAACCAGTACGCGTATCGGAGCTTTTGCATGGATGGATGTTTTAGTTACCGCGATCGTGCTTATGGGATTTATTCTATTAGAAGGCACCAGAAAGAAAATGAAATATTTATGGCTGCCGATTGCAGGTACGCTACTGGTAGGTCCTTCACTGGGTCTTCCCTTGTTTTTGTTTCTTCGACAATTACACTTGGAGAAAAACATTCTAAAATAGCATCAAAGATGGGAACGGAAACATGGTTAAACGAATCAGTTTAAAATGTTCGGCATTTCTTGAACGTCATACTTCCATCGACGCAGCAAAGAATGTAATCTCGGATGCAGAGGCATGGATCGTAGACTTCAAAACGTTCTCCAACACATGATCACCTTTCAATTCATTATTGAAACAGATAGCGTGGGGCGTTTGCTTGCTCAGATTGAGGCATCTCCCCTTACTCTTTTTTCAGAGTCATCAACAGAATTAAAGCTGCGTTTAGAAGATTGGGAAACGAAACGTCCGACAATAGAACTTAATGGTTCTTTAGTAGTGTACATCGTAAACGATGGGCCTGATGTTGAAGTTGACGTACCAGCGGTACCAGGCTAAAGGCTTCCTGCAAATGAATTGAAGGGTTGTCTACTATAATCTGTTTTAGTATGAAAGCTTGCCGGTACAGACTGAGTGGAGAACCTTATCATAAGTAGGGCGAATTATTATGCTTTTGAGTATGAATCTTCGCACAATCTCCGTTGTCGGCTTCGGTAAATGACTACTAAATTAATTTGTCATGTGACAATACTGATGACAGCGGTCACTATTAAATACAATTAGTTCCATTATAATAGATCTAGCTAGTGGTGCTAAGTGGTATACCCGGATTGTTCGCGACAGATGAAGGTAAGGCATATGCGGCAGTGAGCTTTGCTGGAGGAACGGGACTTGAAGGTGATCCCTATCAGATTGCAACCGCCGAACAATTGAATGCTGTTCGTAATTATTTAGGTGCTGGTATCTACTTCGAATTGACTAAATATGGGGGAAAGTAAAGTGAAAAAAATAAAAAGACTGCAATTATCTATTGTACTTGTGCTTGTAATGACGTTGTTTGTGGTCCCTGTTGCTCAGGCGGCTCCGGTCGGCCAAGTGGCCGAGATTTCTATTATCGTTAATGATAGCGTAATCCCGAGTGACGTCGAACCCGTTGTCCATAAAGGAACCGCGCTTATGCCTTTGAGGGTCCTTGAAGACTTGCTCGGCGTGTCTCTTAACTGGAACAGTTCTACACAAACAATAGCGGTTTTTAAAGGAGATGCATCGGGTACGCTGATTATAGGCGACCCGACCGCCAGCATTAAAGTCGGTGATGTAGAGGAGAAGGTCACGCTCGATCAACCTGCTAAGATCATTCAGAACCGGGTTATGGTACCGGTACGTTTTATTGCCGAATTATTCGGTGCAAAAGTAGTATGGAATTCCACCATGAAAACCATCACCATCAGTACTCAGCCATCGGTTGACCAAGAATCGCAGAATTCTAAAGGCAATGGAGTCAAGGGTGATAAAGGCGATACCGGAGCGACTGGGCCAGCGGGAGCACAAGGCCCAGCAGGACCGGCGGGATCACAAGGAGATCCGGGGCCAGCGGGAGCACAAGGCCCAGCAGGACCGGCGGGATCACAAGGAGATCCGGGGCCAGCGGGAGCACAAGGCCCAGCAGGACCGGCGGGACCACAAGGAGATTCAGGGCCAGCGGGAGCACAAGGCCCAGCAGGACCGGCGGGACCACAAGGAGATCCAGGGCCAGCGGGGACTTCTTTTACCTCGGAAGGATTTTCTGTTACGGGTACGACATACTCAATCGCTAGTAGCACGCTATTTACGAATTGGAGTGAGGCGTCCCCTTATTACGCAAGCCCTGCATTTAATCCTGCTACAGGGATATTTACGGCACCAGCCACTGGCAAGTATGCTATACATGCAACTGTTAACTATAAGACTAACGTTCCAGTTAGTATAAGCTTAGGAAGTGGCATTGATCCATTTTTTACCGTAAAGAAGAATGGCAGCACTGATTTAATAAAAGGTTATATGCCTATCTTGGACGTCAATATAGCGTTAATTTTAACTATAAGGACCGTACTAAGTAGTGCGACGGTGACGCTATCCGGTGATGTAGAGCTGCAAGCAGGTGAGGAAGTTGGATTATATTACGAAGCTGACGGTCTAACCCTTGGTTTCAGTACGGATATAGTATGGTCGATTCATCGGCTATCCTAATACAAGGTTGCATGAGGTGAAGTTGAACCTTTGGTAATAGAAACACATCTTAACAGATATAGAGTCGGGCCATTCTCTTTGGGAGAATGTCTGGCTCTATTTTTGAATAGGACTCTTTAACGAGGATAGTTAAGCAACTGTCTACAACAAATTATTGATCTTTAGGGGTGACTGGTTCAGAGTAGAACTGTTGATATCGTTCCAACAATTTTTTACCATTCTTCTTGACATAGTCTCGTTGCTTTCTAACATTATATCCTTTATAGGAACCATAGAAAATTCCTGAAGATGTGTGTAGATTTACAGCGTTTGATGCCACGCGGTTTGTAGGTTCTGTATTAGTTTCTACACTGTCATAAAAGCGACTTCTTTTTGCATCTACAACAGTTGCATTCCAACCTTGCTTGTTTTTAATATTAGCAATCCGTATCCTAGCAACTATTGCTACAACCACTTCTTGCTCATTGTTCTCATCAGTTACAAATGCGTCGATAATATGTTTATTACTAGCTAGGTCAAGAACTTGTGTAACATCAAGTGTTTTTATTTCATTTGATCCGTTCGCCATATAAAACAACCCAACCTTTCATATTCAGATATAAATTGTATCGGAAATATATGGTTAGCTTATTACATCAAATGACGAAGGTAAGCCTGTGATTCAATTTCGGGGCTTTCTCTGACAAAGGAAAAGCCCCTTCCGCTTGTCAATCAGCTTCGTTATCCCTCGTTTGTTTCAAATGAAGAAACAGGCGTAATCGCGATTCGAGCTTCCTGTGCATTTTGACTTAAGAGAGTATACCCCTCCGGATGATCGCCACTTGCGAGTTCATCTTCGATGTAATCATGATCTCGCAGATAAGGTGAAGGAATCCAACTATCATTACATTGAAGAAATGAAAGAGCATCAAGCTGGATTAGATGTGGTTTTACGCGTACGCCAACTGGATGAATTACTGCAATGGGTGCTCGGCTGGGGAGCGGGTGTAATCGTATTGGAGCCTGAATCATTCCGGAATAAGATTCGTGAGGAAGCCCGAAAAATTTCAGAACGCTACTGACATAACGCTGTCAGTAGCGTTGTTTTATTATCGGGTATGTAAACATAAAGGAGTATAGAGAGGATGGTATTTTGTGAATTTTGCTTCTGTACGCATCATTACCGACGATGTGAATCGTCTCGTCGAGTTCTATGAAAAAGTTCTGGGTGTTTCGGCGGTGCACCCCGCGCCTGTTTTTGCCGAACTCGTTATGCCAGCATGTACCCTGGCAATCGGCCACTCCCAAACGGCGCAGCTATTCGGCGCTGGTTCCGTAGTGGCAGCGAGCAATCACACTGTCATCATCGAGTTCCGCGTCGACGATGTCGAAGCCGAATATGCACGCTTGAAGCCAATTGTCTATGATTGGGTAAAAGAACCGACCACGATGCCGTGGGGAAACCGTTCTATGCTGTTCCGTGATCCCGACGGCAACCTTGTAAACCTCTTCGAGCCGGTGACCGAGGAAGCGATTAAACGGTTTAGTGGCAGGCATTGATTAACTGATCTTCATGAGGGTCATGTCGAGGTCGTAGCTAATTAATAGGTTTGTCATGTGGTCCTGATAGTAGTCAAAATATAACTAATTTTGCGTACCTCTCACGGCATAGAACACATCGGAGACAGACTTGCTCTGCTGCCGCAGCACCTGCTCCAGCCATTGACGGTCAACCTGTTGTGTACGAGATTGTCTTCCATGATTTTGCCTCCATAATCAGTTCAACAGGGAACGACTGGACGGCCGCGGTGTGCAGCTTCAGATCTTTGCCGATTTTCAAGCGCGGTCTTGGACACGAGGAAAGAGATGCGAAGAAGGCCAGCAGCGTTACGGCGATGAGCTAATGGTTGAGCTTATCGTAAACGCCTTTTAAGGTCATACCATAAGAATGGCCTTAAAATTTGCCGTTACAGACAGCGCGGTGAACAGTATCATAAGTAACGGCAAGTTATTGCTTAATTAGTCTGGATGCAGAAAGACCGACCTGCCTTGCATATGGATAGTCCAGCTGAAAGACCGTGTCCAATTGGCGACGGTGAAGCACGAATTTAGCTAACCCTTTGACCTCAGTATATTCATCAAGGAATGGTTCGAAATAAAATGTGCATTGTGCACATAATTTGTGCGATGCACATAATTTCGAATGAGAGCTGGGTGTAATAACTATGAAGGCAGCAATAGTGAAGAAGAAGGGGACCATTCCCGTAATGGGTCATTTTGATTCCCCTGTTGCGACAGGTGGGCAAGTTATAATTAACGTTTCGGCAACAGCCTTGAGTCGAGTTAGCAAGTTCCGTTCAATGGGTAAGCACTACTCATCAGAAGTTAATTTTCCAATTGTAGCTGGTATTGACGGTGTTGGAACTTTGGAAGATGGGTCTCGAGTTTACTTTGCACTGCCAACGGCACCGTATGGTAGTTTGGCTGAGCAAACCGTTGTCAACGAGAAGCTAGTTGTCCGTTTACCAGATGGTATTGATGATCTCACTGCTGCCGCTATTGCCAACCCAGCTATGTCGTCATGGGCTGCATTGGTATTTCGGGCTGGCTTCAAATCCGGCCAAACGGTTTTGATTAACGGCGCCACTGGGGCATCCGGTAGCTTAGCAGTTCAGATTGCTAAGGGCCTTGGGGCCAAGAAAATCATTGTAACGGGACGCAATGAATCGAAGCTACATTCACTTGGAGCCGATGAGGCCATTGCATTTAATATGACAGCTGACTACGGACAAAAAATGTTTGAAAACGGCCTAATGCCAGTTATTGCTGAAGGTGTTGATGTTATATTGGATTACCTTTGGGGTGATAGCGCATTTGCCATCATGGCAGCTCTTTCTAAGAATAATACGGATCGTGTAACCCGCTTTGTAAGCATTGGAACTTCATCTGGACAAGAAAACATAAATTTACCTTCATCTATTTTACGCTCATCAACAATTGAACTGGTAGGTAGTGGAGATAAGAGTGTTTCTAAAGCTGATATGTTATCCGCTGTTCAAGGTGTTTTTGAGATGGCCGCCGAGGGGAAGATAAAGATTGACACAACAGAGTTTGCTCTAGAAAATATCGAAGAGGCTTGGAATGCTCCGCTTACACCACGTCCAGTAGTAAAGGTGCGATAAAAAGAAATGGAGAATGAAATTTTTAAAGCGCTAATTGATTTAGTTTCCATTATCAATCGGCCAGACCGTGATAAGAAAATGATTGCTGATGCTGGTGTAAATTTGGAGGCAGCAGCCTTTCGCGTCTTTGTTGGTATCGAGCATCTCCAACTGACTAGTGTTGGTGATTTGGCTGCTATGATGGGGAAAAACTATTCGAGTGTTAGTCGGCAAATCGATAAGGTAGAGACCGCCGGGTTGGTTTATACTTATCCATCAAGTTCAGACTCTCGAATTCGTGTGTCTGAATTGACAAAATACGGGGAGGAAATCAATACAATGATTAACCTCGCCCGTGAGCGCAATATGCATGAAGCTTTAGCTGATTGGACTTGGGATGAAAAAAACGCATTATTAAATAATTTAAAGCGTTTATTCGAATCGTTGCAAAAGTTCGACTGAGTACTGTTGTTGCAACTTTTTCTCTCCATGTTCGAATGCGACTCTTGTGTTGTGTTGTTTAATCATCCAAACTCATAAGTTCAATAGACGTTTCTCTACGACCAAGAAAGGAGCTGCCACGGCAGCTCCTTTCGCATTTTTCGCCGTTAGCCCTGTTACGGTGAACCGTATCACAAGTAGAGGCAAGTTTTTTGAAGAAAAACTCACAGGAGCCTGTGTTTACAGCAAGCCTAGTGGCCGTATCTGTCTAGTACAAAGAGACGATTGCCTGTACGGTTACGTCTCGGAGTTGGGAAGGGAAGAGGCTAGCTGGGGGCAGCGTAATGAAGTCTTGTTGGGTTTTGAAGATTCGTATATTCAGCTCTCCTGAAACTAAAAAAAGCTCATTCTACATCCGGGTGAACTTTTTTATAGAGTGTATAATAATTATTGGGACACAGATACTTCACTCATTAGAGCATGTACATTTTGGTCGTGGTCATGAAAGAACGTCAATGTAGAAGCAGCGATGTTAAAAATGATAGTAGGTACCTAGGTCACAGGACCCGACTCATGTCGTGTGCAGCCTCTCATGCTGGAAATAGATGAGAAGCACGAAAAAACAAGCCTAGTCGCCAATAACGTGGAGACTAGGCTTGTTATTCTTGAAAATCTCAGTAGCTGAATCAATTATTCTACAGAAGCTCCAGATAACGTCCCTAAGCGTTATACTGTGCCTGATGCAGCCGGCTGTATATGCCACCGGCATGGACTAACTCTTCATGGCGGCCTTGCTCGGCGATGCCTTCTTCGTTCACGACCATGATCCGGTCGGCATTCTTTATCGTCGTCAATCGGTGGGCGATGACGAGTGTGGTTCTACCCACGGACAGATCCGCCAGCGATTGCTGAATCGCTGCTTCCGTTTCTGTATCCAGTGCGGAAGTAGCTTCATCCAGAATCAGGATCGGCGGATTCTTCAGGAACATGCGGGCGATCGCTAGGCGCTGCTTCTGTCCACCGGACAGCTTCACACCGCGCTCGCCGATCACCGTATCCATGCCATCTGGAAGATTCTGAATGAGATCTTCCAGATGGGCACGCCGAGCAGCTTCCCAGATTTCGGGCAGCTTCGCATCCAGCTTTCCGTAGGCGATGTTTTCACGAATCGTACCCGAGAACAGGAACACATCCTGCTGTACGATCCCGATCTGCTTACGTAACGACTCCAGCTTCATGTCACGGATATCAATGCCATCTATGGTGATAGCCCCGCCTGTGACATCATAGAAACGAGGGAGCAGGCTGCAAATAGTTGTTTTGCCTGCGCCAGAAGGTCCAACAAAGGCAATCGTTTCGCCAGCCTTAACTTTTAGGCTGATATTTTGTAGAACCGGACGGTCTTCGTCGTATCCGAAAAAGACATTCTGGAAGGTAATATCACCGTGTAAAGTACTTACCTCTACGGCATCCGGCTTATCGCTGATATCTGGCTCCGTATCAATAATTTCTAGATAACGTTTAAAGCCGGCAATTCCTTTTGGATAACTCTCGATAACGGCATTGATCTTCTCGATCGGACGGAAAAAGATATTGGACAACAGAATAAATGCCACAAACTCACCGATTTGCAACTCGCCATTGATGAAGAACCAAGCGCCGCTGATCATCACAAGGATCGTAATGAGGCGTGTCATCATATAGCTGACGGATAAGCTTTTGGCCATGATTTTATAAGCGAGAAGCTTAGTTTTACGGAACATTTGGTTATCTACTGCGAATAGCTCTTGTTCATGCTGCTCATTGGCAAAAGATTGAACAACCCGGATACCACCGACATTATCTTCGATACGGGCATTGAAACTACCTACATTTCCAAAAAGCTGGCGGTAGGTGGAAGTCATGTTGCGTCCGAAGTAAATGATCACCCAAGCCATAATTGGAACGATAATAAAAGTAATAATGGCCAGCTTCAGATTAATATCAGCCATAAGGAGGAAAGCACCGACAAGTGTCATGATGGCGATAAATATATCCTCAGGACCGTGATGCGCCACCTCGCCGATATCATTTAAATCGTTGGTGATTCGCCCGATGAGGTGACCTGTTTTATTATTATCAAAAAAGCGGAAGGACAGTTTCTGGATATGATCGAACATTTTTTTACGCATATCGGTCTCGATATTAATGCCAAGCATATGCCCCCAGTATGTAACGATATACTGCATAACTGTATTCAAGGCGTAAATAGCTAGGAGCGCGACACACGCAATAAGAATTAGCGGCCAATCTTGACCCGGGAGCAAATCATCAATAAATTTATTGACAGCTACCGGAAAAGCTAGTTCTAGAAGACCTGCAAAAACAGCGCAGGAGAAGTCCAATATAAATAGTTTTTTATACGGACGATAGTAGGAAAAAAAACTTCGAAGCATTCTGTTCACTCTTTTCTATAGGAATATGTAGGAGATCGAATGAAATTGATTCTCAATTGTCTTGATTATATGGATACTAAAGATGTCATTCGATTTTGTCAATAATAGGGTTATAAAATTACTTAAGGCTTGTAACTTTTATAATAATAGTGGATGATAGGTCTTAATGCCATGTAATAAACATTTTTATATTTCTGGCGTAATCGCTCACCGTCCTTACAGGGATGTCAAAGGCGTTTATGCTTGTTGCAATTTAGGAGGATACATGATGAAAGCATCGCAACGAGAAGGAAACATTCAAAATAGAGGTTTAACAGATACCAAATATGATCGCTGGCTGCTAGTGTTGGGGATTGTGTTTATCGCAGCGGCACTTAGAGCGCCTTTCACATCCGTCGGTCCACTGGTACAAATGATTCAGGATGATCTAGGCTTATCGAACACTTTAGCAGGAGCTATTACTACTCTACCATTGTTGGCTTTTGCCATTTTGTCCCCGTTTGCTCCAAAGCTAGCTCGCCGTTTCGGCTTGGCTAATGTGTTATTAATTGCTATGGTTATGCTTGCTATGGGGATTCTAATCCGGTCGGGATCTGGAACGGGACTGTTGTTCACAGGTACGGCGATACTCGGGCTTTCTATTGCGGTATGTAATGTACTGCTTCCGGGTCTGATTAAAGGGAAGTTTCCCCACAAAATTGGATTAATGACAGGTGTTTATACTGTCTCAATGAATTTATGCGCTGCCGTCGCTTCAGGTATTAGTGTACCGCTAGCTAGTCAAGCTGGATTTGGCTGGAGAGGGACTTTGGCAATTTGGTTTATGATCGCTGCGCTAGCAACCCTGTTCTGGATTCCGCAAATGCGCAAGCTCGATCAAGGGACTGGGGCCAAGGGGTCGATCTCTAGTGGAAATATGTGGCGTTCTTCGCTTGCTTGGAAGGTAACGATTTTTATGGGCTTACAGTCGTTGCTCTATTATGTCTTCATAGCTTGGTTCTCTGTTCTCCTTGGTGAGCGAGGGATGTCATCAAGCCATGCAGGTTGGTTACTATCACTAATGCAAATGGCCCAGCTGCCGTTTACTTTCTTCGTGCCGTTGTGGGCAGGTCGGATGAAGAACCAACGTATTCTAGTAATCATCACGGCTATTTTGTATTTCATCGGAATCGGTGGCATTTGGTTGGGAAGCAGTGCTTTAATGGCTGTCTGGGCGATCTGTTTTGGGATTGCCGGAGGATTTGCCTTCGGACTTGTGATGATGTTCTTCAGTCTACGGACAAGAAGCACTCAAGAAGCAGCGGAACTGTCGGGAATGGCCCAATCCGTAGGTTACGTGCTTGCAGCAATGGGCCCGGCATTATTCGGATGGCTTCATGATGTAACGAATAGCTGGACGATGCCGCTTGTTTTATTGCTGGGTGCAAGCGTATTGCTGCTGGTTGTCGGACTTGGTGCTGGTAGCGATCGATATGTGGGAGATAGAAGATAGATGGTCATAAAAAGAGTGTATTGGTGCGGACAAGCGCCAGTACACTCTTTTTTTTGTTGCATAGGAAGAAGCCACGCCCTTCATTGTTAGACGCGTTTGTAAGCGACGACCCGGATTCTTCGATAATCCATCACCCAGCGGCCATCCTGAAATAATGTCGGTCTAAGTTTCTGTTCCATATAAGAGAGGACTTCTTCTCGTTCAGATGGTGTTAGGACACTTAAGATTCCATTAGCAAAAGTGTTCAGCCAGGACTGGAACCCTTGCTCTCCAGCCTCTAGTGGGGTTGGACGGTCGAAACAAAGGGCGAGGTCAACAGTCAGTCCATGTTGTTCTAGTAGTGTTGTATATTGTCCGATGCTAGGGAAGTACCAAGGTAATTGAAGCTTATCACTACACCCTATAGCGGCAAAAGCATTTGGAAGCTCAGTGACGATAGAAGCGATATTGCCCAGCCCACCGAACTCGGCTACAAAACGCCCGCCTGTTCGTAGGCTAGCTGTGATAGAAGCAGCTGCTCCGTTCGCGTCGGTCAACCAGTGTAGAGCAGCGTTGCTGAACACGGCATCGACTGGCTGTTCCGCCACATAGTTTTGCCCATCTGCTAAGATGAAGTTTAGCTGGGGATGCTTGTCACGGGCAGACTGAATCATTTCGGCTGAAGCATCAATACCTGTTACAGTGGCACCACTAGCAGCGATGGCTGCTGCCAAAGCACCAGTTCCGCATCCCCAATCAACAATCTGTTCGCCAGGCTGGGGGCGAAGAAGCTCAATCAATGACTCTCCAAACTGAGACACAAAGGCCATATCAGTATCATAGGTTCCGGTGTTCCACTGCTGGTTCATACGTATTCGTCCTTTCTGGTTTGGAATTACACTAATATTTCCGACGTAGCACATTCTTTTAATTATGTTGTATCATACCAGCCTCTTATAAGTGAAATATATAAACTGAATAACTGTGATTGGTTATACCTATGGGCATTTGAATATGATATCGCTTTTATCGCTGTTGTTAGATTTATCTGTACATCGATTTAAAAATATGTTGCTATTTATCCGAAAAAAGAGTATATTCTTATGTACAGTGATTATTTCATTGGTGTACATAATGTGCGGTCGTGGCGGAATTGGCAGACGCGCACGGTTCAGGTCCGTGTGGTAGCAATATCGTGGAGGTTCGAGTCCTCTCGACCGCATCATCAAATAGGCTTATACAATTGCTCTTGGGCAGTTGTATAAGCCTATTTTTTATGTCTGAAGAAAGTGATGGTGGTCCAATTCTAGTGGCTTCTAAGTCCGATGCACCCCATGCGTAGTGGAAGGAATAGATTTAATTAGATGGGGTAGATCCAAGTTGAGGAAATTGCGATCATGAACCGTCTATATCCATGTGCTATAGGCTTTTTTTCGTGGTTATGATCGGTTGCGTTTACTAAAAATAGGTATTTTTGTATTGACAATTATATCGGCTTCCGTAATAATATTATTACGGTAACCGATATATCGCTAACAGTAATAGAATGGAGATGGAATCATGCCTGAAAGCTCAGAAAGAGGAGCCTTAACGGAAGCTGTATTTTACATTTTATTGTCTTTATACACCGCAATGCACGGTTACGCGATTATGCAGAATGTGAAGGATTTAAGTCATGGTCGAGTTGATCTTGGAGCGGGCACTTTATATGGAGCTATCAACACCTTGCTTGAGAAAAAATGGATAAGAGCTATAGAAGGGGAAGAAGGCTGCCGAAGAAAGGAATACGAAATTACTGAATTAGGGAAGACAGTGATTCAGGGGGAGCTTATCCGGTTGGAAGAACTGATTGCCAATGGGAAGAGAATAGCTGGAGGTGAGTCCAAATGAAACATGTGGTTCGCAAGCTGTTTTGGGATTTTGAGAAGGAAGAACAGTGGCTTAATGAAATGTCTGCCAAAGGGTTAGCCCTTTCAAGCTACTCCTGGTGTAAATATGTGTTTACTGACTCGCCTAAGAATGAGTATACGTATAGAATTGAGCTTTTAGATAATGTGCCTACTCATCCGGAAAGCATGGCATACCTCAAGTTTTTAGAAGAAAATGGAGTAGAGTGTGTTAGCAGCTATGTTCGCTGGATTTATCTTAGAAAGAAGTCATCCGAAGGTGCGTTTGATATTTACACAGATCTGGAATCCAAAATAAAACACTTTAAGCGAATCAACACACTATGGAATTCTGTCATGTGGTTAGAGTTCATTGTTGGTTTAGCCAACATTCTCATTGGGCTAACAAATTATTTCACTTCATCCAACAGCATTAGTTTGGTAAATGTTATTCTAGGCGGGCTTTTAATTCTTTTAGGACTTGTTTTTTTTAGAGCTGGCGCACCTATCCGTAAGAAAATTAAAAAGCTTCAGCAAGAGAATTTAATAAGAGAATAGTCCTTATTCTTGTGATATGTATAAACAGCAGTTTTCCTGATTACTCGGGACTTGTTGTTTATTTTTTTGTCTATGACGATAACGCGCAATCTCATTGCTTTTCACCGGCCTATCATTTAGGACTCAACTATCAAGCTTAATTACCGAAAAAAAGGTATACTGGAATAGATTACGAAATTGTAATAAAGTTTGTCCCCATACCAAAAGAGGAGGCTGCACAGGTGTCTGAATTTCTTTTTAAGCAACTATACTTACGGTCTTCTATAGGGGTTGCTGTAGTCTCTCCCAAGGAAGGGACCTTGATTCAATCCAATCCAGCACTTTGCCATATGCTTGGTTACTCTGAAGAAGAGCTTTTAAATATGGGCTATCTAGATCTTATTTATCCAGACGATGTAGCTGATGATGATCATTACGTTATCCTGAACAATCTCTTAGCAGATCCTGGGACCGCAATAGAGTTAGAAAGACGGTTCTTATGTAAGGGTGGCGAGATAATCTGGGTAGCTCAACATATATTTCTGATTCTTCAGGAGAACTCTAGTGAACCCCTTGTCTTGATCTCAGAACTTACGGATATCACAGACCGAAGGCTTGCGGAAGATAAGATTCAGGAAGATCAGCATTTATATAATTTGATCACACAAAATACGCCGGATATGATTTCTTTTGGCGGACCAGACGGTACACTGCACTACGTTTCTCCTTCAGTGGAGTTGTTGCTAGGATATCCTCCAGATGAAATGATCGGTACGAAAAGACCTGAGTATTATCACGCAGAAGATGCCCTTGAAATGACAAAACACGGAAAGCTCTATTCTGATACGGATGTGTATACACGCAGGGCCCGGCATAAAGACGGACATTATTTGTGGATTGAGAGCAGCTCACAGGTGGTACGCGATGATCAGGGGGAAATCAAGCAGATATTAACGATCGGCCGCGATATTACCCAGCGTAAGAAATATGAGGATATGCTGGCGCAAGCCCAATATCTTGCGAAAATGGGATCGTGGGAATGGGATGCGACGAAAACGCGGTTGACGGTTTCTAGAGAGATGCGTAACATTTTTGGCTTTTCGTTGGACGACAGCAATCATTCCTATTTTGATTACAAACGAGTGCTTTCCTGTATTGATCCAGATGATTTTACTAGACTTCAAAAGCTGGTTCACCAGTCTTTAGCGAATGGGACGAATGGCGAAGTTATGGTTAGAATTAAAAGTGCGGATGGAAAATTGAAGTTTCTGGATGCACACTGGGAAGTGACTAAAGATGAGGAAGGAAGAGTGCTACAGATCAGCGGAATTGCCCAGGATGTGACTGAACGTCATCAAATGGAGGAACAGATGCGTGATAGTGAGCAGAATTACCGACTCCTGTCGGAAAATTCAATGGATTTCATTTCACGTAATACAGCGGACGGAGACCTCATCTATCTATATGCATCACCCATTTGCCAGACGATGTTCGGCTATACACCGGAAGAAATGTACGAAACGAGAGGTATTGATTACATACATCCTGAAGACAAGGAGAAAGTGGTGTCCTATCTTAGCAACTGTATGGAAGGGAAGAAGCTCGACCCTGTGACCTTTCGGTTTCTATGCAAAGATGGAACGTACATTTGGACGGAAACAACACTTCGCTATATTTACTCGGAGACCTTTGGAGGACGGGAGCTTGTGTGTGTAACCCGGGACATTGCGGAACGGGCGCGGCATTTTGAAGAAATAGAGAAGTTAAGTAACGAGCATGCTCTAATATTGAATTCGGTATCTGAAGGCATATTTGGTATGAATCTTGAAGGGGATACGATGTTCATCAATCCAGCGGCGATTACTATGCTAGGATACGATCCAACGGAATGGTTGAACAGCAAATTCCATACGATTCATCAGACTTGGCTGGATAATGAGCCATTCTTGGGCATTCAGAAGACGCTGATTCCCTCGCACTTCAATAATCGCTCTTTTGATGAGAAAGAGGGTGTGTTTTGGAGGCAAGATGGTTCCAGCTTTTTGGTCAGATATCACATGACTCCTCTTTTTGATGGAGAAGAGCGGATCGGGGCTGTAGTGGTTTTCCGAGATATCACAGAAGAGAAGGAGATTGTGCGAGCGAAGGAGTCTGCAGAGGAAGCGGATCGGGCGAAATCGGAGTTTCTAGCGATCATGAGCCATGAGCTGCGTACGCCTATGAACGGTATTATAGGAATGGCAGACTTGCTCTCAGGGACAGAGTTAAATGAAGAGCAGAGCTACTACACACAAATCATTACAAGTAGCGGAGAAGCATTGCTTCATATTTTGAATGAAGTGCTGGATTTCAGCAAAATTGAAGCAGGCATGATGACACTTGAACTGCAAATGGTGGACTTGCGTGAAGTGATACAGAACGTTAGTGAGCTATTCTATCCGAAGGTCAAAGAAAAAGGGTTGTTATTAACTATCAATATTGCACCTGATCTTCCATTTGTCATTGTGACGGATGAGGCAAGATTGCGCCAAATTCTCGTGAACTTAGTGGGAAATGCGGTGAAATTTACGGAGACAGGTGAAATTAGTATTTCTGCCAGCCTGGTAGCTTCTCAAAAGTCAGGAAATATTATCGTTAAATTCATGGTTAAAGATACGGGCTTGGGGATCCCGGTTGCCAGTCAAGGGTTATTGTTTCAATCGTTCTCGCAATTGCATCCTTCCATTAATCGAAAATATGGCGGAACAGGACTTGGACTGGCGATTAGCAAAAAGCTGGTGGAGCTGCTCGGAGGAGCGATTGGTGTGAGGAGCTGTGAGGAACATGGCTCAGAGTTCTTTTTCACCGTGGAGGTCTCTTTGCCAAAAGAGGAATGGAATCAGAAGGTTACGCTCCACCCTTCAGTGGATACAGACAAAAGCAATAAACCTAACGCCAGAGCATCTGATACGGGAGAATATGGACCGATGTCTATTCTCATCGCTGAAGATCATCCTGTGAATCAGCAACTGATGCTGGCTTATATGAAGAAGAGGGGATACTTCCCTGACATTGCATCAAATGGCGAGGAAGCAGTTCGAGCTGTGCTGTCCAAGGATTATGATCTCGTCTTTATGGATATTCAGATGCCTATTATGGATGGGATAGAAGCAACAGGAATCATACGTGAGAAGCTCGGGCTGTCTCCCATTATTATTGCGGCCACAGCTTTTGCCAGAAATGAAGATAAAGACATGTGCCTGAGTGCAGGAATGCAGGATTTCATCTCCAAGCCTATCTCCATAAAGGAGCTTGACAGGGTATTAAAAGATTGGTCTACTCGGATTCGTTAAGGATGAGGAGTGTCATTGACAAAAGGGCGTAAGATTAATATATTTGTAATCGTAATTATTACGAATATATTGTCAATGAAAGGATCCATACCTTGTTAAAGATGAAGCGTGGTGATTTTGTAATCATTTTTTTAGCTCTATTCGCAGCAGGTTTGATTTACGGAATCAAGTGGTGGGACACCCATAATGAACAGTATCAACAAGGCGATTTGAAAGCTATAATTACGGTTGATGGTAAGGAATACAAGACCGTTTCTTTGACTAAAGAAGAGCAAATTATAGATATTCAATCGAAGTTTGGTCACAATACCTTAAAGGTATTTGATTACGGGATCCAAATGACATATTCTGACGCTCCTTTGCGAATCGCTTTGGAAATGGGGTTTATTTCTAGGCCAAAGCAGCAAATCATCTGTATACCCGCCCGTATTATGGTTGAAGTATTTAACCCTAACCGATCTGTGGATGATGAGGATGAGCTGGACGCAATTATTTAGTAGGGTTGGCCGTATTCGTCAAAGCTTTCCATGCGGTTATGGAGTCAGCACTCGTGTAAATGTAGGGTGTTGTTGGTTGCGCGATAGGTGTAATTGCTTCTGCGCGTATTTGCATCATTTCTTGGCCTTTGTATTGCACAATTTGAAGCTTGCCCCGAACCTCTATCCAGGTATCAGTGGGCAAGCTTTTTAATTTGCCGGAATCAACCAACATCCCAAACGGAGTAGCATCGGCGGTACAGCACTGAACCAGAAATCTGCCAATGGCAAAAACATTCTCTGGCGTTTCACTGTCATCGCGGTATAGAAAACCGGAAACGGAAATTTCTTTGCCTTCAAATTGTTGTTTATACATGTCAATAGCGCCTAGTGTTTCAGAAAAAATATCAGAATACACAGGGATAGTAGGCTGCCCATATAAGATCTTAGCTAGCTCGGTGAGCTCCTCATGATAAGGATCAATCGATTCGAATCTAACTGCGTTGGTAGTCTCTGATGGTAAAGAGGAGAACGAAATCCCCTTTTTACTAGCGGCCATACTTCCCAAGGCACGATCAGGAAGTGCAAATCCAAGCAGCAGTGGAAACAGGAATAATCCATAAAGCGCTGTACTTTTAAATATGGAATGTGGGAGGCGATGCTCGCAGTCACATAGCACATTTCCCTTACCAAATAAGGCTTGAATGGCCAAGCTGAGCGCCATTAGTGTCAGAGGAATCGGACATAACTGAACCCAGCGTGCTAGCTTAGGCGCTACATAATAATGCAAAGCGTCCTGCTGCACTAAATGCCCAATATAGAGAGCAAAGGCGAGCAGAATGACCGCCCTTAACAAATAGTGAAATCGGATGCTTCGAGAGTCATTCATGCGCTTCCTCCTAACAATGGGGTAAGCATCTGCTTGCCACCTCTATGATTACAGCCATAAGGACATGAGTACGGCTCCGATAAATACGCTCGAAAAGATAAGAAAGAACAAATAAAGAGCGAATTTGGTCTTAAACAGCGAGAGTAACATCAATGAATTTTTGAAATCTAACATCGGCCCAAATACCATAAAAGCGAGCAGTGCTCCTGCTGGAAAAGAATGTACAAAGGTGGAAGCTACAAAGGCATCTGAGGTGGAACAGAGCGAAAGCACAAATGCCAGGCCCATCATGAAAAAATAAGACCCGAGCGGCTTATCTCCGATCGCAGCCAAACTGTCCTGAACCATAAACGTCTGAATGCCAGCGGTCAATAGGCAGCCAATGATTAAGTATTTTCCCATCTCAAAAAATTCATCCGAGGTATGCACGAAGACGGCGGCTAACTTTCCTCCACGAGAATTATTATGATGAGTGTTATCGGTTTCGCGCTGAACGCTAAGGCGTATCGGGGACTTTTTCACCGTTGCATAGATAATCAAGCCTATAATACAGGCGACTACAAAAGCTAGACCCATCCGGGCATAGGCCAGTTCTGAGTGGTTGCGAAATGCCGTCAGTGTTGCTCCATAGACGACTGGATTTAGGATGGGTCCGGATAAAATAAACACGATCGCCACGTAGACAGGCATCCCCTTATGGATTAGTCGGCGGACGAGAGGGATCATTCCACATTCGCATACTGGAAAAATAATTCCGAGCAGGCAAGCGAATAAAATGGCCGGAAGCGCCTGCCGTGGAATCCAGCGGGAGATCATTTCATCTGGGATAAAGACGCGAAGCAGCGAGGATAATAAAGCTCCTGCTAACACAAACGGCAAGGCTTCTAGCAAAATCCCGATAAAGCCGGTTTTGAACGTGTCGATGTACGCGTTGTCTAGTAGCTCCAGGTGATTTGGCACCCATATAAAACCAATGATAATCAGGAATGAGATCGGCAGAAGCAGCGGCAGTAGTTTTAAAGGGGAAAGGGTAGTCAAGGTTCGAATAAGGTGGACCACCGATCTGCCAGCAGTTCCTCATCTAAATTTATCCCGATGAATACCACATAAGGCATTCCAGGGTAACGTGATGCCTCCCAGCTTGTACGCATTCCCGCATATTGGACAAGTTGAACCGGTTCCTGTTCGGACAAAAGGATATGGCCTTTGGCACGGAGCAGGTTGTCACCCCATTCTTGAAAGAAAGCCTCTAGCCGTTCTTTGGAAGGCATTATAGTCCCTGCTTGCGGAATGGTTAACGTGATGGCGGTCACTTGGGAAAAAGAAGCGTGGGGCTCTTCTTGCCGTTCTTTTACTGCTGTAGCTCCCTGTTCTGAATTCATTTGTTTAAGAGTTGCGCCTTTAAAGGTTTGAGGTGCTCGTTGTGGCGCGGGAGCGATGATTTTACGTGGGGTGATTCCTGATAATATCGGTGAAAGGTTGATTTCGCTGTAATGGGTATATACGATTTCAGCCTCTGTATTTTGTTTTCGGACACCTTTTTCAATTCGCCATAAGGTTTCAGGCTCTACAAGATCGCTCTTATTAACGACAATGAGATCAGCGGTGGACAGCTGCTTGCGAAGCGTACGAACCAGCTGTTTGTCAGAGGAGAGTCTGCTGTTATATTCCAAGGCGTTTTCTGCATCCAATAAGGTGATCGTAAAATGCAATTCGACCCTTTCTTGAAGAGCGGCTTCTTGTAATGTTTTGGCGATTTCTTCCGGATTCGCGACGCCAGTAAGCTCGATATAAATAGCATCGGGGCGTCCTCTTAGCAGTACCAGTAGGCTGTCTGCCAAATCCTCTTTACGGCTACAGCATACACATCCGTCCAGTAGCTTAGTCACGGTTGCACCCGTATGCTCCTGCAGAATATACCCATCTACATCTCTCTTTCCCAGCTCATTCATAACTACGCCAGGGTTCAGACCCCTTACCTTGCTCTCTTTCAGCAGGGACAACAGCAGAGTTGTCTTCCCGCTCCCCAGAAACCCGCTCAAAATAATTACTGGTATCTTCATGATCTCCACTCCTGCCTGATTCTCTTGGAAATACAAGAATCATATTTTTATATTTCCATCTATACGTGATTTGTTCGCAAGAAAGACCACAAAATTAAGAGAGTTGGAATTTTTACAAGATCATAGTTGACAGATTGTGAATAAAACGTGTACGATATGTTAATCGTAATTATTACGATTTAAAAAAGGAGATGGAACAATGAGAGTAATCATTACTTTGGCATGCACGGAGACAGGAGATCGTAACTATACAACTACCAAGAATAAGCGAAATCACCCAGAACGTATGGAAATGAAAAAATATTGTCCACGTCTGAAAAGAGTTACATTACACCGCGAAACCCGGTAAGAGCTATAAATGCCAAACATAAATGCTAATCAATGATAGGAGTGATCGGAATGAAAAAAATCCCCGTTACGGTGCTAAGTGGCTACTTGGGCTCTGGAAAAACAACACTGCTAAATCATGTCTTGCACAACCGTGAAGGCTTGAAAGTTGCTGTTATCGTTAACGATATGAGTGAAGTGAATGTGGACGCCAACCTGGTGAAGTCAGGTAATGTGCTTTCTAGAACGGAAGAGAAATTAGTGGAAATGTCTAACGGATGTATCTGCTGTACACTCCGCGACGATTTGATTGTCGAAGTACAAAAGCTGGCAGCTGAAGGCCGTTTTGATTATATCCTCATTGAATCATCTGGCATTAGCGAGCCTGTTCCGGTGGCACAGACTTTTACTTATGCGAACCCAGAACTGGATATTGATTTGACTTCACTCGCTCAATTGGACACGATGGTGACCGTTGTGGATGCTGGCCGATTCTGGCATGACTTCTCTTCTGGTGATAGTCTGATCGATCGTAATCAAACGGCTGGTGAAGACGATTATCGCGATATTGTGGATTTGCTCATTGATCAGATCGAGACTTGTGATGTGTTATTGCTTAATAAGTGTGATCTGCTAGAAGAAGAAGAGCTTAACAAGCTTGAAGCTGTGCTTCGCAAACTTCAGCCGACAGCCAAGCTGATCCGTACGGTTAACGGAGTAGTAGATCCGAAGGAGATTCTTAATACTGGATTGTTTGATTTTGAAAAAACAAGCTTGTCCTCCGGTTGGATTACGGAGCTTAACAAGGAGACACATACGCCTGAGGCGGAGGAATACGGAATATCTTCTTTTGTCTATCGCAGGAGAACACCCTTTCATCCGCAAAGGTTAAGCTTTTTCTTTAGTCATTGGCCGGAGGAAGTTGTCAGAGCGAAAGGGATTGTATGGGTTGCCGCAGAGGGTGATCTTGCAGCGAGTATCAGCCAGGCTGGACCCTCGATTCAGTTCGGACCTGCCGGCTACTGGCTAGCTACAATGCCTGAGGATCAGCAGCAGGAGGTATTGGAAAGCGAACCTGAAATGAAAGCCAAGTGGGACGAGCGGTGGGGCGATCGAATGAATGAAATCGTGTTTATCGGTGTTAGTATGGACTCAGCACAAATCGAAGCGAGATTGGATCGATGTTTGTTGACGAAAGATGAGTTGAAGCAGGATTGGACAACGTTTAATAATCCACTTCCGTGGCCTGTTGAAGAACTCCTTGCGGCAGTGGCTGAGGAATAGAAATTCAGATGAAAATCCGGAATCCAGGAGGTTGAGGTTCCGGATTTTTGCTGTGCAATTATAGTGACTATGAATTATCATAGAAGGAATATATTTCAATTAAAAATAGAGGTGATGCCCATGAGTTATACAAACACTTTCATACGTGTAGCAGAGGATTGTCCTGAGGAAACGGGAATCCCGCCGATGTCTTGCCGTACACTCCCGCCTGCGCATGTGATTCAATATGAGCTGCTTATTAATGAGCCTTACAAATACAATCATGAAGAGCTTCTGTTTGAGGTTCATGTACGCCATAAACAAATTCCGCTAGAAGATCGTGTGACCCGTAGGGAAGAAATGTGGAAGGAGCTATTCTCTAGAAACCATCCATGCCTGCGAGCCTCTCTACTTCCGAAGCGATTCGGCTGGGGTGTCCATTACAACCATGAGGGGAAAATAGCCATTTATGGTAAGGAGTCTCCCGAATATGACTATTATATTTCGTATGCTGATGAAGCAGTGAAGCTCCTGCCAGCGATGCGTAATAAGCGGGAACATGGCTAATAAGGAGGAGATAACTTGTATAAAGCAATTGAAGAAATCACACTTAATACTTGGCCAGCGGAGCAGAGTGTTCTCCTGAATGGCTGGGTTCTGCGCACAGCAGCTGGATATACGAAAAGAGCTAATTCGGTCAATCCGTTATACGGAGAAAAAAGCTCTCTTGTGGATCTTACAAACCAAATTAAGCTTGCTGAGCAGTACTATAAGGATGCTGGATTAAAGCCAGTATTTAAAATAACGCCGTATATCCAGCCTGCGAACCTGGATGAGGCGCTAGCGGAGCGTGGTTACACAGTTGTCGAGCCATCATCTGTAAGGATACTAGACCTGGAGGGATTAGCTGCTCCTGAACTTCGATTTCACGTACAGATTCAGGAGAACTTGACGGAAGAGTGGCTTAATGCCTTCACTGAGCTTGCTGAGCTGTCTGTTGTGAATCAGAGCACCTTAACTAGAATGTTATCCGCTTCTCTTTTTCAGCAGGGTTATATTCTTTTGTTTAATGACGGTGTTCCTACCGCTTGTGGTCTGGGCATTATTCAGAACGGATACATAGGTCTCTTTGATATTATCACTGCTACCGATCAGCGTAGACAAGGTATGGCGGAACAATTGCTCCTTGCATTGCTACACTGGGGAAAGACGCAGGGAGCAACAACCGCTTTTTTGCAGGTTGTACAAGCGAATGCTGGTGCTTCGGCTTTGTATGACAAGCTCGGATTTAAGGAGATATATCAATATTGGTATAGAGTGGTGGGCAATTAAAGCGAAGTGAGGCGATGATGAATGTCCGATTACTGGAACCGGCGGTTCGCTCAGGAAGGAATGGTCTGGGGAACTGATCCAAGCCTTACGGCTTTGGAGGCAAAGGAGCTCTTTCGTAAGCATAATGTGAAGTCTGTACTGGTGCCAGGAGCAGGTTATGGACGGAATACGAAGGTATTCTCCAGTGAATTTGAGACTACTGGTATTGAATTAAGCGGAGCCGCACTTACGATTGCGGCCGAGTGGGACTCCGCATGCTTTTTTATTTCCGGTTCCGTGTTAGACTGCAGTCTCGAGACAAAGGTTGATGCTATCTACTGCTATGACTTGTTACATCTATTTCTTATTGAGGATCGTCGTAGGTTGCTAACAAATTGTCTGGAACAGCTCCATCCCGGAGGTCTGCTTTATTTTACTTCTTTTTCAGATGAGGATCCGAATTACGGCTGTGGAGCATGTTTGGAACCTGCGACCTATGAATATAAAGCAGGAAAGTATGCTCATTTTTTTAGTGAAGCTGATTTAAAACAGCATTTTGAGCACACGGAAATTATAAAGACTGGTACCCATATGGAGATACTTAGAGATCCTCAGGGATCTGCCCATCAATACGTCCTAAGGTCTATATTAGCAAGGAAATCAAACGATCAAACGAACTTCCCTTGACCCGGCAACGCCATTTCCTTGAAATTCTTGCATAAATGAGCAAGCTGAGTAGATAATTTTTCACCCTCCATAGGCACCCCATGTCCAGAGAGAACGATATGAGGATCTAGCAACGCAAGTGTGCGGACCGACTTTTCCGCGTCTTCCCAGTCCGTCGTGAAATAAGAGGGTGGGCCGTGCACCACCTGATGCTGGGTAGCTACTGCGAATACGGACTCTTGTTTGACTGTAAGAAAGGTGTCACCAGCAATCAGTACCTTATCTTCTGGTCTGAATAGTGAAATATGTCCGGGACTATGTCCAGGTGTATGGATCCATTTCCAGCCCTTTGCTCCGGGGACGGTTCTGTCTTCGGGTAATGGATGTATAGCTGATCCAAGGTCGATACCATGATGTGAAAATAATGAGGACACCATACTCATCAGCCCGCCGCCTACGGCCGGATCGGCTGGAGGATAATCCGCTTTACCTGTTAGATAAGGAAGCTCTAGTGGGTGAGCATACACGGGTACATTCCATTCCTCAATAAGCTTTTTCACACCTCCGATATGGTCAAAATGCCCATGAGTCAGGATAATTGCCACCGGTGGCTTCTCATACTTCTCCTTAGCATAATCTATAATTCTGTTTGTGTAAGAGCTAAGTCCCGTATCTACAATGATCCAGTCCGAATTGGGCTGGCCGATGAATGCGCAATTTACGAACATGGTTCGTAGTCCGATGACACCGGGGGCCACGTCCCAAGTATCGGTGTAGCCTTCAGATAGTATTCCGTCAAGTCTCATCTTACGCCTCCTGTTCCGTTCTTTAGTACTGAACAATGTACCTAAACAGTAGTATGACCCTTTTTTAAGAAAAAAATATGGCAAAAAACCCTTCTCCTAATTAAGGAAGAAGGGCTGGCCTTGAACTTATTAAGCGATAGGATCACATTAGAGCGTTCCGCAGTCTGCAAATAGAATATGTCGTGGAATTCGGAAGAAGGTTTCGGCTTTTTCCTGCAGAGCAGGGGTAGGCAGATGGCTGCTGTGCAACCATTTTCGAAACGTCCCGGGATGAACACCTATCCAAATACTTACATCGGTTACGGAAAAATCGTAAACCATACAGAGGCCGGTTAGAATCACATTGCTGCGGGGCGAACTGGTAATACTTCTTTTCATAAATCGTGAAGGAGTTGGTTGACATACAATTGGACTCTGACGAATCAGTGCTTCATTGAACAAAATGTGGGGCGGGTACCCGAGTAGGCGGCAGGTCTTGTCAATGTTATTGTTGGAAGGGATACGACCTTCGTATACCCAGGCGCTTACGCTGCGAGAGGATATACCAAGATCTTCTGCGAGTCGTGAAAGTTTGATATCCTTAGCCATCAATACAGCAAGTAACACACGGTTTCTAATCTGGCTGCGCTTTGGACGGCGGAATCTTTTTACACGAACGCCTTGTCCAAGATATTTGCGGTTGATCAGAGACCACGCCTGGATATTATGAGTTTCTTGTTGGTTACTAGGCATAATTCCTCCGATTTTTTAAAAATATACTACAACACTTTCATATACATCGGCAATGGTTAATGCTGCTATTTCTGACATCACTTTTTAAGTTTCTTCCAGAACGCGTACGCTTATGATATATTTTTAATATCTAATTACAATATTACAACAGGGAGCGAGATAGAATGATCAAGCATATTGTGTTTTTTAAATTGAAGGACCGGTCCGAAGAAAGCGTTGCGGCAACGGTAGCCGTACTGCGAAATATGGAAGGTAAAATCCCGCAGCTCCTTTCGATTGAAGTGGGTGCTGATATCATTCATTCTGATCGATCCTTTGATATTGCTTTAGTTACGGTGGTAGCTTCTCTAGATGATTTACAGGCTTATCAGGTTCATCCGGCGCATAAGGAAGTTATAGCTCATATTAATGAAGTTAAAGAACTTTCAATTGCTGTGGATTACGTAATTTAAGCGATCTACTGATTAACAAGCATCATCATTTTATACCGGAAGCGGTGACAGGAATGCGTGAGCTCGAGTATCCGATGGAAGCGTTAACTTATTTGGTCGTTTTTCTTGCGGCATGTTTCATTATGTTCTTTTGGCTGAAACGCCGCGGCAAACGCGGTAAGTAGGGATAATGCAGATTTCTCTAACTATTTTTGACATGGGGGTATTGCTGTGTATTATGTCAACCGCAAACAAATCGAAACCATTCTTGCTCAAATCCCAGATATAACTACAGGTCTTCGGACTGTAACAGCTGCATGGGATGGCAATACTTTAACCGGACTAATACAAGAACGCTGCCTTCATCTGGCGATAGAGGTGGTTACGGACGTTGGTAGTTGTCTGATTGACGGTTTTATTATGCGTGATGCCGGAAGTTATGAGGATATCATTTCAATTATACATGAAGAAAAAGTACTAGGTAAAAGTGAGATCTACGAGCGATTGATAGAGCTTGTCGCACTTCGTAAGCCGCTCGTGCAGGATTATTTTGCCTGGGAAAGAGAAGCACTACACCCGCTCACACCAATCCTTTCAGAGGTGCTAGAGAAGTTTGCTGTTGAAGTAGGGAATTATTTGGATCAGGAACTTGGGTCCGGTGTAACGCTATAATAGCATAAGATAGAATCATATAAAATAGGCGGTAGCCGTGAAAGAGAGGGGGTTCCTTTATGATGAAGATGGGGCAGGAAAATGGATCGACAAGGCACTTGATTATGACGCTCCTGAAGACGAAAGGACCACTGACCATCGGCGCGCTGGCAGAAGAATTGGGAATTACAGAGATGGGTGTCCGCCGTCATGTGCTTCAGCTGGAGCAGGAGGGACTTGCTAAGACAAAAGTGGTTCGGCAAGCGATGGGGCGGCCTTTACATATGTATTCTTTAACGGAGAAGTCCGAAGAGTATTTTCCAAAAAGCTATCATAACCTGGCTTTGGAGCTTTTGCGTGAATTGGATTATGGCAGTGGATTGGAAGCTGTTAATACATTGTTTGAGGGACGCCGTCGCCGGATGCTCACCCAGTATGCACCGATGATGGAACGCCGGAATTTGGAAGAGCGAGTAGCTGAGTTATCGTCGATCCAAAACGCTGGTGGATATATGGCGGAGTGGAACCGAGAAGAGGATGGTTCGTATGTCATAAAAGAATACAACTGCCCGATTCGCCAGGTGGCTACTCAGTATCGTAAAGCTTGTCAATGCGAGCATAGCCTATTTGAGGAATTGCTGGATGCTAAGGTTACACGAAGTGAATGTATGGCAGAAGGCGGACAATGCTGCCGATACGCAATTGCACCCAAAAATGTAACAGACAAAACTTCTGAAAAGTCGTAATAATTAGTCACAAGACAAACTCCTGCTGCTTATGATATAGCAGATATAGGCATTAGCCCGGTAGAGCGGGGAGCAATGAATTTAAAGGAGAGATGAAACGATGAAAAAGGACACAAAAGGTTTGTTATGGGGAGCTTTAGTCGGAAGTGTGGTTGGATCAGTGACAGCACTTCTGTTCGCGCCTAAGCCAGGTAAAGAGCTGCGCAAGGATATTGCGGAAGGAACAGCTGCTGGCATTGAAAAGGTACAGGGAATTGCCGTGCAGGCTGGAGACAAGAGCGTTGAGCTGTATGACAAAGCTAAGGATTCTATAGGTCATGTAGTCCATGAGGTTCGCGAATGGAGCAAATCATGTTCGAATGCTGTAGAAGAAGATACTGCTACTGTAGCAGTAAGTGGAACTGTTACGGAAGAAACGATTCAAGAGGCAGCGGCCACTTTGGAAGAGGTAACGGAGTTAGAGGTATCGCCTGTAAATGAAGAAGTAAGCAGTGAAGAAGCCAGTCTTGAAGAAGCTCAGCCAGATGACAAGGATAATAACGAAATCGCATAATGAAACAGTGGATGGAGTGTTTGGTTTTACGGTCAAAAAGTACTTATTCTCTTTTAATAGAGCCGCTTTTTCGCATTGGGCGGAAGGTGGCTTTTTTATTTCATTCTTATAGACCTGTTAAATGATGGCAAAAGTCTTGGCTTGAACTAAGAGTCCAAAAGGAGTAATATCTGCAATTGGGGCTGAAAGTCAGGTACATTTTGTTTTCGGCTTACATAAGCTACACAAAACAAGTAGAAGGAAGCGGTGTGTTCGTGCAGCAAGCTATTGCAATATTAGACTCAGGTGTGGGAGGGCTAACAGTTGTCAAAGAAGTGATGAGGCAGCTCCCGCGGGAGAAAATCATTTATTTCGGAGATACGGCCCGAGCTCCGTACGGACCCCGTTCGACCGAGGAAGTAACACTGTTTACAGAACAAATTGTAGATTATTTGATCCAGTTTAATCCTAAAATGATTGTTATCGCTTGTAATACCGCAACAGCAGCGGCACTCGATTATATCTCAGCCAAGGTCTCTATCCCTGTTATTGGGGTGATTCATCCCGGAGCCCGTGCTGCAATTAGCGCGACCAAAAGCGGACATGTCGGCGTGATCGGTACAATAGGAACCATCGGCAGCGGGGCTTATACTAACGCACTAAAGCAGCTGTCTCCTTTTGTTGAGGTTGTAAGTCAAGCCTGCCCAGCACTTGTCCCACTCGTTGAGCAAGGCATGTTCCGCTCTGAGATAAGTTATGAAATTGTAGAGCAGGCATTGGAAGGCATTAAAGATAATAACATCGATACTTTAATTTTAGGATGCACTCATTATCCATTTCTTGTTGAGCCTATTGGAGAGACCATGGGACCGGGAGTCAAACTGATCAGTTCCGCAGATGAGACAGCTCGTGAGATCAGCACGATTTTATACGATAAAGGCAAGCTGTCCATCGGGGATGAAAGTCCAATTCATCAGTTCTTCTGCAGTGGTGATGCTGAAATGTTTCAGCGAATTGCCCGAGACTGGCTTGGAGAACAAATTAAACGTACCCCAGTAGTATGGCAAGTATCCACGTTATAAGCAGAGCAATGTTGAATTGAATAGGGACAAACTCTACGGAGTGTAAGATAAAATAGGCTGGGAAGCATAATTCCCAGCCTATTTTCTTGTGATTCATTTCTCCTTCATGCAGGGTAGTGGCTCTTGCATACAATAGAATTAAGTGCTGTTTGCTGCTATTTTTGTATCCACCGTATCAGCAATTTAAGGCCGAGAGGATGAGACCTAATGCGACAATATATTGCAAGCAGGGGAGATACCGTAAGCCGAATTGCCGCCCTGCATGGATTAACCCCTGAGCATGTCATTCAAGGCAATCCATGGGTTGGGAGACAGTCTTATTTATATCCGGGTCAGGTTTTATTCCTACCGTCTTCGCCGCGTAAAAGGTATGCGGTGCAGGAAGGGGACGATCTTGAACGCATAACCTCATTATTCAATGTGAGTTTAGATGATTTGGAGAAGCTTAATCCAGGTGTGTCCTCAGGGCGCTTCTGTACACCGGGAAAAGTCCTCGTCATTCCGCCTCCGATTCCAGAGCGAGTGGTATTCTTACGTGGAGAGTACGGTCCGGTTGATGTTGAGAACGACATCAGCAGCCTGATTGCACAATATCCTTTTATACAAGCACATTCAATTGGCAACAGTGTGCTCGGCAAGCCAATTCCTGTGCTTAAAATAGGCAATGGAACCCGCCATTTGCATGTTAATGCGGCTCTACATGCTAATGAATGGCTGACCTCGCCTTGCCTGATGTCGTTCATAGAAGAGTATGCAGCAGCTTATGCTAAAGGTTTGGCATGGAATGGTCATCGTCCAGAGGAATGGTACAATAATTGGACCCTATGGGCTGTACCCATGGCTAACCCTGACGGCGTGGAGTTAGTGCAGGAGGGCGTTTTACCAGGCCACCCTTATTATGAGGACCTTATGAAATGGAACGGGGGACGGCGGAGTTTTCGCCATTGGAAGGCCAATATACGCGGTGTGGATCTCGGGGATCAGTTCCCTGCTCATTGGGAAGAGGAACGGGAACGCCGTGGTGTAATCCTGCCCTCTCCGCGTGATTACAGTGGTCCTGAGGCGCTAAGTGAACCTGAGGCAGCCGCTCTAGCGGTACTTGCTGAGAACGCGCCCGGAGAAGCTGCAGTGTCTTTGCATAGCCAAGGGGGAGAGATCTACTGGAATTACCGGGGATATGAACCTCCCGAAAGCCGCGAATTAGCAACACGGTTGGCCGCTGCGAGCAGCTATCGTGCAGTCGAATTAACTGGCAGCGATGCCGGGTATAAGGATTGGTTCATCCAGACCTTTCGTAAACCAGGATTTACAGTAGAGCTGGGGATTGGTAAAAATCCGTTGCCATTGGCAGATTTTGAGGATATGGCGCTAGAAACGGGTCTAATTTTGGGAACGATACTATCCAATGTGAAATAATTATGAAACAATTACAGTAAACTTGCGTAACATAAACCATAGGGTATGGCCGCTGTCGTCACTACACGTTATCCGCGGCTGTATCCTTTTTACTTGGGAGGAGGGTCACTATGAAACTGAAAAAACTGCTGTCACTTAAACAATGGTCTACTATCTTCAGTAGTTCCTGGCGATATGTGATCTCCCCTAAAGTCGCAATAGGGGACAAGCTTTTATTCACAATCCCAGTACTGCTCTATTGGGTGTTGCCGGATTTTATGCCTTTTTTACCGATCGATGATATTGGTGTGACGATGCTTCTTATGGGCTGGTTCGTGTCACGGATGGGACGGAAATACCCGGCACTTCAGGCCGGAAAATGAGGCAGTGAAGTGAGGATCTACCTCGCATTGTGTATCTAATTTGTTAATATAGTTGCTTTTAGATATCATTTACCTTTAAAATAGGTAATTGAGTATTTAATTTAAGTACTAGGAGATGGATGATAGATGAAGGTCAAAATTACCCGCAATGCGGCTAAAGTGATAAAGAAACAAATGGAACTTGAAGGAAACAGCGAGTTGAAGCTTCGCGTAGCGATTACGCATGCTCACGGTGATCATGCTCACTACGGACTGGATTTGGACACGCCTAATGAGAATGATGTTGTAGTCTCGACAGATAAAGAAATCGATGTTATTCTTGATCCGAATCAACCGCTCCTTGATGGTGTGGTCGTTGATTATTTATATCTTCCTGAAGAAGGTTTTGTTATTACTAATCCGTCTAAAGGTAATCACGGCGATCACTAAACGTTTCGCCTTAAATTTGGGACATAAAGAAGGGTTGCTCCATGGCTAACGATATACAAGTGTGCGATGAATGTAATTTTATGAAATTGAAGAGTATCATACCCAAACTGCAAAAGATGGCGCCTGATGCAGAGATCAAGGTCGGCTGTAAGTCGTACTGTGGTCCATGTGGCAAACGGGCCTTTGTATATGTTAATGGTCGTTATGTGAGTGCTCCAACAGAGGAAGAAGTGTTGAAGAAGGTAGAAGCTTTTATCAAGCAACCGGCCGTTCAGAAATAATGCAGAGGTCTTATCCATCAAGTTTAAAAGCCCTAAACCCGTGTTGATGACGGAGTTTAGGGCTTTTTTTTTATAAAATGAAATTTTTATGGTGCAGATTCTTCCTTTCGGAGCATCTTGATGCCATCGTATTTCATGATATCGTCTGAGATTTGCAGTCGTTGCTTACTTGTCTCGAACCCGGTGCTGCACCCCGCAACGTCAATGGCTTCGCGGCTGTCGAGGCTATAACAGGTGCCACTGTTGAATTGTCCATTTTCACTTGGAAGATAGGAGCGCTTCGCATCGGCAAAGGCACCGGTTCGCAGTGTCACAAGTCGCTCTTTGCCACTGAACAGATTATTACCCATGAGATAATAAGGATCTTGTGAGATCCCAAGCAGATGGAGTAAGGAAGGTGTGAGATCCAATTGACCAGCCGGATTAGAATCAATCACCGAGGTGTTATTACCCGGCAGATGAATGAGTAATGGAACTTGATGCATGATTTGATGCATGTCGAGCTTATTTAAGCTTTTACCAAGAAATTGTTCGTAATAAGAGGTTTCTTGGATCGAGTTATCATGATCTCCATAAAAGGCAAGGATCGTGTTATCCCACAACCCACGCTGCTTCATATCACTCACCAATTCACCTAGAGCTTCATCTGTATAATGAACAGCCTGCAAATAATCTCCGAAGATGGTACCTTTAAACTCCCCGGTATCAAGCCCTTGCTTAGCCGTAGGGAGAGAATATGGGTGATGACTAGATAGTGTAGTCAAAAAAGAGTAAAAGGGCTTCTGGATCGATTCTACAGAATCCATAATATTTAGGGACTGCCGCAGGAAAGATTTATCTCCCAATGACCAGCCTAGGGGCTCGTCGATCTTAAAGTCTTTTTTGCTATAAAAATGGTCATACCCCATCGCCTTATACATAATCTGCCGATTCCAGAAGCTTCCTTCATACGCATGGAAGGCATTGGTGCTATAGCCCTTGGACTTCAAAATGGCAGGTAACGTGTCAAATTGATGATCCGGGTAACGGACAAATACTGAGCCGGAGACCAGCGGATACAGTGAACCATTCGAGGCGAAATCCGCATCGGAGGTTCGTCCTTGTGAGGTCTGATGATAGTAATTACTGAAGTAGGTATTCTCTTTGATTAGAGCGTTCAAATTAGGTGTGACCTCTTGTCCATTGATCGATCGTCCCACTACAAAATTCATAAAAGCTTCGGCCTGAATAACAACGATGTTGCTTCCGCTGTATTTTCCAAAGCTGTCGTTAAGAACACTTTGCTCAGCATTGTGTTCATTGAACCAGAGCTTCATGGAGCTGGCTTCCTTTTGTGAAAGCTCAGGCTGCGGGCCTAAATGATCTTTGGCATACAAGTAAATATCATAACCGTGAAATCCAATGAGTCCAGTAACGTTATACATCGCCAAGCTCCACCAGTTACCAGTGAATAAACCCTTGGCCCACGTAGTGGCGTAAGAGTGGATAGGGCCAAAGGTCAGAATACAGCCTAATACCAATGCAACGACCCCGTTAACACTCCGTCTTAGTCCTCTCATTAAGCGTGAAGAGGGACGAAAATGACTTGTGCGAGCATAATAGGAAGGCTGTCCATTATTATAGGCAGGCGTGTTCCGACGGAATAACACTACCCAAATGGTGTAAACCAGAAATATCAGCCAATCCGCGAACAAGTAGAGATCAGAGGGACGGAGTAGTGCAAAGATACTTCCGCCAAGTGCATCCATCTGTCCGGCTTGAAAAAGAACGGGAACGGTGATGAAATCCTGAAAGTAGCGATAGTAGACGATATCAGAATAAATAAGTAATGTCAGGAGCACGTTTATGATTATCAGGGCTATCGTTTGTCCACGTCGGGGGAGCCATAACACCCAAAAGGATAACAGCATAACTGAACCGAGAGCAATGAGCTTGTCGAGACGGTTCATATCAATATTAGGAGCATGCAGGCCGCTGTGAAGAAACATTAGCTTAGCGAGCATAAGGACAAGAAAAAGGATGTAACCAATATAACGGGAGCGGACAATAGTGATCATTCTATCCGTTATGGATGAGCTGCTCCTACTAAGTGGATCTCGTGACACGTTAAAGCCTCCTAGCACAGAAGTTGAGTATGTAAGAAGAAACGGACACCGTCCTCAATCGAGGTAGATGTCCGTTCTTATATTTCTCGCATAAACGCTTACCGTCCTTTTAAGGACGCCGAAGCCGTTCATGCTTGGCGTAATTGTCTTCCGAATTATTTCGGATTTCTAGGTGGAAGTGGACCCAAGTATTGATAATATTGACACTCAATACGTCCGTTATACAACTTGCGACGTTTGTCCGCTTTACGTCCGTAATATTGTTCGAATTCCTTATAAGGACTAATTGCAAAGAATGACCAAGTCGGTAGATACAGCATCATTTCACCAAACTGGCGAGTCAGCTTCTCCACCTCTTTATCATTACTGATCCGTTCACCATATGGCGGGTTGGTAATGATACAGCCGTATTCGCCTTGGGGTCTTGCTTTGGCGGCAGCCATCACGGTGAAGGTTATTTCTCCGGACAGGCCGGCGCTTTTAGCAGCGGCTTCAGCAATTTCTATAGCAGCAGGATCGATATCCGTGCCGGTTAGCTGCAATGGATAATCGTCTCGTACGGCATCGAAAGCTTCTTCGCGAGCTTCTTCCCACAGATGCTTAGGAATGACTGGCCAATGTTCTGAAGGGAAGGAACGCCGTAGTCCCGGTGCGATATTCCAAGCGATCATCGCGGCTTCTATCAACAATGTTCCCGAACCACAACATGGATCATATAGCGGACGGTGGCCATTCCAGCGGCTAAGCTGGATTAAAGCGGCTGCCATCGTTTCCTTCAGTGGCGCTTCTGTAGCCTGTCTGCGGTATCCGCGTTTGTGAAGAGCAGGTCCGGTGGTGTCTAGCGTAATAAGCGCGATATCGTTTAACAGAATCACTTCGATCACATATCGAGGTCCGTTCTCTGGGAACCAGTCCGTATGATAGGAGAGCTTCAGCTTCTCGACGATAGCTTTTTTGACAATCCCTTGGGAAGCGGGTACACTCGTTAGTTGTGATTTATGGGATCGTCCTTCAACAGGAAATTCTCCATTCTCGGGAATCCAGTCTTCCCAAGGCAGCGCTTTAACACCCTCAAATAACTCATCGAAGGTTTTAGCGGGGAATTGACCCATTTTTACTAATACGCGGTCGGATGTACGCAGCCATAAATTACAGCGACAGATGTCGATATAATCACCACTGAACAATACACGACCGTTCTCGACCGTGGTCTCATAACCCAGTTCGTTTAATTCGCGCGCTACTACAGCTTCTAATCCCATAGGGGCAGTAGCGATTAATTGTAATTTGCTCAAATACTCTCAACTCCGTTTAACTTGTAGATAAATACAAAAAGCCAGTACAATAAGAAAAGCCAATACCATAAGAAAAGCATCCATACAAGTATAGGGGAATGCGGGACACTTCACAATGCCCGGCATTCCATAAACCATAAAATCTTCCCCGTCATCCCTTCATTCGAGAAAACGGGGGATCATCAAAGGAGAATCTTTATGCTTACCCAAGAAGAATACAGTGAACAACTTTATACCGAGGACGAAATCCTGCTTCAGGTAAAAGAAGCTATCGTCCAAGCGGGTATGCCGGAGGTGTCTGTCGAGCCGGGGTACGGAAGACTACTCACTATGCTTGTTAGACTGTCTCGCTCCACGCGTATTTTGGAGATTGGCGCACTTGGCGGCTACAGCGGAATTTGCTTATCTCGCGGCTTCACTGAAGGTGGCACGCTGACTTCGCTAGAGCTGAGGGCCGATTATGCCGAGCTTGCTCGCCGTAATTTAGAACTGGCCGGATTCGGTGATTCTACGGAATATAGAATCGGTCCTGCAATGGACAGCCTGAAGGCACTTGAAGCAGAGGGTGCTAAGTTCGATTTCTTCTTTATCGACGCAGACAAGATTAACTATACCAATTACTTGGAATATGCCATCAAGATGGCTAATCCAGGCGCGATTATTGCTGGTGATAATATCTTTCTCCGCGGACGGACGCTAAATACAGATCGAAATGGACCTGCCATTCTGGCTGTACGGCATTTCAATGAAATGATCGCCACCGATGATCGTCTGATTAGCACTTGTCTGCCAGCCTATGATGGACTGGCGTTGGCAATGGTGAAATAGCAGAAGATTAGCGAAATAGCCGTGGCGGAGTAGCTTTGTATAGCTTAACCCGGACCCATACGGTGTTCAACAGCAACAAGCTTCCGGAGATGATAAACAGTCCCTCAATACCAATATAACCAGATAGAAAGCCGCCTATGATAGCTCCCAGCATATTGCCCAGTGACAATGTGCTGCCGTTGAAGCCGAATGCGCGGCTTTCTTTCCCGTCAGGGGTATAAGACCGGATAAGCGCATTAACGCTGGGCAAAAGGCCGCCCATAAAAATCCCCATGAGAAAACGGACAACGATTAGCTGCCACACGCTAGTAACGAATGCTTGCGGAATCAGGAATAGCGAAGCCCCGATTAACGCGTAGGTCAGAATGCGGTGTGCGCCGACTTTATCACTCAGCTTGCCGAGCAAGGGGGAAGCCAGCATGTTGGAGATCCCTGTAACTGCGCTGACCATTCCGGCTAAAAAGGCTATATTCTCAGCAGGCCCATTTAACTTTTCAACATAAAGTGGCAGCAAGGCCATGGGGCTGATCATTGCAAATTGCAGCAAAAAGGTTACACCAAACAGCGCCGGGAGCTGAGGGATCTTGATCAATTCCTTCAAGCCCTCCATGACTGACACCTGTGGCTCTTGTGCCGCTTCTGCACGATCGAATTTCTCTTTAACGAGAAACAGTGCCAGCAGAGAGGCGATGAAGAGCAAGGCGCCAACGACATAAAAGATCGGACGAAATCCGATTAAATCAGCAAGAAAACCACCAATAAGTGGTCCAAGGATGGTACCTGCAACAGAACCTGACTGCATCAGCCCCATCGAAAATCCCATACGTGCTTTCGGAGTAGTACCCGAAACGAGTGCGATGGAAGCGGGATTGAAGCCGGAGATTGTACCGTTTAGCAGTCGCAGTAAGAGCAGCTGCATAGGGGATTGTGCGAAGCCCATCAACACCATAACGATAGCCATGCCAAAGCTGGAGCGCAGGAGCATGATTTTACGTCCATATTTGTCAGCAAGTTTTCCCCATAGTGGCTGGAAAATGAAAGAAGTTAAAAAGTTTGCGGCAAAAATAAGGCCCGCCCAAATTCCAATTTCATGCTCACCCTGAACTCCAAGATCCTTAGCAAGATACAAGGTCAGGAACGGTGTGATCATCGTCATTCCGGCATTTACCAAGAATTGTCCGAACCAAAGCACTAAGAGGTTGACCTTCCATGTCTCCCATTTCTTCAAAGTGCTTTCACTTCCTTTCAAAGAATTTCAGAAAATACATGATTCACAGAAAAATAGACATTTTATCAGTATATCATTTTTTTAGCTTCAAAAGTGCAATACATGTCATAGTAATGTCATAGGATTGTCATTCCGCGATCTTCGTTTTGCTTGTTACAACCTTTTAAAAAGGGCATAATAGTAAGTATGCCGATCAAGCATAAACGCCATCGGCGTCCTTATTAGGACGGTAAGCGTTTATTTTAAAAAATCTTATAAAATATAAATGGAGATCTTATCATGACCTACAACGACACTTTTATCCGCGCCTGCAGAAAGCAGGATACGGAGCACGTTCCCGTATGGTACATGCGGCAGGCCGGCCGTTATGATCCCGAGTACCGTAAAATCAAGGAAAAGTACTCATTGCTTGAAATCTGCAAACAGCCTGAGTTAGCGGCTGAAGTAACCTTGATGCCTGTGCGCAAGCTAGGTGTGGACGCGGCCATTTTGTATTCAGACATTATGAATCCGGTCGCTTCTATCGGTGTGAAATTTGATATCGTCAAAGATATTGGCCCTGTGATCGAGAATCCGATTCGCTCTGCAGCAGATGTCGAGAGACTGAAGCCCATTGATGTTGAAGGGGATCTCGGACATATTTTGGAGACGATTGCAATTCTGGATAAGGAGCTGGACGTGCCCTTGATTACTTTCGCAGGCGCACCGTTTACAATTGCCAGCTATCTGATCGAAGGAAGACCTTCCAAAGGATATATTCGGACTAAAGAGCTAATGTACAGTGAACCCCGTGTCTGGGAAATGCTAATGGACAAGCTCGGCGATATGATTATCGCTTACCTCCGTAGTCACGTGCGTAGTGGTGGAAAAGCGTTTCAATTGTTCGACAGCTGGGTTGGTGCCCTTGCGCCACGCGATTTTGAAAAGTATGTGTTACCGACGGTTTCTCGTATTTTTTCCGAATTATCTGATCTTGATGTACCGAAAATATACTTTCCTGGCGTAAGCTCTGGCGAATTGCTACCGAGTCTTACGAAGCTTCAAGCGGATGTAATCGGGGTGGACTGGCGTGTGAGCTTGTCCGAAGGTCGACGCAGAACCGGTGGGAAATTTGCGATTCAAGGCAACCTGGATCCGTATTTACTTACAGCGCCGATGGACGTCTTGAAGGAGCACGCGAAAGCGTTAATTGATGAAGGGGTACAAGAGCCGGGATATATCTTCAATCTGGGTCATGGTTTATTCCCGGAGGCTTCTTTAGAGAAGCTTAGAGAATTAACGGAATATATTCACGAATATTCACAGGAAGTATTGAAAGAATCAGCCAAACTGCGTTCTTAAAAATAGCCTATTAAATCTATAAGGGGATGGAATCCGTGACAGCAAAAATAGGTGTTCTCGTCATGTCGTATGGCACTCCTAAAAGCTTAGAAGACGTTGAAGCATATTACACTCATATTCGGCGAGGTAATCCGCCGACAGCGGAGCAGCTTAAAGAATTAACAGATCGCTATGAAGCGATCGTCGGGGGTGTATTCCCGCTGCGGGAGAACACAGACCGTCAAGTAGCTGCATTACAGGCAGCATTAAACGCGGATAAAGCTGGGGCGGATGTTGAATTTGTCTGCTATCAGGGTTTGAAGCATGCCTATCCGTTTATTGAGGACGGCGTCGAGGCTATGGCGAAGGACGGCATTACCCAAGCGGTTGGTGTTGTGCTTGCCCCTCACTATTCAAGCATGAGCGTGGGTGGCTACATCAAACGTGCTCAGGAAAAGGCTGATGCATGTAAAATCAACATGGGTTTTGTGGAGAGCTACCATATGCACCCAGTATTGATCGATGTTCTAAGCCGGAGAGTAACTGCGAAAATAGATCAATATATCGAAGCAGGCGCTACTCGCGATGAGATAAGGGTATTATTTAGCGCGCATAGTCTTCCAGAGCGTATTCTAGCTATAGGGGATCCTTATAAAGATCAACTATTGGAGACCTCAAAGGCTATTGCAGATCAAGCGGGGATAACCAATTGGCAGTTTACGTGGCAAAGCGCAGGACGGACAGCTGAACCATGGCTTGGACCAGATATTCTGGATACACTTCAGCAGCTTAGCAAGGAACAGGTAGAGTATGTTCTAGTGGCACCGATCGGGTTCGTATCCGATCATTTAGAAGTGCTGTATGACCTTGATATCGAGGCAACAGCCGTAGCTTCAGAGCTGGATATGCGTCTTATGCGGATTGAATCATTAAACAGCGATCCTGCGTACATGTCCGTATTGAGCGATGTTGTTCGTACAAGACTGAATCAAATGTCGGCCGGTCAGTCATGACTGGTCCCTCTAGGCGAATTGTTATCATAGGCGGTGGGCTGAGTGGACTCAGCGCCGCCTTTTACATTCGTAAGTTTTACAAAGAAGCTGGCATGAAACCTGATATTGTACTGCTAGAGAAAGACAAGACTCTTGGTGGGAAGATCGAAACATTGCACCGGGATGGATTTGTGATTGAGAAGGGTCCGGATTCTTTTTTAGCTAGCAAAACAGAGATGATTGAATTGGCTAAGGAATTAGAGCTAGATCACGAGCTTGTGAACACAAATCCAAAGGCAGAGAAGACCTATATACTACAGCGTGACAAGCTTCATCCTATGCCTTCCGGTCTTGTGCTTGGAATTCCTACTGAACTAAAGCCATTTCTATCAAGTGCTCTGGTTTCATTCGGTGGCAAAATACGCGCGCTGATGGACTTGATCCTTCCTCCTAAGCGGAGTAATGACGATGAATCCCTCGGACAGCTGATTGAGCGACGTTTAGGTACTGAAGTGATGGAGAATTTGACCGAACCGCTATTAGCCGGTATGTATGCTGGGGATTTACGCAAAGTCAGCCTACAGGCTACCTTTCCGCAATTTGGAGAAGTAGAGCGGCAGTATGGTGGTCTTATTCGTGGAATCATTAAAGAACAGAATTCCTCTAAGACAAATACGAGCACAAAGAACAGCACTTTTCTGACCTTTCGAAAAGGACTACAAAGTCTCGTGCATGGCTTGATTCATGAACTGCATGATGTAGAACAGCGAACTGAAGCTGCGGTGGTCTCTATACATGCTACAGGAACTAATGCTTCTCGTTATGAGCTAGAACTGGAAAGTGGCGAACGGCTGCTTGCGGATGAAATATATATCACCACACCAAATTCTTTTGCTGCCGAACTTTTGCGTCCACATGTGGATGTTTCAGCACTCGATGCGGTAAATTATGTATCGGTTGCGAACTTAGTCATGGCCTTCGACAAGAAGGATATCGAAATTGATGATGCTGGAGCAGGTTTTCTTGTGCCACGTAAGGAAGGGCGCAATATTACTGCCTGTACATGGACGTCAACGAAGTGGCCGCATACGAGTCCAGATGATAAAGTACTTATGCGCTGTCATGTAGGCCGTTCCGGAGATGAGCAGAATGTTCAACTTCCAGATGAGGCTCTTACGGAGCTAGTGAGTAAGGATTTACGAGAGATCATGGGCATTACAGCGAAACCTATATTCACGGAAATTACTCGTTCGGAACATTCGATGCCACAGTATCCTGTTGGACATCTTGACAATCTTTCTAAATTCCATAGGGAGCTTGAGACCACACTTCCTGGGATATATGTCTTTGGAGCTGGATATGATGGAGTGGCAATGCCCGATTGTGTTAAGCAGGCTAAGCTTACAGCACAAAGCGCTGCAAAGCGTATATCGAATTAATTGTTCATTTACGGGAGAGTTAGAATTATATAATGAACGGTGAAGCGAAGATTTTTGCTTCACCGTTTTTGTTTGAAAATTAGATTATACTATTTTAATGGACTCTCGTATTTGGAGGGACAGGTGCTAGGTATGCTATAATAGAACCAATTTGAGAGTAGAGGAGATCATAGAAACAATGTATCCGCCGCGATCGCGTTCTAGACAGAAGAACAAACATAAGAGCAAACGTAAGCGCAGAACGGCCTGGATGTGGGTCAATGCAGGTCTACTTCTGTTGATTATTGTGGCGCTCAGCTATAGTTTTATGGATGACAGATTCAAGGGAAGTTCTGAGCCACCTCCAGTGGCGCAAATAACGGCTTCGCCTACTCCGGATAGTACTGCTCAGGAGACAGCACCTATAGTGACTGCAACGCCTGAAGCCACGGAGTCTCCCATCCCTTCTCCAACGGTAACCCCGGAAGCTACACCTACACCAGAGCCAAAGAGAGAAGAAAATGTTGAAACACAGGCGCCTGTACCAACTGAGACCCCTTCGCCAGATGAAGGTAGCTCCCAAGTCGCAGATGGTGGTTCTGTGTCTGGACTTCCATCAGATGACCAGGCTTCTGGCAATACAGTGACCTTGAATTTTGGTGGAGATGTTATTTTTTCGGGGAAAGCCGGGGAATTGCTCGAAAAGAAAGGTTACGACTATTCGTATGCCGCGCTCGATGGAATGTTCAAGAAGGATGATCTTACGATTGTGAATCTGGAGACTCCTGTGACCACGGGTGGGGTTGGCGCCGCTAATAAGCAATACGTATTCAAAGGCTCGCCCAAAGCACTAGATGCTCTTAAAGCAGCCGGAGTGGATGCAGTAAATATGGCGAACAATCATACGCTGGATCAAGGGGAGGAAGGTCTGCGAGACACGCTTAGTCATCTCTCGGAAAGAGGCATTCCTTATGTTGGTGCCGGACTCAACAGTAAAGAAGCATTCTCGGCGCAATATTTTGAGCGTAAAGGGATTAAGATCGCCTTACTGGGGTTCACACGTGTGATTCCTGCATCTGATTGGATGGCGGGAAAAAATAAACCCGGGCTTGCTTCAGTATATGATAGTAGAGAAGGACTTAAAGCGATTGCTGCAGCTAAACAAAAAGCTGATTTGGTTGTCGTAGTTGTCCATTGGGGCAAAGAACGGGTAGAGCAGTTCGATAATATTCAGCAGACTCTTGGACGTAGCTTTGTCGATGCGGGAGCTGATCTTGTCATTGGTGGTCACCCACATGTATTGCAAGGTGTGGAGCCGTACAAAGGCAAGTGGATCGCCTACAGCACTGGTAATTTTATTTTTACGAGATCAACGGTACCTGCCACTTGGGAAACTGCTGTATTTCAGGCGGAATGTAGTAAAAAAGGTCAATGTTCATTACAGCTGAAGCCTATGACTGCTGAGCTAGCTCAGCCCGTGCCCATGAATCAGGTGAACGGACAGCTTTTGCTGAATAAAATAGAGTCTTTATCTGCTGGTCGAGTTAAGATCAACAGTGACGGCAAAGTGACTCAAGTTACAAAATAGGGTTCCTGGGAGGTCCTTATGATGAACAATTTATGTGTTGCCCATCGGGGATTTTCCGGTAAAGCTCCGGAGAATACATTAGCAGCGATCCGGATGGCCATTGCCATGCCTTTTGTACACTGGATGGAATTGGATGTCCAGCTCTCGAAGGACGGTGTTCCTGTTGTCATTCATGACTTTACACTGGACCGTACAACCAATGGTCATGGTAAGGTGAAGAATATGGATTGGGAACATATCCGGCGTCTCGATGCGGGTAGCTGGAAAGGGCGTTCTTTTCGGGGAGAGCGGGTGCCTTCCTTGGAAGAGGTGCTCTCATTAGCCTCCGGTAGACTTCGTCTCAATATTGAACTGAAAACAGTGGGCAATATGTATCCTGGCATCGAACAGAAGGTGACGGATCTTATTTCCTCTAAAGGCATGCGGGACGACGTGATTTTGACCTCTTTTGACACAGATGTGTTGAAAAAAATCAAGGAAATTGCCCCCCGCTTTCGTACAGGCTTAATTTTTGATTCAAGGTTTGGTAATCCTGCTCGAAGGCTGCATGAACTGGAGTGTTCTCTTTTGTCGATTAGCTTCTCGCGTTTAAATCCTAGATTGGCTAAGGTTTTGACGGAGCAAGGTGTGAAGATTATGGCTTGGACAGTGAACAAAGGAAAAGAGATGCGTCGCTTAGCAGATATGCATTCTGATATAATGATTTGTACAAACCGTCCGGATATCTGGGGCGATACATTTCTAAAAGTATAAATAATCCAATTCGATGGGAAAGAGAGCTGATTGTCTGTGTGCGCTGCTGTTAATAATTTGTATTGTGTTGGACGGAACTACAAGCTACATGCGGAGGAATTAGGAAATAATGTCCCCGTAGAGCCACTCATTTTTTTGAAGCCCTCACATGCGGCGGTTTCCCTCGATAAAGCAGTCATTCAGCTTCCAAAGGATTCAGGTCAGGTTCATTATGAAGGAGAACTTGTGCTACGGATCGCGCGTGATTATGTACCGGGTATGAGCGTGGAGGATTTGGTGGATGTTATGGCTCTGGGACTGGATTTCACACTGCGTGATGTGCATAATGATCTGCAGAAGAAAGGTCTGCCTTGGACTCCGGCTAAAGGCTTTAAGAACGCTGCTCCACTCACACCTTACATTGCGTTTCCTGACAAGGAAGAGCTGGAAGGAACGGATTTCACGGTTTTAAAAAATGGTGTTGAAGTTCAGCGAGGTAATGTTAAAAATATGATTTTTTCGCTCCAAAAAATTGTCGATTTTATCGCTGTGCGTTACGGGCTGGGTAAAGACGATGTGATATTCACAGGAACACCAGAAGGTGTAGGCTCTACCGTATCAGGAGATTCGTTTGAATTGTACTGGGGTGACAAGCTGATGGGGACTTGCCTGATCGGCTAAAAACATCTGTTGGAGATGAATCTATGTTATGGATTATCGGCGCCCTTGGCGCTCTGTTAGTTGCGGGGGCGGCTTATAGGAAACAATCCTTAAGCCTTTCCGGCATGCTTGCCGCGGTAGCTATGGGGACCATTTATTTTGGTGCTGGAAATGCCTTTTGGTTTGGAATATTGTTGTTTTTTTTCATTTCTTCAAGCCTGTTGTCTAAGCTTCATCATGATAATAAGGCAGAGCTTGAGCTGACTTATGCCAAGACAGGTCGCCGAGATGCTGGGCAGGTCTTTGCTAATGGTGGGCTTGGGATGGTTTTCGTTCTATTGAATGCGATTGTTCCGATGGAACATTGGGAATTTTTATTTATCGGCGTTATGGCAACGGTAACCTCTGATACATGGGCTACGGAGATTGGTACACTCAGCAAGAAGCCGCCTCGGTCTGTCCTGACAGGTAAAATACTTCCGGCCGGTGCCTCGGGTGGCGTATCCAGCCTGGGTACGCTGGCCGCCGCCGCAGGAGGTGCACTTATCGGTGCATCTTCATGGCTGCTACGGACGATATCCGGCATGCCAGATCAATCCTTCTTGTTGCTTACATTGGCTGGACTCACTGGAGGACTTGCGGGTGCGTTCACAGATTCTATCCTAGGGGCAACCGTTCAGCAGATGAATCGTTGCACTGTATGCGGACGCGAAGTGGAAAGTACACATCACTGCGGTAAAAAGGTTGAATACGCACGTGGCTGGAAGTGGATGACTAATGATGCAGTCAATGCTATTAGCTCTATCGTCGGAGGGGCTATTGCCTTATTGTGTGGGATGATGTTTTAAAGGAGGAACCGATGAGCAGCACGTCCAATCATAAACATACTGCCATTCTGGATGCCGCATACGAGCTCTTCGGTTCAGGTGGATTTTACGAAACGAAGATGTCGGAAATTGCGGTTCAGGCCGGAATTGCTAAGGGCACCGTTTATTTATACTTCAAGAGTAAAGAAGAATTGTTCATGGCGGTAACGCGCCGGGATTGTGAGGGATTCCTTCAGCAATTACAGGAAAAGCTGAAGGCTAGTGATACTTTGGCAGGTAAACTGTCAATTATCGCCAAACATCATCTTTACTATTATTATGAGCGTAAGCGACACACGAAGCTCTTTTTCCGCGCACCGAACAATAACCCAGAGCTTGTGGCGTATATGACGCTTTTTATGGAAGAATATATGCAGGCAGTGGTGAAGGTATTGCTGGAGGGCGGAGTGTCTGAGCCTGAGCTTATGGCGCAGTCCTACATAGGGATGTTGGATCGACTGAAGATGGATATTTTGTTCGATCCATCTTTTAAGGAAGAAGATGCGTATAAACGCGCTGGTTTCGCTGCGGGTCTTTTTATTAAAGGGGCTATGGATTACTTGAATTTAGGTCAGGATGATAGACCGGTGGAATAGCAGCTTCATGCTGCGACCGGTTTTATGAAAATATAAGGCAAGCGAGGAAATAGCATGAATATTATGACCGTGGAACATCTTTCCAAAAGTTATGGAGAGAAAGTACTTTTTAGTGATGCTTCATTTGGTATGGACGATCGGGATAAAATTGGTTTGATCGGTGTGAATGGAACGGGTAAATCAACGTTTTTACGTATTATTGCCGGTCTGGATACCCCGGATGGTGGGCAAATTGCGATCGGAAATAATGTTCGAGTGCAGTACTTAGCACAGAACCCTCCTTATGAGCCGACAAATACAGTACTGCAACAGGTCTTCGCCGGAGATGATCCAGATCTTTCCACCATGCGTGAGTATATGGAGATCATGTCTCGCCTTGAAAAAGAGCCAGGTAATGCAGAACTGGAAGGCAAACTGGTGCGGATTGGGCAGGCTATCGATGCAGCAGGTACTTGGCATTTGGAGAGTGAAGCTAAGAGCGTACTGACTAAGCTGGGTATAGTGAAATTCGATGCGCTGATGGATACGCTGTCTGGTGGTCAACGGAAACGTGTAGCACTTGCGGCTGCCCTGATTACGCCATCTGAGCTTCTTATTCTGGATGAGCCTACGAACCATATTGATACGGACTCCGTGGCTTGGCTAGAGCAATATTTACAGAAACGGCGCGGCGCTCTCTTAATGGTAACGCATGATCGTTACTTCCTGGAGCGTGTCGCAAGTGTCATGCTAGAGCTGGACGGAGGACAGTTATACCGTTATGAGGCCAACTATTCCCGTTTTCTAGAGCTAAAAGCCGACCGTGAAGAGCGTGAAGCCTCTGCGGAGCAAAAGCGTAAGAACCTGCTTCGTACGGAGCTTGCTTGGATTCGTCGTGGAGCTAAAGCTCGATCAACGAAACAAAAGGCAAGAATCGACCGTTTTGAGAAGCTGAAAGAAAGTACAGGAAGCAGTTCGAACGGTTCGCTGGATATTTCGGTGGCATCCACACGTTTGGGTCGCAAAATCATTGAAATCAATGAACTGTCGAAATCGCTGGATGGTCGTCAGTTGATTAAAGATCTGACCTATATTGCTGTACCACAAGATCGCGTAGGTATTGTAGGTCCAAATGGTAGCGGTAAATCAACACTTCTGAATCTGATTGCAGGTAAGCTGCAGCCGGATAAGGGAGAGGTTCAGCTTGGTGCGACGGTTAAGTTGGGTTATTTTACGCAAGAACATCAGGATATGGATGACAGCATGCGAGCTATTGAATATGTGAAGGAAGAAGCGGAAGTCATACGTACAGCTGATGGTAGCGTCATTACCGCAGGCCAAATGCTCGAACGCTTCTTGTTCCCTCCTGCGATGCAATGGACGCCGATTTCCAAACTGTCTGGTGGCGAAAAACGACGCCTGTATCTGCTTCGTGTATTGATGGGAGCACCAAACGTATTGCTGTTGGATGAGCCTACGAACGACTTGGATATTGGCACGTTGGCTGTTTTAGAAGACTATCTGGATGAATTCCCGGGCGTCGTCTTTACCGTATCCCATGACCGTTATTTCCTGGATCGGACTATAGACAAGTTGATTGCCTTTGAAAATGGAGAAATTCGGCTTCATGTTGGCGATTATACGGAATATGAAGAATGGCTGGCCAAAAATGTTCCTTCACGCAATGCAGAATCGAACAAAGATGACGGTAATGCAAAGGGTAAAGAGACTACAGAAACAGTCAGTAACACAGCGGCATCATCAGCTTCCAAGACCAAACTCAAATTCAGTTTTAAGGAACAGCGTGAATATGAAGGAATTGACGAGCAGATCGAGCTTGCAGAACAGCGCTTGACTGATATTAGTGCGGAGATGGAAGCAGCGTTTGCTGACTCCGGGAGACTGCAGGAGCTAGTGGAAGAGCAGAGGCTTGCCGAAGCCGAGCTGGAGCGTCTAATGGAGCGCTGGACCTATCTGAATGAGCTTGCAGAGAAAATCGCTGGTAAAGCATAAAACGGATTGTCCATGTGTGACAATAAGGGAGGGCTCAGTTTGGAGAATCAACTTGTGGAAGCTGTAGCCCTGCGAAACGAAGGTAAAGCTGAAGAAGCCAGAGTGATGCTGTTAGAGCTATATGAGCAGAATAGTAATGATGCAGAACTTCTGTATCAATTAGCGTGGACGCATGATGTGCTCGGTCTGGAACGCGAGGCAATACCCTATTATGAGAAAAGCTTAACACTAGGCTTATCTTCGGAGCAGAGAGTCGGCGCTCTATTGGGACTGGGCAGCACCTACCGAACACTCGGAGAATATGAGAATTCCAAAGCAATATTGGAGCAGGCCATTCACGAGTACCCAGAGAATAAGGAATTTCCGGTATTCCTTGCAATGACCTTGCACAATCTCGGAGATCATAGTCTGGCTATGGGGATGTTGCTTAAATTGCTGGCTGAAACCTCAGCGGATGAAGGAATAAGAAGTTATAGTAAGGCCATTTCATATTACTCAGATAAGCTGGAGCAAGTCTGGGATTGAATAAAATCACAAAAAGAAGCGATCTCTAATAGTAGAGTGGTATTATCCCCTCATGGTTGACAGTGAAAAAAGAGCACATGGTATCATGTGTTTAACACAGTCGACCGGAGGGGATTTTTCATGGCTAAAAAAGGGCAGACGTTTACGAAGTATTCAGAAGAGTTGAAGAACGAGGCGGTTCGACTTCACTTAGAGGAGCATATGAGCTATTCACAAATCCTAGAAAAACTCGACATCAAGAGCGATGCTCAGTTGGTGAGGTGGATACGAAAATTTAAAAGCGGGGAGACCTTTGAGGACCGACGCGGAAAAGGTGGAAGAAAACATTTTGACAGTAAAGACGAAGAAATCGCGTATTTGAAGGCACAGGTCGAATACTTAAAAAAGCTCAATCCCAATCTACATGGGGAGGGAAGTTGGATACAAATACCCGGTGCCAATCCATTCAAGAAATGAGCGAGCGATACCCGATTGTTTGGCTGTGCAAACTGGCTGAATTGTCCCGGGCTGCATACTACAAATGGAAAAAGACCTCTGACCTGCGGGAAGCACGCCAAGAGAAGGATACGAACCTTAAGGAACATATCTTAGCCATTCATCGGCTACGTCCTGCCTATGGCTATAAGCGAATGCGTACAGCGCTTCGCAAAGAGGGATTTCCCGTAAACCATAAGAAAGTTCGCAGGTTGATGAGAGAGCTAGGCATCCAATCAGTGATTCGCAAGAAACGCCCGTTTGCTGGGCGTAAGCCTTCTGTCTTATATCCAAACGTACTCAACCAGGAATTCACAGCCCACGCTCTTCAGCAAAAGTTAGTCACGGATATTACCTATATCCGTACAGGCCACGAATTTGTCTACTTATCTGTAGTGATGGATCTGTACAACAACGAGGTTGTGGCTTGGAGAATCTCTGTCCGTAATGACTTGAAGCTAGTGGTAGATACTGTGAAATCTCTCCAAGACTCAAAGGCTCTCCTGCACTCTGACCAAGGCTTTCAGTACACGACTCGGACGTATGCCCAGGTTTTAGAGGACAAGGGTTTGGTCGGTAGCCACTCCCGCCGGGGGAATTGCTACGACAATGCTTGTATAGAGTCATTCTTCTCTCACCTAAAGACCGAAAAATTGTATTTGGAGAAACCCAAGAATCTTGAAGATGCTGAACATTTGGTTAAGGAGTACATCCTTTATTACAACAAGGAACGCTTCCAGAAAAAACTCGGCGACCTGTCTCCGGAAGAGTACCGGAACCAGATCGCCGCTTAAAAGGCTTCTTTTTTACTGTCTACTTGACGGGGCTATGACCAGAGTATCGCTTCTTTTTGCTTTATTTCGTTCCGTCCACCGCGATCATTTGCACCACGGCACGAGAGTCGCCAGGTAAGATGATTTCATCAGCATTCATCTGTGAGGAGCCATCACCATCTAGAAAAATACCTTCGAGACCTTCAGCAGGCACGCTCTGTAGGATGGTTGAACGGAACTCTGCCGCCGTCGAGAGTGTTGGCGTAACAATCAGCCACAGCTTGCCATTATCGTCATACAGCATGCCTGAGCGCATTCGTTTCTCATCCGAATAAGGAAGATGTTCTTTCGCTATCACATCTTCCCAGAGATCCTCATCCTGCAGATTCATACTAATGCCGCCTTGCGCAAAATAATGCTGGCGATCCGTAACGTTCAATTCTTCTCCCGATGAGACGACCTGTACGGAAAAGCTACGACTGGCACCATCCCAGACCAGGGTTCCGCGCGCATATTTAGCGTTAAACCAGCCGGAGCCGTACTCCTTTTTAACACCGTTAGTGGGGATATCATTCATGATAGCAATGGATAGAAGTGCATCTCCATAGAAGAAGCCTCCATTAATCCCATAAGCAATCACCTGCTGAAGGGGTGCACCAGCGGCTCTGAGTTTAATATCTTCGGGTGAAAGTGACATCATATAGAGTTGAACATTTTCTGGACTCACGGTCTCTAAATAAGTGTAAGCGTGTGGAAGACCATCAAAGGGATTTTCCTTGTGGCTTCTGGAAAACAGGAACATCGAGATTGCTGATGCTGCTATTATGAGCAGCAGAAGTGAGACTATCAGCCATTGTCTACGTCTCCAGAGCTGCTTTAACTTGCCAGTACTTGCCTCAGTTAGTGCCCACATAAGCAGCGAGAAGCTTAGCAGTGTTTACTACAGCTTGCTTATGTGTACGTTCCATGGAGTGGGAGGCGTGTACGCCTGGGCCGATCAGTGCGGCACGAATATTATTGCCGCCTCGAAGGGCAGCGGAAGCATCGGAGCCGTACATTGGATAGATATCAACGGCATAAGGAATAGCAAGTGCTTCTGCCAGCTCAATCAAACGGCCAGTCATAACATAATCATAAGGGCCTGAAGAATCTTTTGCACAGATGGACACATCGGTTTCTTTACAGCTAAGATCGTCGCCCATGGCGCCCATATCGACTGCGATCATTTCATTAATCTCGCCAGGAATCCAAGCTGTGCCATGTCCCACTTCCTCATAGTTGGAGATGAGGAAAGAAAGGTTGTGGAGCGGTTTCCAGCCTTCGCGCTTCATGCTTTCCAGCAGGCCAAGAAGGGCAGCAACGCTCGCTTTGTCATCCAGATGTCGGGATTTAATATACCCGCTAGGTGTAATCACCGCACGTGCATCGAAGGAAATGAAATCACCAACGGAGATGCCTAGCTTAAGTACATCTTCTTTGTTAGATACTAGCTCATCAATCCGTACTTCCATGTTCTCCTCTGAACGTTTGAAATCACGAGCATCTGGATATACGTGAACGGATGGATGGCTGGTTAAGATGGTTCCAGTATAGGTTCTGCCGCTGCGGGTATGGATCACGCAGTATTCATTCTCGATGCTGTGCATAGTGAAGCCACCAACAGAGGTCAGTCGCAGTGTACCATCAGATTTAATAGAGCGAACCATGCCTCCAAGTGTATCCACGTGAGCGCTGATGCCGATAGTACGGGAAGGATCTAGGCCTGGGACGGTTAGAATTACGCCGCCTTTTTCATTCCAGCTTAGCGGTACATTTAATGCTGCCGCTTCTTCGGCAACAAGGTTCATTACTTGTGCTGTGAAGCCGCTGGGGCTCGGTGTATCCAGCAATTTTTTTAGGATTGAGAGTATGTAATCTTCGTTTGGTTGAATAGTAATCATTAGTTAAGTCCTCCTGTTAGGCCATCATTGTCTGTGTTAAAAGAATCTAAAGAAGTGTCGGCATCACGAAGTTTGGTTAGCTCAGCATTTAAGCTTTTAATTTGTTTTTGTAGTTTGTACTGGCGAAAAATACCGTAAGAACCCACGATGATTCCACCAATTAACGCGCAGCCCAGAATAACTAGGATCAGCGGTATATTAACTACATCAAAACCGAAATTGACTTGAACGGGATCCACGTTGATGACTGCAAATATGGCTGTTAGCAGCGCAAAGATTAGACCTGCAATTAAAGACCATTGAATTTTCATTGAATTCTTCCTCCTCAGGGGATATAACAGAATAAAATCCCTTGCCCAAATAGGGCAAGGGATTAATGCAATACTAAGCTCTCTGCCTTATTTGGTCAACTGTTCCATTTGAGCGATAACATCTTCGAAGACACTCATCGCTTCGCGAATCGGCTCAGGAGAAGACATATCAACACCAGCTTTAGACAGAATATTAATGGAGTAGTCACTGCCGCCACTCTTCAGGAAGCCGAGGTAACGATCCACCGCAGGTTTGCCTTCTTCAAGAATTTGTTTGGCAAAGCTAGTCGCTGCTGAGAAGCCGGTTGCGTATTTATAAACATAGAAGCTGTTATAGAAATGCGGAATCCGCGCCCATTCCATCTCGATATCCTGATCTACAACCATTTCTTTACCATAGTACTTAACATTCAGGTCATAGTAGATGCTCGAAAGATCTTGTGGAGTAAGCGATTCACCTTCTTCAACACGCTGATGAATGATTTTCTCGAACTCAGCGAACATCGTCTGCCGGAAAATCGTTGTCCGGAACTGATCAGCATAGTAGGTGAGCAAGTACATTTTTTCTTTAGGATCTGTAGACTTTTTGAGTAAATAATCCATTAGCAGCGCCTCGTTAGTAGTAGAAGCAACCTCTGCTAGGAAAATCGTATATTGCGCATCCCGATAATTCAGAGCGTTATCCGAAAAATACGAGTGTAACGCATGGCCCATCTCATGTGCCAGTGTAAACATACTGTTTAAATTATCATTATGGTTCAGCAGTACGAAAGGATGCGTACCGTATGGCCCCCAGCTGTAAGCCCCGGACCGTTTATTCTCGTTCTCATACACATCGATCCATCCGTTGTCGTAGCCTTTTTGCAGCACATTCAGATAATCTTCACCGAGCGGTTTGAGACCCTCTTTAGTGATTTTCTTGGCTTCTTCATAGGTGATATCTAATTTATATTCATCAACAAGCGGTGCAAACAGATCATACATATGTAACTCATCGACACCCAGCAGCTTCTGACGCAGTTTCATATAACGGTGCATCAATGGAAGGCTTTCGTGAATCGTATCAATCAAGTTGGTGTAAACCTCTTTAGGAATGTTATCACCATAGAGTGACATTTCCATTACAGAAGGATATTTGCGAATTCGTGAGTAGAACACATTTTTATTCACATTGGCGCTAAGCGTTGCTGCGATAGTGTTCTTCTGCTTCCGGTAGGTATCATAGACTGCCTTAAAAGCATTTCGGCGAACCTCACGGTCGTTACTTTCGAGAAACTTGATATAGTTGCCATGAGTCAGTTCAACTTCTTTGCCATCCTCATCTTTGATCTTAGGGAATTTCAGATCCGCATTGTTCAGCATACTGAAAATATTCTGAGGTGCTTGAGCTAAATTTCCGACCTGAGCTAGCAGTGCTTCTTCAGCCTTAGAAAGCACATGGGCTTTTTCACGTTTCATTTCAGTTAAGGTGAATTTATAAGCGGATAGGTTCGGATCAGCGATGAATTGGTCGAGCTTCTCAACTGGCAACGCCAGAATTTCTGGGGTTACAAAAGATAAGGCTTCACCTGCTTCAATACCAAGCTTTTTCGCTTTGGAGGACAAAGCCTGAGAGTCAGGATTAGCTGTGTCTTCATCTTGACGCATATGTGCATACACGAAGAGTCGTTCAGTTAGGATGGACAGCTTGTCATCCATTTCAAAACATTTTTTTAGAGCATCCGCGGAATCTAGTGTACCCTGAAAATCCGCAGCTTTTTTGATTAAGGATTTAGCTTCAGCAAATTCTGCATCCCAATCCTTCTGAGAAGCAAACACATCTTCAAGCTTCCAACGATTCTCAGCAGGTACTTCGCTTCTTTTCAATAATTTTTCCATAGAAACCCTCCTAGAATGATGAGATGTAGTAGGCATAATCTCCCTCGGCAATACTGTAGATGATAAATCACCCGGTAGCAAGCTGAGCACAAGTAGAAGAGGGATGGACTTGGGTGAAATAGGCATAACATCCTCCTCTTGAAAGTAGAGTCGGTTTATTATGCCCTATTAAGTCCTGATTATTAATATTTAGTCTTCTTTAAATATATGAAAGTATAAGTTATGCCAATAAGCTATAAATAACAAAGATGAAGGCGAACAGAATCATAATGACTGCAGTTAAGGCCATGCCCCGCTTAAACTGTGGCGGGACACGATCCTTGGTCATAATTAGAACTGCGCCTAGACATAAGACTAGGACAACATAAATCGCGATATTTTCTGTGTTCATATTCTGTTATACCTGTTTGAAGGCTGCGATGATATTTTTATACTCTTCTTCATTATCTTTATAAGATTCTTTGTTGAATCGGTTGTTCACCCACTGCATCATAGCTGGACGACTAAGGAAAGTATGTGTTTCTTCTCCCCATTGATCGGAGATTTCGCGAAGTACAATATAACGTCCTTGAACTTCTACCGTCATCATATTCCATTTGTCTGTTTTGTATATTTCATGTTTTTTGATCATTATCATTACCACCCTGGCGATTTTTGGCTTTTGGCTCAATGATAACGCACTGGTCAAGGGAAAAGCAAATTAAATCACATATTTAAAGATCCAGATAGATTGATTTGAGTAAAAGATTGCAGTATAATATAGTTATACGCCATATATGGCGGTTATTTTTAGGAGGTTGTTCAATTGAAAGGTACAGTAAAATGGTTTAACGCAGAAAAAGGTTATGGTTTTCTTCAAGTAGAAGGCGGCGAAGATGTATTCGTACACTTCTCAGCAATTCAAGGTGAAGGATTCAAAACTTTGGACGAAGGTCAAGAAGTAGAATTCGATATCACTGATGGTAATCGTGGACCGCAAGCTGAAAACGTAGTAAAATTATAAGAAACGGCAAAGACAGTTAAGCTGTCTGCTATAAATATATAATTTACTTGGCAAGCCCTTGCAAGAGTGGTTACCAACTATAGAACACAGTTCTTTCGGGAACTGTGTTTTTTTACGTCTAATAGACATCAATTTAGATGAAAGGTCTTTGCATTCCCAAGTAAGGGATAGCAAAGACCTTTTAAAATTTTTGAGTATCAGAAGTGTTCTATTATAGGGAAGCTTTTTTGTTCTTATTCTTGAAATAGCGCATTGAATCTCGATGGGTATCCAATAAATGCTGTCCTAAAAAGCCTACAAAAGCAAGAAGGCTGAAGCCAACCGCTACCATATAGAAGGTGAAGCGTCCAGCTTCCTGATAGATCATTCCACCAAATGTACCACTTAGAAGTCCAGCTGCACTTGACCAAACAACTGTGTAGATTGCAAGACCGGTTGCTCGGAGACGATCAGGAATAATCCGAGTGATATAACGGACACATGTTACAAAAAAGACGCCAAATGTCAGGCTATGCAAGGCTTGAATCGCGATTATAGAGCCTGGGTGATCGGCGAGCGCCATTAGTAGAAAGCGAAGGGCATACATGAGACTGGCTAAAATTAATAAGGGCAGTTCTTTAAATTTGTCGCCGTATTTGCCGAGTATAAATAATACAGGGATTTCACTTAGTGCCGAGGCAAGTAATGCCCAGCCGATCACTTCCTCACCAGCGCCCAGGTTCTTTAAACTGATGGTGAGAAAAGCTTCGTTCATTCTATGGCCCAGTGCGAGTACAAAGACACATCCGAAGAACCACAGCACTTCTTTCCGCAAAAGAATATCTTTAAGCCCATGCTCTTTCTTGCCTGGTTTGGTAGTAACAGCTTTCTGATTGGGGAGCTCTGGAACAGTTTTTTTGACATCCTTTAGGCCAATTGTAATTAGAAGTGCGATTATAATGATAATAATACATAAGGTAAGACTCCAAGTAGCACCTAAAGCTCTAAGCGCATAACCGACAGTTAAAGCAAAGAAAGAATAGCCTAATGAGCCAAATACACGAATTGTAATGAAGTTTCGTCCGTGTCGCTCCGCAATTTTGATGGCCATTGTATCAGCAAGCGGAAAAACTGGGTAATAGAAGAAGTAGAAAAAGGACAAAATAAGCATAACGGAAGAAAATTCGGTCGCTCTGGCTAATAGAAGTCCGGTTACTAATTGCCCCGCGAGTAAAATAAACATGATTTTTCGAATGGTACCTAGCTTATCGCTCATCATACTCCAGAAGAGATTGGATAGGATGGAGATGAGGGGACCGAGAGAATACAAGTAGCCCACCTGAGAACTGCTAAACCCTAAATGTGTGTAGAATAAAGGAAAGTAGGATACTACAAGAACGCTAGTGCCATAAATCGTAAAAAGAAAGGAACGAAGCCAATTCTGATCACTGTAAGGGCTTCCGGTCCGTTTTGAAAACATGAAAGTGCACTCCTCTGAGATTGAAATATGGCTAGTATAGCATAAAGCAATGGAGGGTTATGTGTTTTATTCTTGAATTGCGTTATTTCTGAATCTTTCATAATTTTACGAAAGTGATTTTGTTGTTTGTACAAATACGTCTGATCATATTATAATAAGTGGTGATTTGGATAAGGAGACAACAATGTGGAGGCACTATCATTGAGTGAATTAGAGCAAGGCCGTTACCTTAGCCCGCGTGGCCCTATTGGGCTTATGAACAGGGTCTATAAGTACGTGCTGCCAGAAGTGAGAGAAAGTCTGGACTTCTGGCGCCAAGATGCGAATGGGATTCCCGATCCCGAGCTCCGGAAGCAAGCACTTGCCAGCATTGAAACAAAGGAGTTTCACTGCATAGGTGGAGGTATTTATGCCGCCGGCAATTTATCGATGAGACATATACTTATTCCGCTTATTGTTGCTTATCAAACTATCAGTGATTATCTAGATAACTTATGTGATCGCAGTACTTCGCTTGATCCTGCAGATTTCAGGCTGCTGCATCAATCTATGCTGGATGCCATTGATCCAAACGCTGAACCTGTCAATTATTATGCGCTTCGCGATGAACAGAATGACGGCGGGTACTTGTATAGGCTAGTTCGAAAATGCCAGGAAATGATCTCTTTGCTGCCAGGTTATTCCGCTGCTGCAGCGGAGATTCGTGATTTGGCTGTGCTGTATACAGATTTGCAGGTATATAAGCATATCCGCCCGGAACTCAGGGAAACAGCCCTGAAGGAATGGTGGGAGCAGCAGGGTAGCCGTGCTCCGCATCTGCATTGGAACGAGTTTGCAGCTGCAACGGGCTCAACTTTAGGCGTATTCATGCTTTTTCTATCTGCATGTGATCCGAAGCTAAGTAAGTCTTCTTCGGAATCGATTCGAGCTGCATATTTTCCACATGTTTGTGGATTGCACATTATGCTGGATTATTTGATTGATCAGGAAGAGGACCGAGCAGGCGGCGATCTTAATTTCTGCAATTATTATGACGACACGGATACCATGTTAAGTCGGATCGCTTCCATGGTTGAGTGGGCCCGTAAGGATGTACGTGAACTTCCGGAATCATCTATGCATCGTATGGTGATTGAGGGATTGCTGGCACTTTATTTATCTGATCCGAAAGTTAGCGAACAGCGGGAAGTTCGCACTGTGTCTAAAAGCCTGATGAGAGGAAGTCCGCTTACAAGGCTGTTCTTCTTCGCTAATAGCCGCTGGATACGCAATCGTTTTTTGTAACAAGGCTGCGAAGCTTCACCTATACAACGGATGGGGCATTGCACAACTTTAAGGAGGAACAACAGAATGTCAAAAATCAAAAAAATTGCAGTACTGACTAGTGGTGGAGATTCACAAGGTATGAACGCCGCTGTTCGTGCGGTTGTAAGAAGCGCACTTTATTATGGCATTGAAGTTTTTGGAGTTCAACGTGGATATCAAGGTCTTCTGAATCGCGATATCTTCCCTATGGATCTTCGCAGTGTTGGTGACATTATTCAACGTGGGGGAACCATTCTGCAATCTGCAAGATGTCTGGAGTTCACAAAACCAGAAGGTCAGCAAAAGGGTGCAGATATTCTTAATGAAATGGGCATCGATGGCCTAGTGGTTATAGGTGGAGATGGTTCTTATAAAGGTGCTAATAAACTAAGTAAACTCGGTATCAAGACGATGGCATTACCGGGAACTATTGATAATGATATTTCCTACACGGATTACACCATTGGGTTTGATACAGCAGTTGGTGTCGTTGTAGATGCTATTAATAAGCTGCGTGACACGATGTCCTCCCATGAGCGTTCTTCCATTGTTGAAGTTATGGGACGTCATTGTGGAGATATCGCGCTACATGCAGGTCTGGCTTCTGGAGCAGAAACAATTCTCGTGCCAGAAATGCCATATGACTTGAATGAAGTTGCGGATCGTATGCGCGACAACTTTGTCAGAGGTAAACGTCACAGTATCGTCATCGTTGCAGAAGGTGTGGGTAAAGGCGAAGATGTGGCCCAAGCGTTGAAAGATCGTCATGCTTCTCTGGATGCACGGGTTACTGTACTTGGACATATTCAGCGGGGAGGAACACCAACACCTGGAGACCGGAACCTTGCTAGCCGTCTTGGTGACTTTGCCGTTCGTAAACTAATTGAAGGTGAGTCTGATAAAGGTTGCGGTATCATCAAGGGAGAACTAACCCTTACAGATATCGATCTTGTAGTGAATACGAAGAAAGACTTTGACGTGGAGTTGTACGAGCTTGCATCCCGTCTTTCTCAATAATTAACATACAAAAAAGGAACAGCTGCGAATTTCGCACTGTTCCTTTTTTGTATTCTTTTGATTATTAGTGATGTGCTTGAGCGTCTGCATATTGTGTGGCATAACGGCGTTGAACTTTAACAAGCCGAGTCAAGAGCAATGTAGCCCCAATCGCAAGACCGGTGATCAAGCCGATCCAATAACCATAAGCTCCTAGATCCGTATAAGTAGCAAGTACATAGCCTGTAGGAAGCCCTATAACCCAATAAGCTATAAAGCAAATAATGAAGGCTGGATTAACATCCTTATAGCCACGAAGTGCTCCTTGTGTAGGTGTTGCAATCGCATCGGAAATCTGGAAAAAGATCGCATAGATTAAGAAATGCTGAATTAATGATATGACATCAGTTTCATCAGTGTATAAACCAGCTACATGATGGCCGGCAAATAAGAGCAGGAGTGCAGTTGCCAGGGAGAGGATAGCCGCAAGTCCAATTCCCATAATGGCATATTGACGGGCATCCTTTTGCCTGCCGGATCCAGTCTCGAAGCCGACGAGAATGGTAAGGCTCATACAGATACTGAGCGGAATCATATATAACGTAGTTGCAAAATTAATGGCTGCTTGATGAGCTGCAATCGTTACAGTATCGAACCGACTCATCAACAAGGTTACAGCGGAGAAGACTGCAGTTTCAAAAAAAATCGAGAAGCCAATAGGTACACCGATCTTCAGTAGATCTTTGAAGCTTTTTAGCGATATAAAGTAGAACTTTCGGAAGATTCTAAGGCTTGCAAAGGGTTCTACTCGATAAATGAACAGCAGGGCAACCGAAAAAATTACCCAGTAGGTGATAGCTGATGCCACTCCAGCTCCAACACCACCAAGTCGAGGAAACCCGAATTTTCCGAAGATTAGTAAGTAGTTCAAACCAACATTCACGGGTAGGGCTATGAGTGTGATCAACATGGACACTCGTGTTTGTCCCAGAGCGTCTATACAACTACGGAGAACTGTATATCCAAACAGCGGGATAATTCCGAAGGAGATCGCACTTAGGAAACGAAATGCAACATCTCTTACAGTCGGCTCCAGATTCATAAAATTAAGGATAGGTAACAAGGCGAAGCTCCCGATTAGTAAGACAATTACAGAGACGATCAGTGATAACCAGATTCCCTGTGTGACTTGATAGGCTACTTCCTTTTCTTTTTTGCTTCCGATGAGCTGAGAGACGATGGGGGTAATCCCCATAAGGATTCCACTTAAGCCCGTTTGAATTGGAATCCAGAGACTGGTTCCTATCGCCACACCTGCCAGATCGGCTGTACTAAACTTACCTGACATGTTTGTATCAAAGAAGGTTATCGCTGACAAAGCAATCTGTGTAACCAGAATTGGAAATAAAATATGAAAGAATTGTATTGCTTTTTGTTTTAAAGAGGTGGTTTGTATCATCGTTCTTTGCCTCATTCTTTGTTGGTTTTTATTGATTACAGTAAAAGTTCCCTTTTTCTCCATTAAAAGACCCGGCAAATGCCGGGTCTTTATCTTTATATATCATACCTGATTTCAATTATACATAATAAGGGCTATTACATCATTTCTCATAATCGACATCGGAGGTATATCGGTTATTGGCGTTCCAGAGCAGAAACTCCTCTACATTTTCATCTTTTAAAGCGCGGATTTGATCCTCCACCTGTTTTTTACCGTATTTAATATAATGACCTTTTCCGAGCCAGCTTGCTGTAAAATCTTGAATCCAAGGACGAATAACAGGTTTGTAGCTGCCTAGAGGATCAAGCTTCTTATGGGTATCAACCATGGAGCCTTTAATGGTAGCATACGGATCTAAGTCAGGCTCTTTCACTCCAAACCATCCCGTTGAATAATGACTCGGATAAATCATCGGGCTGATGACATCCACATTCTTGGATATTTTAACAAAGTCTTGTCCTATGCCCTCAGCAGGAGCAGATGCGGCATATCCAAAAATATCTACGGATACACGAACACCGAGTGGAGCAAGCTCTGCTTTTGCGTATTTTACAAAATTAGAAATGATATCTACGCGAGAATCGCTGGTTTTGGTGTATTTAAGTGTGTCTGCACGTTTTTCGAATCCTTCAGGAAAGCGCACATAGTCGAATTGAATTTCTTTAAAGCCGAGTTTGACAGCTTCTTTGGCGATATCGACATTGTACTTCCAGACATCTTCATTATAAGGATTAACAAAGCTATCGCCGCCTTTATTCTTCCATACTGTGCCGTCTGCATTAACAAAGGATAATTGCGGGTTCTTTTTGGCAAGTATAGAGTCCTTAAAGACAACAATTCGAGCGATAGGATATACATCATGTTTATTCAATCTTTCCATCAGTTTGTTGATGTCGCCAATAAATGGCTGCGGATTACCGAGTTTCTGAAGTTCAGGATTTTCGGTTTTATACGTGATGTAACCTGCATCATCCTTAATGTCGATGACCATAGAATTTAGTTCCGTCTGATCAAGTAAAGAAAGAAGCTTTTCCATTCGTTCTCCACCGGCACTGTATGCGGTAACATAGATGCCTTTTACTTTTGGAGCATCCGGCTGAGGATCTGCGTGTAGCATGCTTTGTGAGTCATTTGCTTCTGCTGTAGCATTTGGAGCTGGAGTTGAACCATTTGAATTATTATTTTGCGCAGCGATGATGGGGGGATTCATGGCGGACTTCAATGCAATTGCCACTTCAGCGTCATGTTGATTCTGTTGCACGCCTACACTTCCCAAGGCCATCATCAGTAGAGCCCAGGTGATGTTCATTCGTATTCTCTCCCTTTATGTACATTTCCTAAATTATATAGGAACGGTTGCTTCTAAAAAGAACAGTGTTGTAATAATGTTGGCTCAGATCGGGTCTGAAAATCCATCCTTCGATGTATATAACCGGGACGCACAGATTCTAAACGTATTGTAAAAAGTAAATGCCGCCTCAACACGGCAACATGGCCGAACTTAAGGCGGCAACTATCAAGACTTCTCTTGCGGCTTACTCATTGAAGATACGCAGAATTCTGATGTTCACAGATACTGTAATGGATGATATCCATGGCATCTGCAGGTTCCAGAATACTAAGCCCGTCACGCAGAACGATTACGGAATTTAATTCGTCCTGTTTGAGAAACGGCATCATATCAGGATACCACCTCATGACGATTGCTGACAGCTTTACCGTTTCCATTTCCACAAAAATCACCCTTTCCTTTTTCGATAGGTCTGAATGGAATTCAGTAATCATCGGAAAACGAAGTGCTTGGAAAAAAGAGGGGTAAATCTCAATCTTTATGAAATTGTTAGGGTTCTGCGTGATTATAATATATCACAATTCTGTGATTGGTGCATTTTCCAAATTAATACTTTCCATTGCCGGTTTTTATCTTTTTCGGAAGGAGCCCATAACACCAACTGTCTCGACAATATTTACAAATGCTTGAGGATCTGTCGTGCGGATAATACGTTGCAGTTCAGCAAGTTCGTAGCGGGTTGTTACTGTCATTAGCATGTCCTTTTCAACATGAGAATAAGCGCCTTCTGTTTTAATCTTTGTGACACCACGTTGAAGCCCCATTAGATGCTGAAGGAGCTCATCTGTACGATTTGTTACTATATATACGGTTACCTTTAAATGGCTGATGTGAATCATGTCCAGTACCTTACCAGTTACATATATAGATACCATAGATGCAAGAGCCAAGTTCCAGTTGTTATCAAAATATGCCGCGGCAAGAATAACGAGTCCATTTAAGCTAACCACCACGTTTCCAACTGGGAAATCGCGGAATTTAGTGATGATGGATCCCAGGATATCAAAACCTCCGGATGAACCACCTGCACGGAAGCTGAAGCCACAGCCAATACCGACCAGCACTCCACCAAATACAGAAGAAAGCAGCATATCAGTAGCTACCAAATATTCGGGAATGATCGTCAAGAACCAGGTTGTTGCCACAACGGATAACATGCTTAGCATAATAAATCTCCGGCCTAGCTGGAACCAACCAGCTACAAGCAATGGAATATTAAAGAGAAAGTACAAGAGGCTTATGTTTAGTGGTGTAAAGTAACCCACTAACATCGAAAGCCCGGATACTCCTCCGCTGAGTAAGCGATGAGGGATTAGAAAAAGATTAAATCCACTGGCGATCAACGCTGCTCCAAAAATAACTGCAATACAATTCCAAATCTGTCTTAACAAGCAAATCCACCTCTATAAATAAATTTAAAAATAAACCATGTATGCAATGAAAAGAAAGGAACCCACTGGTATTCCTACTTAGAGTTGTGATATAATGTACAGGATATTCTTGAGTAGGACGTTACAATGGTATTTTTGCATTGCATCGGATGTAAAGCTACAGTTGCTCAGGTACAATGAAGTACCTGATGAAAGGGAGGCTTTTCGTCCCAAAAGCGCTATATCATGCAGAAAAAAGAGCATGATTGGACAGCATATAAATGTGTTTACCGCTACTTAAGAATACAGACAAGCATGTGGAATGTCCACTGTATAGAAGGAGCATGAATAATTTGAAAACATTCGCAGAATTTGGCTTGGAGCCAAAAGTGCTACAAGCAATCACAGAGTTAGGATTTGAGGAGGCAACACCGATACAGGAGCAGTCAATTCCATTGGCATTGACTGGGTCGGATCTGATCGGTCAAGCACAGACTGGTACAGGTAAGACTGCTGCTTTTGGTATCCCCCTCATTTCGAAGATTAATCGCGAAGACGAAAAAATTCTGGCACTTATCATGGCACCAACTCGTGAGTTGGCCATTCAAGTATCAGAAGAAATCGGTAAGCTAAGCCGTTTTAAAGGTCTTCGTTCGTTGGCAATTTATGGCGGACAAGATATTGGTCGCCAAATCCGTGGTCTTAAGAAGAAACCACAAATTATTATTGGTACACCTGGACGTTTGCTTGACCATATCAACCGTAAAACCATTCGTTTGGATGATGTTCAAACTGTTGTATTGGATGAAGCAGATGAAATGCTGGATATGGGCTTTATGGAAGATATTCAGACAATCCTCAAGCTCGTTCCTGAAGAGCGTCAAACTATGTTGTTCTCGGCTACAATGCCTCCAAACATTCAACGTCTTGCACAGCAATTCCTGAACAACCCGCAACACGTCTCCGTTATTCCGAAACAAATCAGTGCTCCGCTGATTGATCAAGCATATGTTGAAGTACCTGAACGTCAAAAGTTCGAAGCGCTTAGTCGTTTGATTGATATGGAATCACCTGAGCTTGCAATCGTGTTCGGACGCACGAAGCGCCGGGTTGATGAGCTTGCAGAAGCTTTGCAAAAACGTGGATACTCAGCTGATGGATTACATGGTGACCTGTCTCAGAACCAACGTGATGCTGTAATGCGTAAATTCCGTGATGGCAGCATTGATGTGCTGGTAGCTACTGACGTAGCGGCTCGTGGTTTGGACGTATCTGGCGTTACTCATGTAATTAACTTTGACTTGCCGCAAGATCCAGAAAGCTATGTACACCGTATCGGTCGTACTGGTCGCGCTGGTAAAGAGGGTACAGCTTGGTCTTTCGTTACTCCACGCGAAATGGATCACCTGCATTTGATCGAACGCGTTACTCGTCACCGTATTACTCGTAAACCATTGCCAACTATGGCTGAGGCTATTGAAGGTAAACAACGCGTAACAGCAGAGCGCTTGCTTGAAATGGTTGAGAACGGTGAATTGAATGAGTACAAAGGTATTTCTATTCAGTTGCTTGAGCAATATGATTCTGTACAATTGCTGTCAGCTGCAATGAAGCTTCTGACTGGTGATAAGAAGGATTCTGCAATTGAATTGACTCCTGAAGATCCAATCCGTGCTAAACGTCGTGGTGGTAAGAACGACATTCGCAGTGGTCGCAAACCTAATGGTGGTTATGGTGGCAACCGTGGTACTTCCGGTGGCAGCACTGGCGGATACCGTGGAAACCGTGACAACAACGGTGGCGGAAGTCGTGGTGGCTACAGCAGCGGTGGTAGTAACTATGGTAGTGGCAGTGGCGGTTATGGCGGTGGCTATAAAGGCAACCGTGATGGCGCAGCTAGCCGTGATGGTGGAGCGAACCGCAGTGCGGACCGCAAACCATCTACTCGCCCAAGCAGCACGAGCACACGTCCAGCAAAACGCGAAGATTTCGATAATTAATACTTGATCAGAACCCGCGGGGGATGATTTATCAAAATATAAGAAGACGAGATGCCGAATAGCGGTTCTCGTCTTCTTTTTGCTGAAATATAAGGGTGTTTATTGAATTAGCAGCTTATTTAAATGAAAGTACGAGTGATGATAACGAGCAGGATAAACAATACGAGGATCGTACCAGTGGAAGTCCAGCCGCCGTAGCCAACAGGTGAGGACATATAATAACCTCCTTTAGAATGTAGTGATTTTGGAAATTCTTATGGTCACAATCCCAATATATGGACTTTATAGACTTAATGCATAGACGATGACCTAGAATTCAGAAAGTTGGGCTATGGAAAAGAGTAGGTCAAATGAGGTATAGTTAAGATAAGCAGTATGCAAGAGACAGAGGAGGAAGGGAATTGGAGTTTAAAGGAGCAATGGGTGGTTTATACCGCATCACAGAATGGATTACACGTATCGCAGCTAGTAATATCTTATGGGCACTATGTTCCGCCCCGTTTTTATTTTTCGGATTGATGAAATTGATGATGCTTGGGACAAGCTCAGGTGGAGTAAATGAGCAGCTCACATTGAACTGGGCTATGGGGATTCTGGCGCCGTTTACAGTATTTCCTGCTTCGGCGGCTTTATTTACCGTTGTGCGCAAATGGGTTATGGGGAACACGGATGTAGGAACTTTTCGTACGTTTTTTCAGGGGTATAAAGAGAATTATTTAAAAAGTATGCTCGGTGGAATTATCTACACATTGATGTTCGTTATTATGTACGTCGATGTAACGGTTTACATGACACAAATGCCTAACTTCAGAATTGTTGGTATTTTGATGTTAGTGCTCATGATTATTTTATCGGTGTCCATGTTTAACTTCTTTTCTATTGTCGTTCATTATCAAATGAGCTTTAAACAAGTGATGACTAACTCAATATTGCTGACTATAGCGCGTCCAATTCGCGTGTTCTCAACTTTGATTGCAGCTGCAGTGCTAGCTTATATTGGTCTTAGATATCCAGCACTGTATTTCATCTGTATTCCAACGTTGATTGCGATGGCTGCTTTCTTTAACTTCTATGCTACCTATAATAAACTGCAATTGCAGGTGGAGCAGAAGAAACTGAAAGAGGAAGAAGAGCGAGAAGCTGCTTTGAACAATCAAGAGGATGACGACGATGACGATGATGATTTTGAAGACGATGTTGAGGATAAAGATGTAAAACGTGTTTAACAAAGACGAGTATTAAGCATTGGAAATCGTCAGTAATTTAATTCCAGTGTAAAATAAAGCGCATACAGGTTTACTTTTTCGTTAAAACGCAATATAATAATAACAAATCCTGCGATGTTCGTTACGGTTGCTCGTTGTTTTGAACCAATGATAATGTCTTGGGAGATCTACACGAAGCGCAGCTGAACAGCCCTGTCTATATGACTTGGGGAATTCAAAAACGTTTTCTGCGATCACCCACCTGCTCTAGCAGGTTCAGAAGACACTGTAGCCGGACGGCATAAGCGGGTTTTCTATTGTTTAGGCCAAAGCGCCCTGTATCCCGTGAAAGTTGGGAACGGGCGCTTTTTTGTGTGTCTGGAACAAGGAGAAAGTGAGTAATACCCTTTTGTTCCTGAGACAAGAGTGTTACACTTAGAATAATGAACTTGGGATTTGTAGAGGGGGAAGAATTTTGTCGTTAAAAAGAACCTTGGTCGGTTTATTCCGTAGTCATGATGGAACAAGCGACCGCGCAAAAGATCCGACATTAAAAACGCGTTATTACAATCTAACGAAAGACAAAGCTTGGGAGGAAGTTTCATCAACGCTTAAGAAGATTCCTGGATTCAAGGTGCTTCATGAAGTGGAGTCAGTAGGTGAGATCACTCTGGAGAAGAGAACGGCATTCGGCCGTACACTGGACATTACTGTCTCTGTGCTCAATACCACACCTGTACGTTGTGGTGTAGATATGTACTCTGCATCTAGAGGTTCGCTAGGTGATTTGGGTGCTAATTACCGTGTCATTCAGCGGTTATATGCGTCCTTGGACAAAAAATTAGGAAAATACAAAGCAGACTAATTTTCAGAGATTCTTACTAAACCTTCTTACTTAGGGATTGTATGAATGCGTTTACGCAAATGTTGACTGCTCTGGATATTATCGATAAATCTTTCTATTACAAAAAAAGCGGGAGAAGGATGGACCTTCTTCCGCTTTTTTCAAAATATAAGAAAGTATAAGTTCTACACCTATACTTTATGTCTTATATTTCTCGCATAAACACTTTGTCGTCCTTATAAGGACGACAAAGGCATTTATGCTTGCAGTGATAAGTAAGTATTGTCGAAAATGGCCGCTAACTTACTGTTCTAGAGAATTAGAGCAAACTCTTCACAGCAGCTATAGCATCTTCGTAATTAGGGTGCTCAGTCATTTCACTCAAATATTCAACATAGGTGAGTGTGTTGTTCTTGTCTAGTACAAAAATAGAACGCATATCTAACCGGAATTCTTTGATTAGTACGCCATAAGCTTGTCCGAATGAGGCTGCTTTGTGATCGGATAGAGTGATTACGCGATCGATCCCTGCAGCGCCACACCAGCGGGCTTGAGCAAATGGTAGGTCCATACTTACCGTGAGGATAACTACATCGTCACCTAGCTCTGCAGCTTCGCTATTGAACCGGCGGGTCTGTGCATCACATACACCAGTATCTAGAGAAGGTACAACACTGATCAGCTTGATTTTACCGGCATAATCACTAAGAGACACTTCTTCCAGTAGATTCTTACTTAGAACAAAATCAGGAGCGGGATCACCAGCTGTAAGCTTGGGTCCTACGAGAGTGATGGGGCTGCTTTTGAAAGTAGCTACGCCTGTTCTTTCTTGCGTCATATCCTTGTTTTCCTCCTCGAATTGTAATATTGGCTCTTACTGCCACAATAAATTATAATCTTATTTACAGGGAGATGTCCAACAGAGCAAGATATAAATGTAAAGGGATGGGTGTAATGATATTTATTCGGTATGAAAATTGGAAAAGTTATCTCCGGTATTACCCGGTAACATGTCTTCTCATTGTAGCTAATGTGATTATGTTTATGCTCATGGCGTTCAATGGTGGATCCACCAATATACAAACACTTGTTGATTTTGGTGCTATAGTTGATGTTAGCCCGTATAAAGAGGAACTGTGGCGTTATGTGGCGGCTATTTTTTTACATAATGGGTTTTCCCATCTATTCTTTAATAGCTTCGCTCTACTGGTATTTGCACCGCCTCTGGAGCGCCTGCTTGGTTGGTGGCGATATGCACTTCTTTATGTGGTAGGTGGAGTTCTTGCGAATTTTCTAACGATTGCAATCAGCAGTCGCTCAGTATTAGAGGTAGGTACGGTCTCGGTAGGTGCTTCTGGAGCAATCTACGCCGTCTATGGCGCATTTTTATACATTGCTGTTATTCAACGGGCGATGATGGACGAAGGCTCGCGAAAGACATTATACGGTTTGCTCGTAATTGGGATCATTATGTCGTTTGCAACACCAAATGTGAATTGGGTTGCGCATATCGGAGGCTTGGTTTCTGGCTTTTTCCTATATGGACTTATTATTCGTATATTTAAAAAAAGCCTAAGACAGGGGCGATGATGGAGTGGAGCTAAGACAGCTGCAATATTTTCTAAAGGTAGCCCAAAAAGAACATGTAACAAGAGCGGCGGAGGAACTTCATGTAGCGCAGTCTGCGGTAAGCCGTCAGATTCATCAATTGGAGCAAGAGCTTGGGGTTGACTTGTTCATGCAAAAAGGGCGTAATTTGCAGCTTACGCCAGTTGGACAGCTCTTTTGCAAGCGGGTGGATAGTATTCTTAAGGAATTGGAACATTCGGTAAATGAAGTGCATGAATTTCTAGATCCGGAACGTGGAGAGATTCGTATAGGGTTTCCTCACAGTCTTGGAACGCATCTTATCCCGACTATCGTTGCAGAATTCCGCCAGCACTATCCCCATGTTAAGTTTCGCTTTAAGCAGGGCTCTTACCCTTCGCTGATAAAGGACGTATTATCTGGAGAGGTGGATTTAACATTTATTTCGCCTTTTCCGGAAAATGATGAGCATGTCTCTGGAGATATTGTTATGACTGAAGAGTTATTTGCAATACTTCCTCAGAATCATCAGCTGGCAGGAGAATCTGAGATCCGACTGGAACAGCTTCAGAATGAAAAGTTTGTTCTATTCAGTCAAGGTTATTCTTTGAGACCGATCGTTTGGCAAGCGTGCTTGCAGGCGGGATTTCAACCACAGATTGCATTCGAAGGTGGGGAGACTGATACCATACGTGGTTTAGTGGCGGCAGGGATGGGTGTAAGCCTTCTGCCGGAGATGGCGTTCTATCAGACGAATCCTCTCCAGCCAGCTCAGGTAAGGGTTGTGGAGCCTGCTGTGACGAGGACGGTTGGTTTGATCTACCGAACAGATAGTAAGTTGCCGCTGGTTGCACGTTCGTTTCGGACTTTTTTGATATCCTATTTTAAAGCGAGGCAAAATAATACCCCGGTTGGCTCTTAGCCTTCCGGGGTTTCTTTTTGTGCTGTATTTTTGTATTAGTCGCGGTTACCTAAAAAGACAGTAATCAAACGAAGCAGTTCGAGTAAGGAGACTAGCGCGGCGGCAACGTACGTTAATGCAGCTGCGTTTAGGACTTTGGCTACTCCGCGTTCCTCTTCGTTACGAATGTAGCCTTGCTCTACCATGACTTGACGTGCCCGATTGCTGGCATTGAACTCAACTGGGAGTGTCACAAGCTGGAAGGCAACAGCGGCCGAGAAGAAAATGATACCAAGGCCTACAAGATTAAAGTAACCGAATATAAATCCTGCCATAAGCATGAATGGTGCTATACCTGATGCAAAATTAACTACTGGGAACATCCGGTGACGTAGTGTTAACATAGGATAACTTACTTTATGCTGAATGGCGTGACCCACTTCGTGACAAGCGACTGAGACTGCTGCGATAGAACTCTCATAATAAACAGGCTCTGATAAGCGTACAACTCTGTGAATCGGATCATAGTGGTCAGAAAGCGTACCTCTTACAGGCTCAATCGGAACATCGTGAAGTCCATTTGCATCGAGCATGCGTCTAGCTGCTTCATATCCTGTCAGACCGTTTAAGTTGGCCACCTTGGACCATTTGCTGAATGTCCCTTTAACTCTGAACTGGGCCCATAATGAAAAAATAAAAGCGATAATTACTAATAGATACATTCCCATAGCTGCATTCCTCCACTGTATTGTAAATATGGTATTTACATTGGCGGTCCTTGCGTAAGCAATAGAAGCCGAATCGCCTCCATGCAGGCCACTCCTTGTGGGAGTAAGTTAGAGAGCGCGCGTCTGGCCTGTCCCGGCTTCAGACCGCTTATAATGGGTTCAAGTGCCTTTACTTCACGTTCTAGTCGTTGCATATGCTGCTCAAGCTCGACTAATTTATCGGATACGTCAGTTTCAGGAGTAGCCTCGCTCCATTTGCTCATCATGGATTTGATTTCTTCCAATGAATACTTGTCATGCTTTAATTGATTAATACGTTCTAAGTCGACCAAGGTTTCATGACTGTAAAGTCGGTAATTTTTGGTGCTTCTTGACTCTGGGGAGATTAACCCCAATTTCGTGTAATAATCAATGGTGCGCTCACTGATGTGAGCAGCCTTAGCTAATTCTCCAATTCGATATAGAATCATATCCCCATGCTACCTCGCCTCACTAATCGAATTCGACTGTCCATAAAGGATAGTCGTCTCCTATATTGGTGGTTTCTATTATGCTATCTGTAATGATAACAAACTGGAAACCATACAGTCAAACGTCATACTTTCATAAAGTATATGCATTAAAGAGAGGTTAATTCATGAAATGAAATGCGTTGTTTATATACAATACACTCAAACTCCATGTGATATCAAATTTGAACCGATTGTGCTCATTAATAAATCCTAACTATAAACATTACATTTAATGTTATGTTTATTGGGGAATCAATAAGGATAATTCGATAAAAAAGTAATATTAGAGCGGATCTTCACGTAGTTATTTCAATGAATTCATAGCTGTATGGGCCTAAAATACTGAGATAGTCCAAGTGTACTATGGAGAATTTGTGAGTTTGGTGAAAATAAAATAAAAACATTACCAAAAATAGTCTTGTCAATTTACCTGACTTCTGATTATAATGACATTAAGAGTTTCACGCTTTGTTAGAAAATATAACATTGGGGAGTGGGGTAAAATGAAAAAGAAATGGTTGATGATGTTACTGGCCATGATTACGCTGATGGTTTATCCGGTAAGTGCTTTTGCGGCGGACGGTCCAACAAATGCAGATTTGCAGGTCGGATTGGATACCGCGTTTACCTTCCTGGCATTCATCTTAGTTTTCTTTATGCAAGCAGGGTTCGCGATGCTTGAAGCAGGATCAGTTCGAATGAAGAATGCAGGTCACGTAGCCGGTAAGACGGTACTGACACTAGCCATTGCGAGTGTATGTTTCTGGGCCGTTGGCTTTGGACTTGGCTTCGGTAACGGTAACGGCTTCTTCGGTACCACAGGCTTCTTGTATGGCGGAGATTCAACAGCATCTTCATTTGAATCACTTGCATTTTCTGATGTTACTTTAAATGTTAAATTCTTGTTCCAAATGGCGTTTGCAGCAGTTTCCTTAGCTATCGTATCTGGAGGCATGGCAGAACGTGCAAAGATCAGTGTGTACATTATATTCGGAATTTTATTCTCAATTGTAATTTATCCTGTCGTAGCACACTGGGTATGGGGCGGCGGCTGGTTGGCTGAGCTGGGAATGCAAGATTATGCAGGTTCTACGGTTGTCCATCTTACTGGTGCCACTGCAGCGGTAGTAGCAACCATATTGCTTAAGCCACGACTTGGTAAGTTTAATAAAGAAGGTAAACCTGTTATTATTCCAGGTCATAACCAAGTATTTACTGTACTCGGTGTGATTATCCTCTGGTTTGGTTGGTTCGGATTCAATCCAGGTAGTGCTTTGTCCCCAATGGGAGGTTTCTTCGGTCACGTAGCATTAACCACGAATATCGCAGCAGCAGCAGGCGGTTTGGCGGCATTAATTGCTTCTTGGTTGTATTTTGGTAAATCTGATATTCCAGCAATGCTGAATGGTGTTCTAGCTGCATTGGTTGCGATCACTGGTGCATGTGCTTACGTTGAACCATGGGCAGCAATCATTATTGGTTTAGTAGCGGGTGCGTTCACATTCATGACTTCCCAATGGCTGGAACGTGCAGGACTTGATGATCCAATCTATGCTTTCTCGGTACATGGTATTGCGGGAATGTGGGGCGCGGTTTCCACGGGTCTATTCGCTGCACCGGATCTTATTACTAAAGGTGCTTTGGTAGGGGAAGCCGGATTGTTCTACGGTGGAGGTTTCCACCAGCTGGGTGTTCAAGTGCTTGGGGTAGTAGGAACATTTGCTTTCGTAGCCGTGCTTTCATTCATTATCTTATATGTAATGAAGGTAACAACAGGACTTCGTGTTACGGAAGAAGAAGAATTGATGGGTCTGGATATCAGTGAGCATGGTACTTACGGATACCCTGAACAAATGAAATTAATTGCAGAATCGGAATCCAAAACCCTTAAACAATAATATGAATCCTCAGATAGGGAGGCGGACCGTGTGGCTTCGATGGAGTTAACAGACGGGTATGATGAAGAAAGCTTTAGGACCATCGTTTTAGCCGGTTCGCCACAGGAACTTAGGGAGAGGCGAATTGCCTGCCAAAGTATTCTACTGGAACAGTTGAATGTAATTCCGATTGAGGAATGGATGTTTCGTGTGAATACAATGCATGATCTTATTGCAGAGACTGCAGTACTAATATGTGAGGCGCAGATGAAAGAGGCGGGCTATGGCCCGCCTCCCTGTGCTTATTCATTTATTGTGTTTGGCAGTAGTGGAAGGCAAGAAGCTACACTGTGGAGCGATCAGGATAATGGTTTGATCGTTGAGGGTGAACCGGATGGGGAGAAGAATAGATACTTTGATTTTTTTGGAATGATGTTATCCGATCTGCTTGAAGAAGTGGGATATGAGAAATGTGCAGGCAAGGTAATGTGCTCCCAAGGGATGTGGAGGAAGACGTTATCGGAATGGAAGGAGCAGCTGAAGGAATGGAGAACCCAGCTGGAATGGGAGCCAATTCGGTATCTTATCATTTCTTCAGATATGCGTCATGTTGCGGGAAGTACGGAGTTATCAGCATTGTGGCAAGAGGCTTTCTATGAGGGTTTTATTGACAATGAGGAGTTGTCTGTGGCTGTTCTTCGCAATACAGTCCGCCATAAAGCGACTTTAAATCTGCTGGGACAGGTGTTAACAGAGCGCTTTGGGGATTATGCAGGTGGATTTGACATTAAGTATGGAGTCTATATCCCGGTAGTGAACATTGTTAGACGCTTATCGTTATTGCATCATATTAGAGCTAGCTCGACCTTAGAGCGAATTGAAGAGCTTGAAAGACTTCACAAATATCAACATCTGGATGATATTCGGCGAGCTTTCTTATTGGCGATGCGGATGCGAGTGAACACGCCATTTAGTGTCCAGAATGGCTTGTTAATCAGCAGTGATTATATTGCTGAGAGTGAACTGAAGAATAAGCAGCTGTTGTCTGAGCTGCGTGAAAGTCTGCTGCTTGTTAGACGCCTTCATCGGGCGTTGCAGCGTCAGCTCCGCTCAGCGGAAAGGTGGCGAACATGAGGGAGCCAAGCAAGAATGGAGGATTCTGGAACAACCTGAGACAAGGTGGAATGCCGTCGGCAATCGCTTCGATGAGAGGGGGAGAAACTGCCCATCAGACTGCGCAGCAAATGGCCTACATCCGATCTCTCATGCGTGAGAAGCGTCGTCCTGAGGTGCTGCGTACTCCGCTGTCTGAACTGGAGACGGTTATATTTGATTTAGAGACGACGGGATTTTCTCATCAGCATGGAGATGAAATTATGTCGTTTGGTGCAATTAAGGTTGTTGGAGAGGAAATTAAGGAAGATGAATGCTTTTACACCTTGGTGAATTGTCAGACGGCAATTCCAGAAGATATTACGAGGTTAACAGGGATAACGGAAGAGATGACTGGATCCGCCCCATCCTTAATTGATGGCCTTCATAATTTCATGTCCTTTGTGGGGCAAAATGTGCTAGTGGCACATGCAAGCTCGCATGATAAAGCTTTTCTCAATGCCGCGCTATGGAGAACTTCTAAAGTTCAGCTTACACACCGGGTGCTGGACACGATGATGCTTGCACGTTGGCTCGAGCCGCAGCGAAATAACTATACACTCGATGAACTGTTATTTGTCCATGGAATTCCGATTCATGGACGTCACAATGCATTAGAGGATGCCAAAATGACAGCCCGGCTGTGGGTGGCTTATCTTCGCGAAATTTCGGAGCGGGGCCAAGTAGATACCTTAGGCGATTTATATGCTTATTTAAGTAGAACGTGAAGCGGGGCATGAGAGAGTTCAGGGAAAGCTGTTCCTTGTTCATTTGAATACCGCTCAATATAAAATCCATTCAGAAATGGAGAGCAGCCATCTTCAGTTCTGGGAGAACCAATAAGGTAGACCTTAAATTCAGGTCCAAGTGCTGTTAATCCTTTATAATCGGCAACCGAAGGTATAGGTTCTGAATTTGGGTGGGAATGAAATAAACCGATGAGTGTCGGCTCATTGTAAAGAACATGAATCCACTCTTCAGGGTGGGGAGTAAATGTGTGCAGCGGGTCTGGCGCTACGTTGCGCATAGGTACGTAAGTATCGATGAGCATGCCACCCGCTGCGGCAGCACCCAGCAGGACTCCGCATGCTTCATGCGGGTAACTGGACAGCAAGTGCTTCCCCAGCGCTTGCTGTACGGAATATTTCAGTCTTATAGGCTGGACATTTCCCTGTAATGCTGCCATTTGTTCACCCCTCTCTCTTCATTAGGGTTTCGTCGCTGACGATACCCTCTTTTTATTTTTCTTTTTGTCTAAAAAATGGATGGTTTGAAATTGAAGTTAATGAGGGTACAATAGTAGAAAACTATTCCATTCGAAAAGGAACAGATCCCTATGAAAGCAGTAAATAAATTGAATATCACGATAGTGATTCTTATTGTATGTGTAGCTGTGTTTGCGGTGTGGCATAATCGTGAGCCGAAGGCTACGGCTGTTTTTGGACAACAAGATGAGCCGCCAATGAAAATAGGACCTAAGGCTGGACTGCTCGCTCCCTCATTTTCACTCCAAGGAACGGATGGGACTACATATGTAGTTGACGGGCCGCGAGAGAAGGCAGTCCTCGTTAATTTCTGGGCTTCATGGTGTGATCCCTGCAAGGAGGAAGCTCCGGAGCTTAACACTATGGCCACTAAGTATAAGGATGTTCTAGATATTTATGGTATTAATGTGAGTAGTCAGGATTATAGACCCAATGCAGAACGTTTTATTAAGAAATACGGTCTTGTGTTCCCGGTTATGTTTGATGTGAAAGATGAGGTGTACAGCAAATATAACGGGGCAGTATTTCCTACCAACGTGCTTATTGACAAAAATGGAGTGATCTCAGAGATTATTCTGGGCATTCTTAGTCCGGAAGAGCTGGAGAAAAAAATTATCAAGCTTACCGAATCATAAAGGATCTACACCAAAGAATTATAAAAGGCCCCCTTCATTACAGTTAAACTGTTGAAGGGGGTTCTTCGTCATATGAATGCTTATGAAAGGTATGAATTAATGATTTACCAGGCCTCTAGGTTCAGTACTTCCAGACTGTTTATTTTCCAGCGAGAGTTGATTCAGAAGTGCGTAGCGCATACTGTCAACAAGCGCTTCCCAGCTGGCTTCAATAACGTTACTGGAGACGCCTACCGTACTCCAAGTGTCTGTGAAGTTCTTGGATTCAATCAATACCCGTACTTTCGCAGCAGTCTGATCCTGTTCATCTATAACACGGACTTTATAGTCGGATAGATGCATTTCCTTCAATTGCGGGAAGTAGGTCTGCAGCGCTTTACGAAGAGCGTTGTCGAGAGCATTGACTGGACCGTTACCTTCAGCAGCGGTATAAAGGTTCTCATTGCCAACCTTCAGTTTAACGAAGGCTTCAGATACAACTGGATGCTCTGCGGTTTTTTCGACTAACATCTTGAAGGATTCAAAGGTAAAGGTTTCATTCATCTCGCCAGTAGCTTCCCGAAGCAGTAGCTCCAGCGAGGCATCGGCACCTTCGAATTGATATCCTTGATGCTCCATCGTTTTGATCTTCTCGATCACCCGGCGAGCTTGCTCGCTGCTTGGATCCAAATTCAAACCCATATCTTGCGCCTTGGAGAGCACATTGCTCTGTCCAGCCAGTTCAGAGACCAGTACACGTTGTTTATTCCCGACAAGCTCAGGAGCGATGTGCTCATAGGTCCGTGAATCACGCATGATGGCGGAGACATGGATTCCACCTTTGTGTGCGAAAGCTGCATTTCCGACATAAGGTTGATTTACCGGCAGATTAACATTGGCAACTTCACTAATATAGCGTGCTGTGTTCGTAAGCTGCGGTAAAGAATCACCAGGAATACAGTGGTATCCCATTTTGAGCTGAAGGGTAGGGATGATGGAACATAAGTTGGCATTGCCGCATCGTTCGCCGTAACCATTAATGGTACCTTGAACTTGCCGTGCTCCAGCACCGATGGCGCTAAGTGTATTAGCTACCGCTAGCTCACAGTCATTGTGAGTGTGAATTCCGAGATTTGCTCCAGGTAGCTGCCCAGCCAGAGCGGTAACAATCTCATGAATTTCAAAAGGCAATGTTCCACCGTTGGTATCGCACATTACAAGCCAATCTGCTCCGGCTTCCTGGGCTTTGGACAGAACGGCTGCTGCATATTCAGGATTGTTCTTGTATCCATCAAAGAAATGCTCGGCATCAAAAATCACTTCAAGGCCTTTGCGTTTCAAGTAGGATATGGAGTCGCCAATCATGGCGAGATTCTCCTCAAGCGTAGTCTGTAATGCAGTGTGTACATGAAAATCCCAAGATTTTCCGACGAGTGTAGCAGCAGGAACTCCTGCATCAATCATACGTTTTAAATTGTCATCGTTTTCGGCCAAGGAATTCTTCCGCCGTGTGCTGCCGAACGCTGTGATTTTGGCGTTCAGATGAAGCTCCTTGACTCTTTTAAAAAATTCAATGTCTTTATTGTTGCTTCCCGGGATGCCACCTTCAATATAGTGCACACCCAGATCATCGAGCTTCTTGGCAATCTTCAGCTTGTCGTCAGCCGACAGACTGATGCCTTCACCTTGGGTGCCGTCGCGTAATGTAGTATCGAAGATGGAGATGGACTTAGACATGAGTGTCCTCCTAAAAGTTTTGTAAGCTTCGTCTTCCGGATTCACTTCGTGCAAAACTCACATCGGAAGCATTGGCAAGGGAAATGAATTTATACATTATAGCATTTTTACGCGGGAATGTAACAAAGAACTTTACAGCCTCTTAAGTTGACCTAACCGCAGCGGAGAGGTATTCTAAATTGGACAATAGAGACCCTGAGGATAAGAAGGTAGATATTGTGCAGAATGTTGATCAGTATTATCCAACGACTGGCAGGGTTATCCTGCATGTGGATATGAATGCTTTTTATTGCTCGGTACATGAGGCAGAGGATCCTGACCAATTCAGAGGTAAGGCTACTGCGGTTGCGGGTAGCGTTGAATTACGGAAAGGGATTATTGTTACTTGTTCGTATGTCGCCCGCAGATTGGGGATCTCGACGGGTATGCAGGTTCAGAAGGCGCTACGTATTTGTCCATCGCTTATCGTTATTAAGCCGGACTTCCATTTATACCGCAAATATTCTAATGCGTTTATGCAGATTGCTTATAGCTATACACCATTACTGGAAGCAGTGTCGATAGATGAATGTTACTTAGATATAACTGGCTCCAGGCAATTCGGTACGCCTATGGAAATTGCGGAAACTATTCAGCGCCGTATAATGGAAGAATTGGGCTTGCCATGCTCCATTGGTATTGCTCCAAATAAGCTCCTGGCGAAGATGGCTTCGGATTTAAAAAAGCCAAATGGTATTTCGGTGCTGCGGCTGCGGGATGTACCTAAGATTTTATGGGATAAGCCATGTAATGAAATGTTCGGTATCGGTGGAAAAACGGCAGAGAAGCTCCGTAAGCTGGGAATTTACAGCATTGGTCAATTAGCGGCGTCTGATGAGAAAATGCTGGTTGAGAATTTTGGAGTTATGGGCTCATGGCTAAAGCGTGCAGGGAACGGCATCGATCATGGGATAGTAAATCCTGAGCGAGAGCAAAGTAAGTCGATCGGACACACCACTACACTGCCGCGGGATGTTATTGGCCTGGCTGAGGTACGCCCCATTTTGCTGAATCTAAGTGATCAGGTAGCGCGGCGCTTGCGAAAGCAAGGGCTTGTGGCTTCAGGTGTGCAGCTTACCATTCGGACACCGGATATGAAGACCATTACTCGTTCCCGGCAGCTTGAGGCGCCTTCAGAGAGTGGAGAAGATATCTACAAGTCTGTCTGTGATCTTTATGTTCGACATTGGAATGGTGAGAAGCCCGTTCGACTGCTTGGTGTGACCTTGCAAGGATTGATCGCTAAAGAGGATTCTGCAATTCAGCTGGATTTGTTCGATTACGAACAGCAGCCTAAGAAAGAGTCACTGACCAAGGCTATGGATATGCTTCGCAATAAGTTTGGTGAAAATGCAGTTTTGACCGCTGGAATGTTAAGTGACACCCATTCTGCAAGGCTCCGTAATCATAAGGAGCGAGGCACCTCACTGCAAAAGGATAATCTGTTGTCTGTTGAGTCAGATAAAGATTGATAAAACGTGTCGAAATTGATACTATAGAATGCGTCAGAAATGCAAACGTATTGAAAATCAATTGAAATTGTATTCTTTTTATATTAATATGAGAAAAATAAGACGCTGGTTCAACAGCGCAGCATTGCTTAACGGGAGGCAGAGAAAAAAATGGCTAAGTACACTTGGGTCGAAAAAGACACTTGTATCGCTTGTGGTGCATGTGGCGCAACGGCTCCTGATATTTTTGATTACGATGATGAAGGTTTGGCAGAAGTTATTTACGAAAATGACAGAAACTGCGGTGTGACAGCAATTCCGGACGATTTGTTTGATGATCTCCAAGATTCCTGTGATGGTTGCCCAACCGACTCCATTAAAATTGCGGACGAACCTTTTAACAAAGAAGGTTAATTACTCGATAAAGAGTAACGTGCGACACCAGATAAAGACATCTTCTGCGAACATTTTGTTCGGCTAGGGATGTCTTTTTTGCTGTGTCTGACCGATATTAATAAAGTAGGAATTATAAACTCTCGGAGGTTCCGATGAAGAACTCACAGCACCTCAAAGCATATGTACAGATGCACCCAGATAACAAAATGGCATGGTACTTGCTGGGAAAGGAATACTATAAGAACGGTCAACATGGAAAAGCTAATTATTGCTTCAATCAGGCTGGTGAAGTGTATGAGGCTTTCGAGCATAGTAAGGTACCTGCTGAAATGCTGCGCGAATACGAAGATGGATTGCTGCAAGCGAGTCGCCAGCGTGAGCGCGGCCAACAAAGATTGAGATACATATCACTGGCGCTAATGCTTCTTATACTGTTAATGGTACCTTCAGCAGTGGCTCCGGGTATTGGTGTTACTGAAGAACAAGAAGTCCTTCAAGACACGGCAGCTCCAGAAGTCAAAGATCTGCCAGATCCAAAAGACTCCGTCCAAGAGCCAGTTATTGAGGCGAAAAAAGTGATGTATACAGCGCAAGAAAATGCAACTGAGGTTTCACAAGGAAAGTTAATGGCGAAAATGCTAATGCGTAAAGAACCTTTTGAAGCTGCTGCGTTAGGGATGGAGCGAGAGGGGAAATGGCTGCTCTGGAAAGAAAAGCTTCCGCTAAATTTCACATTGCAAAAGAATGGAAAGGGGCGGCTGGTATATCAGTCTTACGATCCTAAGGAATGTGCATGTGAGCCGCCAGAGCAAGGGCAACTCGCCAAGGATGGAGCAGAATGGCAGGGTGACCAAGAGGAGCATGCCACACTATGGAGTGCAATTCGGGCTTATCAAGATGCTAAAGGGAAGCTTCCAGATACATTAGCGGATTTGACGGGATCTTTTCCTGAGAACTGGATAGGTGGGACGACAACCGTCATGAAGCGGGAATTCAGCCCTCTTAAAGCGGTGGCTAAGAACAAGATGGCATCGGGAACAGAAGACATAGCGGAGCCTTCAAGCTCATCAAACGATGGTGTGAGGACTATACCGACAGCATTAAGTGTGAGTGGAAGTGTTGCGAGTGACGTTCCTTTTTTTGATCAGCCGCTGAGGGTCGTTGTGGATAAACAAAATCATCGGTTGGCGGTAGTCAGCGGTTCTATTATTTTACGAAATTATGCGGTAGGACTTGGCGGAGATAAGACACCAGAGGGGAATTTCGTGATTACAGATAAAGTCGTCAATCCAAATGGTCGAGATGATGGGGATTTCGGCAGCAGAGGGCTTCAGCTTTCGGACAGTAATTATGCTATTCATGGTACGAATGAGCCTGACAGTGTTGGTAAGGATGAATCCCTTGGATGTATTCGAATGGGCCGAGAAGATGTGGAGGAGCTCTTCGCGCTGATTCCTAAAGGTACAACAGTAGTGATTAGTAAAGGGGTTCTGCCTGAAAAGCAGCTTGTGCCGGCTAAACGCTTCAGCTCTACTGCTAAGCATGATCAGACCAACCCCCACAAAGTATACCACTGGCTGAATTAGTTTCCTGCAACGATAAACAGAACGATGATTAGAAGAATTAGTAAAGTTAAACTGACGCCAATCCACATTAGCGCTTTACGGTTAACTTCTTCTTTCTTTTGCTGCAAAGTTGGTGGTTTACGTTTAGTAGACATACTGGGCATACCTTCTTTCTCTCTTAATCGCTGATTACACCTATATTGTAATGCGTTTACAACAAAATTACTATACTCTGCGTTATGTACTCAATATACTCGCACTGTAAAATACTTTTCTTTTGTTCAAGAAAAGGCTAAAATTAAGAAGAAACCTACAGAAACGGGTAGACACGTGGATTAGTGAAGTACCCCTTAAGGAGCGAGAACGGTGTTGTATCGTAATTTTGGTAAACCAATTTTTTTCAAGATTGATCCCGAGAAGGCTCACCATCTCGTCATAGGTGGATTGGATAAATCGTCATCAGTGCCAGGTGGAAGCGCGGCGCTACGTTTAATGTACGGAGTTCCTGAAACGGCGGATTTAGCGGTTGATCTGTTTGGCACGCATTTCCCGACGCCAGTTGGACTTGCTGCAGGTTTAGATAAAAATGCCGATGCGGTAGTCGGATTCTCTTCGATCGGGTTTGGATTTATGGAAGTGGGCACGGTTACCCCTAAGGGTCAACCAGGTAATGATAGCCCTCGTTTGTTCCGTCTTCCTTCGGATGAAGCGCTGATTAATCGAATGGGCTTCAATAATGAAGGGGCTGATGCTATGGCACAGCGTCTGAAGAAAATAAAGAATCGGAGAATTCCTATAGCAGTTAATATTGGCCGGAATAAGATAACTAGTAATGAAGCGGCTCATGAAGACTATCGTCAGTGCATCCGTACGCTTTATCCGTACGGTGATTTTTTTGTGGTCAATATTAGCTCGCCGAATACACCTGGTCTTCGCAATCTCCAGCATGGCAGTGAATTATCGTTCCTGCTGGCTCAAGTGAAGGAAGAAATGGAGATTCAGCGTAAAGCGACCGGGATTACCAAAAGCTTGTTGGTTAAGATAGCACCAGACGTAAGTGATGAAGAGCTGGAGTTTATGGTTCAGACACTGACAGAAGCTGGTATGGATGGTATTATTGCTACGAATACTACATTGAACCGTGATGGACTTAGTCATGAAAAGGCTAATGAGACGGGGGGCTTAAGCGGCAAACCGCTGCGGGACCGCTCAACGGAGATCATTCGCAGTATTTATCGCCAGACGGAAGGAAAGATGCCGATCATAGGATCAGGCGGCATTTTCACCAGTCAGGATGCGTATGACAAGATAAGAGCAGGTGCGAGTCTGGTCGAAATTTATACAGCTCTCATCTACGAAGGACCGGAGGTTAACCGCAAATTGCATGCCGGATTACGGCAGCTATTACGGCGGGATGGATTCAGTCATATCTCTGAAGCAGTGGGCGCTGATCATCACTGAAGGAGACGAAAGGACAGGAGGACGAAGGCGATGGACGGCAGGGACTGGGGAACTTTTTTGCTTCCATATGAACAGACTGTGGAAGAATTGAAAGTTAAATTCAAAACAATGCGTTCGGAGTTGAAGAAAAGAGAGGAATACACGCCGATAGAATTCGTAACGGGGCGTGTAAAGCGGCTGTCAAGCATTCTGGAAAAGGCTAAACGGCTGAATGTGAAGATGGAAGATCTGGAGACGGGGATTGAAGACATTGCAGGAATTCGGATCATGTGCCAATTCGTGGAGGATATCCGCAGAGTGGCCGAATATATCCGGGCCCGTAAGGATCTTGAAGTACTCTATGAGAAGGATTACATCACTAATTATAAAGAGAGCGGCTACCGCAGCTTCCATATGATTATTAAATATCCTGTGCAAACAGCGCTTGGCCAGAAAATTGTGCTCGCGGAGATCCAAATTCGTACGCTAGCTATGAATTTCTGGGCTACCATAGAGCATTCCCTGAACTATAAATATCGGGAGAGTCTACCCGATGAAATGCGTGTTCGACTAAAGACGGCAGCTGAAGCAGCATCGATCCTCGACAGTGAAATGTCCAGTATTCGGGAAGAGATTCTGGAAGCACAGAAGACATTCGAGGAAAACTCGAATATGACCACTCAGATTCTCAAGGCCATTCATCAATTGTATTTCTATCACTTGGTGAATGAGGCTATAGATACGCAGGCTCGCTTTAACGAAATATGGCAGGTTCAGGATATGGAAGCGATGAAGGAACTTCTAGATCATGTGCGGGGACTTCTTTCCGCAGCTAAAAAGGATAGTTTGCCGGATGGCTTATGAACCATTGTACTTGGAATACCTAGTGTACTTTAATCGTGACAGGGATTATTTCGAATGTCACGAGGTACTCGAAGAACTGTGGCTTGCCCAGGAACGAGATCCTTTGTACAAAGCACTTCTCCAAGTAGCGGTAGGGTTATACCATTTTCGCAATCAGAATGTGCGCGGTGCAGCTATTATGCTGAGTGGTGCTTCTGCCAAACTGGAAGAATATCCAGCAGCGACACTCGGTATTAATCTGGCGAAACTCGTGGAGGAAGTGAAAGATTATGTTCGGCGCTTAGCATCATATGATGAGCGGCCATTTTCTTATTACGATCTAACCATAGAGATTATTGATCCGAGTCTAGCGGACCAAGTGGAGAATGCAGCTGTAGCTATCACACCGAATAACCCTCAACGACGTGGTCCTCAGAGACCGACATCCTTTCATCGTAAGTAAAAGATCCTCTATATATGAGTATTGTATAAGGGACACCCGTAGGGGTGTTCCTTGAATCTTTAAACACCTAAATTTTTGCAATACTATCAGGAGGACGGCATCATGGCGGCACAATTGCCCAGTTCTTTCAGCGAGCGTATGATGGACATGCTGGGAACAGATTATAATCAATTTGCGGATTCTTACAAGGAAACCCCATACGGAGGCGTCCGTGTTAACACCTTGAAGATTTCCGTGGAGAGCTTAAAGGCTCTTTCTACTTTAGGACTGGAACCCATTCCTTGGTGTCCGACAGGATTTTATACAGAGAATGGGGCTAGACCTGGTAAACATCCTCACTACCACGCAGGTTTATATTACATTCAAGAGCCGAGTGCGATGGCACCTGTGGAATTGCTTAATATTGAACCAGGTGATCGTGTACTTGATTTATGTGCCGCCCCTGGGGGGAAATCTACACAGATTTCAGCCAAGCTGTTAGGTGAAGGATTGCTGGTTAGTAATGATCTTCATCCAGAACGGACTAAAGCTCTAGCTAAAAATCTGGAGCTGTATGGGGTTCGTAATGGTATTGTACTGAACGAAAGTCCAGATCATATCGCGGCTGCATTCCCGCTTTTTTTTGACAAGATCTTGATTGATGCTCCCTGCTCTGGTGAAGGGATGTTCCGTAAAGATGAAGACATGGTGAAGCAGTGGGATTCAGGTACACCTGCCAAATATGCTTCCATGCAGCGGGATATTTTACGTTCTGGTGCAACAGCATTGGCACCGGGAGGTACACTTGTCTATTCCACCTGTACCTTTGCTACAGAAGAAAATGAGGAAATTATAGCGGAGTTTATTTCTGAACATCCACAGTTCTCAGTGGTAGCGGTAGGAGGTACAGGCTCATTCGCTCCTGGCTTCGGAGAACTCTCAGGTACAGCAAGACTGTGGCCGCATAAGGTGAAAGGCGAAGGACATTTCATGGCTGTATTGCAACATGGGGGAACTAAGCGCTCAATGGAGGAACGTGATCACTTAGAGGTCAAGTTAAACGAATCTGCAAGAGCAAGAACTACTACTCCAAAAAGTGCAGCACACGTTAAATCATCCAATAAATCAGAAGGAAGACGGGGGAAAGAAGGGAAACCCTCTCACAAATCTACTGGTGGCGCTGACCGTGGTCGGCAAGTTTCAGGTGACGAGCAAGCTTTGACTGCGTATGGAAATTTTGTGCGAGATCAGCTTGGTTGGGAACCGCAAGGATATCCGGTTCTGTTCGGTGATCATCTGTACATTTCTCCACTTCCTAAGGAAAGACTAAATGGATTAAAGACGATCCGCCCGGGATGGTATGTAGGACAAATCCGTAACGGAAGATTTATTCCAGGGCATCCAATGGCTACAGCTTTGCATCCGGAAGAAAGCTGCCGAAGTGTCTCACTCTCCAGTACGAATCATGAAGCTATTTCCTATCTTAAAGGAGAGACGTTGTCGATTTCTCAAGAACGTCTCTCTATTAGAATAGGAAGTGCCCAAAAGGGATACGTTTTGGTCTGCATTGATGGCTACAGCGCAGGCTGGGGTAAGTGGCAGGATGGCATACTCAAGAACGAATATCCCGCAGGCTGGAGGTGGATGTAACAATGAGCCAATCAGGTAAGCCCGCCAAAAAACAACGATTAGATAAAGTGTTGTCCCATATTGGAGTGGGGTCGCGCAGTGATATCCGTAAACAAGCTAAACAAGGCTTAATATTGGTGAACGGGACAGTGGTAAAAGATAGTGGGTTCCATGTGGATCCTTATGCCGATAAAATAGAGGTAGGGGGAGAGGTTGTTACCTACCGTGAATTCATATATCTTATGATGAACAAACCCCCGGGTGTCCTGTCAGCTACGGAGGACAAGCGGGATCGGACGGTTTTGGATCTTTTAAAGCACGAATATGCACAGTTTGAACCGTTTCCTGTAGGAAGGCTAGATAAGGATACTGTGGGACTGCTGCTGATCACTAATGATGGGAAGCTTGCCCATGAATTGCTGTCGCCACGTAAGCATGTCCCGAAAACGTACGAGGCAACCATCGAGGGCGATGTAGGCGCGGATGATGTCGCGGCTTTTGCAGCAGGGGTGGAGCTGGAAGATGGCTACGTTACTTTACCTGCACACTTAACCATTCTTGGAAGAGAGCGCGGCAGCAAAGTGATTTCCCATATTTCACTTATCATCACTGAGGGAAAATTTCATCAGGTGAAGCGTATGTTTCAGGCGGTAGGCAAAAAAGTCACTTTTCTGAAACGTGTATCTATGGGAGAATTGAAGCTGGATGAAAGTCTGCCGCTGGGAGCTTGTCGGGAACTGACGTTAGAGGAACTGGCACTCTTAGGCGCAGATGGGTCAGAAGGATAGTAGAGAAAATGATATATAAATTGATATATAAATTGAATTTGGAAACTTGGGATAAGAGAAGGGAGAGACGGAGGGGAATTTTGGACCTGTAAGAGCGATAGCGACCACCTTTGTTTCCGGATTTCATCCGCTATTAAACGGTATAAATTAAGAAATCTGGAAACAACAGCGGCTGGAAGTCCAAACATTCACCGTAGTTGCGACTGACACTTAACACAAAAAGCCTCAAGTTCAATAAATATAGAAAAAGAAAGACAAGGATGGTGGAGTATGAGATACAAACTGATTGCACTAGATGTGGACGGTACGCTATTAAATGATGATCACCACTTAAGCTCTGAGAATAAGGAAGCTATTGCTGAGGTTACACGTCTTGGCGGTCAAATCGTATTGTGTACGGGACGCAGTCCACAGAACTCGATTCCTTTCATGGAGGAAATGGGGCTGACTGGTTACGTGCTTGGTCACAATGGAGCAGCGACGGTACGAGTGGAAGATCGAGAAGTGCTGCATCAATATGGTATGGATGCACGTGGTCTTGACCCCTATATTGACTATTGCCGTAAGCACAATATTCATTATGATGTGAATACTGCTTTTGATATGTATGTTGATAATGTAGAGAATCTGACTAAAGAAGCTAATTATATGTATGAGCACTTCCGTATTGTGCCAGCGACGCTACCAGCCTGGGAAGATTTCCGTGAACCGGTTGTTAAGTTTACTGTATTTACACAGCCAGAAATCCTTGACGAAGCTGAACGTGAATGGCGTACTTGGGCTCCTGAGTACAATATTTTGCGGAGTGGTGAATTTTTCGTTGATTTGATGCATTCCGAATCTTCTAAGGGCAACGCATTAAGAAATCTCGCTGTGAAGCTGGGAATTCCGCAAGAAGAAGTCCTCTCGATCGGTAATTATTTTAATGATATTTCTATGCTTACCTATGCGGGGATGGGCGTGGCGATGAATAATTCTCCTGTAGAGGTAAAAGCGGCAGCGAATGCTGTTACGGGTTCGAACAATGAGCATGGTGTGCGTGATGCGCTGGTTAAATATTGTTTATCCTAATCTTTTTGATCCTGTAAAATAATTTTAGATGCAAAGCATAAAGCGGACTGGAGTCCAGTTTTATGCTTTTTTTACGTTGACATAAGGATACGAGTAAATCGATAGATAAATTGAAATGGAAGATAAGTCGTTTACAGGTAATTATAACCATGATAAAATTAGCGGTGGGACATGCGTCCGTAAGCTAATTAAAACTAATTGAATGTCCGCGTTAAAGGTAAAATCATCGAAAGATGATGACACAAAGCCATGGGTCTAAAGCCTTTCTACAGAAGGAAATGATCGCCAGGCCGCCATAGGGATGTCTTATGAAGCATAAAGGATAGCTCTAAGAATATGTAGTCAATTTTGAGCTCTTTTATTATTTCGACCTATACGGCGTTACATTATCGCAAGGGGCCGAAAGGGGAAGTACATGAACAGTTTTTTCAAAACAATAGGCACTAGTTTGGCAGTAGGTGCTTTATTGCTGTCCGGAACGATCGGATGGATGTCTAATCCTGAAGTCGTGTCTGCCGCTACCACAACAGCAGTAACCGCGGATCAAATGATTAGCAAAGTAACGGCAGCCTCTAAAGCAATAAAGAATTTTCACTTAGATGTGATCAAAAAACAGGATATTCAGAGCGGTGGGGTACGTATCAGCAACACTAACACACTGAAGCTGGATATTAATCGACTGCCGAATTTTGCTGCAGCTGGCACCGTTGATAGTAGTCTTTTAGAAACATCGTACAGTCTATATGCCAATGACAAGGAGTTTTACTATCTTGTAGACGGAAGTGAACTGATCGATGAATCTGAAGATGAAGGTTACGACGATGACGGTGAGCCAATCGATCCTGATGCGCAGTATTGGATTGGACTGGAGAAGATGGAGTGGGATTCTTTTTATTCTAAAGGTCAATACGATCCTGTTTCCATGCTTGATTCGGTAAAAAATTATAAAAAATCTATGAAAGTTAGCACTGTCGGTGCTCAGACCGTCCTGCAGTTCACGGTAACCGATCCGACAGCAGCTAAGGGAATAATCAAACTCTATGACCAGGAGAACCTCTGGGATGGTGAGACAGTTCAACCCAAAAGCGTAACGTGGAAATTATTCGTCAATACTAAGACCTGGCAGACGGAAAAGCTGACAGTCGATCTGAGTTATGTGCTGATAAGTGATGGAGAAAAGGATACATACAACACGAAAATCGAAGCTAAGTATTCCAAGAATAACAAAGGTACAGCTATTGTAAAACCGGCCGAACTAGAATAAAAAGAGCAATTTCATCTTGAGCAAAAAGCGCTGTTCAGTAGAACAGCGCTTTTTGCTCAATTCATAACAGCAGCCAACTGGAAGTGAGATATGTAAAAAATAAATAAATATAAAATCGACCTACCAATTATTAGGATTTTAGTACATGCTATTTATGTGGTTAATAATCTGAATTAATTTAATAGTGTATGAAGTATCATATTGTAACTATTATATTGAAAAGGTATTATAGGATAGGTGTAAATTTACATTTTTGAGAATAACTTTTTTTTAATGAATGATAGGGGGAGTGCGAATAATGTTATCATCCACAGAGCTAAGCAAGCTGAATGAAGCGAATTACAGGGAGGACCGTTTAGAGGCACTTAATCATTTTTATGAGGATCTCTGTAATAAGAAAGTAGCCGATGGCTATATTTATTCTCTTAGTCGTTATGGAAGAATATTTGCTAATGGAGCGGGGGGACGCTTCAGTTACGAAGAAGATAGCGACCAAGAATTAAAAACGGATACAATTTTTCGAATCGCTTCTATTACTAAGCTGTTTACGGCAACAGCGATCTGGCAGCTGGCAGATGATGGGAAAATTTTTATGGGGCAGCCAGTTAGTTCTATTCTTCCGGAGTTTGATGCCGATCCTTTTAAGCCGATTACAATTGCTCATTTACTGACGCATACCTCCGGCATCGCACCTGATCATGGCACTATAAGTGATACCTACTATAAAAGTGCATGGTGGTATATTTATGAATCAGAGCTTGGAAAAGAAAACTGGATTAAAGCTGGACTTTCCTATGGCATTCGTTTTCCGGTAGGGACTCAATGGATGTATTCCTCGTTCGGATACGTGGTTCTTGGTGCAATTATCGAGAAAATAACAGGTGTTTTTGCAGAAGATTACATAATGGACAACATTGTAAAACCGTTAGGCATGACAGATACTTTCTTTGATATACCGCCTGAGAAAGCTGGTAGGATCGCTATTCGTTCGGAAGAAGCCAAGGAATATCTTCTGAAGCTGCAAAACGGGGAAATTACGGATGAAGAACAAAGTTCTGAGGAAGAAATCAAGACTCCCGGAACTGGTGGGGGACTGTATTCAACCGTTAATGATCTACAAAAGTTCGGAATCATGCTGCTTAACCATGGGGAATACGAAGGTGGTCATATCTTAAGTCGGATGGCTGTTCAGAGAATGACCAAGCGGTTCAATTCTGAAAAACTTCCAAACTACGCATGGGGAGATGGAGGAGCGGATAGACCATACGGTCTTGGGCCAGACCTTCGATATAATGAAAGTACATCTTATTCTGAAGGCACTTTTTTTCACGAAGGATGGGGGTCTTGTTCTTTGGTCGTTGATCCGGTAGAAAAGCTGATTGCCGTTTGGTATATCCCTTTTCATAAAAATATATGGGACGGTAGAGGGATTTTCGGTACAAACAATGTGATCTGGTCCGGACTCGAATAAGAATAAGATTATATGTTGTGAGATATCAAAGATAGGCAGGATGTGACTTATGTTTGAGAAGATAAAGCACCGCTTTCGCGTTATGAGAGCGGTTGCTTTTGTTACTTATAAGGAATGGAGTGCGTACAGAACGCATTCGATGGTTTCTATTTTTGTAGGCCCGGTATATTTTTTAGTGCAGTATTATATATGGAGCGCTGTTTATAGCGGAGAATCCTCTATTAACGGGATGTCGCTCTCTCAGATGCTCTCTTATTTTTGCGCCACGATGTTGATCAACTACTTGACCATGGATTTTGCCGATTGGAACTTGCAAATGCTCATTCGCACCGGGAAATTCATTACGTTCTCTTTAAGACCAATGAATCATATGTTCTATGCATTGTCTCAGAAGGCAGGGCATAGGGTACTTGGGCTTCTATTTGAATTTATACCCTGCTTTATGATCTTCTTGTTTATTTTTCATATTGATGTTTTACCCGCAAATTTACTATACGCAATGCTATCGATAGCTATGGCGTTCATGATGAATTTTTTCATCCACTATAGTATTGGAATGGTGGCCTTTTGGATGGTGCAATCCTCCAGTATTCGTAACTTTTTCAGTCTTTGCGAGGGGATATTCTCAGGATCACTGATTCCATTAGTCTTTTTTCCAAAGTCCTTACAGATGGCTTCCTTTTTCTTACCGTTTCAATATACGACCTTTCTGCCTGCAATGGTCTATACAGGTAGCTATACTTTAGCTGATATAACCTTACCTATTCCCCAAGTTTTGTTGTTGCAGCTTGTAGCCGTTATTATTGCCGGAATAGTCTGCCGGGTGTTGTATGCGGTATCGCTTAAGCATTTTACGGGGGTGGGCGCATGAAACGTATGTATCTAATATACAAAACTTGTATGAAGGCGAATATTGCTTCTGCGATCACCTATCGCGTTAATTTTATTCTTAATAGCCTTATCATGCTCATAGGGAATGTATTGTTTCCCCTAGTAACGGTGTTCATCTATAATTCGAATGCTTCATTTGAAGGATGGACCTTTAAAGAGGCACTATTAATTCAATCCGTTTTCATTTTGTCTACGGCTTGTGCCGGGATTTTTTTTAACGGAATCATGTGGAATACGATGTCCCATGTAGTGGAAGGAACGCTGGAAGTGGTATTAATTAAACCAACCTCGAGCCTTTTTCTGCTGTTGGCCAGATCTTTTGAGTTCGAAAGTATCGGGCTTTTAGGTGGAGGAGTAGTCATGTTCGTTTACGCACTTAGCGGAATCGATGGGATGACCTTCAGCTCTTGGTTATTGTTCCTGTTATTGTTTGGAGCAGGGCTGCTTGTCATGTTTGGCGTGGCGCTCATTGTTGCAGCGATTTCCTTCAAATGGGTGGCGAATTCCCGCTTGCCGGAGATGTTTGAGAGCATTAAGTCTTTTGGACGCTATCCAGGGACGATTTTCCCTAAAGCAGTCGTAGCCGTGAGTTCTTTTCTTTTTCCGGTTTCCATGATTGCTTACTTTCCTGCATCTACACTGCTTGGACGATGGGAAGCGTATTTTTTTATAGCGATTATCCCTTGTGTGTTATTTGCGGCCTTCGGAATTTGGCTCTATACGTACATGCTTCGTAGTTACAAAAGTGCCGGAGGATGAATTTGTATGAAGGAGAATTACATTGGACATTATTACCGTCAAGAATTTAACTAAGCAATATGAAACGTATCACCGTGGACAAGATGCAAAAAGCGTATTTAAAAGTCTGTTTCACCGTGAAAAATCGATTATCACCTCTGTAGAAGATCTTTCGTTCAGTGTTGGAAAAGGAGAGATCATTGGCATTCTGGGGCCAAACGGTGCAGGTAAATCTACGACTATTAAAATGCTGACAGGCGTTCTCTATCCTACATCAGGAGAAATAAATGTTCTAGGATACAACCCTCATAAGCAGAAAAATCAATATGTAAAGCAAATCGGAGTGTTGTTCGGACAGAAATCGCAGTTAATATGGGACATTCCTCCTTTGGATAGCTTTTATATGAATAAGGAAATTTATGATATTCCTACGAATGACTTTCGTACAAGACTAGACCGATTTGTTAGCATGTTTGAGATTGGTGATATTATCACTAAGCCTACGCGCACCCTTTCACTGGGAGAACGAATGAAATGCGAGTTTATTATGGCAATGCTTCATTCTCCGCCAGTGGTTTTTTTGGATGAGCCGACGATCGGGCTGGATGTTATAGCTAAACAAAGAATCAGAGAATTCATTAAGCAAATGAATCAGGAAGGCACCACATTTATTCTAACGACACATGACTTGGAAGATGTGGAGCGTTTGGTACAAAGAGTACTAATTATTCATCAAGGTAAAAAAGTATATGACGATAAGTTCTCCGAACTTCGACTTCATCTAGGCGCTAAAAAAGTGGTCAGGCTTTCTGCAGCTACAACGATTGGAGATATTGACCTGCCTGGGACTCTGATATCGGAAAGAATATCGGATTACGAAGTGGAATTAGAGATCGATACCGAGCAGTGTAAAATGGGTGAGTTTCTTCATATTCTTAGCGAAAAGGTAGAGATTCTTGATATATCCATTAAGGAGATCCAAATTGAAAAGATCATCAGCTCCATTTATGAGATGGATATGGGATAACATTGTCAAGCTTGGGAACGGATCATTTGCAGATTCAGATCTAGCATTGACCATAACTTTTCAGTAATTTCTTTTGCAGAGCAAGGATTACTATGGGTAAACCACCATTCAATCACTCCGACAGTTGCCGAACTCAAAAATTGTACGGATATATCCTTACTTAACTTATCTAGGTTTAAATTGTTTTCTAAGAATTGTGTTTTGATTTGATTATTTATCATATCTTGTAATTGGTTTCTAAAGGAGAGCAAAGCTTTGTTTCTTAATAAAGTCTTATAAAAGAGAGCATTCTCCTCCAATTGTTCCAGCGTGCGGAGTAATGACGCCTTAGAGGGATTGGGTTCGGTTTCATCCTCCACAGCGGAGCAGCTTTCGATTAGTTGCTGGAGCTGAGCCGCCAGGCATTTATCCATCAGATCATATTTATCTGCATAATGGGAATAAATCGTTCCGCGATTTACATCAGCGCGCTCTGCGATTTCGTTAATCGTTATTTTTTCAAAATCTTTTTCAGCCATTAGTTGAATTAATGCATTCATGATGGCTGTTTGGTTTTTTTTAATTCTTCTATCCATGGTGATACTCCCTTTTTATTAAACAATGTATTGTATTTTGTTGAAAAATCAACAAAACCGATCAAACTAACGATTGAACCCTACCGGAGATGTGATAATCTGATTTTATCGAACAGTTGATCGAAATTCAACAAATGTCTAAAAAGGGATAGAGGAGTTGAACATGAAAGTATTAGTTTTTGGAGCGGGAGTTTTAGGCAGCTATCTTGCACATGTTCTGGTGCGTGGGGGAAACGATGTCACAGTGCTTGCCAGAGGGAAGCGTGCAGAGCAATTGACGAAAGACGGTCTTGTACTTCGCCATTATTTTCAATGTAAAAACACTATGGATTCTGTAAAAGTCATCTCAGAGCTTCAACCGGATGATCACTATGATCTTATTTTTGTTGTTATGAAATACAATGATTTTCCGGCCGTATTACCTATTTTAGCTAAAAATCAGAGTCAGAATATAATTCTTGTGGGTAATAATGGCGATGCTCACGAAATGAAAAAGAATCTTCAGGAAATGAGCGATGTAAGAAAAAATATACTCTTTGGATTTCAGCTTAGCGCAGGAATTCGTGAAGCGAGCGGTCGAGTTATCAAAATACACGCAGGTGGGCAAATGGTACTTGGCAGTCTTGACGGTGAGATCCCAATAAAACACTTACTGGAAAAAGCGTTTGAGAACGCTAAGTATAAGCTAACTTATCATGAGGATATGGATGCTTGGCTCAAAAGTCATATCGTGCCTATAGTGGCTTTGAACTCCCTTAATTATCTTCATGACGGGGATTTGAAAAAGGTATCTAAAGATAAGAATCTATTAAAACAAGCCATTTCAGTAATGGACGAAGGGTTTCAAATGATGGAGAAGCTAGACTATACGATCACTCCAGCAGGTCAAGTTGACTTTATTCGAAAACATAAACAGGGTGTATACTATGGTCTGAAAATAATTCATAAATTACCCTTTATGAAATTTGTAGATGGTTCTTTCGGCGAAATTGCAGCTTTGTTTAATTCGTTTGATAAGTTGAAACAACAAGCAAACATTGCGACGCCCCATTGGGATCGACTTCAAAAACAAGCGATCTCGAAGTATAATGCAAAATAATCTTTTTTGGGAGGTGTACAATCGATGACTATATATTTTATACGGCATGGAATAGATGATGAAGGCTATCGTGGGGGTTGGAGTCAACGTGGACTTGTAGTAGAGGGCTATAGACAAGCCGAACGACTTGGTTGTTATCTTAAGGAAAATCAGTCTAGCTTTAACATCACTCGTATCCTTAGCAGTGATTTGCAGCGTGCGTTAGATACAGCAAATGAGATCGCCAGAGCGCTAAGCTTGCCTGTTGAAAGCAGTCAGTCTTGGAGAGAAACGAACAATGGTGTAATCGCTGGAATGCCCCATGAAATTGCAAATGAACGATATCCGGGTCTCTATTTCTCAGAATTAAGAATGGATGAGAGATTTCCAGGAGGAGAGAGCCCACAGGATTTTTTTACGCGAATTAATACAAGTTTCTCAAAACTATGTAATGAACTGGAAAGTACTGATCCAAAAGAAAATGTAATTGTGGTTACGCATGGTGGCGTAATTAATATTATTTATCATATTTTAAAAGGGCTAACGTGGACCAATAAGAATGCCCATTTCCCGACTTCATATACAAGTATTCATAAAATAGAGTATCAAGTAGATAAGTGGGTAGTTACAGCTGAAAATCTTACGGAACATATATCAAGTGATCAGGCTGCTGGTTTGTCCAATTGATTGGGAGGTACAAATATGGGATTATTGAATGCACTGATCGATCAAGCCAAGAACCCGAGAGGATTCGTGGGGAATATCATGATCAAGATCATGAACCGGGCACATTCCAGCATAACAACGTGGGGGCTTAAAAAAATAGAAGTGATGAACAACGCACCTATTTTGGACATAGGCTGTGGTGGCGGTCAAACTATACATATGCTTGCAAAACATAATAAATATCAGGAAATCTACGGCATAGATTATTCTCAGCAAGCTGTGGAGACATCCAATCAAAAAAACAATAAGGCTGTTGCCGCAGGTAAGGTGAAGATTAGTCAGGGAGACGTATCGGCTTTACCGTTCAATGATGGATTTTTTGGGACTATCACGGCTATTCAGACGCATTATTTCTGGCCAGATCTTGAACAAAATATAAGTGAAGTGTTTAGGGTGCTGAAGGCAGGCGGAACGTTTGTTATTATTTCTGAGGTCTATAAAATCAATTATCACATGAAACAATACACAAAAAACGAAGAGATAGATCAGTTATTTCGGAAAGTTGGCTTTCAAACGGTAAATATTCACGAGAACAACAATTGGAGATGTTATGCTGGAAAGAAATAAAGCGGCCGCACCGCCCTACAAAGGACGACACAGCCGCTTTAATTTCACCGTCTAATTAGCCGGATTGGTATTAAACGAACAACGAACGGGAAATGATTACGAGCAAGATAAAAAGTACCAAGATCGCTCCAGTCGAAGTGAAGGCTCCTCCATGAAATTCACCCATGTTAATTCCTCCTTACCATATGTCTTTGTTCTCAAGTGCTGCGGCGGGTGTCGCAGCTTTCTGAGATAATGACATCATATGCCAAAGTGGACTGGATGTACTGGTCTATGGCCTATTGCTCGTCAATATGGGCTTTTAAGATGCGAAGTCCTTTAGGAAGATGATTCTTAAGTTGGCCTGCACTTGCTTTGCCCCAACTTATCGGCAATCCATCTAAAGTTACAAGTGTCCATCCATGTAATTCAACCGGCACTGGTAAGCTTTCTCCCCGGAGCCAAGCATGTATTTCCAGCCCCCCACTACTGAGATCAAAACTACGTGTTACTTGTGTGTGCTGAATCGCCATCGCTAGGGCGTGAGCGGGTTCAATCCGATTTTTCTTCAAATGGGCAATATGTAGCCCGGCACGAGGAATACGCAAACCATCCAGCAGCCCAGTATGGAGGTTGCCATTAAAGGATTCAGGCAGTAAATATAGGGATTCTCCGAACAGCAGAGGGACGCCTTGATATGAGAAACCAGGAAGCTCTAACGAAGCCCAGTCTTGGAATAACTGGTACGCATCGCGTACGGAAGAATTAATTTTTGGGTTGTTTTTATTCCGACGTTTACTGGTGCTGCGTTTGGCATCATCATTAACATCGTTTTCGGTGACACTGTGCTTACGTAGGAGTGCAACAAAGTGGCCTTCGCCTTTTTCTAAATGTGGCCAAAGGCGCTTGCAGGTAAGTAGTTCCATATCGGGGTACCGATCCGTCAATCGGGCAATGGTCTCCTCATTCTCTTGACGGTTAAAGGTGCAAGTAGAATAGGCCAGAGTACCCCCAGGCTTAAGCATAAGGTAGGCGTCCTGCAGGATGTCCCATTGTCTCGCCGCACACATAACCACATGGTCAGGAGACCATTCTTGAACGGCATTTGGATCTTTTCGAAACATGCCTTCTCCTGAGCAAGGAGCATCTAGCATAATTCGGTCAAAGGCAAGTGGAAAGCGCGAAGACAGCTGCTCTGGCGTTGCACAGGTTACGAGGGTATTCTTAATGCCTAAACGTTCTACGTTCTCTGCAAGGATTTTTGCGCGCTCTGGATGGATTTCATTAGAAATTAAGAGGCCTTGTCCTTGCATTAAACCAGCAATATGCGTAGTTTTACCCCCTGGAGCTGCTGCAAGGTCGAGGACGGTTTCACCGGGTTTCGGTGCCAGCAGTTCAGCTGCGGACATTGCGGAAGGCTCCTGAATATAATATAGTCCAGCAGCATGGTAAGGGTGCCTGCCTGGTCGAGCGGGCTCTTCATAATAATAACCATCAGGGCACCATGGGATAGGTTTCAGATCAAACTGTGAGACTGTGCGTTCTACTGCGACTTGACCTGAATCCGAGATACTTTTCAATGGATTAAAGCGAAGCCCTTGCGTTCGTGGTGCTGAATAACTTTCTAGAAAAGCATTTGCCTCTTGCCCCAGCATTTCTTGTATATATGCGGTGTAAGAGGCAGGCAGCTGTTCTTCCTTCATAGATCATTCTCCTTTTTCTTAGTTGCTGTTTCATGTTTATACCGATAAAATCAAGGTATGGGGAACGTAATCGTACCTGAAATTCTACATATACACAACTATATCATAATTGCCAAGTCTTACTGTACGTAAGGCAATTGTAAAGGGGATGTACCATATGAATTTGCTGCAAGCGCTCTTCTTCCCGCCGGAGCAACCCGGTGGTGTATCATCCATGATCCCTTATCTTCAGGAAAGGTTCCGTTCAAGCCGCTGGGAGATGGATTTGTTTTGGTTACCTAAGCGGATTCGCAACAAGGGACATGAAGAAGTCATATTCGAGACCTTTGATTGGACCCAGTTTGGGGAAAGTCAGATCGTTCAGAAATATATTCAGACCTACCGTGATTATCTATGGTGGACTAAACTACGAATGAGCAAGACATATGATCTTATCCATTCCCATCATCCAATTGCTGGTTTAGCAATGAAAAAAGTATTTCCAAATACTCCGTTAATTCAAACCTTACATTCCAGTTATGAGCGAGAGCTGATTCTGAATGGAGCTATTTCTGAAGGTGGGCTGGAACATCAGTTTCTAGTTTCGCTATACCGCGAACTTGAGCATGTTAGTGATCGGTTAATGACTGTGTCGCAAGCTTTTGCAGAGTATGTGGCGCCTTATATTCTAGATCCTTCTAATATAGGAGTAATACCGAATGGTTTTGATGAGAAAAGGTTTAAGCCAGTCCCGCATGACAACGCTGTACCACAACTAGTGACTGTGACTCGTCTAGTTCCAGCCAAAGGAATTGATACTTTACTCAAGGCCTGTGCTGAGCTTAAAAATCGCGGCCATGAATATGTACTGCATATTATTGGAGATGGACCTTCCCGTGCGGATTTGGAAAACATGGCTAAACAATTAGGGATTTATAATGAAACGATTTTTTATGGATATACGCTCCATCCAGAAGAATTCATGCCTTTCTTTGATATTTTCGTGCTGCCTTCTCGGGCGGAGGCCTTCGGATCGGTGTTTGCAGAAGCAGCGCTTAGCTGCTTGGCTTTAGTTGGGACGAATGTAGGCGGGATACCGGAGCAGATTGAAGATGGTGTGAATGGCCTGCTCGTCAGTCCTGATGATGAGATTGCTCTTGCTGACGCTTTAGAGAAGGTGATATCTGATCCGGCTTATCGTTATGAGCTTTCTCGTTCGGCTTGGGATAAAGCGAAAAGCTTGTATTCGCTGACTCGTGTCGCTAATGAACTTAAAAAGACATACTTACAGTATCCCTCAGGAACAAAGGGGTGAGCAGCTATGATTCCATTTCGATTTCTACATGCTGCTGACTTACATCTGGATAGCCGATTTGCTGGGCTGGCGCATATTTCGCCAGCCATTCGTTCTTATTTACGTGAGTCGACCTTCGCCGCCCTTGGGCGGCTTGTCCGCGTTGCCATCCAAGAGAATGTTGATTTTATCGTTATCAGTGGAGATGTATACGATGTTTCTGACGCTTCCTTACAGGGTCAACTGCGATTTCAGGAAGCACTCAAGGAACTGGGTCAGCAAGGAATACACGTGTTTCTGATCCATGGCAACCATGATCCACTAGACGGATTGCGTCTGACTACAGAAATGCCCAGGCATGTTACCGTGTTTGGAGGAGAGAAGCCAGATCTCGCCACGGCTTACCGTCGCAAAGATGGTCAAGAAGTAGCTATTGTTAGTGGAATCTCCTATCCGACTGCGAAAGTTACGGACAACACTGCAGTAACCTTTTCTCGAAAGGCTGGCAGCCGTCTGTTTCATATTGCTATGCTGCATGGGAATGTAGACGGTGATTTACTGCACGAGACGTATTCTCCTTGCAGTCGTAGGGACCTTATCGAACGGGGTTTTGATTATTGGGCACTTGGACATATCCATAAACGTAGTGTATTGCATGAAAAACCGGCAATTATATACCCGGGCAATATACAAGGACGTAGCATTAAGGAAACCGGACCAAAAGGTTGTTATGTTGTGGATGTTGATGAGGCTGGAAGTGCTACGCCCCATTTTCATGAGCTTGATTATGTTCGCTGGCAGGTACGGGATCTGTCCATTGAGGGATTGAGTAATGAAGCAGAATGGATACAAAGTGTAGAGCAGGTGATTGACGATATCAGGGAGGAACTCCCGGAGCTGATGTCAGTGGTCAGATTTCGTCTGATCGGACGCGGGGACGTACATAAAGTATTAGCTGAAAAAGGAGCGGTAGAGGATCTGCTGTCTGAACTCCAGCGCCGTGAGGCGGTACGTGCTGAGCGTAAAGATTATAAGGGACTTGTATGGGTGGAAGGATTCGCTGTAGAATCCGGGTTAGCTATTGACCGTGAACGGTTATTAGAGGAGGATAGCTTTCTTGGCGAAATGCTGCGAATTACAGAGCGTACGGAACATTCAGCAGAAGCGCTTGAAGAATTAATAAACAGTGCGCTTAAGCCGCTCATGGAGAATCAGGAGCTGCGACAGCTGCTCTCGGTTACAAGTCAAGAGGAGAAGCTAAGTTGGCTTCGTAGTGCAGCAGAACAGGGAATCACCATGCTCGGTGGAATGGAGGGTGCTCCAGAAGATGAGAATTGAACATTTGCAGATCCATGGCTTCGGACGTTTGCATAACCGAGAGATTGAACTATCGGAAGGAGTTACTATACTCTATGGACGTAATGAAGCAGGAAAAAGCACGACGTTACAGTTTATTCGCTCCATGCTGTTTGGAATTCCAAGTCGTGGTAACCCTACGGAGAGGTATGAACCTATGCAAGGCGGATTACATGGGGGAATACTGAAGGCACGTGATAGTAATGGTGCCCTGTGGACCATTCGTCGCCATACAACTGGTGGTGAAGGCTCAGGAAGAAATGAGAAACTGAACATCGCGGTTAACCATCCGAATGGAACAACGCAAGAGCTAGGACAAGCTGAAATGGAGCGTCTTTTGGTTGGTGGTATCTCTAGGAGCATGTTCCATCAATTGTTCGCGGTCTCTCTCGATGAACTGCAGGAGCTTGCTGCGCTTCAATCAGAAGAGATGGGCAGCTTTCTCTTTCACGCGGGTATGGGCGGCGGTGGAACGATCATGCGTGCGGAACGCCGATTGGTACAGGAAGCTGAGAAGCTGTATAAACCTCGGGGCAAGCTACAGGAAGCTGCTAAAATCGTTCAGGCTATTGAGAAACTAGAGCGTCAGATGGCGGAGAGCCGCTCTTATCTTCCACGTTATAACGGTAATATAGCAGCATTAAAGGTTACGGAATCTGAGCTAGATCAACTGGAACAACAACGTAAGCTTACTGGAGACAAGCTCGTGATGCTTCGCAAAGCTCAGGATGTTCGTGAATTGTGGTTAAAATGGAGCGATGCGCAGCTCGAGCTGCAGGACCTGCCAGAGATTACAACCTTTCCTGAAGATGGAGCGATTCGCTATCAGGCACTTGAAGGTGAAATTCGGAATGCTCAGGGAGCAGTAACTCGTTATGAACGTCTGCAAAGTGAGCTTACGGCTGAGCTGGTGCAGAATCCGCCGGATGCATTGTTAACAGCGCAGGGGCCTGCCCTGGAGCGGCTGGATCGCCATCGGAGCAGCTATGAAAACCTGCGAGCGGAAAGACAGCGGCTAGAAGGTGAATTGACCGCGCTGAATGAGCATTTGCAGCGAATTCTGCGAGGCATTGATGTCAGCTGGAGCGCGGCAGAGCTGACTGCATTTTCGGGTGCAGCGGCGGATCGTGAAGCTGCACGGAGGTTTGCGGCGGCGTTCGCAAGTTATGATCGCCGCATGGAAGCGGAGGGCGCAGCGCGGCAGACGCTGCGTTCCCGCTTGGCCGCTGCCTCAGCTTCGCTGCAGGCAGCAGAACGGGCGCTGGCGCGTGAACACGCAACCGGCGCCGAATCTTTTGCGCAGCTGGCTCCGCGCAGCGCCCGAGAAGTGCTGCAGCTGTGGGACGAGCTGCAGCAGGCGGCCGAGCGCTGGCGCGAAGCACAGCTCAGCGAAGGGCCGCAGCGCGGCCCTGGCGCCGGAAGTGACGGGCCTAGCGCGCAGCGCATGGCCGCGCTCTACCGGCGCCTGCTGTGGGCAGGGGCAGCACTAACCGTGCTGCTGCCCACAGCGCTGTGGCTGACCGGTGCTCCGCCGGTCAGCGCAGTGCTCGCGATCGGCCTGCTTGGCGCGGCCGATCTGGCCCTTTGGGCCGGCCTCAGCGGAGCGCGCCGGCCGGAAGCGTCCCCGCCCGGGAGGGGCGGGGACGTGGGCACAGCCGCAGCCGAGATGCTGCGGCTGCGGGGGCAGCTGCTCTCCGGGGCGGAGCCGGAGAGCGCCATGCCGGGGCGGCGATCGGCCGCCCCGGGGTCCAGCCCTGACGCAGGCGGGCTGGAAGCCTCCATGAGGGAGCTTCGCAGGCTCATGGAGGCTTGGTCCGCTTGGCGGCAGCGCATTGAACGCTATGCCGCCGAGCGGGATGCCTGCCGCACGGAGCTGGAGACGCTGGCAGGCCAAGAGAAGCTGCTCGCGGAAGAAATGAGCCTGGCAGAGACGGCTTTTACGCAAACTGCTGAGCACTATGAAGAATGGCTGCGTGAGCGCAGATTGCCCGAAGGGTTGTCTCCGGAAGGGTTGCCGGATATCTTCGCTATGGTGGAGCAGGGGAACGAACTGCTGCGCCAAGAGAATAAGCTCTCTTTACGTCTGAAAGAGCTGGAAGATGAGTGTAACGTGTTCGAGGAGGAGCTGCTTGCTCTCATTCAAGAATCAGGTACTGATCCTTTAGACGAGTCTGGTGTAGCGGCAACTAGCTTTGATATGGATCCGCACGATGGACAGCGACGATCTGCACTAACTTTACTAAGCTGGCTGGAACTTCGAAAAAGAGCTTGGGATGAACTGAAAAAGGACCTGGTTCGCCGGGAAGGCATTCAGTCACGGTTACAAGAGCTTCTGGAAGAGCTTAAGGAGAGCCATAGGGTATTAGGTGAGTTAAGAGAACAGCGTGACCACCTGTTGGACGAAGGCGGAGCAACAGGCGGGGAGGATTTCTTAAGGAGATCGGCTGCTGTACAGCGGCGTAGTGAGCTGAATAAATCCATTCGCCAGTGGGAGCTAGCCATGTTTGGAGGCTGGGAGGATGAGCGAGTTAACGCCTTGCAGTTATTATTAGATCATCATGATGCTTCAGCACTCCAGAAGGAACGTACGGCAGCTGAAGAGCTAACTGAACGGGAAGAAGAACTGTGGAACACCCTGCTGGAGCAACGAGGAAAGCTGCTTCAGGAAAGGGAGTATTTGAAAGAGCGTTGTATGGAGGACTCTGTTATTCAGCAATTGGAAGAGCAGAGAGCTGCTCTGCGAATCGTGGCTGATAAGTATGCGGTAGCAGCATTAACTGCTGAATTAATCGGAAGAACCCGCCGTATTTATGAACAGGAGAAGCAACCGCAGGTACTTTTGCTTGCATCTGACTATTTCTCCAAGCTGACCGAAGGGGAATACAAAAGAGTAGTTATGACTCTAGGTCATAAAGAACTAAAAGCGGAACACAAAGATGCTGGACTGCTGGACAGCGGTCTGCTCAGCCGTGGGACGGCAGAACAGTTGTACCTTTCCATCCGCTTGGCACTTGCAGAGACGATGTCTCGGCAAGTATCGTTACCACTACTATTCGATGATCTATTCGTCAATTTTGACGAGGCTCGTCTTCATGCTGCGCTTTCACTGCTTGGTGAACTGTCGGTCTCCCGCCAGATTGTGATGATGACCTGTCACAAGCATGTGGCGGAAGCGGCAGCACGAATCATTCCAACAGCAGCAGTTATTTCCGTGTAACTGGTTTTATGGATACAAGGCTGTTCCCTTTTCCACTCGAACCCGATGAGGAATCGCTACGTGGTGGAGTAGACCATGGCGTACGTAGTAGCATGACAGCCCAGACCATCGACAAAGCTCCGAAGATCGGGTAGAACACGGAGAGTAGAGAGCTAAAGCCAAATTGGCTCAGTAAATAACAGACCAACATCAGAATCGGTGTAATCAATGCGGGTTTAACTGGAATTCGTTGTTTAAGCTGCATGGTGACACCATAAATGTCAGCGACAAAAGTGCTAAAGATCTCCAAAAAGATCAGCAGCAAATATATAGTTTGTACTACAGTACCCAACCGGATGGCGATGTTGCCCATAGGGATTTCAAATTGGAGAATATCAGGCATCTGGGAGCTCATCGCGAAATGTGCGGCGATCAACATAAAGCCAATTCCGGCACCTCCAATAATACCGCCCCAGACAAGAGATTTTTCTTCATCCGTATGTCGAGCCATGGGAACTAATACGGCTTGAGCCATACCTAGATTAAAGGCGGTGTAGAGCAGCGGCGACATCCAAGCGCCAAAGATTGTCCGATCCGTTTCTAGGAATAAGAACCGCTGAGCTCCTGGAATTTGAAAGGTATTAAAAATAATGATGAGTGACAGCGTAAGCATTAATGGGACGATCAGACTGTTCATTTGCAGAATACCGGAAATTCCCCGTTTAAGCAGAAAATAAGAACCAACCAGCGTGAGTATTAGCCCTGTTTGATAATGAAATCCAAGATGCTCTTGAAAAATAGCGCCCGCGCCTGCAAGCATAATACTGTTGACACCGATTAAGATGACCATCGTGAACAAACTGATGGTGCTTCCGACTTGGTCGCCGAAGAGGTGTCGGTTAAAGTCTTCATAAGACTCTGCTTCTGTGCGCCGAGCGATGACCATCATTTTCGTACCCAGCCATATAAACAGTATAGTAGAGAGCAGGATGGTCAGGACTGCCCAGTGTCCGTAACGAGTGAAGAATTTTAATATTTCTTGTCCGGTGGCGAATCCGGCTCCTACAATGGTGCCAATGTAAGTGAATGCGATCTGTAATGTTCGGACATGTGATTTCATGGCTCCCCTCCTAATAGTTTTAAGAACAAAAGAAAAATCATAATGTGTGCTATGCAGGATTGCCTTGTGCACTCTGTATAGTACAGGTTATGATGAGGATCAGTAGGACATGACTTCCGTGATTCATTTGTACGGAACGTCTGCGATTATAAAGGGTATTGGAGGTTCAAAGTCATGGAAGTGTTGAAACAGCGGATTTTGGAGGAAGGTGTCGTCGTTTCGGATGAAGTGCTGAAGCTGGATGCACTGTTGAATCATCAGGTAGATCCGCAGCTTACGATGGAAATGGGACGGGAGTTTGCCGGGAGGTTTGCGGACTGCGGAATTACACGTATTGTGACCGTGGAATCCTCGGGCATTGCCGTGGCATTTGCCACCGCATATGAGTTAAAGGTGCCGTTAGTTTTTGCACGTCGCAAAAAAACACTGTTAGCAGATCCGGACGCACTTTGTGAAAGAGTTCCTTCTTTTACGAAAGGTATTGTTACCGACATTATGTTGTCTCGCCAATTCATCTCTCCAGAGGATAAAATCCTCTTTATCGATGATATTATTGCTAATGGTGATGCAGCACGTGGATTGATTAAGATCATCGAGCGCTCTGGCGCTGAGCTGGTAGGTCTTGGCGTTGTAGTGGAAAAAAGCTTTCAGGCTGGAGCCCGGACGATCAAAGAACAAGGCATCCGACTGGAGTCACTCGTAAGAATTACTTCTCTTAGTGGAGGCACCATTGAATTTGGGGAATAACCCGTTTTTGAGATAAGAACAGGCCTATTTTTCAAACAACTGCTTTTCACCCTATAGATTTTCCTTTATAATAAAATCAGACATAGGGAGGAGGCGTCACAATGGGGAAAGAACCGGTGACTGAGCAATTTTTTATTGATAAATTAACCGAGGCCAAGGATCACTTCGAGCGTGCGCTGGATTGCAAACACACGGAATTCGACGATCTGTATCCCTATATGATTGAACATCCTCAGTTTTTTTGGTACAAACGCTATGTAGCTTGGTCAGAACTTCTGACAATCAAAGGTTTATGTGAGGAACTTTCCTTCCCTTGGAGGGAGAAATTCACAACAAACCAAGTGGAGTATCTGGAGCAACGTGTGATGTCCGCTAAAGTTCTTGATTTCTGGTTCGAGAAGAATGAAGCGCTGATATAAGAATGCTTTAGTAGACATGCAATTGGTCAATTACTTATACGAGACCCAGATGATTTTTCATTTGGGTCTTTTTTCTGGATGAAAATAGGATAAGCTATACAGAGGGAGGGATTCATGATGATTAGCGATGAACAATTGGATGCATACCGAATTTCTGGCGAGAAAATTCGTGTGGTGCGGGACGGCATAGAAAGCAATGATGTAAAAGGGATTGTTCTGGCTTGGGATGATTCGCAGGTGATGATACGTCGTCAGAATAGACGAGTAGTAAAGCTGGATCGGAATTATTTATTCCAACCCTTCAGCGAACCAAGGAAAGAACCTGATAATATATAGTTTCCGCAGCAAAAACAGCTCCTTACCCAAATTGGGTGGGGAGCTGTTCTGCTTACATATAAGCCTCTGACGAATTAAATACTTAAAGCTAGCTGGGAGTCACTTTCTTCTCTGGAGAGTATGGAGAGCTCTGTGGACAGTCCGAGATACGCACGCATTCGTAGCATCATCTCTCTACGGAATCCTGGCCATAATATATTCATCTCACCTTGATATCCTCTACAGGAGTACAAGGCCTCGACTCCTCGTTGATCTTGGCGAACGGTTGTGATCTTCAGATCATGTGAGCTCAATTCACGCGTAACCTCTTGAAGCATTAGTGAGGTTTTCTTAGTGGCACCAGACAAGAGCTCCATATAAAGCTGAGGGGTCTTAAATAGACCACTTTTGCTGATTACACGGCAGTCACGCTCGAAAACTTTATGAATAAACGTTAGCAGCAAATAGCTTCTGACAAGGGACAGTTCTTCTTTAGTAACATCTTCATCAACAATGGATGTCTTCAACTTCGTAGTCGCCATTATAAATCACCTCATTTATATTATGCGAACTTTTGTTCTCATTATACCTTATATTCGGAATTAAAAGCAATAATTATCCATAAAATAATGATCGATAAGAAAAGCTGGAAAATATATTGACGCTTTAATCTCAGCATGGTATGATCTATCTTGTGACCGCAAGTTTGATATGTAGTCATTATGATGTGCGGTCGTGGCGGAATTGGCAGACGCGCACGGTTCAGGTCCGTGTGGTAGCAATATCGTGGAGGTTCGAGTCCTCTCGACCGCATCACAAGAAACTCCCTTGAGAAATCAAGGGAGTTTCTTTTTTTGTGAATATAATCAATCGAAGGTAACTTTAGCATACTCGTATTTAGATCGATAAATATCGAATTAACCCTAATAGAGCGAAGGCGAACAAAACTGTCCCAGCACCAATGCCTGTAATTGCACTGTTTGCGACCTTAAGTTTTTTAGATATGAACAGTGATACGATAGAGATTGCAACCAGAAGTGCTGCTAAAAGGTATAAACTGAAATCGTTAAACACACTTTTTAAGCCAATAAAATGAATCCCTACTATAAAGGCAATCCAAGGAGCAACATAATCATTATACTTACATTTCATCAATATAGAAGCTCCAGCACCAGCCAACAATAATTCAATATAGACAGAAATTAGATAATTATCAAAAGAGGTCTTGTCATTTAATACGGAGGGAGCATCCCAGTTCGTCATACTTAAATAGACACCAATCAAGCAGACGAGAAGGGATACACCAGAAGCTATGCCAATATATTTTCGCCAGCTGGATCTGGGGTTTTCTTGTGCCCAACCAAACCAACTAAAACTAAACATACCGAATATAGAAGCATACATGGCGTAATCCCTCACATAATCCATACAGTACCCCCTATAAATATTAACAATATTCCAGGCAGAGTCTTATACTGTAGACTTCCGAAGCATCCAGAACGATAAGAGTGCATACAAGACCGTCAAGGGCATACTCCACAAGGCAAGTTCAAATGCGGTATGGCTAGCCAACCAATTAAATACATCTACCCACCACTGATAATATGTCATTAACAATCCAGCGACACTGTACAGAATAAACATGACTGCCGCGAAAATGAATAGGCCGCTTCTACCAAATCTACGGAAGATGCTGGATATAACAAATCCCCAATAAAACATATGCAACAAGATCATGAAATAGATCCACAGCTGCTCTAGGACGGTACCATCATTCAAGTATGGTAGGTGAAAATAATGTAGCTGCACACCCCATCCAGATGTTAATTTGGTTTCTATAATAGATAGCAGGAACAGAAGTAGTGAGAAGCCGGCACTTGTTATAACGGCCATCAAGGATGTGCCGAAGAAATAATCTATCCTCCGTAGGCTTAAGCCCAAGGCAAAGGGGAAAGTCTGTACTAAAATGATGATACCTATGACAAACATATAAATAAAGATTGAGACTAGGCCGCCGGTATACATTGGTTCTTGCAGGAAAAAAGCTATGACAAGATTAACCAAAAAGCTGGACAATAATATAATCCAAGGCATAAACAACCAAAACCATTTATCCTTGTAGTGCATTTTTAATATCCCTGTCATTTGGTTCATTGCACTGCAACTCCCTTCTCTTGGGATTTTCTGTTTGTAAGATGAACAATTAACTGTTGTAAAGATATCGGCGAGATCTCCAGACCAAGCATCTCAGCACGTGATAGATCTGTTGAGTTTAAGCCAATAACAGTGGCAGAAAGTAATCCGCCAAAGGATTCACGAGAGATGATCTCTTTACCGGTGATTAAATCTTCGACCTTCGCAGCCGCACCGATAACTTTAGCAGCCCGCCCGCGAAGAGCTTCAGCATCCTCATTGATAATCAGCTTACCGTTGTCAATAACAATGACATGCTCTAATAGCTGGCTTACCTCGTCAATTAAATGTGTAGACAAGACAACTGTTCGCGGATATTCTGAATAATCCTCAATTAGTCGATCGTAAAACAGGCTTCTTGCTACAGCATCGAGACCTAAATAGGGTTCGTCAAAAATAGTCAGCGGAGCGCGGCTCGCCAGGCCTACTACAATACCCACCGCCGAGAGCATTCCTCTGGACAGCTTCTTTATTCTTCTTTTTAAGGGGAGATTAAAGTCCTTGATTAAGGAGTGGGCGTACTCCCGATCAAAGTTAGGGAAGAATAACTCGGATACCTCTAGAACATCGATAATGCGGTACGTATCCGGATATTTTTGGCTTTCCTTAATAAAGCAAATCTGATTGAGTACCCGGTTATTCTCGTAGGGATGTTCCCCGAACACCTTTAAATCACCACTTGTAGCAAATAACTGTGCTGTAATCATGTGCATGATCGTTGTTTTTCCTGCACCATTTCTGCCAAGCAGACCATAGATTTTGTTCTTTTCTAAAGAAAAACTAATGTCTTGGATGACAGTTACCTTTCCATACGACTTGGTCAGTCCCTTGATCTCAACGACTTCATTCATGACCGATTATCTCCCCTCTGAATCATCTTCGTTAATTGATCCAACGTAATTCCTAATTTCTCTGCTTCACGGATCATAGTTACAACATATTGCTCATAAAATTGCTCTTTTCTCTTCTCCATCAATACTGTGCGCGCTCCAGAAGCTACAAACATGCCGATACCTCGCTTTTTGTATAAAATTCCTTGGTCGACAAGCAAATTCACACCTTTCGCAGCCGTCGCCGGATTGATCTGGTAAAAAACAGCAAATTGATTTGTTGAAGGAACCTGTGATTCCTCCAAGAGTGTTTCTTCGATGATGTCATTTTCTATGCGTTCGGCGATCTGCATAAATATCGGTCGAGTATCATCCATTAAGCTTCCCATGTATTCACCGCCATGTTCATTGGTTAGTTAGTTATGTAATTAACCATATATGTAACAGACCTATTTGTCAATCATTTCTATGTGGATTTTTTGATCCTTTGAGCCCAAATCCAGCGAAATGGCGTATCAGCATAAAGAAAAAGGCAGTTCGGATTCACACCGAACTGCCTTTTATTTTAGTTGGATGTCTGCTATGATTTTGTCCTATTAGAAAACAAGAGAAGGGTGAAACTATGAATGAATATGGTCCGGATTTATTTAAAGGCACGGCAGTGTACTATTCAAAATATCGACCGCAGTATCCTTCATCCCTTATTCGGTTCTTAATTCAGAAGTTTTCGCTTAACGGAGAAGGCCGTCTGCTTGATTTAGGGTGTGGTACGGGTCAGCTGGGACTAAGATTTAGTGATTGGTTTGAAGAAATGATAGGTGTAGATACGGAAAGTGGAATGTTGGAAGAGGCTAATCGTCTATCAAAAATTCATAGGATTGATAACGTTAGTTGGATGCTTGGTAGAGCAGAAGAGTTGCAGAACGTCTGGGGTTCCTTCCGTCTTACTATCCTAGCCAAAGCGTTTCACTGGATGGATAGATCGTCTATTCTTGAAATCCTATACCACAGTTCGGACAATAATGGCGGTCTAGCAATTATTGATACTTTTAATGTAGGGCAAGAGCCATTATCTTGGCAGCTTAAGGTAAATGAAGTAGTGAAACGCTGGTTAGGTAACGAAAGAATCGCAGGAGATAGCATCTATACTCATCCTAAAGAAAGACATGAGGATATTGTTGCGCGATCTAGCTTTAAGGATGTGGAAAAATTGATTTTACCGAGTTATTCAGTGACATGGATGGTGGATTCGATTCTTGGCAATTTGTATTCCACATCCTATGCTTCAAAGCGCTTATTTGGAGATCACTTGGAACAATTCGAAGCGGATTTGAAATCTTCTTTATTAGAAATGGAACCTACGGGTAAATTTACTGAAGTGTTATCAGTTTCTGTTATCACAGCTTTAAAGAAGGAAGCAAAATCACAATAAAAATCTTGCATTGATCTCACCAGAGCCGGCTGTGTTAGGCTGGAGTTTCAGAGAGAATGTGTTCTTTTTTAGTATGGATTTCACTTGCTTAGGAGTTAGTGAGGGATTTCTCTGCAGCAATTGAGCAATGACACCAGAGACTATAGGTGTTGAGACACTGGTACCGGACAGCACAAAGTAATTTTTAGCGATCCGCAAGTAAGGAAGCTCGCGATCTAGCTTGGAATGAGGCGCACGAAGAGAGATAATGGTTTCGCCAGGAGCTACGAGGTCTGGTTTCTTTCGCCCTCCCGGTGCAGGTCCGCGGCTTGAATACGAGGTAATCCGGTCGTCCTTTTGTGTGAGCGTGCGACGGTCATCCACTGCACCTACGGTAATTGCAGAAGGGCTAATCCCAGGAGATTCTATCGTCCTGCGTCCAGGGCCGCTATTTCCAGCTGCTATCACAACAGTGAGTCCAGCCTTTATTGCTTTTTCTACGGCTTGGCACAACGGGTCGTCAGAACAAGGTGAATTTACCGTACCCCCTAATGACATCGAAAGGATACGTAGTTTTAGTCGCTTTCGATTCGCAATACACCACTCAATTCCTTTAATAATCGTGGAGTCATATCCGTCACCATTCTTATCAAGTACTTTAACACCAACGATCCCTGCTTTTGGAGCAGGGCTTTTGTATTTTCCTTTACTCATCCATCCGTTGCCTGCCGCGTCCCCTGCGATATGAGTCCCATGGCCGTTATCGTCGTAGGGAAGTTTTCTGTGATTGATAAAATCTTTAAAAGCTACGATACGGTTACAGGGCTGAATAAGATCAGGGTGCCTATACACTCCTGTGTCAAGAATGGCAATGTTGATTCCTTTTCCGGTAAGTCCCTGTTTCTTTTGGACGGATGTAGAACCGATGGATGGCGTTGCTATATAAAGTGATGTTTTTTTAATTCCGTCTACATAGATTTGATCGATTCCATGCCAACTGCACATCTGTTTCAGACAGTTCATCGAAACTCTTGATGATACAGAATTTAGTATGGGGAGATGATGTTTGATAGGAAAGTCGTGTGATTTTAGATGTTTTTGTAATGACTTCAGCTGTGCTGGGGTCATTTTTTGTTTGAATTTGATAATGATAGGAATTTTAGCGGATGTACCGCGACGGACTTGGGAGTGTTGAATTCTTTTTCTTAGCGCCCTATGGATTCTTGAACTATATTGCTCTGGCCAAAATTGTCGGCTCATTTATTAATGGATCACCTCACAAGTGCATTATATGCACCACTGATCCAGTGGGTACGAATCTATGAATCTAGGAATAAAGTACATTTCTAGAATAGTAGGTAAAAGTGAGGTCAAGCATTCCAAATCTTGCATCTACTATCGTATCCTAAAAAGAAAGTGGTGAAGTAAATGGCAATGATTAAGAAGCCAGTCAATAAGCAAGCCGTTATGGCGGCCAAAGCCCTCGCGGCAAAAAGAGTGAAAGCAGCTGCAACCCGGAAGAAACGGAGAATCAGACAGACATTGGACAGATTTATTGTTCTCGCTATTGGTACAAATGCAACTGGAACACCTAAAGACACTACAGGGTGGACCGCTTCATTATTGAGAACTGGAAATCCAGCTATAGTTGCTGATTTCGATGAATTTGGTGTAGCTAGATTCCCAACAGTTAGCACACTAACAACGGTGCCGTATCTTCTCACATTAAGAGATGAGAACGGAAATGCTATAAAAAGCTTTAATGTACCGTCAGATCGAGAATTCTATGTAGCTAGGTTCTAAATTTGGACTAGCTTAGTTATACTCAAGTTAACAACAGCACGTGTCGATCCTATATCGCCGCGTGCTGTTTTATTTGTCTTATTTTAGATCATGCAGATTTTAACCATACTTGAATCTCATAAACCCACTGAAACATTCCGGTGAAAATGACTGTCTGGATGACAAATGGAATCTCCGTATTATATTCGGCTTTAGCATATGCAGCGATATTCTGCATCGTTTCCAATCTCTGCTCCTCCGAGCAATAACCATAGAGATAAATTCCTTTAGGTAATATTGAAATACAGCCGGCCTGTTCAGGGTACTTCTCACAAACTACAAAAAAGACAGATGGATTCTCACTAGGCTCCAACGTAGTCATAATATTTGCACGAAGATCAAAGGCGAATGCATCTCTTGACTCATCTTCAAGCTGTTGATTTAGCGCATTCTGCAGTTGATGGAAACTTTCGAGGCTGGGTTTCTGTAGGGAGTGGATTTTTACGATCGCTCTTTCTCCCAAAGCCTTAGTTGAAAAATGGGTGGGGGATAGAGGCACATCGGATAAATAAGCTTGATTTTCATATTGTTTTTGTAAAGCTTTAAGCTGTGATTTTGTCTTATTCAGCTGCTTGATTTCTTGTTCGATTTCATCGTCCTTTGTTTTAAGAAAATTAATAATATAATCAAGATTATCATTCGTAAAAACATCTTTAATCTTATGAAGTGGCATATTCTTTTTTTTGCAGAAGTTGATGACATCAAGATAAATAAGCTCTTTATCTGAATAATAGCGATAACCGGAGGAGGGATCTACTTTAGCAGGCTTCAGCAAGTGAATTCGGTCATAATGCCGCAAGGTTTCGATAGTTGTGTCTGCTAGTTTTGCTGTTTCACCAATAGAATAATAGTTGTTCATTGCATCGTTCTCCCGTTGACTCTTGTGTTACACAAGAGATTATAGTGTTCATTGTACTGATTTTTATCTAAAATTTCAAAACAGTGAATGGAGAATGACAAGATGAAGACAACAGAACTCAATGTATTAAAAGATCCAATTTCCAAACTATTTCGCGGTTATGCAATCCCTGGGATCGTAGCTTCACTTTCTATGTGTCTGTACGGAATTATTAACGGAATCATTTTGGGGCGTTTTGTAGGACCTAATGCGCTAGCTGCAGTGAATATGGCTTCACCGATTTTTAATATTATTTCCTGTATAGGGATCTTAATTGCTATTGGAGGAAATACATTAACCGCTATTAGTCTGGGAGAGCAGAACAAGGGGAAAGCCAACCACTACTTCAATAATGCTTTTTACACATTGCTCATGATAGCCGTAGTTATTTTCATAATAGTAGTTTTTTTTCCTCATGTACTGGCTAGAATAGTTGGAGCAAATTCAGTGCTTTTTCCTATGGTTGTTGATTACATACAGACTTTTGGTATATTTGTCGTGCCTGTAATTTTTAATATTTTACTTGGTATTTCATTGCAATCTATGGGGAAACCTCAGCTTTATATGGTTGGTAATTTACTGAGTGTAGTTTTAAATATCATCTTGGATTTAATTTTTATCTGCGTTTTCGATATGGGGATTACCGGTGCTGCTTTGGCATCTGGGATCAGTGCAACGATTGTTTTTATATTATTTTTCTCGAATTTTATCTCAAAGGATAGCTTTTTAAAAGTGGGTAGATGGAAAGTGGATTTTAAAGCAATCGGAAGGATGATCTATAACGGTTCTTCAGAAGCGATTACGCAATTCAGTGCGGGTTTTTCTTCTATGATCTTCAACTGGATTTTGATCTCTAAATTTGGTGAAATAGGGGTATCTTCATTTGCGGTAGTTCAGTATATCTCACTTGTAGTTAATGCAGTTATCATGGGCATGTCGAGAGGGTTAGGAGCCATTAGCAGCGTGAATTACGGAGCGAAGGAATATAGCCGTATAACGGAATTGATTACCATGGCGATTAAAATAGTGACATTAGTTGGTGTGGTTTGTACAGCGATATTGATTATTTTTAAATCTCCCTTAATTTCTCTTTTTGTAAAAGACAATCTTCAGGTCATGACTACATCAAGTGAAATCATCACATTTTATAGCTTTAATTTTATCTTTGTAGGGGCCAATATTATAATTAACGCTTTGTACACAGCCATTAACAATCCAAGAACATCCGCGATTTTGGCGATTTTACGGTATGCCTTGTTGATGGGGAATTTCTTTATCCTTCCTTTAATGTTTGGTAACATCGGCTTATGGCTTTCCTTTGTAGTGGCAGAGATAATCTGTGTCGTGGTAAGCTATGTTTGTTTGAGGAAGACAATGCAAAAGTGGAGTATCAACCAGTAACAGCAGAATAAAAGAGGAGTTTTGAAGTGAAAAAGTGGTACAAACTTGATAACGCAGCAAAACTATTTCCATCCGTTACAAACACAAAAAACACTTCTGTTTATCGGATCTCAGCGGTTCTGACAAATCCTGTAGATGTGGATGCGTTACAGCAAGCCGCCGATACGGTATTCGACAGATTTCCGATGTTCACTGTGAAGCTTCGCAGGGGTGTGTTTTGGAATTATTTAGAGTCTAGCACGGATAAAATTGTGATCGCTGAGGATCAGCAGTATCCTTGTCGCAACATTGATCCAACTACAAACAATGGATATTTATTTAAGGTTTTATACTACAAAAATAGGGTCTCTGTTGAAGTGTTCCATGCGCTTACGGATGGTAATGGGGCTGTCGAGTTTTTAAAATCACTGCTGTACTATTATCTAATGTATATGGGACATGAAATTGACACTGAGGACCGGATTTTACTCGCTGATTCAGGAGTGGATATCCATGATATGGAGGATGCTTTTCGCAGATACTACAAGGATTGTTATGTTGAATCGGTTAGAAACAGCCGAGCGTACCACATTAAAGGTACCGCTTTCGAACAGTTCGGAAATAACGTGGTACACGGGGTCGTAAGTGCCTCCCAATTGAATGCCCTCGCTAAGCAAAAAGGAAGTACGATCACTGCTTATTTATCCGCATTACTGAGTTATTCTATTTATCAAACAAGAATTAAATATAGCAAAAGTAATGCTCCCGTGGTTATCGCAGTGCCTGTCAATTTGCGCAAAGCATTCCCTTCACGTACTCTTCGTAACTTCTTTGGCGTAGTTAATCTTGGCGCGCGAATCACGGAAGATACCACACTGGATGAATTAATTTTTAGAATGAATGAGATGCTGAAGTATAAAACGGGGAAAGAAAATTTGCAAAATATCATTTACAATAATGTGGCGCTTGAACGGAACAAAGCTACGTTGTTTGTCCCGTTATTTTTGAAGAACTGGTTCGTGAATTTAGGGTTTCATATGCTTGGGGAAAGTAAAAGAACACTGACCTTGTCCAATATCGGCAATATTATGTTGCCACAGCAAATGTACAAGCACGTAGAGCTAATCGAGGCATTAGTCTATCCATCCAATAAAAGCCCTATGAACTGTGGGATCAGCTCAGTCAATGATAAGCTGGTGATCACGTTTACCAGAAATATAGTGGAATCCGATATATTGCAATATTTCTTTTCGACCTTAGCGGGTGAGGCTGGACTTGAAGTTAAAATCTACTCAAACGATTGGGGGATTAGCGAATGACTAAATGTATTCGTTGCAACGTGACGGTTGATAATCAACATTATCGTTGTCCACTATGCTCCAAGCCAATTAAGATCAGGGGAGAGAGCACGACAGAATACCCGTCCTATAAAGAGATCTATCAGGAAACCAAACCATTTACGGTAGCTAAATTGTTCCTCTTTTTGACTATATCTGCGATCGTGCTTTCGATTACAATTAATGCGTTGACCTATCATATCAATCCGAGAATATGGTCAATTATCGTAAGTACAGGTCTTATCTATGCGTGGATCGTTGTTAAAGACACCATTTTATCTAATAAACATATTGGCAGGAAAATTTTATATCACTATGTCATGTTGTCCATTTTCCTATTGGTGATCGATATATTTGTTGGTTTTAGGGGATGGTCTACCAACTATGCAATTCCACTGTTTGGAGTGGCAGCTACATTTATTATGACTGTGCTCGCAATTGTTCAAAAATCATTATGGCGTCATGATATAGGCTATATTTTAGCGATGTTCTTTATTAATTTATGTCCTATGCTTCTGTTTGTATTTAATTTATCTCATGTCATTTGGACCAGTGTTTTCTCTATCGTATACTCACTCCTAACCATTATTGGGATGATAATTTTTTCTGACCGGAAATTTATAAGCGAAATCAGAAGAAGATTCCATTATTAATAATCGAGATAGATTTATTCCAATCTATAATTAAATATTTAGGTTTATTATGCATATTGACCACGTCCTTTGGATGTGGTTTTTTTGTGGATTTAAGAAAGTGAAGGGTTCATACGACACCGAATTCCTATTTTTCTACAAGAAAGGTTGTCCTTTTTAATGGGATGTTTAAGGTGTTTTTTCTAGTTTAAAATTAAAATAAAATTCTTGACACTTCCCAATGATAACCATTATCATAGAAATCGTAGATGAAAATGAAAATCATTATCACTACTTGGAACGTATAATTATACATACTCGGAGGGATAGATTTTGAAGAAATTATTAGTACTTCTGGTTGTTGCAGCGCTTACTGCAATGACTGCATGTTCGTCCACCAATACAGCGGACAATCAAACCAAGAATGAAGCCGTAACGAATACAGCTGCTAATGAAACGAAAGAAGCAAATGCAGCGAATACAACAGAAGCAGCGAAAACAGCGGATGCTGGAAAGGAATACAGTCTGGAGCATGATGGTGTAGATGAAGCATTGTTCAATGAAGCATTAAGCCAGTTTCCAGCCACAGTTCCACAGCGAATTGTAACTACATCTGTACCATTAACAGAAATGCTCTACTTGCTTGGAATCACACCAGTTGGGGTGCCAACCTCCACCAATCCAATCCCTGCTGATTTTGAATCGATAGATAAAATTGGTTCGCCAATGGCACCGGATCTTGAAGTAGTAACAAAGCTTGAGCCAGACTTGCTGCTGGGAGCAGAATCACTTCGAAGCACACTGGATAAGACACTGGAAGGCATGGATTTGCAAAAAGCATATCTACGCACAGAATCCTTCGAGGATTTAAAGCTTAGCCTTAAAGTATTAGGTACTTATTTTAATAAAAAAGATGAGATGAATGCGGCTTTGAGTAAGATATTGGATAAAGAAAATGAGCTAAGTAAATTAGCCGAAGGAAAAGAACTGCCGAGCGTGATGCTCGTTATTGGAACCTCTGATTCCTTCATGGTTATGAGTGAGAAATCTTATCTAGGTAGTTTGGTGAAAAAGCTTGGCGCTGATAACATTGCTACTTCTGTACTTAAAGTTACCGATACTTACTCTCCTATTAATATGGAGAACGTCGTAGCCGCTGATCCTGACGTCATTCTCGTATTGGCTTCAGGTGACCACGGAGCGACAAAGGACAAATTTAAAAAAGAAATAGAGAAAAATGAAACTTGGACGAAGCTCTCTGCTTATAAAAACGACAAAATTCAGATTTTAGATTACAGTGTGTTCGGCGTAACCTCGATCATTAACGCAGAAACAGCCCTAACTGAAATCGCAAAATACTTCTATGAATAATTAAAGGAGACAGCAAGTGATAAATACATCTCGTAGCAGAATAGTTGTTATTATAACGGTTCTATTAGCGCTCGTTGCCGCGATTATTGCCATCGGATTAGGCTCTGTTTTTATTCCGGTATCAGACATACTAAGCACGATCTTTGGTTCATCGTCTAAGGCGGTGAATGCCACCATCATATGGGATATTCGATTGCCACGTGTGTTACTGGCGATGATCATCGGAGCGAATATAGCGATCTCGGGCGCACTGCTGCAAGCTGTGATGGGTAACCCACTTGCTGATCCTGGATTGACGGGTGTAACTAGCGGCGCGGCTGCATGTGTTCTTGTTATAATGCTTGCTGCACCACAGTATACTGAGTTCATTCCGATTGCCGCTTTTGTTGGAGGGCTAATTGCTGCTGGTATTGTATATGCATTAGCTTGGAGACGAACCGGTATTTCACCGATTACTATTATTTTATCTGGTGTTGCTGTGAATGCGCTTTGCGGAGGACTCATTGGACTATTAACAATCATGTACAGCGATAGACTCCCTGCAGCGGTTCAATGGCTTAACGGCAGTCTTGCGGCAAAAGGGAATAATGCGTTGATGATGGTCTTCCCATATGCGATTGCAGGTTGGATCCTATCTTTCTTTGCCATTCGTAAGGCAAATATCATTCGTCTGGGTGATCAGGTGGCTTCGAATCTGGGTGAAAATGTGAACCGAATTCGTATCCTGCTCTCCTTGCTGGCAGTATTTCTAGCGGCTATTTCTGTAGCAGCCATTGGAATGATCGGATTTGTCGGTCTAGTTGTACCTCATATGGCGAGATTGCTCGTGGGTTCAGATTACAAATATCTTTTGCCGATGAGTATGGCTCTTGGTGCATTGGTTCTGTTAATTGCGGATACAGGTGGACGTACCCTGTTTGCACCCCTAGATATCCCTGCAGGTATCCTTATGGCTGTGATTGGCGGACCATATTTTCTATACCTGATGAGAAAGAAGGCGTTCTAACATGTTTACTGTCGATTCCATTTCGATTCGGTATGAGCAGAAAAGCGTGATTAACAACTTCTCTTTTTCCGTAAAAAAGGGTGAGATCGTCTCCATCATAGGACCGAACGGCTCCGGTAAATCCACTTTGCTCAAAGCGGTATCACGGCTAATTCCTTATCACACGGGTACGGTCATACTCGATGGTACGGATCTGAAGACCATGAGCGCCAAACAAGTCGCACGAAAAATGTGCATGCTGAGCCAGAAGAATCAAGCACCGAGTGATATGACTGTGATCGATCTGGTCTCGTATGGCAGATATCCACATAAAAAGTGGTTTGAAAGATTGAACCAAGAGGATATGGACATTGTTCATTGGGCCCTTGAAAAGACACATTTGATGGAGTATAAGGACCGAGCCGTAGCTTCATTGTCAGGTGGTGAATCACAGCGTGCCTGGATTGCAATGGCTTTAGCGCAGCGTCCACTCATCATGTTGCTTGACGAACCAACCACGTACTTGGATATTTCGCATCAGCATGAAGTGCTTGAGCTTGTTCGCGAGTTAAATCAAGACATGGGCATGACCGTAGTAATGGTGCTGCATGATCTCAATCAAGCTTCTTCTTATAGCGATAGTATCGTTGTAGTGCAGGCGGGTGAGAAGGCGATGTATGGCACACCGAATGAAGTCATGACAACCGATATGATAAGGGATATATACCGGATGGACTCGGAAGTCCAGTATGTGCCCACAGAGAAGAAACCTCGTATTCATTTGTTGAGTACTGTTCGATAGATTCATTGTGTGACACAACCTATTCATGGAGGGATTTTAAATGAAGAAGCCTGTAGATGTGGAGAAAAATAAAGAAAACTACTTGCAATTTATTAATAAACGTAAGAACCTGATTTTGAGTTTGATCGATGATGAAGGTAAGCCCTTTATTAGTTATGCGCCTTTCGTAAAGAAAGACGGCAAGCTGTATATCTATATTAGTAAAATCGCAGAGCACTATGGCTATATGGAAAATAATGATTTTGTGGACGCCTTTCTAATTGCGGATGAGTCTGAAACAAACAATAAATTTGCAACTGAGCGTGTGCGCTGGAGTTGTACTTCAAGCAATATCGGAAATGATGGATATGAGGATATCTTTGAATTGTTCAATGCTGACCATGGTGAGGCCATGCTGAAATTGCTGCGCGGACTGGATTTTTCACTGTTCGAACTAACTCCGTTGAAGGGGCGTTATGTTGTAGGTTTTGGGTTGGCGTTCGATATTGATGTAGATGCGAATGTATTTAATCACGTTGTTATTGATAAGAAGAAAGACGAAGAAGCAGCTGTACAAGGGAGCAAATAGCCGATGACTATTACTTCAGTACTGCCCATCTGGCAAGCGGTTCAAGAGCGATTTCATAAAATGGTGAAGGCATTGCCGGAAGAAGATTTAAATCTTAAATTAGGGAATTCATCCATCGGAGGTTTGATTTCTCATAATGCCGAGGTAGAATTTATGTTTGCAGAGTGGTTCTTTGGTAGACCTAAACCTCAAGCCGATGACGCAGCGTATACTACATTAAGTGAACTGGTGGATCTGCTGTCTGCTTCCAACGAGAATCTGATTACAGCGATGCGGGAGCTTCCGGAAGATGCTTGGCATGTAAGCGTAGAGTCGTCTTTTGGCACATCTACTCCGCTTGAAGCGGTAGGAAGACTTATGTATCACACAGGTATTCATGCCGGACAGATTTCTCTAATACAGAAAAATGCGGTTCGAAGTAAAGTGTTGTAGGTAGAAGAGTAGACATGGGGAAACGGCAGAAATGCCGTTTTTTTTGTGTAGATAAGGAGTTTTAAATTGATCCCGATTAATTATTGGCTCTATTTTGATACCCTCTGTATTATCTGGATTTTGGTATAATATAGGCAATTCCAAGGGGGCGTAGATCATGACGGAATACTTGCGAGGCCAAATGGCCAAGATGGCAAATGTGAATATGGAAACACTGAGGTATTATGAGGAACTGGGTCTAATTAGTACACCTATACGATCGGAAGCCGGCTACCGTCTTTATTCTGAAGAAGCGCTAAGTCGACTTACGTTTATACATAATGCTAAGCAATGTGGATTCACCCTAAAGGAAATTAAAAAGGCATTGTTAAAATCGGAAAGCAGTGGCATTAGCATAGATGATTTTGTGAAAGTTGTAGATAAAAAAATGGATCGAGTCCGCAATGAAATTGCAAAGCAGGAGATAAAGCTTGCTTCTCTCGCAGACTTGAGAAAAAATTTATTAGCCAAGGATAAACATCCTGGAGTACAGTCAACGCTAGAAATCCTGAAAATGGAATCTTAACTTGACCTTGTAGTCACCTACAGGCTTTACACTTTGAGTTGAAAAGACCTGTAGGAGGGATTATCGATATGGAAAAGACGAGTATAGAACAGCTTGCAGCGATCAAAGATTACCTGAAACAAAACAATCGGTTTGAAAGTAAGTCTGTAGAGCATATCCGGCAAGAAATGGTTGAGGCGGCTGCGAATATGTCCAGTCATACGGATGTTACAGTCGAGCGGGTCAGGGTTGGGCCATTAAGCGGAGAGTGGATCATTCCTGTGGAAGCAGCTCCACCTGATGATAAAGTGATTCTTTATTTTCATGGTGGTGGTTTTGTTTCAGGAACCTGTGAGTTTTATCGGGATCTAGCAGCACGAATTGCAAAGGCGAGTGGCATGAAAGTGCTAATCATTGAATATCGCCTTGCACCCGAGTATATCTATCCCGCCGCTAATGAAGATTGTATAGGGGCTTACCGGTGGTTGCTTGCTAATGGATATTCTGCCAGTGATATCGTGTTTGGAGGAGACTCTGTTGGAGCCAGCCTTGCGCTGATGACACTGATTACTTTGAGGGATGAGGGGAGCGAGTTACCAGCAGGTGCTTTTTTTATCTCGCCGCATACAGATCTTGTTCATTTGGATGGTGAATCGTATCAGAGTCGTGCGGAGCTTGATCCGACAGGTAGCTTGGAAGGGAATAAACGGATACTTGAAGCATATGTAGGTACTCGAACCGAGTGGGCTTCAATATTATCGCCGTTAAGAATGAATTTGCAGGGATTGCCTGATTTACTTGTTCAAGTAGGCAACCATGAGGTGCTATTAAGCGATTCAACGAGGTTGGCTGAACGGGCGAGTGGATCGGGTGTTCATGTGGAACTGGAAATATGGGATAATATGTGGAGTGTTTTTCATTTCTTAGCGTATATGCTCCCAGAAGCAGAGCAGGCGATTTCGAAGATTGGTAAGTTTGCTAGGGCGAAGCTGGACGAGTGAGTAAGTAGATGAAAGTAAGGAACCTTCTTGAGAAATCAAGGAGGTTTTCTGTTGTTGGGGTATGGTAGGTACTCAGCGGCTGATGAGAATTGGATACCAAAATGTGGATCTTAGTATGATAAGTTTGTGCACGTATATACTGATAATGATTTTACAAATGACAAAGTAAGATTATTGTCAGTTCGTTTTTGAATATTATATGCTATGATAAGTACCATCAGAAATAGAGTGAGGGGAAATACCAATGTCGAATGATCTTCCATTATCTAAAGAAAACATTTTGGATGCGGCTGAACAAGTACTCCGGCGTTTTGGCCCGGATAAGACCTCAGTTGTTGATGTAGCGAGGGTACTGAAGGTTAGTCATGGTACGCTATATAGACATTTTTCCAGTAAAGCAGCTTTGCGCGAATCGGTAACCGAAAGATGGTTGCATCAAAATATTTTAGCCCCATTGAAGGACGTTACTGAGCAATTTGATGGGAATGCCAAAGAGCAGCTACATCTGTGGTTAGATACTCTAATTCACAGTAAACGGAGCTATGCTGTAGAAGATTCCGAAATGTTTGCTATGTACGCCTCCGTAACTTTAGAAGCCGTAGATATGATTACCCAACACGTAGATCAATTAATTGGGCAACTCGCACGCATTCTTGAAAAAGGTATACAAACCGGGGAGTTTAAAGCATTGGAATCAGAGGTTACGGCAAGAGCTATTTTTAATGCAACATCACGATTTCATCATCCTGCTCATGCGAAAGAGTGGCAGTCGGGTTCGATTGATCAGGAGTTTGCCTCTGTTTGGGATTTGATGCTTTCCGGAATTTCGTCATAAATTGTTATAGCATATTTCATAATAGAAAAATGATGGACTAAACCTTTTGATGAAGATCGGAAGGTTTTTTTGCGTCTGGAGAACAATTATATTGAATGACAAAAAATAATAATTGTCACTTGTTATTTGTGGGTGTTCGATTTATAATCAGACCAACAAGAAAGGCAAACGAATAGGAGGAATAAATGATGGATCAGAATTTGGTTGGAAAAGTTGCATTAGTGACTGGAGCTTCAAGAGGTATGGGACGGGAAATTGCGGAGAACTTGGCGTTACATGGTGCGAAGGTTGTTGTTAATTATGCAAGCAGTTCAAGCAAGGCAGAGGAAGTTGTGAACGAAATTAAGCAAAAGGGTGGAGAAGCTATCGCTATCCGAGCGGATATCAGCCAAGTGGCAGAGCTAGAACAATTATTCCAAGCCACATTGGAAGCTTATGGACAAATCGATATTCTCGTTAACAACGCAGGCATTATGATCACAAAGCCGATTGCGAGTATGACGGAAGAAGACTTCGACAAACAGTTCGCTATCAATGTGAAGGGTACCTTTTTTGCTTGCCAGCAAGCGGCTAAACATATGAGTGAGAACGGACGGATCATTAATTTCTCGACATCGGTTACAGGCCAGATGTTCCCAACCTACAGCGTTTATGCGGGAACAAAGGGAGCAGTGGAACAATTCACTCGTCAGCTAGCTAAAGAATTTGGACGAAAAGGAATCACGATTAATGCGGTTTCGCCAGGTCCTGTTAATACGGAGCTTTTCACAGTTGGGAAGTCAGCTGAAGAGATTGCGAATGTTGGGAGTATGAATTCTTTTGGACGCTTGGGTGAGCCTGAGGACATCTCGAGTGTAGTTTTGTTTCTAGCTAGTAAGGAATCACAGTGGGTTACGGGCCAGACGATTCGTGTGAACGGCGGATTTATTTAAGACAAAAGTCTATAGCATCTTTTTTTATAGCCAGTCTGAAGCAACACTCCTTAGAATAAAAGAATATACAAAAAGAGGAGTGAAACCATGACGCAGATCATATGTTCACCGACTAAATATATTCAGGGGTATGGCGAGATTCGTAAGCTGGGAGATTATTGTTTGCAGCTAGGATCGAACAGAGCTTTTGCGATTGTAGATCCTTATATTTTTTCCATGTACAAGGAGGATATTTTACACAGCTTTGAAGTGAACGATATTCCCCTTATGATGCGCGAATTCAAGGGTGAGTGCAGCCGTAATCAGGTGGATGAGATAGTGCTAGAACTTGGCCTGAAGCACGCTGAAGTTATCATAGGAATCGGTGGCGGCAAGACCCTAGATACGGCAAAAGCAGTAAGCCACATGGCGGATCTCCCGGTAGTTATTGTACCCACAGTGGCCTCGACGGATGCACCTTGCAGCGCAATATCAGTGTTGTATACGGACGAAGGTGACTTCGACTGTTATCTTCCATTAAAAAGAAATCCTGATATGGTGATCGCAGATATCGATATCATCGCTAAAGCTTCTGCAAGATTGCTGGCGGCTGGAATGGGTGATGCTTTGTCCACCTATTACGAAGCAAGAGCTTGCCGTGAATCTGGAGCGGTTACTCATGCAGGCGGGACTAGCACAATCGCAGCGTTCTCTTTAGCACGTGCTTGTCTGGACACACTTCTTGCTGAAGGTGAATCCGCACTCATGGATGTTAAACAGGGGATCACCTCTTCATCAGTGGAACATATTGTTGAAGCTAATATTTACTTGAGCGGCGTTGGTTTTGAGAGCGGTGGGCTTGCTGCAGCCCATGCTATTCATAACGGACTGACCCTGCATGAGGAATGCAGGAATGTCCTACATGGTGAGAAGGTTGCCTTTGCTACGATCGTGCAGTTGGTCTTGGAGAAGGCTTCAGAAGATGAGATCGCTCAGGTCATTGCTTTCTGCAAAAAGTCGGCCTTCCCGTCACACTTAAGGAGCTTGGGATTACCAGTAGCGATATGGATAAATTAATGGTGGTGGCAGAAGCTAGCTGCTCCCAAGAGAGCCCAATGAAGAATATGCCATTTGAAGTTCAATCTGTGGATGTGCTGGAAGCAATCCTTGCCACAGACAAGCGCGGGCATTAGCAACAGCTCGATTGTAAATTATTGCGAACCCTCCCCGTACATATTTAACCTTCTTGAACCAAACAATGAGAACAATTGTTTAAGACGAAGGAGGCGTTCCTCTTGATGAAGGACAGTCGAAAGGTTAAACGTTACTTACTGAATTGGCTTGCTGTTGCTGCAGTATTGATTACCACAATTGTTCCGGCTACGCCGGCTGTCTCTGCTGCCACGTCTAAAGACAACGCTACAAATACGCAGCTTGAAGAGAGTGCACCCAAACGTGATAAGGTCGCTATCATTATTGACGATTTCGGCAATGGCATGAAGGGGACAGATGAAATGTTCTCGTTACCGATAAAGCTTACTGTAGCCGTCATGCCTTTTTTACCTACATCCGTAAAGGATGCCACTCGCGCCCATGAACGCGGAGATGATGTTCTGGTTCATTTGCCGATGGAGCCGCGCCAAGGTAATCCTAAATGGCTTGGACCAGGAGCCATATTGGCCAAAATGTCCGATGAGGAAGTGCGACAAAAGGTTGAGGCAGCACTCGATAATGTTCCTTATGCGATCGGGATAAATAACCATATGGGTTCGAAAATTACCGGAGATGAGCGGATTATGGCAGTGATCTTATCTGTATGCAAAGAACGAGGATTATTTTTTGTAGACAGCAAGACCAACTACCGTTCCGTTGCTGGCAATATGGCTTATCGGATGGGGTTGCCACGCGTAGAGAACCATATCTTTTTAGATGACACACATACAGCAAGTCATGTTCTGAAACAAATGGGTCTCGTCAAAGACATGGCGAAGGATCAACGATTTTGTGTAACGATTGGTCATGTTGGTGTATTTGGGAAAGAGACCGCCGCAGGAATCCGCAGCGGTATTGAACAGATGAAAGACAATGTTGAGTTTATAGGGATTTCTGATCTGGTAAAAAAAGAGATGAAATGGAGCTCCCAACTTAAACTTCCATAAGATAAGCTACAATACCATCAGCGATGGCTTCAGCGATTTGTTGCTGCCCTTTAGGGGTGCATAACTTTGCGCGGTCAGTCGGACTGCTTACAAAACCCGCCTCAACGATAACAGTTGTGGCGGTTATTTTGTTGAGTAAATAAAAGGGCTTGCCTGGTCTTGGATGAGCCTCGACATCGTAAAGATTGTTTAGCTGATGCTGAATGGACTTAGCAAGCATGAAGCTACGGCCCTCTTGACGGTACAATACAAGTGGACCATGTTTGGAAGGGGAAGGCGCCCAGTTAATATGGATGCTTACCACTACAGTAGCAGGTAATGTCTCAGCGAGCTCTTTACGCTGTGCAAGATCCCGCAGATGTCGAGATTTACTACGCAGCCAGCGGTTCTCATCACTTGGGGCATAATCTCCATTGCGATTTAAAGCAACGTCAAAGCCATCGCTACCCAGAAGTAGAAATAATCGACGTGAGATATCTAAGGTGATATCTTTTTCAAGAATATTACCGTAGGAAGTTCCACCGTCGATGCCTCCGTGTCCCGCATCAATTAGGATCATACGATGTCCGTGTCCTAATAAATGCTGACGGTCATCCTTCATCACAGGTTTCTCTGGTGTCGCAGAGGCTAAGGAGCTGCCCATAAACAACATTAGTAGTCCTAGGGTAGTTAGAGTGATTCGAAAGCCACATAGAGCAGCTGCTGTTCTGGAAAAGGATTGTTTTCTCCAGTTGTTCAAGTGAAACGCCTCCTTGCAAGTGAATAACGTCTTATGGATTCTTTGTTAGATTGTGCTTTAATAGGTAAACCTATTCGACAAATCAGAAGTCTGTAGTTTAGATCCAAGTGGAGTGGTGCACACTAAGACCATGGAACGGATACTGATAATCTGAATTCACTTACATTTTAGGAGGTGTTTAAATGGCTTCCGGTGGCGATGAGCTTGTAAAGTATATAACGGAGAAGGTAGTCGTATATATCGAGGATCCGCGTGCCATTCATGCTCGTAGAGCGGCTACGAAGCAGCCGTGGTCACAGAAATGGTTTGGCATGCTCCCGCTTGGGTGGTCTATCTGGCGAAGCAAGTGGAGTCATGATAAAAAAGACTAAAGGTTAAATAGCAAATAACCTTCCAGTGCCATTATTCATGGGTGGCAGTGGAAGGTTATTTGCATTTGTTTAAATATAAGAATTTATATGCTTACGTTATAAATTATCCTTCTATTTCTCGCATAAACACTTACCGTACTCATAAGGACGCCGAAGGCGTTTATGCTTGTGTTAACGATTATATCCGAGTGCTTTGGTTGTTTTGTCTGGCAGCTTATGCAGTGTTCCATTATTTTGTAGTGCAGTGAGTGGTAAGTATCGTTTTCCTTCAGGGCCTGAGGCCGCGTATACGGTAGTTTTATTGTTCTCAGCTTGACCTTGAGAAGACTGCCAGCTCTGATAGCCTGTAATCATAAATGGTGCCCCGACAAGGTCGTTTCGCCCAGCAGCTTGATAAGCGATGCTTTCCTTAGGTCTGATCAGAAGTGCGATATTGTCGCCGCTCACTGTAGTTAGTTTAGGAGCAGTCAGCCATAGGATATCTTCGTAAGGATCATCTGACCCTCCACTATTGTAGGCCGATAACGGTGATACGTCAGGATTAAGATTAGTAATTACATCTGTTGCTGGAGGCTGCTCTTTAAGGACTTCTTCCGCCTTGCTCAGTGTCCAAGGTAAAATTTGCGGTACGGAAGCATTGATGTAAACCGTCTTTTCGTCAATGGTTATTTTCCAGACCGGTAGAAGTGGTGCATATAAAGCAGTAAGGTTTATTGTTCCTGAAAAAGATGATGTAATGAGACCTTTCTGCACCAAAAACTGGCGCAGATCATTTAAACTGTATGGGAGTCCGTAAGTGCCGGCTCCATATTCACTTAACATATATCCGCCTGTATCGGTAGCGGAAATGATCATGTATCCGATCCGCTCTTCACCCTTCATTACATTTACAAGCCAGCCATGTGTACCTGGACCAAGAGGATAATATTCTATCCTTGCATCCTTCCAGGCTGTAAATGGAGCTTCTGCAGCGAGCTTGTTCAGTGTAGCCTTAGCGAATTCTTGGACCGTACTGGGTGAAGGTAAGGTACTCATCTTCAATACAGGAATTGCATCCTGCGTGACTGACTGGATCACACTTACTCTGGCCAGCGCCAGTGCTGAAGGGGAACCAGAACTGGATACAAACAGTCCAAAGCTTAGAAGCAGGAGGAGGCATCCTTGACCCGCAAGTTTCAGCCTCCGCCGCAAACTTATTTTCATGGCGTCGATCACCTTTCTTTGTTAAGAAATGTCAGGAAAGTTAAGCTTTACTCTATTGTAGTGGACAGGCTATAAAAAGGCTGTTGCTTGCTGTCGCGCTTGAAGGCGGAAGTTCTCTTGTTTTTTTGCCTGCTTTTAGCGAGTAGGGTCGCATTCTATAGGCTTCGCAGATGAAACAGTCCGTAGGTTATCGCAGAAACTGCAATTTGCGGCTCATATTGCCAAATGGTCTCCTGTCGACGACGGTTATACTGCTCTTGAGTGCCTAAACGTTTTTCTTCATCAGGCTCTTTCAGCAGCTCTCCGTAATAAATATCAATGATAGCCAGCTCGATTCTAAGACGCTCACGGGCCTGTTCTGCCCAAGTGTAATCGAGTTCGGCTAGATGAGAGGTAAGATGAGCCTCTAATAAATCTGTAGCGGCTGTCACTGTTAATTCATAAGGCTGAATATGGACGTTTTCTGGTAAACGGGGGATCATCTCCCGCGAGGCTATCTTAGCGTTAAAGTCATCAATGATGGTCCCTTTTGTCAGCGATATTCCAAGATAATGCAGTTCTTCCCGTTTCAAATCGCAGCTCATCTCCACTTTATAGCAGACGCCGAGCCACGGTTCATAAGCTGCAGAGAAGAGTGTATTCCGCTGCCTGCTACCGGGATCTTCAAATAAGTAAAGGCATTTCCCTTCATCTTGCGCCGCACTCCAAATTTGCTGCAGGCGCTTGCTACCATAGATGATATCTTCACGTCTTATCATACCGGGCCCAATTCGGGGCAGTGCAGGTATAATACCGAAGTAGCGGGCTAGGATGCTATCTTCTGGATTTGAGGAGGGGACATGAACCACATTAGATTCAGGTGATGTTGGATTCAATAGATCTGCGCTAGCCTCAGCATCTGTTGTGGCGCCCATCGCTGGGTTTCCGGTAATTGGCGGATTCAATGCTCCGATGCTGTGATTTACCGTTTGCGGAACTTCTATAGCTGCCTGGCTATCGTATTTTTCCGGATCAAATACAAAAGTGAAAGAGAGTGTCTCCGGATCAACACCAGTACGCTCCACGAATCCCCAATAATAAGGTCGATCTGTTAGCATTCTGTCAGCTCTTGGCGATAGCTTTACAGTTACGTGAATGGGCGATACTTCAATGATGGAGCATTCTGTCGCCTCCAGATAATCCATAACATGTTTGCGTACTTCCTGTGAGTTGAGGGTCATGTCGCAGTCTCACTTTCCTTTTTAATACCCTGAGTCAACTCACTTAGGGATTCACCGATATGATCAAGCTCATTTCGCAACTCTTCGTCGGAGCGGGATTCGAGCATGATTTTGTATAAACTTTTCTCCAGTGATTCTTTCTTCTCAAAGCGCTCCAGAATCACATCCAGCCCGCCAATGACCATTTCGAACATATTGATCTTCTCGTGTAGCAGATGCAGAATATGTTCTTCAATCGTGCCCTGTGTGGACAAATTATAGATAACCACGTCATTTTCCTGACCTAACCGGTGCACCCGCCCAATCCGTTGTTCTACTCTCATGGGATTCCACGGCAGATCGAAGTTGATCATATGGTGACAGAACTGCAGGTTTATGCCCTCACCACCCGCTTCAGTAGCGATCATGACTTGAGCACGACCGCGGAAGAGGTCCATCATCCAGTCCTTTTTACCACGATTCATCCCGCCGGAATAAGAAACACACATTAGCCCATGTTCGCGGAAATACTGAAGCAAATATTCTTGAGTCGCGCGATACTCTGTAAAAACGATGACCTTTTCATTCATTTCTTGAATGAGAGATAGTGTTGTTTCGGCTTTGGTATTGGTCTTAACCGTACGAAGTGTCTGCAATAGCTCCATCATCCGATCGCGTTTCGGCGAATCAGCAGGCAGCTTCTTGATCAGATTAACTAAAGTGATGAAGACGGCATCCCTACTGCTGCACACCTCACGCTGAAGCGTTACCAAGGAAAGCATGCTGCTAAGATTGCCGCCTGATTCCTGATACTGATCTTTAACAAAAGAAGTGACAGCGTCATATAATACTCTCTCTTCCTGTGAAAGAACTAGCGGAATATTACGGACTTTTCGTTTCGTAAAATTAACTGGACCTTCGCCACGCCGATTGCGGATCATCACCTTCGATAGCTCGTCCCTTAGCTGACCTTCATTCTTAGGTTGGCGTTTATCAACGACGAAATTGGAAGCAAAATCACCCTGATTTCCTAGTTGCCCCGGTTTCAGTAAAGTGATCAAATTAAATAGCTCGCCCAGATCATTCTGAACGGGAGTAGCGGTTAGGAGCAGGCAATATTTTTTGCGTAATTGCTGTACAAATAGATAATTGGTCGATTTCTTGTTCTTCAGCTTATGCGCTTCATCAATAATCAACATGTCATATTCATTTTCCAGCAGCATCTCTTTATGAGGATCGCGCTTCGCGGTATCCATAGATGCGACGACGATCGCATTCCCCCAGGAATATGCTTTTTTCTGTGCAACAGCAGAGATGCCAAACTTGGCATTCAGCTCGCGGACCCACTGCAATACGAGGGAAGCGGGTACCAGAATAAGCACTTTAGAGACTAGACCGCGGACAAGATATTCCTTGAGTACAAGTCCTGCTTCAATCGTCTTTCCTAGTCCAACCTCGTCTGCGAGAATCGCGCGGCCCGACATCTCAAACAAAACCTTATGCGCGGTATCGAGCTGATGAGGAAGCGGGGATAATCCGGATAAATGTTTCATGCATTGCAGCTCATCGAAGCTGGTTACTAGACCCGTTTGTTCACCTTGCACAGCAAGTTTGGACAGACGGTAGTCTCCCCACGGACCACCTTTATCTAGTTTGAGTTCTAGATCCTGTAGCCAATTCCGGTCAAAAGAAAGAGGAACAGGCAGTATAGGCGCTGACTTTCCACCTTTGTGAGGTAGAGAATTACGGAATAATTGCGTCATGGTACAGCCTCCTCAGGTGCTAATTTATATCATCATTCGTAGGAGTAGTATGCTCTTAAACAAGAGAATTCATAACCTTCTATTTTTCTTGATAGCCTTTAAAAAAGAGAGTAAAAGCGAGAAAACGCGGCAAGGTTTGCGATATTTCGGCTGCTTAACTCTATTTTCGAAAAAGACCTTCGATACAATATGTGGTATAGTTTAAAAGCTGACGCACACAATATATTGTGACAAAAGCATGAAAATGTGATTTTTTAAAGTGCGTAGCTGCTATTTGTTATTGACAAGATGAACTTCCTACATACACCCGTAAGACGGAAGATAAGTGTAAGGAAGTTTTTGTTGTGGGTCACAAAATGTACGCCCACACCTGAACTGGAACTAATATTTACTACATTGCGGGAGGTTTTTCTATTGGGTAAAGTGGAACGTAAGCAACGCCTTGAAGGGCTAAGTGAAAAAATATTTTTGGATCGTTATGCTTGGAAGGATGCCGACAGCAATAATGCTAAAGTGGGCGATGTTGTACTCGTTCTAACAAAAGATGATCCGAAGTTTCCCACGAAGGAAGTCGGAGAGATCGTAGAACGTAACGGCAGAGTCGTAACCGTGAAGACGCGCAGCGGCGAACTTGTGAAATCAGATGTTGAAAAGCTGACGCTTAATATAGAAAAAACACCAGAGGAAATGTGGGATCGTCTGTCTACAGCTATGGCTTCTGTGGAGAAGACGCCTGAGCTTCAAGTAGAATGGGCGGGTAAATTCCGTTCGATTCTGGATGATTGGAAGCTCGTCCCGGGTGGACGAATTGCTGCTGGTGCAGGCGCTAGTGAAGAACTAACCCTGTTCAACTGTTATGTAATTCCTTCTCCAAAAGATAGCCGTGGCGGCATTATGCAGACGTTGGCTGAAATGACAGAAATTATGGCTCGTGGTGGCGGTGTAGGGATTAACCTATCCTCTCTACGTCCACGCCGGGCAATTGTGAGAGGTGTTAATGGTTCTTCCAGTGGTTCTGTATCTTGGGGCGGTCTGTTTAGCTATACCACTGGATTAATTGAACAAGGCGGTAGCCGCCGTGGTGCACTTATGCTCATGATTAATGACTGGCATCCAGATGTGGAGGACTTCATTACCGTAAAGCAAACGATGGGTCAAGTTACGAATGCGAACCTTTCGGTATGTGTGAGCAATAGCTTTATGAAGGCTGTAAAAGAAAATCTGGATTGGGATCTCGTATTTCCGGATACTACAGATCCAGAGTACAACGATTTGTGGGATGGAGATCTAGACAAGTGGAAGGCTGCGGGCAAAAACGTTATTCATTATCGCACCGTTAAAGCGCGTGATGTGTGGCGCACCATTATTGAATCCGCTTGGAAATCCGCTGAGCCAGGCGTTGTGTTCATGGAATACTACAATCAGATGTCCAACAGCTGGTATTTTAATCCGATCATTTGTACGAACCCATGTGGGGAGCAAGGACTGCCAGGCTGGGGAGTCTGCAATTTGTCTGCTGTGAACCTGTCCAAATTCTACGATGAGAAGAATCATGATGTAGACTGGGAAGATCTCGCGACTACGACGCGTTATTCCGTACGTTTCTTGGACAATGTCATTGATAAGACGCCTTATCATTTCCCGGAAAATGAAGCGAATCAGAAAAACGAACGCCGTGTGGGTCTCGGAACGATGGGTCTTGCTGAGCTGATGATCAAATTGAACATCCGTTACGGTAGCCCGGAATCTTTGGCGTTTTTGGACAAGCTTTACGGCTTTATGGCTCGTGAAGCATACCTTGCTTCTGCAGAGATTGCTGGTGAGAAGGGATCCTTCCTAGCTTTTGACACAGAGAAATATTTAATGAGCGGCTTTATGAAAAATATGCTCGAAACGTATCCAGAGGTTGGTGAAGCGATCCGTAAACATGGCATGCGTAACGTTACAGTGATAACACAAGCACCTACAGGTAGCACAGGTACAATGGTTGGCACCTCGACAGGTATTGAGCCTTATTTTGCTTTTAAATATTTCCGTCAAAGTCGCCTTGGCTACGATGAGCAGTTCGTTCCAATCGCCCAAGAATGGCTTGAAGCTCATCCAGGTGAAGAGCTGCCAGATTATTTCGTGACTTCGATGGATTTGTCAGCTAAGGATCATATTCGTGCGCAAGCAGCGATTCAACGCTGGGTAGATAGCTCGATTTCCAAGACAGCCAACTGCCCGTCTGACTTCACAGTAGAAGAGACGGCTGAGCTATATGAAATGGCCTTCGATCTGGGCTGTAAAGGGGTTACGATCTACCGTGATGGTAGCCGTGATGTGCAAGTTCTGCAAACCTCGAAGAAGGAAGATGCAGCAGAAGAGGTAACTCCAGCAGTTGAAGTTACAACGACTCCTGAAGCAAATGTTGTAACGGCAAGCCCAGCACCTCAAGCTCCTACTAAAGAGCTGGATAAACAATACAAGAAACGTCCGCAGGTTCTGCGCGGCGCAACCTATAAAATCAACACACCTTTTGGTATGGCGTATATTACGATCAATGATCTAGATGGCACACCGGCAGAAATCTTCCTGAATGTAGGTAAAGCAGGTTCTGATGTCTTTGCGATGGCAGAAGCACTCGGTCGTGTCTGCTCCTTGTTCCTCCGTTATGGAGATCATGGTGAGAAGGTAGAATTGTTGATCAAACATCTGAAAGGTATCGGCGGATCAGGTGCAATCGGCTTCGGTGCGAATCGAGTAGAATCCATTGCAGATGCTGTAGCTAAGGCATTGGAGACTCATGTACTGAATAACGCTCATGATGATCATTTGCCTGCACCAATTGCAGCAACTTTGGAGCTAGAAGATTTCAATGAAGCTTTAAAAGCGGAGTTGAAAGCGAGTGTTCCTGCGGCAGCTTCTATTGAAGATGGTCAGGGCGGACATGGCGCGCATAACCACACTTCTGCTTCCCGTGACCTTTGTCCTTCTTGCGGCGGCGCTTCGCTGATTAATATTGAGGGCTGTAAGACTTGCGGGAATTGCGGGTATAGCCGTTGCGGGTAAACGGTAGAGCCAATAAATGTTTTATGGGAAAACTAGAAATGTGACTATGCATAGCTACTAAAAGCAAGCGATCATCGAGAGGAAGTGTTAATCTTTTATCTCAATGGATCGCTTGTTTTTTTATTTATTGATGATGTTATAAGAAACAAAAGAAACAAAAGAAAAAAGAATCTATATGAGTTTGATAATTAGTGTAATTCAAAAGGGAAGTATAATTGTAGATACTAATTTTTTGGAGGAGCAGGTACCCGCACCACATAATAATTTGTTTGGTTTCGAATCATGCAGAAAAACTCTCTGGGGAAATGATTTAATTAGTGAACTCGGATGTGAGTTAATATATTCTTTAAAGAATACGAATATTTTTGCATTTGATGAAGGAATAGAAAAACTGGAAAGTGAATTCCTTATTTTGCTTGATAATTTAGATACTATAGAACTACATACAGACTATGATAAAGAATTTATTGAATTTAGTGTCAGAAATGCTTTGGAAATGATAAAGGTAGTACTTAAAGAAAAAGATAAGGTTGGAATTGCGATTTGGTAAGTCACAACGTATTTACGCAGTGTGTCTGGTCTGTGAACTCTGTGTTCTGACTAAGCTTTTAAACACAAAAACACGCGTACTTGTCTAACACAGGTACGCGTGTTTTTGATATTCCACTATGGTAGGTATTATTTTTACATATCTAAATTTTTGAATGCGTAAGGCAATAAATCCCTTAAACTCAGCTCTAAGATTTCTTTTTTCTCATTGGTTAAATAGACAGGCATGTCGGGCAAACAGAATTCCGATAATACTTGTCTGCAGATACTGCATGGCGGCAGAAAATCCATTGTGTCACCTGCTACAGCTATAGCCTGAAAATCACCTTTAGTATAGCCCTTTGTAATAGCTGTGAAGATTGCTGTTCTCTCTGCACAGTTAGTAGCACCAAAAGATACATTTTCTACATTTACTCCATTAATAACATTTCCATCTTTAAGTAATAAGGCTGCTCCAACTGGAAATTTAGAATAAGGGGCATAAGCAGCTTTCTTTGTGTTACGTGCGCTTTCCATTAATTCTTCTTTATTCATAATACTCACCCTTTTTAAATAAGAATGAACCTTTCGGTCCCCTTATCGCCAACTTTAAGGTTGGCAGGACTTCTAATATTATAGTCAGACCAAATGGTTGTCAACATTAAAATCTAGAAGTTCCGCCTCCATGATGTACTACTTGATAAGTACCAATAGGGAATCATAGCTTTAAAATATAACTAGATATAGTAAATATAAGTTATACATATTAAGCCTGCCATGGTAGCCTTAACTTAAAAGAGACGTGTAGAGGAGTTTTTTATTTTGGGAGCGGCAGAGAGTACATTTAAACAAAAAATATTGAGCAAGAAACCTGGTATTTTAACATATGGGATGACACCACCGAAGGCAAGCCATTCACCAGAAAAGATATCAGAAATTGCACAGAAACAGGTTGAAAGACTTAAAAACGTTGATTTAGATGCTTTAATTCTTTACGACGTCCAGGAGGAAGCAGAAAGAGTTGATCATGAAAGACCTTACCCATATTTACCAACGATTGATCCGGCTGTCTATGGTGATAAATATTTAAGACAAGTGGAGGTCCCGAAAATAATTTATCGGTGCGTCGGTAATGATACAAGAGCTTCGTTCGCGGATTGGATTAAGACTGACGAAAGTGAAGACAGATTTTCCGTGTATGTGGGCGCTTCGTCAAGTAAGCAAGAGGTGAAATTGAATTTACCAGATGCTTATAAGCTAAGCAAACAGTTAAATAGTAATTTGAATTTTGGAGGAGTTGTCATTCCTGAAAGACATATAAAAAAGAATGATGAGCATACACGGATTGTCGAAAAGATTAACAATGGGTGCAGCTTTTTTATCACTCAGGCAACTTATAATGTAGAGGCATCAAAAAATTTATTGTCTGATTTATATTATTACAATACGAATAAGGGTTTTGAAATGGTTCCTATTTTATTTAATCTTGCACCATGTGGCACAGCGAAAACACTACAATTTATGAAATGGTTGGGGATCAGTATCCCGGGATGGTTAGAAAACGAGTTGAAATACTCGAACGACATTTTGGATAAATCCATTCAGCTATCTCAAAAAATATTTGAAGAACTATTTGAGTTCGGGCTGGAGAAGGGAATTCCAATTGGATGCAGCATTGAAAGTGTTTCAACAACTAAGTTGGAAATTGAAGCATCCATACAGCTTGCTAAAGATGTAAAGGCATTTCTAGATAAAAAGCTGTTGAGTCTAGAGAGTAGATGATTTATTGTTTTAAGGAGATTAGAAATATTAACGTTATCGCATTGAATTTCCTAACAGTGAATTCTCGTTTAAAATGAAAAACCACAAAAACTAACTATTCATTGAGCCGGTAATCCTTTCTGTTAAGGGTTACCGGTTTTTTTATAAGTTAATAGGGACATAATCATCATCTCAATAGCTTGTCTAGTGTCTTTCTTGCATATTATTCTAGCTAAATCCTTCATCGAGGATGGTTATGTCATTGGATAATATGGATCTTCGGGCGTTACCGCATGCTGTCGGTGGTGAGAGATTCTGTACAAGCTACTAGATTTCGGCTACGATTCTTATATAACAGATTGACTGAATGGATGGTAGAAATATGTATTGTAAACTGTCAGAAGCATCACCAATCACCATCGGACTGCTAGCACATGTTGATGCCGGCAAAACCACCTTCGCAGAGCAGCTCCTATACCATGCTTCCGGAATTAAGACTCGGGGGAGAGTCGATCATCAGGATGCCTTTTTGGATAGTCATGAGATGGAGCGGGCACGGGGGATAACGATTTTTGCTGACCAGGCGGTGATGAAATATAACGAACAATCGTATCAGCTCATTGACACACCGGGGCATGTCGATTTTTCAGCTGAGATGGAGCGCGCTTTACAGGTCATGGATTATGCGGTAGTCATCTTAAGTGCTGTGGAGGGCATTGAAGGGCATACCGAGACGGTCTGGCAATTGCTACAGGAATATGGCATACCCACTTTTATATTTATTAACAAAATAGATCGTACCGGTGCTGACGTCCAGCGTGTGCTAAAAGCGTTAAGGCAGCAATTTTCACCGGATATGTTGTATTTGGCAAAAGGTCTAGATCAGAGCGTGCTGCCTGAAGAGGTCATTACCGCCGTTGCTGAGCGAGATGAAACCTTGATGGTGGCATATCTCGAAGACAACATTTATCCTGGGCAGGTATTGGCTACGCTGAAACAAATGGTTAAAGAACGGGTGGTTTTTCCCGTTATGAGTGGAGCAGCTCTATTGGATCAGGGGATTGCGGAATGGATGCAGACGATGCAACTACTAATGGAATCGACTTATGAAGTAAACGCAGTGTTCGGGGCACGAGTATATAAGGTGCGTCATGAGCTGCAAGGCACGCGACTGACTTTTATGAAGATATTAGCTGGAAAGTTACGGGTACGGGAGGATCTCTGCTATAGCACTTCAGAACATGAGGAGTTAAGCCAGAAAATCACTTCTATTCGTATCTATCATGGGGGGAAATATACTTCATGCGATGAGGCTTCCGCGGGACAGCTTGTTGCCGTTACGGGCCTAACTGATGCAGCCATTGGACTGGGTATAGGTAATCATTCAGATCAAGTAGAATCCCGTCTTGTGTCAGCGTTGAAATCCAAAGTTGTATTCAATTTGGGGATATCATCCAGAGAAGTGCTACGCTATTTCATGATCCTGCAAGCCGAAGACCCTACGCTGCGAGTGACATGGGAGGGCAAGCTGGAGGAGATTCATGTTCATGTGATGGGAATGATCCAGCTAGAGGTACTTCAGCAGGTGGTGTTAGACCGTTTCCAGCTCAAGGTATCGTTCTCCAAGCCAGAGATATTATACAAAGAGACGATCGCAGACATTGTGATTGGTTGTGGGCATTTCGAACCTCTTAAGCATTATGCAGAGGTGCATCTCCGGCTTGCGCCTGCGAAACGTGGTGAGGGAATTACATATCGGAGTACATGCCATGTTGAGCAGCTCAGCACAGGGTATCAGCATCTCGTCGGTCAGCATTTACTAGAAAAGGACCATCGTGGAGTTCTTACCGGCTCTCCCGTCACCGATCTGTATATAACGCTTTTAACCGGGGCAGCGCATCAGAAGCACACTCATGGCGGTGACTTTCGGGAGGCGACACTGCGGGCACTGCGGCAGGGATTGGAGCAAGCGAACAAAATTCTACTGGAACCCTATTATCAATTCAAAATCAAAGTCGATGCAGAGCTGATCGGACGCGTAATGTCTGATATACAGCTGGCCCATGGTGAATTTGACCCGCCAGAAATGCTAGGTGAATCGATGTTTATTCAGGGACGTGCGCCTGTCGCGACGTTCATGCATTATGCAGTAGAGCTTGCTTCATTCACGAAGGGAAAGGGAGCAATCTCGATGAAGTTAGGCGGTTATCAGCCATGTCATAACACAGCTCAGGTCATCGCAAGGATTGGATACGACCGCAATGCTGATCCTGAGTACACCTCCAGCTCTATGTTCTGTGCAAAGGGAGCGGGATATAGCGTTCCTTGGGATGAAGCGGCTTCGTATATGCATTTGGAGATACGGGAATAGGAGTGAGAAAGCATTCTAGGAATTATCCTTCACCCCAATATTTCTTTGTCCCCATTCAACAACGGATTCAATTAAAGGCACTAATTCTTTTCCAGATGAAGTCAGAGAATACTCAACTCTTGGTGGTACTTCGTTATACTGCTCCCGATGAATGATTCCATATTCTATAAGATCCCTCAGTGAGTTGGTTAAGGTAGTCCCTGTTATTCCATGCAGTCTTCTTTTTAACTCGTTATAGCGTATGTTGTCGTTCTCACTAAGAATGGCTAGGATCGGGAGGTTCCATTTTCCGCTGATTACATGGAATGCGAAGGTTGCAGGACATAATTGATCAAGTCTAAACTCGTATTTCATACATAACTCCAATCTAATAGTATTATTAAAGATACTTAGTATTAAAAATAAACGTACTTGTTTGATTTTGTATTGGTATTATAATACTCCCATACAAAGAACTTCTACAAGAGGGCACTTTCTTTGATTCTCCAGCGAAAGGTGATTTATATATGAATAATTCAAATATGATGTGTGACCTTAAAACCGGTGTCTGTGGGCCAGGGGATGAAGAGCAAATGGAAATGATCGACTTTAATCTACAGTCCCCCAAAATCACACTTTACTATGCAACAGATCCGATCTGTTCCCACTGTTGGGCGCTTGAGCCGGTACTCAATCGTTTTATTCTGCAGTATGGTCAATATTTTAATGTGAAGACGATTATGGGTGGTTTGCTTTCTAGCTGGCATGGTTTTGCAGATGTCTCCAATGGCATTCAACAGCCTTCGGATGTTGCGGAGCATTGGAGAGAAGTCGGTTTACATTCACGTATGCCTATCGATGGTTCTTTGTGGAAAAACAATCCGATTCTTTCTTCGTACCCGTCATCTAGAGTATACAAGGTTATACAAAATATATATCCGGGTAAAGAAAATGAGTTTTTGCGTCAGGCAAGAGAAGCTGTATTCGCCTTCAATCAGAATATTGGAGAGGAGAAAACTTTAGTTGATATAGTCAACAACATTGAGCTAAATGGCGAAGAAATAGTTGCGGATGCTGCTCTTGGATCGGCACAAGATTTGTTAGAGCAGGATTTTGAGTTAGCAGGCAGACTTGGTGTACGTGGATTTCCAACCATTATCATGGTGAATGAAGAAAATAAAGGTGTTAAAATTGTGGGGGCACGATCATTAGAAGCCTATGTCGACGGACTTCAACAAGTTTACAATGGAGATGTAAAAGCTGAAAATGTTCCATCTCTCTCTGAACTTATCAAGGAAGGAAACATTTTGTTCTCCAAGGAAATTGAAGTGTTGTATGATATTGAATCTAGTGATATGGAGTCATTTATAGCCACGGAAATGATAGAGGGGTCATACAGTATTAAGCATGTTTTAGGTGAATCATACGTCGTATCTTGATTATAATGAACGAAGCCAGTAACCCAATGAACTTTGGATTTATTGGCTTCTTTGGCATTCGCGAGGGTGGATTTGAGGTCGCGAGTGCCAAACCGAAAAATAAGCTATTCTTGGGAAGCACACGTCAATAAGCTAATTTGAACGGGAAGGTGTTCGAGATTTCTTTCGGTAATTCTGAGGCGTCAAACCAGTCTCATTACGAAAAACTGATGAAAAATAGCTCGCACTTTGAAATCCGCAGTTCATCGCAATTTCACTAATCGATCGATTAGTTCCTACCAGCATCTCGGAGCTCTTTTGAATACGATATCGCACTAGGTAAGTATTAGGCGTTTGGCCAATGTATGTGCCAAACAACTCACAACATCTGCTCCTGCAAACAGACCCAGCCGTAGCGATGTCATTCAGGGTTACTCTAAGGTCAAAATGATGATGAATATATCCCGTCATTTTCCAAACGGCAATCCATGACTGGTCATCATTTATCTGCCCAGGAACCCTCTGTATATGATCTCCGACGTCTGCACATAGTGATGTAGCCAGTGAAAGAAGGCGTAGTGGGTTGCAAGGAGTGCTGTTCATTTCTTCATAAATCCGATGTAAGGAATGCAGGATGTCCTTTCCCCACGTGCTTTGTGAAGTAATCATAATATAGTCTTCAGTATTAGAACCGAATTTCTCATCCCAATATACTTTGCCTACATGTGTGTTTATTCCGAGTAGTGAAGGATGAACAGCAACGACAATGAATGTACAATCCAATTTATTGGTGGAGAAACCATAATGCATACGCTTGCTATTAACGAATATTCCGTTACCTCGTTCAATCAGTACAATTTCTCCGTTTACAAAATACTCCATCTCCCCATCTAGCACTAAAATAAATTCCAAGTCCGGATGCCAATGGCATGCTGCTGCATATTTATCGAAATGATTAAGTGCTCCTTTTCGTACGTATAGTGGAAAATCAGGAAGATTATAATTTAGTTCTTCCGATAAATCAGAGAATACTTCCAGCTCTGCACTCACAATCACATCTCCCTCAAACAAAATACGATTTTAATAGAATTATATTTGATTTCGGTGGATAGGACTACTCAGAAATTATACAATTTTGATATTGCACGACAATAATACAAAATCCAAAAGATATTATAAGGAGCCAGAAATATGACGATGAGAGAACGTATTGCCTCCGGTAAACTATTTACTGATTACTGTGAAGGACTGCCTGAAGACAGACTACAGGCAAAAAGAAGAATGCATGCCTTTAATATAACAGCGCCAGATAATCTAGAAAAACGTACACAACTCATGCAAGAGATATTTGGTAAAGAAACAAAGGTGTGGATCGAGCCGCCCTTTTACTTTTGCTATGGTACGAATATTGAGATTGGAGATGGAACGTACATTAATTTTAATTGTAATTTTGTTGACGACACTAAAATTATTATCGGAAAAAATGTTATGTTCGGTCCATCTGTAACGATTGCTACAGTGGGACATCCAATCCATCCAGATTACAGAGGATATATGTATGCTGATCCGGTGAAAATTGAGAACAATTGTTGGATCGGGGCGAATGTTACAATTTGTCCAGGGGTCACAATTGGAGAAAATACCGTTATTGGTGCCGGCAGTGTTGTAACAAAAGATATTCCGGCTAACTCTATTGCTGTTGGTAATCCATGCAGGGTGATGCGCACCATTAATGAACACGACCAAAAATACTATTACAAAGACAAAGAGATCACTAAGGAAGATCTGGATGAAGAAGCACGTTTGAGATGAGAGATAAGCATTTCAATCGTCAATTGCTTAATTTGGTCATTCCGATTGCTTTACAAAACCTCATTTCATCGTTAGCCGTGACAATAGATATATTCATGTTAGGTTTTATAAACCAGTCTACAATGTCTGCTGTATCGTTGGCTGGGCAAATTACATTTGTTTTAACACTGTTTTATATGGGATTGGCTGCAGGAGTAGGTATTTTGACTGCTCAGTATTGGGGAAAGAAAGATTTAATGACAATTGAACGAGTCTTTAGTATCGGATGTACGATGTCTATTATTATATCCGCTATCTTTTTTGGGATATCGCTGTTAATGCCGGATCAATTAATGCGGTTTTTCACAACTGACGTCGAGTTAATTCAATATGGATCGAGTTTCTTGCGAGTGATCTCGTTCTCCTATCTGATAAGCGGAATATCCCAAATGTACTTTAGTGTCATTAGAAGCATGGAAAATGCCCGTGTGAGTGCCTGGATCAGTTCTATGTGCCTTATATTGAACATTCTCTTGAATGTAATAAGTATTTTCATACTTTATCCGGGTAATTCAGAAAAGGCTGTAGTGGCAGTTGCTTTCTCTACAGTTTTGGCACGTATCGTTGAATTTGGTTGCTGTATCATCCACTCGATCAAATCAAATATAAAGTTTAGGTTACCTTTACGTGACATGGTTCAGCGTAATTTGATTAAGGATTTTTTGAGGTATACACTACCCGTCCAAGGAAATTATATTGTTTGGGGATGCGCATTAACTGTGACATCTGCAATTATTGGACATGTCAATGCAGATATGGTCGCTGCAAATTCAGTTGCCTCGGTCGTTAAGAATCTGGTTATTGTATTATGTGGAGGTATTGCAAGTGGTGGCTCCGTACTTGTTGGTAAATATCTAGGCAATGGCGAAATTGAAATGGCTAAAAGAGCTGGGAAAATATTAAATGTATATGCTGTTTTGTTTGGCATCGTTGCAGGTATTACTTTGCTATTACTGAAGCCTATAGTGTTTCTACTTGTCAATTTGGATGATCAAGCACAAATATATTTGAGTGGGATGCTTTTTGTCTGTGCTTATTGTTGTATTCCGAAATCGATAAACTCCACGACGATTGGAGGAATATTTGTTGCTGGAGGAGATTCTAGATTTGGCTTTTGGTGTGATACGATTGTAATGTGGGGCATCATATTACCATTAGGATACATGAGTGCATTTGTGTGGCATCTCTCCCCTCTAACGATATTTATTATCATCAATTTAGACGAGGTTATTAAAGCCCCGATTGCCTTAATGCGTTATTTTAAATTTAAATGGCTTAACGATATTACGAGGAATTATGTTCAAAACTAATACATGTAGGGACGGAAAGGAGATTTTTATGAAAATTGAACATATTGCTATGTATGTACAAGATTTAGAAAGCTGCAGACAATTTTATAGTCAATTCTTTAATGCGAAGTCAAATCGACAATACCATAATCCCAAAACGGGATTAAGAACCTATTTTCTCACGTTTGAGGGCGGCGCGAGATTGGAGATTATGAGCAGACCGGATATGATAGAAGGAGTTCATGATCTCTTGCGGACGGGCTTAACTCATTTAGCTTTCAGCTTAGGCAGTAAGGAACAAGTCGATCTGCTAACCAAGCAATTGGCAGATGCGGGATTTAGAACGTTAAGTGGACCACGGACCACAGGTGACGGATATTATGAAAGCAGTATTTTAGGGCCAGAAAACATTCAAATTGAACTTACTGTCTAAAAACTAAAAGAGGTGAACAATTTGACAGAAGAAGAACGAATATTCAAAGGGATATTATACAATCCAGGTAACATAGAACTAAAGCGTAAAAAGCTTCTCGCCCACAATTTGAGTAGTCAATATAGCCGAACATTTGAGGATCAGACAGAGGAGCGGGAAGCGATATTGTCACAGTTACTTGATAGCATAGGTGAGCATTGTTTTATCCAGGGTCCCATTTTTTTTCATTATGGTGTTCATACAAAAATTGGTGATCATTTTTTTGGAAACTATAACCTTACAGTCCAAGATGATGCACAGGTTACGATAGGTGATCATGTGAGTTTTGGACCTAATGTAACAATTGTTACGCCTATTCACCCATTCGTTGCCTCCGAGCGTAGACAAATGGTTGATCAAAATGGTGATGCTGCGTCTTTATGCTATGCTAAGCCTGTTAGCATTGGTAACGATGTTTGGCTCTCAGCAAATGTAACGGTATGTGGAGGTGTTACGATTGGTGATCGATGCGTAATAGGTGCAGGTAGTGTCGTGACTCAGGACATCCCAGAAAATTCTTTTGCTGCAGGTGTGCCGTGTAAAGTAATCCGTAAAATAACCAATCAGGATAGCATGCGCCATAAACCGGAAATACTTTCAGATTGCGATATAATCGAGTAGAAATGTAGCATCCCAAACCATAGACCAGATTTTATTATGCGAAAATCATGAATACTCCGAAAGTCCCCTTTTTCTCAAGTTAAGTGAAAAATATGATGATCCTTTAGATTATTTGTAACAGGACCTGTGACAGGTTATAATTTAATTGGTATGACTAAGTAATCGTTATTTAACGACCAATAAAGGGGATTTCAAATGTACAGAACAGTTCAAGATTTTCTAGGAGAATGGGCAAGCGCTTCTGCTGGGACAATTCGCGTTCTTGAATCACTTACCGATGACAAATTAGATCAGGTAATTGTTGAAGGTCACAACTCATTGGGATGGTTAGGTTGGCACTTGGCAACCTGTCCGATGTTTTTTGGTGGTCAGGTAGGGTTAACACTTACTCCAGTAGGCAATCCGAAGGAAGTTCCGGCTCATGCGGCTGTGATTGTTGAAGCTTATAAGAATATCGCGGCTAATATTGCTTCTGAGGTTGAGAAATTAACGGACGAGCAAATGGTTGAGAGTGTACAGACCTTTGCTGGATTAATGCCTCGTGGTGCAATGCTTAGATCGCTTATAGATCACCAGACACATCATCGTGGTCAAATGACTGTTCTCTTACGTCAAGCAGGTCTTCGTGTACCTGGCGTAATTGGTCCTACTCGAGAAGAACAAGCTCAAATGAAATAGTTACTGGTGCTTGTCCCTAGTGATAGCTTGCCGAATAGGGATGGCACTACGAAAAAATCTCGTTTCCTAGACATTTGTCTTGGAAACGAGATTTTTTGTTGTCGGACGGGGTGTCACTATTATTGCTAAAGAATGCTGTTGCTTTTTGGAGGGGCCGGCGATCACTATCAGCCTGCTTCAATTTGTTGCATATATTCTCTGGGTGAAATCCCCGTCACTTTCTTGAAGACCTTACTGAAATAGAAGGCACTTTCATAACCGAGTTTTTGGGAAATTTCGTAAATACGACCTTCACCGCGCATCATCATTTCCTTGGCCACAGTGATTTTAGTCTCCGTGATATATTCTACATAATTGACCTTAGCGACTTTGGAGAACAGATGGCTTAAATAGTTTGGACTGAAATTGAAGACATCTGCTACTTGATTCAGTGAAAGCTTAGTGCCGAGATTTCTTTTGATGTATTCCTGGACATTTTTGACGATTTGTTCTTTATAGCTTTGTCTTCGAGTAGAGAGAATTTCCGAGCAGCCATCACGGAACTGAATCAACCAGCCGGCGATCTCTTCAATTGTATGCATCTGATAGATGGCCCGGTAGCCTTCAGGTTCATTTTCAAAGATATGCTCTACAATGTTTTCTCCATCCGCAAGAAGCGAAGTGGCCATATACAGAATATTGCAGGCAGCATCAGTGGCGGGCACCAGTAAGTCAGGTCGGTCTTCGAAGATTTCAATCATCTTGGAGATGATGGTGTATAAAGCAAGGGTATCTAGTTCTTCAAAAGCACGGCGGATTTCCGAACGAGATTCAGAGAAATCAAACAACGGATGTTCCTGCTCTAGAGGTTCATTCTCATCGAAGAAAACAAAAGACCGTTCTTGCACGGCAACTGGCAATGCCTTTCGAGCTGCTAGGTAGCTCTCCCGCATTAAATAAGGGTCCTCGACGGCAAACCCTATGGCACCAATAATCGTTACATTGAAATAGTTATGTAATACGGATGCCATGTCGGTAAGTTGCTTCTCAATGTCAGACATCCAGTGACGGGGATCGACTTCGGGGACAGGTAGAGCAACGGCGAAATTACGTAAGTCAAGACTGGTTACATAACAGGGTTGTATAGAAGTAAGCGTATCCTTTGCCATTTGCACAGTGCTTGAGCATAAGGCAACCAGCTTATCTCCACGGGGAGGAACAGTGTCTGGGCCCAGAATGCGGCAAGTACAGACTAGGTAGGCGGGCTCGGAAAACTCTAACGCCAAATCCTCTTTCTGCAGGAGATACTGGTTCTTATTCTCGAACAGGTTATTGAACAGACGAATGAAGAATTTATCACGCTGCGCCTGAAGGTTGCCACGGTGAACCAGCTTTGGGTAGCTTTCCATCGTCTGGTAACTCTCTAGAAAGGAAATGGCCTTTCGGATGGATTCGGCCAGTGCTTCCGGAGTGAGTTCCAGCTTTACTAGATAATCCGTGGCCTGCACCTCTATAGCTGCGCGTGCGTATTGAAATTCTTCATAACTAGTCAACATAATGAATAGCGGAAGTCGACCATATTTTTGGCGTATCGAAGCGGCAACCTCTAAACCGCTCTTAATTGGCATTTTGATATCGCTGATTACGATGTCCGGGCGGAGAGTGTCAATCATCTCTTCTTCTTGAGCACCGTTGTGCGCGATACCGACAATCTCTATATTATATTGCTCCCATTTCAGCATAGACTGCAAGCCGATACAGACAAGAGCTTCGTCGTCGGCAATTAATAATTTTATCAATTTGACCACATCCTTGCTAGATTTGCCATTCTACTCTTTTTGTATAAATGGTAGAAGGATTTTCATTAGAGTATACTGGCCCATTTCACTCTCAATCGAAAGACCGTAATTCTCCCCAAAGGCTAGCCGTAAACGCTCATTTACACTATGGAGTCCAACGTTCTCGAAAACTCCCCTAGTTCCATCCTCCGATTCACACAGAATGGTGGAGATTTGTTCTTCCTTCATGCCTACACCATTGTCTTCAATCGTGACCAGGATATCGGCAAAGCCGCTTTTTTTCACCGTGATGAGAATATCTCCTCTACCTTTGGGCTCGATGCCATGGAAGATAGCATTCTCAACCAGAGGTTGTAACGTGAAACGGGGAATCAGGCCGGAGAGTAGTTCCTCATCTTCAATTTCCTTCACCATCGAGACTGTACTGCCATACCGGTATTTCTGAATCAGAAAATAGTCATCGAGCAGGCTTAACTCATCATTCAGTGGCATTAGTCTCCGGTTGTCTTTGGCGATGCTTCGCAGCAGTCTGGAGAGTGAAGTAGTCATTTCTGCAATGCCGGTAGCATTCTGAATCGTAGCCATCCATTTGATCGAATTCAGTGTGTTGTACAAGAAGTGGGGATTGATCTGACTTTGCAGCATCCTGTACTCTAGCTCCTGTTTCTGCTTCTCGTCAGCGAGCCGGCTATCCATGAGCGCAACAATGTCCTGTGATAGACGGTTGATACCTCGACCAACATCACCTAGTTCACTGTTCCATTCGATATTGCGGTCCAGCAAGAAGTTGCCCTGGGCAATCTTATCAATTCGCTTCTTTAATTTCTCTACCGGGAGACTGATGTTACGGGTTAAGTACAAAGTAATAATGCCGCTTAAGACGATGACTAGTAAACAAACGCCAAGCATTACCAGAATCCATATATTTGCTTTGGGAGCGAATTGATCATTGGATAAGGTCTGCGACAGAATCACTCCACTCCGCACGGGATAAGAGACCACGATTTGGCTTTCTTCATCCTCCAGCTTGATCATGGACAGCTCGGTTTGTGGACCGACAGGCTTATCATCGGTATAGGCTACAGGTTCATACGGCGTAGTCATTGCAGTCACTTTATCGCCAATGAGCTGATAATGATGATTGCCGAGCGTCAACAGCATTCGGGAGTTCTTAGGCAGGGAATACCCCTTCAACTTGTCGGTAATTAAGGAAGTATTGGCGAGTAAGTAGACCGTTCCAATCCGGGCAGCCCCATCTCCGTAAATAGGTAGAACAAAAGGAATTCCGTTTGTGGTGGAGAGCGGGTCCTTAATTACTTGTTCCCACTGCTCCGCAGCATCTTTATTTAGTCCGGGAATTAGACCGATATTGTGCACAGTAAGTGGAATTGAAGTGCTGACGGAATTATCCACCTGCAGGAACTTTCCGTTGTTACCCGTAACAATCAAGCGGCGGACATAGCTATTGGAGCGATTGATCCGAAAGTCCTCCTGCATGGAGTTAAATACATTAACAGCATCCTTGGCGCTTGCCTTTGGAGATACAAAATAATCAGTGAGTAATGTATTGGTGGACGAGTTGGTGCTATTCGTCATCGCTAATGAGGAGAGATTAATCAAATCTTGTTCAATAATATGGGAAACTAGCTGCAGGTTGAACTCAGTCGCCTGGATGGTTGTTTTACGCTGATAATAGGTAATCAATTCATAGCTGAAAAAGGATAGCAGAGCGGCGATTAGTAGCGCAAAGATGGTCATGATCAGAATAATGCGGCTCTTAATGGTTGATTTTCTTACCGTATTGAACACTCCTCTACAAAATGCAGAAAAATATAAAGCGGTTTCAAAAATATCTTTCAATTAATGCATGTTCAAAGTTAATCTTCTATTTATAATATGCTTAACTAGTTTACCGATATCCATATTAACACCATAGCATATTCCTGTGATTCCATACAGTGGAAGGCAGAGGAGCTGAGAAATTTACATGTTTTAAATAGGATTTTACAGGTTTGAAGCAAGGAGGAAGAGAAGAACAAAGAAAAGTGAATGAACTGAGTTTGAAAATACATGCCATTCTAGATGGGAAAGTCTTAAACTTTGAAATAGATCGGATGAGCCGATCAGTGTAAACAATCAGAAGGAAAAGGGGATTTTTATATGAAATTGAAAAGATTCTATGGCATGACTTTTGCCACAATACTCTCCCTAAGTGCGCTAGCCGGATGTTCCGGTAATAACAACAACGAAGGCAGTGCTGCAACAGCTGCTCCAGAAACGGGAAATACTGCAAACGCTTCCGCTGAACCGAAACAGGATCCTGTGACCTTGAAATGGGCATTGTGGGATTGGGAAGCCACAGCATACTATCAGCCGTTGATTGATGCCTATAAAGCTGAGCATCCGAATGTAACGATCGAATATGTCGATCTTGGTTCCACTGACTATATGACAATGCTGAGTACACAGTTGTCCGGTGGTGCAGATCTGGATGTACTTACGATTAAGGATATTCCTGGATACTCAAACCTTGTGAAACAAAATCACTTGGAGCCGCTCAAGGGATTCATGGGAGACAAAAACATTGATCCATCCGTCTATGGCGGTACTGTAGAACAGATCGAAGTGAACGATGAAGTGTATGCGCTTCCTTTCCGGAGTGATTTCTGGGTTGTCTACTATAATAAGGACTTGTTCGATAAAGCGGGAGTGGAGTATCCAAGTAATGATATGACATTCGACCAATATGATGAACTTGCTAGAAAAATGACCTCCGGCAGCGGTTCTGAAAAAGTATACGGAGCCCATTATCATACTTGGCGGAGCGCGGTTCAATTGTTCGGTATTCTTGACGGTAAAAACAACGTTGTCGGTGGAAACTACGATTTCCTGAAGCCAACCTATGAACGGATCTTGAAAGAACAGGAAGATGGTATCGTTATGGATTACGCCACACTAAAGACTTCAAGCACGCATTATTCCGGTGTGTTCTACAACAATTCCGTTGCGATGATGAACATGGGCAGTTGGTTTATCGCGACTCAAATTGAAAAGGTGAAAAGCGGCGAGTCCCAATCGACCAACTGGGGAATCGTGAAATATCCTCACCCGGATGGTGTGGAAGCGGGTACAACACTGGGTACAATTACTTCCCTCGCTGTAAATCAGAAATCCAAAAATAAAGAAGCGGCACTTGATTTCATGAACTTTGTGACTGGTGAAGAAGGTGCTACGGTCATTGCTTCCACCGGAACCATTCCAGCGATTAAGAACGATGAAGTTATCAGTTCCATTACTTCGATTGACGGTTTCCCTACGGATGATAACAGCAAAGCGGCACTGACTACGGTTCAGACTTATTTGGAAATGCCAATGCATGAAAAGAGTGCGGACATTGAAGTAATTCTAAACGAAGCCCACGATAACATTATGACCAAAAACGCTTCGATCGACGAAGGCTTGAAGGATATGAATACGCGCGTACAGCAGCTCTTGAACAATTAACCTGAAGAGAGTTGGTGAATTCTAAGGGCGGGTGAAAGCCCGCCTTTTATAGAAAGGTTTGGAGGAGAAAGAATGCAGAACGAAACCATATTGGATACAAAAAAAATTCCTAAACGTCATTTGTCAAAAGGTGTCCGGGAAAACCTGGTAGCGTACAGCTTCATTGCGCCGAACTTTATCGGATTTGCCGTGTTTACACTAGTACCCATGTTTTTCGCCTTTATCCTAGCTTTTGTGAAATGGGATGGGGCCAATCCAATGAAATATATCGGATTGGACAATTTCACCCGGCTTATTAAAGATACAACATTTCATAAAGCATTATGGAATACCATTGTTTACACTATTGGCGTAGTACCGTTCACCATGATTGTTGCGCTGGCGCTGGCGATTTTGCTTAATCAGAAGATCATGGCCCGCAATTTCATGAGAACCGTATTCTTTTTCCCATATGTGGCATCCTTGGTAGCCGTTGCTGCGGTATGGAACTTTATCTTTAGCCCTACGATGGGGCCGATCAACAATATTTTGCATACCCTTACCGGTATCCCACTGGAGGATCTTCCCCGCTGGGCGGCGGATAAACACTGGGCGATGTTCACAGTAATACTGTTCACTGTATGGAAAAACATGGGCTATTACATGGTCATTTACTTGGCAGGTCTACAGGGGATCAACCCTGAATTGTATGAGGCTGCTGAACTTGATGGTGCTAACGCCTGGAGAAGATTCCGCAATGTGACGGTCCCTCAACTGGCGCCTACATCCTTCTTTGTGCTGATGATTCTAGTCATCAATTCGTTCAAAGTCTACGATATTTTTATCAACCTATTTGCCGGCGCTGATAACCAGTTGAACGATTCTACAAGGGTTATGGTTTATCAAATCTACAATACGGCGTTCCGTTCGCTTGATTACGGATATGCCAGCGCCATGGCCATTGTATTGTTTCTGCTGGTACTTGGCATCACCATCGTCCAGTTCCGCGGCGAGAAGAAATACGGACAATAGGAGGATTCAAAAGATATGGTGGGTACAAATAAAGGAATTAGAATCGGCACGATGGTGCTAGTGTATATTTTGTTGTTTGCTACGGTGCTCTGTATGCTTGTTCCATATATATGGATGTTGTCTTCTTCGCTCAAGCTGAACAAGGATGTGTTCTCATTCCCGATGCAATGGATTCCGGCGAATCCGCGCTGGGGAAATTTCGTGGATATCTGGACCCGTATTCCACTGGACCGCTTCATTTATAACACGGCGAAATTATCAATTATCGTAACGATTTTGCAGCTATTGACTTCAAGTTTTGCTGCGTATGCATTCTCCAAACTGCAATTCAGAGGGAAAAATGTTTTATTCCTTGGATATATCGCTACGATCGCGATTCCTTGGCAGGCATATATGGTGCCGCAATTTATCTTGATGCGTTACATGGGACTTAACAATACCCATCTGGCAATCATTCTATTGCAGGCATTCTCGGCTTTCGGAGTATTTCTGATGCGCCAGTTCTATCAGGGAGTCCCAGATGAATTATGCGAGGCGGCCCGAATCGATGGCTTGAGCGAATATGGGATTTGGGCGAGAATTATGCTGCCACTATCCAAGCCGGCTTTGTCCACCTTGACGATTTTTACCTTTGTTGCCACTTGGAATGACTTCTTGGGGCCGATGATTTATTTGACGGATACGAAACTCAAGACTATACAAATTGGACTACGAATGTTCATTTCGCAATATTCCGCCGAGTACGGTCTGATAATGGCTGCAAGTGTGGTTTCCATTATTCCGGTTGTGATTGTTTTCTTGGCACTTCAGAAGTACTTCGTTCAAGGCGTCGCAGCATCTGGTATTAAAGGCTAGACAGGTTTGAACCTGGCAGTTGCAGTTTTCGCATGCTGCCAGTTTTTTTTAGCTTATCAATGAAATGAATGCGCTTTCTTTGTTTGCTGGGCGATAAAGTCAAATCAAGCATGAAACATGCCGAGAGAACATTTATAGCAAAAGGAGGATTAAAGAATGAGCAGAAAACACTCCGTTAGAAAAAAGCTATTCTCAATGATGATGACCACTGCGCTTGTAGTTGGAATGTTTCCGGCACTCCATATGCCATCTGTATCTGCGGCTACGGTGGATACTATTTTCGCAGCCGCCTTTATGGGGGCGAAGACATCTGCTGACACTACTTTGCCTGCTAGCATTGACATTGGAGGCCAGTCTGCGACTGTGAAATGGAATATAGGTGAAGATACCTTTGCCGTTCCTTATGACACAGTGACAGTCACGGGTACAGCGAATGGTGGGCCGGTTGTTGCCAATGTAGAAGTTATTCCACCTTCAAGGAATCCATTGGTTTACTTTGTGGATAGCGGCAGAGGGGGCGATTCCGTAGGTAATGGTCCTACTTCTTCGCCACTGTACGAAGCAGTAAAAACGCTGTCCGGTAACACATTGCTCAACCCGTCACCAGATCAGAAATATGTCAGCGGAACGACTGCCTGGGGATTTGATGATTCCATCAACAAGGTGAAGAACTCCAAAGACGGAGGACTTACCGATCCTGCAACTGATCCATCCATATGGACAGTAGGACTTCGTGCCGACCCTACTAGCAATCATATTGTATATAAATTAATGGCTACAGAAGCTGGAATCTATACACTCAGTAGTGGTTTCCATGATTGGTATGGCAGCCGCACTCGAGTAATACAGCCTCAGATCGAATATAAGGATACAAATGGTGCAACAAAGACGATCTCGTTTGCACAATTCAATACTAATGTGACTCCGCTTATTTCCGGCGAATTCACTATTCCCGGTGATATCGACGCTAGTAGCCCTATGACATTGACCTATGCCTATGTTTCCGGTGAGAAACCAATCTTGAGCTGGTTCGCCGTTGCCAAGGGCGGGATTCAAAAAGAGATCGAAGATGCTCGGCAGAACGCAGCTTCCATGGTCAAGGTTCTACTCGACGGCAACGATATTAAAGCGGACAATGTCAACGGCCTAACGTTCAAGGGATTTGGCGTACTAAGTGCCAACAGCACCAGTGCCCTGTTGATGGATTATAAGGCTGAGCATCCGGAAGCTTACGCAGAAATGTTGCGGATTCTGTTCGGTGGAGAGCATCCCATCATGACGCATGTAAAAATAGAGATGGGCAATGACCGTAACAACTCTACCGGCCCGGACCCGGCTACTATGCGTACGGCCGATGAAGAAGCCAATGTCACTAGGCATCCCGGATTCCAGCTTGCGGCTGACGCCAAGGCTACGAATCCGGATCTCAAGGTCAGCATCCTGCGATGGAGTGCTCCGGCCTGGGCAAGCAACAACGATAAAATCTATACCTGGTATAAAGATACAATTCTTGCTGCTTACCGTGAGTATGGCTATATGGTCGACTACGTCAATCCCCATATCAACGAGCATACGCCGGATTTGACCTGGACCAAGCAGTACGCTGAGCGTGTTAAAACAGATAACGAAGGTTTTGCAAGCCCAGTAGAGCAAGCGCTCTATAACCAGATCCAAGTTGTGATCTCTGATGAAGTAGGGATTGGTTCATTTGGCGGCAGTATGGTAAGCGACGCTTCTCTAAGGGATGCGGCTCCGATCGCCGGATATCACTATAACACTGACGACGACAGCGCAGGCAATTTCAAAAAGCTCGCAGAACAATATGATATTGAAGTATGGAACAGTGAGGCGCAGTCCACCTTCAGTAACTCTGCCTTCCGTCCCAACAATAATGTGAAGGACCCTACAGTGGAAGGAACCGGCATCGGCGGTGTTGGCAGTCCACTGGAGATGAGCAATACGATTATTAAAGGATTCGTCAATTCCCGCCGGACGCACTTTATTTATCAGCCGGCCATCGGCTCCTTCTACGAAGGTGGACAATATTCGTTTAAGGAACTACTTAGCGCACGTGATCCGTGGTCGGGATGGATTCATTATGATGCAGGTCTTGTTGCTCTGCAGCATTACAGCTGGTTCGCCAATGTGGGCTGGGAGAACGAGGATAATACGACAGGGATTTGGAGAGCAGTTCCTAAGGCTAGCTCCACGGGTGCGACAGGCACTAACCCTGTTAGCGGTCGCAACGGTTCTCCTAGCTATATGACGCTTGCTTCACCTGACAGAAGCGATTTTTCAACCGTTATCGTGAACGATAGCGAATATGCCAAAACCTATAAGCTTCAGTCGGTAAATATGAACTTTGCGGGTAATCCCTCATTGGAAGTATGGGAGACTCGTGCAGCAGACGCGGGCGAAGCTTTCAACAGCAATTATATGAAATATCTCGGGGATGTCGCTGTTGATGGCAGTGGGGTTTATACCATTCATGTCAAACCATATTCGACATTGACTGTGACCACTCTGAAGAACAAGGACAATGAGGCGTATCAAACATCGTTACCTGTAGAAGGCGACCGCATCGTGCTTGATACCGACGCCACAGGGAGGATTCAAAATACAGCAGACAATATCCTGTATGCCGATGATTTTGACTACTCCAATCAATCCGTTGTGAAGATCGGGGCAGGTGGGCAGAATGCTGGCACCCAAAGTTATATTGAATCTCGCGGCGGCTCTAAAAGGGTGATACCGCGCTATACGCATGACCGCAACGGTGCATTCGAAGCGTATCTTCCGGACGGTTCTGACAACTATGTTCTGCGCCAACAGCTGGATACGGAAATTATGGGGCTGGGTGGCACTTGGAACGGTGGAGATCCCGTAACAGCTATAGGTGATAACCGGTGGACAAATTACAAGGCCAGTGTAGATGTTTCGTTCGAGACGAACAGTACGCAGGGCGGGGCCAATTATGCTGCGATTGGCGCACGGTATCAAGGAGGCGGCAGCTCTCACACTATAAACGGCACACCTTATGTACTGAAGTTCTGGTTTGACGGAGGTTGGCAGCTGCTGGTCAATAATAGCGCAGTAGCGAGCGGCAATGTAGTGAGCGGTTCCGGTGGAGTAAAGCTGGATGGATTTAACACCGCACATGATGCCTGGCATAACATTGCCATTCAGGTTGCAGGCGATAAAGTGACTGCCTATTTGGACGATGTGAAACTGGCTTCTTATACTGATCCGAACCCTGAATTGTCTGGTCGGGTAGATTTAGCCAGTGGATATTATCATGTTCGTTTCGATAATCTGAAGGTCGAGACGATTGACGGCTATACGCCATACTATTCCGAATTACTGGATAATCTTGAAATGTATGATTTGGCTGCTACACCAAACCCTAAATTAAAATACGGCGGTTTGTGGAGTCATCAAAACGGGGCTGGTATGTATATTTATCAGCGTTCCCTATCTACCAGTCAAGGTGCAGCTGCTACGATGGAATATTCTTTTGAAGGCACCGGGTTAGATATTCTGGGACCGAATAATGGATCGGCTAAGTTAGAAGTGACTGTTGATGATGAAATTGTCACACTGTCAGCCGATACGATGGCCTCTAAAGAACTCTACCAAACGTACACGCTTCGCGGACTTAAATATGGACAGCATAACGTTCAGATAAAGGTATTAAGCGGTACTTTGGTTGTGGACGCGGTAGCGGTTGTTTCCGGTGAAGTAAAGGGTGCTGTGGATACAGCTGCTCTTCAATCAGCGGTAATAGCAGCGAAAGAAGTTATCAAACTGGATGAATATTCGGATAGAGACTGGCAGCTTTTTGCAGCCGCACAGAACACCGCCCAAGAAGCACTAGACAATGCTGCTGATTTCAGACTGGATCAGGAAGGAGCTGTGCAACTCGCGGGACGTCTGATTTCTGCCCAGAACCAATTGACAACAGGGGATATACGGGAGCTTGCTGCTCCTCAGGATATTGCCACTTATGTCGGGAAACTGCCGAATCTTCCAGATAAGTTGGAGGCTACCCGAGAAGATGGATCCAAATTGCAGGTGTCTGTGAAGTGGAATTTAGACGCGGTCAGCTTCAACACACCCTATGAAAGAGTAGCTGTAACCGGCACTTATGGCAATCTAAAAACCACTGCTAATGTGGAAGTAGTGCCAGAAGGTCTCGTGTACTTTTTGGATGTCGGTGTTTCGGCGGATGTCGTCACACCACCCTATACGGTGATCAAGAATTTCGTGGGCGACAGCCTTCTGAATAGCACCGCGGATCAACTATCAACAGGCGCTGTGTGGGGTCATATCAATACAGGGGCAAATTATAATCTCAAAGGGCTTGGCGGTGTCGTGGTTATCACGGATAAAACTCAGACAGGTGTCTACAGCTCGAATACAAAGAATACACCTCTGATCTATACCCTCCCTCTGAGCGCAGGAAAGTACACGATTACATCGTTCCATCGGGACTGGTGGAATATGAGCAACCGCACGATGGATATCACGCTTAGCTACACTGATGCTGAAGGGAAGACAGTGAACGAAACGGTCAAGACCGGTGTACTCGCAGGTCCGAATGGCATCACGATCACTCATGACTTTACGCTGCCGGTGAGCGGCATCGTGAAATATTCGATAAACAATACGAATAGTCAGGCATCTGTGATCAGTTACTTAGCAGTGGCGAAGGACAGGGTCAGCATTGTCAATGAGCAGGCTGTAAACGAGGCTAAAAGTATTATAGAAGGTGCTGCATATAGCGTGCAGAAGGAAACAGCTAACAGCGAAGACGGAGTCCGGACCTGGCTGCTCCAAACGATGAACGGTTTAATCGGGTTCAGTGATACGGGGGTTACGCTGGGTGATATCACCCTATCTTCATTCCAGGAAGCTACTGATGACACAGCCGGCAGCTTCAGCTTCACAGTATTACTGAACAAGGGCGAGGCGAAGGCAGAAGCTGCGGCTAGCGGAACAATTAAGCTACCGGAGCCAGATATGAAGCAGCCGGAGATTACCTTGATAGGTGAAGCTATAGTCAATCTGCAGATCGGTTCTGAATATACGGATGCCGGAGCCACTGCGTATGACGACCAAGAAGGTGATATCACAGACCGCATCAATACAACGGTCAGCAGTGAAGTGTATGGTCTGACTGAATTAGATACAGCGCAAGCGGATATCTACACCTTCCATTACAATGTCAGCGATGCCGCAGGCAACACGGCTGCGGAAGTCACCCGAAAAGTAATCGTATCGGAAGATCCAGATGTACTGAAGCCGGTCATTACACTGCTTGGTGAACCATCTGTTCAACTGGACAATGGCGCAAGCTATACAGATGCCGGAGCCACCGCAATGGATAACCGCGATGGCGATATTACAGAACGTATTGTGGCGACGATTACGAAGGATGGGAATCATACGGAGACGTTAGATACCTCATCAGCAGGCACTTATATTTATCATTATAATGTGAGCGATTCCGTGGGCAATACGGCTGTTGAAGTTATAAGAATAGTTACAGTGGGAGAAGCACAGCAACCGCCGACTTCAACACCAACGGTAGAACCAACACCGACAGTTGAACCCACAGCAAATCCTACACCAACACCTGTACCTGAAGTAACCTCAGGGCCGGTGTCGACTACAGCACCGACGGTATCGCCAACACCAACACCGCTGCCGCAGACCACGCGGATTCTTAACAGTGACGATTTCACGGCTCCGGTTGGAGGGGGAATAACAGTTCAGCTCACAGAAGCTACTGATTCCGTACTGCTTCCTGTGGGAGTGTCAAATATCATCGGAGTGAACACGCTGCGTCTCGTATGGAATACATTTGCTATCCAACTGACCCCAGAAGCGCTAAAGAGTATCCAGGAGAAAGCTGCAGGAGGTCAAGTGGATGGAGCACGAATCAAACTCTCGGCCGTGAAGGCATCCAGAGTTGCCGTGGAACAGCTTATAAATAACCCAGCTGTCAACGGCTCGGTTCAGTTATCTGCTGCAAGTGATGTAATTAACTTCAGTTTGGAAGTTATTAGTACGAATGGCACTGCCGTACCGGTAACCCGTTTTGATAAGCCACTGACGCTTACCTTCATAGTAGATTCAGATTCCAATCCTAATTTGCTGGGCATCTACAATATAGCCGGGAACGGAGCTCTTGAATTTATGGGCGGAACGCTAGCTGATGGAAAATGGAGTACGGAAATACAGCATTTCAGCCAGTTTGCAGTCCTAGAATATGACAAGACATTCTTGGATGTCAGTACGGATAGCTGGGCGAGGGATGTTATTAAGACAATGGCGGCTAAACATATTATCCAAGGTATTTCCGATACTGAGTTTAATCCGCAAGGGAAAGTGACAAGAGCACAATTCGCGACCATGATTGCAAGAGCGCTAGGCTTAGAGGCAGGAAGTCATTCAACGTTTATTGATGTGGACTCCAAAGCTTGGTATGCAGAGTACGTTGCAGCCGTAAGCGAAGCGGGCATAGTGCTCGGACGTAGTTCGGATTCATTCGCACCGGACCGCAGCATTACCCGCGAGGAAATGGCCGTAATGATCGTTAGGGCTTATGAATATTTACAAGGCAGCAAGGTAAATGAAGTTTCAGCAGGCTCGTTCAGTGATTATTCCCTGATTCATGACTGGGCACAGAAATCAGCAAGTTTCGCTGAGCAGGCAGGGCTGATAAAAGGACGCGGCAATATGCAATTCGCACCGCAAGAGATGATGACCCGTGCCGAAAGTGCGCAAGTCATCGCCAATCTGCTGGGATATTTGTAAGCCGCACTTCCATGAACCTGGCAGCTGCATTTAGCGGGTGCCAGGTTTTTTTATAAGTTCAAAGAAGGGTTTATACAATTGCGAGGCGTCGATAAGTGGCAATGTCAGCTTTTTTTGCCGTATTTTCCAGGTGGAATGCCCGTGATGTTCTTGAAAGTACGTATGAAATTGGCATAGTCATTGAAGCCGGATAGATAACAGGTTTCGGATACGGAGTTTCCGGAGGATAGGAGCTGTTTGGATAAAGCGATTTTTTTAAGCAGGACGTACCGGTAGATCGTTCCTCCTGTCTGCTGCTTGAACAGGTGACTAAGATAATATTTATCGATGTTTAATTCACCAGCGATCTGCTCTAGCGACAGATTCAGATGCAGATGGTTATCGATATAGCGCATGGCCGATTGAATATGCGATGAAATAATACTGGGTATGGTGGAACTAGTACGGCTATATAGCTCATTAATGAGGACCAGAATCTGGATCAGATAAGTTAAAGCCAGAACCTCACTGCCGTATTGAGGATTCTCCAAAATTGCAATCAGGCGATAGGCAAGGGTCATGTACTCTGCAAGCAGTGTTTCATCCATTTGAGCGAGATTCTGCTCTCCGGGCTGACGGTTCTGGAAACAGGCGAGCAGATTTGTGGTTGCGGTGCAGAAGGGATATACAAGTGGAGCTTTGAAATGAATTGTTAATCGTTCGTAAGGCTCAGGAGATAGATTAATGATTTTATGAATCTCGTGATTGTTGAATAAGAACACATTGCCACGTTGAAGCGGATAGCTGTACTGATCCACAAATCCGTTCACCGTGCCCCCTAAAAATAGGAAGATTTCAAAGTGATCATGAATATGAAAATCTTTGGTAGGTGAGATCGGTGAATTGCCGATGCCCGCCAGTATGTCGCCTTCGAACGGCTGATAATACTGGGCATGTTTCATCCAGATAACCCCTTTCAGATTAATAGCAACAAACGCAATAAATAATCATTAATCGCAAAGACATTGCAATAATACAACACTAAACTATAGAAGAAGATTACGCAATAAGCCAAGTATATAGCTGGTCTGAACATGAGTAGTAGGGATCTGCATCTGCTGAATAGACGGAATTGAAAGGGTGGATGGTGTATGAATAGTACGAAACACCGCAAATATTGGCTGGATACGATGCTACAGATCGGGAACCCAGTACTTGACGCTTTGTCGCAAAGAAAATTAAAGGAACGGCTGCCCACCGAGTTTCATAGTGACAGGAGCAAGTTTGCGCATTTGGAGGCATTCGCCAGGTTGGTCTGTGGAATGGCCCCATGGCTAGAGCTTGAAGGGCTGGAGGGTGAAGAAGATGAGCTCAGGGCTCGTTATGTCCTATTGATGCTGGAATGCATCGATGCTGCTGTTGATCCATCATCACCTGACTATATGGATTTTAAGTCCGAAGGCCAACCGTTGGTCGATGCGGCATTCCTCGCTCATGCGTTGGTGCGTGCACCGAAGCAGCTTGCCGGACGGCTGAATGAGCGGGTCAAAGGTAATTTAATAACAGCCTTGAAGCGTACGCGCCGGACTGCACCCAGTGGGAGCAATTGGCTGCTGTTTAGCGCAATGGTTGAAGCAGCTTTGTATATACTCGGCGATTCAGAATATGACCGGATGCGTGTTGGTTATGCGATCCACATGTTCATGGATTGGTATAAAGGCGATGGTATCTACGGGGATGGCAAGAACTTTCACTGGGATCATTACAATAGCTTTGTCATTCAGCCGATGCTTGTGGATGTGGTTACACTTTTTGAACGGGACTCGGAGCAATACTCCGTATTGAGGCCATTGATTCTGGAGCGGGCACAAAGATACGCAACTGTTCTGGAACGGATGATTGCGCCGGACGGAACGTATCCGTTTATCGGGCGCTCTATCGTTTACCGTTTTGGTGCGTTTCAGCTGCTATCACAAGCGGCGCTACAGCATTTTCTGGAGGATGCGCTATCACCCGCACAGGTACGCTGCGCCTTGACCGCTGTAATCACACGGACTATGGGATTTCCAGGGACGCTGGATGAGGACGGGTGGCTACGTCCGGGGGTGTATGGTTACCAGCCCGAGCTTGCGGAGAGCTATATCAATACGGGAAGTCTCTATTTATGCGCTTCAGTATTTCTTCCTCTGGGGTTACTTCCTTCAGATCCTTTCTGGGCAGGGACAGAACTGAAATGGACAGCACAAAGAATCGCAGCCGGAGAGGATGTTATGAGAGATCATGCCTTAAGTAGATAGGGGGATCTGATCTAATCGGTCAAAGGGAGGGGAAAAACATGAACAGACAGGAGCTTTTCGGAATTGTCCAAGAAATGAAGCCAGCAGATCTGAGCTTGTATTATCCTGATGGAGAGTCGGATGCTTTTTGGAAACAAGCCTTATTATCCGAGACATTAAAGGAAGATATCAGCGAAATCCGCGAGGAGGCTCAAAGATTAGACAGCCAGCCTATATCAGAGCTAACGGATACGCTATTTTCAATTTTTGCGCGCACAGGTTCGAGGTTGGAATATGAACGGGTCTATTTCGAACGGAGAAGAAGGCTGAATACATATGTATTTATGACCTTGCTTGATCCGGATAATGTCAGACTTCTGGAGAACCTGGAAAATATCCTATGGTCTATATGCGAAGAGTACACATGGTGCCTGCCAGCCCATCTTCCTGCAGATCATAATACAGAGAATATTGATCAGTTTATTGATCTGTTCTCCTCGGAGACCGCTTTTACCCTTGCCGAAATTTCTCTATTACTGGGAGAACGACTTCCGCTGCTTCTTCGATCCCGAATCAGACATGAAGTAGAAAAGAGAATATTTCGACCTTTTATTGAATGTGGTCCTTATGAATGGGAGACTGCACGTCATAACTGGGCAGCAGTGTGCGCAGGGTCGATCGGGGCAGCCGCCTTATTGATGTTGGATGATCCTGCTGTGCTGACGAATATCCTGCTGAAGACAGAGCGCAGCATGAGCTACTATCTGGAAGGCTTCGGGGATGATGGGGCCTGCCTGGAAGGTCTGAGTTACTGGAACTACGGATTTGGCTATTTCACGTATTACAGCGATCTTCTCCGGGTTAGAAGTGAGGGAAGAGTAGACTGGTTTGCAACGGACAAAGTGCGAAGTATCGCTCAGTTCCAACAGAAAATTTTCATCGGTGGCAATTTTGTCGCCAATTTCTCTGACTCAGAGCCTCGAATTCACATACATATGGGCTTGTCCCATTATTTAGCTGATACCTATCCAGAAGTAGAATGTCCTCCGCCTGTGCTTCGCACTCCTTACGCTAAGGATCACTGCAGCCGCTGGGCTCCGGCTTTTCGAAATCTCATCTGGAGAAGGACCGGCGATGAGAAACAGGATCAGGATTGGGGAGCCGCCAGTTATTATCTTCCTGATGCGGGATGGCTTGTCTCGCGTTATCAGTCCGGAGGAAGTTCGTTCGGTTTTGCGGCTAAGGGAGGGCATAACGCTGAACCTCATAATCATAATGATCTGGGACAGTTCATTCTGTCAGGTGGAGGCGAAATCTATGCAGCTGATCTCGGCTGTGGAGAGTATACGGCTGAATATTTTGGGGCTGGCCGTTATCAATATGATTGTAACGGCTCGCAGGGACATTCGGTTCCGATCATCGGCGGCCAGTATCAACTGGCTGGCAGGAAGCATAGTGCTACAGTTCTGTACGCGTCGGCTGCGGTTGAAAAAGATGAACTGAAGCTGGAGCTGTCTCAGGCATACGAAGTGGAAGAGCTTCAATCCCTGATCCGCTCTATGGTTTGGTACAAGGGGCAGCATCCTCGCTTGGAGTTAATGGACGAGTACCAGTATAACGGTAAGTCAGTGAGTTGGACAGAGCGGTTCGTTACCTTGCGTCGTCCGAAAATGCTGCGTGCTGGTGTTGTGCTGCTGCCCGGAACTGGAGTAGGCGGAGTGGAACTGACTTATGATGTTCAGATCGTTGAGCCAGAGATTACTGCACGTGAGTACCGGGATCATTTTGGCAGGGATACGGTCTGGCATACGCTAGACTTTCATGCTCTTAAGCCCGGTTCTGAAGGAAAATTAGTATTCACCTTTCAATTTATATAAATGATGAAAGAAATAGTGGACCATTCTAAGAAGGCGGTGTTTGAAATGAATATAACGGAAAACCCAACTTGGCTGGATGAAGCTTGGAACAAGGCACTTGAAAAGACAAGATGTAACAGTGGAAAGATCGGTGCAGAATTTCCACACGCGAGTCAAGGTGGTAAATACTTGCTTGAAGCACCGAACTGGTGGACAGCAGGGTTCTGGCCGGGAATGCTCTGGCAGTTTTATTCTGAAAGTGGGGACGAAAGCCTTAAAATGATCGCGGAGCGCTGCGAAGAGAGACTCGACGAGGTACTGGACGGCTACGATAAGCTGGATCACGATTTAGGCTTCATGTGGATTCTTACCAGTGTGGCAAATTATAAGTTAACGGGTAGCGAAGCGTCGCGAATTCGGGCATTAAAGGCAGCTAACTACCTGGCAGCCCGCTTCAATCTGAAAGGACATTATATTCGGGCTTGGAATCCATGGAGTGAAGGGGAGGACAATAGCGGAGTTGCTATTATCGACTGCTGCATGAACACCAGCCTGTTGTTCTGGGCTTCCGAGACAACAAGTGATCCCCGCTATCGTCATATCGCAGAGGCGCATATGGATACTGTGCTGGAGCATTTTATCCGACCGGACGGCTCCGTGTACCACATCGTCAAATTCAACCCGGAGACGGGTGAAGTGGTGGAGAAGCTTGGTGGGCAAGGCTTTGCGCCCGAATCGGCTTGGTCACGCGGCACGGCTTGGGCTATTTACGGCCTAGCGCTTGCCTATCATCATACGGGAAAGCAAAGCTACTTGGATGCATCCAAGCAGGTAGCGCATTTCTTCTTGACCCGACTTCCGGATGATCACGTTCCACATTGGGATTTCCGCGCTCCCGGTGAAGTCGGCGAGATACGTGATAGCTCCGCTGGTTCCTGCGCAGCGAGTGGATTGCTGCTGCTAGCCGACCAGGTGGATGATTCGGAGTCCCATGTGTACCGGAACGGGGCTATAAGAATAGTGGAATCTCTCTACAGGAATTATGGCAGTTGGGACAATGCGGACGAGGAAGGGTTGCTGCTTCATGGTACAAGTAACTACCCTGAGAACCGGAATATAGATGTTCCTCTTATCTACGGTGATTTTTTCTATGTCGAAGCACTGGCTCGGCTAAAAGCAGCAGGACCCTTCTATTGGGAATAGGGGGGATTATGATGAACAATGAGAAATCTTTTTCTCGTATTGGCGATAATCCGCTAAAGACCCGTGAGGATCTGGTGATCGCTCTTGAGCAGCTTACGGATCCACTTCGGCCGTTCTACAGCAAAGGTGGCTCACGACTTAAAATTGGCAAAACAGGGGCGAGCTATTCGGCAGGAACTGCTGAAATGGAAGGTTTCTCACGGGTGTTGTGGGGTTTGGTACCCCTGCTCATTGGTGGTGGAGACAGCGAACTCTGGGACATCGTGCTGGATGGCATTCGGCATGGCACCGATCCTTCTCATGAAGAATATTGGGGAGAGGTGAAGGACTACGATCAGCGTTTGGTCGAAATGGCGGTCTTCGGCTTCGCATTGGCAGCCATTCCGGAACAGATTTGGTTGCCGCTTGCTCCGAATGAGCAGGATCAATTATACCGTTGGCTGAATCAAATAAACGCCCATCCTTGCTATGATTGCAATTGGCTGTTCTTTAACGTTCTAGTCAATATCGGATTCCGCAAAATCGGTCGTCCCTACGACGCAGGACAACTGGAGAGCAATTTAAAGCGCATGGATGATTTCTATTTGGGAGAGGGCTGGTACAGCGACGGGATTAATGGTCACAGCGATTATTACGTACCTTTTGCTATTCATTACTACGCACTGCTGTACGCAAAGCTGATGGAACAGGAAGACCCCGAACGTTCCCGTGTGTTCAAAGAACGGGCTCGATTGTTTGCTGTCGATTTCATCGGCTGGTTCGCACCCGACGGTTCCGCACTTCCTTATGGACGTAGCTTGACTTACCGCTTTGCCCAGTCGGCATTTTGGAGCGCCGTTGCCTACGCAGATGTTGAAGGATTTCCCGCAGGCGTGGTGAAAGGTCTAGTGCTGCGAAATCTGCGTTGGTGGTTCAGCCAGCCGATTGTTGACGCCGATGGCGTACTGACCATCGGATATACTTACCCGAATCTGGTCATGGCGGAGAATTACAATGCCCCCGGATCTCCGTATTGGGCGTTAAAGACTTTCTTGCCGCTGGCTCTAGGGGTGGATCATCCGTTCTGGAAGGAAGAGGAACTGCCGCTACCGTCCATTCCGGCTGTCATGGTTCAGAAGCCTGCACATCTTGTCATCGTCCGCGATTCCGTTTCCGGTCATGTGGCAGCCTTCAACAGCGGACATTTATACACGAATGAACATACCCACACCTCGGCCAAATACGAAAAATTCGTGTATTCAACAGGCTTCGGCTTCAGCGTGCCCCGCTCCGAATGGGGGCTCTCCCAAGGAGCGTTCGACGCTATGCTTGCGCTGAGCGAGCGCGGAGACAACTTATACCGGGTACGACGCCAGAATATAGAGTCTGAGATGATAGACAACGTCCTACGTTCCGTCTGGAAACCGTGGGCCAATGTCGAGGTTCAGACTTGGGTTGTCGCCGGACTTCCTTGGCATATTCGGATTCATCGAGTCGAAACTGGACGGTCGCTGGATACCGCAGAGGGTGGATTCGCACTTGGCCAAGAGAATGAAATGATATCGAAGATCGATGTGGCTGGTGCGATGGCCTCCACTGCTTGGGGAACCAGCGCAATCAAGGATTTGCTAGGTTGTCGGAAGGGTGAGCTGGTCTGGCCGAACGCCAATACGAACCTGCTTCACCCTCGAACGGTGCTGCCGATGCTGACGAGCACCCTTGAGCCGGGAATTCATTGGCTCGCTTCGGCCGTCTATGGTTGTCCCTCAGAGGGGGCTTTGGATATTCAGGCTGATCAAGCTGATGAGGTCCTCAAGCATACATCTGAGCTAGATTTGAAAGTTAAGTTCAGCGAGGGAACGTTAACCATTGTCACTCATTTTGGGAGAGAAATCGTTCTTAATTTACAATAAGTTGTTTGAATATTTCTCACACTAACTGAAAAGTCACAACAATAGCCCTGATGCAGAACTACTGCACTAGGGCTATTGTTTTTATGTGGATTTTTATGATTTTATCTTTTAATTATTGAGTTTTTTATCAAATGTTTTCTTAGATGGACAATTATGCTATAGTACTCTATCTAGTCATTTACAGAAGTATTGATTTATCAGACGATGAATAAACTGACTTTTGGCAAAACTAGAAATACCGACATCTATAGAAAGATAAGAAAGGCAGGAACTCCTTATGGACAACGGCAGTCTGGTCACGTGGATACTTTCATTTGTTATGATTATAAACATATTGCTCTCTGCTGGTTTTTTATTTTTTGAGAGGAGAGATATTGGTTATACGTGGGCGTGGCTTATGGTTTTTTATTTCATTCCCATTTTGGGCTTTATTATTTATCTCTTTCTTGGTCGTAATTTAGCAAAAAAGAATTTCTTTGGCCTTTCAGCTGAAGAAAGTAAATATCTACAATCAACTGTAGATCATCAATTGGCTACATTAAAGGATCAACGCGAGAATCAGAACGCTTTGTTAACGAAATATGCTGATTTAATTCATATGAACCTTGTTTCATCGAATGCGCTAATGACAACAGATAACGAGATAGCTATTTTTAACGATGGTAAACAAAAGTTTGACTCTTTATTTAATGATATTAGAAATGCCAAAAAAGAGGTCAACATTCAATATTACATCATCCAGCCTGATGATTTAGGGACAAAATTAAGAGATGAATTAACTAAAAAAGCCAAAGAAGGCGTAAAAGTGCGGGTTCTCTATGACGAAATCGGCTCCAAGAGACTTTCTCTTAAGTTCTTTAAAGAACTACTTTCTGCTGGTGGAGAAGTAGAGGTATTCTTTCCATCACTGCTTAGACCGATAAATTTTCGAATGAATAATCGAAATCATAGAAAACTATGTATCATCGATGGGGAAATTGCTTATATTGGTGGATTTAATGTGGGAAATGAATACTTAGGGATAGATAAAAAGTTTGGATATTGGCGGGATACACATTTTAGAATGAAGGGTGGTTCCGTTAATCAAATTCAAGGCAGGTTTCTTCTGGATTGGAAACATGCCCGGAAACACGAGCAGGTAAGCTTCGATCAATTTTCCTTTACTACTGGAAGTCATGCCGGATCAAGTCCCGCTCAAATTGTGTCTAGTGGTCCTAACTCGCTAGTTGAGCATCTGAAAAACATGTATATTAAGCTGATCTTGAACGCCAAACGGAGTGTGTATATTCAGACGCCATACTTCATTCCAGACAGCAGTTTTATGGATGCATGTAAAATTGCACTCCTATCCGGTGTGGATGTACGGATTATGATTCCAAATAAGCCTGACCACCCTTTTGTATACTGGGCAACTTGGGCGTATGCAGGTGAATTATTGAATTATGGAGCGAAAATTCTGTTATATGAAAATGGTTTCTTGCATGCCAAGACGATTGTGGTAGATGAAGAAGTAGCGTCCGTAGGGACAATGAATATTGATTCCCGGAGCTTTAGACTCAATTTCGAAGTTAATGCAATTGTTTATGATGAGCAAGTTGCTAAACAACTTCAAGAATTGTTTCATGAAGATAGCCAGTTAAGTACAGAGCTTACCCCTGAGCGTTATAAAGAAAGGTCCCTTATAATCAAATTTAAAGAGGGGATTTCTCGTCTTTTTTCGTCTATCCTCTGAATACACAGACCCTATACTCCGTACAAAAGGCGAGCTGTGGACTTGTAAATTCACAGTTCGCCGCGGTACATGGATTCTACTATGCTTCACACGACACCCTGTTTTGATTTCATGCACTTAAGATTGTATGTGCGACCGTATACTTTTGCATATCTGACAATTCGGTCAATCATACGGGTGTCTTTCAGCTTAGTAAACGGGCACGGATCAGGAGCCGTATTCACTTCCAAGATCCATGGCTTGAGACGTTGATCTAAGGCAATATCTACACCGATTTCCTGAAGGCCGGGATAGACAGTGCTAAGCTGTCTGGCGGATTTCACTCCAATTTGCTTCAGGGATCGGATCAATATTGTACAATTCTCTGTGCTTGTGTAGGCTTTCAATAATTCCTCAACCGGATAAATCGTTCCTCCTTGACTCCCGTTTGTAACTACTTTGCGAGGATGCGCCACGCGTCCTGCAACCCCTGTTGCTTCCCACCCACCCTTAGAATTCCGCTGCACCATCACCCGGATATCGAATGGGCGGCCATCGTACACCAACAGCCTGATCCCCTTTTGAACTAAATAGGACTTCCCTTGGGCTTCTCGTAAGAGGGCCCGATATGCCGTGTCGTAATTAGAGAATTTGTGTACGTGGGTACCGGACTGATAGCTGTATTGTGCACGAGTAAGTTCAACCCGTATCACGCCCTGTCCTAAAGATCCGCAGCAAGGCTTAATGTACACCATCTTATATTTTTGTAGCATTTCATAGAGAGTGTTCTTATCCATTTTTCTTGTAAGCGGGACATGTTTATTTAACTCTTGATTTCTAACCAGCACCCTTGTCTTCGTCAGCTTATTGGATATACGGCTTATCTGCTTCATCATTTTGTCCCTCCGTCTCAAAAGATCCATAGGCTATATTACGGAAATGCCTCAGCTTTTGATTGGGCAACCACCGAATTGTAGAACACACTGAAAGAATTCTACATATGATTATGGTAGGTATTTATCTATGGGCTGCAGCTTGCGGTCAACAGGAGGCGGCCATCATGCTGCTCGACAAAGACAAATTGCAGGATAAGTTACTTGAAGTAATTGAGGCATTTCCCTGGTATAAGGGGCTGATCGGCGGCGAAAGAGCGAATTATAGCTTAGAGACGCTTCCGCTTATGACGTCGACAACGCTAGATACTTATTATTATAATCAACCTTTTGATCCTTCTTTGACCGTATATTTGACTTCGGGTACAAGCACTGGCCGTCGAAAAGCTATACTTTACTCTAAGGAAGACGATAAGCACTATATAGATATTAAAACGAAGCTGTACGGTGATCTTATTGCGGGAAGCGGATGTGTTAGCGCTTTGGCGGATATGGGTACTGGGCATGCGGCGAACACTGCACTGTCCATTTTTGAGCGGTTAGGATTGGAACATCATTCAATTCCCTTCGAATTGCCGATCGAGCAGCATATTGAACAGCTTCAAACCTTCAAGCCTGACTTACTCTACACAATGCCTTCCATCCTTGATCATATCGTACATGCTACTAGAGATCCGCGGGCTTTTGGAATCCGAAAGATTATTTTGGTTGGGGAAATCGCCTCATTAGGTTGGCAGCGGAATATGGCCCGTCTGTTCGGTCTTGAACCGCGCGACATCATTGATACGTATGGCTCTATTGAAATAGGCACGATTGCTTATTATTCACATGATCTTGGCAGGTATATTTTTGCTGATGGGATTTTTGCGGAAGGGGTCGGGGCGCAGGAGATTGGCGAAGAACTAAGTCCGCTTAGTAATGATGAAAGTGTTCTTGTTCTTACCTCCATGGTTCGCAAAATGCTGCCAGCTATTCGTTTTGTTACCTATGATGTTGTAAGGGACTTTAGGTCTGTGATGATAGATGGTGTGGAGAAGCAGAGCTTTAGTTCCATCGTCAAACGGGTGGGTCGGGAGCTGAAGCACGGGGAGAAAATAAGCCTGTACGATATCGAACAGGTCGTATACCGACATCTTGAAGATGCGATCATTCGGGTCAAAGTGAGGAAGAATGCGCTGACCGTTTATATCAAAAGTAAATCTGCGGATAACACCATTGTCCCGAAGATCAAAGAGGAAATTAGGGAATGCATTCCGGAAATCGGCATGATGATTCGAAACCATCTGCTGGACGATATTGAGGTCATTATAGTAGGCAAAGACGAGCCGATGGACAGCGGAAAGGTTAAGAACAAAAAGCTATATTACCAGAAAGATAAAGATCGCGCAGAGATGGCCTTCACTGACGGTATTTTGTCGACTATCGGAAATACACCCTTAATCAAGCTGAAGAGCTTGTTCTATAAAAGTGAGTTTGACGTCTATGCAAAAATGGAGCTGATGAACCCGGGGGGAAGCGCCAAAGATCGTCCCGCCCTGCGGATGATCCAAGAGGCATGGAAGGAAGGAACAATAGGCCCGGGAACCACCATCATTGAATCGAGCTCTGGTAATATGGCGATCAGCTTGGCCATGATTTGTAAGTATTTGGGGATGCGTTTTATCAGCGTTATTGATCCAAGAACTACGGAAACGAATCTGCAAATTCTGAAGGCGTTGGATGCTAAAATCGACTATGTCGCCAATCCCGATCCCGTAACAGGAGAGTTTCTTCCTGCTAGACTGAAACGTGTGCAGCAGTTATTGGCGGAAATACCGGGCAGCTACTGGCCGAATCAGTATGCAAACGCAAATAATTATTTAGCTCACTACCATACGACAATGAAAGAAATCGTGACTGTTCTTGAACGAGTGGATTATTTATTTTGCAGCGTTAGTACATGCGGAACCATACGGGGTCTTGCGGAATACGCAAGAGATCACGGACTTCGGACCAAGATCGTGGCTGTTGATGCAGAGGGAAGTGCGGTTTTTGGCGGAAATAAGAGTACACGGCGCTTCCCGGGACTGGGTGCAGGCATCGTGCCACCTTTTTGCAGAACAGATATAATCGACCATATCGTGCATGTCTCGGATTCGGATATCGTAAAAGGTTGCCGGATGTTGGCACAGAACGAATCCATCCTGGCTGGCGCATCCTCCGGGGGAATCATTGACGCCGTTAAGCAGATGGAGCCAGAATTGACTCCGGGAGCTGTCTGCGCAGTCATACTGCATGATAAGGGAGAGCGTTACCTAGATACCGTATATTCTGACTCATGGATTCAGAACCAATTCGGTCAGGAGCTGTTGGCTGAATGTGATGATCTCACTGAGATGTAAGAAACGATATGTTTCATAAGGAGGTGACGGTATGCTGTACTTAAATGATCGAGATATACGGGCAGTAGGTGTTGATTGGCCTATTCTTGTGGAATCGGTAGAGACTGCTGTGGGTATCATCGATTCAGGTGATTATGTCCAGCCGATAAAGCCCTACCTAAGGTATAAGAGTCCACAAAACCGGATTATTGCAATGCCCGCTTACGTAGGGGGAGAGGTGAACGCGGCAGGGATAAAGTGGATTTCTAGCTTCCCAGATAATATTGAGGCTGATCTTCCTCGCGCGCATAGCATCATTGTATTGAATGAACCAAGTACAGGCCAGCCTTCAGCCGTCTTGAACTCTCCGCTTCCCAGTATTATTAGGACGGCTTCCATCAGCGGACTGATGATTCGTTACTTTTTGCTGGTGCGTTCAGTGGAGCGGATTCATCTAGGCATTATCGGCTGGGGACCAATTGGGCAGTATCATTGTCAAATGGTTACGGCTTTGTACGGGGATCGAGTCGAACGTATCCGGATTTTCGATATCAAGGGAGTAGACTTATCAGGAATCTCATCTCTCTTTAGAGATAGGATGGAAGTGGCTAAGACGTGGGCGGACGTTTATCAGCATTCGAATATCTTTATTACTTGTACTGTATCCGAACATCGGTATATCGATCTGTATCCTGAAAAAGGTAGTCTTCTGTTGAATGTTTCACTGCGCGATTATAAGCCGGAGGCGTTAGCTTCGTTAAAAGCCATTATCGTCGACGATTGGGATGAAGTGTGCCGTGAGAATACGGATATTGAGCAGCTTCATTTGGAGCAGGGGCTCACTCGTGCTGACACCCAGATGATTACCGATGTTGTCTTACGCCACAGCCTAGATGAATTCGGCGAAGATGAACCGATCTTCTTTTGCCCGATGGGGATGGCCGTCTTTGATATCGCTACAGCGGTGTATTACGTAAACAAGGCGAGGGAAAAAGGGATAGGGACCGAGCTGGAGTAAGGAGAGCAAGAATGAGAGCAATTCTGTCCATATAACAGCAATAACCCGCTTACTAAGCGGGTTATTCAGTATGTTATGCACTATAGGTATCCTTTATAAATTGAATAAAATGTGCAGTGGCTGAGCTGAATAAATTATTTTTTTTCCAAGCCAAAACATGACTTGTAGTTCGTTCAGGTTCAAATGGAACAAAACAAGTACGTTCACTTTCCCGGATAGAATATGAGCCACTCACACAAATGGCATAGCCAAGCTTTCGTTCTACTAGAAGCATGGCGTTTGTCAAAAGATTATGTGAGGCAAAGATACGAAGACTCTCATTCTCGACCCCAAGCCAGCTTGCAATCTCATTTTGCACAATGGTACGTCGAGGTAGGATTAGCGGTAAAGTAAGAATATCCTGAATACCAATAGAAGACTTCTGGGCGAGAAGATCATCTCGTCGCATCAGAATTCCCCACTGTTCCTGATAAGGCAAGCGAATATAATCATATTTAGCGGCTTCAATGGGCTCTAATAATATACCTATGTCAATATTACCTCGGTCCAGCTTCTCCCGAATATCATCCCCATCCGCACTATACAATTCATATTGTACCCTAGGGTGTCGACTGGAAAATTCCTCTAATAACTCCGGCAACGCCCTGGATACAGTGGACTCCACACATCCGATAGAAACAACTCCACCAAGCAAATCTTTTTGTTCTGCCAGATCTCTTTCTGTTTTATCTAGTAGTGAAACGATCTCTTTTACTCGTTGTTGAAACAGAAGTCCACTGTCTGTTAGAGTAATCTGCCGTTTTCCCCGAATAAACAAGCGGGTATCCAATTCTTCTTCCAGATCCATTAGCTGTCTGCTTAGAGTGGGCTGGGTAATGTGGAGGATTTCTGCTGCTTTTGTTATATTGCCAATCTTAGCCACTGTTAAAAAATATCTGAGAACACGAACATCCATGATTGTTCATTCCTCCTCTGTTGTTACCTCATTTAATAATAACATCTAGAATTCCCAGATTAAACGATACGTATTAAGCATGATACGTAATTCATCATAGGCATTAGATATTTATTGCTTTAGAAACTACCATGGAAGTATGAGTTCTGTGACTTAAAACGACTACAAAATGGAGTTAAACAAATGAGCAAACTAGAAACTGCAATCACGAAACCATTATTATTTTCCAATCTACAACTAAAGAAATTATTTCTCCCCTTAATGATAGAGCAATTATTAGAAGCTATGATGGGATTGGTGAATTCTGTCATGGTAGCCTCTGTTGGGGAGTCAGCAGTATCGGGTGTATCTTTAGTAGAAATGGTGATGTTACTGTTGATTAGTATATTTGCAGCGCTCGCTACTGGAGGTACTGTAATTGTGGGTCAATATCTTGGAAGTAAGCGGGAGAATCAGGCTAGAGAAGCAGCGAATCAATTAGTTTGGTTTGTTGGTAGTGTGGGGCTAGTGATTATGGTTTTGATTTATTTACTGAAAGGATTTATTTTACATGGTTTATTTGGAACGATTACAACTGAAGTGTATGGACACGCGAATACTTATTTATTAATTGTTGGGGTTTCAGTTCCTTTTTTAGCGCTTTATAATGCAGGTGCAGCCGTATTCAGAACGATGGGGAACTCCAAACTACCCATGCAAATAATGTTGGTTGTGAACCTTGTGAATATAGCAGGGAATGGCTTGATGGTATATGGACTTGACATGGGAACGGCAGGTATCGCTATTCCAACGTTATTTTCCAGAATAGGGGCTGCAGTTTGTATTCTTGTTCTAGTATCTAACCCAAAGAATCTCTTATCTCTGAAAAAGACCTTGCGGCATAAATTTGATGGCAAGATGATCAAGCAGATGATGAGAATTGGTGTACCTTATGGACTGGAAAATGGAATGTTTTATATTGGACGGCTATTGATATTGAGTTTAGTCTCCACCTTTGGAACAGCAGCTATTGCAGCAAATTCAGTTGGCAGTACGATCGCTTCCTTGCAAGCGTTACCTGGAATGGCTATTGGATTAGGAATGTCTGTTGTGATTTCGAGATGTGTGGGTGCTGGCGAGTATGCTCAGGCTAGGTATTATACAAGGAAGATTATTGGCATGATCTATGTGGCACAGATCGTTAGTTCTGTTGTAAGTCTAGCTTTGTTTCCAAGCTTACTACGCATGTATCATTTTTCAGAGGAAGCGGAGCAATGGGCAACCATGATCGTATGGAGCCATGCAATCGTCATGATGCTGATATGGCCTTTTGGAAATGCACTGCCAAGTGTCTTTCGGGCGGCAGGAGATGCGAAATTTCCTATGGTCGTAAGCATGATTACTATGATTTGTTGTAGAATTGCGTTCGCTTATGCACTAGTATATTGGTTTCATATGGATATGTTTGCAACGTGGATTGCAGTCTATTGTGATTGGTTGATTAAAGCGGCATTGTTTATTTGGCGGTATATTAGTGGGAAATGGACTAAATTCCAAGCGATACAATAAAGACAGCACCGATGAAGAATACATCGGGGCTGTCTTGCAACTGGTGCAACTGATTAAAGGGTATAACCGAAGCCTAGTATAGTAAAACACTTATCCTGATCTTCGGGTACCATTTTGATTTCTATCTGATGCTCACTGCTAGCTTCGTTTTGATATAGAATTACCGGATTGCAATGTGTCCAGTTGTTCACGTGAGGATCAGCAGTAACTGCAAGGCTGCCGTCTACGAAGATATCCGCTTTGCCGAATTCGCTGCTGCCGGAATCCTTGTATACGAGGATGAGATTTTTACTCGTTATTGTCAGCTTGAAGCTTTCTTCTCCAGACGCTCTTGAATGCATCCAATTATGAGGGAATTCCGGAGTACCGTGAGAGTCAGCATCCATTTCTACCCGCTGCAAATCGGTATCGATCCCCGAAAATCCGCCTACTTCGATCTTACCTGCGTCAATATAGTTTTTTCGATCCAGCAGGAGGGTTCCTGCAAAATCATTCCCGATAACCGGTCGTTGATCCAATAAGATCTCATCTTCATTCATTAGTGATTTATGGGTTTCGGTGAATAAATAAGCGAGACAATCAGCCATTACCCGGTGACCCTCATTTGTCGGATGATAGATATCATAGAAAAATTGCCGTTTAGAGATGATGTTGCCTTCAGCTTTACTCAGGCGGAACTGCTCGGATATGGCATCCTTTACACTAACCATAGGAAGATTATAATGGCGGCCAATGGGGGAGAGCCGATCCTGCAGGTTCCACTCATTCATAAACACACTGAACAGAAGGATTACGGCTGGCTGATGATCGGCGGAAAGTATTTTTAAGCATAAGCTTTCAAAACAATTGCCTTTCGTTTCATCCCCTTCGTCGTTTACCGCAAATTCCACTACCACGATATCTGGTGTTACGGAACCGTCTCTAAGAATATCTCTTTCATAGCGGATGACGCCAAGCTCGGAGGGTGTTCCGCCGACCCCAGCCTTCACAAAATGGATGTTCTCGCCACCGTTTGTGCCGAATAAGTCTTTAAATCTTAAATACGACTGATAGGCATAACATTCCGTGTGTATCGGCTTAGCACCGGCTCCTTGAGTAATGGAACCTCCAATATAAGCGATCGTGACTTCCTCGCCCTTTATAGCCTTATTCATGGCAGCTTTTAATCTTTTATTATTGCCAGCGTGCAGCAAGGATTGTGTAATGATCTTTTGGTACTCATTCGATTCAAAAGCAACTGGTGGTTCAAGGATTAGCTCTGGAACAGAATAACCGTCATGCAAATAAAAAATAACACTCGCAATCGCCAGTTCGCCTGCGTGATTAAATTCAAAAGCAAATTTTCCGAGCACATCATCTTCTTCAGAACCCGGATTATCTGCTAACTTCAAAATAACCTCTGAACCATCGGCGGGGCAGGGTACACGTAAATAACTGCCGGTTTCATATTTACTAGTTTTGCCCCAGTGCTGCAATAAAAAAGTGACTGGATCTTCCTGCGCGTTAGTCCTTCTCACGGATACTCCAATACTGTGGACTAATTTGCGAAATCCTGCACTGCTCCCCAGAAGCTCCAGAATTGCTTTATCTGTGACGCCGCCTATAAATCTGGTCTTATCGATCAGATAGCTGCCTTCCAGATAAACTTCTTGTGAAGGTTTTCCTTCAGGTCTTGCTGTTGCTTCAATTGCTGTTTCATACAGCACAAAAAAGCCGTTTCTACGATCAGCCGGGTCCTTTGGAGCTTTCGGACCTTCAATCTGTTCGCCTGCAATGAGTTCGTTATTCTTTTCCATATGGATCATCCTCGCTTTATAAGGTTCTCTTGTTATGGATGCGCTTGCAAAGAAATGATTCTGTGACAAGGGAATACCTGTTAACAGTAACACCAAATATCTAGATTGTTCAACCAATAAACAAAGTTTCATTTAATAATTACAAAAACTTGCTAGTTTACACATGGAAGTTGAAATCGCTTACTTATATAATGTGCCTAGTCATACGAAAATAGGATGCTTAAGGGGAGAATAATCATGCCTACGCAGGAATTAATCCTTGTGAAGCAGGGCAAAGCTGCTAAGATTTACGTGGATCCCAAAGGGAAGGATTATGCCGGTTTGCGCCGCGTGGCTCAGTCTTTTGCAGCAGATGTTAAACAGGTAACAGAGGTTGAACCTGAAATACATACACAATTGAAGGCATTGGATGGAACCGTTATAATCGCTGGATCGATCGGCAGTAATGAGCTTATTGATCGTTTAATTGCGAAGGGGACAGTGGATGTGTCCGCCATCCAAGGGAAAAGGGAATGTTATAAAATTCAGGTAGTTGAAGAACCGACAGCAGGAGTGGACAAGGCGCTCGTCATTGTGGGAAGCGATAAACGCGGGACGATGTACGGGATTTATTCTATCTCTGAAAAAATTGGCGTTAGTCCGTGGAAATATTGGGCAGATGTTATACCAGAGAAAAAAGCAGATTTGATCTTACCTGATAGCCAGCTACATAGGATTTCCAAAGAACCTTCGGTTAAATACAGAGGGATTTTTTTGAATGACGACTGGCCGTCCTTGGGCTCTTGGGTAACTCAAAGATTTGGTGATTTTAATGAAGATTTCTATGACAAGGTGTTTGAACTAATTCTTCGATTAAAGGGGAATTATTTATGGCCAGCGATGTGGAGTGCCGAATTCAGCCTTAACGGTAAAAGCAATCCAATCGCCAACGCCCAGCATGCACAGGAATACGGCATTATAATGGGAACCTCCCATCATGAACCTTTATTTCGGGCAGGCAGTGAATGGCAGAAGGTATACAACCAATATGGAACAAGTAACTTATGGGATTTTGCCCGAAACAAACAAGCTATTACGGATTTCTGGGAAGATGGAATCAAACGGAATCAGGACTTTGACAATTTAATCACACTAGGGATGAGGGGAGAAAGTGATTCTGCGCTGGAGGGCTCCGACCAGGAGAATATTGACCTGCTGAAGGACATCATCCTTACGCAAAAAGAATTATTAAAGAAATATAATCTTGAGCACTCGCCCCAAATTCTAGCCGTATACAAGGAAGTGGAGAAGTATTGGTATGGCACTGCTGAGGTTGAAGGCTTGAAGGACTGGGAAGTCCTGAATGAGGTTACGATCCTGCTGGCAGATGATAACTTTGGCAATCTCCGCAAAATCCCAACGGAACACGAACGCGATCGAAGTGCAGGGTGGGGGATGTATTATCATTTTGACTATCATGGTGGTCCACATTCCTATGAATGGTTAAACACGATTCCGCTGGAGAAGGTTTGGGAGCAAATGTGTATGGCATTCGACTATGGCATCCGTGATGTATGGATTGTGAACGTCGGGGATTTGAAGCCTATGGAATTGCCTATTTCCTACTTTATGGAATTGGCCTATGATTTCGAAGCTTGGGGTACCGGAGCGATTAACCGGACTGAGGAATATACCAAACGATGGGTAGAGCAGCAGTTCGGATATGCACTGGAACATGAGACATGCCTGGGCATCGCGCAATTGCTGAGTGAGTATACCCGAATGAACGGCCGCCGCAAGCCGGAGATTATTTATCCGTCAACCTTCAGTCCAATCCATTACAATGAGGCACAGAGAGTGCTGAAGCAGGCGATTAGGATGGAGAATGCCGCTGACCAATACTATGCTCTTATTCCTGAATCATTAAAAGATGCGTACTACCAGCTTGTATATTTCCCTGCTGCTGCATCAGCCAATGTGCTCAAAATGCAAATATATGCTGGACTTAACGAGCTATATGCTGGACGAGGCAGTGTATTGGCCAATACCTACGCTACCCAGACTCATGAAGCCATCGATAGGGATAAACACCTGGAGCAGGTTTATAATAGCGGAATTACAGAAGGAAAATGGCAAGGAATGATGAGTTCCCCTCATGTCGGGTATGTTCACTGGAATGCAGAGGGGTGGAAATATCCAGAGGTGAGCACTTTGATTCCTGACAAAGGTTCTATAATGATTATTGATGTGGAAGGTACGGAGGAAGCGTATATTTCGGGTACGGCAAAGCTTCCTGTATTTACAAATCTGCAAAAAGAAAACTATTGCATTACTATCAGCAACGGTGGAGAAGCGGGCTTTGAATATCAGACAAGTAGCAGTGCAGCTTGGATCAAGCTTGAGAAAACATCGGGGTGGATCAAGGCTGGGGAGACCTTACAGGTTTCTGTAGATTGGGAAAAGGTTCACGAGATATCGACGGGTGAAATTACACTCTCTGGTGCCGGGGGCATCGTTAAGGTGAATGTAGCTGTGGACTGGACTGACATTCAGGATGTGCCAGCGATGACCTTTATCGAGACGCATAATAGAGTGTCCATTGAAGCGGAGCATACCTCAAGTCGTGTTGCACAATCAGGGGTGGAATGGAAGACCATTGCTAACTATGGGCGTTCTTTATCCTCGGTTAAAATGTTTCCGGATACGGTATCTTTTGAACAGCCGGAGAATGCGCCTTATCTGGAATATCAGGTTTTAGTACAGCAGAATGCAGATTACAGCTTAACCGCGTATATTGCTCCGACAAACAACCTGTCACAGTTCAGTGGATTAAAATATGCGGTAGGCTTCGATGCACAGACGCCAGTGATTACTGATGCTTTACCTACGGATTTTGCGGGCGGCAATCATGATAATGAACCGTGGTGCCGCGCGGTTATGGATAATATTCATACCGTGACCACAAGTCATGCGTTAACAAAGGGGATTCATACCCTCCGCTTTTACGGATTGGATGCAGGCCTGGTCCTGCAAAAGCTTGTGTTGTCCGCTGCGGAGCTGCCTTATTCCTATTTGGGCCCAGAGGAGAGCTTCTATACTAGGGGGACGCACTAATTCATAGTTAGAGCTAATTGAAGGGCTGAATCCCCGAATGGTTCAGGGGCCTCCGTTATTTCAAGGCAGATGACGGAGGATAACCCTTGATATTTTTGAAAACATTACTGAAGTAGGCGACATCTTGATAACCACAGTGCTCTGCTACTTCGGACACATTGAAGCCACCTGCGGACAAAATCATCTCAGCATTGTTCACTCGTACTTTATTTATGAATTCCTTATAGGTGGAACCGATGTTTTGCTTGAACAGCTTGCCAAGATATACAGGATTTAAGGCAACCAAATCAGCTAGTTCCTTGATCGTAACTTCCTCCGAATAATGATCCATAATATAGGTCATTACTTTTTGGATTCTCAGATCGATCAGAGGTGTCTCTTGATGGTGGGTTATGCTTAACAGGCGATACACGATCAGTTGAAAAATGGCTCTGGCCTTCATTTTATAAAAAGGCTGTTTGCCCATCCATACATGCGAGAAATCTTTGATGTCCGCTAGGATCTCTTTAGTTCTCCAGTTTTTGGTTACGGTCTCAAAAGGGAGCTGCACATGATTGTCCTCCCCCTCCCAGAAGAAATTAAACGCAAAAGAACGCATGGGTGCCTCCTTAAAGGTCTGCGCTTCCCGAATACTTCCGGAAGGTGCATAGAGCATATCACCAGCTTCAACCGTAAATTTCTCCCCATTAATAAAATAGTTCGATTTCCCTTCCACAATGAAGGTAAGGTCATGGAAATCAATTTTGCTCCTCGTTATCTCCCAATCCGGGAAGGATCTGCGGTCGACAAACAAAAAAACGTTCGGAACTAGATTCTCATATTTGCCAATGTCCATTTCAGCCATTGCTCCTTCCATATAACTAGAGCCGTACGAATACCGATTGGTATATTATACCGAAATGAAACCTATTACGAAAAGACTCTTTTAATCATCGGGAATGCCGTACGCCATGCATAATGAAATCCTTGAATTGTCGGTCTGTTGCCCGGTCTTCCTCCGTAACCACACCGCTCCGCTGATGCGTAATAATAACGGCTTTTTGTAAATACATGAAATACAGGTGGGTGGACTTCTGCAGAATGTTCAGCCACTTATTTTTTTCCTCCGGATCCACTGCTATTGTGTCAAGCAGTATAAGTCGCGAATACCAGCCTTCCATAGCCTTCTTAAAGTCAGGCAGTTCTGCAGGATTCTTAGAAAGCGTGCTGTAGTAAACTCCAAAAATGGCATCATAGTAGATCAGTGATTCCTGATGATCTCTTAGCGCCAAATATTTATCCAGAATGTTCTCCAGTGATTGTACTGGCTGTTCAAAATCAAAATCAAACAGCAGCTGTCCAAACATCCGCTCCAGGTTAAGGACATAGATTTGAGCGGCTAATTCTTCTTTGTCCTTATAATGATGATACAAAGTGCGCCGGGAGACCCCGGCTTGTTCTGCAATTTGAGCCATATCCGTGCGCTCAATACCTTGAGCACAGAACAAGCTGAGCGCTGTATCCTTAATGATCTCCCTCGTCATTTGCATCTGCTTTTCACGCAAATTCATTAATTTTCTCTCCTGCCTTGTGCGAGTATTTCGCTAATTCTATGCTATTTCTGAGCTGGCTTCGACGTCATGAGGAACTTGCTGCCCACGGAATAGGCTTTCTGATGGTTGACTGCATCACCTAGCCATTTCAGAAGCTTCACACCATCTTGTTCAGCCTGAAAGAAGGTCTCTCGGGTTGCAAAAGTGTGCGGGGTTGTACCCGTCTTAGCATTTAGCCCATAGTCGGTCAGATAGTAATAATAATTAGGTAAAGTGGCAGCCAAAGAAGATACAGATTGCCGCATTTCCTGTGACCATTCATTAATAATGCGTTGATCTCTGGGCCCCTTGTAATCGTTGATGTTGTTCTGAAAGTGGATCAGAATCTCGTCAAATACCGAGTAGGATTGCAATATTACCGTATTCGCAGGCAGTAGATGACCGTTCGCTTTAAATGCTGCCCCGATGATATCCGCTTCAGGGGTATACCCAAAATTCTTAACGAAGTCTGCCTGCCATTCCTTATTCACAACATTTGGCCACTTGTCTGATTTCAGGAAGGAACTGTCTGAATATTGGAAGATCTCGGAGTCTTTGTAATGAGAGGCGATTTCCGGAGCCCAGAAGGCGGACCCGAATCCACCAGCACTTTCACCTGCAATTAGCAGTTTGCCGGGCTTTTCCACGTTGGCATATATCCAATCAAGGCTGTTTCGCACATTATTGCTGCCGTTATAACGCATTGTAAAGGTACTGCCGTCCTCTTTTTTATATTCAGCCGTACGGTTACCGATATGGAAATCACCCGTCGAATAGGGAAGGTAGACCACATTCCATCCATGAAAAGGATTGGCAGGGTTATCCGTATCCATCATGCCTCTCAGCAATGTCAGCATATAGAAGGGGATGTTCTGGAAATAGTTGCCCGTATCTCCACCTTTAATGAAGTTCATTAGCTTGATGGGGTGCGCGGCGCTTTGGGCATCCCAACTGGCCCCTCCCCCGGAAAAAAAGATAATCCAGTTATTAGTCTCTCCCTTTTTATTCCAGATAAAATACTCTGATCCATCACTTGAAATGACATTTCCGTCTAGCTTGACTTTATTCCACTCATAAGGCTTCACTTCCGTGATTACGGGGGTGGCGGTGGCCGGTCTCTTGATCACAAAAGCGCTAATCGCAAGAATAGCAATCAAAGCAAGGCTCAATAATCCAATGCATGTGAATATCGTAATTTTCCCCATTCTTCTCATATACATCTCTCCCTTAATTGGAGTATACGCTACGGTAACTCATTGCGCAATGTGTATACTTAAATTCAAAATAAACAATCATAATCGAAAAACGGGGTGTCCTCGCAGCCTTTTATACATGGCTACAGGGACACCCCGATTTTGTATGTTACTTCATTTAATTAGATTCTACACTTCGATTTCAAATGTTCTAATTTCGTAAGGTTCAAGTACAAAGGTAATGACAGGTTCAGTGTGAACCTCACCTTCAGGACGTTCCATTAGATTACACTCTTGCCACGAAATAATGTTCAAGTCGCTCGTCATATCAATCTGCTGGCGGCTTCCGGAATAGTCGTGAACACGTACAACTAATTTTTGACTATCTTCAGATTTCTTAAGGGCAGATACCATAACCGTATTCGTAGAAAGACGAATCATGGACTTTGTTTCTACTTCAGCTTGCCCCATGGTGCTCCGCAGTGGATTGTTGATGGACCAGGCTTGACGGACGGTATCACCTTGTAGCCAATCCCCAGTATGAGGCAGGATAGAGTAGGTGAATGAATGTTCGCCTTGATCCGCATCAGGGTCAGGGTGTGTTGCCGATTTGATTAGGGATAGACGCATCACATTATCCTTGATGTCGTAGCCATATTTGCAGTCATTCAGCAAGCTAACGCCATAACCACGATCTGATAAATCTGCCCACTGATGACCCACAGTCTCGAATCTAGCGTAATCCCAGCTAGTGTTCCAGTGTGTTGGACGCTTAACATTACCGAACTGGATATCATAAGTGGCTTCGGTAGCTCGTATCGCAACAGGGAAGGCTACTTTCATTAGCTGTTTTTTCTCATGCCAGTCTACGTTCGTCACGAAGTCGATACGACGATGCCCAGCGTGTAAGATCATTTGCTGTTTAATCGTGGAGTCCATATAGCTCCATGTGAATTGCACAATACAACGCAATGAACCATTTTCTATGACTTCAATGCTAGTGCAGTCGATCACTTCGCGCATTTTTTGCTGATAGTAGATGTCAATGTCCCAAGCTTCATGTGCTAATGGTTTATCCTCAAACACTTGGAACACATTACCGTGACTTCCATTAGCTAATACTTGACGCTGTTCGTGTTTATCATAGATGGATGACAATTGACCTTGCTCGTTCCACGCTATTTCAAAGTGAGGCGTTGAAATTCCTGATTCATTCAGCTTGAATGGAGTGCTTAGTGGCTCAGAATTCACATCTGCCACGAAGGAGATGGTGGTGTATCCGAGAGAAGGAATGTCGGACACTTCAATGATCCAACGGTCACCTTCACGCTGAGCTTGTAATGGTTTACCTTCTGTGTTTATCCAATGTCCTGTTTCCATGCCAGGCTCTATAGTAATTTCTACGAGCTCAGTTAATTCCCAAGAAGCATTGTTCCAGATGGTATATTTACCGGCTTCACTTCCGTTCACTAGTAGGTTCGTAGATTGTTCCCATACAGATTGACCAATGGCTTCCGCTTGAGCATATTCAATAGTACTGTCTTCGTACACTTCACGAATTGAAGAACCAGGAATAATATCATGGAATTGGTTACGCAAAATAATTCTCCAACCCTCGTCTAAATCGGTCTGACGATAGTTCGACCAATCTTCAGACACCACACTTTGCAGTGCGTTTAGCCATTCCGCCTCGCGGTATAGCAGTTCGAGCTTGCGGTTCATCCGCTTATTGTAGGCTTGGCTAGTGTACGTGCCACGGTGATATTCTAAGTAAAGCTCACCATCCCATACATGGACATAACGATCTGTATTAGCAACGGTTTCTTGCAGATTACGGAAGTAATCTCCTGCTGTTCCTGTTTCAATCTTCGGTAGTCCTGGGAGATCGTTGAGTCTGCGGCGCATCTCTAGCATTTCGCGGTTAACCCCGCCGCCGCCATCACCATATCCGTAAGAAAGTAATAAATTGCGATTCACTTCTTTATCACGGTACGTATCCCAAATTCCTTTTACAGTCTTAGGAATGATGCGGCCATTATAGGTGTAGAACCAAGAATCTTCTTCAGACCAAGGCTCTGGTGTTGTAATGAAGTGTGTTAATACTTCAGTGCCATCAATACCACGCCATTGGAAGGTATCATGTGGCATGCGGTTGTATTGATTCCAGCTAATTTTCGTGGTCATAAACGTATTAATTCCTGATTTTTTTAGAATTTGTGGCAAGGACCAGCTGTAGCCAAATACGTCCGGCAGCCATAAATAATCACATTCAACACCAAATTCATTACGCAAGAAGCGAGTACCATATAGCAATTGACGGACAAGAGACTCACCTGAGGTCAAGTTACAATCTGCCTCGAGCCACATGCCACCGCCAGCTTCCCAGCGTCCTTCAGCTACACGTTCACGAATCTTCTCGTAGATTTCTGGATAATCGTTTTTGATGTATTCATAAAGCTGAGGTTGAGTTTGTAAAAAAGTATAGTCAGGGAACATTTCCATCAGACGGAGTACGGTCGAGAAGGAACGCGCACATTTCTCACGGGTATGCTTCAATTGCCATAACCAAGCTACATCAATATGGGTATGACCAATACAGGTAACAGTAACTGGCGAAGACTTTTCCATTTTATTAATTTCATCACGCAAATAATTACGAGCTTCCTCGATCGAATCGTAGAAGACCTCTGAACCTGGACGAGACCAGTCAATCAGAAGAAACGAGCGGTCTACTGTACTTAGCAGCTGTGTATATTCTGGTGTTTTTGAATCGAGTACGTTCAGCGTCTCAACTACAGCAAGTGCAGTAAAGTAGAAATCATCCGTTGCATCGTCCAGCCAACAAATTTCTGCCATACGAATTCCATGCGTTTGATCTTTTTTAGGACCGCCACCTTCTAGTCCCGACCATAAACGGAAGGTAAGAGGAAGCTGCGTACCTACCGTTTCATCCGGCAAGAACACTTCTGTATGATTGGAATCTACACCTTGATAGGGTTTACCATTGTAAAAGAATAAAGATTCAAAGCCGGAGTTGTTTCCGGCACCCGTCTCGCCAAAATCAAATCGACCCAGTACCCTGCGTCCTGCCCAAGAGGCGGGTACGTCTATCTGTGTCGTTAGCCATAAATACAAATCGCGGCCTTTCCAGGTATCGCCAACTTGTAGCTTAGACCATTCTCCATCCACGGGTGGTTCCGCTGCAATTTCACCATGTTCGTCTATCATAGAATTGAAAAAAGGAATGTGTATTCGATCCCGGTAACGATATTCGGAAATCTCGTTTAGTTGGGAGTTGAGTTTACGTTTGGTTAGAAACATGAGTAATAGCCCTCCATTATCTTGATGGGGGACGAGGATTATAAGACTTATAGGGTGATTACAGGTTTGTTTGGGGGGTAGAAACCAACTATAGACGATTTTTAGCGAGATGTAAACTCATGATAAAGAAAAAGGTTGCAAGGAGGAAAGATTTACATCTAAAAATGAATGCGCTCCCATTGCACAAAAAGAAAGGTGGTGTTAAGCTTCTAATCCTAAAGGCTAGATTTTGAAGGAAGGTGAATTTGTTGAATATAAAGAAATTTTATCAAAATCATTTACGAAAAAAGCTGTTTAATAAAATTTTAGCTATATATTCATCCATCATCATTATTACGCTTATTGCCTCTTCCATTACCGTTTATAAATACTATGAACAGACGATCACGCGTCAACATGTTGATGCTAATCGAGAGGTACTGGATTACGTGAGTTTATATATGAATCAGCAGTACGAAGGGATTCAATTGGCCATCCAGCAAATTTATAGTGATGCTTCTGTAAGTGAGGATTTGTCCTACTTTTTGCAACATGATTATGGAGATTATCTTAAATATCGTTTAGATCAGTTTGCTGAAATTGGGAGCTTCGTACCCCATACATTCGATACTTACTTCAAAACGTATTTGAATCAGAAAAGTGGTATTTCTGACGTTATCTTATACAGCACTGAGAAAGAATTTTATTATTTATATAAAAATAATACACGACAGCTCTACAAAAGAGATATAGATATTTCGGAGCAAAAATCACCCATACCCAAGAATGGTTGGGTTTCGCATGAGAAAAAATTATTACTTAAGGAAATAAGGGAAGACAATAACAATTTGTATACAATGACTAGGGAGCTTAAAGATCCGATTTCATTGAAAACGATCGGTATGCTCATTATAGATTTTGATGCTGAACTTATTTCAAAATGGCTTGGTACGAAAGGTACAGAGAATAATGGCCAAGTGTTGGTTCTAACACCAAGCGGTGACGTCATATATGATTCCTTAGGAAGGTATATGGGACAGCAGTATCCGCATATCGCTGGTCTTTATTCAGACAACTGGACTGCACTGGATGGATTATCCAAAGTTAACTTAAATACAACGAATAGCTCAGGTCTTATTGTGGCAGGAATCATTCAGAAGTCGCAGGTCAATAAAGAAATGGTGGTAGTACGAAATTGGATTATCGGGATTACGGCAGCACTAATTGTTGCGGCAATGTCCATTACATACGGAATAATTTTACGTTTCTCTAAAAAAGTGAAGATCATTGTCAAATCTATGAAGCGCTTACAGGAAGGCGACTTAAGCACGCGCATTCATCTTAACCGGGAGGATGAATTGCAGCTCATTGCCAACAATTTTAACTATATGTGTGAAAGACTAGAGCTGTATATTAATAAAGTTTACATTTCAGAAATTACGCAAAAAAATGCAGAACTCGTTGCTCTTCAATCGCAGATTAATCCGCATTTTTTATATAATACGCTTGAAGCTATAAGGATGCGGGCTATTTCGCAAGGTGCGAAGGATGTAGGTCAGATGATTTACATTTTATCTACGTTATTCCGAACGATGATTAAGAAAAGTATGGTTGTTACCATCGCTGATGAGATTGAATATTGCAATCTATATCTTGAGCTGTTTCAGATTAGGCATAAAGATAAGCTTCAAATCGAGTCGCGAATAAGTCCAGTGGCTATGAATTGTTCTATCGTTAAACTGCTGATTCAGCCGGTCATTGAAAATTATATTGTTCACGGATTCAGGCCCGAACGCTCCGATAACTTAATCCGCATTGAAGTAACTGAATCAGACGGTAGCATTCAAATTGCTATTAGAGATAACGGAAATGGGATTATTCCCAGCAAGCTAACGGAACTTCAAAAAACACTTCAAGTCAGTATGCGAATGGATGCACCACCTTCCTCGCTTGGACTATGTAATGTGAATGAGCGAATTAAGCTTTATTATGGGATTGAATATGGATTATCGATTGCTAGTGAGATCGGTGTAGGAACAACAGTCATCATGAATATACCAGTGGTAAGGGAGAGTATTAAATAATGCACAACATACTTATTGTGGATGATGAACCTCTTATTCTTGAAGGATTACGTTCAGTGATCGAATGGGAAGATTATGGACTAAGAATCGCAGGGCAAGCGAGTAATGGGGAAGAAGCTTTAGAATTTTTGCATAGCCATAACGAAGCCATTGACATATTAATTACAGATATTACGATGCCAAAGCTGACGGGACTTGAACTCATTCAACAAATTAAGTCTTTTGATTCAAAAATGAGATTTATTATCTTAAGCGGCTATGAACAATTTGAGTATTTAAAAGCTGGAATGAGTCTAGGCATTGAAAATTATATTCTTAAACCCATTAACATAAAAGAATTGGAATCAACCATTGAGCAAATTGTTGAGGTCCTTAATCAAGAGGATGTTGAACAATTTCATGCGAAGGAGGATCAGCAAGTTTTACGTAACAATATTTTAAATCGTTGGGTCACTGGAAATATAGATCGACAGGAGCTATTGCATCGTTCAAAAGTCTTAAATATTTCTCTGGACTGTTCATGTTTTACGGTGGCTGCGATTCGGCTTATTACGGAACATGAAGAGGATGAGGGTCAACTGCACCCTAATCAACTTATGGAAGAATGTTATCGTATCGCTGTGCAGTCCGTAGCAGAGCGCGGAACAGTTATTGTATTTATAGATATGGAAGGTGATCTTGTTCTTATTGTTGCGGAGTCGACTGAAGATGAGAACAAAGAAGAAATGTATTGCATGCTGCAACAAGTGCAATGTGAGATTATGCATGAATTAGGAAAGTCTGTCTGGATTACGATAGGAAGTAAGGAATATACTTTTCAAGAAGTACCACAAAGTTATAAAAAAGCGAAAAGTTTATATGTGGATCATCTGATGCTGCCGGGCTACCCGATTATAGATGTGGACCAATTGTCGAAGATGGTGTTACATGAGGAAAAGCTCGAAATTGATTATGAAGCATTTACTAAACTATTATTATCTGGAGAGCGTGAGGCGGCAAATCAATTTATCGCAGAAACATTCCAAAAGCTGTTCGGATGTGGCGTGATTACACGCATTGATAATTACAACGTGGCGATTGAATTAATGTTGATCGCTAAGAATATGGAGAAGAACTGTAACTTCAGTGCTGTGTTTAATCCTTTGCTACGCATCCATACCATTGAGCAGTTGCTTCATCATGTGCAGGAAAGTGTGAATGAAACGCTGGACCAATTATCGCTAGTGAGTGATGAACTCAGTCCGAATATGAGATATATGGTGGATCAAGTGAGCAAACATTATAGAGAAGAACTATCTCTGAAGACGCTCAGTCAGCGAATGAATATGCATCCTACTTACTTGGGACAGCTATTTCAGAAGGAGATGGGGCGAAGCTTCTCTGATTATGTGAATCAATTCCGAATTGAAAAAGCAAGACAACTGCTGCTTCAAACTACGTTATTAACCAATGAAATAGCAGCTGAAGTAGGGTATCTAGATCCAGCGTATTTTTATCGCCAGTTCAAAAAATCAGCAGGCATATCTCCAACAGAACTTCGAAATATGTATAAAAAAGAAAAGGCGTAGGATTTAGGAAATGTTCCCGGGTATCACGTTCAAGTGGAGGGTTCACGAACGTTGGTCACGGGAATGTTTCCTTTTTTTTGTTCAAATCTTAAGGATTTTCAAGCCTCACGGAGGTCGTTTTTTCTTGCGATCTTTAATTTTTACATATCATTCTGGAGTTTTTCAACTTTATGAAACCGCTTTTATAGCGCAGAATTAAAGATAGTTAAAGGGGCAAGGAAATAAGATCGAAAGGGTATTACGGGGATTGTTTGGGGATAGAGAAGGGGGATGTGGAATAGTGTCTGCATTTTTCAAAAGCTTAAATAAGGATAAAGTACTGTGGTTTATGGTATTACCAGGGACAATATGGTTCCTAATCTTTTGTTACTTACCGATGTTCGGAACCATTATTGCATTTAAGGATTTCAAGATTCATCGGGACGGATTCTTTGCAAGCGTTTTAAATAGTAAGTGGGTTGGCCTTGAAAATTTCAACTTTTTGTTCTCGACAGAGGACGCCTATATTATTACAAGAAATACGATACTGTATAACGTGGCGTTGATCTCTCTCGGTTTAGTTCTTGCGGTGGGCATTGCAATCACCTTGAACGAACTTGTGAACAAACGGATGGCCAAAGTTTATCAAACGGCGATGTTTATGCCTTATTTTCTTTCTTGGGTTATTATTAGCTTCTTTACATTCAGCTTCCTAAGTGTAGATAAAGGGATCTTGAATCAAGTGATTGTTTACTTCGGAGGCGATCCTGTTTCCTGGTATGGTGATACTCGCTTTTGGCCATATATCCTAATTTTCATGGGAATTTGGAAATCAATTGGTTATTCAAGTGTTGTTTACTTAGCGGCTATAGCGGGTATCGACAAGTCCTACTATGAAGCGGCAATGATTGATGGGGCCAGCAAATGGCAGCAAATTAAGTTTATTACACTTCCTTTGCTTAAGCCTTTAATGGTAACGCTAACTATTCTAGCGATTGGTGGTATTTTTAGATCTGACTTCGGTCTATTCTATCAAATACCTCGGGATTCCGGTGTTCTATACTCCGTAACGAATGTTATCGATACTTATATCTATCGAAGCATGAGTACGACAGGAAACCTAGGGATGAGTACAGCAGCGGGTCTATATCAATCGATCGTTGGATTTATCATGGTAATTGTAACGAATTCTATTGTGAAAAAGATCAGCAAAGAAAACGCGATATTCTAGGAAGGAGTCAATTGACGTTATGGAAGTATTCAAACGTAAGCCGAAAGAAGTCGACAACAACGCCATTACTCCTTTTTGGAATGTGGTACTCAATATTGTGATTGGAGTTTTCGCCTTTACCTGTGTGTTTCCGTTCTTGTTTGTCATAGCCATTTCTTTTACAGATGAGAAAGTACTCGCTTTAAATGGATTTAGCTTAATTCCAGAAAAATTTAGTATGGCGGCGTATCAGTTTATTTTTAACACAGGTGATCAGTTATTTCGTTCCTTTGGAGTTACCTTACTTGTTACTGTACTAGGTACGCTCATTAGCTTATTTCTAATTACAACTTACGCCTATGTTCTTTCTCGAAGATCATTTCGCTATCGTAATTTTTTCAGCTTCTTCGCCTTCTTCACGATGTTATTCTCAGGCGGAATGGTTCCAAACTATATTGTGGCCACACAGTTTTTACATTTGTACAACACGATATGGGCTTTAATATTGCCAATAGCGATGAATGCCTTTTTCATCCTAGTGATGCGGACCTTCTTCCAGACTTCAGTGCCTGATGCACTCATTGAGGCAGCCAAAATCGACGGTTCAGGGGAGTTTCGGACATTCCTGCAAATTGTACTTCCGATCTCATTACCGGGGATTGCAACCATTGGATTGTTCTGTACGCTGGGCTATTGGAATGATTGGTTTAATGCGCTGCTGTATATAGATGATGCGAGTCTTGTACCGCTCCAAGCGATGCTGATGCGAATTCAGAATAATATGGAGTTTGTTATCCAGAACAGCATGCAGATGGGATCAAGCTTTGAGATTGCTGCGACATTGCCGACAGAAACCGTTCGTATGGCGATGGTTGTACTGGCGACCTTGCCTATAGCACTAGCGTATCCCTTCTTCCAAAAGTATTTTGTAAAAGGCTTAACTGTGGGCTCTTTAAAAGAGTAACACTACTAAGATGTATTTATTCGAATCGCTAGAACAGGAGTCGATATAAATAAAGAGTTAATTAAACTAAAGGGGGAAAATAGAAATGAAAGTGAAAAAAAGTTTAACGCTCGCTCTTGCTGGAACAATGCTTTTCTCTGGCCTTCTTGCTGGATGTGGTTCGAATAATAATACAAATGCTGCTAAAGAAACAAACAATTCAGCGACAGCAGGGAATTCAGCAGGGAGTACATCGGAATTAAAGCCATATGAGCTGAAGATGTATTTAATTGGTGGACCTCAAAAGGATTTGGATCTTGTATTAAAAGAAGTTAATAAATATACCCAAGAAAAAATTAATGCGACGTTGAACATTACGATGTTCGATTGGGGTGATTACGATAAGAAGATGCAAGTCATTACCGCTTCTGGTGAGCCTTATGACATTGCCTTTACCTCTTCTTGGACAAATGATTTCCGCCGTAATGCAGCTAACGGTACCTTCTTGGGTCTGAACGATCTGCTAGATAAGTATGGAAAGGAAACGAAAGAAGTTTTGGACCCACGTTTCTTAGAAGGAACTAAGATTAAAGGTGAGATCTATGGTGTTCCTGTAAATAAGGAGCTTGGACAGCAATGGGTATGGCGCTTCAATAAGAAATATGTTGATAAATACAACATGGACATTTCCAACATTCGTACATTGGATGATCTAGAGCCACTTCTTAAAACGATTAAAGAGAATGAGCCTGCGGATATTACACCGCTAGCTGTTCCTAAAGGCTTTAAACCATTCATGCCATTTGACTATGTACTAGGTGATGAGTTACCTATCGGGGTCTATATGGATTCCACAGATGGCAAGGTTGTTAATATTCTGGAGACACCTGAACTTGCAACATCGTTAGATACGATGCGCAGACTTTACACAGCAGGTTACTTACGCCCAGACGTTGCAACACTTGAAGGTATTGATAACATTAAGACAGGTAAATGGTTTGCCGATCGCGAAATTACACAGCCTTATGCAGAAAAAGGTTGGTCTCGTTCAGCAGGTTATGAAATTGTAACTTCGCCTATGCATGAGCCTTATGTGTATACACAGTCCGCTGCAGGCTCGATGCACGCTATTTCCGTAACCTCAGGTGATCCTGAACGGGCTATGATGTTCTTGAATCTTTTGAATACAGATAAGTACTTACGCAATTTACTCAACTATGGTATCGAAGGCACTCATTATAAGAAAATTTCCGAGAATGTCATTGAAGATCTGCCAGCTATGCAAGATAGCTATGCAATGCCAGGCTTCACGCTTGGAAATATGTTACTGACTTATCTGCATGCTGATGACCCTGCTGATAAATGGGATGCTTTCAAGAAGTTTAATGATTCGTCAAAAGAAGCCCCTACCTTCGGTTTTGCATTTGATCCTACACCTGTAAAAACAGAAGTAGCGGCCATCAACAACGTAACTAAAGAATTTATGCCAGCGCTATACACAGGTTCTGTTGATCCTAAAACATATCTGCCAAAAGCAACTAAGAAATTTAAAGAAGCTGGACTGGAAAAAGTCATTGCTGAAGTTCAAAAGCAGCTTGATGAGTGGAACCAGACAAAGAAATAAGCTTTGAACGTAACAAAACGCCTACGATTAATCTAAAGGTAACGCAAATAGGATTAGTGGAGACGGGCAGCTATGCTGCCCGTCTCTCTATCTATACTCATTTTTATCAAGAGGAGTGGGAATATGGAACAATTCAGACTGCCAACCATCTCAATGCCGAAGCTTCCGCTTCCACAAGCGATTCAAGAAGTATTGAACGAAGCAGAGGAAAAGTTAGCTCATCGGCCTAAACTATTGCAGCTTTTCAAGAACTGCTTTCCGAATACACTTGAGACTACGACTAAGCTCATGGATGATGGAACAACATTCATCATTACTGGTGATATCCCAGCTTCCTGGTTGCGAGATTCTGTGGAGCAGGTTATGCACTATGTGCCATTTGCGAAGAATGATCCGGATCTTCAACGTATCATTAGCGGTTTAATTAAACGACATATTCAGTATATACATATTGATCCGTATGCCAATGCGTTTAACGAAACAGCGAATGACTGGCATTGGAGCACTAGCGATATTACGGAAATGTCCCCTTGGGTGTGGGAACGTAAATTCGAGATCGATTCTCTCTGTTTTTCTATGCGTCTGGCTTATGCCTATTGGAAAGAAACGGGGAAAACTGATATATTCGACGCCGGATTTAAGGCAGCAATGGTCAAAATATACAACTTATTTAGAACAGAGCAACGCCATGCTGAATTATCTCCTTACCGCTTTACGCGTAATAATGGGATTCCTGAAGATACGTTACGCAACAACGGCCTTGGTATGCCTGTAAATTACACGGGTATGGTCTGGTCCGGGTTCCGATCAAGCGATGATGCTTGCGACTTCCATTACAATATCCCGGGGAATATGTTCGCCGTTGTTGCATTACGTCATATGCAGGAATTTGCAGAATGGGTATTCCGTGATCTTGAATTTCTAAAAGAGCTTAAAGCATTAGAAGCGGACATTGATCATGGAATCAAGCTGTATGGTATTTATCGTCATCCGAAATTTGGGCCAATCTACGCCTATGAGACCGACGGCTACGGCAACTACTGCTTGATGGATGATGCGGGAACACCGGGACTCATGTCGATTCCTTATCTCGGCTATGTTACAGCAGATGATGAGATTTATCAGAATACACGCCGATTTGCGCTGAGCAAGGAGAATCCTTTTTACTTTGAAGGAACAGCAGCGAAAGGGATTGGCAGTCCACATACTCCGAAAGATTATATCTGGCATATGGCATTGTCTATGCAAGGTTTGACGGCTTCCACGAAGGAAGAGAAGCTGGACATGCTTGCGATGTTAGAGGCAACGGATGCGGGGACTGGTTTTATGCATGAAGGATTTCATGTCGATGACCCGAATATATTCACTAGAAAATGGTTTGCCTGGTCCAATAGTCTGTTCTCCCAACTAGTCTACAAAACTATGAAGGAAGGACTACTATGAGCAGACCTGTAATCATATTCTATGATTCTGATTTCCCAATTTCCAATTCGATTCCTAGTGACGCGATTAAATCCATGCGTGAGTTCGGTATGATCGTGAATGCGAATCAGCTTGCAGCAACGCTTAAGGAAACCGAAGGTGGATGTTTCATTAATCTGCATGCACCCTATTTCCCAAAAGCGGCATGGATAGACATTCTTGGATATTTGCAAAGAGGTGGTGGACTGATCAGCATTGGAGGTGCCCCCTTCAAACAACCCGTTCGCTGGAAAAATGAACAATGGCATGTGGAAGCGGAACAGACCTCTTATCATCAAGAGCTGTCTATTCATGAGGTACTGCGTGTTGATTGTTCTCGCAACCAGTCCTTGCTTGCATCAGATGTCATTCCTCTGCTTAAGGGGCAAGAAGCTCTTTTTATAGCGAGTGAAAAGACATGGAACCTTGTGCCACATACGACGAAGACGAGTGATTTACCCCATCAAATGGGGTCAGCAGGTCCGATGAGCACACGGATTTACCCGCTTTTGAAGGGAATTACGCATGAGGGGCGGGAAACTGCTGCTCCAGTAGTTCTTTGGGAGAATACGATTGGTTTATTTGCAGGCTCACGCTGGCTGTTCGTAAATACGGCTGCAACGGCTTCTTTATGGAAGGAAAAAGGGCTGTCCGCGATGTCTGAGTGGGTTCGTTTCTGTAGTAAGGGTGTAACGGAAATGTGGGTTAAGCCAAATTACGCGTCATATGAGTCAGGAGAACGGGCTTCTCTGACACTTCAGATTCAGCAGCTTGAGCGGGTAAAACCTTCTTTGCGAAATGAAGAAAAATGGAAGTTTACAATGCATGTTGAGCATGAATCCGATCCCGCCTTCCGTTGGTCCCATAGTTTGGAGATGAAGGCTAATGCTGAGCTTAACATCGTTCGGGTGCCTATTCCTCTGGAAATTAGGAGTGGTCTGTTCCAAGTGGTCTGCGAAGCGGAAGCCAGTGATGGTGAGGTCCGCATTCTACGTCAAGGGTTCTGGGGGCATGCCCCTGAACTTCTGGCAGCAGGTGAACCGGTAACGAGTGGAAGAGATTATTTCATAAAAGATGGGCGTCCGCTACCTGTTGTGGGGATGACTTATATGACGAGTGATGTGGCACGAAAATTTCTATTTCTGCCGAACGTTGGGGTATGGGATCGCGATATGGGTCAAATGCGGAAGGCAGGGATTAACTGGATCCGAACAGGAATCTGGACTGCTTATCGTAACGTGATGCAAGACGATGGTCATGTTTCAGAAGAGGTACTGCGAGCGATTGATGCCTTTATCATGACGGCGAAGAAGCATGATCTTCAGGTGACTTTCACGTTCTTCTCCTTCACACCGGAAACGTGGGGTGGGGTAAATCCTTATTTGGACCCACAAAGTGTTGAGGCTCAGAAGCGGTTCATTCGTTCTATTGTATCTCGTCATAAAGCGTCTTCGAATGTAGATTGGGATCTTATTAATGAACCGTCGATGTTTGATCCGGCACGGATTTTCTCGGATGGTCCGAGTTCATGTCATGATCGCTTCGAGCAACAAGCTTTCATAGAATGGCTTCGACATAGACATGGGGAAATCGAAGTACTACAGGAACGTTGGAATATGACACCCGCACAGCTTCCGGACTTTGCATCGGCAGGGCTGCCAGAAGCGAAAGAGATGAACTTCGATGTACAGGATATGCACATTGCTAAAAGAGGGACGCGTTGGCTTGATTATTGCTTGTTCTCCATGGATATGCATAACCGGTGGGTGAGGCAGTTATATGACACCATTAAGGAGCAATGTCCAGATCAGATGGTTACGGTTGGGCAGGATGAAGGGCTAGGGGCGCAGCGACCTTCACCGTTCTTCTACGAGGAGACGGTGGATTACACCACTGTTCATTCCTGGTGGTTTAATGATTATCTGGTGTGGGATGGCATCTTTGCCAAGACGCCTAATAAGCCAAACCTAATTCAAGAGACTGGCGTCATGTATGTAGAAACTCCTGATGGACGAGCCAAACGTTCGGAGCTAGAGCTGCGAAATCTACTCGAACGCAAATATGCCTATGCGTTTGGAACTGCTGGTGCGGGGGCCATACACTGGATTTGGAATACGAACTTCTATATGGATAATGCGAATGAGTCCCATATCGGAGCATTGAGAGCAGATGGAACCGAAAAGCCAGAGGCGGATGTCTCTTATGACTTTGGGAAATATATAGAAGGCATTCGTGACGTATTTGGAGATCGAAAACTGGAAGAGATCGCTGTGGTGTTTCCGTATTCGAATGATTTCTCTAACCGGAAGCTGGCTTTCGCTGCTACAACAGAGCTTACCCGTATTCTTTCATATGATCTAAAGATGCCTTTTAGAGGGGCTTCGGAATACCACCTAGATGATTTGGAGAACCATCCTGTGAAGCTTATTATACTGCCAAGCGCGCATAACTTCGATGATGCAGCGATGGAAAGGTTGTTACACATCGTTGAAGAGACAGGTGCGGTATTGCTTGCTACAGGCCCGCTCGACATTGATGCTTACTGGCGTTCTTCAGAGCGCTTAAGTGATATTCTTGGCAAGCGTGTATTGCGTAATGTGCGCCGTGAAGAAGTTCTTAGCCTTCAAGGCCAAGAACTCCCCGTCTCCTTCGGTCACCGGCGGATTGCTGAGGTATCGAAGGAAACGATGATTCACGAATCCGGCGGAAGCGGAAGCTCTACTATAGACTCAGTCATAAACATCCCGCTTGGCAAGGGTCGACTCCTATGGAGTCCACTGCCCGTTGAATTGAGCGACCGAAGTGATACTACATCTGCACTGTATCGCTACGCGCTCCATGCTGCTCATGTGGAGTGTGACTTGGAGTGGATTAGCGGAGGGGACTTAGTAGGTATCTACGGACGGAAATTGAGCTTTGCTACAGGAGCGCTCTTCACCTTCGTATCGGAATATGCTCAGGATGCGAAAATCGAGGTGAAGGATTCAGCCACTGGCCGAACCTACGCGTTCTTGTTGGAACAGGAACGTTCAGTCCTGTTTGCTACGGACTATAAAGGTGATCTTCTTGGCGTGTATCGCCAGCAGGAAGTCGAAATTCATATAACTTATCCACATCTACTACATTAAGCATCTTAGTAGAGAGTACGTATTGCATATAAGGAGGTCTTCACATTGGATCGTTCAGATAAATCTATTAAACCTCAGACTGCCCATATTATTTCTCATACTCACTGGGACCGGGAATGGTATCTTCCATATGAGAAGCATCATGTACGCCTGATTAAACTGGTCGATGAATTGCTGGATCGATTGGATGAGGATGGTGAATTTAAGAGTTTTTATCTTGACGGACAGACAATCATTCTGGAAGATTATCTTCAAGTTCGCCCCGAGAATCAAGATCGTCTACAAAAACATATTACGGAAGGTCGTCTACTGATTGGACCTTGGTATATTCTTCAAGATGCTTTCCTTACCAGCGGAGAGGCAAATGTACGTAATATGCAGATTGGTCATCAGGATTCGAAGCGTTACGGTGAACCTTCTAAGATCGGTTATTTTCCGGACACCTTTGGTCTAGTGGGTCAGACTCCACAATTAATGAAGCAATCAGGCATCAATAATGCCTTTTTTGGAAGAGGTGTAAAACCGACTGGATTCAACAATACAGTATCGGACGGTGGATATGAATCTTCGTTCTCCGAGCTGATATGGGAAGGTCCGGATGGATCGAAAGTGCTTGGAATTCTATTTGCGAATTGGTATTCGAATGGAAACGAAGTGCCAGTGAATGAAGCAGAGGCAAAAGAGTTCTGGGAGAAGAAGTTAGCAGATGCTCGGAAATTTGCCTCCACAGGCGAGCTACTATTCATGAACGGCTGCGATCATCAACCAGCTCAACTGGATTTGCCGGAGGCTATTGAAACTGCGAAGCGGTTATATCCAGATATGGAGTTTATCCATTCCAACTTCCCTGATTACCTTAAGGCTGTAGAGGATGTAATGGATCACAACAATTTGTCGACCGTAAAGGGCGAACTGCGGAGCCAACACACTGACGGATGGGGGACGTTAGTGAATACCGCATCTGCTCGTGTCTATTTGAAACAGATGAATCAGGAAGGGCAAGTCTTGCTTGAAAAGGTAGCTGAGCCACTCGCTTCATTCGCACATGTATTGGGCAAAGATTACCCTCATCATCTGTTCACCTATGCCTGGAAGACGCTAATGCAGAATCACCCTCACGACAGCATTTGTGGCTGCAGCGTGGATGAGGTACATCGCGAAATGGTAACCCGGTTTGATAAAAGCCGTCATGTAGCAGAGACCATTGTTGATGATAGTAAGCGCATGATCGCTGAAGCTGTGGATACGTCCGGTTTTGCAGCATTTGGTGAAGAAGTGCTTCCGTTAGTAGTCATGAATATGACAGGGTGGAGACGCACGGGTACAGTGAGCATAGAAATTGATGCGGCACGTCTATATTTGAGAGAGGGTTTCTCTCTAGAAGAAACGGCCAGCCGTATGAAAGATATTGACTTAAACGGTCGTGAATTAGTAGACGATCAAGGGAATGCCATTACATGCCAGATGGAGGATTTGGGTCTTCAGTTTGGTTATGATTTGCCTGACGATAAATTCCGCCAGCCCTATATGTGCCGCCGAGTAAGACTTACCTTTGAAGCTGTGCAAGTTCCGCCGCTGGGTCTTAGTGCATATGCGTGGGTTCGTCGTGCTAACGCAGGGTTGCCTATAGCTCCTGAATCTTTGCTTCAAGGGGATCGGGTGTTGGAGAATGAGGCCATCAAAGTAGTGATCCATGATAATGGTTCATTTACGCTAAGTGACAAAGCCAGTGGCATGACCTACCGGGATCTTGGTGTGTATGAGAACACAGGTGATATCGGGAATGAATACATGTATAAACAGCCAGAGGGTGAACAAGCTTTAACGACCAAGGGACTACAGGCGAATATTTGCGTTCTGGAAAATACACCTTATCGAGCATCTGTGGAAATTAAGCATGACTGGGAGATTCCAGCCTCAGCAGATAATAAGCTGGACGAGGAACAGCGTGCTCTTGTGTACTACCCGGAGCGGAAAGCGCAGCGCAGTAGTGACACAGTCATTCTTAAACTTCGTACCGTAATTAGCTTGGAGCGGGGCGGGAAGGGGCTGCATATCGAAACTACGATAGACAATAAAGCCAAAGATCACCGGATTCGTGCACTATTTCCGACAGAGTTGAACACCGCCACACATCATGTGGATTCGATGTTTGAGGTTGCGGAGCGGAATATTGAGCCAGCTACAGAATGGATGAATCCGAGTAACACGCAGCATCAGCAGGCCTTTGTTGATATCAGTAATGAAACAGCCGGTCTAACCGTCGCTAACTTTGGATTAAATGAATATGAAGTGTTAAGAGATGGTCGTAACACCATTGCGATTACACTACTCCGTAGCGTGGGTGAATTGGGAGACTGGGGTTTGTTCCCAACTCCAGAAGCGCAATGTCTCGGAGAGCACGTTGTACGTATGGAGCTTATCCCACACACAGGAGATGGTATAACCTCAGGTGCTTTTGCTGAAGCTTATCAATTCCAGATTCCTTGGGTCGTATGTCAGACTGATGTACATGAAGGAGCGATTGCTCCGGTGTATACTCCATTCGAATGGGAGAGTCAGGAGCTCGCATTTTCCTCTCTAAAAATGAACGAGCAGACTGGAGACCTACTGCTTCGCTGGTACAACATGAGTCAGCAGAGTACCGACCTGACCATCCGTTCAACGATACCGCAGCAGTATTTCTATAAGACGTCGATCCTGGAAGAGGAGAGCCACCCACTCTCTAGCGAAGAGAAAGGTAGATCGGCCTTACAGATCGGTCCATGCGAAATTGTAACGATTGGTATTCGGAGATAGTATTAACTTATTTTTTTCTTATAATTTAACAAAAGGACGATAACCAAAAGTCATTCGACTCTTTGGTTATCGTCCTTTTAAGTTTATAACTATGAGCTTTAAGAAGAAGACTTACTACGCGTTGGGGAACTGATATGATCAATCTGCTCGTCTAGAACGGTGCTGGCTTTGCCTAAAAATTGTGAAATGAGGGCCAGTTCTTCATCCGTATAGGAAGCAGCCAATTTAACCATAGCGGTATGAAGTGGCATGTACGTGTCAATGACATCTTCTTTATTTTCATACAACGGGACAATAATTACTTTACGGCGATCATTAGGGTCATTTTGTCTGCGAACGTATCCGTTTTTTTCGAGACGATCTATTAATGCAGTAACGCTACCTGTGGCAAGTCCAGTTAGTTTGGACAGCTCTCCAGCGGTAATGGGGCCTTTTTCACGCAGGATATCCACAGACAAAAAATCATTATTGTATAACCCAAGAGAGGCGGCTACGTTTTGCTGGTATACCACCGTTCGGGTTCCCAGACCACGCATGAGTAAGGTAAATTGTTCTTGCTCTGGTGTAGGTTGTGCTTGTTCATGGCTTGACAAAGGATAACGCCCCTTTTAAAATCTTTATATCTCGTTAATCGAGATATTTGATTATGAAGTTATTTTAAAATGTGTTATTTTACAAATACATTCTATCGAATTAAGCATACTTTTGCAAAAAAAGTAGTATGACAGCATTCGTAAATGGTTATGGATAAGAGATATATCTATGTGTGATTGCTTTAATTGAGAGGGGAATCATTGTGAAAGAAGCTATTGTTATTAAAGGTGCACGAGAGAACAATCTGAAGAATGTCTCGCTCACGATTCCTAAGTATAAGCTTGTTGTTCTGACGGGACCTTCGGGATCAGGAAAATCGACGTTAGCTATGGATACACTTCAGCGGGAATGCCAAAGACAGTATTTAGATTCCATGGGCATGACTTCAGATACGATCAGTAAACCAAAGGTCGAGTCCATTGTTGGACTGTCTCCATCCATTAGCGTTGGACAGCATGTTACGAATCGTAATCCACGCTCGACAGTAGGGACTGTAACTGACATCTATACCTTTGTCAGGTTTATTTTTTCTAGATTAGGGGAGCGGATTTGCCCTTCTTGCAATGGTAGCATACCACCTTCTTTTGAAGCGAGGGGGCTACTAATAGAAGAAGACGAGGAAATGGAAGGTCAGTCGATGGGCTGTCCGCATTGCGGAGCTGAGCTTGAAAAACTTGGCATGTCACATTTTTCCTTCAATAAGCCGGAAGGGGCTTGTGAAGCTTGTGGTGGACTTGGGTCTGTGGCGACTATAAATGAAGCAGCGGTATTTAATCCAGAGCTTAGCATGAAAGAGGGGGGAGTAGCTTCTCTGAATGGCGTTCATCGGGATATACAGATGCGGATATTAGTAGCGGCGGGAAAACATTTTGGATTTGTGTTTGACCCGGATCAACCGTTGAAGGATTACGGTGAGATTCAGCGTGATTTGCTCTACTACGGTGTGGAGAGTGAAGCTTTTAAACGCCATTTCCCTAATATTAAGCCAATCCAAGGGACGAAGTTTGAAGGTGTTATACCCGGTTTGTGGCGGCGGTATAAGGAGAAGGAAGGAGAGGCTGGTGCGCAGGAGAAAGATGGCGGATTTTTTCATGAGCAGCAATGCCCGGAATGCCTAGGAGCTCGCCTGAAAAAAGAAGTTCGTCTAGTTCGAGTAGCTGACGCATCGATCATAGATGTATCCGACTGGTCGCTTAGTGAGGTATATGAGTGGACGAAAGGACTGGAGGCGGCACTGCCTGCCGAAGGTCTACATCTACTTGAACCGATCCTTCATGATATGCCTACTAGACTAAAGCGGATTATCGATGTTGGCCTAGGTTATCTTTCCATGAACCGGCAGACAGTCTCTTTATCTGGCGGGGAAGCACAGCGCCTGCGTCTAGCATCACTGCTGGGTTCAGGTTTGACCGGTGTGTTATACATTCTGGATGAACCGACGACGGGACTTCATCCTCGGGATACAGTTGGCCTTATTCGTGTGCTTCAGGAGCTGCGTGATCTGGGGAATACCGTGCTCGTTATTGAACATGATATTGAGATGATGCGTGCTGCGGATCATATTATTGATATGGGTCCGGGTGCTGGATTGCATGGTGGAATCGTTGTTGGTGAAGGTAGTTTAGAAGATTTGATGGCAAGCGAGCTTTCGGTTACAGGAGCTTATCTCAGAGAAGAGCGTCTCGAAGTTCCCACACGTATTCGCCGAAAAGGGAACGGAAAGCAGATCACTATCCGGCAGGCACAGTACCGGAATATTGATATTCAAGAAGTCTCCATTCCACTTGGTTGTCTTGTATCTGTAACAGGGGTTTCGGGTTCGGGTAAGTCCACGCTTATATTTGATATCCTTGCGCAAGGAAGCTCTAATGGTCATGAACAAACAGGCTGTAAGGAGATTACGGGTTTAGGTGAAGTCGGGAGCATTGTGATCTTTGACCAATCACCCATGGGTAGAATGCAGCGTTCTAATGTAGCGACCTATACCGATGTATTTACACATCTGCGTCAGTTATTTGCGGCTTTGCCAGAGGAGAAGAAAAGAAAACTGACCTCCAAGCATTTCTCCTTTAACACACCGGGGGGACGGTGCGAAACCTGTCAGGGACTTGGTGTATTGTCCGTAGACATGAACTTTCTGCCTGATCTAGAAGTAAAGTGTCACGCCTGCAAAGGAAGACGGTTTACGGATGAGGTCTTACAGGTGAAGTATGATGGCTTCTCTATCTCAGATCTGTTGGACATGTCTATACAGGAAAGCTTGCCGATTCTTAAGTCGGAGGCCAAAATGGCCGGTATTATTGAGACGTTATGTGAGGTGGGTCTTGGATACCTTAAATGGGGACAATCTGTCAAAACCTTATCAGGCGGCGAGGGACAACGGATCAGGCTGGCCAAAGAGCTGAGCAAGCCATCTAAAAATCATACGCTCTATTTGCTCGATGAACCAACGACAGGTCTACATCCTTCAGACATCAAGCAACTTCATACCTTATTGAGCAAATTGGTAGATACGGGAAATACGGTTGTTGTTGTGGAGCACAGCTTAGAACTGATTCGGGAGTCTGACTGGGTGATCGACATTGGCCCTGAAGGGGGCACAGTTGGAGGTAAGCTTGTAGCTGAAGGCACACCGGAGCAGGTCGCTGAAGTACAGGAATCTTATACAGGGATGTTCTTGAAACGGATTCTGGCTGAGGGCTTTAATCCACTTTAAATCAGATATCCATTTGGAAAAAAGAGAGTGCCCCGAAGCCATACAATTCATGGCTTCGGGGCACTTCTTAGTGTGTTCCGGCGTATTCACCAAGCCTAGCATTGAGCGGCAGAAGACGAAGTATCTAAACCTCCAAGAAAAATGAATTGAATTTATTGCTGTCGTCATAGTAACATTAGGTTAAGCGCTTAACTTATGTGAAGGGAGGATGCAAAGACTCCAATCCACTTAATATTTATAATGAGGTTAATGCCATGAAAACGACCACGATATATGATGTTGCCAGGGAAGCGGGCGTATCAATTGCTACCGTCTCTAATGCGATTAACGGTAAAGGAAAAGTAAGCAACAAGAAGCGAGATGAAATCCTTGAGGTGATGAAGCGGCTGCAATATCAGCCCAGTGTCATTGCTTCGGCACTAATGGGGAAGAAGACCTATACCATTGGTCTTCTTATTCCAGATGTCTCGAATCCCTTTTTTTCCGAGATAGCTAGAACCGTAGAGGATCTGGCTCACTCCGAGGGGTATAGTGTTATTGTGTGCAGCACAGATAACAAAGATGAACGCGTAGAGAAATACATTCGGCTGTTGGAGCAAAAAAATGTTGACGGTATTCTGATCGGAACAGGTGTGGGAAATGCGGATATCTTGGCGCTTCATGTAGAGAAATCCTTCCCCATAGTTATGATCGCTCGGGAGACCGTAGGCATAGCTGTTCACCGTGTATTGAACGATGACTTCAAAGGAGGCACTATTGCCGCAGAACATTTGCTTGAAAAAGGTCATCGCAAGATGGCAGTTTTGTCCGAGGATTTCAATGTAAGCAGCAGCTTTGAGCGGGTCAGGGGTTTCCGCTTTGGATTATTTGAGGCTGGCATTTCACTGGACCCGAAGAATATCTTCGCGTGTGAGTCGAATATCAAAGACGGGAAACGGGTAGCATCCGAGATTCTCCGCGGCGCGGAGCGTCCGACAGCATTATTCTGTTGCAACGACTTGCTTGCCATCGGCGCACTCCAGGCTGCGAAGGAAGAGGGAATATCTGTACCGGAACAGCTCTCTATCATTGGTTTTGACGATACCATTCTGTCAACCGTGACGAATCCAACGTTAACAACTATTGCTCAACCGATGAATCAGATGGTGAAGATGGCATTTGATTTGCTGATCGGCAGTCTGGATCATACAGATGATATCAAGCAAAGAATTGTATTGCAGCCTGAACTGGTGATCCGAGAATCCACAGGCAACTCACCCATTAAATAAAGAGGACGGTTATTGAGAACATGGACGAGAAAAGGTTAATTATCTTTTTTGACAGCGGAGATACCATTGTTGATGAATCGACTGAAATTAGGGATGAAGAAGGAATCGTACGGAGTGCGGATCTGATTCCGGGAGCAGATATCACGATTCAAACCCTGCATGAGAGAGGATACACGCTTGCTCTGGTTGCAGACGGTGATGCGCAATCCTTCAAAAATGTATTTAAGCAGCATGGACTAAACGATTATTTCAGCGCCATGATTATTTCCGAGAATATCAAAGCAGTCAAGCCAAGCCCGCGCATGTTCAAGGCAGCTATTGGTGCGCTTGATTTGTCTGAAGCGGATTTCTCCCGTACCGTTATGATTGGCAACAATCTTAGCCGTGACATGAAAGGGGCCAATGCGCTAGGCATCACCAGCATTTTTCAGAGCTGGACGCCCCGTTATTCCCATGAGCCGGCAGATGAGTCTGAGCGTCCGACGTATACAGTTAGTGAGCCGCTGCAATTGCTAGAGTTGATTGAGAGGCTGAACGCTGAGCTCAAGTAAGCTGGAGGTCGTTCATTATGCTATTTTTTCATATTTAAATACAAAAAGAGAAACCCAAGGTCATGAGAATGACTGGGTTTCTCATCTTTTTAATCAATCTGCAAGAGTTACAAAGCAATCTTATGATCTAGCAGCTTAATAATCTAGAAGCCGTCCATGATCATGCCATTGACCGTACATTTTATTTTCTTTAGTGTTTGTTATAAATTTATCTAATTTACGCTTAAATAATTCTGGTTGATGTGTATTGCTTTGTATCGTGTCGATCCTGACTCTTTTATAAAGAGCGGGAAGGGTTATGAAGTTCTCATATACCTGCTGCTCCTCTTTTAACCTTTGTTCTATAACCCTATCGACTTTAAAAGAAGCGAGGTTCATATCCGGAAGTACCTTTCTTCCTTCGTCACTCATTAACCCCAGTTTATCGAGGCGGCGGACACGTTCTTTATTTAATTCTGTCCAAGAGCTTCGTTTGCTTCTGGGAGACAGTCGCTGCGCCAGCTCCGTTTCAGAAACTTTCTTTTTCACTCCATCGATCCATCCAAAGCACAAACATTCCTCAACCACATCCAAATAAAGCAATGTTTCTGGGTTTGGCGTCATACTTACGAGTACCCAACAAGATTTTTCAGTCTTACAATTTTCCTGAAGCCAAGCTCTTAAATCTTCTCTCGATTTCACTGTAATTAGATTTTCAATCTGCATAAATTAAATAGCTTCCGCAGACATCTGATACCAAAAAAGGGAATAGTCATTCATGGTGGAAGCGTGTCCTAACTGACGTAACATAGTAGATATATTACCTCTATGATAAGTCCCGTGATTGGCGGCATGAAGCACAATTTCTGATAGGCGTGTTTGCCGGATTCCAGCGAATGGGTTATCAAGTAGAATAGTCTGCTCCAAATCGGTTTGGTTTTGTATCCATTCTTTGTATTGTTCAGATAGCTGGGCAAAAAGATTAGCATATTCATCAACCGAATTTAGAATGCTCATATTTAGCGGGATACTTTTTTGAAAAGCCTCAGGCATACCAGTGCCTGTTAAAACCAGATACCACATCGTATCCACCGCATAGATATGGCTAAGGGCATGAGCGATGGTGGGAAAAGAGCTATTCACTTCTTGATTTAGCACAGAGGGAGAGAGTTCCTTGATTCTTCCCAAGATCGTTTGGTTCGCCCAAATGTGGTAATTAAACATTTCTACTGGATGATTGGTCATTGTATGATCTCCTTTTGAATTGTGATAGATTATTTTGTAGCTGTTGTTAATATAAAAGAAGAAGTATGACAGCAGACTGTCATACTTCTTCATAAAGATTTAGGGTATTTTGCAGCTGCTTTTTTAAGATACCTCGCAGTGCAAGAGGCTCGAGGACTTCAGCGCCGCTGCCGAAACTTAGCAGAATTGACCATAGCCAGCGGGCTTCCAATGGTTTATACACAGGAATTCGCATCGTCATGCTCTCATCGGTATGAAATTCCTTATCCACCTGGTGAAATTGATCCAGCGCTTCTGCCAAAGCCTCAGGTCCCACCCGGATTACGACTTCCTCAACCTGATCGGCCCTGTTTGAACAACCGGCCTCTATGGGTACCTCATGTTGGGAATGAAAGGTATTCTGTGTCAGAAGCAAATTCATCATCCGGGATAGCCGGAACTCTCGATAATCCTGTCGTTCCTGGCAATAACCATAGATGTACCAGTTGCTATATTTAAAATGAAGCTTTACTGGTTCCATATTACGGGCTGTGCGTTCGTTTTTTACATTGATGTAATCAAAACGGACGATATTTCGTTCCGTAATAGCCGTACGTAAAAGAGAAAGTGCATCGGGATCCATACGACGAGTTTCAAAATCCACCGCTAGACTAGAAGTCTGTTGTTCTGTTCCAATCGTTTGCAGCCGTTCAATGGTTCCTTGCGCTTGCTCGTCTTCAAACACGGAAGAGAGACTGTTCAGCACGGTAATCAAAGAAGTGACATCATACGAACGGAGAAGACTTTTATCCATTTTATATCCGTCCATGATGCCATATCCGCCTTTAGTTCCCTGATACGATACGACCGGGATGCCTGCGGCACAAATGACATCGATATCCCTATAGATAGTTCTCTGGGAAACCTGAAACTCTTCAGCCAGCTTGGAGGCAGATAAAACTTCGTGGTTCAACAGCTTGTAGATCATAGAAATCAAACGTTCCAATTTCATTTGTGTATTCCCACCCATTAGTCCATATCGTGTTACTGCATGATTATAGCATAGATTTTTCATGCTAATTTGGCGCTTACAGAGAAAAAGATTGACAAAATATGGTTGGTGGGTTAACTTGTGAATATAAAATAAAATTATTCATAAAACCATAAAAGCGAGTTGAGATGTATGCCTAAGAAATTCACAGAACAAGAAAGAGAATGGATTAAACATAAATTGTTGACAGAAGGTCGCCGCTGTTTTGAAGTACATGGCATTAAAAAAACTAGTGTTGAAGAATTAACAAAAGCTGCCGGGATTGCGCAAGGTTCGTTTTACATGTTCTTTGGATCGAAAGAGGAATTGTTCTATCACATATTGCTTGAAGAGGAACAACGAATTCGTAGTACAATGTTCGATTCATTTAGCGTAGGCGTGCCTGTAAATAAGGAAGAAATCAGATTATTTTTACTGAAATCTTTCCGCATGATGGAAGAGAGTCCGATCGTCCGCCAGATGTTCGTAAGAAGCGAAATGGAGCAGCTATTAAGAAAGTTACCTAATGAGTTGTTGGAACAAAATTTTACAGAGGATAAAGACTTTTTTATTCCTTTCATTCAATCATGGCAAGCCGAAGGTATCATGGTTGGGATTGACCCGGAATTAATCGTAAGCATGATTCGCTCTGTAGTCCTTCTGTCTTTGCATAAGGAAGAGATCGGTGATGAACGCTATCAGGCAACTATAGAGCTTTTGATAGGGGTTCTGGCTGAGGGGATGACTTCTTTGAAAGATAATATGACTGGGGGAGTATGAAATGATCGAAGTGAAGGAGCTTCATTTTACCTACCCAAAAATAAAAGAGCCAACCCTTAGTGGACTTAACTTTTCCATACCTCAAGGAGAAGTGTTTGGTTTTCTCGGTCCTTCGGGAGCGGGTAAAAGCACAACACAAAAAATACTAATTGGAGTCTTAAAAAATTATCTCGGCAGCGTTAACGTAATGGGCAAGGAAATAAGAAATACCGGACCGGAGTATTTTGAGCGAATAGGGGTAGCTTTTGAGTTTCCAAATTTCTATTCGAAGTTTACTGCGCTGGAAAATTTGCAGCTATTTCGCTCTCTGTATTCAGGGAGAACAGCGGAACCGAGGTTTCTCCTGGAGCAAGTAAATCTCACTGAAGCTGCAAATTTGAAGGTCTCCCAGTTATCGAAGGGGATGAAGATGCGGCTGAATTTCTGTAGAGCACTCTTAAATAACCCGCAAATTCTATTTCTGGATGAACCCACTTCCGGGCTCGACCCCGTTAATGCGAAACGAATGAAGGATTTAATCCTGGAAAAAAAGGCAAATGGGACAACTGTAATTATTACAACACATAATATGCAAGCCGCTGAGGAGCTCTGCGACAGGGTTGCTTTTATTGTAGATGGTCAGATTAAGTTGATTGATTCTCCTCGGGAGCTTAAGCTTCTAAATGGAAAAAAACGAGTGCGGCTGGAATACCGCCATCATAATGAAGTTAGAAATGAGGAATTCTCACTTGATGATATAGGGGAGAACGAATATTTCTTAAAGCTTGTTCGTGAACATCCAATAGAAACCATTCATTCGCAGGAGGCGTCTTTGGAACAAATATTTATTGACGTAACTGGGAGGCAGTTAACATGAGATTCAGATCTGCGTTTGCCTTTGACATCCGGTTTCAATGGCGGCATGGGTTTTATTGGATCTACATCATTATCTGTGCGTTTTATTTGGTATTGCTGCATCTTATTCCTGATCATTATCGAGAACAAACGATGTTGTTATTGACCTTTAGCGATCCGAGTGCTTTAGGGCTTATTCTCGCAGGGGGGATTGTGCTGCTGGAAAGAGACCAGGGCATCCATGATCCTTTATTTGTTACTCCGATTCGTGTTAGAGAATATTTACTTTCAAAAGCAGGCTCATTATCTGTACTCTCCCTGTTAGCCGCTTGGGTTATTCATGTAGTAGCAAGCGGGATTCCGCAATCCCCGTTTGGCTTTTCTACTGGAATCATTCTAACGTCAAGCTTTATGACGCTATTGTCGATTGGAGTTGTGGCTCGTTGTCAGACAATTAATGGTTTCATTCTACTATCACAAGTATTCGCATTGCCTTTTATACTTCCATTGCTTGGTTATTTTAAGGTGTGGAACTCCAAACTTTTTTTATGGCTTCCTACGGAAGGAACACTTCGCTTGTTGAGTTCGGGAACCTCGGCTATGTCATTTGGCAATTACATCTACTCCATATCGATATTACTGCTATGGAATGTTGTGATATACGTATGGGCAAAAATGTCCTTCGAAAATCATGTAATGATGCGCATAGGTAAGGGAGGAGCAAGAAAATGAAGAAGTATCGTATGCTTTTTATAAGCGATATCCGGCATACTGGTTTGGACCCAGTGCTTATGGTCGGCATCTTTGCTCCTTTAGCACTTCTAGTCGTCTCAAGATTTGGATTTCCAATGATAGCCGATTGGCTTACGAACGGTTATGCTTTCGATTTATATAAATATAGTAGCTTTGCTGCGATTTTCTTAGTCATGACCTTTCCAATGCTAACCGGTATGATGACAGGTCTTTTAATGCTTGATGAAAGAGATGAGAATGTCATCTCTTATTACGCGGTTACACCATTAATGCGCAGAGGGTACATGGTGTATCGTCTAGTTCTTCCATCTCTACTCTGTACATTTCTTTCATCGCTATTTTTTATAGTCTCCGGCTTATCTAGCTTCCAATTAGAGCATATATACATCCTTATACTACTAGCATTTGAAGCCCCTTGTTTTGCATTATTCCTAGCTTCTTTCGCTGCAAATAAGGTAGAAGGATTAGCTTTATCAAAGATCGGTGGTCTGTTTATAGCAGGACCAATCGTAGCTTATTTTGTTCCATCACCATGGCAATTTATCGGGGCGTGGATTCCTACCTATTGGCCTGCTAAGTTATTTTTTGTTATAGAAGCTTCTAGTGGTTTTATTGTGTTTGCATACTTTATGGTGGGACTTCTATTTCATTTGAGTCTTCTGAGCATCATGGTCAGGATTTTTATTAAAAGAGCTGATTGATTAGCCTCCTCCAAGCAGCTTAGGCAACAGCGTTAGAAGCTTTTCACGTGTTAAAGCATCTCCATAGTTCCATTTGCTTCCGTCAAGCAGATAAGCTTGCCCCTTACGTACAGCGGGTATATTCTTCCATAGTGAGCTGTCTAGTAGTTTCTCCATAGCAACTCGCGAGTCTTGACGCTCCGGAATAAGCATAAAGATATGATCTCCGGCGTAGAAAGGCAGCCTTGCTGGATCGACTTCTGCAAATCCTAACTCTCCATCGAGAATCGCTTTGATCTCATCTGTGGGCTGTAAACCGTTAGGGGCATAGAGAGCAGTAGACAAACCGGACATTCCCATAGCATATAGATGATTTCCATGGTCATAAATCAATGCAGAAGCTGTTTCTCCAGGTCGAAGAGTATTCATATAAAGCTGCTGCCACATGGCAGCATTTTTTGCTGCGAATGAATCCAGCCATGCTTCTGCTTCGTGCTGCTTACCCAACCAGCTTCCAAGTGTCCGCATACGGTGTTCAAGTGGAGCAAATGAATCAAAGGTAAGTGTCGGGGCGATGTCGACGACTGCTCGATAGGCCTTATCATCTGAATTAGCTATAATAATTAGGTCAGGATTTAATGAAGCGGTAAGCTTCGGATCCAGAGGAAAGCCAACGTTAGAGAGCTTTTTAAGTCGATGTTTATAGACTCTGTTCCATGCAAAGACTTCATCTCCTCCGATAGGCTTTATACCTAATGCGAGCAGATCGCCAAGCGTCTCACCATGGTAGACAATGCGCTTTGGACGCTCCGGAATATCCACCACATGGCCAGTCCAGTCTTCCACAGTAAGCTTCCGACCTTGCTGATGCGCATATTGTCCGGGTGTAATTCCAGTCTTTTGACGAAACCGGCGACTGAAATAATATTCATCGGAGAAGCCAACCAGACGAGCAATCTCACGCAGCGGTTCAGAGGATTCCAGAAGGAAACGCTTCGAATGGTTAATGCGCAGTTCGGTCAGGTAATCGAGCGGTCTTTTTCCGGTAAGCTTTTGAAAGATCGGAGTATATTGCCACAATGTTATCCCTGCGAGCTCAGCCAGTTGCTTCACGGTGATACTCTCCGTATAGTGATCTTGCATATATTGGATGGTCTTTTCCACGGAATCCGCGGGACTTGGCACCTGCTCGGAAGGATAATTATGCTCAAAGAGTAAGAGCAGCAATTCTTGGAATTTTAATTGCTGCTTAAAAAAATGCACATCATCGGCATTTTTTTTGCTCATAAGCAGATCTTCCGCAAGGCGGATTACCCTAGTGAACGGGTGGACAATTAGCTCCTGCCTACCTGGAAGGAGTTCCTCTGAATAATATTCGGGAAACTCGGCGTTATTAATTGCTGTAAAAGTGATGAGATAATAATAAAGAGTCGTCTCTTGATTGTCCGTGCTATAGGAAGTTCCAGGAGATAGGAGATAACATGTATCTGTAGTCAGTGTTATGGTTTGATCGCTAAGGATCAGCTGTCCACTACCGCCAGTGAATATTAGAAGTCTATAAAAGTGAGCTGAAAGAGCCTTAGTGCAAGAGCCTGCCGGTTGAATATGTAGTTCCGCATCAGTCAGCTGAAACAGCAACGAGCGGAGCGGTGCAGCGACGGGTAATGTTTGCAGCAAGAGGAAGCCTCCGTTCATTTGGTGAGAATCATTATCAATTAATTCATTGTATATAAAATAAAGAAGCATATCAACAGCTGTTGACATGCTTCTTGCAGTTTTCTATCAGCTAAGTGCCAAACGCTTCATGAAGGTGAAAATTATTTCATATTCAAAAGCTGTGGGAGTTCACCGAGCAGCCATTCTCTTGTTGTTGCATCACTTGAAGTCTTCATAATATCTTGAGTATAGACATATCCGTTCTTGACGGCAGGGAGACCTTTCCAGATCGGACTCTTTAATAGAGTAGCTGTGGATTGCTTGGCTTCATCGGCCACAGGAGTTAGAATGAAAATCCGATCTCCGGCATATTCTTTAAGCACTTCCATGGATACTTCCTGGAATCCCATACCTTCATCAAGGACCTTCTGAATTGCTGGGGTTGGCTTGAAGCCATTCTCTCCATAAAGGACTTGCGAAAGTCCGGTCGTCGCCATAACAAATAGTCTGTCACCAGGATAATAAGTAAAGACCGAAGCTGTTTCTCCTTCTTTTATTCCCGCTGCCTTTAGTTGTTCCCACATGGCATCTTCACTCGTTTTATACTTAGCCAGCCATGCCTCTGCTTCGGTCGTTTTCCCAAGAATTCCACCAATATCAAGCATCCGTTCATTTAGCGGGGCAAAGGTATCAAATATTATCGTGGGTGCGATTTTGGACAGCTGCTCGAAATCAGCTTCATCAGTTCCTGCATAGATAATCAAATCAGGCTGAAGTTCCAGCGTCTTTTCCAGATTGATAGGGAACCCTACATCTTCGACACCTTGTAGCTGATCTTCAAAAACCTGACCCTCACCCATGGAAAGTGGATATCCTACCGCTTGCACACCAAGTGCGAGTAGATCACCATAGGTTTCTCCTGAATAAATCACGCGCTTCGGGTTAGCAGGTATTTCTACGGTATGGCCTATGTAATCCGTGTAGGAGCGAGTAGTTGCCGCAGTTTCATTAGTGCCCTTGTCGGATGTTTCTGGAGAAGGTACAGTGGTAGCTGAAGTATTATTTCCGGCTGCGTTCGACGCATTGTTCTTGGCTGGTTGTTCTCCTGAGTTTCCGCAGGCGAGTAGTAATGTGGTCATCAGAAAGAGTACACATAATACGGCGAACGGTTGTCTTACCTTATTCATATAATATTGCCTCCCTAAAATATGTAGCGATCACCAATAATGATAATCATTCTCGACGAAAACAATCATAAATTAAAGTCTCCTTTTACTCAATGGACAAAACACATTAAGGCTATTTGATTTGTACAAGCCTATTGTTATTGGAGTTGATAGCCAGAAAAAAAGATTGATAAGGCTAAGAAGTCATTGAGGAGCACGCAAAACTCTGTTGGTGAGATTGAAATAAATAGAACAAGGCCGTCTTGTTTGGTAGAAACCAACCAGAGACGGCCTTTTTAATAGATGAAATTAGAGAAGAAAAAGGGTGAAACGGAATGCATATGGGCGATTAGCCGGCAGAGTGAACTCTTCGTGGGTTGGTGCACCCCAGCTATCGTCACCCCCAACTCCCATTTGCTTGTAGTTGACTCTCAGTACGCTTTTGTTCGAGACTGGCAATTTATATACGTGATCATGTGCTTCCAATTCCTCGGGTTTCCAAGGCAGAGCATTAATCTCCATAGGGATTGCACTATCAAAATAAAGTCCTGATCCGTCGTTGCCATCTGTAATCGAAGCAAATCTGACATCCGTCTTATTGCCGCACTCCTGCGGTCTAAGATAAGGGGTGAACTGGTCACTGACTTTGCCCGTATAGCGGCCAAGTGGTGCTCCAGTCTGTCTATCCCAATAATTCTCATGGGGTCCACGGCCGTACCATGAAAGGGTATCGAGTCTTCCAGCAAGCACGAACATCATTCCGAACTCAGGAATTTCTGGCAGATCGCTACTACCCGGATTCAGTTCTTGCAGGATCTCTAAAGATCCGTCAGGGCGAATCTCATACTGAACAAGAAGGGTGGAATACGGATTCGTTGGCAGAAGGTAAGTGGTGGAAACGAAACAGAGATTTCCTTCAGTTCTATATACCATGCTCAACAGATTCCGCTCATTAGAAGCCTGCTTCCACACTGCACAGCGCTTTGGCAATCCATTGCCAAGATCATTATCCGTGACCGCTCTCCAGAAGTTAGGTCTTACGGGCTCAAGCAGATGTTCTTTACCGGCAGCATGGTATGAGTTTAGCTCACCAGTTGTTGTATTAAAGTTTAGAGTGAAATTCCCACCCTGTACGGTCAATGCACCTTCATGTTCCTGCACATGTAACGTTCCATCTGTTGTCTTTGGAACCTTTGTCACGATACGCGGGGACAGAATGAACTGTTCCCAAGCGATTTCGTGGTCAGCATCAGCCCAAGAAGTTTCTGAACGCCGAATAAAGGAGAGATTCAGAATAGCTTCATGATCACCTCTATGTGAAATCAGTTCATAAGGGATAGTGCATTCAACGATTTCTCCTGGTGCAGCAGAGATTTGCAGCAAACCTTCTTGCGCAGTTACTCCGTCTAAAGCAACTTCCCATTTAAGTTCGTATTGTTCAATGTCGGTAAATAAAAAGTTATTACGAATCTGAAAGAGACCTTCACGGATATTTAAAGCAGTTACTTTAATATTTTGATAGCATTTTTTGACCTCAAATAGCTTTGGAGTAACCGAACGATCGGCAAAAAGTAATCCGTTTCCGCTAAAGTTTCCATCATGTGGCGACTCACCAAAGTCACCTCCATATGCTAAATATGAGACACCTTCGGATGTTTTGGTTCGGATGGCCTGATCCACCCAATCCCAAATAAAAGCACCTTGAAATACATCGTACTTGTCAAACATATCGGTGTATAGGTGTAGTCCACCGCAAGAATTCCCCATAGCATGGCTATATTCGCAGATGATGTAAGGCTTCTGAGGATGACTTAGCGCATATTTTTCAACCTCGTGCGGTTTAGCATACATAGTCGACTCTATATCACTAGCTGCTTCCGACTCTCTGCAATGGAAGATCCCTTCATAATGAACAGGTCGTGTCGGGTCAGCTTCTCTGAGATAGTCATGCATGGCGATAAAATTATCACCACCGTAGGACTCATTCCCCAGTGACCAGATGATAACCGAAGGATGGTTCTTGTCTCTTTGCATCATGGAGTTGCAACGGTCAATCACATTGGCCCGCCATTCCGGTTTGCTAGCAGGTACATTTCCCTCATGTAATCCTTGTTGCCCATATTGCCAAGTACCGTGTGTTTCCAGATTGGTTTCATCGATTACGTAAAGTCCATATTCATCACAAAGCTCATACCAAACAGACTGATTCGGGTAGTGAGAGGTCCGAACCGCATTAATATTATGTGTTTTCATCAGTTTGATATCTCGGATCATGTCGTCTTTGGATAGCGCACGTCCTGTGTCACAAGAGAACTCGTGCCGGTTAACGCCTTTAAGTACAATTCTTTTGCCGTTGATCTTCATAAGTCCGTCTTTGATCTCAAAGGTACGGAATCCGACCTTACAGCTGACCGTTTCAGTAGTGTTTCCTGTATCGTCAATCATGGAGAGAACCAATGTATACAGATACGGTGTCTCAGCACTCCACTTATAAGGGTCTTCTACATGTTCAGAAAGCTTGAAATGCTGAACACCCTCTTGATCAAAGGAAGTAAACGTAGATACTGGAGCCTCCCATACAGGCTGATCCTCTTTATTGTATAGCTGCATTTGGAGTGTATAAGGGTTTAGTTTCTCGTTAAAATAATTCTCTACTTTGATGTCTACGTTTAAATCCGCATGTACGAAAGCTTCATCTAGCTCGGTTTTAACGAAAAAATCAGCAACATGAACAGAAGGGGCCGTGTACAGATAGACCTCCCGAAAAATACCGCTAAGCCGCCAAAAATCTTGATCCTCCAGCCAACTGGCATCACACCAACGATAGACCTCGACAGCTAGTTTATTATCACCAGCAATTAAATAAGGGGTAATATCGAACTCGGAAGGTGTAAAGGTGTCTTCACAGTAACCGACCCGTTCTCCGTTTACCCATACATAGAAAGCGGATTCAACCCCCTGAAAGCTAAGGTATACAGGTTGACCGTTCCAAGATTCAGGTACAGTAAAGGTTCGGATGTACGAGCCTACGGGATTATATTTTGTCGGAGCAAAGGGTGGCTTGAGATCAGGTTCAGATTCCGCCCAGGGATATCGGACATTCGTATATTGCGGGTAATCATACCCATGGAATTGCCAGTGAGAAGGTACAGGAATCGTAGCCCAATTGCTGGAATCGAAATCAGCTTTATAGAAATCCACGACCCGTAGATCCGGTGTTTCGGAAAAAGAGAACTTCCAAATACCATTAAGCGTTTTGTAGTATGGCGAGGTTTCTTTATCTCCCACCAGGGCTTGCGTTAGATTGCTATAAGGGATCATGGAAGCATGTGCATCCAAGCGATTTAGTTCGAAGATTTCCGGATTATTATTCCATTCTGGATAACCGTTTGCAGGAGGCTGGTAAACAAATTTTGCTCGCATGAGTAAATCTCCTTTATAATAGTGATGTTATTATATTCATATTATAAATTGGAGTAATGGTAAGAGATATAAAAGATTTTTCATCCAATATAACAAAATATGAAACGGGTGATCAGATGGAGAGTAAAATAATCTTTTGCCAAACGGAAGATACGAATATGCTGCCGCTGTATGCTACAACCATTGGATTTTGGGAGCATCAGGCAGAAACCTTACGTCCTACCGGATTTCCGGATTATCAAATACATCAGATTCACGAAGGCAAAGGCGAACTTGTCATTCAGGAGAAACGATATATTGTGAGTTCAGGGGATGTATTCTTTTTGTTCCCGAATATTACGCATTCGTATGCGCCAATCAGTAGTAAGTGGAAGCTGTCATGGATTTCATTTAATGGTAGAGAGGCCGGTCAAATGCTGCTGTACGCAGGAATCCGCGAATCAGGCCCTGCAAGGTTGAAGGAGGATAAGTGGCTAAATCCTTTAAAAGAAATGCTCAACTTGTCAGATAGTAATGAACTGGAAACAAATCTGGAACGATCCAAACAACTATACGCGCTGCTGCTGGATTTAAAAAGCAACCTAGTTTCTCCTCTAAACGAGGCTCTTGAATTGGAGCGAATTAAACCGGTGTTGCGACATATAGAAAGGAACCTTCATAGGACCCTCCCATTAAAGGAACTTGCGGAGGTTATTGCAGTGTCGCCACAGTATTTATGCAGGCTTTTTCAAAAAACAATTCATGATCGACCTGTAACCTATATCAACAAGCAACGTATAAACTTGAGTAAACAGCTAATGTTCAATGAACGAGATAAAAAAATGTATGAAATTGCTCAGTTAGTGGGCTTCGAAAATGCCAGCTACTTTTGTCTAGTGTTTAAGCGGTTGACTGGAATGAGTCCAGAGCAATTTAAACAGCTGCATGGTTTGGACTAGAGAGATAGAGTCGCCTCTTGGACTTATGATAAACGCTTACTTGTTAGCGTCTAGCACTCCATGATATAGTTTAATTGAGTTCATATGTTGTTTATTTCACGAATTCGCTCATTCTCTTGCATAATTAGTATGTTCACCTGAAATCAATACATAGAACCAAATTTTCGATAAGATATCTAGTTAAGCATCAGGAAGGAGTCATCAATTTGAATGAGAAGTTAAAAGAGGCATACGAACGTTTGGACTTGCCTGTAGACATTACCCGGGAGGAACTGAATAAAAAGTTTGATTTGCATTTGAAACGCCGTAAATCAAATTCCTCAGAAACTGAGGCTGCAGCCTATGAAGAAGAATTTCTGGCTTACAAAACGATCCTAGACGGCTTAGATCAGCAGGAAATTCAGGAGGCAGAGGACAAGCGGCTAGAAAAATGGGGAGCATTTTCCGGCATAGCGCGTAAATCGGAGAATTTTTTTAGGCTATACAAAGTCCATACATTTGTATCTATCGTTGTGCTGTTAGTGCTAATCTTTGGAGGTAACGCTCTTTATAATCAATATCAAGCCAAAAAATATGAAGCTTCACTCCCGCCAGTGGATGTAACTATCATGTTCCTAGGAAACTATGAATCTCAAGATCCATCAGGTAAGGATGAAGAGCTTAAACAAGAGATCGTCAATCGTTATCCAGCTTGGAAGCGGGTAAAGACGGAAGTCGTATACCTTCCCTCAACAGGTGGAGAAGGTGGAGGCGCGTTAGACATGACTTATATCCAGCGCGCGATGGCGATGCTGGCGGCGGATCGTCCGAATATTCTTATTTTGGATGATGCTACTTTTGATTGGATTGGACAACAGCAGGGACTTAAGAATCTAGAGCCGTTTGTTAAATCAGCGGGACTTCCTTTAGATGATATTCGTTTGAAACGTATAAAAAATACGGAGAACGGTGAAGAATGGATCACAGGCGTAGATATCACAGATACGAAATTTGCTACAGACCTTCCAATTCATTCACGGAAGATGATCATTGGGGTATTTGGAGAAGATGAAGATAAGAACAAATCAACTGATTTTGTTGAGTTCTTAGTAGGGCAAATGACTGCCAAATAAATGAGTAGGTATAAATGGACCTGTGTTATAAAGGCCGATGTTGTATGGATTCTCATACGATATCGGCTTTTTTGTTGTACATTCAAAGCATCTGAATTGACGAATGTGAAGTGAACTCACTATAATGATTCATATAGATATGAACTAAATAATATAAACATAAACTAAACTGAATTTTACAAGGGAGTGATGAAAGAATGAAGACAGAAGGAACTCTGACAATACATACACAGAAGCGTGGTGCAGCATTAGGTGATTTATTTGGAATCTTCTTTGAGGATTTAAATCATGCGGCAGATGGTGGACTTTATGCTGAGCTAGTTCAGAATCGATCCTTTGAATTTGATCCGATAGATCGGGCCGATTATCATGCGTTAATGGCTTGGGAGCCTGTAGAACGTGGAGATGGGAAAACTGTAATCACCGTGGAAGATAGCGAGCCCTTGAATGATCGTAATCCACATTATGTAGCCATTGATGTTGTGGCTGAAGGTGACGGTGTTGGGTTAATGAATCTGGGATTCAATAGTGGTATTCCGGTAAAAGAGGGCGAGAATTATAAGTTCTCGGTATATGCTCGTCGGGAGACAAGCTTTGACGTACCCCTTATCGTATCCATTGAAAGTACAAATGGTATCATTCATGGTGAAGCGGAAATCGCTGTGAATCACTCCGAATGGACTCGATACGAAGCAGTTATTAAGTCTAAGGCTACAGATACTAGTTCACGTCTTGTAATCGTTACCAAAGGCAGCGGGAGGGTATATCTGGACATGGTTTCTCTGTTTCCGGAGAAGACCTTTATGAACAGACCTGGGGGCATGCGTGAAGATATTTCACTGTTACTCGCCGACTTAAAGCCTAAATTCATGCGGTTTCCGGGAGGTTGTCTGGTACATGACGGTTCCTTAAATCCAGATGACAGAGATTCTATGTACAGATGGAAGAATACAATAGGGGATGTGGCACAAAGGCCGGCAAGGCGGAATAACTGGTCCTACAATCAGACGCTTGGGTTAGGATACTTTGAATATTTTCAGTTCTGTGAGGATATTGGAGCTAAGCCGATTCCCGTTCTTCCGGGCGGCTACGATCCACATCATAAACGTATGGTGCCGCTGGGTGAATTAATGCCCTGGGTTGAGGATGCACTGGATTTGATCGAATTTGCCAATGGGGACATTTCATCGAAGTGGGGAAGGATACGTGCGAACCTTGGTCACCCGGAACCTTTTGGGCTAGAGTATATCGGCATCGGCAATGAAGAGGTAGGTGCACCCTTTTTCGAGAGATATCCATACTTCCATCAAGCCATTAAAGAGAAATATCCGGATATTAAGGTCATTAATTCGAGCGGTCCATTCTCTGCTGGTAAGGAATATGAACGGGGCTGGACATCAGCAAAAGAGAATAAGTCTGATCTTGTAGACGAGCATTATTACTGTACACCTGAATGGTTCCTGGCGAATCATCATCGTTATGATGACTTTAAGGGCGACGAACCGAAAGTATTCTTAGGTGAATATGCTTCATGGGGCAATACCTATTATAACGCATTAGTGGAAGCGGCTTTTATGACAGGACTTCAGAACAACGCTCATGCGGTTGGTTTGGCATGTTATGCTCCCATGCTCTGCAATGTGGATTATATCAACTGGAAGCCGGATCTAATCTGGTTTAATAATCATGAAGTGTACGGAACTGCGAACTACTATGTTCAAAAGCTATTCATGAACCATCAGGGAGATCAGCTACTGGAGATAAAAGCGAACGGCTTCACAGTACCTGAGGAACGCAAAGTTGAAGCGATCACAGGAGCGATTAGCTTGGGTGTGGATGCATCCGCTGCTCGATATTCAGAAATCACACTGGTCAACAATGTTACGAGAGAAGTGAAGACGTATTCTGAGTTGTCAGAAGAAGTATCAAACCTGCCTGATCCTGTTCAGAACGGAACGGCCAAACGAACACTAGAGCTTGGAGAGACGGAGTGGGAGAGCTATACCTTGAATTTTAAGGCTACTAGAACCGCAGGGAATAAAGGGTTTGTGTTCTATTTTGGTAAAGCAGATGATCAGAATCATTTGTATTGGGAACTAGGTGGCTGGCAAAATCAGGATTCCATTGTGGCATCAATTATTAACGGGAGAAACTCTGTGCTTACACATTCTATGTTTACAGTTGAAACAGACGTAGAATACGATCTGAAGCTAGAAGTATCAGACAGACATATTCGTACTTATATTAACGGAGAGTTGATCAATGAGACGGAGGACAAACTTCCGGTCATCGAACCGCTGTATTACACAGCAAGCATGGAGGATTCCACAGGGGATATCATTCTTAAGACAGTGAATGTACAAGAGGACAGCGTTTCTGCTGAGATTATATTAGAAGAGATGGCAAAAAAGGACTTGTCCATCGAAGTATATGAACTGTCGGGGTACCAGCTTGAGGATGAAAATAACTTCGAGAATAAAGAGCTTGTCTCTCCTAAGCAAACCAATTTTACGACGATGGGCAGCAGTTTTTTTTATGAGTTCCCTAAACAATCCGTAACGATTTTTAGAATAAAATAAAAACTAAAAACGCCCCTCTGAATCCTTAGTGTTAAAAAGGTTCAAAGGGGCGTTTATGTCCGGTTGTATAGCTGTTCACCCACAGACGATCACATTCTAGGATATTCTCGGTCATGATAGGTGCAATATCATTAATAGCTGGCCGATGCAGACCATCTTTACACGGTTCACATGTTTTAGTAATGTAATGAGACAGCAGCCACGACCAGTGTTCTTCTAGTGTGTATACATCTTCGAACTCTAATTTTCTTCTTGCTCTTTTTCTTAGCTTGAATATAATCACAGGTAGTAGCTACACTGCATCCATACTTATCTCGCTTATGTTAAATTAATGATTAATATTATTGTTAACTAAGAAATGTGATTTGTGAATACATAAAAATACTAATTCAAAGGCATAGGAGACAATAAAATGCACTTAACTACAGATACAGAATCGCTTCGAGTCTATGAAGCACTTGCAAGTGAAGTCAGGTTAAGGATTATCGAACTACTAGACCGAAAAGAGATGCATATTAAAGAACTGGCTGCCGAGCTCTATATAAGTAGTGCGATGGTTAGCACCCATGTTGCCAAGCTGCAAAAAGCAGGCCTGATTAACTCTAAAATGAGACGTGTGGATGGAGGGACATATAAGTATTGCTCACTGTCTACGAACTGCCTACAGATTAAATTATCAGGATCTCGGGGAATCTGCTAATCAGATATTGTGAATGATACGAAATAGAGAATTAATAAAAATAAAAAAAAATATATTGTAATGAAAACGTTTTTATGATATTTTAAATTTATAAAAACGTTTTTATTTGTAAAGGAAGATTGAATCGTTATGGAAAAGGTAACTATCAAAGACGTTGCTAGAGAGGCTGGAGTGTCCATTTCTACAGTTTCCAACGCACTAAATGACGTTGATGTATTAAATCCGGAGACCAAATCACATGTGCTTAAGGTCGCGAAGCAATTAAATTATGTTCCAAACCTAAATGGCAAGCTCTTAAGAAACGGAAAAACTAAAATGCTAGGTTTTTTCACGACAAGTGTAGCGGGCCCGTACTTCTATAAGCTGGTGGAGTCCATGTCTCGTGAATGTGATCGGTTAGGTTATGGTTTAAATGTATTTGTTACAAAGGATAAACAAGTAATTATGAGCAATATTCTAGGCCGACGTGTGGATGGTGTCATTATCTACGAAGAGCTGAGAATAGATGAAGAAGAAATTGCCGCAATGGTGAAAGACAAGATCAAGGCTGTGTTTCTGGATCGACCACTTAAGAATGAAACGATGGGAAGCGTAATCTTTAATTCGTTTGAATCTGCTTACGAAGCAACTAAATATTTAATCAGTCTGGGACACAAGAAAATTGCTTACATATCTGGTGTAGATGAGATGTATGATAGTGTTCAGCGGAAAGAAGGATACTTGGCCGCCTTGCGTCAATATCAGCTTCCGACGAACGAAGAGTATATTATCCAAGGATATTTTGAGGAAGAGAGCACCTATAACGCTATAAAGTCTCTAGTTCATTTAAGTCCTGAAAAAATGCCTGATGCTTTTTTAGCGGGGAATGATTTGAGTGCCATTGGATGTATTCAAGCTTTGAAATCGAATGGATATGAAGTCCCGTTGGATATAAGCGTTATGGGGTTTGACGATATTGATATCGCGCAGTATTTCTCACCGCCATTAACGACGGTAAGAAATCAAATTGCCAGACAAGGTATTCTATCTATAAATCACCTGGTTCGCATGATTCAGAAGAAGGAACAGGGCGAAATGATGAAATTGCCAGGTGAACTAATTGTACGTGGTTCTACTCAAGTGAAGATTGATCGGTACTAACGCTTTCAAGAAGGGCAACAAGATAGTATCCGATCATTTTTAAATATAAGAAAGTATAAGTTTGCACCTATACTTTATAACTTATATTTCTCGCTTAAACGCATATCGTCCTGATAAGGACACTGAAGGCGTTTATGCTTGATAATTTTATTGCTTTTAGGAGGTTTTTTTTAAAAAGAAATAAAAACGTTTTTATTGTTATGGGGATCATGATTTGGAGGGGAGAAGAAAAACGTGGATAAATTAGCCGTAGTGCCAGTGAACGGGAAGAATCCAATGAACAGTAAGAAGCCTATGGGACAGAGGGTCAAAGAATTTGTGATTGATTATAAGAGGCAATGGGAGATTCAGTCCATGGTCATCCCGGGAATCATTTTTATGATTATCTTTTGTTTCATTCCTATTTACGGATTAACGATTGCTTTTAAGAGCTACACCGTAATAGACACGCTCGATTCTGCACCATGGGTGGGGCTTGATAATTTCAGAATTATTTTATCAGACAAATATTTTTGGGATGCTGTAGTCAATACCTTGGGGATCAGCTTTCTGAAATTAGCTATAGGTTTTGTTATTCCAATTATTCTATCCGTCATGATTTATGAATTAAGCGGTGGACGCTTTAAGAAAATAGTACAAACAATCTCTTATTTACCACACTTTTTGTCCTGGATCGTTCTGGGCGGGATGTTGATTGCTTGGTTCTCTTCCTCCGGTATGTTTAATGAAATCCTGCTCAATTTGGGGATCATTTCGAAACCGGTAAATATCTTGCTTGATGCGAACAAGTATTGGTGGATTGCAACGTTATCGGATATTTGGAAAGAGGCAGGTTGGGGAACGATTTTATACTTAGCCATCATGTCCAAAATTGACCCTACTTATTATGAAGCTGCCAAAATAGATGGGGCAAGTCGTATGAGACAAATTTGGAATATTACCCTACCTAATATGAAGCCAATTATCAGTTTAAATCTGATTCTGACTGTAAGCGGTTTATTAGGATCGAATCTGGATCAAACATTGGTCTTGATGAATTCTCAGAACCGTGCCAAAGCAGAGGTAATCAATTCTTATGTGTATCGTATGGGTATGACGCAAGGTGACTTCTCTTATGCTACTGCTGTTGGTTTAGGTGTCTCCATTGTTTCTGTGATCCTACTGATTAGTGCCAACAAAGTGTCCAGCAAATTAAATGATAATCAATCAGTTCTGTAGAAGGAGGCATTTTTGTGAATCGTACGGTAGCTAAAGAAGATCTCGACAGTCGAATCTTTAACACTATAAATATTATTTTACTCTGTATCTGTACAGTAATTATCGTTGTTCCTTTATGGAATGTGGTCATATCCTCCTTAAGCTCAGGTAAGGCGCTCGCGGAAGGTGGATTTATATTCTGGTCTACTGATTTCTCCTTAGAGAATTACCGCGCAGTATTTAATGACGAGACGATAGGATTAGCCTTTCTAGTCTCTATTGCCAAAACGTTCATCGGTGTCATTACCCACGTATTCTTTTGCGCGATGATCGGTTATGGCTTGAGTAAAAAATACATACGTGGCCGCAAGCTATACGTTGCCATGGGTGTAATCACCATGTTCTTCTCAGGTGGTATGATTCCAACGTATTTATTGATTAAATCACTCGGTCTATTGAACAGCTTTTGGGTTTATATTATCCCGGCCTTGTTCAGTTATTATGACGTAGTTATTCTAATGAACTTCTTTAGAAACGTACCGGATTCACTTGAAGAGTCAGCCAAAATCGATGGTGCAGGTGACTGGCGTATATTCCTGAAGATTTTTATCCCTCTTTCCATGCCGGCTATGGCTACGATCGCGTTATTTAACGGGGTTGGGCAGTGGAATGACTTTATGACCACCAAATTATACATTACCGATCAAGCACTCTATCCGCTGCAGATGAAGCTCTATGAAATTATCGTTCAGTCGCAAACGCAATCCATGCAAAATGTCGGCGGATCTGCGATTATCGAAACTACAACTAAAGGGGTTCAACTAGCAACAATTGTCATTACAACTTTGCCGATTGTTGTGATGTATCCAATATTACAGAGGTACTTTATTTCAGGAATGATGATGGGGGCGGTGAAAGAATAGAAAGATTGGAGGGGGTTTATAGCAAACACTTATGTACGAAATGATCCATCGGAAGTGTAGCTTGTACTATCAGATCTACACTTCCGTTACTACCAAAACTTTTTTAGGGGGAAACAAGGGATGAACAAAGCATTTGGGAAAAAAGGACTCAAACTTTGTACTGCGCTTATGGCTGTTGTATTGGTATTTACGGGTTGTGGATCGAAGGGTAGTTCTGATAACTCCAGCAAAGAATTAAGCTCCATTGAAGGGCGATATACAATTGACCCAGAAACACCAGCTTGGAAGCTTGATAAAAAAGAAGAAACTACGGATCTCACTTGGTATGTAAATGCGGATTGGTGGAACACAGACTTTGGTAAGGACCTCGTTACTAAAAAGATTAAAGAGGACCTGAACATCAATATTAAATTCATTACTGGGGACGACACGAAGTTAAATACTATTTTTGCCGGTGGCGAAATGCCGGATATGCTGACTATCTTTGATTCGAACTCACCAGTGGTACAAAAAGCCGCAACTTGGGCATTGCCTTTGAATGATCTGGCGGATAAATATGATCCTTATTTCAATAAAGTAGCAGCAAAAGATACGATGAACTGGTTCCAATTAGCAGACGGTAAGACTTATGGCTATCCTAACTATTCTAATACGCAAAACGATTTTGACAGCGGTAACATTCCTGCTAAAACGGCATTTGTAATCCGCAAGGATGTTTACGAAGCGATAGGAAAACCAAGCATTGGAACTCCTGAAGAATTCAAGAGTGTTATGCAGCAAATCAAAAAGAAATTCCCGGCAATGATTCCTTTTGGTTTTAACTCTATTGGCACAGGCACTGGTTCTTTGGGAGATGTCCTTCAGGATTTCATCGGCGTACCGATGGAAACCGAAAATGGTGAATTCTACAACCGTAACCTAGATGAGGATTATCTGACTTGGTTGAAAACATTAAATGAAGTCTACAGAAATGGTGACATCAGCGATGACAGCTTTGCAGATGACGGGACGGCTTTTGAAGAAAAATTGAAATCCGGTAAATATGCAACGCTGATGCTCGATGGAACACCTCAACAAAGTGGTAACCTGCAAATCTTCATGACAGAAAATCCAGACAAAGAATATATCGCTATTGATGGACCGCAAAGCACAGTTGGACATGAGCCAACGTTGAATCAGTCAGGAATTACAGGCTGGATGATTACCTATGTCACTAAAAAGGCTAAGGACCCTGCCAAAGCGATTCAGATCTACACTTATCTATTGAGTGAAGAAGGACAAAAGCTTATGAACTATGGTATTGAAGGGGAAACCTATAAGGTTAACGAAGCGGGTAAAATTGAATTTTTACCTGAAATCAAAGATCTTCAATTGAATAATGCCGATAAATTTAAAAAGGATTACCGGATGGGCGAATTTATGTTCTTTGGACATGACCGCGATAAAGCTCTAAGTAATGACGCATTCGCAGATTCTATTAAACAAATGCAAGAGTGGGGTAAAGGAAAGCTGAAACCACACTTTATTCTTGAAAATATCAACCCGGCTCAAGGAACGCCTGAAGCTCGTAGTCTATCTGCAATCGATACAAATTGGAACACTACGCTTGTGAGTATGATTCGTGCTAAGGATGAAGCAACATTTGATAGCACCTTGGCTGCTTACAAATCATTCTTGAAGGATAACAACTGGGATAAGATCGCAGAAATTCGCACTGAAAAAATGAAGAGCAACAAAGAAAAATTAGGTCTTAAATAAGTAAAAGGCTGGATGGGGCCCCTTTACCGGGGCCTTATCCTACAGAAACATAGCAAAATATATAGAAAAGTGGAGGGAAACAACATGACAAAACTTAAAATTTATCAATCTATTGGGGAGAATGAATTGTTCGTAGAGCAAACGCTAGAACAATTGACTCCAATGGCTTCAGATGAGCCGGTCACTACTGTAAACCTTGATGAGAATCAAACCTTTCAGGAAATGGATGGCTTCGGGGCATCCTTTACGGATTCATCCGCATATTTGATTAACCAAGTTCTTGACAATGAACAGAAAAAAGAAGTCATGAGCAAGCTTTTTGATTCCCAAGATGGAATTGGCTTGTCCGTATTAAGAAATCCAATGGGAGCATCGGATTATGCTAGAGATATTTATAGCTATGACGATATGCCTGCTCAGGAAACCGATACAGAATTAACTCAATTCTCCATCGCACATGATGAAGCTGACATTATCCCTTTGTTACAACAAGCGCTGGAACTTAATCCTGAGATCAAGCTGATGGCTTCGCCTTGGAGTGCACCAGGCTGGATGAAGACTAGCGGATCTATGATCGCCGGCGAACTTAAACATGAACATTACCAGGCTTATGCCGATTATTTTGTACGATACATTCAAGCTTTTGAAGAGCACGGTCTGCCAACTTATGCGGTAACCCCGCAGAACGAGCCTCTTTTTGAACCAAAGCACTATCCAAGTATGTTAATGCTGCCTGAGGCGCAAAGAGATTTCATTAAAAATTATCTGAAGCCTAGCTTCGTGAAAAACAACATCCATACAAAAATTCTCTGCTATGATCACAACTGGGATCGTCCGGATTATCCACTCACGGTGCTCGATTATGCGAAAGATGAAGTGGACGGTGTTGCCTGGCACTGGTATGGCGGGAATGCGTCAGCACAATCAGAGGTGCTGAAAGCTTTCGCGGATAAAGAAGTGCATTTCACAGAAGGTTCTGGTGGCGAATGGATTCCTCCGTTTGAACAAGCCTTCTCGAATGTCATGAGAACAGGGATTGATATTCTCAGAAATCATAGTAAATCCTTTGTCTTGTGGAATATGGCCTTAGATGAGAAGAACGGTCCAACTGTACCGGGCTTTGGTAAAAGTACTTGTCGCGGTATTGTGACGGTCAACCAAGAGACTAAGGAACTTACGTATACACTGGACTACTATGCACTGGCACACTTCAGCAAATTCATTCGTCCTAAGGCTGTACGTATTGACGCTTCCACTAATCAAGAAGTGATTCGTTCCGTAGCGTTTAAGAATACAGATCACTCTATTGCGGTTGTTCTGTTCAACGATAGTGAAAAGGTTGAGAATGTAGCTGTGAAATTGCAGGGTAAGGATGATTTATCGTTCCGTTTAGGCTCTAAAAGTGCTTTATCTATTTTGATTAAATAATATGTGTATGAAGTGCTCGAATTTAGATTCGAGTACTTTTTTTTGCCGAAAAATGCATAAAAAATCAGTGTTCGTGAATCTTAAACGCATACCTATAGCGAGGAGATATGAGCATTGAATAGAAGGTTTGTGCTGACGCTGCTAGTTCTGTGTTTGATGATTACTGGTGGCTCTAGTATTTATGCGGTTAAAAGTATGCTACCTGTAAAGAGTGAAACAACCAAATGGGCAGTGGAGCTCCATAAAAGTAAACTGCCTTCGCCACAGCCGGAAAAATATAAGAGCTACGAGCTATTAGTCACAAATTTGAGTGAAGATACGATAGATGTAACCTTTGAGTTGTATCGACCAGTACAAGACGCTAATCAGGAACAAATCATCTTAGCTGATCCATTTAGCTATGATATGAGACCGAAAGAGACGGTTAGCTTTAGTCAATTTTTTATAAAGAGTGGGGCAAAAGAACTGGAAGTCGTTCTCTCGTGGAATGATCAGAATAGACGTAAGCATATGCAAAGTATTAAGTTTGCGAATTTTGAATAATCAATCATAGGAACGCTAAATATTACAGGGTATATTCCTATGGAATATGCCCTTGTTGTTTTGCTCCATCCCATGTTTTGCTCCATCCCATGTTTTACTCTATAATGTGCTTTATATAATTGCAGTTGAAAGGGGAGATGGGGCATGAGTACAGCCGTTTCCGATTATCCTGCTTGGCGTGTTAGCAATTATTGTGTTTTTCATCCGTCTTTCCGATCTGGCTGATTTTCCAGGGTTTAAGTAATTATACTCACACAATAAAAAAAATGGCAGTTCAGTGCTGAAATACAGCATCTGGACTGCCATTTTTGTTTCAGGATCTGTAGCTTAGAGGTTCTAACGTTCTAAACGATAACCACCATGAAATACAGGACCCACATATTCATTGAACGCAAAGCCATTGCGAATGGCAGCGGAGACAAAATCTTTAGCTTTTGCTACAGCTTCATGAACGGACAGACCGTTAGCTAAACCGCCTGTAATGGCAGCGGCAAAGGTACATCCAGCACCATGATTGTGAGCAGGCTCGATTTTGGCTGTTTGAAATACTGTGTACTCAGAACCGTCGAAGAAGACATCAATCGCTTGATCGCCCCCTAGTGCTTTGCCACCTTTAACCACGACATTACGTGCACCGAGCTTATGAATCAGACGAGCAGCTTCTTTCATATCCTCTAGGGTAGAAAGTTTGCCAAGACCTGAAAGAACGCCAGCTTCAAACAGATTTGGTGTAACCACAGTGGCAAGTGGCAGCAGTAAATCACGAATAGCCTCCGCGCTGTCTGGGTTCAAGACTTCATCTTCGCCCTTGCAGACCATGACCGGATCAATCACTACATTGGTCTGTAGATTTTCTTTGATCGCTTGCTCAGCAACACGCACAATTTCAACACTTCCCAGCATACCCGTCTTCATGGCATTTACTGGACCACCTGCGAAAATAGTTTTTAGCTGCTCAGCAACAATGGAGGCGTCAATTGGATAAACATTATGGTGCCAGCCGTTGTCCGGGTCCATTGTAACGATAGTTGTCAAGGCACTAAAGCCGTAGGTACCATACTCTTCAAATGTTTTTAGATCCGCTTGGATGCCTGCGCCACCACTGGAGTCGCTGCCTGCAATAGTTAGAGTTTTAATAATTTGAGTCATGGTAACGTCCCCTTTATATATGTCTGAATTTATAAACAACGCATTGCATTGATTATAACAAAAAATAGCACCTAAGTCTTTCTAAAAAGCAAGTGTAGGATTCCATTTCACTAACTCAGCATATCAATATAGAAAGAAATTTTAAACAAAACGCTTAGGAGGGCGAGTATGGTCACGATTAGTTTATGTATGATTGTACGAAATGAGGAAAAAAGCCTGCATAAATGTTTGTCTAGCGTTGCAAGTCTTGTAGATGAAGTGGTTATCGTGGATACAGGCTCGACGGATAAGACGAAAGAGATCGCAATGTCCTACGGAGCTGTGATTTACGATTTTGAATGGATCGAAAACTTTAGTGCCGCACGTAATTTTGCCTTCAGTAAAGCTACTCAGGAGTATATTTTGTGGCTGGATGCGGATGACTATATAAAGGAAGCGGATCAGATTCTGTTTAAAAAGCTAAAGGAGATTCTGCCAGGACATTTTCACAGCGTGAACATGCAGTATAATTTGGCTTTTGACGAGGCTGGGAATGTCACAGCTAGCTTGCGTCGGAATCGGCTAGTTCGCCGGAGCTGCAATTTTCAATGGATTGGCCCAGTACATGAGTATCTAGAGGTAAGTGGCCCTTCCTTTAGTAGTGATGTCTGTATTACCCATGAGAAGGATAAGGAATATACAGACCGTAATTTGCGGATTTACCAAAAAAGAGTGGCCGAGGGTGAAACATTCTCTCCAAGGGATCAGTATTATTATGCGAATGAATTAAGGGATCATGCTATAAATGAAGAGGCTTGCAAATACTACGAGCTGTTTTTGGCGGGTGGACAGGGCTGGATAGAAGATAATTTTCAAGCTTGCTTAAGGCTTGCCGAATGCCGGGAACGGCTGGGGGATAAAGACGGTGCATATGAAGCATTATGCAGAACGTTACAGTACGATAAACCACGTTCAGAGTTCTGCTGCCGACTTGGGGCCCTTCTATTGGAAAAGGGTCAATTGCACCCAGCAACATACTGGTATGAGCTTGCGATACAGCTGCCACGGGATAACGATTCGATGGGGATGAAAAATGGGATTTTTTATACCTGGCTGCCGCATCTCCAATTGGCACTCTGTTATGATCGCCTTGGCCAACACGAGTTAGCGAATCATCATAATGAAACGGCGCTGAACTTTTATCCGTCCCATCCTAGCATGTTATATAACCGCACTTATTTTAAAAATTTGCTTGGCGACAAATATGTAGCGATTCAAGCTTAACAAAAATGCCCCCAGTAGTCATGATTTTGACTCTGGGGGTTTTCGTCGTTAAGACACCCTCTTTTTAATATGCTGGATTGTATTGTTGTTCTTTTTTGTAATCGTTGGGAGGGAGTCCAACCTCTTGTTTGAACAGCTTAGAGAAATAGGAGTAGTTGTTATAGCCAACCTTGTTTGCGACAGTATAAACAGACATATTTGTGGTTTCCAATAGATGCTTTGCAGCCGCGATTCTAACTTGGATGACGTAGCTGCCTAATGAAACACCAGTTTCTCGTTTGAATATTCTTGCCAGATAATCAGGATTGAGGTAGACAATTTCGGCCAAATCATTTCGTGTCAGATCATCACCGTAATGCGAATGAATGTATTGTTTGATTTCCTCCGCGACGGATTTGGTCTGTGCGGCAAACTCACGGTATTTCATCGCTGTAGTCACTAGATATTTAAGATATTCTTCCATATCCTCGATCGAGTTCAGAGAGTGCAAGGATAATTTATCGTTAGTTTTGCCGGAGTATAGTTTGTGTGACCGTATCCCTTTGAGGTTGAGAAATGAATAGACTAGCTGAACAATATCTAAGCGGAATAAGCTAAGGACAGAGGTCTCCAGAGTTCTATTGGTAAGCATAACCCTTAGAGATTTCGTAACTTCCTCAAGAAAAGTAGTGAACTGATTCTGGTTCAGCAGCTCTTCCAAATAGACAAGATCCGGTGGCGTATAGCCAGTTTTATTTTGATAGAGATAGGCTTCCACTAAAAAAGTCTGATTTCTGCATCTCGTAATTTCCTTATCCATGCGAAGCGATTGTTTCAGAACATTCCCCACATGATTCAGTTTATCGTATAAACCAATATTGCAGCAGACGTCGCATTTTAAATAAGGAATCGCCTTTTGAATAAAGGAAGAGCATAATTCTTCAAGCAAGGACGTGTCGGGTGTCTGATTCCATTTTAATATGGCGATCCAATTATAATCTTTATATTCCAGAATGCTCTCGATGGTAAAGCAAGGACTCTGTAACAATTCATATAATACGTTCAGCAGAGCAAAATCAAAAAGATCCTTCTCTTCTTTTCCCATACTGCCGTTGTAAGGAAATAGGTTAAAGATTAAAGGCTGCAGAGTGTCACTCATTTGATAGGAGAGGTTCTGTTCCTCAATGGCAAGGGTGATGTCCGCTAATTTAATCGGAAATGAAGTGCTTCCACTAACCAACTTACGCCAAAAATGCTCGAGAATCTTCGCCTGGTTTTTTTGCCAAAAGTAACCGCCTTGAATGGCTTTTTCATTTCTTTGCTGCTCTTTTGCCTGTGTGACAGCCTTATGGATAATCAGCATCAGCTTATCAAATTCGATGGGCTTCAGAAAATATTCAAAGCTTTGCAATTCAATAGCTTTCTGGGCATAGTTGAAATCCGCATAATTAGTAAGAAGTATAGTCTGAATACTATAATTCCCTTCGCGAATCCAGGCCAGTAATTCCAATCCGCTGCCCTGAGGCATTTCAATATCCGAAATTAGAATTTGAATAGAATGCTTTTCTATTATTTCACGTGCCTGAGCGACATTATTTGCTGTATAGACAGTATCAATGTGTAACGATTCCCAATCTATTCTCTTTTGCAATGCAGCAATAACATAAAAGTCATCATCAACAAGCAGTACATTCATAGTTAGCTCTCCATTCATTTAGATTTTTTTAGGAAGCTCCGGGAGAGATAAGATTACACTAGCGCCGCCGCTCTCCAAATTGGAAAAGGTGATAGTTGCTCTTTTTAAATAGAGATATTCCAGCCGTTTAAGCGTATTCATAATACCGATCTGCATACCGTTGCTTTGATCCAAGGGCTCACCAAGATTAAGCTTCTCTAGCACTTGCGGTGGAAAACCGGGACCGGTGTCGGTGATCTGGATAACGAGCATGTCTTCCTCTTCAATCCGTAATCGCTGGACTGTAAGCCTGATCTCTACTTCATGTTCTCGTGAAATCGCATATTTAATAGAATTTTCAATGAAGGTTTGCAGCACTAATGGCGGAATTTCCACACAGCTTGCCTGATCCTCTTGCTCAATATTGTAAATAAATGCATCCTGATAACGTTGCTTTTGAATCTCTAGATAGGTTCGGACATGCTCGATTTCATCCTCCAGCCGGACAAAATTCTCACCATTTTGAAAAATATAACGGAAATATTTCGACGTAGATAACGTCATATTCTCAATTTCTTTATACATTTCAATTTGGGCCATGCTATAGATGCTAGTCAGGCAATTTAAGAAAAAGTGGGGCTTGATCTGTAGCTTCATATAATCCAGTTGTATCCGCTGCTTCTCCAGTTCCTGCTCGTACATAGCGATTTTAAAGGTTTTGATTTGATCAACTAAATCTTTAAACTGTGTGTTTGCTTGTTCCAGCTCTATAATCTCACTGCTTTTGAAATCTGCGGGTTGCCCAGCCTCATTAATGAAAGCAAGGTTCTCAGAGAAGCTTTGAATCGGGCCTAGTACTCTTTTCTTGAAAAACAGCAGAACGATGCATAAAGTGGAAGTTACAATGAAGAAGAGTAACATTATAAGCAGCTGAGCAATGATTATTTTTTCGAATATGCCATATTTAATGACCATTTTAGTGCTGAAGGTGGTGTCCGAGAAGGCGCTGTTGATTGTTGTACGCGATTGCAAAAGATTAGAGAAGCCTCTCTCTTCCGTTATCAGCTTTCCGCTGTTCGATATGGGACTCGATAAAGGCTGTTCATTCTCATCTACGAGAGAAACATAACCATTGGCACCCAGATTAATTTGGCGTAGAGGACGGATCAGATTATCGGCGGAGATCAGTCCAATTAAATAACGATTGTAATAAGGAACGATATTAATTACGTAGTAGTGGTTGTTAACAAGGATAGGCGTCCATTTGGAATAAAACTTCTCATACATCTCCTTATCATCAATATAAGAAATAATCTTCGTTTTGAGCTGCCTGTAATCCGTATAGGTCACACTGATCGGTGCACAATTTAAAAAGTAGTTCTCATTTTTCAAATAGTAGAAAAAGTTGTACTCATGTCCGTAGTTTTTTTGCAGCTCGGTAAAGCGTTTATGCAGATTATCATTTGCCTTCAAGAACTCGATACTGTTGACCCCGTAAGTATTCATCGCAAGCAAGCTCTCATCGTTCCCAAGCGTCCAGCCCATATAGTGATTAATGTAAGCGAAATCATGATTGATACGATTAATGTAGAGTGCCGCAGTATCCTGTAAATTTCGAGTGGACTGCTGCTTAACGATAGAAATGGAAGTAATGCTGATCGCTAAATCCAGAATGAGGACTGTGAACGAGACTGCCATCATGACTTTTATATAATGACGAATGGGGTAGGTTTTGTGCTTCGCTGTTTTTTTGTTCATAAAATCATTATAAGACCTCTGCAGGAAAAATACAGGAGAACTCGCTAGCGATTTACCGCAAAGTCCGGAAAGCACATACAGAAGTCTAGATACTGTTATTAAGTCCCTTCAAGCGAAGGCTTTTGATTTCGTGTTTTTTGTAAGCGGATTCAAAGGTCTGGATAACCGTCTTAAAGGGTCCGGAATACGAAAAAATAAGACGTTATGATTAAGCTATTCAGATAATCTTTGATTAATTGAAATGGGGGATTAAGAGGATGAGTCAACACAGTAAGAAAAAGACGGCAAAGAAATGGACTGTGGGTCTGCTGGCGGCGGCTATGGTATTTGGTATTGCTGGCTGCGGCGGAAAAGACGGGAATAATGCTGCGACTAGTGAGACGAGCAGTTACAACAAAGAAGGTCTGCCAATTGTTAATGAGCCTGTAACGCTTAAGGTGCTGACCGTACGTTGGGGAAGCATGGGAGACACGTTTACGCAGAACCAATGGCTGAAGGATCTGGAGAAAAATACAAATGTCAAAATCGAATGGCAAGTGATGTCCTCCAATGACTGGGCCGAACAGAAGTCCATTCTGCTGGCTAGCGGTACACTTCCAGATATTATCCTCGGAAATCAAACCTTCGGAGATTCCGATATCGTTAATAATCTAAGCTTTTTCCGGCCGTTAGATGATTATATTGAAAAAAATATGCCAAATCTTAAAGCGGCCATGGAAGAAACGCCTGAGTTGAAAAAAATCAGCACTTTTCCTGACGGAAAAATCTATTCATTGCCAACAAGACTTCCATCGCGTCCAAAAAGCTCTCGTCAGCCTGTGATTAACAAAACTTGGCTCGATAAATTGGGCCTGAAGGCTCCTGAAACGATTGATGAGTTATACAACGTACTTAAAGCTTTCAAAGAACAAGATCCAAACGGAAATGGCAAACAAGATGAGATTCCTTTTATTGAAATTGGGAATGACTTGATCAGTCCTTTCGGAATTGCCGACTTGAATAACAACAATATGATCATCAAGGACGGAAAAGCGATCTATTTCCCTGTTTCGGAGGAGTTCAAAGAAGGCCTTAAATGGGAAAATAAATTGTATGCGGAAGGTTTATTAGATAAAGAGGTATTCACTCAGGATGATACGATGAGATCGGCGAAGTTCCAAAATCCGGATGCTCCAATCGTAGGCTTTACGTATCAGTGGACCCCGGACGCTGTGTTTGGTAAATGGAGCGATCAATATGTGACGATTCCACCGATTGCCGGACCGGATGGTAAGCGTTATACAATCGGTAATCCAATTGGGATGAGTCTTAACCGTAATGAACTGCTGATTACTACTTCGAGTAAGTATCCAGAGGTTGCTGCGCGTTGGGCAGATCAGTTCTACACGAACGAAGCGAGCATTCAGAATTTTTGGGGTGCGATTGGAACTGTAATTAAGAAGAATGATGACAGCACCTATACATTGATGGATCCACCAGCTGGAACCAGCGCAGATGCCTGGTATTGGGATCAGTCTCTTCGAGATTTCGGACCAAAATATGTGAGCCCGTCCTTTGAACAGAAAATCGTTCTTAATCCTGAAAGTGGAGATGGACTTAAGCTGCAGCTGGATAAGCTGGGTAGTGAATATGTAACAGAGCCTTTCCCTAACGTTATGTATACCTCCGATGAGTTCGAGGAGCTGCCAACCTTGACCACGGATATCGACGGTTATGTGAATACAATGCGCGCTCAATTTATTAGCAAAGGCGGAATTGACGAAGGCTGGGATGATTATGTCAAACAGCTTAATAAAATGGGGCTTGAAAAGTTAGTTAAGATTCGCACAGATGCTTACAGTCGTTATATGAGTGTGAAATAACCTATTCGTCTTTCGAAAAAGGTGCTGCCCTACATAAATTTGTGGGGTAGCATTCTCTATTTTTAATAAGGAGGGGATGTTATGAAATCTGATCCAATTCATTTGAGTCGGAAACTCGGACAAATCAAACAAAACTGGGGTTTATATACGTTGCTTTTTCCTGCAGTAGTCCTTACGTTATTATTCGCATATAAACCCATGTATGGGGTGCTCATTGCCTTTAAGGATTATAGCCCGGCGTTAGGAATAGGCGGAAGTCCATGGGCCGGATTCAAATACTTCGAGAAGTTTTTTAATTCCTATCAATTTTCTGCAACGATCAAAAATACGCTAATTATCAGTGTGTACAGTCTGATTACGTTTCCGATTCCGATTATACTTGCGCTGATGGTTAACCAGATGAGACCAAACCGTTTTAGACGGTTTTTTCAGACGGTATCCTATATGCCACATTTTATCTCAACCGTAGTTATGGTGGGCTTAATGATGATTCTGTTCTCACCTAGCACCGGACTACTGGGCAATGTATATAGTCTTTTTGGAAAAGAAGCTCCTGATCTAATGGGCTCTGCCGGATTATTCAGCAGTGTGTACGTCTGGTCGGATGTGTGGCAGCATGTCGGCTGGGACAGCATTATCTTTATCGCTGCTCTCTCTGCTGTTGATCCTAGTTTGTATGAGGCTGCAACCGTAGACGGCGCAAGTCGGATGCATAAAATTCGTTACATCGATATTCCGATGCTGATGCCAACAGCGATAACATTGCTTATCCTGCGGGTCGGGGGACTGCTTGGGGTTGGATTTGAAAAGGTGTACTTAATGCAAAATGACTTGAACATTACTTCAAGTGAAATTCTGTCTACTTATGTCTACAAAATTGGTCTGCTCAGCAGTCAGTATAGCTTTTCGTCGGCGATCAACCTGTTCAACACGGTCATTAATTTTATTTTATTGATCATGGTCAATCAGATTTCTAAAAAATTAAGCGAAAATAGCTTGTGGTAGAAGGGAGGAGCATTGAAATGGGAGGTTTAGAGACAGCGACTAAAGGAAATGTAGGAAAAATAAAGAAGAATCGCTCCTCAGATACTATAATGGAAATTGTGATGTATGTTATATCGGCAATTTTTCTAATTATCCTGATCTATCCGCTGTATTTTATCGTCATTGCTTCGTTTAGTGATCCTTCCGCGGTTGCTGGAGGGCAAGTTTGGCTATTTCCTAAAGGGTTTACCTTTGATGGTTATAAAGAGCTGCTTCGTCATGAGAATATTTGGATCGGGTATTGGAATACCATCCTGTACACGGTGGTTGGGACTGCAATCGGTTTAGTAGTTAATATCTCAGCTGCCTATGCGTTGTCAAGAAAGGACCTTGTGGGGCGAAAATATATTTCGCTGTTTTTCATATTTACAATGTTCTTTAACGGGGGGTTGATTCCTACTTTTTTAACGGTTCGTGATTTCCATCTCTATGATACTTTCTTGGTTATGGTACTGCCTTTTGCAGTTGGAGTCTTTAATATCATAGTGGCACGAACTTTTTTCCAGACTAGTATTCCGGGCGATTTATGGGAAGCAGCGCAAATTGATGGTTGTGGCAATCTCCGTTATTTTGCACTGATAGTTTTACCGTTGTCGAAGGCTATTATTGCAGTGTTAGGTTTATGGATCGCTGTAGGTTATTGGAATTCATATTTTAATGCCTTGATTTATTTGAAAAATCCTAATATGTATCCTTTGCAGCTGATCCTGCGAAATATTCTGATTACCAATCAGATGCAGTCTGGTATGGGGACCGGAGAAGCCGCACAAATCGCGTTACGGCTCGCTAATATGATGCGGTATTCGGTTATTATCGTGGCAACTGTTCCAATTATGTGTGTATACCCATTTGTGCAAAAATACTTTAACCAAGGGGTAATGATCGGCGCAGTGAAGGAATAAGCTCTTCTACTTTTCAACTAACATTTGTGAGGGAGCAAGACCGTAATGAAAAAGCAACCCAAAAACAGTATCAATAGAACAATCACCGTCATTCTTCTAGTGACAACGTTGCTTGCTGGCCTTACAGCCTGTAAAGGGGATAAAGGGGTAAACTCTGTTGAATCTGATCCGGGTCAATTTCATAAAGAAGGTTTGCCAATCGTGGATAAGCCCATGACGCTGAAGGTTCTAACGGTTCGGTGGGGAAGCATGGGAGATAACTTTATCCAGAATCAATGGCTGAAGGATTTGGAAAAAAATACGAATGTCAAAATCGAATGGCAGGTGATGTCTGCTAATGATTGGAGTGAGCGGAAGTCCATTATGCTGGCAAGCGGTACACTTCCAGATATCATTTTAGGGAGTGAGACCTTCGGAGATTCGGATATCGTCAATAATTTAAGCTTATTCAGGCCGCTTGATGATTATATCGAAAGCTATATGCCTAACCTCAAAGCAGCCATGCAGGAAGAGCCTGAATTGAAAAAAATCAGTACTTTTCCTGACGGGAAAATCTACTCTTTGCCTGCAAGATTACCTTTACGTCCTAAAAGCTCACGCCAACCCGTGATTAACAAAACCTGGCTGGATAAATTGGGATTGAAGATTCCCGATACGATAGATGATCTATACAACGTGCTAAAAGCATTTAAAGAACGTGACCCTAATGGGAATGGAAGGCTGGATGAGATACCTGTTATCGAAGTAAGTAATGATCTCATCAGTCCCTTCGGAATCACGGATCTGAACAATAACTTTATGGTCGTCCAGGACGGAAATGCGGTATATTACCCTGTTTCAGAGGCGTACAAAGAAGGGCTCAAATGGGAGCATAAATTGTTTGTCGAAGGTTTGCTTGATAAAGAATTATTCACGCAAGATGAAACGATGAGATCAGCCAAGTTTCTTAATCCGGATGCTCCTATCGTAGGATTCTCGTATCAGTGGACGCCGGATGCCGTATTTGGCAAATGGAGTGATCAATATATCACGATTCCTCCGATTGCAGGACCGGATGGTAAGCGCTACACCATAGGAAATCCGTATGGAATGAATCTGGAGCGCAACGAGCTGCTAATTTCCACTTCTTGCAAATACCCAGAGATTGCTGCCCGCTGGGCTGATCAGTTCTACACCAATGAAGCAAGCATTCAAAATTTCTGGGGAGCGATAAACACCGTTATTAAGAAAAATATTAACGGTTCTTATACATTGATGGACCCACCGATGGGTACCAGTGCTGATGCCTGGTATTGGGATCAATCACTCCGGGATTTCGGGCCGAAATATGTCAGTCCAGAGTTTGAAAAATCCATCTTTCTAAACCCAAAAACCGGAGATGGACTGAAGCTGCAGCTCGATAAGCTGGGAAGCGATTATACAACGCCACCTTTCCCTGATGTAATGTACACCGCTGAAGAGTTTCAGCTGCTGCCGACTTTGACTACGGACATCGATAGTTATGTCAATACAATGCGTGCTCAGTTTATAATTACAGGTAAAATTGACGAGGGCTGGGCTGATTATGTGAAACAGCTGCGGGGAATGGGACTGGAGAAGCTGGTTAAAATTCGTACCGATGCTTACAGTCGTTATGTGAATGTAGAATAGAGTATTATGTGAAATACTGACGGCTAGGCTGTAACATCCTATTTCACTTATTTAAACAAAGGAGGTTCTCTCTATGCGAGTGGCATAAAGAGAACCTCCTTATTCTTTTTACTTTATTAGCAGGGTTTGAATGGCATGAGCCGGAATCATGTTCTCAGCCAAGTTGTTATGGAAGCGCAGGGTGAAAGGAAGCTCTTGTTCCGTGCGGTTCATAACGATAACAGCAATGGTGCCATCTGGGTTACGGAAAGCCGTTGTTTCAAGCTTATCAGTATATTTAGAGTGCCCAATTCGTTTAGCACCTGGGCGAATGTATTTACTGAAATGCCCGATGTAATAGAAGGAGCTCTCAAATATAATTTCATCGTTTTTCGTATCTCCAATAATTGGAGCATCGCAGTAGTTACCTACATGGTTAGGGCCCCCTTGCTCGTCCAAGACAATATTCCAGTCCGTCCAGCTTGACATCCAGTTGTTCAGGTTACCAATGATATCATGGCCGTAACGTTCGCCTGTGTTCCATGAGCCGAGATGAACGCCACCTTCTTGGCAGCCTTCACTGAAGAACAGCTTCTTGTCTGGGAAGCGATCATGAACGGCCGATAGGGCTTCGAAGTGATCTCCGGAGTACCAGTGGAAGCAAATTCCCCAAATGTATTTGGAAGCTTCTTGATCTTCAAAAGCAACCTTGGCACGATCATACACGCGCTCCTTGTTATGATCCCAGATCATAACCTTTACATGAGCCAAACCGGCTTGTTCCAAGGCAGGTCCCAAGTAATCACGAACAAAATCTTTTTCTTCTTCGGCAGTATAAAGGCAAGAATCCCAGATTTGAACAGCCTTCGCTTCATTCTGAACACTAACAGCCCAAATATCGATGCCTTCAGCTGCGTAAGCCTGAATATATTTTACGAACATGTTGGCCCAAGCCTCACGGTATTCAGGCTTAAGAGCTCCACCACCGTTCATTTGACCGTTCGTTTTCATAAAAGCAGGTGGACTCCAAGGAGAGGAGAACAAACGGAAATCTTCACCAACAGCTGTTGCAGCATTTTTGATTAGGGGGATAATTGACTCTTGATCTCTGGAAATATCGAACGAACGGAGCTCAGCATCGCCTTCTTCTACATAAGCATAGTTGCCGAGTGAGAAGTCACAGCTCTGGATATGCGAGCGGCAAAGGGTATACCCAATTCCGTGCTCAGGATCAAAATAAGCGTCGATGATTTCTTTTTGTTTAGCTTCACTTAGTTTAGCGATGGTAACAGCAGAAGCCTCGGTAAGTGCACCACCGAAACCTTCCATTTCCTGATACTCCAGATCATCATAAATATTGATGAGCTCTGATTCGACGCCCGATGTGTCAGGGAGGAAGATCAGAGGGTCTTTTTCTGTCAGACGGTCGGTAGTTTCTTTTGCTGTTTGAATGACGCGAACAATTTTACTCATAGTGGTTGGTAACCTCCTGTACATATAAATTCTGTCTTTATTATAGAAGGAGATTCACTGCTCTTTGAAGAAACAATATGGCTAATAACCTCAACGATCTGGTCATCGATTACTTAGAGAAGAGGAGTGAATGCAATGGAAACTAATCGTGTCCAAATAAGCCTATGCGGATTTATTTGCCATACTCAGCCTTTTCGGCAATTATATCGCAGTGGGCTGGATACCTATATCATCAGGCTGCAAGCAGAAGGGGAGTGTGAAGTACTGATCGATGGGGACATGGTAACCGTGGTGCCTGGTGATCTGTTATTATTTAAGCCTCAAGATATATATGATCTGAGAATCGGCGAAAAGAAGAGTCCGCTGGGACATAGTGTGGACTATTTTGTAATGTGTACAGGGAAATGGGTGGATCAGTGGTGGAACCTGCGCGAAAGACCGAAGAAGGTTAGAATTGCGGATGATGGCAAGCTCCAAAGTATATGGCAACAGCTTGATCTGGAGAATAGAAGATTAGATGGGGGTAGCCCTGAAATACTTGAGGCGCTGTTTAAAGCGCTATGTCTGCTGTTAGATCGGGCTATGGAAGAAGCACCTGCATCATCATCAGCCTCACTGCTGCACGGGCTTAAGATGAAGAGTTATGTAGAGGAGCATGCTACATCAGAAATCAGGCTAAAGGATGTAGCTGCCCATGCCGGAATTAGTGTAACGAGGGCTGTGCATGTATTCAAAATTCAATTCGGCTGCTCTATTATGCAATATGCTGGGCAAATTCGGCTTGCTATGGCACTTCGATTAATGGACAACACCAATTATACCTTAGAGCGAATAGCAGAGGAGACGGGGTTTGGAAGCTACACCTATTTCCACAGGGTATTTCGGGAACGTTATGGCGTCTCACCAGGCAACTATCGTAAGAGAGAGTAGCCTTCACTATTTTTAAGATCGTCTAGTTTTTAACAAGAAGTCCCTAACCGCTTGCTCAAATAACCTGACACTATTTGCCCATGTCCATTTGAGGGAAGATCTTTCACCTTGTACGGCTAATTTAGTTCTTAAGTTTGGGTCTCGAATTAGGCGGATGACATCTTCACCAAGCCGATTCTCGTACCGATAGGAGAGCAGGCAGTTCTTCTCGTGATTTGCGTATTCCATATTTCCGCCTGAATAAACACAGACGAGTGCTGCGCCACACCGCATGGCTTCAAGCCCCGGCAAAGAACCCGTATCAAAAATACTAGAACTAACAAAGATATCTGCACCGTTGTAATGGTAACAGAGCTCCTCATCATTAGCAGGTGTGAAGAATCGATATTTGCCAGTAGCTTTCATTCTTTGGAGAACTTCTGAAGTATTGAACTCGTCGGGCGGACTGATAAAGTTAATATTTACATTGGGACATTGATTTTTCACGTGATCCAGCTGCTCTATAAGATAGTCTTGCTCACGGTGCCATGAGAATCCACGTTCTGCTTTTCTTAATATAGCTGTTATGTTTAAAGGCTCCTGAAGACTGTAACGGATATTCATATTCTTGAAGGAGGAGCTAATGCCAATGGGCACGATTTTTCCTGTGATCCCATGATTTAAACGAATCAGTTCCTGCTGCCAATGCGATAAAACAATTAGATGCTCTGTGACATGATAAGAAGGGAACGACAGCGAACTATCTGGTAAAAAGGGGGGTTCATAACATAATGACAATCTTACATGAATTCCTTTTCCTTGATTGCTAGCTGCTTGAGAGGTAGGGACTGTCGTATGAAAATTAGAAACAATAACATCGCCTATGGGATAGTCCTGTTCTTGAAGCTCCATATGTGTGGAACGGATTAAGGTGGAGCGGACATCATAGGAAACAACCCCATCCACAGGCATGAGGATAGTAACCTGATGCCCCATAGCTGTTAGCCCATTGGCGAGTTCTACCAGCATGCGTTGAGCTCCACCATGAGATAAGGTCAGAATAGGGAATGTGAATCTCATCGGTAATCCCGTCCCTTCCAAGTTAGGGCTTAATCGTCAAACGATGTTACTCAATCGTTCTGTTTCTTATTTTATTCAACTCGCATAGAAAGGTACCATTTAGCTAATTTTGAAAAGCGTTATTTTTCCATATGAGCAATATTCTTCAGTAGAGCAACGGTCTCATTAATCTCGAGGTTCGTTATATCTTCTAAAGATAGGTCGATCATGGGCTTATATTTTTGGAGTTTGCTCAGGAATGCTTCGGTATGAAAATGCCCTCCACCAGCCTTACCGTGGTAAATTCTCTCTCCATCTTGATAGATGTCTTTTAAATGCGCCAAAATGATCCGATCCCCGAACAACCTGAAGGCGTCATCAACAATTTGATCCTGCATATCTACCGCGTCACCAATAAAATTGCATGGATCCAGGACAACCCCGATATTGCCAGAGGGGATTTCATCTAAGATGCGGTGCATCTTGTCTGGTGTAGAAAGAGTATGTGTGCAGACCCCCTCCAATCCGAGAAAAACACCCCATTTTTCAGCTTCCTCCGCAAGCTCTTGTACAGTTGCCCTTAATATATCCCAGCCGATCTCTTCGTAATGGAGCGGATCTTGTGCTTGGAAAGTAGTCAGTGCGCCCGTCTCCGTAGCCACCATAGGGGCGCCGAATTGGCGGGCATACCGAAGATGTTCTTTAAAGCGATCTATTTCTAATCTCCGAATAACAGGATCCGGGTGAATGGGATTGATATAACAGCCTAACACCCCGATACGTATACCTGCTCTGTCAAATTGTTCGCCAATATAGTTTGCGAGGCCTGGACTTAATTTACCTGTGGAGGTATCGATGTCCTGAATAGCTTTGGATAAAGCAAGTTGAACAAAATCGATATCATAAATCTGAAGCGTTGCTGTCAACGATTTGAGGGGTAAACAACCAAATGTATGCGCTAATGTTCCGTATCTGATGGAAATCATCTCCTTATCTAGGATAGGTATGTGTAATTACAAACATAATAGTAGCGCTTTCATCTGGATGCAAGTGATTTATCCTTATCGTCTATCAGGAAATTGATGATCTCAGTGTTTACTCTATCCGGTTGCTCATGATTAATCCCGTGTCCCGCATGGGGGATGACTTGGTAATAGAACTTTCCATCTTCTAAAATCTTTATGAAATCCTTCGATTGTTTTAGCGCGTGTTCTCCAACTAGAAAATAGAGCTTGTCTCTAACTGCGACTGCAGCGTTTTTATCGTATGGATGAAGCTTATGCACAAACATAGCTTGCTGATTATGAGTGCGCATTAAAAGGATCAGATGAGCAGCTAATGCTGGATGGTTGTCAAATAAAGGGGAGTGAGGTGCACTTAACTTCTTCAGAACTTTCAGTAAATTGCGATCCGTTGGAATCAGAATCTCCGGGAACATCATCATTAAAGTTTGGATCATGGCTTTAAACGGTGCAGTGACCATCCCGCCCTCCAAACAAACGACACGGTTCACTTTGTCCGGTTGCTTGGTCGCATAATTAAAAGCAATATAAGCGCCATTGGACACACCCGCAATATTAAAGACGTCTATATTCAGATACATCGCTATTTCATTAATCCATTTTACTTGCTCAAACTTCTGTTTGTTAAACTGCTCGGTAGGTATGCTTTTTCCGGGTCCACCCAAAGTATCAATCGCGATGCAATAAAAATGCTTCGATAACTCCTCGATATTTAAGATCCACATGACCGCCGAGTTATCACCAACACCATGAAACAGTAGTAAAGGTGGATTATTCTTTTGACCAGCAAGGATACAATGCGTCAGTCCATATGTGGTTGGAACATCGAGCTCCTCAAGCGGAATGGGCCACTGCTCAATCATCTGCTCATAGGAGTGCCACACTCGTTCTTGCGCCTTGGCATTCTTAAAGCTATTTACCATCTCAAACCTCCTTATCCAAAATAAAACATTTGTATCTTATTCCAATTAGTATACTACGAGAGTTCGCAAGGAGGAGATAGAAATAGAAATATTACTGTGAAAAAGAGGGCGGAGCAGATAAGTGTATTTTATACAACTAAACAGCTACTTTACTCCGGTTATTGTGATATAGATGTACTTTGTACAACTATATCTCTGGAAATCAGCGGATACAGCTTAATTGGGGGAATTTAGTTGCACAAAGTACACTTAACGATAGACAGGCGTGCTGAAGTTAATTTTAGTTGTAGAAAGTGCAATTAAATAATGCAGAGGGCTCTTTTTTGCAGTAAAATTTTTTGATATGGTAAGCAACTTTGTGTTCTAGGGGGGATTATGATGTTGATTGAGCTAAAGGAAGCTAGTTTGTCAGATGGACGCGATATTTTTGAAATGATTATGGAGATCGGCCCTGGGGAGAATGGATTCGTTAACAATGGGTTTGATTTGGCTTACAGTGAGTTTCCTGATTTCATCAGAGATCGGATAGCACTCTCAAGAGGCGATAATCTCCTACCAAACTATGTCCCGCAAACCAACTATTGGTTACTGATTGACTCTTATCCTGTTGGTGTTGGAAAGCTAAGACATTCCTTAAATGATCAATTAAGAAAATCAGGTGGGCACATCGGATATAGCATCAGGCCTAGTGAACGAGGAAAGGGCTTTGGCAAGATTTTTTTAGCAGAGTTGTTAAAAAAAGCTGCGGATCTGGGGATTGATAAGGTCATGCTGACTTGTGAGCCGAACAATGTATCTTCGAGAAAGGTTATTGAAGAAAACAGAGGAATACTTAGCGGTATCGAGGATGGGAAATGTAATTACTGGATTAGTTTATGAGTCGAGTCGTTGCTGAATAGTAGGGGTGAAGGAGTTGCTAATTGGCAACTCTTTTTTTGTTTTTTCGCAATGGAATTTCAGTTCATCCAAGGAGGAATTGTCTAACTTGTGAAATAAATTTTAAATTTTGTTGAAAACGCTCTATTCAAACACAAACAAATAGATTAAAATCAAAACAAACAAAAATAAACAAAAAAATAAACATTCAAAAACGGAGGTATTCACAAATGGTACAAAGTTTATGGGATTCTGCACGGGAAAAAGTCATCAACGGAGGTCTGGATGCACTGGTCTATCGCTCCAATCTGTTGGGTGAAGATCGTAGAGTCTGTAATTTTGGAGGAGGGAATACCTCTAGTAAAACTATAGAATTAGATTTCCGTGGTCGTGAGGTTGAAGTCATGTGGGTGAAGGGTAGCGGCTCTGACCTAGCTACGATGAAAGCAGGCAATTTTACCGGATTGCGGCTTGAGGATATTGCACCTTTGTTTGATCGGGAGGAAATGCCTGATGAGGAAATGGTGGCTTACCTCGCGAATTGTATGATTGATCCTAAGCATCCGCGTGCTTCAATTGAGACGCTGCTGCATGCTTTTTTACCATTCAAACATGTAGATCATACGCATCCAGATGCGATTATCAGCTTATGCTGTGCTCATAACGGTAAAGATATTGCGCGGGAAATCTATGGGGATCGTTTCGTATGGGTGCCTTACATTCGTCCTGGGTTCACTTTATCCAAAATGATCGCTGAAGGCGTACTTGCTAATCCTCAAGCAGAATTGGTGTTGATGGAGAAGCATGGCCTCGTGACTTGGGGGGATACGCCGGAAGCTTGTTACGCGAAGACGATTTCTATCATTAATGAAGCAGAGCGTTACATCCAAGATAGAATTGAAGATGAGAATCTGTTCGGAGGTCGCAAATCGGAAGCGCTTCCTGAAGAAGAGCGGCGGGCTGTAGCAGCTGCAGTAATGCCATTGATTAGAGGCGCAGTCAGTGATGAGCGCAAAATGATACTGACCTTTGATGACGCAGAGGATGTGCTGCGTTTTGTAGGTGGAGTTAACTCGGAGAAATTATCCAGTGTAGGTGCAGCTTGTCCGGATCATTTGGTACATACCAAAATGCTGCCACTATTTGTGAATTGGGAACCAAATGCCAGTGATATTGATGGTTTGAAGACGAAGCTGAATGAAGCGATTACCGCATACAAAGAGCAGTACAAAGCGTACTTCGATCGCAATAAGCATGAGGGAGATGTAATGTTCGAAGCCGCACCGCGTGTGATTCTAATTCCTGGAGTGGGAATGATCAACACCGGCAAAAGCTGGAGCAACTCTAAAATTAGCGGTGCCTTGTATCACCGGGCGATTGCTGTTATGCGCGGAGCTACCGCATTGGGAGATTTCGTCTCTCTAAGTGAAAATGAATCGTACAATGTGGAATATTGGCCTTTGGAATTATATAAATTATCGCTGGCACCAGCAGAAGCAGAATTCTCGCGTAAGGTTGCGTTCATTACTGGTGGCGCAGGAGGAATCGGGAGCGAAACTGCTCGTCGTCTAGTGTCCGAAGGGGCGCATGTTGTGCTGGCAGATCTCAATCTGGAGGGCGCACAGAAAATTGCCGGGGAGATTAACGATAAATACGGTGAGAATCGTGCGTTCGCTGTTAAAATGGATGTAACGCAGGAGGAGCAAGTTAATGCAGCTTATGCAGATACAGCACTTTTTTATGGCGGAGTAGATATTATTGTGAACAATGCTGGGCTTGCGACTTCCAGTCCTTTTGATGAGACTTCATTAAAAGAGTGGAACTTGAACATTTCCGTGCTAGGAACTGGATATTTCCTCGTTGCACGTGAAGCCTTCAAGATGATGAAGGAGCAAAAGATCGGCGGTAGCATGGTATTTATTGGCTCTAAGAACTCTATATTTGCTGGAAAAAGCGTATCTGCTTACAGTTCTGCCAAAGCACTCGAAGCACATTTGGCTCGTTGTATTGCAGCTGAAGGTGGAGAGTTCGGTATTCGCGCCAATACAATTTTGCCGGATGCCATTCTACAAGGCTCAGCGATTTGGAATTCGAACTGGCGGAATGAACGGGCTGCTGCTTACGGGATTGAGCCGGATCAACTGGAGGAACATTATCGTAAACGCACAACACTGCTTGTAAATATTTATCCACGTGATATTGCTGAAGGGGTGGCCTTTTTCGCTTCATCCAAGTCAGAGAAGACTACGGGCTGCATGCTGACGATTGACGGTGGAGTGCCGGCAGCTTTTACTAGATAAGTGGAAGATGGAATATAGATAGATATAACGGAGGGAAGCCATGCTGATTGCAGACAGATATGAAAGAATCGTAGAACTAGTGAATGAACGTGGCAGCATTCGTGTCTCGGAACTGAGTACATTATGCCAAGTGACGGAGGAGACCATCCGCCGGGATCTTGATCGCTTGGAAAAGGCGGGGAGGCTGCTACGCTCGCACGGCGGTGCAGTTAGTCTACGTGATCGTCAGCCAGAGACGCCATATGCTGAACGTGAAATTATGAACGCAGCGGAGAAGCAGCAGATTGCTCGTGAAGCAGTGATGATGATAAAGCCGGGAGATCGGATTTTGCTGGATGCTAGCACAACTGCATGGTATATGGCCTCACATTTGCCGGATATGCCACTAACTGTACTGACTAATTCTATTAGGGTAGCTGCGGAGTTAAGTGGGAAGGAACGAATAGATGTGATCTCAACTGGCGGTCAACTGAGCCGCAGATCGATGTCCTTTGTTGGTCATTTAGCCGAGCGTTCGCTTGAGTTGTATCACGTGGATAAGATGTTTTTTTCTTGCAAAGGATTTCATCTCGAACGCGGTGCCAGCGAATCGAATGAGCTGCAAGCGATGGTGAAGCGAAAGATGATTTCTATCGCGGAGCAGGTGATCCTACTTTGTGACTCCAGCAAATTCGGAATTCAAGCGTTCACACATGTTGCCATGACTAGTGAACTGGATGTTGTGATAACGGATTACAGCCCTGCCACAGAACAGCTAAAGCAGCTACAGGAGCTGAACATCGCAATAACAACCGTGTAGAAAATAGTGTTGCAGGAGGTGAAGACATGAAGGTATCGATGTTTATTACTTGCATCAGTGATGCTGTGTACCCGAAGGTCGGAGAAGCGATGGCACGTCTGCTTGCCAGATATGGCGTGCAGCTGGATTTTCCCGAAGTGCAGACCTGCTGCGGACAGCCTGCGTACAATAGTGGCTACTGGAATGAGGCACGTCAAGCTGCACTTACGATTTTGCAGGCTTTCGAAGACAGTGACTTTGTCATTGCTCCTTCCGGGTCTTGCACCGGGATGCTTCATCATTACCCGAAACTGTTTCAGGATGATCCGATTAATTTGGTCAAGGCGCAGAATTTGCAGCGTAAATCCTATGAGTTCAGCCAGTTCATGGTACAGGTGCTTGGCGTAACGGATCTTGGGGCCGTATTTCCGCATAAAGTTACCTATCATCCTTCCTGTCATGGCACTCGGATTCTGGGGATTCGTGATGAGCCTATGTTACTTATGCAGAATGTGAAGGCGATGGAGCTAGTGCCATTACCTTTTGCTGAGGACTGTTGTGGGTTTGGTGGAACCTTTGCGGTGAAGATGTCTGATATCTCCGGGGCGATGGTCACCGAGAAGTCAGATCATGTGCTGGAGTCGGAAGCAGAAGTCTTAACGGGTCTGGATATGGGCTGTCTTATGAATATTGCTGGGAATTTGCGTTATCGCCACAAACCGGTCCGAGTCATGCATTTAGCAGAGCTACTGTATGAGGGGGTGAGTGGACAATGAGTCAGAATGCCGCTCAGACTAAATCGGAATCGATTAATGTGAAGCCAGCAACGGTAAAAGAACGTGCCGACTTGGCGCTGAATAATGACTTTTTGCGCAAGGCGGTTCGCTTTACTACGGAAAGGCTGCGTGACGGGAAACAGAAAGCGGCGAACGATCATGGACACTGGGAAGAATGGCGCGAACGTGGGCGGCAAATTCGCCTGCATACGATCGCTCATCTGGATTATTACTTAAATCTATTTGCGGACAATGCAAGAGCGAACGGCACGCATATTCATTTTGCGGCAACGGGTGAAGAGGCAGTGAAGATTGCTTTAGAGATTGCACAGCGAAAACAAGCGGCTTCCGTGGTCAAATCAAAATCGATGGTGACTGAGGAGCTGCATTTGAATACGGCTCTTGAATCCATTGACGTGGAGACGATTGAAACAGATCTTGGCGAATATATTATCCAGCTTGCCGGAGAAACTCCGTCTCATATCATTATCCCAGCCATCCATAAGAACCGCTATCAGATTGCTGAGCTGTTGTCCAAGGAGGCAGGGGAGGAGCTTTTGCCTGAGACTACAATCCTTGCAGGATTTGTACGGCGCAAGCTACGGGAGAAATTCCTAGAAGCGGATATTGGGATGACGGGATGCAATTTTGCAATTGCAGAGACAGGTTCCATGGTGCTATTCGAGAATGAGGGCAATGCTCGCATGGTCACCACCTTGCCAAAGACGCAAATCACTTTGATGGGGATGGAGCGGATTATTCCTTCTTGGAGCGACCTTGAGGTGATGGCTACGTTATTACCTCGTTCAGCAACTGGCCAGAAGCTAACAGTGTATATGTCCGGTATTTCAGGACCCCGTAGAAAGGATGATGGGGACGGACCGGAAGAGCAGCATATTATTATCCTTGATAATGGTCGATCTGAGCAGCTCGGCGATCCAGAATTTCAGGAGCTACTGAACTGCATCCGCTGTGGAGCTTGTCTGAATGCCTGCCCTGTCTATCGTCATATTGGCGGTCATGCCTATGGTGGAACTTATAGCGGACCGATCGGAGCAGTGTTGACCCCAGCGCTGAACAAAAATGTAGATCAATGGGATGATATCGCAGGTGCATCAAGTCTGTGCGGCGCGTGTTATGAAGCTTGTCCAGTCAAAATCCCTCTGCATGATATGCTTATCTATTTACGGCGACGTAAGGTAGAGAGAGGTTATGGAGACAAAGCGGAAGGTCTTGGCATGAAAGGTTTTGGTGCGATTATGGCGAAGTCCCAGCGATTCAGTAGTGTGATGAAAGTAGGCAGAATCGGACAAAAGCTACTTGTGAGAGACGGCGGAATTCCGTCAAAGCTTGGGCCGCTAAAAGGCTGGAATAACTACCGGATCGCTCCGAAGCTGGCGGATGAATCCTTCCGCGAGAGCTGGAAAGAGCTGCAGGAGGAGTTAGACCAAAATAGTCGCGAGATGGACCCGTCGATACAGAAACGGATGGAAGATTTATTAGCGAAGCGGAAGGCGAAAGAACTGAAAGGAGAGCCCGGATATGACTGAGGAAACGCACAGAGAATGGCTGGAGCGTATGGACCATGATTCTCGTGAGAAACAGCAGGCATTCATGAACGATATCGCTCGTCGCCTGAAGCGGCCAAGAACGACTGCGGCTCCGTTACATCCTTTTCGCGGTGCTCCAGATTATTGGCAAGAATTCCAGTGGAGTCCAGAAGAACGCATCGATCAATTTACTGCGAATTTTCAAAGTGCAGGTGGACATGTGTTTCGCATGGCAACGATGGATGAAGCTAAAGCTTTTATCGTCAATAAAGCGAGTGATATGCTCGCCCGTTATATTCTTCGGCAAAATGTAGTTGAGCTTGCGGCACTTCGGCTAGAAGAAGAACTTGTAGATTCGCGGATATCTGTCTGGAATACGGATATGCAAGAAGCATGGAAAGCTAGGGCGGCGGAAGCCGATATTGGGATTGTGATCGCGGATTATGCAGTTGCTTATACAGGCTCTATTACAGTGTTATCTTCTGCGGATAAAGGGCGCTCTGTCAGCCTGTTGCCAACCGCATTAATTGCCATCGTTCCGCTGGAGCGGCTGAAGACTCGTCTGGGTGAGGTGCTTATTGATTTTGATGAAGCGGGACAATCGGGTCTCCCCGCAGGTATTCACTTTATCTCTGGACCTAGCCGTTCAGCGGATATTGAGAATGATCTGACGATAGGTGTGCATGGCCCTGGAATCGTATTCGCCTTGCTGGTAGGCTGATGAGGAGATAAGGAGTGTTGTTTAAGAATGAATGCTGGGGCACATAAACAGGGTCAGAATCATATTGCTATTGATATTGGAGCCTCTAGTGGGAGAGTCGTTTGCGGAACTTTGCAAGAACTGGAAGGAACCTTATCATTAACAGAAATTCACCGTTTTAGTAATGGGTTCTCTGAGAAGAATGGTAATCTTTATTGGGACGTCGATTATTTATTTGCTGAAATTGTAAAAGGCTTGCAGAAGGCGAAGTCAAAAGGAATTGAGCATTGTACCGTCGGAATTGATACTTGGGCCGTGGATTACGTACTTCTAGATCAGAAGGGTACACGAATTCATGAAGTTTTTTCTTATCGTGATTCACGAACAGATGGAGCGGTACAAAGCCTACATCGCAATATATCAATTGAAAGCGTTTACCGAAAGACGGGGATACAAGTTCTCCCGATTAATACGTTATACCAGCTGTTTGTGCATGATCAGGCAGATCTTGAAGCAGCACATTCAATCCTGTTGGTCCCTGATTATCTCTACTATCGGCTTACGGGACGAAGAATTAGTGAAGTCACGAATGCTTCAACCACGGGTCTGCTTAATCTGCAAACTCGGGATTATGATACTGATTTACTGGCACTGCTTGGTCTTTCAAAAGAGCAGTTTCCTCCCTTAACGGAACCTGGGGAACGAATTGGCGGATTGACTGATGACTTGGTGGCACGCGGTGATCTTCCAGATTGTGAGTTCATAGCAGTTGCCACACATGATACAGCATCAGCTGTACTAGGCGTTCCTGCAAGTAGCGACAAATGGGGATTTCTCAGTAGTGGTACTTGGTCACTCATCGGGGTGGAACGAGCTTCAGCCATTACAAGTCCAGAAGCGATGGAGCGCAATTATACAAACGAATGGGGAGCCTTCGGCTCATTCCGTTTTCTTAAGAACATTATGGGGATGTGGCTGATCCAAAAGGTTCGTGAGGAATATGGTGGTCAATACAGCTTCGGCGAACTGGTAGAATTGGCAGCGCAAGAAATTCCTTTTAGATCCATCATCTACTGCAATGATGAACGATTCATGAATCCATCCAACATGATCAGCGAGATACAGAGCTATTGTGCGGAAGTCCGACAGTTGGTACCAAAGACACCAGGGGAGATAGCCAGATGTGTGTTTGACAGTCTTGCTCTTTCATACTATTTCTATGTTCAGGATCTTCAGCTATTGACCGGCGAGAAGTGGGAGCGGCTGCACATCGTAGGCGGAGGGGCGAACAACGCACTTCTATGTCAGATCGCGGCGGATTTACTAGAGATGGAGATTTACGCTGGTCCAACGGAATCCACTGCATTAGGTAACGTAGTTATGCAAATGATCAGTGTGGGTACGGTCACAGATATTAAAGAAGCAAGAGAAATTATATATCGTTCATTTGATGTAACAATCTACATTCCACAAGTGATGGATTCTTCCCTAAAAACCGCGGCATTGGCTGAGTTTACTCGACTGCAGGTCGTTTAAGAGTAACTAATAAAGTAACCGAGAATATATGGGATAACTATTAGATAGCTATGGATGAGCAAAAGAAGGGTATAAATCCCCCACATTGAGCGTAAATAGCGGAAAACGAGCAAAAGAAGGGTATAAATCCCTCTCATTGAGCGTAAAAAGCGGATAACGAGCAAAAGAAGGGTATAAATCCCCCACATTGAGCGGAAAAAGCAGAAAACGAGTAAAAGAAGGGTATAAATCCCCCTCATTGAGCGTAAATAGCGGAAAACAAGTAAAAGAAGGGTATAAATGCCCCTCATTGAGCGCAAAAAGCGGAAAACGAGCAAAAGAAGGGTATAAATCCCCCTCATTGAGCGCAAAAAGCGGAAAATGACCAAAAGAAGGGTATAAATCCCCCACATTGAGCGGAAAAAGCAGAAAACGAGTAAAAGAAGGGTATAAATCCCCCTTATTGAGCGTAAATAGCGGAAAACAAGTAAAAGAAGGGTATAAATCCCCCTCATTGAGCGCAAAAAGCGGAAAACGAGCAAAAGAAGGGTATAAATCCCCTTCATTGAGCGCAAAAAGCGGAAAATGACCAAAAGAAGGGTATAAATCCCCCTAAATGAAATCACTAAGAAAATATCAGGAGGCTCAAGCATGGTGCAGAATACAGAAAGCTTAAAGAACATTCAGACGAGCTATAATGAGGCGAAAAAGCTCTACGCACAGCATGGCATTGACGTAGATAAAGTATTAGAGCAGCTTGCAGCAATCAAAATTTCATTGCACTGCTGGCAAGGAGACGATGTAAAGGGCTTCCTGAATAAGGAAAAGGAACTAAGTGGCGGAATCGCGGTCACGGGCAGTTACCCGGGGCGAGCTAGAAATCCGGAGGAGCTGCGCCGTGATTTGGAGCAAGCACTAGCACTTATCCCCGGACGTCATAAAGTTAATTTACATGCTATTTATGCCGATACGGAAGAAACTGTAGATCTTGATGCGCTAGAGCCTAAGCATTTTGAAAGATGGGTGCACTGGGCTAAGGAGCAGGGGCTTGGATTGGATTTCAATCCCACTTGCTTCTCTCATGAAAAAGCTAATGATGGCTTCACACTAAGCCACTCGGATCCTGAAATCCGCAACTTCTGGATTGCTCATTGCAAGGCTTCACGCCGAATCTCCGAATCTTTCGGTCAGGCACTAGGTCAGCCTTGTGTAACCAACTTCTGGGTTCCAGATGGATATAAAGATACACCGATCGACCGTCTGTCACCGAGAGTGCGACTTCAGCAATCACTGGACGAGATCTTCAGCGAGGAGATCGATGAGCGATATAACATTGATGCTGTAGAAAGCAAGTTGTTCGGAATTGGTTCAGAAAGTTATGTGGTAGGTTCGCATGAATTTTATATGGGTTATGCACTAAGTCGGGGCAAAGCGGTTTGCTTCGATGCTGGGCATTTCCATCCGACCGAGACCATCTCGAATAAACTATCCTCTTGGCTGCTGTTTGGTGATCAATTGTTGCTGCATGTTAGCCGTCCAGTACGCTGGGACAGCGATCATGTGGTGACTATGGATGATGAACTGCTGGAGATTGCTCGTGAACTAGTTAGAGGTCAATTCCTAGAAAGAACTCATATTGGACTCGATTTCTTTGACGGAAGTATTAATCACATTGCCGCTTGGGTGATCGGAACACGTAACACAATCAAAGCCCTGCTACGTGCGATGCTGGAACCGATAGAGCTATTGAAGCAAATTGAACTGGATGGGGATTATACTACTAGACTTGCATTGGTAGAGGAATTGAAATCTTATCCGTTCGGAGCTATTTGGGATTATTATTGTGCGACGAATGGTGTGCCTGTCCGAGAAAGTTGGCTGAGCGATGTGAAGCAATACGAAGTAGATGTTTTATCAAAGCGATAAAGTACTTGTAATGGCGGTTACCACACGGTAGCCGCTTTTTATGTTCATGATTCGTACTTATTTGAAAAGATCTGTGATCTCTGCTATGTTTTATCAAAAGAGAGGGAGGCGATATTATGGAGAAATATGGACCGAATCCGAATTCGCTCTATCCGAATGAACAGATCAAAAGCATCTGTTATATTAAAAATGTGATTACAAGGAACAATATTATGGTTGGCGATTATACTTACTATGATGATATAGACGGTGCGGAAAAGTTTGAGGAGCATGTGACTCATCATTATGATTTTATTGGAGACAAGCTTATTATTGGGAAATTCTGTGCGATTGCCAAAGGTATTGAATTTGTCATGAATGGTGCGAACCATCGAATGAATTCTGTTACGACCTACCCTTTTAATATCATGTCTAATGGCTGGGAGCATGCGGTTCCAGAACTATCAGAGCTACCCTTAAAAGGAGATACGGTGATCGGCAACGATGTGTGGATAGGGCAGAATGTTACGGTTATGCCGGGTGTACATATTGGGAATGGGGCCGTCATCGCGGCCAATTCAACAGTTGTGAAAGATATTCCGGCTTATAGTGTGGCTGGAGGAAATCCATGTAAAGTAATTAGAAAACGTTTTGATGATGAATTGATCGAACATCTAGAAGCGCTTAAGTGGTGGGATTGGGATGCCGAGCGAATCTTTAAGAATCTTGAAGCGTTATGCAGCAGTGATTTGAATAAGATCAAAGAAATTAAATGATATTGTGTAAGTTTCATAGAACGAGCTATAGTTTATCTTAAAGATATAAATAATAGCTGAGGGTATACTGACTGTATGTACTTCATATGAACCTTGCGGAGGGAAAATCTAATGAAGAAAGATGATGATAAGATCACTGCGGAACTCACAGCAGAGAAGTTTCCATACAGTAAAGAGAACGAGGAGATGGTGACGCGGAATTTTTGGACTAAAACTAAAAAGTTCGCAGGAAAGATCCCATTTACTAAAGATGCTATTGCGATGTATTATTGCGCAGTCGACGCAAAGACCCCTTTATGGGCAAAAGGAATTGCCTTCGGAGCGTTGGCTTATTTCATCTCCCCGATTGATGCGATACCCGATGCGATTCTCGGCCTTGGATTTACAGATGATGCAGCGATCATTGCAGCAGGCATTAAAGCGATATCTGGTCAGGTAACCAACGAACATAAGGAAAAGGCCGAGGCATTTTTTGAAAAATAAAAGGTGCAGCTTTAAGCTACACCGTAATATCCATACCTTCTGGACAGCTTTCTGCGGAAAGCTGTTTTGTTTTGTAAACCTCTCCCCAGTCTTTCATGAGTTTAATAATAGGGGTCAGTGTCTTGCCAAATTCAGTTAACGAGTATTCGACTTTCGGGGGAACCTGATGGTAGACCTCACGGTGAACAACTCCATCTTCTTCCAGCTCTCTAAGCTGCAAGGTTAACATGCGTTGAGTGATTCCTGGGCATATTCGGCGAAATTCGTTAAAGCGTTTCGTTCCATCCATCAAGTGATAGATGAGAATCCCCTTCCATTTTCCTCCTATAACATCGAGCGTAAATTCCACAGGGCAAGCTTCCTTATTGCCTCCTGGGAAATCTCCGAATCCACCTTTTCGATCACGCATAGCCGTTCAACTCCCATAGTATCATTTTGTATACTACATAACATTAATGTGCGTACTTTTAAAGAAGTGATATATATTCTAATATTAAGCATGAGAACGGCAAACAGTCAAATGGGCCGTTGATTCTAAGCAAATAAAAGGAGTGTTAAATATGGATACTTTATCATTAAACAAGAATGAAATCCTGTCTGCTTACCAGTTCAGACATGCAACTAAAGAATTTGATAGTCATAAAAAAATTAGTGAGTCAGACTTTCAGTTTATTCTGGAAACAGGACGTCTGTCACCAAGTTCATTCGGATTCGAGCCTTGGCGTTTTGTCGTAGTACAAAGTCCGGAAATACGTGAGAAATTACGTGCTCATGCCTGGGGAGCACAAAAGCAATTGTCAACCGCAAGTCATTTTGTATTGATTCTCTCACGTCTTCCTAAAGATATGGCTGCTGATTCAGATTATATTAAAGGGATCATGGAGCATGTGCAGGAGCTACCTCCAGAAGTGATGGAGGGGAAAGGTAATATGTTCGATAAGTTCTTAAAGGTTGATTTCGGATTGATGGAGAATGAGCGTGCAATGTTCGAATGGAGCTGCCGTCAGACTTATATAGCCCTTGGTAATATGATGACATCAGCCGCTTTAATCGGAATCGATTCTTGCCCAATGGAAGGTTTCGATAAGGCGAAGATAGAGCAAGTTCTTGCCAAAGAGGGGATTATGGATGCCGAACATTTTGGAATCTCCTGCATGGTAGCCTTTGGGTATCGTTTGAATGAACCACGTGGAAAAACAAGACAAAGCGCAGGGCAAGTCGTTCAGTGGGTTTAACTAAGCTGGAATCTCATTTTTGAGCTGCATAACGAAAATAATGAAACCTGCAAAGTCTCCAGTGTCTTGGAGATCATGCAGGTTATTTTTGTTTAATTCTTACAAGATTCGAAAAGTAATTGAAATTTTCATGAAAACTCTGATACTCTTATTGAGGTGACCCATTTTAAGCTTTATCGAGTTAATTTAATAATGAAGGGATCCTGCATCATGAAAATCATTCGCATAATTATCCAAGTGTTCCTGCTTTATTTGTTCTACTTGGCTGGAGACTTCCTGCAAAAGCAGCTGCAACTTCCCGTTTCTGGGAGTATCGTCGGATTACTGCTGCTCTTTGTTTTATTGCTATTCAAGGTTGTACCAGTGAAGTGGATTGAAGATGGTGCAACAACAATATTAGCTTATCTTCCGTTATTTTTTATTCCAGCGACGGCTGGGATCGTGAAGCATATGGATATTTTTAGTGGAAGAGGTTTGCTCTTAATCTTGATTCTTATCGTTAGCAGCGTCCTCACAATTGCAGCAGCAGCACATACGAGTCAATGGCTTTCAACCTTGAAAGGAAAGAGCAAGGCGGGCTGGAGCAGCAAGAGCTTAAGCGAAAAGGGGAAGGAATTATAATGTTTTTTATCGCGACAGGAATTGTCCTGCTTAATGTTGCTATTTATTTGATGATGTCCGTAATTTATAGACGTTTTCGGTTTCCTGTACTGATTCCCGCGTTAACAGCAACTGTCCTTGTTGTAGCAATACTTCTATATTTTCATATTCCGTATGATACATATATGATAGGCGGTCAGTGGATCAATCAGTTACTCGGTCCTGCTGTAGTGGCGCTAGCCTACCCATTGTATAAACAACGTAATGTGTTAGTTGAGAATCTTCCAGCCATCCTAGGGGGGGCGATTGCAGGTCTGTTATTAGGGATGTTTAGTGGTCTGCTTTTGGCGGCTGGTCTAGGATTCTCTAAATTGTATGTTCTGTCCATTTTGCCAAAATCGATCACAACACCTGTGGCGATACAAATCTCAAATGGTTTAGGTGGGGACTCCTCGCTAACCTCCGTATTTGTAATGATTGCCGGATTTACAGGTGCGATTGGCGGTCCTCTCATTATTAAACTGTTTAAGATTCGAAGCGAAGTTGGGATTGGGATCGGGTTAGGAACGGGTTCTCATGCACTTGGGACTGCAAAGGCACTGGAATACGGTGAACAGTCAGTTTCAATGAGCTCCGTAGCGATGACCGTTTGTGCTATTGTCGGTTCATGTATCGGTCCGGTGGTAGCTTGGATCATGTACCCTTAAATTCATTCATCGTAACTATGTTTGCAAAACACTCCATCGGGTAACTATAACTAAGGAACAAATAAAGCAAAGTACCTGAGGAGGATTTCACATGTCAGATTATTCTCAAGATGAAGCGGAAATCCGCAACAAGGAAAATAAAGACGGCGATTCATTAGCTGAAATTAAGAAGATGGAGAATGGTGTGGACATCGAGCCAGAAGCAGACGATTGGGTAGCCAAGCCTGCAGAGTCCTCGCATCCTGATCCGCTTCCTAACGATTTGGACTAAATGATTCGGAAGACAGGCTGTCCTTCATTGGGTAGTCTGTTTTTCTTGAGATGATTTTAGCAATTATTGTATAATGAATTCAGGTACAACCTCATCAGAGAGTTTTCTCCAAATTCTTAGTAGCTTTTCGCAAATTTCACAGATCTCAGCCATTCTTATAGCAGGGAGGAAATGAAATGCGTAGTCGGAATGAGAACAGCCGATATCGGCAAAAACGTGGTGAGGCTCTTGTAGGCAACTTTGAGAAAAAGTATGGTTCAAACTTTGGCGTACGTAGTGAACTTTCAACCGATACGTTAAAGAAACAAGACGAGAATCAGTCGCTAATATCGGCTCAGAATCATGAAGAACGGCTAAAACCATAAGCGTGGATGGATAGAGAATCCGCTTCACTCTTTATAATTTGTAATGAAGACATAACCTTTGGGTTATGTCTTTTTTGTTGCGCATATCTCCTGAAGGATTAAGGCATAATAGGGCCGGATGGATATTTAAGAAAATAATGACAACTAGGAGTGGTGTATAACATGATGACTTCTATATTTTCTTCAAGCGGAGATTCTGCGATGGCAGTGGCGGGCCAATATTTCTTTTATTTTATGATCTACTCTTTTTTAGGCTGGGTATTGGAAGGTACATATAACTTATATAGTAATGGAAGCTTTCGCAAAGAAGGCTTTCTAAAAGGCCCTTTTAAACCAATGTATGGATTTGCACCACTGCTTCTATTGATTGCCAGAGACTTAACCCTGCCTTTCCCAATTTTCCTCCTGCTTGCGTTAGTCGTTCCTTCAGCTGTTGAATATGTAAGTGGTTGGCTGCTGAAGACTGTCTTTCAAAAGCAATGGTGGGATTACTCAGGGATGTCTTATCAACTGCAAGGGCATATTTGCCTTCGATTCTCCTTATATTGGTGGGCGCTATCAGTAGCTTGTGTATATGGGATTCAGCCGTTTATGGAGCGTTTGTATTCACTAGTCCATAATGTTTGGGGAATTATATTTCCTTTCGTGGGACTCTATCTTATGGCTGATTTATTGTGGACTTGCTGGAGTCGGTATAGAAGTGAGAAGACCCCCCAATATCAAGATTAATGATACCTATATGGACATAATAAGCATTCTTTTGTATATGAAGCACAAACATTTCAGTGACAAGCATTTCGATCTTGCATATCAGTTTTGTGTCGTAAATAATATAGCCATATATTAAATACTAGACGGACTGGTGGAGATTACGATGACAGGGAAGATTCTAGTAAGCGCATGTCTGTTAGGACATAAAGTGCGTTATGATAATGGTGATGTGCCGTGTCTCGATGCTCGTTTCTTGAAGTGGTATGAGGAAGGGCGTTTTGTCCACATTTGTCCTGAGGTAGTCGGAGGGTTATCAACGCCTCGTCCAGATGCCCAGCGGCAAGGTGAGCGGGTAGTAACAGGTGCAGGTGTGGATGTTACGGAACCTTTTATGAAAGGTGCTCAAGCAACGCTGAAGCTGGCTACAGAACATCAAGTTACATTAGCAATATTAAAACAGGATAGTCCTTCTTGTGGTAGTCTTTATATTTATGATGGTACTTTTAGGGATACGAAGATGTCAGGAGAAGGTACAACTACGGAGTTATTACGGCAAAATGGCTTTAAAGTGTTCGGCGAAGATCAACTAGATGAAGTGGAGAAAGAACTTGCTCGTATGGAGGGGTAAGTCATTCTTAAAGTAATAAATCGAACTCACGTTACATAGTGTGTATAAGGGGAACGAAGCAGTGTCCTTGGGAGAGGAAATGCCGTCCGAAGAGCCATCCTTCATTTGGGATTGGAGGCGGACGCAGATGAGTATTGATCAGCTCATTTCATTGCTTGTTCTTGTCATCATGATCGTACAGCTTGCCGGCTACAAAGGGAAACATTAAGTTCAAAGTCTCACCTCATTGTAACTGCTTCCGGACCTCAGAAAGTATTGAGCCGTTCGGAAGCTTTTTTTGTTCCACGCTAAGCATATTGCTGATTCTAAAGGATTCCATCACAGAGATGTCTAATATATACATAATGTGGGTTTTTGGGAAGCCGGAGGAAAATAGAATGATGTTCTACAAAACGGTGTGAGAGGATGGTTGAATAGCGTGCCGATGTCAGAGTATTATCAGGAGATCCGAGGAAAAGTGGGTTCAGAGTTATTAATGATGCCTTCCGTAGCTGCAGTAATAAGAAATAAAGAAGATGAAATTCTGTTTACTCGAAAACCTGAAGAGTCCTTGTGGGGATTGCCAGCAGGCGCCATCGAGCCAGGGGAACGGCCGGGAAGAACTTTGCGCAGAGAAGTATATGAAGAGACAGGATTAATGGTGCATCCTACTTCCATTCTTGGGGTTTTTGGTGGAGGGAAATATAGATACGAATATAACAATGGAGACCAGGTGGAATATACAGTCATCGTATTTGAGTGTTCTATCATCCGTGGAACGCTGAGAGCAATGGATGGAGAAATCGAAGAATTTAAGTTCTTTAAAGAGAGTGAGCTGCCCGAGATGGCCATTCCCTATCCAGTGGAGATTTTCAAGAAAGACCGCGAAGTGGCAAAAACGATATTTGAATGAGCTGGAGAGGAGTAACTCATGAAGACTTTTATTTATATGATTAGGCACGCAGTATCACCTTTTGTGCTTGGAGATGAGAGGGAACGAGGATTATCTGATAAAGGGCATGAGGACGCATATAGAATTAAAGAACTATTGGCGGAGGAAGAGATCACACATTTTGTTTCTAGTCCTTATAGACGAGCCATAGATACGATTAAGTATTTAGCTGAGGCATCGGATCAAGAAATTGAACTGTATGAGGAACTTAGAGAAAGAGCCATCGCAAGCGTTGAAATCGAGATCAGTGAACAAGAATTTCTTCAAGGTATCCGGGCATCGTTCACAGACTTACAATATAAAATGCCAAATGGAGAGAGTACTCAGGAAGCACAAGAGCGTGCAATCCCCATCATGAAGCAATTGATCCAGCAAAATAAAGGCGGCAAAATTGCACTAGGTACCCACGGGAATATCATGACCATTATCCTGAATTACTTCAATAAAAAGTATGGTTATGAGTTCTTTGAACAGACTTCGAAACCAGATATTTATAGGCTGGAATTTGATGAATTAGAGCTTACTAGTGTGGAACGAATGTGGAACCCCGAAGTCCTGAGGGTTTGTTTGGATGACAAAAAAATATTTGAGCGGTAAAAAATCCATGTATTTCACTACGATCCTGTGGTTTCCCTATTTGGTTCTGTTTATTAATTTATTCGCAGCATGGTTCCCGATTACAGAAGCTGCGGATAAACCAGTCCCGGTAACGGGGTTAATCATAATAGGGGCCATGATTATTTATCCGTTTTATATCGTGATGATTAATATTATATCAAGCATAAACTTCAAGTCAGACGCAGGATAGAGGATGGAAATGAGAGTCAATGCTTTAAAAGAAAGAGTTATTTATGGATGCATCTGCTTAATTGTTATTGTACTGGGGTTATGCTCTAGAACATTCTCGGAACAGCTACCCTTGTTTGTAACGAGACATTTTGGAGATGCGCTTTGGGGCAGCATGGTTTACTTTATGTTTCGTGTACTGCTAGTGAACCGGAAGCTGTGGATCGCTTTTATGTGGAGCCTGATGTTTAGCTTCGGCATAGAATTTAGCCAACTGTATCAAGCAGAGTGGATCAACAGCATCCGTGCTACCGTACTCGGTGGGTTGATTCTTGGAAAGGGATTCCTATGGATTGACCTTGTTCGATATACCGTTGGAATTACGCTTTCTTACGGACTGGATCAATACTTTCGCCCAAAACTGCACCGAATAGATAAATAGCTTTCAATGGAGATGAACCTAAAAATGGTAAATAGCTTGATTGTAGTATGCTTACTTACAATGATTATTCATACAGCAGAAACCTTATCTTATTCGGTAAGATACGCCGGGGTGAAGCTGAACAAGATAGCTATTGCTTTGTCTCTGACAGGCATTATTGTTCTCGTGTCAAGAACTGCAAACATGATTCAAGCTCCACTGACGGCTAAATTCGTAGATTATGCCAAAATACATTCTGATTTCCCACTTCTTAATTACTTGAGAATTATATTGTTAGCTTCTTCATTAGGGACATTAATTGCCATTGCTATTTTCCCTACTTTTGTAGGCTTGTTTGGGAGAATCATCTCAAAGCTTGAAATCGAAGGTTCTATTCCCAAGCTGCTTACGAGCGTAACGATCGGGCAGTTAAAAAATACTAGAAAATACATAAGAAAACCAAAAGTGAATCTATATAACTTCAGATACTTGGGGATTCCTAAACGTTTTATTGTTATGAATGTTTTTGTTACAGCCTTTTACACCGTAGGGGTCATATCATCTTTGTATGCTGCTCATCTAATGCCTCAATATAGCACGACTGCTTCTCAAGCCTCAGGATTGATTAACGGAATGGCGACTATACTGCTGACCATATTTATCGACCCACAGCTTGGTCTTATTACCCATAAAGCCACTGAAAATGTAGAATACCGTGATCAGCTAGGAAAAATATATGTGGTATTGATGGGTTCACGTTTTATAGGTACTATATTTGCTCAGCTCCTAATTGTGCCTGCAGCTCAACTAATTAGTATGTTAGTGAAGCTGATATGAGCCGGTGGGAGCGAATCCTTATGGAAGCTTAGACTCTGCAGATCGTAGAGCTAAGGAGATCTTCTGCTCCCAGCTGTAAATATTCTGATGCATGTCATGAATTCGTTTCATTTGCTCATAGGATATTCTCATTTCTGATACTGCCTTAATAGCATCCCCTTGTTTTACAGCCGACTTATATTGTTTATCTGCTTCTGAACGAACTTTCTGCGCTACAGCGATATTCTTGTTCTCGGCGGTGATTTGCTTCTTCAGAGCTGTGATTGGTGCCAGAGCATCTTTGATAGGTTTGATCTTGGCAGCTGTTTGCTTGCGGGCAGTTGCCAAAGCGTCTGTCTTGGCCTTAATTTCAGTTCGAGCGAGTGTTACCGCAGCTTTGAGCTTATTGCGTCTTAGATCCAGGAGAGTGGCTGTCTTAAAGTCCTTAGCTTTCTTGGCTGCTGTAGACTGCTTACTGAGTGTGCTGTATTGGTCCAGTAGAGGAGCATGTTTCTTCTGAGCCGACGTTGCTTCAGATGATAAACGACTCAGCAGAACCTTATCTGTTGACTCTATGACAGAGTGAATAGATTTCAGTGTTTCATTGTTCTGCTTACGTAGCATTTGAATTTTTGAGCTATCGGACTTGAGGGCTGCTTGAAGCGAGGTATAATTACCATGGAGACCGTTAATGTCATCTAAGGCTGAATCCCAGTCTGTACCTGCAGAAGCTAATGTAAGGTTGATGTTGAGGAGAGTTACTACTAGGATTAATTGGACAAACCTCTTTAAATAACTAAAATTGTGAATAAACATTCATTTCAGCTCCTTAATTAGTCTATGTGCGCAAAAAAAGCACCTCCAAGATAGGCATGAATGCCTATCTTGCGAGGTGCTTCTCCCGCAGAAATATAAATGATACACTTACTATAACTTGAAATTAATGGATAGTCAATCCGAAAAGGAACATTTGTTTGCTTTTTTGAAATAATGAAACATAAGGAGAGTCAAAGATGAATTCACATCTAGATCGAATGCATGATCGAGTGGCCTTAATAACCGGAACCTCTAGTGGATTTGGACTGCTCACAGCCCTTAAACTAGCAGGACAGGGATTCAAAGTTGTAGCAACCATGCGCGATTTGAGTCGTAAAGGCGACCTTGAACAGCAGGCAGAGCAAACAGGACTCTTGAAGCAGCTTCATTTTATGACCATGGATGTTACCGATAGTGATTCTATACAGGCGACTATAACCTCAGTACGCGAAACATTCGGAAGAATTGATGTTTTGGTAAATAATGCAGGCTTTGCTATAGGCGGCTTCATAGAAGAGATATCCATGGAAGAATGGCGTCAGCAAATGGAGACGAATTTTTTCGGATTAGTCGCGGTGACAAAAGCTGTGCTGCCAGTTATGCGAGAACAGAAAAGTGGTACGATTATTAACGTGGGGAGTATAAGCGGGTTGTCCGGGTTTCCGGGGTATGCTCCATATGCAGCTTCCAAATTTGCAGTAGAAGGATTCAGTGAAAGTCTGCGTCATGAAATGTCTCCTTATGGAATACGTGTAGTATTAATTGAACCTGGCTCCTTCCGTACTCCGATTTGGAGAAAAGGAATGGCACAAATTCGTCAAGTCGAGGATTCTCCTTATAGAGACCGTCTGGACGCTGTGCTACGATATTCCAAGCATACCGCTGAAACTGCACCTGATCCAAAGCAAGTGGCAGATCTCATCGGTCGTATTACTGAAATGAAGTCACCAAGGCTTCGGTATCCTATCGGCAAAGGCACCCGGATCTTGATCTTAGGCAAAACGCTGCTCCCGTGGAAATGGCTGGAGAGAATTATTGCGAAAGAATTGAGGTGATGGAATGGAGCAATCCATAAACTTAACAATCATTAAACTCATTGGATATGTATCCAGTTTGATGACCGTTTTTTTATGGTTTATATTTATATTCATTAATCCGTATGCTGAGGTTACGAATCAATCCAGTATTATAATAAGTATGGTAATGTTGGTGTTGCCTGCCGGATTACTTGCGATAGGTGTCTCTTTAAACAGAAGCCTTCTCATGCTTCTCGCCTTTATTTGGAGTTTTCCATACAGTTTATATATGTTTTTAACGCCAGGAATCTTCAGGTTGTTCGGGATTACAAGCTTAATGTATTTATTGTGTTTTGTGTTATTTAGAATCATCAAGATCAGATTTTGAATAGAATTGAGGTGTGCTGATGCTAGATTCGTCAGGACTACATATTTGCTTCGATCCAGCAGGCCGTGAAATTGAAATCCTTGATGTTACTCCAGTCGGTAAAGATAAATACCGCATCGAAGAGACGCCGATCTTTAATCCAAGTGTTACAATGGGTGATATTATACGGGTGAAAGAAGAGCTAGGGATCTATTACTATCTGGAAACTGTACAGAAATCTCATTTCAAAAGGTACGCTTGGCTCCTCAGTAAAGAGGCTGTTGATTCAGCAGCCATTTCTGCTTTTAAACAACGGATCACAGAGAATGATGGGAAATGTGAACAGATCTTTGGCGGTTTGTTGGTCATTCATATTCCTAAGAATACTTTGATGGACGTAGATGGGGAAATGAATCGCATTATTGAGCGGTTTTAAAAGTGTGGGTACGTAAATATTAACGAGTATGAATAAGAAAAAAATGCTGCGGCATGAAATGCAAGGAAGCTTGCACATGATGCAGCAGCATGGAGAATAGGTGAAACGGTTTAGACAATCTGAGCGATACAATCTATCCTTATTTTATTTCTTTCATAAATGTCTTAAAATTTTCGGCGATTTCTTTTGATTTGGTATGGTGCAGATAATGTCCTGCATCAAGTTTTACCAATTTTCCTTGTACGGAATTTTTGACTTGCTCTTCATGCAATGATATCCAATCTTTTAAGAGAGTATCATCCCCTTGAACAAAGAGCAAAAGGGGGAGATCCTTTGGAAAAGTTGAATTTAGAGCCCCTTTGTAATTAGAAGACATATTTTCCACTTCATTTAAGTTAGTGTAATTATAAGTGTTTCTAAGCGTAAGCAATCTCAATTGTTCTTTAGTTTCATCATCAAACGGTAATTCAGCATAGGGATTTCCACTTGATTTAAATAACAATCTGCCCAAGCCTGATTTTCTAAGTAGTTTTAATTTTCCTGTTGGTACTTTAACACCTATTCTGTCTTCCGTTGCAATACTGTTATCAATCCCGACAAATGCACTCACTTCGTTTGGATATTTGTTCACATAATTCAAACTGTACATACCGGAAATAGAGTGTGCCATTAGAATATAACGGTCAATATTAAGCTGCTTTACAGCTTCATGAATTTCACTCACAATGTTTTCTGTGGTTCGCTCTTTTTCAGTTCTATCACTTAATCCATAACCGAAAGGCTCAATCACAACAACTTTGTAAAATGGTGATAGTTCATCTATTAGCAGCTTAAAATCAAGTCCCGGTGCCACCGTTCCATAACCAGGTAAGAGCACAACAGTCTCTTCACCATTTCCTTGAATCAAAACATTCATATTTTTACCATCGACGCTTACAGACTGACCATAGGGTTTTATTTTAGCTTGGTCCGATTTATTGAGGAAAATATTAGCGACAAAAACAGTCACTAGAAAAAGCACTATTGCAGTAGCTAAAGCCCCTAAGGAAATAAGTATAATTTTAAGCGGTTTATTCATCCTTTTTTTTATAACCTCTTCTTCTGGTTTCACTTGCATCTTCTCCTGTTCTAATCGCTTTATTCTAGCTATCTTAACGAGTTGCTAAAGGAAGCTTACCCGATGAAGATGAACTATACATGACGACAATATGAACTGAATATGAACGAGCGAAAAAAAGCTACAGCACCACTCGTAAGGGATTTAGATATTCTGAGTACCCATAAAATGAATATGAGGTGAGCAATTATGTTGAAATTTATCAAACAATATTTGCCTAGTGTTGCTATCGCAGTGGTCCTATCTTTGTTTGTAAGAACTTATGTTGCTGAAGCGATGAGGGTTCCTACTGGCTCTATGATTCCTACAATTGAAATTAATGACCGTCTAATCGTTGAAAAAATGTTATGGATGACGACACTCGATCATGGAGATATCGTCGTGTTTACGCCTCCGGTAGCAGGTGATGAGAATAAAAGATATGTAAAGCGGTTGATAGGGTTGCCAGGTGATACCATTGAAATTAAAGATGGAGCCCTTTATAGAAATGGAACAGAGATCAATGAACCCTATCTTAATGAGCGGATGAACTATACTTTTGGACCCGTTACGGTTCCGGCGGATCATTACTTTTTTCTCGGAGATAACCGGAATATAAGCTACGATGCTCATCTCTGGGCTACTCCTTTTGTAGCGAAGGATCAGTTGATTGGAAAAGTGATAGCGGACTTTAGTATTCCTTTTTAGGTGATGTTGCGGGGGTCTTTTGAACTAATTGAGAGTGTTAATGAGACTTTAACCATATTGTGACTTTGGAATAATTTAGCTATCCTTAAGGTAAAATATACCTATTGATAGGAAGGGTGCAGAATTTTGAAAGCTCATGTCACGGATCTCAAACATGGCGATTGTCTTATGTTGGACACTTTTAATAGTGTTGGTTTACACGTGCTCCCAAAAGGGACAATTGTTTACCAAGAAGAAATCACCCTCCTGATGAGACATCGTATCGATTATGTCGATATTGAACCTCGCAGCATTGCGATGGATAATGAGGGAACGAATCTGGAGCAAAGTCTAAATGGAAACTTTGATCTAGCGATCCAAAACTATGAATCTATTTTTCTAGAAGCACTCAGCAAGGGTAGTTTCACGCAGTCAGATGTTGATCTTACGTTGCAGCCCTTGCTGGAAAAAATGGATGAACATAAGGATGTAGTTTCCTTATTGTTGTTGCTTGAACGAGAAGACGTTGGTACATACAATCATTCATTACAGGTCGGACTGCTATCATTTTACATAGCGACTTGGTTAGGTTATACCAAAGAAGAACGCTACGAGATTAGCCGGGCAGGGTATTTACACGACATAGGAAAAAGTCAGATCGACCCATCTATCTTAAATAAGACGGGGATCTTAACCCCTGAGGAAACTGAAGAACTAAAGCGTCACACTTCGTATGGATACGATATTATTCTTAAATCTATGAATGACGAGAAGACCGCTCTGGTGGCGCTTCAGCATCATGAATTCGAGGATGGGACTGGTTATCCTAATATGCTTCGTAAGGCGGACCTGCACCCGTATACACTGATTGTGGCTGTTGCTAATGCCTATGTTGGGATGACCTCTGCAAGAGTGAATCAACCCAAACAAGGGCTGATTACCGTTCTGCGCAAGGTGCATGAGCTGGGCTTTGGCAAGCTGAATGGAAATGCGGTACAAGCTTTGATTGGACATTTACTGCCGAACTTCGTAGGTAAAAGTGTTCAGCTTAGCAACGGAGAGCAAGGTACGATTATTATGAACAACCCTTTGGATATTTTTAAACCGTTAGTGAAAGTAGATGAAACTACGTTTAGGGATTTATCCAAGGAGCGAAATTTGACCGTTGAGGAAGTATTTATTTAACGAATAGTTTTGTCTGGATAAATGGAAAGGCTATCTCCTGATTCAAAATCAGAGGATAGTCTTTTTATGTTATAATCGAAATTGGGTTAACAACCCGTTAATATGAAGTAGGAGAGTGCTTATCGTGATCATCAAGTTCATTCGTTTGCGTTAATTCGAGGTACAATTCAATGATACCAACATCCATTTTTTTCAAAATGTGACGGGTCTTATTTAAGTGTGCATTCTTTGATTACCAAATTCGAATGAAATGAGGAATAAACAATGAGCGAAAAGATATTTAAAGTAAACGGTATTGATATATGTTCGGATAGTTTTGGAGACCCCAGCAATCCTGCAGTATTACTAATTATGGGTGCCACTTGTTCAATGGTTTATTGGGATGAGGAGTTCTGTAAACGATTAGCAGATACAGGACGATATGTTATAAGGTATGATAACCGGGATGTGGGACGTTCTGTTGTATATGAGCCTGGGAGTTCTAATTATACGGTAATTGATATGGCCGATGATGCTGCTGGGTTACTTGACGCTTATAATATAGAACAGGCAAATATCGTTGGGATGTCCTTAGGTGGAATGATTGCACAAGTCCTTGCTATACGTTATCCCCAAAAAGTTCTAACCTTAACATTGATCGCATCTAGCATTTTTGAATCTGATGATAATGACCGGAACTTACCTCCAATGGATGAGAGGATCCTCGCTTTTCATGCCAATGGAGCTAGTCTGGATTGGTCAGATGAAGAAGCGGTCGCAGATTACTTGGTTTCCGGTTCCAGCATACTCTGTGGATCAAAACATAAATTCGATGAGAAAAGAGCGTATAAACAAGTTAGGATGGAAATAAAACGTGCAAACAACTTGCTCAGCATGTTTAATCATTCGCTTCTTACAGGAGTGGATGACTACGAGGGGAAGGCGAAAAATACCATGGTTTCTACCTTAGTTATCCACGGTACAGAAGACAGCGTACTTCCATTGGAGCATGGTCTGGCGCTTGCCGATGAAATTCCTAATGCGTCGCTACTAACCCTAGAAGGAACGGGTCACGAAGTTCACCCTGATGATTGGGAAACAATAATTAATGCTATTTCGAATCATACATTAGGCAGTAATGCTTAACGAGGTTTAAATAGTTAGATAGTGAAGGGTTACAATACGGTGATGCCGATTGTAGCCCTTTTTCTACTTCTCCTTAGGAATTAAAGCGTTTAACTAATTTTTCCTTATGTGCAGTAAATGCCTCTTCTAAAGTGATACCATACAAATCGGCTAACAAGGCTATATTTCCTAGCACATCACCAATTTCCTCAATCAAGTCTTGTTTCAGTTGCTCTGGTGGAGGGGTAGATTCATCTGGGCGATCTCTTCCGATTTCATAGGAGCGTACTGCCCGTGCAACCTCACCGGTCTCTTCCATAAGAAATCCAACCCGTATAAAAGGACCATAATCGGTCCAGCCTCTTTGTCCATAATAATTTTTAATCCATTTCTGCACTTCATTGATCTCCATATTATGTAGCACTCCTTAATCTTATATATGATTTATTCTCCAACATATAGTATATTAGATGTCGGATGTTATCAATATATAGTTTGGAGATGAGGATTTGAAATCAATTTGTGTTTTTGCAGGATCGAATTTAGGGGTGCATGAGGAATATAAAGTCAAAGCTGTTGAACTTGGAAACTACATGGCTATGAACGATTATCGCTTAATTTACGGGGGGTCAAAAATTGGATTAATGGGTGAAGTCGCCAATGCTGTTTTGAACGGTGGAGGTGAGGTGATCGGAGTTATGCCTAGGGGATTGTTTAATGGAGAGATGGTACATAGAGAATTAACGCAGCTGATAGAAGTGGACGATATGCATGGACGAAAAGCAAAAATGGGGGAGCTGGCGGATAGCTTTATTGCTTTACCCGGCGGTTTTGGAACGTATGAAGAGCTGTTTGAGGTATTGTGCTGGTCACAAATCGGTATACATAAGAAACCGGTAGGGGTTTTAAATATCAGGAATTATTTTGATCCTCTGATGAATCTAATTCAACACAGCATTAACGAGGGATTTTCTAACGCTTCGCATCTTAGTTTGTTAAATATAGATCAAGAACCCTTGGAACTATTAAAAAAATTAGAAAGTTATGTCCCTCAAACGTTGGAGCAAAAGTGGAAACAGCTTAACTAAAGAACAGTTACTGTAACAGATGAAAGGGCTGCCGAGAGGGAGCTCTTTTTCTGCTAATCATTGGTTGTGGTAGAATATGGGTATGCTTCAAGGAGGTGTGCGAATGAACGTAAAAAAGAATGTACTATTCATTTTATGTTTAGTTGTAATTGTAGCTATTATTGGATGGATCACTATAGAAGTTGGGCATTCCAAATGGAATTTTGAACGTCAGTTAAATGCGGAACTACAGGGACTCCAAACCATAAATCAAGTAAATTATAATTCCGATGCTGATGCAGTGAAAGAAATAAGCCTAATGAAGCATCCTTTGAACATAAAGGTCCTTTCTACAACTCCTGAAGTAGCACCAAGACCTGATTATTTTCGCGATGTAATGGTTGAAATTAATGATAAGCCTTTTAAAGTGCGAATGGCTTGTTATACTAAACCCTTGTCTAATACCCCATTTGAAATATGGGATTTGAATCAAATTAACTTTGAATAACCTCACATTCGCTCGCTGAATTTGAATTTCACTAGTGGATTGGCTATGATAAATATAGAGAAAAGCTACAAGAGGAGAAATGGATAATGACCCCCGAGAATCAAATCGAACAATTTAAGAAGCTTAAGCACGAGATCACCCGGTTTATGTTGATTTATAAATTTGCGCTTGATGAGATGGAGACGAAGATTGAGATCCTCAAACAGGAGTTTCAGTCTCTTCACGATTACAGTCCTATTGAACATACCAAATCGAGAATCAAGTCTCCCGAGAGTATTATGAACAAAATGCTCCGTAAAAATGGAGAATTATCTCTAGATTCTGTGAGAAATTGTATTAAAGACATTGCAGGTCTACGAATTACCTGTTCTTTTATCTCAGATATTTATCATGTAAGTGAAATGCTTCAGAAGCAGGACGACTTAACGGTTCTTGAAGTGAAGGATTATATTAAGAATCCCAAGCCTAACGGTTATCAAAGTTTGCATTTGCTGATTCAGGTACCTGTATTTATGTCAGATCGTCAGGAGTTAGTGTGCGTTGAGGTACAAATTCGTACCATTGCTATGGATTTCTGGGCAAGTCTCGAACATAAAATTTTCTATAAATATAATAAGTCAGTACCAGAGAGTATGACGCGTGAATTGAAAAATGCAGCGGATGCCGCTCATGCACTTGATCTGCAAATGGAGCGACTGCATCGGGACATTAAGGAAATCAAAGACGACGATGAAGATGATGATCTTAGTTCCTTTGAGGAGCTTCGCCGTATAGTGATTCACAATCAGCAATTCACACTTCCAGCTAACTTTATTAAGCTGCTTGGAGACAAATAATCTGATTATATCACCTAGAGTTACCGTTTCTGGTTAACTCTAGGTTTTTTATTGTAGTTATCATTGCCACGTACAACTAGAATAGAGTATTCTCAACTTGAAAGAGAGACTTGTAATCATTGGCTTCATCAATTTGATATGAAGGAGAATGAACATGAGTGAGCGTAGACTCCGAACCATTACTGTAAATCAAATCGGATATCCGGTGGGTGGAGAAAAGATTGCAGTGTTTACTGGTGCTGGACATGACTTTCAGGTTGTTGATGTTGATCATAGAAATGTTGTATTCGAAGGGCAGACAGGTGCTCCCAGATTTGATGAGGCAAGCGGAGTAACTGTACATACAGGTGACTTTTCTGAGGTTCATGCAGTGGGCAGATACCGGATTGAGCAAGGTGAGGGGATAGCTTCGGCATCATTTATAATCTCAGATAAACCTTATCAGGAGCTTCAACAGGGCTTGCTGAAGGCCTTTTATTATTATCGTTGCGGGGTTGAGTTGACTGAAGAGTATGCTGGAGATTGGAAGCATAAGGCATGTCATACAGCAGAGGGAATTGTATATGGTGAAACGGAGCGTCGGCTAGATTGCTCTGGAGGCTGGCATGATGCAGGTGATTATGGTAAATATAGTGGACCCGGAGCCAAGGCCATCGCCGATCTGTTACTAGCCTATGAGTTATATCCATCTGCTTTTGTAAGCGCTATCCCGATTCCTGAAAGTGGGGGGATAACTCCAGATATATTGCTGGAATGCAAAGTGGAGCTGGATTGGTTATTCAAAATGCAAGACTATAGAACAGGTGGAGTGTATCATAAACTGACTACGCTGAGCTTTCCAGATTTGGATGTGATGCCAGAGGCTGATACAGCAGATCTATATTTCTCACCGGTGTCAGCAACCGCCACTGGAGATTTTGCTGGAGTCATGGCCATGGCAGCGCGGATATATGAGCCCTTTGACTCAGCCTATGCGAAGAAATGTCTGGATGCCGCAACACTAGCTTGGGAATGGCTTATTCAACATCCAGATGCGCCAGGGTTTATAAATCCGCCAGAAATTAGCACCGGTGAATATGGAGATGGGAACGACAAGGATGAGCGGTATTGGGCAGCTGCGGAGCTCTATCGTACGACGGGGAAAGAAGAATACCATCAAGCTGTTCTGCAACTGGTGCAGTTGTCTTTTTCAAAATACAGTCTAGGCTGGGCAGATATGGGGGGCTACGGCACGCTTGCGTATCTATTAAATGGTGAAGATCTAGCAGACCGTGCTTTGTATGCTTCCTTAAGAGAAGGACTTCTAGCTGAAGCTGGATGTTTATCTGAACAGAGTCGCGAGGATGGCTATAGGATCTCTTTGAAAGAGGAAGACTATATTTGGGGTAGCAATATGCTAGTAATGAACAATGCTATGCTGCTGCTAGTGGCTGAATATTTTAGTGGAGATTCGAGCTTTGCGGACTGTGCGCTAGATCATTTGCACTATCTGATGGGTCGTAACGTACTGGATATCAGTTATGTTACCGGATTTGGCGATCATCCAGTGATGCATCCGCATCATCGTCCATCTGTTGGTGACCATGTGGTTGATCCTGTGCCGGGTCTTGTATCTGGGGGGCCAGATCGTGGGCTTCATGATGAATATGTAGTAGAACATTTACAAGGAAAACCAGCCGCTCGGTGCTTTGCCGATCATGAACTTAGTTATTCTACGAATGAGGTAACGATCTACTGGAATTCACCTGCGGTGTTCGTTACAGCTCGTTTTAATCAATAAATTAATTAATATATGGGAAAGGCATGTCTCATGGGGGAGATGCCTTTCTCTTTTTTATGCAGCTAAAATGCTATAATACGAAATGGTATGATATTTTTTCGATTGGCAATAGGAGGTAAGGCATTGAGCAGTATTTTTGAAATTCAAAGACTTGCAAAATTGAACTGGAAAAGCAGCGAACAAGCTTCGAAATATCTATTCTCGGACATCTCCGCTGAAATATCTGAATCGGACCGAATCGCTCTGATCGGTGCCTCGGGTCAAGGTAAAAGCACACTACTTAGAATAATGGCTCTGCTGGATGCCCCAGATGAAGGGGATATGCTTGTCAAGGGCACTTCATTCAAAAATATGGATTCAAGGCTGTGGAGAATGAAAATCGGGTTCGTGGCTCAACAAGCGGTTATGTTGCCTGGCAGTGTGGAGGATAACCTAAGAACCGTCAGCAAGCTGCATGACAGACCATATGACCATAAATTAGTGCAGCGGTTATTGGAACAACTAGGGCTGGAACAATTGGATTTGAGTAAAAAAGCAGCAGATTGCTCTGGCGGTGAAAAGCAGCGGATATCCCTGATTCGGTCATTACTTCTGCGACCTAATGTTCTACTGCTCGATGAAATCACTGCATCACTAGACATTGACAGCACTCAAAGGGTAGAGGATCTACTAGAACAGTGGCATAAAGAAGAAGGGACTTCAATGATTTGGGTGACCCATGACCTTAAGCAGGCTAGCCGAATAAGCACTACTACATGGTTTATGGGGAATGGTAAGCTGGAACAACACTTGAGTGAATCTTTTTTTGCTGAATCTGCGGAAGACTTGGCAAAAAGATTTATTCGACCGTTAGAAGGAGCGTCATTCTTATGAGTTATACTGCACTGAGTTTCACGCTTCTGTTTGTGCTAGGGACGATGTTGGTCTCGGTATGGCAAAAGCTCGGACTAGAAAAAGATATTATTGTAGGCACGATAAGGTCGGCAATTCAATTGCTTGCGGTCGGATATGTATTGCAATTTATTTTTAAAACCGATCAGATGATCTATGTTATTTTGATAATAATCTTCATGATAAGTGTAGCCGCATGGAATGCAGCGAAAAGAGGAAAAGGTCTACGTGGATTAGTCTGGAGAATTGGACTTGCGATCGCTACTATGGAGCTCCTTATGATGGGGATTCTGCTCGGCTTACATATTATTGAGGCGACCCCACAATATATCATTCCCATTAGTGGCATGACCATTGGTAGCGCTATGGTTGTCTCGGGTTTGTTCATTAATCATATCAAGCATGAAATACAGCAGAGCAAAGGGGAAATCGAGACCCTGCTGTCACTCGGTGCAACGGTTCCACAAGCGATCCATGAAGTTAGAAAAAGATCTGTGAAATTCAGCATGATCCCTACCATCGACGGAATGAAGACAGTAGGACTTGTCCAGCTTCCAGGTATGATGACGGGTATGATTATAGCAGGCGCTGATCCGGTAATCGCTGTTCGCTACCAGATTCTGATTGTGTTCTCATTCACCGCTTCTGCGGCCATAACAAGTATACTGCTAAGTGTACTGAGCTACCGACTCTTTTTCACGCCTGATCAACGGCTTAAACAATCGGTAGAACGATAATAGATTTCTATTTCTCACAAGCGATTCCGTTATTGTCACGGTCGCTTTTTTTGTTGGCATTTTGGTTACATAAAAGTTAGCGATAACGGGGAATAATTAGAATTCAATTCACATGAGGTGAAAAAGCTTTCTATGAGGTGATTCTGATTAGTAAAAAGAAATTGGCGGCTACCCTGATCGCAGGCGTATTGCTTCTGCCAGGTATCGCAATAGGTGCACCTGATAACGGAACGGTGATTCAGTCTAATGGAAAGCTGCTCTCAGCCATGCCTTTGCCAGCCCCGGAGTCTAAACGAATCATATTACCAACAGCATTTCAAGCGGCTGAGTTATACGGGTTCGGGTTGCAGCACAGGAATGCGTCGATTCAATATTCGATCTTTTCCAAAGAACTCAAAAAGGTTATGTATCCGCAGTTTGTTGAACTGAACTGGGTAACTGGTGTATCCAGCCCATGGATCACAAAGTACGAGGTTACTAAAGAAACAGTAATTAACCAAAATTCAGAGGTCATAGAAATGCGCATAGATTCTGCGACCTCAAATGGTCCGGAACCATCCATGCTACTGACGATCTCACTTGTTAAAGATCATAATAGCTGGGTGATTACCGGAGTGAAGCCGAATCCTTAAATGACATGCGGAGAATTGTAAAAAGAGTAAGCGTAGTAGGGAACATTCCCGTACGCTTGCTCTTTTTTACTGACTGAATGCATTATTCCGCTATTACGCGACTAATCTCTACCCGCCTTGACCATCAATTCCGCCATCATTTTTGGCTCGGTTCGGACAGTGGTCATATGATCACCTTTGCCCTCGATGAAGCGGAAAACGCCCAAATGACTGGATTGAGTCGGGTGAAACCCATATGGACCTTGTGGGATAGCCGTGTCTTCCGTCAGATAAAGATAACTTTTAGGGATTTGGAGACTGTAGAATTTCTTGAGATCCAGCTTTTCAAACAGTGGGGTAGCTGGTTCAGGCGGAGCTTGTTTATAAAAGGCTTGTGCTTGCGCAAGACTGGCAGTGTTGACGAAGGTATCCCGGAAGAGCGGGAAAGGGAGCGTGATGGTGTTATTACCGGAAGCGTCTCTCAGCTGTTCAAAGGATTTAAGTGACTCAGCAGGAAATTGATCTGCCACACTTTGCCCGTCAAGCGGCGCGAAGGCATCAAAGAACACGATCCGTTTGATCCGATCAGGTACTTGCTGGGAAACTGTTTGAATGACTGATCCGCCGAAGCTATGTCCGAGCAGAATAAAATCCTTCAAGTCTTTTTGTTTAATATAGTCGACAACGGACTTTGTGATTTGCTCATGTGTTACATTATTATTCTTATCCGCGCCATGTCCTGCATATTCCGGTGTGTAGACGGTGTGCCCTAACTTACGAAGCTCAGAGGCTGTTTCATCCCAAAAACCTGCAGTAGCCCAAGACCCATGAATCAGAACAAAGGTTAATGGAGTCTGTTTAGTAGAGGATTTGTGGTTAGCGGCTGCAACCGTGGAGTGTTGATTCAAAGGCTGCAACCCCATAATGGTGAAGATAGAGATACATAACGCTAATACTATTTTAATGTGAATCGATTTCATACTTTGCCTCCTGTATAGTGTGAGAATTTAACATTATAGAGGATGCCCCGATTGACAGAGAAAGATGAATTTTTATTGGAGTCAGTGAATCTCCGGCACCTAGGCATAGGCAAACGCATATGTTGTTCTAGGAAATCAAAAATTTACGGGAACAGAAGGGTAGGAATAAACAGTGACTTCATACATGGATTATACGTCCCCTAATACACAATTTACTTTTGATGTGAACACTAATACTCTCTTTAAAAAGGATGCCAACAACTACATTAATTTACTGTCGGTTAAGCAGTTGAACACACTGGAGAATACCTCACTCCTTGATATTTTTCTTAGCAAATCGAATGTGGTGGAGCCTCATTATCATCAAAATGCGGCAGAGCTTGTCTATTGTATCTGCGGTTCAGCAGTAGTGTCTATACTCAATCCGTTTACAAATGAACTTCTTCATTTCCCAATATGTCCAGGTCAAGTGGCGAATGTGCCGCAAGGCTGGTGGCATTATGAAGTAGCTACTGTCGATAATACACATCTGCTTGCCATTTTTGACGCACCTATTCCTGAGGTTATCTTAGGCTCGGATATTTTGAGCAAAACTCCGGCAAATGTATTGGCCCATACTTACTGTTTGAATGAAGCATTGGTAAAGGAAGCGTTAGCTCCTATTAAACCTGGCACCTTTATCGGCCCACCTGCCGACTGCTGTGAGGAAGATAAAGTAAAGGGAGTCAATAATATGGCACCAAATATGTCTCCTAATATGAATATGCATGCAAATATGAAACCAAATATGCAACCTAACATGCATCCAAACATGCAGCCATATGCTCATATGCAAGCTCAGCCCATTCCTATAGCTTCTCAAATGCCTCCAGCGACGCAAGCTTTTAATTATCAGCCTTACCCAATGCAAGGATACTACACTCAAGGCTATGAACAGCACTATCGCCAACAGCCTTATGTACAACAACAGCCGAATTATCAATATTCAAATAATCAAGAGTAACAACAAAAAACCTCCTGAGATTAAATCTCCCGGGAGGTTTTCTTGTTAGGGCTTAAGATAAACGGACAAGCACTCTGCCTCGTGTGTTTCCTTGCAGAATATCTTCCAATGCTTGTGGCAGTTCATTCAAGGTTACTTCACGATCTACAAGGTTCTCAAGCTGTGCAGGCTTCAAATCAGTCGCCATCCGTGTCCACACCTTTTCGCGTAGCTCAGCAGGACACTCTACGGAATCAATACCGAGCAGGTTAACCCCCCGAAGAATAAAGGGAAGGACGGTAGTTGGAACAGAAGTGCCACCGGTCAGGCCGCTTGCAGCAACAGAACCTCTGTAGGAGATTTTACTCAAAATCGACGCAAGTGAGTTTCCGCCAACGGAATCTACAGCACCTTGCCATAGTTGCTTTTCTAATGGTTTGCTAGATCCGCCCGTAACCTCTTCGCGTGAAATGACTTCTTCCGCGCCAAGAGTTTTCAAATATTCGTTAGCTTCTGTATTACCAGTGCTGGCCACTACGCTATAGCCTTTTGTGCTAAGCATAGCGATAGCCGATCCACCCACACCACCGGTCGCTCCCGTTACGAGTACTTTGCCTTTGTCTGGTGCTAAGTCATTGTCTTCCAGAGCTTGAATGGACAAGGCTGCAGTTAGTCCAGCTGTACCATAAATCATAGCTTCTCTTAGTGTAAGTCCTTCCGGCAGTGGGGTGATCCAAGCGGCAGGAATTCGTGTATATTCGCTATATCCTCCAAAGTGAGATACACCCATACCATACCCTGTAGCGATAACTTGCTGTCCTTCATGAAAACGCTCGTCTGTAGAAGACACCACAGTACCGGATAAGTCGATGCCTGGAATAAAAGGGTATGATCTTACAATTTTTCCGTTAGGGATACTGGCTAATCCGTCTTTATAATTCACACTGGAGTATGCAACCTTAATTACAACTTCTCCTGCGGGTAGTTCTTCTAAGGTAACCGGCTTAACAGTGACGGAGAACGATGATTCTGTTTTGTCGACAACTAATGCTTGAAATGATTCTGTCATTAAGTGTAAGCTCCTTCAACTACGTTATAGGTAAGACATGTATATAATATTTATTCTGATCAGTCAACTCGTCATTGTCTATGATATAACGCAAGTTAGACGTAGTGTAGGACTCTTTGATTGTGTATTATAACATTATAATCGAACTATCCATGTTATTTGTACAGTGGACGTGTTAAGTTCAGACTGCTGGTATACAACTTGTTTTTGAGGGAGAATTGTTGAAATGTCTATTATAAAGTTAATTCGTGAACATGAGATCGAACCGTATTTGGAACTCTTAGCTGAGGTTGAACATATCCATCTGGATAGAAACAATCCTAACCATGAGCAGTGGCTGAGACACCGCATACAATCACATTTTCAGCGGGGGGCGTTGTTTTATGCCTATCATGAGAATGAACAAGACGATGCTTTTGGTATTGTTGCCGTTCTGCATGAGGAGGCACCGATTGGCATTCCCGCGCTTGGAGCAAGAGCCGAAGTCCTAGATATTGGAGTATGTAAAGATCATCGCAGAAAAGGAATAGGAGGTATTTTACTACAGCATGTAGAAGAAGTTGTTAAGAGTAGGGGAGCTTACTGTTTACTTATGCTGACCTATGCAGAAGATTATGATGTGATTGCTTTTTACGGTAAAAACGGCTTTGTGCCCGTCGCTACAATCCCTGATGTATTTGGTCCGGGTGCCGAAGGGAATACTATCTTAAGAAAAATACTAAGGTGATCTATTCAATAGGAAGAAAGTTTGTTTAAATGGTATAGTATAGTGTATTTGAAATCTTAGGGTTGAAGAAAGAGAGGCTAATTCATGGCTATTGCAACAACGATGATTGTCAGGCTCGAAATTCGGAAATCGGTTGCTTCTTTTGGTGATGTTGCTTCAGGAATTGCCACTGCAGGTGGAGATATCGTTGCTATTGACGTGATTCGTGCAGGTAAGGATGTAACAACTCGAGATATAACAATAAACGTGCAAGATGCCTCGAATGGAGAAATGATGTCTATACTATCGAAGATGCCAGGAGTCAAAGTAATTAATGTATCAGATCGAACTTTTCTAGCTCATCTTGGCGGAAAAATTGAAATCACACCTAAAATGCCTATCAAAAATCGGGAGGATTTATCGCTGGTGTATACACCGGGAGTTGCCCGAGTGTGTACGGCGATTGCCGAAGATCCGAACAAAGCCTATTCTTTGACGATGAAGCGGAATACAGTAGCCGTCGTTACAGACGGAACGGCTGTGCTTGGACTAGGGGATATTGGACCGGAAGCGGCTATGCCTGTTATGGAAGGTAAGGCTATGCTGTTTAAGCAATTAGCGAACATCGATGCTTTTCCACTATGCTTAAATACTAAAGATTCAGATGAAATCATTAATATCGTTAAAGCAGTATCTCCTGGATTTGGGGGAATCAACTTAGAAGATATCAGTTCTCCGCGCTGTTTCGAGATTGAACGTCGGCTTGCCGAAGAGCTGGATATTCCGGTATTTCATGATGATCAGCACGGTACATCTGTTGTAGTTTTGGCAGGTCTTTTGAATGCGCTTAAAGTAGTAAATAAATCTATCGAAGATGTTCGAATTGTCGTTGTGGGTATAGGTGCGGCTGGTGTGTCCATCTGTAATATGCTTCTGGCGGCAGGAGCTCGCAAAATCTACGCGGTAGATCGTGAAGGTGTTCTTAGAAAAGATCTTCAGTATGATAATCAGGAATGGCGGAAGCTTGCTGATGCAACTAACCCGGAAGGTATTGAAGGTGGACTGACGGAGGTTATGCAGGGAGCAGATGTCTTTATTGGGGTGTCACGTGGTGGGATTCTATCCGTCGATCATCTCAAGAGTATGGCCAGCGATAACATTGTGTTTGCAATGGCTAATCCGACACCGGAGATTGAACCAGAATTGGCCGAGCCTTTTGTTCGCGTGTTAGCGACAGGTAGAAGTGACTATCCGAATCAGATCAACAATGTGCTGTGTTTTCCGGGTATTTTCCGTGGCGCACTGGATTGCAGAGCAAAAACAGTGAATCTTGAAATGAAGCTAGCCGCGGCAAAAGCGATTGCTTCAGTCGTTCATCCGGATGAAGTTAATGAGCAATACGTAATCCCGAGTATTTTTAACGAAAAAGTGGTAGAGTTAGTGCGTCTGGCAGTGATCCATGCAGCTATTGCAACGGATGTAGCCCGCCGGATTCCTAAGGATATTGATAAGGATATGGAATAAAAGCGATACTATAAATGGACTGCTCTGCTTTGTGAGAGAGTGGTCTATTTTTTATACATTGACACATAACTGAGAGGCGTATCATAATTAGGGCTAAAGTATTTATTCCCATTTTAGTAAAGTGGCTGATATAATTACAATAATGTATGAGATGTAGAAAGGGCATCCAAGTGGGTGCCCTTAAATTTTGCCTCTAGAGAGGGCAGTATCCAAAAAAGGGTTAAATTAATTTAGAAGTGGTGAATTCATGAGAGAGTTTTACAGTCAGGTGAATCGAAAAATCTATTACATTGTAATGTTATTAAATATTACCCTTATGATATCTGGATTAATACTGTCTACAACAGAGATAAATGGGATTAATTTTGGATACATGGTACATTTTTTGTGCGTGATGATTCTATCCATTAGTTTATGGATCTATCCTAAGTATGAGACATATACCTTTAGAAAGATCATCATTCTTTTTGGATTTGCTTACTTCTATACGCTTTTCTTTTTATATCCTCAAACTTGGACCACCTATATTTTGATTTGCCTTATTCCTGCACTTTCTATTCTATTTTTTGATTTAAAATTGTTCTACTTTTCCTTTATTATAAATGGGATATTGATGGTAATTACTTTTAGTTATGTCATCTTTATTGATAAAGGTGAATTATATACTTATTTACATCATGACATTTTAGGCAACATTATAAATATAATAGCTGTTCAAGCACTATTGTTTTTCATTTTCCATTTATCATTTAAACGGATGAAAAAGCAGCAACTGTATTATGAACAATTACAGCAATCCGAGCGGTTAAAGATGGTAGGACAATTAACAGCTGCTGTTGCACATGAAATACGAAATCCTATAACCGTGGTTAGAGGTTTTTTGCAATTGTTCAAAGAGGACGATTCATTTGATGATTCTAAAAAAAGTAAGTTCAACTTAATGATTAATGAATTAAACACAGTAGAACAGATTATCTCTCAATTTCTAACCCTATCCAAACCAAATGGAGATCAAAGACTAGAGAAAGTGGATGTGAAGGATGTCCTTCAAAGTGTAACGGGTCTGCTTCATTCCTATGCCATGCTATCTGATAACCAAATCGATATAAAGGTAGAGGAAGATTGTTTTATTTCCATTAATAAAATTGAGTTTAAGCAGTTACTCATTAATATTATAAAAAATGCGCTGGAAGCCTCAGATGTAGGGAAATCCGTCTCAGTCATAGCAAATAGAAATAATAATTTTATCGAGATCATGATCACCGATGAAGGAAGTGGGATGTCCGAGGCTGAGGTTAAGTCGCTGGGCACGCCTTTTTATTCATTAAAAAGTAATGGAACCGGTTTAGGGTTAATGATTTGCTTTAATATTGTAGAAAAATATGGTGGGGAAATTTATTATAATAGCTCTGAAGGTAAGGGGACAACAGTTACTATTCGCTTTTTATCAGAATCGGGAGGGATCTATAATGATTAAGAAGCTATCCGCACTGATGCTGTCTGGAATAATCATAGTTCTTCTTGCTGCCTGCAATACAACTACCTATAAACACAATTACACATTTACAGGTGAAGGAAAAGTATGGTCGGCTGAGTATGTTCAAAAGGCAACAGAGAAGTTCATCGATAAAAAGGGTGAGAGACCAGATTATGAAACCTCGCAGCAATCTACATTTGAGCTTAAATATAAAGGTGAGCAAACGGATCTTGATAAGATTAATTCATTTAAATATAGCTTCAAGGGAACATCAGGTGGAGGAAGTAAAACCTTAGAAGATGTCGAGGGAGTAAGAAAAAGTGAGCTGAAGTCCGAAAGAGGTGGAAGCGGGGCGTTTGAACACGAGGACTCGATTATTAAGGTTGTTGTAGAGTGGGATGGGCAGAAGGATGAATTTGAACTGAAGGTTCGTAAATAGTGGAGCATGTGGAGAAAGATTCTTAAATTAAAGAAAGCAGGTTGAACATTTATGGTCGTTATTAAAGAAATAGAATTGGAGTCTCTCCATGAACTTGGTGATTTATATCAGGAGCTGATGGATCAACCATCGGATCTTAATAAACTAGAAGAAGTATTTAAAGTAATTAAGGCAGATCGTCGGTACATATTGTTGGGCGCTTTTGTGGACGGGGAGTTGATGGGGTCTTTGATGGGGATTGTCTGTCATGACCTGGTAGGAGATTGCAAACCGTTTATGGTAATTGAGAATGTAGTAGTTTCATCGCGGGCCCGTCGTCAAGGTGTGGGTAAAAAACTAATGCTTGCCATTGAAGAAATGGCTCACGAGAGAGACTGCTTTTATATCATTTTAGTCTCTGGAGAGAAGCGTAAGGAAGCGCATATTTTTTATGAATCGTTAGGGTATAGAGATGAGAAGGTGGAAGGGTACCGGAAACATCTAAGTTCCCATTAAAAGGAGGCCTTGATCTGCAAACATTCTTTCAATATAACTGGATAGTTCGTGAACAATGGTACGAGTGGTGTGAGAGTATTTCTGAAGAAGAGCTACTTGGGGCACGTACTGGTGGTGTAGGCAGCATATTGAAGACTCTGTTTCATATTGTTGATGTGGAGTGGAGCTGGATTCAAGTGTTGCAAGGTAAACCGGATTTTCAGGAGGATTTCGAACATTACAAGTCTTTGCAGCAGGTAAGAGAACTAGATGCGAAATTCCGGCCCGATGTAGAGCCCTTTGTACTTTCTTGGCATGCGGGTTTGGAGCGGAATATTTTTGAGGATCACCTGGCGGATGGCCGGATCGTGACGGATACTTGGGGTGAAGTGATGCGCCATGTGATCGCTCATGAAATTCATCATGTCGGACAGTTGTCCGTTTGGGCAAGGGAAATCGGGAAGGAGCCAGTTTCTGCCAATTTGATTGGAAAAGGGCTCCGATGATTCGGGAATCGACTGGACATTGTTTATATCATGAAGTGCTGTCGCTGGAAAGCAGCGGCGGGAACCACAAATGACGAAGATCAACCCAGCCCTGACTATTGAAGCTAACTCCTCGAACCGAGGGGAGATAAGCAGTTTGGGTGGGTTTTTCATACAAGATGTGCAGATGATGTTCCTCAAGAAGACGGTTCTCGATCATACTAAAGCTCTCGGATCTAGCCTCAGGGTTAGGTTCTCGTGCAATGGTATAGAGCCAGCCTTCAATATCCGCACGAGTATGCGGTTCTATATGCTGGGAAAGCGTGAGATATAGATCAAATAAACGAAGCTGTTCATCCTCGTCACGAAATAATGAAAAAACAATCAGGTCGGCCTCCAGTCGGATCGGGCCCTTGAACTCCTCTGGAGACACGGAAACAACTGTACACGGATAACCTTGACGCTCTAGTTTAGTAGCAATACATTCAGCATCGTTAGCATATTGCGGAATGGTGGTTATTTGCAAGGTGACCTCAAGGTCTTCCATCGACTTAAGCGTTACAGACGCTGAATCATCTTTTAAACAGGATACGATCTTTGCCCGAAGAAGGGGGTCGCTAAGCGGTCCTTTTTTTTGTGTGTTGCAGGTAACAAATTTACGGATGTAGGACTCTGAATGAATCCGACTCCAAGAAGAAGAATTGTTGGATGAAGGATTCTGAATCACATGAAAAGCCGAGCCAGTATCTGAGGAATCGGACGTAGTATCCCACGGAACATACATTATTTCGACTCGATCTAAATGAGCTCTTCCTAGAAAATAATAAGGAAAAACCTCCAGCACACAAGTGTCCTCATTCATGTCCACAACCTTAAATGGTCCTGTCCCCACAGGTCTGCGGCCAAAGCTAGGTTCGTCCATTCCTTCTAAATCACGCGGAACAATTGCCGCTCTACTCGTACACAAGAAAGGGAGGAATAGCTCATTGGGCTGTTTAAGTGTAATTTGAACGGTGGATGGGTTTAGTGCGATAACTTGCTGGATTTCTTTGAAAATATAGCTATAGAGTGTCCGCTTTGAGGTTTGCATCAGCCGTCCCAAGGAATAGACTACATCTTTTGCCGTCAGTACTTTTCCATGATGAAACAGCACTTCTTTGCGAAGAAAAAAAGTCCAAATCGTACGGCTCACATCCACTTCCCAGGCATGAGCAAGACTAGGCACAATCTTATCCCGTTCCCCGCTGCGTCTCACTAATCCGTCGAAGACATGACTGGAAACAAAAGACTCTGCCAATAGATTCATATGAAGCGGGTCGAAGGTATGTAGCTGCTGGGTGATGGGAAGCCGCAGGGTATCAATCTGTTTGTCACTTCGGATTTCGGAATGATGACCAAAATAGGTCAGCAGCCAGCCTTGTAAAGTATCCTGCAGCGAGGAAGAGCTGGCATGGGTTTTGATGCCATCAATAGCTTTGTGAACATCTTTACGGCTGATAGCCTGCATCATGGATTGAAGCGCAATTTCTTCGGAAGGGACAAGGAACTGTAATAAGGAACGACTTCCACGTCCGCGCTTCGGCGTCCATTGGACCCATTCCAGCTGCATCATTTTATTCACAATATGCATGGCATTGCGGTGTGTACATCCGAAGGTCAAGGCTAGCTCATCCATCGTAACTGAGATTTCTGTGACTCCCCCAAACTGCGAGTGCAGCTTTAAATATTGGCTATGCAGCTTCATGGTTTAAGTCCCTTTCAGAAAATAGGAAATTATTAAAAAATTCTTTCTCTTTTTTTTCTTATTTTATCACTTAGAATAAGGATAAGAAAGTAAGAATATGGGGGTGTTTACCATGACCGATGAAACGGAGCTTAAGCTTAATCGATCACTTGCCGCTTTAATTGTTGCCTTCTTACTGGCGATTGTTCATCAGTTGTTGTTCTACGGAAAGTTGCCAGGTGTTTCTTATCCTATCTTCGTTTGTCTGTTTTATGTTTATATGCTTTATTACGCTAAGGCTAAAATGCGCAAACTGACCAAACTCAGTTATTTCTGGTTTGGAGCGATTTTTCTACTCTCGATGACCTATGTGTTGTTTCATAATCTTTTCTACTTTGGGTTGAACCTATTAGTAATCCCTGTGCTGATTTTATTACATATGACTTATTTGCTAAGTGATAAACGCCCCTCTTGGAGTCAATTCAGAATACTTTGGGATACACTAGAGCATTTGCTTCCCCAGAACTTTCGCCACTGGGGTACTGTGTTCAAGGACGTCAAAAGTAGCAGTGATAGTAAGGTGAAGGATGGACGCAAGCAAGTGCTGGGGAAAGTGTTTACAGGACTTGCGATCTCTTTACCGATACTGCTTGTAGTGATTACCCTGCTGGCCTCGGCCGATGGTGTGTTTCATCATGTGCTAATATGGCTGCCAAATATGCTGGATCGAATTTCATTTGGTGAAATTATTGTGCGGACGTTATGGGTACTCCTGATAGGCATGGGATTGTTCGGTTTAGTATGGGGCTTTGTAGATTCGAAGGTCTATGACTGGAATGTGCAACCAAGGGAGTATGGACCTGTGCAGGCGCCTGTGACCTTTAAGGTTGATCCAGTAATTATGACGACAATTCTTATAGCTATTAACACGGTATATGTTCTATTCGTAATCGTCCAATTTTCTTACTTGTTTGGAGCTTGGGAAGGGATGTTACCAGAGGGTAGTTCCTATGCTGATTACGCTCGTAGTGGATTCTTCGAGTTAATTATGGTGACCGCGATTAATTTCGTGATTCTAATGCTGGCATTGGGATCAGAAGGAAAGAGGGGCGGACTGCTCCAAAAAGTCATTAATATTATGCTGTATATCTTAGTTGGCTGTTCAACTGTCATGTTGTATTCTGCCTATACTAGACTAACCCTATATGAAAAGGCGTATGGATATACTACGATTCGTTTCCTAGTTCATGCATTTATGATACTTATGGGTTTGCTGTTGATTCTTGCAGCTGTACGGATTGTAGTGCCCCGTTTGCCGTTGGCTAAATGTTATATTGTGCTAGGTCTGACCTCTTATGTTGTTATGAACTATATAGGTATGGATGTCATTATAGCTAATAAGAATATGGAGCGTTATGAGGTGAGTGGTAAGCTGGATGCAGATTATTTGGTTGGTCTGTCACCGGAAGTCATCCCCTCTCTGATTAAGTTCAGTCGTAAGGAAGACGGGATGCTAGATCAATTTTTGAAAAACAAATGGTGGGACGGTGCTCAGCGAGAGCGGAAGTGGCAGTCCTTTAATTTCCCGGAATATCAGGCGCAGCGTGAGCTGGAGAAGTATTTTGCACAGTAAAGGTTAGAAGAAGGTGTGAGGAAAGTGAGAAAAAAGCCATTTAGTAACGGCTGGTTATTTATCATCATTTTTATTACGGTAGGTTTAAGTTATGGGATCTATCATATTTATTTATACAATGCCCCAAGACAAAGTCATTACTCTCGTGTATCCAGCAGCAATTTAGAGCAGGAACGTCTGGGAGACATCCAGCTGCTTCAGAGTCTCGAATCGCTCATCCAGGCACCTAAACCACGTGACGATATTGAACGGTATCAATATTATCATTTGGACAACGAAACAACAGTAGCCACAGCGCGTGGTGACGATAAAATCATTGTAATTAGCGTCTATTCCGATCTGAAGATAAGTACTGCCAGAGGTATTCATGTGGGGTCTTCTACAGATGATGTGATTGGAGCTTATGGCTCTTCTTATTATAAAAGAGGGGAACAAGGGGCTGATATTATCGGGTATGTGGATAAAATCAATCATCGGAATTTAGAATTTTGGTTACAAGATCAGAAAGTAAATATGATCCGATATAGTGTGGACTCTGTTGTGATGTAAGGTGTTTTGGGATATCCTTACAAGCATAAACGCCTTCGGCTTCCTTATAAGGTCGATAAGCGGTTAAGCGAGAAATATAAGAAATATAGTATTGTGTGAAACTTATACTTTCTTATATTATTAAAAAGGACATATGTCCTTTTTTTGTGGGGTATTCTAAATTACACTTATTTGAGCAAACAATAGAGGGGGCACCACATGCAAACGATAAATGACCGTGAAGCTGTCCGTGCCTTGGCAGTGAAGAACGGTCTGGACGGAATTTTTAGCCCGCTAGTCACGTATAAAATGGAATTGAGACGTTATACGGATGAAGAGAAGCTGTGTTTGGTTGGCGATCAGTTGGATGGGATGTTCATATTGGTTGAGGGCAAGCTCAAAATTCAGACACTGCTGCCGAACGGCAAATCTATGCTGGTGCGGTTTACAAATCCGATATCAGTGATTGGGGATGTGGAGCTGCTTCATCGCTTTCCTGTCAAGAATCAAGTGGAGTCTGTGGGTGAGAGCTTGATTCTTTTTGCCGGGAGAAGATTACTGCTGAGAGAGCTTGAGGAAAATACAGCTTTGTTACGTTTTCTCGTAGGGGAACTTAGTCACAAATTGCATACGCTCGGTCAAGCCTCCGCACTTAACCTGTTGTATCCGGTCGAGAATCGATTTGCCAGCTATTTGATGTCTTTATTCGCCGATAAAAACGGTGACCGACGTGTGGAGGAGATTCGGACCTCTAGCCTTATAGAGACAGCAGAGTTGTTAGGTACAAGTTATCGGCATCTTAACCGGATCGTGCGTCGGTTCATTGATGAAGGAATTATTACACGAAATCGTGGACGCCTAAGCGTACTGGACGAAGGGAAGCTCGCTGAGCTGGCGAACGGAAATTTATACGAATAAAAAGATCTCTAAAGACCATTAGTTCCAGCCTTGGGCCGGACGTAGAGGTCTTTTTGTTTTTTTAAGCGAACATTCAGTTCAAATTCAGAGTGGCTTAAGGGAACAATAGTAGGATAAAAGTACCAATTAGAAACCTACTATACATATAGAGATGAGGAACAACGATGTTCAGAAATATCCGCGGAAAAATGATATTGGGATTTACAGCTGTGATTGTGGTCTTTCTAGTGGCAATAGCAGGAAACACATGGTTTCAAGGAAAGGCTACGATGCTGACGGATCAGGTCAATCGCAATTGGAACAAACTGTCGCTTGTACAGGGATTAACGGATAAAATTCGTACGGCAGATGAGCTAGGGGCTCGTTATGTGATGAGCAACACAGAGGCTGAGCGGAAATCATATCTTTCTAAGTACGAAGAGACGCTCCCATTGATTGAGAATGCCATCAAGGAGCTGGAGAGTGTTAGATTAAGTGAAGAAGAACTAAAGGGTGTAACGGAGCTGAAGGGGAAATGGAATGATTATTTGATCGTTTTGAAGGAAGCCTTCGCCTTAGCCAAGGACGGAAACTTCCCGGAAGCGCAGACGAAGTTTACCAATTTATCTTTAGATTCAATGATTGAATCTCAGATTGTATTCCAGAGCATGCTCATGGAGGAAATACAGAACGGGCAGAGTCAAGCAGAAGCCCATCGTAATAACGCTATGATTACTAGCTTTGGTGTGACCGGATTATCGGTTGTTCTTGCCCTAATTCTTGCACTATTAATATCTGGACGAATTATTAAACCACTTCGTGATGTGAACACACAGCTGAAGGAGATTGCAGATGGAGATGCCGATCTTACTCGCAAGCTAAATGTCCGGTCAAAAGATGAGATTGGTGAACTGGCGTTTAATTTTAATAAAATGACAGAAAATTTGGGCTCGATGATTGAACAAGTGAAGCTATCGGCGAATAGTCTCGCGAATTCCTCTACAAATCTTACCTCGGATAGTGGAGTGACAGCAGGTGCGACAGAACGAATATCGGATATTATGGGTGAAGTAGCTTCGGGAACTGCTAAACAGATGAATGATCTACAGACCAATACAATAACAATTTCAGAAATATCGATTGGAATCGGTCAAATTGCCTCTAGTGTTCAGGATATTTCTGAAGCCTCGCATCGCTCTGCGTCGTTTGCTATTGCCGGAGATGAATCACTTCTGGCGGCTGGTCAGCAGATGGAATCCATTAATCGATCTATACATTCTTTGTCACAGCAAGTCCAAGGCTTTGTGAATCGATCACAGGAAATTGGCGGTGTTGTAGGAGTTATAAAAGGGATCGCTTCGCAAACGAATATGCTAGCGTTAAATGCGACGATTGAGGCAGCCCGCGCGGGTGAGCAAGGGAGAGGCTTCGCTGTAGTTGCCGACCAGGTTCGTAAGCTGGCAGAGCAATCCGCAGAATCCGCTAATCAAATTGCGGAAATGGCGAGCGGGATTCAAAGTGAAGCAGATAATGCGATGAAGGTTATGATGAGTAGTATGAGTGAAGTAAGGGGAGGCACGGAGATTATTCAGCAGGCTGGACGTTCCTTTGGTGAGATTCGGTTATCTATAGATTCACTAGCCGAGCAGGTTCAGGAAGTATCCGGAGCTGTGGAAGAGATCACAGCGGCTACGGAAGAGATTGTGGAATCGCTTCGAAGTGTTACGACAATTGCAGAAACGACTGCAGCGAGTACACAACATGTGTCGGCAGCCTCACAAGAGCAAAGGGCTTCGGTGGAACAAATTGCTTCCTCTGCAAGTGAATTAAACTTAATGGCTCATGGACTACAGGGGCTGGTAGCTAGATTTAATGTATAAGGCGAGCTTCGGAGAGTTGAGGGGGAATCCCAGTGCTCTCTGGAGCTTTCTTTTTTTATTTGGTTGAACGTAATATCCCACATACTAAGCATAGAAATTGCCATCGACGTCCACCTTACTATAACTTATATTATTACCATTATTAGTTAGTTTGTGGTCAACCTCTGGGTATAGATCAGTGACTTATTGAAGTCAGAGTCAAGGATACGGGAGGACAGGCAGCTAATAATAAAACGATTGTTAAGTCTCGTTGAAAACTATCAGGTCCATTTTAGGAGGCGAATGTCTATAACAATACTATTTTGAAAGCGTATTCTTATTGGCTGCATAGCTTCACAAAACTTTGGGAGGTGGTTCTCTAATGATAGCAGCTTCTAAAAAAATTACGGGTAAGTCGGCAGTAATGTATTTTTTGATTGTAATATTGTTTGTAGGTCAATTAGCGTTGTACCCCTCGGTGAGTTTAGCTGCGGGGAATTTAGCCCAAGGTAAAAGCATTACTTCAAGCTCATTTGGCGATGTTTATGTAGCAACTAATGCCAATGACAGCAATCAAGGAACGTATTGGGAGAGTGTAAGTAACGCATTCCCGCAATGGATTAAAGTGGACTTAGGCGACGTAAGCAGTGTCAATCAGGTTGTTCTAAAACTGCCGACGAACTGGGAAACAAGAACCCAAACGTTGTCGGTGGAGGGAAGCTCTGATGATTCTACTTACACTAATTTAGCAGCCTCTGCCAATTACACCTTTAATCCAGCAAGCGGATCTAATACTGTGACCATTAATTTTACAGCTGCGAGTGCTAGATATGTTAAATTGAACTTCACGGCAAATACAGGATGGCCAGCAGCACAGTTATCGGAATTTGAGATTTATGGCAGCACAACAACACTCCCAACAACAGGATATGAAGCGGAGAATGCTGCTTTATCCGGTGGAGCAAAAGTCAATACAGATCATACCGGTTATACCGGAACCGGATTTGTAGATGGCTATTTGACACAAGGAGCAACGACTGCCTTTAGTGTTAATGTTGCCTCTGCTGGAAACTATGATGCCGCATTAAAATATGCAAATGCTTCAGGCAGCACAAAAACGGTAAGTATTTATGTAAATGGGACGAAATTAAAGCAATCTTCTCTTTTAAATCTGGCCAACTGGAATACATGGTCCACAAAGGTTGAAACGCTAGCCTTGAATGCTGGTGCTAATACGATTACTTATAAATATGACGCTGGTGATACTGGAAACGTGAATCTGGACAACCTGATCCTTACTCCATCTTCAGCACCGACAGCAACACCATCACCAACGGCAACGCCAACGGCCACACCGACACCAACGCCAACACCGACAGTAACCCCAACACCAACGGCCACACCAACGCCAACACCAACCCCAACACCAACGGCCACACCAACGCCAACACCAACCCCAACACCGACAGTAACACCGACACCAACGGTAACCCCAACAGTAACCCCAACACCTGGGACGGGTTCAAATTTGGCTTTGAACAAAAGTATAACTGCGTCGTCCTCAGTCTTTACCTTTGTGCAGACGAATGCGAATGACGGTGATGTAACTACTTATTGGGAGGGGGCAGGGGGAAGTTATCCGAACACATTAACTGTTAATTTGGGCAGTAATGCTGATGTTACATCGGTTGTTCTCAAGCTGAATCCTGCATCGGCGTGGTCCACACGTACTCAGACCATTCAAGTGCTTGGGCATAATCAGAATACAACGGCTTTTACGAGTCTTGTACCTGCGACCGTGTATACCTTTAATCCGGCAACCGGTAATACAGTGACGATTCCGGTCACGGCTACGGCTAGTGAATTGCAGCTAAAGATCACTACCAACTCTGGTTCAAGTGCTGGTCAAATTGCTGAATTTCAGGTAATTGGTACACCATCTGCGAATCCAGATTTGACGGTGACTGCTCTTACATGGACTCCAACCTCTCCAATTGAGACGGATGCCATTACACTTAATGCAACAGTTAAGAATATAGGATCTCTAGCATCTGCTGCAACTAATGTGAATTTTTATTTGGGCACTACCCTTGTAGGTACTAGTCCAGTAGGTACTATAGCTGCTGGCGCATCAACGAGCGTATCTCTTAACTTGGGCGCAAAAGATGCAGCAACCTACTCATTAAGTGCAAAGGTCGATGAGAATAATACAGTGATTGAATCAAATGAGGGGAATAATAGTTTTACTAGTCCGGCTTCCCTTATTATTGCTCCAGTGTCCAGTTCTGATCTGGTTGCTTCCTCCGTCAGTTGGACACCTGGCAATCCAGCAGGCGGCAACACTGTAAGCTTCTCAGTTGCCATTAAGAATCAAGGTACAGCAGCTTCCGCGAGTGGTGCGCATAACATAACTCTGACGGTTTTAGATGCTACTACGAATGCGGTGGTTAAGACTCTAACAGGCTCCTATAACGGCGTGATCGCAAGTGGGGTGACCACAGCGCCTGTAGCTCTTGGTAATTGGACTGCAGGAAATGGCAAATATACTGTGAAGAGTGAAATTGCAGTAGATGCTAATGAGCTGCCTGTAAAACGGGCTAATAATATTCAGACGCAGTCACTGTTCATCGGTCGAGGTGCGAACATGCCTTACGACATGTATGAGGCTGAGGATGGAGTTATTGGCGGTGGGGCCGTGAAGCTTTCAGCCAACCGGACCATCGGCGATCCTGCAGGTGAGGCTTCAGGCAGAAGAGCAGTCACTCTGAACACCACAGGTAGCTATGTTGAATTCACGACAAAAGCCAGCACGAACACTCTGGTTACTCGTTTCTCGATTCCAGATTCAGCGAGTGGTGACGGCACAAATGCTACGCTTAACATCTATGTTAATGGTGTCTTTAGCAAAGCTATTAACTTAACCTCTAAATATGCATGGTTGTACGGTTCTGAGACAAGTCCTGGAAATTCGCCAAGCGCAGGTTTTCCACGGCATATTTATGATGAAGCTAACATTATGTTTGATAGTACCATTCCGGCAGGAAGTACGATCCGTTTACAAAAGGACACCGCTAACACTTCTCAATACGCCATCGACTTCATCAGTCTGGAGCAGGTTTCACCGATTGCTAATCCAGATCCGGCTAAATACACTGTTCCTGCAGGCTTTACGCATCAGGATGTTCAAAATGCGCTTGATAAAGTGCGGATGGACACCACAGGAAATCTCGTAGGTGTATATTTGCCACCAGGAAACTATCAGACCTCCAACAAGTTTCAGGTCTACGGCAAGGCAGTGAAGGTTATCGGTGCGGGTCCTTGGTATACAAGGTTCATTGCTCCAACTAACCAAGAGAATACCGATGTCGGATTCCGAGCCAGTGATACTGCGAATGGATCTACCTTTGCGAATTTCGCTTATTTCGGAAACTATACTTCTCGTATCGACGGTCCTGGTAAAGTATTTGATTTCTCCAATGTGGCGAACATTACGATCGACAACATCTGGACTGAACATCAGGTCTGTATGTACTGGGGAGCCAATACCGATAACATGGTGATTAAAAACTCCCGTATACGTAACACCTTCGCTGACGGCATCAATATGACTAATGGAAGCACGAATAACCTGGTGTCTAATATTGAAGCACGGGCAACAGGTGATGATAGCTTTGCATTGTTCTCGGCGATTGATTCTGGTGGTGCAGATATGAAGGATAACATCTATGAGAACCTCACTTCAATCTTGACTTGGCGTGCTGCTGGCGTAGCTGTCTATGGTGGATACGCAAATACCTTCCGTAATATTTATATTGCGGATACACTTTGCTACTCCGGGATTACAATCAGCTCTTTAGACTTTGGATATCCGATGAATGGCTTCGGAGCTTCACCGACTACGAATTTTGAGAATATTTCTATTGTTCGTGCAGGTGGGCATTTCTGGGGCGCGCAGACTTTCCCGGCGATCTGGGTATTCTCGGCCTCCAAGGTCTTCCAAGGTATCCGAGTCAATGATGTGGATATCATTGATCCGACCTATCATGGCATCATGTTCCAGACCAACTATGTAGGTTCCACTCCACAATTCCCTGTAACAGATACCATCTTTAATAATGTTACAATTACCGGTGCGCAGAAGAGCGGCGATGCTTTTGATAGTAAATCCGGAGTGGGTATCTGGGTGAATGAAGCTGCTGAGGCTGGTCAAGGTCCAGCCAGAGGCTCAGCAACCTTCAACAATCTGAAGATTACGAACACGGTAACAAATATTAAGAATAATACATCTACTTTTACCATTAACGTGAATCCGTAAATTGTAGATCAGTAGTCAGTTATAATGAAGCCGCCTACCCATAAATTTGGGAGGCGGTTTTTTAACTTAGGGAGCTTGCAAGCTCCAGAATCGACAGGAGGTACCACTCAAGTTACAATGAAGGGTATGTAAAGTAATGAAGGAGGCGCTATATATGACACCACTAGTTGTTAACAATATAACTGAGCTGATTGGGAATACACCGGTTGTGCGACTAAATCGGTTGACCACCCCCCAAGATGCAGAACTATATGTAAAGCTGGAACGCTTCAATCCCAGTGGCAGTGTAAAGGATAGAGCAGCTTATAATCTGATCCTGCAAGCAGAACTAGCCGGGCTGCTGAAGCCCGGAGGGACCATTATAGAGCCGACAAGCGGAAATACAGGCATTGGATTGGCTATGAATGCCGCTGCAAAAGGCTATAAAGCGATTCTTGTCATGCCTGACAATATGACGAAGGAACGAATCAACATTCTAAAGGCTTATGGCGCTGAAGTTGTTCTGACTCCTGCAGCGGAGCGGATGCCGGGAGCTATAACAAAAGCAATCGAGCTGGGGAAAGAAGTGGCAAACAGCTTTATTCCACAGCAATTTGAGAACAAAGCGAACCCTGACATTCACCGTACTACGACAGCTCTTGAAATTATGGAGCAAATGGAAGGGAAGCTGGACGTGTTCGTTGCTTCTTCGGGAACAGGTGGTACGATAACTGGTACTGGGGAAGTGTTGCGTGAGCAGCTTCCAGATATTCGTATTCTAGTTGTTGAGCCGCAGGGCTCACCAGTATTATCCGGTGGAAAGCCTGGACCGCATAAGCTGGTTGGAACCAGTCCGGGCTTTATACCCGCCATTCTGAATACAAAGGTCTACGATGAAATTGTTCAAGTTTCGGATGAAGATGCACTGAATACCGTGAGAATGCTGGCAGCACAGGAAGGAATTCTGCTTGGCCCATCAGGTGGAGCCGCAGTATGGACAGCATTGCAGGAAGCACGGCGCCTCGGGGCCGGCAAGCGAGTGCTATGTATTGCACCTGATGCGGGGGAACGATACCTGAGCATGGGAATATTCTAACTTCGTTTGGAGGAAAAAGAATGAATAAGCTTATGGTAAGTTTCTTTATTGCTCTTATGTTGGTGGGTTGTTCCAGCAACAACTCTATGACCAGTGATGGCGATCATGTTGAGTCTACACCGGAACAGAGTGCTGAAACTGTACTGCCTTTACCAACGCTTCCTCCAAGCGCTGAGCCATTACCAACTCCAAGCAAGCAGAAGACTGAAGCTTATCTAGATACTGAGAAGCTGAAGACGAATTTTGGCTTTGCGGATGCAGAGGGACGGAATATTCTAGTTACCGGGCATGAAAAAGGGCTGGATCAGGAGATGGCACAATTAAATGAGGCTATTGGTGATCAGGGGAATGTGTTAAAGGTTAAATTTAATAAATGGCAGGATGGAACAGAGAACAGCAATGGCCGGGAGATGGCACATAATTTTGTGAATCTGGCGGGTTATCTTTTTACGGTGGAAGAAGCAAGTGCGACCCCGGATGAAACCTACTATTTGACGGATCAAACAGACTTTAAGGTTGATGCGCTTTTGCCTATTGAATCCTTAGAGGGTCAAGAAGCTTTATCTACTGTGGAGGAAAGTATTCGACAGCGTATTGTAGATACGAAAAAACGTGAAATTCAGAAAATCTGGAAGCTGGCAGACCTATCTACAGATCGACAGCTGTATCTCGTTCAATTCGTAAGGCTGGATCAGGATATGTTATTTAGTCTCGTTTGGAAAGAAAAAGATGAATTTACCTTCATGGACTATCCAGCGGTGATTCAAGGAGATGAATATTCGGTCTGGCGGGTGGATGATGGCGGAGAGGTTATGCCTGAAATGTTCTCCATCCTTTTTGCTGCTGATACCTCAGAGGGCCCATTACTCGGCCTGAATTGGTGGGGCTCAGAGGGAGTGAATACGTTTTTTCTGAAAAAAGAGGGAGATTCGTTTAAAGAAATGGATATCCAATATGGACGTTATACTTCACCACTTTAGGTAGGATTTCGCAGTAAAAGTAGAAATGATTGGGTGCATCGTGAGATGTATCTTTTTTTTGCTACAATATAAGAAAGCCTGCTTATGATATTATAAATGTCAGCAATCACCTTTTAAAATACTTAAATTTGTAACATTAATGGGTCTATATAGCCCGATCGAGTCATGTCGCTTAGATGAGACGGTGATATTGTTAAGCATAAGATGTGCAGGAGGGGACGGCAACGTATAAACAAATAAAGTATATGATCCTGTTATTGCCAACGCTAATGGTGGGGATCTGGGAGATTGTGCGTCACCAGTTTCTAATGCCTTATATTTCTATGGATTTGGGGAACTATTTGACGCCAGTCCTGGTGTTTTTAGTCAGTCTTGTGTTGCTCGTCCCTTTGTTCTCTCTTATGGAACGGAATCAGCGGGAGCTGGAGCAGGAACGTGCGCTTAAAGATGCAATGAAGGCTCGGGAAGGACTTGCCAAAGAACTGCATGATGGAATGGCGCAATCTTTATTTCTCTTATCTGTCAAAATCGACCGGCTAGAAGCAAGCCGCAAGAATGGTGAGGTCAGTGAGGAAAATGTGGATCAGATCAAAAAGACGGTCCATGAGGTGAACCGTTATGTGCGGCAGGCCATTGCCAATCTGAAGATTCCGGTCTCAGAGCAGAGTTCTTTTTCATTGGAACAGTCGGTAAAAGATCAGCTAGCCCAGATGGCGAACGAGATTATGATCGAAGCCTCTCTCGATTGGAGCCTGCAAGATGATGCGCTCTCCCCTTCGGAAAAATCAGAATTGTTATCCTGTATTCGCGAAGCGATCATTAATGTTCGTAAGCATACACGAGCTGGACTGGTTTCAATTACTGGCGATGGCGATGAGAAGAATTGGATGGTAGTTGTAACAGATAATGGAGAAGGATTTCAGCATGACCCATTTGAAGTGAGTGGCAGCTACGGACTTCAGATCATGAAGGAACGTGTCGAGGGGATGGGCTGGAAGCTTAGGCTGACTTCTGGTGACACAGGCACCCAGGTTGAAATTACGAAAGGGGAAGTCAGTCCATGAGCCGATACCGGGTTTTAGTTGTAGATGACCATGCGCATGCACGTGAGGCGATGTGCGAGATTTTGTCCATGGATGATAGTTTTGAGGTCATTGGAGTAGTGGATAGTGGTGCTGAAGCGATCGCTTTCACAGCCCAGTGGATGCCTGATCTCATCCTAATCGATATTCAGATGCCGGAAATGGACGGGCTGGAGACGACTCGCCGGATCAAGCAGGAATATCCTTATGTCAAAATCGTTATCGTTACCGTATCGGACGAAATTTCCCACCTCCTCGAAGCGCTAAAGCAAGGAGCACAGGGGTATTTGCTAAAGAATCTGGCACCTTCCACCTGGATTCAATATTTGCAGGCCATTGTTAATGAAGAAGCACCGCTTAGTCGGGAGCTGGCTTTTCAAATTTTGAAGGAGTTCACCGTACCCTCTGTAACGGATGAAGGGGAGTCGTTGACGGCTAGAGAGAAAGAAATTTTAAGCTGTGTATCTTCTGGATCAAAAAACAAGGAGATTGCAGTGAGCTTGGGGATTTCGGAGCATACCGTAAAAAACCATTTGAAGAACATCCTCCAAAAGCTGCAACTCCAAAACCGGACGCAGCTGACTCGTTATGCCTTGGAGCAAGGGCTTGCTTCGCGTAAACGAGATTTTTCGAAAGATGTATAGCAGGAAGTTAAGGACGAAGATATATAATTATTGATGAGAAGAGGCTAACTATGAACAGATTATCTCGCAAAATAATGACGTTATTCGCACCAGCTGCAGCAACATTGTTATTGTTCGCAGCAGTGGCTAGCGCGCACGTAACCGTGGCACCAGCACAATCTAGCACGGGGGCATGGGAGACTTATACATTAAAGGTTCCTTCGGAAAAAGACGTGGCAACTGTACAAGTTGATCTACGAGTTCCAGCAGGTGCCGAGTTTAAACAATATGAGGCTACACCCGGATGGGATGTTACCATTGAGGGGAATAAGGTTAGCTGGATAGCTAATGGTGAGGGCATTCAGAAGGGGCAATTCCAACGCTTCTACTTTACGGCCAAGAACCCTGATGCCGCTGGCGACATTGCATGGGATGCTTATCAGCACTATGCCGATGGAAGCTTGGTGCAATGGTCCGGTGAGGCTGGAACAGAGAATCCGCATTCCATTACTACAATTGTACAAGCTTCCGGTGGGGATGAACATTCTCACGGTTCCAATGTGAAGAGCGATTCCATGAGCATGGAAGAGCATAATGCTATTATGAAAGATGAGGAAAAATCAAACAGTGTCAATCCAATGGTCTACATCGCAGTCGGGATATCTTTACTTGCCTTTTTAATAGCGGCTATAAGTATATTGCGCGGGCGGAAAGAGTAATAGGGGAGCATTATTTTCCTTGATCATCTGAGTTGGATACTTGATAAGAAAAAAGTTTGAATTTATAACTGTGAACAGTCTCGAGTGAAGTTTGAGGCTGTTCACAGTTTTTTTTGTGGAAATTTGGCAATATGATCTTTAGGACATGAAAGAAGCCCCAGCCGATAAACGACGGGAGCTTCTTTTATGTTTTTTTGTTGTGAATTACTTTTACTTGTCTACAGCCGTTTCCGCTTATAGAAGGTCACAAAGACTGCAGTCAGCAGTAAGAGAAGTATCGCGACCCCAGTAGTGATGGCTTCACTCGTGCTGCCTTTTTGCTGCATAGCGCCAGCACCGCCGCCAAAGTTACCACCCATGCCACCAGGCATACCGCCACCCATTCCGCCACCGCCAGGGCCATTTCCACCTTCAGGGATAGCTGGTCCACCCATGGCACCCGGTGCACCGCCAGGCCCTCCAGTGAATCCACCTTGAGCTGCTTGCCCATCGGTGTTGGTCTGCGCACTCTGAGCAACTTGCCCGTCGGTGTTGGTTTGACCACCTTGAGCAGCTTGCCCGTCGGTGTTGGTTTGACCACCTTGAGCAACTTGCCCGCCAGCTGTTGCTTGCGTGTTACTGCCGGGACCCGCGCCGGCATCAGGGATAGCCGGTCCGCCCATGGCACCGGGCTCACCGCCTGCACCGCCCTGAGGAGCCTGCCCATCCGTGGCAGCTTGCCCGCTTTCAGCGTTCGGTGCAGCACCACCCGCGCTCTGTTCCGCCCCCACGCCAGTCTGCTTGTTACCCGCGCCGTTCGTGCCTTGTCCAGCACCAGAAGCACCAGCACCAGTGCCATTCCTAGCGCCACCACCAAAGCCGCCGCCCATGCCACCACCCATACCGCTTCCCGATCCGTCACCGGAGGAAGGAATGGTTCCGTCGAGCTGTTGCTGGATATTTTTAGCCATGTTCGACATGAAGGTCTTAACAGACTTAATCCCTTCTTCATATTGCTCGAAGGTGTAGAAAGCAGAAGGATCTGCTTTGACATAGCTAGAAATCATCATGTCCAGCTGATCCATTCTAGTTTGGAACGTATCATCAGCTAGATAGCCATTAATCATTTCGCTGACGATTTCGTGATATTTCGCTTTGTATTCGTCGTTAGCAAGTAGCTTCGCAATCAGAGGACGTTCAGCCAACGCGCCTTGTGTAGGCTCGTCAATCAGTACGTCTGCGCTGCCCATGCCGCCAAAAGCCATATTATAATCCCACGGCAGGATCGAGAAGACGCCTTCGTCTTCATATAAGTAATAATTTTGTTTATTACCACCTAAATAACTGTCCATATTTGCCGTGACCGCATTTAGAGCGATATATTTCAGCGATTCCTCTACGTCGATGTATTTTTCATAATCGGTGCCGTTATTAAGCTCATTCAGCATATCGATCAGAATATCATCGTTAGATTTATCCGACTTCATTACTAATCCGGTATAGAGGGAAGGGTCCTCACCAAGCCAAGTTAAGTCACTGCCCTGACCAGTCATTTCCCCTTTATAAAGTGCACCATAAGAGTTTCCGAAGTTACGTTCCAGATAAGCATCGCCAATCTGTTCTACCGCGAGGTAGAAGCCCTTTAGCTCATCGTTGACGTATACATTGACGAAGGAATATTTCGGCGTCGGAAGTCCGACACTTTCAGCGAGCTCGTAGGTCAGAAATTCACGCATATAAGAAGCATCGCTGTAATTGTTATTCAGGTTGATCTTAGTGATGCCAAATAAGTTCTGGTTCACATATTCATCAAAAGAAATTTTAAAGCTGTACCGATCAGAGTCTGTCATCTGTACTACACTTCTGAGACTAAGATTTCCTTTGGTCCGCACGGCAACGTTATCGAATTTAACGCCGTTGTACTCAACCGATGCAGTTTTATATTCTTCCGCGCTGGCATTATCCAGCATATCCTGAAAATCATCCGGGTCCAAAGTGATTTTGACATCGACGACCTTATCTTTTGGAAAGACCTGCTCGTCTAGATTTTTCTCGTCGCTCGAGACTACCTTATCCTTAGAATCTGTTGCAGTTTCGTTTGTTGCCGATGGACTTGCGTTCTGGCACCCAGCTACAGCGATGACCAGCAGCAGGCAACAAAGACTCAGCAGGATAGATTTACCTCTTGCTTTCATCTGGAGCACCGCCTTTCATCTTATTATGTTTAGGATACATAGTCACCGCTGTAGCTGATCAGAAGTGCGTTTTTAACGCCCTTTAAGTCGGAAACAGTATTGACAAAGCCACCTACTTTATCATCCAGACGAAGCTCCAGTGTTAATTCGATATTGTTTGCAGATACTGTTTTTTGCTTCACGTTGTAGCGTTTCACGGATTTGGTGATATGGTTGTGGACTTCACGTTCACTCTCATCGCCATCACAGTTAATGACCAGCAAGTATGGTGTTTCGATAGAAGAATGCTTGATGAACAGAAACAGAATTAGACCAATGATGATTGAACCCACAATAGCCAAAGTGAAGAAGCCTGCGCCAGTTACAATCCCTGCGACTGCTGCCCAGAACAAGAAGATCAGATCTGTTGGATCTTTGATCGGCGTTCTGAAACGAACGATGGACAATGCGCCGACCATACCGAGGGACAGAACCAGGTTAGAGTTGATGGCAATAATGACAGTGGCTGTAATCATGGTCATGCCCATTAGCGAGACGTTGAAGCTTTTGGAGTATAACACTCCGCTAAATACACGTTTATAGAGCAGATAAATAAAGTATCCGATCAGAAAAGCCACACCTAAGGTGATGAGCATTTTCGAGATGCTTATATCGGAGACGAAGTTGTCTATCACCGAGTTTTTAATGATATCTGAAAAAGTATTTGTGGTTGTATCTGTTGTTGCGGTTGCTGCCATTGTTGCTAGTGATGCATTCATAATCAATAATCCTCCCAAGTGTTGGTTTTTAAGAATTTGCGGCAGATCACATATTTTGAAGCGGACTGTCTGTTCAGCCCCTCTAACTGCAGTGCGATTTTAATGTATTCCGGAATGTACTCATCGAATTTCACCTCAAAAATAATGAAGTTCTCATCAATCGCCCGAATCGGATGCAAATCCTTATCGAAAATATCCGTCGAATGCAGACCGGTACGTAATTCTTTATCAAACGTGATCCGCACGTTACCGTTGTGGCAAACATAGGGCTCGCGAACATAATCCACGATGACCTTCGCCCGAAGAAGGTTATGGCGCATCTGATTGTATAATTCCATGAACAGTGGACTGTCCGGGACATTCAGGACCTCATAGTTACCTGCCATGATCTCGTCGTACATTTGACGGGTCAGCGGCTCTTTAATTTTGGCGATATAATCGTCCATTTTGATTTTTTTCTCAAAGTGAATGATGTTGTCTTGAATGTTGTAGATACGAATACGATATTTGGCGCGTTCTCTGAGACCTCCGAGTTTGTCGGCAAGCGCCGAGTTGTTGATGTCGTCAAAATACAAACTGCGGATATGATATTCGCCACTTTCATTGGCATGCTGGTCTGTATCAATCAAACTCTGTAATCGTTGGCGTAATACAAGGTATTGATGATAGTTAATGAAGAATTTTAGCTCATGCCGGAATTGAAGCTTGTTACTCATTTTCCCACCTCGTTTCTATCTCTATCTCTGTCGTTGGCTAACCTTCTTGCACAACTAATTCTAGGAGACAGACCTTATGCTTAACTTAAAATAGACTGAATGTTAGCTGAATGTTTTACACTGCGTTAACAAAAGTATAGATCTATAGATTTGACTTCTGACTTTCTGGAAGGCTATCTTAGTTAGAAGACTAGAGAGAAAAATGAAGGAGGAGCCGTGATGAAAGACTATAAATTCGCCATCATTCTAGGGATAGTAGTGATTGTTCTGATCTTGGTGGCTGTTGGGATGGAGTGGTCCAAATCCGGGAGCTCCAAGAAATCATCAGCCCCGTATGATCTTGTTACCACCTTTAAGGGAGATGCGGGAACGAGTCGTGCGTTCACTTGGTATACTAGCGATTCCAATGCCGCAGGAGTTCTGGAGTTAGTAAAGGGACAGATGTCCTCTTTTGTAGAATCGGATGTACTAAGGATAGAAGCAAATAGTAGCACCATAAAAACGGACCATGGTACCAGAGGTGTTCACAAAGCGGAGGTTACAGGACTTGAACCTGGGACGTTATATTCTTACAGAGTGGGCAGCGGGCTTGAGGGAGGATGGAGTTCAATTGCGGAATTCACCACGGAAGAGGTTGGACTAGATAGTGTTACGTTTATCAACGTCGCGGATTCTCAAGGGGAGAGGGCGGATGATTTTAAACTGTGGGGGAAGACATTGAGCAAGGCCTTTCAGACATTTCCAGAGGCCAAGTTTATTGTGCATAATGGTGACTTAACGGAGGACCCGGAGGATTCGGCGGGCTGGGATCAATTTTTTGGTAACGTGCAAGGCTTGCTTTCGGGGACACCATTAATGCCTGTTACGGGAAATCATGATCAGGTTGATGACGATGCGACGGACTTTACTTCTCATTTCAACCTGCCAGATAACGGGGCAAAAGGTTCTATTGCGGGCACCTCGTATTCCTTCGATTACGGTCCTGTACATGTGTCTGTATTGAATACGGAGAGCAATTTGAAAAAGCAAGCTGAGTGGCTGAAGCAAGATTTGAAGAGCACGGATAAGGAATGGAAGATTGTTGCGATGCACCGTCCGGCATACGGGGGCAATTCATATAAGAAGGTTGAAGATTGGACGAATATTTTTGATGCATATGAGGTCGATCTGGTGCTGCAGGGTCATAATCATGAGTACTCCAGATCCTACCCTTTACGGGCTGGAAAAATCGTTCCTGAAGGTGAGAATCCGGTAGGTGCTAAAAAAGGTACGGTATATGTGGTGACCAATGCATCTGGTGGGAAGTTTAATGAGAAAAAAGAAGATCAGTTCTATCATGCGGTGCATTTTCAAAACTACAAGCAAATGTTCGCAGGGATTAGTGTTACCAAGGATAGTTTGACTTATCAGGCTTATGATGTGGATGGTAAGATGCTGGATGAATTTGTGCTTACGCATTAACCAGTAGTAGCTTTCTTCACCGTTAGGGTGGAGAGGGCTTTTTTGGGATGCTTCTGGGTTTTTGATTTGACACTCCTCTTAGGGGAGGCATTAAGCTACTTAAGGAAAGGAGGAATGAACAACATTGTACACGGTAAAAGAAGTATCGGAACTGTCCAAGGTTACAATCAAAACGCTTCATCATTATCACAAGATCGGTCTTCTCTTACCAAGCAGGATAAGTGATGCTGGATACCGGTTGTATGGAACGAAAGAGCTGGAACGTTTGCAAGAGATTCTATTTTACAGAGAATTAGAATTTTCTTTAGATCAAATCAAGGAAATGATGGATCATCATTCGGACAGGTACTCTATTCTTTCGCAGCAGGAGGAGCTACTCCTTGGCCGCAAAGCCAGACTGGATACGATTGTTCAGACATTACGTAAATCTATTGGTTATTTAAAGGATGGGGAGCGCATGGATAATAAGGAAATGTTCGAAGGATTTGAAAGCGAAAGAGAATGGAAAGAAGCGCTGATCGAGCAAAATCAATATTTGAAGGAATCGTATGGGATGGACTCTATTGAAGTTTTACCAGAAGATGTTCCGGATATGAATGAACAAGCACTTGAAGGCATGACATTTATGAATAAAATAGCAAGTTCATTAAGAGAAGGGTTAAAACATAACGATAAGGAAATAGAGAATTTGATTCGATGTCATCTTGAATTTATGAACAAACATGGCCATAACATATCTGTGAAAGACTTTGCAGCGCAGACTCAATTTTTCTTAAGTGATGACTTTCATCTTAAAATGCTTGAGAATCAGCAAACGGGGTTGGCTTATTATCTTTCTGCAGCAGCAGAGTCGTTTGCGGCAATAAATCAATAAAGTAAACCGAGAAACGGATGCCATCTCAAAAGGAGGCATCTGTTTTTTTGAAATATAATAATGTATATGCTTACGCTATATATTATCCTTCTTTTTCTCGCTTACCGCTTACCGTCCTTAAAGGGGGCGCCAGAGGCATTTATGCTTGTGAAATGTAATCTAAAGTGTGAAAATGGTACGATTTTTAGAGACAAACTTCATGAAAATACAACCATTTTCTCTCGATAATGAAAAACATTACCATTATAATGAAAGCGTTATCAGAAAAATTTAAATAGTCGAGTTTAAGGGGGGGAGGGAAAAAGCAGGGATACAGAGTAGGAGGAAAGCAAAAGCAAACCAATAAAATTGTAGGAGGCGTAAAACGTGATTCGTAATCGTATCCGAAAAACTGGATTGTTAATCCTGCTTGGCGCGATGATAGGCTCTTTATTCTCTGCATTCCCAGCTACTACTCATGCGGCCGCAAGTGAACCTTACAATTGGAAGAGTGTTGTAACGGGAGCCGGCGGTGGTTTTGTACCCGGAATTATTTTTAATCAGTCCGAACCCAATTTAATTTATGCCAGAACAGATATCGGGGGTGCGTATCGATGGAATCAGGCTACCTCTAGTTGGACTTCGATTAGTGACTCCGTAGGCTGGGTCGATTGGAATAAGAATGGTGTAGATGCCCTTGCTACAGATCCTATTGATCCGAACAAAGTCTATATGGCAACAGGTACTTATACTAACTCCTGGGATAATAACGGTCAGATCATGCGCTCTAGTGACCGGGGAAACACCTGGCAAACCACTCCGCTGCCTTTTAAGGTAGGTGGCAATATGCCGGGCCGCTCTGCGGGTGAACGCCTCGTCATTGACCCGAATAAGAATAATATTTTATTCTTCGGAGCCAGAAGTGGCAATGGGCTCTGGAAAAGTACGGACTCCGGTGTTACTTGGTCGAAGGTAACCTCCTTTACGAATGTAGGAACATATATTCAGAATCCGACACTGGATTATGGAAATGATCTCGTTGGCTTATCCTGGATTACGTTCGATAAGAGCACAGGAACACTTGGCAATGCGACTCAAACGATATATGTAGGGGTTGCCGATACAGCAAGTAGCGTATATCGAAGTATAGATGGAGGCGTAACTTGGACAGCTCTGGCAGGACAACCTTCAGGCTACTTGCCACATCATGGCGTGCTTTCATCTACAGGCGATCTGTATATTACTTATAGCAATGGTGTAGGTCCTTATGACGGAAGTAAAGGTGAGGTTTGGAAATACAATAAAACAAGCGGTGCATGGACGAACATCAGTCCTTCAACCGGAACGGATAATTGGTATGGCTTCGGTGGTTTAGCTGTGGATGCACAGAATCCTAACACAGTTATGGTATCCAGTTTAAACGCTTGGTGGCCTGATGAAGTGATTTTCCGCAGTACTAACGGTGGTGCAACATGGAGCCGAATTTGGGACTGGGGCAATTATCCAGAACGAACTTATAAGTTCAGTATGGATATCACAGCAGCACCTTGGCTCGATCACGGAACAACTTCGACCTCTCTTGATCCTTCACCAAAACTGGGCTGGATGATGGGCGATCTGGAAATTGATCCTTTCAACTCTAACCGGATGATGTATGGGACGGGGGCTACCATTTATGGCTCAAACAATTTGACCTCATGGGATACCGGAGGCAAGGTGAATATCTCTGTTATGGCAAAAGGTGTGGAGGAAACTGCAGTATTAGGGTTGATAAGCCCGCCAACGGGAACCTCCCATTTGATCACTGCACTTGGTGACGTTTCTGGTTTCCGTCATGAGGATTTGTCGGTAGCTCCAACTAAATTCCAGACTAGTCCTTCATGGGCAACAACAATGAGTATTGATTATGCAGAGTTGAGTCCATCATATATGGTACGGGTAGGCAGTGCAGATAAAGAGAAGACACCAAGTATGAAATCCATTGGTATCTCTAACGATGGTGGAGTGAACTGGTACATGCCAAATTCCGAACCGTCAAATGGCACCAAAACAACAGTGGGGCATGGACAAGTAGCTGTGTCTGCAAGTGGGAACTCTATTTTGTGGAGCACCTCGGATATTGGTGTGTACTACTCCAAAACAACAGGTAACTCTTGGACAGCAAGCGCCGGATTACCTGCAGGAGCAAAAGTAGCATCTGACCGAGTGAATGCTAACAAATTTTATGGATTTTTTGCTGGGGTCTTCTATGTTAGTGTGGATGGCGGAGCTACATTTACTGCCACTTCAGCTTCAGGTTTCCCAACCAATAATGTAGCTGGATTACAGCCGAATGAAGCTCAGATCAGCATGAAAGCAGTACCAGGTATTGAAGGTGACATCTGGTTTGCAGGAGGAAATACGACTGAGAATAAGTATGGTTTGTGGCACTCCACGAACTCTGGTGCGAGCTTCACGAAGTTAACCAACGTACAAGAAGCTGATCTCATTGGTTATGGAAAGGCTGCGCCGGGTCAAACTTATATGGCACTGTACACGGTAGCGAAGATTGATGGCGTGCGGGGTGTCTTCCGTTCCGATGATGTTGGCGCAACTTGGGTTCGTATTAATGACGATGCCCACCAATACGCCAAGATTAATATGGCGATTACTGGTGACCCAAGAATTTACGGACGTGTATATCTCGGAACGAATGGCCGAGGCACATTGTATGCTGATCCTGTCAATCTACCAGCTACAGGCTCAACCATTACTCCAACAACTGCAAGCTTCGATAAGAAAACAGCGAATCAGGCCGACGTTGCAGTAACGCTGACACTGAATGGAAATACGCTCAGCACGATCAAGAACGGAACGGCGGCATTGGTTACTGGTACAGATTATACGGTCAGTGGATCTACTGTGACCATTAAAAAAGCATATCTAGCGACGCAAGCGGTAGGAACAACCACGCTGACGTTTAGCTTTAGCGCAGGGGCTAATCAATCATTGGCGGTTGCGGTGACGGATACGACAACACCAGTAACTAACTCCACGATAACACCAACAACCTCAAGCTTTGATAAGAAAACTGCGAATCAAGCAGACGTAGCAGTAACTATGACGTTGAACGGAAATACATTGAGTGCGATCAAGAATGGAACGGCAACACTGGTTGCAGGGACAGATTACACGGTCAGCGGATCAACCGTCACCCTTAAGAAGGCGTATCTAGCGACGCAAGCGGTAGGAACGACCACTCTGATATTCAGCTTTAGCGCAGGTGCGACGCAATCCTTAGCGGTTGCGGTGACGGATACGACAACACCAGTATCCAACTCCACGATAACCCCGACAATAGCAGGCTTTGATAAGAAAACTACGAATCAAGCAGACGTAGCAGTAACTATGACGTTGAACGGAAATACGCTCAGCACGATCAAAAACGGAACGGCGACATTGGTTACTGGTACAGATTACACGGTCAGTGGATCTACTGTGACCATTAAAAAAGCGTATCTAGCGACGCAAGCGGTAGGGACGACCACGCTGACGTTCAGCTTTAGCGCAGGAGCGACGCAATCCTTAGCGGTTGCGGTAACGGATACGACAACACCAGTAACTAACTCCACGATAACCCCAACAATGGCAGGCTTTGATAAGAAAACTGCGAATCAAGCAGACGTAGCAGTAACTATGACGTTGAACGGAAATACACTCAGCACGATCAAAAACGGAACAGCCACCCTCGTAGCAAGCACAGATTATACAGTGAGTGGTTCTACAGTAACGATCAAGAAAGAGTATCTGGCAACCCAAGCGTTGGGAAGCACTACGCTTACCTTTGAGTTTAGTGCAGGAACCACACAATCCTTGGTTGTCACGATTGCGGATACGACAGTAGCTCCTACTGCAGCATTGAAAGTACAGATGTATAATAGTTCATTGTCTGCTTCCGGAAATACGTTGAATCCAAAGTTTAAGCTGGTGAATACGAGCACAAGTGCTGTGACACTCTCTGATGTGAAAGTGAGATACTATTACACTATTGATGGTGAGAAGGCACAAAGCTTCTTCTGCGATTGGTCACAGGTGGGAAGCGCGAATGTAACAGGAACATTTGTAAAATTGCCAACAGCTAAAGCAAATGCGGATTATTATCTGGAGGTTGGTTTCTCAAGTGCAGCAGGTTCACTTGCGGCGGGTGCGAGCATCGACATTCAGGTGCGTGTGTCTAAAGAGGATTGGACGAATTATACTCAAACCGGAGATTATTCCTTTAATGGAGTAGATACCAACTATGTGGACTGGAGCAAAGCACCAGCATACGTGTCAGGAAATTTGATTTGGGGTATTGAACCTAACTAAAGACATCACCAATATTTATGCAATAGAGGCTGTCCTAGAAGTAGATAATTCTACTTTTGGGGCAGCTTCTATCTTTATAAAATAGACCAAACGACGATCGAGCAGGCTAGAGAGGAATTAGGGAAAAACTCCCTGAAAATAGCCGAGTTTAGCCTTAAATGAACGAAAACAAGGAATTCCTCCCTAAAAATCAGGGGGATTTCTTTATTTTCCAGCAAATCAGCTAAATTATAGGGAGGTTTTCCGTAATTACTATTTGGATGAGTAGATATGTCAGAATTACAGGGGGAAATTCCCTAATGATTCTATCGGCACTTCAATTGATATGCCATTTGTTTAGTTGTTACAACGTTTGTCCACTATCTACCGTAATGATCTGTCCGGTCATTGCTTCCTGTTCGAGTGTTGCGCAGACGAATTGAGCGATATCCTCAGTGGATGATAGACGCTGGAGCAGCAGATTAGGTGCTAATTTATGCATCTGTTCTTCTCGACCAGACCACCATCTGGTAGCAACAGCTCCCGGTGCGACACAGTTCACTCTAATAGTTGGAGCTAGCGCATGGGCGAGAGATTTCGTGAGGCCATGAACAGCAGCTTTGGAGACCGCATAAGGAAGGGAAGAGCCTAAGCCAGTTTGTCCGGCGATGCTGCCGAGATTGACGATGGTGCCTGAACCGCTCATGTTCATATATGGTGCAACTGCTCTGGCGCAGAAAAACATTCCTTTCACATTCACATCATAGAGTTCATCCCAGACTTCCTCTGTTGCTTTTTCCAGATCACCCAGCGCAATATGTTTAGTAATACTGGCGTTATTCACCAGCAGATCTACCGTTCCAAAATGCTGAATAATCGAATGGACCATACTTCGCACTTCCTGATCCTTAGAAACATCGGCTTGTACTGCTATCGCTTGCCCACCTTGATTTATAATCGTATTCACGGTTTCATTAGCTTCTGCCTCGGATCTAGAATAGTTCACTGCAACAAGGGCTCCGCGTCGGGCTAATTCCAGACTTACAGCCTTGCCAATTCCAGTACCTCCACCAGTTACTAAGGCTACTTTATTGTTAAGATCCATCCTTATTCACTCCTTTGGTTGGCGTATGTTGTTGATATAGAGTATTCTATAGTGATTATTGGATTTCGTATAATTGAATTAATTGAAGGTTTGGTTCAATTTATTTGAATTAAGTAGTGGAGGGCTCAGAAATGGATCTAAAAACAATAAAAACCTTTCAAACCATTGTGAGTTCAGGAAGCTTTAACCGTGCAGCAGAGGAATTGAATTATGCCCAATCCACGGTCACGATGCAAATGCAGAGGCTTGAAACCGACTTAGGATGTCAACTGCTTGAGCGGGGAAAACAAATCAGCTTAACTGAAGCTGGCAGATTGTTTTATGAAGAGAGCTTACATATTGTTAAGGACATGGAGCGGCTACAGAGCCGTTTGGCTGATTTAAAAATAGGTGAAGCTGGCAACCTCCGCATAGGGGTAACGGATCCGACGGCGAGCTATCGTTTGCCGCAGCTGTTAAGCAGCTTTATGACGCAGTTTCCGAAAGTGAAAGTCTCCGTGGAGATCGCGGGAACCGCTGCACTCAGTGAACTGCTTTTGCGAGGCGAAATTGATATGGCTGTATGTTCAGCGCCAGAGCTGGGTAAGGAGCTTTATTTTGAACCCTTATTTACGGAGGAATTTGTGTTACTTATGCCAGAAGAGCATCCGCTAGCTTCCAAGGAGAATATCACGCCAGAGGATTTACAGGATCATCGGTTACTTATTACGGCAGCAAACTGTCCTTATCGCAAAAAATTAGAAAGTGTGCTACAGGAATCAGGTGGTGCACCGTTCGATACTATGGAGATTGGAAGCATGTCGGCTCTAAAATATTTTGTGGAAAGTGGCTTAGGCGTCGCTCTTGTCCCTGAGATAGTCTTGAATCCGGCCCCTGCAGGAACGGTAGTGCGAAAACTGGAGGGAAAGGTTATCGATATGACCTGCGGTATCCTATGTAAACTTTCGGATTATCCCTTGAAGCTGGCGAGCTCCAGATTGTATCATTTTTTAAAGCAGGAGCTATCCGCGACAAGGATATTTTGAATTTTAAACGAATTGTATGTATTAGGAAAAAAAGAGAGGGCGGTGCTTGATGTTTTTAAGGAGAAAATTCAGTTTCTGGTTTTCGATTATTAGTATCATCATCTGTCTGGGTGATTATTTGGGGATTGAGATCGCAAACATCATTCTTGTACGACTTAATCCAATTATAGATACGCTGATTTTCATGAAGCCCTTTGCAAACTGGATGGTTGATGTTAATAATACGGAATGGGCTGCAAGCAGTATATTAATCAGCGTCAGATTTCCCACGTATGTAATTCATTTTGGGTCGTTCCTGATTCTAGGACTTCTTATAGATTATCTTATACATATATTTAAACAGAAGTAAAAAGCGAGCAGTATTAGCCGAGATGAGGAAAGGTGAGATGAGATGAGCGGAGTAGAGGGAAAGCTTGAGTTGGAGAGGATTGTTTTTATAGGAAGGACCTTTGAGGAATATTTACAGATGTTCAAATTGAAAGAAGCGGATCTTGTAGGCAGGCGGATTTTGGATTGTCCTGCAGGTGCCTGCTCTTTTACAGCGATATCGAATCAGTTAGGGAGTGACGTGACTGCTGCGGATATCGCTTATTATTACTCTGCGGATGAGCTTGAAGATAAAGGTGTTCAAGATATTGAGCATGCTATGTCTGAACTGGTTAAGGTACAGGGCAATTTTGTATGGGACTACTTCAAGTCTATAGAGGATTTGACACAAGCGAGGAGTAGGGCTTTAAACGATAACATCAGGGATCAGAGACAAACCCCGGCGCGATATGTTCCTGTGATTTTACCTAATCTGCCGTTCAATGATGAGGATTTTGATCTGACATTGTCTGCGCATTTCCTATTTATGTATAGTGATCGGCTGGATTATGATTTTCATCTAAGGACTGTTAATGAACTTATGCGGGTGACTAGAGGAGAACTTCGTATTTTCCCTTTAGTTGATCTGTCTTGCAAAAGATATGAGCATCTAGATCGCCTTATAGATGAGATGGTTCAACAAGGTTTCGCTGTGGAGGAAATGGAGGTTCCTTATGAATTTCAAAAAGGGGCAAATCAGATGCTGAGCATTAGAAGAATGAAGCCATAAGATAGTAGATAGCTATAGTTTGTAAAATGAAACACGAGGGCGTCCCTAAGCCATTTTCATCGCTTTGGAGACACCCTCGTTTTTTAATATAAGCCTATAAAAATTACGCCACTTTCTCTTTACGTTCTGCTACATAACAAGCAATCCCCAGTACCAGACCGAGTCCTACCAGAACGGCACCGACCCATGGCAGCGAAGTAATCGCAAGATGAGAAATGACCCATCCGCCGATGAAAGCACCTGTTGCGTTTCCGAGATTACCTGCGGAGTGGCTGGTTGTGGAAGCAAGTGCAGGAGCGGCCTGAGCCAGACTCATGATCCGTATTTGTAATCCTGGCATGACCGCAAAGGACACCATACCCCAGAAGAATATTGTGATTACCGCAGCTACTGGGCTATGCATTGTGAAGGAAAAGATCGTAAGAATGACACTAACCGCGAAATAAAGTCCCACGATAGAAGGCATCAGCTTCCAATCTGCAAGCTTCCCGCCAACGATATTCCCGATGGTTACACCACAACCGAAGAGAACTAGAATCCATGTCACACTATGCTCGGCAAAGCCGGTAACTTCCATTAGCAGTGGCGCTATATAAGTGAACACTGTGAACAAGCTGGCGTTACCAAGCGCGCCGATCAGTAAGAATAGAAGCAGTTTAGGATTAGCTAGCGCAGAAATTTGCTGGATTACACTAGCAGGTTTGTCTTGTTTAATCTTTGGAATGAAAATAAGAATGCCGATTAGTGCAGCGACTCCCATGACTGCTATCGCAGCAAATGAGGCGCGCCAGCCCATGTTTTGCCCAATAAATGTTCCTAGAGGAACACCGACGATATTAGCAATCGTTAGACCAGCCATCATAATGGATACGGCTCCGGCCCGCCTATTGGGCTTGACCAGATTAGAAGCGATCACTGCACCAACGCCAAAGAAAGTCCCGTGTGTTAAAGCTGTGATGATACGAGCAACCATAAGAACGGTATAGTTTGGAGCAAATACAGAGATTCCGTTGCCTAGAATAAATAATACCATGAGCAGGCATAACAGTTTCTTTTGTGGAATTCGTTGTGTAAGGATGGTTAGAATAGGAGCACCGACGGCTACCCCAAGGGCATACATCGTGATGAGCTGACCTGCAGTAGAAATACTAACCTGTAAATCTTTGGCGACATTTGGTAAAATACCCATGATGACAAATTCAGTCATTCCAATGGCAAAAGCGCCTACGGTAAGTGAAAGAATAGAGATGGGGAAAGGTTCTTTGCGTGTTTTTTCCACACGGGCTGGTTCCTTGTTGAGGTTTGGAATTGCGTTCATGGTGCCGATGTTCAACCTTTCTTCTGTCTGTAATGAAGCTCCACCCTTATTAAGATGATAGATCCGACATGTAGTACTGCTTTATATTATTTAGTTTTCTGAAATTATTTTCAAGAGAAATATTTATTTCAGATATTTTCATTTTAAATAATCATAGAAGGGATGAATTATTCATGATGGATGAAGGTGTAGTCCAAGTGCTCGAATTACCGGAAATGAAGCTAATAGGCTTGAGTATTACTTCTTCCTTTGTAGGGCACGAGACGGAAAGAGTAGAAGCGATGAAGCGAGAATTTAATAGTAGAAAAGATGAAATTAGCAATATTATTCACCCTGAACGATACCTTAGTCCACATTTTACTTCGGAGAATTTATTTACCTATATGATCTGTATGGAAGTGGAGGAACTCACGAATGTTCCTGAAGGTATGCTTGGTTTTACGATCCCGGCTCATCGGTATGTCCAGGTGAAATCCAAAGGCGATCCTTATGAGATTCTTCATACTTATGTGAGAGAAAATGGTTTGCAGAGTAATGATCGTGCATTGGCTATTGAAGTTTATCAGTTTGCTAATCCTACGTGGCCTGATGAGGTTGATGTGTACATTCCATTGCGATGAGAAATAATTATAAGCAAGCAGCTTTAATGGCGCTCCGGCACTTTGACCTCGATTGGACACAGATTCGTTTTATCCAACGATCGGACACCTGCACTTTTGTAATAGAGACTAATAAAGAGGGGACTTTTTTGCTGCGTCTTCACTCGGGGAGATCTAAAGAAGAAATTAACTCCGAAATCGCTTGGCTGGAGCTTTTGAAGAGGAAAATTGATGTCCCCCTGCCGAAAGGCGTTCATGATCGAACGGGTTCTGTTACGTTCAAAGTGGAGCAAGGTAATGAGGATGGTATATATGCATCGTTAATGCGCTGGGTTGAAGGCGAACATGCGAACGAAAGACTTACCGAAGATCAAATTTACAAAGAAGGCGTTCTATTAGCCAAGCTACATAAAGCGGCACAGGAGCTTGAGTTACCTCCAGGCTTTAATCGTCCTGTGTGGGATGAACATAGCTTTAGAAAAGCAATGCTCCGATTAAAGCTGCACTACCATAGTTTTCTTTCGGATGATGAGTTCGTGCTGTATCAGTCTGCGGCTGAGAAATTATACGGCTGGTTAAGCAAGCAGCATAAAAATAAGAACAGAAGGACTTATGGGGTTATCCATGGTGATTTACATCAAGGGAACATCATATTTAAAGAGGGTGAACCTCGACCGATTGATTTCGGAAGATGTGGCTGGGGATATTATCTTTATGATGTGGCACATACCATTCTAGGGTTGTATCCTTTACAAAGAGAACTGGTCATTAAGGGTTACGAAAGTGTGGCCAAGCTTGATGGGGAGTGGTTTCAGACTTTAGAGAATTTTACGGTCATGGTTATGATCGAAAATTATTGCCATCACGCACCCGACCCTAGAGAAACCGAGGGACTGAAAGCAGAACAGCCTTATGCGCAAGCGATTCTAAGGAATTATCTTAGGGGAGATCCCTTTCTTTTTAACACAATTGAGATTTAGCGTATAAAAATAGGGCCTCATTGGGGAATTTATAAAAAGTTCCCTAAGGAGGCTATTTTGATGAAAAAAAGCTGGATTGCTCCTCTTCTTATCGCAGTTATGTTCTTGCTGGGGCAACAACCTTGCTCCGCTAATGTCTTAGTTCAACCGCAATCTGAGGCTCCGCTTAGATCTGAATCGGAACCGAAGCTTCCAGATCAGGATTCCCGCGAGCTCATGTACAAAGACACACTAATGCTCTTCCTTTTACCCCATATTGAGAAAAAAATTGCTGAGATTTATGCGCCACTTCTGACGATAACTCCGACAGTGTATCCTTATTTAGTAGATGTTACAGATATAAAGCGAGTGAATGGATTTCGTCGGTTTGATTTCTTAATTACACTCAATATACACCCTACAGTGGGTCCACATCTTTCCGTTGGAGAGGACACTATGACTTTTAGAATCACTCCTGGTCCTAAGGTGAAGTTAGAATCATTCAAGCATTTGAAAGACCCACGAAAGTCTGACCTTACACCAAATTACCAAAATATCTTGAGATAGTGTGGTAATTAACTCTTACAATCACAATTTCGAACGCTTACCCAGCTAACCACACACTCCGATCTATGGGGTGTTTTTTTTGTGTCTAGAATGGTGGTGGATTATTGGCATGTATGGTATTATGAAAATAGTGGATATATTGATTTTAGTTACTAAATTCAAATTATGAGGTGTGAGGATTGAGTGATCATAAATTCGAAGACGAACACAGAGATGAAATTTTAAGTGAATTCTATTCTAAAATCACAAGCGATATCACAAGCAGCTCTAAGGATAAAGTTAAGGTAGGCGTAGCTACTAAAGATGGGCAGTTAGGGTTTCTTTTTACGAGGGGAGGTCTTCGGGAAGGGGCTGGCAGAAAAAGCACCGGTATAACTAAAAAGGTATCTTTGACGTTACCAGAAAACATCTGGCAGGAGATAGAGCAGGCCTGTGAGGAACAGAACGTATCTCGCTCCCAGGTATTTCGGAACATTATTGAGGCACATTTTGCAAAGGAATCTAAGGAGAGTTAGGTGAGGTCTTTGCTAATCCATGTGTCAAAAGATTCTCTTAGCACTGCACTACAAGCAGTCTTAAAAGCTATATCCGCGAATAGTTCCTCCCGTGTTCTTTCCGGAATACATATTCAGGCGCAAGTGGAGGGTCTGACTTTAACAGCCAGCAATATAAGAATGACCATTGAATATAAGCTTCCTGTGAAGATGGATTCGATGATTGTACACAAACCAGGTGAGATCGTAGTGCCCGCACGTTATTTTTATGAGATCATCCGCAAGCTTGACCCTGGATTAATTAGGCTGGAAATCGCAGAGACATTGATTCTAAATATCCAATCGGGCAATACTCAGTTTCGTTTATGCGGGATGGACACTGCAGAATTTCCGAGAATCCATTACGTGGATCATCCAAACACCCAAAAGATACGCATGAAGAACACACTTTTGAAGCAAATATTTAAACATGTGGTTTTTGCGGTCTCTTCGTTGGAGACTAGACCTGTGCTCACAGGTGTTTCACTTCAAATAGATAATCAAATTATTCGCGTAGTCGCCACTGATGGCATCCGCCTCGCTCAGCATGTTGTTGAAAACGTAGAAGATTACGGAGCAAGTCCTTTAAATGTTATTATACCGGGCAGCACCCTTGAGGATCTCTTAAAAATAATAAACGATGATGAGGGCAGCAGCGTCCAAATCGAGATAGGTCAGAAACAAATCAGATTTATTTCTGATGGCTTGAGGGTTCAGTCTGCGCTACTTGAGGGCACTTATCCCTATGTCGATAATTTAATTCCACAAGTATATATATCCGAAGTGATCGTTAAGACAGAGCATTTGTTGCGTGTGGTTGAACGTATTGCTATATTGGCTGGTGAAAGTGTAACACTCGGTGTATATCCCTCCGGTATACTTCATTTAATATCCAGGACCGCCGATGTGGGTGAGGCAAAGGAGGAGATTCCATTGGAGTATCTAGAAGGTGAATATTTTCGAGTAGCTTTTAACGGAAAATATTTCAGAGACATCCTTCGGGCGATCGATAGTGAGACGCTTAGAATAAGGTTTGCTGGAAAAGAAAGACCACTGGTGATACAGCCTGTAGACATGACTTCGTCCACACTTTTTTTAATTACACCAATGAGGACGCAGGATGGAGGATAGGCATATGAGCTTGCTAAGGAGAGTTCTCTTTGCTGGAAAAATATTATATTAATTACTTGGAGGGATGATCTATGAATCTGTTTCAGATGGGATCAAAACCGCTTGGGACCGAACGAATCACAGCATTTTTAGAGGATAATTATGTGAGTATCGGATATCCCGGAATAGGGGATTTGGAGAACATCAGTAAAGTGGAGCTCCGTGATCGGATGATTCATACATACCAATACAGTGAGTTGGAGCTTACAGAACATATACAAGCCATTCAACTCTTTGTACATACGATGCAGGATGGCGATTATGTGTTGATGTGTGATGGCGATTGGGTACATCTAGGAGATCTTGGCGATTATTTTTACAATGAATTATTTGACGCGCCAGACATCGGTACATGCCATCGACGTGGTGTAACTTGGCTGAAAAGTCTTCCTATAACCGATCTAAACGCAGGGATAAAAGAGTTTCTTAGCGATAGTGGAGTGGTCAAACAGTATAAGGGGCCGATGCCTAGTGCTCGTGTGGATCTGTGGATTACAGGTTCTTCTGTTTCAGAGCAAGCGGTGAGTAATCGAATGCATGTGGATGAAGAGACATTATCAATGGCGCTCGATATTTTGAAGGAAGCTCTTGTTAGTGAGAACGCCGAACGACGGGAACGAGCAGCAATTGCAATTCTTCAGTATGCTAAGTAGTGAAGAAAGATTTAAGTTCCACATCCTTAGTAAAAAAGCGTTCCATCCGAACTTCAAATATCGGATGAAACGCTTTTGTTATATCTATCGATATCTTCCAATAACCCTCAGATAAATTCAACGAATTCATTGACCGGTTTACGATAGCCACGTGGTCTGATTTTATGTTTCTTGTCTTTTCCGATAGTGATCAGCATAACCGGTACCATATGATCGGGTAGATTTAAAGTGGATTGAATCGCTTCCGGATCAAAGCCGATCATCGGGCAGGTATCCCAGCCTTTATCTTTGGCAATCAGCATGAAGTGCATGGCAGACAGAGAAGCATTCCGAATAGCCTCATCTCTTTGGAAAGCATCATTTCCTTTGTATGCATTGTTAATCGTTTCTATCTCTGCATCATAATCCTCTTGACTCATAGCCCCTAAAGCTTTAAGTCCTCCGAAGATTTCTGGGGCTTTCAGATAAGCATTCTTATCCCCGAGTACCACTATTACCGCTGAGGCGGAGTGGATTTTATATTGACCGTAAGCCGCTTTACGAATCTCTTCTTTTAAATTCTCATCAGAAACCACTTTATAATTGGCATGTTGAAGATTATATGCAGATGGAGCCAATCTGGCGTAAGAGAACATTTCCTCAAGTTCATTCTGAGGGATCTTCACCCCTTCAACAAAATTCATAGCAGACCTGCGGGATTCAATCAAATCTGTAAAAGCGCTCATGAGTTATTCCTCCATATGTTATGTATTTGCTTGTTAATTATAAATAAGTGATATTTATAAATGAACTAACTATTAGTTACTAACTCAAAATAGCACAGTTAATTATATTCGTCAATGATTAAATTCACTTCATTTACATTCAGCTCTCTAAGTACTTTGGAATGTCGAAGAATAATTACTATGTTGTAAAATATTGGGATGTAAATTAGGATGTTAGGATACGAAAAATTTAATTGCTTTTATTAATGAAAGGGTGGGAATGTTGAACGATACTAGAGAGCAGTTGATAATTGACTTGCAAAGAATTGAAGAGAACGATTACGAGCTTAGAAGTGGGGAGCAATTAAGGGATTATGTGAAATTGATGCTTGAGTACATAGGAGATCCACAGCCGAAGCTACGAGATGACTTGATCTATTCCACCTTCTACAAATGGGTTAACGAGAAACAATGGTTTAGTGATGCGGAGCTTCGTGAACTACTTTTGATTCTCCTTGACGAGCAGCATTTGTTCTATCACATTGGCAGCAAAGAAGATCAGGCTGTGTTCACAAGAACGTTTTCGGTACTGATCGTTGCGCTGATTCTTCAGCGGCATAGGGAACAGGCTTTTTTAGCTAGCGCAGAGTTTACAAATGTGAAGGAAGCGCTTATTAGATATTATGAGGAAGAACAGGATTTACGAGGATTTATGCCTGAAGAAGGTTGGGCTCATGCTGCAGCCCATGGCGCAGATGCCTTGGATGAACTGGTACTCTGCTCGGAGAGTGATGCTGCAATAAGGGAAGAGGTTTTGGCAGTCATCCAAAGGATGCTTTACAACGATCAGCACATATTTAGCGACGAAGAAGATGAACGGATCGCTACGATTGTAGCTACAATGATAGATCATCATTTACTTCCACAACAATCTATTGTCGACTGGATTCGCAACTTGGAGCAATGTGGGGGGTGGCCGAGAAGCCGCGGCCAGTACGTTGCTCGTGTGAACACCAAAAATTTCGTTCGTTCTCTGTATTTTAGATTGCTACCATTAAAGAACAATTCGGCAATGGTCGAGGTTTTATTGAAAGCGGAGATGAATCTGAATGAATTTACACAATAAGCATTAAATCATCTATGCATGTATAAATAATATCGAAAATTATGACTAATTTATTTTAATGTAATAAAAATCACAAAACTTTAGAAAAAATCAAAAACTTTGTGACATTTATAACTTGATAAGTGCTATAATAGAAATATGGCGTTATAAGTTTTTATTTTTTTATTACTATTAAGCAGCAAAGCTTATTTGCAGAGGAGATTCGGATATGTCAGAAACAATCACTCAAACACAACCTGAGCAAGAATCACCAAAATTAGCTGTCACTCAAGAACAAATGAATGTTCTAGAGCAGCTATTGAAGCCTGAAGTTCAGGAGTCGTTAACTGTCTTAGTGGAACAGTTGCCAAAATTAACAGAGCTTGTCGGCGTGCTCACAAAGTCATATGACTTTGTTCAAACTGTTGCTGCGGATGAAGTCTTGAAAAGTGATACGGTAAGTGCAATTAAAGAACTTGCTGAACCAGTGGTGCATTCGGCGAAGAATATGGCAGCTACAGTGATCGAAGCGCAAGATCGTGCGAATGAAAATAGCGATGTGATCGGTGTATTTGGTCTTATGAAGATGATGAAAGATCCACAAGCACAGAAGCTTTTCCGTTTCGTAAATGCTTATCTTCAAGTTGCCGGCGAACGCAGTCAACAGAAATAATATTTTTTATATCTCATTCGTAAGGACGGAGGAAACATCATGTCTAAACATATTGTCATTCTAGGAGCAGGTTATGGTGGTCTACTAAGCGCCTTAACTGTACGCAAGTACCTGAAGAAGGACGAAGCTAAAATTACAGTCGTTAATCAATATCCTACACATCAAATTATTACAGAATTGCATCGTCTTGCAGCGGGTAGTGTTGCAGAAGGTGCTGTTGCTATGCCATTAGCTAAGCTTTTTGCAGGTAAAGATATCGACCTGAAAATTGCAAAGGTGAATTCTTTTTCTGTTGAAAACAAACAAATTACACTATCTGATGGTGTGACATTGTCCTACGATGCTTTAGTTGTGGGTCTTGGAAGCACTACGGCTTATTTTGGCATTCCAGGTCTTGAGCAATACAGTATGGTTTTGAAATCGGCAGCAGATGCTAACAGAATTCATCGTCATATTGATGAGCGTATCCGTGAATATGCGAAGTCTAAAAATCCAGCGGATGCAAGCATCCTAATCGGTGGCGGTGGCTTAACAGGTGTTGAACTTGTTGGTGAAATCGCTGATGTGTTGCCAACACTCACTAAGAAATATGGCGTGGATCCTAAAGAAATTAAACTGATGCTGGTTGAAGCAGGCCCTAAGATTTTACCAGTATTGCCAGATGCATTGATCGAACGCGCAGTGGCAAGCTTAGAAAAACGTGGTGTTCAATTCTTGACAGGACTACCTGTTACGAATGTAGCGGATAATGTCATTGACTTGAAAGATGGTCAAAAAATTATTGCTAACACCTTCGTATGGACTGGCGGCGTACAAGGAAATCCACTGATTGGTGAGTCCGGTCTTGAAGTGAACCGTGGTCGTGCAACGGTAAATGAATTCTTGCAATCCACATCACACAAAGACGTATTCGTTGCTGGTGACAGCGCCGTTGTCTTTGCCGAAGATGGTCGTCCATATCCACCAACTGCACAAATCGCTTGGCAAATGGGCGAATTGATCGGGTACAATCTTTATGCATACTTGAAGGATAAATCATTTGAATCCTTTAGTCCGATCAACTCAGGTACGCTTGCGAGCTTAGGTCGTAAAGACGGTGTAGCCATCGTTGGTGCTAGCTCAACTCCGCTAAAAGGATTGCCTGCAACCTTGATGAAGGAAGCAAGTAATATTCGTTACTTGTCCCACATTAAAGGATTGTTTAGCTTAGCTTATTAATTGTATTATTGGAAAACCTGCTCTAATTTGAGCAGGTTTTTTTGTTGATCTCTAGTGGTTTCTACCATGAATTGTTAATGATTGTCCTAGTACGTAGTATTCATTTTTGATATACTATATTGGCTAATATTAACAGGGGAAAATAGGGGAGGATTACGTGATGTTATTCCGACAAAACGATGTCATTCTGTTTCAAGGCGACAGTATAACGGATTGGGGTCGTAATTATGATGATGCTTCATCGCTTGGTGTAGGTTATGCATTGATGGTCGCCGCTCGTCTGGGGCATTTATATCCTGAGAAGAATCTTACGTTCTATAATCGTGGAATTAGCGGCAACCGTGCAGTAGATTTGCAGGAACGCTGGGAGAAGGATTGCCTGAATCTGAAGCCGACGTGGGTGTCCATATATATTGGGATTAACGATACTTGGCGCCGCTTTGATTCTGGTCAGGAAACAACGCCTGAACAATTTGAAGCTGCGTATCGTGACCTGATCGAACGCACGCAGCATTCGCTGGCTGCTAATTTAGTCTTAATCGAGCCATTTGTGTTGCCTGTCCCAGAAGATCGTAGAACTTGGCGCCAGGATTTGGACCCTAAAATTCACATTGTTCGTGAATTGGCACGTGAATATGGTGCATTACTTGTTCCGTTGGATGGCCTGTTTGCTGCGGCATCCGTGAAAGCAGAGCCTGCTTATTGGGCTCCGGATGGAGTACATCCATCACCTGCGGGCCATGCACTTATTGCAGAGGCTTGGCTTAAGACGGTAGGCAATTCAAGCTTAATCGTCTGATCATATCACTACATATTTACTTGATTTTATAAGACTAGAACCACTCATTAAAGGAGCAGGTTATAGTCTTTTTTTTAAAATATAAGAATTTATATGCTCCATGCTATAAATTATCCTTATATTTCTCGCTTAAACACTTGCCGTCCTTATAGGGACGCCGAAGGCGTTTATGCTTGTAACGGTTCGGAAAGTCGATTTCTTTAAATTTATGGACGCTGTTATAATTGGGTTATGTTTCTTTTCTTGGAGGTGGTTCGCATTAGGAAATTACTATGGGTTGTACCCTTGTTCTTGGTTGCTCTTTTAAGCGGGTGTAAGAATGATGTGGGCTTCATCAATGCAAGGTGGATCGCCGGAGTGTCTTTAACTCCTGTAACAACTAGTGATCAGAACCAAGTTGATCGACCCGAACATTTTGAGACCCTAATACTGAAGGACTCCGCTCTGATTAAGGCGCTTTCGGAGGCTATGAACAAGAGCAATAAATTATCGGGGGAGCTGGATTGGGCCCCTGAATTTAAAATGGAACTTGTTTATGGTGATGGCTACTCGGAGGATTATTACATAGCAATAGGTAATGAACTTGGCTATAAAGGTTTATTTACTACAGCTGAGAATGGTGGTCAGGGCTACTCTATTCCGGTGAAAAACGCAGATCAAATAAGACAACTCATCTATGGAACAGCAGATCAGGCGAACATAGAACAGACGGAGTCGCTGGAGTCTTCTGTTAAGGTTACAGGTCCAGTAACGATATCACATAATGATCTCTATCCCTTAACTAATAGAACTGGATTCTTGAATCTGCAGCTTTTAGATGGAACCTACAGTGAGGATTGGACAATACCAGGTCCGTTGATGGGAAGGAATTGGAGTGGCAGGTTTGGGCTTGTTCTTATCGATAATCAAGGGAGAACTTTGAATAGCTTTCCACTCAGTGAACATTTTGAGGATCCCATAATATTTAATGATTTTTTTCAAATTCAGTTTGAGGACTATAATGGCGACGGCGATCCGGATTTTACGATTGGTCAGTACGGATCCAGTAACGGTTACTTCTACAAGCTATTTACGCTTAGAAAAAATAACGTTATAGAGGAATTAGGGATCAAACTTGGCTCTGATTTATTTATCAGCAGTCCTAAGGGGTATTCGATAAAGCTTGATAAAGTGGATGATCATAGCTTCAAGAGAAGTTATTACGATAATGTAGCCGGTAAACAGATGGAAGATATTTTTCAGTGGAATGGAAGTGCATTTCAGAAGTTAGACAAGTGATTCATACCAGAAGTGAGAGGAATGTGTGATAGATGACGAGTGATACCATACAAGATTTAGAAGGGCTAAAAGCCATAGGGAGAGTAGTAGGACATACCATCGCCGAGATGAAAAAGAAAGTAACTCCAGGTATGACAACAGCGGAGCTTGATAAGATTGGAGCTGAAATTCTAGCGGAATTCGGAGCATCTTCAGCCCCAATGATAACGTATAATTTTCCAGGCAGCACCTGCATCAGTGTGAATGAAGAGGTTGCTCATGGGATTCCTGGTCCTAGAGTGATTAATGCTGGTGATTTGATCAATATTGATGTATCTGCTGAACTGAATGGTTATTATGGGGACGCCGGAGTTTCGTTTCAACTACCACCTTATAATGATGACATTCTTCGACTATGCCAGAGTGCAGAGGAAACTATGATGAGCGTGATCAATCATCTGAGAGCAGGGATGAAGGTCAATGAGATTGGCAGAATGATGGAACTCGAAGCTCGGAAACGCGGCTATAGAGTGGTACGTAATCTGTGCAGCCACGGGATTGGCAAATCACTCCATGAGAAGCCTTTTGAAATCTTACCTTTCTACAATCCAAGAGTGACTACAGTGTTAAAAGAGGGACAGGTGATTACGGTTGAACCCTTCCTTTCTACTGGAGCAGATTACGTGGAGCAGCAGTCGGATGGATGGACACTGAGTGTCGTAGACAATGGCCGGGTAGCACAGTTTGAACATACGATTATTGTGACTAAAGGTGAGCCTATTATCCTAACCAAGCCATAAAGAGGAGAGTGCGAAATTGAAAATCGCCTTTATACTTTTTGACGGGATTACGTTCTTAGATTTTGCGGGGTTCTATGATGTTATTTATCGATTGGGGCAATTTGAAATCGGCAAAAATTTGTCTTGGGATATATGTGCAGCGTCGGAGGAAGTGACGGATGAGTTAGGTTTCACAGTTAAAGCTGGAAAAGTGCTGCCAGAGCTTTCGAAGTATGACATGGTATTTGTACCTGGAGGGATGGGGACACGGAAACTTCGTTATGATGAAGGTTTTGTCTCGTGGCTTGCTGGTGCTCACAATGTTCCTTATAAGGTATCTGTCTGCACAGGCTCACTGCTGCTTGGGGCTGCGGGGCTGCTAGGAGGGAAGAAAGCTACTACCCATCCATCTGCCTATGAATTACTAAAACCTTACTGTGAAGAAGTTGTGGAGACCCGTATTGTGCATGATGGTAATGTGATTACAGGTGGTGGAGTTTCCACTTCCATTGATCTGGGGTTATATCTGATTTCACGCTTGGCTGGAGAAGCAGCGATGAATTCGGTAAAAAAGCAGATTGATTATCCATACGAGATGCAGGGGATTGTTCAAATCTAAAGGTAAATACCGGAGGGACCAGAGATGGCTGGACAAAAAATGATGGATATGCTGTTTCAGCAATGGGTAAGCGATAAGGAGCAGTGGGTACAGCTTAGAGATTTGCTGATGAAGGAGAGCAATCTTCCCGGACCACGAGTGAATTTGGAGCTATCAGGCAATTTTGCCAAACATTTTGCCCATCCTAAACTAACAGAGACAGACTGGGAGTTTCTTAATTCCTGGGCTAATCTTACAGAGGCAGAAGCTGGGGTGAATGATCCCCGTGAGTTTCTGCCGTTTTGTGCGGTTAGAGCCCTGGGCGCTTATTACAGCTACGCTGAAGAAGAGCAGCGAATTATGATTCAGAGCATCATTAAGACAGCCATGAACGACTCCAGATGGAGGATGCGTGAAGCGTCTGCTATGGCGCTGCAAAGTATAGGGGAGGATCGTTTTGCCCTTATCAGGCAGTTGATCGACATGTGGGAGGAGGGTGCGAACGGGCTTGAACAAAGAGCTTTTGTAGCAGCGTTAGCGCATCCTCCTCTTTTAAAAGAGAAAGAGAATACGCTTTATTGTCTTCAGTTGGCTACTCGAATCATGGAAAATATGGGTAGTGGGGAAGTGCAATATGAGGACGCTGAGCATTTTCGTGTATTATCTAAGGGGCTTGAATACAGCTTAAGTGTATTTGTGGCGAGTGAACCTGAAGCGGGCTTTGCCATGCTGGAGAAATTCGCTAAGAGCCGAGATACCCGAATGATTAAGATTGTGAAGAGTAATCTTGGTAAGTCACGTTTGAGTAAAAAGTATGCTCTACAGGTTGCTGAGGTCCTTAAAAGTTTGACAATACAGGAGAGGACATGAGGATCAGCTCTCCAGTGGAATTATGAAGTGTAGTTTTACATGCATTTAACATGCCACATATGCTTAAGTGATATAACAGAAGGAACTAGGTGAAAAGGTGGCTGTTAGATGAAACTAAGTAAAGAGGAAAAATCATGGATTTTATATGACTGTGGAAATTCGGCTTATTCGATGGCGGTTACAACGGCTTTACTGCCTATTGTATTTGGGATGTTTTCGAATGTTAACAACAGCATGGATTTGGGGTATTTTAATTCCATAGCGAGTATTCTGGTGGCCATCCTTAGCCCGATTTTAGGAACGATGGCAGATTATAAGGATAAGAAAAAACGCTTCTTCATATTTTTCTCATTGATCGGCGTGATAGCTACTGCTTCGCTGGCTTTCGTTGCACCTGCGAGTGGGCAGTGGCAGTTATTGATTGTATTTTATATTTTGTCAGTCATAGGATTTGCCGGGGCCAATATTTTTTATGATTCTTTTCTGGTGGATGTAACCACGGATGAAAGGATGGATAAGGTATCCTCAAAAGGGTTTGCTTTTGGATATATCGCCAGCGTTATTCCATTCGGTATCAGCCTACTGCTGATTCTGTTTATGGGGATGGATAAATCAATCGGCTATCAGATTGGATTTATAATCACTGCCCTTTGGTGGGGACTGCTGACCATGCCTATGATCAAGGATGTGCAGCAAAGATATTACATAGAACCTGAACCCAAACCGGTCATTAATAGCTTTATAAGACTGGGAGACACGTTTAAAAATGTCAGACAGCATAAAGTAGTATTTGTATTCTTGATCGCCTACTTTCTCTATATTGATGGGGTAGATACGATTATTAAAATGGTAGTGCCATATGCCACATCGGTACTGGGTGCGGATGCTTTTGATACCTTTACTTTACTGGGGATCTTATTAGTTATCCAGATCATCGCATTTCCGTGTGCTATCCTGTACGGTAATCTTGCCAAAAAATACTCAGCTAGAACGATGATCATCGTGGGGATTTTTACATATATCATTTCTTGTATCGCTGCTTACTTTATTACTTCAGTGTGGCATATATTTATTCTGGGAGCGCTAATTGGATCTGCCCAGGGAGGGATTCAAGCGCTTAGCAGATCTTATTATGCGAAGATTATTCCTAAGGAAAAATCCAATGAATTCTTTGGCTTTTACAATATCTTTGGCAAGTTTGCGGCGATTGTGGGTCCTGCTGTAATGTCATTAACAACTACCCTAACAGGCAACGCTAAATTTAGTATTTTAGCGATTATCCCACTATTCATTATTGGATTCTTCGTATTTATAACTTTACCAAAAGAGAAGCTTGAACAAGATGAACCGAAGGGACTTATCCTATGAAGTCAAGCAAAGAACAAACGGCAATGGCCAAACATCTGATTGTCATCTCTTACGATGCCTTTTCAGAAGACCAATGGGAAATGGCCAGCCGTCTTCCAAACCTATCGAAATTGATTAAGAACGGAGCGCATAGTAATCAATTAAAAAGTGTATATCCCACGCTCACTTATGTGGTACACACTACGATAGCAACCGGTGTATATCCAGATAAGCATGGTATCCACCATAACAATCCATTTCAGCCGTTTGTGAAGGAAAAGGAGCAAAGCTGGTTCTGGTTCAGAAATGCGATAAAGGTGCCCACGATTTATGATGCTGCGCGCGAGCATAACATGAGTACCGCAGGAATCCTCTGGCCGGTATCAGGGAAATCCTCAATCCAATATAATATCCCTGAAATCAGAGCCATCAACAACGAAAATCAGGCACTGAAGGTGTTAAAAAGCGGGAGCCCGTTATATTGCATTGAAATGGAGCTGAAATATGGACGGCTTCGAAAAGGAATTGAACAGCCTTATCTGGATGACTTCACGACAAAGTGTGCGATGGAAACGATTAAGCGTAAAAAGCCTAATCTTCTTATGATGCATTTGATTGATCTGGATGACGCCAAGCATGTCTACGGTACTGACAGCGGTGAAGTGAAGCGGGTAATCACACGTATGGATAAGAGATTAGGTGATATAATGCAAGCAGTGGATGAAGCCGGGATAAAGGATGACACGGTTTTTTTAGTTTTGGGTGACCATGGCCAGTTCAATGTTCGGTACAAAGTGCATTTGAACAACCTTTTGCAGGAAAAAGGGTTGATCTATAAAGAGAACGGCGAAATGAAGTGGAGAGCTTACTTTCAGTGTGGGGGCGGATCCGCTTATCTGCATATTAAAGAAGGTGATGAAGAAGCTGAACAATTAGCGTTAGCTGTTATTCAGGAATATATGGATGATGACGCTTCAGGTATAGAGGAAATGTATACTAGAGAGCAGCTGAATCAACTTCATGTGGGCCCATCTACTAAATATATGCTTGAAGCTAGAAGAGGCTATTGTTTCGATGAGAGCATGGATGAACCTACGATTGTTGATTTGGACAAACAAGGGATTAAATATGCTACGCATGGCTACTTTCCCGATAAAGAGGATTATAGATGCAACTTGGTGATCTCAGGGAATAAGGTGAAAAGTGATTTTCCCATAGGGGATCTCAAAATGGTAGATATAGCTCCTACGATGGCAAAGATTTTAGGGATTGATTTTAATCCTTGTGACGGAAGACCTTTAGATGAAATTTTCATTTACTAAAGTAAGCAGTGAGAAAAGCATTCATAATTATTAGATAACGCGTTGGTGGAGAAGAGCCGTACTCTCGCCAGCGCGTTATTTGTTTACCCAGAAGAAGGAGGAGGGCTTGTAGTTGGTATAGATTGAATATAGATAAAGTCGGGATATTTACTTGAGCGATATCCATATACAATGGAATTAATATGGATTAAGGGGAGAATTGGATTTGGATGCGGATATTAGACAAAAAATTCTAAATAAAAATGACAGACTTATTAGTATGGTTATTGAACGTGCTAAGAGAGATTTTCCTGATGACATTGCAATCATTGGGCTTACAGGTTCTTTCAGTACCGGAGATTTTCATGAAAAAAGCGATCTTGATCTAATTATAATTAATAACACGGCCCAAGGCTGGGGGATATCTTCGTGTTTTATTCTGGAGGATGTTGGATACGACATCTATTGTACGCCATGGGAAACAAGGATAGAAGATCAAGCGAATCTTGAGAGCCCAATGATTTCGTGTCTGATAGATTTAGAGCTGTTATATTGTGCGAAACCCGAATATCTGGAAAAGCTAAACTTATATAAACAAAGAGCTCTCGATGCTTTGGCTAAGCCTATAGGGAGTGAATGTATTAGTAGAGCGAAAAAGAATATAGACATAGCAAAACAAGAATATACGAATACATTACTTTCTGAAGATATCGGAGCAGTGAGGTATGCTTCATGCGAAGTTGTATACAATTCGGTAAATGCTCTAACACATTTGAACAATACCTATTTTAAAAGGGGACTTAAGAGATATCTGGAGGAAATAGCTACGTATCGTTATGTTCCTGATGATTTTGAAAATATATATATGGCTGTGATCGATGCGAAGACTATCGTTGAAATCAGAAGTGCATCATATAGATTTTTAGAAAGCGTCAATGATTTATATAATAAAATGTATAAGGATTTTGTGATTCAGCCTGTCCCAACCTATGATAATCTTGGTGGCACCTTTGAGGAATTATGGTGTAACTGCCGCAATAAGGTTATAGCAAGTGTGGAATTAAATGATAAATCTTATGCTTATTATGCAGCCATGGGCACACAAAATTTTCTTGATGAAATGACAGAATCAAGGGGAACAAAAAAGTTTGATATTATGCAGTATTTTGATTCAGATCATCTGCATTTATTTAAAGAGCAGTTCCTGCAGGTCATGGATGAATATCTGGAAGAATATAATAAGGTGGGAAGGAAAGTTGAACGATACGATACTTTTGAGGAATTATATAACGAATACTTGAAGGTGTGATAGAGAAGAGTACCAGATTACGAATTTTCGTAGTCTGGTTTTTTCATTTTTTATGGAACGATAAGATTATTTTAAGTCATATGGGTAAAATAATAGATATCATACTAGCGGCGTCTGATTTGCCAAAGTGGTGACATTTATTATAGACTGTTTTTTGTCGGCTTTTGTCCAGTGGATGTTTTTCACTTGCAGTGATATAAAAAACTAATTTGAAGTGGGGAAATGGAATGCATGGAATAAGACAGCATCAAAAATCAAATAAGCTGAAGATATTTTCAAAAGTCATATTAATTATTATAGGGGCACTTATAACTTCATATGGCCTGGAATCCGTATTAATACCTAACAACGTTTCAGATGGTGGTGTAACAGGCCTAAGTATCGTTGGCTCACAGCTGTTTGGATTACCGTTAGGGCTGCTAATTGTTATAATTAACATCCCATTTGTTTGGTTAGGGTATAAGCAAATTGGTAAAAGCTTTGCTATTTATTCCATTATCGGTATTGCTTCATTAGCCATTGGTACAAGCCTTATGCACCATGTGCCAACGATTATTGAAGGAGATACATTATTAATTACTGTTGTAGGCGGGATTATTATCGGTTTTGGTATGGGCTTAGCGTTACGTAATGGTGGAGCGTTAGATGGGATCGACATGTTGGCTGTATTGCTTTCACGAAAAATACCTTTTGGGACAAGTGATCTAATCTTATTCCTAAACATGTTTGTCTTTATTGTTGTTTCAACTGCATTTGGGCTACAAGGGGCGATTCTATCCGCACTTGCTTATTTTATTGCTTCTAAAGTGATTCATATCGTTGAAGAAGGTTTGAGCGGCTCTAAAACTTTCAAAATCATCACCGTTCAACCGGAAATTATGGTGGAAACGATTCGTGACCGATTGGGACGTGGGGCAACCTATACTGATGCATACGGTGGTTACTCCAATGAACAATTCAAAGAAATTACCTGTGTAATTAACCGTCTGGAAGAAAGCAAAATCAAGGAAATCATTCATGAAATTGACCCTAACGCTTTTGTCGTAGTATATGATGTAGCAGAAGTTAAGGGTGGTAATTTCAAAAAGCATAATATTCACTAATTACGATCCTGAATTGCATCTCCTTCAGTGTTTGACAAATGCATAAAATGTAACTATTATTGTTGCATCTGATTAATGCACTTGTTGCTAGCCGGGTAGTATGGCAAAAGGAGAGATTTATAGTGAACATCAGCACCCGATTTGCGGTAGCCATTCATATATTAACGTTAATCGACAGTAATAAAGAGGGTAAAAGTACCTCGGAGTGGATAGCTGGTAGTGTGAACACCAACCCTGTAGTTATCCGCCGGCTAACTAGTATGTTGCAAAAAGCAGGACTGGTAACGGCCCGTCCCGGAGTCGCGGGAGCCTCACTTTCACGTAGTAGCGCTGAAATTACACTACTTCAGATTTATAAGGCAGTAAACGCGGTGGAGGAGGATTCGTTGTTCTCAATTCATGAGCACCCTAATCCCGATTGTCCAGTCGGCAAAAATATAGCCAGCGCCATTGTACCGGTATTCTCGCTCGCGCAAAAGGCGATGGAGAATGTCCTTCAGGAGGTTACTTTGGAGCAGATTGTGAATGAAATGCCTGAAATATAACCACTCTATATCGCAACGTAGAATGAAGACCACAACATGTGCTAACGTGATTGTGGTCTTTTTTTATTGGAAATATATTAAGAGGCTCCGAATGGCTCGGGTCAGGAGAGTAGTGACTTAAAGAAGGGAAGTAGGGCGTAATCATAGAATCTGTATTTAGAAGGCAGAAAACAGATAATACTTCATATAGGGAAACTCTAATATGCTGAAGTGGAAAATGAACGGAGGATTTACAGTGGAACAAATCGCATTAATTTCAGATATTCATGGAAATATCCCGGCTTTGACAGCCGTATTAGAGGATATTAAGCAGCGTGGAATTAGCAGGATATTTTGCCTAGGTGATATTGTTGGTAAAGGACCAAATTCAGATCTAGCCGCTGATATCATTAAGAACAATTGTGAAATCAGTGTTATGGGAAACTGGGATGATTTAATGAATCAGGATGTTGATTTTGAAATGGCCCGGTGGAGTCGGAATTTGTTAGGGAAAGACCGCCTTGCTTACTTAGGTACATTACCGTTCTCGATTGAGTTTATGATGAGTGGTAAGTTTATCCGATTATTTCATGCTTCACCGCGAAGCTATTATGAACGGATTCAGCCTTGGGACGATTATGAGAAGCGGCTGTCTATGTTTGGTTGTTCTGATCTCTGCCAGGAGCAGCGGCAAGCGGATATCGTAGGTTATGGGGACATTCACAATGCTTTTATACAACATTTAGAAGGGAAGACTTTATTTAATGTTGGCAGTGTGGGGAATCCTCTAGATGTCACTCAGGCATCTTATGTGATTTTGGAGGGGGAGTATGGAGGCCTGACAACAGCATCTTTGAATATACAATTTGTAAGAGTTCCTTATGATATTGAGTTAGCCATTCAACAAGCCATAGATGCAGTTATGCCAGCTACAGAGCCCTATATTCGAGAGCTTAGAACTGCGCAGTATAGAGGGAATGCGCGGGGATAGAAGATGAGCTTTCGAGCGGTAACCTTGATTCACAATATCAAAAAGTAACGGAGGGAACGAATTGAAGCTTAGTCATGTATTTGAGCAATTCCCTACTTTAGAAACCGAACAACTAACACTGAAAAAAATTGAAGTTAGTAACCTTGAAGAGGTATTTGGAATTTATAGCAATGATCAAGTGTTTGAGTACTGCGGAATTATTCCGAAACATAATAAAGATACAGTAAAGAATATGATCGGACATTTCGAACGTGATTTTAATAAAGGGTTAAGAGTGAAGTGGGGAATTTTCCGTAAAAATAATCCGTACATACTGCTAGGTATCATCGAAGCTATGGATTTTAATCAAAAAGTGGATATGGTCACGATTGGTTATTTTTTGGCGGAGTCTTATTGGGGGAAAGGGATTGCAACTCAGGCCGTTGAAATGGTGAAAAAATATTTATTTGAGACGGCAGAGGTCAATCGAATCCAAGCTGAAGTCATGCCTTTTAATGAGCGGTCCAAGCGGGTCCTTTTGAAAAGTGGCTTTCTGAAAGAGGGGACGTTAAGACAAGCCCATGTATGGTCAGGTAAAGGGCTCATTGATTTGGAGATTTACAGCATTCTTGCAGAGGAATACGGAAAGGGAGAAAACAGATCCTAGTGAAAGTAGGGGAGATTATGGGGACTATCGTGGTAATCGGTGGGGGAGAGCTAATCGATTTAGAAACGCTTGAAATGGATCGTGAAGTTGTGAAGTTAACCCAGAAAGCTAATCCGAAAGCGTTATTTATTCCAACAGCTAGTAGTGATGCACCAGGTTATTGTGATACGTTCAACAAAGTGTACGGCGAGATTCTAGGATGTGAAACAAGTCATTTATTGCTTGTGAGCCAAACCTATACCCATGAAGAAATCGCAGAGTTAATTATATCCGCTGATCTGATTTATGTTGGTGGTGGTAATACCCGAAAGATGCTGGAAATTTGGAAAAATACCGGCGTAGATGCTCTTCTAAAAGAAGCGTACAACTCGGGGACTATTTTGGCAGGGCTGAGTGCAGGTTCCATTTGCTGGTTTGAATATGGGCATAGTGACTCTGAAGCGTTCGACGACCAAGGGAACTGGCAGTATATTAAGCTTGAAGCGATGGGGATTCTGCCAGGTATTCATTGTCCGCATTATAATGAGGATATTCGGGTTGAGGATTTTTCGCGTATGGTAAAAGACGGAGGTTTGCTCGGAATCGCAGTGGATAATAACTGTGCCATCATCTACATGGATAATGAATATAAGGTGATGTCGACCAGAGAAGAAGCTAAAGCCTACCGTGTGATGGACTCAGAGCAAGGTGTTGTCGTTACGCAAATCGAAGAACACCCAAGCTACAGACCTCTTCATGAAGTGTACGGTGGAGGTGATCAATGAAGTCTAATCAAATCTCAATTATCGTGGCGAGTCTTATTCTAGGGATTTCATTTATTATTGGATGTTCAATAACTAATGGCGATAAAGAGTTGGAAGTTGATCAAGACCAGACTCCATCCATAGTAACGGCAGATAAACTTTTGATGGATATTAAAGAGACGGCCTTATACTTAAATCTGACTGAAGATCAAGTGATGAATATTATTAAAACGGAGCATGAGAATTTAAGTAGATCGGGCATTTTTGAAGGGACTATGTTCCCTTATATCAGAGTTGGTAATGAATATCTTTTTAACAAAGACTTATTAACAACATGGGTTTCGGATGCCTCCTTAAATAGGAGGGTTTATCTAAACCGACAAACGAAATAAGGTATTAATCGGATAAGGAAGGTGCTCTCTATTAAACTACTGTTTGTCTGCAGCCAGAATCGCTGGCGGAGTTTAACTGCGGAGAAGATATTTCAAGGAATTGATGGTCATGAAGTGAGATCTGCTGGAACAGAGGATCATGCCAGAATCAAACTTTCTGAAGGGCATGTGGGCTGGGCGGATGTTATTTTTGTGATGGAGAAGAAGCATGTTCGAAGAATTCAAGATAAATTCAGAGACGGTGTAATCGGCAAAAGAATAATTTGTTTGAATATATCAGATGATTATAAGTATATGGATGAAGACTTAATTGGACTTCTTGAATCCAGTGTATCTGAATATTTACAGGAATGGCACTCCTAGGATGAGGTGTTCTTATGAATCATGTTTGGCTGTGAATCAGTCAGCATGATTTTTTTGTTGGTAATTGACAAACATATAGAAGGTAACTATACTAAAGATAGTTAATTTGTAACTGATTAAGTTACAGGAATAGTGGGAGGAAATATAATGACAACTAAAACAACACTTCATCCGGATGTAGAGATTGGTCTGGTACAAATTAGAGTAAGTAATTTAGACCGTTCGCTCACCTTTTATCAGAACGTGGTGGGGTTAAGTGTCTTGCGGCAATCTGGCCGTGAGGTGGAAATGACTGCTGACGGTCAGAATGTGTTATTGATTCTGCGGGAGATTGAGGATGCAAAGGTTCTTCGTCCGAACTCAGTGGCTGGATTGTATCATTTTGCTATCCTTGTTCCGGATCGTCCTAGCTTGGGACTCGTTGTACGCAATTTGATCGCGTTGGGAATTGAAGTGGGTCAGGGAGATCATTTGGTGAGTGAAGCACTGTATATTCAGGACCCGGATAACAACGGAATCGAAATTTATAGAGATCGTCCTAGGGATACATGGAAGTATGATGCGGAAGGGCATGTAATGATGACAACGGACCCAGTGGATGTAGATGGTTTGTTGGCGGCTTCTGAAGGTTTACAATGGAACGGGCTGCCAGCCGGAACGGTGATCGGACATGTACACTTTCATGTGGGTAATTTAACTAAGGCGAAGGAGTTCTACGTTGGTTTGCTTGGTTTTGATCTAGTAGCTAATTATGGCAGTGCGGCAATGTTTATCTCAGCAGGTGGGTATCATCACCACATTGGATTGAATATATGGGCAGGGCAAGGCGCACCTGTGGCACCTGCTGATGCAGTAGGGATTGATTATTTCACCTTACTTCTTCCGAATGAAGAGGAGCGTACGTCTGTAGTGGAGCGTGTTAAGCAGGCGGGTTACACCGTTGTTGAAGAGAATGGAGTCCCTACATTCAAAGATCCATGGAACATTGGAATCAGACTTATAGTGAAAAGTCATACGAAATAACTAATCACCAATCGAATTCACCTTTTTCTGGATAGAAAGAACTATCCATTTTTGTCCATTTATTTTATAATATTTGGAAAAAGATGGGCGGAAGGGTGAAGGTTGTTGGAATCATTCAAAATGGCGTATGTGATCCTTTGTCACAAAAATCCTGAGCAGATCAATATGCTAATCGATAGTTTAACTAATGACTCCGTCGAGTTTTTCCTACATGTCGATCAGAAGAGTGGTATTGAAGGTGATATTACTCATCGTAACGATATTCATTTTGTGAAAGAGCCTATTGATGTAAGGTGGGGACATTACAGTCAGATTGAATGTGTTTTGAAGTGTTTTGCGCTGATCAAAGAACATAAGAAATTCAATTATATCCACATCATAAGTGGTCAGGATCTGCCCTTAGCTTCCAACGAAGTTATTCTTGATTTCTTTAAGAAGAATCAGGGGAACGAATTTGTGAAGTATCAGCAATTACCAAGTACTTCTGAAACGTGGGGATGTTATGAGAGGGTGTCGGTTTATTATCCTAGATTCCTGATCTCAAGAACCAGGCGTATGGCTGCCATTAGAATGAGGTATATTAAAGCAGTAATGAACGTTCCATTCTTGCAAAGAAGGTTGGGTGTTCTGCCAAAATCGCTGTATAAAGGCTCTAACTGGATGTCTATTACAGGTGAATGTATGGAATACATCATGGAGTTTACTTCTACTTCTCCAGAGTATGTTAGATTTTTTAAGAACACATTATGTGGAGATGAAATCTTCTTCCATACGATTATTTTGAATAGTGCGTTTAAGAACAATGTACGGAGTGAAATTAAGAGGTATACAGACTGGGAAACAGGACCGGATTATCCAAGAACACTAACGATAGAAGATTATGACCGGATCACTAGTACGGGTACAGAATGCTTTTGGGGGAGAAAGTTTGATCTCGATATCGACAGAAGCATCGTTCAGGATCTCCTTGATATAAATACTAAAGTAAAAACATCGTAAACATATACAGGAGGAAATAATATGAAAATCGCAGTTGTAGGAGCAAGTGGAAAAGCCGGAAGCCGAATCACTCAGGAAGCGCTAGATAGAGGCCATGAAGTTACAGCCATTGTACGGGATGCATCGAAAGTTGCAAATCGTAAGGCAAAGGTCATCGAAAAGGATGTATTTGCACTTACCGCTGAAGATTTGAAGGGTTTTGATGTTGTTGTGAATGCTTTTGGAGCACCATTAGGACAAGAGTATCTGCATGTGGATGCCGGAAATGTGCTTATTGAAGCATTAAAGGATGCCCCTAATACAAGATTGATTGTAGTTGGAGGTGCGGGAAGTTTATATGTAGATGAAGCTAAGACGCTTAAAGTGGTAGATACCCCTGATTTCCCTGACTTTATCAAGCCAACGGCTACGAATCAAGGGAAGAACCTGGAGATCCTGCAAGGTACAGACTCGCTGTCTTGGACCTTCGTTAGTCCATCCGCTAATTTTGTAATTGGGACAAGAACGGGTTCTTATGTGAAAGGCAAAGATCATCTGCTTGTGAATTCCAAAGGTGAGAGCTATGTCAGCTATGAAGATTATGCGATTGCTATTGTAGATGAAATTGAACAGCCGCAGCATATTCGTGAACGGTTTACAGTTGTTTCGGAATCATAAGTGAATATAACGAGTAAGGACTATATATAAAAAGAAAGCAGAGCCAGATAAGGGCTCTGCTTTCTTGCATCAGTCTATTCTCTTGCTTCCGCAATTTCAGCAATCCGTTTGTTTGCGTTTCCGCGATAAATTCCGCCATGATAGCAAATGACCGTTTCAATCTCATACTCGGCGAACTTTGTCAGAGAGATTAAAGCTTGCTTCATGTCAGGCGTTGCCGAAGGAGTGGGGCCGTGCAGCTCATCGCCTTGAACGGTAAGAGCATCCGCGGCAATTAGCGTACGGCTATCATGATGGTATAGACTCAGATGTCCAGGGCTATGTCCTGGTGTATGGATAATCGTAATTCCACCGGCAAGAGGCAGTATATCCCCATCCACTATGGTTCGATCTACTCTTCCTTTAGGGGGATGAGATAACACGGATAGGAAAGCGCGGCGCCATTCCTCTGGTACATGAGGGGGGATCATGGCTTCTGCCGCAGCTAAAGCTTCAGGGGTGTGTTTAAGGAGCATTCGCTCTCCTTCAATATAAGGCTGCTCGATTTCATGAGCCAGAACTGTCAGTTCTAGACATTCTTCTGACAGTAAATCAGGTAAGCTCCCGATGTGATCTAGATCTTGATGTGTGATGATTACGGTGCGCAGTTGTTCCCAAGGCACGTGGGTTTCTTTTAGAGCTTCTTTGAATTTTGGGAGCAGGCCCGGAAATCCAGTGTCTACGAGTACAGCAGAATTTTGATCCCAGAGCAGCGTGGGGTAAATCGTGTCACTCCCGCCCATAACCTGTGCTGTAATCTCTAACATTTCTATTCCACTAGCAATATGCATATGATCCCTCCATGATTGATGATAAGAGCGATGCCGTTAGGCTAATGCATATAATACTTAAAATAAAATGTAATTTCAATAGCGTAATTTATTATTATAACATAAATAAATATTTTTGTCAATATATATCTGATGTATTTTTTGTGTAATTTCTAGGGGACATTATTGTTGAGAACTTCTATTTCTATATTTTTCCCTTACCCGAAGCTTTACGATATAATAACCAAATAAAAAAGGGAGTTGATGTGGTTTGGAGACTTTTCTAGTTGTACTCGTCCTACTGGGCCTTATCGCAATTTCCAACATCATAAACCGATTTATTCCCTTTGTGCCAATACCGTTAATTCAAATTGGTCTGGGTGTAATGGTTGTGTTAATGCCTTTGGGAATACATATGACATTGGAACCAGAGCTGTTTTCGTATTGTTTATTGCACCGCTTTTGTTCAATGATGGGAAACGGACGCCAAGAAATGAATTATGGAACTTACGGGGTCCGATATTAATGCTGGCGCTGGGATTGGTTTTTGCTACGGTGCTTATTGCTGGATATTCGATCAACTGGATGATTCCAACGATCCCGCTAGCAGCTGCATTTGCTCTGGCAGCGATCTTGTCACCTACAGATGCGGTCGCGGTCAGCGCAATCGCTGGAAGAGTGCATCTTCCTAAGAGTATTCACCGCATTCTAGAGGGCGAATCATTAATGAATGATGCTTCCGGGCTTGTTGCCTTTAACTTTGCCATTGCTGCAGCAGTTACGGGTATGTTTTCTTTACCGAAAGCCTCCATTAGCTTTGTAATTATAGCTGCAGGTGGGTTGATCGTTGGGGCATTATTGGCTTTTCTTCTGATTCGGCTAAGCGTAATTATTCGCAGACTGGGGATGGAGGATATCACAGTGCATGTGCTGCTGCAAATCCTAACTCCTTTTATTATTTATTTGATCAGTGAAGAGATAGGGGTATCTGGCATTTTGGCAGTGGTTGCAGGGGGAATTATTCATGCGGTTGAGAAGGACCGTGCCGTATCTCCGCAGTATAAGCTACAACTGGTATCCGCTAGTACATGGTCTGTTCTGCTCTATATATTGAATGGCCTGGTCTTTCTTATTCTTGGCTTATCTATTCCAGATGTTATTGAAGTGATCTACCGTGATACGGCCGTGGATAATCTTATAGTTGTAGGTTATGTATTAGCCATTACTTTGCTGCTGTTTGTACTACGGTTTGTATGGGTGTATGTGTTCTCTTTAGTAGGATCTCGTCTGCGGAAAATGGAGAAATCATCTGTTAAGTCACTATTAATCCTCACGATTTCAGGAGTGCGTGGAGCGGTTACCTTAGCCGGTGCGTTCTCGATTCCCTTTTTTCTTGGGGATGGATCGCCATTTCCTGAGCGTGATTTAATCATCTTTATCGCCGCAGGTGTTATTCTAATGTCGCTGCTGATCGCTAGTATCTTTTTGCCAATTCTAGCAGGTAAAGAAGAGCCAGTTGCCGAATCAGGTGAGACAGGAGCCGAGCAGGCGGCCAAGTCTAAAGTTATTGCTGCCGGTTTAACCATGCTGCAAAGTATGATGACAGAAGAAAGTAAGGAATCCGCACAACCGGCTTTGAGTGAATTTAGAGAAAAGGTTTATAGTCTAAACCGTGAGGACCAATCGAATGATCCAGCACTCGAGAACTTCCGCCGACTGGGTGTTGAAGCGAGGATTGTGGGTCTGCAAGCTGAACGTAAAGAACTGAACCGATTGCTAGAGAACAATAAGATTCCCGCCTCAGTGGCTCAGAAGCTGGGAGAATTCTTGGATCATAGTGAGGTCTTTCTAGCCAGAAGTCTAAATTCACAAATCAGAATATCGATTACCGAGATCAGACGACTGTTTGCGGGAATGTTCTCAGGTCAGAATGAAGGGGAAGCTAGCCAACAAATGCTGCAACAGGCTGAGTGTGCTAGAGAAGCGAAAATTGCCATGGCCCATGCTGCTATAGCTGCTATTAATGTCTGTAAGAACGAGAACAACCGAAGTGCAGCCGAGAAGGTTGCATGCAGTTATGAGCAGTTAATTTCTCGTCTGGAGCAAGGGAAAGGCTGGACAAAGGATGGGCTTGTTGATGATCAAAAGCTTGAAATGAAGCTGAAAGCCATTCAAGAGCAGCGGGATAAGGTGCAGCAAATGTATCAGGATGGAACCATTAACCGCAAGCTAGCTGGTAAATTACGCAAGTTCGTAGATCATTTAGAGACATCGATTTGGGAGGATTAGCTGTGCTGAACACCACGGCATTTTTTCACACGAACCTTATTCGCTAGCTATCAGAAAATTTTTGGGGGAATCCAGATCTGAAATTTGCGGAAGCGTTAGTGAATCGAAGTGATCTAACCCGTAAAATCGCGCAGCTAAAACAGCGGCTGGAGCGAGTCGTTAAAGTTCAAGAGGGTGAGGAGCCGCCTGAACAACCTGAAGCTCTTTTGCAGGAGTTAGAAAGAGCTGTGAATGAGCAGACGATTTTGATCCGAGTGATCAATCGATCGCCGATGCGCTAGCGGAACGGGACAAAATGATACAGCTACGCAAGCTGTTTAGCGATTTGCTTGAACAGACTTCCATTACTCAGGATCGTTACAGTCGCTCGGAGGTTCGTTTTCAAAGAACGGTAGATGTCGCTCAGATTCAGAAGCAGATGGATGAGTTGAAGTTGGAAAACTGACAGATGCCGGGAACGGGGATATTTTTGCTGTGGTTTAGCTTTTTCATAACATGAAGTGGCTCTATTAGGATAGGTATATTCGTCATATATAATGTGAAAAAATGTCGAATAATGTTGAATTAAATGGATTGAAATTTGCATGAAAGACCTGTTTTGCCTATATTAACGCTTGTTATCCTGTATAATTTACGAATACGCGGATTACTTAACCGCTGTTCAATTCTTAAGTTGATTATTCAGGATGAGCGTGTGATTCACTGGTCTGGAATTCTTGGCCCTTGTCTCCTCATTCATTCTACTATTCCTTTTTATGAGAGAGAGAAGTGACAAATGACCATGAAATCAATTGCCTGGGTAACCGACAGTACAAGTATCATAGATCCGGAGTTCGCTAAGAATAATCATGTATATATTATTCCGTTACGGATTATTATTAACAACGAATGTTATAAAGAGAATATAGATATTACGATCGATGACTTCTATGAGAAAATGCGCCAGCATGAAAAGGTAGGCAGCTCACAGCCTCCAATCGGTGAGTTTATTGAGCTATACGAACGGTTGAAGGAAGAATACGATGAAATTATTGCTGTACATCTTTCTTCAGAGCTCAGTGGCACTTACAATGCTTCGATGCAAGGCGCCGAAATAGCGGAGGCCAATGTAATTGGAATTGATGCCAAGGTTGGCGCTTATCCAATCCGAGAAATGATCATGCGCGGTATACATTGGCAGAAGAAGGGTCTTTCTGGATTAGAAATTAAAGCGAAGATTGAAAATATTATTGAGAATATGTCCTTTTACTTAATTCCTGCAAGCTTGACACAGCTTCATCGCAGTGGACGTGTTTCTGGATCACAATTTGTACTTAGCCAATTGCTGCGTATAAACTTGCTGCTTCGTTTTGACGAAGGGAAGGTCGTTGTTGTGGAGAAAATCCGTACAATGAAGAAGACGCAACAAGCGCTTTTGGAGATATTTAAACAGGATGTAGGGCTTGTTAGTGATGTATGTATCATGCATTCGAATAATTTAGAGATGGCACTCAAGCTAGAAGAGGACATCAAAGCAATGGCGCCTGACATACGAACTGAGATTATGACCTATATTCCTGCTGTGGCTGTTCATGCGGGTGAGGGTACTGTAGGGCTGTCCTGGATCAAGAACACTAGCATCAATAGTATTCATCCGGGTGCTGCGCCCTTAGTCTTCCCTGAAGCGTTATTTGCATAGAGATGAACAAAGAAATCGCTCCTTGGGAGATGGATGGGTGACCACCATTGTACCAACAGGCGATTTCTTTTTTTTTGAAGAAGGATGCTGTTATTTGATTGCACGACGACGGAACATTTGTCCAATTACATCACTTAGCACAAGTCCAGCTGCAATGGCTCCAGAGAGCATTAATGCCCGAACAGCGATTTCAACAGCCAGAGTATAGTCCTCTTCCACAAATTTACGCATAGCATCGTAAGCGAGACCACCCGGAACAAGCGGGATAATACCACCTACACTAAAAATAATAACCGGCATTTTGAAGGATCGCGCAAAAAATTGGCTGACGATGCCCACTATTACACTAGCTGCAAACGTAGCTACAACAGGCCCGAACTCTACATTAAGAAGCACATACACCATCCAGCCCACCATTCCGGCAAAACCACACTGTAGTAGTGAGCGCTTAGGCGCATTAAATAGAATACAGAAGGTTGCCGCGGCGATAAAACTGGTTATAAGTTGCAAAATCATGAAGGGCTAACCTCTTTCACATGGATATTAAAATAGTGATAGTACAAGCCCGATACCTGTACCGATCGCAAATGCAGTTAGAAAGGCATCGGCTCCCTTGGATATGCCTGAGACCAGATGACCGGCCATCAGATCACGAACGGCATTAGTAATGAGTAGTCCGGGTACTAGAGGCATAACGGAGCCGATAATGATTTTGTCCATCTCTTGACCAATCCCCAGCTTTACAGAACAGAAGGCTAGAAGTCCGATCAGGAAGGAAGCAGAAAACTCTGCGAAGAATTTAGTCTGCACTAAACGATGCAGATAAATGACCGCAGCGAAGCCCAGTCCGGAAATCGGCAAGGCGGGGAGCGCATCCCACAAACTGCCTTTAAACATAACGGTGAAGCAAGCACCAGTAAGGGCGGCTGCTAAGATCTGCAGCCATACGGGATAGACAGGTGAGGCTTCATCGACTTCTCCTAATTTTGCACGAGCTTCCTCAGCTGTAATCTGACGTTCGCTTAGACGCCGAGAAATGTCATTGACCTCCGATACCTTCTGCAGATCTGTTGTTCGCTCCGCAATTCTGTATAACTTAACAGGTTCTATTCTATTTGTGGTGAACATAATAACGGTTGGCGTCACATAGCTATGTGCTCCTGGGAACCCGAGAGATCCTGCCATTCGTGTCATCGTATCTTCAACTCTGGATGTTTCTGCACCATTCTGCAGCATGATCTTGCCAGCAAGAAGACAGAGATCAACGATTTCATAATACGTAGTGTTAGTGTTGCTCGTGCTATCCAACTTCTCCGGTCCTCCTCTGGAATGTGATTATCTATGTTTACATATTTCGATTGTCGCTTCATCTACGTGAAAATAACAACCCCAATATAGCATTATAAACGATATGGTGTGTATTTTAATATAGTTTTTATTTATAGTGTCCGCCGATCTTTCCAGATCTGTCCTTAAGCTGCCCGGCATCTGTAAAAGAAGCTGCTCGCCCAATGATCGTCTCCCCATATTTATTCTTGAGGGCATCGGTCGCCCGTTCGAGTTCACGATAGCGAGGGCGAGACTCAAATAGGGTTAGCTGGTACTGGCTTTCGTCAGATAGATTGGACAGGCTTAAGTGGATTCTACGCACAGGCTGACCGTCCCAGTGGAGCTTGAAGAGAGAAAGAGCTGCCTCATATACCAGCAGGGTGGCATTTGTAGGATCGCTCATTGTAGTCTGTCTTGAGAAGCCTGTGGGGTCATCAAAGCTGGCACCTTGGCAGCCGATAGACACGACTGCACCATGTACTTTCAATTTGCGGCAACGTCTACATACAAGCTCAGATAGCTCAAGAATGATGGTCTTAATATCTTTCAGCTTATAGTAATCCCTTGGCAGCGTCATTTGGTGCCCGACACTCTTGGGTGCGACTTCATAGGTGCTTGGGCTCACGGGGCTGTCATCGATGCCATTGGCTATCCGCCAATATAGCTCGGCGTCGATATCACATTTTTTGTGAAATTTCTCCCGCATGCGCCATTTTAGCTCGCTTAGCGGCATCTGTGCCAAATGGCCAATCGTCGTAATACCCATACTTTGGAAGTGGGCGGACATACGGCGACCTACCATGAACAGCTCGCTAATGGGGAGGGGCCAGAGCACATTCGGAAGCTCCTCGTGTGCGAGGGTGAATATACCATCCCCGTTCTTCTTGGCCCACAGGTCGCAAGCCATTTTGGCGGTAACCTTGGAATATCCTATGCCGATGCGCGCACGCACACCTGTGTTTCTACGAATTAGATCCTGAATGGCGGTAGCGATCTCCCTTGGACTGCCAAATAAGCTGAGGCTACCGCTGACATCAATAAACTGTTCATCGATAGAATAGGGTTCTACCTGGTCACTAAATTTGCGTAGAATGTCCGTGATTTGGGAGGAGACATCGATATATTGCTGCATATGTGGTCTGACCACGATGACTTCGGGGCATTTTGCCAGCGCTTCCTTCAACGTCTCGGCGGTAGTAATGCCAAAAGATTTGGCTATAGGACAGGCAGCGAGCACAATACCGCTCCGTCGGGCGGGGTCTCCGGCGACGATAAGTGGCTTGTTGCTGTACTGCGGATTAGAGGCTTTCTCCACGGAGGCATAGAAGCTTTGGCAATCGGATAGCATAATGACACGCTCTTTATTCATAGGTTCACACGCTCCAGGTGAGGTAGAAATACGTTAGATGTTTTCTCATTATTATAATACGAACATATGATCGTGTATATTCATATTTATTTCCATTATTTTGTTTCGAGTGTGCACAGACCTGTAGCCACCCCTCCAGAGACAATCGTGAGGATGGAGTGGAAGAAGGTTTCTTTAGAAATCAGGAGTCCCCCAGCGCCGATAATCATAAAGTCGGTCAAAAAAATGATGAATCCAAGGTTAAGAGGGACATACCTTTTTATAAATTGAGCGAGCAGATCGGTGCCACCCGTACTTGCTTTAAACCGCAGCATAATCCCAAGTCCTGTTCCCATCAAAAAACCGCCAATAATGGCGCTAGAAATGGAACCAAACTCAAAATAATATAGAAAGTGATATTGGAAAGGACCGAGAAGCTCGATCAGAAATGATGAGATCAATAGGCCGAGTACACTGTTGTAAAAGATATCGCGTTCCTTTAACCAAGCGAGCAGAAAGATAGGAAAGCTGCAGAGAATTATAGCTACGCCAATTTTAGCGGCGGATAAATAATTAATAATGAGGGCTATCCCTATTATTCCCCCATCCAGGATTTTATATGGTACGAGAAAAAAATTAGTTCCCGTAGCAACGAGTAAGCTTCCTAAAAGAATGATAAGGTATCTTAATGGCCGCATATTTAACATCTCCACATTAAAGGCATGTCTATAAATATGCTTGTCACTTCCAAAAAATTGCAGTTGAACAAAAAAACCTGATTATGAATCAGGCTTAAAAAGTCTTATGTTACATAGTATGTGAGGGATAGGGGGTTCCTACCACTCAAAAGAATCCAATTAACTAGCGAGACAGACATCATACGGACTCAGGAGACCTAGACCTGCCATTTCTATCGATTCTTACGCTCTGGTTCTCATGCTTTAATTCTCACACATTTAATACTCACTCAACCATTCCATCCACGCCGTTCACCAAACCACAGAAAACCTGCAAAAGTACAGTTTTTTAAAGCAATATCATCTTTATAAAGTCCAAAGCCTGCAAAAGTGCAGTATTTTCCATGCTTAAGGGCTCAAAGCTACTTTTGAAACGAAAATTACTGCAGATTTGCAGGAATCAGTGCTGTAGCGATCCTTTCATCTTAGAAAAATGTACTTTTGCAGGTTTTTTCGCCATATCGAGTGTTTGGGCAATTGAAGTTCCCTTATTCGTGGGCAATATCTCCTTACGTGAGAACCTCTATGCTGTTAGCGCAGAAACAACTTTAAAGTTTAGGATAGCAGGGATTTACGCTTTATTGTATGCTATATTTGATCGGGACAAGGTAGCTGATCATTTTACAGAAAATATTGGAGGCATCACAATGAGCAAACGTTATCGAATTACACGAGCTATGCAAAATGATGGAGGTTCAACACAAACCATATCTTTAGAAGAGTGCAAGCAGTATTTCGCATCCAAACCTGATTTCACCTATACATCAGTTTATACAGTAGCAGGCGCCACTACGATGTCCATTGAGGGAGATTTCTTTATGTGGAGCTTTGGTGATACTACAATCCCATTTAGGCATTATCAAGGGGATATTTACGTTTCTGGAAATAATGAAGCTGTGATCCCGAGAATGCTTGAGGTTGCGAGTGATTTAAGAGCAGATGTTGTGGAAGGGTAAAAAAAAGACCCCTGAAGAGTTCAGGAGTCATCCAGCGTTAATTATAGATCCGCCCAATCGTTCAAGTGAACGGTTGAGCGGATTTTTTTAACCCAGTTCTACAACTACTTGGTGTACAGCACCGTCTCCAACTGGAGCAATGATGTTACCTTCTACAGCTGTGCCATCCAGGGTAAGACTAACTACACCTTTGGATACATGGTTTGAGTTTTTGATTTGAATCACATAAGTATCTCCACGGAAGACACGTGTGATTTCAAAGCTATCCCATTCAGTAGGAATACAAGGATCGATCTTCAGACCATTGAAATCCGCTTGGATACCAAGGATCGATTGAGTGATGGCTACATAGTTCCATGCAGCAGTACCAGTCAACCAGGAGTTTTTAGCTTCCCCGTGACGAACGGCATCTTTACCTGCGATCATTTGGGAGTAGACATAAGGCTCTGTGCGGTGAATTTCGCTGATATCCTCCAGGTAAGCAGGAGCAATTTTTGCGTAAATTTCAAACGCTCTGTCGCCATGTCCAAGTACAGTTTCAGCGATCATGATCCAAGGGTTATTATGGCAGAAAATACCGGCATTTTCTTTGTAGCCCGGAGGGTACGTAGAAATTTCACCCAGGTTCAGATAGTACTTGGAATACGGTGGCTGTTGCAATACGATACCGTATTTAGTATCCAAATGCTCTTGTACGGATGATAGAGCTTTTTCAGCTTGACCATTTTCCACACCGATACCGGCCATTACGCAGATCCCTTGTGGTTCGATGAAGATTTTACCTTCTTCATTTTCTTTGGAACCGACCTTGTCGCCATAGTGATCATAAGCACGCAGGAACCAATCGCCATCGAAGCCGTGCGTCAATGTGATTTCTTTCATGTTGTCAATCTTAGCTTCTGCATCCACAGCTACATCGTTAAGTCCGCGCATCCGGCAGATTTCAGCATAGTCCGGTCCAACGAAGACGAACAGACCCGCGATAAATACAGATTCCGCAACGCGACCTTCGATGTTGGCAGTAGTTTGGAAAGATTCACCCGGCTCAGTAGAGAAGCAGTTGAGGTTCAAGCAGTCATTCCAGTCTGCGCGCCCGATCAGTGGCAAACCGTGAGGTCCGAGATTATTAGTCACATGCTCAAAGGAACGTTTCAAGTGCTCGAACAGCGTAGCGGTGTTATTCGGATCGCTGTCAAAAGGAACCTGCTCATCAAGAATCGAGGTATCGCCAGTTTCTTTAATGTAAGCAGCCGTTCCTAGGATCAACCAAAGCGGATCATCGTTAAAGCCGGTGCCGACTTCGTTGTTACCTTTTTTAGTGAGTGGTTGGTATTGGTGATAGGCACTGCCATCTTCAAATTGTGTAGCCGCGATATCGAGAATACGTTCTTTAGCACGTTCAGGAATTTGATGAACAAATCCGAGCAAGTCTTGGTTAGAATCACGGAAGCCCATACCACGGCCAATACCGGATTCAAAGTAGGAAGCAGAACGGGACATGTTGAAGGTAACCATACATTGATATGGATTCCAGATGTTAACCATGCGATCCAGTTTCTCGTCGCCGCTTTGGATTTGATATTTAGACAGCAGGTTATCCCAGTGAGCAGCAAGTGCAGCGAGTGCAGCATCTACTTGAGCATCTGTAGCAAATTGTGCGATCATAGCTTCTGCTGGTTTTTTGTTGATTACATTCAAGGATTCCCATTTATCTTCTTCATGGTTCTCGATGTAGCCGAGTACAAAGATGAAGCTTTGTTCTTCACCTGGTTCAAGCGTAATGTTAAGTGCGTGTGATCCGATAGGGGACCAACCGCTAGCTACGGAGTTAGTAGGTTCGCCTGCAACTACAGCTTGTGGGCTTTCCAGACCGTTGTACATCCCTACGAAAGCTTCACGATCAGTATCGAAACCAGCGATTTCTTTATTTACGGAGTAGAAAGCATAGTGATTTCTGCGCTCACGATATTCAGTTTTGTGATAGATAACGGAATCCTTCACTTCAACCTCACCGGTGCTGAGATTGCGTTGGAAGTTAGTCATATCATCTTGTGCATTCCAGAGACAGAACTCTGCAAAAGAGAACAGTTTCACGGATTTTTTAGCGGAGCCCGTGTTCTTCACTACAAGACGATGTACTTCTGCATTATGACCCATAGGGACAAAAGCAAGCTGGTTCACAGAAATTCCGTTCCGTTCGCCAGTAATGGAAGTGTAGCCAAGACCGTGACGGCATTCGTAGAAGTCGAGATCACGTTTTACTGGCATCCAGCCTGGGGTCCAGAAATCACCATCATCATAAAGATAGTAGTAGCGGCCGCCGGTATCCAGTGGGATATTGTTATAACGGTAACGGGTCAATCTTCTGAGACGAGCATCTCTATAGAAGGTGTAGCCACCAGCTGTATTGGAAATAAGTCCGAAAAATTGCTCATTACCAAGATAGTTAATCCAAGGGTAAGGGGTTTTAGGTGTGTTAATTACATACTCTTTTCGAGTGTCGTCAAAGGTTCCGAATTTCATGTGAGAAAGTCTCCTTTCGATTGTGAACGCGCGTTTATAAGTTTCAGAAAAAATTCCCTCGAGGGAAGGGAGTTTTTTCAATGCTTTTAAGCAGGACAATTAAAGCAGTAGTTTCGATACCGAATCAAATAGCAGCTTCACGGAAAAATATGTAGATTTCTTCAGCGAAGGATTGATCTTAAGCTATTTCTTCGGCGGTTGACAGGAATCTCTCTCCACTAAACGAGCTGGAAAGCTGATCGTGCTAAACGTCGGCTGCTGTGAATCGCACAGCTCGATTACTTTTTCAACTGCAGCCTTAGACATTTCATAGATCGGCAAGCGTACAGAGGTCAGCTTAGGCTGAATACGGGATGCTAGCTGAATGTCATCAAATCCAACCATGGAGAGATCTTCAGGGACAATGATTCCGTGTTCGGAGAACGCTTCCATCGCTGATATAGCCATATCATCGTTGGAGGAGAAGAAGGCCGTTGGCAAAGGTTCTCCAGAAGCAAGGAGCTTCTTAACCTCTTCGTAAGCAGTCTCTTTCAGAAAATCACCTTTCAGAATAAATCTCTCATTTACAGGCAGGCCATGTTTCTTCAGCGTATCTTCATAAGCCGTATAACGCTCTCGTCCAGAGTACGTATTCATTTGCCCACAGATGATGCCAATCTCTTGATGACCCAGAGAGATCAAATATTCAATCGCTTCTGTGGTGCCCTCGTAATCTTTGGAGTTCACAATGGCCAGATGATTGCGGTCAAGATGCTCCGACATAATCTCAGAAATATCATAATCAATTAATACGAGAGGAGAGTCGAGCCCTACCATTTCTCGGACGATATTAATATCCTTCTGAGTGCCGACAATGATACCGCCGTCAATCCGTTTTTGAAGAAAAGCTTGCTTTACCTTGATGAAATCGTCGGGAGAGTAAACCGTATGAATCAGTACATAACATCCGCGGGCATTCGAGGTGTCGACTACGGCATCAACGAATGGAGCAAAGTAATTGTTCTGATAAATTCGGGTAGTATTCTCCTTCTCGTTCATACTGATGGCGAAGAGTCCGATCGTATCGGTCTTCTTACCGGCTAAAGCCCTTGCAAAGCTGTTCGGTTCGTACTGATGTTGCTCAATCACCCGCAGCACTTTGGCCCGGGTCTCTTCAGGGACGTTGGAATAATTGTTGATTACGCGGGATACCGTACTTCGGGAAACCCCGGCCAACTTAGCTATATCTTCGCTGCGCATGTTTCCCCTCTTTTCATAAACGCGCGTTTATGAGTTTATTGTAAGCGAAAGCATTGTATAAATCAATCGTAAATAATAAGAAATTTGTGAAGAAGGGAAGAAACTAGTTAATAGTTTGTATAAGATTTTTGCAGAGAAAGTGCATTGAAAGCTATAAAAGTCATGCTACTATTGTGATAATGATTATTGAGAATGATAATCAATGAAAATATAGCATTGGAGTGAAGGGATAATGGTAAGATGGGGTCGGAAGTTTTTATGGTCAGCAGTACTTATTATGGCATTGACCGCGCTGGCGGCATGCGGAACGAATAGCACTACTACGAAAGATAATGTAGCTAAAACAGAGAATGCAGAGGAATCAACCTCAGATAGCAGCACACCGAGCGAAGGAAGTGGAAATGCTTCGGAAGAGGTTGCAACTCGGACGATTACAGGGGAATTCGGAGATGTTGAGATTCCAGTCAACCCTAAACGGGTGGCCGGGATTTACCTTGAAGATTATTTGAAGGCATTGGGGATTACCCCGGTGGTTCAGTGGTATCATCCAAGCTGGGGCAAACAGGATTACTTAAATCTCGATGTTCCAGAATTTGATATCACCGGAAGCTTGGAAGCGTTGTTGGAGAAAGACCCTGACTTGATTATTGCGGACGGAGGCGCGGATGCGACTAGGTACGAACAATATTCCAAGATAGCACCAACGTATCGTCTCCCTGAGGCGGCGCTGCAGGACTCAAGACAAGTGCTTACAGCGATTGCAGATGCGCTCGGTATTCCGGAGAAGGCTGAGGCTGTGCTCGCCGAGTATGATCAGAAAGTGGCAGATGGAAAAGCTAAACTGCAACAGGCTCTGGGGCAAGAAAAAGTAGCAGTGATCCGGCTCAACGTAGCGGATAAGACCTTTGCTTTGTTCGGTGTTAAAAACCGTTTTATCGGTGTGATTTATTCTCAATTTGGCCTGACACCCGTGCCTATGGCTGCAGAAATGACCGAATATCAATCTATTATTTCCGAAGAGCTTATTCCTCAGCTCGAAGCGGATCATATCATCGTATTCCCTGACAACGGGGGCTGGGATACTGAAGGGAATCAGGAAGCGATCCAAATTCTTGATGGGCCGCTGTGGAAGAGCCTGCCCGCAGTGAAGAACGGGAATGTTTATAGAATGGAACGTTCCCACTGGCAGACTGGTGCCATCACGGCCAATTCGATGAAGCTTGATGACCTGCTGGAAGCTATGGTGAAATAAATGGCAGCCGCCTTGAAGGAATAGCAAAAAGAAGGTCTATCAGCACCCTTGATAGACCTTCTTTTTTGTTTTACACTGAATTGAATGAAAATGGTTCTCAATTGGGGGCGGGAGAATGGCAAAAGATTTGCAAGACAGCAATAGAAGGAAGCTATTCTATAGCTTGATAAATATAGAAACCCAATCCCTGTCAGGAAGCGGACAGTGTGAGGTGTTTCAGGATCATACACTACTCATTGTATCGGAAGGACAGGGGTATGTTGAGGCTGAGTTGAGGCAGTTTCCACTGGAAAAAGGTACTGGGTTCTTGTTCGAACCAGGGTTATTAAGCAATATCAATGCCGAGGAGCGGGGGCTTAGCTTTTATCGGCTTACTTTTGAAATCATCGAAACCGGGAAAAATAGGCAGAGTGAAATAGAAAGAAGGACTAAAGAGGATATCCTTCGATCTGGTTTGTTAAGCGTTAGACCCTTTTCACAATGTAAATTACTGCTAGAGGCTATCTACCATAGCCGTAGAAGCACAGATGAGATCGAATGGTTCGCAGGCCATACGCGCTTTCAGGAGCTGCTGCTGCTAATCATGCGTGCAAATTCCTCTTTCGTTCAGGTCACGGGTGATAATGAGGCAATACAGCGTTCCATTCACTATATGGAGGAGCATTATAACCAAGCCGTAACCGTCGATCAGTTGGCTGAAGTTGCAGGTATTACACGTGCGCGTTATACACAAACATTTAAAGAGGTGACAGGGAGGGTTCCCTTGGAGCATTTGAACGGGCTTCGTATCGAAAGAGCGCAGCAGCAGCTACTGCTGACGAATGACCGTATGCATGATATCGCGGTATCCGTCGGATATAGTAATGAGTATTATTTTAATCGGCGTTTTAAAAGATCGGTGGGTGTTACTCCAGGCCAATACAGAAGCTTCCATCAGGATGGATTGAGGGTGTTTGCTCCTTTTTTGGAAGATTATCTATTGGCTCTGGATATTACGCCTGTGGCGCAATATTCTCACGCCGAGTGGGGGAAACAAGAGTACTTGGCTCTCCACGATGTGCCTGAGGTAGATATTTCGACTCGTAATTGGCAGGAGCTCTCCCGGTATACGCCCGAATTGATCTTGCTGGATAATGGCTTTCATCGTTGGCATCTGGAGGAGTGCAGCCGGATCGCTCCGTTGTTCAAGCTACCTGTTCATCAAGAGGATTGGCGTGCCACATTGTATTCCGCAGCAGCAGTCTTTGGCAGAACGGAACGTGTCCAGGAAGTGATCGACAATTATGAGCATCAGGCACAGCAAGCCAAGCAGCTGCTTACCCGGTCCGTCCATAGTCAGACCATAGCTTGTTTAAGAATCTCAGTCTACGGAATCACTCTCTATGGATGTGAGCATTTGGGGTATACAGGAAGCGTGCTTCATCATGATTTGGGTTTGCAACCCCATAGCTTGGTTCGGAAGTTGACCCGTGGAAAGAATCGGGTGAACCTGACAAAAGAAGAGCTTGCCAATCTGACTGCGGATCATTTGTTTATTACCTTTGATCAGCTTGAAGGGGGAGGACGGGAACTGCTGGATACACAACTCTGGCGCAACTTGCCTGCTGTACGTAACGGCAGCGTATATGAGGTGGATTTCATGGCCTGGATGAATTACGGCGTATTGTCGCATCAGCGTAAGATTGAGGATGTATTAAGAGCGTTAGGATAAGTCAGAAACTAGACCAGATAAAAAAGAGAACAATAAGTGCCACTATACTGCTGACGCGGGTCATTAATAAATAAGCCTCACTCGGCTCAACGTCACCTTTGACCATCCATCCGTATCTCATGTACCATCCGAATCGTGGGAAAAAGATGTTAAGTAGCGCTAACAGAACAAAGAGGAAAATAAAAAAGCCCATGATTTATCACTCCTTTATGTAATGTATACGCGAAACTGTATGGAGGGTGTCCCGATTCATGTGTGAGTTTCCATATATTTATTTAAGCTTATGCAATATAGACTGATAAAAAATGAAAATTGCTTAAGGAGCGGATAAATCGTATGGAACACACAGGTCTTTTTTTCGGAGGGGGGGTAGGTGTTTTGTTCTTTTTAATTTGGTTGATATCAATTGGCTTGGGAATCTACTTCTTCGTCCTGCTAGTAAAATTGGCACGTAGAGGAATAGCGGCTTTAGATTTATACATCTACGCTAAAAATCGTGAAATACGTACTCGTTATGAGTCGGTTCAAGACAGGTCAGAGGAAATTTAAGGCCATTAAATGTTTAATGATACTTAGAGTATGAGATACCCTAGCCACCTTAACAGGTAGTTGGGGTATTTTTTGTGGAAATATTCAGGACTATGCTATCGATGAGGTATGTTTAGCGGTGTACTGTTGTGTTTACATAAAAAAAGAGTTCGTTAAATAAAAAATGGTTTTCTAAAAATAAAGGAGGAATTGATCGATGTCTAACCAATATACGATGCAAGATCCTACCACTCAGTACACCAAGGCAGGACCTGAATTTCAACAGCAGCAACAAGAGCCGGGGCTTCAGAAGAAGATGAATCCCGTGCCTGATACAGGTGAAGATACCTATCAAGGCACCGGACGTCTGACTGGACGAAAAGCGATTGTTACAGGGGCAGACAGCGGGATAGGCCGAGCTGTTGCGATTGCTTTTGCTCGTGAAGGCGCAGATGTTGTCTTATCCTATATGCCGGAGGAAGAAGAGGATGCAAAGCAGGTTCTCAAGCTGGTGCAGGAAGCAGGACGAACCGCAATCGCCATCCCAGGTGATCTTAAGGACGAGGAGTACTGTGAACAGCTCGTCGATACCGCAGTCAAGCAGCTGGGTGGGATTGATATTTTAGCCAATGTAGCGGGCAAACAGCAATTCGTCCCCGATATTGCTGATCTTACTACGAAGCATTTTGACGATACCTTTAAAACGAATGTGTATGCCATGTTCTGGCTGTGTAAAGCGGCAGTGAAACATATGCAACCGGGTAGCACCATCATCAACACTTCTTCCATTCAAGCCTATAACCCTTCGCCGATCCTATTGGACTACGCGACGACCAAGGCTGCGATCAATACATTCAGTAAATCTCTCGCTCAGCAAGTCGCTGATAAGGGCATTCGAGTTAATGTAGTGGCACCAGGTCCCGTATGGACACCTCTTCAGGTGGTGGGTGGGCAACCAGAGGAAGTGCTGAAGGAGTTCGGTGCGAGCACGCCACTAGGCCGTCCGGGACAGCCTGCAGAGATGGCTCCGGCGTATGTATTTCTTGCTAGCCAGGAATCGAGCTATATTAGTGGCGAAACGCTAAATGCCAATGGCGGAACTCCAACCCCATAGAATATTTAGTGGGATGTTGGTATTGTAAATACGGAGAATTATTCTAAAGCACCCTACTAATTTTAACTGTGGGGTGCTTTTGTTTTTATATGAAGAAAGGTGTATTATAGAATTTAATACTTTTTATCCCATTATTTTTATAGAATATGATCAAGAACTGATCAAGAATGTCGAATACATAGATTTCCTGCGATTACCCGAGAAATATTTGAGTTGGTACAAGGTTTAGAGTTTAGTGTAGACCAAAGAAAGAATTAGGAGCTGTATTATGCGTAAAAAGAAACTAGCAACACTCATCATTTCCTTTGTTCTGATCATGGCGTGTTTTTCATCAGGAGCAGTCTTTGCGGAAAAAGGAAACGGAGCTGTAATGGAAAGTGACACAAAGGAAAGGCTGATGGAAAAGTATGATCTTGTAGAGCCTGAACTTACAAATCCAAAATCACTTTGGAGCCAAAGCGATTTTGGAGTCAGTAACCCTATTGCTATATTTGTAGGTATCAGTAGGTTATATCTGAATCCATATGTTTTTGCTGCGCAAGAAATGATTAATCATTTGATTGACCGAAGCCGTCAACATTAATGACCCATGAAAGGGTCATTTTTTAATAAGAGATAAATTAATCGCTCGTTACTTGTATATCTTTCAAAATATAATCCCAGCTATCATAATCGTTCATATCATCAGGAAATTCTAACACACAAATATGATTAATATTCCAATGGATTTCTCGTACTGATGTTAATTCACGAACGGGATAAAGGATAAGGACAGTGAATTCGTTCGGCTTTAATATATCAGACAAAATCGCTTGTAGCTCTACAGCCTGTTCGTATGTGGCGAACCATCTAATGAATAGAATTTTTTTACTGCTTAGTAATTTGTCCCAAAATCTCTTAATTCGTAAATCCAGCTTTGCTTTATAAGATGGATAGGTCGTAGACCAATGTTTACCTAAGGTGATAGGAAAATCATGTACCGAGATAATGTTATAAAAGGTATCCTGAATAAAATACGATTTCACTAACGCTTTCTTGTTTCCATTAGGATAAGCGGGCACTCCATCCTCTAGAAAAAAATGTGTCTCTTCGAGCATTTTCAGATTTGTTAACTCCATGAAATTCTGAAATCTATTCTTATAAAGTCTGTTTACATCAGTTAATGAATAAGAAATCATCCAGTCAAGAGGCATGGAGAATGTTCTCAAGTTATTTCTTTGCATATTTATAGCAGGAGCACAAGACATACCTAAGCTTACGATTAAATCATAGCTCTTCTTTACATCTTGTAAGTTCATGGACTCACCTAATTTCGATAAGATTCAGGTTCTATTCAACGTTAAAAAAGAGCAGCAACTTAGCTGCCCTCTGAAAATATTAATGGCGTTGTAACAGCAAATAGCCGCTAATCCTTGAAGTTTTTTTACGAAACACAACTTTAAAACCAATGTCATTATCTAATAAACAAGCTAAGGCGGTGTCAAGTAGCCCGTTGGGTCTTAAGCTAGGTCGACAAGGCTCAGCATTTCCAATGATGCGGACAGAAATAATCCTACGTGCAGAGCCACGAACCAAAGGATTTCTGCTCCAAGTGATCAATACCAAATCAGGTTGACGAGTTGCCATTCTGATCCACCCCTTTCTATTAAGCTTCTCTATATAAAATGCACAATAGATTGTAATGTGCTAAACAGAAGCGGAGTGCTTTTTTGATCAGCGGTGAGAATTAAAGAGTTACTCTTGTTTAATTTAGGTTTTCAGAATACAATAAAGTAAATTTATGGTATGTTCGAATGGCGTAAACGTAGATGACCACAAGGGAGCATATATTCATAACACCGTACGACTGAGCAAGTATTTGATCAATGATCAAATACTTTTTTATTTTCGTTTATAAGAAGCTAAATAGGGGGACACGATGAAGATAGGGAAACCGATTAGAAAGAAGGTATGCGGATTTATTTTGCAAGACAATGAAGTTGGAGAAAAGACCTTATTAGTTTATCTTAATGTACCAGAAGTACCCTTTAGATTAGTAGGTGGTAATGTCGATGCCGGGGAAACAGAAGAAGAAGCCTTATTCAGGGAAATTCAAGAAGAAAGTGGACTTAAACAATTTAAATTAGTAAAGAAAATAGGAACACAATATTATTATAAGGATTATATAGATGCAAATGTTGAAAGACATGACTACCTTCTGATTCCAGAAACAAGATTACCTGAAAAGTGGAGATTCACTGGAGAGGGTGAAGGAGAGGACTGTGGAACTGTTTTTAACTACGAGTGGATAAAACAAGATGAAATATACTTATTAGATAAAGAATTTAGAGAATATATGTCGGAAAAATACATACAAGAATTGTTCGGCAATGGATAGGAGGTAACTACCATGCCCATTAGATGATCCTTACTCTGAGGTGATAGATATGAATAATCGTAAAATCTTCTCATTTCTTCCTTTGATCATTTTTTTATTTATAATATGGTACCTTTTGATGGCAAGTACATCTGCTGTTGTTAATGTAGTGTCAGTAGATAAAAGAGAAATAGTAGTACAAAATATGAGCGGTGATCAAACTACAGTCACAATCCCAAAAGGAATATTTAAGTTGATTAATATAAATGAGGAGTACTTTGTTTCCTATAATAGTAGAATAGGGCAAAAACCTTTTTTAACTTCAATAGAACCAAGTGCTAAATGATTATTGGAAGCAGATTTAACAATAGAACTTATGAATAAAATGGCTGATATATAAAGCATAAAATTGGTGGGATTACTTTGCGTGTAGTTAAGCATATCATGTTATGGTTTGTTTCGACGATTCTGTTCACGTTGGCCTCTTTTGGATTAGAGCTCTTGGAAGGAAATAAGATCAGTACGACTGAATACTATGGGTTTCAAAATATAGGGTTTGTTTTTATTTTCTTAGCATTTCTTTTTTCAGCCGTTCTTTACCCAATTATAATTTTCCCTTTCTCTTGGGTTGTTCGAATGATTGCAAATCCTTTGATTACCCGCATAATGATATTGCTTCTGAGTGGTATCGGGGGATATGTTTTCTTTTACAAGGCATACGATGAACGCTTTATACAGGAATATCATTTGAATAGTAGTATAGCCATTATCCTTTTTGGTATTGCCGGTTCCATTTATGTCTTGGTGGATTATTATCTTGATCAGAGGAGTTGAATACATGAGCTATTTTGAAAGAGTTAATAAAATATCAAACATTTTATTTTGTGTTTTTGGATTGTTTTTTATTTTGACTATAATTTTCTTTTCTACTAGCAGCTTCTCAGAAATCTTGCGTTATAATTTCACAAATGACTTAAGAGGAGCAATGATTACAGTCATTTGTTTTATGATCTCTTTATTTTCACTTGTCCTTGGCATTACTTTGAAATGTCTTGTAAAAGACTCTGATGAAACGATCCAGCTTATTGCCACAAGAATAAAGTAGTTGTTGAAATCTCAGCATGTATAACAAATCCCTGCAACATTTGCTTATGATGAAACCATTATATTGGATATTCGTATTCCTATAAAATGATGTTGAAAGGTCGTGTGCGTTATGGATAACGGGTATTTTGTTGGATGGGGTACATTGGCATTAATAAATGCTGGGTTAGCACAAGGTAAAAATAGGAGTGGATTAAACTGGTTTTTAATTTCTTTGCTTTGTGGCCCATTGGCTACATTTTTTCTTGTAATATCGAGTAAGCTGCAAATTCATTAGCCCATTAATTTCGGGAGGGGATTTTTTGCTGAAAGCACTAAGGCTGTTCGGTATTTTATTTAGTGCAGCAACAATCATTCTGGCAATACTATTTTTCCGCGGTCAGGATCAAGTGATCATGTCTTGGACAATGATGGGGATGTGTGGAGCTCTGATTTTTAATGGAGGAGCTACCTATTTTAAAACTAAAGATAAAATGGCTGCTCTGTCTTCGATTGTTGGGATGGTACTCTTAATATTCTCGCTTACTAAATTTCCATTTTTATAAAATACCCCATCAACCTATAAAGGTCGGTGGGGCTTTTTTACGTTTTATTTCTTTTTCAATCAAGTTATAGTAGGTTGCTACAGGCTATGCTTATTTCTTTTTCTTCTTTGTGGGTCCGATCTGGCGCCTTACTTTATTGTTCTCATCAACCTCAATAATATAAATGTCTTTCACTGTACCGGAAAGAGTAAACCATTCACGTAGAGCATCAGCTTCAGTCATTGGTCCTAATATTCGTTTTCCCCTATAACATATAAAAAACACTCCTACTCCTTAGTGAGTTTGCGAAAATGCAATAATCCTCAAAACAATACTCATTAACGATTTTCAGTAAGTCTCATTATTTTATATTAATGCTAAATTATAGGAGATGCAATATTGAGAGATTGTTCCTGTTTAGTTCAAGTAACGTTTATATAAGGAATCATAGGCATGATGCCCCATAAGGAGAGATAAAGGGTTCCAAATATAATTGATAATCATTATCAATGTTTGAGATGTAATTAACTTAAATAGATTGTGTAACGGATCGGAGTGAAATGTAAGATGAAGTTGGAAGATCATATTGCCGCATGGAATTATGCAGCCGTTAAAGTGCTGGATATTCGACATGCTGTGATGGAGCCTGGAGACAAGCTGCAAGGCTATATATTGATTTTTCGTATTATTCCGATAACTAATCTTTTGATAAGCAGCTAGATTTTGTAGTTGAGAAGCTAGTGTGAACATATGAAAAAAATAGAAAGCTAGATGATAAAACAGCTGTTATCCCTAATTTAAGAGGGAAATCGTATTTCGGTCTGTTTTTACTCCTAGGAATATTGCTGCTGCTTTCAGTAGCGGCTTCTTTCTCTTTTGGCTCAGATTCCATGAGCGTGAAGATGGCATGGACAGCGATAGAATTGAAAGGATTGTAAACAGGCTTCCACGTATTTCATGTTGCAAAAGTGGGAAGGGAATTATATATCAGTAAAGCGGAATTTAGGAATTGGTTGGAGGGTAGAAGCGATGATATTTTCCCAGAGGATCACATGAACTGATACGAAGAGTAATCGCGATTCGTATCAAATTCGTATCACAGGGGTTTTTAATAGAATGATAAGTGAATAGAAAACAAAAAAAGCCTTGAAGTTCAAGGCTTTTCGATATAGGACGGATGGGGTTCGAACCCATGACCCCTACCCTGTCAAGATTGACAGGCCTGTAAACTACTGTATCCCAACATAGCCGTAGGTCCTTGTTTATCAAGGGTTTTCGGCTTTTTTACATTTGGTTGTGACCTGTCGTTTCTGGTTATTATTTTGAGTTCGTGACCAGAGCGTGACCACATTTTAAGGAGATACAGTAGACAAAGCAGTTGTTCTTTCTTGTTCGATCTGCTTAATCGCTTCAATCCAATACTGAAAGTGATCGCAAACAATATTTCTATTACCTGTTGCCTTTTTTAACTGTTTAGCCAATGAGATCGCAGAGCCCACTTGTTGTTCAAACCAACGTAAACGTTCAGGATTGGCCATTTCATTAAGAGTAGCTACTTGCTTTTGTTTTTGCCAGAGATAATGGCCCTTGGACACTTCCGGTTTCGATAGAAACTTTATATCAACGCTACCATTACAGTATGGACATTTACAGGCCAGTTCTTTACCTAATGCTGGTTCGAAAATATCTTTTAATATCTTCTCACTGTAAGATGTGAGGAGCTGGGGTATATAGTACTTAGGCTGAAGGTGAAATCCGCCACCTTCTTCAATAAGAATAGATTCGTGGAAGTCCTCAATAAAACCGATCCCTGAAGAAAGGCCAGTAGCACCAAGAGACATAAGACCAAGACCAAAATCATTAATACGGGACAGAACAATTGGCTTGCCCATATCCCCTAGCATACTTATGATTCTGCCAAAAGCGTAATAATGTGCCTTATTAAAGGTATCTAATTTAGCATCGAACATTAACATATAGCCTTCTGCCTGAATACGGGTATAATGATTAACCAGTCGAATAGGGCTAATGTCATCGGTCATACTTTCAATTTGAACAGAAATTCCTGCATAAAGCGGACGGCTTTCATTGATGTCGCTAAGATATTTTCGACACTCATTAAATATTTTAATATCAATATCCAACCAGGGGTCCTGTGTATTTGCGAGAAAATGGAAGGGAGCCACAAGTACACTTGGATTGTTTTTTAGTTGCCAGTCCATCACAGAAATCGCTCTGTCTTGTAGTTGAGATAAGTTTGTAAAATCTACAGGCGTTTCTTTATTAAACGAAGATAACGCATAAGGAAGATTAACGAGAGATTGCACATTACTGAATTTGGAATACGCTAGTCTGTACACTACCGGATCAATCATTGTGAACTTCCCATTATCACGGACGTGCTCATAGACTTTGGAATATTTCGGAAGGAAATTAGCAGGGAATATGATTCCGTCCAAGTTATTAGTCTCACTATATTTTTCAATAATTGATCTTTCGTTGTGCAACAGTCTAGGAATAAAACGCAAGGTGAGGTCGGCAGGGATAGGTATTGTTCGATCATCGAGACTCTTTAGTTCGATAAAGAGTGAATCAATAGTATATTTACGGCGATGCTGCTGCTTTTCAAGGAGTGTACCAATAATGTTATCAAGTTTATTGGGTGTTGCGGGATTCAAACTACTCGCAAACGGTGGTACCTCATGAATTATTTTATACGGAGCTTCGACAAGACTATGTATTTCTAAAGGCAAACGACCCGTAATCATATGAAACATAATTGCTCCAAGACTATACAAATCCGCTCTATGGTCAATATTCTTGCTATCCTGAAGCTGTTCGGGTGGCATATAAGCATATGTCCCCATAGGAACTCCAGTTGCCGTTAATGTACTTGCATCAAGAATCTTCACGAGGCCAAAATCCAGTATTAAAACATCCCCCAGACGTGTTATAAAGATGTTATCCGGCTTTAAGTCACGATGGTAATATCCCGCTTTATGAATCTCATTTAAGCCTTCCAATATTTGAAGCCCAATACGTTGAGTTTGGGCAACGGAAAGTCTCCCACTTCGCTCGATAAATTTTCTTAATGGTTCTCCGTCCGCGTACTCCATTACTAAAAAGTGATAATTTTCAAAGCCTTCAGAATGAACCCCATCATCAACATACTTAACTACATTAGGGTGATTTACAGCCTTCAAAGACAAGATTTCTCGATTTATTCTTTTAAGGTCATAGTCAGACCGTATCATTTCATTCTTAAATAATTTCAAGGCATATTCTTGACCGTCTTTTTCGACCAGCCAGGTCTGCCCAAATGTTCCTTGTCCCAATGGAGCTTTGATAGTATAGCCGTCAATGACTCTCATAAGCACACTCCTCAAAATCTGATAGAAATATTTTACAACAGTATAAGGGAGAATTCTACTACATTTGTCCTATAGCATTTATTTTTCGACATAGTAAAAACCCCTTCGGTGTATGTTTCCGCCTTCCACACCAAACCATCTGTACTTCGATTCTTTAAACTACTTCTCTAAAGCTCTCAAAGCTTTTCAGTTCTTCAATTACTCATACTGTAGACGTTTTTGCAGCAATGCTTCAAAACGACAACATGATTCAATCTGAGGTGTTCTACGCATCTTTGTTGGGATCAAAACCTTCGGAAAATGCTATAATTATAATGAATGGAGCTGATGCCGATGGATTTGCTTGACCCATGTGTAGATTTTGTATTCAAACGGATATTTGGCAGCGAGAATAACAAGGATGTGCTGCTGGCGTTTCTTAACCGCATTTTCACCGAAACTGGCGAGCCGCCGTTGACTGAGATCATCCTGATGAATCCTTATACGGATAAAGATGATCCACTTGACAAACAGTCCATCTTCGATGTTTACGCCAAGACTTCTGAAGGCAAGCTGATTGATATAGAGATGCAGTTGTTTAATAAGTACGACATCGAGAAACGGACGCTCTTTTATTGGAGCAAACGATATGCGAGTCAACTCAGCGAGGGAGACAAATATCCGGAGCTGAAGAAATGTGTGACGATTAACATTTTAAACTATTCGTTCTTGAAGAATGAGCAATATCATAACGTATTTCATCTGCGGGAAGACCGGACGGGGATATCCTTAATTGACGATATTGAGGTGCATTTCCTGGAGTTGCCGAAGTTAGATGAGCATAGCGTTCCGTCTGAGGGTGGACTGATCAATTGGCTGTTGTTCTTAAAGGGTGCCGATACATCACACTGGGAGGTGCTGAAGATGAATGAGCCGGGATTGGAAAAGGCAATGGATACTCTGCAATATTTGAGTCAAGATTCAGAAGCCAGACGGTTGTATGTGGCCAGACAGAAGTACTTGCATGACGAAGCTTCCATTTTGGGATGTGCCAAAATGGCAGGTGTAAAGAAAGTAGCCAAAAATATGCTTGCTATGAATATAGACATAAAGACTATTACAAAGGCGACTGGATTAACAGAGCAGGAGATCAATGCTTTGAGGAAGTGAAAAATGTGGGAGCATCCTATTAGCGGATGCTCCCTTTCTTTCGCGACATCATAGGCGGTGTTCTTCCTGCTTACCGACTGCATCCACCAAGAAGTATCTTGCCTGCGGGGGGCATCTAGGATGACATCAAAACTGTAACTACGTAGAAGCTTATGTGCCGTTATCTTCGGACAGGGGTTCGACTCCTCTCGGCTCCATATGTTAAATCCACAACATTCAGTAGAAAGCAGTTGTCGCAGAGTATCTTCTGTGATGGCTGCTTTTTTCTTGTGGTAGCTCCAGCAGTTTTTGGGTGAAAGATTATTTTCAGGTAGAGCTCTATTCGTTTAGGTTCAACTTGTTATTAGATTCGTAATCAAGGCATTGTCTAATTTTTGGGGTTTGTGTTATATTGTGTTTGATAATTCTTGATATTAAATGCTGAAATTCAAGAGAATAGAAGGAAATACTGCCTTTACATAGAGGAAAAGAAAGACAACAGCCCAGGTATACTTCTCAACATCAGGGTGTAACAATGAAAATACAATTTTAACAATTGAAGAAATACTTTTAACCACCCAATGCTACAGTGAAACGCGGAGACAATCGTATAGAAATCTTTCAGTGTCGATACTATATCACCCGCTATCGAGATCTATATATTAAGGGACTTTTGCTCGAAAGCAATGCTCAGCGTAACGATATGTAACAGTGAATATTGAAAAGTATCAAGCACTAACTTTGGTGTAGAGCCGTAATCATTTATGCGATTTTTTAGCGAAACGAGGGAAATGTAGTGAAGTACTTGACTCGATTAGATCCAATAGAAAAGTTAGACTTTTCTGCAAGAGCGTATAATGCCCTTCGTAGAGCAGGCATCGATGGTGTAGGCGATCTACTGGATTTCCCAATAGAAAACTTCCCGAGTCTGAAAAACATGGGGGCTAAATCTGTATCAGAAATTACAGAAGTGATTAAGCAGATAAAAATTAACGAGATTGATCCTTTGAATTGCAGTGCAGACCAAAAGGCAGAGGGCGATTTGGTTGCGTGGTTCATTGGAAAGGACGGCCTAACATATCGAGACTTGCCTATAGAGGACATTGGGCTATCAAAGAGATCATTCAATTGCTTAAACGGAGCAGGGATTGACTATATTTCCAAGTTGTTGGATAAGACCGAGGCTGACTTATTTGGAATCCCAAAAATGGGCGCAAAGAGCCTGGAAGAAATAATTGAAGCCATAAATCTACTTGTTCTACAACCAGCGCCTGCTGCTCAGAGCTCCCACAATGAAGATTCAGTTTCCGGAACTGATGAGTTTTGCCTTTACATCGTACAGGAAGTTGTTAAGACAATAGGCGTTCATGCAGGCCAACTATATGAGGACATTCTTCCGTTGGTTGAGAATTATAATGGTAGTTTTTTTTCAACGTTTTCAACTGCGGAGGTCGATGAGCAGCTGATTTCAGAGCTCTATGGGTTGCCCCTTTTGAGAGGTGCAATCAAAGAAACTTTTTTGAAGAAATTTGAATCCAACCCTTATGGACTAGATAAGTTTAATCTGGTGAGATCCTTACCTTCATTTTTGCAGAATGAAGTATTAGTGGATAGCCTGATATCAGAACTGATACAGGACGGTAATTTACTCTGCTTACACGCTCAGATGTATAAGCGGAAATATCTAACGGCTCTTGAATATGCTACATACTTGCCAAAATCGCAAGATTGTGCTGTTTTAACTGGACGACTATACGGGCAGACGTTGGAAGATATTGGCAATAAACTAAATCTTACGAGAGAACGTATACGGCAAATTGAAGCAAAGTGTATCCGTAAGGCGCCCCCTCTGAGTGAGGATCTATATGCGCTTGTTTTTCAGAAATATGACATAGCAAAAAAAGATTTTCTTTTAGGATTCAAGGAATCCGAGATTACATATAATTACCTTTCTATTGCTTATAGAAAAGGGGAATATCCCATAGATGATTTGGCGATGGATTTTGATTTTCCCGATTACTTTAAAAAGGCGGCAGAACGAATAATTTATAAAAATCACGTGGTTCTTGGTAGCGAGCGAGTTCTTTGTAGCCGCTCCGAGCTTGGTGAATACATATTGCGCACAGCGGGTGTTGAAGGTCTTACCTTTGAAGAATTTTCGCAATTATATAAGATGCTTCTAGAAGATTTAAATCTACAGGATAATCCTAAGTTTTCGGTAATGGATCGAGGATATTCCAACAAATTAGCAGCAAGCAACCATGTTCTGTGGAAATATGGACAAAAACTTCGCTACTACAATATTGATGCGTATGATTACTCAGATCTGCTCAGCGGCCTTAATTTGAGCGATTATAAGAATGTAGAGTTCTCAACACGCAAGTTCTTTCAAGAATATCCAGAGTTGATGAGTGATTACGACATTCAGGATGAATATGAGTTGCATAATCTGCTTAAAAAGATCTGCACAAGTGACGATTACCCACAAATACACTTTAAGCGAATGCCTAACATAGAGTTCGGGGTAGCAGACAGAGATACCCAGGTGATGGATATGTTGTTGGCTCTCGCTCCCATTAGAAATACAGATCTTGCTGCAGCCTATGAACACGCTTACGGCGTATTGTCTCAAACATTGCTGGCCAACTATATGAAAAACTTCGACCAGTATTTTTATTCTGGTATTTACAAAATAGACGTGCCGATGTTCTCTGACATAATGGCTTCCAAAATGAAGCAACTACTGTCCAGAGAATTCTATCTCTTGTCCGATATTCGAAAGCTGTATGTGCGCCAATTCCCTCAGGCCGATCCCAAACTGCTGAATCCATACACACTAAAGGCACTTGGATTTCGGGTTTATACGAACTATGCAATTAAAGACCAGTATCCATCCGCAACAGAGTACTTTCGTGCGATTCTTACTACAGAGGATATCGTAGATGCGCAGTCCTTTCCTAAAGATGTACTAAACTCGATAGCGTATATGTCGGAGGTTTATAAGCTAAAAGCGGCGTATGAAATTTTCGAATATGCACCATTAAAGTATGTCCATTTTCGCCGGCTAAATCGTGCTGGTGTAGAAAAGGAATCCATACTAGATTATTGTCATAAAGCATATCAAGCAGTTGATTCACAATATTTTACTGTATATTCCCTGCAAAAAAAAGGTTTTACTCATGCCTTCGATGAGCTTGGCTTTGACGAATGGTTTTATGCATCACTACTTTCAGAAGATAAGGAACATTTTACCTATCGCCGGATGGGAAAAAACAAACTTTTCAGACGAGGTAGTGAAAATGTATCCCTAATAGATTTTTTGGAATGGATTTTGTATTCCAGTGAATCACTATCTTTAGATGTATATGAGCTGACTGAAAAACTATTAAGTGATTACAACATAAAATTTGAATGGTATAAAATAGTCGAAACGATTAAAGGTAGTGCAATGTACTATGATACAATAACTCAAAAAGTTTACGCTGACTACGATGTATATTTTGAGGAAATTTAACCTACGGTGAGCTGATGAGTTATTACAAGATAAATATGAGGAGGTATTATCTAATTGAACTTACTTAAAGAAGGCATTGAAAACAGAAGCATTTTACCAACAACATTGACCAAAAAGCTATCGGTGGATAATCATATGCAAACTTATACCGTATATAAAATCCGGCTGGATGAACTTTATTATAATGATCAGAACGATCGCATTGCGACTTGGATCAGTCAGTATAAAGCGGAAAATGAGATTACTAATATAGACACGGAAGATAAAGAACAATATAACCGGATCATTCAAGGCTTTATTACCGAAAGCAATCCAGAAGCATTGAAGAAAACACAAAATAATATCGAGCTCATTGGACAGCAAGAGGCTGGAGTCATCTTGACTGATGGTAGAATCATTGATGGTAACCGGCGCTTTACTTGCTTGCGCAATTTAGAACAAAAAACCGGAAAAACGCAATACTTTGAAGCTGTTATTTTAGAGCACAATATTGCTCACAATGCTAAACAAATCAAAATGCTCGAATTGTTTCTTCAGCATGGTGTGGACAAGCCCGTTGACTACAATCCGATAGATCGACTGGTGGGTATATATAATGATATCGTAGAAAATAAACTTCTTACAGCACGTGAATATGCCAGTAGTTCTAATCAAACGGAAGCGGATATTAAGCGAGAGGTGGAAAAAGCAAAATTAATGGTGGAATTTTTGGAGTTCATTAACGCCCCGAAACAGTTCTACTTAGCTCGCACCATGAATCTCTCCGAATCATTAAAAGACTTGTATAGTATGTTAAGTAAGGTGAAAAATGATGATAGCCGTGAGGACTTGAAAAATAATGTGTTTGCCCAATTACTTATGGCACCGGTTGGGGATACAAATAGATACATAAGAAAAATCGGTAAAATTGCATCAAACTCCAGACTTCTGGATGAATATCTTGATGAACAATCAGATTTGATAGAAAGTGTTTGTGATGCTGTGGAGCAGCACCCAGTTACGACTGAAAAAATAATTAATGAACATATTCGTTCACAAAAAGAAATTCAATCAGAATTTGCTAGATCCACTGAAAAGTGGGTCAGCAAAGCGGACGGTGATGCAAGCCGAAATCGTCCTGCGCAGCAAGCTGAAAAGGCGTATGAAATGCTTGATACCATTGACACGAATATATTTAAGAAAATATCCGATGTGCAAAAAGAAGATATACGCGAAAAGCTTGATTTGGTTCAACAAATATTAGATAGCATTAGAGGAGAACTAGATGTTTAAAGATCTTTCGCTGAAAGCAACATATTCTTCTTATGAAGATGATGTTGGATCTTCTTTCTATACCCCGATCTTGCGTGAGTGTATCAGTTATGACAGGGCTACTGCATATTTTTCAGCTCAAGCACTTGCTAACTACGCAAAAGGTCTAGAAGTATTTGCACGTCGAGGAAATAAGTGCCGAATGATTGTTTCTGCGGAACTATCAGAATATGACTATCGTCAAATCAAAGAGGGATACCAGTTACGAGAAGAGGTCAATCAAATACTGTTAGGAAGGCTGAGAGAAACACTTTCTCTTGAGGAAGAGCGCGATATCTCTAATCTTGCCTATTTAATCTCACTTGGGATTATTGACATTAAGATTGCCTTTACACGTAAGGGGATTTTTCACGACAAGTTTGGCATCATGGAAGATGAAGTAGGCGATGTGATTTGCTTTCGAGGATCAAATAATGAAACTGCGGCGGCTTATAATAATAATTACGAAGCATTTGACATTACCTGCAGTTGGCAGGCATCAGCTTTCGATTACTCAAAAATCAACAAAAGCAAAGAAGTATTTGAAAAACTTTGGAATAACAAGGTTGAAAATGTCCTCGTTTTTGATATGAGCCAAACCCTTCATAAAGAAATTGTTTCTCATAGCAAAGGGAAGGTCATTGTCGACACTGCACAGCTTGAGCCAAGTTGTCTCTTATTGGATTACGACGATGGGTTAAAGCTTGACATTAAAATTGAACCCTCTCTTCTTTTAAATAATGCAGTTTATAAACGGTGGCTCAAGCGATATGTTGATTTAGAGCGGAGCAATGAACATATTATTCGTTTTAAAAGCAGTTTAACTTATCCAACTTACAAGAAAATCATTCGTATTCTGGAGCAAGATGCCCAAAAGCGAACCTATAGCTTCTTTACCACGCGACGGCTCCATGATTATATCGCAAACCGAGAAATATATATTGAAAAGCGAGCTAATGTTGGACTTTCCATAAAACATCAAGATCCTATTGTACGAGCAGAGTTTGCTGAATACAAAGCGGTTGTCGATTGCGCTTTTTATCGGAAACTTCGAGACAAGCAAATGTGGGATTCGTTTTTCATGTGTACCATGAAAAAATCCAGCAACTTCTCTGTCCCTGGATCAGGGAAAACGGCGTCTGTTTTAGGGGTATACGCATACCTGCAAACACAAGGCCTGGTAAAAAGAATTGTTATGGTTGGGCCAAAAAATTCATTTGGTTCTTGGGTTGATGAATTCAACGCCTGCTTCGGTACGAAGCAAAAGGTTCAATTATTTAGCATACAAGATCCAAGTTATCGATCTACCAAAGAAAAGCAGCAAGCCATTTTATATGATACGGGAAATAACAATCTTTTGTTGTTTAACTATGAGAGTTTAGGGACTTACTTGACAGAAATCAAAAAACTAATTGACTCTGAAACATTGCTCGTGTTTGACGAAGTGCATAAAGTGAAAGCTCTTAATGGCCGCCGCGCTTCTGATGCACTTGAAATCGCAAAGGATGCTTGCTACACAATTGCACTTACCGGAACTCCTATACCTAACTCGTACACCGATATTAGAAACCTGTTGGATATTCTTTATCACAATGAATATGCTGATTTTTTTGGATTCACTATTCCACAATTGAAAGACCCAAGTATAGATGATATTTCCGTTATTAACCAGAAAATACAGCCTTTCTTTTGTCGTACAACAAAACAGGAATTGCAAGTACCGGCAGCAAATCCAGATTCTCTTATCCAAGTAAAGGCCAGCCGCCTCGAAAACGAATTGTTTCAGATACTGCTGCTAAAGTACGCAAAGAATAAACTTGCTCTAATAATTCGTCTTTTGCAATTGGAATCAAATCCACAAATGCTATTAAAGTCACTTGACTTATCGGAGTTTTCAGATGTTTTGGATATTTCTGGAGAGGTAGAGCAATTTGATTATGTGGATTTTTCCGACGATGTGGTTTCTCTCATTAATAATATTGAAACCACCAAAAAGTTTGATGCCTGTATAGAAATCGCCTTACAGCTTCATAGAGAGCATAAACCGGTAGTAATTTGGTGTATATTTATTGATTCTATGATGAATATTAAGGGGGCCTTGGAAAAAGCAGGGGTTCGAACTGCATGCATCTATGGAGCGATCACTATGGAAGAGCGTCAGGTGATTTTATCAGCATTTCGAAAAGGTGAGATTGATGTCCTAATCACTAACCCACACACCTTGGCTGAGTCTGTATCTTTGCACGTTGTTTGCCATGATGCAATATATTTTGAGTATAGCTATAATCTTGTTCATCTCCTGCAGTCGAAAGATCGTATCCATCGCTTGGGGCTGCCTAACAATCAGTACACCCAATACTTTTTCACACAGGAGATATTCTTTACCAAAGATGGAGATCCATATTCGTTGGATGAAAAGATATATCTCCGTCTTAAGGAAAAAGAGCAGATTATGTTGGATGCGATTGAAAACAACATGCTTGAACGAGGTAATACAACGGAAGAAGATTTAGATCTTATTTTTTCTGATCTTAGATTATAGATGAATTTTGCACGCTTCTTCGCTAAAGTGAGTGTTACATGTCTGTCTAATAGAGAAGTTTCCATACTGTCTAGTAAGAAAATTACGAGGGCGGGATGGAGCATGTGGACCCCATTAAGCAAACAAGATAATCTAATGAATGATGTGTTCAAGATTATGTTAGACCTTGAAGAACCCTGGAAATTAGTGAATATCGAGCATGACCCGAAAGAAGAAACATGGCACTTATTTATTGACTTTGAACGTGGAGCGCTATTTCCCTGCCCACATTGTGGAACACCTTGCAAGGCCTACGATGCAGAAAAAAAGCAGTGGCGCACGCCAATATACGCATCACACTGGACACATACAGCCATCTGCTGCCAAACATGCAAAGGGACGCTGCTCAAAACTTCGATAAGTTAATGCTCGTAGGAGATAGTCTGGCGGAAGCCGTAAATTAAAACTGAAGATGCTCCTGTTTCATACTCTTTTTTAAAGAGAACATTCAAATGAGGATTAATCAAGATATGCAACAATCGGTGAAAAGTAATTACTTTCCAAGCAATGATGAATAATCGATCTTCCGGAAATCAGGGGAGGTCGATTATTTTATTTGTACAGATTCAGACGCTCGTGACCAATCCGTGACCACAAGGGGTCAACTGCTTCTTTGGCATGCTCATTTTCTGTCCATAAACAGCAAAAAAGCCTTATAGAATAAGGCTTACTCTGTATAGGACGGATGGGGTTCGAACCCATGACCCCTACCCTGTCAAGATAGTGCTCTCCCGCTGAGCTACCGTCCTGCGACGAATTTCATAATACCATACGATAGAGTAGGATGGCAATTCTTTTTTTACAATCTATAGGGATGATAGTTTACATAGTCTTTAAAATAATAAGAAAAGGGGATGCCGCTCCATCCCCATGAGCCACGTCAGATAAAGAACGGGAGTAGAAATATATCGCTTATTCCGAAAAAAGGGATGCGTCGTGGAAAGAAGCGACGTCTTGGGAAAAAGCCAGGCCGGAATCCAAATTGTCTATACGCCGATTCGTGTGTAGGCATTCCGTTTAAACGTTCTACCATTTCGTTGCTAGGAACCGCAAGAGTAACATAGTTTTGATCTACATGGGCAATAAAGCCATCAAAGGACTGACCGTCAGTCGTTGTAATACCAACGTATTTGTTCATACAATTCCAACTGACCTGTTGATGTAAATTTGCATTTGTATCCATAAATAACCTCCTCAATTGAATAACCCTGATAACAGTCTATGGTTCGTAGCCTATAACGTTCACGGCGTTAGCCTATAGGGTAACCATAAAATTCGGGTTATTTTGTGTGAGGTGGGGGGGATTGAAGTGGAATTACTGTCTTTCCTTGAATAATAGTGAAAATTATCCATTATCTGTTTGTTTGATGTTGAAACGATTCTAAAAGTTGCGTCGTATACTTAGCCGAGTGCTTTTTTATGGAAATACTCCTTAAGCGCTTATGATAAAATGGAGGGTAATGTACAGCAGTTAGATAAAAATTGAAAGAAAAAGGAGCTTGAGATCTTGCCGCAAAATGAGCAGAAAAAGAATTCTTCCACGCCATGGAAATGGTTGGGGGGCGGGGCGGCGATGCTCCTGTTTAAAGGAAAGGCGATTTTGTCTCTTCTGAAAATAGGTAAAATTGCCGGGCCGTTAATATCAATGATGATTTCAATATGGGCTTATGCTTTGATTTACCCGTGGGGGTTTGCCGTGGGCTTTGTCCTGCTCTTGCTAGTCCATGAATTAGGACATGTAATAGCAGCGAAACGGATCGGGCTTCCAGTCAGCGCTCCACTGTTTATACCGTTTTTGGGAGCTTTAATTACAATGAAAAAACAGCCGCTGGATGCCCAGACGGAAGCTTATATTGCTTTTGGAGGTCCGATCTTAGGAACCATTGGGGCTACAGCCGTTTTTGGAGCGGCTTATTACATGGATAGTCCACTTCTCTATTCCTTGGCTTATATAGGTTTTTTACTTAATTTGATCAATCTGCTGCCGATTCACCCGCTTGACGGTGGCCGTATTGCAACCGCGGTGACGCGTTGGTTGTGGCTTGTGGGGCTCGTGGGTGGTTTAGCCATCATCATCTATATGCGTTCGATCTTGTTCTTTATTATTTGGGCGTTATTTGCTTACGATCTGTATAACAAATATGTGAAGAGACGCACTAACAATCGCCTTTATTCTGTAACGAAGAGTTTCTTAATTCCAGTAGAGCCACTTAGAGATGCAGGCTACATGATTCCAGGACCAGAGCATAGAAGAGATTTACCTTTTACTACTTACAGTGATTTGGAAAGACAGCAGTATGTAGGGGTGAGATGGGATCAACTGAACTACATTGGTAGAGCTGCGCTTCCACAGCAATGCATCATTGAAAAGGTACGTATCTCGCAGCTAGAGCCTGTGACCTTAGAGAATGGGCTTCATCTTAAGATGAATTGTGATATTAGCTATTCGGTCTACGAGAACGATAAGTATTACGATGTGCCGGCTAGCTCACGCTGGAAATACGGTACCGCTTATTTTGTATTAGCTGGCTTTCTGGCAGGAATGATGTACATGGTCCATGCCGTTGGAAATGTGAATCTATAAGGGTTAGAATCGGGCAATCAAGTGATCCAATGGTTTATAAAACTCATGAACCGTCAAAGCTGTAATGAGAATAACCGCAGTTGAACGGTGAAAGGAGTAAAACCATGCCTAAATTTTTAAAATGGGAAGTCGGCGTTTGTCTGCTGTTACTGATGGTTTTGGGAGGATGTTCCGAGGCGAAGCCAACAAAAGTCATGGAAATCAAAGAAATGACTAACCTAGATGGAAAGCCAAAAGGTCAGTACCCTCCATTGTCACCAGTGATGCAAGACACATACAATCGTTCGATTCCTGAAGAAGTATATTCTGCAGATTAGAGCAGCGTAGAAGACGATTTCTCATGCTCAGGCTTTTCTTTCTAGTCGAATTTTTATATAATAGACAACTATCGTTGGATACATAGAGAGAGGAGTTTGGGACTAACATGGCGGCAGAAATCTTACGGGTAACTACAGAGGAACAGCTTCAGATGGGGCTGGATATTCGTACTAAAGTATTTGTAGAGGAACAAATGGTACCGGCTGAGGAAGAAATTGATGAATACGATGTTATCGGTCCGAATGCGCACCATATTCTAATTATAGATGAAGGTGTACCTGTGGCTACAGGAAGATTGATTTATTACAAAGCAGGTACAGCCAAAATGCAGCGTATCGCCGTACTGAAAGATTATCGAGTCAAAGGATACGGACGTGTTCTGTTGCTAGCTATGGAAGAGCTTGCTCGGGAGCTTGGACTGGAAGCTTCGATTCTTGATGCACAGTGCCAAGCTGAGAATTTCTACAAGAAGCTAGGATATGAAGTGATTTCTACGGAACCTTTTTATGACGCAGGTATTCTACATGTACGGATGCAGAAAACTCTTTAAAAATAGTGCACATAATTTACCGTTCCATGAAGCAAGCTAGGATGTGCCATATGATGGCAAATCCAAGTGCAAGGGGCGAGCTGAAGTGCCAAATAACGAACGCGAAAGTTTCGTAGCTGTACAGAAAAATGGAGACGGAGATTTAACCAGTTTCCAGACCTCTACAGGACGTGTCCTGGCGTATGATCAAGCGCTTCAAGAAGTACAGGCCGGAAATATTGCCGGAGTGAATGCTTTTAAAGGTAAAGACGGAGGAACTTATATTCGCGGCGACGCGGATGGGGATCCAACCAACAATTTGGATAATCTTCCGAGTTTCTCATAGTTCTAAAGGCAAAGACCGTACATACGTCATCGGACGTCAATGTACGGTCTTTTTTTAATCCTAATCAGAGTTTATAAATTACATGCTGCTCAATAAACTCCATCTCTCCAGTAAGCCCGACGAATTGAGGTTGTTCATCGCTATAATGCATGAGCTTGATGATACGTCGAACATCTTCAGGTAATGACATTAACTCCTCCAGTGTGGTGTGAACAACACCTGATCCACCAAGCTGACAGTCATGCAGAATCATTCGGATGCCGTGCTCACGGACAAGGCGTATAAGTAGATCCGGCTGAAAAGTCATGTCCGCGCTGTAGAAAATCTCATTATTTATTAGAAGGGAATAGCTATCTTTGCCAGGAATATGCGGCGTATGTATGATCTCGAGCGAAAGAGAAGGAGCGAGCTTGTACGTAATTCCGGGTTTCATAGGTTTAACCTCGAAGATATCGGTCAGGGAGGCTACTGCATCTTTTTGGTATAATCCACCCTTTAAGGTGTTGTTCCAAAGTGGCTCAACAAGCGTCTCAGGTAAATGTAATCTCATAGTTTTCCCGTATACGTGCTTTAGCGTAAGTGCTAGCTCTTCCAGACCTCCAACATGGTCCGCATGAATATGCGTAATTAGAGTAGCGTTTACGTCACGGAAGGATTTCCCGATGGTATGCATGGCAAGTGGGGCTGTAATCCCGCAATCAATTAGTAGGGTATAATCATCAGCTAGTAGCAAGCCATTATTGTTAAAATAGTTTTTAGCAAAAGCATTGCCAGTTCCTAGCATTTGTAGGCTCAGACTCATAAGAAAGTACCCTCCTGAAATCGCTGTCAGCTAATATATCAACTTTGAACAAGTACATAATATCATTTTTCGGAAGATGAATGAAATATTTACCTACAATTAGCGCAACTTGCTGAGACAAAGTAAGTATACATTAATAGCATGAATTATTTGGAGGGTTTCAAATGAATAGATGGAAAAAAGTCACTTTATGTGTGTTTGCTTTTTCCTTGATGGGTGGCTCCTTATTGTTCGCCGATTCTGTGAGTAAGAAAATCAGGGTATGGAACAACGGGACGGAAATTGTAGACGGCGGTTATTTGATTGATGGAAAAACATATATTCCCGCTAGAGAAGCAGGCGGGGTAGTGAATTGGGATGGATCTGGAAAAGTGACGATTCTTAAGCCTAATGTTCATATTGTTCTTTTTAAGGATAATACGGTCTTTGGTAACGTAAACGTAGGCAAGCTTAAGATTAAAATATTAACCCAGGTAGATAGCTTAACAGAAGAGGTTTCAGCTGTAAAAGTAGCCATAACGGACCCCTCTGGTAATGTTAAGGATATTCAGTCGCAGGAGCTTGAAGGCTCGCAGAAGGATAATTTCTGGTTTCCGACCTCGGAGTTTACTTATGATTTTAAAGAAACCGGCAAATATCGGGTAGGCTTCTACATGAAAGCTTCCAAAAATGCGGATTACGTTCTTGTGTCAGAAAAGGTAATTACAGCTCTTAATTAAGGGTTCTAAATTGACCTGAACTAATCTAACGTGGTAGTATACCAGATGTAGGATAATACAATTCAAAGTGAGGTATTACAATGAGCGATCACAAACATGAGCATGGTGAAGCATGCGGTTGCGGGCATGATCACGACCATGAGCACGAGGAGTTTGTGCTGACCTTGACGAACGAGCAGGGCGAAGATGTTGAAATGGTATTGGTTGAAACTTTCGACATCGGTGAGAAACTATACGCGCTGCTGTTAGAAAAGGAAAATCCTGAAGCGGATGGCATTATTCTGCGTATGGAAGAAGAAGACGAAGAAATGGTATTGTACAATATCGAAGATGAAGAAGAATGGAAAGCTGTTGAAGAAGCTTACAACAATCTGCTTGCTCAGCAAGAATAGATTTTAGCGACTAAATTAAGCTGTTCTATTGTGTATATGACAGTTGATGTTTATATACAGAAACCCGATACTTATTATGGTATCGGGTTTTTGTATAAATCAATGAAGTTTTTTAGGAAAATGATGGGTCTTAGGAAATAGGATCGGCTTCTACAATCACTTTTATGTTCGTGATGCTGCGATCTTCAGGACCTTTAACCGGAAGTCCGATCTCCACATGGTCAATAATATAATCGATGTTATCCTGAGTGATAACTTCGCCAGGGAGAAGAATAGGAATTCCAGGCGGATATACATATATAAACTCTGCAATAATGTAGCCAGCAGATTCACGGAATGGAACTAACTGCGTATCCGCATAAAAAGCGTCCCTTGGAATCAGAGCAAGCTGTGGAATTTCTGGAACCTGAACCTTAAGTTCGTAGATTTCACCCTTGCTGTAATGAATGGCGGACAACACCCGAAGTGCAGCTAATAATTTATCTACTGATTCTTGGGTATCACCTGGGGTAATAAGGCAAAGAATATTATACATGTCACTTAGTTCTACTTCGATGTTGTACTTCTCGCGCAGCCAGTTTTCGGTTTCGTATCCTGTGATCCCTAAATGGCGCACATGAATGTTGAGCTTAGTTGGGTCATGATCAAATGTTGCTTCTGTCCCAAGGATCTCTTTTCCAAAGCTGTACAGGCCTTCGATGGTATTGATCGTTTCGCGTGCGTAGTTGGACAGTCTGATGGTTCTTTCCGCCATTTCATGACCGTTCAGCGCGAGATTACGTCTTGATGTATCCAAAGACGCTAATAAAATATATGAGGTAGATGTTGTAGTCAGCATGCTCATAATGGTCTGTACCCGTTGCGGGTTAATCAGACCCGTCTTAGCATTAAGATTCAGTACCGAGCTTTGCGTCATGGAGCCGCCAAGTTTATGCACACTAGTGGCAGCGATGTCCGCTCCGGCCTGCATGGCCGATACCGGCAGATCCTCATGAAAATGAATCAGTACTCCATGTGCCTCGTCCACCAATACGGGTACACCGTAACGGTGAGCCAGGTCGACAATCGAACGCAGGTCGGCGCATACACCGAAGTACGTGGGATTGATTACTAGAACTCCTTTGGCGTCTGGATGACGCCTTAACGCTCGTTCCAGCGAACTGGTCGTTATGCCGTGATCTATCCCGAGATTCTCATCCTGAACAGGCGAGACAAATACAGGCTTGGCTCCGGAGAAGATAATGGCCGACATCACAGATTTATGAATGTTGCGCGGCACAATTATTTTATCACCCGGTGAGCAGACAGAGAGGATCATCGTCATGATGGCATTGCTCGTGCCCTGTACGCTAAAATACGTATAGTCGGCGCCGAAAGCCTTCGCAGCCAGCTTCTGAGCTTCCTGGATTACTCCAGTTGGCTGATGTAGATCATCAAGCGGTGCGATGTTGATTAGATCGATGGATAGAGCGTTATCGCCGATAAACTCACGGAATTCGGCATCGGTTCCTAGCCCCTTCTTATGCCCCGGGATATGAAATTGAACGGGATTGCCGGCGGCATGCTTTTTTAAAGCTGTGAAGAGGGGAGTACGGTGTTGATTCATTTAATGCTGTCACAACCTTTCGCGAATATTAAAATTTAAGGCAAGCATCAGTATAACAAAACAATCTACAGAATACTAGGATTTGGATGTGATAGAATGTCCACAAAAGCTGCGCAACGTACACATATCAGTTTGACGTCGCCATTTATCATGGAGATGTGGGTAATTATTTTTTTAGTTGAGTTTGTTAAAGGGTCGCTACTTGTCGCTTTGTTACCCGTATATATGGAGAATATTTTGGGTCTATCTGTTACGGTAGTAGGCTTTGCCTTTGCACTCCAGTATTTGGGGGATAATCTATTCCGCAGTCCTTCTGGCTGGGTTATGGAGCGCATAGGATTTCGCTGGACCATGACAAGTGCCTTGTTGTTGATCCTAGTAGCTGTTGGAATGATAATATATGCCAAAACAGCAGTTACGCTCTCGATTGCCTGTCTTATTCTTGGGATCGGGACATCCCCGCTTTGGCCTTGTGTGATGACCGGAATAACGGAATTGGCGGGATCTACTAAAAGCGGCAGCAGTGGAGCAGCTATGGGTGCTGTAGAGATGGCATCGCTCGCAGGAACGGGAATCGGTCCGATTGTAGTGAATTTTTTGATGGATCAGGGTGGACAAAGCTATCGTGTAGCCTTTTTGGTCCTGCTAGGGTGTGCTGCTGTAGTAGTTGTAGTTGCGCTTTTTCTACCTAAAAGAATCTCGTCAAGTGGCACTCATGCAGTTGTGAGGGACATGCAGGGGCTCGGCGGAGCTATTGAGCGTAAAAAAATCAGTCCATTAGAAAGTATAAAAAGAACACTGCATCAGGTCAGAACGACGCTTAAAGTCAGTCGCCTACTATATCCCGCTTTATTTCTTCAGGCTTTTGCTATTGGCTTGATGACGCCTGTAGTTACCTTGTTTGCACGTACGGAACTTCATGTTAGTCCGAATCAATTTAGTCTGCTTCTGATTGCAGGTGGGGGAATTACAGTGCTCGCTCTAATTCCAGCAGGCAAGCTGGTAGACCGAATAGGAACAACTGTGTTTCTGAACATTGGCTTTTTGCTCGCCGCCTTTTCCCTAGCTCTGTTCTCACAGGTACGCTGGCTCCCGCTTGCTTTTATCGCGGTTGCATTGGTCGGTATAAGTTACGCTCTTATTCTCCCGGCATGGAATGCCTTTCTGGCTAAGCAAGTGCCTAAGGGGGAACGAGGGACTGTGTGGGGGCTTTTCTTGACCTTGCAAGGCTCAGGGATGGTGGCAGGACCCGTGATATCAGGGAGACTATGGGACCATGTAGGTCACGGTGTTCCGTTTCTGATGAGTGCAATTGTAATGTTGATGCTCTTTGGGCTGCATTTACTAATTGTACACAGAACAAAGTTGAAATTTAAAACTAGTTGACCTTAGATGTGAAAAGCCGCTGACAACCTGAGAATTAGTTGTCAGCGGCTTTTTTTAGGAATTAAAAGGACTAAAAGAAATAAAAATTCAATCAGCGTTTGGAGAAAGTCTGTTGCGGGTAAAAATAGTCAATAAACCAAGTTACCGCTACATAAACTGAAGTATAAAATAAGACTAAGACGAACGCAAAAGTAACTACTACTTGAAGAGGTCCGGCAGCCATAAATAATCAAGAATTCAACAATTGAGTTGGCTTTGCAGATGTGAAGCAGTTAGGGGGGAGTGCCGTGAACAAAAACGACGAGGTGGAGTATTGTAACCTGGAGCTGCGTTTCGACAGACAGCATATCCAGGACCTGATCAAGGATTTGATTCAAAAAGGTTATTCCCTATATTGGAGCGAGAACGAACAGGTCTTTGTAATTTCGGTCCGTACGGGTCGTAAACTGGTGAAATTACGTTTTCAAAGGATCAAAGATGGCTATAAACTCGTGGGTGACTATATGATTCGTGATGCTCGCTTGTCAGAATGGATGGAGAAGTTAATTGGGGACATGCGAGGCCATGCCATTGTAAAGCGCTTCCGGGACCGTCAGATTATTATTGAAAATATTTTGTTCGGCGAAGTGATTCGTCTTGTTGAAATCTCGGGTTATCAGCAGCGAGTCTTATACCAGAAGGGTCCTATGCTCACCGATGAGGAGCTGACCAAGCTCTATTATTCTGTTGAAGGAGAGGAACGAATTCGCCAGCGTAGGATTGAAGTGGATGAGCAACTGGATCGATTAAATGATGCAATTAAGGCTGAGGATATGATTCGCGCGGAGAAATGCCGAGCTCAGCTTACCTTTTTGACGAAGGAATTGTATATGTTAGAATGGTAAACAAGGTGCCGAAATAAGTTGCTTAGGGGCACCCCGAATTTCGGGGTGTCTTAGATTTGTTTTAGAACTTGCAGACAGGGGTTCACTTCTGGCGCTAAAAACGTTAAAATAGTCATTGTGATCATTTTCATATTGGCAATGGTTTTGTCGATGAATTTGATCTTTATTCGCAGGGCAGGCTTTGCTGTCTCTGATAAAGGGTGGTATTCTTATACTGCGAGAAATGGATTTCCCAAAAATATAGGGTGCAAAGGGTGGAGGACCAGATGGCAAAACAACAAATCGGCGTTATTGGCTTGGCGGTAATGGGCAAGAATTTGGCTCTAAATATCGAAAGCAAAGGTTTTTCCGTATCCGTGTTTAACCGCTCACCGGAGAAGACACATGATCTTCTTGCTGAGGCGGAAGGTAAAAACCTCGTAGGCACATTTTCCGTTGAGGAATTTGTAGCTTCGCTGGAAACACCGCGCAAAATTCTGATCATGGTTCAAGCTGGTAAAGCTACTGATGCTACCATCGAGCAACTGTTGCCGCATCTTGATCAAGGCGACATTATTATCGACGGAGGAAATGCTTATTTCCCTGATACGGTTCGTCGCAGTAAATATCTGGAAGAAAAAGGTTTCCGCTTTGTCGGAACTGGGGTTTCTGGCGGTGAAGAAGGAGCTCTTAAAGGTCCTTCCATTATGCCTGGCGGTCAAGAAAGCGCGTATAAGCTAGTTGAACCAATCCTAACTGCAATCTCAGCTAAAGTTAACGGTGAGCCTTGCTGTACATATATCGGACCAGACGGTGCGGGACACTATGTTAAAATGGTGCACAACGGTATCGAATATGGTGATATGCAATTGATCTGTGAAGCTTACCAGCTGCTCAAAGACGTTCTAGGTCTGGATGCAAAAGAACTTCACAACATTTTCAAAGAGTGGAATAGCGGTGAGCTCGACAGCTACCTGATCGAGATTACTACAGATATTTTTGCTCAGTATGATGAAGAAACTGGTAAACCAATGGTTGACGTGATCCTTGATTCCGCTGGCCAAAAGGGAACTGGTAAATGGACAAGCCAAAGCTCATTGGATCTTGGTGTACCTTTGTCCATGATTACCGAATCCGTATTCTCACGCTTCCTCTCTGCAATGAAGGATGAGCGCGTAGAAGCAAGCAAAGTGCTTAACGGACCAGAAGCTACACCATTTGATGGTGACAAAGCTGAATTCATCGAGAACGTGCGTAAAGCATTGTTTGCAAGTAAAATCGTATCCTATGCTCAAGGTTTCGCTCAACTTCGCGTAGCTTCCGACGAATACGGTTGGGATCTGAAATATGGCGAGTTGGCTAAAATTTGGCGCGGTGGCTGCATTATCCGTTCCCGTTTCCTACAAAACATCACGGATGCTTACGAGAACAATGCAGATCTTAAGAACCTATTGCTTGATCCTTTCTTCAAGGATGTTATGGATAATTATCAATCCGCATGGCGTAAAGTTATCGCTTCAGCTGTAACGATGGGTGTTCCAGTACCTGGATTCTCCAGCGCATTGGCTTACTATGATAGCTATCGTACAGAAAGACTGCCTGCGAACCTGCTTCAGGCTCAACGCGATTACTTCGGCGCACATACGTTCAAACGTGTAGACAAAGAAGGCGTTTTCCACCACAACTGGATGTCTGCAGAATAATCTAGTTTACGGTTATAAGCAATAACGCCTTTGGCGTCCCTAAAGGACGGTAGAAGCGTTTATGCGAGAAATATAAGGTTAATGTATAACATGAAACTTGTACTTCTTATATTTTAAAAAAGTGGCCCGAATTGCTTCACCAGAAATGGGGAGGCTTTCGGGCCTTTTTTGCTGAAGTTTTGATGTGTATTTACTAAGTGAAGCAGATTGTCTAATGTTTTGACCCTGTGTTATGATATGACAAATATCGCGGTTGGAGGATAGACATGGCTGGGGATACAGAAGAATTTAAAAAGTTGAACGAAGAGCAAAGAAATAAGAACATTATTTTAGTAGGGATGATGGCAACGGGGAAGTCAACAGTAGGCGCTATTTTGGCCGAGGAACTGGGTTATGAGCTGGTTGATCTGGATCATGTCATTGTTGAAACTGAAGGCCGAAGCATTGCAGAAATTTTCGCGGAAGATGGAGAACATTACTTTCGAAGCGTGGAAACAGCAGTACTAAAGCGTATGCTAGAGTCTGAGAATAAATTAATATCTACTGGTGGTGGCGCGGTATTAGCGCCGGGGAATACAGATTTAATGCTGAGTAAAGGGCATGTAATTGCGCTAACGGCAACAGAAGAAGAGATTATTGCCCGCGTTAGTGGAGATCAGAATCGTCCGCTGCTCGCCGGCAATGCAGAAGAACGGGTTAGACGTATCATGGAAGACCGTCGAGAAGCTTACCTGTTCGCGCATTACACGGTCGATACAACGGGACTGACAGCGGCAGAAGTGTCGCAATATATTTTAATGCATTACCGCGGCTGAGCTTTTAAGAGAGTGTTTCATTCCATTCAATCATACCGCCGCTTAAATTTGTAGCATGATAACCAAACTGTTGTAGATATTCGCAGACACGCTGGCTTCGAGCACCGGAACGGCAGATAAAGATCACTTTGGCATCGCTTGGAATATCCTCAGTGCGGTGTGGAATTTCTCCCATGGGGATATGCTGTGCACCGGGAATCATCCCGAAGGCAACCTCTTCGTCTTCACGAACGTCGATGAGTACAAGGTCTTCCCCTGTCTCTAGACACTGCCGCAATTCTTGCGGTGTAATTTGTGGAACATTATGCATGGTTGTGACCTCTTTTCATCAGAAGAATGGTTTAATGATAACACAAGCATGGAACACCCTGTCAAACGAGCACTACATACAACTATATCTACTAAGGAGAGTTTATATTATGGACGTTATTGTTAGGCCAACGCCATCCCTGCAAGGAGAATTTGGGGCCCTCTCTTCCAAAAACTATACCACTCGTTATTTGCTGGTTGCCGCATTGTCAGAAGGCGTAAGTACGATTTATCATCCGGCACATAGTGAAGATAGCGATGCCATCCGTCGTTGTATTGCAGATTTGGGAGCTGTACTCACAGAAGATGATGAGAAGATTGTGATTCAAGGCTTTGGTCGCAAACCTAAGGATGTTAAGGAACTTAATGTGGGGAATGCTGGAGCAGTACTACGTTTTCTAATGGCTGTTGCTGCGCTGAGCCCTGAAGTTACATTCGTAAACACGTATCCTGACTCATTGGGCAAACGTCCACATGACGACCTGATCGTGTCTCTAGAACAGCTTGGTGTGAAGGTAGAGCATAATGAAGGTAAGTTACCGATCACGATCCGCGGTGGCAAACCTATTGGGGGTAAAATTGCAGTTTCCGGTGCTGTCAGTTCCCAGTTCTTAAGCGCTCTATTATTCTTGACACCATTGCTTGAAGAAGATAGTGAAATTATTGTTCTTGATGATTTGAAGTCGAAGGTTGTCGTAGGTCAGACGCTAGAAGTATTGGAGCAGGCAGGAATTGTGGTTCATGCGGCAGATGATTATATGTCCTTTAAAGTGCCGGGTCGTCAAGCCTACGCGGCTAAGACGTATACTGTGCAAGGTGACTATCCTGGCTCTGCGGCTATTCTTGCGGCTGCTGCTGTGACAAAGTCTGATGTTAAGGTACATCGACTTATGGAACAGAGTAAGCAGGGAGAAAGAGCCATTGTTGATGTGTTGCGTATGATGGAAGTACCGCTTACTCATAAAGAGGGAACAGTTCACGTACAAGGGAACGGCGTACTAAAAGCTGTTGAATTCGACGGAGATGCTGCAACCGATGCGGTGCTGGCTATGGTAGCTGCTGCCGTATTTGCTGAAGGCACTTCACGATTCTATAACGTTGAGAACCTTCGGTATAAGGAATGTGATCGTATAACTGATTACTTGGCAGAATTGACTCGTGCAGGAGCCAATGTTGAGGAGCGCCGCGATGAAATTATCGTTCACGGCATGCCTGAAGGCGTCGAAGGTGGTGTGACCATTAACGCGCATTACGACCACCGTGTAATTATGGCGCTGTCAGTAGTAGGTTTACGAGCGCGTAAACCACTATTGATCAAGGATGCTCACCATGTCGCTAAGTCGTATCCGCAATACTTTGATCACCTGCGTGCGCTTGGTGCGAATGTGGAGTGGGTACAATAGAAGTAAGGGGGCTAGCGAATTTAGCTTCAGTTAAATAAGGATCATAAAGTGTAACTATGGAAAGGGGCACTATGTATGAGCTTTGAGAATCCAAGTCGGGAACAGATCGGAGATATCCTTGCTTCTGCAGGTAATATCGCAGTTGTTGGCCTGTCTGACAAAACAGACCGTACCTCCTATATGGTCGCGGGTGCTATGCAAAGTCGGGGATATCGGATCATTCCTGTAAACCCATTGGTTGATGGTGAAATACTGGGAGAAAAGTGCTATCATACGTTAGCGGAAATTCCAGAGCCGGTGGACATTGTTAATGTGTTCCGTCGAAGCGAATACTGCGCAAAGGTAGCACAGGAGGCCGCTGAAATCGGCGCACGTGTGCTTTGGCTCCAGCAGGGTATAATCAGCCAGGAAGCCGCTGAAATCGCCGCTGAGCACGGTATGACGGCGATTATGGACCGTTGTATCAAGGTCGAAGAAGCGATCACGATGCATGGGCGTACTCGGGCATAAGGTTCGGTAGTTCAACACTTTATCTGACTATTGAAAAAATGATGATCAGAGCGTGTATCAAGGGATTTCGAACGAACGAACCGACGAACGGGCAAACGATGAACTGACGAGCTTACGAGCCGACAAACGAACCAACCGAGAGAACAATGAACCGGCGAGCCGACAGACAAAAGAACAAACTAACAAACCAGCTAACTAAATTTTTTGACGCTGAAAAGTAGTTGCAAATTTAATGTTAAAGAAACAGCCAAGATCAAAAGCATTGTTTGATTACGATTGGCTGCACAGACTGTGCAATTTCTAATGCAAATCACTAACTGAGCTTGTTATACTGAAGTTAGACGAAGAACGTCCTTTATCCGCATAATTTGCGGTGAAGGGCGTTTTTTTATTTTTATAGGGGAGGATACCATAATGGAATTTGAAGAAGCACATGGTATGTTCATTAACAAGCACTTGACTGAAAGATCAGGAGAAAGAAGGGGGAGGCTGGTTAGAGGGCATAATTATGCGGAGAAGTTGTTCTTGCAGAATGTATGGTGGCCATTGTTTGAGAGCCTTGATGATTTGCATCCAGAATACGAAGTGTACGACTGGAATCGTAAATCTCAGTTTCTGGACTTCGCTTTTCTTCCGCAGAGCGGCGGCAGTCTCGGGATTGAGTGCGACGGGTTTCAAAGTCATGTGAAGGACATGGACCGCGAGAGATTCAACTACGCAGTTAATCGGGACACTTTTCTGACCGGAATGGGGTGGAAAATGATTCATTTTTCTGTTGATGATCTTCAGCACCGCCCCGAGGTGTGCCGGATGCTTTTGCAATTGGTGCTGGCACCTCATTTGGCGCGCAAATCTGCAGGCGTGGATATTTTGTCTGAGGAGAAGGAGGTTCTACGGTTGGCTTGGCGACTGGGTAGGGCGATCCGTCCAAAGGATGTGACCACTCATTTCAGCATTAACTTTCGAACGGCGCGCAGATTGTTGCACTCGTTGAGTGAGAAGGGACTAATAAAGCCTGTAATTACGGGAGAACGGGTTCGACAATACGAAGTGAAAGCTATGCGACCAGATCAAATATGGTAGGAGTGGGAGAATAATTGCACTATATACAACTATATCGGAAATATCTCTATTCTATTGTGGTTTAGTTGTACTTTGTACACTTATTACACACCAAAGGTTAGGAAAAGGGTGAAATTATTAAAAATAATTGCACAAAGTACACTTATATGGATTTCAGTTTTTATAGGATATAAATAGTTGTACAAAGTACAATTAACATCTTCTTTTATCATCGGCAGCAAAAGAAAGAGACTCAGTCAGCAGACAAAACTTCATTCAATAAATATAACTCATACACTTGAAGCATTATTAGAGACGCACATTCATTCAGAGTAACTTTTATCGGTTTTAACCAACTTTAGCATTGTTTGCTTTAGTGCTTTGGAATCCTGAGCCCATAGAATGGTGTTTCTAGGTGATTTTATTGTGGAGTGAGTGTGTATTTGTTTTAAATATATCCTGATCTTTTCCTTCAGTTTATTTTGACAAAAACCCCCGCAGCGCTTACCATTCAATATAGAAAGAAAGGAGAGGGTAGCCTTGAATTGGCTCGGATCATTGCAGCAATTGGGCAGAGCCATAATGCTTCCTACCATGGTACTGCCGGCGGCAGCCATTTTGCTTAGTTTGGGCAGCTTACCTTGGTCTGCATGGGGACTTTCTTCGGTATCCGAAGTGGCTACATACGCTGGGCAGGGAATCTTTTATTTTATGCCTTATTTGTTCGCTGTGGGTGTAGCATGGGGATTATCCAATCAAGCTGGAACGGCGGGTCTTGCAGCACTGGCTGGAATGTTCACTTACGACCGGATTGTTACCCATATGGGAGACGGGCTTGTACAACCTGCAACACTTATCGGGATTTTGCTGGGTATAGTTGCCGGTATCGCTCAAAACCGGTTCAAAAATATCAAGCTTCCAGAGGCGATACAGTTTTTTGGAGGTTCGCGTTTTGTTTTGCTGTTCATGGGATTGTTTTCGGCTGGCTTTGCATGGGTGATGTTAGGGATCTCTCCACTGCTGCAAAGAGGACTGGATGATCTTTTTCAAGGGATATTGCAGACAGGCGGCTTTGGCGTTTTTATTTATGGAGTGCTATATAGAGTACTAACAGCCTTCGGTCTTCACCATATTCTCAACAATGTGTTTTGGTTTCAGTTTGGAAACTTTACAACTCCTGATGGTAGCACTGTCGTTCAGGGGGATTTGCCACGTTTTTTTGCAGGCGATCCTACGGCGGGCATTTTTATGGCGGGTTTGTTTCCGATTATGATGTTTGCACTGCCAGCCATTGCTTTTGCTATTATTCAGGAAGCGCGCGAGGACTTGAAGCCTAAGATTAAAAAGACTTTCATGCGAGCGGCTTTGGTCTGTTTTCTGACCGGGGTTTCGGAGCAGATTGAATTCGCGTTTTTGTTTGCTTCTCCGTATTTATTCGCGATACATACTGTAATGTCTGGCCTCGCTATGGTACTGACCTATATGCTGGGAATTCATCACGGGTTCTCTTATTCGGCAGGAGCGATTGACTTCTTTTTGAATATGCATCTGTCCCAGAGGGCTTGGTTGTTAATTCCGATCGGTATAGCTTATGGGATTGTATATTATAACTTGTTCCGCTGGGCGATTCGCCGTTTTCAGATCCCAACACCAGGGCGTGAAGAAGGTTCGGAACTCGGTGATTGGGCAGGAAACATCCCTTATCAGGCACCATTGATCTTGGAGGCGCTTGGTGGTAAGGAGAATATCGTACAAGTACAATCCTGTATCACTCGTTTGAGGCTTACCGTCCATAATGATCGATATATTGATACCGGGGCGCTCAAAGGTCTTGGCTCTGCTGGGATTATCAAGCTCGGTGGCGGGAATGTCCAGGTAGTATTTGGTACGTATTCAGAGCTGATCCGCGAGGAGATTAATAAGCTAATGCTTCGTGATTTGCCTCAGGTATTGTTCAGTTCTCCGATGCAGGGTAGAATGATGCCCATAGAGGAAGTGCCGGATCACATCTTTGCAGCGAAGCTGGTGGGTGATGGAGTTGCATTTTTGCCGGAAAAAGGGGAGCTTACTTCGCCTGTATTCGGGAAGGTTATGCACGTCTATCCTACAATGCACGCCGTTGGTATTGCTACGCCGGAAGGGCTGGAGGTACTTATGCATATAGGGATCGACACTTCGCAGCTTAAAGGGCCATTTGAGGCGGTAGTAAAAGAAGGCGACAGTGTGGAACCAGGTCAATTGCTTGTTAAATTCGACCTCGCTTATTTGCGTGAGCATGCAGCTTCACTGGCTACACCAATGGTGATTACGAATCCTGATCGAGTAAAATCATGGAGCTATGCTCCATTTAAAAATGTTAAAAAGGGGCAATCTTCAGTAATGTCCGTAGTCTTACATGAAAGTAACGTTGGAGGGATAGAAGGATGATACAAGGCATAGGCGCAGCAGCAGGTGTAGCTATCGGGAAGGCCTTTGTCTTACCGAACTGGGAGTGGAGCTTACCAGACACACAAGTGAACCCAGTGGATCTAGCTAAGGAGTTTGAGCGTTTATACGAAGGTATCCGTACCTCTAAGGACGAGATTGAATTCATCAAAAAAGAATTCAGAGAAGTAGTCGGTCCGGAGGAATCCAGCATTTTTGATGCTCATCTGGCGATTTTGGATGATCCGGTGTTTATGAGCGAAATCCGGGGGATTATTGAACGCCAGTATAAGGCGGCGGAAGTGGCTGTTAAGGAAGCGATTGATCATTTTGTAGCGATGTTTGATCTGCTGGATGATGAATACATGAAGGAGCGGGCGGTGGATATCAAGGATGTCGGTAACCGTCTGTTAAAGCATCTTTTAGGTGCTCCTGAGGTCACGCTGCCATCGGATACACAGCCGTATATTCTCGTAGCGAAGGAGTTGTCTCCTTCCCAGTTAGCTCACTTGAACCCAACTTATGTTCTAGGTATTGTTACTATGATGGGCGGTAAAACCTCACATTCCTCCATTATGGCTCGTGCGCTGGGCATTCCGCTCGTAGCAGGTTTGGAGAATAATTTATCTAACCCAATTCAGACCGGAGACATGCTCGTGATAGACGGAGACACCGGATCTGTGCAAATTCATCCTGATGAGGTAACGATCAATGAATATGTTTCTCTTCGGAATAAGCAGCATAAAAAGAAAGAACAACTGGAATTGCTTGCTACAGTCGATGCCGTCACTAAAGATGGCGTTAACCTGCGATTGGCTGGTAATATCAGCTCCGTCAAAGAACTGAATTTAGCGCTCAAGTATGGAGCCGAGGGTGTAGGTCTATTCCGTACAGAGTTTCTTTATATGGATCGCAGTTCTTTTCCGACGGAGGATGAACAATTTGAAGTGTACAAACAGGTTGTCGAGAAGGTAGGCAGCAATATGGTTGTGATCCGTTCGCTGGATATAGGCGGGGACAAGCATCTGGATTACTTCCAGCTGCCAGAAGAGCAGAATCCGTTCCTTGGCTATCGTGCCATTCGAATCAGCTTGAATCGACAGGATATGTTCAAAACTCAGCTAACTGCCATTTTGCGGGCGAGTACGTATGGGAATGTAAAGCTAATGTTCCCTATGATATCTTCCGTAGAAGAAGTACAAGCAGCAAAAGCTGTATTGGAAGAAGTGAAGGCTGAACTGGAGCTACGGGGCATACCGTTTAATCGGAATATTCCAGTCGGTATTATGATTGAAGTTCCAGCTGCGGTTATGATTGCGGATTTACTGGCGGAGGAAGTTGATTTTTTCAGTATCGGTACGAACGATTTGGTGCAATATGTACTAGCCGTAGACCGAATGAATGAACAAATTGCGCATATGTATCATCCATATCATCCAGCGGTTCTGCGAATGATCCGTATGACTGTAGAAGCAGCGCGTAATGCAAAAATAGATATTAGTGTATGTGGTGAAATGGCGGCAGATGAGCGTTCTTTGCCACTTTGGCTGGAGTTAGGGATTAGTGATCTAAGCATGTCGCCGCAGGCACTGCTGAAGGTTAAACACCGTACCCTGAATACACTGGCTATAGACGCTACAAGGGTTGCCAAGGCTTGCTTCCATCATCGTACAAGCTCGGAAACGGAAGAAATCCTAAGTGCTTATGCTCAGAAAAGCGGAATTACGCTTGGAACGAGCGTGGAAACAAAGGAGAAAGCTTCTTCATAGTTATCAAGCGCTCCATCATCAAGTCCACATCAAGGTTCGGCATTCTTGCCGAGCCTTTTTCTTTTGTACTAGATTGTTATAAAAAAACAAAACCGTTTGCGCTTCGGCGCAGTCAATATATATAGAGAGTTGAACAGGATTGATTTATGCGTAAAGGCAAGGGGGGAGGACAAAACAAGGATGGAACACATTATTAAAGACGAAATGGAAATAGTTGCTACGGAAGAAGATACATTCTACGAGCTGGTAGCTGAACAGAAAAGAAAGCTTTACAGCATTGCTTACAGCTATCTGCGAAACGAGGCGGATTCGTTAGAAGTTCTGCAGGAGGCAACCTGTCGTGCATGGATTAAACGTAAAAGCTTAAAGGACTCCGAAAGGTTTGTTCCTTGGTTAACACGCATTCTGATCAATTGTTGTAATGATGAGTTGAAGCGCAGAAAGAGGAATGCTGTCACAGAAGCTACTCGAAGTGATATAGGGATTATGGAGATGAAAAGCGACCGCAGATTGGACATGGAACAAGCGCTGGATGGGGTTAAGCCGAAGTATCGCCAGGTGCTTGTACTCAAATATTACAAGGATATGACCCTTGTAGAAATTGCAGAGGTGCTCGATAAACCGGAGGGTACGGTAAAGACATGGCTCAACAAAGGTCTGAAACAACTGCGTGACCGAATGAAACGGAAGGGAGATCTATTTTATGGCTAAGTCTGAAGAAAAGCTACTTAACGAATATTTTCATAAAATTAATGTCGAGGCTGAGGAAATCCCGGAAGTTAAACTAGACGCCGCGATTCGCAAGGGGATGCAGCTAGGTAACCGAAAAGGGTTATCTTTTAGAAAAAGATACGCTGTTATTACGTTGGCGGTCTTAGCTATCGCCTTATTGATTATTGTCCCATGGGTAAATCAGATGGCCAATCCTGTACGTGCGCAGTTACCACCAAAAAGCTGGGGTCAGCTTGAAGTGTTTCGCCCGACTATCGCTAATAATCTGACCATCACATCGGCACTTGACGCAGGGATGATGAAGGAAGTAAATATTTCTTCAACTGAGGTGGATGGAATAAAGTGGACGGTTAATGGAATTATGGCCGATCGAAGAGGAATTGCGGTTCTGTATACAATTGAAAACAATACAGATCGGAAAATGCAGCTGTTTGGACTATCCTTGAAAAAGACTCCTGAAAGTAATATTTATCGCACAGGATACAGCGGGTTTAGCACAATTAACGCACAAGATGTTGGATCTCCTGGGACAACTCTTATGTACGAGCAAATCGTATGGGATGAATATCAGGATGAGTTGGAAGACCCGTTAAATATTTCTCTAAGGTTGCTTCCAGCACCTGATGATCCAGCTTTATCAAGCGGTGAGCTTAAATCTTTAAACATTCAGATCCCAATGGATACCAACAAGGCTTATATTCAAGGAAAAAGAGTTGATCTAAAGGATAGTCTGTCCATCGCCGGACAGCAAATTAATATGGAGAATATCTATATTGGACCTACGGGTATTTATATGCGGGAAAGATATGACCAAAAGAATACAATGAGGATATTTAATATGCTTTCACCTAAGCTTGTCATCGGAAAAGGAGAGCAACAAGAGGAATTAATGTGGGTAAGTGGATCGAATATTTATCATAATGATAATATGAGACCTGATGATCCGATTAAGTTTGAAATTGAAGGGATTTCTGCTCTAGATCAATCTAAGCTTGAGCTTGTGATTAATACCGAAACACAGCAGATTCTGAAGGTACCGGATAGCAATCTGACGATTTCCAAAAGAATGGAGGACGAAGAGCAGGGAATTCTGGTATTGGACTATTTTATTCCTAAAGAAGATAAGGAGTCGCTTTATTATTTTGCATTGAGCGATTATTTTGAAGATAGCTCTGGAAGCGGGCATATGATGGAAACTATCAAAAATAATTACTCAGGATATAGAGAGTTTAATGAAAGTAGTAAGGGAACTACAGTAACCTATATCTTCAATGTAGGCAAGGAAAAGCTACCCCAACCGTTGACTTTCTGGTTTAATTCTTATCCAAACAAAATCAAGGAGAAAGCGTCCATTAGAATTAAGTAAGTAGCTCCAAAGTCGAGCGAAGCAAATCAAAAGCCCTGTTCCTCAAATGGAGAGACAGGGCTTGTTTGATTTTAAACTTTATTTCTACTGTTTATTCCCCAGCAAGAGCATCACAAAAAGCCTTGCCATAGGGCGGCAGATCTGGCGGGCGACGAGCAGAAATAATATGTCCATCCGTAACCACAGCTTCATCTTTCCATATCGCTCCGGCATTCTCCATATCATCACGGATACCGGGTGTGGAGGTGACGGTTACACCTTCCAGAATTTTAGCGGAAATTAATACCCAGCCTGCGTGGCAGATCTGCCCAATAGGTTTCTTAGCTGCATTGAAATCCTGTACTAGCTTTAGTACGGCACTGTATCTACGGATTTTATCAGGGGCCCAGCCACCAGGAACTAAAATCCCGTCATAATCTGCGGCATTAAGATCGTCCCAGGAGTACTCTGCTTTTGCAGGCACACCATATTTGCCGATGTATGTTTTATCTTTTTCCAAACCTGCCAAGTGAACCTCAGCGCCTTCTTCTCTTACTCGGTACACGGGATACCAGAGCTCCAAATCTTCAAATTCATCGTCTACGAGTGCTATGACCTTTTTTCCATCTAGTCTCATTTTGTTAAGCTCCTTTCGTATCACATGATCCTTCATATTCTATCAAATTTAAAATACGAAGTCATCTAAAGGGTTGTAAATTATAGACGAATTGCCAATTTAATCATTATATGCAATTAAAGAGGGTTTTAATCGAGGGAGGTCGAATATAGAAATTGAAAAGTCATACTTTGTACTTAATTCATTTCTTGCAAGAGGTGTAGAAGATGTATACAGATAACTTAATGGAGAAGTTGTGTAGCTGTGGTGGCCTCATGAACTTACATATGCATTCATTGATTTTTAATACGAGGGTGAAGATTACACATGTCCCTGTCTATACTTGTCCGAAATGTACTAGTTATGAGCCCTTGTCGTTTATTAAAGCAGATTTAGGAAAGTTAGTGAAAGAATTGAACGCGGATGTGCCAAAACAAGATTTTTCGTTTACTCAAAGAAATGAATTAGCTAGTGTCCTAAAAGAAGCTTTGACAGAGGTTATTGTCGGAGGATTTCAAGAATTAGAGTTGGCTATCCGAGAGACAATTCAGGCTAGAGTGGATATGTTACTTGATCTATACCGACTAGCTGAGGGGCTTAAAGACCAGAATTGGATGGAAGAAACTAGTCGAAGACTGTCTCAATTAACGTTCCAATCGACTAAAAACGCAAATTATTAAAACATTCTGTGAAAATAATGAAAAACTTTCACGGAATGTTGGATTTTTCACTCACTTTTTGTTACGATAGATAGAAGTTACATTATTGTGCTCGTGAATAGGGAAACCTACACTAGTCAAAAATTGTAATTAGGGGTTACGTCTTCAGCCTTGAAAGAAATTTTGAAAGGAAAATGAAGCGTTATCATTGCACAATTGTACAAAGTGTCGTATCATATTTTTAATTAGTCGAACGATAAAATTTATCGCAATGGAGAGAGTAATTTGACGGTAACCATTTACGATGTAGCTCGAGAAGCAGGCGTATCTATGGCTACGGTATCACGGGTTGTGAACAATAACCCTAACGTGAAACCGCAGACCCGGAAGAAAGTTTTTGAAGCGATTGAGCGTTTGGGATATCGTCCCAATGCCGTGGCGAGAGGACTTGCCAGTAAGAAAACGACAACCGTTGGGGTTGTCATCCCAGATATTTCAAACTCGATTTTTGCAGAAATTGCACGCGGGATTGAAGATATCGCGAACATGTATCATTACAATATCATATTGTGTAACGCGGATAAGCGTAAAGAAAAGGAAATCCGTGTCATCAATACCCTTTTGGAGAAACAGGTCGATGGTCTGCTCTTCATGGGTGGTACGGTAACCGAAGAACATATTCAAGCTTTCCAGACTTCTGCAGTTCCGATTGTCCTATGTGCTACACGGGATGAGAAGGGAACTTATCCTTCCGTTGACATCGATCATGAAACCGCTGCTTTTGATGCAGTGAATACTTTGATTCGTCACGGTCACCGAGAAATCGCAATGATCAGTGGTACACTCCAGGATCCTGCGAATGGATATGCACGTTTCCATGGTTATAAGAAGGCACTTGAACAGGCTGGAATCGAGTATCAAGAAGACTTGGTACGTATCGGTAACTACCGCTATGAATCTGGTGTCGAAGCTATGAAGTATTTCCTTGGACTCAAGAAGAAGCCAACCGCTATTTTTGCCGCAACCGACGAGATGGCTATTGGTGCAATTCACAGTATTCAGGATGAAGGCCTGAAGGTACCGGATGACTTCTCCATTATTAGTGTGGATAACATCCGTATGGCTTCGATGGTTCGTCCATTGTTGACAACTGTAGCCCAGCCTATGTATGACCTAGGTGCGGTAGCAATGAGACTTTTGACGAAACTCATGAAGAAAGAGACGGTTGAGAATCCGCGGGTTATCTTGCCTCATGAAACGATTCTCCGCTTGTCTGTTAATCATCTGAATAAGTAATTTAAGAACTAAACAGTATTTCCGTAAAAAGCTCCTTTTGGAGCTTTTTATGTTTTTTACAGAGTAAATCATCGGAGGAGGCGGTATCTTTGCCTGAAATAATCGGATTAATTGGTGCGATGGATGAAGAGATTAAGCTATTACTAGAAAGGATGGAGAATAAGGAGACGAAGGTCAAGGCAGGAATTCATTATTACATAGGTAATATATTAGGAAAGTCTGTAGTGCTCTGTAAATCTGGGGTAGGTAAAGTGAATGCAGCAGTTACGACACAAATTCTAATTGATTCCTTTGGTGTGTCTAGTGTCTTGTTTACTGGGGTTGCTGGGGCTGTGCATCCTGAATTGAATATTGGAGATATTGTTATATCATCTACTTGTGTTCAGCATGATATGGATGCTACAGCACTTGGCTTTTCAAAAGGTGAAATACCTTATCAGGATAATTCTGTCTTTCAGGCAGACCCTTCATTGGTACTCCTTGCTGAGAGGGCGTGTAACGAGTTAGGCCAAAAGTACTTGGTTGGCAAAGTACTTTCAGGTGATCAATTCATTTCTAATGCGAAGATTGTAGCCAAATTAAGAGAGGAATTGGACGGAGCGTGCGTGGAGATGGAAGGGGCGGCGGTTGCACAAGTGTGTGTGATGAACGCCACTCCCTTTGTTATTATTCGTTCGATGTCTGATAAGTCTGACGGGTCAGCAAATGTGAGTTTTAAGGAGTTCACGGTGGAAGCCTCAGGGCGCTCACATTCTATATTAGAATATATGCTGCAGCATCTTTAGTACTCGTTTAGTACATGAAGCGCTGTCTAAAGCGTACCCTGTCGAAAGTCTCCTGTGAGGACATAGGTACCTCTTGTCCAATACGAACCATTAGGCAGTTTGCTGGATGTGAACAGATTTCAGGATCATCCGTAGCATACCAAACCATATTTACAGTTTTCATTAGCCGCTCCATCATTTGACGATAAGCCCACACATCAAGCCCACTCCCTTTTAAATCCCAGTGCCAATAATACTCTGTTGTAAAGACGATACAATTCTCCAATTGCTCTTGCTCAAAAGCAGTGGAAATAAGCAGCCGGCCTAGTCCGGCTCCCCTATAATCATTACTCACCTCAATAGCTCCAAGCTCAATTAGATCCATCATTCCACCCTGTGACCAAAGCTCCATTTCATCCGGATAATGAAAGGTTACATAGCCTATTATAGTGCCATCCTCTACAGCTGTAATTATACGTCCTTCTGGCAGGCTAGCAATCTCTATGAGAGCTTCTTGCTGTTCAATCGGCTTGCGAAAGGCATCAAGATCATGATGCATGTGAAGGGCTTTAAGGTCCTCTGGAGATCGGGGGCCACTTATTGTTATTGTTCTACCTTTATATGAAAGCGTATGGGAAACAGGGATTTTACGATGCTCCATAGCCGTGCTCCTTTCGGATGATAAAATATGGAATGTAAACGTTTGCTATGTTATACTAATTCAGACATAAAAAATTCACATTCATTGCATTGACATCATTATCTAAGAGAAGAGTCTTACCCTTAAAGCTTAAATCAAACGAGTGAGGGAGGCAAGAGTGATGGGTCAAGTCCATAGCGAAATTTTGCCTGGCCGTGTGCAGAGCTCCAATATGTCTGATTACACCCAGGCAGTAGCCAATTTTAAGTGGGAGGATGTTGAACGTAACTTCTCATGGTATGACACTGGAAAGGTTAATATGGCACATGAAGCAGTGGATCGCCACGTTCAAGAAGGACGGGGAGCGGCAACGGCCCTGCTCTACAGTGATGCGGTGCGGGATGAATCCTATACATTTGCCGATCTGCAGGAACGGTCGAATCGGTTCGGAAATGTATTGCGTAAATATGGTATCGGTAAGGGAGATCGGGTATTTATTTTTATGCCTCGTCAACCGGAACTATATTTTAGTTTACTAGGTATTCTGAAGATTGGGGCAATAGCGGGCCCTCTGTTCGAAGCCTTTATGGAAACAGCAGTTAAGGACCGGCTGGAAGATAGTGGTGCGGTTGCTTTGGTTACTACACCTGAACTACTTCATCGTGTGAAGCGAGATGAGCTTCCGAATTTGCGTCATATTTTTCTAGTAGGCGGTACCTCTGATATCGAGCAAGGTAACTTAGGTTTCACTGAGGAGATGGATAACGCGTCTTCTGAGCTCGAATTGGAATGGCTTGACCTGGACGATGGCCTTATCATGCATTATACATCAGGTTCTACAGGAAAACCTAAAGGCGTTTATCATGTGCAAAGAGCAATGATTCAACATTATTATACAGGTAGAGTGGTGCTGGATCTACGTCCAGATGATATTTACTGGTGTACAGCTGATCCAGGCTGGGTGACAGGAACATCTTACGGAATATTTTCTCCCTGGTTAAATGGGGTAACGAATGTCGTGAGAGGGGGACGCTTTAGTCCTCAGGATTGGTATAAGACGATTGAACGAAATAAGGTTAGTATTTGGTACAGTGCACCTACAGCATTTCGTATGTTGATGGGGGCAGGAGAGAGTTCAATTCAGGGAATTGATTTGAGTAGCCTGCGCCATGTCCTGTCTGTTGGAGAACCGTTAAATCCTGAAGTCGTGCGATGGGGAGATAAGTTCTACAACCAGCGCATTCATGATACCTGGTGGATGACAGAGACGGGAGCGCAACTGATCTGTAATTATCCTGGAATGGATATCAAACCAGGTTCTATGGGCCGTCCGTTGCCAGGCATTGAAGCAGCGATTTTAGATGATCGAGGCAATGTTCTCCCACCATTCTCAATGGGGAATCTTGCAATACGGACGCCTTGGCCATCCATGATGAATTCGATCTGGAACAATAAGGCGAAGTATGAGGAGTATTTCCGCATTCCTGGTTGGTACATTTCTGGTGATTCTGCTTATATGGATGATGATGGATATTTCTGGTTTCAAGGACGGATTGACGACGTTATCAACTCTTCTGGTGAGCGTATAGGACCTTTTGAAGTGGAGAGTAAATTGGTAGAGCATCCTGCTGTGGCAGAAGCGGGTGTAATTGGTAAACCAGACCTGGTGCGTGGGGAAATTATCAAGGCTTTCATTTCGCTGAGAGAAGGCTATACTCCTACAGCTGCTCTCAAAGAGGAGATCGCGGCATTTGTCAAAGCCGGACTGTCTGCGCATGCTGCGCCGAGAGAGATCGAATTTAAGGATAAACTTCCTAAGACACGATCAGGTAAAATCATGCGGCGTGTATTAAAGGCTTGGGAGCTTCATCTCCCAACTGGCGATTTATCAACGATAGAAGATTAGAATGGATCATAAAAAAACACCGTTCCCTAATGAATTCAAGGGAACGGTGTTTTGCTGTGTGAAGTTATTCTTCGGACTACCGGTTAATGGTTTCCAGTCGTATTGCCGGCTGTACCACTATTACTGTTTCCGTTACTGCTACCTTCGCCAGATGGCGTTGAAGTAGGCGTCGGTAGAATGGTTCCAGGAATCTCGATATCCTCTCCTGGTGTACTCTCAGAGCCTGTAGGAGGCGTTGTCTCCGGTTGCTGATCTGGAGTTGGTGTTGCTTCTGGAGTTGGTGTAGTGCCTCCAGCAACGCTACCAGAAGCTGTCTCATTACCTGCGACATCAACAGCGCTGACATAGAATGTTGCATTGGCACTCGCAGGTGTTCCTGGTGAGAATACCTTGCTCTCGTCAGCCATAATTACAGCTTGCTTCTGGAATGACCCGCCGTTTAAAGAACGGTATAAGCGGTACCCTACTACATCTGGAGAGCCGCTTGGGGAGAAGCTGATCACAGCTTTTCCAGTGCTGTATGAGACACTTACATTTCCAGGAGCAGAAGGCGAAGTACCGTCGTCCACGCGTGGATCGACTTCAGTAGGGAAATCTGTCTTAGCATCGGCTGGCATATAATACTCCAGCGATTTATGCTCCTTCATCTTAGGGAAGGCTGCCAAGAGCTCCTTAACTAATTCCTGGATCGGCTTTTCACGTTTAACGACGATTTTTTCTTTCAGGAAATCCTCCGGTGTACCTTCGAGTGGGATATAGTTGACGCCATTGTAAGTAATATACTTGGCTTTGGAAATCCCATCGTCGCTCTCTTTAGGTACATATTTCGCATTGAAAAGATCCGTTGTGAATTTGTCAGTTAGAGCCGTTGGCAGCTTACCGCTGTATGCGGAAACTGTCTTTTTGGTAATTCCTTCAGGTTGTGTGAATTTGTCTGTAACGAACAAGTCTGGCTGCTTATCGATAACAGCATTCATGACTTTAGCCCATAAGGTCTGTGCTTGTCGTTTTTGTGTATCTCCTGTAAGGGTATTAATTTGTTCCTTATAACCAACCCACATGCCAAGTGTGACATCAGGGGTGTAGCCCATGAACCAGACATCTCCATAGTTCTGAGTGGAGCCAGTCTTACCTACAATAGGAACGTCTTTAAAGTGTTTATAATCTCTTCTTACTGTGCTTGCAGTACCTTCTGTGATTACTGTACGCAGCATATCGGTCATTAGATAAGCAGTTTGCTCAGAGAATACTTGTTCAGGGTTAACTTTGTGCTGATAAACGATCTTGCCTTCCGAATCCACAATCTTCTCAATCATATAAGCATCATTAAATGCTCCCTTATTGCCAATGGCGGAATAGGCATTGGTTAATTCCTCAACGGATGTACCGTATCGAAGACCACCTATAACCCCAGTCTGCGCTCTGTAATCATCTTCGGTGAGTGTAGTGATCCCTAGCTTTTTAGTAAAGGCCCAAGCATCCTCTATTCCGACCTTCTCGTTAAAAAGTTTAAGCGCCGGTAGGTTGAGGGATTTATTAAGTGCATAGCGAGCCGTAACTAAACCCTGATAGCGATTGTTAGCATTTTTAGGGATATGGAAGCCTTTCCCGCCATCCTTCAAAATGATTGGAGCATCATCTAAGATTCCAGCAGGTTGAATCAGTCCTGCATCTAAGGCAGGTAAGTATGCTGAAATCGGCTTCATCGTTGAGCCGGGTTGCCGGACCATTTGGGTTGCGTAGTTCATTTGCTCGATATTAAAATCGCGGCCCTCAATCATACCGAGAATGGCTCCGGTCTTGTTGTTGATCAAAATGCCAGCCGTCTGTTCAACACCTTTTGTTTTGCTGTCCTTGGTGAAATTACTACTATCTTCGGAAATACTGTGCATTGCACTGTATACTTTCTTATCAATAGTGGTATAGACTCGGTAACCGCCGGTCATTAACTGTTGTCTTGCTTCCTCAAGAAGTACGGCATTATCACTAGAGCTAGTGGTATCAGCTGTACTGTTATTCTTTTCATTTAGTGACAAAAGAATCTCAGATGCTTTACGCTCCGTCTCCATCATTAGGTATGGATATGTAGCATAAGCTTTCTTAGTGTGAGGAGCGAGAGAGCTTTTAATATCAAACTTGAGTGCTTCATCATATTGGGAGGTAGTGATCTTGTTCTCCTCTAGCATACGACGAAGTACAAGCTGTTGACGATCCATAGCTCTATTGAACGCCTTTGCGTTGAATTCTCCAACGCCATTGAATGCTGAATAAGCGGAGGGGAGCTGTGGAAGACCGGCCAAATACGCCGCTTGGGCAATATTCAACTTGTCTAGATCATCCAGACCGAATATACCTTTGGATGCAGCTTTAATCCCAAATACGTTATAGCCATTCGAGCCATTACCGAACGGAACCTTGTTCAGATAAGCCGTTAAAATCTCTTGCTTGGTCAAGAAGCGCTCTAGTCTAAGTGAAAGTAGAATTTCTTTTGCTTTACGATCTTCTGTTCGATCCAGATTGAGAAATACACGTCTTGCGAGCTGTTGAGTAAGTGTACTGCCTCCGGTCTGAACGGATTCATTTAATATCTTTTGTTTGACGGCACGTAAGGTGCCTTTGAAATCCACGCCATTATGCTCATTGAAATTATTGTCCTCTATAGCGAGAACTGCATCAATAATAATCTGGGGGATGTCGTTGTATTGAATGAGCCTTCGATCTTCTTCTGTACGAAGCTGGCCGATCGGTGCGCCATCACGGAAGTATGCGAATCCGGTGATCGCATTTTGTCCGACTTGCTGTTGAATCATTTCCTCAGAGCGAACAGGTTCATCTTTCACCATGGAAGTGACGTATCCTGCTGCTGCACCACCGACGAACAGAATGCCTATTATGCCAAGAATAAACATCCACTTAACTACAGAACCGAACCTGCTAAGCCCAGATCTGCGGGGTGAAGGCTTCTTTACGTTTTTTTTCTTGTTCTCTTGAACCATCGACGATAATTCCTCCTTTTAACGGAATTATTATAGCACAAATTGGCGATTTTGAATGCAGTCGGAGTGTTCATTACCTATTAGAATAACAAAAAGCCTCCGGATAAATCCGGAGGCTTTGGTCATACTCGCTATAAACGAGATATTAACGGTTGTAGAACTCGACGATTTGTTTCTCATCGATATCCTGGGAAAGCTCGGAACGTTCTGGCAAACGAATGTATTTACCTTCGAAAGATCCTTCAGCAGATTCCAGGTAAGCTGGAAGGTGGGAACGGTTAGCAAGAGCTTCTTTGATGGAAGCCATGCTTTGGCTTCTTTCGCGAAGACCGATAACGTCGCCCAAGCTTACACGGTAAGAAGCGATGTCGACTTTTTTGCCGTTAACAGTTACGTGTCCGTGGGATACCAACTGACGTGCACCAGCACGGGAGTTAGCAAATCCAAGACGGTAAACTAGGTTGTCCAAGCGGCTTTCAAGCAAGAACATGAAGTTTTCGCCCGCAAGACCTGGAAGCTTTTGTGCTTTAGTGAAGAGAGTTTTGAATTGTTTCTCTCCCAAACCATACATGTGACGCAGTTTTTGTTTTTCCAAAAGCTGCATTCCGTAGTTACTTACTTTTCTGCGTTGGTTAGCTCCGTGTTGTCCTGGTGGAAAAGGGCGTTTCAAGTCTTTTCCTGTACCGCTAAGGGAAATTCCCAGACGGCGGCTGAGTTTGAATTTAGGTCCGGTGTAACGTGCCATGTTATAGTAGACTCCTTTATAATTGAAATTTCAGGGTAGGGCCTATTTGCGCCGCATTTCGTATCCGTGATTAGCATTAATGGCTTCCACACTGCCAGGGAAGTTCAGCCGCTGCCCTGGCAGTAACGAAATGCGTGAGGGTGACACAACGTTACGCCCAAGTAAGACTTGTTACAGTCTTGTTCAACAATAAATATTATATGAATACAGTATATAAAGTCAAGCGCTTATTAAAAGAGTTTTTGTCAATCTTTGTCGATAGTTCTTTGGTCCTAAAAAAAAGTCCCGGAAATGATGAAAATATAATGCAATGCACAAAGAAAGGGAGTAAAATATAGTTAATTAGTTGTTACTAGTGAAGATAGTTTTCTTAATCAAGATGCAAAGGGGATCTTCGTTATGTCAGAGCAGAAAGCATACGTCCATAAAGACAGCCGTATGCTGTTACAGGACAACTTATACGCTAGTAGAGATTCCGAAGATCCCACCGCCTGGCTTAGGGAAACGGAAATAGTAACGCATGACTTCCCTTATCTAGCAAATTTGATTGCAGACAGTTTCAATGAATGGTTTGGTGGGCTCAATGCCCTTCCATTCTCTAGATCATGGGAATGGTGTGTGCTGAATTTTGAAGGTAAATATATAAACAATAGTTTGGATCAACAAGAACTATGGAGGCAGCAGTGGGAACAGGCGGCGGCTTCTAGCTTGATTTCAGAAACAATCTCTGCCGTTCCGTTAACCGTAGAAGGTAAGGATCTGAGTTTTTTTACCATACCGCTATTCACTCGCGTCGACAATAAAATTTTTGCTTTTTTGGGCTGTTCTATGCCTACGCAACAATATGAAATGGGTGGACGAGATACTGCAGAAGCTATGTCGCTGCATTACCGCACCTGTTTTTATCATAAGTTTGAACATATATTTGTAGCTGATCTTGCAAGTACCCATATTCATGCAGAACGTGAAAGCAATCGTCGTTCATTGTTATTTCAGATTGTTCAGCGGATGCATGACAATATTGATGTAGATGCTGTACTTTCGGAAGTCATTGATAGCATCTCTGCGATGTATCCTGGAGCCAGACTCGACCTGTATATGTCACAAGATCATCGCAGCACTAATCCGCAGGTCAAACCGTTACCTTTCCACATGTCCAGTGATGATGTCTGTGCCAGGGCGTTTAAGGATGGACGTGTTGCGCTGCACACTAGTGATGAAAATCACCGAAATGTAGAAATAGGGCTTCCGTTAGGTGGTAAGCAGGGGGTTTATGGGGTATTCCATATGGTGATGGATAATCCAATCTTCCCTGACGTTGATTTACGGTTTCTCACAATGGTAGCCGATACGGCAGGGACTGCTTTTGAGAACGCCAAGCTTTATGAGCGCTCCAATCAGCTAATCCGTGAGCTTCGCATGAGTAATGAGCTTACCCAGCGTTTGAATCAAAGCTTGCGTTTAGGCGATATTTTTCAATTTGCGTTTGAAGAGCTACTTGAAATGTTTGGTGCAGATTACTGCTGTATCTTACATATGAATGAGGAAAAGGGTGGCCTAGAAGTTATTGCCTGCAACCATCCCTCATTGCAGAATGAAGTATTAGAAGTAGGGGCAGGTTTAGGTGGAAAGGTGTATTCCACAGGTGAATCACTGATCATGTCTGACTACATAGATAATCCTAAGACAACTTCCCGACTAATGAATGCTACCGGTTCGCAGTCGTTGATTGCCACACCTCTTAGTGTGGGTGGAGAAGTGCGAGGTGCGATTATGCTGGCACATCGAGATTCTCATTATTTTTCCTATGACAACTACAGGCTATTGCAGGCGATGGCGGGACATATTGGTCTAGCAGTAGGTAACGCCAGGCTACATGCTGAAGTTAGACGTCTTGCGAATAGAGATAGCCTAACGGGTCTCTATGCTCGTCATTATTTGGACGAAGAGATAAAAGAAAGACAGTCTACGGACTTCTGCGGTTGTTTAATTGTTGTGGATATTGATCAGTTCAAAATCGTGAATGATACCTATGGTCATCAAAAAGGCGATAAGATTCTAAAAGAGGTTAGTGAAATTGTGAAATCTTCCATCCGTCAAGGCGACATTGCTGCGAGGTGGGGTGGGGAGGAGCTCTCCGTTTATTTACCGTTAATGGGAATGCAGCAGGCGGGTTATGTAGCTGAGCGTATACGCAAACGCGTTATGGAAGAAACTGAACCTAGTGTAACGGTATCCTGCGGAATAGCGGAATGGAGCTGGATGGACGATCGAGTAAGTGTTGAGTCATTATTTTATCGAGCGGATATGGCGCTGTATAAAGCTAAGAATAACGGCCGGAACCAAGTTGTTTTTGATACGAAAGAAAATGATAGCAATATTAAGAACCCGTGAGGTAAGCCTCATGGGTTCTTTTTTTATATGCACAGTTATTCTGGCTCTAATTGCGGTATAAGGCTTGCAGGAAGGGAGAACCCTATACGTGGGTTGTACTTAAGTAAAATACTCCGAGAAAGGCCTGAGGTCCGTGAGAAAGCTATTATTACTTAAGGGAGGAGTCCCTCTAGTTCTGACACTGTATTGCCTGTTATGTAGCGGATGTAGCGTCATAAGAGACAAACCTGCGAAGGAAGATTTAAGTTTGGCGTTGGCAGGGATGGCTGGAAGTGATGAGGTTGTTTTTGAAGGGGCGAATATGCTGAAACGAGGGGGAACAACGGTTCCTGAATCCTTATTGTTCTACGGAGGCACAGTGGAGGATCATAAAAAGGTCAAGCTGTACACGCTTCTTCCAGATAAATCTATGACCAAAAAAGCAGCAGCTGATGGCGTTAAAGACTTAAAGAGTAGCGCATATGCTCTGAAACCTTATTACAGTCAGTTAGAGAAAAAAGAGGGCAGATGGGAACTTCAGACTACTGAAAATTCCTCGGAGGAGGGAAATCCATTACCTGCGCTAAATCCGCTAAAGCAACTCGAGGAGCTTGAGTCCATGGAGACGAGTGTAACCGAAGAGGCTGGAGCAGGCAGAGGGACAAGTGTGCTGCGAATCGAATTGACCCCTTCAGAGGCTAGAAAGCAGCTGTCTGCTGAATTGGAAAAAGAAATGCAGAACCTTCGTCCTAAAGTCCCCGAATCCGCTGAGAACAACACAGAGGCTGATCAGGCAGTGACGAAAGCTTTGGAGAAGCTGTGGCAGAAGAAAAATAATGAGCTACAGCAAAAGCTGAAACAGGCTAATGTTGAAACGGTCTACCACCTAACGGTTGATAAGAAGCATAATCTTCCCAGAAGGCTTACCTTGAATCGAAAAGTAAGCTATTCCGGTGAAATGATGAATAAATCTGAAAATGAAACTTATGTATCTAAGGTGGATTTCACAGGTTACCGTTAATCTTTACATGGTTATGCAGGTCTTGCGCTCCATAAAGGGCGTGCTACAATAGAACAGCATGCTTATTTTTCAGACAGAGGAAGGAAGAGTACACAATGAAAGATCCCAGAATTCAAAAGCTGGCGGCAAATCTTGTAGGTTATTCCGTAGATGTTCAGCCAGGCGAGAACGTGCTTGTAGAAATGATTGGCAATGAAAGAGATTTAATCAAAGCTGTTGTTGAGGAAATCGGTAAAGCTGGCGGTCATGCTTTTGTTCAGTTGACAGATCGTACAGTCCTACGCAGCATGCTTAAATATGCAACTCGTGAGAGTCTTCAGACATGGGCTGAAATTGACTTGAACCGGATGAAGCAAATGGATTGCTATATCGGCATCCGTGCAGGTGAGAATGTAAATGACCTGTCCGATGTTCCAGAAGAAAATATGAAATTGTATAATTCTTTGTATTCCCATCCAGTGCATAGTGAACAACGCGTGAAGCATACGAAGTGGGTAGTATTACGTTATCCCAATGCGAGTATGGCTCAGCTTGCAAATATTAGTACAGAAGCATTTGAGGACTTTTATTTCGAAGTGTGTAATTTGGATTACGCCAAAATGGACAAGGCTCAGGATGCATTGGCTGATCTCATGCGCAGAACAGATAAGGTACATATTTCAGGTCCTGGAACAGATCTTAAATTCTCCATCAAAGGAATCGGTGCAGAGAAATGCTCTGGACAAAAGAATATTCCGGATGGCGAGGTTTACAGCGCTCCTGTTCGTGATTCTGTAAATGGAACGATCAGCTATAATGCACCATCCGTTTATAACGGAGTGACTTTTGAAAATATCAAATTCAAATTCGAGAACGGTAAAATTGTTGAAGCAACAAGCAATGACTCCGCTCGCTTGAATGAAATCCTGAATTCAGATGACGGCGCACGTCACATTGGAGAATTTGCCATAGGCTTTAACCCTTACATTTTGCACCCAATGAATGACATTCTGTTCGATGAGAAAATTGCAGGCAGCCTGCACTTTACACCAGGACAAGCATATGATGTTACAGATAACGGAAACCGGTCTTCCATTCACTGGGATCTTGTATTAATCCAACGTCCAGACTATGGCGGCGGGGAGATTTATTTTGACGATGTATTAATCCGTAAGGATGGAATCTTCGTGTTACCAGAACTGGAAGGTCTGAATCCTGAAAACTTGAAATAAGCTGTAAAAGTAAGAAAACACCTTGCACAAGTAAGCGGATTCAAGGTATCATAAGAAATGATTACAAATGACTTATGTTTCATAATCAAGTTGCGGAGGGATTTCTATGTCCAGTAACAATGCGGCAATCGTTGATATTGCTCAAACGGCAGGTCAGTTCAACTCTTCAATCGTTCTTCAAGCGGACAACAAGTACATTGATGTTAAGAGTATCCTTGGTTTGTTCACGACTTTGGTATCAAGCCAAAGTTACGAGCTTCATGTTCACGGAACAGATGCAGAAGAAGCTAAGAAGGCAATGAGTGAAGTTTTTGCTAAACACGGTTTGAACTTTACAGTTGTAGCTGAGTAATAGTTGTATGTAAAGACGTCCTACCGATTTACGGTGGGGCGTTTTTTCTAGAAATAGATGAGGAATTAATGGCATCCCTTATAAACAACATAGCTGCTTCTTTCAAATAAATGGTTAGTATAAACAGAATTGTTGTATTGATATCCGATTTCGACTAATATTAAGTAAAATAGTAAAAGCAGCTTAACTTTTGGACATGGGGGGGAAGAGGCATGACTTCGTCGGAATTACAGGAACAGTTTAATCTTAAAGCGATCAATCTTCTACAAGAAGATGCCGATAAAATTCAGCAACTTATTGAAGTGCAGATGGAAAATCTGGCAACACGCTACTGCCCTCTCTATGAGGAAGTGCTTGATACCCAAATGTACGGTTTCTCAAGAGAGGTCGATTTTGCGGTTAGAGCAGGTTTGGTGCCAGAGATTACCGGTAAAATGGTGCTGAGTAAGCTGGAGCGGAATTTAGCAGTACTCTATGAGGCATTGAATAACAAAGCAAAAGAAGAATAAGTTTTGATTTATAGTATTCATAGAAACGCACATGAGGACAGATCGTCACTCATGTGCGTTTTTTTTGAGAATTATAGAATGAATAGGGAAGTATTTATACTAGATAAAAGGAGACTCCGAGAATTAGATAAACCGTTAATAGCAAGAGACCCTCATACCAGTTGGTCGAACCATCCTGAGTGATTGATTTGGCAATAAAGACCGCGACACCAATGGCGACAATTTCGATCGTTGTAAACACAATGTCCATAGTATCACCCATGAAATAACTGGCGAAGATAAGTACAGGCGCTACAAATAGTGCAATTTGAAGACTGCTCCCGACAGCTATTTCTACTGCCGCACCGATTTTGTTCTTCATGGCTAGCATAATGGCTGCACTATGTTCTGCGGCATTACCGATGATTGCCACGAGGAAGGCGCCTACAAACAGTTCACTAAATCCAAAGCGCTCAGTTAGTGTCTCAAGCGTCCCTACCAGCCACTCACTAACAAAGGCTACCATCACGGTAGCAAGAAGTAGATAAAGGATGGATCTGTTTCTGGACCACTTAGGCGCATGCTCATGAGCCATTTCTTCCTTACCGGCTTCTGTAACGTCCTCTAGATGTTTCTTGTGCGTAATCATGGAGAAGACCAGCCAGGCCATGTACGAAGCGATGAGCAGCCCAGCAACGATTAAACTCAGCACGTCTGTATCTTTTTCAGTTATGGAATGGGTATTGAAGAACATAGCCGGTACAAATAAAGCGATCACCGCTACGATCATAAGGGAACCGTTCATACCGGCAAGGGTTACGTTAAAGTTCTGTACTTTGAACTTCATTCCGCCAGCGAAAATACTTAAACCGAGGACAAGCAGCAGATTGCCAATAATGGAACCGGTAAGACTGGCTTTCACCATGTCGAACAGTCCTTCCTTCACTAGGAAAAAGGCAATGATTAGCTCTGCGGCATTACCGAAGGTAGCGTTTAGGAATCCGCCTAACCGCTGTCCAGCATAATGTGCTACACTTTCTGTAGCGCGGCCCAGAAAGCCAGCCACAAACACAACGGCTACTGCAGAGAGAACGAACTGAAGCGTGTGGTCCCAATCTGCATAATGTCCTATGGCACTAAGGATAAAGGTGATTGCCAGCAAAGCTGGTGAAATCCATTTTTTCAATGTAAAGTACACTCCAATCTATGTATTCAGGATCAATTCATAATCAATATACCCAAATTATTCCTAAGTGTAAACGAGAAAGCGAGAAACTGATTTGCTTTTTAGCCTGTTTAGGAATTACAATAATTGATAATGAGTTAAGGGGGGATATGGCATGGCAGAACAACTTCAATTGGAAATGGGAAATATACGAATTTCAAATGACGTCGTCTCGAAAATTGCCGGATTGGCTGCCTTGGAGACTCCAGGTATTGCAGCCATGTCAGGTGGCCTATCAGAGGGCTGGGCAAAGCGTCTTAGTGGCAAGAACGTCCAAAAGGGCGTTACCGTTGAAGTGGGACAGCTAGAAGCAGCAGTAGACCTGCGTATAATAGTTCTCTATGAAACTCCGATACATGAAGTGTGCCGGATGCTTCAACAGAACGTACGCGAAGCTGTGGAGAGCATGACTGGACTTCATATTGTTGAAGTGAATGTCAAAGTTGAAGGCGTAGCCTTTAAGAACGATGAAATTGCTTAATGAAAAAGAGCTTGTACACAAAAAAGCAGTCCAAGATATTTAACTTGGACTGCTTTTTTATATATTCCATTACATCCGGATTTATGAATCTTACCGGGAACGAACTTGTCTAACCGTAGTTACAGATTTCGTGACTTCCTCTTTAGCTGGAAGATTAGTTTCTCTTGAAATGCTCAGCATAATTCCCATGGACAGCATACTCACAAGAAGTGAAGAACCGCCGTAGCTGATAAATGGCAAGGTTACACCAGTAAGCGGAATCGTCTTCGTTACGCCACCAATATTGACAAAGGCCTGAATGGCAATGAGGCCCATAATACCAATGCCAACTAGTGTGCCAAAGGGATCCTTACACCTTAATGCGATTAAAATACCTCGCCAGATAAAATACAGATATAACATCAGAAATAATGCCGTTCCTACAAAGCCGAATTCTTCACCAATGACGGGGAAAATAAAGTCCGTATACGGGTATTTAAGATAATCCAGCTTTTGAATGCTTTTGCCAAAGCCAGAGCCACTGACTCCACCTTGTCCGAGAGCGGTCAAAGACTGAATAATATTATATCCTTCGCCTTCAGCATCCTGATAGGGATCTATGAAAGCTTGAATACGGCCTTTTTTATAGTCTTGATTGGCGGCTACTTTGTCGGTTGCGGGGGAAAGGGAATCAATCGCTGCTTTAGCCCCCATAACAATTCCTACCCCTAGCACCAAGAGTGCAATAGAGCCCAGGATATGCTTCATGCTGGCACCGCCTGCATAAATGACAAGTCCACTGGTAGCCACGAGAATAAGGCATGAGCCCAAATCTGGCTGCATCATAATAAGTCCGGCAACTATACCCACAATGACCATTACAGGGATATATCCTGTACGGAAATCTCTAAACCGTTCACCTTTTTTGGTAATCAGTGCAGAGAGATACAGGATAATTGATATTTTGGCCAGCTCGGTAGGTTGAATCCCTAGCTTCCCGATACTTAACCAGCTCTTGGCGCCATTGATTCTTTCGGAGAAGGCTACAATTAGCAGGAGAATAACGGTGATGATGAAGATAGGGACATACCACTTTTTGAATTTGCTGTAGTGAATATTCATGGCTATAAACATAACAACGATTCCAAGTGCGATCCAAATCATTTGGCGTTTCATGAAATATAGAGGGTCATTACCGAACTTCGAGCTTGCTAAGGTCAAACTGGAGCTAGCACTGAAGACCATGACTAGACCGAAACCCACAAGTAGTAGTGTTAAGATGAGTAGTTGGAAATCGGGTGTTCCTCTTTTGGGCAGGCTGACATTTTGTTTCGTCTTTCCCTTTCTGTTACTCAAGCCTCCAACAGCTGCTTTAATTCGAGAATCCGAGTAGCAGCAGTGTCCAATACTGGTTTAGGCACCGGGGAGTCATACTCCAGGCCATGGGGGAATGTTGCTTTCCCTAAGTATACGGCTTCAATTGCAAGTACGGCATCAGCTTTCTCCAGCTTCCCCTCGACAGCGCGAGTGTTGATGCGTAGAAAGTATTCGCCACCATCCTGTGGGTCTTCAATTTTGCAGTCGTAAGTGGCACGATAGTATTCCCATTGCCAGCGAATGAAGCCAGCCTTTGTCGCACTCTCGTCCAGATAGAGAAGATCACTCTTCAATCCTACGAGGCCCGTGTTCTCAAAAATCATAGCACGCATATCCCCCTTATGAAGTATAATGATGAATTCATGATCCGTTTGCTGATGTTCTACCTCATGATAGTATGTTTCTAAACGTTGTGCAAGAGTAGGCACCTCCTAACGATACCCAGTTTTTTGCGTTTCTGCTACAATAAAAGAATTATAGCCGTATACGGCTGGAACAAAGTGTACAGGACTGCTGTCGCATGCTATTGATGCGGGTTTATGAAGAAGGGGATGGAGAACGAATGAAGAGCTTAGCGGTTGATTCTCTCATGCCGGAGATCGTGGAATGGAGACGCCATTTACACCGTCATCCGGAGTTGTCTTTTCATGAAAAGGAAACGTCAGCATTTATAGCAGACAAGTTAGCAGAATTCGGCATTGAAGTTAGGAGAAGCACGTCTGGGTATGGTGTAACGGGTATATTGCGAGGACATCGGCCGGGGAAAACGGTAGTCCTTCGCGCGGATATGGATGCACTACCTATTAAAGAGGAGAATAAGAATGACTACGTTTCGCAAAATGAAGGAGTTATGCATGCCTGTGGGCATGATGGACACACTTCAATACTGCTGGGTGTAGCCTCTTACTATAGCAGCCGCCTTGAAGAGTTAGAAGGGGAGCTGCGTTTTCTTTTTCAGCCAGCGGAGGAGGTATGCCCGGGTGGTGCACAGGGGATGATTGCCGAAGGCATGCTGGAAGGCGCGGATGCGGTGTATGGTTTGCATTTGTGGACTCCGCTTCCAATGGGGACCGTGGGCAGTGCGCCAGGACCTCTTATGGCATCTGCTGATGAATTTTTCATTGATATCATCGGCCGGGGCGGACATGGCGGTATGCCGAATCGCACGATAGACAGTATTGTGGCCGGGGCGGCGCTTGTGACTCAGCTTCAGAGCATCGTAAGCCGCTCTGTGAACCCGCTGGAGCCCGCTGTTCTTAGTATAGGAACCATTCAAGGGGGATTCGCCCAGAATGTCATTGCTGAGCATTGTCGCATTACAGGAACCGTACGGGCGTTCGACGAGGAGACCCGTTATCTGATCCGCAGCAGAATCGAAGAAATGACAGTTTCAATAGCTGGCGCATACGGTGCAGAAGCTAAGATAGACTATGTGATGGGATATCCGCCACTCGTAAATCACGAGGGCGAATACCAGCGTTTTTCCGAGGTGGCACCAGGAGCACTAGGAGAAGCTGTTCAAGTGATTCGGATGGAAAAGCTGATGCCAGCTGAGGATTTTGCCTACTATGTAAAAGAAATTCCTGGCTGCTTTATGTTCGTAGGGGCTGGGAATCCAGATAAAGATGCAGCTTACCCGCATCATCATAGCAAATTTGATTTTGACGAGGATGCTATGTTGCATGGGATGAAATTATTGATCGCTATGGCGAATTCTTGTTTGCAAGAGAAGACAATCGTATAATTTCGTTTCATAGAGGAGAACCTATTCCATAACATGGAGATTACGTTTAGGAGGGTTCGTTCTTGAAGACAGTGAAAGAGGTTATGACGAAGGATCCTGTAACAGTTACACTACTGGATAATGTGTATGAAGTCGCTGTTAAAATGAGAGATCATGACACTGGATTTATACCAGTCATTGATAATGAAGACGATAAGACATTACTCGGTGTAATTACAGATCGTGATCTAGTGATTAGAGGTTACGCGGCTAAACACCCTGGATCAACAGCTGTGGAAAAGGTAATGAGTAGAGAAATTCAGACCGTCTCAGAGAATACATCTGTAGATGAGGCTGCAGAACTGATGTCGAGCTGGCAAATTCGTAGATTGGCTGTGACTAGTGGCCAGAAGCTGATGGGTGTAGTGTCCATTGGTGACTTGGCTGTGCGCAACATTTTTGCGGACGAGGCTGGCGAAGCACTTCATGATATTTCGCAGCAGCATTTACATTAAATAGTTTGATAGGGAAGCTCATGACCGTTATGCGGGGATGAGCTTTTTCCTGTTCAAATCTAAGGAAATATAGATTTCACACTATACACTATCCTTATATTTCTCGCATAAACGCTTACCGTCCTTTTGGGACGCCGAAGGCGTTTTTACTTGTAAGAATGTAAGCAGATTACATAGCGCAGGCTTGAATCAAATTAATGACTGGGGAGGGAACGTTATGAATGAAACAGGGGCATGCATTGTGCGAAGGGATCGGACGATTCTACTGGAATGTGCACATCCTGGTTTTGAGAAGGCTAGGAAAGAACTAGGAGCCTTTGCAGAGCTCGTAAAGAGTCCTCCGGCTTATCACACCTATAGAATCACTCCATTATCATTATGGAATGCTGCAGCGCTTAATTATACAGCTGAAACGATTATTTCGAGTCTGCATCAACTCGCGCGCTGGGGTGTTCCTGCCGGGCTGGAGGATGAGATCGCAACTCTTCTCTCTAGGTATGGAAAGCTCACCCTTCACGGTCAGGAGACTTCGAATGAGCTCATTACGCTTAGGGCTGAGACAGCTGAGATTCTGAATGGACTAGTTAATGAATCAGGTCTAAAGGAGTTAGGTTTGCAGAGAATAAATCCACTAGAAAGCTCATGCCGTGCGGAGAACAGAGGGCTTTTAAAGCAAGAGCTGATGAGACTAGGCTACCCTGTACTGGATTATGCTGGTTATCATGTCGGACAAGCTCTAAGTTTGACCTGGAAGGAGTCTCACAATCACGCAAAGGATGGAGCGAAAGGTGAAGCTTTTGGACTGCGTGAATATCAGCAGGAGGCTGTCCAGATGTTTCAAGGCATAGAAGGGCAGGAAGGCAGCGGGGTAGTTGTGTTGCCTTGTGGAGCGGGTAAGACGGTAGTGGGACTGGCCGTTCTTGAAAGTCTACAATGCGAAACACTGATCTTAACTTCAAATACAACTTCGGTAAGACAATGGGTAGATGAGCTGCTTGAGCGAACCGATTTGGCTGATGAGTCTATTGGCGAATACTCCGGTGAAAAAAGAGAAGTGCGGCCTGTTACTATAGCTACCTATCAGATATTAACGCACCGTCAATCCAAAGGCGGTCCTTTTCTCCATATGAAACTGTTCAATGAACGCAACTGGGGTTTGATTATTTATGATGAGGTTCATCTGCTTCCAGCTCCAGTATTCCGGGCTACAGCAGATATTCAGGCTACTAGAAGACTAGGTCTCACTGCAACTCTGGTTAGAGAAGACGGGAAGGAAGGGGACGTATTCTCATTGATCGGGCCTAAGCGTTACGACATACCTTGGAAGGAGCTGGAGCAGCAGGGCTGGATTGCAGAGGTAGAATGTGTCGAGATGATCGTACCGATGAGCTCTGAGCTGAGACAGGAGTATTTGTATGCGGAAGCGAAAGAAAAATTTCGTATGGCCTCATGCAATCCTGCAAAAGCTGAGGTTATAGTTGAGCTTCTAAAAGCCCATCAGGGATCATCGGTTCTGGTTATTGGACAGTATCTCGACCAATTAATTGAACTGGCGGATAAGATCGGTGCACCTCTGATTACGGGTAAAACGAAGCAGCGAGAAAGAGATGAGTTGTATGCAGCTTTTAACGAGGGAATAATACAGGTGCTTGTTGTCTCTAAAGTAGCGAATTTTGCGGTGAATTTGCCAGATGCGTCGATTGCTATTGAGGTTTCAGGAGCTTTTGGATCCAGGCAGGAGGAGGCCCAGCGCTTGGGTCGAATCTTGCGTCCGAAGGCGGGTGAGAACAAAGCGTACTTCTATACGCTGGTATCTGAAGATAGCCGGGAGCAGGAATTCGCTATGCGCCGACGGATGTTTTTAACAGAACAGGGGTATGAATATGTCGTTAAAATGGTGCCGAACGGAAAGGAGCGGACGATCCATTGAACCAGCTATCAGCGGAAGCCCTAGAGGTCTTAAAGCGATTATGTGCTGCTTACGCGGCCCAACCCTTTGACGAGGGGAAAGAAGAGCGGTGGCGTCCTACGACGCTCTGCCGGGCAGAGCAAAAGCTTGCAATGAATGAACTGCGGCGCGCGGGGTTGTTAACTGCGAGGCATAAAATATTGGGGGAGAAGCTGTATCAGATTCCTGTTGAGCAATTATTAGTGCTAGAACAAGAATTCTTCCCGTACCAGCCTAAGTTTATTGAGGGTTATTCAGTGAATCTATCCATGGAGGCGGGTGCTGGACTGGCAGTAGATCTGTTTCGGGCCTTGCTGTTCATGGCTCGTGAAGGCTTGCCTTTGACCGCTAAGGGAATTATTCATAAAAAGAATTTAAATCGTTTAGCGGCTCAGCTTTCTTTTCAGGAAAAGCATTTAGCGGGGCTCTCTATGGGCACTCCTTCGAATGAAATGGATGCTCTGTCAGCGGCTCTTGTAGTAGATATCATGTTGTGTCTTGGGCATATTACCAGACTGAAAACGGGCTATAGACTGGACAAGGATATGCTGGGAAGTTGGTTGCAACTTCCTGAGACAAGAATGACTGATATCCTGTATGGGATTGTTATTCATCGTTTTGGAAGCATTGGGCCTGCCGATCAGCATTTTCGCTATTTAATAACCAGCAATGCTTTTGTATCAGAGAAATGGACAGCGTTGCCTGAGCTTCTGGACTGGATGGCAGATATGAATTTAACTGGAACAGTTTCCCGGAAAGAGCTGGAACAATCAAGCTTAAACTGGCTTCGTTGTCTAACAGGCTTTGGATGGTGTGAACTGGGGAGCACGCCTGAGGGTATCCAGTGTTTTCGCTGGACTGCTGCAAAACCAAAGCTGATGTACAGTAGAGAGATCTTTCCTGATTCTGTGGCAGAGTATTCGAATGATCAGTTTATTGTGCAACCCGATTTTGAAGTCCTGATTCCACCGGATGTTCGCTATACTGTGCGCTGGGTTTTAGCTGAATGTGCTGAACTTCTGCAAACAGATACGATGTGGAGCTTCCGACTGACTCGTGAGATGCTAGTTCATGCATCAGAGCGAGGGATGCCTCCAGAAGAAGCAATAGCTTGGATTAAAGATCATGCACTGGGTGGTCTGCCATCTGTGGTGGAGCTGTCTTTAGAGCAATGGGGAAAGAGCATTGGCCGAACATCACTCTCTGAAGTGATTCTGTTGACTTGTCAGACGGAGGAGGACGGAGGGGCTATTGCAGCCCATCCGCGACTGCAAGAGAGCCTTAAACGTATCGGACCGCTTCATTTTCTTGTATCTCCGGACAATGTGGAACAGATGCGTAAGGAGCTGTCCTTAGCAGGATTGGCCCCTTCTAGGATGATTGGAGGACGTGAGGAAGAGGTGGATGCTGAATGGACTTCATTTCATCAAGAAGCCGAAACCGAGCAAGCGTTGTATTCACTTCCAGTACTAAATCCTGAACTAAGGCTACTCGACAGAGGGAATCCCTTTTTAAACTTACCAGTTATTTCTCCTGAGCAGGAGGAGGATATCTTATTAGGTGGAGAAAATGTGCCACAGATCTGGAGCAAGGAATGGCGCCATTATCATAGCTCAACCTCTCAGAAAGTAATGGAACAAGGGCTGAAATGGGGAATTAAGGTGCGGTTTTCCTTAAAGGACCAAATGTTAGATTTCATCCCCTCCAGAATAAAAGGTAATCCTTGGAAAGTGGAAGGCCATCTGCTGTATAACGATGGTGAAACGGTTGAGGAAATAGAGCTGGCCCCTGAAGACTGGAAGGAAATGAAGTTAGTAATTCCCAAAAGGCGAAGAAATTCCTCTTCTGCTGAAGCGAGTGATTATGGTATGATAGAAAAGTCTACTGAATTCGGTAGAACATTAACGTAGAAAAGAGCTGAGTTCATGAGCGTAGCGGAATTAAATACGGTCGATATGGCTGAAGTGCTGACATACGCCTATGAATTAGGCGATATGATTAATCAATCCGCCGAAGTGTCGGATTACTTATACTGGAAAGGACGGGTTGATTCGAACCCAGAAATTCAGGCCATGGTCAAACAGCTTCAAGCCAAGAAAGAGTTGTTTGAAGAAACACAGCGATTCGGACATTTTCATCCGAACTATCATTCAGCGAAGGATGAGGTTTCGGCAGTAGAAGCGGAATTGGAGAAGTTTGAAGAGGTCGCTCGTTTTAAGCAGGCGGAGAAGACTCTTGATGACATTCTGCATTCCATGTCGGAAGCGATTGCTTTTTCAGTATCGGATAGCATTAAAGTACCAAGCAATGATCCTTCCCCTAAAGGTGGATGCGGTAGCGGGGGAAAATGCTCCTGCGGATAAGCTTCCCTTAGGATTTAGAGAGAGAAAGGCGGTTTAGCTTATGTTTGCGGAACGGACAGGATACATCATTTGGGTAAGTGACGTTAAAGCGGCACGTAACCTTGAGAAATACGGAACATTACATTATGTTTCTCGGAAAATGCATTATGCAGTGATGTATGTAAATGCAGAACGTGCCGAGGAAGTTATGAAGAATGTCCGCAGACTCTCCTACGTTCGTAAGATCGAAAGATCCTATCGTAACGAAATTAAGACAGAGTATACCAGTAATGGGCCGGACAAGTCCCGTAACTACGGTATGTAATTCTTGGAGATGAACAGGTGCTTAAGTAGCACCTGTTTTTTTATGCGCAGATCTCGGGTAACCGCGGTTTCTTCCGTGCTCTGGAACTTGTACAACTTTCAGCAATGAGGTAAGATGACAACATTAAGTACATACAAAGACCCTTATGGTGGAGTGTGATGATGATGCGCAACAAAGGGACGGATTGGCCCAGTTCTTACGAGCCCTTCCACATCATGCTGAACGACTACAGGGTCGCTGACATCGTTATAACAAATCATGCGAAGAGTCGTTATTTGGACCGGATCAGTAAAGGTGTAAGCGATGACGAAGAGGTCGCGGCATGGATGTGGCAGTGCCTGATGCAGAATCGGCTCAAGCCCTTTTCAGACAGTGAATTTAACGCGTATTTAATTGACGATGACTCTGTAGTAATCGCTGAGTTCACGGAATTGATAGGTGAAAAAGATATTTCAGGTCAGCCATTATATTCTATGATCATCGTTTCGTTTCTTGGTAGAATCTCTGCGACTCCACAGTTGAGAGATTTAAAAACTTACTTTTCGCTGCTGCGCAATTCCCGCCGCACTAAGCTAACGAAGAAGAAGCGTAAACGTAAATAGTGTATAAAGAACGAACAGGAGGCATGCGGCGGTGGCTGCATGTCCTTTTTGAAAATAAGAATATATAAGCTTCATATCGTACACAATCCCTTACTTAAGTTTCTTTTATAGATAGCACAAGGAGTTGCAGAGCATGAACTTTCATCAATTACATATTTTTTATACTGTCTTAGAGCGAGGAAGCTTCTCGGCAGCGGCACAGACATTACATATGACTCAACCAGCAGTGACCATGCAAGTACAGGCGCTAGAGGATTATTTTGGAACCAAGCTCTTCAATCGTTCTACCAAAAAAATCATGCTCACCGAAGCAGGTCATACGTTAATGCCATACGCGCTGCGCAGTATCCAATTGATGCGGGAGACGGATCAAGCGATGTCGGCGTTTACGCATATGTTGGAAGGGCGCTTGCAGCTTGGGGCAAGCCTTACCATTGGGGAGTATGTGCTGCCACGGCTCTTAGGTCCTTTTGGAAAGCAATATCCGAACATTTCAATCATGATGAAGGTCATGAATACCTCGCAAATTATGGAGGAAATCCTAAAACATCAGTTGAATTTTGGTTTAATTGAAGCGTCGGTAACACATCCTGATATGGTGATTGAGCCGGTGATGGGGGATGAATTGAAGTTGATTGTGCCCCATGATCATCCGCTTGCAGAGCAGCAAGAGGTCACTTTGGAGGAGGTGCTTCAGCACCCTTTTGTCCTGCGTGAGCAGGGCTCAGGAACGCGGCGTGTGATGGAAGAGCAGCTCTTCTCGAAGGGGCTTGATCCGGGATCGATGAAAATAGTGATGGAGCTTGGTAGTACGGGTGCTGTGAAGTCGGCAGTGGAGGCAGGTCTTGGGGTTACTATTATCTCGACTTCTTCTGTTAAACATGAGGTTGCGCTTGGACTACTGAAAATCGTGAATATCTCGGATGCCTCATTTAAAAGACAATTCTACGCCATTCATCTAAAATCGACACTGCTGCCAATTTCTGCAGTGACGTTCTTGACTTTTTTGCGCGAGCATTCGAATGATAACTAAAGCAATATGACCAGAGGCAGGAAACTTAGAAACTAGCGGTAGAGGTGATAGAAATGGAGAATGAAACTAGACTGGATGAACTGAAGGGCGACAGACCGGAGAATATTGACGCCTCACGATGCGATCTTCACACGCATACTCAAGCCTCTGATGGCATGCAGCCACCGGAGGAAAATGTACGTCTCGCTAAAGAGAAGGGACTAATCGCAGTTGCCATTACGGATCATGATACTGTGGCTGGTGTGAAGGAAGCTCTCGAAGCAGGAGAGAAATACGGAATCACTGTTGTACCGGGTGTAGAGATCAGCACTCGTGCTGGAGGAAAAGATATTCACGTCCTTGGATACTACGTAGATCCAGCAAATGAGTTGTTTCTTTCCCGTTTGGAAGGGCTAAGAGAAACCCGGGCACTAAGGAATGAGGCGATTCTCTCAAAATTACGCGGGCTTGGGATTGAAATTACGCTTGAGACAGTTGTCGCGGGAATTGGACGGGAACTGAAGCCTGATGAGAGTATTGGTCGACCACATATTGCTGATGAGCTGGTTCGTCTTGGAGCAGCTACGGATATGAGAGATGCGTTCAATAAGTATTTAGCCGAAGGTGCAGCGGCTTACGTGTCACCCCCACGAATCACGCCCGAGGAAGCCTGTGATTGGATTATCGAGGCGGGTGGGTCCCCAGTATTGGCGCATCCAGGCCTATATGGTGACGACCAGTTAGTACGAGGGATTATGGAGCGGGGGGCTTTTAAAGGGATTGAGGTTTATCATTCGGATCACGAACCCGCTGATTCAGAGCGTTACCAAACCATGGCTGAAGAATACAGCTTAATTATAACCGGTGGCTCGGATTTTCATGGTGCCCGCCAAGGTGTTGTATTCCATGGAGATATCGGTAGTGTTACGGTTTCTGTTGAAGCGCTGGAACAGTTGAAGAAGGTTGCTGGCATGTTACGTCAAAACTAAGTTCAATCAGTTGCACATAATATACCGAAAAACGAAAACCGGCTGTCATCCACAAATGGACGACAGCCGGTTCTTTTTGTTATTTAGCTTCTCAGCGTATTTGGAAGACTCTTAATGCGATTTTCATCTGGAGTGACAAACAATGTTTTCTGATGATCATAGATCACAAATCCGGGTTTCGAGCCACTCGGTTTGCGGACATGGCGGATTAGTGTACAGTCTACAGGCACACTGCTTGACTGCTTCGCCTGACTGAAATAAGCGGCAAGCTGGGCGGCTTCTTCCAGTGTGGCATCTCCAAATTCCTCACTACGGATGACAACGTGAGAACCAGGAATATCCTTGGTATGCAGCCAAGTATCATTAGGTGAAGCTAGTCGATTAGTGACGTATTCGTTCTGTAAATTATTTTTTCCGACATAAATGTCGATGCCTTCAGACGAGGTGAAGACCTGCAATGTAGGTCTGGTTGCTTTTTTCTTTTTCTTGCCTTTTTTGCTTCGGTCGCGAAGATATCCTTGACTTACAAGCTCGTCGCGGATCTCTTCAATGTCATTCAATGAGGCATGGGCAAGCTGTTGAAGTAAACTTTCCATGTAGGATATTTCCTCATGGGTCTTAATCAGCTGCTCATTAATGACAAGGAGGCTGTTTTTATATTTGTTGTACTTTTTAAAATAACGTTGTGCATTATCCGATGGGCTTAATAAAGGGTCGAGTGGGATGACCATTTCTGCCTGATTTTCGTCATAATAATTGACCAAAGAGGCTTCTTTATCTCCTTTGGACACGGCATGTAAGGACGCGAATAGCAATTCACCCCAAATACGATAGCGATCTGCGTCTTGCGCTTCGTCTAGATCCTTCTGTAGATTGGCAAGCTTCTTAACGTTTTTGCTACGTTCGTTGCTCAGGAAACGGATCAAATCACTTACCCGTTGCTTCACCGTATCACGTTCAGCTTTATCCCCGTAATAATCCTCCATGCACTCACTAATCGTGTTATATTGCTTCGCATCCTCACCCAATAGAGATAACGGAATCGCGGAAAAAATCATTTTCCCTTTCGCATTCGCACCTGAAACAGGAGAGAATTCGCAATTATGGACAGGTCCCATTACAGACTGGAAGGCGTCCCATAACTTTGTTGGGAATTCTGGTGCAGATCCCTGTGTATCACCTATCGCAAGGTCATTTCTGAGACGAAGAGCAATTTCTCCGGCAACAAGTGGACTCATTCCGCTGAAGGCATGCACCATCCAGCCTACCGGGTCAGCTGATGGGGAAGGACCGCCTGAGCCGTCAGGTTTCTGCTCAACCTCTTCTTTTGTAATCAGGTTGGCGAGCTCACCTTCAATGATTTCTTCCGGTTCGGCCTCCTTCTCATCTTCTTCCAGTAGAGCGGATTCTTCAGCAGCTGAGATCAAATTGAGAAATTGTTCTTTATCGATCTCCAGAGGGTTCAGCTTGTGTTGCTGAGGAGGCTCTGTGTAAGCGACACCGGGCATTACGATCCGGTAGCTGCTGATTGATGGAGTAACATGATGAATGCCGTCTATGATCGTTCCTGTGCCGAGCTCAGTAAGGATGATATTACTATGCCGTCCCATGAGCTCTATGATGATCTTTTTGGCAGAGACGTCTCCAAGCTCATCTCTAGTCTTAACATTTATGTGAATAATTCGTTCCATGCCTACCTGAGTGATACTCTCAATAGCCCCACCTTCACAATGCTTACGCATGAGCATGCAGAACATAGGTGCTTCTGAGGGGTTTATGCTGCTTCTTTCTGTAAGATGCAGACGCGGATATGTCGGATTAGCAGAGAGCAATAGCTTGCCGCCGCCACCGGCACCCCGCAGGTTGAAGATAAGATCGTGATTGCTCGGTTGATATATTTTGCCTATACGCGCACCGATGAATGATTGCAGTTCGTGCACGATAGCTCGGGTAACAATGCCGTCTAATGCCATGATAAAGCTCTCCTGTCGACGTGAAATGAATTTCTGGAAATATAAGAAAGTATAAGTTTCACATCATACTTTATATCTTATATTTCTTGTTTAAACGCTTACCGCCCTTATAAGAACACCGAAGACGTTTAAGCTTACCTCTCTATGATGCCATACTTTGGGACATTCGCGCAAAAGGGGAATTGGTTAGGCGGTGATATTATTGGACGACCTTGAATACACTTGGTCATGAACAGGTGGAAAAGCTGTGCGCCGCCGGAAGTCAAGAAACGACCGGGAGGGAAAGAAAAGTCATGGAACAAAACAGTTGGCACCGGCTCGGTGCAGAAGAGCTGCAGAAAATGTTCAATGTCCATCCGAGGACGGGCCTCAGTGGAGAGGATGCCGCGGAGCGACGGAAGCAAAATGGGTATAACGAGCTGTCCGAAGGAAAGACCGTATCCCCGTTTACCCTGCTGTTGAACCAGTTTAAGGATTTCATGGTGCTTGTGCTTATGGGTGCGACGCTCGTATCCGGTTTGCTTGGCGAATATTTGGATGCCATCACGATCATCGCGATTATCCTTTTAAACGGAGCCCTTGGGTTTGTTCAAGAGTTCCGCGCCGAACGTTCGCTAAGAGCTTTAAAACAGCTCTCCGCACCTTCTGCCAAAGTACTGCGTGGGGGGAACAGTGAGGTCATTCCAGCAAAGATGTTAGTACCAGGTGATATTGTCTTGCTGGAGAGTGGTGATCGAATACCCGCGGATATACGATGGCTGGATTGCAGTTCTCTATATGTGGAGGAATCTGCGCTAACTGGGGAATCGCTGCCTGTCTCGAAGCATTCGGATGTGATCCGCGCGGAGGAGATTCCGCTCGGCGATCAGAAGAATCTTGGGTTCATGGGCACAATGGTAACCAGGGGTACTGGTAAAGCTATCGTAATTCGTACGGGTATGGACACAGAGATGGGTAAGATTGCAGACCTGATCCAGAATACAGAATCTCAGGAAACTCCCCTTCAGCATCGTCTCGAGCAGTTAGGGAAAATTTTAATCTATGTATCACTAGGTTTAACTATTGTAGTTGTAGCAGCCGGTATTTTACATGGACAGCCTGCCACAGCAATGTTCTTGGCCGGGGTAAGCTTGGCGGTCGCTGCGATTCCGGAAGGGCTTCCGGCCATTGTAACCATCGCACTTGCGCTGGGCGTGCAGAGGATGATCAAACGAAAGGCCATTGTTCGTAAATTACCTTCAGTGGAAACCTTGGGCTGCGCATCCGTCATCTGTTCGGACAAGACGGGTACATTGACTCAGAATAAAATGACGGTGACCCGATTATGGACGGGCGGACGTGGCCTTGAAGTAACAGGTGAAGGTTATGCTCCGAGCGGACAGGTTCTGGAGAAAGGTAAACCGGTTGATCTCAAAAATGATCAAAGTTTAAGACGGATGCTACAGGTGGGTGCTTTGTGCAGTAATGCGGAGATTATTGAGACCTTTCCGACCGAAGTGCGAGGTAAGCGTAAAGGGAAGGATAAGGACATTGTAGTTGATAAATCTTCTGACAGCTCATCGATTTGGGAACTCAAAGGAGATCCAACGGAAGGAGCTCTAGTAGTGCTTTCAGGGAAGATGGGTTTGACTGCCCAGACGCTAGCCGTAACCTACTCCCGTGAGAAGGAATTTCCTTTTGATTCCGAGCGGAAGTTAATGTCAGTTATTATTGGTCATCCCGGAGGACGGATGGTATGTACGAAAGGCGCGCCTGATGTGCTGCTTAATCGCTGTTCGTATATGCTTTGGGAAGGCGGTGTCGTGCCTTTAACGCCAACATTGCGGCAGAAAGTACTTGATGCCAATGAGCAAATGGCTTCAGGTGCACTTCGTGTCCTAGGTATGGCTTATCGTGATATGCGTCCAAGTGAACATGTGGATAGTGAAAAGGATGCGGAGTGCCAACTTGTCTTTATCGGATTGGCTGGAATGATTGATCCGCCACGGCGTGAAGTTCGCGATGCCATTAGCGTCACACGCCGAGCAGGAATTAAGACTGTGATGATTACTGGGGACCATGGAACGACTGCAGAGGCCATTGCTCACCAATTAGGAATTCTGCAACGTGGGGGCACAGTATTAACAGGGGCTCAACTGACTCGGATGGATGATGATGAGCTGGATAAAGTATCGGATAATGTGTACGTATTCGCCCGCGTATCTCCAGAGCATAAGCTTCGTATTGTGAAGTCTTTGCAGCGCCGTGGTCATGTTGTGGCTATGACCGGAGACGGAGTCAATGATGCTCCAGCCATTAAAGCGGCAGATATAGGAATATCTATGGGGATCACCGGAACAGATGTGACCAAGGAAGCATCTTCATTAGTGTTAGGGGATGACAACTTCTCAACCATTGTTGCGGCCATTGAAGAGGGTAGAAACATCTATGAGAACATTCGTAAATTCATTCGATACCTACTTGCATCAAATGTAGGGGAAATCTTGACCATGTTCTTTGCCATGATGCTCGGTCTGCCTCTGCCATTAGTGCCTATTCAAATTTTATGGGTCAACTTGGTGACAGACGGACTGCCAGCGATGGCGCTTGGTGTTGACCAGCCTGAGAAGGACTTAATGGAGCATAAGCCACGTGGTGCAAAGGAAAATATTTTTGCCCGTCGTTTAGGGTGGAAGATCATAAGCCGTGGATTTTTAATCGGTTTATGTACGTTAGGAGCATTTTGGCTAACCTTACGTGTAGCACCAGAGAATCCAGCGCAGCTGATTCGAGCACAATCTGTAGCTTTTGCAACACTCGTTATGGCTCAGTTGATTCATGTCTTTGATTGCCGCAGTTCTCGTTCGGTGTTCCATCGAAATCCGTTCCAGAATAAGTACCTAGTTCTTGCTGTATTGTCATCCGTGATTTTGATGCTGGCTGTTATGTATATTCCATTTCTCCAACCCGTCTTTAAAACAGTGCCGCTTAATTTCCGTGAATGGTGTCTAGTATTTGTAACAGCGGGGATTCCGACCTTCTTGATGGGGGCTGGCAGTGTTTGGGGCGGTAAACGTAATCGTGGTCGTAGCGGCAGTAATTCGATGATAAAAAGTACAAAAATTTCGGCATAAAGTTAATAGTAACGCTCCATTCCTAAAGGTATACTTGTTGCAGTTAATAGCTCGTATCTAACTTAACATAACCTTTAGGAGTGGACTTTCAATGGAATTCACAAAAATGCACGGCCTAGGCAATGACTTCATCGTAGTTTTCGGCGAGCAAGAGCTACCAAGCAATGCAGCAGATCTTGCTGTAACGTTATGCAATCGATTCTTCGGAATTGGAGCGGACGGACTTGTATACATCCTTCCGTCTGAACGCGGCGATTACATGATGCGCATTATGAACTCTGATGGCTCGGAAGCAGAGCAGTGCGGAAATGCCATTCGCTGTGTATCCAAATATGTCTACGACCATGGCCTGGTAAACTCCGAGCAGATTGTTATTGAAACGATTGGTGCCGGAGAACAAAAGGTTACCTTGAATGTAAAAGACGGTGTAGTGGAAACTGTAACGGTTGATATGGGTGAACCTGTATTGTCCGGTCTTCAAATTCCGGTAGCTATTGATGCAGAACCCGTGCTCTCAGAGCGGATTGAATCGGATGGAACCGAATTTAAGTTTACTGCAGTATCTATGGGTAATCCTCATTGCGTTATTTATGTAGAAGATGCCGTATCTTTCGATCTTGCGACATGGGGACCTAAGCTAGAGGTACATCCATTGTTCCCGAGAAAGGTAAACGTCGAGTTCGCGACGGTTCTGGATCGAGGCAGAGTAGATATGCGGGTATGGGAACGCGGAGCTGGACCAACACTTGCTTGTGGGACTGGAGCTTGCGCAACTTTAGTATCTTCTGTGCTAAATGGTCTGACGGACCGAGCAGCTTGGATTAGTCTAAAGGGTGGCGATCTGTTCATTGAATGGAATGAAGAGGATAACCATGTGTATATGACAGGTCCTGCTGAGGTTGCATTCACAGGTAGTGTAGCCATTTAGAAAAATACTTAAGAAGGCAGCCCAAGAGAATCTCTTGGGCTGCCTTTTTGTGTTTCCACATCCTTGCGACTTTATTTAGCCGAATAATGGAAGGGATAACCGAGAATAATACCCCTAAGATTGAAAAAAGGGGGGACCTTGTTGAACATAAACGGGATAAACAGAAGAAACAAATCCGCTAAGGAACAACAAGGAGCCTCAGGTCATGAAGATACTCGAATTCCGAGGCTTACCGATGATTTGGACCAAACGCTCGACCAAATAGATAATGAGTTGGGTCATAGTCCTGATCTCAAAATTCGTCAGGTAAAGATCGGAGGTGAGAGCCCCGTTCAAGCAGCAGCAATTCATCTTAATGGTCTTGTCAACAAGGAAACGGTCGATGAATTCGTAATCGGTTCGTTACTCGGAATTACAGACGAAATGCTCAAAGAGAACATCTCTGCAACAAATGATCTTAAGGAATTCGTATTGAACCGTGCTTTGGAAATAGGTCAAGCACAGCTGCAAGAGGAGTGGAATGAGGTTCTACTGGCGATCCTTTCTGGCAAAACGGTCATTCTGATTGAAGGTTATGACAGTGCAATTGTGTGTGAGACCGAGGGAGGAGAAGCTCGCTCCGTCAGCGAGCCATCCACCCAGCTAGTCGTGCGAGGCCCAAAGGATAGTTTTGTTGAATCTGTAGCTACGAACATTTCCTTGATTCGGAGAAGAATTAAGTCTTCTAAGCTAAGACTAGAACATTTAAAGATCGGAAAGGTAACTCACACAGATGTGGCCCTCATGTACATTAAAGACAATGCAGACGAGAAGTTGGTAGAAGAGGTGAGAAATCGGCTACAACAGATTAATGTCGATGCCATCATGGAATCAGGTTATATCGAAGAGCTGATTCAGGATAAAACCTTCACACCTTTTCCAACCATTAATAATAGTGAACGGCCTGACGTTGCAGCGACGAACCTATTAGAGGGTAGGGTTGTGATCATTATAGATGGCACCCCGTTTGTATTGATTTTGCCTGCGGTATTTACACTGTTTTTTCAGTCTGCCTCGGATTATGCTCAAAGGTTCGATATTACAATTCTCATGCGTCTTGTTCGATATATCAGTTTTATTGTACTAATTCTTGGGCCTTCCGTTTATATAGCGTTAACCACTTACCATTATGAGATGATTCCTACAACCCTGTTAATCAATCTATTATCACAACGTGAAAATGTACCTTTTCCTGCTTTTGTGGAGGCACTCCTGATGGAGGGAGCGTTCGAGATCATTAGAGAAGCTGGAGTAAGGATGCCGCGTGCAGTGGGACAGACTGTATCCGTTGTAGGGGCGCTTATTTTGGGTCAGGCAGTAGTGGAAGCAGGAATTATCACACCGGTTATGGTTATTGTAGTAGCGCTGACAGGGATTGCGAGCTTTGCTATACCTGCGTATAACATGGCGATATCAGGAAGAATTATCCGTTTCGGATTTTTAGTGCTGGCCGGTATGTTTGGTTTTTATGGGATTACTTTAGGCTTAATTGTTTTGCTTGCACATATGAATAGTCTGCGTTCATTCGGTGTCCCTTATCTATCCCCTATTGTGCCTATATCCTCACATGGTCAAAAAGATGCGTTCTTAAGACTGCCCTTATGGGCTTTGAGAACGGAGCGAGTTTCTACAACAAAGAGGCAAGAAGGCATTTCGGAAGGAAAGAAGATCTCAACAGGACATGAACAGAATGTTTCTCCTAAAATCCTTGAAAAATCTACTGGGGCAGAGCATCCAAAAAAAGGAGCGCAGGATGAAGAGTAATCGCACTATTTTTATTGGGGTTGTCCTGCTATGTTTATTGATATTTCTCAGTCTTACAGGCTGCTGGGACAGTGTGGAGTTAAATAGAAGGGCAATCGTTTCTGGAGTGGCTATTGATAGAGGTCCTACAGATGAGGAAAAATATGTATTATCTTTTCAGATTATAATTGCTGACGAAATCTCTGGCGAGAACGCCAGAGGTACTTCGCCAGTCGTAGTATATAAAGGCAGTGGACGTACAATGTTTGAAGCGTTGGCTAATGCCTCGCGTCAGACTGCGCGTTTCTTGTCCTTAGGACATATCCGAGTGATCGTTATTTCGGAGAAGTTTGCTCGCGAAGGTATCAAAGATATGATGGATGTCCTAGAAAGAGAGAGTGAAACTAGGCTAAGCAGTTTTATTTTTATATCAAAGGGACAGCCGGCGGTAGATAGTATGACGACCATGACTACGTTTGGCAAAATACCCGCCAATGATCTAGTGGAGAAGCTGCAGACGACCTCTAAACAGTATGGATATAATTACCGGATGGAAGTAGACGATATAATTCGTGGTATTCAAATTCCAGGTGGTGGGCCTATCGTCAATGGGGTAATGGTAACAGGCGAATTGGACAAAAAAGATAATAACGACAGTTTGAAAAATATAGATCCTGAGGCCATTCTTAGAGTTACAGACTTCGCTGCATTTAAAGAGGACAAGCTGAAAGGCTGGCTACGAGGTGATGAAGCTATAGGCACTGCCCTGCTAAAGAATAAAATTACACAAATTCCAGTAGTGGTTTCGATTGGTGAGGATGAATATGTAGCGTTCATCGTGTATTTATCTCAGGTACATATTCATGCTGATGCGAAGGACGCGGAGCATCCGGTAATCACAATAAATATCACTGAGCAGGCAGGTTTGAAAGAATCGCCTAATGCTTTGGATTTGACAGATCCCAAGGTCTTAAATAATCTTTCGGAACTTCTAGAACAGAGTATCAATGATAAGTTACATGCAGCTGTCTCAGCAGCTCGTTCGTTAAAAAGCGATTATCTTGGATTTGGTGAAGTTGTAGAACGAGAGAATCCGCGGGGGTGGAAGCAAGTAAAAGATCATTGGGATAGCATATTTGCAACCTGTGAGATCAAGTTTAATGTGGATATAGTTATTCGGCATACCGACATGCGGAGTGATTCCTTTCAGTCCAAAAAGAAATGATAATTTAGGAGGGCAGCTATGGGAAATATAAAAATAGGACTACTTCAATTTTTCACCCTGACAGTGTTGTTTGAACTGGGGACGGCGCTGGTAGTGAATCTTGGAATGGAGTCTGATAAGGATGCTTGGATTTCCATATTGCTGGGGAATTTGATAGGATTAATTGTTTTTGCAGGATATGCCTATCTTTATAGAAAGTTTCCGAATCTGCCCCTTACGACATATATCCGGCAACTATTTGGTAAATATGTGGGTTCGTTGATATCCATAGCTTATATCGTGATATTTCTTAATTTGGCTGGTCGTGATCTGCGAGATGGTAGCTCTATGCTAGTTATGGCTACTATGCACAGGACGCCGTTATTCATTGTAGCGATGTTAATGGTATTATCTAGTGCTTATGTATTGCATAAAGGAGTAGAAGTGCTGTCCCGAACTTCGTTGGTGTTTGCGGTGATTGTGATATTAATCGGTTTATTTTGTTCGAGCATGTTAATGTTCTCGGGCTCCATTAATTTGAACCGTTTGCTCCCTGTTTTTGAGAATGGAATTAAGCCAATTGTTTCTTCTGTTTTACATCAAAACTACATTTTCCCTTTTGGTGAAATGATCTGTTTTACTATGCTTATGCCCTATCTGAATAACGTTAAAAAAGGTCCTTGGGTAATCGCAGCGGGCATATTTGTATCAGGTATACTGTTAAGTATGACCATGGCCTTAAATATATCGGTGCTTGGTACAGATATTGTCAGGCGTTCTCCGTTCCCCTTAATGCCTACGATCAGTAAGATCTCTATCTCCGATTTTATTCAACGTGTGGATATTCTAATTGTCATGGTGCTAATAATCGGTGTTTTTTTCAAATTGTCTGTTTTTTTTGCAGCAGCACTTATTGGGATTTCAGAATTGTTCAAGATTCCTTACCGAAGAATGGTGTATCCGGTAGCTCTAATAATCCTGTTCAGTTCGATGCTGAATGCCCGAAGCTTCACAGAACATATTGAAGAGGGAGGGAAACTGCTATACACGGTCTTTCCCTTCTTTATGGTGTTGATTCCATTGCTCCTAATTATTATTACAGCGATAAGAAGTCACAGTTCCCCTCCTCGTTCTGGTTGATGCCCCGTCTTCCAGGCTAGGATATCGGGAATAATCAGGCATAGCAATAAAATACAAGCAGCGACTTTCTCAGAGGGGGTATATAGCAAGTAATTTAGAATATAACCGATATTGCCCAGACCATATCCGTACATCCAATCTCCCAAATACAGAAATAATAAGCAGAGAATGCATAAGAGTAGAATTACCGTGTATTTTCGGATCAGAAACTTTCTTGTTTTTTTCTTCACTTAAATACCCCTTTATTGTTTTTAACGTTAGTATGAGGCTTTTAATACTTGATCATTCATACCACTGGGGGGTTGATTGCTTTTCTTATGAAAGCTTATCATCCATAGCGATTTATGTTACATTAGTATGAAACTAAAGTAGAACCTAATGTGACAGGGGAGGATCTTGCAGTGAAGCCGGATTTACGTTCCGCATGGGGAAACAAAGTATTGGTCGGAGACGGAGCGATGGGTACCTATTTATATCAGAAGGGTTTCCCTGTCGGCATTTCCTACGAAGAATTAAATTTGACCTCTCCGGGGGTTATCGAAGATGTCCATCGCAGCTATATCGATGCAGGAGCAGTGCTGCTAGAAAGCAACACCTTCTCAGCGAATTTTGACAGGCTGTCCAAATATGGTTTGGAGTCCAAGGTTGAAGAAATTAATCGCGCCGGAGTAAGAATCGCTCGTAAAGCTGCTGGAGATACAGGCTATGTATTAGGTGCTGTAGGCTCTATTCGCGCCGGTAAGCGTGCAAATCTCTCATCGACAGAGTTGAAGAGGTATTTTACACAGCAGATTACAGCTTTGTTAGAAGAAGAAGTAGACGGCGTTATGCTAGAAACCTTTTACGATGTCGAGGAACTGCATCTTGCGCTAAGAACAGTACGTAAACATAGTACTCTCCCAGTCATTTGCCAATTTGCTGTGGATGAATCGGCACGTACATTAGATGGATTGACGTTACCAGAGGCTTTCCGGATCTTAGAAGGTGATGGAGCGGATATCATCGGATTTAACTGTAATACTGGCCCAAACGGGATTAAGAGAGCACTAAAAGCGGTACAAGGCAATCTTATTCTGCCTACCTCGGTCTATCCGAATGCGGGCGTTGCGGATTATGTAGATGGAGAATATCGGTATGGAGCCTCACCGGAATATTTCGGACAAATGGCAGTTACTTTTGCAGAAATGGGTTGCAGAATTATTGGGGGCTGCTGTGGTACTACTCCTCAGCATATTGCTGAAATTTCTTCCGCATTGAAAGATTACGTACCTCAGCCACTTCCAGAACCGTCGCCTCCGACTGTGGAGCGTGTATCTCTGCAAGAGCATTTTGGCGAAGATGAGGGAAGAGATGGCAGAGAGCCGAACCTGGTTGATCTAGTAAAGGAACGCCATACGGTGATTGTTGAGCTTGATCCACCCCGTGATTTGGACATCGCCAAGTTTATGCAGGGCGCGGAAGCACTGAGAAGAGCGGGTGCGGATGCGTTGACACTCGCCGATAACTCACTGGCGGTTACACGGATGAGCAATATGGCTTTGGGCCATTTAGTGCACGCTAAAACTGGACTTCGTCCACTAGTGCATATTGCTTGTCGCGATCGTAATCTGATTGGTACTCAATCACATTTGATGGGTTTTGATGCGCTAGGAATTGATCATGTGTTAGCGGTGACTGGTGATCCAGCGAAATTCGGAGATCTTCCCGGCTCAAGTTCGGTTTACGACTTAACCTCTTTTGAGATTATTCGTATGATTAAGCAGTTAAATGATGGCATTTCCTTCTCAGGTAAACCTTTGAAGCAGAAAGCAAATTTTGTTATCGGTGCTGCCTTTAACCCGAATGTGAAACATTTAGATAAGGCCGTACAGCGACTGGAGAAGAAAATTGCCTCTGGTGCAGATTATATTATGACTCAGCCTGTCTATGATCAGCAGCTTATCGTAAAGATCGCTGAGGCAACTGCACATCTGGATATTCCCGTGTTTATTGGTGTGATGCCACTGGCTAGTGGGCGTAATGCAGAGTTCCTGCATAACGAGGTTCCGGGAATCCAGCTTACGGATGATGTCCGGAATCGCATGAAGGGACTTGAAGGAGAAGCAGGAAGAGCTGAAGGGGTCGCCATCGCCAAGGAATTGCTAGATGTAGCTACAGCCCATTTTAATGGGATCTATTTAATGACACCTTTCATGTTCTATGATATGAGCGCACAGCTGATCGAGTATGTATGGGAGAAATCAGGACGTAAATTGTCCCCCTTGTTTCGCTAGTAATAATCAATTACAATAGTGTAATGGATGTGATTCCGTTGTCATTTAGCATGACCGGATACGGTCAATCGTCCCTGCAATTCGGCGGCTACAAGATTATGTTCGAAGTGAAATCGGTGAATCACCGGTACTGCGAAGTTGTACTGCGGATGCCCCGGGATTGGACGGGTTATGAGGATGTGCTGAGAAGAAAGGTTCAGCAGCACGTCAAACGGGGAAGGATAGATGTTACCATCAATAGAGAGCACGATGAGTCGTCTTCCGGACCGGTTCTGAATCGCTCTACTGTCATGACTTATCTTAAGGCAGCAGATCAGCTTAAGAACGAGTATGGTTTGTCCGGTGAGTTGACTCTACGTGATATACTTTCTATACCCGGTATTATGGAAAGCAAAGATGAGGCTGCGGGTGCCGTGTCCGCGGCCTTAGAAGACTACTCTGAAATGTTGGAGACGGGACTTGAGCAGAGTTTGCAGTCTCTGCTAGAGATGCGCGCCCGTGAAGGCAGTTTTCTAGCCGCTGATATTGAACAGCGTCTCAATCATCTCGAATCCATGCATGCTGAAATGGTCGAACTTGCACCTGTTGTAATCATTGAATATCGTGACAAGCTTCGTCATCGATTAAATGAGTTAAATGATGGGACGTTCGCTTTTGATGAGCATAAATTCGGGATGGAAATCGCTATTTTTGCAGATCGCTGTAATATTGATGAAGAGTTGACCCGGTTGTATAGTCATTTCGAACAATGCAGAACCCTCCTGAAGGGGAAAGGACCGGTAGGACGCAAGCTGGATTTTCTCATTCAGGAGATGAACCGGGAGACGAATACAATCGGATCGAAATGTAATCATTTAACACTCGTGGGTCTTGTGCTAGACATGAAAGCTGAGCTGGAGAAGATTCGCGAACAAGCGGCAAACATAGAGTAACCGGGAACAGGCAATAGCATAGAACTTTATGGGGGGAACTACCGGAACATGGCAATCAAACTTATCAACATTGGCTTTGGGAATATTGTGTCCGCCAATCGCATTATTTCCATCGTCAGTCCGGAATCTGCACCAATCAAACGCATTATCCAGGAGGCTCGAGATCGACATATGTTGATCGACGCCACCTATGGCCGACGGACTCGTGCCGTAATCATTACAGATAGTGATCATGTCATTCTGTCGGCTGTACAGCCGGAGACTGTAGCGCATCGCTTATCCAGTAAAGATGACGACAACGACGAATAACAACTAAATGGAGTGTATTATGTCAAAAGGATTGCTCATCATATTATCCGGACCTTCCGGCGTGGGTAAAGGTACTGTATGTACTGCGCTACGACCGAAGATGCCCGAACTTGTCTACTCAGTTTCTGCTACTACTCGCAGTCCGCGTGCGGGTGAGGAAGACGGCGTGAATTATTTTTTCAAAAGCAAAGAGGAGTTTTCGGCTATGATAGAAGCCGATCAACTGCTTGAATATGCGGAGTACGTAGGTAATTTTTACGGTACTCCACGTGATTTTGTAGAGAGAACTCTCAATAGCGGCAAAGATATTATTCTCGAAATTGAGGTTCAGGGAGCTCTCAAAGTTAAAGAAAAATTTCCTGAAGGTATTTTTGTGTTCCTTCTTCCACCTTCTATGGATGAGCTGAAGGACCGCATACGCGGACGGGGTACGGAACATCCAGATGTGATCGATCACCGCATGACTGTAGCGGAGGATGAGATTAATCTAATGCAGCATTATGATTATGCTGTTGTAAATGATGAGATTGATTTGGCCTGTAAGAGAATAGAAAGCATTATTATCGCCGAACATTGTAAAGTTAGATAATGAATGCTGCAAGGCTGAAGGTATTACCAGTAAACTATGAAGAGGTGTCCCTGTGCTATATCCATCAATTGATGAAATGATGACCAAGGTTGACAGTAAGTATTCGCTCGTTGTAGCCGCAGCACGTCGTGCTAGACAATTGCGTGAGGGTGGCAAGACAGATGTGAAGAACCCTAGATCGCATAAATTCGTCGGTGTTGCTCTTGAAGAAATTTACGAAGATCGCATTACACTTACCCGTGGTGAAGAGTAGTCTCAAGTCTATTTAGATATGACCTTTTGTAGAAACGGATACCGCCTATTTGTTATTAGGCGATGCCGTTTCTTCTTGGGTTATGGAGCAATTATGGGTCTTTAATGAATGCTGATAGCCCAAGACCGGGCTGTTTCTGACAACCGGAAGGTTGTTATTTTTTTCTCAAAATATAAGAAGTTTAAGAAATAGATCATTCGTTGTAAGAGAAGGGAACAGGGGGGAGATCATGTTGAAGAGCTTGAAGGGGAAGACTATTTTACTTGGGATTACAGGGGGAATTGCCGCTTACAAAGCAGCAGCCCTGACCAGTAAGCTTGTCCAAAAAGGAGCCGAGGTTCATGTCATTATGACAGCTTCGGCAAAGCAGTTCATTACAGAATTAACTCTACAGTCACTGTCGAAGCAACGAGTATATAGCGATACATTCCAGGAACGGGATCCATCCTCCATCTCGCATATTGATTTGGCTGATTCGGCGGACCTTGTGATAGTAGCACCAGCAACTGCAAATATTATTGCTAAAATGGCGCACGGAATTGCGGATGATATGTTATCCACAACGTTACTCGCTACTACTGCACCTATAATGGTGGCACCGGCTATGAATGTTCATATGTATCAGCATCCCGCTGTACTTAGCAATTTGGATACCCTCGCTAAACGAGGTATTCAGTTTATTGAGCCTGGAGAAGGTCTGCTGGCATGTGGTTACGTGGGTAAAGGACGTTTAGAGGAACCGGAGACTATTGTAAGTTATGTTGAGGATTTTTTTGCGTTGCAAGAAAGTGTGAAGTCTAGTCCCCTCAAGGGTAAAAAGATCGTCATCACAGCTGGTGGTACAGTAGAACGGATTGATCCGGTACGCTATATCTCCAATGATTCCTCCGGTAAGATGGGTTTTGCATTGGCACGTGCTGCACGTGCAATGGGTGCTGAGGTTACCTTGATTGCTGCGCGAACAGATGAAGCGCCTCCGCAGGACCCGGATATGAATGTCATTCGTGTTCAATCTGCACAAGAAATGTACGATGCGGTTACTGCGCAGTGGGATAGCTGCGATATCATGATCAAGGCGGCTGCTGTATCGGATTACCGGCCTAAGCAAAGTGAGCCATCCAAAATTAAAAAAAGTGGAGATACACTGACACTTGAGCTTATAAAAACAACGGATATTCTGGAAACGCTAGGTAAGAACAAAGACAAGCAGTTCTTGATCGGCTTTGCTGCGGAGACGGGAAACACAGAATTTTATGCAAAGGACAAGCTGGTCCGCAAAAACTGCGATCTCATTGTTGCAAACAATGTAGCGGCTGCAGGAGCCGGATTCGGATCGGATACGAATATTGTATCGATTTATGATGTAGATGGATTGGTGCTCGAATTGCCACAATTGTCTAAGGATGAGGTCGCTCGCCGCTTGCTGACGCTCGTGGCAGAGCGGATTACTGGAGCTTCATTATAATGGATATTGCCAAGGTCATTGTGGATGTGCCTGTACGCAGCACTGACCGGCCATTTGATTATAGTATTCCAGAATCACTAAAGTTATGGATTGAAGTGGGCAGCCGAGTAGCAGTACCGTTTGGACACCGCACGGTGCAAGGCTTTGTCGTTTCTCTGGAGTCAGGTGAAACAGTAGTGAATCCTGGTCTTAAGGCTATTCAAGAGGTGCTGGATTTGCTTCCACCTTTATCTCCTGAATTAGTTGAGCTAGCGGACTGGATGAGTAAAAGATATGCATGCAGACGAATTTCAGCCCTGCAAGCGATGCTGCCCACTGCTCTAAAAGGGAAGGCAGAACGACTGATTTCGCTAGGAGATGTGGAAGAAGAAGCAGCATTTTCTGATGATGAATTATTCCCTATGTTTGCAGATACAGGGAATGAGGAACGACTAATTACTGAGTTTATCGGACGTAATGGCGAAGTTTCCATGAAGCAGCTCACCCGTGCATTTCCGGAGGCTGCGGAGACGGTGAAGTTCATGCTAAGACGTGGAGTTCTTGTAGAGAGCCAATCGATTAAAGATAAAATGGGCAAGAAGAAGCTGAAAGCAGTAGATCTTGCGATAGGGATCACGGCTGCTCGTGAGGCGTTGAATAAATTCCCCAAAAAGTCCGCGCGACAGAAGGAAGTACTTAGCTTTCTGATTGAAAGGGAAGCTACACTCCCAATGGCGCTTAAGGAAGTCTTGTCTGCACTTCAAGTGACGGCAAGCACCGTGAAGGGTTTAGAGGAAAAAGGCTTTATCGAAATCAGTGAAATCGAAGTCTATCGCGACCCTTATCAAGGACGTGATTTTAAGCCTACTACGCCTCTGCCACTTACAGTAGAACAAGAGATTGTATACACACGTATTTCACGAACGTTAGAAGAACAGCTCCATGAAGTTTTTCTGTTACATGGCGTTACGGGGAGTGGTAAGACAGAAATCTATTTGCAATGTATCAAACGTTGTTTGGATCAGGGTAGACAGGCCGTAGTGCTCGTCCCAGAAATCGCATTAACGCCGCAGATGGTGGAGCGCTTTAAGGGGCGCTTCGGAAGTGGTGTCGCGGTAATGCATAGCCGATTATCTGTTGGCGAACGTTACGATGAGTGGCGCAAAATCCGTGAAGGAAAGGCTACGGTTGCCGTTGGCGCCCGTTCAGCGGTGTTTGCCCCGTTCTCTAACCTAGGTTTGATTATTATGGATGAAGAGCATGAAACCTCATATAAGCAGGAGGAAAATCCGAAATATCATGCCCGTGATGCAGCTATTCGCAGAGCCGAACAGTGTGGGGCAGCCGTGATTTTAGGCTCCGCCACGCCTTCGTTAGAAAGCTATCATGCTGCTAGAGCGCAGAGTGATATTCATTTTTCACCAGTCCTTCTAGAGATGCCTACCCGCGCGCTTGGTAACGAACTACCGAAGGTAAATGTCGTGGATATGCGGGAAGAGCTTAAAGAAGGTAATCGCTCAATGTTCAGTCGAAAGCTTCATGCTGCATTGGCTGAAAGACTGGAACGTGGAGAACAGACCGTGTTATTGCTTAACCGTAGAGGTTTCTCGACGTTTGTTATGTGCCGGAGTTGCGGATATGTAGCAGGCTGCCCCGAGTGTGATATTTCATTAACGTACCATAGTCGTAGTGACAATTTGCGTTGTCATTATTGTGGTCATGCTGAACCGGCACCTAAGCTTTGTCCAGAGTGTGGAAGTGAGCATATCCGGTTCTTCGGAACGGGGACGCAGCGGGTGGAAGAAGAGCTTGGTAAGTTGTTTCCTGGGATACGGGTGATTCGTATGGACGTGGATACAACGACAGAAAAAGGTTCGCATGAGAAGCTGCTGAATCAATTCAGAGACAAAAAAGCGGATGTTCTGCTAGGCACTCAGATGGTAGCAAAAGGTTTGGATTTTCCTGACGTAACTCTTGTTGGCGTAATTACAGCAGATTCAGCGTTGAACCTGCCCGATTTTCGTGCAGCGGAGAAGACCTTCCAATTGCTTACACAAGTTGCTGGAAGAGCAGGTCGGCATCAGCTTCCGGGTGAGGTCGTTGTTCAGTCCTATACACCAGAGCATTATTCTATTATTCATGCTAGCGGGCATGACTATCTCTCTTTTGTAAGGGAAGAGCTGAAGCATCGCAGAGGGCTACATTATCCGCCTTATTGCAGACTGATACTCGTTACATTATCCCATGAGCAGTTACCGCTACTACTCCGGATGGCAGAGAATTACGCTATGAATCTGCAGGGGAAGGCCAGAAATCTAAGATGGTATGGGAGTCTAGATAAGCTAACCACAGATGTACTAGATCTGTTAGGTCCAGTAGCTTCTCCAATCCCTCGCTTAAAGGGTAGATATAGATTCCAATGTATGATAAAATGGCGCGGCGCCATCGATGTGATAGGGCTTGTTCGACAAGTGGCTGAGGAGTTGGAGGATTCTGTACGGGATACAGGGCTCCAGATCAGCATTGATGTTGATCCGCAAATGTTGATGTAAATCGTTATCATGTTACAATGTAAAAAAAGAGCTAGATCAATAAACTCTAAATATAGAGATGTACAGAACGGGAAGGTGTTTTTAATGGCGATACGTATGATCGTTAAGGAACCGGATGAAGTGTTGCACAAAATAGCAAAAGAAGTAACTGTAGTTACACCTAATGTTAAAAAATTGTTAGATGATATGGCTGATACGATGTATGACGCTGAAGGTGTAGGGCTGGCAGCTCCACAAGTTGGTATTTTGAAGCGCCTAATTGTGGTGGATGCAGATGAAGAGCACGGGCTGATCAAAATGATTAATCCGGAAATCATCGGTACAGAAGGGGAGCAGCTAGGACCTGAAGGATGTCTTAGTATTCCCGGATTGAATGGTGATGTACGCCGTGCAGAGACAGTAACCGTGCGTGGTCTTAACCGTGAAGGAAAAGAAATTACCATTACCGGCAGTGGTTTACTTGCTCGGGCTTTTCAACATGAGATTGACCATCTAAACGGAGTACTGTTTACCGATATCGCTGAAAAAGTATACGAGATGACAGCTGAACGCAATGAGACTGAGGAGTGAGGATATGAAGATTGTATTCATGGGAACCCCAGCCTTTGCGGTACCAAGCTTGCAAATGCTGATGGATGAAGGCTATGAAGTTGTAGCAGTCGTCACCCAACCAGATCGACCGCAAGGACGTAAAAAGATCTTGGCTCCTTCACCAGTTAAAGAAGCCGCATTATCTCTCGGTTTACCTGTGCTCCAGCCTGAACGGATGCGCAAACCTGAGGCTGTCGCAGAGCTAGCTGCATATGAGCCTGACCTGATTGTTACAGCGGCTTATGGTCAAATTTTGCCTAAAGCTGTATTGGATTTGCCGCGTAATGGTTGTGTGAATGTTCATGGTTCACTACTTCCTAAATACCGGGGTGGCGCACCGATTCAACGTAGTATCATTAACGGTGAGAAGGTTACCGGCGTTACCTTGATGTATATGGCTGAAGGACTTGACACTGGAGATATGATCTCGCGCGTCGAGGTGGCTATCGAGGATGAGGATACTTCCGGCACGATGTTCGAGAAGCTTAGCCTTGCTGGACGTGATCTCTTGAAGTCTGAAATGCCGCGATTAGTAAACGGCCTTGTTCAAGCTTCTCCGCAAGACGACAGTCAAGCGACCTTTGCTCCTAACCTAAATCGTGAGGATGAGCGTTTGGATTGGAACGCTGGCTCACGTGATAACTATAATCGAATTCGTGGATTAGTACCTTTTTCCGGTGCGTTTACGCTTTGGAATGGAGAGACCTTCAAAGTATGGGCTTCAAAAATTCCTGCTGAGCAGAAATCAACTGATAGTGCGCCAGGAACGGTACTTTCGGTCACTGAACATGGTGTCGAGGTTAAGACAGGAGACGGAAGTCTGCTGCTAACTACGGTTCAACCTGCTGGTAAGAAAGCGATGAGTGCTGCGGATTTTAGTCGTGGCGGTGTTATGAAACCAGGGACGGTGCTAGGTTGAGCGCGGGCGGTAACGGTGCGGGCCGATCAGGAGTGAGTCATAGCTCTGGCAATAAAAATAGTAACGATCATAAAGCAGTGAGTGGTAAAAAGGGCAGTAGCGGAAATAAAGGTAAAGCTGCTACAGCTTCTGCCCGCGATATCACTCTTGATATCCTGGTTAAAGTCGAACAACAAGGGGCTTACAGCAACTTATTGCTGAACAGCAGTCTGCAGAAGTCTGCACTCAGCAGAGAAGATGCTGGACTAGTTACAGAGCTTGTCTATGGTACCATCTCTCGGATGAATACACTTGATTATGTGCTCGAGGAATTTGTTAGCAAAGGGATCGCTAAATTGCAGCCTTGGGTGCGTAATTTACTGCGTCTAAGCTTATATCAAATTATGTACCTGGATCGCATACCATCTCATGCAGCTGTAAATGAGGCTGTTAATATAGCTAAGAAAAAGGGCCATCAAGGAATTTCGGGTATGGTTAATGGCGTGCTTCGTAGTGTGCTGCGCGCTGGAAATCTGCCGGTAATACCTGATGGATTGGGTCCTGCGAAACGGATATCTATTCAGTATTCCCATCCTATATGGTTAGTGAAACGCTGGATTACGGAGTATGGTGTTGACACTGCGGAAGCTATTTGCTCTGCTAACAATGAGCCACCCGCTGTAAGTATACGCGTAAATACTACGATGATTAGCCGTGAAGCCCTATTGAGTCAGATGATTGAACAAGGTCTGCAAGCTTCTGCTTCTGAAGTAAGTCCTTATGGTATTGTTGTAAAAGGCGGCGGTAATCTGGCTCTTTCATCCTGGTACCGGGATGGATATCTATCTGTTCAGGATGAAAGCTCCATGCTTGTAGCTGAAGCTGTTGCACCTGAGCCTGGAATGAGAGTGCTTGATTGCTGCGCCGCGCCTGGGGGCAAAACGGCCCATATGGGCGAGCTGATGAAAGATGAAGGATCTATTTTCGCTAACGATCTGCATCCACATAAAGCTAAGCTTATCTCGGATCAAGCTGCACGATTAGGTCTCGAAAGTGTAGTAACAGGCAGTGCAGATGCACTGGAGCTGGAGCTTACCTTAGAGCATCATTCCTTCGATAGAATTCTTTTGGACGCGCCTTGCTCTGGGCTTGGTGTAATCCGCCGTAAGCCAGATCTCAAATGGCGTAAGCAGCCTGAGGATGTTGTAAGTGTAGCATCACTGCAGGGTCAGCTGCTGCAGTCGGTTTCTAAACTGTTGAAACCGGGTGGTGTTCTGGTTTATAGTACCTGTACGACTGAACAAACGGAAAATAGTGAGGTTGTAGCTGCCTTTTTGGAGCAAAATCCTGATTTCACTTCTATAACATTTGCTTCCCCGCTGTGGGGGAGATTGGAAGGTACTGCGCTGGCTGTTGGTGAGGGGATTCAGTTATTGCCACATCATTATGGCAGTGATGGGTTCTATATCTCCAAGCTTCAAAGAGTCTTGTAATATAGCAAATTTACTGACAATCGTTGTATCTTCCGCCCGCCGGGCTAACGTACGGCGGGCTATTTCTTTTACCGTCTCTGAAATTTGTGTTAAAATAGGAAGAATGAGAAATAATACGCATATCCTTATGAAAGAACAGGTGCTAATAATAATGAAACCTTTAATATATGATTTTTCTTTAGAAGAGTTACAGCAGTGGGCGAAAGATAACGGTGAGCCTGCTTTTCGTGGTGGACAGATTTTTGACTGGTTGTATGTAAAACGTGTAAGTGACTTCGAATCCATGAGCAATTTGTCTAAAGGACTTCGTCAGAAACTGAACGAGCAATTCTCCATTGCAGCGCTCACTGAGATTACTAAAATGGAATCGAAAGATGGAACAGTAAAATTCCTGTTTGGATTGCATGATGATCATGCGATCGAGACAGTTATCATGAAACATAATTATGGAAATAGCGTTTGTGTAACAACTCAAGTAGGCTGCCGAATCGGCTGTACTTTCTGCGCCTCTACGCTTGGTGGATTGAAACGTGATTTGACAGCGGGTGAAATTGTAGCTCAGGTTGTACGCTCTCAACAGATCTTGGATGAGCGGGGTGAACGTGTCAGCAGTATTGTTATCATGGGTACTGGTGAGCCGTTTGAGAACTATGATGCAACAATGAGATTCTTACGTCTTATGATTCATGAGAAAGGTTTAAATATCGGACAACGGCATATTACTGTTTCCACTAGCGGGATTGTGCCGAGCATTTATAAATTTGCAGAAGAAGATACACAAATAAATTTGGCGATTTCGATTCATGCACCTAATGACAAACTGCGTTCGAAGCTAATGCCAGTTAACCGCCGCTTTCCGTTTGATGATGTGATTGAATCTTTACGTTATTATCAAGCTAAGACGGGGCGACGGGTCAGCTTTGAGTATGCATTGATCGGCGGGGTGAATGATCAGCCGGAGCATGCTGAGGAATTAGCAGGTGTGCTTAAGAACATGCTATGCCACGTCAATTTGATTCCAGTAAACCACGTGCCAGAGCGGAAATATGTACGTACTTCACGCAATGATATCTTTGAGTTTCAACGTATTTTGGCTGACAACGGCGTGAATGTTACCATTCGCCGTGAGCAAGGCCATGATATCGCGGCCGCATGCGGACAGCTGCGTGCCAAACATATGGAGTTGGGGTGAGGATATTTGATCAGAACAGTTCATGCCAGCGATATTGGCCGAGTGCGCTCTGTCAATGAGGATTCGGTCTGGATCGGCGCGACGCGCCACGGTTATACACTCGGCATAATTGCCGATGGGATGGGTGGACATCAGGCTGGTGAAACCGCGAGCAGGCTTGCTTTGGAGACGATGAGGAATACCCTAGACGGGCTCCTGCCTGAGCTTCAGGACGAAGCACTGCGTGATGCGTTATCAGCTGCTATTTTGGAAGCTAACAGCACTGTCTTCAAGGAGGCTTCCAGCGACGATAAGTACCACAATATGGGTACTACTGTCGTTGCTGCCCTGATGAATGGTTCAAACGGATATATTGGCCATATCGGAGACAGCAGAGCCTATTTAATAAAGGACAGTGCAGCAGTTCAATTAACCGAAGATCACACGCTAGTCAATGAGCTGTTCAAGAACGGTCAGATCAGTGTGGAGGAATTAGATAATCATCCGAGACGAAATGTGCTGACGAGAGCACTTGGAACAGATGCTGAGGTGCTGGTTGATTTAGCCCCTGTTACCCTGCTACCTGGGGAACTTTTGCTTCTCTGCAGTGATGGTTTAAGTAATTTTGTTAACAATGAGCATTTGGGCAAGGTAGCGGGAATACATGAGATACCGTTAGAGGAAAGAGCGGACCGCTTACTTCAGTTGGCACTGCTTGCTGGCGGCGGCGATAATATTAGCGTCGCTTTGTTAGAACATCATGGAGAGGCCGCTGTGCCCGAAACAAAGGAGTGGGATTGATGATCGGTCACGAACTGGGCGGCCGTTACCAAGTCATCGAACGGATCGGCGGAGGTGGAATGGCGCTCGTCTATAGAGCACATGACATTCTTTTAAACCGAAACGTCGCCATCAAAGTATTGCGTAATCAATTTGTTCATGACGAGGAATTTATCCGCCGTTTTAGGCGTGAGGCGCAATCAGCTGCATCTTTGTCTCATCCGAATGTGGTTAGTATTTACGATGTAGGACAAGAAGACGAAATTCATTATATTGTCATGGAATATATTGAGGGCAAGAATCTTAATGAAATTATAAAAGAACGAGCACCATTACAGGTTGACGAGTCCGTAAGGATCGCTTCACAAATCTGTGATGCACTTGATCACGCTCATCAGAATCAAATTATTCATCGGGATATTAAACCACATAATATATTGATCGGGCGCAATGGCCGGGTGAAGGTAACGGATTTCGGTATTGCTCGTGCGGTAACATCTACTACCATTACTCAGACAGGCTCTGTAGTAGGTTCCGTTCATTATTTCTCACCAGAGCATGCCAAAGGTGTCTCAACAGGAGAGAAATCCGACCTGTATTCATTAGGGATTGTACTCTATCAAATGCTTACCGGAAGTCTTCCATTCTTAGGGGAGAGTCCGATTAGCGTAGCTCTAAAGCATCTGCAAGAAGAGTTTGAAGAGCCAAGGCTCATAAATCCACTTATTCCGCAAAGCGTTGAGAATGTAATTCTAAGATCGATGCGTAAAAATCCGGAAGAGCGTTATCAGTCTGCAAAGCAAATGCTGCAGGATTTAGAAACCTGCTTGTTGCCTGAGCGCCGTAGTGAAGCAAAAGTTCTTTTTAACGATGAGGAAGACGAGGATCGAACGCGGGTAATACCAGCGATTAAACCGATCCAAAGAAGCAATGGAAATCGTAATCATCGCCACGACCGGATGGATAATGATGAAGATGATGATGACGATCCGGTACCTGTGAAAAAAGGTAAAAAACAATGGACTAAACCTGCATTATGGATTGGTTTAACTTTAGTGTTACTGCTGGCTATGGCCAGTCTCGTGTGGTACGTTAAATCCCAATTAGTTGTTCCTGAGGTATCGGTTCCTTACGTGGTCGGTAAACAGCTGGAACAAGCGAAGACTGAACTTGAGGATTTGGGGCTTGAGGTTGCTGATCCTATACTGTATGACTACAGTCCGAATTTCGAAGAAAATGTGGTCATGAAGCAAAGTAGGGAAAAGGACGCCAAAGTGAAAAAGGGAGCCTCCCTAATACTAACTGTGAATACGGCGAAACCATTAACTAAGATGCCAGATGTAACGAATTACACTTTCGACGAAGCGGTTAAAGCGCTAATAGCAAAGGGTGTACCCCAGAATCAAATTAAGAATGAACCTCTCTTCGATGAAAATATGGAGGTGGGTAAGGTTGTAAAATCAGACCCAGCCATTGACAGCGAGTTTGATCCAGAGACGGTTGCAATCACCCTCTACGTTAGCAAAGGAGAAGAAAGTGTCACGATGCCAGACCTCATCGGTAAGACGGAGAGTGAAGCTAAGGCGCTTTTGGAAGAATCCAAACTGGTCCTCGGAGATGTAAAGGAAGAATCCAGCTTCACAGTTGATGAAGGTAAGGTAACGAAGACTTGGGCTTATGAGAAAGGTACCTCTGTTCCACCTGGAACAGCGATTACGATTTACTTAAGTACAGGTTATCCACCTGAAGCCCTGAATTATACCTTTAATGTACCAGTAGCTCCTGCACAGGATGGAAAGAAGAGCAAGATTCGAATTGAGTTCGTTGATGCGCGCAATAATGGTGAAAAACAAGATTGGGGAACGCGTACCATTGGAAAGAGCCAAGTGCTGTCCGTTAATCTAGTGCTTGCTCCGAATAAAGATGGCTCTGTTATTGTTACCCGAGATGGTGTGCTTTTAGACACTTATGTGATTCCATATATTGATGCGAAGAATGGCACGGTGCAAGAACCTGAACCACCGACGGTTCCGACTCCGCAGCCGACTCAGACACCGATAGATCCTACACCTACTGCTGAACCGACCATTGAGCCTGAGATCCTGCCTCCAAGTTCAGACAACGAAGGGTCTACTAATACTGGATCAGTCAATCAGACGGGATTCCTTACTAACAATTCGGTGAATAATGAATCGACCAATAGTGGTAACAACAAGAACAGTAATAAAAATGATGACAAGCATAATAATAAAAACAAAGACAAATCTAAAGATAAAAGCGATAACTAATCAGGGCAGAAGTGCTTGAATAGTTGTGGCAGCGAAGTGACCCGGGGATGTTCAAACTTGGGTCATTTTCGCAAAATCAGGAGAGGAAGGCTCACTATGTATGCCTGAAGGAATAATAGTAAAGGCGTTAAGCGGATATTATTACGTAAAACCGCTTCGTGAAGGATTAATTGCAACAGAGGAAGTTTCAGTTCAATGCAGAGGCCGAGGCATACTTAAGAAAAAGGGGATCGCTCCTCTTGTAGGTGACCGCGTGATCTATATGCTGACTGAGCATGGTGAAGGGATGGTGGATGAGCTTCTCCCTAGAGAATCTGAGTTAATTCGTCCACCTGTAGCGAATGTAAGCCTTGCCGTTCTATTATTTTCTGTGCGGGAGCCTGATATGAACCTGAATCTATTGGACAAGTTCCTAGTTCATATTGAGCACTCGGGACTGGAACCCTTAATCGTTCTGACCAAACAGGATTTGGCTAATGATAATGGTGAAGCCACTAAGTATGTTAAAGAGCTCTATGAGGATATTGGTTATGAAGTGATGGTTACAAGCTCAATTACAGGAGCTGGCAGTGATGAACTAAGAGAGCGGCTTACTGGTGGTATTAGTGTATTTGCCGGACAATCTGGGGTAGGAAAGTCGACCTTATTGAATCGTATTGTGCCAGGACTTAAACTGGAGACAGGTGAGATCAGCTTACGTCTGGGCCGTGGTCGTCATACTACCCGCCATGTAGAATTAATGGATATTGGCGGGGGCGGCTTTGTAGCGGATACCCCTGGTTTTAGTCAGCTTGATTTTCTTGAGCTTGGGGTTGAAGAGCTCTCTACTTGTTTCCGTGAATTTGCAAACTATGCTGGGGATTGTAAATTCCGTGGTTGTAGTCATCAGCATGAACCAGGCTGCCGAGTCATCGAGGCATGGAAAGCTGGAAATATCGCTGATAGCCGGTATGAACATTACAAATTATTTTTTAATGAAATGAAAGATAAAAAGCGGAGGTACTAAGTCATGATACGAATAGCACCATCTATATTGTCTGCCGATTTCGCAAGTTTAGGTTCAGAGGTTGCAGAAGCTGAGGTCAGTGGCGGGGATTGGATCCATGTGGATGTAATGGACGGTCATTTTGTACCGAATATAACGCTTGGTCCACCAATCGTAAAAGCGGTCTCGTTACATACCAAACTTCCACTAGACGTTCACTTAATGATTGAGTCTCCGGAACGTTATATTTCTGATTTTGCTGCCGCAGGCGCTAGTGTGATTACTGTCCACGCAGAGGCTTGCGTTCATTTACACCGTGTGGTGCATCAGATCAAGGAATTGGGTCTTAAGGCAGGAGTAGCTATTAATCCTGGCACTCCGGCATCAGCGGTGCGTGAGGTGCTTGAGGATGTGGATATGATTCTCGTGATGACTGTCAATCCTGGCTTTGGAGGTCAAGCATTCATTCCTAACACGTTGCGCAAAATTACTCAAATTAGAGAATGGGCGAATGAAGTCAATCCAGATCTACTTATTGAAGTCGATGGTGGTGTTTCGGAAGCTACAGCGCCATTGGTTGTCAGTGCAGGAGCGGATGTTTTGGTTGCAGGAAATGCAGTTTTTGGCCGGAGTGATCGTGCTGCAGCGATCCTTGAGATTCGAGAAGCAGCGGAAGCGGCACTTCGTTAAAAAAATAGGCTATTACGACTAAAGGTATAGGCCAAGTCCTCGACGCATAAATATGGTTACATGAGCAGAAATCTCATGTAGCCTTTTTTGTTTTGGCAGGGAGGACTGCAGTACGTTACCGTTAGAACAAGAAGAAAGTCTCCTGCGTACGGCATGAATTGATGGGAGGGTAAACCATGAAATTTTACACGTTTAAGCTGCCAAGGTTTTTGGGAGGTTTTGTTAAAGCGATTTTGAACACATTTCAGAAGAGTTGATCTTGGGCTTGGAACAGAAAAGAAAACATGAAAAAAAGCACCTTACAAATGTAAAGGGTGCTTTTTGCTTCATATGAGTGATCGCTCGGTCTTTAAAATTGCAAAAGACTAAACGCGTTCAACTTTACCGGCTTTCAAAGCACGGGTGCTGACGTACACGCGTTTTGGTTTACCGTTCACGAGGATACGGACCTTCTGAACGTTAACTCCCCAAGAACGACGGTTGCGGTTATTGGCGTGAGACACGTGGTTGCCGCTGCTCGGTTTCTTGCCTGTTACTGCACATTTGCGGGACATAGATTACACCTCCTTATTCCTAACACCTGCATAAAACAATACTTATCTATAATATCACAGCAAATTTTGCTACGTCAACCGATTCAAAAACATTTATTTCTTTTAATACTTATAGTACAATGTAAATTAGTGCATTATGTCCTGTTAATCATAGAATGATTAGGCATGAAGTTAGGAAGGGGAATTCTCAATTGAGTAAGCGTTCTATAAACGGAACAGATTTTACCGCTATGGTATTGGCTGGAGCGGATAAGCTGCAACAGCATGCAGAACACGTCAATTCCCTAAATGTTTTTCCGGTTCCAGACGGAGATACCGGAACTAACATGAATTTGACGATGACCGCAGGTTCGAATGAATTGAAGAAAAATAATACAACGTCTGTCGGTCAATGTGCAGGTGTACTCTCTAAGGGCTTGTTAATGGGCGCACGGGGGAACTCCGGAGTTATTTTATCTCAATTGTTCAGAGGCTTTAGCAGATCTGCAGCTCAACATGATGAGCTAAACACACAGCAATTTGCTGCTGCATTGCAAAGCGGAGTGGACGCAGCCTATAAAGCAGTTGTAAAGCCTGTAGAAGGAACTATTCTTACAGTGGCTAAAGAGGCTGCAAGACATGCTGTCTACTATGCTCGCCGAACTACAGATGTTACAGAGCTCATGACAGAGGTATTGGCCAAAGCAAAGGAAGCTTTAGCCTATACACCGGAACAATTGCCTGTCTTGAAGCAAGTCGGTGTCGTAGACTCTGGCGGTCAAGGACTGGTCTATATTTATGAAGGGTTTCACCAGCATCTGACGAGCGGAAGCTCCGGTGTGTCTGAACCTGTAAAAGGACAACCTCAGGCACCAGTCGTGCCAACACCGGTACCGGTGTTAAAGAAACCTGAAAGCGAACTGTCTTCTGTACAGTCTTCTGCGCAATCACAGCTTTCAACAGAGGACATAGAATTTCTATATGATATGGAGTTCTTCATTAATCGCCAGTTAGGCGGTAACGTGAGAACGGACTTTGATGAGGAAACCTTTAGGAAAGCGTTGTCAGTAAATGGAGATTCCATTATTGTAATTTCGGATGATGAAACCATTAAAGTGCATGTGCATTCCAAGGCTCCAGGTGAAGTTTTGAATCTGGCACTCCTCTATGGGGAAATTACGCAGATTCATATTCTCAATATGCGTGAGCAACACCGCGACTTGTTAACTGCAGGTATGGATATTGCACCTATGCCAGATGTTTTCGCGGATATGCCGGATGAGCAGAGCCGGGTACAATCAGCTCCAGCCGAACCACCAGCAGATGATTTGGCACCTTACGGATTCATCGCAGTATCATCAGGCGCTGGGATTGCAGATATTTTCAAAAGCCTCGGTGTGGACGTAGTCCTAGCTGGAGGTCAGACTATGAACCCTAGCACAGAGGATTTCGTGAACGCGATTTCTTCGATCTCTGCGAAGCATGTTTACATTCTGCCGAATAACTCTAATATTGTTCTTGCCGCTCAGCAAGCTAAGGAGCTCTTGGAAGGCGAACGTGAGATTACGGTTATTCCAAGCAAAAGCATTCCTCAAGGAATCGCTGCAGCCTTCGCGTTCCAAGAAGAGGATTCTGTGGAGACTAATTCTGGGAACATGCTAGAAGCAATCTCACAGGTCAAGTCAGGACAAGTAACAAATGCTGTCCGTGATACAAGCTTTGATGATCTGGAGATTAAATCCGGGCAATTTATCGGAATTTCGAACTCCAAAATTGTCGCTGCCGCAGATGATCTGTTAGCTTCAAGTCAGGCGCTGCTGTCCAATATGCTTGAGAATGGCGATGAAATCGTTACGATCCTTATTGGAGCAGAAACTGATTCTGAGGTCACAGATTCCTTAAGCGAGTGGCTGGAAGAGACTTACCCGAATGTGGAAGTAGAGATTCATGAGGGTGGCCAACCCCTTTATTATTATCTTTTCTCCGTAGAGCCATAGGTAGATGCTGAGGGTTCTATAACAGTTCAGGAGCAACTTGCTAATTACTTAGTTGGCAAAATTATAGTATGGGGGAGATAATCCATGAATCGTACCATTATCGTCACCGACAGCACATCTGATATCCCGCCAGCAATGGCGGAAACGTATGGCATTGAGGTCGTCCCTTTGACCTTGATGTTCGGCGAAGAGGCTTTCCGGGACAATCTGGATATGACGCCGGAGCAGTTCTATGAGCGACTTCCCCGCTCGTCACAGTTGCCGACTACTTCTCAACCCTCACCGGTTGAATACATGAATGTGTATCGAGATATTTTGGAACGTTACCCGGGAAGTCCTATCCTTTCGTTTCATATTTCTTCTGGACTAAGCGGTACGTACCAATCAGCACTATTGGCTAAATCGATGTTGGAGGAAGAGGGAGAAGGGATCACTGTAGTAGATTCTCTCTCCGCTTCTTACGGTTTTGGATTTATGGTGGTGGAAGCCGCCAGATTGGCTGCTGAAGATAAGAGTCCCGAAGCGATTCTTGAAGCTGTAGAAAGTCTGCGCCAATCTCGTAAGCTTTACTTCTTGGTAGATACACTTGAATATTTACAAAAAGGCGGGAGAATCGGAAAGGCCTCGGCCATTCTGGGAACGCTTCTTAATATTAAGCCGATCCTGTCTATTGATGCAGAAGGAATAATATATGCGGTAGAGAAAGTTAGAGGCCGTAAGAAGGCTATTGCCCGTATGATTGAATTATTTAAGAAGGATATTCAAGGTGTAGACAAAATCAATGTGGCCGTGGGTCATACGGCTGAACCGGCTTCCGGTGAAGAGTTCCTGAAAGAGCTGTCAGGACATTTTACACTAGAAGAGAAAGTGCTGACGAACGTCGGCCCTGTCGTGGGCAGCCATGTCGGAAACGGTACGTTAGCTGTATTCATTTGGCCTGCAAAATGAGGGATGAATATGACACTGTCATTAAATCAAATTGAAGTAAAAAACATAACTGGCGTGAGTGCTCAAAAGCAAAGCGAGCTTCACGCCTTTGGCGTCTTTACAGTAAAGGATTTGTTAGAGTATTATCCGTTCCGTTATGAGGATTATCGCCCGCGCTCGCTGAGTGAAACCAAACATGGGGATAAAGTGACTACAGAGGCTAAAGTGATCGGTATCCCTGTACTGCAACGTTTTGGAGGCAAGTCACGACTTAGTTGTAAAATGGTTGCTGAGCCTTGGATGTTCACAGCTACATGGTTTAATCGTCATTACGTGCGTGAGCAACTTACTGTGGGAAGAGAAATTGTACTCACAGGTAAATGGGATCAGAAGCGAAATCAAATTACAGTGACGGATTTTGAATTCCCCGATCGTGGGGAAGGGAAGACAGGGACTCTACAGCCGGTCTATTCCGTCGGTGGAAAGATCACGCAGTCGTGGATCAGGAAAAGTATTAATCAGGCGCTTCAACAGTATGGAGATTTAATTCCCGAGATACTACCACATTCTATTATGCGGCAATATGATTTTATGCCCCGTAAACGGGCGATTGCTACCATTCATAGGCCAGAGGATACGCGTGAAGGGCAGCAGGGACGCCGCAGGATGGTGTATGAGGAGTTGTTTCTGTTCCAGTTGAAGATGCAGGCATTCCGGGTACTCAATCGCGGTAGGATGGATGGTGTAGTCCATACCGTAGATAACGCAACCGTGCGCCAGTTTGTTCGCAGCTTACCTTTTGAGCTTACAGATGCTCAGAAACGAGTAGAACTGGAGATCTTACATGATCTGCGATCACCATATTGCATGAATCGACTGCTTCAAGGTGATGTGGGTTCCGGCAAAACGGTACTAGCTGCCGTCGCGCTTTTTGCCACCGTGCGATCTGGTTTTCAGGGTGCGCTTATGGTGCCCACTGAGATTTTAGCAGAGCAGCATATGCGTTCACTTACGAAGATGTTTGAGCCGTTTGGAATTACGGTTGGTCTGTTAACAGGGAGCGTAACTGGACGGAAACGTAAAGAATTGTTAGCTTCACTACAAATGGGGATGCTCGATATTGTTGTAGGAACGCATGCATTGATTCAGGAGGATGTATTTTTCCGTGATCTGGGTCTTGTAGTTACGGACGAGCAGCATCGGTTTGGTGTAAACCAGCGAGGTGTATTGCGGCGTAAAGGATATAATCCGGATGTACTTACGATGACTGCAACACCTATTCCACGTACACTTGCGATCTCTGTTTTTGGAGATATGGATGTATCCACGCTGTCGGAAAGACCGAAAGGCCGAGTGCCAATAACTAGTTATTGGGTCAAGCATGATCTCATGGATCGTGTCCTAAATCTGATTAAGCGGGAAATAGAGCTGGGACGTCAGGCTTATCTGATCTGTCCGCTCATTGAAGAATCGGAGAAACTGGATGTACAGAATGCTATAGATTTACATATTCAGATGAGCCAAGCTTTTCCTAACTATAAAGTTGGGCTTTTGCATGGAAAGATGTCTCCAGCTGAAAAAGATGAAGTGATGCGAGCATTTTACAACAATGAACTGCAACTCTTAGTATCCACAACGGTTGTAGAGGTGGGTGTAGACGTTCCTAATGCCACGTTGATGATTATTATGGATGCAGACCGGTTCGGATTATCACAGCTGCACCAGCTTCGTGGACGGGTTGGTAGAGGTCAGCATGCCTCTTATTGTGTACTAGTGGCTGATCCGAAATCTGAAATCGGGCGTGAACGAATGACTGCTATGACGGACACCGATGATGGATTTGAGATTTCGCGGAGAGATTTGGAGCTGCGTGGTCCAGGTGATTTTTTTGGAACCAAGCAGAGTGGATTACCGGAGTTTCGCTTGGCGGATATGACGGCTGACTTTGAAGTGCTGGAGCAGGCGCGTGATGATGTGGCAGAGCTGCTTAAGGATGAGAAGTTCTGGACATCTCCTGAATATGCACCTCTTCGGCATTATTTACAAGGCGAGCAAATTTTCCAAGGGGAATTAATTGACTAAGTAGGCACATCTAGCTCCTAAGCCTCATATACTGTGAAAGATTGGATATGACGGGAGGTGCTACACTTGGGTTATCAACAATTCGGAATTAGCCCTCAGCTCGTGGAACGCATCAAGCTGAAGATGAAAAACGCGACTGTCAAAGATCGTATTAAAAATATGATTAACGGCGTCTCGAAACAAGAGCTACAGGACACGGCAGTTGTTCGCAGGCTGGTACGGAATGCGTCAGGTGTACTGAACGAGAAATTGACCTCGACGCAGGAAGACCAAATTGTGAAATTTATTATCGCTCAGAAAATTGATCCAAACAACACCTTCCACTTGATCCGTTTGTGGGGAATGTTCCGTTAGGAAAGTGTGCTAGCGAGTATAGGCTAGATCTTAGGTTTGATTCTCAGCTAGCTAAAGGAGTAGAGGCTGTATCAAAAGTAGTGAATGCTGCTTTTGATACAGCTTTTTTTTGTGTGAATCAAGGATGATTTCTAGGGAAAAGCAGACAAACAAACACTGGCTCATTAACGTTGATTAATGAACGCCGACTGACGAACACTGATTAACGAATGTAGACTAACCAATAATTTTCCGGTGAAAATCCTGCAAAAGTACATCTTTAGATGATACGAGGAGGGTTAAAGTATTGATTCCTGCAAATCTGCAGGAATTCTTGCATCAGAAGAAGCCTTCGAGCCATAAATGAGGATATTCCTGTACATTAGCAGGATTTGGGCTTAATGGAGCTGATATCTGAGCCAAAAGATGTACTTTTGCAGGATATCGCAATTCCAGCGAAAGAACCTCGGTTGATATCGCAAAAGTAGCGCTCCCCCCATACACGGGAGAAACGCTATTTCTATTACGTGGAATCATAAAGGTTACCTTCAAACAAAGAAGACGTAATCATCCTACTCATCGTACTGCCCTATTAGTTAGGATGGCAGGTTACTCAATCTTTGATCACTGGCAGCTGATTTGAGCACAATTTGGCTGTCAGGATCACAATTAAGAACAATGGTCCGCAATTGATGTTCTTCCATTTTGTTGATGAGACAAAACAATGTGCTCAGCTCTCCATTTTGCCCGGAGCCTTCAGCAAGCCCAACTTCTCGATTTAATGAGTTTTCGAGAGCTTCCTGGATATCCATGCAACTATTGCTGGTAATCCATGCAGCGCGTGAATCGGATAACCCTCGGAGTGAGAATCTCACACCTTCGAAGGCCAATAAGTAAGCAATAATGGAGTACATGGCTTGCTCCCAGCCAAATAGTGTGCCTGCTATAAGCAAAATAGCACAGTTTAGAATCATGATGACGACTTCGGTTGACTTTGGCGGTCCACCACTCAGAAGTGAATATCCTTGATCACTTGCATGTTTGTTCACACCACCAAATCGGACAGATATACCGATACCGAGTCCTAAACAGATGCCACCTGCCATAGCAGCAGGTAAAGGATCACTAATCACTGCAGGAAAACGGTGTAGAGCAAGAGAAGCGATGGTCAAGCAAGCTAATCCTAGAACGGTATACAGAGCAAAGCGAAGATTCACTTGCTTTCGAGACATGAATATAAAAGGTAGATTGAATAGAAAAAGAAACAATCCCAGCCGCATCTCAGTGGTATGAGCGAATAATGCCGATAAACCTGTGATTCCACCAACTACAAGCCCATGTGGTATGAGAAATAACTCTAATCCTACTGCGGCAAGTAGTGCTCCTGCAATAACGGTTAGAACTCGGAATACTGAATTTTTACGTAATTGTTTATGTTGTGTTGTCTTAGTCTGCAATGTTTTTCCTCCTTTAGCAGGGGAAACAACTTTATTCATTTCGTAGGTAGCGACAGCTTTTTGGGATAATTTTAACAGCATGTCACTTCTTTAATTTATATACTGTATCCAATAATTTATAGATCCATTTTGATTCCTATGCTAGAAGTAAGTTTGCATAACAAATTTTTACCGATTCCCGTTAAATCCGATTCTCTATAATCCATGAAAGTCTAGCCTACATTTAGGTGTCTTATAATTATTTCGCTTTCTTCGAATTTTTATCAATGGAAGTTCTAAATGACCCTCAGTAACAATCATTTAAGATAGAGATGAAATTCGCATTGCGTGATATTAGAAAGTGAGAAGTGAATTTTAACAGGTACAGTCGCAGTCGAAGCAAGAATTTATAGATCACAGGACGGAATACAAAAGAAAGCACAGGGAGTATCGCGGCTACCGCAATAGATTTAGTTCCCCATTGTTCAGTTATTTTGATGGCTCCTATTTGAGGAGTTATTTGGGGTACCGTCCTTACGGGAGCTATAAACTTTCGCTCGAAGCGTTCAATTTCGGTTGTCGTTGATTCTTGCTCCGTAGTGAATAATCCTCCAGACCAAACCGGTGGAAAAGAAAACATCATTCCCAGAATTAGGACTATACGAAGAAACCAAAGTAGTGACAAACGCGCTATATATTGCACCGAAATAACACCTCCCAACTGTATGTAGTATAAAAAGCATACCATACCTTATCATTTGATTCCAAATTGTTTTGTGAAAAAAATTCATTTGAAAACGATGAAAACAAGAAACCGAACGGGAAAAATGACGTATTTCGTAGAAAAGAAGACTTTTATTATCTTCTATCAGTCAGGAGGAATGAATTTGAGCGAATGGCAGGATTTTAACGGTTTTGATAAACGAAGCTTTTTCGGAAGTTTCATTCATGAGATGCCCCTATTTTTTAAATTATTTGCTTTGTTTATTCTAGGTGTTTTCGTTTTTATAATTTATAAATCAGTGAGAAGCTGGATAGCCAACAACGCAAGTCCCTTGATAAAAGCTAGCTCTAAAGCTGTAACGAAACGGACTGAGGTATGGGGTGGATCGGGTGAATCGAGCGCACATACTAGTTATTATGTGACGTTTGAGTTTGAAGATGGTGGACGCTTGGAATTGCAGGTTCGAGATCAGGATTTTGGTCTGATTGTAGAAGGGGATCGAGGAGAACTCCTTTATCAAGGGACTAGATTCAAGAGCTTTGATCGAGTCAAGCAGACGGAACAGCTTAATTTCTAAAATTGTACATAACGTTCTAGAATCACCGTGCCTTTTTTGGGTAAGACTCATATGAGAGGTTTTACCAGAATCTCAATCCCGGAAGGAGGCTATTGTCTTGAACTCAAATGATCCAAAATCGCAGGGGCAGGTACCTTTTCATACACTAAGTGAGGAAGAAGTGCTCAAAAGGCTGGAAACTAGGAAAGATGGTTTGTCTTCCGGTGAAGCCGCTAAACTTCTGGAGCAGTATGGGAAGAACGTACTTCAAGAAGCAAAAACCAAATCTCTGCTAGGAAAATTTATTGAACAATTTAAAAATGTAATGATCTTTATTTTGCTAGTGGCGGCAGTATTGTCTGGGGTTTTGGGAGAATGGACAGATACAGTCATTATTTTGTTGGTAGTCATCCTGAATGCGGTACTTGGCGTTATTCAGGAAAATAAGGCAGAGCAGGCGCTAGATGCCCTGAAAAGTATGTCCTCTCCGCATGCCAGAGTGCGACGTGGAGGACAGGTCTCAGAGATTAAAAGTGAAGATCTCGTACCTGGGGATATCGTATTGCTGGAAGCTGGAAATGTAGTTCCGGCGGATATTAGACTGTTAGAAGCTGCTTCTTTGAAAACAGAGGAAGCCGCATTGACCGGAGAATCATTACCTTCAGAAAAGAAGATAGGTGTGCTTGAAGGAAGCGATATTGTTATTGGGGATCGCACCAATATGGCTTATATGAGCAGCAATGTAACTTACGGTAGAGCGGTTGGTGTCGTCACAGCTACAGGAATGCAGACTGAAGTCGGCAGGATTGCTGGGTTTATCTCGGAGGAAGAGAATGATGTAACACCGCTGCAAAAGAAACTGGATGAACTAGGAAAATATTTCACCTTTATTATTCTTGGTGTCTGTGTAGTCATTTTTGCCGTCGGTATATTTGAGGGTAGAGAGCTGCTGGATATGCTTCTCACCTCGATCTCACTTGCAGTAGCAGCGATTCCTGAAGGGCTGCCAGCAATTGTGACGATTATCTTGGCACTCGGAGTGCAGCGGATGGCTAAACGTAAAGCGATCATTCGCAAACTCCCCGCTGTAGAAACGCTCGGAAGCACCGAAATTATTTGCTCTGACAAGACAGGTACTTTGACTCTAAACAAGATGACTGTCGAAAAAGTGCATGTCAATGGAACTACGAAAGAAGCTGCTGAAGGCCTTGAAGGGACACCGGGTGGTGAACTATTGCTTCAGGCTATGACGCTTTGTAATGATTCCAGCATTGACGAAGGAAATTCTTCTGAAGAACCTGGAGGGAATAAAGGAGCTAAGGACCCACAAACTAAGAGTGGTAAAGCGATTATCGGGGATCCAACGGAAACAGCGTTAGTGGACTACGCGCTCAGTATAGGTACTGACAAAAGGGATTTAGAAAAGAAATTCCCACGTAAAAATGAACTGCCATTTGACTCCGATCGCAAGCTGATGACGACGATTCATGAAGTTGAGAACGGACGTTATCGTGTGTTAACGAAAGGTGCACCAGATGTGCTTTTGTCCAAATGCAGCCATATCTATGTGGATGGAGAGATCGTTCCTTTTAATGATGAACATTCACGACATATCATGGAAAGTAATACAATGCTTGCGAATGATGCACTGCGGGTGCTGGCATTTGCTTTCAGAGATGAACAGCAGCTACCGACTATCCTCTCCCCGGAAGCTACGGAGAAAGAACTTGTATTTATCGGTTTAGTCGGTATGATTGATCCTCCACGAGAGGAAGTACGGGATGCGGTAGCTATCTGTCGTAAAGCGGGGATTAGACCTGTAATGATTACAGGAGATCATCGAGATACTGCAGCGGCCATTGCTAAAAGATTAGGTATTATCGAAGATGAGACAGGCGTATTGACCGGCAGTGAGCTGGATAAATTCAGTGAAGAGGAATTTGCTGAGAAAGTCACTAATTATTCGGTTTATGCACGTGTATCTCCTGAACATAAAGTTCGGATCGTTAAGGCGTGGAGGAAAAAAGGGAAGATTGTTGCCATGACGGGTGACGGTGTGAATGATGCTCCTGCGCTTAAATCATCAGATATCGGCGTCGGGATGGGCATCACAGGAACGGATGTAGCTAAGGGCGTCTCAGATATGGTGCTAGCTGATGATAACTTTACGACCATAGTTGTTGCTGTTGAAGAAGGACGGAAGGTTTACAGCAATATCCGTAAGGCCATCCAGTTCCTACTCTCAGCCAATCTTGGGGAAGTGCTTACGCTATTCATTGCAACCATGATCGGCTGGCGGATACTCGAGCCAATTCATATTCTGTGGATTAATCTTGTTACCGATACCCTACCGGCATTAGCTCTTGGGCTTGAGAAGGCGGGGGATGATTTGATGTCGAAGAAACCACGCAAAGCCAGCAGCAGTATCTTTGCTGGTGGCGTGGGAATCGGGATCATCTACCAGGGTATATTAGAGGCGGCGCTTACGCTGTTTGTATACCAGTGGGCACATACCCATTACAATGAGGGAATTGCGGTTACGATGGCATTCGCCACATTAGGATTGCTGCAAATTTCTCATGCATTTAACGTCAGATCCAATACGAAATCGTTGTTCCAGATTGGCTGGTTCAGCAATCGGTATATGCTGTGGGCATCACTGATCTCTACACTTATGCTGGTGCTGGTGATTATCATCCCAGGACTGAATGACTGGTTTGGTGTCTCACATTTAAGCGGGTTACAGTGGGGAATTGTAATTGCTGCAGCACTGGCAATTATAGTGATTGTAGAGTTTGTAAAGCTGTTTGTACGTTTAAGTGGCAAGGGCAAGAATTGGGATTAAGAATACCGCTTTATGCTGCAACAAAGAAGCCTGAACCCTTCCATAGCGGAGGATTCAGGCTTTCTTTATAGGTGCCTTTAGTCAGTGAATGTAGGTTACAGAATGCGCTGCATATGCAGGATTACGTTGCTCCAATACCCTGAGTCGAGCTCACTGATCTGAACCCCGGGATCACCCCAGGTATGAATGAACTTTCCATCCCCAATGTAGATACCGACATGTCCGGGTATAGCATCACTTTCAAACCGACCTGGGACAGTGAAGAATATAAGATCGCCGACATCTAGTGCACTGCGTTGCACGCGAGAACCTATATTATCTTGATCCTTGGCTAGACGCGGTAAGTTTACACCGAATTGTTTGAATACATGCCTTGTAAAAGAAGAGCAATCAAATTTCTTAGTCTCTTCATAAGGCCCGGTACCAAATTCATAAGGTACACCTAAGAATTTTTTGGCATAAGAAACTAATTCCTTCTTGTCTGCTTCAGAAATGCTTTGGATGTGAAATGGTTTTGATCCATCCAGTGATTTAGCAGATGGTGTTTTTATAATAGCCTCATGGTCGGTCGGTGTGGCTATGTTGATTTCACCAGACTGAGGATTCCAACCCACCTCCGTTTGAAGAAATTTGGATAGAGCTAGCGGTGTGATATAGATTTGACCTTCTTGTCGTCTAGGTGCCTGCGGTAATGTGATTTTCTCACCTAGGGAGAAGACTTGAGTAGAGCCAGGGCGCAGCATATACATAACATCACTGTAGCCAATTTTGGTGTATCCCCCATGAGTAGCATCATCTTTCAAACGATAACCGAGTGAAGTAATCGCAGGTTTGAGTGGAATCCAGTACTTTCCTTGAGCATCGGTGATGGCGGACTTTTCATAATAACTTGAGGCTTGCATGCCATCGGGAGTTACGGCGTTTACCTTGGGTTTTTGTGATTGTGAAGAGTAACCGCATGCGGTACTTGATAAAACGGCAGCGAGCAATACAGTAGCAGTAGATAGTAATTTTTTGTGGTTATTAGGCATATGACACGCTCCAAATTCAAACTGTAGTTTAAGTTTGTGCAGGGGGCTTTTTTTTATGTAATGGGGACCAAGGCAATCACTGTAAGACATAACCAAGTCCTTCCTATATTGGTGAGTTATGCGCTATAAAATTTGTAATCTATGGAAGTAGGATAAGTGATTGACGGATAAACAACCTCCATATAATATAGGTTTAATAGATTTCTATCATTATTGTGAGGTACGTGTAAGCTTATGCTTTAATGCTTTTATCGATAAAAGTGATAATGCTGAGTCGCTCACTTTGATGCACGCGTTAATAATCTAATGAAATGGGGTACTTTAATGAAAAAGAGAAACATTTTTGCAGGTTTAAGCTTATGCTTCATGCTAGTAGCTGCTGGCTGTGGCAACAATAATGCCGCTGTAAACTCAGGAAACGCAACAAGCACTGGAAATGCGCCAACGAATGCTGGAACCGCTGATTCCAAAACGTACAAAATCGCAATTTCCCAATACGTAGAACATCCATCACTTGATGCTACACGCGAAGGTATTCTTGCTGCTTTGAAGGATGCCGGGCTTGTTGAAGGAGAGAACCTGAAGGTTGACCTTGAGAATGCTCAAGCTGACCCTGCGAATAACTTGACCATTGCTCAGAAGATCGCAGCTGACACTAATGATTTGGTATTGGCTATTGCAACACCTTCTGCTCAATCGGTTGTTCAAGCGCTTAGTAAATCAAGTAAGGACACTCCGATACTGTTCGCAGCAGTGACTGATCCACTCGATGCAAAGATCGTAACTGATCTGGAGCACCCAGGTGGAAATGTTTCTGGTGTATCAGATACGAATCCTGAAGCTATTAATAGATTAATGCAATTCATTGCTACTCAATTTCCTAATGTGAAGAAGCTGGGCATTGTTATCAATGAAGGTGAACCGAATGCTGTAATTATGGCGGATATTGCTAAGAAAGAGCTGGATAAACATGGTATTGAGCTTGTGAAGGCAGCCATCACAAATACTTCTGAAGTGAAGCAAGCTGCTGAATCACTAGCTGGTCGTGTAGATGCATTCTACATTACTTTGGATAACACAGTAGTGAGTGCTGTTGATACGATTATTCAAACAGCTAATGATAAGAAAATTCCGTTCTTCTCCAGCGACCGGGATACCGTTGAAAAAGGCGCATTTGCAACCGTTGGCTTCAAATATTTCGACCATGGTTACCAAGTTGGACAAATGGCAGTGGACATTCTGAAGAATGGTAAAAAGCCAGCAGATATGAAAGTAACGATGCAAGAAAAGCTCGATCTTATCCTTAACCTTAAAGCGGCTGCCGCACAAGGCATAGAAGTGACGGATGCGATGAAAAAAGAAGTTGCTGATCAAGCTAACAATATTATTCAATAAGACATTCTATAGGGGCGATTCCATGAGGGCGCCCCTTGATGCTTGAAAGGAGAAGACTTCTATGTATGATTCAATGCTCGGGGCTGTGGAAATGGGGTTGCTCTATGCATTTATGGCTTTAGGGGTGTATATTACTTTTCGCATTTTGGATTTTCCTGATTTGACTGTAGATGGAAGCTTTACTACTGGCGGTGCTATTGCGGCCGTTATGATTACCAATGGTTATGCACCCTGGTTAGCCACGCTTGCTGCTATTGCAGGTGGGATGCTGGCAGGAATGTGTACCGGTCTACTACATACGAAGGGCAAGATTAATGGATTGTTATCCGGGATTCTAATGATGATCGCACTTTATTCCATCAATCTGAGAATTTTTGGCGGTAAGCCTAACTGGTCACTAATGGGTGATACCACGTTGTTCTCGTCCATCAATCCGCTTCTTGTTCTTCCTTTTATTGTTTTATTTGTGAAAATTCTAATGGATTTATTCTTGCGTACTGATCTTGGGCTTGCTTTAAGGGCTACCGGAGATAATGCAAGAATGATCCGTAGTCTGGGTGTAAACACAGATAACACGACAATTCTCGGCGTCAGTTTATCCAACGGAATGGTGGCACTTTCAGGTGCATTGATCACTCAGTATTCTACCTTTGCGGATTCCTCAATGGGTATAGGGATGATTGTTATCGGCTTAGCTTCGGTAATCATTGGTGAAGCCATTTTCGGTGCTGGAAATGTATTCCGTGCGACGTTGGCAGTTGTTCTGGGATCTATTGTTTACCGAATCGTAGTTGCATTAGCCTTGTATGTACCATGGTTGAGACCTTCGGATCTTAAGCTGATTACGGCGATTATCGTTATTTTCGCACTTGTATTCCCATCGATTCAGCGTTTCTTGAAGCAGAAGAATATGGCGCGTAAACGTTCGCTTGAATTAGCTGAACAAGCGCTTAGCAGCAAGAGAGGAGGCACCATCGATGCTTAAACTGGATAACGTATCTAAGCTGTTTAATCCTGGGACACCGGATGAGAAGATCGCGCTGCTTGGCATTGATTTGGAGCTTCTTCCTGGTGACTTTGTTACCATTATTGGAAGCAATGGTGCTGGTAAATCAACGCTAATGAACATTATTTCTGGTGTGATGAAGCCGGATCTTGGTTCAGCTAGTATTGAAGGGAATTCGATTAGCCATTTAGCAGAATATCAGCGCAGTCGCTGGATCGGACGGGTTTTTCAGGACCCGATGGCAGGTACGGCTCCACGGATGACGATTGAAGAAAATTTAGCGATGGCTTTTAAAAGAGGGAAGAGTAGAGGATTATCGTTTGGTGTAAATGCAGCGAGACGGACGATGTTTCGTGAGGAGTTAAGTCGTCTCGGGATTGGATTGGAGAATCGTCTGCGAGCTAAGGTAGGATTATTATCTGGTGGGGAGAGACAAGCACTGAGTTTGCTAATGGCAACCTTTACCCAGCCGCAAATTTTGCTGTTAGACGAACATACAGCGGCACTTGATCCTTCACGAGCGGAGCTGATTACTAAACTGACAGAGTCTATCGTCCGTGAGATGAAGCTGACTACGCTTATGGTTACCCATAACATGGAGCAGGCTATACGTCTTGGCAATCGTCTTATCATGATGGATAAAGGCCGTATTATCCTTGATATTGATGAAACAAGGAAAAAGGATCTTACGGTAGAACGCCTGCTGGGAGAATTTGAGACCATCAGTGGTCATAAACTGGCGGATGATCGAATGATGCTTGGTTAGTTTTGTATAGGAGTATCTTAGGCTCAGGATAGGGGCTTAAAGTGAATTCTGACTCTGGATTTCACTTTAAGTCCTTTTTGTTGTAAGTTTTCCCGAATGCTTCAATATCATTTATGATAGGATATAGTGACGATAAATATTATTCCCATAATAAGGGTTTGGAGTGAATTGGAGGATGCTTATGTTTTGGAAGAATGTTAGCGCTTACAGGAGTTCGGGTATTTTTAATAAAATGATATTGATCATTTCATTTTTGCTGCTGCTGTCCTTTCTGTTCTCTTTAACCGTCCTGCAGTATGTTTATCGAATTTATGACAAGCAAATCTATGAAAAGGCATCTGAAGTGCTGGGAATGTCATCTATCAGTATAGAGAGTACTTTGAGAGAGCTGGAACAACTTTCTTTTACAGTGGTCTCTGATGAGCAAATTCAGGAATGTCTTCGCCAGTTGCAGGATGATCCTCAACCATATGAGCGGCAGGTCCTACATAATAAAATCATTAACAGGTTAGTTGCCTTTGCAGGAGCAGAGAAATACGTTTATTCCATGATGTTGTTGGATACGAATGGCGGCGCTATGACTGCGGGTAATCGGGAAGGTGTATCACAGGATCTCCAGGATCAATTAAAGCCTCTGGCTAAGGAAGCTAGCGGTAGTATTGTGTGGTATCCCCAAGGGAATAAGAATTCACTCCTGGCTGTTCGGCAGATTAAATCTTACACCGGATCAACCTTTACGCTGGACGATTTAGGGACGTTAGTCATTCGAATTCGGATTGATCGTATTATTGCAGATAGCACTAGTAACACTTCGGATGGCGATCAGTTGATTGTTGCAGATGCGACTTCAGGGCTAGCGGTTTATCCCCAAACTCCGATGTTGCTGCCAAATGAGCTTAAAGCGGAAACGGAACGTTCCGAGCTTTATCGTACGGCTAAGTATGAAGAAGGAACATATTTTATAACGAAGACTAAATCATCTTATATGGAATGGATGTATATCAATGCGACCCCCTTCAATGAGATGTTCAAACATATTACTTTTGTAAAAAAATTGGTCGTCATCATATTCGCGCTCATATTACTAATTGGATTGCTCTTAGGCTATCGATTAGCCCGAAGTATTGTACGCCCGATTTCAAAGCTGACCAAAAAAATGAAACAAATCGAAAAGGGAGATCTGGATAATCTGGAGGAACAGTCGCTAGGTGTCGTTTCGCAAACTGCACAGGACGAGGTAAGCCAGCTTAACAGAACCTTTAAAATGATGATCCGCAGAATCAGAGAACTTATCGATGAGAATTATGCGAAGCAGCTCATCATTAGAGAGACCGAGCTTAAAGCATTGCAGGCACAGATCAATCCGCATTTTTTGTACAATACACTTGAATCGATCAATTGGTTAGCGAAGATGAACAAGCAAGCTAAAATCTCAGAAATGGTAGAAGCGCTCGGCTATTTGTTTCGCAGTTCGATTGGTCTTAAAGACCCGTTGATTACGATTGAAAAAGAGCTCACCATTGTGCGCAATTATGTCATTATCCAAAAGACGCGTTTTGACGAGAGACTTGATTTCCGCATGGATTTTCCAGAGCATTTGCATGACGCTTTAATCCCGAAGCTGACGCTTCAGCCGTTGATCGAGAATGCGATCCGATATGCATTGGAGCCTAATATCGAGCCTTGCACGATTTCTATAACCGTGAGTGAGGAAGAACAGGGCCTTGATATTCGTGTTAGTGATAATGGGCCGGGGATGAGTGCCGAGTTCATCAAAGATTTACAGCAGGGAAGAGTTAAGACACGTGGCGAAGGCATTGGGTTAGCGAACATCGCAGAGCGTATTCAAATCGTATTTGGCCCAGAATGGGGTACAGTGATTGAAAGTGAGCCAGGTCAAGGAACGACAATACATGTACGTATACCTTATTTAAAAGGAGTGCAAGAGAATGTATAAGTTACTGCTGGTTGATGATGAACGGTTGATACTAGAAGGCATATCTCAGGTAGTGAACTGGGCACAGGCAGGAACGGAACTTGTGGGTACTGCGCGAAACGGGATAGAAGCCTTAGAGAAAATAGAGGAGCTTCGCCCTGAAATAGTGATTACTGATATTTCCATGCCCGGATTGGACGGACTAGGCTTGGTGCAGAAATGCAGTGAACGGTTTCCTGAGGTAAAGTTCGTTATGTTGACGGGGTATAAGGATTTTGACTACGCCTGTATCGCTATGCAACATGGAGTGAAGCATTATCTGCTTAAGCCGTGCAACGAGAATCAAATTCATGATGCGTTAGTTGAACTGGTAGCAGAGCTCGATGAACTTAAGGGCCGGACGGAATTTGTAAATGACATGAAGCAACGTTTTACTAAAGTACTACCACATGTAAAGGAACAATTTTTGAAGGAATGGATCTCTAACAAAACGTACGGGAGTCAAGATTTAGAGTATTATCAGGAGCTGCTAGGCATCGAATTAAATGACAAAGTGGTGCGTTTGATCTTGTTCAGACTGGAAGGTTCTTATGAATATGAGCAACTATTTGCTTTGCAAAATATTGCACAGGATATGCTGCAAGAAACGCTGCTTAGTACAAGGATAGGCGGATTTATTCTGACACTAATGGAAGTCGAAGGAGAGACTACGCTGAATAGTACACTGCTTGAACGAATTTCTGATGTACGAAAAATGTTCTACAAATTTTATAAAGTGGATGTAACCATTGCGATTAGTGACGCGGACTTCATGATACATTCACGGAGATTGTATCGTCAGACTCTGCAATGCCTTAACCACTGTTTTTATATGGAAGAGGGAGGTTTGATCACAGGAAGTGATATTCCTAGTGATGAACTAAGCGGAAGAAATGACATTGAACTAGATGAAGAGCAAATCTGTCTGCTGATTAAGGCGGGCGAACAAAGTGCAGTAGAGTTTGAATTAGAGCGGTTATTTAATCTGCTAGCTGAGCAGCGTGTGGATATTAATGTAACGCGATCTTATGTTTTGCAATTGTATTCTGCGATGATACGTTTAGCCGTCCCTGATGAAAGAAATACCTTTACTTCAAGTATGGTGGAACTGGCTGAGATCAGGACTTTAAGTGGTCTTAAAGCCTATGTAAAAGATGCTGCTGCTCGTTTGACAGCGATGTATGATCGTCATTTTCGCTGTCGCCAATCCTTAATCGTAGATAAAATGTTCAAAATTATTGCGGATGATTATAAGAATGCGGAACTGTCACTTAGCTCAGTCGCTGCTGAGATGTTATATATGAATCCTGATTATCTCGGGAAAATATTTAAGAAAATCACGGGGGAGAAATTCTCTAATTACGTTACCAATTACCGGATTACTAAAGCATCAGAACACATTATGCATAGTGGTGATGTAAGAGTATTTGAGCTCGCTGAAATGTTCGGTTTCGGTGGGAATGCACAGTATTTTAGTCAAGTGTTCAAAAAAGTAACTGGGCAGACACCCACAGAATTTATGAAACCCTCTCAAGGGAACTGATTATTGAACAAACAAGACGGTTTTTTGTATTCAACAATCACTGAATATTTGAGAAGATTTATACATGAAAGCGCTACCTAAAGGGATCAGAGCCTTTATACTATTATAGGAAAAGGGGACATGAATTTGAAAAAGAGATTCGCTTTACTAGCCGTACCATTGTTGTTGTCATCGATGTTAGCTGGTTGTGGTGGAGGTAATAACAATAATAGTGCTGCCGCTACGGATTCCGCTACAAACACGCCTTCAGAAACGAAACCCGCAGCTACAACTTCAGCAGAACCCGTAACTCTGCGTATAGCTTGGTGGGGTGGAGATACACGGCATTCTTATACACAACAAGTGATTGATATGTATGAAGCCAAATACCCGAATGTAACGATTGAGCCTGAATATGCTTCATTCGATGATTATTGGAAGAAGCTTGCGCCTCAAGCAGCAGCGAATCGACTTCCTGATATCGTTCAAATGGATATTTCTTATATTAATCAATATGGGTCTAACGGACAGCTCGAAGATTTGAAGCCTTATTTGAACTCTCAGATCCAAGTCGGCGATGTGAATGAGAACGTCCTTAGTACTGGGGTGATCAATGAGAAGCAATTCGGAATTCCATTAGGCGTTAACGTACTTGGTTTTCAATATGACCCAGAATTGCTGAAGAAGGCAGGGGTGGATTCCATTCCGGAGAACTGGACTTGGGATCAATACAAAGAAATTGCTGCGAAAGCTAAATCAGCTGGACTGTATATCGACGGTTCTATGGCAGCTGACGTATTCTTCAACTATTATCTGCGTACAAAAGGGCTGGCACTTTATAACAATGATGGTTCAGCGCTTGGATATGAGGATGATGCCTTGTTCACTGACTTTTTCGGAATGTTGTCTGGTTTAATTAAAGATGGAGCGGTTCCATCCCAAGACAAACTGAGCCAAAACAAAGGCGTTATCGAAGAGTCTGATATTGTTAAAGGAACAGGCATCGGCGTATGGCAATGGTCGAACCAATATGTTGCTTTGCAAATCGCTGTAAATCGCCCTATGGCACTGGCACAAATGCCTGGTCCGGATATGGAAAAAGGACTCTACATGCAGCCAAGTATGTATTGGTCGGTTACTTCTAACTCAAAAGTGAAGGAAGAAGCAGCGAAGTTTGTTGATTTCTGGATAAATGATCCCGAAGCCAACAATCTAATCAAAGGCGAACGTGGTGTGCCAATTTCAAGCAAAATCAAAGAATCTGTAGCTTCACAATTAACGGATTCCGGTAAGCAAGTATTTAAATTCGTAGCTGACATGGAGCCTACTACTTCTCCAATGAGTCCGCCAGTTGGATCGCCAGAGGTAGTAGCACTCCTTACAGACCTTGCTGAACAAATGAACTTCGGCAAGATTGACCCAGCCGCCGCCGCCGCACAGTTCCGAAAAGAAGCGAACGCTATTCTCTCCAGCCGGTAATAGAAGGTAACAGATAACTATACTGCGTCTAACATGGGAAACGGCATGCCATTTGGTTAGGCGGCAGTCCGTTTCCCTTATTATTCACATAAAAAGGAGTTGGAGACCCTTGGCATCCACGAATCCCCTTCCTTCGAATCCGCTGGCTTTTAAGAAAAAGAAGCTAACAGGCCGGAGTTTACGAAGCAACCTTACAGGATATGCCTTTATCAGTCCATTCGTCATTGGCTTCCTTTGCTTCACATTGATCCCGATGATCATTTCTCTTTATCTTTCTTTTACCAAATACAATTTGTTCGCTCCACCTAAATGGATCGGATTTGATAATTACATCAAAATGTTCTCGAATGACCCGAAATATTTACATTCACTAAAGGTGACGCTGCTTTACGTATTTATTGGTGTGCCTTTACGTCTCACCTTTGCATTATTTGTGGCTATGATTCTAAATACTAAATCGCGCATGATCGGAGCCTATCGTACAACTTATTATTTACCTTCTATTATAGGTGGCAGTGTGGCGGTATCCATCATGTGGCGTAATATTTTTAGTGATACTGGAATTATTAATGGCATGCTCGGTTTTTTCGGCCTTGGTCCAGTAAGTTGGTTTGGTAATCCGAGCGCTGCGCTTATTATGTTGATCACTTTATCCGTGTGGCAATTTGGTTCATCCATGTTGATCTTTCTGGCAGGTCTAAAGAATATTCCTGGTGAAATGTACGAGGCAGCTAGTGTAGATGGAGCAGGCTTTTTCAGAAAGTTCTTTAAGATTACAATGCCCCTCCTAAGCTCAGTTATTCTGTTCAATCTAGTCATGCAGACGATCAGTGCATTTATGACCTTTGTTCCAGCTTATATTATCTCTAAAGGTGAAGGCGGACCAATGGACGGTACGATGTTGTATTCTCTATATCTATTCCGTCAGGCCTTTATGTTTAATAACATGGGTTACGCTTCAGCTATGGCGTGGGTGATGTTGTTGCTAGTCGGCATCATGACCGGAATTTTGTTCAAGACATCCAAATCGTGGGTCTTCTACGAATCGGAAGGAGGAAAATAATCCATGGCGAAAATGAAACTGAAATGGCCGCTGTATCATATTCTTATCGGTGGCCTCGCTATCATTATGCTGTATCCGATTTTGTGGATGATCATGAGCTCTTTTAAAGAGAGCCGGCTTGTATTCGTTACCGCTCAGCAGCTTCTTCCCGATCCATGGGTATGGGGGAATTATGCTAAAGGCTGGGAAGGGATTGCCGGATATTCCTTTGGTGTCTTCATAAAGAATTCATTAATTATTGTCGTTGTAGCCACTCTAGGAGCGGTGGTTTCTTCTTCACTGGTAGCCTTCGGATTTGCACGTAATAAGTTTGTAGGGCATGGCTTATGGTTCGGTATCATGATGATGACGCTTATGCTTCCTTCAGATGTAGTGCTAGTCCCGCAATATATCATCTATGCGAAATTGGAATGGCTCGATAGTATCAAGCCGATCGTGGTTCCACAGTTCTTCGGTGTTCCGTTCTTTATTTTCCTAATGCTGCAGTTTATTCGGACAATACCTGTTGAACTTGACGAAGCGGCTACGATTGATGGGTGCGGGAAATTTGGTCTGTACTTCAGAATCATTCTCCCACTCATCCGTCCATCTATGGCTACTGCAGCGATCTTTTCCTTCTATTGGCGCTGGGAAGACCTGCTTGGGCCAGTGTTGTACCTGAACTCTCCATCTAAATATACAGTTTCTATGGGGCTGAAAATGTTCCTCGACAGTGAGTCCGTGTCCAACTGGGGACCCATGTTCGCCATGTCCGTTCTTAGCTTGGCACCCGTCATGATTATTTTCTTTATCTTTCAAAAGCAGATTGTGGAAGGAATCAGCACCAGTGGTTTGAAAGGATAAAATATCTAATGAAGAAAGGTGCGGCTGAATTTGGATAGCTATCATTTTGACTTTGGGATTAAAGATACAGCGTCCGGCTACACCAAAATTCGGCCGGACTCACGATACTCTCCGGATGCGCAATTTGGTTTTACTTCAGACTCGACAGTATTCGGGCGTTCCAGGGGAGGAGCAGATCCATTAAGAAGTGATTTCTGCATTCCGCAGAAGGCAGTCTTCCTGTTAGATATTCCTGATGGGATTTACCGGATTTCTATGTTACTTGGTGACTCCTTAGCAGATACGAGTACAATAATTCGAGCAGGTGATGGTAAGTACGTATTAGATACATTGAATGTCCCGGCAGGTCAGTATATACGAGAATCATTTGCGATGCGAATCATGGGTGGTCAGCTAAAGCTCTCCTTCTCAGGTATTGCGCCTCGAATAAATGCTCTCGACATTGAGCCTGACAACGAAACGCTTGTCTTATATTTGGCTGGTGATTCTACGGTGACCGATCAAGGAGAAGCTGGTTATCCCTATGCTGGCTGGGGCCAGTTGCTGCCTCGCTGCTTCAAAGCAGGTCTTGTAGTGGATAATCGAGCCATTTCAGGACGTAGCTCCAAGAGCTTTATTGAGGAAGGGCATTTGGAGAACATTTCTACTGTGCTTCGGCCCAGAGATTATATGTTCATACAGTTTGGTCATAACGATTCAAAAGGGGATGAACATAGACACACCGAACCTTTCACTACATATAAAGAATATTTGCTGCGGATGATTACAGTTGCTAGGAAAGCAGGAGCCTACCCGGTACTGGTGACCGCTGTACATAGGCGGAGATTTGATCCTGCAGAAGCTATAGTAGACAGTCATGGAGAGTATTTAACGGCAATGAAAGAGTTGGCTGAGACTGAGCAGATCCCCCTAATCGATTTGGCGGAGAAGAGTCGTAAGCTTTTTGAAGCATATGGTGTGGAAGGAACGAAGGATCTGTTCATGTGGTCCTATCCGGGAGAATATATCTTGCATCCAGTTGGCGTACAAGACAATACACATTTTCAGATTTTAGGAGCACGTCTGCTTGCTGATCTTATTGTAGAGGGCATCCGTGAAGCCGGTTTAAATGATCTCATTATCCATCTTCGGCAGGGTGAATAAAAATAATCCTTTGGGGTATTAAAGATCTATCGATTCAACTTCTGTATGCGAGGTTAAGGTTAAGGAAAGAACTTAACTGGAAGGCTTGCATGACAAGAAGGAGGATACTTAAACATGGCAGATAAGAAGCTGGAAGGTAAGGTAGCGATTGTAACAGGAGGTGGTTCCGGCATTGGACGAGCAACTGTGCTTGAGTTCGCTCGTAACGGGGCCAAAGTTGTGCTGCTGGATAGAACTGTTGAGAACGCAGAAAAGGTTAGAAAACAAGTGGAGAAAGAAGGCGGAGAAGCCCTCGTAATTGAATGCGATGTTGCTGAACCCCCGCAAGTGGAAGCTGCCATAAACAAGGCGGCCGCGAAATGGGGTCGTCTTGATGTTGTTTTTGCAAACGCAGGGATTAATGGAGCCATGACGCCCATTGAAACGATGGATATTGAGTCTTGGGACCAGACGATTCACATCAACCTTCGTGGAACCTTCGCGACTGTTAAATATGCGATACCGCATCTAAAAGAAAGCGGTGGCAGCATCCTGATTAACAGCTCCATTAACGGAAATCGTGTATTTTCTAACATCGGTTTTTCTGCTTACAGTACGACAAAGGCAGGTCAGGTTGCTTTTATGAAAATGGCAGCATTAGAACTGGCTCAATTTCAAATTCGCGTAAATGCGATCTGTCCTGGGGCTATTAAGACCAATATTGATGACAACACTTTTCCATCCGAGGATCTCAAAGAGGTAAAAATCCCTGTCGAATTTCCGGAAGGGGATCAACCGCTAGAGGAAGGTCCTGGGCGTCCTGATCAAGTTGCAAAGCTGGCACTTTTTCTGGCCTCCGAGGATTCCGATCATATTACAGGAACTGAGATTTATTGTGACGGTGCAGAATCGTTGCTGCATGGTTAAATAATCTTTCACCAAAACGGATTCTATCCTCTTCGTTATGCGGATTATATAAGCTGTCTGCGCATATATATGGAGGATAGGAGTGCCGTTTTTTTGCTGTAAAATAAAGCTAATCATAATCTCCGTTTTCCGTTATAATGGAGTATCTGTGGAGAAAGGAGAATGAACTATGGATTTTCATATTGAATCATTAATTAAGCTGCTAGTGGCCATGCTGTTCGGGCTGTTCATCGGGATTGACCGACAGATCAAGCAGAAACCGCTGGGGATTCGGACCAGTATGGTCATTAGTATTGCCTCTTGTCTTGTAACTGTAGTGTCTATTCATGCCTTTGATAAGTTTGCAGGTCCTGAGCATCCAAATATGGATCCGATGCGCCTCGCTGCTCAAATTGTCAGTGGGATAGGGTTCTTGGGGGCTGGTGTTATCCTGCGTAGAGGCGGTGATGCGATATCAGGTTTGACCTCGGCAGCACTCATCTGGACAGCTTCGGGGATTGGTATAGCTGTGGGAGCAGGATTTTATATTGAAGCAGCATATGCGGTTATTCTTCTAATGTTTGCGGTGAATTTAGTTCCTCATTTAATTCGTTCGATTGGTCCTGAAGTGCTTAACAAGCATGAAGTTTCGGTGAGAATCATCATGGAAGCTAATTTTGTCCTTACTGAAGTGATCCAAAAAATTGAGAGACCTCAGGTTAGTACCCAACGAAGTACTAGAAGTCCATCCCGGGCGATCCGCAGAATGAAAATTAAGGATTTGGAAGATGGAAGACAAATGATCGATATGGTGATCTCAGCGCCGGATAAAGATTACGCTACAGAGATTTATTATGATGTGAAGAAAATTGATCATGTCATGAGCGTTGAAGTGGAACAGCTCTAAAAAAGGGCATGTCACGTCATGACCAGATGTGGTAATCTATCAAGTAGAGACAATTATCAGACACTGGAAGGGAGAACACATTATTATGTCTATCACAGCCTATGAAGGACAATATGAAGGAGAAGCAGCCATCTGGTTGAAAGCTGGCCGTTATGAGGCAGCTATCTTACCAGGCATCGGTGGCAACTTGATCTGTTTCCGTGATACCGAAAACGGTTACCGTTTCTTGCATGAACCGGGAGCTGAGGAAATGGAAGCTTTCAAAGCAAGTCCAGGCATCCATGGTATTCCTGTATTATTTCCTCCGAATCGTTATGAAGATGGCAAATTTCCTTGGAATGGTCAAACTTATCAACTCCCGGTAAATGAAGTCGCAACAGGCAACCATTTACATGGATTTTTACATACGGCAGCTTGGGAAGTGGAAGAGTTCGGTAGCGGGAAGACCGAAAGCTTCGTAACCGTATTCATCAAAGTGGATGAGAGCCATCCTTCTTATCAATACTTGCCGTTTAAATACACAATGAAACTACGTTATACCCTTGGTGAAGGTGGCTTATCTCAACAGGTACAAGTGCATAATGATGGTGATGAAGAGATGCCTTGCTTGTTGGCATTCCATACCGCGATTAATGCTCCATTTGCACCAGGTAGCACACCACAAGATTACCTTGTAAAAGCGACCATCGGTAATCGCTGGGAATTGAACGACCGTATGCTGCCGACTGGTAAATTTCAAGAGCTGGAGCCAGGTGAAGCTCAGCTTCGTGATGAAGGTGTGTATCCTTATTTCGCTTCGATGGACAACCATTACACAGCTGTAGCTCAGAATGGACGTAACCGGATGGAGCTTACCGACAGCAAAGCTGGAGTCACTTTAGTTTATGACGTTGGGACTTCATACAAGCAGTGGATGATCTGGAATAATGGTGCTTCTGAGCAGTTCTTCTGCCCAGAGCCGCAAATCAACTTGGTTAATGCACCAATGGTAGATCTGCCAGCGGATGAGATCGGCTTATTCAGTCTCAAACCAGGCGAGTATTGGGATGAAAGTAGTCGTCTGTACGTGAAATAGTGTTCCTGTGAATATTAATATGTGATCAAAAAAGGGGCTGTCTTGTTCGTAGATTTCTACGAATAGACAGCCCTTTTACGTTTAATTTGACGCAGAACTTTATTTTTTACTAACTATTTCTTCACTAATCTGCTCAATAATCTCTTGGATACTCTTTGAACCAAGATCACCCTCACCACGTTTTCTTACAGAAACACTGCCAGAGTTTTTCTCATTCTCACCGAGAACGAGCATATAGGGTGATTTTTCAAGTTGGGCTTCACGAATTTTGTAACCTAGCTTCTCATTTCGGATATCAACCTCTACACGAATGCCAGCTTGTTCTAAGGATTGTTTCACCTGAAACGCATAAGCAACGTAGTTCTCAGAGACGGGCAATAACTTCGCTTGGACGGGTGCTAACCATAGCGGGAATGCGCCGGCATAATGCTCCGTAATAATCCCCATAAAACGATCAATCGACCCATAAACAGCGCGATGGATTACGACCGGGCGGTGCTTAAGGTTATCTTCCCCGATATAAGTAAGATCGAATTTCTCTGGCATTTGCCAATCTAGTTGGATGGTTCCACATTGCCAGCTTCGTTTTAGCGCATCTAAAATATGGAAATCAATCTTTGGTCCGTAGAATGCGCCATCACCTTCATTCACACGATACTCGATCCCGAGATTGTCTAATACACTTTGTAATGATTGTTCAGCTAGATCCCATAGTTCTTCTGATCCCATATAATCTGCCGGGCGAGTAGATAATTCAATCTTGTACTCAAAGCCAAACACTTGATAAATATGGTCAATCAGTGAGATTACCCGGCTTATTTCATCCTCAATCTGCTCTGGTAATACGAAGAGATGGGCATCATCCTGACAAAAAGTACGAACACGCATCATCCCGTTAAGTGCCCCAGAGAACTCATGGCGATGTACTTGACCAAATTCGGCAATTCGGATAGGCAACTCTCGGTAAGAATGTAGATTATTTTTGTAGATCATCATATGACCTGGGCAGTTCATCGGTTTGAGTGCGAATTTTGTTTCGTCTACATTGGTGAAATACATATTGTCTTTGTAGTGATCCCAGTGTCCGGATTGCTCCCAAAGCCGATTGTTCATCATCAGTGGTGTACGAACTTCATCGTAATCTCTCTGTCTTTGTAATTCACGTGCGAAATTCTCAAGCTCTGTGCGGATAGTCATCCCCTTGGGAAGATAGAAGGGCATACCTGGAGCTTCTTCAGAGAACATAAACAATTCCAGTTCCTTGCCGAGCTTACGGTGATCACGTTTTTTAGCTTCTTCAAGAAAGAGTAAGTGCTCTTCAAGTTGAGCTTTCTTAGGAAAAGCAGTTCCGTAAATACGTTGCAGCATTTTATTATTCGAATCTCCACGCCAGTAGGCACCTGCTACATTCAACAGCTTAAAAGCCTTGACCAAGCCAGTTGAAGGAAGATGTGGGCCTCGACAGAGATCCGAGAATTCACCTTGATCATAAATAGATAATACTGTGTCTTCCGGTAGATCACGGATAAGCTCCAGCTTTAAGGGCTCATTCATCGCTTCAAAAAGCTTGATTGCTTCAGCGCGGGGAACGACACGGCGGACAATCGGGTGATTCTCTTGAATAATTCTCGCCATCTCTTGTTCGATTGCTACAAGATCAGCCGTGGATAGAGGTGTCTCAATATCAATGTCGTAATAGAAGCCATCTTCGATTACTGGACCTATGCCGAGCTGGACACCCTTATCTCCATATATACGTTTTATGGCCTGCGCCATGATATGTGCTGTACTGTGTCTATAAATTTCCAGGCCTTCTTTGCTATCCAACGTAACAATTTCGAGCTGGCAATCATGTTCGATCGTTTGGTTTAGATCAACGGATCTTCCATCGATAATTCCAGCTACAGCATTTTTTTTCAGACTGGTACTTATGGCACCTGCTGCTTCTTTAATCGTCGTTCCTTGCAGTACCTCTCTAATTGTTCCGTTTTGCAGTGTTACCTTGATCTCCATGATTGTTAGCCTCCATTTCTCAAAAATTGTTAGTGGTGAACGCAAAAAAACGCATCTCTCCCAGAAAGGGACGAGTGCGTTCAGCTCGTGGTTCCACCCTAATTCGACCTATCACAAGGATAGGACCTCATTGGTATCCTTTAACGTGGATAAGTCGGTGCCACATACTACCGCAAAATTTAGATCTGCGGATTCAGCGTCACGGCTACAAAGGGGTAACTTCACAATCGTGTACTGGAGAAGCTTTCAGCCTAGACCTCTCTCTCTGGACAGTTCGTATAGGAAATCATGTCTTTGATCATTGCCATATGATGTTGCTCGTTCATAGTACTCAATTGCACCCCATAAAGTCAAGAGGCAAGAAACCAGAAATTCAGTTCTCTTTTATTGCAGTCATCATTTGTGTACAGGCGAAGGAGATGAAGTACTCATTGGCGAATGTATGATATCAACTTATTTTAAGGAGGTTTGATATGCAGATTCTCGCCATGCTGACGATGCTAATCGACCATATTGGCTATATCTTTTTTCCAGAGGATATTGCTTGGAGATATGTAGGAAGAATAGCCTTTCCAATTTACTGTTACGGGCTTGTGCAGGGGCATATCCATACATCATCCAGACCGAAATACTTGTTCCGACTGCTCATTATCGCTATTATTGCTCAGATCCCATACAATTTAGCGATTAATCCTGGTGGATGGAACGTGGTGTTTACGCTTTTGTTATCCGCAACCGTATTGGTTATTTTAGATAAACTGCCTACTCCATGGCTTGGAATACCAGTCGTCATTGCAGCTATCGCGTTAATGGATTATTTCCCGATAGATTATAATGCGTACGGCCTGCTGCTAGTATTGATATTCCGTTATGCGAAGTCATATTGGCTTGTTGTAGCACATTTGGCACTTAATCTGTTCTACATGTTTTATAATTATTGGGTTGTGCAAATGCTTAGTATTTTACCAACGCTGTTGATTGCTTTGGCGCCTGTACTTTGGGGATATTTAGAGCGTCACCGGGTACCACGCTGGGTGTGGTGGTCTTTTTATCCTGCGCATTTACTGATTTTAGCGTTATTTAAAGGCGTAATATACAATGAATGGGTTTCTATCGAATGGCGAACTTTGTTGAATCTATAGTATTTTTACAATAAGTAATACTTTGATTTACAAATGTTGCCTTTGCTGAGATAATGGATTGATTTCAAAAAATCTTACAAAAAGGAGACTTGCTATGAGGAGAATGAAAGCTAGGGCAAAATGGTTTATTCCTTTTGTCGCACTGCTGCTTGTTCTGGCCGGTTGTCAATCGGTTGGAGGTTTCGATGTTAATAAGGCATTGATCGGGGATGTCGATGTTAAATCATCAGAATCCAGCATGACGTTTTCTATGAACGCTGAACCTTCAGAAGGAATTAGCGCAGAAGATAAGGAAATGGTCGATCTCATAAATTCTTTTTCCCTGAGTATTAGCAATGCAAAGTTACAAGAGAATGGTAATGTATCTGCCAATGGAACGATCGGCTATAAACAATTGAATATTCCATTCTCATTGTTTATGGACAAAAAAACTTTAGTCTTTACGGTTGAAGGAGCAAAACAACCGTTTTACTTCCCGGTTCAAGGTTATGATGAGGTCTTTGCTGAAGTTGGATTGGATCTGACTAAAGCTGAAGATCTTAGTAAGCTGCTAACGAAGTTTGTGGTGAAGAATCTTCCTAATCCAAGCGCAATTAGCGTAACACCCGTTAGTGAGGCTGTGTATGGCCAGCAGGTGAATATGACGAAGTTACATACCGAAGTGACGGGTGATGAGCTTCCGGCATTGTTAAAAGGATTCCTGAAATCGATCTCTAAAGATACGGAAGGCTTTACAGAATTGGTTGGTGGTCTGTATGACTATCTATATCCTGTGATCAAAGCAATGGACGAAAAAGCCTCCGGTGATTATGAAATTCCAGGTATTGGAGTAATTCCTCTGGGTGATAAAGAAGCTGTTGTAACTGTACTGCATGATGCAGCAAAATTGGCTGTGGATGCGTTACTGCTGGTTTATGACAATCAACTAGACAGTCTTTACAAAGCTACCCCTGAGCTTAAGACGGTTCTGAGTAAGGATACGAAGCTTGCTGTCGACATTTTTGTAGACAGTGGACTACATGTTCGTAAACAGAATGTTGATCTGAAAGTGGCGCTTCCAGGTACTGAAGATATGCCATTAAAGAGCTTCTCTCTTAAGGCTTCCAGTCAGATTTGGAACATTGGTGGTGCTGTAACGGCAGATCCAATCAGTACTGAAGGAGCACTTGATGTTTCTTCTGGTGACCTGACTCCTGGAGAGACTTTGAACAATTTTGATCCAAATTCTAACGTTTATCGTATATTGAAAGACGATCTTGGTATCACCAAGAGAACGATTGTCATCGAACCAGACGACGAATATTATTATCCGATCGTTGACAATAATACGACGTACATTCCTCTTCGGTATTTTGCAGAAGATTTAGATGCTATTGTGGAATGGGATACAGCCAATCGTGCTATTATCGTAACTGATGGTGTGTACGGTGATAAGCTGGTATTCAAAATCGGTTCTTCCGAAGCAGTAATTAACGGTGAAAAAGTGAAGCTTGCAGAGCCTGTATTTGTTGACGAATATGGTGATGCCTATGTATCGCTGCGTCTGCTTGCTGAAGCACTTCATGCTACTGTGTATGTAGATGAAGATGGTTGGATTACTATTACACGTAAATAGTTAGTTCGATCCTTATTGGCTAAATAACACAAACAAATCCAGCTTCTAACTTCGCAGAAATGCGGGTGAAGCTGGTTTTTTTTATATGAAGTATGGCATCTTTTTATTGCTTCGTTAAAACCACTTCTAGGTCGACATTACTTAGCGCTTTTTCTTCAGCCATACTTTGGACATACCCTCCTAGGAAACCGTCCTGCTGTTCCTCCCAAAGCTTGTAGCCCGGCAACGCTTTTATATCCTTAGCAAAGGTACCTGCAGTTCCTGCGAAGTATCGTACATTCAGCTTGGACATTACCTTCGCCATGGATTCTTTTTCAGACTCCGTTAAAGGACTTTCCTTAAGACTATCCATAGCTTTGTCATAGGAGTTAGTAGCAAAGGCTTCTTCGGCATAAGCCTTGAAGTTTAAGAGATTGTGATCTGTAATCTGGTTAGCTTCAGCCCAACCTTCTACGTTCAAAGACGTTGCTTTATAATTTACGGTTCGCGAGACGGGATCGAAGGTCATGGCTCCATATTGATGCGGATTGACGGCCATCGCACTCGTAGCGATATCATAGATTGGCATTGGTTCAGAGGATGCTGTATCTTGATTCGCGTCTGCTGGATCTACTTGAATGTCCTGCATATGAATATGTCCTGAGAGAACTAGATTAAGTCCATTCTTTCGTAAGGATTTTATAGCTACCTGGCTGTTATTAAGCTTGAAGCCTGAAACAGACATAGAAGTGTGACTTAATAAATTATGATGCATCACCGTGATCACAGAAGCATGCTCTTTGGCTGCAAGCTTAACGGATTCATCGATCCATGAAAGCGTAGAAGAAGTAATACGCCCATCTGTCTGAGGGAAACCGTATTTTTTATTATTAAGGTATTGGCTACTGTCTATCATCAGAATCCATAAGTTGGGGGCAGCCTTGACGATATAGCTTAGTGATTCCTTATCACGTGATGCAGCTTCTTTGTAGCCGAAATCCGCATACATTTTGACGAAATCCTTATCTGTAATTGAATCCGTAAGGAGCTGTTTATCGCCACTGAAGGATCTAGCCCAAGGATTAAATAAGTCGTGATTGCCTGGAATGACATAAACAGAGGTTCCTTGTTGTTCGATTCGTTTTAAATTTTCGGTTAACTTTTGATGGCTGCTGCGTTCTCCATTATTAGTTAAATCGCCACTGAGGATGATAAACGCAGGTTTTTTCTGTTCAGCGTCATAGACCAAAGCTTCAGCCATTTCATCACTGTAGGGCAGCATTTTTCCATCGCCTCCAGTGACATAGGTCTGAAAAGCCTGCCCACCATCCTGAAGATCTTTATCCAAAAAGTGAGTGTCTGTGGCGACCCAGAAAGATACAGGTTTAAGCTCAGCTTGATCAAGTTCCATAGCGTTTAAATTAGACGATTTTGTGTCTTTACAGCCAGTAAGTGCCAAGCTAAGGAAAAAGAGCACTACACAAGAGAATATGACTGTTTTTTTATGTAGAATAAGAACTTTATCTGTTGAAAAATTCATTTATATAACCTTCCTTCTGCACTTTTGCTGCACTATTGTAGCTTATTTTTAGCCGAAATGTATATCGGAAAAGTGAAGGGGAGATGTTACTAATCGAGGCTAATTGTATATCCGACAAAATAAGTTGTGAATAGATGTTGTATTTTCAGAAAAAAGGTGATAAGATGTACAAAAGTAAGTTACTTAAATAAATGGAGGTAGTTATTTTATGTCTAACAATTTTCTTGAAGCAGTTAAAGGAAGACGTTCCATCTATGCCATCAGTAAAGAATCCACTGTAGCCGATGCTCAAATTATTGAAATCGTTGAGCAAGCGGTTTTGCATAGCCCAACCTCATTCAACTCCCAAAGCTCTAGAGCGGTTGTTCTTTTAGGTGAACAGCATGATAAATTATGGGATATCACGACAGAAACTTTGCGCAAAATCGTTCCAGCTGAACAATTTGAAGGAACAGCGCAAAAATTAGCATCTTTCAAAGCAGGTTACGGTTCCGTATTGTTCTTTGAAGATCAAGCGGTAGTGAAGAACCTTCAAGAAAACTTCGCATTGTATGCCGAGAACTTCCCAGTTTGGTCTAACCAATCTTCAGGCATTCTGCAATTTGTAGTATGGACTGCACTTTCTGAAGCAGGTTTAGGTGCATCCTTGCAGCACTATAACCCACTAATTGATGACGAAGTGAAAGAAGCTTGGGGCATCCCGCAAGACTGGAAACTAATTGCTCAATTGCCATTTGGTAAGACAGTAACTCCAGCAGGTGAGAAACAATTCCAACCGGTTGAAGATCGCGTTAAAGTCTTTAAATAAGCTTAAGAGTGTGTTTAAAACCTCCTAGACCAGGCTAATTAATTATATAGTCAGGTTAAGGAGGTTTTTTTGTATGCCGTGGAATAAAAAAGATTATCCAGATTCACTCAAGAACTTCACTGCACCTATTCGTAATAAGGCGATTGATATTGCTAATGCACTGCTAGAAGATGGATATGAAGAGGGAAGGGCGATTTCTATTGCTACCGCACAAGCGAAAGAGTGGGGAGAGAATCGTGATAAGCAGGTCCGTAAAAAAGGACATTAATTAAAAGTTCGAAAATAGAGGTACAAAAAAAGCAGGACAGCGTCTCTTAACGCTTGTCCTGCTTTTTGCAGTCATATTATTTAGCAGATTCAGTTCCTGCTTCTGCGCTTGCAGATGGCTCAGGAGAAGCTGTTGCTTCTTTTTTGGCATCCGTAAGTGAATTTGTGATTTTTGCTTTTGCAGTTGTATCTGACAACCAAGTAGTGGAAAGAGTGGAAACCTTTTGAGACACAAGCGTCTTTTTGATTTCATCTTTCTTTTCTTCCAAGGTGTAGTTTTTAGCGTCTTTGTGGTCGGTTACTTTAATGATGTGATAACCGTAATCGGATTTCACAGCACCGCTTGTTTCCCCAACTTTAAGTTTAAAGGCTACATCGGAGAATTCAGCTACCATATCTCCACGTTTGAAGAAGTCTAGATCTCCGCCATTAGCTTTGGAACCAGTGTCTGAAGATTTTTCTTTAGCAAGTTCAGCGAAATCTGCTCCATCTTTCAATTGCTTCAGAATTGCATCCGCTTCTTCTTTAGTCTCAACGAGAATGTGGGAAGCGCGAACTTGTTCTTCTTCATTGAAAGTAGCTTTATTTGCTTCATAGTAGTCTTTGATTTCTTGATCCGTTATAGTCACTTGCGGCTCAAGAATCTTACGCAGTTTTACTTGCAGCGGCATTTGCTTCTTCAAGTCATCAACGGTCATTGAGCTTTGTTGCAACGCAGCATTAAATGCAGCTTCTCCGCCGAATTGTGCTTTTAGGTCTTCTAATTCAGCATTAATGTCTTCATCAGTAACAGTTACGTTAGCTTTTTTAGCTTCTTGATCAACGAGTTCAGTAGTAATCATGGCTTGCAGTGTGCTTTCTCCGCCTGCTTCGATCAATTTATCATAAAGTTGTTCTTTAGTAATGTTAGTTCCGTTAACGCTAGCAACAGCTGTGCTGCTGTCGTCCTTTTGGAATGGAGGCTTAATCAATACAATGATGAGTGCCGCAGCCAGAACCACAGAGGCAATCATCCAGCCCTTGTTACCTTTAGGAGAAACTGGTGGAGCAGGTGGCGTCGTATTATTGTTGCTGCCGACTTTGTTCATTACTGGAACACTTTCCTCTTTTGTTGTATTCACAGGTTCTTCAGCAGCTACGATCTCCACTTCATTTACTTCATTGGTATTCTCGGTAGTGTTCAATTCTTCTTCCGGAGTACCGTTGTTTTCTAAGTTCTCATTTCCATTCAGATCTTTTTTGTCCATTATTAGTAATGACTCCCTTCAATATAGGTGTTGCTTGTCTATTTACAACTTTAACAGAAATCCAGATCCTAAACCTTAAGAAAGTATAAAAAAAGATAGGATCTTTTTAAGTTTCTATTAATAAAAAGCAAAAAGCCGGAAATGGCATCGGTAACATGCCCTTCCGGCTTATGGGAATAAGATGTTTACTTCAGTCCTTTCAATAGATGACGAATACTTTCTTGTTTCCGTCTTGGGACCCGTACGTTTTTAGCGAATAGGCCCTTTTCTCCGAAATAAATGCAGTCGTCTTCGATAGAACTGATCTTGTTTAGATTGACATAACAGCCACCGTACACATGATAGTAAGTAGAATTGGATAACAATCGTTTTAATTGCTCGGCAGTCATTCTCTTTTTTATGTTGTAGTTTCTGCCGTGAAAAATGACCAAATCATGGTCCCCGACCTTAAAGAACAGAATGTCTGTTTCCACCTCGAAGTCCTCGTATACATTTCTGGCTTCCAGCAGGATGCTACTCATTCATGTTCCCCCTTTATACTTAATAAAAGACTAATGTTAGCGCTTTCATTATAGCACAATCGCTAATCATTGGAAAGCCTTATTTTTGAACTATTTGTCACACTTTTTACTTTATAGTTTGTCTTTAACGTTTAAAAATTGTAAATTATATAATAGCAATACTTTGAAGGAGGATGTAAAGATGGAAAAGCAGACTAAGTTATTGCTGTTTACGGGTTCCTATGCAAGTGCCACGGAAAGCGGTGTACAGGTATTTGAATTCGATGGCGAAGCAGGAGGTACGTTAAAATTAATCGACTCGGTTCAGGGTATAACTAACCCCACCTTTGTTAATGTAGATGCTTCAGCCCTGCGTTTATATGCCATAGGAGAAAAGCCAAATGGTGAAGGTGGAAAAGAGGGAGAAGTCGTTACCTTTGCTATCGATGCTAAGCGTGGGAAATTGAGCGAATTGAACCGTATAGCCTCAATGCCTGCTTCAGGTAATGGTCAAACGACCACATGCCATATTTCTAGAGATCTAAGCGATGAATACATTGTTGTATGTAGTTATCATGGTGGCAGTGTAGGCCTGATCACATTAGATGAAGAAAAAGTTGCTAATCAACTGGCGGATGTCGCGATTCATTCCGGTCATGGTCACCATCCTGAACGTCAGGATCGCCCGCATCCCCATTCGGCTATTTTTAGTCCGGACGGACAGTATCTGTTTGTTTCTGATCTTGGGCTTGATATTATTCGGTCCTATAAAATCAATAGAGACTTGAACAAACTGGAAGTTCACGGAGATACAGCGCTTCATCCAGGGGCGGGACCTCGTCATTTTACTTTTCATCCAGATGGAAAGTCTGCTTATGTTATAAACGAGGTGGATTCCACGATAACATCGTTTACATATGACAGTGCTACAGGGACTCTTCACACGGTAGATACAATTTCAACTTTGCCTGAGGATTTTAAGGAAGAGAATACTTGCGCTGAAATTGCCACTTCAGTAGATGGAAGATATCTTTACGCTTCTAATCGTGGAGCGGATAACATCGCAGTGTTTGCAGTGGATAACGCTACTGCCAAGCTTACACTAATTGAATATGTATCTACTCGTGGAGGGCATCCACGACACTTCTCATTAACTCCGGATGGGGCTTATCTTATTGTTGCAAATCGTGACGCTAATAACCTGGTTGTGTTCTCTATTGAAGAGACCAGTGGTCGTCTCGTCTTTACAGGAAATACTGCCGAGGTATCTAAGCCGGTGTGTGTGAAGCCTGTGATTTTCCCTGTATAAAAGAAACTCGTTTTGAAGAGTGAATAAGACAATTAAAGAAAATAATAAAGGGAACACCGGAGATGTAGTCCGGTGTTCCCTTTATTATTGAAAATAGGATGAAGAAGTTTAATGAATGTGTGAACTATTTGAGTGAGACGGGCTTAAGAGGTACAATAGTGGATACTGCAGATTTGAAGAGCACATTCTGTCTGCCATCACCTTGACCCTGTAAAGTGATTGTGAATGCATCATACGAGGTTACGACGCCTTGCATTTTTACACCATTTGTTGTAAAAATCGTCACGGGCACCTTTGTGGAAATAAACTGATTCAACAAACGTTCCTGCAATTTTAGACTCTCCACTTTGGCAGCACTCCATCTTTTTGTATATTTATTTCTCTATAATTATAGCACGGGTTATAGCTTCTCAGGAAATGTGATCGACAGGCACAAAATTAGACACGGAGGTATTTATGCTTTATTATCAGAACTGGTCTAGAGGTTTTCGTTATTTTATAGGGTTTGCTGCTTGTTTCGTCGTTATTGCGATTCTAGTTCATATGAATAAGGTATCATCATTTGATAATTATATGATTCATTTTGTTCAATCCGCTGAATCACCTGGACTGACTACATTCGCCAAAGGACTATCTCTGATTGGTTCCTCCAAGGTAGCGATTGGCATATCTATCGTCACGATGGCACTGCTGTATTTTCTGCTGAAACATCGGCTTGAGCTAATTCTGTTCCTATGGGTTGGACTAGGCTCACAGCTATTGAATACACTTATGAAGTTATGGTTTCAAAGGGAGCGTCCAAATTTCAATCGTATTGTCCAAGAGCTCGGTTATAGTTTCCCAAGTGGACATTCCATGGCAGCCTTCTCCCTGTATGGGGTAATTGCCTATTTACTGTGGCGTCATTTGCCGCGAAGAAGTGAAAGAATCCTGTTAATAATATTTGCGGTATTCATGACTGTGGGCATTGGCTGGAGTCGTATTTACCTGGGAGTTCATTATCCTAGCGACGTAATTGGTGGTTATGCTGCAAGTGGCGCGTGGCTGATGTTATCCATCAGTCTATTTGAAGCCTATAAAAAACGGATATCCTCATAAGAAATGAAGATATCCGTTTTTGTGGGGATATTTTAAAATATAAGAATATATATGTTTCACGCTATACATTATCCTTATATTTCTCGCATAAACGCTTACCGTCCTAAATAGGACACCGAAGGCGTTTTTGCTTGAGGGTTCATCACATGATGTTCCGAAGATTTATGATCTTGGAAATGACCCATTTTACTTATTTTTTTCTTCAGCATAGAAGGAAGTCCAGCCTTTAGCTTTTGAGCTTCGTCTTTTGTTAGACGTCCCTCGCTGATGGCTTGATCCAGCCGCTTACTTGCGGATTCGCTGAGCTTTTGAATATATTGATCTTCTGTCCAGCCTTTCTTTTCAAGGGCAAGCTCGGGGAGGGTTTTGCCTGTTTTTAGGCTATTGATTAGCTCCGTACGATCCATCTCAAGCAGCTTGGCTGTTTCGAAAATAATGAAATGTCCGCCGGCTCTGAATTTCCCGTCTTTCCCTGGTGGGGGTCTATGACCTTTTTCCGAAGGCCCAGAATCAGGTGCAGTGGAAGTTACATTCTCAGCTGACACGCTCCGAGTAGGAGCAAGTGCTGGAGACAGACTGAGGAAAAGAACAGCTGTGATGGTCACTAATTTTTTGATGTTGTTATTCATTCACTCACCTCGTATGTTATATGTGATAGGTACTTACTTGAATTAGTATTCCCTGAAAGCTGAAAGAATCATAAGTGAGAGCTTAAATGATCATAAAATTCATCAACATTAGGCTTGGGTAATTAGAGGAATGAGGGATTCGTAGATGTCCATATTGCAGAGTGGGCCAATTTTTAGGGGGGATATTTTTGGCTTTTGGAGCTCGCATATTTAAAACAGGAATGGCAGTCACGCTTGCCTTGTATTTAGCCGAACTGCTACATTTTCCATCTTCTGTGGGCGCTGCGATTGCAGCAATTTTCGCGATGCAGCCATCTATTTATCGCTCTTGGCGTTATTTTCTTGATCAGCTGACAACGACTACAATGGGCGCGGTACTCGCTCTTCTGGGAGGAATGCTGTTATCCAATAGTCCAATTGCGGTTGGGTTGGTCTGCATTCTTGTCATTATGATCAGTATGAAAATTAACCGGGCGGATACTATTAGCCTGACACTGGTCACCGTTATAACAGTGATGGAGGCTTCTGGTGAATGGCAGTTCGCGCTGAATCGGTTCTTATTAACATTGACAGGGATTGTTTCTGCATTTCTAATCAATATTATAGTAGTTCCTCCGAAACCACGGAAACAGTACATCAAGCAAATTGAGAACGTCTTTGCCAGTCTTTCCTTGCTGCTAAGAACGGCTGTATCTCATGAGATGAAGGAAAGTGTGTTTCGTGATGAAAAACTTGCACTGGAATCATCTATTAAATCTTTAGCGGATAAGTACGCTTTGTTTGAGGAAGAGCAGAAACAGCTAAAGAGGGCGAAGTACAGTCAGACTAGACAAATGGTTGTCTATAAGAACCTGTTATCTTCTTTGCAAAAGGGCTTCGATGTTCTTGAGGCTGTGGATCGGCATTATTTTCAAGCGGATCGAAGTGAAGAGACAGATGCATTGTTTGACAGTCATTTGGAGCAGTTAATCAAATATCATCAACTGATCTTACTGAAATTTGAAGATAAACTAAAACCAAACACTAATGAATCGGAACCCTTGGGAGACGAGAATGATGGATTTTTGAATTCAACGATCCTGGGGTATAATGCGGAGAAAATAGGTCAACTACGATTGTATGTTGTAGCCGCAGCTATTTACGATTACGGATATCAATTAGAACGGCTTGATAAAGTGGCAGATCAGATGAATCGTATAGCGACTGAGGAAAAAGAAACGGATCGCGAAGCTTAAAACATAACCTTGTGATGTGCAACATATAAGCTTAAGGATTATGTTCAGGGTGAAACTTATACTTCTTATTTTGTTAATAAGTCCGGTCCCTGAGGGGCCGGATTCATCTATTAAGAGTATCCTCACTTGAAATATCAACCTTCCAAAGGGGATGAAATGTAGTGGAGAATCATGAAATTGAATGGAAAGAGGAACAGCAGCGGGTTGACGGATTGACTAAGCTTTTGTCTGCCCATATTCGGCGACTATCTGAGGAGCTCGGACTCCATCGCAGTGATGTGGTGGATATGCGGAAAGACTTCTGGGAAGAGGTAACAGTAAACTTCAGTAGTCCAGATGATTTAGGGGAAACTTCAACAAGTCTGCGCCAACAATCCCAAATCTTGAATGAACGTGAACGCCATCATTTACAGTCGAGCAAGGCTCTAAAAAAATATAAAAAGCTACTCGTCTCTCCTTACTTTGGGCGTATTGACTTTACAGAAGCACCAAATGGAGAAACGGAAAAGATTTATCTGGGGATTGGATCCTTAATGGAGGATGATGGCACCTTCTTGATCTATGACTGGCGGGCGCCTATATCGAGCTTATATTATGACGGAGCTCCTGGCCCAGCAGCTTATGAGACACCTGGTGGACTTGTTTCCGGTACAATGAATCTTAAACGACAGTTTGTGATTTCTGATGGTGTTATTGAAGTTATGTTTGATACTGGGGTAACGATCGGCGACGAGCTTTTGCAGCAAGTGCTTAGCCATAGTGCAGATGATCGAATGAAGAGTATTGTAGCTACCATCCAGAAAGAGCAAAATGCGATTATCCGCAACGACAAAAGCCGAATGCTGGTCGTTCAGGGTGCCGCAGGAAGCGGGAAAACCTCTGCAGCATTGCAGCGGGTTGCTTATCTTTTGTATAAATACCGTGAAGTTCTGCAAGCAGACCAGATGTTGTTGTTCTCACCGAATCCGCTGTTTAATAGCTATGTTTCAACTGTGCTCCCAGAGCTAGGTGAAGAAAATATGCAACAAACCACTTTTCAAATGTATCTTGAGCATCGTTTAGGACATGAATTCCAGCTGGAAGATGTCTTTAGTCAGACGGAAAACCTACTGAATGCCCCTGATGGCCCTGAAGTAGGTATACGCAGAGAAGGCATCGCTTATAAATCATCCGTACCTTTTCTCGATGTGATTCGTCGGTATGCTACGATGCTGGAACATGAGGGCATGCTGTTCAAGCCTTTAATGTTTCAAGGTAGAGCGGTAGTCAGTAAAGAAGAAATGGAACGTCATTTCTATGCCTATGATCCCGCCATTAAGCTTGCGAACCGTGTAGACTTAATGACACGCTGGTTACTGAAGAAGATCGCTGATTTTAGCCATGAGGAAAGAAATGCTTCATGGGTTGAAGATCAAATTGAGCTATTGGACTCCAGTGATTACCATCGTGCATATCAGATGTTACGACGTAAGAAGAAAGCTACACAGGATAGTTTTGATGATTTTGATACTGAAAAAGAAGTGTTATCCCGGTATGTAGTCAGCCAACGCTTAAAACCACTGCGCGGATGGACTAAACGAGGTCGTTTTGTGGATGTTAAGGGGTTGTACAGTACGCTGTTTACGGATCGTGAGCTTATGGAACGCCTAAATGGTGTTAATTCTCTGCCGGAAATCTGGGATGAAATCTGTGAACAAACACTAAAATCTATCGCAGTGAACGAGCTTGCCTACGAAGATGCTACACCATTCCTTTATTTGAAGGAGTTAAGCCAAGGCTTCCGTACCAATACGCTGATTCGTCATGTGATTGTGGATGAAGTACAAGACTACTCACCTTTCCAATTAGAGTTCATGCGCCGTTTGTTTCCAAGGGCGAAAATGACCGTATTGGGTGATTTGAATCAGGCGATCTATGCACAAGGTGAGGTGCTCGGTGATTTGTCTAGTTTGGTAAGCATTTATGGGGAAGAGAATACAGAAGTGATCTCGTTAACCCGAAGCTATCGCTCCACTTTTGAAATTGTAGAATTTACGCGTTCAATGATTCCTGGAGGGGAAAGAATTGTGCCGTTTAATCGACGAGGAGAAGAACCTCAGCTAAGTGTGGTGTCTAGCGAGGATGAACTTCTGAATGCAGTTGAAATGGATATCCGGAATTTGCAATCCAAGGGGTATCATTATGTGGCTGTCATTTGTAAAACAGCAGAAGAAAGCGCAAGAGTTCATGATGAACTACATAGTAGGCTGCCAGTAAGGCTCGTTACGAAAGAAACGCCGAATTTCCAGAAGGGAACATTGGTGTTACCTGCTTACTTAGCTAAAGGTGTGGAGTTTGATGCTGTTATCATCTACGATGGTTCAGCTGAACGATATGGCAGAGAAAGTGAGCGTAAATTGTTTTATACAGCTTGCACTCGAGCGATGCACTTGCTGCATATTTTTAGCCTAGGAGAACCAAACCGGTTTCTTCCATCTGTAAAAGCGAAGACCATGATTACAAATTCGCTGTAAAGCCCCATCTTCTGATCATAAGATCGTCCTTTCGCATTGGCGGGGGGACGGTCTTTTTATATGTATGAATAAAGAGAGATGAACAAACCACAATATAGAGAGTCGTCGCAAACAATGACAAAGGTGGTCAGTTCATGAAGGAAAGAAAATGGGATCTGCTTGCACTGGCATCCATTCCACTAATTATGACCCTCGGTAACTCCATGCTGCTCCCTATTTTGCCGCAGATTTCTAAAGAACTAGGCATTAGCTCTTTTCAGGTGAGTATGCTGATTACTGTTTATGGATTGATGGCTATCGTGATGATCCCAATTGCAGGGTACCTGTCTGATGCTTATGGACGTAAAAAGGTGATTCTTCCGAGTCTGATCATTGCTGCTATTGGTGGAGCTGTCTGCGTGGTGGCGGCTTGGTTTATGAAGGGCGTTAGCGCCTATTGGGTCATTCTGGCCGGACGTTTATTACAAGGGATAGGTGCGGCTGGTGCTTTTCCTATTGTGCTGCCCTTCGTTGGTGATTTATTCAAGGAAGAAGAGGATGTAAGCAAAAGTCTGGGAATTATTGAAACCTCTAATACCTTTGGTAAAGTGCTCAGTCCGATCCTTGGAGCTTATCTTGGAATATGGCTTTGGTTTGCACCTTTTATCGCTATTCCTGTTCTATGTTTAATTTCATTTGCTTTAGTTCTTTTTCTGGTTCGAAAGCCGGAAGCGAAGGAACAACCTGAGAAACAGGGTATAAGAGAATTTTTATCCGGAATTGTGAGCATTTTGCGTGAAAAGGGACGATGGTTGTATGCTATTTTTGCCATAGGCGGTATCTGTATGTTTGTAACCTTTGGTGTTCAATTCTATTTATCGGAAATGCTGGAATCTAAATTTAATATGCATGGGGCAATGAAGGGATTTGTGCTGGCAATACCATTAGCCTTGTTATGTCTGTCTTCATACGGAACAGGAAAGATCATTGGTCAGAACAAAACGCTAATGAAATGGCTGGGCTTTGGAGGAATGGTGTTACTTACTGCAGCAATGATCTTTGCGGGGTTCAATAAAGGTATTTATTTCTTAGTCGGGTTTATGGGCTTAGGTTGTGTTGGAATCGGGATTGTGCTTCCTTGTATGGATGCTTTGATCACGGAGGGAATTGAGAAAGAAAATAGCGGCACGATAACCGCTCTCTATAGCAGTATGAGGTTTATAGGGGTAGCCGCAGGACCGCCAGTGGTATCGCTGCTGTTAAGCAGTGGTCATTGGGTATTATTCGCTTTGATGGCTACAGTCGGCGCAATTGGTGGATTGCTGACCTTATTTGCAGTAACGCCAAGCAAGGGGAGCAAGGGAGAATCTGACGTGAAAGAAACGGAGCAGGTAGATGCGCGACTCTTGTCAAAGCGTGTTCGTCAGACTTCTGCAAGGACTTTAGATGGAAAAAAGAGCTATCCTTAAGCTGCGTTGCCGTAGCTTGCGGGATAGCCCTTTGATAAAAGAATGAAAGACAATCTTATGCTTGTGGTACGGATTCCCAATCCTTCAGGAAGCGTTCGATACCGTTATCTGTCAGCGGATGCTTCCAGAGGGTAGGCAGGAGCGAACCTGGGATGGTAGCAATGTGAGCACCAGCAAGAGCGGCTTGCTCAACATGCGCAATGTTACGGATGGATGCTGCAATAATTTCGGAAGTCATACCGTAGTTAGTTAGGATGGTCTTCAGATCCTTGATCAGCTTCATTCCGTCAACACCGATATCATCCAGACGTCCTACGAAAGGAGAAATATAAGTTGCGCCTGCTTTTGCAGCCATTAAGCCTTGAGCCGCTGAGAAGACAAGCGTTACGTTAGTTTTGATACCTTTTTTTGTAAGCTCATAACAAGCTTCCAAGCCATCTTCAGTCATAGGGAGTTTAATGACAACGTTTGGAGCCCACTCAGCAATTTCGTATGCTTCTTTAAGCATTTCTTCTGCTGTAAGTCCGATTACTTCTGCACTTACAGGACCTGGAACGATTGCTACGATTTCTTTGATAACATCTTTAAACAATCTTCCTTCTTTAGCGATGAGCGACGGGTTAGTCGTTACGCCATCCACTAATCCGAGGCGAGTAATACGTTTGATCTCTTCAATATTTCCGGTGTCCAAGAAAAACTTCATTTTAAGTTTCCTCCCTTGATTTCCATATGGATTGACAAACAATATTCATATTTTCATTATGAGACATGTCAAACGAAGTTTCAACTGTTATTTTGAATATTTCAAAATAACTTTATAGATTGAATATCGCTTACACTTGTTATAGTGTTGATAATATAGGATTGGTCTATGCAGTTATCCATGATAATATATAATCGGTATTGTTATTATGGAGTATTGGGTGGGACGTGATGAAATGTACTCGATATTAGTTATTTTGCTTGTGCTCGTGTTGTCAGTTGCCGGATTCTTGGCCTACCAGAACAGCAAATTGGTATCTAATCAGAAAAAATTAGGAACTTTATCACGCAATCCTTCACTAATGTATTCTATCTTTGACCAATCTTGCGCTGCTAGTGTGGAAGACCCAGACGTAATTCCTTTAGTTCAATACACAGTTTTTGTGGAGTCCAGCGGGCAGGCAGTTGTGAATAAGCCTTTAGCAATCATTAATCTTTGTAGAGTAAGTGCGGGTAGAGGAAATCTAGTTCTCGCTGATGTCGAACGTAGTGTGCTGGAGCACATTAAATTGGCAGCCCCCTCAGATCCTTTCATTGAGCATAAAGCTTACTTACATAGGGCTGCTAACCACGCTGAAAAAGAGATGATCCTAAACTTAGAGGATGTAGTGAAATTACAATATACATAAGACAGAATGAAGAATATTGATTTTTTTGGCTGCAAGAAGGATAATACGAATTTGGATACAAGAAAAGAGGGAAATAGAGTGTCGCCCGTAACAGAAGTGAATTTTGAAGTAGTTGATCCAGAGAACGCTGATTTAAGAGAACTTATTACGTTTCTGGATGAGGAACTGAAGATGCGTTATCCGCATGAGACGATCTATGTTGTTGATTTCGAGGATCCCAAAGTAAAAGAAATGACTTTCATAGTAGCCTACTTAAACGGAAAACCAGTGGGATGTGGTGGGCTTCGTCCACTGGATTATATCGGAATAGAGATCGCAACGATGGAGTTGAAGCGCTTTTATGTAGATTCTAGTTATCGTAAAATGGGCATAGCTACAAATATGCTGTTATTCCTTGAAGAACAAGCATTAGCGGCGGGGTTTAAGGAGATCCGATTGGAGACCGGAATTAAGCAGCCAGAAGCGATTGCGCTTTACGTCAAGCATGGCTACCAACCGATTGATTTATTTGGACCCTACATAGGTGATCCGGATAGTCTCTGTTACGGCAAAATACTATAAAACTTTATAATGGATAACATGGGGGTATTAAAATGAGTATCAACGTTAAACAACTAGCAGCTGAAAAAGCAGTGGAATATGTAGAAGATGGAATGAAGGTAGGTCTGGGTACGGGATCAACTGCCTACTGGGCAATCCGCAAGCTCGGTGAACGCGTCAGTGAAGGCTTGAAAATTACGGCAGTAGCTACTTCACGCGCTTCCGAAGAGCAAGCACGAGAGCTGGGAATTCCACTGGTAGCTTTTGGTGATATTGATAGTCTGGACTTAACCATTGACGGAGCGGACGAGCTAGACAGCAGTCTGCAACTAATTAAAGGCGGCGGCGGTGCTTTGCTTCGTGAGAAGATTGTAGCTAGTAATAGTACCCGAATGATTGTGATTGCCGATGAAGGTAAAGTTGTAAACACGCTAGGCAAATTTCCGTTGCCGGTGGAAATCGTTCCTTTCGCCTGGGAATGGACTGTGGCAGAGCTTGCCAAACTGGGTTGCCAACCTGAATTGCGTCGCAGCGGAGAAGAGTTGTATAAGACGGATAATGGCAATTACATTGCGGACTGCCGATTTGAAGCGATAGAAGCTGCACCGAAGCTAGCACTGACTATCCAAAACATCCCGGGTGTTGTAGATCACGGCCTATTTATTGGAATTGCAGCGATGGCGATCGTAGGTAAACTTGATGGAACTATCGAAATTATTGAAGCTCAACCTAAGAATTGATTAACCGCAGACATAAAGAAACTTACCGTTCATGGCCGCTAAAAGGATTGACACGGGTAGTGCTAACTCTGTATAGTGCTACTGTTATCTATTGGATGTTTATCGGATTTGGACGTGAGGTACATACCGGAGGTCCTCTTCAGTATAATCTGGTTCCATTTCGCACGGTGTCACTTTATTTCAACTTGGATAACGGTTTATCACTTATCAATCGGCTAGTAAATCTGCTAGGAAATGTTGTAGTTTTTATTCCATTTGGTTTTCTTTCGCCATTAGTAAAGATACGTCCTGTTTCTTGGCTTAGAATCTCGCTATATGCTGTCCCTTGTATTCTGCTTTTGGAGTGCTTGCAAATGCTGCTGCATGTGGGAAGCTTCGATATTGATGATTTACTATTAAACATGCTGGGTGTGTGGACAGGCTACGGATTGTTTCGAGTGATTAGCTGTAAAAGGAACAAAGAAGGAGAAATGTGAAGAATGTTGATTGATCTTAAACCCCTCATTGGTACATCTGAGGTGAATGAGCTGCTGACCTATGCGGTCATAGATGATCCGAATGCTCTAAAGCAGACTTCGTCTGAGTATAGCGAACAAGCCGGGCTAAAGTTATATGGCTGGGAAGAGGAAGAATTACTGCTTGGTCTTGTAGGCTTTGAAGAAACAGAAGATGGTTCCTTGGATATTCGGCATATTGCTGTATTGCCAGAGAACAGAGGAAAAGGTTATGCACGAGGGATGATTCTGGAGCTGCTTACTACGCGTCAGCCGCGTTATCTGGTAGCTGAAACAGAGGATGAGATTGCTGCAGATTTCTACCGTAGTCTTGGGTTCATGGTGTACAGCCTCGGCGAAAATGCAGCAGGCATTGAAACGCTGAGATGTGTTTATGAAGTAGAAGAGATCGAGGATGAGGAATAAACAATTTTTAGAAGACATACAATGGCAGGTCGAGATGAAATCTCGGCCTGTTTTTTTGTTGGGTCACCTTAAATTGTTCCTTAGAATTGTAAAGTTGACTTTTGAAATAAATGGGATTATAGTTTGACAATGAAACTGTTCTACAGTTGAACTATATTTGGAGGTAGGAAGCTTTGGAAGATGAAGTTCAGCATTGGATTAACCGTTATATGGATGCTTATATGATGGTGACTAGACAAGTAGCCGCAAGAATTAAAGATAGCATTGCTGCAGATACAACGAATGATCAGTATCAAATTCTGCGTCTGATTAATGCTCAGGAACAATGTACATCTACATATCTAGCAGAAACTTTTTGCGTGGGTAAAAGCTCCATTACAGCAATAATCAACAGACTGGTGCAAGCGGGCATTATTGAGCGCACTCGTGACGAGAATGATCGTCGTCAGGTGTATTTATCGATGTCAGAGCATGGTAAAAGAGTATTTGAAGCAGCTGAGTCGCAAGTACATGAAGTAGTGGCCCCGTATTTGTTTCATTTTGAAAAGAAGGATATTGAGACGTTCATCATGATGTTTGAGAAACTGGCAAGTCTAATTCAGAATGATAATGGAGGGAAGAGCCAATGAAGACGATTCTAAAAGCAAGATGGGCGGTTATCGCAATCTGGCTCGCTGTAGCGGTGGTGCTAGTGATGACGGCCCCGTCTTTCTCTGATCTTGTCCGTGAGAAGGGGCAGGTTACGGTTCCAGAGGGATACCCTTCATCTAGAGCAGCAGAAATCATGAAGGAAGCGTCAAGTGACAAGGGAGGCGAATCACTCCATCAAGTAGCCCTTGTGTTCAATAACCCGAAGGGAATCGGAGCGGAAGAAACAGCAAGTATTCAACAAGGCGTTGAGAAGCTGGCTGCAAATAAGGAAGCTCTGCAGTTAGATTCCATCACCGATCCTTTTTCACAAAGTGAGCTTAAAGATACACTGATTGCCAAAGATGGCAAGACTATTATGGTGGCGTTGTCCGTAAAAGGTGAAGGAGAGGCTGTTACTGCGCTGCCAGATAAAGTGGATGAGATGCTCTCAGGTGTTAAAGCAGATCATTATTTGACCAGTGAAGGTCTGATTACAGAGGATATGATTGCAAGCTCAGAAGCAGGGCTAAAGAAGTCGGAGTATATTACAGTTGTCTTTATCCTACTTATTCTATTTGTTGTGTTTCGTTCGTTCGTAGCGCCTTTTGTACCGCTGCTGACCGTGGGTATCAGCTATATTGTATCCCAATCTGTCGTGGCTTTTTTGGTGGATCGTTATGATTTTCCTTTATCAACGTTTACTCAAATCTTTATGGTTGCGGTCATGTTCGGGATCGGTACGGATTATTGTATTCTGCTGATCAGTCGCTTTAAAGAAGAATTGATGACCGCAGAAGATACTAAAAGTGCAATCATTGCAACTTATCGAAAAGCTGGAGGAACGGTGTTCTATTCGGGCTTAGCGGTATTTGTAGGTTTTGTAGCGATTGGGTTATCGAAATTTATCCTTTATCGTTCAGCAGTAGCTGTTGCAGTTGGTATTGCAGTTATGCTATTGGCACTTGTGACGATTGTTCCATTCTTTATGGCTGTTCTAGGCAAAAAGCTATTCTGGCCCTCCCGTGGCAAGCTGGAGCATAGTGAGAGCCGTATTTGGGGATGGGCAGGTTCTTTTTCTTTAAAAAGACCGTGGGCCGCACTTCTAATCGTTGCAGCAATTGTATCCCCATTTCTAGTTACCTATAGCGGTAAGCTGTCCTTTAACAGCTTGGAGGAAATTGGCTCGGAATATGCTTCGGTAAAAGGTTTTAATATTATTTCGGAGAGCTTCGGACCAGGTGAATCGATGCCTGGCAAGGTCGTTATCAAGAATGATGATCGTATGGACAATTCAGAATATCTGGGACTTGCGGAGAAAATTAGCCGCGAGCTGGAAAAAGTGGATAGTGTAAAATCTGTTCGGAGCATGTCACGTCCAACAGGTGAGCTGATTAGTGATTTCTTGATTCCGAATCAGGTCGGTACACTTTCTGATGGACTGGACCAGAGTAACGAAGGTCTGACCAAGATTCAGACCGGCTTGTCAGAAGCTAGTAAACAGCTTAGCGATAATGCTCCTAAACTTACAGAAGCTGTTGCAGGGAGTGCTAAGCTGACAGAGGGCACAGCGGATCTCAAAGAAGGAATTGTTGCTTTAGGCGCTGGGCTCACCCAGATTGAGAGCGGGATTAAGAGTGGCTCAGCGGGTGCAGGAGAGATCAAATCCGGTCTTCAGCAGGCAGCAACAAGTGCTAAACAGTTAGCAGATGCAAATGCGAAGTTACTTGAGGGCTATAAAAAAATCGGTGGAGGCTTAACCCAGCTGGATGAAGGACTCGGGCAGTTTCCGAAGCAGTTACAAGGTGTTGCAGAGGCATTAAAAGGACTGGACGGTTCCTTCGCTGGCCTAGAGAGCAGTTATCCGGAAATTGTTCAGGATGTAAATTATTTGACGATCAAAGGTACAGTAGCACAAAGTGGTACGGGTGCAGCGCAGCTAGCAGCCGGTCTTGGTCAGGTTTCAGAACAGCTTAAAGGTGCAGCTACTGGCTTAAATGAAGCGAATGCCGGTTATGCCAAAGCTGCGGCTGGGCAAACCGCGCTCGCGCAAGGTTTAGCTAAGCTTGTAGCTGGACTCGGTCAACTGCAATCTGGACTCGATCAGGCGGCAGCGGGTCAAGGACAGATCGTAGAAAAGATTCCATCTATCACAAGTGGTCTTGATCAATTGCAAGGCGGACAGAAGCAGCTTGCAGATGGTTTTGGTGAATTGACAGGTCAGATTGGAGCCTTAACCACTGGACTAAGCGATAGTGCTGATGGATTGAAGCAAATTACAAGCGGTCTGGGCTCGGCACAAGAATACTTGAATCAGATTCAAGCGGCTAAGGATGAAGAGCTGAGCGGATTCTTCGTACCGGCTGAGGCACTTAACGCTGAAGGTATAAAGCAGGTATTTGACACGTACTTATCTGATGACCGTAAGGTGATGACATTGGACGTGGTATTCACCGAGAATCCTTACAGCTCAGAGGCTATAGATAGTGTGGGTGATATTCAAGCAGCAGTAGATCGTGCAGTTAAAGGTACGAAGCTTGAAAATGCTGAAATAGCTATTAGCGGGGTTACAAGTAGTCAAAGCGATTTGCGAAATATTTCCAATGAAGACTATACGCGTACAGTAATCTTGATGCTGAGCGGTATTTTCATCATATTAGTGTTGCTGCTTCGCTCAATCGTAATGCCGATTTACCTTATCATTTCACTTTTGATCACTTACTTTTCAGCGTTGGGCGTTACAGAGGCTATTTTCGTTAATCTTCTGCACTATGAAGGGATTACCTGGACGACGCCATTCTTTAGTTTTGTTATGCTGATTGCACTAGGTGTGGATTATAGCATTTTCTTAATGGCCCGGTTTAACGAAAATAAAACATGGGACGTAAAAGAAGCGATTCTACACGCTATGCGCAATATGGGTACAGTTATCCTTTCAGCTGTAGTTATTCTGGGTGGTACTTTCGCTTCGATGTATCCTTCTGGGGTATTGTCGATGATGCAGATTGCTACAGTGGTGCTCGTAGGATTGGCCTTGTATGCTTTAATCTTCCTGCCGTTCTTTGTCCCTGTTATGGTACGGATCTTCGGCCGAGGAAATTGGTGGCCATTTTCGGTTAAACAGAGCGGAGAAGCTAACAAGCAGGATTTAAATATTTAAATGGGACTATACCCCATTTATGAATCAGAAGTCATAACAAGTTGTTTTTTGCAGCCAGCCACCGATATATTTATCGGTGGCTGGCTTTTTATTTGAGTAGAATGAATCGTTTCGATGGGGCATTATTAGCGGGGAGAGCTACTAATCCGTTCAATTGTCATGGGTCTTTTATCCATTGACGTCTGGTTCTTTAGGTTATTGTTATTATGTTTTCAGAAAATTATAATAACACTGGATTCGTTTTCAAAGTCTCCAAATTACAACTAGAAAGCGAGATGATGAATGATGAAAGTAAGCATGAAGAACAGCAGAATCGCAAAGAAGGTTGCTCCATTTGTTATTACAGCGGGGGTTATTGTCGGAGTAGGACTTATCGATACCGATAAAGCGCTAGGACACGGTTATGTATCCGAACCAGCAAGTCGTGCGAAGCTTGGTGCAGCGAATAATGTGGGTTCTGTTCAATATGAGCCACAGAGTCTAGAGGCACCAAAGGGTTTCCCATTGGCGGGTCCTGCGGACGGGAAGATTGCATCTGCGGGTGGCATGTTCGGAGGAATTCTGGATCAACAATCAAGTGATCGCTGGATTAAGCACGATATGGTTGGCGGAGTCAATGACATCACTTGGTATCATACAGCACAACATAGAACAACAAAATGGCATTACTATATTACGAAAAAAGGTTGGAATCCTAATACGCCAATTAAACGTTCCGATTTAGAGCTTATTGGAACTTTTGAAAATGGCGGTAAACAGCCTGAGCGTTCTGTGACGCACAAAGTAAATGTCCCAACTGACCGCAGTGGATACCATGTTATTTTGGCGGTGTGGGATATTGATGATACAGCGAATGCCTTCTACCAAGTCATTGATGTGAATCTAAAGAACGTTGAATCAGGACCTGGGGTACAACCAGACACGGAGAAGCCGTCAACAGTAACGGGGTTACACACGATGAGTGTAGAATCGAGCAATGTAGATCTTATGTGGAATGCTGCAACAGATAACGTAGGCGTAGATCATTACATGATTTATCGCGGGGATAGCGTCGGTATAGCGAAACAAATCGGAACATCCTCAACAACGAGCTTTAAAGACATTACTGTAGAAGCAGGCAAAATTTATACATATTATATTGTTGCGGTAGATCGTGCAGGAAACACGTCAGGCTCAAGTAATATTATTGTTGTTAGCACACCAAACCCAGAAGTGGTTATACCTCCAGTGGAAACACCAGATACTGTGAAGCCTTCGATGGTTGAGGGGCTGCATACCATGTCAGTGAAGCACAATAGTGTTAATCTGATGTGGAATGCCGCCCAAGATAATGTAGGTGTTGATCATTATGTTGTGTATCGAGAGGGTGTTGAATTGACCCAAACTAAGGGAACTTCCTTTACGGATTTAACGGTGCAAGCTTCCACTACGTACAATTATCATGTGAGAGCTGTAGACGCTGCTGGTAATATTTCAGACAAGAGCTCTTTGTATACAGTCACAACCCTTGTGAAACCCGTATTACCAGATGTAGCAGCTTGGAATGCAACCGGGTTGTACATTGTAGGAACAAAAGTTGAATACAAGGGTAACGTTTATGAAGCTCGAGTGACATTTAGAAGTTTCGGTGATACCAACTGGAATCCGGAGTCGGCATTATCGCTTTGGAAATTAGTGACGAACTAATAACATCGTTTCCCCCCCAATTTATTATAAAAAAACGGAGATCATTTCTGATAATCAGAAGTGATCTCCGTTTTTTGGGTTAAGGAGTCGTCAAGTTTATTTCATCTTGGCGAAAAAGCTGCGCAACGCCCAACCGCGCTCCTGCCGTTTTTTATATTTAGGAAGTGAACGATAAACAGCGGTGGATTCTTCGAAAGCTCGTTTCGCATCCTCTGATCTGCCAAGCGCTTTATACATCGAACCAGCCAGATAATACGCCTCAGAAGAAGAAGACTGGATTTCTTGATACTGAGTAACGTAATGTAATGCTTTATCATGATTCGTATGGCGGAAAGTTTCCGCTAACCAAAGATATGGCTGTCCATATCGAGCCTTACGGTTGATCTCCAGACCACGAAGCATTTGTGCTTCGCCTTCCTCCAAAGCGCCTAGCTTAAGATTCACATGTCCGAGTTCTACCCAATATTCAGCAGATTGTTCATAACGGTCCTCGATTTGCAGTAGGAGATCCTTCGCTTCCCTGTATTTTTTACGTTCTGCCAAACTCCGCGCTAAATCAAATTTGGATGAAACATCATTAGGATTTAAAGAAATGGTTGTACGTAACTTGGAAATTTGACGCATTCTTTTGAAGGGCTTTGTAATGCTGGGGAAGATGCCCACATATCGCCGATCCAAGAAATACAAGATAAGAAGCAGGATGAATATAGCCAGAAAAGGGTTGCCCACTAATCTGAAGAGCAGTAAAACACCTATAAATTTAAGCATAACTTCCCTCCATAATCATTTGGTTCCGGTATTGCGATTGAAAAGAGTAGATCCAAGGCAGCGTAATTATAACATAATTCAAAGCAATCTGAATCCCGGGATTTAAAAATTATACAACTTTGAGCAGCTTAATAGCGTCTTAGTGTAAGATGAATAATAATTACAATAATATCATAAGAAGGGAAAAACAAGATGAACTTATTAGCAAGGAAGCTACAGCTGTTTAGTTTGGCTGTTTGTTCTACTTTTATGGCTGTTACGTCAGTCCCACAAGTGATAAGCGCGGATCCCTCATCCGCGAAGCTGAGTGGAATTAAGGAGATTGTTGCCACTTCTGGATTTTGGGGAGGCAGCTCCTTCGCACTGGGGACTGACGGAACCGTATGGTCTTGGGGGAGCAATGTTTTTGGACAATTTGCAAATGGAACTGCAGGTCCTGAAGGGTGGACGATTACTCCCCATAGCATAGCAGCGCTTGATCGTACGAAGCAGTTAGAGATCGGTGGAATTTATTATGTTGCGCTGAACGAAGACGGGACGGTTAAAGCTTGGGGAGATTACCGGGATAAGAATGCTATAGAAGCAGGCAATGGGGTAAGCGCTAAACAGCAGAAGGTGCTGCTTCCTCAGGTTATCTCTGGGATGACCGATGTAGTCAGTATAGCTTCAGGCATGCACAATACCTTAGCTTTGAGAAAGGATGGAAGCGTACTCCAGTGGAATCCTCCAGAAATCACTGATGTAGGTTTTACAGTGTTGCCTGCTGCTACCAAGGTTCAGGGTTTAAGTGAGGTAATGTGGGTCGGTAACAGTGACTATCAGGCCGCAATTCGCACCAACGGTACTCTTTGGATTTGGAGCGCTAACCCGCAAATAGAGAATACAAAAGCAGTGAAGAAGCCGACCCCAGTCAAGGATTTATATCATGTGAAGTCCGTTTCTATGAACTGGAGGAGTATACTGGCGTTAACTGAGAATGGAAGTGTCTGGGCAACGGTTGACAGCAATAATTATAACGAAATCATGATGAAGAAGATGCCAGGTCTTACGGATATTGTATCTGTTCAGACGAAAAATGGGTTCAATCTTGTTGCCAATAAAAAAGGAGAATACTGGGTATGGGAAGCTGGCACTTTATTGCAAGGTCTGCAAAAGATCACAGTCATAAAGCCGATCTCCAAACTTACGCTGGATTTAGGTGGCTTTGTAGCTGTTAAAAAAGATGGCACCGCGTGGACTTGGAATACCCAATCATCAACCGACAGTAAATGGGTCTTTACTAAGCCTAAACAAATCAAAGGCTTGAGTAATCCGGTTTCTTTTGCCACGGGGGAAAATAGTAAATATGCAGTTTTGAAGGATGGAACAGCAGTAGCTTGGGGGACGAATATGTTTGGTCAACTTGGAATCAGCGCGCTTGATTCACGTCCTTTTACTGTATCTCCTATCTTGAAGCCTGTTACTGTAATCGTGGATGGGAAGAAGATCGACTCCGCACAGTCTGCTATATTCTTGGATGGAAGTGTAAGAGTACCGATCAGGGAAGTGGCGGAAAATCTGGGCTACACCCTCTCATGGGACGGAGATATGACGCTCTCGAAAGAAGGCAAGAAAATCATCTTTAAAGAGGGAGCCATTAAAGTAAGTTATGCATCACTTGTTCCAGCGGCAGCTTTGGTTAAGGCACTAGGTGTTACTGCAGAGTGGAATAGTAAACTTTACCAATTAACGATACAAACAAAAAGATGACTTTCATTTAACACTTATTTTAATATTCTGATGTACAATAAGTGAATTATCTCAATTGAACCATAATAACCAGTCTGGAGTGATAGGTATGGCTTTTACAATATGTGTGTTCGCCGGTTCGAATCCAGGTCTTAATTCAGAATATACAGAAATGGCTAGAGAGTTGGGTTATCATATAGCTGCACAAGGTTGTAGGCTGGTTTATGGAGGTTCAAGAAATGGCCTGATGGGACAGGTGGCAGACGGAGTGTTGGCAAATGGTGGTGAAGTCGTCGGTATCATGCCAGTGGATCTTTTTAAAGATGAAATCAGGCATTCTGGGCTAACGAATCTGATTGAGGTCTCTAGTATGCATGAACGAAAGGCCGTTATGAGCGGTATGGCTGATGCGTTTATTGCCCTGCCGGGTGGTCTCGGAACCTTTGATGAGTTATTTGAAATTCTATGCTGGATGCAGATTGGGATTCATCAGAAGCCTATAGGGCTGCTGAATATAAGAGGTTATTTTAATCCACTGTTAGCCATGATCACTCACAGTGTAAGTGAAGGGTTTGCTCCAAAAAATGCGTTGAAAATGTTAGATATGAACTCTGATCCCGAATATTTGCTTGAACTGATGAGAGGTCAAGTTGATCATAGTAATAAAGGTTTTGGGAACGCTAGATTTCCATCACAGCGTTGAGAAAATGAGCAGAAATTAAACAACCTCCAGCTGTTTTTACAGCTTGGAGGTTGTTTTCATATGAACATGTGATAAACTTGTTTCGGTCTATATGTTGCTGGGTAAGTAACTTTTAAGTAGTAGTGGTTGCTCCGCGTATTTCAGGAAATGATTACCTAAGGAGGTTGGAATTCAATGAATGTGATGGTACATAATCTTATGGCTTACAATCATCAGTTTTTTAGACCTCAGCCCGTGGTCAATCCTAAACAAGAGAGAGCTAATAAGAAGAAGCAGAGTTTTCAGGAAGTCTTGAATGAAAAAATGAAAGTGTATGGCACATACAAAAATATTAAGTAAGAGCTACTACATATGTCTGCTGAAAAAATCCGGAACGCATTGATCCCAAGGGTCAGTGTGTTCCGGCTTTTTTTAGGGTCTAACCTCATAAAATTGGCAACTCTTACGAGCGTAATAAGTCAGATCGCTAACCCTCGACTGAATAACTACATCAGAATCGGTGAAGCGGACAACAGTGGCCCCTGAATTCACCAAATGATCGTCCTGAAATACACGAACAGGTAGTTTGCGGTCAACGGCTTCTTGGAAATCGCTGTCTGTTAGCAGCGGGCGGTTAATTGGCATAAGTATTTAACTCCTTTTGATCATTTAATGAAGTTAGAAATAAAAATAGTATACCTGTGGAAGCATGAGAAATCCAATATAAATGAAGCTGACGAACATTCTATGAGCAGCACATTTGGACAAAATTCTATACGCCCATCTCAGACATAACATAGTTATGAATGTATTAAGGGGGTCTAGATATGCATTGGCTTTCCATCATCATTATTGGGTTGGCTTCAAATTTGGATAACTTAGGAATAGGCGTTTCCTTTGGCGCTAGGTCCACAAGAATTACAACATTTTCTAATCTGATTATTGCTGTTCTGTCGATGCTGGCTACATATATCTCAATAACTTCAGGTGAGTATGTGTCAGAATATTTTACTGAAGCGAATGGAAATGCCATTGGAGGGTGCTTGATTCTGTTTATGGGAATCTGGAGTATTAGAGCTGTGCATAAAAAACCAACTTCAAATGTAAGCATGGATATAGAGAGCAACGTCCTCAGCACATCTTCTACAGATACTGGCTATCGTCATGTTTTAAAATGGCAAGAATCGATTTGGCTTGGTGTGGCGTTGGCTATAAACTGCATTGCTACAGGCTTTGGAGCAGGGATCAGCGGCGTGAACGCAACATTCACAGCGATCTCAGTGGGTGCCTTTTCGTTTATCACTGTTGCTGCTGGAATGAAAATCGGGAATCGAATGTCCAAAACATGGCTAGGTAAACATTCTGATCTTATCGGTGGATTGTTATTAGTAGGCATAGGTCTGTATGAAATATTGATTTAAGGAAGGTCAAAGATACGAAGTAAATGTTTAAGACCACATTCAATTGAATGTGGTTTGTTAGCAACGATTTTTGAACGCTTGCTGGAAAATCTAACGAAAACAATCACAAACCGTTAATCGTGGAACTCATATCGACGGCATTGTAGATGTAGTTAGCTGCAGCGGTACATTCGTAGTCTCTTAACAATGTCCTACCCTATCACCCGGTTTTTGGATATACTTGGTATATTAATATATTGGAGGTCAGACATTGAAAAAGAAGATTATCGAAACTTTAGGGCATAATGCTACCGATGACAGCGCGCAAGCTACAGAGCTGGAGAAGAGGCATGAATAGAAAAACACTTTATTTGATGCTCCTAGTCATATCTTTATCAGCATGTTCTTCAAATGTGCAGAATACACCACCGGAACCCACGAAATCACCCGAAGAAGTCAATAAAGCATTATCTGGTCTGATTGAGGAGAGGGATGAGTTTGGAGAATTCTCAGTCTATTATGCACAAACAACCATTGATAACATAGACAAGAATGATTTTTACGTTTATTTCATAAAAAACGAAGAAGGTATTGTCTCAAATCTTCATTATGTGGTTGATTATATAGGTAATCGTCAGATTGACACAAAGTGGATTGAGATTAGAGCAGATGATGAAGTTTTTGAAGTTACTAATAATGCGGGAATTCTAATAAAGAAATCATTTTCTTATAGTACTGTACGTGAAGTTTATGAAGATACTGTTTATCTTAAAGATTTAAAGATGATAAAGGCGATGGCTAATGCCGAGAAAACAATTGTGCGATTGACAGGATTGGGTTTATACCAGGAAGACATAGTACTGAGTAAACGTCAGAAACAGGCCATGCTAAACGTTCTCAGAGCCTATAAAAACGCTGGTGGGGAAAACAAATTTTATGGTAATGAACTTTGAGTCCTCTTATGAGGGCTTTTTTTAATTGAATCAGAAGTATTTCCACCATAAATCGGAAGTTTGCCTCCTCAAAAAAAGAATATAAACCCTGTACACTAAATCTTGTAAGAGAAACCTTTGAAAGGGGTACAGGGGAATGAATAAAGTAAAACACTTGGCGCTTTCGTTAGTCGCTATCATGCTTGTAGGTTCACTGGCAGCATGCGGAGGCAACAACGCCGAGAATAATGCATCGAGTAAAAATACAGGTAACAACGCAGCAAGCACAAGTGAACCTGCAAAAGACGAGGGTACTGAGCCTGCTGAGAAAATCGAACTTTCTTTCTGGACACTCGGTAACGTGAACTACGAGGATCTAGCGAAAGAGTACACGAAGGAACATCCAAACGTTACGATCAAGGTTCAAAATACCGGTGACCAAACGGCTCACCATAATAATTTGACCACTGCTTTATCGGCTGGTTCGGGCGCACCAGATATTTTCCAACTTGAAATCGGTTTCATGGAGCGTTTTATCAATGCACAGGATAAATTCTATAACCTGAATGATCTCGGAGCCAAAGATATTCAAGCGAACTATCTGGATTGGAAATGGAAACAAGCCTCTTCCGTAGATGGAAGCTTCCAGCTGGGTCTTCCTACAGATATCGGTCCAACGGTTGTGTATTACAGAACAGATTTGGCTGAAGAAGCGGGATTGCCAAGTGACTCCGAGGGATTCGGCGCAGCGATTGATACTTGGGACAAGTTCGCAGCTGTAGCCAAAGCTTTCAAGGAAAAGACAGGCAAACCGTTTGTAGACCTTACTGATCTTACGTTTAACGCATTACGTGACCAATCTGCGGATGAAATCTATTTCAGCAAAGCGGATGGCAGCTTTATCGGAGACACCAATCCGCAAGTTCGCAAAGCTTATGATTTCACAGTTAAAGGTATCCAAGAAGGCTGGATCAGCAATGTGATGCTCTGGTCTCCTGAATGGGGACAAGGGATGAACGACGGATCATTTGCAGTGGTTATGGGACCTGCTTGGATGGCAGGGAATGTTAAGAGTAATGCTCCAGACTCCACTGGCAAATGGAAAATCGCGCAGCTTCCAGAAGGTGCTGGTAACTGGGGTGGTTCGTTCCTGACACTCCCTAAGGAAGGTAAACATTCTAAAGAAGCTTATGACTTTATCGCATGGATGGATAACAAGGATAATCAACTGGAATCATTCAAAACAAAAGGTTTGATGCCTTCCATTCCAGCACTGTACGAAGATCCGGCATTCGTAGATTTCAAAGATGAATTCTTCGGTGGACAACAAACGGCTGTTGAATTTGGTAAAGCTGCTAATCGTGTAAAACCTGTATACTACGGTCCTCTTCATGACCAAACCGATACCTTCTTCAAAAATGCACTGAAAAATGTGCTGGAGAAAAAGGCTGATCCGGCTAAAGAGTGGGATGAAGCTGTAAAACAAGCGAAAACACTGGCTGAACGCAGTTAAGACTTCTAATAAAAGCACTCTATTTCTAGAAGGTCCGGATTCATGGAGAACGGTATTCTCTATGAATTCGGATTTATCTCGCATAAACGCTTAGCGTCCTTATAGAGACGCGGAAGACGTTTTTGCTTAATACGTTAGATTACCTGGAGGTGTGACATGGCTGAGCCTGTTATTTCGAGTCCGCATGCCGAGAGCAAGCGCCCGTTTTTAACTGAACAAAGAAGGAGCCGCATCACCGCTTATACTTTCATTTCTCCTTTTTTTATTCTGTTCTCGATATTTGGACTATATCCGATCTTCTTTACGATCTACCTCTCATTCTTTAAATGGGATGCCTTGAATCCTATGAAATTCGTAGGAATGAAAAATTATGAATTGGTCACAAGCGACCCTACCTTTTGGATTTCTTTTAGCAACACCTTAATTATGGGACTGCTCGGAACTGTTCCACAGATCCTATTGGCGCTTTTGATTGCCGTATTGTTGAATTCGGGGATGACTCGTTTCAAGAAAACGTTCCGTGTTCTCTTTTTCATGCCCAATATTACGTCTATCGTTGCGGTTACCCTGGTGTTTAGTACGCTGTTTGGGAACAACGGGATGATCAACTGGATGCTCAGTGGTTTAGGGCTTGATAGTGTGGCCTTCAACTCTGGCTGGTGGGGGGTCAAAATCGCGATCTCAACCATGGTGATGTGGCGCTGGACAGGGTATAATGCCATTATTTTTCTATCAGGACTTCAAAGTATTCCGACGGATTTGTATGAAGCAGCCCGTATTGATGGAGCGAACAGAAGGCAACAATTAACCTTCATTACATTGCCATTACTGAAACCGTTCATCGTATTTGTCACTTTGCTCTCGACTATAGGCGCCCTGCAGCTGTTCACTGAGCCTTATGTATTCTTAGGACAATCAGGAACGGGATCTACACGTCAGGAAGGCATCACTATGGTTACCTATTTGTACAGCGAGGCATTCCGCAATGGATTCTTCGGTACGGCGGCGGCTACGGCAGTCCTGCTGTTTGTGGTCACGATTATATTTTCTGTCCTTAATATGCTGGTTTCAAGCCGCATGGGTGGAGATACAGGAGGGGGTAAAGCGTGAGTACTGTGCGTCTATTAAAAAAAGATCCGGATGATCTTGGGATTTTCGGCAAAGTAGGATTTTATCTCATTCTGATTCTTGGTGCACTCGTGTCCATCTTTCCTTTTTACTGGATGTTTGTAGTTGGCACAAATGATAGGGGCGCAGTATTCCATGTCCCCCCTTTGCTTACGGTTGGGAACCAGTTTTTTGATAATTTCCAGCGGGTTCTGGATAAAACGGATTTCTTCCAAGCCCTTGGAAACTCATTATTCGTCTCGTCTATGGTAACCATATCGGTCGTATTTTTCTGTACACTGGCTGGTTATGCTTTTGCTAAATATGAATTCCCGTTTAAAAATATTCTATTTTACTTTGTTATTGCCACTCTATTTGTACCCCAGCAGCTTGGTGTGTTACCTACTTATGTAATTATGGCCAAGCTCCACTGGATCGACTCTTTCAAGGCGCTGATTGTTCCTGCAATGGTTAATGCCTTTGGGATCTTTTGGATGCGGCAGTATATCTCTACAGCTGTACATACGGAACTGATCGAAGCTGGACGGATTGATGGCGGAGGACATTTCCGGATCTTCTGGAACATCGCCATTCCAGTTATCACTCCAGCTATGGCAACTCTAGGCATACTGAATTTTATGACCGTATGGAATGACTTCTTCTGGCCTTTGGTCGTGTTAAAGAACCAAGAACATTTTACAATACAAATCGCGCTCCAGCAGTTATTCTCCAATCGCGACGGTCTGGATTATGGAATGATCATGTCAGCTACGTTTACGGCGACCTTGCCACTGCTGATCGTCTTCCTGTTATTTAGTCGTTGGGTAATTGCAGGACTAACCTCAGGAGCTATTAAGAGCTGATTTTACTTTTAACATTTACAAGGGAATGGGCGGTTTCGTGAAGAATACTAGAGGACAGAGACAGCAGGGGGAAGGGGAATACCATGAAGCTCCGCCGTAAAATCTTGTTCGCTATTATTCTTCTCGTCTTTATTCCAGTGATTCTGATGGGGATTGTTACTTACGTTAACTTCTCTAACGCTATGGAGAAAAAATCAAGTAACTTCTACTGGGTTTCACTGCTCGAAACGGATCGAAAGCTCAAATTCGCCCTTAGTGAGATCTCCTCGATCTCAAATTCTGCGATCACACAACCGGTTATTCAACAATCGCTCAAGCAGTCTAACTTTGTGCTCACCTATGATCGCAAGCAGGAACTCAACAACTTACTCATTAATCATCCGATGATTACTTCATTTAGTTTATATAGTAAAGATCGGTTGCTTTATCAATACAATGCGCCGATGTCCTTTGAGGAGATGAAGAAGCAAAGCTGGTTTCATACTATGGAAAGTGCTGAGGGTCGCCCTGTATGGTCAGGACCTGGTGAGAACGGTTCGGCGTTATCGGGCCATCCGGTACTTGTGCAAGCCAGAGTAATCAAAGATTATTATTCTCTTGAAGATATAGGCTATTTGGTCGTTAATGTTAAGCCTGATTTACTGGATCAGATTTTCTGGGAAGCAGCAACTCTTAAGAAGGGTGATATTCTGCTGGTGAACAAGCTGGGGAATATCGTTTTTAACAAATCCGGTGAACATATTGGGCAGCGCACGGAGTTCCCTTTTTTAGAAAATGATTATGCCAAGGAACAAAACTATTACATCGACAACTATCAGGGGGAAAAATCACTCATAACCTTCCTTCCTTCACATAATAAAGACTGGTATTTGGCAGCGATTACACCGATGAATCTAATCTCTTCGGAATCTATATCTATTCGTAATATTGCGATTATTTTGAGTACGGTTTCATTGTTATCCGCCATTTTGTTTGACCGATATTTTGTTAGAAGGCTCGTTTATAGCATTAACAGCGCAGTCAACGGGATGAAGCGGGTGAAGCAGGGGATTTTTACACCTATCACTACACGTTATCGTGCGGATGATGAAAGTGATTTTCTGATTGATGGCTTTAACCGGATGAGCACACAGATCAACGAGTTGATTGTGCAAGTGCAGACGGAGCAGGGTCGCAAAAAGGAAGCGGAAATGAAGGCATTAATGGCGCAGATTAATCCTCATTTTATTTATAATTCACTAGAATCGATTAATTCGATGGCCGTGCTGCAAGGTAATAAAGATATTAGTAAAATGGTCATTTCACTCGGCAAGCTGCTGCGAATCAGTATTAGTCAGAATCAAGAGCTGATACCTCTGCAAATGGAGTTTGAACATGTTCGCCATTATCTGGATATTCAAAAGTTTCGTTTCGAGGATAAATTCTCGTATATTATAAATCTTCCTGAGAATCTTAGAACGTTTATGACTCAAAAGCTGATTGTTCAGCCCATTGTAGAGAATGCATTGTACCATGCGATTGAGCCGATGGAGGACCCTGGAATCATAGAAATCACAGCCTATGAAATGGGTACGGATATGATCATTATCGTAAAAGATAACGGTCCGGGCTTCGACTTAGCCAAGATGATGAATCTATGGGATAACGAGGGAGGCGGCCAGAAGAAATATAGTGACAGTGGCGTAGGGCTTAAGAATGTTCATGAGCGCCTGAATATCAGATTTGGCAGTCCATATGGCTTACTTGTGTGTTCATCCCCTGGATTTGGTTCAACGATTCGAATCCGAATACCAAAAATACTGCCATAATCGATCATACAGAGGAAACAGGGGGAGATTGACATGAAGTGGTTATTGAAGTGGGGCTGGATGTGGATATATCTAGTGCTGATATCTGGCGCTGTTCTATTTATTACTTTAGGAGATCACGAACCGATTGAAGATAACTCACCAGAAAAAATAACGCTGACCTTCCGTCATTTCTGGATCAAAGAGCATGATCGGCCACTATTGGCTATCTTTGAAGAGATCGTGGATAAATACCAAATTGCGCATCCGAATGTGAAGGTCAATTTTGAAGGACTAGACCAGACGATTCACCGTGAACAAAAACTGAAAAGCGAAATGGTTACTGGCACGCCACCAGATATGTTTGTCTTATTTGGTGGAGCTGAAATAGAGCCGTACGTGCGCTCCAATCGGCTGGTTGATCTGACTGATTTTGTCCGAGAAAACGGTCTAACCAATCAATTCAAGGATCTGCATCTATGGACCTTTGACAACCATATTTATGGATTGCCCATCGAAGGAAACGCTGAACCACTGTATTTCAATAAGACTATTTTCAACAAGCTTGGTCTCGGGGCGCCTACAACGCTTCAAGAACTCGATGATGTCATACTGGGGCTCAAGGCTGGAGGATATATTCCGTTTGCACTTGGGAACGAGGATCGTTGGCCTGCCGGGATCTTTGCACATTATTTAATGGATCGTTATGCTGGTTCCGAGCTGATCCAGAAGCTAATCACAGGTGAGGATCAAGCAAGCTTTCAGAATGAGTCCTATTTAAAGGCTTTCGAGCATTTGAATCAATGGATAAAAGAAGGAGCCTTCAGTACTCAGTCTAATGATCTCTCAACTGAAAATGCAGTCGGATTGTTTACAAGCGGCAAGGCTGCGATGTATTTAAACGGGAACTGGGATATCAATTTATTTTCTGGTAGTGCGGCTCCAGCTGATTTTCAGAATGAGGTAGGCGTTATTCCATTTCCTGCCTTGAAGCAAGGAGAGGAGCCTTCGATTGCGGGGGGATATACCATCGGCATCGGTCTTTCCTCCGAACTAAATGGAGCTAAACGGGAAGCCGCTTTGGATCTTATGAAGGCTTTTTACACGCAGGAAGTTCAGACCCGAATTGTATATGAAGGACTGAGAATTCCATCCATTCGTATTGCCTTTGATCCGGAGAAGACCGGTCCGGTATTCGCGCAAGTGATGGAAATGATGGAAGTGAACCGCAAGAGCTTTGTGCCTTACGATAACGTATTATCACCTGAAGTTAAGAAAATGTTCCTAAGTGTCATCGAAAAAATGATTAACGAAGAAATGTCTGCAGATCACGCTTTAAAGCTAGTGCAGGCATCATCGATGGAATACTGGAATCTGATCCAAAACTCAAGTGTTCAATAAGCATGGAGGTGCTGGAATGGATGAGATAGAAGAGAAATATAAAGTACTGCTCGTAGATGATGAGCCGATTATTCTTCGTAGTCTAAAAGTAGCTATTCCATGGGATGATCTCCAGATGGAAATTGTGGGAGAGGCTCGAAATGGAGAACTTGCCCTCCGCTTAATAGAAGAAACTACACCGCATATTATAATCAGCGATATCCGTATGCCTGTGATTGACGGAATCACTTTGATGAAGGAAGTATTACCAAAGAATTCTAAGCTGGTATTTATCTTTATTAGTGGTTATGGGGAGTTTGAATATGCGAGAGAAGCTTTGCGTCAAGGAGCCTTTGATTATTTGCTGAAACCCATCGACCATGACGAACTGGTTGAAATGCTATACCGAGCGAAAACGAGGCTGGATGAGCAAAAAGAGAACGATCAGATGATGCATTCCGTTCAGATGCTGTCGATGCTAGCTCGTGAACGGATGTTTGCTGAAATTACTTTGGGAAATGCAAGGCCGCTTGAACACCTGAAATGGCTGGAGAACAGTGAACTTGAGAGTGGATATTTCATGGCTGTTGTCCAATTGGATGATTATTCTGTGCTTACTGGGCAGTGGAGTGTGGAAGAAAAGCGGCTGTGGCTGTTTGCGATCCGTAATATTGTTGAAGAGTGGTCGCTGGAACATGGAGTACTTACAGTCTTTCCTTTTCATAACGGGGAGTGGATATTGCTCTTTCCTGGATCTTTAAGCGCGAGCAGAAGAGAACTAGGTGAACATTTAATTACAGGGATCAAAAGATACTCCAAGCTAAGCTGCTCTGTAGGAATCAGCCGCTGTACACAAGGGATTGATCAATTAAGTACGGTGTATCCATTGGCTGCGAAGGCTTTGTATCAACGTTTCTATTATGGTCTTGCCGGGGTGTATATAGATGAGGAAACAACCTTCGCAGGCAATACAGAAGTGAAATATCCAAAAGAACTGGAGACCTCGTTGATAGAGAGTATTCGTACCTTGAATAGAAACCAAATGTCATCATTGTTTGATGAGTTGGCATTATATATTGAGGCTCAAGCTATTCCTAAAGAGATAGCAGAACGTCTTCTTGTGGAAATGGTTGTTGTGTTATACAGACATTTTGAACATTTGAATCTAAATTCGGATTGGTCTCTACATGGATTACTAAGTAAGCTGCACCATTTGGTTACCTTGAGTGAAATGATGTCTGCGTTGAAGGAAGAATTTGGGGAGCGATTGGATCAAGGTAGTAAACCTGTGAATCGGGAAGACACACGCAGTTCCATCGAGAAGACGAAACGTTATATCGAGAGTAATTACTATAAAGACTTAAGTATTGAAGAAGTATCGGAGCTTGCCGATCTTAGTGTCAGTCATTTTTGTACTTTATTTAAACAAATAACAGGCTATACGTTCTTGGAGTATGTGACTCACTGTCGAATGGAGAAGGCGAAGGATATATTGCAAAGTAGTAATGTGAAGGTATATCAGATCGCTCCACTAGTTGGTTATCAGGATCCACGATATTTTACTCAAGTCTTTAAAAAAGCTAGCGGTCAGACGCCTACGGAATATCGTGAAGAGCATACGAGGCAGGTTAATTAACGAAGAAGTACACGGATTGCATAGCAAAAGGGGGAAAATAGGGCATAAGTATGACATTTATCATACCCTTTACTTGATGTTTATGACTTATAGGATGACACTTTATCTCCTATACTTAGGATAGATAAAAAGATCCTTAGCCAGACACATCAAGGAGGAAACGATAAAGATGACTACAAAACAGACATCACAGCTCTCCAGTCTTAAAAAAAGTGTAGCCCCTTACGAAAAAAACGACCGCAACGCGAGCATAAGACAGCTCATTAATACTTTAGGGCCACTTGTGCTGTTATGGGGCGGAGCTTATTTCTCTTTATCCGTTTCCTACTGGCTCACCCTTTTGTTGGCCATTCCTGCAGCAGGATTTGTAATCCGAACTTTTATTATTTTCCATGACTGCACACATGGTTCGTTCTTTAAAAATCGTAGAGCGAATGACATTATCGGAACGATTACAGGTGTACTGACACTTGTTCCTTATCGGCAGTGGAAGCATAGTCATTCCATTCATCACGCCAGCTCCAGTAACCTCGATAAAAGAGGGATTGGTGACATATGGATTATGACTGTCAATGAATATGAAGCAGCTTCATCCTGGAAACGTCTGTATTACCGGATTTATCGTAATCCACTCGTGATGTTCGGTTTAGGACCTATTGCTGTTTTTATGATTCAATATCGCTTTAATGCTAAAGGCGCTAGACGTAAAGAACGGATGAATACCTATTTAACAAATGTATCTATCGCAGCTCTCTACGGATTGCTTATTTGGGCGATCGGCTGGCAAGCCTTTATCATGGTGCAATTGCCAATAGCCTTTGTATCCGGTTTTCTCGGAATATGGTTGTTCTATGTTCAGCATCAGTTCGAGGATTCCTACTTCGAGAATGAATCGGAGTGGAGTTATGTTATGGCTGCAGTAGAGGGAAGCTCATATTACAAGCTACCTAAGCTATTGCAATGGATTACAGGGAACATCGGGTTCCACCATGTCCATCATTTAAGTCCAAAGGTACCCAACTATAATTTAGAAAAAGCACATAATGCAACGCCACCATTGCAAAAGGCGACAACCATAACGCTTAGCACTAGCTTGAAGGCTCTACACTTCCGTCTTTGGGATGAGGAGAATAAGTGCTTCATCAGCTTTAAAGAGGTAAAGTCGAGACTAAGCAAACCTAAGGTAGCGGGAGAAGTCCTGCAAGTTCATAAGACTAGACTCCAAGGAGAATAATAACTATAGGTTCGAACAAAATAGGAGTATAAAGAAAGGTTAGAGCCGGAGAAATCATTCGTGGCTCTAATCTTTTTCTATTTATCGTAGTGGTTCAACAGATTTCCACTGAATTTGTGCTAGAATAAGGAGAGTAATGTATGGTAAAAAGGAGAGCGGTCATGCAAAAGTGGCATCATATTTTTCATAAAAGCACAGGTCTCAGCCCTTATGTGTGGGTCGTTTTTTACATTCTACCGTTTTATTTTATATTTCGCTCCTCCTCTACCTACCAAGTAGTTTGGGGAATCTTGATGATTGCTGTATTTTTTGTTTGTTATGTGCTTTCCTTTGTTTCTAAGGGGTGGCTGGTTTATTTCTGGACGAGTGTCCAAATTATAGTTTCTATAACAATGACGCTTTTGTTCGGATATATGTATTTTGCACTTTTTCTAGCCTTTTTTATTGGGAATATACAGAATCGAGTAGGGTTCTTCACACTGTACTCTATTCATCTGTTAACTACGATCATTACAATCAATTATGAGCTGCTCTCGCGTAATTCAGTGTTTATTAGTCAACTTCCGTTCGTACTTGTTAGTATGATTGCAGTAATTCTTCTACCTATCACTACCTACAACCGTAACAATCAAGAGAAGCTGCAAGACCAATTGGAAGATGCCAATAAACGGATATCCGAACTCGTTAAGCTTGAAGAACGACAACGAATTTCGCGAGATCTTCATGATACATTAGGTCAGAAGCTTTCATTAATTGGTCTGAAGAGTGATTTGGCAGGAAAGCTAATCGACTCTAATCCTACCCAAGCAAAAGCAGAGATCAATGATGTGCGACAAACGGCGAGAAGTGCGCTGAAAGAGGTTCGGGAAATGGTAACGCGGATGCGTGGCATTCGGCTTGAAGATGAACTGGTTCATATTCAGCAGTTCCTTGCAGCTGCGGAGATTGATTTCACATTGGAAGGGAATCCGAAGCTGACCAATACCTCATTGATTACCGAGAATGTCCTTAGTATGTGTATAAAGGAAGCCGTCACAAATGTTGTGAAGCACAGTGCAGCAAAGTCTTGCTCTATACTGATTGAACCCTCACGGACGGATCTAGTCATTAAAGTAAAAGATGATGGGACTGGTATACCTGGGAATGATCTTTATTTTAAAGGCCATGGCCTGCAAGGCATGAGAGAGCGTCTTGAATTCGTAAATGGCTGTATGGACATCGTGAGAGATAGTGGGACTACAATTGTAATTAAAGTACCCAATGCATTCAAACATCAGGAACAGGAGGTCATCCTATAATGATTAAAATTGTAATCGCTGAGGATCAACGAATGCTCCTCGGGGCGTTGGCTTCTTTACTCGATTTAGAAGAGGATATGAAGGTCGTGGGCCGAGCAAGCAATGGGGAAGAAGCTGTAGCGATGGTTCAGCAGCTTAAACCGGATATCTGTATTATGGATATTGAGATGCCGGCGATGAGTGGTCTCGACGCTGCAGAAGCGCTGAAGACTAGCGGCTGCAAAACGATGATATTAACGACTTTTGCCCGGGCGGGATATTTCGAACGTGCGCTCAAAGCGGGTGTCCATGCTTATTTACTGAAGGACAGTCCTAGTGAAGAGCTGGCACTCTCTATCCGGAATGTTATGGCAGGCAGACGCATGTATGCACCGGAGCTGATGGATGAAGCCTACAGCGGTGAAGTCAATCCATTGACTCAGCGGGAGAAGGAAGTACTCGGCCTGATCGCCGATGGCAAAAATACGAAAGAAATTGCCAGCGAGCTGTACATTACCACTGGTACGGTACGGAACTACATTTCTGTTATCCTCGATAAGCTGGATGTGGGAAATCGGATTGAAGCGATCACTCGATTTAAGGAAAAAGGCTGGTTTAAATGAAAATATTAAATTTTTTAATGTTATTTTGATGTTAACACTCGCCAAATGTTCTCGACCCGTATATCATTAATTATCGGCCTATTATTCACAATAGGACAGTTAATCAAAAGGAAGTGTATTTTCTGATGTCAAGAAAGCTAAGAGCCGGCATAGTTGGCGGCACAGGTATGGTAGGACAACGTTTTATTGCCCTTCTAGAGAATCATCCTTGGTTTGAAGTAACTGCGATTGCTGCCAGTGCGAAATCTGCTGGGAAAACGTATGAAGAATCGGCCAAGGGCAGATGGAAGCTATCCACTCCAGTGCCTGAGAACGTGAAGAATATTATGGTTCAAGATGCTTCTAAGGTAGAAGAAGTAGCTGCGGACGTAGACCTGATCTTTTGCGCAGTAGACATGAAAAAAGAAGAGATTAAAGCGCTCGAAGAAGCTTATGCTCGTACAGGCACTCCAGTTATCTCTAATAACTCAGCGCATCGTTGGACACCGGACGTGCCTATGGTCATTCCTGAGATTAACCCAGAGCATCTTGAGGTTATTGCGCAGCAAAGAAAACGTCTGGGCACTGAGACTGGTTTCATTGCGGTTAAACCTAACTGCTCCATTCAAAGTTATGTGCCTGCGCTTCATGCACTTAAAGAATTCAACCCATCTAAAGTTGTAGTCACCACTTACCAAGCAATTTCGGGTGCGGGCAAGACTTTTGCTGACTGGCCTGAAATGCTGGACAACGTGATTCCTTACATTGGTGGCGAAGAAGAGAAGAGCGAGCAAGAGCCGTTGCGCATCTGGGGAAGCGTGCAAGAAGAAGGTATCGTAAAAAGTGAAGCGCCAACCATTACTTCGCAGTGTATCCGTGTGCCTGTAGCGGATGGACATATGGCTGCTGTATTTGTTTCTTTTGAGAAAAAGCCATCCAAAGAAGAGATTCTGAAACTCTGGAATAACTTCAAAGGACGTCCTCAAGAGCTTGAACTGCCTAGCGCCCCTAAACAGTTCATTACTTATTTCGAAGAGGAGAACCGTCCACAGACCAAACTGGATCGTGATATTGAGAATGGTATGGGCGTATCAACGGGCAGACTTCGCGAAGATGCCATCTATGATTACAAATTCGTAGGTCTCTCCCATAACACACTGCGCGGAGCAGCTGGCGGTGCTGTATTGATCGCTGAGCTTCTGAAAGCAGAAGGTTATATTCAGCCTAAATAAAATGGATGAGCTGTAAAGCTGATTCGAAATAGACACCTCATCAAAGCTTAGTCTTTGGTGGGGTGTTTTTTAATGGATTGATTTGGTAAAATAAGTTGGGGAAGGAGCTGATATACTTGTATAAATATTTATTAACTTTTATATGGTTACCTTTAATACTATTCACAAGCGGATGTACATCATCAACTCAAGAGGAGCAAGAGTACGGAATATCTTCTATAAATGCTGAAATTCCTATTCCTAAGAAAGCAAAGGAAATCGAAGTGACAACAACTTCAAGTAACCCCAATATAAAAATAGGCGTAAAATACAAATTGGATAATATAGGGGGAGAACAAGGTCTCTGTCGACCTGACCACTACTTTAATAAATTAGAGGATGCTGGCTGGGTGGAGCTGGAGGACAAGCGATTAGGGCATGTGCAATTTTTCGAAAAAGAGGGTACTGTCATTGCCATTGAAATACATGAAGATACCTTTGATATTCATGAAATGAATAAAGATGCTAAATACTAATCAGAGTATCGTTAGACGAAGCTGAGCTATTACTTAAACAGAAAGTTTGAGAGTGTGGTAAAATAGATGAAGTGTATAAACTATACGAATTCTGAATGACTGACGGAGTGATAAGATGGGTGCAAAAAGTAAAGGTGGCGGTACGGGCAGAGGTACGGGGAGTAAGGGCTGGACACGCTGGAACAAAACAGCAAAGCCAGTTAAACCTGCAAAAGGTGCTCCAACCACGGGTCCAGGCGCTAAAGATGCAAGTGGAAGCAAGGGCAATAACGTGAAAAAAAGCGGAAGCTCGAAATAGCTCCCTTGAAATCAATTATTCCTGAAGGTTAACATCTGATTTTGATCGTTAAAATCAGGTGTTTTTTTATGGATAGATGCAAGTATCAGTATCAGAAGGAAAGTAGGATTATCAGTGAGAATCGATAAATATATAAGCGAAACAGGCTTCTGTTCCAGAAGGGAAACGAAACGACTCATTGCCGCAGGGCGGATCGCTGTTAACGGCATCGTCTGTGATGCGAATATTCTTTTAGAGCCAGAGGATATCGTATGGATTGATGGAGAGCCCATAACAAGCAGTAAAGGGGAGCCGGTATACCTCGCGCTGAATAAACCGATAGGCATCACCTGTACAGCTGCGCCAAATGTAGCTGGGAATATTATAGATTTTGTAGGTTATCCCTCACGGATCTTTGCGATCGGCAGATTAGATAAACACTCGGAAGGCCTCATTTTGTTAACCAACGATGGAGATATCGTAAACAAAATGATGCGTTCCGAGAATGGGCATGAAAAAGAATATGTAGTTCATGTAGACAAGCCAATAACGTCAGAATTCATACATGCCATGTCTAGTGGTGTGGATATTCTTGGCGTCACAACAAAACCTTGTGAGGTCTCTCGGATCGCGGAATGTCAGTTTAGAATTATTCTAACTCAAGGCCTTAATCTGCAAATACGCAGAATGTGCAAGGAGTTAGGATATAGAGTACTAAAGCTAGAGCGTATAAGAATCATGAATATTACACTTGATAGTTTGGAGCGAGGACAATGGCGGCATTTGAGCGGAGAAGAGCTGAGTGAGCTTATGACCCGCTTAAATTAACTTCGTGAACAAATCCTCTGGCTGCCAAGGTGATGTCTTCAGCGCCCGCAATAGCTGAGATAACGGAGATACCGTCCGCACCCGCAGCTAGTACTGGTGCTGCATTGTGCACTGTGATCCCGCCTATGCCAACCAAAGGAATCGTAATGCCGCTGTTTCGTATTTCTTCAATAACTGATGTGCCTCGAACAGCTTGGGCATCCTCCTTGGAAGAGGTAGGATAAACAGGACCAATGCCCAGATAATCGGCTCCATCCGCTATCGCCTGCCGAGCTTCGGCGAGCGAATGAGCGGACACACCAACGATCTTATCCTCGCCAAGCAACTGCCTAATCGCTAGCGCAGGGGTATCATCTTGTCCTACATGAATGCCGTCCGCATCAAGGGCGATGGCTAGATCAATATCGTCATTAACGATAAAAGGGACTCCGTTAGCACGACATATCTTTTGGAGCCGTCTTCCTAAATTAAATTTAACTTGGGCAGTTAATGCCCCCGTACCTTTTTCACGAAATTGGAACATCGTTATGCCTCCCGCGACGGCTTCTTTTAATACCTTGGCTGGGGCTATCCGACAATTCACACTGCCCATAATGAAATAGACTTTTAATAAATCCCGCAGTTGATCACTGTCTATTTGCTTCAAGGTTCATCCCTCGCAATCTATTCTGATATGCAAAATGATTCGTAGGTCCATGTCCAGCCCCTATGCCCAGCTCGTCTTCAATCGCCGCTTGTATAAAAGCTTTAGCTATGTGTGTTGCTTCGGGAACGGTTTTGCCCTTGGCAAGCTCGGCAGTGACTGCTGCTGAATAGGTGCAGCCTGTGCCGTGCGTGTGTCTAGTCTGAACTCGTTGACTCTCCATAAAGATGAATTCGTGACCATCATATAGGAGATCCACAACAGCCTTAGTTGAAGTATCATGCCCACCTTTTAGCACTACATAGTTAGAGCCCATGGCATGAATTATTTTAGCTGCTTCTTTACGATCGTCTATAGTAGTGATGCTTCTGTTGGTAATCATTTCAGCCTCTGGAATATTGGGTGTCGTCACTAAGGCTAGCGGGAGGAGATGATTGATTAAGGACTGAACAGCTTCTTGCTGTAGCAGCGTGGAACCTCCTTTAGCAACCATCACAGGATCAACTACAAGATTACGCCAGCTGTATTGCTGGATCTTCTCTGCTACGATACGTATAATGTCACTGCTAAAAAGCATCCCGGTCTTCACAGCATCCGGCTTCAGATCAAGTCCAATGGAATCAAGCTGCTGAGTAATAACTTCCAGTGTCAACGGATAAACGCCTTGAACTCCGAGGGTGTTCTGGGCTGTCACAGCCGTAAGAGCACTCATTCCATATACAGAAAGCTCCTGAAAGGTTTTTAGATCTGCTTGGATGCCAGCGCCACCACCGCTATCCGAGCCGGCTATAGTTAAAGCTTTAGATATCATCATTGTTCACTCCTTAGGGTTGTTATCTGAGTTGCTTGATTATTGATTTATCTTGGTAAGTTTCAGCTGTGACCAAGCTCAATTGATTTAGAAACTCGATTTGAAAGCTACCCGGACCTTGTCCAGTCGTTAGTTCAGCGGCGATTTCAGCAGCCACTCCATAGAAGGAGAGGGCTTCGACTGCGGCTTCAAGAGATGCTCCTTCACTTACCGCTAGAAATGCACCGACTACTGCACTTAGCAGACAACCGGTTCCCGTTACTTTCGTTAGAATAGGGTGACCGTTGCTGGCAATGTAGGTGTTATCTCCATTTGTGATGACATCGTCTTTTCCGGTGATGATAACTACACAGCCTAACTTCCGCGCGGCTGTCTCAGCCAAGACGACTACGTCGCCATCCCCTTCGCCTGCATCTACCCCTTTAATAGACCAGCTTTTACCAATGACATTGGCAACTTCAGCTACATTGCCACGTAGAGCGGTAATCTGCATCTCATTCACTAGCTTTTGAGTGACCGCTGTTCGATAAGAAGTGGCTCCCGCACCCACTGGATCAAGAACTAAGGGAACGCTGTGCTTATTCGCAGATTGTCCCGCGAGCACCATGGATTGAATGGCGTAGTCATTCAGTGTGCCGATATTTAGAACTACGGCAGATGAAAATGCGGCGATATCGACCACTTCCTCGTGAGCATCCGCCATAAAGGGGGAGGCACCGAGCGCCAAAAGACCGTTGGCTGAGAAATTGGCTACGACGATGTTGGTGATATTGTGGACCAGTGGATTGGATTCCCGTACTTTGGATAGATAACTCATGATTATTCCTCCTCAAGTTTTATTAGCGAATAGTTAATGTTTAAAGATTAATAAAAGCATCCTCAGCTTCGATGTCAGTAGACAGTAAATCATTGTCCGATAGCCACTGTCTAACCTTCTCCCAAGACGCTGGCGCTTGATATCCAAAATCTTGATCACCCGCATTCATTAGCGGTAGTAGAATCGCCAGGCTCTTCTCTTCAATTTGCTTATCGAGTGGAGAGGTCTCATCTTCGTGTGCAAGCAGCAAATTTAACGCTTTTTCCGGATTATCCTGCACAAATTGTTGTCCTTTTGTAATTGCATTTACAAACTTTTTGAAATAGGATTCAGAATTTTGTATTCCTTGATCGCTGGCGACAAGGACTAGCTCATAATAATCGGGGACTCCGTAATCCGTGGGATTGAACGAGTTCACGGGATGACCTTCTTTTTCCAAGATTAATTGTTCGTGGTTAATGAACCCTCCCATAATGGCATCCACTTGCCCCGTCGCAATCGCCGGAATAAGGTCAAAGCCTACGTCGATTAATTTGCTAGCCTTAGGGTCACCCCCATCGTTTTGGATCATCGTACGAATCATGGCTTCATAAAGAGGAATGGAAGAATACCCAATCTGTTTACCTGTGAGGTCTTTTGGACTATGAATGTCACTAGCCTGAGGTACCATTAAATGATTAAGCGGATGTCTCACAATCGCTGCAATCGAACGTACTGGAATGTTCTCACTGCGTGCCATGAGCACCTGAGGTTGATAACTAAGCGCTAAATCGATTTGATTCGCTGCTACAAGCTTCAGTGCGTCATTGCTGTCTGCGGGCATTTGGATCTCTACGTCCAGACCTTCCTCTTGGAAATAACCATTCTGCTCAGCAGCATATAAAAAAGAGTGAACGGCATTGGGATACCAATCGAGCATAATCGTCAGCTTGTGCGTTTGTTTAATTTCGTTATTAGATGAATTAGCAGGAGGACTACTTACATTGGATGCTTTTCCGCAGCTGGTGAAGATTAGGAGTGAACATATGAGAAATACGGGAATAAGCCATTTTCTTTGGAAATTCAAATCATTCATTGCTTAGATCCTCTTTTCTTTAAAAATAATGGTTCGAGCAGAGCTATCATCAGAAACAACACTACACCGAGCGCGGACAACAGAAATACAGCGGCGAACATTTCGGCACTTTGCATATTTCCGGCCATCCTTCGGCTAAAGTAACCGAGTCCTTTGCTTCCTCCAAGCCATTCGCCGATGGTTGCTCCAATCACGCAGTACACAATGGATAGCTTTAGTCCTGAGAAAAAAGAGGGCAGCGCCAGCGGGATTTGGGTTTTAGCAAGCAGTTGCCAGCGGTTTGCGCCAAATGTTAACAATAAGTCTTTGTAGGCTTGACCACTTGTACGAAGTCCGTCATATGTACTCACAACGACTGGAAAAAAAGCAGTTAGAAACACAACAGCCACTTTGCTCCACAGCGTATACCCGAACCACATAATAAAAATGGGGGATAGCGCGATTAACGGGATCGTCTGACTGATAATAAGGAACGGATAGATGGCCTTTTCAAGGGGGCGAAATAAGAACATTCCGGTGCCCAGCAGTGAACCACAGATAACCGAGAGAACAAAACCTACCAATATTTCCTGCAGTGTCGCCATAAAATGCGGTCTGAGTAATTGCCTGTGTTCGATCAATGCGATACCTATTGAAGAAGGTGCAGGTAGGATAAAGGCTGGAATCAAGTGAAGACGAACAGCTGATTCCCAGATCACAAGAATGAACAATAGCAGTAGAATGAAGGGGCCGTAATTGTTTAAATATTTTTTAAAAGGTATAGGATGCATACAGTCTCCGCTCCAACTTTTCCCGTAACGCTATAAACCGGGGTTCATAGTTCATCTTGTAATATCTTGGCCTCGGTAAATCAACGACGATCTCCTGTAATTCACTATGCATGCCTCCAGACAATAAATAAATCCGATCGCTTAGTAACAGCGCTTCCTCTAGATCATGGGTGATGAGCATCACTGTTTGATCCAGCTCATCCCAAAGCTCCAACAGCCAACGGTGTATCTCACGTTTGGTCATAGCGTCGAGCGCTCCAAATGGCTCATCTAACAGCATAAGACCGGCCCCGCCGCCAGCTACAAGCGTTCGAAGAAATGCGACTCGCTGTTTCATGCCACCCGATAGCTCATGGGGATAAGCCCTCTCTACATCGGCCAAACCGAAGCGTGACAGCATTTCCCGAATGTGAGAGATCGTCTGTTGTTTACTAAACCTTGGTTTAATCTCCCAGGGCAAAAGACAGTTGTCGAGCACGGTTCTCCAAGGAAGCAGCAAATCCTGCTGAGGCATGTATGCGATCTGACCTAAGCGAGTAGAGGATGACGAGTTCGAATGAATTATTATTTTCCCATGAGTGGGTTCGAGCAAGCCTGCTATAGTTTTGAAAAGCGTACTTTTTCCGCATCCGCTAACCCCAATGACAGAAACAAACTCACCTTGCCTGATATCCATGGATAGATCTGCGAATACAGGGGGTTGTTCTGATTCCGGAAAGGAGTAGGTTAAGCCTTGAATGGATAGGATTGTCGTGATGATCGAACCTCCTAAAAAGTTTTGTGAGCGTTGGCTTCTTGGAAAGCATCGTACAAAATTTGCTTCGGAAGCCTACGCTTAAGTTTTGTGATTGATTGTAAACAAATAAAGACCCATTCATTTCCGGTGGGAAATAAATGGGTCAAAAAGTTCATTCAGCATAGGAACACTAAAAATGCATGGGATGAAAATTCTGCTCCACTTCCCTCCGCTGGTATGATCCAGATCAGGTTCCAAGGGTCCGGAGCTTGAAGCTCCGTCTCAGTCGGCCGACTCCCCTAGTGAAATAACAGGTCCATATTTAATTTGTTTATAAATATACCATATCTTTCTGAGATGTAAAGAGAGGATCTTGTGAAGGATTATTCTAAGAATGGGTAATATAAGGGTAGAGATTTACCTAATATTACAATTCCGATGTATATAATCGGAAAAAACCATTGACGGTAAACAGCAGCCAGTGTAGTATACAATTTACCGGATGAATTCCGGGTAAAGAGAGGGGAATTAATAATGAAAAAACTAAGTTTAACTATTCTATTGGCGTTAACCGTGGTGTTTGTAGCGGCCTGCGGCAATAATTCGAATACCGATACTTCTAATAATTCTTCAGCTGGAACGAATGGTGGAAATACAGCCACTGAGCAAAACAGCCTGGAAGCTGTTAAAGCTAGCGGCAAATTGCGTATAGGAACAGAAGGGACGTATGCTCCCTTTACTTATCATGACGCTTCGGGAAAACTGACCGGCTTTGACGTAGAAATTGCTGAGGAAGTAGCGAAGCGCCTCGGTGTTGAACCAGAATTTTTTGAGACACAGTGGGACGGTATTTTTGCTGGGATGGATGCCAAGCGTTTTGATGTTATTTTTAACGAAGTATCCATTAATGAAGATCGTAAAGTGAAATATGATTTCTCTGAACCGTATATCGTATCTAAAGCGGTATTGATAGTGAGTGAAAACAATGAGGATATCAAAACATTTGCAGATCTTAAGGGTAAAAAAGCCGGACAATCTCTAACCAGTAACCTGTCCGATATCGCCCGTGAGAACGGTGCTGAAATCGTTGCTACAGACGGGTTCAATCAAGCGATGGACCTATTGACCTCAGGCCGTATTGATGCGACTGTAAATGATGGTTTGTCTTATCTGGACCTGAAAAAGCAAAAGCCTGATGTGAAAATAAAAGTGGTAGATGAGATTCCTGACGGTTCGCAAAGCGCAGCTGTTTTCTTAAAAGGCAACGATGAGTTGGTAAAAGTAGTGAGTGATGCAATAGTTGAAATGAAGAGCGATGGCACATACTTAAAGATTTCTGAGAAATACTTTGGTGCTGACGTTTCAAAATAATACAAGGTTTCAGAAGCTAACTAGCTTGGAACCAAAAAAGGATGTCTAAAAATGGATGACCGCAAAATACAAATTTTCTTAGATTCACTGCTACCCCTGCTAAAAGCTGGGGTGGCTTTTACCATTCCTTTGGCATTGATATCATTTGCACTTGGACTGATCTTAGCGATATTGACTGCATTAGCTCGTCTCTCCCCGTGGGTACTTCCGAAGCTGATCGCTCGCTTTTATGTATGGGTCATTCGTGGAACCCCTTTGTTGGTGCAACTGTTTATTATTTTCTATGGTTTGCCGGCAGTTGGAATCGTGCTAGACCCTTTCATAGCCGCAACCATTGGATTTACGCTTAGTGTAGGGGCTTATTCATCAGAAATTATACGTGCTGCTATCCTGTCTATACATAAAGGTCAGTGGGAAGCGGCCTTCTCCGTTGGGATGACTCGTACCCAGGCACTGCGCCGCGTTATACTGCCACAAGCTGCCCGTGTTTCTGTACCGCCGTTATCGAATTCCTTTATTAGCTTGGTCAAAGACACTTCACTGGCAGCGACCATTACCTATACGGAGATGTTCAGAACAGCACAGCAGGTTGCTTCCACCTCCTATGAGCCACTGCTGATCTATTGCGAAGCAGGATTGTTCTATTTACTATTCTGCTCAGTGTTATCAGCACTGCAAAATTACTTGGAGAAACGACTGAGTCGTTACTCTGCGAGCTAAAGGGGGAGACAATTATGATTGAAATACTTAATTTGCATAAATCCTTCGGTGAGCTGCAGGTATTAAAGGGCATTGATCTCGAAATGGAACATGGCAAGGTACTGGTCATTATTGGCCCATCGGGTTCAGGCAAAACAACGCTTTTACGCTGCTTTAATCTGCTTGAAGTCCCTGATCAAGGAAGCCTATCGCTCAGTGATATTAAAATTAATTTCACGGATAACAAGAAAATCCCCCAGAAGTCCATTTTGGCATTACGCCAAAAAACAGGGATGGTCTTTCAGTCCTATAATCTTTTTCCGCATATGACTGCACTAGGCAACGTGATGGAAGGGCAGGTGACGGTCCAGAAACGATCCAAGGACGAAGCACGCGAACGTGCCCTTCAGTTGTTAACTAAAGTTGGCTTGGCGGACAAAGCGGATGCTTATCCGCACCAACTGTCTGGTGGCCAGCAGCAACGGGTAGCTATCGCTCGTGCCATGGCAGTAGATCCAGAGGTGCTGTTGTTCGATGAGCCTACCTCTGCGCTTGATCCTGAGTTGGTGGGGGAAGTGCTTAAGGTTATTAAACAGTTAGCGGCAGAGGGAATGACTATGGTGATAGTGACCCATGAGATGAAATTTGCTGCGGATGTGGCTGACCGGATCATTCTGATGGATGGAGGCCATATTCTAGAGCAAGGGACTCCGCAAGAAGTTCTTGAGCATCCGCAGCATCCTCGTGCTCTACAATTTCTGAACAGAATTAGTGGAGAAGAAGTATAGAAGAAGATCAAGACGCAAAAAAGCAGTTCAGGACTATACCTGGGCTGCTTTTTCTTGTTTAACATTTAATGTTAGTGGTGCGTCGGTTCTAGGTTAGGATTTAATACCAGTCTTCAGAAATTCCAAAGCATTATAGAGCATAATCGCAGCTTCGGCGCGAGTGATTTCACTTTTCGGATTAAACTTCCCATTAGCGTCTAAACTATTGATCTTGTATTTAAGCGAACGTTGAATACTGCCTTGATAAGAGGGGTTAAGCGCAGCATCGTCAGCGATATCTACGGGCACTATATTGATCATCGGCAGATTCCCAATGCCTTCGACCCCTTGCACTAGATAATTGGTGAACTCTTCTTTGGTCATTGTTTTGGTTGGATCAATGTCCTTAGGAAGCTCGACATGATTGTAATACGCATTGATAAAGGCTTCAGCGTACCAAGCTTTATCCTTGACTTTCGTGAACAAGCCGCTAGCAACGGGAGCTTTGTTGAAATCAATAGCCGCGAGACTAAGCTGGAGTCCACCCGAAATGAACTGGATCCCTTGTGCTGTTGTTACTTTGGAGCTGGGCAAGAATTGGGATTCACTAACCCCTTTGATCAAGCCTTGATTTTTTAAAGAAATAATTTTTTCTTTGCCGTTTATATTATCAATATCCTTAAAGGTATTTCCGGCTGCAAATATTTGGCCACCCAAAGAGAAGGAGAGAATCGTAACGGTTGTAATCGCGGCTAACGTTCTTTTTTTCATATTCATGGTTATTTCACCTCGTTGTATGGATAGGCCTCGTGGCCGCTATCACAAACTTAAACGCAGAAAAATATGGAAAGGTTGCGGTCAAACCTATAATATTTCACGAAAAAGTAGATTTTGGCAGAAAAATAGGCAGGAATGGATGAAAGAACTTTGGATAAGAGAGCTGAAATGTTATAATGATGTCAGGCTCTATTCATTCGTGATTATTTTTGATATGATTATATCGTAAAGATTACTATTTACGTTTAATGTTTTGATGCATAAATGGGTGCGTCTCAGTGGATACGGATGTTAAATCATTCCGGGAAGGTAGGAGATTAAATGGATCAAATTTCAAATATCAGTCAGCTTTTTGCGGCGCAAAAATATAAATTAACGCCCCAGCGTGAGGCCATAGTGAACATATTGCTCGACAATGAGAAAGATCATCTCAGCGTAGAAGAAGTATATATGCTTGTCAAGAACAGTTATCCGCATTTAGGGCTGGCAACGGTATACCGTACACTTGAGCTCTTATGCGAGCTTCACATTGTAGAAAAGATGAACTTCGGAGATGGAGTCGCTCGTTACGATCTGCGCGGGAATGATCATTCTCACATGCATCATCATTTGATATGCAGCGTGTGCGGCAGGTTGGAGGAAATTAAGGATGACTGGCTAGTGGAGCTGGAGAAAAGAGTGGAACGTGAATACGGCTTTAACGTCACGGATCACCGCCTAGATTTCAAGGGTACTTATGACACATGTAAACGAACAGGCTGCAAAAAAGAAAAAGCAAACAAAGCGGTCTCATAATCCCGCTTTCTAATTAAAAGAAGAAGCTGTCTCAGAAGTAGTAAGTACTACTTAGGGGGCAGCTTCTTTTTCGGAAAAGAATTAGGGAAAAACTCCCTCTAAATAACTGATAATTGCCCGATACGAATGGAAATGGGGAAATCCTCCCTATAAATCGGACAAATATCTATATTTCACAACAAATCAGTGGAATTATAGGGAGGATTTCCCTAATTAGTAGTCAATTACGCAGAAATCTCTGGATTATAGGGAGATATTCCTTAATTTGCACGCAAAGCAGCGCTTCTTAAAAACCAGAGAAGCGCTACAATGCCTTTTAAACTGTTAAAGGAAATCCTACTTACGGGAAATTCTATGTCATTCTTCTTAGCTTCGAGTGGGCACGAAGGATTTAATCCACGTTCCGAAGCTCCCAGGGTTACGGCTCTGAACGAGGATTACACCTTCTCCGCGGAATCGGCAGACAAGCGCTTCACCACTGGTTAAACTGTTCAGCCAACCCGAGGCTGCTTTTTCTACCTTATAGTCCATATAATCTGGCCAAGCGACGAGATGTCCATTGTCGATAATCATCTCTTCACCAGGTGCTAAATTAATGGCATGGATCGCTCCGAAGGAGGACAGGAATACTGTTCCTCTGCCGCTGATTTCTACAATGAAGAAGCCTTCACCAGAGAAAAGTCCGCGTGTTAAATTTTGCATTTTGGTATTTACTTGAATGCCTTCCGTACCGGCTAAGAATCCGTCCTTTTGAACTAACAGCTTATAGGATCCATCTAATTCGATAGCTTGGATATCACCCAATGATCCAGGAGACAGTAGGACCTCACTTTGACCACGGATAGCTCTGAGTTCCTGGAAGAAGAACTTTTCACCGCTCAGCATTCTTCCCAGACCGCGCATTACGCCTCCATCAGCCGTTCCTTTTAACTCTACGTTAGGAGACATGGCAACCATTGCGCCCATCTCAGCTTTAACGCTTTCGCCGGGGTCCAAATATACCTTTAACATTGCAAAAGCACCCTCGTACAAAACATCGTATTTCATCACTAAAAACCTCCGAATCTATTTAGATAAGTAAGAAAACTAGCAGTGATCTCATTGTAACGGAATTCTGGCTGCGCTCATAGTCTGTATTATGTTAAACTGTAGTTGTCTAATAGTTCATCTATGAATAGGAGAGTGGTGCCACATGGCACGAACCAAGACTCAAAAAGCCTTGTTAAAGGCAGAGCGCTCAGGAACCTGGTGCGCAGCTCAAAGTCGCAGATCCAATGGGGATTATAGCGCCATTTCACAGCATGTACGGTTAACGCCGAGCAAACAACAGCAATTGAATAAGAACAAACACAAGGAGCGGATCTTCCAAGATGATGCTCCTTTTCATTTGGCGATTTGAAAATAATGCGTCACTAAGAATATACTGATGAAAGACATTATGGATTGGAGATATATAACTGATGAAACAAAATAAATACGACGATACGAATTTCTTCTCAGCCTATAAACAAATGCCTCGTTCCATTGGTGGGCTTGAAGCAGCTGGAGAATGGCATGTATTACAACCTCTGATCCCAGACTTACATAATAAAAGTGTTCTTGATTTAGGCTGCGGATTTGGCTGGCATTGTCTATATGCACGCGAGCAGCAGGCAAGCTCAGTCGTTGGCGTAGATATCTCTGAAAAAATGCTTCAAGAAGCGCGTGAAAAAACAGACGATCCAGCTATTTCTTATATCCAGATGCCGATTGAAGATATTGAATTTGCGAGCGAACAATTTGATGTGGTCATCAGTTCATTGGTCTTGCATTATGTAAAGTCTTTTGAAGCTATTTGTCGCAAGGTTCATACTTACCTTAAGCCAGGCGGCAGCTTTATATTTTCAGTGGAGCATCCCATCTTTACTTCTCGAAATGAACAGGATTGGTATGTGGATGACCAAGGCAATCGTCTTCATTGGCCTGTAGATCATTATCAGTCTGAGGGGTTGCGTGAAACGACCTTCTTAACAGAAAATGTGATTAAATATCATCGTACAATCTCAACCTACTTCAATGACTTGATTGGAGCCGGGTTTGCTATCAAAGCAGTTAAGGAGCCTAAGCCTTCTGATGAAATGAGCAATGATTCGTGGATGAAGGACGAGGATCGCAGGCCGATGTTCCTGATTATTTCAGCTGAAAAAGAATAATCATCTCATTAACATGAGTATTGTTTGAATATAGAAGCGAGGGTTATCCTCGTAGTAGTTTATCTACTACAGGGATAGCCCTATTTTTGTTGATGCAATTCACCTCTATATTATACTTGAGTTCTGCTGTGTACACGGTACTGTCTAGGGGACATGCCGAAACGACTTCGGAATACACGGTGAAAATAAGTATAGTTCGCGAAACCGCAGGTTTCTGCTACTTGCTCCAGCGGCATCGGGCTGAAGGTGATTCGTTCTCTTGCCATCTCTAGCCGGACATCATTTACATATTTGATAATACTGGTCCCGAAGGCCTCCTTAAATAAATGAACGGCACGGGAGACGGAAATATCTACATGTGCGGCAACATCCTCCAACAGAAAAGGTAAGGTTGCATGCTCCTCAACATATTGCTTCATTCGGTAAGCTAGATAGCCTTTAGGCGTAATCGCTGGCTGATCTGTAATGAGTCTGTCGATTTCCATACACAGGATTTGCAGATAACAGGCAGATATCGCTGGTGAGAAATCGGAAAGACGTCTGTGCTCAAGAATCAGCTGACGAAATAAGCCGAGGAAATTCTCACTCAGTGGCACACTTAAGAGTGAGGGTCTCTGAGCACGTTCCCACCATTCAACAATCCAAGTTCCTTCACAAAAAATATGATAATCTCCGCTTTCAATCCGCGGCTTACCTACAGGATACTCTTCCTTATCAATGATTAAATAGTAAGGATCATTAGGAGCAAACAGCATGATATCGCCGCTCTCCACTGGAGTCATCACACCGTCGATCATTGCTCGGCTTCGGCCCTCTGTTTGCAGACGAATTAAATAGTTCTGATTTCCATGGCTATGTGACATATGAAAAGGTTTGCGGTGAAAGGAAAATCCAGCAGATAAAACGTGACAGGTAGTTGATTGATTCATGTGTCCTCCTTGATGTCTAGAAATGATAATCAGATTGTTCATGTTTTAATCATATTATTCATTTTATTATATACGCTTTCATATTACTATGTACCTAAGCAATAAAGAAAGAAATCGACCATCCACGCTATACGGAGTCGATATTAGCTATGCAAACAAGGATGGCAGTTGAAGGAAACTAATGGGAATCAGATTAGTCAATTCTGCAACAGCATTATTGTTCAAGTGATTGCTGCTGTTGATCTCTTTGGGGACGAGCAGTAGAAAGAAGTTTAAATGAATTAGTAAGCTAACCCTAAACCCATTGGAGTGATTAGAAAATGCTGAAGATAGGTCTGCAATTGTACACGCTTAGAGAAGAATTGGAACAGGATTTTGAAGGAACACTGCGTAAGGTAGCAGCCCTTGGATATAAAGGCGTAGAGTTTTTTCACTATTTCGGCCGCACTGCAGCAGAAGTCAAACAATTGCTAAATGAGCTTGGACTGGTTGCGCTCGGCGCACATCGTCCATATGACGCATTGCTGAATGATACAGAAGCAGAGATCTCTTACAATCTTGAGATTGGAAATCCAAATTTGATTGTTCCTTATTTGTCAGAAGAACAACGTAACTATGTAGAGGTTGCCGCGAATCTGAAGGTTATTGGAGAAAAGTGCAAAGCGGGCGGAGCAGTTCTTCTGTATCACAATCATGATTTCGAGTTAACAGATAAATATGGTGATAGTGACCGTACTGCTTTTGATGGATTGTTTGAAGAGGTGCCGGCTGACCTGTTGCAAGTGGAAATGGATACTTGCTGGGTACATCATGCAGGCTATGATCCAGTTGAATATATCAATAAATACGCAGGTCGACTGCCGATCATCCATCTGAAGGATTTGAAGAAAAAAGAAGACGGATCTCCGGAAACTGTTGTACTAGGTGAAGGTGAAGTGAACCTTACTGCAATTTTAAATGCAGCTGTACAGGCAAATGTGGAGTGGGCGGTAGTAGAGCAGGATTTCTGCAGTCGTTCACCATTAGAAAGTGTAGAAGATAGTTTGAAATGGGTAAAAGCATACGCAAATCAAGGAGGAAAAGTTAATGTCTAATAAGTTGAGAATTGCTATTGTAGGTTGCGGTGGTATCGCAAATGGGAAACATATGCCAAGTTTGTCACGTCAGAAGGATGCTGAAATGGTAGCTTTCTGCGATATCATAGAAGAGCGTGCACAGAAAGCCGCTCAGACTTATGGCGCTGAAGGCGCTGCTGTTTATACAGATTACACTGAGCTTTTGAAAGCTGGCGGATTTGATATTGTTCATGTATGTACACCAAATGACAGTCACTCCGTGATTACTATTGCTGCATTGGAAGCAGGTAACCATGTAATGTGCGAGAAACCAATGGCTAAAACCACTGCCCAAGCACAAGAAATGTTGGATGCTGCGAAGCGTACGGGGATGAAGTTGTCTGTCGCTTACCAGAACCGTTATCGTTCGGATAGTGAATACCTTAAAGCACTCTGCGAAAACGGCGAACTAGGTGATATCTATTATGCAAAAGCAATTGCCCTTCGTCGTCGTGCGGTTCCTACTTGGGGCGTGTTCCTGGATGAAGAAAAGCAAGGCGGCGGCCCACTGATCGATATCGGTACGCATGCACTTGATCTTACTTTATGGATGATGGATAATTATAAACCACGCAGTGTTATGGGCTCGTCTTTCCATAAGCTGAGTAACCGAAAGAACGCTGGAAATGCTTTTGGTCCTTGGGATCCTGAGCAATTTAAGGTAGAAGATTCAGCTTTTGGATTTATTACCATGGAAAATGGTGCTACAATTGTACTTGAATCCAGCTGGGCACTAAATGTATCTGAGTATCGAGAAGCTCAGACGCTTCTTGCAGGTACAGAAGGTGGTGCAGATATGAAGGATGGTCTGCGCCTAAACGGTGACCGTGGTGGACGTCTGTATGAGACCAAAGTAGACTTGTCTGCTGGTGGAGTAGCGTTCTTTGATGGTGGACAGGAAAATGAATCTGATCGTGAAGCTCGCTTGTGGCTTGAGGCGGTTAGAGAAGACAAGGAACCTGTAGTTAAACCTGAGCAGGCCCTCGTTGTTACTCAAATCTTGGAAGCTATTTATGAATCTTCACGTACAGGTCGCGCTGTGTATTTTGACGGCACATCAGATAATTAATAGGGAAGTAGGAGTGGAAGTCATGAGCTCAAAGATACATTCCGTAGTCATCGTTGGCTTTGGTGGAATGGGAAGTTATCACGCGAAATTAATTAAGGAGACTAACTCCCTAGAAGTGGTAGGGACATACGACTTGCTTGAAGCACGTCGTGCGGACTCCATCAATGCTGGTTACAAGGTATATGAAAGTTATGAAGAAGTATTAGTAGATCCTGCAGTTGAGATTGTTCTTATTGCGACACCAAACGATGTACACAAAGAAATCGCTATACGTGCGCTACAAGCTGGCAAACATGTTATTTGTGAGAAGCCAGTCGCTATGTCCAAAGAAGAGCTTCAAGATATGCTGGATGCTGCGGATGCAGCAGGACGTGTGTTCATGGTACATCAGAACAGACGTTGGGATGAGGATTTCTTAACCATCAAAAAAATGTATGATCAAGAGACCATCGGTTCTTTGTTCCAGCTTGAATCTCGCGTACATGGAGCGAATGGTATTCCAGGAGACTGGCGCCATGTCAAGGCACAAGGTGGAGGAATGCTGCTAGATTGGGGCGTTCATTTATTAGATCAGCTCTTATTTATGATCGATAGCAAAGTCATCAGTGTGAGCAGCAGTCTGAGCTTTATTCTAGGCAATGATGTAGATGATGGCTTTGAAGCCATCCTGCAATTTGAGAATGGAATTAAAGCTATCGTTGAGGTTGGGACAACTAACTTTATTACGCTGCCTAGATGGTATGTGAAGGGTATTGAAGGAACGGGTATTATCGAAGATTGGTCTTTAACTGGACGTTTAGTAACCAGAAACAATGAAGGTGAAAAGATCGAACCTAAGCCTATACGTGCTGGTGTTGGATTAACCAAAACTATGGCGCCTCCTTCAGAAGGGGCTACGATTACAGAAGCTTTACCTCAACCTGCGGAGCTAGGTTCTAGCTTCTATGACAATTTCGCAGCCGTTATTGAGGGAACAGCAGAGCCAATCGTTAAGAATGCCGAAGTAATGCGTGTTCAGAATTTGATTGAAGCTATTTTTGAATCTGCTGAGAAGAACCAAGTAGTAAAAGACTTCGATATGTATGGTGAAGGTAAGTAAACTATTTGCAAAAGAGGTGACTTACAATGAAACTTGGAGTATTTATGGTCTTGTTTGGGGGTCGCAAGCTGGAGGATGCTCTTGATTATGTAGCGTCCAAAGGTCTAAAGGCGGTAGAGATTGGTACAGGAGGGAATCCTGGTAACAGCCATTGTGATCCTAAGATGCTTCTCGAGAATGAGACAGCATTGAAAGAATTCAAACATGCTGTGGAATCCCGTGGATTGACGATCAGTGCATTGAGCTGTCACGGAAATCCCCTACACCCACAAAAAGAGCTTGCCCAGAAGGATCATGAGGACTTTGTGAACTCGGTCAAATTGGCGCAGAAGCTAGGAGTTCCAGTCGTTAATACGTTCTCTGGCTGTCCAGGTGATCATGAGGGTGCCAAGTATCCGAACTGGCCGGTAGCTCCATGGCCAAATGATTATCAAGAAATTCTGGATTGGCAATGGGAAAATAAAGTGATTCCTTACTGGACTGAATGGGGAGCCTTTGCCGCAGAGCATGATGTGAAGGTTGGTCTTGAGCTGCACGGCGGATTCTCCGTTCACACACCTGCTACTCTACTGCGGTTGAGAGAAGCTGCAGGTGAAGTAATCGGAGCTAACCTTGATCCGAGTCATATGTGGTGGCAAGGAATTGATCCAGTGCAGGCAATTCATATTTTAGGCCGCCAAGGCGCAATTCATCATTTCCACGCTAAAGATACAGTTATTGATCCAGTCAATGTCAATATGCATGGCTTAACAGATATGCAATCCTATACCAAAATGCTTGACCGTGCATGGCAGTTCCGTTCGGTTGGCTTTGGACATGATCTTAAGACTTGGGCTGATATTATGAGTGCTCTTCGTTTGGTAGGATATGATTATGTGGTCAGTATTGAGCATGAAGATGGATTGATGTCTGTGGAAGAAGGCTTCTCCAAAGCTGTAAGTAACCTTCAACAAGTATTGATTGAGGAGCCACTAGCAGAAATGTGGTGGGTTTAGATTAAAGGGTGTAGATATAAGAAATGACGTGCGCAAGCACGTCATTTTTCCTGTATTAATAATCTGAATTTTAAACCATACAAATTGGAGGACGATCATGCAGCCGATAAAAATACAGAGAGAACACAAACTACAAATTACATCCAGCATTCAGGATTATTTTGAAACGGAGCTGTCTAGCGAAATTGGCCAATTAGCAAGTGAGAATCTTCTTGATTTTATGCTCAAAGAACTCTCACCTTATATTTATAATCAGGCACTGGCAGATGCCCGTAAAGTGATTGAGCAAAAGATGATTTCCATTGAAGAAGAATTGTATGCACTTGAGCAACCACTAACATCTGCTAGAAGATAGTCCGCAACATAATGTATTGTTTACCGCTGATTGGTAACCGTTACGTCTGGATCAGTCTCAGCTTCATAATCTACACCCTCAGTCTCAAATCCGAATAACTGGAAAAACTCCTGTTTGTAGCTTTCTAGATCTGTCAATTCATAGATATTGTCTGTCGTGAGTTTATCCCAGATTTGAGTCACTTGATCCTGTACATCCGGGGACATCTCCCAGTCATCGATTCGGATACGCCCTTCTTCGTCCACAGAAGTCCCTTCGATCGCATAAAGACGTTCTGCAAACAACCGATAGGTTTGCTCAATACAACCCTCATGAAGTCCTTTCTCTTTCATGACTTTGTATAGCGCAGAAGTGTACAGGGGGACGACAGGAATTGCTGAGCTAGACTGTGTGACCAGTCCTTTCGTAACTGCTACATAAGCTCGACCGTCTATACTAGATAGTTCATCGTTAAGAGTGTGTGCTGTTAATTCTAGATGATCTTTTGCGCGTCCAATCGTTCCCTTACGATATACAGACTGGGTAATCTCCGGCCCGATATATGAGAATGCGATGGTGGTGGCATGATCGGCCAAAGCTCCGGCTTGATGGAGAGCTTCAATCCAAAGCTGCCAATCGTCACCACCCATCACTCGAATGGTATCATCGATTTCTTTGTCTGTAGCAGGCTCAATAGAAATTTGACTAACTTCACCCGTATGAAAGTTTACGGTTTTATTCGTGTAGGTATCTCCTATAGGTTTAATTACGGAGTTATAAACTTCACCCGTCACAGGATCTGTTCGACGGGCAGAAGCAACGCTGTAGATGACTAGATCAACTTGTCCCAATTCACTGCGAATCAGCTGTATGGTTCTATCCTTAGTTTCTTTGGAGAAGGCATCACCGGTTACGCTGTAGGATTGAAGTCCAGCTTTCTCTGCAAGTTCCTCAAAGGCTGCTGAATTGTACCATCCAGCAGAGGCTGTACGGGCTCCATTGCTGCTGCTCTGGCGGTAGACGCCTACTGTGCTGGCTCCAGCCCCAAAGGCGGCTGTAATCCGTGAGGCGAGGCCATATCCTGTAGAGGCGCCAATGACAAGCACCTTGCGTGGTCCTTTGATCTCGGGTTGTGTCTGGATATATTCGATTTGCCGCTCTACTTGACGAGCGCAACCTTGCGGGTGTGCGGTAGTACAGATAAAGCCGCGTGTTCTAGGTTTAATAATCATGTTAATCGTTTCCTCTCTTTCATGAAAAGCAGGCTAATGAGACTCGTTTGTTCTAATTTTAACAATTTTCAATCAAATGGAGAAGGATTGTTTATCCTTTGATACTTATTTCATTATGGTGGTGAGATCTTGGAGAGCTTTACTAAAACAAAATTAACGACAGAGCAACAGAATGATTTGGTAGGTGCTACTTTTGGAAGCCATGTGAGCATTCAGCGAAGTACTGAACTGACAGGTGGTTATTTTAACGCAGCATATGACCTTTTATTATCAGATGGAAGAGACATGATTCTTAAGATAGCACCGTCAGCTGAAGCAGATACCCTTAGTTACGAGCATGATATTATGTCTGTAGAGGTTGCGGCGATGCGACTGATGAAGTCAAAAGGGACAGTACCTGTGCCTGAGGTATACGCTTATGATAACAGTAAAGAACTGATTTCAAGTGAGTTTTTTTTCATGGAGAAAATAGTTGGCCAGCCCTATAATGAAATTAAGGAAGCGCTAAGCTCGCAGCAGAGAATAAGTATTGAGGAAGAGTTAGGTCGTTATTCCCGTTTAATTAATGAAATTCCTGGTGAGCGTTTCGGATTATTTAGTGCGTCCACACCAGTAAAAGGAACTTCATGGCGGGAAACTTTTAAGCATTTGATAATGAATCTGCTTGAAGATGCACGTCGTTTAAAGGTAGAAATGCCCATTCCGTTAGAAACTGTTGAGGCAGAGATCAAAAGTCACTTACATGTTATGGACGCAGTCGTTGAGCCTCGTCTAATACATTGGGATTTATGGGATGGCAATGTGTTTGTGCGAGAGGGCCGCATTGTTGCATTGATTGATTGGGAACGGGCACTTTGGGGCGATCCACTTATGGAATATTATTTTCGCTATATTGAGAATTCAGAGCATTTCTGCAGAGGTTACGGGAATAGCTTCGACAGCCCAAACGAACATGCCCGTAAAAAACTCTACGACTTATATATCGACTTAATTTACTTCATCGAGTGTTATTCGCGTAAGTACGATAGCCAAGGTCACCTTGAGTGGGCGCATGATAATCTGCTTGAGGGCTGGAAGCGGTTCATGAATTAACACATTTTTGACACAACTACAACATGAAAGATAGGGAGATTGAGCAACAGTAGGGGAGAATTCTTATATTTGAACGGCTGAGTGTACATATTGATACCGTAAGTTTGCTGTAGCCGCTGTCGATACTACGTTTGTTTCATGATCATTTATGCACGAATAGCATTGCTTACTGAAGTACATGGCCATGTAACTTTTGCTTTGGTTGTATTATTCGTGTATATTTTGATAGTGGGCTTTAGAATCATGGTAGTATTCCTTCCATACCATTTATTGTATTTAGCAGCACCTAGTAGTTCTTCCTTATTCTCTATTTACGTATTTTAAAGAGGAGCTATCGCAACTATTGAGCACGCAATAATTAGATCTAGTACTAAAGTGTGAGGTTAGCCGTATTTTTTTCAGAAAAATCTTGACTAGAACCCTTAAAACTAGATAAAATAATACTTATTGCTTACAACATGCTGAGAATCATTATCATAATTGACGAGGAAATGAGAGGGTGACAAGATGGAGCGCCTTTTAGAGGTAAAAGACTTAGCGATATCATTCAAAACACACGGCGGAGAGGTACAAGCGATCCGTGGTGTTAGCTTCCATGTAGATAAAGGTGAAACTCTAGCGATTGTTGGGGAGTCAGGTTCGGGTAAAAGTGTAACCTCACAAGCGGTTATGAAGCTAGTTCCTACACCACCAGGAGAATATAAACGCGGACAGATTCTATTCGATGGACAAGATTTGATTGGCAAGACAGAGAAGCAGATGCAGAAGATCCGCGGTAAAGAGATCGGTATGATCTTCCAAGATCCGATGACCTCTCTGAACCCAATGATGAAGGTCGGCAGACAAATTACTGAAGTGCTGCTTAAACATGAGAACATCTCCAAGGCTGATGCGAATAAACGTGGGATTGAGCTTCTCAATCTTGTAGGTATTCCTTCTCCAGAACGTCGCTTCAATCAATATCCACATGAATTCAGTGGTGGTATGCGTCAACGTGTTGTTATTGCAATGGCACTTGCTGCGAACCCTAAGCTTCTGATTGCGGATGAGCCGACTACTGCGCTCGACGTAACCATCCAAGCACAAATCCTTGATTTGATGAAGGAATTGCAAAAGAAGATTGATACGGCTATTATTTTTATCACCCATGATCTCGGGGTTGTAGCAAGAATGGCAGATCGTGTAGCTGTAATGTATGCCGGACAAATTGTTGAAATGGGAACAGCGGAAGAGATCTTCTACGATCCAAGACACCCATACACTTGGGGCTTGCTAGCTTCCATGCCAAGTCTAGAGAGCAAAGGATCTTTGCTAACAGCAATTCCTGGTACTCCTCCAGATTTGATCAAACCGCCTAAGGGCGATGCTTTCGCACTACGTAGCACTTACGCTATGCAAATCGATATGGAGAAAGAGCCCCCAATGTATAAGGTTTCGGATACCCATATGGTGAAGTCTTGGCTAATGCATCCGATGGCTCCTCAGGTGGAACCGCCGGCAGTTGTTAAGAACAGACAACGTGTGCTTAAGAATGCTTATCCAGAGCCAGTTTTGGTACAAGAAGGCGCTAATTAAACAGATTATTTTACGAAAAATATAAAAGGAAACGTCAGGCCATTTCGATGGCTTGGCGTTTTTTTTATGTGTATGAATGTTCACTATTATTTAAATAAATATGAATTAATACGAACTTAATTAAATAAAAGGATTGACTATTGTTCGTTTTCGTTTCAAAATGAAAAGGCATACATAGGGGGTATAACGATGAGAAAAGCAATTATGACTACAATGATCAGCGTTTCATTATTAGCAGTAACCACGTGCAATGACAATTCAGCTAGTTCCAGCAACACAAATAACGTAGCTGACTCTGCGGAGCCTGTATTCAAAAATGTATCTGTACATGATCCGTCGATCATTATGGCTGATAACAAATACTATGTGTTTGGCTCTCATTTAGCATCTGCTAAATCAAATGATCTGATGTCTTGGACTCAGCTGTCCTCTGGGGTGGTAGAAGGAAACGTTCTCATTCCTAATGTCAAAGAGGAGTTTGCTGAAGCATTAAAATGGGCACAGACGGATACCTTATGGGCACCCGATGTTATCCAATTGGCGGATGGCAAATTCTATATGTATTACAATGCTTGTAAAGGGGATTCCCCGCTGTCTGCACTCGGCATAGCTGTGTCGGACAATATTGAGGGACCTTATAAGAATAAAGGAATCATTCTGAAGTCAGGTATGATGGGCAAGGGTGATGATGGAGAAATATATGATGCCACTCAAAAGCCGAATGTAGTAGATCCGGATGTGTTCTTTGATAAAGAAGGGAAGCTGTGGATGGTCTATGGCTCTTACTCCGGTGGTATTTTTATTATGGAACTAGATGCGAATACAGGCTTCCCGCTGCCAGATCAAGGTTATGGCAAAAAGCTTTTGGGTGCGAATCATGCTCGGATAGAAGCTCCATATATGCTGTACAGTCCGGAAACGGATTACTACTATCTCTTCCTATCCTACGGTGGTCTGGCTGCAGACGGTGGATATAACATCCGTGTAGCTCGTTCAAAGGCGCCTGATGGACCTTTCGAAGATTCTGAGGGTCAAGATATGATTAATGCACAAGGATCGCCATCCGTATTGTTCGATGATCCAGCATATGCTCCTTATGGAGTGAAGCTAATGGGGAATTTCGAATTCTTGAATACAGATGACGAGCTGCCAGTGAGTGGAGAAGGATATGTATCACCAGGTCATAACTCAGCGTTTTATGATGAAGAGAATGGCAAGTATTATCTGATCTTCCATACACGGTTCCCGAATCGTGGAGAAAAGCATGAGGTAAGAGTTCATCAGATGTTTATGAACAGTGAGGGCTGGCCGGTTGTAGCCCCGCACCGCTATGGCGGAGAGAGCATAGAGAAATACACAAAAGAGCAAATTTCAGGCGAATATAAATATGTAAACCATAACAAAGACATTACGGCTGATATCGTGCAGTCGGAGCTGATTGAATTCACTAAGAGCGGTAAGATTAAAGGAGCAGTAAAAGGGAAATGGAAGCTTATTGATGATCATACTGCTGAGCTTACCATTGACGGTTCTACTTATAATGGGGTGTTCCTGAAAGAGTGGAATGAAGCAACAGCTAGTAACGTTATGACGTTTACTGCGGTTTCCAAGGAAGGTATCTCTATCTGGGGGAGCCACGTATCAACGATGGAATAACAGATTTTTTTGAAATTGGCAGTAGAAACGGGGTACCAATTAGTCCTAAGAATGACTAAGTCGGAACCCCGTTTTATGGATGATTGGTCAATCTTCAAACTTTCGAATCACAATGACAGCATTATGCCCACCGAAACCAAAGGAGTTAGACATGCCTATAGTAAGATCAGATTTTCGCGCAATGTTCGGGACATAATCTAAATCACAGATGGAATCTTTGACCTCCTGATTAATGGTAGGTGGGATGATTCCTTCTTGAATGCTCTTAATTAGGGCAATAGCTTCTAGGCCACCGGCCGCCCCTAAGGCGTGTCCAGTCATGGACTTATTAGCGGTTACGGGAATCTGGTAGGCTTGATCACCGAATAACTTCTTTATCGCAAGGGTCTCAGAGCGGTCACCTACTACTGTACTCGTGGCATGAGCACTAATTACATCCACCTCTTCGGGCTGGAGATTAGCTTCATTCATGGCCAGCTTCATCGCTTGATAAGCACCAATTCCTTCTGGATGGGTGGCGACCATATGATAGGCATCAGAGCTGGCACCATAACCGATAACCTCTCCGTGAATCTTGGCGTTTCTACGCTGCGCATGAGAAAGTGACTCCAAAATAACTATTCCGCCACCTTCACCGATAACAAATCCGTCACGTTCCCCGTCAAAAGGCCGACTCGCCTTAATCGGCTCCTCATTTCGAGTGGATAAGGAGGTGGCATTGCCGAAACTGGCTAAAGAGATTTCAGTAATGGCTGCTTCTGATCCACCAGCAATTACGATGTCGGCACCTCCATAACGGATCAACCGGAAGGCTTCACCGATTGCCGTATTTCCAATAGAGCAGGCAGTTACTGGAGACATTGTAGGACCTAAAGCTCCTAATTTAATGCTGATCATCGCCGCAGCCATATTAGAGATCATCATGGGAATTAAAGTGGGGCTGACCCGATCTGGTCCGCGGCCCTTTAGCACATTCCCTTGTTCCATCAAGGTTTGAATTCCACCAACGCCTGATCCTACATAAACCCCGAGACGTTCCTTGTCAATCTTATCAAGCTGTAGACCGGAATGTGTCCAGGCATCTTCAGCGGCTGCCAGAGCGAACTGACTAAATCTATCCATTCTGCGTGCTTCTTTACGGCCAAATCTGGCCTCCGCATCGAAATCATGCACGACTCCCGCGATCTTTGTCTTAAAGTTAGAGGTATCAAATGAAGTGATTGGGGAAATCCCCGACTCACCAGAAACTAGACGATCCCAGAATTGTTCTATTGTATTTCCAAGGGGCGAGATTAAGCCCATACCTGTAATAACTACGCGTTCCATAATGAACCTCCTCAAGAAGTGTATATAGGTATTTTTCCACTTATTTTATCCTATTACAAGTTATCGTTTATCATAGTATAATTTGTACTATACTAAAGAATGTAACAGAGAGGAGAGGAAGCGTATGGCTAATCAGACGAGGTTGCAGGCATTATCAGATTTCTTAAAAGCACGCCGTGCTGCGATCTCACCCAGCTCTGTTGGACTGCCAGAAGGCACACGCAGGAGAACGCCTGGACTTCGCAGGGAAGAGGTTGCACAGTTAGCGGGGGTAAGCAGTACCTGGTATACGTGGCTAGAACAGGGCAGGGATATTAAAGTATCTTCGTCTGTTCTGGACTGTATTGCGACTGCCCTAAAGCTAACTAATGATGAGCGGAAATATCTTTTTGCACTAGCACTAGAGACTGGAACAGGGAACGTTCTATTTCAGCAAGAGGAATCCTCAGTAATTAGTCCTTCTCTACAGAAAATTTTACAGGAGCTTAAGACTTGTCCTACGATTATTTCAGACCGACGTTGCGGGATTGTAGGTTGGAATGAGGCTGCAGCACATGTGTTTCTAGATTTCTCTAAGCTGCCCATCGAGGAGAGAAACATGATTCGTTTGTTATTTGTTCGTAAGGAGTTCAGACGTTTAGCTGTAAATTGGGAACAATTCGTAAGTGGTTATCTATCCATCTTCAGAGCGTATTACGGACAATATGTAGAGGATCGTTGGTACGATGAATTCATAGAGGAATTAAAGGGACTGCATCCAGCGTTTAATGAAATGTGGGAACAAAGTCGTGTAAGTTCTGCTCCAGATGTGCTATTGGAATTCAGACATGCCAAAGCAGGGAAAATGTTATTTCATTTAACCTCACTACAGGTTCAAGGCAGCACAGATTTACGTTGTAGTATTTATACACCTGCCGCAGATTCAAATACTGAAATCAAACTGAAGCAGCTTATGGAGCAGCATAAAGAATGACTTAGGTAGAAGTTCATAAAAAAGCATCTCTAGCTGAATTATCAACTAGAGTGCTGCGACCAACAGTGCATGAACTTGAAGTGTAAGACTATTGAATGCTGGAAGATTAATGAGTGGTTATTTTCGTTTTATTGGCGTGTTTACTTCCATAGATTCTGTACAATATCAATCCGAACAGCATACCGATAAATGACATCACGGAAATTGTTAAGTAAAGGACCTTACCGCCAAAGGCTTCATATAATGCTCCACCAGCATAAGATGCGAGAATACCTGATACACCGAAGAACAGTAGCGCCAACACAGTTTGACCCGTAGCACGCCATTCCACAGGCACAATACTATATAGATACTGAATAGCTGCGGAGTAGAATACCGGGAAGGTAAGGATTTGTAGAATCTGTAGATAAGCTAATAAATGCGGATCCAAAATCCAGGCCGAAATAAAGAATCGAAGAAAATAAAAGGCTCCAGAAATCGAAATAATGATTAGCTCTTTTCCTTTGCGCAGCCACCAAAAGCTTAAGGCGAACACAATAATTTCACTCATTGCGGCGATAAAGAACGATTGACCAACTAATTCAGGACTGCCACCAAGCTCGCGAATATAAACTCCAAGGAAGGTATCGTTCATTCGTGCGGGAACGGAGCTAATAAATATGAGTACTAGAAATAGCTGTGTTTCTTTGTTACTAAGAAAATGCTTCAGGCTGTCAAGTGTGACCGGTTTACCGGTCACCGGAGCATCTGGCATGAACCAGCTGACCACAAAGCTTGTAAGACTTATTGCGACGAACAGCAAGGCCATACCTTGTGAACCGAAATAACTCATCACATAACCTGTGAGTAAGGCCATAACACCGTACCCCAATGCACCGTATGTACGTATCGAACCATAGCTAATTCCAGCTGCCTCAGAGATCCGGAAATTCAAGCTTTCAGCTAGCGGATCGATAGGCATTAAGAAGAAATAGAGCAGCATCGCAAAAAGAATAAGTCGTACGTAGCTGCTAGAATCGAATAAAAAGTATCCCGTCACCGCAGAGCATAACAACAGAATTAACAGCACTTTGCGGATCGTTCTTGTTTTGTCACTGATCATCCCCCATAAGGGTTGAGCAATAATGGTAACAAACCCTCCAGTACCAATAATGAATCCAATTTGCGCCGGGTTAAGACCCTGCTCCCCTAGATAGACTGGCAGAAAAGGAATAAACATAGCCAGCAACGCAAAATACAAAAAGTTAAACCCTCGTAATAGTGTTGGTGCATTCATAAGTCTCTTTACCTCACGTATTTAATGATATTTGTATAGTGTCAATTTGGTTATTGTATCACGGATGTTGAATGATTAGGATATAAATCTATGATAAAAATATACTATTCTCCCATATGATATATCCATTCAAGGTTCAGTTCATTTTCATAGAATGTTGTATAACCTTGAAAGGAAGTGTTAAGAATGGCGTCAATTATTGATTATGGTTCTACGTTTTTAACTGTTGATGGTCCAGTATTGGCGGTTGGTGTTGGTCAAGGAATAACTACTACCTCTGTATTTCTTGATCCGGCTAATCCTGCAACTTATCGTTCGAGAGTTGAGCTAAAAGCGAGTTTCGGTGTTGATAGTTTTTCATTTACAGATGATATTCGCGTAGATATTTACAGAGGTGCTACAAAAGTATACAGTAGCCCGCTCAATCGATTCTTCGAACCTGGTAACAACCTTCAGATTGTAAACGTGCTTGCTGTGGATGGTGGACTGCCGGGAACTCAAATTTATACACTGGGTGTTCTATTTGCTAATAGTAATAATGCTGGAAGTGTAATTCAAATAAAAGGCCCAATTACATTCACAGCTACAGCAATTGGTCTATAAGTTAGCTAGCGTATGAATTAACCAAAAGCTGCACCAATTCTCCGCAATGGAGAGAGGTGCGGCTTTTGCTGCTATACATATCCCGTCAGCTCACTATAGTGATATAATAACCGCAGTAATAGTATAACTAAAGTAAAATGCAAGGAGAAAAGCCGATGATAAAGCTGGTATCATGGAATGTTAATGGCCTTCGGGCATGTGTCAAAAAAGGGTTTAATGACTATTTCAAAGAAGTAGATGCGGATATCTTCTGTGTTCAAGAAACAAAGCTTCAGGAAGGGCAAATTACACTGGAGCATGGCGAAGAATACGATCAATATTGGAATTACGCAGTGAAGAAGGGCTATTCCGGTACGGCAATATTCACTAAAATCAAGCCGATCTCTGCGAGATATGGGATGGAAGAAGATGAAGAAGCAGAAGGTCGGATCATTACATTAGAGTTCGAACATTTTTATCTGGTCAACGTCTATACGCCTAATGCCAAACGAGATCTGTCTCGATTGGCATATAGAATGGAATGGGAGGACCGTTTCCGTAATTATCTCTTAGAACTGGACAAGCGTAAACCAGTTGTTGTCTGTGGAGACCTAAATGTTGCCCATGAAGATATTGATATCAAGAATGCAAAGGCTAACCGTGGGAACTCCGGTTTTACGGATGAAGAGAGAGGGAAAATGAGTACACTGCTTGAGTCGGGCTTCATAGATACGTTCAGATATCTTCACCCGGAGCTTGAGGGAGTGTATTCATGGTGGTCTTATATGCCGAAGGTGAGAGAGCGGAATGTGGGCTGGCGAATTGATTATTTCTTAGCTTCTTCTAGACTTGCACCTAATGTAATTGATGCCCAAATTGATTGTCAGATCATGGGTAGTGATCATTGCCCAGTCATGTTGAAGCTAGCTGATTTTTCGGAATAAAAAAAGGGATATAAGGCCGCTAAGTTCCTGCATAGGACGAAGCGGCCTTTCTTTTATTAACTATACCTATTGTATTCTTCCGATTATATCATCGAATTCAAGCGGTCCCATATTCACATTAATCCGCTGCTTAAGGATAAGCATGTTCTCTAGAATATTAATATCAAGTGTAATTAAGAAAGGCATTTCAACAAATAGCAAGGACAACTGAAGTTGATCTTCTGCAGTCCAAGTAAAGCTGGACATAATCCGGTTCATGAAAGGCTCCAGGATGAGTGCAAAGCTTTCGAGCCATTGTCCTCGGCCTAATCGAATGACATTCTTTTCACCAAGTTTAGTTATTAAAGTAACTTCAGCTTCATCATTGTTGAAAGAGATAGAGATAGTAGCTAGTGAAAATTGGTTGTCATCGAGTGTATAGGTTATACCATTCAATTGATCTTCTTGAAAAGATGACCGCTGTAATTGTGGAGGGTCTATCGATAAGTTTTTTAATTGGTCTGCCAATTTGGCTGCTAATGCTTGTTCTTCCAGAAGAGGGACATCTTTCATATTGGGTAATAAATGCTCCCACACTGCATTCAAAATACCTTGAATACTATTTGAAGCGGCAGTAATAGCAATTACCGCATCCTGATCGGGAAGAACAACGCAGAGTTGTCCGAATGCGCCATCGGCGCGGTAGGCTCCGTGTTGGCATCTCCAGAATTGATAACCATATCCGAGCGCCCAGTCATGATCGCCTTCGCCATTGGAAATGTGTTTGGAAGTTGCCTCATTAATCCACTGTTCAGGCAGGATTCGTTGATTATTCCAGATCCCTTTTTGTAAGTAAAGCTGGCCGAATTTAGCGATATCCTCTGTGGTAATGCTTAAGCCAAATCCCCCCGTGTTAATTCCACGTGGACAAGACTGCCAAGTTGCTCCGTGAATACCGAGCGGAGCGAACAGACGCGGTTCTAGATATTCTAGCAGTGTTTGGCCAGTAACTCGTTGAAGGATCGCGGACAGCATGTAAGTGGCGCCGGTATTATATAGGAAATGTGTACCTGGTTGTTTCTCCACTGGGACTGAGAAGAAAGCTTTAACCCAATTCCCGTCTGCACTTTTATGAAGTGTGTCCATAGTATCCACGACATGCCCGGTACCCATCATCAATAGATGTCTGATTGTCATGTTGGATAGATTGTCAGTGATAGTCGCAGGAGCCTCTTCAGGGAAGAAGGAGATGACTGAATTGTCGAGTGTGATTAGCTTTTCTGTGACCGCAATCCCGATTGCCGTTGAGGTGAAGCTTTTGCTAAGGGAAAATAGCATATGTGGAAGATCGGACTTATAAGGAGACCACCAGCCTTCAGAGACCACATACCCATGCCTAAGGAGCATGAAGCTATGCAGACCTAAGCTTTGCGTCTCTACTGCATCAATAAAGCTGGATATTGCGGCTGATGATATGCCCTGCTCTTCTGGAAGACTTCTAGACAACTGCAAGCTACTTGTAGTTTCCATTCATTCATCTCCTAAATTTTGAGAATCCTTGCCTTCCTATTTTATAATAAATTCCATTGTATAAATACTATATAAAATGAAGATTTTTAATCCTCTAAAGAGCTGCTGTTGGAGGCATCGGTATGCAATCTTTTCTCAGGCCATGAAATAACATGCGAGGTTCGGCTTAATTTCTCATAGATTAGCTGGTCATCTTTTTTGAATACCTTAATGATTAAATGAATAAAGAAAACTAAATCGACCAGTAGAACAATGAGGAAAGCGACCGTTCTCAATGGTGAAGATAGAAGCCCTGTCACATCAGAATCGATAACAAGCGCGTGAAGTCCAAGTAATATCCAATATAGCAGACCATATCGGATCATAAGCGCCCAGAAAGAAGCTCGATTACCTTTGCTCGTCACCCGAATACGTACAATCCATTTGCCTAAGGTCCGCCCACCAGTGAAAGCTGGAATCAGGATGAAGTAAATCCCTGTTACAATCCAGAAAGCACTTTTTATATCGAATCCATAAAGTACACCAAACCCGATGATCCACACCATACTATCGATGAAAAAAGCAATCCCTCTGCGGGTATAGGAGACTCTTTTGGCAGAACGGTCGATATTCGTATCCAGTTGTTCTATTTGTGGCAGTAACCCGTTTATCCAGATAGCAATTCGGAATCCAAAGATCCCTCCCAGCGTGTTGGTAATAAGATCATCGACATCAAATAGACGGTAGGGATGATCAAAAAAGCCGTAGATGCCTGTAACCTGTGTGACCTCAAAAGATAACGAAAGTATGAAAGACAAGAGAATACACATTCCCCAGCGCGTTCGAAAATAGTAACCCAGAAACAATCCAAACGGCACGGTCAAAGCGATGTTAAATATCACCTGTAAAAAAGCAGGCTCACGCAGTAACGACCAATACGTTGAAATCTGATCAGGTATGATCTTAGAGCCATCTATAATATCTTGTATGAATTGAAGAGGGACGAGCTGCATCATACTTCCCGAAGGCGCCATATTATGTCTTGAGGATGGCATCGGAAGCAAAACGAGAAAATAAGCGTTCATCAGATAAAGCAGCAGTAAGTATAGGATTAAAGCTCTAAGCTTATGGATGTAGCCGTGTCTACGGTATTGAACGATTAGAAAAGGGAGTGTGAAGATCAATGCCGCTATAGGAAACATCATAAAGGCATAAGAAATTGGGAAAAAGTAAGAATGAAACATAAGTCACCTGCCGAATCATTGTTTTTTGAGGAATAAGTAGTCTGCTGCAAACTAGCGTTCCCGGCTCATTATAAAATTTTATGATAGGGAACTCAACTTATTTATTTAGCGCTTCCGGCATACATATGTCTATAGAGGAGCGTGAAGTGATGGAGAAAAAGGTACAGCAGTATTATCGACTGAAGCAAAAGCAAAAGGAAATTGAAAAAGAATTGGCAGAGCTTCGGCAGGATATTCTAAGCTATTGTAGTGAGCAGGGGGCTACCGAGACTGAAATCGGAAGCTACAAAGTGAAGCTAGTGATGCAAAATCGCAAAGAATATGATGATCTCAAGTTATATGAAACCCTATCAGACCCCGAAGTGTGGCGTATGCTCTCCAAATCAGATCCCGCGAAGGTAGCAAGTTTGACCAAGCTTAACGTAATCTCTGAGGACAAGATTATGCATACCTATTCTTTAAAGACCGTAACGTTGCTGCAAGTGGATAAAAAATAAGGATTTACGTGAGCGGTTCCTTTCATGGGGGCCGCTTTATTATATCGAATCGCAACTCTTAGCATTTTGCGTTAAAATAAGAAGTGAAGCTGACCGTCTGCTGTTAAGGAGCTCCGGTGCTTTGGTGCGACAGTAAAGCAACCATAGAGATGGAGGAAGAGAATTCATGAAAGATTTTGATGTCATGTTAGAGAAATATGCGAACCTGGTTGTAAAAGTAGGGGTAAATGTACAGCCTGGACAAGTTTTGATGGTGCATGCACCTATTGAAACGGCAGAGCTTACTCGCTTGATTGTAAGTAAAGCCTATGAAGCAGGTGCTAAATATGTAATCGTTGATTGGGACGATGAAGCGACTACACGTATTCGTTACGAAAAAGCCCCAGAAGATTCCTTCGATTACTATCCACAGTGGCAAGCAGAAATGATGGAGAAGTTTGCGGAAGAGAACGGCGCCATCTTACATATTAAAGTACCAGATCCGGAATTGTTCAATGGTATTGATTCTTCCAAAGTGTCAAGAGCAGTTAAAGCGGCAGCTGTTGCTCGCAAAAACTACTCCAAATATACTCGTAATAGCAAAATTAGCTGGTCTCTCGTTAAGGCTCCAACGCGTGCTTGGGCGAACAAGGTGTTTGCTGATCTTCCAGAGGAAGAGCGAGTAGAGGCTATGTGGGAAGCGGTGTTCCAGATGAATCGTGTAGGTAGCGAGGATCCAGTTGCCGCATGGAGAGAGCATATCGGTCAATTGAAAGAAAGTCAGGATAGAATGAACGCTAAGCGTTATAAAAGCCTGCATTACCGCGCTCCGGGAACGGATCTGCATGTGGAGCTTCCAGAAGGACATTTATGGCGTGGAGGCGGCGGAGAGAATGATAAAGGCGTGTATTTCGTGGCTAATATGCCAACGGAAGAGATCTATTCCATGCCACATCGTACAGGTGTGAATGGTACCGTTAGAAGCACACTTCCATTGAATCTGAACGGACGTTTGGTAGAAGGCCTTTCCTTCACTTTTAAAGATGGAAAAGTAGTAGCATATGAAGCTGAATCCGGACGTGAGCATTTGACTTCGCTGCTGGCAACCGATGAAGGTGCATCCTATTTAGGAGAAGTGGCTTTAGTGCAGCATGATTCTCCAATCTCTCGCTTGAACCGAATTTTCTACAATACAGGGATTGATGAGAATGCCTCCTGCCATTTCGCGTTGGGAAGTGCTTATCCTGTCAATATTGAAGGCGGCACAAAGCTTACGAATGAAGAGCTTGTCGCACGAGGTGCTAATGTCAGCTTAACGCATGTCGATTTTATGATTGGTTCAGCTGAGCTGGATATTGACGGAGAATTGGCGGATGGTACGATTGAGCCGGTATTCCGTAAAGGGAATTGGGTGCTGTAAGGGATACATTTAAGGCCGTAATCTCGCTTAGGGGGTTACGGCCTTTTTCTTTGATGAAAGGATTTATGTTATAGAAAGTATTTTTATGTAGAAGCGAAGATATCCATATTAAATAATATTTTCTTATAAAAACAGCCGGCGCTCTCTTCAATAGAGAGTCCGGCGTTTTTTTATTGCCCTTAGAGATCATTTTTATTTTGAAAAATAATTAAGGCCCATAGCCTCGCGTACTTCGGACATCGTTTCTTGAGCAATATCGCGGGCACGCTTAGTTCCGGATAATAAGATATCCTCAACAACCTTGGGTCTGGCAGCATAATAGGAGCGACGCTCACGCATTGGTTCAATTAGCTGGTCTAGAGCTGTCGTGATAAGCTGCGTACAGGCTGAACAGCTTATACTGCCACTTTCGCAGCTATCGTGAATTTCTGGGGCGCCATGCGAACGAACAGCACGATGATAAGCATAAATGGGACAAATATCTGGATGCCCAGGATCATTTTTATGAACACGGGCTGGATCAGTTGTGGCTTTACGGATCTTGAAGGTGATCTCTTCTTTCGTAGAGTCCAGCTCGATAGCATTGCCGAGGCTTTTACTCATTTTAGCATTGCCGTCTGTTCCTACTAGTCTTGGCGTCTCGCTGATGAGCGCTCTGGGCTCCACAAGGATGGGGCTGTACAGTTCGTTGAATCTACGTACGATTTTGCGGGTCAACTCCAGATGGGGAAGCTGGTCTTCTCCTACAGGAATAATCGTCGCTTTACAAAAGGTTATATCCGCAGCCTGGCTAACTGGATAACCTAGAAAACCATAATACAATTCATCTAAGCTGGAATTTTTCGATTCGGCTTTAATCGTGGGATTATGCCGTAAAGAATTCACAGTAACAAACATGGAGAATAGGACGGTCAGCTCAGCGATCTCTGGAACCATAGATTGAATAAATAGGGTGGATTTATCTGGATTTATACCCGCCGATAAATAGTCCAGTGTGATTTCATTCAAGTTTTGACCAAGGTATTGAGGCCGATCAAAGTGAGTCGTTAGGGCTTGAATATCTGCTAGAAACACAAAAGTATCATATTGCTCCTGTAGAGTCACTCGGTTCTGTAAACTGCCCACGTAATGGCCAAGGTGCAGCTTTCCGGTCACTCGATCTCCAGTTAATACACGTTCTTTTATCATTTGAATTCCTCCTGTTTTGTCGCTTCTGATTAATATTGAGTCGCCACCACCAGCCATCATCCATGGCCATCACCTCCTTTAAATGACAAAAAAACCTCATCCAATAAGGACGAAGTTGTCGTGGTACCACCTTAAATGATCGCGCAACCAGGTTTCGTTAGTATTACGATCTTCTCTTACCGGTACGGAGAAGGTCTGAGACAATCTCGATACAGGTCCCTTGATAACGGCGGGAAACCCGGCTTTCCCTACAACATCAGCTAAGATGGTTCGGAAGAGCAACTCTAAAGGCCATTCGATCAAGCGCTGGACACCGGTTCGCAGCAGCCACCGGCTCTCTGAAGTCCATGTTCGATTGTCTACTTACCCTTTGTCTGCGTTGTTCATGATATTTTGGTAATTGTAATTCTGATGAGTGAGTTTGTCAATGGTTGGAAATTAGATGATGATACAGAGCATCTAGGTTTATATGATCTAGCAAAGTATCACTTAAATGTATATTATCATCAGCAATTAAGTCCAATCTATCATTGTTGATTCACAATATAATAATGTATAACCTTGTAATTGGAATGGAGTGATGATAAATGGCGACAAATATAAGTTATGGTTCACAGGCAAAAATCCCTTTAGACCCGTTTAATGCTGTTACAACGGTTGCAGGGATTCCTGGAGCTGGAGCGGGTCTTGCCACAGCGCAAGTAAATATTAGCCCAGCTAACCCAGCTTCTTTCTCTAGTAGAGTCGAGTTAAATGGTAGTTTTAGTCTTACTGCACTTGCTGATAGTCAATTTCTTGTTTTAATCCGACGTGCTGGAGTCGATATTTATAGCTCCTTTTTTCGTTTTACTACAACTACTGATATTCAATTAAATGTTCAGTGGGTTGATGGTCCTTATATTGGAATCCACAACTATGAATTGGTAATTCAAAATGACAGCAACTTGCCTATAAATCTATTTGGACCCATATCATTCACAGCAACTGCTATTGGAGGAGACGGAGTAATTTAAGTTATGGACAGTTAAATCATTCTGATTTAACTGTCCTTTTTTTCATGGGGTAAAATTTATTTATTTAAAATGTTGTCCTCTAAAACAGCATATTTATCGCCATATTGCTTAATGATATGTTGTTCTCCCCAATTACATAGAGAAGTCAAAATGTCGCTTAAACTATCACCATACTCACTAAGCTCATATTCCACTTTGGGTGGAACCTGATTGTATACGATCCGGTTGATAATTCCATCGGCCTCAAGTTCGCGTAGTTGCTGGGTTAACATTTTTTGAGTAATTCCGGGCATTAACTGTTTTAGTTCCGATGTTCGCTTTTTGCCATGAGTTAAATGACACAAAATTACACATTTCCATTTCCCTCCAATTACTTCGAGTGTGGCCTCAACAGAAATATTGTATTTTTTCTTGATAGTTGTCATGATATCCTCCAATGTATGGGTACTTTTTAGTACCTATGGTACTTTTAAGTGCGTACTATTGATTATGTCCAATTTTACTTATCATAACATTTATCGTTCTTTTTTTATAGAATGTTATAATTTTAAGTGCTCAGTCCCAAAAAAGTTAATACAAATAAAAACCGTTTCTATACCCTCCCCGTCTTAATCTATGAGAGGTTTAGGAGAGGGGGCTAAGGAAGGATATGACGATGACTAATGCAGAAATGAAGAAGGTAACGATTCTTGATTCTCGGAGCGAGACGGATTTCTACGATTCTATATTGGTACATAGAGAACAGCTATACAGTATTGCCTATAGCTACTTGCGTAACCGGAATGATGCGCTTGAAGCGATGCAGGAAATGACTTGCCGGGCCTGGATCAAAAGAAAAACGTTAAAGGATCCAAAAGCGTTTAAATCATGGATCATTCGGATCCTGATTTATGTCTGTATAGATGAACAAAGACGTAGAAAGCGTTCCATGCCGCTTGTTGACGAGAGAATAGGAGAGCAGATTACGCACATTGGCCATCATCGGATGGAAATGCTGTGGGCACTTGAACAGGTTAAACCCAAGTATCGCCATGTGCTGCTGCTTAAATACTACAACGATATGACCTTAAATGAGATTGCTAAAATACTGGATAAACCTGAAGGAACGGTCAAGACATGGCAGCATAAAGGACTCAAGCAGTTAAGAACGATCATTAAGAATCGGGGTGATTGGAACCATGAGTAGTCAGGAGGAGCTTGCCATGTTAATCGATGCTGAACGAATCCCACAGGAGCAAAAAATGGAGAGTGCGGCCGCACAAATCTATGCCATTCAAGCAGGACTCGAACTAGGTAAAAAGCGCGGAAAAAAGCTAATGTTCGCTAGAAGCGCTATGGCTGTACTGACTGCATCTGTTTTGATTGCAGGTTTACTCTTCTTCAATCCAACCCAATTGATGCCACAGCAAGCCTCTACCAGTATTGAATCAAGTGATTGGGGTGTGTTGGAACCTTTTAAGAAGCTGGCTGAATCTGATGTTGATGCCCTTACGTTAGAATCTGCAATTCGAAACGATTATGTGCAAATCGTGAATAAGAGCGCTGAGAAAAACGGATATAAGATCACTCTAAATGCTGTAATCGCTGATGAAAATAAAATTATACTGCTATATACAGGGACTACAAGTGATGGTCAGGAAATTTACAATGTGAATAGTGTATGGCTGACAGATGCTGTGACGGGACAAAGTGTAGTGGATAAAAATGGGGGTAGAGGTGGGATGGGTTTACATGCTGTGGATAGTATTTATACATGGCTCGGAAAAACTATCTATCCACTAGATAAGGATAAAGCATTTCCAAAAGAGGTGGTGGCGAATTTTCAGATCACTTCAGTGGATCCAGGAATGCTAGCAAAACCAAAAACGGGAACGGATCTAGCTGACATGCGCTATTCTGATCGTTTAAAGGTGAGCTTCGCTATTGATCCAAAATTCTGGGAACAGAAGACCGAGACAGTAGTTATAAATCAGCCTTTTATGATTGACGGACATGAAGTGAATCTTGCGCAGGTGGAGCTATCTCCTTTAAGTATAGTAGTTAAATTTACGTTAAGTGAGGCATTAAAAACCGATTGGGAGATCAGGAATGAGTTATTTGGAAAGACCCCCAGTGAGTTGACATCGCGGGTTGGGAAGCTCGAATTGAAAAATAATTCGATTGGCGGAAGTGGCAGTGAGGACGGATTTATAAGTAACTTTAGCAGTAACGTATTGGATCATCCAAAATTCATTCGTTTGAAGCTTGATGCGGGGCCTGATCGCGAGAAAGAGGAGTATATTGATATCTTGAAAAAATAAGCAGCAAGTGATGAGAGTGAGAATGTGCTGGGATTCGTAATGCAGAAAAAGGTCCGCTGACAGCGACCTTTTTTTGTTTTCTAGAAGATTAAATATGATTATAAAGTCCTTTTTAAAATAGTGCTATAATAGCTCTTTGAGTGTTCTGAGCTGTATTTTGATCTATATGAACTAGGGGTGATAGGTTTGAGTGTAATCCGTATGGAGAACGTAACTAAGAAATATGAGAATACTTTGATCTTTCGAGATATATATTTTCGAGTTAGCAAGGGTGAACGGATTGGGTTAATCGGACGAAATGGTGCGGGGAAGTCTACTGTATTTAAACTGATGATGGGAAAAGAGGAGCCAACAGCAGGGAAAGTAGAGTTAGATCCCAATGTGAAGATCAGTTATTTCTCTCAATTCTCGGAGCTTTCCGGGGCCTTGTCTGTACAGCAAGAGTTAGAATTGTGCTTTGAGCAGGTAGCGCTTATCGAACAGGAGCTTAACCAAATCGGGGAACAGCTTGGACAAGTGACGGATGATGACCAGATGAATACACTTTTAGAGCGGCAAGCGGCGCTTTTTGAACAAATGGATCATTTGGATGGCTGGAATGTATCTGTAGAAATCAACACTGTTCTGACGAAGTTGGGGTTCAATGAAAGATCACGACATCAACCTGTAGATGAGTTATCGGGAGGCTGGAGGAACCGTGCAGCACTGGCTAAAGTCTTAATTGAAATGCCCGATGTCGTATTGCTCGATGAGCCTACTAACTTTTTGGATATCGAAGGGATCGTATGGTTGGAGCAGTGGCTTCACCGTTTTAATGGGGCGATGATTCTCATCTCCCATGACCGGCAATTTATTGACAGAGTAGTCACGTGGACGATTGAAATCGAGAATTATCATTTTCAGGAATATGAAGGCAATTACACCGACTATGTTCGTAAAAAGAAGATGCGCAAAAAGGTGCTTGATCGTCAATTCGAGTGGGAAGAAGAGCTTCTACTTATGGAGTCGGAAGCCATTGAAACCCGCGGGAACAAAAAGTCCCCGAAGGATCGTCTATCACGTAAACTGACAGATATGAAAAAGCGTGTGGAGCCTCATCCAGTGAACGTACTGATCACCGATATCTACAGCAATTTACGGTTTCCGGATAAGCTTGGTGAAGTGAAGGGAATTGGACAAAGCTATGATGGTCGGACGATATTCCAGAACGTTAGCTTCGATATTCAAAAGGAAGATCGGATAGCTATTGTGGGGCCTAACGGAAGCGGGAAGTCGACACTCATAAAGGTATTGACTGGGCAAGAAGAGCCTGAAAGGGGTGGTGTGACTTGGGAACGTGGGGTCAGCTACGCGTACTTCAATCAGATGTGGGACGAACTCGATGTTAAGGATACAGTCAGTCATGCCGTAAATGTGTATGGGCTGGGACTCGATGCTCCGCGGAAAAAAGTGAACAAATTTCTATCGATGCTACAATTCTCGGAAATGGATCTGAGCAAAACGATCGGCAGTCTGTCAGGTGGACAGCAGGCCAGAGTAGCGTTAGCGAAATGCCTTCTCTCTGGCGCGGCTGTCATTATTTTGGATGAGCCAACGAATCATTTAGATTTGACGAGTATTCAGGTGATGGAGCAGGCACTCATTCATTTCCCTGGAGCCGTAGTTACCGTCAGTCATGACCGCTTCTTTATCGATAAAATAGCAACGAAAATGCTTACCTTCGATCCTGAAGCAGGAATCACTGAGCAGAATGTTTAGGATTATGCTGGCAGTCGGATGATCACGGTCGTCCCTTCACCTACTTGACTGGTGATTTCAATCCCATAGGCTTCACCAAAATGAAATTGAATACGATCATGAACATTTTTTATACCAATATGATCTTCATCTAGGGTGTCTGATGGTTGAGAGAGACGAAGACGTAACTGTTTAAGTTTCTCTTCATCGATACCAATTCCGTTATCTTTAACGATAATTAGCATGTCATCCCCCGAAATCATCGAGGAGACTTCAAGGAGACCCGGTTCACTTCGACACTCCAGTCCATGGACGATAGCATTCTCAACGATGGGTTGAAGGGAAAAGTGCATGACTTTAATTATTTCGGTATTAGGTTCTAGCTGTTCAATATATTGAATTTTGTCCCCGAAACGTAATTGTTGGATTTTTACATACAGCCGGACGTGTTCAAGTTCTTCTCGCAGGGTTACGGTTATCTTTCCGGTCTGGATATGAATCCGAAACAATCTACCTACAATCCCCACCATTTCGCCAATCTCTCTTTGCCCATTAATGATGGCTTTCATTTGAATAGATTCAAGTACATTCGCAAGGAAATGTGGATTGATTTGGCTTTTAAGGGCGCCGTATTGAGCTACTTTTTGCTGTGCTTTGGCCATAGAAGATCGCTCGATATAATTTTGCAGGTCTTTCACCATTTTTCGGATTCCATTGTATAGAACACCAAACTCATCTTGACGATTACTATACAAATCCACATCAAAGTTCCCCATCCCCACCAGCTTAACCTTTCGGCTTAAAAGAATAATAGGCTTAGTGACACGCTCCGATAGGATATACATGAATAAGATCGCAGTGACAAGCGACAAGAGCGCTAATGTTAAAATGATTTTTCCGAGAAAAGTGGCTTGCTTAGTCATCTCTTTTTCATCTATATACTGTATGACCTTCCAGTTGGAATAGGGAGACGTAACAAAGTTAATGTACGAGTCTTTATCGTCAAAAGTACCATAAAAGCTTCCCGTATCATTGTTCATGAAAGTATTAAGCGCCTGTGGTTCTATAGGGATAGGTTGTAAGGGTGAGGTCTCCAAGATGTCAGAGCTGTAAACACTACCGCCCTTATCGTCTAAAATAATGAATTTTCGTTTGCTATTCTCCGAGAGCTTTAAGATTTCACGTAATGAATCCAATCGGATATCGATTAACATGACGCCAATGGGCTGCTTGCTTCCTTTTTTATTAATGACTCGGGCAATAGAAATGACGGATTGTTTGGAATTGGTGCGATAGAAGGGGACATGGCTGCCAAATAGAATCACTCCGCCTTTTTTCTGCTGGGTCTGTAAATACCAATCCTCCTGGGTATAATCCTTCACATCATAATCCGCACGATTGAAATTGGCAGAGTAGAACACACGTGATCCCGAAAAAATCTGCACACTATCAACATTTTTAATCGTCATCTCAATCCCGCTGATGAAATGCTCAATCGTGTTTCCATACTGAATATTCAGGTCATTTCCGACGTCGTCTTTATGGATCGTCCAGTGCTCAAGTGCGGTTTGGAGCTGGCTATCTACCTGTGCGTTCAGTGTACCTTTATCAATACTTTGAAGATATTGGTCAATATTGAACGAGAGGTTATTAAGGATCAGATTTGAGCTGCTCTGGTATTCATTTTTGACGGCTTGGTTTGAAAAGATATAGATGATTGCGGATATGATCAGGAGTGGAATGGTAATGGTCAGGATCATCAGCATGAAAATTTGACGATTGACATGTCGCATCCGGTAGCGTCGCTTTGGTTGCTCAATCTGCATCATTTTAGGTCACCAGCCTGATTGTTTTCTATAGTCTGATGGGGTCATGTTCGTGATGCTTCGGAAGGTTTTAACGAAATGCTTATAGCTTTTGTAACCACACATCGTACAGACATCGGTCACTAGAATCTCCGGTTTTTTTAAGCATTCCTGCGCATATTCCATCCGAATCTCGGTTACAAATCGCATGTAGTTCTTATCGAGTTTTCGTTTGAACAGGCGACTTAAATAAGACGGATTATAGAAGAATCGATCTGCTACCATCTGCAGAGTCACTTCTTGATCAATATTTTCTTTAATGAAGGATTTAATATGCTCGAATATGATCACATCCTGTTGGTGGTTGTGTGTCAGTCCTTCGGTATAAACAATCCCTAAATGAATCATCCACCTGCCAAGCCAGTCAAAAAGCGTCTCAAGCGAATAAAAATCATCCGCAAAGGTAAGGTTCAGGAGCTTTTCGCTGTACACACCTTCGATATGGATATGGTTTTTATTGGCGAAGCGGATTATAACACTTATGATTTCCTGAAGAAATGCGAGCCAGTAATCAGGAGAAGAGACATCGGTTTTACTCAAAATATCTTGAGCCAGGCGGTGCATCAGCTGGAGCGTCTCTATTTCGTTAGAACTTTCGATACAGGAGATCATCCGTTTCTTATCATTCTCATCTAGTTGAATTAAGGATGGTTTCTGAGAATTTGAGTTTTCTATCCATTGTGGCACATAGAATAACCTGCAATCTCTCATGTAAAAGCGTTGATATAACATTCGATCGGAATCGTGCAGCAAAGTATGTATTTGTGCAGGGTTCTCCGTCGTCTTACCTATAACTAAATAGAGGCCTAGATGATGTTCTAGCGTAAGCGCCTTCAGATATTGATCGATTCGTATCTGTACTTGAGTTTGAAGAGGGAAGTTGTCAGTAGAAGACGGAGATCCCAATACAATAAGACCATAGAGCTTTGTTTTAGATGAATATGTAAAAATAGAGTGCGGTGTAGAGGCATGAAGATACTCATCCACAGCATTATGAATGAACTTCTCCGCATATTCTCTCATCCACAGGGTGGATGGAGTGCGCGTTTCTCTCATAGGGATCCCTGTCAAAACAAAGGGGAGATAAAGATAGTAGTTACTGTTGAAATTACATAGTTCATGGATAACAGCATCATCTATTACTGAATGTTCTTCCTCTAATAACAGCTTTACAAGTTGTGCCCCTTCCAGATTAGAACGTTTTAATCTATCCTGTCGCTTTAGTTGGAGCTTGTTCATACACTCTTGTATCACTAAGAGGCTTTCCTCGTATTCCAAAGGTTTGAGCAAAAAAGCATGTACATTCCCTACTTGTATAGCCTTCTGAGCGTATTCGAAATCGTTGAATCCTGTCAAAATGATAAATAATGTATCAGGAAGCAGATTGCGAATCTGTTCAATCATTTGAAGCCCATCCATTTCGGGCATCCGGATATCGGTGATCACCAAATCGGGCTTCTCGCGTAGCGCGGTGGTCATTCCTTCTCTGCCATTCTCTGCTTCAATAATGCTGTGGACCCCAAGCTCCTCCCAAGCAAAGTAATGTTTTAAGCCCGTCCGTATTAATGGCTCATCCTCTACAATCATCAATTTATACATGAAATCCCTCCGGAAGACTAGAATTATAGTGGATCACTCGTAAGAGAATACCATTAGATGTAAGATTAAAAGGGTTACATTAAGGCGAAAAAGTGAAAAAATATAAATTCAATTGTTAATAGGTGGAATATGTAATGTATTATAACATTGAAGAGGGGTAGATTGAAGGGATATGTCAGAAATGAACCCTAAAAGTAAAAGGAGTGGGATTCTCCTGAATTTACAATTGATTTATGATTAGCGCAAGGAATGAGAGCAGTACTTTATTCCACAAAAAATAATTGGGGGTAGCACATGAAAGCAATGAAAAAAGGGCTAATGAGTATTGTTGGTGTCGCACTTTTAGGTACACAGTTAGTTGCATGTGGAAATACGAACACAGCGAATTCAGCGGTTTCAGCAAGTAATAATGCTGACAAGACAGAGCCCGCAGCAACTGAGGCTGCTGCTAAACCAGTAGAAATTACTTGGTGGAATTTTCCGAGCTTTCAAGCTTTAGATGGTGAAGTAGGCAAGTATGAGAAGGAAATCATTGCAGCTTTTAATGAGAAGAATCCTGAAATTAAAGTAAACCTTGAGATGATCACCTTTGAAGGCGGCCCTGAAAAACTGAATGTCGCAATTGCTTCTAATACCGCACCTGATGTGATCTATGATGCACCTGGAAGGATTATCGATTGGGGTAAAAAGGATTTGCTTGCACCGCTTAACGACATGGTGACTGATGAAGTGAAGAATGATATTTCAGAAGCTTTTTGGAAGCAGTCAAGTGTAGGCGACAACATCTTTATGTACCCGATTAACACAGCGCCTTTTATGATGGCTGTTAATAAGTCTATTTTTGAAAAGATTGGCGCTCTAGATTTACTACCTTTGGATAAGGAAGATAGAACTTGGACGTTTGAAGAATATAAAAAGGCATTGGAAGCTGTAAAAGAAAAGGCACCGGACGTTATTCCTACAGGATTCTTCGCGAAGAGCCAAGCTGGAGACCAAGGCACTCGCGCTTATCTTGCTAACTTAGGTGTATCCCGATTCTTAAATGAAGATAACTCAGCAGTCGCTATCAATACTGATAATGCTGCTAAAGCGTTAGATTGGATTGTCCAAGCTACGAAAGATAAACTCAGTGTCTCCGGTGCAGCTTCACTTGCTGCTGCTGACGTGAACGATTTGTTCCTGCAAGGTAAATTGGCCTTTACACTTAACTATTCCGCTGTACTAAAAGCACAGAACGTATCTAAAAAAATGGTACAGTTCGAAGATATTCTCCTTCCATTCCCTACACTCGATGGTTCGGAACCAAAGCTTGAACCTTATCTGGGCGGCATGGCTGTATTTAACAATGGGGATGAAGCTAAGATTGCAGCTTCCAAAAAGCTGATTGATTTTATTGCAAATGATCCTGTATGGGGTAAGAAAAACTTGATTCAAACAGGCGGTCTCTCGGTTCGTAATTCGATTACTGGTCTTTATGACGATCCAGAGTATAAATACGCTGAATATGCACGTAAATTTACGACAGATGCACCAACGATTGCTGATGGATATGCAGATATTCGTACGTTCTGGTTCCCTGAATTACAACGTGCTTTAACTGGAGGCGCAACCGGCAAGGAAGCTTTGGATAGTTTTGCTACAAAGGCTAACGAAGCTATTACTAAAGCAAAAGCAGCTATGAAATAAATAGTGAATGGTGTTCAAAAGAATAGAGTGCGGGAAGCACTCTATTCTTTTTAAAAAAATGAAAATTTTCAAGCTACGCACCTATAAATATCATTATTTTTCATCAGAGAAATGGGGAGAAGGTTGTGGGGACAACGGTACGCAAAATTAAAGGTTATGTGATACGTGACTGGATGATGAGTTATCTTTTCTTATTACCAGCGTTTGGATTTTTTCTTCTGTTTGTAGCCTACCCAATGATAAAAGGGGTTTATATTAGTTTCTTTGATTACTCGTTGAGAGATTTTAGTTTTATTGGTCTCGATAATTATATTTCATTATTTAAAGATGATAATTTCATGAAGTCCATGGGAAATACTTTATTACTCGTAGTGATCACCGTACCGATCGTGATTATCTTTTCACTGTTTGTCTCCATGAATATTTATAAGAAAAAAGAGTTTGCTAGATCGTTTTTCCGCGGTGTGTTCTACTTGCCAGCCGTATCTTCGGTCGTAAGTATTACAGTCGTTTGGGGCTGGATTTACCATCCCAACTACGGAATTCTGAATTATTTGACGGGTTTATTTGGAATGGAGCCTGTTTCATGGCTTGGGGATACAAGAACCGCATTACTTGCAATTATCGTGGTCTTAATAACGACTTCTGTAGGGCAACCGATCATTTTGTATGTGGCCTCCATTGGTAACATTCCTACTTCTTATATTGAAGCCGCAGAGATAGATCGAGCAACCCCTTGGCAAATTTTCCGGAAAATATTATGGCCGATGCTGATGCCAACGAACTTATATATTATCGTGATTACCACGATTAATACCTTTCAGTGTTTTGCACTGATTCAACTCCTTACCTCAGGTGGACCTGTATATAGCACTTCAACTGTTATGTATGGGGTATATGAACAAGCCTTTATGCTAGGTCATTTCGGATATGCCTCTGCAATGGGCGTCATACTCGCAATTGTAATTGGGATCATTTCAATCATTCAATTCAAATACTTTGGCAGCGATGTTGAGTATTAAGGAGGGGACATCATGAATTCTACGAATCCATTAGAACTGAAAGCACCTATTATCCAGTCTAAGAAAGTAAGCGCATGGAAAAAAGAATTAACGATTCCAAAAATAATCGCTACAATCCTATTGATTTTGGCTACATTATTTTTTATCTTTCCCTTTTACTGGGTAGTGTCGGGGGCCTTTAAACTTCAAACTGTGGCAACGACCATCCCACCGGAGTGGTTTCCGTTAAAGCCGACGTTACAGAACTGGACAGAATTATTTAAGAATCCAGTAGAACGCTGGATGTTTAATAGCTTTATTATTGCTTTTGCAGAAATGGCTGCGATCTGTATTGTCTCCTCCTGTGCCGGATATGTTCTCGCAAAGAAATCATTTCCAGGACGAGGATTTATCTTCACGATGTTTGTTGCCGCTATGGCATTGCCTAAGCAAGTTATTCTCGTTCCGCTGTTTACGATGTTAGCAGACTTTGGTTGGGTCAATACGTATAAAGGGCTTATTTTACCGGCGATTGGCTGGCCATTTGGAGTCTTTTTGATGAAACAGTTCGCGCAGACGATTCCGGGAGAGTTGATTGAAGCGGCAAAAATTGACGGCAGCTCGGAAATTCGATTGTTCGGAACGATCATTTTACCGTTATTGAAACCAGCAATTGGTGCACTGGCTATATTCACCTTTATTACTTCATGGAACGATTATTTCAGCCAGCTAATCATGACGCGATCTACTTCGATGATGACCTTGCCACTTGGGGTTGCGACACTTCGAGGCGAATTCACAACGAACTATGGACTGCTTATGGCAGGTGCTGCGTTAGCTTCTATTCCTATGATTGCGATTTTCCTAATGTTTCAAAAGGCATTCACACAAGGGATTACGATGGGTGCTGTTAAGGGTTAAATATTCTTATAACAACGTAAATTAATGAGCTGTGACTTAAACGACGGAGGCTGTTATTTATGAAATCAACTGATCTTGAAGCTTTTAAAGGCATTATTATCGCTTTGTACTCCAGTTATGATGCCGAGGGGAATATAGATAAAGAAGCGGCACGCAAATTAGCTCGTCATTATGCTTCTATAGGTGTGAAAGGACTTTATGTTGGCGGAAGCTCAGGCGAAGGCATGCTGCAATCTGTAGAAGAGCGTAAACAAATGCTCGAAGCAGTTATAGCGGAAGTAGGAGATGAGCTTACGATCATTGCTCATGTAGGTGCTCCATCTACAAGAGACAGTGTTGAGCTAGCAGTACATGCTGAATTAGTTGGCGCACATGCGGTATCGGCTGTTCCGGCTATCTATTATCGTTTGTCTCCAGACAGTGTAGAAAGTCATTGGCAGGCGATCATTGATAGTATTTCACTTCCATTTATTATCTACCACATCCCGCAAACGACAGGCTTTCAATTATCTAAAAGCTTGTTAGTGAAGATGGCCGCGCAGGATAAAGTGATTGGCGTGAAGATTTCAGCAGAAAGTACATTTGAGCTTCAGCAGTTTAAGGCAGCAGGTGGAAATGATTTTCTTGTATTGAATGGACCAGATGAGCAGTACTTAGCTGGCCGCAGCATTGGGGCAGATGGTGGGATTGGTGGAACCTACGGGGTTATGCCCGAGCTATTTTTAAAAGTAGAACAATGTTATGGGCAAGGCGATATGGCTGAGGCGCAGAAATGGCAGTTCATTATCAATGATCTCATTGTAGAATTATTATCCTTTCCATCATTATATGGTGCATGCAAAGCAATTCTGAGTTTGCGTGGATTTGAAACGGGCCAACCGAGAATGCCACTTCTACCCATCAAGGCTTCGGATCAGGATCGGGTGGAAGCTCTCAACAATAGAATATTAGAGTATATTCTTGAAGTGAAGGGATAGGGTTAATGATGACTCGAATGAGCGATATCTTTCCGATGAAAGGTCTGATCGTTTCATGTCAGGCACTTGAGCATGAGCCGCTTCATGGTGGAGATACAATGGCAAAAATGGCAAGAGCGGCGGTTCAATCAGGGGCAATTGGAATTCGCACGAATGGGGTTCCAGATATTCTAGCGATTAAAGAAGAAGTAAATGTACCGGTTATTGGACTTATTAAACGGGATATTCCCGGATCAGCCATATTTATTACGCCAACTCTGGATGAGGTGAAAGCAATCGTGTCCGCTAAAGCGGATATTGTTGCATTAGATGTTACGAATCGGGAAGGTCGCTTAGCGTCGGTTAAGCCTTTAATCGCATATGCCCATCAAATGGGTGTGCTTGTAATGGCAGATATATCGACTTTGGAGGAAGGACTGGCAGCGGAAGAATTAGGTGTAGATTTTATTGGTACAACACTTTCGGGCTATACACCATACAGCACACAACAAGAAGGACCAGATCTTGTCTTGCTGCAGCAATTATGCGAGTTCGTGAATATTCCCGTAGTTGCGGAGGGACGTATATGGACTCCGGAAGATGCGGCGAGCGCTAAGAGGGCTGGGGCATCTTATGTAGTTGTAGGAAGTGCGATTACAAGGCCACAATTAATCACATCACGCTATGTCAAAGCCGTGAGCGATTGCTGAGACTTAAGGAGGCGAGTCTGTGTTAGAAGGATATGATCCTCTAATGGAATATGCTGTCGGAGTGGATATCGGGGGAACGAAAATTAATGCTGGACTGGTTACACCACAGGGGGACGTAGTACATACTGTAAGTCTGAGCACAAAGGCTGGGTTCACGAAGACCGTGGACCGAGCTTTTCAGGCTATTCAAAGGTTAATAGAAGAAGCTACAGCCATGCATGCAGGCGTTCAGATTAAAGGGATTGGTGTAGGAACGGCAGGACAAATCGATTGGGAGGCAGGGAGTATTCGCTCGTCATCAGAGCTTATTCCTGGATATGCTGGGACAGCCTTGAAAGCGTTACTTCAGACTCAATTCCAGCTTCCAGTAATCGTAGATAACGACGTGAATGTACTAGCATTAACAGAGAAATATCTAGGTTCTTGTATAGGTGTGAGCGATTTTATCTGTCTTGCACTTGGTACGGGTGTAGGTGGAGCCATTGTTATAGAGGGTCGTCTTGTCCATGGTTCTTGGGGTGGCGCTGGAGAGTTGGGGCATCTGTCTGTAGATTTCAAAGGACCTGCTTGTGTTTGTGGAGGAAGAGGCTGCTTAGAACATTATGCGTCAGGCACAAGCATTGCTCGTCGAATGCGGGAAAAACTAACTTTAAACAATGAGCCACTTGATAACTTAGAATCACGAGACGTGATCGCGAGATGGAGAGAAGGAGACCGTCTAGCTACAGAAGTAATGGAAGAAACAATTGCTGCGCTTGGTTCAGCTATCGCTTCGTTTATTCATATTTTTAACCCAAAGGTTATTGTTATTGGTGGTGGAGTGGCTGAAGCAGGTGAGCTATTATTCGAAGGAATAAGAAGAGAAGTGGCTACGAGAACGATGCCATCGATGCTGGAAGGCGTCCGCATTGAAGCAGCCTATCGTGGCAATTCCTGTGGAATGATCGGTGCGGCATTACAGATCTGGGAGTACGGAGTCCCATCCCTTTCATCTAGTAATGAAGGCTTTATCTAAATCTCTTGATTAAATAGAATAATTTACCGATAATGTTAAAGGGGATGAGAGTAAAGGTCAAATCTTTCTGGGGTCCCTAATCCGTTTATAAGGAGTGATGATGTTTGAGTACGAACAACACCACAATGAAGTCCGAGAGAGGTCAGTATTCGTAAGGGAAGAACACCTCTCAATGACTACGGGAGGCACTATCGGAAATGATGACTTTAATGAACATGGTGAGGGGAACAGAGAACGATCTACCTGCCAAAGAGATGATCAAGTATTGGAATCATGAGCCCGGAACTTTGAAGCTTGTGAGAGCAAGTAGTAATTTTATTTATACGTTTCAATGGAATAGTAAGCACTATTATTTAAGGTTTACTCACGAAGAGGATAATAGCGCAGAGAATATTCAGGCTGAACTAGATTTTATGATGTACTTATTGGAACAGGGCTATGAGACCGTGGCGCCAGTACGCTCCATGCAAGGGAAGTGGATTGAGACCCTTTTAACTGGAAATGGTAGATATCACGGGGTTGTTTTTGAACAAGCCCAAGGGGAGTACGTTCCCCTTGAAGAGATGTCGGAGCTGCAGTTCCAACATTGGGGTCAAACGCTCGCGAGATTGCATAATTTATCTGAGACGTATGCTCCGAGCACACCCGCGCGTAAAAGCTGGGTCGATTCGCTTCAATTTATTTTATCCGTATTAAGAAGACACCCCGAGGAGCATAAAGCGCTTAAGGAATATGAACGAATTGAGGCGTGGTTAAGTGAGCTCTCTTTTGGCGTAGGACATACGGGGCTGATCCATTTTGATTTTGAGACAGACAATATCTTTTATATGAAAGAGACGTCTCGATATAGTTCGATCGACTTTGATGACTCTATGTATCACTGGTTTGCGATGGATATCACATCAGCGTTAAGAGATCTATCCAAGCAGAATGATGATGAGAGCAAGAAGAACATCGATCTTTTTATTAGTGGATATAGATCTGTAAAGCGGCTGGACGATGAATATATCAAGTTATTGCCAGAATTCCAAAGGTTCTCTGACTTATATGGATTCGCTAGGTTGCTTCGAAGTTTAGAGAATTTGGACGTTTCTATTTGTCCGGAATGGGCACTACAGCTTAAAGCTAAATTAGATGCAATCTGTGATCGTATTCGGGATGGCTTTCATCCACATATTGCGCTGAAGACAATCACTGAGAATAACTGGTATGCCTGTACGCAATTAGAGGTGTCCAATGAGCAAAAAACGGTTTTTCCTGTACCAGTAGTCTATTGGTTAGCAGAATCGGCTTATTGCGGAATGACTCCGTTGGCTTTATACGCAGATGAAGAATTGGTAGGATTCTCAGTATATGCCGTAGATCCTGAGGACGGAAGTTATTGGATTATGGCTTATATGATTGATCAGAAATATCAGAATAGAGGATTCGGTAGAACCGGAATGGATGCCTTGATTCGAACTATAAAAGCGGAACATCACTGCGACAAAATCGTTATTGGACATCGAATAGAGAACGAACGTGCTTCGAACTTATATACATCCCTTGGATTCGTTGAAGTGAGCAGGGATGAGGTTGAAGTCATACGTGAGTTGATAGTGTAAAAAGAAAAGAGGCCGTTCCAAAAGTAGTTTTTAACTACTCGGGAGCGGCTCTTCTTGTTATCCTGTAAATGACGTTCCAAATGATGATCCAAGTGAAGTTCCAAGTGAAGTTTCAATAGAACAATTAGGGAATTTCTCCCTCTAATTCTGAGAATATTGGTTGCCAGACTTATAATTAGGGAAAACCTCCCCTAAATTCGTCTGATTTGATGAGAATCAAAGGAATTATCCTGATTTATAGGGAGGAATTCCCTAATTTCATTCATTATTAGCGGATATCGACTTTTTATAGGGAGTTTTTCCCTAATCAGTTTTAAACCATCAAATATTAGCCCACTCCTGCTCTAAAGAGGAATAGACGATCTCGTTGCACCATTGCTGATTACAGAATCTAGTCTCCCTAAGAACCCCATCTTTTAACATTCCTGCTCTAATCATTACTTTCTCAGATTGCACATTCTCGGCGTTGGCATAAGCAACAACCCTATGTGCATTAAGAGAGCTAAAGGCATAACCTATCAGGGACTTCACGGATTCAGTTGCATATCCCATTTTCCAATAGTCCGGGAGTAGGACCCAACCGATTTCCCATTCTCTGATTTCTTCCCAGTTTAACTTTATGCTGACATTACCGATGGGCTTCATATCCAGCTTTGTACATATTGCAAGATCATAATATTGCCGTGGATCACATGTTGCTTGAGACAAGATCGAAAGGAAGTCATCTTTAATTTGTTTTGCATCAGGTGCAGTGTTCTCATATTTGTAGGATAGGGGATTTTGTTCTAGTTCTTCATAAAAAGAAGAATCACTGCTTGTATAATCTCTTAAAATTAATCGGTTCGATACTATTTCCATGAATATAGCACTCCTAGTTTAAGTTTTAATTGTTCTTCACAGTTGCTACCGCCTAATACGATTACAAAGACTCTGTTATACGTACTCTGTAACTTCTTGTAGATCCATGTAATTTCCTTTATTTTTCATAATATTTACACATTATAAAAATATAAGCTTAACAACCTTCCATTTTTATCTACAAAAATAGTGGAATTGTGATAAAGTAATATTGGTTTATTTACTAGAGGGGGATTTTGGAAATGAAAATGATTAAATGGGGCATCACTGCAGCGCTGGCAGTATCTATGTTTGGTCCAATTCATACAGCGAAGGCAGCAGATACAAGTGTACAAGCAGAGACTACGACTCAAAACAACGATGATCTAATCTTTAAGATGGACTATACGGAGATGACCGTTGGTGACAAGGTTCCGGTGCAGATTTTTGCAAAAGGTCCAGATGGCTCATCGGAACGTGTTCCACTGTCTCAAGCAGATATGGTGATCGAGAAGCCTTACTTATTGCAAAAGCTGCCAGATGGCTCAATGAAAGCATTAGCCGTTGGTGAAACAAATGTAACCGTACGTTCAGGAGCTAATTCCAAAACGTTAAAGGTATCTATCAGTGCTGATAAGGACATCGAAAATGGTGTATTAATCAATGGCACGATGTATTTGCCTGTACAAACTACCTTTAAGAGTTTAGGTGCAACTATTCAGACGAATACAGCCACTAAGACTTTTAGTATTCGTGTAGGGGATTTGCCTATTCAGCTTCAACTGGGCAGCGATATTGCTATGGTGAATGGGAATAAGGTGAAAATGAGTGGTAAAGTGCAAACCGTGGATGGAGGAGCAGTATTCCCTGCTACCCTCTTAAAAACAGCATTGGGAGCAGTATTGGACTTTGGTGCTCATTATGAGTCTTTGAACATCAATTTCGGTAAAGCTGAGTTATTTGCGTACACAAAAAATACGTTAAAAATAGCCAAAAGAGAATCTCAAGGTGACCTCGCCAAGCTAATCGGAAAGACTTATTGGTTCAACCAGTATGATTCCGACTATAAATTCCAAAAAGCAACGATTGTTGATATTCTTGTGAACGACGATAATGAGTTTTCGATTTCTTTTCAATTGGCATCAGGTAAAATTGTGAATTCTTATGATATGGAATACGATCAGGTCACTCGCGATCTGGCAAACAAAGAGTATTTCTTTACGTCTGATCCTACCAAAATCTATAAATGGTCTAATGCGATTTGGGCCAAAATCAAGGCGGGTACAATTTCGACAGGGATGACGAAGCAGCAAGTAGAATTAAGCTGGGGCACTCCAATTGATAAATCAAGTCTATCCGGCAGTGGAATTACAGTTGAGACTTGGCAATATAGAAATTATAATTACGTAACCTTTACAAATGGTGTTGTCTCTATGATTTACACAAATTAATGTAAGGGAACTATAACTTCATTTTAAATCAAAGGACGCCTTCAGGTTCATCACCGGGCGTCCTTTTCATATATTCGAACGCCTCATCATTGATTTAGTCATAGAGCCTGTCTCTGAAGCATATCTTTTGAAAGAAGCACTTTCAGAATGAAATGTTGACTATTTATTGACCGAAATGAGGGGTTTATTCATGGCAAAGTCAAAACGTGGACATGCACTGTGGAGTTTACCATCCAGGGGTCGGGGTACTTGTCCGGTCTGTCAGAGCACACGGATCAAACTGCTTTATCCAAAAAGAAAAACGGACGGATCAGTCGTTAAGGTTTGTAAGCGTTGTGACAAGGCGCCTCAGACGAAAGTGGATGCAGTGTTGGTGTAAAAGAGTAACGCAAGGATGCCTAGTTGTAGCTATATGCATTTTGCATGTAGGTACAACTAGGCATCCTTATTTTGAAATATAAGAAAGTATAAATTTCACACTATGCTTGATATGAAATTATTTCAGCGTACGATGAATGACCTGATCACGTCTAGGTCCCACAGAAACAGTAGAAATACGTATTCCAATAGACGTTTCAATAAAGTCTACGTAACTTTTAGCTTGCTCTGGCAGCTCGTCGAAGTTTGTGATATGGGAAATATCGCAGTTCCAGCCAGATAAATACGTTATTATCGGTTTTGCTGTGTTTAACTTATTTGTTGCTGGAAACTTGTCGGTGATTTCCCCATTTTCAAGTTCATAGGCAACGCAAACCGGAATCTCATTTAAATAACCAAGAACATCCAGATTGGTCAGCACAACCTCCGTTGCACCTTGCATCAGGCAACCATAGCGTGTAGCTACTGCATCAAACCAACCCATACGTCTAGGACGACCCGTTGTTGCTCCAAATTCCCCAGCATCGCCACCTCGTGTGCGAAGTTCATCCGCTACAGGGCCTTCTAATTCAGATACAAAAGGTCCGGCACCAACACAACTGGAATATGCCTTCGTTACAGCGATAACATTCGTGATGGCAGCCGCAGGTAGACCCGCGCCGACAGGTGCGTATCCGGCAAGTGTCGATGAAGAGGTAGAGTAAGGATATATACCGTGATCAGGATCGCGCAGAGCGCCTAATTGCCCTTCAAGTAGAATCGTTTCTCCCTTTGCATAAGCTTCTTGTAGTATTTCTGTTGTATTGGCAACATATGGTGCCAATTGCGCAGCTTCCTTTTGTAACTGAGTCATTAATTCCGAGACTTGGATAGGGGCTTTCTTATATAAATGCTCCAGCAATACATTTTTTGAAGCAAGTAATTGTTCGAGACGTTTCTCAAGTCGGGCGGGATCAAACAAATCTGCAACTTGTATCCCGAGCTTCGCATATTTATCCGCGTAGAATGGCGCTATTCCTCGTTTGGTTGAACCGAACCCTTGTGACCCAAGTCGTTCCTCTTCCAGCTCATCAAACAAACGATGGATCGAAAGTACGATTTGAGCACGCTCAGACACGTACAACTTCGGCTGTGGAATCCCTCTATCTGCTAATGCTTGTAATTCCTTTACTAATACTTCTGTATCAAGAGCTGTTCCTGGTCCAATAATGTTTGTAACTGAAGGGTAAAATACACCAGAAGGCAGCATATGAAGCGAAAATTTTCCATACTGGTTAATGATAGTATGCCCAGCATTACTTCCACCTTGAAAACGAACTACATAGGATGATTGAGCGGCTAGTACATCAGTCATTTTTCCTTTGCCTTCATCTCCCCAGTTAGCTCCTACAATTGCGATTACGGTCACGTGATTACCTCCCAAGCTTGTGATTGGCTACAGCTCTAAGTATAATGCTAGATATAACATTAGAAAAATTGATATATGTAATATCTATTATAAGGTGAGGTAATGACTTGGGAATGGACATCAACTTGGAATGGTATCGCTCTTTTTATTGGGTAGCACAAACAGGCAGCTTAACTGCGGCAGCAGAACGGCTGAATATCACACAACCCGCGGTGAGTCACACGATTAAGCAATTGGAAGAAAAGATGGGCGGCCCCTTATTTTTCCGTACCTCTAGAGGGGTGGATCTAACAACAGAAGGAAAAGTACTGCTGCGATTCATTGAGCAAGCCTTTCAGAATGTGGAGATGGGTGAGCGAGCGATTGCTGAAATGAACAATTTAAATAGTGGGGAGATTCATATCGGTGCAAGTGATACCCTCTGCAAATATTACTTGTTATCTTATCTCGAGCAATATCATGAACAATATCCTAACGTACGTATTCATATTACGAATCGAACAACACCGGAAACGCTCACGCTTTTAAAAGAAGGCAAAATTGATTTCGGCATCGTAAGCTTACCGGCATCTGACAAGCAGATTGAATTTCGTAAGAGTACACGGCTCCAAGATTGTCTTGTAGGAGGCAAGGGCTTCCGTCATTTAGCGGATAATACGATGCCGCTTTCAAACATCAAGCAGTACCCATTGTTGTTTCTGGAGCCAGGAGGCAGCACTAGAAAATATATAGATGGGTTTCTTGCCTCCAATCATGTGACGATAAAACCAGAGTTTGAACTAGGCAGTGTAGATCTTCTTGTTCAGTTCGCTTTGCGTGGCTTTGGTCTAGCTTTTGTTATTCGTGATTATGTAAGGGAAGAATTAAAAAGTGGGGAGCTTGTAGAAATCCCTTTAGATCCGCCATTTCCAGAGCGTAACATCGGGATAGCGACTCTTCGAGGGGTTCCACTCTCTGCTGCATCAAAGTCCTTTCTAACCTTATTGGACTAAATTATATCGCATGCGGGATCATACATATGAGGAGGAGGCTAAGCTATGAGTGATTTGCTTGGTCGGCTACGTAAGGGATACGGGAAAAAGCTGCGTGCACTTCACACCTGGAACGGCTGGATCGTCGTGATATTGGCCTTGACTGGGCTTGTGCTAGTAGGCGGTTTCTGGCGAGGTTTCCTCGGTGAAGGCAGGGTATGGATTAAAGGCTTGCATATTGTGGTAGGAATTGCATCTATCCTTCCAGTGATCTATTATCTTCTGCTGGCCAGTAAACATTGGAAACAGCTAAAGGAAAAACCTTGGCAGCGGTTCAATGTACTTGTTGTGCTCTTCCTGTTGCTTGGGTGGTTCGTTTCTGGTGTATTGTTATGGCAGTTTCGTACGGTAGGACCGCAAGTATCTAATCTTGCATTGGTCGTTCATGATGTCCTGACTTGGATTGGACTGCCTTACATTATCTATCACTCATTGACTCGTGTGAAGTGGTTGAAGGAGCCGAATCGTCGGACCATCAAGAGCGAGGGGAGTGCTATTGCAACATCTCAGAATACTCCGCAGCCAGTCTATACACGTAGAGCTTTCATTCGAGGGACGATCGGTGTAGGGCTTGCCCTTACAATCGGACCCTCATTTGTAAAATGGTTAGGCAGCTCGATTGGAAACATCGGTGGCAGCGAAACGATCGATAAATTAATCGAGAATGACCGCAATCAGCTGTTGCCAGCACCGCAGCCACTGGCGGCATCGTCACCGCCTCTTGGAGGTGGGTCGCAGGGTCAATTCCGTGTTTATACTGTAACCCCTATTCCTGAGTTCACGAACGATAATTGGTCCTTTAAGTTGGATGGTCTTGTTGATCAGAGCTTTACATGGAATTGGGAGCAATTCGTTCAATTGCAACGGACGGTTCAAGTGAGTGATTTTCACTGCGTGACAGGTTGGTCCGTCTATAAGAATACCTGGGAGGGCATCAAGCTGAAGGATCTTCTACAACTGGCTGGTGTGAAGTCCACTGCAAAGACAGTGAAGTTCTACTCAGGGGATGGAGTATATACAGATACCCTTACGCTGGAGCAGGCGGATATGGACGATGTTATGGTCGCAGTGATGCATGATGGGAAACCGATTCCGAGCGATCTCGGTGGACCGGTTCGGCTAATTGTCCCCAAAATGTTCGCTTACAAGTCAGTGAAGTGGCTGAACCGGATTGAACTGATCGAGGGAGAGCATACAGGATACTGGGAGCAACGAGGCTATTCGAATGACGCTTGGGTATAAATGAGTTTACTTAACCTTAATGGGCTTGGGCCTGTTAAGGTTTTTTTGTGATTAGGGATGTAATCACAGAAATATTTCCATATATATAGAAGTGAATCAACGAGGGGCAGAGATCATCTGCGGAAAATTAGTTTTTTTGTAAATAAAAGGAGTATGGTGAGTTAGTTTCTGATAAAATAAAGCAAATGATGGAAAAAGTTACCGGATCGGTTAGGGAGGTGTTTATGTTGAACGGTGCGAGATCCGTAAAGCTATTAGGACTTATAGTTGGCGTGGTGTTACTGAATATTATCGTTTTGTCACCAGGGTTATTAGGGGTCGAAATTGGGGGAGTAAGCGTTCTAGAGACTTCCTTTGGCGTGACATTAGTAGTGATCAGTCTTCTTGTTGTCCTTTATGGAAGTTATAATTTGCTGTTTAAAGCTTCGGTGGTTCCACCTGTAAAAGAGATAAAGACGTATGAGGATTATATAGCAGCGCTCACGCAATACAAAAATGTAAAGGTGCTGAAGAAGGACATTACACTGGCTTTGGATCAGGTCATTCGAATGGAAAAGAAGAAAAATACGTTAATGGTTATCCTTGGTCAGAGATTTGAGCAGTCGGAGCTAAGCTTCAAGAAGTTTGGTGCGGTCAGTTATGAAGTAGAGAAGCTTTTCTATCTGAATATTCGAGGGATACTTAATAAGTTAAGTGTTTTTGACGCTTCGGAATTCTCCCTTTTTGCCAGTCAGCAGAGATCTGCGCAGTTCTCGGATAAATTGGTGCAGAAAAAAACAGCGCTATACAATGAATATTTGGCTTATGTAACAGGTTATCTCGGTGCAAACGAAGAGATTTTGCTGAAGTTAGATCAATTACTTCTCGAAATATCGCTATTAGACAGTACGAATTATAAAGATGTTGAAGATATGCCTTGTATGAAGGAGATCGATGAATTGATCAAACAGACGAAATTCTATAAGCAATGAAAGGAAGATGCGAATGGCTAGGAAAGGGAGAACATTTTTAGTCCTCGGGATTATAACAGTGGTAGTTTTTGCTCTTGTGTATTTTGGGATCACCTTAACATCTAATTTAGGTAAAACCACTACTGAGGTTTCGTCAGAAGATGCAGGAAAGCGGCTGGAAAAACTTTATAAAAAAATTAACGTAAATATCGCGGAGCAAGTTAAAGGACAAATCGACCTTGATCCTGTAGCGATTGGTGATTCCTTGCCGGATATTTCTAAATTTCCTATATCAGTAACCAATACAACGGATAGCTTTGTCGAAATCTTTTCATCCACAGAGAAATCAGGAACGGGTAATGATGGATGGCTTAATGAAGTGGCGACAGACTTTAATAGTTCCAATATAGAAGTGAACGGATTACCTGTTTCAGTAAAAATTCGCAATATTGCTTCAGGAACAGCGACGGATTACATAAGGTCTGGTAAATATATACCAGATGCGTTTACACCATCCAATGAGTTATGGGGTGAAATGGTAAAAGCGAACGGAATGAATACGCAGCTTATAACCAATCGTCTTATTGGTAATGTAGCTGGTATTGTCACGAATAAAACGAAATATGATGAGTTAGTAGAAAAGTATGGTTCTTTAAACGTTAAGACGATTACTGATGCGATAGCGAATAATGAATTATCTATGGGTTACACAGATCCTTTTGCCAGCTCAACAGGTTTGAATTTTCTTGTGACTGCACTTGGGACGTTTGACAGCTCTGATTTGCTTGGAGAGCAAGCGGTTCAGGGCTTTGAGAAATTCCAAGCGAATGTACCTTTTATCGCATCGACTACTTTACAAATGCGTGATGCGGCTAAAACGGGGAAGCTGGATGCTTTTGTATTAGAGTACCAAATATACGCAAATGCCCCCGAACTAAAGGGTAGTTATGTATTTACTCCTTTTGGTGTAAGGCATGACAGCCCTCTTTACGCATTAGGTGATCTTCCACAAGAGAAGCTGGACATTATTAAGAAATTCGCGGAGTTTGTTGAACAGGATAAGTATCAGCGTTTGGGTGAGGAAAAAGGTTTTAATGGACTGAATGACTATCATTCGGAGGTTAATCCAGTGGATGGCAGTCTTTTATCCTCGGCTCAAAAGCTGTGGAAGGAGAAGAAAAACGGCAATAAACCCATTGCGGCAGTATTTGTAGCTGATGTCTCAGGTAGCATGAACGGTGAGCCTTTAAATCGTTTAAAGCAATCATTATTAACAGGACAGAAATACTTAGGCAAAGATAATAGTATTGGTTTTGTTTCCTACTCCGATAACGTTACGATAAATCTTCCAATTGGCAAATATGACACGAATCAGCAGTCGATGTTTGTTGGGGCAATAGATAGTCTTCAGGCGAATGGGGGGACAGCGACTTTTGATGGAATTGTGGTGGCACTCAAAATGCTTCAAGACGAAATGAAGATAAACCCGGAAATCAAACCTTTAATCTTTGTATTAAGTGATGGAGAGACGAATGAAGGACATTCACTGAATGATATCAGGGGCTTAATTGAAACCTACAAAATTCCGATTTACACCATTGGCTACAACGCAAATATTAAAGCACTGGAGAGCATTTCAAGTATTAATGAAGCGGCTAACATCAACGCGGATACAGACGACGTAGTCTATAAAATCGGAAACCTGCTTAATGTTCAAATGTAAGTTACAACTTTTAGGAGGGGTTCTATGTCTTTTACGATGGAAGTGGTAAGTCCGGAGAAATTGAAATCAGCGATTGAAGAACAGGTTAAACCTGAGCCACAGGAAGTAACGCAACTGAAGGAAATGGCGATAACCAATGTCTCGACGATTTTGGAGCTGGATTTAGAATCTTTGGATAAGCGAAAAGAAGTGCTGCAATCCATAGACAGCTTCGGGATGAGCACCATGAGATCGTCTTCAGACAAGAACTCTCTTTTGCAAGTTTCTGTAGGGAATTTATCAAAAACGGGGGATGAAGGCGGGCAAGTAGCTAAAGGATTAACGGAACTAAACCTCCAGTTGAAAGATTTAGACCCAAGCGCAGTGGATTTTGCCAAAAGTGGTCTTCTAGGGAAGTTCTTTAACCCATTGCGGAGTTATTTTGCGAAGTATCAAAAAGCAGATGCTGTAATCTCAGATATTATCATTTCTTTAGATAAAGGCAAAACCGTATTGAAAAATGATAACACTACATTAGAGTTTGAGCAGCAATCGCTTAGAGAGCTCACTAAAAAACTGCAGAAAGAAATTCAGCTAGGAATGCTGATGGATCAGGAGATTGAGGCTCAGCTAGATGCAGCCAAGCTACGTAATGAGTCTGAAGAAAGAGTAAAGTTCATAACGGAGGAGGTGTTGTTTCCTCTGCGGCAGCGTGTGATGGATCTGCAACAGATGCTGGTAGTAAATCAGCAGGGAATTATGGCGATTGAAGTGGTTATACGAAATAATAAAGAGCTAATTAGAGGGGTGGACAGAGCTAGAAATGTTACGGTTTCTGCCCTGAAAATCTCCGTTACGGTGGCCAGTGCACTCTATAATCAACGAATTGTTTTGAAAAAGATTGAACTCCTAAATCAAACAACCAACACGCTAATAAGCGGCACCTCAAAAATGTTGAAAGATCAGGGGGCGGCGATCCATAAGCAATCCCTAGAATCTAGCATTTCAGTCGATACATTAAAACAGGCATTTACAGATGTGCTATCCGCTTTAGATTCGATAAGTACGTATAAGCAGGAAGCTCTTCCTAAAATGCGTGAAACCATTAACCAGTTTAGAGACCTGGCAGATAGCGGAGAACAGCAGATCGTGCGGCTCGAGAAGGGGAATAAGCTGGGCTTGTAGCTATTTCCAGTCTAAACCCATCCTAGCCTTTAGTCTGGTAAGACTCCGGTCCTAAGACTGTTTTGAGCCTTCTCTTTCTCACGTATAATGAGATTAATTGATAACGTGAGAGGAAGGACATAAGAAATGAACGATAAGTTGTATACAATGCCGATCGGAGCGGTAGATTCTATGCAGATTCCCGTAGAATCGAAATCACAATCTAAACCAGGCAAACGTCGATCAAGTCCCAAGACCTATCGGAGTATGTTGTATTTTATAATCTCTTTGCCGATTACGATTGTATATTTCGTGTTTATGGTGACAGGATTAGCATTATCGATTGCTTTAACACCAATTTTCATCGGTATACCCTTGTTTTTCGCAGTAGCTAAAGGGTTAGATTACATTGTGAAATTTGAGCAAGAGCTAGTAAGATCACTACTGGATATTCCTAGACCGAGTGAAGAGCGCAGAACGGATATGAAGCAAGAGGGAGCGGGCTTCCTGCAACGCATGAAGTTAGGTTTTGATGGTGCAAAGTTTGCACGTAACATCATGTTGATTATGGGACGATTCGTATCCAGCATTATCTTCTTCTCACTAACGATAACTGTGGTAGCGGCAGCGCTAGGTCTGATCACACTACCTGTGCTACATCAGATTTTCTTGCAAACGATGGATTTGAATATTTTGGAGAATAGTGTGTTTGCCTTATTTAATATCGACTGGACATTATCTCAGCAATACATTTCCTATGTTGTAGCGGGACTCGTCGTTTCTGTGATCGCAACTTGGGTGATTAAATCGTTGATGGATGTACAGCGTAGAATGTTGTTTGTATCCTACGAGGAAGAACGTCAGTATTAAATGGAAAGAAGCGTAGCTCTTAAAGAGCTACGCTTCTTATACTTTTATCGCTATCTTAATGAATTAGTCCACAGCTCAATAAGTTATCAAGCTTCTAAACAGTAGGCTTGTAGCTGCTTGCGCTTATCAGCAGTCATGCCGAATTCCTGTTCGAGGAAAATCTCTACACTTTTATAACGCGCGTCAATGGCAGAGAAAATGGCTTCCATGAATTCTCTGCGTAATATAAGCGCAGCCATAACAGTATCGACTTCCTTCGGTGACAGATGCTGTGAGGCTTGCTTTTTTATTTGCTCATTCAAAGGACCAAGTGTCTGATTGGAGAGCAAATAGTCTTCTATAATCGTCTCTCTTGGAACCCCAAGTGCTAGGAAAATGAATGCTGATCCTACGCCAGTGCGGTCTCTTCCGCCGGCACAATGATGCAGGATACTGAATTCATCTGGAAGCATAATGGTTGCCATAAGTCGCTTAAAGGAAGGGTTATTAAAGGCCATATCCAAATACATATTAACCAAGAAGTCTGTCGTAAAATGTTCAAGGAATCCAGAACGAACCACATCTCTCATGTCTCCAGGCACTTCTTGCTTTAGCGCAGGTACACAAATGTTATTAACTCCTGGAATGACTGGATCTGGTTTTAAACGAATTTCTTCTATTCCCCGATAATCAAATATGGTCTTAATTCCAAGTGATTTAAAGAGCTTTATATCTCGATCGGTCATTCCTGTTAATTCGGCTGATCGAAAAAACAAACCGTATTTGACTCTACGGCCATCTGAGGTGGTGTATCCGCCCATATCTCGGAAATTGAGGACGCCTTTAAAGGGGAGAACACGACGCTTAGAATCTGTTGTTTCTAGTTTCTGGTTCATTTTCGTACCACCTTTGGTTGGTTATTGAATAGGCTATTCTAAAATGTAGAAAGGGTGTCGCTTAACAATAAAAGTTTGCCCTTAATACTATATATAGTACCATGATAAATGCCGACAACCCGAAAGGATAGTGTGACATTTTATAAACTAATATCTCTGTTAATTGTCGCGTTATTGCGCTGTTTACGGAAAAATTCTAGTAGGAGTGTGTAAAATGAATTTAAAAGAAAAGTTGATAGTAATAAAAGAAAATGGCTACCAAGCACCTCCCGATACATACCAGTTGATACAAGAAATGATACATAACATCGGTTCTGTGGATGCCGAGCTGCGTGATGACCTGATTTATACAATCTTATCACATTGGATTCCTGGTAATTCTCTAACTGCAAATGAACTAGAACAACTTCTTCCAGTTATTTTGGATCATAACCATTTGCATTTTAAGCTTGGTGAAACAAATACAGACACTGTCTTTACTCGATCTTTCTCAATGCTAGTCATAACACTCGTCTTAGAGAGACATAGAGAATCACCATTTCTCTCAAGAACGCAAATTCATCAGATAAAAGAGAAAGTATTTTACAATGTACAAGAAGAGCGAGATTACCGCGGGTATGATGAAGAAAAAGGCTGGGCTCATGCCATAGCCCATGCAGCAGATGCTTTAGACAATTTAGCTCAATGTTCCGAACTGGATAACAATGACCTCATAGCGATTCTCCATTTGGTTTATGAAAAGATGATCATAACAGATCGAATTTACTCCGATGGGGAAGATGAGAGAATGGTAAGACCCATAATTAGTGTTTTAAATAGAAAAATACTTAGTCAGACTTATGTAGAGCAATGGATTCAAAGTTTTGGTGATGTGGAGAAAAATTCAGAGTTTCTTCCTGCCTTTAGACAAAAAAATAATATAAAGAACTTTCTGAAAAGTTTATACTTTCGAGTTAAATTTTATAAAGTAGATGCCGATCTCTGCCCAACTATCGAGCATACATTATATAAAGTGGAAAAAGTATACTATTCCTAATTAAGAAAAAAGTTAGGTACGGATTCAGGCGCTTACATAGGATTATGTTTATTAAAAAAAGCCCAAAAGATATATGGGCTTTTTTTGTTTCTTAACGCAAAATATAACCCCCATCAGGAAATAGGGTGCTTCCCGTAGTATAGTTATTAGTCATCAAATAAATGGTTGTATGTGCTGCTTCATCGGGATGTCCTACCCTGCCAAGGATATTCATATTCGTATATTCATCATAAGACTTGTCTCTAGTTTTTTGTTCTGCTCCTACCCAATTAAAGTTGGTATGAATGGTGCCTGGGGAGATGACATTTACTCGAATCGGAGCTAACTCAACAGCCAATGCTTTTCCTAGACTCTCAATCGCGCCGTTACAAGCTGCATAGGAGGCACCGTCTGCAAGTGGTCGTTGACTGAATGCGCCAGACATCAGAACAATAGAGCCAGTTGGACTTATATATGGGATCGCGCATTTCACAGCATTATATTGAGGCCAGAACTTTGCATTAAAGCAGCTATGCGCAATCTCTAAGCTTGAAGTAATCGGTCCTCTAACATAAGAGGCGCCAGGAGTGAACAAATGATCGAAGTTGCCGATTTTTTCAAAAAAAGACTTTAAGTCTTCTTCATTTTGATTATCAAGCGAATGAGTTTCGGTAGATTCGGACCCTAGAATTTGTTGAGCTTTTTCTAATTTATCTTGTGAACGCCCAGCGATTATGACATATGCGCCTTGTTCAACCGCTTGTTTGGCAGTCGCGAGCCCTATTCCGGAGCTTCCTCCGATAATGACGATTCGCTGGTTTTTTAATGAAATACTGGACATTTTTATCTACTCCGTTCATAGTTAAATGGACTTTTAAGTTCTGTTTTTTATTATTAGGTATAAAAGAAATTCTGCACAGTACGCACTTTTTTCGTACTAGGTACGATTGTTCGTACTAGCTGTGAAATAGATTAACTATCGAAAGAGATGATCACATGGATTTACTGGAGCCGAGATTGGCCGGAGTGCTTACAACGCTTGATAAGATCGGTGGAAAGTGGAAGCCGCTCATTTTATTTATTTTATTGATAGATGGTACCAAACGATTTGGCGAACTGCGACGGATCATTCCAGATGTCTCTCAAGGGACATTAACGAAGCAACTACGGGAGCTTGAAGAGGATCAACTTATCGATCGTGTGATTTTTCATGAGCTTCCATTGAGGGTGGAATATAGTATTTCCGAACATGGCAAATCATTAATTACTGTTTTGGATAGCATGTGTGGCTGGGGAAGGATGCATCAGGAATATTTAAATAATACAAATAAGTAGGGGGGCGGACATTATTATAAATACTATTTTGCAGGACCCAACGGGCCAGGCCTATAAGATGCTGATACAGGTAGCTATGGAAGTGTGTGATGAATTTATTTTGGTCAAACGTGATGAGATGGAGTTAGAGCCAGAAGGATATGAACTATTGGAACGGTTACAGCCTTTTCTCAAAGAGATCGTCAAAGATGATTATTGGCCGGGAACTCGGCTTATGGGACATTATGCAGATGTTTATTATTTTAGATGTTCACCGGATGCGGTCGATATCCTACTATCCTATTCTACGTGCTTGTACTCATGGATGCAGACTAGGGTGCCCGATGATCTTTGTTTTTTAAGACAGGGGCAACCGTGGTTAATCAATACAGCTCATGAGCGAGAAAGCCATATTGTAACGGATGTAGAAGAGGAGCTTAACAGACTAGAAGAGAACGGACTATTGTTCCGTGACTTATCTGTGTTTTATCCCTTATAAAGATAACAATGAGACGATGTTTGCAAAGACATAGTCTCTTTTTTTGTGCTGGAAATTTTTTGTAGACAAAACGGTCTACAAGTTGTAAACTCTAATCCAAATGAAAGGTCTAGGAATTGTAGACCAACGGGAGGCGCAAGGTTGAAGGATCTCAGACTGACCGAAATGGAAGGGAGATTTGCGGAATTAATATGGGATCATGAACCGATTCCGTCAGGGAATCTGGTGAAGTTATGTGAATCCGAGCTCAACTGGAAGAAATCTACGACGTATACGATGTTGAAAAGACTTGAGGCTAAAGAGATTTTTGAAAATGATAATGGGGTAGTAGGTTCTCTTATCAAAAAGGATGACTTTTATGCGGAGCAGAGCAATGCGTTTGTGAAGGAAACCTTCGGCGGTTCGTTACCCAAATTTTTGGCTGCTTTTACAAAGAGCCGAAAATTAAGCGATAGCGAAATTGATGATGTTCTAAGACTAATCCATGAGCATAAGGAGGAGTAATGGTGGATCAGCTGTTTGAACATATATTAAACATGAGCATTACGGGAAGTTATGTGATTGTGTTTATCATCGTGGCACGGCTGTTCTTAAGAAAAGTTCCCAAAATATTCTCCTATGCCTTATGGTCTGTGGTTTTGATCCGACTCCTGTGTCCGTTCTCGATTGAGAGTATATTTAGTTTTATCCCATCTGAAGTGCAGAACTCACCTCTAAATAAGCTATACACACAAATGCCTCAAATCCAAAATGTAATCAACACATCCGAGCAAGCTGTAAATAATATATCACCCGTACCTATCCCCTCTACACCTGCTGCACCAAGTGGTATAATCCCTTCAAATCCTTCAGACGCGTGGATTAACACAGGCCAATATATATGGTTGATCGGGATTGGGCTGCTGCTCATCTACAGCATTGCTGCCACTGTTCGACTTTCACGAAACTTAAGAGCCGCAACCCCTCTTTTCGAAAATGTATATGAACATAACGGCATCTCCACACCTTTTGTATTCGGCTTCCTTAAGCCTAGAATATACCTTCCAAACGGTCTGTCCGATCATGAAAAAGCTTATATCATCAAACACGAGCAAGTGCACATACACAGATGCGACCACATCATAAAACTTCTCGCGTTCGTTGTTCTGTGTATACATTGGTTTAATCCAGTGGTTTGGCTTGCTTTTTATCTGATGAGTGATGATATGGAGCAGTCCTGTGACGAAAGCGTCATAAGACAGATGGGCAGTGGAATCAAAAAGGAATACTCGACCTCACTTTTGTCCTTATCTACTGGAAGACGATTTATGGGTGGTTCACCGCTTGCCTTTGGCGAGAGCAATACAAAAGGACGAATCAAAAATATTCTGAATTACAAAAAACCAGCCTTTTGGGTTGTTTTAGTCGCAATCTTAGTCGTGGCTGCGCTGTGTGTCGGACTCATAAGTAATCCGAAAAATGATCCATTAACCGTAAAGGATTATGCCGAGCAATTTATGGAGCAGAACATTACGAGCTATGAGAATAGTACAAATGTTAAGATGGTTGACAGTAAAATTACTAAGCTTGAAAAAATAGCGTCATTCGACGATCTGTTTGCAACACCCTTGGAAATTTGGAGTTTAGAATATCGCTTGAAACCGGATGATCCAGCTAAGCTGACGATGACGGAAAATGTGGTTGATGGATTTATCACCGAAGAAGGAAGCATGGGGAAACCGATACTTATTTTTTCTATTATGAATTCAACACCACAATATTTGGGCGTAATAAGGAGTGGAGAGAATGACATATCCACACCAGCCGGTCAGGAAATGGCAGTGCGTGTGTTTCTTGAAGCAAACCATCACCTTCCGCATGAAACTTATAGTGGGAAGCATATTCTAGTGAAATTCCCCTTAACGACAGGCGAAACAAGCCAACTGTTGTTATCCCAACCTGTTATTCAAGGAGATTCAGGAATTTGGAGCGTAGAACGCTGGAAGGATTCGAATGGAAATGAATATTACAATACACCTCAAACCGATGTTACGATAGCTGAATATTATGCCCGTCTGCAGACATTAGCGGATCAGGGGGAGGAGCCAGCACTACTTGATCCTTTGCAGGTCTCCATGAATTATATAAGCAATGATATTGGAATGGGTCAGCATGTTAAGCTGGATCAGCTTGTGGTGGACAATGAGGCTACAGCTGATGATTTTGCGATCACGCCCGAGAGTATATTAATGGGCTATGTTTTTAATCTTAACCTGGAGAATCATTCCTTTGATTTTGATAACATTGAATGGCTAACAATGGAGGATTCCGCTCGCTTTAAAGGGTTGAATATTAATCCAGATGAGGATATGCCCAATGGATTTTATATCCTCAACAAATATACGTATACCGATCCATTAGAGGTTACAGAGGATACGAGATATTCTATAGTTGATGCTAATACGGGTGCTCTAAAAGAAGTAAGCAAGCAGGAGTTTATTGAATATTTCAAGCAATATACTGATTTTGTGCCCCCGTGTGTGATTACTAAAAAAGACGGATATGTCACCAGCATTGCTGAGAAATATATGCCGTGAAATATCCGCTGATGAAAAAAGATGAACTTATATTTAAAGCGCTGAAGAACCCGCATTTAGTGCGGGTTTTTCAGCATGTGTATCGGCGCTGGCTCCTTTACGTTACTGCCGGCACATTGTATTCGGTTTTTCGCATACATTTGGCTCGTTTACGTTACCTTCGGCACATTGTATTCGGTTTTTCACATACATTTGTCTTATTTACGTTAGCGTCGGCACAATGTATTCGGTTTTTCACATACATTTGTCTTATTTACGTTAGCGTCGGCACAATGTATTCGGTTTTTCGCATACATTTGGCTTATTACGTTAGCGTCGGCACAATGTATTCGGTTTTTTGCATACATTTGTCTCGATTACGTTACCTTCGGCACATTGTATTCGGTTTTTCACATACATTTGTCTCGATTACGTTACCTTCGGCACATTGTATTCGGTTTTTCGCATACATTTGTCTTATTTACGTTAGCGTCGGCACATTGTATTTGGTTTTTCACATACATTTGGCTTATTTACGTTACCGTCGGCACATTGTATTCGGTTTTTCGCATACATTTGTCCGTAAGCTTGACTAAAGCATGTATTCTAAGGATTTAAGGTTCGCTCGGTCCGTCATCCCAAAGAGGCGTGTGCGTAATTAAAAACAGGGCTCCCCATGGCCAACAGTTGAATATAGGCCCATCCCTTGAGTTCATTTCACATTTCTCCGCAATCTAGAAATTTTAAAAATTCTATTATAGCAAGCATAAACGCCTTCGGTGTTCTTAATAGGATGGTAGAGTCTAGGCCACTGGCAGACCCAACTGTTTACGAAACTTATTCCGAACTACGACAGAGAGTGCATCTAGCACGACAAACTTTGCCAGAGCGTACGCCTCTTGAAGACCAACCTGCATTAGATGCAGTACATGTGACACGGATGCACCGCCAGCTCCATTTCCTTTTTTAACAATTACGTCATCTGCGGAAATTTCTCCCTTTATAATGATCTGACAATTTACAAAATTTCATATATTTAAAGAAATCTATTGATAATTATTCTCATATGATTTAATATGATAACGATTCTCATTATCATTACTTTGCTATAAAGAATGATAAATAAAATATAGATGGGGAGATAGAAAATGAATCAGAAAAAAGTTTTATTAGCAGGGGTATCAGCGGTTTTAGCTTTGAGTTTGGCGGCTTGCGGTAACAATGAAAAGGATAACGCAGCTTCAAAAAGTGCAAATAATGCAGCGGTAGCAGCTGAGGGAAATGCAAATAACAAAGGAAATGCGGCTCAGGAGGCAGTTGCCACTGAACAAACCATTACATATCTAGGTAAGGATTATGTTGTACCTACAGAGATTCACAATATCGTAGCTGCAAGTCTGGAATCTATGGAAGATGCTGCAATTCTAGGAGTGAAACCTGTAGGCGTGCTAGCCATAGCAAATGCCATTCCAGCTTATTTATCAACTGAATTAGCGGGTGCATCTTTAGTGGGGGATAAATTTGCTCCAAGTAATGAGGCGATCTTGCAGCTAGATCCAGATGTTATTTTAGGGTCTTCCAAGTTTGGTGAAGATGTGTCGGGTGCGCTTAATAAAATTCAAACGATGATTCCTTATTCACATATATCAACGAATTGGAAAGATAATCTGCTTTTACTAGGTCAAATATCCGGAAAGACCTCAGAAGCAGAAAAGATTATTAGCGATTATGAAGCAAAAGCTGCTAGTGCAAAGGCTGACATTGGAGAAAAGTTGAAAGATAAATCAATTCTAGTTATTCGTATTCGTGAGGGTAGTATGTGTGTGTACCCAGCGGGTGTTTACCTGAATCCGGTTATTTACGAAGATTTAGGTGCTACCATTCCCGAAGTAATAACAACTACTAAAGCTCAAGCTGAGCTTTCACTAGAAGCTTTAGCGGAAATTAATCCGGACTATATTTTCTTGCAGTTTGAGACCAGCGAGAATACGGATAATGCAACGGCACTTGATGATTTACTTAAGAATCCGATCTTCAAAAGCGTAAATGCAGTCAAAAACAATCATGTCTTTGTAAATGCAATTGATCCGTTGGCGCAAGGTGGTACAGCTTGGTCTAAAGTAAGATTCCTGGATGCTGCAATTGAAAATCTCTTGAAGTAAAACCGAAGGTGCGATGAATAAGATGAATACAAAAAATTGGAAAGTTATATTGATCCTATCAACTTCTCCATTATTCATCGTATTAGCAATGGTTGTATCCGTCTTATATGGTGTTAAGGATATTGGAATAGTAACAATCTGGCAGGCGTTTACACACTTCGATGCAAATAATGTGGACCACAACATTATTATGACATCTAGATTACCGCGTGTAATCGCCGCTTTATTAGTTGGAGCGGCTCTAGCTGTTTCAGGGGCGTTAATGCAAGGCGTTACACGGAATTATCTTGCATCACCATCGATTATGGGAGTAAATGACGGATCGGCATTTGTTATTACGTTGGCTATGGTGTTTTATCCTGGATTATCGAATGTTCATATGATTCTTTTATCCATGGTGGGTTCCGCTATCGGAGCGGGTTTGGTTTTCGGATTTGGCTCATTGGTCAAAAACGGCTTATCTCCAGTCAGACTAGCCATTATTGGTACTGTAATTGGTACATTTTTAAGTAGTATTGCCTCAGCAGTAGCAATGTTTTTTCAAGTCTCACAAAATGTTAGCGTTTGGTATAGCTCGAAAATACATACTGTAAATCCAGATATGCTAATATTGTCCATTCCTTTTATAATCGTTGGTCTGCTCTTGGCAGTTAGTATTTCTAAATCTGTAATGGTTGCCTCCCTAGGGGATGAAACGGCAATTAGCTTGGGTCAACGAACAAAATGGGTGAAAATCATCAGTATTTTATCTGTTGTATGTCTGACCGGGACAGCAGTGGCCTTAGTAGGTAAGATTGCCTTTGTAGGTCTAATCATTCCTCATATTACACGTTTTATCGTTGGTATCGACTATCGTTTCATCATTCCTTGCTCAGCAGTCATTGGGGCTGTTTTTTTAGCATTTTGTGATGTCTTAAGCCGGTATATTAACTTTCCGTTTGAGACGCCAATTGGCGTTGTGACAGCCTTTATTGGAATCCCGTTCTTCCTTTATTTAATTCGGGTTAAAGGGGGAGAGCAACGTGGATAGAGGCAGAATACAGTTTAGTCGCTATATATTGACGCTACTAGCTTTTATCCTGCTAACACTTGTGGCGGGGTATTTTCATCTAACGAATGGCGCTTTTGATATGTCTGTCATGGATGTGATAAAAACGCTGCTGCGAATAGATCCCAATCCTAAATTTGACCTGGTTATTTTTCAATTTCGACTACCACGGATCATTATTGCGTCGTTAGTAGGCATAGGTCTGGGGATGGCTGGAGCGGTCATTCAAGGCATTACCCGAAACGGGCTGGCTGATCCAGGTATCCTTGGGATTAATGCAGGTGCCGGAGCTGCCATTGTTGCATTTATGTTTTTCTTTCAGATGTCAGGGGTTACTTTTTTTAAAGAAAGCTGGTTTTCGATACTAGCCATGCCTCTCTTTGGTTTTGTGGGGGGTCTTGCCGCAGTTGTGGTTATCTTTATTTTCTCTTGGCGGAATGGTGCACTTGATATGCAACGTTTGATATTGACAGGGATCGCGATAAGCAGTGGTTTTGGCGCGTTGTCGTTGTATCTATCTCTAAAAATGAATGCAAGTGATTATGAAATGGCTGCGGTGTGGAGTGTCGGAAGTATTTACAGCGCGAATTGGACTTATATCATAATGATCACACCTTGGGTGCTGATTTTAGGATTTGTGATGTATCGAAAAAGCTATTTGCTCAATTATTTTCAATTGGAGGATTCCAGCACAAAAAGCTTGGGGATCTCCGTAGAAAAAGAAAAGCTGATCTTTCTGTTATGCAGTGTGGGGATTGTAAGTGTCTGTGTATCTGTATCCGGTTCTATAGGTTTTATAGGATTGATGGCTCCTCACATCGCCAGAAGATTAGTAGGGATTAATCACCGCTATATTATGTTATCCAGTGCAGTGGTTGGGATGTTTTTGCTGGTGATCTCGGATTATTTTGCCAAAACATTATTTCAGCCAGCAGAGTTACCTGTGGGAATAGTCGTTTCGATTATTGGCATTCCCTATTTCTTATATTTATTAGCCAAGTCAAGAGTGTAGGGGAGAGTGAGCAGCACATATGTCAACACAAGTTGAACTCGAACGCACAGAATCATGGAAGCTAGAATCTCAGTATATGGGCTACACGTATGATATAAAGGTCTCAATTCCGAGAGAAGAGGCCCCTGAGCATGGATTTCCCGTCTATTATATGCTCGATGGTAATTCATATTTTCAATTGGGCCGGGATGTCGTGAAATTGCAGTCAAGAAATGCGCCGAAAACTTTGATTGCACCAGCCATCGTGATTGGCATTGGGCATTATGGTTCAGATGATGAGGTGTCCAAAAGAAGATTTTATGATTTCACGCCTCCTGCGAAGCAGTATGTATATCCGGATCGATTGAAAAATGCTGACATAGGACCACATGGTGGTGCTGAAAAGTTACTATCTTTTTTAGAATTGGAATTAATGCCCCTGATCTCTGAAAAATATAATATCGATCAGCATAAGCAAGTTTTGTTTGGTCACTCATTAAGCGGATTGTTTGTTCTTTGGACGCTGTTTACTCGTGCCGAGCTATTCCAGTATTATTTGGCCTCTAGCCCCTCGATTTGGTGGAATGATCATGAAATCTTGGCGTATGCGGAGGCGTTTTATAAGAAGGGGCAAACGATAAGATCCGAGAAACGAAAGCTATTGATCACAGTGGGCAGTGAAGAGGCATTTATGGTCGATGATGCTAAAGGATTATTTTCAAAATTGTGTGAGTATTCTTTGCCTGATTTGCAGGTTGAGCATTACATAGCGCCAGATGAAAACCACGCGTCAGTAGTGCCGACCATCATGAGCAGAGCGTTCCGTATGTTGAATTGTTAAGGAAGGGGATATGATGCAGGATGATGTTAGGAGAACTTACTACTTTTGAACATATGGGGCGACAAATTATCGTGTATCTCCCTGAAGCATATCATTTGTTTACTGAGCGAAGCTTCCCGGCGGTTTTCTTACAGGATGGCGATTTCTTGTTCAAAGAGTCGATTGCTGATATAGAAAGGGATGTGGAGGAGGGGATTACAGAGCCGGTTATTTTTATCGGGATTGATTCTCAGCTTCGTAATGATGAATATACACCTTGGGAAATGCCTGCACTTTTTAAGGATTGGTCCTTTGGGGGCAAGGGGGATGATTATTTGAATTACGTATATAAGGAACTGGTCCCGCATATAATTCGTTCCTTTCGCATCTCTCATGAGCCGGGCAAATTGGCATTAGGCGGTGTATCACTAGGTGGGTTAATAAGTATGTACGCGATGTACAAGACAGAGTCTGTTTTTGATAATTTTATATTCATATCCGCGTCTGTGTGGTTTAAAGATTTTATACATTATATGGAGACTTCAAAGTTAGATAGGGAATGCAAAGTCTATATGTATGTAGGTGAACAGGAAGGTATCCAGAAGACTAATGCACAGAAGGACATGGTGCCTAATAGTAAACGTGCTTTTGATATTTTAAAAGAGAAGGTAGATGGAGCTGATCAGCGGGTGATGTTTGAGACAGATCCATTAGGCACGCATAATGACACGTTTTTTCTGCAATATTTTCCGAGTAGCATCAGGTTCTTATTTCCCGCAAAATGAATAAAAGGACGAGCAGGATAGAGTATCCTTGCATCGTCCTATTTATCTTCTCTTCTCTTAGCTATGCTTCTGTATATTCTCAAGATGTACGTCCAAATTATCAAAGGTTTGTGAAATACCCGGTAGCATCCCCATATCAATCACTTGTTGTAACGCTTCTGGAGAAGCGTATTTACCGGTGTTAACCAGCTTCGTTTGACCATTCAGCTCGATAAAATCTAGTTGGACTAGTGTCTCGGGCAGATCTTTTGAAATATTACCTTCTGCATCTGAGAACCCGTCCGTGTAAATAATTTGCTCTGGAGTCGAAATTTCCCGATAAATCGCCTTACCCCAAGACTCCATACCGTAGAAATCTCCCTGACTCTTATCCTCGCACTTCATGCAATAATGCCAAGTACCTCCTGGCCGGAAATCAACATGGCATACGGGAAGTGTCCAGCCTTTTGGCCCCCACCAATGCTTCAAATGCTCAGCCTCAGAAAAAGCTTTAAAAACTAGCTCACGTGGAGCTTTAAAAATACGCTCTAATATTAGAGTGCTGCCTTCAACTTTGGATACTAGTTGGTTGGTTTGGTTAGAATTTGTCATTGGATAAATCCTCCTCGTTTACTTTTCATTATCTAATTCCTTGCTTTGTAGCTTCTGCAAATAATCATCCAGTCGATCGTAGCGTTCCTCCCACATATGACGGTAGGATTCTAACCAAGTGTCTAATTCCTTAAAAGGGTCAGGGCGGAGCTTGCAAATGCGCCGATTAGCAACAGCTTGAACTTCAATAAGGCCTGCTTCACTGAGAACACGCAAATGCTTGGACGCTTGAGGCTGCCGCAACTGAAGACTTTCTGCGATCTCTCCAACGGTTAGGGGTTTCTCGCGTAATAGTTCAACGATCTGCATACGATTAGGCTCTGCTAAAGCACTCATTACGTTAGTATTCATAAACAATCATCACTTCGATTCATTGATTTGATTCGGATTTCATATGACGGGCCATGATGGAGCGACTCAACAGGCCTACTTCCTTGTATTTCCTGTTTGCTTTTAAAATATACCATTAAGTGAATATTCCTGTAAAGGGATATTTAAAATTTTCATTGTATGATAACTTCAAAAGATGGGCATAGTACAAGCATTACGTAGAAATATGTTCCATGATAACCATTAAACTTTACAAAAAACATAGGAATAGATATAATTAAGTATAACTTATCGGTTTTAGATTTACGCAAGGGGCCTAACGCCAGTAGGCTCCTTTTGTATTTCTTGGCCATGTTACAGGAGGGTGAAGGTCATACACAATGAAAAGATTATGGTTTGTGTTCATTATGGTCCGCATGGGGAGCGTTTAATCCGGCGTGGTGTGCAACTATCTGAAATAATAGGGGCCCCATTGTTTGTATTAAATGTCGATAGTTCGGACAATGATGAATATAATCAGAGCAAAGAAATGTATATGACGGTTTGGAAACGTCTTGCCGATGAAGCTGGCGCAGAATTTATCATTCGGAAACGTGAAGGCCGAAAAACAACTGATATTATTGTAGAAGTAGCTGAAAAGAATGAGGTTACACAGATCGTCATTGGACAATCTGCTCAGACTCGATGGCAGGAGCTTACCAAACGCAATTTCATCAATGAACTCATTGGTAAAATGAAAATGATGGATCTGCATGTAGTCGCCGTTCAACGGATGCGCGCCGGGCTGGAAGAAACCCATGAGGAAGGCGTAATCGCCTACCTGGTCAAAATCGGGGATGAGTATCAGCTCAGTGATGAACCTAAGGGAGAGTATTCGCTTAAAGGAAAGTTCTTTCACGAATTACACACAGAATTTGAGAACGGTTTATTCAGAATTGAGCAAGAGGATGGAAAGACTAGATATTTGCATATTTGTGATGGCACATTGACCGATTCTTTATAATCGGCGTGCCCTTATCTTCATGAGGGCCTATTATTAAGGGCCCTTCCAATCATATGATCTTTGGCTTTTGGTAAAAAAGTAAGTACTAAAGTTCACAACTTGATAAGCTCAAGTGGAAAAGGAGGACTGCCTTTGCTGCATGTAATCATACTTGTTCCGTTTCTAATGGCCTTAGTAATCGCACTTTTGACCAAGAGAGCATCCAACCTTCATAGAGGATGGCTTGTTTTCCCCGGTTCACTCGCTTTGTTTGTATATTTTTTAACCCGGATTCCTGTTATTAAGGGAGGGGATTTGGGATATGAAACCGTTTCATGGATTCCTTCCCTAGGCATTGATTTGGTTTTCCATCTGGATGGATTAAGTTTACTGTTCGCTTTGTTAATCACTGGAATGGGTAGTCTTGTAATTATCTATTCGATTTATTATCTAGACAAGCGAAAAGAAGCGTTGACCCCTTTTTATATTTATTTAATGTTGTTTATGGGAGCGATGCTTGGCGTTGTACTCTCGGATAACTTGATGGTGTTATACGGTTTTTGGGAATTAACAAGTGTCTCGTCATTTCTGTTGATTGCTTTCTGGCATCGGCGGCAAAAATCGCGGTATGGTGCTCTCAAATCTATGTTGATTACCGTATTTGGTGGTTTAGCGATGTTTGCCGGCTTTTTAATGCTTTATGTAATGACAGGCACCTTTAGTATCAGGGAAATTTGGAGTGAGGTTGGCGATATTAGCGGGCATGCTTTATTTATTCCGGCGATGCTACTAATTCTCTTAGGCGCCTTCACCAAATCAGCTCAGTTTCCGTTTCATATCTGGCTGCCGGATGCCATGGAGGCACCGACACCCGTCAGCGCATATCTTCACTCGGCAACGATGGTTAAAGCTGGATTGTATCTTGTCGCCCGTTTCAGCCCTATTTTTGCGGGGCAATATGAGTGGTTCTGGGTTGTGTCAGGCGTCGGTTTGATCACCTTGATTTATGGCTCTATCCAGGCGATGAAGCAGACGGACCTGAAGGCTCTATTAGCCTATTCAACGATTAGTCAACTTGGACTGATTATGGGATTGCTAGGAATGGGATCGGCAGCGGCATTTTTTGCAGGGGAAGATTCAGTCTTTTACACTGCTGCAACAACAGCGGCTATCTTTCACCTTATTAACCATGCCATCTTTAAAGGCTCTTTGTTTATGATGGTCGGTATAGTTGACCATGAGACGGGTACCCGCGACCTGCGAAAGCTGGGCGGACTGATTTCCATTATGCCGGTTACCTTTACGGTAGCGATGATCGGCAGTTTCTCCATGGCTGGTTTGCCGCCATTTTCAGGATTTTTAAGTAAAGAGATGTTTTTTACAGCTGTCCTGAATATCCGAAACTTGGATATATTCTCTATTCCCTCGTTGTTTACGCTCTTCCCGGTTTTGGCCTGGATTGCCAGCGTGTTTACTTTTGCATACAGTATGATTTTGGTATTCCACACCTTTTTCGGAAAATATCAGCCTGAGAAGCTGGACAAAAAACCGCATGAAGCCCCATTTGGACTTCTGCTTGCCCCGTGCCTGCTAGCAGTGCTGTCTATATTTATCGGTTTTTTCCCGAATATATTATCTAATACACTTATTATCCCTGCAATGAATGCTATTCACCCTATCTTGCAGACCGGGGAACCTTTTGTTGTGAATATCCATTTCTGGCACGGCTTTACACCAGAAGTATGGATGACACTTGGTGTTGTGATTCTTGGTATTACTGTATACCGAATCTATGGCCGCTTAAGTCTGGTCGATAAAGAATGGGGCAGTGGCTACACTTTAAATCAAGTCTATGACGGAGTAATCCGGCTGGTTGAGAAATTGTCTAGATGGGTGACTGGTTCTTATATGACTGGTTCCATGAGACATTATTTAATGTATATTTTTTCCTTCTTGATCGTAACGATTTGCGGTGTGGTCTGGTATTCAGATGGAATTACACTTGGTACGACTGAGTATACTCCCTTTTCTTTGTTTGAGGTTATTGCTGTAATGGTTTTGCTCCTAGGTGCTTTAGCTATTCCGTTTGTGCGTTCCAGAATAACAGCCATTTTGTTAACAGGAATGGTTGGTTATATGGTTACTTTGCTCTTTGTTCTGTTCAGAGCTCCTGATCTGGCGCTTACGCAAATGATTGTTGAAGTGGTATCTGTTACATTGTTCCTATTATGTTTCAGGCATTTGCCTAGGCTGGAAAAAGAGAAGCTCAAACCTCGTGCGCATTTCCTGAAACTAATTATTTCCATCGGGATGGGCGTAACGATGACATTGGTTGCACTTGCTGCTCTAGGCAGTAGTCCGTTCGAATCCATCTCGAAATATTATGTGGAGAACAGCTATACTTTGGGTGGCGGTAAAAATATTGTCAATGTTCTGCTCGTTGATTTCCGCGGCTTTGATACCATGTTTGAAATAACAGTACTAGGCCTTGCCTCACTTGCTATTTATTCCATGATCAAGCTGCAGTTGGATGGAGAGGGTACAGCAGACCAACTGAAGAGGGTTGTTCCCTATAATAAGCCTCGTTATTCCCGAAGTGATGATGTGTTACTGCAAGCGGTAGCTAAAGTAGCATTCGTTATCATTCTGATATTTTCGTTGTTTTTGTTTTTTGCCGGTCATAATAATCCGGGAGGCGGATTTATTGGGGCTTTGATGGCTTCTGCAGGTTTGGTGCTACTTGCTATTACTTTTGGGATGGATATGGTTGAGAAAGTGCTGCCTATTAATTATCGTAAGTTAATTGCGATCGGGATTTCGATTGCTTTTCTTACCGGGGTTGGCTCATTTATATTCGACGTACCCTTCCTGAGCCAAAATTTTGGGTATTTCCAATTGCCGCTTATGGGCAAAACAGAATTAACCACTGCAATGTTCTTTGATCTTGGTGTTTATCTAGCTGTTATTGGTGTCACTATGAATATCATACTTACGATCGGGAGGGATAGCTAATGGAGCTTGTTGTTGCCTTGGCGATCGGCGTATTGTTTACCGTAGGTGTTTATCTAGTCCTTTCCAAAAGCTTGCTACGCATCCTGCTGGGTACTAATTTAATTACCCATGGTGTTCATTTACTGCTACTGACAATGTCGGGTCTCAAGACAGGTGCTCCTCCATTGCTAGGTGAAAAAGCGGAGGCGTATGTAGATCCGTTACCGCAGGCGCTCATTTTGACCTCTATTGTAATTAGTTTTGGAGTAACAGCATTCTTCATTGTTTTGGCATACCGGACTTACCGTTCGACGGGCACGGATGATGTGGAAGGAACCAAGGAGGAGAGACAACAATGAACAACTTGCTAGTGCTGCCTCTGCTGATTCCGGCCTTTACGGCAGTTATACTGATTTTTCTAAAAGACCGAGTGGATCTGCAACGTATTATCAGTGCCGTCAGTGTGTTTTTAAATATATTGGTTTCTGGCATCATTGTGTACCAGGTAAGTACAAAGGGCATCCAGACCCTATATATGGGTGGATGGCTTCCACCTTATGGCATTGTGTTTGTTGCCGATATGTTTGCGGCCTTACTTGTGCTAGTCGGTGCTATTGTTGGTGCGGCATGTCTGTTTTTTTCCTTCGCCAGCATTGGGGAAGAAAGAGAAAGGTTTTATTACTATCCGTTTTTCCATTTTCTATTAACTGGGGTATTTGGCTCCTTTCTCACCGGAGATTTGTTTAATTTGTTCGTCTGCTTTGAGGTCCTGTTAGTTGCCTCGTACGCTTTAATTGTACTTGGTGGCTCCAAAGGTCAACTGAGAGAGACGTTAAAATATGTATTAGTTAACGTGATTTCCTCTTCCTTGTTTGTAGCAACGCTTGCTTATTTATATGCCGCGACAGGAACACTGAATATGGCACATCTATCTATGCGTGTAGCAGAGGCGGGACAAGGCGGTGTAATGAACGTCATTGCGGTCCTGCTGCTGATCGTATTTTCGATAAAGGCAGGTTTGTTGCTCTTTTTCTGGCTTCCGGATTCTTATAGTGCACCACCTGTGGCTGTTAGAGCACTGTTTGGAGCATTGTTAACGAAAGTGGGATTGTATGCCATTACACGTACCTTTACATTGATTTTTATTCAAGAACCGGGACTCACCCATTCACTGATTGCCTGGATGGCGGGAGCGACGATGATCCTTGGTGCAATCGGTGCACTGGCTTACAACGATCTGGGGCGGATTTTTAATTATAATATCATCATCAGTGTTGGATTTATTGCTTTTGGGATTTCTGTCGCGACTCAGGATTCGTTAAATGGTGTAGTGTTTTATTTAATGCATGATATGGTTGCCAAAGCATTATTATTTTTCCTGGGCGGGATGATTATCTCAGCATCGGGCACCGACCGCTTAAAAGAAATGGGTGGTTTAATTCGACGCTATCCGTGGACCGGCTGGATGTTCTTCGTACTGACTTTGGCGTTGGTTGGTGTTCCACCACTTAGTGGTTTCGCTGGAAAAGTGATGATGGTACGTAGCGGATTTGGACAGAATCATGTGGTTCTGGCACTAATTGCACTTGCATCAAGCTTCATAGTGTTATATTCCTTGATCAAGGTATTCCAGCAGGTATTCTGGGGTGGCGAGAAAAGGGAAGAACAAGTCAAACCGCTTCATTATAAAGCTATGATGGCACCGGCAGCTGTTCTGTTCGCGATTGTAATTCTGATGGGTGTAGGTGCTGAGACGGTAAACGGATATGTCAGCCAAGCCGGAGCCGTACTGGCCGATCCAGCATTATACATTAACGCTGTCATGAAGGAGTAGATACTATGGCTTTTCAACTATTATTGAATTTCATGATAGCATTCCTGTGGATGTTTCTGCACAATGATTGGACTGGGCCACGTTTCGTCATTGGTTTCCTGCTCGGTATACTCATTCTGCTCGGAATGCGACGCTTTTGGCCCAGGTTATATCTTGGAAAAGTGTGGGCGATCATTAAGCTAATCTTGTTGCTGCTGCGGGAGCTGGTCGTTTCTAGTTATGTAGTGGTAAAAGCCGTTCTAAGACCGGAGCTTAATATACGTCCAGCTATCCTCAAATATACTACAGAGCTGAAATCAGATTGGGAAGTGGCAACGTTAATCACGATGCTCTGCCTCACTCCTGGATCGGTGGTGCTTGAAGTGTCGGATGATAATCGGACATTGTATATTCACGCTATGGATGTTGATGACCCTGCGCAGTTCAGAGCAAATATCCGTGATACCTTTGAGCGAGCGATACTGGAGGTGACCCGCTAATGATTCATTTTATTCTTATGCTATCCATTACGATCATGGCTTTAGCTATAGGCGTATGTGCTTGGCGTTTGGTGAAAGGACCTTCTTTACCTGACCGAGTCGCTGCACTAGATACGATTGGAATTAATCTGCTAGCAATGGTGGCCGTGTTATCTGTCTTTCTCCAAACGCAGGCTTTTATAGAAATTATTTTATTGATTGGAATTCTTTCCTTTATTGGAACGACAGCCTTTGCCAGATATATCGAAAAGGGAGTGGTGCTAGAAAATGGAAATGATCAAGACTACAGGTGAGTTGCTGTTTGCCTTGTTAATTCTTGTAGGGGCATTGCTTAGCGCCGTTAGTGCTATTGGTTTGATACGGCTACCTGATGTTTATCTAAGATCACATGCTGCCGCGAAGAGTGCCACTCTCGGTGTTTTATGTGTCTTGGTTGGGGCATTTCTATATTTTGCATTTTTTCAGAATCATATTAGTGCAAAGCTATTACTAGGAATTGTCTTTGTATTTATAACTGCACCTTTATCCGCTCACCTAACAGGCAGAGCGGCATATCGCTCCGGTGTTCCTCATTGGGATCGAAGAATTCAGGATGATTTAAAAGAGGTGCTGGAGAAAGAGCAAGTTATACCGGTAACCCCTGAACGAGATATACCTCAAGAACAAATGTAGAAGTGTTAGAAATTATCTTGATTTTCAATAACAGCAGCAAAAACTGTAACAAACCCGCGTCTACACGCGGGTTTGTTTTTATGAAATGGGTCACTATTCTGATTTTGATCGTTCAACGAACCAATATTTTACCTTCCCCTGCAAGCCTGCGTAGTACCCTTGGAAGACGATCACCGTCATTCTCAGGAATGTCCAATTGAATACCGTAGTGGAAACTGCCTTGCTGTTCTCTGTTCCATTTTAATATTCCTTCTATGTACATAGATTCATCCGTAAGATTCATTTCCATTCCGATGCGTACCAGGTTATTTTCTGGGTTGATATTGAGGGGGAATGATAAGTGGCAACCCGATCGACTGATGTCGAACAGTACAGCTCTTACAGGCTTAGAAGGAACCTGAATTCCGTTAATACTAAGAATATGAAGATCAAGGGTTACAGGTTCTTTAAGGGTATATCGAAAAGGTTCAGTTCTGCGATTAGTGTTCATATGCTCCTCCATACTTTTCCATCTACTATAAATTATCGACAGGAAAACAGGATTAGTGAAGAGTTATTAAACATATTAAAGTTTCGAAGTTACAAAAGCTGCATACCTAATTTTTGATTCTATCGTAACAATGTAAGTATTTCTTTTACAGAATTATCTACAAATGATCTTTCAGGACGGGATTTCATGATCACAGTAAGTCCAATTAATGATACGACAAGTGTCTGCGCTAAACTCTTTGCGTTAATAGTTGAATCAAGCTCACCTGAGCGCAAACCTCGATCAATCGTTTCTTGAAATATTACCGAGAGATACATCTGGTGTTCTCTTGTCAGGAGCTCAAATTTCTCATCGTGGGGTGAAAGTTCAACCATCGAATTAATGCAAAAGCATCCCCAGTTCGGATGTTGTCCATATTCTTTTGTCACTATATTTTCGAAAAAGTCACGGAATGCCTCTTTAACAGAAGAATTGTTTTGAAGCTTGTTACGAACATAAGCAGCATGAGAGCTCGTATATTTCCGCAACGCAGCTTCAAATAGTCCTTTTTTATCTCCGAAGGTAGAGTAGATGCTAGGCCGCTGAATACCCATTCTTGATGTCAGGTCGCTTAAAGAGGTAGCCTCGAACCCTTTTTCCCAAAATACTTGCATAGCTGCATCCAATGCTTTTTCCTCATCAAATTCACGTGGTCGAGCCATAGTAACTCCCTCTTTTCATATCGAACGGTATGATATTATTTTATGGTTTGAAAATTATTATGTCAATAAGAAATGAACGTATAAATACTCGGCTTCTAATTTTCGATTGTTCAAAAGCTAGTCTCTTGACAGTTATCTTTTTTTAGAGTTATATTTGTCAAACGTATTTACGTACTGATTGGTATGTAATTTATGAATTTGATAAAAGTTAATCTGGAGGCGTTATCTTTGGGGGAATCTGTTGAGGAATCGAAAGCTATTATAGCGGATCAAACAGTCAAAAAAACTGAAAAAGTACGAGGAGGGCTTAGAGCGTCGGAACCAGTGCCTGTATCAATAATATCTCGTAATGTGGCACTTTTATTTTCCATCGCCTGCGGAATAGTTGTTGCTAACATTTATTATGCACAACCTTTACTGGACGCTATTTCGAACGAGTTTGATATTTCTCATTCATTCGTTGGACTTGTTATTACAATCACCCAAATTTTTTATGCACTTGGACTGTTATTACTAGTGCCTCTGGGTGATCTATTAAATCGGCGTTGGCTGATCGCTGGACAGATGCTTCTATCCGTATTGGCTTTAATTGTCGTTGGTACTGCCACCAGCAGTAAAGTGTTATTCATAGGTATAGCAGCGGTTGGGTTTCTAGCCGTAGTGACACAGACGCTCGTTGCATTCGCGGCAACTTTGGCTGCTCCAGCCGAACGTGGGCGTGTCGTTGGTGTTGTGACAAGTGGAATAGTAATTGGTATTCTACTGGCGCGAACTTTCGCTGGCGTATTAATGGATTTAGCAGGTTGGCGTTCTGTCTACCTTGTTTCCGCGGTATTAACACTAATCATGGCATGTGTATTGTTTCGGGTGTTACCACATTATGAGCATAAAAGAGAATCATTATCTTACCTACAGTTGATTCGTTCAATGTTCACGTTGTTTGCTCAGGAACGAACTCTTAGAATTCGTGCTGCACTAGGCATGATGATTTTTACCGCTTTCAGTATATTATGGACGTCTCTAGTATTACCTCTCAGCGCCCCACCGTTTTCTCTTTCACATACTGCGATTGGAGCGTTTGGTCTCGCAGGTGTTGCAGGCGCGTTAGCAGCAGCCCGAGCAGGTCGCCTCGCCGATCGAGGTTTAGGGCAGAAGACCACAGGTGTAGCCTTGATTCTTTTGCTCATATCATGGTTGCCAATAAGTTATGTTCAACATTCGCTTATTGCATTAATCGTTGGTATTATCCTTCTTGATCTTGCAGTACAAGCCGTACATGTCACCAATCAGAGCATGATCCTTACTTTGCGACCTGAGGCACGCAGTAGGCTTACTGCCGGTTACATGATTTTTTATTCCATTGGCAGCGCCACTGGGTCGATCGCATCTACGAGTATCTATGTTTACTTTGGCTGGAACGGAGTGAGTTTGTTAGGTGCAATTGTGAGTGCTCTGGCTCTTCTTTTTTGGTTATTAACAAAGGAGTAACTGAAGGGAGGAGTATTCGTGCTGAAAAAATTGTAACACTGATCTCGTATAATTAGGTGCGATTTCTAAGTCTTAACGCTCCAGCCAGGGCTATAGTATTTCATGTCACCTGGCCGTGGGAGCAATTCGAAAAGTTCAATTCAACATGAAAAATATACAAAAAGAAAGCTCAATTAGAAACTACATCTGTTGTTGAATTAGGGAGGGGGTCTTCTGGTGAAATAAATTCGTGAATGATTTGACGGAAGTATTCATGATTATCGTAGCTATTGTACATACGCCAGGCCATTGTTTCTGAATTCCCAAAAAATAACCGCTCAAATTGGGTTTGGCGGCCACCGAATGCACCCGCTCCCAGTTCCCATGCGACCCGGAATAAGGCATTTCGGTACCGCGCATCCGAGACATTACCCTTCAAATACTGATGGAGGTATGAACCGGCACTTGAACTGAAGTCCGATTCAGAGATGATCATGATAAGCCCGCTAGAACTGAGATTTTGAACCATTTCAACCATCTTCGGATAAAACTCTGAAAAGTGAATGGTTGAAGCTAGAAGGGGGCCTTTGTCAGGAACAAGAAATCCAAATTTATCGTGGGATGCTCCTACTTCAGAAGCGAGTCTTAACGCTTTGAATGTTTCTAGAAACGTCAGTATTCTTGAAATCGGCAGAATGGTGAAGGACTCGAGCTCAGCATTTTGTTCTTCTGCCAAAGATTCTAGCACACCGAGAAAGAACTCAGTCTTAGCAATATAGCGGGTGATGATTTGGTGACCAATATGGGTATGAAAGTGACTCTCACCGAACAATCGGGCACAGTAGATCTCATCTCCGTAATAAAATATTCGATCATGAGGGATGAGTACGCGGTCAAATATAACAAGTGTATCCATTTCTTCATATCTAGAACTTAAGGGATGGTCGTAAGTAGATGGGGCTGAGTAACTTTCACGGCAAAAAAAAGTCATCCCAGGCAGATCATTAGGTACTGCAAAGGCAAATGCGAAGGGATTATCATCATCTACAAGGGATGGTGAAGGCGTAGGGAATACTAGCATTTCATCGCATGTAGCCCCTTGTGTTGCCATCATAAAAGCACCAGTCACAACCATCCCTTCGTCCTTGATTTCTACGACTTTAGCAGCGATAGAATCCTCTGTGGCATCAACCTGACCGGATATTTTACTTGCTTGTGGCTGGATGAATGCGTGGGATAAAGTAATGTCATGATCTCGGCAGTAGGCATAGTATCTCCTGAGGTTCTCAGCATATTTCGGATGAAGGTCCTCAAGGATATCGGCTGCAGTAAACAAAGACATGATTGCTGTATTCATATAATCTGGGGAGCGTCCTAAAAAACCGTGATGTCTGTTTGACCAGAGTTCAATCATTTTTCTTCGACGTTCTAAATCATCAACACTTTTGGGTGGGAGAAAAGATAGACCAACAAGCTCTCCAGTATCAGGCGAAGGGTAGGTCATCTGCGCTAAATAACGTTCGTCACACTGCATGTTGTACATTTCGGCTTGTGTTTGTATGAGGCCTTGAAATGCAGGATGTTTGGATAATGGTCCTTCGATACGCGTCCCTTTGTACCAGATATTGATATTTTGCCGGTCGATTCGTTCGATGTATTGATTACCATTTTTAATAGGCACACGTTCCACCTCTTTGGAGAGTTGTATTAATATTTTTAATGTACGTAATCATAATTCTTCTTGTACATTGTCCATACACCGGGTCAGTGAAGGGGCCAACCTTAATTTAAACTATAAAAAAGAGGATATTCACAATTATCTCCCCAAAATAGTCATACAATGGAAAGAAAGGCGGATAGGATTATGTCTGCGGAAATTCCAGAAATCTCGGATGCCGAGTGGGAAGTAATGAAGGTGCTGTGGACTGGAGCCCCGCGTACGGCAGGAGAGATTGTTGAAGCTCTGGAGGGCAACCGGGACTGGAACCCAAAAACGGTTCGGACGCTGATTAAGCGTCTGACGGAGAAAGGGGCTATCGGTTACAACCAGACAGGAAGAGTGTATTCATATTACCCACTGGTGCGGGAAGAGGAATGCGTCCAATCGGAGACACAATCTTTTCTGAAGCGGATCTACGGTGGAACGATGCGCCCGATGTTAGTCAACTTTTTACAGAATGAGAAGCTGTCCCGAGAAGATATTGAAGAATTGATGTCTTCACTGGTCAATGGGAAGAAATTGCTGATCCGTATAAATAGTTATGTCGATGTAGAAGAACCTCGTAACAATAAAGAAAGCCCGTGCCCAGCGCGGGCTTTCTTTATTGTTACTGACTAAAAGCAAATGCTTTCCACTCATACCAAATCCAGTCCCTACTACTGTCGTATTTATTTTCAGTAATCCGCTTTTCCTCCTATTTACAATTCCACTACTCGGTGTTACTATATAGTGGTACTAAGCAATACAGAGTAGCATTGGAGGATTTTAATGGATAACCTAACAGAAATGCTGAAAGGAGTTTTGGAAGGCTGTGTACTTGAAATCATCAGCCGGAAAGAAACCTATGGGTATGAAATCGTAAAAACGCTAAATGCGCTCGGTTTCGAAGATGTTGTTGAAGGAACGGTCTACACCATCTTGATACGGTTAGAAAAAAATAAACTTGTCGATATCGAGAAAAAACCGTCCGAAATAGGACCACCAAGGAAATTTTATAGTTTAAATGAAGAGGGATGGCGGGAACTGTCCATGTTTTGGGAGAAATGGGGATATGTTTCGTCAAGACTTACCCAACTGAAGGAGGATAGCCGTGTATAAGAACATGCTCGCTAAATTTAAAGATTTACGTGAACAAAAAAAGGCTTATAAAGAGTGCGTAAAACGTTCAAAAGCGCTCCCGAACGATTACCGAGAAGTTTACAATATCGCATCGCGCTACATGCTGAACTTCTCAACTAACGATTCTAGCGTCATCAACCTGTTTCCCGAAATGCTTGACATGTTTGAGATGGGAGCTGCTGAAGGTCGAGATGTTCTGGAGATCGTAGGGAATGACGTAATGGCGTTCTGTGACGGGCTGCTCGAGGACGTTTCCGCTCAGACTTGGACAGGGAAAATGCGAGCCAAAATGAACGAGTCCATTCACAAAAAACTTGGAAGATAGGGGGGATTAGGATGACATCCAATAATTGGGCGATTGAAGTAATAGGCCTCAAAAAATCATATAAGAACGTGGAAGTGTTGCGGGGGGTGGACTTCACTGTTCAGAAGGGTTCAACTTTTGCTCTTCTAGGGTCCAACGGCGCGGGTAAAACCACTATGATCAAAATTCTTGCCACCCTGCTCCAGCCCGACAACGGAAGCGCAAAGATTAATGGAGACGACGTAACTAAGCAACCAGAGCAAGTACGTAAGGAGATCAGCCTGACAGGACAAAGCGTCACCGCTGACTATATCCTGACCGGACGCGAGAATCTGCGAATGATAGCCAAACTCCGCCATTTGCCCGATCCTGACAAACAAGCCGAGGAGTTATTACGTCGTTTTGACTTGCTCGATGCCGCTGATCGCCGAATCTCCACGTATTCCGGAGGGATGTGTCGGCGCTTGGATTTGGCCATGAGCTTACTGGGTAACCCTTCGGTCATTTTTCTCGATGAGCCGACCACCGGACTTGACCCGCAAGCGCGTCTTGCTATGTGGGATATGATCAAGGATTTAGCGAGATCAGGTGTCACTGTTTTTTTAACTACGCAGTATCTAGAGGAAGCTGACCATCTAGCCGATCAAATCGCGATCTTACATGAAGGTCATATCGTGGCAAGCGGCAGTCCCGCGGAGCTAAAAAATAGTTTGCCTAAGGGTCATATCGAGCTTCGATTCGACAATGAAACAACGCTAAATCAAGCACAAGATCTGTTAAAGGAATTTAACGCGACTACAGATTTGAACAATCTCACGCTATCCGTCATTACAGACGGAAGTACGAGACAGATGATGCGTCTGCTAACGAAAGCAGCGGAAGCTGACATAGAAATTGCCGAGTTTGCGCAGAAACTGCCCTCGCTTGAGGATGTTTTTCTCGCGATCGTCACTAGCAAAAAGGAGGACTCCCGATGAAATTCATTCATTTTCTAGGCGATACCGCCGTAATGAGTGGGCGTGTCATTCGCCATTCCACACGTAGCATCGACACGATTATTACCGTCATCGCCATGCCGATCATGATCATGCTGCTCTTTGTTTACATCTTTGGCGGAGCGATGAACACCGGTGATGTAAGCTATATCAATTATATTGTGCCCGGAATATTGCTCTTTTGCATTGCTAGTGGCGTGGCTTATTCTTCTCTTCGTATCAATAACGATCTCACGAAAGGCATATTCGAGCGTTTCCACTCCATGCCGATCGCAAAAGCTTCTATTCTAGGCGGTCATGTGGTTGCTTCATTAGTTTTTAACGTCATTTCCTTGCTTGCCATTTTCCTTGTTGCCTTCGGAATGGGATTTCGACCGAAAGCAGATGTGCTCGGCTGGGTATTAGCCATTGGTATTTTGTTGCTTAGCGTACTTGCGTTTACTTGGATTGCCGTCACCTTCGGCTTGCTTGCTAAATCATTTGAAGGAGCAGGAGTATTTTCTTACATTTTGATGTTACTTTTATTCGTTAGTTCTGCCTTTGCACCGACCGACAGCATGCCTTCGGCTATACGCGTTTTCGCAGAATATCAGCCCATGACACCGCTTATCGAGAGTATTCGTTCTCTTTTACTCGGAGGAACGGCAGATAAAACTACGCTTGTGGCGGTATTATGGAGTTTAGCAATACTTGCGTTTTTCTGGGCTTCCGCAATGCGAGTGTATAAACGGAGAATGAAATAGACGTAAAAAGAGCCGGTGGCTTCTCGAAAGAGGGGGATACCGGCTCTTTGTGTGCACAGGCTAATTTTAAGATGCTGGCTGAATGGTGGGGTGAATATTTCTGTGCTATTCTAGAAATGTGATTTATATAAAATTTTTGTACATAGAATTAGAAGTACCGGATTTGGTAATTAATTTTAATAGGCGAATGGGGAATGAATGATATTTTTTAAAATGGGGGAGTAAGTTATAGTGATACCAAACGAAGCACAAAACAAAAAACATTGGAAACGGGATATAATTATCTTTCTAAGTAGTCAAACATTTTCGTTATTCGGTTCTGCTTTAGTTCAATATGCTATTATGTGGTACGTTACGCTTACAACAAAATCAGGTATGATGATGACATTATTTATTATTTGTGGATTCATTCCTACCTTTTTATTATCCCCGTTTGCAGGTGTATGGGCGGACCGTTTCAACCGGAAATATCTTATTATGATAGCAGATGCCATGATAGCCTTTGTTACACTGATTTTAGCCATTACATTTTTGCTTGGTTATGATGAGATATGGTTGTTGTTCGCCATTGCTGCAGTTCGTGCGCTCGGAGCTGGGGTTCAATCACCTGCGGTTGGGGCAATATTACCTCAAATTGTACCAGAGGATAAGCTGACGAAAGTAAATGGGATTAACGGAAGTCTTCAAGCACTAATGATGTTTGTTGCACCTATCGTTAGCGCGTCATTGCTTTCATTGGCAACAATTGAGGTCATTTTCTTTATCGATGTTATCACAGCGGCGATAGCGATCTTTACATTATCTTTCTTTTTGAAAATACCGTTGCATAAAAAAGCGACTGATAAACAAACGACAAGTTATTTGGACGATTTTAAACAGGGTTTAAGCTATATTAAAAACCACAGCTTTCTCAAAACTTTTTTCATTTTTTTCGCCTTTTTCTTCGTATTGATGGCACCGGCTGCATTTTTAACACCGCTACAAGTGACACGCAGCTTCGGAGATGATTATTGGCGATTAACAGCCATTGAAATTGCTTTTTCTATCGGTATGATGGCTGGCGGAGCAATTATTGCTTCATGGGGCGGCTTTCGAAACAAAGTATATACAATGACTTTTGCTAGCTTAATTATGGGTGTATGTACGTTCGCTTTGGGTATTGTACCTGTTTTTTGGATCTACTTGGTTATGATGGCTATTTTCGGCGTAGCTATGCCCGTCTTTAATACACCGACAACCGTAATGCTACAAGAGAAGGTAGATCCGGATTACTTGGGACGCATATTCGGAGTCTTTGGTATGATATCGACTTCCATGATGCCAATTGGAATGCTGATATTCGGTCCGCTCGCGGATGTAATTGAGATTGAATGGCTCCTTGTTGGAACAGGGGTGTTAACTGTAATACTGTCCATTATCTTCATTCGAAACAAACGTTTAGTTGAAGCTGGGATGCCTTTAATACAGGAAGCATCACAAGAGTAGAATTTTGCTAGAAGCGAGAACTTGAAAGCCTTGTGTAGATAAAAAAAGAAGCTCTCCTAAAGTTCGATTGAACTTTATGGAAGGCTTTTCTTAATTAGAAAAAAGGAGACCGACAATGACTTATTCACAGATGTGGAACAACGCAGGAAATGAAGCTGAAATTCTCTATTTGGAACAGCAGATTATGGCCATCAAAAAAGAAATAAAACGAGCAAAAACCGCAGAACAACAGGAGATATTGGATCAAGCGAATCGCAAGCTGGCTGAATTGGAAGCGAAGCTGGATGAGCTAGAGGAGTAGGGGCTAACCGCCCCATCGTTGCATCAATATTTTGACAGCTTGAATATCGGCCTCGCAACCGTGCGAAGCCAATAAGCAAATACGGTCGTTCCGGTCCATGAGGTTCGCTTATTCTGTAGGTATTGATCGTTGATAATATAAGTCCGGGTGGAAGCAGGGCTTTTCAGGCCGAACTTTTCCCACTCTGCCGGATCATTTGAACCTCCGAGCTTTTCAAGCATATTTTGTGACGCGACATTTATTTTAGAAGGAATTTGCTCGTAGGCTTCAGTGATTTGCGCATGAAATTCATCGATTGGATTGCGGCTGGCAAGGCTCTCTAAGTGAATGCCTTCACGAAGGTAAGAAACGTATGCAAGATGGTCAGCCCAGAATTCGTCGATATAAAAAAGCCGTACCCGCTGCTCCGCTGGGCTCAACGGCTGCTCGCCTTTCAAAATTCGCAGCCGCTCCGCGTATAGAATTCGCCTCTGATCCTCCACCATATCCGAATAACAGTTCAGTTCCTTGTGGATATCGAAGTTTTGGCCCATAACAATCCGCTGAATACTTGTGATCTTGCTGCTGAGCCCCGACTCTTCAAGAGCCTCATCCTGTCTGGGAGCGCGAACAGCTTTATGGATGCCGAAGCGAAGCAGTAACTCGTCCTCCAAGCTTACATAAAAAACGGAAGCTCCCGGGTCGCCTTGGCGTCCGGAACGCCCGCGCAACTGATCGTCGATCCGCACGCTTTCGTTCACATGGGTGGCAATTACGTACAACCCGCCTAGCTTGGCGATTACCTCCGCTTGCGCGGGGTCGACGCCGCCGAGCCGGATGTCGACCCCGCGTCCCGCCATATTTGTAGACACCGTCACTGCACCGGTTTCTCCCGCTTTGGCGATGATGTTTGCCTCTTCCGCATCGTTTTTCGCATTTAGAACATGGCAAGGTACGCCAGCAACCGCTAGTGCCTCTGCCAGTATGGCAGACTCTTCGACGCTTGACGTACCAATGAGAATTGGACGTCCCGTCCTATGGACGGATGAGATTTCTTGTACGAGTGCCATAAGTTTGGCTTCTTTATGGGTATAAATCCGGTGCAGATGGTCGATCCGGATGTTTGGCCGGTTCGGCGGAATTTGCAGCACCTGCAGCGCATAAATATCTTCGAAGTCCATTGCGGATGCATGAGCGGTAGCCGTCATTCCGCAAATCTGCGGATACAGGCTGATGAAGTGTTGAATGGTGATCGTCCCGAGAATTTTCCCGCCGGCTATGGAGTACAGCCCTTCTTTTGCCGTAAGCGCGGCTTGAAGCCCGTCCGGCAAATACCGGTTCTCCGCCACTCGGCCGGTATATTCTTCGATCAGCTCGATTTTTCCGTCCCGGACGATGTAATCGACGTCTTTCTTTAATAACGATTCTGCATGCAACGCGCAATTTAATGATGTCAGCAAGTGACTGTTATGGCTATCGTACAAATTGCCGCATCCCAACAGCGATTCCGCTTGCGCAGCGCCTGTTTCATTTAAGTAAACGTTCCGCTGGAACTCGTCGAAGTCGTAATGCTCATCTCGCTTGAGCTGCCGAGCTACTTCTGCGAAACGAAAGCCGTCGCTCCTGGAAGAGGGAGAATCACCGCTGATGACTAGCGGCACCCGAGCTTCGTCGAGAAGCAGCGAATCCGCTTCGTCGACGATGACGTAGTGGAAAGGACGATGCACGGTATCGGCTTCGTTGAGTGCAATTGTGTCGCGCAAGTAATCGAATCCCGCTTCTTTGGCCGTAACATAGGTTATATCCTTGGCGTATGCTTCCTGTTTCTCGGACATGCTCATGCCCGCTTGAACCGAGTTTACCGTTAATCCGAGGAAACGATAGATCGGGCCCATCCATTCCGCATCCCGTTTGGCTAAATAATCGTTAAAAGTCAGCACATGAATGCCTTTGCCAGTCAGTGCATTTAGATATGCAGGCATAACAGCAGAAAGTGTTTTTCCTTCACCGGTATGTTGCTCGATCAAGAATCTCTCGTGCAGAGCGATGGCAGCCATGATCTGGACATCGTAAGGATTTAATCCAAGCTTTCTCTTCGCTGCCTCGCATACTAACGCATAAGCAGCGATAAGCAGCTCATCCAAAGGTGTACCTGATTTTGCTTCTTTTTGTAGCCGGAGGGATTCCGCTAGAAGCTGCCCATCGTCCCATGCTTCCAAATTCCGTTTTCTGATGAGCTGCACTTTGTCGTGATAAACTTTCAGCTTATTCTGGGTATCGCGGTCTTTGAATTTTTGCATCAATTTGACAGCTATATTCATAGAAATTTGATCTCCCCTCGGTAGAAATACGCTTAGTTTTGAACAATATTTGCACTGATCAGTCGGTTAATAAGTTCCTGGATTCAATCTACCAAAATATTCTATTAAATGCAATTTGGACAAATCATGAATAGCATAACGTAAAACTTAAAACTCTAAGCATTCATCGCCAACTTATTTAAGTTGTTATTAGGTGGATAATTTCAATTCTCTAGCAGAAAAGTACAAGAGGTGCATACAGGCTCCTGAATCCGATTTTGGGGATTTGACACAGGCATACGCTGCTTTTACAATTGCCTATGAGTTGATAGACTTATGAGAGAGAGGCATACGCTGTGGAAACTATAGTAAGTCAAGCTTGGCCAGAATGGAGTGGTACGCTACAGAAGCGGAGCGGAGGTTGGAACAACACAACTTATTTTGTGGAAAATAACGGGAAACGCGCGGTCCTTCGAATATATGATACACATAAGGACAGAAACAAGATTGAGTTCGAGCATGCTGTGCTGGAGCAGCTTGGAACACGAGCTTTGCCTTTCAAAGTACCTGTTCCTATTCTAACGACTACCGGTGAAACTATGATTCAGTTAAGGGAGAGTGGCAAATTCGCCTGCTTGTTCCGATATATCGATGGTGATTCACCTGTGGAGGAAGAGGTTTCCTACCTAGAATCCTTTGGAGAGGTGACGGGTATTTTATCAGAAGTCCTATCAGTTATTGATCCCGGTCTTACTCCGGTGTACCGGCCATATTATGAATTGTGGACGTCCTATCCATTATGCAGTGGAGAGGTCATCCGGGAGCTGTGCCTGAATCCGCCGGAACCTTTTAAGGATCTGGGGGCTGAGCTAGTGATGCTCTACAGAGCTTATAGAAATATTACAGGTTCTCTGAATGAACTGGAGGGACTGCCTCACCAACTGGTACACGGTGACTTGAATGCCTCTAATCTTTTGGTAAATATAGAAGACCCGGGGCAGGTATCCACGCTGCTTGATTTTGAGTTCTGTACATATGATTTGCGGGTCATGGAGTTAGCGGTTATTCTATCCGGGCTGCTTGGGCATGCGGAGGAGAAGAAGATGATTCGTGAGTTCTGCCGGGGCTTCAGCCGTAGTATCCGCCTCACCCCAGCCGAAATCAACGCCATTCCAGTGTTAATGCTGCTGAGAAAAATCGATGTCTTTCTTCATTTTGTCACCCGTTATCTGGAGGGTACCGATGAATCCCGGGTACTTCATGAGCAGACAAAACGGCTGTCCGTAGATTTAGTCCAGCTGTCTGCAGGAACTGCAGAAATTCTAGTAATATTGCAAGAAGAGCAGGGAAGCGCATGCAGGCTATAGCTCATTTCCGTGATTAGGATGAACCGCCGCTCCCTTGCTGTTCAGGATTTCTTTATACACCTCAATCGCCAGCGCCCGTGACTGCTTAAGATCAACGATGGCATATGGTCTAGGCAGATGGATAGCTTTATCGGACAAAACTGCCAGCTCTGGCAGCCAGGTGCGTATATAATCTCCGCTCGGGTCATGAGTCTGGGACTGGGTTACCGGATTCATGATCCTGAAGTAAGGGGAGGCATCGAATCCGAGCGAGGAGCTCCACAGCCAGCCGCCACGGTTCAGTGAATTATCATAATCGCTAAGCTTCAGCCTGAAGTAACGCTCTCCGTAAATAAATGGACAGCCCAGATTTTTGGTAAGAAACATTGCGGTAATCATTCGCAGCCGGTTCGGCATCCATCCGGTTGTGTTCAGTTGGGTCATGGCGGCATCGATTACAGGAATGCCAGTTCTGCCCGAAGACCAAGCCTCAAAGTATTTCGTACCCAGCATGCTCAAATCATACACCTTCTCATAGCTGAAGAAATCAGCATCGAGCCGGGCCTGATACAGATAGAAATCCCGCCAGGCCAGCTGTCGCAGCCATTCTTCCCCGCCGGTTTCTTCTTCCGCCAGCCGAGTATACACAGTACGCGCTGAAATGGTACCCGTATTGAGGTGCCGGCTGATCTGGCTGGTGCCCACCTGTGCATACCTGTCACGGTTCACATGATAATCCCGTAAATGCAAGTCTATAAATTGCTCAAGAGTATCGTGTACATCCATCTTTTTTCTTGAAGGCACTAGCTTTTCAAACTGAAGTGTAATCTCCTCAGGAATCTTGAAATCTTCGGCAATCTTATCGTCCAGTGTGGACGTTGACAGATCAGCCAAGGTCGAAGAATAAGGCGGATGAAAGCGCTCAGCCAAGTAGCTGCGCCAGCGGCGGTAGAACGGTGTGAATACCTTGAAGGGCTCTCGACGCCCGCAACAATCCATGAAGTCTTCCAGATCACAAAGCATGCTGTCGTGAAAAATTTTGAAACGGATGCCGAGTGCAGCCGATGTATCACGCAGGTTCATGTCTCTTTTTAATGCATAAGGGGTGTAATCGGCATGAACCATCAATTCCTGAATTGGGTAGGTTTCGCTCAGCCTCTTGACAATAATATCAGGCTCGCCATAAAGAATATGTAGCTGCTTGCCTTCAGTGGCGTATTCCTGCTGAAGTCTTGAGACCTGCGTCAGAAAGTTTACCCCGCTATGCTCAAGATAGCGTTGTTTTCGCAGTAGAAAAGGCTCCAAAATCAACAGATGAAGGCTGCCAGTGCCAGAAGAACGTATAGCCTCAAAGGCTGGAAGATCGCTAGTCCGCAGATCTTTGCGGTGAATGAAGAGAATCATTAGAAATATTTCCTTTCTATTATCAGAGGGGAAAAATCGCATGTCTATAAGGATTTCCCATCGTCCTTGCTCAAAATCAGAATAATTAACATCGGAAATATGATCTTGCTAATATGTTGTAGAGCTGCTTGAACCGTTAAAATATCCCTATTTGGCAGCTTCTGCTTCTTCATAGATGAGGCACCGAAGAGTCTGATCTGGGTAGCGTAACTCTGCAGTATAACTGCTGCCGTCTTCGAGCATCATTTTGACCGCTACCATACCGCGCTTATTATTTACGTCAGTGTCTGTAAGGGAAGCCGTGGCGATTTTCCGGGTTTCTCCTTGTCTGTCTGTAACTATTTTTGTAGCCTCGTTAATCCAGGTTGCATCCTTTTGGATAGCGATGGCAGCTTCAGCATTGATTGGGGTTCTTGTGAGTGAAAAATTAGCTGCGGTCGTATCTACTACCGTCCGAGTGGAGGGATCAATAATTACGGTATATTGCCAAAATTCCTTACCTTGTCCTCTTAAGGTGTTGGTTTTATAAGGGGTGAATATTACCATCCAGGTCTTTTTCTTTGATAGCATGGATTCTCCTTGGCTTGCTTTTACTTCAAGCTTGGAGACGTCAGCTCCGAATATTTTTCGCACACTTGAAGCGGCCATGGTAACGGCGTCGTTCTGGTTCAAATTCCCTGAGTCTGGAGGGGTTACAATATTCCGCTTGGACAAGGCATAGGCCTCTCGGTAGAACCAGTCAATATATTGTAACAGTTCCTCGTCAGTCAATGTCCGATTGGGATACTTGAGCGTGTTTTTCTCCAAGTCAAAATAAAACTCCGCTTGTCCCGATTTTAACGGGAACAGCTGCTTGGGACGAAGGCCGTCATACACATACTGGTCTTCCAATATCAGCCTCCGGTTTATTTCATCCTCGGTCATCTCCCTTCCGATGGTGATAATTTCGTTATTGGGCTTGTCCGCAAAATCATAAATTTGCTGCATTTCTTCTTGGGTCATCAGCTGCTCTAGATCTCTGTTCACAGTAGATACCGGTGCTTCTGCTTCTACTTTTAGTACGGGTGCCTTGCTGCTGTTCAAGGTTAGATTGCCCGAGTCTTGTACTGCAGAAATGCTCTTGGCAGCGGTGGTGTTCACAAATCCTGGGACAATCATTGCGCTCACCGCCAGCACGCTTCCAGAGAACAAGAGTACAGCGAGTGTAGCGGAAATCTTGTTGTTCTTCATTTAACTTAACCTCCATTGGGATCGGATGATGATGAATCTTCCTAACCTTAATCCAAAGATGTTAAAGAGTAGGAGGGCAGTTGTTATAGAGTTGTAAAAAGAGTCTGATGCTAGTTCCCTCGCCGAGGACAGAGTTTAAGGACAGTCTGGCCTTATGCGCTTCAGCAATTTGCCGACATAAGGATAATCCTAAGCCAGCGCCGCCATATTCACGTGAACGAGCCTGGTCTCCCCGATAGAAAGGTTCAAATACACGTTTAGCCATCTCTGCGGTGATTCCCGTTCCCGTATCACGGATTTCTAGCACGGCTTCTCCATTCAGCTCATAGGCCAGCATGTGGATTTCGCTGCCTTGCTTGGAGGCGTGAATCGCATTCTCAACCAGATTTACCAATAATGAAGCTAGTAAATCGGGATCTCCCCAGACATTTGAAATCGTATGTTGGATATGAAATCTTATGCTAGCATCCGTCAATTTTGGGCGCTCCGTCTGTTGGATAGCTTGAAATAGTTCCGAAATATCCACCTGCTGAAGTGCCAACGGCTGATGCCGGAGGACAGACAAATCCAGCAGCTTGAAGGCCAGATTCTTGAGACGAAGGGTTTCACTAAGAATATATCCGCCCGCAGTTTGCTGTTCTTCCTGTCCAATATTGGCCGTGGTCAGAAATTCGGCGAACCCCTGCATGCTGGTCAAAGGGGTGCGCAACTCGTGGGCCAAATTATCTACCATCCTTTGTTTCTCTTCAGCCATGTCTGAGAGTTCCGTAACCCTCTGCTCCACGGCCTCCGCCATCCGGTTGAAGTTCAAGGCCAGTTCGCCAAATTCATCTTTGCTGCGCAGCTGCACCCGTTTCGTATAGTCGCCTTCGGCGATTGTTTTGCTGGTCTCTGACAGGAGCTTTAGCGGCTTGCTTAGATGCCGGATTAGAAGATAAAGAAGAAGGAGCAGAACGGGTCCCACGATCCAGTTAATCATTACAAAAAAGCGGTTCAGTTCCTGTTGCTTGTTGAAGAGCTCACTGATATCACGCTGATAGACAAGCAGCAAATGCTGGTAAGGAGCAGGAAGCTGAGTGGAGAGCTGAATAGAGCGTTCGTCTGAGGATACAGGCTGATCGCCTTTTCCCAAATTAGATTTCCCGAATTGTCCTTTTTGGGGAGGGTAAATCATTCGGTCGTTCTCCCATAGCTGCAAATAGATTCCCTGCTTACGGTAGTAATCTCCATAGGACTCAGAGACGCTGGCCAGTAGAATAGGGGTCAATGCCGTTCCCCGCGCTTGAATAGAATTAAGGTTCTCATAAATATTGTTGGCAATTAACAATTGCTCACTGGATGCTCTCTGCATTTCACTGTCCATGTTTAGCTGCCAGCTTTTTTTCATCACCATAATGACACTTACATCCAGAGCGGCAATAAAGAGAGCGAGTACCGACAGCAGAATCTTATGCCAGAATCTCATGATTAGCTCTGAACTTCCAGGCGGTAGCCTAGCTTGAAAATGGTTTTGATCCGTTCTTCCCAGCCCAGCTTTTTACGTAGCTGCCGGATGTGAACATCCACGGTGCGGGTGTCGCCCTCAAAATCATAGCCCCACGCCAATTCCAGCAGCTTTTCTCTCGACAATGCAATATTCCGGTTACGAATTAATACATCAAGCAGCTCGAATTCCCTAACGGTCAAATCAACCGGTGTCTGATCTACTAAAACTTGCCGTTCCAGGTAACGCACCTCAACATTATCGCAAATGAAGCTGGAAGTGCCTTTTTCACCCCTGCGCAGGACTACATTGATTCTTGCCAGCAATTCAAGGATTTCAAAGGGTTTAATGATATAATCATCCGCGCCCAGCTCGAAGCCTTTAATGCGGTCAGCCAAAGAATTCTTGGCGGTGATCAAAATCACTGGAACCTGAATATGTGCAATCCGCTGCATCACCTCAAAACCATCCAATTCCGGAAGCATAACATCCAGCAGAATCAAATCAGTCTTTTCACGCTCCAGAATTTCGAAAACCTCCGGTCCACGGTAAGCCTTGCTATATGTATGTCCAACCAGCTTGAGATTCATTGTAATTAAATCATTAATCGCTCGTTCATCTTCTACTACCAATATATTTGCCATTTCGTATTTCTCCTCCTAGTACCTTGCTCACTATGTGCCACTTTCGTTATACACTATATACAACTAGAGGAAGGATTGTCCAGAAGGTTGGTAGTTTCATCAGGCGATAATACCTAATAGGATAGAAAATTATGTGGTCAAAAAAGAAAGAAATGAATCCATACATTACGAACCGTTACCTTAACAAAATTAACAAACTGTTGTATTGTGTCTTCCATCTATCATGAAAATATTTACAAATATAAATTGTTGATATCGAATATATCTGAGAAACTCCAGTGTGAGGTATACGGGCCACCACCAGCACCGCCAGCACATACGGGCAGTCGTGACGCACAGGAGCTAGCTCTGTACTCTAATTTATACTTGGCACAGAAAAGGCTAACGTCATAGAGCGATATCCTCAGGTTGCTGGATTATACGAACGTCTGGATTTTAGAGCGTTTGCTTCGGAGGCGGGCAGCGAATTGATTGTACGTAAAAAGCTGCCCAAACTTCCCGGGCAGCCTCTCATATTCTTACGCGTACGTCTTCTGAGATCAAGCCGTTTGCGCCTCATGTTTGCGAGCTGTTACAGTGTCTTCTTTTTCCGTGGATCCGTTGCCTGACGCTTAACTGCTTCCTCGTCTCGTACCATTCAATTCATGTTCGTTCTGATGAAATTCCTTGAGTATATTCTGGTAAATATGAGCCTCTTGAAGGTTCAGTCCGTCGCGATTTTCTTTCAAAACCCAGTTCTCGACCGTTTTCTTCAAGATTTCGCTCTTCCGTTCCAGCAGTTCCGTATAACTCAATTTACTTCATCCTTTCCAGTTCGTGGTTTCAAACGCCGGATGGACTTTGTTTACTTGTCATTTCGTGCGTTTAACATCACATCCGACGTAACGTTTACCATTATACAGAAAATCCTGGTCGAACCCAACGCGGACCAACCGTCCTCAGATAGGGTGAGCACTACTTAGAATGGAACGGGAGTCCTCAGCGGACCGTTTCGCAGAAGTGCGGCCAGATACTCCGGTATGCTGACAGTTGCTTCTCTTTCATATAATCGTTTAACCAGATATCAAGCACGCGTTTTTAACTTTAATCTTCCTCAAGATCAACCGTAATCCCCATACGAAACCCAATCACTCTAAGTTACTGTATACCGTTGTATACTCGTATATCCGGCCTTCTTCAGCGGTATTACCCCGGGCGGGCAGTTGATTAAAATGGAAAGTAAACCCAAAATTGAAAAGATAAAATATGCCATATGAAAATGTATTAATAGGGACCTGCCGATTTCCTATTGTGCATTCTAATGATAATGTGGCACACTATGTATAGATAAAACCAAACGAGGCAAAGAATGCCCCGTCTCCTTTCCTTTTGGAATAGAGGCGGGGTTTTGTATGATTAAAAACATATTTCGTTGCAGAGCGAGGGGATAGGTAATGGGTTTCGAGAGGGAGCATAATGAATGGTTATGTAATCATCTTAAACAAAGGAAGGGAGAGCGGCTCGATGCACTTAAACGCGGTCATGGTTACGGAAACCGCTTGTTTGTCGAGCGGGTATGGTGGCCTCTAGCCGGACATTTTCACGGATTACACCCAGAATATGAAGTTAAGGACTGGCGCGGCAGATCCTATTTTGTGGATATTTTGTGGGAGATCGGAGCCTCGCGTATTGTATTTGAGATCATGGACTATGGCTCACATGGAACGGATCGTAGCAAATACCGGATGGACTTGAACCGCGGGCTTTTTCTACAGTCTCAAGACTGCACGGTGCTCTATATCTCGCTGGATGAGCTAAAAGAAAATCCATCCTTCATTCTCTCCGCGCTGCGGAACATTCTCTTTTCTTATTTGTTAGCAGAAAAGTCTGCGAAGACAACCGTTGAGAGAGCCTATTCCAGAATCGAGCGCGATCTGATGCGGGCAGCCATCCGGCACCATCGAGTCCTTCGCCCGGCTGATGCCGCGAGAGAACTGGAATTGCACACGATGACGATCATTAAATACTGCCGTCAGCTGGTGGATAAAGGAAAATTTCGCCCGGTGGCAAGAGGTTCATCTCAGCGGATCATTTACTATGAATATATTGGTACGCTACAAAGTCCAGATTTAGTTTGAAGATGAAGGCCGTCGTGAGAATGTGAATGAAAAATCGAATACAATGTGCCGTCGGTAACGTAAATGAGCAAATGTATGCGAAAAACCGAACACAATGTGCCGACGGTAGGTAAACGAGCCAAATGTATGCGAAAAAGTGAATACAATGTGCCGCCGTTACGTAAATGAGCCAAATGTATGCGAAAAACCGAACACAAAGTGCCACGGGCAAGCTGAAGGAGGCATGTGTATGCGAAAAACCGAACACAATGTGCCGACGGTAGGTAAACGAGGCAAATGTATGCGAAAAACCGAACACAATGTGCCGACGGTAGGTAAACGAGCCAAATGTATTCGAAAAATCGAATACAATGTGCCACGGGCAAGCTGAACGAGCCAAATGTATGCGAAAAATCGAATACAATGTGCCGACTGTAGGTAAACGAGCCAAATGTATTCGAAAAATCGAATACAATGTACCACGGGCAAGCTGAACGAGTTAAATGTATGCGAAAAAGTGAATACAATGTACCACCGGTACCATAAACGAGCCAAATGTGTGTGAAAAACCGAATACAATGTGCCGACGGTAGGTAAACGAAGAAAATGTATGCGGAAAACCGAATACAATGTGCCACTGCCAAGCTGAACGAGCCTAATATACACGAAAAATCTAACACGATATTTTTCCAGTCTGGTAAATCGGGTTTTTGATTTCCAGGGAATCACAAGAATCCGCGCCGCAGGTTCTTTATTCTATTCTTCTCCTATCGCCACCGGATTCTCCTCATACGAAATCCAATCACTCCAGCTCCCAGATATGCTTAATTCAATTATTGCTGTAAGTGTGGTACAGTTCATCATTTCATCTTTAGAGCGAAAAATAAATTCAGTGTACAATACTATTACATGGATATATATTTAATTTATTACTGAGTTATTGTATTATCCGGAAATGTTATATATAAAGCCAGTTAAGGAGCCTTTTTATGAGAATTTTTAAAAAACAGAAGCAGAAATACAATTCATTAGCCCAAGATATAAGAATGTATAAAATACCTCTAAAAAGAGCAGAAGAAATTATTAAGCCATTTAAGGATAAATGGATATACGTAAAACTCATATCTAATATTTATAGCAAATATAACGATGATACCTCTCAATCTGGTATGTATTCAAAATTTAAAGTCAGGAATATTTATTTTAATGATAGTTCTATCCTCATATATGGGTTTGAAGATTCAGATAGATTATTTCTAAGCAAATCCAATTTAGTACAAACAGAATGCTCTAATGAATTAGATGAGGTCAAACTGATCTATCAAGAAAAAGATATATTTATTGAGATCTATATAAAAATGTATCTACCTAATATGGAGAGAAGACTACATGAAATTGAGGATTCTAAAAATCACTTAATAATCACAGAAGGTAAGACGGATTGGAAACACTTGAAAAATGCTTTATTCCAACTAAAAGCGGAAGGGAAATTTAAGCAACTAGACATTGACTTCTTCGAATATGAAAATGAGGTTCAAATGGGAAACGATGTTTTAAAGCGCATATGTTCTTACCAGTCATTATTTGAAAACGAGAAACTAAAAATATTTATTTTTGATTCTGATGACAAAAAAATTAATGAGGAACATCAGGGCCACGATTATATTAACCACGGTAATAATGTATACTCACTAGTTCTCCCCATACCCAAACATAGGGAAGCAACGCCATTAATAAGCATAGAAAATTACTATCAAGATTGTGAGATAAAAACTGAAGATGCAAACCAAAGAAGATTGTATTTAGCTCATGAATTTGATCTCACGACGGGTAAGCATTCTATTTTAGAAAATGTTTACACACCGCTTGTTAAAGACAAGATGGAAAATAATCATATTATAGATAATAAAGTTTTCAAGATAAACGATAAAATAGTTTACAAAAAGGATATCTTTAATAATGAAAAAAAGGAAAACATAGCATTGTCAAAAAACAGATTTGCAACTTATATATTGGATAGAATCAGTCCTTTTGATACGATCTCTGTTCAATCTTTTGAGTTGGTTTTTGATATTATTGCCAGTATTTTTAATGACTATTACCATCAAGACAAGAAACATGACGTAGGTGAAGAGATCAGTCCGGGAATATATTTAGAGAAGCACGATAATCACTTTGAAGTTTTATCTATACATGGAAGTTGCTCGAAAAAAGTTGCTTTAAAGATAAAAGAAGCTACTCATGTAAGTTATGCAATGAAATTATCAAATGATAAGAGGAGTGTTCTTCTCTCTCTACAATTTCAAAACGAAGAAATAGAATGCCCGATACAAATAAGCCAAAAATTTTTGGGCTTTTTACATAAGAAAGCACAAAATAAATTCAATAGAATTGAGTTGCACATATGCGACGAAGATAAAAATTATATATCTCATAAAGAGATTATGAATGACGATCTTTGTGTCGTTCTTATCAAGGGAATATTTAATGAATTAAACAATTGAAAACCCACATTTACATAATGTGTGAAGTGCTTAGAAGACCTAAAAGCAAGATCCACGACCTTATGCGGTATCGGTATTGAGTCTAAATGATGGAGGCCGGGGGTGTTTAACCACTGTTTGAAGATCAAACCACGAGTTGATTTCCAAGCATGAAAAAAAAATCGCCAAATGTGTAAGCTACTTGGCGATTTATTTAACAATAAGCATAATGAAATGTCTTACTCTTCCCCAACCGCAATTGCATTCCTCTCATAACTAATTCAATCACTCCAGCTCCCTATATACAGCCGCACATTCTTAAAACCAGCTTTTTCCAGTGCCAGTACATTCGGGCAGGCAGTCACGCCGGAGCCGCAGTAGACGATGATCTCACGGTCTTTGTCCAGTCCGGCAAAATGTTCTTCAAGCTGCTCCGCACTCTTGAAGCTACCGTCCGGATTTTGCGTGTCTTTCCAGAAGTAGTTGACCGCACCAGGGATATGCCCTCCGACCGGGTCCAGGGTCTCATTCTGGCCGTGATAGCGGTCATTGGCCGGGAGTCGATTAGAACAGGAAGAGTAGGCGCGGCATCCGAAACGGTGACGTCAATTCCACCATGAGTCCCGGCACTAACCGTCTTCTCCGAAACCGCCTGAACCTCCTCAACCCCAGCCAGCATCTGCGGTTGCACATTTGCTACAAATGTACTCGGCACCCGCACCGGCTGATGATCCGCCACCGGGTATTTCTTGGCTTTCCACTGGCTGAATCCGCCTTCCAGAATGAATACCTCTTCATGCCCGAGGTAACGCAGCAGCCACCACAAGCGTGCAGCATTCATGCCGCTCTCATCGTCGTAGGCGACAATGCGTGAATCGTTGCCGATGCCAAGCCTGGAGAGCCGTGCAGCCAGCACCTCAGGATCAGGCAGGGGATGGCGGCCGCCATACGAGCTGACAGGAGAGGAGAGCTGTTCCTCCAGCTATAGACTTATTAGAGAAAATAGAAAACTTAGTGAAGATATATCAAGCATTGAGAACATTCTGTGTTAGGCAATAGATTGCTGAATAATTGCTGCTCTGTTGTTTGCAACTTGTTGGCAAGCTGTTTGCAAATAAGTCATCAGAAGATGATTCGAATCGAAAATGAATTCGATTAGAGAACAGAAAGTCACAATATATTCACATTTTAAAGATGAATAAAAATACAATAAAGTGAAATTAAATAGATGATCTCGAATTTGACCAAATTATCCTGAGGATCGCAGAGAGGGAGTGTGGGAAACTCCTTGACTTTAAGGTTGCTTCATAAAATGGTGAATAGTATTATGTATTTCAGCCTAGTTAGAGTGTGTTCGAAGAGAATTATATGCTGTATGCTTCAATTTATAAAGGGAATATTAGTTGCTATTATTAGATGAATAATGCATAATTAATGTATGGATAAACTTTGAGGGGGCTCAGTATTTGGCGCAAGACCTAAGCACATCTGCTAATAACTATTATGAGTAGTGGAACTGGCAGTTAATTTCATAATAAGCTCGTAGTCTGTGATGACTACTTTATAGGGCTGCGCCACAGATGTCTCTCTGTTAAAAGGGGATGTCTGTTGGGGCAGCCTTTTTTGTGCCCCGTAATCAGATGGAAGGAGAGTCGGGATTCAAGTGTCCCATATGTTTTTCAAGAAACATTATAACTTTAATTTATCGGGAGGAACTTCAATTGTTGATAAATAATGTGATAGTGCAGCAACCTCTGAATCAAATTGGCCTAATAACAATTAGTCAAGCTTGTAAAGTCTTTAATGTATCAAAGGCTGTTCTAGAAGATTGGATAACGGTATCTTGGTTCCCTGTGGTGCAAGTCTGTGGAGTGAAATCGAATATATACGATTATAAATCACAGAATTGGCGTGTTGATATAAACCAGGCAAGTAATTGGGTTGATGCTCGAGTTCAGAATGTTGTTAATGGAATCAAACTTTTTATCGGCTATCCAGAGGAGACTAGCCATAAGTCACAAATCATCATTGATCAGGCCGAACCGGAATTCCTTCTGAACTATTTATATCCAAATATGCCCGTGCAGGTCAAAACAGCAGTAGAAAAAGCGGAATTCGAAGACTTGCGGCGCGGCTTTCTCAAAGGTCACAACAGAGGTCGATGGTTCGAAGCCGCTGGAGGAATACTAGGTTATAACGCTCTGGAAACACTTAAACACGAAGGCGACAAGCTGAATTCGCTGGTTGGGCTGGAAGCACGCTTATACGGGCTTTACCTCCGTAGTATAAAGCACGCACAAAACAAGCGACACCCTGACTTCAAGAACTACGTTTCAGGACTTCTCGGTGCAGGGACATTTGATCATTGGAATAATGATGTGAAAAAAAGTACAGTGTGTAAATATGGTAATAGTCTCGTCGGAGGATTAGTAAAAGGATCTAGTTATTGGAATTCTCAGAAGTAGAGCAGAAGTCACTTAGTCTGACTTAAAAAAAATTGTGCCGTATCTCTTGTTGAACACTCCATCCATGAGATAAGATTCCTTATCAATAATAGAATTTTATCTCATTGGAGGAATGCGCTATGCTCGTATATGGAGTGAATAGAATTGCGAAAGTACTAGGATGCAGCCCAATTACAGTTCGGAGAATAATAAGTAAACATCCTGAGTTTCCTTTCAATTGGCTTAGTGATATCGGAACTTATGAGTTTCATACTAATTCGTGCCAAGAATGGTGGGACACTCACAGCAACGCTGTGATGAAGAAGCAAACTCCTACAAACTCTTTTCAGCAAAGTAAGTTTTCACAGAAGCTTGGTGTTAGCAGTCGTCTAGTAGCAGTATGGAGACAGCGAGGGTTACCAGCGGAGAAGTTAGCTGATGGATCAGTATGGATTAATAGAAAAAATGCCAAACAATGGTTTCTTGAACAGAAAGATAAAAGAACTCAAAAACATGCACAAAAGCTATAAAGTGCTTCTGCAAGCGAGCATAGTTGGGCTATAGAATCATTTAATGTTATGTAAACTTGACAAGCTAAGGGGTTATGTTGGGTAATGCTGTCATCAAGAAGAAAGGAGCATTCACTCAATGATTACACCCACCCCACGGCAAACACGCTTGATGTTAGACCTATTCGCGCATAGACGGAGTGCGTACGCTATGAAAAAGGAAAATCATCCTGGTCAGAAAGGGTGGGAACCCGTCAAGGATGCAGGCTTCAATCGGCCTTTTGGAGAAGGACAAGTGCGTACAGATCTGGAAGGTATTCAACGTTTGGGTATCTATCCTTTGGAACCTCATCCCCAAAATACCTGTATCTTCGTTTCGGCTGATTTCGATGAGCACTCCGAAGCGTTTGAACATGCTTGGAGACTGAACAAACACCTACAGGCAGAAGGGATCTACTCGCTAGTAGAACGAAGCTTTTCCGGAGTCGGGTTCCATGTGTGGGTGTTTTTCGATCAACCTGTCGAAGGATATGCGGCAAGAACGCTCATGCTTAATGCTCTAATTGAAGCGAAAATACCAATTTACGGAAAGTTTGAGAAAGGTAATGACATTGGTAAATCGCTGGATAGGCTCTTTCCGACTCAAGATCATACAAAGGGGTACGGAAATCTAATTGGGCTTCCCCTTCAAGGGAAGGCCATGCTTAACGGAAATTGTGTCTTTGTTGATGGTGACGAGAAGCCATATCCCGATCAATGGGCCAAGCTTGAGGAAGCCTATGCTAATCGCGTCCCTGTCGATCATCCAAAGCTTAAAGAAAAGAGGCATCTAACAGCACCTCCGGTTCAGCGTATAGAAACGGTAAGTAGGGCAGATGAAGTACGCTGGTTAGAACTCGGACGTTTGGAAGGGCAATTGAAACGAATGCAGGATTGTGAAGCAATTAAGGCTAGTCTTAACGATCCTAATCAGTTCAGCAATACTATATGGACAAGCATTCTAACCAATATTGCCGTTTTTGGCGAAGCTGGAAGAGAACTGGCCCATACTGTCAGTAGAAACTATGATCGTAGCTTACTAGATAGTGCTTCTCAGAATGTATACTCGGAGCAGGATACAGAACGGGCATTTTACAACAAGCTTAATTACTTGCAACAATCGGGAGAACCACCCTCCTGTAGATTCCTGGAGGAGAATGGTTGGAGTTGTCCAAAGAGGGAGGCAAAGACTTGCGCTCTTAACTTCATTGCCTTGTATGGTGCTCCTCCAAGCTACAGTTACTATAGTTCAAGAATTTCACTCACGGCCGAAGAACGAGAGCAATTGTATAGATGGGAACAGAATGGCGGGTATAAATCATACCTAGAACACTTTTCTGATTCGACGAATTTTGGTGTGTACAAGGGGGAAGCGATTCGAGGTGTCAAAGCAAAAGAATACTGGATATTGAAACATCTGCTTGGAGACACTCGACTCTACGCTAAGTATCCGACCTGGAATAAGCAAGTTAGGTCATTCTGGTTTGAGTGGCCCACTGAGAATGATGCCGATCTCTTCGAAGAACAAATCCTCAAAATGGCGATTCCGTTTGAGCGGAAAGACGGAGCGTTTTGGCTTCTAAAAATGGGGCAAGAATTCAACTCTGAGGTTGGGAAAGAACTCATCAGGAAGATAGCAATAGAAGCTGGCATCACACTGGGACAGCATTGGGACGATCCGCTTGTTCTCAGGGAACCATACCGGGTTGCACCATACTTTGGAAAGTGGAAGGAGTATTGTTACTAATGATAGATAAAAATCCACTGGAAGAGTTATTACTGGAAATTGAAGAAAAGCGGCCTGATTTGAAACAACTAGACGATATTCCTGAGAAGCCAGGGCTATTTGAGAAAACCAATGGGTACTATATTCTCAAGTTTAACAAAGAAGGAAAACTATACGAGGAGCCCCTTAGCAACTTCCTTTTCCGGAATGTGAGGAAAATCAAAGTGGGAGCTAAAGAGGAGGCTCTGCTGGTTGATATTAGTGAAGACAATCAGCTACGAACCAATATTATCATAACCGGTGAAATGCAGGCTGATAAAAAGAAGTTATTGATTACCTTGAAGAATAACTTGAGTACTGTTTTGCTTACTTGTCATAGCTATGCTGACTTTGAGCAACTCATGGTGCATGTAGCAAAGCAGGCCAGGATAACAGTGGATCAAGCTGACTATGTTGGATTGTTCTATCACAACTCCAGCAAAAAATATTATTTTACCGTTTTGGATGAGGACGAGCAAATCCTTTATCTCAAGCCATCGACAATGGAAGTATTGGATGGAAAACTGGTACAAGTTATAGGGAAAAAGCACTTAGATAGTCAGGTAAGAATTAGGAATGAATATATTGGAAATCCTTGGCATGATACGGTGAAAAACATGCTCGAAAGTTTGCCGGAATTGTTCACGGGCAAAAAAGCCTTAGTGCCATTAGCCTGGTATTTGGCGGCACTGCTGAGCGATTGGCTGATGGAGGAATATGTCACTAACTTGCCAATTCTCTATCTTTATGGGGAGAAAGGTGCTGGGAAATCAACATGCTTAAAAATTTTATCAACCTACTTTGGAAATGCAAAGACGAAAGAATTGGCAATGAACTCTACTAAACAACCTATTAGAGATGCGATGGCTTGCACAAACGCTTTTCCCATAAATACCACAGAAAGTCCTAATAAGAAAGACGGAGACGATATTTCCAATATGTTAAAGATGCTGTTTGATCGATCCGATTATAAAAGAGGGCATTTGGCGGGAAACGAAACCTACAAACTTCAGGCACCATGGGCAATGGCTGCCAATAAGCGGATCAGTAACGAAGCCGTTCAGGATCGAATGATTCAACTGGAGTTTAAGCCTTCAGAGCAAAGCGGCAACAAAGAACTAATAATGGACGTTCTTGGTAACAAGAAAGAGAACGGTAGGTTTATTGCCGGATATCTACAGTATTTAATCGAGCAGCAAGAACGCTGGACTGAGTGGCATGAAACAGCCAAGACCTATACAAAAATGGCTCCTACCCCCCGAGAAGCTGAAATCTTGCACTCGCTTGCTATGGGGTTTGTTATGATGAAAGATCTTCAAATGCTGGTTGGTATGGAAGCCTTACACAGACGAGACGTTCCGAGAGATGATGGAACTTGTCAGCAGCCAGAGAAGAAAAAACCAAGTTCAACCAATATATATTGAATTTCTCCAGTTTGTCCAAACTTATCACGTTGATCCTTCTTATCAGCTGAAGAAGATGTTTGATTGGAGTGAGAAACTAGGTTTCAAATTCCACCAAGCATGGTGGATGGATAAGTTTAAAGAATATACGAGGAATGAAACAATCGACTTTGATAAAGATGTCATTTTGAGTGGCCTGCGAGATTTAAAATCCATACAAGTAGGTAAGGGAGTATCATTGCACGGCACAGACAGTAAATGTGTCATTATAAATGCAGCGAAGCTGGAAGAAGAGACGAATGGATTGATAGCGGCAAGCGAATGGTCAAAGCAAAAATATGAAATGCTTAGTATGAGTGCTGACGAAGAGCTCGAACAAGAAGATTAAAGTACGCCTTTTGAGAGGAAGCAGATCGCTTCCTCTTTTGGTTGGTTCACTACTTCCAAAAGATCCTACTTGAAGAGGTAGAGTTCTCGTAGTCCTAGACTACGACTCACAGAACAACGCCCGACCTCACCCCGACCTGCTCAGGTAGGGTACCCACAAACGTAGAGAAGGGTGACGAGGAAACAACCCGACCTAAAAGAAAAAAATAATATTTAAAAAGAAAAACAAAAAATCCAAAATGAAAACAAATTCCAAAAACTGTGGGGTGGTGTGCCGTTTTAGGTCTAGTTGTTTCCTGATCGCCCTTCTCCAGGGTTACGGGTACCCTACCTGAGCAGGTTGGGGCGAGGTGGAGTCTGTTGGTTCACTTGTTCACAAGCTCCTTCCGAAACGCTTCTTAACCCGTTTGAGATCAGGTAGGGTTGGTGTCGTCACTCAGTACTCCTCCCACAGTAACACCGTTGTCACGCTTCGGTCCCTTTCTGTAACAACAAACACTGCCTTCTCCCAAATTCCAGAGTATGTGCTGATGATTCGTTCTCCATGGCTGATTGCCCACTGGTTGAGTTTCCAATCCACCTCGCTTACATTTCCGTAGTTTCCGCTTACATGGCAGTTTAGTACAAAAAGAACACCGAACTGTGAGATCAGTTCCATGGCTCCAGGTGTGACCACAATCTCACCCAACTCAAACAACTCTTTCCCCACTGCTATTCCTCCTTGAATTGCTAACGTTAGCAGATCCTACCACACATAAATTCAAGCGCGCAATCCCTGTGTTTACACGAATCTATGTCTCCTGGAGTTCTATAATTTCAAGGTGGAGGGTCAAAGCCACTTCAGGCAAGGGGCTCGTTGACAGCTTTCAGATCAAAGTTGATTTCAACGTTTAGTGAAAAGTGTTCAGCGGCTCAAGGGCTTCCGATTCCTTCTCTACGATTCTTGTACATTCAGAATATTTCTCCGGCAAGTTGGATAGTTCTTTGGTGCTTGGATCAGTGGAGAGCTTTGGGAAAAAGCAAAGAAGCTGCTGACCATTCGGCCGCAGCTGGTAACATAGTGGAAAGCTTCACTTAAGGATTGCGCTGTGACTGATGTTGCTTCTGTTTTGTTAGCTGGAACACAGAAGCTAGGAGCGTAACGTAGTACTATACTTGTAGGACGAAGAAGGGTGCCATTCACGATCGTTAGTAGAGGCTTCTTCATCATTCGCCAACAGTTTTAGTGCAGATAAATTGGTAATCGTTATATATTTATTTCGTATGGAGATGATTTGTGCTACTTGCAATTCCTGCAAACCTATCGTTACGGATTCGCGGCTTACACCAATCATGTGTGCCATGTGCTGGTGTGTAGTCTTCCAGTTGAGTAGGAATCCTTCGTGTACCTCTACTCCAAAGTTGGAGTGCAGATCTAGGAGTAAGTTGGCGATCCTAATCTTGCTGGAAAGAAAGGCTAAATATTCCAGCTTCCTATCTGCTTGGTCCAGTCTTTCGCTTACGACGTAGAAAAGCTTGCGTAGAATTTGTGGATACAGGTTCATTAGATCTTCTAGATCAGCTTTGCGGATTGCCCATAGAACTGTCTTCTCAAGGGTTGCTACAGAAGCTAAGCGTGAGTTGCAGCTATGGACTGTTTCGAGCTCGCCAATCGTCTCACCGGGAAATTGATGGCCCAGAATGAGTTCTTTTCCTTCTACCTCACGGAAGATCTTTAGCGAACCAGACTTTATTACATACATATCCAAACCTGGATCTCCCTGCAGGAAAAGAACTTTATCCTTAGGGTAGAAACGTTCAGAGAATTTCGATAATACATATTCTGAATCGGTCACATTTATATCTTTAAATAGAGGTGCGTCTAAAACGGACTGAAACACAGAAATCACTTCTTCCTAATGATGATTTTGGTCAATTGTCCTAAACATAATATCGGTATTACTCCAGAGAAAATAAAATTAGTGAAATACATAAGCTAAAGTTGTACGAGTATTATCTTGTTCAATAAATATTGATAACGTTATAATGTCGTAGAATTTAGAAGGGGGAATGTTTTATGGACAAGAAGTACAAGAAACTTCTGGTAGGGTTTTCTTTGACAGCAGCAATCATTTCGGCTCCTACTACAATATTTGCAACAGCCTTCAAGGATGTGGGCGGGAGTCATTGGGCTTACTCAGCAGTTGAGTGGGGTGCAGGAAATAAGATCACCTCTGGTTATGGAGATGGATCATTCAAGCCAAACAATGTCGTAACTGAGGAAGAGTTTATAAGTATGTTGATCCGGACGTACGAAGGTGAACAAAAAGCGGCATCTGGCGAACGTTGGTCGGACCCGTTTTACAAGATCGCCAAGGCAAACAACTACCCAGTTGGAACAAACAGGAACGCAAAGATTACTCGCCAAGCGGTGGCTGAAATTATCGCCGGTACTCAAGGTAAGAACTTTACTGGAGACAACGCGATCAAGTACATGCTACTAAATGGTTTGGCCGGAGGTAAAACTTCCAACACAGTGGACGGCTACAAGGGTAAAGATACTCTTACTCGTGCTGAGGCATTGGTGTTCATTAAAAACGTTCTAGATAAAACAGGTAGCACTGACCTGCAAACTAGACCGACTACTCCAAGCGACACTGTTGAACTGGGAGAGGATAAAGTTCCTCTCGGAGGCATTGAAGTAGTAGGAGATTACAACGCTGCATTGGAGGCAATTGCGAAGAAGCTCTCTGCAGCTGTAAATGGACTAGGTTTCTCGGTTGGCTATAATAAAAGCCAAGGTAAAGCTTTTGTTCAAACTCCTACTGGCGGTGTAATCATGACCTACAGCGATACTACCGTCAACAGCAATGGAACACAAGTCGTTTCGCTGGACGCGATGCTTGATCCTAAGACCGATACAGTTAGACCTGATCGTCTAAAAGCAGTTCTTGCAGCAATGGGTGCTATGGGTCTTCCTAACGGAGCCGATGTTAAAGCAGCTATCACCAAGGGATTAGAAGAAGACAGCACTACTGTTAAGTCGGGTGGCGTTGTTCTCGAAATCCTAGCTGTAAACTACGGCAGAGTCGTAATCTACGTTGACTAAGGCCTCAAAATCCATCCACAAAACCTAGAACCTCAGCTCCTTCAAAAGGACTGGGGTTTCTTTGTTCTACTTGGGAAGAGGAGGTGATTACTAATGAAACAAGAGCCCTGCATTTTAACTAATAACCAAAAGGAGCTGCAAGCCCATCTCGCGCAATTAAGGGACAAGGCAAAACCAGGCATGGCTAGCCATGCAGAAATATTTGTTGAGCCAATAGGAGAAGAAATAATTTAGTCTAACTGAAACAAATAGGGCTTCCTATCTCTAAGGTAGGAAGCCCTATTTGTATGTCTTAGTAAAGGGGCGTCGGATATAATCGCTCGGGACAAACGGAAGATATCTTTCCTTGGCCTGGAAAGTTTTGGGTCATTACAATACTCCCCAGGGCATAAAAGACCAAGGGAGACCAGCTTTTTGGCCCCCAAATCAAATCAGACGCCCCTACCCATTGGAGGAATATAGGCGCTGTGTCTCTGAATAATCTTTAATTCGTAAAGTACAGCTAACACCGCCCTTGACGAGTCCTATGGCATTTCTAGGATACCAGTTTAAAAACGCCAAGCTGGCGGTGCTTGCCGACCTCGCTTATTTTGGGGAATTGGCAATATATACCTCTTTCATATTATCTTTATAAGTCATGAGAATACGCAGACTCTTGAAGCTGCCATCGTACTCAAAAGCTTGGTAAGTATCAAGCTTCTCCCCTGGCTTAAGAATGAAGTCCCATAGGGCCTCTTTGCTATTGAACTTGCCAAGTGTAGCCATCGGAATCACTGGCTCGAATTGTTTTCCTTCATCTAGCACCAACTTCCACTTCTTGTTTGTGTCTCTAGCGTAGATACCCATGGTGCTTTTACTGTTGTTGACGATTGAAATCTTAGTCCAGATGAAATATTTGGCGTTAGGATAGTAATCCACTGTAGCTGGATACTTATACTTTTTCATAAGAGCTTGTGCATCTGCTGACTTGATATCATAAATCATCATCTTGTGAATCGTGTAAGAAAGACCATTTACTGTTGTGGTTAGTGGGAACGTCACTTCTTTTTCCAAACCATATTTACTAAGATTATCCGTCATAACTACCGGTGCTTTAGTAGTTGTAGGCGCAGCTGCTGCAGTTGCAACCTTTCCTTCTTGCAAAGATCCCGATTCTAAGAGTAGACCTACTAAACTAACCGCCAATGATGTTCTAAGAATTTTCTTTAACATGAACTAATCTCCCTTAAATAATATATGTACTGTCTTGAACTATTTTCAAATTACTTTTAGTTTATCCTAAATAGGTAATAATTTCTGTGTTCCACTATACAAAATCAATCGATATTAATTGTATACTTTGACTCTAGTTTAGTTTGAAAGAATATGATTATTAGATGAAGTAATCTATTTCAAAGAAAGACATGATGGTCTTGAATAATTTCTCTTTCTTTAAGTGTGAATCTAAGGTGGTTTAGAGTAGGTTTTGGTATTAATGCTCTAACAGGACTAAACGGATTTAAAGTGATAGGTGAGAATAAGATTATCCAACATGATATACACAGTAGCGAAAGTAGGAGAGTTTATCACGATTCTAGGTTATTGGAAGCACGCTGGAACTTTGCTAATTTGAAGGGGAATGTCGAGATGATACGATTACCATAATAAAGTGTAGTCAATAAATATTTTTATGATCAATTGAAGTAAGCTGGTTAGCGAATGCGTGGATACTCACATCTACGAAGCTTATTATTATGAGTGTTTGCTCTTACAAAGATATCTGAGCAGTTGTTTTGTGTTCAATTATGGAGTGTTAAGGGGATATCTTTGGAATGGGGATTCCTTAGCATAGTTTACTCCATGGACTGTTTGAAGTTGGTGTAGACATGGATATAAAGTGTTGTTGGAGAAGTTATTAGAGTTTCGGAGCAGGTTTGAGTTTTGTTGATAGGCTATTGGCGGTTGTTTGTGTTTGTTGTGAGATGAAGACTTGAGAGGGATTAGAGATTTAGAGAGGTTGGGGATCGGTGAGTAAAGGTTGAATTTGAAGAGGGTGGTAAGTGCTGTTGAGGGAGTGGAGAGTAGGGGGATAGATTAGTTGTTGGATATAGTTTGGTTGTTGTTTGTGTGGATTGTTTAGGATAGGTGTAGGTGTAGGGAACTAGTTAGAAACGTTCCGGCTAATGCCGGAAGTAACCCGTGGGAACTACGTAGTAGGAGGTGTCATCCCCTTCATAAAGGAGTCTCTCATACTAATTGTTGAGTTGCCAATAACCCTGTTACGATTAGCATATCTTTAACAGCTGGATTATTTCGATTGTTAAAGGTTGTAGGAAGAACCAATCAAGCATCAATAAGCAAGACAATTGGAACGCGTCTGTTCGCTTTTAAGTGAACGGGCGTTTTTTTACGGCAAAAATAAGAAAGTCAGGAGGGTATGCGATGAGAGGTTGTGTAAGTAAGCGCGGAAATAAATGGTGTTACGTAGTTGAATATGGTCGCCATCCAGAAACGGGAAAAAGAAGACAAAAGAGCAAGAGTGGCTTTGAGACAATGGTTGAAGCAGAGAAAGCTTTGACGAAGGCTTTGCATGAGTTGAATACGGATACTTTCATAGAGCCGACGAAGGATGATGTCGCAACTTTCTTTACATCTTGGTTAGCGCAGAAACAAATGAATGTTCGTCCTGGTACGTACAAGACCTATCGTTGGTTGGTGAACTACCACATCATTCCTCAACTAGGGCAATATAAAATGGTTAACTTATCACCGCAACATTTGGTTAGCATGTATGATCGATTACAAAATGGTGAAAGAAAGCTTTCCCCGCAAACAATTAATCACGTGCATAAGGTACTGCATGACGCATTAAAGATGGCGGTGCAGTGGGGGCAGTTAACGAGAAATGTATCGGATTTGGTAAAACCTCCCAAGCTTCCTAGAGCTGAGACGAAGGTATGGACAGAGAACGAGTTGGTGAAATTCTTAGAGTTTACGAAGAATAGCCGCTATTACATTATCTTTTTGTTAGCAGCCACTACTGGTATGCGACGTGGAGAAGTTCTCGGGGTGAAGTGGGATGATATAGACCTCAAAGCAGGTAAGTTGACTGTTCGAAGGTCTTACACTCGTGGTCTTGTTGGACATATCTTTCAAGAACCAAAGACAAGAGCTGGTATTCGTTCAATCGTTCTCCCGCAACAAACTATAGATGCTCTTAAGCAGCATCGTCTTCTTTTAGAAGGGGATATTAGGACATCAGAAAAGAAGGGCACTGAATATAACAATCACGGATTGGTTGTACAAACTAAGAACGGATTTCCAGTTAATCCATATTACTTAGAATCTCGTTGGTTGGACCTGTTGAGGAAATCCGGATTACCTAAGATTAGACTACACGATCTTCGTCACACGCATGCAAGTCTTCTCTTAAAAGCAGGAGTACATCCTAAAGTAGTTAGCGAACGTTTAGGTCATTCGAGTATTACTATCACGCTTGATAGGTACTCACACTTGTTTCCGACGATGCAGCAAGAGGCTGCTGAGAAACTAGATGATCTTCTAAAGAGCGCGGCTGAAGTATCCTTTCCAGATCAGCCTTACCCCGTTGTCACCTTGTATAACCCAGTAGAAATATTTCACTAAACCAGTGGCAGTCACTTGGGTGCTATTAACCCAGGTTGACTGTCACTGCTTGTTATTGAGGTGGTATCGCTTCCAATCCGCCGACAAGGGGCGGCGCACTGGGTTTTGTCACATTGCGACTCAGGGGACCCGACGACAACCCAAGAACAAACAATAACGAAACAGCAAGAGGCTTGGAACAGATAATGAGGGTGACGGAGTGACAAAGGATGAGTTGAGAGCCCTAGATACGGAGGATTGGGTGCTGTCACCGGGGTGACTGGAGATAGCAACGGGTGACAGCGAAGTGACAATGAAATAAATATATAAATATTATTTTATCTTAAAGCAAGATCCTCTAGCTTTGCCAAGTTAGGCTTGCTCCTGGCCCTTCCAGGGAGGTGGAGGATTAATTTTTATTTCTTCTAGTTATTTTGATATATACGGAAATTTGCTGTCATATCGAACGAAAGCCTGATAGTCTGAGCGAATGAGACATCATAATCTCCAGATGACTTCGAATCTCAACGTGTTCCGAACATAGAAACATGTCTTTAAAGATCTCCTGTAGTGCCGATAAATACATATCTTTTTCTAAAAGCTGAAGTGTCATTAATCTAGTTGCTGAACGCCTAGTTCATTAGAGTATAACTATCACACTGGACCGGTACTCTCATTTGTTTCTGACAATGCAATAGGAAGCTGCAGAAAAGCTGGATGATCTTCTGAAAAATGCGGACAAGTCTTCAATTCCTATTCAAGCAGTTGTTTGTCAGAGTGAAGAATTTCTATTGTAATAATCCCTTCTCCCTCTCCCCCTAGAATGTGACTCTAGGGGGCTTGTTCAGTTATTCAATAACGGATAGTTGTTGTCAACACCATGCAGATATCTCCAGTGGCTGCTAATTGTTGTAGTGGGATTGCTGGGTATTCTGAGCATGGAAATAAAGTATATCGAATTAAGATATCTATTTTGTGTTTACATCTTCTAGTTTAAACATTCTTCGACCAATATGTGCCTTCACAATTTTGATTTGTATCATAAATGGGAATAATAGATACTTCAAAATATAAGCTGTTTCTTTATCTATAACTGCTTTGATATTTAATTCATCATCTCCTATTAAAACGAAGAGAACCACTGTTAATATAATCCAAAATATACCGTCTGAATAATCTAAAATAATTCTTACGGTCTTTAAATAGTATTTTTCCTCATCTTTAGGGAGGGTTCTTCGTTTGAATATTATTAGGAGTGAGGGGATTGTCATTGAAGACATTAAGATTAAAGTGGAAAAAAAACCAGATAAATCAATTGTGGATATTACTATAAATAGCGCGAAGAATGAAAATATTGCAGGTATTAAATATAGTTCATACACAGCAATACGAAAAATAATTATTTTCTTGTTTTTGAAAGTTTTTAACCAAGGATAGTAAACCAACATACATACTAAGAATAGTAGTACAATTCCACGGATGGGGGATTCAATTGTATATCCACATGCTGATTTAATTATGTCTATTAAACATATTACTATTAGTGGTGCGACCGCTAACATTATGAACCAATGACTTAAAAATGAATAGATCATTTTTTTGCAAGATTTAATAAATCTCATAATAAAAGTTCCTCCTTATCATTACCGGGATAGCTACATAAAGTAATAGTTACTATTTATATCGGATAATATTGAGATTGTTTTCACAGGAGTTTTATTAAACTGTTTCTGCTGCCGCATAAAGTCCAAAAGATGATGGGATAGGTTGTCCGGATATAGCTGGAGTAGATGTCCAGAACCATGAACCCGTCAAGGCCGCGAAGCGTTTATTTAGCCTTGACGGGTGTTTCCAACCAGCAAAGCTATCCTATAGCCAAGCAAACCCTTGCTGGGCCTGCCACGCAGTGAGCGATGGGGTAAAGGAGAGAAATCCGCTACGTGTTCCCCTCAGGGGAACGGAAGGGGGAGTATTTCAAGTAATTACCGTATTCTCCGATGGCAAGTCGGCCGTCAATGTCCATCAAGTAGGACGAAATGGCCAAACCTGTCCGTGAAGGACCTTTTTAGCTAAAAAACAGAAGAAATTGGACGATTCGATTTGTTGCACGGGGAGTGGCGATGCTATTAGTAGGTAGACAAATTGCATTTTATTATTCAAAAGTAATACTGAAAATTAAAGATTAATCCTGTTAACGATGTACATTTTATGACAATTAATGTCGAATATGTACAAATCTTCGACTTGTGATATTATGGAAATAGGCTATCTGAACTAGGACGAGGTGACTGTATGAAAATTGAGTGGGCACATTATATTAATGATAATGTTGTTGAAGAAGTCTATTATGAACAACTTGACGATACCTTATACCAATCGCAGTATGCCGACCATTTATTCTGTATTACAGAGGACTGTGAAGCGGAAATAAAATTCACTGAAAGAAAAGATGGAATTAAGTTCTTTAGTACAATGAATGGACAAGGTGACAAGCATCTTTTAGATTGTCCATATTATATTGATTATGATGGTGAAGTACCAAGGAAAAAGTTAATTGGTGTTCCTGTTGATGCATCAGTTTCGGATGAGTGGATTTTAAGTACACTTCTAAATAAAAGCAGAGATCTTAAAAATAAGAATAAACCTCGACCAAAAAGAATAAAAGAACCTGGAAGTACAAGTAGAGTTGTAAATTCAGGTGAACAAGTAGTTCCTGTGCCTACGGATGGAGCTGCAACAGGAAACGATCCAATTAATTCAAATATCAGAATCGGGAGTATTAACTCTAATTTTGTTACAAAAGAATTTCTTGGACAAAGGAAGCGTGTACTTGGAACGGCATTGCATGCTGAACTTATTGAAAATAACGACGAAGACTATGGTTATATTCGACTGCAAAACGATACCCTTCAGATTAACGCTTACTTCCCACCTGCATTCTATGCGGATACACGGGTAACTACGAAAAACGCTTTAGCAGCATTTTTAAATTCAATTAATCGTTCAATAAACAGTGGAAAGAAAGTAACGATTATCTGTTTAGGCTTATTGGAAGAAAACAAAAATGGGGATGGTATAAACGTCAATATCACTCATAATAAACACGTTTTAGCAAATGAAGATCAATATTATAAAGTTGTTAGAACTGGAACGGTTTCGGATAATCCATATCCTGACTAATACTTATTATTATTGATGTGTTTAAAGGACCTTTCGGTTTCCTTACCCGAGCGCAATATTCTTTATGTTTGCTGTTGTAAGTCAAAAAGCCCCTAAGGGGCTTTTTGATCGTTAAAGCTTAATGCAATTTAATAGCTGAAAAGCATGATTTTTCAGCCAGGAATGACAATAGGAAAATCATTAAAAATGAAAGGGGATCAATATATAGTTTTGTTCTCATAAACGCGAACACAATATATTGATATTCTTTGAGTCGTGTAGTAAAATATTACTAAGTTAATTATGCATATTTTTATTTAGGGGTTTATACTTTGCCGTATCAACATGTTGTACCACACGGTGTTAAATGGGCTGTTAAAGGGGCAGGTAATGAAAAGACAACTCGTATCACTTGAGCAAAGAAAGAGGTTACCAACATTGCTCGTCAGATTACGCAAAACCAAGGTGCTGAGTTTTTTATTAATGGTGAAAATGGAAGGTACAATCGCGTGGTAGTCATGGGAATGATCCTTGTCCTCTGAAAGGTTAAGTTAAGTGATTCTCTCAGTATTTATTTACCAAATATAAATAGTTAAGGGTGTGGTCATTATTAAATTTCCGTGGAAAAAAAACTTTATGAAAGTACCTGATAGTATTTTAACAACATCTAAGGAACTCGAATCGGATCTACAGCTAGTAAGCAGCGTTAAGAAAATTTCTATAAATGAAATCCAAAGCAATTTATATAATCATGTTGGTATATCAATCTCGAATGATGAGATAGAAATAGAATCTTCAATTCTTCCGAGTCAATCTGTGGGGAGATATTCTAACTATAATATCAATGGACGAACAATAATCCGACGAGATTTGCCGAAAGTTGACAAATCTTTTTCGGTTGAAATGCCCAATTTTGGAGATTGGGGTAAAGGGTCTCATGATATGTCCTGGACACGTCCGGTATTTCAGAAAACTCATTGGTTGCCGCGTGAAATAGAGATTATAGTAGAAATGCTGGAAAAGGATGATTCCTCAATAACGATTAAGTTTAGTCTAGATCATTATATCGACAGATTAAATCCGTCCTACGAGGAAGATTTGCTTTTTCACTGTAATTTACTACAAGAAAATACTGGTGTGTGTAATATATTTGAAGCGGATGCAACTAAAGATGACTATATTAGAACTTTGCAAGTTAATTGGGAACTCTTCCCTCCAGGGGAGCAGAATATTGAGCGGAATATTGATTATTTAATTTCAAAATTTAGAAACCCGCCAACTAAAGTTCAAGATATTATTAGTGACAGAATTAAATTTTTTGAATCTCTACAACCTATTCAATATATCGTTGGTGAAAGTAATTTTAGTCAATATATTGGTGCAATGCTACAAGAAAACTTGGTTATTTTAGAGAATATTAGGTATGGAAATGCACTTTATATCTTATTTGAAGACTGGAAAGAACTAAGTAAACTAAGTAGAACAGAGCTTTTAAATAGTTCTAACAAAAACTTTGCTAGAATCACGCACAGAGGGAATTGGAAGAATAAAGTAGTTAATGCGATAAGATGAGCCACAGAACAATATTGTAAATCTAAAGGAGCCGCACTACAGGTGTGGCTTTTATTGTGCTTAGAACGGTGTCAGATGAGAATATGCTATGCACATGACGAAAGGGTAAAATAACTTTGCCTCGCTAACTTTGTAATGGGATAAGTTATATTGGAATTCAGAAATCTTTTCTGTACATTTTTGTAGTCATGAGGATGTGAATTCATACAACGCTATCCTGATTCTGTCATGTTACTATAACTATTCTCTGCTATTGTTGTAACTATTTTCTTCGACTTCTTGTTTGCAGATTGTTTGCAAAATAACCCAAAAAGAACTGAACTGGGATCTTCCTCATCACCCAGTCCAGTCCACAAAACTACTTATCCAAATCCCTCGCGGTTGTTATTTTTCCCCAGTAGCCACTGGATTCTCGCTATACGAAATCCAATCACTCCAACTACCCGCATACAACTTCACATTCCTATACCCAGCTTTTCCGAGCGCGAGCACATTCGGGCAGGCACTTACACCTGAACCGCAGTATACGATAATCTCTTGTTCAGGATCAATTCCTTCATAATGCTCTTTTACCACCTCAGTTGATTTCCAGCGTCCTTGCTCATCCAGCACTTCTTTCCAGAACTTATTGATTGCCCCAGGAATATGACCTGCCTTCGGATCAATGGGTTCTTCAAGTCCTTCATAGCGCCGGGATTCCCGTGAATCAATCAATAGTGCGCCACCGTTTTCAACCACGTTCTGCACATCTTCCATGCTAACAAGCATCTTCTTCTGAACATCTGCTTCATACTGGCTAGGAATCCTAACCGCTTGATGATCACTGACGGGGAAGGATGCTTTTTTCCAAGCAGAGTAGCCTTCATCCATTACAAACACACGTTCATGTCCCAAATATTTAAGCATCCACCACAGACGGGAAGCGTAGGCACCACCTTGATCATCATAAGCAACGACAATACTATCTCTGTTAATGCCAACCTTGCTAAGAACGGTGGTTAGCTTCGAGATCTCAGCCAGTGGGTGGCGTCCACCGTGTGCGCTTACTGGAGCGGAGAGTTGTTCTTCTAGATGAAAATAGATTGCGCCCGGAATATGATCTTCCGTATAGGCTTTACGCCCAGCTTCCGGATCTGTAAGTAAAAAACGGCAATCGACTATAACCAGTTCAGGTTCGTATAACCGAGCAAGCAGCCAACGGGTAGAAACGATTGGTTCCATAAGATACCTTCTTTCTATTAATATGTATGGAGTCATTATAGCGGAAAATAAATGAGGACGCACCTTAAGCTTATAGCTTAAACTGCGTCCTCAAGTGATTAGATCAAACGATATCCTGAAGGCAAGCTACCAGTGCGCTGTATGGTGTGAACCTGCGCCGGGGTGAGTCATGGTTGGGTTCTAGTGCTAGATTCTGAACAAAACCAAATCACTTTATATCTGTAGATAAACACAGTTTTACAAGTATTATTAGATTTTTCAGAACTATAAAACGAAGAGTAACTCAGCGCTAATAGAAGTTGCCGAAGTAAGCCAAAACTCCGGGTGTAAATTAAGGGAATTCATAAGGAAGCTGATCCACTTGGCTCAAAAAGTGTATGTATGAAAACATCAAAGAAAGCGTTGACATTTTTATTGGTGCCTTCTTATAATAGATTTGAAATCGATTACAATCGTTGCTTATTTGCTTCAACTGTATACAGGTTATAGTGAGGGAAGGAATGGAAAGGAGGTTATCTTTTTTTATTTGAAAATGAAATCGATTTCAATAAAAATAAAAGTCCAATGGAGTCATATTGCACTGGATGCCTTATTCGCTCAAACTGTTTTATATATTTTGAAAGAGGAAGGAATGAAACATAATTCTATTTTCTTTTTTTTATCTTGAAAATGAAATCGATTTCAAATATTAAGAGTCGAAAGGAGTCATCTATGCAGTCCATAAGTACATCGGTAAATAGAAAGCGGGGGTATAACAAATATTTCTCGGCGGCCATGGCACTGGTTTTGCTGTTTCCAGTCGTGTTCGGGGGAATGGCACGAGATATCGCTTACGCGCAGGAGACGCTACCGCAGACGCAGACAGACAGCAAGTGGTATCAGAACTTTGAGCATGCAGGAGAGGGGGGTACCTATGGAATTTCTGCCATTGGCACCTCTTCAACAGCGTCGGTTACAAATCGGACACCGGGAGGCGGAAGTCGGGGAAGTGTACGCCTGATCCAGACGAACGACAATAATCCAGGCGGCGGAGCCTGGAACACCGCTGTTTACGGATTCACGGTATCGCCGCAGAAGGATACAGTTACCGAAGAGACCTATTATGATGCTTCTGCCTATAACTATTTAAATTTTTACATTCTGGACGCCGATGTTCATAACCCGAATGTTGTCATCAGGGATGCAGACGGGAAAGAATGGAATGCCAATACGGACCAGGCGCTGTCCGTGAAGGATGAGTGGACGAGGCTTTCGATTCCACTCGATAAGACAAAACTCGATTTTTCGCGGATTGTCTCCATTTCGCTAGGCGAGTATTGGGGCTGGGGCAACATCTATTATTTTGACGAGCTGTACTTTGCTAAATCTGCTACCGCTCCGCCGCCCGCTTATCCGGATGATGGCGTGGAGCCATCGGCGCCTGTCATGTACCAGAGCTTCGAACAACCCGGCAGTGATGGCAGCTATGGCTTGGCAGGTCAGGGAACCGCGACGGTCGCCCAGCGTGTCACTGCTGCTGCTGCTTATTCCTCAAGCTCCGGCAGTCTTAAAATGATGCAGAACACCTATATGGACGGGGAAGGGAAGGAACGGAACGAAGCCTGGAACACCGGCGTTTATGGAGTCGGAATTAAACCTGAAGGCGGCTTGACCGTATCCGGTGCGACGTATATGGATGCTTCTCCCTTCAGTTATCTGTTGTTCTACGTCAAGGATACGACAGCGGCAGCCGGATCCAGTATTCATGTTGTATTCAAGGATGCCGAAGGCGGGGTCTGGGATACGGAAACAAACGCAGCGGTCAAGACGGAGTCGAAGCAATGGGTGAAAATGACCGTAAAGTTGGACAAATCGAAAATTGATTTGTCCAGACTGGAGCAGATTGAGCTCGGAACGTACTGGGGTTACGGTAATGTGTACTACTACGATGATCTTTATCTGGCCCAGAACGAAACAGATCCTTCGCCTGCCTTTAAGCCGGAGCGCACAGCCTTGTTCAATGATTTCGAGAGCAGAACCGGCTACTCTGCTGGCAGTGCCACCACCGCCGAAGCCTCAGGTGAAATAGCCAACGCAGCGGGCATAGCCGGTGTCATGGTCACAACGAGCAAAAATGACTGGCCTTATACGGCCGGAAGTTATTTGAGCGTACAGCCTAAAGAAGGCGGTACGTTCGATGCGTCGGCTTATTCATATCTTGCTTTCTATCTGAAGGACACCCAGGGAAGTAATGGAGTGGAATTCCGGATCAAGGATGCCAACGGGGGCGTTTGGGATACGTGGGGAACCTCCAGCTCGACCAAGAATAAATGGGTCAAAATGCAGCTTTCGCTGAAAGGAGCCTCGAAGATTGATCTGACAAAGATCGTATCGGTCGAAGTCGGCTTTTACAATGCCGGAGTATATTATCTCGATGATATGTATTTTGCCATGGCCGAAGACGATGTGCTGGCAGGCTTCATCAGCGGAACTCAGAATATCGGAGCGGTCTGGTATCAGAGTTTCGAGACGAGAGGGCAGGACGGACGGTACGGGATTACGGCCGGTACCGGGGTGAATACTGCGCTCAGCATGGAGAAGTCGGCGAGTGCATACAACTCAGCCAGCATTCGGGCTGTGCTGTCCCAGGATTCGTCCAACCCTGCCATGAATGGTATAGCCGTCAGGCCGCAGGCGCTCGAAGAGTCTCCGGACAAGAACCTGCCATACGACTATCAGCCGGAGTTCGACGCCACTAATTTCAGCCATCTGATCTTTTATGTGTGGGATGAGCATGGCGGTCAGACGCTGTCCGTACAGTTGAAGGATGCTGGCGGCAAAACGGTAGACTGGCGGACGGGAGAGACGACAGCAGACGGCTGGAATCGGATCGTTATACCTTTGGACAAGGGCGCGAATTTCCAATTTGCACGCCTTAGTGCAGTGACGGTGACACCGGTGAAAGCGGGGACCTATTATTTGGATGAATTTTATTTCAGTAAAAACGAAAGCGCAGGCTTCCCGAATGCCGGCTTTACGCAATTGGTACTGAAGGATGTGAACGGCGAAGCGATGCCCTATTCTAGCAATCTGCCGCTGGGTTCTTTCGAGAAGCAGCAGGACAGAACGTATCTCTCTTTAAACGGGGACTGGAAAAAAGAAAGAACCACCCTGGATTCCAAGCTGTCAGCAGCACCCCGGGATAGCGCCAGAACTGCCGGTCTTGAGGAAGAGGCGGGCGGCAGAAAGGAGATTGGTTACAACGACTCTAGCTGGACCGGCAAGACGCTGCCTCTCCCGGAGGATGAGGGTGTGGTTTACGAATCACTAAGTGGTCCGGAAAACAAGAGTGACAAATCGGGTTATCAGGGAGGTGTATGGTACCGCAAACATTTTGAGGTGAGTAGCTCTCTTAAGGGGCAGCCAGCACAGCTTACTTTCCTTGGCGTCAACTATTTTGCGGATGTGTGGATCAATGGACAATATGCGGGCGGGCATCAGGGTGGCTACACGCCATTCGCATTGGACGTTTCCGGTTTATTGAACTACGGCGGCGACAATGTAATCGCTGTGCGGGTCGACAATCCGAAATGGGACACGTTCAATAACGGGGAAATACTGCCGTACGCGACGTCTGACTGGTTCAACTACACAGGGATTCTGCGGGACGCCTATATTGAATTTATGCCGGAAACCTATGTGGTGCGCAGTGATGTGCGTACGCTGGATACGGATGGACAACTGTCGGTCCGCACCTTTCTGAATCATACGGGAAATACGTTGAAGCAGGTTCAGCTGTCCTATACAGTCTATGAAGCGGAGATTGGAGAGGGTAACCAGCTCAGCGAATATGCGCAGGACCTGACGGGTGCGGAAGCTGTCGCGGCACAAGGAAGCATATTTACGGTTCCGGTCAACGGGCAGGCGGTACAAACAATCGAGGTGAAAGTACCTGAGCCGAAGCTGTGGAGTCCGTCTGAACCGAATCTGTATATTTTAAAGGTAGAGCAGAAGACCGGTGGAGCAGTAACGGACACCTTCTATACCCAGTTCGGTATCCGTACATTGGAAGCAGAAGGTGTACAGCTTAAGCTGAACGGAGAGTTGGCACCTTTCCTCACCGGGGTCGGTTATACGGAGGACAGTAGTGACAAAGGACCTTCGCTGGATAATGCTACCCGGTACAGCGACCTGCTGAAGATCAGGGAGGAGCTGAAAGCCAATTTCGTCCGAACTGGGCATTTTCCGCACAGCCTGCCAACCTATCAGTATGCCGACCGGATCGGCCTGGCCATCTGGCAGGAAATTCCGGCCTATTGGTTCAGTGGAGAAGCCTTCGACCTGCAGCGGCAGCGGGGCCAGGCCAAGCAAATGATGGAGGAAATGATCTTCAGTAATTATAACCGTCCTTCCGTCTGGTTTGACGGAGTCAGCAATGAGTCAGGCGGGCAACTGGAGCGTGTCAACTTTATCCAAGAGCTGCGCGACGCTGCACATGCTATCGACGGAACAAGACTGGTTGGCCAGTCGGCTGTGGCGAATCCGTACAAAGGCGTGAGCGACCATTCGCATTCCCCGGCGGATATCATCGGAATGACTATGTATTTCGGCGCCTTCTACGGTGCGAATACTGACTTGGAGACACAGGAGGAAATTGAGGCCATACATGCGCTGCATCCGGGTAAGCCGATTATCGCCACAGAGTACGGCTATTGGTCGGGTGACGAAACCGCCTCGGACACAAGGCAGACGACGCTGTTCACTGGCACCTTCAATGCCTTTGCCCGCACAGCTACCCGGGCGGAGGACGGAACACCGAACCCAGACGGACTATTGAGCGGCGCGGCCTGGTGGACCGCATATAACTGGTATACCAATATTACGGGCCTGCAGACGATGGGTCTGTATCATATGGACCGGACAACGCCGAAGCAGGTGAAAGATATTCTGGCGGATCGGTATAACAGGTATAACCGGATTTCGGCTGGAACGCAGCCGAAGCCGGCTGGGATTTCGACTTGGTTCCAGAGCTTTGAGTCGGGCAGGGGTTATTTATCTTCATCCGCTCAGCTGCAGCTGGAATCAGCAGCAGACAGCGCGGCAGGCAACGGCACGAAGAGTCTCAAGATCACAGCCGGTTCCGGAGCGGACGGGACTTATGTCTCATTTGTTCCGCAGGGCGGCGCGATCAACAGCGATCTGACAGGCTACAATTACCTGAACTTCTACGCCAAGGACAGCGTGGGGGACAGACCTCTTTCCATTACGCTCGTGGATGCCGAGGGGCGTTCCTGGACAACGGAGACGGAAGGGAAGACGGTGAAAGATGCATGGACGCGGCTGAGTGTTCCGCTTCTGAAGGCGCAGGGCGTTCCACTGTCCGGCCGGAAGTTGAATACGCTGGCGATTACCCAGATCAGGATCGGAATGAACGCTTCTGAGCAGCTATGGGTCGACAACTTTTTCGCAGCAACCTACAAGACCGGTGCGGAGCCCGCTTCGTATCCTATAGGTTCCAGTGGCTGGTTCCAGTCTTTTGAGGAGACAGATGTGCAGGTCGGCCAGGGTGTGAATGCCACCGCGATGGTGGACCGGACATTCGGGGTCAATCCTGGAGGAACGGGAAGTGTGAAGCTGGAAGTCACTGGAGACGGCGGCTCACCGGGAGCGGATAAGCAATCTGTCATCATTAAGCCCCAGGGCGACGCAGCTTCCATAGATGCTTCCGGCTTCAATTATCTGGCCTTCTATGTTAAGGATATGCAGGGGTCGAATACCGTCCACGTTACCTTTGTGGATACAGACGGCACGGTCTCCGTGAATAACTGGACCGATGTCGGTTCAGTCAAGGGGCAGTGGACGAAAGTGTTTCTTCCGCTGATGAAGACCTCTGCAGATATCAGTAGTCTGAAGGAAATCCGGTTGTCGGAGTGGAATCCCGGCACTTATTATTTTGACGATCTGTACTTCGCCGAATATCCGTCGGATGAAATTCCCGCCACGTATACGGAAAAAATTCCGGAGAAGAACCGTCCGGAAGGTCAACTCAAGGTGGCGGCGGTCGGCGATAGCATCACAGCGGGTGCTGGGCTGAAATATGCCGGGGTAACGAGTTATCCGGCACAGCTCCAGTCGCTGCTCGGGAGCAACTTTGTAGTCAAGAACTTCGGTGTCAGCGGCCGCACGCTGCTAAAGGACGGCGACGATCCATACTGGAACGAATCAGCATTTGCGGCCAGCCAGACTTATGCTCCAGACGTCGTGGTTATCCAGCTTGGTACCAATGACACGAAATCCTGGAACTGGAAGGAGGGGCAGAACCAGTTTCTGAGCAATTATAAAGAGCTGATTCAATTGTATCAGGCACTGCCAAGTCATCCGAAGGTCTTTGTCAATCTGCCACCGGCAGTGTTCAACGATGATCCGAACCAGGCTTATGGCATTGTCAACTCCGTCCTGCAAAACGGGGTCATTCCTCTGATCCGGCAGGCGGCTGAAGCGACAGGCGCAACCCTGATCGACGTGAACGCGGCCACAGCCGGAAGCCGCAGCGACTTCCCGGATAAGATTCATCCGAATCCGAAGGGAGCCTGGACTTTAGCCGATACAGTGGCCAAAGCCATTAGGGGTACACTTTACAGCATTGGGGATACGGAGATTACCACCTGGAAAGACGGCAAGGCCGGCGCGTATTCTATTATGTACGATGATGGTATCTACAACTCCGTTTTACGGTTTGCCGGATTGCATGAAAAATACAGCCTGAAGGGAACGTTGGCGCTCATCAGCGGCTGGATCGACGATGGTTATAATGACACTGGCGCTTCCACGGGCACGTGGGATCAGTGGAAAGGACTGCTGGATAAAGGGATTTTCGATGTAGCGAGCCATACGGTTACTCACCGGAATCTGACCACGCTCAGCGCGTCCAATGTGTCCTCCGAGTTCAAGGATTCTGTCGCCCGGATCAAGGAGAAGACCGGTTACTCACCGGAATCGCTGGCGCTCCCGTACAATACGGGCAATGCGGCGGTTGCGGCAGAAGCAGCCAAGTATTTCGTTGCTGCTCGTCAGGGAGGCAACAATGCCGGCAACGCCAGCAGTACAGAGCAGTATTACAATCTGAGCAGCACAATGGTTGAAAGCACGACAACGACCGTCCAACTGGATGAGTGGGCCGACTTTGGCATCGCCAAGGGCAACTGGCTGATTCTGACCGGCCATGGAAATGATGGTGAAGGCTGGTCTTCACCTCCGCTCAGCCTGTATGACAATCATTACGGATATGTAGCCCAGCGTATAGATGCTCTTTGGAACGGTACCATTGCCGAGGTGGGCAAATATTTGCGTGAAAGACAGAACGCCACAGTTCAGGCTACGAAAGCCGCTTCCGGTGCAATTGAGGTTAAGCTGGAGGGCACACTGGACCCAGCAGTTTATAATGAGCCGTTGACACTGAGAACGAAGGTTCCGGCAGAATGGAGTGAGGTTACTCTCACACGGGGAGCCACTTCTTATAACTTGAAGCCGGTCCGTGAGGGTGAAGGTGCATTCGTCTATTACGAAGCCGTACCTGGAACGCAACTGCTGGTTATCAGTAAGAAGGGAACTTCTGTTACCAGCCCTGATACCGGAACCGGTACACCGGCCTCTTCCGTCTTTGCAGACGCAACAGACGGTGCAAAATCTGTTCTTGCTCCCGGTACAGCTGAGCTTACGAAGGCGCTCGCCGCCGCTCCGGCGGATATCAATGGAGTGCGGACGCTTACGTTTAAGGCCGGATCAGCTGCGGGTAAGACAACATTCGAATTGCAGCTGCCTGCCTCATATATGGCTTCGATGAAGCAGGTGCGGATCCAATTTATTACTCCTGCAGGTAGCCTGCTACTTCCGGGCGATATGTTTGCGGGCATGGCTAAAGAAGCAAAGCAGATTGCTGTGTCCGTTAAACTCGCGGATCTGTCCGGTGCGGATGAGGACGTCAAGCAGGCTGCGGGCAGCCGTCCGGCTGTCGAACTGGGCGCTACCGTGGATGGAAATCCTGTCAACTGGCAGAACAATCTAGCGACGGTTACGTTCCGCACGCCTTACCAGCTTTCCTCCGCTGAAGCACTCAACCCGTCTCAGCTGACGTTCTGGCAGATCGGTAAAGACGGAAAGGGACAGCCGGTAGTCAGCGGACGATATGACAGCGTAGGTGGTGAGATGCTATTCACCACACATCACTTCAGCCGTTATGTAGTTGTCTCTGTAGCCAAGAATTTCGGCGATCTGGGCCGCTACGGCTGGGCGCAGGCAGCGGTGGAAGCTCTTGCCTCTAAGGGCGCAATCCAGGGAGTCTCGCAACATTCGTATTCGCCTGTGCAAACTATTACCCGCGCGGATGCGGTGGTCATGATTATGCGGCTGTTTGATCTGCAGGCGCAAGCCACCCATTCCTTTACGGATATAGCGCAGGCTGATTATTACTATGAAGATGTGAATGCTGCACGGACGCTGGGCATTGTGCGCGGTTCGGGTAGTGGTGAGTTCCGGCCGGAGCAGCCGGTAACCCGTCAGGAAATGATGTTGATGCTGGACAGTGCCATGCTTGCGGCAGGCAAGGAACGCCCTGTGGTCAGAGGGGAGGCATTGGCGGAATTCAGGGATGCTTCGCAGGTATCCTCTTATGCCAGGGAAAGTGTGGCCCGTGCGGTTTCATCCGGTTTGTTCCAGGGCTATAACGGTTACTTGCAGCCCGTTTCGCCGATCACCAGGGCGGAAGCTGCTGTTACACTTTACCGGTTGTACGGAATAATGTACTAGTTGAATTGGCGGGGCGTTTCGGTGAACGTTTTTGCCGGAGCCGGCTCGATTATCAAACGAAAGGAAGAGCAGAGATCAGGCATAGCTTAGGCGGTGCCTGATTTGCTTTGCCTGAAACCTTAAAGAAATGTAGGCTAGCAATGTTTGTTGAGGAAATAAGTGGATCTGAGGCAGAGGTCGAAAGGATGTTGAAATCGATTTCATTGATAGTTATAATGGATTTATTAACCCTCGAAAGTATGTGATCTGATGAAGAATAGTAAAATTATCGATGTTGCCCGGATTGCCAATGTCTCACCCGCGACGGTATCACGCGTATTGAATGACAGTCCGCTTGTAACTAAGGAAACGCAAAGTAAGGTATTGAAGGCCATTCAGGAATTGAACTATACACCGAACGCCATGGGCAAGCAACTCCGATCCAGGAAGACCATGACTCTGGGTGTCGTCGTACTCGATATTGGGATATCCTATCATGCCGAGATTATCAAGGGAATTGAACAAAGGGCGAACGCAATGAATTACAAAATTCTCATCTGCAACTCGCAAAATGAGAAGGAGAAGGAACTGGAGTATTTGTCGCTGCTTCAGAACCGGACAGTAGACGGCATTATCCTGGTGGCGCCGATGCTGAGCGACGAAGAGATCGCGGCCTTCGCTGGTGAAGGGTACACGATTGGAGTTATCGGACGCCGGCTTGGACATCCTAATATTCCCTGCGCCACTACGGATAACTGGAAAATCGGCCGTGATGTTGTCACTCATCTGGCGGCGAACGGGCACCGGAAGATTGCTTTTTTGAACGGCTACGAGGAGGCGCTTGACAGCATCGAGCGGCTGCAAGGGTTCAAGGAGGGACTGGCTGCGGCGGGACTTCCTTTTCTGTCAACTCTGGTTGAGAAAGGAGAATTCTCCGAAGAAGGAGGATATGCAGCTTTCTGTCGGTTATGGGAAGAAAGCGGCGATTTTACAGCGGTTTTTGCCGCCAATGACGAGATGGCATTAGGTGTGTACAAAGCCTGCTCTGAGTATGGCATTGCGATTCCAGACCGCATGGCGGTGGTGGGTGTCGACAATATCCGGATTACAAACTATGTATCGCCTAAGATCAGCTCAGTCGAACAGCCGCTGTACGAGTTGGGGGCCCTGCTGGCGGACAAGGTTATCGATCAGATCAACGGCAATCTCCAACAGGGTCAAAGTAATTTTATGATCGATTCTAGGCTGATTGTCAAAGGTTCTTCGCAAAAAGGAGCTGATTTGAAATGAATGCCCACCTACGGGGCTGGAATGACACTATCCTTTGGTGGGGGAATCATGCATGAAAATGCCGCATAGAAAGGCAGAACGCTACTTCGGGAAGTTTTTTTCCGTAATGGTAGTCACGATTTTTCTGACAATTTCCATCCTGTCCATCATCCTTTATATGAACTTTGAGAAAATTGCGCTCCGCCAATCCTATGATCAGACGATGGATAGTCTGGCGCAGACGACTCAGGAAGCCTCCGTGATGGCTGTGACCGCCGCCACGTTCGCCAAGCAGATTTACAGCGATCAGAATGTCGCCAATCTGCTTAATTTTCCCGACGTCAGTGCGCTGGACATCGCCGTTTCCATCCGGCAGCTGACCAATTACCGTGAAACCTCGCCATTTATCGAGTCTATCTATGTTTATAATGCCGAGGCACGCACCTTCTATGTCACTTCTGATATGAATGTACCTTCTGTGTTCAGCGAGCCGGAATTTTACGATCAGGAGCTGCGCAACATGCTCCAACATGTAAACGATTACAACACGCTAATGCCGATTCCTCGCAAGTTGAGGATCGATGGGCTCGTCGGAAATATCGCTGAGCGGGAACGCGATACGTATACTTTTTTGCTATATGACACGCTCAGCAAGAAGTCGCGGAAGAATGCGGTCGTCGTCAACATCAAGGAGACGCAGCTGCATAAGCATATCGACGGTTCTTTGACGAATGATCCGACGAATACCTTTCTGATCGACGAAAACGGCACACTTGTCACGAACAGCTGGAAGACGCCGATGCTGAGTAGCCTTAAGGGCACGACGTATATAGACCGGATATTGCGAGATCCAGAGGGTTCCGGGTATTTTGCCGCTGAGGTCGATCATGTTAAATCTCTGATCACCTACAGCAGGTCTGACTATCTAGGCTGGAGGTATATACGCATTGTGCCTTATTCAGTAATCAGCCAGAATATCGACAGTATGCGTATCAAGACAATGATCGTTGCCGGAGGCATCCTGCTCGCCGGACTTGTGCTGTCTTCTCTGCTGTCCCGTCGGATTTTTAGCGGGCTGAACCACAAGCTCTCCCGGTTAGGTAAGCTGGAGACAGAGCAGCGGGAGAGTGTCCAGGCCATGCGCATGGATTATCTCCGCAGCCTGTTGAAGGGATATACACAGATGAACGCCCGGCATGCATCCGACCGATTTGAACGATACAACATTCCGCTGGATCCTTTACAGCCTGTCCGTGTCCTGCTGATCATGGTAGACGATCACCTGCTATTCGTGAACCGATACAAAGCGGAGGACCGCAAGCTGCTGATCTACGGAGTGCTCAACATTGTCCAAGAGCTGTTCGCCGCAGCTGGCATTCCCGCCACCGCGGCGGATATCGGGGATGAACAGGCGGCGGTGCTTCTTCAGATGTCCGGCGATGCTGAAGGTGACCGGGAGCGGTGCAAGGAGTCTGCTTCCTGGATTCAGACGGCAGTCAGCGAATATTTAAAGCTGTCAGTCACTGTTTCCTCGAGCCTGAGTGGCCCGAGTATTGAAGCGGTGCACGCCTTGTATCAGCAGGCGGTGGAAGCCTCATACAGCTGGGTGTTCAGCGGAGCCGGCAGCCATATCGAAGCCGAGGAAGTGGAACAGAACAAGACCAAACGTTATGAATATCCACTGCATAAAGAGAAGCAGATGATTGATGAGCTAATGCTGGGGCGGATAGCTGATGTAAGGCAACTGTTCCGCGAGATCATTGTAGATACAGCTGCTTATACCTATATTTCCTACCAGTTTGCTGTTTCACATCTGACCTTTGCGCTGCAGAACGCGCTGCGGATTATCCGGTCACATTCACTGTCAAACGAGGACTGGGAGTTCATTAATCTGCAGCTGTATATGCCGCACTCCCGGACTGAGACGATGGAGCAGTTCATTGAACGTTGTATGTCCCTATTTGATCAGTTGGAGAATCAGATGAATGAACGGAAGAAGAGCCGGCAGGATGAATTACCGTGCCGGATCAAAAAAATTCTCGATGAACGTTATGCCGATCCGAATCTGTCTCTGGACATGCTGGCAGAGGAGCTTGGCATGTCCGCCACCTATATCGGGCGCGTGTTCAAACAGCATACGCTGCAGACGATACTAGGTTATATCCAGGAAATGCGGATGAGCAGAGTGCGCGAGCTGCTGCTGCATACGGATGCTCCCGTCGGAGAAATCGCAGAACGCGCCGGCTTCTCGAACAGCCCGTACTTTTTCAAAGCGTTCAAGAAGTACAACGGTGTAACGCCTGCGGAATACCGCAGGACGGGCCGGGGGCGAACAGATGATAATGGCGAAGAAGCAGGCATTGCAGCAGATTAGAAGAGAAGGCGACCCATGGCGATAAAATCGCGCAGGATCGCCTTTTTTAACGTACAGAGGTAGCAAATAAGCAGTCAGTTCGGAAAAAATTAGTCTGATTTTTAAGCAAAAAGTGAGTCATATCGCATATGGTAAGTTGCCCGGAAAGAGGCTGTCTCCTAGTATTGACCTTGAGCCGGAAGTACCGGCGGAATATTCCAAATAGAAGGAGAAGGAGGCTGATTCGATGTCCGGAAAGGGCGGGATCATCCGGGAACTGCGTCAGAGCAAGACGCTACTGCTGATGATTGCACCAACAATTGTCTTTTTCATTGTGTTTAGTTACATCCCGATGATTGGCGTGTATTACGCCTTTACGAAGTTTGATTTTGACGGGGGGCTGTTTGGAAGCCAGTTTGTCGGGATGGAGAATTTCAATTTCCTGTTTAAGACAGGAGTACTGTGGAATCTGACCAAGAATACCGTACTGTATAATCTGGCGTTCATTTTACTGGGCAATATCATGCAGATTATTTGTGCCGTATTCCTTGCTCAGCTATCCGGCAAGCTGTTTAAGAAGACGGCCCAATCGCTGATGTTTCTTCCCTATTTTCTGTCCTGGGTGCTGGTAGGCGCGTTCGTCTACAACCTGTTCTCTGACCTCGGGGTAGTCAACAGCGTACTTAAGCAGATTGGACTTCATCCCTATGATTTTTACCTACATACGGCGCCTTGGAAGTTCATTATTGTGTTCTTTAATATCTGGAAAGGGCTCGGCTACGGCACCGTCATTTATTTGGCAGCCATTATGGCGATCAGCGATGAATATTACGAGGCGGCGAAAATCGACGGGGCGACTATTTTTCAGCAAATCCGCAATATCACCCTGCCGCTACTGAAACCTACCTTCATCCTGCTGATTCTGTTCAGCCTAGGCACCATTATGAAGGGACAATTCGATCTGTTCTATCAGATTATCGGCAGCAACGGTATGCTGTATGATGCCACAGACATTATCGACACGTATGTGTTTCGTTCCCTGACGGTCAATTTTGACATCGGGATGGGTACGGCAGCCGGCCTGTATCAATCCTTTTTCGGCTTCGCCTTGATCATGATCGTCAATTTCATCATCCGTAAGACGAACAAGGACTACTCCTTGTTTTAGAAAGGAGGTATACGCTTGAGTACTCAAGTCAATCAACTGGCCAAAGCCGATGCCTTCAAGGGCAGCCGGATCAAGCAGGATAAGGAAACCATCGTTTTTAATATCATCGGCTACACACTGTTGACATTCGTTTCCCTGATCTGTCTCATCCCCTTCTGGCTGATCGTTGCCGGTTCTTTTACCGATGAGCTGGAGATTATCTCAAAAGGCTTTCAATTATTCCCGAACACGGTCTCGTTCGAGGCTTATAAGTCCGTATTCAGTACGCCGGAGCAAATTTACCGGGCATACGGTGTAACGATCGGTGTGACGATCGCCGGCTCGCTGCTGGGCATTTTCCTGACCTCGATGGCCGGATATGTCCTCTCCCGCAAGGATTTCGCCATGCGCAACGGCATTTCGTTCTTTATTTACTTCACGACTTTGTTCAGCGGCGGCCTAATTCCCTGGTATATTCTCATGACCAAAAATTTGGGACTCAAAGATAGCTATTGGGCGCTGATTCTGCCTCCTCTGCTGAGTGCCTGGAACATTATCCTGATGCGCAGCTTCATGAAGTCGATCCCTGAATCCATTGTAGAGTCCGCCAAAATTGATGGCGCCGGTGATTTCAAGATCTACCAGAGGCTGATTCTGCCGCTGTCGACGCCTGGACTCGCCACAATCGGGCTGTTTCTCGCACTCGGCTACTGGAACGACTGGTTCAATGCCAATATGTTCATTACATCGGATAGTAAATATCCGCTGCAATTCCTGCTCTATAAAATCCTGTCCAGCGCAGCGGTGCTGCAGACGAACAACGGGGCCTACCTGGCCGCTAATGTCGTGCCTCCGACGGAAACACTCAAAATGGCCGTTGCTGTGGTGGCGACAGGGCCAATTATCCTACTGTATCCTTTCGTCCAACGCTACTTCGTGAAAGGGCTTACTGTTGGAGCGGTCAAAGGTTAGAACCGGCTTGCCGGCTAACATAGTATTTTTTTATAAGTAATAAAGGGCAAGGTCAGACAGTCGAAGCATTTAGCACATTAATTGAGGAGGAATGAAGTTGGGAAAAATCAAAAAAAGATGGACACTGCTCGTCTCGCTCTCCATGTTGGCATCGTTGCTGGCAGGCTGCGGCGGATCGAATAACGGTGCGTCGGAAAAGAACAATCCGGCTACGTCCGGAGGTAATGCCAGTCCAGCGGCAAGTGAGGCCACATCGTCGAAGGAACCGCTCAAAAAGGTAAAGCTGACTTGGTATCTGGTCGGCGATACGCATAAGGATATGGACAAGGTGTTAGCCGAATGGAACAAAATGCTGGAGAAAGACCTGAACACTACGGTCGATCTCAAGTTTACCACATGGAACGACTGGCAGACTAAATATAATCTGCTGCTAACCTCCGGTGAGAAGATCGACATGATCTTCGCATCCAGCTGGGCAGATTTCTACAAGCTGTCCAAGCAGGGTGCGTTCCTGGATCTGACGAATCTGCTCCCTGAATATGCACCGGAAACCTGGGGCAATGTGCCGAAGGATGACTGGGGCTCCGTCACGGTCGGCGGCGGTATTTACGCGGTGCCGAATACGGTTCCGGAATACACTCCAGCCGGCTACGTCTACCGGGAGGACTGGCGCAAGGAATTGGGCCTGCCGGAGTTCACCGACCTGAATTCGATTGAGGCTTACATGGATGCCGTGAAGACGAAGAAGCATGTTACCCCGATCAATGGCTTGGTCTATGATAACGTGAAATTCCTATCCCAATACTGGAATGATTTCCAGATGATTGGCGGAAGTGAGGTGATCGCGGCCACTTCTTACGATACTCCGCGGGACATTCAAATCGTACCGTTTACTGACAAGTACGAAGCTTGGGTCAAGAAGATGAAGGAGTGGGCAGACAAGGGCTACTGGAACAAAAACTCGCTGTCCTCGAAGCAAGAAGCCGGCGATTTCATCAAGACCGGACAAGGAGCGATCTACTGGCGCAACCCGTCCAGCGCCGGAGGTTTTATTAATGAGGTGAAGTCCAAAAAACTGAATATGGAAATCAGCTACTTCCCATTCACCCGGTTCCACAATTATGTACTTCCGACGCTGCCAAGCTCGAACGCGATGGCTGTTCCGAAGAGCTCGGAGAATCCGGAGCGCACGCTGATGGTGCTCGATAAGCTTCGCAACGATCCTGTTTACTTTGATCTGATGACCTATGGGGTCGAAGGCAAGCACTGGGCCAAGGGCAAGGACGCCAAAACGATTGTCATTCCGGCACCGGGTGTCGATCTCAATGTGACGCCGCGTTTCGATATCGCAAGCTGGGGCTGGCGCTATGAGCCCAACATGCTGAAAGAAGAAGGAGGCTGGGATGGCCTCGATAAGCTGAAGGAGGAATTCAAGCCGATCAGCAAACCGGATATTTTCGGACCGATTTATATGGATTATGATCCGGTTAAAACCGAGCTTGCAGCGGTCAACCAAGTGTTTGAGCAATATGGCAAGCCGCTGATGCTCGGGCTGATACCTGATGTGGACGCTGCACTCAAGACCTACCGCGACAAGCTGAAAAGTGCCGGTATCGAAAAACTCCTGACTTATGTGAAGGAACAATCGAATCAGTTTTTTGACGAAAAAGGAATTAAATAGAACTTGAAATTATGAGGAACAGCGGCGGAGGCAATTTCGCTGCTGTTCCAGTTCCTATTCAGAAAAGAAAGGGGAATGTGGCAAAGCAGCAGATTACGGGATCTGCTCTGGACCGAGTCGAAGTCCGGCGAGGCGCGGTAAAAATCGCCAGCAGCGGAGGTATGGAGAGCGTGACCCCTATCGTCTTCCGCAAGCCGGATGGCGGGTACATGGCGGTAGTGGTCAACTGTACTGACCACCGTGATCAGGACTTCCGACTGCTCTACGAAGGCTGGCAATTCACGTCTCTGCCAGCGGGGATAGCCGGGACCTATTGCTGGGTGGCTGCACTGGACTAATCCCACGTTGTCGTCACATTTGCTATTAACACTATAAGGGCATTTTGAGAAGTTCATATTATTCAGGGAGAGTGAACTGTTATGGCAATCAAAAAAATGCTGACTCTGGCAACTGTTCTGGCCATTAGCGTGCCCATGGGGGCGGTGTCCGCACCGCAACAGGCGCAGGCTGCAGGGGAAACCGTACAGGTATGGCTGTCCAACCCCAACACAAATACTTGGTTGGCAAGACAATCGGATGTCAAGTTCTCTGCGTCCAGCGCAGTTGCAGACTATACGATTACTGTCAATGAAGGAAGCACCTATCAGACGATGGACGGTTTTGGAGCTTCACTCACAGATTCATCCAGCTGGCTGCTGCAAAACAAACTGTCTACAGCCAAAAGAACTGAGGTCATGAATCAGCTGTTCAGCGCCAGCGGCATCAACATTAGCGCCCTCCGCCAGCCGATCGGCGCGAGTGACTTCAACTGGGAGATGTGGACCTATGATGATACAAGCGGGAACAGTGATGATATGAACCTGAGCGCTTTCTCGCTCTGGCGGGAAGATGCCTATATCCGCCCTATGCTTAATCAGGCCTACAACGTTAATCCGGGCCGGATTAAGCTGTTCGCCGCCCCGTGGAGTCCGCCAGCCTGGATGAAGACGCAAAAAAGCCTCTACGGCGACACGGGCGGCACACTGCGTACCGATAGCTATGATGCCTATGCCAATTATCTGGTGAAATATCTGCAGCAGTATACCGCACTTGGAACACCGGTCTATGCCCTCTCCCTGCAGAATGAACCGAAATTTGCCCCACACTATCCCGGATTGCAAATGACTGCCAGTGAACAAATCAATCTGATCAATGTGCTGGGTCCGAAGCTGGCGCAGAACGGACTTAACACTCAAATTATGGCCTATGACCACAACTATGACGATATCAGCTATGCCTCGTCGGTGCTGGGATCCAGCGCATCTGCCTATACGCAGGGCAGTGCTTTTCATTATTATTCGGCCCTCAGCCATTCCAATCTGACTACGCTGCATAACGAGTATCCGGCCAAACGGATCTGGTTCACGGAAGGCGGCAGCGGAACGTGGATTGGCGGAGGCACGAACATGGGAATGTTCCAGGATCTGATGATGCATACGATTCGATTTCCCAGAAATTGGGCGAAGTCCTATATCATGTGGAATGTTGCGCTGGATCAAAATGGCGGCCCCGCGCTCGCCGGAATTGATGCTGCCAACCGCGGCTTGCTGACCATCCGCTCTGACACTATGGACTCAGTGACCTACAACCCGCAGTTTTACGGTCTGGGGCACAGCAGCAAATTTGTCGACCTGAATGCGTCCCGCATTGATTCGAACACGTTTCAGGACAGCATGGAGGACGTAGCCTATAAAAATCCGGACGGCACCATTGCTCTTGTGCTGTCCAACCGGCTCTCCAGCGCTAAGACCGTCAAGATTCAGTGGAATTCGCAGTCATTCACGTACATGGTTCCTGCCGGAGGCGCGATCACGTTCAAATGGTCGTCCACCTCGGCACCGGTGACCGGCGGCACCTATAAGATCTTGAGCAAAGCAAGTGAAATGGCTCTGGATGTGACTGACGTTTCTACGGCGGATGGAGCGCTTGTCCAGCAATGGGAGTATACAGGCGGAAATAACCAGCGATGGACGATCCGCGATGCAGGAAGTGGGTATGTCAACATCGTTAACGCAGCCAGCGGCAAAGCCCTGGATGTGATAAACGGCTCCACCACGGACGGTGCGGGCGTTCAGCAGTGGGCGCTTACCGGTACGGGAGGAAATAATCAGCAGTGGAAGCTTGAAGCTGCAGGTGGGGGCTATTATAAGATTGTGAATAAGAATAGCGGCAAAGTGCTGGATATTCCAGGCACTTCAACCATGAACGGTACCAAAATCCAGCAGTGGTCTTATACCGGAGCGGACAATCAGTTATTCTTCTTTGTAGCACCGTAAGGTTTGATTTGAATGTCATAAAGCCCGACAAGCGCGGGCTTTTTGGTGTGTAAGAAGACTGGATATTCAGTTTAAGACTGCCATCCGCAGACTTGAGCTCATCAGGATTTCCGGCTGCTTTGCGAAGGATGGCTTGGCCTTTTTCTATCCCTATGTTTGTAGCATCAGTTACATGAGAATGATTTCTCTGGCATCTTACTGTAGACTTTTACATTCTGATCTTATAATAACTCTACCTCAATTGTGGCATTTATGTATATTACCCTTTAGGGGATTAATCTATTAAAAGGAGTAACCTGGGCTCTTGCTCCAGATTACTCCTTTCTTGTTGAATGGAAATGTTAGATCAGGCGATATCCCGCAGGCAAAGTGCCGCTGCTGCGGATATTGCGAATCTGTTCGAGAGTTAATCTTTGATTAGTTGAAATAATCGATTCCACATCATTACCGGAAATGAAATCGTCCAAATCACGGATGCTGCGGTTTCCACGGAGTACTCGGAAGTTCCCTCTAAACCTAGTTCTTGTGAACAGTACCAGTGTTGCGTTGCTGCTGGTAGAGAAGAAACGAAGACTCTCAATACCATCGAGGATGTTGTCCGTATTACGAATGCCAAGGTTGCCGGTAAAGATTCTACTGCTACCCCTAAAATTTTCTTCATTGAATACAGTCAAACGTGGGTTAGTCTGTGATACATGAACCTCTTTTTTCATTTGTCATTCCTCCTTTGTAATCTAATCTATGTTCATTTCAATTTTTGGTTTGGCAGATAGTCTAATAGAAAGCCCTTATTTTGCGTAATCCATAATTTCGGGCTTTACATCAACAATATATTAGTGTACTATTCAACTATAACACCGACACATTAAAACAAACTCATCAATAATACAAAAGATGGCAGGGAGGATTACCATGAAGCAGGGAAGTGATGAACGCATGCAGGATTCAATCGTGCTGCAAATGAATGGGGTAAGCAAGATCATTAAAGGGAAATCCATTGTGGATAAGCTGACATTTGATATCCGTAAGGGAGAAATTGTTGGGCTATTGGGACCCAATGGTGCAGGGAAGACAACAACGATCCGGATGATGACGGGTCTTATACGGATGAGTGAAGGCGATGTGATCGTTCAAGGTCACAGTATTAAGAGTGATTTTAATAAAGCTATTGGACATATTGGAGCGATTATTGAAAATCCAGAGTTCTATCCGTATATGACAGGGCTTGATAATTTAAAGCAATACCAGAGAATGACAGATAATATTGAGGCTGGCAGAATTGATGAGGTTGTTGAATTGGTAGGACTTCAGGAAGCGATGAATAAGAAAGTGAAGGCCTATTCGCTGGGTATGCGTCAACGTCTTGGGATTGCTCAGGCATTACTGAACCGACCAAAGTTATTGATTCTAGATGAACCTACGAACGGCCTTGACCCAGCAGGAATACGAGAAATGCGTGATTATATGCGTAGGATTGCTGAGGTTGAAGGGATTTCTATTCTAATATCCAGTCACTTACTAACTGAAATTGAACAAATTTGTCACCGGGCCATCGTGATTCAGAACGGCAAATTAGTGACCGTTACAGCGATTGGTGGGGAGCAGGAGACAGCTTCAGATGTGAAACTAACCATTCGTGTAGGCTCAGTAGAATCAGCAATTAACATCTTGGAAGGGCTAGAATACGCAGAGTTATTGTCTATGGATAGTGCTCGTTCTGAGGTGACGATAAATCTGCATGACAGTAAAGTGCCGGAACTAGTGTCGACTTTTAGTAATAAAGGGGTAGGTATTTACCGGATTGCAGAGAATAAACAAAGCTTAGAGGAAGATTTCTTGAAATGGACAGGAGGGAACCGAATTGCGTAGCTTTAATAATTTGGTTGTTAATGAATGGCTCAAGCTCTCGAAGAAACGTACGTTTTTTGTACCTTACCTGATATTAATTCTATTATCCTTGCTATTAGGTTATATTGTTCATTCTGTCTCACCTGATATGTTTGGATCAGCTTATGACTTTTCAGCAATGATGCTGCTTTCACAAGGGATTGGGCAAGTGATTACCATTCTCGCAATCATCGGAACAGCGGGTATTGTCTCAAAAGAATATAGTCAGGGCACCATCAAATTCCTTCTAATCCGTGCGAGAAGTCGTACAGCAATACTTGCGTCCAAATATGCTGTTGTGTTGATTTACGCGTTCTCAGTGGCAGTTGTCGGCATGTTGGCGGTTTTTTCATCAGGAGCTTTATGGTTTGGTTTGAGTGGTGGTGAGGCTGGTATTCGTGAGATGTTAACCAGTATAATGTATAACTCAGTTAGTACAGTTGTATATACAACACTTGCTTTTATGATCGGGATTTTGACAACATCTACAGGTGTTACAATTGGTGCTACAATGTTTATGCTGATGATAGACAAATTGGTTATTTTTCGTGAATTTTATAAATATGTATTATTCCCCAACCTAAATTTAGCTGCTTATGAAGGTGGAGGAGCACCTATGCCTGGAATGACGCTGACCTTTTCCATAGTAATGCTAGTTTTATACACAGCTGTCTTTCTACTCATAGGCTTCTCCGTCTTTAGACGAAGGGATGTTGCTTAATCATGACAATCGAATTCGATAACAACCTGCCGATTTATATTCAGATCATGAATTACATCAAAGGAGAAATCGTTACAGGTAAGTTAAAACCAGGAGATAAAATTCTCTCGGTACGAGAGCTTGCCAATGAACTGCAGATTAATCCGAATACAGTACAAAGAACCTTTCAGGAACTGGAGCGTGAAGAAATCGTGGAGACCCGGCGTGGAATGGGAAGATACGTCACTAGTAATGAAGGAACTATTTTGACCATCAAAAAAGAAATGGCAAAGGATGTACTAGATCGTTTCATTCGTGGCATGCAGGACCTTGGTTTTCAAGGTGAAGATATTTTAGCGGCAGTAGCAGAGAGTATCCGAAACAAGGATGGAGAATAGGGGGATAAGCAAGTTGGAAAATATACTTGAGATTCATGACGTTACAAAAAAATATAGATCCAAGCACGCCCTCCGCGGAGTATCCTTTAATCTGAGTGCGGGTAAAATCACGGGACTGCTGGGCAGTAACGGCAGCGGTAAAAGTACACTTATGAAAATCATCGCCGGGCTGACACAGCCTACTTCCGGTCGTGTATCCATTATTGGAGGGGCTGTAGGCATAGATAGTAAAGCAGTAGTGTCATTTATGCCCGATAAGCCGCTTACGGAATCCTGGATGAATGTTAAGGATGCTCTAAAGTTCCAAAGTGATTTCTATCCGGATTTTGATCAGACTAAGGCTTCTCGAATGTTGGAGTTTATGAAGCTAAGAGCTCAAGATAAGGTGAAGGATTTGTCCAAAGGGATGAATGAGCGTCTACAGCTTACACTTGCTTTATCACGCCGAGCTAGCCTGTATTTACTGGATGAGCCAATCGGTGGTGTTGATCCAGTAGCTAGAACTAAAATTCTTAACGCGTTAGTAGAGTTTTATGAAGAGGACAGCACCATTCTCCTTTCTACTCATTTAGTATCGGATATCGAGCGGATCTTTGATGATGTGATTTTTATAAAAGAGGGAGAAATTGTGATGCATACGGCGGTAGAAGATATCCGGATGCGCCAAGGTAAAAGCATAGACGAACTGTTCAGAGAGGTGTACGCAGAATGCTAAAGCTAGTGAAGTATGATTTTAGACGAGATAGAGATAAGTTTCTTGCTGTTTTTGTTATCACCATTCTTGTGCAGTTTGTGATAGGATTTACTGTTCGTTCAGATCAAGAGATGTTCATGATGAACGTCACTTCCTATGCCGTAGCAGGTGTAGTGCTTCTCTTTTTTAGTCTGCGCACCTTCGGTCAGAACCTGAGATTATTCAATCGTAGGCTTGTGCCAGTACCAGTCCTGTACACCGTTCTCTCACCGATAATGCTGTTCTTAGGTTCGTTACTCTGTTTATTTCTAGTTGCTTATATTCATTTAGCAGTTGATATTATGATGTTTTCAACTTCGTTTTTACCGGAAAAATTTTGGCTGATTTCCGCCTATACAGTGCTAATAGTCTTTTGGGCTTCCGCCTACTCTATGTTACTCGTAATGTTCTCCATGACCGTTGCAATGAGTGTGAGAGTGAAAGGAAGAGTATGGATTGGGATAGCTGTTTTTTTTGTAATACAGTATTTAATTTCTTTAATAGAAACATCGATGTTCGATCATAAAAATATCACTTTGGAAAGAGCTTTTCGATTTGAAGTGACGGATGAGGCTACTAAATTAAATAATATTGAGACCTCTCAGTATGTTCTTGGTTTACTTCCTACCCTGTTCGAAGCTGTGATTATTGTGATTCTAGTATTTGCTATTGTTAAACTCGTTAAGAAAAGAGTGGAGTCCTAGGTACACGGTGAAATAACGTTTTTTAGAACGGAGGCAGAGCGATTAGCTTTGTCTTCGTTTTTATGCAAAAAAAAAGACGCCTTTCCATGAGAAGGGCATCTGTTATGTAGAATTCTACAGGCCCTCTACATTTAGAGAGGCTGTCCATATATCGAGTTCTCTATGTAGCTGTTCTTCTTCGTCCTCGTTCAATTTAAGTTTAACTCCATATTGGTATTGGCCGAGTCCGAACATCCAGCCCCAACGGACGCTGCCCACGAGTTGAAGCTTTTCTTCGTTTAATTGAAGATGAATCACTAGCTTTGTATCGCCCGCCGTGAATCGAAGATTCAGGGGGGTGCGCACTTTGCAGCCGGATCGGCTAAGATCGAGCAACACAGCTTCTGTTAGCTTTCCGGCACCCGGACCGCTACTACTTATTGGAACTTCAATCCAGCATTCAAGCGGCTGGTTCATTACATAGCGAAATGGTTCTTTCCTGCTGGACACATCCATAATTTCCCTCCGTATCGTTTATTTGCAATTATATCGAAAGAGATTGTTGAGAACAATCTACTAAAGTGCTATTTTTAATAAGAATAAATTTATTTAATCCTAATGAAGGTGATGAGACTTAACATGTACCAATACCTTAATGAAACGTTCCAAAAACACAATTTTGACCAAGGAAGTCTACAGGACGGGGAACTAAATAACTGTACATTTGAGCAGTGTTCCTTCAAGGGAAGCTCTATGGAAGAGATGACTTCCATCGGCTGCCGATTTATAGATTGCGATTTTACTGGAGCCATGCTCAATGCATCACACCATAAAGGCTCGGCTTTTACTAACTGTAAGTTCACGGGTGCGAATCTGTTCGTATCTAAATTTGAAGATTGTAAAATGGTAGGCTCTGATTTCTCAAATGCTTATTTGGACGGGATCACACTTATCGGCGGGGACTGGTCCTACACGAACCTGAGACATACCAATCTTAGCAGACAGGATCTGCGCGGGATTCGATTTACTGAGGCCGATCTAATGGGTTGTAATTTGCAAAAAAGTGATCTTCGAGGGGCTGATCTGAGCCGTGTACAGCTGTCTCAATGCAAGCTTAAGGGGGCTGACCTACGGGATGCTATTGTTGAAGGAATTGATTTGAAAAGTTTGGATCTGCAAGGTGTTCGTATGGATATAGATCAGGCTGTACTGTTAGCACGCTCTTTTGGGGCTAAGGTAGGGAACTAGGAATAGGGGCATCAGCTGCTAATGTTGTAGCGGTTGATGCCCCTTTAGATTGTTATCAAGAAATACATATGCACATTGTATGAAACTTCTTATGTATATTTGCTTGCTTAACGGTTAACGCAGTCTTTTTCTGGGTTTGGCCCACCATTTAATCCAAAGAAAACCTTCGTCATCACGGAAAAATTTAATGCCTACCCAGCGTAAGGGTGTCCATAGTTCTCTAAAGTAATATGAAGGCATAGTCTATTAGACCCTCCTATATAGTCAATTAATACTATATGTTACGCTAGTTTTAATGAAACTTCAAGACAATTTTACTTATAATTACATATTATGAATCTACGAGAAGTAAATTGCTCATGTGAGCAGGACCAATAGCCCTATGTTAGTTGCATGCTCCATTTAATTCTTTTCAGCTACTTATGTCACATTCGAATTATCAAATACTAACACGCGCTCTTTGGGCGCGTGTTTTGACGTTTATTTTGAATGGAATCTAGCAATGACGCTCTATTAGTAGGGATATGCACAAGCATTTCATTATGGTCAGCATTTAATAAAAGGAGAGGAAGTGATGAAATGACGGAGACCGAGTTTATTGCGAAGATCGCAAATTTTGCTGTAAAGGACATGCAGATCAGCAAGATTCCGGCATCGCTAACGATAGCTCAAGCGGCGCTGGAATCGGGCTTTGGCAGCAGCGGATTGACTGTTAAGGCCAACAATTTGTTTGGGATTAAAGGTAGCGGACCAGCCGGTAGTATTACTGTGCAAACTACTGAATATGTTAATGGTAAAGCTGTTAAAGTAGAAGCTCTTTTTCGGGCCTATAACAACTGGGGAGAATCTGTTGCGGATCATTCCGCGTTGATTGTGAATGGTGTTTCGTGGAATCGTAATCTTTACAGCAAAGTGCTTGGTGCTAGTGGCAAGGTAGCCGCACAAGAGATTGCTGCTGCTGGTTATGCTACCGACCCAAACTATGCAGCAAAGCTAATCCAAATCATGAATACCTACAATCTGTATAAATATGATGATGAAGCCAAGGAAGGTGATGACGAAATGTCGGCAGAGGATAAACAAAGGCTGGCTAGTCTGGAAACGGAAATAAAAGAATTGCGTGCTCTTATTGTGAGCCTTACGGATAGCAAGGATACGCTAAAAACAGGTATGCAGGAACAAGGTCAGTCGATTACTAAGCTTTCAGATCGTGTGACTTTAATTGAAGACCGAGCAGTGATGAATGTACCCCCATGGGCTGAAGCGGCAGTAAAGGCAGCGAGTGCTGCAGGGCTGCTAGATACACCGTCAGGTGGCAGTTATGACTTCTATCGCATAATAACAGTGCTGAACCGTGCAGGCTTACTTGCTTCTGGTAGTGGAAAATGAAATAAGGAGGATTAAACACCATGTATAATGATGCTCTCAACAGTGTGCTTGCCTTTGCTTCTGTGCTGGCTGTTTTCGTAATGGCACTTGTACAACTTGTGAAGAATAGCGTGCGACTTCCGCGGAATATTGTACCGGTTGTTGGATTAGCTATTGGCTTGCTGGTTGGAGCAGTGGCCTATCCGTTCACTGATATGAATCTGATCCTGCGGCTATGGGCTGGAGGGCTAGCAGGACTTTCGGCGACGGGGTTATTTGAGCTTGCTTTTAACAAAAGGGATGGAACCAAAACAGATGATAAATAGACTCGGCCTATCAGTTATATAAAACAATCGTTTTATACAGGTATTGTGACTATGCAATCTATCGAGAACCCTAATATATTATCTTATGTCAATTATAAAGGGGGTGCAACAATGGGAACTTATCTTGATGCAAGAACGTCACAAAATGCCAGCCTCGCCAACTCTATAGCCATTCCTATAACCGTTCTAAATGCTCCACAGCTGTTTGGACAGATTGGGTTGTTGACTGCAGGAGTGACTACAAATCCGCGTGTGCTGCTTAAAGGAACGATCTCTGTAACGCTTCCTTTAGCTTTAGTGGGTATCACAATTACGATTGTAAGGGGAACCTTGCCGACCGATCCGCTTATATATTCTGCTACTTCAACTTTTGGTCTAAGTATTTTGGCTCCGCAAGTCATAACCTTTTCAGCAGACGATTTCTTACCTGCAATCACACCTCAACTCACTTATACAGCATTTGTTTCATCTAATCTACTCGGCACAGTTCGTGTGGGTCCAGAAAGCTTTGACGGTATTTTAGTTTCTGATTAAACATTTTTACACTAACCTCGCGCAGTTGGCGGGGTTTTATTTTTAACCGTTCGCCCAATCTTCTTGGGGGGTTAATACATATCCTGTGATGTATTCTAAAATACGGAGGAGGTCTTCTCATGGGTGCAGAATTTGGTCATGTTGGTGGTGCTTTTACTTCCACAGGCGCGATTTTGGTATTGTTCATCTTATTGGTAATTATTACGAGCGCATGCATATTCTAAAGATATAAAAAAGTCTGCTTCTGGCATTCGTGCTGGAAGCAGACTTTCTTTATGGTACTATTTCGAATTATGCCATGCCATGCAAAGCAAAAGTCGTAGGATTCTACTCTCGTATTGAAGTACATAAAAAATGCTGATCGGGATTTCTTCTATTATTGTACTATTAATCATTGTCGTAACGGTGGGAAGCTTTTATTTCTATCATGTAACCACGAACGTGACTGTCTAACAAAGGGCTGCCGAAAGGTGGTCCTTTTATGATGTATATACTCTTTAGCGAATTTATTGTGTGAGTTTGCTTTTTATTCACATTTAAATGCAATATATAAATTGCATTATGTAATAAATATATTATAATTCTGGTTATAGGGAGGGATAATAATGAAAAAAAGTAAAATGAATGATGAACGAGTTGTATCTCAAAGAAGAAAGATTCAAAGTGATGCTTATCAAATATTAGTATATTGTTTGCTGATTTCAGTACTGATTCAACAATTCATAATGAATGCTCCGTTTGAGCAATTTGCAGTCGAGTTTTTCTGTTTAATTGGTAGTGGAATATATATAACGATACGGCACTTGTCTGTTGGTGTTGAAATTTGGGATTCCCGAAGAAACACAAATAAAAAGCTGCTCATAAACAGCATTATTTCAGGCGGAATTTGTGTTTCGTTGCTTATAGTTTTGGCGGGAGAAAGAAATGTATGGAGCATTATTTTAATCTTTGTATCTTTTATAATTGTTTATTTTCTTACACACCTAGTGTTACGGAATATAAACAAAAAAAGACAACAGCAAATCGATGATGAATTAAGTAGTGATGATACAGTTGAATGAAATGAGCGGATTTTTCATCCTCATCTATCTTGCCACGCTCATATAACCGTAGGTCGTTTTCCATATCCAATTCAATATGAATGAGCTTTAATTTTATCAGAGGGAGTTGAATACGCTGCTGAAAATAAGGCACGTCGCAGATCTCCGAAAGGATAAGCACGAGAGCCTATATTTCCCTATGACCGTGATCTTTGAGCCAAGAGGCAATTGCAGAAATTTGGGGTATTCCTAAGGCGGCAGCATTCGCAAGCAACTGTGTGCGTCCTTCTTTCTCATTGTCCGAAACTAGTAATTTTGTATTGATTATTCCATATATAATAATAACTTTTAATGTCTTTAAACATAAATTCGGGGCCCTATCTCTAGGGCCCCTTTCATGGGAGAGGAGAAACCGGACGAAGAGCTTATGGGGAAACGTAAGCCTGCTCCGCGGTTGTCTACGACATTTGTGGTGTCGATAATTACATGATGTCCCTGGAAGCCCAGTCTTATACATAAGGAAGACTTATTTATCGGAATAGTCTTGATCTTTCCATTTTTCATATCTAGACAAATTTTTTATTTCATCGCGCAAATGTGTTACGATAGGCGTGGACTTATGCCCTTTTGGGTATAACAAACAGAGACATAGAGCGGGTGATTGACGGTGAGAGTGGTATCGGGAAGTGCAAAAGGAAGACCACTAAAAAGTGTGCCGGGAAGTGGAACAAGACCTACAACCGATAAGGTGAAGGAAGCTGTATTCAGTATGATCGGTCCATATTTTGAAGGTGGAGCGGTACTGGACTTGTTCGCAGGTACAGGTGGTTTGGGTATCGAAGCTTTAAGCAGAGGGATGGAAAGCGCCGTATTTGTAGATATGGATCCCAAGAGTATTGACACCATTCGTGCCAATTTGAAAGCGACTAATCTTGAAGCGAGTGCGCAAGTGTACCGAAATGAAGCAGGAAGAGCCCTCAGTGCATTGGAGAAGCGGGGACGTGTTTTTGATTTAGTCTTTCTAGATCCTCCCTACCGATTGAAGCACGGAGATGAGCTGATGCTATCTATGGTAGAAAAAGGAATGCTGCAAGAGGACGCAATCATTGTTCTGGAGCATGAATCAAGTTATGCCTATCCTGAGGATATCCCAGGATTTTATAGGCTGCGTCAGGCCGTATACGGAGAAACGACAATTTCTATTTATCAGTATGAAGCTAATCCTTCTGTGGAAAGCGAGACTGGTGAGGAGGTAGAGAATGAGTCAGCAAATTAGAAAAGAACGTGTTGCCATCTATCCAGGCACCTTTGATCCCGTGACTATGGGACATATGGATATTATTCGGCGCGCATCCAAGCAATTCGACCGTTTAATCGTAACGGTGCTTAATAATTTGAGTAAGAACCCGCTGTTTACTGTAGAAGAGCGGACAGAGCTTTTAAGACAGGCAACAGCTGATATTCCCAATGTGGAAATCGACAGCTTTAGGGATCTATTAGTCAATTATGTTCGTCAAAAAGATGCTCAAGTCATTGTACGTGGCATTCGTACCGTAACTGACTTTGAATATGAACTGCAAAATGCATCCATCAACCATAGTCTGGATCCGGATGCGGAAACGATCTTTATGATGACTAATCCGAAATATTCCTATTTAAGCTCCAGCGTTGTAAAAGAAATTGCCCATTTTGGTGGGAATGTGTCTGACTTCGTGACGCCTGAGGTGGAACAGGCGATGAAGCTTAAATTTAATCGAGCCGATGGCGAAAAGCGCTAACGAGATAGATCGTTGCGGATAATGCCAGTAGGATGATTAGCAGAAGCGATTGCAAACTAAGCAACTGTGGAAAAGAGCTCCATATGGCAGTTACATTAATGGTTCTGTTTGGTATGGATTGTGAATCAGCGAGTGCAGGCAAAGCGGCTTCACTTATTACTAAAAGTGGTTTCCATAGTAGCAGTGTTAATAAAAAAGCATAAACGCCGTGCATCAGGCGAACGACAGCATAGGGGAGGAATCGGACATTTGCTTGTTTAAGCAACGTCAGCACCTGTAGTTGCGCGCAGAGCCCGCTCCAGCCTAGTGCAGCAGAGAGTAAGGCCAAGCCTAGTACACCTGATGCTCCGGCTCCGATGCTCGAGAGCCCTTTGCTTATAGCGTCGGCTCCTAAATGAATCTCGAGCAAGCTCGCTGGCAGAGCGGCTGGCAATACAGGAAGTACCGTAGTAATGATATTGATGACCACGGCGAACATAATCATGTAACCGCCCACAACCATCAAATTTTGTACCGCTGTAGCTACTGACTCCCCAAGAAGTCTACCGAAGCTTCGGCCATCTCTTGATCTGGCTTCAGTGGCTGCAAGTTGGACACGACTATATAAAGAAGGTCGTTTGGTATTCGTGCGTTCTTTTACAGAAGGCTGCGGATTGTCTAGCCGGCCATTTAAAAGAGCGTCTGTATAACTGGCCAAAAGTCCTGAAACCCAGTGGATAGCAAGTAGAAAGTAACCTGCTGTAGGACTATGTAGGAAAGCTACACCAATCACAATGAGCAGGGTTACTGGACTGGCGAAATGCGTAAGTGAAGCAAGACGAGCGGCTTCCTTGTCCGAAATGCTGCCCTGCTTATGAAGCTGCATTACACCTCCGGTCCCGCCGGGGAATCCAGCGGTGATTCCAAGCGCCAAAGTCCAACCACTCGCGCCAGGCAGTCGAAAGACCTTTTTCATCAATGGTTCCAGGAGCACTCCGAAACCATGCACGAAGCCCGAAGCGGTTAGCATCTCAGACAGCATCAAGAAGGGGAGAAGTGCAGGGAATACGAGTGTCCACCAGAGCTTTAACCCTTGGAGAGAAGCCTCGAAAGAGCTTTCTGGTGAGATGATGATGGCAATGGCTAACAGGATTGCGATCACCCCAGATAAAAAAGGTGTGGAGCGACTAGCTAGACGGCGTATTTTAATATTGTTCATTTCTAGAATCACCTCTTCATAACTTAAGGCATAGCGGATGTGTTATCAATTTATGCAGAGTAGACAACCATCATGCCAAACCACTAGTCGAAGCGGTAATGAAGTTCAAACATTCATATCCTAAATGTGCCGTGGGAAAGAAGGGAAGAGTAGTGAAGCAGTTGAAGCATCGGCCGGGATTCCGTGCCACAGCTTACCTCTTTACGTTTGTAGTTATCGTGTATGTATTTGTATTTATGAACACCCCGTACATTGTATATCAACCGGGTAGTGCCTCTGAAGTTGCCCCTATGATAAAAGTGGAAAATGCCGATCCAGCTGAAGAAGGAACCTTCATGATGACTACAGTATCTGCTAGTTACGCTAATGTGGCGTTGCTGGTCGCCTCTGTTTTTAACTCCAATTCAGAGGTTGTGCGGAAAGAAACACGGTTAGGAGATAAGTCTGAAGATGAGTATGCTGCGGAGCAGGTTTTTTATATGAACAGCTCGCAATCTTACTCCGTTCAGGCGGCCTATCATGCTGCAGGAATTCCGTATGAGGATGTTGTGGATTATTTGTATGTTTTTTCAGTTCCGGTTGCCAGTAATAAAGGACAATTCCAGCCGGGTGACAGAATCATAAGTGTAGAAGGCCAGAAGGTACCCGATCCAGAAGCACTTTCTGCTTTACTTTCAACCAAAAAAATCGGTGATCAGGTCGCTGTTGTTTTACAAAGAAACGGTAAGGAAGTAAAGGAACAAGTGACACTTGTCGAGATCAAAGATAAAGAAGGTTCTGCAGTCCGACCTGGTTTTGGAGTCACTATAGCCGCAGTTCAAAAGGTAAAACCTAAAGAACAAGGCAAAGCGGTCAGCTTTGTGGATACGAATGTTGGTGGACCTTCTGCAGGACTGATGTTCACTATGGAGATTTACAACCGGCTTACGCCTGGTGATTTAACCAAAGGTCATAGGGTTGCAGGAACGGGCACGATCGACGCTGAGGGTGTGGTTGGTGCTATCGGTGGAGTGAAGCATAAGATTGTTGCTGCGGATCGAGAAGGGGCGGAGATTTTTTTCGTTCCTGTTAAGAATTACGACGAAGCCAAAACGAAAGCTGATAAAATCAGCACATCTATGAAGTTGGTACCCGTATCGACACTGGATGAAGCACTGAAGTATATGGAGGAACTACCGGTCAAACCATGACCGGAGGTTCCAAATAATCGCGATACAGATCGGTTCTGTGCGGTTCTCGAAAAGCTCCTGCGAAAGCAGACGCGGCTTGAAGGTCTCGCTCAAGTTGTGGATGGGAGCACAGTGACGGCCGCATGACGATGGGTAAGGTTGCTTTTTGTTTCATCTCTTTAAGGAGAGCTCGTCCACTTTCTCTAAAACCAAGGATTCGAATATACCCGGGCCCCTCCGCTAGTACAGAAGGGGTCATTTCTTCCTTTGTATGATTCAGCAAAATGTGTAGCAGGAGACGTTGCAGTCGTGTATGCGTATAACGCTTGCTCTTAAGGGCTTGAAGCAAACCCGAGATAGAGAATTGCTCAAGATCGGGCATAAGGCGAAGGATTCTATTCTCCAAGCCTTCATTCATGTCTTGGATGGTTCGTAGCTCGGCAGCGGTACGTGTAGAGAGCAGGTGACGGAGGGGACCTCGGAAATGCTCCAATTCCAGAGGACCTCTACCTGCTGCATGCTCTCTTTCTAATATGGACACGCTATATTCCGGCATGTATGCTGCTGGAGAGCCGCCTTCTTGCAGCAGCTTGCGAATAGCAGTGGCGCTTGCGATCGATGAGTCAACTTGCAAAGGATCATGGAATCCGGCTGCCGTTCGCGGAACGGTTAGCGGCTCGATCTTGCTATTTAGCCGTTGCAAGGCGATGAGATAATGCAAGCCAAGGCTGTTATTCGGCTGGCGCAGCAACTCGCCAGCATCGCCGGGACTCTCCTCTTCATGGAGAGTCCCTTCAAAGGCCACCGCCGCCGCTGCGCTGTACGCGGCGGGGAAGCTCGCTCCGAGCGCCATGCGGCGGCGGATCTCGCTCTGAAGTTCGCTGCTTTCCTCTGCCAGATACTTGGCCAGAGGAAGCAGCGAACCCAAAGTGCCGGCTTCGGAGCCGAAGCACAAGCTGTTCACGACCCCGGTCGCTTCCAGCAGTGCAACTGCTCCGAAGGCGAACCATTCTGCCGGCTGTACAGCATAGGCCACCGGCAGCTCAATGACGAGGTCGGCGCCCATTCGTAGCGCCATCTCTGTCCGAGCTTGCTTGCTTACCGCCGCCGGCTCGCCGCGCTGAGTAAAGGGACCGCTCATGACGACAATGGCGCGCTCAGCGCCAGATAGTCTTTTGGCTTCGGTGAAGTGATGGACATGTCCGTTATGTAATGGATTGTATTCTGCTATTATTCCAACTGTTGTCACTGCTGCTTCCCTCCGTATGTAACCATTATTTAAAATATAAGTAGAGATTAGTAGGATTAATATTTAGAAACTCAGTTCGCATATGCTGTCATTTTGATTTACACTAATAGTTATATCATAATTCTCTCCAATTCCTGAAACAATATAAAGGGAAAATGGTTGACAAAGGTATATAATACTAGGTATAATAAATTTTGTTTGTTTGGGAGTGATAAGTTATGCAGATTCACTTTCGCAAATTAGCGAATGCCGACGAACCGTTACATATTCACGATGTTGTGGATGTCAGCGAGGTAGTCAAAGGGCGCAAGGATATTCTAGCTGTTGCTCCGCTCTCAGTGGACCTTAAAGCGCTGCCCGCGGGAACCGATTGTGTGAACGTGGTGGGAAAACTGAGTGGAGATGTGGACATGTTATGTTCACGTTGTCTCACGGAGGTCAAAAGTGATTTGAACATTCCTTTTGCTGAGACTTTCAAGTGGCTTAAGCAGCCAGTTCTTCCAGATGATGACGAAGATGAGGAACTCATTTACGTCAAGGATGAGGTTGTGGATCTTATTCCTTATGTGGAAGAAAATTTCGTACTGCACTTACCGGATTCGGTATTGTGCAAGGCAGACTGTCTTGGTCTTTGTCAGAAATGCGGACAGAACTTGAACGAAGGCACCTGCAGTTGCGACAACACAGTGATCGATCCTCGACTCGCTGGGTTGAAAGACTTTTTCAAATGAAACATTACAACAAAACACATTCTGCTCTGAGGAGCAGGCTGACAGAAATATCACAAGGAGGTGGAACACATGGCAGTACCACAACGTAGAACGTCTAAAACACGCCGTGACAAACGTCGCACCCACTTTAAGTTGGTTGTGCCGGGCATGGTGAAATGCGAACAATGCGGAGAGTTGAAATTGGCTCACCACGTATGTAAAGTTTGCGGAACTTACAAAGCAAGAGAAATCATCAAACAATAGTTTCGGAATAAATAGTACTTCACTATCGGTGAAGTACTATTTTTTTTGAAATATAAGAATATATAAGTTTTACGCTATACATTATCCTTATATTTTTTGCACAAACGCTTACCGTCTATTAGGGACGCTGAGGCGTTTATGCTTATCCAAACATAAGCCGCCCAGAAGTCAATGCTTTATTTTTGGTGCGGCATGCTTTATACTACATATTAGTACCTGGTTCTAAATAATGTTTAAGATTATTTGACCTAATATAACAGCGGCCATTCAAGCGGCCGAATGCTTTCTTTAAAATATAAGAAAGTATAAGTTATGCACCTATACTTGATGTCTTATATTTCTCGCTTAAACGCTTATCGTCCATAAGGACGCCGAAAGCGTTTATGCTTGGCACGTGCCAGGAGGTGAGCCGCAATCGAGCGGATGTCCAAGAAAGAACGTCAGCAACAGCTGCTACATATAATCGCAGGTAATCCTTTTGTAACGGATCGGGAGTTGACTCGTCAGCTAAAAGTTAGCATTCAGACGATTCGGTTAGACCGAATGGAGCTGGGGATACCGGAACTGCGTGAACGAATGAAGCAAATGGCAGAGCACTCCTATGATCAGGTGCGCTCTTTGCCTGCGGATGAAGTCATCGGAGATATTGTGGATTTACAATTGGACAAGAGTGGGATTTCGATATTTGAGATTCGCGAAGACCATGTGTTCTCTAGAAATGGGATCGCTCGTGGTCACTATGTGTTTGCTCAAGCGAACTCGCTTGCGGTTGCCGTTATCAACGATGAAATTGCTCTGACCGCTTCAGCCGATATACGTTTTGTACGCACAGTTCAGCTAGGTGAGAAGTGTATTGCCAAAGCACAGGTGCGGTCACTCGCCGGTAGGGGTGGCAAAGCAGAGGTGGACGTATTCACCTATGTCGGAGAAGAACTAGTGTTTCAGGGCCATTTTATAGTGTATCGGTCCGCAAATGATGAACACAGTGAAGGGGGTAACCATAGTGCTGATCGCCATTGATGCCATGGGCGGGGACAACGCTCCTGAATGTAATGTCGAGGGGGCGTTGTCCGCGGCCGCGGAATGGAAAGATACGCAGATTGTGCTCGTTGGTGACGAAGCCAGATTAGAGCCACTACTCAAAGACAAGCCATCTAATCTGACAATACGTCATGCAGGAGACGTCATTGGTTCTGATGAAGAGCCGGTTAAGGCAGTTCGTCGTAAAAAAGACTCATCCATGGTTGTAGCTGGACGAATGGTGCGTGAAGGTGAAGCAGATGCTATGATTTCGTCGGGTAACACGGGTGCGCTAATGACCACAGGACTCCTCGTAGTTGGCCGGATGCAGGGAATTGAACGTCCTGCACTGGCGCCTATGATTCCAACGCTTGACGATGTTGGCGTACTGGCTCTTGATCTTGGTGCTAACATGGATGCGAAGCCTGAACATCTGGTACAATATGCGCTGATGGGCAGCATTTACCGGAGCAAGGTTCATGGTATTGCTAAGCCGCGTGTGGGACTTCTGAATGTAGGGACGGAGCCTGGAAAGGGTAACGAACTGACGAAAGAAGCTTATCCGCTGCTTGAGAACTTGCCAGGTATTCATTTTATCGGTAATGTTGAGGCACGTGACGTACTGACAGGGAATTGCGATGTGCTTGTCTGCGATGGATTTGCCGGTAATATTTTGCTGAAGTCTCTTGAGGGTACGGCGGGCGCTTTGTTCTCTTTGCTCAAGGAGCAATTTAGTCGTTCCCTGAAGACTAAGCTTGGCGCGGCTATGCTGATGCCGGAGCTTAGAGCTTTAAAGGGTAAAATGGATTACAAAGAGCACGGTGGTGCACCACTACTCGGTCTTAGCGGATTGGTAGTGAAGGGCCACGGATCTTCTGACGGAAATGCAGTTAAGAATGCGGTAAGACAAGCGCGGATTGCTCTACAAGCCGATCTTGTGCCAAGTATATCCAAGGAAATTAGCGGGAAGTGAGTGACGACATGAGACAGTTGCGACCGGTTGGAATTATAGGAACTGGGAAATATGTACCTGAGAAAATATTGACAAATAGCGATCTGGAAAAAATAGTGGAGACTAACGATGAGTGGATCGTCAGTCGGACAGGCATCCGCGAGAGACATATTGCTGCGCCTCACGAGGCAACTTCTGATCTAGCGTATGAAGCAGCACTCAAGGCACTTGATTCCGCTGGAATGAAAGCCGAAGATTTGGATCTTATTATTATTGCAACAGTAACACCTGATAGTGCTTTCCCTTCTACAGCCTGTATTTTACAGGATAAGCTGGGTGCTAAAGGCGCTGCGGCTTTTGACTTGTCAGCAGCCTGCTCTGGTTTTGTATACAGCTTAGCTACTGCGGTTGGCTTTATTCAGAACGGAATGTACAACAATGCACTTATTATAGGTGCGGATACTTTATCCCGCATCACAGATTATACAGATCGCAATACTTGTGTCTTGTTTGGTGATGGAGCAGGTGCAGTTATCATTGGTGAAGTTCCGGAAGGTCGTGGTTTCCAATCCTTTGATCTGGGTGCTGAAGGCTCTGGAGGGAACTTGCTTAAGCTAGAAGCCGGCGGTTCACGCTTGCCTGCCTCTCAGCAAACCGTTGAAGATAAGAAGCATTTCATTTATATGAATGGCCGTGAAGTCTTTAAATTTGCTGTTCGTGTAATGGGCTCAGCTACAGAACGTGTGCTTACTAAAGCTGGTCTGGGTAAGGAAGATATCGATTTGTTCGTACCTCACCAAGCGAATATTCGTATCATTCAATCCGCTATGCAGCGTCTTGATTTGCCACCAGAGAAATGTGTAATCAATGTTGATAAATATGCCAATACTTCGGCTGCCTCCATTCCACTAGCGCTTGTTGAAGCGGCGGAAGAAGGACGTATGAAAGAAGGCGACACCGTCCTGATGGTTGGATTCGGCGGTGGCTTGACTTGGGGCGCATCTGTATTGATCTGGTAATAAGCTAAGACCGTTATACGGGAAGGAGTTCATACTTATGAGTAAAATTGCATTCGTCTTTCCCGGTCAGGGAGCACAAGCAGTTGGAATGGGCAAGGATGTTTATGATGCTCTTCCAAACAGCCGTGCAGTGTTCGAGAAAGGGGATGAAGTTCTCGGATTTCCACTAAGTAAGCTGATTTTTGAAGGACCGGACAGTGAGTTGAAGCAAACGGTAAACACGCAACCAGCGCTTCTTACAGCAAGCGTAGCCTATCTTGAAGCTCTACGTGGACAAGGTTTGAAGCCGGATTATGTTGCTGGTCATAGCCTTGGTGAATACAGTGCACTAGTAGCTGCGGGTGTGTTGTCATATGAAGATGCTGTAACACTTGTACGCTTGAGAGGTCGTTTCATGGAAGAAGCTGTTCCAGGAGGACAAGGTGCAATGGCTGCAGTGCTTGGCGCAGAACGTGAAGCGCTGGCAGCATTATGCCAAACTATCTCTGAAGAGAATGGTGTTGTAGAACTGGCTAACGTTAACTGTCCAGGTCAGATCGTTGTTTCCGGATCTCAGGAAGGCGTTAATGGTGTTGTGCAGCGTGTTAAAGAAGCTGGTGGCAAGCGGGCAATTCCGCTAGAAGTAAGTGGACCTTTTCACTCTTCTATGATGAGAGCTGCTGCAGATCGTTTGGCAGAAGAGTTGAAGAAAGTAACCTTCAACACTCCAAATGTACCTGTCATCGTTAACGTCACTGCATCACCGGTAACAGATCCCGAAGAAATTCGCGAACTGCTTGTTCGTCAGGTGTATTCTCCTGTGCTTTGGCAAGACAGTATTGAATGGTTGATTGCGGATGGTGTTGACACTTTTGTTGAGATTGGTTCTGGCAGTGTTCTGGCAGGTCTGATCCGCAAAATAGATAAAACAGTCAAAGTAATCAACATTAATACACTTGAAAGTGTCCAAACTGTTTTGTAAGAAATGGTTTAACATTTTGACAACAGCATCACGATTGAAAGGGGATTAGACTATGTTTTCAGCATTGCGGGGCCAAACGGCCCTTGTAACTGGCGGCTCACGTGGCATTGGTCGTAGTATCGCGCTTGCTCTTGCAGAACACGGTGTAAAGGTGGCTGTGAACTATGCAGGAAGTGAAGCGGCGGCACAGGAGACTGTGGCCCGTATTGTCGAGCTTGGCTCGGAGGGTATTGCACTCCGTGGAGATGTCGGCAATAGTGAACAGGCCGAGAGCCTTGTGAAAGAGGTTCTTAATACCTGGGGACGTATTGACATTGTTGTCAATAATGCCGGCATTACTAGGGACAACCTGATTATGCGCATGAAAGAGGAAGAGTTCGATCAAGTGATTGAGACGAATCTGAAAGGTGTGTTTAATTGCCTTAAGGCAGCAACACGTCCGATGATGAAACAGCGCTATGGCCGAATCATTAATATTTCCTCGGTTGTGGGCGTGACAGGTAACCCTGGTCAGGCTAATTACTCTGCAGCTAAGGCTGGTGTCATCGGTTTAACGAAGGCATCGGCTCGTGAGCTTTCTTCGCGGGGCATCACCGTCAACTGTATTGCTCCTGGGTTTATTGATACAGATATGACACGTGAGCTCTCTGAAGAAGTTCGCAGTGAGCTAGAGAAGGGCATTCCACTAGCTCGCCTTGGGCGTCCGGAAGAAGTAGCTATGACAGTTGTTTTCTTAGCTTCTGAAGGCGCCGCTTATATGACCGGCCAGACACTACACGTGGATGGCGGGATGTATATGTAATTCTCCTTTGAAAATATAACACTTACCGTCCTTATAAGGACGCCGAAGGGTTTTATGCTTGGGAGAAATTACACTGTTTTAAAGATGAAATGTGAGGGATCAGGAAAGCGTTTTTTGCGGTCTATGGTATTTTGACCTCATATCTCGTATAATACCAAAAGAGGAGGTGAACCGGATGTCCGATGTATTAGAGCGTGTAAAACGCATTGTCATCGACCGCTTAGGTGCCGATGAAGCTGAGGTAACATTAGAAGCGTCTTTCAAAGATGATTTAGGTGCTGATTCTCTTGATGTAGTAGAATTGGTTATGGAATTGGAAGATGAATTCGACATGGAAATCTCTGATGAAGATGCAGAGACGATTACGACCGTGGGTGAAGTTGTGAAGTACATACAATCTCATACCTAGAGTCATATGATTGAGAGTCCCGTTCCAACTTGGGCGGGGCTTCTCCTCATTTATACAGCATTAAAGATGTATTACAGGTTGCCATGTGCAGCTTCATAGGGATTATAACAGAACCGCAGAAGCTTTAATGATGCGGTGATCGCTGTTCATATAGTAATAATTTGCAGTATATAAGTACTGAATATAATGTATACAGCCTATAGATGGGGTGATTGTGTTTGAGTCATAGAGTGGTTGTAACCGGGATGGGCGTAATTACGTCACTGGGGAAAGACTTGGAGACGTTCTGGGATAATCTGATGAGCGGTAAATCAGGTGTATCGATGGTTGAAGCGTTTGATGTCAGTGAATACACTACGCAAATTGCTTCATCAGTTAAAGACTTTGATCCGGAGGCGCTTTTTGGCCGCAAGGAAGCCCGCAAAATGGACCGTTTTGTACAATTTGCAGTGGCTGCTGGTGAAGATGCATTGAGAGACAGTGGACTTAAGATCGGTGAAGATATCGATGCTGAACGGATCGGTGTATCTGTTGGTTCGGGTATCGGTGGTCTTGGTACTTGGGAAGACAATCATAATCTGTTGCTTGAAAAAGGGCCAAAACGGGTTAGCCCGTTCTTTATCCCGATGATGATCGCTAACATGGGTTCTGGACAGCTGTCCATTAACCTCGGTGCAAAGGGACCGAATACGACTACAGTGACGGCCTGTGCTACAGGAAGTCATTCCATTGGGGAATCATTCCGTCTGATTCAACGTGGAGACGCGGATGCTATGATCTGCGGTGGTTCGGAAGCGACCATTCGTCCAACAGGAATGGCAGGATTTTGTGCAATGAGAGCAATGTCCACTCGTAATGATGAGCCGGAGAAGGCTAGTCGGCCATTTGATGTAGATCGCGATGGTTTCGTTATGGGAGAGGGCGCTGGGATCTTGATTCTGGAATCCCTTGAACATGCTGAGAAACGTGGAGCGAAGATTTATGCTGAGGTAATCGGCTATGGTCTAAGTGCTGATGCTCACCATATGACTGAACCGGATCCAGATGGTGCAGCTCGCTGCATGAAGATGGCAATCCGTGATGCTGGTATCTCTCCTGAAGATATTGATTACATCAACGCACATGGTACTTCAACGCCTGTAGGAGATCGATCAGAAACGGCTGCTGTTAAGAAAGCGTTAGGTGAACATGCCTATAAAGTAGCTATTAGCTCAACGAAATCCATGACAGGTCATCTTCTAGGTGCTGCTGGTGGAGTAGAAGCTATTATCTGCGGACTCTCTTTGCAAAAGGGCATGATTGCTCCAACAATTAATTTGGACAACCAGGACCCGGAATGTGATTTGGATTATGTACCAAATGTTCCTCGTAAAGCGGATCTTGATATCGTAATGTCGAATTCGTTTGGATTCGGGGGACATAACGCAACAGTTATTCTAAAAAAATATAATCAGTAAGGGGACAGCGCGGTGAAAGGAGAACTGAAGCAGTTACAACAGCAACTTCAAATCCAATTTCACGATTCTGTGCTTCTGAAGCAGGCCTTTACCCATGCATCTTATGTGAATGAACACCGTTTCAATCAGCATCAGGACAATGAGCGCCTCGAATTTCTAGGGGATGCTGTACTGGAGCTGACGGTTTCTGAATATTTGTACAATCTGTTGCCAGATCGACCTGAAGGGGAACTGACCAAGCTACGTGCCGCTATCGTATGCGAGCCTTCGCTGGTTAAGTTCGCTGAGAGTTTAGGTTTTGGCCGTTATGTACTGCTGGGAAAAGGGGAAGAACTTACGGGCGGACGTACTCGCCCGGCCCTGCTGGCTGATGTGTTCGAATCCTTCGTGGGAGCGCTTTATCTTGACCAAGGGCTGGAAACTGTACGGTCTTTTCTTGATAATCACGTATTTCCACTTGTGGAGACGGATGGGAAACTGCAAATGCAGATGACCGATTATAAGACGGAACTGCAAGAGCTAATTCAGCAGCACAATATGGGTACGTTGGAATATCGGATCATTGAAGAACGGGGACCCGCGCATGAGCGTGAATTCGTCTCTGAAGTGTTAATGACTAACCGTTCACTTGGTAAAGGGAGCGGCCGCTCGAAGAAGGAAGCAGAGCAGCAGGCTGCAGCAGCTGCACTGTTGCATCTGAAAGAAGATGGTGCCTGAATTTTGCATCATGTGGACAAGCGGAGGAGAGCAGCAAAGGTCTGAATACCGGCGTTTAGGCGGAGCTCAGACCGTTGCTGCTCTTTTTCGAAAGAATAGCCAAGCTTCATTTTGAAGCTGTTTTAGGCGAATAAACGCTATGGTATAATGGGTCAGAGGTGATAGGCAAGTATGTTTTTGAAACGGATAGAATTAGCTGGTTTTAAATCATTTGCCGACAAAACAGAAATGGAATTTGTGCGCGGAATAACGGCCGTAGTGGGTCCGAACGGAAGCGGCAAGAGCAATATTTCTGACGGCATACGCTGGGTGCTCGGCGAACAGAGTGCTAAATCACTGCGTGGCGGCAAGATGGAAGATATTATTTTTGCCGGTAGTGACGCGCGTAAAGCTGTGAATTATGGTGAAGTATCACTTACGCTCGATAATGAGGATCACACGCTTCCACTGGATTTCAGCGAAGTTACAGTGACTCGGCGTGTTCACCGCAGTGGTGAGAGTGAATATTTAATTAATAAGCAATCCTGCCGACTAAAGGATATCACAGAGCTGTTCATGGATACCGGTATCGGGCGTGAGGCTTATTCGATTATCGGACAGGGTCGGATTGAAGAGATTCTGAGTACTCGTTCCGAGGATCGGCGAGGCATCTTCGAAGAGGCATCGGGTATTGTAAAATATAAATCGCGCAAAAAAGATGCAAGTCGAAAGCTTGACGACACGGAGCAAAACTTGCTTCGTATTCACGATTTGATTAGTGAGCTTGAGGATCAGATTGGTCCCCTTAAGGATCAATCGGAGAAGGCCATTCGCTTTAAAGAGCTTCGGGAACAACTGAAGCATCAGGAAATTTCAGTCTATGTGCATCAGATTGAAGGCATTCATACAGCTTGGCAGGAAGGTAACGCTAAGCTCGAAACTTTAAAGGATGAGCAACTGGAATTATCTACAGTTGTCTCAGCCCATGATGCCAAGCTGGAAAGCGGACGTGCTGAACTGCGCGCGTTAGAAGAACAGATCGAGAAGCAGCAAGAGCAATTGCTCCGTTATAGTGAAGCTTATGAGAAGAGCGAAGGTTACGGGGAAGTGTTGAAGGAACGTAAGCGCAATCTTGAGAGCAACCGTGAACAGTTAATGCTCACATTAGGTTCTGTAGGTGAGCGTTCTGCGGACCGACAGCGTGAGCTTGGGGATTTAGAAGCTAAGCTCGAAGCGTCCCGGCTTAAGCTTGTTGAGCTTCGGAAACAGATCGAAGCGGAAGAGGCAAGACTCGAAGGTGTCGCTGACGGTATTAGTCAGAGCCAGGAGGAGAAGCTGAAAAGTGCTCTCCTGGAGTTAATGAACCTTATGGCGAATGCACGTAACGAAATTCGTTACGCGGATCAACAGAAGGAGAACCTGGAGCGTCGTATGAGCCGCAGTGAAGAAGAAAGCGGCAAATGGACTGCACGGCATGAAGAGCTGTCTGCTAACCAGAAAGGGCTAAAAGACAAGATTGCCCAGCTTGGAAAAGAACTAAGCAATCTTCGTGGTGCTTATATTACTGAAAGTGAACAACTTAGTAAACGTCAGAAGCTGATTGAAGAGACGCAATCAGGTCTGAGAAAATGGGAACAGAAGCGGGAAGCACAAGTCTCCCGTCACGAGACCATGAAAGAAATGCAGGATGATTTCGATGGCTTTATGCTTGGGGTTAAAGAAGTTCTCAAAGGAGCTCGTAAAGGACAGCTTAACGGTGTGCATGGTGCGGTTGCTGAACTCATCTCCGTTCCTGAGAAGCTGGAAATGGCTGTTGAGACTGCGCTGGGTGCATCGCTGCAACACGTGGTTATGGATAATGAGAGCGTGTCTCGTCAAGCGATATCTTTCCTGAAGCAACGTCAATTGGGACGAGCTACTTTTCTACCACTCGATGTTATCCGGCCACGCCAAATTTCCGGTAGCGACCGAGGAATGGTGGAAGATGCTGAAGGTTTTGTTGGAATTGGTTCCGAACTCGTTGGATACGATGATAAGTATGCAAGTATTGTTGGCAGTTTGCTTGGCAATGTAGTTATTGCTGAGAGCCTGGAGCAGGCTAACCGCATCGCCGCTAGATGCCAGTATCGTTATCGTGTGGTTACGCTAGAGGGTGATGTAGTCAATGCCGGGGGCTCCATGACTGGTGGTAGCCAACATAAGAAGAACAATAGCTTACTTAGTCGTAAACGCCAGCTGGATCAGCTGAGCAGTGAGATCGAAGAGAGCGAGCGTCAAATTGTTAAGCTGAAACAAGGCATAGCCAGACTTCGTGAAGAGCAGGAAAACGCTAGCGTGAAGCTAGAGGACCTGCGCCGTGATGGTGATGAGAAGAGACTGGAAGAGCAACGTGTTTCTGGCGATTTGAAGCAGCTTGAACAGGAGCTTCGGCATGTGCAGGAACAAGTGGAGAGCACAGGCGCGGAACGTAGTGGCTTTGAAAGTGAGGTCCGCGCGCTTGAGGAGACTCGGAAACAAGCCTCTGCTGAGCTTGAACGTCTCGAGAAGGAAGAGAAGGAAGCTCATGAGGGTATCCGTAATGCCGAATCGGCGCGTAAAGCGAATGAATCCGCTAAGGAAGAGTTGCAAGGTAAGCTGACCAGTATGAAGGTTTCGGAAGGCAAGCTCGATCAGGAGATCTTCTCCTTGGAGGAGCAATTACGTCGTCTAAGACAAGATGCGGGTTCACAGGATAAAGAGCTGCGCCAGAATCGAAATCTGTTACATACGATCGAGCAGGATTTGGCTAGTAATGCTTTGGAAACCGTGAAACAGAAAGAAGATTTGAATAGTTATCGTCTGAAGAAGGAAGAGACAGCCGGTACTTTGGATCTAGCTCGGGCGGAACGTTCAGCGTTAACCCGTAAGCTTGAGCTAGAGGAGGGCAAGACCAAGGATCAGCGTCAGGCACTTAGAGTCGTGGAGGACAAGCTGCGTTCTACTGAAGTTTCTGTGGGTCGTCTCGATGTTGAACTTGATAATATTCTTCGTAAGCTGAGTGATGATTACGAGCTAAGCTATGAACTAGCGAAGCAACGTTATCCTGTGCCCGAAGATGTGCCTGCCGCACAAGCGGATGTACAGCGTCTGAAACGCAGTATTTCTGCATTGGGCGAAGTGAACTTAGGTGCGATTGAAGAATATCAGCGTGTTCATGAGCGTTATACCTTCCTCAGTGGACAAAAAGATGACCTGGTCGAAGCCAAGACTACCCTGTATCAAGTTATCCGTGAGATGGAAGATGAAATGTCCAAACGCTTCAAACAGACCTTTGATGCGATCCGTAAACAATTCGGTACGGTATTCTCGAAGCTGTTCGGAGGCGGTAGAGCTGATCTCATGCTGCTGGATCCAGAACATATGCTTGAAACAGGTATAGATATCGTAGCCCAACCACCGGGTAAAAAGCTTCAAAACCTGCAGCTCCTATCTGGTGGGGAACGCGCCTTAACTGCGATGGCCCTCTTGTTCGCCATCCTGCAAGTGAAGCCGGTTCCGTTCTGCGTACTGGATGAGGTAGAGGCTGCGCTAGATGAAGCGAATGTCGTACGTTTTGCACAGTATTTGCGTGAGTTCTCGGAACAAACGCAATTTATCGTCGTTACACACCGCAAAGGAACGATGGAAGAGGCGGATGTGCTCTACGGAGTGACGATGGAGGAAGGCGGAGTATCTAAGCTTGTCTCTGTACGTTTAGAGGATGAGGAAGCAGAGATCGCTTAACGGCTTGCCAAAATGGTGATTTTTTTAAGTATCTGCTTTCGAGGCGAGTTTTGTACGAAGTTAAATCAATGAAGTGTCGCTCACAAAACTTTTAGGAGGAAACAAATGAGCTTTTTCAGGAAGTTAAAAGAAAGCATTTCCGGCAAAACGGAAAGTGTAACCAAACAATTCCGCGACGGATTAGAGAAAACCCGTAAAGGCTTTGTCGAAAAGGTAGCAGACCTGATTATCCGCCGTAAAAAAATAGATGAAGAGTTCTACGAAGAGCTGGAAGAAATCTTGATTGGTGCGGACGTAGGTGTTAATACAGTAATGACACTTGTCGAGGATCTGCGCGCCGAAGTGAAGCAAAAACGAATTGAAGATGCAGCTGAGCTGCAACCCATTTTGTCCCGTAAGCTCATGGAATTGTTGCGCGGCGATGACGATAACAGCCTGAAGGAAAATCCGGATGGCATTACAGTTATCTTGTTCGTTGGGGTAAATGGAGTAGGCAAGACGACTACGATCGGTAAATTAGCACATCGTTACAAACAAGAGGGTAAAAAAGTTCTTTTGGCCGCAGGGGATACGTTCCGTGCCGGAGCGATTGAACAGCTCGAAGTTTGGGGTCAACGTGCTGGCGTAGACGTAATTAAGCAACAAGCTGGCTCTGACCCAGCCGCTGTTATGTTCGATGCTGTTCAAGCGGCTAAGCAGCGGAATGTAGATATCTTGATTTGCGATACGGCAGGCAGACTTCAGAATAAGAGCAATCTGATGGAAGAGCTCAACAAGATTTTCCGCGTTATTCAAAGAGAAATTCCTAGTGCTCCGCATGAAGTACTGATGGTGCTAGATGCGACCACAGGTCAAAATGCGCTTACTCAAGCCAAGCTATTTGGTGAAAAGAGTGGGGTGACAGGGCTCGTCTTGACGAAGCTGGATGGTACAGCTAAAGGCGGAATTGTAGTAGCCATTCGTCAGGAAATGAACTTACCAGTGAAGCTCGTAGGGCTCGGAGAAAAGATGGAAGACTTGCAGCCATTTGATTCTCAGCAGTTCGTGCATGCTCTTTTTGCCGGATTAATTGCTGAGGAAGAGTCAGAAGAATCGGAAGAGTAAGTGTAATCCATCCCTACACATGATCATAAAGAAGTCATATTTACAAGGAATGTCCTCGAAGCTATATTTAGTTTATGAGGGCATTCCTTTTTTATAAAATATTTGTTAGTTGTTAATGTAGTGACCTCTAAGGAATTCTTAAAAAGTACAAATGCATCGCGTAGGGTATCCCTTTAAATAACAGCTTTCCCTCACTAATAAGTCTCCAGAAGCGATATTCTATAAATGAGGTACTGATAAATAAATTCCACTGCCCTATAATTGCACCTACAATAAGTCCTGCATTTACGAAATGATCTCCCTGTTCATTCTTTTGCAGTTGCAGAATTAAGGATAGAATGTCTTCGTCATAGTATGTTTCGGGTACATTCGTTAGCTGACCTTTGGACCAGACTCGAAGCATATCCTCAGTGTTGCTGATTTCTTGCCACTCCAGCTCATACTGTTTTCTCTGCGCGGAGGTAAGGGGGTGCGTATTTTCGGTGTTTTTGATAATAATTTGCACAGCTTCGTTTGGGAGCTGACCCAGGGACTGGGGAGATAAGCCCATGCTATATTGTTCAGTAATCCCGGGAAGCTCCTCATAAGCTTCGATTGGATTTATAACATAAATAGGTTGCTTCCTCTCACTAAGAACAGAAAGTGCAAATCGTAAACCTGTCTGATCATGGGAGTTGTCTCCGCACCAAATAGTGATTTTTTTATCCTCGGGAATTTCTTTTAAGGTCTGAATCATGGCTCCCAGTGTATGCTGGGGATTGAGATGATAACCCTGATCGGGAAATCGTTCCTGAAACCATAACTCACGGGCTTGACACCCTTCAACATTATGTAATTTGCACAGCGGTCCAGCAGAGAACGTCTCATTAAATGATAGTACTCTTATTAAATGACGACCGCCTACACGACTAAGTGCTACCTTCATCGAACCAGCTTCTGACAAGCCAAATAAAAGAAAAATATGATCCCGCCTAGCCTCTTCCTGCTCCATGGTCATAGTAGATTTGTGATCCATTTGTTCACTCTCCTAACGCTCCAAATTATACCATAAAACTGAAATCACCTTCTCAGACAACTATATAAAAAATACAACATATGAAAAATTCATAACAGTAATGCTTGTCACTACTCCTGCATACAATTCAATGAAGAAACTACATTTCAGCTCCGGCAACCTATATAAGAGAGAAAGGAAGCGATTCCAAAACACGGAAATATTCAGAGATCGCATTTCTCTGTTATATATATTGACATCGGTAATAGGATTTACGTATTATGGGAATACAAAACAATATTTTCTTGGATATTTTCAGAAATTAAAGTATGACTTGTTAGTAAAGATAACATTTATCGAAAGGAGTCGGGCTCATGTCCAAATTAGATCCTCTGCCAGGTCTGTCTCCGTATCCGCTGCAACATTTTTTCGATGAAATGTATGCAGATAAGAGAAATGTCCGGCCGCATTACAGACATGTGAATCGCATGTTTTCCGGAATGAGCTCCGAAGAGCTGCAGGGTAAGCAGAATTTGATGCAGCGCAGGATGATGGAGGAAGGAATTACTTTTACGCTATACAATCCGGCTCAGGATCATCCCATGGAGCGTACGATTCCCTTCGATATGATTCCACGCATTATTCCTAAGAATGAATGGGAGAGGCTAGAGGCTGGAATTATTCAGCGTATCACGGCTTTGAATCTGTTCATTCATGATATCTACCATGAGCAGTACATCGTAAAGGATGGAATAGTCCCAAGGCGTATGATCATCTCCAACTGTTATTTCCGGCCAGAAATGGCTGGTCTAAGGGTGCCTGGTGGAGCCTACATCACTACCTCGGGAATCGATCTGATTCGCCATCATGATGGGCAATATTATGTGCTTGAAGATAATCTACGAACGCCTTCAGGTTTTTCATATCTTTTTAAAGGCAGAACCCTTATGAATCAGTTGTTTCCTGAATTGTCCTTTGCCAGCTCCATCCGAGATGTTGATCATAGCTTGAATCGCTTCTTATCCGTTCTACGTAGTTTATCACCCTCACGAAAGTCAGATCCGGTTATAGCACTTCTTACACCTGGGGAATACAATTCTGCTTATTATGAGCATGCTTTTCTAGCACAACAGATGGGTATACATTTGGTTGAAGGACGAGATTTGGTTGCAAAGGATCACAAAATATATTTGAAAGAAATGAACGGACTTCGCCGCGTAGATGTACTATATCGCCGTTTGGATGATGATTTCATCGATCCGTTAGCTTTTCAGCCGGATTCACTTCTAGGGGTGGCGGGTCTGATGAATGCGTATCGGGCAGGGAATGTAGCGATTGCTAATGCCCCGGGGACTGGTGTTGCTGATGATAAAGCGATGTATGTCTATGTACCGGATATGATTCGTTATTATCTGAATGAAGAACCGATTCTTGGGAATGTCCCGACCTATCTGCTAGGCAGGCCTGATGAACGTTTATATGTCCTTGAGAATCTATCTGAAATGGTTGTTAAGGAAACCTCTTTATCCGGGGGATATGGAATGTTGATCGGAAGCGAAGCTACGAAAGAAGAACTCGCTGAATTTCGAATGAAGATTATCGCCGACCCGGAACGTTATATTGCGCAGCCGATCATGTCTCTATCTAGAGCACCGGTATTGTCAGGTGGAACAATGGCACCGAGACATATCGACCTTCGAGCTTTTGTATTAATGGGTGCTGACCGTAAGCCACATGTTATCCCTGGGGGATTGACACGGGTGGCTATGAAAGAAGGGTCTTTGGTCGTAAACTCCTCACAAGGTGGTGGCGTAAAAGATACTTGGGTCATGGCTTGATACAACCTAGTGAGGCTTGTTGATGATTAACAAAATGCAGCATCAATTTGTTAAATAAGGGAGTGGCTGGAGATGCTGAATCGAAATGCTGAAGCTTTGTTCTGGATCGGCAGATATATTGAAAGGGCAGAGAATCATGCGCGGCTAATCAATGTTCATTATCATATCCAGCAGGAAGAGGATTTTCATGAAGAAGGACATAAATGGTCAAGGTTAATCGATGCGCTAGGCGTTCGAGGTGAATATATGCAGCAGTTCGAAACCTTTTCCGAGCAGGATGTCCTATCTTTCATCACACTTGATTTAGGCAATTCTAATTCATTATTCTCTTGCGTACATCATGCCAGAAATAATCTGAGAACACTCCGTCAGCAGCTTCCAAGTGAATTATGGGATGTTGTCAACAGCTTCAACCTATGGCTTGGTGAGCGGTCTGTTGCAGATATTATGAGCGGCCCACATCAGTTCTATCAGCAGGTTAAGGAGCGTACAGCCATGTTTCTCGGAGCAGAGCAGTCGGTAATGCTTAGAGGGAATGAGTGGCATTTCATTGAAAGCGGACGGTTTCTAGAGCGGGCAGAGAATACAACTCGTATCTTGCAGGCGGTCATTGCCTCATGCCGATTTAAGGAGCTTGACGCGGTTTATACACAGTTGCAGGCGGTGCTTAAATCCGTTAGTGGGTACCAGGCGTTTCGCCGTTATTATGCAGATGCTATGTCCCCGGAGAGCATTTTAGATTTCTTGATTGCGAATCCCAAATTTCCGCGTTCCATTCGTTTTTCTTTTCATCAGCTGGAAGAGCATTTAGCAAAGCTTGAGCTAGATCCCTCAGAGAAAGGTTCAGGTCATGAGAAGGTTATCCGGCAAGCGGGTAAGCTAAAAGCAGAACTGGATTATATGGAAAAGGAAGAAATGTCCGGCGAGCTAGTGGAAGATGTGCTTAAATCGCTGGTGATATCCTGTCAAAAACTTGGTAAAACAATGGAGGGCGCCTTTTTTCGGCGAGAAGGAGTGTCTGTATGAAGATTCAAATCAATCATACCACCACATACAGCTATCCAGAGCCGGTTACGGACAGTGTCAATGAGATCAGACTCACGCCACGCACGAATTATCGGCAATCCTGTTATCACCATGAAGTGGATATTTACCCGCCAGCCAATCTATTAACCTATGAGGATTTCTTCGGGAATCGGGTCCATGCCTATTCGGTTAATAAGCCGCATACGGAGATGGTCATCCACACTAAAGCTACTGTAGTTACACTGGATAAAGCTCAGGGGACAGATCTCCCGAGAACATCTCTTGAAGAACAAATTAGATTGTTAAATGACGAGGGATTTCAGAACCGTTATATTGAGTTTATTTTGCCGACTCGTTATACCGAGGTGACGCCTGAATTAGTGGAATTTGCCTCACAGTACCCTTTTAATGAAGCAGAGGATATGTATGAATGGATTCTTAAATTATCTGCGACGATTTATGAACAGTTCACCTATGACCCTGAGGCTACAAGTGTAAATACTACGGTAAAAAAAGCACTGAAGCTTAAACGCGGTGTATGTCAGGATTATGCTCATCTAATGATTGCTGTCTGCCGTAGTGTCGGTCTGCCTTCCAGATATGTAAGTGGATATCATTTTGTTGGTGATCTGCAAGGGAGTAATGCTAATTTTGAGCAAGCCTCTCATGCTTGGGTGGAAACTCACATTCCGGGTACAGGTTGGCTTGGTTTCGATCCGACAAATAATGTTGAGGTCAATTGGCGCTACATTAAGTTAGGTCACGGACGGGACTACAAAGATATTGTACCTGTAAAAGGTGTATATCGTGGTGGAGCGGGCACTCTGACCGTGAAAGTGGATGTGCGGAAGCTGGACAATTAGATGTATAGATCTAGATGAAACTCTCAGTTCAAGTTTTTGAACGGGGAGTTTTTTTGTGAAGATGATTCCAGTGTGCATGTATTTGGGTAATCTTGATCCATAGTACATCACTAAGAGATCTTAAGGGAGAGATTACATATGAGTCCAAACATAGCTAAGAAACAAAGATTCATTGGAAAAACAGCAATTATTACAGGAGCGGGCTCAGGAATTGGTCGGGCTACCGCCATTAAGCTGGCGAGGGAAGGTGCTAATGTAGCGCTTTTTGATTTGAATCTTGAACGTACCTCATCTTTGGCGGATAAGCTGAACAAGTTTCGCAAAGATTGCGCATTGGCCATAGAGGTAGATACTTCAGATGAAAAAGGGATGGAGGAAGCCGTTCGCAGGACTGTCGAACAATTCGGCGGCTTAGATGTAGTATTCGCTAACGCGGGAATCAATGGTGCGGTGGGACCAATAGAGGAACTGAGCCTGAGTGATTGGGAGCGCACGATGTCGGTGAACTTGACGGGGACCTTTTTGACCTTGAAATATACGATCCCTCATCTGAAGGATAAAGGGAAAGGTAGCATTATCATCACTAGCTCCATCAATGGGAATACTAGATTTGCCAGCTTTGGGTGGTCTACGTATAGTACTACCAAAGCTGGACAGGTAGCTTTTGCCAAAATGGCTGCACTTGAGCTAGCTAAGTTTAAAATTCGAGTGAATGTGATCTGCCCCGGGGCGATTGCTACCAATATAGATGAAACCACTGAAATGAACGAAGAAGTAGAAGCGATCGTCATTCCGATTGAATTTCCCGATGGTGCGCAGCCGCTGGCGGATGGGCCGGGTAAACCGGATAATGTTGCCGATCTAGTTTCTTTTTTGGCTTCCGATGAATCTATTCATATTACAGGTGCGCAAATTGTGATTGATGGAGCAGAATCCTTATTGTCCTAATTTAGAGATCGCTTCCCGGTATCGTTCATACCAAACGTTCCATTCAGCTTTTCGTGACTCCAGCGTCGTACCATCCAGAAGATGCTGGATCACGTCCAGACATACATGCCAGCCAGCTAAATCTCGGGGGGTGTGTGGCGTGAGCGTTCGGATCGTTTCATTCAAGACGAGTAAACATCCTTCTGAATTAGGATATAGCTCAAAGCGAACGGAATCTTCAGCCCACGTAAATTCAAGAACAGATTCATGTTGCAGGGCGGTAATCGTCATTTCCTCAAAGGTTCCGTCTTGCATATCAAACTTGATTAATCCCCCTTCACGCAGGTCTTCAACACGTAATTCAGTGAACCATAAAGCAAGCTTCTCATTCTCTGTCAGAAAGGACCATATTTCTGATGCGGGATGTTTTAGTTGACGTTCGAAACGAGCGACATAATGATCATCTGCTTTTTTGAGGTTAGCTATCATGTTATATTTCTCCTTTGGACTACTGCTGTAGTCCTTTTTTTATTGTTTAGGAAATTATACAATACAAAAAAAATGTGGATAACTCCGAAGAAAGAGGAAGGAGGGGTGAACGTGAAGAAGCAGGAGACATGAAATAAACGAGGAGTCATCCGTCAGATTCTAAAAACCGAGCGGACCTTATATCCTCCGAAATGCATGTTTTAGTCGAGCCTACGGACAAATGTATGCGAAAAACCGAATACAAATGTGCCGCCAGTAACGTAAATGAGCCAAATGTATGCGAAAAATCGAATACAATGTGCCGACGGTAACATAAACGAGTCAAATGTATGCGGAAAATCGAATACAATGTGCCGCCGGTAACGTAAACGAACCAAATGTATGCGAAAAACCGAATACAATGTGCCGCCGGTAACGTAAATGAGCCAGCGCTGTTATTCGCCCCAGATCACCCGGGAAGGGGCAAGTTATTAGGGAATAAGTGCAATACGGTCCGTCCCTAATATATGTGCTCATTTCATCAAAATAAAGCCATTCGGTCCGTAAGCGGAACCTCATTACGAAGGTGTATATGGATACGAGTATGGAATTATGGATGTACTCAGCTTGTAACTCTACCTCCAAGGACGACGTCAGGCGTATTTCTTGTTGAGTTGAGGCTTATTAGAACGAGTATAACAATTGTTCGCATGAAAAAAAACTATTGTACGGTTTGGTTAGGCGTCTGTAATATGTTGCGGACAGGGAGCAGAGAATGATGGTGTAGCAGAATGAATTGAATTTGCGGAATGGGGACTCTTGAGTCCTGAGCGATCTGCGGAGGTGAATATGAGGATGCGCAGACTTTTCGGACTGCATAGCTCTTATTTCCACAATTTCTATTAAAAATAGGGTGTATTTGCGTGAATAGGTGCAACTGAGTCCGATAGTGTAGCAAAATAGCCTGAAATTGCGAAATAAGGGCTTCTTAGTCCGAACGATCTGCGATGACGAGGAAGATTCATAGAACGGAGAAGGATCGCCTTTTATAAGAATGCATTGCGGCAGTTTGATGTAAATCTACAGTTATTTATGCTAAAATAGACGAAATTCTGCTTACCATACTTTTGCTTAGGCGGGATAGATCATAGTAGTGGTATTGGTGAAGGAGGCTGCGTATATGGGGATGATGTCCTGGCTGGTTGAGCAGCGGATTCAGGAATCTATGCGTAATGGGGAATTTGGAGATTTACCTGGGCATGGCAAGCCACTGGAGCTTGAGGATTTATCGGGCGTGCCAGAAGAATTGCGCATGTCTTTCAAAATTATGAAGAATTCCGGGATGGTGCCCGAGGAAGTATCTTTGCGTGCAGAATGCGTTACCCTCGAAGGGCTGCTTGCTGCCTGCCACAATAGCGGAGGCACTGAAACTAGTGAAGGCAAAGCTATCCGGGCAAAATTGTCTTTGAAAAGGCTGCGTCTGCAAGAGCTTCTGCGTGAACGAGGCTTAGATAGTAATCCTGCTTTTATGCAATACAGTGTTCAAATACATGAACAGATAATTAGGGAAGAAGAATAACGCTTATTAGGGTCCTGTTGTATGGACATGAGGATAAATAGTGTGAAATAAAAGCAGCTCTTAGTCCATAAAGAGACGAAAGAGCTGCCTTTTTGCGTGCTTCGTTTCACAAGTGTCATTTTACTTGCTTGAAATATACCCATTCTGGATCACCATCGTCTAAATTCTCAATGATTCCGCTTCTTACAAATCCTAGAGAAAGACACACTTGCTGCATGATCGTATTGGATTCATTGGCGGAAGTAAACAGCTTGGGGGTTGGAGAGTGTTCTTCAATGTAACGAATAAGTGCACCGGCAATGCCAAGACGTCTGAAATTGGGATTCACAATTACGAGCTGAATAAAACAGCATTCGAAAAAAGTGGTATCGTAACAAGCAAAACCGACAGGCTCACTGTTAATCGATGCTACAACACATTGCTCATTTAGAATATATTGTTCAATTTTAGGTTTGCGAATTTCGCTGCCAATGACCATGCTATCGATCTTGCTGAGTATAGATAAATCTGAAATAGTGGCTTTAGTTACGAGCATTTTAGAAAATCTCCTTTTTTATAATATAAGAAAGTTATACTTGAAATGGTAAGTACAGATTTTCTTGATCTTTGAAGTTTTTTCGCACATGATGAATAGGGTTTAGACCACATCAAAGGAAATCATAACATATTATTACAAACGATGGAGAGATATAATGAAACAGCTTCCAATTATACAGGTGCTTCCAGACCTGAAACACATACTTCGCTCAACAAGGGCGGCTGTTCTGATCGCAGAACCCGGTGCGGGAAAAACAACTGGAACGCCTCCGGCATTTCTGGACGAGCCATGGATGGCTGGTAAAAGCATTCTTATGCTTGAGCCTAGAAGACTTGCCGCTAGATCAGCTGCAACTTACATGGCGTCCAATCTTGGAGAAAGTGTTGGACAGACGGTAGGTTATCGGATGCGGAACGACACTAAGGTAGGCAAGAATACACGAATTGTTGTAGTGACTGAAGGTGTCTTAACGAGGATGCTTCAGAGTGATCCATCGCTAGGGGATGTGGGTCTGATTATTTTTGATGAGTTCCATGAGCGTAGTCTACATGCGGATCTGGGACTTGCTCTGGCGCTGGAAGCGCAGGCAGTGCTGCGTGATGATCTTCGGATTCTAATTATGTCAGCAACACTGGATAGTGAACGGGTCTCGGTTATGCTGGGCGATGCGCCAGTAGTTGATTGTCCGGGACGAACCTATCCGGTGGAAACTATTTATACCCCAACTACAGGGAATGTTCCGATTGAAAAATCGGCCACAGCCGCAGTGAGACATGCGCTTGCTGAACAGCCGGGAGATGTACTTGTATTCTTGCCGGGTGAACGGGAGATTCGCAGAACCCAAAATGAGTTGGAACATGGAAAACTGCCTGACGGGATAGTGCTTCGTCCTTTATACGGACAATTACCACAGGCTATGCAGGATGCTGCAGTGGCTCCATCCATAAACGGCGAACGTAAAGTCGTACTAGCGACCTCCATTGCGGAGACAAGCCTGACGATCGAAGGTGTGCGAACGGTAATTGATACAGGGCTGCGTCGTACGCAGATTTTCTCTCCGCGTACGGGAATGCCAAGTCTTACGACGGTTCCGGTATCGAAAGCCTCTGCCGATCAGCGGCGAGGACGGGCCGGGCGGACAGCTCCGGGCGTATGCTACAGGCTGTGGAGTCAGGAGGAGCATAATCGTCTTCCGGATGACAATGTGCCGGAGATTATGGAGACGGATCTTGCGCAGCTCGCTTTGGAGCTGGCGCTGTGGGGCGTGCGCGATCCTGCCGCACTAGCTTGGCTTGACGCGCCGCCCGCTGCGCCTTATGCACAGGGCACCGCGCTGCTGCGCCAGCTCGGCGCGCTGGACGCCGGCGGCGCCATTACGCCGCACGGCCGCAGCATGGCCGCGCTTGGCGCGCATCCGCGAGCCGCGCATATGCTGCTGCGCGCGGCAGAGCTTGACGCAGCACCGCTCGCCTGCCGGCTGGCGGCGCTGCTGCAAGAGCGGGACCTGTTCAAGGGTCCCGCGGCACTAGATTGCGACCTCACGCTCCGCGTAGAGGCGCTGCTCCGGTTCGAACGCTCCGCCGACACGGGCGGAGCGGACTCTGCGGCTCTGCGCGCGGTGGTGCGCGAGAGCCGCAATTTCCTGGCGCAGCTGCAAGCAGCGCCGGGCGGGACCGTGAATGACATCAGCCTCTGCGGGCTGCTTCTGTCGTTCGCCTATCCCGACCGGATCGGGCAGAAACGCGGTGATGGCGCGTTTCTGCTCTCCGTCGGTCGTGGCGTGGCCATGCGGGAAGGGCAACCGCTGGCTCGATCCGCTTATATTGTGGCTGCGTCTGTTGACGATCGAGCCACACAAGGTGCAATCTTGCTGGCAGCTGAGCTTGAAGAAGGACAACTGCTTAAATATCATATAGATCACATCACAGAGGATTCTGACGTGCATTGGGATAAAGAAAGTGGAAGTGTGAAGAAACGCCGCCGAACGATGCTTGGCGCTCTTGTCTTAAAAGAAACGTCACATGAAAGACCCTCCGCAGAAGAAACAGCGAAAGTACTGCTAAGTGTAATCGCAGAGGATGGGATTGATATCTTACCGTGGGAAAAGGGACCTCTGCAGCTTCGTGAGCGGCTAATGTTTATGCACGCCTTACGTTCAGATTGGCCGGATGTCTCTGATGAAGCATTGATTGAGACGCTTGATGAATGGCTATTACCTTACATTCACGGTATGCGTAACTTGCGCGACCTTCAGCGAATCCCGTTATCCCGTGCGCTTGAGGGGGTGCTGGACTGGAATCAGCGACAGCTTCTTGAACAGGAAGCGCCGACACATATAACAGTTCCTAGTGGTTCGCGTGTGCCCGTGGACTATGCTAATCCAGCTGCTCCCGTACTGGCGGTACGATTACAAGAGATGTTTGGACAGATAGACACCCCTAGAATTGGTGGGGGAAAGGTACCTGTTTTACTTCATCTTTTGTCACCGGCAAGAAGGCCGATGCAGGTGACTTCTGACCTTGCAAGCTTTTGGCGTGGCACTTATTTTGAGGTTAAAAAGGATCTAAAAGGACGTTATCCGAAGCACTATTGGCCAGACGACCCCTTGCAAGCAATTCCGACCAATCGAGCACGTCCCCAGAAATAATAGGGTCCTTCGTGCACTTGAAATTTTAATTAGATGTTTTGTCTTCAGCTTACAGGGTAATTAACTAGCGAAGACAATTACTAAGGAGGGCTTCAAGTGACTAAAAAAATCGTAGGTATCTTTGATACAGAACAAGAAGCAACCAGAGCAATTGAAGGACTTCACAATCAAGGGTTCAGTAATGATGAAATATCAGTAATCACACGTGATCGTGATGAGCTAAGACATATTTCGGATGATACAGGCACAAAAGCTCCCGAGGGTGTTGCAACAGGTGCAGCTACAGGCGGCGTATTGGGTGGTGTTACCGGACTGCTAGCAGGTATCGGAGCGCTCGCAATTCCGGGGATTGGTCCGATTCTGGCAGCGGGACCTATTGTGGCAACGTTAACAGGTGTAGCCGTGGGTGCAGGTGCAGGTGGCTTAGTTGGTGGCTTGATCGGTCTTGGCATTCCTGAGGATGAGGCAAAAGAGTACGAAGGATACGTTGAAAGTGGCAAGATCCTTGTGCTTGTTGAGGATAATGGACGAGGGTATCAAGCGCATGATGTGTTCCGAGACAATCGCTCACTAAATGCTCAGCGTTACGAAGGCGTCTATAACGAAGACACTCGACTGGGTAATTCGATGGCTAACAGAGCAGACCGAACGGCTGAAGTTTACAACCGCGATAAAATCTAAAATGTTAATCGACCTACTTTTACTATAAACAATCCATTAAAGACTGCACCTCCTAGCGATAAGCTGTGAGGTGCAGTCTTTATTATACATGTGGTATGATATGGATAATAATCCAAATTCTAATTGAGAATTTGAGAAGTAACTAGCAATCTTATACTTAGAGGCTGTTCTTAAGGAGGGCGTAGATGAAGATATTTGTAGCCGGTGCGGCGGGCGTGATTGGACGGCTATTGCTACCTAAGTTATTAGAAGCGGGGCATGAGGTTGTCGGAATGACCCATAAGGAAGAAAATAGAGCATTTATTGAGAAGTGTGGAGCACAGGCGGTAATCGCGGATGTCTTCGATCGAGAGGCCATATTTGCGTCCATTCACAAAGCACAGCCAGAAGTGATTATCCATCAGCTAACTTCACTAAGTCAGCGGAATTTCTCAGATAATTCCAGGATAAGAATAGAAGGAACACGAAATATTGTGGATGCATCTCTTGCAGCTGGCGTGGAACAAATCATTGCACAAAGTATTTCATGGGCTTATGAAGCTGGAGATGTGCCAGCTACGGAGGAAACTCCTTTAGATCTTAAGGCTTTAGAGCCTCGGAGAAGAACGATTGAAGGTATATACTCACTAGAGAAAGCAGTTGCCGAGATCCCCAATCATGTGATCTTGCGGTATGGAATGTTGTACGGCCAAGGAACATGGTATGACACTAATGGCTATATGGCAGCGGAAATTCGTCAAGAACGAATGACAGCGACAGATGCCGTTGTATCATTCCTACATGTGGAGGACGCAGCTAACGCAGCGGTGCTTGCTCTGAACTGGCCTTCAGGCCCTGTGAACATCGTAGACGACGAGCCTGCTAAAGGATTGGATTGGTTATCAGCTTATTCAGATACCATAGGTGCTCCTGCTCCTAATGTTCAAGAAGGCAGAGCAGGATGGGAACGGGGAGCCTCTAATACGAAAGCTCGAATGGATTACGAATGGAGTCCACTGTACCCGTCATGGAGGTCAGGATTTGCTCGGAGCTTGAATGTCCAGAGTGAATGAATTCAGCTACTGAAAGGAAGTGCAGTATGAGTTTACTTCTTGTGATTTTGTTCTTTATTGGTTTAATCATGATGATTAGCAATCAATATGCGATGATCAAGAAAATGGACGAAATGAATGAGTCACTAAGTGAAATTAATAATAAACTTGGCTAGCTAAAGTTGAAAAGGAGTGATGACGTGGGGGTAATAAAAAATTTCTCTCTAGTGGTCGTGAATTTAATCGCGGATCTATGGTTTGGAATCGTACGAAAACCTGAATTTTATGATAATCACACGGTTACTAGAACAAAAAGAGGGTACGTCCTATTTGTAACGTTAGCAGGTATTATCGCTGTGGGAACCGCCATTTGGCTATGCTCTAGAATTTATTGAGGATAAGACTGCCAATAGGCAGTTTTTTTTTATTATAAGGTTTCTTCTTATATATTGGACTTCCAGATGCAATTACACTTGCTGTAGTTTAGTAAATAATCATTATAAGTGTTTATTACCAATCATTTACTTTAAGAAGTGATACTATAGAAAATAGAAGGTGAAGTATCAGCGAGGAGGAATTGTACATGCAATTAATGGGATGGTCCGAGGATGAAATATCGTATGAGCTAAGTAATAATTATTCAATTCGTAAGGCTGAATCGGAAGAGTGGGGAGTGTATTGCTCCATTTATTATAATATTCAATATATTGGCTTTTTTAGAGAAGATGGGTTCAATTCTACCCAAAAGAATGCTTTTTGGATCTATAAAGGGGAGGAGAAAATAGGTGGAGTAAGGATGTCACCTAATCGGATCTATCATTTATTTGTTATTCCACCTTTTAACGATACATTTGTGGTGCTTAAACTTCTAAAAAAGCTTTTGATATATTGGTCTGACCGAACGGAGCCTATAAAAACATTTGAGGTTCTACCGGATCAAGTTCATTTATTTGCGCGGGCAGGATTTTGGCCTGATGAATTCAGATGTCGCTGGATGCAGCGTCCTACAGATCATTTTGAGGTGGAATGGAACGAAGAATTTAGAATTGAAAGTCCACAGATCGAAGAGGATGGAAAAGGAGCTAAACGCTTTATTCTTGAAGATCAGATCGCCGAATGTAGCTACGCTAGCTTTGCCGGAAGTCTCGAAGCGACCAGAAGAAAGCAATTTTCCTATGAAGATTTTATTCCAAGTGAAGAACCGAATTATACGAATGAAGCATTACTTACCGCGTCAACGCTTGTGTATGATAGGAAATCGGGACAGTTAATTGCGAATTGTCTCTTGGGCTTACAAGGAGATTACGCAGCAGTTTATAGTATTGGTGTAATGCCCGGTTATAGAGGCAAAGGGATAGCGACACTGATGTTGAAAAGAGGACTAAGTCTCCTTAAAGATAAGTATCCTTTCCTTAGATTATATGTCATGGAAGGTAATGATGCGGAGTCTGTTTATACGAATCTAGGATTTGTTCCAGGAGTACAAGAGATACAGAGCATGTATATTCCAGTGAACGATCAAGCATAAACGTTTCTGCGTTCTTCTATGGGCGGTAAGCGTTTAAGTGAGTATAGGCGGGGAATTTATAATTTCTAAAATTAATAAAAGGGCTGCCGGAGGGCAGCCTTCTTCATCCTATCTAGGCATGTGAGGTTATGGGAAAAATGAAATGTTTAGGTAGTTCTTTTAAAAGTGGACGTACAAATAACACATCCTCACTCTCGGGAATAAATTCGGTCTCCATGTGATCTATATTGAAATCTGGTGTGAAATGAAAATGAATAACCTCCGTTTCAGGTGAAATAATGCTATTCAATATCACGTTGATATCTATGTGTGAAGTACTGATAATATCAAAAATATGAAGCTGATGCTCCTCATGTCTAAAGATCACTACGACGTCAGCTTCTTCAATATAGTAAAAAGAATCATGGAAAGGAAGGATAAAATAAAACAGCAGCTGATGTTCATTGTTTACAACGCTGAGTATAGAGGACACCGGAACTTTTTCTTCAGCGAATTTTTTTATCATGGTGAAATCAACGGAGTTATTCATAGATAAGGGACGCACAGAGAAGATTTTAGACGTTTGATTTCTAAGATTAGAAGCGTTAATCGAAAAGCTGCTTTCTTGCATACGTTCAAATCCGAATTTAGGATAAAAGTCCAAAGCACTGTCGTTTGCAAATAAGTAAATGAAGTCAAATTCATGTTCGTATTTCGCGATAATATGATCTATTAATTTCCTGGATAATCCTTGCATGCGATAATCAGGATGTGTCATTACAGTGCCAATTTGAATGGCGTTATACTCTTTTTGATTTATGAGAATCGTCATTTTGTTTATGGACGCATTAGCGATCACATGGTCCCTATCGATGTAGGAATAACAAATATACTTGTCACTCCAGCCTCCTTGTTCATACCATGGGGAAAAATCAATCCCGAAGATTGATTTAGCTAAGGAATTAAAGCTTTCTTTATATTTTTCGATATGCTTATAATCACTGACCAATTGGTAATCACTCATAAGTATGCCTCTTTTCCAAAGTGTTTTTCATAGTCACGTTTAATGGTTATATCTTACTACATGGTTATAAAGTAATGTTTATTATAAAAAAACAATCCCAATATTATTTGGAGGCTAGAAAATGAGAGAGATAGATTATAGCAATTATTACTGGAAAGATGACCAAATTAGATTGCGTTCAATACAAGAAGGGGATTGGGAAGGTTATTATACGAACCGATTCGATACTCCAGCGCGGCGACTCTTACAATGTGCAGTTGAACTACCACCTACCATTGCCGAAGCCAAAAATTTTGCGGAGACTTACGCTGAATTCTCATCCGATAGACTAATGTTTACGATCGAAGATTTGCATGGTGAAAATGTTGGCGGCGTAAATCTCAATAGCATTGACGAGAAAAATGGTACGTTCAGCATAGGTGTGCAGGTGGATAAAGATCATCGAGGTAAAGGGTATGGAACGAGAGCTATAACCATCCTCTTAAAATATGCTTTTTTCGAGCGACGGCTAAATAAATTCAATGAATGTGCGCTTGAAGGTAATGAAGGTTCTATAGGGATGTTAAAGAAAGTCGGATGCGTGCAAGAGGGCGTGCGGCGGAAAGTCATTTACACGAATGGAAGATATTATGATTTGATATTGTTTGGATTGACGAAGGATGAATTTATGGAAAAAAACGGAGATGAGCAATCATGAACACAATCGCTGGATTAAGAGATTTTCGAGTGGTATAGTCCGTTCTACAAAATCCTGAATCCGTAAAGCTCCCATTATATGGGGGCTTTTTTGTGGTTTTTTCTTACTGTACTAGACATATAAATTGTAAGTTTATAGTCAATTATTTGATTTGTATTTCTAATTGTAGATAAATGGAAAGCGTTTTCGTATTTAATGATATCCGCTATTATAAGAGGGTAACTAAAAATATGAACGTTCAGTGTAATATAGCATCTAAGGAAAAGAGGGCTACATATGAATATTTTAATTATTGAAGACGATCCCAGCATTCAAATGCTGCTAAAATTGAGCTTAGAGGTGGAAGGGTATCAGACGAAAGCTGTAGGAACGGTGACTAAGGCATGGGATGAACTTGCAACATGGTCTACCGATTTAATACTGTTAGATCTTATGTTACCTGACCGTTCCGGGTTCGAGCTTCTTCAAATGCTTCAACAACAGTATAAGTCAGTCCCGGTAATCGTGCTCACCGCTAAGAATGAAATGAATGATAAAATCCTTGGCTTTCAGTTGGGAGCAGACGATTATCTAACGAAACCTTTTGAGACAAGGGAACTTATCGAGCGCATTAAGGCAGTTATGAGACGAATGAAGATGGTAGCGCCTCCTGAAGTGATCAAGATTGGACCTATTGAAATTGATAAGAATGGACGTACTTGTAAGATAGGGGAACAATGGCTTAAGACAACTAGTAAAGAGTTTGACTTCATGTGGCTCTTATGTGCTCATCCTAAGAAAGTTTTCACTCGCGAAGACTTGCTTGATCAGGTCTGGGGTTATGATTATTATGGGCATACAAGATCCGTGGACATGGTGGTAAACCGTCTTCGGGAGAAAATGAAACCCAACGAGCATCTGATCGCCACTATACATGGGACAGGCTATAAGCTGGAGGTATAGAAGATGGGGCTGCGAAATAAAATGTTTATTCAGCATGCCGTTACGATTGTTATGCTGCTCACAGCGATGTTTTTTATCGTTAATTATACGCTTAACCAAAGTATGATTAAAAGGGATACTCAGACGTTAAGTCAGTATTTTGGCTTGCATCGTATTGAGGCATTGAAGATTGTCAGTGATCAGAAAATTAATATAGAACAATTATTTTCAGGTAAGTACGCCCCCTTTATTGCGTCGCATTTGGCGTCAAACAGCAATTTTCAAGTACAACTATTCGCACTAGATGAGACGATTGTTGGGAGCAGCAGCGATAAAGAAAACTTACTTAAACGTAACGATATTCAGAAAGCGCTTACTGGTAATGCTGCCACAGTCATAACTGCAGGTGAAGGTACACAATATCTAATTTACTCAGTTCCCTTCTGGTATGAAGGAGAAATTGTGGGTGGATTTCGATATTTATTGGACCTCCATGAGAATTTGCAGACATTAAACCAGATGCGCACATGGTTCATCGCTGCAGCTGTAGGATGTTTAATTTTTTCGCTTATGGTCAGCTATTCATTCTCATCTTTGTTGGTGAGGCCTCTACATGCCTTGCAGCAGGCGCTTAAGCTTGTATCCATTGGCGATTTTAGCAGAAAGATACAGGCGAGTAGTCAGGATGAGGTAGGAGAATTAGCCAAGGATTTCAATCATATGTCGGATGCGCTGCAACATCATATCAAAATGTTAAAGTATGAACAGGGAAAGCAGAAAGCTTTCTACGACAACATAACTCATGAATTAAAAACACCATTAACTTCGATTATCGGGTTTTCGGATTTAATTGAAAGAATGAATAAGAAGGATGATATACAGGAATGTAATACCTATATCCGTAAAGAGAGTACTCGGTTGTTAAATATGGTTGAGGATTTGTTACAGACCTCACTGATTGGTGATGAGGCTTGGCGTATCAAGCTGGAGTGTACTGATTTAGGGGCTGTCATTATGGATAGTCTACGTATCTTAGAGCCGACCCTTCAAAAATCCGCGATTGTTACCACGCTAAAGATCTCATCTTGTGAAGTGAATTTAGATCCCAAGAGAACTCAGCAAGTTCTATTTAACGTGATTGATAACGCTATTAAGCATAGTGAATGTACAAATCTCTATATCGAGTTAACGGAGCATGGGGACTGTGGGCTGGTTCGTATCATAGATAACGGGAGAGGGATATCACAACAATTGCAAAGTATATTATTTCTACCCTCGGCAGAGAAACAGGATCGTATTATTTCAAACGAATCACATGGGTTAGGATTACCTCTATGTAAACAGTTTATGGAACTTCAAGGAGGGAGTATCGTCATTACTAGCTCGGAGAAGAAGGGGACAGAGATTCAGCTGAGATTCCTCTTAACATAACAAATGTAAGCGCTGTTACAAAACTGATACAAATTTAAAATTTTTCTGATATATGAGGAGGTTAAAGTAAGTGCCAGAGGATAAGAAAGGGCTTTCATGGTTTCGCCTCATCTTGTTACAAGTCATCATAGGCAGTCTGCTAATCGGCATGTGCGCTTACACTTTTCGAATACCTCTTGATGAAGTACATGTTGTACCTCGACAGGAGGATCAACTTGACCGGATTGCTGGCGTTCCGATGCGCGTGGATATTACGTATCCAGGCCTAGGGACGATATCCATTGAGGATCCGAAGGAATTGCTGAAATTGAGATCTACTTTTTCCGGGTTGTTATCATCAGGAATGCAGCGTCCACAACAGTTAGTTCCGAGACTTCTGTTGACGGGAACGATGGCCTATCTGGATCAAGAAGATATTCCTTTTCAAGTGGAAACGAATGCGTTTCACTTCGGTGCAGAGTCAGTTAATTCGCTTAATGTAAGTGCAACTATCCGCAAGCTGCAAAGTACACTCATCGATAAGATGTTAACAACGTCGAGTATTGGATCTGCTGTGGAAAACAAGATTAATGATGTGTTCACACTACAGCAGGGAGTACTTACAGCTCTCACTCAGGTTGAGAGGAAGGCGTTGATATCGCAGATTCGTGCAGCAGAGCGTATTATCGATTTCAGCCATTTTGATGACTTACAACGTACACCCGATGCTCACTTTGTCATTCAGCTCACGAATGATTATCGAGTGAAAAAGCACTGGATCCATGTGGATCGTTATAACGGCGCTTACTTCGTGGTCTATGACCTTCTGGATGAGACCAATCAAAGAGTCTATTTCAAACTAAATAATGCCTCATACTGATCTTGAAGGGATGGTTTAGTCTATGGCGAGAAAGAAAAAAAACAGTAAGTCAGTCATTTTATTGTCAGTCATAGTAGTTGTGTTGGTAGCGGGGTTCTTCATGTATAAATCAGGAGTATTTGGCGGTAAAGAAATGAAAAAAATCACCGTATATTCCATTTTTCAAGAGGAAGAGGCTCGTAAAATTCTGGATAAATTCAAAGCTGAAACTGGAATTGACTATGACATCCTACGGTTACCAAGTGGAGAAGCGGTATCCCGTGTACAGAATGAAATGTCGAATCCACAAGCCGACTTTCTGATGGGAGGGCCAGCGGATTCGCACCAAGTACTGAAAGAGGCAGGTTCATTGGAAGCTTATGCTTCTCCGAATGCTTCTGACATCGCTGACAATATGAAAGACAAAGATGGCTTCTGGACAGGGTTTTATCTAAATCCAATCGCTATAGGTATTAATGAAGAACGTTGGAAAGAGAAATATGGTAGTGATCCATACCCTGAAACTTTTAAGGATTTGCTTGATCCTAAATTCAAAGGTGAAATTGGTATGTCCGATCCAGCAACATCGGGTACAGCATATACAGCAGTAGCTTCTTTAGCCCAAGTATGGGGTGATGATGAGATGTTGAACTATATCAAACAGTTGCTGCCTAACCTTAAGGAAAGACCTAAGTCTGGCATTGAGCCCATTCAGAAAGCTGCTAAAGGGGAGTATACAATTGGCGTGACTTTCCTAGGCGATCAATTGAAGATTAAATACCAAGGCAACCCAATTGTTAGTGTTGTTCCAGAAGCAGCAGGTTATGAAGTTGGAGCCTTATCCATTGTTAAGGGTGGGCCTAATACAGAGGCTGCGAAGAAGCTTATGGACTATATGCTTACCAATGAACCGGGTGAGTTGTATACGCAATCTGCATACGCAGTATCCGTTAAAGCATCAGTACCGATTCCTAAAGGTGGCATTGATATTAAAACAACGAAATACAACGATGCTTATGATTTGTTAAAAGCAGCATCGCAGCGTAAAGAGTTGCAAAATGCATTAAAAGATTTGAAATAAAAGAGCCAATAGGGGTATTGCAGGGCTGTACCATATATGATGACTGTAATGCCCCTCAAATTGGATGGCAGAAAGGTGGGAGTCGCCCCCTATGAAAGAAAAAAAAGGCATTGGGGAGTCGATCAACAGGCTCTTTAAAGATCCGTCGTCACTCGTACTTGTACTGACTAGCTTTGCATTTCTCATTCTATTTGTTATTTATCCGCTGGTAATCGTTGTGTTTACATCTGGATTTGATAATTGGGCAACGTTTTTTAGTAAACCCCGTTATGGAAAAGCGCTATTAAATACGGTAGTTAGCTCATCATTATCCGCTTTTACAGCAACAGTGTTTGGATTTATATACGCGTATGCAATTCACTACAGTAACATCAGAGGAAAGAAGTTCTTTCGATTTATAGCCTTTATTCCATTATTAGCTCCTTCGGTTATGAGTGGTTTAGCATTCCTATTGCTTTTTGGACGTGGGGGAATGATCTCACAATGGTTAAATACCAACTTTAATTTTGAGCTTGATTTGTATGGATTACCGGGGTTGTGGATTGTTCAGACGATATCCTATTTTCCACTTGCCTACATGACTATAACGGGTGTGCTCCGCGCTATATCACCGAATCTGGAGATAGCAGCACAGAATCTTGGAGCTAGAGGATTCAAATTATTCAGGACGATTACGCTGAAACTTGCACTTCCAGGTGTTATTAACGCATTCTTGCTGGTAGCGATTAACTGCTTCGCTGACTTCGGAAATCCAAAGCTAATTGGTGGTAACTATTCACTTTTAGCAGTTGAAATTTACGGAGAAATCATTAATAACGAGGCAGGACTAGCTTCGGTCATGGGGATTATCTTAGTAATTCCTGCACTGATTGTATTCTGGGTTCAGAATAAGATTTTATCTAAAGGCTCCTACTCAACGATAACTGGTAAGCCGGTATCTGGTTTGAAACGGATCACTACATCTAAGAAGACAGATGCATTACTTTTCTCTTTTAACAGTTTAATCTCATTGTTCATTATTTCGATGTTTGCGATCACCATTCTTTTCGCCTTTACGAAAAACTTTGGTCGAGATAATACGTTCACACTGGATCATATTATGAAAGTTGTCTTTAGTTCATCTAGTCCAGCCGTTTTGAACAGCTTAGTGTTATCGCTAATTAGTGCGTTGCTGGCGGTGGCTCTTGCATTAGTGCTCGCCTATATAGTAGTTCGCAAACCTTTTCCAGGTAAAAAATTACTAGATTTCAGCGCGGTTCTTCCAATTGCGCTTCCAGGAACATTCGTTGGTCTTGCACTGATTGTTGCGTTTAGTAAAGGTCCGATTGTTTTGCAGGGATCTGCAGCATTGATTGTCATTGCGATGTTACTTAAACAGATGCCTGTAGGTTATCGGGGCTTGACTGCGTCTTTTAAACAAGTGGATAAATCGATCGAAGAAGCAGCCACCAATCTGGGTGCGAGTAGCCGTAAGACGCTAACAACGATTGTATTTCCAATGTTGCAAAAAACCGTCGTAGCGAACTTTGTCTATGCGTTTATGAAAAATATGAATACTTTGAGTACGATAATCTTCCTAATTACCCCTAAATGGGTTGTTGCAGCAGTATCGATCTTTAACTATGCCGAAACGGGAACCTATTATTGGGCAGCCGCTGTGGCAGTGGGTTTGATGGGTGCAACGCTCGGAACACTGGGAGTGATCAAGTTGATCTTCCGTTCCAAAGTGAAAATATTTGATTTCTAATGATTTTGAAGGGAGTGGGCACGATGGAATCCAACATACTACTAGATTTGAAAAATGTGAATAAAGTGTTCGGCAATAACCATGTCTTGAAAAATATCAACCTAAAGATTGAACGTGGGAAGTTCATTACCTTCCTTGGTCCGAGTGGTTGTGGGAAGACGACTTTATTACGTTCCATCGCGGGTTTCTATACCATCGATGATGGTGAGGTGTGGATTGACGGGAATTTGGTTAATGAATTACCTCCATATAAAAGGGGCACTCCAATGGTGTTCCAGGAATATGCCTTGTTCCCGCATATGACGGTATTTGATAATATTGCTTATGGACTAGATATTAAGAAAAGACCTGAAGCAGAAGTACAGGAACGGGTAATGGCTGTTATGGCTCAGGTCAAATTATCCGGACTTGAAGAGCGATATCCCCATGAAATGTCTGGTGGACAACAGCAACGTGTAGCTATGGCTCGTGCCTTAGTGATGAATTCGCCGATTATTCTCCTGGATGAGCCACTAAGTAATCTAGATGCTAAATTACGTGAAGAGGTACGCGTTGAACTGCGAACAATTCAACAGGAACTTGGACTAACCGTAATATATGTAACACATGATCAATTGGAAGCTTTGTCGATGTCAGATCAGATCGTTGTTTTTAATAAAGGAGCTATTGATCAGTACGGTACGCCGCATGAAATATATTATAAACCTCGTACACAATATGTAGCTGATTTTATTGGTTCTACCAATTTTATTGAGGCAGTAGTCATGCAAAGTAAAGAGGGTACGGCAACAGTTAGCTACGGCTTTGGAGGGGATAATGTTACTATTACTACAGATGAAAAGCTGACAGAGGGTGAGGAAGTTCTTCTGAGTGTTCGCCCCGAATCATTGCGACTAAATCATCCGGACATTAGTGGATTTAACATCATGGGAGTAGTCCAATCCTCGATGTTTCTAGGAGAAAAGGAAAGATATTTCCTTGCAGATCAATGGGGCAAAGAATGGATTGTCGATGCTTATGATATTGGTCAAAAGACTTTCGATGGTCAAGTTCGGATGAGTGCGGCAATAGACAAAATTCATATTATTAAAAAGGTTAGTCCGTAAACTGAAGTAGATGTTCCAAAAAAGGAAAACAGTCGTTTTCCTTTTTTGACGTATCGTTTTTTTATAGAACGGCGGCTATAGGCTAGTTTAGCGGGAGGAGACGTTCTAATTGAGAACAAAGGTGATTATCCTGTCATTGGTTGCGGTAACAATACTTCTTCTAATATATTTCTATCCTGGACAGAAAAGCAATCAGCCTCTCAAAGTATATGTAATTTTTCAAGAGGATGAAGCGCGTATTCTGTTGGAGAAATATAAGAAGAAGACGGGACAGTCTTATGAGCTTATTCGCATGTCTGGCGGTGAGGCAAGCTACCATTTGATGTCGATCAATAAGACTGGCATTGATGTTGTTCTCGGTGGGCCTGCTGATCTTCATGAGCAGCTCAAGAACAAAGGGAAATTAATTCGCTATTCATCACATGTTGCTGATGAGATCCCCGACATCTATAAAGATAAAATGGGCTATTGGACAGGTATATACATGGGTGCATTGGCTATTGGTGTAAATGAGCAGGTCTGGAATCAAGATCCTCAGCTTGTAGCTTTACCTCTTCCGGAACGCTACGAAGACTTATTACGTCCCGAGCTCAAGGGGAAAATTGAAATTCCGGACCCAGAAACCTCAGGTACAGGATACACATTGCTAGCCTCTCTTGCACAAGAACGTGGGGAGGAGCAAGCTCTAGCATTGGTGAGTGCTCTTAAGAAGCAGAGTTCATCAACTACATTCTCAGGAATTAGTTCTGCCCAGCGGCTTGCAGTAGGTGAAGTTGCTGCTGTTATCAGCTTTATGGGCGACCAGCTTCGATTTAAGAATTCGGGATATGCTATACAATCTTCTATTCCTCCACAAGCTGGATGGGAGATAGGTGCAGTGTCGATCTTGAAAGGTGGGAACAACGTGACTGCTGCTAAGCAGCTGGTAGATTTTGTACTGTCAACAGATGCTCAGACAGATTATATGAATTCCGCATTTTCCTTACCTGTGATGCCGAATATTAAGATCCATCCGCTATTGTCTTCTGTTAAACTGGAAAAATTAATGATTACGTATCGATTCGATATCGCTGCTGCGAACCGAGAGGAATTACTCGCTAAATGGCATGAGGCCAATAAACGCTAAGGGATTGTTCACTCATTATTCAACGGCCATCGAGAACTTTATGGTTAAGTTCTCAATGGCCGTTATTTATTACTCGAGAAAACCAACTTTCATCATATGAAAAATTCACAATAGAAAATCACAAAATAAACAACTCTATCTAGTTACTTTCAATAAATTCATCATCTATCCCTATTAAATTTCTATACAAATCGGAAAAAGTGAACCCACTACCACATTTCAGGTTGTGAAAGTTGGAAAATAGTGCTTATACTAGAGTTATAGAAGGTAAGATTAACCAAAAAAAACACAACATGAGGAGGGTTTATATGGCGTTTATGATTGCTCAACGGGCTTTTATCAAGGTGTATCTTATAACAATGGTAGAACAACATCGCGGGTATGGATACCAAATGCTTGAGGATTTACGTCGAGATTTCAAGGCACATGGATATTCCCCTCCACAGAGCGAAATTTATCGCGCGCTGCATGAGCTGGTACAGCAAGGAATTTTATATCGTACTAAACAGCTAAAAGGGAATGACCCGAAGGTGGATTTTCAAGAAATCGTCTTATACCATTTCACAACTGATGGAGAAGAGAAAGCGAAGCTATATAAGAAGCAGGTGAAGACGGATCTTGATCGCTGCTTAGGTATTTTGAACAAGGCGGTTGCGGATAACTTCTAGAACTGGAACTATAGTTATATTTTCAGGATGCTCTCACCCTGTTATAATGGTTACTGCCGGATAATTGCAGTATATACTTGGAGGTAACAAATGATGGATGAACATATGAAACGTCGATTGGACAAACAACGTAAGCTATTCAGCCAACTTGGCATCACTCTAGATGCTCTAACCATACATGAAAAAGAATTCAGTATGAAGCTTCGTGGTTACGATGCGGAGGAAGTGGATACATTTTTAGATAGCGTAATCAAGGATTATGAGCGTTTTTATGCGACAATTGCTGATCTGATGGATAAATGGCAAGAACAGCAGCTGGAGATGCGAGAATTAAAATCAGAAACCAAAGCCACAGAGGTTATTCAGGTCCCAGTACTTAGAGGCATCGACCCAAAGGAATTAGAAGAGGTCATTTTAAAACTAGAGACCAATGTCCGTCAGCTTAAAGAAAAGCTTCCCCAAATTGAAAGCTATTTATAACTCGTGGATTTTTGAGTTTCAGGAGCTGCGCTTGACATTTATAAATTTACCATTGACGAGTTAGCAGTTCATGATTTATGATATGTTCATAAATGATCATTTATATTTTAGTGGCGTGTTACCGTTAAGGGCATGAGCCAAGGATTGTCTTCATCTCGATGAGACATTTCTTGGCTTTTTTTGTTCCTAATTGACGATAATATGGGAAAGGAGTGATGAGCTTGTCGCGGGAGATCGAGCAATTTCAAGTACAGCGTGTGATTGGGAACAACGTTGTAATGGTTCAGGGAAGCAAGAACGGCAAGGAATATGTCATTATCGGTAAAGGCATTGGTTTTGCTGTGAAAGGTTCAGGTGTGATTGAAGGAAACGATCCTCGTATTGAGAAATTGTTTCGTCTAGAAGACCGCGAATCCTGGAGTCAGTATCAAATATTGCTGGAAGACATAGATCCCAAAGTGATGAGAATAACTGATGAAATAATTGCTGATATCCAAAGTCAATTTCCTGACAAATTAAACGACAAGATTTATTTGGCACTCCCGAGCCACATTCAGTTCACCATTTACCGTCTGCGCAACGGGATGGATATTATTAATCCTTTTTTACAAGAAACTAAGATGTCTTTTCCGAAGGAATTTGATATCGCTTACAAGGCATCAGAGAAGATCAATGCTGAATTTCAGGTGCAAATTCCCGAAGACGAGGTTGGATTTCTAACTTATCATGTGTACTCCGCAGTTAACAATGTATCGGTGGGTCAGTTAGTAAAAGCATCTAATATCGTGAGTGAACTTCTAGACATGATTCAGCAAGAACGGAATATAACTTTTGAGCATGGCAGTATGAATCATATTCGATTAATGATCCACTTGCGGTTTTCGCTGGAACGTATTTTGAAAGGATCACTAATAGATAATCCTTTTGTGAAACATATTAAGAAGGAATACAAAGAGGAATACAAGTTATCTCAAAAGCTCGGTAAAGTGATGCAAAAATCTCTTGGTGTAGATATCCCAGAAGAAGAGCTGTGTTTCCTGGCGATGCACTTACACCGATTATTTCAGACTTTAGTGAAACAAAACTAACATCTTTAGAGGAGTGGAGCATATGTTTTCCAAATGGAAATCAAAAAAAGAAGAGAAACATACTGGACATACAATCGAAATCATGGCACCAATCAGTGGAGAAGCAGTTTCATTAACAGAGGTTCCGGATGAAACCTTTGCTGGTGGTCATATGGGTAGCGGAGTTGCAATCAGACCTTCTGAGGGGATCCTAAAGGCTCCTTTTGATGGCACGGTTGCTCATATCGTGAAATCGAGTCATGCAGTTATTCTGGAACATTCCTCCGGTGTGCAATTGCTGTTACATATCGGAATCGATACTGTCAGTCTTAAGGGCAACGGATTTGTTAGTCATATTGCCTCTGGAGATCAAGTGAAGGCAGGTCAAACCTTAATCGAATTTGATCTGGACGTTATTCACGCAGCAGGCTGTGACACAATTTCACCTGTAATCGTGACTAGTACGGAGGAAACACCACCTCAAGTGAACGGACATTATGGTCAGGTTACAGCAGGACAGGATCTGATTCTTACAGTGGCTTCAAAGTAATAAGCTGATACAGCATTACTACTATTGAATCGAAAGGATGATATTTTATGTTGGGTTTTCTACAGAAATTAGGTAAGTCGCTTATGCTTCCGGTAGCAACTTTGCCTGCGGCAGCTATTCTTCAAGGATTAGGTCTGATTAACTACGAAAAAGATATACCTCTGGGGGCAACGATAGGTGGATTCCTGAACCATTATTTTGTTCCATTTCTAAATGCCGGTTCGGGTGCTATCTTCGGAAATCTTGCTCTAATCTTCGCAGTAGGGGTTGCCATTGGATTTGCCAAGGATGCCGTAGCAGCCTTGTCAGCAGTAATTGCATACTTAGTACTAGACAAGATTCTGATTGCCGTACCCCTTCAGTTCTCTTTTATTGATGATGCTGTAAAGTTGAATATGGGTGTGCTTGGGGGTATATTTGCCGGTGCCTGGGCAGCATTTCTATATAAGAAATATCACAATATAAAGATGCCAGATTGGCTTGGGTTCTTCGCGGGTAAACGTTTTGTTCCAATCATTACCGCAGCTTCCACGATGGTCCTTGCAGTATTAATTGGGATGGTCTGGAGCCCTGTACAAGATGTAATTAGTGATTTCGGAAACTGGGTAGTGTCACTTGGCGCAGTTGGAGCGTTCATTTTCGGTACAGCTAACCGTTTGTTGATTCCGACAGGTCTTCACCACGTACTTAATTCGATTGCTTGGTTCCAAATTGGTGATTTTACGAATGCAGCGGGTGAATTGGTTAACGGTGACTTAAATCGCTTCTTCGCTGGAGACAAAACAGCTGGGATGTTTATGACTGGCTTCTTCCCAATCATGATGTTTGCGCTTCCAGGTGCAGCGCTTGCATTTATTCATACAGCTAAACCAGAAAAACGTAAAATGGTAGCTTCCATCTTCATCGGTTCTGCTATTGCTTCCTTCTTAACAGGAATCACAGAACCACTTGAGTTCTCCTTTATGTTCTTGGCACCAGCCTTGTACGCAGTTCATGCTTTACTTACAGGATTCTCGATGGCGTTAATGTACATTCTGGATGTTAAGCTTGGTTTTGGTTTCTCCGCTGGTTTGATCGATTATCTGATAAACATGAAGCTATCCACCAATGCATGGATTCTTATCCCTGTAGGTCTGTGTTTCTTCGTTCTGTACTATGTGTTGTTCCGCTTTATCATCACGAAGTTCAAGCTTAAGACCCCTGGTCGCGAAGATGATGATGATGCGCTTGTAGCACCAACTGGAGGTAACGGAACAGGTTCAGCTGCTTCTTCCAAGGCTGCTCAAATTCTTGAGCACATCGGCGGACCTTCAAACATCGAAAATATCGATGCTTGTATTACACGCCTACGTCTGATCGTTAAAGACGAAAAAGCCGTTAAAGATTCCGCACTGAAACAACTCGGTGCTTCCGGTGTAATGAGACTTGGTCAAGGTGCTGTACAAATCGTATTTGGTCCGAAATCGGAGCAATACAAAGAGGAAATCGAGAAGTTACTATAACTTAACGTACTCCGTTTAAATTTATTAGCAAGGGCTAGTCCGCATACTAGCCCTTGTTTTTTTTGTATACTTACAGGGATAAAGTGTTGCAATATACACAATACCTAGTATAATACTTGGTATAACCATGCAAAGGAGTCGGTACATATGTCAGTCGACGATTATCTGGACCTTTTAAATTATGCCAAAGCAATTAACGATGGACAGTGGCAGGCTGACATCATAAAGAGCTTAAAGAATCTTAACACAGTATCGGAAGAACCTCAGGTTCAAGAAGAAAGTGTGATAGAATTATGGTCACGGTTTGATTCCGTTAACATATTGATCATGAAGTTGTTTGAGAAGCTGCGTAAGAATGAAGAATCAGATGAAGTGTTACATTGGAAAGAACAACTGCTGGAGCTTAAGCTGGAGCGGAGTATTTTGTCCAAGAAGATTCTTAACCGATATATTCGAATTCGATAATTGGGATCAAAACAGATAGGTAAGACCAATAATGAAGACAGTTACCTTATTAATTAGGGGCTGTCTTTTTGTATGTTTTATAATGGATTATGATAATTATGAAGAATTCTGATACAAAAATGTACTGACAGTCGTCTTACTTATAGCTGCAGCTGATAAGGAGGATTTACACGATGGAAATTCCGGAATCTGAAATTTTTAAAACAATATTTTATGAACATTACCCTGTTGTCCGCCGTAAGCTTGCCGCTTTGGTACGTGATGAATCGGCGGCTGATGATTTAGCTCAAGAAGTTTTTCTGAGATTGTACCGTAATCCACCAGATGATCCAGCAGCGCTGGGTGCCTGGCTTCATAGAGTCCTTACTCGTATTGGATATGATTATTTGGACAAAAAAGCAAGGGAACGGCGACTGCAGAATAAACAAGAGCAGCTTTATGATGCTAGTGAATCTCCCCCTTCAGGTGAAGAAGTCATTATTAGTAAGCTAGATCAGGAAGATGTACACATCTGGCTGAATGAATTGCCTGAAAGAGACAGACAAGCGCTTCTTCTTCGCTACTCGGGGTACAGTTATGTGGAAATCGCGGGAGAGCTTGGAGTAAGACCTCCAGTAGTAGGGACCCTGCTTCACCGAGCGACAGAGAAACTAAGACAAAATGCAACGAAGGCGATACCCCAGACGAAGTAGACTTCTTTTGAGGAGAAGTTAAGAAGTAATCTTTAAAATCAGGAGGTACAATAATGAATAACTATTCAGGAAAGCAAGATAAAGATAAGCAAAGTACAGACGAAGCCTGGGCCAAGCTACAGAGTAAGTTAGAGAATGAGCCTTATAATCCTCAATGGGCAAAATGGAGTCAAAATACGGAAGCCCAAACTGAGGATTCTGTTAACTTAAGTCAGGTAGAAAATGTAGAGAACCTTGAATCAGAGTCAACTCCAACGGTAGTACAGGACATACTTATAACTACCCATGATAAGAAAGTACAACGTCCGCGTCGACTGCGTATGAACCGTCGTCGGAAACTAGGAGTTGTAGCTGCGAGTGTAGCTGTTTTTGCAGTCATTCTCGCGACCCCAATAGGAAACACAGCAATGGCATCCATTCTGAATCAGTTCCGGATGGAACAGGTTACGGTTGTTCATGAGAGTGATCTGCGTAATATTTTCACACAGGTGGCTGAAGACGGTGAACTTAATCGATCAATTAATCAATTCGGTGAGTTTACAAACGCTAGCGGGGCTTACATTGGTGAGTTGCCTGCGGATCAACTGAAGGCTACCCTAGGCTATCCAGCGAAAACCGCTGCTTTAGTGGAAGGGCATAATTCAGTTACGGTGGGTGCTTCACAAGATATCACGCTTAATCTGAAAGTGGACGAAGTGAACAAAGCCCTGAAGAAAATTGGAGCAGAACATCTGCTGCCCGAATCGATTGACGGTAAACCAATTACACTTCATATCCCGGAATTTGTGAATTACAATCTCTCATCTGACGAAACACACTGGGCAAGTCTGTCGCAGATGAATGCACCTGTACTTAACGTTGATCCTTCTATTAAAGTGGAAGAGGCTTTGGAAGCTGTAATGAATTTCCCACTGCTCCCAGATTACTTGAAGACTAGCTTAATGCAAAGCAGGGTCTTATCCGGAGAAATCCCAATGCCGTTAATCGCTGGTGAAAATACGGAGCAAATAACTGTGGGTGACACTTTAGTTATAGTTGACAATTATGAATACAGCCGCGGTCCTGTATATCAAGCCACATGGATTCAGGATGGACAGCTATTCAATTTGTCAGGTGAGCTCTATTCGAGTAAAGAGAAGCTTATCACCAAGGTTCAGGAGCTGATTGAATCATGAGTACTGCAGCAATTGAAGCCAAGTCCCTAACTAAAGAATATGATAACGGACGCGGTTGTCGAAATGTAAGTATTACTGTAGGGAAAGGGGAAGCCTTTGGCTTCCTCGGCCCTAACGGTGCAGGTAAAAGCACCTTTGTAAAAATGCTTGTAGGTCTTATTCATCCATCAAGTGGCAGTGGAACTCTGTTCGGGCATAAGATTGGTTCGCTAGAAGCTAAATCACTAATCGGTTATTTACCCGAATTGTATCGTTATCAGGAATGGCTAACGGGTGAGGAGGTAGTGAGGCTGCATGCAAGACTATGCGGAATGCAGCGGTCTGTGGCAGATAAGAGAATTCCACAACTTCTTGATGAGGTTGGAATTGGTAAGCGCGGACGTGACCGAGTGAAGCATTACTCTAAGGGAATGCAGCAAAGACTGGGTTTAGCTTGTGCACTTGTTAATGAGCCGGCTATCGTATTTTTGGATGAGCCCTCATCGGCACTAGATCCAATCGGACGTCAGGAAGTCAGGCGTATATTACAGAATCTAAAAGAAAAAGGGGTTACGATATTTCTAAACTCTCATCTGTTAGAGGATGTTGAAGTACTTTGCGACCGAATGGCGCTACTTAATAACGGAGTTATTCTCCGGCATGGTAAAGTGTCCGAGGTGTTAAACAAGCGTATGAGCTGGCGATTTAAAGTAGGCGGCTTTGCGCCTATTTTATTGTCGTGGCTAAAAGATCAGACAGGCTTGCAGATCCGGGTGTCTTCCCATACCGAAGAATCCATAGACAGTAGTAGGGTTTGGTTGGAAGCGGAGCTGGAAAGTGAAGAGCAGGTGGGTTGGCTGAATACACTGATTATAGAACAAGGGATGACCTTATATGAAGTTTCACATCAGCAAGAACGTCTGGAAGAGTGGTTTATGAATGCTGTATCAGGACTAAGCCACAGAGGTGAACACGAATGAGAATTATAATGGGTATGACCTGGAAAGAACTGATGCGCAAAAGAGTAATGGTGCTGACATTAATTATGACCGTGGTCTTTCTTATTGGGTTTTGGTTTATTGCGGGTACGATCGGGCAAAGTTCTATGTCTCACGGATCGAGTTTTCCTAGCGGAGAAGAACTCCTTATTCGTTTTACAAATGGTTTATTTATTTTATCGTTTGGATTTTTCTTCGGAGCATTTGTAATTGCTTTTTTAGCAATTTTTAGTTCGTTTTCCGCCATTTCAGGTGAGGCAGAGCAGGGAGTGATGCAAGCCTTGCTTCCAAGACCAATTCCACGCTGGAAATGGTACGCAGGTCGCTGGCTTGGTTATGTAACACTAGGAATAGGTTATGCACTTATTTTATTTGTTTCTATATTGCTAATTACGCAAGCCCATACCGCAATTCCAAGAGATGGATTAGCGTTATTTAAATCATTTTTGCTCTTTTCTTCCATCGTACCGTTGCTAATAACTGTTTCTATGCTGGGTTCAGGATTCTTCTCAGCCCTTGGGAATGGAGTCTTTATGACGATGCTTTATGGAGCAGGATGGCTAGGAGGAATGATTGACAAGGTAAGTAGTTCTTTATTATCTAAGCCCGAAGCACTCAGCACTCTAAATAATATGACGGGTATAATGTCCTTACTTATGCCTGTAGATGGGTTACAGCGCAGAATGACTGCTGAACTGTTTAGTATTAACGAAATGAACGGAATGTTTAACGCTTCCAATAGTCTGTTTGGGTTAGATAACTTCACCTCAGTCCCATCTAATTCATTTATCGTCTATGCGATCTTCTATACACTAATCGCGTTCTTAATCGGATTGTATCGTTTTCAACGGAAGGATCTATAGCAGTTTAACAATATATCGAAGAACTTAAAATGCCCTTTTTGTTGCCGGATTTACGGAACAAAAAGGGCTCTTCAAGTTAGTATAAGTCGGATTAATTTGTAACACCAAGCTCAATCCAGTCTGTAGACCAATTTCCAATTTCACCAAGTATAGGAGCCAACGCGGTTCCTTTTGGAGTAAGGGAGTACTCAATGCGTACTGGCATTTCTGGATATACGGTTCGCTCAATAATACCTTCGATTTCCATTTCTTTTAATCGGTCAGATAACACTTTACCACTTAGGTTGGACAGACAGCTTTCTATTTCGCCAAAACGACGTGGACCTGGCATAAGCACGAAAACGATCAGCGCGACCCAACGTTTACTTAGCAAGTCTACCGCTTTTTCAAAGCGAGGACACATGTTGAAATCATTCATAATATCACCTCGACATTCATTATATCATAAACTTACATAAAGTAATTATAAATATTTAAAGATATATTATAACTTGACGAAGTTATATTACAATGATAAACTTACTTACAAATAGTTACTTATATTTTAACTAATATTCGATCCTTATGTATAGCTATAGCTATACCAGATGAAATTGAGGAAGGTGTTACACATGACAAAACCAGATATTATTTCTATCCTACAAAATAAAATTACTCGGATTCCTTTAGAAAACAGTACAAATATATTAGTTGGACCGATTACTTTACCCGTGAATTTAGACGGAGAGACTGTTACTTTTAAATGGTACAACTGGCTGAACACTACGGATGCAGAGCTTCTTGGTGATAATAGTGAAGCAACAGCCGCTTTGATTTCAAAGTTACCATCCATGAGCCTCGCAGATGGTCAGCAATCCAGTGTTTTAGTATATGGTGATTTCGAAGGCTCAGATGAAGCATTGATTCGGATGCACAGCATTTGTCATACCGGCGATATTTTTGGCAGCAAACGTTGTGATTGTGGCTTCCAACTGCATCAGTCCATGAAAATGATTGTCGAACACGGTTCAGGTGCGTTATTCTATCTTGCTAACCATGAGGGTAGAGGCATTGGACTGTTTAGCAAATCTTTAGCGTATCTTTTACAAGAAGAAGGATACGATACAGTTGAGGCTAATTTAGAACTGGGTTTTTCTGATGATTCAAGAAATTATGAAGAAGCGATCAGCGTTCTACAACAGCTACGTCAAAAACCAGTCACGTTAATTACTAACAATCCGAAGAAACTGGAAGCTCTCAAGACTGCAGGTATGAATGCTGTGAAAAGAGTAGCGCTGTGGGGAGATGTATCTTCTTTTAACGAGAAATACTTACGCACCAAAGTGGCTCGTTCAGGACATTTAGAGGCAGTGAAAGAAGGGAATCCAATTGTAGGAAGACTGGCTAAGTAAAAATTGAGGTAGTGCTTTTGCACTTCTTCAATTATAATGGGTTACTGGAACCCAACTTTAAGCTTAGTGAGGTACAATATGACTGCTATTCAAGTACAAGACTTACGCAAAACATTCAAAGTACAAAAAAACCGCGAAGGTCTCAAAGGGGCCTTCGCTGATTTGTTTAAAAGGGAGTATACGGAAGTAACTGCCGTGAAGGATATTTCCTTTTCCATTCCCGAAGGTGAGATTTGTGGTTACATCGGCGAGAACGGTGCCGGGAAATCAACCACGATCAAAATGCTCACGGGTATTCTCGTACCAACTTCAGGAAATCTTACGGTGGGTGGTTATGTTCCTTATTTGGAGCGCGAGAAATTTGTGAAGAATATAGGTGTGGTGTTCGGGCAACGCAGCCAGCTATGGTGGGACATTGGGGTCATTGAATCCTTCCAGCTGCTGCGCAAGGTATACCGGGTATCTGAACAAGACTTCAAGAAACGGCTGGATGAATTAGTCGAACGATTGCAGTTGCAAGAACTACTGAATCGTCCTGTTCGTAAGCTCAGTCTCGGTCAGCGGATGCGTTGTGAATTAGTCGCAGCATTACTTCATAACCCTTCGATTGTATTTCTGGACGAGCCAACCATTGGTTTAGATATTGTGGTGAAGTCAGAGATCCGTGAATTCCTTAAAGATATGAACCGTGAGCATGGAACAACCATACTGTTGACTACACATGATCTGCAAGATATTGAAGCCCTTTGCTCGCGGGTGATTATGCTTGACGATGGTCGAATTATTTATGACGGCGGCCTAGAAGATCTGAAACAGCGCTGGGGAACCGGACGTGAAGTTCAATTTCAATTCGGAAATGCAACGAAACGGCAATTGCTTGAGCTTTGGACTGAAGGGATGCCGGTTACTTGGTCTGCAGACAACGATCTTGGAGCATCGGTTTGGATACCGCTGGATATTAATGTATCCGATGTTTTGGGACGGGTAGTAGGGAAAGCCGACATTACTGATATCAAAATCATTGAGACGAATACGGACGATATTGTTCGCAGTATTTATCAATCCGGGTCTGCGGATAAACCAGAGAAACAAGCTGCCGCTCTGAAGGATGAAAGAGAGGCTTTACATGTCTGATAAGCTTAATGCTGCAACAGCTATGTCTTCGTCCTCAGGAGGTTCGTCTTCAGGTGGTCCTCCAGAGAATAGTCGTAGATTACTGTTTGGGGCGTACTTAGATTTTATACGGATCCGGTTCCTTACCATGCTTGCTTATCGGATTAACTACTACTCAGGTATTCTTATCTATTCACTGAATATCGGGGTTAACTATTTCACATGGATGGCCATCTATGGTAATGGGGATTCACTTGGTGGCTTTACCGCAACGCAAATGACGTCTTATGTCGCTGTTTCTTGGATGGCTCGTGCGTTTTATTTTAATAATCTAGATCGCGAGATCTCTACGGATATACGAGACGGAAGTATCGCTATCCAGTTTATAAGGCCTTATAACTATGTCTTAGTCAAAATGATGCAAGGACTCGGAGAGGGAATGTTCCGCTTCCTCTTGTTTATGATTCCGGGTATGGCTATAGCGATGTTGTTGTTCCCGGTTCAATTACCGACAGCACCATCTGCTTGGGCGGGTTTTCTTGTAATGCTCTTTTTCAGCTTTTTGATTAATTCACAGATCAATATTATTACTGGGCTCTCGGCTTTCTTTGTTGAGAATAATGAGGGCATGATGCGTATGAAGCGGGTAATTGTTGATCTGTTCTCTGGTCTGATCGTGCCGATCAGTCTGTTTCCTGACTGGCTATCTTCTATACTTAAGGTGCTGCCGTTTCAGGCGATTACTTACTTGCCAGGTTCTGTATTTACAGGACGGGTGCAAGGGGTTGGGATTTGGAATGTACTAGGGATACAGATCGTTTGGTTCCTGGCATTACTGATTCCAATTGTCTGGTTATATCATGCGGCGCGGCAGCGTCTCTTCGTGCAGGGAGGTTGAGGAAACGTGTATTACCTTGGATTATTAATTGAATACATTAAAAACTATATGAAGTCCCGGCTCACCTATCGCGCCGATTTTTGGGTAGAGGTCATATCAGATTTGCTCTTTCAGGCTACAAACTTTATCTTTATACTAGTAATTTTCATGCATACGGATAGCCTTGGCGGCTGGAATCAGAACGAAGTAGTGTTCGTCTATGGGTTCTTTATGGTGCCTTTTGGGGTGTTTAGTTGTTTTGTGAATCTATGGGGATTTAGTGAGCGTTATATCGTCAAAGGTGAGATGGACCGTATTTTGACACGTCCAGCGCATAATCTGTTCCAGATCTTTTTGGAAAATGTTGATCCACCAGCACTAATGGGCTCATTCATAGGTATTATTATTATGGCCATCAGTGGTAGTAATCTGGGTCTTCCCTTTGAATGGTGGACGATACCGGCTCTGATCATTCTTACGTTAAGTGCCGTGGCCATCTATACTGGGATTTATACAACATTGACTTCATTATCTTTCTATTCTGATGCACCAACGGGTATTCTTCCTCTAATGTACAATATTCAGACCTATGGCCGTTATCCGGTAACGATTTACAATCGTGCTATTCAGGTACTTCTAACTTGGATTATCCCGTTTGCATTCGTCGGAGTTTATCCAGCAGCGCTCTTCCTGCAGCGTGAAGAAATGACGAGCCTGGCGCTGATGACACCTGTTGTAGGTGCGATATTCCTTGGGATTGGTCTGTTAGCTTGGAGTTATGGAGTTAGAAGATATAAGGGCGCGGGATCTTAAGTTAAGCTAGTGTCTTGTTAAGTTGGAAAGGCTACCTTAGGGTAGTCTTTTTTTTCACTCCTAATTCATCAATATGCTAAAATCATTAATAACTACAATGGGGAGGAATCATAAATGAATGTGTTAAATATTTTACCATCACCCGAAAACTTAAAAAAACTCATGAAAATACTTGCTTCTCTAAATATTGTCCTATGTCCAGAGGAATGGCTTCGCTATCATAGTTTTGTTTCTGAATTCGATAAGAATGTTTCCTTAGCATCGATTGACAATGGATCAGGTGATCATTTGTTTATTATTTTTTCACCTCAAGGAACGATAATTAAAGGATTTGATCATGAGTCAGAAGTAAGTCCATATGCGCGCGACGGACATGAAGTTTGGCCAGGAATCTATGAAGAAGTCCCGACCTCACTATTGTCTTTACTGGAAGATGAGGCGATAACTAAGGATGATGTTACTTTTTGTTTTTGGCGTGAAAATAATGACTTGACGTGGAAAAAGGGGAAGGTAGAGATTCCAGCGGGGACAGAAGATGGTTCGGACTTTTTGCTAGGAACTATTTTCCGCACAGCTGAGGATTTTGTGGAATTTGCCGAAGGTTATTTTGAACTCACACTCCCCTTAGAGGTTGTTGCATAAGTTTATGAGGGTGCAGCTATTACGAAAGAGATGATTAAAGCGTTAAATCCTGATGGTGATATTGAGAAAATCCTTCAGGAGTTAGCAGAGCTAGACTCTTAGGTAATTATCGATTTTGAAAACAAAGGGGGATGCGAAATAAATGAAGGGCTGCCGATAGGCAGTCCTTTATTTATTGATCGGAAGTATTTCATAATGAGGAGTGAAAATAGGAAATAAAAACAGAATACTTTCTCTTTATCAAAGTTATATTTACATATATCATTTTACTAAAGATACAAGTGAGAGGGATAAAACTTTACATAATTCAAGCGATCTTAATAACTCTCAAATCAATTTCGTGAGTGTGAGTTAGGTTCCAGAGTAGAGTATTTGGAGTGGAAGTGTTAAAATATTGTTTTTCAAAGAGGGGGCAGTTTGTTATATGTTTGGAATTATGGCTATTTCCGGCCTGTCTTTTCTTCTAGTGGCGATATTTACGCCGCTGTTGATCAGGACACTTCACAGGCTGAGGCTAACGCAGCCAATTCGCTCCGAGTTACCAGCGGATCATCAGGCCAAACGTGGTACACCGCTTATGGCAGGGTTGGTCCTGCTTATCGGGATAGCGATCTCGTTACAGTTTCATCCCGGACCTCTAATGTTACTCTTATGCGTCACGTTTTTGTTGTTCAGCTCAGTCGGATTTCTCGATGATTTCAAAAAGGCTTTTTGGCAAAATCCGTCCGGCATCACCGGTCGCTCAAAGCTAGTGTTACAATTTATTTTTACTGGGACCATTTTGTATGTGTTGTTCCATTCGTTCGGCCTGACGAGCGATATTGGGTTATTTCAAGGGCACTATCTGCAACTGCCTTTGTACCTCTATGTCGGAATCATTTTGCTGTTTGTGGTGGGCTCCGCAAATGCCATTAATTTTACAGACGGTCTTGATGGGTTACTGATTAATGTGGCCATTCCAACGTATTTTTTCTTTTTTATGATTTCGGACAAACCTGAAGTACAGACATTTTCCTTTGTCATGATCGGCTGTCTGCTTGGGCTTTTCCTTTATAATATTTATCCGGCAAGAGCGTTTATGGGCGATACAGGATCGCTGGCGATCGGTGGCTCCCTTTCCATTTTGGCTGTCATTGAGAAGGTCGAGCTTTTGATTCCAATTTTGTTTTTCGTCTATTTTGCGGAGCAGTTATCGGTCATATTACAAGTTTGGTACTATAAATGGACTAAGCTGCGGCTGTTCCGGATGGCTCCGATCCATTACCATTTCAGCTTAAAATATGGATGGAGCGAAAACAAAATCGTGATGATATTCGGTTTCATTTCGTGGGTATCCGTACTGATTTGCTGGTTAATTTGGAAATATCTCATGCACTAAATAAATTTCACATTTACAAATCTATAAAAGTAGATATAATGAAATGCATGGAACCTTTAGTGATATTTAAAGCTTTGTCTAACGAGACACGTAGTCAGATTATGATGTGGTTAAAAACTCCGGCGGAATTCTTTGATGAGAAGCCTTATTTACAACAAGGCCTTAGTTTTCGAACTGGAATATGCGTGGGAGATATTCAAGCTAAAGCGGGACTTGCACAGTCTGTTATCTCGAGTTATTTGTTGACAATGCAAAAAGCTGGTTTGTTGGAATCTGAGCGAATTGGGAAGTGGACGTACTATCGTCGAAACGAGAAGACAATTCAGGAATTTTCCGAGTATATTAAACAGAAACTATAAATGAGAGGAGGGAAGACTTTTTTTTGATAATACATATCTACAATTCTGTATATGTGAATATAAATGGAGGATTATTTTAAAAATGAAAAAGATTAACCCGTTGCTTATTATTATTCTGGCTTTAGGTGTATTTGGTATTATCACTACGGAAATGGGGATTATAGGTGTTCTACCGCAGATAACTCAAAAATTTAATATATCGACTGCACAGACTGGATGGCTTGTAAGTATATTTGCTTTAGTCGTTGCCATTTCTGGTCCATTTCTAACATTACTGGCCTCTGGTATCAATCGTAAAGTTATTCTATTAACGGCTGTGCTTATTTTTGCAGTTTCAAATGTTGTGTACGCTTATACAACTATGTTTGAAGTAATGCTGATTTTTCGTATTATCCCTGCTATTTTTCATCCTGTCTTTTTTTCAGTTGCTCTTGTGACCGCTGCTCAACTTGTCCCACCAGAAAAGAGTACTAAAGCAGTTACAAAGGTTTTCGCCGGAATTACAGTCGGGTTTGCTTTTGGTGTGCCTTTGACTTCTTATCTCGCGGACAAAATATCATTAGAAGTTGCTTTTCTGTTTGGTGCTGTTGTAAGTATAATTGCCTTTTTAGGGATACTCGCTTGGCTTCCTTCCATGCCTGTTAAAGAAAAAATGTCTTATGGCAAGCAGCTTGGTATACTACGCAAACCCCTATTATGGTTAAATATTGTGACTGTTATTTTTATCTTTGCAGCTATGTTTTCTGTATATAGTTACTTCGCTGAGTATCTTGGTCAAGTAACACAGATGAATGGATCATGGATTAGTATCATGTTGATGGCCTTTGGTATAGTCATGATTTTTGGGAATTTTTTATTTGGGGGCCTTTTGCATAAAAGCATTTCAAAGACCGTCATCATGTTTCCTCTGCTATATGCGGTAACTTACCTCTTCGTTTATTATCTAGGATCTTATTTCATTCCGATGGTTATTATCATAATCATTTGGGGGGCAGTGCATTCCGGCGGACTCATTGTCAGTCAAGCATGGTTAACGACCGAGGCGAAAGAAGCTCCCGAATTCGGTAACAGCTTGTTTATTTCATTCTCCAATCTTGGAATTACGATAGGGACTGCTATCGGTGGTTGGTTTATTTCTCATGCAGGAATACATCAGCTCATCTGGATCGGAATTATGTTTTCCCTGCTTGCTTTCTTATCGATCATAATCAAAATAAAAATTTCTAACTTAAACGTAACAGAAGCTAAGCTGGGTGATTAACGGAGATTATGAATTTATTAAAACAGCGACAGCCATGTATCTTATTTTTCTGATACATAGCTGTCGTTGTTTTCTATATTAAGTATTACAAACTTGTGTTTTTTACTATTTTGATTTATTTTAATTAGACCCCATGAAGCTATTACATATGTATAAGAAAGAGGTTTAACCATGAGTAAAACGTATCTATTAAAAATCTGCTTAGCCATCACCCTCATACTCGGAACAGCTACCGCTTGCACTTTCGCCGAGCAGTCTACTTCAGATCAAGCTCCATCTATAACAGCAAGTCCTAGCCCTAAATCTGATGCTACGGCAAAGAATACACAAGAGGATAACAGACGTTTACTAGATGCTAAGGTAACACGGGTAGTTGATGGTGACACCATGAAGCTGACTATCGACGGTAAAAAAGAAACAGTACGCTTGCTACTAGTCGATACCCCTGAATCCGTTAATCCGAACATTCCTGAGCCACAGCCATTTTCGATAGAAGCCTCTGATTATGCCAAAAAGATGCTTGCTAATAAAGATGTACAAATTGAACTAGATGTATCAGAACGAGATAAATATGGTCGTCTACTCTGTTATCTCTATATCGATGGCAAAATGTTTAATGAGCTTCTGCTAGAGCAGGGTTATGCACGTGTGGCATATGTATTTGCACCTAATACGAAATACGTAGATCAATTTAGAGCTATACAGGATAAAGCAAGAGAGCAGGGAATCGGCATCTGGAGTATTGAAAATTACGCGCAAAACAATGGCTTTCATGTTCCAAAAACGAAATGATTATCTAGTAATCGGGATTTATAGAGCTACCATGAGGTAGCTTTTTTATTTGCTTTCGAATGTTATAAATGTAATATTGTGGTATGATTCCTGTGATTATATTTGGGGATGAACAAAAAAACAAGCCATTAACGAAAAGGATGCTGTTTAATGAGTAATTATATTATGGAGCTAAGAAAACAAGTAGGTACCAGGCCGCTTATTATGGCAGGAGCCTGTGTTTTGTTGTGTAGCGAACAGCAATTACTATTACAACGTAGAACGGACAACGGTTGCTGGGGGTTACCAGGTGGCTCGATGGAGCTTGGGGAGACTTTGGAAGAGGTTGCTAAAAGGGAACTTTTTGAGGAGACAGGTTTACAAGCCAGAGGACTTGAATTGTTCGACATGTTTTCTGGACAAGAGCTTTATTACAAATATCCAAACGGTGATGAAGTATATAATGTTGTAGCCGCTTATCTATGTACAGAATTTGACGGTGCGCTTAAAGAAGATGGAATTGAAGTGCAAGAAGTCCGTTTTTTTAATTATGGAGAATTGCCTAGCGAGTTATCACCTCCTGATGTTCCAGTCATTAAGAGATTTATGGATCATTTTATGAAGTAAGACCACATCTCACTTAAAGTGTCACCTTTCCCAGGGAACCATAATACGATGAAATATGAACCATGACATTAGCCCGGAAAGGTGTGCGATTATGAACGGAACAATCCTCAATTTCTTTGCTGGCGGGAATACGGCTCACGGCTTTTACAGCCTCTATGAGTCGTCATTGCAAAGTTTAACGCGTCTATATGTTTTAAAAGGAGGCCCAGGTACGGGGCAGACCAAACTGATTAGAGAAATTGGAGAGCAGTTGAATCAACAAGGTTATGAGATCTGGTTCATCCACACTGCATCAGATAACGATTCATTCGACGGTGTGATTATTCCCAAATTAAATATAGGAATTGTGGATGGAACAGCTCCGCGAGTAATAAACCCTGAACTGCCTGAAGAGTCCATCGTATTTGTAGATTTGGAGCAGGCCGCTGATCAGTTCCAGTTGTGCCAGCAGAAGTTGGAAATCGATAATTTAGTCGGAGCCATTAAACAAGAACATGAATTGGCTTATGCTGGCTTTGCTAAAGCTCTTCGCATTCATGACGAATGGGAAGCAATTTATATCGCGAAAATGGATTTTCAAGCAGCCGACGAACTGACACAGGAGTATATTAAGCTTCTGTATGGTGATCAGAAATCTGAAAAATCCAGCCGGGTAGATCATCGTTTTTTAGGTGCGGCGACGCCTAAGGGGGCCGTGGATTTTGTTCCTAATCTAACCTCAGGACTAAAAAGATATTTGGTTAAAGGACGTGCGGGCTCCGGAAAATCTACACTGTTGAAGAAAATAGCGGCTGAAGGCATCAAACGTGGTTTCGATGTTGAAATTTACCACTGTGGCTTCGATCCAAATAGCCTTGATATGATTATTGTGCGTGAGCTTGGCTTTGCTATTTTTGATAGTACGGCTCCACATGAGTACTACCCAGATCGGGCAACCGACGAGATCGTCGATATGTATTCCCGCTGTATACTGCCTGGTACAGATGAAGAATATTCCGAAGCTATAGCCGGCATTAAAGAGCGATATTCGAGTACCATGAAACAATCCACACAACATCTTACAGACGCAAAAGTATTCCTAGTTGCATTAAAGCAAATCTATACTTCTACCCTGAATTTTGATCGAGTAGACCAGATTAAATCGCAGATTTTAGAGGAAATCAACGAGATTGTTGAAAGTCCACTGGAGGTTTAAACCTACATTTAAGATCGCTCTCTAGAGGGCGGTCTTTTTTTGTGAGAAAGAAATTGGTATGGTACATACGCACCAATGTGGTTATTTTCACTGGAACTGTATCCAAGTATGCTCTCTCTAGTAACAACGATAAGGGAGAGAAACTTATGAATGATCAAAAAGTAATGTTTAGAACAGGGCTAAAAGATGCTATCGCAATTGTTGCAGGATTTATCCCAGCTTGCTTTACGTTTGGATTGGTCGGTAAGGGGTTAGGTCTAGGAAGTCTGGAAGTATTCTTATTGTCAGCGCTCGTATTTGCGGGGGCTAGTCAATTTATCGGTGTAAAAATGCTTGCCGCAGGAGCAGCCGCTCCAGTGATTTTACTGCTTACTCTGATCATTAACTTAAGATATTTGTTTATCAGCTTATCCTTTGGAGGGCAGTTAAATCGTAACATCAGTGTACTAGCGAGAACTTGGATTGGCTTCAGTTTAACAGAAGAGGTATATGCCGTTAGTATGATCCCTCGAGAAGGAGTAAACCGTAAAACGGAGAATGAAAAAATGAACCAGCCATTGGGACTTCCTTATCTGCTAGGCCTACAAATCCCTCCCTATGTCGCTAACCTGATAGCAACAGCTTCGGGGATCACCCTTGCCTCCTATATCCCAGCTTTATATTTACCGGCGCTAAACACGTCATTATATGCCTTACTAATTGCACTTGTTGTACCTCAATTGAAAGGCAGCTTACGGAATATGGCTATATGTATTTCAGCTGCAGGATCATCTTGGCTACTGAACCCTTTGCTGGGAAACTCTTCGATTCTTATAGCTATGTTGATCGGCATGGCAGTGGGCTCCTTAATTAAAGGGCAAGTCAAAGCGGAGAAGGGGGTATCCGTATGACTATATTAATCATCATAGGTATGGCTGTTATTACATTTTTATTTCGTTTTGTGCCTTTACTGCTTACGAACCATACAAATGGTTCTTCCAAAGTCCAAGCGCTACTGGAGTATTTGCCCATAGCGGTTCTTAGTGCGTTAACGGTGCCTGGAATCATTCAGGTAGACCCAGATGTTAATCTTGTGGGTATCGCATCAGGGACTGTCGCTGTTATACTGGTATTAATTAGAAAAATTCCGCTGCTCTTCGTGATTCTAGGCTCTGTTTCCGCAGCAATACTCGTAAAAATGCTAACCCTATATTTTTAAATCAAAAGTCGGAACAGAAGGGGAGGACCTCTTATGAAGCATGATTTGCTGATCACACTCGATAAAGAACGACAAATACCATTTAGCCGTCAAATTTACGAGCAAGTTCGAAATGCTATCCATTCAGGAGCTTTAAGCGGGGGGGACCCCCTGCCTCCGTCTAGAACTTTGGCCAATCAGCTTGGAGTATCCAGAAGCGTGGTCCTTCAATCCTATGAGCTACTACAGGCAGAAGGGTATCTTGAGATGAGAAAAGGGGCGGGAACGTTTATTGCGGAGTTGACGTTGGAGGAGAAAGTTACAAAAGATTATGAGAGCCCTTACAATTTTATAACGAAGGGACCTGATGTCCTTACGCTTAATCCTCCTTCTACTAGAGAAGTTGATCATTTGAACCCGGTATTTTGCGATTTTCGACATGGTGTACCTGCTTGGGATGCGTTTCCTATGGATCAATGGCAAAAAGCTCTAATGAATGCTTGCCGCCGCGCTTCACCGGATACTTTAGGCTATGGCCCTGCGGAGGGTTCACTGGGACTACGCCGAGAAATTGCTCGTTTATTACGTTCCACGCGGTCTATGCCCGTTGTTCCAGAACAAATCGTGATTACTTCTGGAGCTACCCAAGCTCTTGATATTTTATCGAGGATTTTCTTATTTAAAGGTGATCAAGTCATTGTTGAAGATCCTTCACATAGCGTTGTGCGTGAAATATTTTCTTTTGCTGGGGTAGAGGTCATACCTGTTAAAGTAGATCAAGATGGCATCTGTGTGGAAGAGATCCAGACAAACAGTGATAACGATAAAGAAGGTAATCTTAAAAAATCGCCAAAGCTAGTCTATGTTACGCCTTCTCACCAGTTTCCTTTTGGGACGACACTGTCCTTGAAACGAAGGGTTCAGCTGTTGGATTGGGCGAAAGCTAATCATGCTTTTATTATTGAAGACGATTATGACAGTGAATATAGGTACGAGGGTCCGAAATTATCCGCGCTTGCTGGTCTAGATGTTGAGGGTCGAGTCATTTATGTAGGCAGCTTTAGTAAAGTATTATTTCCTTCTCTGCGGATAGGTTATGTTGTGCTGCCTCCGGCTTTGCTTCAACCTTTTTTGGCCGTTAAATGGATTACAGATCGCATGTCTTCTGCTTTGGATCAGGAAGCGTTAGCTGAATTTATTCAGAATGGTCACTATGCAAGGCATGTTACACAGATGGGTAAGCTGTATGCCTCTCGTAGAGCCTGTCTCGTAAATAGCTTGAATACTGAATTTGGGAGTCGAGTGCGATATTATGGCGAGGAAGCGGGGCTGCACTTACTGATTGAGCTGGAGTCGGATGCCGAAGAGAATCGTATAGCTGAAGTGGCGCTCCGTTACGGAGTTCGTGTATATCCTGCATCCTCTTATTTTCTGGAGAGTAAACCTAAGGGACCTGTGTTTCTACTAGGCTATTCTAATCTTACTGAGAATCAGATTAAGATGGGTGTGAACAGATTGATGTTAGCCGAAGTAGAAGCGACAGTTAGTAGTAGTCATTTGTAGTAGAAATGTTGGAACTTTATCATATAACTTGTATGTTCCCTCTATAGTTTCAGCCTTCAGACATTCATAATGAAAGGTGAAGTTATTTCTAATTCTGGAGGTTCTTATGAAACGCTACATTATAGGAATTGATCTCGGTGGAACGAATATCAAAGCAGGAATTTACGATTTCGATTTTATAGCTGTAAAAGAAATATCTACACCTACAGAGGCAGCTAAAGGCCCGTTACATGTGCTGGAACGGATTAGAGAAGCTGTACGTTTGATTATGGTTGAAGCGGATATTTCGTTAGATTTAGTAGAAGGTATGGGAATCGGAGTGCCCGGATTACTTGATCCGGTAGCGGGTATTTCTTTTTTCTCACCTAATTTTCCGGGGTGGGAGCAAGTACATGTTGTTGACGAGATGAAGATATTTTATGATTTTCCTATTTTCATTGATAACGATGTAAGGGTTAATCTGTATGGAGAATGGCAGCAAGGTGCAGGCAGAGGTTATAACAATCTAGTTCTGATTACTTTGGGAACGGGTTTAGGATCGGGTATTGTGAACAACGGGAAAGTAATCTACGGCACGTCTTATAGCGCTGGTGAAATTGGGCACATGAATATGTACAGGAACGGACGACCTTGTAAATGTGGGAGCTCGGGCTGCTTGGGACGATATGTCTCCGCGCTTGGCATGGTGAACACTTTTAAAGAGAAGCTGAAGGAAGGCCGAACCAGCATAATTCAGACCTGGACTAATGATCAAGAAGAGCAAATTACCGCGCTAATGATATCTGAAGCCTACGAACTCGGAGACGCTATCTCTATGGAGGTCATGCAGGAGACGGGGACTATACTTGGCTTTGGATTAGCGAATGTAGTGAATATGCTGAACCCTGATCTTATTATTGTAGGTGGGGGGATGGCAGCAGCGGGTGATAAGTTGCTCCAACCTGTAAGAGAAACTGTAAGTCAGCATGCGTTGAAGCTATCTGGCAGTAAGTGTGAAATTGTTCAAGCTTCGCTAGGGAGTCGGGCCGGAACTATTGGTGCTGCCTCTTATGCATATAGTAAGCTTAAAGAAGCAGAGTAGCTAAAAATGATTGTTAATTTAGTATGAACTGGAACCAGATGGAGCCGCCCGGAATACAACAGTAATAAAATCCCTGGAGGTGCTCATATGTTTGCAATCATGCAATTAATAGGTGGGGTGATCCTGTCTTTGGGATGGATTCCTCAAATTATTCAAATCCTTAAATCAAAATCCGTAGCCGATTTAAATTTGAAGTCGTATTTACTTATGCTGCTCGGGATTAGTCTAATGGAAGCATACGCGATAAGTTTGGCGGTTACGGGAGTAGGTTTAGCTTTTTTGATTACGAATACGATGTCCTTATGTGTTGTGTTGCTGGTTATTATTCTAGTGCTTAAATATCGAGCAAGATCATGATTGAAGTTAAGAAGGTAGGAAAAGGAATGACGTACAGTTACCGAAAAGCCGCATCTACGGATTATGCCGCAATATGACAAGAACAAGATTTGTACTGGCTAGGAAATGTTATTGTTTCACCCGATTATAGAGGTAAGGGAGCCGCGGAGTATTTGATTCGTACCATGCTTGCTGCTGCAAAAGAGGACTTACAGCTTCAAGAGTTACATTTAGTTTGTCATAATGTGAATACTAAAGGGATGTTATTATACTCCAGGTTAGGGTTTAAGCCGTATGAAATTGTCAAAAGAATAGGTCCTCATGAAACAATCATCGCCGGAATCTTTATGAAAATAGAGCTAACTTAGGTTAGTAAATGCGGAGGTACATTTGAGCGAAAAATATTTTACATACGAAATCGATGCAGTAACTTTTCAATTGCAAGAGCCTTGTGATTTTGCTTGGTTATCTAAACTTGGCAGGGTGTTCAAAGTGTTCGATCAGCAGGATTCGGGCAATCTTTCTTTTGGTGTGGAGAAGGAAGGTCAGAGGTATTTTGTGAAATTTGCTGGTGCAAAGCCTTTGACTTACGATGGAAACCCCTCGGATGCTGTTGATAATTTGATGAAAGCTATTCCGGTATATAAAGAGCTTGAATCTGAAGTGCTGATCTATCTGGTGTCACATTTTGAAGTTGGAGTGGGATATGTAGCGGTGTTTGAATGGTTTGAAGGGGAATGTTTGCATTCGCATTGGCTGTTTGCGGGAGAAGCTAAATTGAACCATCCGGAATCGCCTTTTTACCGCTATAAGCAACTATCTATTGAAAAACGTTTAGCGTCCTTAGACGTAATCTTTGCATTTCATGAACATGTTGAGTTGCAGGGGTATGTCGCTGTCGATTTTTACGATGGAAGTATTCTTTATAATTTCGCGAACGATGAAACAAGGATTTGTGATATTGATTTTTATAGAGCTAAGCCAACTGTAAATGACCTGGGAGAGAACTTCTGGGGCTCATCGAGATTCAAGTCACCGGAAGAGTTTATCTTGGGTGCACTGATTGATGAAGTTACCAATGTATTCAATATGGGCTCAACAGCATTTGTTCTTTTAGGTGGAGCCTCCGACCGGTCGTTTGAAAAATGGGAAGCCAGCCAAGCGCACTACGGTATTGCTTTACGGGCGGTTAGCCTGGAGCGTGAGCAGCGGTATCAGAGTGTGGTGGAATTTAAATTAGCTTGGGATAGAGCAGGAATTGTTTGAGGTAGGTGGGAAATGAGAACTGCTTAAGCTGTAAGATAAGAATGATAGCCCTGCTATTGTCACATGATATGATTTATAAATAGAACAAGCAGGAGGGATTTCAATGAAAAGAGACATTCAGCATGTTCCCTACGGCTATGAGCCACCGGTTGAACAACGTAAAGGGACGTTAGTGTTTTACGATTCTTTTGAACATATAACAGATCAGGAACTTGTAATCGCGGCAAAAACGGCCACCGATCGGCGTTTCACTAAGCTAGTGCTATATCCGCTTCATGAAGAAACGGTGAGACGGATGACCAAAGAGCCGGTGAGCGCTTATTATAAGCGTGAGGACCGGCTGCATGAATGGAAGAGGGAGCAAGGACTTAGCTTCATCACGGTAGAGAGTTTGGAGGGAAAGCGAAAGAAATATACTCCGCTTGATTCTGCGCTTCGACATCTTGCAGAAATCTATCCTTCGCCGATTTTTTTGTATTTAACACCTGAGGTGGCGAATCAGTTTGCGTCTTACTCCTCTTTTGAAGAATGGATTGTAAAGATCCGCTTATTGTTACCATCTGCACCTTCATCACTTCATCCAAGGCTACTAAAATTTCGCCATCGCTGGGATGTTGTTGGAGAAGGGAAAGATTAAGATTTAATGTGTGCTGCTCTGTTTACGTCTGTAATTGTACATTCTCCACTGATAATGGATAAAACATCCGATGCAAAATCCAAGTATCGCAACAGTGGCTGCCACTGCAACTAGCGCTGTGAAAATATAGGCAGCAATCGTCCACCCCGCGATGAAGCTGATCAGACCACCTGTGAGGCAGAAGACAGCAATCGTTTGGTTAAACTGTTGCTGTGACCAGTCTTCGAGTACATAGTGCGAACGTTCTTTTGTCAGAAACTTAGCAGCCAGTTTAATAATGGGATTATAGCCGAACAAGAGTCCGAGCAATCCGGCAAACAAGGGCAGCGCAAGAATCCAGTGCTGTCCTGTTAGCCATGTCAATATTACAGAAATGACGATAAACGCCTGATTAGTCTTTACTAATGGTCGTGGAATTCCTTTTGGCACGTCTTGCATTTTATTCACACCTTTCTTATTGGAATAATTATAGTATACGCTGAGGTTGAGGGAATGGGAAGTAGATTACTTTGAATTTAAGTAATTTATATGTTGACATATCTCTTAAAAATATGGTTTTATTATGTAGACCAATTGTTATAATGCAAAGGAAGTGTCAGCTTGTCGAACAAGCCGAATACGCGTGAGGCGATTCTGGACACCGCTTCGAAATTATTTTTTTCTCAGGGATATCATGCAACAGGACTAAATCAGATTATTAAAGACAGCGATTCACCGAAGGGATCTCTTTATTATTACTTCCCCCACGGTAAAGAAGAGCTGGCTTTAACATGCATTAACCGGACTAGTCTAACAGTCGCTCAGAAACTGAACTGTCATATGGAGAGCAGCAATAGTGCAGCTGAAGCAATGGAGGATTTTATTCTAGGCATGGCTATGGATGCAGTGGAATCTTCATTTGAGGGGATTGTTCCATTTAGTTTTTGGTTAGCGGCGGAGACCTCTTGTATTAGTGAGGAGCTGCGGACTGCATGTAAATCTGTGTTTATGGACTTGCAGGATGTGATCAAGAAACGCCTTCTGGAAGAAGGTGTGGAGAGCAACACTGCAGCCGATAAGGCTTCAGTAATAGTCTCATTATTTGAAGGAGCGCTTCTTCAGACGCTGACTTTACGGGATGAACAGCCGCTTCTCGCGGCGGCGAAGATTATCCCAGCAATACTTGGTTAGAGATAGACAATAGATAAGAACATCAGGGGGATTAAGAGTGGAAGCAACTATGCAAGGAAAGCAACAAAAGGAAGTAAAGAAGTTTAAAACCATTCCGATTCTAGTCTCTTTACTACTTGCAGGATTTATCGGAATGTTCAGTGAAACCGCACTGAATGTAGCTTTAAGTGATCTTATGAATGTCCTTCAAATTACTCCAGCAACAGCACAATGGTTGACGACGGCTTATCTGCTTACACTGGGAATTCTAGTACCGATTTCGGGTATGCTGCTTCAGTGGTTCTCGACTAGACAGTTGTTTGTTGCTGCTTTATGTTTTTCAATACTTGGAACGTTTTTAGCTGCAGTATCACCTAGTTTTGAGTTCCTATTAACAGCGCGTGTGGTACAAGCAATGGGTACAGCGCTTCTTTTACCACTTATGTTCAATACGATCCTTATTATCATTGCTCCTGAAAAACGTGGTGCCGCGATGGGGATGATAGGATTGGTTATCATGGTAGCACCAGCGATCGGTCCTACTATTGCCGGTCTTCTAATTGAAAGCCTTAGCTGGCACTGGATCTTCTGGCTGTCACTGCCATTCCTGGTGATCGCATTGATATTCGGGATCCTCTTCATGCAGAATGTAACGAAGGTTACGAAGCCGAAGATCGACATCCTCTCCATAGTGTTATCATCAATCGGGTTTGGTGGAATCGTGTTTGGTTTCAGTAGCGCCGGTGAAGAAGCTGGTTGGGGAAGTCCAAAAGTAATCATTGCTATCGTAGTAGGTGTGGTATCACTCTTATTGTTTGGTTTGCGCCAAATGAAGATGAAGCAGCCTATGATTAATCTGCGAGCTTTTAAATATCCAATGTTCTCTATTGGTGTGGCTATGGTATTTATTTGTATGATGGTTATCCTGTCATCCATGTTGATTCTTCCAATGTATCTTCAACAGGGTCAAGGGTATACAGCGTTCAAGGCAGGCTTGCTGCTACTTCCAGGGGGGATTATTAACGGATTGATGTCCCCAATCATGGGTCGTCTGTTCGACAAATACGGTCCCAAATGGCTCGTTATTCCGGGTCTAATTATTGCAGCTACTGCTTTGTGGTTCTTCTCCAGTATTACTGTTGCTTCTACGGTTGTATTCGTAATCGTACTTCACAGTACGCTTATGATTGGTGTGTCGATGGTATTTATGCCTGCACAAACCAACGGAATTAACCAGCTGCCGTTAGAATTATATCCAGATGGTACAGCGATCATGAATACTTTGCAGCAGGTTGCTGGTGCGATCGGTACTGCATTAGCTGTCAGCATTATGTCCGCAGGTTCTAAGAGTTATTTGAAGACTGTGGCCGATCCTGCCGATCCAGCTAATATGTTGCCTGCATTCACGCAAGGTGTACAAAATGCATTTATTTTCGGAATGAGTATGGCGATTGTAGGTCTAATCCTTGCATTCTTCGTGAAAAGAGTAGTCGTTAATCATAAAATGAATACACCAATGCATTAATCATTAATTTGTAAAATCCCCTTACGGTAGATAGTGGAGAAGGTTCATGTACGTATGAACATACCACTGTTAATCGGAGGGGATTTTTTAAATCATAACGAGAAAGAGGGACCTCTCCCCGGTAGAATACCGAGAAGCGTCCGCCACCTAACTTCTTTTTAAGAAAAATGCTGGGCTATATTAGTCAGATACTCTTCTTCATCTGTATTTTCTTTCATATGAATGAGCATTTTTGCATCTTCTCCAACAATGTACCGGAATTGACTTGTCCCATCAGTGGCGGCTTGATATATTGTTTCCGCAACAATTTCTGGAGGCGAAGCATAGGTAGGTTGTTTTTCCATCTCACCCAATTTACCCAAAAAAGCAGTAGTAAAGGGTTTATAATCCGTTAATGCATCATTAAAAAAGAACTCCATCGATCTTCCACCAAAGTCCGTTTGAATAGCACCTGGTTCAATTAACTTAACTTTAATGTTCTGTGATGCTAATTCATAAGATACGGATTCAGAAAAACCTTCTACGGCGAATTTCGTTGAATGATACAGAGACATCGTAGGAAAGGTTACTTTCCCTCCCATAGAAGAGATATTGATCAGTAAGCCATCTTGATTAGATCTAAAATGTGGCAATATGGCTTTAGTCATACTGATAAGACCAAATACGTTCACTTCAAACTGTCTTCTGATCTGCTCATCTGTAGCTACTTCTAGAAGACCCATTGTTCCATAACCAGCATTATTGAGAAGAACGTCAATTTTACCGAACCGCTTAATCGCTTCCGCTAACGCAGGTTGAATTGTATCTGATTTCTCAACATCAAGCTTTAAAACCAATACATTATCAAGTGTAATAAGTTCACTTTCTTGTTCAGGTGAACGCATCGTGGCTACGACGTTCCATCCTCTTTCAGCAAAATGTTTTGCTGTAGTTCTCCCAATGCCAGACGAAGCACCCGTTATAAAAATTGTTTTCATTAACAATTCCTCCTAAAAGTTTTCTGAGCATTACATCTTCACTTGGTACGTACAAAACTTACTTCGTAAGCACTAACTGCTCCATGTTTGACAACCCTTCGGCAATGATTTTGAGTTTTGCTTTATATTCTTCAATGCCAATTTGGATACAGATGATCTGTGCTGGATGCATTTCATCTTTATAAAGTGAATACTGCGCAAGTAACTGATCTAACTTATGTTGTGATTCCTCCTGTACCTGCTTCAACCAAAGAATCACCTTGTCATACCCAACAAATTCACCAAAGTATAGCCTCATCATAAAATCAGATTTCTTAATACTGTCAGCCTCTAGTGGGGCTAGCAAATAGGCGTTAAAACTATCTCTTCCTTTATCCGTGATGTTTAAAAGATTCTTATTAGGCTTACCTGCCTGCTGCACATTTTCCTTAGTTATCAAACCCTCCTTTTCCATGCGAGCAAGTGTGGGATAAATCGTTCCATAACTAGAACTATAGAAATTAGAGAATACATCCTCCAATAACTGTTTTATTTCGTAACCAGTCTTCGATTCTTTCATAAGCATGCCTAAAATAACATCCTGACTGTTCAAAATAGAACCTCCTTGTTGTTTAGAAATATTTGTATATCACGCTTATAATATATCGGTTAGATATATATTGTGTCAATATATATTATTTTGATACAGGTAACTTTATCGAAATCATAAATCACTTGTTCCTTGAGGATTGTTTGGAATGGGTACTATGAACCAATTAGTTTCAGGTCATTCCCGTATGTCTAAATATTAAGTACAATTACATATATGGCAAAGGGGAGGTCATCTATTGAACTGGAAAAAATCCGGCTTGTTAAGTATTGCTATAGCCCTTGGTTCAGTGACAGGATTCAGTACTTTGGGTATAGAGCCAGTATCTGCCGCAACGGCAACGGAATCTGCAGGCGTTTATAATCAATTCCAGCAGTATGTACAGAAGCCGACATCTCTTGCTAACGCACGTAATTATTTAATTAACCATATCAAAGAAGTGGATACCTGGACAGCGACTCAGATGACACTTCAGCTCGAGAATGCACAGAAGGCACATTTATCTGTATACTCAGAAAAGGTTTTTCCGGACAAGATGCAGAAAGAGATAAACAGTGCTTTTTCCAAAAGCAAAAATCTAACCTATACCTCACTCCTTAATACGATCAAAGATGCCAACGTACGGAAAGTGTTAATTGAAGGCCGGGATAAGGGATATAAGCTGGAGACCAGTGAGGGCATGTACTATCCGGTGATGCATTATGAGGGATTTAAGATCTTTAAGCCGTATATTACGAAGGACATCGCAGCTTATATTGACATCATGGCTACCGAATCTAATCAACCGAGTGTATCTGATGCAGCGATTGTAATCAGTTGGACCGAGTTAACGAATAGAGCGCTTGCAATAGAGGATTTTGTGACGAAATATCCTGCTTCTAACCGTTCAACCGCTCTTCAGAAAGAACTTCTCATTGCAACGTCTCGCTTATTATATGGAACAAGTAATACACCTGCATATGACTATGATGAGCAAGTTATCAAAACAGAAGTAAAAAAGGCGTATGAGAATGCACTAAAAAATAGCAAAGTTGATACTAGAATTCTTTCGATTTTAGAAAAGCTACTACAATTACTTAATTCTACGAATAATAAATTCACTCCTGTAATAGAAAAATTTCTAGTTGAAATCGTAAACTCGTAATTATTAGAGTATGTAAAGACAACATCTGAGAAGAGGCTGGATTAATTGAGAATTGGATCAAAAGGAATAAGAATTCCAGTTTTCGCAGTTGTGCTGTTGTTGTGGACAAACAGTATGTTTATGGGTAGCGCAGAAGCTGCTTATGTCGGCTCTTCAACAGACTCTGTGCTGCAGCAAATGCATATGGAGAAGAAGAACCATTTACCGCAAGGTTTTGTCTATCTGGATGAAGTGATTCCAACGGCACAATATGAGATTCGATATTACGGAGATAATAATTTTGTGGGGAAGCGGATTGATGGCTACAAGGCGCCTTTAGCGATATTCTCGCGGACAGCGGCAACAGCTTTAAAGGCTGTAAGTGAGGATTTAGCGGACAAAGGGTATATTCTTAAAATTTATGATGCTTATCGTCCGCAGACGGCGGTGAATCATTTTGTAAGATGGTCACAGCATGCCGTAGATACTAAAATGAAACAGCAATATTATCCGCGACTGGATAAACGTAATCTATTTAAACTTGGTTTTATAGCTAAAAAATCAGGACATTCCAGAGGTAGCACCGTCGATTTAACGATTGTAAATAAAGAAACGGGAGCTGAAGTAGATATGGGCAGCCCGTTTGATTTTTTCGGAGACATCTCCTATTACGATACGTCCTTAATCAACAAGACTCAGAAAGCAAATCGGGCAATCCTCAAAGAGGCGATGGTAAAACAGGGATTTAAACCTTACAGTAAAGAATGGTGGCATTTTACGCTGATCAAGGAACCTTATCCTAAACAATATTTTGACTTCAAGGTGGAATAACCTAGAACTTGAATGTCCATGTAAGAAGCGATTCACTTTTTTTGTTGAGCTTTACTACCATTAGGATTAGCAGATGCTGGAAACGCACATAATACTAATAGTCAAAAAAAGGGAGGTTTCGAACGGATGAACAAAATCGCGGTTGTTGTAGTGTTAAGTGTACTGTTATTGGTAAATGGATTTGGAGGAAATACCTCTTCTACGGCTTGGGCAGATGCTAGTGAAGTAAAGGTGGTTTTGAATGGTCAGGTTCTGAAATCAGATCAATATTCAGCGTATCCTAACGGTTCTACGGTCATGCTACCCCTTAGAGAGGCATCAAGCGTCTTGAAATATCAAACCACTTATCAAAAAAGTACGGACACCATTACATTAAACGGAGTCAAACAAAAGATTGAATATAAAGTAGGAAACGACTATATTACCATTAATGATAAAGAGAAAAGAGACTTTAAGGATAATGTTGTGTTTAGGAAGGAACACTTATATGTTCCGCTCTCTTTTTTCACTAGTGTAGGACTGGTAACCTCTTATAATGCTGAAGCTAATCTAGTGGAAGTTTATGCGCCCGAGGTTACAGCAAGTGTGATAGCGGGACTGCTGAGCACTGGACAATTTCAAGAGTTAGAGAATCGATTCTTTAGTGATGAAATGAAGCGTTCGCTTTCCACTACGGGTTTACAGAAATATTGGGCTGATTTTACTGCACGAGCTGGTACTTACCATGGGATAAAGTCTACTGAAAGTATTCAAAAAGAAGATCAAATGTCAATACAATGTGTACTTGGCTTTGCTGTAACGGATGCGTCCCTTGAGTTTGTTCTCAATAAGTCTGGTAAGATTGTTGAATTAAAAGGAAACCTTCCTTCCATTTAATCTTGAGAATAATAATGATTTAGGTTTAGAACAACAGGCTATGCGTGCGTTCCTTAAGAAGAAATTTCTTCTTGGGACCATGCATAGCCTTTTTTGTGTTTCAATAAACATTCTGAGATTAACGTAAATGCAATGTATTTTTATTGTAAAAAAGGGTTTTATTTGTTGACTTTCACATTCATCGAAGGTAAATTAAAATTTGAAATAATTGTTAAAGCATTTAACTAAATTAGAGAAAAGAGTGGAGTACTGGATGACAAAATCAATTACTCAGAGTAGCCCGACAGAAGAACGGCCCTTCTCGCTAAGAGCGATCCTCCCCCCGCTTCTTGCTATTATCGTCGGAATGATTATGGTTATTCTGGATGGAACCGTCGTGAATGTGGCTATACCCAAACTGGTGGACTATTTTTCTTCAGATTTAAAAACGATTCAGTGGGCGATTACAGGTTACACGTTAGCTTTAGCTGCTGTAATACCGCTCGCAGGCTGGATGACAGATCGCTTCGGTTCTAAACAAGTGTTTCTGGTGACGCTCACGTTGTTCATTCTTGGCTCCATGTTATGTTCTGTGGCTCAAACTTCTTCGCAGCTTGTTATTTTTCGTGTGATCCAAGGACTTGGTGGGGGGATGGTAGCTCCTATTGGGATGGCTATGGTGTTTAAGTTAGCTCCAGCAGAACGAAGAGGATCGATTATGGGCATGCTTGGGATTCCCATGCTGCTTGCACCTGCACTTGGCCCGATATTGTCCGGATGGCTTGTTGAATATGTTAGCTGGCATTGGATCTTCCTGATTAACGTGCCGATTGGGATTGTTGGTATTATTCTTGGTGTTAAGTATTTGCCCAAGACAGAGAAGATCGGTAAAGGCAACCTCGACATACTTGGCATTATACTGGCACCGATTGCGTTTTCCATGCTAGCTTATGGAGTAAATGAAGGCGGGTCGAATAGTTGGTCATCGACTCCAGCAATCCTTGGATTATCTGTTGGGGGCGTTGCACTGATTCTATTTATAATCGTTGAGCTGCGGCATAAACAGCCTTTGCTGGATCTGCGCGTCTTTCGCTCCTCAGATTTCACCCGCGGCATTATTTTAACATGGGTCATGCAAGCCGCATTGTTTGGTTCCATGCTGTTCGTGCCGCTATACTTACAGCAGATTCGGGCTTATACACCACTAGAGACGGGGCTGATTCTGCTTCCGCAAGCTTTAGCTTGTGTAATCGGTATGCCGCTTGGTGGTAAATTGTTTGATAAGATAGGGGCACGACCGCTGGCTTTTGTGGGTCTGAGCATCATTACAGTTACCCTATTCCTACTGTCTGGGATTTCGATGACTACAAGTCTAAACACCATTATGATGTATCTTGCTTTATTAGGATTTGGGATGGGTATAGCGATGATGCCACTCAATACACATGTTCTAAATGCAGCACCGCGTGAATTGGTGAGCCGGGTCACATCGCTTACAGCAGCGGCACAGCAGGTGGTTGTGGCCTTTGCCGTAGCAGGCTTGACGGGTTATCTGACAAGTCAAATCACTGTGCATATGGGAGCATTGAAAGCAGGAAGTAATCCTTTATCGGCAGCAGTTCTAGGTTTTGATGATGTATTTTTTCTATCTGGTTGTATAGCTGTAGTCGGTGTACTTATGAGTATTATCCTGCGCAAACCAAAGCTTTCCTCGAATGATTCCTCCTCCGAAGAGAGTCAGAAAGCAGATGCAGCAATGATGATGGGACATTAATTTATACGATAATCTTAGATAATAAAAAAAGGCGTCGTTCAGCTTGTATAGCTAACAACGCTTTTTTTGTATGAGAAAATCATCCTATAGATGTTCTGGTTTCTTCTGAGCCCACCTAGGGCTGAATGTAACTTTACCGAGTAGCTCCGATGCTACAATGCCTAGTAGAACAAGAGCTGCACCAGCATATCCTTGTATCGATAGCTTTTCAGCGGCGAACCAATAGCCAAACAACGCGGCGAATACCGGCTCAAGGGAGAAGATCAGTCCGGTGCGTGTAGGTGAAGTATATTTTTGAGCAATGGGTTGTAGGATGAAGCCACAGGCACTACAGAGAATCCCAAGTGCGAGGATCGCAATCCATGCTGGTAAGGTCGAAGGAAGCGAAGGTGTCTCGAATAGCGCAGATAACACTAGAGCAAACCCTCCGGCAAAACCCAACTGTAAGATTCCAATATTCAGTGAATCACACTCTTTTACAGCCTTGCCTGTAAATAAGATCTGTACCGCATAGAACACCGCCGAAAGAATACAGAGGAAGTCACCTGGTCCAATTTTTAAGGTAGCATTTAATGTAAGAAGTCCAATGCCAGCTATAGCGAGTACGGAGCCAAAGACTTGCGGAGGTGCAACTCTTTTTTTGAAAAGTATACGATCTATTATCGGTACAAATATGACCGTCAAGGCTACTAAAAATCCAGCGTTGGAGGTTGTCGTAGTCTTCAGTCCGAACGTTATACATGTGAACACGCCGAGGAGTAAGAATCCGAGTAGAGCACCATATTTCAATGTTTTGATGTCAACTTTTCGTAAACGTTTGTGGAAGATCACTGTGGCTAATATAAAAGCAAGTCCGAAGCGGAGTGCAATCAGATTGAATTCGCCTAACGTGCCTAACCCCATTTTCATAAATATGTAGGAGGAACCCCAAAATAATGTTACAACTAACAGCATCAGCTCAGCTTTGAGCGGTTTCATCTCGTCATCCATCCTTCTTCATTTTCAACTCAATTTAGTATAATACGGCTCTATACATAAGGTAACTGAATGTTTATCATAGGATACATGAGTAAAACTTATGTAAATTAAAAAGGTGAGGGATAGAGGTTGAGCATCAATAAGTATGAGATTTTTCTAAAAGTTGTAGAGCTAGGTAGCTTAACAAAAGCAGCAGATGTACTGGGCTTTACGCAATCTGGAATTAGCCACACGATTAGTAGCTTGGAGATGGAGTTTGGTTTCACGTTATTAATTAGAAATAGATCTGGCGTTAAATTGACGGTAAACGGGGAGCAAGTACTACAGCCTATCCGTGAAATTCTGAAGTGGAATGAAAAATTGAAGCAGGAAGTAGCAGATATACATGGGCTAGAGGTCGGGACCATTACCATCGGTACATTCACCAGTGTATCCGTGCATTGGCTGCCAGGAATGATTAAGCAATTTCGCAGTGAATACCCCTATATCGAAATCAGGTTGATGGAAGGTGGTTATTTAGAGGTTGAACAATGGATCGAGGCTGGAGTCGTTGACTGTGGTTTTATTTCTCTGCCTACGCGTGAGAAGTTCGAAGTGATTCCCTTAAAAAAGGACCGGATGTTAGGAATCGTATCCAAAGAAAATCCGCTTAGTGCAGAACCTTTTCTCTCCTTATCCCAAATTGCTAAAGAGGATTTCATCATCCCGAAGGCAGGTTCAGATTATGATGTTAGGCGTGTACTGGATAAGGCGGGCATCAAACCGAATATTAAGTTCTCAGCAGGTGATGATTATGCCATTATGGCCATGGTGGAGAAGGGACTTGGAATTAGTATTTTGCCAGAGCTTGTATTAACCCGTCAGAATTATAATGTAACGATGCTTGAATTGGAAGAACGTAGTTTCAGATCACTTGGAATCGCTGTACATTCTATGAAATACGCCTCTCCCGCCACTAAAAAGTTCCTAAAGCATGTACAAGCGTGGTTGATGGGGAATCCCTGAACCCAAGAATACACCGTTTAGAATGAGCAAAACCCCTGATTAATTCAGGGGTTTTATTATGAATAAATATCCAAAATAAGGGTTGACGAGGGACTTTGTTCATGAGAGAATGTACGCGCGTACATTTATTGAATGCGCTTTCGTAGGAGGGATTTCTATCGTCAGCCGTAAAGAGGTTGCCGAGCTTGCCGGAGTCTCAGAAGCCACAGTCTCTCGCGTGTTAAACAACGTAGGCCCGCTCAAGGAAGAAACGAAGGAACGTGTGTTGGCAGCTGCGCTCAAGCTGAGATATACCCCTAGTTCACTCGCGCAGAGCTTTGCTCGTAGAAGAAGTGGGCACCTTGGTGTAGTAATGCCTTATTTGCCAAATGCACGCTTGTTCTCCACTTATTATTTTTCAGAAATATTAAGTGGAATTGGGAGTAAGGCGCGAGAAGAGGGTTATGATCTGTTAATGCTGTTTCGAAATGCCGAAGAGAGAGTGGACTATAACGAATTGTTTAAGATGCGGAAGATTGATGCTTGTATTGTACTCGGTGCCAAAGAGGATCCAGGTGAGCTAGCCTCACTTCGACGTTTGAAGGAGGAAGGTCATCCGTTTTGCCTGATTAATCAGCATTTTGAAGGAGAGGCTTTTCACGAGGTGGATGCTGATCATGTCGAAGGAAGCTGGCAAGCGGTCAGGCACTTACTGGATCAGGGCTTTACGAGGATTGCCTTTCTAAACGGGCCAGCATCTTATTCGAACAGCCGAGATCGTTTAACTGGTTATTTGCGCGCTTTGGAGGAGTCTAACCTTCCTTTAGATGAATCACTTCTATTCGAAGGTAACTTCAGTCGTAAAAGCGGTGCTATTGCTGCCAAGAAGATGTTGCCTCTGCTGAATGAGATTGATGCCATTGTAGCGGCCAATGATCGAATGGCCATTGGATTGCAGCAAGGTCTACAGGAACTAGGCATTCCAAGAGATCGCATCCCAGCCATGGTGGGTTATGATGATTCAGATGCTGCTGAGCTTACTACACCAGCCTTAAGCAGTGTGCGTGTTCCCTTTTATGAGCTAGGAGAAATTGCTGTATCTAAGGTATTAGAATTGCACGGGAATAGTCGCTCAGAAATATCACCCCCCTCCCAAATCATCCAGATTAAATTACCGACTGAACTAGTAATACGAGCTTCATCTAAATCTAAGAAATCTGAGGAGGAATAAGATGAAACAGCTTCGCATTGGAATGATCGGTTATAAATTTATGGGTAAGGCGCACAGTAATGCTTACCGCAGTTTGCCAATGTTTTTCCCGAAAGCGCTTAAACCTGAGATGTCTGTGATTTGTGGACGGAATGCTGAAGCGCTTGCAGAGGCTGGCACTCAATTAGGATGGTCGGATTGTGTTACGGATTGGAAAGATCTAATCGCTCGTGAGGATGTCGATCTTATTGATATAAATGCCCCTAGTAATGCACATAAGGAGATTGCTCTGGCAGCAGCCAAAGCTGGTAAACATATTTTTTGTGAAAAACCACTCGCACTGACCTTGGCGGATTCCCGTGAAATGCTGCAAGCCGCTGAAGATGCAGGGGTTACACATATGGTTGGTTTTAATTATCGCTTTTCACCGGCGGTTAGACTTGCTAAGAAGCTAGTAGAGAGCGGGCGGCTTGGGAAGATCTATCATTTTCGGGCTTGGTTTCTACAAGACTGGATTATTGATCCGGAGTTCCCGTTAGTGTGGAGATTGCAGAAGGAGATTGCGGGTTCAGGCTCACATGGTGATTTGGGTGCGCATCTCATTGATCTGGCACATTTCTTAGTAGGTGATGTGAAGGAAGTAATCGGTATGAGTGAGACCTTCATTAAAGAACGTCCACTTGCTGCTGAAATGACCGGATTAAGTGCCAAAGGGGATAAGGATGCTCCTAAGGGCAAGGTAACTGTAGATGATGCCACATTGTTTTTAGCCCGTTTTGATAACGGTGCCTTAGGTAGCTTTGAAGCTACAAGATTCGCAGCAGGTCATCGCTCTACCAATTCTTTTGAGATCAATGGAAGCCTTGGCAGTGTGAAATTTGATTTCGAGCGAATGAATGAACTCGAGGTTTATTTAACCTCAGATGCTGAGGATGTACAGGGCTTTCGGCGTGTGCTGGCAACGGACCCTGCTCATGAATATGCGGAGGCTTGGTGGCCGCCGGGTCATACGATTGGTTTTGAACATACGTTTATTCACGAAATGTTGGAGCTTTCTAACGCGATTGAAGAAGGACGTCAGCCTGTACCTAATTTCCATGATGGAGTGAAATGCCAAGCTGTGTTAGAAGCGGTAGAACGCTCTATTGAACAGCGCCGGTGGGTCGAAATCTCTGAGATGTAATCAACAAAAATGCGTGTTTGAACAACCTCTATTAGAAGGAGTGCTGAAGATGAGAAAAGCATTGATAGTATGGGGCGGTTGGGACGGTCATGAGCCTGAACAGGTAGCTGATATATTCGCTAAGGTACTGCAAGAGGAACAGTTTGAAGTTGAGGTATCGAATACAGTTGAGGCTTTTGCCGATGCGGAGAAGCTTCTTGAACTAGATTTGATCGTTCCGGTATGGACGATGGGGACAATCGAACAGAATCTTGTTAATAATGTCTCGGCAGCTGTTCAGAACGGAACGGGTCTTGCGGGTTGCCATGGCGGGATGTGTGATTCTTTCCGAAATAATGTGGATTGGCAGTTTATGACCGGGGGGCAATGGGTAGCTCATCCCGGCAATGATGGTGTGAACTACACCGTAGAGATTTGCCAAAGCTCAAGTCCTCTCGTAGAAGGATTAGAAGACTTCACCGTTTGTTCAGAGCAATATTATCTGCATGTAGATCCAGCTGTAGAAGTACTTGCAACGACTCGTTTTCCAGTTGTTGAAGGCCCACATTCTTTCAACAAAGCCGTGGATATGCCAGTAGCTTGGACCAAACGGTGGGGTCATGGAAGAGTGTATTATAATTCACTCGGACATCATGCCGATATTGTAGCTATGCCACAGGTAAAGGAAATGATGCGCAGAGGACTGCTATGGGCTGCCGAGGGTAAAGTTCGCGCACAATCCCAAATTTCAGCGGTTAGTAGTAGCTATAGCGGAATGGCAGACAGTCAATAATCTCTGGGAGCGATCAACGAATGGATAAAGTCAAAGTAGGAATTATCGGATGCGGTAAAATCAGTAGCATATATATGGAGAACTGTCAGAAGTTCGAGATTCTTGATCTAGTTGCATGTGCGGACTTGGACTTGGAGAGAGCGAAGGAACAAGCCGATAAATACAATATTCCAAGCGTTTACACCACAGAGCAATTACTGAATGATCCGGAGATAGAGATCGTTATCAACCTGACGATTCCAGCTGTTCATGCGGATGTATGCCTGAAAGCTATCGAAGCGGGTAAACATGTGTATGTTGAGAAGCCACTTGCTGTGACGAGAGAAGAAGGACGCCAAGTTCTGTCAGCGGCTCGAGAAAAGGGCGTACTAGTAGGCAGCGCACCGGAAACATTCTTTGGATCGGGCATCCAAACCGTATTGAAACTGATCGAGGAGGGGGTAATTGGCGAGCCCGTTGCAGCTACCTCATTTATGATGGGGCGTGGACATGAGCATTGGCATCCAGATCCAGAATTCTACTATGCCGCTGGTGGAGGTCCAATGTTCGATATGGGACCATACTATTTGACAGCATTGGTGCAGTTATTGGGTCCAATTCGTACGGTTAGCGGGATGACTGGTAAAGCGCTAGTTGAACGCACGATAACAAGTGAGAAGAAATCGGGTAATAAAATTCCTGTTCAAATTCCAACTCACGTTGCCGGAACATTAAGATTTGAGAATGGATCCATTGCAACCCTGATTACAAGTTTTGATATCTTTGGCGGCAGTAACCTGCCGCATATAGAAATCTACGGAACACTTGGAACGATTCAAGTGCCGGATCCTAATAACTTTGGCGGTCCGGTGAAATTCCGGCTCATGGGTGAGAATGAATGGACAGAGCAAACGCTGTTATCTGGATATGATCAAAATACGCGCGGAATTGGTCCAGCGGATATGGCTTATGCCATTCGGACGGGAAGAAAGCACCGTGCCAGTGGAGAATTGGCTTATCATGTACTAGAAGCGATGTGGGCATTCCATGATTCTTCAGATGCTCATTCATTCTACGAAATGAAGAGTACCTGCACCCGTCCTGAAGCTCTTCCGATTGGACTCGCTCCTTATACACTAGATTAGAGAATTCATTCTGTATCTGCAACCTATCACTTCCAATCTCCGTTTGAGAAGATAAAGAGTGAGGGAGTGACAAGGATGCATAAGTGGCATGGTGGCTGGATATGGATTTCTGTTATTATACTATTCATAAGTGGATGTTCAGAAGATCAACAATCGAATAAGGAGCCGGCTCCAGCTGCTGCAATTACTGCAACTCCAGATATCTTGCCTACTGCGAGCGCTGGAATAGAAGATCCTAAAGCTGAAAAAGTACTTTACTCCAGTGATCCTGAAGCGATTAAAGCTTTCCTATCCGCTCAGAAGATTCCTAACGGAGATATCTATCTACAGGATAATAAGATTCATATCAATATAGTGGGTTTGAACTCGCAGATTGAGCAGCGGTTTGCTCAGACTTTCGCGGCAGGTACTTATGAGCTCCATGATGTTAAATATTCGATGCAAGAGTTATTAGCTGCACAAGAGCTTTTGCATAAACAAGAACTCTATCAGAAGATTAATCTATACGGTTCCGGTGTGGACACGATTGGTAATAAAGTAACGATCACAATTCCATCTGATTATGCTGACACGGCCATACTTGAGATAGAAAAATGGATCGCTCCGGATATGTTGACCTACGACATTTCAGAGCTAGGCGAACCACATGTAATAGGTCAAATCGTAGATATCGATACCAAACAGGCGAAGCGGATTCTCATCCTTGAGCCTGGCATGGAAGATCCCTCTTACTGGTTCTCATTCAATCAGAAGTCAACAATGTTTAACGAAGCTGGAGAATCGATTAGCTTTAAGGATTTGAAGGTTGGCCAGCAGGTTGAGCTATGGAGTACCGGTATGGTGGATGAATCTTTTCCCGCGCTTGCAAGTGTGCGGAGGTTACAGCTTACTACTACGGAATAATCCAATAGCCAGCACCGTTTGGGAGAGGCAAACGGTGCTATTTTTCGTGAATAGAGACCGAATCTCCTATTTTCGAACCCCTGAAGGGGTAATCCCTTTATACTGCTTGTACAGCTTGGTAAAATAATTGGGATTGTCGCAGCCGACTCTTCCTGCAATCTCAGTCACTGTAAAATTGGTCTCGAGAAGCAATCGCTCTGCTTCATTTACTCGGCAAAGATTAACATAATCGATGAAGGTTCGACCTGTTAGCTTCTTAAAGGTTTTGCAGAAATGATATGGATTTAGATTTACGGATCTTGCGGCGCTTTCTACGGTCATTTTGTCATCGAAATGATTCTCCATGTACTCTAGAAGTGGCTTAAAACGTTCGCGATTAAAGGAGTGCCGCTCATTCGTTCTACCGGATACTTGTTCAGGTAGAAAGGTGCGAGAGAGCAGCACAAAGAGTAAATGCAGTTGATTCTTGATGACCAGTTGAAAAGCAGGTCCCTTCTTCAGTACTTCATCAACGATGGTATCCAGAAGAGAAAAATATGTGGAGCAGGTCGGAACAAGCTCTGCAGGTTTGACCGGCAGCTGATAACGATTCTCTAAATAAGGGATTACAAACTGCTCATGCTGAGGATCCTGCTTCCAATCCTTAAACAAAGAACTATGGAATACGACAGAGATAAAACGAACATGATCATCCCGCAGACTGTACCCAACATGCAATCCTCCAGAGGGAACAAACAATACCTCTCCGGCATGCAGTTCATAGGGCTTGCTGTCTATGTGAAAAATGGCGCTGCCTTCTTGCATAATGATGATTTCGAAATGCTCGTGCCAGTGTAAATACAGGATATTCTGACCGATCTTTGCGTTCTTGCATTCATTAAAAAATAATCGGAATGGATACGTTTTTTCTTCTAATTGAGGATATTCTTTAAGATCATTAGGGTAACTCATAAATCACTCAACTCCCACAAGATACGACTATATAAACACAAGATAATAAGAGTTTTAAGCTCAGAAGCAGTATATACTCGGGTTATAGCACATACTATAAACCAATATTGGAGTGGTCACAAGATGAAGGATACAATGCGAATTGGAACATTAGTAGGCGGCGGCGACGCTGTAAGAGTGATTCCACAAATTGTAGGACATGGATTTGAATCTTTTAGCTTAACCTTCTGGCAAACAACAGGGGAAACAGATCTCGTGGAAACTGGAAAGCGTGTGCAAGAGCTTGCAGCAGAACATGACTTCGTGATCTCATCTGTTGGGATCTTCGGCAATCCTTTGACGAATACTGGTGATAATTCCGATGTAATCGCGAGCTGGGAGCGACTGATTGATCATGCTCATTTGTTCGGAACGGATATGGTATCAGGTTTTACAGGAAGGTTACCAGGGGTATCCATTGATGAATCAATTCCGAAGTTCACCGAGGTGTTTGGAGAGTTGTCCAAAAGAGCAGCGGATCGCGGTTTGCGAATTGCTTTCGAGAACTGTTCCATGGGTGGAGACTGGGGATCAGGTGACTGGAATATTGCTCACAATCCATTAGCTTGGGAGAAGATGTTCAATGCTGTGACTGCTGATAATATAGGACTCGAATGGGAGCCATGTCATCAGATGGTCCAATTAATTGATCCGATTCCGCAGCTTCGTAAATGGACAGATAAGATCTTCCATGTACATGGTAAGGATGCCACCATCGCTTGGGATATCGTAAAAGAATATGGAATTCATGGCCCCAATCCTTATGTATGGCACCGTACTCCCGGCTTTGGAGATACGAACTGGACTGATGTTATTTCTATTTTGCGTCAGGCAGGTTATAAAGGTACGATTGATATTGAAGGCTGGCATGATCCTGTTTATCGGGATGAGCTGGAAATGATGGGACAAGTACATGCTTTAAATTATTTGAAACAATGCCGGGGCGGTAGCTTTGTACCTAATCCGCTGTAACCATAGAGGGGGAGAATGATGACAGCTCAGTATCGTGTAGCGGTTGCAGGTTGCGGAGGAATGGCTAACGCCTGGATTGAATACGCTTTATCACGTTCAGATACTCAGATTGTTGCTCTTGTAGATATACGATTGGAGTCAGCACAAGCGATGGCGGCAAAGCATGAGATTTCCTGTCTAACGTTTACTGACATTAAAGAAGCGATTCAGGCGACTGGAGCTAATCTTGTGTTTGACGTTACAGTTCCGGGAAGCCATTACAGCATTTCTAGCACTGCATTAGAACTCGGATGTAATGTGTTTAGTGAGAAACCACTGGCCGAGACTATGGAAGAGTGCACTAAGATTGTTGAGATCTCAGAAAGAACCGGAAAAGCTCATGCTGTGATGCAAAATCGCCGATATGATCCGCGTATTCGTTCTTTACGCAACTTAATCGAGTCTGACACCATTGGTAGAGTAGGATACATCAGTTCTAGCTTTTTCCTCGGCGCTCATTTCGGAGGGTTCCGTGATGTCATGGAAAGTCCTCTGCTGCTGGATATGGCGATTCATACCTTTGATCAGGCCCGATTTATTAGTGGAGCCAATCCGATTTCCGTTTACTGTCAGGAGTTTAATCCTCCCGGATCATGGTATAAGGGGAATGCGTCGGCAGTGTGTATCTTTGAGATGTCGGACGGATCTGTATTTACTTATCAGGGGTCTTGGTGTGCAGAAGGTGCCTCTACCTCTTGGGAAGCAGCTTGGCGTCTAAATGGGGAAAAAGGAACTGCGATTTGGGATGGTCATGACATGCCGTATGCAGAGGTAGTCGTAGCAGGAGATCAGAGTGATAAATTTATTCGTGATGTTGAGCGTGTAAATGGAGAAGCTGTTGATATGGACAAAACCTTCCATCAAGGATGTTTGGAGGAAATGTTCCTGTCCCTAGCAGAAGAGCGTTCAGCAGAGACGAATTGTAGAGATAATCGGTATAGTATGGCAATGGTATTTGGAGCGCTGGAAAGTGCTAAAACAGGTCAGAAAATTGATCTAGTAGAGTTCATGAGTACCTCAGAGTGATCAAAACTTTTTGTTAATTTTATCCAAACTTTAATGTTCATGTTATGATAGATAAGAACATTATTCGGGGAGGATATTATGTACAAAGCCATTATATTTGATCTAGATAATACATTAATAAATTATAGTACTTGTGAAATCGAAGCGATGAAAAGAACCTGTAACGATCATAATCTCTTCGTAGAAGATATTGAGGCGTGGTCTTTATTTTATGGAGAGTTTTCAGGTCATAATTTTCGCCATTGGATGAACTTTGTGGGTGGTGGTGAGGTGAAGACTATAGGAGAGGTATTGAGGTATTCTTTTAGAGACACTCTTAAACAGGAGGAACTTTTTCATAGCAAACTGTCAGATACTTATTGGGATTATTTTTGCAATTCCTGTTATTTTGAAGAAGGAGCGGAACAGATCTTAACTTCATTTAAATATAAGTATGCTCTGGGGATTATCACCAATGGGATCAGTGAGGCACAAAGAAAAAGACTGCAAGCCGGTAAGATCTATGAAATATTCAAATCCATAATGATCTCTGATGAGGTAGGCATCCGAAAACCTGATAAAAGGATTTTTGAAATGTCTTTAATAGATCTACAGCTAAGCAATCATGAAGTGCTGTTCGTTGGGGATTCTTTACAAGATGATTACCATGGTGCTGTGAATTCTGACATTGACTTCTGCTATTACAATCGCCAGAATATAGAGGTTCCTAAAGACCTCAAGCCTAACTATATGATTAGTTCTCTTCTGGAGCTTAAAGATGTAGTGGGGTTGTAGCAATGCGATCAAGGAGAACACACAATGGAAATTAGAGCTTATCAAGAATCGGATATTAGTCAGCTTATCTCATTGTTCTATGAGACAGTTCATTTCGTAAACAAACAACATTATTCACAAGAACAGCTTAATGCTTGGGCACCTAAAGAGGAAAAGACCCTCAAACTTGATGCTTGGAGCACTTCTTTACGTCAAAATATTACTTATGTAGCCGAAATTAACGGGTACATAGTTGGCTTTTCGGATATGACGTTGGAAGGACATTTGGATCGTCTTTATGTCCACAAAGATTTCCAAGGCCAAGGCGTAGCCTCTGCTCTCGTGAACAAGCTTGAAATGAAGGCGAGAGAGCTTGGTCTTCATGAAATGGATACCGAAGCAAGTATTACAGCTAGACCCTTTTTTGAACGACAGGGATACCAGCTTATGATGAAACAAAATGTAGAACGAAAAGGAGTACTGTTAGTTAATTATCGGATGAGTAAAAAGCTAATTTAATCAAAAAAGCAGATTGCTATGGTGAGCAGTCTGCTTTTTTATCTAATGAAGGAGGATCAATCAACAAGCTTTATTTGGATGAAGAATAACGATTAATAAAATTAGCGATTCCATTTGGAACGAATTTGTTAACTTCATTATTAAACAGGTCTGTATAGTTTGCAGTGATAACTTTACTTGGTACTAACGTCAAGTTTGAAAAATATTGCTTATACGCCTTATCATAAGCGGATTTATTCACTTCTTTTTGATTTACATAATAGCTTGGCAAATCATCCGTTTTTTCTTGATCTGGAATGTCGGCCAAGAATATCTCTTTGTCATTAAATTTGGTTCCTTGGATACTAATCTCATAAACCTGCAAATTAGAATTGTACGAACCACTGCCATCTACAAAAGCGATATAACGTAATGTTCCATCTTTTTTGTTCTTATAGAGATGCAGGCCACGATTTTCATCGCGCGGTAGAAATCCACCCATACCTACATTAAATATACCCTCTGAATTATCCTTCAGTTTTCCTTGATAATTGAATGGAATGACTTTTCCATTTTGGACGGTTAGAGCAATGTTGATGGGCTGAATGAATCGTAAAGAATACCCCTGTATAAGTTCAGGAGTACCATCAAAGTTCAAATCTACTAAAGTGAAATAATTGAAGTCACCGTCATAAGAACTATCTCTAGTAGCATCCATTAACGTTTTCTTGATATACTCAGAGTAAAGTGTCTTCCATGATTTTGCAGTTGCTGCTTTTGCTGACGCAGTAATTGGAATACTCCCCAATAATAAAAGTAATGTTACTATGATCCATGCAGTTCGTTTCATGACTCATTAGCTCCTTATCATATTACTATGTACTGGAAATTAATATTACTATTGTTAGACAATATGTTCCAGTAATAATATGGTATATGAAGGGTGATTAGTCATAAATCAATTTCATTAAAGCCTCCGAGTCAAAACGATCTCCTTGCACTAACCATTGACCATCCACATCAAACATAGTCAGTATTCCCTCCAAAGGGACACGTTTACTTTCTTTGTCATCCTTATCCAACATAACAAGATCACAAGTATATTTTAACTCAACAATATTTTTCTTTTGTTCGGAAAGGGTGAACTTTAGATTATCTGGTTTTAAAGAAAGCTTTTGTTTATTAGCGATTTGAAAAGGGATAGTTGTGATTCGGCTTCCTATAGCTTTTTCGGTATAGTATTCAGTAAAGTACGGTTTCATTTCTTCATTTCGGGCTAGAATGGATTCCTCAGAAAATAAGTCATCAGAAACCTTAATGGTATATTCAACATTTTTGTACTTCTCAGCGGCTTTAGTGGCATCATCCACTTCTGAACTACAGCCCATAATTAACGTTAGGGATAATAAAATCATACTCAATATCAACGGTGATTTACGCATTCGAACACCTCCATGTAATTGATTCTGTATTATTATACTTATATTACCATACATTAGTTTCACAGCTTCAAGAAGGAAATGATTCAATTCCCTAAATATGGTATGGTGTAAGTATTACTATCAATAACCTAAAGGGATGGGATACACTTGAGTTTTTTTCCTATTACATACTCACTGTTGGCAACAGACGCATTATTATTACATATTAAAGAGCATTATGAGATTCCAGAACCAGTACAGCTGCAGTATTTTCTTAGAGGCATGAACGATACATACATTTTAGAAACGGCATTGGAAAAATACATCTTTCGTGTTTATCGTGCGGATAGACGGAGTAGATCGGAGATTGATTTTGAATTAGAATTGTTGAACGATTTGCACGAAAAAGGTGTAAACGTCTCCATTCCTATTCCTCGAAAAGATGGGATCATATTTAATGAATTTTTGGTGCCTGAGGGTGTGAAGTATGGCGTTATGTTTAGTTTTGCTGTAGGAAATGAAAAGCCTATTCATGCTGTAGAAGACAGCTATTCATTTGGTCAGTCAGTTGCACAAATCCACACAGCTACGGACAACTTTAAGAGTGAACATGTAAGAGGTAAGCTTGATTTTGAACATTTAATTGAGGAACCGCTTCATACGATCAAACTGCACATGAGCCATCGACAAGAGGATTATCAATTCCTGTATGACCTGGCCATACAATTAAAAGCGCAGATTGAAGTACATCTGGAAGCGGGGCTCGACTGGGGCATCTGCCATGGCGATTTGCATGGGAATACGAATGTGACTTTCACGGACGAAGGGAAATTAACTCATTATGATTTCGATATTTGTGGTTACGGATGGAGAGCCTATGATATCGCAGAGTTTAGATTGGCAAGAGAGATTCATAGTGGCCACGATAAAGATGAAGTAGAACGGTTATGGGCAGCATTTTTAAATGGATATAAAAGTTTAAGAAATCTCAGTGACAATGATATTAGTGCTGTTCCTATGTTCGTTGCGCTTAGACAGCTTTGGTTATTTGCTTTATGTTTCAGTGAAGGTGAGCTTATCGGTGCAGCTGACTTTGACAATGGATTTATCGACAGTAAAATGGATTATTTCAGAAATTTAGAGGTGATCAAATGAATGATGAATTGGGCAGTAAAGAAGCCATAAAAAGATGGGATAAATACGCAGAACTAATCTCAACTTCGTACGGCGAAAATGGGGATATCCATCGAGAAATTTTTTTGAATCCAGCTTTATTCAGTCTCATGGGTTCTGTTGAAAATAAGAAGGTGCTAGATGCAGGCTGTGGTGAAGGATATTTAAGCAGAATGTTAGCTAGGGCAGGTGCCTCAGTCACTGGCGTTGATTACTCGCAGAACATGATAACGATAGCTAAGAGTAAATCACCAGAGGAATTAAAGATAAACTTCCATCATGGCAATTGTGAAGATCTCAGCTTTCTCCAGAATGAGAGTTATGATCTCATTGTTTCTAACATGGTGATTCATGACTTATCTGATTATGAGACAGCGATTCATGAAATGTATCGGTTGTTAGTTGATGGTGGGACGTTTATATTCTCAATTCCACATCCTTGTTTTGTAACCCCTGGTAGCGGATGGGTGAAGTCGGATACTGGAGAGAAGCTTTTTTGGAAAGTAGATAATTATTTTTACGAGGGCACTTATAATCAGAACTTCCCAATTGATCAAGAGGAAAAGTTTCTGATTTTTCATAGGACGTTATCCAGTTATGTAAATACGATTGTACGGGCTGGCTTTCAAATTAATGAAATGATCGAGCCGAAGCCATCTGCTGAAATGCTTGAGAAGTATCCGACTTTTGAGGAGGATTTTCGCTGCAGCGATTTTTTGGTTTTTAAACTGCGTAAGTAGGGGGAGAAAGATGAACCATAATATTTTCAAAGAAGTTATAGACTCTGAAGAAGAGTTAAGGTCAATGTATGGGTATCCCAGTGAATTGGTAAACAACAAGAGTATAACCTTCATCGATCATCATTGCCGAGATTATATATCCAAATCACCGTTACTCTTTATAGCAACAAGTGATTCAGCTGGCAATTGTGATGTATCTCCGCGTGGGGATGCTGCAGGTTTTGTATATGTGTTAGACGACAAACATTTAGTGATTCCTGAGCGACCTGGTAATCGACGGTTTGATTCTTTGCGTAACATCCTTTTAAATTCAAAAGTGGGTTTGATATTTATTATTCCCGGTCTTGAAGAAACCTTAAGAATAAATGGACATGCAAGGATTATCAAAGATCAAGAAATAATGGTTCATATGGAGGCTCAAGGTAAACTGCCGAAATTGGGCATTGCCGTTGAAGTGGAAGAGTGTTATATGCATTGTGCTAAAGCTTTTAAAAGATCACATCTATGGGATGATACGTATTGGCCATTGAAAGCAGAGCTGCCTAAACCTTCGGTTATCATAGCAGAACATGCAAAAGAGCTTGGGATTTCTCAAGAGGATGTATCAAAGGGATTAAAGGATAGCTATGAGAATCGGTTATATTAGAAATGAAAGGATTAACTAAGATGAGCAAAGCTTTAAAACTCACTTCAGGGAATAAAGTAGGACTTATCGCTTGTTCTGATGGTGTGAGAGTGGAGAACCTGCCTAAAGTAGAAGAATTAATTAGAATTCTGAACTCGGTTGGTCTAGAGGTAGTGATGTCTAACACCTTGTTTAGAAGAGATGGTTATTTCAGTGGCAATCCTAAGGAAAGAGCAACGGAGTTGAATTGTCTATTTAATAATGATGAAATTTTTGCGATTTTTGATATTTCAGGTGGGGATTCCGCGAACCAGATCTTGGAATATATCGACTACGATAATATTCGATTGCATTCGAAGCCTTTTTTCGGAATGAGTGACTTGTCCGTTATTTTAAACGCTTTACATACACAAAGTAATTCGAAATCCTATCACTATCAGTTGATGAATCTCGTATCTTCTGATGGGGCGGAGCAGCAAGCTGCTTTTTATCGAACATTTTTCGAAGGACATAACGATCTTTACGATTTCGACTTTCATTGGGTCCGTGGGAACCAGATGAGTGGGATTGTAATTGGCGGCAATATTCGATGTTTTATGAAGCTGGCAGGAACAAGTTATTTTCCAGACCCTTCGAACAAGATTTTATTCTTAGAGAGTTTAAGTGGCAGAGCTAACAAAATCGTCTCCTTACTTGCTCAGCTTCAGCAAGTTAGAACTTTTGATAAATGTGCTGGAGTGATTCTTGGGTCGTTTACTGAGCTTGAGAGCTATAATGAATTTTCAATCGTAGAAGCGTACTTGAAGGAAATCAGCGGGATTCCTATCGTGAAGACGAACGAGATCGGGCATGGTAGTGACAGTAAGTGTATTGTTGTGGGTGAGAATATAACTTTATAAGAGCTAAAGGTGGATGATTGGTTTTTAAGGTGATTTATGTTGATAAGAGAGGAGTCAGAGAGAATTATGATGTCTACACACGACTACCCATCTAAAGAAGTATTGAAAAATGCTATACATACTGCCTATCTATCTCTCGATCTAGAATTTGAGGGCATTGAGAATGCTCAAAAAGACACTCGTATGGAAGGCGTCGATCGTACTCCAGCAGAAATCCTTGCCTATCAATTGGGCTGGTTGAATCTTGTTATGAAATGGGATAAGGATGAAAAAGCAGGAATAACCGTTATTACACCTTCACCGGATTATAAATGGAATCAGCTTGGCGGATTATATCAATCGTTTTATCATACATATGCTGCCTACTCATTAGACGAGTTAAGATCTTTATTTCAAGAGACAGAACATCAGTGGCAGAGCTGGATTGATTCTTTAAGTGATGAAGAACTTTTTACGCAAGGCGTGCGGAAATGGACAGGAAACAATCCGAGATGGCCTATGATCAAATGGATTCATATCAATTCCGTTGCACCGTTCAAGACTTTTCGTTCGAAGATTCGTAAATGGAAAAAGCTCAATGTAACTAAGGAAGTATAAATAAAGCCCCCATCTAAGAGAAATCTCTGAAGCAGGGGCTGTTTTGAGCTGTCAAGATCAATATGGAGGATATAGGATTAGTGGAAGAGAATGTATAGCAGTGGATGAATAGATTAGTAAAGGACGGATTATTTTTGAAGAAAACATCTATTATTGTAAGCGCATTTATATTATTGATTGCATTAAGCTCGATTATATTTGTCGTGGTAAACAACTCTTCCAAATCCATCAGGAGTCCTGAGAACATTGAACTAAAAGAGTTGTCGAACGGTAACAAAATACAAGTGAACTTCTCGGAGAAAGCCACTGTATTCGTATTTTTTACCTCATGGTGTCCCTATTGTAATGACGACGCTCCTAAGATTGTCTCATTGTATGAGAAATATAAAAATAGAGTGAACATATACGGAATCAATTTGCTTTATCAAGATGATCTTTCTGAAGTAAAACAATATGTGGAGGATCACAACATTAATTATCCCGTTCTCCTAGATGAAACAGGCGATCTCCATAAACATTTTGGTGAACAAGCTTTTCCTGCGTTGTTTTTTATGAACTCTGATGGCAAGGTTATGGATCAAATTATTGGCTCGACTGATTTTGACGCTATTGAGAGCTCGTTTAAGATTTTCATTAAAAACTATGATTAGTGTGAGAGATATGAAATCAAAGAAACCCATAATCATCACCGCATTTCTTACCTTTTTACTTCTGATGCTAATTGTAGTCTATATGATAAATCCTCAACCTGTTAATGCAATGATGGTAGAATTTTCTAGTATGGAGAAGCAAGGTAAGCATGTTTATGTAGAACCAGATATTTCAGAGGTCACAACAACGATACTTTTGAACGATTTCGAACAATCGAGAGAGAGAGTTTCTGGGTTCTTCGAAGATTTGAAAGACAATCCAACCCTTCTTTTTGTTCAATCTCCACACGCTCTTGAGAAGTATGCTCAGAAGAATCGAACGGGCCAGACTTATTATACTTGTTGGGGAAATTACATTGTTATTGGTCCAGACGGATTTAACGCGGATGTGATCGCCCATGAATTGATGCATAGTGAGTTAAGAAAGAGGTTGAAGAATAAGGATAAGGTTCCTGTGTGGTTTGATGAAGGTTTGGCTACCTTAGTTGACTATAGATATAACAGCGATAAGTTTATAAGTTTTGACAAGATAAATGAGCTAAGTAGTAGAGATGACTTTTATGAACCCTCACATGTAAAAGAAAATTATGAGATCGCCCATTCAGAAATTAATAGATGGTTTGGAATCGTTGGAAAGTCAGGTTTAGTGGGGCTTATTGATGGATTAAATAATGGAGAAGAGTTCAAAACAATCTATAAATCAATCGAATCCCAAAGCTAGGAGGTTGAGATGAAGAAATTCATTATTGTAATTCTAGCCATAATTGCTTTATTGCCATTGCATGCGGTCTCCGCGGATTGGGCCGGTTCGTTTGTTGTTTATTCAGGTGACATCTACGAAATATCAGACGATGAACTCATCCCCTCGGAAGAAATCGATAAGAAGATAGGGCATGTAACTAAATTTTCCGATGAGGAAGGCACGTACAGGGGGAATTTCTCGAATATTTATCCTAAAGGTACGCCCTACTACTCAATTATCAATACCGATCCAAAAGATTACATTGCTATTAAAACCCAAGAGGATATCTTTGTAAAAGCTTATAATAAAGGCCATTATCCCAATGATGAATTGGTTAAAAAAACGATTTGGATGTATTTCTTATTGGGGACATCGATTATCGTCTTATTAATAACTTGGATAATGAAGCGAAAGAAAGCAGTGTTGTAGCTAGAACGGCGTGGTGAAATGAGATAACTCTGTACTTGATTTTTTGTTTGTGTAATTATTTTTGCTTTTCTTTGGGTTTACGTAGAGAGAAAGGAATAAGCGATAACTATGAGTGCATTGAGAAGAATTGCCCAAGAATTGTTTTATGATCTCAGGTTTCATTTTAATCATAAAGATGATTCTATCTATTCTTTATTGGTATTTCTGCGAGATAGAATTATAGAAGCGCATAGAAATAATGATTTGTCAGAACAGGAGAAAATTTATAATTATGCGGAGTGGTGTTTTAACCAATATAAGCGAAGTCCTTATATGCATCATGCTATTTGTGTTGGCTTTTATGAACATTTAGTTGAAGATGAAAGTACCTTGCAGGCTATTCCATATAAAGTAAAACCATATATTTTTAAAGATATACAGGGATTATTCGAATGGATGTTAAACGAGGATAAAGATCGATATATCAAGTTAGTAGAAGAATACAATAGAGTGAACAGCACTGATTTTAATAGGTGAAATTTCAAGTTCGAAGGGTGAATCTAGTGGAAGAAGTATCTAGTCTAATCAAAAAATTATCATGGGACACACCCGAAGAAGAAAAGAAAGATGCAATTAATAAGCTACAATACATAAAGGATGAAGATTTGCATTTATTAGTACAACCTATATCAAAAGACTATTGGGATGGAGCGGCTGAAACAGTCATACGTTTAGGATATCCACGTGTGAAAAGCATATTGCCGGGTTTACTTGAATGGATACAAGATAGGAATTGGCCAGGTGCGGGGGAAATAGCTGTTTTTTTACTTGAAATAGGGGATCCGATGATTCCATATGTAAAAGATGTACTAAATCAACACAGCGATGATCAAGAATGGGTGTACTGGATTTTTGAAGTATTAATTAATCATTGGAATACGGTACAAGTCGTACAGATACAAGCAGAATTAATTAAGATTTCACAGGAAAAAGCCAATGACCTTTCGGCATTGAGAATCTTATTAACTCACGGTATATATGCAAAAGATGTGGTCTGTGAAATAATCCAGTGTAAAAAAGATGTCATTGCTTTTGAACTCAAGGAACTTCATGATACTCATCCTGAAATTGATTGTGAAGCTCTTAAAAAAGAATTCAATGAAATAATCATCAAGCAGCCTAATTTGATTAAATCATTTTATGAGCACAATAAAGAACGTTTTTATATATGTAATGCGATATCTAACCCCCAAGAAGTTTTAAGAGAAATAGAAATTTTTACTGCTGAGTTTCTCACTACGTGAAGTTATCAAGCTTTACTGAAATAAATTGAAAGGAGACTTACCAGTGAACAACATCAAAGTGCTTCATTATGATGCTTTTTCGCCTTATCCGAACAAAGGGAATCCTGCGGGAGTCGTGTTAGAAGCTGATCATTTAAGCGAAAGTGAAATGCAATCAATAGCTCATAAGGTCGGATTTAACGAAACAGTTTTTGTAGTCCCATCAGATGTAGCTGATTTAAGGCTTAAGTATTTTACGCCAGGCCATGAGATCAATCTTTGTGGACATGCTACAATGGCATCTTTATTTGCTTTAAAAACAAAGGGTATTCTTGGAGAGGCTAGCTCGATAAAGATCGAAACAAACGTGGGTGTGCTACCCATCCAATTCAGTATGGACAACAATAATCACTTACTAATAAAAATGAAGCAAGATCAACCGAAGTTTATTGAATTTAACGGCGATAGAGCGAAGCTTGCACACGCCATAGGTTTAACCCTTGACGAGATAGAAGAGGATCTGCCTATTGTTTATGGCTGTACTGGCGCATGGACTCTATTAGTCCCGATTAAGAGAATAGATAGCTTTAATAAAATGAAACCGACAAACTCGTTGTTTCCGGAGATTTTAACGCAGGTTCCAAAAGCATCTGTACACCCATTTTCACTCCAAACGCTTGATCCGCACGCTTTAATGCATGCCAGACATTTCTCATCGCCTTTTTCGGGAACCGTTGAAGATCCAGTAACAGGTACAGCATCGGGAGTCATGGGGGCTTTTTATTTAAAATATATTAATCCGCATTTGGACTCGATACAATTTGATGTGGAACAGGGATTGGAAATGGGTAGGGACGGCAAGGTGAACGTAGAAGTATATCGAAATGAATCCGGTGAAATGGATGTGTTTATTTCTGGAACTGCGGTGTTTGTGAGGGAGGTAGATTTATGGAGATGATAAAATATACTCAGCTTGGAGTGTATGGAGTCTTAGTGAAGAACGATAAAGTATTACTAATTAAGAAAGCAAGAGGGCCTCATACGGGGAAGTGGGATTTTCCAGGGGGTTCTGTTGAGTTTGGAGAGGAGCCGTATGAGGCCCTTAAGAGGGAGTTTCGGGAAGAGACCGGAATTACAAGTTTAAAAGGATTGCTTCATGATTCCATTTCCTATACGTTAATTTATCCATACAGTGATACCCAGTTAGAAGAGTTACATCATATAGGGATCATATATAATGTTTCATTATTAGATGTGAACTTTGAGCTTAAGACTGATGGAGACGGACAAGACTCTGATGGGGCACAGTGGATAGAAATCAAACAACTAAACAACCTTGCTTTAACCCCTATTGTGAAGAAAATAATGCTGGGTCATTATTAGAACTTTAATGATCTAAGGAATGGAGGCAGCTTCATGATTGAAATTGATTGTCTGGGTGAAATCTGCCCAGTACCAGTAATGATGTTAAAAAAACATCAAAAAGCCATTCAGAAGGGTGAAAAGGTAATGCTAGTTACTGATCATAGCTGCGCAAAAGTTTCTATCACGGATTACTGTCGTGGTTCAAATCTAAAATGTTCCATTCAAGAAGTGATTAATGGAGTATGGGAAATTACGATTGAGGTTTAGGCTCAACACAAAGTATCTATTAAAGTCTTTTCAATATATCGAACTAATTGTTTCGTATCGTTGTCACAGCGCTGATTTTGTTTCTTTATCATGTAGACATCGTTATTGACCTGGAACTGATCAATAGGAATGATCTTGAGTTGTTTACTATACAACTCTTTTTTTATGGACATATAAGGGAGAAAGGCGAGACCATGTCCTCTAATGGCAGCAAGCTTTACCGCCTCAAGAGAGTCTAGATTAAAGAGTATATTTAATTTAAGCTCGCCCACTGACACTGCATTCAAAGCTCTTTGCACACAATGAAGCTGTGAGGACCAGATTAAAGGATAATTCGGGAGCTCAGTCAATGTGATTTTATCAGGGCAAACGGTCGTATTGCTTGCCACCAACATAACTTGATCTGAAAATACCATATGTGACCTTAATTCGGATTTTGGAGAGGGACCGGAAATAAACCCGATATCACCTTCTTCAAGAAGTAAACGTTCTTCTACTAAGGACGATGCCCCTTCATTTAAAGTGATATGGCAATTGGGAAAATGTTTTTTTACCTCATACAAGGTACAAGGGAGAGCATAATTACAGACCTCCGGAATTGCATAAATAGACAGCTCTTGTTGTGTTGGCTGTAAATGATTGATTTCTGTGATCATATCATCATACAATTTACAGATTTGCTCCACGTACTTCTCCGCAATAATCCCTGCTTCGGTTAGGCTAGCGCCTTTATTACTTCTCACAAAAAGTTCAGAACCTAGGGTATTCTCCCATGATTTCAACTGCTGACTAAGTGCGGATTGGGTGATATGAGATTTCTGAGCGGCTTTAGATATACTTTTTAACGATGCGATATCTAAAAATAATTTAAGCGTTTCCATATTCATACCTATTCCTCCTGTTGCCCGCTGTTAGTGCACACTATAGCATACTTGATTACGCTCCATCTGTGCCATTAGTAACACTTATACAGCATAAAGAAAGCAGATAACCACAGCACAAATAAGTATGTTACTATTTTCACATAGTCAATTACATAAAAACGATGGAGGTGTTAGACTATGGGGCAAACCGTAAGTCCCGAAACGAGATCAACCCGAACCAGAGCTCCTAGAAAACCTAAAAAGAGTCAGTTGCCCATCGCGTTGCTGGTCACAGCTCTCATTATTGGGTTTGGTTTTTTCCTAGACCATTCCCACGATAAAATGGTTGTCTACCTGCTTTTCGGTATTTCGTTTGGCGTTATTTTACAAAGATCACGTTTCTGCTTTACTGCATCACTTAGAGATCCCTGTATTACAGGCAGCACATCAGTTACAAGAGCGGTTCTTATTGCATTTTCTCTCGCTACGATCGGATTTACAGCCATTAAGTATCCAGCATTCCTGGAAGGTAAACCGATTCCTGGGATGGACAATGTGGGTCAGATCAGCTTAGCTTTGATCATTGGTGCTGTATTATTCGGAATTGGCATGGTTATCGCGGGTGGATGCGCTTCGGGTACATTGATGCGTGTAGGTGAAGGATTCACGATGCAGATGCTTTCACTTGTGTTTTTTGTCATTGGTTCACTTTGGGGATCACATGATATGGGGTGGTGGAGAGCTAACGTTATAAAGGATGCACCAACTGTATTTTTACCAGACGTCTTTGGTTGGCTTGGAGCACTGGTTGTTCAGTTCCTGATTATTCTTCTGTTATACATTGCAGCTGTTAAATGGCAAGAGAAAAAGATGGGAAGCGCAGATTAGTTTAGATTATTACGTGAATATTTTCACTATTGTTATTCCAAAAAAATATAAAGGTGGTTTTTAAAATGGCTGAATTTACACTTGATTGCATGGGAGAAGCTTGTCCGGTTCCGTTAATGAGAACAGAAAAGAAAATGACTGAACTCAATGTAGGTGATGTACTAGTAGTAGCTATTGATCATAGCTGCGCAATGAAGAACGTTCCAGAATGGGCGAGAAAACAGGGACATAATGTGGAAATCGAAGAGGTTGATGATGGCGAGTGGGAAGTTGTTATTGAGAAGGTAAAATAGGATCGCTGAGTAGGAAAGGACGGTGAATGAAACGGTGAACGAATTCTGGTTGAAGATATCGTCTAACCGCTTTTACAAGCGCTTGCTCAAAGAACCGTTTACTTATGTAACTGGAGCTGTACTTCTCGCTGTATTCGCTACAGCACATCTGGCTGTTTTCTCTAAAGGATGGGGAGTAACTAGCGCTTTTGCAGATTGGGGAGCTTGGTTGTATCGATTAGCAGGCGGAAATGTAGATCAATGGGCATATTTTAGTTCGGAAAAAGCACAAAACATTATCTTCCGGATTTTTGAATGATGGTGGTTCGATTCGAAATCTAGGGATAATATTAGGTGCTTTAGCAGCGACTTTGTTTGCTTCCGAATTCAAGTTGAAGAAAATTAAGTCCAAAAAGCAGGTTGTAGCAGCGGTACTTGGTGGATTACTCATGGGGTACGGAGCTAGACTGGCTAATGGATGTAATATTGGTGCATTGTTTACGGCTATAGCTTCTTTATCGCTTTCAGGATGGATATTTGGATTGTTCCTGCTGGTTGGCGCATTTATAGGCAGTAAATTATTAGCCAAATTCTTTATGTAAAAGTGAAATAGGCTGAGCTTGTTGCGCTGACGAGAGTCAGCCTATTTTATTAAGGCACAGACTCACAGGAGGGACAAACGGAATGGAAAAGAAGACAGAACAGTATGATGTCGTCATTATCGGTGGCGGGGCTGCTGGTTTAACAGCGGGAATCTATTGTGGACGTGCAAAATTAAAGACTCTCCTCTTGGAAAAATCACTGGTAGGTGGTCTTGCCACTTATACTAATGAAATAGAAAATTATCCTGGTTTTCCTGAAGGAACGACCGGTACAGACCTTATGGAATTATTTCATAAACAAGCTAAGAAATTTGGTGTGGATTTTAAAATGACAGATGTAAAATCTGTATCGGTAGCGGAAGATATTAAGGTAGTGGAGACCTTTCGGGTTCGTTATGAGTGCAAGGTCATTATTATAGCCAGTGGGGGAAAACCAAGAATTACCGGGGCAGCTAATGAAGATATGTTCTTATATGATAAAGGAATTTCTTTCTGTGCAACCTGTGACGCTGCAGCAAATACGGGAAAGACGGTTATGGTTGTTGGCAGTGGTGATGCAGCTATTGAAGAAGGAATGTTTCTGACCAAGTTTGCAGATAAAGTAATCGTTTCTGTTATGCATGATCATGGGAAAATGGATTGTAATGAAATTGCCAAAACGCAGGCACTAGAAAACCCTAAAATGGAATTCATGTGGAATACGGTGGTAAGTTCTTTCGAAGGTGAGGAACGTTTGAATTCCGTCGTCCTGAAAAATTTAAAATCTAATGAACTGCAAAACGTAAAGGTTGATTCATGTTTCTTATTTATTGGATATACCCCGAACACAGAAATTTTATCAGGTGTAGTTGAGTTGAATCGAAATGGATATATCCTAGTCAATGAAAAAATGGAAACAAATATACCTGGTGTGTTCGCAGCAGGCGATGTATGTGATAAGTTCCTTAAGCAAGTGGCTACAGCTGTCGGTGATGGTGCCATTGCAGGGTATGGTGCAGAGAAGTATATCTCTGAATGTGAGACCTATGAGCATCAAATTCTAAATCAAGGAAAACCATCCGTTGTTTATTTATGGAATGCAACTGATCCTTCTTGCCGGGAGCTATTACCACTCTTTGAGGCGTTTGAACAATCCCATACTGAGATCAGGGTCACAAAGGTAGATGTATATAAGTCACCCGGACTTGCTGCCAAGCTAGGAATAGATTCAGTTCCTTCTATTGTTTATCTAGATGATGGAAAGATCCAAAGAGTAATTACAGACAAGATAAGTGATAACATATTGAATGCTCTAACGAATTGATGAAAAAGCCCTATGCAGATATCTCTGCATAGGGCTTTTTTAAATTATGCTTTTATTAAATTGGACGAGCTATTTCAAGAAAGTGTCAAAGTATCAATAATAGTTGTTTTGTCATATACCTTTGAAAGCGCTTAGATATTAAGATTAATTCATAAGATAGCAAATCAACGGAGGGAGAGTAGAGGAGAACCAAGGCTGCAAAAAGAGAGAAAGCCATGAAAGATGCTTTATTTATAAGAATCTAGGTTTAGGAGGACTTACATATGGCGAACGCAAGCGTCGCACCAGACAAGACATCAAGACCGAATCTCGGCAAGCATCGGACCAGCGGGATAAGACGCTTTTTTAAGCAAATAGATCTGCAGCTTATGGTATTGCCAGCACTTGTTTTAGTTTTTATTTTTGCCTATATCCCCATGTACGGTATTCTAATCGCTTTTCAAGATTACAAGTTAGGTAATAGCTTTATTAGCAGTGATTGGGTTGGATTAAAGCACTTTATTTACTTCTTTAATGCTCCTGAATTTGAAGTGGTTATGAAAAATACAATCATAATCAGCTTACTGAAGTTCTGTTTTGGATTTCCTGCACCGATTATTTTGGCGTTAATGCTGAACGAAGTTCGTAAGATGTTCTTTAAACGGGTTATTCAGACCGTTACATACTTGCCTCACTTCTTATCGTGGGTGGTTATCGGCTCGATGGTTACCTCGATGCTATCCGTAGATAATGGCAGTATAAATATGCTGCTTGAGAAATTGAGATTTATCGATGAACCGATTAACTTCCTGTCTATGACCGAATATTTCTGGGGCATTTTAGTTACAACCAATGTGTGGAAGGAAATTGGATTTGCCTCGATCGTTTACTTAGCTGCCATTGCTGGTATTGATCCGCACTTATACGAAGCTGCTTCGATGGATGGTGCGAGTCGCTTTAAACAGATATATTTGATTACGTTGCCTTCCATTATGCCAGTTGTGATCATCTTTATGATTCTGGCAATCGGTAATCTGGTGAATGCAGGATTTGAAGATATTTTGATCCTTGCTTCCAATCCGGCTCTACGAGAGGTATCAGATTCAGTTGATGTATATGTTGTACGTGTCGGTATAGATAACTTCAGGTACTCCTATGCGACTGCTATCGGATTGTTCAAGGCCGTTATCAGTGTGACATTACTTACCTTTGCAAATTTCATTGCCAGAAGAGCGGGAAACAGCTTGTGGTAATGAATTACTCAATATAGGGGGACTGAATTATGAAACGTACTAACATAGGAGACCGATTGTTTATTGGCTTCATATATGTATTCTTGACCTTACTGGCATTCTCCGCGTTTTATCCATTTTGGAATTCACTTGTGATTTCTTTTAATGAGGGGATGGATACTTCCAAAGGCGGAATTACTTTCTGGGTCCGTGAGTTCACGCTTGAGAATTATAAGATCGTATTTGAAGATTCTCGTTTAATGGGTGGATTCGTCATTGCAACATTGCGGACGGTAATTGGTACAGTAACAGCGATATTGGCCACTTCGATATTTGCTTATGGGATGTCGAAGCGCGAACTAATGGGTCGCAAATACTACATGATTATGTGTATCATTACAATGTATTTCGGCGGGGGACTCATTCCGTCATACATGCTTATCAGAAGTTTAGGCCTCTTCAACTCATTTTGGGTGTTTATTATTCCTGCACTTGTCAGCGTATGGAATATGATCATATTCCGGACCTTTTTCCAAGGTCTTCCGCAAGGTTTAGAGGAGTCAGCAAAGATTGATGGCTGCGGATACTGGGGAACTTTTCTCCGAATCGTACTTCCCTTGTCAGGGCCAGTCATCGCAACATTATCATTGTTCACAGCAGTCAATCACTGGAATGAGTGGTTCGTAGCGAGTATTTACATTACGAAAGAGGAGTTAATGCCGATTCAGACCATCTTGAGACAGATATTGTTCTCTAATATTGCTTCAGAACAGCTGTCTAATGTAGATGCAAGTTCCATTGCTCATATTAACTCAGCCAAGAAAATAACGTCGAAGTCATTAACGATGGCTACGATCATGGTTGCAACCATTCCGATTGTATGTGTATACCCATTCCTACAAAGATTCTTCGTTAAAGGTGTCTTGGTCGGATCATTGAAAGAGTAGGATGATAGAATGAGATGGGGTTTAGAGCGTATTGCTTTGAACATAGATTACAAATTGAAAGGGGAAAATACATTGAAGACTAAGAGAAAGATGCTTCTCGGAACGTTGTCTACCTTGCTATTGTCGACTGTGGTGGCGGGTTGTGGTGGCAACAATTCAAGCGCTCCAGCTGCAACTGCTGAACCAGTGAAAGAAGGAGGAACAGCGGTTAACACAGCAACTGAAGCTCCAGCGGCTGATTTGTATGAGTTAGGGAAAGAACCGCTTGAAGTATCATTCTACGGAAACTACGGCTGGTATCAAATGCCGAAATGGGGCAAAGATGCTGCTTCTAAATGGATTTTAGATAATTTGAAAATCAATGTCACTGGAATTAGCTCTGGTGGTAATAATGCTCAGAAGCTGCAAACGATGATCGTTGGTAATGAGCTACCGGATATTGTATGGACTGAGAAAGGTGCTGACGTAGAGCGTCTTCGTCAAGCGGATATGCTAGTTCCTTTGGATGAATACATTGATAAATATCCAAACTTTAAAAAGTACTTAACAGCTGGACATTTGGAATTGCTTCGTTCTCCTGATGGTAAAATCTATCAGCTGCCGAATTATTATACAACACAGCCAAACGGTAATGCCGGTTATGCGATCAATAAGAAAATTTACAAAGAACTCGGTTCTCCTAAGCTAGAGACTACGGATGATTTGTATGCTTACTTAAATGCTGTTAAAGCGAAGTTCCCAGATGTTATTCCGTTTGAGACTGGCTTAGCGAAAGATGGTAACGGTATTGACCAGTTGTTCTCCTCTTTTAAAGAGAATAACCTTTCGTATACTAGAATATATGCTGTACCTGATGGCGACAAAATGGCTTCCATTTACAAAGATGAAGGGTTCCGTGAGTCCGTTGTCTTTGGTGCTAAATTAATGCGTGAGAAGCTTATGACACAGGATGCGAATACCCAAACAGAAGACCAAATCAGAGAGAAAGCGATGAACGGCAAGTTCGCTGTGATTGCGACATTCGATCCGATGAAGTTGCTCGCTACTGCTGATGAAGAGATGAAGAAGAAAAATCCGGAAGATGGTTATATGTTTATTAAACCAATCTACAAACCGGGCTTAGATCAAAGTAAAATCACTCCGGGAACGTACAATCAGTTAGGCTGGAACGTGGCTACAATCACTAAAAACGCTAAAAATCCAGAAGCTGTATTCGCAATGCTTGATTGGATGACAGGTGCAGAAGGTTCTATGGTTCTGAACTGGGGCCCTCCAGGACCAGACGCTTACTGGGATGGCTTTGAAGCAGATGGACTTACTCCTAAATTTAATAAAGATAAATATCTAAATGAGCCAGAAGCATTGTCTGAAATCAGCGGTAAGGCTGGTGACTTGGTTTGGGTAGGAAACACGGTTTTCTTGGATAATACGAAGAAAATGATGTTGCAAACCCTTCCAGCTGATAAGATCGACTTTAGTAACCGTTGGCAGATGGAAGTAACGTGGGCTTCACAAGGCGACTTTACGGAGTTCCTAAACTGGGATCCGGCTCCAGACAGTGAAGAAGGTATTATCAGACAAAGCGTTAGAGATATCTGGCTAACTGCTAGAGCGAAATCAATGTATGCGAAGACCGATGCAGAAGCATTAGCCATTCTTGACAAAGCACATGATGATTCCATGAAGGTTGGTTATGAGAAATTCCTTGATTATGTTACAAAAGTATGGACAGAAAACAAGAAAGCTTTAGGAAAATAATAATTAGTAATACGAAGGTTTGCTACTAGGCAAGCCTTCGTTTTTACGTTGTATTCCGATGACTCATTGTTTATAGGCTGGTAGACAAATTTATGAATGGTATACTGGGAAAGAGTAATGGTAGAATTTACAGGGACAGATTTATGCATTTCAAAGGGGGACTTGTTGATGTACAACGTATTATTAGTAGACGATGAGATGCTGGATCTAGAAGGTATGAGACAATTTATTCCTTGGAATGAGCTTGGTATGGAAGTTGTAGAGGCAGCAAATAACGCGTTTACCGCGTGCGATATTTTAGATCAGCATGTTATTGATATTATCGTAAGCGATGTGAATATGCCGAATATGTCGGGCCTTGAGCTGGCTCGAATTGCTATAGAGAAAAAAAAGGATATACGCGTGATATTTGTAAGCGGTTACCAAGATTTTAGCTATGTTAAGCAAGCACTGTCACTAAAGGCGTATAGCTACGTCCTTAAGCCAATGGATGATAGCGAACTCATTGCTGCACTTCAGAAAGTAAGGCAGGATTTAGACGATGAACGTAAACGACGTGATGTTGAAGAAGCCTATCAGCATATGATTCCAATGGCCAAAAATGATTTGTTGATACGCTTATTCGAAGGGGAATGGGAAGGGGAAGAGGGTAGCCAGGCCGGAATGTTGTCGCTTGTGAAGTCATACGGTCTGGATAAGCTGAATTGGCCTGTTCGTGTAGCTGTCTTGGAGCTTGACTACTTCAACTGGCTTCAAGGACAGGATAATCTATCTAAACATCAAATGGCTAAGGACTTCCTTTATGAAGTGAATAGAATAGGTCAGAAGCACGGAATGCCACATTGCTACAAGGTATCGTCCTATCGGATTGCATTATTGATTAACGAGCAGGAAATGGAAAAGTTCACTGAGGATATTTACGCCTCGATTCGTGCGAAGTTTCCAGTCACAATGACTGTAGGTGTAGGCAAACCAACATTTTCTATGGAACAGATTCATATCTCCTATCGACAAGCTATGGAAGCTGTGGACGGAAAAATGTTTATTGGCAAAGGCAATCTTATAATGTATGAGACCGTTAGCAGTGAACCAGGGATGATCGATGCTCGTATGTTAGATACCCGTATGGATACGCTGTTTAAAGCGGTGAAAGAGTATGAGCTAGTTCTTATTTATGATGAGATCGACAAGTTATTCCGCTCTGTAAGTAGTTTGAGATCCAAATTCACTATTCATAATCTGGCAATGTATATCATTTGGAAGCTGGATCAGCAGTTAAAGGATGTTAGCGAGGATTTATTTGAAATTTTAGGTATGGAGATACATAGTTTAGATGTTTTACACCAATTCGATACGATCAGTGATATTCGCTCGTGGCTCGTACTCAAAACGTTTGAGATCTCTGAGTACCTGCGTAGTAAATCAGATTCAGTGAACCATAAATTGATTAGAGAAATCATCCAAACGATGCAGGACAGAATGAGCGATAACTTTACGCTTAAAGATATTGCGCAGCAGTTCTCTTTCTCCCCTAACTATTTGGGCTATCTATTCAAAGAGGAAACTGGGAAAACGTTCAGTGAAGTACTTACACAGCTTCGAATGGATCAAGCAGGCAAGCTTTTAAAAGATCCGACCTGCAAAATCTATGAAATCGCTAGCAAGGTAGGCTATCGGTATCTCCCTTATTTCAGCAGACAGTTCAAAGAGGCTTATGGTATGACACCTATGGAGTATCGTAAGCGCGACAAGTGATGGGGGATGATGTTCTATGAAATTACGAAGAAGACATAAGTATGTGCCGATTGGGTATAAGTTAATGCTGACGTATATGTTTTTTATAATTATTCCTATATCCTTGATAGGGTTCGTCTCTCATTCCATGTATAATGATTCATTACGCGAACATATCAATACGAATATTAAAGGAACGTTATTGCAGATACGTGACAATATTGATTATAAAATGGACGAAGTTACTCGAATATCAACGCAATTATACAGTGATTTTGATTTTTATCGGAATCTTCGGAGTTATGAGGAAGGCTGGGAAAATTACGATCGGATGTCTAAGAAGGTGCTGCCAAAGCTTGACGTAGCTATTCAATCTACTGGTGTGAAGATAGGGATGTCGCTATTCTTAAAGAATGAATCGATCCCTGAGATCTATTCGAATTCACTTGAGGGCTATTTGGATAATAGTAGCTTTTATCATCTCTACCACATGAAACGGATTGAAGGTAAGTCCTGGTATTATGATTTTCCAACTGAAAAATACGCTGAAACTATGAAATGGTGGCAGATCGAGAGTGATGTAGAGAATAATCGCATCTCGTTGCTCCGTAGACTAATTGATACATACGAGCCTCTTAAGCCTAAAGAGATAGGATTCCTGCGGATTAATGTAAGGATTCCAGATCTATTTGACAGTGTCAATTATACGAAGATAGGAAAAGGAAGTAATTTAATTATAAAGAATGAGTTTGGAAGAACGATGTATCAATCGGGTGAACTACCGGAGAACTATACTAATGAAGCCGAGCTAAATAAGGATTACCTGACGATTAAAGAAACGATTATGGTTGCTAACCAAGCATGGCAATTAATCGCGCTTGTTCCGATTACAATCCTTGAAAAGGATGCAATGAAGGTACGTTTGTTTATTATTTTAATGTGTCTCATATGCTGTGTGGTTTTTAGCTTTGTAGGTATATTTATATCCCGTTATTTTTCGATTCGTATTAATAAGTTCGTATATGTGCTTAATGCCTATCGGGAAGGTGATCTTCACAAGCGTATTAAATATCGAGGGAAGGATGAATTCTCTCAGATAGCAACCGCACTGAATGATATGGGTGAGAATATTGATATGTTGATTAAAGAGGTATATCTGACGCAGCTCCAGAAGAAGGAAGCGGAGCTTGAAATCCTACAATCGCAAATCAACCCACATTTTCTGTACAATACTTTGTCGTCTATTATTCAATTAGCCAAATTTGGTCAAAATGAGAAGCTGCAGAAGATGGTGATGGAATTAGCGAAGTTTTACCGCTTAACGCTTAATGAGGGCCGTACGATGATCCCGGTTCCAACTGAAATTGAGCAAGCAAACGCCTATTTAGAAATCCAGAAAATTAAATACGGTGACCGCTTAGAGGTTCTGTTTGATTTTGATACTGAGATCTGGCCTTATGAGACCATTAAACTGATTCTACAACCCTTTATCGAGAACGTCCTGAAGCATGCTTGGTGCGGCGATCACATTCATTTACGGATTGTAGGACGTAAGGAAGGCGATAATATTCTCTTCCGTATTATTGACGATGGTATTGGCATCAGACAAGAGCGTATTGATCAAATTTTCGATTCGAAGGGACACACAAATACAGGTTATGGCGTCCGTAATGTGGATCAACGGATTAAGCTGCAATATGGACCTGAGTATGGCGTAAGTATTTTTAGTCGTGTGGGAATTGGAACATCAGTTCAGATCCTGATTCCTGCCAAAAAAAGAAAGTAAGCGGTATTGCAGTGATGATGTAGAGAAGGGGTCATTAAGCTAGTTATCGCTAGCTTAATGACCCCTTTGATTGTTCAAGTGATCGTTAGAAACCTTTGTATTGAGGTTCTTCTGACTCTAATTCGGTTACCCGATTTTCAACCTGTGTAACGATTTGTTGCGTTTGCTCAGCTGCATTTGTGAATAAAGTTTTTGCACTTTCGTTTTGTGTTTCAAGTGCAAATTGCTCCAAGCTCGCTTGAGCACCTTTTAAAGAAGATAAACATGTTTTAACTTGTGAGGCTACTGTCATTAGGTTTCTCTCCTCTGTTTTAAGTTTCTAGCATGACGTTTCCTATTGTCCTCAACCGTTACTTTAGTTATGCAGGAAAAAAATAGAAGTTTTACGCGTTAACCGATTTCCATAAATAAGTAGTCTAATTCAGGATTGAATGGACCTTTTTTGACAAATAATGAGTGTTAATAAACAAGTGTTGATTTAAAAAGGAGGAAAATTGTGATGCCGGAGTGGTTGGAGGTTGTAGTACGAACACTCTTTGCTGTGGTTGTGCTTTTCTTTTTAACTAAATTACTGGGGAAGAGACAAGTATCGCAGCTTTCGTTCTTCGAGTATATTACGGGGATAACCGTCGGCAGCTTAGCCGCCTATATTTCTTTGGATACGGATAAGTATTGGCATTTAGGACTCATTGCACTGATTGTATGGGTCGCTTGTTCTTTAGGAATTGAATGGCTTCAGATGAAGAGTAAAAAAGCAAGAGACTTCATTGACTTTAAGTCCACCGTTCTTATAAAAGACGGGAAAATACTTGAAGATCATATGAAAAAGGAACGTTTAACAACAGATGAATTATTGGAAGAGCTACGTAAAAAGGATGTATTCAATATATCTGAAGTGGAATTTGCGATTATGGAGTCTGATGGAGCGATTAATGTTCTGCTTAAGAAGGAGTATCTCCCTCTATCGGCAAAAGACCTGGGTGTGAAGGTTGCCCCACAGAAAGAGTCACAAGCCGTCATTATGGATGGGAAAGTATTAGATAAACCGTTAGATACCTTAAATCTGACTCGCAGCTGGCTTGATGGAGCGCTAGAGAAAATGGGGCTAACCGTCGAGAATGTATTTCTCGCTCAAGTTGATTCTTATGGAGAGCTGACAGTCGATTTGTATGCCGACAACTTTAAAGTTCCACAGCCACAAGATAAACCACAATTATATGCTTTGCTAAAAAAATGTGAAGCGGATCTGGAAATGTTCAGTTTGTCGACAGAAAATGAAAAAGCTAAAAAAATGTACGAACAATGCTCAGAGCAATTGCAAGCATCTTTGAAAGTACTAAAGCCTTTAATCCAAAGTTGATGTTCTACAAAGCTCATACCCAAAAGCAAGAAAGAACCGATTTTTCCATCGGTTCTTTTTTTCGTATACAGCTGAATGGAGTACGAAGTATAAACCTCGTAAACAATTGGCAAACTAAGCCAGATTCGCAAGTCACAACCAAGGAGGTATACAGCCTATGTCAGGAATTCTAGAAACCATTAAAGATCAACTGGAGGGATGCAGTGATGCGGTGTATCAGTCCATTTCTGTTCATGGGCACACATGTCTTTTGATCTATATCCCTTCCATCATCGATTCTAAGACACTTCATGAAAGTATTGCTTTACCGCTAAAAACAGAAGCAGAAGCAAAGCTCGAATGGGCGAATTTTTTAGAACGGTTAGATCAAGGAATTGTTTTTCCTATCCAATATCTCAAGGCATTTGACTTACAGAAGATCGTAGATATGATCGTTGCTGGAAAAGTAGTGCTTTATATAGAGGATCTTCCTTATGTTTATTATTTTGAAATTACCCAATATCAAAAAAGATCAGTGACCGAATCACAAAACGAACTTGTTGTGATTGGTCCCCAAGAGGCTTTCATTGAAGATATTGAAACGAATCTCTCTTTGATTCGACATAAAATTAAACATCCGGATCTAAAAACCATTCATTATTCGATTGGTAAATATACAAAAACTGATGTGTATGTGGTCTACATTGAAGGACTTTACAAAAAAGAAGTTCTTGAAGAGATAAAACAGAAACTAAATGAAATAGATATCGACGGGATACTAGGGATTAGTTATATATCAGAATATTTAAGGGATGGTAACCTCACGCCATTTCCGTTATTTCAATATACAGAACGTCCTGATTCGGTGGCTGCTTCTTTAATGGAAGGCCGAATCGGAATCTTACAAGATGGCACACCTACTGCAATGCTCGCTCCAACATCTTTTTTCACCATGCTGCAATCCTCTGAGGATTATTACCAAAGCTTTTATGCAGCAAGCTGGATTCGTGTTGTTAGATTTCTGTTCTCAATCATATCCATGATTCTTCCATCACTTTATGTAGCGATTACAACCTTTCATCCTCAAATCATTCCACCAAACCTGTTAATTACAATTGCTTCTGCGAGAGAGAACATTCCTTTCTCAGCGCTTACCGAGGCTTTAATTATGGAGCTTACCTTTGAAGCGCTTAGAGAAGCCGGGACTAGAATTCCGAAACCTGTAGGACAGACGGTTTCAATTATTGGGGGTATCGTTATTGGTCAGGCTGCGGTCCAAGCAGGAATTGTATCTGCTCCAATGGTTATTGTTGTTTCTATTACTGGAATTGCCACCTACATCATTCCTCATTATGAGCTAGGTCTGACTTTCCGGCTACTTCGTTTCCCGTTACTCGTTATGGGTGGAACAATGGGGCTGCTCGGGGTATATATTACAGCTTTTTTGATTTACGGTCATTTAGCTAATTTAAGACCGTTAGGTGCTCCATATTTGCAACCCGTTGCCCCACTTGTGTTACGGGACTGGAAGGATACATTGGCTCGTTTTCCCTCGAACTTTATGACGAAACGCAGCAATCTCTATACTGATAGGAATAAAAGGAGACAGAAAGAGAAATGAGAATCCTGAAGATAGGAGTTATTGTAATCCTGCTCCTAAATATAACAGGTTGTTGGTCGTCGAAGGTTGAGTTGGATGAACTAACATTTGTATATGGAATGTTTATCGATGAAGGCAAAGAACCAAATACTGTTGAAATTACGATTAACTCACCCTTGCCCAATCGTCTTAACGCAGCTGGACAACCTTCAAATGGCGGTGGAGGAGACGGTAATACTTATTCTACCGTCTCTAAGACCGCAGAAACGATTGCAGATGCCATGCTGTTAATTCAAAAAGACTTAACACGTCAGCTTAGTCTTGCTCAATTAAAAGTAATTGTCTTAGGGAAGACCTTTGCTGAACAAGGAATCAGCGAACTACTATTATGGATTGAAAGAGAACCAAGTCTTCCTCTGGGTGCTTTTGTTATGGCTAGTTCGGGAAGTGCAAAAGAGATGAATACTTTAACACCTATTTACGAGCAAATACCCTCGGATGTACTAAGGAACTTTGGATCAGAGAGATATTTGTTTTCTACTACGATTAAGGATTGCCTGTATGCAGAGGCATCCGGTGTTGGATTTGCTATAAACAATCTTTCATTTGGTAAAAAAGAAGAAACATCTAAAGATGGAAAACCGGAATTCTGGGCAGGAATCCAAGGGGCAATGCTGTTTCAAAAAGATAAGATGAAAGGAGTTCTTAAGCTTAAAGAGGGAAGGGCATTAGCTTGGGCGGCAGGCAGTCTTAAGCTGGCAGTTTACTCCGTCGATTGGGATGAGGGAAAAAGCGCCGCAAGTGTTGTATTTGTAAGCACAAAATCATCAAAGAAGTTAAATAAAACGGATAAGGGTCCTGTGTTCACAGTGAATTTAAAGGGGAAAGCTAGTGTAATTTATTTAAGGGATCCTAAGAATAGGGATGCAGAGGAACTCGGCCAAATTATCATTGCGAAGCTTAAAGAGAAAGTCTCTGATAATCTTAACGAAGCTATTCGTAATACCCAAAAAGCAGGTGCCGATGTTCTGCAACTCGGATTGTTACTGGAATGGAACGATCCAAAGCAATGGAAGCAGCTTAGAGAGCGGTGGGATAATTATTATGCTCAAGAGGCTGATATTAAAGTGAAGACAGATTTTAGCATTGTGGATTTTGGAACAGCAAAATAAGACGTTTAGAGGGAGAAGTTATGCAAACATCGAAATGGCAGCTGTTCCGTTTTTTTATTATTTTCTTCAGCTCCCAAACCACTATTTTTTTGATTCCGACTCTAATTGCTACTTCATCCTATCAAGGCTGGATTGGTTTAATAGTGGGATCTTTATTAGGGTTAATATTATTGTGGTTTACTTTTCACGTCGGTATGCTGCGGCCAAATCAAGCGTGGGTTAGCTTTGGAAAAGATATCATAGGTAAATGGCCACACAAGTTCATGCTTCTTATGCTTTTATGCTGGTGTGTTTATTATGCATCCTTTGATATTGAGAACTTTGTGCTATTCTTTGGTTCTAATTATTTGAGGGGAACTCCACCTCTGTTTATTCAATGTGTGATTGGGCTAGTGATTATGTATACTGCAAGTTTAGGCTTTACAACGATTGCGTATATGGCGGATGGACTTTTTCTTATTTTTTTCATCACGATGATCATTTTATTTAATTTATTTCTCCCAAATGCGGACTTCAATATGCTGCCAGCCTTCATTCATTATCATGATCCCGGGATTGCCCTGAAGGACTCTATTGTAGTCATGTCATGGTTTGGGGAATGGATTGTCCTCTTGTTTGTTGTGCCCGATCTGAAGCTTGAAGCGAAGATGCTGAAAAGATTAGTTCTTACGGGGATATTTGTCTTAGTAACTGTCTTAATTGGTTGGTCACTGACGATGATGAGTTTTGGTCCACATTTGGGTCAGGAACTGCAATATCCTTTCCTTGAATTGGTGCGCAGCGCCAAACAAGATAATCTGCTAGGTAATTCGGATCCGCTCTTAATTGGAATATGGTCGTCTTCTATGTTCATTCACAGCTCTTTTCTTATCTATGTAGCCTCTAGATGTGTATCCGGCTTGTTTAATACAAAAGCTAGAAAAATGTACATTCCCTTTTTAACAATAGCTTCAATAACGATAGCTTTTTTATATTCACGACACATAGGCAGTTATTATAAACACTATAATAGTTATGCTATTGTTGTCATTTGGCTAATCGTTGAAAGCATACCGATCTATTATGCCATCACGGCTTTCTTTCGATATCGGTATAAAACTGCGAAGTAAATGAAAACAGGAGGGGAAATTTAGGTTCTGCCTTTTTAATAGGCAGGGCCTTTTCTTGTGAATTATATATTGGGTACACTTTCTGTTATGATTAAAGGACTTATTACAATAATTTCCTCAGATTGGATGGTGTATTTACATGAATCTTCAAGAAGTTACTGAACTCATCAAATCTATTAGAACCAATCTAGCTAAAGTCATTGTAGGTAAAGAAGATGGAGTAGACCTGCTATTAACCGCATTACTTGCCAATGGTCATGTTCTACTGGAGGATGTTCCGGGTACAGGTAAAACCTTGTTAGCCAAAGTCCTTGCAAAGTCTTTAGATTGTACATTTAAACGTATTCAATTTACACCAGACTTGCTGCCTTCTGATTTAAGCGGCATTAATTTTTATAATCAAAAGTCAGGTGAATTTCAGTTTAGACCAGGTCCAGTATTTGCGAATATTTTGTTGGCTGATGAAATTAACCGTGCAACACCAAGAACTCAATCCAGTCTGCTGGAATGTATGGAGGAGCGGCAAATCACGATCGATGGTGTGACTCATGGCCTAGAAGCACCTTTTCTCGTTATTGCTACTCAGAATCCGATTGATAACCAAGGCACTTTTCCGTTGCCTGAAGCTCAATTAGATAGATTTCTAATGCGGATTACTACGGGGTATCCTTCATTTGACGAAGGGATTCATATTTTGCAGCGTTTCCGTGAGAATAATCCACTTGAAGAGACTTTTGCTGTGGCTGCCGCTCAAGATATACAAGCTGCGCAGCGTTTGGCTGCTTCCGTGAGTATAAGTGATGATTTGCTAGCCTATATCGTTCGGATTACGGAAGCTACTCGCAAATCTGCGGCAGTAAAACTAGGGGCGAGTCCACGTGCGAGTGGAGCATTGCTCAGATCATCTCAAGGATATGCTCTAATCCAAGGCAGATCTTTCGTTACACCAGATGATATTAAAGCCGTAGCTGTTCCGGTGCTTGCTCATCGTCTACTTCTTCATCGTGGATTGGGTTCAAAAGAGGGACAGGCCGCGGAAATTGTGTTACAAGTGCTTCGTGAGGTAGAGGTGCCGACAGAACTCGTTGCATCCTTAAGAGGCGGAAAGGTGGAATGAGCTATGGCTTTGCCTTGGTTCATTTTCATTACAATAGCTCTCCTGTTCCTTCTTGCCGTTATCTATGAACGGAATGGTCTGAAAGCGCTTAGTTATACTCGGTATTTTTCAACGAAGGTCGCTTATGAAGGGGATAACCTTGAGATGATCGAGGAGATCGTTAATGCGAAACTTCTGCCATTACCATGGCTTCGACTGGAATCTAGTATTGCAAGAGGCTTGGAATTTGGAAGTCAAGATAATCTCGGTATTAGCACGGGTGAAATCTACCAAAATCATATCAGCTTGTTCTTTCTTAAACCTTACCGTCATATTAAACGGCGTCATCAAGTAACTTGCGAACGGCGTGGGATATACCGTTTGGAGTCAGTCACCATGACCACTGGAGATCCCTTTGGATTGATCCGGAAAAATAAAACGTATCCTCTCCAATTAGAGTTATTAGTCTATCCTAATTTGCTGAATCTAGACGATCTTCCGCTACCGATACATAGCTGGCTGGGTGAACTTCCAGTGAAAAGATGGATCGTAGAAGATCCTTTCCTGACTGCAGGTATTCGCGAGTATAGCTCAGGAGATTCTATGGGACTTATAAACTGGAAGGCTACAGCGCGCACAGGGACTATGCAGGTACATAAGAAAGACTACACTGCGGATTCTAGACTCGTCATTTGCTTGAATATAGAGGACAGTGATTCCATGTGGAGAGCGGTAACGGATGTGGAGCGTATCGAGCAAGGGATAAGATATGCAGCCACTATCGCCGAATACGCCATGCGCCATGGAATTGAGACGGGATTTATCTGTAACGGCAGATTGGATAACGGGGGCGAAAGAGATCCTGTTGAAGCAAAACCTATGGCTGAGCTGGAAGACTTGCTAGAGCTGTTAGCAAAGCTGGAGCTAGACAGAACGCTTCCTATGAGTCGATTGCTAGCCCTGCAGGCCGAGAGCAGAATAAGTGATACAGACTTTCTGATCATTAGCTGTCATAGAGGAGCAGAATTACAAGAGGCTGCTGACCTCCTATTGGTGTTGGGCAATGGTATAGAATGGCTGGATATTCCGGAACAGGGAGGAGAGAGCGCATGAAACTTCCGTTATCTGGTTACGTATGGAATACGGTCAAACTCTGGATATACTCTATCTTAGAACTATTATTAGTTTTACCTGTATGGATTCTGTTTCAGGTTTATGTACTGCCCAAGCAAGTTGAACCTATGTGGCTGACTGCCATACCACTAATATCATTAATAGGTATTCTGTTACGAAAACAGTGTAGTGTTAGATGGAAGCAACTGCTGGCTGCTCTAATCCTTGGGACGGTGGTTGGGGCTTTGTCAGCAGGAAGTCTGTCTATCGAGAGTCTGCCTTTAGGTGTCGCAGGTTTTATATGCGCTTTTCTCGGAATGACTGCTGACTCTCGAGATCAGTCCAGTAAGAAGTATTGGATAGGTATTGTAATCTATTTTGTTGCGACCATTGCATTTGGTAGAATTCCCGATTTGGAGGGAAGTGTTACACTACTGACCTGGTGCGGTAGTTTGTGTCTATTGCTCACACTATTTATTTCTAATAGTAGCTATTTACAGTATAGTTCGCTTTCTCAAGAGGGCAAAGCTTTGCCAAAAGGATTACAAAGGAATAACCGTATTTATGTCATTGGAATAGGAATTGTTGCGGCCGTATTAGCGGCAGGAGTCGGAAAAGCTATAGGGACACTGCTATGGAATATGGTACGCTCGTTCTTTGGATGGATTAGTAATTTATTCTCTGGGTCAAGTGAGCCGCTACCCCCGCCAGTAGAACAGCCTCAAGCGAGTCCGGAACTACCTTTTGTTGGAGATGAAGAGCCTGGTCTACTAGCTGCTATATTAGATGTTGCTTTATATGTTGCTGGAGCTGTGTTATTGGGCGTTGCAGCTTATTATGGACTTCGGTGGTTGTATAGAAATGCCGGTGGGAAATTAAAGAGAGCCATGGATGCCTTGCTATCCATGCTGCGCAGGGAACATACGCCAAAGGACAATACAACTTATCTTGATGAGGAAAAAAGTGTATTTACATGGGAACAAACGCTTCAAGGTCTAAAGGATTTCTGGAGTACTCGCCTTACGCCAAGACATCGAAAAGACCGCTGGGAGCAGATGAATAGTGAAACGGAGCGTGTTCGCTGGTTATATCGGCGTTGGCTTCATTTGAAGCACGATCATGGTTATGAAGTTAAGAGTTATCTTACGCCGAAGGAAACAGAAGACGATATTATTAAATGGACTGCTCTTAACAAGGTTAAACATAAGGGCGAAGAACATACGGTTAATACGTCGAATTCATTGATTGAATTATATGAAAAAGTTAGATATGGAGAAGAAAATCCTTCTGCTAAAGATGTGGCTGCATTGAAAGATGAATTGAAATTATAGAATAGAATATTCTTCAAATTCATGCAAATAGGAACAAATAGGTTACAAACGCTTCAAAAGTGTTACAACATGGATACAATTGGTTTTGTACTTACCACTATAATAATTCTAGCAAAATACTCGTGGAGGGAAGTAAATGAGAAAGCATAGCAGTACATATGTTGTTTTACTATTAAGTACCTTTGTCATCAGTCAACTGACTGGCCATACCGCTTCAGCGGCATCCGCTAATGCTGTTCGTACCAATCCAGCTGTAGCTGCGGCGACAGTAACACCCCCCAGCAATCTGGGTTCCGTTTCTTTAGGAGCAAATATCAAAGCTACATTAGAAGATGTCAATATTTGGTCACAACCTGGTGGAAATATTTTAACCTATACCCTGAATTATTCAAATGGGAGCAGTAAAAACGCAAACCTAATGTATTATTTTTCGAGAGTGACGACGCCAGGGGGTTCTGTTATTCCGGGTAACCCACTGAGCGCTGACGCGACTAAGAAGAAGATTGGTGCTAAAGAAAGCTTGCGGGTTACATATTACGTCAACATAGGCAAGACCAATTCGTTAAAAGGGATTAAGATTCCCATGTATGTATGGGATTCCAAAACCAAAGGTTACTTAAAGCATGCAGGAAGTTTTACTGTGCCAGCTAATTATTCCCCAACTGCTGTAAATGGAAAAAATGTTAGCACCACAATGAATGACATTCCTGTCATCGCCAAAAGTGAGTCCTTAGAGCTCTATAAATATAATGGGAAAGTTTATGCCAAGGTGGGTATAAGCCTGACCAATAAGGGCAGTAAGGTACTCAGTGATCCTGGTTATGCGGCTTATTTACTTTCTGCAGGTGGCAGTTCGTATGAATTAGCACTTGATCGTTCTCAGATTAGTTACAAGATTCAGCCGCAGGAGAAGAAGACTATCTATTATCTTGCCGAGATTCCTCCTTATATGAAGACGGATAATATGAAGCTGCAATTTACGCAAAAAGATGAAGCACTGAAGCTTGAGATCGCTAAATCCTCGTACAAGCTACCGGCAGCTACAACACCTAATTTGGTGGTAGGTAAAGGTGTGACCAAGAAAATCACCATTAATAATAATCCGATAGAAACTCAGTTAAACAACGCAAACGTATACGCTGAGAATAATAAAGGGATTTGGACCTTCCAGCTTCGAGTGAAAAATGTTGGGAAGACGGCCGTTACGTTGCCAACGTATGAGCTTGCCGTCAAATCTTCAACAGGGACAACCTTTCCGATCAATGCGAAGGGATTGAGCGGCCTAACCATAAAACCTTTGGAAGAAAAAATCATTCCACTTACCGCACAAATTCCGCTTGAGGTTGAGCAGAGTTCGCTGCAATTGCAAATGATAGAGGCTGTTTCAGCTCCAGTTAATCCAGATACGAGCAGTACAGGCGAGGGAACAGGATCTGAAGGGAATAATGTAAGTACGGGCAATACAGCCAAGCTGACAGTACCTATTGCTTACTACACAATTTCCTATACATTACGACCTGAGATTCAAAAAGGCGTGGAGTATAGTGCATCCAATGAATATGGTTCTTTCACTTATAACTTGCTGTCTTTACAGCGCTTTCCTTGGAAAGATGATGACATCGTTGTTGCTAGAATAAATATTAAGAATTCGCAATCGGTGGCATTAACACTTCCAGAATTAAAAGGATCTGTGCAAGTAGACAATGACGATGTGTCTTCTTCTACAGAACTGTTTATGGACAAGGAAACCTCGACGATTGCGCCAGGAAAAAATGCGGAAATCTATGTATTTGCCAAAATCCCTTACACGCAAGAGTTTGATAAATTAAAAGTGAACCTCTTTACAACGGTAAAAGAAGAGAAGAGCTCGTTCCTGTCGCTTAGCACGAACAGTACGATGAATGCTGTAGCGACTATTGAACGTGGGGGAAGTTATGCAATCACCGGTAAAGGCAAGAACGCTAGTGTCCAAGAGAACAAAACAATTATTTATGAAGGTCTCAATTCTAATATCGTATATACAGAGCTACTGCTTAGCAGTGAGGAAAAAAGACAAAGCAAAATGGCTCGCCTTCAGGGTTACTTTAAAACGGGAGATGGCCAGCTATTCGAAGCTACAGTGAATCAGCCAGATACTTCAGCTACACCTGGTGGTAAGCAATTAATAACGTACTGGGCAAAATTGCCTAAATCCGTTATTCCATCAGATGTAAGTATGTATCTAGGTCCAGGAATTACTGGGAATAAGCTGTCTGAACCAGGTCAGGAACCAACAGGATTCATTAACATTGCTTCATTGAGTCTAAATCCAGTTTCTACTCCACCGGAGAATAACTTGACGAAGGTTGCGCTATATCCGTACACGATGTCTGTTCTGAGTTCGGAAGGGCGATCGATGCAAGGTAGTACCACTATAGATATCGTAATGAATTACAACCTACTTCGTGACAGTACCTATGACATGGGAACCTTCACTCATAAGCTGGTGCTCAAAATGACAGATCCATATGGTCTATCACAGGAACGAAGCTTGAACATCGGTACTGAACTACTTGAAGGGAATTACAACTCCTATACTGCAACATTTACCAATAATATGTATAAAAACTTGTCAGGTGGCGCCTACAGAATCACACTGTATGATGAGTTCCAAGGAGAACGGATCGAGCTGGCCAGCCAGGCATATAGCATAAAGATTGATAGAACAGTAACTGAGAAGTAGGAATTCATATCTATTAATGTACGAGAAGGAGCAGCTCCAATGTTGCGAGTGGAAAATGTAACGCATTCTTTTAAGAATGGTAATGAAACGACGGCAGTCCTTCATCAAATAGATTTTTCTGTGAAAGAGGGGGAGATGGTTGCATTACTGGGGAGCTCGGGTTCCGGTAAGTCAACCATGCTCAACCTGATGGCAGGTCTGATGAAGCCTACGGAAGGCCACATTTACATTGCTGACCAAGATATTGTGAAGATGAGCGAAAACAAGCTATCTGAATTTCGTAGGAAGCATATCGGGTTTATCTTTCAAGCTTATGAACTGATTACTAGCTTGACTGTCCGTGAAAATGTTGAGTTGCCGCTTGTGTTCCAATCCGTTTCACCATCAATACGTAAGCAAAAAGCTCTGGCCTTGCTGGAAGGGGTCGGCATTCCGGATAAAGCCGACCTGTTCCCTTCACAGTTGTCTGGCGGACAGCAGCAGCGGGTCAGTATTGCACGTTCCTTGATCACAGAACCGTCCGTTATTTTCGCAGATGAACCGACCGGAAATCTGGACTCGAAGACAGAAGAGGAAATTATCAATATCCTGCTTAACCTGAACAAGAAGATGAAGACCACCTTCATCGTTGTAACACACGAGCTCAAAGTAGCAGAACAAATGCAACGTATTTTCACGCTTCAGGACGGATATATGATTACTGAGAAACAAACTTCTTCGGATACAGAACTCGAAGGGGGTAAACTCATTGAGGATTAGTGATATTTCACGTTTGGCTTGGGAGCAAGTCAAACGACGGAAAGTTGTCACAGGTCTTTGTATGGCAGGTATATCGATTGGCTGTGCTGCTATTATTGTTGCTTTAAGTATAGGAGATTCCGCGCAAAGCTATACGGAGCGGGAAATTAGCCGGAATTTCAAAATGGATGAAATTACGGTGACTCCGAACAGCGGCATCCCTTCACAAGGGGGCGGAGAAGGAAAAGGAGCCTCTGCCTCTGATGCAAAGCTCGACCCCGGCAGGCTAACGGGCCAGAAGCTGAAAATTGTTCAAGGCCTGCGGCATGTTACCGCAGCAGCACCTTTTCAAGAGCTTGGCTACATACAAATGACTACTATCGATAATAAAATTACGGACGTACAGTTAATCGGAACGGATCTTCGACTATTAACGAAATATGACCATAAATTTAAGCAGGGTGGTCCTTCTGATTCGGTTGGTATGGCAGTACTAAACTATGGAGCAACTGTAGGATTGATTGATGTCGAGACTCGGCAGCGTCTTTTTGAACAACTGAGTACTGATCCTTACAATAATAAAATAATGGAACAGTACAACAGTTTAAGCATGCTTCCGTCAGATATGTTCAAACAACAGGTTCAATTACAATCATATGACCCTGCTTCTCAAACTGGACAGTCTCTAATCAGCTCACCCATTCAAATTGTTGGGATATTGGATAGTACTGGGAACCCTGAAATGGCGATGTACGACAAGAAGATTTATGTTTCGCTAGAGACTGGTGAGCGTCTGGTGGAACAACTGAAACTAATGAATGGAACTGCTGGGCAAAAGGATGTTTACAACTCAGCCATTGTAAAAGTTGACAGTACGGACAACATCGTACAAGTGGAGAAGCTTATCCAGAAACTTACACTAAATACTAGTACGAATTTGTATCAAAAAGAGGCGATGGCTTCTACATTCAGTATGTTCAAGAAAGCAGCGCTTGGTATTGGTATATTTATTCTAATTATTGCTTCGATCTCGATCATCGTTGCGATGACCATGTCCACCCATCAGCGTCGTCGCCAGATCGGTATTATGAAGGTGCTAGGCGCCAATATGGGGCAAATCCGAAATATGTTCATTACAGAGGCGGCATTGCTCGGGATGCTTGGTGGGTTGCTCGGTATAGGCTTTTCATACTTGATTGTGTTTGGCATAAATAAGCTGATTGGTTCCACAGGAGGAATGGGGATGGGTGAGCCCTTAGTAATCACTATTCCTCTGATGACCCTTCCAATAGGGATCGCATTTGCGGTAATGACTGGCGTACTATCGGGAATTTATCCAGCGATAAGCGCGTCCAGAACGAATGCGCTCACGGCGATAAAACGGGATTAGCTATTTTTAAGTTGAAAGGAAGCAGAAGTGATGAAGAGGAGAATCAAGTGGATTGTATTGGTATTGATTATTATTGCAGCGGGTTATTTTGTATACAACAAGATGTATAAACCCGAGGCACAGCTAGAACCTGTTGAACCACCACAGGCGATAACTTTTGAAGTGACACAGGAAACCATCACCAATTCTGTTCAGGTCAAAGGGAATTCACATTATGAGCAGGAAACGCTTGTATATGCACCATATGCTTCAAAGGTAACAAAGTGGAAGGTTGAGAATGGTGGGCAAGTTAAGAAGGGGGATTTACTGTTTACCCTCGATCAGGAAGCCTTAAAGAATGAAATTGCTACACAAGAGGCAACCATTCGAAAGGCACAGCTAGAAGCGGAATTAAATGAATTTGTTAGTCAGCAGGACCAGGAGAACGCAGCCCTTGGTGCAACAGAAGCCGAACGTATAAAAGCACTTACAGCCCAAGAATCAGCAAGAATAGGGGATGAGCTTAACCAAGTAAATGCTGAAATACAGGCTCGTGAATTAAAAGAAAAGAAGGCTAAGCTAAATACAGCCCTCTACCATGCTCCTGCAACAGGTGTTTTTCTATTTGACAGTGCGAGTGAAATTCCGCAAACGGTAACAGATAATCAATACATCGGCAAAATTGTAGATATGAACAAGCTTGAATTCATAGCTCTTGTAGGTGAACAAGATGTCTTCCGTATTAAGACGGGAATGAAGGTCGATGTTAAAATGACAGCTTTAAAAGATTTAAAGCTGTCTGGAGAAGTGACTAAGGTATCTAAATTTGCTAAGACTGCTTCGGGTCAAAATACTACTGCTACTTCGGTTCCACAATTTGAAGTGGTAATCTCACTGCAACCTAATGAGCGCTTAATTGGTGGACTAAGCTTGAGCGGAGAAATCGAGACGGTTCGCAAGGAAAATGCCATCGTTGTATCCAGCATCGCAGTAATGCATGAAGGAGATCTCTCCTACGTGATGGTGGATAAAGGCAATGGGGAATATGAACGAAGAGATATCAAAGTGGGCATGGAGACGGCTGACAAAACAGAGGCCGTCTCAGGGTTAAAGGTTGGAGATGTTGTTGTGCTTCAATAGATTGAAATAGACCTAAGCCTATTTCTCAATCGTGAGTCGCCAAGATTTAATATCTTTATTTAGCTCGGTAAGGTCAGGAACCGGAATTGGCTCGTCGGATAGATTATATTTAGCTTTCAATGCTAAAATCCGATAGACGCTCTCATCAATCCGTGATTCCTGTATCTTACCTTTTTTTACATGGTCCAGAAGCGATTCTAATACCCGTTTCTCATTATCATAGCCGTGAGCGATAAGTAAGATATCACTGCCTGCATTTATAGTATCTACCGCTGCTGTGGTAAGGTCATAATTCTTCATGATAGCACCCATAGTCAGGTCATCTGTGATTACAAGTCCTTGATATTTCATGTCTCCACGAAGCAGATCACCAATTATTTTACTGGATAAAGATGCGGGTTTATCAGGATCAAGTTTCGGGAACAAAATATGAGCGACCATTACAGCATCGGTTCCTTCTTTTATTGCAGCTTGAAACGGGAGCCATTCTAATTTAGCGAGTTCTTCAGCAGTCTTATTCACAATCGGCAGCTCAAGGTGGGAGTCGACGGAAGTATCTCCGTGACCAGGGAAATGTTTGACGACAGGAACAACACCTTCGCTCTCAATTCCTTTCATTTCGGCAATCCCTAGCGTACTGACTAGTTCAGCGGAGTTACCGAAGGAACGATCTCCAATTACAGGATTATCTGGATTGCTATTGATATCAAGGACGGGAGCGAAGTTCATATTAAATCCTGCTGACAATACTTCTCTAGCGAGCAGCTTGCCCATCATTTCGGCAGCGTTAGCATCCTTATGGGTACCGACCTTTCCATTAGAGGGGAAGGAAGCATACTCCTTAGGCATCCGGCTGACTTTTCCGCCCTCCTGATCGATACTCATAAATAAAGGGGCAGGGTTGCCGCTGTTGCTCTCTTTCATGGAATTAACAAGACTGACCATACTCTTCAGATCTTGAATATTGTTCTTATAAAGGATGATTCCACCGACTTTGTCTTCGGCAATCATCCTTTTTGCTTGATCATCCAGAACGGTTCCGTCGATGCCAACAAGGAGCATTTGTCCAATTTTCTCTTCAAGGCTCATACTGGAAACCTGAACAGCAATTGGATCACTCTCTGAGGAGGGAGCTGCTGTGGAACTGTCAACAGGTGAAGATGTGGATTCGGCAGTCGGCGGATTTGTAGCGGCAGCTTGGGAGCTGTTACTGCTATTGGAGCAGCTAGTTAACAGAAGCATAGATACCATAGCAGAAGCCATTAAAAAGCTAGCAGAGGATGTAGGTTTAAGGATGTTGCGTGTAAAACTGGTCATTAGAATAGTCGTCCCTTCGTTGCTTATTTAGATGTCAGAAGGATGAGTCCTTGCTGACTTAGATACACGGTGATAAGATGAACTTAAATCTTTACATATTAAAATTGAATTATGAGGTGACGGTCAAATGAAAGATGGATTAGTAAACGCACTTAATGAACAGATGAATTTCGAGTTTTATTCCGCTCATGTTTATCTAGCTATGGCAGCCTATTGTTCCGGTGAAAGTCTCGATGGATTCGCAAACTTTTTCTTAATTCAAGCAGAAGAAGAACGATTCCATGCCATGAAAATCTATAAGTTCCTTAATGATCGCGATAATCGGGCGACACTTGAAGCTCTACCAGAGCCAAAGAACGAATACTCTTCGATGCTGGATGCTTTTGAACATGCATTCGCGCATGAGCAACAAAACACGAAACGCTTCTATCATTTAGCTGACTTGGCGCTGGATGAGCGTGAACATGCAACGATCTATTTCTTGAAATGGTTTATTGACGAGCAAGTAGAAGAGGAAGCGCTCTTTAGCAACATCATTAGTAAACTGAAACGAATTGATAAAGATAGCAACGCCTTCTACATGCTGGATGCTGAATTTGCTGCACGTACTTTTACAGCTCCTGCTGAGTAAGTAAAGTTACTTAAGATCAGAAGCCTGAGAAATCAGGCTTTTTTTATTTAATTGATGAAGGCAGTTTAATAGCCAGCAGCTTATTATCCGTTCGGATGATCAGCATGCCTCCTGTTTTAAGAGAAGGGGCAAAGTTACGAGATCCTGTCTTCACGGTAAAAATAGGCTTCAACGTCAACATGTCATAAGCGTGAAATAGGCCATCTGATTGTCCGCTATAAACCACATTTCCAAAAAGATCCGTCTGAACTACAGGATTCTCACCATTATTGAGGACTACCGCTTGACCATTTCCAAGTTTGAGTGCGGATAACGTACCTGTATCATTATTGGAATATAACATTCTTTGCTGATGGATTTGGTTTAGAGGATAATCTTTCTCTTTTGCCATAGAAGTCCAGGTTTGAACTGGCTTACCTTCCGCTGAGTAATTCCAGAAATCATATTTCACAAGCTTTTTGCCCTGAAAAATATAGAAGTCATTTCCGTCCAAGAATGCGGTCCCATTTACACCACCAAATGTGAATGCTCCATCTTTATTCTCGGTATCTGTCCATTTATATAAACGTTCTCCTTTAAGTTCACCCGTTTTTACGTTGAATACAGAAACTTTAACATTACGATTCACAGCGTCATCATCCATCATTAACGTATTGGTAATGGAGTAGAGGAGGCCGTCCTTTACTGCTAGTGGCCACCATTGACGGGTATGGTCCCATAGTTTTTTTCCTGTCAGACTGTCATAAGCAGCAAGTGCGCCAGTTGTTAATGCTCCCTGTGAGAGATAACTTCGAATAACAACCCCATCCGTTTCCATAAGTTCCGATAAGCCTGTAAAGTTATTGCTCTCCTCCGTAGCCTTCCATTTGATCTTCCCGCTGACCGCATCGACAGCGGCCAGTTGACTATCTTGTGTTACATAGATGGTGGAGCCTAACCGTTGTATACTGGTGGCTTTAGGTAGTGATAATGAAGCTGACCACGCTTTTTTACCTGCTTCATTAACGGCATACAGAGAGCCACTCTTAGTCAAACCATAGATAAATCCATTACCGTACGTGAACAACGGGGCTAATGCACTTCCGAATTCCCACATTTTTTTACCTGTTGTAGCATTCAATGCGACTAGTTTTTCATTCCGCTGCAAGGCAAAGACTTTCCCATTCTCGGCAAGCGCTGTAACGTTCTGCCCAGTGATTCTATCTTCTTTTAAGATGGCAAGCGGTGATGACCATACAGGTACAAGAATAGGTGCTTTGACTTCATTGTAATAGGGATTGCTTGTACTTATAACTGCTTGTTCCGCGGAAATGTCGGATAACGATCCGTTGTAAGCTATTGGGGATGCAATGCATGTAACAGCTAAAACTTTAATCATTGTCTTGTGCAAAGACTGAATCATCGTTTCACGCTCCTCAAAAATAGTTATTACTATAATTAGACATTATAAATGGCAAAAAGTTACTACTTCTGTAGAACAAGCATAAACACCTACGGCTTTTTTTAAGGACGGGAAGCGTTTAAGCGAGAAATATAATACTTAAAGTTGAACTAAGGCAAACTATGTTACGCTCCGCAAAACAGTTATGACCTAGCAACTCTATTTGACGGAGGGAACTATTACGCCTCTTAGCAACACTGTTTCTCTAGACCCACCCGAATCTCGGAGTGTAGTATAGAACAATACTATTCTTTGGGGGTTCTTTTTTTTGGGAAATTACAACGACATCAAACAAGGTGAAAAAGGAGCATGGCTAAGCATAGTTGCCTACATATTCCTGTCCGCCATCAAACTGTTTATTGGTACGGTCGCGGGATCTCAAGCGCTGCTTGCAGATGGCCTGAACAACAGTACTGATATTATCGCTTCTATCGCCATACTAATCGGTCTTAAGATCTCCAGGAGACCGCCGGATTCCAATCATAGCTACGGGCATTTCAGAGCAGAGACCGTGGCATCCTTAATTGCTTCATTTATTATGATCGTTGTAGGGCTTCAAGTGCTGTACCAGGGCGTGAACAAATTTATTCAACCCGAACTGGAAAGTCCAGATCTTATAGCAGCCTGGACGGCAGTTTTTTGTGCTGTGATAATGATGGGCGTATATATGTATAACATTAGACTGGCCCGCTCTATTAATAGTAACGCTATGCGAGCAGTAGCACTAGATAATCGATCAGATGCTTTAGTTAGCATAGGTGCTTTTGTCGGAATTGTGGCTTCTGGATTTGGAATTCCATGGCTTGATCCGCTTACAGCGATTATTGTCGGCCTGATTATCTGCAAGACGGCATGGGATATCTTTAGTAAAGCTACACATGATTTAACGGATGGTTTTGATGCGGAAGAGCTTGAACTCATGAAAGAAACCGTTGCTGAAATTGACGGTGTGCAATCCATTAAAGATATTAAAGCTCGCATCCACGGAAATAACGTACTAGTAGATACAACTGTATTAGTAGATTCCGAGCTTAGTGTGGTGCAGAGCCATGATATTACGGAAGAAATCGAAGAACAATTGAAAGATCGGCACCAAGTTTCAAATGTGCTTGTCCACATAGAACCTGTAATGAAGTAGAAACGGACAATGAATTGTGACTTTCCCTTGGATGGATATGGGATTTTTCCTGTGATGTTGTTAATAGATCTTTTGTGCGGAAAGGTGGAGAATTAGTTGTATTTATCGATATGTTAATTTCAGGAAATGGAATGGTGATTTCGTGATTGAATGGAAGGATTCTTATGATATCGGTGTTGAGAAAATAGACTGTCAGCACAGACAGTTGCTGGCGAAATTGAATGAATTTTTTGATGCTTGCAGTAAGCAGCAGGGGAAAGAGAAGATCGAAGAAACGCTCAAATTCTTGAAGGAATATACCATCGAGCATTTTAGCAATGAAGAGCAATTGATGGAAGAGATCGATTTTCCTGAATTGGCGGAACATCGTAAGACGCACGCTAATTTTGTGAAAGCCGTTCTTGAATTAGAAGAAACGATTAAAACCAAGGGAGTCTCCGTTCTCTCGACGATTAAGCTTAACCGTACGTTAACCGATTGGCTTCTGAATCACATTAATAAATGCGATAAGCTAATTGGCGAATGTATGGCCACGCGGGATAGAGCAGTATAATTGAAGACCTCCAACGAAGATGCCGACGGGCATTTTCTTTTTTTTGACGGGGAATGTGATAAAGAATTATAGTACGTTATTTGATCCATTTTCCGAAGACAGCATCGTAATTTATACTGGGTTAACGGTTTGTGTTATGATTTGAGATAAGACGTATAGAGTTAGTATGGTAAAGGGGAGTGGAACGATGAAAACATTACGAATGTTAGCTTCAGGGTTTGCAATGCTGCTTATTCTGGGCCTTGTTAATTTTTACATTGGGTATCACGGTTGGCTGCTTGTCCATGAATGGTTCTCAGGTGCTTCCTCTGTTCTGTTCTGGACATTATTCCTGCTTGTTGCCTTTGCGTATGTCGTTGGAATGATACCGTGGCCTACAATAGTGAAGCCGTTAGCCAGATTCTTTAAGGTGATTGGGTCGTATTATCTAGCTTGCATGGAATTCGCTATTATCATGTTGCCATTAGCTGATCTGTTATATGTGCTGCTGGGCTGGATGGGTGTCGATCGAACGCACTACGTCTCAGAAGCGGGTGGTACATTGCTAATATTACTGGTTGTTTTTCTAGTCTGGGGTTCGATCAACGCTTGGAGTACAGTAGTTCGTACCCATCCTATTCCCATTGATAAATCTATCGGAACTAGTACGCCACTTACCATCGCGGTTGCATCCGATCTGCATTTAGGAAATATCGTCGGCAATCGGCATCTCAAAAAAATGGTTGCTCAAATGAATGCTATGAAGCCTGATGTGATTTTGCTGGCTGGGGATGTACTTGACGATAGTATTGAGCCTTTTATTCGCAATGGTATGAGTGAACAGCTAAAGCAGCTAAAAGCACGCCATGGGGTCTACGCGGTACTGGGCAATCACGAATATTACGGTGGTTCGATTAAGGAATATACAGATTTAATGAGTAGCATAGGCATTAAAGTCCTACAGGATGAGGTTGAAGAAGTTGCGGGAACTTATATTGTAGGTCGAAAAGATAAGACTGCCGAGACGATGGAAGCCGGAGGTAGATTAAGCGTAAACTCCTTATTGAATGGCCTCGATCTGACGCGTCCTGTGATCATGATGGATCATCAGCCTACCGGATTTGATGTCGCTGCCCAAGAAGGCGTAGATATTCTACTCTCAGGTCATACGCACCGTGGACAGATTGCTCCTAATCACTGGATCACCAAGCGGTTGTTCGAACTGGACTGGGGCTACCTCCGCAAGGATAAATTGCATGTCGTTGTTTCCTCTGGATATGGGACCTGGGGACCTCCAATCCGTTTAGCCAGCCGTTCGGAGATCATTAAGCTTGAAGTGGTGTTAGAAGGGACTAAACAATACAGTGAAGAAGCCGTGTCTACAAAGACGGTGTTAATCTAAAAGAAATCTTTAATGATATGAGGCTGCCCGAATTCGTAGAATTTTTCTGCGAGCTGAGGCAGCTTCTTTTTTTGACAATTAGTAGAGCTTGTAGTATGGTTTAAAAAAGTTAAGCACTTAACTAAATTGGAGTTGAAAAATCTAAGATGGATCATTTACAACCGTTGGTATTGAATCAGCCCCTACATACTCAGGCATTTTTCACTTTAGTTGACACTACTGCAAGCTTAGTTTCTGTCTCTGATAAATATTGGCAGTCGAAAGGATTAAATGGCGCAAGAATTCGTATCCTAGTAGAAATATCTAAACAGGGCGGAACGATTTTACCTTCTACATTGGCTCACAATATTGGGGTTACCAAAGCTAATATTAGTCTGTTGCTGATACCCCTAGAGAAAGATGGTTGGATTACCCGCTCGAACCATACTCAGGATGGTAGAAAAAGCGTTATTACAATTACGGTTGAAGGACAACGATTACTTTTGGAGCATCTTCCCGGAAATCGTCAAGCGGTCGCTGAACGTATGCAGGGTCTAGATGAACGAGAGCTTCGGCAACTCATCGTTTTATTAGAAAAGCTTAGCAATGGCTAAATATAAATAATGTTGTGGTCTTGAAAACATGGAACAGAAAGGTTGGGGTGTAATGTCAATTATGGTTACTGGGGCTACTGGTCAATTAGGAAGTTTGATTATAGACAATCTTCTTCAGTTTGTGCCGGCAGGTAAGATTATCACATGTGTTCGTGATCCGGAGAAAGCAAATGATCTTTTGGAAAAAGGGGTTGAGATTCGCTTTGGCGATTATGATCAGCCTGATACTCTAATTCAAGCTTTTACAGGTGTAGCAGAGCTATTATTCATCTCTAGTTCACATCCCGATGATAACGTCAGATTAACTCAACATTCTGAGGTTATTCATGCAGCATCAAAGGCAGGGGTGAAGCATTTGCTGTATACAAGCTTCGCATTTCCACCTAAAGGACAAATTCCAGCTAATCATGTTCACTTACTTACAGAGCAGATGATTCTTAAATCAGGTATTGACTATACGTTTCTACGCAACGCTTTATATATGGATTTTGTGGATGTACTAGGTCTGAAAGAGGCGATCCAAAGCGGTGAGTTAATCACCTATCCGGGAAACTGGCTATTTAATTCGGTGACACGAAAGGATCTCGCTTTAGCTACGGCGGTCTTGCTTACAACTACTGGTCATATTAATCAGATTTATGAATTAACCGCACCGCGCTCTTGGGACTTCAGCGAACTAACGGAGGTATTATCCGAGCTGACAGGAAAAAGAATCGTTCATCGGCAGGATTCAAGCATTCAGCACTGGATTTATTCATTCCTCGGGAAGATAGATACAGCTTCTACTTCAAAAGATATGGAGAGACTAATGGGACGGCCTGTTACCTCTTTGAAGGAAAGCATAATCACTTTCCTTCAGGTTTAAATAATGACTCTGACTAATTCAACTATATAGTGGTTCGATCTAAAGTAAGTAAATAATTATATTTACTGGCATGTTTTAATTCATCTAATATAATCCCATAAACAGTATCGCGGTATACTCCAACAGGCAGACCAAACCATATTTTGCGATACTTTTCGACTGCAGCCAGTTCACCTTGGAGTGCTTTTTCTAAACCTTCTTCATAGGAACTGATCCGTTGATATTGTTCACTACTAATTCCAGTGATATCTTGACCCGTAATTTCTTTGAACATCCCGCGGAACATGGAGTTGTGACCCCGTTCGTCATCTCGTATTGAGGTGATGATGGAGGCTTGCTCGGAATTTGGGGCCAGTTTGATAAGTTCATCATAGAAAAGCTCATCATTTCGTTCACCTTGCACAGCTTCTTTGATTAAATTTAATGCTTGAGGAAGAGAGGTTGCCCAGATAGGTTTGAAATCAGATCTATTCTGAGATAAAGGAGTCCAATTCATAGTTCTTATTACCTCCTGATTCGTTCGTTATTATTAGAGTAGTATATGTACGAATGCCCAAAATGGTCTCTTTCGGTTCTTTAGTTGTTCTAACCCTTTAAAGTTGATACTATGGGTTCATCCGTTATTCAGGGAGTGTAAACGATGAAAAAGATTTTAGTAGCAGATGACGATAGTAATATTCGTACATTATTAAAGCATGTATTGACCAGAGAAGGTTACCAAGTAATGGAGGCAAGCGATGGCCGGGACGCGATACATAAACTGAAAGAAAACATTGCGGACTTAGCCGTTGTGGATGTGATGATGCCACATGTGGATGGGTTAGAGCTATGCCAGCATATAAGAGAAACGTATGATATACCGATCATTTTGTTAACAGCCCGGCAACAGCTAAGTGATAAAGAACAAGGCTATTTGCGGGGGACAGATGATTATGTAACGAAACCTTTTGAGCCGGAAGAATTGTTGTTTCGGATCAAAGCTTTATTTCGGCGTTATTCCATCGCTTCGGATGATCGGATTCGTTTAAATTCACTAGTTATTGATCGTAAAAATTATGAGATCACTGATGGTGATGAAGTACTACTGTTGCCGGTAAAGGAATTTGAACTGCTCGCGCAACTGGCACAATATCCAGGAAGACTGTATTCACGCAGTGAGTTGATTGAACTAGTATGGGGAATGGATTATGAAGGTGATGAACGCACGGTGGATGTACATATCAAGCGATTGCGTCAACGGTTTTTGGATTATCAGAATGATTTTGTGATTCGGACGGTACGGGGAATTGGATATAAATTGGAGATGGTGAGCTCGTGAAGTCTTTGTATGTGAGAATGTGCATTCTCTTTTGCTCGGCCATTGTGGTGAGCAGCCTTCTCGGCTTCTTGGTATCTAATATTTATTATCAAGCTCAGATTAAATCGCAGAACGATGCGAAGCTTACGGGGATGGCCATTGATATCCAGCAGTTTGCAGAATCTCACCCGGAATCTATGGAGGATTACCTGCGAAGTGTAGCTGTACTGGGATATAAGATCTATTTAACCAATGTAGAGGGCAAATCCCGATTTTACGGCAAGCCATTTCGGAAAGAGGACTTAGATCCGCAACAATTAGAGAAGGTCCTGAATGGACAAGTGTATCACGGTGTTGCTGAGTTTCCTGACAGCGCATTTATTACAGGTTTTTTTGACAATCAATTACGCAATACGATAGGCGTACCTATTGAAGTCAATAATGAGACTTTTGCGTTATTCATGCGGCCGGATGCAGAGGTTCAGTTCGGTGAACTGCGCGTGTTTTTTGCTGTCATCATCGGTTTTACCGTGTTATTCAGTCTAGGATTCGTCATGATCAGCGTACTGCATGTGGTCAGACCCATTACACGTTTGACAACGGCAACTAAACGGATTTCAAAAGGTAGATATGATATTAAATTAAATACTTGGCGCCGGGATGAGATTGGCCAGTTAGCCTCACACTTTATGATTATGAGTCGTGAGCTGGAACGGACCAATCGTGCGCGTCAAGAGTTTGTTGCGAATGTGTCTCATGAAATCGAATCGCCATTAACTTCTATTCAAGGATTTGCCCAAACCCTTAAAGATCCTACATTACCAGAGGATGAACGGATAGAGTACCTCAATATTATTGATCAAGAAAGCCATCGTCTATCGATGCTTAGTAAACAGCTGCTAACGTTATCTTCCCTCGATTATGATCCGAATTCCTTGCAGAAGAAACCTATAGATTTGCGTGCACAGCTTCGACAGGTTGTACAAATCATGGAGTGGAGATTAACAGAGAAGCAATTAGCGGTTCGTTTAAGTCTTGCGGATATTAGCGTACATGGCGATTCCAATCTATTGTATCAGGTGTGGATGAACCTCATTACTAATGCTATCAAATATACACCCGCTGAGGGATCTATTATGATTTCCGCAAAGCTTGACGAAGGGAACTGTGTAGTAACCTTTTCGGATACTGGGGATGGTATTCCTGCTGAGGAATTACCACTCATCTTTGACCGTTTTTATAAAGTCGACCGGGCACGTACACGAGAAACGCATAGTAGCGGTCTTGGGCTGGCGATTACGCAAAAAATTGTAGAGACACATAACGGAACCATAGAAGTATCCAGTACAGTTGGCAAAGGCACGACCTTTACTGTAACTCTTCCGCTTTTGTAACTCGTTATTCATACTCCGTTCATTTTCATCTTCTAAACTGTGACTATACAGATTAGAAGGAGTGGTAATATGTTTCTAGCCTTAAGAGAAATGCGACATTCTAAAGCCAGATACCTGTTAATAATGGTAATCATGTTATTGGTTTCCTTTCTTGTACTTTTCGTAACGGGGCTGGCCAGAGGATTAGCGTATGCTAATATCTCAGCAATAGAGAATATGCCGGCAAACTATTACGTGGTGCAGAAGGATGCGGATCAGACGTTTAGACGTTCTCAGTTAACGGATACGGAGCTTAATAGTGTTCGAGCAGTAGTAGGAGATAATAATGCCTCTTCACTCGCTCTACAGATGAGTACAGTGACTACGAACGATACGGATACTAAAGCAGACGTAACTTTTTTCGCAGTTGATATGAACGGTTTACTGGCTCCAAAAGTGATTGAAGGTGACAAGATTACGAATGATACGCAGGGAAGTGTCATCGTTGATCGTGACTTGGAACAGTCGGGCATTAAGATTGGTAGCACGATCCAAGATCAGGCAACTGGGAAGGAATTTAAAGTTACAGGATATGTTGAGAATAGCTCATACAGCCATACCCCAGTAGTCTATATTAACAATAAAGATTGGCAGGAAATGAGACAAGGTGTTAATCAAGGTAGTGGGGCTACATCTGGAGCACCTTTTAATGTAATTGCGCTTAATGCAAACGCAGGGCAAGTGGATAAGATCTCTGCTAGTACGAAAAATGTGGAAGTTATTAAGCAAAAAGAAGCGATCTCTAATATTCCGGGTTATTCATCAGAACAAGGTTCACTGCTTATGATGATTGCCTTCCTGTTCGTAATCGCTGGTTTTGTTCTGGCTGTATTCTTCTATGTCATTACAATTCAGAAAACAAGCCAGTTTGGCATTCTGAAAGCCATGGGTACAAAAATGTCTTACTTGGCTTGGAGCGTTGTAGGGCAGGTCATGATATTGGCTATTGCAAGTCTAAGCATTAGCTTGCTGCTAACCTTTGGAATGAATCAGGTACTACCAGACACTATGCCGTTCCAACTGGAACCTTCTACGATTCTATTAACCAGCGGCTTGTTCGTGGGGATGTCTCTTTTAGGATCACTTATTTCTGTCGCTAAAGTGGCAAAAGTAGATGCATTAGAAGCAATTGGGAGGGCTGGAGCATGAGTGCGAAATTATTGATGAAGCAAGTAACCAAAACCTACGGAGACGGCGATACAACGGTATCTGTTCTGAACAATTTGAATCTTATAGTCAATGAAGGGGAATTCGTTGCTGTCCTTGGACCTTCTGGAACAGGGAAGAGTACATTCCTATCAGCAGCGGGTGCGCTTCTTACGCCAACCAGTGGTGAAATTTTTATAGACGGAGAATCTCTTACAGATAAAAGTAAAAGTGAGCTGACTGAGCTGCGATTAGAGAAGATAGGCTTTATGTTCCAAAGCGCACAGCTATTGCCTTACTTGAAGGTAGAAGAGCAGCTTCTCTTTGTAGCTAAACAGGGGAAGATGAGTTCTAAAGAAGCTAAGGAACGGGCAGCTGATTTGATGAAGCGTCTGGATATCTGGAAACGTCGAAACCATTATCCTGAGCAACTATCAGGCGGGGAGAAGCAACGTGTAGCTATCGCAAGAGCTTGGATGAATAAACCTGCAATCTTGTTTGCAGATGAACCAACAGCAAGCTTAGATTTCAAACGAGGCAGAGAAGTTGTGCAAATGATTGCTGACGAAGTAAAGAATGAGGGTAAAGCTGCTGTAATGGTCACTCATGATGAACGGATGCTCGAATGGTGTGATCGAGTGTTGCATCTGGAAGATGGACATTTAGTTGAACATGAGTTAAGCAAAATTTAGTAAAAAAACGATTCATGCTATTTATGGCATGAATCGTTTTTTTTTTTTTTGGTGTGTGAACAATGGTTTGTTCTTATTTGTCAGCTATGGTGACTTGGCCTGAGCCATATGTGTCAAACCAGCCTTTAATCGTGTTGAAATCACTGCTGAATGACAATGCCAGCTCTAATAGAATTCGGGCATGAGCTGCGTTCAGATTATCTCCGGCAATTATGCCATCACTTGAAGCATAGTTGGAACCGGAACCCGTACGCGTGGTAGACACGAAGATAACTCCATTTTCCTTAATAGCTTTCGTACGAGCTTCTCCCATAGCTTTAGATACGCCGCCAGCCCCTGTGCCTGAAGTTACAATACCTTTTGCTCCATCTTGAACAAAACCTGTAATTGCCCCAGAACCGGCATCTTGATAAGCATAAGCAATTTCTACCTTAGGCATATCACTGCTCTTAATCTTCGTTAGATCGAATGGCGTTGCCCATTTGTCAGCGGTCAATAGTGCTCTGGAATTCGCCCGATAAATTCTTATATTATTCTCATCGATATATCCGAGGATTCCTAGTTGTGGAGATTCAAAAGTGTCTGTACGATAGGCATTCGTCTTGGTAACCTCTCTAGCCGTATGAATCTCGTCATTTAGCATGAGCACAGTACCGTAATATTTCGTCTTTCCGCTAGCTGCTAGTTTAATAGCGTTAAATAGATTGGCCTGAGCGTCACTTCCGATAACTGTCCATGGACGCATAGAGCCAGTTACTACGACAGGTTTGGAGCTACGCACTGTAAGATCAAGGAAATATGCAATTTCCTCCATCGTATCCGTACCTGTAGTAACAACGATGCCATCTTGGGTTTCTAGTGCTTTATCTACTTTTAAAGAGAGATCGTATAGTTGTTGCATGGTATACGAGCCAGAGCCTGCATTCCCAAATTGATAGCTAGTTACATCGGCGAACTTTTTAAGGTTAGGCAGTGCTTTAACCATATCTTCCATTAACAAAGTCCCGGCTTTATAATTCTGGAAGCTGGTCTCATCCACAGATTTACCGGCAATAGTTCCACCGGTTGCTATGACTTGGACCTTTGGAAGCTTAACCGTTCCTTCAATCGTTTGGGTAACCTCAGCGGCGTAAGTGGTAGAAACGGGAAGCATTGTTGTAGCAGAGAAGAGTAGAGTGAAAGAGAGTCCTGCGGCAACAGTAGTTTTGGCGAGCATTGATTGTAATCCATTCATAGATGTAACCTCCCATTTGATTATGTATTCTCACATTCATGTTATTTTATATTACATAAACGTGATTCATGATTGGATTATATCTATGAATATATTATAATGACAAGTTTACTAACATATTAATAAAACGCTTAAATACACTATTAATAAGGAATATCTATTGATTTCTTGTGTATGCTATGAATTTTATTATATTATTTTTAAAGTGAAATATAATATTAATGTTATATTTTATCACATAATAATAGAGATGAATAAATAACATAATGCCGGACAATCTTTATGAGATTGACCGGCATAGTTATTAGAAATACCTGACTACTTATCTTTTCTAGAGACAAGTAGTTTTTGAATAAAGACATGGGTAGCCATGGAGGAGGAGCTTTCTTTATGGCGAATGATGGAGAATTGTCTTTCAAGATGATGTTGTCTGATGGGAAGCTCACAGATTTCACCACTTGCTAATTCTTTGCGCACAATCCATCTGGAGAGCATCGCGATTCCCAAACCGGAGGCAACAGCTTCCTTAACTCCTTGACTACTGTTGAAGACATAGGATCTTTTGACAGAAATCTCTTCTGCTTGAATGAAATGATCACTGAAAGCACGCGTTCCAGAGCCAAGCTCTCGCAGAACCCAAACCTGATTTTGTAGCATCCCTTGCTCCACAGAGACTATTTTTGACAAAGGGTGGTTGGCCGGGGAGACGATAATCATCTCGTCCTTCATGTAAGGTGTAACGATCAGATCATTCTCATGGGCTTCTCCTTCGATAAACCCAATATCCAATTCATTGGCTCTTACCCCACCAATAATTTCTTCAGTATTACCGATCGTCACCTGAAGCTTGACTTGTGGGTATTGATTTGCAAATTCCGCAAGTCTTGAGGGTAATATATACTCTCCAATCGTAAAGCTCGCACCAATATGTATACTGCCAGTAACCTCATCCTGTAGCATTTGTATTTCCTGATGAGCTTCTTCGAAGTGGGCCAATATTTGTTTGGCGTGGTTATAAAGTATTGTACCTGCTTCGGTTAATTTTACTTGTTTCGGAGATCGGTGTAGAAGCTTTGCGCCTAGTTCATTCTCAAGATTCCGGATATGTAGACTGACACCGGGTTGAGATAGATTCAGTAATTCTCCTGCTTTAGAGAAATGGCTTTGCTCAGCTACAGTAACGAATACCCGTAATGTATCAACAATCATAAAAATCCCTCTCTGAAAGTCCCGAATGTATTAAATTATCTTATCAAGTACGAACTGAGCCTTCTTCTGTGAGAATCCAATTCGTGTGTAGAACCGTACGGCATCTTCTCTAGTTTGGTTTGTACGAACTCTTAATTTGTTCACTCCAATTTGTGCTGCCCAGCGTTCACAGGCTTCAACAAGTTGTTTACCGGTTCCTACTCCGCGATGTTGCTGATCGACCACTAAACCACCAATCTCAACAAAGGGTGGAGATTCAATTAACATTCGCACACTGGCATGAATCCATCCTATTAATTGCCTATCCGACTCTGCTACATAAATAACATGATCTTTACGATTTCTGATATCTTGAAGTCTATCTGCTAGCTGTTCGATATTTAAAGGATATCCGAGCTCACTGGATAGTTTTGCAATATCTTGTGTGTCGCTAAATGAAGCTGTCCTAATATGTATGATCATCCGCCACCTTAAAAAAATGTTGTTTCATGCTGTTTTTTATTATAGTTCATCTCATTCAGAGGAACATCTCTATGTGAATTACTTCGTACTATTTCGATAAGTGGATGGGGATAGACCCATCGTCTTTTTGAAATATTTAGAGAAATGAGCCAATTCCATCCCGACTTGTTCCGCAATATCTGAAATGCTGTAATCTGTGTAAGAAAGCTGTCTTTTAGCGTGCTCCATACGTTTCAATTGAACATAGGCCATTGGAGTCACCCCCATGAATCTTTTGAAATAAGGTATAAAATAGTTCGGGTGCAGGTGGACAAGCTCTGCTAGTTCATTAATCTCTATGGGCTTATTTAGACAATTATCGATGTAATGGAGCACATGAGCCAGCTTACCATGGTCTCCGGTGTGTATGAATTGCGTCATAAAGTCTGTGTGACTACTGTCGCTCGATTCAAGACAAGTGGCAATGAGATTAAGCAAACAAGCCTGTGTGCGAAGGATAGATAAGACATCGTCTTTTTGAAATTGTTCGATCATCTCCACGAAAGTTGCCCTTATTGAATCTGGATTAGACGAATCACAGATGTATAATTTTTTCTCCGCATGGAATAAGGGCCATTCTCCAATGTCAGCATCAAAGTGGCAGTAATAACGGATATATGGATCATCGATAGAAGTTTCGGTAGTTTGTGTGCTCCCCGCAGGCATGATCATTAGCTGACCTGGCTTCGGGTAGTAGGTAATCCCGTTTATAATTACTTTCCCCTCACCCCCATCAATAAAATAAAGCCGATTAAAAGCGGGGGTTTCCAGCGTGCGGTTCCATCCGGGATATCTATTACTAAGTTGGGCATGGGTCACAGTAACCTTGAGATTCTGCAGGAGACGTCCTGATAAGTTCCCTGAATTGTTCATCATTTAACTCCTTTAAATCTTTTGTATCCTCATTATAACGGTTTCATTTAACTAAAACATCTTACTCAAATACAAATAGTTCTTAATTTCGATCATGTTCATGTCCTTAAATAAAGTATATCCTCTAACCATAACCATTAATAAGGAAGTGATCAGAGATGGGTACAGTTCGTTATGGGATTATTGGTATTGGAAATATGGGAACCGCACATGCGCAAAGTCTGCTGAGTGAGATTAAGGGGGCTGAACTTACAGCCGTATGTGATATAAGAGAAGAACGTTTGAAATGGGCTGAAGAGCAGTTACCTGAGAATGTTAGGAAGTATTCTACGCCGAAGGAATTATTCGAGTCACGTATCATGGATGCGGTATTAATCTGTACTCCGCATTATGATCACCCTACACTTGCAATCGAAGCTTTTCAGCATGGTTATCATGTACTAGTGGAGAAGCCGGCAGGTGTTTATACGAAAGCTGTTCAACAGATGAATGATGCTGCAGCACAGTCTGACCGCAAATTTGGAATCATGTATAATCAGCGTACAAATCCTTTGTATCAGAAGCTGAGAGATCTTATTCAGTCTGGTGAGTTAGGTGAGATCCGCCGGACGAATTGGATTATTACCGACTGGTATAGATCGCAGAACTACTATAATTCTGGTGGCTGGCGGGCGACATGGGCGGGTGAAGGTGGCGGGGTATTGCTTAATCAAGATCCTCATCAGCTAGATTTATGGCAATGGACGACAGGCATGATGCCGAAGCGGATAAGAGCATTTTGCCACTTTGGAAAATATCGCAACATTGAGGTTGAAGATGATGTAACCGCTTATGTGGAATACGAGAATGGCGCTACAGGTCTGTTTATTACTACAACTGGAGAGGCACCGGGAACTAATCGTTTTGAAATCAATGGCGATAATGGAAAAATCGTAGTGGAAGACGGGAAGCTAACCTTTTGGCGTTTGCGTACACCGGAGCCGCAGTTCAACGCAGAGTTTACGGGAGGTTTCGGTAGTCCGGAATGTTGGAAATGTGAGATACCTGTACAAGATGGCGGAGGGGAGCAGCATAAAGGAATTCTACGGAACTTTACGAATGCCATTTTGCATGATGAGGCATTACTTGCTCCCGGGGAGGAAGGGATTAAGGGGCTAACCCTTTCAAATGCCATGTATTTATCGGCTTGGACGGACAATTGGGTGGAGCTTCCGATGGATTCGGATTTATTCTACGATAAGCTGATGGAAAAAGTAAAAAACTCGACTTTCCAAAAGGAAACCTCAGAAACTAAAACATTGAATGTTAAAGGAACTCATTAAATCGAAAGAGAGAGGTTAAATCCTATGAAACGTTCGACGATAGCGGCTCAAATGTACACGTTACGTGATTATACTCAAACTGCGGAGGATTTAAGATCAACTTTTCAAAAGGTATCGGCAATGGGTTATGAGAGCATTCAGATTTCATCCATTGGACCGATTAATCCGATGCTCGTTAAAGAATATGCGGATGAAGCGGGGCTGGCTATATGTGCGACCCATGTGTCCTGGGATCGGTTAGTGAATGATCTGGATGCGCTTGCCGCAGAGCATAAGCTGTGGAATTGCAAATATATTGGACTTGGAAGTTTACCAGAAGAATTTCGTACGGGACTTGAAAGCTACCGGAACTTTGCGAAATTGATATCTGAAATTGCAATAACATTAAAAGAACAACACGGTCTGCAATTTGTTTATCATAATCATGATTTTGAATTTGAACGCTTTGAAGGTACTACTGGAATGGAAGTATTGCTCAATGAGACTGATCCATCAGTTGGTTTCATACTTGATTTATATTGGGTGCAGGCAGGTGGCGCGAGTCCGGAAGAATGGATACGTAAAGTTGAAGGCAGAATGCAGGTTGTCCATTTAAAGGATATGGCGATTATAGACAGACAGCAAGTCTTTGCTGAGATCGGTGAAGGAAATATGAACTACGGTGAGATTATTACAGCTTGCCGTAGAACAGGTGTTGAATGGTATGTAGTAGAGCAAGATGTTTGCCGTCGTGATCCTTTTGAGAGTCTGGAGATTAGTCTGCGCTATCTGCTTAATCTTTTATAATATCACTTGGAAGCCATTAGGAGGATTCTGATGAATAGAAAAGATGGGATGACCTATGCACCCACATATGAAGCTAAACCTGTAGTGAAGCCAGGTGAATTCATCATCGCAGCTATTGCACTCGATCACGGTCATATTTACGGGATGTGTAATGGGCTGGTTGAGGCTGGTGCAGAGCTGAAATGGGTATATGATCCGGATGAAGAGAAAGTTAGAGCATTCATAGCCAAATATCCTGGAGTTAGGGCTGCTGAGTCTATGGATGAAATATTGGAAGATCCAGAGGTTCGCTTAGTTGCAGCGGCAGCTATTCCTTCAGAACGAGGCCCCTTAGGAAATAAGGTTATGGCTCACGGGAAGGATTATTTTACGGATAAAACCCCTTTTACAACACTTGAACAACTGGATGATGCTAGAGCTATGGTCGCAGCAACCAATCAGAAGTATATGGTTTACTATAGTGAGCGTCTTCATGTTGAAAGCGCAATCTATGCGGGACAGTTGATCCGTCAGGGGGCTATTGGTCGTGTTCTTCAAGTCATTGGATTAGGGCCGCATCGTTTAAATGCATCTAGCCGTCCAGAATGGTTTTTTGAGCGGGAGAAATATGGCGGAATTCTATGCGATATTGGCAGCCACCAAATTGAACAATTTTTGTATTATACAGATTGTCAGGATGCTTCAGTTGTTCACAGTAAGGTAGCTAATTATAATCATTCGTCTTACCCTGAATTAGAGGACTTCGGTGATGCGACGCTTGTTGGGGACAATGGGGCAACCCAATACTTTCGTGTAGATTGGTTTACGCCAGACGGACTCGGAACCTGGGGAGATGGACGTACAATGATCATGGGAACTGAAGGGTACATTGAACTGCGCAAATACAGCGATATCGGGCGTTCAAATACACCGGATCATGTGTACTGGGTGAACGGGGAAGGGGAGCATTACGAACATGTAGCTGGAAAGGTTGGATTTCCGTTCTTTGGTGAACTTATCCTCGATTGTCTGAACCGGACGGAGCTGTCCATGACTCAAGCACATGTCTTCAAAGCTGCTGAACTATGTTTGAAGGCTCAAGCCCAAGCGATGAATCTAACTCCTAATCAACTGAAATAGCGAATGGAATAATGAATGGAGGTGGTAAAGATGAACAAACTTGGAGTAGCGATTATTGGCTGCGGGGCGATATTTCCTCTCCATACTAAAGCAATATCAGCAATAAAAGATGTAAATCTACTTCTAGTTGCAGATATTGATGCTGATAAAGCTACACGAGCGGGAATAGAATATGCCTGCGATGCCACTGATGATTATAGAGAAATATTAAATGATAATCGTATTGATGTTGTTCATCTCTGTACACCTCATCATCTTCATGCAGAAATGGCTGAAGAGCTATTACGTGCGGGGAAGCACGTGTTAACTGAAAAGCCAATCGCCGTGGACCTTCCTTCAGCCATGCGCATGCTGAAAGCAGCGCAAGTGAGCTCCGGCCAGCTTGGTGTGGTGTTCCAGAATCGTTATAATGATGCTTCCGTTTATATTAAGAAGACTATAGATTCTGGTGGTTTAGGGAAACTGCTTTGTATGAAAGGTGTCGTAACCTGGCATCGAAACGAAAGTTACTACAAAGATAGCAATTGGAGAGGAAGGTGGTCCACGGAAGGCGGAGGTGTTCTAATTAATCAGACCATTCATACCTTGGATTTACTACAGTGGTATGGGGGTGAGATTAAATCCGTGAAAGGCAGTATTACCACGGATGTGCTTGATGGCGTCATTGAAGTAGAAGATACTGCCCATGCTTGTATCGACTTTGCCAATAGTGTTCGCGGGCTGTTTTATGGCACGAATACCTATCTTGAGAACTCTCCGGTGGAGTTGGAGCTAGTTTTTGAAGAGGGGACGCTTAACCTCCGTCGAGAGCACTTATATCTTTGGAAAGATGGGAAGGAAACCTTGGTTTGTGAGCCTATTTTCAGTCCTGCGGAAGGCAAATCGTATTGGGGGACTGGGCATAAGAGACTAATTGAGGACTTCTATGACCATATTTTCAGTGGATCAAAGTTTTGGCTGGATGGTCCTGAGGGGATAAAGGCGCTGGAACTGGTGAAGCGTATTTATAGCTCATCGCAGAGGAACAAATAAGTCATAAATATAGCGAAGGCTGTTCCATATGTAGATTTATCTACGAATGAGGCAGCTTTTTCGTGTTTAGGGACTTCCCGCATTTGGTTAAACACTAAGAAGACTACGACTTGCAGAGGAAGATGGATTTGATTAATTCTCCTTAGTGGAATAATCTAAAGTAAGTATAGGTTATTAACAGCAAGATATCTGGAGGGTGCATACAATATGGAGAAAATACTACAGAACATTAGAACGAACACCAAGCTAATTTCCATTGTGCAGACCATTGTTTTTATCTTTGTCATATTATACGTACTGATGTTTCTTTCTGGTGGATTATTCACCACCTTTTTTATTATGCTTTTTGCTTGTTTTGTTGGTGTAATTGCTGCTTTACTCATGCTAATTCGAAAAAGCTTCTTATGGGCAATTGTTGATCTTGCTGCTGCGGGCAGTATGTTCATTTATTTTATTTATAATGCTTAACTGTTATTAATCCTTGCAAGAAGCGGGTTTATGGCTGTAGCATAAGCTCCTTAACCTGGAGGACTTATTTCTCTCTTTTTTGCAAGCTTTTAAATAATTTATTTTTTTCATATAATAGTAGATATTAAATTTATAAATAATTGTAATACACTCGGATAAGGGTATAATTGAGACAGAAAAGGTGTGACGCCTAAGAAGGAGCGCCCACATCCTTTCTGCAAAATTCAGGGGATAAGGATGGTAATAATGGGCAAAAGTGCAACTGAAACAGACGTCATTTTAATTGGTGCTGGAATCATGAGTGCGACTTTAGGAACACTTTTAAAAGAATTAGTGCCGGATTGGAAGATTAAAGTGTTTGAAAAGCTCGAAAATGCAGGTGAGGAAAGCTCTAATGAATGGAATAATGCAGGAACTGGACATGCGGCGCTCTGCGAGCTTAACTACACTGTCGAAAAATCCGACGGAACTGTAGATATAAGTAAAGCCATCCAAATTAATGAACAGTTTCAACTTTCAATGCAATTTTGGTCTTATTTGGTAAAACGTAAGTTGATACATAACCCTCAGGACTTTATCATGCCCTTGCCCCATATGAGTTTGGTACTAGGGGAGAAGAATGTAGCTTTTTTGAAGAGAAGATTTGAAGCGCTGTCAAAAAATCCTTTGTTCCAAGGAATGGAATTTTCCGATGACTCTAGCAAATTAATGGAATGGATACCGCTTATTATACAAAATCGTCCATCGAATGAACCTATAGCAGCAACAAAAATCGACTCAGGCACAGATGTTAACTTTGGCGCTTTAACGCGTATGTTATTTGATCACTTAAAGAGTAAGAATGTAGATCTCCATTATAAACATAGTGTAGATGGAATCAAACGTACTGGCGATGGGTCGTGGGACTTGAGAGTGAAGAACGACAGCGGTACTATTGAACACCATACTGCAAAATTTGTCTTTGTTGGTGGCGGGGGAGGAAGCTTGCATATCCTGCAAAAATCCGGTATTCCTGAAGGGAAACATATTGGAGGATTCCCGGTAAGTGGAATATTTATGGTGTGTAATAAACCAGAAGTTATAGCCCAGCATCATGCAAAAGTATACGGTAAAGCTAAGGTTGGAGCGCCTCCAATGTCTGTTCCGCATCTGGACACTAGATTTATTGACAACAAAAAATCGTTGTTATTTGGACCGTTTGCTGGCTTCTCACCAAAATTTTTAAAAACCGGTTCAATGTTTGATTTGATCACTTCCGTAAAACCCGATAATCTCCTAACGATGCTGTCGGCAGGTGCAAAGAACATGTCTTTGACCAAATACCTGATCGAGCAAGTGTTGTTATCGAAAGAAAAACGCATGGAGGAATTACGAGAGTTTATCCCGAATGCCAAAATAGAGGATTGGGATCTAGTTGTAGCAGGCCAACGCGTACAGGTAATCAAAGATACAGAGGATGGCAAAGGAATCCTTCAATTCGGTACAGAGGTAATTAGCGCCGCAGATGGTTCGATTGCAGCATTGCTTGGGGCTTCCCCAGGTGCTTCTACGGCTGTTCATGTGATGCTTGAAGTACTTAATAAATGTTTCCCTCAGCATATAAAAGAGTGGGAACCGAAAATTAAAGAAATGATTCCTTCTTATGGCCTGTCACTACTGGAAAATCCAGAGCTTTTGCATGAAGTGCACACATTAACGGCAACTACATTGGGTCTAGGTGGAAAAGAGCGAGTGCATAGTTAAGCAATGATCAATTGCTCGAAAGTATGATAATTGACAGAGATTTTCTTCAAGAAAGCCTATGGATTTCATTCATAGGTTTTTTGTTTAGGGAAATTGAACAGAAAAGTGGGATATATATGAAACGAGGAATCACTTTTAAGATTCCAAATGATTACGGGAAAGTACTTGGAGATCTTTTAAAGCCATTTAATACCGAAACATTCAATTGGTATATAGGTGGCGAGGAGTCTTATTTTATTCAAAACGATACATTAGGAGAGGTCATGTTCCATGAAGAAATTTATGGAATGGACGGCAGCGTTCTGAAAGAACTTTTGGAGAATAACGAATACTATATCATCTTTGCGAACTTCAAGGCTTTTCTACGAGAGAAGGATGTAATTGATGTTCAGACCTATGAGGAGTTCTTAAATAGTGATTGCCAGCTTGTACTTTTAGTCGTCGATTGTGAATATGCTACGGTTTATTGTAAAGACCAGGGGATGCTTGAAGCACTGTGTCATAACGTAATTTCAAATGGATATGATGATGTTCAGTACATTACGAATGAGAATGACTTCAGAACAAGATTATCAGTATGGTAGAAGAGAAACCGTAAGGTTGATTTGACGAACAAATCATTCATTTGTTACAATGACCCCATCAATTAGGAAAAGGATGAGGACGATGGTTCGTCGTTTGAAACGGTTTAAGAATGTCGCTACTGTATCAAGCTTCTAAGTATAAATGCTATAGATTACTTAGAAGCGAGGGAAAAGAATGAAACAACAGCTGTTTAACCACTGGTCAGAAACGAAGTATTTAAATGATATTGTTACCAACCCAATGATTGAGGTAGGGGATTACTCGTACTACTCTGGGTATTACGATAATCATCATTTTGAAGACGGGTGCGTCAGATATCTTTGGGGAGACGAAACGTCAAGAAAGTTATTTAACCCGATCGAAGATTTTGGGTGGCATTTAGATAAATTGATTATAGGAAATTATGTTTGTATTGCAAGTGGTGTAATTATTTTAATGGGTGGAAATCACAATCATCATCCTGAATGGATTACCGTGTATCCTTTTGTGGACCAGATTGAAACCTCTTACGAACCTAAAGGTGATACGATCATAGAAAGTGATGCTTGGATTGGGATGAATGCAATGATTATGCCAGGTGTGAAAATAGGTGAAGGTGCTATTGTTGCGGCAGGCTCGGTTGTTGTAAAAGACGTTCCACCATATACAATAGTAGGTGGCAATCCTGCTAAAGAGATTAGAAAACGATTTACAGATCGTGAAATCGAAAAGTTAAAGGAAATGCGTTGGTTTGATTGGAAACGTGAGAAAATTGAACAAGCTGCGTCTATCTTTTCAAGTTCATCGATTGATCAATTATATGAGTTTTATCTAAGAGAAATAAAATCATAACACAATCACAACAGGCTGCCGCAAATATTCGGCAGCCTGTTCTTTTATCAGTTAAGGTAGTTTAACAATAATTGTTATTTACCAGATTAATCCTAATTAGTATGATAATATGAATGGGCTCATCTAATCTCTTGGGAGGAGAGTGTGCTAGATATATGAAATATATTGAATTTGGTCTAGGCAATACATGGTTTATTAGAACCGAAACGGAGTTAGAGGATGGAAGTGAATTTGAAGAAAAAGGAATTATGAAACCGGTAAGGTTCCATTCTCTATATATCAGGATTTGGATTGGTAAAACTGTAGTAATCCTAGACTTAAAGCAAGGTTTTAAAAAAAGTAAGAAAAGTTATAACGCGTTTAAGATTATTTTTGGTATAACAAGTCTCTAGAATGGAGGAGCATACATATAACGACAAGATGGAGGAAACTAACTATGGATAAAATATTAAATGAAATAGCCAATTTGATAAGCAGTGAGGAAAAAAGAGTTACTATTGGGATTTCGGGTCATGGTGCATCTGGAAAGACAACATTTGCCCATAATCTTTTAAAGCTTCTGGGTCATGAGAAAGTGAATTATATGAATACTGATCCCTATATTATCGGCTCTCATCTTAGAAAGTACACTGTAATCGATTATGATTATAACAATGAACGTCATCGTAATAAAATGACAGCTTGTCATCCTTCTGCTCATAATATATCTGCTCTAGAGAGAGACATCCGAATGATGCGAGATGGTTTAGATTTTTATACAATAGACACCAATTATTTAAAGAGTGCAATGATAGCTTCACAAAACAGAGTGAATATTGTAGAGGGCATGAGCGTTGCTTTTGCAGACCCGAATTTGTTTGATCTGAAGGTGTACTTATATACGGATGGAGACACTGAATTGATGAGAAGGAGTATGCGTGATGTCTCTGAAAGAGGAACAGACATCAAATATTTAAGAAAATCTCATGAAGACCGTAGAATTCAATATGAGTTATTTATGCATCCTTTTCATCGAAACTTTGATATCATTATAAATAATTCCAATGAAGGTTATATTCTTGAAAATGAATTCAGGAGGGAATTATGAATCTTGCAAATAAAGTAACAATCGCCAGAATATTATTAATCCCCATCTTTATAGTGCTTTTCTCAAAATATCCTGATTGGCCAGAGGGGATTTATTATGCAGCTATTGTTTTTTTACTCGCTTCAGCAACAGATAAACTAGATGGATATATTGCTAGGAAGTATAATCAAGTTACGAACCTTGGAAAGTTACTTGATCCATTAGCGGATAAGTTGCTCATTTCTGCTGCGTTGATTCTACTGGTAAGTCAGCAGATGTTATACGCATGGGTTGCTTTAGTTATTGTAGCGAGGGAAGTGATCATTACAGGGATTAGACTTGTTGCTGTCACTCAGAAAATAGTGTTGCAAGCTGATCGATACGGAAAAATTAAAATGGTATCGCAAGTTGTAGCAATTACTGCAGTTATGTTTACAAACCATCCATTCACCCTTTTTACGAAAATACCTATCGATCAAATCCTAATCTATATTTCACTAGTCATAACTATCTATTCAGGATTTAACTACATAAGAAATAACTATCGTTTTTTAAAATTAGAAGCATGAGCTCGATAAAAAGGTTGCTGAATAACAAATAGATAAAGGCGAATTCTCACTCCATTTCGAGTAAGAATTCGCCTTTATTTTATGTATATCCTTGTGTTTTTTACTTTAATAACGTCAATATATTTATGAGATTTACTGCAAATAAACCCATAACCCTTGCATGTGTATGCCAAGTCTAAGCTCAAATCTGAACTATTGACACAAAAGTGTATTACACGTATAGTACATAAATAAGATGTATGAACCACTTAGTACACACACTTAGTATATGGAGTTGGTTGTATGACAGAAGAACAAAAATCAGGTGTCAGCTTTAATATTCGAGAACCGGTATATATTCAAGTTGTCCGTTACTTTAAAGAACAGATTGCTACAGGGCAAATCGGAGCAGGAGACAAGATTCCTTCACGGCGTGAGCTGGCATCAGTAATGAAGATTAATGCGAACACGGCACAGAAGGCATATAAGGAAATGGAGGAACAGGGTTTGATCGTAACAGAAGGAAATTCCCCAAGTCGAATTACACAGGATCAGCAAATACTAAGCTCGATTCGTGCTGAATTAATCGAAAGTGCAGTGGATATATTCATCGGTTCCATTCGGAATATTCAAATTCCAGTTGAAGAACTGGTAGACATCATAAAGACAAAATATACATCGGAGCGATCTCCAGAGGGTGGTGACACAAGATGATCCAAGTGAATCAGATGGTGAAGAATTACGGATTCAAGAAGGTACTAAATGGCGTTAGCTTCACTGCTGCCAAGGGAGAGATCACCTGCCTGATCGGAATCAATGGTGCCGGAAAGTCAACGGTGCTGAAGTCCATCATGGGACTGACACCATACAAAGGTGAAGTCTTAATCGATAATGCATCACTAACACCTGCGATGTATGAGAAAATGACTTTTATTCCAGATTCGTTAACGATGCCCTCCAATATGCGAATAGCTGATTGCTTCAGCTTTATGGCTGACTTTTATCGGAATTGGAACGCTGAACGTGCAGAGGAATTGCTTAAGTTCTTCCAGTTGAGCTCAAAAGATCGCGTGTCTTCATTGTCGAAGGGGATGGCTGCAAAGTTAAATTTGTTGCTCGGACTTGCCTTGGATTGTGATTACATCCTAATGGACGAACCGTTCTCGGGGATTGATATGTTCAGCCGCGAGCAAATTACTGATGTGTTCACGAGTGAATTGATCGAGGATCGTGGTGTGATTATTACAACTCATGAAATTAACGATATTGAGCATTTAATTGATAAAGTGGTCTTGCTACAGCATGGGAAGGTAGAACGTGAATTCTACTGTGAAGAAGTTCGCGAGCAGGAAGGTAAGTCCATTACGGACGTAATGAGAGAGGTGTACATGAAATGAGAGCTTTTGTGAAGCTATTGAATTTTGAAATGAACCGATTTGCCAAAATATATTTTGGACTCCTGGTGCTGACAGTCGCCTTGCAACTTGTAGCAGTCACCCTCGGTGCTAATCATTGGCTGGATTCTGCGAATGAGGTAATGAGAGTGAATCAATGGACCCTTGAGCAATATCACAATGTGACTGGATATATTCAGCTAAACAGTATGATGTATGCTCGCTATAATGGACTTCTATATTTCGGACCCATATTTTTGAGCATCACAGTGTTGCTAATATATAGCTGCTTCATCTGGTACCGTGACTGGAGAGGTAAAAATACGGTAGTATATCGCCTGCTCACGTTGCCATCCAATCGGGCAAATTTGTATTTTGCCAAGCTGGTTACGATCTTGCTATTCGCAATTGGACTTGTCGCCCTGCAAATTATCCTTGTTCCACTGGAGCGTTTGATAGCACAGTCGATTCTTCCTGCTGAATTATATCGGAACATCTCGGTATTTGATTTTTTGAAGTATCCTACTGTGCTTAAAGTTCTGGTTCCGCCCTACTTTTCTGAGTTTGTACTATACTATGGACTGGGCATTATTGGCTTGATCGTCTTGTTCACAGTGATTCTAATCGAGCGGAGCTACAGACTGAAAGGGATTGGCTTTATCGTACTATATTTAGCGGTGCTGGCTGGACTAGCCTCAATACCATTTCTTATGGGTTATAGCAGTTACGATAGCTACTTCTATCCAGGTGAAATCATAGGCGCTTGTCTCGGATTAATAGTGATCATTGTTGGAGGTTCGCTTTGGTACAGCTTGTATCTATTGCGTAAGAAAATATCGGTATAATTGAAGGGGTATGGAGGTTAAGGAATGAGAAAATATATGGTTACCGCCGTTCTTGTAGTGTTCGCGGTTGTTACAATCGGGACGTATTATGTACAAGCTTCACAAGAGACACCACCTAATTATAAGCTGACGACGGTTCAAGGGGATGCTTCCCTCGTTGAAGGTATAGCTGTATACGGAAACTACATGATTAAGGATAGTACTTTTGGCATCAAACGAGCTTATATCACGACAAATGGTACAGATTATCCAGATGAAAAGTCGGCGATTAGCCAAAGCTTAAATCGAAGACCAATGAAAACGCAATTGGATCAGTGGATTGAAGAGCATCGTCAGTTCATGCGCGGTAAGACAAACACATCTGGTTTCTATGAGAATGAGGAAATGCTTGCTTATGTTAAGGCGACAGTAGATGCGAAGCGATCAAATGATTTATCAGCGAAGAGAAATGCAAAGCTTAGTATTTCTGTACTCAACAAGCAGAAGAACAATACGCTTGAAATCACATCCGATATCAATGTAGATCATGATATTTCAGATATGTATGTACAAAATGTACAGCTTATTGATCAGCAGCTTGTTGCTATGGTGTTTATGAATCACAGTGCCAAAGGTTATGTATCTGAACCGCAGATCCTCCGTGTCAATCTAACCACAAAAGAGATTAAGAATGAGCCGCTCGCGTTACCAGGCGGTAAATCTGTAGCGGCAGATGGGGATACTCAATATGCATGGCTAGCCAATCAAAATCTGGAGCACACTGAGCAATGGATTTTAAGGATTAGTAGAGATAATCATAGAAAGGCATATCAAGTGGATGTCAAGACAGGGCAAATCTCGCCGCTCACGTTCCAAGGGCATGAAATGTTATTGAATAATATTATGTACGCCTATGGACAGAAAATTTATTTCCTGAAAAAAGCTGTATCGAGTAAGGAAAATATAGGATTCACTGTTATTTCTTACGATCTCGTGAGTAAAGAATATGAGACTACTCTGAAGAATACAAATATAGATTTAAGTGAAAACATTACCTATGCTTTTAAACAAGACCATCTCTATATTATGGGTTATAAGAATTTCAAAGGTAATCGTCTATATGTATTCAATTTGACAAGCGGTAACCTTGAGTACGAAGGAAAAGTAATATCAACAGAGGCCGCAAATCAGGCTGAAGATGAAGCTAACATGGATTTGAATTTTATCGATCTCGGTCAGTTCTAGCATAATTTTTAGAATAGAAAATGAGATATAAAGAGACATAAAGAGATATAAAGAGATATAAAAAGGTGACAAAGGCCGGGCTAATGACTTTTAATAGTCAATTAGCTCGGCCTTTTTAGTCGTGAAATATAAAACAGTCATTAAACACTATTTTTCGATTAAAATATATTGTAAAACGATAAACTATATGTTAGATTCAATTTTGAAAATAACTTTGTGAGGTGTGTTTTATGAAACTTGGATCAACGCTTTTTTTAAGGATAGCTGTTGTTCTTATTGGACTTCCAGTTCTTGCCTTGTGTATAATTTTTGTGCCTGCGATTTCGAATTATGCAGCAGAATTATACCCTGATCAAACCTATATTAAATATCTCTTGTACATTGATTTGTATGCATCGGCGATACCTTTTTACTTTGCATTGTATCAAGCGATCAAACTGTTAGGGTATATTGACAACAACAACGCTTTCTCAGAATTATCTGTAAAGGTATTAAAAAATATCAGGAACTGTGCAATTGCAATCAGTGGAATTTATGTAGTGGGATTGCCACTTTTCTATCTCGTCGCGGAGAGAGATGATGCCCCGGGGTTCATTGTCATTGGGGTGGTTGTGATTTTTGCTTCCATGGTGATTGCAGTGTTTGCTGCGGTGCTCCAAAAGCTTTTGAAGGAAGCTATTGATATAAAATCAGAAAATGACTTAACGGTCTGAGGAGAAAACAATGGCGATTATTATTAATATTGACGTGATGCTGGCTAAAAGAAAAATGAGCGTAACCGAGCTTTCGGAGCGGGTTGGAATAACAATGGCTAACCTATCTATATTGAAAAATGGAAAGGCGAAAGCGGTTCGATTATCAACATTAGAGGCGATCTGCAAAGCTTTAGATTGTCAGCCTGGAGATATTTTAGAATACAAAAGTGACGAGGAGACTTAAGAAATAAATGAATAGTAGAGGCAGGGCTCTTTTCTCAATCTTTATGAGAAGGGGGCCTTTTTGATGTGCAATAATTGGAGGTGGAAAATAATAGGGGGATATATTAATGATAAAAAATAATTGTAATACAATCAATATATATTGAATAACGATAAATTATGTGATAAATTGAATCCAGATTATTAACTTTGTGAGGTGCAGTTTATGAAACGTGAAACACTCTTTTTAAAGATAGTTGTAATTCTTATTGGACTTCCGGTTCTTGCTTTGTGTATTTTTTGGTTACCTACGATACCTAACAAGGCAGCTGGAGATTATCCGGTGTATTTGGTTTATCCCGTTCTTATAGGGGTGTATGTAACAGTGATAGCCTATTTCGTAGCTTTATATCAGGCGTTAAGACTTCTAAGCTATATTGACAAGAACAAAGCGTTCTCAGAACTATCCATTAAGGCTTTAAAAAATATAATTTACTGTGCAATCATCATCAGTATCTTATATGCGGCAGGTATGCCACTTATTTACGAAATGGCACAGGAAGCCGATGCACCAGGTCTAATCGTACTTGGACTTGTCATGACTTGTGCTCCAATTGTGATTGCGGTCTTTGCTGCTGTTCTTCAAAAGCTCTTGAAAAATGCCATAGAAATTAAATCAGAAAATGACTTAACAGTCTGAGGTGAAAATAATGGCGATTATAGTGAATATTGACGTGATGTTAGCTAAAAGAAAAATGAGTGTTACAGAGCTTACAGAAAGGGTTGGAATAACAATGGCCAATCTTTCTATATTGAAAAATGGAAAAGCAAAAGCGATTCGACTATCAACATTTGATGCGATTTGTAAAGCTTTAGAATGTCAGCCTGGAGATATTTTAGAATACCTAATGGACGAGGATGCTTAAATCGTAATGAGTAATCGACTCCGCAGATTGAAAAGAACAGCATTGCCTGGAAAGGAGAGAGCATCATTGAAATCAACAACGCAGTTTCTGCATTTTGGCTATCATCAGGCGATGAGTTGCATATTTCCTATTGCGATCTTTGGGACTTTAGCTCTCTCTAACGTAATAGATCTGCCTTACATTTACCGATATGATGCCATTCTTATTATATTGCTTACCGTTCAATACCTTATGTACCGTACTGGATTAGAGACGTTAGATGAAATTAAAGTCATCTGTGTATTTCACATTATTGGTTTGCTGTTGGAAATTTATAAGATAAGAATGGGGTCATGGTCATACCCTGAACCCGGGCTAACCAAGGTGTTTGGAGTGCCACTGTATAGCGGGTTTATGTACGCGAGCGTCGCGAGCTATATGTGTCAAATTTGGCGTAGACTGAAAATGGATATGACGGGCTGGCCGGGAATTGCTGCTGCTGGATCGCTCGGAGCAGCTATCTATCTGAACTTTTTCACGCATCACTTCATTCCTGATTTTCGCTGGTGGCTAAAGGGGCTTGTACTCATTGTTTTTTGGAAGACTTGGATCATTTATCGGGTACGAAACACTACTTATCGGATGCCCTTGACACTGGCTTTTTTCTTAGTAGGTTTTTTTATCTGGTTAGCTGAGAATATCGCTACATTCTTTAATGCTTGGAAATATCCTGATCAGAATCAGGTATGGCATGTGGTTAGTGTCAGTAAGATCAGTTCATGGTTCCTTCTGGTCATTATTAGTGTCATTATAGTTGCTCAGCTTAAACATGTTAAAGCTAACCGTAACGCGAAAGAGTAGAGTATTGTCTTCAAAGGAAATAGTAGTACATGGAGTAAGAACAAATTAGTGATGAGGGGGAGATGAGATGGAATATACAGATTTAAAAGAATTGCAGGATGTGTTTTTCTTTGGTCTAATAGAGCCAGAGGTAAATCAACTAAGGTTATCTTTTTGTAAAAGCAAAGCTAGTGATATAGCTGAGCCTCTTATGGATGGTGAGAAAAGCTCTCCCATAATACAAGTTGATTTTCACTCCTATATTGCATATTCGATTAGAAATGAATTCTTTACTTCTTGGGATGATTACGAGGAATTTGACGGAAAAACATTTAGGATTTATAAGAAATCAAGGTATCTTGATTTTATTTCTAATGGAATATTCGCATCAAAGGATTTTCCAAAACCATATAAGCACTATGGGATCTGTTGTATTGACCATGTCGTTGATATTATTTCAACATCGGAACCAGTAGTAAAGGAAATTATATAGATCTGAATTTCTTTCCAGAGTATAGAAGAAAGCAGCTGATTGCACATGCTTGTCTTTTTTAACGATTAGAGTTATTATGGATTTTCAAAGTCGTTAATGGAGGTGCTGAATGAAATATTCCCAAGCGACAGACTATGCGCTTCATGCAATGCTTTATCTGGTGACGGCGGCGTCCGATAAGCCTGTAGGCGTTCAATTACTTGCTGAGAAGCTGGGTGTTTCACAAACCTATCTGTCCAAAATGATGACCAAGCTAGTCAAGGCTGGATTGATTCAATCTGCACCCGGTGCAAACGGAGGGTATCGTCTCAGACGGAAGTCCGAAGAGATCTCTTTTCTGGATATTATCCATGCGATCGAAGGGACTGCATCTTTGTTCGAATGTAGCTTGGATCACGGTAGCGAGTGCCTGATTCAACAGGTTGTTATTGACGCGGAAAGACAGATGGAGCAGTACTTGGAGAACAAGAAAATTGCAGATTTGGCGAAAACAATGAAGACGGAGTAAAGATCCGTTCTTTTTTGAATATAATTAAAGATAATATAAGTCCGTAATGACTTTAATATAAAGGAGAATGAAATATGACGGAATTCTGGGAATCAAGCTTTATAGAAAAACAAACGATGTGGGGATTTGAACCTACAGACTCTGCGATCGCCACTAAGGACTTTTTCCTTGAGAGGAATGTTAAAGACATATTGGTACCAGGGATTGGATATGGCAGAAATGCAAAGGTTTTTATAGAGAGTGGGATAAATGTAACGGGTATTGAGATTTCTCAAACAGCAATTGATTTGGCGAGGCAAAATGGAATTGATATTAGCATTTTTCATGGTTCAGTGAATGACATGCCGTATGATAATAACCTCTATGAGGGAATATTTTGCCATGGTCTTATTCATCTGTTGAATAAAAGTGAAAGAGAAAAGTTCATTAAGGATTGCTACAACCAGTTAAAGCCAGGTGGTTATATGATTTTTACAACAGTTTCGAAAAAAGCTCCTATGTTTGGAAAAGGTATTCTATTGGATAAAAATTACTACGAGACAGATTATGGCGTAAAAATATTTTTTTATGATGCTGAATCCATTACACAAGAGTTTGAAACCTATGGGCTAGTTGAGTTCTCTGAAATTGATGAGCCGCACAAGGACATGATCAATAAACCGTCGATAAACTTTTTAATGGTAAAATGTAAGAAAGAACTATAGAAAAATTTCGACATATCGAAGATAATATATTTCAAAAGAAGGCAGGTGTTATGTTGATGAGCAATATTATTGATTATTACTCTAGCTTTGATGAGTGGGGCAGGCTGGATAGAGAACCCTTAGAGTTCATTATTAATCTCCATTATATCAAGAAATATATGCCATCAGCTGGGAAGGTGCTGGATAATGGCGCGGGACCCGGTAAATACGCGATCGAACTGGCTAAGCTCGGATATACAGTAACCCTTTCAGATATCACACCTAAATTAGTTGAAGTAGCAACGGAAAAGGCAGCTGAACTAGAATTAACTGAGCGATTTGACGGGTTTCATAACTTAAATGCTATTGATTTAGAAGGAATACCTAATGAGAATTATGATGTTTCATTGATGCTCGGTCCTTTGTATCATTTGCAGAAGGAAGAGGAACGAATTTTAGCAGTAAAAGAGTTGCACCGCGTGACCAAGCAAGATGGCTTAGTATTCGTGGCTTTTCAAAGTCGAATGAGAATGACCATTAATTCGTTACAATCCCCGCAGCAGTGGAAACCGAACGATAATATGAACACCATCAATGAATTCTATGAGAGCGGAATCTTTAATCATAGTGACAAGGGCCGATTTACAGGTGCTTATTATTTTAACATTGATGAGATTCAGCCTTTCATGGAAAGGAATGGATTTGAGTCGATAGATTTAATTGGTTCATCAAGTATTGCAGCCATGTTATCTGCAGAGCAGCAACAGTATTGGACTCACCAAGAGGGGGAAGAGAGCTTGATTAACTTTCTCATATCCAAAGCAAATGATCCCTCAATCTTGGGCATCTCATCCCATTTGTTATACATCGGTAAAAGAAAATAAAAAAGAGCGCCAGTTTCTTAACTGGCGCTCTTAATTTTATAAATGACAGACTACTTTACAAATGTAGTGTGTAGCGGTTCGCTTTACTCAACCCGCGGATCATTTCGATTTCCTCCGAAGACAGTGGGGCTGACTTAGCAGCCGTTACATTATTCTTCAACTGCTCCATACTACTCGCTCCAGGAATAATAACCGCTACAGACGGATGACCAAGCGAATAATGAAGCGCAGTTTGTGCTAGGGGGCGAGTGTGACTCGTTGCGTGCACAAGCTGATCATGCAACTTCAAAATCTCCTCACTACTGTAATCTAAGTACTTCTTCGCTGCCTTGCTGCGGCCATTCTCCGAAAGGATGCCACCCGCCAAAGGACCCCGAGCTATTAGACTGATCCCATGCTCGGCCAGCAGAGGGAGGATTTCTTCCTCAGGACGTCGATCTAAAATACTGTATTGGCTCATTACACTGATTATGTTTGATTTTTTTACATATTCTCTAATGACATTAGGTCGAATAGAAGAGATCCCATAATATCGGATTAGACCCTCTTGCTTAAGTTCTTCAAAGGCTTCAATGGTCTCATCCATCGGATCATCGATCGTTCCGCCATGCAGCTGATACAGATCGATATAATCCGTTTGGAGGCGTCTTAGGCTGTCTTTGACTGCGGATTTAATATAGGATTTTGATGGATCCCAGCTCCAGCCTTCTTGACCTGGAATTCTGCGGTTACCCACTTTTGTGCTCAATATTACCTCACCGCGGCGGTGGCGAATCGCCTTACCAATGATCTCTTCATTACGACCCTCATCATACAGATCGGCTGTATCTAAAAAGTTAATGCCTTGATCGAGCGCTTCATGGACGATGGAAATGGCTTTAGCCTCATCCGTACCTAAGGACATGCAGCCGAGTCCTACTTCACTTACATATAAATCGGACTGACCCAAACGATTTTTATTCATAGGTTGTTCCTTTCTAATTCCGTTGTTTGTTATATTATAACGCCTTAAAGCATCGAATTCGAATGTAAATGAATGATTTCCTTTGACATTATAACCTAGAAGCATTATCGTCATAGCATATGTTATTTACTAGATGATGATGGATAGGGAGAGACTTGAACATATGGAACAAGCAATGTTTGCAGGTGGTTGCTTTTGGTGCATGGTTACACCGTTCGAGGAGTTACCAGGTATCCAAGGGATTGTATCGGGATATGCTGGAGGATTAACCGAGAACCCAACTTACGAAGAAGTCAAAACAGGAACAACAGGACATTACGAGGTGGTACAAATTACGTTTGATCCAGCGCTTTTTTCATACGAGAAGCTGCTTGAATTATATTGGCCTCAGATTGATCCCACGGATGATGGTGGACAATTTCAGGATAGAGGAACACAATACCGGACAGCCATCTTTTACTATAACGAAGAACAACGTTTAGCAGCCCTTGCCTCGAAGGAGCAAGTTGCTGTGAGTGGCAGATTCTCAGGACCCGTTGTGACGGAAATCCTTCCAGCGCCAACCTTTTATCGAGCGGAAGAATATCATCAGGACTATCATCACAAGAATCCCAAGCATTATAAAGAGGATCGTGAGCAATCCGGACGGGATACCTTTATCGCTAAACACTGGTAATTGTAGAAACGGAATTTCTAAAGTAAAAGAGCATCCTAAGTCGTTCATGGCTTACAGGTGCTCTTTTTGCATCATATACAAATTTTATATATTTTAAATTCTACATACTTTCTACACATTTATAGACTAAACTACTCTAAATTAAGCGAGAAATTAAAATGGAGGGTTTAAGATGAAAAAAATCATACCCATAGTTGCTGTAACATTGCTTCTAAGTGCAGTGTTAGCTGGCTGTCAATCGGGCAATAATGCCCCATCTGGATCAGATAAGCAAGCTTCTATATCGTCAGTGGATCAACCATGGATCGCATCAAAAAACACAACTCGTATAAACACTTCTGACCCGACTGCGGCAGCAGTTATCGTTTCACAAACCCTATGGACTGCACAGACGAAGAACAACAGACCTTCAAGTGTAGTATTAACGGATGTAAGCAATTGGCAGATTGCCGCGGTTAGTGCGGATTTGATCCATCATCCGAATAATGGCCCTATTCTTTTTACAACTAAAGAGGGTGTCCCTGAGGCAACGTTAGCAGAGCTTAAGCGATTGAATCCTTTAGGTGCAGAAGGTAATAATGGTGTACAAGTAGTGCTCGTCGGACCCATGGCTTCCAATGTCGAAGAACAATTAAAGACAATGGATCTGAAAGTAGACCGAATTGAAGGGGACGAGCCGGCAGCTGTAGCACAAGCTATTGATACTTATTATGCAAAAGCTTCCGGTGATCTTCCAAAGGCAGTCATTGTAGGTTCTATGGATAGTCCTGAGTACACACTGCCTGCAGTGAATTGGATCGCCCATATGCCAGAGCCGCTTCTCTATGTAACAAAAGATGAAATTCCAGATCCTACCGTTAATGCTTTGAAAGAGCGTGGAGGTTCGGCTACGATTTATATCTTAGGACCTGAAAAAGTTGTATCTACAGCAGTAGAAAAGCAATTACAGGAATTCGGCACAGTAACCCGTATAGCTGGAAAAGACATGTATGAGAATGCCATTGCTTTTGCTACTTTTAAGGACGCCAGCAACAGTTTCGGCTGGGGCATAACGACACCTGGACATAACTTGTCTTTGTTGACTACCGATTCAACGATGCTGGCGATCGCCGCTGCACCTTTTTCGCATTTAGGGAAACATGCACCGCTTATCTTTACGGAAAAAGACGGGTTGCCAGATTCCGTGATGGAATATATGATGACCCTTCAACCTAAATTTCAAGATTCACCAGCAGAAGGCCCCTATAATCATGCTTGGTTAACTGGGGACATCAACGCAATAAAAGGAAGTGTCCAAAGCGAAATCGATGATATGCTGGAAATCTCACCGGCGGCAGGAGGCAATCCACATTCCGGTCACTAGGCCACGAAGAGGTGAACAACTTGAATAAGCTTCAGGTACTGATCGTTGACGATGAATGGAACATGCGGAATTTAATTCGGATTTATTTAACAAGAGAAGGAATAACGACTAGAGAAGCGTCAACGGGGCATGAGGCACTCACTTTGCTGAATCAACAGAACTTTGATCTAATCCTGCTGGATGTGATGATGCCAGATATGGATGGCTGGCAGGTCTGTAAAGCCGTTAGAGAGGTAAGCTCTGTCCCCGTTCTAATGCTAACAGCTCGATCGGAAACTAAGGACAAGGTTCGTGGTCTCGGCATAGGCGCGGATGACTATCTCACCAAACCGTTCGAGCCAGAGGAATTAGTCGCAAGAATTTACTCTTTGGTACGGCGTTCAATGCTTACATCGACCCAACAACCTCTGAAAAAGGTTCTGAGCTACCCTGAGCTTGCGATTTACCCGGATGCTCGTGAGGTACATATTCTGGATACAGCAGTTGAGTTTACACTCAAGGAATTTGATCTGCTAACGGCCTTGGCACAAAATGCGCACCGTGTCTTTACGAGAGAAGAACTAGTGGAGCGTTTATGGGGCAATGATTATGAGGGTGAGAACCGTGTCATCGACACACATATTAAGAATATTCGCGAGAAATTACATAAGGCGGGTCTGTCTTATAATCCTGTTCAAACGGTATGGGGGTTAGGCTATAAATTTGAGATCCCAGGTAATCATCTATGAAGAATAATATGATCGGACTGAAGCTCGGGTCAGTTATTATGTCTGTTTTTTTAGTTGTTTTGTTTATTCTTGGGATAACGATAGACCGAATGTTTACCAGCTTTTATTACAACGAGATGCAAAAAGAAACTGAGGAGCTAACCTCGCATTTTATCGGAATGGCTGAATCACCGGATAGTTCTAACGAGCAGATGATGAGTACTTTTGCAGAGTTTTCGGACGTGAGTATATTTAATATTTCAAAAGACGGTAGTGTCATTCTCCATTCGGGTGTTCATGACCGCGCAGATCGTTCATTCATAAATGCTTCGGATATTAGTCGGATATTTGCCGGAAAAAGTGTGAATTTTGAGTATACAGATCCTACTGGACACAGATATTTCATCACTGGGAAACCAATTTCAAATGGTCAAACCATCCAGTCTGCACTATATGTAATGTCCTCTACAGAGAATATGAAGCAATCCTTGGCTTCTATCCGTAATCTATTGTTGCTCGCAGGAATTGGGGCCTTTATATTGGCACTAGGGATCACGGGAATAATTAGTTTGTTGTTATCCAGGCCGCTGATCAAGATGCAGAAGGCGACTAGAAAAATTGCTGCCGGTGAATTGGAAACGAGACTTTCCATACGGAGTAACGATGAAATCGGATTTTTGGCAGGAGCTATTAACGACCTTGCTATAGATCTGCAAAGATATAGGGACACGCGTCAGGAATTTTTAGCCAACATTTCTCATGAACTACGAACACCCATCACTTATTTGAAGGGGTATACTAAGGTCGTAAAGGATGGGCTTTATGAGACCGAAGGGGAACGAGATCTGTATTTGCATATTATTCACGAGGAAGCGCATCGGCTTGAGCATCTGGTAGAAGATTTATTTGAACTGGCAAAGATGGAAGAAGGTAAAATCTCACTTACGCTGGACTGGATAGATCTTAAGCACATGGCAGAACAAGCGGTACGCAGAGTGGAATTGAAAGCCAAAGAAAAGGGACTTCAGCTGAAGATTATGTATCATGGAGTTTCGTATAGGGTTCGTGGAGATGAAAAGCGTATGGAACAGATTATGATGAATCTTCTGGAGAATGCGATCCGTTATACGGATGAAGGTGAGATTACCGTCCATGTAGATGAGGATGTCGACGGAGATACCGTTTTATTTATTGTAGAGGATACCGGAATAGGTATTCCTGAGGAAGAACTGCCCTATGTCTTTGAACGCTTCTACAGAGTTGAGAAATCACGATCCAGGCAATATGGTGGTACAGGTCTTGGACTATCCATTGTTAAAAAGCTTGTAGAATTACACGGCGGTAAGATTCGAATTACAAGTCAGCCTGGAGTTGGAACCCGATGCGAGGTACGGCTGCCTAGATTAACAAAATCCGAAAAGTAAGAGCCAAAAGAGACTTTGCGTATGTACGCGAAGTCTCTTTTTAATTGTTGTCAGCTAACGCTATTTTGCTGGCTCAAGCTCTTCAAGTGCCCACTCGCAAAATTGTATAGAGCTCTCCATATCCAGCACTCGTTTCTGAATGAGTAAGTAGCGTCCAAAAGTGGTTGCTTTTAATTCACGACTCTCACTTCGTTCATCACGTAAGACTTCGTTAGCTTTCAGCAAGACCTTGTATCGTTCTAGCTCACTTTTACAAAACTCCGCTCGTTTTTGTAGAAGTTCTTTTGCCTCCTCGGGTTTGGAGAGCCATAGACTATACAGCTTAAAATGTAGCTCGTCCCGTAGGACTGGAGGCTCAGCTGGAGTTTCCACCCAATTCCGCAATTGCTCAATTCCTGCTTCCGTAATGGAGTATTCCTTTTTATCCGGCTTATCCGATTGCTCAATGAGCTGATATGAAATGTAACCTTGCTGCTCCATGCTCATAAGAAGAGGGTAGATTTGACTATGTCCTGCTCGCCATAACGGTTTTATATTCTGTGTTAATTCATATCCAGACAACGAGTTAGCACTTAGTAAAGCAAGAAGTCCATAAGACAGTGTATTCATTACTATGAAGCCCTCCAGTTATTATAAATCCGTTTTCATTGTGATTTTTGGCGATATGTCATCATTGACATATTATCCATACGATTATAACATTATTTAAGTTGAATTATATATGTAAAAGTAGACATATAAAAAAGATGAGGAGGGGTAGCATGGACGTTAAACAAGAAAGTAAAATTCATTTTTGGCCTATAATGATTGCCATATTCTTCGGAAACTTCGTCTCTGTCTTAAGTACAACGACCATCAACATAGCTGTTCCTCTTTTAATGAATCATTTCCATTCGAACCTGAACACTATGCAATGGATGGTTACAGGTTTTATGCTAGCAACGGGAGTAACTGCACCACTTGCCGGATATCTGGGAGGCAGATTTAGCTATAAGCGACTGTATCTATTCGCTTTGATGGGATTCACCATGTTCTCCTTACTCTGTGCAATAGCTTGGAATCCAACCTCTTTGATTGTATTTCGAATGCTTCAGGGGTCTTGCAGCGGGCTGATTATGGCCTGTACGATGACGATTATATTCCAAGTGATTCCAGCTGAACGCAGACCTTTCGCCGTGAGCCTATGGTCGCTATCCGCGATGGTAGCCCCAGCCATAGGTCCGACATTTAGCGGATGGTTACTTCAGTATGCTAGCTGGCACTGGTTATTTTTAATTAACATTCCCATTGGGATCATTGCTGTTATTCTAACCGTAACGTTAATTCCATACTATCGAATGAATGTTCCGAAATCATTTGATATTCCTGGCTTCCTAACTGTTGTACTGGGCAGCTTATCTTTATTAACCGCATTTAGCCAAGGCAATAGCTGGGGATGGAGCTCATGGAAGACCCTATCCTTAATACTTATGGGGATCGTACTTTTAGTTTTCTTCGTCTTGCACGAGCTGAAGGCGGAAGTACCATTGCTGAATCTGCGTGTCTTTCGAAATCGGCGCTTTACTGCCATGCTTAGTATCTATAGTTTGGTGACGATAGCAATGTATGCTGGAACTTACTTAACTCCATTGTTCTTACAAACGGTAGAAGGAGCAACAACACTTAAAACGGGGCTTATCTTATTGCCATCTTCGATTCTGCTGGCTTTACTTAGTCCAATCGTGGGTAAGATGTATCCAAAGTTTGGGCCTGTGAAGTTAATTTCTGCTGGTATTTTATTTATTTTCATCGGTTTATTCATGATGAGCCGGCTGCATACAAATGTTTCTTACAGCTTCATTATGTGGGCAATGGTTGTTCGGAATTTAGGTATTGGATTAGCTAACGTTCCGAGTAGCACGGCGTCTATGGAGGAAATTCCAGTCGAATGGTCAGGTCATGCCACATCGATCAACAACTGGGTTCGGAATGTGTTAAGCTCACTTGGGATTGCGGTGTTCACTTCTATTTTGTCCACAAGATCCTTACTGCACTCTAAAGAATTGATCAGTTCAGGTGCAGGTAATGCAGATTCGATAAGATTATTATCGTTCACTATGGGTGTGAATGATGTATTCGTAGTCGGCTCTATCATCGTGTTGTTTGGATTACCACTTATGTTTTTATTGCGCAAGAAGCGTAGTGTAATTTCTGTTCAAAGTGCGGGATAACCTTCGCATCACATTAGAAAAGCAGACCAAGGGCTTAGCCTTGATCTGCTTTTTTTATATGTTAAGTTAGTGCATCATGTCGCCCATTCCACCCATGCTGCCCACAATTTCCGGATTGATCATCCCGAATATCATCGCGATATGTGCTACAACCAAGAATCCACTGATGAGTATAAAATGAAGCTTCATTTTCTGTTCATCTGTTCGTTTACGAGCGATCAGACCAAGATCTAACAAAGCTAGCGGTAATAAGAAAAGCACTCCGCTCAAATAGAAGCCTACGGCTACCACGTCAACCCATGTGTGCCACTCACCATTCACTGACAAAGGGATGAATGCGGTAGGAAACAAGTAGAGGAATACCCCTGTGAAGTACAACCCCGCCAGAATGCTACAGAATTTGTTAAAGGTCCGTAAAGAGCCTTTTAGATTTTTGGTGAACAAAATAATAAACTCTGTAACGGTGATCGTCTCAGCAAAAATCACAGGGATCGCCATAAATAAAATCAAGTTCCAAGGCTGATTATCCGCTAGCAAAGACATATAATGGGTCATGTTCATAAAATACTCCTCCGATATATAAAAATAACTTTCGTACTGATCGTATTCGAGAAGTATGTGGAAAGTATGTAGAAACGAAGGTATTATAAATACATCCATTAATATCAATTGAGGGGAGCAAGACAGCAGTGGGAAGAGGACTACAAAGTATTTTATTTGATTTGGATGGTACATTAACGGACCCTAAAGAAGGCATAACAAAAAGCGTAGAATACGCATTGAACAAATTTGATATTCAGATCGAGCATTTGGATAAACTTCTTCCTTACATAGGCCCACCTCTTTATGATTCATTTATCGAGCTGCATCAGTTCTCAGAGGAACAAGCGCAACAAGCAGTTGTATTCTACCGTGAGCGTTACAGCACCGTTGGAATGCTTGAGAATATGGTGATTGATGGTATACCGCAATTGCTGGAAGACCTCAAGAATAAAGGATTTTCATTGTATGTAGCTACCTCCAAGCCTACTGTTTTTGCAGAACAAATTCTTGAGCATTATAAACTAGATCATTATTTTGAGCATATCGGTGGTAGTAATCTAGATGGCACCCGTTCTAAAAAGAAAGATGTGATACAGTACGTACTCGATCAGAATGCTATTCTTCCGGAGGAAGCTGTGATGATTGGGGACCGAGAGCATGATATTATCGGTGCTATAGGTTGTGGAGTAGAATCTATTGGTGTGACGTTTGGTTATGGACCTAAAGAAGAACTGGAGAATGCTGGGGCAGATCATATCGCTTATCGTGTAGAAGAAATTGCGGATATCATCCAACATATATCATTAAGAGAGCGGTGTGCGAAATGATCCAACCTCGTAATTCAATCTTGGAGGGCAGTACAGTCAAGCTGATTCCAATGGATGACAGCCATGTAGAAGGGCTAGCGAGAGTATTAAGAAATCCAAACATCTGGGAATTTACTTGGCGAAAAATAACGTCGGACGAGCAGGTACAGGATTTAATCACAACCGCATTCGCAAATCAAAACAATGAATCGCAAATTCCCTTCGTCATCATTGAAAAAGCTACTGGACAAATCGTCGGTACCACTCGAATCATGCATCCGGATTTGGTTCATCGCAATGCTGAAATCGGATGTACGTGGATCTCACCTGAATATTGGAGAACGAGTGTGAACACCGAGGCTAAGTCATTACTGCTTCACTATTGTTTTGAAGAGCTAAAGCTGATTCGTGTAGAGTTTACAGTGGTGAAGACTAACTTGAGGTCGCAAAGAGCGGTAGAACGATTAGGGGCTGTAAAAGAAGGGGTTCTACGCCAGCATAGAATTAGATCTGATGGTTCGATTCATGATAATGTTGTCTTTAGTATTTTGGATAACGAATGGCCATCGGTAAAAGAGAATCTGCACTATTTATTAAATGAGAAGTACTCATAATTATATAAAAGAAGCCAAGAGTCCCTCTCTTATGGAGAAGGACTCTTGCTCTATAGATCAGCCACTTGGCTGTTTATGGTTATTGTTTAGGACTTACAAGAATTTTCACTTGATTTTTTTCCTTCAAAAGCGCCTCGAATCCATGTTCAATCACTTCGTTCAATTTGATTCTTTTAGTTACCAGTTTGTCCGCAGGGAAGTAACCTTGTTCCATGAGACTAATTACTGCTGGGAATACATCACGGTATCCGATGATACCAGTTAAATTACGTTCTTTAAGTACGATGTTGTTTGGAGTAATCGTAGCATCTTTTTCAAAAATACTAACGATCATGATTTGACCACTTAATTTAGTGGAATTGATAGCTTGTGTTAGAACGGGAGGGACACCTGTGACTTCAAAAGCAACATCCACGCCGCCATCGGTACGTTTTTGAATTTCTTCAACCACATCATATTGTTTAGGATCGATTACAATACCACCAAGTTCCTCAGCTTTGCTCTTACGTTCTTCTGAGAGTTCAACAACATAAATTTCAGCTGCACCGGAAGCTTTCAAAGCTTCAATCACAAGCAAACCGATAGGGCCAGCGCCAAATACTACAGCTTTATCTCCGACCTTCAATTGACTGGAACGAACAGCATGCAGAGCAACTGCAGAAGGTTCTACTAGAGCGCCTTGCTCATAGGACAAGCTGTCAGGAATTTTGTGCACCATATGTTGGTCTACTGCAACGTATTCTGAGAATCCACCGCCGCCTCCAGCCAAACCTAGGAAGCCCATTTTTTCACAAAGATTGTATTTGCCTTGTCGACAAGCTACACATTCACCACATGCAAAAACTGGTTCAACGACAACTCGATCACCAACATTAAACTTGCTAACGCCTTGACCTACTTCAACGATTTGTCCAGAGAATTCATGTCCCATTACGACTGGCGCTTTTTCACCAGTAAGGGGATGATCTGTACCTTGGGGAATGAAAATAGGACCGGCTACATATTCGTGAAGATCGCTGCCACAAATCCCGCACCATTCTATTTTGATTTTCACTTTTCCTTCAAGTGCTGCTGGTTCTTCAATCGTTTCTAACCGTAGATCTTTGACGTTATGCCATCTTAATGCTTGCATATCATTCATCTCCTAGATTAATTAATTGATAATAAATAGTGTTTTGCTCCTGGAAAAGAGGAAACGTTTCCGAGAACAAATATGTCACATAATTTTCATATTGTCAAATTTAAATACTAAAATATTAATATCGAAAATTAGTGAAAAATTTCACCTAAACTTAGAGGTAGCAGGCATATATAGACTGTGTGGTACTTGCTATAAGTGCTTTTATAAGTCCATATATGTTATAATAAATACATTGCAAAAACGGCTTGAATGAGACGGATAGATTTAATAATAGCTATGATTACGGAAACGATTCCGAAAATGAGGGGACTATCAACTTGGCTAATAAAAACAAAGTAACCATAGAGGATGTAGCGAAACGAGCGGGAGTAGGTATTGCTACTGTTTCAAGAGCGATTAATAATTCGGAGGGAATTAGTTCCAAGACTAAGGCATTAGTACTGCAAGTGATTGAGGAGATGGGTTTTACACCTAATACCTCTGCACAAAGTCTGAAGATTCGCCAAACGAAGCAAATCGCTCTGGCCGTTCCCGACATTCGAAATGCCATTATTCCAGATATCGCCTGGTCCGTGGAGCAAGCAGCTAAACAGGACGGATATCGAGTCATTCAGATTAATACTTCCGGAAATCCGCGGACAGAGCTCGAAACGATTCGTGAGATCAAGAAATTACATGTTGATGGACTCATTATCATGCCTCTTGCTTATCCCAAGACTATGGTAGAGCTAATTAATAAATCGAGTGTTCCTGTCTCCATCATTAACTACGGGAAACGCATTACAGAGAATGTGAAAGCGGATGTCGTAAGCCTGTCATGTTTTGAGGGCCAGCTAATCATGGAACATCTAAGCAATATTGGCCGAACTAGAATTGCTTACGCAGGAGCTCAGAAGGATCTCATTGAAGATCGTTATCTTGCCTATCAGCAGGCGTTAAATCAAGTGGATATTTCTTTGGTTTATTTTGGAGAGGATTTCTCCTTGCAAACGGGGGTACAAGCTGCAGATTATTTCTATAGCCTGACCCATATGCCAGATGCAATATATGCTGTAAATGACATGGTCGCTATAGGGATCGTAAACCGATTTAAAGAGTTAGGCGTTCGTGTTCCTGAGGATGTGGCAGTGGTAGGGGTGGATAATAACGCATGGACAACCATTACAAGTCCGCAGATTAGTTCGGTCTCGATCATGGGAAATGAAGTCGCCCGTTTGGCTACTCAGCTTCTGTTGCAACGCATTCAGGATAATATTACGGGCGACTACCAAAGAGTACAGCTTGATCCGCGTTTAATTGTGCGAGAGTCTAGTGTTTCGGTTAAGCGTAGTACGACAGGTTGAAAATCCTCTAAATCCTGTTAGACTTAATACTAAGTAAGTTGATGGGGGAATATGAAATGAGGAGATTATTATGGCTAATATATATAAAAGCGTAACAGATTTGATTGGTAATACACCGTTATTGGAAATTTCGAAATATAGTAAATCTCAGAACGTTGAAGCAAAAATCCTTGCCAAGTTAGAGTCTTTTAATCCTGGAGGTAGCGTCAAGGATCGTATAGGTTATGCGATGATCAAAGATGCTGAGGATAAAGGCTTAATTCACAAAGATTCTGTAATTATTGAGCCAACAAGTGGCAATACCGGCATTGGCCTTGCAATGGCTGCGACCAGCCTTGGGTACCCGTTGATTATCGTACTTCCGGATACGTTCAGTATTGAACGCCGTAAGGTGATGGCTGCACTTGGTGCTAAGCTTGTATTAACACCTGGAGCTGAAGGGATGAGCGGTGCTCTGAAAAAGGCGGAGGAATTGGCAGCGGAAATTCCACATGCATTCATTCCACAACAATTCAGCAACCCAGCTAACCCTGAAATTCACAGAACGACAACTGCAGAGGAAATTTGGCGGGATACAGATGGAAATGTAGATATTTTTATTGCGGGTGTTGGTTCTGGAGGCACCATATCAGGGGTTGGGGAAGCTTTGAAGGCTAAGAACCCTTCTGTACAGATCGTCGCTATCGAACCGTTTGATTCACCGGTATTATCTGGTGGCCGGCCTAGTGCGCATGGAATTCAAGGGATTGGGGCTAACTTCATTCCGGAGATTTACAATAAAGAGGTTGTTGATGAGATTTTTCAGGTGAAGAATAAAGACGCATTTAATGTAGCGCGTGAAATTGCCAAGACCGAGGGATTACTTGTAGGGATCTCGTCTGGCGCCGCGGTATATACAGCTACAGAAATTGCTAAACGTCCAGAAAATAAAGGGAAGACGATTGTGGTGATTTTGCCTGATACTGGTGAACGTTATTTAACAACTACTCTGTTTGATTTTAATGAATAGCTTGAACCAACCTATGACTTGAAGTTGATACAAATTTGGAGGCTCAGCGGAATGCTGAGTCTTTTTGTGTATTTAGTAATTAAAGAGTGATCAATTCAGCCCCTTATTTTACCAATGGCTATGGTACAATATAGCATAAATCGTAGTAGTTCTAAAAAAGGAGTATGAAACGTGTGAATGTGTTCAAAAAAGTTAGAAATAATTATGTGATTTGGCATGCAAATCGTATTCAGTTACTGGATTTTCCTTCAAGTCCTGTCGTTAGAAAACAAATAGTTTTCTCGGGTAGAGTTCAAAACGTAGGATTCCGTTTGGAAATATATACGATTGCTGAAAGAATGAAATTAACGGGTAGGGTACAAAATTTAAACGACGGAAGTGTAGAGGTAGAAGTACAAGGAGAAGAGCAGCGAATCTCATTTCTAGTCCATTGCATGAAATCATTGAAACGGGCATCTGTGAAGAAAGTAACTATGAGTGATCTGCCTATTCATGAGAGTGAGAAAGATTTCACGATAGTAAAATAAGTACATATGGATTAGTAGAATTAAGAAGTAGATTATATTGCGCTAGATTAGGAAAATAGAGGAGAAAAACATGAATAGATTAATTGGGATTAAAGTTTCTCAGTTCATTCTTCTGATCATTTTAACAATCGCTTGCTTTATATATGGTATTGATATTATTGATCAATTCGATGGAAAGGTATTCAGCCACGCGGCTGTACCCTTTGGGTCCTCTTTGAGTTTTCTTTTTTTGTTGATTGGTGTGGGAATAATGCTTGGATTTTTAATCGAAGGGACATCCATGTTCAGTACAATCATTTTAATGTGGCCTTTAATACATATTGGCATCGTAATCTTCTCTTTTTTTGCTGGGCATTTACTTTGGAAATTACTCTTTGTAATAGCTCTTTATTCGTTTATAGATTTACCGATCAACTTAATAGGTGAAGGGATATCATTAGGATTTCAGATAAATCGATTATTATTCCGTAGAGATCAAAATAAATTATCAGAATTTTTCATAAGCATATTGATTAACCTAATTATTATTATTTTCATTATTATAGCTATATCTAAACCTGAAAGTGCTAATTTCTTTATGTGAATTTGGCGGCCGGGGCTTTATGTAACATCTGGATGTGTGGTTTATTGAATAGAACAAAATGGAACTATTGTGTAAACTGAGCGTAACCGATAAATAAAAGAGATTATGATAGAGCAGGAGGTACATATGAACTACAGAATTTTTAGAAAGATGCTTCTTACCACACTTGCCACCCTGATGTTAAGTGTTTTGCTTCTTCCGGTTTTAACTTCAGCCAAGACAGCTGTACCTAAGCATACTGGGTCATTTTATGTGAATGATTTTGCGAATGTGATCGACGAGAAAGCTGAGAATTACATGGTGAACTATGGAATTCGATTACATCAGGATACGGGTGCTCAAGTCGTAGTGGTGACAGTCGATTCTACAAATGGAGTTTCGATGGAAGAGTATGCAACTTCGCTATTCAATAGCTGGGGCGTAGGCTCTGCGGATAAGAATAACGGGCTTTTGCTACTGCTTTCTATAAAAGATGATGACTACTGGGCGGTACAAGGTAAGGGTATTGAGGACACGTTGCCTAACAGTAAGATTAAAGATATTCTCTCTCAATATCTTGAGCCGGATTTTGCAGCTAAAACTTATAGTAACGGTGCACGTAAAACTTATGGCGCTTTTATTCAAGCCATGGGTGGGACCTGGGTGGAAAATGTCGGCACTAAAAACTATGTATCAGATAATGCCGGTGTACTCAAAAAAGTAACAAAGGATTATTTGAATGAATCTAGCAACAGATATAAAACTACAACTGGCAGCGGAATTTATGTGGTTACTGTAAAGAACGCAGGAGATAAAACACTTCAGGATTATACCTACATGAAGTTTGCCTCCGTTGCTGCTGGCCCTAAGGATGTTATGCTCGTGCTAGACATAGGTGGAGACAACTATCATGTTCTGCAAGGGAAGGACATCGACAAGGTTCTAACTAATGATGCAATCAGCAATATTTTGGATACTGTACTTGAGCCCCAATTTGTGAAAAAAGATTACGGAACGGGAGCTACGGCAACTTCTAATGCTTTGTACAGCTTCTTATTGGCTAGAGCGGATCAATCCGTTGGAGCGACGGGAAACAGTGGAGGCACTACAGTCGCCAATTCTTCCTCAACAACCACTTCAGCAAAGGAGGCTAGTGTTAGTGTAGGCAAAGGTCTCCTAATATACTTATTGATATTTGCTCCGCTCATATTGTTCGGATATGGTCTTTCACGACGCAATAAATATATTGAAATGTACGGTTTGCCATTTAATCCTTATAGCCCAAGAAATATTCGGCGGTATGGGAATTGGTACGGTCAAGCGGATTACGGTTATGGTAGACGTTGGCACAGACGTTATAATAATCACTATAATAATCACCATCATCATCATAGAAACACACCATCAAATAACTCACAGTCAAGCTTCTGGGGAAACAGCGGTGGAGGCGGCTCTACTAGAGGTGGAGGAGCAGGACGATATTCCTCAAGTAACGAGAATCGTGGGGGCGGAGGTTCGAGTAGTGGCGGAGGTGCAGGTAGACATTCTTCTAGCTCTTCTAGCTCTTCCAGCAACAGCTACTCTAACAATGATAGTGGCTCTTCCGGTGGAGGAGGTTATTCCGGCGGTGGTGGATCATCAGGTGGTGGAGGTAGCGCCAGCAGTGGTGGTGGAGCGGGTAGACACTAAATAAATCATGCAATTAATAAGAGGTGCAAAGGAGCTGTCTCACAAGTAGAAATTCTACTACTGAGACAGCTATTTTAATTGGAAGGAGGGAGCTTATGTACCCCACTCAGTTTCTAGTATAAAACCATCTGAATAATGAAGACACGACTAACAGGACCACAAGAACACTTGCCAATGTGAAAAAGATAACCTGGTTGAAGAAAGATGAGATAATACTTCCAAATGAAAGCAACCAAATCATTAAATTTATAGTGGAGTTGTAACCTTTTAATTTAATACTTTGATTTCTTTCATCTTCTTCGTAAATCACCATTTCTTCAAGCGCATTTTCGTCTTTAAGCAGCTTTCTAAGCTGTATTATGTTCATTACACAGACGCCTTCAATACCAAAGAAAAATCCTGTGATATACGCATCAATAGAAGCAAAATCCGCCGTGGTAGTGAGCAATTTAATAATATAGGTACCTATTACAGCAAGTCCACCAATAACAGCGATAATTATTTTGGTACGTAAACGTTTTTGAATCCTCGCTTTATATTTTTGATTCATCATTTTCCTCCACCTCAGAGAAATCAAATACTTCCTCAATCGTTAATCCAAAATACTTAGCTATTTTATAAGCAAGGATTAAAGAAGCTGTGTATTTTTCATTCTCAATTGAAATAATGGTTAAACGAGTGACACGAACCGCTTTTGCTAATTCCTCTTGAGATATTTTTCGCTCTTTTCGCAATTCTCTTATTCTTGTTTTCATGTCATGCTCCCATGTAATAATTAATATCGAAAATTGCTTTCATGATGAAAACTTAAAACGACTACGTCGTACTTTCTTATTATATCAATAAAAAAATTTATCACAATCAAAATAAGTATAGTTAACTATACAATCAATGTATAGTCTGCTATACTTATTTTGTGTTTCATAGGGAGGAATGTGCGATGCGGAAAATTGAACTGAAAGATGTAAAAAAGACATTCGGGCGTGTAAATGCTATTAATGGATTGAGCCTTTCCATTCAGGCGGGAGATGTTTACGCCTTATTGGGACATAATGGAGCTGGGAAAACAACTACTCTTCGTTTCTTATTAGGACTTTTAGAGCCTGATGAGGGAGAGGTATCTGTATTTGGTTGTAATCCTAATCTAGAGGGTGACACTGTTCGTAAAATGTGTGGTGTTTTATCAGAAGACGTTGGGTTATATGAGCCTTTGAGTGTATATGATAACTTAAGTTATTTTGCTCAAATATATGGTATGAAACGTAGTGATTACGACAAACGAATAGACGAGCTATTGAGTGATTTTGAAATACTAGATAAGAAGCATTTGCCTGTTAAGGGCTTTTCTACAGGGATGAAGAAGAAGGTTGCTTTAACTAGAGCCTTACTTCACAAACCTAAAATCCTTTTATTAGATGAGCCCACGAATGGACTAGATCCAGTAAGCATCGATCATTTAAGAGTAATGCTGCATGATTTAGCACAAAAGTACGGGACCACCATTATTTTGACCACACACAATTTAGAAGAAGTAAAAAAGATCTGTAATAAGATCACAATAATGCGACATGGGAAAAACGTATATACTAACACAATGGCAGCATTAAAAGAGCAAGCCAATAGTAAAGTCCGTATTATCTGCAACCAAGATTTGTCCGCTGATTTGGAACGTCTTCATAAGGCGTTGTCTAGTCTTGAAATAAATATTGAATACGAGGTACAGCAAAACACCCTTATCGTTGAACTAACAGAAAATATTGCGATTTCGAAGTTGATCAAAGTGTTAGCCACATTAGAGATAGATGTGAAGAATATTGAAACTAAGGAATTTGACCTCGAAGAGCTGTATATGCAGGTAGAAAATGGTGAGAAACCAAATGAATGAAATAGAAACCGTCTTTAGGATGCAGATAAAAGAGTATTTTAAAGATAAAGGCGCTCTGATCTTTCATTTATGTGCTGTAGTTCTCATAGGGATCGTAGCTCCTGTGTTTCAAATGAACGATACTGTTTTGTTGAGCGGATCAATCTTATTTCCACTTACTCTGTTAAAGCAATGGACAGCCAATAGCTTTGCGGGTGAGAAAGAAATGAAAACGATAGAAACATTATTATCCTCACCAATTAAGAGCAGAAGCCTATTTTATGGAAAATGTATGTTTTGCATCGTTAGCAGTGGAGTTTGTTATTTATCCATATTCATTTTAATGCTATTAGTGAAGAGTTTCACATATGAGCCTTTTCAAATCAATTTTAGGGAATGGGTAGGTATGTTGATTCTATTTTTTCATATTTTATTAGCCGTCACTTTAATAGGAGTAGATCGATCCATTACTTCTGATGATATCCTGAAGGCGAATAGTAAGCTAAGCGTAGTTTTTTATCCGATTTATATTTATATTGTTATTCTTTTTAATTCATTTACTCAGCATTTGATGGTGGCTACTTATTTACTATCAGCAGTATTTTTAGTCGTTTTGGTAGGGGTTAACTCTTATTTTATCTTTATAAAAGTTAAGAAAATGGATCGTTCGTATTTTCTTGCAGAGTCATATAAGAAGGTAGGTGTTTTTGATGAAATCACAAATGTCTAGTGTTCTTCATCATGAATGGAAATATTTCGTAGCTTTAAAGCGATTTCGGTTTAGCATGCTTTTCTTAATCGTTGCACCAGCCATCTTTACGATGCTAGCCTATATTTATTTTGGCAAATTGAACTTTTATTATCCAATCATCATTATGGCTCTAGGTGTGCCTCGAATAACAGTAAATATGATCTCATATTCGATTGGAGGAGAAAAAGTATATAAGACCTTTGAATCTTTATTGTCAACGCCAATACGAACAGAGTCAATGTTCATTGGGAAGAGTATGATTGCAATCCTGATTTCATTAGTAATGCTGGTAGTGTCGTCATTGTTTACTTGGCTGAGCGCAAACTTCATCCAATATGTTTTCATGCATGAAACCAGCCTCATTTGGTTCTCAACAGCACAAAGTATATTAATCTTTGATAATCTTCTGATTTGCATATTCATGATCTTTATAACTGGAATATTATCCATGGTAATGCAAAAGCCACGACAAGGATTACATATTGCTTCAGCACTAAGCTTCTTGACGATGGTACCTTCTTTACTGGTTACATTTGGTGTAAAGCATCCATTAGAATGGTCAGCAGGGATTATGATTATTTTGCTGGGAATAAATCTATTCTTCATTTGTTATGTATTGCAGCGAATAAAGAGACCACAAATAATGGCGAAATTATAAAAGAGAACTAACAATCGTCGTATGATGAGGATCGTACGGCGATATTTTTGTGTATGCTCAGAAACTTACGTATAACTAGTAATTCCCTTAACAGAAACTTTTCATGGAATTTATCGTCTATGATAAAGTTAGACATTTATTTTCAAATTCCGTAATAGTCAGGGAGGAAAAAGAAGTGAGCACTTCATCATTACCTCAACGTTCCACCGTACGTAAAAAGAAGCCAACAAAAAAACGTAAGAAACGGAGCTTTTTCCGAACACTATCCAAAGTGTTTTTATTCTGCTTAATTTTGTTGATTGCTGGAGGCGGTTGGTTTTACTTTGCACCTTCGGCTAAAAATCTGCGCTATTCAATCGCTGATACACTGATTACAACACAGCACCGCTACATGGCTAAATATATTATTGGTGAGGACGGATTAAAGAACAGAGTGACTGAATATAGCGCCCAATTTGAAGAGATGGGGGTCGAAAAGGACACACATACCATCACTCCTGAACCTGAAGTAAAAGAGAAACCACTGGTCGAGATAGAAAATGTCTCAGGTACTGGATATTCCGGATATGTCATGATCGTTAATGATCCTACTAAAGTTCGTTTGGGAATTCCGGATAAGGTAGGATCAGGTGAGAAAGTAACTAGTATGGTGAAGCGCACAGGTGCTATCGCTGGAGTCAACGGTGGTGGATTCGCTGACCCCAACTGGAAAGGTAACGGATTTAAACCTATCGGTATTGTGATCTCACAAGGTAAGTTATATTACAACGGTCTCGGTGGCAAGAAATCCACGCAAATCGTAGGTCTTGATAAACAAGGGAAGATGGTTGCTGGAAATTATTCTTTAGACGAGATTAGTAGAATGGGTGTTCAGGAGGCAGTAACTTTTAGCCCTCGTTTAATCGTCAATGGAAAAGGATTAATTAAGAACGCGGCTGAAGGTTGGGGAATTGCACCAAGAACAGCGATGGGCCAGCGAGCTGACGGAGCGATTATATTTGTTGTTATTGATGGAAGACAACCTACTTATAGTATTGGTGCAAATCTATACGATGTGCAGCAAATCCTTCTTAAGCATGGAGCAGTGATTGCTGCCAATTTGGATGGGGGTTCTTCTACCGTACTGGTAAAAGACAACGAGATTATGAACAAGCCATCTTCTCAATATGGGGAACGATATTTACCTACGGCTTTTCTTGTGTTTGAGCACCCTGAGCAAGTCGATATGCCGAATATTTGGAAGGGACTTGACCCCTCCAAAATTGATGCTGCTAAGAAGCGTACACGCTAAAGCACTCTTAATACGTAAATAAGATAAGGATTATCTTGGATTGCCATATGAAAATATGCTACGATATCACCTAGCATGAAACAGAATACAGAACTAACAGGTCTGGAACAGGGGGAATAGGAGTGACGTTGCAACAACTCCGCTACGCTATCGAAATTGCAAATAGTGGCTCCATGAATGAGGCGGCAAAGAAGCTCTTTGTTTCTCAACCGAGCCTGTCCAATGCCATTAAAGAGTTAGAAAGTGAACTGGGGATTACGATTTTTGAGCGGACCAACCGTGGAATCAGTATTTCCGTTGAGGGAATGGAATTCCTGGGTTATGCCCGCCAAATTATTGAACAGACAGAGCTTATGGAGAATCGTTATACGGGGAAAAAGCGTAGTCCGATCTATTTTTCCATCTCTACGCAGCACTACGCCTTTGTGGTTGACGCCTTTGTAAATCTCATGAAGCACAATGATGTCTCAGAATACAACTTTAGCTTGAGAGAGACGCAAACCTACGAGATTATCGAAGATGTACGTACCTTGCGCAGTGATTTAGGAATTCTTTATATTAACGAGAGTAACTATAAGCATATGAATAAACTGTTTAGTGATGGCAATCTGAAATTCACACCACTTTTTAATACCGATCCGCATCTTTATGTTCGAACCGGGCACCCGCTGGCTCATAAGGACGTCATTACACAGGATGATATTGTGCCATTCCCCTATATTACTTTTGAACAGGGGGAGAACAATTCACTGCACTTCTCAGAGGAAATGTTAAGCTTTTCACAAATTGAGAAGAATATTAAGGTGAATGACCGAGCGACACTGACCAATTTATTAATGGGTACGGATTGCTATACGGTAGGCACAGGAATTCTGGCGTCTGATCTAAATGGTGATGGACTGAAGACGATTCCTTTTGAGAGCAATGAAGTATTTACGGTTGGCTGGATAGCGCATAAAGATCGCAGACCGAGTGTAATGGCATCTAAGTATATCGAGATTTTGAATGACCTGGTTTCAGGAAGTTATTTTGATCTAAATCATTTTTTACTATAGCAGTAGGAGGATCGGTATGATTAGACCCGTAATTGGCACCCAGAGAAATGCTCCACCCTTTCGCTACGATATCGTTGGCAGCTTCTTACGAACGGATGAGATAAAAGCAGCCCGCCTCCAATATGACAATGGTGAAATCACGGGCAGTCAGCTTCATGAAATTGAGAATATTGAAATCGCCAAACTACTGGATCTGCAAAAAGAAGTGGGCTTATTGGCGGTCACAGACGGAGAATTTCGCCGTTCCTGGTGGCATCTCGATTTCTTTGTAGGGATTAAAGGAACTGAGAAGATTAACTTAAATCAAGGAAGAGCGGAAGCGGCTCAGCGCGCGGAATCTTTTCGAATCGTGGACCGGATTGCCTTTGAAGATCATCCAATGATCGACCAATTTATCGCTTTGAAACAAATGGCTGGAGACCGAATTCCGAAAATGACGATCCCTTCACCCGCTTTATTTCACTTTGTGGAGGATTTTAACGGGAATGAAGTTTACCCGGATCAAGAAACCCTATTCCAAGATATTATTGCTGTTTACCGAACTGCAATCCAAGCGTTCTATGATGCAGGCTGCCGTTACCTCCAATTAGACGATACAACTTGGGGAACGCTGTGTAGTGGTAGACATCGGGCGCATTTACGAAGCAGAGGTACAGATCCAGATCAATTGGCTAGGGATTACGTTAGGCTGATTAACGAGAGCATTGCCAGTCGTCCAGATGATATGACGATTGCGCTTCACGTATGCCGAGGTAATTTCCGTTCCACATGGTTCGCAGCTGGTGGTTATGAGCCTGTGGCCGAAGAACTTTTTTCGAATACTAAAGTGGATGCTTTTTTCTTGGAGTATGATAATGAGCGGGCGGGCGATTTTGAGCCCTTACGATTTATTAAAGATCAATTTGTGGTATTGGGACTAGTAACTACGAAACATGGTGGTCTTGAGAGCAAAGAGCAGCTCAAAGCAAGTATTGAAGAAGCGGCACAATATGTAGATATTGAGAAGCTTTGCTTAAGTCCTCAATGTGGGTTTGCTTCCACCGAGGAAGGAAATATCCTAACCGAAGAAGAGCAGTGGGATAAAATACGTCTCGTAATTGAAACAGCCCAAGAGGTTTGGGTATAAATAAAATAAGTTTTTAGAAGGCTCCTGTCTGATTTAGGGGCCTTTTTTATGCGTGTATTGTGACAGCTTAGAGGATTAACCTACCAGCGCACTTTACTAGAGCTATTAATCAAGGGTATAATAAGTAACAATTGTTTTTAATTCATGTTGAAAGAGAGCGGGAACAATATGGGTCGTAAGTGGAATAATATTAAGGAAAAGAAAGCCTCCAAAGACGCCAACACAAGTCGCGTCTATGCAAAGTTTGGTGTTGAGATTTATGTAGCAGCCAAGAAAGGTGAACCCGATCCAGAAGCAAACCGGGCCTTGAAGGTTGTATTAGAACGTGCAAAAACTTACAATGTACCAAAAGCCATTATTGACCGCGCAATGGATAAAGCCAAAGGCAGCGGTGATGAGAATTATGAAGAGCTTCGTTACGAAGGATTTGGACCTAACGGTTCGATGATCATCGTCGATGCACTTACGAATAACGTTAACCGTACAGCGCCTTTGATCCGTTCTACATTCAGTAAGAATGGCGGGAATATGGGTGTCAGCGGATCTGTAGCCTACATGTTTGACTCAACGGCTGTTATCGGTGTAGAAGGTAAAACTGCCGATGAAGTGATTGAGATGATGTTCGATGCAGAACTTGATGTACGTGATGTTCTAGAAGAGGATGAAGCGGTTATCGTGTACGCTGAACCTGATCAGTTCCATGCTGTACAAGAAGTGTTCAGGAATGCAGGAATCACTGAGTTTACGGTTGCTGAGCTGAACATGCTGCCACAGAACTATGTAACACTTCCTGAAGATGCACAAGCTCAATTCGAAAAATTGATTGATGCCTTAGAAGATTTAGAAGATGTTCAACAAGTGTATCATAACGTAGATTCTGAGGACTAAGAATAACATATAACAAGGCGATGGAGTTCGCCACAACCGTCTCTTCAGACTAATGACTCCTACCAGAGTGAGCTTCACTGGTAGGAGTCTGTTTTGTTGCTAGAGACTAATTTATACTGACTTTGGGAGTTGCTGTTATGAATCAATGGTCTGCACGATGGCATGAATTCGTGAAGAAAAGAAGTCATTTTGCACTTTGGAGTACATTTATCAAATGGATTGTACTCGGAAGTGTGGTTGGACTCTTATCGGGAACTGCCTCGGCTTTCTTTCTGAAAAGCTTAGACTATGTAACAGATGTACGTTTAGAGCATCCATGGCTACTTTATTTGCTGCCTCTTGGGGGAGTATTTGTTAGTTTCTTATATATGCGTTACGGAAAAAACAGCGCTAAAGGAAATAACCTTATTATAGAACAAATTCAGGATGGTACAGAGACCATTCCATTACGCATGGCACCCTTAGTATTGTTAGGAACACTGGTCACTCACTTGTTTGGTGGATCTGCCGGACGGGAGGGAACAGCTGTACAAATGGGAGGAAGCCTCGCGGAGTGGTTTGGGAAATTAATCAAAATCAGCCCGTTAGATCGCAAAATACTGTTAATGTGCGGGATTAGCGGGGGCTTCGGTTCTATTTTCGGAACACCGCTGGCTGGAACCTTATTTGGTCTAGAGGTAGTAACCATTGGACTTATTAGCCAACAGGCATTACTTCCATGTTTTGTGGCTAGCTTTGTTGGTGATCTGGTCACCACTCGATTGTGGGGCGTTCATCATACTCACTATGTCGTGAATGAATTTCCAGCCTTAAGTTTAATGATTATTCTAAAAGTGGTATTGGCCTCTGTAATTTTTGGTCTCGTGAGTATGCTTTTCAGTGAACTGACTCATTTACTAAAAAGAATCTTCACCGCCATGATAAGCAATCCTATGATAAAAGGTGCAGTGGGTGGTTTGATTATCATAGCGTTAGTATTCCTTGTAGGGTCCCGTGATTACTTAGGCCTCGGAATTCCATTAATCAAGGATTCTTTTGAGGGAGATGTCTCTCCTTTCGCTTTTTTATGGAAGCTGATCTTTACCGCCTTTACCTTAGGAACAGGATTTCAGGGTGGTGAGGTTACTCCGCTATTTGCGATTGGAGCCACATTAGGTAATGCTTTGGCTGGAATTTTACATGTATATGGACCGTTTCTGGCAGCTCTCGGATTCATTGCTGTCTTCTGTGGAGCTACCAGTACGCCTATCGCTTGCTTTTTAATGGGGATTGAGCTGTTCGGGTCAGAGGGGGCTGTATACATGTTCATCGCTTGTGTAGTGAGTTATTTATTCTCCGGACATAGTAGTATTTATACTTCACAGCTTATTGGTGTATCGAAGAGCCAGTTCATTTCAATTCCTCAAGGGACTAGAATAAGTAATGTTAAACGACCTCGCAAAAAATAACAACATTTCCCGTTCTAAGTTGACAAGTAACGGCATGCGTTTTAAACTGTTACCAAACGAAGGGATGGTTTAACATGATTCATGTAGAAACTGTAAAGTTATATACCAGAGGCTGCTCCGAACAATCGGATACAAACGATGAAACGTTGTCCGGAGCTTAATCGAAAAGCGAATCGCTTTTTATATCATCGAAAGATAGCTAGGTCATTTTAGTGTGATTATTCATGCTTATTTGATTGCGCTATCTTCCGATGTTAATGATTAAGAGGCTGTAGACAATTTTCGTCTACAGCCTTTTGTGTTATATTGCTCAGTTTCTACACTGACATTTATATGTTTGTGCCGTTCATTCGTGTACTGACAAGCAGAAGGCTTGCACCTAAGGGTGCAGTGTCTTCTGCTTTTTTTGCGTTCTTAATTAATTTTAGAAAAGAGGAATAGGAAATGAGTTTACTTGAGGTTTCTAATTTATCACATGCTTTTGGCGATAAGGTTCTATACAAAAATGTTTCTATGGAATTGTACAAGGGTGAGCATGTCGGTGTGGTTGGCCAGAATGGAACGGGGAAAAGTACGTTTATTAGCATTTTGACAGGCGAAGTGATCCCGGATGATGGAATGATAAAGTGGCAGCCCAATATTACAATCGGTCATCTCGATCAATATGCTGTCATGGATGGAAACCGTACGGTTCATAATTATTTAAGACAGGCTTTCTCAGAATTATATGAACTAGAACGAAAAATAAATGAGCTCTATGAAGAGTGCGCTGTAACTGGCAACGAAACGTTATTACAAAAGGCAGCAGACTACCAGGAACGATTAGAAGCGCTAGACTATTATTCAATGGAGAGCAACATCAGTAAGATGGTTACCGGTCTAGGGATCAACGCGATTGGAATCGACCGTCCCATCGAGCAGTTAAGCGGGGGGCAACGGACGAAAGTCATTCTGGCCAAGCTTTTACTTGAACAACCTGATGTGTTATTACTCGATGAACCAACCAATTATCTGGATAAGGAACATGTTAACTGGCTCGCTGAGTATCTGATTGCATTCAATCAAGCGTTCATTGTAGTGTCTCACAACTATGCCTTTCTCGATAAAATATCCACTAGTATTTGCGATATTGAGGGCGAAACGATTAAAAAATACCACGGGAAATACTCAGATTTTGTGAAGCAGAAGGAACATTTACGAGAGAGTCATATCCGGCAATATATTGCACAGCAGAAAAAAATCGAAACCACTGAGCAATTCATTCGAAAAAACGGTGCAGGTGTTAATTCCAAAATTGCCCGTGGTCGCCAGAAACAGCTGGATAGAATGGAACGAATCGCTGCTCCGACATTTGTCTCCAAAGCGTCTATTCGCTTTAAGGAGCTTCCGTGCATGTCACAAGTAGCGCTTAAAGTGGATCACTTAGTAGTAGGTTACGATAAGCCTTTGTTGCCTAAATTGAAGTTCTCCATTCGCGGTGGACAAAAGCTCGTGATTACGGGGTTCAACGGAATCGGGAAATCAACTTTACTAAAGACGTTGGTTGGAGAGATCCAAGGGATTACCGGTAGGTTCCAGTTCGCAGAACAAGTTAAAGTGGGTTATTTCGAGCAAGATTTAACTTGGGAAGACGATACAATGACACCTATTCAGGTGATTTCAGCTTATGATCCCAAACTGACTGTAAAGGAAATACGTCGCTATCTAGCGCAGTGTGTTGTTAAAGATAACCTTGTAACACAGTCAATACGTACACTCAGCGGCGGAGAGCAATCTAAAGTTAAGCTGTGCCTATTACTGCTGTCAGAATATAACTTTTTAATTATGGATGAGCCGACCAATCACTTAGATGCTGAAACGAAAGATGCTTTACAGAAAGCTCTAATCCAATTTGGCGGAACTGTGATTCTTGTTTCTCATGAAGAACAATTTTATAAGGGATGGGTTGATCGTGTGCTTAACATAGGAGATGAAACCAGAAATAAAGGAGTTAAATACTAATGCAAACCATGAATGATCATTGGAAAAGAAAAATAACCCTATTTCTAACGGCTCAAACCATATCTTTATTTGGACCGTTATAGTCGTGAAAAAATGATAATGCTAGCGGATGACGTGATTGGGATCGCTACACTTATCCTCGCCGTGATGTTTTTGATGGGTTATAACAAGGAACCTTTACTCTGGATGAGGTAAATTCTGCAACTACAAATAAACCGGGAACTTTTATAACACGAGATAATAATGTTAGGGATAATTTACTTAATGAAATTGCCAACGCATACTCAAATGAGTTATAAATTTATTATGGAGACTGAATGATCAGTCTCCATCTTTCTTCAGTAAGGAGGTAGTTATGAAAAAAATTAGCATCATTTCAATTTCACTGATAATTTTATTGATTTTAATATTTGTATTAATCAGACCAACGCAAGAGATCCTTAGCGTTAGCCTTGTATCGGAAACAACGGAAATCACTTACACTGACAGTGAAAGCATTCGAATCTTCGAAGATGCTATAAGAACTGTTAAAAAAGTACGCGGGGCTGTCGATGTGGGGCCACCATCCTATCGAATGACTGTTACTTACGCTGATTCTGAGGTTGTTGATTTTAGCCTTTATATAGATCTTAAAGCTAAAAATGGCTTTCTGATTAAAAATAGCAATAGCGAAAAGATGCTGAATTTAAAAGATAAGAATGCGGTAGAGCTAGCTGATCTTTTAAGTAAAGAAAAGTGAGAATAATATTTGAGACATTCTAAAAAGATCTTAAAGATTATAGTTTAGAAACTCAATCTAAAAAATTAATTTTTATGTTGTAAATTGCAGTTTGTTGATGAAAAACTGTAAATGTGGTAAATATATTATGTTATGATTAATCAAATTTTCTATTGTCGTTAGTGATACGACAGAGTTGGATTTGTACTGGGACACACCCAGTTCATAAACATAGGGCTTATTTTGTCATGGAGACGATAGACACCTGTTTGCTGTCTATCGTCTCCATGGCTTTTTTGTACCTATTGGAGGAGATAAAGTGGATATGGTTGATATTAGTCGAGCAGCTGAGTAAGTACTTGCTGTGTTGCATTCAGAAATGCTCCCGTTACATGAATATGATGAAGTTCATATCAATGTATCGGGTAGGGTAGATATTGACGCGACGGTGCTTGTAGCCTTCACGATTATCATACTCCCAAAGGAAAAATCAAGCTTGTCCATATGCGTGTCGATAGAGATTTAGAAGGTACGACTAATAGACAATTTTTTTGGCCGCAGACTGATGTATATCTTCAGTACTTAAGCGAAAAACTTGATCTTCCCTTAATTGTTATATGGGGTTAATTAAGTTTAGAAGAGAGAATTAGGAACCGTAAAATGTTTCCAGACTCTAGCTGCTGTTTCTGCACTTCGTATATGAAAAGAGACGTTTATGCGTATTGGGTTCGTCAATTCGATAATTGCAAGATCCTATTATTGACCGGTGAACGATCTTAAGAATCTAAGGAACGATCTAAGAAACCTGTTTTCATGCTTCATTCGGCACATGCGACGAACAAAAAGAATCGCACCGGTCCGCTAGCTGATAGTGTCCAAGTGGAGACAATTCTTATTTTCGCAGGGATTGTAGTGATTATGTGCGCCTTGTATGCAGTGATTAAACTTCTTGCCTTAGCAAAGGACTACGATTAACATGAAGTTATTCCAAATAAATACAATCATAGCCCAGGTGATCTTAGATCGGTAAATTGTGGAGGGGGTTAGGTATGTATATCCATATATCTTCTTTAACACAGTTCCAAGGATTAGAGCCAATTGACTCATCCCTCGAGCTATTCCTTAATCAGCATTTAGATCGTTATGATAAGTTGGAGCCTCACATCCATGCTTTTGTATCGGAAGAGAAAAGAACAGATAGAATCATGAGTGAAGTAGCGCTGCTAAGACAAACCTATCATGAGCTCCCAAAACCATCATTATACGGAGTTCCAGTAGGAGTTAAGGATCTAATTCATATAGACGGCTTGCCCACTCGTGCCGGTTCAAATCTTCCTCCACAGGAATTAACACGTTCAGAAGGTAGTTTTATTAAAAAGCTGCGGCAAAAAGGAGTATGGTTCACAGGCAAAACGGTGACCGAAGAGTTCGCATATGCCGGGCATCTCCCAACTCGTAATCCTCATCATTTGGATCATACACCAGGCGGCTCTAGTGCAGGGTCTGCAGCGGCAGTTGCCACGGGGATGTGTCCATTTGCGATAGGCACACAAAGTTTACGTTCTGTTATGGCACCTGCTTCTTTCTGTGGTGTTGTTGGATTTAAGCCAAGCTATGGACGTATCCCTTTGGATGGTGTTCAGTTGATGTCCCCTTCAATTGATACGATGGGATTTTTTACACAGGATATGGTTAGCATGGAGCGGATCTCTTCAGAACTCATCTCGGAATGGAGGCCTTTCGAATCTAACCGTAAACCCGTGCTTGGTATTCCAGAAGGGGTATTCATGACTTTATTGGAAGAGGACGCTAAACATACTTTTTGGAGCCAGATTAAGAAGTTGGAAGAGGCGGGCTTCATCATAAAAACGGTTAAGATGCCATGGGAAGATAGTTTCATCTATGGGGATGCAATGTTGAGATTAGTACAAGGGGAAATGGCTCAAGTGCATGCCGTACGATTTGAAAAATATAAAGATTACTATGGTTCGGCGATGCGTGCTGGTATTGAATCAGGTCAAACCATCAAAGAGGAAGAACTGGAGCGATATCGTAGAGGACAAATCAAATTGAGATATGATCTACTTTATGTTCAAAAGACAGAGGGGATTGATATTTGGGTCTCGCCCGCTCAAGCAGGAACTGCTCCATTGTGGGGAACACGGACAGGATGGGCTGGAATGACGGCTATTTGGTCATACGCAGGAGCGCCAACTGTTAGCATTCCTTCAGCCACTATTCATAACATGCCTTTAGGATTTCAATGTATTGGGGCTTACGGGCAGGATGAAGAGCTTATATATTGGAGTAGGCTTGTATCACTAGCACTTGGGTGAGCCTATTTGGGCTACAGATGGGGCATGTTCGAGGTTAGATAACAGAGTGGGTCTTCAATACAATTGAAGATCTACTTTTTTTGTATGAAGTGAGAGTTTTTCTGTTAGGGATCGTCTATACAGTATCGTGCTTCAAGGAGGCTTAAGGGTGAAGGGACATATACCGAGAGTTGAAAAAGAGGAAGAAAGGCAATGGATCCTAAGCGTTCTGGATGGTCATAAGGGAGACTATTCGTATCTTGTGAATCGATATAAGAATAAAATCTATGGCCTTTTGAGAGGAATGGGGGCCGATCATCAAGACGCACAAGACATCACTCAGGAGACTTTTATAAAAGCTTATCGTAAGCTAGCCTCACATGATTTGGATAAAAACTTTGCGGCTTGGCTGTATACGATCGCGACTAATTTACTGAAGGATTTGTGGAAAAAAACTCGTCCTATAGCGTGCTTACCAGATGATCTTGCTGAACTATCTCTTTCAGATAATCCAGAAGAAGAATTCATTCGATCGGAGCATCGCACAGAGCTGCATCAGTTAATGCAGAAGCTACCGCCTAATTATCGTACGACTTTGCTGCTTCGTTATACCAATGATTTAAGCTATGAAGAAATGTGTACGCTCTTAGAGGTCCCTTTAAGTAAGATCCAAAATGACCTTTATCGTGCAAAACAACGATTGAAACATATCATGACACACCAGGAGGTGAAGAGCGATGAAGTGTTTAAGTCCATTTGAGATCGAGCAATACATCCTAAGTACACCCACCTCCCGACCATTTGAAAATGTTGATCATATCGCTGCTTGTGCCCATTGCAATTTAATCTATCATACACTATTAGAAGAACAAGAGGAGTGGTCGCAAGCGTTGTTTGAAGAGAAGCTGCCAGATTCTTTTACTGCTCAAGTTATGGCTTCAATAGAATTCGTAGAACTAGAGAAAGTAACGGTACCTGACAGGAAGCGAAAGAATCCGAAGATACTTAAGTCACTAAGAATAGCCATGGGAGCGGCTTTGTTACTTGTTGTTCTGAGTGCCGTGATTTTATATTCTGTGCCCACATTGGCAGAGACTTTACGTTCTCTTTTTGTAAAAGATAATGTGGACATTGGCCTTCTACGTGCACAAGAATTTGGGTTAGTAGAACATCCTAATATTAAGGTGAAGGATAAAGGCTATACGATAAAAATAGATGAAGCTGTAGCGGATCCTACTCGTGTGATTGTCGCTCTAAAGTTGTTCGGACCGGATGGAAAGCATGACAGACATCGCTTGGGTTTTGGTGAAGGAAATAAGATTGAAGTTAAAGATGATCAAGGAAAGATCGTAGGAGAATTATACGATATTGGATTTACCAACGATTTTTACTATATGATCGCTAATTTCTCGGAGCCACTGCAAACCGATCAAATTACAGTCGAAGGTCATATTACTGAGTTGGGAAGCAAGGACAGAAATATTCCTGCACTTCAAGGCGATTGGAACTTTAGTTTTTCGATGGATATGACAAAAGCGAATGAACAAACAACCTCAACTCCCCTAACGGGTAGCTACACTTCTCCGGATGGTTTAACAGTCACCTTGAAAAAATTAACTCATATGGTACAAGGTGTTCGTTTTGAATTTGATACGGAGTTGAGTGATGAGGCGCTAAACCGTTCTCCAGGTGAATTATGGAAGCAGCAAGGGGTGAAGTTCCATTTTGAGGATAGCGCGGGTGAAGAGATTCAGAGTGTCAATCCTAGAAAATCTCCGAGTAAGAGTTTCGTAATGTCAAGTTCTTCGATTCCAGGTGATAAGCCTGGACAAATGCATTGGAGCTATACGTTTCCAACTTTACCACAGGATACACCATATACTTTCGTGTTCGATGGATATTTTGTTCCTGAGAAGGATGGTTCGAGCGTGCAATTTGAGCCTTCGAAGTTGAAGGAGCATCCGATTCACTTTGATTTTGATGGAGATGAGCTGAAGTTATTTGACTTTACAGTGGAATCGCCACCAAATACCAATAGCAATGAGAAGGAGGGTTCATTACACTTTAGTGGAAAATTCAGAAATGAGTTTATGAACAGTGAGTGGATATTTAAGGATGTCGCTGGCAAAGAGTGGCCTCTTACAGGAAGAGGTGCTTATTCTCCCCGAGGATCTGGATGGAAAGATGGATATATTGAAATTGTTGAATCACAATCAGATAACAAAAAGTATTTTTTTCAGTTCCGTGCCGCTGGTCTTACTATAATCCCTGATCAGCTTCAATTAATACGCACGATAGTTAACCGATTGTACACCAATGTAGATTGGTCCGTTCCTATCATGGAAGCTAGCAAAAAGCAGTAAAATCAATCATTTACCTTCCGTATTGTACAAGCAGATAGGAGCTCTGTCGCATTTCATATACTATCACAATCGAAAAGAGGTGGTAGTTTATGACTGCTGCAGAGAAGAGAAGAATTCAAAGAGCTTTGAATGCTTTGCGTAAGCAAAGAGTGGTTCTGAAGGAAAGCCTTAAAAGAATTGAAGCATTGCTTTGCAGATTGCCTATTGGCAGTCGTGAAAGATTTGAATTGTTAGCAGTAAGAGATTCAATCGTAGAAGCGCTCCGACTCAATGCTATTGCTATACGAAATTTAAAAGACGTTACTTGTGCTTGTTAATTCGTTGACCTTCTGAACCTTCTGATCCTTGTATCAACGATCAAAGTAAAGCTTTTTCCTATCACATTAGGAGGATACTGTTTTTCTTTCTTATTGATCTGACGGGTAACGATAGCTCAATAAACACGATAAGGCAGCCGGTCAGTCAATGTGATCGGCTGCCTTTATTCAGCAAACGGGCAGGATAGTTGAAGTTAAACGCGGGAAAACGTATCATAAATAGGGTTTAACCCCTTAGATGACTCTTAGTTTTTTTATATGGCTTAATACAACAATATTTACAAATTCATGATACGATATTGCTAAATCAGGAAATAGATGCTCCATATGTAAGATAGAATTAATTATTGATGGAACTGTTGAAGATGATTCATAACAAAATGATTGATGATCAACCAAGGACGTTTACTGAAACTATTATAATTCTGTAGAATGGGGGCCACTATATGTCATTAGTTAATGAAAAAGAAGAGTGTTTACTGATCGAGACATTAAAATCGCATATACCAAATGTAGAGGAATTACTGAATCCAGCAGTTGAGGAATCAGAAATAAACCTTTTTGAGAGCATGATGAAATGCAAATTTCCAGAAGATTTTAGAAAGTTATACATGAATTCTAATGGAGAAGGAGAGCAGATTTTTGGCGTTATGGCTGGTCTTGGTTGGATGAACATTGAATCGATAGTAAGCAACTGGAAGTCCCTTTTGGAATCAGCATACGATATTATATCCAGCAAACCAGATATAATAAAAGATGGGAACTACAGAGAAGGCTGGATTCCTTTTGCCGAAGATGGTGGAGGCTCATATTTGGCAATTGATTTAGACCCCGGAGAAAAGGGCGTTTATGGGCAAATTATAACGATAGATCACAATTCTAGTTTTTCATATGTTATTGCGGAAAGTTTGGGGCATTTCTTTGAATTTATCGATTCGAGCCTCAGAAATAGTAGTATTGGTATTCGTGAAGAAGATGATGTAATCATATTATCCCGTGAAAGTGGAAGTTTGTTGGATGATATTTTGGCTTTGACTAAAATGGATATCGAAGAGAACAGCCTTATCCCTGTAAGCGGATTTTGGGAAGAGTATTTTAAAGACGATGTTGAGAGTGGTTTTGTATCTTCAAAAACATTGAAAAAAAAGAGAATGGTATTTATTAGAGCTGATCAAGCTCAAAAATACGGAGCAATATCTTTGGATATTTTAACCCATATGGTTAATCTTAAAGAACTTATCATACATGCGGATGAAATTACTAATTTCGATGTACTTAAACGGTTGCCTTCTTTAGCAGAACTTGTGATAGGATCAGAAGCCTTTAAAGAGTCTGATTTGGAGTACTTAGTTTCTTTAGATGGGCTAAGGCAGCTAACATTAATAGGACTTCCATTAAAAGATATACATAAACTGAAAGATATAAAGAAATTAAAGAGTTTGAGACTATATAGAATGAACTCAATTGATATGGAATTAATAGGAACTATAAAAAATTTGAAGGAACTAAGTTTAGAAGAAATGGAGATTGGCGACCTGCTTTATATTTCAAACCTTAGTAAGTTAATAAAACTAGAGCTCAAACAAGTGACTATACCACATTTATCATTCTTAAAAGGTTTAAAGAATCTAACGTTTTTTGAGACGGATAGCTGTGCAATAGATGAATCACATATAGAGGTTATAGGAGAATTGAAGAAATTAAAGCAATTCACTTATCCGGTTGGAGATTTAACAATACTCAAAAATTGTATGAGTCTAAAGCAGATTGGAGTAGATGCATCAAGACTTAAAGGGTTGGAGGAAATTTCAAACTGTAATATAGTCGATATAACTATATTTCATGCAATATCGAAGGAGAACGCAAAGTCCGTAGTCGCGGAGTTTAATAAATACTTTAAACTTCATTCATATGGATGGCAGGTAACATGGAAAGATTAATGAAACTTGCCTACACTGAGCTTTATCATAATAGGGCGAAATTTTTAAAAAAGAAAGGAGACTAGCCATTTTGGTTAGTCTCCGTTGTTTATATTTTTTCGGAATGGAGAGTTTATGAAAAAGACTATTGTTTTTGTATTATCAATACTTATATTATTCTCAGGATTCGCAACACAAAGTTATGCGTCGTTGTCAGATACGCAATCTGCGGCAATACAGGCGTTGCTGGATGATGCCCGTCGTATATCAGGTGTGCCGGGAATGTCGATCTCAATACTTGCTGATGATGAAGTGTTCTACTTTTCTTCCGGGTATGCAGACCGTGAAAGTGGGTTGTCTGCAAGTGAAAATACACTATATGAGTTGGCCTCGGTCAGTAAAGCTTTTACCGGCATGGGTATTCTGCTGTTGGAGGAGCAAGGGCTGCTGTCAATGACTGACACTGTCCAAAAATATTTACCTTGGTTTACGTTAAAATATCAAGGCAAACCTGTTGATATGCAAAGCCTTACACTCAATAACTTTCTTCACCATACTAGCGGCCTAACAAATAGTAGGCATTCTCAAAATATTCCACAAGGCAATACACCAGATTTGCTGCAAAAGACTGTGGAAATGCTGGTAGATGCTGAGTTGGCGTTCCCTACCGGTGAAAAGTATAGCTATGGAACCGTTAATTATGACGTATTGGGTTTGGTTATTGAGATTGTGTCGGGACAAAGCTATGAAGACTTTATGAGGGAACAGGTATTTCAGCCGTTAGGTCTTCACCAGACGTATGTTTATAAAGAAGATGCTCAAGACACCGGACAGTTGGCACAGGGCTACCGTTCTTCCTTTTTTATGACAACTCCATATAACGCACCGGATTATTCCGGGAATAAACCCGCAGGCTACATCATTTCTTGTACAAAAGATATGGCGCGTTGGATGGGCATACAGATGGGTATTGTGCAGGACATACCCGAAATATTCCATACGGTTATCGAAAAGTCACATCAGGGCGATATGTCTGTTCCGGCAGTCAACGAAATGTATTATGCAGCGGGCTGGTCGGTAAACGCCAACCAAACGATTATAGAACACCCAGGGGGCAATCCCAATTTCGGAACCGAAGTTGCCATACTGCCAAATGAACGAACAGCCGTCTGCTTGCTGACCAACGGCGCAAATATCAATAGAAGCATGGTACTAAAAGTTAAAGATATATTAGACGGCAATCTAACGCAGTCATATGAAATAAGCGGCACACAGCTTTTGGACATCATTTTATCGTCTATCACAATTATTCTTTGCCTATTGGCTGTTCTGTTCTTTATCTTAGGATTACGCAGAAGGAAAACGAATGAGCGGCAGCCAATTACAAAAAAGCGAATAATCGTAACAGCTATTTTGCTGATTGCTACGATTGCCCTGTGTATAATGTGCTGTGCATTAGATTGGCCAACGATACTTATTTGGCAAACATATAGTATTCTTACAGCTTTGATTTCGTCGGCATTATTAACAGCAAGCATTACATGGTTTGTATACACTCATAGATATAATGCCTCGCTCAGAAAATAAGCATTTTGTTCGTTCGCTTTATTGGTAAAATGCGTATAGCGTATTTGGTTTGGTACAGCGGAAAGTAGAGTTACGAAATAGTGAGAAAGAATTGATTTAACGCCAGATTCACCTCAATATAACCATTTAAAGTTCAAGCAGAGATACCACTTGAACTTTTCTTTTTTTGAATTACTTGCACAATCCTTGGTGATTCACAATCTATATACTGACAGTAAGCTTAATGTTACTATACATCGGATTTGTTGGGTTTCCGTTCATTACCGGAATCTCGTTATCCGAGTACATCCGGCGTCGAAGACTTGTCTACCGCTTCTAGCACTTGACGAGGCGTTTTAGTACCTGCTATGATTTCTTGAATATCTTTCCTAGATTTGAGAAAGCAGGGCCAGCAACGCCCCAATTATTAACAAGGTACATGACATTGCCGCCTTGAAAGCATCTTGAAGTAACCCTTATCAAAAAAAAGAGGAACCTCCTTTATTATCGACCCGTTGAATTACAAGCGATAGCGGATACATGTAGGATGTAATCTCAAATCTCATACATTAAAAGAAACAGTATTGAGGAGTATTCGTATGGAACATAAATTAACCTTAATTAATGTTTTTGCCGGCATAAATTCAGAGGAAGCAGTCTTTGAAGAGCTTCCTGCAGAATGCATAAGCGATAAAATATTCAAATTATGTGCATCTCCTGGGCTGGCTCTAGGGCTTGCGAAAGGAGATACAATAAAACTCCATCCCAATGGAGAGTTTGAATTAATAAAACATGGTGGAAATTTCTGCATTCAAATTTACAAAGAGGAGCTTGTTAAAGAAAAGATAGAGACAGCTGAATCTATAGTCAAACGAGAGCTTTCCGGTTCTTTAGATGGATTTCATAATGGCTCGCTTGCCTTCACCGCGCCCATCAGGAATGGATTTCATGCCACCAATAAGGTTTTCAATATAATTAGAGATTTATTAGAATCGGAGTACTATTACTCTAATATTTACGAATATCCATATAACTTCGACGATGAAGAGTTAGTCAGCTGGGCTAGAGATCTGGATTAATCGCTTCAAAATATCAGTTCTCCGGCATCATACACTATCTCTGGGCCACATTTTTCAATATGATCTCCAATCCTGAGTCGAAAAAAAACTCGTAAACATAATATACCCAAAAGCTCAAGAGTTGCAGGAGGCAGATATGGTAGATGAAAGGCATCTTGTTTATTTCAAAGAACTCCTGGAAGGAAATGCTGAAATTTCTTTTAAGGCATACCTTTCAAATAATGAAGATTCTTTGCGCAAGCAATTTTCTCCGGCGAGATTTGCAAGACTGAAGTTCAAGTCAATTGATGAAATAATAAAGATTCTTGACGAAGAGAATATATCCTACAGCATTAATGATCATGCCGTAAGAAACGAAAAATATTTAGCAACCTTTCATCTGGATGCCTTGAATGAACAAGGTAGGCTTAAGGAAGGATTCAAAGACACCCTATTCAAAGGAACTGTTCACAACTTTAAAACAAAGGGGGAAGAAGCAGTCTTAACCCTCTATAAATACATCGAATACCCTAAAAAAATCAATAGCAAAAAAAATATAGAAAAACTCCAAGACATCGAATGTTTCGCCGAATTGGAATTATCCTTAGGGGATGAAAGTCTTGGCTTATTTTTACTAAAGGCTCTAGCCTCTATTGAGCGTCAGCTTTCCGAAGTAGATGATATTGTCCTTAAAGCTCAAGAAGCAGTCATGAAGCACCATTCATCGAAAAGAGATTAATAACTTCTTAATTGGAGAGATTTGCCCTTTCAATTACTGAAATGGCAGGCCGCGAACGATGAAGGAGGACAATGATACCAGCCCAAATTCTAAACCAAAAAACCAATATTGAAAAAAGGTGATGGATGTGCAAATCAATAAAGAGTCATGCCGAGGGATCATTCTGGAATTCGACATTAGGAGAACAATTATTCTCAATTTATATATTAAAGAATGGTCTATGCCAGAATATAGAGTCATAATGACAAAACCGGAGATTGGCGTATATATTGAGTTATATTATTTTCCATCAATTGACGTTAATAATCCTGCAAGATTCGCAACAGTCGGCCTATCTAATTCCATTCGGAAAACTGGAAAACCTATTGAGAATGAATGGATGATAGCTTTAAAACCCGATTTGGGACAAGAAAACATTGATCGCATATTCTCATATTTCTGTGACATAATTGCCCATAATATTGAACATATCCAATCTTCGGAAGTACCACGAGTAATGACTGAGAGCGCACTCGCACCAGAAAACTGGACTACAAAAGCCCTTTTGATTGATGAACTAAGAGGAGAAAGTGAGGATTTAGAACAAATAAAAATAGGTGAAGAAATAATTAATGTCTTGTGGGTAGTACCAATTACCCCCAAAGAATCGCGTATAATTTTACAAGAAGGCATAGATGCTTTTGATGCTTACATAGATAATCATCACTATTCCATAATTGATCCCACTCGTCCTGATTAATAAGAGCAGTTCAATATCATTCGCACTAAACCAACCATACCCCCACAGGTGGGTCCTTGGCTCGCGAACCACGTTGTGGAAAATCAAACCATGTCTACGGTGGTGCCAGAAAGTCCAAATGACACTGTGAAGCGCTTGCTCGGCTAGGGCGTTATTTTCCTTGAACAGGGGTAAAGGTTCTAGAGTATGACAGCGGAATTCTTGGATGAGAGTACAGGATTACTGATGAACAAGGTAGAAGACAACTGAAAGTAGAACAACAAAGTGAATTCCTTCCAAAAGCGCCGCAAGGCGTTTTTCATTGTGCAGTTTGTCTTTGAAATCCGTTATGATACTATAAGCTTAATGTGCCATAAACGTATAAAAGAGAGGGATACATACATGACCAACAAACTATACTACAATTCTACATACCTTACTGATTGGGAGACCTGTATTACTGAAACCATAGAACGAGAAGATGGACGCTATGTTATTTTGGAGGAGACCGCTTTTTATCCGCATGGCGGTGGGCAACCTTGTGATTTAGGGACTATTGGGGATATTCCGGTACTTGATGTAATCAGTGAGGAAGATCTTGTCTTGCATAAGCTTGAACGTCTGCCTAATGATTTATCCGTCACTTGTCAGATCGATTGGAAGAGAAGATTTGATCATATGCAGCAGCATAGTGGACAACACTTGCTCTCAGCCATCTGTCTCAATTTGTACCAGTTTATGACTCTAAGCTTTCATTTGGGTGAGGATTATTGCACCATTGATATAGAAGCGTCAGAACTGTCGCCTAAACAACTTCATTCCATAGAGTGGGAGGTTAATCGGCAGATTTACCAGAACCATAGTATCCTGAGCTATTTTGTAACAGGGGAAGAGGCTTCACAGCTTAAATTGGTCAAACAACCTAAAGTGACGGAAAACATCCGGATTGTAGAAATTAAAGATGTTGAATATAACGCTTGCGGTGGTACGCATGTATCTTCAACAGGTGAGATTGGTATAATAAAGCTTCTGAAAGCGGAGAAACAAAAAGGCAATACGCGGATCTATTTTAAATGTGGATACCGTGCTTTGGAGGAGTTTAATAGCAGTCTGCAAATTGTTGGAGCACTATCTTCCAAATTCAATACGGGAAAAGATGAAATTATCGATCGCATTGAAAAATGGGAGAATGAACAAAAGCAGCTGCAAGCTGAAATTACCCTACTTAAAGAGAAGAATGATGATTATGTCGTACAGGAGCTTTTAGCACAGCAAGAAGGAAAGCTGATCTCAAAAGTGTTCGAGGATAAATCGCTGAAAGATTTACAAAGTTTAGCTAACAAGCTTACCGCGAAATGCGATGTTCCGGTTTTATTGGCTAGTTCTGCTGAAAATAAGGTTGTATTTGCACAGAATGGCAGCGCGGAGATCTCCTGTGGAGCTTTTTTCAAAGAGCATCTTAGTACTTACAATGGAAAAGGCGGAGGCAGTGATAAACTAGCGCAAGCAGGATTCCAGACATGGGGAGATGCCTTGGCGTTTTATGAGTTTGCTAGAAGTTAAGATTACTTTATAAAAGACAGAAGACCTGACTGCGGTAGTCTACCGTGGATCAGGCCTTTTTTATACGTAAAACGGAAACAAGAAACTTTTTCCAAATTCTGTCGTCTAATTACATATGACTATAGAGTCAAGGGAGACGAAAAGAAATGAACAAATGGAAGGTAACGCTAGGAATCTTGACTGTTTTGATTTTAAGTACGGGGTATGGATCGGTATCAGCCCAAGCAGAAAACCAAATTCAATTCAACTATAAAGAAATCGGAATCAGCAGTAAACAGGTGATCACGGAGAATACAACTTTTGTACCCCTGAAATCACTCGCAGATGCTATGGGGTATACATTATCTTGGGATCAACCGTCCAAAACGGCCAAACTGGTTCGTCCTGAGCGTGAGGTTAACTTCACGGCTGGTACTGTAAAGTCAAAAGTGAATGAGGCAGTGGTGACCTTAACAAAGTCCCCACGTATTATAAAAGGCTCGGTGTACGTTCCATTGGTCTCAGCGGTCAGTGTACTTGGAGGTAAAGCGGGGCTTAATAAAACGGATGGGGTTATCCAAATTATAGATGAAGCTAGATTGGTTTCTGCTTCTGTAGATGGAAGATCCTATTGGATATCTCAAAAAAACGGCGATTTGTATTACCGTGCAACGGAAACTGGGAAACCAGTAATTTTTGGTCGACTACCTTTTAAGGAATCTGCGTACAACTACGCTTTTGAGATTGAAAAAGTGGGCAATGGTACGGACTTACTCCAGTTAACGGACAATCATTATGCCATGTTCACCGATTTCAATAGCAGCTATCAGTATTGGTCAAAGCGGGCACTATTCTCAAGCAAATGGACTATCATTACAATAACTCAGCTTATATCCATGCACCACAAGTGTCTTCCACTCAGGTGTATATGACCGATGGGAAGAACGTTCAATATATTACTAAGGATGGCGGTTTGGGCAAGTTATTTGAGATGGAAAAGTTAACCGGAGCAACCGGAGATTTCATAGTGGAGTATGCTGCGGAAGACGTTGTGCTCGTTCGTTTATTAGATACGACACACTTATATTTAGTTTATAGCAACACCGGTGAAATCATTAATCTCTATGAAAAACTAATTACTAGTGAGGATCGTAAGGAATGGGATAGAGTAAATGATGGCAGAGATCCATATGTATTGACCAGAATGATAGTATTGAAGAGTCGCAAAGGGAATGTAATGACATTCACCTATACTCCAATCCTTGAGGAAAAAGCAAAAACAGTGACATTTACACTTCAAAAAAAGTAATTTCAATCACTTTTATGTAAAATGCAAAAAGAGAGCGATGTTTAAAATCGCTCTTTTTTGCATTTTGGATTATTTCATCATCATCGTACTTCCACCTTTAATATGAACAGGTTGATCATTTACGGATACCCAAACATCAATAGCTGAGTTGTTACGGATGACCGTTTTGTCAGCACTCATCTTCAGTGAATATAGCGCAGCAACATAATCATAAATCTCTATATTGGTAGCGTACCAAATATCCGAATGTCCACCTGCTTGTTGGCAAAAGGATTCGATAAGCTCCCAATTGTTCTGCTGTGCAAATTCATAACTATGACCCCAAACATAACAGAGTCTCAGTTTTTGGGATGGCCCTTCCGTTGTAAATCGCTCCCATACGTGATGCAGATCTTCTATATGATGACATGTTGGATGCCACTCCATGAAATTCAAAGGCATATCAAACTGTTTGGTAGAATGGACAGTCCGGCTATATTCAATCCCAACAGACTGTAGAGGAGCAATGATTTCTTGAGAGTATGTACCGTATGGATAGGACATGCCTCGTACCGGATAATCCACTAGTTTCTCCAGTCGCTTACGGTCTTCGAACAGCTCATCAATCACCATAGGTAAAGGTAGACGCTCTAGATGTGGATGGGTAACGGAATGGGCAGATACCTCATGGTTTCTGAGCGAATGTTTAACATCAGCAGATGATAAGAATCCCGGTGCGTTTATCATTGCGCTATTTAAATGGAAAGTACCTTTAATCCCATGTTGATCAAAAATCTCCGCCAAGCGAATATCGTGTTTCTGTCCGTCATCATAGCTCATGGTGAGCGCCTTGGGCAATCCGCCCGGGAATAAGTTAAATTGAAGTTTCATGAATGTACACTCCTGTTCGTTTGGTCATTTCGAAAATATCTCTTCCAATTATAAACATTAAACGTTATAATCGGTTTCCACGTCTAAACAATGAAAGTGTTTACAGAATGGAATACACTTATAAGGAGAGATGCTGCCTGCCTGACTTTCTCTATGTTGTAAAACTATTATATGTGAAAGACAGAAGAAACTCACTTTTATATTTTATCACTAACTTACTGAGTGCCCCAATCCTTTTTGCAGAATTATTCACAACGAAATATGTGGTTGACCTCATTCAGAACTTCAATCCTAACACCTACCAACATATCTTGTTATTAGTAAGTTTGCTTATGGTAATGTTATATCTCGCTGGCCTTAATAGTTCTCTTCGAGCCATTGCTATCACCAATTTAACATCCACCAGTATATATGAACTGGAACATAGAATTTTGGAAAAGACTTCCAAATTATCTACGACACTTATGGAGGCCCCCGCAACAAAAACTAAAAGAGAAAAAGCAAAACGACTTTCCTTGATTGATCTGTTAGACCAATGGACAGGTGTGACAGTTCACCTAATAACACTAGTTGTGTTAATGGTTATCTTATCTGTTTATGGCTTCTATATTCTGGCTTTGATTATTTTAGGGGTGCAGATTCTACAGCTTTATTTTATGAAGCGAATGTCACAGAAAGTAGAATCCATTTCAGCGAATCAAACCTCCTCTGTGCGAATGATCAACTATTTAGTCGATTTGTTGATAAACAGAAATTCCATTCCGGAAGTAAGAATGTACAGAATGTCCTCCTTTTTGTTTTCCTCAATGAAAGAGAGCTTTACGAATAACTTCAAACAAATGCACCGTAAGGTTATTTATTCTGAAACCCTCAACTTCTCCCAAAGCTTAATCATGATCTTATTAAATGGGACTACGATTGCCATTCTAGCGATTACGATCGGAAGTAGCGGACAGAGTGCTGGGCTTTTTGTGTTATTACTTCAGATATCCAGTCAATTATTTATCGTTATTCCTGCATTAACAAGAGTTTACGCTGACTTAGCGAAGAGTCGTTTACGGTACGAGGATTATACGTCTTATTTAGATTTGGAAGAGCAGGTGCTTAGAGATCAGGAGGTGAATTCCAACAGGAACACCGATCCGATGAAGGTCCAAGTTCATCAGCTGTTTTTTAGATATCCGACCAACGCTAAGAACACCCTGAGTAATATAAACATGACCATTCATCCAGGTGAACGAATTGCTTTTGTAGGTGAGAATGGTTCGGGTAAATCTACGCTTGTTAAGTTGATCTTAGGGTTGTATCCTGCAACAGCTGGAAACATCCAGTGGTTTAAAGGTGAGAATGAAGTCTTAGCGCATAACGTGACACAGGATACCAGAGTTGTTTTTCAGGATTTCATTAAGTTACAAAGACCAATTAGAGAAAACATTGCATTAGGTAATATGGCTACTATTCATGACGATTCAAGATTATTAGCCGCGATGAAAAAAGCAGAAGCCGATAATTATGGTGTTCAATTGGATACCTTAGTAGGTCCACAGTTTGGAGGGATAGATTTGTCTGGGGGACAATGGCAAAGACTGGCGATTGCTCGAGCCTATCTCAATGACGGCGCTCTTATGATTTTTGATGAGCCGACTGCTGCCCTGGATCCTTATGCGGAACAACAGGCGTTCGATACCTTTATGAAATTAGGAGAGCAGCGGACCTCCATTATTGTGACTCACCGGCTGTATATGTCCAAATTCGTCGATAGAATTTTTCTGTTTGAGTATGGAGAAATCGTGGAAAGTGGAACGCATGAAGAATTAATGAGGGTTGATGGTAAATACAAAAAGATGTTTAATCGCCAGTCCTCTTTATATGTATAAGAAAGGAGAAATCCATGCTGAAGTCTGACATCACTAATCTTGTAATGATACTCGTGAGAATGTTTAGAAAAAGTCCGATGATCTCAACAATCACTATCATAGTCGCTATAATCAGTGGTTTATTAACTTTTTATTCTTACGCTGTCCAAGTGAATATCATTAACGGTGTGGCTCGCGGTGTTATGACGCTGCTCCCTATTCTATGGTTTGTTGTGATTCATGGCGTACAAGCTTGTTCATTAAGCATAACCAACATGATGAAGAATCGAATGAATGCGGAACTAACCCTCGCTTTTCAATCCGAACTGATAGATATTGCAAACCGGGTTGATTTTGAGGATTTTGATGATGAAGAGTTTGGAAATAAACTGCAAAGAGCTAAAAAGGTAGTTGGAGAAGATTTAGAGGGGATTACAGGTTTTTTGGTCTCGAGTGTAGGAATTATCTCAGGACTAATAAGCATCATCTGGATGTCGGCGACAAGTGGTTATTTCTTGGTCACATTCGTAGTAACACTAATGATCGTGACTACCTTATCCATTCGATTATTTACGGAAATTAAAGTGAGAAGAACAGGAAGAGAACTCACCTTCGATGGAAGAATGGGAGACTATCTTGCTAACACTTTGGAAGATCCTAATGCGATTCGAGAAATGCGAATTTATAACTCCATCTCTTATTTTACAAATCTCTGGGCAATGATTATGAAGAAGCAGCATAATAAAAGATTTAGTGCCAGAAAATTCGAGATCAAAACAGGGATGGTCGTGGCTATGGTCCAGACGAGTGCTATCTTTGTAGTTCTAGTATACCTGTTAAACAAAATGGGGGAGTCTAATACAGTTACAATTGGAACAATTTCGGTGTTATTTCTGGCGCTGTTATCGAGTGGTGGTAAAATTATGAGTTTGACCTGGCCGTTAAGCAAGCTTTACATCAGCAGTAGCAAATTATATGACTTAAATGAAGTACTTACATATAAGAACAGGGATTTTCGCAAAAATAAAATAAATAATTCGACTGATTCTATGCTCCCAATTACCGTTTCAAATGTCTATTTTAAATACGCCAAATCGAACAAGAATGTCTTGTCTAACATCAATATGACCATAAAGCCGGGTGAGAAAATAGCGATCGTCGGGGAAAATGGAGCAGGGAAATCTACGTTGATTAAAATGTTATTAGGTCAATATAGACCAAGCTCCGGAACGATTTGCTGGAAGGATCATTTAGAACCTCACGGTAAGGTGTCCGTTGTATTTCAGAATGCTGTGAAGTTTGAACTGACACTAAGAGAAAATATCCTATTGGGCGATGCGAATACACCTTCAGATGATGCTAAAATACTAAGGGTTCTAGAACAATGTGAGCTGATAGATTTGCTCCATGAATTAGGCGGATTAGATGTGAATTTGGGGCAAATAGTAGAAGGAAGCAGGCAGCTATCAGGGGGACAATGGCAAAAGCTGGCGATTGCGCGCGCGTTATACAATGATGCGGAGCTTATAGTATTCGATGAACCTACTTCTGCAATTGACCCGAATGCCGAGATGGAGATCTATACGAAATTATTAGAAATCTGCCAAGATAAAGCAGCTATTTTTATTTCACATCGCTTGGGTTGGGCGAAGAATGTTGATACGATCTATGTTATGTATCATGGAGAAATTGCTGAAGTAGGAGATCATCAAGACTTAGTACATCACAATGGCATTTATGCAAACATGTACGCTTTACAATCCTCTTGGTATAAGTAGCTTATTAGATGTGATTACGGTTGATATAAGATGGCATATTCTCCTTAACTATACTCATGAGGTTTACTAAAAAAATCCACAACAAATTTCTGAAATTGTATAGCCGCTTGTGATAAAAAGTGTTTTCTGCTCCAAGCGATGCCAAAAGTGCGCTGACAAAGCGGATCGGTTATTTTCAATTGAACGATTTCTGTGTTTTTACTTCTCCTACTTAAGGCTAAAGGGAGAGTAAAGGTGATACCCAGCCCCATCTCAACTAAGGTTTGAACGGCACTTACTTCTTCGAGCTCGAAAGCAATTAGCGGTTCAAATCCAGCTTGACGGCAAAATGCATCTGTAATTTCACGGAAATTAGATCTAGAAGACAAAGAAATGAAATTCTCACCAGCAGCCTCAATCAAAGAAATACTCTCTCGATTGGCAAAACGATGATTCTTCGGCACACTTAAACATAATTCCTCTTCTGCTAAGGTAAACCATTCGATGTCTGGTCCGGTGACAGGTGTCGAAGATATGCAAAAATCAATCACCGCACTCTCCAGATCGTTTCTCATTTCTAATGCTGAGCCAAGCTGACGCTGAATGATCCGAACGTGCGGGTGAAGGGTAAGAAACTCTTTTAGTAAAGTGGGCAATACATACGGTAGTGTTACTGCTATAGATATTACTCCATGTTCAAGTCCAGCCATATCCGTGAGCTCATGCTGACCTTCATCCAGTTCCAGAAATGCTTGCTCCACACGACGAAGATATGTTTTTCCGAATTCGTTCAATTTTAAATTTCTGCCTTGGCGTTCGAATAAGGGAACACCTAAGTTTTTCTCTAAACGTTGGATGGAGTTGCTAAGTGAGGGTTGAGATACATTTAATTCTTTGGCGGCATTAGTCATGTGCTCAAGACGAGCAACTACACGGAAATATTGAAGCTGAAGGAATTCCATAACATTGACCTCTCTTTATTCATAACTCTAATGTGATATATCCATCATATAATATGTATTTTACTTAATTAATTTTCGGTCCTATACTATTGTAACATATAAAAAGATTTAGGTAGGATGGAGAGAGTCTGCTGTGATTAGAGAGAAGATATGGACCCGGAATTTTATTGTTATTTGTTTGAGTAGTTTTTTTATGTTTCTGACCTTTTACATTTTGGCAACTGCATTCCCGTTATACGTGAAGGAAAGCTTGCACGGAAATCAGCAGCAAATGGGGCTAGCGATTACGATCTATGTCCTCGGAGGTGTATTGATCCGTCCTTTTTCGGGACAATGGGTCGATAAATTCGGCAAAAAGAAAATGGCCGTTATTGGGCTAGTATTATTCCTATTAGCCTGTATTGGTTACTTCGGCTCGAATGGGATTGTATTGTTCCTGGTGATTCGTTTCATTCACGGTATGAGTTATGCGGTTGCCTCGACAGCGACAAGTACAATAGCTTCCACGTTAATCCCTTTCTCACGCCAAGGAGAAGGCATCGGTTATTTCAGTATGTTTATGAGCATTGCGATGGTCATTGGACCTGCTTTGGGTCTTTTTCTATGGAAAGATGAGAACATTAATGTATTGCTGTTAGGTGTATGTGTGATTGCGGCGCTTTCGCTGTTATTCACATTAGGCGTTCGGATGCCCAAGGAAGAGAAAGATAAGGTTAAAGAAGCAGTGAAGGAAACTGTGAAGAAACGAAAGGGTCTTCGCTGGAGTGATGTCATAGAGCCCAAAGCACTGCCCATCTCACTTGTCGGATTTACGCTTGCGTTCTCTTATAGTTCCTTATCTGGTTTTATCGCTTCTTTTACAAAAGAAATTAACCAATCACAGCTTACCGGTTATTTTTTTGTCGCCTTTGCGATTATGATTGTGCTGTTTCGTCCTCTGATCGGTAAAGTATTCGATAAATATAATGAACATATTCTCATTTATCCCGGAATTCTGATCTTCGCTGTAGGTCTACTTAGCTTAAGTCAAGCTAGATCCGGATTCATGCTGATGCTCTCAGGCATCATTATGGGGGTTGGGTATGGCGCTCTTATGCCATGCTTTCAGACGCTTGCACTTAAATTAGCCGATAAAGAACGTAGAGGAAGCGCCAATGGAACCTTTTTCTTGTTATTTGATTTGGGGTATGGAGCGGGTTCTTTTATTATGGGTGTAGTTGCTTCTTATACAGATTACCGTATGATGTACGAAGTTGCAGGGTTCGTGACGCTTATCTCAGTTGCTGTATACTATTTGCTTCATCACCTACCTCAATCTAAGCTTCGCGTTCAAAAATCTAAAGCTGACGTTGCATAAATGTATACGTTCAGCTGTATGATATAATTGATGAAAAAAAGGCATGGGGAGAACAATATGACTACAATCATTGATAAAATCGCCTGGATTCATATCGAGAATGGACAAGTCTTATGTGCGCGTTCCAAAGGGAAAGATATGTATTATTTACCTGGAGGAAAAAGAGAAGTCGGAGAAACAGACGAAGAGACGCTCGTGCGCGAAATCGAGGAAGAGATTTCTGTTCAGATCAAGACAGAGACTGTCTCTTATTTTGGAAAGTTTGAGGCAGAAGCTCATGGGAAAGCAGAGGGTGTTACAGTCAAAATGACTTGTTATATTGCGGATTATGAAGGGACATTAACGCCAGCGTCCGAAATCGAGGAATTATCTTGGTTAAGCTATAAGGATCGGGATCGCGTATCTGTTGTTACCCAAATTATTTTTGATCAATTGCATGAGAAGAATTTGCTCTCATAATCAACCATATACAGCATTTGAAGTCCGTTTTAAGCCAGCAAGTTGGCTTGAGACGGTCTTTTTATTTTTACGAGCCAAAGGTCGTTGTTGGGCGATAGCAACGTTTCTTCTCATTAAGGACAGATGTCCTTTTTTAAACCCTTGAATTGCTATTTAATATGTAAGAGATCGAAGTTGAGGAGAGAGAGAAATGAGAGGAATTATATTTGCATTTTTAGCGGGGGCTTGTATTACGCTACAGGGCGTGTCAAATGCTCGAATTAGTCAAGATATCGGGACTTGGCAGGCGGCTACAATTACACAATTAACAGGGTTCATCATGTCCTTTCTCATTCTTTTGTTCGTTAGAGATGGGAAAAGGGGAGGCTTTAAGCAAGTGAAACCCTTATATTTGATCGGTGGCGCTTTTGCAGCTGTTATTATTTTTAGTGAAGTAACGGCCATTCAGCAAATTGGTGTTACGTTTACGATATCCTCATTGTTGATTGCTCAGCTATGTCTGACGTTCTTAATTGATATTAAAGGCTGGTTTGAAATGGAAAAGAGAAAAATGAGACTGCCGCAGTTCATCGGCATCGGGTTGATGATCGCTGGCGTAGTGATACTGAAATTCTAATGGCCTTGCGTAAAGTCGATAAATGGAGGAGTTAAGTTATGATTATTGGTTTGATATTAGCGCTTATCGCGGGATCACTAGTGAGTCTGCAAAATATATTTAATACAAAAGTTAATGAAAAGGTTGGATCTTGGGCCACGACAACTTTAGTGTTAGGGATGGGATTCCTAGCTTCATTTATCATGAGTCTTATCGTTGAAGGAAACCGTATATTTACTTTGAGAAATATGGAGCCTTGGTATTGGATCAGTGGTTTGATCGGGGTTGGGGTAGTAATATGCCTTGTGCAAGGTACTAAGCGGTTGGGCCCTACGTATGCGATTTCGATCGTATTAATCTCTCAGCTTGGGTTTGCACTGCTCTGGGATTCACTAGGCTGGTTAGGGCTTGAAAAGGTTCCTTTTACTTGGAAGCAGTTGGTCGGAGTGATTGTTATTGTTGGAGGCATTCTCGTGTTTAAGCTAGGTGGTGAACGGGAGACGCAGAAGGCGGTTTAATTTATGCTCAGACTCATGTTTGTCAAAATAGAAGTGATGGCACTCACACCAGGATGGAAGAAAATCAAATTATACTTTGGGAAAGTAATAGCTCGATTATAAATAAGGAGTAGATCATCCTATGTTCATACAATTGAACTCCCAAACTATTGAAAAGTTAGAAAAAAGCCTTGGTGAACGACCAGGATATTTTAAATTATTCTTCGATACAGAGGGCTGTGGTTGTAATGGCGTGATCGTTATTCAGGTCATTAGTGTACCTCATGCTACAGATATTGAAGTTCAGAAAGAGCCTTTTACTTTTTTTGTTGACCGGCAACAGGAGTCTTTATTTGATGAACAGATGCGACTTGAAGCAGATGAGAATTACCCGTCATTCCGATTAAGTAGTGATTCGAGTCTGTTAGGAAGTAATATTCGTGTAAAAGATATTCGTTAGGCAGGTTGGAGCAGTTGAATGTAGAGTGTGTAGAATGGCTGATGAAGCGATTCTACACACTTTTTTTATTTTTTTCGAGTATTAATATTGTAGACTATGTCACGACGTGATATAGTCACGTTAAGACATATTTAAATGCGACGTATAAATAAAGGGAGCTGGGCATGTTGAACCCTGAGAAAGTATTGAAGAAATACGTACCCATGACTGAAACAGCATTCTATATTCTTTTATCCTTAGATGAACCACGTCATGGATATGGAATAGTGAAGCATGTGGAGAAAATCACGAAAGCACGTCTTTTGTTAGGTTCAGGTACAGTTTATGGCACGTTAACGAAGATGCAAAAAGATGGGATGATTACTGTTTTTGCTGATGAAGAGAGAAAAACAGTTTATGAAAGAACAGACATAGGGATGCTAATTCTTGCTACGGAGATTAATAGACTTAAAGAGCTACATGAGAATGCTACAAAATATGGAGGTGACATAGATGATTATCAAAATATTTAGACCCCTTTGGAGTTATGATGTTCAGAAAACTGAAGAATGGTTAGCTTCTATGGCCCAAAAAGGCTACGAACTTATCCGAATCAACCGTTTAAATAGATATTTTTACTTTCAGCAGGGCGAACCGAAAGCAGCAAACTATCGAATCGTATTCGATAAAGTTCCCAACCATTCCCTCTCTAAGGGTCTATTAAATTTCGGATGGACGAAGGTGTTACAGAGCGGCAAATGGGTTGTGACGATGAATCGGCTGCCTTTAGAACAGATTAGAGCTCTCCCTGATCGAGAGGGAATCGTAAAGCATAACAAGAAGATCATGTATATTTTTATGGGGATATTGATTTATTTAATGGTTGCATTACTCAATGTAATTTTAATAAGTACGATAGCATTGAGTGTTTCCGAGTCTGGTCATTTTAATGTCTTCAACGGACCTTATGGTTTTATTCCCGCTACTGCATTAGGGCTTAGCATTATCTTATGCATTTTCACCGTATATTCGCTGATCACATTAAACAAGACGAACCAAAGATTAACAGGGGAATTCATACAACCAAACAAGCAAAATGGTCAGGGGACATCCCCTCTGAAAGACAGGCTAAGTAAGAATGAAGAGAAGCGTTTGAAAAATTCAGGTCAACTTGTTTTGAAGTGGAAGATTGGATGGATGTATTCGCCGGATCGGCTTGAAGAGTGGCTAGAGGGAATGGAAGAAAAGGGATATAATCTGTACAGCGTTGGCAAAACAGGAACTGCCTTTTATTTTAAAAAAGGGAAGCCTCGTAAGATGTGTTATTGTGCGGACTTACAAAATACTGCTGATACCAATTACTTCAACATTCATACGGATTCTGGCTGGATATGTCTGTATCATTCGAGTTCATGGAGTCAGAAATGGGTTTTATGGGGCCAAGAATATGTACCAGGTAAAGCCAAACCGCAAATATACAGCGATAAGTTAAATCAGTTGAAACTAGCTAGACGTATAGCTTTAACGTATTCTGCTATGTTCTTACCCCTCACTATTTTATATATGTATATCATTGGTTTAAATGTAAGATTATCGACTTATTCTAACCTGGATCGATTGCAGATCATAAATATGATCTTGTACGCCATCTTAATTCTAATGTTTGGATCATATGTTAGTCGGACTTGGCTATATTACAACCGACTTCGTAAACATCATCAATAATATCGTGGAGGTGTATGATGCAACAGAACATTTATGACAACCCTGAGTTTTTTCAAATGTATAAGAACTTAAGGGAGTCAAGAATTACATACAATGACTTTATTGAACAACCTGCAATAAGAGGGTTACTTCCAGACCTACAGGATTTAAATGTTCTCGATCTGGGTTGTGGTTTTGGTGAAATGGCAAACTATATGATTGATAACAATGCTTCAAAGGTAACAGGTGTAGATATATCAGAGAAGATGTTAGCTATGGCAAGGAAACGACCTGAGATCCGTTATATACAGGGCTCAATGGAAGAAATCGAATTTAATCGAAATGAATTTGATTTGGTTGTAAGTTCGTTAGCTTTTCATTATGTCGAGGATTATAAAACACTCATTAGTAGGATTTCAAAGTGGATTAAACCAAATGGCTGCCTAGTATTTTCAACAGAACATCCTGTTGTTTTATCAAATAAGATTCAAAGTGGGTGGGTTAAAGATTCCGATCATAATATCCTACATTGGCCCATTGATAATTATGGAGAAGAAGGTCTCAGATCACAGTTTTGGGGAATTGATGGTGTCATAAAATACCATAGAAAACTTTCAACTTTACTTAATACTTTGATCCAAAATGGACTGACTATTGAAGGAATTGTTGAACCTGAATCCAGCCTTGAGGGTCTTGAGAAGATGCCCAAATTAATAAATGAAAGAAGGAGACCTTCATTTTTAATAATTAAGGCTAGAAAAACAGTTATACGTGGACAGTAATTTTCAGTTATGAATGAACTTTACCAGCCGATGAAGGACGATTACTTTATACTTATGTATACAGCATCTGTAAGGAAAATAAGGGGAGTGTTTGTATACATGAAATACCTCATGAGGATTATTATAAAGTGAAGCCACTACTTCAAGGCGAGCATATCCATCCCGAAACTCTCTCTGTGATTGAAGGCAATAATCCTGGTTGGATCTTTGTCGATCAACTTACAGCACCAAAGAGTGCGTTAGTATGGAGTCAGGGGATTGAAGGGTTTTATCTTATTGGCGATCACACCCACCAAGCCTTTATCCATGCACTGGACAGTTATGTAACAGATCATATTGTACCTAGAATGAAGGAACTCGGGATGGAACATTTCGAAGTTTCTGGTCAACATGATGAATGGAATCTGGAATTGATGTTTCCTTCTAGGAAGCTATATCCGTTTGAACAGATGGTGTTCAAGTTACTTCACAAGCCGCCTACGACGCAGACTAATGGGACTAGAACTATAAATCTTAAAATGCTGGATTGGGAGAACTCAGATCTAAAGAATATAGAATTTGTACATGAAAATATTGATTTATTCTGGTCATCGAAAGCAGACTTTGCCGAAAAAGGCTACGGATATGCTGCAGTTGAGGGATCTGAAATTATGGGGGTGTGTTATTCTAGTTTTGTTACACAGGATACACACGCAATCGGAATTGAAACCCTTCCTAAATATCAGAAACAAGGAGTGGGGACACATTTAGCGACGCTAGTAGTTGAAGATGTGCTTGCCAATGGCTTTATTCCTTACTGGGATTGTTCACTAGATAATGAGGCTTCGAAAAAATCGGCACTACGGCTAGGGTTTCAGCAGATACATCAATATAAGTGTGGTGCTTTTGCAATATAATCCTTTTAGAGACGTCTATTCCATGGAGTAGACGTTTTTATTATATTTACCGTGGAGTTGTAAATACTTTAATATGAATTGTAATTTGGTATAACTCTATAATTATGAGAGAATGATCATCGGAACGAATAGAACGATTGAATATATTATAAGGTTAGGATGATCATCCATGAAAATTTTTCTTGTCGAGGACGATAGAACGATAGCATCAGGACTTGAATATTCATTACAGCAGGATCATTTTGAAACCCTTCTATGTTATGACGCCACCTCAGCCAAAGCGGTGTTATCTGAGCAGTTATCAGAGCTCACCTTATGCATCTTTGATCTCTCACTGCCGGATGGCAGCGGTTATGAATTGTGCAAGATCGTGAAAGCGCAAAGTGATATACCGGTAATTTTTTTAACGGCGATTGATGATGAGGTCAACGTGGTGATGGGACTCGATATGGGGGCAGATGATTACATAACCAAGCCTTTTCGGATTCGGGAGCTGCTATCGCGGATTAAATCCGTCTTAAGGAGATATAACAAGCAGGCTCAGACCCAATCCAATATCGAATTAGAGAATATACGGATTAACACGCTTGAAGGAAAGGTTTATAAGAACGGCGATGAAGTGCTATTGACCGCATTAGAATATCGATTATTACTGATCTTTGCTAACCATGTTGGTCAGGTTCTCTCAAGAAATCAATTGTTAGAACGGATTTGGGATGTGGCAGGTGAATTCGTGAACGACAATACATTATCGGTTTACATAAAAAGACTTAGGGAAAAGTTAGAAGATAACCCCCAAGAACCCACACTGATCAAAACAGTTCGAGGGTTGGGTTACAAGGTTGGTGATTAGGATGCTTCGTAATAGAGAATTTAGATGGTTATTGTTTACGATGTGCTTGATCAGTCTTGTGGCTACAGCGATGGCGACATTTATATCGTTAGAGGCGGTAGGGCTCACAGCTGGGACTTCAGCTTTGCTTATAGCTTGCAGTGTATTGTTTACCCGCTGGAGATATGGTGAAATTGAAAAGCTCTCAGGGTATCTACGCCAAATCAGTAGTGGGAATTATTCGCTCGATGTTCGTGATAATCAGGAAGGTGAGCTTAGTATCCTGAAGAATGACATTTATAAAGTGACGCTGATGTTATCCGAGCAGAGTGCGCAATTACAAGAAGATAAAATGAAGCTCACCAATGCGATTTCGGATATCTCTCATCAGCTCAAAACCCCGCTTACTTCCATGACTGTGATGGCAGATTTATTAAGTGATCCTGAGCTGCACACTGAGAAGAGAATGGAGTTTACCCGGAAAATTACGATTCAGCTCGAACGAATTGGCTGGCTAGTCTCCTCTTTATTAAAGTTCTCCAAGATCGATGCTGGAACCATTCATTTTAAAAAAGATCTTGTTCTGGTGAACAAGCTAGTTCAAAAATCTTTGGAGCCCATGTTAATTCCAATGGATATTAAAGAACAACGGGTCTTGATTGATGGAGAAGATAGCACCACATTTGTGGGCGATCTCAATTGGACAACTGAGGCGATCATTAATATTCTGAAAAACTGTGTAGAGCACACACCTGCTGGGGGAGAAATTTCGATTTCTTTTGCAGAAAATGCACTGTTTACGGAAATTATCATTACAGATAACGGCAAAGGAATCCCAAAGGCAGAGCTCCCCTATATCTTCAAAAGATTCTATAAAGGTAAGAATGCAAGCGAAGATAGTGTAGGGATTGGACTTGCCTTGGCACAAAGCATTATCACAGGACAAAACGGTACGATCGATGTAATGAGTGAAGTGGGAAAGGGTTCACAATTTCAGATCAAATTTTATAAGCAAGTTATTTAGCATATGGCTTAGTGACTAGAATGTCACTTTAGAGTCACTGGATAGTCATTGTAGACAGATATACTGATCTCATCAACAAATGGAGGTCTAACAATGGACATTTTAAAGATTGAACATCTGTCTAAAACATATGGAAAAGGTGAAACAGCGGTAAAGGCACTGGATGATGTATCTTTTTCGATTAAAAAAGGGGAATTCGTAGCGATTATCGGGCCATCTGGCTCCGGGAAATCGACCATTCTACACTTATTAGGCGGAGTGGATAGACCGACTAGCGGCAAAGTATTCGTAGATAACACGGATATTTATGAATTGAATGAAACACAGCTGGCGATCTTTAGACGCAGACAAATTGGGCTGATTTATCAATTCTATAATCTAATACCGGTCCTAACGGTCGAAGAGAACATCACACTTCCTTTACTCCTTGATCAGCACAAGGTAGATAAGAAACAATTTTCGGATACTGTAAAGGCGTTAAATTTGGAAAATCGCTTAAACCATCTCCCGAATCAGCTCTCAGGCGGGCAACAACAGCGGGTCTCTATTGGCAGAGCGTTAATTAGTAATCCTGCAATCATGCTGGCAGATGAGCCAACCGGTAATCTGGATAGTAAGAACAGTGGTGAAATTATAGATTTATTAAAAATGTTTAATAAAACTTATAATCAAACACTGATTGTCATTACTCATGATGAACGGATTGCATTACAAGCGGATAGAGTGATTACCATTGAAGATGGAAGGATCGCCAAAGATGAGGTGATTCGTCCGTGAATATCGTAAATAAATTAACGCTTAGACATTTGAAGCAAAATAAACGAAGAACATTGGTTACTATCATTGGAGTCATCATTTCTGTGACTATGGTGACGGCTGTGGCAACGCTTGGTTTTTCATTTATGGAATTAATGAGGAAGCAGAGTATCTCAACAAATGGAGAATGGCATGTCCAATATAGAAATGTTACTAAAGATCAGCTTAAAGCGATAGAAACAGATGATGCGACAAAAACCCTAGTGATCTCCAACGATCGTGGCTACGCCCCTTTAGAGGGTGGGAAGAATGAGAATAAACCCTATTGGTATATTAAGGAATATAATGCAGCTGGTTTTAAACAATTTCCGATAGAACTGCTGGAAGGTAGACTTCCAAAGACAAACCACGAAGTAGTCATTTCTGAGGAGTTTGCAAAGAATGCAAAAGTCACTTATAAGATTGGTGAAACTTTAACTCTCGATGTCGGAGAGCGAGTCACTAGGGATGATAAAAATAGTGGGCAGCCCTTATCTCAGAACGAACGATTACGGACTGAAGAGGATATCCTGCTTGAAAAGATTATTCATAAAAAACCAATGAACTATACGATTGTGGGAGTGATAAAGCGTCCTACTTGGGAACCAACATGGTCTCCGGGTTATACTGCCTTAAGTTATGTGGATGAAAGCTTGATTGGAGCAGCCGAAAAAGTTACAGCGACAGTTGTGTTAAACAAGGTGGATAGCTCCATATACAAGCATGCAGAGGAATTGGCAAAAGAAAACAATATTGAGTCGATTTCTTATAATAATAGTCTGCTGCGCTATTATGGTGTGACGAATAACGATGGCTTACGTAATGCACTTCTTTCATTGTCAGTCATCGTTATGACTGTGATTATCATTGGCTCTGTTTCTTTAATCTATAATGCATTCGCGATTTCTGTCTCGGAACGTGCACGTCATTTAGGAATGCTCTCTAGCGTAGGTGCTACAAAGAGGCAGAAGCAGAATTCAGTGTTTTTTGAAGGGATGATCATCGGTTTAATTAGTATACCTATTGGGATCCTTTGCGGAATTACAGGAATCGGGATCACTTTTATGTTTATCAATTCGATGATTCAAGATGTACTAGGGATAACTGAAAAATTAACATTGGTTGTTACACCTCTGTCACTATTCACCGCTTGTGTAGTTTCGATACTGACGATTTTTATATCCACCTATCTTCCAGCCAGAAAAGCTTCAAAGATTTCGGCAATTGATGCGATCAGACAAACAACCGATGTTAAGCTCTCTGGTAAAGCGGTGAAAACTTCCAAGTTCGTTCGCAAGTTGTTTGGAATTGAAGCAGAAATTGGTTTGAAGAATTTAAAGAGAAATAAACGCAGGTACCAAGCAACCGTGTTCTCCCTTGTCATTAGTATTGTTCTGTTTTTATCCGTATCTTCGTTCACTACGAATATGAGAAAGTCGGTAGAACTCTCACAGGATGGTTTGAACTATGATATTCAAGTTTATATGGGGACTGAGGACGCTCAAAAAGTAGATCGGCTGACGAAATCGATCTCTGTCTTACCTAATATAACTGAATATAACGTGGTCAGGGAACTAAGCTTGAGTTCATGGATTGATGAAAAAGATATGGCAAAAGAATTGCAAGAAATCGTGGAGAAGGATAGCAGTATTTTAAAAAATGGGAAATATCCTTACTACATTCAGATCCATGCCCTAAATGAGCAGAGTTTGAGAACCTATGCAGAATCCGTCGGTATAAGTTATGAACAATTAACGGATCTCAATCAGATGTCAGCTATTGTGAATGATACCGTCACCTTTGAGGATGAGAAAGCCAAAAAAATTGTTGAAACCAAGGCTTTTCACTCTGAAATCGGCCAAAAGCTTGACCTTATTTATACGGATTGGGATACAAAAAAAGAGACGGATTTATCACCAGTAAAAATTGTCGCTCTAACTGATAAACGTCCAATGGGAGTACATTCAGCAATGGTTGGTGGAATAAACATCATCGTCTCTGAACAAGTCTTCGATAAACTAACAAATGGTGCGATGAGCAAAGATATTCAAAGCCGGCTTAACTTGAATAGTACAAGCCCATTAGCGACACAACAAGCCATAGAGGAAATGAAAGAGCGGAATATCTATGTTCAAAATGTGTATCAAAATAGACAAAATAGTGAGCAGATGATCATGTTAATGTCTATTTTCACTTATGGTTTTATTGCTTTAATTACTTTAATATCGATTGCGAATATTTTTAATACGATATCAACTAGCATATCCCTTCGTAAAAGAGAGTTTGCGATGCTGAAGTCTGTGGGGATGACGCCAAATGGTTTTAATAAAATGATTAATTACGAAAGTGTTTTTTATGGAATTAAGTCACTACTTTATGGGCTTCCGATTAGTATAGTTATTATGTACCTGATCTATAGATCAATGATGAGTAGCTTCTCTTATGGATTCACACTTCCGTGGATGAGTATCCTGTATGTCATTGTCGCTGTATTTATCATCGTTAGCTCAGCTATGCTGTACTCCAGTTCAAAAGTGAAGAAGGAAAATATTATTGATGCTTTAAAACAGGAGAATATATAAGGATTAGCCGCGATAATCGCGGCTTATTTGACTTTTCTGAAGGTTTATATTTTTTGGGGGTGTTTTGTGTTATATATGACACGAACGGTATGTTATTACATATAAATCCCTATGATATAATGTATTCAATTGAAATTAACAGATTATAACTTTAGAGGCAGGTGTCAACGCTTGAGAACGGTCGTCGTGATTGGCGGGGGAATTACTGGATTGTCTACCGCTTACTATCTACAGAAATCTATACAGCATAATAAGTTGGATGTAAAAATAATTTTGGTTGAAGCCAGCGATAGACTGGGCGGCAAAATCAGAACACTTCAGCATGATGACTTCATCATGGAGTCTGGTGCTGATTCAATTGTCACTCGCAAGACAAATGTAGCACCATTGATTGAAGAATTAGGCATTCAGGATGAGGTTGTATATAACGCGACAGGAGTATCATACATCTACACAGAAGGTAAGCTGAAGCAAATCCCTAAAGATGCAGTCTTTGGCATCCCTTTCAGTATTGAATCGCTTGCTACTACAGATTTGATCTCTGCTGAAGGTAAAGTTGAAGCACTTAAAGATTTCTATACTCCGAATGATCGTTTTACGAAAAACGATTCTGTAGGTGATTTTCTGGAAGCTTTCTTTGGAAAAGAACTTGTCGAGAAGCAAATATCACCTGTCCTATCAGGTGTATATTCCGGGAAATTGAGCGAACTTACCATTGCCTCGACCCTTCCTTATTTGATTGATTATAAAAATGAATATGGAAGTATTATTCAGGGATTGTCCGCGAATAAGGCTAAATTCCAGGGGAACGGCGATAAGAAGTTTATGTCTTTTAAGGGTGGCGTATCTGCTCTGATTGATGCCATGGAAGAACAGCTGTCCGATGTTGAGATCATCAAAGGAATTCGGGCAGAGCGCATTGCAAAGGATGGAGAACGGTACCGGGTAACACTGGCAGATGGACGAATCTTGGAGAGCGATTTTGCCGTACTAGGAACGATGCATTCTACTGCACAAGCATTACTTCAAGACGAAGCACTGAATGAAGATTTCAAACAGTTGTTTAACAGCTCTATGATTAGTGTGTATATAGGATTTGATATCCCTGACAGTCAACTGCCAGCGAACGGTACAGGGTTTATAACAGCCAACAGTGACGATGTTCTTTGTAATGCTTGTACGTGGACAAGTCGCAAGTGGGAGCACACGTCTGGTCAACAACGTCTGCTTGTCAGACTCTTTTATAAAAGCTCAGGACCGCATTATGAGTCCTTGATTAAGCTTTCAGAAGAGGAATTATTAAAGGTGGCGTTGAATGATATACAGACCAGTCTTGGAATTACTGGACATCCAGTTACCCACGAAGTGACCAAATGGCATGATGTTATGCCAAATTACCACAAACGCCATCACGAGATTGTAGTATCCTTAGAGAAGAAGATTGCAGATCATTATCCGAATGTAATCCTTGCTGGATGTTCTTATTATGGTGTGGGTATTCCTGATTGTATTGCAAATGGAGAGAAGACAGCGGAACGCATTTTGGAACAAGTAATTACACATTAAACAAAGGAGGGCGGACAATAGTGAGAAAATTAGCGATAAGCTCTATGCAAAGTCTAGACTATAAACAACGGCGGTTGTTTGTATAGAGCGAATAAAAATTGATTTACCGCCAGTGCACTTTGCAGGGTTGTTTTTAGAATAGACTTTGCTACCTTCAAACTCAAAAAAAGTTTAAGGAGCAGAGCGACTATGAAATATGTAAATGCAGATACGATTTTTCCAAAAGAATTATTAGAGGAAATTCAGAAATATATTAATGGTGGTTTGGTGTATATCCCTAAGCCTGAAGAAGCACATGTAAAATGGGGCGAGAAGTCAGGGAGCAGAAAATACTTAAGATCTAGAAATATTGAGATTTGTTTAAGGTTTGCCGTTGGAGCAACGGTTGACCAGCTTTCGGATGAATACTGCCTATCAAGGGACAGTATTAAGAAGATTGTTTACACAAAAAAATAGCTATAATCCCAAAAAGCCACGTTAGAGGAAGCTCTGACGTGGCTTTTTGGGATTTAATTATCATTTAATCTTAAATACCGTACTTTTTCCGATATTTATCGATCCCATCTACAAACTGTCCTTCATATTTCACGCCTTCATCCATCTTTTTATTTGCTGCTTTAAAATCGTTGCTAGAGATTTTTGTTTTGTATAAGGCCTCTTTCATCATTGTCATTGCTTCCAGTTGTGTTTTTATAGCTTTTAAATAGATTTGATGCAAGGCCTGCAATTCTGGATTGGGTGCTTTAATTTTTTTTGCTTCTACTACCAGTTTAGTGTAATTAGGAAGGATCACATTATTAAACGCAGTGTAGCGTTGCTTTCTATTGGTACCCGTGTCTATTCTGTTCTTAATATATGCCTCATTGGCAATTTCGTCATATTGAATAATAGCTGCTATCTGATTAGAATAGGTTGTGAAATCTAACACTTCTTGAGGTGTTTTCATCTTTTCTTCGTAAGCAGCCTTGGATAGAACGGTAATTGGATATCTTTCTTCAGTCCAACCAGGAATGTTGAAGACTACTTCTGCAGAACCTTCTTGAACGCCTGTAACAATATAATCTGAATATCCATCCAATTCAACGGTAAGTATGGATTCATCAGAAACTTCCGGTGTCAATTTTGCATATGTAAGACTGGTCATTTCAGCTAGTAAGCGAACTTTTATTTTTGTAGTTCCACCCACAGGAATAACATCGCTAGACAAAGTAATACTTGCCTCATTGAGTAATTTCTTATCAGCAGCAAACACAGTGGATGGCATTAATAAAGCAAAAACCATAGTACAAAGTATAAAACATTGACTAAACCTTTTCATTAGCAATCATCCTTAACGTTTGATTATGTAGTCACTCGAAGTAATCTTGTATTCCATAAAATTCCTGATTCCTCCTGAGTTTTACTATAAATTGTTTCTTCGCAAATACCAACTATTTTTTAAAAGCTTTGGGGTGGATCACCGAAACAAACGAATTCAAATATAAAGATGGATAGGGCGACAACCTGTATTTTTGATACAAGTAGTCGCCCTATCCATCCATTAAATATGTAAAGCTATACGATTTGTTTATTCATATTCAAAGAGGCTTCAAATGCATCAATAATATAGAGGAATCTTTCAGCTTCTCGAAATACATGATCCGCAAGCAGTGGATGAATGATGCTTTTTATACGACATTCTTCAATAAGATCTCGAGCGGTTTTCTTGAAATCACGGAGGGATTTAACCGAGACTTTATTCTCGTCAAGTTGTTGACTTAACAGGGGTTTGGTTTGGGATTGAGGACGCATGGAGCTAAGATCAATAGCTTGATACAACAATGTATCGAAATCATGACTGAAATTTCTCGCTTGTTCAACGAGTTGACGTTCAGAGGGGTCCAATAAATGTCCAATGAATTTGGCATGATCCGCCATTATACGTAGAAAGAACACATTTTCATTGATAATTGCGTCAGGCAAAGGATCTAACCTACCTAGATTCAATTCTTCCAGTCGATTTCGAAAATAATTGGCTTCCCTGCTGACATGATCCACTAATAAAGGGAAATTCGTACCTCCTGGAAGCTTGCATTGCAAAATTAATCCCAATATTTTCCTTTTAAAAGCCCAGATATGTGAAGCAGCACTATGAACTTCCTCATTAAACTTCCGTATAACTGCCGGATCAGAATCCACAGTAAATCCGAGGGATCTATTCTCTATGGCTTCGAATGTGGCGTAGAAATGGTTCGCTTCATTAATTAATTGCGTGTCTTCACAACGAAACCCTAATTTAAGAAAAAAAGAGTGTTCTTTCATGATTCGTGACCAGAATCTAATTTCATCAAGAGATCTCGAAACAAAAGGATCAGGCATTTTTAAAACACACCTCCCATTTTTATACAATCATAATATGCGTGAAGTTTGTACTATATCCGCAAGAATTCAGGCGAATATGCCGAAGTACACAAACGCTTACGATCTGGAACTACTGTAGTATATAATTGACTGTAGGTTCATTAACTACGAGGTGGAAGATTTATGGCAGACAAAACATACTTAGATTTACGGATAAGAAAGACAAGAAAAGCAATCCGGAATGCCTTTATAGATTTATTAACAGAGAAAGAACTGAATAAGATCTCGATCAACGCTATTACGCAAAAGGCTGAAATCAATCGAGCCACATTTTATTTACATTACAAAGATATCAATGATTTGATAGATAGTATCTTGGATGATTTATTAGCAGATTTAAAGAAAATACTCATAGATAAATTTGAAGAATCCTATAAACCAGGGGATGAACTTACCTCGCTGATTTTATTGCTTGAGCATATTGCAGAGAATTCTCATATGTATAAGGTGTTGCTTGTAACCAAAAACATTCCTTATTTCACACCGAAATTGATGGATCTGTTATATGAATTGATATTAACAACAACAGAACAACAATCGATTCAAAAAACAGAGGATTTCTTAACCGTTGATACTCCATCTGATATTGCGGCTTGGTATGGAACATCTGCTATCATTGGTACAATTTCCATGTGGCTAGGCAATGATATGCCTTATACACCTAAATATTTAGCAGAACGAATCATACAGTTAAATCCATTTATACCTGCAAATAATAAAAAGATATAGTGAATTGTTTCACTATTTAAATTTTAATTAACACATATTTATCAACTGTTGCTTTATTAACGCTTTCAGTATTATTGTAGATTGCTTAGCTCCTTAATAACTACTACCATGAAAGTAATAGATAGTATTAAGGAGTGTTAATGAATGATGAAAGTCGGCATTTATCACGGTCAAAATAGTGTGGGGATAGAAGAGCGTCCGATGCCTCAAGTAGGAGCAAAAGATGCGTTGGTTCGTATTTTAGCGGGGGGGATTTGTGGTACAGATATTAATATAGTAAAAGCAGGCTCTGAAATGGGTATCCGTTTCGGCTCAGAGTTTGGACATGAAATGTTTGGTGAAATCGTCGAATTAGGTTCTGATGTGGAAACCGATTTGAAAGTTGGCATGCGTGTAGGTGTGAATCCAATTACTGCAAAACGTGCAGGTCGTCGTTATTCGTTGGAGGTAGGAGCCTTTTCACAATATGTCTTAATTGAAGATGCAGCACTTAATTATAACCTTTATGAATTCAATGATTCCGTTTCGGCAACAGAGGCCGTATTAATGGAACCCATGAGCGTAGGCTTCCATGGCGCTTTTAGCATACTGCCCAAACATGGAGACAAAATCGTAGTTCTTGGTGCTGGTCCAATTGGTCTATCTGCAGCTGCAGGATTAATTGGTGAAGGCATTAAAGATGTTTGCGTAGTGGATATTGACAACTGGCGTTTGGATAAAGCAAAAGAACTAGGCGCAATAACAGTTAATACGTCGACTGAAACATTAGCAGAGGGTTTAATCAAACACTTCGGCGAAGTGAACGTATACGGTGTGAGTATTCCCAATGTAGATGCTTTTGTGGACGCAGCGGGTGCTCCAATATTATTTGAACAAGTGATGCAGATTGTAAAGCCACAAGCAAGAATTGCAATCATTGCCGTTTATAAAAATGAAGTACCTATAAGCCTTGCTCAAGTGATGAGTAAAGAAGTTAATATTGTTGGAGCTAGTGGATACACACATGAAGATATTGTAAAGGTAATTGAACATATTAACGACAAGAAAACGAATATCTCTACAATGGTGACACAGACTTATAAATTAGAGGATATTCAAGCCGCCTTCGATAGAGCCATTGCAGCAAAAGAAACGATCAAGGTTATTGTAGATCTAACTTAATCATCAGTTAATTATATTGGAGTTCATTTGAGTGTAAAACTCAGGTGAACTCTTTTTATTTTAGAAGAATAATGACGTTATATAAAATTTAATTCTAATTGAACATGGCATATTACTAGAGTGTGGTCGTAATTATACTGAGTATAGAAGTGAAATTAGAGAAAAAACGTGGAGGTATGATGGAAATTAATCTTGTTCCTGTAACGTTTGAAGATAAAGAGGTATTGTCTAATCTATATCAATTTTACAATTATGATTTCAGTTTATTTACAGATCAAGACGTAAACCAGCATGGGGAATTCGAGGTGAATATTGATTATTTTTGGGAAGGGGATCATCGATGGAATCCATATTTGATTGAGGTTTCAGGAAACGTAGCTGGATTTGTGGTTGTTCTTTTTGAAAACTTAGATAAAGACCCAGATCCAACTCATGTGATCTATGACTTTATGATTTTGCAGAAATACAGGAGAAATGGAATAGGTACTGCTGCCGCAATAAAAACACTTGATCTATTTAAAGAAGCTAAATGGAAACTAGCTCAAATGGAAAATAACAAACCTGCCATAGCTTTCTGGCGAAAATTGCTTAAGGATTATACCAAAGACAACTATACAGAACGTTATTTGAGTGATCTCCAAAAATATATTCAAGCATTCGATAGAAGGGGGAGAACGAAATGAATATCACTGTAACATTAACTGACAGCACAACGAAGTTTAAGATTAACAATCTCTACCCACTATACTTACACGATCTATCAGAGATATGGGGGAACCTTCCTAATCAATACGGGGTATACGAGGATAATGAAACACAGACGCTGAATGAACAGAATAAAGTGTTCGACATATGGTGGGAGAAGCCGGGGATTTTATATCCTTATTTAATAAAAGAGGATGGAATTCCTGCTGGTTTTGCATTAGTAGCCACACCACCTCATACACCACCAGGTTGTGAATTTTATTTAAACGAATTCTTTATCCTGCGGCCCTTCCGAGGTACGGGAATCGCTGAACGTGCGGCTAAGGAGGTATTTAATCTTCATATTGGAAAATGGGAGCTACAAACCAATCCCACAGCTACAAATAGGAGAGCCCAGCATTTTTGGAGAAAAACACTAAAAGAATATACTGGTAATAGCTTTCAAGAAGAATGTAAGAAGTCTTTTGATGATGAATTAAAGATGATTTTTAATTTTTGTAATGGATAAAGCTAATCAAATCGAAATGAGGGAATTATTTCTTCTATTGACTTATAGTGGAATAGGGCTTACAATTAAAAAAAATTATATAACAAAACAAATGCTTTGATGGAGAAAAGTAGTTCAATACCTCTTTACAGGGAGGAAACGCCGGAGATTGAAAGCGTTTCTAGAGAAAAGGGTTGATCGAAGTTCACTCCGGAGCAGTCCCTTGAAACCATTGTTGGCAAGTAGAGGTGTACCGGTGTTAACCGTTAAATATTTAAGTGAGAACATTTCTGTTTGTTGTACAGAATAGTTCTAATTTAGGGTGGTACCGCGGCTCCTCGTCCCTTTTCGGACGAGGGGTCTTTTTGTTTCCATTTAGAAGAAATATTTGTATCCCTGCAAGGCTCGGTAGCTCAGTCGGTAGAGCATAGGACTGAAAATCCTAGTGTCGGCGGTTCGACCCCGTCCCGAGCCATCTTAACTTTAATAGCAAGGCTCGGTAGCTCAGTTGGTAGAGCATAGGACTGAAAATCCTAGTGTCGGCGGTTCGACCCCGTCCCGAGCCATCTTAACTTTAATAGCAAGGCTCGGTAGCTCAGTTGGTAGAGCATAGGACTGAAAATCCTAGTGTCGGCGGTTCGACCCCGTCCCGAGCCATCTTAACTAATAGCAAGGCTCGGTAGCTCAGTTGGTAGAGCATAGGACTGAAAATCCTAGTGTCGGCGGTTCGACCCCGTCCCGAGCCATCTTAACTTTAATAGCAAGGCTCGGTAGCTCAGTTGGTAGAGCATAGGACTGAAAATCCTAGTGTCGGCGGTTCGACCCCGTCCCGAGCCATCTTAACTTTAATAGCAAGGCTCGGTAGCTCAGTTGGTAGAGCATAGGACTGAAAATCCTAGTGTCGGCGGTTCGATCCCGTTCCGAGCCATCTTAATTTTAATAGCAAGCTTTCTATAAAAACAGCCTGTCCGACCATTATGGTTAGACAGGTTGTTTGTTATTTCATCTTAATTTGAAAAGTTTAAGGAGTAGATTAATTATGAAATATGTAAATGCAGATACAGTCTTCCCTAAAGAGTTACTACAAGAAATACAGAAATATATAAACGGTGGTATGGTCTACGTTCCAAAGCCTGAAGAATTACATGTAAAATGGGGTGAGAAGTCAGGGAGTAGAAAATATTTGGAATCAAGAAATATTGAGATCTGCCTGAGGTTTGCTGCTGGTGCAACTGTCGAACAGCTCTCAGGTGAATACTGTCTTTCTAAAGATAGTATTAAGAAAATTGTTTATACTAAAAAATAGCCGGTCAACCGTAGGGGTTGACCGGCTATTATATTTATTTGAAGCGTTAACTCGCAAATATATGCTTACCAATTTTTAAGTTCTGAGGACGAGTCCAGATCCATGCACTAGTAGCTGTATCTGGATTGAAATAATAGATCGAATTGTTTGTTGGGTCCCAACCTCGGACAGCATCAAGAGCAGCTAAATAGGCAGTCCGGTTTGGAGTAAGCCAATACTGGCCGTCAGATACGGCTGTAAATGCGCCTTTTTGAAATACAACGTTTTTTATATTGTTTGGAAATTGACTAGATTGTATGCGATTCATAACTACAGCACCAACTGCGACTTGTCCTTTATAAGGCTCACCGCGCGATTCACTGTAGATTACTTTCGCCAAAATATCCATTTCCTCAATATTAAGCGTGTATTTTTTTAGAGCATTCCAAGTTTTTGTACCAGTAACTCCATCGGCGTTTAATCCGTAGGCCTTTTGAAATTTAGCAACGGCAGCTTTCGTTTGTGCTCCATATACACCATCTAAAGGCTGAGTATAGAAATCCAGAGTTTTTAATCGATACTGAAGATCCCACACATCTCCAGAAGAACTCCCTACGGTTAATACCGGAGCAGCACTAGCAGAACCAATCATAGTAGCCATACTTACCAGACCCAAAAGAAGCAACAAAGTGAATATTTTAGTCTTCATTGTAGTAGCCTCCTTTCAGAAAACATTATAAATAACCTTCAATAACTGAGACAACACTCATTTATTGGTAATCTAATAATCCATTTTACATTTTCGAAAAAACTTCATTAGGTTTGTGATCCTATGAAATGGGTAAATGAATAATCAGAGGCACATCAACTTCGGAGGTTTTATATATGAAAAAGCAATTATATCTATTCATAATCGCAGCTGCACTCACTCTAAGCGCATGTGGTAATGATAATAGTTATGGCAATAAGATAATGGAAAATTCCTCACACTCTAGTTCAAGTGACGTACCCGAAAATTTGAAGGTGTCAGAGAATCCTACTTTTAAAATAGGAAGTAAAGCGATTATCCAAGCGGACCATATGGAAGGTATGAAAGAGGCAACAGCAACGATAGTTGGAGCTTTTGATACCACTGCGTATATCGTTTCTTATAGGCCCGCAACAGGCGGATTTCCAGTTACAAATCATAAGTGGATTATTCATGAAGAAATCAAAAAAGCAGCCGATAAACCCTATGAATCCGGCTCAGAAGTCGTAATGGAAGCTGACCATATGAAAGATATGAAAGGTGCAACGGCTCAGATTAACGCAGCGGAACAAACCACGGTATATATGATTGATTACACACCTACTACGGGTGGAGATAAAGTGAAAAATCATAAATGGGTAACGGAAGATGAGCTTTCAGCAATAAAGTAACCAATAGAAATATAAGCTCAAAAGTAATGAAAGATGATTAAGGTAGGAACAGTCATGGACTTTGTTAAAGTTCTAGGCTGCTCCTACCTTTTTGATTGCTTCTTTTATTGGTAGAGAAGTGTTAAGATAACTTTATAAAATACCGATATACAAAATATACCATTTTAATTGATGTTTTCTTAGAAGGTAGGAGAGTGATTGAAATGCCTAACTGGCAGGTGAAATTCGATGAAGAAATGCTTAAACAAGCTGCACAACAGATTCAAGTCGATTGGACAACGATAAAGTATATTGGTGGCTTTGAAAATGTTGTCTATAGCTTTCCAAAAGATGATCATGAATATATTTTACGTGTAACACATCATTCTCATCAGGAGCAGGAGATGGTCATCTCTGAACTTGACTTTATGGACCATCTTGCAAAACATGGCGTGCAACTGGCTCCCCCCATTCCCTTTCAGGATGGCAGTTTGGTACAAACGTTAGTCAAAGATGAAGAAAGATTTATGATCTGTGTGATGGAGAAAGCACCAGGTGGTCATGTTAATGCTTCCGATCCCTATTGGGGAACGGAGCTTTTTGAGCAATGGGGTGAGGTAACAGGAAGAATGCATGCTTTAGCTCTGCAATATGAGCGTCCGGAGACTGTTCTGGCAAGACCACATCAGGGTAAGCTTGATTTTGACTTTGCTAACTTTGGTACTGTTGAACAGCAGCTTTTTGAAAAGTTGCTTCAAATAAATGATCGGATTAACCAGTTGCCGCGGAATCGAGAAGGCTATGGACTATGTCACCGTGATTTGCATCCGGGTAATTTCTTCGTGCATGAGGGGCAGATCACCGTGTTTGATTTTGATGATTGCGGATACGACTATATGGTGCATGATATTGCCATTGCCGTTTATTATTCGACCATCTTTGGGGATTGGCGAAAACCGGAGGTAGAGCAGAGTAGAACTTCTAGTCTTGCGTCAGCCATGCTGACGTCTTTTATGAAAGGGTATAATCGAGAGTATGCACTCGACAATAAATGGCTAGAAGAGCTCCCGCTCTTTACTGAAAAGCGCCGACTGGAATTAGTGCTTTTGTTATTTCAAGAGTTTTCGGAGTCACAGCGTGAGCAGGATAGAGAGTGGCTTGCCCGTAATATTCAGGATGCCCTAAATGACAAAGCTTGTTTAGAGCTTTAATAAATCCTTTTAAGTAGTTTTTAATATATTTAGAATAGATAATGAGGATATATCATATAAAAAAGGAGCATTTATTTGAACCTAGCAACTCCTGTAACACCTATTCAACTTATGCAAGTACTTCTAAACGTTTCTGTGATCCGCCCTGTTTTTATTTGGGGGGCGCCTGGTATTGGAAAGTCTTCTCTTGTAGAAGCTTTTGCTGATCAGGTGGGTCTTCCATGTGTTTCTCTTCTGGGTTCTCAACTAGCACCGGAAGACATCATTGGGGTACCTCAAATCGTTAACGGCAAGAGCCAATTTTGTCCTCCGAAAATGATAGCTCGGGACGAACCGTATTGCTTGTTCTTAGACGAGCTTAATGCCTGTTCTCAAGAGGTGCAAAAAGCTTTTTATAGTCTTATCCACGAACGCCGCATCGGCGATTATCACCTACCTGAGGGCTCTATAGTAATAGGAGCTGGTAACCGTGCACAAGATAGTGCAATTGTTAAACCTATGTCCTCCGCGCTTATCAATCGGATGTTCCATATACAGCTAAATGTATCTTTTCAGAATTGGATCTCTTGGGCATATGAGAATAGCATTCATCCTATGGTTATTGAATATCTGGAATTGCGTCCCGATCATCTGTGGAGTGCACCTCCAAAGACTGAAGAGCCTTTCTCCACGCCACGCTCTTGGCATATGCTTAGTGATGCACTACATGAGTTTGGGGATGATATAAATGTGGATGCCGTGGGGATTTTAGCGAATGGTTCACTGACACCTTCTCACGCCACACAATTCAGGGCTTTTTATAAAAATCTAACTGGAAAATATGAACTTAATCAAATTATAGATGGTAAATCCTCATTTCCAACGGCTCCAGAAGATCGGGATCTCCTGTATTTCCTGGCGCAATCCTTGCGTGCCCAGATTATCAAAGAACTCCCTCCGATTAAAGATAACGTACGAGATGGACATCGCCAATTTGCACACACTGTTAAAAAGCTGATTAAAGACCTGTCCGTCATTAGCTTTGAAATTGCACAGCTAGTAGTTGCTAAGCAGGAGCAAAGTGATAATATTCCAGATTGGTTAATGGTTGAAATTGTACGTGATTTACCACGTCTTGCAATAAAAGAGCGGGGGTAAATATGGCTAAAAAAACAACACCAGATAATCCCGCTTTGAAAAATTTTAATGAAGCATGTTCGTTAATCGCGGATCATCCTATTTTTGCACCGTTATCTGTTCGAGCTTCGATTATCCATAATGAAAATAGTCCCTATCCTGAAGACGGCTGGGCAATTGTCACTAATAACGGTTATATTTACACTCATCCTAAAAGGCGTGGCGAGGTTGCCGAATGGATGTACGTTTTGGCACATTGTTTTCTTCATTTAGGTCTTGGACATTTAAAGAGTAAAGAGAATCAAGTGGCGTGGAACGTTGCATGTGATGTGTACATAGCAAAGTTTTTAAATGACTTGAAACTTGGGAAAGTACCCGCAGATATGGAGTCGCGAATTGATCTTACAATTAAAGATGAACAACAGCTTTACGAGCAATTTATGATAAAAGGAATTCCGGACACCTCCAGATATTTTGGGACTGCGGGTGTTTCAAAACTGGATATGAATGTTAGAGAAACCACCAAAAGATACTGGGGAAAAGCACCGGATTGGGAAGCCTATTTTGCTTATGGGTTATCTAATGCTGTGACGAATGCAGTAAGTGTTGCTGGAGGCCATGCTAATACTATTAGTGACCCTGCACTTTCATTAACCGCTCCACAACGTGCAAAACGATGGTTTATGGACAGATATCCTTTATTAGGTGCGCTTGCCGCCGGCTTTGAGATTATAGAAGATCCAGCGATATGTCGGCGATTTGATATTTCCATAGCTGCCATTGACGTTATTGAGCGCAAAATATTTATGAACCCTGCAGCCGGACTAAACGACGAGGAGTGTATTTTCGTGATGGCACATGAGCTTCTGCATGCGGGGCTTCAGCATCACGAGCGATGTCTTGGCCGGGATCATTATCTTTGGAATGTGGCTTGTGACTACGTAATAAATCTATGGCTAGTAGAAATGAGTGTAGGGGAGTATCCGCGAATTGGACTCTTATTAGATCCTGAGCTTAAAGGTTTATCTGCTGAAACGATTTATGATCGTATGGTCGGAGATATCCGCACTTATAAGAAACTGGCAACCTTGAGAGGGAATGGACTTGGTGACATTTTAGATAACGGTTCATCAAGTTTTTGGGATGCGAGAGAAGGACAGACGCTAGATGATTTCTGTAAAAATGCGATGCAACAAGGACTTATGTATCATGAAGAGCAAAGTCGCGGTCTTTTACCGTCAGGCCTAGTTGAAGAGATTAGAGCGCTGGACCAGCCACCTATTAAATGGGATGTAGAGCTTGCTCGGTGGTTTGATCATTATTTTTCACCGCTTGAGAAGACCAGATCTTATTCACGAATTAGCAGACGTCAATCTTCTACGCCTGATATCCCTCGACCACAATGGGTTCATAGCGGTGCTGCAGATGATGGTCGCACTTTTGGAGTTATTTTAGATACCTCAGGCTCAATGGATAAAAAGCTTCTGGCCAAAGCATTAGGGGCCATTTCAAGTTATGCGCAGGCTCGTGATGTTCCTTTTGCACGGATTATCTTTTGTGATGCTTGTCCTTATGATGCAGGTTACATGCCCCCCGAGGCTATCGCAGATCGAGTACAAGTGAAGGGAAGAGGGGGAACGATCTTACAACCAGCTATTGATTTGATTCAACAAGCTGAGGATTTTCCGAAAAAAGGACCGCTTCTAATTATTACAGATGGTTATTGTGACAAGCTGACCATTAAAAGAGACCATGCTTATATTTTGCCCAAGGGAAATGACTTGCCTTTCTCACCCAAAGGACCTGTATTCAGAATTAATTAGGGCTTAGAATAAATTTAGAGCGAGGTAACAATGGATATGAATCCCCCCAAACATATTCTTTCCGCAGCTACCGTTGTATTCAATGATCAAAGAGAGATTTTATTAATAAAAGGTCCACGTAGAGGATGGGAGATGCCAGGCGGACAGGTTGAAGAGGAGGAGACCCTTATAGAAGCAGCAATCAGGGAAGCCAAAGAAGAATCGGGCATTGATATAGAGATTAATAAGTTCTGCGGAGTTTTTCAAAATGTTGATCGATCTATTTGTACTAACCTATTTCTAGGGAAAGCCATCGGCGGCGAACCTGCTACTAGTTCCGAGAGCTTAGAAGTTGGGTTTTTCTCGCTAGAACAAGCATTGGAAATGGTCACATGGAAAAACCTCAGACTGCGGCTGGAGTATTGTCTAAATGATGAGGTGCAGCCTTTTTACGTAGAGTTACGGGGTACAGAAGTTGAAGAAATTATTATTACACATCTGAGTTAATATAGGGAGCACAATGGACAAGTGTTTCGATCAACAAAGATTCATTTTTTTTATTTTATAACATTTTCAGTTGATTACAGAACTTTTCATACGTTTACAGCGTCTTACTTATGAACGATAAATCGACGGTAAGGACTGAAACATTATGAAAGACAACACGAAGCTTTTCAGAAATAATATGAGGAGCCAGTCTTCTATACAATCTGTAGGCGGCAGGCGTTATGTGCCAGGAATTGATGGTCTAAGGGCTTTATCAGTACTCGCTGTAATCGCATATCATTTGAATCTGAATTGGGCTGAGGGTGGACTTCTCGGCGTTGGAATATTTTTTGTAATCTCCGGATATCTCATTACTGACCAAATCATTAGCCAGTGGGAGCGGCACCGAAGGCTGAACCTTGTAGACTTTTGGGTTCGTAGGGCGCGGAGGCTGTTGCCTGCGATGGCCGTTATGCTTTTTGTGGTTGCCATATGGCTTTTAATTATAGAACCATCAAGATTGTTTGGGCTAAAGGGTGACTTTATGTCTTCCTTATTTTATTTCAATAACTGGTGGCTAATATTTCATAATGTTTCCTATTTTGAAAGCTTTGGCCCACCATCTCCTATCGGACATTTATGGTCGCTTTCTATTGAAGGACAGTTTTATATTCTATGGCCAATAGTTCTCATCATCGTGATGAAAATCGCTCGTCGGCGAGGTAAGCTTATTGCATGGATTATGGCTTGCGCAGCAGTCTCGGCTTTAGCCATGGCATTGATCTACGTACCGGGGACAGACCCAAGTAGAGTATATTATGGAACGGATACCCGCTTATTTGCGCTTCTCATTGGAGCAGCACTTGCAGTTGCTTGGCCAAGTCAGAAACTTAATGATAACGTCTCAGAACCGGCTCGGCGTGTGCTTGATATTGTAGGGGGATTAGGACTCATTCTATTGTTGGTACTTTTTAATCAGGTTAATGAGTTCGATGATTTACTTTACCGTGGTGGGTTTTTAGTGATTTCTTTGATTGCAGCTGTAGTTATTGCCGTTCTAGCTCATCCTGCTAGCCGTCTGGGATCGATCGTAGGCTGTAAACCTTTGCGTTGGATCGGGCTGCGATCATATAGCTTGTACATATGGCATTTTCCAGTAATTATCCTTAGTAGTCCTAATGTGAGTACTGAAGAAAGCAGCATGCTTCGGATCATCATTCAGGTAGCAGTAAGTTTTCTTCTAGCTGCATTGTCATATAAGTATGTGGAGGAGCCCATTCGTCGAGGTTCATTTAAAGAAACTTGGAAGAACATCAGTGTAAAACGAAGGGGTGGTCTTCGTCCAGGCTTCTTAATGGCTATTATTGCTGTGATTCTTATCCCAATCGCATGTAAAGGTTATTTGTTAAACGCTGGATCGGATACGTCTGCGATCGAATCGGCAGATTTGCAGTATGAACAACAACAGCTGCAACAGCAAGAACAACGACTGCAGCAGCAAGAACAACAAGATATGGGAAGAAAGAATGATCCCGCAGATCATAAAGCGATAGACGAAAATATAACTGATAAACCATCAATACCAGCCTTGGCAACAGCTACAACTGAACCTGAAGTGAAAAAAGCTGATACTAAGGTGGGAACTACAAATACAGAAATAGCAAAGCCTGAATCGGAAGTGGGAAAATCTGTTCCTGAAGAAAAGAAACCTGTGGCTGAGAAGAGTCAAGCTGGAACGGATGTTACGGCCATTGGAGATTCTGTCATTTTGGATGCAGCACCATACCTTTCAGAGGAATTACCTGGCATTGTCATCGAGGGAAAGATCGGTCGGCAGATGGCTAAAGCTCAGGAGGTAGTGGATCAGCTTAAAGCTCAAGGCCGGCTGGGTAAAAAGGTTATAATCGAGCTTGGGACTAACGGATCCTTTAGTTCAAAGCAATTACGTAATTTACTGGATTCATTAAGTGATGCTGAGCAGATTTTTTTGGTCAATACACGGGTTCCAAGAAAATGGGAGAATAATGTGAATCACAATATTTCAAAAGTTTCCAGTGAATATAGTAATACGACCGTAGTAGACTGGTACTCTGCAAGTGAAGGAAAAGACGATTATTTCTACCAAGATGGTGTGCATCTTAAACCAGAGGGCTCCAAGTGTTACGCCTCACTTCTTGCGAAAGCCTTGGAAAGTAAGTAAGAATTAATTGAATCTCCAAACTTTTTGATATTATATTTTAATAGACCGGCAAGAGAGCTCTCTCTTTGCCGGTCTTTTTTTTCGTAAACGAATGATCATTGAAGAGCTAATTAATGCCTAGTCGTAGATAAAATGCTCCACCACAGCCACAGTCTTAGTTATGTCTGGATCAGAATTATCGATCACTTTCACATTAGAACGTGGAAGCGGCCACTTCACACTGCGGTTTCCAAATGATTTGCGAAATTCATCCCAATGCTGGAACTTCCATTCATCTAATGGTGATTGTCGATCGTGAATTCGTGTCCGATACAATTCCTCATTGGCTAGTTCGACCAAGACAACTTTAACCTCAACATCTTGCAGCGAACGTCCGATTCGAGATAACTCACTGCTGATCCAGTCAGGGTTGGCAGCTTCTTTAGTAAATGGCCCAACCACAAATGCATCTACATTCAGGCCTATATTGTCTAGCGCTGCATCCATCGTAATCCGGTAGCCCAAATCACGGCATAATCTTTTGTAATCGGCAGAGTCTCTGTCTGCCGGGTCCAATCCGTGAAAGGTCATAATGGCGTCAGCTGCTGGACGTAATAGAATATCCATATCAAAGAAGGGTACTTTACGCCGGGAAGCGATCGCTTTAGCTAATGTCGTTTTGCCTGCCCCAGCTGGCCCTAGAAAAAATACAAGTTTGTTCATCATTGTCTCTCCTTAGAACCTCAATTCAACTCCATAATGTATCTCTGCATACTATCATATAAAAGATAGTGAGTAATCGCCAGCGCAATATCTCCATCAGACAGATAGGAACAGACTACCTGAGATATTACGCGTTACGGTCCATAATATGATATTTTTTTGCTTCTCCATTGAGTTTTTGTGTAATCCTGCTTATAATATAGCGAGAAAAATAAGAAAAAGGTGTCCATAAATGAGCATATTAAATGTAGAAGGATTAAGTCATGGCTTTGGAGATCGTGCGATCTTCAAGGATGTTTCATTCCGTCTTCTAAAAGGCGAGCATATCGGATTATTCGGCGCTAACGGCGAAGGTAAATCCACTTTTATGAATATTGTTACAGGCAAGCTACAGCCAGATGAAGGTAAAGTTGAATGGTCCAAACGGGTGCGTGTTGGCTACCTCGATCAGCATGCAGTGTTGACCAAAGGAATGACCATTCAAGATGTACTCAGAGGCGCTTTTCAATACCTCTTTGATCTTGAGCAAGAGATGAATGATATGTACGGCAGAATGGGTGACGTGTCGCCTGAAGAGCTGGAAAAGCTGCTTGAAGAAGTGGGTACGATTCAAGATACACTTACAAACCAAGATTTCTACATGATCGATGCGAAGATTCAAGAAACCGCGCGCGGTTTAGGAATCACAGATATTGGATTGGATCGTGACGTAGCTGATCTTAGTGGTGGCCAGCGTACCAAAATCTTGCTTGCGAAGCTGTTGCTTGAAAAACCAGATATTTTGCTCCTAGATGAGCCTACGAACTATCTGGATGAGCAGCATATTGAATGGCTGAGACGTTATCTTCAAGAGTATGATAATGCATTTATTCTGATCTCACATGATATGCCTTTCTTGAACAGCGTTATCAACCTGATCTACCATATGGAAAATCAAAAGCTGACTCGTTATGTGGGTGACTATGAGCAATTCCAACAGGTCTACGAAATGAGAAAACAACAGCTTGAATCTGCTTATAACCGTCAGAAACAAGAAATTGCAGAGCTGAAAGACTTCGTTGCACGTAACAAAGCAAGCGTAGCTACCCGTAACATGGCAATGTCCAGACAGAAAAAGCTCGACAAGATGGAAATTATCGAGATTGCAAAAGAGAAGCCAAAACCACAGTTTAACTTTAAAGAAGGTAAAACTGCAGGCAAGATGATTTTCGAAGCAAAAGAATTGGTTATCGGATATGACACACCGTTGTCCAGACCGCTTAATTTGTTAATGGAGCGTGGACAAAAGATCGCGTTGGTCGGTGCGAACGGGATCGGTAAAACCACCTTGCTTCGCAGCATCTTAGGCGAAATCCAAGCATTGTCCGGTTCGGTAGAACGTGGATACCATCAAGAGATTGGATACTTTGAGCAAGAAATGAAAGAAGGCAATTACAAGACTTGTATCGAGGAGATCTGGGATACATTCCCATCCCTGTCACAATTCGAAGTACGTGCTGCCCTTGCCAAATGTGGACTGACCACGAAACATATCGAAAGTAAGATTGCTGTTCTAAGTGGTGGAGAAAAAGCTAAAGTGCGTCTATGTAAACTCATTAACAGTGAGACCAACATTCTCGTATTAGATGAGCCGACGAACCACTTGGATATCGATGCCAAAGATGAACTGAAACGTGCGCTGAAAGCATATAAGGGAAGCATTCTCATGATCTCTCACGAACCAGATTTTTATCAAGACATTGTCACCGATATCTGGAATTGCGAAGATTGGACAACAAAAGTATTCTAATAAGCAAATCTTTATTGAACAAGCCTATGAGGTGTTAACGAATCAGTTACGCTTTATAGGCTTTTTTATGGATAGTGGGGAGGGTCTATGTGTTAGAGAATAAAATGGATCAGCTTAACATCAGTGTTCAACGAATTTTTGGAAAACAAGAAATAGAAATAGTCGATTTCACATGTGAGGATTTAGATTATAAAACACCTAACTTTACAACAGCGGGTATCTTTCATCTTCAGGGTATCGCACTAATTAATAACGAGCAGCTTCCATGGTCAATCATATTAAAGATCATTAAGTCTGATAGTGTAGAAAAAGAGGATCCAGCACATCACAATTACTGGCGACGAGAAGCCCTAGTCTTTGAATCTAAGATTCTGGATGAGCTTCCTAGCTCAATCCAAGCTCCTAAGTGTTATCTTGTTGAAGAACAAGTAGATGGTACCGTATGGTTATGGATGGAACGAATTGAAGGGGGATTTGCACATAGAAAGGAGCAGTTTGATATTATCGCTGAACGGTTAGGCCGATTTAATGGAGCTTATCTTTCAGGAAAGAACACTCCTAATAACCAATGGATATGTAGAAGCTGGCTTAGATCTTGGACTACCGCAAGTAAAATGTATGCACCTAACCCTGAAGAATATATTCATCAATTACATAGAGACAATGACCGAAGCCTTTGGGTTTGGTTCCAAGACTTCACGAAGCGGATAGACAGTAACTTGAATGCTCTCCATCACTTGCCGCGAGTATTAGCCCATCAGGACCTCAGTCAAAGGAATATGTTGTTAACTCAAAACGGAGAGTTAGTTTTGATAGACTGGCAATTTATGAGCATATCAGGTTTAGGTGAAGATCTTGGTAAAATGTTTGGTGTAAATATGAGTCTTGGTGTGATTCCCATCCATCGTTACGAGGAATTCAAAGAGTCTTTATTCCATTCGTATATCAAAGGATTAAAGGCTAGCGGATGGCAAGGGGACGAATCCCTTGCAAGATATGGTTATTGTTTAAGCACTGCTTTACGTAGTGTCTGGGAAGTGCCACAATACTTTTCTCTAAATGCTCAGCTACAATCTGACCTGTTAAACGCTAATCTTCAGGAGCGGGTTAATCGGCTAGAGCAAATCATTATTATTCATCAAAAAATGACGCTAGAAGCAGAGACATTGAAATTATGGATAACATAGTTCTTAATTCTCATTAGATATGAAAAAGGAGCCCCTATTACAGGAGCTCCTTTTTGCTACACCTCAATAATGATGGGGAGAATCATTGGACGTCGTTTCGTTTTTTCGTACAGGAATCTACTTAGGGTCTCCTTGATGGTCTGCTTGATGATATTCCACTCGCCAAGGTCAGCCTCACTCATCTTTTGAAGGGTAGAGGTTACCAGCTTGTTGATCTCCTCCATTAAAGTTTCTGAGTTACGGACATAGATGAATCCTCTGGATATGGTATCCGGATCGTTTAATAAACGTCCATCTTCTTGGCTTAATGTAATCACTGTAATCAAAATACCGTCTGCTGACAGCTGGCGACGATCGCGAAGAACGACATTACCAATATCTCCAATCCCAAGGCCATCCACTAGGGTTTGTCCAGCTGCCACTCGGCCAGATTGACGGACGACACCCGATGATGACTCGACGATATCTCCATTTTTTAGAATAAAGATATTATTGGGGTTAACACCAACTGCCTCTGCTAATAAGCTGTGATGATGTAGCATACGGTATTCACCATGAATCGGTATGAAATATTCAGGTTTCATCAAGGTTAACATTAACTTAAGCTCTTCTTGGCTTGCATGCCCAGATACATGAAGCTCGCTGCGTGATCCATAGATGACTTTAGCGCCAAGCACGTATAAATTATCGACGATTCTAGATACATTGCGTTCATTCCCGGGAATGGGATTAGCTGCTATCAGAACGGTGTCTCCTGCCTGGATTTCCATCTGCCTATGACTTGCGTTAGCCAGTCGCGATAACGCAGCCATGGGCTCTCCTTGACTGCCTGTACATAATACAGTTACTTGCTCTGGAGGGAGTTTGGCAGCTTCAGTAGGCTCGATCAGCATGTTATCTGGAATGCTCAAGTACCCGAGTTCCTGGGCTACTCGGACAACATTAACCATACTTCTGCCAAGTAAGGTTAATCTACGATCGGTTAAACGAGCAGCTTCAATGATCTGTTGTAGACGGTGTACATTTGAAGCAAAGGTAGAGATAAAAATTCTACGGTCAGCTTTCATGAATGCTTCTTCTATATGAGCGCCAACGAGTTTTTCAGAGGGGGTGAAGCCTGGGCGTTCTGCATTGGTACTCTCTGAGAGCAGGAACTTTACACCATTCTTCCCGATGTCAGCCATTTTATGTATATCGGGATACTGCTTATTAACAGGGGTCATGTCAAATTTGAAATCCCCTGTATGAACAACGGTCCCTTCTGGGGTATCGAATACAACACCAAGGCAATCCGGAATACTATGATTGGTATTAAAGAACGTTGTAGTAATTGCTCCTAGCTGTAAAGTAGACTCAGAATCAATGACATGAAGCTTGGTCTGACGTAATATTCCGTGTTCCCTCAGTTTATTTTCAATTAGACCTAAGGTTAACCGAGATGCGTAGATCGGAAGATTTAATTGTTTGAGTAGATACGGAATTCCTCCAATATGATCCTCATGTCCATGTGTAACTACTAATGCTCGAATCTTATCAAGATTACTTAATAAATACGTAACATCAGGAATAATGAGGTCAATCCCCAGTAGACTTTCGTCCGGAAATTTAGAACCGCAATCAATGACAATAATATCATCAGCATATTGCAGGAAATACATATTCTTACCAATTTCATTCACACCGCCTAATGCTGCAATCCAGAGCTGCTTAGCTGCCACTTTCATTAAAGTCCCTCCTTTTATAAATTCACCTATATTATGTATGAAATCCCTTATAATTATCCTTTCATTGAGGTGGTACAATAGTATAACAATAGATTGATATTCAAAAGTTAGGGGACAGATTGATCATGAACATCAGAAGAATATATAAGAACGATAATCGTGCGATTGAACAGATTATTAGGAGCTGTCTGATTGAGTTTGGCGGGAATAGGGCAGGGCTTGCGTGGGAAGATGACAGCCTGCATCATTTATATGAGTACTACAATCAAAGCGATAATCAGGCTTATTGGGTTGTGGAAGAAGATGGAAATATATTGGGCGGGTGTGGCATTGCGCCTTTCGGCAATGAGGGCGACATATGTGAGTTGCAAAAAATGTACTTATCTCCGTCCGTTAGAGGTAATGGGATAGCTTCTGAACTCCTAAATACGGCGCTGGATTTTGCCAAGCTTCATTACAATAAATGTTATTTGGAGACATTACAGAACATGCATGCGGCTAACCGTTTTTATATGAAAAACGGCTTCGAACTTTTAGATGCCCCATTAGCTGGCTCAGAGCATTTCGCATGTGATGCTTGGTATATTAAAGAGTTAATTTAATTATGGTTTAGTAAGCCTGGATTAGCAGGCTTATTTTTTATTTGACAATAAAACCGTCCAGACGGTATAGTAAATATCAGAGGTGATCAATGTGAACAGTAATTCTAAACGTAAAACTATTTTATTGGCGGCTTCCACAGTTGTTAAAAATAATGGAGTAGAGAAGCTTACGCTTGAAGCTGTGGCTAAAGAAGCCGGGGTCAGTAAGGGCGGGCTACTGCACCATTTTCCAAATAAAGAAGCTTTGATCATAGGGATGGTCGAAGATCTAACGAACCATTTTTTTACCAATGTTCAAGATAGAGCAATGAGCGAAACGGTTGAAAAAGGGAAGTGGAGTCGTGCTATTACTAAAGCCATGGATGATGATATTAAAGAGGGCAAAGAGATTGGTACCGCGCTTCTTGCTGCTCTTTTCACAAATCCAGATATTCTTAACAAATTTCAAAGTCAATATGCAACGTGGCAACAAAACATAGAGAACGATGGCATTGATCCTGTACGCTCCACTATCATTAGGTTGGCAGCAGATGGGTTATGGTATTCCGAAATGTTCGGATTAGGTGTGTTAGATGATGAATTACGCACGAAAGTCATTCAAGAATTGATAAATATGACGAAGTAAGGAGAGGTTATCTTTGAATTCATATGTATTACTTGCAACAGCGATCATCTGTGAGGTATTTGGCAGTTCAATGCTAAAAGTGTCTAACGGGTTTAAAAGGGTATTCCCATCCATTGGCGTGATCCTTGGTATGGGCTTAGCATTTTATAGTCTTTCTTTAGCGTTAAAAACAATTCCATTAGGTACAGCTTATGCGATTTGGTCAGGGGTGGGCACAGCTTTGACAGCTATAATTGGCGTAGTTATTTATAAGGAGAATTTTAATCGTAAGAAATTACTAGGTCTACTACTTATTATTGGTGGTGTAATCATTATGAAGCTCTCAGGTGGGGCTCATTAGAATTTGGAGGCTGCAGCATGAAAAGAAATGTAGGATATATAGCTCTAAGTATAGCGATTGCTAGCGAAGTCGTAGGGACTACAATGTTGAAAATGTCAGAAGGATTCACGCAATTACTCCCTTCTATAGGGGTTATTATTGGTTTTATTATTGCTTTTTATAGTTTATCCATAAGCCTTAGAGAATTACCGTTAAGCTTAGCTTATGCGATTTGGTCGGGTGTAGGTACTGTTCTAACTGCAATTGTGGGTATTGTCGTGTGGGGAGATCCATTTGGTATTCTTACTTTTGCCGGCATAGTATTAATAGTAGGAGGAGTGGTATTATTAAACTCTCCTGCCAAAGGTGAAGACAAAGTACGGGCCTGATAAATCAGGCTCTTTTTTTATTTTTAAACGGATGTCATAGATTCCATAAATCGCATAGTTTCGCGATGATGGTATCACTTACCTTTTCCGTAGAATTACATCTTATAGTTTGAGCTACTATTTATCTATAATGAGTGTGTCTGAAAGTGAAGGGAGGGTGTGGTTCTTTTTAATGTGCTCTGGATGATCTCTATTGAAAACGCTACCATTTGAGCACTTTGATAGGTTCGTGAATTTTTGAGAATCTAACATATTTAAGGAGGATTAAAATTAAAATGCGTAACAAGTATGTTGTATGGTCGCTGGTAGTATCCATGTTGATTTCAAGTTTATTCTTGGCTGCGGGCCCACTTAATTTTGTTTCAGCCTCCGGAGGACCAAACCTGACACTCGGCAAAAATGTAACTGCGAGCGGTCAATCACAAACTTATAGTCCTGACAATGTTAAAGACAGTAATCAAAGCACGTATTGGGAAAGTACGAATAATGCATTCCCGCAATGGATTCAAGTCGATTTAGGTGCAAATACGAATATTGATCAAATCGTTCTAAAGCTCCCTTCTGGTTGGGAGATGCGGACGCAAACATTGGCTGTTCAAGGTAGCACAAACGGTTCGACATTCACGAATATTGTAGGTTCTGCAAATTATGAATTCAATCCATCAGTGGCAGGGAACAGTGTTACCATCGACTTTGCCTCAACCAGTACGCGTTATGTTCGTCTGAATGTAACGAGCAACACAGGTTGGCCGGCAGCTCAGCTCTCTGAATTCGAGATTTACGGCGCTAGTGGCCCTATTCCTACTCCAACTCCATCGCCTTCCGGCACTTATGAAGCTGAATTTGCTTCACTGTCTGGAGGAGCTAAAGTGAACACGGATCATGCCGGTTACTCCGGCGCGGGCTTCGTGGATGGATATTTGACACAAGGTGCAACAACGACATTCACGGTTAACGTGCCAGCAGCAGGTAGTCGTGAGGTGACATTGAAATACGCCAATGCAAGTGGCAGTGCAAAGACAATAAGTGTCTACGTCAATGGTGCTAAAATTGGCCAGACCTCATTATCTAACTTACCAAATTGGGATTCATGGAGCACTAAAGTAGAAGTTCTTAATCTAAATGCGGGTAACAACACCATCGCATATAAATATGATGCTGGTGATTCTGGCAATGTTAACCTTGACCAAATCACTGTAGCGTCGACGACAACACCACCACCTGCAACACCTGCTCCGACACCGACAGCCACACCAACACCGTCAGCAACACCAATACCAACGCCAACACCAACGCCAACACCAACGCCAACACCAACACCAACGCCAACAATCACACCAACACCGACGGTCACACCAACAGCAACGCCGACACCAACACCAACACCAACACCAACACCTGCTCCTGGGAGTAATATTGCTGTCGGCAAGACGATTACCGCTTCTTCCAGTACACAAACGTTCGTAGCAACAAATGCGAACGATAATGACACAAGCACGTACTGGGAAGGTGGCAGCAATCCAAGTTCGCTCACCCTCGACTTAGGGGCGAACCACAACATTACGTCAATCGTTTTGAAGCTGAATCCAGCCTCTGCATGGAGTACTCGCACACAAACGATTCAGGTGCTCGGTCACAATCAAGACACGACTACCTTCGGTAATTTGGTATCGGCTCAATCGTATACGTTTAATCCAGCTTCGGGCAACACAGTAACCATCCCGGTTACGGCAACGGTTAAACGTCTGCAGTTGAATATCACTTCGAACTCTGGTGCCCCTGCTGGGCAAATCGCGGAGTTTCAAGTATTCGGTACACCAGGGGCGAACCCTGATCTAATGATAACGGGTATGTCCTGGTCACCTACTACTCCTGTCGAGACAAGTGCAATTACATTAAATGCAGTTGTTAAGAACAACGGTAATGCTAGCTCCGCAGCAACCACTGTCAACTTTTACTTAAACAATGAGCTCGTTGGATCTGCTCCAGTAGGTTTATTAACTGCAGGCGCATCAACAACAGCCTCAATGACATTAAACGCTGGAGCCAAAACCGCTGCGACCTATGCTCTCAGCGCTAAAGTAGATGAGAACAATGTGATTATCGAGCAGAACGAAGGGAATAACAGCTATACGAACGGGGCATCTCTTGTTATCGCTCCAGTCTCCAGCTCTGACTTAGTTGGTGTGACTACCTGGACACCAAGTAATCCAGTGGCTAATAGTACAGTAGCTTTTACCGTAAATCTCAAGAATCAAGGAACCATTGCTTCTGCAAGCGGTTCTCATGGTGTTACTGTAGCTCTTAAAAACTCAGCGGGTACCACGATTCAAACATTTAATGGATCCTATTCCGGGACCCTTGCTGCTGGAGCTTCCGTTAACGTCACGATTCCAGGGACATGGACAGCAGTCAACGGTAATTACACTGTAACCACTACTGTTGAAGTGGATGCTAATGAGTTAACAGCGAAGCAATCAAACAATATAAGCACAACGAATCTGGTGGTCTATGCTCTACGTGGTGCAAGCATGCCTTATAGTCGGTATGATACCGAAGATGCTACTCTCGGTGGTGGAGCTACGTTGAAATCAGCACCTACGTTTGATCAAGCACTAATTGCTTCAGAAGCATCTGGTCAGCGTTATGTAGCCCTTCCATCAAACGGCTCGAATGTGGGATGGACAGTCAGACAAGGACAAGGCGGCGCGGGTGTGACTATGAGATTTACTATGCCTGACTCTTCGGATGGTATGGGACTGAATGGTTCACTTGACGTGTATGTGAATGGAGTAAAAGTCAAAACGTTATCGTTGACATCCTACTACAGCTGGCAGTATTTCTCGGGCGATATGCCTGGTGATACTCCTAGTGCTGGGCGTCCGCTCTTCCGATTTGACGAAGTCCACTGGAAATTGGATACTCCTCTCCAGCCTGGAGATATCATCCGTATTCAGAAGAACAATGGAGATAGCTTGGAGTATGGTGTTGATTTCCTCGAAATCGAACCCGTTCCTACTGCAGTCGCTCGTCCGGCGAACTCCGTGTCAGTGACAGATTATGGTGCTGTAGCAAATGATGGTCAGGATGACCTTGCAGCTTTTAAAGCAACGGTGAATGCAGCTGTTGCAGGCGGTAAGAGCATGTATATTCCTGCCGGAACATTTAATCTTAGCAGCATGTGGGAAATTGGTTCTGCCAGCAATATGATTAACAACTTTACGGTGACAGGTGCTGGAATCTGGCATACGAACCTCCAGTTTACTAATCCTAATGCGGCGGGAGGCGGTATTTCACTCCGTATTAGCGGCAAGCTAGATTTTAGTAATGTTTACATGAATTCGAATTTGCGATCCCGTTATGGACAAAATGCAATTTACAAAGGATTTATGGATAACTTTGGTACAAATTCAATTATCCATGATGTCTGGGTAGAACATTTTGAATGTGGCATGTGGGTAGGCGACTATGCTCATACACCTGCTATTTATGCCAGTGGGCTTGTGGTTGAAAACAGCCGGATTCGGAACAATCTTGCCGATGGTATCAACTACTCCCAAGGCACTAGCAATTCGATTGTTCGAAACACCAACGTAAGAAATAACGGTGACGATGGTCTTGCAGTATGGACTAGTAACACCAATGGTGCTCCGGCGGGTGTAAATAACACATTCTCCTACAACACGATTGAGAATAACTGGCGTGCAGCAGCCATAGCATTCTTTGGAGGCGGCGGTCATAAGGCAGATCACAACTACATCATCGACACTGTAGGTGGTTCTGGTATTCGTATGAACACCGTTTTCCCTGGTTACCATTTCCAGAATAATGCGGGCATTGTTTTCTCAGATACTACGATTATCACAAGTGGTACCAGTAAAGATCTGTATGGTGGAGAACGTGGAGCCATCGATTTAGAGGCATCGAATGATGCCATCAAGAACGTCACCTTTACCAACATCGATATCATCAATACACAACGCGATGCAATCCAGTTCGGTTATGGTGGTGGATTTGAGAATATCGTGTTTAACAACATCAATATTAATGGTACTGGGCTTGATGGTATTACTACTTCACGTTTCTCTGGGCCACATCAGGGTTCGGCAATCTATACCTACACAGGCAATGGTTCAGCAACGTTTAACAACCTGACGACTACGAATATCGCTAACCCCAACCTGAATTATATTCAGAGCGGTTTTAATCTGACGATTCATTAAGCGTTAGTGTGAGGGAGGAGTTCTTCGGAACTTTTCCCTTTTTTCTTATATTGTGGATAGTAAAAATTTAAAACTTCAGAGAAGGATATTGACTTGATGAACAAGAAATAAATGGTAGGATATAGTATTTATCTCATAAGAAATAAATTTTTAGGAATGTGTCGATTTCATCATCTTCCGTTCGTCGTTTAAATAGAAGTCCGGATATCAGACGTTAAAGCGAAGGAGAGATGAAATGCATTTAGTAACTTCAATGGACGGAACTAAGATTGCCTATGACAAAATGGGTCAAGGGCCAGCACTTATATTAGTGACAGGTGCATTTAGTTACCGAAAATTCCCAAGTCAGGTACAGCTAGCTGATCTGTTGTCTGAGAATTTCACAGTCTTCAATTACGATCGACGAGGTCGTGGCGATAGCGGAGACACTCAGCCATACGCAATAGCTCGTGAGATCGAAGATCTGCAGGCTATAATTAATGCGGCCGGAGGATCGGCATATGTCTGGGGATTGTCTTCTGGAGCAGTTCTTGCTCTACAGGCAGCAGCGGATGGAGCAAATATTACAAAATTAGCTCTGCATGAGCCTCCATTTGTTGTCGATGCTTCGGATCCTAAACCGCCTCTAGATTTCGTAATGAATGTTACTGAGCTTATTGCTACAAATCGCCGATCTGAGGCAATTAAGTATTTTATGACTAAAGGTATGGGAGCACCTGCGTTTGTTGTTAAATTGATGCGCTTAATGCCAAGTGTATGGTCTAACCTAATGGCTGTAGCGCACACTCTTCCCTATGATGCTGTTTTATTGGATGGGTATATGGACGGAAAGCCACTTCCTGCCACATTGTGGAGCGCAGTTACCATTCCAACGCTGGTCCTCGAAGGTACGGAGAGTCCTGTTGGCTTACGGCATGGTGCTCAGGCAATAGCTAAAGTACTACCTAATGCGAAACTATTAAGTAAAAAGGGGCTCGGTCATACGAAGAAACTCAATACAAGGATCATTTCAACTGAGCTTACTGCATTCTTTATGGGAAATTAAAAATAGGAGGGATACACCTATGAGATTTATGATGATTGTTAAAGCTACCACAGATTCAGAGGCGGGAATTATGCCTAGTCAAGAACTGATTGATGCTATGCAGAAGTATAATGAGGAATTGGTGAAAGCAGGTGTGTTGCTGGCAGGCGATGGATTGCAACCGAGTTCCAGTGGTATTCGAATTTCATATCCGGAAGCTGGCGGCAAACCTAAAGTTATGGATGGTCCGTTTACAGAAGCTAAAGAAATGATCGCTGGATATACGCTGATTGAGGTCAAATCAAGAGAAGAAGCCATTGAATGGGCTTTACGTATGCCGGACCCTCATGGATTTGGCCAAGGAGAGATTGAGTTAAGGCAGGTATTCGAGCCGGGGGAATTAATGGACGATCCCGAAACATTGGCGAAAGAAGCAGCACTTCGTAAACAGGTTGAGGAGCAGAAGCAAACGTGAGTTTCTCCCATACGCATCGAACGATTGATACAATATGGCGAATGGAATCGGCAAAAATCATTGCGGGTTTAACGCGCATGGTACGGGACGTAGGTCTCGCAGAAGATCTTGCTCAGGACGCATTAGTAATTGCCCTTAATCGATGGCCAGAGACGGGGATTCCAGATCATCCAGGTGCTTGGCTGATGACCACCGCGAAACGGCGTGCGATTGATCTTATTCGCAGGACCAAGCTTCGAGATCAGAAATACGTAGAGGTTGCACATAGCATGGATTTATACACTGAGGTAGACATAGATGATGCGTTAGATGAGGAGATCAGTGACGATCTCCTTCGTCTGATCTTTATGACCTGTCATCCGGTGTTGTCACAAGATGCCAGAGTAGCCCTGACCCTTCGACTGTTATGTGGATTGACGACAGATGAAATCGCACGTTCTTTTCTAGTCGCCGAATCAACGATTGCTCAGCGAATTGTTCGGGCGAAGAGAACCCTAAGTGCTAACAAGGTTCCTTTTGAGGTACCCGTTCAAGAAGAGCTTAAAGACCGTTTGTCTACGGTGCTTGAAGTCCTTTACCTAATGTTTAATGAAGGATATTCTGCAACCTCTGGAGTGGATTGGATCCGTCCGCTGTTATGCCAGGAGGCGCTGAGATTAGGACGGGTACTAGCTGAGATTAACCCTTATGAACCTGAGGTTCATGGACTGGTCGCCCTTATGGAGATTCAATCCTCGCGTTTTAGGACAAGGGTTAATAGCAAAGGGGAACCTATTCTACTAATGGATCAAAACCGGGCACAGTGGGATCAATTACTGATCCGTCGTGGCCTGGCTGCTTTAGAGCGTAACCGAAAGCTTGGTCGTCCGCCGGGACCTTACTCGCTTCAGGCTGCGATTTCTGCTTGTCATGCACAGGCGACTACTGCAGCAGAGACAGACTGGATCCGTATTTCTGCACTGTACGAAGCGCTCTCGAGAGTCATGCCTTCGCCAATTGTCGAATTAAACCGAGCGGTCGCCATATCCATGGCGTTCGGCCCAACCTTTGGACTGCAAATTGTGGATGAGCTAAATACTGAACCATCTATGAGGGAATATCATCTGCTGCCCAGCGTTCGTGGTGATCTTCTGCTGAAGCTGGGTCGATATGATGAGGCTCGTACAGAGTTTGAACGTGCCGCATCCTTGACTGGGAATGAACGTGAAAGGATTCTTTTGCTGAATCGGGCGGCAGCGTGTAACTTAGGAACATCGTAGTTAATTCAATATTATTTTAAACCGGTACGTACATAAAGGAGAGATAAAATATGAATCAAGAAGTCATCGATTTTATTGAAGCATTAAAAGAACCATGGCAGGTGGAGTTATCTACTAATCTTCGTGAGGTTGTTCACCAAGCAATCCCAGATGTACAGGAACGAATTCAGTATAAGAAGCCTCATTTTTTGAAAAATGGTAAGTACGCAGCAGCTATTTCAACTTCGAAAGATGCAGTAAGCTTTGTTATTTTTAATACGAATGAGCTTGAGTTTCCAGAAGGGATATTCGAGGGCCCTCCGGAGAGAAAAACACTGAAACTACGAAAAGGGGATACAGTGGATACGGCTCAATTAGTGGCTTGGGTTAGCCAATCCTCAGCTTCCCTTTAATTGCAAGATTCATGATGTAGGACGGTATCTCAAAGTCATTTGACTTCATGGGATATCGTCTTTTTTGGACGAATTTGGCTCCAGCAATACATAATCATTCAATAAATTGTGAAAAATACATCAAGAGCTAGCAATGAAGGGAATGAAACCCATGAAGATATTAAAACAAACTTGTTTGCTACTGCTTACGGTCCTTGCACTTAGTGCATGCTCAAGACCAGTAGCAGATAAATCCCAGCTACCACCTCCAACGGTTGTGCCAAGTGGAGCTGAGGAAAGATTTAGCCTTGAGGAACTTGCCACTTTGATTGGAAAAGAGGATGCTCAAGTTGTCCAAGCTCTTGGCAAAGGCGCACCTAATCGTAATGAAGGTACGAATTCTACTCTTTTATCCCGCGAATATAACGAGAAGATTGTGAATCACGAAGCAAATCTTCAGGTCTCCTATGATCACACTGGAAAAGTGATTGGAGAGACGATTCATTTTGAAGAAGCTACCAAGGAAAAATTAACGCAAGAGATAACGCAACAGCTTGGAGAGCTTACGACTAAGAGTGAAGGTAACACAGCAGATATAGAAAAAGAAGGCGAAGGTACAAACTTTCGTAGGGTATGGCAGACGGATAATGCCAAAATTTCTTTAATTGAATCCAATGGAAATCTATCTATTTCCATAGATATGAAGTAACATTCGAATAATGTGAGGAAAAAAAGGACAATACCCATTGTAATTAGACAATGGGTATTGTCCTTTTTTGATGAATTATTAAGGCTTAAGAGGAAGAATTATTGTTTGTTGCGGAGCTTAGACGATGAATTTGCTCTTCCAGAACCGCACTTGCTTTGCCAACAAATTGTGTAATAAGTTCAAGCTCTTCATCCGAGTAGGTGGAAGCTAATTTAAGCATCTCGGCATGCAGGGGAAGGTAGGCATTCCCGACCTCATTATTTTCATACAAAGGGACAATAATTACCTTACGACGGTCACTGGGGTCATTTTGTCTGCGAACAAAACCGTTATTTTCAAGTCGATCAATTAACGCCGTAACACTGCCTGTAGCCAGTCCGGTTAGTTTGGACAGTTCACCAGCGGTGATGGGACCTCTTTCATGGAGGATATCTATGGATAGATAATCATTATTATATAACCCAAGTGATGCTGCCACATTTTGCTGATATAGTATCGTTCGACTTCCTAGACCTCGCATACGCAAGGTGAAGTCTTCTTGCTGATTTTTCACTTGATTGTGTCGATCTCTTGACAAAAGAGAGCCCTCCTTTTAAAATATTGATATCTTGATTATCGAGATATTTGTCAATAAAGATACTCGATGAACGTGCGATTAATTGAATTCATTTTATCGGAATTATTAAAGTTTTGCAAAAGGTAATGCATCAAGAAGTTTAGAGAGAGGTTGGTGTGCGATCTTATAACGATAAGATTAAATTCGAAATTAAGGAAAAGTGGAGGGAACAAAAGAGAATGGTAAAGAACTTGGAGAAGAAAAATAATGTAGGGATTATTATAGCGGCTCTATTACTGGCCACACTTATGGCATCCATGGATAACACTATATTAGCAACTGCAATGGGAACAATCGTAGGGGATCTTGGCGGTTTTGACAAACTGATGTGGGTGACTTCTGCTTATATGATAGCTGAGATGGCAGGAATGCCGATTTTCGGAAAATTATCGGATATGTATGGCCGCAAGCGTTTCTTTATTTTCGGAATTATTGTATTTATGATCGGATCTGCTTTATGTGGTACCGCAAACTCTATAGTTCAGCTGAGTATTTATCGTGCGATTCAGGGTATTGGTGGAGGGGCACTCGTTCCGATTGCGTTCACCATCATGTTCGATGTGGTTGCTCCGGAAAAACGGGGGAAGATCGGTGGATTATTCGGAGCAGCTTATGGTATATCAAGTATTTTCGGACCTCTTATTGGCGCTTACATAGCGGATTACATTCATTGGTCTTGGGTCTTTTACATCAACTTACCTATAGGTGTTATTGCCTTCTTTTTGATTGCTTTCTTCTACAAAGAGTCTGTCGAGCATTCCAAGGAAAAGATCGATTACCTAGGTGCGTTTACACTTGTAGCTTCCATCCTATGTCTCATGTTTGCGATTGAGCTGGGTGGAAAGAAATATGCTTGGGACTCTGCTATGATTTTGGGATTGTTCTTAGCTTTTGTAGTGTTTATCGTGGGATTTATTTTTATCGAACGTCGTGCAGAAGAACCCATCATTACTTTCGGCATGTTCAAGAATCGTCTTTATTCTACGAGTAATGTTATGGCTATATTTAGTGGAGCAGCATTTATTACAGCCTCGGTGTACATTCCAATCTACATTCAAGGGGTGCTTGGCGGCTCAGCAACGAATTCGGGTCTTGTTCTACTTCCTATGATGCTCGGCTCCGTTATCACTGCAGCGGGGGGCGGATTCCTGCTCTCGAAGTTCAATTATCGCGCCATCATGATATCGACGTTAATACTGCTTGTTTTAGGTATCGCCTTGCTAACCACATTAACACCTGATTCTTCACGGTTCATGGTCACCATATTTATGTTTCTAGTAGGTCTTGGAATAGGTTCTTCATTCTCTGTTCTAAGTAACGCAGCCATTCATGGATTTACAGCAAGGCAGCGTGGTTCCGCAAGTTCGACACTTAGTTTTACAAGGGAGCTTGGAATGACACTAGGCATAACAGTATTCGGTATTATCCAAAGTCATTTGTTTTCGAATAAATTAGCATCCATGTTCAGTAGCGGTGGTGCGGCACCTATAGGGGTAAATTTAAGCGATCCAAGTACTATTTTGACTCCGGATACTCGTGAGAAAATCCCTACGGAAGTTCTTGATAAGATTACAGAGGGATTATCCTCATCGCTTGTTCACACTTTTGCATGGGCAATTATTCCGTCTGTTATAGCTCTACTGGCTGCATTTGTGATGAGTAAGGAAAAGTTTGATCCGGCTTCTGAATTGGGAGAGTATACGGCTTCGCATTAAAGGTTGGCTGCTTTGCAATATTAACGAATGCACTAGTGAAATGTTACATTTAAACAGATTGAGCCCTCTATTCATAGGTGCTCAGTCTATTTTTTTAAAACAATGATTTACATTATATTCCTATTGTAATATTATCAAATTTGACAATTGTAAAATTAGATGATATTAGAATTAATTGAAGGTAGGAGGATTTTTCGTGTCAATTGTAGGTATTTTAGGAGTGGTTCACGATGATGAACTTAGGCAAAAATATCATTTTTCTTTAGAGTTCATAAAGGATTTAATTTTAGAGTTTAATCCAGATATTATTTGTGGAGAAGTCCTTCCTAGTAGTTGGGAACATTATAAGAAGGACAGTAATTACCGTGGATATTGGGGAGAACCTGCAAGTGAATATTGGGATCTCATTTTTCCTTTGTGTAAAGAAGAGAATTATGAATTTGTCCCTATTGATTGGGTTGAATTGGATGTTTGGACAGATTTTGATCCTTTTAATAGCTATAAAGAAGATCAGAGAAAAGAATTGGAATATGAGTTAGAGCAATGGTTTCAAAGACAGCTTTCAACAGTGGATTCAAGTGCAATCCCCTTTAATTCATTAGAATATGACACTATTACAAGACAGAAGTATCAATGGTTAGAACGAATCAATCCGCAAGCACATCAGTTCAGATGGTTGTGTAGACATCTTATAATGATTCAACGAATCAAAAACGCCATAAAAGGCCACTCAGAGAAAAGAATCTTGTGTATTGTAGGTGCAGACCATAATCATTCGTTATATGAAGGACTAATTACAGAAATGGACATACAACTTGTATATCCTTTATCTCGGATTACTCAAGCTTGAGCAATATTGTAGCGTGAATGCAAATACCAAATAAGTTCTCTACGGCTGCTGACACCTGATTTGCTAAAAATAGATTTTAAATGATCTTGGACGGTGTATGCAGAAATATGGAGTGCAGAAGCCAATTCTTTAGTGGATAATCCTCGAATTACACCGTGTAATAGCTGTTGCTCACGTTCCGTCAAACCATAAGCTTCAGCAATGATGGGGAGCATGTCAGCAGGACGCGCGGGTTCGAATGAAATGGCAATTTGGTTCTGACCGTTGGAAGCCTTAAGAAGACTTGCCCGAACGACTAAATAGGGCCCCTCAGTCATACGAATGCATGCCTTCGCTATCCCCATAGATTCGGAAGGGCTGTTTAACGCTTGCGTGCTTACAGCACGGATTGGACGAGGTAGAACATGAACCTCAATCATTTCCAATGAGCGGAGTTTGCCTAACCAGCGATCCGCTGTGGGATTGGAAGAGAGAAGAGCCAAGTCATCAGATAAAACTGCAATGCCGGAACCGTAATGATCTTCAAGCCAAGTCTCATCTTTCTCTGGAAGCTCAAGACTGAAAGCCCGCATTCTAGCTGCAATCAGAGGGATGAGCGAGGTGATCCAATCACATTCCTCTTGTGAGAATTTCGATTGATCTGCATTCCTGTACAGCGTCAAATATCCCCAACAAGATTCGCCAAGAATAAGGACTGCACGTAGTTCATCCCCAAAACCTGCAGGAGACAATACCTTTCGATAGCGTGTACTCCGCTCGGGTTTCTGCTTAGTCGCCTCATATATTGTAGCGACGAGGAGTTTGTTATGAACCATTTGCTCATAGGTGTTAACATCATCCTCACCGTATTCGATCTGGAACAAGTGGGGATGAATGGACTCTACATTGTCTTCAGTAACCGCACCTGTCGAAAGCAATGTCTGTGGATCAACATGAGTACAGCAGGCAGCATCAAAGGGAACTGCTTCACGTAAGAGAGACAGCAAGGAAGTACGGTAGTTGTGAGAAGAATCAGTAACCATACCTAGCTTAACGATTTGTTTCTTTATTAGAATGAATTGTTTATGGGTATTCATTGAGTAGCCCTCTAGTCCTTAATGGATTATATCGAACTCCCACATTTGTGGGATAGTGAACGGAAGCGAAATCCGTATAATTGAGAATGATTCTTAATCAACTCTATTATATAGGATGCGGTGATAAAAATGCAGGGAAAAGAAGATATTGTTGTCGTTGGTGGTTATGGACATGTAGGGCGTACCATATGCGAAATATTAGAGAAGAAGTATTCAGGTAAAGTATTTGCTGCAGGGAGAAGTCTTGAAAAAGCAGAGCGGTTCAGTCAATCTACCTACGGCAGGATCAAGCCGTTACAGTTAGATATTAATAAGCCGATACCTCCACATTTACTAGATCAAGTGAAGCTAATCATTATGTGTTTGGATCAAACGAATACGGATTTTGTAAAAGCCTGCTTTCGTAGCGGTACGTATTATGTGGATGTATCAGCGAGCGGTCCGTTTTTATCTCAAATTGAGGCGTTATACGAAGAGGCTGCACGACATGGATCTAGTGCCGTTCTTAGTGTAGGGCTTGCACCCGGTATAACCAATCTAATGGCTCTTGAAGCAGAAAGACTGATAGAACAGACGGAGGAAATCGAAATCGCGATTATGCTCGGACTTGGTGATTCTCATGGTAAGGCGGCGATCGAATGGACAGTGAATAGTTTGGGAGAAAAGTTTGAAGTTAAGCAGAAGAATCGTCAGGTAGAGGTGGAGAGCTTCACCGATAGAAAGTCATATCACTTTGGTGACGATTTAGGGAGTCGCCATGCCTATCGTTTCCCATTCTCAGATCAACAGACGCTTGCCGGGACGCTCAAAGCTTCGTCCATCTCCACACGATTTTGTCTGGACTCAGTTTTCGTTACTAAAATGCTGGCTATAGCCAAAAAAACAGGGGCCGTTCGTTTGTTAAAGACAAGCTGGGTGAACAGGTGGATGGTTCGTGCTATGGAGCGGCTGCATATAGGGAGCGACCAGTTCGCTATCAAGGTTGAGGCTCGTGGAAGAAATCGAGAGGGGAAGCCAATGCAGGCTGATTTAATATTGCAAGGAAAGAATCAATCCATCATCACTGCAAAAGTGACAGCAGCAGTATCAAAGCTCCTCTATGATTATCCGTTTTCTGGCGGCGTTTATCATATCGAGCAGATAACAGATTTAGCATATATACAAAAGGAATTAGGATCGACGCTCTCGCTAAAGATCCAAGTAAAGGAGCATAATGCAGATTAATCTAAATAGAATAATTTGTGTATAGTTATTTTGAAAGAAGCTTGATTAGTCAAGCTTCTTTTTCGTAACCCAAAAGAGTTTTGACCGTATTAACTGATGAACATTTCATTCAGGAAGAAATTCTGTTCTTCCCTAATGGGTCATGTTAACAAAAAGAGAAGTTGAGGTCATCACCTATGAATGAAAAATTTACAGATTACGCCGATACAGGATATTCGATCGCTGAGCAGAAGGCAGCTCAGTATTTTGCATCTCTTCGTGAACAGTTCAAAGAAAAAACTTATGTGTCTACCTTGATTGAAGATTTTCAATTGTGGAAGAAGAACCATATTCATCGCCGTTCATGGTTGTCCTTTTTATCAAGAGGCAAGAGGAAACCTGATTCTCAGGATTATCATAGATATCTAGGATGGCTGAATCAGACCGGTAAATTGGATGATTATTTGGATCGAAGTGTTTCCTATCTTTATATGAGAGATCTAGGGCAAGCTTTAGATTCGCCGAATACACAGCTCCGGATTAAGCATATGGTTGCCGACATTAGAAATCAGATGATTCTTCCAGGCTCCACAAGTTCGGAAGATCAGTCAGATTTCATGAATTTCACCGGGATTTACCGTTGGGCTCAGAAGGAAGGCGTTGAAATGGCCACGATTTGGGTGATAGACAAACTTAAGCGGGTATCAGCACATCTTCCGAAGGAAATGAATCCCGAGCAAGCGCAACGTAAATTAATCAAGATCATTATTGGGGTGATTCTCCATGTGATGGAAGAGATGGACGATGACGTACCACCTGTGGAGCGATCTAAGAGGATTGGTGAAGCCATTAGACTTGGTTATTCATATGGCCTAACTTATCCATTCATTGATGATCTCCTTGATTCCAGTGTCTTAACCGACCAAGAGAAAGAACAGTATTCTCATATGATACGCACTGCGATCCTTAATAGAGTTGTACCGGAATTGGGTGAATGGTCCGGAGAGAACATGCCGTTCATTCGATTTGTACATTCGGAGCTCAAGGAGGCTTTTGAGTATATTAGAGGGTATCAGCGGGAAGAAATGCAGGATGCATTTTTCGAGCAGTCTTTTGTATTTTTCCATTCTCAGGAATTGGATCGTATGAAGGATCTTTCTAACTCTGAATACAGCAATGAAGAGCTTTTCATACCCATCATTTTAAAATCCTCTTCTTCCCGTTTAATTGTCCGATCCGTAATTAGTGCTCCAGCAGATGACGGATTTGATCAACGTACCTTTTTCTATGGGTTATATAATCAGCTGGCTGATGATTTTGCGGATATGTTTGACGATATGAAAGCGGGAGCGGTAACCCCCTATACTTATTATTTAAAATACCGTAGTCAACGTACAGATCTGATCAATCCTTTTGAATTATACTGGACGGTCATTTCCCATTTAATACACACTGTGTATCGCTCTGATCCTAAAACCCGTGAAGTAATATTAGATCGCGCCATTAATGGACTCAAGCGATGTAAAGAACGTGTAGGAAATGAGAAGTATAAAGAGATCATGGAGATTTTTGCTTCTGGTCAACCAGCGTTTAATCGGCTTGTCCAGCAGATGGTGCAGAAAGCGGACGATGTGGATTTTTTCGATAAACTGCTTCGGGATCAGTTGCTTTTGAATCTAAAAAACAGCAAAAAAGAAAAAGTGGAATTTCGGGATACGATCCAAAAGGTTCGCGATCAAATCAATAAACAATTGCTGATAGCCAAGCCAGACGGGACGCCAGAAATGAAAGAGTTGCTTATTGATGCGGCTAATTATAGTCTAGCAGGCGACGGCAAGCGGATAAGACCTATATTGACTTGGGTCATGGGTGTTAACGAATATGGTCTAGATTCATCCGCAATTGTGCCGCTTATGAGATCTTTGGAATATATGCATACCGCTTCTCTAATCTTCGATGATCTTCCATCCCAGGATAATGCTTCAACCCGAAGAGGTCGTGCAACTCTACACGAAATGTATACTAGTTCAACGGCGGAATTAACCGGACTATTTCTGATTCAGAAGTCGATTGAGGAACAGGCGTCACTTCATTCTTTTGATGCAAAAGCGGTGCTAGCCTTGATGCAATATTCAGCCCAAAAAGCAGAAGATACATGTATGGGTCAGGCAATGGATCTGAATTCTAAGGGGAAAGCATTGACGCTAGAGCAATTAAATATGATTTGCTTTTATAAGACGGGAATTGCATTTGAAGCTTCACTAGTGATGCCAGCGATTCTGGCTCAGGTTAAGAAAACTGAAGTTCTGGCTTTGAAAAAATTTGCCTATCATGCGGGGATTGCGTTTCAGATTAAAGATGATTTGCTCGATTTGGAAGGAGATCATCATTTACTAGGTAAGCCGATAGGTCAGGATGTGGAGAATAACAATTCAACGTTTGTATCTATCCTTGGTGCTGACGGTGCAAGAAAAGAGATGTGGGAACACTACTGTCTCGCTATGGAAGCGTTAAAGGAGATCCCTCGTAACATTGCTTTTCTGAAGCATTTATTGAATTACATGATTAATCGAAATCGATAATTGTTTGTAGAGTGTTGGCATTATTGCCAGCACTTTTTTATATTTTTTTGCAGATTATTAGTTCTTTTTTTTGTAATTGAATTTTATTGTTTATAATCGGAATTACTTGTATGATAAAGTTGAAAATAGATAAAGGAGGTGTAACTTGTGAAGCTAGGAATTTTCTCGAAAGTATACTTGAACTATGAACTGGAGATCGCCTTACACAAAATCAAAGCGCAAGGCATGAGTAGCGTTCAATTCAATTTTGCTAATGTAGGACTGGAAAGCTTGCCTAAAGAGATTAGTCAGGAGACCATCCATCAAATCAGAGAAGCAGTAATGAACAGTGGAGTTAGCATTGCTGTGATCTCAGGAACGTTTAATACGCTAGAGCTAAATGAGGAGAAGAAAGTTGAAAATCAGCAGCGTTTTAAAAATGTAGTTGAGGCTGCAGCTGCATTAGCTGTTCCGTATGTTTCGATTTCTACGGGTAGTTTGAACCGAGAAGATTTCTGGAGTTCTCATCCTGACAATCATACAGTGAGGGCATGGTCACTATTGCATGAAAGTCTTGCGTGGATGCTGAAAATTGCAGAAGACAACCAAATAACGCTAATATTTGAACCTGAACAAGCCAATGTGGTGAGTACGGCAGAAGATGCTTTGAGACTATTACAAGATCTAGATTCACCTTATCTTAAGGTTTTGTATGATGCAGCAAATCTAGTAACCCCACAGGATCATAAGGACCTCTTAGGTAAGATTTCAAAAACGCTAACAGCGCTGAAGAAGCACATTGCCATTGCGCATTGCAAAGATGCTTTTGTAACCGAAGAGAAGATCACTTTTGCACCGGTGGGTAAAGGAAACTTGCCCTTAAAGGAATATCTAAATGAATTAAGTAAGGTTTATGACGGTCCTGTTATTATGCATGGGTTAGCTGAGGGCGATGTAGAACATGCTTTGAATTTCTTTAACTAGAATAGGAGGACATGAATATGAAAAAGGAAAACCAATTGTTGAACATCGGTGTGTTAGGTTGCGGTCAGATTTCACAAGCGGCGCATTTTGACTCTATAAGGCGTTCACGTAATGCTCACCTTTATGCAATATGCGATGTAGATGAATACTTGCTCCAAAGAATGAATGCTATCTATGAACCTGACAAGATATATACGGATTATGAACAAATGCTGGCGGACTCGAGCGTACATGCTGTAGTTATTGGGATTGCCGATCAATTTCATGTGGAGGCAGCTAAACAAGCCGTGCGTGCAGGTAAACATGTCTTGGTAGAAAAGCCTCTAGGTGTATCCATCGAAGAAGTGGAAGAATTAAAAGAGCTTGTGGATCGTACCGATCTCAAAGTGCAAGTGGGGAATATGAAGAGATTTGACCCCGGTATAGTAGCAGCTAAAGAGTTTGTGGATCATGAAATGGGTGAGATTATTGGCCTAAAAGCTTGGTATTGTGATTCCACCTATCGGTATACCGTTACCGAGAATGTTCAGTCAGTGATTATATCCGGTGAAAATATAAAGAGACCTGCTGGAGATCCAAAAGCGAACAAGGAACGCTATTATATTTTAGGTCATGGAAGCCATTTGTTCGATACCGCAAGATATCTAGGTGGAAATATTGTAAGTGTGAAAGCATGGAATACGCAAAAGTTCGGTGCCTATTGTTGGTTTATTACTGCGGAGTTTGAAAGCGGCTTTGTAGCTCAATTGGATTTGACCATTGCGGTTCGGATGGATTGGCATGAAGGATTCCAAATTTATGGTGAATTCGGATCAGTAGTAGGAAAGACATACAACCCGTGGACATTAAAATCAAGCGATGTAGAAATTTTCAAAGCTAGTGATAACAGCTACCATAGACCGCTTGGAGCAGATGGTCATTTTTATAGATTGCAGATTGAAGGTTTTGCTGATTCAAATCTGCATAATAAGCCAGGTGTAGGTGCAACGATTGAAGATGGGATTGCTACGATGAGAGCGATGCTCGCTGTTGAAGAATCGGTGAAGACCGGAAATACGATTTATCTAAGTGACGTTTCTGGTCCTTTGTAAAGGAGGGGAGAATATGCCTTACTTTACCTACGAGCACATTCGATTTTATTATGAAGATGATGGAGGGGATGGAGAGCCTTTTATTTTTCTTCATGGTTTGGGCGGTGACGTTAATCAAACTTTCGGTTTAATGAAGCAAACAAATCACATACGAAGGATCTCACTAGATTTTCGCGGGCATGGAAAGACGGTGGCGTTTGGCCATGCGGATGATTTTTCTTTTAAACAATTCGCTGAAGATGTGATGGCTTTAACGAAACACCTGCATATCCGTCCATTTAATATTGGAGGCATTTCCACAGGTGCTGGGGTGTCGCTACATTTGGCATTGAGATATCCGGATAGCGTTAAGAAGCTTATTCTGTCACGTCCAGCTTGGGAAGATAAACCGCAAGAGAAGTTGATTCGTGAAGCCTACGCCAAAGTTCATGAGGTACTGCAAGATACAGATCCTCTGACTGCCCAAAATAGATACGAAAATTCAGAGGTCTATAAATCCATAAATTCATTATCTACTTATGCGGGTGAATCCCTATTAGGGCAGTTTAAATATCCTTATGTAAAAGAAACCTCGATGAAGTTTGTGAAGCTGCCAATGGATTGTCCTAATCATGATCGTGAGGCTTGGAAGAACTTAAAGCTGCCCACATTGATCCTTGCTAGTCAACTTGACCCTATTCATCCATACACCTACGGGAGATTACTCTCAGAATATATCCCAAACTCTAAATTTATTGAGATTACTTCGAAAACGATCAGTAATAAGCAACATAATCAAGATTCCTATGAGGCTATTGAGAACTTTTTAAATGAAAGATGAGCACAAGCTTCAAAGGTGTTCATCTTTTTTTGTACAAATTTAGAAAGTATCTATACTGTAATTACGTTAACGCCGAGTTTGTTATATGTATCAACAATTTTATTGTCTACTGTACCTTCAGTGATTAAATAGTCTAACGCGGATACCTTGGCTACAAAAAAAGTGGATATTTTCTCCAGCTTTTCTTTCGTAGCTATGGCGATAACCATGGAAGATTGTTCAAAAAGTTGATTCTTAATGATGGATTCCTCATAAGAGGGAACAGTTATGCCCACCTTTGAATCCAGCGTGGATACGCCAAGGATTGTTAGATCCAAATGGATTTGCTGTATCGCTCTAAGCGTTGCGGCTCCGAATAACACTTGGTTCTTTTTATCGAGGTCGCCACCTAACAAGGTTACACTAGCTTTGGACAATCGGCACAGCGATAATGCAATAGAGGGGGAGTTGGTAATAATTCTTCCATCAAAATACTCAGGGATGTTCTCGGCTACTTTTAAATTTGTGGACCCTCCATCAATAAAAATAACCTTTGCATTCTCAATAAGTGTGCAAGCTCGTTTAGCTAAGTCAGCTTTGGTCTGGCTATTAAATTCTACACGTGAATTGAAATCTTTCATGTCATTAATAAGGCTGTGAGCACCACCATGAATTCGTTTGAGAAGTCCCAGCTTCGACAAGCTTTGTAAATCTTTTCGTATGGTATCTTCTGTTACATTTAATTCCTGTGTTAATTCTTGGACAACGACGCGGCCTTCGGTCTCTACTTTTTTTAGGATATACGCCTGTCTGTCAGCTTTTAGCACTGATCCACCTCTTTTCACAAAATGCTCTAAAGGTTGTACTTAACGTTACTATTTTACTACATATGAAATGAATTTGAAAAAAATCAATCGTTTTTACGTTCAACTCCGTCTTACTTATAGATATATGAGGTGGATGCATCTTCCTGATAGAAGATAGAGGGGGTGGTGGAAGGTGGAAAACACAATGGATGAAGTCAGAATGGTAGATTTTGCGCAAATGGATGAAGAAGCTTTTTTTAGTCGATTGTATGTGGAGCATCGAAAAATGTACGCTATTGCCTACAGTTATTTACGAACAGAGGCAGACACGCTGGAGGTGATCCAAGAAGCGTCATGCAGGGCATGGATGAAACGTAAAAAATTAAAGGATGAACAGTCCTTCACACCTTGGCTGATCCGAATAACGATCAATTGTTGCATGGATGAGCTACGGCGCAAAAAGCGTGTGATTGTAGCGGAGAAGCTGGTGGAGGAAGCGGCACAGGAAATGAAGAGTAATGACCGAATTGACCTGGAGCGTGCGATGAATCGGATAAAACCTAAATACCGGCATGTCGTAACGCTGAAATACTACCATGACATGACCACTGTTGAAATTGCCAAAGTACTAAAAAGGCCAGAAGGTACGATTAAGACTTGGCTGCGCGAAGGACTCAAACAGCTTCGAAGTTATCTATAGCGATATTGGAGGTGAATGGAATGACAGAAAAAGAAGAACGTATTCTACGTAAGAACATCGATGATATGCAACAGAATGTCGAAACAATACAGGAGATGAAAATCTACAACGCTATGAAAAAGGGAATTGTGGAAGGGAAGAAGCGAGAAAAACGACGCATCTATACTACAGGTATGGGCGTGGTTGCAGCTGCAGCGGTTGCGTTACTGTTTACTTACTCAACAATCGGATTACCGAATAAGGGAGTGGCACAACCTTCAGTACAATCGGCAAGCACTAAAAACACGGATAATTTCAAAGCTTATCGCTCGTTCTCAAGGTTAGAGCCTGCGCTAGCCAGTGCTCTTGAGCAGAATCTCGTTGTGCCGGTCGGTCAAAGTGCGGAAAACAAGGGTTACCGGATAGATGTGACAGGTGCCGTTACAGATGGGCGGAAGGTTTATGTTTTATACAGTGTTCAGAACAATACGGACGAAGTAGTTATACACGCAGATTTTGAGCTTCAATTTGAAGGGATACAGGAGTCGCCTCTTCACAAAGGTGCATCATTAAGTATGCTCGCTAGTGAGAGCCGAATTCAACCCGGACAGTCTATGGATTTTATATACTCCACTAATCTTTCACCAACGGTTAAATATCCAAAGAAAGTCAACTATAATATAATTCTTACAGAAACTTCAGATAAGGCTCTCCTATCCAGTAGTAATAAGTATCGGACTAGTCTAGATGTTGCTTTCGAGCTTGATCCTGACATGCTTAAAGCACAGGAACGTATGCTGGATACAGACGGAACACTGACAGTGGACGGGCAAAAGATTAGAGTGAATCAAGTGCAGTATACTCCGCTTAGCACCTATGTGGATCTGGAATATAATCAGAATAATGATAAACAGATTTTTCAATTAATTAATCCAGTACTGATTAGTAAAAAAGGGGACACAGTTGAGAAGTTGTATTACCCCGATATCATCAATTTTGACAATTCTGAAGTCTATACGGACAACTCCAAGTTCACGTTAGTGTTCAAGAATAGTAAGGGCAGCCAGCAGCCGGATTCTGTGACGTTGAAAGCATTCGGAATTTCGGCAGTCGAAAAAGATCAAATGAAAATTGTCGTGGATCTTAACAAATATCAGCTTATTGAAGCGCCCGGAACTGGACTTGAGTTAGTCACGCCAAAGCAAGAGAATAACGTAGAGGAAGGAGAAATCCTCCTAATTCGTAATATTGAGAATGCTCAATATTTAGAAGGCTCTACTAGACTTGCTGAGACTTTTACTGACGCAAAAGGGAAGGTATATAATAGAGCACCTTCCACAAGTAGCTTCAGCAGCTATACGACTTCTAAGGATGGGTCAGCCGTGAACGAGTTTGGATATAATTTTGGCGCGGAAGCGAAGAACTATCCTCAGCCATTAACGATAACGTTAGAGAAATATACAAATCCAATTATGGAGACGCAGGCTGTGGAGTTGTACTCGAAGAATTAGAAAGCAATGAATGATTAAACAAAAGATTGAATTTTATATTAACTCTTTTAGCCGTTGATAATTCTATCAACGGTTTTTCTGTGACCCCACATCTTCATTTTTTGAAATTTAAGAAATACTTAATATATACCATACTTCTTTTTAAAAAGTTTTACTTATTCTAAGTACATGAAGGAGGTTACTGAAAGAATGATAAACCCAATTATGAAGAAATGGCTCCGAAAGGATGTCTCAGCGGCAATAATGTTCCTGGCACCAAGCGGTATCGGATTCGCGATGTTTTACCTTATACCGTTTGTTATGGGAGTATTCTATTCTTTTATGGATAGCACGATAGAGGGCCACTTTGTAGGGTTTGATAATTACCGAGAGCTGCTAGATAGCGATTCTTTCCGTAAAGCAGCATCTAATACATTTTATTTTAGTGTGATAAGTGTTCCACTAATGCTTGTACTCTCGTTAGGATTAGCGATGTTATTGAATAAAAATACATATTTTCGGAATTGGCTGAGGACTGGATACGTGTTGCCGCTTGTCGTACCTGTCGCCTCCATCATTCTGATCTGGCAGATGCTCTTCGATTGGAATGGCTCGCTTAACGCCTGGCTGAACAACTTCGGTATCGATCGTGTGGATTGGATGAAGACGGATGCAGCTAGAAATGTAATCATTGTTGTTTATTTATGGAAGAACATTGGTTATAACGTGATTTTATTCTTGGCGGGATTGCAGCAAATTCCAAAGGATTATTATGAAACAGCTCAAATTGAAGGTGCTGGACGATTACGGCAGTTTCGCAGTATTACGCTTGTCTATCTAACCTCTTCGATGTTTTTTGTAATCATCATGTCGATTATTAATTCATTCAAAGTGTTTCGAGAAACGTATTTAATCGCTGGTGATTATCCGCAAGACAGCATTTACATGCTGCAGCATTATATGAACAATATGTTCATGTCGCTCGATGTTCAGAAGCTGACTGCCGCGGCGACCTTGATGTTTGGTTGTATTTTATTGATTGTGTTGGGATTGTTTGCATTTGAACGGAGGCATAGACAATTCATGGAATAGGGGTGAAAAGGTTGTGCCAGTTGTCAAAGTCTTGCGAAAAGGGGCATTAACACTCGTCATGGCTGTTATTGCAGTCTTGTTATTATTCCCGATTGTGATCACATTCACAAATTCGCTTATGACAGAGAAAGAAATTGAGATCAATTATGGACCTATCGGGCAGATGAATGAGGTGATTGAAGGGAGAGAAGATCCTTTTGTGAATTTAAAATTGCTGCCGGATCAAGTGTCCTTGGACCAGTATACTAAGGTTCTCCTAGACAACCCTAAATATCTGACGATGTTCTGGAACTCAGTATTCATGGTTGTACCCATCATTGCAGGACAAACATTGGTAGCAGCACTCGCTGCCTATGCTTTCTCGAAGCTGAAATTCCGGGGACGAGATCCTTTGTTTCTTATTTATGTCCTAACAATGCTTATGCCTTTCCAAGTGACGCTAGTACCGAACTATATTATGGCGGATAAGCTAGGAATATTAAATAGTTCATATGCAATTATATTGCCTGGAATTTTCGCAGCTTTTGGTGTGTTCATGCTCAGACAGTTCATGCTAGATATACCGTATGCGTATATCGAAGCAAGCAAAATGGATGGTGCTGGACATTTTCTGATTTTCTACAAGATTATTATTCCGATGATTAAACCTGGTCTGGCAGCACTCGTCATATTATTGTTCGTTGATTATTGGAATATGGTGGAGCAGCCGCTTATTTTTCTAGATGATCCGTTTAAGCAGCCATTGTCAGTCTTTTTATCGAGGATCAATGAAGGCGAGAGAGGAATTGCTTTTGCTGCATCCATACTTTATATGGCTCCGATGGTGATGCTATTTCTGTATGCGGAATCGTATTTTATTGAAGGCGTTCAATTGTCTGGTATCAAAGGTTGATTGGAGGAGAATGACGGGATATGGAGTTAGGTATAGAGCCGACTGATCGTAGACGTAAACGAAATATTCAAGTCGTCTTCATGGTTTTTATGGGATTATTGTTGTTTTTTACATTGTTCAGTAACACGATACAAACTTTGACCTTGCCGAAAGTTAGAACCGAAAAACCAACAAAGGGAAATCTTTTATTTACGATTGAAGGTAGTGGGATATTGCAGCCACTTGCTGAAGTTAAACTTTCGAATACTTCCGGACTAAAGGTCGAACAAATTCTAGTGAAAGAAGGACAACGTGTAAAAAAGGGACAAAAGCTTATTATTTATGAGAGCAAAACGGCTGAGCAAGAATTGAAAGATGAAATAACAAATTTAGAAAAGCAGAAAATTGATCAACAGAATAGGCAAGATCAGTACATCCAATCCGCGCTGGAGGAGGATGAATTCAAAATCAGAAATGCAAGACGTGATATCGAAAAAGGGAAGTTAGATATCTTAGCTCAGGAAAATAAGATTAGCGGGATGAAAAATCGTCTAACAAGTGAAAAACAACTGTTTTCTCCTTTCGATGGTCTGATTTCAAAACTAAATGCCGTCGAAGGGTTAGCTTCAATGGGAGAAGCGGATGTAATTGTATCCAACAGTAGTCGGGGTTACAGATTGGATATTATATTGGATTCCGTGCATTTGTCCAATTTAGGGATTTCTGCTGGAGAAAAGATAGAGGTTGAGGTTGATATGAATCATGGACAAGAAGCCCGGACCATAAACGGCTCCATTGAAGAAGTTGCGAATTCAGAGTCACGTACTGATAGCCCCTCTAGTAATGAGTCCGGGAAGACTCAAACCATTCCTCAAAAGAATCTGAGAATAAAAGTCGTTGATCCAGAACTTAAAGGAGGTGAACAGGCTCGGATCAAAATCGAAAAACATTCACTCCAAGAAGGATTACTCCTATCCAATGAAGCTATTCATGAGGATCGCGAAGGTTTGTTTGTCTATAAAGTTGACGAGCAGCGGGGGGCATTAGGCAATGTTTTTGTCGCTCAAAAAGTCCGTATTCACTCTAGTGAAAAGAACGAGAAAGAAACGATGATTCAATCGGATATTCTCTATGAGGAGGATTCAATTATTCTGGAAAGTAATGAACCTCTTGAAGACGGGAACCGAGTTCGACTGCAATAAGAAATCATATAAACGAGAAAATAGGAGGAGGAAATCAAATGATCAAAAGGTCTATTTTTGTACTATTAATGGGTGCTTTGATAATGACAACGGCATGTAATTCCGGAGGTAATGAGAAAGTGGAAAGTAAGGGGAAAACGACAACTGAAGAGGGGAAGACAATCTTGACTCTATCTCTAGCAGAATCGAGTGCATTCTATCAGGCGCTAGAGAAAAAGTTTGAAGCGAAATACCCGGATATCGACCTACAAATTAAGGCATATAAAGAAGTGGGAAATGAGTGGGGGGAGAATGGTTATTTAGAATATAAAAAAACAACGAATACAGCCCTACTCTCCGGAAAAGGTGCAGATATTTTTGATGTAAGCGCCTTTTCAATCGATGATTATGTGAGTAAAAAGTTGCTTGTGAACATGAATGATATATTTGAACAAGATAAAACGGTAAATAAGAGCGATTTAGAAATGAATGTTTTGGACGCAATGAAGGTGAACGACGGTCTATACTTTATTCCTACCGGGTTCGCTTTTAGAGCGTTCATAGGTGATGGAAATATGATTAAGAACTCAAATGTGAAGATTGACGATAAGAATTGGACTTGGAAAGAGTTTGGGGAGCAATCGAAGGAAATTATACAACAGGTTGGGAAGGACGCTAAAAACAAACTTTATGCCCTAACGGAGTACCCAGCGGAAATGACACTCCAAGAAATGGCTATTGATAATTATAATTTGTTTGTTGATAGTGAAGCGAAACAAGCGAAGTTCGACTCGCCTGATTTTGTGGAGCTGTTGGAACAAGTCAAGAAAATGTATAAAGAACAAGTTATGACTTCGGAGCCAGCGGAGATAGGTAATCAGCTTTTTAACTCCATCGTTATATGGTCACCAACAGACTTTATCGATGGTCCATATTCTTACTTTGAAAATCCGGTGTACCTTCAAAAGCCACATGCAGGTCAGACTGGTGGTATGAGAATCATTCCTTCATCATCGCTCGCCATACAAGCCAATACTCCGGTGAAAGAAGAAGCTTATAAGTTTATGACTTTCTTGTTATCTGAAGAAGCACAGTCCTTGCAAGATAGAGAAGGATTCTCTCTGCTCCAATCAGTGAACGATAAGAATTTAAACGATGTTCAGGAAAAGGTGAAAAGTGGAGCATATAAGCTTCCAACCGGAAAAGCGGCTAAGGTTTCTGATGAAGAATTTACTAAGTTTAAAGAAATCATTCATACGGTAGATCAATATGCGGAACTGGATACTAAAGTGCTTTCTATTATTGGAGAGGAGTCCTCATCATTCTTCAGTGGACAAAAATCTGCGGAAGATGTTGCAAAGCTGATCCAGAATCGAGTAGCAACCGTTCTAAACGAATAGATGTATTGAACAGGATTTTGTATAAGGAGGGAGACTCATGCACAAACCACTAAAGACATACGCTGTAGTTCTGCTCAGTGCAATGATGTTAAGCCAACCTCTTGCAAACAGCATTTACGCAGCACCGACAAGTGCTTCAACTGCAGCGGTATTCACTCTTGACAAACTTGGGTCGATCGCTTTAAAAAACAATGTCAACGTGAAGCTAATAGATATGGATATTTTAGAGCAACCGAGCGGTAATATACTTATATACACACTTAGTTATAGCAATAGTAGTACCAATAGTGTAGCTCACGTAGATTATTTCTCAAGGGTTACTACAACTGGGGGGACAGTCATACAAGGTAAACCTGTCACGAGAGATGTTACTAAAAAAAATATTCCTTCAATGAGTAGTCAAATTGTAACTTACTACGTGAATATTGGAGAGTCTACAAAATTAAACGGCACCAAAGTGACCCTATTGAAGTGGGATTTCAGTAGCCAGGATTATCAGAAAAAGCTAGGCGAATTCGCCATTCCGGCAAGTTACTCAGTTGTCGTTCCTCAAGGCCAGAGCAAGAAGCTCACGCTGGATAATCTGCAAGTTGATATCAAAGCGGAAAGTATGCAAAGGCTTAAAAGGAATGGAAAAGTCTATATGAGAGTTGGCGTTAGTTACACGAATTTGGGTAAAAAAGTGCTAAGCAATTCTACTTATACTACGTACCTGAGATCAGCTGGTGGTTCGGTGTTCGAACTTAAGCAGGAGGATGCTAGCAGCAGTTTCGATGTACAGTCCCAAGAAAAGAAGACGATTTATTATTTAACTGAAGTTCCTTCCTATATGAAGACTGAACATATGATCTTGCAATTTGCACAAGAAGATGAAGCTTTGAAAATAATGCTACCTGTTAAATCTTTTAAGCTTCCTTCAGTAACAACTCCTGACTTCGCTGTGGCTAATTATGCTGTGAAAAAGATTTCTATCAAGAATAACACGGTTGAAACACAATTGAAGAGTGCTTCCGTATATTCGGAAAATGACTTTGCGAAATGGAATCTTCTATTCCGCCTAAAGAATCTTGGGAATAAACCTGTCACGCTACCTGCATATGAGCTTACGGTTAAAGCTGCTGAAGGATTAAGTATTCCGGTAGATTCAAAAGCACTTGCGAATGTAATATTGAAACCACTTGAAGAAAAGATCGTCAGTCTCAGTGCGGATGTGCCATTAACACTTAATCAAGGTACGTTAAAGCTGGAGTGGACGGAACCCGCTGTTGATGACAAGGTTGTTTTTCCAACTGCGTTGTATAACATTCCGTATGCTCTAGAATATAATAATCTGATGGGACAAGAGTATATGGTCGAGAACAGGTACGGGAAGTTCATGGTGAAGCTTGGATCCTATCAGCGGTTGCCTTGGGATGATGGTGATCAAATCGTAACTAATATCAGCATCCGGAACACAGGCTTAACCTCAGTACAGCTACCTTCTTTAAAAGCTATAGTCAAAGCAGGAATGAGTGATCTGAGCAGTACAGCCCAGATCGTGACCACAAATTCGCAAACGTCACTAGCTCCTAATGAAGCAAAAGAGATATTTGTGATAGCGAAAGTGCCATATTCTTATAGCTTCAATCAGCTGAAAATTGTACTACAAGATACCTCTGGAGATGAAGTCACGAAGTTTCTCTCCATGTATTCAAACTCGCTAAATAATGTGATCCATACGATTGCTGCAGGTGAATCTCATCATATGAATTCGTTAGGCAAAAAAGCAGAAGTCCGTGAGCGTCGGACAACCACATATAATTCTAACAAATCTAATTTGATCTATACGGAACTGGAAATGATTAGCGAAGAACCACGCCAGTCGAAACAGGCACAGCTGGTAGCTTATTACAAAACACCTGATAACCAATTTTTCAACGCGATGGTTAGCCAATCGACAACGCCAACTAGCCCAAATGGTAAAAAATTGGTTACCATCTGGAGTAAGCTTCCCCAAGGTGTGGATACCTCTCAGCTTGTGCTATATATTGGAGAAGGGGTTGCTGACGGTAAGCTTACAGATCTAGGGGGGACATCAACTGGATTTATCAATAGTGTTAAATTAGCACTTACCCCTAAAGCAGTAATCTCACAGAATAATCTAATAAGTGTTGATCTATTCCCTTACAACCTTTCGGTTGCAAATGCAGTGGGTTACATTACTGAAGAAAGGGACACATTAGATATAGCTGTAAATTATAGCTTATCCGAACAAGAGGATTTTGAAGCAGGTGCCTATGAGCATAAGTTAGTCTTAGAGCTAATTGACCCTTACGGACAATCTATGGAGAAGACTTTGGTAATGGGGACTGATTTGCCAATGGGCAAAAATAAGTCATACACAACTTCATTTAATAGTAACCTTTACAATAAATTAAGGGGAGGAAGCTTCCGTATAAATTTATATGATGAATTTCAGGGTCATAGGATGTTGTTAGGGAGTCAGTCTTACCCGTTAAATTACGTTTCATCGGAACCGAGAACAACTAAAAACATTGACAATTAAAATTGTAGTGAGCTGGGTTAAGAACCAAGTCAAATGTGTTGGCATAATTGCCAGCACTTTTTTTATTTCTCGCCTATACTTATGAACTTTTTATGGAAATTCCTTCAATGTATGTTCTTTACATTGACTGTTCTCAGTCTTTTCGTTAAGATTACCTCTGCGCTTCAATGCCAAAAAGCAAAAAAGCTTAAAAGTGCGGAAGCGTTCGATCATTATTTTTATACCCAATACAATGTTAAGGAGCATTATTTTCATGGAACGACGGCTTAGTTTCTCAAAAAGCATGATCATCATCGTTTTTATTTTAGCACTTCTATTTGTATCCATCTTTCTATTGAAAGCGGAGCCGCATCTACCGCTTCTCGTAACTACAATAGGCACGGCCGTCTTACTAGGAATGTTTGGTTTCTCTTGGAAGAAGATCGAATCAGCAATTATTCAAGGGATACAAACGGCCATAATGCCAATTCTTATCCTCATGCTGATTGGAATTCTGATCGCTGTGTGGATGATGAGCGGTACAGTACCGTCGCTTTTATATTATGGTATGGATTATATTAATCCGAATTATTTTGCGGTGAGCGCATTATATGTCACGATCATCGTCTCGATGTTCACTGGAAGCTCCTTCACGACAGTAAGCACCATCGGTGTTGCTTTAATAGGAATTGCAGTAACTACGGGGATTTCCCCAACTTTGGCTGCTGGAGCGATTATTAGTGGGGCTTGTTTTGGTGATAAAATGTCGCCACTTTCCGATACAACGAATTTTGCACCTGCAGTGGCTGGGATATCCTTGTTTACACACATTCGTAACATGGCATACACTACGGTGCCGGCGCTTGTTATCACCACTCTCTTTTTTCTGTTCGCTCCAAAGGGGAATTCGATCGACTTATCCTCGATTAAAGACATTAAGCTTGCGTTACAAGATGGATTCCATATTCATTGGTTAACGCTGCTATCTCCGCTAGCTGTCATCGCTTGTTCGATCAAGCGGATACCGATCCTGCCTACGTTAGTTGTTGGTATTGTCAGTGGTCTTCTTGTGACGGCTTTGATTCAGCAGCAGACTGAAATTGATGTCTGGTTTAGTGTAATGCAGAGTGGATATAACAGTAATATCGCGAATGAAATGGTTGCTTCTATCGTGAACCGCGGAGGAATGCAATCGATGATGTGGTCTGTATCTCTAATCTTAATTGCCTTATCCTTAGGTGGTTTGATTCAGCATTGCGGTGTCATTGAGGCCTTTTTCCGTAAACTCATTCAACCGCTCAAGCGTAAAAGCAGCATTGTACTGATGAGCGGAGCGTCATCCATAGCGGTAAATGGCATGACTGGTGAACAGTATCTTTCGATTCTTTTGCCAGGTCAAATGTTCAAAGATGAATATAATCGCCGTGGCATTCCAGCAAAGACGCTGTCCCGTACGCTAGAGGATTGCGGCACTCTCGTTAATCCATTGATTCCATGGGGTGTTAGTGGTGCCTTCTTCGCAGTGACTCTGGGTGTACCCGTGATAGAATATGCGCCTTATGCAGCTTTCTTATGGTTAAGTCCATTCATCACGTTTGCTTACGCGTTGATCCCTAGATTACAAAGGAACTCATTGGGTAAAGATTAAGAAACCTCAAGATAATGGACACCTAATGCATTGATTCAACGTATATAAAGAATACTATGCGTTGAGTCAATGTGATCAAGCTAGTGATCTAAGCTTAAAAAGTGGTCAATTTATCGGAGGTAATAACAGTGAGTCGCAGTAAGTTACAGGATAGAATCAGATTAGCTAATGTCGAAACTAAGCACGCAGAACAATTTAATAATCTATTACGTTATGTATTTCAAGTGACCAATCGTGATCTGCAAATCTTTGGCTGGGAGAATCGTGAAATCACTCAGGCTAAGTTGCCAGTTCTTAAGTATGCTGATGTTGTAGGTTGGTTTGATGGAGACAAGCTCATCTCTCAGTTAGCCGTATACCCATTTCAGGTTAATATTTTTGGGCATATCTATGAGATGGGTGGACTAACGGGTGTTGGAACCTATCCCGAATATGCCAATTTAGGTTTAATGAATAAACTGATGCTTCATGCTTTAACTAAAATGCGGGATCGTAAACAATCGATATCTTATCTTTATCCGTATTCAATCCCTTATTATAGAAGAAAAGGCTGGGAAATCATCACTGATAAAATCTCATTTGAAGTGCCGGATACCCAGTTGCCAAAAATGAGAAATGTCCCAGGAAATGTGGAACGTGTATCCATTGAACATCCAGATATCAAAGTGATTTATGATCAGTTTGCCGTGCAGCATCATGGGGCAATGATTCGTAATGAGTTAGCTTGGGAAGAATATTTGCGGTGGGATTTAGATGATATGACGGTAGGTATTTATTACAATAAAAACGATGAACCCATGGGGTACTTGTTGTATTGGGTCGCCGAAGAAATATTTTATATCAAAGAGATGGTATATATTGTTGAAGAGGCTCGAACGGGCTTATGGAATTTTATTAGTGCGCACTTTTCAATGATTAAGCTGGTTAAAGGGGATATTTATAAAGGAGAACCGTTGTCATTCATATTAGATGATGGGGATATCAAGGAAACGATCGCTCCATACTTTATGGCGCGGATTGTAGATGTCCGTTTATTTATTGAACAGTATCCTTTTAAACGGCAGGAAAAAGACTGTGAGCTCATTTTTAACTTAAGCGATCCGATGCTGGAATGGAATCGAGGGACATTTTCATTAACTGTAGATAAAGAAGGGAAGGGGACCCTGCGAGAAGGGGGATTAAATCCTTCACTTACGATTGATATTCCTACCTTAACAACCATGTTAATGGGCTATAAGCGGCCAACCTACCTGGCTCGCATCGGACGTATTCAGACGGATGAAGCCACGATTCATTTGCTGGAAGGACTGATTAGACCAGAGCATCCTTATTTCTCTGATTATTTTTAAAATATGTGAACCTTTGAAGCATACTCTAATGAGTGTGCTTTTTTGCTCTTTTTATAGTAGAATAGTCTCTCAGCAACACAATATGATATGAGGTGTAAGAATGGCAATTAATTTTACTAAACCAATGATCACTAAATTACAACAAGAAATTACCGAGCTCGAAAACAAAATCAAGAGCACACAGAACAAAAAAGAAAAATCTAAATTTAAAATTAATCAATTAGAACAGGATATGAAATTTAGCAAGTCTCACACAGATTTGAGCAGTAAAATGTCGCGAATCAAAAAGCTGAATGATGAGATAAAAACCTTAAATCGTATGCAAGCTGATCTGTCAAAAGAATTAACCGCAAAGAAAAACTCACTAAAGAAACTCCAAGTGAACGAAACCGCACCTGTTACGAATGATCCAGCAAAAGGATAAATTGATTATAGTTTATAGCATAAACGCTTACCGTCCTTATAAGGACGCCGAAGGCGTTTATGCTTGTTTTATCGGCTCATCCGTTTCTCCTCGTAGCAATGAAATCTCATGCTTATAGGGCGGGTTGACATATTTCTTTTCACCGATGGAGGGGGTCTCCAGGAGCTTGGGAATGGTTGTTAGCTGTGGATGGTGGACTACATATCGAAGCGCCTGAAGGCCGATATATCCATGTCCGATATTTTCGTGCCTGTCTTTTCGCGAGCCGATGATATTCTTTGAATCATTTACGTGAATGACTTTTAGGCGCTCTATTCCAATTATGCGATCAAATTGATCCAATATGCCATCAAAATCTTCCTTCACATTATAACCAGCATCGTGGATATGGCAAGTGTCCAGACAAATAGACAGGTGCTCGTTATTAGTAACTCCATCAATGATCGCTGCTAATTCCTCAAATGTAATTCCGCATTCACTACCTTTTCCCGCCATGGTCTCTAATGAAACCTGAACATTTCGTTTATCGGACAGCACTTCGTTCAAGCCTTCTACAATTCGAGAAATTCCGGCCTGTGGACCCGCACCCACATGGGAACCGGGATGCAGGACAATTTGTGTAGAGCCTAAAGCTTCCGTTCTAATAATCTCTGATTGAAGAAACTCAATACTATGTTCAAAGACCTGAGCGGATAGCGTATTCCCTAAGTTAACAATAAATGGAGCATGTACAACGATATTTGAAATGCCATTATCTCTCATGTGAGCTTGTCCAGCTTCAATATTCAAAGCTTCAATGGGCTTACGGCGAGTATTATGAGGAGCTCCGGTATATATTAGGAAGGTGGTCGCTCCATAAGATGCTGCCTCTTCACTAGCTCGAAGGAGCATTTTTGGTCCAGTCATGGATACATGTGACCCAAGGAGTAAAGTCATCTGGTGTAACACTTCCTTTCTTCAGAGAAGAGATCAGTATTTAGTCACTATAGGCCTATTAATATTTGTAAATCGACCTATTTGTATGTATTCAAGCTTAGGTATAGGTTGTCTCGTCCGAATATCTCCTAGGGGAGACAACCTTATCAACCCAAAATGATCGCTATTCAGTGGCGGTAATCGTCTCGCCTTGGATTGGATTCAATCCGTTCTCCCACCTAACAGGGATTGAACGAGAGTTGAACAAATCTACTCCGTCAGAAATCTGGAAATGCAAATGGGGCTCACTAGAGTTGCCTGAGTTACCTGTCAGTCCAATGACATCGCCTTTTTTAACTATATCGCCCGCCTTAACTGTAATCGAGCCTTTCTTTAGATGAGCTAGATGGCTGTATTCACCACCGTGGTCGATGATCACGTTATTGCCGGTTGCCTGGTTTGGATTCATGACACCGACAGGTTCATTATCTTTAATATCATTCACAACCGATACGATTGTACCATCCGCAGGGGCGAGAATTTTTTCGCCAAAGGCATAATAGCTTTTGTTTTTTAGCGGATCCCCTTTATAAGAATAGTTATTCTTGGCTTGGATAAAATCATAAGCGTACCGCTGGATCTCTACTTCATAATGATAATTTACGAGAATATTCTTTCCGCCCCAAAATACAAACCAGTCACCTTCGAAAGGCAACGCGTATTCCTGCTTGCTAAGTTTCGAGTCGGTTTCAGGGGAGGATGTCAGTTCTTGAATCTGGATTAATGAAATGGTTCCATCCGGATCAAACATTCCGATAAGCCCTTTATTACCTGCATCACTCACCCAAGTACGTCGATCAAATCCATTAAGCTGCATATCAGAAGCTTTATTCAGTGTCTGGATATCCTTTGTGAATTCCTTAGCGGTCTCAGCTAATTCAGTTTCACTAACCTTATCTTTCAAAGGCTGACTAAAGTGGGCGTACATTTCTTTATAGTTCCCTTTAAGCAGAAAATTTGGCAGATCATCAGGCAGGAACATTGTTTCGTTTGATTCTACAGCTGAACTGGATGTTTGCTCCACTTTCGCATTATTGTTCATATCCGTTTTTCCTCCTCCACAAGCTGTTAATAGCAAGGCAAGTGATCCTATTGCCAAAACTGTTTTTGCTGACATTCCCGGTATGCTGATTATTTTTTTAGAGCTTTTTTTCAAGAATATCGCCTCCCATTAGTCAAATTATAGCAAATGAGTCTTAGCTCTTCTGAAACACAGCATTAATACGATCTTAACTTTTGGTGTAGTAGACGAATACGAATTAAGCTTCTGTTAAGGTAAGTGCGATTGATAGCGTCAAGAATCATGCTATGATGATAAAAACAAGGGCTATTTGGAAAGGGAATTTCACAATGAATGAAGCATCGATTTTACTTGTAGATGATGAACAATCGCTTTTGGAGATTATGGAGACTGTATTACGCAAAGAGGGTTATTTAAATATTGATACTGCGGTGACGGGTGAAGAAGCGATAAGCGCCTGCGAAGCCAAAAAATATGATTTGATTGTATTGGATGTGATGTTGCCAGGGCGCAGTGGAATTGAAATCTGTCCTTTTATCCGGCAGACGACGGACGCACCTATCCTGTTTCTTACGGCTCGAACCTCTGATTTTGATAAGCTGACCGGATTTGCTATAGGTGGAGATGATTATATCACTAAACCCTTTAATCCACTTGAAGTTGTCGCTCGAATAAGAGCGCAGTTGCGGCGGTACTTAAGTTCACCTGCTCCATCAGATACTGATAAGATCACAGCGACAGTTCACAGCAAATCTGCGAACGTTTACGATTACGGGAGATTTAAACTGGATGAGACGGCAGGGGAGCTGCTGGTTGAGGGTGAGTCGGTCTCTTGTCCGGCACTTGTATTCCAATTGCTGCTGTTCTTATGTAAACATCCCAATCAAATATTCAGCAAAAGTGAATTATATGAAAAGGTTTGGGGTGAAGAAGCCTTAAGTGATGATAATACGGTCATGGTGCATATTCACCGTATAAGAGAGCGTATAGAAGCAGACCCATCCGATCCGAAGTTTATTGTTAATGTTAGAGGTCTTGGGTACAAACTGGTTAAAGTAGAACGTCAAGAGTTGTCTGCGCCATGAATATTAAGCGCCGGTTAACGTTAAAGTTTGTTCTTCAGCTCGCAATTACGGGCATGGTAGTACTCGCTATTTCTGCCATAACATTTACTTGGATTTTGCTGCGGTTTCTTGATATTAGTCTCTCGCGTGATTTTGCCAATGTGGGTCTTGAACAATTGGTAGAATCTTCTAAAATTGATAAGGATGGCATACATTTTTCTCCGAGTTTACTGGAGCAAGTGAAGAAAAATAATGGCTGGCTACAAAGTCTAAATGAAGATGGGCAAGTTGAGAGTGCCTATAATACACCTAAAGATGTACCCATTCAATATGGCCCTGGCGAAGTAGTTGCTTATTGGACGGGCACTCAGCCGTTTCCTTATAATCTGGCACTATGGATTCAAGAAAAGGATGGTAAACAGCTCGCACTGGTGTATGGTGCGCCTAATGTATTAGGTCCACTATTAAAGAAAGTGAGTGAGGGGACATTCGCTGCTGCGAAAGGGGAGCCAGTACTTCCTGATGAACTTGAAAAAGAAATTAAATCGGCCCAAGCTTTTGTTCAACTTATAGATTCATCAGGCAATGAAGTGGTTTCTTATAATAGACCTAATGTGATACCCACTCAGTACTCCGTTCAAGAGCTTGCACTTCGCACCCTGTACAGTGAACGATATGGGTACCATGTTCTTTCTTCTTTTGATAAGGACTCAGGTCGTACTTGGATCGTGGGAGAACCCAATATCAAAGGGACAGATCCAGGCAAAAAAATGTGGGTACCAGAAGAAGTTAAAGTCGTGATCATCGGTTCATTTGCCATGCTTATCGCATTATTGATCGCGTTTGTGTTGCTTTCCTTATGGCAAGCACATCGTTTTGGTGCGCCAATGCTGCATATGCTCGTATGGCTCGATTCCATCGGAAATGCCATTTATACAGAGCCAACGGATCGTAAAGGACTTCGTCGCAGTCGAACACCCGCCTTAAAATGGAGGAGAAGGTACCGTGTTTTTGCTGATGTGATGGTTTCAATTGAGAAATTATCGGCAACCTTGAAGAGAGATCAAGTCATGCGGGAGGAGACGGAGAGCTTACGCGAAGAATGGATCGCTGGTGTTACTCATGATTTGAAAACCCCATTATCCTCAATCACAGGATATGCTCATTTACTGGCAGAACCAAAATACGATTGGTCGAAAGAGGAAGTCCGTAAGTTTACAACGACTATGCTAGATAAATCGGCCCATATGGACATGCTGATCAGTGATCTTGCAATGACCTATCGTCTAAAGTCAGGAATTAAACCACCTGAGACGATGGAAGTTGAATTGAACACTTGGCTGCAACAAGCTCTCGAACAAGCTGCTGCCAATCCTGCCTATGGGAAGCAGCGAATAGTATTTCTACCTGCACAAACCGAAGTTAGAGCTCAATTGTATACGCCATGGCTAGAGAGGGTTGTCAACAATTTAACTGCGAATGCGCTGCTCCACAACCCACCGGATACGAAGTTGACCGTTTCGCTTATTCATAAAGAAAGGGAGACCGGATTTATCATTCAATTTGCTGATGACGGCGATGGAATGGATGAAGAAACAATGATTCGGCTATTTGAACGATATTATCGAGGAACGGATACAGCGTCTACCTCCAACGGTTCTGGGCTCGGTATGGCGATTTCTAAAGGTCTGATCGAATGTATGGGTGGCCAGATTACTGTAGAAAGTCACATAGGTAAGGGAACGGTTATTAAATTAATATGGAGCTGATATATTCATTCGAGCCCTCGCTGTATTCCAACCGGATACCGCGAGGGTTGTTTGTATTTATTAGGTTGAGTAAAGGCTATAAAAATAAAGGAGTTGACATCTTTTTTGAATGTAACTACAATAGTTACAGGTAAACAATTATTAAGAGGATAAAATTTATCATAATTTTAGGAGGATTTTAAAATGAAAATAGCAATAACAGGAGCAACAGGTCAATTCGGATCATTAGTGATAGAGTCTCTACTTAAAACTGTACCCGCAGGGGACCTTGTAGTTAGTGTCCGGAATCCAGATAAAGCAAGTAATCTTAAAGCGCGTGGTGTGGAAGTCCGTCATGGTGACTTTGATAAGCCGGAAACATTGGATGTTGCGTTTGCCGGTGTGGATCGACTGCTAATTGTATCTTCAGATGGAGATAACGAGACTCGGATTCGCCAACATAAGGCAGCTATTGATGCAGCCGCTAAAGCTGGTGTTGGATTCATTGCCTATACAAGTGTAGGACATGCAGAGAAGAGTGAGCTGTTCCTTGCTGAAGTACACCGTGTAACCGAGGAAGCCATTCGAGCTACCGGAATTCCTTACAGTTTCCTTCGCAACAACTGGTACATGGAGAACGAGGTTGGGTCTATCCAAGGCGCCGTAGCAGGTGCCCCATGGGTAACTTCTGCTGGTAGTGGTAAAGTTGGCTGGGCAGCACGAGGAGATTATGCAGAAGCTGCTGCTAATGTTCTAGCTGGGGAAGGACATGAGAATTCTGTCTATGAATTGTCTGGCAAGCCTTTAACACAAGAAGAATTGACTGGAATTATAAGTGGCGTAATAGGTAAAGAAATTAAAGTGCTGCAAGTTGACGACGAAGCTTATGCGAAAATCATGGCTGAGGTTGGTGTACCAGAAGCTGCTCTGCCATTCGTTGTTGCGATTCAACGTGGTATTCGCGAAGGATGGCTGGATATTGAAAGTGACGATCTAGAGAAAGTACTGAATCGTCCAGTCACTCCGTTAGCGGATGTTATCAGTGATCTTGTAAATAGTCTGCAAGCTTAAATAATATAGCAAGATTCAAGGCTTCTTCTCGGTGAATAACCAGAAGGGGCCTTTTTTTGTGCATCTTTAACATCATTGATAAAGGTTTCGTGAAGTAATAATAATGATATAATAGGAAACATATGTGAACTATTGGTGTAATGAAAATGATTGAATCGAAGAGAAGGGGATGAATATCAATGAGGACAAAAATTTGGATGGCCTCTGGTGCAGTAGTTGTAGTTGCTTTAGGGGCTGTTTTATTTGTGGGGGGGAACGATAAAAAATCACCCGCAGCAACCGATACATCTAACGTTAAACAATTAGTGCAGGAATATAGTTCAAGCAGCATGAAAGACCTCTCTGCTTCCATCACTTCAGAGCAGCTTATTGTGACCGACAGCAACAATCAATCAACCAAATATGACTTACCCAAAGATGAGTTTTTTGTTTCCATCGCACCATATGTTAAGAATACACACCCGTGTGCAACACATAGCTTGACCGGATGCCAAGGGGAATTAACAGAACAAGAATTTAATGTATATGTCGAGGACACTGCGGGCAACGTGATTGTGGATCAAACTATGAAGTCCCAATCTAACGGATTCATTGATCTTTGGTTACCTCGCGATAAGAAATATAATGTAACGATTGAACAGGATGGTGTAAAAGCGAAAGCCGCACTTTCCACTTTTAAGAGTGATAATACATGTATTACGACCATGCAATTAGTAGAGAGTATCTAAGCATCAGAGACAGCGAAGTCACTACTTCCTCTGAAAATTCCATATCGGACCTGCCATTTAATTTATGGGAGGTTTTTTATGTATCTGTATGAATAAGAAGGTTCTAAGGTAAAGTTTAATTATAGTGATTTTCCACCTCCTGGAAATGATATAATCTGATGGATATCAAGTGTCGACCTTTTATAGGGAGTGTTCTTTGAAGAAGGGTATCGTCGAAAAACTCAAGGGTGATTCTCTATGATAAACTTTAGTTGGTACTTCATTTTTGAGAGGAGATAGAGGGATGGATAAAGATCTGATCATCGGGGATGTTTTGCAGGAGTTAGCTGGTACGCGTCGTATGCTGGAGAAGCTGACGCAGGAGCATATGACATGGAAACCACACGAAAAGTCAATGAGTCTCGGTGGGCTATCCACACATCTCGTCAATCTGCTAAACTGGCAATCAGCCATTCTTCTTCACTCGGAGTTTGATTTGGCATCTGTGCCATATCGTCGAGAAGCGCTGGAGAGCCCCGCCGCGGTTCTGCAAGAGTTCGATATGAGCGCTCGCAAGATTGAAGAATTAATTTCTCAAAGCAATGTGGAGACGCTTGGTGCGGAGTGGACACTGCGTAATGGCACAGCGGTTATCCGCCGTCAGACACGGGCAGTCGCGCTTCGTACCATCGGATTAAATCATATGATTCACCACCGGGCACAGCTTGGGGTATATTTCCGACTTCTAAATATACCAGTACCGGGCCTTTACGGACCCTCTGCAGATGAATTAGCGAACGCCTAATTAATGAATTTCTTAATGAGTTAAGGATCGGAAAGTTGAAAAAAACAAATCGGCATGATAACATGGATACAAATTAATGATCGGAGTTGAAAAGTATAGTGTAGTAATTATTCTTGCGACACATGATGAATAAAACAACAAAAACGGTTTATTTCGTTTGTTTTATTTTTTGTATGCAAGAAAGTTACTACTTCTTTTCACTCGAACAATATATCCTTATCTAACTCCATTTGGGGCTAGATTTGCTGTATTTATTTGAGTCACAAGAAAGTAACTTTCTTGTGGCTTTTATTTTTTTCATACAGGAGGATACTTATATGTCATTAATAAATGTTACAAATCTAACCTTTGCCTATGAGGGCAGCTACGATAACATCTTTGAGAATGTAAACTTTCAAATCGATACTGATTGGAAATTAGGATTTACCGGAAGAAACGGTAGAGGAAAGACCACCTTTCTGAGTTTATTGCTTGGAAAATATGAATACAGCGGAAATATTTCTGCCCATGTCACTTTTGAATATTTTCCTTTTCAGGTGGATAACAAGGCGCTTAATACCATTGATGTGATCAGCGAAATTTTTCCGGATTATATTCATTGGAAATTAATGCGTGAACTTTCATTATTAAAGGTTTCTGAAGATGTGTTATATCGGCCCTTTGACTCATTGTCTAACGGAGAGCAGACGAAAGTGCTGTTAGCCACTCTTTTCATTAAGGAAAATAGCTTCCTGTTGATCGATGAACCTACCAATCATTTAGACATGACGGCAAGAAAGCTGGTCAGTGATTATCTCAATACGAAAAGTGGATATATTCTGGTCTCTCATGACAGATCTTTTCTTGATAATTGTGTAGACCATATTTTGTCTATAAATAAGACGAATATAGAAATTCAAAAAGGCAATTTTTCAAGCTGGTGGGAGAATAAAGTCAGACAAGATAACTTTGAGCTGGCAGAGGACGAGAAACTCAGAAGAGATATTAAACGCTTATCTGCTTCTTCTAAACGGACAGGCAACTGGTCACATGAAGTGGAAAAAACAAAAAACGGAACGAGAAATTCCGGCTCAAAGGTCGATAAAGGCTACATTGGACACAAGGCCGCTAAAATGATGAAACGCTCTAAAGCCATTGAACAAAGACAAAATTCTGCGATCAACGAAAAGTCTAAGCTTCTTAAAAATATCGAAAATTCTGAGAATCTAGAGATTACACAGCTTGACTATCATAAACGTCAACTTGCTGAGCTAGACAATATTTCGATTTTTTACGGTGAAAAAAAGGTATGTTCTGACGTAAGCTTCACTATCGAGCAGGGTGAGCGTATTGCTCTGGCGGGTAAAAACGGCTCAGGTAAATCAAGTATCATCAAATTGATGTGTGGTGAGGATATAGATTTCACAGGCACTCTCACAAAGGATAATCAGCTTATCATTTCCTACGTATCCCAAGACACCTCTAATCTTCAGGGGAATCTAACGGATTATGCCAGAGACAACGGAATCGATGAAAGTCTGTTTAAATCTATTCTACGAAAGCTTGATTTTTCTAGAATCCAATTTGATAAAGACATATCCACTTATAGTGGTGGTCAAAAGAAAAAAGTGCTGATTGCCAAAAGCCTTAGTGAGAAAGCTCATTTGTACATTTGGGATGAACCGCTTAATTTTATTGATGTCATTTCACGTATGCAAATTGAAGAGCTGTTGCTTGAATACACGCCAACTCTTGTTTTTGTGGAGCATGATCGGGAATTTTGCAACAATGTTGCTACGAAAATCGTTGAACTTTAATTAAAATGAAGAAATGGGGGAAGTCGACAGAGTTTATCTGTCGGCTTTTTTGTATTATTTTACAAACGCTGCACATTTAAAAAAGCAATTTAATATCCCCCTATAAAAGTTATGGATTACCTCCGTGCAATCCTAACTCGTGTCGAGTACTATGAAATTAAAGACTATAATCTCCAAAAGAAACAGTTGTACATCCAAGTGAATCAGGAGGGAGATCAGATGCTTAGTGTACTTATAGTGGATGATGAATATGAGATTCGTGAAGGATTGCGGAATCGCTTTCATTGGGAGGATTACAATATTACAGAGGTTCTTGTTGCGGATGATGGTGATGTGGCCTTACGTACGGCACTTGAGATCAGGCCCGCTCTGATTATTACAGATATCAAGATGAACCGCATGTCTGGTCTGGAATTCCTTAGCGCCTTATCTGCCGAAGAGGACTATAAGCCTGAGAAGATTATTGTAAGTGGTTATGATGATTTTGAACTGGTCAAGCAGGCCATGAAAATAGGGGTATGCGATTATATTTTGAAACCAATTAATTTGGATGAACTAGGTAAAATGGTGGATAAATCGATAGAGAACATCAATAAAATGAAGATGGATCATCGTAACCGGCAGATGCTTAAGAATCAGGCGGTCTTCGCCATCTCCAAAATGCGCGAGGAATTATTAAAGGAAATGATTGAACAGGTTTATGATCCTAATCTTGAAATGCGTAGATACCACCGTCTTCAAACATTGGAGCTTGAATGGATGCTGAAGGAGCCTACGATGTTGATTGTCGTTGAGGCTGATAATTTAAAAGCGATAGAGAATAAGAATCCGCATGAAAAGGAACTGATTCTATTCGGGATCAGTAATGTGTTACATCAGACGCTTGAAGAGGAATACGCCCATCCTTCTGCTCTCTATAAGGACCGTTATAACCGCTGGATTATCGTGCTTGGAAGTCTTTCTCATGAGCAGACGGATATCGCACAGGGCATGGCACAGCTTTTCATTCAAAGAATCAATGATTTTGTCAAAATCACTGCTAGTGCAGGAATGCTGACTAAACCGGGCAAAACAAGAAACTTGCACCATATGTATATTGAGGCTGTGAGCGTAATGGAGCAAAAGGCGGTTTATGGGGGCAACAGATTATTCACTGAGCAAGGGCTATTTTACGACGGGGAGAGTGATAACTTGTCACTTCAGAACCCGGATGAAATGCTTGATTTAGTTCGATATGGTTCGGATGAAGATATAACAAGAGCGATGGATACCTTTATCGAGATGATACAGTCGTGGCAGCTTACACAACTTAGGGATATCCAGCAGAAAATTTTTGAATGGCTGTTCGAAGTGTTCCGGCGAGGAGCGGAGGGAACCGTTCTTAAGAATTGGAAAAATAATCCGATCGCAGTTTGGGAGCTGTTGGAGCAATACGATACCCTGCAGGCGCTTCGTGAACAAACAGAGGTCTTTCTGCATGAGATTGCTGCAGACTTTCGTAAGCTTTCGCATACACCTAGCCAAATTGTTAGCGAAGCTGAGAAGATCTTACACCGTGATTATGCTGAAAGCCTAACGCTGCAAATTGTAGCTTCTGCGGTTCACGTAACTCCTGTTTGGCTTAGTAAGTTATTTAAGAAAGAACTGCATATGACCTTTCTTGAATACTTAACAGATATTCGCATTAAAAAGGCAAAAGAAATGCTATACGATGTGCAGTTTAAAATTTATCAAATCTCCTATCAGGTCGGCTACAAAGACCCGGTGCATTTCTCAAAGCTTTTCAAGAAACAGGTAGGCTGCACCCCTAAGGATTTCAGAAGACAGCTTGGAATTGCTGAAGAATAAAGAATCCAGGTTGCTCAGGTTCGGAAGAACCTGGCACCCTGGATCTATGCAAGTATTTATAGTGGCGTGATTCCTATAGTTACAATCCCAGCCTTACATACAGGAATCGGCTGTGTCTGAACCTCGGAGGTCATTTCTTCCATGATATTACTGTGGTATAGCAGGGAGTTTTCGCTGGTATTAATACTCAGATTAGAAGGTGTGTAAGCAAGATTGTACCAGCGTGCCATTAAATCTCCATTATCTTCATTGATTTTTAAATTGGAAAAAGCCATTTCTTTACCATCCCATGCCAGAAAACTGTGCACAGGAGGAAGAGTTCCTTCATGAATACCGGTCTGAGAAGTGGTGAAGGGAACAGCATAACGATAGGCTTCACGGTAGGCCGCGAAGCGGTTGTCACCTCCGCCATGCGGGATAAGGCTCCACTCTGCTACATTAACGCCAAGGCACTGAGCATCAGGGGTATGGAAGACGCCCCAGTCGCCAAGTTCTCCTATGGAACGAAGGAGTGTTAGGGCGATTGTACCTTCATCATCCTGCAACACCTCGTACTCATTAAGACCTTTACCGGCTGCGGTCAAGCCGCGTCCATCGGCATGTACATCCACGAACGCCTGCATATGCTGACAATTGCTTGGGTTCTCCCATTCCGGTGCAGGTATGGTTTCTCGCTCAGCGACTTCAAAGACGGAATCTGCGTAATGAAGCGCCGTCTTAATGCCAGTTGGCAGCAGAACACGTAGACGGTGATCCTTGGCGGTGTTGTCGATTCGAGTCTGCACTTGCAATGCAAGACTTTCACGCTCTAGACTGATACGAGTCACAATATTTAGAGGGACAAGCTGCTGAGACCGGACCGACTTCCGCTGCCGGAACTCAACCATGGTTTCTACTTCCTGCTGTAACTGTTCATCGGCTGATGCCGGAATTTCTAGGGTGTGTCTGATTTCAAAAGCAGCTCTGTAAGGGGTATTCTCCGTTAAGCGAATCTCAGCAGGGATGCCGCGTGTAGTAATGGCTAAATCACCTTCTGGTTGTTTGAAGATGTATTCATTACCTATGTCGCCGACATCCTCGTACACACCAAGACCGCTGTACAGCTCATCGCTGCTTTTGTCGAACATAGAAAAGCTGCCGTCTTGTGCCACAATGACTCGAAGAAATTCATTCTCCATAGTGAAGCCATCGGTAATCAGTGTGTCACTTGAAGATTTCGATATCGCTGTGTCCATTGCGGGAATCCAAGCAAAAGTTGCCAGTCCTAGGGCAGGAAGCGATTTTGCCTCAAAGGTTAGCCGTAATGCATGCGCCATATAAGGCTGTCTAAATCTATCGTTTGGCAGCTCGTAACCGAAGCGTACCCCCAGATCTTCAACAGTGCAGTCTACTCGATCACCTTGGGAATTGACCAGGTAGCCCTCGCCATGCGTTCTGTCAGAGACTTGCTTGAACACGGCACTTGGGTCTTCACTTTGATTGAAGAAACGGTGAGACCACTCAATTTCCAAGGTCACTACGCTGCTGCTAGAATAGCCGCTAGTATTATAAACGACGAACGCAGTGGCGTCATCTCCAAATGATGCGAAGATAGAGGTGTCGACCTTAGCACTAATGAATCTGGCACTGTCAGTGATGAGGGCTGATCCGACCTCCATGCTTTTTGCAAACCGAGTCTTCATCTCATGGTAGACTTCATCTACACTGCAGCCGCAAATACTGTCATGCGGATGGTTCTGCATGAGCGTCTTCCAGGCATATTGCATTAGACCGTGCGGATAAGCTTTGCCTAATCCATGTGCAATAGCGGCTAGCGGTTCAGCTATTTTTTCTAGAAGAGTCTGGTTCTGTTGATTGAGCTGCTTGATGTATACCCTCGCTGAAGCAGTATTTACTAGTGAGTACCAGCCGTCTGTATGTTGCCCGCGCAGCTCCCCTGTAGTAAGGGTTAGGTCATCGGGAAGCTCATTTTTAACGGCTTTTACATAATCAACATAGTTAGAATGAATGAAATCACAGTCTGGATATAATTCACGCGCAACACGTAAAGCTTCAGAAAGATCGGTTTGGATGGGCTGGTGATCACATCCATTCATAAGCAGTAAATGTCGGGTGGAAGCATATTGTCTGGTACGTGCAAGGCGATGGTCCCAGTAGCTTTTAGCAGTATCAGGATCAACAGGAATTTCCATGCCATTGTTGTACCAATTCGCAAAGAGGATACCGAGCACTTTGGAGCCGTCAGGAGATTGCCATATCAGCTCAGAGTAAGGAGATTCCTGATCAGAGGCATCTACCACGCGATTGTTGAAACCAGTAGCTTTCACACCCCTGCCGAAGATGGCTGTATCGATTCCAGCTTGCTGAAGAATCTGTGCAGCTTGGCCCATATTGCCAAAAGAATCCGGGAAATAGCCGATCTTAGAGATGGGACCGAATGTCCTTGCATCACGATGTCCGATTTGCAGATTGCGAACATTAGCTTCACCGCTTGTCAGAAATTCGTCTTGAAGAATATACCACGGCCCAAGAGAGAGCTTGCCAGCATCGCATAATCTCTGGATGATTTCACGCTTCTCAGGATAAACCTGCAAATAATCTTCCACTACTATGGTTTGTCCATCTAGATAAAAGCTCTTAAAATCCGGGTCGGATTCAAACGTCTCAATCAAAGAATTTATAGTTTCGATAAGCTTAACGTGATGGGCTTCATAGGGCATATACCATTCTCTATCCCAGTGAGTATGAGAGATGACATGTACAACGGTTTTACTAGCTCCAGTCAATACGATTCCTCTTTTCCATAAGATGATGAATGCTACAGCCTAATTATATAAAATGCATTTTTTGCCACAATGAGTGGATCGCAAATTATTGCGGGGATTATTGTCGACATGTAAGGATTGGGGGGATTGTTATGAATCGTTTCACTCTGCGTCTGGGCGCATCGTTAAGGAACCGTATTATATTGGTATTTTTTATGATTATTATTGTGCCTTTTCTCATCTTTGCTTACTTTGCGCATATTAAGTCTATTGAAGGCATCACGAATACGAACACTAAGATCTCACTGAGCTACCTTCAGCAAGCAGCTAAAAATTTTGAGATTTATCTTAATACACTTAATGATCAGGTCAACACTCTTATCGGCAATAAACGTGTACAAGATTTACTGATTGATCCGCCCGCCAATTCTGCTGAAGAAGAGGATTTTACTGTAAATCTACTTACTGTGCTCTATCAGGCCACTCCACAAATCGATGCTTTCCGAGTGCGAGTATATCCAATAAATCCTTCGCTGTATCCTTCTTATATGAATACTTTGGGAGAAGCGGCGAATATAACTTCAGAGGAATGGTTTACGCGGTCACAAGGGACTGTAGGTCCAATGTGGGAGTTATTTATGCCACAGCAAGGAAAATATGGACGCCCTCTGCTAGGATATATTAAGCGTTTTTCAGGACTCTATGACCGTAAGCCCCGAGGTATGGTCGTTACAGAAGTTTCAGAGGATCATTTGAAGCGTTACTTCTCACCCACTGAGCAATTGAAGAATCAGAAGCTGCTACTCATGAATCGTGACGGTACTATTTATTATGACTCATCATCCAATGAATGGGCCGGTACACGATTTCCTTCGAATTCGTTCATTACCCATCTTCAAAAAAATCCGGCAGGCTCACAAACGATCAAGATTGATGGACACAAGTATCTTACTACTTATGTCAGCTTAGACAGTGAGCCTTGGGCGATTGTCAGTCTGACGTTATTGAAGGAACTGACTGGAACAAGTGATGAAATGACACGTCTGCTAATCATCTTTCTGTTTATTTATCTCGTCTGCTGCTTTGCCGTTGTTTTTTACATTACGGTGTATTTCACCCACCCTATCGCACGTCTGGTAAGGCTTATGCGGAGAATGGAAGAGGGCAATTTCCAGACAGAAGCGTTGACTTCGCCAAGAACAGATGAAGTAGGCTGGTTGTATCGAGGCGTCGGAAGTCTTGTCCAGCGGATTGATGTCTTGATCCAGGAAGCTTGGCGTTCCGAGCGGAAGAAGAAGGCTCTGGAGTTTCAGGTGCTTAGCCACCAGATCAACCCACATTTTCTCTATAATACGCTTGAATCTATTCGGTGGAAGGCAGAAAACCATGGCCGCAGCGACATTAGTGAAATGGTATCTGCACTGGGAAATCTACTTCGGCTCAGTCTGAATCAAGGGAAGGAGATCACAACGCTGCGGCGTGAGATTGAGCAAGTTAAAGCTTACGTGCTGATTGAACAGGCCCGAATGGGCAAAACAATCCGGATTTTATATTCCATAGATGAAGATTTGCTGGATTTTCCATTCCTTCGCCTGCTGTTACAACCTCTAGTAGAAAATGCAATCCAACATAGTGTACGGAGTGACTTCGAGAAGGGGAAGATCATTGTGTCCGCTAGACGTGAAAAGGAAGATATGATCATCGAGATTGCAGATAATGGAAAAGGCATTCCACAAAGTATCATTGACGAGCTGGATTATGAAGATCCTGAGGAGGAAATGTATACAACTACTCGGAGAGGTGTGGGCTTGTGCAATGTGAACGACCGTCTGAAGCTGTATTTTGGGTCTGACTATAAGCTACAGATTCAGATAGGAGCACAAGGAGGGACCCGTATTTTATTGCGGCACCCTATGAAGGTAGACGAAGAATTGTCCAAAACAGATGAGGCCCGTTAATGGTCTTACTCAATCAAATCGTTAAAAGTCTTATAAAGTAGCGATTCTCGCATCTAAGAGAATCGCTACTTTTATTTTTACACAGGAAATTGGATATCTCGTGGATCAGGATAAAAATGAATCAACAAAGTGCAAGATTGACTCATAGTAAGTGCACATTCACTCTTTTACAATTAATTTATCCAAACAGCGAAAGGGAAATCGATATGAAACTAAACGGAGTGTTCAAGGAACTGTACAAAAATCGCACCTTGCTGCTCATGTTCTTACCCGTCGGGGTACTGTTCTTGCTCTTTAACTATCTACCGCTGGCTGGTCTTGTAATCGCCTTCAAGAATTTTGATTTCTCCAAAGGGATTTTTGGAAGTGATTGGATGGACCCACTGTTCAGCAACTTTGACTATGTATTCTCTTCTCCGGTGGCATTCCGGGCCATCCGCAACACGATCCTATTAAATGCTCTCTTTATAGCAATAGGGCTCGTTTTTGAAGTTGGGTTTGCTCTCCTATTGAATGAAATGCGCAATAAGTATTTCAAACGAATTACGCAATCCTTGACCTTTTTACCGTTCTTTATCTCATGGATTGTTGTAGGTGTATTCGCTTATAATCTGATGAACTATGAGAACGGAGCGATAAATCGCTTCCTGGAGTACCTAAATCTTCAACCGATTGACTTCTATAGTAGGGCCGAGCTGTGGCCGGCAATCTTAACCATTGCTGCCCGCTGGAAAATCACTGGCTATGGCACAATTATCTATTTGGCCGCGTTAACCTCTATTGACAGTTCTTATTATGAAGCTGCTTCCATTGATGGAGCATCTAGATGGCAGCAGATCAGGTACATCAGTATTCCTATGCTGCGGCCAACGATTATCATCCTGACGCTACTAGCAGTAGGTAGAATTATGAATGCTGATTTTGGGATGTTCTACGCCATGGTAGGTGACGCTTCTCTACTCTTTCCGACCACAGATGTTATTGACACCTTTGTCTATCGGAGCCTGCGTAAATCTGGTGATATTGGAATGGCTTCCGCTGCGGGCTTTCTACAGTCCTTTGTTGCCTTCTTCTTAGTCCTTGGGAGTAATTATGCGGCACGCAAAATCGACAAAGACTCAGCGATATTCTAAAGCCAAGCTCATCTAACTTTAAGGAGGTCATCCCACACGATGTCAGCAAGAAAATTCTCATTCAGCCAGTTTCTAATCGCTCTGGTTATCGGCCTATTCAGTCTGGCCTGCCTGTTCCCGTTCCTCATGGTGATCTCAGGCTCGCTTAGTACGGAAAAAGATATTATGCAGTACGGCTATTCTATTTGGCCGAAGACGATAACGTTTGATTCCTATCGTATTTTGCTTCTTGGCTCTAATCGAATCTTTGAAGCGTACGGAGTCAGCACATTCGTCACTGTTGTCGGAACTATTTTGTCGCTCTTCTTAACGAGCATGGGCGCTTATGTAATGGCAAGACGTTCTTTTAAATATAGGAATATTCTTTCTATCTTTGTCATCATCACCATGCTCTTCAGTGGGGGATTGGTTCCCTGGTATATCGTTATCGTTAGATACCTGCATTTGAAAGATACGATATGGGCGCTTATTCTTCCATCGCTGGGGAATGCCTTCAATATGTTTCTTATTCGAAACTTTATGCTCTCTATTCCAGAGGATCTGCATGAATCGGCCAAAATGGACGGTGCAGGTGAATTCAGAATCTATTCTAGGCTGATCATGCCACTGGCTCTACCAGTTCTAGCGACTGTTGGCTTGTTCGTAGCTCTCGGGTATTGGAACGACTGGTTCCTCGGGTTAATGTTCGTCGATAAGCAAGAGCTTCAACCACTGCAACTCCTTCTGCGAACATTGATCTCTAATGTCGATTTCTTGAAGAACTCTGGAAATGCGGCAGCGATGCAGCGGATTTCAGCTCAGATTCCTTCCGAGTCTATCAAAATGGCGCTAACAGTTATAACCATTGGACCTATTATTTTCTTGTATCCATTCCTGCAACGTTATTTCGTTAAAGGTCTTATGGTTGGAGCTGTTAAAGGTTAACTATGTCGACTTAAGTCGTATAGTATAAATTAAATGTAAAAGGGGAGATTAGGATGCGCAAACGCATGGGTAGATTTCAGATCGTCCTGATAGCAATGCTATTGCTAGGACTGATTATGTCCGCATGTAGCTCGAGTGGCGGAAATACTTCGTCCAATGAAACGAATCAAAACAAGGGCAACACCGGTTCTAGTACAGAGCCTGCGAAAGGTGAAGATGAAGTTACACTCAAATTCTATTTTGGTGGGGACAAAAAGGCGGCCACGGACGAGGTTTGGTCCAAAATTAGTGATTACGTGAAATCCAAAGGCCTAAACGTTAAGTTCTCCGTAAATTTCATACCATTTGGCGACTTCAAGGAAAAAATGCTTGTGATGGCCGCATCCGGGGATAACTGGGATATGAACTTTGATGGAGATTGGCTCTCCTATAAACAAATGGCTGCAAAAGGTTCCTACATGGCCTTAAATGATCTGCTCCCGAAATATGCGCCTAATCTTGAGAAGAAATATGTAGAACAAGGAACGTTAGGAGCTGCAACGGTTAACGGACAAATCGTAGGACTTCCATGGACAATGAAAATGAATGAACGTAAATTTGCAGGATGGCGTTCAGATCTGGCTGAAAAAGCAGGCATTAACATCGCTCCGGATTCTATTCAAACGATTGAAGATGTCGACAATCTGCTTCGTGAGCTGAAAAAAGCTTATCCGAACGAGAAGCTTTCCCGTACTACACCATTATCTTTGTATTATATCCGCGATGAATGGGTAGATCTCAACTTCCATGGGTTAGGCTTCTATCTGAGTGATCCGAAAATTACTATTCAATCTGTTGAACAACAGCCTTTCTTCCTCGAAGCTTCTCTTCTGGCAAAGAAATGGTATGACGACAAACTGATCAACAGAGATGCCATGATTGATAAAGAAGGAGCAGAAGATCAGTGGAGAAACGGTAAATTGCTCTTTACTGTAACATCACATGAATGGGCTTATGCTGATCCAGGCTTCTCAGATGCTTCCTATAAACAAGGGATGTCGCTCATGTATCCAGACAAAAAGTATGTCAACCGTACAGCACTTGCTAATGTTGTAGCCATCAATGTAAACTCCAAGAATCCAGATCGGGTACTTCGTTTCCTTGATATGGTGGAGACTGACCAAACGCTATATGATTTGTTGCAATACGGTATCGAAGGCAAAACCTATGTCCTGAATGGTGAAGCTGCGGATTATCCGGAAGGCATGCAGTCTTCTACGAGTAATTACATGGAGTGGGGTGGACAATGGGCGTTCTGGAAACCTCAATACATGCGTCCAACAACAACTTATGCTAAAGATTTCTGGGTGAAAGAAGCCGATTTTGCTAATCAGCCGTACAATGTGAATTCCCCGATTGACGGTCTGTTTATTGCTGAAGATGCTATGAAGAATGAATTAGCTAAACGCGATCAAGCCACCGATGAGATCAGCAGACCGATTGAATACGGTATGGTGAAGGATGTTAACAAAGCTGTAGCCGATTATGTGGAGACTCAAAAGAAAAACGGACTTGATAAAATTATTACTGAAACTCAGAAACAAATAGACGCTTATCTTGCTGCCAAAAAATAAGCTACGGAGTTACTGCAGGGAAGTGGCACCAATCTGAATTCAGAAGGCATGCTGAAACGTGCGAAGACCGCAGTCCTACTGTATCGGATTTATAATTTGAAGTGATTATCATAAGGGTTTTTGATTAATAAAAAGGCGTCCCAAGTTGTCGATTAACGACAGTCTGGGACGTTTTTTGTTCCATTCTATTCTATCAACAGGAAGAGGATAGAAATGCGGTGGAAAGTTTAATAACGTCCCGTTTGGATGTGTCGATGATTGCATTAAAATAAAAGCGACACAAAAGGGGATGGTGAAATCATGGCAAAAATAACAGGAGTAGAATGCATCCGTACCAGACATGATGGAAGCTGGACGATTGTGAAAGTAACGACGGATCAGGATGGATTGTATGGGATTGGTTCCTCATCAGATTTGTATAATCCTGAGGCTGTAGTTCAAGTTGTTGAACAACTGCTTGCACCACTTCTAAAGGGTCGTGATCCGGCGAACATTGAAGACCTCTGGCATCTTATGCATATGAGTGGATATTGGAGAAACGGTGCGATTCTAAACACGGCTATCGGTGGTATTGATATGGCCTTGTGGGATATCAAAGGCAAAGAAGCGAACCTGCCAGTCTATCAGCTTCTGGGAGGTGCCTGTCGTTCGGCGGTCCCTTGTTATGGCCATGCTGGTGGCGCTGATATCACAGAGCTCAAGGAAGATGTCTATAAATTCATAGAGGAAGGTTACACAGTGATTCGTGTCCAGATGGGAGGATACGGCGGTGGTGGGTTTGTCAGCGGGAAGGAAGCGAAGCTTCCTGTCCATCCTTGGAGCAGTGGTCCTGTATTTGACGAGCATGCTTATCTGAATGCCATTCCTGACATGTTCGAGAAGCTTCGTGTGGAATTTGGATCCAGCGTTCAGTTCACTCATGATGTTCATGAGCACCTCTCGCCTATACATGCGATTCAACTCTCTAAACGCTTAGAGCCTTACAGTCTTTTCTACTTAGAGGATGCAATAGCACCAGAGCAGATTGGTTGGTACCGCCAGCTTCGGCAACAGAGCGCAACACCGCAGGCTGTGGGTGAGTTATTTGTGAACCCGCAGGAATGGACAGGGCTTATGCAGGAGAAACTGATTGATTTTATTAGGGTACGAGTTTCTAAGGCAGGGGGCATCAGTGCCTGTCGTAAAATAGCCGCATTGGGTGAAATCTACGGTGTCCGCACGGCTTGGCAAGAAGGAGGAGAAAATGATCCAGTGAACCAGGCAGCTGCAGTTCATCTAGATATGGCACTCTGGAACTTCGGCATCCAGGAAATTAATCATTTCAAGCAGGAAGAATTAGAAGCTTTTCCAGGACATATCGTCAGACAAGGTGGGTACCTGTACCCCTCTGACAAACCGGGATTAGGTATTGATATCGATGAAGTGCAGGCTAAATCTCTTCTCAGAGAACAATGGAGTTCTAGTCAATATCACCGACCTTATCCTCTGGACCGCAAAGCAGACGGAACATTGGTGCGCCCTTAGATTACAGTACTAAAATAAACGCAGATCAAGGAGGTATATTGAAATGAACACTATTGCCGTTACTGGTGGTGGGGGCAAACTTGGCTCTCAAGTAATCGGGATGCTCCAAGAGCAGAAATATGATGTTGTGTCGTTAGATAATCATCTGTCTGATCGAATTCATTGCAAGCAGATTAAAGTCGATCTGAATGATTTCGGGCAAGTGGTGGGATCGCTTGAAGGCGTAGATGCTATCATACATTTAGCTGCAATACCTGCTCCGATTCATTATCCACATTCTTATATTTATGCGAACAATACAGTGGCTGGTTATCATGTACTAGAAGCGGCTTCTCTCTTGGGTATTCGTAAAGTGATAATGGGCTCAAGTGAGTCTTCCTACGGATTTGCTTGGGCTCCACAACCCTTTTCACCGCATTATTTTCCGGTAGACGAAGACCATCCACAGCTACCGCAAGAATGTTATGGACTCTCCAAAGTCGTCAACGAGCTGACTGCTGAAATGTTTCACCGGAGAAACGATATGCAGGTGACATCCCTACGTTTCTCTATGATTACTGGTCCTGGAGATTATCGACATCTTGCGATTGCAAAACCAGAGACCTTCAAACCTATTTTATGGAGTTATATTGATATTCGGGATGCAGTGACGGCTTGTATTGCCGCTCTTCATGCTGAACTTAATGGAGCCATCCACCTGAACATCACTGGAGATGATACATTAAGTGACCGAACAACAGAAGAACTGCTGAGGAGCTTTTACTCTGAAGTAGGAGACTTGCGTAAGACATTCCAAGATAGAGAGGCTATTGTCAGTAATGCTCTGGCGAAAAAGCTCCTGTCTTGGCAACCTAAATACTCATGGTCAAAACAGAAGTAGAATAGCACCCTATCAAAAAAGCATACTTCAGGAGGTCTTATCATGTCTAACAACAATCAAGATATAATTGTCGAATCAAAAAAGAGAACATCTTTGAATCCTGTAATTACATCCATCTATACGGCTGACCCATCAGCTCATGTCTGGAGTGATGGTAAGATTTATATTTACGCTTCCCATGATATGGATCCAGCCAGAGGCTGTGATCTTATGGACAGATACCACGTATTTTCCTCTCAAGATATGGTGAATTGGGTGGATGAAGGTGAAATTCTTAGTTCGGACGATGTCGCTTGGGGCAGACCTGAAGGCGGTTTCATGTGGGCTCCAGACTGTGCGTACAAGAATGGAACCTACTATTTCTATTATCCTCATCCGAGTGACTCGAATTGGAATGATTCGTGGAAAATTGGGGTAGCGACAAGCAAGAAGCCAGCAAGTGATTTTACCGATCAGGGATATATTCCAGGGCTTGGCGGGTTCGCTTTGATCGATCCATGTGTGTTAGTGGACGAAGATGATCGCGCTTATATGTATTACGGCGGAGGGAGTACATGTCTTGGCGGGGAATTGAATGAAGATATGTTGTCTCTGAAGAACGGGATGACTGAAATGGAGGGACTAGAAGATTTTCATGAAGCAGCCTGGGTATTCAAAAGAAACGGTCTTTACTACCTTACCTATGCGGATAACTTAGAAGACAATAATCGAATGAGATACGCCACCAGTGAGAATCCGCTTGGTCCGTGGATGTACAGAGGGATCTTTCTAGAGCCGACAGGCTGTTCAACAACTCATGGTTCCGTGGTGGAGTTCAAAGACCAATGGTATTTGTTCTATCATAATCAGTCCATTTCTGGAGAAGGTAATCTGCGTAGCGTGTGTATCGATTACCTAGAGTTCAACGAAGACGGTACGATCAAGCCGGTTATTCAGACAAAAGAGGGCGTCTCATCGATTGGAACTACACCGGAAGTCAATCCTTATCTTAAGACATATCCGGCTGCGGATTGTATGGTTTTTGGAGGAGCAGAAATACAGACGTTAGAATCAGGTCAACAGGTGGTGAGCCACTTACAAACAGAGGGTTCCTATGTTCTTTTCAATAATATACAGGGAGGAGAGGGCGGCAGAGCTTCCATTGAACTTCATTATGCTACGAGTGAACGTCTGGCAAAAGTGAATTTATACGTCAATGACAAGGATTACTCGCTCCTTAATGCCCTCTCCACTGGTGGAGCTCAACAATTTAGTGGCCGTACGAATATTACCGTCAATGTATTGCCGGGTGCTATTAATACGCTGAGAATCACGGGCGGTCATGGTGAAATTAGTATTATACAAATGACGATTAGCCCACTTGTGGATTGAAATGTACGCTATTTTTTAAAATAAATTACTATTAAAAGTCAAAGGTTGATCTCACATCTTTCTTGAGGTCAACCTTTGTTATTATTGTTATTCAAATTTCGAGACGAAATAACGACTGGAAGAAGCAATAATGCAACGAAGCCTCCACCAAGTGATAAAAGAGCGTAACTGGAATTTGCTAAAATCATACCAGATAAAGCTCCACCAGATGCTCCTGCCAACGCGATCAAGACATCTACTGATTACTGTGGCTCCAATAATAACGCCCTTTTTGTTGATAGAAGCTGTATTTCCTGTTGAATGATCAGAATGACTTGGAGTGGAGCTTAGTGCCTCTGCAAGAGCTTTTGCAACAACGAGCGGATCTGGTCTAAGTAAAGCTAGAAGGATTAAACCAGCGACAATGTATGCTGCAGCAGCTAGAATGTACGGTCCGGCAAGAGCCGGGACACCAATAGATTCAGCGAACTTCCCCATTACATTAACTAAGTTTGGCCCAGCAACAGCACCAAATGTAGTTGAAACCATCACGATGCTAATCGCTGTTGCTCGTTGAGTGGGGGCCGCCAGATCTGTACCCGCATAACGTGTCTGCAAATTAGTTGCTGTGCCTGCTCCATAGATAAGCAATGAGAACATTAAAAGTAGAATATTATTAGTTAAAGCAGAAATTACGACTCCGATTCCTCCTAATCCGCCTATTAAGAAGCCAGTAGCAAGACCAGTACGTCTTCCGAATCTTTGAGATAGATGTCCTATAAATAATGCTGCCCCAGCAGATCCTAGTGTAAAAAGTGCAGCAGCAAGACCTGCTCCTCCAAAAAAATTGCGAAATGATGACAATAAATAGTGTTTTCCGATATAATTGGTGTTGCTTTTCTGGAGAAACGAGGTAACTTTGTAACCATTCAGGCTGATTGCTAATACTTGTAGAATCACTAACTTTCGTCGACATTAGATTTTCCGCCTTTCTAGCAACACTTCTTAATGTTCTTGCTGTTGTTTTTAATTCGACTGCCTCCACGGACATTAAACAGTAAGGTCCTCTACAATAAGCGACTACATCACAATTTGAGGGTAAGTAAGCAAGCTTCTCTTCTAATTCTTCAATAGGAATAGATATAGCCCCTGGAATATGTGCCATATCATATTCTTCCTTCGGTCTTACATCCAACAGCAAAATTACTCGTTATTAAATTAGTGAAGGGTCCAAACTAAAATTATTATATTAATAAAGTTAATTATTATATATATTCCAGTTTTCCAATGTACTATAATGATATAGATGCATTGTTAGCATGTTATTAAAGGAATTGAAGATTTCAAGAAACAACCTATAGAATTGAACAACAGGAGGAAATAAGTTGAGCACACAGAATGTGGGAATTCCATTAGAAGGTTTTGCAGAATTTAGCCGGACAGTAGCCGCTGAAGGTGCGGTGCTGGTGAAGAATGATAATCAGGTACTTCCGCTTGGCGAAGGCGATAATGTTGCGATTTTTGGCAGATCCCAAGTGAATTATTATCGCAGTGGTACAGGTTCCGGCGGTAGTGTCCATGTTACTTATACGACCAATTTATTGGATGGTCTTCGCACTAAGAAGAACTTTACAGTTAACGAAGATCTGGCTGCTGTCTATGAAAAGTGGATTGAACAGAATCCATTTGATAATGGTGGAGGCGCATGGGCTGCAGAACCTTGGCATCAGAAGGAAATGTCTTTGAGCAATGAATTGGTTTCCGAAGCTAGAAACAAATCGAATAAAGCCATTCTTGTAATTGGACGCACGGCAGGGGAAGATCAGGATAATGCTGATGCACCGGGCAGCTACCAATTAACAAATGATGAACAGGCAATGCTGAAGCAGGTAACTACATATTTTGAGCAAACAATCGTTGTCCTGAATGTCTCCAACATTATTGATATGAACTGGATGAACGATGAAAGCTATAAATATCCAATTTCAACTGTGATTTATTCATGGCAGGGTGGTATGGAAGGCGGAAATGCGATTGCAGATGTGCTGTCTGGAGAGGTAACTCCAAGTGGTAAACTGACGGATACAATCGCTTATTCCATCAATGATTACCCATCAACACAGAATTACGGCAATGAATTTACGAACTTGTATCAGGAAGATATCTATGTAGGATATCGTTATTTCGAGACATTTTGCCCAGATAAGGTTCAATTTGAATTTGGTTATGGTTTATCTTATACAACTTTTAGTATCGAGCCAGAAGAAGCCAAGTTGATTACCAAAGAAGGCGAGTCTTTCATTGAAATCGGCGTAACCGTTACCAATACAGGAACTTCCTTTGCTGGTAAAGAGGTTGTTCAGGTCTATTATGAAGCTCCACAAGGTAAGCTTGGTAAGCCAGCTAAAGCTCTGGTGTCATTCGGTAAGACGAAAGTTCTTGAACCGGGTGAAGCACAGCGCCTTACCGTGAGTTTCTCAGCTCATTCTATGGCTTCTTATGATGACGCAGGCGTAACAGGACATGCTTCTGCCTATGTTCTCGAAGAAGGAACGTACCGCTTGTATGTGGGAACTAGTGTTAAACAAGTGGTGACAGTCGGTGTTGAGGGTAAAGACGGCTATGTCGTTGAAGCTCTTCAAGTTGTGGAGCAATTGCAAGAAGCGCTCGCGCCTACAGAAAGCTTTACGAGAATGATGCCAGGTGCTCAGAAGGCGGACGGTTCGTACGAGATTGTTTATGTTGAAGTTCCTAAACGTAAAATTTCGTTGGCTGAGCGAATTGAAACTAATCTTCCAGAGACGATCTCACAAACAGGTAATAAAGGATATAAATTAAGAGACGTATATGAACAGAAGGTTAGCATGGAAGCTTTCATTGCACAGCTCAGTGATGAGGATTTGGCTGCAATTGTACGTGGTGAAGGGATGAGCAGTCCTTTAGTTACACCGGGCACGGCTTCTGCATTTGGAGGCGTAAGTGACAGTTTATTTAATCTCGGAATTCCAGTGGCTTGTACAGCTGATGGTCCTTCAGGGATTCGTATGGACAGCGGAGCAAAGGCGACTCAAGTTGCTATCGGAACGCTTCTTGCAGCTACTTGGAATGCGGATTTGGTAGAAGAGCTTTATGTTATGGAAGGGCAAGAGTTGTTAAGAAATAACGTGGATTCCTTGCTTGGACCTGGCCTTAATATCCGACGCAGTCCGCTTAATGGACGTAACTTTGAGTATTTTTCAGAAGATCCTTTGATCTCTGGGGTGTTTGCTGCTGCATGTACTCGCGGTATTTTGAAAGGCGGCTCAACCGCTACGATGAAGCATTTCGCTTGTAACAATCAGGAGAAACATCGTAGTAAAGTAAACGCCGTGGTGTCTGAACGTGCACTTCGTGAGATTTATTTGAAAGGTTTTGAAATCTCCGTGAAGCAGGGCGGTTCGAATTCTGTAATGACCTCCTACAATCCAGTTAATGGACACTGGGCGGCTTCGAATTATGATTTGAACACCACGATTCTTCGTGGAGAGTGGGGCTTTAAAGGCATTGTAATGACTGACTGGTGGGCGATCATGAATGATGTAGTTAATGGTGGACCAGCAGATCGGAAATTTACAAATTGGATGGTTCGTGCACAAAACGACCTCTATATGGTTGTACCTAACTATGGTTCAGAAATTAACGGATGGAATGATAACACCATTGAGTCGTTGGAAAATGGCACGTTAACCCGTGGAGAGCTCCAACGTTCTGCCATAAACATTTGTGAGTTTATCATGAATGCACCTGTATTCTCTAGAAAACAGGAAATTGTAGAAACTGTAGAGTTCTTTAAAGCTAATCCTTCACTTACTGAAGAACAAGCTCAATCCTTATCACAGAATCCACAGGTTAAACCTGTCGTAGAAGGATCGACTAGCTTTAAAGTGGAACAGGCTGGTCAATACCGTATCCTGGTGCATATCATGTCAACGGAACCTGAGCTGGCTCAAAGTGCGTGCAATGTATCAGTGAATGATCAATTGATGACAACCATTCAAACAAATGGTACTGAAGGTCAGTGGATCAGACAAAAGCTTGTGAAAGTTGAACTCGAAGCAGGTCTTTATGATATGAAATTGGAGTTCATCAAACCAGGTTTGCAGATCGATTGGATTGAATTCAATAAAATCGACTAGGTGTCATGCGTTAATGTTAGATAGATAGTAAATATAGTTCATTTCTAAAAACCGCGATATATTTCGCGGTTTTTTTGTTGTACTTATTGTTGCGGGGGTTCATATATTTCATTTCCACTGCTGCACATGAGTATGTAGGGGGGATTTCAACTCCTTTATCGGATACTAAAATATGAGGAAATTGACCGGTACACCAACTATGGTGTGTCGGGCTTTTTGCAGATTATATACTTTACAAATACTTGTCTGCATGTACTTGTGTTTGTTCGAATAAGTTAGAAAGTAGGACCAGGACAAACCATAGGTGGAGATGCGTAGAAATGGGGATGCGTAAACAAAGCTTTATTCGTGGCACGTTCATTTTAACCGTGTCGTCATTTTTTACAAAAGGGCTTGGATTTTTGAATGGCGTTTTGCTGGCACGTTTCTTAGGAGCCGAGGGGGTAGGGCTGCTTATGATTGCTCATCCACTGCTACCCTTGTTTATTACGTTGACAGAGCTGGGGCTTCCTGTTGCGATTTCAAAGCTTGTCTCAGAAGCTGAGGTTAAGCAGGATGAAGCGCGAGTAAAGCGAATTCTCACAGTATCCTTAAGTATTACGGGTACGTTGAGTATTATACTAACTTTAGTGGCTCTATTTGGCTCCAAATGGATCGCGTCGGTTTTTTTAGCCGATCAGCGGGCGTATTATGCTATGGTCGCTATTACGCCGATCATTCCAATTATCGCGATGTCAGCTGTATTGAAAGGTTATTTTCGTGGAAAACAGAATATGAACCCGCTGGCCTTTTCCGATATTATTGAGAATTTGGCGCAAATCATTGTCATTATCGGTGTTGTCAACGTTTTGCTGCCTTATGGGATTGCTTATGCAGCTGCGGGCGCTATGGCGGCTTCCGTGATCGGCGAAGGTTTTGGTTTGCTCTATTTGTTTGCTGTCTTCAAATGGGCAAATCGAGGGAAGATCAAAACCACCCCACCGCCTAGTTCAAGTTTTTCACCCAAAGGAGACAGTACGTTGAGAGATCTGCTGCGCATCGGCTTACCGATGACAGGCAGCGGTTTTATTCATTCTCTCTATCATGCGTTTCTCCCTTTGCTGATTACGAAAAGTCTAGTCCTGTTTGGTGTGGGGGTTGAGATGGCGACTAAGCAATTCGGACTTTTAGCGGGATATGCTCTCCCCATGTTGTTTCTCCCCAGCTTCTTCACACAATCGTTGTCCACTGCATTAATTCCGGCGATCAGCGAAGCAAGTGTGAGCAATAACAGCAAGCTCATGCATAGTCGGATGGATATGGCTATGCGATCCGCGCTTATTGTTGGTCTTCCATGTACAATCATCCTGTACTTATGGGCTGTACCATTAACTACTTTGATCTATCATTCGCCAGAAGCGGGCGAGCTGCTAAGGTTGATTGCCCCCTTATTTTTTCTTTATTATTTTGGAGCACCCCTGCAAGCGATTCTGCTTGGTTTGGGGAAAGCATCAACCGTCATGTGGAACCATATTCTTACGAATATTTTTGAAGTGATTGCGATCTTTGTTCTCGGTTCTAATATTGGCATCGAAGGGATTGCTATAGGGTTCGGACTGGGGCTTTTGCTGCTGACGCTGCTGAATTTTATGTCTGTGGCAGGAACGATCGGATTTTATTTTGACTTTCGCATTGTATTCAAGGTGGGCGCGGGGGGGATTGTCATGACAATTTGCGGGATGACGGCTCACGGTATACTGCAACGAATGGACCTGGGGCAGATCATTGAACTGTCCGGAGCGCTATTCGTTTCATTGATCACCTATGCTGCAACATTGCAGGTAACTCATGCTTGGGAACGGTCACAGAAACCACCGACGATTACGCCTGTTTCTTGAAAGGGGATATTTTGGTATCGTGCTCCAAAAAGTAAATTGAGTAATGCAACCCTCTGTGTAACAGTATGGAGGCGGATGAAGGTAACGGGGATCCGCGAGGTGTTTAACTGTATTTTGTACAGCTATAAATGGATGGGTAATTTAGAAGGAAGTGTAACGGACAAAAGTATTCAACCCCCGGTTCATAACATCAGAGCAACGATTCTCCAATAACGGATGATCGCTGCTCTGATGTTTTTTACGAATTTTTGTTTGAACTGATGAATACATACCGGAGCAGGGTATTAGAAAGGGGAGCTAGATTCCCAAAAAGGACTACATAAGGCGCGATCTAGTTTTATGAGACACTTTAGAAGTGAAGCAGGACTACGCTAGTTATTACCGAGTATTATCCTTGACCGTATTTTTTTCTAAAATGACTCAGTGTAAGTAACGGCCAGATATAGCGATAACTATGATAATTAGAATAGAAATTGCCGGGGAGACCAGCGCCTGTTGGATAAGAAGTTTTCCAATCCTCTTCATGAATAGACATGATTAATCTTTCAATCCCTTTTTCCACGGCAGCTGTTGATTTCGGCTGAATGGTGATGAGTGCGTCAAGCGCCCATGCGGTTTGGGAAGGCGTACTTTCGCCTAATGGCACATATTTCAAAAGCCGATCACTATGACAAGATTCCCCCCAACCCCCATCCGAGTTCTGTATGCTTAGGAGCCAATTCGCTCCTTTTTGCAATGTTTCATGTTCCAGTGGCAGGCCAACGGCCTGCAATCCTGTTAAGGCAGCCCAAGTCCCATAGATGTAACAAACGCCCCATCTTCCGTACCATGAGCCATCCTTCTCCTGATGCTGAATCAGCCATTTCACACCTCGCCCGATGAATTCGTTTCGCGTATCAAGGGCGGCAAAGTTCCCGAGATACTCCAAGGTGCGCCCGGTTAGATCTGCCTCCGAGGGATCAATAGCAGCAGATTTAGCCCCATCGATTGCGAGCCAAGTGAGCATTTCTTTATTGGTGTTTTTTTCAAAAGCTGGCCAGCCACCGTCTTTATTCTGCATCGATAGGACCCAGTTCAGTCCACGATTCCATGATTCTAGATAGGATGGCTGAGTTATTGATAAACTTCGAATGGCTCGTAAAGCAGCGGTCGTATCATCCACATCCGGATTAATCGTATTAGATTCTGAGAAACCCCATCCCCCCGGAGTCGTATCCGGATTATGAATACTCCAATCAGCAGTTTTATGCTGTTGTCTGGTCAGCAGATACGAAGTAGCACGTTGAATCGTGAGATGATGATCGGGAATTTGTGCCTCCTGTAAAGCATAAGCGATTAGAGCCGTGTCCCATATCGTAGACGGAGAGTTTTGAATTGTTGTTTTACTTTCAGAACGGCATTGCATCGAGGTAAGCCCATCTATGGCATTCGTAATCAGAGGATGCTGCTGGTCATAGTCCAGAGCCAGAAGGGCATAGACCATAAGAATTGTGCTAGTTGCGTAACTGTATAGAGTCCCGTCGGATTCAATCCGCTGGAGAATAAACTGTTCTGCTTTGGTTCGGGCAACTTCGTGAATGTAGCGAGGGCTTCCAAGAAGTCTGCTTAGGCCAGTTTGAATAACGTCCTGCAGCTCATGATATCCACGGGAAGCGGGTTCAGCATCTTCAATGCGTGTGTCTATGAGATCAGATAGATCAGGAGCATTCGCTGTTGAGATCGAGAAACGTCGATCGGCCATAATAAGCATAGGCGTGAGATGCACTCTTGAGTAGCCAGAGAACTCAAAATAGTTAATAGGAAAATAAGACGGGAACAACAGAACTTCTAGGGGAATCGAAGAGATCGATAAAGGCCATTTGCTCTGTCCAGTAGCTGCGAGAATGACTCTGGTTAGGATGCTAGTTACTTTTCCAATTCCACCTTTGGATTGAATAAAATGCTTTGCACGCAATATCGGCTCATCTGTCACCTTACTGTACCCAGAATAGAGAAGGGCGTAGTAGGCTTCAACCGAGGTGGATAAGTTACCATCTTCTTCATCTCTATACAATTGCCAGAATCCAGCGGACTGTTGCTCAGCAAGAATACGATCATGTAGCTGCCTGATCAGGGCTTCATTCTGTACGTTCAAAATCCGAAAGAGAATGATGACATAGGCATCGATAACGATTCCATTCTCAAAACAAAAGTGCCAAGATCCATCTTGCTGCTGTTGATCAATCAGGAATGCCGTTAAACGCTCGATCTCATTATCTACTGTGCTCAGTATAGGATTCATTCCTTAGGTACCTCCGAGGTCCTTCATTTTTAGTATTATATGATGGATGAGAGGTTGAAATGAAAAAGGACTGTAAAGTTGCTTTATGCAACCTCACAGCCCTTGATAATATTTAGCTAATCAATCGGTTAATTTTCAATCACGATACGGTTCAGCTTAAGATTTACCGGTGCAGCAATCGTGTCACCCACAGGGCATTTGCTTTCTAAAAATTGTACGAATGCTTCGACCTTCTCGGCAGGGGATGGGGTCTTTATGTAGAATGTATATCGAATATCGGAATAGCCGGGACGGACTTCAGAACGGTTGAAAAATCCATCGAGGTCCAGATCACCTTCAACATCTACTCTGAAATCTTCAAGCTCTACCTCAAATTTGGAAGCATAAACTCGAGCCACAATAGATTGGCAGGCCCCTAAAGAAGCAAGCAAAGCTTCAACAGGATTCATTCCTGTATCCGTACCCCCAAGATTTTGTGGCTCATCGATGACGAGCTCGAATTGTCTTGCTTTAGTAATGACTTTAACCCCATCTTGTAAATGGGCAGTTGCTTTGAAAGTTTGAACATTTGGCATTTGTCTACACTCCTTCTTCTGGTCAACCTGAATATAATTAGATATTTTGAACATTATGTAATTCATAGTATTTTTCTAGGAATTGTTTAGATTATAGTTCTAATCTTTATACCCTGTCAATACTTGATTAGTATTATTTGAATTCATACATCTTCATGAGTTGGATTTTGTTAAAAAGATGGGAGAAGATAAAGTGTCAAACGAAATTGAACGCTACTTGAACAATCCAATGGTTAAAATTCTAGGGGGAGCAATAGAATTAAGAGACGATCGAATAAAAACTAAATGGAAGACTGAAATAAAACCATTTCTTCTTGCACCGAATCCTGTAACAGTGGATCTATACAATATTGTTACTAAAAAAACAACGAAGTCATCCGTCGAAAATCTTATACCTGTGGTGAATGTTTCTTGGAATGATGCTATTTCTTTCTGTAATCTGCTTTCTCAGAAGGCTGGATTGAAAAAAGCTTATGTTATCAGTGACGATGGAGATCATATTATTTGGGATAGGGAATCCAATGGCTATAGACTTCCAACAGAAGCAGAGTGGCAATATGCATGTAAAGCAGAAACTACTGGCTATCAATATGGCGAGCTAGATAAGATAGCTTGGTACAATGAAAATTCAGATGGTGTACTCCATGTTGTAGGGACGAAAGAACCGAATGCATGGGGGCTTTATGATATGTTAGGGAATGTTTGGGAGTGGTGCTGGGATTTATATGATGAACAAGTGTACGGCTCCTATCGGATTTTTCGAGGAGGCAGCTGGGCTGAAGAGGCTAGGGGCTGTGGAGCAACCTGTCGTCGTCGCAGCCATCCCACATTTAGTGTGGATGATCTTGGATTTCGTCTTGCTCGATCTTTATAACATTAATTCGTCTCTACATTAATCAACTCACATTAACACAGAAAATGATTGTTCTTAAAATAGACTTACTACAGGAGGTGCTTCTAGAATTAGAAAGTTTGTAGCTATCTCCGTTGTAATTATTACTCTGCTCGTTCTAGGAATGTACGCAGCACTTCAGTTTAAATATAATTCACTTGAGAAAAACTTAAGAGAATATTTGATCAATGTTGAAGGATACTCTGAATCTGATTTACTGAGTATTAAAGCTAAACTGAGCTCAATGCCGAAGTTCCCTGTATATGTTAGATTTGCTAATGAACCAGATACGGATTATATTTTCACAGACAGAGATGCATCAGATTGGAAGCAACTAGATCCTAAGGAGCCGCAAAGATTAAAGAAGGTTAATCAACAATAGTTGAGATATAACAAAAAATCTTGGTCAGTAAATTGAATAGCATCTCTCCAAGCTGACCGCACTTTGTGCGGTTTTTTCTTTGTGGATCTTGCTAATGAAAAAGATAACTTGACAGAAAACTATCGGACGTATACATTTGTATACATAAACGAAACGTATACATATGTATACAAAGTAAAGGAGGAGTAAATATGCGTGATGGACATTTCGGAAAACGCGGTCATAGAGAACATGGGGATCACAAAGACCGTGGAGAGCATAGAGATCGCGAGCATATGAGCAGACATGGGATGGATTCTATGGATGGTCCCCCAAAAAGTGCACAAACTTTTCGTCGCGGCAGAGCTCTAGCATTTTTGGAAAAGCTGAATGTGAATCGAGCCACTTTACAGCGGCAGCTGCAAACACCGGAGCTGGATTCGATCAAGCAAGTGATTAGCGGTGAATTGAAGGCAACGGAAGCGATCATTGAAGAGTTTATCCATATTTTTCAGATTCATGAAGTAACGCCGGAAGATAAGACTGTTGGCGAAATTAAAAAAGAGGAGAATGATCAAAAAAATGAAAACCATTGATCTTATAAAAACCCGTAGAAGTATTAAGCAATTTAAGGCGGATTCGATTCATGAGGATGATTTATTGAATTGGCTGGAAGCAGCTAGTTATGCTCCAAACCATCGTATGAACGAACCTTGGGAACTCCTATTTATCGGGCCTGAGACTAGAGCTAAATTAAAGCATAAGACGAATTTCGGAAATGCTCCTGTAGTTCTTGCTATCTTATCTAAACCTGGTGCAACAGCGTTTGAGCGTGACGAGAATGTTATGGCTGCCGCTTGTTTCGCACAGAACTTCTTATTAGCTGCACATGAAGTGGGGGTTGGAGCCTATTGGGCTTCTTTAGGTGCTTTACCTCATAATCGTGAAATTCTAGGTGTCCCGCAATATTACGATGTGATTGGACTATTTGGCATTGGATATCCGGAGGAAGTTCCAAATGCTAAGCCAAGAACACCGATGAAATCAAAAATCACATATTTATCTTAAAAGGTGATGCAATGTGGAAACTTAAGAGTTACTTAAGGCCATATTGGTTGTGGTCTGTGTTAGCACCACTTATGATGATGCTCGAAGTGTTTATGGATTTGCTTCAACCTACACTAATGGCGAGCATTGTGGATCATGGGATTATGACGAAAGATTTATCACATATTTATTCGACGGGATTGACCATGCTTGGAGTAGCATTTGTCGGTCTAATTGGTGGGGTGGGCTGCACCGTTTTTTCGAGCATCGCCTCACAAAATTTCGGGAATGATTTACGGATTAACCTGTTTGAACATATTCAGAAATTCTCAAACAAGAATCTGGACCAATTGAAGACGGGCTCGTTGATTACTCGTTTAACAAACGATGTGGTACAGCTACAAACCTTTGTTCAGATGATTTTGCGGAATATTCGCTCTCCATTGTTATTAATCGGCAGCTTGATAATGGCTATACGGATTAGTCCTTCACTAACCCTTATCCTTGTCGTTGCCGTGCCATTGCTGGTTGCAATATTATATGGGTTGATTCGACTTTCTTTCCCTTTGTTCGAGAAAATGCAGGTCAAATTAGACGGCGTCAACACAGTATTACAGGAAAATTTATCGGGTATCCGTGTAGTCAAAGCCTTCGTCCGTGCTAAGCATGAACAGAAACGGTTTAATACAGCTAATAAGGATTACACAGAAACTGCGATAAAAGCGGTGCGATTAATGTCGTTAAATATGCCGCTCATGATGCTTGTGCTCAATGTCAGTATCGTAGCTGTTCTTTGGTTTGGTGGGCTGCAGAGCTGGAACGGCTCGCTGCCGGTCGGTCAGCTAATCGCCTTCATTAACTATATCACCCAATTGTTGATGTCTATGCTGATGTTGAGCAATATGCTCACATTCTTCTCGCGTGCAAAGGTCTCCGCAGATCGGGAGAATGAAGTGTTTTCTACGATAAGCGAGATTACAGACGTAACCGAATCTAAAAAAGATACGATACTAAACGGTCGGATTGTATTTGACAACGTTTCCTTTGCCTATGATCCTGCGGATGAGAACCTCGTGTTAGATGGCATCAATTTCACTGCTGAGCCAGGTGAAACTGTAGCCATCCTTGGAGCCACAGGCGCTGGTAAATCAACCTTGGTGAGCCTCATTCCACGCCTTTACGATGTTTCTTCTGGATCAATCACAATTGATGGTTCCGACACTCGGCAAATTTCTTTGGAACATTTACGCCGCAAGATCGGTTACGTTATGCAGCAAGCCATTCTGTTCAGCGGAACAATCCGTGATAATATCCGATATGGCAGACCGGAGGCTACGGATGAAGAAGTGGAACAAGCAGCAAAAGCTGCTGAAGCGCACCATTTTATTTTAGAGCTACCACAGGGTTATGATACAGTGCTTGGCCAACGAGGCATCAACTTGTCCGGTGGGCAGAAGCAACGGCTTTCGATTGCAAGGGCGTTGTTAATACAGCCAACAATTCTCATCATGGATGACAGTACGAGTGCGCTCGATGCGGCGACTGAGTCACGAATTCGGCAAATGTTAAAAAAACGGCTGAGTAGCAGCACTAATATAATGATTGCTCAGCGTGTCACATCAGTGATTGACGCGGACCGCATCTTAATTCTAGAAAACGGCCGAATTGCTGTACAAGGTACACATGATGGTCTAATGAGTAGCAGTGAAATTTATCGAGACATCTGGAAATCACAGATGAAAGGGGAGGAGGTTCCTTATGTCAAAGCATGACAACGGCATGAACACTCCCCCTATCCATAGACCAGGCGGATTCGGACCAGGGATAGGACCGGGATCTGGCCCCGGACGCGGCGGCGCTGTGCCAATCGTGCGCGCCAAAAATCAAGCGAGCACGCTTAAACGCATCTGGACTTATTTGAATCGTCAGCGGTTCGGGTTAATCATTGTATATGTATTTACTGTGTTGAATGCACTTCTTTCATTAATCGGACCGTATCTCATCGGTAAAGCGATTGATACTGCGGTTATTCCACACGATTATCAGGGTCTTATTCGGTTTTGCATACTCCTTATTGGCATTTATGGGCTAGGCAGTGTAGTTGCCTGGGTGCAAGCATACGTCATGACATCTGTTTCGCAGAATACTGTTTTTGAGCTGCGCCGTGATCTGTTCAGCAAGTATCAGCAGCTGCCCATTAAATTTTTTGACACTCGGGCTAACGGAGAATTGATGAGCCGGGCAACTAACGATATAGAGAGTGTATCCAGCACACTCAATCAGAGTGTAACCCAATTGTTAAATAGTTTGATTACACTAAGCGGCTCCCTCGTTATTATGTTAATGCTGAACGTTCCGTTGACTGTAGTCTCATTAATCACGATCCCGCTCGTATTATTGGCTAGTCGAAAAATCATTGGTTTAAGCCGCACTTATTTTAGAAATCAGCAGCGATATTTAGGTGAACTTGGCGGGTTCATCGAAGAAACCATCAGCGGACAAAAGGTGGTCAAACAATACAGTAGGGAAGAGTCAGAAGTTAAACGATTCCGAAAAATAAGTGGAGAACTGAATAAGGTCAGCATTAAGGCACAAATCGTATCAGGATTAGTAGGACCCGTGATGAACATGATTAATAACCTTGGTTTTGCGATCATTGCCGGGGTTGGGGGTTGGATGGCTTTCCATAACATGGCTACGGTTGGTATAATCGTTAGCTTCCTTACCTATTCCAAACAGTTCGGTAGACCCATTTCTGATCTTGCTAACCAGTACAATTTAATTCAATCTGCAATCGCCGGTGCAGAGCGTGTGTTTGAGGTTTTGGAGATGCCGTCCGAATACGGGGATGAAGAAAGTGAGGATCTCCCAAGATTAACAGGGGAGGTTGTTTTTCAGGACGTTTCTTTTGCTTACAAAGCGGATTCCCCGATTCTGTCGGGCGTTACGTTTGAAGCAACACCTGGGGAGAAAATTGCACTCGTTGGCCCAACAGGAGCAGGTAAAACAACCATCGTTAACCTGCTGATCCGATTTTATGATTTGAATGGCGGTTCCATACGAATTGATGGTCGCGACATCCGAGAGCTGAATAAAAACGCACTTCGTAGTCAACTAGGGATGGTGCTGCAAGATGCGCATGTATTCTCGGGAACGATTCGTGAGAATATTCGGTTTGGCCGACTCGATGCGACCGATCAAGAGATTGAGCAAGCGGCGCAGCTAGCCAATGCGGATGCTTTTATCAAAAGATTGCCGCATGGTTACGAGACCCTCCTCAATGCAGAAGGCAGTAATCTGAGTCATGGCCAGCGCCAGCTGTTAACGATTGCTCGCGCAATTTTAGCTGATCCTGCCATATTAATTCTTGACGAAGCAACCAGTAGCGTGGACACACGTACGGAAATGCACATTCAACAAGCAATGAAGAATTTGATGAAGGGTCGAACAAGCTTTGTAATCGCCCACAGGCTAAGTACGATCCAGGACGCCAATCGCATACTCGTGATCCAGAGTGGAGGAATTGCTGAGCAAGGAAGTCATGAGGAGCTGCTTGCGATGCAGGGCGCCTATTACGAGTTATACAATACCCAGTTCAAACGAGCGATTTAAAGAAACATTTGTATAGCTTATGAAAAAACACTGACTTGGATCAGTGTTTTTTTATTAGCGAGGTGACCACAGACCATCGAATTGACCGCCGAAACGCTACATTGTATGCTACTACAAGATAATGTAAACAAGGAAGTGATTATTTGAGCCATTCCAGCTATGAGCAGCTTGAGACCGAAGGCAAATTACCGTTTGATGTTTCTTTACATAGCGTCAACTTTGTGCCGAATCACTGGCATATGAGTGTGGAGCTGATTTTTGTGCTGTCCGGTAATCTAGAGGTTTCGACCGGAAACCGTCAATATAGGCTTAAAGAAGGCGATATGCTACTCATTAACCAGTGTTACGTGCATGAAGTTATCGGATTAGATCAGAATATCATCGCGACCTTTCAAATCCCAACAACCTATCTTAAGCAGCATATCCACAATGTGGAGAAGATCAGCTTTGAATGTTATTCTGCTGAAGTCGGTCCTGAGAAGCAAAATGGCTTAGATAACATGCGTCAGCTCATGGCTGAAATGGTACAGCTGAAGTATAAAGGCGGAGAAGCCTATGAGCTGGAGATGGAAGCGCGTATGCTTGGGTTATTCTCTATTTTGGTCAAACAGTTTAAACTGCCAAATTCCGGCGAAGCGATGAATATAAAATATATGGAACGAATGATGAGCATCATCACTTATATAGATGAACATTATAAAGACCCGGTGTCGCTGCAGACAATCGCAGAACGAGAGTATTTGTCGGTGCCGTATTTGTCCAAATTTTTTAGCGAGAACATTGGGGTCAACTTCCAGACTTACTTAACCAGCATTCGTTTAAAAAATACCGTAGAAGCCCTTTTAAGAGATCAAGAACATTCGCTTGCTGAGCTGGCACTTGAGCAGGGCTTTCCAAACGCAAAATCTTTTTACGCTGCATTCAAAAGCCGATATCATATTACACCACATGAATATCGCAAAAAATATCGGCCTCAAACTCATGCGAAACAGGAAGGTTCTGCTTCCGGCTACTTAGCATTTAATCAATCCAGCGCACTGGGCATTGTTCGGCAATTCCTCCGGCGTAGTCAGTCGCACCAGCTTGAACCCGTACATGCGGTTGTTCAGCTGTCTGCGAGTATTCCTTTAGACAGGATTCAGCGGCAAATCCAGCATAGCTGGAAAAATATCATTACGATTAGTAAAGCAAATGAAGGACTCCAAAGTGATGTACAAGCTCATTTGAAATATGTACAAGAGCGGTGTCCGTTTCGCTATTTGCGTTTTCATGGAATTTTTGATGATTCAATGATGGTGTACCGGGAGGATCACGAAGGGCAGGCACATTTTAATTTTCGCTTTGTAGATCAGTTGTTTGATTTTTTGTTATCGATCGGTTTGAAGCCTTTTATAGAACTGGGGTTTATGCCTTTTGATCTCGCAGCAGACAGCAGTAAACATGTGTTTTATGAAAAAAGTTACGTGAGTCCGCCTAAATCCATGGACCGCTGGTGCGAATTGGTAGATCGGTTTATTCGCCATTGTATCAATCGATATGGTCTTGAAGAGGTGGAAAGCTGGAAGTTTGAATTCTGGAATGAACCGGAATATGGTTTGTTCTGGCCTGCGACGGAAGAAGTGTACAACGAATTGTATGCCCGAACGTTCGATACCCTCAAAGCCATCTCTCTGAACCTTCAGATTGGCGCTCCTGGTAGAATTATTACTCTGAACTCCAATGCGTTTTGTGAACAGTTTTTCGCTTTCTGCAAAGAACGGGGTTGTCTTCCAGACTTTATCCCGTTACATTTTTATCCGCATGAGGACATGGATGATCTGCTTAGTAAAAATTGGGAGCCTGAAGAACGATTAAGTGAAAAAGAAATATCTCCACTTACAGTAGAGGGGTTCAACAAAGTGTCCCCAAACCCCGATTATTTGAAGGAATCACTGGAGCGTGAAATCGGACTGCTCGCTGAGTTGGGACTTAACGGACAAGAGCTATATTTAACCGAATGGAATTCAACGGCATTTCATCGTGAACTGACCAATGACACATTATATAAAGCTGCATATATCGTAAAAAATATCATCGAAAATCTCGACAGCATCAGCGGGTTCGGATATTGGGTACTAAGTGACAATATTGAAGAAACAGCAGCTTCATCCCGGATATTTCATGGTGGTCTTGGACTTATGGCTCAGTATGGAATTCCGAAAGCGGCTATGAATGCCTATGAAATGCTCGCTAAGCTGGGGAATCGGCTAGTCGCACACGAAGAGGGTTATATCGTGACGGCTGGAAGAGGTGGTTATCAGATTTTGGCTTATAATTACTGTCATTTTGATGATTTGTACGCGCTTGGTGATACTTCATTCATTACATCTATTAGTCGTTATAGTGGCTTCAAAAACGAGAGGCTTCTTAAAATTGAACTCACATTAACTGGATTACCATCTGGCAGATATAAGCAAGTGAACCATACGATCAGCAGGGCACATGGCAGCAGCTTTGACAAGTGGGTAGAAATGGGGGCTCCACCCGTTCTGACTGTAGAGGACACTGCTTATCTAAAAGCTGCCTCTCTTCCAGGTAGACAGATTCAGATTCTTGAAGTAGGTGAAGGGCTTTCTGTTGTCATTAGAATGGAACCTCATAGCGTAGAGCTCATTGAGCTGACTCCATTGTTATGAGAAAATGAGTCAATTTTTAAGCTTCATCTTAATGAATAATATTGAAACGCTTTCATTTAGATTAAAAATGAACCTAAAAGTGTGTAATTGACCACCTCTCCTCCAAGAGGTGGTTTATTTTATAATCAAATTGTAAACGTTTTCTAAAAGGACGAGGAGGAATTACAATGACTGGAGCATCGACTAAAGGGCAGGTTCACACCCCTTTTCGTAGATTGACCTTTGGTATTCTGCTTGGGTACGGCATGATGATGCTGGCACTGATGACACCTGCCACCTTGCTGCTGACCTTTAAAATGATTGAAGTGGATCCGAATGGATATACCTCTTCCTATGGGCTGGTTGCAGGAATAGGCGCATTCTTTGCTCTTATCGGAAATCCGATTGGCGGTGCACTCAGTGACCGAACACATCTTTCGTTCGGACGGCGGCGCACGTGGATTATCCTAGGTCCACTAGTTGGCTGTGCTGCTCTGGTATGTACTGGTTTCGCCAACGAGCCTTGGCAGATCATGATTAGCTGGGCAGTCGCACAATTTTTCTTCAATGTAGGGATGGCAGCCTATACAGCGCTTATTCCAGACCAAGTACCTCAGGAGAAACAAGGGACAATCTCCGGATTAATCGGTCTCACTATTCCAATCGCTATGACGGTAGGGATGATCATGATGACAGTGATGACCTCAGTTTCTTCAGAAATTAAGTGGCTTTTGCTAGGTGTAATCGGCATCATAGGTCCACTTCTCAGTACGTTGATTATTAAAGAAGGTAAAGTAGAACTTGTTCCCAAGACACATAATCAAATATCGCTGGGCAAGAAGCTGAGTACGATTTTTCCTAGTCCACGTAAATTCCCGGAATTCTCTTGGGCTTTCGTATCCAAGTTCCTGATCATGATGGGATATTGTAGCACTTTATACCTCACAGTCATGCTGGTAAACCGGATGGGACTTACGGAAGAGCTTGCCACCGCAAAGGTTGCTACGATTAATATCGTTATGCTAGTGGGTGTTGCAATTACAAGTATCTTCGGTGGGGTGTTGTCAGATAAATTTGGTAAGCAAAAACCATTCCTGATTGTTTCAGGGTTCATTATTGCTATTGGGGTTCTGTTGTTTGCCTTTGTGCCAAGTTATCCGGCCTACATTGCCGGAGCTGCAGTGATCGGATTGGGCTTTGGCTGCTTCTCAGCCGTAGATATGGCACTCGTTGCACGCATTCTTCCAAGTAAAGAGGATTCAGCCAAAGACTTCGGGATTATGAACGTAGCTAATGCGTTGCCTCAGTCCATTGTTCCAGCAATCGCTCCTGTGCTGTTAGGCATTGGCAGCTGGACCTTCTTTTACATCTTCCTTGCCGTCTGCACTATACTCGGTATGCTGGCAGTGAAGCCACTTCCAGAAGTGGGAACAGAGAAAAGAGCTCAAACTGCTGAACTAACAGCTGTCGAAGCGCAATCACAAAAAGCCAATCTGGTCTAAGAAAAAACAAACAAGAAAACAGTGGAGGGAAACCATATGAATCAGAGAGAGACTATTAAAACTAAAAGCCTTCATACCATTTCTTACGTAAGCAATAAGGGCGGTCCAACCTTGGGTTATTCCCCGGATTCTGGAGTGCAGATTCTCGAGCAGGATGGACTGTTCTTCAAAGATCTGAATCGTAATGGCAAGCTGGATAAATATGAGGACTGGCGATTGACGCCGCAAGAGCGGGCTCAAGATCTAGCTTCACAAATGAGTATTGAACAAATTGCTGGACTCATGCTGTATAGTCGTCATCAATCCATCCCAGCACTTAGTAGCAGCTGGTTCTCAGGAACGTATAACGGTAAATCTTATGAGGAGAGCGGAGCCAAACCATGGGAGCTTACCGATGAACAGCTGGCATTTCTGGCACAGGACCATCTAAGACATATTCTGGTGACCACCGTGGAAAGTCCGGAAATTGCCGCCCTGTGGAACAACCAGGTGCAGGCATTTGCAGAAGGAACCGGCCTTGGGATTCCAGCCAACAACAGCTCCGACCCACGCCATGGCTCAGATTCTAGCTCAGAGTTTAATGCTGGAGCTGGTGGGCAAATCTCCATGTGGCCGGAGACGCTGGGCCTTGCGGCAACCTTCGATCCGAAGATCACCTATCGTTTCGGGCAAGTTGCCTCACGTGAGTATCGTGCACTTGGTCTAGGGACGGCGCTATCGCCGCAAATCGATATTGCTACAGATCCACGATGGTTTCGTTTTAACGGCACTTTTGGCGAGGATTCGAAGTTATCTGCTGACATGGCAAAGGCTTATGTCGACGGCTTCCAGAGCTCGAAAGATGACAGGGAGATTAACGAAGGCTGGGGATATGACAGCGTGAACGCTATGGTAAAACACTGGCCTGGCGGTGGTTCCGGGGAAGGCGGAAGGGATGCGCATTATGCTTGTGGCAAATATGCTGTCTATCCGGGTGCTAACTTTGATGAACATCTTATTCCATTTACAGAAGGGGCTTTCAAGCTGGAAGGCCCAACCAAACAGGCTTCAGCGGTCATGCCATACTACACAATTTCTACAGATCAAGATCAGTTGAACGGGGAGAATGTCGGAAATTCTTATAGTTCCTATCTTATTACCGATCTGCTTCGGGAAAAATACGGTTACGATGGCGTTGTGTGCACAGATTGGCTCATTACAGCAGACGAATCAGATAGTAAGGATTCCTTTCTCAGTGGTAAACCTTGGGGCGTAGAGGGTATGTCCGTCGCAGAACGGCATTACAAGCTCTTGATGGCAGGCGTTGACCAATTCGGCGGCAATAATGAGATGGAGCCCGTCCTTGAAGCATACCGAATGGGAGTAGCTGAGCATGGAGAGGTATGGATGCGGAATCGCTTTGAGCGGTCAGCTGTTCGGCTTCTACTTAATATTTTCCGTCTGGGTCTCTTCGAGAACCCGTATTTGAAGCCTGAGGAGAGCGCTCGGATTGTTGGGAATCCTGAGTTTATGCAATCAGGCTATGAAGCACAGCTGAAGTCGATCGTGCTGCTGAAAAACAAAAATCGGGTATTGCCGTTGGCAGCGAAACAAACCGTATATGTTCCGAAGCGTTATACTCCAGCAGGAAAGGATTGGTTCGGCAACCCAACGCCGGAAAAGACAGAATATCCGGTGAACCTGGATGTTGTGTCTAAATATTATCATGTGACAGATCAGCCGGAAAAAGCAGACTTTGCTCTTGTCTTCATAAGCAGTCCTAAATCAGGAGTAGGCTTTAGTCAGGAAGATTCTGAGCAAGGCGGTAACGGCTATGTACCCATTAGCTTGCAATATAGACCGTACACTGCGGAACATGCTCGGGAGCAGAGCTTAGCTGGAGATGCGCGAGATAACGATGTACTCAACCGTTCTTATAAAGGAAAAACCGTTGTTACGCATAATGAGAGCGATCTGGATCGTGTCCTGGAAGCTCGCAAGCTGATGAAAGACAAACCGGTAATTGTGTCGATGTTATTGTCCAATCCTTCGGTTGTTGCTGAATTTGAGGGAGAGGTTGATGCTATACTTGTTAATTTTGGGTTACAGGATCAAGCACTTATGGAGGTGTTAACGGGTGCCGAGGAGCCTTCGGGATTGCTACCAGTACAAATGCCATCAGGTATGCAAACGGTAGAAGAGCAGCTGGAAGATGTGGCACATGACATGGAATGTCATGCGGATTCAGAAGGAAATGTATATGATTTTGCCTTTGGAATGAATTGGAATGCTGTTATAGAGGATGAAAGAACGAAGAATTACCGGAAATAAGAACCGTTCTGCGGAAAAATAAAAGCAAAGCACCGCCTGAAGAATTTATCAGGCGGTGCTTTGTATATTAATCGGTTTTTCCGATGGTGGAGCTATAAGTTCCTTTCCAACAAAGTCCCAAGTTGTTCAGCCAAGATTTGATGTGTTACAGGCTTCTCATTCTTGAACCACCATTCCACAACCCCTGCATAAGCTGATGCCACAAAACTAATGATAACCTCTTCATTTAATCCGTGGTTTATCCCTTCCGTTACATTTACTTCATGTCTAAACTCTTTTTGAAGAAAGGTTAAGAACCGATTACGGAAATAAGGAGCGCCTTTGCTCGCAAGCATCATAGAGAAAAAAGAATAATGATTATCGAAGTATTCCGTCCACTTCAACGTGGCCTCAATAAAATCTAAATCTGCTGCCGATTCGCAAAGTACTCTAAGAACTTCTATATGTTCCTCGATAAGCTTGTCTAATAAATCATATTTATCCTGATAATGAAGATAAAGGGTTCCTCGGCTTACATTTGCCTTGTCGGAGAGATCCTGTATGGTAATGTCGTCAAAATTCTTCTCGGACATCAATTCAATAACAGCTTTCTTAAGTGCTTCTTGCGATTTAAGAATCCTTCTATCCACTTTAGACATTTGAGTTTCTCCTTACCTTCAAAAAAAATGAACGCTTTTATAGGACCTGTTCAGTATTGAACAAAACACACACATCGCTTTAAAAAACCAGAAACCCGCAAATTTCTCTTTAAGAAGCGTAGACAAGCTCAATGACGATGGGCTAAGTATTCAAACCTGCCAAATGCAAAATCTGCTTCAGACGATCTATATCCACATAGATATCTTCGAATCCCGGAAAACGAATAGGAGGATCTGGCCAGCCTTGACCATACATCATGTAATAATCAAGAGCGTTATGGTTGCTGATCATCCAATACGTTGGAACGACATGCTGTTCATGAACAATTTCAATAACTTGTGTTCCAGATTGACAAAAAGCCAGATTGGCCAGTCCAGCGCCATGTGCTCCCATGATTACCTTTGCCGAAGCGAATAACTGGATTTGCTGGGCAACCGTCCAATCCTCAAGATAAATAGGTTGAATGCTATATTCTTCAAGGCAGCGTATAACTTCCTCTTCATTAACCAAACGCCTGGTGCTTGCTTTGTTTCGAGAAATATAAATACGCTCAGGTGTAGCGAGTGTTGATTCCCTGTGAGGCAATAATAATTTACGTAGCGTATCCGTGGTCCACGGGGGATAGTGGGAATTCATCATCAAAGAAGGGACAAGTAGCTGATCAGCTTCAAAGTAAGCTTCAGGATTTGTCCGGATTACTGAAGACTCTGATATACCGAGCATAGCCCAGGTTTGTTCCACAAATGGTCCATATGGATTTGGATTCATGATGATAGAGGTATAAGGAATTCCACTCGTTTTGAGCATCGCCAGCCTAGGGAGCACATCATACAACCAGTGGAAATAGTTATGGCTTCCGCAAAACGTCAACACAGCCACGGTTCCTTCTAAATATTGAAGTTTTGGATCATTCCACCGGTGGAACACAGGGTGTTCCTCAGCTTCTAGCATTCTATTTTGAACGGCGTCATATTCCTGTGACAGATCAAAGATCAGCTTTCCCTCCGGAGATAGAACAGCACCAGATTCTCCCCATACCCTTCCACTCGAGATGGTGGCTAAGTATCCGCCAAACGGCTGTAAACAATAAGGCGTCAGTGCAGGATGAATACTCGATTCAATGCTTTTAGGAGCGGTGAACTCGGCCACCTGACCGAAATCAAACGGAATAACCTGTCCAGCTTCATGGATAGTTCTTTTTTGTCCCCATTCTGTTTCAAGTTCCAAGACGCTCCGGTAATAACCAGAGGGCGCTCCCCCGTTCACAGAAAATCTCATCGTTTCACCTCTTTTGACCAAGTAGAACTCCAGAAACATCATTAAGCTATTCTATGGAACAAAGAACTTAACGACACAATTCCTTCTGAAAAGGGCGAGTGAACAGTTCCTTTATAGCTTCTTCCGATAAGCCTTAGGAGACATACCGTAGGTTTTGGAGAATTGTCGTGTAAAGTAATTGCTATCGCTAAACCCGCTTTCATGTGAGATCTGAGTAATACTGAAGTTAGAATGCTTCAACAAGCTGCAAGCCCGTTCCAGACGCAATCGATGGAGATAGGAGATAGGAGTCGTCTGATAGTAAGAGCGAAAGATCCGGTTTAAGTGCCTAACAGATATCCCTGCGTGTGCGGCGATTTGATCCAGCGACAACGTTTCAAGATAATGGTCTTCCATAAAAGAGAGCGACTTCGCCAAATGTATTAGATGATTATCCTGGCTGCCTTTATCCTGTTTTTCATAATGCCTTGATAAATAGACAACCAGTTCCATAAACCGTGAGACGAGCAACGTCTGATATCCTTGAAGCTTGTGGCTATATTCTTCAATCATACCGGCAATGAGTGCAGTGACAAACTCCAGCATTGGAATTGGCAAGCTTAGTTTACTTGTGTAGGCATGTTTATGACGATACAACGGTTCCAATACAAACAGCGCCTGAAAGCCATTCGAAGTTCGCAGATCCGGTCCAGCCGTCGACAGCATTTCAGGCTTGTACATAATATTACAGATCTTAAAATCCTGAGGATCTTTAAAAGCATGCGGGGTTGAACCGTTAATCACAAAAACATTTCCCTTCTTGATGAATGATTCTTCGGTATTCACAATATGAGTAGCAGTACCACTCAAGACGATTACAAGCTCTGAAAAGTCCACATGTCTATGAAGATCAGTATCATTGTCATGAAAGCCGTATTGAATAAAGAATGGGAATTTCTGATCTGATGTAAACCAATTCAAATAAAATTCGCTCAATTCGTAACCCTCCAAAAGCATGTCTAGATGAATGAATGTCTATATCATGCTATTTTACGACTGGATAATCAAGGTTTATCGTTTAGCTGGTGGAGTATAATCCTTGACATAGATGCAAATGTTCAACAAAAGGAGAATGCTTCATGAAATATAACAATCCGATATTACCAGGTTTTTATCCAGATCCAAGCATTTGCAGAGTAGGCGAGGATTACTTTTTGGTAAACAGTTCATTTGCTTACTCTCCGGGAATACCCATTTGGCATAGTAAAGATTTAGTCCATTGGAAGCAGCTCGGGTATTGCTTAACACGTGATTCCCAGCTTCAATTTGATAAATCGGTAGTGTCTGGAGGGGTGTGGGCACCAACCATTCGTCATCATAATGGTCGATTCTACATGGTGACGACAAATCAGGATAGCGGTGGACATTTCTATGTTTGGACGGTGGATCCAGCAGGTGAGTGGTCGGATCCTATTTATGTGGATCAGGAAGGGATTGATCCATCCTTATTTTTTGACGATGGAAAAGTATATTTTACAAGCACTGGCACCAAGGATGGTATGGGAATCTACCAATGTGAGATTGATATTGAAACGGGCCATAAGCTGTGCGATTCTCGTTTGATATGGACAGGCAGTGGCGGTAAATTTCCTGAAGGACCACATCTTTATAAAATAAATGGCTACTATTATTTAATGTGTGCTGAAGGTGGGACAGAATATGGACACATGGAAACCATAGCAAGAAGTAAATCACCCTATGGACCCTATGAATCCTCACCCCGGAACCCCATTTTGACTCACCGGAGCTCGGATTACCCTATACAAGCTACGGGACATGGCGATCTGGTAGAAGCACAGGATGGCAGCTGGTGGGCGGTATTTCTAGGGATTCGACCAGTAGGATATCCATATCGACATCATCTTGGCAGAGAGACATTTCTTGCTCCGGTCCATTGGAGTGAAGATGGATGGCCGATGATTGGAGATCACGGTGTTGTTGGATTAGAAATGGAAGCTGACACTCCACCACCAGTGCTATGGGAAGACGAGCCTGAGACCGATGATTTTAATCGATCTGATTTAGGAATGAGCTGGAATTTTATTCGCAATGCTAAAAAAGTCGATTGGTCTTTGCAGGAGCGACCAGGGTGGCTGGCATTACGTGGAGCGGATGTGAGATTAAGCGAACAGGGAACGCCTGCATTTATTGGCTGTAGACAGCGTCACTTGGATTGTGAAATCTCCACTAAAATGGAATTCAACCCACTAGATGGTGATGAAGCGGGGCTTGTTGTGTTTATGGATCAGATGTATCACTACGAAATCGGACTAACCCAGGTAGAAGGTGAAAATGTGATTACGCTGCGAAGACAAGTGGGTAGCATAAGTGATGTAAAATATTCTTCTCCATTGGAAGACACAGTCGTAGAATTGAAGATTCAAGTATTACCTGAGAAATATTTGTTCTCTTATCGAGGTGCAGATCAGTTATGGCATCCACTAGGTGAAGCGGAGACACACTTGATCTCTACTGAAGTGGCAGGTGGATTTACCGGAGTGTTCTTTGGGATGTATAACTACTCTATCAACCGAACAATCGCATATTATGATTGGTTCCGATATCAAAAGGAATAACAATCCTAAAATATGTTAAATTAAGAAATGGCGATGCTCGGGATGTTTCCCTGCACCGCCATTTCTTGTATTTGGCAATAGCTTAATTTTTCCGTATATATTCTATATACCAGTGCTGATTGTGACCGCCGTTATCACTCCATTGAATGGCCTGCGCACCGCTGGTTTTATCTTGTCCCGAAATATCCAATAACTTGCCACTGGCTCGGTTTTTAATTTTATACATGTTTTTTTCACCAGTTGGAATAAGTTCCCACTGTTGGTTCCACCCGTTATTGCTCGGCCATTGAATAACACTGGCCCCATCGGATGAAGATGCTCCGTTGACATCCAATAAATCTCCGCTAGCAATGTTTCTGAAATTATAATATCCGTTTTCTGCAATTTCGAGATACCATTTTTGATACTCTGCTCCTTGATCGATGTATTGTACGATAAGCGCACCGTCTGCTTGTGAATCCGCTCCGCTGACTGACAGCACGTTATTGCTGTGTTCATTAATAATTTTGAGAGGAATTGGCACTCCAGCGTACGTCGTTGAAGTTAGTGCGAGTGATGATGCAGATACAACTAACACAAGTGCCAAAAGAGTTTTCAAACCGTACCGAATGAGAGATCGTTTCATGAAAATACACTCCTTCTTCAATTTAATTTAATTTCTTAACCTGCGGCCTGTCCAATTTAAAAACAAGCTTTATGTATTCAACTTAACCACCTCCTAAATCAGTAAATGTATTGCATGTCATTTGATAGAATCTGAAAAAGGACTCTATCCTCAAAAGTAAATAGATAAAATATAAATAAATAATGGTTCATTTGCTAAGAATATACTTTAATATCAAATAATGAGTCAATATGATTTTTTTCTCTATTTATATAAAAATAATACTATCAACAGCTTTAAATGAGCACTTCAAAAACCAAAAATACTCATCGGACCATAAAAAGACACGGATACAAGTCAGTGTCTTTTTGTGGACATTCCTGATATTTCACTTCTATGTTCAGTGCTAAAGGAAATATCTTCTTGTCTACTTTTTAAGATATTCTTGGTAAGGTAAGGGGATATCAATGAATAAGAGGTGATGAGTTGTAATGATTAAGAAATACTGCTTGTTCTGTGATGAGATGGTATCCATTACATCGGAAGGTGATTACGATAGATTTTTAGGCTGTAATTGTTCTCCTGACGGGTTCTATAACTTATTGAGAGACAGCTATGAGCCTATAAACTCTCTCGCGCATCCAAAGAAACGCGATATGTTTCATGTGATATCGGCTTATATACGGGAGCTGACAGATCGCGGAGAAAAGGTCAGTCTATCGGCCGACGATTTAGAATCCATTGTAAACTCCTCGAAAATTCCAGTGACGATTGAAGATAAAGGAAACCGTTTACTGCAATACTTATACAGACATTCTGAAGCCCCTGGGGAATCCGTTGTTATTCAGCCACTCTCCAGTAGCTATAACCTAACGTATTCGCCTAATCTGCAAGAACTGGTATATATCATAGATAAGCTGATTAACGAGCAGTTTATGATCAGGGAAGGCATGACCTTTAAGCTGACGGATAAGGGATGGAATGAAGCTGCCGCAATCGCAGGAGGCAAAAAATTAAAACCCTGTATCGTTCTATTGTCAGATGCAGAGGATTTGCACACGGAGTGGGTGGATAAGCTGCTTCCTAAAATCGAGCAGTTTGGTTATATACCACGGTTACTAAGGCATACTTCAATGCATAACCGTGAACCGTATTCCTTAGAGCTTATAGAGGAGAGTAAACTGATTATCGCTGATTTAACCGGCCAATCCCCTGAAGTGTATTTTACTGCAGGATATGCGCTCGGGTTGAACATTCCAGTGATTTGGACTGTGAACAGCAGCGATGCTAATGATCTTTTCGTACAAGTGAAGAATATCCGTCCAATCGTTTGGGATACAGCTGAAGAGCTGGTAGTCTTACTCCAGCAGAAATTGAGTTTATAGAGTTCATGTCAAATTTAAAATGAACATCCAACACAGAAGAAGCCGCGATAGATTGCGGCTTCTTTCTTTTTGCTATGAAAGTTAATGTCCCCACACAACGCTATTACGAAATCTTTTTTCTATTATTGAGGACTGACCCGAGACCTACGAATAGAAATGCTACAATACTGCAGAAAAAAAATAGGTAACTAAGCGGAATTAAGAAGAAAGCCGGCTCATGCAAGATTCCATCCGATCCCACGCTTGAACCCACCATACGTGAGATCATTAAACTGATGATGCTTAATAATAATGGTGAAGCGGCTAATAGATATTTCTTTTTCATATGACATTCTCCTTTGCTTGATAACCATATAATACACAAAAAACACTCGCGAATCAACATTAATTTATTGTAATTCGATATATCATTATTGTAAATCAAATGAATTAACTTGTGCTAGGAATTGGATTTGAAAATGGGGACTTGACCATAATTGCTGGTGAGGACTATTATTTGGTTTAAACAAATTTAAGTAAGTCTCAAGGCTTTATTTGTATAGAAGGTCGCTCCAAGTCGGAAGGATTGAACTGTAACAGATAAATAGAAAACGGTTACATCGAATGCTTCGATAGTATGGAGGAACGACGTTCTGATCATTTGTATGACTTTTTAAATTTGTTCAATCAGTGAATGAACATAATAACAGGTTGAACAGCTGCAAGGGGGCAGATATGAAACCAATATTTAAGATTATGATTGTGGATGACGAGATGCTGGTTAGACAGGGAATTAAACATCTTTTGGATTGGGAACAAGAAGGGTATCGAATCGTCGGAGAGGCCTCTAACGGTGTTGAAGCACTGAGTATGATGGATGAGCTGAATCCTCATATTATTATTACGGATATCGTAATGCCAATAATGGGCGGGGAGAAGCTAGTCAAGATCGTTAAGGAGAAGTACCCACACATTGAAGTAATCGTCTTAAGCAGCTTCAGTGAATACGATTATGTCCGTTCCACATTTCAGAGTGGGGTAGCGGATTACATCCTTAAGCCGAAACTGGAAGCCGATTATCTGTTGTCCATCCTAAATAAAACTACAGCTAAGATGGCAGGGATGAAGATAAGCGACTCAGGGGCCGATCCAGAGGAAAAGCAGCTTTTGTTCGCGATCGAGAAGCTCATGACGGGTTATGAGTCAGTGCTAGAACCTGCTTTGCTTCATTCCAAGTTTCCACACGCACAATTCGCATTTTTCGGAGCAGATATGAAGCATATTAAAGATTCTGGTGATAAGTTAACGTTCGCAAATGAAATCGAAAGAGGAATTCAAAAGTTAGCATTGGACGATGTTGTGTTTATTCGGTTAAAGTTTGTTAACGACTCGGTCATTTATTTGCTTAACGTTAATCCAGAACATTGGGACGAGCTTGTGATTGAACTCCGTTTTCTGATCTCAGAAATAGAACATCGTGTGAAAGAAACACATTTTATTATCAGTCAGAGCTTCGCGCACTTTGAGAGACTTGGTGAGATTTATCGAGACAATTACTTGAAGCTTACACGATACAGTTTCTACTTGCCAGAACGAAGTCTGATTGAGAATGATCATTTGCCGGGTCTTCCGGGAGCATATCAGGAAATTGATATGGGAGAATTAATGGACCAGTTGAGACGTAAGCAATTCCAGAAGGCATTTACAGAGTTTCTTGAATATGTCCATCTGCGTTCAATGGATTATCGCATTGATATTTTCGAATTTAAATCGCTATTGGGCAACTTTATATTTAACGTAGCGACCACGCTTGGAAAAATGAAGTGTGAGATCGGAGGTCTGGAGGAGACCAAATACGACTACTTCCGAAAAATAGATGAAGCGATGTATGCAAGTGATGCTATTGCAGTTACCGAAGCATTCATTCGTGAAGTGGAGCGAACTATTGGTGAGACGAATTCATCGGTTAACCCCAATATGACGAAGCTACTCGAATATATTCAGAATCATTATGCAGATCCAATCACATTAACAGGGGTAGCTAGACAGTTTCATTTCAATGCTTCTTATTTATCGAGCTACTTTACTGCACACAATGGCGAAGGGTTTAGTGAGTACCTGAACAAAGTCCGGTTGGAAAAAGCTATGGAACTGCTCGAGACAACGGAAAAATCAATTTCTGATATCAGCGCAAGCGTGGGTTATTCAGATCAGAGTTATTTCACCAAGGTATTTAAAAAGCAGACTGGCATTTCTCCAAGCCGGTACCGGAGACGGGACGTAGACCAGCCATGATTGGAAATTTCATTAACAATATTAGAAAGCAGGGCTTATTCCTCAAGCTGTTTCTCGTGACCCTAATTAGCATCGTAACTGTATCACTCTTGACGCTGGCTATTACAATTAGTATGTCGGAGAAATTATTTTTACAGACCTTTAGTATTACAAACGGCAAACTGCTGAATCAGATGAAGTCAAACCTGGAATCGTATAACAACATTATTGCTACCGGTGCTACTATGATGGCTCAAAATGAAGCTATCCGGAATTATTTATCTAGCGGAGAGACGGATGCAGTGAATCTTGCGATCAAAACATATCACATGACAGAGGGCATGCGGGCAATCCGCTCTAACCTCAGCGCCGTTGATGTTGGTATCATGATCGTGGGTGTAAATGGCAGGAGTTATTCAACAGATCCTTGGTATTGGGACATTTCTGCAGATGAACTAATGGCTCACCCAATAACGAAGGAAACCATATCCCATCCTGATCAAATCCTGTACCAGCTCGATCTAAGGGAAAATAAAGAGAACGTGAAAGAGCCTATGCTGGTAGCTTCCAAAGCTTTATTTGATCATTCAACCGGAAGAATTTATGGCACCATGTACGTAGCCATTCGTGATCGAGATTTCAAGCCCTTTTACGCTAACTTTACGAGTGAGGGTAATGACGTCGTGTTGCTGAATAAGAAGGGATTAATTGTATCCAGCAGCAAGACAGAAATGATTGGGCTCCGCGATAAAAAGCTGCTGCAAGAAGTAGAGGATGGAGGTAAAGATGGCGATTCTACCTATGTGATGGGGAATGAACGAATTGTTTTCTCGGAATACTTACCTGAATTTGATTTTTACATGGTGAACCTGATAGATAAGAACGCCGTGACCGGACAGATGGTGAATGCCAAAGCGGTGACACTGACAATCATGGCTATCGTGGCAATATCGCTCATTATTGTTTTTTTGATTACCCGAAAAATGACGAAGTCCTTACGTGTACTCGTTAAACAGATGTCGAGTATTCCTACAGGTGATTTCGATAATCATGTAGATGTCACTAATAGTAGTTATGAAGTTAAGGAGTTAGGTAACGCCTTCAATTTTATGCTTGATTCACTTCATGATTATGTTGATAAGCTGATGGAGACTCAGAAGCAACAACGTAATGCGGAGCTGGCGGCACTCCAAATGCAGATTAACCCACATTTTTTATATAATACGCTGGCTTCTATCAAATTTCTGGTGCAGCAGGGCAATAAGGAAAAAGCAGCTGGAACGATAAATTCACTAATCTCACTCCTGCAAAATACAGTAAGCGATGTTCATTCTACTATTCCTGTTAGTCAAGAATTGGAGTCGTTGAAGCATTATGTGTATATCAATCACGTGAGATATGGCGAGAAGATTCGTGTGAATTACTTTGTGGAGCCAGAGAGCTTGGATTATCATATGCCGAAGCTAATTCTTCAACCTTTTATCGAAAATGCATTCTTTCATGCATTCAACCTTAAAGATGAGGGAAGAATTCTCATCATGATTTCCGTACAGGAAGAGCAACTAGTATGTGAAGTTGTAGATAACGGTGATGGAATGGATCTTGACCCGAATTTGCTGGAAGAGGAGCAGCTACCAGCTTCGAAGCACAAACGCCAACTGTTCTCCGGGATCGGTATACGGAATGTGGATGATAGAATCAAATTGTTATACGGTGAGAGATACGGGATTAATATTACAAGCAAACGGAATGAAGGTACACAAATCGTTGTTACGCTTCCATTGTTAAAAAACTAAAAATTTTACATGAATCTAAAAATAGTACCAGAGTCGATATTAGAATCAAAATAGGACCCAATAATATCACCAAAGCTAACAAAGATACTGCCAAAGAAAACGAATACAAAATGATAAGATGGAGGCGTAGAAGAGAAAACGCTTCCATCTTTATTATTTTTCAGACTATCAAGGGGGTTTACGTAGTGAAAAAATTATTATCCGTAATGCTAGCTAGTGTGGTTCTACTGTCGGCATGTTCCACAGGTGGAACGAAAAATGAAACGAGCAACTCTGGTAACTCCGGTGCCGAAGGTAGCAGCAAGCCAAAAGAGATTACAGTTTGGGCTTGGGACCCGGCGTTTAACATTGCCGCTATGAATGTTGCCAAAGATGCTTATGCGAAAGTTAATCCGGACGTAACGGTTAACGTCGTTGAGAACGCGCAAGCTGATATCGTTCAAAAGCTGAATACGGGGCTAAACTCTGGTTCCACGAAGGGTCTGCCTAACATTGTGTTGATCGAAGATTATCGTGCACAGAGCTTCTTACAAGCATATCCAGATTCTTTTTATGAATTGACGGATGTTGTAAAGGCTGCTGACTTTGCGGATTATAAGATTGGCCCTACCAGTGTTGACGGCAAACAATACGGTGTTCCGTTTGACTCTGGCGTAACTGGAATGTATGTACGGACAGACTATCTCGAGCAAGCAGGCTACAGCCTGGATGCATTACAGGATATCGACTGGAAGCAATATATCGAGATCGGTAAAGCTGTAAAAGAGAAAACCGGCAAAAGCATGCTAACACTTGATCCGAACGACCTTGGTCTTATCCGAGTGATGATCCAATCGGCGGGCGCATGGTATACCGGAGATGATGGTCAGACTCCGACTATAGAAAGCAACCCTGCTTTGAAAGAGGCACTTGTGATGTACAAAGAAATGATGGATTCCGGGATCGTAAAAGTAATTTCAGACTGGAGTCAGTTTGTAGGTGCATTCAATGGTGGTGAAGTGGCTAGTGTACCTACAGGTAACTGGATTACACCTTCGATTAAAGCAGAAGCTTCTCAATCTGGTAAATGGGCAGTAGCTCCACTACCTAAGTTAGGAGGAACAGAAGGCTCTGTTCACGCTTCCAACCTTGGAGGTAGTTCCTGGTACGTAATGAATGTAGATGGTAAAGAAGCAGCAGCTGAGTTCCTATCTAAGACTTTTGCTTCTGATGCTGAACTGTATCAGACGTTGAATACAAAAGTTGGTGTTATCGGCACCTTGAAAGCTGCGGCGAGCGGTGAAGCTTACTCAGCTGCGGATGAATTTTTCAAAGGCCAAAAGGTCGTATCAGACTTTGCAGCATGGACCGAGCAAATTCCTAACGTCAACTATGGCATGAACACTTACGCAATCGAGGACATTATGGTTGTAGCAGTACAATCTTATCTAGGTGGCAAAGATGTAGACACTGTTCTGAAAGATGCGCAGAAGCAAGCGGATACTCAAATTCGCTAATCGCACTTAGGCTGTACAACCGATGCCCTTGCTCCTTCTTCTCCTGTAAATTGGATTTATACAGAAGGATAGGTAGCAGGGGCTTTCATCTCTAATATATAAGACAGAAGGGTGCGGAGTGGAGTGGAAACTATAAAGACAGGGCTAAGCCCGCAAAAACATAAGAGCTCTAAAGGGTCACGGCAGATCCGTCTGACGGGTTGGTTATTCGTCCTTGTGCCGGTCATTATGATCAGTATTTTCTATTTTTATCCAATGATCCAAGCGTTAATTCTATCCTTTAAGACGGGTAGAGGCAACAATCTTCAGTTTACCGGACTAGATAACTATATTCGATTGTTTAGCGATACTACTTTTCTTACTGCCGTCAAAAATACATTTATTTATTTGATTATTCAGGTTCCAGTCATGCTGGTACTGGCGCTCTTTATCGCCGTCCTGCTAAATGACGATAGACTGAAATTTAAGGGTTTTTTCAGAACGGCTATATTTCTGCCGACGGTAACCTCACTTGTAGCGTATTCCGTTGTTTTCAAGTACATGTTTGGAGCCGAAGGGATCATTAACAAATTTCTGGTGAATCTTCATCTAATCAGCGAACCGATTCAATGGATTACTGACCCCTTCTGGGCCAAAGTTACGATCATCATTGCTATCACCTGGCGCTTTACTGGCTATAATATGATTTTCTATTTATCATCCCTGCAAAATGTAGACAAATCTATATATGAAGCTGCTCACATAGATGGCGCTAGTGCATTTACTCAATTTTTCAAAATCACAATTCCTCTACTGAAACCGATTATCTTGTTTACGACGATAACATCGACCATTGGAACACTTCAGTTGTTTGATGAGGTGGTTAACATCACGAAAGGTGGACCCGGCAATGCAACCATGTCGATTTCCCAATATATTTACAACCTTTCCTTTGAATACACACCTGACTTTGGATACGCTGCAACCGTCTCCTACTCGATTGTTGTAATGGTACTCATTCTGACGCTGATTCAGAACAAAGTAGGAGGAGACAAGAGATAATGAAAACTAAACGCATGTTTACTTACCTGTTTCTAGTCATCGCTGCGCTGATCTCTATCTTTCCATTTATCTGGATGGTTATTAGTGCCACGAATCAGTCGGTTGATGTAACTAAAGGGACATTACTACCAGGTGCGCATCTCTTTAAAAATATTGACAATCTGTTCAATTCCGTAGATATGTGGCAAGCTCTTTGGAACTCTGCAAAAATCTCTGTTGTTACTACTTTACTTTCACTATTGGTAGCATCAGCGGCTGGATATGGTTTTGAAATGTACCGCAGCCGTGGTAAAGATATCGTATTTAATATCTTACTAGCCTCTATGATGATTCCGTTCGCGGCAATCATGGTACCTCTATTTCAAATGTTTGCCAAAGTATCGAGTGTTGTGCCGTTCCTTGGTATCGATACGGCAGCAGCAGTTATTATGCCGACATTTACAACAGCATTCTTAATTTTCTTCTTCCGTCAAAACACAAAAATGTTTCCTAAAGAAATGATGGAAGCCGGTCGCATCGATGGTCTTTCGGAATTTGGTTTATTCTTCCGCATATATATGCCAACGATGAAATCAACTTATGCTGCCGCGGCGATTATCACCTTCCTTAACAGCTGGAACAACTATTTATGGCCTTTGATCGTATTGCAATCACCAGAAAATATGACCGTGCCATTGCTAATATCGAATCTTGGATCGGGTTATGCGCCTGACTATGGTCTGATTATGTCCGCGATTGTCATTACGACTCTGCCGACTGCACTTGTATTCTTCATGATGCAAAAGCAATTTGTGGCTGGTATGACGGGTTCAGTTAAATAAGAAAGCGATCATTTTAATAGCAGAAGGAGGAAAATTAGATGAAGCAGCAGGTTGAACGGGGCGTCACTCCAAGCCTGGAATGGTTGTCAGACCCTTCCATTTATGCAGTAGGCAGAATACATGCGCACTCCGATCATCGGTATTACGAGACGAAATTTGAGGCTGAAGGGCTTGGAGATATGCGTTGGCGCCATAGCCTGAACGGAAGCTGGAAATTTAGCTACGCCCACAACGCTATGGAACGACAGGCGCATTTTTATAAGGAGAACGTGTCCTGTAGAGGGTGGGATGATATTGAGGTTCCTGGACATATCCAGCTTCAGGGTTTTGGGCAGCCTCAGTACGTGAATACGATGTATCCATGGGATGGTCATGAGCATCTTAGACCTCCAATGATATCTGAGGATCACAATCCTGTAGGCAGCTATGTTAAATATTTTGAAGTGCCTTTAGGCTGGGAGCAACGTCCACTGTATATCTCTTTTCAGGGAGTTGAATCCGCTTTTTATATCTGGCTAAATGGGGAGTTTGTTGGCTATAGCGAGGATAGCTTTACGCCGAGTGAATTTGATCTGACACCGTACTTGACGGCAGGTGAGAATAAGCTGGCGGTTGAGGTCTATCAGCGCAGTACCGGAAGTTGGTTGGAGGATCAGGATTTCTGGCGCTTCTCCGGAATCTTTCGCGATGTGTATCTATATACTGTGCCTGATGTTCACGTGAGGGATCTCCACGTTCAGACCGATCTGGATGAGAAGTTTGAGCAGGGAACGCTAACGGCTGTATTGCAGTTGATGGGTAAGCCTGCTTCGAAAGTGGTCCTTGAACTTAAGGATAAGGCATGTAATCTTGTAGTTCGTAGCGAGACTGGAATTTCAGGAGATTCCGTTTCGCTTACGGTTGAGGCATCAAAGGTTCATCTGTGGAGCGCAGAAGATCCTAATTTGTATACCCTTTACGTATCTGTCTTCAACGCATCCGGGGATCTTGTGGAAGTTGTGCCGCAAAAGGTTGGATTTCGAAAATTCGAGATGATCGATAAGATTATGTACTTAAATGGTAAACGTATTGTATTCAAAGGTGTCAACCGGCACGAGTTTAATTCGCGCTTCGGACGCAGTATTACGAAAGAAGATATGCAATGGGATATAAAGACTTTGAAACAGGCGAATATCAACGCTGTACGGACGTCGCACTATCCGAATGAAACACTCTGGTATGAGCTGTGTGATGAGTACGGTGTGTATGTTATTGACGAGATGAATTTAGAATCGCATGGATCATGGCAAAAAATGGGTGTTGTAGAACCGTCTTGGAACATACCGGGCAGTAAGCCTGAATGGCAGGATATCGTAATGGATCGTGCGATTTCCATGGTGGAGAGAGACAAGAACCATCCATCGATTCTGATTTGGTCCTGTGGCAACGAGTCTTTTGCCGGAGAAGTCATTCGGAACGTTGCGAATTATTTTCGTGAGAAGGATTCTACGCGTCTGGTTCATTACGAAGGGGTGTTCCATAACCGGGATTATGATGATGCGAGTGATATGGAAAGCCGGATGTATGCGAAAGCAGCAGATATCGAAATGTATCTAAAAGAAAATCCATTAAAGCCATATATTAGCTGCGAATACATGCATGCGATGGGGAATTCCGTTGGAGGATTGCATAAATACACAGAGCTAGAGCAGAAGTATCCAATGTATCAAGGTGGATTTATCTGGGATTTCATGGATCAGGTCATCGTAAAAAATGATCGATATGGCAAACCTTATATGGCTTATGGTGGAGACTTCGATGACCGTTCAACCGATTACAACTTCTCAGGAAACGGAATTGTGTATGCGGATCGCAGATGGTCTCCGAAAATGCAGGAAGTGAAATTTCTATATCAGAACGTCAAACTTTCCCCTGATTGCTATGGGGTTATCATCAGAAATGAGAACTTATTTGTTGGCTTGGATGCTTATAAATTGAACTATTGTCTGAATTATGAGGGCAAGGAATTCCATCATGGCATTGTATTCGCCCAGGTTAAACCCGGAGAAGAAAGATATGTAGAACTTGATTTACCAGAGACTAACCTGTCTGGTGAGTATAGTTTAGATGTTTCTCTTGTGCTCAAAGAAGATTCGTTATGGGCAAGCGCTGGTTATGAAATCGCTTTTGGACAGTATGTATTTCAAGTGGAGAACAAGTCAGAAGATGAGGTTACAACACAGCCTAAGGTAAGCACTAATGTAAATGATTTTCGCGTAGTTGAAGGGGATGTAAATATTGGCGTTCACGGTCGTGACTTCTCTGTAATGTTCTCGAAGCAGGCTGGTACACTAATATCCGTCAAATATTCAGGAAGGGAAATGATCTCTTCGCCGCCGGCACCGCTCTTCTGGAGAGCGATGACAGACAACGACAAGGGGGCGGGAATGCATTTCGACTCTTCCACTTGGTATGCTGCAAGCTTGAGCCGAAGAACCTTAAACTTCGAGCTTATGGAAGAAGAGGACCGAGCTACTGTGACTTACGTGTATAAACTGAGTGTGTCAGAAGGAGTACGAGTAAGTGTAACTTACACGGTGTTCTCCGATGGGAGCATAAAGGTAAAATCAAGCTACCATGGAGAGCCGGGTTTACCGAAGTTTCCCCTTTTCGCTTTAACCTTCAAGGTGCCAGCGGATTATTACCAGCTGAATTGGTATGCGAATGGGCCAGAAGAAAATTATATTGACCGTTCGTTTGGCGCGAGATTGTGTCGCTTTCAGAATCATGCGGTGGACAATGTATCGTCCTATTTGGTACCGCAGGAATCAGGCAACCGTACAGGTGTGCGTGAAGTATCCGTAACCAACGATCTTGGTCAAGGGATTATAATATCCTCACCAGTCTCAGCCCCTGTTGAAGCCAACATATCGCCATATTCCGCAATGGAGCTGGAGAATGCGACGCATCATTATGAGCTGCCGAACATTCATCATACCGTTGTTACGATTGCCGGTCGTCAAATGGGCGTTGGCGGTGATGACAGCTGGGGAGCACCAGTTCTTGATGAATATTTAATTGATCCATCAATAGATTTGGATTTTGAATTTACAATTCGCAGAGCATAATTAGAGACGGATAGCAGTTGCCTCAATGGATAAGGTTGGGGCAACCAAATCCTATTTGTGAATGATTGAATAGTTGGTTTATACATATTTGTAATCGTTTACATTTTATGGAGGAGGTGTTTGTAATCTAAAAAATAGTTTGCAATGTTGATCGGAAGATAGTAAAGAAGTGGTTTCTATGATTATTTTTATGAGAAGGGGGTAATCTGGATGATTACTACAGTTAAACGAAGGTTGACCATGTCTTTTCTTTCTATTTCTTTAGTCGTACCTATGTTTATGGGTTTAACAGGTCAGAAGGTAGATGCAGCGAATACTACGATTAAATTAGATCCAAACCATATGAAGCAATCTTGGGAGGGGTGGGGAACCTCACTTGCCTGGTTTGGTAATATCACTGGTGGTTGGAACGATAAAGTCAAAAATGCAATGGCTGATTCACTATATTCTCCAGACAGATTGAATTTTAATATTGCTAGATATAATATAGGCGGCGGAGAGAATCCTGACTACAATACGATGCGCCAAGGAGGGGAAGTACCCGGATTCTCGCCATCACCTGGAGTATTTGATTGGGCGCAAGATGCTAATCAGCGTTGGTGGCTGCAGGCGGCAAAAGAACGAGGTGCCAACATTCTGGAAGCGTTCTCGAACTCTGCTCCGTATTATATGACGGAAAGCGGAAGTACGACTGGTCACTGGGATTCGGGAAAAGACAACTTGAAGCCGGATGAGTACGAGAACTTTGCTAATTATTTGACAGAAGTGGTTAAGCATTTCAAAGATGACTGGAATATTGACTTCAATTATCTATCACCAGTGAATGAACCTAGTACGAGTTACTGGGGATTCGGTGGGGGTCAAGAGGGTTCCCACTGGGATGTTGGTTCTCAAATGAAAATCATAAATACGACACGTGCTAAATTGGATGCAGCAAATCTACAATCTGTACAAATAGCTGCCATGGATGAATCTATTCTGGACACCTTTGTAAGTAACTGGAACTCTTATGATGAGACAACTAAAGCTAATGTTGGTAAAATGAATACCCACTCCTACGGTGGTTCAAAGCGAGCTGAGATCAGAGATGCCGCGAAAGCTGCAGACAAGACGTTGTGGATGTCTGAAGTGGATTTAGGTCCTTCTGGGGTTGCCCACGACCATGATGATTTCGAACCAGCACTAGCATTGGCAGAAAGAATTATGACGGACATTACTTGGCTAGAACCTACGGCGTGGATCACTTGGCAAGCGTTTGAAAGCGAGAAGAATATGCAAAAGGATAAGGAGAACATGAACTGGGGTCTCCTTCATGCAGATTTCGACACGCAAGAATGGTGGTATACGAAGAAGTATTACGCCATGCAGCAATTTAGTAAATTTATTCCGCAGGGTGCACGTTTCATAGAGGATACCGACGATAACACGTTGGCCGCTTTTGATCCTAATACTAAAAAAATTCATATTGTATATAGAAATCCAAACGTAACCAGTCAAAATATTTCTTTAGATTTGTCACAGTTTGATACGGTCACTGGGGATGCAACGCCTTATGTTTCTTCCGCGACAGAGAATGTCGTACAAAAGGGTAAAATTCCTGTTTTGGATAAAATGCTGCAAGCGAAGGTTGGCGCAAAATCTATTACAACTTTCGTAATTGATGGAGCTTCCTTTACAAGCAACTTACTTATTCCTCAGAGCGATATGACGGTAACCGCGAGTAGTGCTCAGTCTGGTGAAGAAGCTGAAAGAACACTGGATGGGAATAATTGGACGAATTGGCATACGTCATGGGACCCTTATAATGCGGGACCGCATTCGATTACTTATGATCTTGGAGCGCAATATGATGATGTCAACAAGCTGAGCTATTTGCCTCGGCAAGATAAAGATGAGAACGGTATCGTAACGAAGTTTACCATCGAAGTGAGTTCGGATGGCGATAACTTCACACCGGTTGCGATAGGAACCTGGAAGAACGATAAATCTGAAAAAACTGCAACGTTTTCTTCGCGAAAAGCGAAGCTTGTAAGGTTAAAGGTAGATGAAAGTAATGGGTCTGGAGCGCAGTACGCATCGGCTGCAGAGATAAATATTATGAGAAAGTCCAATTTCACAGTGGATACGACTTTACTCGCTAATGCAATTTCTAGAGCAGAAGACTATATCTCAGCTAATAACGCAAATGTAAATGTATCGGAATTGCAAGATTTGGTGGATGAAGCCAAAGTTGTTCAAAAGAACACTTTAGCAACACAGGAAGAGATCACGCAAATCGTTTACAAACTGAACGTAGAATATAGCGTTTTAGGCCAAGGACTTATCCCACAAAGCCAGATGACGGCAACGTCTGACAATTCCGCATCTGAGGATGGGCCGGAGAAAACTATTGATGGCGATATTTGGACTAAATGGCATACTGCATATAACAACGAATATTCAACACTCCCGCATTCCATTACTTATAATCTAGGTAAAGCATATAACGGTATTTACAAACTTCAATATTTGCCACGACAGGATGTGGACTGGAATGGTGTAGTCACTAAGTTCGAAGTTTCTGTAAGTGACGATGGTGATAAATTCACCAAAGTAGTTGCAGAAGGAACTTGGAATGCCGATAAGACAGAGAAATCAGCAACCTTTAATGCGCAGGGTGCTAAATATGTTAGATTTACTGCACTTGAATCGAGAAGTGATGCAGGTAAGCAATATGCATCGGCTGCAGAGATCAATATTTTTAACAAGCAGGGATATAAAGTGGATTTCTCCAGCTTAGACAGCGCAATTCAAGCTGCAGAGAAGTTCAAAACAGATTCTGGGAAAGATGAGTCTTACTTCAAGAATCTCGACGCGATCCTTAGTCGAGCTAGTACTCTGCTAAATAGCGCAACAGCGACACAAGAAGAGATCGCGAAATTTGCCAGCCGTATCTTTACTGAAATATCCAATATTCAAAACAGTAATCCAAATATTAAGGGAATGAGCCTTTTCTATACACCAGAAGCCTATCACGCGAATCCTGCTAATCTAATGGTGGATAACGATATTTCTACCTTCTACGAATCTAACTGGGACAAGAACGGACGGAAATACAAATCTGGCGATTATATCGTTATAGATCTGGGAGAGAGCGTTCCTGACGTTGGGAAGGTGCTTGTTACACCAAGACTAGACAAAGCGAATGGTCGCATCAAACAGTTCAAAATCTATTACAGCGATGCGAACCTGAAGGATTTACCTGCTGACGCTGTCGGTACGCAAGCTTATTTGGACGAGAATTTCAAATTTGCAGCAAATGGCTCTTTTGATGACTATAGCACAAGTGTTCAATCCGCAACGTTCAAATCCGTTGAAGCTCGGTATATCGCCATTCAGGCTATAACTACTGGCGGTGACGGTAACACACTCAGCGCTGCAGAAATTGCAGTTAGTCAGAAACAAACAGCGACTTTTGATACTAGTAAACTACAAGCAGCAATCGATCAATTGCGTACGTTGTCAGACATTAGTCCAAAAGTGAAAGCTGCGATAGAAAAGCAAATTACAACGATCGGTGATCTTAGTGATTTAACCGAAGAAAGCATTTCGCAATACACCAGACAGATAAAAGACTTATACAATCTCTATTTGACTGTAAATAACAGAAACTCCATTAAGAGTGGTGAAGTATGGTTAGATACGGAAGGCGTACCGATTCAAGCACATGGCGGAGGCATTCTGTACAACGAGAAGAATAAGACATATTACTGGTACGGTGAAGACAAGACGGAAGGTTATCTTCCTACTGGAGTTCACGCATATTCGTCCAAAGATTTGTACAAATGGCAAAATGAAGGCATCGTATTGCCTGTCTTCAATAACCCTCAACTTGGCGAAGCTGTAGTGCCGGCTGGAAATGACCTGCCATTATATCTGGATGAAAATTCTGAAACGTACAAGAATAGCGGGGTTCCATACGATCCGGATAGGAAAGTAGAAATTAAAAGTAAAGATGAAGATTACACAGGTAACATGAAAGCGCCAAACAATACGCTCAGTAAACATAATTCACCAGCTCGAATCGCTGAGCTAAATGCGCTGTATTCGAATTATTCGAATGAAGAGAAGCAAAAGATGTATAAAGATTTCAACTGGGATAAAGTTGTCGAGCGTCCTAAAGTCGTCTACAACAAGAAGAACAACAATTATGTGATGTGGTGGCATCAAGACGGACCGATTGCTGGCGAATATTGGACAGCAGAAGGTGGTGTTGCTGTAAGCGATTCGCCGACTGGACCATTCACATATCTCGGCACATCCCGATTGCCAAATGTAGGTGATAAAGGTGGCAATGAAGGAATGCTTCGGGATATGACCTTGTATGTCGATGACGATGGTAATGAAGCGACGGATGACAAAGCCTACTTGATTTTTTCTTCCGAAGAAAATGCTACGACCATAATCATGATGTTGAACGATGATTATACTGGTCCAGCCCAGAATGAGAAGGGTGAATCCTTAGAAGGAACTCACTATGTGAGAGCATTTAAAGATTGGAGAGAAGCACCAACGATCTTTAAGCAAGACGGAGTCTATTATATGATTACGTCCGGTTTGTCCGGTTGGGATCCTAACGAAGCCCAATACCGCGTCTCCACTGAGGGAATGTTTGGACCGTGGGAAAATAAAGGAAATCCTATGGTTAATGACAATAGAAATACCTTCAGGAGCCAAAGCACGTTTGTACTGCCTTATCGGGATGGTAATGGTGTTCTGGTACCGAATAAATTTATCTTTATGGCCGATCGCTGGTACCCGAGTAATTTGAGTGATTCCAGATATGTTTGGCTTCCGATTGAACTCGATAACGAGAATCGCAGAATTGCGGTAAGTTGGCATGATGAGTGGGATACTTCTCTATTCAAGACCGGTACGACTATTAACTTCAATAGTAATGGAGGAAGTTCGATTTCTTCCTTGTATGGGGTTGAAGTCGGTACGAAAATTACTGCGCCTACAGAACCGACTCGTGATGGATTTAAATTTGTGAATTGGTATCAAGACGCAGCCTTGAATACAGTATGGGATTTTACTGTTGATACGGTTCCGGCAAATGATATTACTCTCTATGCGAAATGGGAGCCTGTAGCTGCACCAGTGATTACAAATATCATGCCAGTCAATGTAGCTACGGTGATTGGAACTCCACCTGTACTGCCAACAGTTGTAACGGCTGTATACAGCGATGGAACAACCCAAAATAAATCAGTTGTATGGGACGTAATTGATCCTTCACAGTATGCCGAAGCGGGTGTCTTTAGCGTAAGTGGAGCGGTAGACGGCACAGTGATCCCAGCTGTTGCGAATGTGATCGTAAGCGATGATGTTAATAGAGCACAACTTGCCGCACGAATCGCTGATGCACGAGCCATTCATGATTTAGTCGTGGAAGGAACGGCTGTTGGTCAGTATCCAATAGGTTCGAAACAGAAACTGATGGATTCGATCATGGAGGCACAGCAAGTGCATGACAATGATTCAGCTACACAGTCTGAGTTAGAACAAGCAACAAATGATTTGAATTCAGCAATTCAAGTATTAGAGGCTTCAAAGAATCAACATGTTAAAGTACAGTCTATCTCAATCACGAGCGTTTCGTCGTCCATTGAAGTGAAGAAAGGAACTCTGCAGTTACAAGCGGAAGTTCTACCAGCTGATGCTACGAATAAGTCCGTTACGTGGGCGGTCTATGAAGCAGATGGAAAAACTGTAACGGATAAAGCAATCATCAATACAAATGGGTTGTTAACGGCTGCGAAGAACGGCGTTGTGAAAGTCGTTGCAACATCCGTTGATAACACCACTGTTTACGGAATAAAAGAGATTATGATAAGCGGTCAAAATGACAGCCCAGAGCCTACTCCAAGCCCAGGAACAAATCCAGGCAACCCAACGACATCAACGAGTCCTACACCTACACCAACGACCCCTCCTACAAAAGAAGATCCACATCGTTATGTTCCAGCAGGAAAAGAACTACAAAGTGAAACTGCACAGAACGGAACAACGAGCCTGACCATTAACATCGATAAGGAAGCTTTAGCGAAGAAGTTAGAAGCTCTTAACAAAACTACAGGAACCCCTAATCTTGACATCGAGATTCCGGGAATGAATTCATGGAATACAGTCAATTTGCCATTGGATGTCTTGTACAACAGCTTGAAAGCAAATAAGGAAACAATCATAACACTTAGAAGCCATTTAGGCAGTTATGAACTTCCACTTGCCAATCTTAATCGTGAAGAACTTGAGAAAGCAGCTAAAGTTGCGGGTGCAACCTTAATCATTCGAATGGATAATGTGACTTCACAGCATGAGCAGAAGTTTGAACAATCCATAGTAGAAAAAGGAATGAAACGAGTAAGCGACATCATCGCGTACAAAGTCATTCTTAAATCGAATGATAAAGAAGAAGAGCTTCAACGTTTCGGAAATCCGTTTATGACACGTTTCATAAATATGGATGGCGTTATTCAAGATCCAGCGACTGCGACCGCTGTTATGTTCGATCCGGTTACGGGACAACTACGATTCGTGCCATCGGTGTTCACCGTGAAGAACGGCAAGACTGAAGTCTCGATCTTCGGACATGCAAATGGTCTATACACCATCGTTCAGAACAAGAAGGCATTCGATGATATGATTGGACATTGGGCGCAAAAGGATGTTGAGACGCTGGCATCCAAGCTGATCATTAACGGAATGACGGAACGGACGTTTGCGCCAGCTAGTCAAGTCTCGCGTGCTCAATTTGCGGCACTACTGGTAAGAGGACTGGGGTTATCGACGGAGTCGTTAACGAATGTGTTTGCAGATGTTAATACAACTGCGTGGTATGCACAGGATGTGAACACAGCAGCGAAACTTGGTTTGGTTCAAGGCGTTGGTGAAGGTAAATTTAGTCCGGATTCACGGATTACGAGAGAGCAAATGGTCGTGATGATCATGAACACTATTCAGCTCGTTCAAGGAGATGATAGAGCAGAAGCTCAATTGCGCACTCCATTTGCCGATCAAGCTAGTATCTCTGGTTACGCTACCCAAGCCGTAACAGAAGCAGCAAGCAAAGGATTAATCAAAGGCAAAACAGAAACAGCTTTTGCTCCACAAGATGCAGCCACACGTGCTGAGGCAGCGGTGATGATCAAACAAGTTTTGCAATACTTGAAGTTTATGAACTAGATAAATGTTTGAAAACTGTGCTCGGCTCACACTTAACTGTGAACCGAGCACAATGATTATCAACTAGTTATAAGGAGGAGTGAATGATCTTGATTAAAATCAAACCTTTAGCTAAACGTTTGACTGTGAGCGCTTTATCATTGAGCTTAATTATTCAGAATCCTATATCAGTTCCCATAGCTAAAGCAGAACCTGTAAGCGCAATCAATAGAATGTCTGATGCTCCGGAGAATAAATTGTCCCTATGGTACCGACAACCGGCGATAAATTGGGAAACTGATGCGCTTCCAATTGGCAATGGCCTTATGGGAGGGATGATCTTCGGTGGCATCGAGCAAGAACGCATTCAGTTAAATGAAAAAACGTTGTGGTCTGGTGGTCCAGGTTCTTCTTTTGTATATACTTGGCCTTCCACGGATGAACCAACAACTTCTAACCCGTATACATTCGGTAATCGCGAGGGTGGTGAAGATCATTTAGAGAGTGTCCGAGCTAAACTCCGCGAGGGGGATATCGATGGTGCTCACAAAGAAGCAAATGAGAATCTTACAGGCTTGAATGAAGGTTTAGGAAGTTATCTAACCTTTGGCGACTTGTATCTGGACTTTGAGAAGTCAGCAACAAGCAATGTAGAGAATTATCGTCGTGAGCTTGATCTTGAAGACGCGATATCTCGAGTTAAATACTCGCTGGATGGAGTAGAGTATACTCGTGAGTACTTTGTCAGCTATCCAGATAAAGTAATGGTTACACGTCTGACAGCCAATCAGCCAGGTAAGTTATCCTTGGATGTACGCCCGACAAGTGCTCATGGAGGAACCATCACGGCTAGTGGTAACAACATTAATATTAGGGGCAATGTACAAGACAACAATATGCTATATGAAGCGAACTTCCGTGTACTAAATCAAGGTGGAAATATAACACCAGGTAACGGAATGATCCATGCAGTGAATGTAGATTCGCTAACTATTCTTACGTCATTAGGCACCAACTATGCCAACAGCTATCCAACTTATAGAGGAACTGATCCGCATAATGAGGAAGTGGCGATATTAGATGCCGCAGAGAGTAAATCTTACGAAACACTACTTGAGAATCACAAGAAAGATTATAAGTCTTTGTTTGATCGTGTGAAACTAGATTTGGGGGAGTCTAAACCTACGATTCCGACAGACGAGCTCTTAGCCACCTATGCGGGAACGAAAAGTAAAGCGCTCGAGGTTTTATTTTATCAATATGGGCGATATTTGTTAATTTCATCTTCTCGTCCGGGTTCACTACCGGCCAACTTACAGGGCGTATGGAATGATTCAAATAGAGCGCCTTGGAGCAGCGATCATCATTTTAATATCAATATTCAAATGAACTATTGGCCAGCGATGGTAACGAATCTCTCGGAGACAATGACACCACTGATCGATTACATAGATTCGCTACGTACTCCTGGGCGTATTTCTTCCGAAAAATATTATGGCATTACTAATGCGTGGTCGATTGGAGTGGCAAACAATCCGTTCGGATATACTGCGCCTGGATGGGATTTTGATTGGGGCTGGTCGCCGGCATCCAATGCTTTTATAGCAAATAATATTTGGGAGAGTTATAAATTTTCTGGAGATATTGATCTACTGAAGTCACGAGTTTATCCAATTTTGAAGGAAACGGCACAATTTTGGACTAAGTTTTTAGTAGAAGACTCAGATGGAACATTGGTATCCACACCTTGTTTTTCTCCAGAACAAGGTACGATCAGCACAGGATGTGCTTACGATCAGCAGCTTGTACAAGACTTATTTACTAATTATTTGGAGGCTAGTACAACCTTAGCTGTTGATTCTGATTTTCGTGCGGAAGTCCAAAGTAAATTAAAACAAGTATCTCCAATTAAGATTGGAAAGTATGGTCAAATTCAAGAATGGAAAGAAGACATCGACGATCCTAATAACAAGCATCGTCACTTGTCTCAATTAGTTGCCTTGTATCCTGGCAAGCAAATTAACAAAAATACACCCGAGCTCATGGAAGCAGCTAAAGTGTCGTTACAGCATCGTGGAGACGAAGGTACAGGGTGGAGCAAAGCTAACAAAATTAACATGTGGGCTCGTGCGCAAGATGGTACACATGCACATACCATTCTGGAAGGTCAGCTTACCGGAAGTACATTAAATAACTTGTTCGATACGCATCCACCTTTCCAAATCGATGGCAACTTTGGTGCTACGTCCGGTATGTCTGAAATGCTGCTGCAAAGCCATTTGGATAATATTGATGTTTTGCCGGCGCTTCCTGCATCATGGCCAGAAGGAAGCTATTCAGGCTTAGTTGCCCGCGGGGGATTTGAGGTTAGTGTGAAATGGTACCATTCAAGAGCTACAAATATCAGCGTCAAATCAAACAAAGGTAATCGTGCAGTGATTGCCTATCCAAACATAGCGGGTGCAAGTGTCATAAATCAGGTTGGGGAGAAGGTAAATTATACTGTAGACAATAACAATCAAATTTCCTTCGACACACAAGTTGGAGACGTTTACTCGATTGTTTCAATTCCTCTTCAAGACGGACAAATGTATAAGATGACAATGAAGAACAGCGGTCATTTACTGGACATTGAAGGGGCATTGGAGCAAGAGCAAGCAGCAGTTATTCAAATGGCAGATTCGTTATCTAGCAGTCAGCAGTGGTATTTAGAAAGTGTAAGTGATGGCTACTACAAAATTACTAATAACACGAGTAAAAAAGCGATTGCCGTATTAGATTCATCAAAGGATGATGGTGCGAAGCTTGTACAGCAAACCTATACATCAGACAAATCATATAATGATGAATGGCTACTCGTAGATAAAGGGAACGGTTATTATCAGTTGGTTAATCGCAATAGCGATAAAGCACTTACGGCATCACGCAACACAGAGAATGGGGCACAGCTGATCCAAACTTCAATAACAGATTCAGATGAGCAATTATTGAAAATAGATCCTGTAAGAGATTTATATGATCAGCAGAAGTTCAATCTAACGGTTCAACACAGCAATCTTCGTATGGACGTAAATGAAGATTCAAAAGCAGACGGGGCCGCAATCATACAATGGACTGCAGGTTCAGGCTGGAATCAGCAATGGATGTTTATGAAGACAGATCCAGGCTATTACAAAATAATTTCAATGAGCAGTTCAAAAGCATTGGCTGTAGAGAATGCTTCAACAGCAGATGGTGCGGGAATTATTCAAGCCACTTTCATCGGTGATACGAACTACAAAGATGAATGGTCTGTCGTAGATGTAGGTGATGGTTACTTTCAATTGAAAAACCGGGCTAGTGGCAAAGTCATTGAAATGCCTGATAACCGTTTATCAAACGGTGAACAATTCGTGCAAAATAAAGCCGGAACAGGAAATAATCAGAAGTTTGTATTTTCGTTAGATAGAACCGTGAACGACAATGCAACTGGATCAGGAAGTGATCAGTTTGTATACAGTTCAGGTTGGGACTATACTACTTCCGAAGGTGGGGCATTCAGTCGTGACAACCACTACTCTAACAAGGCGGGTTCATACGCACTTTTGCGTTTTACTGGCTCAAAGGTGCAATTGAATGGAGCTAAGAACGATAATCAGGGGATGGTTGCGTTTTCCATCGACGATGGTCCTGAACAACTGGTTGATACTTACGCCTCTTCGCGTTTAGATCAACAACTGCTTTTTGAAAGCTCGGAGATGTTGAATCAGGAACATGTGCTCAAAATCCGGGTGACAGATCAGAAGATTGCCAATGCAAATAACACATTTATTTCAGTCGACCGTGCGGATATTCAGTCTCGTGTAGTTAAGGGCGTGAATAAATCCGAAGATTATTATCAACAAACGAAAGAAACAATTAATGGGGTTAACTATAGTGTGATAACTTTGAATTATAAAGGGGAAGACGCAGGGGATGCGGTTAGAGCAGCAATTGAGGCTGTTAAGAAGGCGCAAAAGCCTGTTATTCTAGACTTTCCGACGGATACTTATCACTTTAAAGCATCAACCGCGAATAAAGTGCAATATTTCATTTCAAATACATCAACTATCCAACAGACGCCAAGCAGCACTCGAAAGGTAGGTCTTCTATTCAAAGATATCGATGATCTTACCATTCGTGGGAATAGCTCAACCTTGTTGTTCCATGGTGTGATGACGCCTATTGCATTTGACCATGCGACAAATATCAAGGTGAATGGAATTAACATTGATTTTAACCGTCCAGTAGTTTCGGAGATGACCGTTACTGAAGTAGGCGATAACTACATGAAAGCAAGCATACATCAGGACTCATGGTACTCTATTCAGAATAATCAATTAGTATGGTTCGGAGAAGAGAACTGGACAGAGAATGGAACTCAAAATGTACGAGTTGTGCAAGAGTATAATCCCGTCACTAAACAAACTTGGAGAGTGGCTAATCCTCTCGACAGCTCAACAAGCGCGAAGGATCTCGGTAAACGTGAGGTGCAATTCAATTTCTCTAAAAGCCCGAATGTGACGGTAGGAAACACTTTTCAGCTACGGGATACAGCTAGAAGAGAACAAGGCGCATTGATTTATCGAAGCAAAGATATTGCGTGGTCTGATGTCAATTTCTACGCTGTTCCGGGGCTGGGAATTGTCAGTCAATATAGTGAAAATGTAGCGATCGATAAGATGAGCTTTGCACCTAAGGCAGGAAGTGGACGAACAAACGCTTCGATGGCTGACTTCCTGCAAGTTTCGGGAAGCAAAGGCGATATTCAGGTGTCGAACTCCTATTTTGCTGGAGCGCAAGATGATGCCATTAATATTCATGGTACACATCTGCAGATTGTACAGATTCCGGCATCCAATCAGGTGAAGGTCCAATTTATGCATCCTGAGAGCTGGGGCTTTGATGCATTTGCCGTAGGGGATACGATGGAGTACATCAATAAATCTACTTTGCTTTCTAAGGAAAGTGCTGTGGTCACCAACGTAACACGTATTAATGATACTCAAATTCTCCTTACGCTAGATAAGACGGTACCTTCATTGATAACTGAGAATGACTATGTGGTGGAAAATGCTACATGGACACCGAAGGTTAGCATTACGAATTCTACGTTTGAAACGATTCCGACTAGAGGCATTCTCGTGACAACGCGTGGTCCTGTCCGAATCGAGAATAACACCTTTAATGGTATGCAGATGAGTGCGATTCTGATCGCTGATGATGCGAGTAGCTGGTACGAATCTGGCATGGTGAAGGATGTCTTGATCCGCAACAATACGTTTAATAATAACGGGAATGCGGTGATTAGCGTTGAGCCGAGCACCTCTCTGACGAATCCCGATAAGACTGTACACAGTCATATCGTGATTGACGGTAACCAGTTTAATAAACCGGACGGCAACTCTGAGATTTATGCAAAGAGTGTAGACGGCTTTACGTTTACGAACAATACCGCGAATCAGGGTGGTTTTGACCTTGCTTTGGATGCATCCAAGGATGTTACCATAGCGGGAAACAGCTTTAAAGAAAGCGATGTTGATAAAAAAATCAACTTCAATCGCATGATTCCTGGCACGGACTCCGTGGATGGAGCTCAAGGATTTGTTGTTACGCGAACGAATGATTATACACCTGACGGTTCAGAAGCAACTGAGATTCCGCAAAGTGAAATGACAGCGAAAGCTACCAGTCATCACAGCGGAGAAGAAGCGGGGAATGCCATTGACGGAGATCCCTCAACCATCTGGCATACAGAATGGGAACCTATTGCGGAGTTGCCACAATCGATAACTTTAGATCTTGGGAAACCAAGAATGGTATCTAAACTAAAGTATTTGCCAAGACAAAATGGGGCACAAAACGGAAATATTACATCTTATGAGCTATCAACAAGCTTGGATGGAATATCATTTACACGGTTTACAAGCGGAAGCTGGAGTGATGACAGCAATGAGAAAATTGCAACATTCGATCCGATTACAAGCAGATACCTGAAGCTTACTGCTACTGCAGGTCATGGAGGCTATGCATCTGTGGCAGAGCTCCATGTTAGCAAAGATGCTAGTGACGTAGGGTATCAGGAATTAGTTAAGCTTATAGCGAATGCACAAAGCAAGCATGATGGCGCCGTTGAAGGAAGCAGCATAGGGCAATATCCGACTGGTTCGAAACAAACGCTACAGGCGGCCATTAAAACAGCACAACAAGTCATTAATAGCACTTCAATCACATCACAGCAGTTACAAAAGGCTTACGATACCTTGAATACTGCGCTACAAACCTTTGAATCGCTCAAAATTAATGATTCGAATGCCAAATCTATCACCATCACAAGCACAACTAACCGGATTAACGTTAAAGGCGGAAGTCTTTCTTTAGGGGCAGTCGTACTCCCGGTTGATCAGCCAGTGACTTGGAGTGTCTTTGAAGTGGATGGCACTGCAACAAATAAAGCGGTAATCAATCCAGCTGGTGTGTTGACGGCTGCGAAGGATGGAAATGTAAAAGTCGTTGCAACGGCGACGAATGATTCTTCTCTCTTCGGTGAAAAAGTTATTATCATCACTGGTCAAAATGATGAGAACCCGTCAACTGATCCAACGAACCGAGAGAAATTAAATTTCAACACGGGTTGGTTATTCAAACGTGAAGATGTAAGCGGAGCCCAAGTGGCAAGTTTTGACGATAGCACCTGGGAGGGAGTCAATCTACCTCATAGCGTGCGTCTGGAGCCAAAGATTAGCGGCGGCTCTAATCAAAGCTACCAAGGCTTTGCAACGTATCGAAGACATTTCACACTCGACAATTCTTACAGCGGCAAGAAGCTATTTATAGAATTCGAAGGTGCGATGATCAACGCTGAAGTGTGGATAAACGGCACTTATCTAGGTGTCCATCACGGAGGCTACACCCCGTTTACATTCGACATCACGAAATATGTTCAATTAGAGGGGGCAACGAACGTCATTACAGTCAAGCTTGATAACAGAGATGACCCACAAACGCCACCTGGCAAGCCGCAAAGCGGTTTGGACTTTCAATATTTCGGCGGACTTTATCGAGATGTTAAACTGCATGTCATGGACAATTTACACGTTTCCGATGCTATATACGCAAATAAGGTGGCGGACGGTGGCATCTTTGTTACTTACCCAGAGGTGAGCAAAGAGGAAGCGACGGTGCAGGTGAAGACAAATATCATCAATGAATACACGAGCGCTAAGAACACCAGTGTAAAAACCACGATTGTAGACAGCAATAATCAAGTGGTTGCCACAATGGTGAGTGATCCACAGAAAATAGGAGCGGGAAGCGATCATACATTTGTCCAATCGACGACGATATCCAAACCACAGCTTTGGCATCCTGACCATCCTAATCTGTATACGGTGTATACCGCTGTGAATGATGGAGCTGCTTATGTTGATAGCTATAAGACCCGTATCGGGATTCGTCACATTCAATTTACACCTGATCAAGGTTTTCTTATCAATGGTGAAAAATTAATGTTAAATGGCGCAAATCGCCACCAAGAGTATTTGTATGTCGGTAATGCAATGCCTAACTCTGGACAGTACAGAGACGCTATGCAGCTTCGAGAAGGCGGTTTCAATAATGTGCGTACGGGTCATTATCCACAGGATCCTGCGTTCCTGGATGCGGCAGACGAGCTTGGATTGACTGTCATCGCCCCAACGCCAGGCTGGCAGTTCTTCGGAGATTCTGTCTTCCAAGAGCGTTCTTATCAAGCCATACGGGATATGGTACGCCGTGATCGAAACCATCCGAGTATTATTATGTGGGAATCCAGCTTGAATGAAACGTTCTACTCGCTGGAGTATGCACAAAACGCTCATAATGCTACCCATGAAGAATATCCAGGAGATCAGACATACACATCTGCAGAATACGGATTCTTCGGAAAAGAAGTTTATGATGTGAACTACAAAGAATTAGATACAGCATTCAAACCACTCTTTACGAGGGAATGGGGAGATGATTGGTCGGAAAGCGCAACAAGTCCTACGGGATATCGATCAGTCCGCAAAGTGGGCGAAACCGACATGCTCAACTCCATCATCATGCGTCAAAAGGCGCTAAATGGTGAAGGCTACTTCGACTGGGCGGGCCTCAATGCCAATCCACGTATAGCCGGACATTCAGTTTGGAGCTTTAGCGACAACAACCGGGGTATGGATTCTGACCCGGCATATTCAGGCCTAGTGGATCTGGATCGTTATCCGAAATTTAATTATTATTTCTTCCAAAGTCAGCGTAATCCTGATGTGAAGCTAAGTGGTATCGACTCTGGACCGATGGTTTATATCGCTAATTATTGGACACCATCTTCATCTAGGAATGTTACAGTAACTAGCAATACGCAGCAAATTAAACTTTATTTGAATAATAAACTGATTGATACCCGTAGTCCTGACAGCGGATTAAAGTATGTCGCCCATCCGACATTTACTTTCAACAATGTTCCTTGGTCAGCAGGAACGTTGCGGGCTGATGGACTGATTGACGGTGAGGTCGTCGCTTCTCATACCGTGAATACGCCGGGACAGGCGGATCATTTGGCGGTTGAGTACGATAAGAAGGGGAAGGAACTTGTTGCAGACGGCTCCGATCTGGTAATGGCTTATATTACGGTGCGGGACGCTAACAACAATATAGTTCCGACAAATGATGTTTCAGTTTCTTTAAACTTGAGTGGCCCAGGAGGGCTCATCGGAAATGGTGAGACACGAACCTTTGCCAATCCGGTTGCCGTGGAAGGTGGCGTTGCCGCTGCGCTTGTGAAATCTTCTCTTGTGGATGGCACTTTGAAATTAACGGCCTCAGCGAGCGGATTGCTGTCGGGAAGTGCTGAAATTACCAGTGTTCCAAATCAAAGTATGTTTGTTCCCGGTGGAAGTGATGGAGGAGACAACTGGTTTGAAGGTGAGAATGTAGCCTTAAACAAAACCGTTAGAACAAGCAGCGAGCAAAGCGAAAATCCAGGAACGAACGGAAATGATGGAGATGACACTACTGGATGGACAGCTACAAACAGCAATTCAGATCAATGGTGGGAAGTAGATTTAGGAGAAGCCTATAACATTACGGGATCTGAAATCGTTTGGGCGAATAGTAGCTCCTATAATCAGTACAAAATTGATGTATCCGAAGATCAGGGGAACTGGACGACCATTTTGGATAAAACCAAAAATACGATAGCAACAGCACAGCAGAGGGATAAGCTTGTTGCTAATGCTCGGTATGTACGCGTAACGTTAACGGGTGTGCAAACCGGTCAGGCTAGTTTCAACGAGTTAAAAGTGTTTGGCGTAGCTCCGTTTCAAAATCAGGCGACTCAGCGCCCAGAGTTGGTAAATGTCGCATTGAATAAATCCGTCAGCGCAAGCAGTTCGGTAACTGGAAATGAGCCTATCCATGCAAACGACGGAATCAATGCCACATGGTGGGAGGCTAGTAGCAATGCCCCTGGATGGTGGCAAGTGGACCTAGGTGCCTCCTACAATTTAACAGGCAGCAAAATCCTTTGGGGAAGGGATAACATCTATTACACCTATAGAATAGAGGTTTCCTCCAACGGTAAAGAATGGTTACAAATGGCGGGCCGCTCGGCCTCAGGTCAAGATATGAGACCGGACAACTATACGGCAACTGGGGTTAGATATGTACGGGTATCCGTAGAATCACTAGCAGGGGGCAGTGGAAAAGAGAAACCAGCGATCAAGGAAATTCAAGTCTTTAGTGATCCTCAGAACGTTGCGCTTAATAAGCCCGCTACCGCAGACAGCTATCAAAGCAACAACCCAGAAGCGGCTGGTAACGATGGGAATGAAACGACTCGTTGGAGCGCGGCCGACGGAGATGTCGGACATTGGTACAAGGTAGATTTAGGGGGGGGTTACGATTTATCGGGTACTCGAGTGAAGTGGGAAATGGATAATAAAAAGTATGGATATCAAATCGAGGTTTCAGAAGACGATGTAAACTGGGCATCCGTAGTAGAAAAGTCAAGCTCACAGCAAGTGCAGTTCGACTATTTCAACACTCACGCAAGGTATGTACGAATTCATGTGACGGATATGTCCGATGGTTGGGCAAGTTTTTGGGAATTTGATGTGTACGGCGCAGTTCCGATTGATACGTCGTTGATCCCGCAATCGCAAATGACAGCTACGGCAACGAGTGAAGAGACAAGTGGTGATAATAATAATGCTTCGCAAGCCATCGATGGGAACCCGGCGACAATCTGGCATACGAAGTGGGATTTGTCTAATCCGCTTCCACAGTCGATCACCCTTAATCTTGGGAATACACACGTCATTTCGAAATTAAAGTATTTGCCAAGGCAAAATGGGGCACAAAACGGAAATATTACTTCTTATGAGTTATTAACAAGCTTGGATGGAGTCAACTTCACACCGGTTACTAGCGGGCGCTGGGATGATGACAGCACTGAGAAAAACGCAGAATTCACTCCGGTCGCTAGTAGATACCTAAGACTTACTGCTATTGAAGGTCATGGTGGATTGGCTTCCGCGGCAGAGCTTAACATCGTGAAGAATGAAATGGATATAGACTATCAAGACCTTGAAGTGCTTATCATGAGTGCACAAATTATGCACGACAATGCTATTGAAGGGACTGAAGATGGCCAGTATCCAGAAGGTTCAAAACAAACATTGCAAAAAGCCATTGATCAAGCGAAGAAAGTACGCGACAGCTTATCAGTAACGCAGCAGCAATTGCAGCAAGCGGCGAATGACTTAACTGCTGCGTTGCGAGCGATGGAGGAGAGTATCAACAATCATGAGATGGTGCAATCGATCACGATTACAAGTGAATCATCAGTGATTACGACTAAGAACGGAACGCTCCAATTAGGCGCTACCGTACTTCCTACCCATGCTAATAAGTCGGTAACATGGGCTGTGTATGAAGAAGATGGCACAACAGCAACGGACAAAGCGAACATTGATCTCTCCGGTTTGCTGACGGCTGTGAAAGATGGAACCGTGAAGGTGGTCGCCACAGCAACGGATGGCTCTGGTGTTCATGATGAAATGGATATTACCATAAGTGGTCAAACGGACATTATCGATCCAGGCACTGAGCTTGTGAATGTTGAAACGATTAACATCACAAGCTCAGGAAATGTGTCCGCGATTACTGCTAAGAATGGAACTTTGAAACTAGGTGCTACCGTGCTACCTGCTAATGCTACGAATAAGTCAGTAACATGGGCTGTATACGAAGTGGATGGTATAACAGAAACGGATATCGCAACCATTGATGTATCCGGTTTGCTCACAGCTGTGAAAGATGGAACCGTGAAGGTGGTCACCACAGCAACGGATGGCTCTGGTGTTCATGATGAAATGGTTATAACCATAAGTGGTCAAACGGACATTATCGATCCGGGTACTGAAACAGTGTATGTTGGAACGATTGACATCACTAGTGTGGGTAATGTGTCTACAATTACTGCTAAGAACGGAAGCCTGAAATTAGGCGCTATCGTGCTGCCTGATAATGCTACGAATAAGTCGGTAACATGGGCTGTATTCGAAGCTGATAGCCGAACAGCTACAGATAAAGCAACCATTGATGTTCATGGTTTGCTGACAGCTGCTAAGGATGGCATCGTAAAAGTGGTTGTAACTGCAAATGACGGCTCCGGAGTAATTGGAGAAAAATCCATAACCATTACAGGACAAAGCAATCAATCTGGTAATGAAAACGGAAATGGCAACGGTAACGATAATAGTAATATTAACAACAGCAGTGGAAACACAACTACGCCACAAGTCAAAGAAGATCCGAATCGCTATGAACTGAAAGAAACGGAACTACGGATCTCAACGCAAGACGGCCACACGTCGGTGACGGCGGTCATTGATAGCAAGCGATTGGCACAGAAATTAGCTGATCTCATGGCAGCTAAGGATCGTTCGGTTCTTCATTTTGAAATTCCAGGAGAGCATGACTTGAACGCTGTAGAGTTCCCTCTTCCAATTCTGTACAACAGTATGAAAGGAAGTAGCGAAACTATTTTCACCTTACGAAGTCATTTGGGTTCTTATGACCTTCCGCTTTCCATTCTGAATCGTGAGGATGTGGAGAAGGCTGCTAAAGATGAGCGTGCTACCTTAGTCATTCGAATCGATAATTTGACTTCACAGCAGGATCAAAAGTTCGAACACTCTAAATTAGAAAAAGGCTTGAAGCGGATAAGTGACATCATCGCATTCAAAGTCATTCTTAAATCGAATGATAAAGAAGAGGAGATCCAACATCTGGGGAATTCTTTTGTGACTCGCGTTATGTATATGAATGGTGTCATTCAAGATCCTTCGACTGCAACCGCAGTTATGATCGATCCGCTTACAGGACAAATGCGTTTCGTGCCATCGGTGTTCACTATGAAGAACGGCAAGACTGAAGTCTCAATATTCGGTCAACTAAATGGCATATACACCATCGTTCAGAACAAGAAAACATTCGATGATATGGTTGGACATTGGGCGCAAAAAGATGTTGAGACCTTAGCCTCCAAGCTGATCATTAACGGAATGACGGAGCGGACCTTTGCTCCAGCAAACCAGGTCACACGAGCTCAATTTGCAGCACTATTAGTTAGAGGGCTGGGATTATCAACGGATTCGTTAACAAATGTGTTTACAGATGTTAGTGCCACAGCGTGGTATGCGCCGGACGTGAATACAGCAGCGAAACTCGGTTTGGTTCAAGGCGTTGGCGAAGGGAAGTTTAGTCCGGATACACAGATTACACGAGAGCAAATGGTCGTGATGATCATGAAAGCTATTCATCTCGTGCAAAGTGATAACGGAACTGAAGCGCAACAACGTACTCCATTTGCCGATCAGGACCAAATCTCTGATTATGCTAGCGAAGCGGTAACAGAAGCGGCAGAGAAAGGATTAATAAAAGGGAAAACAGGAACAACATTTGCACCGCAAGACGTAGCAACACGTGCTGAGGCAGCGTTGATGATTAAACAGATTTTGCAATATTTGAAGTTTATGAATTAAGTAATATTAAATAGGCTCGGTTCAAACGATAAGTTTGAACCGAGTTTTTTTGTTGCGTTGGAGCATCTATGTACTCAGTAAGTTAATGGAATCGAGAGAATAAATTCAGTTCCTTCTCCTGATTTACTTCGTACATTTACATCACCGTTCATCGAACGGATCAGTTGATAAGAAAGCGTAAGACCCAATCCGGTACCTTTGCTTTTAGTTGAAAAATAAATGCTTCCCAGTCGATCCATCTGCTCGCTGCTCATACCAACCCCATTATCCATTATTATTATTTTTGCGAATTGGGATTGACGCTCGATACGGATGCTCACAATACCTGATGAATGAACAGTGCAAGCTTCTATCGCGTTTTTGATGAAATTTATGAATAGTTGTTTGATTTCAGTAGGATTTGCAGATACATATAGTTTATCCTCCAAGGGGTGCATCTCCAAAGTAACGTTATTCATATTGGCGTACGGCGTTATGATATCTACAATTGAGCAGATTTGCTGCACAAGTTCAATTTTCTCTACTATTGAATGATTGGGTTTGGCTATCGATAAATATTCAGAAAGAATAACTTCTGTCCGCTTAATCTCTTCAAGGCAAATTTCAATATATTTCTGACTCTTTTCTCTTGTAATCGAATCATCCTTCAATAATTTTAAGAATCCCATAACCGCTGTAAGTGGATTACGGACTTCATGGGCTAGAGAGGCTGCGACATGAGCAATCGTTTCCGATTTTTCACTTTGAAGATACCTGAGATATAATTCCTTATCAGAAACTGCTTTATTAAAAAGGGAAATCAATATCCATATTCCGAGGAAATTTTGTACTGGCATAACGAGGATATTGAACTTTAAATGCTGTATCGTGTATTGGTATTCCGTTGCAAACATAGTACCTATTGGAATAATGGAAAAGCATATCCCTGCAATGAGTGTAATAAGCTTTCGGTACTCGGAACTGCGACGGTATAGATTGGATAACAATGCGGATAAGGAGAAAGTGATGGAGAGAATAATTATCGCTGAAAATAGTCCCTGTCCACCTATAAGGAGGCGGTATACTAGAAACTCAACGATAAGAAAAACTCCAGTAGTTATGCCTCCATACACCATTCCGAAAAACATGATCACGTAACGAATGTCGAATATGATTCCATCTTGTATACTAGCAGGAAAGGTCATCGACATAAAAAGACATATCATGCAGGTGATCGTGATAAATTGTTTTGAATAGTTAACGGCTTTGTCACGATAGTAAATGGTATAAAGGACAAAAGGGGTTAGGGCAAACAATAATTGCAGTAAAATATCCTTTACATCCAGCATATTAGCCCTCCCGATAGTTTAGAAAGAATTTGATATACTGTTTATTCGTTGTGACTATGAATTCCTCCTTCTGAGGGAGCGGTGTAAAGGCACTAAAAATAACTATTGAGAAGAAAGTTACATATACAGGAAGAATTATACTGTGCGTGCGAAACCTGTCGTTTAATCATTTCAAATAAAAAGGCTGAAGAACAACTTTTAATAATTAAAAGTTGTTCTTCAGCCTTTATTTGATCATTTCATCTGAGTTTACTCAATCTTAGATATCCCACCACTGATCAGATTCACCTTGATATCAATCTTTTCGATGCTGCTTGAATCGAGCGGTAAGATTCCTTTATCATTCAGTTTGTTCCACTCTTTTGGAAGATTACGATAGAATATGCCTGAGAGTCCATATACATCGGCATTTATTTCTAAACCTTTCAAGTAAGTTTCCCTAATCTGATCATCAATTACTTTTATCGCTTTCAGTTCAATATCTTTTCGATTAAGGATTGCGCTCAATTCCGGAAGAGTGCCCTGCATAGACACTTTAATATCGAAGATAGGTTTGCCATGCTTCATCTTGGGTTGAATAGAGAATTTAACTTTGTTCATGACGATCACAGCAAGTACTTCTTTGTCATCTTTGATTATCAGAGGCGTTCGTTGCGTCTTTTTTTCCAGCCATCGAACCCCTAATATCTCTTTAGACTTCAGGCAACCACGAAATTGCTCATTTTGCAGAAAGCAGATCCCCGACATGCTAATGTTAGGGGAAGGTTCCTTATTACTGGTCCAGTCTGGCGCAACTTCAAGAAAAGGTAATCGAACCGTTTCGGCTTTCTCTCTCCATTTCCATATAAACTTGTACAGATACAATGGAGCGATAACCGAGCTCTGTTCATAAGTTCGCATGGGACTGTTAAGCTGCGAGTAGATCACTGACAGATCGGCGATCGACGGGGTATTCAGCACTTCTTCCATGGGTTCGTTGGTTGCCATGGTCCAAACGGTATATCGAAATTCATAATATCGATCCCAAACGTCCAATACTTGATTGATGACGCTACCCTTCTTTAGCGCTGCTTCACTAAATACGATTGTTTTCACATTACTCCAGATAATTCTTTGTGGACTAGTGGCATATAAATTAAATATTGCCGCATCAAACGAATCTCCTTCTGCTTTCCCTATGAAAGTTTTTTGTTCCTGGCTCTGCCCGGCCTCTTTTTTCGCAATGCCACTAAAGTTAACCATTTGAATATAAACAACGACTTTGTTATCTACATAATCGACGCCTAATGTATTCACATAGATCATATGCTCAATTTCTTTTGATCCCCAACAACCTGTAAGCAGCATGGAGAGCAGAGCAGTAACAAGCATGCACCGGATCAATTTCATGATCGATCTCGTCCTTTATTTCCCGTATTGTCCGTGAACTTTCCCTTTCCCCACGGCATTCTGAAAATAACTTTATAAAAATCCTTCCATTGAGGCGGGGATAGAGGGGAAAGATAGTAGGTGCCGAAAGAACGTAAATTGACCATAAAGAGGATCAGTGCAAGCAGACATGTCATCGTACCAAACAACCCCAGAAACCCGCTAATGATGAGAATAGCAATTCGAAGCAAGCTAACAACGCTAACTAATGACTGGTTGACCAATGTAAAGGTTGCCAATACTGAAATGGCTATAACTACAATCGTACCTGGACCTGCAATGCCGGCGCTTATGGCTGCCTGACCGATAATTAAACCACCAACTACCGATAAGGTCTGGCCATAAGCAGTAGGTAATCTCATCCCTGCTTCCCGAAAAATCTCAAACAAAATGAGCATCACAATCGCCTCCAAGGGAGCCGGAAGAGGCACGCCTTGTCTAGAATTTACTAACGTTGCAAGCAGCGTAAAGGGGATTTGATCTTGATGAAACGTAGTAAGCGCGATCCAAAAGCCCGGCAAAAACAAGGAAAGCATAACCCCTAGGACTCTTAATAACCTAGTAAAAGCAACAAAGATATTTACCATATGTGCATCTTCCGAAGTATTCAACAAGAAGCTAAAGCTCACTGGCGCTATAATCACAGTAGGCGAACCATTTGTCAAAAGCACAAATTTGCCATGAAGCAGTGAATTCGCAGCATAGTCAGGTCTGCCCGTATATGCGAATAATGGAAAAAATGAAAACCCAGTCAGACTTTCTTCAAGCTGGGTGCTACTCACCAATCCCTGGATTTGAATGCCGGTTAGTTTTGACTTGATCTCATCTAGTACATGAGGTTTAATCGTCTCCTTGAGATATAAAAGATGAACTTCAGTCGCGGTTTGTATTCCAATACTGAATTGTTCAACAGCCAATAATTCTGTCTTAAGTCTTTTTCGAATAAGGGCAATATTGGTAAATGATTCTTCCGTAAAACCATCCTTAGGCCCTCTTGTGGACACTTCTGTATTGGGTTCTTCAGGTTGCCGTTTAGGTGGATCAGCCAATTTCACAACATAGTATTGATTCGATGGCGTAAAAAGAAGGAAAAGATCACCATTAAGCACAGTATCAATCATTGAAGCATTAATCTCTTTTGATGGAAGGGGGGTCATGTGAAACGGAACCTTTTGCATAAGATCGAGTTCATTCGATGTGAGAATAGATTCCGGGATTTTTTTTAATTCCGGGATGATATATTCTTCCACTTTGATTTCATCGCACAACCCCTTGCAATACACCATTTGAACGGCATTGTCCGAGTCAGATAAAGAGATAGTTAGTCTCTTAATGTCTGAACTTGAACCAAATACTCGTGTGAACACATCCTCGAACGTATTGGATTCCTTTTGCTCAGGCTCTTTCATGATGTTGCTTTCCCCTTTCGTTGAGCCAAGCTAATCAGCCCTGCAATAATTACAGAAAAAGCGAGTACCCCCCATAAAGAAAAGGGAAGTACATAGTGAGCTAACATACTCAGAAAAAATTGGTCACTAAATGGAATGGCTGTGAACACTACAATAGCAAAAGATATGCTTCCAAGAACCAACATTTTCACTTTTTTGCTTTGAATTTGGAGTATATCGAGAATTAGAAACATTGTTAGAGAAATTCTCAGAAAAGCACCACTGAACCATTGATAAACGCTAAAAAAATCTAGATGCTCGATGTATCGTCCAATCGTCAGCAATCTCCATTCTTCATACGCGGGAAATCTGAGTTTATCAGCCTCATCCGGACCAAATTCAACAATTGCACCAATTATCGGACCCATGGTTAGACCTAAGATAAGCAGGATCATGATCATAAACGATAGATATGACAATCGCGATTTGATGTGATGTTGCATAAAGAAAAGCATGATGACCTCAACAAAACCTGCTCCTACGTACACGCTCCCTTTCCAAACGGGCTGCATACCGTGCTCAAGCATCGGTCTTAATAAGGAATAATCTTTATGAGTTGTATTAGAGAACATTATAAAAAAACCCAATATAACAACAAAAGGCAGCAAAATTGCAGCGGTATTCGCGAGGGAGTGAATACCTAAATAAGCATTTATCACAGAAATCAAAAGTAATACGAACGTAAGGACCAGTATAGGTGTCTCTGGTGAGAAGGTCAGATGCACCCAGTATACAGTGTCTCTAGTTGTAATCATGCATAAGATAAACAAATATACACTAGCGACTACCGCAAGAATACGGCTCACGATAGGAGGGTAAGCTTTAGCCAGCCAAGCGAAAAGATGCTGTTTTTTGATTTTGGTAGTACTAATGTGCAGGATAAAGATCCAAACTAGCGCACAAGCCCCAGCAAGCAGCACTGAGATCCAGGCGTCACGTTTTGCCGCGTCCAATAGGATGGGGATGATAATGACATGATTTAGAAGGCCTGTACTCAGCATAATAATCATGATGGATTGAATAAACGTAATATTTGTTTTGATTTTCCTCATCCTCCTAAATAAACCGGACCCACCGTCTACCTTATAATGCCATTCTTGGAGGTGATTTATTCTGAGAATTGAGCAGTGCAAAACGTAAAGAGCCGAGCGGATATCCGCTCGGCTCAAAGTGTTATTATTTAGCGCTCCATAAGGCAACACGATCCTGCACATATTTGGTGTAGCCTTTTTCCATTTTTTCTACTCCGGCTTTCTCCAAAGCTGCCATGTAGTCAGCCCAGATTTTATCGAAATCTGCTGGTTTGGCAAGAATGGCTTCCGGAATACGTTTCCATGTAATATCTCTCATTTTGTTACCTAAAATGGTGACCTCATCTTCACCTGGAATCGCGATATTCCACGCTGCACCATAGGCCTTTTCAGTGAATTCTTCTTCTTTCGGGAATAGATCCTTCCAAGTGGTGGCCTTGTAGGCAGCTAAAGTTTCTTTCTCAATATCGCTATACCCAAGTACAAGTTGTTCCGGGAAGTTTTTAGTGTAATAATTTCCACTTGCATCTTTAGCGCCGTCTCCGTAATGAACCATCATATTCCAGTAGAAGCCAATTCCTGTTTCCTTGGTGAAGGCTGTGTTGTCATTGTTGATGCGATCTTGTACATCTGTCGGAACGATCCGTTTGCCGTTCTCTACCACGTAATGCTTACCTTCAATTCCCCAGTTATTCAAGATTTGTCCTTCGTCAGAAGCGAGAAAATCCAGGAACTTAATTGTACGAATCGGATCCGGATTTGTGCTGGAGATCGAGATGCCATAACCACCCATGAAGCCGGTAGGCCAGAAGCTAGTTTCCTTGTATTCTTTCGTTAATGTTACCGGATAATGACCATAAGTTTGATCGAACTTTCCTGCCGTTTTCAACGCTTGTTGAGCATCATTATAATCCCAATCTTGATCAATCAAGCCAAGCACACGTCCTGTGGCTACTTTAGCTTTGTACTGGTCATACTTTTGCACGAAGCTCTCTTTGTCTAGCAATCCGATATCATTCATATGATTCAGCCAGCGGAAATACTCTTTCTCCTCCGGACGGCGAAAGTGGTAGATCGCCTCATGTGTCTGTTGATCTACGTAATATTCCCCGTCATCCGAACCGCCTGTCGTTGCAACAGCAGGGTTAGTGACAGAAATGTACATATGCCAATCATCCGCGTTCAGGGAGACTCCGATGTTCTTGTTGCCGTTCTCATCAGTTGGATGTTTCTCAAGATAGGCTTTAATTACATTCTCATAATCGGTGACTGTTCTGATTTCAGGGTATCCGGCTTCCTTCAAGACGCGATGTTGAAGCTCAAATCCACCGCCAGCCACGAATTTCTTCTCATCAACCGCTGCCCAGGTAGGAATGGCATAAATCGATTGGTCTTCATTTGTGTATTTTGCCCGGGCAAGGTTGTCACCAAGCACACGTTTAATATTTGGTGCATACTTGTCGATTAACTCCGTTAAATCGATGACTGCTCCAGCATCTACAAGTTTACCGATATCAGCTTTGGCAGAGATGATATCCGGATAATCACCACCAGCAGCGATTAAGGCGATTTTTTGTTGTGGATCACCTACCGCAAATTCCGCATCGAGTGTGACGCCTGTTTTCTCTGTAACCACTTTACTGATGTCGTCTTTCATATTATTCCAGTTCGGATTTGGATCTTCAGCGAAGAAGGAGAGTGTAAGCGGGCTTAAATCTTCGGCTTGTGCAGTTGCTTCCGCGGTAGCCTCTGCAGTGGCACTAACTTCATTCGTTGGTTTAGTTCCTTCGTTGTTATCAGCCGTTTTGTTGCTTGATCCGCTACAACCTGCCAGCACACTAATTAGTAAAGTCAAGACCATCAACATCACATGCGATTTTACTGTATTTCTTGTCATGAATAGAAACCCTCCCTTTTTCTGGTCAAAAAATGTATTGTGTATACAGGCTGAGCCTGCTTATACCATTAGCGTACTAACTCTTTACTGAACCCAAAGTCATACCTTTAACAAAGTAGCGCTGCAAAAACGGATAGACGATTAGAATAGGCACAGTGACTACGATCGTGATTGCCATTTTGACTGATTCCGGAGAAATTTGTGCCATAACCTCTGTCATATTGCGACCTCGGAAATTGTCCGCATTAGTTGTCGTACTCTGTATGACCTTCATTAGCTCGAACTGAAGAGTAGTCAACGCATCCTTGGAACCATTGTAAAGATAAGTATCAAGCCATGAATTCCATTGGCCAACGGCGAGGAAGAGAGCGATGGTTGCCAGCGCAGGTTTGGTCAGTGGAAGAACAACCCGCCAATAAATCGTGAAGTCATTAGCACCGTCCAACTTAGCGGATTCCTGCAGTGCATAGGGCAAGCCATCGATAAAGGAACGGATGACAAATACATTAAATGCGCTGACTAGACCGGGGAGGACATACACGCCAAAGGTTCCTATCATATGAAGATCTTTAATCAGGATGTAGCCAGGGATGAGACCACCTGAGACATACATCGTAAGCGCGAGAAATGTAGAGACGAATTTTCGGGCTTGGAAGTCTACCCGACTCAGAGTGAAAGCTAACATTGAGGCACTGACCAACCCAAGAATCGTGCCAATCACCGTACGTAATATAGAGATTTTGAGTCCGGTCATCAGCCCGGAATAGGCGAAGATCGTCTCATAGTTCTTAATAGTGAAGACGCGTGGATATATCGTAATTCCACCCTTAATGCTGTCTGTGGAGTCGTTAAAGGAAATTGCCAACACATTCAGAAAAGGATATAGCGTAACTATGGTCACTACAGTGATCGCAATATAGACTACCAGATCGAAGATGCGGTCCGACCATGACACGGCGGCCAGTTTTTTACTTAGCATAAGGGCCTCCTATATGATGCTTTCTTTTGTTATTTTTTTGAATATCCCGTTGGCGACAAACAGCAGAATCACACTTACCACAGAATTGAAGATATTAATGGCTGTACCGAAGGAGAAGCGGCCCATGCCTAGCCCGTAGTTCAATGCGTAGAGATCCAGCGTCTGTGAGTAGTCGCGCACCAGGTTATTGCCAAGCAGGAACTGCTTCTCGAACCCAATGCTAATTAAATGCCCGATGGAAATAATGAGCAGAATAATGATGGTTGTCTGAATACCTGGAAGTGTAATGTTTCGTACTTGCTGCAGGCGACTTGCACCGTCTACTCTTGCTGCTTCATAAAGCTCTGGACCTATACCTGAGATAGCTGCAAGGTAAATGATTGTGTTCCACCCCGTTTCCTTCCAAACATCAGAAGCTGTGACGATCCCCCAGAATAAATGACCTTTAGCCATGAATTGTATAGGTTCACTAATTAGATGAAGACTTAGCAGCAGGTCGTTTACCGCACCGTTATCGGTAGAGAGCATCTTGGTAATAATTCCGGCAGCAACCACCCAAGATACGAAGTGGGGGAGATAGGAGACCGTCTGTACAAACCGTTTCAGAAACTGAAGCCGTAGCTCGTTCAGAAGGATAGCAAAAATGATGGGAATAATGAATCCAGCCAACAAGCCCATGATGCTCATAGCGAGTGTATTGCGAAGTGCATTAAAGAATTGATCATCTTGAAAAAGCTCTCTGAAGTACTGTAAGCCGACCCATTTTTGATCGAAAAAGGATTTCCCGGGTTTGTATTTCTGAAAAGCCATCGTCCAGCCCCATAAAGGCAAATAATTAAATACAAATGCCCAGAGCACAAATGGGATGGCCATCATATAGAGGTATTTCTGCTGTATAAAAGTTGGCCAAAAGCGTGAAGCAGGCTTCTTCAGCTCCGGTTGAGCTTTTGAGGTAATCGCTTTCATTTATGTCCCTCCTTCGATATGCCATAATCATAATCTACAGAAAGTGAAAGAAACACCCGAATATTTTATATAAAAAACAGGGGTATATCTGTTATTTTCGTAAGCGTTTTCTGAAAAATGTTGAGTCTCTTTTAATTCTTTCTGCGGTAGTCGGAGGGAGAGACACCTTCATGCTTCTTAAATTTTTCACGAAAATAATCTACATCACTGATGCCCACTTCGTTTGCAACCTGATGGATTTTGTAGCCTTGAGTAAGCAGTTCCTTGGCCTTCTCCATGCGGACATTATCTAGATAGCTGTTAAAAGAATACCCCGTGCTGTTCTTAAAAAGCTTCCCTAGATAAGCGCTACTATAACTAAATACATCCGCTAGCGTGTCGAGCTTAAGATTCTTATTATAATGTCGATGGATGAGATCCAGCATCCGCTTTAGGAAGACCTCCATATCGTCGCGGGTAATGCCTTTTGCATAATACTCAAGAAGAGTGGAGGCATAGCGCTGCAATTGAGGCAGAGAGGTATGTTTATAGATTTGTTCAATTTGCTCATCCATGTTGCTGTGCATAGGACTCAGCTCCTTATATTGAAACGAGAGTTTGTTAAGTAGATAAGAGACGATACGCACATAACGCGATTTCACGGCCATCTCGGAATAATCGGCGGTAATCATAAGTTCTCCAGCTTCTTGAATCAGGGTGAAGAGTAACGAGCAATTGCCGGTATCCATACAAAAAAACATCCGTTCTAGAACGGACTCCAGCCTGTTCTCTATTTCCTCTGAACTAACTGTCAGCCCATTCTTTATTTTCATGGAATCCGGTCCAATCATCCCCGTCTCGTCATAGAAGAAATGCTCTTTCATCCTTGCCAGCGCCGATAGGTGGGAGACAGAGATATCCTCCAGAGAGTTCACCATATCACCTGCGGTGATGATACATTCAAGTTCATGGTCAGATACTACTTTCTGTATATTCTGGACCATTAACTTATGTACAAGTTCTTTCTGAAATGAGGGCTGAAGCAGAACCCCCAAATAAGAATCTAGCAAGAATACTATGCCCCAGTCATTTTCTTCAAAGCTTTTTGCAAGTCTCGCCTTTACGACTGTTGAAGGTCCATGATCAGCATTGTCCTGAAGTATCAGCCTAATCAGAACCACTTGATAGGAATCCCATAGTAGTTCTGCTTCAAGAATGATTGAATCCATTATTGACGGAGTCTGCGCACTTCGATCCATTAACAAGGATTGAACTAGCATTTCCCGGTTCCATACTTTGACTGCGGCCTGTTTCTTACGATCAGTAATACGTGCATCCAGCTCAATGGACAGATTCTCCAAGTATAGCTGTAGTTCATTTTCATCTACAGGCTTGAGCAAATAGGTATCAATGCCAAAGGATAACGCTCGCTTAGCATAGTTAAAATCCGCATAGCCACTGAGGATGATGATGTGCATTTCCGGATCAAGTGCTCTCAGTTCTTCAACAAGCTCTAGACCATCTCTACCGGGCATACGAATATCTACGATCATTAAATCAGGGGAGTAAAGTTTATATTTATGTTTAGCCTCAATGGCATTTGCGGCGGAATCGATGACTTGATATCCAAGACTCTCCCAGTCTAGCAGAGCAACTAGTCCTTCACGGATCACCAGCTCATCATCCACTATCAACACGCTATACATAAGAATCACTCCTTAATGGAATCGCAAAGCTGATTTGCGTTCCGAATCCGATTTGACTTGCTAAGGTCAGCCCAAATTGTGGACCGTAGGTCAGCTGCAGTCGCAAATGAATATTGCGCATCCCAATATTATTAGTTTCATAGTCATCATTGTTATTCAACATCTTCCTAATTTCTTGTATCCGTGTTTTTGAAATACCCACTCCATTGTCAGATACCTGAACCTTTAGATAACTGTCTTCTAAGCGGATTTCCACCCGGACCATGCCGCCTTCAATTCGATTCTCCAATCCGTGGATGACACAATTCTCTACCAGGGGCTGAATAATTAAAGGGGGAATTTGAAAAGGATTCGCCTTTGGGTCCACAAGTAGCTCATAAGTGAGTCTGTCATCATAGCGGAATTTTTGGATGACTAGGTAACTGTTTACGGTTTCTAGCTCACTTTGCAGACTGATCATCCCATTGCCGACCTCAAGGTTTTTACGCATCATTTTTCCCAGCAGTCGAACGACTTGAGAAATATCCGCTTGTCCTCTGACAAGAGCTTTCATGCGGATTGATTCTAGGGCATTGAAGAGGAAGTGAGGATTGATCTGGCTGGCCATCATCTTGAATTTAATTTCATTTTGCTTAAGCTGAGTCGCATTTTTCTGTCGATTGGATTCTTGTACCTCACTCATTAGTTCATTAATGTTCCGAACCATATGATTGAATTGTCTGGCAAGCTGACCGATTTCATCTTTACCGTCAATAACAAGCGTGGCTCCTAAATTTCCCGCAGCGACCTTAGAAATATGTTTGCTCAAATGTAGCATCCTTCCGGTGAGTAGCCGCGAGACATAGTAAATCAACAGAATAGCCATAATCATTGCCGAAAGAATTACAATTGAAGCTAGAAAGATAATTCGGTTGGGCTCATCGACGATGCTTGCTACAGAAAAAATGGAAATGATACGCAGGCTATTCAAGCTTCCTCCAGGTTGCCAGTGATCGATCACCATTTTGAAGGGTTTACCATCAATGGTTACATCGTGGGGACCTTGCCCTGTAGCGGATAAGGTTGCTAGGTCAATATTCGACAGTGATTTATCTTGTGTATCTACACGATTTGAGGCGACAATATTGTCGTTCTCATCCATAATAAGAGTTTCAAAAGATTCTTGGTTGAGGATCGCATTGAGCTTTTTGGTATTCACATTCACGACTAGCACACCGGTGGTTCTCGCCTTAAAAAAATTGACCTTTCGGATTAGACTTAAATAATATTGTCCATTACGGTTGTCTCGAATGTAGTTCCAGCAGACCAGTCCCCTTTGGGCTAGTGCGGTTTGGTACCATTGTTCCTGCGTAACACTCTCATTCGTCTGTAGAAACTCCCAGTTGTTGAGAACCGTTGGATTATCGATATATAAGCGGATACTGGAAACTTCGTTGTATAGTCGAACAAAATCACGGAAATCAGGATAGTTCCAGTAAGCTTCAACAACATCATAGACAGACTCATAACGATGATTGGCAACCTCTTCAAGCCGGCTATCATTCGATAGTCGATAAGCAATATCAAGCGGGATGTTGAGCATTTCGCCAGTCCGTTTTTTCACTCGATCCACGTTGGCTGTAATCTGCTCAAGCGCATTAGCCATTGCCATATTCCGTAGTTCATTTGTAAGGAACAGCCCTACAATTAAGACCGGGATTAGAACGACACAGCCAAATGATAGAAATAACTTCGTTCTGAGTCTTAGATTATTCATAAGAGTGATGATACGAGCATACACGACTAAGGGCCACCTCCTGCACCGGAATGTTAACGCTTACATAAAAGTATATCGTTTAACGAACTTCCATTATATGTGATCATTTAGGGATTTATTGTCTTCTGTTATGGAGTTTTGGAAAGAGGAAATATTATATAAAAATCTACAAAAAAATAGAAAACCACTGATCTAGTCAACTAGATCAGTGGTTTTTTTATCCAATTGAATGGTCTCGATTTTCTTTACCGAAGAATAATTCTTAAACCAGAATGCGGACCCTTATGGGGATTTGGTTTGAATGACAGACTCATTCTTTAAAATAGGGTGTAATCCCTTTTGAATATAGGTTCTCTACTAACTTGAAAAATTCTTCTGACGATAAATCCTTTTGACGCTGGAGCCAAAGACGAAATAAAGAAAGGGCAGTTGTCAGGTAAAACTCAATGAAGTATGGCGTTAAGGATTGGTTTTGCGGAACGTTTAATTCTAATTGATTCAAAGTGATTTCTTTTTTTAAGCGTTTTAAAAAACGGGCACTTCCATAATCACCCAAAAGGGCATTAAGAACCAGGAGATGTTCTTTTTTATCCAGACAATAGAGCGTGTCTTGAACCGTATCCAACGATAGCTCTTTATTTGCCAATTCTTTTTTCATTTCATTCAATAGGTCATTTTCAACAGAGTCTAACAATTCGTAAATGTCAGTAAAGTATTGATAAAAGGTGCTGCGGTTATATCCTGACTTATTCGAAATTTCCTGAATCGAAATTTTCTCAATCGGCTTTTGGCTATATAACTCACAAAAAACTTCTACAAACTTTTGTTTTGTTTTCTCCGTTATTTGGGGTTGCTTTTTCATGTTTCCCTCCTATTAGTGAATAAGAATATCATCCGACAAATCATAAAAAACTGATGGTTGATCAAGGAATAATGAAGATTTATAATCACATCATACAACACGTTGTCGGATATTCCAAAGGGAATATTAATAAGTAGGGGTGGTTTATATGTCAGCAAAACAAGATAGAATTTTAATTTTTGGTGCAGGTGTCATCGGGAGCATGTACGCAATTAAGCTTATTGAAGCAGGGTTTGACGTTAGCCTGTTTGCACATTCGAATAGATATAAATCATTAAGAGAAAATGGCCTGCAGTATATAGAAAAAGGTACAGTTAGATCGATACAAGTGAATGTCATTGATACGCTCGAAAATGACGATGTATACGATTTTATTTTCGTTACCGTTCGTTATGATCGGTCCGAAGCAGCGTTGTTAGCGCTAAAAGATAATCAAAGTAAAAATATAGTTACAATGACTAGTAATTCAATTGGATTTTCTTCGTGGATGGATATCGTAGGGGATAGACTTTTACCAGCTTTTCCCGGCTTCGGCGGACAGATTAAAGACGGAGTATTGCATGCTCGATTTCTACCAAAGTTTATAGCGGCAACTGCATTTGGAGAAATTAATGGTGTAGTGACAGAACGCATAGAAAACCTTGCAATATTATTTAAAACTGCAAAGCTTCCCTACGTTATTAAAAAAGATATGCAAGCGTATCTGATCACGCATTCCGTATCAGACATTGCCATGTTGAGCTTTTTGCATTCTGAGAATAAGATCATTGACAAAAAAACAGCCAGAACTAGAAAGACAGCACGCAAAATAACATTCACTTTAAAAGCGTATCTAAGGGCAACACAAAAAGCTGGCGTTTCAATTGATCCACCAATGCTTAAAATGGTGCTTAAATTTCCAAACTTATTTTTGGACCTTTTCTTTATGACATGGCTACGAACTAAAATGGTTAGGGATATGATGTTGCCGGATTATGCGAATAATGCTAACAATGAGATTGTGCAGCTTAGTAATGATTTAATGAAATTTTTAAGTCAACATGATATCAAATCAGAAATACATGTTCAGTAATTTTTTGGTGAAATATTATAGTATTGTGGAGGGGCTTGTAAGGAACATAATTAAACTGATGTATGACAAGAAAAGGGGGGACGCTAAGTCCTCTTTTTTTGTATGTCCCTTCTTTATATTTCCAATTGTAACCATAAAATAACAATACTTTTTGGGGTAAAACCTTTAATTTGAACAGATTAAATTGTACGTAAGCTATGATAAACTTCTATTTGAAATCGCTTACAATTATATAAATGGAAGGATGTGGTGATCTCGGGAGTTTTACCAAACAACAAAGAAAACCACAGACGATTGCTTGGAATACTAGAGGTCAGTCAAGTAGTATGTAATCAAAAAAAATCTTAGGAGGTAGATTATGTTTAAGATGAATAAGAAAATCTTGACTGTATTATTCGCAGCTACAATGAGCTTTAGCTTGTTTGCAGCAACTACAAATGCGGCGACAGATTATTGGCAAAATTGGACTGATGGTGGAGGAACAGTAAATGCTACGAATGGATCAGGTGGGAATTACAGTGTTACATGGTCAAACACCGGGAACTTTGTTGTCGGTAAAGGCTGGAATACCGGATCACCAACAAGGACAATAAACTACAATGCCGGAGTCTGGGCGCCTTCCGGTAATGGATATTTGACACTCTATGGGTGGACGAGAAACTCACTCATAGAATATTACGTCGTTGATAGCTGGGGCACTTATAGACCTACTGGAACATTTAAAGGTACCGTGACCAGTGATGGTGGCACATATGACATCTATACGACTACCCGAACCAACGCACCTTCTATTGACGGCACTGCAACTTTCACTCAGTTCTGGAGTGTAAGACAGTCGAAGAGAGCAACTGGGAGTAATGTTGCTATCACTTTTAGCAACCACGTTAACGCATGGAAGAAATATGGAATGAATTTGGGAAGTAGTTGGGCTTACCAAGTGTTAGCTACTGAGGGCTATCAAAGTAGTGGGAGCTCTAACGTAACGGTGTGGTAACAGGTAAACTGTAGCCTCTTAATCGATGATAATTCTAAGGACTGCCGGTCTCACCACCGGCGGCCTTATTTATTCCAAAAGAATACTTACATACTACTAAGATCATCGTCACAACTTATTATTTTCCTATCCGTTCAAAGGAGATAAATCAATGAGAAAACTATTGAGTTTCCTATTTATAGCAACAATAGTTGTTATCAGCGCTTGTTCACAAGAAAAGCCTGAAACGAGTAATGACAATGTATTTGTAAAGGGAGGAACTTTTATAAACACAAAGTCCAACTACAATGGTGCAACCCTATCGAACTTTTATATCGGTAAATATGAGGTAACTCAAAAAGAATGGATTGAGGTAATGGAAAGTAATCCTTCAGAATTCAAGGGCGACAATTTGCCGGTTGAAATGGTTAGCTGGTATGACGTTGTTGAGTACTGTAATAAGCGGAGTATAAAAGAGGGTTTAACACCCTATTACAATATAGATATGAATAAAATAGATACAAATAATAAGAGCGAAAACGATAATATAAAATGGACCGTAACGATCAATGAAGGTGCTAATGGTTATCGATTACCGACAGAAGCAGAGTGGGAATATGCTGCAGGTGGAGGTCAATTAAGCAAGAGTTACACCTACAGTGGAAGCAATAATGCAGATGAGGTAGCATGGTATTGGAAAAACGCTGGAGATAAATACTTATCGGGAGAATGGAACTGGCCTATCATTGAAAACAACAATAATAAAACAAAATCTGTTGGTGTCAAACAGCCCAACGAGTTAGGACTTTATGATATGTCAGGGAATGTAAGGGAATGGTGTTGGAACTGGTACGGGGATAGGGGAAGCGATGTCGGATCTTTCCGGGTTGTGAAGGGCGGCGGTTGGATCGGTAACATCACCAACAACGAGATATCTTTTCAAGGCAAGTTCGACGCAAATGGCATGGGACCTGATCAAGGCTTTCGTGTGAGTCGTGGTGAGTAAATGGCGGGAAGGTTATTCTCTTTTAAGTTAAGACTCCATTTCATAAGCAATGATAAAATGATCAAGCCAATAAGCTGCTTCCGGTACTCTACCGGAAGCAGCTTATTTAATTTTCGTTTATTTCCAACTACAAAAGATCTAAACTTTTCACGGTATAAGCTTTAGTTTATACATATGAAAAAAATAGGACAATGATAGAATCTAATTGTTTCCGCTTACATAAATAAATATGGAATAAAAAGGTACCGTTGATGGGGGAACATATGACATATATGAGACTACCAGAGTCAACCAACCTTCAATTAAAGGCACAGCAACCTTTAAACAATATTGGAGTGTCCGGACGACCAAACGTTCAAGCGGAACCATATCTGTTAGTGAACACTTTAAAGCGTGGGAGAGCAGAGGAATGTCAATGGGGAAGATGTATGAAACTTCGCTTACGGTAGAGGGTTATCAAAGTAGTGGAACAGCTACCGTGACTAGCAATACAATTACGATCGGAGGTAGCGGAGGTACGAATCCGACGCCAACGCTTAATCCGACTTCAACGCCAAACCCAACACCAACCTCCACACCAAATCCGGGCACAAGTACAAAAATAGAAGCTGAAAATATGACTAAAAGTGGTCAGTATACCTCCAATATAAGCTCACCATTCTCTGGAGTGGCTTTATACGCCAACAATGATCTAGTGAAATATACACAGAATTTTACGACCGGTACCCATAATTTTTCACTCTGCGGGGCTTCCAATAACTCCAATATGGCGAGGGTCGATTTGAAAATCGGTGGAGTGACCAAGGGCACCTTTTATTTCGGGGGAAGCAGTCCCGCCGTTTATACTCTAAACAATGTCAGTCATGGAACCGGAAATCAAGAGATCCAGCTCGTCGTAACAGCTGATAACGGGACATGGGATGCTTATCTTGATTATCTGGAAATCCAGTAAATATTCCAAACACGGAAATTGGAGCCGGACTGCTTAATGTAGAGACAAAAAGAAAAAAGCAACCCACCAGCCATGACTGGTGGGTTGCTTGCCTTGTTACAACCTATCTCTCAACAACGGTCTCACCTTCAATTAACACAGGCTGATAATAAGTGTTGTTCGGAAGGTCTTTTTTTCCTTGTAGTTTCTTAATGACCCAATCCGCTGCATCGCGTCCCATGGCTTCTTGTGGGTGTGTCAAGGTGGTTAGTTTGATGTTCGCGTTTTTGGCGATATAGGAATTGTCTTGTCCGATAATCGATAATTCCTCCGGAATAGTGATGTCCAGCTGTCTGCAGGCATGGACCACCTCCAACCCAACCTCGTCGTTATAACAAACAATAGCAGTGAGCGTATCTCTATTTTTATTCAGAAAATCCTTCAAGTCTGTAGATAACGTCTGTTTTGTCTCTGTGTTGAATGAAAATATCTGCTCAGGATAAAATCGTAATTTGGATTCTCCGAGTGCCTTAATGTACCCTTTCATCCGATACTTTCCTTGTAAATCATCCATTTTAGCAATGAGCCCTATTTGGGTGTGCCCTTTGGTTATCAACTCTTTTGTTGCCAAATAGCTGGACTGCACGTCATCAAGACAAAGGTACGGCAGTTCTATTTCTTCATAAAAGGCATTAATCATTATAATCGGAATATCCTGTTCCTTAAAAGAAAGGTAGTAAGCAATATTGGGGTTATATAGATTGCTTTTCGTCGGTTCAATAATTAAACCATCTACACCGTAGGACAACATCATTTCCAGGGCCTTTTTTTCTTGAGCAACATCGTTATTTGTACTAGCTAATAGTAGAGAATAATTATCCTCATTTAGCCGGCTCTCGATCCCACGGATAATGGAAGGAAAGATATAGTCGGAAATATAGGTCGTGATTACGCCGATCGTCTTCTTATGGGAACTCCCACCGGTCTTCGAACGATATTGGTTGCTGACATAAGTACCAGACCCTTTTTCGCTTCGGAGGAAGCCTTCGTTGGAAAGTTCTAAAATTGCTTTTCGAACAGTCTGCCGGCTAACTTCGTACATGGACTGCAAGGCAGATTCAGTAGGGATTTGCTCACCAACATTGTAATCTCCCGAAAGAATTTTGCTTTTTATGTCATCTAATATCACTTGATACTTTGGTTTCATGTAATTCCTCTTTCCATTCTTGTTCGCTAAGTTATTCGTATATTCGGTAAATTTGTATGTACAAATTATAGCATGACAACAAAAAAAATAGAAAGGGGCTCTTTTTTTATACAGTTAAATCATTATTATCTCCATATTTGTATGTATATATAACTAATCAATTGACAAATGTACGTACAAAAAATTATACTAAAGCTGTCAATTAAGAAAGCAAATTCTTATCATGACCTTTTAAAAAAGCGCTCTCAGAGAGGTGACAAACGTGATATCGAATCGATTAAGCATCGAACAAGCGATTAATAAGGGAGAAACTTCGCTTGGTATTGAATTTGGGTCCACGCGCATTAAAGTTGTACTTATCGATCATAGCTTTCAAACGATCGCTTCTGGAAGTTACGAATGGGAAAATCAGTTGAAGGACGGTTTTTGGACGTACAACTTGGAAGATATTATCAAAGGTCTACAAGACGCCTATCGCGAGATGAAGGAAGAAGTTGCTCAAAAATACGGAATCACCCTTCAAACGGTTGGTTCAATCGGTTTTTCTGCAATGATGCATGGATACATGGCTTTCGACGAGCACAATGAACTGCTTGTTCCATTCCGGACTTGGCGTAATGCAACTACAGGTGCGGCTGCCAAAGCATTGACCGAGCTGTTTGGGTTTAATATCCCAGAACGCTGGAGCATTGCTCATCTTTATCAGGCGATTTTGAATGAAGAAGAACATGTGCCACAGATACGTTTTGTTACGACACTAGCAGGATACATTCATTGGCTATTGACTGGAAATAAAGCACTTGGTGTTGGTGATGCATCCGGTATGTTTCCAATTGATGAAACTACAAGAAATTTTAACGCTTCCATGATACAGCAGTTTGATGAACTTGTTGCAAGCAAAGCTTATCCGTGGAAGACCAGTGATTTACTTCCTAAGGTGTATGTTGCAGGAGAGCAAGCAGGCGTTTTAAGCGAAGCGGGAGCTAAAATTCTGGATCCATCGCTGCATTTACAATCAGGTATTCCGCTTAGTCCTCCAGAGGGGGATGCTGGAACCGGGATGGTTGCAACGAATAGCGTAAGAAAACGCACCGGGAATGTATCTGTAGGAACCTCTGTTTTTGCCATGATTGTATTAGAAAAAGAACTTTCCAAGGTTTATCCGGAAATTGATATGGTTACTACTCCGAACGGAAGTTCAGTGGGCATGGTTCATGCGAATAACTGTTCAAGTGACCTCAACGCCTGGCTCGGGTTATTCCGTGAATTCTATGAAGCCATGGGACACAAAATGGATGCCAATAAATTGTACAGCGTGCTATTAAATAAAGCTTTGGAAGCAGATCCTGATGCCGGTGGATTACTAAGCTATGGTTATCTCTCAGGAGAGAATATTACTGGGTTAGAACAAGGTCGTCCGCTATTTGTCCGCTCGCCGGAGAGCAAATTCAATCTGTCCAACTTTATGCGTACACATCTATTCAGCGCCTTTGGTGCTTTGAAAATTGGAATGGACATTTTGACGAAGGAAGAGAATGTAGCCATTGATAGTATTTTAGGCCACGGCGGCTTATTTAAGACTCCTGTAGTGGGTCAAAAAATGATGGCAGCTTCAATGAATGTTCCTGTTTCCGTAATGTCGACTGCCGGTGAAGGCGGTGCATGGGGAATGGCTATTCTTGCCGCTTACATGATGAATAAAAATCAGGAAGAAAGTTTAGAAGACTTCCTCGATCAAAAAGTGTTCAAAGATGTTAAGGGTGAAGAAATTCATCCAGAGGCAACCGACATTAAAGGATTTGAAACCTTTATGGAACGTTATAAAAAGGGTCTGGCGATTGAGCAGTCCGCTGTTGACAATTTAGTGTGAAAATGGAGGTGGCAAGATGTTAGAACAACTTAAAGAAGAGGTTTTTCAAGCCAATCTGGAATTGCCGAAGCAAGGACTTATTAAATATACATGGGGAAATGTGAGTGCAATTGATCGTGAAAGTGGATTATTCGTAATCAAACCTAGTGGTGTAGATTATGAAACAATGAAAGCCAGCGATATGGTAGTTGTTGATCTGGATGGCAATGTGGTTGAAGGAGATATGAGACCTTCCTCCGATACACCTACTCACGCCGTGCTTTATAAGCATTACTCCGAGATCGGGGGAATCGTTCACACGCATTCCACTTGGGCAACCATTTGGGCTCAAGCAGGACTAGATGTTCCTGTCATGGGAACGACCCATGCTGATACCTTCTATGGTTCCATTCCTTGTGCGCGTTTCTTGACGCAAGAAGAAGTCGATCGTGGTTACGAAGCGGAAACGGGTAATGTAATCATCGAGACCTTTGAACAACGTGGGATCGATATTATGGCGGTTCCTGGTGTTTTACTTAAAGGACACGGACCCTTTACTTGGGGGAAAAATGCGAAATCGGCGGTAATAAACAGCGTAGTTTTGGATGAAGTATCCAAAATGAATTTGTTTGCAAGAGAGCTGAACCATTTTGCTGAGGAGTTGCCACAACGTATTTTAGATAAACATTACTTGCGAAAACATGGAAAAGACGCTTATTACGGACAAAAATAATTAAACCACAAAATTACGAAAAGAGGATGAATATGTCAACAGCAGTAGCAAAAGAATTTTGGTTTGTCGTAGGTTCACAACATCTTTATGGCGAAGAAGCATTGGCTGAAGTTAAGGCGCATGCCCAAACGATGACAGATGCTTTGAATAAAAGCGGAGTTTTGCCTTACCCACTAGTGTTACAGGATTTGGCTGTCAGCGCAGATAAAATCACAAACATCATGAAAGAAGTCAATTACCGCGATGAAGTTGCCGGTGTTATCACTTGGATGCATACCTTCTCACCTGCAAAAATGTGGATCCGCGGAACTAAAATGCTGCAAAAGCCTTTGCTTCATCTAGCTACGCAATATAATGAAAGTATCCCATGGGCAACGATCGATATGGATTTCATGAATCTAAATCAAGCCGCTCATGGTGACCGTGAATATGGTTTTATTAACGCCCGTTTGAACAAACAAAACAAAGTGGTAGTAGGCTACTGGGAACGTCCTGAAGTCCAAAAGCAAATTGCAGAATGGATGGACGTAGCCGTTGCTTATAACGAAAGCTTTAATATCAAGGTCGCTCGCTTTGGTGACAATATGCGTAACGTTGGCGTAACCGAAGGAGATAAGGTTGAAGCCCAAATTCAATTTGGTTGGACTGTTGACTACTTTGGTATTGGCGATCTAGTACAAATCATTAATGAAGTTAAAGAAGAAGAGATCGACGCCTTATTCGCTGAGTATTCAGAGCTGTATGAATTTGATTATGGAACTAACAGCAAAGAAGCTTGGGAAGCTAGCGTGAGAGTTCAAGCAAGCTATGAAATTGCTATTAAACGTTTCCTTGATCAAGGTGGCTACAACGCCTTCACATCGAACTTCGAAGATTTACACGGAATGAAACAACTTCCAGGACTTGCTGTTCAACGACTGATGGCACAAGGCTATGGTTTTGCTGGAGAAGGAGATTGGAAGACTGCAGCTCTCGATCGCTTGCTTAAAGTGATGAGCCATAACCAATCCACTGGCTTTATGGAAGATTACACTTATGAATTGACGGTTGGTCAAGAATCCATTCTACAATCCCATATGCTTGAAGTAGATCCTACTTTGGCAAGCAACAAACCCAAAATTATCGTATCTCCACTGGGTATTGGTGGTAAAGACGATCCAGCACGTTTAGTATTTGACGGTAAGGCAGGAGACGGTGTAGTTGTTTCCATGGCTGACTTTGGGACTCATTACAAACTATTGATCAATGAAGTTACTGCTTTCGAACCAACGGTTCCAGCTCCCAACCTTCCAGTAGCTCGTGTACTTTGGAATGTTAAGCCTAACTTCCAAGATGGGGTTAAAGCATGGATCGAAAATGGTGGCGGTCACCACACCGTTGTTTCATTAACGCTTACAACAGACCAGATTATTGCTTATGCAAAACTTGTAAACTTGGAATATGTAGTTATTAAATAATAGCAAAGCTTTATTACGATTAATAGGACTCCATTCCTCGAGCTTTTTGAGGAATGGAGTCCTATTTGTTTGTTCGATTTCTTTCAATAAATGCGATAGTTTCCACTTAGGGCCAATAAACTAAAGAAGTACAGACAGTTATCATAATAACGACGTTGTCCAGTGCGCAATGGTGTATCCCAAAACAAACGGACAAAATGCTCTGCCTCCGGGCCATTAGAAGCTAGGGAAGCCATGGCATTGGTCGCCAACAGACCTGTCGGGTGCAGCGCCGGTTCGTCGAAGGGCTGTCCCTCAATGGTATACCGCCGGTAATCGGAAACTTTGATATTCCTAAAAAAAGCCTGAATCCGGTTACATTGATCGACCTGCCAGATGTCCTTTTGGAACCAAGCCCAGTCCAGACCGATATTAGCCGCTACCCGGTAAGCATCACTGAAAAAATGGCTGAAATCACCATGAGGCTGGGGTTCTGCCGGGGACCCGTTAAAATTAGCATATTCGGGAGCAAGGCCAGTTATCGGATGGCATGCAGTATGCAGATATGTGCGGCTGGCTTCCGCGGCTTCTCGCCAAAACATGTGGTCACGTTCGTCAGCCCACAAGGCGAACAAATCATAGAAATGGGGGAGATGGTAAGACGGATCACTGAAGGTGGATTCCGGTACGAATTTGATCAATTTCGTTTCCGCGTCCCACATTGAGTCGCCATCTCCTGTTTCAGTTTTATGTACACAAGCATGCAATATCGTTCGGGCCTGCTCAGAATAATTATAAGGTTCCGGACCGTTCCCCCAACGTTTTGAGGCAAAAAACAGAGCCATGGCGAAAAACTCTTCGCCGTCCGGTGCAGGTCCCTGAGAAATCCTTGTACCGTCAGGCTTGCAGTGCCAAGCAAAGTAATTGGCATAGCGACCTTCTTTGTGCTGCATAAACGTCTTTGAGAAGTTCCATAGACGATCAAACTCTTCTTTTTTATTCATTTGAACGGCCATCATCATCCCGTAGGACATTCCTTCCGACCGAACGTCTAGATTACCTGTATCCAGGATATAGCTATTATCCTCGTCCTGCGGATAGTATATTCGTACGTTCGGATCTCCGTAAAACAAATCATTCCAAGTTTCATTGAGTTTAGCGTTGATATCATCTTCAGAAAAGCCGAGCTCCTTAAATATATTGCGATATTCCCCTGTATAAAAAGCACCTTGTTGTTTCATTGTCATCAAAAACGACCTCCTGTGAACTACAACATGCAGTCCATTTTAGTAAAAACTAAGGATGGATGGTTTGAATGGTGCCATCAACGTTGTATTTCAGCTCCGTATATTTTACAGAACGCTTGTTGTCAGCACCACCAGATAAAGAACTATCATGATAAAATAAATACCATTTCTCTTTAAACTGAACAATAGAATGGTGTGTTGTCCAGCCCAGGACGGGTGTAAGTATTTTTCCTTGATATACAAAAGGCCCAAGCGGATCTTTACTGATAGCGTATACAATATTATGTGTAGTACCCGTGGAATAAGAAAGATAATAATAACCGTTATATTTATGAACCCAAGGACCTTCAAAATATCTTCTCTCTTCATCTCCAGCAAGAATCGGATTTCCGTTCGTATTGATAATGGATATTTCTCTAGGTTCACCTTCAAAGCTCAGCATATTCTCGTTCAACTCCGCTACGATAGGTCCAAGAGCTGGTGCCATTGCAGACGGCCCCTCGGCATCCGGAACAAATGAGCCGGTTTGCCATTTTTCAAGTTGACCGCCCCAAAGACCACCAAAGTATATATACGATTTACCATCATCATCAACGAAAACGGCGGGATCAATGCTATAACTGCCGGGAATGTAGCTTGGTTCAGGTGTAAATGGTCCGGAAGGTGAAGCTGAGGTGGCGACCCCGATTCGGAAAATATCGTCATGGTCTCTAGCTGGGAAAAACAAATAGTAGGTATTGTTTTTGTATGCTGCATCCGGAGCCCACATTTGCTGCTTAGCCCATGGAACATCCTTCACATGAAGCACTTCACCGTGGTCAACACAAGGAGAGCCTTCTCCATCAATAGAAAGAACATGGTAATCCTCCATATTATATTGGTCACCGTTGTCATTAGAGATCATTTCGTGATCCAGGTCATGTGAGGGATAAATATAAATTTTACCTTCAAATACATGAGCGGAAGGATCCGCAGTATAAATATGAGTTACGAGAGGTTCATTGGGTTGCACAGGCTTTGTCAAGTCATTTCCTCCTATAAAGTTAATCGCTTACAAAGCTAATGGTATAAGAACTTTAGGACGCTGTATATATAGCAACTATAGTTTATACCCCACAAAGTTTAGGACATAAAAAAGAACCTTTATTCAAAGGTTCTTTTTTTACTACTGTCTTTGTCCGTGGAATTGTCGATGAAGTTCCCGCACTTGTTCTGCAAGCTCCGTTACAGGGCCATCTACGACCGCATTATGGATGACTTCCTGAATGCTCAAATTACGGACAGGTGATGCTGCAATGCCCATTTCGCTTAACCACTGTGATAATTGCTGCGAAGAACTGGCATATACAATCCTTCCTAATTGAACCCAACCGTGAGCTGCCGCACACATAGGGCAATGTTCCCCGGAAGTATACACAGTTGCCTGCTTACGTTCTTCCAGTGACATATTCTGAGCTGCCCAGCGAGCTAAAGCGAATTCGGGGTGCTGAGTATGGTCACCACCGCCTACATGGTTACTGTCTTCGGCCAAGACCTCTCCATTTGCTGAGACCAGGATGGAGCCGAAAGGTTCGTCCCCAACCTCGAGTGCAATTCGGGCAAGTTCAATACAACGCTGAAGATGTTTGATATCTGTATCGTTTATCATGATAATAGAGCCTCCTGAAATTTAATTTATAGATAAATCTCACGAACAGTAGGCCTGAGCCTGTTTGTTCACCGCATTCTTCTATGTTAGCATGTAAAGTATTCGATTAAAAATATGTCATGCAATTTCAAGATAGGGAGGACATCTAGAAATGAAACACCCATTTATTTTAAATGCCGTATGGAACGGCGGTCGTAATAGTGATGGAACGATTGAAGCTGGACAACTCAAGACTCAAATCTCCATTCCGAAAGAAATGGGCGGGCCAGGAGTTGGAACGAATCCGGATGAGATGCTACTGGGTGCCGCGGCAACCTGCTATCTCATTACACTAGCAGCTATGCTGGAGCGATCAGGGCTTACGACTTCCAGCCTGACGTTAACATCAGAGGCGACAGTGGATGTAACAAATAACATTTTTACATATGAAGCGATCAAACATTCACCCATCATCACACTTACCGAAGATGCGTCACAGGAAGATATTGATAAAGCAATTCGTATTGCTCATAAAGCAGAAGGCTCTTGTATGATTTCCAGAGCTGTAGCAGGAAATGTACAAATTACCACAGAGCCAACAGTGCTAACATTAAGTATGTAAGGTTAAGTTCTAAAGGAGTTATCCCTTAGGAATCAGAGAGGAGAAATTAACTTTGAACGTCCAGTTGTATAAGGATTTGATCAAGGATGAACGTGGGAATTATTACGTAGCGGTGCAAAAAGAGGGCAATGAACTGACCTTGGTAAACGCAATGCTTGAGCGTTCTTATCAGGACCTCCTGGAATTTAATGAAGAGTTTAAAAAGAAATATGCGGAATACGAGCACCAGTTCATCGGCAAAGTGATTATGGATAAGCTGCGGCACGATGTTGTGTTCGCGTCCAAAGAAGACGGCCATGGACGAATGTTTAATCTGGCAGCGATTGCCGGCGATTACAAGGTTACTTTTATTGATATGATTGAATTTTACCGAAACCCTCGAGTAGGACGTAGCCATGACAACGACATCCATTAAGCTGAGTGTTTTGGACCTTGTACCTGTATTTGATAATGTGGATGCAAGCTTTGCTTTAGGACAAGCCGTGGAACTGGCTCAAACAGCTGAAAGACTGGGATATACTCGTTATTGGGTTGCTGAACATCATGATATGCCGGGCTTAGCGTGTACCTCTACAGAGGTGTTTTTATCGCATATCGGAGCGAGAACACAGCATATCCGCATCGGATCGGGAGCTTTATTGCTGCCGCACTATAAGCCGTTAAAAGTAGTGGAATCTTTTCATTTGCTGGCAAGTTTATATCCGGGACGCATCGACCTTGGGTTAGGCAGGGCTCCTGGCGGTGCTGCTGAAGTAAGCTTAGCGCTGAGCGGGAATTTTCTCGAAAATGTTTGGAAAATGCCGGAACTGCTTAAGGGAGTTACCGAATTGTTGCAGGGGAACTATTCATATGAAGGACGTCAGATAACCGCCCGTCCGACTCCACCCGAATCGCCAGAGCTGTGGATGCTGGGTACAAACAAGAAAAGTGCAGCATATGCTGCCGAGTTTGGAGCAGGCTATGTGTTTGGTCAATTCATGAGCGATGTAGCTGGGGAAGAGATTTTGCAAGCTTACCGTGAAGCTTTTATCCCTTCTTCAGTTAATGCTAGTCCTCGGGCCATCGTAGCTGTTGGCGTTATTTGCGCCGAGACTGAGGAAGAAGCAGAGCGGCTAGCCTCTTCCGGTATGACATTATTTCAACAAGCAGGCTCAGCCGAAGAGAAATCCAAGCTTTTGGAACGTAAACTGCTGATAGGCACACCCAAAAATATCAAAGAAAAGCTGGAACAATTATCTCACTTGTATGGAGTTGATGAATTCATTATCGTTACTATGATTCCAGACTATGAGAAACGGTTGCATTCGTTTGAGTTGCTTGCCCGCGCTTGCTTGAATTCTAACTAGCCCTTTCTTCATGCAATGATGCTAAAGGAGGTCCACATAGATGCAGACTCATACCTCTGACTCCATTAAAATCCCTCCCGGATTTTGGGCTGGATTAATTCAATTAGGAATAACCGCTCAAGATATAGCCAGTAAAGCAAGTCTACCCCTGAGCCTTATCACGGAGTCAGCAGTCACCACAGCCCAATATTTCGCTATCTGGCAGGCATATTCGGATCTCGTTGGAGACACTGCTGAGGGAATCATCAAGCTAGCAACTGTTTTTGAAACCACACAATATCCGCCGACCGTCTTAGCCACTTATCATGCTAAAGATTATCGCGACGCTCTAAACCGAATGGTGCGCTATAAACGAATGTGCCCTCCAGAAAGCTTGCATATCGTCGAGGAGGGAGAGTTGTGTGCAATCGAATTGAATTGGCAGCATCCCGAGTATTCCGGTCCACCGCTGCTGCTTGGTCTTACACTGGCGTTTTTATTGGAGCTTGGGCGGCGGGGAACAGGTATACCTCTGACAGCACAGTTTGTAGAATTTTCACAACCCATAGTGAATTTACAGGTTCTTGAAGCTTATTTCGGCTGTCGAATTCAGATCGGTGCTGAGACTAACCGCTTAACGCTACGACGAAGTGACTTGGATCTGCCCTTTATCTCGTATAACGAAGAGTTGCTAGAGATTCTGACTCCCGTTTTGGATCGGACACTTGCTGAACAGCAGGGCAGTCGCTCAATTACTGAAAGGGTCAAATGGATTATGAAACGCAGCCTTAGCGGAGGCCAACCCGAGATTCAAACCGTTGCTAAAGAGCTAAGGATGAGTGCTCGTACCTTACAGCGGAGGCTTACTGAAGAAAATACGAGCTTCAAGCATTTGCTGACACAAGCCAGACATGAGCAGGCGCGAGCGTATTTAGCAGATCCTTCCCTCGATGTTAAAGAGGTGGCTTTCTTGATCGGATATGAAGATCAGAACTCGTTCTATCGTGCCTTCCGACTTTGGGAGGGAGATACTCCTTCAAATTGGCGTGTTAAACAAGAAGTTTGGCGCAAGACACTAGTTACTGAATAATCCCGGTAAGATAGTATAAATACTAGCCGATGCTCAGTACAGTTCTTGAGAAACTGCTAATTAACTTGCCATGATAAAAGGAGAAAAGAAATATGGATATGGGATTAAACAATAAGACAGCTTTAATTACAGGATCTACAAAAGGTATTGGTAAAGCTATCGCCTTTGAACTTGCCAACGAAGGCGTTAATGTACTAATAAATGGACGTAATTATGAAAAGGTAGAACAAACAGTAAATGAAATTAAAGCAAAATTCCCGGAAACTTCTCCACAGAATGCTACAGCCGATATTGTAGATATGGAGCAAAGAGAAGCTTTATTTGAAAAACACCCCCATATCGATATTTTAGTTAATAATATGGGGATTTATGAACTGATGAGCTATGACGACGTTGACGATGAAATATTTGAAAAATACATCCGAACGAATGTTCTTGCTGCAAATGGATTAACAAAATTTTATTTACCAAAAATGTTAGAAAACAATTTTGGTCGCGTGATCTTTATCGCTAGTGAAGAAGCAATAATGCCGTCAGCTCAAATGCCACAGTATGCAATGACAAAATCAATGCTATTATCATTGGCAAAAAGCTTATCTAAATTAACAATTGGAACAGAAGTAACCGTCAATACTATCATGCCAGGACCAACACTCTCGGAAAATGTGCAGCAAATCATCGATGGAATGTACCCAGATGAAGCGTTGACCTTTTCAGAAAAAGAGAAAAACTTCATGGCTAAAAACTTACCTCAATCTGAAATACAGCGATTTATTAAACCTAATGAAATAGGTAGACTAGCAGCATTTTTGAGCAGTCCCTATGCCTCTGCATTTAAAGGTTCTCCGATCCGTATGGATGGGGGCATGGTACCTACTATTTTCTAAATGTAGTATCGATACACAAAAAGCCACTCCTTATGGAATGGCTTTTTTTATTTGATATATTATTCACTGTCCTCCGGTATAACAAAGGATACCAAAGTACCTTCACCTTGTTTACTTTGAATAAAAAGACCCTGACCATACAATTGCATCAGTCTTCGATGGGTGTTAGCCAGTCCGATGCCACTTTTAGCTTTCATGGTCGGTTCCAACAACAACGCGAGCGTTCTATGATCCATACCTTGCCCATTATCCTCCACTTCGATCTTTACAGCATTGTTCAGACGTGAGATCCGAATATAAACGGTACCCCCCTGTTGACGCTTGAGCAGACCATGCTTGATAGCATTTTCTACCAAGGGTTGGATGGATAGAGGGGGTAACAGGATATTAATGTCTGGATCTACCTCCCAAACAACGGAAATTCGTTCTGCAAATCGTGTTTGTTCAATATACAAATAAGATTCTACCAGCTCTAGTTCATGTGAAAGGTTCACGAGTTCTCCGATATTTAAAAAGTCAAAGCTGATTCGCAAAAAGGAAGTAAATGCAGTGATGAGCTCTTGCATCTTTATAGTATCCATATCACTGAGTGCCGCAATAGAGTTCAATGTATTGAACAAGAAATGGGGTTGTATCTGTGCCTGTAGATAAGCCGCTTCAATACGCACCCGTTCATTAAATGAAATTTTCATCGCTGTTAAAGCTCGAATGCGATATTTGAGTTCAACTGCATCCACCGGTTTGGTAACATAATCATTTGCGCCGGAGTAGAATCCAGTGTAAATATCCTCAGGTTGACTGCGGGCAGTCAGCAATAGCACTGGAAGCTCATATAGGGAATAAAGAGCGCGAACCTTTTGCGTTAATTCATATCCTGACATATGCGGCATCATTACATCACTAATCAGTAAATCCCAACTCTTTTTATCTAGCCAATCCAGTGCCTCTTGTGCTGAGTTCACTGTCGTAATGAGATAAGGTTCGTTTTCGAGAATGCCCTTTAGCACATTCAGATTAACAGGGTCATCATCTACCACCAAGAGATTCACCTTAGCATCTGTAAAGAGTGGCGGGATTTTGTCAGTGTGTTGATTAGTTTGTTCGGAAATCCCCCATTCAGCCATCTGCTTATAAATCTCATCTGGTGTATACGTTGTTATAGGTGAAACCTCTCTTACTATCTGTTCGCTATAGGAATCAGCAAGGGGTAGTGCAAAACTGAAAGTTGAACCTTTGCCGAGTTCAGAATGTATGCTCAAGCTGCCACCATGTAGTTCTACCAACTGCCTACTAATGCTTAGTCCCAGTCCAATTCCACGCCCGTCATTTATTCCGTGAGGGCCTTGCTCATAGGGGAGGAATACCCGCGCCATGGTCTCTTCGGTCATGCCTACTCCGGTATCTGTTACATATATAAAGACATGAGCGTCTTTTTCCTCAGCTGAAACAGAAACAAGTCCTTGCTCGGTGTATTTGAGCGCGTTGTGCACTAGATTTAATAATACTTGTACTAGTCGTTTCTCATCCGCAAGAATAGGAGGCATAGATTCTGGTATGTTCATGGATAGCCGTACCGGTTTGCCTTCAATCATATATTGAAGCATATTGATGACTCCGGGAACCACCGATTGAACCAAAATAGGCTCCTGATACAAAATAACGCGATGCTCTTGAAGACGTACTACATCCAGTAGATCACCAAGCATATGGGACATGCGGCGGCTGATAGTAATCAGTAACTCCATATCTTGCCGGCTACTCTCGTAGAGTCTATCCTTTTCCTTCGTTATTATATTTTGCGCGATATTCATAATTCCATGAACTGGTGTTCGCAGCTCGTGAGAAGTATTGGCGAGAAACTGATCCTTGAGTTTGTCCGCTTTTTTCAGCTGCTCATTTAGCTCCATGTTCTCTTTGGCATTCTGAAAATACTTTTTAAACCAATAAGCTGAGAAGCCAACGATGGCGGCAATAATATCCACAGGATAGTAGACAATTGAATAATGGCCGTTATTATCCCACAAATTCCATAACAAATTAGAGATGATGGCTGCACCTGATATCAGTAGAAAAACAACATCTTTTTCATCTTGCCTTTTGAACAATAAGCGCCCCAAGCTATAAATTAACCAGATGAAGGGAATATACTGAAACACTTGAATGATTCCCCAGTGAATCGATGTACTGACCAAATAAGCAGGAACGATAAATATAAATAAGGTATAAAGAAAAAGACACAACGTGTAAGCGCGTAACCACTTGTTGACTTCGGCACCTGAGGTGAATTTCCTGAAAACAAGCAGAATAAAAAGGTTCTGCCATAAGAAGGCGATTAAACGGATTTTTAATGACCAAGTGTAATTAATCGGCAGTAATGCTAAAACTAAATTGTCATTTCGGGCTAAAAGGATTACGGCTACAGATAATGTCATTAGCCCTACAAGAAACAGGGCACGTTCTTTAGGATTAAATAAATACAGAATACAGGCATACAGCCCATGTAGTAGCAGGATGATTGCAGTAAGCATTTGAAATCCAACGGTATAAAAATTTGTCCGGTTAACCACTTCCTGAGAGCCAAAGAAAATAGGCCCACTAATACCGCCTTTATAGGGGTGATCAAAATTTGCTACCTGAATAAGTACATCTATTTCTGTCATATTTTCCGAAAAATATGATGCTGTAAATGAGGTGGTTTTTGGTGCATATGTATTGGCATCGAGAGAAACTGTCCCATTATTGAGAATAGGGATACCGTTAATTTCCACACTGGAGGCGGAATAAATTTGTTTGATCCAGAACGAGATAGGTTCCTGAAGCGGTTCTACCAAAATACGCAGACGGTAAGTCCCGTATCCATATGAAGTTGTCTGATCAGTTTCGATAGCGTGGCTCCATTTCCCAGGAACTTGAAGCGCTTTGGATTGATTTGGGATAGTGGAAGTCTTGGATGAAACAAATTGCGAAGGATAGAAGCTCCATTCACCATCTAGCCTGAATAAGTTAGCTTTCTCCAGATCCTGGCCACGTAAATCCAGTACACCGTTGCTAATCATAGGTACATTGTTGGAAACCTTAAATATGCTGAACCAAATGCAGCGTAGGCCAAAGAGAATGCTGATAAAAAGTAGAATGATTGCTAATTTGTTTAGGATCGTATTATTTTTCATGAGAACATTATAGCAAATAATTCTAATCTAGATTCTAAAATGGATTTATTTATATAAGATGAGCAAATGCAAGCAATGATCTTAAAGGACAGTATAGTTATAATTGTTCTTTCTAAACAATAACTTGTAAATATTGTTATTATTAGAGAGGGCGTTTTCATCGCTAAGAGGTCAAAAATCTGCAATAGGTAATGCACTGAAAAGAAAAGGAATGAACCTAATGTCTAAGGAAGAAGTATTAAAAGGCGGTAATGTAAATCATATAGTCCGTATGGCGAACACTGTTCGCCGCCCTATAGGTTATTGGAGTCCGAATGTTCATGAACTACTCAAACATTTGGAAAAACAGGGCTATGAGGGAGCACCCAAATTCCTCGGAATCGATGATTCTGGTCGTGAAATATTGACATTTATTTCTGGAGAAGTTGCAGGGAATAATTATCCAAACCTTGAACCGTATATGTGGACGGACGAAACGCTTGTGGGTCTGGCACACCTTATACGTCGTTTCCATGATGTGACTACAGTGTTCAGGCCCAATATGGAAGACAGATGGCAGCTTAGCTATGCCGATGATGCCGAACATGAAGTGATCTGTCATAATGACGCAGCATTGTATAATGTTGTCTTTCAAAAGGAGGCTCCTGTGGCGCTCATTGATTTTGACATGGCAGGTCCAGGTCCGCGTATGTGGGACATTGCGTACACCCTTTACACATCTGTTCCACTTGCGAGTTTTGCACCTGACCATACTTCTGGAACCATAGTAGCATACCAATGTGAAATACATGACGTAGAGCGACGTCGGCGAATTCATTTGTTTTTTGAAGCTTATGGAATTCCCGTCCCAAATAATCTGCGACAGTGGATTATACAACGTTTGATAGTACTGTGTGATACGTTGAGAAATGGTGCTGCTGATGGGAATCCTGCCTTTCAGAAAATGGTTGATGAGGGTCACTTGGCCCACTATGAGAGTGAGATTAGGTTTGTAACAGATCATTTCGAAGATTGGATATAAAAATCGGATATTCCGCTCACGGACAGGATCATTGAATAAAATTAAAATAGTATACCATTAGAATTGAGGTCTGAGAATGAGTGTAAAACGAATTGTCACAAATATTAAAACGCAGAATGTTTCGGCAGCAAAAAGCTTTTACCAGGACGTACTCGAGCTTGATTTATTGATGGATCATGGTTGGATTGAAACATACGGCTTACTGGGGAAGGAGAACATTCAAATAAGCTTCGCATCACAGGGCGGCTCCAATACGCCTACTCCTGATCTATCGATTGAAGTTGATGATGTCGATGCAGTGTTTGAACGTATGAAGAGTGCTGGATATACGATAGAATATGGACCTGTTGATGAGCCTTGGGGTGTTCGGCGATTCTATGTCCGCGACCCATTTGGCAAACTTATCAACATCCTTGCTCATGGACATTAGATAAACGGTCACGGCGTGCAGAAATCTAGATTGTTAAACAAACTTGAAACGATAGTGGAGGAGCTTCCTATAGGGGAGCTCCTTTTATTATTAAACTAACGGGCAGGATAGTCACAATGAGACTTTGAGACTTGGTTTGATTCCGGATAAATAAAAGTTGCAAAAAGGAAAAATATTGCTATACTAAGTTTAAACGTTATTTTAAATGCTATTTAAAATGTTGTTTAAATCAGGGTAAATATACTTGGAGGTTGCCTATGGAGACAGACAAAAAGTTGGAAACAAAAGAGAAGATTATGCGTGCCACACTGGAGTTGACCAAACAAGAAGGCTTTGAAAGGATCACTATAAAAAAAATTGCAGAAGCCTCAAGCACGAATGTCGCTCTAGTTAACTATTACTTTGGGTCCAAAGAAAACTTGTTTAGCGAGTCCATCAAATTGATATTGAACAGCTTTCAGCATACCTTTGCCATACTTGACGATTTCTCTATATCCTCACGGGATAGATTGAGGCAATTTTTACTAGATTATTTGCAAGTGATCCGTCAATATCCCGAATTGCTCTCCAGAATCATCCTGATGGGCAATACCGTGTTCTCCTCCCAGCATGAATATGGATCATTTTTGAATCTATTGGGGTTTCCTAAGATACAAAATACTTTAAGAGAGTTAACCGATGAACAGCAGCCAGAGCACCTGATGACCATGACGATGCAGATTTTTGGAGCGCTTTTTCTACCAGCACTTATGAGTCCTATTCTAGAAACAGGAGCTTCCGTGAAGATTGCACCTATAGAGGAACAGATTGACTTGCTCTTTGCAAGATACTTTCATTAATAAACTCAGATTGAGGTGATTAAATGAATTTTTTGAGAAAATATTGGCAGGATATAGGACTATTCATTGGCATTGTTATATGCATTTATCTTCTAATGAACTGGGAAACAATACCGCGGATAAACAGCATATTATGGTTAAGCTTTGTTGCGATCCTTCTTCATCAGTTTGAGGAATACCGCTGGCCAGGGTACTTTCCAGGCATATTCAATATAGCCCTTTTTAAAAGTGAATCCCCTGACAACTATCCGTTAAATAAACAGTCGGCAATGATTATTAATGTGGTCATCGCCTATGTGTTCTACTTGCTCCCTGTATTCTTCCCGTCAGTAGTATGGCTGGGGATGGCACCTGTTTTAATGGGCTTTTTCCAAATCATTTTCCATGGAGTCGTCATTAATATAAGAGCAAAAAGCATGTATAATCCAGGATTAGTCTCCGCAATTATTGTACATTTACCGGTGGGGATCTGGTACATCAACTACTTATATGAGCATCATTTAATAACCCTCTCAGACTGGATTTGGAGCGCAATTTATTTTGCCATAGCTGTTTATATTTTAATAGTGAAAGGAAATACATGGATGAAAAACAAAAACTCCATTCACAAATTTTCGCAAAAACAATTATGGTCTTTTCGTAAGTAGGTCCTCATAACCCACCAGAAGGTCCAGTTGTTATAACTCTTGATGTAAAATTAGATGGGTTAATGTAACTGAAATTGAAGGATGATTATTTTCTCAACTAACGGGAAACGTTAGTTCAATAACACACAATGATGAGTAGGTGCTTCGTATCCTGCTCTTTTTTATTAAACTCCCATGAAAATTAAATCTGCAGTAACTGTAAAGAGGCAAAGTAAATAAGACGCAGTCCATTCATTTTTTTGAATGTCACAGCATCCGAAATAAGAATATGGGTGTCTTAATGAATTAGGAGACTTCTGCAATAGTTACAGAATAACCTAAGTTTTCTAGTCTTCGAACTGCGTATTTCACAATAGATTGTTGCTTCTGCTTGTCAAAGTAATCTTCGCCTAGATCCACGTACATTTCTTCACGAGTCAACAAATAGTAGGCTATTCTCAACCTAGCATGCGCGACAGAGATTGCAGCCCTTTTTCTTCCTTTTCTTGCCGCTGTTCGTCTGTACATGGCACCAAGATAGTTCTTTGAGGCTGATAAGGAATGGGCTGCTTCCACTAAGGCGGACTTCAAATATTTGTTTCCGTTTTTAGATTTAGCAGATTTTCTTTTTCCTGCACTTTCGTTATGCCCAGGCACAAGTCCAGCCCATGAGCATAAATGCGCAGCACTGGGAAACTGCTTCTTAATGTTGGTCCCAATTTCGGCTAAGATTTGTTCTGCCATTCGAGTGGCTATTCCAGGAATTGAATCTAAACGTTCGACATCGTCAGAAAATGGAACAACCCTCATAGCGACTTCCTGGTCTAGCACTGTGATTTGTTCACTTAAAAAATCAATGTGAGTTAAAATAGTCTTAATCTTCAAGCGTTGATGAGGGTTTACATAGCCGTGTAAAGCAAGTTCAAGGTCATCCTTCTTTCGTTTCATGGTGCGTCTAGCAAAGTTCGCTAGTTTCTCAGGATCATCTTCACCATCAGCAATAGCATGAAGCATATCACGAGAGGAGACCCCCATAATATCAGAGACAACAGAGATGAGTTTAATATTGGCTCCTTCTAACACTTTTTGAATTCGGTTATGTTGTCTAGCTCGTTCTTCGATAATACTCCGACGGTAACGAACAAGTTCTCGAAGCTCCCGTTGATTTCGATCTGGAATGAAACTTGCTTTAAGTAACCCATGACGAAGAAGCTTTGCAATCCATTCGGAGTCTTTGACATCTGTTTTACGTCCAGGCAAAGCTTTCATATGCTGGGCATTCACTACTAAAAATTCTACGCCTTCAGCTTCAAGCAAATTTACAATAGGCTTCCAAAATACACCTGTACTTTCCATAGCGACGTGAGTGCATTCATGTTGTTTAATCCAGTCAATTAATTGTAAAAGAAACACTGTTTTAGTCGGAAACGATTGAATCTCCTTTCCATTAGACGTTAGAATACATGCGGTAATGTTATCCTTATGAATATCCATACCACATGCCCGTTCAACTACGATTTTCACTCTCAAGTATCCTCTCTACGGCTAAATTAGGTAAGAGGCTGGTGCAACAATCAGAGTAGGATTAATCTCCCATGAGTGCTTCCCGAAAGGGAGCGACAATCTGTGATGCACCGTGATCGTTGGAGTCAAACTAACGGATGGGCTCGTAGGCACCATAGCTTATCGACCTTCCTCTCCCAGCCATAGTAGAAGTATTAACAAATACAAATATTTTCATCATCTGTGGTGCAGCGCTTGCGCTGCATGTAGGGCTAGCTAGATTTGGAATAAAAGAGAGGTCGAGCCTTTTGCAGTGGCCGAGGAGGAATACAGTTCCAGATATGAAGAAAGGCGGGGTGTTGATGTGTTATAAAAATGCGTTGACACAAAAGTAATTAGGAACCATACTATTTATATGAACAACAATAATAAATGACATTGACGCTATTCCCTCGCTTGTAAAATCCAAGCGGCAGATTGATCGCTATATGCTAGACATAGACGCAGAGGCTATACTCGTCGCGTCTAGGCTAATGGCAGCGGAAGCCAAGCTTCACTATGGACAGACGAATAGTTAATAACAATTTAATTGAGAAAAGGGAGGGATCCATCGTGAAAATAAGAGCGATAATTACAGGTGTTACGGGGATGGTTGGCGAGGGTGTTTTACATGAATGCCTGCAGCATCCTGATGTGGAACACGTTTTAGTGATTAACCGCAAACCATGCGGCGTTTCACATCCCAAATTAACTGAAATCATCCACAAAGATTTTTTTGATTTATCTGCAATCAAGTCTCAATTAAGCAACTATAATGCATGCTACTTTTGCTTGGGTGTAAGCTCTGCTGGTTTGAAGGAGGAGGAGTACTCACGATTATCGTTTGATCTTACTGTGCATATGGCAGAAATGCTCGCAGGCTTGAACCCAGATATGGTGTTCTGCTATGTTTCCGGAATGGGGACGGATAGTACAGAGCTAGGAAAAAAGATGTGGGCAAGAGTGAAGGGCAAGACAGAAAATCACCTCATGCAGCTGCCTTTCAAAAAAGCATACATGTTTCGTCCTGCCTACATCAATCCAATAAAGGGATTAAAAAATACGCATAAATCTTATTATGCATTTATGTGGCTATATCCTATTCTAAGAAGACTTTTTCCAAACTTTACCGTGTCTTTAAAGGAGCTTGGTATTGCAATGATTCATACTGTTACAAAAGGATATGATAAATCTATTCTTGAGAGCAAGGATATCATTAAATTGGCTAAATCCGAACCGGGTACTTTTGGCTGATCTCATAATCTAATTCATCTGAGTTCAATAATACAGCTGTTTTATCCGGGTAATTATTCTCAATGTGTCGCTCTCCCAAGCACAAAGCGCAATCTTATGGAGAACGGGCATATGCCTCCTTGGCTCGCGAACCACGTTGTGGAAATTCAAACCATGTCTACGGTGGTACCAGAAAGACCAAATGACACTGTGAAGCGCTTACTCGGCAGGGAGCCACGCACGTTAGGGGCCTTTCTGCATGAGTGTGTAGAAAATTTCAGGTAGAGGCGGAGTCCACCTATTTTGAAATTTGTCTCATTGGCAGCATTTTGTTCCGATCTCAGACAAGTCATTGAGCTCCCATGAAAATTAAATTAGCTCAAAACTAGTAAAAGAACAAACTTCGTTCTACAATTACTAAAGACTAGGCTGGTGCAAAAACCAGAGTAGGATTAATCTCCCATGAGTGCTTCCCGAAAGGGAGCGACAATCTGTGATGCACCGGGGTCGTTGGAGTCAGACTAACGGATGGGCTCTAAGGCACCATAGCTCATCGACCTTCTTCGCCAGCCGTAGTAGCAGTATTGACTGATTTTACCCATTTTCATCATCTGTGGTGCGGCGTTTGCGCTGCATGTATGGCTAACGGGCAGTTATGCATAACTTCCAGGGAATGTAAACGTCTAAATAAAGTAAGGAACGAGGAGGCAGACATTTCATGGGAGGGACGAATGTATGGGATGCGGAGTGGGAGGTTAACGAAGAGCAGGCGCGGACGCTGATCGGCAGACAATTCCCTCAGCTGTCATCGAAGCAAGTGAAACGATTGGGCTGGGACAATACGGTTTTTCTCATCGGTGACGAGTACGTGTTCCGGTTTCCAAGAAGAACGATTGCAGTTGGCTCGATTCGTATGGAAGGGAAGCTGCTGCCGAAGCTGGAGGCATATATGACCATCCCCTATCCGAAACCGTTGTTTTATGGCGAAGCAAGTGACGAATACCCGGCACCATTTCTTGGCTATGCCTACGTGCCAGGAGATTTCCCCATCGGTTTGACGGAAGAACGCCGGGCTTTATCGGCAGAGACGCTGGCGAAATTTTTGCGGAGATTGCATGAGTTTCCGGTGCAGGCGGCGCTGAACTGCGGAGTTCAGCAAGATCATCGAAGCTTGACGGACATAGCATCGCGCAAAGTGAAATTGGAAGGTTTTCTATCGAAGGTGGTTGAACACTTGTCGCCGGAGGAGTCCGGTGTGATCGAAGCGTATATTAGCAGGCTGCAAACGGACCATGTCGAGGCGGTGAATGCACTGCTACATGGCGATCTTCATTTCAAAAATATGCTTGTGAATGAGAACGGGATCGTTTCCGGCATCATTGATTGGGGCGATCTGAGCGTAGGCCATCCGGCTTGCGATTTGAGCGTTGCTTACAGCTTTTTACCACCTTACGCTCGCGGCGTGTTTTTCGAAACTTACGGAGGAGCGGACGAGGAAACGAAGCTGCTGGCGCGGCTGATCGCGGTATACATCCCCGTACTGATCTTGATGCAAGCGGTCGATGACGGGAATGAAGCGATTGCGGCAGAGGCGAAATCCAACATCTTGCGAGCACTGTCGGATTAGGCTCATTATTTCGTTGCAGCTATGGGGCTAGGGCTATCGGCACCATTTTGTCGTTTAAAGGCCGCGATAAGGTACGATTCGCCTTCTCTGATGCCGTTTTATGTTGAGGAACACGAAATTCAACAGAGTAAGTCGTTGCGCTAACTGGGAACGATAGTTGAATAATACAAATTGATTTGCAGGAGCTACGGTATCCTGCTTTTTTCATTGAACTAACGGGCAGGATAGTTGCAAATAATTACAAATGTTAAAATGAGAAAAGTAAGAAGGAGGAGATTTGATGACTGAGGATTTTTATTGCGATGAGGTGTTAAGTGGTCGTACTTATGTAAAGAAAGTACTTGAAACTGATAACGTTCTTGCGTACCATCACACTCGCCCTTTTTATCCCGTTCACATTATTACAATTCCAAAGAGGCATATCTCATCTCTTTTAACACTAGATGAGAGTGACAACGCCCTCTTAATTGAATTGATGGACGTTGTTAAAAAAGTAGCATCTAAAGTGCAGTCTGAGTATGGGGCTTGTAGGGTATCGACTAATTTAGGAAAATACCAAGACTCAAAGCATCTTCATTTTCATGTGATTTATGGTGAGCCAATACGCTAAATCATTTTATTCTTAGTTGTTGATCTAACGGGGAACGTTAGCTCAAACACAATATGCCAGACGTCAGTCAACTCAATCGGCTGCCTTTATTCAACGGCAGGTTAGCTTAACATGTGTCAAGAATACGTAACATCTGTAAGATCATCTAAATAAGGAGTGGTGCTTCTTATGATTAGTTTAAAAAATTATGAAGACTTAGGTGAATTGAAGCTTTTAATGGCTGAGTGTATGTGGGCTAATGATGAAAGAATTGATAATGAACTTAAAACATACATAGACAATGATTCACGGGAATTAGTTGGGAGTTTAAATAATGATGAACTAGTAGGGTTAATTGGATTCATATACGAATCAACTGATGAAATAGAACTTAAGCATATTGCAATTAAAGCCAATTATCGTGGTAAAGGTATAGGCAGTGAAATGATAAATGAGTTCATAAAAACTAAAAAGAATGTGAGAATAAAGGCAGAAACCGATAAAGATACTGTTGGCTTCTATAAAAAAATTGGGTTCTCGATAACAAGTTTGGGAGAAAAATACCCAGGAGTAGAGCGGTTTGAATGTATTTTTTAAGTCACAAATAATTCAAGTGATCATTACGCAAACGGGGAATGGTTAGCATCATGAAGAACAAGCAGTCGGTATTAGTGACTACCTGTTTAACTATCGGGCAGTTTAGTTGCATAAAAAGGAAAATCCCCCTAAATCAACGAATACTATGTGTTGATCCGTTGGAATTTGTGTGTATGTATAATTAGGTGTTATTGAAAATAAAAGGTGGTAATTTCAATGAAGATAGTATACCGGGTCCTTCTGAAGATGAAATTAATCCGTTTATCGATAAACTAAAAAATCAGACAATCACAAAGCATATCATGCTAAATTTTTATTCAGGGCAATATCATGATGTGTCGGTAGTAGGTGCTTTTTGTGGGGTTTGTAAAGTAAATGCTGCAATAGATACCCAAGTATTGATCGATAAATTCCAGGTGGATTTAATCATTTTAACTGGTGTAGCGGGTTCATTAAACGATAATCTTAAATTTGGTGATGTAGTCGCATCAACAGAAGTCGCTCATCATGATGTGGTTCCTGAGATTATTATTGAATATCATCCTTGGTTAGAGCATCAATACATAAAAGCTAATGAAGCACTAATAGGAAAATGTATTAGGATAATTAAATCTGAAAGACTCGGTTTTACATGCCATTTAGGAAGAATCATAACTGGTGAAACATTTATTACCCATCAACAAAGAAATATATTGATTGAGAAACATCAAGCTATGTGTGTAGACATGGAAAGTGCCAGTGTCGCCCAAGTGTGTTACGTAAATAATGTTCCATTTATTGTGATTCGAGCAATATCGGATAATGCTGATAGTGAAGCGCCGGAAACTTTTGAGTGCAACGTGAAAACTGCATCATTAAATTCAATTAAAGTTGTAGAGAATTTACTAATTTTATTACTAAATTAGTCGCCTAGAACCATCCATCTAGAAAAAAACGACGTATTGAACTAACGGGGAACGTTAGTTCAATAAACTAGCGGCTGTCTAAATAGTTCCGAGATTCTGCCGTTTACAAGGGGGCATCGTTATTGGACGATAACAGAGAGGGTGTATTCATGAATACACCCATCAGGGTGGTAACGCGAAATCAACTCCATCCCTTAAGGGAGGAGTTTTTTGTGTTCTTATAAATGATTTTAAGAAGGATTAATTATGTTCCAAAAAATCTATGCATTCGATCGAATTCTGAGCCAGAATATGTTTATTGCTGTAAGGACTTCTTGCCGAAAGAAGGGGTATGCAGGTGCACTGGTATTTGAGTTAAGTTTTCTTCTTTTTGGGAAGATTGCTTGTTGATATCAAGTTATCAAGTTTAATAGTATTTCACATATTTCATAAGCTCAGCGATCCCTAAAAACTGCTTCATTAATTGACTGTTTAATTTTTGTAACGCAAGCTCGAATGACAATTCTACTTTTTTATAGTTTTGTGTCTCTATTTCATTCAGGAGTTGTTTCATGTTCTCGATATAATACACGGTTTTCCTTAAACTGCTGATCAGTATAATCTTTCTTAATTCCGTTATAGTATAGACCCTATAGCCGTTGTCTTTGTTTCTGTTAGAAGTAATAAGGCCTTCTTGTTCCCAATGTCGAATGGCTGAAGGCTTAACGCCTGCCATTTGTGCAACTTCACCAATAGTCATTGCATTTGTGACCTCTAAATCGTTGTATTTTGATAAATCTGCATTTCGGAACATGCGTAACACATCCTCTAACCTATGATTTTCCGTTTGTGTATTATGCTGTTCCTGATTGATTGACCAAAGTGCATCCTCAATTTGCCGAGCTTTAATCTTTCTCATCACATCGTACACAACTGGAATCTCATATCCTTGTAAAAGTTCCCGAATCGTAATAAAAGCTTGGACATGAATGTCTGTATAACACCGGCGATTGCTAGGAGTCCTCGGGACTTCTGGAACTAAGCCTTGATCTTCATATCTTCTTAATGTAGTGGTACTTACATTTAATTTCTTAGCTATTATTGTTGGTGTATAATTATCTCCCATAATCGTCATCACTCCAGAACATTAAAGTTAAACCTTCAAGTGCTACAACAACATTAAATCTAATTTAATTAGATATATCAAGGCTTAGTATGAGATAAACCGAAAGATTGCATGAATGTTATATGATATTTTTATAAAACAGTAAGGAGAGGATTGTTTGAAAAAAATCATACGATTAACCAACCATTCAGCAATAGAAGTAGGATTGACAGGAGGATCAGATCGTCCAACCATTATGTTACCTATCGCTAAAAAATCCGTGTACAATCAGGAGGCAGAAAATCTAAAGCTATGGGGCGTAGATCCTGAATTAGGTAAACATTTTGTTGAAGGTCTAGCGGATACGTTTCAAGTGCTTTATTTTGATTATGAAGGTCATCTCTTTCAACATCCAGTGGACAACTTAACCGTAGACCATATTGTGAAGGATCTGCTCCTCATTGCTGATGAAATGAACGTTAAGAGCTTTAGCTACTACGGTTATTCCTGGCTAGCTTTAATTGGACTACAATTGGCTATCAGAACAAATCGTCTGGAAAGCTTGGTCATGGGAGGTTTTCCGCCATATAATGGTCCCTATCAAGAGATGCTGATTGTAACTCAAAAAACACATACCCAAGCTTTGAATAATCAAAATGAGGTAGCTGAAAAAAGCTCCATTGAAACAGAGAATCCTGATGAGATAGACTGGGACAACATCAAAGTATCAATGGATACCCGTGTAACAGCTCAATTTGTTGCCTTATACGAGAGCCTCACTGCTTTTGATGATCGTAGTATTCACCAATTGCTAAGTCTTCCAAAATTAGCTTTTGCAGGAGAAAATGATACTATCGTATATGGTGAGAATTTTGGAAATGTTACCGTTGATATTGCTGGGATATTAAAGAAGAATACGACGAAGCTGTGTGATTTAGGCTGGGATGTTGAAGTGCTAACGGGAAGCCAAATGGATCATACAAAAGCTATGCAACCAGCCGTGGTAATACCATTAATTAAGCCCTGGTTTATAAAACAATTATGAATACAGACTGGACTGTAATTCGGGAGCAGTTGTACCCCAGCTGTAAATGAAAGTGAGAGGGTTACAATTAACAAGCTTATTTTGCAAGTAGCATCATCGGTGTTAGCATTTAGTTTACTCGTTGCCTGTAACCATCAACAAATCAACTCATCTACTCAGGAACAAAAACCATCAGAGGTTAGCTTATTTCCAAAAAACGATCTCATGGATTCTATTGTAATTGACGCAGTAAATGAGGATAAATCAATTCGGGCGGAACAGCAAACGGAAAAGGGAACATTATTGATGATAGCCAAAGGTAGAGAAGAACTTGGGCATTTGGTCGTATCGAGCACGATGGGACAAGAGGGTGATCAGACGTTTCAGAGTAATTACTCTATTATCTACAGACAGGGAGATCAGGACAAAGTCTTAATGGAACTACCCAATTACTTGTTTTTCCGACCATCCAGCAAAAAAATATCTTTTGAGAAGCTGAGTTTTAAAGAAGCTGAGGTTTACATCCTTACTCCTCAATATCAAACAGGTCATGGCGTGGAAGGATATATTTTCGCGATTGATAAGCAAAATGAAGATGTATTCCCATTAGAAATCGTAAAGAAGGATCAAGTCTCGAAAACACTTCTTTATTCAGAAGCTGAGCCTTTACCAAGTGTCGAAAATAATATCTTAGTAGTCCATCCACCAGTTGGAGCAGGTACACAAGAAGCAGATGCAAAAGATATCTTTTACAAATTGGATTTAAACAATAAACGGTTTGTGGCTGAATAGCATGATTTGAACAAAAAAAAGGTCAGTTCACGAAATCGCGGAGCGTCTATGCTTCTATCATGAAGCTGCAGCAATTCCTCTATAGTTTCTACTTTTAATATATTGGCCGGTGTTGCCCATTATAGGGTACACCGGCTTTTTTCATAGGAATCAAAAGGATAAGATCACACGTCATATTATTGGCATTGAATGTCGAAGCTTATGAAGACATAAAATGATTTCCCGCACTAGTATAAAAGAAAAAAACTTTTTTGCAACCAAAACCCTTCTTTTCTTACTTTATAAGTGAGGCCTTAATCAAACTGAACGGAAGTGATGGAGTGGACGATAGTGAAATCATACAGCTGTACTTTGCCCGCAATGAAACAGCAATAGAAGAAACATCCAAAAAATATAGAAATTATTGTACCAAGATTGCTCATAACATTCTGTCTAATTTTGAAGATTCGGAAGAATGCGTGAACGATACCTTTCTAGGAGCGTGGGAAACGATACCGCCGAAGACGCCTGCTAAGCTCTCATCTTTTTTGGGGAGGATCACACGAAATATCGCGTTAAATAAACACGATTATTACATGGCCAAAAAGCGGAATAAAACATTCGATACGATTCTTGATGAATTAAATGATTGTTTATCCTCTCCAGACAATGTCGAAAGTCAATATGAGGAAGAACAAATCGCTGAATCTATAAGCAATTTTCTGCTGAAGATTAATGAAGATCATCGGAATATTTTTCTGAGACGTTACTGGTATTCCGATTCTTTGGCTGATATCGCAACTCGATTCTCAATAAGTGAAAGTAAAACGAAATCGGTTCTTTTTAGAACACGAAAAAAACTCCAATTATACCTTATGAAAGAGGGCTATATCCTATGAATAATAAAGATTTATTTAAGACTCTTGGTTATGTAGACGGCAATCTGGTGGAAAAGGCCAACACTGCGAGGCGTACTAATAAGAGAACATATGCGAAGTGGGGAACCATGGCTGCTTGTGCTGCACTTGTGTTAGGAGTGGCCATTTATACATCTCCTCTAAAGTCATCATTAACGAATTCACCACAAATCTCGCAGCAAACGCCCGTTTCAGCTCCTACCGGAGTTCGGAAAATTTTAAATTACAATGGATTTCGTTATGCATTCGTAAGTGATGGTGCTCAGTTTAAGTTCACAGGAATGAAGCCTGAAAAATCACTTGGTACCATAGATTTTGATATTAACCAAGAGATTGGGAAGAACAATGGAGGAGAAGTTGTAGAAAAGGATTTTTCGTCTACGTTCGCTGTTGGAGGTAAGTTATATGAGATTCCGACGTACCCATCCCAATTCCGCATCGCTGTTAAAGTTGAGGAGCATTATTATTTGGCAGAAATCGTGGCGAAGACTAACGATTCTACGATGACCGCTAAGGAATATCTGGATATGTCTAATCTAAAAGAGCATGCAAAAGATATTCATGTTCTTAATCATGTGGGAAATGACGTGTTAAAGAAAATGACAGATCATGCTTCTGTAGAGTCTATCATTGATGGGCTGTACAGCGCAAAAACAGCTGATTTAAGTAATAAAGAATACGAGGCTATTGCAGAGGCGCAATCCCAAGGAAAATCGTATCAGTTAAAGTTCAACCTCAAGGATGGAACCTATATGGGCATGTATATCATTCCTGAATTAAAAGTCGTATCTATTGGAGATGCTTACTATCATTTGCCTGACACCTTCTTTAAACAATCCGGCGAACTTTTTTCAGGGCTTAAACAAGAAGTGTTGCCGCTTTACTAAACTTAAGAAGATTTGATTATGCTTAAGAAAAAAGTAACGATTTCTAACAAGTTAAAACAAAGGCATCGAATCCACAGATTCGATGCCTTTGTTTTAGAGTAGAGTACAATTACCCAGATTGTGCGTTAGCCCTCACCCACTAATAGTCATTTGCGTAATGATTTAAATCATAATGGGCAGTTTAATCCTGGTGAACCTTGGATTCCGAATGTTAATGTTGTTCTATATAGTAATTCGAGTGGACCTGTGTTTCTACGCTAACGAATGTCAATGGAGTTTATAGTTTTCCGATTACCGTTGCGGGAAGTTATTTCGTTTATAAGACGGTTACAGATTCGGATGCTACTTGTCCACCAACTACTTTTTCGCAGCCAAGTGGATTTACAATGTCAATGGGCCAAGAAAACTGACCTTAACCGTTACGAAGTCTCAAATCAGCAATAATGCAACTGTAGCCAATCAGAACTTTAGCCATGATACTACAAATAATCCCTTAAGCTGTAATACAACAATGATTCAATTTGCAGGAAGACCTTTCGTTTGGTATTACCTCAATGTTGTAACAGGTGCAACCGTTATTCGAGGAACGGTTAGCCCCCCTGTAGATATAAATGCAATCGGATATAATCCACTGGATAACTATTTGTGTGTCTCTATTTATAGCGTTTAAGGGTAAATTGAAAGATCGTTCCCTTTCCCGGTTTACTTGTAACCGATATTTTTTCACCTAGACCATTCACAATTTCTTCCGCAATTGCGAGCCCCAGACCGCTTCCTTTTTCATTATGTGACTGCTCGCTCTTGTAAAATCTTTCAAAGATATAAGGGAGGTGTTCTTTCGCAATACCGGGTCCATTATCAGATATCAGTACAGTTACAACCCTTGAATGTACTTCAGCATCAAAAGTTATTCTTCCATCTTCTCCTACATATTTCATGGCGTTATCCATTAAAATATTGACCAGCTGCAATACTTTATCTTTATTGGAAAGAACAGCAGGCAGATTTCTAGCGTTCTCTGTAATCTCAAATACAATGCCCATCTCATCAGACAAGAAAGAGTATTTAGACTCTATGAGCACCACTAATTCCTGCATATCTATTTTTTCTTTATCCCAGGTATCTCTTTTATTTTGCATTCTTGATAATTCCAACACATCATAAATCAAACGTTGCAGACGTGCACATTCGGATAAAATAATGCCATAATATTTATTGGTTTTTTCTTCGTCTTTAATCATTCCATCTGCCAATGTCTCTGTTAAAGCCCTGATGGAGGCAATAGGAGATTTCAGTTCATGGCTAATATTAGCGATATAATCCCGGCGAGTTTTTTCAAGCTGTTTCATTTCTTTAAGATAAGAAGAGATAAAAAAGCCGATTATTAGCGTGCCTAATAGTAGGGTGCCGGTAAAAACGTAATAGAACCCATTCAATACGGCTTGAAATTCACTACCCGGCTCTAATAAAAAGACAACACCGACCGCTTGCTCATTCTGAATAACGGGTGCACCCACGACAATGGATTTACTCGGAAACCCGCTAATATTTTTAATCGCAGCAAATTTATTCGCTTTAATTACTTCTGGAATATAATCTATAAGGGCATCTTTGAATTCTTCCGATGTAACATTGAAAAATTGCTGCTTACTCTCGTCTCCAGGTGATAGGTCATTTCCCTCCAAATCATACACCTTCATAAGGTAGGGTCTAAAACCCCTAATATTCTTCTCGTTTTGTGCGATTTCAGCAGCTATAGAGGTTGCCTGAGGTAGCATATCTTTTAATTTATAATTCAAAAAAAGCTGTTTTATAATCAAGGTTCCCCCGATTTGCCCTAAAATAAAGCAGAAAAGGATGGCCAAATAAATTACTTTTTTGTTGGAAGTTACTCTTTTCATTTAGAAGACTCCATTTTATAGCCCATCCCATAAACGGACTTGATTTCAAACCCCAAATCTTCTTCGGGTAGTTTTTTTCTCATTCTCTTAATGAGATTATCAACCGCTCTAGTATCGCCAAAATAATCATATCCCCAGACCTTATTGAGGATTTGTTCTCTTGAAAGCACTTTGTTCCTATTGGTTGTAAAATAGATCATCAATTCAATTTCTTTAGGTGTAAAGTCCATTCGGTTTCCCTTGATATGGATTTCAAAAGCATTGCGATCAATTTTCATTTCACCTAGGGTCAGGATTGCATCTTCAGTTGGAAAGGTATAATGGATCCGTTTCAAAATGGTTCTTACTCGTGTGACAACCTCCCGAGGGGAGAACGGCTTCGTTATATAGTCGTCTGCCCCAATTTCCAACCCCAATATGCGGTCAGTTTCTTCACCTTTTGCGCTTAGCATAATAATCGGGACGTTACTAGTTGTTCGAATCTTACGGCACACCTCTGTCCCAAAAAGCCCGGGTAGCATAATGTCCAGTATGACGAGATCAAAATGCTGATCCTCTAACTTTCTAAGCACTTCTTCACCATTGTATACCGATTCATATTCCATATGTTCTGCAAGTAAATAAGCAGATATGCTCTCATGCACAGCAATATTGTCATCACAAATTAGTATTTTCACTTTTCCTTGCATAGCTACCACCTTTATTCCGATATCATGGACCTTATTGTAAGTAAAATGTCTATACGGAGCAAGGAAGACTCAAGCAGAATGGAAAGAGACCGATTGGATGATCGGCCTCTCTTAACCAAGTATGCTTTATTCAGAAATATATACATTAGAAGTATCCATATTTATGGTGTGCGTTGCGGCATTCCATACTAAATTAAAATCAAGGGATTTTGCTATATCCCGGAGCTTATAATACTCATTCCCGCCGATATTATAGCCTGTTACTGAAATCTCTTGACCGTTTAAAGTTATCTTAGTGGATGTCGTAACACCTGTCTTCGAATTAGTATTTCCGGATGCTGAAAGTTCAATGCCAGTCGGGGTGTACGCTTTGTTAGATGTAATGTTTAAAGCATTTGTCTTCGCATCTGATGTCACTTCAAACTGTTTTGTAGTGTTGTTTACAGCCATAGCTATATCCCGCAGTTTAAAATAGTTGCTGCCGTCAATAGTGTACGCATCTACAGATATCTTGTTCCCATTCACCATCACTGATGACTTGGAAGGAGTGGCAGTTGCGGATGCTTTTGGTGATGTAGCACTAACCTTGTCCGCCCAAGCAAAAAGCTCATCCAGATCGTAATCTCCGCTGTGTGGAATATCCCAAGCCATCGCAAAGTCTACATTTAAGCCTTTATTCTCCAGCTCCGTAGCCAATATAGTAGAAACAGCGAGAGAGGTATCACTATCTTTGGTACCCATCCGAATCCGCCAATTACTTGTAGTGGTTGTTCCCTCAGTACTGATATAGTTCATCGGATTCATCATTTTCACTAGATTCTGGGCAGCAAGCGTTCCGCCGGCCGTATCATTATCCAAACCGAACTGGGTAAAATGCTGGGCAGTGACGTTCGATGTGCCAAACAGTTCGTTTTCGCCATTGCTCAGGTCTAAACCGTCAAAGGCTCCAGGCAGCTTCATTCTGCCCAAGTAGGCGAGGTATTGATCATAATCGATATCAGTGACGGTTCCATTTTCTATTGTAATCCATGTTTTATCAGACAGATCTGAACCCGCTTTTAGCGCTTTTTGCGCTGAAGCGATGACCAAGGATTTGATGTAATCTTTAAAGGGACCATTGCCATCTGCATTCATTGTTAATGCCGTTCCATCGGCTTTTGTTAGCTCTAGGCTATTTACGTAAGTTGGGAACATTGCTTTCAGTTCGTCTGATACTTTAATCTGATCTTTCGTTAATGTTCCTTCAACCATCTTTCTCTCCATGATAAAATCCGTATTTCCGGAGAAATCCAGCTTTTCATAAGAGGTAATATCGTTGAATTGCCATTCATAGGCTGCATCTGCGTTGTCTAGATTCGTAATTGGCGTGTAAGCCGAAACAGCAAAAACGTCATCACGCTCGTCGGCTGCACCAATAGCCTCCAAATAAGGCTCATATTCCGCATTATTGCCAGTCGCACCTAACAGTGCAGAGAGCGCTCCACCTGCGCTTGTACCGTTCGAAATGATTTTCTCGGCATCGCCTGGCATGATATCGTCATTATAGCGAAGGTAGCGGACAGCTGCCTTCAAATCCACAATCGCTGCTGGTGCCTTGCCAGTGTATGTGCCATTGTCATCTTGTGTAGTTCTACCGCGAGCACCAGGGGATGCGACTACATACCCTTTTGACAAGGCAACTGCTATAGCGTTAGGTGACCCTGAGGAGGCAGGTCCTGCATTTACGTTTGTGCCAACTGCAGTACTATTTAATCCGGTTTCCGCTTCGGGCTTACTCGAATCAGTTTTCGCATTCGATTCTGAAGTCATTTCGGAATCCTTATCTGTTTTTTGAGCAGCGCCTTGCGGACCCGCTCCCATACCCATGCCCTTGCTCGACTCAGTACTACCTGGCTGAGCAGGCATGTACCCGCCGACCTGGTTCGGGAAAAAGATAGGTGCTGTATCGGCGGTATAGCTTCCGATCGATTTACCTTGGAAATAATCCTCAGGGACATAAACGTTCATGATTTCATAATTAGTATCTACTGGATTCTTAACGTAGACAATATTCTCATAAGCTCGGTAAGTGACTGATCGGCCGTCTACCGTCAAAGTTTTAGTAGTATATTGGGCATCATTGAACTTTAGGCTGTATGCTCCGGAAGTTGCTGCACTAGCAGAGCCTGTAGTGAACGACATCGATAGCAGAGAAAAAGTAAGAACAGGGGTAATCCATTTTTTTAGTTTCATAGTTTTATCTCCTTTTTCTAAAATTTAATAGATCATTTCATCAACGATAGATATCTACAAACTCTTTTCAACTCCTCTCTGCAAGTGTTAGTTTGGATTCCGCACGAATATTGCGAATATCCTTCATGGATTGAATCTAACAAAACATTGTGGCATAAAAATATCATCCTCATTGAGATATCGAATCTTAATCAGAAAAGTAAAGGAACTGTTAATGGAAGGAATAGGAATCTTGACACGACACCATTTGGTGTCCTATAATCAATATGACACTAAATGGTGTCCGATTGGGTACTGATGAAGTATAATCGGTTACACTACAGGTAATATTACGGAAAAGGTGGGGGTGGTTTTGAACGATAATAGTCAAGTGAGGGATGTATATGACGCTGTTGCAGATCCAACAAGGCGAAAATTACTTCAAATCCTGGCTGATGTTGATGAATTACCCCTACATGAAATCACGGTTCATTTTGATATGGGCCGTACAGCAGTATCTAAGCACTTGTCTATTCTTAAAGAGGCTGATCTTGTAGTTGCTCGAAAGGTTGGTAGAGAAACGAGGTATCGTTTGAATGCCAATCCATTGAAAGAAATTCGGGATTGGGTATCTTTTTACGAAGGCTTCTGGAAAGAAAGAATCGATAAACTAAAACTTTTATTGGAGGAAGAATAATGAAACCAGATGTATCCTTAGATTATCAATTTACAAGCTCCATCGAGAAGGTATGGAACGCTTTAACGGATTCAGATACACTAGCGAAATGGATTTGGAGCAATGACTTTAAACCAGTCGTAGGGCATAAATTTCAATTTCGTGCAGAGCCAAATGAATGGTGGGATGGTATTGTAGATTGCGAGGTTCTCATAGTAGATGAGCCACATACATTATCCTATACTTGGCATAGTGCCGGAGAAGGTACAACAGTTACTTGGACTTTGAGCAAAGAGGAAGATGGTAAGGTTCATCTGCATCTTGCTCAATCTGGATTTAGTGAGGAGACCAAAGCTCGCCAAGGCGCTATTGAAGGAGCTAAATATGCTTGGGCGAATATGGGCAGTCAGCTTGAAAAAGTATTAGCAGAACTGTAATTTCAAGAATAGGGCGCTTTTCTGAAAATGGAAAGTGCCCTTTTTAATGGAATAAATGATGGCAATACTAAATGAAGAGAATGGAGATGAGATGATACCACTATGAAAATCAACCGATTGATTGCGAACAATATTAATAAGTTAGATGCAGTACTTCCAGTTGACCAATCCCTAGGGATTGCTGGTTTATCCGGATCTGGTAAAACCACCTTTTGTCAAACCATCGGAGAAGAATCCAAGAAACGTCTCGTTTCTTTATTGCCAAAGGCAGAATATCAGTATTTATTCCCTAACATTATGGAGACTAATTTCAGTGCGATTCAGATGGAAGAAATGCCACTCGTACTTTTTCTAGGGAGATCATCTATTTCTTCCAATCCTCGTTCAACCATTGGCACGCATACGGGCGTGTTCACAGAGATTCGAGTTGCGATTGCTGAACAATATAACCTATCGCCAGAGGTTTTTTCATTTAATAATGAATTAGGCTGGTGCTCAGATTGTAAAGGTCGCGGCACTACTAAAAATGTCGAATGTAAAAAGTGTAAGGGTAAGCGATATAATCACGAAGCTGAACAATACAAAATGGAGTTATTAGGTCAAGGCAAGAGTATCTCCGATATTAATGACTTAAGCATTGAAACCATTTTTTCTCTAGCAGAAGTTCTAAACATTAGTGAAGGTAAACAAAACATTCTAAAGAACATAATCCATATGAATATTGGTTATCTAACCTTAAATCGTATAATGGGTACCTTGTCAGGCGGAGAGTTAACACGACTTTACTTGGCAGAATTCATGGCAACCAGTGAAAATACAGTAATTATCATTGACGAAATCTCTGTGGGTCTGGATCACCAAACCCTTTTGAAAATATTAGAGCAGATAAAACAACTAGGATTTAAGAATCAAATTTGGCTTATTGATCATTCGGATACCGTATTAGACATAACGGACGAGCAATTGTTCTTTGGACCAGGAAGTGGTAAATACGGCGGAAAAATCGTTGAAGAATCGCCACGTCCGGCGCCCATCAATGGAGAAATAAATCAGACAGCTCCAACTGAACATTATCATTTTCATGATCTTTACTGTCGTAATATTCAAATCGCCGAAATTCAGATTCCCCGTAATAGACTTGTAACGTTCACTGGGGAATCTGGCTGCGGCAAATCTACATTGGTCAATGAGTGTATGTCCAAGGATTTTGTGAAGCGATATCCCAAGGATAAGCTGGTGATTGTGGGGCAGGATCGAAATCAATCGATTACCAGCCGGTCTACGGTTGCGACTTTTCTTGATATTAAGAGAAAGCTCACAAAATATAGCGAAGAGATTGATGATATTTTTCAGCGCTCAATTGAAGATATTATTGATGAACTGCCAAATGAAGACATCGCTCATAAACGTTTAAGTTTATTGATCAAGCTTGGGCTGGGTTATTTAACGTTGGAAAGAAAAACACAGTCTTTATCCACAGGTGAATTTCAATGTGTTCATTTAGTCTCCGAGCTATTTGCAGGTTCAAGAAACCCCAATACACTTTTCATTTTTGACGAGCCTTCCAAAGGGTTATCACAAAATATTCTAAATCAATTCATTGATAGCATTAGAGACATTCTTCAGGACGAATCCGTCTCCATAATGATGATTGAACATAACTCGTATATGCTGGAAAATTCTGATTTTATCGTTGATTTTGGTAAAAGACAGCTTGAACCTGTTGAGCATCTAGAAGTTGTAAGTCATGAAGATTATTATCTCCAGCAAATCAGTGAAGATCATGTCGCTCCATTGCAGATTTCTTCAACACTGCGCCAACAAAATGGCATTAACTATTTAAAAGAAAATCAAATTGCCTACTTTAAAAATGCGGAAAACGTTTATAAAGGTGGCATCTTAAAAAGCTTATCTTCTATGGCGCGTTTGATATATGGTGAATATGAATCAGATATCATTGCACCTGTCATCGCCATTGATCTGGAAAGACACTTATATAGTCAATATACTTTTCTATATGAAATTGGTGGCTTGATCAACCAAATTGTAACGGCACATCCGACCAATAAAGATACAAATAGCTTCGATTTCTATAATCAAGACAATCATTGTCCATCCTGCAAGGGACGTCGAGTCATTGAAAAATTTGATTTTGAAGTTGTTCTTCAGGATAAAAATGTGCCATTTTGGGATGGCTTATTGCATCCAGATGCAATGGATATTCTGAAATTCTATCAATTCCCCAAAATAAAATTCATCTTTGAAGAGATTAAGAATGAACTCGGACATGATCTCAGCAAAAGTTATAATGAGATGACGGATGTAGAAAAGCATACTTTTTGGTACGGGTATTGGGAAAAGTCATTTTATGATAAGGCAAGCAAAGCAACGAGGACTTGGGAAGGCTTTAATTACATCATTGGGAACTACATGGTGATATCAAAAGCGATTATTAAAGAGCATATTAAACAATCCAAAATACTGATTACCTGTCCAATCTGTGAAGGGACCGTACTAAATCATCATAAGAAGCTAAAGTTTGACGACACAGATATTCGTGAGATCATTGGACTACCTCTTGAACATGTGATCAGTACCGTTGGCAAATTACCGGTGCTTGAAAAAATGAAAGCTATTGTCGGCGGTGATATGGTTCTAACAGTGGATGTCTCTCTATTACCTAGGGAAATACAAGTTGCTCTAAAAATGCTTGAACTTGAAGTAGCGAGCTTTGCGCACTATGAAATGGTATTACAAAATGCACTGCCATTCTGGGGCGATATTAGCGGCAGTATTGAATCTATTAGCTTGAATAATCAGATTACGATTTGTGATTTTGAGAATATCACCGAAACCAGAGAATACATCATTGATAAGTTTTTCACGAATGGAAAATACAAAAAGCTGACCTATGTTTATGAAGCGTTTGGTTACAAAAAACTGGTCACTCTAGTTAATAAGATAAAAGCTAGTCAGCCATGTCCATTCTGTAAAGGAAAGAAAGTCATATCCGAAGATGGACTTCACGATGGCGTTTATAAGTTAACGATTCCATGTGTTAGTTGTTACGCAAGTGGCATTAATGATGAAGGGCGTAAAGAAATTGTCGAAGGCATTGACGTCCAGACCTGGCTTACAGGTAACGTTAGTGATGTCGTGACTGAAAGCTCAAATATTGATGCTGTAGCAGATATTCCAATTTTCAATCGTATTCGGGAGCTAAATAAACAAGAAATGATGGCCGTTTATCAATACCTTGAAAATAATTAGTTAACCTAATGAAACCGCGCTATGCGCGGTTTTTTATTATGTGGACACACTTTTGGGATAGCAAACGATGTGATATAACTCACAATTTAGACACATCTTATTAATAGGGATAGCTACATTGAGCTATAGGCATGCAACTTCCTTTTCTTTACAATTAGGCAAATGATAGATTAGAGAATGAATTGCTGATAGGGGGTGAACAATGGTTATACGCAAAAGTTTCTGTCACCTCAGAGTAATGCTAATGATGTTCTTCAGCCTTTTCTTAATAATCACGGCCTACAGTGGGAGTGCCAGTGCAAATACTACTTCGAAAGCGATTCCACTCCAGCCGATTATTAATGCGGCCCAAATCGGAGATTCAATTACTTTAGCTCCAGGTACTTACCTGGGTCCGGTTCAAATTGATAAAAGGCTGACGATTAGCGGGGAAGGAAGGGCAACACTATTAAATTCATCTCCCGATGCTGAGGTTGCAGTTATGATTCAGGCTGATGGGGTAAAGCTTCAAGGACTTAATATACAGCAGCATAACGGGGGAGAAGCAGCAGCGATTCGGGTGGAAGCCGATCAGGTAACTTTGAAAGATTTAGTCATACATACATTTGGCTTTGGCATTATGCTACGTGAGGCTGATAGTGGAGTTATAGTAAACAATAAAATCCGTTGGTTTATACCTAAAGGTGCTGCTTCGGGAAAAAGAGGTAATGGCATCGATCTCTATAACTCTCATGGTTCAGATATCAGAGAGAATGAAATCTCTTATCTCCGAGATGGCATTTATCTAGAGAAGAGTCGCAATACAAAGGTGGATAATAATCGGCTCTTTCATTTGCGATACGGTGTTCACTGTATGTATATCAATGGATCATCTGTAACGAACAATATTGGAGAATACAATATTACTGGCGCGATGGTGATGGGCGTGAGCGACGTTATGGTATCAGGAAACTCTTTTCGTAAACAAAATCAGAATGTTCATTCTCAAGGAATCCTGCTCTTTGACGTTCGTACCTCTCAGATTGTAAATAACCTCGTGGAAGGAAATCGGGTAGGAATCTATATGCAACAATCCTCCGACAACACTCTCCAGAATAATATGGTGCTCCGAAATTATATTGGGATTCAATTTGAGGGTTCTGAAGGCAACCGCTTTCAGAAGAATGCTTTTATTGCGAATGTGATTGAAGCACAGGCAACGGATTCTAAGAATAATAAGATGACGAGAAATTTTTGGGATTCATTCGAAGGGCTGGATGTATCGGGTGATGGCGTAAGTGATCTATCATATGCTATTAATCCATTTTATCAGCAATTAGTTACAGAAAATGCTGCTTATCAGCTCTTTTTTCAATCACCGGGCATGACATTTTTAAGCGATCTGTATACAAATGATAAAGAACAATGGTCCACCGATCCAGAGCCGCTTATGCAATTGGATTCAGTTCATGCAGATGTTGGACAAGTTAGTGAGGGGCAAGGGGCGGTGATGGTAGCCGGTTGGCTACTTTTGTTTTTCTCTGTGATCACAAATACTATATATGGGGGTATTACGGTTATGAAAAAATGGAGTTTAATGCTGATGTTGATGGTGGGTTTGTTAATTCTAGCGGCTTGTGGTTCCAAAAAGTTTGAACCTTTGGCGATTAATGAAGAAGTTGATATTTGCGCGATTTGCAATATGCAGGTTAAGGACGATGCCTTTGCTACTCAGCTAACAACGAAAGACGGGAAGAATTATAAGTTTGATGATATTGGTTGTATGAATGAATGGAAGAACAAGAATGGAACCAAAAACATTGGAAAGGATTATGTCCGTGACTATAACGACAAAGAATGGGTAGAATTCAGTAAGGCCAGCTTTGTCTATGATGAGACACTACGCACACCTATGGCTTATGGAGTTATCAGCTTCAAGGATACTGCTTCTGCCGAAGCTTTTGTGAAGGAACAAGGTGTTGGCAGCGTTCTGTCAGCAAGTGATCTGTCCAAGCATGAATGGAAACAAAATACGGATATGATGCAAATGGATATGAATGGCGGAGAAGGTCATATGGACGAGCATAAGTCAGAGGAAATGGAAGGTATGACATCGGATAAAGAGATGGATATGTAATGGTTGATATCCTGCAAGTCGCACGCAGAGAGATTAAAATGGGGTTTCGAAATCCATGGGCTTATTCTTTTTTGGCATTATTTTGTGCGTTTAGTCTTGGCTTACTGCTGATTAATGCACAAAATGAGATTCAAGGCTACACCGCAGTTACAGGTTCCATGCTAAGTCTAATTTTGTATCTGCTGCCGCTTATGACATTATTTCTAGGCTCTTTTTCACTGACTTCAGAAAAGGAAGAGGGTAGCTGGCAGCTTTTATCTACTTATCCAATAGGAACGTTGTCATTTATTCTTGGCAAGTATGTGGGGCTGGCTGTCGTATTACTTACGGTTGTGGCTTTCGGCTATGGTTTAATGGGAATGATTAGTGGATTCTTGGGCATGGCCTATGATTCTACTACTTACTTTCTATTTTTGTTGTTTTCCGCAGGACTTGTTTTACTATTCTTGACCATCGCCTTGTTTATCGGTTCATTATCAAGAAACCGCTGGCAGGCGCTGACTGTTTCTGTTGCTGTGTGGTTTTTCACAGTAATAGGGTGGCCGACCTTTTTGATCGCCTTTTTAGGTTTAATGCCTTATCTCTGGATTAAGCCCTTGCTGGTCGTATTCACAATACTCAACCCAGCAGAGCTTGTTCGGTTATTCGTTGTAATTAAGCTGGGCGGAGGTTCAGTGCTGGGACCTGAATATTACCAATGGGTAGAATGGATAAATGGTTCGAAGGGTAGTTTGTTGTTTATGGGAGTCTGTCTAGTCTGGATGTTGAGCTCGATCCTGTTTGTATATTGGATATGGGAAAGGGGGCGCTCTCGTGGATAACCCCTTAGTGAATGTAAGAGGAATCTCTAAGGTTATTAAAAAGCAAACAATAGTTGAAGAGATTAGCTTTCAAATCCCCACTGGCAGCATACTTGCACTATGTGGCGGTAACGGGGCTGGCAAAAGTACCGTTTTGCGAATGGTTGCCGGTATTATTCAGCCTTCGGTGGGCGAAATCTCAGTGAGTGGTTTATACTGGCACAAATCACGCAAACAATTCTCGAAACAAATTGGTTATATGCCGGATGATTATCAATTCAATCAGGGGCTGTCAGCAGAGGAAGCTCTGACTTTTTGGGCCGCTCTCCGTAGGGTACCCAATCGCAAAGCGAGAGTAAACGAAGTCCTTGGCTTAGTAGGTCTACAGGATAAACGAAATCGTCTCGTCAACACCTTTTCAAAGGGAATGCGTCAGCGTATCTTATTTGCTCAGGCATTGCTGGCCAAACCTTCGTTGCTAATTATGGACGAACCCACAAACGGTCTTGACCCTTTCTGGATGAATGAATTCGTAGACCTACTCCAAAGAATCAAGGGAGAAGGGCATACTGTTATTTTCTCCACACACCAGTTAGAAATCGCTGATAAGATCGCAGATCAGATTGTCTTTTTAAGTCATGGAAGAAATGTTGGTTCAGGTCCGACCAAAGAATTTCATGCGAAATTTGGTTCTCTGTATACAGCCTTTAATCATAGTCTGGGTCTGAAATGAGCATGCGTCGAATCATTGCTTTGCTGGTGATCATCGCAGCTGTCACGACTGTTGTATGGGTATTTAGCCATAATGAAACAAGAGATTCATCTGAGAGGATTGCTGTGGGCTCTATCGCTCCCGAATTTGAAGCTACTTCTATAGAAGGTAAAAAGGTTCGACTAAGCGATTTTCAGGGACAGATTGTGGTGCTTAACTTTTGGGCCTCCTGGTGCACGTCATGTGTGCGAGAAATGCCCCTTCTGAATGACATTCACAAATCCACTAGTTCTCAAATTGAAACCTTGTTTATTAATGTTGGTGAGTCTAAAGGGACTGTATCCGAATATCTTAAGAATCACAGTTTTTCTTTTCCAGTTGTCATCGATGTTACCGGAAAAATATCTACTTCATTCGGAGTTAGTGCGCTTCCTGCTACGTTTATTATAAACGGAGAGGGAAAGATCAAAGAGGCTATATTAGGCGAAATCACAGATTTCCCCTTAATGCAACTAATCAATTCATATACATATTCCGGTATACAGCTGGAGTGAGATTCTCGAACCGTTTGAAGGTTTTAATAAAATAACCAGTATCACAAAATCCTAAATCATCGCTCACTTGATTAATAGGTGCGTCTGTGGTTTCCAGCAACTGCTTGGCCCATTCAATTTTGAGCCTGGCAACGAAGAGGGAGAAGTTCTCGCCTGTTTCTTTTGTAAATATGCGACTGAAATAACTGGGGCTGATATGACAAAGCTTGGCCATTTCTTTTAGGCTGAAATTTTCATTTTTGTGCGCATAGATGTAATCGAACGCAGGCTGAAGCACTGCATTTGAAGAGACGAACTTTTGTGCTCCATTTTTCAATTTGGTCTCAATAAGCGCTCCTGATAACTCTTGCTGCAGAGACTGAATTTTGCGATAAGTAAGGTCTGTCTCCTCGAAAGATTCTGCTGAAGCAGATATATCGATATCTGTGGTCAGTACTCTTTTGTACAAATCAACGGTAGTACGCTTTTGAATGGCTTCTTCCACGATGTAAGTACTTAACTGTAGAAGTAGGTCCACGCAATTGGTTACTTCATCGTAGGATAGGACAGGAAGTGCTTCGTAATCCTCTTTGAGCGCTTGAAACTTCATGTTCGACTCAACATTAGGTGGCCTAGATACTATCTGCTCCAGCTGTGACACATCAGGTTCACGAAGCTTAAGCTGTCCAGCCATAATTGCACCCAAATATTGATCGTCAATAATAATTGGAATCGCGATATCGATAATGTTGAAATGGCATAAATAAATATAAGGCTTGTTCTGGCGTACAGCTTCAATGCCGGCACGAGCATCACATTTTTGACAATAAGGAGAGAGAGTAGAATCTTGGCGAACGCCTTGGCAGAAAGGCTGACAGAAGCTGTGCTTAGTCACGGGAACGCCTTTATAATCTACGGTAAGAATCGCCATTTTAGTCACAAGTGATAAAGAATCCTGCAGTTTCTCCCATTTCTTCAAATCAATTATTTCTTCTAAATTAAATCGAGATTTGGACATCACGATATTCTCCTAGGTAAGTTATAGAAACATATTGAACATTATAGCGAATTTTTGCTCAAAAGGACAAGATAATACTATTCCTTAATAAGAAGACAAAAAAACTCGATAAGAAAACGCTTTATTCTGATCTTATTGTTTCATGCATACCGAAATAGAGCAATCTATAATAATAACTATATACAACCTAGGAGGAATGAAAATGAGAAGAGCGTTTATCAGTCCGACGAAATATGTGCAAGGTGAGAATGAACTTTTGAATTTAGGCTATTTTGTAAAAACATTCGGTGATTCCGCACTGCTCATTGCACATCCAGATGATGTTACACGTGTGAAAGATAAATTGGAGTCAACTAAACAGAAATTTAATATAACTCTTGTTGAAAGTGGCTTCCATGGGGAATGCTCAAGACAAGAAGTTGCAAGATTACAGGCTCTGGCTAAGGAACATCGATGTGCATGTACGATTGGTTTGGGTGGAGGTAAGGCGATTGATACGGCAAAATGCGTAGCAGAAGGTGAAGCATTGATTATCGTTCCAACGATAGCAGCAACAGATGCACCAACAAGCCACTCCGCGGTACTCTATACCCCAGAAGGTGAGTTTGATGATTATGCTTATTTCAAGCAAAGCCCAAGTGTAGTCATGATCGATACAACAGTCATTGCCAAAGCGCCAACAAGATTTCTTGTTGCAGGGATGGGTGATGCACTCTCCACTTATTTCGAAGCAAGAGCTACAGCAAATTCTTATTCCAATGTGAATGCGGGATTGCCTTGCGGGGTTCGTGAAGGTGTTTGTGGGGAAGCTAAAGGAACAATAACCGCACTAGGTCTTGCCAAACTGTGTTATGACACTTTGCTTGAAAATGGGTTCAAGGCGAAGCAGGCCTGCGATCTGAATATCGTAACCCCAGCCTTGGAGAATATCATTGAAACGAATATTTTGTTATCGGGACTAGGCTTTGAAAGTGGAGGATTGGCTGCGATTCATGCGATCCATAATGGTTTAACAGCTTTAGAAGGAACGCATCATTATTATCATGGTGAGAAGGTAGCCTTCAGTACAATTGCTCAATTGGTGCTTGAAAATGCAGACCGTACCGAATTAAGAGAAGTATTGGATTTCTGCCTGTCTATTGGGCTTCCGGTGTGCTTAGCAGATATCGGAGTGGAGCAAGTCACTTACGAAGAACTTCTTGAGGTTGCTAAAAAAGCTTGTATTGCTGAGGAATCGATTCATTCGATGCCGTTCCCAATTACAGAAGAAGCCGTAGCATCGGCGATTATGGCTGCCGACCAATTAGGCCATCAATACAAATTAAGTAAGGAGCTATAAGATGAAGAAAATTATGAATAAGCCGGAAACGCTAGTCCGGGAAATGTGTAATGGACTTGTCTTAGCGCATCCTGAGCTGGATTTCAACGATAAATTCAAAGTGATTTCTAAAAAAGAGATCAACACCGATAAAGTTACACTTATAAGCGGTGGAGGAAGTGGGCATGAACCGGCCCATGCCGGGTTCGTAGGCAGCGGTATGCTGGATGCAGCCGTGTGTGGCGATGTGTTTGCTTCTCCATCCCAGATTCAGGTCTACCAAGCGATCCGTAGCTCTGCTAGTAAAAAGGGAACGCTGCTTATTATTAAGAACTACAGCGGTGACATCATGAACTTTAAAAATGCGGCTCATCTCGCAAGTGAAGATGGCATACAAGTGGAATATGTCAAAGTAGACGATGACATTGCCGTTGAAGACAGTCTCTATACCGTAGGGAAACGAGGGGTGGCCGGAACTGTTCTCGTTCATAAAGTAGCCGGGGCTGCGGCAGAAGCAGGACTGTCCCTGTCGGAAGTAAAAGAAGCGGCGCAACATGCGATTGACCATGTTCGCACCATCGGCTTCGCCTTTACATCTTGCACCGTTCCTGCCAAAGGAACCCCGACGTTCCATATCGAAGAGGATGAGATGGAATACGGTGTTGGAATTCACGGTGAACCTGGAATTCGCAGAGAAAAAGCCGTGTCAGCGGATGAACTCGCGCAGCGAATGGTTACGTCCTTGCTGAGCAACTTGCAAATGAACGATGAGTCGCAGCAAGAAGTTGCAGTTCTGATCAATGGATTTGGTGGAACACCACTGCAAGAGCTTTATTTGTTGAATAATTCTGTGATCCGTGAATTGACGGCGAAGAATAAGCAAGTGTTTAAAGTATTTGTCGGCAACTATATGACCAGCATCGATATGGCTGGCGCATCAGTGTCGATTATGAAGCTGGATGAGACGCTGAAGAAATGGTTGTCTGCTCCGTGTGATACACCGGCATTGTCGGTTAAAGGTCCATTTGAGCCTGTAAAATATACGGAAGTCATCAAGGAAGAGAAAGCAGACAGCACGGTATCCTTCAAGAATAATACGGATGCTGAAGCAGCGATAATTAAGAACAACCAGTTTTCCTTACAAAATATCGTATTTTTGATCGATCAAATGAGTGAGGTCATTATCGAGAATGAGGTACCGTTCTGCGAGCTAGACGCCCACGCCGGAGATGGTGATTTTGGGATGAGCGTAGCCAAGGGCTTTAAGCAGTTGAAAGTAGAATGGGAAGATATTCTAGCTAATCATCACAGCGATATCGGTGACTTCCTTGATGCTTGTTCATTGATCATTATGGAGCATTGTGGAGGAGCTTCCGGGCCGATCTGGGGATCGGGCTTCCGCGCTGCGAGCAAGACTGCGCTGCAGAAGCAGGAGTTATCCATTCAGGAATTTGCTAATATGATGCAAGCGGTCGTCAAAGGAATTCAAGATACGGGCGAAAGGTCTTTCGGGAGAGGTGCTGTCGTTGGAGACAAGACTTTAATTGATGCGCTTGTACCTTTTGCGGATGCCTGGACACAAAGCGCAGAACAAGGCGAAGATATAAAGCTGGCAGCTATCAAAGCTGCTGAGGCGGCAGTTCTCGGTGCCCAGAAGACTTCCGATATCGTCGCCCGTATGGGAAGAGCAGGCACGGTAGGTGAACGCAGCATTGGTTATCCGGATGCAGGAGCTTACGCGCTTGGAGTTATTTTCACAGAGCTAGCTAAATCGATGAGATAAGAGATAATATAAACTGAATCCGGATCTGAATAATGCTACGAAAGTTAAAAGCTGTTTAACAGAAATCGACACCCCCTTATCCATTAGGATGAGGGGGTGTTTGTATTTGGAATCATACGCTAACACTCCTCATAAACTGTTCGTTGCAGTTTAGCTAATGCCTCGAATATAATGATCTAAATGATAATCGTTATCATTTAATACATGAATAAAGGTGATCTCCTCATGATAAAACACTACATTGGGGTTACAGCGTACTACAGATCTGCTGAGGGTATGAAATAATGACAAGAAAATCAATTCATAACATCTATAACGGGTATTTCAATGCATTGTTTGAGACTCCGGCTATAAGGGACACCACAGAGCGAATGCATTTCTCACAACCTAGTGACCATGGATACGTCGATAGGGTTATCACATCTTCCGGGATCGAAATTGTAGATAGTGATTACCGTTTCACTGAGGATCGTTTAGTCCGAGTTCAATCCGAAGCAGCTATGATTGAGCTAAGCTTTTGTCTACAGGGCAGCGGAGAAGTTCATGTAACAGGCAATAGTCACGAGTTGGTGCCCGACAGTTGTTCATTGCAGCTCATGCGAGATTTCCAAGCCGAATTTCACTATCGCAGTGCTGAACCCATCCGTTTACTGTCCATTGGTGTACCGGTAACACTGTTCGATTCATGGATGGTAGAGCAAGGATCTCTACATACTTGCAGTTTATCCGGGCTGTTAGATACACAATCATTTCGTATGTTCCGTATGCCTATTCTTCCAGAAACCTCCCGAATATTGGTTCAATTGAGAGATTGCCCATATCATACCTCAATGCGCAGGTTATACGCAGAGGGTAAGGCATTAGAACTCCTTTCCGCATATTTGGGCGCTTTTCTTTTTGAGCAGAATCATACTAAACGTAGCTTGCATTTATCTCGCACTGACCGGGAAAGCATTCGGAGAGCCAGGGAAATCATACTCGAGCAAATGGCAAACCCTCCATCACTCATAGAGCTTTCCAAGCTGGCGGGTATTAACGAATACAAATTAAAAGTTGGTTTTAAGGAAGAGTATGGTACGACTGTATTTGCCTATTTACGGAACAAACGTTTAGAAAAAGCATGGGAAATCATGCGTTCCGGAGAGAGTAGTGTTAGTCAAACAGCGACGATGGTAGGTTACAACAACTTTAGTCATTTTGCGGAGGCGTTTCGGAAGCAGTATGGAATAAATCCTTCTGAAATAATAAAAAAACGTTAGACAACAAATAAATATCCGCCAAACCGTTATTTAATCCCTCTATCGGTAGTTTAGCCCTATCAGCAGAGTGTATGATCGGACTTGCTAGTAGTGAGAATGATTATCAATAGATTGGAGAGGGTTGGAAAAAATGTTCAGTTTAAAACGTATCTCTTTTGTCGGAATCGCCTTATTCATGATGGTGATGTTGTACGGATGTGGGAATTCAGGGCAGGAGGCTCAAGGGGAGAACTCCCCACCTGCGGTAAAATCTGAACCCGTCGCTACGAATTCCTCCGAAACACGTACCATTAAGGACGCCAAGGGAGATGTTGAAATACCGGTAAACCCGGTTAGAATTGCCGATGTATCTGGCTCAACTGAAGAACTTTTAGTGCTTGGATATAAACCTGTGATTACCGGGAATACAGACATGGCTAATTCACTGGAAATCACACCTATTCTAAAAAAAGAACTGCCTAATGTAACGCCCGTTGGATGGTTTCAAACGGAAGTTAACTTGGAAGCGATTAGTGCAGCAAGTCCTGACTTGATACTGGCAGGGCCTACGCAAGAGAAGATCTATGATCAACTAAATATGATTGCTCCAACTGTAAGGGTTCCTTATGGCTTTAATGCTTTTAGAGAGCGGTTTGCCTTTGTTGCAGAGGTACTTGATAAGAAAACAGAAATGGATGAGTGGCTGAAGGCCTATGATCAACGTGCTCAACAACTGCATGATCAAATCACAAAGATAACTAATGAAGAAACGTTTGCGGTAATCGAAGCTACAGAGAAAGAAATCCGGATCTATTCCCGCACAGGTATTGCAGATATGATTTTTAATGATCTTGGATTACTCATCGCGCCAGGTACACCGGAACCAGACCCATGGGGAGGAAAAGTAACAAGTCTAGAAGCACTGTCTACCTTTAATCCAGACCACATCATTTTATTATCTGATAATGACCGGAATGTTCTAGACCAAAGTAAGGTCTGGAGCAGCCTAAAAGCTGTAAAATCGAAAAATATATATCGCATGACAAGCAGACAAAATTACAATGAAGCATTCTTTGCATTGGGGAAAGAGGCATTGCTGGAACAAATCGCTGAACAAATCAAGGAACATATCAACAAGTAAAGCTGTTCTGTTTAAAAATGTGTAGCAAAAAAACACTGATCCTAATCTGGATCAGTGTTTTTTAGTTCGAGATTCTTCCAACTTTATGAATCTAATCAATACATTCAATTTTTCTATGTAGGTTTTTTCATGAAAATCAAAGAATTTGTATATGCTGCATTATTCGCTGTATGTCAGAACTTGGAATCTAATTGTCGTAAATTTGATTTTTGGTGTAATGTTGATTAATCTGATAGGTGCGCCTATCATGGCATTGATTACGAATACTTCCATTTGGGCTAGATTAACAAGTGTGGTGATCTTTCTTCCAGGTGATATCATTAAAGCGGTTACTGCAGCCATCATTGCGATATAGCTTAGAATAATCCGCAGGTTTTACATAATTATAAATCAAGAGGAGATTTGATAGGATTATGAATGGTAATTAACTGGATATGATGTAGAAAACAGCACCAAGTAAACAACAATAAATTTTTGAAAAGAAGAGGGAAGTTTTATGCAAAGGATTCAAAATTCTAAAATGTACTTTATATTTATTCACATATTTTTGTTGATCTTATTATGTACCTCAATGTATGCCTATTCTCCATGGATTCGTACTAAAGTGAAGGAAATTCTCGAGCCTGCGGACAAAGTCTATACCATTGCTCATCGTGGCGCTTCGGGATATGCTCCTGAGAATACTATACCTGCATTCGAACTAGCCATTGATATGGATACCGATTATATCGAGTTAGACATTCAGTTAACTAAGGATCGTGTTCCTGTTGTTATTCACGATGAAACTATTAATCGTACGACAAATGGAACGGGGTATGTTAAGAATTATACTTTAGAGCAGCTTTCGAAATTAGACGCTGGCTCTTGGTTTAACGAACAATATCCCATGTTTGCTAGGGAACAATATGCTGGATTACGTATTCCGACGTTAGAAGAGGTATTTGAAAGGTTTGGAAAAGAAGTGGACTATATGATTGAGATTAAAGATCCTGCTTTGTATCCGAATATCGAAACCATATTAAACGAACAAATTGAAAAATATAATCTGTCTGATCATGTTTCCGTACATTCATTTAGTGAGGCGAGTTTACGTAAGCTTCATTCGATTAACCCAGAGATCCCGCTTTATCAAATTGTTTGGTATAATATTCCGGTTTACAAAGTACCAGAGTCTTTTATCAATCGGGTGAAAACTTATGCAGTTGGTATTAGCCCTAACTTTCAAAGAATAAATTCCTCCTATGTCGCACAGGTGAAAAATTCGGGTCTAAAGGTATTTCCGTACACAGTGAATTATCAAGTGAATATGGACAAAGCCGTGGTTTGGGGCGTAGACGGGGTACATACCAACTTTCCTGACCGTTTTAATGAAGTGATTAAGAATAATAAGAAGTGAGGAAGTACGGAAACGGGAATTCAACTATCGGAAATTCATATGCCGAATACATCGATTTCAGAGACAGGATACCATGTTTTTGAATTTACGTCTTTAAAAAACACTTGAATAGTATAGGTGCCTTTTGTATTAAACGAATAAGTAAATTCGTTAGTTTTGAACCAAAAGTTTTCTTCACTTTTCTTAATTTGTTGATTATCGATAGTTTCTGTTTTATCTGCGGGATCAGTGATCGTAAGTTTTATATCTGAAATTTCTGTTTTTAAATGATCTACTTGTAATAAGGTTGAAAAGGCAAACCGTGAAGGGCTTTTTACCTTACCGAAAATCTCTCCATTGTTATCAAGCAATACCATGTTCACATTTGGCTTGTAGATTCGAACCGTTTTACTTGTTTCATCTAAAGCGATTAAAGCAAACAAATTTTTAGAGAGCTGTTCAACAGGTAAGAGAATGTCCCTCTCGGATATTACTGCTGCCTGTTTTTGTACCACATTATTGAAATATAATGAAACTTCTGATTGGTTCGATGCGGCATAAATCATTGTTCCCGGTAGAATCATTATGCAAAGTGCTAATATAGTCAGTTTAATTATTTTTCTCAATGAAATCTCCTCCTATATTTTTGTTATGTTAATTATACCCATAAGATGGAAGATAGTTTCTTTTATGCAATTAATAAAATAAAAAAAGGTCAGTAGAGGGGATTACCCTTTCCTGACCTTTTTGATGTTAAAATTAAGGAGCGATAGCAAGTACAAGACTGCTTCCTTTGTTCACCCTAACTAGAACTCTCTCACACTGCTTGGGGGTACTTTTCTATGTTTTTTGAAAGTCCGGCTGAAATAGTAGATATCACTGAAGCCAGTTGTGGTAGCGATTTCAGAAATCGTTAACTGGGTATGCCTTAGCAAATAATCTGCACGGTCTAAACGGACAGCATTTATATATTCCGAAATCGTATGACCAGTTAATTCCTTGAAGAGACGACTGAAATGGAAGCGGCTTAGCCCTGTTAGTGCCGCAAGTTCGTCAACTTGAATGGGCTCCTGGTAATGTGTATCGATATAACGCAAAACAGGTGCGAAGCGTTCAACGGTTTGAATACGTCTTTCTTGCTCAGCCTGTGAGAGTACGGTGACGATATGTCTGCGCAATAGCAACGTTAGCAGGCGGTATAGCTCGGACTTCACGGCCAGCTCATATCCAAATTCGCGAAGTTCCAGTTCCCGAATAATCGCCAGCGCACAGTCTGTAATGTGCTGATCCCCCCGGATATGATTACGTAACAGCAGCTGGTTCTGCTGAATCGGGGCGATGAACTTGGTCTCGGCAGCGTCGCTTACCGCACTATGCAGCAAAGAAGTATCTGCAATGATCGCATAATACAATAAATCAGAAGAAGCGCTCACCCCATAATGCAGCTCGTTGCTGTTCACAGCAACTAAATCACCAGCCCGTACGTTGATCGGTGTTCGTCCGCATTCAAAAACAGCCTCACCCCTTTCAATAAACAGAAACTCAAGATGCTCATGCCAATGATGTGGGAACAACAAAACTCCCTCTTGGTTGAAGCGCTGGGTATGTACTTTAATCGGAAACTCGGGATCCGGCATGTCCATGGGTTCCTGTAGATGTTTATCATAGTCCAACATTTATTGACTGCACCTCCTATAGCACAATTGTACAAATGAAACCGCAAGGTTCTGCATGGTGTTTAGGGTTGAAATCATTATAATACGAATCATAACCTATGCAAAATAAAGGAGAGAGTATTTATGGATATGATCAAAATTGGCGTAATAGGAACCGGCTCTATCTCCAGTATGCACTTAAGTGCTTATCGGAATAATCCGCAGACAATCATATATGCGGTTTGTGACCTGAATGAAGAGCGTGCACGAGCTGTTGCTGCTGAGTATAACGTGGAGAACGTATACACGGATTATCGTGAATTGCTGGCTAATTCCGAAATAGATGCAGTCAGCATCTGCACATGGAACAACTCACATGCTGAGATTAGCATCGCGGCACTTGAGGCAGGCAAACATGTACTTGTGGAAAAGCCCCTTTGCCGCACGGTTGAAGAAGCGCTTCAGGTTCAGCAGGCAGTAGAAAAGAGCGGTAAAATTTTGCAAGTAGGCTTTGTACGACGTTATGACTCTAATGCCCAGCTACTTCAGACATTGGTGGAACAAGGAGAATTCGGTGAAATCTACTATGCGAAGGCAACGACGTTCCGGAGACTTGGTAATCCCGGCGGCTGGTTCAGTGATATTGAACGCTCCGGCGGCGGACCATTGATTGATATCGGCGTCCATGTGATCGATCTATGCTGGTATTTGATGGGCCGTCCGAATCCAGTATCAGTAAGTGCCAATACCTACCGGAAGCTCGGCAATCGTTCCAATATCAAGAACCTTTCTTTCTATAAAGCCGCTGATTACGACGCAGCGAACAATACGGTGGAAGATTTAGCAAATGCACTAATTCGTTTTGAGAATGGAGCTTCGCTGATGGTTGATGTTAGCTTTACATTGCATGCCAAAGAAGACGAGCGCTCGGTCCGTCTGTACGGTGACAAGGGTGGGTTTGAAATTGATCCTGAGATAGTCCTCGTCAAAGAACAGTCGGATACGATCGTCAATATCTATCCGCAGACCGATCATAAGGGGTTTGAGTTCAACAGTGCATTCCAGAATGAGATTAATCACTTTGCGAACAACATCAGCAACGGCTCTACACCGATTAGTCCTGTGCAGGACGGCGTTACAATCATGAAGATTCTCGGCGCGATCTATGAATCCGCTGCCAAAGGCGAAGAGGTGAAACTATGAAGCTAGGAATCAGTACCTACAGTTTGCATTCAGCTTTTTCAACGGGTGAGCTTACGCTTGAAGGAGTCATTGAGACGATCGCCGATCTGGGCGCGGAGCATGCGGAGATTGTACCCTTGGGCATCAATTTGGTTGAGAATCCTGAGCTAATTGATCAGATTGTACGAACGGCAGCAGGTCGTGGACTAGAGTTGTCTAATTATGCTATCGGGGCGAATTTTGCCGGTCTGGAGACAGCGGAAAGACAGCGTGAAGTCGAGCGGGTAAAGCGGGAAGTAGACGTCTGTGCGGCATTAGGCATTCAGCGGATGCGGCATGATGTAGCCTCGTCAAATGATCTATCTATTGCGCACTTTATGGAAGAGCTTCCACATTTAGCTGAAGCCTGTCGAGAAATTGCCGATTATGCCGCAGGTTTGGGCATCACAACCAGTGTGGAGAATCATGGATACTTTATTCAGCACAGCGATCGTGTACAGGCGTTGGTTCACGCAGTAGGAAGAGATAACTTCCGTACAACACTCGACATTGGTAACTTCCTGTGCGCAGATGAGAATCCGCTTATTGCTGTGACTAACAATATTAAGCTTGCTTCGATGGTACATTTCAAAGATTTTTATATTCGTCCGCAGGATCGCCAGCCTGGCGAAGGCTGGTTCCAGTCTACTGGTGGGAACTGGTTGAGGGGTGCCATCGTTGGTCAAGGAGACATCGATATGCCGAGTGTCATTCGAACCGTTAAAGAAAGTGGCTACGACGGATATATCTCTGTAGAATTTGAGGGAATGGAAGAGTGCCGTAAGGGGACAAGACTTGGGCTCCAATACATCAAGCGGGTTTGGAACCAAAACTAATTCATTTTAAAGGAGGATTATTGCATGGTTAAACCAATTATCACTAACAAAATCGGCGTTATCGTAGACAGTTTTCAGGTCGGAGTAAAAGAGGGGTTGCGCAAGGCAAAAGAAGCAGGGGCTGATGGAGTTCAGATTTATGCAGTACAAGGTGAATTTGATCCCGCTAACCTTTCTCCTTCAGCCCGCCGTGAATGGAAGGAATACATCGCTTCACTGGGTCTCGAAATCTCTGCCCTCGTTGGAGATTTAGGCGGACATGGATTTCAGGACCCTGCACAGAACCGTGCCAAAATCGAAAAGTCCAAACGCATTATGGAGCTGGCCAAGGAGCTAGGTACAGATATCGTAACTACACATATCGGTATTGTTCCCTCTGACCACACCAGTAAAATTTATGAAACCATGCACATCGCCTGTGAGGAACTAAGCAGATACGCGCATGAGATGAATTCTTACTTTGCGATTGAGACTGGGCCAGAACCCGCTGCGCGTCTGAAGACGTTCCTCGACGGTCTGGGTTCCAAAGGGGTTTCTGTTAATTTTGACCCGGCCAACATGGTGATGGTGACTGGTGATGATCCCGTGCAAGGTGTTCATACACTAAAAGACTACATTGTACACACCCATGCTAAAGATGGTCTCAAACTTGCCGATATCGATCCGCGCGATGTTTACGGTCAATATGGTTATGAAGCACCCGCATTAGACCATGAGAAGATGGCTGAAATGGCCGAGACCGGCTCGGCGTTCCGTGAAGTTCCACTTGGAGCAGGTTCTGTCGACTGGAACAATTATCTGCAAGCGCTGAATGACATCGGTTATACAGGTTTCCTGACCATAGAACGGGAAGTTGGCACTAATCCAGAGGAAGATATCCGCCAGGCTGTGAATTTTTTAAAGGCTTTTCGGGTCTGAACATGGTAGTGATAATGATTAAATAGTTCATCCAACCTTTGGGATAAAAGAGAAGCTGCCTTACAGGAGAACAGGCCTGTACGGTGGCTTTTTTATTGCTACAAACAATTTTACTTAGTTCAGGATAAGAATCTGATCCAATTGCTAATCTCATTTATTGCAACTTTATCCTCTATTTGGCGTTAAAGAAGAGAGAATACGAAGGGGGAGCCTATATGAAAAAGATAAATCTACTAGCCCTTTTAGCAGTCATTTCAGTAATCATTGTTGGATGTATCAATACAGGGAATAAGGATAATGCGAATCAACCACTAATCGATCTGAGTTCTGTTAATTCCATTAAAGTCCAGAATGCTGGCGGTGAATCGATAACCATAACGGACAACAATTTAATAGAACAATTCAATGAAGCTATACATACTGCTGAGTATGACAGCGCCAAGCTTGATATTGCAGCACCCGATTATGAAGCTACTGTTGAATTGAAGAATAAAGAAAACGAAAAGTTCTCATTCTGGATTAAGGGCGAGAATAATGGTCTTTTCACCAAATCAGGACAAAATGGACATTACAAGCTGCCGGAAACAAAAAAAGTAGTTTTACTTGACTTATTTCAACCCAATGAGCAACAAGTAGAAGCCGATAATCTAAAAATTGACGAGGAAATCAAGCGAATCACAGTAGCGAAATCTCTAGCACATGGTTCAGTGAATGCTAACATAAAGGCTGAATACATAGATCATGAAAGCATAGAAACTTTCGTCCGAGCCATCCGTACCGCTGTACAAATACCAGGAAATTTAAATACCGCAACGCCTAACTACGATATTGTTCTAATTTCAAATAATAATAAATATGCCTTTCATCTATGGATTAACGAAACAAGCGAGCAAGGCATGTTAATGAATGTGAACGAAACAAGCACAGGCTACACACTTACTAAGGAATCAACTGTCGAGTTAAAAAAACTTATATTTTTGGAAGCAAACTTTAAGGGTCTGGAGTTTAATGCAGTACGGAGCTCAAATGGAGAACTGGTGGCTAAACCAATTGGCATAACCGAAAATAACTATCTATTAAACGGTGGGGCAGTGGTTGAATTACAAGGAATCTTATATCACACCATTCATTTTTTCTATGGTGACCATAATGCAGTTAACGCTTTACTAGCCCATGATCCTGCTACGGATGAGGTGATGGTGAAATGGAGCGATGAGCTGATCGATACCGATAACCGTTGGAACAATGCATTTATGAACAACTATAATATGCTAATCAAGTTGGACGAGGATCATCTATTATTTCTGGAATCGGATCTGACGAAAGAAGCTGGGAAATATCATTTGTCCTCTTATAATGTTGTTACAGGAGATATTGAGCGACTTCGGGAAGACTTTTGGCCGCTTTCTGATGATTCTGACTACATCTATAAATTCCAGTGGAATGCGGATGAACAAATATTATTTATGCAAAGTTACCTCGGCAATGTATGGTTGTTTGATCTGAGGAAAGGAAAGGACGATGTGCATCTTCTAAAATATCCGGTAATCCCTCACTCGACGACCGGTGCGCCATCCCTGTTTCTTTCACCAACCTTTAAGAGATTTGTACATGATGATGAGAGCGGCCAATTAACCTTTTACGATAATAAAGGAGCTTCGCTACGCACTGTAGCTTTACCACAAGAGCAATATGTACCTTCTGAGAAAATAAAGTGGAACCCGGCGGGCACGATTGCCTGGATGGATACAGCAGAGATGAACCAAAACCGAATCCATGACATCGATATCGATTATTTGAAAATCGCTCCCCAAAAAATTGATTTTTATAATCAGGATGGGCTTCCCATCGGCTCCATTAAGACTGAAAGCGACCAAGAAGATGCAGCGGTTGAAGTTGTAGGATGGATGGACGCTAATGTAGCTGTGATAAAATCCTATTCCGTAGAACTTTTGTACAAGGATACTATAGGGCTGAAGGTTAAGAATGTTTCTTATTATCTCTATGATGTAAAGAAGAAGCAGAAGGGGGCTAGCTTTTCGTCCATCCCCGCCAAAGCAACTGTAATTTTAGATCATCGCCTGGATGATGCGTATAATGAAGGCAATATCACTGTGAGTTTTAAAGAAATTACCTATAAAAAAGGAAATTAAATGAGCCTCGGGAAGCTTCCCAATGATCACATAAGATCATTGGGAAGCTTCCCGAGGCTTCTTTTTTAATTTCAAGACAACGGTTAAGAAGACGTTATATTCATCGAGTAAGTCTGTCTCGAATTTTATATTTATCCTGCTGTTGTACGGACTGAGGTTAGTAGGTCTAGTTGGAAACCCTGTACCAGGGTTTCCCCGTTCATAAGATCGGTCTCATACGCCCGTTTGAAGCCTAAGCGATAGTAGAGCTTGATTGCTGAAGCCATCATTTCTGAGGTATGCAGATTTAAAGTGGTGGCTCCTAACTCACGAGATCTCCTAGCAGCTTCGTGAATTAGATGGGTTGCAACACCGAGGCCGCGAGCGGATGGGGATACGGCAAGCAGGCGTAGGATAGGGGAGTGAATGCCTAACTCTGGTTTACCGTAAGCCGTTTCCGAGGAGCTAAACAAGAGTGTGCTACCAATGATTTTCTTGTCGATTTCAGCGATGATCCGCATAATCGGGGCATCGCCATGGACAGATTCAAGAAGTGATTTCCGGTACGCTAGCCACAACGGCTCGGGCATAATTTCCGAGTATTGGTGGTAAGCGTCCAGTATCACTTCAGCGATGGCATCACGGTCATTATTCTCAGCTTCACGGATAATAATCTTTTGTGACATAATCTCGCGATCCCCTTTCAGTTAATGTATAGTTCATACGAATGAAGTCATTATAAACGATAATTCCGAGTTATATAAGGGGTATTTTATTATTTTGATAAATGAATAGAAAAGCTCTATATGAAATAAACATAACAGTCGATTATAAAGGGATTCACTATAGCTTCTATAGTTTCGAATTTTAAATTATTAATCATTTATGAAGGAAATTTTGTGAAAATCCGATTATTTTACACGGAATTTAAGTTGACAAAAAATAGGGGGGTGCATAAGATATAAACAAAATCTATAGGAAAGCATCGTTCTATTTCATTGTTTTTTCATCGGAATAGTAAAATTAATATTAGTTTAGGGGGATTAGGGATGAACATTGAAAATATTGAGGCTTTTGTCTACATTAACCATTATGGAAGCTTCAATAAAGCGGCCGAAGTCCTATATATCTCTCAGCCGACAGTTACGGCACGGATTCAATCGCTCGAAAGGGAATTGGATTGCAGAGTGTTTGATCGGTTAGGTAAGCAGATTAGCCTAACGGATAAAGGTAAGCAATTTCTTCCCTATGCCCAGCAGATTCTCCAGATCTATCAGAACGGTAAATATCAGGTTCAGGCCAAGGGGCATATTCCAAATGAACTGAGGATCGGCAGTACTGTCTCGGTATCCAATTATTTAATGCCGCATCTGATGCTTCATTTGAAGCGCAGGTATCCGCATATCACGATCAAGCTGACGACAGCTTCTACGGAAGTATTGATTGATAAGCTGAAATCGAAAGAGCTAGATCTGGCTTTTATCCGTAAGGTCGTAAATCCAGCCATTCAAGCCTTTCCTTTCTGCGAAGACCCCATTTCGCTATATGTAGAGAAGGGGCATCGCTTAGCTAAGGCACAACGTACATCGCTGGAAGATATTCGCCAGGAGACGTTAGTCTTTTTTGAATGCGGGTCTTTGGATTGGATGCGACTGCATCGTGTATTTGAGAACATGGAACAGCCACCGAAAATTGAATATCAGGTGGATAACCTGGAGACAGCCAAGAAGCTGGTGTTGAAAAAAGCAGGTATCTGTTTCCTTCCGGCACTTAGTGTGCAAGAGGAAGTAGCAGCTGGGACGTTAGTACGGGTGGATATTGCGGAGACGGAAGGCATCTCCTTACGTACCAGCCTGATTTCACTAAATGGGGAGAACGCTGAATTCATAGAAACTCTACTTGAACTCGGGATTGGTAAAACGGGAGATCGACTAATTGTATAGATGTATTAAAAAACTCTATTAGCGCATGGACACATGCAGTGATAAAGTTAATTGCATATAATGACGACTATTTCGATAGGAATTATAAATTTAATTTCGGAAGGATGGAGGGCTTGCGATGAGTGAGACATACAGACTGGCAGAACTGCAAGATGCGGAGATTTTGCTTGAGGTTACATATCGAGCGTATGAGCTGATTCGTGAGCTCGGGCTGCATTGGCCGGCGGCTACAGCTGACTTGGCACTTATTGAAGACAATATTGCTACGAATGAGTGTTATGTGCTTGAAGTTGATGGAACGATAGTTGCGACGATAACACTTTCAAAAGAAGAAGAGATTAAGAAGATTAGCCCACTGCCTTTTATTAAATGGTTTGCTGCTCATCCGGATTACAGTAACAGAGGTTATGGTGGAAAGCTTCTGGATTGGGTGGAAGAGCACATTATTGCTGGACAATTGGGTTCGGCTGCGGTCACGCTGGCAACGGCGAAGAAGCACCCATGGTTAGTTCAAATGTATGAACGCCGGGGATATGAACGGTTTCTGGAACTGGATCAGCAGAATGGTGACGGCATTATGTATCTGATGAAAAAAACACTCATAGATAAACCACAAATCATTCAAAGGGGATAGAACAATGAAAAAGTCCATTTCATTAGTAATTGCATCGTTATTGACACTGGCGATAGCAGGTTGCGGAAATAACAGCACGAACAGTAGTCAGAATGGAAATGCAGCCGAAGCTTCGGCAACGGCAAATAGTTCGACAAAGGTAACTAAGATCATCGTAGGCACGGGTACTGCTTTTCCGAAGGTCTGCTTCATAGATGAGAACGGCAAGCTTACAGGCTTTGATGTGGAACTGCTCAAAGAAATCGATAAGCAGCTGCCTGAATATGAATTCGAGTTTCAAACCATGGATTTCAGCAATTTACTGCTGAGTCTGGAAACCAAAAAAATCGACCTGGTTGCCCATGTCATGGAGAAAAATCCGGAGCGGGAGTTGAAATATTCTTTTAACAAAGAAGCCTATGCCCACTGGAGAAACCGCATCGTAGTGGCGAAGGATAATGACTCGATCCAATCACTGGATGATCTTAAAGGAAAAAAGGTATTAGTCGGTGCGACAAGCGCACAAGCGCAAATTCTGGAGAACTACAATAAAGAGCACGACAATGCGATTAATATCGTGTATCAGAACGGTGCAGCGAATGATACCGTCGCACAGATTAGTACTGGGCGTGTGGACGCTACGCTGGCTGCAGATTTTGTCCTGCCGATCATTGATCCGCAGAGTCAGCTAAAAGCTACGGGCGACGAGCTGTCCTCCGCGGACATTCTCTATGTTTTCCGTAAGGATGATGCCGATTCACAAAAGCTGTCAGATGCGATTGACAGTGCGATTAAAGAGCTGAAGACGGACGGAACACTGGGTAAGCTGAGCACGGAATGGCTGGGTGCGGATGTTACAGCGGATTCGGTTAAATGATTGAGCCGGTGAGCACGGGAAGGGAGGGAATATATGGGCGCACAGTTTGATATCAGTTTTGTATTTTCGTTTTTGCCTAAGTTACTAGGGACTTTAAGTACCACGCTTCTGATTGTCGCCTGTTCTCTACTGACAGGAATTATTGTCGGCTTTCTCGTAGCTCTGCCAAGACTTTATAAAGTGCCTGTGTTAAAGACCCTCTCCGAAATCTATATTTCTTTTTTTCGGGGAACTCCGATTCTTATCCAGCTCTTCTTGTTTTATTATGGTTTGCCTGAAATCATGAAGCTGGTCCATGTGGATATGACCCGAACTCCAGTACTTGTCTTTGTGATTCTGACCTACGGTCTGCATACGGGAGCATACATGTCCGAAATGATTAGGGCTTCTGTGATGGCGGTGGATAAGGGGCAGGTGGAGGCTGCATATGCTGCGGGGATGACGGGGTTTCAAGCTTTTACACGAATCGTGCTGCCCCAAGCGCTAGGTATAGCAGTTCCGGTATTCTCTAATCTAGTAATTGCACTACTGAAAGATACGTCATTAGCTTTTACCCTCGGGGTGATGGAAATGTCAGGTAAAGCTCAGACGCTTGGCAGCCTAACTCAGCATTTTATTGAAACGTATATCGCGCTTGCGCTTATCTATCTGGTCATCAGCTTTACGATTGAGAAGCTGCTGCTTGTAGCAGAACACCATCTGCTACGGCATGAGAAACGGAATACACCGGAGAAAAATTTGTTCAAAATCAACAAAAGCTGGTCCTACCGTCGCATTATTGCAGAATTAGGAACGGGCAAAGGAGGCACCGGATTATGAAACTAGACCCATCGTTTATATGGACCGCTCTGGTGCAGATTCTGAGTGCAATTCCTACGACCTTATATATCACCTGTGTCTCTGTGTTAATTGGTTTTGTGATTGGCGTGGCTGTAGCCTTAATCCGGCTATACAGAGTTCCAGTGCTCTACCCCTTGGCAGTTGGTTATGTAACTTTCATCCGAGGGACACCGATGCTGACGCATCTGCTGCTTATATATTTTGGGCTTCCTGTGCTGATTGATGGTCTGGCGGCGAATTTCGGCTGGAGCTTTAGGTCGGTTTCGATTCCGATGATCGGTTTTGCTTATATTTCGTTCTCGATTACTGCTGGAGCTTATATGTCCGAGGTCGTCCGTTCCGGTCTGCTCGCTGTGGATCGCGGTCAGCTAGAAGCAGCCCACTCTATCGGTATGACTACGCCCCAAGCACTAAAGCGGATTGTTTTTCCTCAAGCGCTGGCGGCAAGTCTGCCTAATCTTTCGAATTCAGTAATCGGTATGCTGCACGGATCTACCCTTGCTTTTACGGTTTCGGTGGTGGATATCAATGCTAAGGCACAGATAGTGGCTTCAACGAACTGGAAGTTTTTTGAGGCTTATCTGGCGGCAGCACTGATCTTCTGGGCACTAACATTTCTGATCGAACGCGTGACGTCGGTCATTGAGAAAAGGATTAATCTGTACAATCGAGGTGGAGTAGCATGATCAAACTTGCGCAAATTTCGAAGTCATTCGGTCGGAATCAGGTATTAAATAATATAGATTTAACGGTGACGAAGGGAGAGGTTGTCGTCATTCTCGGCCCCAGTGGCTCCGGCAAAACGACTCTCTTACGCTGCGTGAATTATCTGGAGAGGCCAAGCAGCGGAGAGATCGCCATTGGCGATTTCAAAGTGAACTGCAAACATGCCCGCAAAAAGGAGATTCATCAGCTAAGGCAAAAAACGGCAATGGTATTTCAGCAGTACAATTTGTTCCGTCATAAAACCGCGCTGGAGAACGTGATGGAAGGGCTGTTAATTGTCAAAAAGCTTCCGAAGGACGAAGCGAGAAAGCGGAGTATTGCACTGCTTGAAAAGGTTGGTCTTGCCAGCAAGCTGGACGCCTACCCGAGTCAGCTGTCCGGGGGTCAGCAGCAGCGTGTAGGGATTGCCCGCGCCTTGGCGCTTGAACCAGAGGTTATATTGTTCGACGAACCAACATCGGCGCTGGACCCTGAGCTAGTGGGTGAGGTGCTGGCTGTTATCCGAAAAATTGCCAAGGAAGGCATCACAATGATTGTAGTCACCCATGAAATGGGGTTTGCTCGTGATGTGGCGAATCATGTGGTTTTTATGGACGGAGGCGTCATTGTTGAAGAAGGAACGCCGACAGAGCTGTTTAATCATCCGCGCGAAGAAAGAACGAAGCAGTTCCTGAAGCGAATCACACCTGAATTTAACTATTCCATATAGGAGGAAAAACAATGGCTATTACTATCAGCATACTCGATCAAAGTCCGATCTATCCGGGAGAAACGCCAGAGGAAGCATTCCAGCATACCATTAAGCTGGCTCAACTGTCTGAGGAGCTTGGATTTCATCGATTCTGGGTTTCCGAGCATCATGACTCTGAGCAGGTAGCCGGTTCTTCTCCAGAAGTACTCATCTCACATCTGCTGGCCAAAACAGAGCGCATCCGCATTGGCTCCGGTGGCATCATGCTCCAGCATTACAGTCCGTACAAGGTGGCGGAGAACTTCAATGTGCTGTCTACACTGGCTCCTGGCCGAGTGGATCTCGGAGTGGGACGCGCTCCCGGTGGACTCCCGCGCAGCACACAAGCGCTTCAGCAGGAAAGAACCGAATCCCCTAGCTTAACGGACAAAATCATCGAGTTGGAGAAATATGTGCATAACCGGCTCGAAGAAAACCACCCGCTGGCTGGCTTGAAGGCAGGTCCCCTTCCTGGTATTCCGCCTGAGCTGTATGTGCTTGGCGCGAGTGTAGGCAGTGCAGAGATTGCTGCTGAACTTGGATTACCTTATGTGTTCTCCCTATTTATTAATAGCGATAAGACAGTAGCGCTAGATGCTATTCGTGCTTACCGAAGCGGTTTTGTTTCTTCACAGGGCAGACAACCGCAAGCAATTATCGCTTTAGCACTAGTGGTGGCTGATACCGAAGAGGAAGCGAAAGAACTGGCGGGCGCACATAAGTTGATTCGGATTCAGCTGGCAAGCGGGAAGAAGCTAACTGTTGGAACCCGGGAACAGGCGGAGGAGTTTGCCCGCCAGAGCAATGAAGCATACACGATTGAAGAGTTGGAACCAGAGATTACCAAAGGAACAAAAAACTCTGTACGTGAACAGCTGTTGGCACTTTCAGAGGCATCCGGTGTTGAGGAGTTCATCATAACTACGAATGTGCAGCCTTTTGACAAACGGTTCCGCTCCTTTGAGCTACTGAGCGAAGCAATCTCTGAAGTGCCGGCAGAGGCATAAGCGGGCGGATCAGGATCACACGGGAAATCGTTTAAAGGAGGGTGACTGTATATGACTAGTAAAGCTAAAGAGCTGAGTGCGGAAGCGCTTGGAGAAGAATTAATCGGGATACGCCGTCATCTGCATCGGCACCCGGAACTGTCGAACGAAGAATATGAGACAACAAAATATATTATTTCCCTGCTGGAGCGGGCAGGAGTCAGGGTCGTAGATTACGGTCTGTCTACCGGAGTGATCGCAGAAATTGGGGGCAAGCAGCCCGGTCCGGTCATCGCGCTGCGCGCAGATATCGATGCCTTGCCAATCCAGGAGGAAACTGGAGCAGCTTATGCGTCGTTGTATCCCGGCAAAATGCATGCCTGCGGACATGATTTCCATACGGCTGCCTTGATCGGTGCCGCCTATCAGTTGAAGCAGCGAGAGGGTCAGTTACTAGGAACGGTACGCCTGTTGTTTCAACCGGCTGAAGAGAAGGCGCAAGGGGCACAGCGGATCATTGCTAGCGGGGCGCTAGAAGAAGTCCGGGCAGTAATCGGGTTGCATAACAAGCCGGAACTGCCAGTCGGAACGATCGGTATTACGGCGGGCCCTTTAATGGCAGCAGCTGACGGGTTTGTGATTGAAGTGCAGGGTGGCAGTTCTCATGCTGCCGTTCCAGAAGCTGGGATAGACCCGATTGTAGCTGCTTCGCATATCGTGACTGCATTTCAATCCATTGTAAGTCGCAATGTCAGTCCCCTACAAAGTGCGGTGGTCAGTGTGACGCAGATTCACAGCGGAAATTCATGGAATATCATCCCCGAAAAAGCCGTGCTTGAGGGTACAATCCGTACCTTTGATGAAACGGTGCGCAGCAAAGTACTTGACCGCTTTCGGGAAGTGGCGACTGGTGTGGCAGCTGCTCTTGGAGCACAAGCCACTGTCCGCTGGATCGAAGGGCCGCCTCCGGTTATCAACGACGCCGCCTTAGCGGCGTTAGGGGTAGAGTCGGCTGAAGCTCTTGGCTACCGAGCGGTCAAACCTGAGCTTTCACTGGCCGGAGAGGATTTTGCCTACTATCAGCGCGTGGTACCCGGATTGTTCGTCTTTATAGGTACTGAAGGAAGCCAAGAATGGCATCATCCAGCTTTCAATCTGGATGAACAGGCACTCCCTGTGGCAGCACGTTTCCTTGCGGATGCGGCTGTACGTTCCCTTGAGTACTACAATTCCGGTGGAGGTGCAGAATTATAGCTGAACATAAAAGTTACGATGTAATTATCGTAGGCGCAGGCTCGATGGGCATGAGCGCTGGTTACAATCTTGCGAGGCGCGGAGTGAAGACGCTGCTAGTGGATACCTTCGATCCTCCACATACACAGGGCAGCCATCACGGGGAATCCCGGCTGATCCGGCATGCTTACAGCGGTGACCCCGCCTACACTGATTTAGCTTTACGGGCAGATACACTATGGAAAGAAGCGGAACAGTTGAGCGGAACAGAACTCCTTGTCCGCTCAGGTGTCTTGAATCTCGCGGATAGCGCAGTGTATTCCTTCAACGGTCGTCTCGAAGAAGCGAAGAAACGGAAGGTGCAGGTCCATCATCTGGATGCCGAAGAGATCCGGCGGCGCTGGCCGGCATTGAACATACCGGAATCATTCGCGGCAATGTATGAACCAGATGCCGGATATTTGTACAGCGAACGCTGTATTTCCGCCTACCGTCAGCTTGCCCTTGGACATGGTGCGGAACTGTTGACGAACACTCCAGTAGTGAATGTCACCGCTCGCGAAGGCAGCGTTACGGTTCATACGACAAATGGCGATTATCACGGAGCGGCAGTTATTCTTAGTGCCGGAGCTTGGTTTGGCAAATTGGCACCTTTTGTACATTTGCCGATTAAAGCAATCCGCAAAGTTGTGGGCTGGTTTGAGAGCTCCCCTGCTTTTGCTGCTGGTAATTTCCCTGGCTTTACGTTAGGAGCAGAGGAAGGTGGCTATTACGGATTTCCCAGCATTGATGGAGCTGGCCTGAAGATCGGCCGGCATGATACAGGGCTGGAATGGAAGCCGGGTACACAGCTTGCCCCGTTCGGCAGTGAAGCCAGCGATGAGGGTGACCTCCGCAAGGTACTGGAGTCTTACATGCCCGGTGCTGCTGGTCGATTGCTAAAAGGTTCTGCATGTAAATATGAGCATACGCCTGATGAAGATTTCATTATAGACTGCCATCCGCTCCATTCCAATGTGCTGATAGCTGGAGGGTTTTCGGGGCATGGTTTTAAATTTTCTAGTGTTGTGGGTGAAATACTGGCTGACTTAGCGATCGGCGGAGTTACAACTCATAACATCCAGCCTTTTTCGTTATCTCGTTTCGCACCATCGGATCATTCGCAACAAGTCTTATATTGGAGGGGATTTAATGAGCAGAGTTCAAATCAGTGATTATCTAAGGACATATCATCAATTAGTAAAGTCGACCGCCGGGTTAACGGAGGAACAACTGAAATGGAAGGCAGAACCCGCCAGTTGGAGTGTGACTGAGGTACTGACTCATCTGGCTGATCACAGCATCGTAGTTTCGTTCCGCATTCGTGATATTCTCGCTGCTACGACTACACAGCTTCCAGTCTTCAATCAGGATGCTTGGGTCAGCGGTCAGTACGCCAACAGCGGCAATGCTTCCGACAATCTGGAGCTGTTCCGCAGCCTGCTTTACTATAACAGCCTTTTGTTTGAACGGCTTAGCGAAGAAGATTGGGAGAAAAGCGGAATTAATTTCAAGGGGGAGACCGTGAAAATTTCCGATATCGTGCACGGCTTCACTGGACATGTGGAGAGACATCTTGGTCAGATCGAGCGAATCAAACAGGGCGCAGCTAATGCATCGTTTGTGCAATGATTGCTTCCAAAGTCAGTTTTGCATGAAGTGAAATCAAGGAAGCGTATGCTCACAAAACTTTTAGGAGGAATGAACATGACCAAACCAAGACAACTGAAGCTGGGTGCACTGCTGCATGGGGTAGGAGGCAGCACGTCGATGTGGCGCCATCCAGATGCCAAACCAGATGCCAGTGTAAACTTTGAATTATACAAAGAGTGGGTACAGAAGGCAGAAGAAGGCAAGTTGGATCTGATCTTCATCGCAGACGGACTGTACATTAATGAAAAGTCCATTCCTCATTTCCTTAACCGGTTTGAGCCGCTGACTATTCTTAGCGCACTCGCAGCCGTCAGCACTAACATCGGTTTAGTTGGTACCTTGTCTACCTCGTACAGTGAACCATTTACCGTAGCGCGTCAATTCGGCTCACTGGATGTAATCAGCGGCGGCCGGGCCGGCTGGAATGTGGTGACTTCACCTCTGGAAGGTTCTGCGTCAAATTACAGCAAAAAAGAGCATCCTGACCATGGCAAGCGCTACCGTATTGCCACCGAATATTTGCAGGTGACACGCGGACTATGGGATTCTTGGGAGGATGATGCGTTTGTACGAGACAAGGAATCAGGTGTATTCTTTGATCCGCAAAAAATGCATACCCTGGACCATCAAGGAGAGTTCTTCTCTGTGAAGGGGCCGCTGAATATTGCTCGTTCGAAACAGGGGCAGCCTGTCGTATTTCAGGCAGGCTCCTCGGAAGTCGGTAAGAATTACGCCTCCAAGGAAGCAGATGCTATCTTCACTGGACACGAAACGTTAGAAGATGCCCAAGCATTCTATAACGATGTTAAGACACGGTTAGCTTCGTTTGACCGGAATCCGGATGAAGTGCTGATCTTCCCTGGTATTGCTCCAATCATCGGTGACACGCCGGAGGAGGCAGAGCGCAAGTACCAGGAGGTTGCTGGCCTTGTAACGATTGAGAATGCACTGAACTACTTAGGCAGATTCTTCGAGCATCATGATTTCTCGCAATATCCGCTGGATGAGCCGTTCCCTGAGCTTGGTGAGTTGGGGCGCAATAGCTTTCAGAGCGGCACGGATAAAATCAAAAAGGATGCGAAGGAGAAAGGCTTGACGCTTCGACAGGTCGCCTTGCAATCGGCTACCCCACGCAGCAGCTTCATTGGCACACCGGAGCAAGTAGCTGATCAGATTCAAGCTTGGTTTGAGAGTGGTGGGGCAGATGGATTTATGATCGCGGCTGCCGTCCCTAACGGACTGGAGGAATTCATCGATCGGGTGGTACCGATTCTGCAGGAGCGGGGTTTGTTCCGCACTGAATACGAAAGTGACACGCTGCGTGGAAACCTCGGCATTCCGTTGCCGGAGAACCGCTATTCCAAAGCTTCTCAGCCAGCAGGGCAAATTTGACAGTTGATCCAGTATTCACAATCCGCCAAAACTCGAATATTGCGGAGATGATGCATTACGCCAGCCAGCTGCAGGATGAAATGATTGAATACCGTCGTGATTTGCATGCCCATCCGGAGCTACTGTATGATGTCGTCCGCACTTCTAATAAAGTAGCAGAATTGTTGGAGGAGTGGGGGATCACAGTACGGAGAAATGTCGGCAAACATTTCGGAATGGGAGTGGTCGGCCTCCTGCAAGGCTTAGCAGACAATGGCAATAGTGGGCCCACTCTTCTTCTAAGGGCAGATATGGATGCCCTGCCGATACAAGAGTGTAATGAGTTGCCTTACAAGTCAGTCAATGACGGCATCATGCACGCCTGTGGCCATGATGCCCATACCGCTATGCTATTGGGGGCTGCCCGAACCTTGGCAGCCTTCCGGGAGCGATTGATGGGTACGATCATTTTCGTCTTCCAGCCAGCTGAGGAAGGCGCGGTCAAGAGTCCGCTTGATGGAAGATTACTCTCAGGTGGCCGCGATCTCATTGAGGATAACGTGCTGGAAGGTGTCGACCATGCCTACGCGCTACATGTCATGCCAGAGCTTCCGGTCGGAACGCTTGGTATTCACCCTCATGATGCCATGGCAGCGTCAAGCCATTTTAAGGTGGAATTTCAGGGGACATCCGGTCATCATAGTGCTCCGCACAGAGCTGTAGATGCGATCCAGATGGCGGCACGATATATAGGAGAGATTAACGGAATGATGGCTAATCGAATCGATCCGCAGGAGGCGGCGGTGTTGGCCTTCGGAACGTTGCAGGCTGGTACTGCTGTTAATGTGATCGCTGAACACAGTGAACTAACAGGAACGTTCAGAGCGTTTACCAAGACGACGGTAGCTGCAATTACAAATGGTTTACAGCGCCATGCTTCAGCTATAGCTGAGTCTTATGGAGGGAAATACAAGCTGGAGCTGCGTGAAGGAATTGCAGTAGTGAACAATGCGGAAGCGGTGCAGCAGGTGCTTCAAGCAGCCCGTGCTGTTCTAGGAGAGGATCAGGTAATACTTCTGGAGCAGCCAAGTTTGGCTGGTGAGGATTTTGGTTGGTATCTTAATAAAGTGCCTGGTGCCTTCGCCTTTATTGGTTGCGGCAATAAGGAGAAGGGAATTCTCCATGCTATCCATCAGCCACAGTTTAATATCGATGAAGCGATGCTAGGTCATGGTGCGAGGATACTGGTTAGACTCGCAATACAGCATAATGGCCCAGCCAGCGGTAAAGAAACGTAAAAGGTACCCAAATAGGGTACCTTTTACGTTTCTTTAAGCTAGTCAACTCACCAGAAATACGTTTCGAATGTATAACCGTTTTTCCCAAAGAAAGTTATCTCACCGCTTGTCACTTCCTCAGGAATGTCAAAAAACATGCCTTGTTTACCCGCGATATCAAAGGTGTGAGTTACTCTCTTATCATGAACTTTGTAACTTACCTCGAAATGACTGAATTGCTTTTTAAGGCCTTGATCGAACATACCGACACTAACGAGTTGTCCGCTCCTCTTCACTTGGACGTCGTCTCCATCATCCCCCATGCCTAAATCCATACTCCAGTCTAAACTCCCGTTTTTTAAACGATCGACGTATTTCAACGTAAGCGATTCTACGCCATCTTCCTCTTCGATATGTAAGAGTACAGCTGTATATTTATCAATAATCCGAGAGTCCAGAACTGGAAGTCCGCTCAAAATAGAAAATTCAGTTAACTCCTGCTCTGTTATTGCCTCTCTTGAGGGGTCATCCAGCTCGATAGGCTTCATTCCTAGCCAATCATCCCACTCCTCAGGAGATTCGAGTTCAGCACGAAAGTCATCATCTGTGGTAATGATCGCTGTTCTAGTTGCTACATCCCAATCAACAGAGATTCCGATTCGTTCGGCAATAGCGCGCAATGGAACCATAATATCACTGCCGGAGAGATAAGGTGTAGGACTCTTCCAATCGATCCAGACATCAGAATCCTCTATCTCTTCGTTGTAATCGCTAAACATATAATCACTTTTATCCGGATAAATAGAAAGTGCTCCATTAAAATGTGAAATAAACACATGTGGATAAGGGTTATCTATAAACTTCGTAATATCGGCTTGAATGTCGGGATGCTCAAAAAGTTGGGTTGGAACGAAGGTTTTTCCCTCTATTAAAGTAGGCAACTCATCTTGAAAGGAAAAGTTTATGCCATTAATTGTAACGGAGGGTTGGATTGCAGAACGTTGGATAGAATCGGATAACTTCGGTACAACAGAAGCCGATGCGAAGATCGTAGTCGAATTGGAAGCCGATAAGAAAAGAATAAGTAATACGTTCATGAAGCGGCGGTTGTGCATGAATACAATTCTCCTTTTTTTGTTTATCACTTTAATAATCAAATCAATATCCTAAATATACCATGTGGAGATTATTATAGGGGATTCTTAGCACAAGGCTTAAATCGAGTAGTTTTTTCTTAACAGGATCATTAGTTTGACATTATGCAAGCACTTAACTATACTTATTATAGTGACTTACTTAATTATATTGAATCGACAAATCATAAATGAATTCTAACTTTTTAAAGAAAAGAGGGTAATCATGGAACAATATCGGATCAATGCAGACAATGGCTTAGAGTTTGGACTTTATACATTAGGTGATCATCTAGCGAACCCTGAAACTGGGAGCCGAATATCTGCCAAACAACGCATACGTGAAATTATTGACTTGGCTCAATTAGCGGAGCAAGCAGGAATTGATTTTTTTAGTGTAGGAGAGAGTCATCAAGAGTATTTTGCTACTCAGGCGCATAGCGTTGTGTTGTCAGCTATTGCACAGGCTACTAAGAAAATGAAAATAGGTAGCTCATCTACGATTATAAGCACCTCTGATCCGGTTAGGGTGTACGAAGATTTCGCTACAATTGATTTGATCTCAAATGGTCGAGCTGAAATAATAGCTGGCCGTGCCTCTAGAGTGGGGTTATATGAATTATTGGGCTATGATCTTAATGATTATGAGGAATTATTTGAAGAAAAATTCGAATTGTTATTAAAGATAAATGAAAACGAAGTTATGAATTGGAAGGGGGAATTTCGTAACCCTCTCAAAAATGCAAGAATCCTCCCCCGTCCTGAAGAGGGAAACTTACCGATATGGAGAGCTGTAGGGGGGACTTCTGCCAGTGCGATCAAAGCAGGAATTGCAGGTGTTCCTATGTTTTTGGCCCATTTAGGGGGTCCCGCAGTCTTGTTTAAAAGATCCATTGATGCTTATCGTGAAGCTGCAAGTCAGAACGGATTCGATCCGTCGAAGCTACCTGTAGCGACTGCTGGATTCTTTTACGCGGATGAAACGACACAGAAGGCACAAAGAGCCTATTATCCATATATAAACGAAGGAATGAAATTAACCAATGGACGTGGTTTTCCTAAACAGGCGTTTGCTCAAGGAGCCGATCCCCGCGATGTTATGAATATTGGTAGCCCACAGGAAATCATTGAAAAAATTCTATATCAACATGAACTCTTCGGCCATCAGCGATATATCGCACAAATGGATTTTGGTGGCGTACCTTTTGGAAATTTAATGAAAAACATAGATTTAATTGGTTCTGAAATTCTACCAGCTATTAAAAAATATACGGCAAAAAAATAAACTCCAGGAGGTCAGAAATATGAAAATCGTAGCATTATCAGGGTCAAAGATAGGATCGAAAACCAGAATCGCTATGAAGTACACAATAAATTCGTTTCATGAAAAATACAAAGATGCAGAAGTTACGCTTCTAGATCTGGCGGAGTATGATGTTCAATTCAGCGATGGTCGCAATTATCTGGAATACGAAGGGGACACCAAGTACGTAATTCAAACGATCATGGAAGCAGATGTTATCGTAATCGGAACGCCTATATTTCAAGCTTCCATCCCAGCAACACTAAAGAATATATTCGATTTAGCGCCCGAAAAAGCATTTCAACACAAGGTTGTAAGTATGCTCGTCACGGCAGGATCTTCACGTCACTATCTGGTAGCTGAGCAGCAATTGAAACCGATATTAGCCTATATGAAAGCGCAAATTGTTCAAACGTATGTATTTATAGAAGAGAAGGATTTTTATCGAAAAGAAATAGTAAGTGATGATGTGCTATTCCGTGTAGACCGCTTAGTGGAAGATACCTATGTACTCTCTGAGACCTATGCCAAAATTCGAGAGGCTGAAGAAGCTAAATATGGTTTCTAAGAAAGATCGAAATAGGCTAACATTTCGCAAACTAGTTACTATTTTCCAAGTCACCCTTCATCCTTTAGGATGAGGGGTTATTTGTACAATTTCGTTCCAATAAGGCTCCCAGCTGTTCTGCTAATACTTGATAGGTTACTGGTCTTTCGTTCGTAAACCACCATTCAACTACACCTACATACGAAGAAGCTACAAATTGTACGACTAGATCCTTATTTAATCCTTCGTTTTTACCCTTTGTGATATCCACTTCGTCTTTGAACTCTTCTATAAGAAATTCCAGAAAACGACTCCGGAAGAAAGGGGCTCCTTTGCTAGCTAACATCATGGAGAAAAAGGCATAGTTATTCTCAAAGTATTCCGTCCAAATCACGGACCCCGTTACAAAATCCAAATCAGAGGCTGCTTCACATCTTTCACGAAGTTCATTGATATGCTTCTCGATAAGCTTATCAAGAAGATCATATTTATCCATATAGTGAAGGTAAATAGTACCACGGCTCACGTTTGCTTTATCTGAGAGTTCCTGAAGGGTTATATCATCAAAATTTTTCATAGTCATTAGTTCAATGACTGCTGTTTTCAAGGCTTCCTGTGTCTTTAAGATTCTTCGATCGACTTTAGACAATTAGCTCACCGAACTTTCTTTATTCATCAACAAAAGAGTAAGAATTCATTATATAACATACTATAACGAGCTCATCAATGGGACATCTGTTTATAAATTTATATAAAAGAATCGCGAATACGCAGTAGGAAATAAACAATTTCGATGGTTTTGTTTATTAATGTACAAATCGCATCAAATTAACAATTGGCACCAAATTTAATCTGATTATAATAATAGACATGTGATCATTATTGTAATTATGCGTATTAAATATTCGTCACAACTACTCATGTGCTAAGTATTCCAGCAGCAAAATCGGAATAAGAAGTTTAGGAGGAAATGATTATGAACAATCGCACATGGCTTATCAGCGGTGTGAGCAGTGGTTTTGGATATGAGATGACGAGACAGCTTCTTGAAAAGGGCGATAAGGTTATCGGTACTGTTCGTAAAAAAAGCAAGGTCGCTGACCTCATTGAGAAGTATCCCGAAACCTTCAGTTGCGAGATTCTAGATGTGACCGATTTTCCAGCCATTCGAAATCTTGTCGATAGATCTTTTGAAAAGTTTGGACGTATCGACGTTATCATAAGCAATGCTGGTTATGGACTTTTTGGGGCTACAGAAGAACTCTCTGACGACGAGGTTAATCATATCATTGCCACGAATCTAACGGGGTCCATCCAGCTTATTCGTTCAGCTATCCCGCATTTGCGCACTCAGGGTGGTGGACGCATTATTCAGATCTCCTCCTATGGCGGGCAGGTCGCCTTCCCAGGAAATTCGATGTACCATGCGACCAAGTTTGGGATAGAGGGCTTTTGTGAGTCCGTTGCTCAGGAGGTTGAAGCTTTCAACATCGGTATTACATTGGTGGAGCCGGGAGGAGCCCGTACCGAGTTCCGTTATGGGAGCGCACAGGTAGCGAAACTCATGACAGAATACGAAGGCAACCCAGCACATAACTTTTTGAACATGCTGGACGCTTCTAAGAGTTTAGCTCCTGGAGATCCTGTGCGGATGGCTGCCCGAATCATAGAAAGTGTTGAATTAGAACCGGCACCGATACGAATGATACTTGGATCTCATGCACTGGCAAGCACGATTTCGACCCTCAAAGCTCGTGTTGCCGACTATGAGAAGCAGACTGAACTGGCAGCTTCTACTGATTTTCCAGCGGGAGAGTAAGAGGATCGCAGTGCACTAATAATCATTAACTATAGGAAGAAAGTAGGAATCAACGATGAAAAATGAACAACTTAGTAGCAGCACTATTTTTCCTTTAGGGGAAAAGGTTAAAGCAAACTTTACGGGTGACGCTTATTTGCAAATGGTGTTTACAGATCCGAAGCCGCTTAATACCGCAATTGGTAATGTAACCTTTGCTCCAGGCGCACGCAATAACTGGCATGCTCATAAGGTTGGACAAGTTCTGTTAGTCACTGGTGGAAATGGCTGGTATCAGGAAGAAGGAAAACCTGCTCAATTGCTCGAAATAGGTGATGTGGTCAACATTCCAGCTAATGTGAGACATTGGCATGGCGCGACAAAGGATAGTTGGTTCGTTCATTTGGCTATGACTCCAGGCGAAACAGAATGGTTTGAAGCTGTCGAGGATGAATGGTTTGAAGCACTGTAAGAACTAAAACTCATTTAAATATAGAAATGGAGGCTTGCTTTATGGAATATATCAAATTTGGAAATACGGGAATGGACGTCTCTCGGATTTGCCTTGGTTGTATGAGCTTTGGAAAAGTGCTGCCTGGAGGGCACCAATGGGTGCTCGATGAGGAGAACAGTCGTCCTATCATTAAAAGAGCGCTTGAGCTTGGCATCAATTTTTTTGATACAGCTAATATTTACGCAAGTGGTTCCAGTGAAGAGATTATCGGACGTGCGCTTAAGGACTATGCGAATCGGGATGAAATTGTACTTGCCACGAAGGTCTGGGGCCAGATGCGTCCAGGTCCTAATGGTGGTGGGCTTTCTCGAAAAGCTATTATGAGCGAAATAGATAACAGTTTGAAGAGACTTGGGACCGATTATGTGGATCTCTATATCATTCACCGCTGGGATTATAACACACCTATTGAAGAAACCATGGAGGCCTTGCATGATGTAGTGAAGTCTGGAAAGGCTAGATATATCGGTGCGTCTGCTATGTATGCTTGGCAATTCCAAAAAGCATTACATGTGGCCGAGAAAAATAGCTGGACTCGCTTTGTATCCATGCAAAATCACCTTAATCTCATCTACCGAGAAGAGGAAAGGGAAATGATGCCGCTTTGTCAGGATCAAAAAATTGCGGTAACTCCTTATAGTCCTCTGGCATCAGGAAGATTGATTCGCGATTGGTCGGAAACAACACGCAGATCCGAAACCGATCTCATTCAAAAATCAAAGTATGATTCAACTGCTGATGTAGATCGATTAATTGTTGAGCGAGTAGCGTCGTTAGCAGAGAAACGAGGCGTACCACGTACTCATATCGCACTTGCATGGCTGTTGCAAAAAGCTTCTGTAGCTGCTCCAATTGTGGGCGCGACGAAAATTGCTCAGCTCGAAGATTCAGTAGATGCTCTAGCGGTGAAATTATCACCTGAAGAAATTTCATTCCTTGAAGAGTTGTATGTTCCACATCCAATAGTTGGAGCTCAGTAATGAAGACTGGTTAAGCTTGTCACTTAAACGTAGACCTTTTCGCCGTCTTTGTGCATTCGAATATTAAAATGAAGCCGATGATCTAAACCAAAAGATCATCGGTTTTTTGTTTGCTTAATAAGATAACGGACCATGTATCTCTTAACGTAATTCACTTGGAGTCCGTTGTTTAATCTGTTTAAATACTCTGTTAAAGGTACGGATATTAGTGAAACCGCATTCCAGTGCGATATCTAAAATGGATTTGTCTGTGGTCAGCAGCAGCTGTTCTGCTTGGTTGACTCGGATGTTGCTAAGGTATGCAATATAGCTCATACCCGAAAGACTCTTGAAGAAGCGGGAGAAATAAAAGAGGCTCATATTGGCTTGCCTTGCGGCGTCAGCAAGTGTGATGGGATACATGTAGTTGACGTCGAGGTATTCAAGAACCCCTTGCATAATCTTCATGTTAGTGATGCGCCTTTTATCTTTCTGTGGATTAATCTTATCCAAGGGAACATGCCGTAAAATGAGTCCGCTCCACTCGTGCAAAAGGCCGATGATTACCTGTTCATGATATTCCAGCTTCTGATTATATTCGTCCATAAGTTCCTGCAGGATCTGAGAAAGACGGTTGTTGATACGCACTTCTTCTTCTCGTATAGCTCGTTTCTCCATAAATGGGGAAGTCAGCCTAACATTCAAAGGCCATCCACCAGGAAAACCGATTAATGAAGGATTGAATATCACCATCATTATCTTGGAGCTGCTGTCTTTACTGTCATAGTAGTGGATGTCTCCGCTGCTGCATATAGCCATATCTCTCGCTTTCAAGATCCTTGTTTCGGAGTTAATTCCCATCCGAATTGAACCTTCAAATACATAGACTATCTCAAGATCGTTATGCCAGTGGGCTAGAAAATCAATATCATTAGACATTATTACAGTGAAGGGGAACGTCGAATGGTAAGTTCTATTTTCGTGAAAGGCTTTCATGAGATCTCCTGTTCATGTGGTTTGAATTTTAGGTTCACCTCTAAAACTTAGCAAAAAATGACCATTCCTACAAGTGAAATGGCGAGCACACCTCTCTGATCTGGATTACAATTTCATCAGATGGACGAAAGGTTGATTACATATATAAAGGAAAAGGAGATTGCAGGATGACGAAGAAAGCATTGATTGTAAAAGGTGGATGGGATGGGCATGAACCAAATGAAGTAGCCGCAATTTTTGCTGGCATTCTAGAGGCTGAAGGCTTTGAAGTTGAAGTGTCTGATACGCTGGAGAGCTTCAACAGTGTAGACAAGCTTACGGATTTAAGCCTTATTGTACCAGTATGGACCATGGGAGAAATCAGTAATGATCAGGTATCCTCAGTTCTGAAGGCAGTAGCTTCTGGAGTAGGAATTGCCGGTTGTCATGGAGGGATGTGCGACTCTTTCCGTAACAATACAGAGTGGCAATTTTTGACCGGGTCACAATGGGTAGCACATCCATTTAACGATGGGGTAGAGTACGAAGTTAATATCATGCATTCTGGCTCCAGTCCCATTGTGGAGGGCATCCAAGACTTCAAGGTGAAATCGGAACAATATTATTTACATGTAGATCCTGCAGTGGATGTCTTGGCAACAACTACGTTTGTAATGAGTGAGGGTGAGCATTCAGCAAATGGTGTCATCACGATGCCCGTTGTATATACGAAGAAATGGGGAAAAGGGAAGGTTTTCTATAATTCACTTGGCCATCATGCAGACGTTTTCGATATACCGGAAGCCAAGGAACTGATGCGAAAAGGCTTTTTGTGGGCGGCTAACTAAAACTGAGATAAGGTGGGAATGATCTTGCGCAAAGTGAAGGTAGGTATAGTCGGCTGCGGTAACATCAGCAGCATTTATTTTGAGAATTTGAATGGGACTTTCGTTAATACTGAGGTTTATGCTTGTTCCGACCTGGATAAAGGTCGTGCAGAGCAAGCGGCGGAGAAATATGGCGTTCCTCATGTATGGACGACAGAACAATTACTTGCTTCGGAAGAGATTGAAATAGTCGTTAATCTAACAACGCCTAATTTTCATTTTGACGTGTGCAAGCAAGCCTTGCTAGCTGGCAAGCATGTGTATGTGGAGAAGCCCTTATCCCTTTCCCTTGAAAATGGCACTGAGCTAGTTCGTCTGGCGAAGGAAAAGAACCTGTTCCTTGGCTGCGCACCAGATACTTTCCTTGGAGGCGGTCTGCAAACCTGCAGTAAGCTGATTGCGGATGGTTATATCGGGGAGCCGGTGGCAGCAACTGCCTTTATGCTTTGTCATGGACATGAAAGCTGGCATCCTGATCCAGAATTTTATTATAAAGCCGGTGGAGGACCCATGTTTGACATGGGACCCTACTATCTAACTGCGTTAGTATCTTTGCTAGGCCCAGCTAAAACAGTATGCGGCATCACTAAAACCTCCTTTGCTCATAGAACGATCACGAGCGACAAAAAGTTTGGCAAAGTCATTGATGTAGAGGTGCCCACACATGTTGCTGGAACGATTGAGTTTTACAGTGGCGCTGTGGCAACCATGATTACCAGCTTTGATGTTTGGCACAGTACTTTACCGAGGATCGAAATCTACGGATCGCAAGGAACCTTGATCGTACCGGACCCTAACAACTTTGGAGGGCCGATCCTTTTACGCCCGGCACACAGCTCGGAATTCCAAGAGATCCCACTTATCTACAATTATGCAGATAATAGTAGAGGCATAGGAGTAGCAGATATGGCACACTGCATCGACACGGGGGAGACTCCTCGTGCAAATGGAGAACTCGCCAATCACGTACTTGAGATCATGCATGCATTCCATACAAGTTCCGATTCTAAGCAATATGCTCAACTGGTAACCAGCTGCGAGCAGCCCAAGCCATTGCCGCTGGGCTTAGTCAAAGGGTATTTAGAGTAGTAATTTCCCAGAACAAATACTAAATGTATGCTGCAGATAATCAGCTTTCAAAAAGGGTAGAAGACAGATCTTTAAGTCTTCTACCCTTTTTGGTTTGATGAATCGCAGCATACACCAAATCTTCACCATACACTTACCAGACAGGTCTTGATCTCATAGTAGATTTATCTTCATTTGCTTTATATACAAGTGTTGTTAAATCATCTTTGAGCATCTGCAGTCGTTCAGCACCTATGATTTCAATCCAACGTTGCTCAATCTCAGTTAGTATTTCTTCTTTTGCTTTCACTGCTAACCAACCTCGCTCAGTCAAAACAATGATTTTTCCTCTCTTGTCAGTGGGATGATTTTCGCGAATTACATAACCACTTTTCTCAAGATAATCTACCATTTTACTTACGGCTTGCTTCGTAATTCCTAAATATTCGGCTAATTCTATACCTGTTGCTCCGTTTGGAGCAATACACTTAAACATAAAACCATGTACAGGTCTAATATCTGCAAATCCTAATTCACGCAATCTATCATGTAGTTCATTAATTGATGTACTAAAGGATAATGATAAAAGTGTTGTCAGATCCAATTCACTAAAGACTTCCTGAGTCATACATAAAACCTCCTTAAATAAAGTCAACTTAGTTGACTTTGTACGAAATACATTGTACTATGCGAAAAGTAGTCAATCAAGTTGACTATATTTTCTGTTGTGAAAGAAACAGGAATCACTGAAACAGAATTAATAAATTATGGAGGGTTCTCATGACTAATATTGTTAAAGTTAGAGCAAGTGTATTTATTCCAACACCGTGGACTGATCCTAGGAAGGATGAAGAAACAGGAAACGTAATCCATTTTGAAGGTGACTCACGTGAATTCACACCCTATGCTGTCAACGCTATGCGCTCCAGAGTGGAACAAGAAGTAGTTGTAGATTTTTACAAAAAAGATATTTTCACATATGCAAATACTGGTATTACAACAGAAAGAGTCACTACTCCAGATGGTTCTGTTAATAAAAAAACAGGAAAAGCTACTACAGAAGGTATTTTGTGCACTGATATTGTGTGGGGCTCTGAAGACGTTAGGTTTCAAATGAGTGCAAGTGCTAGCAATCCATTAAATGCATTTGCACCTCCAGTTGACTATCTTTTAATAGTTCATATTCAAAAGGATGGTACTGTCAATATGCAAGGAGCACATGATGGATTTCCTTGTTTTGAATTTTATAAACAAGTGAACTTTGGAACGTTCGAACAAATTTATACACATGATTACAGAGTAACTGGTGATACACCAGAAGCTATGGCTGGAGAAATGGAGTATAGCTTCAAAAAAATATTATAAACAACATAAGAGTGCACATCAGGAGGAACAAGGAATGACAACCGTTTTATTTGTAAAAGCAAACAATCGACCAGCAGATCAGTCGGTTAGTGTTAGATTATTCGAGGCTTTTTTAGCGAGCTATAAAGAATCACATCCAAATGACACTGTAGTAGAGCTGGATTTATACAATGAGGAATTGCCTTACGTAGGTGCAGATATGATTAACGGAACATTTAAGTCTAGTAGAGGATTAGATTTAACAGTAGAAGAAGCAAAAGCAGTAGCTGTTGCTGATAAGTATTTAGATCCATTCCTTGCAGCTGATAAAGTCGTATTTGGGTTCCCTTTATGGAATTTAACCATCCCAGCTGTACTACACACATATATTGATTACTTAAACCGCGCAGGCAAAACATTTAAATATACACCAGAAGGTCCAGTAGGGCTTATTGGAAATAAAAAAATAGTGTTATTAAACGCAAGTGGTGGTGTGTATTCTGAGGGACCAAAAGTTGATTTAGAGATGGCTGTTAAATATGTAACAAGTATGATGAACTTCTTTGGTGTGAAAAATATAGAGACTATTATCATTGAAGGGCACAGCCAATTCCCTGATAAGGCAGAAGAGATTATTGTCGCAGGGCTTGAAAAAGCTGTTAAAGTATCAAGGACGTTCTAAATAACCAAGCGTGTATCAGTCTATATAGGGCAGTACCAACACTTTTATAGCGATGGTGCTGCTTTTTTATTCGCCTATTTCACTATTTTTGGAGATTACCTAAAGTCGATAGAAAGAAGGATTACATTACAATGGAACGTTTATGGACAAAAAACTATATCATGCTGACCCTTACAGCTTTATTACTATTTAGTGGATTTTATTTACTAATGCCAACATTGCCTATGTTCATCAAACAACTAGGTGGAAGTGAATCTCAAGTTGGATTAATAATTGGAGTGTTTACAATATCGGCAGTAATTTTTCGTCCTATTATTGGAGGATTAATGGATCGGTTTGGTCGACGTGCATTTATAATAAGCGGATTACTATTTTTTGCTATAACCATGTATTTTTATGATTTGGTAACAGGCATTATATTTTTAGTAATATTACGTATCCTTCATGGAGTCAGCTGGGCAGTTGCTACAACTTCGATAGGAACGGCTGTGACTGATGTTATTCCACAATCTCGTCGTGGAGAAGGAATGGGATGGTATGGACTAGCAATGACATTAGGTATGGCGTTAGGACCAATCATTGGTCTTTGGGTAACAAAATCTTATTCATTTCATTACCTATTTCTTCTATGTACAGCATTAGCTTTGATTGCATTCATACTTGGATTTGGTGCAAAAATTCCAACAGTACAAAACACATCAAAAAAAACAATATCATTTTATGAAAAAACAGTTTTACCTATCGCTATCGTTACATTTTTCTTATCATTTACTTTTGGTGGTATTACAACTTTTTTACCACTGTTTGCGGCAAATATTGAAGTTAACACGGGTACTTTTTTCTTAGTGTATGCAGTCACACTTACAGTAATTAGACCACTTACAGGGAAGATATCCGATAAGTATGGGGAAGGGGTCATTATTGTACCTGCTCTTTTCATATTGATAGTCGCACTATTCGTCCTAACAATGACTAAAGGAATTGTTGGAGTGGTTATTACAGCTATTTTGTACGGAATTGGATTCGGATCAGCTCAACCAGCGCTTCAAGTAGCGATGATTCGATTAGCTCCACCAGCGAAAAGAGGTGTAGCGAACGCTACATTCTTTACTGCTTTTGATTTAGGGATTGGTTTAGGAGCTATACTACTTGGATTTGTTTCACAGCTTATGGGATATCAGATGGTATTTATTACTTGTGCTATATCTGGGTTTATTAGTCTGGTGCTTTTTATATTGATTGTAAAAAAGACACTAAAAACAACCTGAACCTTCGTTATCAATAAGACAGTAAACTTGATTTCATGGGTTTATATGATAGGATTTTGGATGAGGCAAGGCTCTATTAAGATTAAGAATAGGAGGTTGGGTATGCAAGAAAATACATTGATAGCCTCGGATTTCAGGTTTTCAATTAATCTCCCTGAAGACGCTATCGCTTCCTGGCATCAAGAACTTGAGGTAATGTACATCTTGCAGGGAACTGGGGTACTACAGTTGGATGACAATCAGTTTACCTATGAAGTTCAGCAGGATGACATTATTGTATTGAATAGCTACCAACTGCACGCTTTAAATATGAAAGGTTCGGGCAAGGCGCTATCGCTGTTTATCTCGCCGGCATTTTTGGCAGCTTTTTGTCCTGAGATTGAAAGTATAATTATAGAGTGTAAGTCTTTTCTATACCCTAAGGACGAACAAGCTCGCTTTAATGTAATCCGAAGTGAGTTCGCCAGTGTATTCCAGGCCTATTACAAAAACGAATCTCGTTTACCTATACTAATGCGTAGTCGTGTAGGTGTACTGCTGAACAGTCTAGTGCATACTTTTCTTGAGCAGAACAAGCAGAAGGATCCCTCCAAATCCTCAAGTAAGGAAAGATTGCGCAAAGCAACCGACTATCTCCACCGACATTATCGGGAAAATATTACTCTGAGTGGACTAGCCTCTACTATCTATTTAAGTAGCTCCTACCTGTCCCATTTATTTCAGAAACAGCTTGGCCTTACTTTTACTGCCTACCTTACAAATGTCAGACTGAGTCAGGCAGTGGCACTTCTTCGTAGTGAAAGAACGATCACGGACATCGCCTCAGAAGTTGGATTTCCAAGTACCAACGCTTTGATCGACGCCTTCAAACGGCGCTTTGGTGTTACACCAGGGCAATACCGTCTAGTAAATGAGCATGATGCGACAGATCCACAGGAGAACAGAATGGTCACAGCGGGATTTTCGACCGATTTCACTTCACTAATGCGGCATTTGCATCACAACGAGCACTCCATTGTCCAACCTCAGGTCAATGAGGGATATGATCTTCATGTGGACACTGGCCGTAAGATTCGGACGCTGAGTCATAACTGGCGGACGTTGATTAATGCAGGTTACGCCAAGGATCTGTTGAATGGCGCGGTACAGGCGCAAATACGAAAGCTGCAAAAGGAGATTGGCTTTCGCTATATGCGCTGCAAAGGTCTGTTAGACGATGACATGATGCTGTATGTCAGGAAAATGTCTGGTAGCGCAGATTATAACTTTGTTTATGTAGATGAGGTACTGGACTTCATGCTTTCAGTGGAGTTAAAGCCTTATGTTGAATTTAGTTATATGCCTTCTGCATTAGCGAGGGAAGCCGTGTTTCCATTTAAGAGGCCAAGCATCCTTTCTATGCCTGAGCATCTTGACAAATGGCTCGACCTTGTGACTTCCCTTGTTAGGCATTTCATTGATCGGTATGGGATTGAGTCCGTGCGGGAATGGAGGTTTGCTCCTTTCGTGAGTCCAGAGTTCTCAGGATATGGTGTGTTTACCATGGAAGAATACTGGGTGCTTTACCGTGAAACCAGCCACGCCATCCGTGCTATCGATCCGCAGCTACATATTGTTGGTCCAGGAAGCAACATTGATTCTAGTAATTTTATCAGCGAATTCCTAGTGTCTTGCAGTAAGGGGAATTGTTTGCCCGACTCTCTGGCTCTACGTGCTTATCACAGCATCTTACCGGGTCAGGAAGACACTGGTCTTCAGCTCATGGCAGAGGATGAAGCTTTTCCACTTGCGGTAAGCGGCGATGAACAGTTTATGAAACACGCGTTACATAAGGTCAAAAAGCTGTTGCGTCAACGTGGTTTCGCTAGTCTGCCTGTGATTCTTGAAGAGTGGAGTAATAACATATGGCAGCGTGATTTGTGTAATGATACCTCCTACAAATCTGCTTTTCTTTTCAAAAATATTCTGGAGAATTACGACCACTTTGAGGCTATGGGATACTGGTCGCTTAGTGACCATATGGAGGAGATTGTTCCTTCGTCGGATCTTTTTCATGGCGGGTTTGGTTTATTCACTCGCGGAGGTTTGCCCAAAAGCTGTTATCGGGCGCTGCAATTGTTGCGTTATGCAGGAAGCGGTCTGATAGCTGAAGGTGATGGGTATTTTATAACTTCCTCGAAAGGTGAAATACAGATATTTCTATATAATTATTGTCATTATGATACTCTATATCGCTACCGTCATACCACTCACTTGACTCAAACCGAACGTTACAACGTGTTCAATATACGCAATACCCGTCAGTATCACATTCGTCTAGACGGCTTAACGCCGGGTGTTTATACAGAGCGAAGGTACTCAGTAGGTCCGGCTGGGGGAAGCGCCTTTGATGAATGGTTGAATATGGGGGCACCTAAGGACATGCGTCCAGAAGAATGGTCTTATCTTGAAGGTCGGTCCCTGCCGTTATTTCAAATACGTTCGCTGCAAGTGACAGCAAATTTTGTGGTAAATGCTGTTGTACAACCACATGAGGTACAAGTGATTAGATTAACACGTTAAATAGAGAATAGTATAACAAGGATGACTTTAGTGTTGTCCTTTTTTGTTTTTTATATTGTATTTTTGCTCTCGACATCATTTTTGAAATCGCTTTCAATAATAATGATAAAAGAAGGATATAACAAAAGAAATAATGCGATATTTTTTCTGCAAACCCAAACCTATAATTGAGTTATGGCAACCAATACAAATCGCCGCAAATCATTTTACCATACAACATTTGAAAAGGAGTAATCATCATGGAACGGAAATATTCGCAACAGCTTCTTACATCGATGCTAGAAAGGCAACATGTAATTAATGAAAATGGACTGGATATCCTGATTAAGCCTATTCCTGAAACCGATGAGCCTGGCGTGCTGGATCCTCGCTTTTATCAAAGTATGGAGTCAATCTTAAAAGGCTTCAAGGGAATGCTGGTTAAGATGATGTTGAAAGGTAGCCGAAAGAAAAATATCCAAAAAAGTGCAGCTCAAATGCGCAAGATGATGAATGGCGTGAACAGCATTCCGATTACTGAAGGTGTTGATGTGAGGCATGCTACCGTTCAAAACGGTGATGTTGCTGTCCCGGTGCGAATTTACACTTCGCAGAAGAAGAGTGGAGAGTTGCAGCCAGTGTTCTATTACATCCACGGAGGCGGTTTCGTAGCAGGAGGACCCGAAGTAGTAGAGGAGATGTGCAAGCTTGTGGTTGCAAATACGGGCTGTGTATCGATTCAGGTTGATTACCGCTTAGCTCCGGAGAACCCATACCCCGCTGGGCTCGACGACTGTTATACCGTGTTGAAATGGATATATGCTCACGCCGAAGAATTTAATGGTGATCCGAATCGCATCTGTATTTCCGGTGATTCCGCAGGTGGGAATTTAGCCACGGTATGCGCAATGAAAGATCGGGATGAAGGAACGCAGATGGTAAAGGCACAGGCACTACTATATCCAAGCGTGGACGCAGCAGGTATGCAGGAACATATGCAGCGCAGAGATGTTTATGAAATATCCCCGTCTCAGGATAAAGAGATTCGTTCTATACTGAATTTGTTGAGCGGTGGTTTAGGAACTGTGGGCTTAGGCGAATATTTGGGCGTGTCCGATGATACAATCCCTTATGTGAGCCCGCTGCGAGGAGATCTGAAAGGGATGCCGCCTGTCATTATTTTGTTTGGCGAATATGATTTTTTGCGTATTGAAGATGATGCATATGCCTTAAAGCTGAAGGAGTCGGGCGTCCAAGTGAAAACGGTACGGTACAAAGGACTTTCTCACGGCTTTGCCGATCAGGTGGGGGTCACACCGCAAGCGGAAGATAGTTTGATTGAAATTGGGAATTTCATGCTGGAGATTGTGTAATAAATTATATTCAAAAGCCGCTCATTGCGGCTTTTTTTATTGTTCTGAAATTACTATTAAATCTTGTCATCAGGCACATTCATGCTACGGCTATATTGGAAGATTAGACCTGTCGTCATTCAAATGAGTGTTAACCACTCTACTGAATTATCTGGCTTAATATGCTAAGCTTTATATAGTAGAGCATTATACTGCTAGAGATCAGTGATTACCATAATAGGAGTGATATTTTGCAGACAAAGATCAACCTAGAAGGCGAATGGAAGTTGCAATTGGATGAGACAAAACAGGGACTAACCTTGCCTTTTACAGATGTTATCACACTGCCGGGAACAACGTCATACGCACGTAAAGGACCAAAGAACGAGGTAGTTTTAGTAAGCGCTCTAACCGATGAATATTTGTTTGAAGGGCAAGTCTGGTTCGCAAGAGAGGTATTCATTCCGGATGAGCTGGCCGGTAAGGCCTGCTATCTATTTTTGGAACGGACGAGACTTACGACGCTTTGGCTGGACAATACGGAGATCGGTAGCCGTAACAGTCTGAACACCCCGCATATATATGAATTGCCGAAGCTACAAGCTGGAATTCATACAATCACCGTCCGTGTGGACAATATCGATTACCCAACCAAAGGCGGACATTTGACTTCACAGGATACCCAAACCAACTGGAATGGAATTACCGGTCGTATGGAGCTTCAGTTCTATGGGGAATCGCAGCTTACTAATATCCGACTGGAGTCGAATCTGACTGAACGTACGGTTCGTATTACAGCAATTTTGGACAGCAACAGTGAAACTACGCTTGCGGTGTCTGCCCAAAGCTTCAATAGTGAAGAGACACACGCGGTGGACGAGCGTGAGTTTCCTGTTTCACCGGGGCTTTTTTCCGTCGATTATGTGCTAGGACAAAACGCGTTGCTCTGGAGTGAAGGCGCTCCCAATCTTTATAATATAACCCTTGTTTTGAAAGACAGGGATGGACATATTACTGACCAACAGGAGCTTATCTTTGGTTTGAAGGAATTCCGAGCGGAGGGCGACAAGTTTACAATCAACGGAGAGAAAACCTTTCTCCGCGGCAAACATGACGGCCTGATCTTCCCGCTCACCGGCTATGCCCCAACTGATGTCGAGGAATGGGTAAGAATCCTTGGCATTTCCAAGTCCTACGGTATCAATCATTATCGCTTCCATACCTGCTGTCCACCGGAGGCTGCATTTACCGCTGCGGATATGCTTGGGATCTATATGCAACCAGAACTTCCATTCTGGGGTACAATCACGGAAAAAACCGATGATGGCCATAATCAAGCAGAGCAGGATTATCTGATCAGTGAGGGTTATGCCATTCTCCAGGCCTTCGGCAATCATCCCTCCTTCGTGATGATGTCCCTTGGTAATGAGTTATGGGGCAGTAAAGCTAAGATTGATTCTTTCCTGAAGGACTATAAAGCGTTCGATAATCGGATTCTCTATACACAGGGCTCCAATAACCACCAATGGGTACCGGAAATTCTGGAACATGACGATTTCTTCAGTGGGGTACGCTTCTCCAGAGACCGACTATTTAGAGGCTCTTATGCCATGTGTGATGCACCACTAGGACATGTACAGACTGCCTTGCCGAGTACAATGAAGGATTATGATGATCAAATCGTACCTTTGGATCTCTTAGATGGAGAGAAGATCGAAGATACAGCTGGCGGTGAGATCCAGATTCAGTATGGTACCGAAGCCAAGACCGTGAAGGCAGATGAGGCATTCGGAGAATGGATACCGCATATTCCTGTTGTTTCGCATGAGATTGGACAATACGCAACCTATCCAAATTTTGAAGAGATCGAAAAATATAACGGACCACTCAAGGCCGAGAATTTCAAAATTTTCCGTGAACGCTTGGAAAGTAAGGGACTGGGGCATTTAGCCGCTAAATACTTCGAATGTTCAGGGCAGCTGGCCGTAGCCTGTTACAAAGAGGAACTCGAGGCGGCATTCCGCTCCCGGCGGCTTGCCGGCTTCCAGCTCCTGGATCTCCAGGATTTCAGCGGTCAGGGAACAGCATTAGTAGGTGTCCTCGACGCCTTTATGGATTCCAAAGGAATGATTAGCCCTGAGGAATGGCGAACCTTCTGTAATGATGCCGTTCTGCTGGCGAGATTTCCTAAGTATAACTATGTCTCCGGTGAACCGTTCGATGCTCATGTAGAGCTAAGCTGCTTCCGCAGCGGTTTGCCAGATACACTTGAATTACGTTGGGAACTGACTGTCGATAACGGTATTTTGGCAGAAGGGACAAGCGAGGTGAACGTTCCTGCAGGAACGAATTACATCAATATCTGCGATTTGGAAATAACGCTGCCTGTAGTTGACCGGATGAGTACAATCGTATTGTCTCTCTCGATACTGGGGACAGATATTCGTAAGAGCTACGATCTATGGATTTACCCAGAAAAGAGCGGCAATATGCTGGAAGGCATCCATGTATTCGACAAGCTGTCTAGTGATGCGCTTGCATTGCTGGAGCAAGGTGAGAGCGTGCTGCTGATGCCGAAACCGGAAACTCTCCAAAATGCTGTCGAAGGTTATTACTGCACAGATTTCTGGTGTTACCCAATGTTCCGCTCAATCTCAGAGAGCATGAACCGGCCAGTTCCTGTGGGTACCATGGGGCTGTTAATTGATAACAGCCATCCTGTATTCCACGAGTTCCCTACCGAGGAGTATTCAACATATCCATGGTGGAATATCGTTCAGCACTCAAAATCCATTATCATGGATGAAGCTGATCGAAGTTGGAATCCCGTGGTGCAGACCATCGACAATTTTGAAAGAAACCATAAGCTTAGTTTCCTCGTGGAATGCAGCGTAGGAGCAGGCAACTTACTAGTGTGCGCTTTAGATGCAGACAAGGTAAGCGATACGCCTGAAGGAAGACAGTTCTTATCAAGCCTTGCGGGTTACATGAAATCCGCAGCGTTCAAACCACAATACAAAGCAACTGTTAACGAGCTTCTTGAGTTAATCAAGTAGGGGTTTGCTAAGACTCTTCATTGTATTTCATATGGATGAACAGAACACAGGGACAGTGATTCTTAATATACGATGGACCGTTTAACAGCAGAGCAGCGATTCTCTAAGTTACGAGAGAACCGCTGCTCTTTTTGTGCTAGTCAGGAGGCAGACTTCAACTTCAACAGTGTAATCATCCTCTAGCTTGTGAGAGTTTCGGACTCCAGTGAACCTATTGCTCAGAAAGAGGCTCATTTACAGAGTTTTTTATGCGAATAGCGACTATAGGGTCCGTTAGCATTCCAAAAGTGTAATAATACTGCGCTTAGGGTCATCTCAGTCCGATAGGTGCTACGTCGTTGCAGGAGTTCTTGAATCTCAAACCAAGCAAAAGCAAAGGAGATCCCCAGTGGCCTTTCACGGCTTGAGGGAACTCCTTTTTCGCGTTCTACAAACGGCTTGGTTCTAGAATGGTTGTTTGTATTTAGCTGCAACTGCGCAGATTAACAAACGATTTCACAGGGTTAGGGGCCTTCGGAAATGATAACCCGATGCTATCATTGGTAATGAAGCTAGATGAATAGAATTGTAAGCGCATTAACCGATGGCGCCAGAGCCGTTCTTAGTCATGAACAGCGCCAAATTAAGCAGGATTTGGGGGAACGGGAGAAGACATGAAACAAATATTATTGAACGATCTAAAGTGGGAAGTCAAGGGGTACTGGCCTTGGGTGCCGTTAAAGGGCACCAGCATGGAGCTAGGGCAGGAATTGATGGGAGTTACAGACTGGATGCCAGCTACTGTGCCGGGTGGAGTTCATTATGATCTCTACAGACAGGGCTGGATTAGCAATCCTTATGAAGAGTTGAACAGCTTAAGCTGTGAATGGGTAGAGAACCGTTGGTGGGTTTACCGCACGACTTTGAAACATCCTGAGCTGAAGGCATCCCGAGTTGAACTGGTCTTTCAGGGGCTAGACTATGAAGCAGCTGTTTACGCCGACAATATCCTGTTGGGTGAACATAAGGGAATGTTCGAGCCTGCTGTATTTGATGTTACAGATCTCCTCTCGGAGCGGGAGAGTCTGGAAATCTCAGTGCTACTGAAGCAGGCACCGGATGAAATGGGTCAAATCGGCAAAACTTCGGCCACCTTTACGCAGAAGAGCCGTTTTAATTATAAATGGGATTTCTCCACCAGGTTAGTTAACGTCGGAATCTGGGATGATGTGGTACTGAGGGTTCACCGGGATTGTTCTTGGCAAGACGTGTCGATCACTACAGATGCGGACCTTGGTGAAAATGACGGGCAGGTGTCTGGTCGAATTTCTATTCAGGCAAGCATCAAACAGATGGCTGGTCCTGAACATACAGGAAGGCTGACAGCGAGCATCACTTGTTCTGATCCGAAGGGGAATCCGCTGCTGGTTCAGACGTACTCTGTTCTTGCGGGAGAAGTTGTGAACACGGAGCTCGAAATACCTGAACCTCAGCTATGGTATCCAAACGGTTACGGAGAACAACCGCTCTACAGCCTTGAGTTGAAGCTAATGGACGAAGACGATATGGAGCTCGATACACGAAGCTTACAGACAGGCATCCGCAAACTTAATTATATCCTTAATGAAGGAAGCCCTGACAACGCGCTACCTTATACGGTTGTGATCAACGGGTGCAAGATTTATATAAAAGGGGTAAATATGACACCCTTGGATCATCTCTACGGAAATGTGACGGTCGAACAGTATCAGCAGATGATCCATCTTATGAAAGCGGCACATATCAACCTCGTTCGGGTATGGGGCGGTGGAATCATTGAGAAGAAAGCGTTTTACGACTTATGTGATGTAAACGGCATTATGGTCTGGCAGGAGTTCATCCAATCGAGTTCTGGCATTGATAATATTCCATCCAAGCAGCCAGAGTTCCTGGAACTGCTGCGTAAGACGGCTTGCACCGCACTCTGCGACAAACGCAATCATGTATCACTAACGGTATGGAGCGGCGGAAATGAATTAATGAGTGAACCAAACAAGCCTTCAGACCTCAGTGATTCCAATCTGGCGATGCTAAAGGGGCTGGTAGAGCAGTATGATCCGCAGCGGCTCTTTCTGCCGACCTCGGCATCTGGTCCGGTGGAGTATATTACGGAAGCCAAGGGCCAGGGGCATGATGTTCATGGCTACTGGAAGTATATGGGCAACCCCTATCACTACGAATTATATGGCAGTAACGATAATCTGCTGCATAGCGAATTTGGTGTGGACGGTCTGAGTTCTCTCAAAAGCCTAGAGAAATTTCTGAATGAAGCCAACCAGCAGCCTGTCTCGATGGAGAACAGCGCCGTATGGAGACATCACGGGGAGTGGTGGGATACGCTAAGCCGTGAAGAAGAAATGTTCGGTAGCATGAATGATTTGAAGCAGTTCTCTGCTTGCAGCCAATGGATGCAGGCAGAAGGAATCCGCTTCGTGCTGGAGGCTAACCGTCGCCGCAAATTCCGGAACAGCGGCAGCATTGTCTGGCAGTTCAACGAGCCATGGCCGAATGTGTCTTGCACCAATCTTGTAGATTATTATGGTGAAACTAAAATGGCCTACCACTGGGTGAAACAAGCCTTCCGTCCGCAGCATGCTTCGCTAGATTATCGCAGCCTACTTTTAACGCCTGGTACTAGATTTCATGGAAATGTATTCGTGCATGGTGTGGATGGAGGCAAGGTAAAGGTTGATGCAGAAGTGCTAGATGCAACGGGCAGAAGCCTATATCGGCAAACCTTCGAGGCAGAAGGAGACAAAGATCGTGCTGTCTGTGTTGGGGAGTTGAATTTCAGCGTTCCTGAGCCTGAGGATCTATTATATTTTGTCAGATTGTCATTCCGGAACATTGAAGAAGAATCGCAGCAAAATTTATATGTGTTCTCTACCGCTAACCAACATCTTTATGCCCCAGCACTTGATCTCACAGGTGGCAACCTTCAGGTGCGTCAGGAAAGCTTATGGCAACCTACTGGTGTAGGAAAGATAAGTCACCAAGCTCACTTCACTCTCCATAATACTGGTAGTGAAGTACTGTTACATGTACATGCAGAGGAGAAGGGGGACCGCTACTGGATGGAAGCAGAAGAACAGTTCCTCACCCTTTTTCCAGGAGAAAAAAGGACGGTGACGGTTACTTGCACACCAAAACTGTCGGGAGGATTTCTGGCTGGGGAGAATTACTGTAGTACCGACGGTCTGCCAGAAATTAAATTTTGCTCGTTTCTGACAGCACATGGCGATACGATACCAGCAGATGGAGGAGAAGGAATTTATGAGTAAATCATTGTGTTTTGTACCGGAAAAATACGCTCCGCTAAGTCGTTTTATTCTGAGTGGTGGATCTGAGCCCATTGCTCTACCCGTTACTAGGGCTGTGGCCGATTACTTAAAAATGCACGATGCAGAACTACTGCTGGCCTGCTTGCGGAGCGGTGAATTAACTTATCACAAAGCCGGTTGGTCAACCCTGCGAGAGGATACAGTCGAGGCTGAAAACGCGGAAGGAACCCAGAATTCAGAGGAAGGAGTGTTCGTATTGGTCAGTCCGTTACTGATCAATACGCTTCCAGTAGTGTCACACTGGGATAACAGTGCTGCTGAGGGGAAAGGCGGCTTCCGTTATGGTGGGACCGACGGCATCGGGACCCTGAGGATGGACGAAGCTGGAGAGAAGGTTGTAGCTGAGCATGTACGGCTCTATAGTAACGATCCAGATAGCCCTTATGTATACAATACCGAAGATTATCAGTTGTTCGGCAGTAACGAAGGGGATAAAGCACTTAAAACCCCGCAATTTGAACGCTATATTGGTGACCGCTACAGTCTCTATGCAGTAGATGATTTAGTTGCCATCTCCTTGAGCGACCGTATCCTGAAGACCTTCGGGTATCCGGTGGTCTACCGTAATGAATCCGCTGACGATGGGGCTCTTTTAAGCAATGCGCCTGTGTTTCAGCTCATCAGCGGCAGTCTGTTAGTTACGAAGAACGGTCAGCATAGCCTTGCGTCCTATATTTTGCCGCCCAATTGGAGTGCGAAAAGTGTTAAGGGCTATCCGCTGTTATTCAACGGTTATTATGATGCCAATGAAAATACCTTCAGCACTGTAGGTCCCTCATTTCTGGAAATCATCGGAAAGACTCTAGCCAGCACTGGCAAAGGTGTTGTTGGTGTTCTCTGGAACGGTGGAGGTTACATCGGCAGCCGCTCCCTGCAAAGCTCCATTTACGCCGGCATTGGGGCGGCAATTGCCAGAGGCCAAGATAGCTATGGTGGTGATGCGGAGCAGGTTGTGGCCGTGGGTGGCTCACGCGGTGGGCTGACCGCGTTGCTAGCGGGAGGCAATCCTCTAAGGCTGCCGTACCGGGTGCGGTACACATTGTGTTATGCACCTCCGCTAATTCTGAATGGGCTTACCCGTGAGTTTGCGGAAGGGGCATGCCCGTTGATCTGGCACGTGGCAGAGGTGGACACCGGTTACCGGGATATCTGGAAGAAGGACTGGCGGCATCCTCAGACCGGAAGATCAGGTATCGAGACTCTGCTACAGACACTTACGGGAGCTGGTGACTCTGCAAGTCTGCGGGAAACGACCGGACTGGAATCCGATTTCTTCTTAGACGGTCTTAAAGCGAGCGGCACTAAGCTACTGATAAATCATGGCACGCATGATGCCTTTACCCTCAGTCGATTCAGCTTTACCTTCGCGGCCTTGGTCCGGAGTCGCGGCATTCCACTTCGCCATGAGATCGGCTACCGCTTCGGGCATAACAACTGCACGGACCTTTACGAGCAGGCTGCTCTGTGTCTAAAAGCTATACTACAGGAACAGGAGCTTGAATTCACGGGGACGGTGCATTATCGCAGACGCAGTTTAGCTGCGGGCGAGTGGGAGCAGACGGAACGTTTTGTTCCGGTTCATCAGCCAGTTTTTCTGGAGGCACCGAAGTTCGTAGCGGTGGGTAGTCCGGTGGCTTGGACTCTCTATGGAGAGCCGGGAATGGAATACCGCCTAGAGCTGGGAATCCTAGATCAGCAGGCTTGGGAACAGAAGCAGCAGGTAGTCCGTAATGAGTGCATTACCCTCGCGTCCGGTGTTTTACCTGACAAACAGCATCCTCTTGAACTCTGCTCGTGGCAGGATGGGGTAAGTCAACTCGCTGACGGGCAGCATGCGGGTTATTATCTCTATGAGTTATCTTACAGGCTAAAGGGTGAACAGGACTGGAACATAGTATCTCCATCCCGTGTGCCGCAGCCCGGCGTGGAGCCGCAGGCGGTACTCCGCATTTTGGAGGAGCAGCCCAATCCGGCGAGCGAAGCATTTCGCGCGGAAGCAGCAGTCCTATGCATTAGCTCAGGGCTAAGTGAGGCCTAAACAAAACGTCATACCATGAACATAAGCGGTGTACGACCATTCCGGTGCGTACATCGCTTTTTTTTTGAAATATAAGAAAGTATAAGGTTCATACCATACACAATCTTTTATATTTCTCGCATGATTGCTTGCCAGCAAAATAAGTAGCTTTACAAACGCTTTCGCAGGGTTACCGGATTTCGAGGTTTTGTAGGAAGCGCTATCATTTAAATATAACAACTATACAACGCCTGACCGGAGTGAATTCTTGGCTTCGGGAGGAAGGAAGGACAGGAGCATGATTGGAAAAACCACTGAACTAAATCCTTTAATGACTAAGAAAAAGAAAGGTTATCCTGTGCGGCGTCTATTTAGAGATTGGTCATCTTGGATATTAATTGTCCCTACGCTGTTTGCCTTTTTCTTTTTTTCCTGGCAGCCGCTGGTCAAGGGCATTGTGCTCTCATTTTTCAATACAGAGGGTTATAATGCCGTAAGCTTTGCCGGACTCCAGAATTACAAGGATGTGATACAGAACTCAGCATTTCAGCAGACACTGACCAACTCTTTCGTGTATGTGTTCTGGTCGCTGCTGATCGGTTTTGCTGTACCCATTATAGTCGCAGTTGTGATCAATGAGCTCAGGCATGGGAAATCGTTTTTCCGCTTTTCGGTCTTTTTTCCGAGCATGGTTCCCGGCATTGCTGCCTCGATGTTATGGATGTTTCTGTTTGAGCCTGGGAAGGGCGGCGTGCTGAATATTATGCTGAGCGCTCTGGGATTCCAGGTGCAGCAGTGGCTTCAGGACCCGGACATGACGATTATGCTGATTATTTTCACGATTACCTGGCGGAATTTCGGGGGAACGGTGCTGCTTTATCTAGCCAGTCTGCAAAGCATTAATCATGATCTGTACGAAGCGGCTTCCATCGACGGTGCGAATGTATGGCGGAGATTTAAAAGCATCACCATTCCGCAAATTTCCAGCATGATCGGATTGATGATGATTTTGCAGATTAGCGGTGTATTCCAGATTTTCAACGAGCCTCTAGTCATGACCGAGGGTGGGCCAAACAATGCTTCGATGACGTTGATGCTGCAAAGTTATTATTATGCGTTCCGAAGTTTTGAAGCAGGGCATTCCATGGCGCTGGGGGTTATTACTTTTCTTGTTCTGATGGTGCTAACTATTATTTATTTCCGGCTGGATAAGAAATTGAACAGGGAGTAGAAGCTATGAAAACAAAAGAAGCATTTGGTATTATCGGCAATATAGAATATAGATCACCTTGGGTGCGCGTGCTGTACTGGTGCATGTTCATTCTGATGATTGTGCTTGCCGCCGTCTGTATTCTGCCTCCGGTCTGGATTATGGTTTCGAGTCTTAAAGACATCAAAGAGTTTTATGCGATCCCGCCTACCCTGATTCCTCGCTCATTCAATGTAAGCAAGCTATGGGAGACCTGGCAGGAATTTAACTTTCTCAGTTACTATCTGAATACGGCTTACTTAGCTGTCGGTTCTGTACTGTTCTGTCTTACGTTTAACGGGCTGGCAGGATATTTTTTTTCTAAGCTGAAGCCTCGAGGGAGTGCACTGCTGTTTGCTCTGATCGTGTGGACCATGATGGTTCCGAATACAGTCGGTATGGTGCCGCTGTTCAAAAACCTGATTGATTTTCCACTGCTGCACTTGAATCTGACCAATACCTACTGGCCGATGTGGTTTATGGCTGCCGTGAATCCAGTGGTAATTCTGATCTTCAAGAACTTTTTTGATACCATCCCACTGGCGCTGCTGGAAGCGGCCAAAATTGACGGAGCGAGCACCATCGGCATTTTTATCAGGATAATCCTCCCGCTTAGCGGACCAGTTATGGCCACAATTACAATACTAACGATGAACAGTGTCTGGCAGGACTTCTTCTGGCCTTTTATGGTGCTGAAGGATAAATCGACCTGGTCGGTCATTGTGGCCATCTATAATCTGAAAGCGACTTTGCCACAGGACATTCAGTTTATTGCGCTGACGTTTGCGATTCTGCCGCCGATTATTCTGTTTGTTTTTTTCCAAAAGTACATTATGAACGGACAATCCATGGGCGGCAGCATTAAAGGGTAACATCACCCGATCACAAACCATTTCACAGTTTTGCCCCGTAGGGTGCTGTAGAAGGTGCGTGGTAAGATGATTTCAGATTTAAAAGAAAGCGCTTTACATGTTGTGAAGAATGCTTTAACAATAAGACTAGGGGGAATTACATTGAGAATCGAACACACCAAAAAAATTACAGCTACACTGGCGCTAACGCTGCTTCTTACGGCCGGTCTGGCTGGCTGCGGAGGCTCCAAAGAAGAGAACGCCGGAGGGAATACGGAGGAAGCGAGCAACAAACAGGTGACGATCAAGGTCAGCAACTGGCCGAAGCCGAATGAGGAAGCCAAAATTGCTCAGTATGAACAACTCATGGCGAAGATGAAAGCTAATTATCCAGATATCATTGTGGACAAGGATGAATGGGGTTATGATGTCAGCTCTTTCTTGCCTAAAGCGGCTAGCGGTCAGCTTCCTACGGTGTACGAAACCTTTTTTACAGAAACTAGCAAAATCATTAAGGCAAATTACGCGGCAGATATCACGGATACGATGAAAAAATATGGCTATGACAAAGCGATCAATCCAGATCTGCTGAAGATGGTGACCAAGGACGGCAAATATTACGGGATTCCGAAGGACGGCTACGTGATGGGGATGCTGTACAATATGAATCTCTTCAAGGAAGCTGGACTGCTGGACGATAAGGGCATACCAAAGTTCCCTAAAACATATGAAGAGCTGGCACAAACTGCGCAGATCATCAAGCAAAAGACCGGTAAGGCGGGAATATTCCTGCCAACCAAAAGCGGCCAGGGCGGCTGGATGTTCATGAACATTGCTTGGGCTTACGGCGCGGAATTCGAGAAACAGGTAGATGGAAAATGGCAAGCGGTGTTCAATTCTCCAGAGGCAGCGGCGGCCCTGCAATATGTGAAGGACTTGAAATGGAAATATGATGTCCTGCCGGACAATAATCTGGTGGATGTTACGAATGACATGTTCCGCATGTTCGGAACCGATCAAGTCGCTATGAGCTTCGGCATGAATGACTGGCCTCCAGTCATCCAGCAGCAGACCAAAATGTCTAAAGATAATGTAGCAATGTCCGCCCTTCCAGTTGGACCGATCGGGAAACCTGTAACTCTGCTCGGCGGTGGTCTATATATGTTCTCGCCTAATGTAACCCCTGAGCAGATTGATGCTGGATTCAAATGGCTAAAAACCTACGGCTTCACACCGGAGTCCTCAGAAGAGGCATTAACTGGTTGGGATATCGAGAAAAAGACACTGAGTGATCAGGGGCTGATCGTAGGCCCTTACGGCCTGCGGATTTGGACAGATGAGAAACGGATTGGTGAAGAACAGAAGATTCTCGACAAATACAACAATGTAAACTTGGATTTGTTCCGTGATTATATGGACAACGGCAGCAAAGGCATGCGGGCAGAAGAGCCGGTCAACGCTCAGGAATTGTACCAGAAGCTGGATATTGTACTGCAAACCGTCCTAACAGACAAAAACGCAGATCCACTGGAGATTTTGACTAAGGCTGCTGAAGAATTCCAACGTGATTATCTCGACAAGGTGAAATAAACACAGTCAAACGGCGGCGTCGTCCTTCTGAAGGGCGGCGATGCCGTTTCTGCGTAGATTGACAAATCTACTCTAAGGGATAAAGGAGAGGTGCATTATATGGCAGCAAAAGAATGGGGAGGCTGGAGCGCGCGATGGATCTGGCCTTTGGATGAGGAAGGGACAGAAAGTTGGGAGCAGCAACACGAGCGAGTGTATTTTCGCAAAATGTTTGAGCTGCCAGCTGGAGCCGAGAGGGCCTACAGTCTGAATTTGGCCATTACTGCTGACAGTCGCTACAGACTCTTTGTTAACGGGCAGCGTTTATGGGCCGGTCCTTGCAAGGGTCATGGTCATGTACACTATTATGAGGAGTTCAATTTGGACGACGTTTTGCAACCAGGTATAAATGTGATTGCTGTTATGGTAGTTCATTATGCAGGGACATCTCCCTTTGAGCTGGGGGAAGACGGACCTCTATCCATCTGGCGTTCGCAAAAAGGCGGCTTGCTTGTAGAATCGGAAGTTATGAACAATGGGCAGCTTGTGCAGGAACTGAATACAGATACCTCATGGAAAAGCATTAGGGACCACAGCTACCGACTTCAGCCGTTTCCGATTATGCGCTGGATGGGCGGATTGGAAGAGGTGGAGGGGGACGTAGCGCTGCTGGATTGGACGCTGCCGGAATATGACGACAGCCCCTGGTTAGCCGCAAGGATTGTACAGCCGGTGCGGGATGATTATGGCCAATTGGCCCCATGGCAACTGGACAAACGTTCGATTCCGCTGCTGTATGAGCGGGAGCAGCTCTTCCTGAAGCTGATGCGGAGCAGCAGTGGTGAAGGAGATGCCCTATTTGAAAAAGGGCATTGTCTGGAGCTGCGGAATGAAGCTAGTGAGGTTGCCCTGCCATTAGCAGGAATACACGTGGAAGCGGGACAGCAACTCTGGCTGGAGTTGGATGCAGGTGAGCTAATCACAGCTTATCCGCAGCTTAAGCTTCTTGGGGGGGAAGGTAGCCGGATCACCCTCCTGTACGCCGAGTGCTACGAAGAAGAGACTGGGGATGACGAGATCCGCCGCAAAGCTGTCCGCGATGATATGCAGGAGCATGTGTTAAGAGGCGGTTATGACAGCTACTATCCAGCCGGTTATGGCACCTCGGTGCAGATGGAATGCTATGAGCCATTCTGGTTTCGTACTTTCCGGTATGTCCGGCTGGAGGTGAATACTGGAGCTGAGCCTTTGACGATATCCGGCTTCAGTTATCGGGAGACCGGATATCCTTTGCTGCCGGAAGGAAGCTTTCATTGCAACGATGAACGATATAACCAGCTCTGGGAGCTGAGTGTCCGAACACTACAACGCTGCATGCATGAGACCTACGAGGATACGCCGTATTATGAACAGTTGCAATATACCATGGATACCAAACTGATGATGGAATTTACGTACCTGTTATCAGGAGACGACCAATTGGCACGGAGGGCAATGGAAGATTATAGGGCTTCGCAGCTGCCAAACGGCATGTTGCAAAGCCGCTACCCCTCCGTGCTGCCACAGGTCATCCCCTCCTTCTCTTTATATTGGATCGGGATGATTCATGACCACTACAGATCCTTCGGAGATCTGGCTATCATAAATCGGTACCGACTGCCACTGTTATCCGTATTGGACTGGTTCGATCAGCGACTGACACCGCAAGGTATGGTGGACAGAACGCCTCGCCAATATTGGAATTATTTTGACTGGGTGGAAGAATGGCCACTCGGTGCACCAGATTGTACGGATGATGCACCTGCAACCGTGCTTAGCTTGATGTATGCGGCCGCGTTGGAGCAAGCGGCTGAATTGCTTGCCGCCAGCGGGTGGACGCAGATTGCAATTGAATTGCGTCAGCGCAAAGCCGCGGTCAACGCTGCGGTACTGGATTGCTGTCGCCAATCGAACAGCTTGATGTTCCGCGACAGTCCGGCGGCAACAGCGGAAACGCAACTGAGCCAGCATACGCAGGTCTGGGCGATTTTAGCTGGCACGGTGGACATTGTAGAGGGGGCAGCACTACTAGAGGCTACAATGGCTGACACATCACTGGCTAAACTTTCGCTGCCGATGAGCTATTATCTTTTTCGCGCGTTGGAACATTGCGGTTTGTATGACCGCTCCTTCGGACTATGGGCTCGTTGGATGAAACAGCTGGATTTGAACCTCACTACACTCCCAGAAATGGACTCTGTTGGAACCAGAAGTGACTGTCACTCCTGGAGTGCGCTGCCGATCACTGAGTTCACCAGAGGGATATTGGGTGTCCGGCAAGGGATAGAGGGAATAACCATAAAGCCACATTGCGGAGAACTGCAACAGGCCAGTGGAACCGTAAGCACAAGTCTGGGTCCAATACATGTAAAATGGAAAATCCATTCAGAATCGGAGCATAAAAACTTCCATTTTGAAGCTAACTGGCCAGCCGGTTCGGCGATTACAATTATCCTGCCGAATACTGAAGTGCTTTTGACAGATGCAGGTTCTTTTTATAAGGAGATCGACATTAGTCACTTTAGCTGATAGTCTGATTTCAATTGATCTTCGTTTTCGTTGATTCATACACCAGAGGGGATGGGGAGTTATATGTTCAGATCATTCGGCCGCAACATCCGCCTTGTCCTGGTGCTGTTTATTACCGTTTACATTGCCGCTTCGAGTTTCATTTTGTACCGTACTATGGAGCATAGAAGCTTGGATATGTTGCGGCAGTTGTCCGTTCAATACACTGGCCAGCAGCATAAGAACACTCTTTTGTTCATGAACTGGCTAGAGGAGACCTCCAAGCTTATCTCCAACAATCAGGTGGTACAGAATGCGTTGAAAAAACCAGCGTACGACGGAGCGATTTCTCCTATACTTGAGGGCATTCGCTCCTCTAGCAGTGACATTCTCGGCATTTATATTTGGGGTGAAGCAGGGGGGACGTACTCCTCGAGCAATGTATCCGGGCTTCTCCCCTTTACAGAGATCAAGAAAGTTCCGGGGATGGAACAATTTCTGGATAATCGGGAACAGGTTTTGCGCTGGACGGTGCTGAACCGGGAACATCTGATGAACGCGCCTTCTGATCTGCGCGACCGTCTGCTGCTTGAGGTGAAAATTCAGAATACGGAGGGGCAAATTTTAGGTCTGCTCTCGCTCGAAGTTGAGATTGACAAGCTGTACAGCTTCTACCTGTCAGGCAAGAATACGATCTACGGCGAGAATGAAGTTTATCTGCTGACAAGTAACGGAAAGCTGCTGAATGCGGCGGATGTGCCCATGAAGCGACTGCAAGAAATTAGAACTGCGCTGACCACACCGGAGAAGGATAATCCAGCTATGACGGAAGAACAAGATAGTTCTAGTAGCGGTGCTATGGATTTGTTGGAGCGTGAAACGGCCGACGGTTTGATTTTGCTCTATCCGCTGCCCGAATCGGACGAGCGGATTGTCACCTATATCTCTGCAGACGGCATGAATGCAGAGCTGCGGACGTTTAAGTATTTAATGATCGGTTTAAACATCGTCGTGTTTATAGTGTTCTGGTTGCTGATCTCAATGCTTAGTGGCAGTATTGTTAATCCGCTGAAACAGTTGTACTTAAAAATTAACTCCACGATGAAAGACTAAGATTGGCAGTCGGAATGGCAGACAGAATCTATGAAGTATTGGAATTTGAGGCTACCCGATAAATCTGCAAAAGTTCACTGGCTAGCAGTGCTTATATCTACTTGGGTGGGAACCGATCACAGCGAATCTACTTCGTAGGGGCTTGTTCAACTATTGGGCTGGATAACGTTATGGTAAGATAATGCAATAGAACATATGGGGTGAAAATATGAGAATGTATGCTCTTCTTACAGAACCAATAGGGGACATAAGTAAGGTAATGATTTATGAATCAAAGTATCGTGTTTATTTATTTCTATTTGAAACTCATGAAAATAAGGGTGCAAATGCTGACTATTGTTATGAAACATTAGAAGAAGCAATGGAATTCTGCAATGAGGAACTAAACATAGTTGAGGAACAGTGGGTTGTTATTAACGATCCTAAAGACGGGGAACAACACGATATTATTTATTAAATCAGTATTGTCAGCATTGAGCAGAATATCTACCCACACTGCTCACACGTCAAAAAAAGAAATCGTTCTTTGTGAGAAAAGTGAAAGTACCACCTACCTCTCAAAAAAGGAACGATTTCTTTGTAGTGTCCGCATTCATTAACAATCTTAGTTAATTGGGCAGCTCCTTCTTCAAGCTAATTGTAACCGTGGTGCCTTGCCCCGGAGTGCTGGAGATGCTTAGCCCATATTGAGGACCGTATTCCAGCTTGATCCGTTCGTCCACATTTCGCAACCCATATCCGCTCTGGAACAGCACATCTTCCTTAGCTTGGCTAAGTGTCGCGCCGTTGGCAAAGCCGACTCCATCATCCGTCACTGTAAAGCGAATCTCATCCTCCAGCAGCTCGCCTTTAATCCAGATTCTGCCCATGCCACGTTTCTCGCTGATGCCGTGCTTGATCGCATTCTCTGCGATTGGCTGAAGAATCAGCTTTAGAATGCGGACTTTGCGCAGCGGTTCCTCAATATCGTATTCAATCTCGAATTTATTTGGGAAACGCATTTGCTCGACCGTCACAAAACTCTCCACCAAACGGATTTCTTCGTCGACAGTAACGAATTTATCGCCTTTATGCAGGCTAATCCGAAAAAAGGTAGCGAGAGAAGAAATCAGCCGCTCAATGTCGGGCTGCTTCTTCAGCCGGGCAATCCAGGCAATCGCATCTAACGTGTTGTAGAGGAAATGAGGATTGATCTGCGACTGCAGCGCAGTCAGCTCCGCCTTGCGCTGCTTCTCTTTTTCCTCATCTTTTTCAAGCATTAATTGGCTGATCCGTTCTACCATCTGATAGTAGCTGTTCTCTAGCTGGAAAATCTCATCGACCTGCGCCCGCTGCTCATAGACAGCTGCTAAGTCTTTTTTGCCAAACAGACTCAGCTTCTTCTTCAAGTTCAGTAGTGGTCGGGTGATTTTGGCCGCCAGATAAAAGGAAAGAATCAGTAGGACAATGAAGGTAACACTGGCGAAAAGAAGGGCATTTCGGTTACCCTTGGCAATTCCCTCCAGCAACTTGTGGCTAGAAATCACACTGGTGAACTCCCAGCTAACGCCAAGCGTTTCCAACCTAGGATTCAAAGGATAAGTAGCAATGATATAGGAATTCCCGTTATCTGACCAGGTGCGGTAGCCTTCTTTCTGACCCGGACGAAGAGGGGCGTTCTCCTCCAAAAAATTGCCCAAGAGCCGTTTGTCGGGATGAGATATAATCCGGTCGCTGGAAGTCAGGAAGGAGTAGCCAATGCCAGTGAAACTGGAGGAATAAAGATCTGCCAAGGCTGCTTCTCTGACATAGATGATGACGACCCCTATATTTTGCCCCGTATTGAAGTTGCGGAATTGCTGTCCAAAGGGGATATAGGCATTGCCGTCTCCATCTCGTTTGATTTCTCCGACAACAGGCATGCTGCTCTCTTGAATGCGTTTGATGAATAAAGCTTCGGGAACCTCGAGCATTTGCTCCTTGGACTGATAAGAATAAAGCATATTATCATTGGTGTTGATGATTACATTGCCCACCAGATCATTCTGTGCCAGCATACCGTCGATGATAGCCCCGATCCGTAATTCCTTGTCTGCTGCCGGCAGGGAATCGTTATTAATGATCTGGTAAATGTCGCTGTTCACCAGAAATCGCAGGAACAACATCTGAATGTCATCGACCATCAACTCCACACTGAGCCCAATTTGGCGCTGAGTCTGGACCACATGGCGATACAGATCCTTTTGCAGATAGGTATAGGAATAGAAGTTAAAAATAACAAGCATCAGCACCAGATGCAGAGACAATCCCACTAACAGGACAACAACAATCCGACTTTTGATCTTGAACTTCCGCATCCAAGAATCCATCCGGTTGGCCATCGTTAGCTTAACCATAGGTTTTTGCATATTCGCTCGGTGGGATGCCCGTCATCTTTTTGAAAATCTGGCTAAAGTATTTGGAGTCGGTGAAACCAACCTGATTGCCTACCTCATAGACCCGGTACATCGGATTGCGTAGCATACGTTTGGCTTCTTCAATCCGATATTCCGTCAGACATTCATAGAACGTCTTGTTCAAATCTTTGCGGAATAGATGCATTAAATGGGTTGGACTGACGAACACCGCAGCAGCAACCATCTCCACGGTAATGTTCCCAGCATAATGCTCCCGGATAAAAGCGAGGGCGTCTCTGATTTCACGCCGGCATCGAGCTCCGGCCTCTTCCTCAGCGTACAACACGCGTTCAATACCAGACAAGGCACGCTGCGCAGCAAGCACAGCCTGTTTGTATGAATCTACGATTCCGTTCCATTTTTCAGTTGGTTTGCCGATGCCAACGCTAAGAGCCTGGCCGAAGTGCTGCTGGCTCCATTCCGATAGCTGCTTACCTAATCTGCGGGCAGAATCACCGGCAAGCTCAGGTTCATCGGTTCGGAGAATCATAACCCACTCCAGATGACTATCGCGGAATAGACAGAGCTGTTCAAAAGAATACGCTTCCAGAATAACCGCTGTTTCATCCTCCAACGCTTTGCCTACATCAGTTCCTTGAAGACCATTGTCAGCAGGGAAGGCTATGGACAGCGGCAGCATAGCTTTTCCTTGTTCCAATTGCAGCTCCAGAAGCTTTATTTTGCTGGTAATGAATTCCTCACTATGCAGCTGGCCATGCAGTAAATCCTGCCAGAATTGTTTGGATATCGCGGTAATTTCCTCATTAAGCTGTGAATATCGCTTGGAGAGTTGCTTTTTCCCCAGGATTTCATCGCCAACGCTTCGTACTGTATCTGCGAGTTCTTCTATATTAATGGGCTTCAGCAAATAGGTGGAGGCACCATAACGTAATGCAGCCTGCGCATATTGAAATTCGTCATAACCGCTAAGTACGACAATGCCTACGAGCATGTCCTGCTCCCGTATTTTCTCGATAAGTTCAAGACCGTTCATATACGGCATACGGATATCGGTAATAATCACATCCGGGCGGTGCTGTAGTGCAAGCTCCAAACCCTCCTCGCCATTGCTGGCTTCTCCTATGATCTCGACGTTGTATTCTGCCCAGTCTATGGTTTGGGTGATGCCCATACGGACGAGATATTCATCATCTACTATAAGCGCTTTCAACATTGGCCTCACCTCGAAGTAGTTTCTAATATGTCTTACAGTCATTATAAACATGAAACCTCCTTTAGAGGAGCGGTAATTTCTCAGTTGTCAGGATCACAAACGATTTCGCAGTATGTTCACCGGTGGCTAAGTACAAAAATGTCCGCATCGCCGAAGTTCTAAACATTTCAACAGCTTAACAAACCGTTTCATAGGATTCCATCCTAACTTTTGCAAAATGTACTGTGATAGACTTTAACCGTAAAAGAGCGGTAAGCGCTTTTATAAATACATGACATCGAAATTGAACGCTGTAGGAGGAGTACCCTTGATACAAAATTCATTTATTCCATTCGGGTTTCAATATTACCGTTCCCCAACCTCATTCCGGGATCAATGGGAAAAAGACCTAAGCAATATTGCCGGGCAGGGCTTCAATTGTGTGAAGTATTGGGTGCAGTGGCGCGCCAGCGTGTCCAAAGAAGGGATCTACCAGTTCGATGATATTCAGGAGCTGATGGATATTGCTCAACAGTATGGCTTAAAGGTCATTTTGAACGTGATTTTCGATGTGGCGCCAGCCTGGTTTTATAAAAAACATCCTGATTCCAAAATGATCACAGCAGACGGTTCCGTTCTGGAACCAAGGGCAATTAACTGCCGCCAGATTGGCGGAGCTCCTGGACCTTGTTATCACCATGCAGCTGCAGCCACGGAGAAGGCGAAATTTCTGTCGGAAACAGTGAAGACTTTCAAAGATCATCCTGCACTCTGGGTGTGGGATTTATGGAATGAGCCTGAGCTGACGACAGGGATTAAGCGCAAGCTGTCATTTGACAACCAGGTATGTTATTGCGAGCACTCAGTGCTGGCATTCCAAGAATGGCTGAAAAATAAATATATTACTCTGGAAGCTCTGAACGAATCATGGCAGCGGACTTACGGAAGCTGGGAAGAAGTAGAGGCACCGCGTGGGCAAGGCGTATTCAATGATTTGGTGGACTGGCGGCTGTTCATGTCCGGTACTTTAACAGATGAGCTGCGGAGCCGGGTAGATACTGTGAAGTCACTGGATCTGCTGCATCCTGTTATGGCACATACTGTTCCAGCTCCTATTTTTAATATGATTACAGCAGGTTCAGACGACTTTAAGCTGGCTGAGCCCTGTGACCTGACAGGCAATAGCCTAGGGTCCTCAGCTTGGTCGGCTGATCTACTGATCTCTGCCGCCAAAGGCAAACCGATCATCAACTCAGAGATTCATGCGCTGCCTGGCAATACGGCGATGAAACCGCGCCAGCCGGAGCTGCGAGAAATGAAGCGGCATATTCTGACCCCGCTCGCCCGTGGCATCACGGGATATCTGTTCTGGCAGTATAGACCGGAGGTATTAGGACAGGAGGCTCCGGCTTGGGGTAGTGTGTATTTGGACGGCAGTCCAACCCCATGGTACAAGGATATGGCCCAACTAAATAAGCTTGTGCAATACAATAAGCATGAGCTTTTACAGGCAAAACGGCGTGGGGACGGGATTGCTATTCTATTCAGCCCACAGAACCAAATCGCAAACTTTGCTGCCCATGATCATTTGGACACCTATAATGATTCCCTGCAAGGCGTCCATAAACTGCTACATGATCTTAATTATAAAGTGGAATTTCTGCATGAGTCGGATGTTACGGAAAAGACATTGGAGCAATACCGCTGCCTGTGGATGCCTTATCCACTGTATCTGAACCGTAAACTGTGTGACCTCCTGCGTGAGTGGGTAGAAAAGGGAGGCATATTGGTTTCGGAATGCTCCTTCGGCGCGCTTCAGGCAGAGAATGGCTGTCACAGCTATACAGTTCCCGGTTATGGATTTGATGAAGTCTTTGGGGTTCGGGAGACTTGGATTCATTCTGCCGAGAACCTGGATCATAGCTATCATCAGGTAGCATTCGAATCACGGACGGCGATCCCACTCCTTAATGTAATGAAACACAGCAAGGAAGGGGAAGCAGCCGCAGATGATAAGGCACACGGCTCCTATTACAAATCAGATATTGAGCTGCAAAGTCATGTGAAGGTCCTAGCCGAATTTGCCGAGGACAACATGCCTGTGTTGACGGCCGCCGCTTATGGCAATGGGCGTGCTGTGTGGTTCGGTACCTTACTTGCGGCTGCCTACTGGCAGGATGGACATACCGGAACGCTCCAGTTGGTGCGCGATCTTTTACAGCAGGAATTGAAGCTACAGCCGAATGTGCAAGTAAGCGGAGGTGTCCGCGCTGATCTTTCCGAGTGGGAAGTTGAAGAAGACAGAGGTGCGTTCCTCTATGTGAATAATGAAGGGTACACGTTGGCAGAAGCCAAAGTTACGCTGCCTGCCAATTATACTTCAGCAGAGCCATGGTTTGACGATGGGAATGCAAAAATTCAGCCAATAAATCCGTTTGAACCTTCAACAACTCAACTGTCTATACGGGTAGAAGCAGGAGATGTTCAAGTATTTCGATTATCTTAGCCGGCAGCAGTTAAGGTCGGAGATTATAGAGCTGGTGTAAGCCAGCCAAAGGAGTGTATCCATTTGGGTTTGTTAGATTATGTTAATCCATTACAGGGGACTAAGTCGGATTTCCGCTACTCACACGGTAATACGCTGCCGCTTTCAGCGATGCCATTTGGCATGGCGGCTTGGAGCCCGCAAACCCATGAAGCAGGGGGGACCTGGTTCTTCCATCCGCACCATCGCCACCTGGAGGGCATACGACTAACTCACCAGCCCAGTCCTTGGATCGGAGATTATGGACATCTAACACTTTTGCCGCAGACTGGACCGTTATTGCTTAGTCCTGATTCGCGCTCATCTTCCTTTAAACCGGAAGAGATGCAAGTGTCCCCACACTACTTCGGAGTGTCTCTTCAACGATATCGTACCCGACTGGAGCTGACCCCTACAGAGCGCTGTGCAGTGATTAGAATAACATACGCTAAGGGGCAGCAGAACAGGCTCATAATAGCACCGCTGAAAGGCGAGTCACATATCACCTTTCAACCGGATAAACGCAGGATTATCGGCTTTACAAGAGGCCATACTGCCGGGGTTCCCGATAATTTTGCAATGTATTTCGTCTTTCAGTTTGATACGAACATTCTTATAGAAGCGTCGGGAATCTTTGACGGGGATTATCAGCCAATGGGCACATATGAAGGAACTGGCGAAAGGCTGGGCGCATACGTAGGATTAGCCGTACCGGAATCCGGTATAGTAGGAGTGAAATGCGGCACTTCTTTTATCAGCAAGGAACAGGCGCTGCTGAATCTGGACCGGGAAGTCGGCAAGAGCAGCTTTGGGGAGATTTTGAGCAAAGCAGAGGCAAGCTGGGAAGAACGATTGAGCCGCATTGTAGCCGAAAGCGCGGATGAAGAGAACCTCCGCACCTTTTACAGCTGCATGTACCGAATCTGCCTGTTCCCGAGAACGTGGCATGAATATAATGAGCAGAACGAGCAAATTCATTACAGTCCTTTTAACGGTAGCATTTGCCGGGGGCCAATGTATTCAGATATTGGACTGTGGGATGTATACCGGACTAGCTTCCCGTTATACAGTGTCCTGTTTCCATCCTTGCTCGGTGAGATCATGCAGGCTTGGACATTAGCCTACGGTGAAAGCGGCTGGCTGCCAAAATGGCTGTCACCAGGCGAACGCAGTGCCATGCCCGGCACACTGATCGATGCGGCAGCTGCGGATGCCGTGGTTAAGGGCATCGGCGGCTTCGACGTAGAGCTACTATATGAAGGTTTGCTGAAACATGCAGATCGTCCGGCTACAGACGAGAAGCTGGGTAGACGGGGGCTAGAATTGTATTTGCAGCACGGCTATCTGCCGCATGATCGTTTTCATGAAAGTGTAAGCAACACGCTGGATTATATATACGGGGACTTCTGTATAGCCCAGATTGCCAAAGCACTCGGCAAAATGGATGATTATGAGCGTTTTATGGACCGGGCGCAGAATTACAAACTGCTGTTTGATCCCGAGGTTGGTTTTATGAGAGGCCGTAACGAGGACGGTACTTGGCAGGAAGGATTTGATCCTTTGGCGTGGGGTGATCCGTTCTGTGAAGGTGGAGCTTGGCAAGGGAGCTGGGCGGTTCCCCATGACTTCCCGGGATTAGCCAGTCTGATGGGTGGCGAGGAAGCTTTTGTTCGGCGTCTGGACCAGTTAATGGCCGAGGAACCGATATTCAAAGTGGGATCTTATGGCTTGGAAATTCATGAAATGTCGGAAATGGCTGCGGCCGATCTAGGGCAGTTTGCCATCAGCAATCAGCCCAGCTTTCATATTCCTTATATTTTCGCCAGACTCGGGGCATTGTCCAAAACACAGTACTGGGTTCGCAAAACCATGGCTAAACTATTCAACAGTGGAATGGATGGGTTGCCCGGTGACGAGGATAATGGCAGCATGGGTGCCTGGTATATTTGGAGCGCCATCGGACTGTATCCGTTAAGTCCCGGGATTTCTGAATATGTACTGGGCAGCCCACTATTTGATAAAGTAACGATTCGGCTTGAAAATGGGCGGCAATGGGTCATTGAAGCGCAAAACAACAGCCCCGCCAATGTGTACAGTAAATCAATCCACTGGAACCATACGCTTTGGGAGCACCATTCTTTGCCTCATGAAGAGATTATCAAAGGCGGCGTCCTGAGCTTCAGTATGTTTTCGGGTTAGCCCAACATAAGAGCAATGCTAAGCAGTCCGGAACATTCTGGGCTGTTTTTGTATTTATAGATGGAGCATCTTGCTCTTTTTAGGCAAATGGTGAAATGGCAAACCATTTCGCAGCATTCCCGCCTGTTTTTTCAAAGGTAACATGTCTAATATCGAAGAGAATGAAAGCGCTTAATATGAGTGCAGAGAGGAGGAATCAACTTATGACTTTAAGACTTCATTCCAAAAGAAATCGACTTATCACTATTCTGTTCGCTCTGATTGCAGGAAGCCTGCTGCTGATTGGCTCGATGAATGTGCAGGCTCCACAAGCAGAAGAACCACTTCTGACCCTTAACGAACAGGAGGTCACTGCAGCGGAGTTCAACTGGCATCTTCAAATGAATCGGGCACTGACTGCTGACTACTTCAAACAGACCTACGATGCCGACTACTCAGAGAAATTCTGGTCTACCGAATATTCCGGCGAAAAACCAATCCACAGGTGGATAAAAGAATCCCAGACGCAGCTACTGACGAAGCGGATGGAGTTGCAGCTTGCCCAAGAAGCAGGTGTGGTATCGGATATCAGCTATGAAGGTTTTCTAAAAGGAATGGAGCACGAGAATCAACGGAGGAGTCAGGCGGCAGCGAATAAGGAAGTGGTGTATGGTCCTCTTCATCTGGAAGCGCAGGCCTATTACAGTTATTACATGAGCAACTTTGAGGATGCCACGATTGAGGCAATGCGCAGCAACGGAGGTATCGTGATTTCAGATGAACAGGTAAGGCTGGAATATGAAGCCAAGCAAGCTGCTAAATATTCTCGGCCGGGAGCTATACATCTTGAATGGGCATCACTGCCCTTTGGTCCGGAAACAGAATACAAGGATCAGCAGGAGGCCATGGAGAAAATGGAATTGCTCCGGGCAGCAGCAACAGCAGAAATAAGATCAGACGCAGGCATCCGTCAGCAGGCAAAAGAGCTGGGTATAAACGTGGGCGAAGTCAAAATAACAAGTGCTTCCCGGCGAACAGCAGCGTTGGAAAATCCTAAGGTATTGCTTGCTGCAGATCAGCTTGCACCTGGACAGATTAGTGGCTTGTTTGCTGAAAATGCGGCCATCCATCTACTTTACTGTCTATCGGTAGAGGATGCAGGAGTTATACCTTTCGATCAAGTGAAGGATGCTATCACACTTCATTTGGCGCAACAGAAGTTTAGATCCATGGTGGACGATAAGCTATCCAAAGCTGTCCCAGAATGGAATTACCCAATGGCTGAAAGACTCGCAAACCAAGCCATTCAATAAATGTTCAAGGGGGAATAACACAACAATGTTAAAAAAACTCGCAAAATCACTGCTAATGATGGTTCTGATCTTTACGACAGTGTTCCCAGTAATGGGTGCTTCTGCCCATGCTGAAGAGACGTATGCCGATGATTTCTCTGCTCTGCCAGCAGTGGAGCTGCGTTCGGAGAATTGGTTGATTGACAGCAGCAATCCTCAATTCTTCGGCGGAGATGCTACACGGTTGGTCAGGACATCCACGGATACCGGTTATGCCGTTTATTCATTAACAGGAATTCAGTCGTTTACGCTTCAGGCCTATTATTTCTCTGGCTCAACAGCCGTAATCAAGTTCTACGGATCGGGCGATGCGACAGCGTGGACGGAGCTTCCAGTCATTAATGACAGTCCCACAGCAACCGGTTCTGGTTGGTATGGAACAGTATACACGCCCGCCGGTGCACTTCCGAATGATATCAATTATCTCAAAATCGAGATCAGCGGCGACCTCGACAGCTGGCTGATGCAGCTCGGACACCTTACGCTCACCAATGTATCACTTGCACCTCAAACGATTAACGATGAGCTTGATGACGTTTCACAGCTCTATGCATTTAGTACAAATTGGTCTTTAGATACAAGCAATCCCACTTTTTTTGGTGGAGATCATTCTCGTGCAGTGAGAACAGCAGATTCGGCAGAATCACTTGTGTACCATTTGCATAATTTGCAGCATTTCATCGTCCGTCTGCATTCCTTTGCCGGGTCTAGTGGAAGCATCAAGTTCTATGGATCGGCGGATGTATCCACCTGGACAGAGATTTCAGCAATACATGAAGCTCCACAATCCACAGGAGATGCAGCTTGGACCGGGACGAATTATACCCCAGCACAAGGGATTCCTTCCGGCATTCATTATTTGAAAATCGAGCTCAGCGGCGATTCCGCCCCCTGGCTGATGCAGCTAGGATCGGTCTCCTTGTCCAACCGCTTGCCTGGAGATGGAGGGAACAGCGGTGGAGACGGAGATTATTACGTCGATTCATTTGCAGGCAGCGATAGCAATGATGGAAGAACACCTGAGACAGCCTGGAAGACCTTCTCTGTAGTTAACCAGACTACCTTTGAGGCTGGAGACCGAATTTTGTTAAAGAAGGGTGGAATCTGGAACGAACAATTATATCCTAAGGGTAGCGGAACAGACGATAAACCGATAACAATCACTGCCTATGGCAGCGGAAGTAAACCGACTATCAATGGTGGAGGCATGGCCGGAGCAGCTGTATACCTGCGCAACGCCTCAAACTGGAGCATCCGGGATCTGGAGGTCACTAACTATGCTTCCGAGAGAGGAACCATTTACCGGGAAGGCATAATGGTGGAGAACGCAAACGGAGGAACTTTAAGAAATATCCGCATCCAGGATAACTATATACATGATGTATCAAGCAGCTTCCGTTATCCGACAGTTTCCGGTGCAGAAGGTGGTCCACATGCGTTCGGTGGAATCTCCGTATATGTGGGCGGAACGACGGGCACGGACAAATTTGATGGGGTATGGATCGAAGGCAACACGGTCGAACGAATTGGACGGACAGGAATTGTGGTATGGGATCAGCGTTTCAACGGAGCCGACTATGCTACGGTCAATGTTACGATCCGCGGAAATTATGTCAAACAAGCAGACAGCGACGGCATCCTCACCTTCGGTGCGGACGGAGCGTTAATTGAGCATAACATAGCAGAAGAAGGTGGGAACTACTCCGAAGAAGGCGAGTTTAACGGCTCAGCCGCAATCTGGCCAACTCGGGGCAAGAATAATATCGTGCAGTTTAATGAGTCCTTTAACACAAATAAACCAGAGGGAGATGGTCAGGGCTTCAATCTGGATATTGATACTATGGACAGTGTAGTTCAATATAATTACAGCCATGGCAATAAGGGCGGATTCATGCTTTTTGTCGATGCCCGTTTAACTCCAGGAGTGCTGACCGGCTCCTCTAACAATGTAGTCAGATACAACATCAGCCAGAATGATCTGACGCATACGTTTAATTTTGCAGGTGGGGTTACGCTGGATACGCAAATCTATAACAATACGATCTATATCGGCACTGGGCAAAACACCAAAATAATCGACCATGAATGGGACGACGCAGGAAATATCAACGCTCCCTATACGTTCAGGAACAATCTGGTCTACAACCTTGGACAGGGAGGTTATAATCTGCCCGGGGTAAATGGCAGCTTCGACCACAACCTGTTGTATGGAAATCATCCAGTAAGCGAGCCGGAAAATACGAATCCCGTCACAGCGAATCCGCTCTTGGTTGCTCAGGGCAGCGGTGGAATTGGCTGGAATACAGTGGACGGTTACAAGCTAAGAGAAGGCTCCCCTGCGCTTGGGGCTGGTGCAATCATTGCAGACAACGGAGGCCGTGACTATTGGGGAAATGCTGTTTCAGCAGAAAATCCACCGAATATCGGAGCCTATAATGGACCCGGACTTGATCCTGCCACACTGCCTGAAGCACCTGTGGATGATCTGCGATTATATTTTCAAGGCTTAAAAATTGCTCCTCATATTACAGATGGTAGAAACGGAGGCATATCCCTTCAACTTCAGTTTACAAACAGTTCTGGAGTAGACCCTCTGAGAATTAACAAAATTTCCTGGAAAATAGGAGAAGGAAGTGATCAGCTCAGTGGTAGCCAGTCGCAACTAGCTGAAATCGCTCCGAATAGCGGATTTACTTATCCAATTCCTTTGCCGGGATTCTCTGAAAGCGTTAAATATCCACTAGAGTTGACCGTTGACCTTGAAGGCTATGAGACAGTTCACCTCAAGCAAAACATAGATATTAACCGGATGAAGCATCAGTCAGACACAGGAACTCCCGCGCTGATTGATCTTGCAGACGGAACCCCTTTGTTGAGCGGGTATAACGGTACGGATGATCTTAGCGGAACAGCGCAATTACGCTGGGACGCGGATAACATTTATTTGACTGCCGACATCCGTGATGATGTATTCAGCCATAATGCATCCGGGATTAATATTTGGCAAAATGACAGTATTCAATTCAGCCTTGCTCCCGGTGTACCGGGCGATAGCCAATCCTGGTATGAATACGGAATATCGCAAACGCCGGAGGGGCCGCAAATTTATCGTTGGCTGTCTATGAAGGGTGCCGCTACCGGAGTGTTGACCAAAGGAACTCTAAGTGTAACCCGAGATGAAGCGACTAAGATTACCTCATATGCACTGGCACTACCTTGGAGTGAAGTAAGTCCAATTCGGGCAGCATTAGGCAATATCTTGAGCTTCTCGATGTTGGTTAACGATAATGATGGTGCGGGCCGAAAAGGGTATATTGAGTGGGGATCAGGCATTGGCGCTGCGAAAGATGCGACACTCTTCCGCACCTTCCAGTTTATGAATGTCGAAGATGAGGAGGAGACACAACCAAGTGATAATGCTGATTTAAGCCTTTTGAGTATAGAGGGTTCAGAAGTTCCCGAGTTTGACCGGAACACACTCACCTATACAATAAATGTACCCTTTTCTAAAACAGCCGTGACTGTAACAGGGATACCTTTAGATCCGAAAGCCAAATTAACAGTAACTGGCGGAAGTGAACTAAAAGTAGGAGAAAATAGTGTTAGCATCAAAGTTACCGCCGCAAATGGAACAACAACAAAGACCTACACTTTGAAAGTGGTACGGAGTGAAGACCGCGGGGGAACAGAAACGCCTGGCAGTTCGTCCGGCAGCAATAATGGCGGTAACAATAGTAACAATGGAGGGAAAATAGTTAATCCAGTGAATATAATCTCAGCCGGCCGTATTCAGATTCAGGCTTCACCTGATGCTGAAGGAATGCGCCTTGCACAGCTTCCTACTGGAGAAATTCAAAAAGCAATGAAGGGTGTGCAAGATGGTGCATTGGCACTTGAGCTTACTAAATTAGATGCCACAGCTAAGGGAGTAACCTTTCAATTGCCCGTTACCGAACTGAAAGATAATGTTACCTCTCTTACAATAAAAGCAGGTGAAACCACCGTAACGTTCCCAATTGACAAGATGGGTAGCAATATTCCGGAGGGTTCCAAGCAGTTGGAGCTGTCCATTCATTTTGTTGATCCTTCAACCCTTTCTGTTGCATTAAAAGAGAAATGGAAAACGCATGCCGTGTACCGGATCTCCTTGATGGTAGATGGAAAGCAAATAGAAACATTAAGTCAATCTGCGGCAATGAAGGTATCGTTTGGATATAAATTGAATCCTAGTGAAGCGCCGAATCAAGCCATCGTCTATTTTATTACCCGCGAGGGGCTGGCGGAAGTGGTCAAGAACTCCAAATACGTTTCAGGTACAGAGAGCATCACCTTCACAACACGGAACTTCGGATTATACGTTGCAGCGAATGGAGATTTACACTTCTCTGATGTCAATTCGGACTTCGCTGCTATCCTAGAAGCGTTGGCATCTCGTGATTTGGTTCACGGCACAGGCGATGGCAAATATGAGCCTGCCCGCCAAATCACCAGAGCAGAGTTTGTTCAACTGCTAGTATCAGCGCTAGACCTTCAGGCCGAAAGTAGCAGTACTTTCGAAGATGTGAGTCCAGACGCTTGGTATTACCAAGCTGTCTCAACAGCTCAGGCGCTAAAGATTGTTAACGGACGCAGCGAAGGCTTATTTGGCGCAAAAGAACCGATTACTCGCCAAGAAATGGCTGTTATTTTGTTTCGCGCTCGGAGTTTAGCTGCTCTTCAGCCGGATTACTCCAGCAAAACGGTAGTATTTGCTGATCAGAAGCAAATCGGAGCTTATGCCAGGGAAGAAGTTGAGTACCTGCAGCAGTCAGGGATAATCAATGGTTATTCCGACGGAACCTTCAGACCACTGAATCTGACCACCCGTGCGGAGGCTGCTGCTTTGATTTATAGAATTATGGGATTGTAATCATCACAAAAGAGCTGGAGCCAAGTGTATTTGGCTCCAGCTTTTTTTCTTGCAAGTATAATAAATTATTCCTTCAGACTGGCCACACAACATATCTCATGTCCGCGACGTTCACCTTGCCATCTGGCCAAAAGAGCCATTCGTTCAACAAATGGAGTATTCGGCCCATAGTGAGGATGTGCATCGATCAATACATCCGAAACAGAGACCAGCTGCCGCGTGAATATCGAAATGATCTCAAATCCAGCCTGATTGAGTAATTCACGCACATTAGCGTCCGTGTAATGATATAGGTGATCGGGTTCAATAAATAACGGTGATTCAGGTCCGTAGACTTCGTTGGTTAATGAATGGCTATTGGGAATACTGAAATAAATTTTCCCTTGCGTTGTCAAAAGATTACGAATATCCTTCAAAAATGCAAATTGATCAGAAATATGCTCAAGCACATGCCAGAACACTACCGCATCATAACGAGGAAGATCAGGATTTTCAGCCGAGTCATCGTCTTGGGTGCTTTTCCATTCATCTTTAACCAGATTCACACCGTATTTATATTTGGCATAGGCTCGAGACATTTGTGAGGGTTCAATGCCAACCGCTCTCCAGCCGCCATTTCCAGCAGCATGTAGAAATTCACCTGTTCCAGAACCAAACTCTAGCAATGCTCCTTTTTCTGGACTGAACATTTCCAGCAGCATTAAATTAAACAGAGCATGATCAGAATAGGTCGCTTGAGCATATTTTTCACGCATTGCAATCCATTCTGTATTATAAATATCTGCGATTAAGCCGGTTGTATCAACCTCCGCAATATTCGCTCTAAAGATAAGACCACAGTTGCTACACCGCATCAGTGTAAACGAACTATACTCATGGAATACGTTGATGGCTGGAGAAGGACCACACAAAATACATCGCATATAAAAAACACCTCCGTTAATCGTTTCACTTATTCCTCCCAGGTCACTAGCTGGGGTTAGGGCATCATAGTTAAGTTGAAGGGCTTGGAGTGGGTTTCATTTCATTCATTCTATTATCAATCTCGATAGAATATGCTCGTCTCACTGATCCTAAACAAGGTCAAACTTTAATAGATTTATAGTATAGCTTTCTAGGACTTTATATTAGGTGAAGCGGAAATTGGGAATCCTTCTGTTGTTGCATGATTATAAAGGATGAAGAAGCAAGCACATTGTTACAATCCATGATTACGTCAAAAGATTGTTGGCTTCGGAAATGCCTGTTACTATTGGAAATAGAATCATCTTTTAGATTGGAGAGTCAATGATATGAAGGTCATTATTTTTGGAGCTACAGGTATGGTTGGTCAAAGCGCGTTGCGTGAATGTTTGATGGATGATAGAGTTCAAGAAATACTTACGATTGGGCGTAAAAAGACAGAGCATCAACATACAAAACTAAGACAAATTCAACTATCCAATGTAGCTGAATTATCAAGTATAGAACATGAAATCACAGGTTATGATGCATGCTTTTTCTGCCTTGGGGTTTCCTCTGCTGGTATGAAGGAAGAGGAATATAAAAGAGTAACATATGATATCGCGCTATCCGCCGGAACAACATTAGCAAGATTGAACCCTCAAATGACCTTTGTATATGTTTCTGGAAGTGGGACGGATAGTTCGGAAAAAGGACGCTCTATGTGGGCAAGAGTGAAAGGGAAGACAGAAAACGATCTGTTGAAGCTACCTTTTAAGGACGCTTATATGTTCAGACCAGGTGTAATTCTACCCCTATATGGCATACAATCCAAAACAAAAGTGTATCAGATTTTTTATGATGTGATGAAGCCACTTTATCCCATGCTAAAGAAGTTAAACAGTGTCATTACATCGGAACAATTGGGACGAGCTATGATTCTGGTAACGATTAACGGTTATCCAAGACCCAGAATAGAAAGCAATGAGCTCAAATCCATGATCAGGAGGTTAATTTAATGAACATTATCATTAGACAAGAAAAAGCTCAAGATATTAACGAAGTCTACCATGTAGTCCAAAAATCATTTGAAAATGCGGAACATTCAGATCATGATGAGCACAATTTGGTAAATAGACTAAGGAGCTCAACAAAGTTTATTCCGGAGTTATCTCTTGTAGCTGAATATGAGAATAAGATCGTCGGTCATATCCTTTTTACAGAAATTCTAGTGGGTGATCAAACTCTGGTTGCGCTTGCACCTGTTGCAGTACTACCAGAAATGCAAAGCAAGGGTATAGGGAAGCTACTGATTACTGAAGGCCACAAAATCGCAACACAGCTTGGATATAAAGGCTCTGTCGTTTTGGGTCATGATAAGTATTATCCGAAGTTTGGTTATAAAAAAGCTAGTCAATTTGGTATAGAAGCACCTTTCGAAGTTTCAGACGATAATTTTATGGCCGTTGAGCTTATAGATGACGGTCTCTCAGATGTCCATGGCGTTGTCAAATACGCTAAAGAATTTTTTGAAATTAGATAAACGTAAAAAAGTGGAGCAAATGCTACGGCAGTTGCTCCACTTTTTTATTTGTTTACAGAATCAATTAACACCTTTAAAAAAAGGATTGTGGACTATCGAGACTGAAAACGGCTTGACGAACGACACTATCCTGTATAAAATGAAGCAGTGATTTAGTAAATTAGTAAATGAGTAAATTAGTAAATAGGAGTGGTGCAATGAAAATACCAACAACGTTTAAACATAATCATGTTGTCATGTTGGAGAGTTTTGAGAAGGTGTAAAAAATAGTAAAGGATATGGGGAATTAAAATGTTTTCTAATCGTTATGTTCGAACAATTATCCTCTCCCGTGTGTTATTGCAGCTCGGAATATGGATCCGGAATTATGCCGTCCTTCTTTATGTATCTGAATTGACGAATAATAATCCGGTAGATGTATCTCTGATATCGGTTGCCGAATTTGCACCGATCTTTCTTTTTGGTCTTATTGGTGGGACTTTTGCCGACCGATGGCGGCCGAAGAGAACCATGGTATGGAGCGATTTGTTATCTGGTTTGTTCGTCGGGGTAGTGCTGATTGCGGTCATGAATGGCGGATGGATTGCGCTTCTTATCGGATCTTTTGTATCTGCCAGCTTATCTCAATTTTCTCAGCCTTCGGCGATGAAACTGTACAAGAGACATGTGCCAGCTGAACAGCTGCAAGGCGTTATGGCGATGTCCCAAACCCTTGTCGCTGTCTTTACGGTTTTGGGACCCGTTATTGGTACGTTTATTTTTATTAAGTTTGGAATTCACGTATCTCTGATCCTGACAGCCGTTATGTTTCTGGGCTCTTCGCTTATATTGTCTTCCCTTCCTCGGGATGAAGAAGAACCGAAGTCAGGTAAAGCCAGCGGCTTCATCAAAGAGTTAACGGCTGGATTGCGTTACATCGGATCGAGTAAACCCTTAAGAACACTTAGTTTAACTTTCTCGGCGGTGGGATTGGCATCAGGACTAACTCAGCCGCTTCAGATTTTTCTTGTCATCGAGAATTTAGGTAAGGACAAACAATTTCTTCAGTGGCTTGTGATGGCTAGTGGGGCAGCCATGTTAGTAGGCGGAGCTGCAATAATCGGGATAGCCAAAAAAGTAAGGCCACAGCTATTGCTTTTGATAGGCTTACTCGTCAATGCCGTCTGTACGGTTGGAATGGGTGCTTCTAAGAAAATTTGGCTGACGATTATTTTCTTGGTGATCAGTGGTTTGTTTTACCCTTGCATTCAAGGAGGGATTCAGACACTTCTTGTGCGAAATACCGAAGGGGCCTTTATTGGCCGAGTTTCAGGAGCAATCATGCCTATTTTTATGGGAATGATGGTGGTTGGCATGTTCATTTCCGGCTATCTAAAGGATACGTTCTCCTTGATGGGCGTATTTATGGCGAGTGGTGTATTTGTGCTTATCGGTGCACTTTTTCTGCTTCCTATTGTGGTTAAGATAAGAAGTAATGTGGAGCTGGAATCGCTGGGAAAATGAAAATCCAACTACAATTTCCATGAATTTATTATCTAAGATAAGGAGAGAAAGATATGGATATGAATAAACGCAAAGAGCTGATCGAGGAGTACAAACAGATTAAGATTTATATGGGTGTTGCTCAAATCAAAAACCAAATCAACGGCAAAATATTTATCGACAGCTATCCTAATTTGAAAAACAAATGGCTTACCCTGCAAATGCAGTTGGATTCAGGGAGATTTGCAAATGCCCAGCTCCAGAAGGATTGGAAAGAATTCGGTGCGGATGCGTTCACTTATGAGGTACTAGAACAGAAGGAGATAGATAAGGTAACTGATATGCGCTGGGAACGGAAGAAAATCTTAAAGCCATGGTTAGAGAAGTTACAGCCCTACGGAGATAAAGGTTATAACAAACCACGAATTGACTAACGATGAAATCCAAGATAAGATGAAACCGTCGTTTAGTAAATTAGTAAAATAGTAACTGGAAGGAAGAAAAAAACATGAAAATACCTACAACTTTAAAACATAAGCCTGTTGTCGTATCGGAGAATTATGAGAAGGTTGACGGCCGAATGGCTGGAAACACAGATGCGAAAGGTCTTTCCTTAGGATTGGCGCAGTGGAATGATCGAGGAAAGGTCGATATTTCTGCTAAGGTATGGAGATATACCGGGGAAAAATGGTCCAGACAATCTGAGGAACTGCCTCTTCATCGCGTACTTGATTTGTCCATTCTAATTTGCCGGTCGTTAGAACATTTCCGCGAAGCGTATCGATATGAGAATTTATATGACCCGGAGCAGCCCGTCATCGACAGAGTTGGCTTGCAAGGGGATGCGATGACTGTAGCGGTATGTACAGATAATGAGCGAATTAATGAAGATATTAAGCTATTTAATCAAGCTCTTAGCGATGACGATGAAATGATCGGTGAGCGTCTGAGCACGTTATCCAAAATATTAAAGGATATGGGATATTAAACAGAAAGTGGCCGTCAATCGGGGCTAAGAAGCCTTCGTGACTGCCACTTTTTATTATAATCAGCATATATACTGCCAGGACAAAAAGTAAGTCATAAAAAACAAATGATAGCTGTAGTCAATTTTCCTCTGCGACGAATAGCAGGCTTTAAATCAGAGGTATTAGTTCTTGGAGGTGTACCGGAACAGGTAGACGTCATTCTATTGAAGTGGTTTTATGTTGATTAACGCAAAGAGGAGTTGTTGTGATTCCAAAGCCTGCCCGGGAAGAAAGCCTGTTCTTTTCACGTAGAGATCCTGTAATGGTAAAAGCGTTAAGTACAAGGAAGCTGGATATCTAATTTTTCTTAGGATCTTGTTGTTTTTATAAAAGAGGGGTTAACCAAAATTAAGGGGTTAACCCCTCTTTTATTTAGAAGAACACTCTTGCCTTGAACAGTTCATTCTAATTTGAAGGTTTAAGAATAAAGGCAGCTAAAGTTTGTGAATATCGCATTATAATCTTGGTCTTGTCCAGTGGCGTACAAACCAATAAGCACACCTGTGAATCCTCCGGCTATTTCAGAGGATAGATATTTGGTTTGCGCAGCTCCGAGTAAGATCTCAGTACCGTCTACCTGGATATAAAAGTGATAATGCGTTGGACTGCTTTTGATAATTAATGAAGCATGGTTGCACTGACTTATATTTTTTGTTTTTTCAATGGATTTGATATCTCCGATATTCAGACGTTCGATAATCTCATAACCCTCTGGATGTTTACGCAAGGCCAAGTCATAATGGTGATTTTCGTCCATGTAAAGTGTAATTCCGGCTTCACCATTCGTAAGGCTGACTTCGCATGAAATAATTGCGTTAAAGTCTTTTTGACGAATACCAATAAATGTCGGGGTAGCCGGGATATCTAACGTTACAGCAGTTCCTTTAAGCTTTATTTTATCAGCTTCTAACCTATAATTTTCTGTAACCGGGTGACGCAGGTAACACCAGTCCAAATTCCAATCTGTGTTCTCGAACGTAAAGACTCTTTTCTGCTGCTGAATGACTGTGTCCGCAATACGATCAGTCTCGAAACTTATAAGTGTGGTACCTTCATGACCTGCTGTAAACCATCCATCCTCGCCAAAGGTAATCGGAGTTAGAAAAACCTCGCGCCCCAAATGGTGATAGGTGAGATACTGGCCAGTCTGCCGGAATCCAAGATGTAACAGCCACCAATCCCCCTCATGGTCTTGTACCAAATCTCCATGTCCAACTCCCTGAAGCTCGTAACCGCCTAAATTTCGATTAGTCAATACGGGATTATGCGGATAGGCTTCGAATGGACCAGCAGGAGAATTGCCCCTTGCATAAGTAACCATATGCCCATATTCGGTTCCACCCTCAGCAGCTAGCAGATAGTATTGTCCATTAATTTTGTATAAATGAGGACTCTCCAAATAACGCCCACCGGATCCTTGCCAGATTGAACGGCTTGGCGACAGCTTCTGCCCAGTTTCAATTTCTATTTCACATTGGACAATACCATTAACTCCGTAATCGTCTGTCCCATTACTCATGAAATACGTTTTGCCGTCTTCAAAATACAAATCCGGATCAATACCGCCTTGGTCTACATTAATCGGATCAGACCATTCGCCGTAAATATTGTCAGTCCAGACATAGAAGTTCTGGCGTAGAGTGTCATTTGTGGTCGTCATGTAGAATCGTCCATTATTGTACCGCAGGGTGGGGGCGAATACACCACCGGAGCTGTCCACAGTATCCAATTGAATCTGGTTTTTTCGGGTTAAGCAATGACCGATTTGGGTCCAATTAATTAAATCTTTGCTTTCAAAAATCGGAACACCGGGAAAATACTGAAAGGAACTGCAGACCAAATAATAAGTGTCTTCAACTTTACATGCGCTGGGATCAGGATAAAACCCTTTGATGACCGGATTATTGTATTTCATTTCTCCACCTCATTAATAAATTCATATAAATAAGAATTCAATATATTCAACTACTAAGAAAATTAAACACTATTGCTTATAAGTTTTCAATGAATCGGGGTTGAAGATATACGTTATATTTATTAAATTAATATATATGTAATTTCAATAAGCACAGGCAGGTGATTATGATGATGATCAAAGCAAACGGCGAAGCAAAATTCATGGCATTATATGAAGCGCTGGCAAGCGAAGTCAGATGGAGGATTATGAGCCTCATTGCAGATAATGAAATGAATGTGAAGGAGATCGCGGCTAAGTTAGAGCTTAGCCCTTCCATAGTTACTATGCATATCCGAAAGCTCGAACAAGCTGGACTTACAGGAAGCCACAGGGTACGCCTAAACGGAGGAACGCACAAAATGTGTTTCCTTAAACAAAAAAGAGTTGAAATCGAACTCCCCACTGCCACTCAAACCCCGAGGATCAGAGAGCAGACCATTTCAGTCGGTCATTATACCTCATTTGATGTCCATCCTACATGTGGTCTTGGGACACAAGAGAAAGAAATTGGGGTTTGGGACGATCCCCGATATTTTCTCGATCCCGAGCGGGTCAACGCTGGCATTTTGTGGTTTGGGAGAGGTTACGTAGAGTACAAAACGCCTAACTACTTACTTGCCGGTCAAATGCCCGAGGCCATCGAGATTTCAATGGAAATTGCTTCTGAAGCGCCAGGCTTGAGAGATCATTGGCCTTCGGATATTGAGTTCTTTTTTAACGGTGTAAAGCTTGGAACTTGGACCAGTCCAGCAGACTTTGGAAGAGCGGCACGAGGCATATATACTCCGGATTGGTGGCATCGGAATGTAAATCAATACGGGTTATTGAAGACGATCCGCATTGACACTTCGGGCACATTTATTGATGAAGAAAGGATGTCGGACATTACTGTCGCAGATATTTTGCTACGGGAACAATTCTGGACGCTTCGGTTCGCAGTTGACGAGAAGGCTGTTAATGTTGGTGGTTTGACACTTTATGGGGCTGGATTCGGTAACCATGACCAAGATATTTTAATTCGTGTGTACCTAGGAACGATGACCTAATGAAGCAGGATATTTCAGTTATAGTTGTTTTCTCCATCCAGTTTATCAGCTGGAACTGGTAAACTATCCATATATTGAAAAAGTTGAGAGGGGAGATATTCTGAATTATAACGAGGTTATTAAAATCGCTGATACACACTTACTTCCATTAGTGATGGAATTGTACGGATTGGAAGGTTATGAAATCAGGCTTATCAATGCACATAAAGGAGGACGGAATATCGCATATAACTGTGATAAAGCTGATTCTGAAGCAAAAATAATCAGAATTGCCTTCTTAAGTGACAGAAGCCGAGAAGATATTTTGGGTGAAGTGGAATATATCAGGTATTTGTACGAGCATGGCGGCAGTGTTTCGAATGTAGTCAACTCCCAGAAGGGGAACCTGTTGGAAACGATCACTCTTAATAATCATACCTTTTTTGTCTGCTTGTTTGAAAAGGCCAAGGGGAGCATGCTCGTGGAAAATCATTATCGGTATCGGGAAGGCGTTCCTATTACTGAATACTATTATAACTGCGGCAAAGTCCTTGGGAAAATGCATCACTTATCGAAGGGATATACGCCTGTCCATTCTCGGTATAATTTTTTTGATAAATACAATGCCGATTATATAGATAAGCTAATACCTGACTCGTTATCTCTGCTGAAGGAGAAGCTGGTAGATCTCCTTACAACCTTAGAAGGGATGGACAGGAATCACGAGTCTTTTGGGATGGTACATTTTGATTACTGCGATGGGAATTATATGATCGATTTTGATACAGGGCAAATAACTGTTTTTGATTTCGATAATTCCTGCTTTTGTTGGTATATGTATGACCTGGCAAATCTCTGGACACTTGGAGTGGGCTGGATACAATTTGAACAAGACGTCTTTAAACGCAAAAAGTTTATGGATGATTATTTTAAAACAGTGCTTGAGGGCTACAGATCCGAGACCAGGATCGAAGATTCGATGTTAGACACATTGCCATTATTTATCCAAGTAACCCTCATGGAAAACATTGTTGATGCATTCGAGGTAATGCGGAACAATGGTGAAGAGCCGGAATGCGATGAAGAGCTGTCATATCGTATAAAATGTCTAGAAGACGATATCCCATATGTAGGATTTTTCCATGAATTTTACTCATGTGATGAACCCTTTGAGTATGAGGAACGAGATATTTAGGAAGATGGTGTTTTTGATATGCTGCGGATAATTTCATAGTAGACTCTAATAAGCAGGAGTTGGAGTAAAATGACTTACGAAAAACCGGAATTGACCATGAGTGAAATTGAAAAAGTACTGTGGAATCATCTTGGACAGGGAGCGGCTGAGATTACACCGTTGTCTGGCGGCAACATTAGCAACGTGTTTTCATTTATTTTAGAAGGAAAAGACTATGTTGTGAAATTCAGCGATTTGGAACGAGCATATGAGACCGATCAATTTGTATCCAATTTGATACTCGATCAAGGTATTCCTTTCCCAAAATGTTTGGGGTTAGGGAGGACTAATCAGTTAACCTATTTGATCATGGAGCGAATGGAAGGTCGCAATCTATCCGATTTTACAGCAGAGGAACAAACCCGTCTGATGCCAGAAATTATCGGCATTTTAACAAGATTGGCCGAAACGGATATTGGTGGAACTAACGGGTATGGTTGGATCGGACCAGATGGTAATGGCTCCTATTCATCTTGGAAAGACTTCGTCATTGCCGTAAATGCGGAAGATCAGACGGGGACATTCTGGGAGAATTGGCATGAACTCTTCCGCACGTCTTGCTTGGAGAGAGAAGTATACGAAGAAATCTATAGTCGTTTGATGACATACGTACCCTATAATGAATTAAATAGAAGCTTTATACACGGAGATTTTCAACAGTGGAATATTTTGTCCAACGGAACACGGATTTCCGGCATTATTGATGGAAATTGCATGTATGGCGATTCTCTCATAGACCTTGCGATTCTCGACAAGCATATGCCTTGGTGTGATGTCATTAACGCGCATCAAAACTATCAAGAGAAAGCTAGAATAGTGACCCCGAATTTTGAGGAGCGGCTAATCGGCGCCTATTATTTTAAGGGACTCGATGGACTTCGTTTCTATGCTAAGATGGGCTGGACAGATGCTTATCAGGACACACGGCATTTTCTTTTAAACCTGAAAGCTTAATAACAGAACGCTTTACATTTGAATGGATACAAGGTAAACACTTCAGTATAAATTGATTTCATGTAAGATGACCAAATCATATACATATACTAGCCGCATAGTTGCGGCTTTTTGTATATAAATATCAAATTTCTAATTCCTACTAGGATTATTGATCCTAGTAATGATGCTTGTTATAGAGCTTCAGACTTACAATCTGTAATATTTGCACCTGGACTTGTCATTAATCCACTATCTACACCTTTGTCCAACTTGATAAAATGTAAGCGCAATCATAAAATTATCGATTGGAGGAGTACGGCATGAAAAAGATTGGTGCAGGTTTTATATTCTTATTTGTGATGTTCGTAGCATTATCCACTACTGCGTTCGCTAAACAGCCTTATTCATCCTACTGGTTTCCAGAGCAATTGCTTCAGTGGAGTCCTGCATCCGACCCGGATGCGGTATTCAACCGAAGTACAATTCCGCTGCAAGACCGCTTTGTGACAGATGGAGTCAATGCTCATGCGACAAAAGCGCCAAAAGTTATGGCTTTATCAGCACTGAACTCGGGAACAAGTGGTGTGCCATCACAGGGATCAGACAAATTTGGAGCTAATACGTTTACTTATTGGCAATATGTTGACAAGCTGGTCTATTGGGGCGGATCTGCCGGGGAAGGAATTATCGTACCACCAAGCGCTGATACGATCGACGCAGCACATAAAAATGGCGTACCGATCGTCGGAACGGTGTTCTTCCCACCAACTGTTTATGGAGGGAAATTTGAATGGGTGAAGCAAATGCTTCAGCAGAACAGCGACGGTTCCTTTCCTGCCGCAGATAAGCTGATCCAGGTTGCGAAGTATTACGGATTTGACGGCTGGTTTATTAACCAGGAGACTGAGGGTGGAACACCAGCTGATGCCCAGAAAATGAAAGCTTTCCTAAGTTATCTAGAATCGCACAAATCTGCATCTATGCAAATCGTATGGTACGACTCCATGACCAAGGAGGGCAGTATCAGTTGGCAAAATGCGCTAAATGACAAGAATGCAATGTTCCTGCAAGACAATAATAAGAAAATAACAGACAATATGTTCCTGAACTTTTGGTGGAAAGATCTTAAAAGCTCGGCAGAGAAGGCCAAAAGTTTAGATAGAAGTCCGTATGACCTGTATGCAGGGATAGATGTTGAAGCCAAGGGCTACGATACGAATGTGAACTGGAATCTGCTGTTTCCGGATGGTCAACCTGCCGTCACTTCCCTTGGTATCTACCGTCCAGACTGGGCTTTCAACAGCGCAGAAAGCATGGAGGATTTCTTCGCACGCGAGAACAAATTCTGGGTGGGGCCAAACGGGAATCCGGGTAACACCGTGAGCGATCAGGCCTGGAAAGGAATCGCGAACAATGTGGTAGAATCATCCCCTGTAAATAAGCTACCTTTCATCACAAATTTCAATACAGGAAGCGGGCAGAAATATTATGTCCGAGGGCAGCAGGTACGAGATAAGGGATGGAATAACCGGAGCCTGCAGGATATCCTGCCAACATGGCGCTGGATCGCAGACAGCAAAGGAACTTCACTTACTCCAGAACTCGATTGGTCCGATGCGTATTACGGCGGCAGTTCACTGAAGGTTTCAGGTGATCTGAGCCATAACAATGCAACACATCTGAAGCTCTACAAGACAGACCTTAAAATCGAAGCAAGCACAAAGCTATCGGTTACTTATAAAACGCTGAACAAGCCTAGCTTGAAGGTAGGTCTTGCTTTTGCAGACCAACCAGACCAATTTATCTTTCTTAATGTGAAGGATAAGACAGCACCAGGCTGGACTACCGAAACTTTGAATTTGACCCCATACAAAGGGAAACGAATCGCAGCAGTATCACTTTATTTTGATTCCAAGGATACGATTAGTAATTATAGTATTCAAATTGGCCAGCTCTCCATCCAAAATGCCAACGACCCGATCAAAACGCTGCCGGCGGTTCGCGATCTGAAGGTTACTCAATCCGATTTCCGCGATGGAATTTATGGAGATGCTAGATTGGAGTGGAAAGCACTTGATCAGCAGGTGAAGCAATATGAAATCTATCGAGTACTTCCAGATGGTAGTGAGGTTTTATTGGGCGCAACGCCAAATCATGTGTTTTACGTTCCTGAGATGAGAAGAATAGACAAAGAAACACTAACAGCATTAAAGGTCGTTGCAATCAATGGAAGATACGAGCAAGGTCAGGCCTCCAGCGCGAAGATCAGCTGGCCAGCTTATCCGAAGCCGATTGCAGAGTTCAAGGCAGATCGGACCTTGGTAGCTCCAGGTGAGAGCGTAAACTTCACCGACCTGTCGACCGAAGTGACAGAAGAATGGTCATGGAGCTTCGAAAGCGGTAGCCCAGCTGTCAGCACATCGAAAAACCCGGTTGTAACGTTCAATCAGGAGGGCATATATAACGTATCACTAACTGCAACCAACAGTTCGGGCCAAGACACAATTATGAAAAAGGCGCTAATTACAGTGAGTAAGGAAGCTGGTGCGGTGAAGAATTTAGCACTTGGAAAACCTGCAACAGCCGATCATGCATGCGGAGACAAGGAAGGCGCGCCAAACGCAGTTGACGGTAAAGTGACGGATAATAGCAAGTGGTGTGCACTTGGAAATCTGCCTCATTGGCTACAAGTCGATCTAGGAGCCGAGCATCAAATCAGCACTTTTATCATCAAGCATGCTCAGAGTGGAGGAGAATGGTCCGGGTTTAATACAAGCGATTATACCATTCAGGTGAGTAACGACGGAACGAACTGGACGGATGTTGTAAACGTGAAAGGAAACTCGGCAGCTGAGTCGACAGACGCGATTGCTTTGGTGAAAGCTCGCTATGTAAAATTAATAACTCTTAAGCCAACCCAAGGAGCCGATACAGCAGCACGAATTTATGAGTTTGAAGTCTATGGGTTGTAGTTCGGTTCGAACCATGGTTTTTGAATAACAAATAATAGCGGGAAACACAAAAAAAGAACCTGAATAGCTTTCAGGTTCTTTTATATTGCATATAAAAAGACACGATGATATAATCGGATCACGACTTTTAAAAAATATAAATGCATAGATAATGCATCTTATATTTATAAGATACCATGCAGCTAAACTCTTGTCAAATTTTTTCTCATTTTAATGGTTAGGAGAGATTTTGTATGCATTCATTGGTTCTTGGTTTTCAGGAAATAGAAACCACACAGCTTTTGCTCGTGGGCGGAAAAGGGTTGAATTTAGGGCGATTATCAACTATCGAAGGAATAAAAGTACCAGAAGGATTTTGTGTTACAACAGTGGGCTACCAAAAAACCATCGAAAAGAACGAAAAGTATCATATTTTATTGGATCAACTATCCATATTAAACGTAGACGATCGAGAGCAAATTGGTGAAATCAGTAAGAAGCTTCGACAACTCCTTATGGAAGTAGAAATTCCTTCCGATGTTGTGACAGCAGTTACTCACTATCTCTCCCAATTTGGTGAAGAACAGGCTTATGCAGTACGCTCTAGTGCAACTGCTGAAGATTTACCACATGCCTCATTTGCCGGTCAACAGGACACCTATTTAAATATCATCGGAAGAGAAGCAATCATGCAGCATATCAGCAAATGTTGGGCATCTCTATTTACGGATCGCGCGGTAATCTACCGCATGCAAAATGGATTTAACCACAGACAGATATATTTATCTGTTATCGTGCAAAAGATGGTTTCCCCTCAGGCTTCAGGGATTTTATTCACAGCGGATCCGATGACTTCTAATCGAAAGCTGCTATCTATTAATGCCAGTTTTGGGCTTGGCGAAGCTCTGGTCTCTGGCTTGGTATCTGCCGATTGTTATAAAGTACAGGAAGAGGAAATCGTCGATATGATGATAGCAACCAAAAAATTGGCTATCTATGGATTAAAAGAAGGTGGAACAGAGACCCTGAAAATCGATCTCGATCAGCAAAAGACTCAAACCCTTTCCGAACAACAAATTTTACAACTGGCACGCATAGGTAGAGAGATTGAAGCTTATTTTGGTTGTCCACAAGATATCGAATGGTGTTTGGATCATGATACTTTTTATATTGTTCAAAGCCGGCCAATCACTACTTTATACCCGATCCCTGAAGTAAATGATCAAGAAAATCACGTTTACGTATCTGTCGGTCATCAACAAATGATGACGGATCCCATGAAACCACTAGGATTGTCTTTTTACCTGTTAATCACTCCTGCACCCATGCGTAAGGCCGGTGGAAGGTTGTTTGTTGATGTTACACATATGCTGGCTTCACCTGTCAGCAGAGAAAATTTCATAAATACCCTTGGGAAATCCGATCCGCTCATAAAAGACGCATTTATGACCCTAATAGAACGAGAATATATAAAATCGTTACCAGATGATAGAAAAGAACAGAGTCCCGTTAATAGCAGTAAAGATAGTTCGTCAGAAGGTTTTCAAGCATTAATCGAAAATGATCCGGCAATCGTTTCTGATTTGATTAAGAACAGTCAAACGTCGATAGAAGAATTAAGACAAAACATCCGAACGAAATCAGGAGCAGATCTATTTGATTTTATTCTTGAAGATCTCCAGGAATTAAAGAAGTTCTTATCTGACCCACAAAGTACAAAGGTTTTTATGACTGCTATGAACGCTTCGTCATGGATTAATGAAAAAATGTACGAGTGGTTAGGTGAAAAAAACGCAGCAGATATGCTTTCTCAATCTGTACCAAACAACATTACCTCAGAAATGGGTCTGGCGCTTTTGGATGTTGCAGATGTGATTCGTCCTTACCCGGAAATAGTTGATTATTTACAACATGTAAAAGATGATGTTTTTTTGGATAAACTGGTTAAGTTTGATGGTGGACAAGCAACTCAAGACGCAATCTATGCTTATCTCAACAAATTCGGAATGCGATGTGCCGGTGAAATCGATATTTCGAGAACTCGTTGGAGTGAAAAGCCGATTACACTTGTCCCCATGATTCTCAGTAATATCAAAAACTTTGAGCCTAATGCTGGCAATCAAAAATTTGAGCAAGGCCGACAGGAGGCTTTAGAAAAAGAACAAGAGTTATTAGATCGATTGAAGCAATTACCGGATGGAGAACTAAAAGCTGAAGAGACAAAACGAGTAATCAGTTTTATCCGGAATTATATCGGTTACCGTGAATATCCAAAATACGGAATGATTAACCGCTACTTCATTTATAAGCAGGCTTTGCTGAAAGAAGCCGAACAACTTGTACAAGCTAGCGTTATTCATGAAAAAGAAGATATATTCTATCTCACTTTTGAAGAACTTCACGAAGTCGTACGCACAAATAAACTGGATGATCAGATCATCAGAAAACGAAAAGACGATTACAATTTTTTTGAAAAACTTACTCCGCCACGTGTAATCACATCTGATGGTGAAATTATTACAGGTGAATACAAACGAGAAAATCTGCCAGACAAAGCGATTATAGGTCTCCCTGTTTCTACCGGAGTAATAGAGGGACGAGCTCGTGTCATCTTAAACATGGAAGAGGCAGATCTGGAAGATGGCGATATATTAGTCACCGCCTTTACTGACCCTGGCTGGACATCATTGTTTGTATCTATTAAAGGCCTGGTCACCGAAGTTGGCGGACTGATGACCCATGGAGCCGTTATCGCTCGTGAATATGGCTTGCCAGCAGTTGTCGGAGTGGATAACGCCACTAAGCTGATAAAAGACGGGCAACGAATTCGTGTGAATGGAACAGAAGGTTATATTGAAATATTGTAGAGGTATTTAAAAATAAAAATAATTATCGATGTTCTCTTTCGCTGATCTGAAATTCGGTTTAATGTAGGAAAAGAAAGTAAATAATATGGGGATATGGACAACCTCCGGAAACAAAGCCAACTTATATTTGCAAAAGGGGAGTTAGAATCAATATTCCTTGACGCGAATATTCTTCATGAGGTATATTTAAAAAAGAAATAAATTATCCCGACTAAGGAGAGTATAACTTATGATTAATAAAATTGGACAAATTATGTTATATGTAAATAACCAAGAGGAATCCAAAAAATTCTGGACAGAAAAGCTAGGATTCGAAGTGATTTTAGACGAAACAAATGGCCCTATGAGATTTATCGAGCTTGCTCCGAAAGGTGCAGCGACTAGCATTGTTCTTCATAATAAAGAGTTGGTTGCCCAAATGAATCCTGAAATGAATCTTGGAACACCTTCTTTAATGTTCTTTTCGGATAATTTTGATCAATTGAATCGAGAGTTGAAGGACAAAAATGTTACGGTTGGAGATATTGTAGAAATTCCCGGTGGAAGAGTATTCAATTTCGCAGACGGTGAAAATAACTACTTTGCTGTAATGGAAAAAGGACAATAAAATTGAATGAACATGCAATAAGGGGATAGTTAAATAAATTACGTCAGCAGCTAATCAAAATGATTAGCTGTTTTTTCATACCCATAATGACCGTTATAAACTTCAAAATCTTACTTGTTAAGTCAAGAATATCATGTTATTCTGCAAAAAGAGGAGATGATCAGATGTTTGAAAAGGGGTCGTTCCAACCCGTTCAAGCCACTAAGTTAGTGGATGATGTTGTTAATCAAATACAACAAAAAATTTCAACAGGAACAATCCTGCCAGGAGACAAATTACCTCCAGAACCTGAATTAATGCAATTATTTAATGTAGGGCGATCAACGATAAGAGAAGCAGTCCGTGTGTTAGTTCATGCTGGTTTATTGGAGAAAAAGCAGGGTTTTGGAACTTACTTAAAATCCAGTCCTATTATTCAAGAACCACTTACCCATCGTTTACTTCGTGCAGAATTGATTGAGGTCTTTGAAGCTCGAAAAATGATTGAATTAGAAATCGCAAGATTAGCAGCTCTACGGCATGATGACACTGACTTATTCAACATGCGAAAACATTTGGATACAAGAGATATGGCTCTAAAGCAGAATGATCGTGAACTGTATGCCAAATCGGATATTGAATTCCACATGGCTGTAGCAATGGCAAGTAAAAACGCTGTAATCATTGACTTATATAGAACGTTTACTCATATTTTGTCAGATGCAATGAGTAAATTAAACCGTAATTATAGTTCCCATGATCCTCAATCCGATTACCATGAACAAGTTTATGAATCTATTAAAAATGGGGATTCAGATCAAGCAGTACAATCGACGCTCAAAATTTTAAATGGAACACTTTCTGAGCTTTAAGTTCAATATAGACATTCATGATGAGGAGGAATTTGGGCATGATTATATCACTCAAAAATGTATCATGGCAACGTGATACAACAATGATCTTACGCAATATGAATTGGGAAGTGAAACAAGGGCAACACTGGTGTATCGTCGGACTAAACGGTTCAGGCAAGACGACGATGCTGAACGTAGTAAACGGCTATATATGGCCGACGACTGGGCAAGTCGAAGTGCTAGACCACCGCTTTGGCGATGTGGATCTTAGAGAGTTACGGAAACGAATCGGTTGGGTCAGCACCTCGCTGCAACAGAAGCTATACGGCCATCAGACTGCGCTGGCCATCGTCCTCAGCGGAAAATTCGCAACTATCGGTTTATACGACAAGACGAATGAAGAGGATCAAAAGCAAGCCGAGGAGCTGATGGAATTTCTAGACTGCTCTTCCTTAGCCGCTCGTACATACGATACCTTGTCGCAAGGTCAGCGTCAGAAGGTCCTCATTGCACGCGCACTTATGGCCAATCCAGATCTATTGATCCTTGATGAGCCTTGCACTGGACTCGATATTTTTGCCCGAGAACAGCTGTTACAAATGATTGAGAAGATTACGAAGCAACCGAACGGACCAACTTTGCTGTATGTAACGCATCATATCGAGGAGATAACACCATGCTTTACACATACTTTGCTGGTGAAGAACGGAGAAATCTACAAAGGGGATGAGACAGAAAACTGCTTGCAGTCGGATGTGTTGAGCGATTTCTTTGATACCCCCGTAGAAGTTCAGGAGCATCACAATCGCAAGTGGCTTACACTTGCCGGTGATAAGTAGGAAAAGCTGCCTAGCAATTGCTAGGCAGCTTTTGTTATCTTGAATGTTAGAAGCTAGTGTTCACTTCGAATAGAATTACTATATTGTCGGGGACTCATTCCTATCTTTTTTTTAAATATTTGGTGAAAAAATTTGAGATCAGCATATCCAACTGCAGCGGCAATTTCACTTACACTTCTATGACCTCCTGAAAGCATACGACATGCAGCATCCATTCGAATACTTTGCGTATAATCTGTAAAGCTCATTCCAGTCTGATGCTGAAAAAGGCGACTGAATTGCCGTTCGCTAAGGTTCGCTTTACTGGCGAGATCACTAAGTTTAAGCCCATTGGCATAGTTGTAATTTATAAATGCAATCGCATCATCCACTGCCATCCATTGCGGCTTATCCCCTGATGGCGCAACAATCTGCAATCGATGTCTAAACAAGCCTGTTAATATTTGTACGACTAGAGCATCGAGTACAGCTAGATATCCTGGCGGTTTTGCCGAGAATTCACGAAACAGTTCACGAAACATTATATGGTATGCGCCATTGACATCTTTCATAGAGTACCATAGCAATTGCATGTCTGTGAAAAATTCACAAATATCTGTAGCGTGAGGAAAGGTAGCCTGAAGTTCTGATAAATACTCTACTGGAAATAAACAGTTATAAACGATGAGCGGGCGGTCTTTCATCGGGGTCTTAGGTCGAAATACATGACTGCGTCCAATGGGGATAAAAAATAACGTACCGTGCTCGACAGGAACAGCCTCATCGTCAATGTAGTGAACGCCTGCTCCTTCACTGATATAAGTAATTTCGATAAACTCATGGGAATGCGCATTCAATTCGAACGTTTCGCAAGCCCTGTTCACATAAATTGGCACACCAGGCTCGAAAAAGCTATCTCCAGACATGACAAAAGTGCTGCGTCTGATACTCATAATCGTGGCCCCTTTCAAATTGCTAAGGCTAGACATATCGTACGAAACTAATGAATGAATGTCTAGATCCACCTATAAAAATGTCTGAAATACCCCCAATTCTAAATTCTCTCAACTCATACAATAGAAATAGCTGCCGGATCAAAGATCTATGAATACAGTTCAAAGTGTTCCGGCAGGTTACTGGATGAATATAGGAGGTTGATACAAATGTCCAATTTTGAAGTTACAAATCTTAAAGTGAACTATAGAAAGAATCCGGTGGGAATTGATGATTTACATCCGCGGCTTAGTTGGTGGATCAGCACAGAAATACGGGGATTTATCCAATCAGCCTATCAAGTTCAAGTCGCAAATGATCACAATTTCTTTTCAAAAATCATATGGGATTCTGAAAAGGTAGAGTCGGATAGCAATGTGCATATTGAATACGAAGGTCCCGCCTTACAATCCCGCACCCGGTATTACTTTAGGGTTCGAGCTTGGGACGATCATGGGATAGTTTCAGAATGGAGTGAACCTGCGCACTGGGAAACGGCATTGTTATCGGTAGATGAGTGGCAGGCAAAATGGATAGCAGCACCTCCGAATCACCAAGAGAATGGGGCTGATCCTTGCGACTATATTCGTACGGAATTTTCAATCCCTGATAATGTTGTATCAGCGCGTGTGTATGCAACGTCTCTTGGGATGTACCGCTTATATATAAACGGTAAACCAGCAGATAACACGTTATTTAACCCTGGCTGGACCAGTTATAATAAACGGCTTCAATATCAGACCTATGACGTGACTTCTTTGATTGCTGCTGGCAATAACGCTCTTGGTTGCATGGTGGGAAACGGGTGGTATAAAGGATATTTAGCTTGGGAAGGAAAGAAAGACATCTTTGGTGAGGATCGTGCTGTGCTTATCCAACTACACGTCACATTATCTGATGGTTCGGAACAAATCTTTGTATCGGATGACAACTGGCGTACTTCTACAGGTCCACTCTTGATGTCAGAATTGTATCATGGCGAAACGTATGATGCGAGGCTCGAGGTAGAAGGTTGGTCTTCTCCCGGTTTTGAGGATGTAAAGTGGCAAAAGACTATTCTCAAGGACCGTCCAGAGACTTCATTGGTTGCTCAGGAAAACGAACCGACCAGGGTTATAGAAACCATCAAGCCTATTGCAGTCATTACTACACCTAAAGGCGAACACGTGCTGGATATGGGACAAAATATGGTTGGATGGGTAAGATTTACGGTTCATGCTGAAGCTGGAACGATAATTACTTTAGAACATGCTGAGGTGTTGGACCGCGAGGGGAATTTCTACATCGGAAATTTACGATCTGCAAAACAAACTGTTACTTATATATGCCATGGCGGGGAGGTAGAAACGTTTGAGCCCTATTTATCCTTCCAAGGATTCCGTTATGTAAAAGTGACTGGCATACCGCTAGATCAATTATTGGAACAATTCATCGGCTGCGTCATCCATACGGACTTGGAGCAAACGGGAAACTTCAAGTGTTCAGATGAACTCTTGAATCAGCTTCAGCACAACATTTTATGGGGACAAAAGGGGAATTTTCTAGATATCCCGACTGATTGCCCACAACGAGACGAAAGATTGGGATGGACCGGGGATGCTCAAGTTTTTATTCGCACATCTGCCTACAACATGAATGTCGTTCCGTTCTTTGAAAAGTGGCTAAAGGATTTGGCCGCAGATCAAGAAGAAGACGGAAGAGTTCCGCATGTTATTCCCGATGTGCCAGCGGCAGGATACGGCTCTGCTGCTTGGGGAGACGCCGCGGTGATTTGTCCTTGGACGCTTTATCAATGTTATGGGGACATTCGTGTGCTGAAAACGCAATATCCAAGTATGAAAGCATGGGTCGAGTATATTCGGGCGCAAGGTGAAGACGAATATCTATGGAATACAGGTTTTCACTTCGGAGATTGGTTAGGTCTGGATGCCAAAGAAAACAGCTACGTCGGAGCAACACCAAAAGAGTTGATCGCTACCGCGTTCTATGCTTATTCAACGGAATTGCTAGCTAAGACAGCGGCTGTCATTGGAAAACCCGAAGATGCCTTAAAATATGAAGCATTGCATGAGAAGATTGTTCTGGCATTCCGCCAAGAGTTCGTAACACCAAATGGTCGGGTGGCCTCACCGACACAAACTGCGTATACACTTGCCCTTATGTTTGAATTATTAGAGGAAAAGGATCGTCATCGGACGGCCAAGATGCTAGCCGACCATATCGAAGGAAATGGAGTGCACCTAACGACCGGCTTTGTAGGAACTCCCTATCTGTGTCTAGTCCTCTCTAGATTTGGTTATACGGATGTAGCCTACCAATTGGTACTGCAGAAAGAGTATCCTTCCTGGTTATATTCAATAATCCAAGGGGCTACAACCATTTGGGAACATTGGGATGGAATAAAACAGGACGGTTCGTTCTGGAGCGATGATATGAACTCCTATAACCATTATGCTTACGGTGCTATTGGAGATTGGCTCTATCGCACTGCCGGTGGCATGGAACTATTAGAAGCAGGCTATAAAAAAATACGGATCCAGCCGCAGATCGGGGAACATTTGACGTGGGTTGATGCTTCGCTTGAATCTGTCCATGGAACGATCAAGGTAACTTGGAAAAAACAGAACGAAGCTTCAGTAGAAATGCAAGTGCTGATTCCATCCAATACAACAGCTGAGATTATTATTCCAACGATGAATCAGGACAGTATCTTGGAGTCTGGGACACCAATAGAACAAGTCATAGGTCTATCCAGTGTGGAACAAATGTCAGAAGGCCTTAAACTACTAGTTGGATCTGGTGACTATTACTTCAAGTTTCCGATGACTTAAACGTTAATAAGGAATGATCCGCCAAAGAGAAAATAAGTTGAGCCAATTCATCGCTTGATATAATGAAATTTTCTAATATCCATTCCTGTATAATTGCTAAGCTTCCATTAACCAAATAAGCGTAAGTAAAACGCTTCATATTTTCGGGAACGTCAAGCTGAAGGAAAGTGTCAATATTCATCAGTACTTCCTTAAGCAAACGTTTTGAAAACAACTCGTTTTCATTTGATTTGAGTAACATGATGGCAAATAAATCATCATTCTTTTTGATGTAGTCTAAGAAGGTCAATATATAAGTGATGCCATTGTCATTAGCTTCGATTTTTTCTAGATATGCATTTGTGTTATCAATAATCTCCTGCTCAACATGTTCAAGCAGATCGTATGCATTTGCATAATGCAAATAAAAGGTAGAGCGATTGATGCCTGCTGAAGCGCATAATTCTTTTACGCTGATTTGGCTTATGTTTTTTTCTTTGAGCAGACGAATCAAGCTTTGCTTCAGCAGCAATTTGGTTAACCGTTCACGTTGATTCATTGTTGATTCACCCCCTATAAAAATTTTTAAAAACTAATGGACAGAATATCTTCGACTATCTATATTACATCAGTTTGATAATCAACTGGTGGTTGTGAAATAGACACTGTGTCTGTATTCTGAAGGGAGACGAATGACTTGTCAATAATCTTATAATGCAGGTGAAGAATATGGTAAAGAAAAAACGAGTCATGATAACAGGTGCAGCGGGCAATATGGGTGGCGAAACATTGAAATTTCTTAGAAACGATTTAGCGAAATGCGAGCTGTTACTCTTTGATTTAGACAATTCAACCAGCCGCCAAAATCTGAAAGAATATGAGAGACTAAGTGGCGTTAAAGTAGTCTATGGCGATTTACTAGACTGCGACCTTGTCTATGAATGTGTGAAAGATGCCGACATTGTGCTTCATATAGCAGCCTTTGTATCTCCTGCTGCAGATGAGTTTCCCGAGCGAACGATGCAGATTAATTATGGTTCAGCGAAGAACATCGTCGAGTCCATCAAGAAAAGTGGTCGTGCCCATGTAACGCGTTTCGTAAATATCGGTACAATTGCGGAAACGGGTGACCGTATGCCGCCAATCCATTGGGGACGTGTGGGCGACCCTCTCAAACCAAGTGTGTATGACTACTATGCCGTTTCGAAAATTGCCGCCGAGCGTATGGTAATTGAATCAGGACTAAGCTATTGGGTGAGCCTCCGCCAAACAGGTATTATGGGGCCAGCGATGAGCAAGATAGAAGACCCTATTATGTTCCATAACTGTCTAGAAAATGTGCTTGAATACGTATCAGATCGGGATTCAGGACGTTTAATGCGAAACCTCTGCATCTCGGATATAGACGGAGAACTAAATGAAGGATTTTGGCAACATATTTACAACATTGGCGGGGGCGAGAGCTGTCGAGTCAGCACGCTTGAGATGTATCAGGTGCTTTATGGTAAGTTAGGTTTAACAAATCTTGATTATGTGATAGATCCTAAATGGTATGCAACACGGAATTTTCACGGACAATATTATCTGGACTCTGATAAGCTGGAGGACTATTTTCACTTTCGCCGAGATTCAATAGATTATTTCTATCAAAGCTACCTCGATAATCTAGGCACACTTGTGCCTGTTGCGAAAGTCATCACTAAATTGCCCGGAGGTCAAAAATTGATGGGTGCGATGATTAAGCGGACGATGAAAAAGCAAGCAGTAAAAGAGCGAGGAACGATACGTTTTATCGAGGAAAATGACATTGAGAAAATAGACGCTTATTGGGGCAGCAAGAACAACTGGGAGGCGATTCCTGCAAAGGTGTCTGAAATGAAGAAATTCGCGGATTGGGATAAAGTCATCAAACTTGACCACGGGTATGATGAGAATAAGCCAACATCGCAATTAAATCTTGAAGATATCAAGGGTGCTGCGAAATTTCGTGGTGGTGAATGTCTTTCAACAGATATGGAAACGGGGAATTGGGCAGGCAAACTTGATTTCAAATGTGCGTTCGACCATACCTTTACGGCTAGCCCCAAGCTTATGCTAGAAGGTGGACATTTCTGCCCGCAGTGTGAGCTCGAAAGCTGGAATTACAAAGAACGTGCGAAGCGTGAACCGTTCTTTGCTCAGGTTTGGAACCCTATTCAAAGTAAGGCAGACGGACGCGAGTATATGAAATCGTATCAGAATTAGATGGTATTACCTCACTTCTGATATGTTAATACTTCATACAAAGGTTGATCTTTTTGAAGATCAGCTTTTTTGATTTCATAAAGAGGGAGAGAATAAAAGCGTATTTGTTGACAAATAGTCTAATTAGACTAATAATATAAACAGTCTAATTAGACTATTGAAGAGAGGATGAGAATAATGATCAAATCATTTCTAATGATTGGACAGTCAAATATGGCTGGACGAGGATTTATACATGAAGTACCCCCAATTTATAACGAGAGAATCCAAATGCTACGTAATGGCAGATGGCAAATGATGGCTGAACCTATTAATTATGACCGTCCTGTTTCTGGAATAAGTCTGGCAGGATCATTTTCGGATGCATGGTGTCGTGAAAATGAAGAAGACATCATTGGCTTAATTCCTTGTGCTGAGGGTGGGAGCACCATTGATGAATGGGCTGTAGATGGGGCACTTTTTAAACATGCATTACAAGAAACTAAATTTGCTATGCAAAATAGTGAATTATCGGGGATTTTATGGCATCAAGGAGAAAGTGATAGTAGTAATGGCAACTATAAAGTCTATTATCAGAAATTACTTATAATGGTTACGACGCTTAGAAAAGAGTTAGATGCTCCAAATATTCCATTTATAATTGGTGGTTTAGGGGATTTTTTAGGCAAAGAAGGATTTGGGAAACATTGCACTGAATACGAGTTGATGAATCAAGAGTTACAAAAATTTGCTTTTGAACAAGATGATTGTTACTTTGTTACAGCTTCAGGTTTAACTTCTAATCCGGATGGTATTCATATCGATGCAATATCTCAAAGAAAATTTGGGTTGCGATATTTTGAAGCTTTTATTAATAAGCAACATGTACTTGAGCCGCTAATTAATGAACAGGAGTTGTTAAGTCTCCATAATGCAAGAACACACACTAAAGCGGAAAAAATGTATATATTGAGTATGGATTTTGCTTTAGGAAAAATATCATTTGACGAATTTCAAGCCAAGTTTATACAAATCAACAATGATTAAACCTAGTAGCATTTTGACGGAGGCGTTGAGTTGATAATATTACTAATTTTAGGATTATTAAAACAAAATCCAGGGGCTCACGGTTATGAATTGTTATCCTTAATGGAAGAAAAACACTATAAATATATAGTGAATTTCACCAAAGGGTCCTTTTATTATAATCTTGGGCAATTAGTAGAGAAAAAGTATATTGTAAAAGTTGACCAAAGAGACAGCACCAGAGAGACACATAATTATAACATCACGGAATTAGGGGAAAAAGAGTTTGAAAAGTTGATGTTCAAATATGGGTCTAAGACAGACTATATAAACCTATCTTTTTATGTAGCAATGTTATTTTCAGATGAATATAAAAAAGAAGAGCTAACTAAATTAATAGAAATACAAATCGAACAAACTAAACATAAGATTTCTTTAATACAGCTATCTCTTGAGAACGATGAAAATATCACTGCTTATTTTAAAAAAATGTTAGAAAATTCACTTTCCCACCATATAGTAAATGTTCAATGGTTTGAAGGTTTGCTTGAAGATATAAAAAAAGAAAACTGATCACAGCTCAACGGTTATTCTAGTAACCTATTTGAACATACGTTTTTCTAGTTCATATAGATAAAGATCATGAATTTCTTTGTTTTCAATATCTTGACCTACAAAAAAAACTAAAGTTGGGTCACTCGCGGGATATGCATAAGTAAGGTATGTTCGGTGCATAAAATCATAGTCCATCTTTTTTAACTTGAAGTCAATTTGATACTTATCTTCTAAATAGACTTCGAATTGTTTTTTATGGGCTATGGACTTCCATGGTAATCCGAAGAATAAAAAGTATATTCCTATAAGGAATATCAAAAAAATTATTAGAATGAGCGATTTTTTATTTAGAATGGGGTGTTTCATATATTAATAACCCTCCTTATAAAATAAGACAAAAACGAGCCTCTAAAATCACTTTTAGTCTCGTTTTGCGTTTCGTGAATTGTATTTACTTATTTTAGAATCCTGCCCACTACTAGTATATATTTTAAATAGTCGCCATAATTGCCTGCTGTAAACTCCGTTTTCTGCTGAAATACTTGATCTTTTGTGAGGGCTGGACGAGGACGTAGTTGTTCTGTTGTTGGGTTAAGATCAGCTTCCATTTGAAAGGTATTATTAAATATAACAATAACATGTAGATCTTCTTTACCTTTAGGCATAGAAATTCCACTAATATTTTTTGCGCTTAAATTGATATTTCCCTGCTGAAGCTTATTTTCAATTAGTTCACTCAGCGTCAAATCAAAAGTGGTTGGTAAAATTCCATTCTGATTAGTAATAGGGGAACAATTAATCTTTGTTTGCTATCAATATAAGGTTGCTTTGGATAAGTGTAGAGAATATTGTACTCATTGATTTGCAATAGAACAGGGGAGTTTATTGTAGTAGACGCTGCAAAAGATGGATACGAAGGACCAAATAATAGGGTACTCGCTAAAGTAACAGCTAAACTGAGCTGTAGTAATTTCAATCAAGTCACCTCCAGATATTTTTAAAACAAACCCAAATAAGTGTTACTGTTATAAACACCAATTATAATATCGTGCAAGCGAACTTACAGTAAGTATATGATAAAAAATGTAATAAGGATGTAAGTAATTTTGCCCGCTACATACTACGAGTCATTAAAAGTTCTGGAAACAATCAATAACATACTAACGGTACCTGTAATAAACATTTTGACATATCTAACAGGTACCGTTATAATAAAAACCAACAGGTACCGTCACAAAGATTAACAGGTACCATACAAACTTTATGGAGGATCCAATATGGACATGAATACTGAATTATATGAAAAACTCGCGAAACTGCAATGGCTGCTGCAACGACAACACTTAAAAACACATGCGGCTGTTGGCCCTATGGCCGACACATCCCGCGGGCAAGGCAGGATACTGGCATTTCTCCGGATGAAAGATGGTATCAGCACCAAAGATTTATCCTATATGCTGGACATCCGTGTATCATCCCTCAATGAATTGCTTGCAAAATTGGAAAAAGCCGAATATATCACCCGTAAGCCATCAGAAACAGACAAACGCATCATGTTGATTTACTTAACCCAAAAAGGAGAAGAGGAAGAGGGGCAAGAGATAGACAGAGTCAACATATTTTCTAGCCTATCTTCAGAAGAGCAGATTGCTTTCGGGGATTACTTAACCCGCGTTATTATGGCTTTAGAAGAAGAGCTTGGAACGGACGGAGAACGTGATGTAATGGCTATGTGGATGGAGGCTGCAAAGGAGCGTATGGGTACAGAGGAATTCGAAAAACTAATGGCCATGCGTGGACAAATGCAAAAAATGTGGGGGAATTCTAGGGACGAACGCTTTAGCGGAAGGTTCCCTGGCTTTGGCGGGGAAGGGCATCGTGACATGCGCGGATTCGGCTGGCCTTCCAGAGATGGAAGAAATTCGTCACCAGACCAGTCACATGATCCGGACGATAAGTAAGCAGAGTCTTTTCGTCAAACAGTAGCAGTGGCGTGCCTTTTACAAAGGAAAGCTGAACGGCAAAGGCGGCGCAATGATGTACTTTCTTGGAAACTGAAGAACAGTTAAATTTCGCACACCAACCCCGTAAAGTCGATGTACGGTACGGGGTTGTTTGTTGCTGCGTCATGATTCATATTCAATAAATAGTTAGAATTCTAAGTAATTTAAATACCAAATAGATGAAGAAAGTGGTGACCCACATGGATGCAGAAAACCTTCATTACTTTGAAAAAGCACCCATCTCAAAAGCCGTAGCTCACTTCGGTTTACCGATGATGTTAGGCATGTCAATGAGTGTCATATATTCCATCTTGAATGCCTATTTCCTTGGCACACTGGGCAATACGGCTATGTTAACCGCACTTGCACTAACCTTGCCGTTATTCGCGATCATTATGGCGCTAGGAAACTTGATTGGCATGGGCAGTGGTACATTCATCTCCCGCTTGCTAGGGGAGAAAAAATATGATGATGTTAAGCATGTATCTTCATTCGCTTTTTACAGCAGTTTAGTTATCGGTCTTATCGTGATGGCTGTTGGCCTCCCGTTGATTGATCCAATTGTTCATGGTCTGGGAGCGACGCCCGACTCCTTCGGATTTACAAAGGACTATGTAACGATTATGCTTATTGGCTCACCATTCGTTGTATTATGCTTCACATTGGAGAATATCGTGCGCTCGGAAGGTTCAGCAATCACATCAATGATTGGGATGATTCTAAGTGTTGTCGTGAATATTATTCTCGATGCGCTAGTTATCTTCGTCTTCCATTGGGACGTGATTGGCGTTGCGACTGCTACGGTCATCTCTAACTTGGTTGCGTGCGTATTCTACGCCTACCATTTGGGTTATAAAAGCCAATTCTTAACTGTCTCTTTTAAATGGTTCAAAGCTACCAAGGATATACTGAGCAATGTATTCAAAATCGGAGTTCCCGTCTTTATTATGAGCATCTTCATGGGTGCAATGTCACTCATATTGAACCATTTTCTAGTCGAATATGGAGATCAAGCCATAGCGGGGTTCGGAATTTCATCCCGTTTATTGCAATTACCTGAGTGTATTCTGATGGGTTTATGCGAGGGAGTCGTGCCGCTCATTGCCTTCTCTTTTACAGCGAATAAATTACGCATGAAGCATACCATCGGATTCACGATCAAAGCGATAATAGCTTTAGCTGTCGTGTTCGGCGTTATCGTCTATCTGATTTCCGACCACTTAATTGGCTTATTTACGAATGACCCGCAATTAATTGAGATGGGCAGCTACATTCTGCATGTGACATTCTTATCCTTGTTTATTACAGGAATGACTTCGTTGTTTACCGGGATCTTCCAAGCTACAGCGCAAGGAACTGCTGCATTTATAATGTCAATTATTCAAGGAGTTACTCTGATTCCTGTGTTGTATATAGCCAATCGAATGAATGGTTTCCATGGTGTGGTCTGGTCGCTCGTCATTTCGGATGCCGTTGCATTCCTTGTTGGTGCCATCATGCTGTATGTTCTGCGGAACAAGATGCAGCCGGATTTAAATGCTTTAGCACAGTAGAATACAGAGTCTTAAGTTGATATATTAAGTTCATCTTCTAATATAAATTTTACAGTATAAAGGTGGAGCCTAGAGTATGGTTGATTTTGAATGGTATAGAAGCTTTTGCACAATATATAAGTATCAATCGATTTCTGAAGCCGCAAAAACCCGCATGATGACGCAGCCAGCCATGAGTCAGCACTTAGCCGCCTTGGAGGCGGAGGTGGGAGAAACTTTATTTATTCGGTCGACTAGAAAAATCACCCCAACAGAGCGGGGAAAGGAGTTATATTCCCAGCTCGCTCCACTTATAGAATCATTAGAGAATACGACAATGAGCTTTAAATCGGCTTCTTTGCCTACGCTGAGTGTGATCAAGCTGGGAGCGGCGCATGAGTTTTTTAGTGAAAAAATACTGCCACGGCTTCCTGAATTTAATACATGTACCATTTCGCACTTTGGAACCGCCGAGCAATTGCTAGAGCTCCTGAAGGAAGACAAGCTAGACATTCTCATTATGTCAAAAAGGTTCCAAACTCCCGGTATCGAGTATTTGAAATTAATGGATGAAGAGTTTGTTATAGTAGCTCCAAGCAATTATGAAATCCTTGAATTTGATACTCTGAAGCTTGAAGAACAATGGCTCTCTGAACAGAAATGGATCAGCTATGGCTTGGAATTGCCGATAATTAGAAGAATTTGGAGAGAACATTTTAAGAAACGTCCTGAAATTAGACCTATTCATATCATTCCTAATTTACACATGATCCTGAAGGCAGTTGAGCTCGGGGTGGGCTTGAGTGTCATACCTACATACCTCTTGCGAAACTCGTTAAAAGAAGGAAAATCAAAAGTTGTTTTTAAGCATTTAAAAGTAAAAAATGAGTTATATATCGCTTATCAGTTAAAGAATAAGCATTTGCCTCTGATTCATGAGATCATATCTATCCTAAGAGAAAAGAAGATGGATTAGCTAGTATTATTTATAAAATAATTTATGAATAAATGGTTATTTCATAATTTGTTTTATTTATGTTTTGGAGCTTACAATAAAGAAGCAGCAAAATTAATAAATAATTGAGACTGGCACCACACTTTGTCGAATGGACAAGCATCAACAGCATAGATGAGGAGGAAATATTATTATGAAAGTGTTTATCACAGGAGCTTCAGGCTATATCGGCGGGTCGGTGGCTAAAGGTTTACTTGATGCCGGGCATACTGTCTTCGGTCTGGTTCGCAATCCCGATAAGGTGGAAGCATTAAGGGATATTGGTATAGAGCCTATACTCGGCACGTTGGAGGATACGGATACGCTAACGAAATATGCTAAGCTCAGCGATGCAGTAATTCACACAGCCGATTCAGATCATTTGCTGGCAGTTGAAACTTTTATAGCTGCTCTACGTGGAAGTGGAAAACCATTTTTGCATACATCGGGTTCAAGTGTGGTAGGGGATGATGCCCGTGGCGAAACGGCGAGCGAACAAATTTTTGACGAGGAAACACCATTTGTGCCTATGGATATTAGAGAAAACCGCGTAGCGATCAACAACCTCGTACGCAAGGCTGGAATTGAGGATTGGGTGAGAAGTATCGTGATAGTCCCATCTATGATTTATGGTGATGCACTAGCGTTACCTGTGGAAAGCGATCAATTGCCGCAAATTATTCGCAAGTCGAGAGAGCTACAGGCAGGCGTTCACGTAGGTAAAGGCGTAAATCGCTGGTCTAATGTCCACATTAAAGATTTGGTACAACTGTATGAATTGGCACTCGAAAAAGCACCGTCTGCATCGTATTTCTTTGCCGAAAATGGGGAGGAATCTTATGGGGACATCGCCAAATCTGTCAGCGAGGCGTTAGGCTTTGGGGGCAAGACCATAAGCTGGCCCGCAGACGAAGCGATAGCAGAACTTGGAGACTGGGCGCGTTTTGCTATCGCCTCGAACAGCCGTGTGCGTGCAACTCATGCAAGAAATCTACTTGCTTGGGCTCCGAAGGAAGAGTCGCTGCTTAGCTGGATAAAAAATAATTTGCAATAATAAACCACTGAAAAATGATTCCTCCATGTTTAAATTTGACGATTACCACGAATAACATATACGCAAAAGAAGCCGCCTACAAGGTGGCTTCTTTTGCGAAAAACGTCATAAGCTAGCCTATCTTAAAAAGAACAATAGCTAAATTTTAACGCTGACTTCTCCATTTGAAAGATATTCCTCGTCACCATTTTCATATCTGACTTTCAGATGGCAATCGTTATCGATATCAATGGCTGTTGCCTTAAGCTGTTCATTATTCTTTATCACTGTTACGGGTTTGCCAAGTGAAATTAACCGTTTTCTATATTCGGAAAGAAACAATCTGTCCGTTAATTGCTCATAATATCCCATGAAATTGTTCAGTACTTCTGCTACCAGTCGGTTGCGGAGATCACCATAAGAACTGTTTTCAGAAATTACAGTTGTTGCAATCTCGGTAAGGTCGTTAGGAAAGCCGTCGGACGGTAGCGCTACATTGATACCAATACCAAGAGCGGCATAATCAAGCCAGCCGTTTTCCAGTGACACAGATGCTTCGGTAAGAATCCCACACACCTTTTTACCTTCCATGAAGACATCATTCACCCATTTAATCTGTGTTTCTTTACCGGATACGCTCTCGATGGAAAGGGCGACTGCAACAGCGGCGCAAGTGGTCAGCAGAGCGGAATCTGTTGCTGACAGCTTGGGACGCAGCAGGATACTCATATAGATACCCGTTCCCGGTGGAGAAAAGAATTTTCGGCCCATTCTCCCGCGTCCAGCGGTCTGTTCTTCGGAAAGGATCACCTTACCCTCAGCTTCTCCATTTGAGGCAAGGCTTTTTACGGCTTCATTCGTTGAAGATAGTGTCTTAAAGACTTCTAAACGTAACTTTTTCCCCTGGGTATCCAGATATTTTGAAATTGCACTTGCAGATAGGATATCTGTTTGAGGTGACATGGAATATCCTTTATTAGTTACAGCTTGTATGGAATATCCGTCTGTCTGTAACGATTTTATGGCTTTCCAGACAGCGCTGCGCGTCACGGATAACTGAACGGCTATTTCCTCGCCAGAAAAGTATTCACCCTTATTACTGTCGAGCAAGGCAAGAATATGTTCTTTTACTGTCATGAACTTAAACCTCCAAAAGTATAACTCTCCGACCAAAACTCATTGAATATAATAACATCCAACGATTGCGACTGAATACTCTAATTCTATATAACAATTGGAAAAACTCAAGCTTGGTATTTCACTCTATTGTAAACCTTTAAAAATATTATGGTTTACAATCAATAATATCTCCATTATAATTCAGCTTACTGGACGTATTTACTAACCAGAATACAATTATTTATATCCAATGGAGGTCAATTTTTTGAAGACAAAAGAACTTATTTATGCTGCATTATTCGCAGCACTTATCGCGGTGCTGGGCATGATTCCACCCATCCCCCTCGGCTTCATCCCCGTTCCGATCACTGCCCAGACGCTTGGCGTCATGTTAGCTGGATGTTTTCTGGGGAAACGGATGGGCGCCCTCAGTCTAGTCATTTTCATCATTCTGGTAGCCATTGGACTGCCTGTACTGACTGGTGGCCGCGGCGGAATCGCAGTGCTCATTGGTCCTTCTGCAGGATACATATTTAGCTTCCCGATCGCGGCCGGCCTTATCGGCTGGTATTCTGAAAAAATCTGGCCGAAGGTCCGAACTTGGAAGCTGATAGCGATCAACATAATCTTTGGTGTATTACTAGTGAGTCTGATTGGTGCACCAGTCATGGCATTAATAACCAATACGTCGATCTGGGCTGGACTTGTCGGAGCGCTAGCCTTTCTTCCGGGGGACATCATCAAAGCCGTTATAGCAGCCGTCATAACGATGCAGCTGAAAGCAATTAGCCCTATTGAAGAAAAAACACAAATATAAAGTGATGTGAAACTCGGGTAAATGAAACCCGGGTTTTTTTATTGAAAAATAATATGGTTATAGATGTGAATTTGTTTATACTATAAAAATTAAAATGAAATTGAAATAGGGTGGATAACAATGGATAAGGGATTTAATTTAGCTAGCCAACTATTAACGCTGCTTGATACGGAACAAAGATGGTTTACCTTAGCCGAAGTGGAGAAAAGTTTAGGGATCTCAGATAAGACAATACGGAAGATGGTGGAGGAAATCAGCAAGCAACTACCCTCTACTGTAACCATTGAAGTTTCTAGAGGTAAGGGAATCGTTCTTCTACGTGATGGGCAAAGTACGATAAGTGAAGTGATTTCTTCTATGTTCAGACAAACCATTTTTTATCGGCTGATGCATTTATTGTTTACGAATGCTGGTCGAATGTCTGTGGAGGAGCTTTCTGAAGCCATGTTTATGAGTACCTCGTCTTTGAAGAAGCTGATTGTGGAATTAAATAATAATGATCTAAAAGCGTATAAGTTACGCATTAGTTACTCTACACCTGTGATCAAAGGGAATGAAATGAATATTCGATATTTTTATTGGAATTTATATTGTGATGCGTATGAGTTTACAGGATGGCCCTTTGCGAATGTCGATTTTGCTTATATAAATCAGTTGATCACAAATATAGAGAATGAGAATAACATTGTATATTTTATCAATTCCAAAAGGAAATTGTCCTTTTTGTTGGCAATTGTAATAGAAAGAGCTGGGAAAGGAAATTGTGTAACCATCGACGAAAATGCATACCCCTGGGAAAAGGGGATGTTTTATATACCAGTGAGAGCCATAGCAGAGCGTCTTGAAGAAAAGCTGTCTATCGAATTTCCAAAGAGTGAAATATTCTTTATGCAATCCATGGTTAGTCTCAGCCAATATCATTATTATGAAGGGTCAGAGATCACTCCGATTAAAGAAGTCGAATTACACAAGGATAAAGAAGAATATCAAATGGGGAATCTGCTTCTAATGTTGTTGGCAAAGGTATACCCGAACTTGGATATGCATGAACGATTTATTTTGGAGATTTACGGGTTCTTTGACAAGTTATTAATCGAAAATGCCATTCCGGAATGGATGATGATTTCAAAAAGTCATTTAACAACATATGTAGAGCAGGAGTGCCAGCAGATTTATCAAGAAATGCAAACCTGTATGCAAACGTGGAATAAAACTTACCCTTCCGTTCTCTTCAATAATTTTCATTTAACAAAACTAACCTTAATTGTCCGCTCGAGTTTACGTTATAAGAGTAAGAGGGCTTTCTTAGTGATCGGGGAGGAATTTTCAATTCGTCATTACATAGCAGATTTGATAAAGAAGGAAATTGGGGATCAATTGATCCTTAATACCTCCATTATGAAAGGGCTAACTGACGAGATCATGCAACAAAATAATATTGATCTTGTCATTAGTAATATCCCGGTTGCACTAAAGACCGTGCCTGTTGTTATTATTTCTACGATCCCTTCTAAAAGAGATTTGGACCATATCCGTAAAGAATTGCTTTTATAATTTGACCAATTATTTTCCGTTACCTACGTAAGTTTTTGGTCTAGTTTGTAATGTTAAAAAACCTTATGCTCAATCTAGTTTCGAAACTGATTTTACTTGAGGGCAAGTGGAAAGCGATTTCGGTAAACCTCAGTTTACTATTAAAAGTTGGAGGAAGAACTATGAGTAGGCATTTAGGTGCAAATAAGGGAGAAATAGCAGAGCGCGTTTTGCTCCCAGGAGATCCTTTACGTGCAAAATTTGTAGCAGAACACTTTTTAGAGGGGGCTAATTGTTATAACGAAGTAAGAGGGATGTATGGATACACTGGAATATACAAGGGTGTACCGGTGTCAGTTCAGGGGACAGGGATGGGAAATCCATCGATGAGTATCTATGCTACAGAATTGATCGTCGATTATGAAGTTAAGAAATTGGTTCGCATTGGTACATGTGGTGCGATGCAAAGTGAAATTAATATCCGCGATATTATAATAGCCCAAGCGGTGTCTTCAGACAGTAATATGACGGAGAAGATCTTTCATGGTTGTAATTTTGCACCTACAGCAGATTTCTCATTGTTAATGAAAGCGTATCAACAAGCACAAGCTAAAAATGCAAATGTTTTTGTTGGTAACATTTATAATTCTGATGAATTCTATCGTGAAAATTTAGATCGACTTCACAAGTTTATGGATTTTGGTGTATTAGCAGTAGAAATGGAAAGTACAGCCTTATACACTTTAGCCGCTAAATATGGTGTAAAAGCGTTATCGATTTTAACAGTCGGCAGTCAATTGCTACGACAGGAACACCTGACTCATAAAGAAAGTGAACAATCCTTTTATGAAATGGTCGAAATAGCCCTTAACACAGTCATTGATGGCTGATTTATGGATAAGAGCAGTGTTGTTAGAAAAGAGAGTGAGAAAGAAATGAAGGTAATACTGTCAGGATTGCAGTGGATGATTTTTATGATCGCTGGTGCAATTGCTGCACCCATTGCTATCGCAGATTTATATAACTTAACACCCATAGAGACTTCCGGGCTTATCCAGAGCACAATGATTACTTTAGGGATAGCTGGATTTTTACAAGGCCTGACGGGTCATAAATTCCCTATCCATGAAGGTCCGGCAGGGTTATGGTGGAGCATTTTTACGATTTACGCAAGTTTAGTGGGGGGGCTTTATTCTTCTAACAATGGTGCTTTACAAGCTTTAAGTGGGGCAATGATCATTAGCGGTGTGTTATTTATCCTAATTTCAGCATTTAAGCTAATGGATAAAATCGCTCGTCTATTTACTCCCACCATCACTTTTATTTATTTACTTTTATTGATCTTTCAATTAAGTGGATCTTTTATGAAAGGGATGATGGGGATTACCATAGCCCACACCACGTTAGATGTTAAAGTATTCATCCTTAGTGTGATTGTGGTTTGCATTACCTTTTGGTTAGGAAAAAGTCGCTTTGTAGTACTCAGCCAGTTTTCAATAATTTTCAGTATATTGATAGGCTGCCTATTATTTATTATCTGCGGTAATATACCAGTGTTTTCTCATGCGGATACTCTATTTAAGCTTCCGAAAATATTCCCATTTGGCAGACCTCAATTCGATGCCGGAACAATCACTACTGCATTTTTATTAACGCTGTTATTAATAACCAATGCAGTTGCGTCAATCCGTTTGATGGAGACCGTTATGAAACAAAAGCAAGTGGATCATCATCGTTATTTGCGCGCCGGGTTTACTTCTGGAATTACGCATCTTATTAGTGGCGGTTTAGGAGCGGTCGGTTCTGTCCCTATCTCGGGAGCGGCGGGATATGTTGAACAAACAGGGATGAAGGAGCGCAGATCATTTTTAATTGGATGTTGCTTTGTGATCTCAATATCCTTATTTCCGCCAATGATGAATGTTATATCAGCGATTCCAGCTCCCATAGGCTATTCCGTTACCTTCGTCATTTTTGTGAAGATGGTCGGACTAGCGCTAAAGGAATTGAAGAAGGTCATTCATGAAGAACGAACATTTATCGTTAGTGGAATTTCCCTTTTAGTGGGTGTGGGATTAATGTTTATCCCTTCATCAGCTACGGCCCATTTATCTCCGATCGTGATAGCCATTTTAAATAATGGATTAATATGCGGAAGTCTGTTGGCGATTATTTTGGAACAAGGGTTAATGTGGAAAGATGCATTTCGATATGAGGATTCCAAGAAAATTAACCGATAATTTGGAGGGCTAAAAATGCATTATCTAATTTCTATTGCTGGTTTGGTTATTGTTCTATTACTGGCATGGCTAGGAAGTAACAATAAGAAAAAGATTAAATATCGACCAATCATTGTAATGATTGCTATTCAGATCGGTTTGGGATTAATTATACTAAAAACAAGTATAGGTGAATTCTTAATTAAAGGGTTTGCCGATAGTTTTGCAAAATTACTTGGATACGCCAATGAAGGGACTGACTTTGTTTTTGGTGGGATTGCAAATGAAGGGGCCCATACATTTTTCCTTTATGTTTTGATGCCAATTGTTTTTATGTCGGCATTAATTGGGATATTGCAGCATTACAAAATTCTCCCGTTCATTATCAAGTATATTGGTTTGGTACTAAGTAAAATAAATGGCATGGGCAAATTGGAGTCTTATAATGCAGTTGCAGCCGCAATTGTAGGACAAAATGAAGTGTTTATTTCGGTGAAAAACCAGCTTGGATTATTACCAAAACATCGCTTGTATACATTATGTGCGTCTGCAATGTCGACGGTATCCATGTCAATTGTTGGTTCATATATGACGATGCTAGAACCTCGGTATGTAGTAGCTGCATTGATATTAAACCTATTTGGCGGATTTATCATTTCATCCATCATTAATCCGTATGAAGTTACACCTGAAGAAGATATTGTTGAAGTTCAGGTAGAAGAAAAACAAACGTTTTTTGAAATGCTGGGCGAATATATTATGGATGGCTTTAAAGTAGCCATAGTAGTTGGTGTAATGTTGGTTGGTTTCGTTGGGATCATTGCATTAATTAACGGGGTCTTCAGCGGAGTATTCGGTATCTCGTTTCAAGGAATTTTAGGGTATGTCTTTGCACCCATTGCCTTTCTTATCGGTGTCCCATGGCATGAAGCTGTTGATGCAGGCAGTATCATGGCGACAAAGCTTGTTGCGAATGAATTCGTTGCTATGCTTGACTTTGTTAAGATCCAAGATGGTTTAAGTGGGCGTACTACAGCCATTGTCTCGGTTTTTCTAATCTCATTTGCTAACTTTGGGTCCATTGGTACCATTGTGGGTGCAGTGAAAGGCTTAAATGAAAAACAAGGGAATATTGTGGCTCGATTTGGATTAAAACTGTTATTTGGCGCCACACTTGTAAGCGTTTTATCCGCTCTGATCATCGGTATCATTTTTTAGTTAAACTTAGCGGATTCTCGTCATCGTTATGAATTCTGCACAAGACATCTTTGTATATAAAGAGCCGCTTACTTAGCGGCTTTTTTTGTTGTGATTATAGAACAATTATTAAGATACGAAATAGGAAAAAGAATAATTGATTATCAAATGGGTTAATTAATGAAGAACCGCCAGTTTTTACTCTTTTTCCGAGTCAGATAGCAAAAGTATTGACAACCTGTATATACAGGTTTAAACTGTGTGAAGTGTTTGAACTTGTATATACAGGTTTAATATTTGACATAAAGTAATTCTTTTGGAGGTGTTCAACTTGAGTAAGTCCCAGTATTCGGAGTGGTGGCGCCGGTCCACGGTGTATCAGGTGTACCCGAAGAGCTTTAAGGACACTACAGGCAACGGAACAGGAGATATTAAAGGACTTATTGAAAAATTAGACTATTTGCAGAAGCTTGGAATTGATATTGTCTGGTTACAGCCGGTCTATGTCTCGCCACAACATGATAACGGTTACGATGTTGCGGATTATGAAAATATCAACCCGGATTTTGGTACGATGGAGGATTTCGACGAGTTAGTACAGGAACTGCACAGACGTGAAATGAAGCTAATGATCGATATCGTGGTTAACCATACTTCAACAGAACATGAGTGGTTCAAACAGTCCATTTCAAGCAGAAACAATCCCTATCGTGATTACTACATCTGGAAGGACCCCGCTCCGGACGGTGGCTTACCCAACAATTGGCAGTCGAAGTTCGGAGGTCCTGCCTGGCAGTTTGATGAAGCTTCGGGACAATATTATCTTACTCTCTTCGATAAAACCCAGGCGGATCTGAATTGGGAGAACGAGAAGGTACGTAGAGCAGTGAATGATATGATGCTATTCTGGGCTAAAAAGGGTGTCGACGGCTTCCGCATGGATGTAATTAATTTAATCTCCAAGGATCAACGCTTCCCTAACGATGACGGGAGTGTTCCACCGGGGGATGGACGCAAGTTCTATACTGACGGTCCACGGGTTCATGAATACATCAAAGCGATGTACGAAGAGGTATTTGGTCCGTATGAGATGGTGACGGTCGGAGAGATGTCCTCAACTACATTGGAGCATTGCATCCGATACTCGAGTCCTAAAGAGCGGGAATTTTCTATGACTTTCAATTTTCATCATTTAAAAGTTGATTATCCGAATGGACAGAAGTGGGAGCTAATGCCCTATGATTTTGAAGCGATGAAAAGCTTGTTCACAGAGTGGCAGACCGGAATGCAGAAAGGTCGGGGCTGGAACGCCTTATTTTTTAACAATCACGATCAACCGCGTGCCCTCTCCAGATTCACTGATGATAAGGTCTACCGTGTAGAGAGTGCCAAGCTGCTTGCAACAACTCTGCATGGCCTTCAGGGAACACCTTATGTGTATCAGGGGGAAGAAATCGGGATGCCAAATCCGGTATGGAAGAGCATCGACGAGTTCCGTGACATTGAGTCACTTAATATGTACCGTATTTTGTGTGAACAGGGGAAAAGCCCTGAGACTGCCCTGAGTATTCTTCAGGAACGTTCACGGGACAATTCCCGTACGCCGATGCAGTGGGATGACAGCCGAAATGCCGGATTCACCGTAGGTACTCCATGGCTGAAAGTTGATGAGCGGTATTCGGACATCAATGTGCAGAAGGAGCTAGCCAATCCCGATTCCATCTTCCATCATTACCGTAAGCTGATTGCACTACGCAAGGAGTATGGGATATTCATTGAAGGTGTATTCAAGAGACTCGATGATGGTCATCCTGAAGTGTTCGCTTACGCCAGAACAGGTGATGGAGAGGCGCTTGTAGTGGTCTCGAACTTCAGCAGTAAAGAGATTACCTTCCGCTTTGAAGATAGTCACTGGGCAGAGTTATCATCAAGTGGTAAAGACGAGCTTCTGATTGGAAATACAACAGAAACACCTGAATTAACACAAGAGCTTCAGCTTAGTCCTTATGCTTCCTACATGTGGTTAATCCGCTAACGAGGTGTACTTGAGAAGGAGCACAAATCAATTATGTAAGGAGTGAAAATATGGCTATAGACCGCAAAAATGTTGAGGATATTGTACGGGCAGTTGGGGGCAAGGAGAATATAGAGGTTGCGACACATTGTGTAACCCGGCTGAGATTCTCGCTGTATGATGAGAGCAAGGTGGATTCGGAAGCCTTGGACCGCAACGAACTAGTAAAGGGACAATTTTCTAGCCAAGGGCAGTTTCAGATCGTTATCGGACCGGGAACTGTAGATAAAGTATACGATGAAATGATTCAGATCACTGGCGGTTCTCGTTCTTCCAAAGATGAAGTGAAATCCGCTGCTGCCCGAAAACAGAATCCGCTACAGCGTGCGATCAAGACGCTGGCTGATATATTTATTCCTATTCTTCCAGCTATCGTAACCGCAGGTTTGCTGCTTGGGATCAATAATATTTTGACCGGGCCTGGTATCTTCTTTGATAATCAGTCGCTGGTGGATGTCTATCCCGCATGGAAAGACATTGCTGCGATTATTAATACGATTGCCAGCACAGCGTTTACCTTTTTACCAGCACTTATCGGTTGGGCAGCTGTTACACGTTTCGGCGGCAGTCCTCTGCTCGGGATCGTTTTGGGTCTCATTCTCGTGCACCCAGATCTATTAAGTGCCTATAACTATGCAAGTGCTTCCACTGAGGGTACTGTTCCAACCTGGAATTTGTTCGGCTGGCATTTGGAGAAGATCGGTTATCAGGGACAAGTATTGCCAGTGCTGGTTTCGGCCTACATTCTAGCAAGGCTGGAGAAGTTCCTCAACCGCCGGGTGTATGATTCCATTAAACTGCTGGTTGTTGCGCCAGTGACTCTACTGATTACCGGTTTTCTGGCCTTCACCATTATCGGTCCGGTTACGTTTGGCATTGCCAATGCCATCACCTCCGGCCTGATCTTTGTATTTGATCATTTTGCGCTTCTTGGTGGCTTGATTTACGGCGGATTCTATGCGCTTCTGGTCATCACCGGTATGCATCATACCTTCTTGGCGGTTGATGTGCAGCTCATCGGTAGCGAGGGCGGCACTTTCCTCTGGCCGATGTTAGCGTTATCCAATATTGCACAAGGTGCCGCGGCACTGGCAATGATGTTCGTAGTCAGAGAACAGAAGGCAAAAGGCTTGGCGGCTACATCTTCCGTCTCTGCATTCCTCGGTGTGACGGAGCCGGCGATCTTCGGAGTGAATATCCGCTATCGTTATCCTTTCATCTTCGGGATGATCGGCTCAGGGATTGCCGGTATGCTTCTTACCGTTAATCAGGTTCGCGCTTCTTCCATTGGCGTAGGCGGGATTCCCGGCTTCCTTTCGATATTCCCGAACCAGTGGGGCGTGTTCTTCATTGGTATGCTTATTGTTCTCATTGTGCCATTTGTCGCCACTGTACTCTACGGCCGTTCTGTGGTGGGGCGTTCCGAAAAGAACTCAGCTACAAAGGCTACTAGTACTGTGAGCGAGACAGACAATTTGAACAGCCGCCCTACAGTTCAAGAGTCACAGGACTCCGTGAATATTCTGGAGCTTATCTCTCCGCTCAGTGGAACTGCAGTATCTCTAGAACAGGTGCCTGATCCTGCCTTTGCCGAGAAGCAGATGGGCGAAGGCATTGCAATCGAACCTTCTGAGGGTAAAGTATATGCACCCTTTGATGCTACAGTAGCTCATGTGATCAAGAGCAAACATGCGCTTATATTGGAGCATGCCAGTGGTGTACAAGTACTCATCCACGTTGGGATTAATACGGTGTCGCTTAAAGGCAGTGGTTTTACCACCCATAAGAATATTGGCGACAAGGTGCAGGCAGGCGAGCTTCTGCTAGAATTTGATATGGAAGCTATCCGCGCAGCAGGTTACCCTTTGATTACTCCTATCATCATTCCTGCAGGTCAGGATATGGTGGATAAGATTGAGGAGAAGACTGGACCAGCTGCAGCTAGACAATCTAGCATCTTGACTATTCATCTCAAGGGTTGATACAGGCTATATTGGCAAAGACTTTATATTACAGAAAGACAGCCCCTGGGGGCTGTTTTTCTGTAAATATAAGAATTCATATGTCCACGCTATAAATTTCCCTCCAATTGAATCGAAACTTCCAAAGGCATGACGTGATACAATAAAGGGCGGTGATCAAAATTGAGAGAAAATAAATATTTGCAAATTTATAATGAGTACAGCAACCAAATTCTTTCTGGACAACTGGTACCGGGAACCAAGCTGCCCTCTGAAAGTGAACTTGCTGAAGCTTACAGCACCTCACGAGAGACTGTTCGCAAAGCGCTGAACCTGCTGTTCCGTGAAGGATACATTCACAAAATTAAGGGCAGAGGCTCCTTTGTGCTTGATATGACGAGAATGGATTTCCCCGTTACCGGTCTGATTTCATTTAAAGAGATGGCCGATACATTGGGTACTGCCTCGCGGACACTGGTAGAGCGGACGATAAGTGAGCCGGCAGGCTCCGCGCTCGCCAGACACCTACAGATTCCGCCTGAAACCCTGGTTTGGAAAGTTATTCGTGCCAGAGAGATTGAAGGCGATCGGATCATTTTGGATAAGGATTATTTCCGGGCGGATATTGTTCCATTCCTAAGCGAGGAAATCGCGGAAGGCTCACTCTATGATTATCTGGAGCAGGAGTTGGGTCTTAAAATTAGTTATGCGAAGAAGCTGATATCCGTTGAGCCTTCTACTGAGGAGGATCATAGACTGCTTGATTTGAAGAGTTACACGCATATTGTAGTAGTACGAAACTATGTTTATTTGGAGAACACGGTGCTTTTCCAATATACCGAGTCCAGGCATCGACTGGATAAATTTCAGTTCGTTGATTTTGCTCGAAGAGTGAAACGTTAAGCTAAGCTTAAAGAGGGGTGTCCCAGTTTGGGATACGCCTTTTTTTCGCGTCAGATGGTGTTATTGGTGTGAATTATTGAAATTTGAATAGTTGAGCGTGTCAAAGTTGACTGGAAATCTGTGCACTGCATTCCTTCAATATTTTACTTACCGCACGGTCTCTCTTTCGGTTCAATCGTGCAGCAGGGCCGGATATAGCCAATGCAGCGATCACTTTACTATTATAAAATATAGGTGCAGCAACGCAGCGTAAACCCACTTCTGTTTCTTCATCATCAATGGCGTATCCTTGTTGACGGATTACATTAAGATGCTCTTTTAATAAATGGTTGTCGTCAAAAGTTTGCTTTGTTGCTTTGTACTGGGTAAGATGTGTAAGCATTTCTTTTAGTTGTTCATCACTTAGATGCGCCAGGATTACTTTTCCAAAGGCACTGAGATGGGCATAAGCAGAATCACCTACGTGTGTATGGCTACGGATGGCATGATTGCTCTCCACCACTTGTACTGTCATGACTTTCATACCATCTAAAATCCCAATATATGCGGTTTCGCCAAGTTCATTCGCTAATTGATGCAGGGATGGAACAACTAACCAATTAAGTCGAGTGTTAGCAGATGATGAATGGTGCCCCTTTAATTCAGAAGCTTTGTACGTGTGACCTTCTTTTTGAATAAAACCTGTCAATTCCAGCGTATAAAGCAGACGAAAAGTTGTTGACTTATTAAGGTTAAACCGGTGCATAATCTCAGTCAATCTCATGGGTTCACCTTGCTGCAGAGCGTCTAGAATGTGTAGACCTTTTTTTAGGGTTGCAACCTCATATTGATCCATTGATTCACCTCAAAACTATAATTGAATTATTGGCATACAAATAAAAACATTTAATTCCATTTTAGCTTATATAAAGTAACATTATACTGGTTAGTTCTTTCGCCAGAGAACCTCAACGCATTTCAATGAATTAGTCTGTTCTACAAAGGGGTTATTTGGGAAACATAAAGATTACATCGAAAGTGGCTCTTGATGAACTATTATGAATGAAAATGAGAGGGATTGAGCTTTACGCCTAACCCTCTCATTTATATTAAAGTAGTTATGGTCATGACCATAACTATGACACTTATTCGCCTTTTAAAAACAGGTGAAGGCCCTCAACTGCATAAGCATGATCTAACTCGCCGGTCAAACCTCCGACTGTTACGGACCCGACAACCCCAACACCTTTGACACGGATGGGAATAGAACCACCCACTGCTTGATACTCTGACGTGGAAAGCAGGGAGTGTTCTGTGTGAGAAGCACCACTTTGGATAAAGCGTTGCTCAATGTAGGCAGAACTTCGGTTATAATGATCAACGATCCGTTTTTTGCGAAATAACCATTCGTAGTTTTCTTCCGAAGTACCATCCATTAGATGCGTAAACACGGGAACTCGGTTACGTTCAATATGCACGGCTACCGCTACTTTGTTATCTTGGGCACACTGCACAATCCGGTTGCCAATAGCGAGTGCATCTTGATGGCTAAAACTTGTGAATTCCAATTCCTTCTCTAATAGGTCTAATGCTTTTAAATCCATTTATCCTCTCTCCTCAACATAAAGATTCTGTTTCTTATCCATTTTGTAGTTTATAGCTGCGAGTAAAAAAGCCAATCCAGCCATAATTGAACCGTTCCAGGCCGTATCCATAATATACAAATGGTCTACTGCAAGCCCACCTAATGTAGAACCAGCAGCTATCCCAATATTAAATGCAGAGATGTTTAATGCAGAGGCGACATCCTTAGCAGAAGGTACCAGCTTTTCTGCAAGCATTAGAATGTAAGCCTGTACGCCGGAAGACATCATAAAAGCGAAGAACCCCATTAATATAAGGGATAAAATGGTGAGCGTCTTGATGGGTAGCAGCCATATTTGCAACAGCAGAGCAATGCCCTGAAACAGGAATACAAATCGGAGCGACTTTACAGGATGTCCATTTGCTAATTTCCCCCCAATAATATTCCCAATTGCCACAGCAACTCCGTAAACCAACAGCAGCCATGAAATAGACGAGGCTGAATATCCACTTATCTCTTTAAGGATAGGAGAGATATACGTAAATAAGGCGAAGGTTCCGCCGAAACCCAGTACTGTCATTAGCAGTGCAGCGATGATACGCGGGTTGGCAATCAGACTACCAACATCTCTAAGGCTCGGTGAGTGAATTGAACGCGGAATTTTTTCCACGGCAATAATAGTGACAAACAAAGCTATTAGTCCTAATACTGCAACCACCGCAAATGACATCCGCCATCCAAATTCCTGACCGATATATGTCCCAAGGGGAACACCTAGAATGGTAGCGACGGTTAACCCGGTGAACATGATGGAGATGGCGGTGCCTTTTTTGTTAGTAGGGACCATATCTGCGGCCACTGTAGCTGCAACAGCGAAAAACACACCATGTGCAACAGCTGTAATTATCCTTGCTAAGAGCAAAATGGAATAGGTAGAAGCTAATGCTGCCAGAGCGTTCCCTGCAGTGAATACGATCATGAGGAACAGTAGATATCCTTTTTTAGGATAGGAAATTTACCTGTAATAACAACGATAATCGGGGTTCCAATAGCAAGGGCAATTGCATACCCAGACACCAGAGTCCCAGCTTGTGTAACCGATATGCCAAGATCTGAAGCTACCTCTTGCAGAATACCAACAATAACAAATTCTGTTGTTCCAATGGCAAAAGCACTTAGTGCAAGTGACATTAGTGCTATTAAGATTTTTGAATTCATACTTTCACCTCCTTTATGTAGGTCAATATTAAGAGAGAACTTGAATAAGCTCAAATAAAGAGAGAAAGTTTCTATAAAAGAAACTTTCTCTCGGTGGATACAATGATATTACCAATTAGAGTATCGAATGGTGGTCTTTTTTATTGAACGAAGCGATTATAAAATTGTCATCGACCTACAATGTCTAGAGTTATTTATGTGGTAAAATTAGGATAAGTGAATCTTGGGAGGCGAGTAAATTGAGTCTCGATCTTGTGATGATCATTTTTCTACTGTTCTTAAATATTCCAGTATATAAAGTATTGTTTCGCGTGTTCTTTGTGGATAATGATGATTATAACGAAACGATTAGACATACTTTTACACCTAACATCGTTTCATTATTCCGAGGAGAGTATTGGAAGGATAGAATGAATACGGCAAGACTTCAGTTTTTTATTATTCTTTGCGTTGGGATCATTGTTTTAGAATACCTTGTTTTGAATAAAGTATTTGAAATTCTTGCATAAGCACCGCTCTATTATGGAAAACTTCTGTAGTGCGAATAAACTGCATGATTCCATTTTGGGAGGATAGCATTATGACAAATCAGGATCCGCAGGAGCTTCTTAAGAGTAAACACAAGCTAGATGAGCAAAAAAGGCAGTTCACAAATTTTGCCCGAAGTGTTTCCGGTCATGGTGAAGTAGAAGCAGGCCAGGAATTCAGTAATGATCGAGTGCCTGACGATCAAAACCGCATGAAATCTGTTGAGAACAGACAAGATTGACGTTAAAAAAGCTATTAAATAAGCCGATCCTTTTCTGGATCGGCTTATTTAATAATTATTACGTTGTAAGGTGTTGTTTCAATAGGTATCGGATGCTAGAGTTTTCTTGCTTTAATTTCAGAAGTTACAGGAAGTATTTTTGTTTTTTTTGAAAAATCGCTTTTATCGTCCCGCGACTACATAAGTTATCATCAGATTGCTCAATCATTTGCTCAATGACAAATCCCACTTTAGTGAGTGCATTCACATAGGCTGATAATTTACTATCGGATCCGATTATGTTAGCGTACTTTCGTCAAGAGATTCTGAATACCAAGATTCATCGAAATAACAATTTTTAAAAACAAGAATTTCATTTTCTGTATAGACACACAGGCTCCGTTAACCGCATTTATGTTTCCAATTTCAATAGCAATGATGTTTCTGTGATCAACGGAGTAACAGGTGCGGTGATAGTAGTCATCCCTGTAGGCGTGAATCCTGCGGGAGTAGCCATAAACCCGTTAACCAATCGTATTTATGTTGCTAATTTGAACAGCAACAACGTATCCGTTATGGACGGAGCGACCAATACTGTGCTGGCCACCGTTCCTGCCGGGGATGGAGCAGGTGCAGTCGCGGTCAATACCTCTACCAATGCTATCTATGTTGCCAACTTTAATGATAATACTGTTACTGTCATTGACGGATTAACAAACACTGTGGTGACGACCATTATTCCCGCCGGCGGTTCTCCTTTTCCAACGGGGATAGGTGTGAATTCCTTAAACAATTCTATTTATGTAGCTGAATTCAACTCGGATATTGTTACCGTCATTGACGGGGTTACGAATATGGTTACCCAGGCTGTGATTAGTGTTATTCCTGTAGGTGCACGTCCGTTCTCAATCGGTGTAAATCCGTAGGAGGCAAGGACAAAGAATTTAGTACACTCTAAATTCTGTTCTTCATATTACCGCAGGGGGTGAATTATACGATGGAAATAACATCGGCAGAAGAAATCATGATCCTGTTGTCGAGCATGGGTCGTGATTGCTGATTATACACCTTATTCCTGGGATTGGGGTATGGTATACTTCAAGATCTCGATAGTGAACATTACCATTTTGTTAGCTGAATTAGGCATCTTCTTTTTACTTTTTAAGAAGCGTGAGAAGTTACCTTTGTATGTAATCGTGCGATGGTGGCATTACTAACTATGTGTATAGGGGGAGATAGGCTGTGAGCTTGTAGATTTTCAAGGTATTGGGAATGGACTAGTGTATTCGATAATCTGAAAAAATTAGCTACTTCCCATAAATCTCATAGGCGGCTGGTTCTTTCTTCCGTCGCACCGCCAGTTTTAAGATCGAGGGACAAGAACATAGTCCCTTTAAAAGTCGCTAAAATGGCAGCTTATTTTGCCTAACCGTATATACACAGTTTCTTCCTCCCGCTAAAATGTACTCCCCTCGTTCAATATGAACATTATTTCCTAGAACAGTTTTAAATAGATGCAACTCATTCTTACATAACCCGGTACACACAGCAGCAGCTTCACAGATCGGGCAATGTTTCTCAATGAATAAAAGACTGCCATCTTCCTGCTCCTTAACCTCGGCCATATAACCTTCATTTGTTCGAATCTCGGCCAGCTTCTCCAGTTTCTCTCTAACGTCTGTTGTATCACCAAGATGCTGAAGATATTGTTCTTGCATATTCTTATTTCGAACAGCCAGCAGCTTGTCCAGCCCCTCATTTCCGAAAGCTTCTTTCATAGAATTGATCAAACTGACGGATAAATCCGAATATCCGCTTGGAAAAAACCGATCGGCCGCGGGTGTTAAGATCCATAGCTTGGTGGGTCGACCCATGGGACGGGACTCTTCTTTGTTAGTTACCAACCCTTCTTCTTTCAGCGCATTCAAATGTTGACGAATAGCCATTCCAGATAGCGAAAACTGGGAGGAGAGTGCCATAACATCCATTCCCCCTTGCTGCTTTAACAGATCAATGATCGCTCTTCGGGTCTTGGTTGAGACATCTTTTTTGGTATGATTTCGGCTCAAGGTGCACCTCCTTTTGAAGCAACTAAATCTACATCACAGACTACATTTTAAACAAAAATGTTGACAAAGTCAAAGCTGAACTGTAGCTTAGACATTATAAATAAAAATGTTTACTAAGTGTCGGATACGATGTATACATACCAATTTTCTTGGAGGTCACATTTCATGCGTCTAATCATCAAAGCATTTTCAGCCCACGTTATTTTGTAGTATCCATAGGACGTATATCAAGATAGGAAAGGGTATCCAATCTTTAGGTTTGAAAAACAAATAACCGAAGGAGGAGTTTACAATGATCATCGAGGTCAGTGATAAGGCATCAGAAAAAATCGCCGAAATCTTATTAAGTGCGAATATCCGAAATCCATTCCTTAGAGTGGGTGTTGATGAAGGGGGATGCAGTGGATTATCCTACACCCTAGTCGTAGATGAACAGCAGGCAGAAGAGGACATTGTATTAAATAAAAAGGATTTTAGTATATTGGTTCACCCGAATAGTATTGCATATATTGACGGGCTTGAAATTGACTATGAAGAGAGTGGAATGGTAGGCGGATTCACTATGAATAACCCTAATGCAAAAGCTTCATGTGGATGCGGAGCCAGTTTCAGAATGGCCAATTATCGTGGCGAAATAAAAAAATGTGATTAAACAGCAGAAAGGAGAGAAGGGGAATGATATCATTTGCAGTATCCGAAAAAGCATTGGATTCATTTAAGAATGAATGGGATTTGGAAGAGGGCCAATATGTAAGAATTTATGCAAAATATTCCGGTGGAGGCTCAGATGCCTTCACTGTTGGAATTAATGCAAGTGCTACACCGATCGATCCAGCATGGGTTCAATCCATTGGTGGATTTCATTTCTTTGTTGAAAACACTGATGTTTGGATTTTACAGGATGAACTTCTTCAAATTGATTGTAATGAAGACGGCATATTTTCAACCAAAATCTCCTGAGCATCTTTTTGAGTGCAATGTACAGTAGAATATCTACTACACTTCTAGCAATTTCGCACGCTTTTGTCTATACTATTTTAAATAAATATCAGAATGGGATCTGATTTTAACAGAAGCAGGTGCAGAACATTGATAAATTTGGACAAATTAGCAAAGGCATTTACTAAAGGTGTCTATGATATAGAAGATAGAAGCAGATTAGTCATCCAGCCCAAAAGTTTATTAAGTGAATTTACCACCGTTAAGCATGGATTTCTGTTTATCATTCGCGGGGGAGCCAGAATACGTGTGAATGGAACCGTATATGAATTACGGCCAGGGTCAGTTTTTCATGCGGCTCCAGGTATGCAAATGGATTCACAGGTAATAGGACAATCAGAGCTTGAGTATTACTCCCTTTTTTATAAATTGGATATGCCAGAAGAAATGAATTGTACTACCGAATTTGACTCTCATTTCAAGCTGGAGCCAGGAGCCAATCTAAAAATTATTGAATTACTAATCATGCTTCATCAGAATACTCATCCATCCGGAGAAATTGGAAAGCTGCGTATCAAAGAGTTGTTCTTAAGCCTAATGCATCAGGTTCTGATTGCTTGCAGTTACAGAGAGAACGACAGTTCACCGAATCAAAAGATGGTTGATGAAGCCCTTGCATACATTAAACTCCATTATATGAATTCACTTACACTCGGTGAGTTAGCGGAACGGCATGCAATGAGTACGAACCGCTTCTCTTACTTCTTTCACAAATACACGGGGCTGCGTCCAATCGACTATGTCGTTAATTATCGTATGGAACGAGCCTGTGACTTACTCAAAGCAGGCAATTTTCCTATTCACGAGATTGCGGACCGTGTCGGTTATGACAATCCGCTGTATTTCAGCCGATTATTTAAAAAGAAATTCGGTGTTTCTCCCTCTGCCTATAGATAATTAGATAATATACATATCGAGTTTCTTATACTTGAATTAAGTCTGCAGCTACTGGTGATGAACCAGAAGTGCAGACTTTTTTATTTAGATTAAATAATGATGCATGTAGAATTTGAGATTTGTACATTTGAATTTATTTAAATTTTTGATAAACTCACCCTTGTAACTGAGAATCATTATCAGTAAATTGATTTATAAATGAAAGGCTGGTAGATATGACAGGAAACAGACAATTATGTATTGGGTTGTCCTTAAATGCAACCTGGATGAAAGGAGACGGCTGGCGGCACCCGGATAGCGGAGTCGAAAAGATGGGGTCTATCGAATATTATATTGATTTGGCAAAAATGGCGGAGAATTCTAAGCTCGATTTTCTATTCAGGGCTGATTATCTGTATGTTAGCCCGCAGATGTTAGGGGATTCCTCTAATTTCGGCAGCCCGGACCCTGCATTGTTTTTTGCAGCGATAGCCCGTGAAACCGAGCGGATCGGACTGGTGACCACGATTTCTACCACTTTTAATCCGCCTTACGTTGTAGCAAGACAGCTTCAGTCTTTACACTGGCTGAGCAATGGACGTGCTGGCTGGAATATTGTCACTTCTATTGAAGGCGCCGATAATTTCAGCGATTCACCTATGCCTTCACCGGAAGAGAGATATGCCAAGGCAAAAGAGTTCACAGATGTTGTATGCAAGCTGTGGGAGAGTTTTCCGAATGAGGCGATTGTTATCGACCGTCAGTCGGGTATGTTCTCGGATAAGGATAAAGTAACTGCTATAAATCATTCCGGTGAATTTTTCAGTGTAAAAGGACCGCTTACTTTGCCTGCTCACAGGTCAGGAACGCCTCCGCTATTTCAAGCCGGCGCTTCGGATATTGGACGGAATTTCGCTTCTTCCGTTGCAGATGCTATTTTTGCAGCAATGCCGGATATCGAATCAGGAGTGGAGCTAAGGAATGATCTGAGAAAAAGAGCGGCAGAGCAGGGACGTGATCCGGATGCCATCAGAGTTTTGCCGGGCTTATATTTTTTCCTGGCTGATACGCGCGAAGAAGCGCTTGAATTACATAAGACCGCACATGCGAATTTAAGTCTTGAGCGCAGACATGCTTCGCTTAAATCGGTGTTAGGTCTTGATTTAACCGGTTATTCCATAGATAGGCGCGTAACTGCTGATATGTTACCCGATTCAAATCAGGCCGTCCGCAGTCGGACACATGCCGAACTATTGCGGCGGTATATTATCAAAAACCAGCCTACAGTGAAAGAGATCCTGGACAGGCCGGAGGTTGTCGGATCTGCTCATTGGGTATCTGTCGGGACAGTCGAGGATGTACTGAACGATATTATTGAGCGGTTTGAAGCGGGGGCTATGGATGGCTTCATCGCCTTGCCGGGCGGTTCAGAACAATCTATGGAACTGTTTTTTGAGAAGCTGGTACCGAAGCTGGTTGAGAGAGGCTTGTTTCGAAGTGAATATACGGGGTGCACTTTTCGTGAGCATCTAGGGATATAAAAAAAGAGAGTTGAGGCGATTGAATGATGCATGAAGAGGAAATGTTTGATGTTACGATTATTGGCGGCGGTCCGGCCGGATTATTTGCTGCATTTTATAGTGGACTCCGCGAAATGAAGACCAAAATCATTGAATTTCAGCCTGTACTTGGCGGCAAGGTGCATGTCTATCCGGAAAAGATGATATGGGATGTGGGAGGCTTACAACCTATTCTTGGCTCGCAGCTTATTGAACAAATGGTTGCGCAAGGGATGACGTTCCAGCCGGAGGTTGCTTTTAATGAAAAGGTCACATCCATCTCGAAAGATGAAGCAGGTTACTTTATATTGCACACGGATGCAAACCGGAAGCATTTCACTAGAACTGTAATATTGGCCATTGGAGGAGGCATTCTGAAGCCGATCAAGCTTGAAATCGAGGGTGCCGAAAGATTTGAAATCACAAATTTGCATTATACGGTGAAGTCACTTGCCCGCTTCAAAGAGAAGACTATTCTAATATCGGGTGGCGGACATTCTGCTGTTGACTGGGCGAACGAACTGGCCCCGATTGCCAAGAAGGTGTATTTAACGTACCGGAAAGAGAACTTAAAGGGGCATGAAGCCGATATTTCACGCTTGGCGAACAATGGCGTAGTGTGCTTGTTAAATACTTCAATCAAAAAATTGATTGCCACACCGGATCACGAAAGAATAGGGACAGTACTGCTAAAAAGCAATGACAACGGAGAAGCATTTGAGCTGTCCGTTGATGAGGTCATCATTAATCACGGCTATGAACGCGACAAGGAACTACTGGTGAACAGTGAAATTAAAATTGATCTGTGGGAACATCGGATTTCAGGATCAGCAATGAGCGGGACATCCGTGCCGGGTATTTATGCGGCAGGTGATGTTCTGCATCATGAAGGTAAGCTGCACCTGATAGCGGGAGCGTTCCAGGATTCTGCCAATGCAGTAAACCAGGCCAAACAATACATCACGCCAGAGGCAAATTCGACCGGGATGGTGTCTTCGCACAATGACCTGTTCATACAGAAAAACCGTGATTTAATGAAGCATTTATACAGATAGTAATGATAACAACTCAAGGAGGAGCCAAATGAATAGACTATTTGGATGGATTGCATCCTTAATTATAATAGCAGGATTACTGGCTGGATGTTCCGAAACTTCAGTCACAACTGCACCTGAAGTCGGCAAGATCGAGGAAGCGGGATGGCCAAGAACAATTGCAGATGCCAGCGACAATGGAGTGGTGCTCAAGACACGACCTGAGCGGATAGCGGTTCTTCATCCTTTGTATTTGGATTACTTTTTTGCTCTAGATACGCCTCCAATCGCATCAACTAACGCAGCTGAAGCAATGAAAGATTTCGCTACTTTACAGCCTTATGCCGGAACTGCTGAGATTATTGATTTGGGCAATAGCAATGCGAATCTGGAAATGATCATGGATGCAAAGCCTGATGTGATTGTAACCTTCAAGGGTTCTGTTGATAGCAATTATGATGAGTTGAATAAGATTGCACCTGTCATCTTAATTGACTACACCGATACCTGGGAAAAAACGACGATGCTGTGTGCTCAGATTGTTGGAAAAGAGACGTTAGCAGAACAAGCCATTAAGGAAACACAAGAAATGATAGCCAATACGAAAAAACAGTTAAATAGTCTTGAAAATAAGACCTTTGCCTTGCTACGGGTCGATGGAAAAGCCAATTTTAATGCTCAAGGCTCTAAAAACACGATGTACTACAATCAAACTGTGGGCTTTGGGTTGTTGCCACCAAAGGGATATCCCGAGGAGGGCGGGGCTCTTTCTCTGGAGGGTCTATACAGCATGAATCCCGATTATATTATTATCCAGCATGATATGGATATCGCAAAGGCGGCCATCAAGGAGAAGGAAACTTCAAAAGCGTGGAACTCACTGGAAGCAGTAAAAAACAATCATGTTCTTATCTTTGATAATTCACTAAACAGCGCAAGTATCCTGGCTGTCCGTTTAGCTGCAGATCATTTCCTGCAATTGGCGGCTGAACAATAATTTATTTACAAAAATCCGATTGACGCTGTTGGGCGCAATCGGATTTTTGTTATTTAGATAAATATCTTGACCTGTTGTTTGGTGAAAATAAAATATTAGATTGCAGCTGTTGTCGTTCCAATAACGTTCCCCGTTAGCATAATCACCTTAAGCGACAAGGTCATCTTACCGTCTGGTAAACGAGGCCTATGGCTCCAGAATCAAAGGTTTTGTTTTCGATTAGCTTAAGATTGATCTTCTCCTTGAGACCTTGGAATAACGGCAATCCCTTACCGATCAGAACGGGAGAAACCGTAATTTTATACTCATCAATTAAATCAAGCTGCATGAGGTGGTGTGCGAACCTAGGACTGCCGAGGATAACCATATCCTTGCCTGGCTGCTGTTTGAGGTTATTGATCTCTTTCTCGACATCTTCTTTCACGAGTCTGGAATTATTCCATTCGACTTTCTCCAGCGTCGTGGAAAAAACGATTTTAGCTGTCTTTTCGATCCACTCGGCATGATTCCGTTCATGCTGCGAAGCTGATGGGTTCGAAGGCACAGATGGCCAGTAGCTATACATCATCTGATAAGTCCCACGTCCCCAAAGGACAGTGTCGGCAGTACTCAGAATTTCTTTCGCATGTTTCTCCAAATCAGCATCATAGGAAACCCAGCCAATGTCCATTTCACCATTCGGCCCTTCTACAAAACCGTCAAGCGATGCGTGAAGAAATAGAACGAGTTTTCTCATTTTCAGTTCTCCTTTGTTCATGAGTGATATTTACACTATACATTAACTACATTTTAGCAGTTTTCTTCAGTCTAGACATTTATTATCTTTAGACAACTGTTATTGATAATGGTTATCATTTATGATGATCATTAGACAGATAACGAAGGGGTAGTCATTATGCACATCAACAATCAAATATTTCTATGGGATCAAGCGACCGTCAAGTTATTGGATGTACGCCAAATTGAAATGGTTCAAGGCGAAATTCTTCAAAAATATAAGATTCCTGCCAGTATTTTTTTACTTTCGGTACATGGGAGCGCTCAAGTTCAGTTAGATCAGGCCGAATTTTCTTTTACAGGATTTCAAATCCTCCATAGCGGGAAAGGGGCGAGCCTCAATATTGTTCCGACAAGCAAAAAATTTGTTTACTATATTATTTACTACCGTGCATGGATTCATGAAGAGGATCCCTTCCAAATACAATATTGTTTTTCCCCTGATGCACCCATTTTACTTTATAACAAAATTCAAATGATGCATCAAAAATGGAACAGGCAAGAAGAGAGACTCCATGTTAAATCACTGTTTTATCAATTCATTGATCAGGTTTTAAAAGAATTATATAGAAAAGAGACTGAGGTGAAACAAACAAGTGTTGCAGTCCAAGTAATCACCTATATTCAGGAATACTATGCGGACCCAATTACATTAGATTCTCTTGCGGAAGTATTTAATTTCAGTGCTTATCATTTGTCATCATTGTTTAAAGAGTACACAGGTATGAGTCCGATTGATTACTTAATTCGTTTTAGGCTTGAACGGGCAACAGAGCTTTTAATGACAACAGAGGCTTCTGTCGGGGAAATTGCAGCAAGCATTGGTTATAAAGACGTTTATTATTTCAGCCGAATTTTTAAGAAAAGAAAAGGTGTATCCCCTGCACATTTTAGAACAAGAGAGTTACAGGCACATAAAGTTGCTGAAAGTCCATCAAACTTCCCCACATCCTCTATTTTTGAACACATCGTTCAACAGTATATTAATAATGATAATCATTATCATAATACGGAAAAAGGGGAATTACATATGTTTAAAATGACAAAATCTCAAACGACGGCAGCTTTGCTGCTTTGCGGTTCTCTATTATTAGGTGCTTGCTCAAGCGGGACGGGCACAGCTGCGAAGGAGCAGAGTACTGGGAATGGAACCGTTAATCAAACAGTATTAGAAGAAAGTTCGAAGACTCGAATAGTATCAACGCCAAAGGGAGATGTGGAAGTACCTGCAGAGCCGAAAAGAGTAGCGGCTGACCAATATATGGGACATTTATTGAAATTAGGAATTGTTCCAATCGGTGCAAGAACATTTATGCTGGATGAAGGCTGGATGGAAAAGGCGGACATTCCGAAAGAAACGATCGAGAAGATTGAAGATTTAGGGGATTTTCCTTTAAATCTGGAAAAATTAACGATGCTAGATCCGGACTTAATTATCGGTTCAATCGATGAGAACATAGAACAATATGAGAAGATTGGAACGACTGTTTTTCTGCCTTATTGGGAGGGGTTAACAACCGCAGGGCCGCTTGATAAATTCAGGGGTGTAAGCAAGATATTCGGAAAAGAAAAAGAAGCAGAAGAATGGATTGCGCAATACGAACAGAAAGTAGCTGAAGCAAAGTCGAAACTCGCCGGTGTTATCAAGGAAGGGGAAACCGTTTCGGTTGTTTCATTTTCAGAAAAAGCGGTATACGTCTTAGCGGCAAAGGGAGGAAACTATGGTTCTTCCACTATATACAATATGCTGCAGCTGCCTCCAACAGAAAGTGCAAAAAATATGGCTGAGGGGTTTGAATCGATTTCACTTGAAGTGCTCCCAGAATACTTAGGGGATTATGTTTTTGTTTATAATGGCGATGCTGATGCAACAAATAAAGCAATGGAAAGTAACATATGGAAAGGCATCCCTGCAGTGAAAAATGGCAAAGTTTATTTGTATGGTGATAACTATCATGATGAATTCGTAATGGAGGATCCTTTTTCATTAGAGCTTCAGCTGGATACGATTGTTAATTTATTACTTGGCACTACTAAATAATTTAATAGATATGGCACATCTGAGCGAAACGGAATCCACCTCCTGAATAAATTAAATAACCGCTCCGTTTGGACTGTGGATCAGGCCGTTCCTGATAGGAAGTGGAGGAACTCCGAGAGTGAGGTTGTCCGGTACCACATAAGGCTTTGTACTATGAGCAAGTGCCTTGGTCGACCTCATCCACATAATAATTCCAAGCGCAGCATTCAAAAGAGGATTTATATCAATGGATATTAATGACATTGACATCTATAGGTTTTTCTAAAATAATAGAATGTAATTGAATACTGGTACCTTTAATTCAGTCCAGAGAGGCTGACAAGGACAGCGGATTTTTATAATCACGTGAGAAGCAGGGCATATTCCGTCAAGGGATGCTCTGTGTCTTAGCGCGGATTATGATGAACAAAAGAGGCTACTTGTCAGTTTGATCTGACGAGTAGCCTCTTTTGTTTCTGCTTTTTTGGTATCAGGACACTTTATACTGGGGGTATTCTGATGAGTAAACAAGATCAAGAGTTTTCGTGGCAAGCGGTGCCGAAAACGCAGAGAAATCATTTTGGAAAGACGTTCTCCGTCATGTTAGCATTCACTTTCTTTTCCGCAAGCATGTTGGCAGGGGGAACGTTAGGGGTCAGTTTGACATTCATGGAGTTCATTGGAATCGTGCTTGCCGGTAATCTGGCACTCGGCATCTATACCGGAGCACTGGCACATATCGCTGCCAAAACAGGTCTTTCCACGCATTTGCTTGCAAAATATGCGTTCGGTGAAAAAGGCTCGTACCTTCCTTCTTTCCTGCTTGGCTTCACACAGGTCGGATGGTTCGGTGTCGGTGTAGCCATGTTCGCGGTACCGGTCGCCAGAGCGATGGACTGGAATGTGTACCTTTTGATCTTCGTGTTTGGTCTCGCAATGACGGCATCAGCCATCTTCGGCATGAAGTCGCTCGTCATTCTGGGTTATATAGCAGTTCCGGCCATTGCTATTCTCGGTGGTTACTCAGTGTTCGAAGGAGTAAACACGCTGGGTGGTATGCAAGGGTTGCTCGATTACACACCAACAGAGTCGCTCACCGCAGCAGCAGCATTGACCATTTGTATCGGGTCATTCATTAGCGGCGGAACGTTGACGCCCGATTTTGCCCGGTTTGCCAGAACCTCCCGGCAGGCGGTTACTGCAACGGTCATTTCGTTCTTTCTAGGGAACTCACTTATGTTTCTCTTCGGTGCAGTCGGCGCAATGGCTTATAATTTGGCAGATATCTCGGAGGTCATGTTCTTGCAAGGATTGCTCATTCCTGCGATCATCGTACTGGGGCTGAACATCTGGACAACTAACGATAACGCACTTTACGCTTCCGGGCTGGGCTTTGCCAATATCACTAAAATTTCGAAAAAGTTTTTCGTTATCGTTAACGGCATCGTGGGTACCGTATTTGCCATGTGGATGTACAACAATTTCGTTGGTTTCCTGAATGTGCTGGGCGCGGCGATACCGTCCATCGGGGCGATCATCATCGCAGACTATTTTATTGTGAAGCGCAGAAACTATAAACCATTTGCCGACATGACTTTCAAAAATGTAAACTGGATCGCGATGGTGGCTTGGGTTATCGGCGTGGCCTTCGCCCAGCTGGCTCCAGGAATAACACCACTTAATGCACTGATTGGAACAGCGGTTGTATACACCGTGATAATGCTGATCGTTGCTAAGAAAGAATCCAAAGAAAAGGGGAATAAAAATGATTATACAGAACGCAAAATTGCGGGGTAAAGAAGGTTTATGGAATATTGTTGTGAAAGATGGGAAGTTTGAGCTTATCACGCAATCAATGGAACTAACTGCGAATGAGGAAGTAATTGATGTTAACGGCTCACTTGTGCTGCCGCCGTTCATTGAACCTCATATTCACTTGGATACAACGTTAACAGCAGGTGAGCCAGAATGGAATTTGAGCGGAACACTGTTTGAAGGCATCCAACGTTGGTCAGAACGCAAGGCCTTCCTGACGCATGAAGACGTCAAAACGCGTTCCAAAACTGCATTGAAGTGGCAGATCGCGCAGGGTATCCAGCATGTACGAACACATGTAGACGTTACTGATCCAAGCTTGACCGCCGTAAAAGCGATGCTTGAAGTGAAAGAAGAAATGGCACCGTTCATTGACATCCAGCTTGTCGCTTTTCCACAGGAAGGTATTCACTCCTTCCCGAACGGCGTGGAATTACTAGAAGAGTCGCTGAAAATGGGTGTTGACGTGGTGGGTGGTATTCCACACTTCGAATTCACAAGAGAATATGGCGTTGATTCGATGAAGGTTGCGTTTGACCTCGCTGAAAAATACGACCGTCTGATCGATATCCATTGCGACGAAATCGATGACGAGCAATCCCGTTTCTTGGAAGTTGTAGCCAAAGAAGCTTACGAACGCGGGCTTGGCTCCCGTACGACAGCAAGCCACACGACGGCGATGGGGTCATACAATGATGCATATACGTACAAATTGTTTAGATTACTGAAGATGGCTGACCTAAATTTTGTCTCCAATCCTCTGGTTAACATCCATCTGCAGGGACGCTTTGACACTTATCCGAAAAGAAGAGGGTTAACTCGCGTCAAAGAACTGCTGGAAGCGGGACTTAATGTATGCTTCGGTCACGATGACATTTTTGATCCATGGTATCCGCTTGGCACAGGCAATATGCTTCAGGTGCTGCACATGGGTATTCATGCTTCTCAGTTGCTCGGATACGATCAAATCGTAAATTCAATCGATCTTATTACGAAAAATAGCGCAAGAACGTTGAATATCGAGGATATGTATGGCATTGAAGTAGGTAAACCTGCCAACTTCATCGTTCTTGAAGCAGAGAATGAGTATGAGACCATTCGTAAACAGGCCGGAGTACTTTATTCGTTCAGAGCAGGCCGCAAAATCGCGGAAACAAAGCCGCGGGACACTTCGATTATTCTTGAGAACGGTTCGGAAAAGATTACTTTCAATAAATAATCGAATGAAGTATGTGCTGCATCAAGCAGCGCCTGCTTTTTAGCCAAAAATCCCCTCATGATAGTCAGGAATATAAGAGATCACGTGATTGTGAACTCTTCCTGTATACATGGGGGGATTTTTTGTGATTCTTGTGTTTGACCATTTTTCTATTGCAGGACATTCCGGACCCAAACTCCAGTATCACTAAGACTTTTTTCATAGCTTATTTCCAAGATTCGACCTTGTTTTCACCCACTGTATAGGCCGAAAGTATAAATTTACAACACTTTACAAAAATCTATGTTTTTCCTAATCCTTATGAGATAGCATATTAGACGAAAGCGGTGGACAATTATGGAAAAATCCACCGATCTATATCTTAAGGAGGATGAATATGAAGGAGAAGCGTTCAGGTTGGAATAAGAAGCTGCTACAAAGCATGCTGGTTGCATCTGTTGCCGTACCCCTGCATTTGTTCGCATTCGGAGCCGGCTCGGCAATATACGCTGAGGGGCCAAGCGACCCCGCCCCATTCATTGAAGCCAAAGTGGTCAACGAGCATGCAGGCCAGAAAATTCTGTTTGACAATACCCACGCGCAGACGGCCGGAGCGGCCGACTGGGTTATTGATGGCGCTTTTTCCGATTTTGGTAATGCGCTTGCGCAAGAAGGCTATTACGTCAAAGAGCTTCGTAAGACCACTCCGATTACGCTAGGCGATCTTTCCAGCTATGACGTCTTCGTCGTGGCCGAATCTAACATTCCATATAAATCCAGTGAGCAGGCAGCTATGGCGGAATACGTGGAGAACGGCGGCAGCATCTTCTTCATCGGCGATCATTACAATGCGGACCGCAATAAGAACCGCTGGGACGGCAATGAGGCATTCAACGGTTACCGCCGCGGAGCTTGGGACAACCCGGCCAAAGGCATGAGCACTGAAGAGGCCGGTTCCGCGGCAATGCAAGGCGTGGTCAGCTCCGACTGGCTGGCGGAAGAGTTCGGTGTCCGGTTCCGCTTCAATGCGCTCGGTGACATTAACGCCACCAACATCGTGGCTCCCGATCAGGCCTTCGGTATTACATCAGGAGTATCAAGTGTAGCCATGCATGCCGGCTCCACGCTGGCAATCCTCGACCCGACCCGGGCGAAGGGCATCGTCTATCTACCGAAAACCAACAATGCTTGGGGCAACGCGGTGGACCAAGGTGTCTACAATGGCGGCGGCGTAGCGGAAGGTCCTTATGTGGCCGTGGCGAAAAAAGGTGCCGGCAAAGCCGCCTTTCTCGGCGACTCCTCCCCAGTCGAGGATGCCACACCGAAGTATTTGCGCGAGGATACCGGTGCCAAAAAAACGACTTACGATGGCTTCAAGGAGGCTGACGATGCTGAGCTCCTGGTGAACACCGTTAACTGGCTCGCCGAACAAGAGAGCTATACGGATTTCACCAAGGTAAGTGGCCTGACGCTGGATCAGCCGACGCAGCTGCTGCCGTTCGAAGAGCCGGCGCTTTCCACCGAGCCGCAGCCAGAGCCATGGGCCGCTCCGAATGCCGGCTACAAATGGTTTGACCGCACCAGCTACAAGGCGGGCTCTTACGGCGGACCGGCGGCTACTGCAAGTGCGGTGTACAATTTCACGCACCAAACGGTGCTGCCGAACGCGCAGGATTTCCAGATTCGTGTCAGCGCAGATAATCTCCCTGCCAATACGAGCGTATCAGGCTTCCAATTGGGTATCTACCAGGTGAGTAGCGGTGCCCAGATCGCCAAGATCCAGAACAGTGACGGCACTTGGCCGAGTAGCTATGCTTACAGCGCCAACTTTAGCCTGACTTCAGACTTGAACGGCCATGCCTACAAAGATCTGACCGTGCAGATCAAACCGGGCACCACGGCTGCATCCAATCTGCGTCTGCGCCAGAACGGAACGAACCTGAAGACCGAATCAGTAACGCTCGGTAACGTCCCAGCAGAACCGCTTCCGGACGAGGAAGATCCGATTCCAGCGACCGTTTCCATCGGCGAAGCCCGGACCAAGATTGTTGGATCCTTGGTGACGGTTGAGGGGATCGTAACGACTGAGCCGGGTATTTTCGGCGGGCAAACCTTTTATCTGCAGGATGAGACCGGCGGACTTTATGTCTACCAGAGCCAAAGTGGCTTCCATGCCGGCGACACGGTCAAGGTAACAGCGTCCACGGCGCTGTACAATTCGGAGCTAGAGTTGACCGAAGTTGTGCAGATCGAGAAGACCGGCACTGCGAAGCTGCCCGAGTCAGTTGACGTGCCGTCTGTGAACGATACCAATCAAGGTCAGCTGCTCAAGCTTAAAGACGTGAAAGTGACGAATATTATCACAGCCACTCCAAGCGGTTCTTTTGAATTTGACGCCATCGCCGATGACGGGACAAGCAATCACATCCGGGTGGATGCCCGGACGGGCATCACGAAAGACAGCTTCCCTTATGCGGAAGGACAGAAGCTCGATATTACGGGCGTAGCCGCGATCTTCAAAGACGTATACCAACTCAAGCCTAGAAGTCTCGGAGACTTCAGCATTGTGGAAGAAGTGGGGGCTCCGGTAACGACGGCAACCCTGTCGGTAAATCCGAACGCTGCCGGCTGGTTGAACCAGCCCACCGAAGTAACCCTGAAGGCCGACTCTGATACAGCTAAAGTTTATTACTCTCTGAACGGCGGTGCGGAAGCCGTATACAGCACTCCGTTGGCCGTAAGCAAAGATGGACGGCATACGCTGTCTTATCATGCGGTTTCGGGCAAGGGAAAGGCGGAAGAAACTAAGACACTGAGCCTTAATATCGACACGGTTTCACCGACAGCGGAGCTGACGGAGTCAGGTCATGCGGTCGGAGATGTAGAGGAGGAAGCCCAGCTTAAGTTTGTATTGGCTGCCGAAGATAATCTGTCTGGCGTCACCTCCAAGCAGCTTCTGCTGGATGGACAGCCCATAGCTGACGGACAGACCCTGAATGCTGCGGAGCTGGGTGCCGGGTCCCATACTGTAAACTACGTCGTGACCGACGCCGCAGGCAACACTGCCGAAAAGAGCTACACGTTCCAAATTACTGGCGGAGCGGCGCTTGCAACTGACAAACCTGGACAGCCAGTGTTGTCTTCGAACAGCGGCTACGGTTATGGATTCAGTGACGGTAACTTTACCGTCACCATGAACCTCTGGTGGGGCAATAACGCTACCAGCTACAAGCTTTATGAGAATGGCACACTGATCGATTCCAAGTCTCTGAAGGATGTATCTCCTTCCGCGCAGACGGCAAGCACAGCGCTTTACGGTAAGCCGAATGGCACCTATATATACACAGTGGAGCTAACCAACAAATACGGCACAACCAAGAGCCAGCCGCTCACGGTGACGATCCGCGATGCCGCACCGGGCAAACCGGTCCTGGCCCATGACAACTGGGACGGAGATGGCTCTTATAAAGTAACGATGAATCTGTGGTGGGGCACTAATGCCACAGAGTACCGCCTTTATGAGAACGGGCAACTGATCGACACGCAAGCGCTAAACGCCAACACGCCTTCGGCGCAGAACGCTACGACTGACGTCACTGGTCGCGCTTCCGGCAATTATGAATACCGGGCGGAGCTGGTTAATGCAGCGGGAGAGACCATAAGTGATATCATAAACGTAACCGTCAACAAATAATACGATGAGCGTTTAAATCTTGTAAGAAGTATTCCAAGGTGTTGCATTCCGATTTGCTGTTGATCTAAATATGTCTCCAGGAGGTGCTTATATCTTTCAGATATAACGCCTCCTTTTTGACTTGTTCATATTCCGTTCATATTGTCGTCACGATGAGTACATCTTAGTTGATTACACTTTGAATATGTCGTCAAGGCGGCACTTCAGATACAGGGACAAGAAGGGAAGAGATAAACGTGGCAAATATGGTGGAAATAAAAACAACTGGGACTAAGAGCCACAAGAAACGGAACCTATGGTTAAAAATAATCGGAGGTATTGTAGGGGCGCTCGTGCTGTTCATGGGCATCGTGTTTATCGTTGATGCAATCAGCGATGGGATAGAGAAAAAGAAAATCGAATCCTATGGCCAGTATGTCAATGTGGATGGGAAAAAGATGAATGTGCTCATTCAAGGCAGCGGAGAACAAACCGTTGTACTCCTACCGGGACAAGGAACCCCGTCGCCTGCACTTGATTTCAAATTGCTGATCGATGAAATTACCCCTAATTATAAAGTCGTGTTGGTCGAGCCTTTCGGTTATGGTTTGAGCGATGAAACCGAGAAGGAAAGAACGACGGAGAATATAGTAAGTGAGGTTCACGAAGCTCTGCAGCAACTGGGTGTTGACAGTTACATTCTAATGGGACATTCCATCGCGGGACTTTACGGAGCGACCTATGTGAACACTTATCCGGATGAAGTTCTTGCTTTTGTCGGCATCGATAGCAGCGTTCCCAATCAACCCGGGATGGATGTCAAATTACCTTTGAAATCCATGCAATTTCTTCAAAAATCAGGTCTGATGAGATTGTTCCAAAAAGTGAGCGGAGATGCGTATAAATCGCTTGCATTCGATGAGCATACCAAAGAACAGATGCGTTTGATTTCGAATCAAGTCGCGACCAATCCAACGTTGATGAATGAACTGAGCCACCTCGGTTCCAATTTTAAAAATGGAGAAAAACTCACAATGCCAAAAGACTTGCCGTTGCTTCTCTTTGTTCAATCGAATAATGAGCACAATAAACAGTGGATTCCGCTTCATGAAGAGCAGGTCAAACAATCCGCACAGGGAAAAATGATCCCGATGGAAGGTTCTCATTACCTGCATCATACAAAATACAAAGAAATCGCCGAAGAATTCAAAGCTTACATGAAACAAATCCAATAGTATGGTTGATAATTAAACTGCGTTGCCGAAATTGAAGTGCACCCTCTAAAATTTCATTGGATAAACCAAAGGTTTTATCCAATGTCTATTCTAAGGGGTGCACTTCATAATGCATTAGGTTGTTTTTGTTTGATTCCAATTCTTGTGTCACATCTGCCGATCAAGAGAGAATCAGCGGTAAGGTCCAAGTACTTGTCCTACAAGGAACTGTACACTGATTTAATCACCTACAATTTCGTTCAGTAAAAGTTCTTCCGTTAACGCATAGCGGTACAGCCGAACCTCGTCGATTAGGCCGTTCATTGTGGAGGACGAGTTATGTCCGGCGGTCAACGACAGTTTGTTCGAGATGTTACCTCCGAGCAGCGAATTATTTTCTCCAACTAATATACCGTCTACATACAGTCTCAGTCCCGTGTCCCGATCCGCTACAGCCGCGACATGATGCCAATTGCTGTCTGTATACGTCTGGGTCGATTGCACGACATCGGCAGTGCTACCGTAATCGAGCCAGAATCGAATTGTATTGTTGCTCTCGATTCGCAGGGCATAGGAAGCGTTCGTATCCCCTTTATTTATGATGTATTTCGGCGTGCCGACAACATTGGTTCTAAACCAAGCGGTCAGGCTAAAGTCTTGGTCTGTGCCGAAGTCGTAGATGCCGGAATCCGGATCACCAAGCTTGACGAATTGTCCACTTCCCGAGAATTGGACAGCTCCACCTGATTTGCCTGATGAGCTGCGAGCCACGCCGTTCAAAAGCATCCCGTATTCGTAATCGCTTATATCGTTGGCTGTGATAATGCCGCTTCCCACCGTCGGTTCGTCAAAGCTCCAACTGCCAGCGACACCACCAAGAGCAAGCATATCATGTTCTTCTAGGACATAATTGAATAATTTAACCTCAGAAATCAGCCCCTTTAACGTCAAAGCTGAATTAGAACCAATCGTCAGGGGGAGGTTGCTAGCTATGTCGCCTCCCAGGAACGCAGACGATTGCGCGACAATCGATCCGTCGACGTATAGCCGCAGTCCGGCATCGCGGTCTGCCGCGCCAGCGACATGGTGCCATTTACCGTCCGCTAAGGAAACGGCGGACTGCACTGCATCGAACGTACTCCCGTAATCGAGCAAGAATCGGAGTGAGCCGTCCGCTTCGAAGCGAAGCCAGAAGGAGCCGTTGGTATCGCCTTTGTTCACGATATATTGGATCGATCCGGTATGGCTTGTCTTGACCCATGCCGAGATAGTAAAGTCCTGCGTCGAGCCGAAGTCAAACGAGCCGTCCGCAGAATGGCCAAGGTTGACGTGATCGCCAGCTTGGGAGAAGCTCAGTGCTGGACCAAATTGCCCTTCCGCACCCGGTACTGCACCTGAGATCGATCCGTCGTGTCCTGCACCTGATGTATCAACGGCCGTCATACCGGCTGTTTCGTTCAGCGGCCAGCTCCCGAGCAATGAGCGTTTCCACCAGATACGCGACACGATGGTACTGTTAGGTTGGAGCGAATTCCACTCATTGCTGGTCACAATACTCAGCTCTGGCGTAACATCCAACGTGCCAAAGTTCCCGAGCTGCGCACGGTCGGTCGTGTTCGGCATCACGTTGTGCTCTGTTTCCTTCTTAAGCCTCAGCGTCTCCGGATTCATCTTGGCCATCCATAGAGGCGCCCGATATCGGAACACATCCGAATTGACGGGACCTTGCCGAGTATAAACGAGATACAAGCCGTCCGGTCGCGTCATCCAATGCATCTGTGTATTCATGCTTCCGACGATGGGAGTGCCGTCTTCCCACTGTAGATCAACGGCGGGCTGCCAGTCGATACCATTGATGCTCTTGGTCAAACGATTATTCGTGTCATCACGGCTCGTCAGAAAGTATTCGCCGCCGAACTTGGTCAGCGAAGCCTCGATACCTGAACGATTGCCGTTTACGCCGGTGTTCGGGACCGTACCGCTCATGCTTTCGTATATCAATGAGGTCCCGTCGAAGGAGGCGGTCACAACTTGCAGCGCGCCAGAGCCGGAGGTCGAATGAATCGGCCATAACACCTTGCCCGTCTGCTCGTCTATGTGCGGATAAGAGCTTCCCGCATGACCGAATACTTGAGGCCAATCAAAAAGTTGCCAATCTGCACTCCAGGCTTCGATAGTTGGGTCGAATACGGCGTATGCCGGATAGGTTTGCTTTTTGCCGTAATTGGCGTCGTACGACTGCGCCATGCCAAGAAGTATGATCTTGCCGGTTGCAGCATGATAGACAGGAACGGGATCGATGAGCATGCCCCTGTAGCCATTCGGAAGTGTCTTCCAATCGTATTGCGGGATAACGTTGTAAGGCGTCCAGTTGTCACCAAGATTAGTGCTGACCGTGTAGGCGATGTCATAAAACACGTCAGAGTGGTTGTCATTCAAATCTTTGGATGCCGTGCACAATATCGCCGGAGTGCCATTTTGACCTTGTCCCGGCAGGGTGGCACAACGCGTATGAGACCACCAGAAATCATTGGTGCCATCATTTGCATAGATCCGTTTCGGATCGACACGGTAACCAGTAGCGGCTGCTGGCACAGCCAAAGCCGCCATAAGACAAACGAGCAGCAAACAGGAAACAGCTTGTTTCAAAAGAATCATCAGCTCCTTGGACATAAAATATTAAGCGCTTACATTAAGAATCATACCAAATCAACTCTTTCTAACCTATTGGATAGAGTCTAGATTTGGTAGATTATATTAATCTTTTGAGCGGTATGGCTGATCAATTTTGGCGATTGCGGTATTCGGTCGGTGTCAGGCCAGTCCTTTTTTTGAACAGACGGCAGAAATATTTCTCGTCTTGGTAGCCGGAGCGGAGTGCCACCTCATAGGTTTTCAGAGAGGTTTCCGCAAGTAATCGTCTCGCTTCGGCAAGCCGTATTTCGGTCAAGTAATCCGACAGGTTGATGCCTTGGACCTGCTTGAACAAAAAGCTTAGATAGACGGGCGACAAGTAGACTGCCTGTGCTGCTGTCTCCAGCGTCACATACTCCCTGAAATTATCCTCAATAAATCGTTTTGTCTTTTCCACGATAGCGTTTTTACCGACTTTGCGAAAATCGAGGGTCCGCCGCAGAAGTACGTCCAGATAGCGTCGCATTTCTTCCACTAACTGCTCCAACGTAGACGTCTCGAAGAACATCGTAATTTGACCTGCGGGAAGCAGTTCGTCGAGTGCCAGCTTCGGGTGCATGCCCATCAGCGAGTCCGCAGCTGCCACCATGTGCTGGAGTGCAATGGATTTGGTCACTTGTACAGGATAGTCGCGGCTCTTCAAATGTTGGATAAAGTCCTCTAGCCATCGGGTGAGCTGATCGGGATTACCGACTTTGAGCGCAAGTTGAAGCGCTTCGTCAACTGGAGTGGAAGCTGGAAACTTCTGATTCGGTGAGACGGTATTTTCCCATTCCAGATCCTCAACGAACACGACCTGGTTTTGACCGGTATAGTATTTGTACTCCAACGCCGTCCGAGCCGATTGATAGAGATGTTTGCCCTCCGTATTGAGGCTCATCCCTTGCACCGATACCCCGATCATCACCATATAGTGAAGCGCCTCGCGCAGATTACTTACCAGTCTGCACAAATCCTCCCGAAACTGAGCCTTCTGCGACGGTGTGACATTGGCCTGCAGAATGAATCGGTTGTGCTCAGGACAAATTAAGAATTTGTCAGGCCATGCCGCAAGCGTCTCCTCAGCTATATTCATAACAGCAAAGTTCATCAACTGCTGATCTTCGTAAGAGTAGTTTTTCGGAAAGTCTGGATCTTCGTCCAACTCGATGATTGCTAGATATACGGGACCGATCCGTAGAGGGATGTGTAGGAACTCCGTTTTTTCCACGAACAGATCGTCGTTGAAGCAGGCGCCCTCCAGCAAAGAAGTAAGAAAACGGAAACGGATCAGCGGCAGATGGTCCTTAAGTTGACTTTTGAGCTTTTGCTCATCTTTCCATTGCTGTTGGATGGATAGGACAACATTCAGCAGCTGGTCGAGATCCGGTGGCTTTAGTAAATAATCCAGTGCGCCTAGCTTGAGCGCCTGCTGTGCGTACGTGAACTCGTCGTGTCCGCTCAAGATGATCGATTTAACCGGCAGCTCCCGCGCATGGATTTCCTGCAACAGCTCCAGGCCAGTTTTGCCCGGCATCCGGCAATCCAGTAACAGCAGATCGGGCTTGTCTCGCTCGATAAGCTCCAGCGCTTCATCTCCGTTATCGGCAGGCGGAAGCCAAGTAAAACCATGCTCCTCCCATGGAATAAGGGCACGAAGGGCTTGAGGTACGATGGGTTCGTCGTCAATGACCATGATTTTCATAAAGCAGCCTCCATTGGTTTTCGTCTGATATGAGCGGGATAACCAGCATAACACGCGTGCCATGCCCCAGTTCACTCTCAATACGTAGTGCGTATTCCGGCCCGAACATCATAGTCAGTCTTTCATTGACGTTACGGATGCCATAACCGGTGCCGCTGGTATCACTTTCAAGCAGAGAACTTGCCATCTCCGGGCTCATGCCGCATCCATCATCTTCGACGACGAATTCAACCCGCTGCTCGTCCAGTTTTCTTCCTCTGATCGAGAGCGTGCCGGGCTGTGCCCGCTTTGTACTAAAGGCGTGTAGAATCACGTTTTCCACCAATGGCTGCAGCAGTAGCTTCATCATATAGAAGTGAATGATGTCAGGATCGATCTCATAACAAGGAATGAATCGGTTCGGAAAGCGGGCATATTGGATATGAATATAGGCCTTGACCTGGCTCAGCTCCTGACGAATCGTATAATAATCTTTACCCTTGTTAAGAGAAAGACGGAAGAGCTCAGTCAGGGATTGCGTTACCTGGGCTGTATTATCATCACCGTTCATTTTCGATTTAAGGAAAATATAGTCCAGCGTATTGTACAGAAAGTGCGGTTCGATCTGAGTCTGAAGCGTCTTAAGTTCAATCATCTTTTGTTTTGTTTGACTAATGTACACTTTCTGAATGAGACTGTTCGTTTCCATGACCATATCATTGTACTTTTGGGTAAGCAATCCAATCTCATCTCGTGAGGTGACCTCGACATTCTGGTTGAAGTCGCCCCGTTTGAAGTTGTTCATGGAACGGAGTAACTTCTTAATCGGTTTTGTAATACTGCGCGATAGGAATACCGAGCAGAACCCGACGAGAGCGAGCAGCGATACCGATAGGGCGAGAGTTACATTTAGCATGATTCGGTGTTGGCTACGGATAATTTCCAGCGGTGTGAGGCTTACAATGTTCCAAAGATATGGTTCCACGACCGTACTGGCGACGGAATAACGCTTTCCGTTAATATCATAGATCTCCGAATGCGACTTAAGTGAAAGCTGCTGCTTGAGTTTCAGATCGTCCATCAGTGTTTTTTTTAATCCGTTGTCCTGACTTTTGCTCGATACAAGATTGTAGTTGTCATCAAAAATAAAGATGTTAGACGAGCGCACAATCTCAATGTCCTGAATGATATTGCCGATAGCGTCACGATTAACACCCATAAAAAGCAAGCCGAGCTTGTTGTCCGGGTCATATAAATCGACGATCCGCCGTCCAATCATAATTTCATTGTAGCTGTGCCCGAATGTAAATAGGGGGGTGCTGTAATACGTCCAGAATGCCTCGCCGTCCCGGGAAGCAACAGCGGTGTATAGCGGCATCTCAGCGAAGTCTGAATAAGGGATGACCTGCCGGAAAAACTCGCTGAAATCGCGGTACAAAAAGCCGTTTTGGCCGTAGATAACAAGGAAGCTAACGTATTTTTTGGCGGCTTTGATGTTGTCGAGATAAGCAAGTGCGGCAGCCTGTTCAGTGTTGACCGGTCCGTTATAATCCCGACTGAGCAAGCTTTGTAAGCTAACGTTATTCATAATGTAGGAAGTAATGTCTCCGGCGTCGTCTAGCATCAGCTTGATGTTATTGCCGATCAAGCGTACCGTCTGGGCTTGATTTTGCTCCGTTTCCTTCTCTAGAGAGGAGGTGGCGGTCCGAAACGAAAAGAAGCCGAGCGTCAGCAGCGGAATGAGGACGAGTAATACAAAGGATACGAACAGTTTCGTTTGCAGATGTCTGAATACGAACATGGAAAGCCTCCCAACAGGCGGCGCTTGATCATCCGCATAGGAAAATAATGTTATAAGCAATTTATACTGTTACATTAGCAAATCCTTTCTCTACATTCAATATGGAGGTAGAAGATCGAAACCAGTTACTTGACGAAGTCCACTAAACCTTGAAATTGCCGCATTGTTGCATATCGAATCTGCGGGTAAGATGGGATTGTGCACAAGCAAGACAAGTCCAAACGGGAGGATGATCAGATATGCGCAGGGGGAAAAAGAGATTTGGGTTCGGCGCGGTGGTTGTTGCACTGTCGCTGTTAGCGAGCGGATGCGGAACATCTGGCGGGAATAACGCGGCAGAGAATGGAAAGAACAGCCAGCCGCCATCGACGGCGGCAAGCGGAGAGGCCATCGACTGGAACACAGTCAAGGCTGACATCCGGTTCGTCTATCCGGGAACTTCAGAGGCGGAGAAAGAGCTGGCTGAACAGTTCAAGGCGAGAATGAAGGAAAAATATCCGAACGTCAATATCGAGTACATGTATCTGTCGTGGGCCGATATGGAGAAAAAACTATCCGTCATGTTAAATTCGGGGGACGTCCCGGATCTCACACAAACGCAAGACATCACCAATTTGGTTCGATTGAACGGCTTGGAAGACTTGACCCCCTATTTTGAGCAAGAAGGCGAGCATTTGAAGAAGGACGATTTTCTGCCGGGTACGATGGAATATGCCCAAGAGGATGGCAAACTGTACGCTGTACCGAATCTAGCGAACTCCTTCACGATGATCGTCAATGAGAAAATGCTGAACGAAGCAGGCATGAAGCTGGAGGACTTGCAAACGTGGGAGGATGTTGAGAAAGCAGCCAAGGCGATGACGAAAGACGGCAAGTACGGTTTCGGCTATCCGCTTGGAACAGCCCGGTTCGCATTCCGTGTGCCGTTCACGGCCGCATATAGCAATAATCTGCTGCTGAGCGATACGTCAGCTGAGAGCAAAAACAAATACCTGGAAACGCTTCAGCATTTCAAAAATCTGGAGCCTTATCAGCCGAAAGCGCATCTGACCTGGGGGTACCCGGAAATGTTTCGCGCATACAGCAATGGCGAGGTTGGCATGATTGCGGCGGGAACGTTCTTTACAGCCAATGTATACAGCATTAACCCAGACATCGTCAATGTCTCCCGTACGATTGCGTATCCGAAGGGGCCTTCAGGCACATCAGCCAAAGCGCCGGTATCGAACGTCGGTATCGCGATGTTCAAGGACAGTAAAAACAAGGAAGTCGCCTGGAGACTCATTCAGGAATGGTCATCCCAGGAATTCAACAGCACGGCAGCGTCCGTCGTCAACGTGACGGCGATCAAGAGTACAAGCCTCGATGAAATTATCAAGAAGTCAGAAAAAATTTATCCAAAAGCGATAGAGGGACACAAGACGATGCTGAACGACTTCAGCAAGCTGCTGGATGAATCCGGCGTTCCGATGGACAAAATTCCGGGACAAAGCGAGATGGAAGTCATCGTTCAGGAACAGATGGCCAAGCTGCTTAACAACAAAGTGACGGTAGAAGAGGCATATGCCGCCATCAAAGACGGCATTGACAAAATCAAGTCAAAACTGGAATAGGCCAGACTCCGTTGGAGCTGCATGCCGAGCCATTGCAGCTTCACAGGATGTTATGGGACCGGTGAAGGAAAGGAAGCGTAAGAAATGTCCGACATACTGAGGCTAGATAGGCAGGATCCGCCGCTCAACCGACAGCGGGGACGCGTTTCGGCGTTTTTTCGGGAATTCGGCTTCGGGTATTTTTTGCTGGCGCCCGTCGTCCTTTATATTGTAGTATTTCAATTTTATCCGCTTGTGGAAACGATCCGGCTGAGCTTGTACGACTATTCGCTCATCTCCGGACGTGGCATGTCATTCAACGGCTTCGGTAATTACAAGGAGCTGCTCGTGAATGACGGAGCTTTCTGGCAAATTTTCTGGAACAGCTTCATCTGGGTTCTGGGTTCCACTGCCCTTCAATTCGCGATTGCAATACCCGCCGCAATTATTCTGTTCAGCAAGATACGGTTCAGAGGGTTGTGGCGTGGATTGATGATGGTTCCATGGGTATCGCCGGTCGTTATTATCGGCATTGTCTGGAAGTGGATTTACGACGGTCATTACGGACTATTCAATCATTATTTAAAAATGTTTCACTTGATTTCGGAAAATATCGTCTGGCTTGGAGATGAACAACTGGTCTGGCCCGCACTGCTGCTAACGTCGGCGTGGAAGGGATTCCCCTATATTACGCTGATGATGCTATCTGGACTCACGGGCATCTCCCAAGAAATGATTGAGGCGGCGCATATGGATGGGGCTTCCGCGTGGCAGAGGTTTACCCGGATTACGCTGCCAATGCTCAAGCCGATCATGTACGTCACCGGGCTTGTCAGCATTGTCTCCTCCTGGACCAAATTCGAAATGATATGGGCGCTGACGAACGGTGGACCGGGCTATTCGACCAGTATTTTGCCGACGTATTTATATACGAATTCATTCGTTTACTTCGATCTCGGCAAAGGTTCGGCCATCGCTACGCTGTCGATGGCGATAGTATTGATTCTCGTCGGTATTTACTCGCGTCTGTTCGGCCGAAACCTAGAATAGGCATCAGAGGAACGATATTATACCCGATTAAAACGATGTTCTTACGAGTCTTGGTCCTGCTTGTACTATGCAGGGTAGTACCACTAACAACGATGCATGATTCGAGGTGCGACTTATGAAAGAGTCTTTTGCTCAAAGAACGGCAAATTATGTCTGGCTGGCGCTGTTGATGGTATTCACGCTGCTGCCGTTCGCTTGGTTGATCGTCACGACGCTGAAGTCGGACACGGAAATGTTCTCAACGATTCCGACCTGGATCGTGGACAATTTGACTTGGGATCATTACAGATGGGCGCTTGGCGATGTAGGATTTCAGCTGCCCCGACTGCTGCTCAATTCAATTATCGTATGCGGTATCACCGCACTGGTTACAGGAGCCATCGCCTGCATTAGCGGCTATGGTCTGGCCCGCTATAAGGTACCCGGCGTTAGCCTGGTCGTCGTGCTAATCGTGCTGGCCCAGATGATTCAGGGTCCGTTGATCATGATTCCCTGGTACAAAATAGCGGCAGCGTTTTCACTGCTGAATACGAAAGCGATTTTGGTCTTAATTTACGGGACACTGACGATACCTGTTGGTGTGTGGATTATGAGCGGGTTTTTCCGTACCATACCGCCCGAGCTGGAGGAAGCAGCGGCGATTGACGGATCAGGCAAGTGGCGGACGCTGTTCACAGTCATTATTCCGCTTAGTTTGCCGGGGTTGGTGTCAATCACACTATATGCATTTATTCTCGGATGGAACGACTACCAGTACTCGCTCATTTTAACCAGCTCTATCGACGCAAAGACCGTTCAGGTCGGCATCGCCGAATTGATGGAAAGCATGGGTTCGACCAACTGGGGCGGATTGCTCGCAAGCGGGGTTATCGTTATTTTACCGATTATCGTCATTTTCGCATTTATTCAGAAATATTTGATCGAGGGAATGACCGCAGGGAGCGTAAAGGGTTGATAGTTTTTTTAAAAAAAGGAGCCGATAGAGATGACTAATTCTTATGATTTCAAAGGCGTGTATACCGCGCTTATTACGCCGATGCACGATGACGGTAGTATTGATCATGAGTCACTTGCCCGTCTAGTTCGACATTTGCAAAGCCAGCGCGTTAAAGGGTTTTATGTAGGCGGAAGTACTGGTGAGGGCTTCATCCTGAATACGGTGGAGAGGCAAGAGGTGCTGGAGACAGTCGTCCGCGCGGCGGAGGGGAAGTCAACGATCATTGCCCACGTCGGAGCCATAGGTACGGAAGCTTCGATCGAGTTGGCGCGTCATGCCGAACGGCAGGGCGTCGATGCGATGTCGGCAGTGGTGCCGTTTTATTACAAGACGACAGTTGAACAGATCAAGGAACACTATATTGCAATTATGGCCGCTGTCCCGCTGCCGATGCTTATCTATCATTACCCGGGAGCGACAGGCGTCCAATTATCGATGGATTTCTACGAAGAGATGGCCCAGTATCCCCAATGCATCGGCGTCAAATTCACATCCCTCAACCTGTTCGAGATGCAGCAAATTCGTGCCCGCTGCGGAGACCGCTTTCTAATCTTTAACGGACATGATGAGGTGTATGCGGCTGGCGCGCTCACTGGAGCCGACGGCGCTATAGGCAGCACCTATAATATGATGGCTCCGTTATTCGTTCAGATGTATCAAGAAGCGGAACATGGGAACTGGTCAAGTCTTTCAGAACTGCAGGGCGAGGCGAATGAGGTCATTGCGAATATGGTGTCTTTCGATGTGATCCCTTATGAGAAGTATATTTGCTATGCACAGGGCATTATCCGCTCGTACAGAGCAAGGCAGCCGCTAAAGCAACTGACGGAGGTAGAGACAGCGGCAATCCGAACGTTTTATGAAAAAAGTGCTGTTTTGAAGGTATCGGCTTATCAAGTGTAATAAATTGATGATGACAATGGAGCCAGGATGTAAAGAATACATGCGATCGGCGCAACTAGCAGCTTGCCCTCACCTTCCAGGCAAAAATATCTTGTTTTGTCCAATAAACCTGTCACGGAAAAACAAACCCATGATATGCGCTTCTGTTCCAAAAGGAATGATGAGCAGTAAGTGAATATTACCATGTGTTATTCCAATGCTTTCTTGCTAATTTGGAAATTCCCCATAAAACCTGAACATTTACTCAAGTTTTGAGGGGGATATCCTTTACATTTACAATAGAGCCTTTTGAAAGGGAACAACAAAAGTATGATTCTTGTTCAGGGGAGAGGATCTAGATGTTGGGAAAAGATGAACTAGCTGAACTAGCGGATCGCGTCTATCATCGGATGATCGATAAGACGACGAATGATTGGGGAATGGGTATCGATAGCTGGGATTGGGTTCCGGGCGTCGGCGTCATTTCAATTCTGGCTTACGGCAAATTAATGAACAATCATGAAGCCATCGAATATTTGCTTCAATGGACGGCTCGAAATAAACAATTGAGTGAGCAAGTAAATGTCATCAATTCCATGGCGCCGTATGCGATCTTCCCTGATTTGTATCGGCTGGGGGGCGAACATTGGTACTTGGATACCGCGCTCAATGTCGGGGATTGGATGCTAACGGAAGCACCACGCACGCGGGAAGGTACTTTTGAGCATACAGTCACGGAGAATGTTCAGTTTTCCGAACAAGTGTGGGCGGACAGCTTATTTATGACCGTACTCTTTCTGGCTCGACTTGCAAAGCTAACTGGTGATCGCAAATACGCGATAGAAGCGGAATTCCAACTACTTAGCCATTTACGTGTGCTTCAGGATCCGTCAACGGGTGTATTGTTCCATGGCTGGAATTGTGAGGAGAAGAATCATATGTCCTCCGCTCGTTGGACGCGTGCGAATGCATGGGTCATCCTCGCAATTCCTTGGATTGCGGAGGAGATTGGTACCACGACGCCATTTTCAGATGAGATTGTAGAACGATACCAGCGGCTTGCAGCAGGACTACGGCATTTCCAAGGGGTATCTGGCATGTGGAGTACCGTCATGGATCAATCCGAATTTTATAAGGAGACATCCGGGAGCGCAGGCATCGCGGCGGGTTGGTTAGCTGGTATGCGATTAGGTTGGCTGGATGATTCATACAAGAAAGCCATTAATCTGGCATTGCATGGCGTTATAGATCGGATTGACCCTGACGGTACAGTACAAGGGGTATCTGGAGGAACGCCAGTTATGCCGAGCATTGCGGCCTATGATGAAATTCCGTGCATTCCGACCCTGTATGGCCAAGGGCTAACTCTTATTCTGTTATCACTCGCACACGCAGACTGTGGAAAATTCTATGCCTAATGTACAACTGACGTTCCCTGAGGGGAAACATAAGGTACTCACGATGAGTTATGATGACGGAAGATCAGCCGATAGACGATTGTTGCACTTATTCAATCAATATGGCATTAAAGGAACTTTCCATTTAAATTCAGGCCTGGCCGGACATCACGAACGAATTCCTTTGGAAGAAGTCAAGGATCTGTACAAAGGCCATGAAATCGCGGTGCATACGGTTACGCATCCGACACTAACACGATGTTCAAGGGAGCAAATCGTTGGTGAGATAATTGAAGACAGGAAGTCTATAGAACGAGTCACAGGCTACCCGATCAGAGGGTTTTCCTATCCCAACGGTTCATTCAACCGCCAGATCCAAGAGATGCTCCCACACCTCGGGATCGAATATGCCAGAAACGTCCTAAGTCATGGGAATTTTCACCTGCCAGATGATTACTTCGCGTGGAACCCGACCTGTCACCACAACCAAAACCTTCTTGCGTTGACCGAGACATTCAAGCAGCTTGGTCGAAGACAGCATCTTTATTTGATGTATATCTGGGGACACAGCTACGAGTTCGATCAAGACAGTAATTGGGAACTAATCGAGAGCTTTTGTGAATCGGTTAGTGGTCGTGAGGATATATGGTACGCGACGAACATCGAAATCGTAGATTACATGCGAATCTATCAGAGCCTACGATTTTCTGCTGCGATGGATCTTGTATACAATCCCTCTTATCATTCGATATGGCTGGAAGTGAATGGTGAAGTCATTGAAGTGAAAGGCGGAAGTCAAATAATACTGGTACGGTAATCTGACCACGCAAACAACGAATTCGTAATCAAGATAGATTCCCTTTTGTCCATCAAGGCTCTTAACTAGAGAGAAACGATGGAACAGGAGGGAGTTTTTCTATTTCTAGAATTTTAAAGAGTGATATAGGAATTCACGACGAAATGAATGACATCCAATCATCTGCTGAGGGAGGGATATGTTATGCGCTTAAGTATTTCGGGGAAAGTTATGATGATTTATGGATCGATCTTTATCATCGTTATTATCCTTACCTTTAGCTTGTCTTATTTCGGGATGGTAGGACGTCTGCGTAGCGATTTGAAAGATACACATATTGCGCTACTCAAGCAGATCGACGATAAGATCGAACTCGTGTTTCGCTCAACAGAGAAAGATTTGCTGAATTTATCTGAACAACTTGAATACGTGTATTTCATGTATGACAGTTACGATGATGTCTCACAGAAGTATGCGAATTTCTTCGGTTTATCGAACAAATTGAAAACGATGGTTCATGCCAACAATCAATTTTCCTCCGTCTTTATTTACTCGAATACGAGCGGTGATGTATTAACCGATAAAGCTTATATCAACAAAAACGAGTCAGAAGATCATTGGTTAGGAAGTTATCTAGATATGGATGGTTATACGAAGTGGATCGCGACGCACAAGATATGGGATGGGGAGAAAATGCAGGATGTCGTCACATTAATCCGACCCTATCCGCTAATTAGTAGTCCGGCTTACCGGAAAGGTCTTGTAGCTGTCAATATTAATGAAGAGGTACTCTACCGCATGATTAGCGATGTGTTCGATGGCAATCAAGAAGGAATACATACGTTCATCATCGATGACAAAGGGAACATCGTGACGCATGATGACAAATCACAATTATATAAGAATATGACAGACATTCCTTACATCAACCGGATACTAGGTGAGAAGGGGAGTGGGCAATTCGCAGTCGAATGGAATGGAGGCAAGCAGTCCATCTTCTATACGAAGTCCAATTATACGGGTTGGAGAATTGTAAGCGTTATTCCTGAGACTCAGTTGTACCATCCATTAGCATCGATTCGAAATCTTATGATCGGGATTGTTGTCTTGATGGTCGTACTCGCATTATCCGTGCTGTTCTACGTGAACCGTCGAACCTTTAGACCGCTGGATCGCTTGGCAAATAAAATGACTGGCGCATTCAAACCAATGAAGCCGGAGCACGCCGCCAGACTTGATTATTTAGAGACGGTATTTGATCAAATGTTCATGGATCGCGAGCAGTTGGAGCAGCGAGTTCGGGACTCCAAGCCGATCCTGAAATGGAGAATCGTGATGGATATGTTAGCGGGTTATCGAACTGAGTATTCGTCCGTAAGCATCCAGTTAGAATTTACTGGGTTTCCATTGCATCCGAGCATGTTTGTCGTCTGTACAGCTGAGATTGAGAAAGAAGGCAGTATGAGCTCCAAGGATGAGACGCTATATACCTATGTGTTCTGTAATGTCGCCGAAGAGTTGATCAATATGGAGACCGCCGGCATTGCAATCGATTTAGGTTCAGGTAGATCTGCCATTATTTTTAGCTTCGCAGAAGGAGATGTGGAACAGAACCATTTGCATGCCCTAACGATTCTTGAACTCATTCTGGACATTATGAAGCATCAGTTCGGACTATGCGTAACGGCAGGGGTAGGTAGATGTTATTTCGATATGAAGGATATTCCGACATCGTATGAGCAATCACAAAAAGCACTGCAATATCGCATGGTGTTCGGCAGCCATGCCGTTATCTCATTTGAAGATTTGATCGGCTCGGATAATCAATATTATTACCGGCTCATTAAAATGACAGAGCGCATTATTGAAGCGCTTAGGCACACGGAGATCGAGAAAATCAGGATAACTGTTGCACTCTTATACCAGGAGGCGATTGGGAACAGTCTGTCCCCGGAACTCATCCGGCATTTATCCTATGAGCTGGTGATAAAATCGTTGCAGGCCATTGCTGTGACAGGCATTGAAACAGACGAAGTACTAGATAGCATGGGCAATCTACACGAACGAATGAACCGTTGTCATGATTGGAAGGTACTGGAGCAGATCGTGCTGGACGTGCTTACGCAGATAGCAAGCAAAGTAAAAGAGAAGCGGGAGCAGCGGGGCAGTAATAAATTGATCGAGGCCATGTTGATCTATATCGAGGAGCATTATAGAGAAAGCGAATTTTCACTTGCACAGTTGGCTGATCAGTTTGAGCTCACTCCTACGTACATCAGCAAATTGTTCAAAGAGCATACCGAGAAGAACTTCATTGATTACTTGATTGAGACACGGATTAAAGCTGCTGTTGGTTTGCTCATAGATAAGAATCGCAAAATCAACGATATTGCCGAAGAGGTTGGGTATAACAATACTCGAAGCTTTTTACGGGCATTTAAGAAATATACAGGCATGACGCCTTCGGAACATCGGGATTGGATGCTAGATACGAATGCCGAAATCACCGTGGAATAAGATTTTTACGAAACTCATCACAAAAAAATGAACGAAGCATAAAAAATGCGACCCGACATCTTGTAAGAAAAGTCACTCATAGCATAAGGCGTCTCTTTCCGGGTTAAGGCTTCTTATCCTACAATTTGAATCGTAGCATTCATCAGTCGCATGTTTTCATGCGAAAGGGTGAGGCGAGATGATATGAAAGGATGAGAACATATGAAAGGGAGGTTAGCGACAGCGAAATCGCAGGCCGGATCGCATGTAGTACGAAGCGGAACACACAGGCGGTCGATCTGGAGTAGAATGCTGCAGGACAAACATTTATATCTAATGCTTGTGCCTGTCATCGGATTTTATTTTCTATTTAAATACGTGCCGATTGTCGGAGAGGTCATTGCTTTTAAAGATTACAGATTCTCGGACGGTGTATTCGGCAGCGCTTGGGTTGGATTCAAACATTTTCAAATGATATTCGCAAGCTCAGATTTTTGGAGGATTCTAAGAAACACGCTTGTTCTTAACTTGTATAGTCTGGTGTTCGGCTTTCCTGTTCCGATACTACTAGCTCTCTTATTAAATGAAGTACGTCGTAACTGGTATAAGCGGATCGTGCAAAATATGCTGTACATTCCCCACTTTATGTCGTGGGCAGTGCTAGGGAGCATTGTTATTGCTGCGTTATCGCCGAGTACGGGAATCGTGAACCTTCTATTGAAGAAAATAACCGGCGGGGAAAGCATCTATTTTATGGCAGATTCGTTCTGGTGGCCTATTGCCTATACCATTGCAGGGATTTGGCGAGAAGCTGGTTGGGGAACCATTCTTTATCTGGCGGCCATGGCTTCGATTGATCCTCAGCTCTATGAAGCAGCTAAAATCGACGGCGCCGCCAAACTGCGGCAAATCTGGCATATCACATTGCCTGGTATTCGCGGTACCATAGCCATTTTGCTCGTTCTTCGAATGGGACAAATGATGGATGTCGGATTGGAGCAGACCCTTGTTCTCCAGAATAATTCCGTACTGGATGTGGCCGATGTCATTAGTACGTATGTGTATAGGGTAGGGCTTCAGAACATGAACTACAGCTACACGACGGCCATCGGTTTGTTTCAATCCATCATTGGTGTCATTCTTATTCTCAGCGTCAATCGACTGATCCGACTTTTCGGGGAACGGGGGTTGTGGTGATCCGATGATACGAACCGAAAAAAGACTCTTAAATAAACTTGCAATGGTAAGCGCTTACGCAATCCTGGGTGTTATTTCGTTGTTAACCTTATTTCCCTTCTGGTACGAAATCGTGGCATCTTTCAGCAGCAGCAGGGCAATTACGTCCGGTGAAGTGTTCTTGTGGCCAATTGAATTCAATACCGTTGCTTATGGCCGGCTATTCGATGATGGACAGCTCATCAAAGCGATGGGAAATACCGTCGTCGTTACGATTATCGGAACACTATTAAACGTAGTAATGACGATTATGGCAGCATACCCGCTCTCAAGGAAGAGATTGGTGGGACGAAGCGTATTGCTGATGTTTATTACAATCTCCATGCTCTTTGTCGCTGGATTGATTCCAAATTTTATTTTGATTAAGTCGCTTGGGCTTATGAATTCATATTGGTCGGTATGGCTTCCAGGCTTGATTAGTACGTATAACATGTTCGTGATGAAGACGTTTATGGAAGGGTTGCCGGAGGAAATTGAGGAGTCGGCATCCATCGATGGCGCGGGCGACTGGCGGATCCTTTTACAAATCTATTTGCCGCTATGCAAGCCGATTTTGGCGGCGTTGTCTCTGTTCTACGCTGTCAGCTGGTGGAACAGTTATTTCAACGTAATGCTGTATATCACAGAATCAACGAAGCTGACCGTTATGGTCAAGCTGTATCAGATGATTAGTCTGGTGGACAGTAACTTATTGAACAACATGGGGGGGAATGAGGCATTGGAGCAGGTACTCCTGACACCAGAGGCGCTGAAGGCGGCTGCCGTCGTCATCGTTGTCACGCCGATCTTATGTATGTATCCATTCCTACAAAAACATTTCGTCAAAGGTGTACTTATTGGGTCGGTCAAGGGTTGACGACTGATATCACTGGGCTGAAGGCTCTTGATATAGTTCAATAGGAAAAAGGGGATGAAACGATGAAGAAGCTGAAACAAGCCATGATGACCATGATGGTGATCACGATGTCCGTGACGATGCTGGCCGCATGCAGCTCGAACAAAACTGTATCGGAGCAACCGGTTAATTCATCGGGCACAGCTGCCACAGTAAACGAGGAAAACAAGAAAGAAATCAGCATTTCGATGTTTGATCGTGGGAAAGTGCCGACAGAAGAAGGAACGTACGAGAATAATCGCTGGACGAAGTGGATCAATGAGAAATCACCCGTCCATGTGAAATGGGTTCCTATTGCGCGGAACCAAGCACAGCCGAAGTTGAATGCACTCATCGCCGCTGGGGAAGCACCTGATCTAATCTGGGAATACGATCGGAATTACATCAGTCAGTTGGCAAATCAAGGCGCAATCCAACCGATTGGCGAATATATCGACAAATACAGTACGACGTACAAGGCGTATCTAGAAAAGCATCCTGAGCTACAGCCCTACTTGAATTTTAACGGAAAAATTTATGCGGTGTCGTTCGCACGGGAAACGCTTGCCAACCACGGGATGTGGATCCGTCAAGACTGGTTGGATAAGCTTGGACTGAAAGCGCCGACAAACGTGGAAGAGTTCATCGATGTTGCCCGAAAATTCAAGGAGGGGGATCCGGATGGTAATGGTCAAGCAGACACCGTACCGATCGCATTAAGCGTGAGTTCCAACTCGATTGATCAAGCTTTCTTTTTTACTAGCGAGAACCAATGGTACGTCGAGGATGACAAACTGCAATTCGGCAGAACGCTAGATCGGTATGTGGATACGTTAACCTTCCAGAAGCAGCTCTTCGACGAAGGATTAATCGACAAGGAATATATCACGGATACGAATTTCCAGCGCTCAGGTCAACTGCTGACGACAGGCAAAGCTGGCATCTACCTTGCCAACTGGGATATCGAAGAGTTGAATAATAACTTAATAAAAAATGATCCCACAGCAAAGCTAGTTCCATTGGAGTCGATCAGCAGCAAATATGGCAAAAACGGATTGTATCAAGAGGCACCGCCGAGCGTATTCACCGCGTTCAATAGCAAAATGAATGAAGATCAGATTAAATCAGCAATTCAATTTATCGATTGGATGCTGCAGGATGGTTGGGAACCGCTCAGATATGGCGAAGAAGGCGTCCACTTTAACATGGTCGACGGCGTCCGGCAGAAAACCGACCCGGATAAATTCAAGAATGAAGTTGCCTATGCTTCTGAATATGCGATCATGCTCGATAATGTGTTACGTCCAGAGACGTTCCTCGCTATGGCGGCCAAGGATGAGCAGTCACAAAATTATGCCAAAGAGAAGGGTAAGTCGCTTGAACTGGTCATGAAAAATAAATACCGCAGAGATATCCCTTTTAATCCTGATTTCCCGGAATTGACCCAATTAATCGCGACATTTAATCCGATCGCACAACAGATTGAAGCGAAGGTTGTGACCGGCGGAAACTCGATGACGCCTGCACAAGGTCTGAACGAGTTACAGAAAGAATGGAAGCGTCTTGGCGGCGACAATGTGGAGAGGCTCGCGCAAGCGTGGTATGACGCAAACAAAGATAATCTGAATTAGAACGCTGTTGAAACACTCGGTAGGTATACTTCTGATTGCCTAAAGGATCAGAAGTATACCGTAACCAGGTAAAGCTAAGGAGGAAAAACATGTCGAGCACGAAATTCAGCAGAATACACGAAGAGGAAACCCAGTGGCTTCCCTTCCTCAAGAAAGCATTGGAACCCAAACATGTGAATTACAATGATGAGATCAAGTTGCTTCGCACACCGTTTACGAGTCCAGGGTATCATACGAAGCTTAGAAATGTAGAAAATGTTCACCCCATCCGGGAGTCTCTGGATTATGCCCTGGCCATTCTGGATTGCCATGAAGATACTTATAAAGATCGGGCGTTCGAAATACTGCGAACGATTCTTTCCCTTCAGGATCAGCAGCTGGATTCGCCTACCTTCGGAATATGGTCATGGTACTTTGAGGAGCCTCTATCCATGATGTCACCGCCGGATTGGAACTGGGCTGATTTCATCGGGAGGCGACTACTGCAAGTGTTGATACGTCATAGCAACCGACTTCCAGGCGATCTTGAGCAATTAACAAGCCAGGCGATCTCCCATAGCTGCGAAGCCATCATCAAAAGAAATGTCGGACCTGATTACACGAATATTGCGATTATGGGGGCATTCGTTACATTGATTGCAGGCGAACGCTTAAAGAACCGCACCTATTTCGAGTATGGCTTGGAACGACTCACGCGCCTATACGATTATTCTATGCAGACCGGCGCATTCCTCGAATATAATAGCCCGGCGTACAGTACGGTAGCCATTCTGGAACTATCCGCACTTGTGATGTATTCGAATACAGCAGAGGCCAAGCGGTTGGCGAACGAGATGTTAGAGGCGACCTGGCTGATGGTTGCCGAGCATTTCCACCCGATGCTGAAGCAATGGTCCGGACCCCACGCCCGTTCATACCAGACATTCCTAAGTAATTCGCATCTCTCATTCCTTCAGATGGCCTGTAAAGGTGACGTGTCATTTGTAAGCAATGACGAATTCGTATATGGACTGGAATGGTATGCGCAAGGCATCGTCTGTCCGGAGCGGCTGTATGGACTGTTCACCAGTATTGTTGAGCGGGAACTGAGGCAGGATTTGCCTCCTTATCACGAGTTCCGGACGCGGAAGGCTTATACGTACATGACTTCTGAGTTCACGCTTGGCACGTTCAATCATAATGTGATGTGGAAGCAGTGCCGAAATCTGCTGGGTTACGTTCACACCGGAAATCAGGGGCGAAGTTATATCCAGCTTCGGGTGCTGCATGACGGTTACGACTTCTGTTCGGCGGTGTATACAAGTGTACAGGAGCAAGCTTCCGTACTATATGGCATCCAATTCGCTCTGGACGGCGGAGATACACATGTGAATTTGGATCCTATCCACGGTCGAATGACGGCGTCAGATCTGCGAATCCGGCTTGAAATTGGCAGTACTGGTGATGTACCTGCATGGAAACAGATCGGCAAAGATACATTCCAAACGTATCTTGGAGAGATGACGTTATCGGTCAAGGCTTTATATGGCGCGATGGATGAATTCAGTGTGTTTCATTGGGAATTGGACGAAGAGGGTCCGATTGTTAGCTTGGATTACGTCCTCTACAAAGGAGAACCTTCGATGATTGACTTCCATGCGATGAAGGAAGCGTTGTTCATGTTTGCATTGACGCTTTGCGGACCGGACGAGGATTCCGACAGAAGGTCGTCGCTCTCTATCTCGGAACATGAAGTTCAAACATCGTTGGAGTCGCCTGACCAATCGCTAACATTGAAGCTAGCGAAGAAGCCATCCGAACGGGTCGTATTATTTCATAATTAACAAATAAGGAGGACGTAAGTTCTGAAGTTTGTGAACGTGAAATCAAGTAGATTAACAATAAATAATTGAGGTGAGAAGGGTGTTCAATAAGAGCTCAACGAAAGCCTCCAATCGTATCTTGGGGTTAACATTGTCGTTAGCCTTGCTTCATAGTCTTGTACTGCCATGGCCTGCACCGATGTTCGTAACGTCATCTATCGCCTCTGCTAATACTGCTCCCACAGTTGTCCAGTTGAATCCGCTCGAAGATACCTATGTCAATGCTGGAGGGAATGCGAGTAAAAATTATGGGACCTCTAATCAGCTCATTGTCAAAAATTATAACGCGGATATTAATTTAAATCGGCAAACGTATTTAAAATTCGATCTTAGCTCCATTACCGGAGAGATTGGCACGGCCAAAATAAAGGTATATGCCATTGATACAGAGAATTCGACGATCGGCGTTCAAGCGTATGGCATGGAGGACGACACCTGGGAAGAGCAGTCAGTGACCTGGAACAATAAACCTGACATCAATCATTATTTGTCCTCCGCTAATGTCGGTAAGACGGCAAGCTGGCAAGAATGGGATGTAACGGCCTTTGTCAAACAGCAAAAGGCTGCAGACGGTATAGCAAGCCTAGCATTGATACAGCAGGCGGCGCAAGGCCATTCGGTCTCTATCAACAGCAGGGAGAACATCGTCAACCAGCCCTACCTGGAGATTTCTTCCAATAGGACGAATGCAAATGCACCGAGTTGGCAAGGTGGTGGAGTACTGAGCGTCACCAATATAACGGAGTCTGGTCTACAGCTCGAATGGTCCACAGCAACCGACCCAGTTGGCGTGACCGGTTATACGGTGTATCGAAATGGTAGCATCTTAGGGACGGTGAATGGAACAACGACTTCTTACACCGTATCGGGATTGCAGCTAGGTCAGAATTATACGTTCAAAGTGGAAGCCGGAAACGCCCAGAATCAATGGAGCAATGATGGTCCGTATGTTACAGCAGCGACACCAACGACGAAGCTGATCCAGACCCGTCCAGGGAATGTCTATACGAACAGTGAGCCGATTCAGTTCAAAGTCCGAACGGCGAGGCCATCTGTCGCATGGTCTGTTTACGATTATCAAGGAGCATTTGTATCGGAAGGCGTGGCACCAACGGTTCATAACGAAGCCATATGGACTGTTCCACATTCCACGTATGGATATTTCACACTGCATGTCAGAGCCGATCTTGCAGGGAGCGATCCTGTATTAATTAAAACACCATTCACTGTACTTGCCACTCGTGATGCAACGGGAAATGAACATGCACCGTTCGGAGTATCGACTCATTTGCATCGTTTTCCACAGGCCATGACTCCTGATATCGTGAAGCTGATGAAGGATGCCGGCATCCGCATGGTGCGGGGCGGCTATGAGTGGCCTGGCATCGAGCGACAGCAGGGGAACTACACCTTTACCCCTCAGCCGGACTATTACATGAATATGCTAGATTCAGACGATTTTGATTTCCTTTATGTATCCGGATACACTAACCCCAATTACGACAATAACAGTACCCCTTATACAGATGCCGGGCGGACAGGATTCGCCAATTATATGAAGGCTTACGTCGATCATTACCAAGGCCAGATGGATGCCGTTGAAGTATACAACGAATTTTATGGCAGCTTCGGAGATCGCGGCAATGGGCCAGCCGATTCCAAACCAGAATTCTATTATCCACTCTTAAAGAAAACGTATGAGACGATCAAACCTATGTACCCTGAACTGCCTGTTCTTGGCACATCGACAGTAGGTAATCTCAAATGGATTGAAGATGTGCTTAAGCTGGGCGGCATGTCATATATGGATGGGTTCTCGATTCATCCCTATCTATATCCCGGTACGCCGGAAGGGTATGAAACCCAGATTGCTGATTTGAAAAATTTGATTCTGAAGTACAACAACGGAAATCTGAAGCCGATCTGGATTAATGAGACCGGATGGCCAACCCAGCTTGATGCCCGCGGCGTGGATGAGAAGACCCAAGCCAATTATTTGCTTCGCGCTTATGTCGTTGCAATCGCGAATGGTGTGGATCAGGTTGTATGGTACGACCTGATCAATGACGGGATCCAAAATATTAATGAAGATAACTTCGGCCTTTTGCGAAATCCGAACGATCCGTTAGGGAGCCTTACGCCAAAGCCTACCTATACGAGTTTTGCGACTATGACAAGGATACTGAACAACGTACAGTTCGTTGCGCGGGATGTCACGGAAGAAGATATTCGAAGCTATACGTTCGATAAAAATGGTGAACCGGTTCGTGTCTTATGGACAACAAGCACATCGACGCCAGTCGTCATACGTACGCCGAGTCCGATTCAGATCACGGATATGATGGGAAATACGCACACATACACGCCGTATAATGGCAACGTATTTGTGACATTAAGCAATGAACCCTTTTATGTGGCAGGAGAGGTTAGAGGTATTGAGAAGGATTCCACATTTACGTTAACAAGTAAGTCATCACACGTAGGTGATTCGATGGCACTCGCCCTTGAGACGGATAACAAGATGTCCGATGACTTTGATTTCAATCTAGTTGTAGAAGGACAGCACTATTCGGTGTCTACACCTAGCGGTCAGAAAACGACGGAAACAATCAGCGTGCCGAGTGGTAACGAACCGGGTACTCGTCTTATTACAGGCGTATTGATGAATGGGAGCGAGAGAGTCGGCCTGTTGAGAAGTTCGGCATCGACACTTCCATCGTATAACGTTCAGGTACGACCTACTCTTAATGAATCGGATAGCAGCAAAGCACTTATGGTTACAATTAAGAACGAATCCACAACCAAGCCGATTCAGATTAATAAAGTGGAATGGAGATTCGGAACCCAATCCGGATCGGAGGTTCTGAATGTTTCGGTTCCAGCTGATGCATCTACCTCCGTGAAATTCCCCCTATCTGCCATTAGCCTTGGTGTTAGTAGTACAATTAAAGTGACAGTTAATGTCGATGGTTTTGATCCGTATACCTACACGGGATCTGCCGAATTTAATCCTGTGCCCCTTAGGTCTGTTGCAGTAGATGGAGTGCTGGATCCGGACACGGCAGCCAGCGCATCTCCGATCGATCTGTCGAAGGGTACGGTCAAAATGACAGGCTATCAAGGTGCAGGAGATTTAAGCGGAAATGTCTGGATCAGTTACGATACAAACCAACTCTATCTATCTGCGAAAGTAAAGGACAATGTGCATTATTCTTCTTTCCTGGTTGCCGATATTTGGAACAACGACAGCATTCAGTTTGCCATTGCGAATGGCCTTCCGGGTGAAGAACCGTATTGGTACGAAATCGGAATTTCTCAAACACCTGATGGTCCGCAAATATGCAGTTGGAATGCCCCTCCGGGCGTGATTAAAGGACCCATCACCAAAGGTCAGCTAGCTATTACAAGAGATCAAGAGCAGAATACGATCTACGAACTATCTCTCCCTTGGTCGGAAGTCGCACCGATTAAGCCGGAGAAGAACGGGAACATCAGCTTCTCGTTGCTTGTTAATGACAATGACGGATCCGGCAGAAAAGGGTTCATTGAATGGGGAGGAGGAATCGGCGACGGGAAGTTATCTTCCAAGTTTCGTTCCATGCAGTGGATTGTTACTGACATGACCCCTCCGACGACGATCGCTTCACTCGAAGGGACGGAACGTAACGGTTGGTATATGAGCAGCGTACAAGCGACACTGAGCGCAACCGATGACAAGTCCGGTGTAGCATCCGTGGTATACAGTTTAGATGGCGGGAAAATATGGCTGCCGTACACGATTCCACTGACTTTTGAACAAGACGGTATGTATACCCTACTGTATCGATCGATGGATCGAGCAGGAAATGTGGAGGCAAACCAGAAAATCACCTTCCGCATAGACAAGACTACACCAACGGCATCAATTGTATACAGCACTACGGAACCGACCAAACAAGAGGTCATCGCTACAATGACGGCAAGTGAGCCGGTTACGATAACGAACAATGAGGGAGCAGATAGCTATACGTTTAAGGAGAATGGCATCTTCACATTCGAATTCGTTGATGCAGCAGGGAACACGGGTACGGCGAAAGCGGAGGTAAGCAACATCGTGGCGAATGCTTCTGGGGGTCCCGGTAAACCCGAACTATCAAGCAATAACGGCCATGATACAGGCTTAATGGACGGAACTTATGACGTAAAGATGAACATGTGGTGGGGAAACAACGGTACGACTTACAAATTATATGAGAATGATGCACTCATCGATACACAAACACTCAAAGACGTATCACCTCAAGCCCAATCCACAGTCACCTCCGTGACGTACAAGGCAAACGGTACGTACCGCTATTTCGCTGAACTGACAAATGCATTCGGTACCACGCGAAGCAACATACTAACTGTGCGCGTGACCGATGCTGATCCAGGCCAACCAGTTCTCTCACATGATAACTGGAATGGGGATGGAACCTTCAAAGTGAGCATGAACATGTGGTGGGGAACAAATGGGTCGTCGTACCGGCTTTATGAGAACGGCGTGCTCATCGATACCCAGACGCTCACCAATAAGACACCTCAAGCGCAATCGGCAGTAACGGAGATCCGTGATCTACCGGCGGGCACGTATGAATATCGATGCGAGCTTGTGAACGAAGCTGGAGTGACATCGAGTAATACGATCACCGTGTACGTGCAATAATCCTTAGCCGTTAAATCACAAAGACGCCAATACATCACGTGGTATTGGCGTCTTCAACATGTTGAGCATTCGGGCTTCTGCCGCAGCTGCATATTGCTAGATGATTAGGCTTGAAACGTTCACCCATCGATTGATGAGTGAACGTTTTTTTGCTGATAATACCCCTTATTCCTGGGACATTGGTGTTTGGTATACATCGAGACAAATCTTGGTCATCTCATCAATGGATTTTGCAAAGTCGGATTGTATCCATTTGAGGAGAACATTATAGAGGGCCCCCGCTTTAAAGTATATTCGGTACACATTTTCATCGCTTTTGTCGTGAGCAGTAGAGAGCATCATTTCATTCAAGCAATCCAGAATCACATCATCAAATTTTGCGCTTTGAAGTGCTTTGTAGATGTTCCGCTGCTGAAAAACAACTTCAAAAAGCACTCTGATAAATTTTTGAGGTTCTTTAGCTTTGCCTGTTAATTCATTGGTGTAAGGTAAGAGTTTTTGATTAATTTCGAAAATAAGCGAATCGACCAAATCCACCAGGATCTCTTGCTTGGAGGAATAGTTGTTGTAATAGGCCGTTCGAGAGACCCCTGCACGCTTCACAATATCGGTGATGGTGATTTTGTTAAAAGGCTGTTCCTGGATCAAGTATACTAATGCCGTGCAGATGGCTTCTCTTGTCAAACGGTTGGTTTCTTTATTGGAACGATGCTGAGAGGTATTCGGACTGTATAATTCATGATTTGAGATGACATATCCCCTCCGTTTGTACATTCTGGTGTTCGTTTTATTGTTTTACATGAGTCTTTTCAATATGCTAAAACCATAAGGCATTACAAATGTAATGTCAAAATAGTAGTAGATAAAATGGGAGGGCGTCATGTTAGAAAACTTATATAGACGATTGTCAGCGGTGCTGCTTTTGATCCTAGCACTCTGTGCTACGGTATTTATTGGCAAAGAAACGGTAATCTCGATAGTGACCGTTATCCTTTTGTTAGCAGAATTAGGCATCTCCATTTTAATTTTAAAGAAGCGTGAGAAGTTACATGTGGTATTTATTAGTGCGATGGTGGCAGAAGGGTTGTTCTTACTAACAAGAGAATTTTGGCTGCTTGCGCTTTCTATCTTGCTGCTGATCGTAGCGGGCATATGGAGAGGACTCTTTGGACACAAGGTGCGCAGTAGAGTCACTCCATTGATAGTGGTTCGTAAAGTGTTAATCAGCATTGCTGCTCTTATCGTTACTGCACTTTGGGGTATTGGAATCTATGCAAAACCTATTACAACACCTGTGGCATTACCAACTGATGCGGCTGTGACGATCGATGAACGTAAAATGGATTCTGCAGCAGTGATGCTGAAGGATATTGAAGTAATGAATTCTTTTGGAAGCCGTACAACTGGATCTGAGGGTCATAATCAATTTATTTCATGGCTGGAGCAACAGGTTACAGATATGGGGCTGAAAGTTTATCGTGATCACTATACTTTTGACCGATGGGAAGAAAAGAGCAGCTCTTTAATGATTGATCAGCAGTCAATTCATGTCTCTTCAGCTTTTCCTTATTCCGGGGAAACTGACGAAAATGGGGTAACAGGGGACCTGGTATATACGAAGCGTGGTGAGTATGACCAGGCCAGCGGAAAAATTGCTGTCATTGAAATTGAGAATTTCAGAAATTTCCCAAGTGGGATCGTTATGAACATGCGGGATTCCTCTCCAATGGAAAGCCAAATTGCCTCAAATGAAGGCGATCTAGTCCTCACTACAGCTTTAAAAGAAGCTAAATTGGAGCAAGCGAAGGAAATGGGTGTGAAAGCTGTTGTTGTTGTCTGGAAAGGGGTATCCGACGATAAGGTTGAAAAGCAGTATGTGCCTTTTACTACAGCTTACGTTGGAATTCCTGCGATCTGGGTCAATGAAACGGAAGGGAAAAAGGTGATCAATGCAGCCCAGAAGCACAAAGAAGGTACGGTTATTTTAGAAGCGGAAATACAAAAAAATGCTCCAACAGAATCCTTTTATGTGAAAATTGACGGAAAAAATAAAGATGAAGCGATTATCATAAATACCCATACGGATGGGATAAATGTGGTGGAGGAAAATGGTGCTGTGGGCATGCTGTCCATGATTCGTTACTTACAGCAGGAGCAGCCGGAACGTACGATGATTTTCACCTTTGTGACAGGCCATTTTAGATTACCGGATTTCAAAGGAACTTCTCAGGCGACTTCCACTTGGATGGAGGGGCATCGAGAGCTCTGGGATGGCAAGAAAGGCCATATGAAAGCTGTAGCTGGAATTACGGTTGAGCATTTAGGCAGTATGGAGTGGAAGGACGATGATACGGGTCACTATAGACCAACTGGAAAAATAAGTACAGAATATACCTATGCGGGCAATGAAATGATGGCGTCCATATGGCTGAAAGCTATTGAAAAGTCCGACGGCACACGTACTGTATTATTACGTGGACATAACAAGTTTGAGTTTGGAGAGAGTCAGCCTTTATTTGAAGCAGGGATACCGGTGATTGGCTTCATTCCAATGCCCGACTATCTGCTCGTGGATAGTGAAGACAGAGAGATGGGCAAATTTGATGCAAAGCTCATGAATACACAAATTATATCGTTACTGAAAGCGGTCAAGATAGTGGACGGAACGGAGACGACTAAGCTTGGAAAGTCAGATGGGTATTCTTTTTTCTATGGCCGTACTAAATGATGAATTGGAGATTGGCTGATGATGAAGAACTTAGTACCAAAAAAAAGGAGAAAAAAACTACATGTTGATCAAAAGTGTTAAGGATCTTGAATTACAAGAGTTTACAACTTGCTTTAACGAAGCCTTCTCCGATTATGTAATTCCATTTCATGTTTCTTCGGAGTATTTAGCTGATAAATTTGCAGGTGCGGGAGTTAATTATCAGATGTCGTTTGGTGCTTTTGATCAAGAGAAGCTGGTTGCATTTGTTATGCATGGCATCGGGGATCGTAACGGCGAAAGTACTGCATTTAATACTGGTACAGGAGTCGTTCCTTTATATAGAGGGAGACGGCTAGTCGAACAAATTTATCGTCATGCTCTTCCCATCCTTAAAGAAGCTCATATTCAAAAGTGTTTGCTTGAAGTGATTCAAACGAATGATAAAGCTATAAAAGCGTATACCGCCATAGGATTTCAAATTCATAGAGAATTGGCTTGTTTCAAGGGACGTATTGATGTCACCCTTCCGGACGATCATAGACATACATTCATTACTATGGTTCGACTGGAAGAATTCGATTGGACATCGGTACATTCTTATTGGAATTTTGAACCTTCTTGGGAACAATCTGTTCATGCAATTTTACGAAATCCGCATTTATACGATGTGGTCACGATAAGGGAAGAGAATAAGATTTGTGGATACGCGGTAATAAAATCGGCCAACGGAGCAGTTGTACAGTTCGGTATTTTGCGAGAAGAAAGAAACCAGGGATTTGGGCGTTCCTTATTTCATTGGATGGGAGAGAGACATTCTATCATCACCGTCAATAATGTAGACAAAAGAGATACAAATTCTATACGTTTCCTTCAAAGTGTTGGTCTTGACGTATACATCGAGCAATATGAAATGGAGAAAGATTTGTCATGACGAAGATGACATTGGCTTTAATTCAAAAACACTGATGATTTGAGTCAGTGTTTTTTTTGTTGCAGAAGGGGGTATATATTAGAGGTTAAAATGAGGAAATATTGTTTTTTTCTAACATCGAAGTAGGAGGAGACTTGTGAAATCATATATACGCTATTGAATCAATAGCTCTTTTGGGTTCTTTTTATGTTATTCACTGAGTTGTCAGAAAGATTTGACCCTTTCTTGAACATTTAGGGATTAAGAGATATCTGTGATTGAATTACTTGCAATTTAAGATAAGATGATTTTAATCATTAGGTCACGTTATTAATTTGACTGCTCAGTATCAGGTAAATCAGGCTCGCCAACTCTTGCTTTGTGAAATTTTTCTCTTTTTACATAGCAAAGAACGAGGAACGTCATACTAAAACGAACAGGCAACGATGTCGCTGAGCCCTGCTAAACCTGATATTGAATGCAGCCCCAGAATTAGCCGGCCTAATCATAAGCATCAAGTTATGACGAAAAATGAACAGCGTTTGAAGGGAGCAGTAAAGAATGGCAATTGATACGGTGCTATGGAGCAGGCTGGTGACAGGCTTGACTCTCGGGTTCCACGTTATTTTTGCGACGATTGGCGTCGGTATACCGCTAATGATCGCTATTGCAGAGTTCATCGGGATCCGCAAAAAGGATCCCCATTATACACTTATGGCAAAGAGATGGTCTCGGGGATTTGTCATTTCTGTAGCGGTTGGTGTCGTGACCGGTACAGCCATATCACTACAATTAGCCCTGGTATGGCCGAATTTTATGAAACTGGCTGGGAATGTTATTGCACTTCCGTTATTCATGGAAGTGTTCGCGTTCTTTTTTGAGGCCATCTTCCTGGGCATTTATTTGTATACGTGGGATCGGTTTAAAAATCCGTATATCCATTGGCTGTTGACGATTCCGATTGTCGCCGGGGCAGGCATGTCTGCCGTTTTTATTACGACGGTGAACGGATTCATGAACCAGCCTGGAGGCTTTGTCATGGAAGCGGGCCAATTCACAGCGATTGACCCGGTGCAAGCGATGCTGAATACGGCGACCTTCTCCAAGGTGTTCCATGTATTAAGCTCGGCCTATTTGACAGGAGCTGCCTTGTTAGCCGGGATTGCAGCCTTTGCGATGCTGAGAAAAGGAGTGTCCGCATACCACAAAAAATCCTTGAATCTCATGATGGCGGTCGTTTTGCTGTTCAGCTTGCTGAACACATTAGCTGGTGATGTGTCCGCCAAGTTTTTGGCCGAGCATCAGCCAGAGAAGCTTGCAGCGGCAGAGTGGCATTTTGAGACGGGTAGCGGTGTGGACTTGGTTCTAATGGGATGGCTGAATGCAGAGCATGAAGTGATAGGGGCTCTTCATTTGCCGAAAGTGCTCAGCTTCCTGGCCTTTGGAGACTTTAATGCGGAGGTAACGGGGCTGGAGGAATTCCCCAAGGAAGAATGGCCACCGCTTCTTGTTCACTACCTGTTTGATTTAATGGCTGGAATCGGATTTGCTCTGCTCGCGATTTCAGTCCTGTACTTCCTGTTTGTGTTCTGGAAAAAACGCAATGTGCTTAACAAGTGGATGCTTGGCATCATCGCACTGATCGCACCGCTCGCTTTTCTAGCTGTAGAGCTGGGCTGGTTTTATGCAGAGGTTGGGCGACAGCCGTGGATTATCCGCGGATATATGCGTGTAGAGGAGGCTGCCACGACTTCACCGAATGTAAGAATTATATTCTTCGCCTTATTACTCTTGTACATCGTACTCGGCAGTATGTGTGTAATCGTGCTAAGACGTTTGTTTAACAATAATCCGGCAGAAGCTGAGATGGAGAAATGGATGAAGGAACATCCTAATCAATCTGTGGAAAAGGGGGGCACTGAATGATGAGTTACGAAATAATTGGCATCTCGGTGCTCTGGCTGTTCTTGTACGGCTATTTAATTATAGCTTCCATTGATTTCGGAGCGGGATTCTTCGCCTTTTATGCCCGTTTGACGAAGCAGGATCATCTCATTAATCGTCTGATTTCCCGATATTTATCACCCGTATGGGAGATTACAAATGTATTTTTTATCTTTTTCTATATTGGCATCGTCGGATTTTTTCCGGACACAGCCTATTATTATGGCTCCGCGCTGCTTGTTCCGGGAAGTATTGCAGTTATTCTTCTTGCGATTCGCGGTTCGTTCTACGCTTTTGAAAATTATGGTTCCAAGAAAAACATAGTATATCTTTTTTTGTACGGAGCTACAGGTCTGCTTATTCCGGCTTCGTTGTCAGTGGCACTTACTTTGTCTGAAGGCGGCTTTATTGTGAAGCAGGCTGAGACGGTTTCTCTGGATTACTGGGCGCTGTTTACCAATCCGTTATCGTGGAGCATCGTTGGACTGGCAATCGTGTCCGTTTTGTTCATAAGCGGCTCATTTCTGACTTTTTACGCATCTCGTGCAGAGGATCATTCCGCGTTGAAGCTGATGCGGAACTACGCCCTGTTTTGGAGCACACCGACGATAATTCTCGCACTGACAGCATTTATCTATTTGGGTCAACACAATGAGCGGCATTTTCAAAATATGATGGATTTATGGTGGCTCTTGGCACTTTCCGTTGCTTTCTTCATGATCGCGATGTGGCTGTTATATAACGGACGCCGTTACGGATTAGCTTTCATATGCATCATGCTGCAATTTTTCTGTGCCTTTTTCGCTTATGGGATTGGGCAATACCCTTATATTCTCGATCCGTATATCACGATTCAGAGCAGTGCAACTTCACCAGCAATGGGCTTAGCGTTAGTTGTTGTGTTTATCGGCGGTCTGTGCCTGTTGATCCCATCCCTTATTCTGGTCTTCAAGCTCTTCCTGTTTGATGCGGATTATGTAAAAGGGAAAAAATAAAGCTAATTGATCCATTACGGCGTGTATGAGGTTTCTCTACAAGCCTATATATAAAGGAGGTGTGATCTGTGCCGAGGAAATCCAGTCTGATTTCTCAACAAATGTCTTCACAAAGAAAAAATATGGCCCTCCTCGCGATCCTTTCGCTCGGGCTGGGTACAGCTATTGTGAGTCAGGCTGGACTGCTTGCTGAAGCAGTCCAACGGATTTTTGTGGAGAGAGCTTCATTTTCATCGGTTATCCTGTTGCTCGGCATTCTTCTGGCTGTTATGGCTGTACGCACATTGTTGTCATATGGAAACGGTAAAGTTGGCTTGCGAATGGCTGCCACTGCCAAGACAAATATGCGCGCAGCCGTGCTGCAAAACTTGACCCATGCTTCCATGCCTTCCACCCTTCGTGGACAGACGGGAGGCAAGGTCAGTATTGCTCTTGATGCTGTGGATGAGGCTGATAGTTATTTCAGTCAGTACATGCCGCGTATGATGGAAGCTGCTATCATCCCGATTCTGATTTTGGTCGTTACATTTATCCAACATGCCAACACAGGTTTCATTCTATTATTTACAGCTCCATTCATCCCGCTATTCATGATTTTGGTAGGACTGAAAACGAAGAACAAATCCGAAGAAAAATATGCGCAACTGGCCGAGTTTTCAGGTACGTTTCTGGATTCTCTTCAAGGGCTAGTGACGTTGAAAATATTTGGACGGGCACACCGTCAGCAACAGAAAATTGAACACAGTAGCCTGAGTTACCGTGATGCCACAATGGGCATTTTGAAGATTGCGTTTACGAATACCTTTATGCTGGAATCGATCGTGATGCTAAGCATTGGCATTGTCGCTCTTGAACTGGCCATCCAGTTGCTCGTTTTCAAATCTATGACGTTCCACACCGCCTTTCTCGTGTTGTTGCTCGTTCCCGAGTTTTACAACCTGTTAAAGAATACGGGAACGGCCTTTCACAGTGGCCGGACAAGTATGGGTGCGGTTCGTAAGGTGGAACAGATGCTTGAAGAACCGGCAGGGGAGAGCAGGGACGCGAATAGCATTGAAGGAGCATTAACAACCGATGGAATTAACGAGATCGACAGCATGGATAGGGTCGACAAGGGAAGCAAATTAGAAATTGGAAATTCCAATGATCTTTCAGTACCGCCATCCATGGAAATAGATCATCTTCAGTTTCAATATGCTCCAGATTCATTCAAGCTTGAGACGGGTCGGATCCAGTTTAAACCGGGAGAACATATTGCGATTGTAGGTAAAAGTGGTTCCGGTAAAACGACTTTGCTCCATCTCATTGCCGGTCTGCTGAAACCAGAATCTGGAACGCTTCTGGTGAATGGAAGTCCACTCTCGCAATACGATGAAACCGAATGGTTCGAACATGTTAGCTACATTACACAGCATCCGTATATTTTTGCAGGCACATTTTCTGAAAATATTGCGATTGGTGCTCGTGGGAGCATCTCCAGAGCAGAAATTGAGCGGGCGGGGGAGGAAGCAGGGCTCACTGCGCTTACAGCCCAATTGGAGCATGGATTTGATACCTTTGTTGGTGAAGGAGGCAGGGGACTGTCTGGTGGGGAAAAGCAGCGGCTTGCCTTAGCACGCGCTTTTTTGAAGCGTCCTGCTATCATTTTGTTTGATGAACCCACAGTTGGACTGGATTTGCACACCGAGCGGGTACTGCAACGCTCCATAGCCAAACTGGCAAAAACGGCTACGATGATTACGGTGGCTCACCGATTATATACGATTCAACAAGCCGACAAGATTTTGTTTATGGACAATGGAGTGTTGGTGGACTCCGGACGGCATGAAGAGCTTCTGGGTCGCCTGCCTCAATATGCCGAGATGATTGATGTAGAGCGGAAAGGGGGGATATCCTCATGAATGAACTGGCCGTTCTGTCAAAGGCGATGATTCAGGAGCGTAAGGATATCATTCTTTCGATTTTGGGTGGATTTATCGCCGGCATAGCCGGTGTGGCACTCTTTTCTGCGAGCGGGTATCTAATTTCGCAAACGGTATTTGCGCCACCGCTTTATACTTTAATTGTACTCACCTCGATGGTCAAACTGCTTGGTCTGCTTCGGGCGGCGAGTCGTTATGGAGAACGCTTATATTCTCACCGGGCGACATTCTCCATGCTTAGCCGTTTACGTACATCCTTTTTTGCCAAGCTTATTCCTTTAACGCCTGGTATATTGAACAAAAATCGAAGCGGGGATCTGCTTGCGCGGATCGTTGGGGATGTCGAAAGTTTACAAAATTATTTCTTGCGAGTCGCTTATCCTCCGATCATGGTCGTCATGGTGTTTTTGGCTACGGTGCTGTTTACTTCTACCTTTTCGATCTGGATTGCCGTTTTGTTTGTACTAGGTATGCTGATAACGGCATTCGTTGTACCGGGAATTGTGTTACTCGGGCAGCGGAGAATACATGGACGCGTTCGTGAGCAGAGGGCGCAGCTATCTACGGAAGTTACCGAAGTGTTGTACGGTTTCCGGGATTTGAAAGTATACGGTCAATTGGCACAACGGGAGGAACAGCTTCAGCACGCTTCCGCTGTATTGGCAACTGAACAGCAACGAGCAGCCGGGCACTTGTTGCGCGGGCAATCGATGCACACTTTTGTTACGTTTCTCGTTTCCTGGGGAGTGCTGACGCTCGGCGCCTATTTAATTATGGAAGGAGCGCTTGCAGGAGTATTTCTTGCCATGTTGGTCATGGCATCACAAACCGTATTTGAAGAAGCGACGGCTATGGCCACATTACCCGCCTATAAAGAGGATAGCGAACACGCAGCCAAACGACTGACGGAAACAGTTCAGACCTTTGATGAGCAGTCCTCGCAGCCAAGTGGCACATTGTCTGTTGATCATGCTGTTACGATGGAACTATCCGATGTTACGTTTCAATATGATGGGGAGTGGAGACCGGCGCTCAGGGATGTGTCCCTGCACATTTTACCTGGCTCCAAAACGGCGATTGTCGGGCCGAGTGGGTCAGGAAAATCAACAATTATCGAATTGCTGCTCAAACTGCGAACACCAACGGCTGGCGAGATACGATTAAACGGTATCTCGATGAAGGAACTGGATGAGACGAGCATTTGGCAAACGGCTAATGTGGTATTTCAGCAAAGTCATTTTTTCCGGGGAACGATCCGGGACAACCTGCTGCTGAATGGAGAAGAACATACTGACGAACAATTGTTGGATGTGCTAGCTAAAATGCAGCTGCCCGATACATCGTTGACCGATATGGTGTATGAAAAAGGAGAGAATCTGTCAGACGGCGAGAAGCAGCGGTTGGCTCTGGCGCGAGCGATGCTCCGCAAAGGACGGGTATGGCTTCTGGACGAACCAACTTCATCGCTGGATTATGTGACAGAGCATCACGTTTTGAAGCATCTCTACGCACAGGCGGCTAATGATACGCTTCTCTTGATTTGTCATCGGCTAACCGGATTGGAAGAGATGGACCGAATTGTGGTCATGGACCAAGGCAAGGTAGTCGAAACGGGTTCCTATTCGGAGTTGATGGGGCAAAAAGGCTATTTTTATGAGATGAAACAAATCGAACAGCAAATGATCGGAGAAGTTGGAGTGTGAAGATTTGAAAAGTAGAAACAGTCTTGAACTGAATAGGAAAGCCCAAGACTGTTTCTGCATTTTTACGTCTAACGTTTCGAGATAGATTTTCTGCCAGCAGCAGGCCTTACAACTCGAAGACCTTTAATAGGAGAGGTACTCCGGCCAACATTCTTCTTTTTACCAGGAACTGCCGTGTTGACATTTAAAAACTTAGATTGACTTTGAATATTACTAGATACAATATTAACTGTGTAATTTCTGAAGTTACCAATACTGATTTTTCTCAATCCTAGCCTTCTACAAAGCGGAGCATCACAGTAACCTGCGCCACCACAAAGTTTGAAAGCATTTTGCGGTAGAGTAAGATAATTAACACCTGACCATACAAGACGCCTATCTGAAGATTCAGCATAGTAATATATCTCTCGATTGTTGACTTCCCCACTCAATACCTCTACCGTTTGACCTGGATTTATTGTGTACCAACCTACCGCTTCATACCAGCTGGGCCAAGGTATCAAGGGGTTAGAGTCCTGATTACAGCTTGCAGAGGAGTAATATGCGAAGGCAACATATACAGTTAAACTCGTATTGTTACGAAAACTAAGTCCCATTGCATTCAGCTCCCTTCTTGTTAATAGGATAAAGTATGCAGTTTAATAGGAGAAGGAAATGGACATCAAGAGAAACAATTTCGAATCGATTGGGCTGCTCATGAGTAAACTGACGATTTGGATTTATGAAGTTCTAGCACTACTTATTACAGTTTTATTTCAACAATCGTACCAAGATGAATATCTAAAACAAAAGACTGATTAATTCTCTTGCGGTGTCCAGAAAGCCATTTTATGGCTGTTTAGGGCACCTTTCGTTTTTTATATAAGATCTAGGTAAACACCAAAATCCGTTTTTTCTTTGAATCTACTACAGAAAATGTGATGATACATAGTCTTGATATTCCTAAGGTTTATGAAGAAGATGAACGCATTTATGCTGTGTAGGGGGTTGCAGGCTTTGTCTATGATGCGGCTCTAACTGACTATGAATTTTCACATACAACAAAAGAAAAAAATATTTAAAGTAAGTAACTATGGCTTAATACATAAACAATTGCTGTCACATTTTGGGTCGAGCTCTTCGTTGTATAGAGTGAAAGGGGGGGAGACAGCTTGAATGATACGGAGTTAAGTCAGATCATTGCAGATGTGTTGGATGGGGACACAGAAAAATTCGAAAAAATCATGGAGGTTTATCAAAAACCGATTTTTCTCTACTGTTATCATATGCTGGGCAATTACGCCGAAGCCGAGGATAACGCACAGGAAGTATTTTTGAAGACATTCCGCACGTTGAAGAAATATACCCAATATCAAATAGATTTTGGCGCCTGGGTATACAAGATTGCCTACCATCAATGTATCGACATCATCCGTAAGCGAAAGTTGGTGAAATATTTGCCTTTCTTTTACCAGGATGAGAAAGAAAATAATGAAGTCGACTTGCATATTGAAGCCAACTATTTTGATGAATCCGTACATCAAGCCATGGCAAAATTATCGGCGGAAGAGCGTAATTTGTTAATCTTACGTTGTGTCGAGGATAAAAGCTACCAGGAGATCGGATTGATTCTCGGCAAAAACAGTGCCAGCCTTCGTAAAAAGTACGAACGTGCATCTGCAAAATTTCGAAAGTATTATGCTCAAGTGAAGGGAGTGGGAGTGTATGAATATGGACAGGGATCGGGATTTGAAAAGACTGTTTGATGACCCGCGCATTCCCGACGCCGACTTGACAGGAAAAGTAATGAGAATATTACATGCTAAGCCAAAAGAAAAGGAGAGGTTTTTTATGAAATATAAAGTTGTTTTGACTGCGTGTGTAGGGATGATGTTAATGGCCTCCACAGGTTATGCGGCAGTTCAATATCATTCTTTGACGAATAAGGATGGCGAAGTCGTATATGAGACTAAATCGACGAAAGATTACGGAAAAACAGAATCGAAAGATGAGATAGAGCGTTACAAGGCATTTTATGAACTTAAGGATAAGGTGCTAAAGAACGGGGAAGCTGGGCTGTTCTATATGGTTGCCAATAATCCGAATCATGAAACAATTCTTGGAACGAAGGTGACTATCTTCCAAGATCTTTCTCAATTGAGAGATAAGATTACGGATAAATCCATTAAGATCGCAGACAAAGTCAATGGAAATTATACATTCCAAAAGGCGGACGTAATCTTTAAAAATGCTCAGGAAGTGAATCCTCCTTCTTCGGAAGAAAAAAAGAAAATGGCAGAAAAGCTGAGAAAGCAGGCGGAAGAATCCAATCAGGGATATGCCATGATGCCGGTTGAAATGACAGATCAGTTTTTCCTTCTCTTTGCTACGTATCAAAATGGCGAAGATAAAATCGGGGTTAATATCACTAATCTGAGTGGAAAGAGCGATCCTACAATGTATATTGACGAGAAGGTTGAATTTAAGCAGGAGAAGGTTCAAGTGAAGGGAGTAGAAATGCTGCATACAGAATTTGCTCCTTCGCAGACGCACGAGCTGAAATGGGTATACGAGAGCCCAGACAAAAAGGTGAAATACGCCTATACTTTACGTGGAGACATAAATAAAGTAAGCAAAGAAACTTTGATGAAAATTGCAAAAGGCTATTTGGAATAATAAATATTAAAAACAACGGGAATCTTCTCCAAATCTAGTTGGGGTTGATCATAGTCGGTTCTAAGCGCCCATTTTAATTCCGTTGAACAATTCAAAAGAACGGCCGCTGTTCGCATCGTTTGCGACAGGGCCGTTCTTTTGTTTTTCATAGGTTAGCTGTAAATTGCTATTCTTGCCAAACACTCATAGGGTCCCATGGCTTGATCTGATTGCCATATTTTCCAGCCAAAAAAGCTTTCATGTCTTCCAGCTTAGCAGGCACCTCGTTCCAAATTGGAAGGGGTGGTAACCCTCGTTTGCTTTTCAATAGGATGTCCACTGTAACATACAAGCGTTCTGGCTGAATCCAATGAAGGAAGCGGGAAATATCAATTTGCTTGGTCAGGGACAAGGCATCAATTTCGTCATTGTAATGCTTGTTGAACTCGCTGATCAAGTTCAAGAGGTAGTCTCTCTGCTCCTTCACGAAGTCCAGGCCACAGATGGCGCCATGTCCTGGAACAACGATTTCGGGTTTAATTTCATCAATAATGCGATCAAGCACTTTAACCCAATTGAGGGTTCCCTCTTCGCTGTATGCCGTACACCCGTTAAACACGACATCGCCGGCGAACAGCACTTTTTCTTTTGGCATCCACATCAGCAAGTCACTGTCAGAGTGGGCGGGAGCTACGTTGTAAATCATAACTTCCGTTTCGCCAAGACGGATGTTGATATCGTCCTTTATCTCAATATTCGGGAGCACCCATTCTACGCCTTCCAGGTCGAATCCTTCAAATTCCGCTGCAAAAAACCGCTCGCCCGAAGTCGATTCCGGAGAATCCTTTCCTCTTCTGATGACGTTATCCATCCAAGCGATATTTTCGGTGAGACGCTCTCTGGACGCTTCCTTGTGCATAATAATGCAAGCATCTTCAAACACTTTGTTTCCCCAGGCATGATCACTGTTATAGTGCGAGTTCACCACATATGCGGGAGAGCCACCGTTACTTACTTCATTAAAAGCCTCCCGCATTTCCCGTGCATGGAACAAATCGAAGAACGTGTCATACACCAGCCCTTCACCCTTGTTGATGAACCCGGCATTGGCCCAACTGATGCCGCGATACGGCGAAATACCGGCAAAGACGCCATCTGCGACTTCAAAAAATTTAACGCGAGGTTTTTGGATAATACGTCCATACTTCATGAAAATTCTCCTTTGTGTATATGTTTTTGGGGTAAAGCATGCCTTTATTATAGAGAGTGGAAAACATAAATGCAAGCATGTACTTGCATGCATTCGCTCCATGTAATATGATGTAACAGAACAACATCACACTACATGCATGGAGGCGCTGCAACATGAAACTAGTAACCTTTCAAACCAAGACATCCCAGGAACCTTTGTTTGGGCTTGTAATTAACGAGAAATTTGTCGTGTCTTTTGCCGCAATCATGAAAAAGCAGGGAACATTCGTTGACAGTCTTGAAAGTATGGACAGCTATCTTCATTATTTACCGTCAAGTTATGATGCCGCTAAGGAATTAATGCAATATGCGGTCGAACAGTCGCATCAATTTAATAAAAATGAAATCTGCCCGATTGTAGCGGTAAAACTGCTGCCGCCAGTTCCAAATCCGGCTGCGCTTATCGATTTCGGACTGACACCAAGACATCTGAGAAATGCTGGCGTAAATCTGCTGCAAAGAGAATATACAGGGCCGGAAAGAGAAGAGCTTACACGTAAAATTTTCGAAAAATTCCAGCAAGATCTGAATAAAGTAACTTTCAGTTATTATAAGTGTAACCATAATGCATTAATTGGCGATGGGGATACGATTCATTGGCCTTCGTACTCTTCCTACCTGGATATCGAGCCGGAGCTGGCCTTTGTTACAGGGAAGGGGAACTGCATTGCAGGTTATGTTATTTTTAACGACAGTACTGTCCGCGATGTGCAGTGGCCGGATTTCCAGGCGATGACCGGACCGACGCGCTGCAAAGATTTCGATCGCAGCAAAGGAATAGGACCATTTCTGGTAACGCCGGATGAAATCGACAACCCGCTGGCACTGGATGTGGATGTACGCATCGGGGAGAGACTGCACTGGAAGGGAAGCACATCCGAGTATTCTGCACACCCTGCAAAAGTGATGGAGGAGGTTCTCAAAGTTTTCACGCCACTCCCGGGCACGATTATAGGAATGGGGACGATACCGGATTGCTGCGCAATCGAGACCGAAGAATGGCTGTTGCCCTCTGACCGAATCCAGATTACATTTGATAAATTAGGCACGCTCACGCAATTGGTGCCTAATCATGTCAAGATTACGGAACCAAGCCGCTGGGAAAAAAGAAGCGATTTGCCTTAAAAAACGTTTATCAAAATGATGAACCCCGACCCTGCTGCATATGCAAAACTTGTAGTAGAATAGGATTAACATATGCAAAAGGAGAAATACAATGCAAACTTCAGACAGAATCATTGAAGCCGCGACACAGCTCATCAAAAAGAAGGGCTATCGGGGAGTAAGCACCAAAGCCATTGCAACGGAAGCTAAAGTCAATGAATCTACGATTTTCCGGCAATTTGGAAGCAAGCAAGGCATATTGGAAACCATCATTGAAAGACATTCGGATATCCCGCAATTTGAGAAGCTGTTAAAAGAGGACGCGACCGATAACCCGGAAATCGATCTGCTGAATGTAAGTCAGCAGTACCGTTTGTTTTTCCATAAAAATGCGGACATCATTTTGATTGGCATCCGCGACAAAGGAATGCTTCCCGAATTAGACAGAGTGCTAGCCGATCCGCCGGCGAAGCTTCACTCCTTGCTGGTTGAATATTTTCAACGCTTGCAGAATAAAAAAGTTATAGCCAGACAGGATGAGCGTCTTGTCGCAATGTCTTTTCTCTCGATGTGCTACGGATTTCAGATGAGCGAGCTGATTCACCGGCAATATCAATCCCAACTCGTCACCGAGGAAGAGTTCTACAAGCACAGTGTCTCATTGTTTGTTAAAGGAATTTTGGCTCAGTCATAAGCACTATTGATTTATTTAATGAGAAGTCTAAACTTACGAGAACGGGCTGAGGCTGGAAACTCGGTGTTACTATCCATTCATCTAATGGAAGAGCATGCAGCGACGGTTGATGATGTGATGATTATTAAGCATGGAACAATCGTTGCTGATGGAACATTGGAGAAGTAAAAGGTAATCCTTCCACGCTGGAGGATGCCTTTTTTGCTCATGAATGTAGTTTTTAGTAATGGAAAATAAAATACGTGGATGCATTATATAAAAAACATGTCTCATTAAATTAAGCCCAATTTTCTCTAGGGCTTTTTTTGTTTGAGACCTCAGGATTGTATTTGGTCTATACTCAAACTTTCGAGTCAGAGTTATTGTACAGCTTTAAATCAAGACAATCATGCCTATTGTATTGAAATTATCCAAGGCTGTATTTACTTAAAATCTTATAAGAAATTCTTGAAATCACAGAAATTTATTCGGGTAGTGGGATGCTATTATACAAATATAAATAAAGACGAGGTGATGATATGCAAGCAAAATTGGCAGCGGACGCCATTCCCCTCACCAAAAAGCGGAATTCATGGATAAGAACGATAAAAAAGTATAAAGTGATGTACGCTCTCTTGTTCCCGGCATTACTTTACTTTGCCGTTTTCAAATACGTTCCTATGGCGGGAATCATTATTGCTTTTAAAAACTATAACCTAGCATTGGGACTATGGGATAGTCCATGGGTGGGATTTAGAAATTTTACAGATTTTATGAACGGCGTTTATTTCTGGGACATCATGAGAAATACGATAATCATATCGCTGTATAAGCTATTGTTCGGTTTCTCAGCTCCTATCATACTTGCTTTGCTGCTCAATGAAGTTTATACCCAATGGTTTAAGAAAATCGTACAAACGATCACTTATTTACCCCACTTTCTATCATGGGTCATTGTTTATGGAATGATGGTGGCATTATTAGCCCCAGGGGATGGTCTTTTTAACATGATTTTGAAGGAAGCTGGAGTTGAACCCATCTCATTCCTAACGGAACCTGCCTGGGGCAGACTGCTGATCATCTTATCTGAAATATGGAAGGATATTGGATGGGGAGCGATATTGTACCTTGCAGCACTAGCAGGAATCGATCCAAGCTTATATGAAGCGGCTAGAATTGATGGCGCTTCCAAATGGAGACAGCTATGGCATGTAACACTTCCCGGCATTCGAGGCGTGATGATTCTGATGCTGATCCTTAAATTAAGCCATATTCTGGATGCTGGTTTTGACCAAATATTCATGTTTGCCAACAGCTTTAATCAGGAGAAGATCGACATTATCGACACATGGGTATACCGTGAAGGGCTCGAGCGACTTAAGATTGGCTTGGCTACTGCTGTGGGATTGTTTAAAGCGGTCATCGGATTTGTTTTAGTGTTGGCAGCGAATAAGCTCGCCAAAAAATTCGATGGGCAAATTTGGTGAGGTGGTTATCAAAATGATCAATTTGACAATCGGAGAGAAAGTCTGGCAAGCCGTCGTTTATTTTATTCTTATTTTGCTAGCTCTACTTTGCTTACTACCCTTTCTATATGTGGTTGCTGTTTCAGTGACGCCAGAATCGGAAGTGTTAAGAAGAGGAATTGTTATTATACCAGAAACCTTTACCTTTCTAGCCTATAAAGAAGTATTCATTTCTCATGGTATCGGGCAGGCGTATAAAATTACATTGTTTCGAACAATAGTAGGCACTGCTCTCAATGTGTTCTTTACGGTAATAGCGGCATATCCGTTATCCAAAAAATATTTGCCGGGTCGAAGCCCATTTTTACTATTCATTGTCTTTACCATGATGTTTGGGGGAGGATTAATTCCGACTTATTTACTAGTCCGCTCTCTGGGATTGCTAAACAGTCCGTGGGTATTGATTATTCCAAATCTCATTAGTGCATTTAATCTGGTGATCATTAAAGGCTTTTTCGAGCAATTGCCTGCTGAAATCGAGGAATCAGCGAGGGTAGACGGTGCAAGTGAGCTTCAGTCGTTATGGCGGATCATTTTACCCCTGTCCTTGCCCGTCCTTTCCACAATTTCCTTATTTTACGCAGTCGGGCATTGGAATAGTTATTTCGATGCTATTGTTTATATCAATGATTCCAACTTAATGCCGCTTCAAGTGATCTTGCGCAACATCCTGCTTAACGTCGCAACCCAAAGTGCTGATTCGCTTGCCAATACCGGAGCTGTTAGTACGTTCGCTATACAAATGGCAGCAGTTGTCGTGACTACAGTTCCGATTTTGATCGTTTACCCATTTATGCAAAAGCATTTTACCAAAGGTGTACTCTTGGGATCTGTTAAAGGTTAAAAAGAAATTCCAACCTGAGTTGTTACGGGGAAACCGTGATAATATAGAAGCAAAGGAGAGGTCATTATGCAACGTAAAGCGATTACATTTGCTATTCTGACAGCAATGGTCGGTGTGGGAACGGTATTGTCAGGATGTGGGGACAAAAAAGAGGTTACATCGTCAGCTACGGGTAATTCACAAGGCCAGTCTAGTCCCTTTGAAAAAAAATTGAAAATTTCGATGTTTAACCAAGGCACTTTCAATGCTGCTGCTCCGATTCCTCCCCGTGAAGAAGATATCCAACGACAAATGTTGGAGAAAGCAGTAAATATCGACTTGGAAATGATGATTCCTCAATCAGGTCAAGCAACGACTAAATTAAATACGCTCATTGCTGGAGGAGATATTCCAGATTTGATTTTCTTGAAAAGCCGGGCTGATCTCGCGCAATATTATGACCAAGGCGTTCTTGCGGATTTGACACCGTATCTGGATCAATTTCCTGAATTACAGAAACGTTTTAGCAACGACTCCTGGGAGGCGATGTCCTATCAAGGAAAAACCATTGGGGTTCCAGGTTATGATAATGTAAATGGTATCAGTCGAAGCTTCTTCATTCGCAATGATTGGCTGAAAAAGTTGAATATGGAAGTGCCAACGACACCTGACGAGTTATTCGAAGTTATGAAAGCCTTTACAGAGAAAGACCCGGACGGTAATGGCAAAAACGATACTTACGGATTCATAGGCGGCATGAATAAAGAAGGCAATCTGCAAACCTACGGCTTCGATAGTTTGATGTGGATGTTTGGCGTCAATCCTCCATCAGCCATTGATGTGAAAGACAATGAACCGGTGTTCCTGTATACCGACCCAAAAATGAAAGAGGCGCTCACTTATATCAATAAAATGATGGAAGCCAAAGTTGTAGATCCAGACTGGGTGACGATGAATACTCCCGATTTGTTGGACCAAAAGTTATTTAAGGGTAAAGTTGGCTTCATGATAAGAGATGCACGCAGGCTGGAACCGGATTATCAGCAGAAAATGAAAGAAATCAGTGGAGAGGTACCGGAATGGATCGTCATTCCTCCAATGATAGGTCCTTATGGTGATCAAATTGTAGAGAGAAAATCGTTCCAAGGCAATTCATGGGCCATATCCAAGAAAGCGGATAAGGACAAAATCATTCGGATCTTATCCATGCTGAATTATCTCTTTACGGACAAAGAAGCATATCCGAATTTTGCATACGGAATTAAAGGGATTCATTGGGATTTAGTGGACGGCAAGATCAAGAATAAAACCTCCGAATTATCAAAGGAAATGAAAGAAAAGTACCTATGGGTTGACCATTATAGAATGCCGCGTCGTGGTGATGATGCTGAGTACTTCAGCTTCCAGAATCCTAAGACGGCAGAAGCTTTTGAGAACAATCAGAAGTACGTGGCGCCTACTTTGCCCGGGAATTTATTGACTGAAGACCCGAACGATACATTGGCAGCTGACCGCCAACGTTTCATTAATGAAAGTTTGGTCAAATTTATGACCGGAAAGGATCCTCTTTCTAACTGGGAGAATTTCCTCAATACGTTGGATACCAAGTTTGACATGCAGAAATATAAGGACACAGTAATCAAGCAATTTAAAGAAGCGGGCTTAATTAAGTAAATCAAGTAGAAACGGCTTCGCCGTCCTTTTAAAGGACGGTACCGTTTCAGCGAGAAAGATAAGGAACATTTATGCGCGAAGCATATAAATTCTTATCTCTTAAACAAAGAGAGAGGCTATAAATAGCCCCTCTCTTTATTGAAATATAAGAAAGTATAAGTTTTACTTTATACTTTTTCCTTCTATTTTTCGAAGAAACGCTTATCGTCCTTAAAAAGGACGCCGAAGGCGTTTCTTCTTGTCATATGCTATTATTTGTTTAAAAGGAAGATGATAGATGCGAAGAAGAATAAGCTTGCCTTTAAAATTATTTTTTATCGTGTTTGCATTTGTATTAAGCTGCATAATCTTGATAAGTCAATTGTCTTACCACTATGTCCAAAAGGAAATAAGAAAAACTGACATTTATTACACCAACCAAATACTAGACAAGGTAGATCAGTATTTCACAGTTAATTTTTCCTCTTTCCAGACGATCCTGTTCTCGGTCGAAACATCGGTGAAAGCCAACATTGACAATACAGAAGTGATTAAAAAGCAATTAAGAGAGCTGTATGAACTCAACAGTAATTACGTCAGTAATATTTATTTGATCAAAAGCGATTTATCCATTCTAGGCGGGAGTACACCTACCCGAATATTCGATGAACCTTTAGCTGAAAGAGAACCTTTGTTTGATGCGGCTGACAAGAACAGAAGGACTACATTTGTCAGTGATCCTTACAAATCTAAATATTCCGGCTGGACAGTTACGATGGTTCGATATCTGAATAGTGCTCCGTTTCCTATGGCCATTGCGGTAGATTTGGATCTAAATGCCATTGAAGAAACCTTGTTCAAGATTAATAAAAAAGAACAAATGGATTTGGCTCTAATCACCGCATCGGGAAAAATCATTGCCGGATTTTCGGAAAATAAAGGACCCATGAATATTCAAGATCATACTTTTTCAATCGGTGAAACGACGGTGGAACAAATTCTGGATACTACAGAAACAAGCCTTCAACTACATACCAAGGATGGTATTCCAGTCTCCCTTTTGAAAAAACCGACTGAGAAATTCAACTGGACCATCATCTCGATCAATGATGAATCACGCTTGAAAGCTGCTTTGTCCAGATTGGAAACCTATTATATCGGGCTTCTAGCTGCAGGTCTTCTCTTAAGTCTGTTCATTTCCTTTTTTATTGCCAAATATATAAGGACCCCTCTCTATGCGCTCAAAACAAAAATGAAGCGGGTGGAGCAAGGCCTCCTCACAACTACAATATCGATTAACCGAAACGATGAGTTTGGAGATCTCTCCCGCGCATTCGATCGTATGCTTCAGCAAATTGTGGAACTGATACGGGGAGCAGAGCTACATAATGAACTTGAGCGGAAGCTGGAAATCCAAGTGCTTCAGTCTCAAATAAACCCTCATTTTCTATATAACACGCTTGGTTCTATCAGCAATGTCATACGACTCGGACAAATAGAGAAAGTAGATGTGGTGATCGAGTCTCTCATTTCAATATTGGAATATGGGATAGCTGATGCTTCGGAGAAGGTTTCACTACGTCAGGAATTGCAAAATGTCTCGGACTATATCGCGATCCAGAACATCCGCTATAACAGGAACTTCCACTTGATTGAAAATATCGAAGCAGATTTAATAGATTTCCCAGTTTTTCGAATGCTGCTGCAGCCCCTTGTGGAGAATAGTATCTTCCATGGTTATAACGGAGGGGGGATCGAAGGCCCTATTACTATTCATGCGTACAGGGAGGGCGGCATCGTCATCATAGAAGTAGTTGATCTAGGGGAGGGAATTCCAACTGATAAAATAAAGCATATTTTGATTTCAGAACCGAGTGATGTGGAATTGAAAAGGAAAAGAATCGGGTTAAATAATATTCATGACCGAATAAAACTTCACTACGGAGAACAATTCGGGCTTCAAATCATAAGCATACCTAAGGAAATAACCCGTGTTCAAGCCTTATTCCCAGCAGGCTCGTTTAAAGGAGATGCATGATGGTGAGAGACTACACCTGCTTCATTGTTGACGATGAAGATCTAATCATTCAGAGATTGGAATTGTTTTTTAACGAGCTCTCCCATAGGGATAAGCGATTTCATTTAGTGGGAAAAGCAAAAAATGGTCTGGAAGGGATAGAGGAGATCGTAAAGCTTAAGCCGGATATCGTGATATCTGATATCGTAATGCCTCGAATGGATGGAATTTCCATGATTGAGCAGCTAAAACCAAAGCTTCCCCATACCCAATACATTCTTTTGACCGCTTATTCATCCTTTGAATACGCCCAGAGAGCTATTCAAGCCAACGTCTTGGAGTACATTGTTAAGGTTCCGCTCAGGGAAAAGGATTTAGATCGCGCTTTAGATAAGGCAGCCGGGATTTTAAATGAGGTTAAGAAAAAAGAAGCGGAATTTCAATCGTTAAACGTATCCGTGCTTGAAAATAAATATAGAGTCCGAAAGCAATTTTTTAATGAGCTTATCAGAGGCGAAATTCCTTCTCATCGGGCATCGGATTTTGCCAATCGCATGCAATTCCATTTCTTTCAAGCCAACTATTGCTGCTTCATTGTTGAAATGAATTTGTATGAAAGTTTCCGAAACGATTATTCAGCGTCTGATCAAAACATCTTGAAATATGCGATTACGAATATAATCGAAGAAACTGTGGTGAATGGTGGCAGAGGTGTAGCAGCGGATCTATCCGATAATCGTTTTATTGGCTTTCTTTCCTGGGAAAATAATCGCAGCGATATGGACACGGAATATGCTTGCCATTCATTGGGTAGTCAGATCGTCTCCCATTTACATCAATATTTGAATCAAAGGGTATCCGTCGCTTTTGGAGGTCCGCACCGAGGCTGGGAATCTATCAAACAAGCTTACATGGAAGCTAATATCGTGAGTGAGGATTTCTATTATCATGAAGAGAAAGTAGTCAAAACACCCATGCATCGGTTCCATTACCGTAATGACAAAAAGGAGGACTTTCAGCTGAAACTGGCTGATTTTCTCACATGGGTACAAAGGAAAGTTTCCAAGGAAGAGCTAGAGAAAGAACTCTCTGCTTTAAACCAATTTGTAACGGATTATAAAATTCATAAGTCCATCATGGCACCTATGCTTCAAGGCTTGTACAGAGACATTACTGCGAAATTTAAATCGGGGAACTCGTTGACCACGGATGCATCAGAGTTTCCCATAAAATTCATGACATTTCGGGAGCAGCTTGCCTATATTGGCGACTTCACATTCGAATATGTACACGCTGGCCAGCTTTTACATCGTATAGAAATCATGAGTGCTATGCGCTTTATAGAGAAAAACCTGAAACAGAGATTAACGCTTGAGGCTATTGCTGAGGAAGTGAATTTAGCTCCATCGTATTTTAGCAGCTTATTCAAAAAAACAATGAACGAGGGCGTTATCAGCTACATCAACCGCAAAAAAATTCACTTAGCTCTCGAGCTGTTAAATGTTCAGGATTATTCTTTATTGGAATTGTGTGAGGAAGTAGGAATTGTGAATGAAGGTTATTTTTGTAAACTATTTAAAGAATATACGGGTGATACGCCTAAGCAATATCGGATAAAAATGACACGATATGAATCCAAATAAGGTTGCAAAAAATGTATAAATTTCTCGTGAAATCATGTAAAAAAAAGAGCAACAAAAGGCTTACCATGATAGAAGGATCTAATCATGGAGGTTATCAAAATGGAGCTTATTAAAGCAGATGTAACCGTCGTAGGCGGAGGTATTGCTGGGATATGCGCTGCCATTGCTGCCGCACGCCAAGGGCTGCAGGTTTCACTTATTAATGATCGGCCGGTTCTTGGAGGAAATGCGAGCAGCGAGGTCCGGGTTCATATCAACGGGTCAGCATATCTCGGAAACAGTCCATCCTATTATGCACGCGAGGGCGGATTGGTGGAAGAACTCAAGTTGAAGATTTTTCACTATAATCCGTTATACAACAAGAAGCTTATGCTTTCGCTTTCGGATACGGTCTTGTTGGATATGGTTTATGCTGAGCCTAACATTTCTCTGTTTCTGAATACATGCGTGCATGAAACGGGCATGGAGAACGGTAGAATTAAATGGGTGGAGGGCCTTCAATTGGCTTCCGAAAGAAAATTTCGTTTCGAAAGCCGAACCTACATCGATTGCTCCGGAGATGGAGTTGTCGGATATCAAGCAGGTGCTCTCTTCCGCTGGGGGAGAGAAGCGAAGCATGAATACATGGAAGAATTGGCTCCTGAAGTGGCGGACCATTACACCATGGGCGATACGATCCTGTTTCAAGCCCGTGACGTAGAATATTCCGTTCCATTCAAAAGACCTGGCTTTGCGTATGATATTACGAAGTTGGCTTTTTTCGATAGTATCAGAAAAGGTTTAAACCATCGGGCTTTACCAAGAAAAATCAATGGGCTTGGCGGATTGTGGTGGCTAGAATATGGTGGACATATGGATATTATCAAGAATAATGAAGACATCGCATTGGAACTGCGGAAATTGGTGTACGGGATTTGGGATTATATCAAAAATAGCGGCGAATTTGATGATGTAGACAATCTCATCTTGGATTATGTATGCCCGATTCCTGGAAAGCGGGAGTCGAGGCGGTTCATAGGAGACCACATGTTGTCTCAGAACGATCTTACAGCAAAGCCGCATTTCGAAGATGCTGTATCCGTCGGTGGATGGTATATGGATTTACATGCGAATAAGGGCATCTACGATGAGGGGCCAGCTACAGCATGGAATTTCGTGCCTGGATTGTACAATATCCCTTTCCGCAGTTTATATTCACGAAATATTCCTAATCTCATGTTCGCTGGTCGCAATATAAGTGCTACCCATGTGGCTTTCGGATCTACTAGGGTAATGGCAACCTGCGGTTGTATGGGGCAGGCGGTTGGAACGGCAGCTTCGTTATGCTTGAAATATGAGATAGACCCTGCGGCCATAGTCGAATCTCATATGGAGGAGCTGCAGGCGCTGCTGCTTCGAGATGGCCAAACGATTGTAGGGCTTCAAGAGGAATTGAATCCTTACTTCGCTGACGGATTAACTATTCGTGCCTCGTCTCAGCGCAGCTATGATAATCTTCATCCAACTGAAGAGATTCCCTTGGAGAAAGGGTTATGTTTGGTCTTGCCGATTCAGACATCCGTGGCTGAAAGTGTACGGATCAAAATTAAAAATAGGTCCGAGCATTCGGAAACTTTGCATGTAAAGCTGTTTGCCGGGGAACGGAAGGAAAACTACATTCCCACCAGCGAGTTGAAAGATTACCGCTTGGATATTGCAGCCGGTCATGACGACTGGATTACGCTAAATTTGGGCTGCAAGAAACCGGCTGACGACAAAATCTACATCGTATTGGAAGGTACGGCGAGCCTTGCCGTCTACGGCAATGAAGAAAAAATAACAGGAGCGGTCAGCTTCCATTATAGGCCGGAAGAGCCGTCCAGGCTGAAGAAATTCAATAAGAGCATTTGCTTCAAGGATCTGTTACCGTCCCAGAGTATGTATAATCCCGAGAATGTCGTCAACGGCTTCTCCAGACCTTATGGTCTACCGAACGGCTGGATTTCTGAACGTACGGAAGAACAGGAATGGTTGGAATTCTGTTTTGCAAGCCCCAAAAATGTAGACGAAATCCATCTTGTTTTCAATTCACAGTTGGATTTGGAGCATTTCAACGACCCGATCGAGTCCCTTATCCAAGATTATGATATGACCTTGACCTTAGAAGACGGAACCGAGAGGACAATCATAACTCGTGGGAATTATCTCACGTTGAATAAACATAAGGTGGATGCGAAACATGTAACCCGAATCCGGATTAATTTCTGCGCAACGTATGGTTCGCCTTATTTTGAAGTGTTTGCAGTAAAATTGTTTGCTCCTAAAATTGATAAATGAGGTCAGGTGAAGTAACGATGAAGGAATTATTCCCACGTAATGGGCTCCCCAATATAATTCAGAAATTGGAAAATGGGGATACCGTAACAATCGTCTATTTCGGCGGCAGTAATACCCGTTCTGAAGGCTACAGGGTCATGACGGCGGATTGGCTTCGTGAGAAATATCCTAAGGCGGATATCCGCACTGTGAATGCAGGCATTAATGGGACAGGATCGGATTTGGGTTGTGCCCGTTTGGAGACAGATGTACTGCGTCATCGGCCTGATCTAGTATTTGTTGAATTTGTCGGTAACGATGGCGGAGATCCCGAATCCAAGGCGCGGATCGAAGGGATTGTCCGTCAGATCCGCAAGCGGAGCCGGTTTACCGATATCCTGTTCGTTTATACGCTGAAGGAGCGGGATGTGGCCTTATTTCAGTCTGGGGAATACCAGAAGGGGGCTCTAATGCAAGAGGAAGTGGCCGACTATTATGGTATTCCTTCGATTCATCTGGGCGTAGCGGTCAGTCACTTGGTTTCGGAGGGAAAACTCGTTTTTACCTCAAGGGAAGACGTGTCCATTTCTGGAGCCGTTGTTTTTACGCATGATTCGATCCATCCGACTATTCCCGAAGGACACCAGATTTACACGGATACGATCACCCGGTCATTTGAGGCAATTATCGAACTCAGAGGTCAACAGGGAAGGTTAGTACATCACTTACCTCAGAATCCGTTGGTTCCGGCTAATCCTTGGGAGTATGCGACCATGCTGTCACTGGATAGTCTTACTACTTTTTCCGCAGGATGGTCTTACATGACGCCCGATGATTTTGCTTTAGTGCGCGAGTACAATTGGTTGTTCCCCGGCCTATGGCGAGCAGTCGATCCTGGAGAGGCTATCACGGTGCAGTTCGAGGGCACCCATATCGGTTTATTCGATATCGGTGGGCCTGATTCTGGCAGATTGAAGGTGTCGGTGGATGGTGGGGAACCCTTTATTATCGATCGATTCACACTACACAACGATCATAATCGAAATCAGTATGTATTCTTGCCGGAGCTTTCGAATGGAAAACATACGGTTCGCTTTGAAATCGATACCGAGAAGACAGACAAAGCGGCCGTGTTTGAAGCATGCGGCAATGAACGAAGTAGAGAGCATGTTCGGCAGCATCCAGATTGGTATGATCAAACGGTGATTCAGCTTGGAAAGTTGTTATTAGTGCAGCCGCCATTATAATTAATCATTAGGCTTTGTACAATTGGTAGACCTACATGATAACTGACTGCAGTTGAGCGGGCAGTTATCATGTAGGTCTCTTTTTTAAAGGACGACAAAGTCGTTTCTTCTTGCTTAAAATCTTATAAGAAATTCTTAAAATTAAAGAAATTTCACAGTTCTGTAACATGCTATGATAAAACCGACAGAGCGGGCTTAGTCAGAAGGATAAGGCTAATTGCTTCTATACGATCTTCGAACAAAGGAGGGCAACATTATTTTGAAAGCGTTATCAACAAAAGGGAGGCTGTGAGTTGTATGATAAAAAGGAAGCTGTTTTTCTTAATCGTTTTCATCGTGACGATATTAGTTCCTTTCAGCCTAGTCGGAATAAGGACCGCATACGCGGAGCCCTTACCGTATAAGACGATTATCATCGATGACGGGAGCATCACGATCAATGATGTTGTGACACCTGATGTGGGTAACGAGAACAACGGATATTCAGCTCCGAATTGGACCACAAGTACAGGGGTGAAGGGATATGATAACTCCAGTTCTAAATATACGAGTACAGCCGGCAGAGCGATATCCTGGAATCCACGATTGGAAGCGGGAACGGCGAAAATTTCGTTATACAAACTTAACTGGGAAGATAAAGCAGATAGCAATGTCAAAATTGAAATCGTCCACAATGGAACGACTGATGTTCTCTATATGGATTTGCGGCCTTCATTTGGTGCTCCTGCGGGATGGGTTGATTTGGGAGAGTACTATTTTTCCGGAGATGGTAAAGAATTCGTTAGATTAACTCGGTCTACCAGCACAACCAGCACGATAATTACGCGAGCTGATGCGGTCAAGTTCGAAGGGAATATTCAGCAAAAAGAGCCGCATAAGACGATCATCATTGATGATGGAAGCATCACGATTGATGATGTCGTCACCACTGATGTAGATAACGCAAATAACGGGTTCTCCGCTCCTTATTGGACTACAAGTACGGGAGTGAAGGGATATAATAATTCCAGTTCCAAATTTACCGATGCAGTAGGAAGAAGCATCACATGGAATCCGCGATTGGAAGCAGGAACGGCGAAAATTTCATTCAACAAGCTTGATTGGGCGGATAAAGCAGACAGTAATGTTAAAATTGAAATTGTTCACAATGGGATTACGGATGTCATGTTCATGGATCTGAGGCCCTCGTCGGGCCCATCGGCCGGATGGGTTGATTTGGGGTCCTATTATTTCAGTGGTGATGATAGCGAATTTGTCAGACTGACTCGAACGCAACCTACGACCGGAAAGATCATTACGCGGGCCGATGCGGTCAAGTTTGAAGGGAATATCCGGCAGCAAGCTCCGCCGTTGCCTCCGCTGCGCAGCCGTACATTGGCGAATCTCAGTTACACGGAAAAAGGCAGCATCGTGAATGCCAGCTACAAAGTAACCTTCTATGAAGCAGCTTGGGATGGTGGCAAATCCATCGTTCGTGATATGTTCTACAAGGACACGGATACGGGGAACTGGGTGCCTGTCAATAATGTGGCGGAAAGACTTGAAGAGCAATGGGTCTTAATGGATGGAAATGCGGGGAGTCTAACCAATTACTACGATACGATGAACAAACGCTGGATTACATTCGACGAGATTGATTTCCCTGACAGCCACACGGCGATATTAACCGATTCTTCACATGGAAGCGATTACGATTTACAAGTGAACTGGTCCATGTTAGGGGACAAACCTGATGTTTCCTTCGCTTTTACACCCCGCCGGGATGGCAATTACGTGATCGGCTATCAGTCTTTCACAACTGAGCAAATCTCTGGCATCAATGAAGTGTTAAATGGTTTCAGGTCACACGCCAAAATGGTAGGTTCGGTGGAATCAACAAGCTTAAGGGAGCTAAGCGCTCCAATGAGTCTGGTTGAAAAGAATGACGGTTCGGGGAATCCATTGACGTATGGGGTATTTGTACCTTCGGATGAGCTCCCGGTTGAATTTGAACCGACGGGAGGTGTTACGAAACAAAGGCTTGGCATGAGCCTTGTCAACAACGAAGGCAGCGTGCAGCCAATCTTGTATGCTCCTCAATTAGGGACTTATTCGCAAATGACCGCAGAAAGCACTTATCAATTTCATATGGGACTAATCGCTCAAAAAAGCAATTTGTATGAGTCCTACGCGGATATTCTTCGCAATGAGTACGGTTATTCCGCATACCGGGAAAATGTATCAGATCAGTCGCTTACTGACGCGATGTTCAATATGATCGATTTACTTAAGATAGAGCCGCAAGGGGATGACTCTGTTGATTATGTCCCGTCACCCAGCGGATGGTGGAGCCGTGCCAAGGGCTTTATTGACATCGAAAACGAGGATAGTGTTCGAACAAGCTCGAATGGGGTTCTTTTGGGGGCTTACTATTTGACTGGGGATGACCAGCTTTACGATACGAGAGCATTGCCGTCCGTCCAGTATGGCTTATCGCGAAATGGTATAGGCTGGTCGCCGACGCAGAAGCCAGTATACGGTGTGCCGTCGTTATGGAAAATGGCAACCTTGCCGTTTGATTTTTCAAGCGTAGCCGCTGTCAATCAGATGATGGGGACTACGGCAGGAATTGGAGCGCTGGCACAGGAAGAGTACCTCGTGCGTGATCCTGACCAGAAAGACCGGGGTCCTGTCATTCAGCCCCTGATGATGTATCGTATGACGGGAGATGCGCAGTATTTACAGGCTGCCAAGGATGCAGCCGACAGCTATATCATGCAGCATATTGATACGCCTGCATCCGTAAATGTGAGTAAAAATGAGTTCATTTATTATTATAGCAAGCTGTGGATGGAGATCTTGGAGCTTTACGAGGAAACTCAGGATATCAAATACTTGAATGCTGCTTATAAAGAAGCCAAACGGTATGCAACTATGTTCGTTGCTCGTCCGGTTCCTGAAGGTGCCGTTACGATTCCGCAGCCTGAGACGTATAATTACGCGGAGTCGTTCCATTGGCCGGAAAGTGGTAAATATCAATATCCTCGGATCAAGCTCCCAGAAGATGTAGCCGGAGGCGTACAAGCGGATAGTTTGCTTGTCTCTCCCAATGGATTGACGTTTGAAGCGGGAAGTACAACTGGTTATTATCGGATGAATGCTCAGGAAGCTCCATTCATGCTGAGATTGTCGCTCTATACAGGCGATAAATTGCTGCAGGATATTGCTCATAATGCAGTCATCGGACGATATTCGAGCTATCCAGGTTATTACTATAAGGGCTTCGCCGTTAGTCAACTTGAACCGGAGTTTCCTCTGGAAGGCCCAAGCGGGGCTACATCCATCTATTATCACCATATACCGGGACAGCTCGGGCAAACGATGGATTATTTGATCAGCGAGCAATCGTTGAAATCGAATGGAAGTATTACATTTCCTTCTGTATTTGAAACTAATTTTCTATGGTTCAAATATCACCTCTATGGAAATAAACCAGGTCATTTTTACGGTAATTCCAACGTTTGGCTCTGGATGCCTAAGGGGATAATTCAGACCAACCATTCTCAATTGAATTGGATAACGGGAGAGAGCGGGAATAAATTCTACATCGGGTTAAGCAACGAATCGGCAGCTGAAGTTCAGACTCCGATCGAATTGAATGCGCAAATCATTGGGTTCAACCCGGCACAAGATTATTCCGTAACCATCATCCGCGACAATGGCACACCAGAGCAAGCGGTTATGAGTGGCGGAATCATTCAAGCCACGGTTTCAAGCAAGGGAATAACCGCTATCATAGTGGAAGGACTCAACATTGAAGTGCCGCTGCACCAGGTCAGAACTGCTGAAACATCGGAAGCAAGCTATTTCTTCGATATCCACAGTCCAATAGATGCGGTTAAAGGCATGCTGATCGTCAAGCCCGACGAAACGGCTTACGATGCTTATGTGCAGGCAAAAACGACGAAACCAGCGACGATCCATTATTCCTTGGATGGCGGGGCTACGTATACAACTATTCCAGATAAGATCTATCCGATGGAATGGTCGATACGGGTAAACGATTTATCCCAAACCTTCACTTATTATGTGGAATCGGACGGGAAACAGACTCGCAAGCGGACTCTCTTTCTGCCTGATCAGGTAACCGAAACTCCAGCTCAACCGGATTGGCAGGAGGGTTCATCCATCATTGTGGATAATACGGAGGCAGAGACAGAAGGGATCTGGATACGGGATACAACGGCTAACGACTATTACTATGATAACTATGTGTATGCCAAATCGACTGCCGGCACAGCGACAAGTAGAATTAAATGGCGACCTGAGCTGCCGGAAAGTGTTACTTACAGTGTGTACTATAAGCTTCCGCAAATAACCGCTGCTAGTGAAAATTGGGCAATGAATGCCTCATTTACCGTTTATTATAGCGGAGGCTCCGAGACGGTTACCGTAGATGAGACAACGGCCAATGGGACTTGGGTGTACCTGGGTGCTTATCCTTTTGCAGCAGGCGATAGTGGGTACGTGGAATTAACCAATAAGGCCAATAAGTCACGGGTAGTTGCCGATGCGATGATGTGGGTGGACCCGAACAAGATACCGCAATTGGAGTCTGCGGTGATCCTGTCGAATCGGAACGAACTGCAGATGACTCAAACCGCACAACTAAGCGTAACCGGCTATTTGGATAATGGTCTGATTGGTGATCTATCACAGGCAAATGTGCAGTATTTCGTTGATCGAACCGATCTGGCTGAAGTGGACAGTAGCGGTTTGTTGACCCTTCTAAGTCTCGACGGGGAAAAGGATCACATTGAGGTATGGGCCACTGTAACGATTGACGGTGTGACCTTAACAACACCGCCTTTGACAATTGCGATCAGGGAATTAACGGTTATTGTCGACAGCACGAATACGACTGGGTTGTACACGACAGAAGGGTCTTGGAGCCAAAGCAATTTAGCCGGATACAAAATTGGTGTGAAGTCCCGTTACTCTACCGTTCAAGGATCCTCAGCGACGTGGAAAGGCCAGTTTCCAGAGGGGAAATATACGGTCTCCATCTACAAGCTCGTCCATACGACGGCAAATGACAATTATGTCAAAGTGGAAGTGAAGCATCAGTCGGTTACCGAGGTCACGTATATCGATGCAACCGTTGGCTCGTCGGGTTGGGTTAATCTAGGAACGTTCGACTTTACTGGAGACGGCAGCGAGTATGTTCGTTTAACAAGGGTTACTCCGACAACGGTAGATCCGCCAACTCTACCTGCCGATATGATTTATACCAGGGCTGATGCAGTCAAGTTCGAACGCCATTCCAGTAGTCTGCCGTTGCTTGCAAATGGGGTGCCAGGTAAACCGACACTATCGAATAATAGCGGTGTTGCGACAGGCTTACATGATGGCAATTATGAGGTTACGATGAATATGTGGTGGGGAAACAATGGCACACTGTATAAGCTGTACGAGAATGGCCAATTGATCCAAACGAAGTCACTCGCCGATGTTTCGCCAGCTGCTCAGACTTCCATTATGCCTATTCAAGGAAAGCCGAATGGAACCTATGTGTATACATGTGAGTTATCGAATTTGTATGGAACGACTTCATGTGATCCACACACCGTCACCGTGACTGATGCGAAGCCCGGCAAACCTGTTTTGTCTAGTGACAACTGGGATCAAGATGGGGACTATAACATTACTGCTAATATGTGGTGGGGCACGAACGCAATACAGTATCGATTATATGAAAATGGCGAACTTATTGAAACGCAATCTTTATCTTCACAAACACCAAGTGCTCAATCGGCCACTACACAAATTTCAGGGAAATCGCCTGGCATCTATCAATATCGCTGTGAGTTTATGAATGGAAGTGGAACAACGGAAAGTGATACTATACAGATTATTGTAAAATAAACCTATGAGCTGAGTGGATGAGAACAATCCATTCGGCTTTTTTATTTCTTGGAATTTAGTATTGAACTATGTAAAATGCAAATCTTTCAAGGCTCACAACTGAGTGATATTTACATAATACTGCTCATGCTAGATCAGCAGGGTGTTTTCAACCAAACGTGGTATTTTGAACATGTCAAATTTGTTTTAATTCAGTATAAATAAGCGCTTACATTAGAGGGCAGCTAAACTTACAATTATGTCTAACCATTTAAATTCGGGAACTTCTCCAGCAACGGCGATGAATTTCACTGTCATAGGCTTTCTTGCAAAGCTAGGTTTAATATTTGAAAGGGGGGGGCGTCATGGGGATTACTAGACGAAAAGCAACCGTGATTATTTTGTTTACCACTCTGATTGTTCTTGCTTTACTCGTGTTGAGTTTAACTAACAAAAAGGCGGAGCTACCTGAAGATTGGATATTTACAGTAGATGGATACGCCGTAACAGAGGACGAATTTCAATTTTATGTCAAGGAGCATAGAGCTATAACGGCAGACTATTTCTTCAGAACTTATGGGGTCCAAGTAGATGAGGGCTTCTGGACACGTCAATACGGAGAAAATCATGAAACCCCAACTGAATACGCCAAAAAATCTGCAATGACTGCATTGCTAAAGACCAAGCAGGAGCAATTTATTGCAGATGAGCGGGGGATCGCCCCTTACAAAAGCTTTGATGAGCTAAAATCCGACATGGAAGATGAAAATGTTAAGCGAGCTAAGATGGATGATTCAGAAGGGACTTACTATGGATTGCCTCAGTTTGATTTAAATCAATACATGCAATATTTAAGTGGCGCCCGTTGGCCGGATTTGGTAGAAACGCAGGTTAAAAAAACGAAAATGAGCAAAGCAGAGTTGCAAGTTGAGTATGCATCAAAAAGTGCGGAATATGTTCATGTTGCAAATGAATTGACGGCTGCGTTAGCGACAGCGGGACAGGCCAAGGAAGAGAAAGTGCTAAACCGTTTGGATATATCTAAAGAAGAAACCGAGTCTCTTAAGTTCTGGGAGTCTTTAGCTGCTGCTTCTGTAGGTGAGACAGTAATCGGTAAATATATGGGCGAGGATGTCGTTGCCACATTAACCACAAAACCGGAAATCACCAAGCTTAAACTGGAAGAAGTGAAAGATTCCATTCTATACGGATCGGCGGAGTCTGACTTGCGAGCGTTAATTGCAAATACGAATAAGTTGAAGATTGTATATAACGGTAATCGATTCAGTGAATTAGTAGTGAACTAGAATAGTTATGCTTTTAAGTTTATAAAAATCTATGTCTATTGAGGCTTCCATAGATGCAGATTTTTTATAAAGTATTAATTTATTAATTTCAAAGGGAGGAAGTTTTTGGATGATACGATCGAAATGGATACAAAAAGCTTTGTCGATGATTACGGCAACTTCGTTGGTGTTCCCTGGTCTGTTCGGCTTAGCGCCTTCATCTGAAGTGTCAGCTGCGGGAGGGGGCGAATCTTTTGACTCTGTTGTACTAGAATTGACACAAGCGGCAGGTCAGGCAGGCAGGGTGAATCTTACCTATAAAGGTTCGCCTTTAAGCAGTCTCGTGAAAGGAACGGTTATTGACCAGGTTAATTATGATTCCAGCAATGCGAATCTTTTAACTGTTAATAATCAGGGGAACATTACTTTAGCTAGCGGTTATACATTTGCGTTGCCAGGTGCTCCGGGCATCCCGGTGACAATCACGGCCGCGGCGAGTTATTACCATGACTCAGATGTATTATTCATGGAGGATTTCGAGAACAACAATGGTCCAATGACATCAACTGGCAAATTAGGTTCGTCATACACGCTTTCCGAGGCTCAGTCCCGTTCTGGATTGAAAGCGATTACACCTTCGAATGATACGAATAATGAAAATGTAGCCCAAGACGTGGCATTGCCGGCAGGTAGCAATTATAAGATGACGGCATGGTATTTTGACCCGTATCCTGATGAGGAGAAGACAGCGACGGATAGAACTCAATTTGCTATTGTAGATGGCAAAAATGCCACCTTTGCCGGGACATTCTATCAAAGTTCAGAGGCTGATGTTATTCATAACCCGACTAGATATACTTGGGCATATGCACCATCATCAGCGGGTACAGCAGGCAATCGTTGGAAAGATAGCGGGGCTTTACGTTCCACAGGCTGGCATAAATTCGAGTGGCTCATTACACCGAATGGTGCGACTTTACAAATAGACGGAACATTAATATCCGATTCAGCGCAAAGTAATATTTACAAAGCTATGAAGAGCGGTACAACCATTCAGCCTAAAATAGCTGGAGGATGGAACAACCAGTCAGGCAACAAAGCTTATATTAAAAATAAACATCTAATCGACGATTTTTATGTTGTTAAAGATGTGGCTACAACAACAGGAACCAGAACATTAACATTGAATTTGGTACCTCCCGGTGGATTGCCAAATTTAGAAATAATCACTCAGCCAACAGCGGCAGAAGTGAAACAAGGTGAGACGGCAACATTTAGCGTTGCGGCATCAGCCGCTGCTTCAGCATATCAATGGTATGTATCTGACGACGAGTCTGGCTTGAACGGGACAAAAGTCAGCGGAGCTGATAAGGCGCTATTAACGCTTCCAAATGTGGACGCAGCTTCACAACAAGGCAATTTCTATTATTGCGAAGTGTCTTCGGCAGATGGAATTGTGGTGAAATCCAATGCTGCACCGTTGTTGATAACCACAAATACACAGGTGAATGCGCCAATTAACCCGACGCTTGACTCGGACACGGGCATTTATAGTGGCGCTTCCAATTACGGTGACACCCTTGTAACACTGTTCAAAGACGGTGGACCTGTTGGTTATTATTTATCGAAAAATGGAGGACCCGACCAGCCTAACAATCATGAAAGGCATCATGTTCTGCCCTATGCAAGAGCACTGGGAGTGGGAAACTACACTGTTACAGCCATTGTCATTAATAATGCGGGAGATATCAGTGAAGAAGTTGCAGCATCTGGAATATTGAAGATCGAGAAATTGCCTGCACCGGCAAATGTCAGATGGAATGGCACATACGCTACATGGGATCGCATCGCTAACGCAGCTGCCTATTCGGTTCAACTCTTCAGGAATGGAGAGGCTAATGGAAGCCCGATTGCAGTAACAAGCAATGATGCGGCTTTATCCCCGACTTTAGATGATACATTTAAAGTAAAAGCAAACGGCGACGCAACCTCACGATTCTTGGACTCTGATGAATCAGCGGAGAGTGCACAATATTCAGCTAACATTGCGCTAATTCGCCAGAATGATACTTTACGGGCCGGAGATAAAACGCGGTTAATCGTTGACACTGCAGATGTATTCGTTGCTGATAACATCAGCTTCAGCCCGGCGGATCAAGACAAGAATAAAATTGAAGTTGATGATGCCGGATTCGTGACAGTTAAGAAAGGTTATGTTCCGACAGGGAACGAAGAGGTCACTGTACATGTGAGCGTTGATTACTTCAATAAGGCTGACACTAAGTTTTACGATGGATTTGAAGGGGAGAAGAAATTTTCAAATGGTGCGAACGGATATGTTCACAGTGATGTGATGTCCCGTACCGGAGGAAAGGCCGCGACATCAAGCGGCGCCGGTCAGGTGGCTACTGTTCCAGGTACCTATAACTACGCCCCTGCAACCGGTAAGACAACAATCGTTACTGCTTGGTACTATGATGATGGCAAAGCGGCTTCCAATGATCACGCAGTCTTTGGCTTAACCCCATCATCCAATGAACATATCGCAATCAATTATGGCAATGGAGATGGCGACTGGGCAGCAAATCTGACCAATTACGCAGTCAGACCTGGTTCATCCGGGAGATTCTATCCAGTAGATGTCAAGCGAAGCGAAGGTTGGCATAAATTTCAATGGTTCGTTACATCAACGGGAACAACCTATAAAATCGATGGACAAGACATTCAAAGGCAGTCAACAGATGGCGGAAATTTTGATACCCTAGTTAAGAACAATATTTCCAAGATTGATGCATTGCAGCTTGCTACGAACTGGGGCAACAAGGCTGGAACGATTAAGGATATACAGAAAAGGCACTTTATCGATGACGTATATGTTATCGATAGTGGAATAACAGCCCATACCGGAACATCTTCTATTACGCTAAAGCTCATGCCCAAAGAGTATAGCCACTTGGAAGACAGCACATATGTTATTGGTCTGGACGACTATAATATCATCGTAAATCCTGATTTAGCAGATCTAGCTGGAGTGGAGATCGGCGATGTAACACTGCAGCGGGATGTGGATTATACGGTTAGCGGTAATGTATTGAAAATTAACAAAGAATCATTCGCAAGAAATAATATCGTGCCAGGAAAATATACCATTAGACTGGATCTGAATCCTGCCGAAATCACATTCGAGTTGAACATTCTACCACTTGAAGTCCGTGATTATTATTTCTCCAATAACGGTGACGATCATGCAGATGGACGCACACCGGCTACGGCATGGAAATCAATCTCCAAGGTTAATGAATATGTATTTATGCCAGGTTCAACCATTTATCTGGATGCGAATAGTGTATGGAACGAACAAATCAGACTGCGCGGCAATGGTGAGGAAGGAAATCCGATTACGCTTACAAAATATAATACGACCGACCCTAACCAACGCCCGATAATTAATGGTGGAGGAACAGCGTCAAGCCCATCAGGCATTTCCTTAAACGGTACAATTGAGTTATATGACGTTAACTATTGGTTAGTCAGTGGAATTGAAGTAACGAACATCGGCAATAAAGCAGGTGATGGCCGTTCCGGTATCGCTGTAATGTCACGGATTTCCAAGCTGGGACAAGGTCAGTTTAATATTCAAGATTATGCTGATGCTCGTATGCAAGGCATCGTCATTCGAGATAACTACGTTCATGATGTTAATGGGCTGCACCAAGCAAATGGAGCAAGTAAGGTATCCGGCGGCATCATTATTAATGGTTATGTAGATATATTGGTTGAAGGAAATAAAACCCTTCGCTGCGATAACGAAGGTATTCGTAACAATGCCTACGGACCAAGCAATCCTGGGACGAATAACACAGGCATTACTTGGAGTAACTCAAGCTATCCTTGGGCATCAAACGCTGTGTTTAGAAACAACTGGATTTCTAGTTCGGTTGGAGATGGCATTGTCATGTCCGGTGGGAACAACTCCCTTGTGGAACGAAATGTGGTCACAGACAGCGGATACAGCTATTTAAGCGATAAGAGCGGCAACCTGGTTACGAACTGGGGGCCAAATAATACAACGCCAACATATCTAGGTTCGCAAAACTATGCGGCAGCGTGGATTATGGCAAGTAAAGGCACGATCTTCCGCTATAATGAAGCCGTGGACAACCCTTATCATGCAAGTAATGACGGTATGGCATGGGACATTGACAACTATTGTCAGGACAATGTGTATGAATACAATTACAGCCGAAATAACTATGGCGGTTGGTACTTACAGATGAATGCTGCCAAGGGCAATATCGTTCGCTATAACATTAGCGTGAACGACGGTCGCAGCCCGGATTTTAACAAGAGCTTTAACAGTCTTATATTACTTGCGGGAGGTTCTTCAACGAGCGAGGAATTAAGCGGATTATACTATAACAATGTCATCGTCACACCATTGAAGAATAGCAATTCGTTAGTATTTGATCCGACGGCCTCCAACTTGCATATTTATTTCCAAAATAATATTTTTGCCTACACTGGGGCAAACAACCAGGTTGGTCTGAAAGGCGGGGGAACATCAGCTTCATTTGCAGCCGGACGTTTTACGAACAACATTGTATATCCGGCTAATCTTTTTGGTAGCATGAACGCAGGCGGAGGCGGGTATCTAGGTGCAGGCGTAACAGCAACAGACAACCGCTATGTATCGGAAGAGGAACTTAACTCTATATTAAATGATTATAAATCTGCGCCGGAACATTGGATTACCAACAGCGGAACAGTGGATGCCAAGCTTGATTACAGTGCGATGAACGGGTTCCGACTTGCTGACGGTAATAACCTGGCCTATAGTGCAGGTGCCGAGATTGTAAGCCCATATGTGGATCGCGCGAACGCTCTGCCTCATATGACGGAGAGAATAGACTTCTTCGGCAATCCACTTAGCGGCAGAACGCCTTCCATCGGCGCACACAACCCTTATGCGGTAACTTTTGATTCCAACGGTGGAAGCGAAGTGGTGATGAAGTTCGCAGATATGGGCGGGACAATTACCGAGCCAACAGCGCCGACAAAAGAAAACACTATTTTCGGCGGTTGGTATCAAGATGCAGAATTAAACGATGTCTGGGATTTCGTTGCTGATCCTGTTACAAGGGATATTGAATTATATGCGAAATGGGTTGAAGACGCAGGTACTGCGCCAATGATTACGACGAAATCACTTGCGGATGGCAAGGTAGGACAACCTTATTCGGCAGTTCTTACCACTGACAGCGATAAGCCGATCAAATGGGCTGTTGTAGATGGTCAATTGCCATCAGGATTGAGTTTGGAGGAAGATGCAGGTGTTATCTCGGGTACACCGGATCAATGTGGTCAATTTACATTTAAAGTTCAAGCTAACAATGACGCAGGCAGTGACTCGAAATCGTTCAATATAGTGATCACTGAAGATGTCTCAGTTGACACAGCTCCGGAGATTATCACTAAGACTTTGCCGAGTGGCAAAGTTGGACAACCGTATACGGTAACATTAGCGGTATACGGCAGCGAACCGATTACTTGGAAGGTCCAGGGAGGAGATTTGCCAGTAGATTTGAACCTAGATGAAGCAACAGGCGTTATCTCGGGTACGCCTCAAGAGGCAGGATATTACGAATTCACTGTTGGCGCAACGAATGATTTTGGTATAGATAAGCGAGTATTGAGCATCGAGATTAATGAGGATAAGCCAGTGGAAACAGCTCCGGAGATTATCACTAAGAATCTGCCAAGCGGCAAAGTTGGAGAACCTTATACGGTAACATTAGCGGTATACGGCGACGAACCGATTACCTGGACAGTGAGAGATAATTATTTACCTGCAGGGTTGAAATTAGAAGGAGCTACGGGTGTTATTTCAGGGGTGCCTAATGAAGCGGGAACATACAAATTCACTGTTACGGCTTCTAACCATGCTGGCATGGATACGATAGAGTTAACTATCGTAATTACTGCAAATAATAACGGCGGAGGATCAGGTGGCCAAATCAGCACGCCGACTCCTTCTCCAGAATCACCGGTAGCAGATCTTATTGATGCTACAATCAAAGAGCAGCTGATGAAAGGCAATTCCATTGCATTGACGATGTCAGCCGGAAAAGATGAGCTTGAGATTCAAAACGATACGATCGGTGCGATTATTAAAGCCAACAAACCGCTAATCGTTACGAATGACACCGTATCTGTTGAATTGTCCCCTGAATTGTTGAAGCAGTTGAATACAGGCAAGAGTATGAAGGTTGTCATTAAACCTGTAAATGATAGAGACGGAGTTATAGGGCGGGGATATGAGTTGAAGATCTTCGCAGATGGCCGGGAAGTAACGGATTATACAGGGCTTATACCAGTAACCTTCGATCTGACAAAAGAGAAGTTGTCGACTAACGATATTAGCATGTTATGCGGTGTCATGCTTCGATTGGACGGTAACATGGAACGCTTAGGCGGCAAATATGACCATAAGACAGGTAAATTTACCTTCACGGCAAAAGGACTAGGCTATATCTTTGTTACAATCAAGCCTGAACCTGTGAAATTAGAACTTACTCTAGGTAAGAAAGGGTATAAATTAAACGGAATCGAAATGAGTATGGATGTTGAGTCGATGGTAGTTAAAGGCAGAACTTTAGTGCCACTGCGCTTCGTTGCGGAGAGCATAGGAGCAAATGTAGGCTGGGATAACATTACGAAAACCGTAATGATTACCTTGGAAGGTCAGACTTTGTCCATTGCGATCGGTGAACTTGCACCAGGAATGGATGTTGCAGCTGAACTTGTAAACGGACGTACTATGCTCCCGTTACGCTTCATTGCTGAATATTTTGGTGCAGATGTATTCTTCAATAATACTTCGAAATCCATTAGTATCATGAAGTAGTATTCGCTAACAATAGCAGCTACACACGAAACCCTCTAACATGCACTGCAGCGTCTCATAAAGATTCGTTTCGAGGACGTTGAAAAGGCAATCGCTGAATAATTATGAATATTTCATTTTCAGTTATCATCAAAAAAGTCTTGATGATAACTGAAATGCACCCCTTAGAATAGATATTGGATAAACCCCCTGGTTTGTCCGATGAAATTCTAGGGGGTGCATTTTTATGGAGATTAAAGGGTAGAAGTTTAAGACATCTCAAATGAGATCAAAAAAGAGGCCATTCGTTTACTAACGAACCTCCCGAGAAGTTACATTCTGCTCTTTTAGACAAACAAATCCTGACAGAGTCATATCCGCCAGGATTTGTTCAATTAAGAGCTGTAAACCTCAAAATCGAATATCGAATATCCGTATACGGTCCCTCTAGCAGTACAGAGCACTCTGACGTAACGTCCGCTATTTGCGGTAAATGTAATATCGTCAATAGAACCATTACCGGTCGTTGTTACGTAAGTATCCGTCCATGTTGTTGCGTCGTTAGACACCTGAACTTTGTAGCCTTTAGCGTAAGCGTCTTCCCAATTCAACTTGACGCGGTTTACGCTTTGGGTTGCGCCCAGATCGACGTAAATCCATTCATTGTTGCTTCCTTCGATGCTCGCCCAACGGGTAGTAGAGTTGCCGTCTGTTGCCTTGGAAGCTTCAAATCCTACACCTTCGATAGAACTGGCTACCGCTGTCTTGCCCAGCGCAAGGTTGATACCGGCAGCAGGAGTTGAACTTGTAGTTGCTGATGCGGTATTACTGTTAGCAGACAGGTTGCCTGCGGCATCGACAGCTTTTACCATATAGCTGTAAGCTGTCGATGCGGTAAGTCCGGTATCGCTGAAGGATGTGCCTGTAGGCGCTCCTACTTCCACGCCGCCACGGAATACCCGGTAGCCTGTTACACCGACATTATCGGTAGAAGCAGTCCAACTCAGATTAATTTGGCTGCTTGAAGCTGCTGTTGCGTTCAGATTCGTTGGATCCGAGGGAGCTTGAGTATCCGCTGCACTGTAGGTAGGCTTCCACCAGTTCCCCGAGATGAACAGTAGGTTCAGCATGTTAAAGGAGTCGCTGAAGTAACTTTCCTTTTTGTTCTTCATCCAGTCCCATCCTGCATTGACCCAAGCTTGATGCGTGCTGGTAGTCGTCGCTGCGGAGATAAAAGGCGCTACGAATACCGCTGTCGCATAAGTACCGCGATTCGAACCGTTCAGTTGGTAACCGTCCTTCACATTGTTCGGATTGTTGCCTGTTTTTCCTTTGATCCATACTACCATTTTATTAGCGATATCCTTACCACGGGTGTCTCCGTACAAGGCGTAATCCATTACGATACGAAGTGGTACACGGCTTGCATTGTAGTTATATTCATTTGTTTCAGGGAACTCTTCCAAATAGTTTGGGGGGGCCGGCTTAGGCGGGTTGCCTACCACAAAGTCCGAAATCAGACCTGTGCTAGACGAATAAGCTGCTGTAAATTGGCTGTATACGTTATACAGATTATTGATGACATTTAGCCAAGTTGAATCTCCAGTAACTTCATTGAAAGCCCGTAGATGACTGAGCATCCAGTCGGAGGGACGCGTATTCAAGGCGCTCTTCGTATCCCAGTCACCAAGGTTCAGCCTGTTGTTAGTTGTCACATTGCTAAGCTTAATAGCGCCAATCATCTTTTTGGCTTCAGCCAAATAATTGATCGTTCCAGTCGAGCCCCATTGGCGATCAGCTAGAATAAGGGAGTAAGCGATATCGAGGTCCCCATCTGTTGCTGAACCGAAGTGCCCTTGAGCCCCAGTACTATCTGCTATTACCCATCCCATCAGGTTCGGATTATTAGAGCTCTTGAACGCTCTAGCCGTTTTGAACAAACCGTCATAGATTGTTCTGGAATTCGTATCGTATCCAGCCATTAGCACGGTAATAACCATACCGTATCCTTGGCCTTCCGATGTGCCGAGAGGATCGAAGCCGTCCGCTTCGCCAGTAATATCACCTTTTACATAGTACCCTCCTGGCAGCGAGGACAAGTTGTTTTTAAGATAAGTAGCCTTCCAATAGTCATAGTAGGAAGATACAGAACTGTTCATCGAGGATTGACTGACGTGGTTTGGTTTAATGATACCCGGATAGCTGACTTGTTGAGGAAACGGTTTCAATTCACCCGCTCCATGAGCTTTCCGTTGAAGCGGTGCAGGGGCGGCTAATGTCGCTAGAAGCATAACCGCCGAAAGCATGACAAGTAACATCACTTTCATTGTGCCTGAGGTCGATTTCAATGAGTACACAAAAATTCCTCCTTTAGTGATGGTTAGTTTAATTAACGTCAATGAATCCTCCTTCCCTTTAGACTGATCTCCAAAGTAAACCGCTTAACAATAAGTGTTATTCACACTTCTAAAGTTTAAGCGCTTTAACTTTGGGGCGGAAGTGACATTTTACATATATGCTGAAGAGATTTGAAGGTACGCGCTTCAATAGGAAATCATCGCATCCTCAACGTCACTTTTCACCTACAGGTTACAAATCACCAGCCAAACAGCATTACTTTATTCACACAAATGTAACACAACTATTTTCGCCGTGTCTAGATACTTTAAAATAAATTAAAAAGTAATGTTCATAAAATAAAAGCGTTTATACTAAACAGATTATAGTAAACAACATGGTCATACTGGATTAGTTGGCACGAGGAACATTCTGAAATCATCCAAAAAGAAAAAGAAATATTCATACGGTTTCATAGCATAGTCAGAAAATTGAGCATCAGTCCATCGGTGAACAGACTGGCGCCGGATACGATCAGGACATCAATAGATGCTGTTAATCTCTTGGCATAAATGGCGGTAATTGAGAAGATAAAAGCCGCCACAATTTTAAATCCTTCACCCTTGAAGGAAAGGAATAACTCTAGCAGATTACTATGGAATTTGAGCTGATTACATTGATAAAGCCGAGCAGGCAGCCGTTGAATTTATTTTTGCTCAACCTCATGCTGGCTCAGCGCTCCTTATCTGAATGACCGCATACAGTGAAATGGAGAATTCACAAAGATGTTCCAATTGTCTATTACATGTAGCCTAAGTTCGCGAAATAGCGTAGTGACAAAGGATTCACAAAAATGGTTGTTTTTACCTTGTTATACATTGTACAATGTGTAACGAGCCTGGTGTTCATTATGGTGATCATTTATCAAACTAATAAAAAACCTGGCATTACCTATGCCTACAATAATGAGCCTTCCTGGGACAAGGAAAAACAGCAATCCCGTGACAAGGTTGTTCAGCTAGCCATGGATATGGGATATCAGGAGGCGAATGCCGACGATACCATTCATATCAGCGAACAAAACGCGGTGACTATTAACGAGCGATTTGCCGAAAATTGCAATATATATGTTTGTGGGGTTTGCTTATGGTGAAGAGAATAAAACTTCGTACGCTGTTTATAGGAGGGTGCATTACCCTCTTTTTTCTTGTTTTACTCGGCAGAGTGTTCTGGATTCAGGTGCTGGATCGTGATTTCTGGCAAACCAAGGCCGCAAAGCAATGGGCCCATATTTCGGTGTTTAAAGCGGTGCGTGGCACGATCGAGGACCGCAACGGCAGGATGCTGGCTAGCGATGTGCCGGCCTACACGGTAGTGGTCAATCCGGAAGCGATTAACGCTCTCAGTATCGGGGGAGAAGTTATCACCGGCCTACATGAACTGCTCGGCAAGCCTGAGGATGAGCTTAAGGCGCTCGTGGAAGCCAAAGACGAGAACGGAAAGTATCTGAAGAACCGGGAGATCCGTAATGAAGGCTGGAAGATAGACCAGGAGCTGCGCGACAAGGTCAACGAGTTCATTGAGAAACTGAAGGATGAACATGACACTCTGGAGACTGGCGTTGGCCTGATTAGGGAGCAGAAGCGCTATTATCCGCAACAAACACTGGCCGCACATATTTTGGGTTATACGGACCGCGATGGCAACGCGGTGATGGGGTTCGAAAAGTATTTTGACAAGCAGCTTAAGGGTGCGGATGGTAAGCTATTCTACCAGAGCGACGCCAAAGGCATCAAGCTGCCTGACTCGGAAGACACTTACCAGCCGGAGGTCAATGGAAGTACTTTCAAGCTGACGATTGATAGCACAATCCAGTATTATATCGAGCAGGCAATGCAGAAAGCCTATGAAGAATATAAACCCAAGAGTATTACGGTAATTGCCGCGGATCCCAGCACCATGGAGATATTGGGGCTAGCGAATATGCCTACCTTTAACCCGAATGAGTTCTGGAAATATGCCTCTGATCCAGGGGTATTCTTCAACCATGCCATCAAAACAAGATTTGAACCAGGCTCCACGTTCAAAATTGTACCTCTTGCCGGAGCGGTGGAGGAGAATTTGTTCGATTCGGACGCAACCTTCATGTCCGGTTCTATCCGCATCAAGGGGTACGGCAAGCCACTGTATGACCAGAAGAGAAGCGGTTATGGCGAAATCTCCTTCCTGGAAGGCGTGAAGCGGTCAAGTAACGTGGCCTTCGTCAAGCTTGGCTATGAAATGCTCGGTCCGGAAAGGCTGCTGCAATACGTGGATGATTTCGGATTTAACGATCTTACCGGTATTGACCTGCCGGGCGAAATCAGCGGAATTGTCAATCCGACTCCGAATAATGCTTCAGAGAACGCGACGATTGCATTCGGGCACGGCAAAGTGCTTGTTACTCCGATTCAGCAGCTTACCGCCATCTCGGCCATCGCCAACGGCGGAAAACTGATGGTGCCGCACGTGGTCAAGGCGACCACCGATCCGAATACCGGCAAGACTACCGTAACCCAGCCCCAGGTGGTACGTCAGGTTATTTCCGAGGAAAGCGCCAGGGAAACCAGCAGCTATCTGGAGCAGGTCGTTGCAGACCTGGTCCATGGAACCGGCCGCCATGCATACATTGAAGGCTATAGTGTAGCAGGTAAGACCGGTACGGCGATTAAACCCGACGGTAAGGGAGGGTATGACCGCGATAAGGTGCACTCGTCCTTTCTCGGATACGCACCGGCTAATAATCCGAAGATTGTGGTCTATGTCGGCATTGACGAGCCTGCTAATGCTGCTGGCGGTGGTGCTGCGGCGGGGCCGGTGTTTAAAGAGATCGTATCCGAAGCATTGTCTTATATGGGTGTGCCAAAAGTTACATTGGGCGATGGAGGCAGTGTTTCCATATCCGTCAAGAATGCACCATCCGCGCAGCGCTCCGCACCCGATCTGACCGAAAAAAATAATGCAGGCGGCCAGAAAATTGCTGATTGATTAGGGCTTTTATTTTGAAACGGTCGGAGGCTCAATATCTGGACTATGGATTGGTGTCGGTGAACAATAACATAGTCCCATTAGAATCCGCGCCTGGCGCGGTTTTTCTGTTTTATGGGATCAAGTTCTTGTCCTTTGCTTAAGATAAGAACTTGATCCCATTGCCGATTTCATGAGCATCTAAACAAATATTTTTTAGATTGTGTTAATCTGTCTAATAGTGAATTCAATTTAGAGCGAGGGATGTTACTTGAAAAGAAATGTATTATACATTGAAGATAATGAGAAAATAGGCAGCTTTCTAAAAGAAGAATTGGAACAGCGGGGATTTTCAGTTCAGTGGCTGCTTTCTGGTGAAGGAGCTGAAAAAGAAGTAAATCAACATGAAATCGTTATTTTGGATATCATGTTACCCGGTTTAGACGGATTTACTGTGGGAAAACGATTAAAAAAGGCAGCTCCTGCTGTTCCTATTTTGCTGTTAACAGCTCGAGCATCGATAGATGATAAGGTAGAAGGTTTACAATTTGCTGATGATTATTTAACGAAACCATTCCATACGGATGAATTAGTTGCAAGATTAGAAGTACTAATCCGTCGAAGTGGCGGAACACATTCCGAACGCATTTCATTAGGGAATTATATTGAAGTTGATTCAGAAGGCCAAATGGTATTTGACAAACGCACAGGAGAAGAAATTTTATTAACAGCGAAGCAACATCATATTTTAATGTACTTCTTACGCCACCCTAATCAAGTTTTACCAAAAGAACAAATCTATGAAGCCATCTGGGAAGAAACATATATAACTGGCGATAAAACACTAATGGTACATATCCATCGACTGCGTCAAAAGTTGGAACGTCATCCAGATTCCCCAGAGATTATTGAAACGTTGAAGGGAATAGGCTATCGGGTGAAACTATGAAACAGACTAAATCATTATTTCGTCATTTTCTAAAAGGACATTTTCTATTTATCTTTTTGCCTCCAATTATACTTATTTTCTTATCTGCGTTCATTGAATCTCCAATTAATGGTGAAGAGCTGAATGCGTTAAATCTATTTTACGTTGTACTACTTTTGTTTGGTTTTATTATTGTCGCATTTGTTGTAATATCTTGGATTTTCTTCTTAAGACTTCGTAAACGTCTCACCCGCTTACAGGAAGCCATGTCATTTTCAGCTAATCATAACTCATTTCCTAGACCAATATCTGTTCAAAGTGATCGTATGGATGAAATAGACCAGTTAGGCAATTCTTTTAATTGGATGATTCAGCAGCTTGAAGACAGCCGCACGCGAGAACATGAAGAGGAATTGTTACGACATCGACTCATAGCGAATTTATCTCACGACTTACGAACGCCACTTACCATTTTGAGAGGACATGTCACCCGATTAAATAAAGAATCAATGAGTCTAGAAGGACAAAATTCATTAACAGAAATGAATCATACGATTACAAGAGTGGGGGATCTAATGGATGATTTACTTTCCTATACATTGCTTACATCAGGGAAACATCCTTTTAGGCCCACTTTAACAGATATTGGACGTTTAGTAAGAGCATCTGTTGCTGCGTGGTATCCTGTATTTGAAGAAAAAGAAATCCAGATCGAGGTTGATTTACCGACAGAGGCGACTTTTTATTGGGAAGCAGATCCTAAATGGATGACACGGGTTCTGGATAATTTATTTCAGAATATTCTTCGTCATGCAGTAGAGGGGAAATATGTAAATATTGTGGTTGATATAGAAAAAGAACAAATCATTGTTGCAGACAGAGGTCCAGGTATGGATAACTCTTCCTATGAGCGTGGGGCGGGGATTGGTTTATCGACTTCAAATTATATGTTGAAAAAAATGAAGCTGAAAGCTGATTTTACATCAAATGATAGTGGCACAAGAGTAGCTATCGGAAGATCTTAACCTAAAGTTAACCCAGAAGTAAACAGCTTGATAACCGAGATGTAACTTTGCTTCTTTATAATTAGAACCATAACAGAAAGGAAGTGTTATGGTTGCTTACAATTAATAACTTAGTCAAACATCGCGGAACTAGGGAAATCTTATCAGGTATCAGTTTTAAAGCTAGACCAGGTAGAGTAACTGGTTTTTTAGGTCCAAATGGGGCAGGTAAAAGTTCTACACTTCGCATCCTGCTTGGATTAGACCGCGCTACCTCAGGGAGCGCACTCATTAATGGAAAGCCATTCGCAGAATTACATAATCCTCTAGCAACAGTAGGTGCCGCACTTGATAGCTTCGGAGCTCATCGTATGCGAACAGGACGGGCACACTTGCGTTGGATTGCTCGTGCCGCAGGATTGTCTAACTCACGTGTCGAGGAAGTTCTGGAAATAGTAGGTCTTACTAATGCCGCTGGGAAAAGAGTTGGGCAGTATTCTCTTGGTATGGGGAGAAGACTGGGAATAGCAGCTGCGCTACTTGGTGATCCAAAAATATTGATTTTAGATGAACCCGTAAATGGGCTCGACCCAGAAGGAATTCGGTGGATTCGGACATTTTTACGTGAACGTGCTGAATCTGGAAATACAGTGTTATTATCCAGTCATTTAATGGGAGAGCTTGCAGAGACGGTTGATGATGTGGTGATTATTAAGCATGGAACCATCGTTGCAGATGGAACATTGGATGAAGTAATAGGTAACCATTCCACGCTGGAGGAAGCCTTTTTTGCCCTGACATCTGAAAATACAGGTGATGTTGTATGAGAGCATTTAACGCGGAACTATCTAAATTGTTCTCCTTACCGGGTATTTGGCTTGCTTTTCTCATTGGAGCGTTTGCACCAGCGCTTATTGCTTCCTTGGACAGCATAGCACAAAAAGAGGAGATTATAGCTGGAGTTAGCACACGGCTATCGGAAGTTGGCTATATCGGGTTAGCTCTTGGTGTGCAAGGCGTTATTATTCTTGGTGTGCTTGCTGTCAGCAGTGAGTATTTGACAGAGAGCAGTGAATCTGGTGGAGGACAACAGATAACAACGAGTTTAACTGTTATTTCATCCCGGTTTCATTTTTTACTGGCAAAAGCAGGTGCTGTGACTGTGATCAGCATACTGCTTTGTATTGTTGCTATTATGACAACTGTGTCAGCAACGTATCTTATCCTTGGTGAATATGCCCCCGCATTTGAATGGTCCAGACTTATCGGTGCAGTTTGTTACTGGACATTCACTGCTCATTTAGCACTTGGAATTACTTTTCTAACTAAGAATGGCATCCTCCCGCTTGCTGTGCTCATAATAAATTCATCCGTTGTATCATTTAGTGTCCTGTTGTATAGGGTTACAAAGTTGGCGTTTTACTTACCAGATAGGGCTGGCGCTGAAATGTTTATGTTTACGGACAACACGTCCACAGGCACTTTATTCGACGGGTTTCACACCCCCTTCACAGGCGGTTTAGTCATGTTTGCCTGGGTACTTGTTGTTTTCATTGTTGCAGCTGTTGTATTCCATAGGAGGGATGTTGCAGCATGAGTGTCTCATCTGGTAGAAAGTTAACACAAATCCTTGGTGCTGAACTGGATAAATTAGTTACATTACCATTGATATGGTTCACTCTTATGGGTACATTCATTCTAAATTTAGTTTTAGCCGCAGCTTTTACTTCTGTTGGTGTACAAGGGGCAACAGGTACGCAAAATATACTGAATATAGGACTTGCTTCTATGGGATATCTTCAAGCAGGGTTCATTATTCTTGGAATCTTAGCTACTTGTTCGGAGTATACTGGTGGACAGATTCGAACTACTTTAATTACGATACCTTGGCGTGGGTTCCAATTATCCACGAAGCATTTGGCATTGGCGATTATAACCATTCCTGTGGCGTTTATTATTGCTGCATCTGGTGTACTCTATACTTTTATTATGATGAGAGACAGAACAGTAGTGATAGAAATAGACACAATGATAACAACATTAATAGGTGCAACGGGCTATCTAACATTAACCACACTTCTCAGTGCAGCTGTAGGTGCTTTATTAAGACGAACCACTCCTGCTTTAGTGGTACTGCTTGGTTATTATTTCATTGTCAGTCCATTGACGAGAGTTTTTCTACCTAGTAATAAAAATTTTTTAAATTATTTTCCGGATACGGCAGGATCTTATATGTATATGCCGTCTTCCTCTGATGAAATAAGTGTCCTTACACCAATGCAAGGGACAGGTATTTCAATGTTATGGACACTGAGCTTTATTACAGTAGCTATTGTATTTTACCGTAAACGAGATGCCTAGTTTTTTAAATAATTATATCTTATTCAACTAACGGGGCAGGATTGTCGAAGAAGTAAAGGAGGAGTTTCTGATAGAATTCAAAGTAAATAAAAATTATATTTGGGTATATTTCATAATATTTTACGCCCTATGGTGTATCAGAGAATTATGGTTAGTTCAATATTTAGATTTGATGGAACCCGTTCCAAGAGCTATAACATCAGCCACTATTAAAATAGTTATTTGGGTCATTCCTGTTATTTTATTAGTTATAATTATGGAAAAAAGTAAACCTTTTTCCTATTTACAGTTACATCATAACTTTAGAAAAAGTCTAAAATGGACAGGTTGGGTATCCTTAGCCTTGATACTATTCTATTTTGTAATAAATCTTATCGTTTTAAATAATAATATCGATTTTCAAATAGGATTTAACGGATGGCTTAATACTATTCTATTGGTTGGTATTACTGAGGAAATTGTCTTTAGAGGTTTTTTATTAAGAAAGCTTATGGATTCTTTTAGATTCTGGATAGCAAATACAGTTACAGCTTTACTCTTTGTATCGATTCATTTTCCTATTTGGTTTTATAAAGGTCTGTTTGAATTCCCTTATATACTAAGTTCCATATTAACAGTTTTTGTGTTGGGTATTATATTTGGGTTTGTATATAAGAAAAGTAATTCTCTTTGGTCAGTAATTATTATTCATTCTTTGTATAATTTATTAGTGTTGCTCTTCTACTAGCGGGTGTATACTACGACGACGATTAAACATAGATTCGGATTAAATTCTTAAAAAGGGCAATTAGAAAAAGGCTATCTTTTATTTGTTAAAGATCAGCCTTTATTGTATGCAGAGAAAGAAGAGATATAGAGGTAATCGGACTATATTCTTGGCATCAGACAACAATAGTCGAGGGACAAAAACATGGTCCCAATGAAAGTCGCTATTTTAGTGGCTTTTTTTGTTTTATCGGTACAAGTTCTTGTCCCGATTTCCGATTAGATAAGTATTTACTGCTTACTTTTCTTCATTAATCTAACGGGCAAGTCAGTATATTTTCTGACCAAGACCAAGTATCTTCTTGGGCAAAATAAGCTGTCGAGCACGGAAATGGGCTGGGATAATCAAGGGCAAAGCTAACCTTCGTTTTGACCCGAAAGGTAAAGTCACGCGGGCAGAAATGGCTAAATAGTGTATACGCTGATAAATGATTAAACGACTTAAATTGTAATCCACACAAAGAAAGTCGCCTTAATTTGTGTGGATAATTAATTTAGGTTACGTACAGCCCATTCCTTGGGCGGCAACAAAATATCTGCATGGAATAATGCGATGCCTGTCGGCACCTCTATATAGTCCAACGGTGGTAAAGAATGAGAATGGAAAACTCTATGGGACTAAGCGCAAGATCATTAAGAGACATTGTTTCACGGTTGGCTGTGCTGTCATTCCTTTCTGGAGGAAGCGAAAGAAGGGATCATTAGTGCGGGGAAATTTATGAATGAATTGTATGAGGAACATTAATGCCGGAATGAACAACACGCAAATCTAATCTGTCATTATTTGATGCTGGGTTATCACCTTCATGTTTATTAGATGTATAATCAGGTTGAAAGCTCAGACAACATACGCCCCAGCCTACGATAAGAGCTATAAGGCTGGTTTTTTTTATTTAAAAAACGACATGTAGATTTGCAGAGATAGGTGAAGCAGATCCTAGATTTGCAAGAATTACAAAAAGATAAATTGTTGAGCTGAAAGGTGGAAAAAAGGTGGGAGAAGGAAAAATAAGGAACTGGAATTCCCTGGTGTTTTTCAGTGTGTTGCTTATTTTTATTATTGCAGGATGTTCTACATCCCAAGAGACTCATCAACTCGGGAGAGAGAAGGAGCAGGAATTTGACCAAGGAAGTGGAATGAAATTTTCCAGCCTTTCTGAACAAAAGATCGTGGATTTAGCTAAGATCAGTAAGGTATGGGGAGTGGTGAAATACCATCATCCTAAGGTTGTATCTGGAGATGTAAATTGGGATTATGAGCTGTTTCGGGTGGTGCCCTCTATTTTAGAAGAAAATTCAGATGTGAATTCAATTCTCTATGAGTGGGTTCATTCATTAGGCAGCGAGTCCATTTCTGGAGAGCTTGATGATCAATATCAATTTTCCAAAGATTCCATACAGCTCAGTCCATCTACAGATTGGTCCAAGGATGAAGAATATCTCGGAACAGACTTGAGTCTTGAATTATCGAAGCTTCTGGATTCTAATATTTCAGAACGAGAATATGCATATGTTAGTTTTAAGGAAGATTCATTCTTTCCGTCTATGGGAAATGAAAACCCGTACTCTAATATGAATTTCGATGATACAGGCTACAGGTTGTTAGGTTTATTCCGCTACTGGAATATTATCGAATATTACTATCCGTATAAAGATGTCATCGGAGAAAATTGGGATCGAGTGCTTCTGGAGTTTATCCCTAAAATGATAGATGGATCGGATTATGACTCCTATTTTATGACTTTAGCAGAACTGACAACTAGAATACATGATTCTCATGCATATTTGGTGGGCAAAGATAGAGAGACGATTACTGATTATTTTGGAACGTATCGGCTTCCCGTAAACTTTATCGAAATTAACAATCAGATTGTTATAAATAAAGTAATTAACAAGTGTGGACTTGAGGTCGGAGACATTGTATTAAAAGTAGGAGACAAAAATATAGATGAATTATTAAAAGATAGAAGAAAATATATATCACAGTCGCGAGAAGACACGGCCAGCTTATTTTTTCTTGATTTATTCCGAACTGAACAGAAGAATACGGACGTTACTGTAATTCGGCAGGGAAATAAGATGAACATTAGTGCAGTAGGCAATCAAGAAGACATTAATTTCCTGGTTGATACGAAATCACAAGCAATGGAGAGTGGAGAAATCTACTATATTAATGCTGGTCTTTTGAAAGATGGAGAGATTGATAAAATCATGAAAAAGTGGTGGAACACTAAAGGGCTAATTGTAGATCTTAGAAACTACCCTTCTAGTATACTTACTTATGAATTAGCCAAATATCTGATCGCTTCTGAAAAAGAGTTTGCCACAGTATCGGTCCCCAATCGTGCAATACCCGGTGAATTTTATTACCTTGAGCCTATGGTTTCAGGGAAGCCCCAAGAAACAAATGCCGAGGTTTATAAAGGGAAAGTAGTGATTCTAATCAATGAACATACTGCTAGTCAAGGCGAGTTTACAACGATGTCTCTTAGAAATACAGATAACTCCATAGTTCTCGGTAGGCCGTCTGCTGGAACTGATGGTGATATACGTATCATTATGCTTCCAGGAAAAATAAAAACCGCTATAAGTGGACTCGGCATATTTAATCCAGATAAAAACCCAACGCAAAGAATAGGATTGCAGCCAGATATTCGTCTTGATCCTACCATTGAAGGGATTATGGAAGGCAGAGACGAGTATATTGAGAGAGCTGTTGAATTAATTAAAGGTGGTTATTAATTATGAAAGTGTATTTGGAATATAAATGAACATCTATACACTTCCGGGGCCTGATTTTTTTAGGGAGGAATGAGTTGAAGAGTAGACGGGTCATATTAATCAGCTTAATTATACTTTGTTCCGATGTAAGAGGACAAGAACATATGCCTATTGAAATCCACGCTGAGCGCGGTTTTATTAATTTATAGGTACAAGTTCTTGTCCTTTGCTCGAGAGAAGAACTTGTACCTATTGCCGAAAATGGACAAGAACATGATCCTATTGCCACGAGCCTTAGTTTGGTAAAGTTAAACCATTCCTATGGGAATCACGAATTGGTACGAGAGATTTTGGAGCGATATCCAAATAGGCGTAACCAGTACTTCATCAAATACTGAAGAATTTTTCGGCGTTTTCTAAGAAAAGCATGTAAGTTAACAAGAATGTTGTACGAATAATATCCGCGATAATCGCGGTATTATCGGAATATATTCTTGTCATTTCTCATTGTCAAGATTATTTCCCGAATACGCTTGAGACTAAGAATTTTTTCCATTTTCCAATAGATAGATTAAAATTGTTCTATTACGCTTTATAAGACAAGAATGCTAGAGAGAGTAGCATTTGCATTGGTCTTACGATGGCTCACAGCATTAAACCAAAAAAGATGGAGATATTCATGTCCAGAGTGGATGAATAAAGGCATGATTTCGGATTCAATTTTACAAACAAATCATTTAATGAGCGTTTAAGTGACTAAAATGTCACTTCAATGTCACTTTAATGTCATTTTGGGAAGATATACTAAACCCATTGATGAATTATTAAAGGAGATATTATGGAAGTGAAATTACGGAAACTCCTCTTTGTAGGAACATTTTTGTACACGCTGTTGATATTATATTTTATGTTTTTTGCTTTCAGTAGATTAGATCATTGGAACAGCGATTATGGATACACATTTATACTTGTTCCAGAAGGAGTTCCACTTCGATTTCCAAAACTAACTTTTTCATGGGTATACAACTTTGGAAACATTGCTGCCTTTATCCCTTTTGGAGTAGTAATTCCTCTGTTGTATCGTTCCAGTTTTGGGAAGTTCATATCCTTTTTTGTCTTGACGATTCTCGTTCTGGAAACGATGCAGGCTTTAACTCATCTTGGCAGCTTTGATGTAGATGATGTTATATCCAATACATTAGGTGCAGCGATAGGATTTATCGCCTATAAAGTTGGATGTTCTTCTAAAATTTCTTATAAAAAGCTTATTGTTTCAGCCCTATCTATTGGTGTTCTTCTAGTTGGAGTAATCGTGATCTCGGAAACCATCAATTATGTTGTAGCGAAAAGAGAAAGCCCAATTCAAGCATTACACGATGTGAAAGAAATGAATGGAACCATGCCTATGACTGAAAATCTTCCAAGTTTCACCGTAGCAGACAAGAAAATAGAACCCAAAATGAACGTGTATTACAGTGAAGGGGATAAAAGAAAATCATACACCTACATCTTAGGGAACAAAAAAGATGTGACGTTCTATTCTTATTTTGGCATTCCAGACAAGGGAGATTCCAAGGGAGAACTCACTATATTGGTAGATGGAAACCAAAGAGTTCATTATCAGTACAATGAACAATATAATAATGGAGCAGAACCTTTAAACATACCATTTTATGACAAGGTGAATGAAATTACGATTATCGTTTCCGGGAACGCTAAACTATGGGATGTTGGATTCAGTGAAATGAAGCATTGGTGGGAGTGAAGAACAAACACGCAACATATAGAAACCGCGATAATTGCGGCAAGGCTGTCAAGAAAGTCTCGACAGCTTTTTTTATATCGTAATCATTTAATACAGTACCGCGTTAATGTTGCTGAATGATTGTCCAATACGTTTCGTTGCGTCCGCTCGTGATACGTCCCGGACCACCTAAGAGTATGAGAGTACACCAAGCTGGACGCGATTCAGGGCTAAGCGTATATTTTCGTTAAAATGTTGGCGGGTTCCCAACTATAGGATTCTGTGCATATAAGATCTGACCTACAAAATTGGCTTCAAGCAATATATGACCAGGGCAAGAAACATAATAATTAAAATGATCATAGGGAGTTGCGAAAATGAAATCTTGCTAAAACATCTAAGGTCGGATGTCGTTTTGTTTACTTCTCCAAATAAAAAGGATCATGTTGTTGATACTTTTGTTTTAAGAACATTGAATGCTGTATATAAAAATAGCTACAAAGATGTTTCTATGCATATTCGTGAGATGTGAGTGACTTTTTTAAGATTTGATGTTCATTCCAAAAATTGGAGATAAGAAGTTGGAATATTTGATGGCGATTTTAGCTTTTGACGATTTATCAAGGTTCCATCTTTTTATATAAAGGAGGGAGAGTGCACTCGACAAATGGGAGAACAGCCTGATACGCAATGTCTACAACCATAATATTGTCCGAAGGTTATCGATTGACGGGAATGATCAAATAGGGTTACACGCATGTTCCGTTACGGCCAATTCGTCGCAACCAGCCTCCAATTATGTCCCGGCCAATGTTGTGGACGGCGCCCCTGCGCCGCAGTGGTTTGAGGACAGTGGAGACACCCCCGACTGGGAAAGACAGGCTGTTTCCTTGGCGTCTGCCGCGGGACCATTTCATGCCAGACGATAAAGCTACGTGGCGGATGTGGTGACGGTACTGCTGAGAATGTTGAATCTTAGGGAGTTGAATCGATTATGAAAGCTTTAATTATTTCGGATATTCACAGCAACGTCAAAGCGCTGGAATCGATCCGCAAGGCAGAATCCGACTGTGACGTGATTTATTGCGCAGGAGATCTTGTAGACTACGGGCCTTTCCCGCGGGAAGTTATCGAATGGGTGCATAAGAACGATGCGAATTGTGTTCGCGGTAACCATGACGACATTATTATCGACCTGTACCGAAACGGCAATAGCGGTCACGATGTGGCGGAGGATGAGATCAAGTGGGCGCATTACAATGCAAGGCTGCTCGGCGAAGCGGAAATTTCCTTCCTCGAAAGCATACCGGTCTACCGCACATTCGAGATGGACGGCTATAGCTATACAATGCAACATCTGTACGAAAACTATTTAACGATTGATAGCTTGCCCAAGTACGATGCTTTCTGGGCGGAACGCAACGTCAGGACAATTGGGGCCAAAGAAGATCGCCGCATTATTTTGGGACATACACATCGCAGATGCATTCATTATTTGAGTGACGACAGTTTGTGGCTGAATCCGGGAAGCGTGTCCTACCGCCGTCGCGACGATCCATCGAAAGAAGCGCACTATTTCACGATTACTGATGGCAAAATAGCGATGAAAAGTCTTGTCTATGACCGCACGCCTTTGCTCGAAGCGGCACAAAAGTTGCTGTTGAAAGAAGAAGAGATGAAGGTTGCGTACTTCTTTTTTGGGTAAGCGAACGGCAGAGCAAGCAACAACAATGGGGACGTATCCACGAGTTGGTGTCGGGATACGTCCTTTCTCATTTATAGTACACCGGCAGGTTGCGATTAACAGCTGGCAAGGCGGTAATTCCCACTCATTTTGCGCCTCAGTTTACATTTTTATGATTGCTTCATTTTTTTACACTATGGCATGGGAAACGTATCTTTCATAATAGAGGTTGTGAAGTTGCGGATATGATCCTGAAGAGGCTGCAGTTCATATCCGCCTATTCTATAGGAAGCAGGTGGGAAAATGACTACTATTTATTGGGTATCGAGTAGCGACGAGTTGGCGGCAGCCATTGGCCGGGCAGAACCTGGTTCTTCGATCTTGTTGGCAGACGGCGTTTACGAACGGAATGAAGATTATATTATTGAAGGCAAAGTAGGATCGGACACCGCAATATTAAGCATTCGCGCTGTAAATAAAGGAAAAGCGACGATCGCTGGAGAATCAAGTATACGCATCTTGAACTCTGCTTATGTAGAGGTATGGGGACTGCATTTCCAGGTCGGGCAGCGCGAATCTATCATTCTGGACGGTTCGCGGCATGTGAGGATTGCGCGGAATAGATTTGAGCCGCGACAGGTTGGGGCGGAGTATAGCCTGCTGTCAGTGCTGGGAAGCGGCAGCGGCTGGAACCGGATCGAACGCAACGAGTTCGGGCCAAAGGCCGACCACGGACCGCTCGTTGTTTTTGATGGCGACGGTGAACAAATCTCGCAGCATGATGTCATTGAATATAATTATTTTCATCATATAGGCCCGCGTGTCGTCAATGGGCTTGAAGCGATCCGGCTCGGCCTGTCCGGCATCTCTCTCTCGAACGGCTATATTACCATTCAACACAACCTGTTTGAAAATTGCGACGGAGAGCCCGAGATTATTTCGGTAAAAAGCTGCTATAATACAGTTCGGTACAACACGTTCCTTAACTCCGCCGGCCAAGTGACAGCGCGTCACGGACATGGAAATCGCTTTCATAATAATGTATTTATCGGCGATGGCGTGAAGGAAGAAATGGGCGGATTTCGCATTTACGGAAACGACCATCACATTTTTGAAAACTATATGGAAAACTTGACGTTGGATGCGCTGCTCATTGACGGCGGTACATACGATGGCGGATCGGACGGCTATCCCGAGGCGCCGACGCAGGAGGAACTGAGGAAACATTGGCGTGTCTATCGCGCCAGTGTAGTGAATAATACGATTGTCAATTGTCGTCACGGCATTACGCTCGGCGAGCGGATTCCTTATGCGCCGGAGCATTGTGTAATCGCTTACAATATAATATGCGGCAAGGAGCAGCCGGCCATCTATGAATACCGGCCGTCTCCGGCGGTTTGTATTAACAATCATAAAGCGGATGTCGCGGATATTCGTTGTCCGGCTATTCTGACAAGAATTGACGTCGGTCCCGACTCCGACTAAAGCTAACATGGAGGAGAATCTATGGCCCAAACTCGAAACCGGTGGACAATCTATCTGAAGCAGCTCCGGCATAAAAATCGCAGTGTATACATGACCTGGATGCTTTCCTACGTCTCGGTGCTGCTCGTGCCCATTCTGATCAGCGGCGTTATATACGGCGCGACGCTGAACGTTGTAAAGGCTGAAATTAACCGTGCCAACCAATCTATTCTTCTTCAGATGGAGCAAGCCATAGATAGCCAGTTCAAAGGAATCGAGAATCTAAGCCTCGAGGTGAGCCTCAACAGGCGAATCGCAGCATTTATTTCGGCCGATACCAATCTGTCTGATTCGGACCACTACGATGTATACCAAATCGCTAATGATTTGCGCGTATACGAAATCGCTAACGATTTTCTTGAAGGTATTTATATTTACTACAAAAATAGCGATACGGTCATCGCCCGCAACAACCGTATGAACATCGAAGCGTTATACGAACATATTCGCCTTGAAGAGCATATGCCGTTCCAGTCGTTACGAGAATATTTTGACCAAGGGTACATTAAAGGCTACCACTCCGTTGTTGTGTCTGAAGAGAATGAGTGGCGGCCAACGGTCATGTATGCCCAAAATGTGAACTCAACAATCATGAATCAACCTGGAGCTGTCTTGCTGTTCATGATTGACCGCAGTAAGCTGCTAGAGCAAGCTTCGGCGCCTGAGAAAGGTACGATCTTTATTCTGGATAAAGACAACCGGTTCATTGCGTCTACGGGCGATTCGCTGTCGGAACCTGCTCTATTATACAGCGATATGTCGAAAGAATCGGGGCAACTTGAGATCGAGACTGACGGTCACCGGCTTGTTGCATCCTACACAACCTCATCCATTACGGGATGGAAATATGTGATGACGCTGCCGGCGAACGTATATCACCAGAAAATGAACGTGGTAGAGCAATTGACGATCGCCAGCATCTTGCTTTGCCTTATTGTTGGCGGTGGCGTGACGTATTGGCTCCTCAAACGGAACTACCTGCCGATCCATGCACTGATCCAGAGCTTGTCGTTCAAGGCGGGTTTTACCTTTGATCGCGGCTCCAATGAATACTCCTTTCTGGAGCAGGCACTGAGCAGCACCTTCCATGAGAAGGAGGAGCTTCATTACAAACTGAATCAGCATAACAATACACTCAGATCGCACTTTTTGCAGCGGCTGCTGAAGGGGCAACTCGACAGCCATATCCCGTTGCACGAATCTTTCTCAGCCTATGATCTGCGTTTCCCGCTGGGCGGATTTTCTGTTATTTTGCTGCGCATCGAGCACTTCGGCAAGTTCCATCGGAAGGATGAGGATCAGGTCCATAATAAGCGGTTGCTGCACTTCCTGATCGCCAACGTGGTCGAGGAGGTCGCACGAAAGTCAGTAAACGCCTATGCGGTAGAGCTGGACCAGGAGTTGCTCGCCTGCATCGTCAACCATCAGCTTGCATCGCCGACGGAACAGCGGGGGGAGCTGGGGCACATCGCGGAAGAAACGATGTCGTTCATCTCCAATTATGCTCATGTACAGTTGACCGCTGCCATCAGCGCGCAACAGGAGGGCGAATATGGCATCTTCCAGGCGTTCCAGGAAGCGATCGAGGCGATGGAATACCGAATCATTGTAGGTAGCGGGGGCATTATTCATTATGGGGACCTGAGCGGTAACGACAACCTAGGGGCTGCTCCAGGTGGTTATTTTTATCCGCTCAAGGTCGAGCAGCAATTGATCGTTATGGTTCGCGAAGGGCAGCTCGATAAGGCAAAAGCGTTCGTCGGGGAGATCATTCAGAAAAATGTGACGAAGGAGTCGTTTCCTTTTCATACTGCCAAATGTCTCATGTTCGATCTAATGGCTACGCTGCAAAAAGTAATCGGCGAAATCCGCATCGCGGGCAAGCCGGATATGCCTGACGGAGTGCGCGCCATCGAACGCCTGATGCAATGCCAGACGGTAGGGGAGATGCGCAGCCAGCTTTACGATATGCTAGAGCTTCTGTGCGGCTACGTTAATAACAACCGCGAATACTGCAGCAATCCGCTAATCGATAAGGTCATGAAATATGTCAACGAGTATTACCAGGACGAGAACCTGAACATTTCGATGATCGGGGAAGCCTTCTCCATGACGCCGTCGTATGTTTCCAAACTGTTCAAGGAACTTGCCGGCGAATCTCTGCTCGATTATATTAACAAGACCCGGCTGGTGCAGGCCAAATTGCTGCTTATCGGCGGGAAATATACGGTCAGCGAAATATCGCTGAAGGTTGGTTACAACGATGTGAATACCTTCCACCGCATATTCAAAAAATTTGAAGGAATAACGCCCGGGCGCTACAGGGAAGTCAAGTAGCTCTAGGGCTTTTCTTTTCAAGAAAAAGTAGCAAACATACGGTTTTGTTACCCTCATTTTTGAGAAATTGCAGTATATTTTAGGTTTTAACGATAGCTTGCGGCACCGGATTAACGATATGTTGAAAGCGTATTCACACCAACTTATTCGAGACGAAAAGAACGGAGGGCACAATGGCGAAAAATCGTAACGTCAAGACTCATAAGAGGCTGCAGCTCACACTGGGGATCGCAATGGTACTTTCATTGTTGTTAACCGCATGCTCCAGTAATGGGGGCTCTGGAAACAAGGATAAGGCAGAGCCGACTCAAAGCGCCGTCAGCAATAAGGGCGGCGATGGCGTAAGCAAAGGCAACGAGGGATCGGATATGCCGGTGTATCCGCTGGATACGAAAGATACTTTCTCATACTGGGCTCCAATCAACGGAAACCTGATTACATTTACAACGAATCTGGCGGAAGCGCCGATCGGGAAGGCGATTGCAGAAGCTACCGGCGTGAAAGTGAACTACATCCATCCGACCGAAAGTCAAGCTGAAGAGCAGTTTAATTTGTTGCTGGCTTCCAGCAAGCTGCCGGATGTGCTGGAGTACGACTGGAGTATTTATCCGGGTGGACCGGAAAAGGCGATTTCAGACGGGGTTATCGTACCGCTAAACGATTTGATCGACCAATATGCGCCTAACCTGAAGAAGATGCTGGAAGCTAATCCAGAGCTGGATAAAATGGTGAAGACCGACAGTGGCCAATATTACGTCTTCCCGATGGTGCGAAACGAGGAAGGATTAGTCTTCCGCGGACCAATGCTGCGCAAAGATTGGTTGGATGAGCTAGGGCTGCAATTGCCTGTAACGATAGACGATTGGCATAAGGTTCTGACGGCGTTCAAAGAGAAAAAAGGCGCCGTAGCACCGCTGACGGCGCTATACGCGAACAAAATGAATTTGCAGGACGCGTTCTTCGGCGCATACAAAACATCGCACGGCTTCTATATTGACGACCTAGGCAAAGTGAAATACGGTCCGTTAGATCCGCAATACAAGGATGTTATGACGCTGTTCCGCCAGTGGTATTCCGAAGGGCTGATTGATAAAGACTTCCCGATCGTCGAACGCGACACGCTGGATAAGCGGCTTCTGAACGGTGAGTCCGGCGCGACTGTTTTCCTGCTGGGCGGCGGCATGGGCAAATGGCTGGAGTCCGGTAAAGCCCAAAATCCGGCTTTTGATCTTGTAGCGGCTCCTTATCCGGTATTGAAAGCAGGCGAAAAACCGTTCACCGGACAGCGCGATTTCAAATATAACCCGAAAGCAAGCGCGGCCGTGACGACATCGGCAAAAGACCTAGAAACGATCGTAAAATGGCTGGACTTCGCATTTAGCGAGCAAGGAACCATGATGTACAACTTCGGCGTTGAAGGCGAAAGCTACACAATGGACAACGGCGTTCCGAAATTTACCGATATGATCGTAAAAAACGATAAGTACACTTCACAGCAGATGTTGGCGCAGTATACGGTTCCGAACGGTCCATTTCCGATGCATGAGCAAAAAACGACCAACACGTTCCCACAACAGGACGAGGCGGTCCAGATTTGGTCGGAGACTGATGCGGCGAAACATATTTTGCCCGCGTTCATTACGCCTACAGTAGATGAGAGCAAGAAGGTAGCGCAGACGATGACGGCAATCAACACGTATCTGGAAGAAATGTTCATCAAATTTGTAATGGGCAACGAGCCGCTCGACAAGTTCGACAGCTTTGTGAAGCAGCTGGAAGATATGGGGATTCGTGATGTAATCGATATCTATCAAGGCGCTTTGGATCGCTACAACAACAGATAACTCCATGTATCGTCCCACGGCTGGCTGCAGGCTGCCGTGGGGCAAGGGAATGGTGCAGCCATCCCCTGCCGATAATGCTGGATTTGGATAGGAGGAGTAGGAGATGGCTCAATTGAAGCTGGGACGCAGCAAAGTCACGCATGCCGGTCGTCTGCCGCTTAATATTGCGAAAGACATGGTTAAGAACAAGTATTTGTACATGATGCTTACTCCTGTTTTGTTATATTTCATTATTTTTCATTATTTCCCGATGTACGGTTCGATTATTGCGTTCAAGGATTTTAACCCCCGGCTTGGAATCGGGGGCAGCGCGTGGGTAGGACTTGAGCATTTCAAAGACTTTTTTGGCGGTATGTATTTTTGGCGGGTGTTAAAAAACACTCTGATGATTAGCTTGTACGATCTCATTTTCGGTTTTCCCGCTCCGCTTATTCTCGCCTTGTTGCTTAATGAGGTGAAAAATGCACTGTTCAAGCGTTCGGTTCAGACGATTACTTATTTGCCGCATTTTATTTCGCTTGTCATTATTTGCGGCATGATCAAAGATTTTACGAGCAGTGACGGCGTCATTAACGATATTATCGCATTTTTCGGTGGTGAGCGGGTTACGATGCTGCTGGAGCCGTCTTTTTTCCGGACAATCTTCGTTTCGTCGAATATATGGCAGCATATAGGCTGGGGTACAATTATTTATTTGGCCGCGCTGTCTGCGATCGATCTCGAGCAATATGAAGCTTGCAAGATCGACGGGGGTGGACGCTGGAAGCAGATGCTTCATATTACCCTACCCGGTCTGCTTCCCGTTTTCGTTATATTGCTCATCCTGAACATTGGCCGAATTATGAGCGTTGGCTTCGAGAAAGTTATTCTGTTGTACAACCCGACCACTTATGTGACAGGGGATGTCATTTCCTCGTATGTGTACCGGATCGGGCTTCAAGATTTTCAATTCAGTTTCAGCTCCGCTGTCGGATTGTTCAACTCCGTGATTAACTTCGCGCTTGTTATCGGCTCCAACTGGATAAGCCGGAAGTTGAACAATACGGGTTTGTGGTAGAGGAGGGTTCGCATGCGAGTAAGCTTGGGTGAACATATATTCCGGGTTTGCAATACGCTGTTTTTGTCCGCGCTCATGATTGTAACAGTGTACCCAATTCTATACGTGGCATTTGCTTCATTCAGCGAACCAGCGCTGATGATGGCGCATAAGGGCATTCTTTGGAAGCCGCTGGGCTTCTCGCTTGAAACATATGAGGCGGTATTCAGCAACCCGATGATCCTGCTCGGCTACCGCAACACATTATTTATTGTCATTGTAGGCGTGGCTCTCAATTTGCTGCTTACTTCTTTTGCCGCATACGCTTTGTCCAGAAAAACATTGCAATATCGCAAGCAGCTTACGTTGTTTATCGTATTTACCATGTTTTTCAGCGGTGGATTAATTCCGTTCTACTTGCTGGTCAGAGGGTTGGGCATTACGGACACACTGTGGTCGCTGATCCTGCCTACCGCAATAAGCGCATTTAACCTCATTATCATGCGAACATCGTTCGAGGCAGTGCCGGATGCGCTAGAAGAGTCGGCCAAGATTGACGGCGCCAACGACTTTGGCATTCTGTTCCGCATCTTCCTACCGCTATGCAAACCCGTGCTTGCAGTGGTAGGCCTGTATTACGGAGTAAGCCACTGGAACTCCTGGTTTAACGCCATGATCTTCCTTCAGGATCGGTCGCTGTATCCGTTGCAGTTGATCCTGCGAGAAATTTTGATTATTGGCGAGGCAAACTCCATGGCGGAAGGAGCCTCCCAAGATGAGATCATCATATTGGGGGAGACATTGAAATACGCCACGATTATGGTAGCAACCCTTCCGATTTTTCTGGTCTATCCGCTATTGCAAAAATATTTCGTGAAAGGCGCCTTGATTGGTGCCATTAAAGGTTAGGAGAAGGGGTGGACTTCAGAGATGAGCAATGAAAATGTGAAACTGAAACCATCCGAGCTGACGGCTTGGTGGGATAAAGTGAAGATTAAAGTTGATCATATGATCGAAGCGGGCTGGACAGAAGCGCCACATGTTTCGGCGGCGGGCAAATATGACCAGATCAAAGTCGATCAGTGGATTTCAGGCTTCTGGCCGGGCATTCTGTGGATTCTGTACGATATGACCGGCGAGCAACGTTATCGGGAAGAGGCGGAGCCTTGGGACGAACGCATGGAGCAATGTTACTTGCGGGACAACCATTTCCACCACGATGTTGGCTTTCAGTTCCTGCCGACATCGGTTATCCGCTACAAGCTGACCGGCGACCCGGACGCTCGGCGGCGCGGCCTGTTCGCCGCCAACTATCTGGCGGGCAGGTACAACCCGGCAGGACAGTTCATTCGAGCCTGGCCCCGTAACCAGACGGGTTGGTCGATCATCGATTCGATGATGAATTTGCCGCTTCTGTTCTGGGCGAGTGAAGAAAGCGATGATCCGCGCTTCAAGCATATTGCGGTCGCCCATGCAGATATGGTGCTTCGCTCATTCATCCGAGGCGACGGCTCGGTGCATCATATCGTTATCTTCGATCCGGAGACGGGCGAAGTGGAGCGTTATGACGGCGGACAGGGCTTCGCGCCGCAATCGTCCTGGTCGCGGGGCCAAGCTTGGGCGCTCTACGGGATGAGCTGCGCTTACCGCTATACGGGAGAAGCACGTTACTTGACTGCGGCGAAGGGGGTGGCACATTATTTCATCAGCGCGTTGGCGGAAGACGATGTGCCGCATTGGGATTTCCGTGCGGCGACCGACTTGACGGACGAGCCGCGCGACACCTCAGCGGCGAGCTGCGCAGCATCTGGCTTGATCGATATCGCGTCGCAGGTGGCTCCTGAGGAAGCCGCTTTATATCAGCGCGCGGCCACGCGCATTCTTCGCTCGCTGTCGAACAACTACAGTGCGCTCGACAAGCCGGAGTATGAAGGCATCCTGCTCGGTGCAACCGGTCATAAGCCAGTCAATACCAACATCAACGTATCGCTGATTTACGGCGATTACTATTATATTGAAGCTTTGGCGAAGAGCAAAGGCTGGAGCCAGAATGTTTTTTAAGCGGGATCAAAGGCCGTAATCACGAAGCCGGGAGGACAGGAAGCTCCTCCCGGCTTTCGTATTCTTGAGAGGAGGTGCCGGACGGAACGAAGGGAATGATTCAATAACCATCATTTCATAATGGAAAGGATGAAAATGAATTATGGGAACCAAAAGTATGACGTTCATTATTTTGATCTGTATGCTGGTTGCGTTAATACCAGGAACGGCAAGTGCGGCTGATACGAAGTTCACAATTGGCAGCTCCGACGTGACGGCGAGCGGAGATGACGGCAACGTTCCAGCCAACACGGTGGACGGCGATTTCTTAACACGTTGGTCGGCGAATGGCGACAAGCAATGGATCCAGTACGATTTGGGCGTAAATCGCAAATTGTCTTTCATCAAAATTGCATTTCTGAATGGGTCAAGCCGCACTTCTACTTTTGATATTTTGACGTCAATGGACGGTTCCACCTTTACGACCGTCAGCAGCGGAGTTGTGAGCAGCCTTGTGGAAGGTCTGCAAACGTTCGATTTTCCGGATGTCGATTCTACCCGCTATGTGAGGATCGTTGGGCACGGCAATTCCTCCAACCTGTGGAACAGTTATTCTGAAGTTGAACTCTACGGCACCGCGAACGGATCTCCGCCAGGTGCAAGCAAGTTGGCGATTACCGTGCCACAACTTATGGCCAGCGGAGATGACGGCAATATCGTCGCATATACAATCGACGGCGATCTTAACACACGCTGGTCAGCGAGTGGCGAAGGGGAGTGGGTCCAATACGACCTTGGATCGAGCAAGCGGGTGGAATACGTGAAGATCGCCTTCACCAACGGGGCGGAGCGAACTTTCGCTTTTGATATCCAGACTTCATATGATGGCTACAACTTCAGTACAGTGCTTTCGGGAGCGGTCAGCAGTCTGAGCAACAGCTTGCAGACGTTTGATTTTGCCGATGTTGCCCCCGTCCGCTACGTTCGTATTGTTGGCCATGGCAACTCGGTGAACGCCTGGAACAGCTTTGCCGAGGTCGAAATTTATGGTAGCGATTCAAGCGGCAGCGGTAGCGAGGGGACGGTCGTCGAAGTTAGCACTTCCACGCAGTTGGCTGCCGAGCTTGCAATCGCTACGGCGGGTAAAACGATTGTGTTGGCAAACGGCACGTATTCGCGTACAAGCCCGTTTGCTGTTCAAAACAAAAACGGCACTCCCAACGCGCCAATCGTCATTAAAGCGAAAAACCGCGGTCAGGCTATCATCTCGGGAGCGTCAGGCTTCCGCATCGAGAACTCCTCGCATGTGGTGCTGGACGGATTAAAGTTTACGAACACAAGCAATGGCGCAGTGGTGTTGGAAGGCTCGCACCATGCGCGGCTGACCCGTAATACGTTTGCGCTTCCCAGCTCGGGGAGCGGCTTGATGTGGCTGCAAGTGCGGGGCACGAACAGCCATCATAACCGCATCGACCGGAACGACTTCGGACTGAAGAGTGACACCGAACCGCTGATCGCTTACGAAGGACAGGATGGCTCAGGTCAAATTTCGCAATACGATATTATCGAATACAACTATTTCCATGATGTAGGCCCATGGGTAGCTAACGGCAAAGAGACAATCCGTCTCGGCTTGTCGGGTCTTACGCTCTCCCACGGCTATAATACGATACAATACAATGTATTTCAGAATTGCGATGGAGAGCCGGAAATCATATCGGTCAAGAGTAGCAGCAATTCGGTGCGCTTCAATACATTCCGCACGTCCAAGGGCAGCCTGACGCTGCGGCATGGCCATAACAACAGCGTATATGGTAACTTCTTCCTCGGGGACGGTGTGGAGTCGGATCAGGAAGGCATCCGGATGTTCGGCAATGACCATAAGATTTATAACAACTACTTTGAGAATTTGACTGGCGAAGCAATCTACTTGCCTAACGGAGACTTCGACGGCGGTACTGGAGGCTCACCTCCAAATCCGACGGTCGAACAATTGCGCAAACAATGGAAAGTTTACCGGGCGCTTATCGTCAACAATACGATTGTAAACAGCAAAACCGGTATCGTCATCGGCTCGGGTAAAACGTATGCTCCGCAGGATTCCGTCGTGGCGAACAATATCGTATACAACAACACCGGCACGCTTTATTACGAGGCGGCGACAACAAATACGCTGTTCCAAGGTAACATCGGGTTTGGCAGCACTATTAGCAACATATCGCGCAGCTCGGAGCAGATCCTAAATATCAATCCTCTGCTGACTGCGGTGAACGGCATTCAGAAACTGTCCGCGAGCAGCCCGGCAATTGCTGCAGCTGTGGGGACATACGCGTTCGTGCTGGCGGATATGGACGGTCAAATGCGGGCGACAGCAGATGTGGGGGCGGACGAATATTCCGACGCGCCTCTACTGAATCGCCCGCTAGCGGCCGACGATGTGGGGCTGAATACGCCTTAGGATCGATATATATGTGCAAGCGTGCCGGCGGTTGGTTCGCCGGCATGACTATGTCGATCCATTGATGTATGGAGCAGTCCTGTTATTCACTTCATTTGGAAGGATGGGAGACCATGTTTCACAGCAATTATGGAGCAGCGGGAAAAAACGAGGTGACTGCACATGCATACTAGCACAATGTTGCCGGCTCCGCGTGGCGGCGGCTTCCGTATGGAAGGTTATTGGGTATGGTGCGGTTCCGTCGTGCAGGGCGAGGACGGCAAATTCCATATGTTTGCCTCGCGCTGGCCGAAGACACTGCCGATGCATCCCGGCTGGATGACGGCTTCAGAGATTGTCAGGGCAGACTCGGATACCCCCGAGGGACCGTACCGATTCTGCGAGGTGGCGCTTCCGGCGAGGGGAGCGGAATATTGGGACGGACGCTGCACACACAACCCCCATATCGTCAAGCACAACAACAAATATTTGCTTTATTATACGGGTTCGACCCATCCGCTAAGCGATCCAGAGCCGCCCGGGAATTTCGGGTTAACAGATCCTCAATGCATCGTGGCGCGGGCGAACAAACGGGTAGGTCTAGCTATAGCGGACAGCGTTTTGGGCCCGTGGCGCAGAGCGGACGAACCGATATTGCCAACACGTCCCGGCCGATTCGATAGCTTTCTGACCTCCAATCCGGCTCCATGTGTCAGGGAGGACGGTTCCGTGCTGCTGATCTACAAGGCACGTCACTACGAAGGCAACCTGCATGGCGGCATGACGATTGGCGTTGCGTATGCGGATCACTATGAGGGGCTGTACCGAGTGCTGAGTGACGAGCCGGTGTTTCCTCCAGAGTCGTTCCATATCGAAGACCCTTTTATCTGGCAAACAAACGTAGGATACCATTTGATCGCCAAAGATATGGAAGGGCATCTATGCGGAGAAAAATACGGCGGCATCTACGCCAAGTCGCCGGACGGACTGAAATGGAGCTTGCATGGGCAGCCGCAAGGCTATTCCCGGACGGTGCGTTGGGATGACGGCACGGTGCAGACGCTGGGCAATCTGGAGCGGCCGTTCCTGTTGTTCCAGAACGGCAAGCCGACTCATTTGTTCGCGGCCGTCTCGGACGGCAGTGATGGTTTTAAGGACGCTTCCGATACGTGGAACATGGTTATACCTTTGAAGCAATGATTCACTGGGGCTGTGGCAGATTATGAACCGGCACGTGGACAAGGGCAATACAGTTATCGTTATCGAGTATAACCTTAACGTCATCAGTCAGGCGGATTGGATTATCGACATGGGGCCTGATGGCGGCAGTAGGGGTGGCCAAATTATATTTGAGGCGAAACCCATACAATTCATTTAAGCGAAACATTCTTTCACAGGGAAATATTTAAAATAATCATGGCTTTTCTGATTGAATCAGACTGTTCAAGCACTAAACACTTCCCTTAAAGTTAAACAGGTTATATAATTAGGCAACTTGTTGGGCCTGAGTTCGGTACTGAACTCAGGCCTTTTAGTTTTGCTTTAATTCGCTTGTTGTTGTAATAATCGATGTTATTTAATAGCTCTTGTTTAAAATGTGCGATACTTTCGAATTCCTTTAAATATAGAAATTCAGATTTAATGATACCAAAGAAGTTCTCGATGACGGCATTGTCGTAGCAGTTACCTTTACGGGACATACTTTGCTTGATGCCGCGTTCTTCGAGAGCATGACGATACTGTTTCATCTGATAGTGCCAGCCTTGGTCAGAATGAATAAGAGATTTATCTTCATCTGATAATCTATCACGATAACTTAAACTATATTTTAAATAACATCTACGCTTAATAGGATGATCTCTGCTTCAAAACGCTTCCATTTAGACAAATCTAAGTCTGTTTCCAAAATAATTGCCCCATCCCTTAACTTCAGTTCAATCATCATTAATTTGAGCTATGCACCACAACCCCGCTGCATCGTGCTTGTGATCTAGAGGCGTCCTGCATGCCTGTTGTTCAATACAGAAAATCAGGAAATTAGAACATACTTCTTGAAATTTTGAACAAAACAATTGACCTTAGGTCAGACCTAGGGTTTATTGTTTAGGTATTCCAAGACGCATTCCTTAGGAGTGACGCTAACCGGATACTTCACAGGCATTTTGGGTTCTTCGTTCTGAACCATTGAAGTCTATGCTTATAGAGGTGCCTTATTTTGGTGTATTAGTTTTATCGGATTAGGATACTCACTCGGTTCACTATGGGAAAAGCTGCTGCTATCTATTGAGCGATGTCATGTCATAAAGCGAAATGTATTAAGGGAGAGGATGCGGCATGAGTCAAGCGAAAGAGCGGATAACTGCCTTTGATTTTGCAAGAGCATTGGCGATCTTCGGCATGGTAATGGTGAACTATAAGCTAGCGATGCAGGCAGAGAGTGGCGGACCTGCATGGTTGCAAGCGATAGCGGGCCTTTTTGAGGGGAGAGCATCCGCCTTGTTTGTCGTGTTGGCTGGTATTGGGGTGGCATTAATGACCTCGAAAGCCCGTAACTCAATGAGCTGGGAACTCATTCCTCAAATCCGGAACAGCTTGTACAAGAGAGCTGCTTTTCTGTTTATCTCTGGCGTGCTTTTATTGCTAATAGGCTGGAGTGCCGATATTTTGCATTATTATGCGGTATTTATGCTTGTAGCTGCAGTCTTGATCACCGTATCCGATAATATAATACTAGTTTTGTTTTCGATAATCCTGATAGCATCGCAGTTGTTTTTAGTCGTATTCGATTACAGCAAGGGATGGGACTCGAGTTTTAAGGAATACATGGGCTTTTGGACGATAGAAGGGTTTACTCGCAATCTGTTATTTAACGGATTTCATCCCATTTTTCCTTGGCTGAGCTTCTTCCTCATCGGCATGTGGATTGGCAGGAAGCGTTGGCTGAATAAGGAAAACCGTTCGAAATTACTAGTATATTCGTTGTCAGGAACGGTTGTTTTTGAATCGATTTCTTTCTTCTTGGTTAAATGGACCTCCCCAATATTGAGTAAAGAAGCAGCAACTTATCTTTTTGGAACAAAACCGATGCCGCCCACAATGCTGTATGTTTTCTCTGGCATTTGTTCAGCTGTCGCCATCATTGCGATCTGTCTTTATGTGGTCGATAAATTTGAAAATTCCCTTCTGACACAGGCGATGATCCATACAGGACAGTTATCGTTAACCCATTATATCGGGCACGTAGTGATCGGAATTGGTTTTCTTATGACAGTGGGTTATTTGGAAAACGGAAGTCTTTCTTTTGCAATGGCATACGGAACCGTTTATTTCATTATCTCCATTATCTTTTCGAGTCTGTGGAGAAAGTGGATGAAAAGAGGTCCGATTGAGCTGATCATGAGAAAATGGTGCTGAGTGGTGTAAGAGGCTTGAAAAGTAACATGTGACAACTTATTATTCAATGAACGTCGAGGGAAGATGCCGTCCATTGTTATCGTTTTAGCTACGCTCCCTTGGACGGTCCAACAGGAGGCTTTTTTAGCAAAGAAGGTACAATGGCCATAGTAGTAAAATGAAGTTAGCGAGGGGGGGGGAAGAAGTATGTCTTTATTCTCACAAACGATAACTGACTTTTGGAGGACGCAATTTTTGAACGGAGACATCCTCTATACCGATGAAGTCGCTACTGTTGCCATCAACACGAACCTGGATAAACACAGTCTGGTTATGGCGGTCCTGATGCATGCGATGGCCGATAAGGTAAGCCTTTATCAACGACAAGACCTGTCTGTGAAGATCATTCGCCGAAAATCGAATGAAGCGGGAGTCACTCTGCATGGTGGAGATTATCTTTTTTATTTTTCAGAAGCCGATGAGAACGTCTTGCTGCAAGAAAACCTGAAAAGAGACTTTCACTGGTTAAACGAGCAAGATGAGGCGGCTTTCTCCGAGTTCGAATCCTGGCATATATGGAAGCTGAATTATTCCAAATTGTCATTGCGTACCTTTTCCCGTTCCTTTAAATATAGCAGCTCAAATCGATCATCATTTCGTTTATAGAGTTCCGTGTCAGTGAGGCTAAAAGCATTACGTTGGGAGCTTCCATTGGAGATTGGTTTATCTATCAATGGGGAATACATCCGCTCATATGGAGTGGAATCATATTCGCTTTGCTTGCTTTCATGTTAATTATGATAAAAATTAAAGCTTTTAGTTCAAGAGCCACATAAGACCCTTTTTTGAAGCCCTACAGGCGCTACTGTATCGGCAGCCTGTTGGGCTAGATGTATTGTCAAGCCAAGTGCGGGAGCGGACCTCCTTGGAACGCTATTTTATCGATTTACCCACTCATACATGGGCCGTTTTCTATTCTCTCAACAGTCGTGTTAGTGCAATACACTTGTGCAGAGTATCAGTTTTAAAAAACTATAAGTGATTCCTTTTAAGGTTAATGTAAGGTTCCTTTAAAACTCGTGTAAAGTAAGAGCTTTATACTAGTCTTTGTACATACTCGAGAATCTACGATCATGATTAGGAACTTATCATTAGGAGGAGCAACATGAATAAACTTAAACATTGGAATACTAAACTACCGAAGTGCATGATTGCCGGCAGTCTTGTTGTCGCATTAAGTACAGGCCCTGTTTTCGGGACGGGGATAGCGATGGCGGCGAAACCAACGATTCAGAACGATTCGTTGCTAGAAGCGGATGCGGCTGTTCATCAGCTTGCGCGCTATCAAGTAGACGCAAGGCTTGATGAGAAGAAGATGACAATTCACGGTACAGAAACTGTGACCTATCGAAACAACACGAAGGATACACTGGACAATATTGTGTTTCACACCTTTGCAGATGCAAACCGTTCAAAGGAAACACAGTCGGGTATGTTCGAAAATTCAAATGAACGAATGGCAAAGGAAAATCCGGATAAAAAACCTGAAGATTTCCTGGGCGGCATTGACATCAACAATGTGAAGTCGTTAGGTCAACCCTTGAAGTTCGATAATACGAATCAGGCACTTAAGGTTGCATTAGGACAAGCATTGCAGCCCGGGCAATCTATCACACTGGAACTTGAATTTGACGTAAAAATTCCTTATGGCTCACAGCGGTTGTCCCATTACAAGAATATCATCAATGGTGCTCATTGGTTCCCTGTGCTTTCGGTCTATAACCCTGCAGATCATACGTGGGACAAAACTCCTTACAGCACTACATTTGAATCCGATTATTATGATTCTGCGGATTATCAGGTAACCATGAATGTACCCGCCGATTATCAGGTTTCCATGCCTGGAACACTGAACGTACAGGATGCCGAAACAGGCCGCAAGATGGTAACGGCCACTGCGAATAATACGAGAGAATTTGTCTTCTTCACGAGTCCAGATTTTAAAGTAGAAAGTGTTACACGAGATGGTCTGACCATACAATACTATTACTTTGATAATCAGAAAGACAAAAAACAGATTATCGATCAATATATTGATCAAGCGTTTAAAGTCATTAACTTCTTCAGCGAAAAATATGGTAAATATCCTTATCCGGAGTTCAGAATTGTTGAATCGTACGTTGAAGGGATCGCTGTTGAATATTCGCGAATGATTCAGATGGGTATGATCGAGGGTCAGCCAGATATTTCAAACCATTCAGCATTTGTCCATGAAATTGCGCATCAATGGTTCCACGCATTAATTGGAAATAATTCCGAGAAGGAATCATTTCTAGATGAAGGATTTGCCGATTTCTCTATGGTATATTTCTATGAGAAACAAGGAAATCCGTTAAATGGATTCAAGGTGATTCAATTCAATGAAGTATCGTTAGATAGTCCGCTTGATGCGACCAATGATAAGGTTGGCGATTCTCCCGACGCCATTTTCTATAAAAAAGGCCGTCAAGCCATCTATGAGTTGTATCGTACGCTTGGCGAAGAGAAGTTTGATAAGTTGATGCAGACATATTTTGACCAGTATGTATACAAAAATGCGACGATCGAAGGACTGCTTCAGGTTGTTGAGAACAAAGCGGGCAAAAAGATCAGAGATGATTGGGAAGCGGATTTGCGCCAGCCCAATTATTCTTTGAAGTCTGAATATCGTCTAACAGCGGACGAGGAAGCCGCTTATATGTACGAGCAATTTAAATCAATTTACCATTCGGTGTTTGTACAGTTTCCAGAGGTTCCGTCTGAAACGATGAGCCGAATTATCGATAAAACGTTGCAGGGCGAGCCGCTAACGATTATCTTGAGCGACCGTTTGACATCGGACAAAGCAACAAAACAACAGGATCAACTGCTCAACCAGTTTCAAGGCTTCTTCCAAATAGCAGGAATAAAGCCAACGATTATAACGGAACGTCAAGTATTAAAAAACAAACTTAAGAAGGAGCTAGGGGACAGTAATATCATTGTCATCGGCAAACCGGATGCGAATGGGTTTGTACAAGCCTTGAAGTCCGGCATCATCAAGCGTGCTGATAAAGTCGGTTTTAAATGGCAGGAAATCATGAATAAGTCTAATCAATCCGGAGCCTACATTATCAAACATCCGTATAACCAGAATCGTCTCATGTTGCATCATTTTTGGACAGGGGACCAATTGAGTGATCAGACGGAAGATCCATTTATGGCTAAAGCATTGGAATCATTGAATTTTTCAAACCATTTCTATCAATATTATGTTCTGAATAACACAGGTAAGAGCAGCAGCGAACAAAAGATCGAAAATCCGTATGCGAAATTATTTGCAGAATAATAAATCACAGGGCAGTCTTAGTCCCGAGGGAGTTCCATGGCAGCCAAAACGTAGCGAACTTGGATAATTTCAAGAACACCGGTTAATTTGGGCTTGCTCAAAGTTAACCGGTGTTCTTTTTTATTTTTACGAGCTTTAAAATTGGAGAAAATTCTGTGACTTTTAATTGACACTAAACATAGAGGAATATGTTGAGCAAGAGAATGGAGAAGAGGAGGCTATGTTTTCATGGACAAGCGAGGACAAGATGAGAATATAACCATTAACCTGCATTTGACTGGTTTATCAATTGATAATAGCTCGGCAAAACTTTATTTTTAGAATGAAACACAATGCAGGTTGACAAGATCAGACCACAATTGTACTATTTAAGTGTGACTACAGATGTAGTCATAACTTGATTTTGGAGGGTTTAGGCATGACAAAAATACCACCCATCACGGATGCGGAGCTCGAGGTGATGCGCGTATTGTGGGCCAGTCCGAATTGTCCTTCCAGCCAGGTCGTCAAGCAATTGGCGGAACAAGTGGGGTGGAGCCCGAATACGACAAGGACGCTCCTGAACCGTTTAGTGCAGAAAGAAGCGGCGGGAACAACACAGGAAGAGGGATCCAAACGGAACTTTTTGTTCTATCCACTCATCAGCGAACAAGAATATTTGAAGTCGGAGACTAAATCGTTCATGAAGAAACTGTATGGCGGCGCCTTGAAACCCATGCTCGCTAATTTTTTGCAGGATAAGAAGCTGAACGAGAAAGAAATTGATGACTTGAAAGCTTTGTTTGACGAGAGTCGCAACAACGATGATCGATAAGAAAATTGATAAAGGTAGAACCATTTAGCCTAACGTCGAACCGCCGCGTAAATCGCGGTTTTTTTATTAGTATAATTCCACAAAATTACTCAGCATACAATTGAGACGATGCAACAACCCCTAATTAAAAACCAATTTATGTAAAGATCGGCATCGCCGATTTAATCTTCCATGATCTAGGACTGCTTCCAACGCCAGATACGCCGGAACCGGAACCTTGGGGTGGAAAAAAACAGCAATAACGAATCCATCGTACGATCAAACTGCTCTCCGGAGGAGTTTTTTTTATTTCATGGATACTAGAAAAGGGTCCGATAAAATAGTGTTGACAAAATATAACTACAACTGTAGTATTGAATTATAACTACACGTGTAGTTTTAAAACAGGATCACAGAAAGGAGTTTTTCACATGAAAGCAGCATCAAAATTAGCCATCGCAACCCTCAGCAGTGTTCTACTATTGGGTTCATCGATGAACCTTGAGGTAGACGCGGCTTCTTCCAAGTCAGCCCAGAAGTCGACGGCTAAAAAAGCAGTCGTCCAAGCTCCAACGGCAGCGGAAAAAAAGGTGGTTGACGCAGAAATTAAGAGAGTGAAGGATTTGACCGCCAAGACTGGAGATACCTATGTCATGTATTATAAGTACAAGGCACTCAACAGCGGACTTGATCTTAACTACTGGGGGCTGACGAAGGAATACATTTCATTTGATGAATATCTCCAGAAAGCATCAACCTTAAAAGGCGTTGTCTTGCAAAAGCCCTCCAACCTGCCAGAAGGTTACACTTTCTCCAAAGCGAGAATCGGAGGACCCTTGGGAGGCAAGTTCATCGATGATTTAAGAGCCGAAGGGAAGAAGAGCGGCAAACCGGTCTTCACGAAAAAAATGGACTGGAAAGAAGCCGACGATATTCGCCTGGAATACACGAACGGGGAAGATACGCTTGCGATTACGAAGTTTGTGGTGGATGCGAAGGAAGGGAAGAAAAAAGGTTATTTTGACGATAACCTTCCAGCAAACATTTTCCCAAAATACATTTATTGGCAAGATGGCGGCAAATTCGGATACAGCCTTTCAACTTCATCCGATATCACCCGAGAACAGAAGATTGAAATTCTAAAAGCGGCGGTCAAGAAGTGATAGGTTGCCTTGAGCATGCGCAGCAGTTCACCCATCCTATGCATTCTGCGCAAGTTAGATTTGGAGGTTGTATATATGAACCGAATACCATCCATAACGGATGCAGAGCTCGAAATTTTGCGGGTATTGTGGCTAAATCCAGATTGCTATTCTAGTGAAGTTGTTCAACAAATGACGGATCGAATGGGCTGGAGCCCGAATACGACCCGAACGCTTCTTAGCCGACTGGTACAGAAGGAAGCGGCGGGCGTGAAGCTGGAGCAGAGTTCGAGGCGTATGCAATTATTTTATCCTCGGTTCAGCGAGCAAGAATATCAGCGTTCCGAGACTACTTCCTTCATGGAGAAGATGTATGGTGGTTCCATTATGCCGATGTTGGCTAATTTCCTCCAAGATGAGAAGCTGAATACGCAGGAAATTGAGGATTTGAAGACGTTATTCGACAATAGCGGCAGAATTGGGGAACTAGAAAAGAGAGAATCTAAATGAGTCCAAGCTTATACGAAACTGTTGTGTCATTCTTCGGCTGGGTGATCCAGGGATCGTTCATGGCAGGCATTCTGGTCATGCTGATCTTGATTCTGCAATTCTTATTCCAAAACAAACTGGAAGCCAGATGGAAATATTTGCTCTGGATACCAGTGGCGATCCGCTTGCTGCTTCCTTGGGCACCAGAGTCTTCTCTTAGCCTTTATAATGTATTGTCTCTGGAATCCTTCATGCCTGGCATTCACCAGCAAATGCAAGATCCATCGATAAGTGCAAGCGAGACAGGAGAACAAGTAAAGGGTTCTGTGGCGGAGAAATATGGAATTGTCGTTAGGATAACGGAATTAACCGCACCCACGGATACATCGGGAAGCAAGCCGGAGAACCATTTCTGGTGGAATGAAATTACAGCCATGGGCGTTGTTCCAGTCTTGGTACTGATCTGGCTTACGGGTGTACTGCTTCTCGTCGCGAAAACCATATACGATCAGCTGCGATTGCAACATGCCCTGCGTGCTGGTAGCCGTATAGAAACGCCTTTGTTATTGGCCTTGTTCCATGATACACGGCAGCAGCTCGGCGTGAAGCGCAAAGTTGAATTTGTTGCCAGCGAGCGTATTCCCGGTCCGGCCGTCGTTGGGTTTTGTAAGCCGACAGTCGTCATCTCTCCAAGTCTACTGATGTCGCTGCATGAAGGACAGCTTCAGTATATCTTGGCGCATGAATTCGCTCATGTCCGTCGCAGGGATGTAGCCGTGAATTGGATCATGCACCTGGTTCTGATTCTCCATTGGTTCAACCCACTTGTATGGCTTGCAGTGAACAGAGCGCGACAAGATCAAGAGATGGCCTGTGATGCCTTCGTGCTGGATCGGATGAGACCACAGCAAAATAATGCGTATGGGCAGACGATCATCCAAGTGTTGGAACATTTCTCAGGAGACCATCGCCTGCCGGGACTTGCCGGCCTATCTGCGACACATAAACAAATGAAAAGGAGACTTATCATGATCAAACAATTCAATAAAAAATCATATCGCATTTCTATCTTAGGGATGACAATCATTCTCGCGCTTGGCAGCGTGACGCTGGTCAATGCCAAGGAAAAAGATGATGGGAACGCAACGATAGCTGTTTCAGTACAATCAGAAGCTGGGGATCGTCAATTAGATATCACCTATCCTGAGGAATTCAATGGGTCTAAGGTAGACCGTGCGTTGTATAAGCAAGAAATGGATAAAATGAATAAACTAGCGGCGGATGCAGCTAAGGCACTTCCTGCAGAGGATAAAAAATATATCGACGATGAAATCAATCGCGTGAAGGAATTGGTTAAAGAGACGGGAGACACGTATGTCATCTATCATAAATATAACGCGTTGAACAGCGGACTTGATCTTAGCTATTGGGGGCTGACGAAGGAATATGCTTCCTTTGATGAATATCTTCAGAAAGCAGCAACCTTAAAAGGCGCTGTCTTGCAAGAGCCTTCCAACCTGCCAGAAGGCTACACTTTCTCCAAAGCGAGAATCGGAGGACCCTTGGGAGACAAGTTCATCGATGATTTGAGAGCTGAAGGGAAGAAGAGCGGCAAACCGGTCTTCACGAAAAAAATGGACTGGAAAGAAGCCAACGATATTCGCCTGGAATACACGAACGGGAAAGATACGCTTGCGATTACGAAGTATACTGTGGACGCCGATGGAACTAAGAATAATGGATTTTTTGACGATGATTTACCGGAAAATGTTTTCCCGAAATACGTTTTTTGGCAAGATGGCGGTAAATTTGGATATAGCATTTCAACCTCATCGGATCTATCACGACAAGAGAAGATCGAAATTCTGAAAGCTGCAATTAAAAAATAACATCTCAAGGCAGGCGCCCATATCACCCTAGAACTAGGGTCGATATGGGCTTTTTATGTTGGAACAATTGATATAAGTGAATGATTATCTTAGTAAAATGCTTATCATATAAAAAGTGAGGTGAGTGATGGGCAGTGGACGGCAACACTGCGGTTTGCTTCGATGGATGAAGTTACGAACTATTACTGTCCAATGACAGAAAAGTGCCTACATTGTGGTTTATTGACTTAAAGTTACTTACATAGTCGCGCTATGATGATTTATGCACTAAGAAATGTCCTGTATGAAAAGTCTAAGATAAATAAAAAGGACAGGGAAGGGATCCGCTCGGAGGTAAGGCACCACAGACCAGTCGGAAGGAGTAAAGAAGAAAGCTAAGAGAGCACATCGTTAACAGTGATTAGAAAATCTATTCTTTACCGATCGTTCTCAATATGTTACATTTACTATTAGGGAGGGGATCGAATGGCAAGAAGCAAAGAATTCGAAGAGAACGAAGTATTAGATAAGGCGATGAAGCTTTTTTGGGAACAGGGTTACGAGAAGACATCTTTGACAGATCTTGTAGAGCATATGGGAGTTCATCGAAGAAGTTTATATGACACATTTGGCGACAAGCATACGCTGTTTTTGAAAGCCATGGACCGTTTTCGCGATAAAGTGAATGCTGAGCTTACGAGGGAAGTTAAACGTTCCAAGACTGCAACTGAGGCACTTCAGCTTATCTTTAGTTTCATAATAAATGGTGAAGAAGATTCGCCCTCAGGCTGTTTGATGGTGAATTCAGCGGTGGAACTAGCAATGCGCGATGCCAATGTGGATTTGAAGTCCACTGAATCGTTCACATTATCAGAGAAGCTGCTCAAAGATATTATTTTGTGGGGGCAGCAGGATGAAGAATTTAGCTCGGATTACAATGCCGACGATCTAGCGGAACATCTGCATTCTGTTTGTGTGGGGTTAAGGGTAATGACAAGGACCTCAGTGCCTAAAGAAAAATTACATCGAATAGCCGATTTATCAATTAAACTTGTACATAAGTAATTATTATTTAAAAATAATTGCTTATACATATTCTAGAATGATTGTTCTCATAACTGAGTGTTGTCTCGTTTATAGATCTCTTTAAACGAACCTTCTTGAATATTTTTTAGAATGATCGTTCTCAAAATATGTTTCTTTCCTTGCTTTAGTTTTCTTTCATGAATGATCTATTCTTGTGTTCATTTTAGAATGATCATTCCCGTATAGTAGTTAAAAGATGAATAAAAGGAGTAAATAAAATGATAATTTCTGAACAAGTGGCATTTGTAACTGGAGCAAACCGAGGTTTTGGCCGCCATCTCACCCTTGAACTTTTATCCAGAGGGGCTAAGGTTTATGCAGGTGCAAGAAATCCGGAAACCATTGATATTCCAGGCGTTATACCTGTAAAGCTTGATATTACCAACACTCAAGAAGTTGAAGCAGCTGCTATCCTCGCTAAGGACGTTACGCTTTTAATCAACAATGCAGGATCATCTACTGGCGCTTCATTGCTGGAAGGTGATGTGGACAAAATACAGTTGGAGTTTGATACGCACTTCTTCGGTACGCTATACATGGTTCGTGCTTTTGCACCGATCATTGAGAAAAACGGGGGAGGATCGGTTTTAAATATTCTTTCCGCATTATCTTGGTTTAGTTCCGGAACTGCGGGTGCTTATACAGCCGCGAAGGCTGCAGCATGGGCATTGACGAACGATTTACGTATAAACTTGTATCCACATAATGTGAGAGTAGCAGGATTACATGTTGGCTTTATGGAGACAGACATGACATCCAGCTTAGAAGTTCCCAAAGTAAGCCCTGCAGATATCGCAAAAATAGCTATTGATGGCATAGAATCTGGCAGTTTTGAAATTATTGCTGATGATAACAGCCGAATGATACAAGGTGGACTTGCAGGTGGCGTTCCTGCACTGTACCCTCATCTTTCTTAATAACAATTTCATTTCTAACTTAATTTATAGAGGAGACTACAAAATGAACAAATTCGTCCATTTCAAGAGATGGCGGATTCGAATGGGGGAGAACAAAACAAGGTTACCCAGCGAATTGGATCCCAATCAGCCACAACCTTTACTAGACGAGAGTACGGCTCGGACCCTAAAATCTAGCGTGTAACGGTTCGTAAAAAATTCCATCGAGGGATTGACTCGTACTTGTATCTCGAAGATAAATTGACTGAATTAGAACAACATTAAAGTACCGCTACATAAGAGAATATCCATTAAGAAATGCGTGATATGTTAGATAGGGTTTTTCCTGGCAAAATCATGATTTCTAAATACCGAAGGCTATTACCTAATGGAGATAGTCTTTTTGATTGAAGAAAAATTTTTTTGATGATAGATTTTTTGTTATCATTATAGGGAGGGTGACATTTATATTTATGTAGGTAACTTTTTGTCATTGTACATGTACAACATCCTAGATGTAAACAGGGCTTATTCCAACTCAAAGACATATGTACAAAATACGGGTTTTGTGAGAAAGTAGTACATAAATTAATGGAACAAGCCAATTTAAACCATACTAATGCCAATTAGCTGTCCATAATTGATATCTATACAATATTCAAAATTGTTCATACTAGCTTCCCTTTCATGAACAATTGAATCTCTTTTTAGATATTGATTTGTCTCTAACGAGTATTAAACTTTAAAGTGTATCAGAATCTCGGATTAAACTTTGTGTAGTTATATTTATATGTTTATTGCTGATTGTTCTTTACGTACCTCTTAAATAAAAAAGCTAATCATTACCATTAATTAACTTATATCAGTATCTTCATACCGTTCAGTCTTATAGCTTCAATTATAAAACATTTCTTTAGCTATCCTTAATTGTCTTTCCCGTTCTTTAGTGGCAGACTCGGCCACTGAGGAATTATTGGATATGTTTATCATTTTAACAGCATAGTCACTGCTTACCATAGCGTGTCCTCTCATATGTCCAGTTGCAATGGCTTGTGCAAAAGAACGAGCAGCATACTTACTTGCTTCGGTTGTGGACTCTTTCGCTAATTCATTGACTATGAATCCAACTTTTCTTAAGTCAAAGGTTCTGATACCACCAACTATACGTTTTTCTAGCGTTTCTATCCCTAAATCAATGCGCGGGTCATTTATAAGATGTTGATCCAGATGATCCAGGTGTTCAACAGCAACGCTCAAAGCCCATTTGGCCAGGAACTTCTGCGGTAATTTTTCAAGTGTCTCTTCAAGTTGATTTCTTAATTCAATATTGTCTACAATCTTTATCTTAGGACTACTGTAAGTAAATTCGTTAGTTGATTTTATTTGCTGCTCATGTTTATTCCAAGCATATTCCTCAATGTTCAAACGATCTCTCCCCCATTAAAGCACGGCACTCTTTAATTGTTTCAGATCTTCTTTCATAAAAAGCGTATACCACACTGAAAAAATGTAAATTAGCCAGATTCTACGCGAATAATCACCTTTATTACTCCGATGCTGGATAAACATTTCTTCGATGATATTCATATTGAATATTTCTTCAATACCACTATAGCGTATTTGCTCAAACATTATATCTGAAATCGGGGTCTTAAGCCAATCACGAATCGGTACGGGAAATCCTAATTTCGGGCGATTCACAATATTATCAGGAACAATTCCTTCCATAGCTTTACGCAAAGCGAGTTTTGTTGTATTTTTGCCAATCCGATTGGAGACTGGAATTTTACTAGCCGTTTCGAAAACCTCTTTATCTAGAAACGGGACTCTTAATTCCAATGAATGTGCCATAGACAGCTTATCTGCTTTTGACAAAATATCGCCAGGCAACCAAAAATTCATATCAATAAACTGCATTCTTGTCGTAGGATCTAGGTGCACTGTCTTATCATAAAAAGGCTTAACGATATCCGTCGGATGTAAAAAGCTATTTTGAGCGTGCACCGACTCATGGAGCAAGTTCATCTTTCCGCTTTTGTTAAAGATATTAGCATTACCGAAAAAGCGTTCCTCTAAAGGTGTCAGCCCCCGAAGTAAATAGTTTTTTCCATAAAAATGATATGGATATATAGACAATGATTTTCGTAACGAATCCTTTATGAAATTGGGCATCCATGAAATGGGTCTTAGTGCATCTGGCTCTCTATAGATCCGGTATCCTCCGAATAATTCATCAGCGCCTTCCCCGGATAGGACAACCGTGACATGATCTTTTGCAAGCTGATTGAGATGATAAAGAGCGATGGCGGAAGGATCCGCGACAGGCTCATCTAGATGCCATACTGTTTTCGGAATACTATCAAAAAAGTCTTCTGTAGATAAAATGTGAAAATAATGATCCGTTCCCAGTTTAGCTGCCGTTTGATTTGCAATGATGGTTTCATTGTTTACCCCTTCAAATCCTATCGAAAAGGTCTTTGTGGATTCTTCTGCTTTCATCATTGCAGCTATAGCTGTGGAGTCAATTCCACTGGACAAAAAACACCCTCTATTCACATCACTTTGTAAATGAAGGTTTACAGACTCTTTCAATTTCCACTTAATTTCTTCCGCATAGTCCGCTAAAGATCGTTTTATCGGATGAAAATGGGGTTCCCAATATTTCTCGATCTTCATTTCACCTTTAGCGTTAACAAATACTCGCTCTGCAGGTCCTAATTTATGAATATGTTCAAACATCGTATCCGGTTGCGGCACATACTGAAAAGTTAAGTAGCTAAATAAACTTTGATACTGAAGCTTTCTTGGTACTCCGTGAACTGCAAGAATGCTTTTAATTTCCGAAGCAAATAAAAGGTTATTCTCATCTTTGTAATAATAAAAAGGCTTGATGCCAAAATGATCTCTGGCAGCAAAAAGCGTCTGTTCCTTAACATCCCAAATCGCAAAACTAAACATTCCTCGTAAATGATGGACACAGTCCTTACCGTATTCCTCATATAAATGCACAATGACCTCTGTATCTGATTGCGTTTGAAAGTGATGTCCCTTTAACTTAAGCTGATCTCGTAGTGTTTTATAATTATAGATTTCACCATTAAAAACAATCCAAAGGGAACGATCTTCATTTGTCATCGGTTGATTTCCATCACGTAAATCTATAACGGATAACCTACGAAAACCGAGCCCAATTTGAGAATCGAGCCATACGCCTTCATGATTAGGACCTCGGTGATTCATTGCACCTGTCATTTGTTTTAAGGTTTCCTCTTGCGGGGGTTGTCCATTACATTTTAAGATTCCTGCTATTCCGCACATGCTATTGTAGTCCTTCCTATAGTAAAGATTAGGATATAGAGTGCCCACAATTGCGTTGATCAATCATCTTTTTTTAGAATCACGCAGGTGAATCGTACTTTAATCCATAAGAAAACGCCGAATGATTCACTATATGAATCGTTCGACGTGTTTGGATAAGGCTATATAAAGTTACTATTCGATATTAAGCTGCTTAACGATCTTCGCCCCCTGTTTGCGTAAGGCATCGTAATCGTATACTTCTTTAATTTCACCTAACTGGCTTTCAATAATAGTTAGATCATTCATTTTAAAATAGTTACTCAAAATCTCGTACGGTGTCATTCCTGGTTTCTTCCCAGGTACATCTTCTATCGCTTCTTTCCATGGTATGTTTGCCTTATCCATCGTTAGCTCCAAAGCAGCCCCAGTTTCATAACGGATACTTCTTTCTAAGAAGGAAGGCGACTCCGCTTGCCCGTTAGCAATAAAATCATACGCTTGCATAAATGTCACATGGTAAGGCTCCTGCTTGGTAGCCAGCACCATTAAATTACCGCCAGTTAACTTACTATAACGATATTCTAAATACCTTGCAGAACCTTCGATAGCCTCTGTCTTCGTCTCGCCAATTAATTGCGGCCATTTATAGTATCTGTAATTTCGTACAACTGTCCAATCATGTAAATACTGTTGAACGAGTTCAGGATTGCTTTCAGTCATTGCTTGATCCAACAGTTTGAATTCAATACCCATCAATGCGTAATTTTCTTCATTTATAGGATAGCTTTCGATATGCTCAGCACCATTGGCATCATACGTCCAGTCTTTTTGTTTGAAGATATGAAACCCTTCGTGCAATAAAAAAGATGAAAAATCAAAATACAGCGCGGGATCGCTGAACATTTTGGGATAATATTTAAAATACATTGTTTCCGTACCATTAAGATTTAGCGTTCCAAAATTAGCTGGAAACCATGCTGAGAGGGTTGTCGGTGACAAACGACTGATACGATATACCTTCGGTAAGCCCATCGACTCAGGCAGACTGATTTCTTGAGCAAAAATCCCTTTCTTCATAGGCACATTCACAGCAAACCCTTCGCTACGAAACAGACCGCTATCCTTACTCGTTCGCACCAGTAACAAGGGTTTGGAGTCAAATCGATAATCCTTATTCCAGAGCTGATCACTGGATTGCTCAAAATGGTTATACAACTCGGATAACTCTGTCAGCATCCGCCGATCGGTTTCAGGCAAGGATTCAAACGTAGTACGGTAGGTCTTATTTAATAAAATCGATACCGTGCATATTCCAACTATAGCTGCCAATATCGTTAATAGAATGTTTCTTTTTCTATTTCTTTTGCTCATGGTTTACCTCGCTGTTTATCTCTTGTTATATGAGTAGTATGATATAAGCTAAAAAAAACGTCAAATGATTCACTATATGAATCGTTCGACGTTTTCTTATTTACTTTTATTTTATCTCACTCATGAAGTTTCTGAAGTTCTCCACGATTTCTTTCGATCGGGTATGGTGTAAATAATGATCGCCTTCAAACATCATCATCTTCCCATGCAAGGAATCTTTGATCTGTTCTTCATGTAAAGCTGCCCAGCCCTCAACATCCGAATTATCTTTTACTAAGAAGAACATCACGGGAAGTTCTTTAGGGAACTTTAAGTTTTCTGCGGCTTTGAAGTTGCTTGAGAAATGATCTGCTTCGTTGATGATGTTCGGATTCATCATGTTTTTAAGCGAAAGCACTCTATTTTGCTCTTTCGTTTTAGCATCAACATCGGGTGCAATGATTTGATCAGGCGAGAGTTTAACCAACAATCTGTAGAAACCTGATTGTTTAAGTGATTTTAAGGCTGCTGTTGGAAGTTCATCGCCAGCTCCTTGTGCCGGAACACTGCTGTCGATCCCTACGAATGCACTAACTTCGTTTTTGTATTTGTTTACATAGTCTAGAGCATAAATTCCGGATATGGAGTGTCCCATCAGAATATAACGGTCTATATTTAATTGTTGTAAACTTTCATGTAACTCACTCACTATATTTTCAGTACTTCGTTCTTTTTCCGTGATATCACTTAATCCATAGCCAAATGGCTCAATTACAACCACTTTGTAAAATGGAGATAACTCGTCTACAAGCGGCTTAAAATCAATACCCGGCGCTGCAGTTCCATATCCTGGTAATAACACTACCGTCTCTTCACCATTTCCTTGAATTGTGACGTTCATTTTTTTTCCATCTACAGGTACAAGCTGACCATAGGGTTCAATTTTTCCTTTCTCGATTTTGTTGCAGATCACATTAACAGTAAAAACAATGGCTAGAAAAAGCGCTATGGCTATGACTATAACTCCTATTGCTTTCAGTAAAAAGAAAAATGTCTTTTTCATCATGTAATTCCCGCTCCCCACATATTTATATCTTCTCTTCTGTCCATTTCATTCTAACAATCCAGTCTTAGATCCTGTGAAACACAAGTTTAAGTGAACCTTAACTTTCAGCATCAGCTAACAAAATCAAATTAAGCTTCCGTTAAGATAATTTTTATAAATATGATTCCATTTTCGTCCATTTGATATCAAAAAAAAACACCTTTAGATATTCGCTGATTAGCCATAAGACCATTCAACGATATTCTAAAGGTGTAAATTCACTTCATTAGCTAAAGATTAGTTCAAAGATTCTTTACGCGATAAACGAATTTTTTCAGGCGTAACATCATTTCCCTCAGGATCTACAATCGTTACTCCCGATAGACTGTTACGAACTTGTCCACGAATTTCACGTAGATAATCTTCACGCAAAGCGATCTGTTCCACCCATTCACTTTTTGTCAGACCTTCTTCACGTTCTTTCCTGGCTAGTTCATTAATACGAGTCAAACTGGTAATCATCTATGTTCCTCTTTTCTAAGTTTTGATTAGCTTGCTAATGGATGTGGTGAGTAATGCCAGATTCAAGATAAATTATCCGCCATCTGTTTCATAAGCCTTCTTAATAATAAACGTTCTTCGGGTAAAATTCCTGTTAATAATTTATCCAGTTGCTTATTCCATATACGTTCCACAGGTTCACAAAGATTACGTCCGGCTGGAGTTAGATACACTCGGCTTACTCTGCCATCTTCAGGATCTCTTTTTCGAACAACAAACCCATGACTCTCAAGTGATTTCACCATATTCGTAATAGTTGGAGGCTCACAATTCAGACTTTCGCTTAACTGGATCTGTGTCATTCCATCTGATCTCCATAACCGGCATAATAACTGTTCTTGGCCTACATGAAGATTAAATTCTCTAAGCAGCGCTGCATAATCTCTACGCATTTCGGCTGAAATTCTATCCAGTAGTTCTCTTATCTCATCTTCAATCACAGCTTGTTCCCCCGAACCACCTTACAAATTAATTAGCATGCTAATTATATCATGTTTTTAAGAGGATTTCAAAGGTGGACGATTTTTAGATATCACCCACCAACGAATCCTCTTTAGGTTGGTACTTCATCATATAGAAATGATCTTCAATTACTGTTTCTCGGGAGTCTCACTTCAAAGATTGTCCGCACCACACTGCTTTGCGCAGATACGGTTCCATTATGCTGCTCTACTATATTTTTAGTAATAAACAAGCCAAGTCCCGTACTTCCTGTTGGATGTGTTCGTGCACGATCACCCGTGTAAAACATATCAAAAATTCGTGGCAGCTCTTCCGGCTCAATACAATTTCCATAGTTGATTACTTCAACGACTACCTCGTTAGCGTCCAAGTAACCGTGAATATCAATAAATTGACCATCGTTTCCGTATCGGGCCGCATTCGTAAGAAGGTTCTCAAATACACGTGCTAACAATTCCCCGTCACCGTAAATTATCAGATGAGGTGTCATATCCATTCTGGAGATTAGACCATTTTTCTCAAAGACTGGATATAATTCTTCATTTAATTGTAAGAGAAGCTCACTGAGATCAATCGAGGATTTCTCAAGCTTAAGCTTGCCATAATTCATTCTTGTAATTTCAAACAGCTCATCGATCAATTTTTCTAAACGTTGAGATTTGGTATAAGCAATCGTCGTGTAATGCTTGGTCTGTTCAGGCGTTAATTGATTATCTTTCAAAATAAAATCCAAATAACCAATAACCGAGGTTAGGGGTGTACGCAAATCATGCGCCAGATTCAACACGAGTTGATCTTTACTGCTCTCGGCAATGTCTCCCCGCTCAATGGCTTCTTGCATATTCTCAATCGCTAGATTGAGATCATGACCAATCATCCCAAATTCATCTTTGGAGGGTATATCTACTCGTTCGGAGAAATCACCTGACGCTAGTTGATGAATCCCCTTTGATATTTCTTTGAAGTATTTTGCATACGGCTTAGTGAATAAGAAGAAAAATAGAATGGCTAGTGGTATAAAGATAATTAAAAATGTATTTACATCTCCAATATCTCTTATTACATAGCGAACTTTGGTTAGTGGATTCTCAAACTTCACCTCAGAGTGATAATATCGCTGGAGCGCCTTATAGATTAAAAAGGTTATCCCACCGGATACTAGCATACTGGCCATCAGTAGCATAATCATTTTTGTACGAAAACTATAAATCATTTTAGGCATTGGATGTATACCCTTCCCCTACAGTATTTATCGTTGTAGTGATAATGGTATATGAATTCAATCTAAATCTCAAATTATTAACATCAGAGATCCTTCTTCTCAAAAATCCGCAAAGAAATGAGATAAGAACAGCTGAGTAAAAACACGTAAGCGAGTCCTAGTATGATATAAGGAATAAAGCTAGACTTCACACCAAAGCTCTGCCAGTTCTCTAATTCAGGAAACCATTGAAGCAAGCTACCAATCACATTCGGACCAACCATTATAATCATCATAAAAACGAGATTAACCACTTGCGTTCCTTTAGCCCCTAGCCAGTAATGAATCGGTAAATAAAGCATAGCGAGGAGCGGGAAAATAGATATCGCAATACCAACCTCTTGCCAGAAATGAGGGGTCACCTCTTTACCTGTCATAATAATCAGGAGATAGGTAAAAGCAGTTGCTGCCAGCCCAACAAGCGCATACGGAAGGATTGAGAAGTATTTAGCGCGGACAAGCTCTTGTCTCCGCACAGGGAGATTAACGAGAAACCGTTGCGTCATCTGCTGAGTATCCATAGAACAGGAGCTAATCAACAACAGCATGGGTGGCATTACCGTAAATAAACTGAAGCTATGATAGTTCGAGTAAGCTATAAAAATAAAGAAAGGGATGAGCAACATCAGAAATTTACGCAAAAGAATGAAGTCTTTTTGAATAAGATACAATGAATGATACACTATAATTCCTCCTTAGCTTATAACTCTTCCCTGCTAAACATTCGTAGTGAAATCTTATATGAGAAGTACAAGATGAATAGATAAACGATCCCTATCAAAGCTGTCTGTACCAGATGATCCTGCAGCTTTAAGTGGGTTATTGTTAAGAAAAAAGATGAATTGTTGAGTGAAGATCCAGCACTTATCGTGGTTATCGTTACAACTACATTAAAAAGGATATTAAAGTGATAGTTCTTGTTACCAAGCCAATAATGAATCGGCAGATAAATAGACGCAGTCAAAGGAATCATAAATAACGTTAAAGATACCCCTATCCAATACACTGGGCTAATGGAATATCCAAATGAAAAGGAAATTAGAAACAAAGCTAAAGAGCAAACCAAACCGATGAAACTATAAGGGATCAGTGATAAGTATTTAGCCAAGACAATCTCTTGCCGACTTACTGGCAGTCCTAAAACAAACTTTGTGTTGTTATTCTGTGCATCCATTGAACAGGAGTATACGAGCAATAGTAAAGATTGAAATGTAGCAAACATACTGGAGCTATCCAATTGTACATATGCGACAAACAAAATACTCAAGAGAAATAAAGGAATGAAATTCCCCAGGAGAATAAAGTCTTTCCGAATCAACAGCAAGAGATTAGACATACAAAGCGTTTCTCTTTACTGTAAAATACATGATTTCTTCCAGGGTAGGTATTTCGCATATCGCTTGATCTCTAAAATATCGCGCCTCCTCAGAATTGTGGTTAAGAAGCCCCTCAAAACCAAGTGCTGTCTCTTTAATCCCTATGAAACACTTCCGCACATCCCGATCAAGCAACTCCTTGTTGCCTTTTACCAGCATATATTTATTAGGTAGAGATTCTTTCATCTCATTAAATACTAGTCGCCCCTCATTTACAAAAACAATATAATCCGCTATCCGGTCTAAATCAGTCGTGTTATGCGTGGAGAAAAGAATAGATTTCTTCTCATCCTGTATATGCTCACTAAGCAGATCAAGCAATTCTCTTCGGAATATGGGATCAAGACCTGCAGTAGGTTCGTCCATGATGAGCAGATCTGCACCGTGTGATAAAGCAATGGCGAGCGAATACTTCATTTTCATCCCTTTAGAGAGTTCTTTAATCTTTTTCCGCGGGGAAAGCTTAAACATCTCTATGTATTTCCTATAAGTTTCTTTATCCCACTGACTATAAAAGGGAGCAATCATCTTACTCATCTGATCGATGGTTAATTGATCGTAAAAGTAGTTCTCATCGGAAACATACCCAATTCGCTCTTTGTACTTTGCATTCTTTACGGTTGTTTCTTTGCCGAAAATCTCGATACTTCCTTGGTCGGGTTGTACCATACCCATCATCATTTTAATTAATGTTGTTTTCCCTGCCCCATTGGGTCCTATTAACCCCGTAATATATCCTTCCTTGATACCGAACGTAAGTTCGCATAGGCTAAAATGGCCATATTTTTTAGATATTTGATTCAATTGAATGACATCGTTCATTCTGTCTCCTCCTCATACAGCAATTTCAACATCTCACTGAACTCAGCAAAATCAATCCCTAACATTTTACTCTCGTCGATAATCTCCTTCATTTTGTTCTCCATGATCCGTAACCGTTGTTCACGAATAAACTCCTGATCCGCACCAGAAACAAAGGAGCCTTTTCCCACAATGGAATTGATAAGCCCTTCTCTCTCCAGTTCTTCGTAAGCTCGTTTTGTTGTAATTACGCTAATCTGCAGCTCTTTAGCTAACAGTCGAATAGAAGGTAAAGGCGTACCTGAGACTAACTCTCCTTGCAGGATCATCTGGCGGATCTGACTTACAATCTGTGCATAGATGGGCTCACCGGAAGTGTTGGATATCAATATGTTCATGAACTCGTGCCCTCACTCCTAGTTTATGTGTGTTTAATGTATATATGTAATATATACACTATACTCATTGTTGTCAATGATCTTTCAAAATCCACAAAAAACAAGCCGATTCCTATGAACTCAGGGTCAGCTTGCTTGACATTCAGCATATATAATCATCATCACATCAATCCAGCACTTCTTAAAAAGCGACTAACAATGTCTATCTGATAGCGAATACGAAGGTCACGATCAAGACTCCAGCATGTTTCCACAGTAAATGCCTTCGCTCCTATGATGCGGGAGACGGCTGAACGTGACGAGCCGGGGCGCTCTCGTAAACGGATATTAAAATGATAAGAAGTATTAGCGATTGTACGATTAATGTCTTTTATGAGACGTCTTGCCGTAACCGTACCTTGGCTCCCCGGGTTAATAATAATAGACTGACCGAGGCGTTTCGGATTTCTTTGAGACAAACCGTTCGCTTCATGGAGATCAAGGTACCAGGTGGGGCGATAACGCCGTACTAATTGAAGCAAGGCTACGGATAACGGATGTTTGGCAGATCCATTCCGAGTACGCGGAAACGTTCGGTTCAAATCGGGCACGCCCCGAATTCGTTTGCGATAAGCTTTTTGATTCATGAGGGGAACAATAATAAGCGTACCACGGTAAATATATAGTTCTCCTTGTCTTAAGTGATTCACGATGTTTTTCGCCGCACGAATGCTTGCCGTTTCATTCCCGTGTATGCCGGACACCACCATAAACACAGGACCAGGGAGCCCACCTCTGATCACGTAATAAGGGGTGGCATGGGATGTGGACGATGCTAAAGTATAATTCTCAACGATCATCATGCTTCACCTCCGCATTTAGGTGTCCATATATTTGTATTCCGTAGGACCCCAGTTGTCCTAGACAGATAAGCAAAAAAAGCCTGATTTCTCAGGCTTTAGAATTATAAAATTGTAACAATATGAAATTTTATTTATACGCGGGCAACCAATCTCCATGGGCTGTGATCAGCTCATCACACATATTCGTAATGTCATCCATCGACAGTTCGGCGGCAGTGTGCGGATCGAGCATAGCAGCGTGATAAATATGCTCTCTCTTATGAGTAATCGCTGCTTCGATTGTTAACAATTGTGTATTAATGTTCGTACGATTCAGTGCGGCACACTGCGGAGGCAGATCTCCCACGAAGGTTGGAGTGACACCACTGCGGTCTACAAGGCACGGAACTTCTACACATGCTTCTTTCGGAAGATTGGTGATAAGACCTGTATTCATAACATTACCACCAATTTTGAAAGGTACATTCGTTTCGATGGCTTCCATAATGTAGGACGCATATTCATGCGAACGTTCATGTACAAGCTCTTTGTTATTTACTAATTCTTCACGCATCTTCTGCCACCGTTCAATTTGTTCTACACAGCGGCGTGGGTACTCGTCGAGTGGAATTTGAAAGCGTTCGATGAGCTCAGGATAATTACGTTTGATAAAATAAGGATGATACTCTGCGTTATGTTCTGAAGACTCCGTAATATAGTAACCAAATTTAAGCATCATTTCATAACGAACCATATCCCCGTGATGCTCTTTCTGCTTATCGGCAGCGCGGCGTTTGATTTCCGGATATAAGTCCTCTCCGTCCTTCGTAACCTCGAGTAGCCAAGCCATATGGTTAATCCCTGCAATCTTAGCCTGTACACCCTTCTGATCCATTCCCAGATGCTCGAATAAGCCTGGAATACAATGCTGTACGCTATGACATAATCCAACAGTCTTCACACCACCATAAGTGTTCATCACATTGGTCAATACTGCCATTGGATTCGTATAATTCATGAACAGAGCATCTGGACAAACCTCTCTCACATCTGCCGCAAAATCAAGCATGACAGGAATCGTGCGTAAGTTGCGGAAAATGCCACCGATACCAACCGTGTCCGCAATCGTTTGACGCAAGCCATATTTCTTCGGAATTTCAAAGTCTGTAATGGTACAAGGATCGTAACCCCCGACCTGAATCGCATTAATCACATATTTAGCTCCGCGCAAAGCTTCCTTACGATCCGTATAGGATTTCACGATACAAGTACTGCCACTACTTGCTTTTATATTACTCAGCATATTCTCGGAATCTTTTAGGCGCTGAAGATCAATATCATATAGGGCAAGCTCAAAGCCTTGAAGAGCTGGAGTTCTCATGCAATCTCCTAAAACGTTCTTTGCAAATACAGTACTACCCGCTCCGATAAATGTAATTTTGGACATGTGAAATATTCCTCCTTAAATAGTGAGTTCTACGGTCACGACATCGCTAACGACTCAGAAAACCTTGATGAATTTTCCTTATAAACACTAGAATGTCAGAGGGTATCCGTCTCTCTCTTCACTATTCACTATAAATGAGAGCGGTCTCAATGAGTATGGATAAATACAATTCATATATGGATATTTGTTGCATTAAAGTGGCCCGTCCTATAATCTAAATGTAATTCAAATCACGTATAGGAGGTCATAACCAAATGGCTTCAGAGCATTATCATTTCACAGCAGGGTTTAATCTTGCTCCTGATGAAATCGACCTAACTGTATTGTTCAGCGGAGAAGGTAAACCGGTCCCGGGACATAAGATGGGGCCTTCTGTTCACGATTACTACCTTATACATACCGTAATGGATGGAAAGGGTGTGTTTCAGAGTGGAAGTAACTCTCATATATGTGGTACGGGAGATACCTTTGTTATTTTCCCAGGGGCATTATTCAGCTATCAGGCAGACATGGAACAGCCTTGGACTTATGTATGGGTAGCCTTACAAGGAGAAGCCGTTCAGCAGCTATTTAAAGAAGTGGGGATTACACCGGACAAGCCGTTAATACACTTAGATAACCTTATAGAGATACATAACTTGTATGAACATATTCGTTTTTCCTTTCAGCAATCTGCTTATCCAAGGTTGGAAAGTTTGGAGGCTTCTGGGTGGCTGCGCCTTCTGGTGCACAAATTCGGACTTGCGAACATAGGTTCGCTTACCCCTAAATCCGCACAATTACCGGATGTTATCGACCGCCAGATCAATCAAGCGATCCGCTGGATCTCTCTCCAATTTCATCAACAGATCAGTATCGACCACATGGCATCCTCTCTTGGTTATCATAGGGCACACCTCTCTAAGGCCTTTAAGCAAAAGATCGGAATGTCACCCAAGCAATATTTGTTAAAGGTTCGCATGGATAAAGCAAAGGAACTGCTTGGAGGAACGCTCACCATCGACCAGGTATCCTCTTCGGTCGGTTTCAATGATGCGTTATATTTCTCCAAGCAATTCCGTAAGTGGAGCGGTATGTCCCCCAGTGAATATCGAAGCCATCTTCGATCTGGCACATGATTGCTTATGGGTTATTTCATGGCTTTTGATAAAATCGAGGTGACAAACGCTGTCTTTCCTTCACAGTAAGCATCCATATCGTAGCGATGTTGTTCCGCCAAATGCTGTTTGACTTCTGCATATGCTTGGCGTGCTACCGCATTTGAACGGAGATAGTCTCTAAAAGCGATATGCTCCAAATACCCTTTTCCATCCTTAGGGCATACATACAGATGATATTGCATGAATTCGTCCGCTTGACGTCTTTTGAAGGCTTCCCTGCCCTCGATTCCCAAGTTCCCTTGATGTTCATAACCATACTGTTGTAAACGTTCTATGATTTGTGGGAGTAAATCGTAGCTATCCATTACAAGATCAAGATCTATGATGGGTTTAGCAGCGAGTCCTTCAATGGAAGTACTCCCCACATGCTCTATCGTAATAATGAGGTCGCCAACATAAGATAACAACTGTTCTTTTATTCTATCGAATTCTAACTTCCACTCTGGATCATAAGGGACAACTTCTACGACTTTCGTCTTCTGAGCGATGCTCATGCACCTCCTGCGATGAATGTCTTCTTCTCAATTCCTCTATAGACTATCCATATGCATATAGCGGCCACAATTAGCATTCCACCCATCAGACAGACGCCATTCCAGCCCCAATGCTGCCATGCAAAGCTTCCAAGTGTTGATCCAATAGCTCCACCTGTAAAAGTGCTAACCATAAACACCGTATTTATTCGGCTGCGCGCCGCTGGCTCAAGTGCATAGATCCGTGTTTGGTTACTAACCTGTGACCCTTGTACTCCAAGATCCAGGATAATAACACCGGCAATCAGGCTCCAAATTGTAAATCCAGCTAAACCGAAGAATCCATAAGCAATCAATGTCAGCAATAGTAGTATACCTACTATCTTTTTCGGTGCGATCCTATCAGCTAACCTACCGATAAATGGAGCACCCGCAGCACCTGCTACACCGATCAACCCAAACAAGCCTGTGATAGAGCTACTATAGTGGTAAGGTTCACCTTCTAGAAAGAAAGCCAGTGAAGTCCAGAACACGCTGAAGCCACCAAACATACAAGCACCAATCAATGACGCTTCACGAAGCGTCGAATATCTGCGAATCAAATTCCCCATTGATTTCAGTAGATCTGTATAGGATGAATTATTTTCTGGTTTCGTCTTTGGAATTAGTTGGTATAAGATAAGGGATAACAATAGCATTATAGCTGCGGCAATCCAGTACATGGCTCTCCAGCCGAACATATCTCCTATAATTCCGGATATTGTTCTTGCAAGCAAAATACCAAAAAACAGCCCGCTCATTACTGTTCCAATAACCTTTCCTCTTTCTTCTGGCAAAGCGAGCTCCGCCGAGAGAGGAATGATAACCTGCGGCACGACCGTAGTAATGCCAATAGCAAAGCTGGCGATATACATCCAAATAAGGTTCTGAGCTGTAGCGAAACCAACAAGTGATAGTGATACAGCAATAAGAAGTCCGGATATTAGTGTTCTTCGTTCACGGATGTCGCCCAACGGAACAAAGAATAACATCCCAAGCGCATAACCGATCTGAGTAAGCATCGATACATATCCTACTGCGTTAGAGGATGCATGGAATGTTCGTCCTATTTCGGCCAAAAGGGGCTGATTGTAATACATATTTGCGACGCTTAATCCTGATGCAATGGCTAAAATAAGTATGAATTGCTTAGTTAGGCCTCCTCCTATACGAACTGCAGCGGGTGTGATAGATTGTGTCATGAAATTCTGTGCCTCCGATTACGTATGCTGCATAAACAGCAAGCTTTATTTTCCTAATACATTATAGCAGTCACTGTCAAGCTGACGTATTTCTGCGATATAATAATTATCCTAAATACAATGATCTGCATAAGTGCAATTTATATTGAAATATATTGAGCGGGGAGTAAATAACATGCACCAGAATGACCGAATTATAACCAGATTGCGCAAAGAACCGTTAAAGAATGTCAGTTTATTAAAAATGCTAACCTCATTCCATGAAGTCATGGAGTCTCATCTTGTGGAGCAAGGAAATCAATGGGGTGTTTTATTGCTTCTTCCTGCTTCAGCGTACGCATATGATCATAGAGTATATCCTCAAGCGGATTACATCGTATTTATGGATTACAGCAGCCCAGATGTATTTCCGGCTCTGTTTCAATTCCTGCCTCCACAAGCAAAAATTGTTTTTAAACTGCAAGACGTGAACTATAAAGAGGCATTATCATCACATTTTTCAATGGAGAAAGTCCGGGGGTTCTACTCATACAGTACAGCTGAGGGACAAATCTTTCCGAAGGACGAAGATGTTGTTATCAGTCATGTGGTTGACGACAGATTAATTCCGCTGTGGGCCGCTAATCATTACACGAAAGACGAAATAGAAGACTATTTTCAAAACGGGGCTTTTTCCGTGTCAATTTTCCTAGACAACAATCCGGTCAGTACCTGCTTAGCGTTCTGTAATGAAGAAACCCTCTGGGAAATCGGCGCTGTACATACTTTAGAATCCTCTCAAAGAAACGGGTATGCGAAAAAGGTGGTCCAAACCGCCATACAAGAAACGTTAGAACGAGGGTTTATTCCACGCTATCATGTGCTTGAAACAAATCAAGCTTCCATCAGACTAGCTGAATCTATTGGACTCATTCCTTGTGTACAGCTTGAACACTGGATTAACTACATCCAATAACACGCTTGATAGGAGGTGATTTGAATGAGTTATGGGCCGAACGAGAATCAAAACTATTATCCTCCCCCGCCCCCACCAACACCGATGAATGGCAAGTCAATTGCTGGTTTCGTCTTAGGAGTACTTTCCATAATTGTTCCTTATATCGGATTTTTGTTAGGGATTGTAGCGGTTATTCTATCTGCCCTGTCCCTTAAAGAAATACGGATTCGGTATGAGCAAGGAAGAGGCTTAGCTATTGCGGGTCTTGTATGCGGGATTGTCGGCACTCTCCTTTACGCCATAATCATTTTATTTTTCGTTATTTTTATATACGCTGCTTCTAGTTACCCATACTGATCTACACACAAAAAAAAGGATCTCTATAGCCACCCTAATGGCTGCAGAGATCCTTTTTCCTTTCCTATGAACAAAAATTCAGTAGGTTCCATTGTTAATCTGCTGACGATACTCCGTAGGAGTTACGAGGAACCGCTTGCGGAACATCTGTGTAAAATGTCGCATGTCCTGATATCCAATACGTTCGGCGATTTCTGCCACCTTAAGCTTCGAGTTTACTAGCAGCAGCTTCGCTTGCTCTAATCGTAAGGATGTCACGTATTCTTTATAGCCTTGACCCGTCTTCTGTTTAAATAATTGACTGAAGTAGACCGGATTCAGAAATACAACGGAAGCAATCTTTTCCAAAGTAAGGTCTTCGAAATAGTGTTCTTTTACATACTGCAATGCGATGTCGATGGCTTTTTCGCCACTACCTTTCGCTGGCGTTAAATCCAATACTTGCGAATTCACTGCTTCTCTTAAGCTCGTTACGATCTGAGGTACAGTATTTATATCGTAGCTAAGTCCGGAATGGATCATTTGGAAAGGTGTTTTTAAATATTGCTTCAAATAGGTCCGCCCATCTTCCAGAAAAGATTCTAATCGTGCTTCTTCTCTTAAGGTGATTAATCCCAGCAGACTCTGGCGGTCATAGCTGACCACAAAACCGCTCCCGTCACGCTCTATCAGCTCAGTTAACACATTCTCTACAATAAAATGTTCTATCCGGATGTTTTTATCACCCGCCTCCATTTGTAGCAAAATCAAATAGAAACATTGATGGTCTTCTATTAATTGGCTGATGTCTAAATTACCGAGATTAAAACCAGAAGCGAGCCTTTGAAATACACCTTCTCTTAAATATTTCAGACTTGACCTTAATCGGTCTTCATCTTTAATAAACTTATGATCCTGCTCTATTTCTAGCGATAAGTTACTAATAATCTCAAGTAGCTTGCTTTTACCGATCGGCTTAAGTAGATAATCTCTCGCTCCAAGACGAACTGCCTCCTGCGCATAGGCGAACTCACTGTGTGCAGAGATGACCACCCATTTGACATAAGGATACCGCCTCTTAGAAATCCTCATGAACTCTAGACCATTCATACCGGGCATAAGAATATCTGTTAAGACGATATGGATGGACTGTTCCTCCATAATCTTGACAGCTTCTTCTGTCGACGCAGCAACATGTACACAATAATCTGGATAGATACTTCTTATAGTGCGCTTAATGCCTTCTCGGATCGCCCGTTCATCATCAGCTATGAGAATGTTCACGACTATGCTCTCCTTCCTGCGGAATCGGCAGCATGATAGCAACCTCGGTTCCTTCTCCAGGTAAGCTTCGAATCACAAGACCATAGGATTCTCCGAACATATGCTGGAGCCGTCGATGCAGATTTTGAAGACCGATTCCCATTTTTCCATTTTCTTTCGTTGTTGGTCGATCCAAGGATTCCACCAGCGCATTCAACTTCTCTGCATCCATACCTTTGCCATTATCTTGAACGACGATGTTCAGCACTCCAGTTTCTTCAAGTATACTCACCTTCAGAATACCTTGACGATCGAGCGATTCCAAGCCATGTTTTACAGCATTTTCAATGACCGGTTGTACAGTCATCTTGGGAAGGCGAACCTCAAGCCATCGTTCATCTATATTTATCTCAATCCGTAGACGACCTTCCAGCCGAATAGAAATAATATTTAGATAGTGCCCGATTTGTTCCAGTTCTTCTCGTAACGTGACTTCTACGTCAACTTCCCAATAACTGCTGTACCGGAACATCGAAGATAGCGAGAGAACAAGTTCACCCAGTTGCTCATTCCCTTCCTCATCCAGCATCCAATAAATCATATCCAGAGTATTGTATAGAAAATGTGGGTTCACTTGAGATTGTAAGGCATGAAGCTCAGCATTCTTCTCACTGACGGAAGAAAGTTTTACCCGCTCGATTAGTTCTTCGATTCGGCGAACCATCCGATTAAACGAAGCAACAAGAATATTAATCTCTTGATAAGATGAAACATTCACCATTCCCCGAAAATTACCGATCTCCACTTGTTTCATCTCTCGAATCACCTTTTTAAGCGGCAAAGAAATCGTTCGTGAAACCATAGAAGCTATCAAAGTAGAGACGAGAACAAGAATCGAAAATACAATGAACAGATAACGTTTCATCTCTACCAACTCTACATTTAGGTCGCGATTAGGAGTGATACTAAGCACCCACCAACCAGAGAAGGACAGTTTAGAAGCGACAAGTAGACGGTTGGCTGTCTGTTCGACCACAACATTCTGGGAGTTCTGTAAAGACGGGAGCTGAGTTAAATCAGGTTCCTGATCTTCGGCAGAGGATACGAATCGTCCATCCTGCGACATTAAATACACCTGGCTATGCTCACCCAGCTTCACATTATCCAACGCATCCAGAACAGGCTTCGGATTCGTCTCGTACAGAACAATGCCAATCGGTTTGTGTTCATTGAGATCGTAAATCTGACGGCCGAAGGCAAACACAGGACTATCCTCCACTTGATCGATAAGAGAATGTTCATAGACGCCGAGCCAGATCATTTTACCGGAGGAAGATTGCAGCTGATGGTACCAATCTTCCTTCATATATTCGGGATCAACCACATTCATATAGTTTCCGTAATTATAGATCTTACCTTTATCTGTAATGACATGAATACCTACGAGATCATCCCGAGAATAAAATATAGCTCCTAAAATATTGGTAATTGTCTGTTCATTGATGTAAGCTACCGCGGGCTCTGTGCTTGTCTCATTAATCAAACGTATCAATTCAAAGTTATTGCTGAGTGATTTAGAGAGACTATCATACCCTTTGTACAGTAAGCTGAATAGATCCGCCGTCTGAGCGACATTCTTCTGCGACAAGTCACTTATTTTCTCATGAAACTGTACGGTTGTCCGGTTGTAATAGAGCAGACTCACAATTAATAGAATGCTAGACATGCAAAAAAGAAACAGCAAAAACAATCGATGGTGGATGGAATGAAAGCTGTTTCTCAAAAAGGCTTCCCTCCTCAAACTCATCTGTCCTGCTGCTTCTTCATTATAATTCCATTATTGTAATTTGCAATATAGATTTATCCTTTTACTGCGCCCGCCACCATTCCTTTTGTAATCTGATTGGATAAGAAGAAATAGATTAAAATGACGGGTAACGCACCCATCACTAGAAATGCACCGATATTCCCATAGTTTACAGAATACTGACTAACGAATGTGTACACACCAAAGGGCAAGGTCTTCAATTTCTCGGAGGAAATGAAGGTGGCCGCTAAGATATACTCATTCCAAATGTTGATGAACGTTAGAATACATACAGTCATTACAGGTGGGACAGATACCGGAAGAATGATCGTGCGGAAGATCCGATATACGCTCGCCCCATCAATAAAGGCTGATTCTTCAATTTCATGCGGAATGCTCTTCATAAAGCCACTTAATATGAACACCGCTATTGGGGTTGAAAAAGCTACATAAGGCAATATGAGTGATAAGTGTGTATTCAGAATATGCATATTTTTGAAAATGATCATCAGCGGAAGCAAGGTGGCCTGCATGGGGATCATCATCCCCATTAAGAAGATCGTCATGACCAAGTTGCCGTAACGCCAACGGAACCGTGAGATCGCGTAAGCTACCATCGAACTAAGCAGGATGACGAAGATCATTGTTACACCGGTAACCACTACACTGTTAGATAAATACTTTAGATAGCTACCTGACTTATAAGCCTCGCTATAGTTATGCCACTGAAATACTTTAGGAAATGAGAAAAAACTTCCTCCCAAAATCTCTTCGTTGGTCTTCAAGGAATAGAGCATTAGCCATAGCAGAGGATATAGCTGGGTAACGACAGGAATCGCAAAGAGAAGATACACGAGTCCTTTCTTGACATTCCGCATGATCGCGCACTCCTTTGCTAACTGAATTTTTTCTCAAGCTTATTAAAGATAGTATTAATGCTAGCAGTAAACACAAGGCACAGTATGACCAAGAACGAAGCGATAGCACTACCATATCCATATTTAAAGGATAAGAAAGAACTGTTGTACATATGTGTAGAAATAACATCTGTAGCGTGAGCAGGTCCACCGGCTGTCATGACCATAACGAGATCAAAAGCCTGCAAAGACCCTATAAAGGCGAGTACGATAGATATTTTAAAGATTGGAATAATCAGTGGAAAAGTAATATATCGATCGGCTTTAAATCCATCAGCCCCATCAATCTTTGCCGCTTCATACAGCTCATCCGGAATATTCTGAACACCGGTATATTGAATCAGCAAATGGTAGCCAAAATATTGCCAAAGAGATACTGCATAAAGCGCGAACATCGCAATTTTAGGTTCTGTGATCCAATTATGAGTCCAGCTATCCAGCCCAAGAGAGATCAGGACGCCATTCAACATCCCGCCCATGGAGACAGGGTCATAGATCGTTTTCCAGAGCTGCCCAATGATTACCACCGACAAAATAACCGGTGTAAAGTAAATAGAAACTAAAGTGTTTCCTTTTCTCACGTACCGATTTAGCAGGATAGCCATCAACAAACAAAATGGAATTTCCACCATGGAAGCCACAGCATAGAGTAACGTTCTTTTTACAGATGGCCAAAACACTGGATCATGAAAAAACATCTCTTTGAAATTAGCAAGTCCAGCAAATGTTTTCGTAGTCGTAATTCCGTCCCATTGCAGCAATCCTGTATAAAAGGATACTAGGATAGGAGCAAACACCAAGCACACATACAAAAGCAGGCAAGGTAACACGAAGACGGCGATTGTGCGCGCTGGAACCTTTAGTACCTTCATTATTTTCGCCCCCTAGAATGTAAACACGATGCGAAGAAGCGTTTAAGCACCCTCGCATCGCGTTTTCAAAACCTTCTTATTTATTAGCTTCAAATGCGGTTTGATGTTCTTTAGCTACTTGAGCGGAATCCACTTTTTGAACAAAAAGATTTTGGATACTGCTTAGATGGACTTGTGCCGTAGCTGGGTTCATGGTGTTGTCAAAGGCCAAGTCGCCACCTTTAACCTGATTGAACAATCCTGAAATGTTGATCGCCAGATCAGAATATCCTGCGCCTTTCAGGTCTCCATCCACTTTTTGACCAATCCCTACAGCATTTTTAAGTTCAAATTGTTTTTTAGGAAGATTCAGTGTGAAGAAATTCAAGAAATCTTTCGTTTCTTGTAAATGCTCACTGTTTGCAGAAATCGCAAAGGCGCTACCTGGTGCGAGCATGAATTCATTTGGATCCCCTTTACCATTAACACTTGGGAATTGAAAGGCTCCTGCTTTACCAGCAACTGAGGAAGCGTCAATTGCACCCGTTTCCCATGAACCGATAACCCACATAGCGGCTTTACCGGATTTGAAGATATTACCACCTGCATTAGCATCGATGGAAGTTGCTCCATCTGGGAATGCACCTGCTTGCACGAGGTCTTGGAAACGATCTACAGCTTCTACGAAAGCAGGATCTTCAAATGTTTTTTTGCCATCAAGTACATCTTGAAGGAAACCAGGGCCTCCATTGGTGCGAAGCAGGATATTCATGAACAAGAATGAACCCGTCCATGAATCTTTTTCACCGATCGCGATTGGCGTAATGCCTTTTGCTTTCAAGGTTTTTACATCTTGGAGTAGTTCATCGAATGTTTTAGGAGTGTCTGCGATGCCCGCTTGCTCGAAGAGTTCTTTATTATAGTAGACTACCTCGATGTTATTACCATCTGGCAGTGCATAAACATTACCATCGAAGCTGTAGTAATCAAGTAGACCGGATTGATAAGTGTCTTTCAGTCCATTTTGATCCAGCATGTCATTCAGAGGAGCAAACAGCTTTGCATCAACGAATGGTTTCATTTGTGCAGCCGGGTTAACAATCGTAATATCAGGAATTTCTTTGGAAGCGGCTTGTGTTTTCAATTTGACCTTTTGCTGGTCCGTATTTAAAGTATCCAGTTCGATGTGAATGTTAGGGTTTTCTTTTTCATATTGGTCAACTAATTCATGAAGCATCTTATAAGAAGGTGTTGCTGGATCCGGGTAAATATTTTGAAAAGTAATCGTGACCTTCTTACCGCTTTCGGTTTTTGTAGTTCCGGCATCTGGAGCATTCGTAGCTGTATTTCCTTTCGACTCTGTAGCGCCTTTACTCTCGTTGTTGTTTGAATTTCCACACGCTGCCATACTTAAAACCAAAGCTGCTGATAACGCAATTGTTGAAGTTGCCTTCATTTTTTTGCTGACCATTGTTTGACGCCCCCTATTTTCGTTATAGGCTTATTATTGTACTGTTAAGCGCTTTCAACAAGGTGTCAAATTTAAGATATATGGTTTGTTTTTTCTAGAAAAATACAATATATGTCCGAACATAACGAAACACCCGCTAATTGGGGTGCTTCGATTAACAATATTTTCGATATTCTGTCTGGAAATTCGTTCAATCAGATGTTGTACCAAAATCGGTAATCTTAAGCTTTAGATCAAAGGTCACTGGAATCCGAGTAAATTCCTCGTCCCAATGATCCTTAATCTGTTTCCAGACATGAGGCTTTTTAATGCTAAACCAATCTCCGAATCCTGCTACATCCACTTTGTAAGTGGATTGCATTTTGTTGATAAGAGCATTGATTTGTTGGGTTAGTTTTTCTTCGAATATCTTCTCTAGTTCTTTGAAATAATCAACATCCGAGGAATGCGCATCAACATTCCAATCCTCTATTAGTCGTCCAGTGGACTCAATTGCAACATGAAAGGATATCTTCTTATCATCGGTCTCTTTCAGCGTAATCTTGCTCTTAACGGATTTAATCTCATAAGTAATCGAGTCGTTCGACTGATCATATGCTTTGAGGCTTCCTCCTCTTATATCCCCCTTGATCCAGGCAATACTCTCCACGTCATTTTGGTCGAGATTTCCGATCCAATGTCCTGTATCCCCCTTGATAATACCAGCTCCGGAAAATTTGATCTCACCTTGCGCCTGTATAACGTTCTGCAACACAAAGCTTTGCTTGGAGTACATCAGCGCATCTAGATTCGATAACGTTATGCCCTTCATAACTTTACTGGTTCTGAAATTGTTACGGACCATCTCCACCAGCCGGAAGGAAGGAATCTCCTCCTCAGTCGTCATAAGCGAATCGGACGCGAGCCCCTGGCTAAGAAATATGAGACAACTTGGACGGATATCGTTATCTCGGAGTACAAAATCCATTAACTGTCTGATCTTCGCCTTTTGCACTAGATCCTCTGATATGACGATAACCTTAAGGTGATGGCCTATAATCGGACGGTTCTTGCGAATGGAGAACTGACGGAATATTTCAAGCAGAGAATCCCCTGTTTCTGAAATATTGTAAAAATGGGTTTTGGTTTTTTCGCCTTCTTTACCGGAGTTCCCGATTGTTCTTTCAGGCACAATTTGTACGGTTGCCGTAAGTTTATTATGCTTTGGGTAGCTCCCTCCACGCTCCTCAAATTCCCGTTCGAGCGTTCTAGGTTCCCCCTTATCAAGCGCCAATCCTGTAATAACACTCAGGTCTTCAATCTCTTTACTGCTCCAACAACCAGGCTGCGTAAGCAGAATCATGAATATTATTAGTAAGTGTATTACCCTTTGTCTAAACATTCTGCTTGAGTCCTTTCTTCCTGATCAGTAATACGATCGACAATAACAGTGGCAACAACATAAAAATCAGCACACCCATATAGCCAATCGATTCACCAAGACTGAAGACATCGTTGATGCGTTGAGGAATCATCGTGCAGATGAAAATTACAGGCATTAGGGCGAACATAACCGGATGGATCTTCAGATTAAACACTTGCGAGATTCCAAGTGACGCATTAAAGAAAAAACTGCAAAAATTGCAGAACATCTGCATCAGCCATATGACTAACAAAGGAAATTCAAATCGCTCAAAAAAGAATCCTGAAATTTCCAAGCTTCGTACCAAATCTATCGTAGGCCAGGTACTGGTGATTACAGAATTGATGGACAGACCTCCAATAACCATCACAACAGTTACCAAATACAGTACCAACGGGATACAGAATCCGACCATCATCCCTTTCACCGCTTCCTGCGGATGCTCCATAAAGGCCGTCATGATCATAACAACCTCACATCCAGTAAAGATCAGGATGCCCGACTTCATCCCCCGAATGACCGGCATCAGGCCTTCACTCATAAAAGGGCGTAAATGATGGATATCAAATATTCTGGAGCTTAAGATAAAACAAATAATCAGGATAAAGATACTGATCGGAAACACAATTTGAAACACACGGGCAATGGAATTAATCCCCCCATACACCAAATAGGTGCCTACCCAGATGAACGGCATCACAATCGCCCAAATTGGAGTCCCTTCCAGAAGAAAGAACAACGTTACTTCCGCCAGTACTCGGATTTCGAAGCCCGCAACCACTATGAAATATAGAATCAGAAGGGAACTCAGTACACCGCCTGGGAGATTCCCTACGATTCTTTTGGAATACTGAAAGACAGTCTTACCAGGAAATTGCTGACTTAGCTTCACCATAATCATAATTACCATAAACACGACGACACCACCCAGCACCACAGAAACCCAAGCATCAGGAGTCTGTACAGCCTTGACAAGATCTCTTGGCAAGGTTAAAATTCCGGCACCCAGCATCGAATTGGTCAATACTATGGCAGCTTGCGAAGTTGTGATCTTGTCATCCGTACGTTTGAACACTGTGGTCTCCCCCTGCTCCTGCAAGAATACATTCTCTAGGATTTGCGATTTTTCTTCTGGGTCTTCAGCATCTCCGGTCTTCGCTTCATAATGGATAACGGTGCACGGATAAATAAATCCTTCCAGTCACTTACCCGAAAGGGCGAGATAGGTGTGATGTAAGGCACCCCGAAGCTTGAAAGGCGAGTCAGATGACTGCAAATCAGCAGGAAGAACAGGATGGTTCCGTACATGCCCAGAACCGCTGCAAATAACATGCCTGCGAATCGTAAGATCCGGAGGGTAATTCCAGCACTGTACATCGGTATGGAAAACGAAGAGATCGCTGTCACGGCTACGACAATTACTAGAAAGGGACTTACAATACCGGCCTGTACCGCGGCATCTCCAATGATCAGACCTCCGACAATCCCCATTGCCGGACCTATGGGCTTCGGCAGACGAATTCCAGCTTCACGTAAGATCTCAATGGAAATCTCCAGAATCAGTACTTCAATTAAAGCAGGAAAGGGTACACCTTGGCGTGCTTCAATTATGGAAATGGCCAGCTGAGTAGGAATTAGTCCCGGATGAAAGGAGATAAAGGAAATATAAAGCGCAGGGGCTAACAGCGCCAGAAATGCTGCGCAAAACCGTAACACCCGTAAAAGTGTACCAGGAAACCAGCGCTCATAATAATCCTCGGGAGACTGTAAAAGCATACTGAACGTCACTGGAACAATGAGTGCAAACGGTGTGCCGTCCAGCAAAATTGCAATTCTCCCCTCTAATAAAGAGGCAATCACTCGATCGGGTCTTTCTGTATTCTGTGTTTGCTGAAATGGACTTAAATAATCATCCTCGATTAGCTGCTCCACATAGCCAGATTCCAGAATAAAATCCATATCAATTTTGGAGATCCGTTCATTCACTTCCTGTAGCAGATCAGGATTTACAATGTTTTTCATATAAGCGATAACTAGACTCTTCTTAATTTCGCTACCCACTTCAACCCTTTTCATTTCCAGATTCTTATTGAGCCCTTGACGCCGAAGCATAGAGGTATTCTCACTGAGTACTTCGGTAAAGCCAATCCGAGGTCCCCGCAGTAAAGCTTCCGAGGTTGGCTCAGTAATTGCGCGCACTGCTCCATGTGGAAAGCCCACCAGAAGCATCTCACGCATGCCTTCGACAATCAGTGCAGTGTATCCAAACAGGACAGACTCCTGCAGATGGTCCAAATCTCTAGCATCACTAAGCTGAGCCAGCGGGAGCATAGTCTGTTTCATATAGGTGTATATTCCTTCCGATGCTTGCATTTCACCGGCAAACATCAGATTTTGCAGCACCTGTTGATTGATTAGCTCTTCATCCTGCATGCCCTCCACATAGACCAATGCGGCACGTGCCTGGATACCTTTGACTGAAAATTCACGAAAATGCACATCACTGTTCCCCCCCAAGGCCGTTCTTATCGCCGCTAGGTCGGTATCATAATCTTGCGTAAACACTGTAGACACACCCTGCTGCTGTTTTACTCCCTCATTGTCTGCCTTCTTATGTTCCTCCTGAGAGTCAGCTCCTGACTCCTTGGAGCGTCCGCTTCCAACATAAAAATACAAATGCTTGTAAAGGTAATATACCCCTATGGGAAAGAGCAGTGTGATGGCTGCCTGCATAAAAACTGTCCAATCTGGAATATAAGAGACTATTTTAGACCACATCGTTATCATCCTTTAATAGGAATCTTCTAGATACTATTCTCTGCCTGCCCTGTTTTTATACAACTTATGGAATAGGAGGAAAGTCTAGATCGGCGCAAGGAGATACACGTTGCTGTGCGTCCGAACATAAAGAGACGCCCGCATAAGCGGGCGTCTCGATTAAAAATATTTAAGATAGTTACTGTGGTTGCCGCCATTGTTTTAGTACTTCTAGCAGCCCTGGAACATCTAATCCATCCAAAGAAAAAGCTTTGCGCAGCAGCTCATGCGGGATGAACTCGTCATACTTTCCGAGGTAGGGTGCTTCATCTGGAGATAATAATGTTAAAGGATCAACGGCAGCCATACTCTCAGCGATGATCTCCGCTTCCAGCGTTTCTGCATCTGATTTGCCTGCAACCACCATATAATAAGGTTCCATCGGCGCGATAGATCGAAGTCCCTGTGAGCTCTTCAAATTGTTCTTAAGAAGGCGCTCTAGTGTACGGAATTGCCGACTACCCGCCCACGGTAAGATAAACATCGAATCTCCACCTGCCGGCATAACGGAACGTTCAAGCATTCCACTTTCCTTAGCTAAACGACGAGCTCGTTCAAGCCGCGCAGCCGCACTCGGAGCAAGATACGGATACAAGGATGTTGCGCCTAACACTTCACGTATTTTGGTCATAATTCGTGTATGCACATCCCCGCCCGCTCCAAGCCACAACGTATCCACTTTACCGCGTGAGGTTTTTACATAAACAGCTTTATGTCGATTATCGACCTCTTCTACCTTCCAGAGCTTCCCTGCCAGAGTAAAACAGTAACCCGGTGGTGGTACAGTTGTGATCGAGCCAATCTCTTCAGTCCCGTTATAGACAACATGCTCTTCATCGTCTTTGAAGACTGCGTAGAAGCGGAAGTTGTTCACGATCTTCTCCCCCGCCATCCCAATAATCAAGCTGCCTTCATCCATCTTCTCGATTTGTCCCATGCCCAGCATATAAGTCATGAAGGTATCGTAGTCCGCAGGATCAATGCTATTGAAGGAAGGTAAGCTTAGTACAGCCTCCTTTAAATCCTCCGGCTCCGCCTCCCCCATACTCTTTAATATGCTCATTGTCTGATGGTATAACAGCCCGACTGGCAGCTGGCGCACCACCAGTGGTTCAACCCACTTCTCGCGCACATATAGCTCAATAACCGCTATCGCTCGAAGCAGCGTCCAAGGCATCCGTGCCGGAAGCTGTGCTTCCTCATCCTCTTCCTCGGGCGTGACAAAGATCATCTCGGATGCGGCGTCACCACGCCTGCCCGAGCGGCCGAGTCGCTGCACAAAGCTTGCGCAGCTATAAGGAGCGCCGACCTGGAGCACCCGCTCCAGCTCTCCTAGATCAATGCCCAGCTCCAGCGTCAATGTCGCTGCCGCAACTGCAGGTCCGGAGCCTTGCCGCAGCGCGGCTTCCGTCTCTTCGCGGAGCATCGCGGAGATGCTGCCATGGTGAACGTGAAAAACATCCCGTTCACCACGCTTCGCGGCCGTTCTCCGCAGCTCAAGGGTTGCTGTCTCCGCATCCGAGCGGCTATTCGTGAAGATCAACGCTTTCTTAAGATGCGTATGATCATAAATGAAATCGTAATAAGACTGCTTCGCGCGTTCTAAATGCTCCGCCTGCACTTCATCCCGTGCATCCGGGAAAGAGAAATGCTCCACACTTAAACGGAGCTTACGCCCGCCCTGTGGAGCGGACACCTCTACGCTCTCCCGCGTCCCTGCCGCCAGCCACTCCGTTACCGAAGCATAGTCGCTAAGCGTAGCCGATAGACCGATTCTACGCGGATGACAGCCCGCCATTCGTGAGATTCTCGCCAGCTGACTCAGAACCTGAATCCCCCGATCAGCACCCATAAAGGCATGCACCTCGTCAATGACAATATATCGGAGATCATGAAACAGCGCCGGGATAGCATTCGGACGGTTCATCAATAGTCCTTCAAGCGATTCAGGGGTAATCTGTAGCACGCCGGAAGGATTCTGCACCAGTTTCGTCTTATCGGCTTGCGGAACATCCCCATGCCAGTGCCATACCGGAATATTGCCTTCACGGAGCAAATCGTTCAGCCTTGTAAATTGATCGTTAATCAATGCTTTCAGCGGAGCGATATACAGAATACCAACCGAACCGGAAGGACGTTCATACAGCTCAGTAAGCGCTGGAAAAAAAGCCGCCTCTGTCTTACCTGAAGCTGTACCCGAAGCAATCAGTAAGTGATGCGGTGTATCAAACAGCACACGACAGGCATCCACCTGCGCCTCACGCAAAGTCTCCCAACGGTTCTTATAGATAAACTCTTTAATAAAGGGAGCCAGCCTATAAAACGGATTATCACTCATAATTCAAACTCCGCGAGGAATCCATCTAACTCATTTTGTTCAGTATCAGCAGGTTTAGAGGTTCGTTCGCCCACTAGCTTCTCGAAAGAGATCTCCGGATGCTGGTGTAAGGTGTGAAGTAGATCCATGAAATCACGCACCACTTCACGCGGTGTCAGGAGCTCGTCTGCCCCTAATCTGCCCACAGCTTCTTCCATAAAATGAACCAATTGCTCCTGTGTTAACTGTGCTTCGTAACCATAATGAAGGGCATGGATATCTCTAAGTTTTTGCAAAAGGATCAGAATTTCTTCATGTGAGAGCATGTCCAGTGCAATAATAGGCCCTGTATAATTGTTCAGACCTGCTGCGCCGTATCTTCCTGCAACTAATCTTGAACGCAGCGCTTCATAACTAAATAATCCACGCCGTCCATCCTCCACAAATTGCGGAGTCCCCCCTATAAAAATTCCTAGGCTTTCTGCCTTGCCCTGCATCGTATCGTTGAACATCGTAAGCAGCTTTTCATAGTTACTCTGACGCGAGATACTATTCGTGATTTTGTAGAGGTTGACGCCTTCGTCTATGAACAGCAGCAGTCCCTTATAACCGATAGCAGAAGTGAATTCTGCCCACAGCTTCATATAATCATACCAATTATCATCATCAATAATCACGCCAACACCAAGTGCTTTTCGTGCTTCCGTTCGAGTAGCGAACTCACCTCTTAGCCAGCGAAGGGAATCCTGCTTCAATTCATCGTCAGCGAGCTTATGGGCATTCCAATAAGAAGCCAGCACTTTGGCAAAATCAAATCCATGTACCAAACCGCGCATTTCGGAGGCTACAGCATAGATTCGTTTCTCTACCTCGTCTCCAAGCTGGGGGTGATCAGGGCCATATTCATTCTCTTGCATCACAGACTGCTGAAGCGTAATGATCCATTTTTGCAAAATAATCTCCAGAGCGCCTCCATCTGGACGCGTCCGGGTAGACAAATGACTCATCAGCTCTCGATATGTAGCAAGACCTTGTCCTTTCGTTCCCACTAATCTTCGTTCAGGGGATAGATCCGCATCGGCTACTACAAAATCCCGATCCATTGCATAATTACGGATCATCTGCAAAAGAAAGCTTTTGCCGCTACCGAATTTGCCGGTAATCAGCTTAAAAGCAGCTCCACCCTCCGCAATATTATCCATATCTCTCAATATCGCTTCAATCTCTGGCCTGCGGCCAACGGCTATATGCTCTAGTCCGATACGCGGAACCACACCGGCTGTCAGTGAATTGACTAGCGCTGTCGTCATGCGTTTGGGTATTTTTAAACCATTCATCCAAAGTTCACCCCATTAAATATTAAGCAGATGAATTTTATATTCTTCTGCAATTTCTTCACCATCTATGATCAAATCACCTAGAATGTTCATTGCGATATCATTGATCTCATCAATCAAGAGTTCTGACATCGTGCCATTTGCAGCCGCTAGCTTCTGAATGGTTTGTGTTCCATCCTCGTTCATAAGCGCAATCAGGGCTTTGTGTTGGAGTGGACTTAAAGCATTAGAGAACTGCTCCCACTCCGTATCTACGTTAGCAGATTGAATTTCTTCTATAGTTAATTCAGGCTCAAGAGACTGAAGCGGTACAATGATTTCATCTTCAATATCTTCAAATTCTTCTTTTTCTACTACTTCTTCAAGCTCGGATTCCTCATTAGTAATCTCAAAACCGCTATCCTCAAGTTCTTCCAGCTCATTCATTTCCTCAACCGTAAGCATGGTTCGTACAATCTCGGAATCACTCTGCAGCCTTTCAAGCTTCTCACGATCAATAACTACTGCCGGCCCCTTATCTTCCTGTTTCTCTTTCTCAAATTCCCGCTTCAGAAAACGAGTGATAAGGTCATCCATATCTGCATCCACATTAACCCCTTTGAGCCGTCCTCGATACCCCAGCAGTTCCCGTAATTTATTCTCAGTCAAACGGAATAGCCTTGTAATTAAACTGCGAATCGGTGGAGATTTACTGATACGCACAACCGGTATAAGTACTGAATAACCATATAGCGAAATATCATATACGGCGCTACGAAATAAATAACGCTCCCGCATTACTGAGGGGCCTGGTGGGAACATTTCAACCAAATTCGAGCCATGTTTCCTACTGACATAAGCGTTGATTAATGCCACTACCTGTGGAATATATCGTTCGAGGGCTTCTTTACCTTCCCCCATATAAAACTTCGATTTACTAATATCGTAGTCCGACATTGCTGTTAATACCGTAAAGGTTAACTGCTCAGGAGCTACAGTAAGACATCTCTCTAACTCTAGCTCTGCCAGATCTCCGGCAAGACCGCGTGAACGAGCAACGATTAAAGATAGAGGCACATCCAAATGATGAACAAACGAGAAGTCCGCGATCCAACCACCCAAATATTGATCCAGACGTTTATAATTTTCACGATAAGCTTCCCAGATTTGACTGAGCTGCTTATAGCCATCATAAGGATCTTGCCAGCCTACACCATTAATAAGCTCATACACGTGCAGAAAAATATATGAAAGATCCGTTTTCGGATATCTACCCTGTCTAACTTCATTGCGCCAATAAAAATACCATCTACTTTGCGTGCCCGTCATATGACCATACGTTGGCCAGTAACTCTTAAAAGGAATAAATAGCGCCGAATCCTCGGTTCTATGTTCCAACTCCTTCGCTCTAGCTACAAACTGACCTTCGGTAGTTGTCACAGGCTCCGGCGTGTCGGTCTCCAGATCCCAAAGCTGAAGCTGTAAAGAAGGTTCAGACGACACTTTAGGCTTCCCTACATTTGCAGTAGATAATTTTGGCAGCGCTGGTTCTGATGAATTTCGCGGGGGAATAGGAACGTTTTGTTCCGTACTTTCCCAGACTAATTCCGTGAAATGAGGCTGATTCCTATCCTTACTCATGTTCGATCGCTCCGTTCTTATAAAAGAAGGACTAATGCAAGCATAACGCCTTCTTTGCGGGGGCCCTAAAAATATAGTTTCTAATGTTAAAAAAAACGGCCCTGTTCACAACTGTGAAGGAACCGTTTTGTTCTTATTAAATTTTAGCATTGTTGGTAGATTAACATCAAGTATGTAATGAAGAATTATCCTTTACAGGAGCTCCGTTCCCTTTGTCTCTTTTCCTAGGAAGAGCACCGCTAACGCACCGATAATAATCGTTACAAAAAATAACATGAAGATCGAGCCAATCGCTATAGATTTACCTACCAGCACCCCTACTAACAAAGGAGCGATGATGCCGCCAATCCGGCCAAAGGAAGTCGCTAAACCAGCGCCTGTTGAGCGAATAGTTGTTGGGTACAACTCTGGTGTATAAGCGTACATGCCACCCCATGCTCCGAGATTAAAGAACGATAAGCAAATCCCGGCCGCCATCAGCATGCCTTCTGTAGTTGCATTTCCGAACCATGCCGCACTAACGGCAGTGAACAGCATATAGATGACCAGGACAAACTTACGTCCGAACTTTTCGATGAAGTAAGCGGCAGTAAAGTAACCCGGCAGCTGAGCTAACGTCATGATAAGCACGTATTCGAAGCTTTTAACCAAGCTGAAGCCTTTAAGTACCATAACTGTAGGCAGCCATAGAAACATCCCATAATACGAAAACACTACAGTAAACCATAAAATCCACAGCATAATCGTAGAACGACGATACTCTGGTGACCATACTGTTGTGATACGTTTTTTCAAGGACACAGGCGCCTTCTTGATCTCAGCAAACTTCGGTGAATCGTCTATAGCACGTCTTAAGTATAGAGCGTATAGAGCTGGAACAGCACCAATACCGAATGCTACACGCCAGCCATAATCAGGAATAACAAAGAATGCAATTAAAGCAGAAGCGATCCATCCAACCGCCCAAAAGCTCTCCAACAGCACAACCGCACGGCCTCTCTCACGGGCAGGCATACTTTCAGACACTAATGTTGAGGCGACGGGCAGCTCCCCACCTAGTCCAAAGCCAGCGATAAATCTAAGTACACAGAGTATTCCGAAGCCTGTTGCAAAAGCCGATAACCCACTCGCAGCCGAGAAAATTAGGAGTGTCCATAAAAGTATCGGTTTACGTCCAAAACGATCGGCTAATATCCCTGCTGCCGCAGCACCCACAGCCATACCCACGGAGTTAATACTTGTCAATATACCTATCTGCTCCGGTCCCAGATTCCAATCCTTGGCTAAAGCCGCTACAACAAAAGAAATCATCCCGACATCCATCGCGTCGAACATCCAGCTTAAGCCTGCACTGAAGAGTAATTTCCTTTGCTTCGGATTCCGCAGCAGTGTCATTTGATTCACTTCTAAGCCCCCTTATATCCAACATATATCTTATGAAACTTACTTTTGATTGTTTCACTTATACATATTAAAATTGAAGCGTTCAAAAATCAAGAAATAAAGCTGCATTAAAGTATTGTCTGGCAAGCGATTGAAAATAACAGGTCTGAACAGCTATCGTGGCTATCAGAAGTATGTTGCGGACAGACTCTCTCTGAGATCTCGTAAGATGCGTCAGCCGATTGATCACACGATCTGTGGAACTTCTAAGCAGGGAATCTTCTTTCCAGGAGAACTCCTTGTGTAAAAGTTGATCTACTTTACATTGGGTTTGTATAGTTGGATTGCTCTTGATTTCTTCAAACAGCCCAGCATATGCGTAATACAACTTCGCCGGTTCTATAAGATCATCATCGTCTCGATCTGGCTTTAAGAACATTAATCGGAATAGCTGACGAATACTTTCGAAATTTAGGGCCGATTTGAGATCATCGATCATAAACAGAAGTGCTGCCTGATTAACTGAATACTTCTTTCCTTCTCTTGGAGAACCGAGATACTCCTTAAAATCACGCTTCACCCAATTTTGCATAGTAGTCACAGTCAAGGTGGAATACTCTATTAGATGGCCTAATGAAGCAATTTCACCGAGTGAAAAGCCTTTTACATCATGCCCCTTAATGATCTTTTGAAAAATGGGTGGAACATCTGTAGATAAAAAAGCGGGTAACGAAGTCCCCTTTTGTACTTCATCAAGATGAAATTTAGTCCATGCCTCTTGGAGGATATTCAGCGGTTTCCGGTCTGATAATCCGGTCAATGAGAGCAGAAGACTGGACATCTCCACACGAGTCAATGCAAATGATTCCATATCTGTTTCCCTCCACCATTTGATATTTCTCTGAAAAGTTCGTAGAATAGTTCATAAGAACTCATAATATGAGTATAACCTATTTTAGGAACGAAAGGGATGGTAAAGATTATATGGGTATAGGACTTAGTTTGACGTTGGTGGCTATTTTGATTATTTTAACCGCTTTTTTTGTAGCAACGGAATTTGCATTGGTGAGACTTAGAGGTAGTCAGATCAGTCAAATGGTGATCGAGGGAAAGAAGAACGCGCTAGCTGTACAACGAGTGTCTGCTAATCTTGACGGATACTTATCTGCTTGTCAGCTTGGGATTACAATCACTGCACTGGGTATTGGTGCACTGGCAGAGCCAGCGTTTGAGCAGTTGCTCCTTCCGGTATTCGACTGGGCTAATATTAGTCCAAGTGTGAGTCACCCTCTTGCGTTCTTATTCGCATTCGTCATTGCAACATTCCTACACGTCGTTGTCGGGGAACTTGCTCCGAAGACAGTAGCTATAAACATTCCGGAAAAAATCGGTCAAATTACATCACCGCTGATTATTTGGTTCTACAGAATTTTGTACCCACTCATTTGGTTTATGAATGGTTCCGCAAATCTGCTTGTTCGCCTTTTCGGGATGAAGCCTGCCAGTGAGCATGGAGACGCTCATAGTGAAGATGAGATTCGTTTGATCTTATCCGAAAGCTATGAAAGTGGAAAAATCAATAAAGCTGAATATGGCTATGTCAACCGTATCTTTACTTTTGACGAGATGTTGGCCAAAGAAATCATGGTTCCACGAACGGATATGGTATGTCTTTTCACCAATCATTCATTGAAAGAAAATTTCGAGATTATTCGTAAGGAACAATATACTCGCTTCCCGGTTGCAGAAGGTAGCAAGGATAATATCATCGGAATGATTAATACGAAACAGCTTTATTTGCAATATGACAATAACCCTGATTTTGATTTCAAAGGCTTGATTCAGCCAGTCCTAACCGTATCTGAGGTAACACCTGTTAAGAACCTTTTAACACGTATGCAGTTGGAGCGGGTGCATATCGCCCTGCTGCTTGATGAATATGGTGGAACGTCTGGACTCATCACGATTGAAGATATTTTGGAAGAAATCGTTGGTGAAATTCGAGATGAATTTGACGGTGATGAGCGCAGAGAAGTTGAGAAACTAAGCGATACAAATTATCTGTTCGATGGTAAGGTATCTTTAATTGAGGTCAAGGAGCTTACCGGTCTTGATTTCGAACATGAGGAAGTGACAACGATTGGAGGCTGGTTATACAGTCATATCCCAGATCCGGCCGTTGGCAAAAGCATTGTACATGACAACGTAACCTTAATCATTCGTGAAATGAACAGATACCGTGTACGCAAGGTTGAGGTCATCATTGAGACCACTGGTGACACTGAATCGTTAGAGCTTGAGAATTCATAAGCTTTTAATCATAAAAAAAAGGATAGAGTTATCAGATTAAATCTGATCCTCTATCCTTTTTTCTTTTATCAAAATCTTACTCATGTAATATTCATCTATCCATTGGCCATCAATTACAAGTGATTTTCTTTTCGTCCCTTCGATCTCAAACCCATTTTTGATATATAGCGACATAGCTAGCTCATTATGGGTCATAACTGTTAACTCTAACCGGACAATTTCAGTATTCTTAGCCCATACATCCAGTTCTTTGAATAGCCCCGTACCAATCCCCTGACCTTGATGCTGTCTTAGAACTCCAATGACTATGTACGCACTATGGCGATTGCGTCTAACATTTCCACCTCTAACCGACATAAAACCTATCAAATGGTTATCAACCTCAGCACCAATAAGGATTGAAGTATTTGCTAAAGCGAAGCTTTCGATCATCTCTTTGACCTGATTTAGACTGGATTGTCGTTCATCCGGCTCTAATAACATAAATTTGGATTCCTGATCCAACTGATGCTGTAATCGAAGTAATTCTTCTGCATCCTCTGGTATAAGCACTTTAAGTGTAACCATCATATCATCACTTCCAATCATAAATAGCTATAAGTACTTTTTGAACAGCTTACTGGAGCTGCTATTGTATCCAAGATGCTCGTAAAATTGATGTGCATCCTCTCTTCTGACCGCACTCGATAGCATGATCTTAAGGGCGCCCCTAGAGGTGGCTACGTGCTCAGCGTATCTCATTAGTTTCGCACCGTATCCTTTCCCTCTCACCTCTTGTGATATGATGACTCTTTCAATGACAGCAAAGGGTCGATCGTCACATAAAGCATCCATACATAAATGAAGATGAAGCGTCCCAACAATAGTCCCTTCTTCTTCGTACACATAAAGAAAACTATCCGTATTGTCAGCTATCCGCTTCAGTCGATCCGGTGACACTTGTATAGCTGTCTGCTCAGGCAACAACATTCGATATAAGTTTTCAATATACGATGCGTCTTCAGGAACAGCCTCTCTTATCATTTGTTTATTCCTTTCTTAATCGTTCTTAACAACGGCAGACCATGATAACATTGCCATTCGGATCTTTAAAATTAAACCAATGGTCATGCTCGATATCCGTAAGAATCTCCCCGCCATTTGCTTTCACATAGTCATAAGCAGCATCAATATCCTCGGTATTTAGATGAAAAGAGGGGATATTAAGAACGGACTCAGAAGTGTAAATTTTGCTGTCTAATACGATTTCTGGTCCTTGCATGGGGATCACGTATAGATGCCCGAATAATACTTCACCATCCAAAGGCAAACCAAGCAATTGGCAATACCATTCTTTGGATTTCTCAATATCCTTTACCGGAATAAAAACTGCACCAATCTGATTCAGAATCGGACTTACCACCATTAAGAAAGCCTCCTCTTTAAAGTTGCAGAATAGGGTGTTATTCTAGAATAATTCGATAAAATATGTCAATTACCTCCCTCCACTTAGGGAAGGTCTGGCAAGTTATGTTATAATTTTGTGTGCACTACTCTAATTTCACGTATGACAGGAGAATTGAATTGGCTAATCTGAACTTCGGTGGATTGAAATTAACTCCACCAAAAGTCTTATCACTAGGATTTGTAATACTTATCACTGCCGGAACTTTTTTACTTAGTTTGCCGGTCGCCTCAGTAGAAGGGCATATTTCTTTTATTGATGCATTATTTATGGCTACATCGGCAACCTGTGTTACAGGTCTGGCAGTCATTGATACGGGCACACAGTTGACTACTTTTGGACAAGTTGTTCTACTCGTATTATTTCAATTTGGGGGATTGGGTTTTATTACGATGGCCACCTTGATTACTTTGGTCCTTAATAAACGAATATCCTTTAAAGAGCGAATTCTTATGCAAGAATCTATGAACCAGAATTCCATGCAAGGTATTGTCCAGTTGATCCGCAGAGTCCTGATCTATTCCCTTGTTATTCAGCTCACAGGTGCCATCATGTTTGCTGGTAGGTTTATGATGGATATGCCTTTCGGGAAAGCTGTATATTATGGAATTTTTCACAGCATATCTATTTTTAATAATGCAGGCTTTGATTTATTCGGTGACATTCATGGGCCCTTTAGTGGACTTACTCGTTTTGTAAATGATCCTATAGTGAATTTCACCTCAATGATCCTCATCTTTCTTGGAGGGGTCGGTTTTATCGTCCTATCTGATGTTTTTGACTTTCCAAAACGCAAAAAGCTTACTCTACATTCTAAGGTTGTTCTTTCGACCTCTATGATATTGATTGTCATTGGGGCTGCTCTATTTTTCTTACTAGAATTTAATTCTACGCTGAAGCCCTTGAGTGCAGGTGGAAAGATGATGGCTACATTTTTACAAGCGATAACACCACGTTCAGGTGGCGTCACTACAATTGAAATTCCACTGATGCGGGAATCAACGCAATTTCTAATGATTCTGCTAATGTTCATAGGGGCTGCGCCTGGATCTACTGGTGGGGGAATTAAGATTACTACGTTCGCTGTTCTAGTGGCTGCGGTTTCTGCAAGACTAAGGGGTAAAGAGGATATTGTAATGTTTCGTCATCGGATTGCCAAAGAAAATGTCTATAGAGCCGTGACGATGACATTGATGTCTCTAATGTTAGTGGTCATTGCTACGATGTTGTTATCTGTGACAGAAAAGGCTGACTTTCTTGCTGTACTCTTTGAATCCGTATCTGCATTCGGGACTTCTGGTCTCTCCATAGGACTTACTCCAGAATTGACTACGGCGGGTAAAGTGCTCATTATTTTTCTAATGTTTCTGGGTCGGACAGGTCCGCTTACTCTAGCTTATGCACTCAAACCTAAGGGTAGTAAGGAACTTTACAGATATCCTGAAGGTAAGATTACAATCGGATAAGGCGAGATGTAACCAGCGGCAATGAATATTGCCGCTGGTAATCAATCAACACTTGTATGTTTTACTCTTCAACGATCTCTTGTTTATCTAGTGCGGCATCAAGCAATTGATTGTATACATCGTCATCATTTTCAAGTAGCGCGTCAGTTTCTAAGAACTGCTCTTCACTTCCAGGCTCACCAGCAAAGCTTAGGCTGTAATCCCATTCCGTTCCTCTTGTACTGAAAAAAGTAATCTCATATGGAGCCTTATGGTTTTCGAGAGTAAATATCGTCCTCCCTACATAGCTTTTATCCTCTTTACGGCTCATTTCAGCACTTACGATCTCTAAATTCATCCGCTAATCTTCCTTCCATTCTCAAATCATTTCCCCTTTCAGTATAGCATTGAAATGAATGTAATTCCTCAATTTACACTGTAAATTCCATGTAATTGACTTTTTTCATCCGGCGGTTAATAATTTAGTACAATACTTGTAAAGTACCAAACTATTAGTAATTGGAGGAAATATCGATGACTGATTTCGAGGCAAAGCTTAGTAAATATGCAGATTTAGCTGTGCAAATTGGGGTTAACGTTCAACCAGGGCAAATTCTGGTGGTGAATGCACCGATTCTTGCAGCTGATTTCGTTCGTATGATTACCGCCAAGGCATATGCGATTGGAGCAAGCTTGGTGAAGGTGAACTGGAGTGATGCAAGCATTACACGCCAGCAGTTTGAACATGCTGCACCAGAAGTGTTCACTGAGCCTCCTACTTGGTACGCAGGTGAAATGACCGAACTCGCCGAGAAGGGTGCAGCTATTCTTAACGTGATCGCGGAAGATCCTGATGCACTTAAAGGTATTGATCCTGTACGCATTTCAAATTATCAAAAAGTACGGGGAGCCGCACTCACCAAATATCGTGAAATGCAAATGTCCGACAAAGTTAGCTGGAGTATTGTTGCCGTACCTTGTCAGGCTTGGGCGGATAAAGTATTCCCGAATGTTCCAGCTGAAGAACGTGTAAGTAAGCTATGGGAAGCTATTTTCCACACCGTACGTCTTGATCGTGAAGATCCAGTAGCTGCATGGCAAGAACATCTCGACACCTTAGATCAAAAAGCAAATGTACTCAACGCAAAAAAATATAAGAAACTGCATTACATAGCACCTGGTACGGACCTAAGCATCGAGCTTCCAGAAGGTCATATTTGGGCACAAGGTGACAGCATTAATGCGAAAGGTCATTCTTTTGTAGCCAATATGCCTACCGAGGAAGTATTTACCGCTCCTCTAAAGACTGGTGTAAATGGCACCGTACGAAGTACCAAACCTCTTAGCCATGGCGGCAACATTATCGATGGATTCTCTATTTCTTTTGAGAACGGACGAATTGTTAGTGTTAGTGCAGAGCAAGGACAAGAAGCACTAGAGCACCTCATTAGTATGGATGAAGGAGCAAAATACCTAGGTGAAGTTGCATTAGTTCCGCATAAGTCCCCTATCTCAGAGTCCAATATTCTTTATTACAATACCTTGTTTGATGAGAATGCATCCAATCACCTAGCTATAGGTATGGCTTATGCTTTCTGTTTAGAAGGCGGTAAAGATATGACTCCGGATGAACTGATTGCACATGGATTGAATAATAGCGTTACCCATGTGGATTTCATGATCGGTTCTGCGGAGATGAATATTTACGGGATTACTGCTGATGGAACAGAAGAACCTGTATTCCTGAATGGAAACTGGGCGTTCTAATAACTGTAAATATGAAATAAAGACTAGAGATATTGAAAGGAGTAGAAACTATGTTGGATTTCAAGCAAAAACTGGAGAATTATGCATTGCTGGCAGTGAAGATTGGGGTTAATATCCAACCTGGACAGACCCTTGTTGTAAATTCCGACATCGTTTCCGCAGAACTAGTGCGTCTTGTAGTACGTAAAGCTTATGAAGCGGGTGCAAAGCTAGTCAAGGTTAATTATAGTGATGAGGTTGTTACACGTACTCGTTATGACCTCGCTCCATCCGATTCCTTTTTGGAACCACCACAATGGCAAGCAGATGAATTGGAAGATCTGGCTAAAAAAGGTGCAGCATTTCTATCGATAACTTCAACGAATCCAGATCTATTGAACGGTGTTGAATCAGGAAGAATTGCAGATAATCAGCGGATCTCTGGACAAACGTTAGCTCCATATCGTGAATTGTTAATGGGGAATCACGTAAGCTGGAGTATTGTAGCATTCCCATCAGCATCGTGGGCGGCAAAGGTATTCCCTGAAGCATCACCTGATCAGCAGATTGATTTTCTATGGGATGCTATCTTTAAAGCTACACGTGCGGATCAGGCTGATCCTATTCAAGCATGGAGTCAACATTTAGATGGTCTAAAAGCACGTTGTACTAACTTGAATGATAATAAGTTCCGTAAGCTGCACTATACAGGACATGGAACCGATTTGACGATTGAACTACCAGAAGGCCATATCTGGTGTCAAGCCGGAGCTGTCAATGGCAAAGGTGTCCCTTTCCTAGCCAATATCCCTACAGAAGAAGTATTTACTGCCCCGCTGAAGTCTGGTGTGAATGGTAAGGTAAGCAGCACTAAACCGCTAAGCTATGGGGGTAATCTTATTGATAATTTCACTCTTACCTTTGAGAACGGCAAAGTAACGGATTTCACCGCTGAAAAAGGTTCAGAAACGCTTGCTTCCCTTATCGCGTTAGATGAAGGCTCTGCTTATCTTGGAGAAGTCGCTTTGGTGCCTTTCCACTCCCCGATCTCCGAGAGCGGAATTCTATATTACACCACATTATATGATGAGAATGCCTCCTGCCATTTGGCGTTAGGTGCAGCATATGCCTTTACCCTTCAAGAGGGTACGACAATGACCAAAGAACAATTGCAGACAAAAGGAATGAACCAAAGCCATACACATGTTGATTTTATGATGGGTTCACCTGAAATGAGCATTGATGGTATTAAGGATGATGGAACAACCGTACCTATCTTCCGTGATGGAGATTGGGCTTAAATTGTTCGCTTAAATTATTGAATAAATAAAATGCCAAACAACCTGCTTGGTTCCTCTTCCGAGGACAAAAGCAGGTTGTTTTTTATTGCATACTAGATATCCAGAAAATAAATAGCCCAAATTTGAATAAAAGTTCAATATTTGTTCACACTATTGTTGATTTCCGTTCACAAATATGTCACAATACAGTTAAGGATCTAATTTCCAAGGAGGGGATTATCATGTTGAGAGACCCAATATCCAATGAAATTGACAGCGTTGAAGAAGAACAGCTCGAAATTCAAGCACCGGTGGATTCAAGAATTGTTGCATCTAATGCAATCAAATATACCGCCTATGTTATGCTGTTTTTCGGATTCTTGTATTTCCTGATTGCTTACTTGGCACCTATGTTGGAACAATAATGTGATGGATATGATTTTATTAGAAAACGCTTACGGTTAATCACTCTCATGGGAGTAGTGGTTAACCGTTTTTATTTCCATGAAAATGCTTTGTTCGTCCAGGCTATTGCTGAAGGCGACCATATACCATTCATTTTGGAATGTAGCCAAGCTATCGCCTCTTCTCTATCGCCTTCAAATGAGGAAAGACCGTTATCTTCCATCCAGTGGCTTACAGTCTCAAACGAGGTACTGCTCCAGCCATTTTTCTCACCTTCTGCATTTTGGCGTTCTTTTACACCTGAAATAACGATGTCCAGCGATGCCTGAAGCTCCGTAACCGCATTATCATAAGCCGTCTTCTTTTCTTTAGCCTTCATATCAGCTTCAACACGAAGTATACGCGTATCAATCCCTTGATGTTCACGGATAATTTGCAGTAAAGTCATTGCTTCTCTGCTGGCCAATCCGTCATTATAACGTTGTTCTATAGATTTAGTACTTCCTACAGCTGACACAAATGCTGGAAACCACTCCCTAGAGACCAAGATAGCTTTCTTCTTAACAAATTTACCGTATCCAGCCAGGCCTTCAGAAGGAAACCTTACACGCCATGACCATGGATCTAGCTCTGAACCCGTATGCCAATTCTCCGCTTTCGTTAATCCATTTAAAGATGGGTGCTCAGGAATCAGAGTGGCAAGCGGCAAAATCCCAATCTTGGTAATGATTTCTGCAGTTTCCTCAAAGGTGATAACACTTTCCTCTTCATATCCCTTATACATCACAACATCATCTCCTATGTGCTCCATTATTTAGACTTCATATTTCCGATCCCAGCAATATAAGTACTGATGAGCCGAGATAGGCTTACATTCGTATCAAGCGCCATTCCAAAACCGCCCTTTTGTTCCAAAGAGGCAAAGCCATGCAGAATGCTTCGTAACCCGCGTACTGCATGAATTTCTCCTTCCTCACCCAATTGATAATCCTTCATCACATGAATGATAAGCTTCAAAATATGATCACTTGCCGTTTCCAGCTCCGTATTTGCCTGTTCAGGGGCTCGCAACGTTGTCTCGTATAATCCAGGTCTGCTTCTAGCAAAGTCCACATACGCTCGCCCCATCGCCTGTACAGCAGCGTCTCCACTAAAGCCTTTAGCTGCGTTGTTCATTGCATTGGAAAGCTCGCCTAGTCCATAAATCGCAAGTTGTGTGCGCAATTCCTGTAGCCCGTTAATGTGATTGTATAAAGACGGAGAACGAACACCTAATTTGTTAGCCAATGCGGCTAAGGTTACGGCCTCTATTCCTTCATGATCGGCGATTTCTGCTGCTGCAATAACTAGCGTACGACGATCTAATCCTGCTCTAGGTGACATTTTAATTACTCCTATCTTGAATCATTTGTGCTTTGTGTATAGCTTTCTCCATCGTTTGCACTGGGTTTCTAAGTAAGTCTCCATGGCCAGTAGCCAGTATAGTCGGGGAAGCCTCTAGAAGCTTAATCGCACTTTTTAATGCTTGATCTTTACTCCAGGTTGCCATAGCCGGAAACGGAAACCAAGGAATTACGGTTCCTGAAACTGCGGTTCCCCGGAAGGTTTGAAAAGCATCTCCAACAATAACAGCGCCGCTTCGTGTATCCATGAAAGACATAGATCCAGGAGTATGACCAGGAGTTAAAATTGCTGTTAATGAACCAATGGTATCCCCATCATAGAGCAATACATCTGGTCTCGTTGCTACCTTCTTGGGTACGCCTCCCTTTATAGGGGTCTGAGGTTCTCCCTCACGAAGGGAACGATCTCCACTAAGCAATGCTGCATCCCTTTCTGAAATGTACACCTGAGCCTCTGAAAGCTGTCTCTTTAGCTCATCCAGTGCACCTATATGATCGTCATGAGCATGCGTCAATATAATACGAGTGATCTTTTTATCAAGCTTCGCTGCGGTATCTATAATTCCTTTTACACTGAACGGCATTGCCGCATCTATCAAAGTCAACTCATTCTCTTCCTCAATGATGTAACAATTCACAGGAAACACTCTTGGCATCCAAGTTAGCTGTAATAAATGACCTTCACGCGTTACTCTCATCATTACCCCTCCATAAAACTAATGGTATTAGCTTAAATATAAACTAATCATATTAGTTTTACAAGAGTGAATTATTAGTTTTCTTATCCATCTAGACTTTTGTCCGCATTTTTATTAGATCTTTTAATAATGAACCACTGAATCCATGTTATCCCAACGAAAAATATAACGGAACCCACAAGGGTGCTCATGATACTTTTAGCAATATCCAACTCCCCGGCTTCTCTAAAATCAGATAGGAACATTAAAGCGGCCCATATTAACGTACTGACAGCTCCCCCAATTAAATTGATTTTCTTATACCATCTTACATCGCCTTCGCCTTCTTTACTCGGTAGCAGATATATTCCATTTTTGACGGAACGAACAGTTATATACAAACACCCTGCCATCACAATCACAAACATATCAAACCAATACTTAATGTCCCATTGCAGAATAAACACTTTTACCAAAAGACTAACCATAAAGCCCACGAACACAATCATAAAACCATGCGTACTAAACTTCTGAATTTCGCTGATAATCCGCTCATCCTTAATCCTTGTCCTGCTCACCCTTATTCCTCCCAAAAAATATCGTTTAAAGATCGATCCAATGCCTTGCAGATAGCTATGCACAACTTAAGCGTTGGGTTATAGTTCCCGGCTTCAATCAGACCAATCGTCTGTCTTGTAACCCCTACAACTTCCGCTAACTGTTCTTGGGAAAGATCTTTTTGTATACGAGCCAGTTTCATCTTGATGTTCTTGTTCTCCCCCACGCTTTTCCCTCCTTATTTAAATTCATTCACTTAACCAAATTGTAATCAATATCATTCATTATGTACATTATATATTGCTATAAACATTTATCGCGATATTCCTATCAACCATTCGACATTAGGAGCTTAAACTTACAACAAAAAAGCACCCCTTCGGATGCTTCGGATATATATTCTTTTAATATTCATTATTCAAATACCGTAAAACCTTCTGCTTATTCCACTACATCGTTCTCTGGATAGCTATCAATGATCTTCAGCAGTTCAGAAGCATCAGTGCGTGGACGGCTGTCTGGCACAGTCTCCGGGTATCCGGCATGGATCATAGCTATGATCTTCTCTCCTGGCTTCACACCAATTTTGTTACGGAATTCAGGATTATTGATATAAGGATCGGTCTTCCAAATCGTTCCCACGCCTTGCTCCCAAGCTGCTAGCTGGAAGTTCTGCACAAGTGCTGACGCTGCTGCAAAATCCTCATCCCACTCTCTCTGCCGAGGATCCTCAGGCATCACCACAATTAACGTTAATGGAATATTTGAGATATATTCTTTTCGCTTAGCAGCCACTTCAGGATCAGAAAAAGCACGTTTCACAAAAGCAAATGCCGCTTCAGCCAAGAACTTTGTACCATCACCTTGAAAAGCAATAAATCTCCACGGCTCACGTACCCCATGATTCGGCGCCCATACAGCTACATTTAACAATTCCTCTAAGAGACCTTGCGGCAGTGGATCTTTTTTAAAAAGCTTAATAGAGCGTCTTTCTCTTATTACTTCAGCTACGCTATTCTTTTGAGTCGGTTGAGTTTGTGTCATGAGATCCACTCCCTATAATAATGATAATCATTATCATTAATGATACAGTATCTATCTGCCATTTGCAAATAATAGAAACAAAAAACACCGTTCCCTAAGGAACGATGTTGAAAGGCTTCAGCCGAAACGACCCATGATATATTCTTGTGTCATTTGATTCTCTGGATTAGTAAAAACCTTATCCGTCTTATCGTATTCTATAAGGGATCCCAGATAGAAGTAAGCTGTATAATCAGAAATCCGTGCAGCTTGCTGCATGTTGTGCGTCACAATTACAATACGAAGCTCTTCTTTTAACTCCTTGATGAGCTCCTCTACTTTACCAGTGGAAACCGGATCTAGTGCGGATGCTGGTTCGTCCAAGAGTAGAATTTGTGGGTTAACTGACAACGCTCTTGCAATACAAAGGCGCTGCTGTTGTCCACCGGACAAAGCTAATGCTGAATCTTTTAACCGGTCCTTCACTTCATCCCACAACGCTGCTTTACGAAGGCTGCTCTCTACAATCTCATCGAGTGCTTTTTTTCCTTTCACCCCATGGTATTTCGGTCCAAAGGCGATGTTATCATAAATGGATTTATAGAACGGATTGGGTTTTTGCCAAACCATACCGATCTTCTGACGCAGTTTGATAACGTCTGTGCCAGGAGCATTAATATCAACGCCATCAATCCAGATGCTTCCTTTGGTTGTTGATCCGGAGATTTCGTCATTCATACGGTTCAGTGAACGAAGAAAGGTTGATTTACCGCAGCCGGATGGGCCGATCAGTGCAGTAACCGTATTTTCAGCAAAAGGAAGACTAATCCCCTTTACAGCCTCATATGTTCCATAAAAAATACTCAGGTCCTCGGTTTGAAAAGATTCACGCACTGCTGTTGCCGACGTTCCCATCGATTACTCCTCCTACATCTCTACTTTAGTTTTTAGGAATTAGTTCATTCTTTTTGAAGCTGTAAGCTTACGATAAATAAATCTACCGAAATAACGTGCTGCCAAGTTGAAGATCAACACCATAATTACAAGTACTGCTGAAGCTCCCGCAGCAATTTGCGCGGCATCAGGAGCAAGGCCTTCACTATTTACCTTCCAGATATGAACAGCCAGTGTTTCAGCTGGACGGAAAGGATTCAGTGGTGAGTTCGGACTAAGTGGATTCCAGTTAGTGAAATCTAGTCTTGGGCTACTCATTCCTGCAGTGAACATCAACGCGGCTGCTTCCCCAAAGACACGGCCAGCAGACAAAATAGTACCCGTAATAATCGTTGGTAATGCTACTGGGAACAACACGGAGGTTACGATTTTCCACTTGGACAATCCTAGTGCAAAACCAGCCTCTTTTTGTTGCTTCGGAACACTACGGAAAGCTTGCTCCGTAATCCGAACCATCAGCGGTAGATTAAAGACCGTCAATGCCAGTGCTCCAGAGATTAAGGAAAATCCAAGATTAAAATAGTTAACAATCAGCAATAGACCAAACAAGCCGACTACGATTGAAGGGAACGAAGATAATACCTCAACAATTAAGCGAATAAAGCCGGTGATTTTTCCCGGACGAGCATATTCAGCCATGTAAATACCGGCACCCAGTCCTAGAGGTACTGTAATTATTAGCGTGAGTACCAAAAGGAATAAGGAGTTGAATAGCTGAGGGCCAATTCCTCCACCTGCTCGAATTTTTTGCGGTGCAGAGAATAGAAAATCCCAACTAATGTGACTAAGACCTCGAAAGAGGATATATCCTAACAGACCAACCAGAATAGCTACGATGAGCAATGCGAAAAACACAATAAGGCTTGTGGCAATTTTATTTACGGTTCTCGGCTTCAAATTTTATTTCTCCTTTCAAGCAGTCTCACAAAGAAGACAAATACAAAGGTCATCAGCATAAGAACCAGTGCCATACTCCACAGAGCATTATTGTGCGCAGAGCCCATGGTTGTGTTCCCCATTCCAAGTGTGATTACACTCGTCAGGGTAGAAGCTGATTCAAAGAGTGATTTTGGTACGAATGGCGCATTCCCGATAACCATCTGTACAGCAAGGGCTTCACCGAAGGCACGTGCCATCCCCAGTACAATACCAGTCATAATAGCAGGAAACGTTGTCGGAATAATCACTCGAGAGATCGTCTGCCACCGGGTGGCACCAAGCGCATAGGAGGATTCCTTTAAATTTTGCGGCAATGAAGCCAGCGCGTCTGCAGCCACGCTTGTAATCGTCGGAAGAATCATGACCGAGAGCACAAGCGCGCCTGCAGCTACCCCGATGCCTTGACCAGGCAGGTTGTTGCGTAGAAACGGTACAATAACACTTAATCCGATGAAACCATAAACAACTGAAGGGATACCTGCCAACAGCTCGATTACGGGCTGAAGCAATTTTTTACCCCATCCTGGGACAATCTCAGTCATGAACAGCGCAGCGCAAAGGCTAAGTGGACTAGCAATCAATGCTGCAAGTAGAGTAACTAAGAAGGATCCCGTGATAAACGGAAAAGCACCAAAGGATGGCGTATCTGCTTCAGGTGACCACTTTGTTCCGAATAGAAAATCAGTAACGCTAACATCACCGCTTGTGAAAGTTGAAATACCTTTAGACGCTACAAAATATACCATCGATACAATGATTGTTATCAATAGCAGTACACAGAAGGACATATATGTACGTCCCACAAAATCTTCAATATGATGTTTCTCGATGCGTGAGTTCTTTAGTTTCACCCTTAATTGCTCCCTCTTTCTAAAGTGAAAAGAGAGGCAGATGTATCCGCCTCTAATCACTTGAGATTCTAATCCTTACAAATTACTTAGAAGTGAATTACTTAGCTGTAACATTTCCTGCAACGTCACGAGTAACTTGCATTTTTACTGCTGGAATGTATCCAAGCTCAACGACTTCACCTGTTTGTACTTCGTCTGTCAAGAAAAAGTCAAGGAATGCTTTTACTGTTTCATTTGGTTCGCCGTTTGTGTACATGTGCTCGTAAGCCCATACTGGATATTTACCAGAAATAACATTGTCTACAGATGCTTCTACACCATCAAGGCTAAGTGTTTTGATTGAATCATCAAGGTATGAAAGAGCCAGATAACCGATAGCCCCTGGAGTTTCTCCGATCATTTTCTTAACAGTGCCGGAGGAATCTTCTTGAATCGATCCTGGGATATCTTCAGTTTTAGTTCCAAGTGCAAAGCTTTCAAAGGTTGCACGAGTACCGGAGCTGCCTGGACGGTTGATGATTTGGATTTTTTGATCCGCTCCGCCAACTTCTTTAAAGTTTGTAACTTTTCCTGTAAAAATATCGATAAGCTGTTGCTTAGTCAAGCTGTCTACACCAGCATCCGGATGGGTTACTGCTGCGATCGCTACTACTGCTACTTGATGATCTACAAGAGCTGCTGCTTTTTCTGCATCTGCATCTTTTAGTTTTTCTTCTGCGAATACGTCAGAGTTACCGATATCTACTTGTTTCTCAGCTACTTGAGTAAGACCAGTACCACTACCGCCGCCTTGAACTTGAATGTCCACACCAGCATTTTTATCCATGAAATTCTCGGCTACCAGCTCAACCAATGGTTGTAGTGCTGTTGAACCTGAAGCTAGAATCGAACCACTTATTTTAGCGCCGCTACCTTCATTTGTAGCTGCAGCGTTTCCTCCCGTGTTGTTTGCCCCACCATTACCGCAAGCTGAAAGTGCTAGTACGCTTGTTAAAGCCAAAGTCATAACCCAAGATTTTTTGAATTGCATTGTTTTGTCTCCTCCTAAATGTTTTGTTAGCACGGCTTCCTCATACAGTTCATACGGAACTGGCTTCGCAAGCTTTAACATGGTGTTGTGGAGCTTTGGCCCCCATATGCTTGTTTACTGTAAAAGTGCATTGTACGCATATGTTATTGTTGTTGTCCGGAGCTTCTTAGCCCCTCTGACTCTTCTTATTCTAGAGCTCGTTCGTTAGAGAAACTTCTTAACTTTGTAAAGCCAACGATAAAAATACCAATAGAAACTATATATATGTATAGATTTAATCTATAATGGAGATATAATTTGTTATCCAACTTAGCATTGTACGGAGGAAAGTCATGAATATTATGAAGTTAAAGATCGTTATCCTACTTGAAAAATATAAGAAAGTAACCGATGTAGCTGCTGAATTAGGCCTTAAACAACCCACAGTATCTTTTCATATGAAGAATCTAGAGAATGAATTTGGAACGCCTTTATTCCAATATCGAAGTGGAAGAGTACTGCTCACAGATGCGGGTCGGGCCCTTTATCAATATGCGCTCAAGATTGTCTCACTTACAGCTGAAGCTGAACGTACTGTTAAACAGTTTTCTTCACCAACACAAGGTACTTTAAAGCTGGAAGCAAGTTATATACCTGCAACTTATATTTTACCTAAAGCGCTAATCCAATTCATGAAACAATATCCTGGGATTAATAATTCAATGTCGATCCAAAGTGATATTTTGTTAAAGGAACGACTCCGAAGCCGAGAAATTCAAATGGCTATTTTACACACTTCTGATTGGCATGATGAATCCTTTAACTTTCAGCTGGTTGTCCGCGACGAGCCTGTGCTCATTTTTGCCCCTGGTCACCCTTTTGCAACTATAGAGAAGTTAACACCAGAACAGATCGCGCTTGAGCCTTGGATTCAGTATGAGGGTGGTTCTTGTTTACGGGGATTTGCGGATCAATGGGCTGAAATAAATCATATTCGCTTGTGGAACCGATCCGAATTGAATTCACCTGAAACTCTAAAGATGTTAGTTAGCGAGGGAGATGGCGTAGGCATTTGTTCTAGAGTTAGCATTGAAGCAGAACTTGCGTTAGGTCGTCTTTGTTATGCTCCTCTACCGGGAGTTTTGCCTGAGAGCGGTGGTTTTGTACTGGCTTGGCGAAAAGATCATATATTAACACCGTTGCAGCAATCTTTTGCCGATATATTAAACAACAACTAATAGGTCCTTCTATTTTATAAAAGGGAGCACCCAAAGCCAAAATGGTTTTGAGCGCTCTTATTTGCTTATTCTATAAAGGGAAACATTAACTTTTCATTCTCACTTGTGTACATATTTTCCTTCGTAATGAATTCGGAGCCTGTATCCATAACAGGAGCTACTTTGTGACCTGAAACGACTTCAAGTGCAGTTTTCACAGCCAAGTACCCCATAGTAAAAGGTTTTTGAATCACCGTTCCCAGCATCGTTTCGTTCTCCAGCAACTGAACCTCACTACTGGAATTGTCGAACCCAACCAGCTTCACTTTTGATTTTAAGCCCATATCCATAATTGCCAGTCCCGCACCTAATGTAGAGGGCTCATTTAAGCCAATGATTCCCTTTAGTTGTGACTGATTCTTTAGAAGATCAACAGTTAATTGATATGCCTTCTTCGAAGATCCGTTACTGTAAAGAGTATCCTGCACAAGATTAACTCCATTCTGAGATAAAGCATCCCGAACCCCTTTCTCCCTTTCGATAGCTGTAGCGGAGCCTTGTACAAAATTCATAATGGCGACTTGATCGTCGCTTTGAATATTTTCAATCAACTTCTGCGCTGCTTTACGGCCTGCTTCATAATTATCTGTAGCGATAAAACTCTCCGATACACCGCCGTTCAGTCCCGAATCCACCGTAATAAGAGTGATACCAGCCGCCTTAATCTGCTCTGCAACCGGAACGAGACGATAATAGTCGGTAGCAGCCAAAATAATGGCATCAGGCTTCTCCTCAATCGCCTGTTCCAGTAATTGAATCTGCTTATCTACATCTAGCTCGGTATCTGTTCCTACCGTATGGACATCTGCACCGAATTCCTTGGCAGCAGTCGCCACCCCTTGTTTCATTACCTCCCAGAATTCAATACTGGTATCGATAGTCTTAGGAACGTAGATAATGGTTCTGACCTTTGGATCAAGATCATTCATAAACATACGATAACCTACACACCCGAGCGCTACAATGAAGAATAACAGTAGAGCAGACAAGCCTATTTTCGACCATAGTGAGCTCATGGATTCTCCTCCTCATAGAGCGCAGGAATTCTTAAAGTGACCGTCGTCCCTTCTTCCATTTCACTCGTAAAAGACAACCCGTAATGGTCCCCGAAATATAGCTGAATGCGATGGTTCACATTTGCGACGCCAACCCCACTGCCAATCCTGTAATCTGCCTTTTGAAGCAATAACTTGTTCATCTGCTCTGGATTCATACCAACACCATTATCAATAACCTGAATGGTAATATCGTTTTGCTCTCTTTTACCTCTAATCAGGATGTGCCCTTGCTCAGGATTATGCTTTATCCCATGATAAATCGCATTTTCAACTAAGGGTTGAAGGACCAATTTTAATATACTGCATTCAAGAATGTCTTCATCCACTTCGATCGAATATGTGAATTTATGGCGATAGCGCATATTCTGAATCGTTAGATAGTGTCGAATATGTTCTAATTCTCTTGCGATCGGAATCAATTCCTCGCCCTCACCAATCGTAGAACGCAGCAGCTTCGATAATGATGAGGTCATTTCGACCACCTCCTCCATCTTACCGGTCTCTGCCATCCAGATGATCGAATCTAGCGTATTGTACAAAAAGTGGGGCTTAATCTGTGCTTGTAGTGCCTTCAATTCACTCACGCGTTTCATCTCTTGCTCCATCACAATCTGGCTCATCAACTCTTTAATCTTCATAATCATCAGGTTAAATGTTCGGGCAAGCTTGCCAATTTCGTTCGTGCTCTCAATTTCCACACGAATGTCGAACTCTCCGCGTTCAGCCTTTTTCATGTTTATTTCAAGATTCTTGAGTGGCTTAGTTAGTGCGTACGAAAGAAGCACAGATATAGCCATGGCAAAGATGAGACTTACTGCTCCCCACAAGGCAGCTGTACCTTGCATCTGCTGTTTGTTAGCAACCAGATCATCTGGATAGGTCACCCCCACAATCTTCCAACCAAAGCTGGTTGTATCCACCGTGTACAGCTTCTGCTCGTTCCCTGTGTTCACTGTAACCGACCCGCTTTTAATCCCAAGAACGGTTTCCAATTGCTCGAACTTGAGCTGCGAGTAGATCAGCTGCTGTTGAGGATGATAGACTAGGCTCCCTGACGGATCTACGATGAATACATAACCGCGTTTTCCCAGTTCGATTTGTTTGCACAAATTGTTAATAACGCTGTAATTAAGATCTACAAGTAGCACACCTTGTCGATCTGCTTCCATTTCTGAAAAGGTATCTGATAGCTTTCTACTGATCGACACTACCCAACGATATTCATCCTGAAATAAGTGCTGCACATGTGAAGAGGAGACAGCCACTCCCGTCTGGTTCAAAGCTTGCAGATACCACTCTTGAGCAATCAACTCAGGAAGCGGTTTCAAAACTGCGTCCAGTCGATCCGAAACCGTTATCCCCTCTGAGCTTGCATACACTATAGAAGAAATGTCGGTGCGGGATTGGACGACAGATCGAAGATATTGGCTGGCTAACTGCTTATCTTTGACTTTTCCATCTTGTCCCGAACTCGAACCTTTTACATATCTCTCAAGATCACTACTAGTTAATACCAAAGCAGCAATACTCTCCATGTTACTAATATAATTCTCGATGTTCAGTTTTACTTGTTCTATTAATTGTGAAGTATAGGCTACGGAATTCCCCATGACGGCAGCTGAGGAGAGTCGGTATGAAGTATAGCTCAGAACTATAGTTGTGCAGAGAATAAGAAGGGAAAAAGAAATAGCGATATTATTATGAATACTTCGACTTCGGAAGAAGCGATGAGGTTTCATAGAAGGAGATTCTCCTTCTGTCGCTGTCGATATTCCTTCGGTGTGATCCCAACATTACGTTTGAAAATCACACTAAAGTACTGAGGATCAGCATAGCCAACTCTAGCAGCGATGTCATAAGTCTTCAACTGTGTGACGGTAAGGAGCTCTTTAGCTTTTTCCAAACGGAGACGAGTCAAATACTCAATAAAAGTCTCTCCAGTATGCTGTTTAAAAGTCGCACTGAAATAACTGATGCTCATAAAAATATGGCTGCAAAGCTCATTAAGTGAAAAGCTGTCATTACAATAATTCTCCCGAATATAAGCTTCTGCTGCCTTCATCTGAGAGGTTCTGACGGTTGTTCTTTGTTCCGATAGCTTGAGTATCAACTCATGGCAAGTTCTCTCCAAATAATTCCTAGCTTCATCTAAAGTCTTAAGGGTTGCAACCTCAGCAAACATATTATGCGAAACAAGCTCTGTATTTGGGAATCCGATATCGACCACATAGTTCATTAGAGAGACGAGCATTTGGTAGAGGCTACTGCGGCAGTCTTCTATAGAAGAGCTATTGCTCTTTAGCTCCTGAAACCATTTTGAGAGAACCTCTGAGATCGCTGATGCTTTACCTGTCTTCAACGCGGATATGAATTGCTTTTCCCATGAAGAGAAATGTGCTTGATCCAATCCTTTTCCGAACTCAAGATCCTGTATGGAGATAACCTTATCTATGCCTAAAAGATACCGATATTCTATGGATGAAATCGCTTCCTGGAATGATTGTGGAATTTGCTGTAAATCAGCGTATTTTCTACCGATGCCGATGGTAGCCGTCAGCTTCAAGTACTTGTTCAGGCTGGTTTGTACTTGATCTGCAAGAAGTTGTGTTGTGACTTCGATCTCATCGGAATCCCCTGATAATATCGCAGCGATTTTCCCATCTCTCGTCTGAAATACGACACCACCCTGCTCCTTCTCAAATTGCTCCTGCACAATGTTAAAAGCAGCAAAGCGCAGTAGCTCAGCATCAGAAGCAATATCCAGGCTACGATTGTCCATTTCTATATCGATTACGATTGCAACGTTAGCCTCACCCTGCAGCTGTATATGAAAATAATTCATTTTATTCTCGATCTCGTCGTTTTTCATACGAGTAGTAACAAGCTTCTCCAGAAAACGTTCGCGAAGCAAAGGAAAGCTCTGATTTAATTGCATACGAAGCTTAGCGATATTGGCCTTTTGTAAATGCTCTTCATCCAAATCCTGCTTCATCTTGCTTAGATATTCGGCAAACTCACGAGCATTAATTGGTTTTAACAAATATTCCGTCACCTTCAAGGTTATAGCCTGTTTAGCGTATTCGAAGTCTTCGTAACCAGTTACGATTATGACCTTCATGTCCCGGTATCGTTCCATTACAGCTTTAGCCAATCCTAGTCCATCCATAAAGGGCATGCAAATATCTGTAATAATCACATCCGGTCGAACCTGCTCGACTGCATCAAGGGCATCTCTGCCGTTATCGAAATCTCCAACAAGTTCAAAACCATGATTATTCCATGCTATCTTCTGTTTAATCCCCTCACGAACCTCGTCTTCATCATCAACTAGAATAATCTTATACATCCAACACCTCCTGAGCTATTGACTCATCGATTACTTGTAATGTAAATGTTTACCTTTTGGGATAAGCATAATAGAGGTTGCCTTCTTGAGGCAACCTCTATTATTAATCTCTTCTATTCGTACAGCAGAGGTTTGATCTCATCGGAATCTATATTGTTTTTATCGTACCAGTGAAACCCGGTATCAATATTCTTTTCTACGGTTTCCCCTTTAATCGCCTGCACAGCTGCCTTTACCGCTTGATACCCAATACCAATGGGGTCCTGTGTAACAGCGCCAGCTACAACACCACTACGAATAGCATCCATTAACTGTTTACCGGAGTCAAAGCCGATAACCACAATCTTACCACCCATCTGTAATTCATTTACTGCATTAGCTACTCCTACTGCAGATCCTTCGTTTGAGCCATAGATTCCTTTAAGGTCCGGATTGGCTTGCATCATCGCTTTTGCAAGATCCGTGGACTTCAACTGATCTCCGCCGCCATATTGCGGCTCTAACACTTCAATATCTGGATATTTCGCTTTCATTTGTTCTAAGAAGCCATCACGACGCTGTTGACCTGTGCTGCTTGTTTGGTCATGTACAACTAAACCTACTTTACCCTTTTTGCCGATCAACTCAGCCATTTTATCAGCTGCCAAAGCTGCTGCCGCTTTATTGTCAGTCGCTGCGGTTGCTACAGGAATATCGCTATCTACACCAGAGTCAAAGCCAATGATTGGAATATTGTTTTCCTTTGCCTTTTCCAGATATGGAATCGCTGCTTTGCTATCGAGAGCTGCTAACGCGATTGCTGCTGGTTTCTTATCTAGCGCCGTCTGCAGCATCTCAATTTGTTTATCTACCTGACTCTCATTTTCAGGTCCTTCAAACGTAATCTCGACATTAAACTCCTTGGCAGCCTTCTCGGCTCCTTGCTTCACCGCTTGCCAGAATTGATGCTGGAAGCCTTTTGAAATGACTGGGATATATGGTTTGTCTGAACCGGATGCACTCTTTTTGCTATCACTGTTGTTACAAGCACCAAGTAAGGTAGTAGCCAGTAATAAACTGGCAAGCAAGATAATCCCTCTTCGACGTTGTTTCATTTAAATCTTCCCCCTCGTCATTTGCTTTGTATATCACTCCGTATGGAGATAATACCTCGTTCATTGCTTCCGTCTGCGAAGAATATCAGCATACACTGCTATGATGATTACAACACCGACAATGACTGTCCGCCATTCCTGAGCAACGGACATAATCTGTAAGCCATTCGTCAGTACACTCATAATCAGTGCACCAATAATTGTACCTAGAATAGAACCTACGCCCCCGCTTAAAGATGTGCCTCCAATGACGACAGCCGCTATAGCTTCAAGTTCATATCCAGTGCCAAGTGATGGCTGGGCTGAATTTAGACGTGATGCCATCAGGATACCAGCGATTCCGCTAAAAACCCCTGTAATGGTATAGATCACAATCTTCCATTTGACCGTATTCACACCTGATAAGCGAGTTGCTTCTTCATTGCTGCCAAGTGCAAAGTTATAGCGACCAATAATGGTCTTCGATAAGATGATGCTTGCGATAACACCGAGTAATAGGAAGATTACGATGGTGTTAGGAATGCCTGGGATCATCTTGCCCATTGCAATCTTGGCAAAAATCGGATCATCATTGAAATAAATCGGCTTGGCACCCGTTATGACAAGTGACAATCCTTTAGTGACCATCATGATTGCCAGAGTAGCAATGAAAGGTGGAATATTCATTTTCGCCACCATTAAACCACTTATAAAACCGCATAGTGCACCAGCTAGAATCCCGCCTACAATTCCGAGTGGAACAGGTAGACCCCAGAATGTAATGATGACGCCAACCATCACCGAGGAGAAGGTCATCACAGTACCCAAAGCAAGGTCGATCCCACCCGTAATAATTACAAAGGTTGCGCCCAGCGCTAATACTCCAATTACAGCTGTGGAGACGAGGATTCCAACTAGGTTAGAAAACTGAAAAAAGTTACTTGATGCTACGGAAAATACGATGACCAGAATGATCAAACTTGCGAATGCTAGTAATTTTTGTTTAAACCCTGATTGCGCCCCGGTTTGCTTCGAGCTGATAGGCTGGCTAATCCCTTTATCTGCGATCTTCATGACCTTGACACCTCCGATAAACTCTTGAACGATTATGAACGCATCGTCGCATATTTCATTATCGCTTCTTGCGATGCTTCTTCTGCGAGTAGTTCACCAGTTATACGTCCTTCACACATTACAATAATGCGATGGCTCATTCTTAGAATCTCTGGGAGATCTGAAGAGACTATAATGATCGCTTTTCCCTCACCTGCTAGCTGATCAAGCAACTTATAGATCTCACTTTTCGCTCCTACATCAATACCACGTGTGGGCTCGTCGAAGATTAACACATCGCAATCTCTCGTTAACCATTTCCCGATAACTACTTTTTGCTGATTCCCACCGGATAAGAATTTGACTTTTTGACTTACACTTGGAGTCTTGGTTGCTAGTGCTTCCGCATGCTGCTCCGCGGACTTTCGCATCTCCCGATCCCTCATCCATCCGAATGCATTACGGAATTTATAGAAGGAAGCAATCGCATTATTCATGCTAATGTCCATATCTACAAGCAGCCCGTAGCGTTTGCGATCTTCGGACAAATAGCCAATTCCATGCTGCACTGCTTGGTGAGGCTGTTTTATACGAACCGTATTTCCATGCAGCTTAATCTCACCCTTATCGATAGGATCAGCCCCAAATACGGCACGAACAACCTCAGTACGTCCAGCGCCCATTAATCCAGCGAAGCCCAGAATCTCACCTTTATTCAGATGAAAGCTGATATCCTTCAACATTTGCCCACTGGATAAGTTTCGAACCTCTAGTACGACTTGCTCTGTCTGTAACGAATGTGTTGGCTTCGACGTTTGATACAGTTCACGACCAACCATCATGCTAATAATCTGATCAATAGTTATTGAATCCGTCCGAACAGTATCCACGTAACAACCATCCCGCATGACTGTAATGCGGTCTGTGATCCGTTTCAACTCATCCATGCGGTGAGAGATGTATATAATACCTACACCTTTTTCTCGTAATTGCTCGATCATACGGAATAACTCGTTAATTTCCGTATCTGTCAACGCTGCAGTTGGCTCATCCATGATCAGTACCTCCGCATTGAAGGACAAAGCTTTTGCGATTTCAACCATTTGCTGATTAGCAACAGTCAGATCTGAGACCAAAGTCTTCGGATCTAGTTTTAGATTCATCTGATCAAACAGTTCCTGCACCTTACGATTTAGCTCCAGATCATCAACGAACCATTTCAGTGCCTTTCGCGGCTCACGACCAATAAATATATTTTGGGCCACTGTAAGATGCGGCATTAGATTCAGTTCCTGATGAATGATACTAATCCCGAGTTCCTGCGCAGCGCGAGTATTAGCAATCTCCACCTCAGATCCCTTGTACCACATCTGACCCGCATCCTTGGAATAGACTCCTGTTGCAATCTTCATTAAGGTAGACTTTCCTGCGCCATTTTCACCGACTAAGGCATGTACTTCCCCACGCTTCAGCTCAAATTGACATTGATTCAATGCATGAACACCAGGAAAAAATTTATCAATCCCCGCCATTCGTAGTAATACTTCGTCCATTTCATATCCACCTCAAATCCTTTATGAATGCCTTTTTGTAAAGTAATCGCTTTCAAATGTTGAATGTAAAATTATTGTATTACCTATAAGTTTCCAATGTAATGGAATATTCTCCGTAAAAAAGTTTAAAATTTTATGTTTTGAAGCAAGCAAAAAAGACTACACCGTCCTTTACGGACAAAGTAGCCTTTAGATTAGCTCATATGTGTATAACAGTTGTAATCCTTACATTCGAATAGCCTACAGGTTCTGACCCTTTCCAGCCACCAAAGTGAATGTCTTTGGTATTCCTTTATCATAAACATCCGAGGATAGATTGGGTTCTTCGATCAATTGGCGGATCACAAGCCCGGAACTGGCAGCAGCTGTTACAATTTCTCCAAGCGTCCAGCGGCGCCAATATACAACGCTATGTTCCTGTTCGTCTATTGGTTTGCCTGTGGAAGGCAAATACTTAGAGTATGAGACCTTTTTTTCTTCCAATGTCGTATCGAAATAGTCCCCGCTAACTTTGTGCTTACGAACCTTCGCTGTAGAACCCTTAGAGGATATAAGCTTAGTTGTCACAGGATGGAAATCACGTAGAACAAAAATCCCACCAGGAGAAAGTAAATGGCGGACGGTTTCCATAAACGGTGCTAGGTCGGTAAAGTAGTGTACAATTCCTAATTCAGCAAATACGATATCATATGAACCATCGAGCACGTGATCTGGCAGCTTAAGAACATCCGATACGATATAGTTAAGCTGAACACCCGCTTCTTGTGCGAGATCAGCAGCATAACGCGCATTAGCCTCCGAGAAGTCGGCAACAGTTACATCCGCCCCGAGTAATGACAGCGCGACTGCTTTCATTCCGTTTGATCCCATGAGATTCATCATCTTATTACCCTGTACATCTCCAAAATAAGAAGAGAGCGGGTACAGCTTTGCACTTGGTTCCTTGATTAACTTGGCTGCAGCCTCAGACGGTGTACCAAATCGAGCAACCCAAGCTGTGTACGTGTCTTCGTTCCATAGTTCCTCACTTGTTGGCGCAGTGCCTTTTCCAGGATGAAGTTCTAAATTTTGATCTTGTTCTTCCATACCTTGCGACCCCTTTATGATTAAAATATCTGTTATGAAGCATTCTGAATGGCATCTGCCACCTGAATCGTTTTCTTTCTTCCAGCGTACAAATATACACCCAGTCCAAACATAACCAAAAGTCCACCTGCCCATTGTAGCGCAGTTAATTGTTCACCCAAGAGCAGATAAGCAAGGATACTAGCCCCCACTGGTTCTCCTAAGATGTTCATAGATACCGTAGTTGCAGATACATACTGAAGCAGCCAATTAAATAAAATATGACCAAACACCGTAGGAACAACTGCTAGCAATAGGAAAATCCCCCACTCATTCGCAGGATAATTAAAAAAGGAAATCCCCATGAACAGATTGTAAATGGCAAACACACCAGCCGCTGATAAGAAGACTATCAAGCTGTACAGGTATGAGGGCATGCGCACTACAAGCTTTTGACCGATAAGCATATGCACAGCTACCGCTACTGTTCCTCCAACCGATAACAAATCACCTTTAAGATTATCTGCAGAGATACCAATATCTCCCCAACCGATAAACACTACTCCGCCTATAGCAATACTCAGCCCAAGAATAGCAGACACAGCCGTTCTTTCCTTATACAAAAAATAAACGCCCAGCATAATAAACACTGGCTCCAGCGCCATGATCATCGTTGAACTAGCTACCGAAGTATACTTCAAAGAGCCCATCCAAAGCAAAAAATGTAGAGCTAGCATAGTGCCTGAGAGCACTAGCATGATCCAGTCTTTTTTACGAAGAGCGAACGCTGCTCCGCTGTATGGTCTTGCAAAAGGCAACATCAGCAGCGAGGTGAACAACAGCCGATACATTCCTTGTATAGATGCTGGCGCTGCTGACCACTTAATAAAAATGGCGGAAAAAGAGATGGCCACAATCCCAATCAACATTAAAATCGGAATAGGAAGTGGCGGTTTTTTAAGCTTCACATGGTACGCGTCCTTTCACTATCTTAAGTCACTTATGTTAATTTAACGCAGACCGTGAAAAAATGCATCTATTTTCATTAGATTTCACTAAAAAAAGCATAAGCAATGTCATTTCTGACGAGAGCTCATGCTTCTTAAAGGCTAAGGTTTCAGAACCACCTTGATGCAATCCTCTTTTTTCTCACTAAAAATGTCATAGCCATGCTCCGCTTTGCTGATAGGCAAGCGATGTGTAATGATATCTGTGGGATCAAATTTATTCTCTTTAATCATCTTATAAAGCAAAGGCATATAGTGAATCACTGGAGCCTGTCCCATTTTTAAAGTAATGTTGCGTTCAAATAGATGACCCAAAGGGAACATATTGTAATTAAGCCCATAAACTCCTACAAGCTGAATAGTTCCGAATTTACGTACGATATCCGAGGCCATTCTAAATGCACTGAGTGAGCCTCCCTGTAGCTTCAGAGTGGTTTCCACTTTCTCCAATGCAGATATTTTGGCATCCAAACCTACACAGTCAATAACTACATCTGCGCCCCCATGTGTTATCTCCTTCAAATGAGCTTCAATATCTTTAATCTCTTCAAAGTTGTAAATTTCGACATTATTGGTCAGCTTCGCATGCTGCAGACGGTAGCCGATATGATCAACCGCAATGACTCTTGAGGCGCCTTTGATCCAGGCAAATTTCTGAGTAAGCAGTCCAACAGGCCCGCAGCCGAGAACAATGACTGTATCCCCTGGCTTCACTCCGCCGCTTTCGACTCCCCACCAAGCAGTAGGTACAATATCAGATAAGAAAAGAATTTTTTCATCTTCCATTTCTGCATCCTCAGGAACGACAAAAGGGCCGAAATTACCATAAGGAACCCGCAGTAATTCGGCTTGCCCTCCTGCAAAGCCCCCATAAGTATCGGAATAACCCAGATATCCGCCTGTATCCTTGGCGTCATTAGCATTGTCGCATTGACTCTCCATCTCATGCTGGCAGAAGTAGCACTGACCACAGGCTACATTAAAGGGAATAATGATCCGGTCGCCTTTCTTGACTTTAGTTACGTCTGGACCGGTCTCCTCAACAATGCCCATGGGCTCATGACCAATAACATAGTCATCATGCATTCCTGGAATTTCACCGTTAAAAATGTGCAGATCTGAGCCACAAATCGCTGTAGAAGTAATTCGAACGATAATGTCATCCTTTTTCTCAATCTTCGGATCAGCAACCTCTTTAACTTTCACTTTCTTCTTCCCTTGGTAGGTTAATGCTTTCATGCTGTTAATCCGCTCCTTTGAGTATAGCATAGGATAGAACAATAACGTGTCTTCTATGTTATAACCCATTACCTTATCCTCTTATCCATGAAGAAGCGGAGAATACATCATAAGCGCATAGTTATCCGTTACAGCTTCATCTCCAACTAGGTCGCCGGTACGTGTGAATACTTTTCGACTAATCTTGTTACTGCGTATATACCCTCCCCAAGGTTCTAAACTAATCCGATGATCACTTTCATACACTTCATATTTATAAAGGGACTGCTCATCGCATCTCCATTCTCCATGCAAATGGCTGTCATCCAGCCAGAGCTTTAATTGATATGTTTGATTCGTGTTATTCTTCATTTGAAGATCCAAATAATTATAAGAACAGGTGGCCCCGCTTCCAAATGGCTGTGTACGCTGTTCATCTGGAAATACATCATAGCTGTGCCGATGCCGTTCTGTAACCGTAAGAGGTGTATGCAGTGTCATCCAGTAGATCAGATTGGACAACTGGCACAGTCCCCCGCCGACTCCAGAATGGAAGCCACCATAATGCAGCACCATCCCGTCCAGATACCCTTTTCGCTTACTGGGCTTACCAATGCTTCTCCAATAGGAAAAAGTCTCACCCGGGCGCACCAAGAGCCCATCCAGTTTCGCTATCGCCAGACGTAAATTGGTTATTTTATTGTATTGAAGCACCATATCTACATTCCGTAGACTTCTTAATAACGGTGTAGCATGAGTCATCACTTCATTAGATAAAATTTCACTAGTGCGCTGCTTCGCCACCTTACTGCGGCTAGTGCACCATTTCAAATATCTTTTCCAAATAAAATATCGCTTTCCGCCAAATAGTCTAAGTCGAGAACGCTGAATAGGTTTCATGGCAGCCTGAGGTGTACTCATCTAGAACTGAACCTCGCTTTCAGCTCGTAACTGGGCGAATCTCCCTCCGATTACCGCATTATGATGCTTAACGATCTCACTACTATTCAGAACCCCATTATCAAAGGTGCTATGAGCATCTTGGACGAGAACACTCTTATACCCCATACTGTATGCGCGTCTTATTGTCGTATCTAAGCAGAACTCACTTTGCATCCCACAAATCACCAGATTCGTGATCCCCAGCTTCTGTAGCTCCTCTTGCAGTTCGGTTCGGTGAAAAGCATCCCAAGTAGGCTTCTCCACAATAACTTCGCCTTCCTGCGGTGTGATGCGGTGACTGATCTGCCATGTGGGCGTACCTTTTGTATATTCCTCATCTTCGGTGTGTTGAATATAAACTATTGGAGTACCTACTACCCTAGCTTTGTTCTGAAGGGAAATAATTCTCTCCATTACACCCTCTTCATCGTACAGCTTTTGATCAGGATAGGAGAACATAGCTTCTTGAACGTCGATAATTAATAGTGCAGTTGAATTTCCCATTTAGTACCTCCTACAATTTTTATGAAAATCATACCAGATTATGGGACATTCTATCTACCTATTTAAAGGCTTAAATCAATAAAAAAAGGGCATCTGCTGAGCAGACACCCGTTACATTTAAATACTTTTTACTTGCCACGTTTATTATGCCAGATCAATGCATGCAGCTGTGGAAGGACACGTACTTTATTCATCTCAGAGTCTACGATTACTTTATTAAACAACCATTCCAGCCTTCCCAAAAGTCGAGCAGAAATGTCGCCTTCTTCAGTGACATCATCATTCCCAGGCTGCAGAAAGAGCTGCACATTTGGATATCGCTGGTGAATGTCTTTTGCATAATTAAAGTCCTTATCATCAAACACAACGACTTTAAGACTGTGCGTAGAGCGGCCCAGATTCTCCATCTTACTCATGATGTTATCTAGTATTTCCCAATTCGTCGTCATCCCTGAGCTTGGCGGCTTCGGACTAATGGTCAGCACATCCACGTTATTGAACCATTCCTGCCATTTACTGCCCTGAGTTTCTATAGCGGCTTGTATCCCTCGTTCATGAAGCAGGTTAATAAAAGTGCCCATCCCGTCACCAATCAAAGCAGGATTTCCGCCTGAAATCGTAACACAGTCGAAATTATCTCCAGCTATAGCTAAAAGTTCATTCATAATTTCATCCGAGGTCATCATTCGAACCTTATCCTTAGCAGTACCATCCCAAGTAAAAGCAGAGTCACACCAGCCACAGCGATAATCGCAGCCATAGGTGCGGACAAACATCGTCTTCACTCCAATTACCGCACCTTCGCCTTGAATAGTCGGACCGAACATTTCAATTACAGGAATCTTACTCACAGTCACAGCCTCCATATAAACGGTAGGATGGCCCTTCATCCGGAACATCTTCAGCCAGCACCTCTGCCCAGGAGGTTGGAGTCTCCCATAGCTTTACCGAGTACAAAGGCAACCCTGCTTGCTTAAGCTTGTAGGCAATATATGAAGACATATTCTCCACTGTGGTGCGGAATGACAACAAGGCTACTTTGGAGCCCGTATTCGTTAACGTCTCTAACACAGGTTCATTTCCCATAGCAAGAAAAGCGTGATCTAAACGATCTACAAGGCTTTGTTGTACAGTCGCCTTGATATCGCTGAAGTCAATAACAAACCCTTCGTCTGAATGGCCTTCCGTAGCCTCTGGTTTGCCCTTAAGCACTACTTCGAGCTTATAAGTATGTCCGTGCAGATTGCTGCATTTCCCTTTGTGACCAATTAGTTGATGCGCCGCATCAAACGTAAATATTTTGCAGACTGAAACCTCGTTAAGCATTAAGAACCGGCCTCCATTCTCTCCGCCTCATATTGCTCAAGACCACGCTGACGCAACAGACAGGCTGGACAAGTACCGCAGCCACTGCCAATAATACCGTTGTAACAGGTCAATGTGTGTTCGCGAACATAATCAAAATAACCAAGTTCATCTGCCATCTTCCACGTTTCCTTTTTATCCAGCCACATCAATGGAGTGTGTATCGCAAACTCATAGTCCATAGATAAATTCAGCGTAACATTCAATGATTTCACAAATACATCACGGCAGTCCGGATACCCGCTAAAGTCCGTTTGGCAGACACCAGTGACGATATGGGAGTATCCCAATTGTTTAGCTAATATTGCGGAAAAAGACAAAAATAACAGATTCCGTCCGTCAACAAATGTACTAGGAAGCTCATCACCTTCGCCAGCAACGATATCAATATCCTGGCGGGTTAGTGCATTTGGAGCCAGCTGATTAAGCAGCCCAAGATCAAGGATATGCTGTTTTACATTAAACTTAGCTGCTATTTCTGTAGCAACTTCGATTTCAGCCGCATGACGCTGATTATAATTAAAGGTAACTACCTGCACTTCCTCAAAATGCTTCAATGCCCAAACCAGGCAAGTGGTGCTATCTTGTCCGCCGCTAAATACGACGAGTGCTTTTTTGTTCATCTTAATCTCTCCTTATCAACTAGTTGGGATTAGCGGTTATCCACTTTTTCTGGATAGAGGTCGTGATTCATTAAGCGGTGCTCCGCCATCGCCTCATACTTCGTACCCGGTCTTCCATAGTTGCAATAAGGATCAATAGATATGCCTCCACGCGGAGTGAACTTGCCCCATACCTCAATGTATCGTGGGTCCATCAGTGAGATCAGATCATTCATAATAATGTTGACGCAGTCCTCATGAAAGTCACCGTGGTTACGGAAGCTAAACAGATACAGCTTTAATGATTTAGATTCCACCATTTTCTGTTCAGGAATATACGAAATATACAATGTGGCAAAATCCGGCTGACCTGTAACAGGACATAAGCTAGTAAACTCAGGGCAGTTGAATTTAACAAAATAATCACGCCCTGGATGCTTGTTATCAAACACCTCAAGAATAGCTGGATCATAACCAAACTTGTACTGCGTTCCCTGATTACCAAGTAAAGTGACTTCTTGCATTTCCTCTTTCAATCTTCCTTCTGACACGACAAAAAACCCCTCTCTTTTCCTTCGACCTTGGCCGGTAATGGAAAGAAGAACGAGATTTCGAAAACTTTGCTCCACTAAGAAGAAACGGAAGCAACGTCCGGGTTAAGGACTGCATCCGCTTATAAGATTTAATATACTCTTAGTTTTTTATAGAGGGAGTTCGCGAACCTCTCCTGCACAATCCGTGCAGACTTCTTCTTCATGCATATTGCGTCTTGAACTATACCATGGTAATTTGCTTCTGACAAGTTCTACGCTTTGCCCGTCTTCCAAATCCAGAGCGAAAGCACCACAATCCACAAGAGCAAAAGCAGGCTTTCTAGGAGCAATACTCCTTCTCCATTTAGAATACTGTTCAAATTCTGGACGATTTCAATACTTGGCAGAATAACAAAGATCGGATAAGTCCATTCTGGAAGAGCGACGTACACAGAAGCAACTAAGAAAAAAACAACCATAAATGCGGAGCTGATGGCTGAACCATTTTTGGAGGAACTTACCTTTAAACCAATGATAATTCCAACTTGTACAAAGATAATTCCACCCAATAACATATACAATAAGGAAGGGAGTAAATCCATTGTCAAACCTTGATTTAGTACATAAACAATCAGCTGTGATAACAAAGAAAAAACAAGAACAGATCCAGCTTTCGCTGTAATAATCTGGCCTCTGCTTAGCGGAGTAATCAACAGCGCATCATAAGTCTTACTCTCCCGCTCCTCAATTAATCCTGGGCCGGTAATCATGATCCCAACCATCACTTGCGCAAATAATATCCATGTAGAAAGAAGCATGAAGTCCAAACCGCTCTTGTCCACTACAGTGATGATAATTTTAGCCATAAATATAGGCAAAATTATTAGAATTACAGTCGCAGGATTACGCAGTATATCCTTACTTTCATGTTTATACAGCTTCCATATCTGATGACTCAACTTAGCTCACTTCCCGTCAGGGCAGCGAATACATCTGCCAGCGAAGCTTCTTTGCTGTGCATACTTAGAATTTGATTCGTAGACATTAACTGATAGATATGATCTTTAGTAGCTTCTTCTGCAATCGGCCAGGATTTCATAACCACTTTACCATCCTGCTGATATTTAACTTCAATTTCTGGTTTACCATAAATGGTCTTAAGTCTATGCGGTTCATCGAGTGCCACCAAGGCACCAGCGTGCATGATGCCCACTCTATCGCTCAATGCCTCGGCTTCGTGCATATCATGCGTCGTTAAGACGATGGTTGTGCCTTCTTCTTGAATTCTCTTGACGTGATTACGTATGAGTGAAGCTGAATTTGGATCTAACCCACTTGTAGGCTCATCTAAAAACAACACTTGAGGCTTATGTAATAATGCTCTGGCGATTAGAACACGCTGCTTCCAGCCTTTGGATAAGCTGCTTACTTTAGCTTTTTCCTTATCTAACAGCTGGAGGGTTTCCATGACTTCATTTACTCGATTTCCTGCTACCCTATACAGATCAGCGAACAGCTCCAGATTATTTCGAATAGAACTACGCATGTATAGGTTCGGAAGCTCGAAAACAACACCAATTTGAGCATGGATTTCTTTTTTATGACGTGAAATATTCATGCCATTAATTAAAATCTCTCCGCTTGTAGACTGAAGAAGCCCTGTCATCATTCGCATCGTTGTAGTCTTCCCTGCACCATTGGGACCTAGAAATCCAAAGACCTCACCTTTCTCCACCGTGAAAGTAATTCGATCAACTGCACACCTCTCCTGATAATATTTTGAGACATCAGTTAGCTGAATCAATAACACTCCCCCCTTTTTAGAATAGTTAACTTTCTTCTATCCTTATTCTGGTTGTAGAGGATTATCTCTGTTGTTGCTATTCTGTAACATTCGCTATTCCTTAGTACCTTCCTTTGTTCAAATCCGCTCAGATGTGGCGAAAATAAGGATTCAAATCCTAAGAAAAGGGTAACTTAAACATAATAATCTTCGAGGTAAGGGTGGGATCATCTAATGGAACAAAGTATACAGAAACTTATGGACTGGATTAACAGTCATGTGAATGAAACTATTGTAATTGAAAAGAAAGAGCTTCGTGATCTGGATAAAATTCATTTTAATCTAGAGGCTGTTGAGTTTCGGAGTGCGGAGGATGTTATCGATGATTATCTTGGGAGTGCATTAATATTAAAAGGATTTGGCAGCACTTTAAACGCCGATGGTGAGCTAGTATCGCTACCACACTCCACCTATGACTTAGCTATTGACGGGCTTCGGATTGAGGACATAAGTGATCGCAAGGCGGAAATAACTACTGAAAGAGCTAAATATACCCTTTCAGTGGATTAAACCATTTGTAACGACAGCAAAAGAGCCCACAGTAATCTGTGGGCTCTTTCTAATTAATAGTTACTCTTCCCCAATGATCTCCACTTCAGTTTCAAGCTCCACGCCGAATTTATCCTTCACAGTCGCTCTTACATGGTGAATTAGCCCGATGTAATCGCTGGCGGTTGCATTATCTGCATTTACAATAAACCCTGCATGCTTCTTGGATACCTCAGCACCACCGATTCTTGTTCCCTGCAAGCCACTCTCTTGAATTAACTGACCTGCAAACCGACCTGGAGGACGTTTAAAGACACTACCACAGGAAGGATACTCAAGCGGTTGCTTGGATTCACGCAAGTAAGTAAGTTCATCCATTTTCGCCTTGATGGATAATGCATCTCCGGAAGTCATAGCAAATTTCGCCTCAAGCACGATGTATTCACCGCTTGCGAACACGCTTTTTCTGTAACCCCATTGCAGTTCATCCCCTTGCAGAGTCACCAATTGCCCGCTCTTAGTTATAGCCAGCGCACTGTGCAATACATCTTTAACTTCTCCGCCATAAGCACCTGCGTTCATGTAAAGCGCTCCACCAACCGTTCCTGGAATGCCACAGGCGAACTCAAGACCCGTAAGCTCCATATCCAGTGCATATCTGGAAACATCAATAATCTTGGCTCCACACTCCGCATATAAGAGATTGTCACGAATCCCCATTTCGGTTAATCCTGCCGTTTGCAGCACGATCCCACGCACACCGCCATCACGGATAATCACGTTGGAGCCGTTCCCAAGTACCGTAAGGGTGATCCCATTCTGTTCCGCATATGTAACGATCTTTTGAATTTCCTCATAAGTAGCTGGTGCTGCCAAAATATCAGCTTTACCGCCCATTTTAGTATACACGTGATCTTTTAAGTTCTCATGACTCTTCACAATCCCTGTAGTCATTAGCTGCTCTAGGTCATTTTGAATTTTGTCAATATTCATGTTTCATGCTCCTTTAACCATGTATAAATGATGGTCCTTGATCTATTTTTAGTAGTAGTATCATGGATTTGTAGGCAACCACAACTGTAACAACGAACAGGCTCCCTTGTCAATGACGGGAGCCTGTTCGTTGTATGATTTCAATATAATTATACGGCTTTGTAGGCCGCAAGCTCGTAAGGAAGACACAGCGGCACACCTGTACGTGGATCTGGAACAATATCTGCCTCAATTCCAAACACTTCCCGCAATACATCTGGTGTCATAACTTCTGTAGGTGAGCCTTCACTAACCACAGTACCAGACTTAATAGCTACCATATGCTGCGCATAACGAGTAGCATGATTCAAGTCATGCACGACCATGATAATGGTACGGCCTTCTTCCTCATTCAGCTTTTGCAGAAGCTGTAGAACTTCAAGCTGGTGAGCCATATCTAGAAATGTTGTTGGTTCGTCCAGGAATAGAATGTCAGTTTCTTGCGCCAATGCCATAGCGATCCAAGCACGCTGACGTTGTCCTCCAGATAAGCGGTCAATCGGACGGTCATGGAAAGGCTCCATACCTGTAACAGTGATTGCGTTGGAGATAATGCTGCGATCCTCTGCTGTCATTGTGCCAAATCCTTTTTGATGCGGGAAGCGACCATAGCTGACAAGTTCAGAGACCGTTAGTCCGTCTGGAGCCGTTGGGTTTTGCGGTAAGATCGCAAGCTGACGAGCTACCTCTTTCGTTGAAAAGTTATGGATCGATTTGCCGTCCAGCATTACGCTGCCGCTCTTAGGCTTCATGATCCGGGCCATTGTTTTAAGAATTGTAGATTTACCAGAACCGTTAGCGCCCACTAGTGCGGTTATTTTTCCCGTAGGGATAGTTAAGTTCAACCCTTTAACAATTGTAGCCTCTGCATACCCAATACTTAACTCTTCTGTGTTCAAACGTTCTGACATGTTAACAACTCCTTAAAAGTTTTATGGAGCTATGCTCCTAGAATGAACTACATAGTAAAACTCGCTTCGTACGCATTATGCTTTCGATTTGGCGAGTAAATATAAAAAGTAAGGTGCACCAATGATCGCAACCACGATGCCTGTTGGAACTTCTGCAGGCTGTAACACCCATCTGCCGATAGTATCAGCAGTAATCATAAGAAGCGCCCCTGTCAACGCACTAGCAGGCAATAATACCTGATGACGGGGTCCCACAAGCTTGCGGGCAAGATGTGGTGCAATTAGGCCGACAAAGCCAATTCCTCCACTTACAGCAACGCAGGAGCCGGCAAGCGCAACTGCAGTCACTAGAAGGAGAATACGCTCCTTCTCCACTCGCATTCCAAGTCCTACTGAAGTATGGTCCCCTAGATTCAATACATTAAGAATACGGGCTTTATAGAAGGCGAACGGTAACAGAATCGCTATCCAAGGTAGCAGAGCAAGGACGAATCTCCAATCGCCCCCCCATATTTTCCCGGCGATCCAAGTCGCTACAAACTGATAATTATTGGGATCAAGCCGAAGTGCCAACACCAGCTGGCAAGCGTTAATTCCGGCAGCGACTGCAATCCCGATAAGGATCAACCTTGTTGGAGATAGACCATCTGCTTTTCTATAAGCAAGAATATAGATTAAAGCGGCGGTTAAGCTAGCCCCTCCAAGCGCTAAGAGCGGCAAGACAAATACCGGAGCTGCTGTTGTAGCCGGAAAAAACGAGATAAAAATGATTACCGCAAAACCAGCACCCGCACTTATGCCCAGCGTAGCCGGTTCGGCAAGTGCATTTCTTGCGAGACTTTGTAAAATACAGCCTGACACTGCAAAGCCCGCTCCAACCAACAATGAAATTACGATGCGAGGTAATCTGAAATCAAATAAGATAAGCTTTTGCTGATGAGTTCCATCACCCAGCAGTGTATGTAATACCTCCCGTGGGGATAGACGCATAAATCCTGTATTCATACTGACAATAAAAACAACAACGATCAATATGGCAAGGACCGCTAACACTGTAATAGCACGTGTACGGCGTTCATTTTCATTGGGAGAAAGGGTTGTTCTGTGCATTACAGCTCCCCCTTCCGCTTACTCGCTAAGTAAATAAAGAAAGGTACACCGATGATGGCAATTAATGCGCCTAGCGGCGTCTCATAAGGGGCATTTATCATTCTAGCGGCGATATCCGCAAAGATGATCAATAAGCTCCCAAGAACTGCCGAGCAAGGAATGATCCACCGATAATCTACTCCAACGAAATAACGTGCTACATGTGGAATAATTAGTCCTATAAAAGCAATCGGGCCAACCATTGAGACTGCACTTCCGGCAAGAACTACTACAACAATCATACATGCCAACTGTACTAATCTTGTCCGCTGCCCCAGACCAACTGCAACTTCTCTTCCTAAGCTGAGCAAGGTGACAGACCGCGATAACATCATCGCTGCGATTAATGCCACGAACACCCAAGGAAAAATAATCTTGATCTGAGTCCAGCTTGCCCCGCCCATTCCGCCAGCCAACCAGAAGGCTATATCTTGGGATAAGTTAAAAAGAATAGCTATGCCCTGACTAACAGCAACTAGTAGTGCACTTACCGCGGAACCTGCCAGCGTCAAACGTAAAGGTGTAAGGCCATTAAAAGATAGCGACCCGATTCCAAATACGATAAAAGAAGCTATAGCAGCACCTATAAAACAAAACAACATAAGTGAAGTGAAGGAGAGCGAAGGTGCAAAAGCAAAAACTATGGCCAGCGCTACACCTGCTCCCGCATTCAAGCCTAACAGACCTGAATCCGCAAGAGGGTTCCTTGTCATCCCCTGCATGATTGCCCCTGCTACTGCGAAGCAAGCACCGACCAATGCACCTGCTATCGCGCGTGGAAATCGCAGTTCTCTTATCACCTGATGTTTTTGTACATCTGGATTGAAATGAAATATTGCTTCCCATACCGTAGCTAGCTTGATATCTGCCGCACCCACTGAGACCGAAAGTGCCAGTCCAAAGGCAATGGCAGCGAGTCCAATCACTAGAATACCCATTGCAGCTGCCGGTCGGGTATGTATAGCTTTTTGTGTATCATTTTTATTACGATGTGCGAAATCTGAGGGTGAAACCATGAGTCGTCTCCTTAATCGATAGTTACAATGGTCTATATGATAACAACAATCATTCTCATTATCGCAAAAAAAATTAGGTTGTACAATTGTAGGAGTTATTTTTCAGTAATACAGGAATGGTTTATAAAAAAATGGTGCAGATCTAAGTATCCTAAGATACTTGATCTGCACGCCCTTCCCCACCCAAATGATAAGTCTCATTCAAGGTGAATTACGACTTTTTATTTCACAAAACTTTTTAACACATCGTCAATAATTTTGCCACCAGCGTTCGCACCACTGTATAGCCAACTGCTTGTTGAGCTCATTTCATGCACATTACCAGCTTTTACAGCCGGGATGCCTTTCCAAATTGCACTGTCCAGAATCTCCGAACCCTCAGTCTTATCACTATTTACAAGGATAATATGATCTGCTGTCAGCTCAGAAAGCTTCTCTAGCGAAATTGGATTCCAAGTAGCTCTTGTACCAACAGGAATTTCTGTTACTAAGTTAGGCAGCTTTACACCAAGGTCTGTATATAATACAGCACCACTGCTGCGGGTTTCGTCTACAATATAGAAGTTCTTTTGTACCAACCATAAAATCGCCACGGACTCATCTCCAATAGCTCCTTTAAGCTTTTCTTTCGCTGCAGCCGCCTTGTCTTCATAATCTTTAATGGCTTTCTCTGCTTCAGGGGTCTTGTTCAGAATTTCACCAATCTTGAGTAGCGATTTACGCCAATCTTGATTTAGCTTATCCCCAATCACATAAGTCGGTGCAATCTTATTCAGTTGGTCATAGATACCATTCTGTACAGATGACTCCGATGGGATGAGGATAAGATCCGGAGCGAAGCTGGTTACTGCCTCGAGCGGAAGATCGTAGCTGATCGTAGGAACATCCTTCAATTCAGTGGACAGATAATCTTGAATACCATTAGTCACTGACCATTGCGCTACTGGAGTCACACCTAGAGTTACCAAAGCATCCTCCAAATAAGAACCCAGTACACGCCCAGGATTAGCTGGAATCGTTACTTCATGTCCCATTGCATCCGTTAACGTCTTAGGAGCTGCAGGAGCTTCAGCAGTAGGTGCCGTCGTTGGCTCTGTTCCTGCGTTTGAAGCGTTACCGGGATTATTATTACCGCAAGCGGATAAGAATAGCACCATCACCATTAATCCGACCATCATTAATTTCATGCTTCCAAATCTTTTTCTGTTAAACAAAAACATTAAATACCCTCCTAGTGTGTACATCCTATGTTATTCAAAGGTGTTGACTACCTCAGTCTCACTTTTAAATGATATTGATTCTCATTCTCTATGTCAACATATAAATTTTAAATTTTGTGGATTTGCAATAATTTCCTTCTTAAAAATACAAAAAAAAGGCTATATTCCGAACGTTCCGGATATAGCCTCTCCTTAATGATCCATTATTTATTCAAATGATATGGGACAGTCGCAACTACAACATCTTTTGAATTCATTAGATACGAACGGATTAAAAAGCTGGTCTGATTATGAAGTACAGCTTGCCACCAATGCTTAGTTATAAACTGTGGAATCAGAATCGTGATATGATCCGTCGCTGCGGTCTTCCACTCCACTGTATCAATAAATTTCACTAACGGACGAATAATACTGCGATATCTGGAACGAAGTACGATCAGGCGTACACCCGGATTCCATTCCTCCCACCGTTGCTCCATTTTTTGAATGTCCTCTTCATCAAAGCCAACATACACGGCTACAACATTATCCGTTAGAGACTTGGCATAGCTGATGGAATGTAGTACAGCACGTGTTACACCCGCAACTGGAACAACAACTGTACTGCCTTTAATCAAAGGTTTATCTGTACTCGGGCATATACGAAGCTGATCTGCAGTGTTCAAATAGTGCCTGTGAATCCGGTGGAACACGAACATTACAGCAGGTAAGAAAATGAAAGCCATCCATACGCTTGAGAATTTAGTGATGATAAAAATAAGCGTAATCGTCAATGTAGTCAGCATACCGATGGTATTTACAACAAATCTTTTTTTCCATCCCGCTGGTTTTGTTTTAAACCAATGAACCATCATTCCTAGCTGTGACAATGTGAAAGGAATGAATACACCAACCGCATAAAGTGGAATCAAGCTTTCTGTATTTCCGTGGAATGCAGCTACAAGAACAGCAGACAGAACACCTAGAAAAATAATACCATTAGAGAAACCTAGACGGTCACCACGAACCATAAAAGCATGTGGCATATATTTATCTTTTGCAAACATAAATGCGAGCAGCGGGAACGCTGAGTAAGCTGTATTAGCTGCCAAGAACAAAATTACTGCTGTGATACCTTGAATGAAAAAATATAAGGTTCCGCGGCCAAAGGTCGATTCAGCGATCTGAGAAACAACCGTTGCCTTTTCATCAGGCACTATGCCGTACCAATACGCCAGTAGTGTGATACCTGTAAACATAAATCCAAGTATAACCCCCATGACCATTAGGGTCTTGGCTGCGTTCTTTTCAGCTGGTGCTTTAAAGTTTGGAATGGCATTAGATACAGCCTCTACACCCGTAAGTGCCGAACAGCCAGAACTGAAGGCTTTTAATAGTAGAAACAAACTAACATTAGAAACAGCAGAGCCAATTTCAGGGACATTCGCATGCACGCCACCTGCTGCATATTTAATAACACCGGAGATAATCAAGACTACAATCGACACCACAAACAAATACACTGGGATTGCGATGAATGAAGCTGATTCTGTAACTCCGCGAAGATTAATCAAAGTAAGTAAAATAATAACTGATACTGCAATAAGAACGGTGTGATTATGAAGACTTGGAAAAGCCGATGTGATCGCATCCGTCCCTGCCGACGCACTAACAGCTACGGTCAGAATGTAATCCACTAACAAAGACCCTCCTGCTAAGAGCCCTGTCGGAACACCAAGATTACTCTTGGCAACGATGTAAGCTCCGCCTCCCTGAGGATAAGCGTAAATCGTCTGCCGATAGGATAAAATCAGGATGGCCAGCAGGCCCAATACGGCTAATGCAATTGGCAGGGAATACCAGATGGCAGTAAACCCCGCAGCCACCAGTACAATCAAAATTTGTTCCGTTCCGTAGGCTACAGACGAGAGCGCATCAGAAGACAGGACAGCCAGTGCTTTAACCTTGGATAACTTTTCATGATCGAGTTCGTTCGACTTCATCGGACGCCCGATCAATAGTCGTTTTACCTTGCTTACCATGGTGGATACAGTTCCTTTCTTTGGGAGCTGAAACGGAATTTCCGCGCGCTGTTTTCATTGGTGGATTTCATAAATGCAGACACTAAAAATAGCATACGGAAATGATCCGCATGCTATGCATGGTCATTATCCCACCTTTGCTTACGAGGTTAGCTGGCGGATTCGGGCTGTGGTTTAGCCCTACGGTAAAAGTCTAATCGACCCATTCCGATTCACCCCATTGGCACATATGCCAAGTTTGGTTCCCCCGTTTTCCCTAAGAAAATTCAGCGCATATTCAACTTCTCACAAGGTCTAATATTAGTCTACAAAGTGTATACAGTAAAGCGTTGAAAAAAATGAAAAAAGAATGAAAAAACATCCAGTAAGCGCAAATACAGCGTCTTATTGGATGCTCTCTTTCATTCTCTTCAATTATCCCTCTGGATCGTGTTTTTAATCACTTTTCACATTTTTTCGGATCACTTAAAGTTAAAAAATCAAAATCCTAAACTTTCCTCTGTATCTAACTCCATCACTTCTTCTTCCTTACGTCCGTACCAAAGTAAAATGCTAATTAAAACAAAAGCGATTAATGCAAGGAAAGGAATCGTAATGAATCCAAAAAAGTTCAAGTAATCCTTATTACAAGGAACTCCAATTGTACAAGGAAGCACTTTACTTAACGCAGGAATCTTCTGCTCCGCATAATGATAGATCGAGATACTACCACCAATCAAGCTTAGTGGAAGAACATATGGGATAATCCTTTTATCCCCTCGAAACGTCGCAATTCCCAAGAGGAATAACTGAGGATACATAAAAATTCGCTGGAACCAGCAAAGCTTACAAGGTTCATATTTCAATACTTCGCTCAGATACAAGCTACCAGCAACAGCAACTAAAGAGACGAACCAGGCCAGATACAGGCAGTTACGCTTGCAAAAAGATAGGAACTTTGTCACTTTGCCTCCACAGCTTTTGCGGCGTCATTAATCTCAGTTGAAATCGCTTCAATGTTAAATGGATCCGCAGTCATTACTCCATTAATGTAAAGGGATGGTGTAGTCGTCACCCCAGCTTCACTAGCTAACTGCATACCCTTATTCAGCTCATCTGCATACGTGCGATCCTTGATATCTTTACGCAGCAGTTCGTAATCGATAGCTAACTTCTCTTTCTCCGCAAGGCTTACTAAGAAATCTTCAGTCGCCCATTCTTCGCTCTCATCACCTTGCTGAGCATATACAGCATCATAGAACTTCCAGAATTCATCATGATTCTGATGGTAAACAGATAATGCTGCAAGCGAGGCAGTTTCAGAGTCTGGACCAACGAAAGCCATATTTACAAAGTAGAGCGCTGCTTTTCCCTCGTTGACAAAATCTTGAACAATTTTCGGTTTAACTGAAGTTGCAAATTGGGAACACGCTGGACATTTTAAGTCTCCAAATTCAACAATTTTAACAGGTGCATCCTCTTTACCGACTCTAGGTAGCTCACTGTAATTGAATGCTACTGGTTCTCCCGAAGTGGCATTTTTTGCGGCATCTTTCGAAGCTAACATAAACAATCCAACAAAAATGATGACTACTAAAGCTATTGAACTAATAATTAAAATTCTCGTCTTCTGCTTTTGCTGCTCCTGTTCTACCCGCCGTTTCTCTTGTTTGCTAAGCTGGGGAACGCTTGTACTTTTATTAGGTTTACTCAAGGAGAGTTCCTTTCTGTCCTCTGTGGACTAATGTAGTTTTTATCATATACATTTAAAATTATATAATTTTTAATCTCTTTTTGGCAAACAATACTGTAAAAACGCTGTAAAAAAGACACAGCGCTATAGCACTGTGTCCTAATATTACTAATAAGTTCGTTATGCACCAGCTTCTTCAGTCAATAGCTGTAACTTCAGCAGCTTAATTCGAGAAATCCGCTTATTATCCGTTTCTTCCACAATAAACAGATGATCATCAAATTCTACAGACTGTCCTTTTTGAGGTGGATTAACCTCCAATTTAGAATACAGCCAACCGCCTATCGTATCATAATCCTCAGTATCCATATGGAGCCCCAAAAGATCATTGATCTCTTCAATAAGCATCAAGCCGTCGATGGAGTGTTCATCCTCCCCCAGCTTCTCAACACCAGGACGTTCCTCATCGAACTCATCCTGAATTTCTCCTACAATTTCCTCCATGATATCTTCCAGCGTAACCATTCCTGATGTCCCACCGTACTCATCAATCAGAATGGCGATTTGTGTCTTTGCGCGCTGCATGACTTTCAGCAGAGCACTAATCTGTATAGATTCTGGTACGGTTAGTATAGGACGAATCAATTTATTATAGCTTTGTTCACGATCCCTAATTAAGTCCTTGATATGAATGAAGCCTAGGATATGATCCTTATCACCATCACAGACTGGATAACGCGTCCTCATTCCATCAAAAGCAATCTCAAGGTTCTCTTCCGTTGAAAGATGATTATTCAGGCAGATCATTTCTGTTCGAGGAATCATGATCTCACGGGCCATTGTGTCCACAAATTCAAAAATATTGTCAACCAGCGCCATTTCGGTATTATCAATAAAGCCGCTTTTATTACTTTCTTGCATGATAATACGGATTTCTTCTTCCGTATGCGCCGTTCCCAGCTCTGAAGCAGGGGATAAACGGAAGATCCGTAATAAACCACGTGCCAGCCCATTTACGATCCAAATCACTGGATACATGATCTTGTAAAACACATTCATCGGCCCAGATGTTAGCAAAAGGACAGATTCAGCCTTGTTAACTGCAATAGTCTTAGGTGCAAGTTCTCCTAGTACGATATGCAAGATAGTGATAAACATTAGAGCAATAATCAAAGATACAACATTAACAGCGGTTACTCCAAAACCTATACTTCCTAATAAGGGCCCAACAAGGTTAGCTATAGCGGGTTGCCCCAACCATCCTAGCGCAAGTGAAGCCAATGTAATACCAAGCTGACAGGCGGATAGATAACCTTCCAAGTTGCGTACGATGCTTCTCGCTTTTAAAGCTTTTTTACTACCTTCTTCAATAAGGGTATCAATTCTACCGCTTCGTACTTTCACCATTGCGTATTCAACTGAAACAAAAAATCCATTTAATAATACCAACAGAATAATAAGACCTACGTGTAATATACCGGGTAAAGGGTCGCTCAATTTATAATCCTATCCATCATTCTCCGTACGGATGGATAGGCCCACCTCCTTCGTTTTTTCAGAGTATCGGCAAGAAGCTTGCCAGTTGTTCCTTTCAGTATCAATTTCCCAATGGTTTCATCTCCAGTCTGGAATCACGTTTTTGAATATATACTTTATTATATTAATATATTGGGGCAAACCGCAAGCATGCGTGTCCTTTCGAAAAAAAATGGGTCTTTATTCCCCTTATTATCCCAAAAAATCAATATGTATAAAGAAAACCCCCTCACCGTTAAGTGTTGGGGTTCATCCAGAAATATAAGGACTTGATTAGCGACAGTTTCTTGTTGTAGGAGGATTACCGATCACTCCAGGGTACTGGTAAGTAAGGGGCTCATCAAATGTAGCATAATCAAAATAAATCATAAGTAATACAGTACGTTGACCAGTTACTGGGTCACTAATAATAATGTGGTCACGGCCCGCAGCTTCCAGCACACCCTTGTAAACTTTGGCATTCCACTCTTTGTTATTTTCGTAAGTAAAATAAAATGTACCTACTTTGCCTAAATTCAGTCTGAAAATATTTTCGATATACGATTGTTCAAACTGTTGAGGTGGGTTTTGAACTACAACCCCTCCTGGTGTCATTGGACTTCCACTGCTAACTTGTGGCGGCATGCTACCCATGCCTTGCATTCCTTGCATTCCTGTAGACATTGGCATTTGCATACCTGAAGAAGAAACACTACCAATAGTATAAGTGACGGGACGGTATGGTTGAACGATCATTTAATGAAACCTCCTAAATGTTTATCGGAGCAGTTGCTCCCTTTGGGCACAAAAGAACCTTTGCACTAGCTTACTGAGAGAATTACTCATAATAATGAGTAATTCTCTTTAACACAGTTACCCTGTTAATTACCAATAAATACAGACGGACAATCTTCTCCAGTCGGAGTAAAGAAGCAATGAGCTTTAAAGCGGCCTGTGTTTTGTTGGTTATACCAGGTTGGAGGGCAATCTCCTACAGGACGGAAGAACCATAAAGCATTGGTCGCTGGCCATGTTCTTTCACCTGCAATTGCACGTTTAGCAAGACGAATGTCTGCTTCTCTTGCTCGTTGATAGAAGTAGCTTTTCTGCGGGGCTTCGAATCCTCCTGGACTTTGATAGACCATGTCATTCACATTACGAATGTTCAAAAAATCAAGGCAATTGCCAAGAATCCGGTTGACACCAACATTGCCGACCATAAGCATACCGAGATCTCCATCTTCCTCAGCTTCCGCTCTCATCAACCGCGCTAGCACCTTCACATCTTCCGAGTTCGTTTTGATGACGGCCACGCTGTCTCCTCCTTGGGGTTGCTTCGTTAACAACCTCGTTCTTAACTGCATGGTGTATTGTATGTGCATTAGCCCAAGAGGTGACAGTTCCAACCTAATTTTAAAGCCATTTGCTTTCCGTTAGGTTCTTAATAGTCCGCAAATAAAAACCATTCTCTCTGCTCCGTTGAATGGAACAGAAGAATGGTTTAAGAATGAATGTATAGCTAATGACTACTCCGCTGTGGAGTATTGTGGTTGTCGCTCAAATCCGTGATATCTGGTTCCTTGATAAGTAAGCATGCCTTTATCGCCTTCTGCACTCATTCCATATTCATGGCCATCTACTTTAAATTCAATTCGACTGCCCCCATTCAATTCGTACGTTAAGTAGTAGGTTGTACTCGTACGACTTGAACCATTATCTTCTTGAACCTGCTGCTGTCTTATTTCACTCCGCTTGCTGACGATACGGGCAGGGATGGTTAGCATGGGTGAGCTATTGTTCCGGCTCCATTGAAGCAAACCCCTGCCTGCTGATACTGCAAGAATACCAACCATTACAATGAGAAAAATTGGCATCACTGTTCCAGAGAAATCAAACATCCATGAAAGATCCGGGCCCATTCCCATGACATTTTCCCCCTTCATACCCATTAATTCAACCCTTAACTTAACTTCAGGCACTTCTGTACATGTATATGCCTCTTCTAGTCCAGAAAGCATTAAATTAGTGAGACTTCATGCAAAAAGACCACTTCGTTTTCTTAGAAATCAAGAAATCGAGTGGTCTTTAATCATAATTTCGAGTGATCAGATTAAGCATGAACGAGGTCTAGCAATTGCTTCGTTTCGTCAGTCTCAACATCTAACATACCATTGTCTGCCCAGCATGCTCTGCATTGTTCTTCCGTTTCACACAGGTGAGCGTCATCACAGTTGTAGCAAAGTTGCAGCAGGTTTCTTGTCATATAATCTGTTTCAAAAGTTTTCATTGTAATCTCTCCTATTCGAAAGTTAAGTTTGTGAAAATTTGAACTTGTTCTATGTGTTAAATATATCACACGATCATTTAAATGTCATGTGATTTTTTTCACATCTATAAAGAAAATTTTAATTATGTTTTTTCCTTATATTCAATCAATCAAAAACATATTGATTTAGAAGTTCATTCTTATTCAAAAAAAGCTGTTTCAAAAGTATTATCCTCTACTTTTGAAACAGCTTCACTTCACTTTACATCACACGCCAACTAATCCCACCATTTGTAGTTTGTAAGAGGAGCGAGCGTTTTTGTTCTTTTTTCTCAAGTAAAAGCCATCCCACCTCTGTGGAAATAAACTCCATCTTAATCGTCTCAGGATATTCCTCAAGCTTAGACTGCAGAACACTGCTCTCCTTTAGAGGGAGCCAAGTTTTCCCTTGGTTAGCGGTATGGTAAAGAGTATCACCAATAATGGCCCAACCAACTTGCGAATTCAGAAACGTCGGAGCGCTCTGATGATTCCCTCCGGTTGGACTCTTTAATTCAAATGGTGTAAATTTCCAGTTATCTCCACCATTAGCGGTAAAGTAACCATGGTAAGTAATCGTCTTATCTTTATCATTTTGGCAGCCCACAGACATCCAACCATTAGTCTTACTAGCATCGAAGAACTCTGGTTTGCCAGTAATGACTCTGTCACAGCTTTCCAGTTGTTCATTTACCAGAAAAGACTGTCCTGGATTCCAACTCTGACCACCGTCCTTAGTTATAAAGATCTTAGGAAGGGCACCGGTCTGCAAAGTCACAAATCCTTCTACACGACTCTTGAAGATCATTCCAGTACTTACACCTGTGAACGGGATCGAATGATTGGGAAGGTTCGGATTATACTGTTCATTCTGCATCACTTCTTCCCATGTGGCCCCACCGTCTGACGTTGAATAAATCGCCTTGCTTTCCTTATTAGGAGTAGCGTTCGCAGAGGTCATTAGCCATCCCTGTGTTGGTGAATTGAAATAAACGGAAGATACATTATTATCATCACCTAATGAAGAGATTTTCCAGCTTTTCCCTCCATCTGTGGTTCGTAGCACTATATTCTCTGTTGTACCAAAAGCACTTCTTATAATCCAACCATGATTAGAGTCAGTAAAAAAGATACCTTTTCCATAGACAGGTGTGGACAGGAACTGCACATTGGGTGCAGGAGAAATATTAGCCCAGGTCGCCCCGTTATTATGGGTAACGTACAAACGAAGTTCATTTTTTGTTACACCCCATACTATGCCCTCTGTCTCACTAAGCAGATGAAAACCCGTAATTCGAGTTTGAACCTGATATTTCGGGCCACTCTCTTTGTTAGTATCGTTACTTGGTGGTGTAATCAGAGTAATCGTCTGTCCTTCTTCCGGTGCTTCTGTAGGCTGTGGCTGTGGAGAAGGCTCCGGTGGTGGTGAAGAACATGCTGAGACTATCCACGCTAAAAAAAATAGCATCATAAACATTCTTAGAGTTTTCAATCCAGCGGTTCTAGATGTCAATGCCCTCTCTCCTCTCAATTGGAATCTTATTTATGATTTAACTTACTATTACGGTAGCCGTATAGAAAATAGATCAGAAGTCCAAGACTCGTCCAAATCAGAAACCCAATCCATGTCTCACTTCCTAGATTATACATCAAATATCCGCATGTTGCCGCACTTAGCAATGGAATGAAGGGTACCCAGGGTACTCTGAACCCTCTTTTCATATTGGGATGAATAACACGCAGGGCAATTACCCCCAAAGAAACGACAAAGAAGGCAAACAGTGTTCCAATGCTTGTTAAGTTAGCCAATCGATCCAAAGGAATAAAGCCCGTTAATACAGCTATAATGATCCCAACCATCCACGTACTACGAATAGGTGTCTGTGTTTTAGCATTGATCTTAGACAATCCTCGTGGTAGAAGGCCATCACGTGAGATTGCGAATAACAGTCGGGTTTGACCGAACAGCATTACGAGTAGTACGGTGGTCATTCCCGCAATAGCTCCAACAGAGATTAGGCCCGCTATAATATCTTGATTTACAACACGAAGCGCATAAGAAACGGGATCACTAACATTGAGATCCGTATACGGTATAATACCTGTTAATACAAGTGAAACTAGGATATACAATACAGAACATATAGCAAGGGATGAAATAATCCCTATAGGCAAATCACGCTGTGGCTGCTTTACTTCTTCTGCAGCAGTCGATAACGCATCAAAACCTATATAGGCAAAGAAGACAGTTGCCGCACCGTTTACAACACCTTGATAGCCAAAGGGTAGAAATGGAGTCCAGTTCTCTGGTTTAACATAGAAAAATCCAGTTACGATAAACAAAAGCACTACAGCTATTTTGATAACGACCATAATCGCATTAAAACGAGCAGTCTCTTTAGTTCCCCGTGTTAGTAAATAGGAAATTAGTAAAATGATTATTACTGCTGGTAAATTAATAATGGTACCTGCTTCCGCATTATACGCCCCGGATAGTGCTGTAGGAATATGGATACCAAAGCCCTCTAAAAGTCCCTGCAAATAGCCTGACCATCCACTGCTTACTGCAGCTGCTGCAACGCCATACTCTAACACAAGATCCCAGCCCAAAATCCAAGCAAGTAATTCTCCAAAAGCTACATAACTATAAGCATAGGCACTTCCGGAGACCGGGATGGTCGATGCAAACTCTGAATAACAAAGGGCTGACAGCACGCAGGCAAACGCGGCTAACAGGAATGAAATGACAAGGCCAGGACCAGCGTGTTCTGCTGCCGCTACTCCTGTCATTACAAAAATACCAGTACCAATAATCGCTCCTACACCTAACATGGTTAGATCCAGCGCACCAAGTGTTTTGTTCAACTTGGTTGCACCCGAGTTTGAAGGTGCAATTAGCGGTTTTTTGCGAAATAAATCCATTCTTACATTCTCTCCTGTCTAGTCTTGTTGTCAAATTGATTAGAGAATTTCTATTAAGTATGCCCAAAATGGGGTAATGCATTAAATAAGACCTGCTTGAAAACAATATCGTTAGCGATTATGATGGACAAGATTAAAAGCTAAAAATTTTAATTACTGAGGAGATGGAATCATGGCCCCCCCGAAACCCAATCGTGTCGTAGTCATTGGTACTGGAGCAGTTGGTACAACAACAGCCTATACATTACTGCTACGGAGACGTATGCCTGAGCTCGTACTTATTGACGTTAATCAAAAGAAAGCCCTTGGAGAAGCATTGGATATGAATCACGGCATGCCCTTTGTTGGTGGTGTGAAGCTATGGGCTGGTACATATGAAGATTGCCGGGAAGCGGATATCATCATTGTAACTGCCGGTGCATCACAAAAACCGGGTGAAACCCGGATAGATCTTCTCCGCAAAAACATTTCAATTTTCAAAGATATCGTTCAAAAAATCACCAAATATAATCAACATGCGATACTACTTATTGCTACTAATCCTGTAGATATTTTGTCATATGCCACTTTGAAAATAAGCGGTTTTGATCGCAGAAGAGTCATTGGTTCCGGAACGGTGCTGGATAGTGCACGTTTTCGCTACCTGATTGGACGCCACAAAGAAATTGATCCACGCAGTATTCATGGTCAGATTATCGGGGAACATGGAGACTCGGAACTTCCTGTTTGGAGTCTAGCGAATGTTGCCGGGATTGATCTCGGTTTTGACGAAGCAGAACAAGATGAAATATTCCAGGATACTAAGAATGCCGCTTATGAAATTATTGATGCCAAAGGCTCAACCTCTTACGCAATAGCATTAGCACTAGATCGTATTGTAGTATCCATTCTTCATAATGAAGGTTCTGTATTGAACGTATCTACTTTATTGAATAATTATAACGGAGTTTCGGATGTCTACCTTGGCGCCCCCTGCGTCGTAGATCGGTCCGGTGTACGAGAAGTACTAGATCTTCCATTAAATGAGACAGAACGAGCTCTATTCCAGAAATCTGCCGAGAAGCTTAAAGCTGAGATAGCTAAGCTAGAACTATAAGCAAATGAATACATGGGGCTCTCCCTGTTGTCATGATACATGGCCGGGGATAGCCCCTTTTTCACGAAAAGAATTGCACTTTGAATTCTATCAAATCTGGACTTGCAATTTCGACATGGCTTCTTCCTTCTCACGGCTCGTGATATGCGTGTAAACCGTTGTTGTCTGAATGGAAGAGTGCCCCAGCAGCTCCTGAACCGTCCTCAGATCCGCACCTTTTCGTAGCAGCATGGTAGCGAAGGAATGTCGTAGCTTATGGCTGGAATAGGGTCGACGTTGTGCAGCAGGCACATCCCTTTGGAAACGATCGAAGGTGTCCGCAGCGATTTGCTGAATGCCACGTATGGACAGCCTACGTCCTTTCTGTGAAATGAACATAGCTTCCTCTTTACTGCGCCAAGGATTTAATCGTTCTTCAATCGCCAGATCGAGAAAAGGTACCACATCCTCTGGAATCGGTACATTACGCCATTTACGTCCCTTACCGAACACTCGAAGGGAATGTCTTTCTACATTATAATCACTTAAATTAAGCGTGTGGACTTCCCCCACCCGAAGCCCCATATAGGACATCAGTAAAAAGACTGCTAAATTACGACCTTTGTATTTCCCATCTATAGAAGACAAAAATCGCCCCAGATCACCTTCATCTAAGTAGACCGGTTCGCGATTGATCTCAGTTTTAGATTTCTTAATCCCAGCTGCAGGATTGGTTAGAAGCAATTCCAGCTCAATTAATGCCTTAAAAAAACAGTTAATTGAGGCATGCTTCCGGTTACGGGTAGCATCACTTACTCCACGTTCACGCACTGACGTAAGAAAAGAAATAACATGTAGCTTCTTTACGGACTCTAGCTTTTTACCATTCAGACTTTCTAAAAACTGTTTTACATCCACTAAATAGGATTTCTGCGTATAGGGAGTGTAACCGGCATCCTTCATCCAGATTAAAAAAGCCTCAAGCCCCTCTTCGTAGTCTTCACTCCACTCATTCATGGCTTCGAGCCTCCCTTGTTTTCGACAATCTATTGTACCATAGAATAGCTACAAGAATTAAACTTAGCTGCTCCATTTTTCAGCATGCTTTTGTACAGCTTTTAAAAACTCTGTTAGAACAGGAGATTTCCATTTCTTATGATGATAGGCAATTTGAGTAGCCACACGCTGCGATTCATCATTCCAATTCAGCCTAGCTAACTTCCTTTCCGCTAATTCGTTGCTCACTGTAATCATTGGAATAAAAGCGATGCCTAGACCCGCCATAACACATTGCTTGATCGCCTCAATACTCCAAAACTCTAACGTAGGGTCCGGAAATACCCCGTGTCTGTTTAAATGATGTTCAAATAAAGTACGGTAGCTACAACCAGTTTCCGTATGCAATATCGTTTCTCCCTTAAGATGAACCGGTTCTACCACTGGAAGATTCAATAAGGGATGATCCGGCGGAGCGATCAGGGTCATTTGTTCATGCACCAGTGTTTCTATATTCAGATCTTTATCTTCCGTCTCTGGTTGCAGTAGGAAGGCCAAATCCAATTCACCGGATCGAACTAAATCCGTTAGCTCCCAGCAGGCCCCAGGCTTCAGAAGAATTTGGACCTTTGGATATTTCACGCGAAACTCCTTGATAATGCCTGGTAAACGAAAAGCAGCCAGGGATTCAGGTGCGCCAATGCGTAAAGACCCTGTTAGCTCACTCTCGGAGCGAAGAGCATCTTGCGCTAGAGAGTGCATTCTGGAGATCTCTTGAGCGAATGGGAGCAGACGGCGGCCTGCATCGGTTAGGATGATCCTTTTACTGATCCGATCAAATAAAGGCTGACCTATTTCAGTCTCTAATGCTTGGATCTGTGCGGTAATACTGGATTGTGCATAATCAAGCTTCTGTGCAGCGCGTGTGAAGCTACCCGTCTCCACTACGACTATAAAGGTAAAAAGATGACGTGATTCCATACGTGCCCCCTGAATAATAGTTACCCATCGGAATTTCGAATGGATACTATTCAAAAAATCTGTTTTTCCAATGGATCTATTATCTGCTACTCTATAACAAAAGACAATGAAAGCAGGATTAAAAATCATGAAAGATTCAAGTTCAACCACTTTACGAAGAAACATCGGCATGCCGCAAGCCATAGCTCTTTATATCGGCGCTGTATTGGGCTCGGGAGTCTTAATCGTTCCCGGACTGGCTGCAGAAATGGCAGGTCCCGCTTCATTGCTGGCATGGGGATTTATGACGCTGTTGATTTTGCCAATGGCCTTATCGATGGGCCTGCTCTCTGCCAAATTTCCTAACGCAGGAGGCGTGTCCCACTTCGTCACCCTTGCTTTCGGACCTAAAGCCGGATCTTTAGTGGGCTGGTTCTTCCTAATGTCCGTTCCGATTGGTGCGCCTGTCGCTGCGCTGACCGGAGCTGGTTATATGACAGCCGCAATGGGCTGGGATGAACCTGCGAGAATTACTATCGCTGCGGTGATGTTGGCCATTGGGCTAATTACAAACTGGATTGGTATGCAAGTGGCGGGAAAGGTACAAATTGCTGTAGTGATTGCGATTGTAGCTGTTCTCGTCTTCTCGTTTGCTACTGCGCTTCCTCGAATGGAGGTTGAACACTTCACTCCCTTTGCCCCACACGGATGGATGAGCATTGGACAGGCTGCAGCAATTCTATTTTGGTGTTTTATTGGTTGGGAAGCTGTCTCACATCTCTCTGAGGAGTTCAAAGATCCACAACGTGCTGCAGTTAAAGGTGTGACCATCGCTGCTATTATTGTAGGTGTTCTATATTTCTTATCCGCTTTAGCAACGGTTGGCACACAAAGCTACCTTAAAGGTGGGTCGAGCACTTCACTTGTCTGGATCATCAGCCAGCCCCTTGGACGCTGGGGAGGATTTATCGCAGGACTTACAGGTCTCTTCATCTGTACCGCCACCATTATCGCTTATGCCGGTGCTGCCTCGCGTGTGGCTTATGCGTTATCACGTCAGGGCTATGCACCGCAATGGATGGGAAGACTATCCAAACCATATCATACCCCTATCGGTGGGATAGCTTTCCTGCTCCTCTGTTTTGTAACGGTCATGTCACTGTACAGCAGCGGATTGATATCTATCACTACTTTGATCCAGTTTCCAAATGCGACTTTTATCCTGACTTATATCGGAGGTTGTGCTGCGGGGATACGCCTACTTAAGGGAAGTAGATTAGGCGTAACGATTAGCTGGATCTCTTTTCTAGCTACCACCGCCGTGTTTCCTTTTACAGGCTGGGCAATAGGCTATCCGTTACTTATTACTTTGATGTTTATTTTGATCTTCCGTATCAAACATAAACAAACGGTTGCTGGAATAAGGGATTTAAAAAGTGAAATTCGTGAGGATCAACAAAAAGCATTGTAAGACTCATATCGTTTCAGCATTCGTTTAGATGGTTATGGTATGAAGAGGGTAAACTATACTATGACCAGATAAAGGAGACGATACATCATGTCAAATCAACCAAAGATCATTCTTGAGCCAGCAGCGCAGAAATTTGCTGATGATAATTCCAAACCTCCGTTCCTTCCTGATCTTGGACCAGAAAAAGGCCGTGAGACGGTAGATACTGTACAATCCAGTGAGATATATAAACCTGAAGTCGAAATTGAAGATCTTATGGTGCCAGGAGGACCTAATGGTAATGTTTCCATAAGAATTGTCCGGCCCCCTAGCTCCTCTTCCGCGTCGTTGCCAGTGATCCTTTACATTCATGGTGCTGGCTGGGTGTTTGGTAATGCACATACCCATGACCGCTTGATCCGTGAACTAGCTGTCGGAGCGGAGGCTGCCATTGTTTTTCCAAATTACAGCCTTTCTCCAGAAGCTAAATATCCTACAGCAATTGAAGAAATCTATGCTGTCCTGAAATGGATCGCTGCACAGGGTAGTGAACATGCACTTGATGCTAGCAAGCTATCCATAGGCGGTGATAGTGTCGGTGGAAATATGGCAGCCGCCATTACGCTTATGGCTAAAGAACGCAGTGGCCCGAAGATAGGGAAACAACTTTTGTTCTATCCGGTAACGGATGCCTCCTTTGATACCGAATCTTATCATAAATTCGCAGAAGGATACTTCTTGCAGCGTGATGGAATGAAATGGTTCTGGGATCAATATACAACTGACCCTGAGGAGCGGAAGCAGATCACAGCCTCCCCGCTTCGAGCTAGTGTAGATCAGTTACGCGATCTACCCGAAGCACTAGTCATAACGGGTGAAGCAGATGTTCTACGTGATGAAGGCGAGGCTTATGCCACCAAATTACGTGAAGCTGGGGTCACAGTCACGGCAGTTCGTTTTCAAGGGATCATACATGATTTCGTGATGCTTAATCCTTTAGCTGAAACCAATGCCAAAAAAGCCGCCATCAAGCTGGCGACTACATGGCTTCGCGAAGGTTTCTAAATAAATATGTCCTTTCACCAAATTAGAGAAAGCCTACAAATGTGCAGGCTTTCTCTAATTATAAGTTTAATGCTATTTCTATAGCAGAATACCTTTGATGGCCCTCCTTTTCGTAGCTCGAAGCTCCCTTATTTGTGATAAGTACTTTCTTATAGGACAGTACCTTAAATTAGTTTACATAATAATGATTATGTAAACTAATTTAATTTTATAAAATAAGTATCAACAAATATGCCAAATTACCCCTCATCTTCTGAAGCTATTTCCCGCTTGAACTCACTGGTTCGACTCTCCAGATGAACTGAGCTACCATTTCCAATCTGAAAGGTCGTTCCAGAGCCAATCGATAAGATTTTAATAAATTTAATATTAATGCTTGATTCCTCAGAATCATTTAAAATCTCAACATCATCATTCACTTGGTTCGACCAGATCGCAAGAGGGATGTCTAAGCGTAAAGCCTCTCTATTATTGCTATTAATCTCTTGTATGTTATATAGGTAATTTTCTTTACTGCCCACGAATTTGGACTGAATCCGCTCTACAGATCCACATAAGAAAATCGAACTGTCAGACAGATTATTAATGTATACATCTTGTATACGCGAGTTGTGCATTGTTAACTGCCTTTTTTGACTTGATCCGAAGTACTCGGAGTATATTCTATCACGCTGTCAAACGCCGAAGAACAGTTAATCGTCTGTGTATCCCCTACTAAAAATACTGAAGAACCTGATATCGAAACCACTTTTACTGCGTTTACATTTATATCTCTGTTAATCACGGTTACTTTCATGCGGCTCCCGCCTTCCAGTTATGTTTATTTCCAAATGCCGTTCTACCGCCGTAACAATATCTCGTTTGATTTGTTCAACAATAGGAGCACTTTCCTCTTCTGTGTATCCACGCCCTTCTTCAGCGGCAGGAAGCTGGCTTACATACTCGTTAATCCGGCCATCCATCTGATTCAGCAGATCCTGGGTTACCATTTGGATATACTGCTCATCAATACTTAAGTTCTGCTCTTTTTCTAAGCGTGAAAATTGAAAAGGAACTTCCTCTTGCACATACTTCAGAATCTCTGGACGGATTTTATCCGATAATGCAGATGCAGTTGGTGTCCCTCCCTCTTGCTCCCCAATAGGCTTACCATTGATCATCGCTTCATCCAGATTATTTCCCTCATTTGGTGTAATGCCTATATTTAAAGTGCCTTCCAGCTTCTCGATTTTCAATTGTTCAAAATGATAATTTATAGGACCTATACTTGCAGTTTTATTGTTCTTTATGCTGTCTACGTCCCCTTTTAAATCTTGGAGTTGTTTCTCTAGCAGTTGAATCTTTTCTGCTTGTACTCTTAGTGCATTAAAGACTTGCTGAACATAATACGGGTGCATACAACCCCCTCCTATGGTTTATTGTATGCGAAGGATAAGAGCCTAATTCTAGCGTGTATATAGTTCAGTTGGTGGAGGCAAGGGTACAAGAGGTGAATCACTTACCGCTGGTGATGGCGCAGGAGGAGATTCTGGAACGTCACTAGACTGATAACTATGAGACAAGGCATTAATTCGGCCGGAAGTACCGATCTGCAAAACCGATGAATTTGAGATCGTACCAATTTTCAGATGATTGACCGATATGCACTGATACACCGTAATATTCATGTAAACCCACCCTTAAGGAGGCGATACTTGATCCACCACATCTGAATCCATCGTGTTCGTACTGCTGGCTGCATTATTCGTAATGTTTGTACCTATGGAGTCACCTATGGAGAAGGAGTTGGCACCGGCATAGATTTTGGAGTTACTGCTCAAGATAACGGATGCCGTATTTCCTACTAAGACTGTGGAACTGGGGCCTACGCTGTTAATTTTAATATTGCCGATGATTGAAACCACCAAACCACTCCTCCCTTCGGAATGATAACCTATTCTATGTAGATATCCGCCCAGATGTCACTGAATAAGTCATACGCCCATACAATGGATTAAAAATGAAGGAGGTTGAGCGTTCATGAGTCCGAATAAATCAAACCCTTTAGATTGGATGAACGAAGATCCCTTTTTTAAGAAAAAGTTATCCTTAAAGTCACTTGAAGAGCAATGGAAGCTGGATCCAAGCCAGATCGATGGCTATGTTGAAAAAATAATCAAAGAAGCTACTGCAGCGACCTCTTCGTCATTTACGAACGAAACCTCAAGTCTGCAATTTGAGCATCTGGACACACATAATTATTTGATCACGAAAATCCGTATTCCAAGTGGAATTCACCCCGAAAGTATTTGGGCACAAATCAACCGAACACAAATCAAATTAAGCGGTCTCGGAAAAGATCATAGCGAGATCATCCCACTCCCCGTTCCAGTCAATCCGGATCAGAGCAGAGGCACTTATAAACAAGGCTCATTGCAATTCAGAATGCCGAAAATGTCAGCAGGTAAATTTAGAGATATCGACATCCGTTATTTATAAAAAAATCCTTAAAATCCCACCTATTTGCTCGTCCAAGTGGCGATCTCTCCTCAAAAAAACGTCTTAAAACTAAAACAGCGTATAATTTAAGTTATGCGCTGTTTTTTTAGGGCGTTTTTTGCCCTTTTTATCCTTAATTTTGTCTGCAATCACAAAGGAATTTATAAGCTTCATTCTCCGAACTTTAAGGTTCCCTCGCTCATAAGATAGGGTATCAATCGCAAAGGTGGGCTATTTATGTCCAAAAACAAGCGCGGCAAAGCACTCTGGCGTATGCCATCCCGAAGCAGAGGAACATGTCTGATCTGCGGCAGCACTCGTATTAAGCTGTTGTACATCGGAAAAGGACTTTCTGGCGAAAAGGTTAACGTGTGTAAGAAATGCGAGGGTAAACAAGTAACTAACAGTAACTGAACAAAATTGTTCAGAGGATTTCCTGTCATCATTTATTACAAGGCGAACGGATTACTAAAAAAGTGCAATCCTGTCATCGAACCTCGATGAAACTGAATCACACTTTGCTTAGTAATCCTCCACTTCAAAAACTATAGGAGTTCTATACGATACCGTCTTTCCTCACTCGATAAACTGAATCCGACAGATTCATAAAGATGCAATGCAGAATCATTATCTGTTAACACCATTAAATAGGCTTCTTCAAGTCCATGTGTTCTGAAATAGTTTAACGCTTGAGAAAGCATGTACGTAGCAATCCCAAATCTTCTCCACGGCTCTAGTACAAAAACATTTTCAATATACCCACTTTTCTCTTCCTGCCATACCATCAAGCTGCCTACAACCCTCTCCCCTTCTCGAACAACCATAGAGTTCCAAAGCGGATTTTGCTTAAACTGAGATAGCCGTTCTTTCCCGAGTGGGGTTTCTGGCCAAACCTCTGTTTCCAATTCTAAATAAAGATCTTCTTCTTGTGGCGTCTCCATCATCCAAGTTGCAAATTCAAATTCCTTTTTCAGTTCAGGTACGGTGTAGGAATGATCAAGAGTATGATTCATTTTAAATAAGCTATTGAATTGACAGAAGCCCTTTTCTTTTTCAAAAAATTGCGTATTTGCGATCTCTGATGCGTTATTCCCGACACATAGTGTCGTTTTGTACGCTGTTGATAAAGTTTCCTTCAATTCAAGTGCTCTCAAGAGGAGCGTTTGATACATGCTCTCTAATAAATCGTAGTCTTCTTCTCGATCAGGTATTGTTTTCAAATTCAAATAGATCGAATGTCTGCTTTCCTTTGAACGCCCAGGCGGCACAATATTTATGATCTCTACTTGACCTTTGGCAACCATTTTTCCATTTTCAAAGGCGCAGTACACATTCTCCCAGTTTTCCTTATCGCCAACCCACCAAAAAACAGCATTTCCCCGCGAAGTAACCGAGTTATATAACTCACCCAGTAATGGCATGTCCCCTTGTTCAAAATGACGAATCGTTATTCCTTCTGATGAAAGAATCGTAGATTTTGTCAAAACAAAACCCCTTTTCATATAAATTTTGGCATACATTAAGGGTAGCACAACTCTTCCAATTTCACTTGTTAATGAATAGTTATAATTAATTCTTATATACCGTAACATTTATCGAGTGAACCCTGTCTTACTTACATAGGGGGACTAAATGATGAAGAGACGATTTTTTATAGGTATTGCTATATTTTCATTAGGTATTGTGATAGCTTTCGGGATCGGTACGATATCAAATATCCTAACTCCATTTAAGAATTTCTTACTCACTGTTGATAATCAGTCGGATGATGAAATTAGCTCTATTGAAATAGGTTTAATCCATATGGATTCTAAGGAATTATTTACAGATCCCATCAAGAAAGGTGAAACAAAAAAGTTCAAACCTACATTGAGCTTAAGTGGTGAAGGTTCTATATACCTTAAGTATACTAACGCAAAAGGACAATCCACCCAAGAAACGGTATGCGGTTATACAGAGTATCTATCTGGTTATTCAACTGTCACGATTACTAATGAGGGCACAACTGTTGTTCAGCAATGTAATTAAATCCTTTCTTCTAAGGGGCTGTCCCAAAAGCCATGAAACGGATGCTTAGGAGATCCCTTGTTTTTGGAGTCGGATAGACGGTTGCGCTCCATAAGGACGCTCCGCGAACGGTCCATTGTTCCAATCGCTGTTGTGTCCAGATTTTTTTCAATTTTCCTTAGCGGATAAAATCCGGAAACAAAGGCGACCGCTATCGCTTTTCCACAATCAGTCCGTTCTCTCCGCTGTGTAGGCGGGAAATGGACTACAATATTTAAAAAAACGCAAAAAAAACTCTCTTTTGGTAAAATGGAGTTACCACACAACTATTTCAAAGAAGAGGTTTCTTTTGAACATTCAGTATACCAAGCTCAGGAAATCCTGCGAAGCGAGGAAGACTATGCTTTGTCCGTACGTCGAATGATAGAACTAGAGAGTATGTTTGGACAACTAAAGAACAATCGGAGCTTCCGGCGATTTCTGCTTCGCGGCATGTGTTCGAAGAAAATAAATTAGTAGACTGAGTAACGTCCCTTTAAATGGCTACCGGCGAACACATTCTTGTCGTCGGCATACCGATCGCGGCCCGTCCCGTTGCATCCGAAAGAACCATGAGCACGAGTTGCAGGCGCGCTGCTCAGCCGTTTGCTAATCGCCATGCCAGTCTACAACTTTATTTTTCGAGTCGACACATACCCTCTAAGCATGTCCACATATAACGAAAGATGGATTTAAATCTCTTTATAGCAAAAGAACGAGAAAAAATCCAATGTAACCTCACGTGAAAATAAGCCCACTACGCCTATTCGGGCATTGTGGGCTTCGCTGCTTAATCTTACTTGTATATTGAAGTATCTAGCGGAATAATGAACCCGCCATCAACAGCTTGTGTCACATTTATTGCGATGGTCTTTACTCCAGAAATATCTACCTCAATCGTCTGGAGATCACTATTAGGTGAAATCTTCTCTACTTTTTTAAGGAGCACATTCTTGTCATTATCTCTAATTTCAAGAGATTCCACTTCCTTGCCGACTGAAGCGAATTGTAGAACAAGCTTCTGATATTTGCCGTTAGGGCTGAGCGCGGTATATTTAATATTTGAATTAGGTGCGCTGTACAGAACTTCCTTATAATTTTTGCCGCCGTATTTGGTCAGTGCAGGGTCCTTGGTATACAGACTCGTGTTAAAATCCTCCTGCTTCACGGGAACGCCTGCCTGCTGTTCGCCAATAATCACCTCTTTGGCTGTCCCGTCATAATTCACCGGAACATCCAGAAGCTCAGAAACAGATCGTACCGGAAGATAAGTAGTTCCTTTATAAGTAATTGGAAGTACCGCTTTGCCATTGCCATCTTTGAGAGGGGTAATCTCCCCGTTCACTCTGATTTTTAAATCTCCGTTTAACAACGCTTTAATTTCTTGGAGCTGTGTGCTCGCGAAAGCACCTGTGCCCATGCCCACTAAAAGTATCATGGTACCGCATAAAGTCGTAACAACCTTCTTCTTCATTTCTGTTTTTCCCCTCTTGGGATTTCTTCAAATCCAGGTATTCCGCAAACAACGGTTATTTGAGAGATAATCTCTCTGAAAGATGACGCTACATGTGGGATAGTCTCTGTAGAGTTGAATATTTTACCATATTATATCACAAAGCCCAATGCTTCATTTCCAATTCTCCCTTCTTCCAAGCTACTGATTAACCCAGCCCTTTCTAAAAGCATATAACTCTTCTTCTGTGTATTATCATCAAAACACGAAAAAAAGCGCTCCCGGCAGTAGTCCAGAAGCGCCTACTTCATTCCCATAGCAGTACCAACTACTCGCCAAATCCGCGGGCTGACTCTTTCAATTTTTGAATTAACTGACTCACTCGTCCCTGGGATACACCGATTAGCTCGACCAACCTTCTTTGTGATGTAGCCGTTTACTCTTTTAAGACCTCAACTAGTCGGACGAGCGTATCCTTGCTACGGTTCTGTTTGAGAATATAATCTCACCCGGCTGTCCACCCCAATGCATCCAAAAGAATCAGGAGCTCGAGCTACAGCCTCGCTGCTCAGCCGTTTGCTAATCGCCATGCCAGTCTACAATTTTATTTTTCGAGTCTAATACTTTATTTTCTTTTGACAGCATGGAAAAAATGACGCTTGAGGTCGGTTGACTTTCACTTGCTATGACCATAAACAAAGAGCAGCAATTCTCCAGTGACGGGAGAATTGCTGCTCTTTTGACCTTTTTGCGGATTAAAAATGGAGAGTGGGCTATCAACTTTAATCGTAGAAAACCTACTTTTCCACTTGGAAAGTATGTCGGGTCAAACCCTAAAAGATTTGACCGCGCAACACTTCAATCGTTATGCATTCCCCGAAAAATTTAATTGCCAAGTCACGCCAAATCTATCCGCTACCCAGCCAAATTTCGGACTAAACGGATAGCTTCCAAGAGGCATTAGGACCTGTCCACCTTGCGCTAATGATTCGTAGACCCGATCAATTTCAGCTTCACTCTCACAATTTACATATAAGGATATCGCTGGAGTAAAGGTAAACCCGTGCTGAACATAACTATCTATACACATAAATACTTGTCCATGCATAGAAAAGGAAGCTTGCATTACACTCCCTTCAGGTCCTGCTTCATTCGCTCCATATCGCTTAATGCTAATAACTTCGGAATCATCAAACAAGGACGTATAGAAATTCATAGCTTCTTCTGCCTTACCTTCGAACATTAGAAAAGTCATGATCTTTTGATTCGTTTCCATCATAATTGTCCAGCTCCTTATTGTGATTTAAAGTAGATCATTTCATATCATTAACGCTTTCGTATACTTTCAAACGGGCATACACGGTTTCGAGAACCGGATACGCGCCTTGACCCGGAACAGCCATAGCCAGAAGTGCCCCATGCAGATGGTCCGCTTCTACAGGTAGTTGCTTATGCATATCCCGATGCATGGATGAAGTAAATTCAGGTAACACAGAAAGCATCTTTTGCATCGTGGAAGCTATATTTTCCGGTCCCACAGGCATTCCAGCATTTTGAGCCAAGCTAACAATCTCTTGAAGAAGCTGCTCATAGATTGCACGTGCTTTTGGGGAAGCAAAAATAGGCCCAACAGAGCTATCCATTAAAGTGGTAATCCCACTCAGACTAGCTACAAATATATATTTCTGCCACACTTCGCGCTGAATATCAGAACTTAATGTCACTGTGAATCCAGCATGATCCAAATGACTCAGAAGCAACTGTGTTCGTTCTGACTCACCACCTGCCCATTCACCAAACACAATACTATGAAACGAACTGCTTTGAACGATAGTACCTGTTGAATCTAGAGTTGTTTCTATATAACAAAGACCACCCAGCACATGTTCTGGGCCAAAACGCTTCTGCAAAATGCTAAATTGATCATAACCATTGAGGAGCGGGAGGATCAGTGTATGTTCACCGACGTAGGGTTCTATGTCATTCATCACCTGAGTCAAATGGTATGCCTTGACCGCTATAATAATGCAGTCGAAAGGCTCTGCTTCTTCCCTATTAGAAATCGTTCGTACAGAAGTCTGTAAATCCCCATGAACACTTTTTACAATCAAACCGTCCGCTTCTAACTGAATCTGTTTGGCATTTCGGACGAGAAAAGTAACATCTTCTCCTTTTTGAACTAGACGACCCCCGAAATATCCACCTATAGCTCCTGCACCCACGATAAGAAAACGCATAATAATCTCCCCTTCTTTTCCCTTAATTTAAACAAACAAAAAGACCTTTTAGCTATCTGCTAAACAGGTCCGAAAGGCAAAAAAAGAGTCAAGTATCGACCGTTCTTTTGTCTCGGTCCTTACGGATCTGAGCAAAATCCAACGAGTTCACCTCCATGGCTACAAGTTAATTACTATTCATTTATTAAAACCTATTAGAGCACCATTCGATGATTATCGATACAGCCTCCCTGGAAAGTATAGCAAAAGAAAACATTCCTGTACAAGCATATTTAGGTAACTCTCCTTAAAGACTAGTAGTTTTGATCCACAGTTTTGAGATATCCAGAAATCCGAATGAACTGGTGTGAAGTCCAAACAAGCTTTGATTTAGCTGCGCTTTTTTATTCATATGACAACCATATAACACCCAATAGTTGTCCCTAAGCACACCTTCTGCCTGATCCAGCAACTTTATTCTTTCTTCCTTTGGGGATTGCGTGAAATCGGTAAGTACATCTGAGAATAACAAGATCTGTTCATCTCTCAGCAGAGAAAAAAGATAATTAAGTTTATTATTAAAGTAGTTAACCATTCCCCACTGCCAATCATCTTCAAGAACCTCTTCAGCAAGGAGGATTTCGGAGGTGTTCTTTATATCTGCTGAGTTAAACTCGTTGAATAAATACAGCTCAATATGCAGTCCTACTGAAGCAGCTCGTGCTTGAAGCCACAGGGCTTCTTCTCGCTCTTCTTTTTTATCTTTTGTAGCTAATCTTAAGGTCTCCCCCTGGTAGCCACTTGCCACTAGAAGCTCTCTCGCATGTTCCAGAGTAGGCTCAATAATACTTCTCTTACTGCTCTCCCAAGGTAAAAAGCTATCAGCAGGGGTACTACGGTTCCCTCCTAACTCCTTAATTAAGGCTTCTCGGCTGTAAAGGATTCGTATAGCCTGCCGGAATAGTTGCTGTTGATGAATTCCGTCTTTATGGAAATTGAACAAGAGATATCGGCATCCCAAGGCAGGGTAGTCAATACTGTGGTTACAGATGATATTAGGTAATAAACCTTCCTGAGCAGATTCAGGAAGTTCATACAATCGTTCATTTGAAGCTTGTTCTGGCAAATACCAGATTTCCACACGATCTAGTAGCGGGCGTATACCGTAATAATAGTCAAATGCCGCGAGGACTAGCACATCTTCATTAAGATCTAGTAAACGATAGGGCCCTGTTCCACTTACTTCATTTACAAGATCTACATCATGAGGAAGAATCGACATATGAATACAACTGAACATATGGAGAAAAAAGAGATTCGGACGAGACAGCTCAAACCTGATCCTGTGATCTCCTTCAAGCTCTACTCGTTCAATATCTTTGTACAAGCTCAATGCCGGACTGTTCAAGTCTATAAGTCGTTGAAATGTCTCTTTTACGTCTCTAGAGGTCATAGTCCTGCCGTGATGAAATCGCACACCTTTCCGTAGATAAAAAATATAACTAGTACAATCTTCATTGGCTTCCCACATATGCGCCAATCCGGGAAGAAAGGTATCACTTGCCGCATCATAGGTAACTAATGTGCTATAAATTTGTCCGAGTAAATAGGATTCAAACGCGGTATATACATAAGCTGGATCCAGCACTTCCATATGCCGGTTTCGTGTAATTCGCAAGACATCCAATCCTGATGTCGACTCCGTTTCACTACGGAAGCCCATCTGCTTATTTAACACCATTAATAACCGTTCCTTTAATGTGTCGCTAACCTGACCACGACTTAATAACTCTATAGCTTCCTTAATCTTCCCTTTATTAATCAGTTCCTGAAAGTTGTCCTCAAGCACCTCTTCAATCGTTCGAAGAAAAGTTAGCTGCGAGATATTTCCACGTCCTCTTCCAGGCTGCCAGTGTATAAAACCCTGCTCTTCAAGTTTTCGCAGAATAAACTTTACGTTACGCGGAGTGCAGCACAGAATCGAAGCTAGTCTATCTATCGTCACAGGATTAGCTTCCCCTATATCTATTGAGGATGGGATGGCTATTGCTAAACATAAAAAATGATTACTAATATGGTCCACGATCGTTCACTCCTTTAAAGGTGAAACACTGTAAGTAATTCTTACACTTTTACTTCCCCCTTTTATCATTATAATTATACATATATCGTTAATGAATATGCAGTACTAAATTATAGCTATCAGATTAGGAGACCTTTTCAATTATGAACCAGCATCTTAGGCATATTCACCCACTAGCTTGGACTATCATCGTCGGTACGATGTTCGGACGTTTGGTAACTTCAATGAGCATTCCGTTCTTATCCATCTATTTAACCCAAGTCCTTGGAGCCACCCCCACACAAACGGGGATTACGGTAGCCGTCAGCTCTCTGGCGGGCGTAATGGCCAGCTTCTACGGAGGATATATCTCGGATATTGTAGGCCGCAAAATTGTCATGTTAATCTCCGTATTTGGCTGGGCGGCAGTATTCTTCGGATTCTCTGTGGCACAACATCTGTGGGTGTTCTTCTTAGTCAACACCCTGAACGGTTTATGCAGATCCGTGTTTGAGCCCACATCACGGGCACTTTTATCCGACATTACCCCTGCTGAAAGTAAGCTGCTTGTATTCAATCTTAGATACGCTGCGATTAACCTTGGTGTTGTCTTTGGTCCGATTATTGGAGTACAGCTCGGTTCTGCCGAATCAACGTTTCCTTTTATGATCGCTGGTGTTGTATATGTTGCATATGGACTTGTATTATTCGTCCAATTTAAATTGCATCGTTCAAGCATGCAGAGTCATACGCAAGCTGAACCACCACGTTTACTTGAAGCCTTGGCAACAACCGGTAGAGACCGTGTATTCTTGCCAGTTCTACTTGGTACAATCTTTTGTGTACTTGGATACGGACATTTTGGTTCAACTATGGCGCAATATTTAGCAATGAACACCCATTTCACAAATGGTGGGCAATTATTCTCCTATATGTTGTCACTCAATGCCATTACAGTACTCGTGGTACAGTATCCTATCGTACGTACTGCAAGCAAATTCTCACCGATTGTTCCATTGATTCTCGGAAATATCTGCGTTGCTATTAGTCTTCTCTTAGTAGGTTTAGCTGAAGGTGTAGCCCTTCTAATGTTTAGTGTCGTACTATTTACGATAGGGGAAGTACTGCTCTTTACGATGATGGATATGTTAATTGATCGGATCGCGAAGCCAGAAATGAAGGGTACGTACTTTGGAACGATTGGCTTTAACAATTTGGGGAGTGTAATCGCGCCTATCTTCGGCGGAGTGCTGCTGGATCATTATGGAGCTCAGAATGGCCTTACGATCTTCCTGCCACTCGCTTTAACCACGGCTATAGGTCTTCCTTTTCTATTCGTAGCGCACAAGAGGCTTACTGCCAGAGAGAAGTTATCTCTTGACGTAGACACTAGCACATAAAAGTCTAATTTATTAAATCTAAAGGTTATTATGTGTCAATCCCAAATTAGTTAACATATTAATTATTATGTAAACCGATTGAATGAATAAAGCCTATTCACAAATGAGCGGGACCGTTTCATTGCAGAACATGCAATCGAAACGGTCCCTTTTTCACATAAAAATCATGCTAATTGTAAACCTCCTGTAGCAAATTCGCCTGTACTTTCACATATTGTCTCAGTTCCAAAGGTTCCACAATCTCGCCTTGTCCAAGTATTCCCCAAATATTCGTACATGCACTATCATAGCTATACATATTTACAGTAAGGGTTATTTGATCTCCTTCCTCTACTCTTTTCATAATCTCCACCCCGTGTAGCGAGGCCTCTCTCCTCTTATCCGTTCTAATCAATACTGGGTAGATCTCTTCCTCTTTACAAGCTTGCTTAAATCCCCTCTCCTGCTGCTTCCAGTGCCTTTCTAATGAAAAGTCCTGAGGGATAGCATACTCTTCATCTATAAGCTGTATAGAGGCGATTCGCTCACATTTAAACGTGCGGATTTGTTCGATTTCTTCACAGTAGGCTATAAGATACCACTCTTCTTTTTTCACAACTAGACCATAGGGCTGTAATTTCCTGCTCGAGATGACTCCGTTAATCTTGTGGTACTCAATCTGTAGTTTCTGAGATCTCCAAACAGCAGTTCGAATCGATTCCAGACATGGAATCTCTAAGCGTTCTGTCCACCAAGGTGTATCATCAAAATAAAAACGTCTTTGTGCCTTCTGGATATCATTTTGATAGGAAGCGGGTAATGATTTTTCTAATTTCAAGAGGGTTGTCTTTAGCTTTAATCCGGAATCTGTATGTCCGCCAGTATGAATCCCCATTCCTGTTAAAAATAGATTGATTACATCTTCCCCATGAAGCTGATTTAGGTTAACAGTATACCCCTCCATCAAGGAGATGCCACCATTCGGTCCCGGCGTGGATAACAGTGGTATTCCTGCTTCAGCTAATACATCAATGTCTCTATAGATAGAACGTACGGAGGTTTCCAAGGCTTCAGCTAAGTCATTGGCCTTCATCTTCCCTCTTGATTCCACTAATAATAAAATTGCAATCAAACGATGCAAGCGCATGGGGAGCCTCCAAGTTTTTCTTTTTTTATAGTATACATCATAATTCTTGCCAAGCTGTTGTCAACAATAGAAGGTTATGATTAGTTCATTACATTAAAGGAGCTGATACACATGAACATAGGCGTATTGGGAACTGGATTCGGAGCTTATCATGCGCAGTTATGGACGACAATGGATCGAGTAGACAAAGTAATTATCTTTGGTCGGAACGAAGCTAAGCTGCAGGAGCTAAAACAATCTTTAGGCGTTGAGATAACTACTAATATTGACGATATTATGCTTGATTCCACCATAAATGTGATTGATATCTGTTTGCCCTCTTTTTTACATAGGCAGTATGCAGTCGATGCGCTTAAGCATGGAAAACATGTATTCTGTGAGACACCCGTTTGCTACAACTTAGAAGATGCTCTTGCGATGAAGGAAGCTGAACAACTGTATGATTCGCGAATTCTCGTCAACCAGTTTATTAAATTCGATCCTGCGTACAAATATCTTTACGAAGCGAATCATAATGAGAAATACGGAAAACTCTTATCTCTTACCTTAAAAAGAGAGACGCCTCCTTTGTGGGGTGACCTCGGTCTGCACGCTATCGCTACAAATCTGATGATTCACGAATTGGATTTTGTGACCTGGATGCTGGGGTCTATGGAGCCGCACTCGGTTTGGGGATCCGATGGTGGTAAAAGTAATCAAGCCTTAGTCCGTGCAATTTTTCAGCAACCTCATGTATCCGCAGAGATCGTTGTTTCTTCACAAATGCCGGTTTCGTATCCTTTTACCGTAGGCTATGAGGCATATTTTGAACAAGGCAAGCTTGTCTTTCAAGAGAGTGACAACATGAATGGAGCTGTTGAAAGCTCATTAATTGAATATACCGCTGTAGGTAAACAAGATCTTTTGTTAGAACCAGCTAATCCCTATGAAAAAAGTTTGGAGTATGCACTCCAATGTCTAGTGGAGGGTAGTTCATCAATAATTGAGTTAGACCATGCGATACAAGCTATAGAACTAGCTATTTGCATTGAAAAAAAGCTTGTATAAATGGATCAAGGGATGTTATATCCTTTTTCAAGGGTTTTGTTTGTAGGGTGAGGTGAATTGTTTATTGATGTGTAGTGTATAGGGTGAGACAGTAGTGGATTTTGACTTTTCTATTGTGAATTTTTCATATGATGAAATAGCGGAAAATAATAGCGATAAAATCAAAAATCCATACTTTTTATAAGCCCCCTTCTCCTAACTAATGAAATTTGTATCTAGAACAATAATCAGTTAACATAATCATTATTATGTTAACTGATTTCAGGAAATCGATTTTCCACACTCGTTCACCGCTTCTTTAGCGCAAGTGCAAACCGTTCTATCGTCTCTTGGGATAATCCATTTACACTCTTATTCTTCCCTTTTACCACTCGCAGAACCACTCGATCTAATGCAGTCATCTTCTCTTCGTAAATCTCATCACCGAACACTTCTTTTGTAATTGATTGGTTATACAGCTTCTCTGGAAATGAAGATTTCAATTCTTGTATGGCTTGCTCCCCCTTCGCTCCTGCACAAATAAACAATCCAACGCGCTTTTTTGCTAGTTCATTTTGATATTTTGAAGTAAACTCCGTCATTTGTTTTTGTATTTTCCCAAAATAAATAGACCCACCTAAGATGACAGTATCGTACCGTTCTAATGTAGGCTCTTTAGCATGCATTAAATTAACTACTTCAGTCTCATCATCCAATTGATTTTTCAATAAATAGGCAGCTTTCTCCGTACATCCATATTTAGAAGTATAAATAATAATCGTCTTCATTCTGATTCTTCCCTCCACCCTCTGATCATCCTACTATGTTAAAGGCTCACGTATCTCCCTGGTTGCTATTGAAACCATAGAATCCAAATAACAAGATATCAGTGCTTCAACCTGATCTTCTGGCAAATCCTTTTCCACAATCAAACGCATAATTAATCCGAACGCAGCACTCCACATCACTTGAGCAGTGAGCTCTATCGAAGATTCCATATGTTGTTCTTTCGATTCGAACCTAGATAGACATTGACAGAGCATACCTATCGCTTTACGCTCCTGACCAGCTCCCTTGAATAGAACTGCTGTGTAACTAAGAACAGCCGGTGTATCATTTAGCATAACATTACGGTACTCAACACTTGTGGTAAGGGTCATCCTGATCCATTGCTCAAGCGATTGTCTCAAAAGCGTCTCTGGTGGCAGTTCATGCTCCACCTTGCGCTGTACGGACTGAAGCCCGACAACCATATCTGTATATTTCTGTTGCAAATATCTCACCACAATTTCATCTTTACCCTGAAAGTAATGATAAATAATACCCGGAGAATACTCGATTTTCTCTGCAATTTTGCGAATAGAAAGCTTTTCAATCCCCTCCTCTGCAATCAACAAGGCCGCAGCCTCTAAAATTCTTTTCTTCATTTCCTCACGCTCACGCATTTGCCGTTGTTCTTTAGTCATCATGACGTCTCCTTATAATTTGAACATCGTTTAGTCATTGAACACTGTTAAATATATATAATTTATAACGTTCTTTTCTATATAGTAAGTCACAGGCAAACCACCCAACCCTTATTGTCATATCCAAACATGAAAAATCCGCCAGTCCTTATAGACTGGCGGAACCAAACTTCATGATGTTAAAGGATTACAGACAAAGAGTTTTAGTGATGATAACCAACAGGATAAACAGAACCAGAATCGCTCCTGTGGAAGTAAATCCACCATATCCTCCTGCGAATTCGCCCATTTTAACTCCTCCTTTGTAATTGAGTACACCATAAGATATGCTAAATCCCACTCTGTGCTTGGGTGAAATGAACAAAAATAACCCAACATTCCTGTTAAGGCTGTTAGGTTATTCGTTTTTTGTTTACATAATAATTATTATGTAAACAATTTCTGCGTTTATCTTAATTATTGTGAGATAACCATTAATTTTTCATGACTACATCATCGCTGTTACCTTTATAATTATTAACCTTATTATTAGTTAATGTATTGAAGTATTGACTCGGATTTCCTTGAGGCGGATTAAAACGCTCTTTAAATTCTCCATTTGTGTACTCTCCAATCACTCTATGCCAGAAATTACGGGCAGGCGTATTCGCGCGTACCTGTGACACCTTCCAGTCGCCTGGGTACATATCAAACAATTTATGCGCTGCCCAGGTCCCCACACCGCTCCGGCGATATTTTTGCATCACAAAAAACTCAGTCATGTAAAATTGCCCTTCGGGATCATACAACAACCGTTCCACCAAAGCAAATCCGGCAATATTCCCGTCTACTTTAAACAAATACGCAAATTTATTGTTGCCACTACCCCAAAATGATTCTAATCCCGGATAAGCTGGATATACTCCATCTTGATCTACATCAAGCTCCAGATAACGGGTGAAATCATATAAATAGTACTGCATTAGTTTGCTTATCGTCTGTTTCCGCTCTTTGGGAACCAGCTCCATTCCAAGTTCCATTTCGTGCACCTCTGCCATTTATGTTTACTACACATCATATAACTTAGTTACTTCAGGAGCAAGTTCATCACTAGTAAATAGCTTTGATCAAAGCCATGGGACAAGAAGAACCGGCTTTACCGTCCTTATTGGGACGGTTTCCGTTTCTGCGAGAAATATAAGGCATAAAGTATGGTGTGAAACTTATACTTTCTTATATTTGGACAAAACATGATAAGATAGAAAGAAGAAATGATATGCAAACTATGGAAAAGGTGAATCACATGAGCGTTCAAAAGAACGATGACCGTAAAAAACTGGATCTAAAGCTACCTCTCATGCCTTGGTTCGTTCAGCAGTTTATTGATTATAAGCGTCCTGATCTATCCCCTTCCACCCTGCTGGAGTATATTCGGGACTATGAGTCCTTTTTTGGATGGCTGCGTGCAGAAGGCCTCTCACAGGCCAACTCCAATACAGAGATCACTCTGCTGGAATTAGAAACCCTGCATATGGATAGTATTGTTGGATACCGCCTACACCTCACTACCCGAGCTGAGGGAACCAATACACGAGTAACCGTGTCCCGTAAGCTGTCCGCATTACGCTCTTTATTTCATTATTTAAGTCAAATCGCTGAGGACGAGAACTTCTATCCATTGCTTAAGCGAAACATTATGGCTAAGGTTGAAGTTAAACGAACGCATAAACCTAAGGATACTGCTGCTAAATTAAAGGGCAAGATTCTAGAGGATGAGGAACTGCTGGAATTTGTGGGGTACATTTTCGAAGGATATGGACGAGATGTTGAAGGAAACAAGCAGGCCTATTACTCCTTTCAATTAAATCGTGAACGCGATGCCTGTATTGCCAGCTTAATTCTGAATTCTGGTCTTCGTGTATCCGAAGTAGTCAATCTAAACGTAGATGATCTGGATGTTAACAACAAGCTGATCTATGTCACCCGAAAAGGGAACAATGATGAAACCTTCAAAACCCCTGTTTATTTTCGAGAACAAGCTAAAGAGGATTTAGCTCTTTATTTAAGCCTACGTCAATCCCGTTATAAAACGCCGAAGAGGGAAAAAGCTTTATTTATCGCTTTGCCCAATGGACGGCAAGAAGGCAAACGCATGACCAAAAGAGCCATTCAAGAAATGATTATTAAATATGCAAAACGCTTTGGTAAGCCCTATCTAACGGTACATAAGCTTCGTCACTCTTTTGCAACAGACTATTATCTGCAAAACGATATTTATAAAACGAAAGAACAGCTCGGGCATGCTTCGACAGAAACAACCGAAATCTATGCTCATCTCACGGACAAAACGATGTCTGAGGCGATTGAACGCCGTTTGGATAGTTAATTTTTTGCGAAAAGCCGGCCATACCCTATCCGATTTTTATGGAAAAGGTGTGGCCGGCTCTCTTTTTACATGGTTTAGAAAGACTGATCAGATTAGCATTATGTTGAAATATCGGCTTTTCTATTGTGAATTTTTCATATATTGAAATGTTATAAATAATATCGTTGGCATATTAGATAATTAGCTATTTCCGTCCTATTGTTAATGTCAAAAAGCATTTTACCTTTATCCTATCCCCGTATTTCTCCCGGAAGCTTGATAATAGTCACTTTAGCACCCGTAGATAAGCCTCGATCCCCTGGTGGAACAACAATCAGACAATCGCTATCCTTGATCGTGACCATCACGGAAGATTCGTCTATCGCTGCTGGAATGGCATAAAGGCTGCCTTCACGGATCTCTAATCGCGCTCTAACAAATCGGGTAAAGTCATTCACTCTGTTATAATCTGCACCGAGTGTGGCGCTCCATTCTGGTAAGAACGGCTGTGACGCACACTGCATTAATCTGATAACCGGACATGCGAACAATTGAAAACCAACGAAACAAGCACCTGGATTACCTGATAGGGCTAACAGCAGCTTACCACCTCTAACAGCAGCAGTGGTTACACTCCCCGGACGCATCGTCACTTTATTAAATAACATATCTCCACTCTGTTCACGAACCAAATCGCCCATAATATCATAATCTCCTACCGATACTCCACCCGTAGTGATTACAAAATCATAGGTTTCCAGCGCCATCTGTACTTTACTTCGAGCCAGCTCCAGATCATCCACAATAGATCCCAGCATCACGGGCTCCCCACCTGCCTCTTTGACTAAAGCTTCGAGCATGGGTGAGTTGCTGTTTCGAATTTTGCCAGGCTGTAGTGGTTCATGTACCTCTAGCAGCTCTGTGCCTGTCGCAAAGATAGCTACCTTAGGCCGACGATAGACTTTCACTGTATGTATGCCAAACGCTGCCAGAACAGCTATATCCCCGGCAGAGATTAATCGCCCCGCTGGCAGCACTAGCTCACCAGAGCTTAACTCCAGCCCCATCGGTGTGATATTAGACTTCGCTTCCTGCTTCTTTCGAATACCTACGTAAGTCTTTCCTTCCTCCTCACGTGTCTCCGTTACTTCTAGCATAACTACAGTATCTGCCCCTAACGGCACTTGTGCTCCAGTCATTATCCTTGCGGCTGTTCCCGAAGTTATATCTACCGATGCCACAGCGCCACATGGAATATTGTCCACCATTTCTAACCATACGACTTGACCATTTACACAGTGACTTGTATCTGCTGCAATAATTGCATATCCATCCATGCTAGAACGGTTAAACGCGGGAAAAGGATGTGGCGCAATCACTTCCTTAGCCAAATAACGTCCACAGACCTCATTCAATGAGACCTCCTGTGACTCTAGCGGATTAGCAAATCTGATTATTTTGGCCTGTGCCTCTTTTACTTGAAGCGCGCTGCGCTGAAATTTATGATCCTTCATACCATACCTCCGCTCTAAATCGTCCGTTTTTTGTAGTACAATAGGTACTATTTTAACATGAGCTATCCTGAAGTAAAATGAATGGTGGAAACGACATTAATCCTTTACCGATTTCAGCTACGTAATTACAAAAAAAAGATGCGATCTCAAGATCACATCTCTTACGATTCATGTCTAGGATGCTCTAATTACCTTCACATCACCAGGAATTACTTTCTCCCCTTCATACAGCATGAACCGTCCATGTTGCCATTCTACACGCAGAAGCCGAGAATCATCTGACTGATATTGCCATACATGCTGCTCTCCACCATTCATAAAAGGGGTTTGGCCTAGGGCAGCAACATATCCTTCATACTCTTCCTCCAGAAAAAATGTATAATCATCCAGTTCAAGTGTTGTTGGAACCTCAGCAGGATTATCTAAGCGCCCATCAATAGGTTTATATAAACCATATTGCAGCTGTTCCCGCTCCTCAATATGCAAATAGGCAATTTGACTACCATCTCTTAATGTCAGCACTACCGCATTTCGTCCACGATTATGGGTCCTGCCGGTAACCTCGTAGGTAACGAGCGATACTTCACAGATGTCTCCGGGAGACAAATTAAGCATACTTTTCTGAACTTCCTGTGCCGCTGGTTTGGAGAAAAGATTACCTATACGTTTCCATATACTCAACTTGATCGTTCCCCCTACATAAATGCAGAAATAATTAAAGCTCCCGTAATTTGCAGTGAGCCTGATAATAAGCCGTACCCGATTTTGCCAAGCTGTGTACCATGATCCAGATCCAGACTCCCCCATTTAGCCAAGAGGAGACGGACCGTTCTTTCCAATATAAGCAAAAGAAAAAAAGATACAATCGAGATCAGCAAAGCATCTGGCAGGCTGTTAGAAGCAGCTATCGATGATGATAAAATGAATGCCTGTGCCAATAGCTTCATTACAAAACGTGTAGTAACTGCCATATTTCCAGCCTTTAACTCTTCTAAATCATTGTATCGAGTGAAGAGTGAATCTACGAACATCAGCACAAACAGCAACACCGCGCCGCTCACTGTCCACACGACCATGGACACCAGGATATGGAAATCCATTCTAATAGCCCCCGCTTATTCATTTTGCATGCTGTCATAAGCATAGATAAAGCGAAGAGGAAACGATATTCCTGTCTCCCCTTCGCCTGTGAACATCAGCCGTGAAACGGCTAAGATCAAATGTTATTGCTTCTCGTATTGTTTCATCAGAGCAGCCAATTCATCTTCTACTGCTTGATCTTTGTTCAACTTCTCGAACTCATCATCAAGTGATTTGTTGCCCGAGCTCATCTCGTTGCTAGCTTCGGCTTGAGCTTCTGCTTGCATCATTTTTTCTTCCATACGTTTCAGGCCAGCAGATGCGGAATCAGAGCTGAAACCACTCATCGCTTTATTAATTTCGGTTTGAGCTTTAGCAGCATTATAACGAGCAACCAAGGTTTCACGTTTGTTCTTCATTTGAGTAAGTTGCTTACGCATTTCGTCAAGCTTCCCACGAAGATTATCCGCAGATGCTTTGTTCTGATCGAAGCTAGCTTTGTATTCTACCAGTTTAGCTTCAGCAGCCTTCTTCTCTTCCAGAGCACGGCGAGCGAGGTCAACATTACCAGCTTGAGCTGCAGCATGTGCCTGTTGCGTACGTTTGTTAACAAGTGCTTCCTGCTCTTCATATAGCTGCTTGAACTTCTTCTCAATAGCGATTTGAGCCGCTACCGCTTTTTCTGCATCTTCCAAATCTTCGGTCATATCACGAATGTACTGATCGGTCATCTTAATCGGGTCTTCTGCTTTGTCGATAATCGCATTCACGTTAGACATTGTTAAATCGCGCAATCTTTTAAATATAGACATGGTTTCATTCCTCCAAAAGATAATTTAAATACTCACTTGATATCTTTTACGCAGAATTGCCAATCCCGTTTCACATTTGTTGCGCTAAATATTGAATTACTTTATTATTTACGATCTCAACGACCTCTTTAATACCTTCTTTCGTGAGATCGTCGTAATGAATGCCCATAACCACAGTGACCGTCCTGTTTAAAGCCTCAGCTACCCTAATGGCAATATCTTCGCTTATCGTATGCTCTTTATGATGAGGAACGGCAGAGGTCTGCACTTCCACCCGCTCTCCATTTAAATACGCAGTACTTGCCGCTCCAATATGACGAACGCCCCCACTAATTACGAGTAAAAGATCACGTCCGACAGGCATCGCCGTCAGCTCAATATCCTCGGGGTTAATCTTGTTAGAAGTCAATAGTATCTCCTCACTACTCCACTTTATATAATGCCACGTATTTCATCCAAGGATTGAATATTCTCTTGAACCATGAATTGCTCAAGCTCTTCAACAAGCTGGCTACCTGCTCTCAAATTCATGAAATTGTAGGTTCCTACTTGGATTACCGAAGCACCTGCCATAATAAATTCAATAATATCAGTAGCTGTGGTGATGCCCCCCATTCCGATTACTGGAATAGATATGTTCTGTGCGACTTGATGCACCATGCGCAAAGCAACTGGCTTAATCGCTGGTCCGGACAGTCCGGCATACAAGTTATTAAATACACTACTTCTCCGTCGCACATCAATTTTCATCCCGGAAATGGTGTTGATCAGCGAGACAGCATCTGCTCCCTCTGCCTCACACATTTGCGCCATCTCAACGATATTCTCAGCACCTGGAGACAGCTTTACCGCAATTGGTAGCTTAGTGACACGTCTAACAGCTTGTACTACTTTTTGCGCTTCTGAAGTCTTGATTCCAAATGCAATTCCGCCCTCTTTTACATTTGGACAAGAAATATTCAACTCAATCATATCAACAGCTGGTTTACCTGCGCTTGATCGAAGATCTGCATCACGCTGGATCATCTCTGCTCCAAGTACGTAATCCTCAAGCGTCCCACCGCCAAGATTCACCAAACGGGCTGTATCGAGTGTTTCCCAATAAGGGCATTCTTTTTCCAAGAACGCAGCTACACCGGGATTCTCCAATCCTACACTGTTCAGCATGCCAGAGGCTGTCTCATAAACTCGAGTGCCAGGGTTACCTGCTTTTGGATGGAGGGTGAGCCCTTTCCCTGAGATTCCACCTAGCAAAGATACATCATACAGCTTTCCATATTCACGACCAAAGCCGAATGTTCCTGAAGCCATTACAATCGGGTTTTTAAAATGAACGCCTGCAATTGTTGTACTCATCTTAGTCATGAAAAATCACCTCCTCAGAAAGGAACACGGGTCCATCTGCACAGGCTTTTCGCTGACCATCACGACAAGAAACACTACAAACAAGACAGGCACCAATGCCGCAAGCCATTCGGTTCTCTAGAGAGAGATAAACTTTTGTATTGCTACCCGCCTCTTCGGCCGCTACGCCTTTAAGCTGTGCAGCTTTAAGCATAGGATGTGGGCCGCAAACGAAAATATGATCATATTGACTAAAATCCACACGATCCAAAATAAATCCGCCTACATCTACTGTAAGCTCGGCTGCTAATGGACGAAAAGCTTCTGTCCGGTAAGCTTCCCGACTAAAACCTAGAAAGATATCACAACTAGGCAGCTGCTTTGCACAATAATATAGCGGCGCTATTCCGATTCCACCACCAATAAGTGCAACCTTGCCTTCGACCTGTGGGAATCCCGTGCCAAAAGGCCCTTCAAGCTCCACTGAGTCACCAGGAGTCAACCGTGAAAATATCTCAGTGCCTTCCCCCACTACGTGATATAAAAATTCGACACTATCTTCTTTTACTTCATGTATACTTAACGGTCTGGAAAGGATCGGATAAGCATCCCATGCCCGTAACATGTAGAATTGACCCATTTCACCGCCGCTATTCGTTTCAACTTTAAGGTGGTACACTCCGTCAGTTAGCCGATCGTTACTTAAAACCATCCCCACGTTATCAAGCTCCTTCAAATTTTATCTTTATTAAGATTGCCTTAGAAGGAGTATAAAATCTGTGACAAACTTCACATTCAAAGCGCGCTATCCCTTTTTCCAGATCCCGCGTTCATAAGGTTTGGGTACATTACGTACGCTTCCAAGCGCCTCTTCCGCATGTAAAGCCCAATAGGGATCGCTCAACATCCCACGGCCAACGGCTATCAGCTCTGCCCGTTCTTCCGCGACGATGGACTGTGCCTCAGTAAAGGATTCAAGCCGCCCCACTGCAATTACAGGCACCTGTAATTCACTACGGATAAACTCAGCCAGATCCACTTGATAAGCAGGGCCTGCACCCAGCCCTCCATTTGAACCTATAGGACCTTCTCCTCCAGAAGAAACATGGAACAGATCCACTCCAGCATTCTTATACCGTCGGCAAATATCCAGAGCGTATTCAGCATCATATCCACCCTCTACATATTCCTTCGCAGATATTCTCATAATCAATGGCATGTCTACAGGAACCACTTCTCGGACTGCTTTAACTACCTGTTCTCCGAACAACGCAGGATCTTGTCCATATTCATCATCTCTGGTATTCGTCAATGGTGAATGAAACTGGTGAATTAAATAACCATGTGCACCATGAATTTCGACCGTATCAAATCCTGCCTCTATAGCTCTGCGCGCCCCTTCACGGAAGGCCTCAATTAATTCTGAAATTCCTTTTTTAGAAAGAGCCTGTGGCGTTTTGAAATTAGCATCAAAAGGAATTGCTGATGGAGCCACAGGCGGCTCTGCATCCACAGCTTTTCGTCCAGCATGTCCTAATTGAACAGCGATTTTTGATCCATACGCATGCACACCATCCGTGATTCTACGATAAGCTTCAATTTGCGAATCACTCCAGATTCCTGTATCTCGATTAGTGATTCTACCATCTGGATGTATGCCAGTCATTTCCACGATAATAAATCCTGTACCGCCAATAGCACGGCTTACATAATGAACATAATGCCAATCATTAGGGATGCCATCCTCTTTATCCACCGAATACTGACACATAGGTGGCATGACAATACGATTCTTCAGCGATAACCCCTTCAATTCATACGGTGCAAACAAATCAGACATTCATGTCTCCATCCTTCCGTAATCTATAATTGACTCGGGAATTCCCCGTTCTATTAGTATACACGCATTGGTTCCTTCAAGAAATCTTAACCAATACTGTATTGTTATCAGCATAAATCTACCCATCTATGGAGATAACAATTAAGAATATGACGGTGATCAGGTAGTAAAGGAGGCAGATGGGGATGTATTTTCAACGGAGAGGTCAGAAACTGCTCGTAATATTAGGAACAATCATAACTATGCTATTCCCAACCTATTCTTCAGAGGTTGCGTCAGCGCCTGTACAGAGTCAGAAGACTCCGCAAGAACAAACACAAAGTGTACCCGCTTCAGACGAAGATACGGCAATTTCAGCAGGTAGCGCTGCTACAAATAGTTCGACACTTAACAGCAATAAAAACACTAAAGGTCTGACATTAAGTCAGCTGTTACACAAATACCCAGAGACTTTTAAGACTAGTGGACCTCGGAATAAAGTCATAGCACTTACTTTTGATGATGTTCCTGATCCAAGATTTACCCCCCAATTGCTTAACATCCTGAAAAAATACAATGTCAAAGCAACCTTCTTTGTGGTGGGAAGCCGAGCAAAAAAACATCCAGCTTTGGTGAAAAGAATGATTAGAGAAGGACATGCGATTGGAAATCACTCGTACAACCACCCTCAGTTTGTGAAGCTTGCGATGAATGATTTTCAATCACAAATCATAAAGACCGAGGATATTATACAAACCTTGGCCGGATATAAACCACGACTAATTCGCCCACCCTATGGGGATATCAGTGAACAGCAGCTAAAATGGGCAAAAAGCCATGGCTACACGCTCGTGAATTGGAATGTGGACTCATTGGACTGGAAAGGACTTTCCAAAAACCAAGTCAGAAATAATATTCTAGCCCATATTGGGAGAGGAGCGATTATTCTTCAGCACGGTGGAGGCGGTCCAGGTAGTCATCTACAGGGAACGATTCAGGCTTTACCTGAAGTAATCACTATTATGCGCAAGCGGGGCTATACTTTCGTTACCGTTCCTCAATTACTACAAGTGTCCAAAAGTAAATAAATCACCCCCAAATATATATTTTATAATACGCAAAAAACGGAGGCAGCCGCTAAGGACTTCCTCCGTTTCCTGTGTAACCTTATTTTAGAACTTTTCATATCTCATAGGTATTCTCTCTATTTTTATCTATCTATTTAACAATGTATAATTGTACATATTGATAACCGAATGATGATACAAAGCTTTGGCTACCAGGGATAAAGATATCGATACGATTGCCTTTTATAGCACCGCCCACATCCGTTGCCGTTGCTAAGAATGCATCTTTAGGCAATCCATCATGTGAATGGCCTGTCACCAATACTTTGGTACCGAGAGGAATCACATTTGGATCAACAGCAATAGTTCCAAGCTTGAGAGGATTTCCGAAATAATCTACTGCACCCCATCCGCCGTTCTCATTGCTTGCAGAAGAATAAGCTGAAGCTTTGACTTGAATCGATTTGTCATAATTAAAGGACTTACCCCATGCTTCAACTGTTTTGGACTCTGAGTTTACATTCAGACTTGGTGTAATCACTGGTGCTTTGTCAGTTGTAGTTACGGACTCAGCCTGCATCTTACTAGGGATAGTAATTTCAAGACCTTCGTAAATGTTAAGTGCTGCAACGTTTGGGTTTGCTTTCATTAATTCATTCACACCTACATTATATTGCTTGGATAAAGTATAAAAAGTGTTGCCATCCTTAGCGATATGAACGCTGTCTGCATGAGCTGGAACGGCATGCAGTAATGCACTGATTCCCATAATTGCAGCAAGGGTTTTAATTGTTCTAAATCTGTTCTTCATAATTGCCTCCTCATTAGATGGGCGTGAACGGTATCACTTCCGTATACGCTCGTGTACATTTTAAGTACTTATGTACAACCCGTGTGTGATTTCTTGATGTGTTGCAGTCTTTTGTAAAACTGACAGGACTTAATATATCACAATTTTGTAACCTGTGCTTATGTAATTGTTACCATTGTGAAAAATCAAGTTTCAATATTGTCATTTTTTCGGATTATGGTTAACATATTTTTCATTATGTTAACTACATTAAAAGATACATGCACCATTTTTTAAAAATTATCATATAAAATTCCCGAAGATTTTACATAGCGTTAACATTTCATGCTTTATCCAATAGTAGAATGATAGAATATGATAAATAGAATAGATATAGACAACGAATCATATTTGGAGGTCCCATGAATACAGAAGAGAATAAAAACAACCAAAGCAGCCCAGCCACTGCTTACCTCAATAGAGATTTGAGCTGGATCGAATTTAACCGACGCGTGCTGAAAGAAGCTCAAGACCCTGATAATCCGCTAATGGAAAGGGCTAGATTTCTGGCTATCGTCTCAAGCAACCTTGATGAATTCATAAGCGTTCGAGTGGCAGGAATTCAAGATCAAATCCGGGCAGGCTATACTAAAAAAGATTTCACTGGCTACACCCCTTCCGGGCTATACAAACGTCTCATCAAGCGAGTTACCAAAATTGTTGCCGACCAATACCGGATTTTCCGTGATATTTCACGGAGTTTGCATAAAGAAGGTATCGTTTTTGTGGATTATGAGGATCTCACTCATGCACAAGAACAGTCCATAGAACAATATTACCGGGATATCATTTATCCTGTACTTACACCAATGGCTGTAGATCAGAGTCGACCGTTTCCACTCGTTCATAGCCAATTTATCTATTTAGCAGTAGTTCTTACTCGTAAGAATGGCCTTGAAGAAGAGCCTTTTTTTGCTATTCTGCAAATTCCATCTAATCTGCCAAGATGTATCCCGCTACCACACCGGTCTAATAGTAAGAAACGGCAGTTCGTATTTATAGAGGATGTCATCCGTCATCACATTCAAACTTTATTTAGTGGTTATGAGCCCGTTGCCGTTAGTGAATTTCGTTTGACCCGCAACTCTGATCTCACGATCGACGAAGAAGGGGCCGAGGATCTTCTAGAAGAGATTGAAAAGGAGCTGCGCAAGCGTCGCCGCGGTGTTCCAGCAAGACTTGAAGTACAAAAAGGAATTCATCCATATGCCTTGGAACAGCTGCAAGCTGAGTTTGAAATTGAAGATTTCGTATTCGAAATTGAAGGTCCGCTAGATCTAAGTTTCCTTCGTAATTTCGCCGGCAGTATTAAGGGCTTTAGTTACTTAAACTATCCAAGCATTGAGCCCGTCTACCCTGCTGAATTTGAAGAGAACGAGGATTTCTTCGAGGTATTACGTGAGCGGGATGTTCTGGTCTACCACCCTTACGAATCCTTTGATGCGATGACGGACTTTATCATTCAAGCCTCAGAGGACGAACAAGTGATGGCCATTAAGATGACTTTATACCGCGTGAGCGGAAACTCTCCTCTGATCACTGCACTGGCTAATGCTGCTGAATCCGGAAAACAGGTAACAGTCGTCGTTGAGTTAAAAGCCAGATTTGATGAGGAACGGAACATCGCTTGGGCTCGCCAACTTGAAAAATCCGGATGCCATGTCGTTTATGGTCTTGTTGGACTCAAAACACATGCCAAAGTCACCTTGATTGTTCGTCAGGAAGGCCATGAATTACGTCGTTACGTGCATGTAGGCACAGGAAATTACAATGACAGTACCGCCAAAGTCTACACGGATCTAAGTCTATTTACTGCTCAAAGCGATATCGGACTTGATGCTTCCGAGCTGTTTAATCAAATGACTGGCTATTCCGCTGATTTTGACTGGAATTCCTTCATTGTAGCTCCAACGGACATGAGCCTTTCCTTACAAAAGCTAATGAAGCGTGAAGCGGAGCATGCTGCAGCTGGAAGACCTGCACGTATCATTGCCAAAATGAACTCACTCTCTAATCAACAAGTCATCGACGATTTATATGGTGCCGCACAGGCCGGTGTATCTATCGATTTAATCGTTCGGGGGGTTTGTTGTCTTCGTCCGGGGATTGAAGGCTTGAGCGAAAACATTACGGTTCGCAGTATTGTCGACCGCTTTCTGGAGCATTCAAGAATTTACTATTTTGAAAATGGCGGGAAGCCTGAGGTGTATTTATCCAGTGCAGACTGGATGACTAGAAACCTAACCCGACGGATCGAGCTGATGTGTCCGGTAAGAGACAGCAATATTCGTAAACAAATCGTAAAGATTCTTGAACTATCCCTTAAAGATAATGTGAAAGCCAGCTTCTTACAGCCTAATGGGTATTACGAGCAACCAGACGACAAAAAGGCCCCTTTCCGGAGCCAGTTCGCAGCAATGGATGTTACACGTTGGAAGGAAAATCGAGTTTTACCTTCACCGCCCAAGCATTCTTAAATGCTTTCAAGGCGTTCTCAATGTCCTCTAGACCAATCAGAAGCGCTGAAGCGCCCTCAAGATCCAGATTAAGAGTATTGCCGTGGAGATTAGCCTTCAGGCCGCTTACAATCCCGATCTCGGTGCTGTCTAGTGCAATGCTAAGCTGTACAAGCGATCCGAGCTTATGAATCCACTCTTCGTCGGAAGGCAGTAAAATGTCCTTATACATCTGGGACAATTTCTGCTTCCGGCTTTTTGTGCTATACGAGGCAATCATCGCGCACAGGATAAGCTGGCGGTGTGTCAGTCCACGAATCGGTGAATTCATCAGCCAATACAGGGTGTGTCGTTTAGATTGATAATAGTTAATGTTAGACCCTGTCCGATGTAGCATGATGGATACATAAATTAACATCTCATGTTCAGCTTTATTCTCCTCATCCTTGAACGCGTCAAACAGACTTAGAGCAAGTTTGTTAATATGATCTAAATACCGTTTAGAAGTACGAATATCAAACCGAATAATCGTATTTAAACTGTATTCAAGCGCACTGTCTCGCACCGGTTGCTCCGGCTTCAGTAGATCATGTAGCATACCTTCCCTGAGCCCCTCCCCGCTGATTACAGCCTGGCTAGCCCCAATATACTGATATACCGTATGGAAAATAATCAACCCGGATACGATGATATCTGCTCGACTCTTAGACAACCCATCTAAATCTTTACGCTTATCATAAGGCATTGAAGGTAATGTGTTCATAAAATGCTCAATCGTCTCACTGGCCATGGTGTAACCGTGAGAGTTAGGTAATGAGTATGCTCTAGTCTTTTGATCTAGCTTACCTAGAGAACGAACCGTACCTCCCAGACCAAACAATGGAAGACCTGCTGTTGAGTTGAGCCAATCATGCTCTACCAATCTCCCCAGAACATAGGTCTCGAGCTTCTGAATCTGCTCTCCATTCCAGTTCCCGCCTTGACCAAACATAAGATTGGTATTCACCGCTCCGAACGGAAAGGAAATGCTATGTTGATAACGCCGCCCGCGAAAAAGTGTGATTTCAGTACTCCCGCCACCAATATCGATGACATAACCATCTTCAACATTAAATGCATTTATGACACCTAAGAAGCCAAAGTAAGCTTCCTGATGACCACTGATAACCTCAATGGGTATGGTTGAAGCTTCTGACAAAAAGGCAATAATTTCACTGGAGTTAGCAGCATTTCTGATTGCCGCTGTAGCGCCCGCACGAATGGTCTCTACATCAAAAGCATTGCAGATCTCCTTAAACTGGCGCAAGACTGGGATGATCGTCTCCATATCCTTCTGCTCCAGTTGACCTTCCTTCGTAATCTTCTCACTAAGACGTGCAGAGTACTTACACTCCTTGATGATCTTATAGCCTCCCTCCGGCGTTGTATCATAGATTACAAGACGTATGGAGTTAGAACCAATATCGATAATGCCTATCCGGCGCAGATCATCTCTCATTATGTATGTACTCCTTTTCAAGTTGATTGACCATCTATTATACATGGTTTACATAAATAAATGAACTCAGTCCATTATATCCTCAAATTACGCAACTGTTAAAAAAATAAAGCGGCACCCGGATAACTTGCCCGAGCGCCGCTACAATTTGACTTACTTATAACACTTTACTTAAAAAATCCTGTGTACGTACATGCTGTGGATTTCCGAATACTTGTGCAGGTGTACCTTGCTCTACAATCACGCCGCCATCCATAAATAGAATACGGTCGCCCACTTCGCGTGCAAAGCCCATCTCATGCGTAACTATGACCATTGTCATCCCATCTTCTGCAAGCTTCTTCATAACCTCCAGCACCTCACCGACCATCTCTGGGTCAAGGGCTGAGGTTGGCTCGTCAAAGAGCATCACATGAGGCTGCATCGCCAGCGCACGGGCAATCGCGATCCGCTGCTTCTGTCCTCCGGACAGCTGAGCAGGATATGCATCCTTTTTATCTTCTAGGCCTACAGTCTTGAGCAGCTCCATTGCGAATTTATCAGCTTCGGACTGCTGCTGTTTTTTCACCTTAATCGGTGCTAGTGTAATGTTCTGTAGAACTGTTTTGTGAGGAAAGAGGTTAAACTGCTGAAATACCATTCCCATCTTCTCACGTGTGACATTAATATCGTGCTTTTTGGAGGTAATAGATTCACCTTCAAAAGTAATTTCGCCACCAGTTGGCTGCTCCAGGAGATTCAAACAGCGCAGAAAGGTACTTTTACCCGATCCACTCGGTCCGATAACGACGACGACCTCACCTTTATGAATCTCCAAGTCAATTCCCTTGAGAATTTCCAGCTTTCCGTAATTTTTTTGCAAGTTCTTAACGGCGATCATCGGTATTCAGCCTCCTTTCCAGTCTACCTAGGATCTTCGATAGCGTAAATGTCAGCACAAAGTACATAAATGCGATAATTACAAGTGGTGTCATACCATCGTAAGAAATCGTTGTAACCGTACGTGCTTGAAACATCAAATCCGTAACGCCGATAAAAGAAATAATCGATGATTCCTTGATAATAGTGATAAATTCATTTCCAATTGCCGGAAGAACACTCTTGAGTGCCTGCGGGAGTATGATATGGCGCATAGTCATCCCTTGCTTCATTCCAAGCGAACGGGCTGCCTCCATTTGTCCACGATCTACCCCTTGTATCCCAGCACGGAAAATCTCTGCAAGGTAAGCAGAACTGTTAATGGATAAAGTGATTGCCCCCGACTGAATCGGTGTAAATTCAATCCCGAATGTAGCCAATCCATAATGGATCAGAAACAGTTGTACAAGCATAGGTGTACCACGAAGGAATTCTACCCAGGCTGTTGCCAAGAAGCGAAGCACACCCCATTTGGACATACGTAGCAAGGAAACAATAATCCCTAGAATAAAACCAAAGAAGACGCCCAAAACAGCAAGCAGCAAGGTATACTGCAAACCGGTTAGGAAAAAATCACGATAATCATAAGCCATTTTAAATAAAGTAATGTCCATAACCTTTCCTCCCATCTCCAAAAAAATAGAAAATAGCTTATTGTCGCTATTTTCTGTATACACATACAATTTACTTTAGCAGACTTTAAAAATATCCGTTGTTTCTTTACTTCGTGCTATCTGCAAGCTCACTAGCTGCCGTTACGTACTCATCAATTTTACCTTCTGAGTTTAAACGTGTCAGTGTGCTGTTTACTTGATCCAGTAGCTCTTTATTTCCTTTTTTAATACCAATAGCATAACCGTCATCTTCAACTTCTGGCTTAGCATCAGTAATTACAAGACCAGGAACATTCTTAACGAATGATTTAGCGACGGGACCTTCAATGATAGCAGTATCTACACGATTGGATTGCAATTGTAGAACGATTTCGGAGATTTTACCAAGCGAAGTGATTTTCGCTCCCTCGATCCCTTTAGCAATTTCTTCTTGAATGGAACCAGTCTGCACACCAATTTTGGTACCTTTTACAGCATCCATAGTGGCGTATTTATCTTTGTCCGCTTCGCGCACAACAATTGCTTGCTCAGCCTTGTAATAAATGTCTGAAAGATCAACAGCTTTTTTACGTTCTTCCGTCGGGCTAAGTCCAGAAATTACAATATCTACTCTTCCGCTGGACAATTCGTTTAGTAGTGAGTCGAATGGCAAGTCCTTAATTACAAGTTCAGCACCCATATCAGCAGCAATTTCCTTAGCGATATCGATATCGAAGCCCACGATAGTATCTTTACCGTCTACTACTTTATGGAATTCGTACGGAGGAAAATCTGCACTTGTGCCCATAGTAAGCTTCTTAGTAGCCCCACCGTTAGTTGCATTTCCACTTGCAGCGGTATCACTATCATTTTTATTTTGACCGCAGCCTGACAACAGGCCTACTGCTAATAACATACCTAAACTAAGTTTACCCCATTTGTTCATTTCTATATCTCCCCTATTCGTATGAAAAAAATCCAAGTTGTCTCTTTGACCGACTTATTATAAATCAGAACGCATGAATATGCAAAGGCATAATTGTGACAATAACTTCCTTTTATTGGGTTTCAAAGCAAAGAATTCATTCTTCTGAAACATATTATTCAACATTTATTCAAATTTTATATAATTTTATACATTTTTACTATTCCCTAACTTAATCAAATCATGCGGCAAATCGCCCCTAATTTTCATCAAAAAAAAGGAGTGCACTAAAGTATGAGTTATACTTCAGTGCACTCCCTTATTAACCTATTACGGAATCTAATGAATCCTTATTCCGTAATTTCATTATAAATATCAATGTACTGTTGCGCCGATACATTCCAGCTATAATCGCCAGCGAATGCGTTTTTCGTAATCTTTTTCCAATGTTCAGGCTGCTTGTATAATGAGATCGCCCGGCGAAGCGTAAACATCATATCGTGGGCGTTGTAGTTACTGAACGTAAAGCCGTTTCCTTCACCGGATTCTTCATTATAAGCTTGAACAGTGTCATTCAGGCCACCAGTTTCCCGCACAACAGGTATGCTACCATAGCGTAAAGCGAGAAGTTGACTGATCCCGCAAGGTTCAAACTTGGAAGGCATAAGAAAGATATCACTAGCAGCATATATTTTGCGTGAGAGTGCATCATTAAAGAGGATTTGTGAAGATAGCTTTGTCGGATAACGCCAAGCCGCTTCCTTAAACCATCGCTCATAGGACTCATCCCCCGTTCCAAGCAGAACAAATTGAATGTCATCCTTATACAATAGCTCATCCAATACACGCGTAAGCAAATCTAAACCTTTGGAATCCACAAGACGAGTAACCATAGCCACCATCGGAATATTAGCATCCACAGGTAGTCCTAATTCCTCCTGCAAGGCTAATTTGTTCTCCGTTTTCTTCGCCAGATTAGAACGATAACGGGTAGCAAGACTTGTATCTGTTGCAGGATTATAACTTTTTGTATCTATTCCATTCACAATACCGCTCAAAACATCCGCTCGCGCATTCAACAATCCATCCAGTCCGTAACCATAATAAGGTGTTCGAATTTCTTCCGAGTAGGTTGGACTTACTGTGGTGACACGGTCGCTGTATACAATGCCACCTTTTAAGAAATTCACATTCCCGTAATACTCCACGCCTCCAAAATAACTGCTGTCAAGACCCAATAGCTCCCCAAGCACCTCGTAAGGAAACACACCCTGATACAACAGGTTATGTATGGTAAATACACTTCGCATTTCGCTGTAAAATGGATTGTGTCGATAATGACCCTGAAGCAGCATTGGGATTACAGCCGTATGCCAATCATGGCAATGCAAGACGTCCGGCTGAAAATCAATAGCTGGCAGACACTCCAGCACCGCACGATTATAGAACGCGAAGCGTTCCCCATCGTCCATATATCCGTAGATTCCGTCCCGTCCAAAATAATATTCATTGTCGATAAAGTAAACGGGAATACCGTCATAAACCATATGTTCGATCCCGCAGTATTGATTACGCCAACCGATTGGCACATACACTTCTGTTAAATGCTCCATTTTTGAAGTGAACTTTTCTGGAATCCCACGATATTTAGGCAAAATCACTCGTACATCTACCCCGGCACCCTTCAGCGCTTTAGGTAATGCCCCAATGACATCGGCCAGACCACCCGTTTTGATAAATGGATGAGCTTCAGCTGCGGCAAATAAAACTTTCATGATTATTTCCCCCTTTAAAGTGTACGGATTCTCTATTCGTTCTTTAATCTATGACTCATTTGCCTCTTTACTCTTACCCACTCGTGACGTTTTCTTAAACACCAGGAAGCTAAGAGGCGGTAATGTTAGCTCTATACTGTTCACCTGATTATGCCATTCTAACTTTTTGCTCTTCTGAGGCAAATTGTGTATACCCGAACCTCCGAACGCTACATCTTCCGAGCTAAAAAGTTCTTCATAGGTCCCTGGGCGTGGAACCCCTATACGATACTGTTGACGCTGGACAGGTTGAAAATTGATGATAAACAGCAACGTATCTCCAGGCTTCTTGCCTTTACGCAGATATGAAATTACGCTTTGTTCATTGTCATCTGCATCAATCCATTGATAACCCTCTTGGGAATGATCAAGCTCCCACAGGGCTTTCTCCGAGCGATACAGTTTATTAAGTGCAGCAGTGTAAGCTAGCATACCGCGATGGCTGTCATAGTCCAGCAGTAGCCAATCCAGCTGCTCTTGATCCTTCCATTCGATAAATTGACCAAATTCTCCTCCCATGAACAGAAGTTTCTTTCCGGGATGGGATATTTGATAACCAAGCAGTTGTCTAAGTCCTGCGAACTTCTGTTCATAAGAACCGGGCATTTTGTCCAGTAACGACTTCTTGCCATGTACAACCTCGTCATGTGATAAAGGTAATGCATAATTTTCGGCATAAGCATAACATATTGGAAATGTTAATAAATTATGATGATGAGGGCGCCCCCAAAAATCATGTTCTATGTAGCCCAAGGTGTCATTCATCCATCCCATATTCCATTTGTAGTTAAAACCGAGGCCACCTTCATGAGCTGGCGCTGTAACTCCCGGCCAAGCACTAGATTCTTCTGCCATCATTAATGCCTTAGGAAAATACTGAAATATCGCTTTATTCAGGTTCTGAATAAACTTAATGGCTTCTAAATTCTCCAGACCACCATTCACATTACGTCGATATTGATGAGCTTGTTTCTCAAAGTCGAGACGTAGCATACTGGTAACCGCATCTACACGCATCCCGTCAATATGATAATACTCAAACCAAAAGAGTGCATTAGAAATGAGGAACGAAGAAATCTCAGGCTTGCTGAAGTCAAACGATAGGGTTCCCCAGCCTGGTTTTTCCGCTAACATTGGATCTTCATATTCATAAAGTGGCGAGCCATCAAACATTCTTAAACCGTGTGCATCCTTTGCAAAATGGGCCGGAACCCAATCCAGAATGACACCAATTCCAGCTTGATGCAAATGATCGATTAAATACATCAACTCATGGGGTTCACCATATCGGCTCGTAGCCGCAAAATACCCCGTCCCTTGATAGCCCCATGACAAATCGTATGGATGCTCAGCAAGCGGCATAAACTCAACATGGGTATAACCCATTTCCACCAAATAAGGAATTAATAATTCACTCATTTCCTGATAGCTGTAAAATTCCCCGTCTTCTTTCTGACGCCAAGTTCCAAAATGCATCTCATAAATGTTCATCGGTTGATGATATGGTGTTTTACTCTTTCTCCGCCATGTAGCATCTCCCCAACAATAACCACTGAGATCCGTAACAACGGATGCAGTCGCCGGGCGAACCTCAGCTTTGAAGGCAAAAGGATCCGCTTTTAGGAAGCTGGAGCCATCACTGGCAACAATCCTGTATTTGTAAAAAGTTCCCGGCTGTATTCCCGGAAAAAAACGACTCCAAAATCCTGAATCGGGTATCTTATATAACGAGTCCATGTCCTGCGTTCCATCCCAGCCATTATGATCACCAGCTAGTCCTACATATGTCGCATGAGGAGCCCACACGGTAAAGCGCACGCCCGTAACGCCTTCTTCAGCGGCAGTGTGCGCACCCAGCATAGAATAGCTGCGATAATTGGTGCCCTCATGGAACAAATAAATATCAGATGCTGACGGAAGGGTATCGATTGTTGCTTTTTCAGCCAATTCTACACCACCTTTTTTGAATGCTTGTACCTATTACATTACCCGAATATTACCATTTTGAAAATGATTTGATGTGAAAACAAAAGATTTTCTGATAAAGAAATATTAATTGTAATTTTTCTTTTTACACAGCAATATACTTCACCTATGTCGTTTCAAGTGCTTGTCGTGAGTTTATATATCAAGCATTGACAAAATAAATGGGAGGGATAACAAATGAATAACAAAAAAGATTGTATCGCCATGCTCTTGGCAGGAGGGGAAGGCCGCAGATTGGCTCCCTTGACTTCCAGTATGGCTAAGCCTGCAGTCCCTTTCGGTGGACAGTATAAAATTATTGATTTCCCACTAAGTAATTGTGTAAATTCTAAAATTGATACAGTAGGTGTCCTGACGCAATATGAAGCTGAATCCTTACATGAACACATCGGTGAAGGTGAACCTTGGGGCTTACATAGTCAAAAGGATAAAGGTGTCACCCTGCTTCCTTCCGGTGTTGAAGGCAGAGACAGCTATACAGGAACTGCTGATGCAATTTATAAAAACATTGAGTATATCGATAGCCGCAATCCAGAACATGTTCTCATTCTATCCGGTGATCATATTTACCATATGGATTACCGAAAAATGTTGGATTACCATATAGAGAAGGCTGCAAAAGCCACTATCTCCGTAATGGAGGTGCCGTGGGATGAAGCTAGTCGTTTTGGAGTGATGAACGTAAATGATGAACTAAAAATCTCTGAGTTTGCGGAAAAACCAAAAGTACCTAAAAGTAATTTAGCTTCTATGGGTATATATCTGTTTGAGTGGGCTTATCTGAAGGAGCACTTGTTGCGGGATGCAGCTAATCCGAATTCCAGTCATGACTTTGGTAAAGACGTTATACCAACGATGCTTGATCAGAATGATGATTTATTCGCTTACCGCTTCAAAGGATACTGGAGAGATGTAGGTACTGTGGGTAGTCTCTGGGAAGCACATATGGATCTTCTGCAAAAAAACAATGGCATGAAGCTCGACAAAGCTCATTGGCCGATGTATAGCCGGAGTCGCCGGACTAAGCTTGCTGTTCATAAACCACGTGTTCAGATTCCATCAACGGACTCTCTCGTGAATGAATTCTGCACGCAAGAAGGTAGCTTGCAACGTTCTGTAATCTTCAATGGTGTGGAAATTGGAAAAATGAGCCAAATTAAACAAAGCGTTATTATGCCTGGCGTTCGAATCGGACGTGGAGTACAGATCGAAAATGCCATTATTGGCGAAGGTGCCATTATTAAGGATGGTGCTGTCGTCAAGGGAAGTATTAATAATATCGTAGTTGTTGGGCCCAATGAGACCGTAGCTCCTAAGCCAGCGGTTCGAAATCAACCCTCCCGTCTGTTTCAGGATGTTTATGAGAAGACAGGACGTCTACGGGAAGTTCTCCCTTCATAAAACCATTATATATATAAATACTATTTCAAGCAAAAACGCCTTCGGCGTCCCAAATGGACGGTAAGCGTTTATGTGAGAAATATAAAAATAATGTATAGTGTGAAACCTATATATACTTATATTTATAAAAAGGGGCTGTTGTCCTGGTCGAACATGACCAGAGCAACAGCCCCTTCGGTTGTTAGAAGTTAACCTTTATGATTCATGGAGCGCTAACCATTCTCGATCTAAAATACTCATTTCCACACAATCTACATATTGCTCCCTAAACAGCGCTGATTCGCGCTCTACACCCTCCCGCTTAAAGCCCAATGCTTCATAGGTTTTCAGGGCAACGGTGTTGAAAGCAAAAGCTCCCAGAGAAATACGATGCAGATCCAAACTCTCAAATCCGATCCGGAGCATTTCATTCATCATCCTTGTTCCAAAGCCTCTGCCCTGATAATCAGTATCTACTACTACTCTGCCAATACGTGCAGATCGATTCGCCCGGTCAATAGCTGAAAAACTGATGTGTCCCACGACTTGCTGAGTAGCTTCATGCACCGCACAGAAGATAAGGCGATCAGAATTCGCTGGATGATTAGCCCCATCTAAATACTTAGTAAGCTGGTCATCGTCAAGAGGAAAAGTTAGTGAAGGTCCAGCCCATTGCTTCAGATACTCAGGTGAGACACTCCATCGTTTCAGGTGCTCAAAGTCCGATTCAGAAATAAATCTAAGAATCAGACGATCGGAATCAGGTTGTTCCTCAAAATGCTCATACAGGTTCACTAAACGACCATTTCCCATATCGTTGGTACCCATGTAATGAAAACCCATGCTCTGATAATAACGATTGAGTTTAATGTTATGTGCGACGGTATCAAATCTGATTCCTCTGCAGCCAAGTTCTTTGGCACGCACCGCAGCATATTTAAGCATATGCTGACCAAGTCCCTGACTGCGGTGTGAACCCGCTACAGCTAATCTATGCAAATATGCATAAGACTCATCGTTTTTGCTTCCCCAGTATTGAGGATCACTGAATTGTAATGTGAACATTCCAACTACTGCTTCATCTTCTTCAATCGCAAGATAAACATGCCTATCAGTGAAATAGCCTGTGATATCATTCTCGTTAAATTGGCCGGGGGTCCATTGCTTAATCCCATTTCGTTCCATCCAATTTGCTGCTTCCTGCAGCAGCCTCAAGATATCACCAGTCCGATCAGGTTCTCCACGAACGATTCTAATCGAATTCCCCCATACTTCCATTTCCATACCTCCTAGACATCTGATTCAGGTAAGGTAGCTGTTATTTGTGCTACATGATCTGAATTGACTTCAGGCAGCTTCTCAGTAAGTGGCAAGATTACGGTAACTTCAGTTCCACTACCTAGCTCACTTTCCATTTCAAGCTTCCCGTGGTGAAGTTCCACGATTTGTTGTGAGATGGCTAGACCTAAGCCCGTTCCCCCGTTCAACGCATCCACTTGAAAGAAACGGTCTTTCACTCTGGAGATATGTGCTTCACTAATCCCAATCCCACTATCACGAACCATGATAGCAGTCTCTGTAGCCGAAATTCTCTTCGCAGACAATTCTATACTGGACTCCTCATGTGAAAACTTCACGGCATTGTCTACCAGATTCAAGAACACTTGTTTTAGACGATTGGCATCCCCTTTAACATAGATCCCATCTTCACATTCAAGAAGCAAGTGAATCCGTTTTTTCTCTGCCTTAGCCCAAATATTAAGTATAGTCTCCTGAAGTAACACTTTCACGTCAACAATCCCAATGGACAGCTTCATTTGGTTTTGCTGCAGCTTTGAAAAGTCTAGAATCTCCTCTACTAGACCAATCAAGCGTTCGCTTTCTTTGGAAATGATGCTGACTCCAAGCTTCGTCTCCTCCGGATCATAGCCACCAGAGACCAAGGTTTCACTCCAGCCCTTGATACTAGTAAGGGGTGTCCGAAGCTCATGTGAAATGGACGAGATGAAATCATCCTTAATCTGATTACTGCGCACAATTTCCTGAGCCATATAATTCAGCGTTGAAGCCAAATCACCAATCTCAAATTTGTAATTCCCCTTAATCCGCACATTAAATCTACCCTTAGCCATTTGGGCTGATACCGCCGTAATGTTATTGAGCGGCTTTACGATTGAATTGGCAAGTCCGAAGCTGAACACGATAACTACAGCCATAACAGCTGCACCTATACCAATTGACAGTAACGTAAGATTAAGCAAATCGTTGTTGATACCCTCAAGTGAAGTAAGATATCTAAGAATATACGTATCACGTCCGTGAACCTGCAGCATCTTGGACACAGCCATAACACTCTCGTTAGTACCACTCTGGCGTCCTACCCAGCGGCCAATGCTGCCCCCTACCGCTTCAGGGACGTCACTAGTTGTAATCGTACGATCAGGCTGAAAACCGGTCGAACTGGTAATCATGTCACCATTCATGGTCAATACTTCTAGCTCTGTATTGGGCAGCTCAAATCTATCCAGCAGTACTTGCAGCTGATTCGAGTTGTTATCGCCATCTAGCTCGTATTTATGAAAAAACGACTCTGCCGTGGTAATGTGATTTTTCATCTTGCTATATACACTGTCATAATAATACGTTCTGATGGCAAGCAGGAAGATAACTTCTACGAGGAGAAGCGCCAAAAAAACTACAAGAATGTAGTGTAGAACAATTTGTCTGCGCATCCCCTTCTTAATCATTGTACTTGGCCTTTCCATCTATATCCGTGTCCCCATACCGTTTGCAAAAATTCTGGCTCTGACGGATTATTCTCTATTTTTTGACGCAGACGACGAATATTCACATCCACAATTTTGGGATCACCCATATACTCCTTGCCCCACACATGATCCAGCAGAAGATCGCGGCTGAGCGGTGTATTTTCTTTTTCGAGGAAGAATTGAATCAACGAAAATTCCGTTGGTGTCAGTTCAATCGCTTCATTATCACGTTTAAAATGTTTGGAAATAAGATCCAAGGTAAATGGCCCTGAAACGAATGAAACTTTCGCTGACTGTTCACGATGAACGTTCACTCGGCGCAGCAAAGATTGAATTCGAGCAATCAGTTCTGTCGGGCTGAATGGCTTGCTAACATGGTCATCCGCTCCTACAGACAATGCATACACTTTATCTTGCTCTTGAACCTTGGCTGTCAGAAAAATAATACCCAAACGCTCATTGGTTTCTCTGACCCGTCTACATACTTCAAATCCATCAATACCCGGAACCATTACATCCAACAGAGCGATATCAATATCAGGGATCGTGGTTAACTTGTGAAGAGCTTCATGCCCATCCGCAGCCTCTATCACTTCGAACCCATTACGCTTCAAGTTAATGACAATAAAACTACGAATGGACTCCTCATCTTCCAGTATCAGTACTTTACTCATCTATTCCCTTCCTTTCTATAGGGGAAGCAATTTTATTGCTTCCTTCCTTTGTTGTACTTTGTTCTAACTTACCGCGGTAGGCGATAACCTTGTCTGCATCACGTGCAAGCAAATCCCAACCGTCATTTTTTACGCGATCCCATTCTGAAGGAGAAAAGAAGGAAACCTCCGCAACCGTCTCACCGGTATCTGACATGATAAACTTAAGGTTCTTATCCAGAACCGATTTCGTATCAACTGTCACCTTTCCATGCCATTCCGGAGAAAAATTAATATTGAATCGATCCGATGGATCATGATATAGCTGGGTTGCGAAGGTCAGACCTTCTTTCCCATCCCATTTATAATAGGAGGTAAAGTATGGAATTTCAGCTGGATCGAAATACTCCCATCCTTTAGGCGCCTCAAGCAATCCAATTTCAATAATGCCATCATGATCAATATCTTCACTTGCAATCCGACGATCTTTATAAGTCCGCGCATCGCCTGGTAATACCACACGCAGCTTGTTATTCTCCATAACGACAATAGAGGTATAGGCAGATTGGGAATCCACCGCAGCATCCAATACGATTCCTTCTTTATTCTCTGAGATTTTTCCTGCAACAATATTGTAATAATTATTAAAATAAGGATCGATATTATCAAGCTTATCGAGTACCTTAAAGCCATCATTGTACTGATAGACCGAAATGGTTGCAAATTCATTTCTTTTAAAGTAAACAACGGTTATGTCTTCAATTCCATCCCCATTAAGATCATCAATCATATATTTTGTATAAGGATGTGAAAGTACTTCTTCTAATGTTCCGCTGGAATAGCTATAGACGACAAGACCCTTTTCTTCACCTTGTGAATAGCCGGTAACAATTTCAAGCTTCCCATCACCCGTCATATCCTTCAAATCAACCGACTCCAGCACAGACCCGTCGCCATCGAATACAAGTTTTTTGACCCATGTGTCGCCCTGTTTCTCCAGTATCATCCCGTGAATCTGTACGGCTTCACCTGGAGTCCTATAGAACACTAGCGTCTCCATAACTCCATCCTTATTGAGATCCTCAGTAAAGATGGTACTATCATCGTCATTGGTCGGACGAATCAACGTGGAACCTGCTGGCTTAAGTGAATTAATAGCAGCCATAAGTGTTGCTTTGTCAGCAGACAATTGTGGGGATTTCATCTTAGAAACAGGATCACTGATGAAAGTACAACCCGACAGTACGGATAACGTCAGCGTTGCGGCTACAAAGCACCTAAGACTTCTCATATTCAACTTCATCACTCTTTTCCTTATCCGTGTCCTATATTTAAAGATTTGCACGTTCTTGGAACGTTAATCTACGCCCCTTTATATCATGCTTAATTCTGCCATCTTCTAGTACCCATAGACGCGTAGCAAAACGTTCCGCTAATTCAATCGGTAATACCGTTACAACCGTAAGACCGGTTTCTTTACACAGCTTTCGCAATGTTTCCAATACACTCTCCGCGGATTTAGGATCTAATCCCGTAACCGGTTCATCCGCTAAAATCACTTTAGCACCGTGAGTCAACGCTCTAGCAATCGCTACACGCTGCCTTTCTCCGCCACTAAGTTGACTTGTCTTCATCTTCGCCTTATCCAGGAGGCCAAGGGCGTCCAGTTCATCCATTGCACCCATATAATCATCTGAACGTACCATCCCAGTGACCATTCGCCATAACGGCGTTTGTGAAGACTGGCCGATCAGTACATTTTTCAATGCAGTACGGTTAGGATTGAGCTCTGCATTCTGCTCCAGGTATGCCCACTCGCGGCGGATTTTTCTTTTACCTGTAAAGGCACTCGCCATTATATCTGTACCGTCCACTCTAAAATTCCCTCTATCCCACTTCTCACGCAGCGCTAAACAGCGCAGTAAAGTGGTCTTACCGCTACCGCTAGCTCCAAGTATTGCTACGAACTCACCCGGTTCTAATTGAAACCCTATATCCTGTAGAACTGGATTCTTATCTTCCCCAACTGCCTTGGCTAAGTGTTCAACTGTGATCATAGTTCAGCCTCTCCCTGTCTTTATCTATAATCTATAGTGTACTCTGAAAGCCAGATGAATTTCCATGCGAGCACTCGTTCTTATCTTACCTCAAATTTTTTGCCGTGGCGAGAAAAATAACCCAAGCAATCCGAAGGCGATATATAAAGCGCCCATCAAGCCGAAAATCCCCCCGCCCCAGCCGACTTGCATGAGCAAACCGCCGATCCCTGGACCTATAATACTGCCTATACTAAAATGAAAAGAAGCAACCACATTTGCAGCAGGCAGTAAATGTCGTGGTAAAATGTCCGCAGCCAGACTAAGCCCTAACGAGAAAAAGGAGCCTACAAGTCCACCAGCAATCATCAACAGCACCATAGTCACTTTGAAATGGTCACCTGCTAATGGCAGTAATGCGAAGGCAATCCCGCCTCCAATCCCAGTAAGAATCAATACCTTCTTTCGACCAAAACGGTCGCTCCACAGTCCTAGCGGGAATTGTAACAACAGTCCTCCAATGCCCGCAAAAGGCAATAAGGCTGCAATTTGATCCGTGCTGTATCCGATCCGGAGGCCATACACTGGAAAATTACTGTTTAAGCTTGCTTCCATGAAACCGTATAGGAGTGCAGGAATTAAAGCAAACCACGCTAGACTGTAACAACGTCCAAACCGGCGTACCTGACTTTCTCCACTCTCAACTTTATCTGGACGTGAATCCGGAAGCATTGTAACGGCTAGTATTAGGACCAGCAAAAAAAGAAAAGCTAGAACAATAAAGGGTGTTGCCTGACCAAAGCGCAGCAGACTAATTCCAAGTGGCCCCAAGCTAAAGCCCAGACCATAGGACATCCCATACAGGGAAAGATTTCGTCCACGATGCTCGGCAGGTGTCATTAGCAGCACCCATAGCTGGGCGGCATAATTGATAGCTGCATCACCAACACCTACAAGTAGACGTAACACAAACCATATTTTGATTCCAGGAAAAAAGGGGAATAAAAGCAAGCTTACTAAGACTAAGCTTATCCCGCCAGCAATCAATTTTTTGAATCCAATCGCTCCGAGAACTCTTTCAGCAATCAAGGTCATTCCGAATGATCCTATGTATAAAGCAGCTGCATTAAGTCCATTAAGCGAAGAGGAAACTCCTTTCTGCTCCAATAGAATGGATAATACGGGAAGCAGCATTCCTTGGCTGAGTCCAGCCGCTATAGTAGCGGTAATAAGAATCATGAAATTCATTTTGCTGTTACTTCGAATAGATAATTTTGGCCGGTCTGACACAGATGATATCCCCCTATGATTAATAACGCTAATTTGTTCTAACGCCAATTGGCAAACACCGAACATTATAGTGGACAACCCTCTTCAAAACAAGAGATAATATGAAGATGTTACGGATTTCCTGGGGGTGCATGAGACATGGAGTACGAATTAAAGATCGACGTATCGCCGGTTTATGAACTGCTGGACAGTTTTATGTTATATGTAACTAGAAAATGGATCTCCAATTTGGACATTGGTCCCCACTGGATAAGTGATGTGGAAGATCGCATTTCTCCTCATAAGGTAACAGCTTTAATGCAAGCCGCCGAGTGGCCTTTTACGGATTATGATGTGCTATATGCCTGGGTTTACATTCGAGGACCCGCAACTTCAGTGCAGCATTTCTTAGATGATCTGGATTCAGCCTCCATAGAAGAATGTTATCAGCAAATCGCTCCGCTCATTCAGGAGTTTACGATTGAAGATGCTTTTCGGATTCGGAGCAGCTATAGTCCACTCTTGCGTCTCTGGTACGAGCAATACTTCCGCCATGTGGAGCACAAAATATTACCGCTATTAATTGAAGATGCTTCTGAGAAAAAAATGCTTGAAAGCAAAATGGACCCCATTTCTCTAATTGAATACGCATCTGGCGGTGTAGTTTTCGAGGAGATCACGGATCTAAAGACGATTGTATTACTACCAACTGTTCATAATCGTCCGATTAACACCTACTGCTTCTACAAAACCATGGTGATCGTACAATACCCTGTAGATGTACCTTTAGAAGACGAAAATGAACCACCTATGGTGCTTTTGCGCATGACCAAGGCACTTTCCGACCCCACCAGACTTCGATTGCTTCGCTATGTTGCACATGAACCCAAGTCGTTGTGGGAGATGCAATCAGATCTTAATCAATCCAGAGAAATGCTGATGCATCACCTTATGATTCTACGAGTAGCCGGCCTACTCCGCATCCATCTTAGAGGTGAACAAGATGAACGTTTCAGTATTCGCCCTGACGGCGCATCAGAGCTGCAAATGTTCCTAGAGTCTTATATTTATCTATAGAACACTATACAGATACAGATCCAAGGAGTGAGAGATATGAAATACATGACACAACAGGTGATTTTCGATCTAGATGATACACTGGTCCACTGCAACAAATATTTCGATCTGATTTTAGGGCAATATTTTGAGCTAATGACTGATTGGTTTAACGAATTTGGCCCGAGCACCAGTGACCTACGCGACAAACAAATAGAAATTGACGTGCACACGGTCAACACAAGTGGTCTTGCCAGCGATAATTTCCCTAAATCCCTAATCGCTACCTACCGCTATTTCTGCGCAAAATATAATCGTCCGACGGACCGTTTTCAAGAACAACAGTTACACAAGCTTGGACTAAGCGTCTATGATCAAGAAATCGAAGCTTACCCTGGCATGGTTGAAACGCTGGATACTCTGAAGCAGGATGGTCACCATTTATTCCTGTACACAGGTGGAGACGATACGATCCAACAACGTAAAATTGAGCAAATGAAGCTAGATGCTTACTTTGATGACCGGATCTATATTCGTCAACATAAAAATGTTGAGGCACTTGAAAATATTTTGACTACGCAAGGCTTTGACCGCAAACGCACCTGGATGATTGGTAACTCTTTACGTACAGATGTACTTCCGGCAGTAACCGCAGGCATTAACAGTATCTATCTGAAGCAACAGAATGAATGGAGCTATAACCTTATTGAATTGGAGCAAGAAATGCAACAAGCAGTGAAGACCATTTCCTCCATCCATGAGGTGCCTCCTGTTATTCGTACTGCTACCCTGCAGAAACTCTAGGTGCAAAGTAACCTCAGACATTGTTACAAATGACATATCTACTCTACCTCTGGGATGATTATACTATTTTTGTATAATTCCTAAATGAGGTAGGAGATGAGATATGAACAAGAAAGTGAAGTCCAACCATTCTCGAACTAACAAACAAATGCTTCCCATGCTCTTAGGTATAGTTGTTATAATCCTTGTCGCTGTTATTGTCTTCATTCTAAATGACAAGACGGACAGTACAGAGGGTTTACCGAACTACACTGATGTGAAGGGGAGCATTGTTGTTGATGGGCTGAAATATGAAAAGCAACCTCATCTTGGTAGTCCTGATGCCAAAATCAAAGTCATCGAATTTGCAGATTTCAAATGTCCTGCCTGCAAAAACTGGACGGAGAAATATCTGGATACGTTTGTTAAGGACTACGTGGATACCGGAAAAGTTGAGCTTTTCTTCATGAACTTTGCCTTTCTGGATCGAGATTCCTATCTTGCTGCAAGTGCAGGTGAAGCCATTTATAGGCAAAGCAACGAGAAGTTCTGGGAATTTCTCCATAAGCTGTACGCCAATCAAGGCGATGAGAGCAAAATATGGGCCACACAGAAGTTCATTCTAAATTTCGTCAAAGATAACATAGAAGGTATTGATTACGCTCAATTCGAAACAGATCTCAAGAATCATACCTATATGTTCGACGTCAAAGAAGACTTCAAGATCGCGGGATCGTACGGGGTTAATGGTACACCTAAATTTATGGTAAACGGCACCCTGCTTCCTGACTCCTCCTATGAAGGGTTAACTGCAGCGGTTGAAGCGCAGCTGGCTAAATCCGCTGAATAATTATAAGGCATGATTAAAAAGGTGTCTCTGCCATGTATCCATCATGGCTAGAGACACCTTTTTACCGTACACGAATTCTTTCCGTTCGACTATGATTCAATTGCTAATTGGCCCGTATCCATATTTTGAAGCACTAGCTTGCCTTCCAGAGGTGTACCGTCTTCGCTGGTAAGCTTTAGCTTGCCAGTCCGACCTTTCTCAATCAACGCCTTCACTTGTGCATCCGTGAGTGTACGACCTTGATTCTCTTTCCAAATCACGAATTTACAGCCTTCCTTGTAATGAGAGCAGCCGTAGCCTTTTTTACCCATAAAAATCATTCCACCGCAGCCGGGACGCGGACAGTTTCCGATGACCTTAGGTCCTGAATTGGCAGATTCCTCTTCACTACTTGCCTTGCGCTTTCGCGGCGCCGCAGGTTTGTCGGTGGTTTTACGAGATGTACTTCCAGCACTTCGCCCTTTAGCACTTGTATTGACAGAAGGCGTCTCCCCTTCAAAAGAGGTTTTGGACGCCCGGGATTGTACTCGTACTTTGTCTACGATCATGCAGGCGAATCTTTTTACATTCTCCATAAACTGCCCGTCCGACGCCGTTCCTCTCGATATTTCGTTCAAACGACGTTCCCATTGTCCGGTCATTTCTGGAGAAGTCAACAGCTCAATACCCGCTCCACGAATCAGCTCAATGGCTGTTCGTCCTTTTTGTGTGATGGCAATTTTTTTGCCCTGCATTTCGATGTATCCGACATTCTTCAGCCGTTCTATCGTTGCTGCACGGGTAGCCGGAGTTCCAAGCCCTGAATCCTTCATAGCATCGCGAAGCTCTTCATCCTCAATCTGCTTTCCGGCACTTTCCATCGCTCGAAGCAGCGTACCTTCTGTGTAATGCTTGGGTGGCTGAGTATCTTTCTCTTTAACAATAGCCTCACTACAAACCACTTCTTCTGCCGGAGCAATAGAAAATGGTTCGTTCACTTCGACCTCTTCGTCCTCTTCGTCATCCTTGTTCTTACCCTTGGAAGTCTTCGCTTTATCCTTCTTCTGGTCCGCGTAAATGACCTTCCAGCCGAGGCTTAATAATTCCTTGACTGTGGTTTTGAACTTTTCCTCTTCTACCTCGGTCATCACCGTATGCACTTTATACTCCGCTGCCGGATAGAACTGAGACAAAAAACGCCGCACAATCAAATCATACAGCTTTCCTTCATCTGCACTAAGTCCTGATGCTTTACGATATGTAGGCAAAATCGCGTGGTGATCCTCAACCTTCGAGGGGTTGCAGATGAATTTATTCCCTTTATGAACGAGATTGCGATTCGCACCCTTCACCCACTCATCATAAGCCGTCCCTTGCAGCGCGGATAACGTCTTATGCATCTCAGGAATATTCTGTTCTGTAACATAGTTGGAGTTCGTCCGCGGATAGGAGATCACCTTATGCTTTTCATATAACGCTTGAGCAATATCAAGCGTCTTTTTTGCGGAAAAAGCGTACTTTCCATTCGCCTCACGCTGCAGCAGCGTCAAATCGTACAGCTTATTTGGATACTCTTTTGTTTCCTTAACCTCGTAAGACTCAATCCGGCCCGGTTTTCCTTTGACCTTGGCAGCCAGCGCCTCCGCCTTATCCCCGTCAGTCAGCCGATCCCCCTGCCACATGCCTTTATAGGTCATTTCATTCTGAGTAAAATGTCCCTCCACCTCAAAAAACTTTAGGGAAGAGAACGCCTCAATCGTCTTCTGACGGTCGTAAATCAGCGCGAGTACGGGAGTTTGAACCCTACCCACGGACAGCAGCACATTATGCTTTGTAGTAAAAGCACGTGATCCGTTCATGCCGATGAGCCAATCCGCTTCACTGCGAGCTTTTGCTGCTTTCGTTAGATTCTCGTACTCCGATCCATCCTTCAGCTCCTGGAATCCTTTGCGAATGGTCTCTGGCGTCAGATCCGAGATCCACAACCGCTTCACAGGATGCTCCAGCTTCAAATGTCGTTGAATGAGTGAAAAGATATGCTGCCCTTCTCGCCCGGCATCGCATGAATTCACTAGAAGATCGCTACGTTTCGCAAGATCTCCAATTACCTTGAGCTGGTCGATTGTCCGCGCATTAGGAACCAGTTTGAACTGGTCTGGAATAATGGGCAGATCATTAATATTCCACTTTTTGTATTTAACATCATAAGCATCCGGCTCGGCCAAACCGATTAGATGCCCTATTGCCCAAGTAATAATGTACTGCTCCCCTTCAAGATAGGAACGGTAATTTTTGGCCTTCGGTTCTATTGCGGCGGCGATATTCCGCCCCATATCCGGTTTCTCCGCAATAATGAGTGTCTTCAAAAACAATCGCTCCTTACCTTTTCGTTCTTAAGTCCAAAATGCGTCCAGTATTCTATTATACCATTAACCTCGGTTTTTTTTAATGGATTGGTTAGTAGGCCTAGGTAAAATTCAGACTTCCCTTTGTCTTTTCTATGAATTAGAATAGTTTGGTAAACGAGGTTTATATATCGGAGGAATCAAAACGTGTCTGAAAATCACAAATTTACAGAACCTTATAAGGACAAAAACGGTCACTATTTAAAAGCAGAATGTGAGAGCTGCTTCGGTTTGTGCTGTTCCGCACTACCTTTTTCAGCTTCAGTGGATTTTGCTATGGATAAAGCAGCTGGCCAGCCGTGCCATAACCTTCAATCAGACTTTCGCTGTGGTGTACATACAGATTTAAGAGCGCTTGGATTTCGTGGTTGTACTGTATATGACTGTTTTGGGGCTGGGCAAAAGCTTTCTCAGGTTACTTATACCGGTGAGGACTGGCGGAAGAATCCAAAAACTGCAAAGCAAATGTTCGAGGTATTTACGGTCATGTGGCATTTGCACGAATTGCTATGGTACTTAAATGAATCATTGAACTTAGATATAACCCATTCAATACATGTTGAGCTGCAAACAGCACTCGATGAGACGGAACAACTCACTTTACTTAACCCTGATTCTCTACAGAAGGTGAATGTTGACGCTCATCGAGCAAAGATTAATCTGTTACTGCTGCAAGTCAGTGAACTTGTGCGTACTGAGGCTCGTCGTAAACTAAAAAAAGCATCGAGAACTTTCAGCCGTGGTGCTGACCTTGTCGGCGCAAATCTTAAAAATGCAGATCTCAGGGGCGCCAACCTGAGGGGAGCCTATTTGATTGCCGCTGACCTTAAAGGCGCTAATCTTAGAGGTGCAGATCTTATTGGTGCAGATTTCCGTGACACAGACCTTAGGGGCGCTGATCTATCAGAGAGCATTTTTCTAACTCAGGGTCAGATTAATGCGGCAATAGGTGATGATCTCACAAAGTTACCGCCACCACTTTCCCGCCCTGAACAATGGCTTTCAGTTTGAGTTTTAGAAGTTTAATTCCGCTGCGAAAAGAATTCTTGGATACGAGAAACTGCTTCTAACTTTTCTAAGACTTCTTTACCCGCAGCGGAGGCTCTTTCTAGATACTCCACCCTACCTTGTGCAGCCTCCTTACCGACTACTAGCGTTACGGGTATACCAATCAAACTTGAATCCTTAAATTTAACGCCAGCACGTTCATCCCTATCATCTAGCAGCGTCTCAAAACCGAGCTTAGTAAGTTGATTATAAAGCTCCTCTGCAACTTCCAGTTGCTCCGAGTCCTTTATGGACATCATCAAAATATGAACCTGATAAGGTGCTAATGCAACTGGCCACATTATTCCTTGATCATCATGATTCTGTTCTACAATTGCGGACAATAGTCGCGAGATTCCAATTCCGTAACAACCCATGATCATAGGCTGACTTTTGCCTGAACGATCTAAAAAGGAAGCTCCAAGCTTCTCACTGTATTTGGTACCTAATTTAAAGACATGTCCGATTTCAATGCCTTGATGAAAATGAAGAACGCCATCCTCGCAATGTGGACAAGCTTCTCCTTCCGCTACATTGCGAAAATCCCCCACATGCTCAAGCCCAAAATCTCTACCAGGTACAACATTACGGAAGTGATAATCTTTTTCTCCTGCTCCCGTCGTACCTTCCGTCATCTCAGCAACTGCGGCATCAACTAGTACAGTTAATTGAGGTCCCACAGGCCCCACAAACCCACTCTCTACACCCGTTAAGGTTTTCACAGCTTCATAGTCAGCAAGCCTGATCTCCATTGCTCCGATATATTTACTCACTTTTATCTCATTAACTTCATGATCTCCTCGAACCACTACAGCAAAGAATTGTCCGCTACCTTCGTAGATCAATGTTTTCATAATCTGCTCTGGCTGGATCTCCAACTCCTGCTCTAATTGATCAATTGTACGTAAATTTGGAGTATGGAATTTCTCTATCGCTGGTACTTCGAAATTCATTTCCTTCTTAACAGGACGCACAGCTTCTGCCTGCTCCAGATTGGCTGCGTAATCGCAAGAGGAACATACCGCAATCGTATCTTCCCCGATATCAGCCAGTGCCATAAATTCATGGCTGCCCCCTTCTCCGCCAATTGCACCAGAATCTGCATGAACAGCTCTGAACTTCAATCCACATCGCTTAAATATCCGGTGATAAGCAGCGAACATTTGGTGGTATGATTTATCAAGTCCTTCAGAGCTTATGTCAAAAGAGTACGCATCCTTCATCAAAAACTCTCTTCCTCTTAGCAATCCGGAACGTGGTCGCCGTTCATCTCGAAACTTAGTCTGAATTTGATACACGGTAACAGGAAGCTTACGATAGGAGCTGATCTCATTCCGCACAAGTGTAGTTACTACTTCTTCATGCGTTGGACCGAGAATGAATTCCCGCTCATGACGATCCTTAAAAGTCATCAACTCCTTACCATAAACATCATAACGTTCTGATTCCTTCCAAAGTTCCGCAGGCTGCATGGATGGCATTAAAATCTCCTGCGTTCCGGAATGATCCATCTCTTCTCTCACAATCGCTTCTATCTTTCGCAGAACCCGCCGTCCAAGTGGTAAATAGGTATATACTCCAGCAGCTAATTGACGGATATACCCCGCACGCAGCAGTAGCTGATGACTGTTTGTCTCCGCTTCCGAAGGCACCTCACGCAGTGTTGTTAATAATAAATTGCTTTGTCGCATCTTAAATACCCTCCTCAGAAATTATCTCTCTAAATGCAAAAAGACACATTCGTCAGGGACGAATGTGTCGTGATACCACCCTTATTTAACTGCCAGCTCAACATACAATCTATTCTGATTTGGCAATCCTCAAATCGGATAACGGTCGATTCCGGTAGCGGGTTAGTAGATACTATCGCTACAGCTACCAAGGCAGGATACCACTCACACGTGTTTGAGGAACCTTTCACCCGGTGGGTTCCCTCTCTGTTCTAACGCTTCTTGAATCGTAGATCCTTGGTCAATGCTTTTATCATGTGAATAATGTATTTAATTTATATGATACTGATATCTACGTCAAGCATCGCTTTATTTAAAAAACCGTTTCTCCAGCAGGTAAACTGCTTTTGAAACGGCTTATTAGACAATTATTATCTTAACGTTTTAAACAAGAACGGTTGAACCCATCAGGTATTTATCCACTTCACGCGCAGCTTCGCGTCCTTCGTTGATGGCCCATACAACCAAGCTTTGACCACGTCTCATATCGCCAGCAGCAAACACTTTATCCACGTTGGTATTGAATTTACCATAACGTGCTTTCACATTGGAACGACGATCTGTCTCAAGATCAAGCTCTTGAATAATATCTTGTTCTGGCCCATCAAAACCGATGGCTATCAAAGCTAATTGAGCAGGATATACAGCTTCGGTGCCTGGAACAGGTTGATAGATCTTACGACCTGTCTCATCCACGATCCGGCGGATCTGTACAGTATGCAGTTCTTTCAAGTTACCTTCATCATCACCTACGAATTTAGTAGTCATAATAGAGAACTCACGCGGGTCATCCCCAAATATGGCTTTAGCTTCTTCTTGCGCGTAGTCTAGGCTATATACATTCGGGAATTGTGGCCAAGGGTTAGCAATCGGATCACGCTGAAGAGGTGCTTTTTCATGTGTACCAAATTGAGTGATACTGCTGCAGCCATGACGAAGTGCTGTAGCAACACAGTCAGATCCAGTATCGCCGCCACCCAAGACGATCACGTCTTTACCTTCAGCAGATACAAAGTTGCCATCTTCAAGATTGGAATTCAAATAGCTCTTAATCGTACCATTTAAATAGTCCATGGCGTACATAACACCCTTAAGCTCACTGCCTTCAACGTTAAAACGACGTGCCTTTGTAGCTCCACCACACAGAACAACCGCATCATACTCATCCACTAGCTGTTGAGCAGGAATATCCTTGCCAATCTCTGTATTCACTACAAAATTAATACCTTCTGCAGCTAATAAATCTACACGACGTTGAACAACTCTCTTATCGAGTTTCATAGTGGGAATGCCATATGTCAGCAGCCCGCCGATGCGGTCACTGCGTTCAAATACAGTTACTGTATGTCCAGCCTTATTAAGTTGAGCTGCTGCTGCGAGTCCAGCAGGTCCAGAGCCTACGATTGCAATCTTTTTGCCTGTACGTTTCTCTGGAGGATTAGGTACAACCCAGCCTTCTTCAAAGCCCTTATCAATAATAGCTAACTCAATGGTCTTAATGGTCACCGGCTGTCCAATTAGACCCACTGTGCAAGAGCCTTCGCAAGGAGCAGGACAAATGCTTCCAGTAAACTCAGGGAAATTATTCGTCTTATGCAGACGTTCCAGGGCTTCTTTCCAGAGTCCGCGGTACACCAAATTATTCCACTCTGGAATTAGATTATGAACTGGACAACCCGAGGTTCCTCCAGCCATATCAATTCCTGTATGACAATACGGCGTTCCGCAATCCATGCAGCGCGCTCCTTGTGTCTGAAGCTCGTCCTCGGATAAATGATGGTGGAACTCCTCCCAGTCTTTTACCCGCTGCTCAGGATCCCGATCACCTGGGAGCTGCCGTTTATACTCCATAAAACCTGTAGGTGTAGACATGTTTACGTTTCCCCCATCCGTTCTCTTCGTGTTGAAGTATAGTACATTGTAGCATATTGCGGCTTCGTATGGTCGTGAGCAGCGCAATGAAGTACCTGCACATTCTATACCTGTAGATTATCATTTCTAATTTTAATTATAGTAGCACTCATTACTTTTGCACAGTAATGGATTAATCTACTGATTTTTTGTACTATTTCACATGTTATGTCAGAGAAAACGTTTTATTGCTATTCCGTACGTTCATAAACAAGAAAACGGTAATCATACGGATTCTTTTCATCACGAATTCCCTTCTTATTGGAAACCTCTTTCCATACACTCCAGTCAATATCAGGAAACCGGGTATTTCCTTCAAAATCCTGTTCAATTTGCGTTAACATCAACTTGTCAGCATACGGCAACATCAGCTTATAAATTTCCGCACCGCCGATCACCATCAGCTCATCGTCTTTTCTACCCTCGCTGAGAGCTTCCTCAAGCGTGTGTACAACCTCTGCACCTTCAGGAGCATAATCAGTATCTCTAGTCATAATTAAGCTTGTTCTGCCCTTTAGAGGCTTCCCTCCAAGCGAATCCCACGTTTTGCGGCCCATAAGCATTCTCTTCCCCAGTGTTTCTGCTTTGAAATAAGCAAAATCAAGCGGTAAATGCCAAGGCATATCATTATCTTTTCCAATCACATGATTGGTGCCCATTGCCCATATTAAGCTAATACTCATGATACACGCTCCTTCCTACCTATATAGATTAAAAATCTTGATAACCATTAATTTATACTGCGATCGGCGCTTTTATCGAAGGATGCGGATTGTACCCTTCAATGATAAGGTCTTCCAGCTCGATATCAAAAAGTGATTTCTTATTTGAATTAATAACCAAGGTAGGCAATGGTCTTAAGTCTCTTGATAATTGCTCTTTTACTTGATCAACATGGTTTGAATAGATATGTGCATCACTAATGCTATATACAAACTCGCCTACTTCTAAACCACACTCATGTGCAATTAAATGTGTAAGTAAGGAGTAAGACGGGATATTGAAGTTAGCTCCAAGAAAAGAGTCAGCGCTGCGCTGCAGCAAGTGACAGCTTAATTTACCATTTGCAACATAGAACTGGAACATAACGTGGCAAGGTGGTAACGCTGCTTTACTCCCTTTTGCCCCAGCATTTATAACATCTTCCGGGTTCCATGCGCTTACAATTAAACGACGAGAATCAGGATTTGTTTTGATCTGATGAATTACATCTTGTAATTGGTCAATGGATTCACCCGTAGAAGATGTCCAATTTCGCCATTGCTTACCATAAACATTCCCTAGGTCACCATGCTTCGCTGCGAACGCATCATCTTCTAAGACACGATCACAAAATGCTTTCATCTCTGCTTGATAAACTTGATTGAAGTCTTCATCAATTAAACAACGATTCCCGAAATCAGTCATATCTGGACCTGTATATTCGTCTGATTCAACCCATCTTTTGAAAGCCCATTCATCCCAAATATGATTATTATTTTTCAATAAATAACGAATGTTTGTGTCGCCTTTAATAAACCATAATAATTCACTTGCGATTAAACGGAACGGTGTCCGTTTTGTTGTAAATAATGGGAAGCCTTTTGATAAATCAAATCGCATTTGATAACCAAATACACTAATAGTACCCGTTCCGGTACGATCTTCTTTTTTTACACCATTATCTAAAATACATTGTAAAAAATTCAAATAGGTTTGTTCTAACTCATTATTCAAATTACTGCACCTCCGTAATATTCCACCTCATATATTATATCTGAAAAATCCGATTTTTGTAGAAGGTAAGATATTTTTTAAATTTATTTAATAATCTGAGGAATTCACTACTCCGATATTCTTAACTCTACTCTAACCCCATAAGCACGAAGTGAGGCTTGTCCACCTACAGGGAAAGTAATCATAGGGGATGTATGTCCAAAGTCCACGTCTGCAATGACAGGAATGTCTGATAGCTCTTCTTTCGAAGTTATGATTTTGATCAACAGTTCTTTAGTCATACGTGATCCTTGTTGGAATCTGCCAATAACCAATCCTTTAACATGCTGAAAATCTGGTTGATGAATCAGCGATTGTAAATCCCTATCAAAGGTTGCAGGCGATGACTCATAATCATCCTCAAGAAATAATATCGAATTTTTTAAACTTGGCATATACTCCGTTCCCTGCAAAAGATTTAGTGTACAGAGGTTCCCACCGATAATTGTCCCTTTCGCTTCTCCATCATTGATAATGAACGGACCTTCATTTCTGATAAATACACGGTTCTCCTGATCCAGATACCACTCATCATCACTCCAATGCTTCGAAGGCCTCACCACTATTTCTTTGTTGTCCATCATCAGCTTACGGAAATATTCGGTGGTATATTCATTGTCGTGAAGCATTGCGAAGCTAGAAAAATGTGGTCCTGAATATGTAACTAATCCTGTTTTAGCATAGATTGCATTACTTAAAGCAGTAATATCCGAATACCCGCATAATCGTTTAGGATGCTCTGCAATGATGGAATAGTCGATATAACGTAGCAGTTGATTGCTATTAAAGCCTCCAATGGTCGTAAGAATCCCTTTAACATTCGGATCTAAAAAAGCTTCGTGCAAATCCTCTATTCTAGAATCGATCGATGAGGAAACAAAATCATCCTTCTCAAAAGAATTTACGGAAAATGATATCCGAAAACCTAATTTTTGCAGCTGTTCTTTGGCAATTTTCCTTTGTTCAGCAGCGATTAACGACAGACTTCTGGCAGGTGAGATGATTCGCAACTCATCACCAGGCTTTAACTTATTGGGTTTCATCATTTGTCCTCCCTATATAAGTTTTTAAAATACGGATGAATGATTTTATAGTGTATTCGCTCAAATTGTTTCATCTCCTCCCATTATATCTTTTTTCAAAAAAGTGGAAAACTCAAAAAGGCGAAACGCAAATGCGTTCCGCCTTTTTTGTGCCTGCTAGAGCAATTGGGTAGAGAAATTATTTCATTACGTGAATAGGGTGACCTTCAACCAGTTCAGCAGCTTCCATGACGATTTCGCCAAGGGTTGGATGCGCATGAATAGTCAAAGCGATATCTTCAAGTGTTGCGCCCATTTCAATTGCCAAACCAAGTTCAGCGATCAAGTTAGAAGCTTCGATACCAACGATTTGTGCACCAAGCACAAGATTGTTTTCGGAGTTAGCAACAATTTTGATGAAACCTTCTGGGCTGTTCAAAGATACGGCTCGGCCATTCCCTGCAAATGGGAACTTACCAGCTTTCACTTTGTAGCCTTTGTCTTTCGCTTCTTTCTCAGTCAAACCAACGCTTGAGCATTCAGGATCTGTAAACACAACTGCTGGGATGACTTTGTAGTCAACAACAGATGTAAGTCCTGCAATCGCTTCTGCGGCAATCTTACCTTCGTAAGAAGCTTTGTGAGCCAACGCCAGACCTGGAACAACGTCGCCGATAGCGAAGATGTTAGGAATGCTTGTGCGACCTTGGTGATCGACTTTGATCAATCCACGCTCGTCGAGCTCAAGACCGATCAGGTCTAGTCCAAGTTCACCATCAGTGTTAGGACGACGGCCTACAGTTACAAGCAAGTAATCCGCAGTAACTTCTTTGGATTCGCCACCAACAGAATATTTCACGGTAACTTCCTTGTCGTTCTGTACAGCACTTTCAGCTTTAGCGTTAGTTACGATTTCGATGCCAGTTTTAGCCATGTTTTTCGCAACAAGACGAGTCATATCTTTATCAAAGCCTGGAAGTACAGTATCCAAACCTTCGATGATTGTTACTTTAGTACCGAATTTGGAGTACATTTGGCCAAGTTCAGCGCCGATGTAACCACCACCGATTACGATCATGCTCTTCGGAATTTCTGGAAGCTCAAGAGCTTCAGTCGAAGATAGAATACGTCCACCGAATGGGAAAGGTTTCAGTTCAATCGGACGGGAACCTGTTGCAATGATACAGTGTTTGAAGCGGTAACGTGGGGATTCATGATCATTGAACACACGTGCTTCTGTGTCGCTGATAAACATGCATTCGCCGTTAAATACTTCAATTTTGTTGCCTTTCATCAAGCTAGTCACGCCGCTAGTCATTTTCTTAACTACGCCGTTTTTGAACTCTTGAGTTTTAGCAAAATCCACTTTAACGTTCTCAGCAGTAACACCGAAAACTTCACCATGCTTAGCAGATTCGAACTGATGTGCAGCAGCAATCAGTGCTTTAGAAGGAATACATCCACGGTTCAAACATACACCGCCGAGTTCCGATTTATCCACGATGAGGACTTTTTGGCCGAGCTGGGCGGCACGAATTGCCGCCACATACCCACCAGGACCTGCACCAATGACCAATGTGTCAATATCTAGAGAAGCGTCTCCTACTACCATAATTATACCTCCATAACCAGCAGCTCAGGATTATTGAGCAGCGATTTAATGTAGTTCATAAAGTTTTGAGCAGTCGCACCATCGATAATACGGTGGTCAAAGCTGAGTGACAACGCCATTACAGGAGCAACTACGATTTCACCATTCTTAACTACTGCTTTTTCACTGATACGGCCAGTTCCGAGGATAGCCACTTCAGGGAAGTTAATGATTGGAGTAAAGAACATACCGCCAGCAGAACCAATGTTACTGATGGAGATCGTGCTGCCCTTCATTTCGTTAGCAGACAATTTACCGTCACGACCACGAACTGCAAGGTCAGTGATGCTGCTAGCGATCATCCAGATGCTCTTACGGTCAGCATCTTTGATAACTGGAACGATCAAGCCGTTTGGTGTATCAGTAGCGATACCGATGTTGTAGTATTTCTTGTAAACAATCTCGCCTGCTTCTTCATCAATCATAGCGTTAAGCGCTGGGAATTGACGGGAAGCTGCAACCAATGCTTTAACAATGAATGGAAGGTAAGTAACCTTAACGCCTTTTTTCTCAGCGATTGGTTTCATCCGTGTACGGAATGCTACCAGTTCAGTAACATCTACTTCGTCCATAATTGTAACGTGCGGTGCAGTGTAAGCCGATTTTACCATTGCATTGGCGATCGCTTTACGAATGCCCTTGTATGGTACACGTTCTTCTTCAAGACTAACATTACCGCTCGCTGCTGCAGATGTTGCTTTAGCTTCAGTTTTAGCAGCCTTAGGAGCTTCAGAAGCTGCCGCTGCAGGAGTTGCCGCTGCCGCAGGTGCTGAACCACCTTTCAAGAATGCTTCAACGTCTTCACGAGTGATTTTGCCGCCTTTTCCAGTTCCGTTCACTTTAGAGATATCCACTTTTTGCTCACGAGCAAATTTACGAACGCTAGGTGTAGCCAACACATCACGGTCAGGTGCTGGTGCTGCACTAACAGATCCACCTTGTTTAGCATCAGATGGGCTAGTTGCTGCAGGGGAAGAAGTGGTATTTGCACTTCCTTTTGCTGCATCTGCTTCTGCGGAAGCATGACCCGCTTGTTCAGGAACGTCACCTTCTGCAGCAATGATAGCTACAACATCGCCAACACGGCATACTTGACCATCTTTAGTCAGAACTTCCAACACAGTACCGTTCACTGGACAAGGAACTTCAACTACTGCCTTGTCATTTTGAACTTCCATGATGATATCATCATCGGTTACTTTGTCACCGGCTTTGATATGCATTTTGATGATTTCACCTTCATGCAGACCTTCACCCAGTTCTGGGAACCGATATTCAAAGTTCGCTGATTTAGCATTCGCAGGAGCTGGTGCAGCAGGTGCAGGTGCAGCTGGAGCTTCTTCAGCAGCATGGCCTTCTTGCTCAGGCACGTCGCCCTCAGCTTCGATAATAGCTACAACTTCGCCAACACGGCAAACTTGGCCATCTTTAGTCAAAACTTCCAACACGGTACCGTTCACTGGACAAGGCACCTCAACTACCGCCTTATCATTTTGAACTTCCATTACGATATCATCATCCGTTACCTTGTCACCGGCTTTGATATGCATTTTGATGATTTCACCTTCATGCAAACCTTCACCTAGTTCAGGGAATCGGTATTCAAACTTTGCCACTTTGAAAACCTCCTTGTGAAATTGGGACTGATCTTATGGTTAGAATTCAGAAGAAGAAACGACGTTGTCATCCTTTATGGATGACAACCGTTTCTCATAGAAAAAATATTTTAGAAATCCAAAACTTTCTTCACGCCTGCAATAATACGCGCAGGGTTTGGAAGCCATGTATCTTCAATTTGTGCGAATGGATATACTGTGTCCGGACCTGCGATCCGAAGAACAGGTGCTTCCAAGTGCAGCAATGCTTTTTCGTTAATTTGCGCAATAACCTCAGCAGCAACACCGGAGCTCTTTTGAGCTTCTTGTACTACGATAGCACGGTTAGTCTTCTTCACAGACGCTACAATAGTGTCGATGTCGATTGGACTTACAGTACGAAGGTCAATAATTTCAACGTTAATGCCTTCTTTTTCGAGTTGCTCGGCTGCTTTGGTAGCTGTATGTACCATCAGCCCGTAAGTAATGATAGATACATCAGCACCTTCACGTACTACGTTAGCTTTGCCAAGTTCAACAGTGTATTCACCTTCTGGCACTTCAGCACGGAATGCATGGTAAAGGTTCAAATGCTCCATGAAGAATACAGGGTCATTGTCGCGGATAGACGCGATAAGAAGTCCCTTAGCATCATATGGGTTTGAAGGAATTACTACTTTAATACCCGGGCTTTGTGCAATCAAACCTTCGAGTGAATCTGTATGAAGCTCAGCAGCCTTAACTCCGCCACCAAAAGGAGTACGGAATACGATTGGAGCATTATATTTACCGCCAGAACGCCAGCGCAGACGTGCCGCTTGAACAACGATCTGATCAAGTGCTTCAAAGATAAAACCAACGAATTGAATTTCTGCAATTGGGCGGAAGCCTTGTACACCAAGACCAAATGCCAGACCACCGATAGCGGACTCAGCTAGTGGAGTATCAAAAATACGATCTTCGCCAAATTCCTTTTGCAGCCCTTCCGTTACACGGAAAACGCCACCTACATTACCAACATCCTCTCCGAAGATAAGAACGTTAGGGTCACGATTCAGTTCAACGCGCATCGCGTCGCGGATCGCTTCTTTCATATTCATTTGTGCCATTGCCTGATATCCCCCTTATTCAAAATCGGCTTTTTGCTCTTCCAGATGTTTAGGTGTTACTTCGAACATACTGTCGATCAAGCCAGGTATAGTCATTTTTTCGGTTTGTTCAGCTTTTTTAATCTGCTCGTTAACAGTAGCTTTCGCTTCGTCTTTCACGCGCAGCGTATCTTCTTCAGTCCAAAGACCTTTCTTCTCCAAATACTTGGCAAGACGGTTGATTGGATCCTTTTCGCTCCATTGTCCTTCTTCTTCTTTCGAACGATATTTACTTGCATCGTCAGAAAGGGAGTGTGGACGGAAACGGTAAGTTACAGCTTCGATCAATGTAGCACCTTCGCCATTACGTGCACGCTCAGCAGCGTCACGAACAGCACTGATTACTGCAAAGATGTCCATGCCGTCAACTTTAATTCCCGGGATACCAGCTGCAACCGCTTTGTGAGCGATCGATTTGGAAGCTGTTTGTTTTGCGAATGGAGTCGTAATCGCGTAACCGTTGTTTTGAACAAAGAAGATAACAGGCAGTTTAAAGCGACCAGCAAAGTTCAAGCCTTCATAGAAGTCGCCTTCAGAAGAACCGCCATCACCAGTGTAAGTAATTGCAACACTCTTTTGTTTCTTCAATTTAAAGCCCATTGCAATTCCTGTAGCGTGCAGGATTTGCGCGCCGATGATAATTTGTGGCATCAATACATTAACGCCATCAGGAATAGCTCCACCATGTTGGTGTCCACGGGAATATAAGAATGCTTGGTACAATGGAAGTCCGTGCCATACTAGCTGCGGAATATCACGGTAGCCTGGGCATAAGAAGTCTTCTTTCTCCAAAGCGTACTCGCTACCAATCATAGTAGCTTCTTGACCGGATACCGGTGCGTAGAAACCAAGACGGCCTTGACGACCAAGATTTACTGCACGATCATCCCAAGTACGGGTAAATACCATACGATACATAATTTCTTTCAGTTGATCGTCGGTTAAATCAGGCATTTTATCCTTGTTGATAATTTCTCCATCCGGGGAAAGTACCGTTAGAGCCTCGACGTCCTCTGTATACACTTCATAAGGAACTTTACTCATTATCTTCACCTCAATAAAAAAATTTGAATATCAGCTGCCTCTGTTATAATATTATTATACACCTGTTTGGTTACTTTCGTCAAAGAAATACTTATAAAATTTATATTCCTTTAAATTTTGTATGTATAACAGGTGATTTATTTTTATATAACAGTTTAAAGCTTTTGGAACAAGTAAATGATTAATCACACAGTTACTCAGCTATTCATTTTAGAGCAAACCGTTGTGTATTGCAAAATTCGACAAGAAAGGTGACGTGGCAACTATGAGCGATTCTGTTTTTCTGAAACGCACAATTGTAAAAGAAACGCTTTGGAGTAAACATCTGCAGGAGGAACGTAAATTACGCATCTATCTTCCTCCCGGCTACAACGAAGTCTTGAGCTACCCAGTGGTGTACTGCCAAGACGGCGAAGAGTTCTTTAACTTTGGCCGTATCGCTACACTCGCTGGACGTCTTATTATAGAAGAAGACGTGGAGCCCTTCATCATTGTTGGTGTCGAAGTAGACGTCGCTGTTCGAACTCAAGAATACGCTCCTTTTGGAAGCAGATTCAAGCAGTACTTATCTTGCTTTTCCGAAGAGATTATTCCCTTCATTGAACAAAAATATCCTGTGCGCCGTACTCCGGACGAACGAATCTTAGCAGGCGACTCCCTTGGGGGCAGTGTATCGCTCCACCTTGCACTTGCTTATCCTGCGATCTTCACACGTATCATCAGCCTTTCCGGTGCATTCTATCCTGAATCCCGCGACATGCTGGCTAAAGAAGAGGATCTCTCCTGGCTCAACATTAATATGGTCGTTGGTCTGCAGGAAACAGAATACAAAACGGATACTGGCATTTATGATTTTGTTCAGATGAATCGAGAAACAAAAACATTGCTTGAATCACGCGGGGCAACCGTATCCTACCGAGAGAAAGACGGACTTCATCTCTGGGGCTTCTGGCAGAAAGAGCTACCAGAATCTCTACTCTATTTCTTAAACGCATAATGACCTATTGATAGTAGTAAATAGTGAACATCTAAAGAACAGTATGTAGATTACTTGATTGCGCTTACAGTTAAATCCAGCAATTTCCCTCGATTTACCATATGAATCATACAGAGAGAGCTGTAATCCGAATGGGTTACAGCTTTTCTCTTATCATTCTTTCCAGCAATATGTCACAGCCCGCGTTGATCAAATCATATACCTGTTCAAAATTACCTGTAAAATACGGATCCGGCACTTCGCGCAGCTCCTCCTCAGGCAATAAATCCATGAAGAACATTAGCTCGGCGTCTTTCCCGCCTGGAATCTTCCGAACATTCTCTCCATTAGACTTGTCCATGCAGACGATATAGTCAAATTTTTGAAAATCTTCACTGTCGACTAGCCGCGCTAACATGTTCTCATAGCTAATGTCGTTCTGATCAAGGATACGTCTTGTTCCTTCATGCGGCTCTTTTCCTATATGCCAATCTCCAGTTCCCGCTGAGTCTACAAGAATCTTATCAGATAGTTCTCGTTCATTAATCTTATGCCGCAGAATAGCCTCCGCCATTGGTGATCGACAAATATTACCCAGACATACAAACAGTACTCTTACGATTTTGTTCACCTCCCGTTGTTAAACCTAATTATATGTGAATTTATACTCAAAAGATCGCACACTCTCATTTTAGCGTTCTCGAGGTCAATTGTGCAACCTTTCGATCTGCATTATACTGGACAGGATACTCAACAAGAGGTTTAAGAGGAGGAATGGATGTTATGTCATCCAAACGAGTCGTAATATTTGCAGGTGGAGAACTGTCTCCAGAATATTTCAACCTATTAGATGAAGATGATTTTATTATCGGTGCGGATCAGGGAGCGCTATTTCTCATTTCACACGGATATACACCAGATATAGCAGTAGGTGATTTTGATTCCGTTTCGCCTGAAGCGCTTCAAGACATTGAATCCAAAAGTAAGAAGACTATCACCTGTGATGCCGTGAACAAAGATTTGACAGATAGTGAGATGGCGCTAGATATTGCGATGGATCAGCAACCCGATTCTATTCTACTATTAGGTGTTACGGGTACTCGAATTGACCACTCCCTGGCTAGCATTCAAATGATGACAAGAGCCCTACAACGTCAAATCAACTGCTACGTCATGGACACTCATAACTATATAACCCTTACTGGATCCCAGGCTGTTATCAACGATTTAGGCTATACCTACGTTTCTTTACTGCCTTTAACTCCAGAAGTATCGGGTATTACCTTAGACGGATTTCAATATCCATTGACGGACGCTACACTAAAGCTTGGACAATCACTTGGTGTGAGTAACAAACTGGTTTCATCCTTAGGGACGGTTACCATTCGAAGTGGATTGTTGCTGATCATTCAGAGTAAAGACTAGATACATACGGATCATTTTCAACTTAAAAATGCTACTATTTTATAGTTTAGAAACATCATTGTAACTTTTATCTCAAATTCGAAAAAGCCGTGAAAACTCTTTTGTACCAAGGGTTTTCCGGCTTTTTTAAGATAATATTACATTAAATTATTAATTTTTTGTAACTTTTAATGAATTTTTAATAAAACGCTTACAACCCATACCCAGCCTCACTTTATTGCACCTCTTCCAATTTTTATGTCATAGATAACCTGCTATACTACGAATCAGGCAAGCAAGACAGACAAACACAACAACAAAGACTAACACCTTGGAGGTAATACAACATGAATAAACAACAATGGATTAAAAAAGCGATTGTTATAGGAATGGTTACTACAATGGGCTTGGGTACAATGATGGCAACAGGCGTAGGCGCAACGAAAGTTGAAGCAGCTTCCGTATCTAAAGGTCAAAGCGTAGTGAATCTCGGGAAAAAATATATGGGAGTGCCTTACAAATTCGGTGCATCCACTTCTACTACTAAAGTTTTTGACTGCTCTTCTTTTACAAAATACATCTTTAAACAATATAATGTAACATTACCTCGTACATCCGTAGATCAATCTAAAGTAGGGAAAGCAGTATCGAAAGCTGACCTTCGTGTAGGTGATCTAGTATTTTTCTCCAGCGGTAGCAGAGCAAACGGTAAAAATGTAACTCACGTTGCTGTTTATGCTGGCAATGGCAAAATTCTGCACACTTACGGTAAACCAGGTGTTACGATTTCCGATCTTAACTCCGGTAATTGGAAAAAAACATATTTAAAGGCTCGCCGCGTACTGTAAACAACGACTCTGTAGAGTTCTAACTATAATAGAGAAATAGTCTCAGGATGTGGTGCCGCCTTCGGGCGCCCTCATTACATATCCTGTTCCGCGAACGGTGTGAATCAACTTGTTCCGGTGACCTTTATCCATTTTCAAACGGATATGTCTGATGTAAACATCTACAACATTGGTATCTGCGTGAAATTGGTAACCCCATACTTCCTTAAGTATCTCGATGCGAGAGCATATCATTCCTTGGTTCGCAGCGAGATAATACAATAGATCAAATTCTTTGGGTGTCATTTTTAACTCGATCCCGTCGCGACTTACAAACCTGCGGCTGGGATCGAGCATTAAACCATCGACTCTCAGTATTTGATTTAAATTTCGACGCCGTCCAGTAAGGGTTAACAAATTTAGAATTCTGTGTTTGAATTCACCGGTATGTAAAGGCTTTGTCATATATTCATTACCCCCGGCTGAGAACGCCGAAACTGCCCCAGTTCCAGATTCAGATTGTTCACCGGAAATCACCATTACCGGTAGTATCATCCCCTCAGCTCTTACAGCGGAAATTATGTCCCACCCTTCCCAAGTCCCCACCTCGCATAACTCAGCAAGCAGCAGTACCGGTTCTACTTTTGATATGGATAAGCGGAGATCCTCGGGATCTTCGCTTTTTGTTGCTTCAAGTCCAATATCTTGTAGCACACTTTCTATAACGGTTCGATCTTCTTCTCTACTACTGCTATCAACCATATACCATATTATTTGCTCAATCACAAAGTTCCCCCATATCCATATGACTTGCACCAGCATCACTGCGGTACGTATAGAATTCCCGGAAAACAAAAAGACCATTCCTAAGAAATGGCCTGAACACCTATTTACAGCTTCTTTATCCAAAATATCGATGATAAAAGCTCCGAGCAGCAGCAATATCTTTTGTTCCATGAATCAACGCTCTACCATCCGCAAAAATTACTAACCGATAAGGCCCTTCTATAAAAGAAACCAGATAAGCGTTGCTGTCCACGCTTCCGCTTCCTAAACGAGACAAACGATCCGCAGTTTCCTGCAAGTTAAGCTTCTGTGGTCTCGCAGGTCGAATTTGTACTGTATCCCTTCCACAAAGAACATCGCCTCGTTCGGTATTCGCTGCCATTAGATAGGGGTAGATCGGATGACTCCCACAAGAAGGGCAGTTTTTCTTTTTGGCAGCTTTCACTCCAATTTCATGGTATTCATTCCGCCACACATCAAACGTTAACAGTTTGTTTCTTAATTGATCTTTACGCTGACCTAGCAGTTTCAACGCCTCTGCCGTTGCATTTGCCGTAACTAGTTGTACTGCTTGCGGAAGTATACCTGCGGTATCACAGGTATCACCTCCTAGCGGTACTGTACCTAGAAGACAATGGAGACATGGAGTTTCTCCTGGCAAAATCGTATAGGTTATTCCATAACTGCCTACACATGCACCATAGACCCAAGGAATACCGTGCTTTTGCGCCATATCATTAATAATAAGCCGAGTATCAAAATTATCTGTACCATCCATGATCAGATCAACCCCTGAAACAAGCCCTTCCAACTCTTCGGCACGAACATCTATAACATAGGCTTCAATAACGACCTCAGAATTAATCTGTTGAAGTCTGCGCTGCGCAGCAGCAGCCTTAGGCATACGTTCAATAGCATCTACCTCTGTATAGAGCTGTTGCCTCTGAAGGTTACTCCACTCTACATAATCACGGTCAGCTAAAATAATTTTGCCTACCCCGCAGCGTACCAGCGTCTCTGCAATCCCTGTACCAAGCGCACCTGCGCCCACTACTAAAACACTAGACTGCGCGAGCCCTTCTTGTCCCTCTGCTCCAAATGGCGCAAATCGCACCTGACGAGAATAACGATCTTCACGACCATCTGTATGAATCATTCGGTTTCCCTCCCCGTATCCAAAAACCGGAGAACAGCAGATCGTCTGCTATTCCCCGGGAGTATGATGATTCTATACTTGTACTGCTGACCACTGTTCAACATCCCAAATTTTCGTAACCCAATCTTCATAGAAATCAGGTTCATGGGAGACGAGCAGGACTGTTCCCTTATATTCTTGCAATGCCCGCTTCAGCTCTGCCTTGGCAATAACATCAAGGTGATTGGTAGGTTCATCGAACAGAACCCAGTTACTCTCACGCATCAACAGCTTACAGAGACGGACCTTAGCTTGTTCGCCACCACTCAGCATGCTAAGCGGTCGGGTAATATGCTCATTTTTCAGACCACAGCGAGCTAGATGTCCACGCACTTCATTCTGAGTTAGACTAGAAAATTCATTCCAGACATCCTCAATAGGTGTAAGATTAGCTGCTTTCACTTCTTGTTGGAAATACGCTGAGTTCAGATAATCTCCTAGATAGGTTTTACCGCTATACGTAGGAATCACGCCAAGAATAGTCTTCAGTAGCGTCGATTTACCGACACCATTGCAACCAGTTATAGCGATCTTCTCTCCACGTTCAATGGTCATGTTCAGCATAGGAAGCAACGGACGGTCGTAACCAATCTCGAAATCAATGCCTTCGAAGACTGTTTTCCCGCTGGCCCGACTTTCTTTAAACTTAAAGGTAGGTTTTGCAGCTTCTTCTGGTCGATCAATTCGATCCATACGATCCAGCTGTTTCTCACGGCTCTTCGCCCGTCCAGATGTGGAGGCACGAGCTTTGTTACGCTGAATGAAATCCTCTTGTTTCTTAATAAAATCCTGTTGTTTCTCATAAGCATCTATGTGTTGGATCTTATTCATCTCGGCCATATTCAGGAATTTCTCGTAGTTCGCAGTGTATCGAGTAAGTTTACCGAACTCCAGGTGATAGACCACATTTACGACTTTATTCATGAATTCCGTATCATGAGAGATCAATATAAATGCATATGGATATTGCTTCAAATAGTTAGTTAACCAGTCAATATGCTCAACATCCAAATAGTTAGTAGGCTCATCCAGCAATAGTACATTCGGTTTCTCAAGCAGAAGCTTCGCGAGCAGAACCTTTGTGCGTTGACCCCCACTTAGTGAAGCGACATCACGGTCAAGTCCAATAACGGATAGGCCAAGACCATTCGCCATTTCCTCCACTTTTACATCAATAAGATAAAAATCTCCGATGTCCAGCTGTTCCTGAATGTCCCCCATTTGCTCGAGTAACATCTCTAACTCTTCAGGAGAAGCGTCGCCCATCTTTTCAGTTATAGTTAGCATTTCCTGTTCCAGCTCTAAAAGTGGCAAGAAAGCGTCCTTCAATACATCACGGATGGTTTTCCCTGGCGTTAAGATCGTATGCTGATCCAAGTAACCGTAACGGACGCGAGGCGTCCACTCTACTTTTCCACTATCCTTCAACAGTTTTCCAGTCAAAATATTCATAAGCGTCGATTTTCCTACGCCATTTGCTCCTACGATTCCTACATGCTCACCCGGTAGCAACCGGAAAGAAACATTTTTAAACAACGTCCGATCCCCAAAATTGTGGGAAACGTCTTCTACACTAAGTAAACTCATAAATTCTCCGCAAGCTCCTGTCTATACTTAAATAATGCGTAATAAGAAGAAACGACGTTGTCATCTTTTAAAGACGACAACCGTTTCTCGTAAAAATATAAGGATAAAGTATAGTGTGAAGCTTATACTTTCTTATATTTCAAGCAGAAACGTCTTCAGCGTCCCTGTAGGACGGTAAGCGTTCATGCAAGAAATATAAAGGTAAAGTATAGTGTAAAACTTATACTTTCTTATATTTTTCAAAACACGTATAAATATATATTTTAACACACTTTAATGCAACACTGAACTAAAAGTTAGTTGAGTAAAAAGAGGAAGCATAGAGAACCGCTTTATTCAGCCTTTCTTTTGAAAAAAACTACGGCTTTTCCCCTTACTGGGTACATCTAATACTCCCTCAAACATTTCATTGATCACTTCTACCAACTTCCCCTTAGGCTTGAATGGATCTTGCTGAAAAGGTAGTCCATAAATCTTATCTGTACCTATAGCGGTTTGCAACAGATGTACAGTTGAGGGTTCTGCGAGTGGTAACCCCACCCTCCAATTCGTTTCAGGCTGTAACCTTTTACGCCTAAGCCACACTAGTAAATCTTCGAGTCGCCAATCTGCACCAGAAGTAATTAGAATCGGCATATCGCTATATTTGAACTCATCAAGCGCCCCTTCATATTCCCCAACGCCAAGATCCAACACTACAAATTGATAATCCCCTCTCAGCAAATCAGCCATTTTTCCGTGAATAGGACGTTTCCAATAATGCACCCCTTTCCATGAAAAAGCAGATATCTCATCCTTGGATGCAACAGTTGTAATCTGTGTCTGTAACATGCTGCGAATGCGTTCATAAACCGATGAATCAGGAGAAAAATCAACCCATGCAGTTGCCCCCTTCTGCGCAAGTAAGCTGCTCACTGCGAATGAAGTATGTGTTGTTCCAAGACCTGAGGCAACTCCGAGTAAGGCGATAACGATTGCTTTACGCTTTTCTAGAGAATGTGGGACTAAAATAGTAAAATCATTTCCTCTATCCATTTCAGATTCCATACGAATTAGTGCATGTAGAACTGCTTCTGCATTCTGATAACGCTCCTCAGCGTGATGTCGTAATAAGCGTCTTATGATTGGAATAATGCCAGATGGCATATGGTTATAAAGCCTATTCTCCATCCCAAACTCCCATTGACTACATTGCCCTCCAGTTGCCATATAGAGAATTAATGCTCCTAGTCCATATAAATCGGATACCGGCTGACTCTGCCCACTTCCATATTGCTCAGGTGCCGCGAAGCCAACCGTACCAAGCTTAACCGTATCTTCAGAGAGACCGTGTTTGTAGCTTCGTGCGATCCCAAAGTCAATTAACATCAGCTCTTTTTGCAGTGTCAACATGATATTTGAAGGCTTTAGATCACGATAGATAATCGGTGGTTGATGACTATGCAAATATTGAAGGACTTCTAAAAGCTGTTTAGCCGCCTGAATGATGAAGTCACTTGGCAAAGGTCCGGGATTATCCTTCATTAGCTGACTCAAGCTCACACCTTCAATATAGTCCATGATTAAATAGGAATACCCTTCTCGATCTGGAAGATAGAAATCGACAATACGCGGCAATCGTGGGTGGTCTAGTGTAATTAACATATCGGCTTCCGCTTGGATGTCAGAATGCAGCTCATCTAAGCATAAGCTTTCTTTTACAGCCCATCGTTTACCCTTTAGACGCAAATCTTCCGCAAGATAAACATTACTCATCCCACCTGAACCAATATGGCCCGTAATTCTGTATCTGTCATCAATAACCTGTCCAATCTTAAGTTTCGTCTCAAAATACAAACTTACTCCCCCTTTTCGCAAAAAAAGAGAAAGCTTCCGCCATTAACGTTCTTACCGCAAAATACGGTCACGTTAATAACGGGATGCTTTCCCTTAGAAAATTAAGATTTGTTTGATTAGTATTTAATCATATAAAGTGTAATTTCATCACGATTATGGAATAGCTGCTTTGCACGCTGAATCTGCATGCGCTCCCCTTCAAACATCGCAATAATTTCTTTGATCATCGCAAGTGGTTTCTTATGCATCAGTTTTACGGTCACAATGGCCGTCCCACCCGGTGACAGACTGTGGAGTAACCCGGTTACTAGCTTCGCCATCAGCTTAGGACTCCAGCTCATATCGCACACGATAAGATCAAATTCATTGTCCCGGAATTTTACTTCTCCTGCGTTTTTACGAAGGATTTTCAAGCCCGGATAATTACGAAGGGACTCATGCATTAACGCAGGGTCAACAGCTGTAACCTTCATTCCACGTTCCAGTAAGAAAGAAGTCCACCCACCTGGAGAAGCACCAATATCTAACGCATTACGGAAACTGTAAAAAGGAATATCAAACTCCTTCTCGGCTTCCATTAGTTTAAACTTGGCACGTGAGATTTGTCCATCCTCCTTTCGGAAACGGATGGCACCGCCATTCCAGCTAGATAAATTCGCTTCTGGTCTGGACACACCTGCATATAAGGCATTCCCGTCTGCGTAGACTGAAATAACCCAGGCTGGATCTTGCACAGTAAATTCTGCGCCTAAGTTCTGCAATTGCTCTTGGAGCCATTCACGAAGTTCTCCTGGACTGTCCTGCCAAAAGGAAGGATCACCTTTACGAACATTTAGGGATATCTTTTCACCCTCAAGCTCAGTGTGGCGACTTAAATACACCGCCAAACGCTGTAGAGCTTCCATGGTTCCTTCATCCTGAAACTGAACAGGCTGTATATGACGCAGGAAAATGGGAAGATTCTGTGTGAGTAAGCGCGTTACTTCCTCTGGTTCACATTGCAATGTAGCCAGAAAGATTTCTCCTGGTAATAACAAGGTACTCTTCACAGCACCAAATAAACGGCGAAGCTCTTCTTGCGCATAAGGTGCAAAGCCGTGATTAGCTGTACAAATATATCGGGAATACACTTCTTCTTCCGGAGCAATGTTCTGCTCTTCGGTATCTTGTCTTAAATCGTTCAAATCGTTTTGCCTCCAGGTCTAATTTTAATCCAGGGACGACCGCTATCCCATTCAACATCAACAGGAATATCATAAGTGGCCAAGATCATTTCTTTCGTTAATACTTCTTCTTTCGGTCCAGATCCAGCTAGCTTACCCTCACGAATTAATGCAACATGCGTGAAAAGCGGGACAATTTCTTCCACATGGTGAGTTACGTATACTACAGAAACATTACGCTGTCTCAGCTTGTCTATTTCAGCCAGCATTTTTTCCCTTTCATATAGATCAAGGCCCGCACATGGCTCGTCCATAATTAATAGCTTAGGGTCAGCCATAAGACATCTTGCCAGCATAGCTTTTTTACGTTCCCCTTGTGACAAGGTCCCAAAAGGATGAAATGCCATATTGCCAAGATTCATATCTTCCAGCATGCTGATTGCTTTCTCTTTTACTTCGGTGGGGATCGTCTCGTAGAAACGTAAATAAGAGTAAGCACCTGTTGCTACGACTTCCCACACCGGATCATTTAATGACATCTTTTCCATCAAGGAAGGCCCGATATAGCCAATTTCTTTACGAACCTCACGTATATCACATTGTCCATATTTATAACCCAGCACTTCTACAGTCCCTTTGCTAGGAAACAAATAACCCGTCATCATCTCTAAAATTGTGGTTTTACCAGAGCCATTCCGTCCCAAAATGACCCAGTTCTCACCTTCTTTAACTTCTAGTGACACATCGTCCAAGATTAAGTTTTCTTCCCTGCGGAGAGATAAATGTTGTAATGAAATGATTATGATATAACACTCCTTATGTATTCCAGTACTCGCTCAACTGAAACCATGGAATAATAAACTTTCGGATCATCCTCCCGTTCTGCAGAAGCTACAAGTAGTGCAGGAACGCTCGTAATACGATATTGTTGTACCAAATTCGGCAGCATGTTCACATTGCCTGCAACCATTTGAAGATCAGCAGGCAATAGATGAGCCGCCACCTCTAACAACCGTTCAGCAGCCTTACAAGTACCGCACAGTGGAGTGTGTAAGAATACTACAAGCGGTTCTCCTGAACTCTTGAGCGCCTCCAGTAATTCCACTTCATTCATTACCTTCATTTCAAGTTCGTCTCCTCGGCGATATCGCGAAGCTTATCAGAACTTAGGGGACCATTTACCAAAAGCATCCCCTCAGGTTTAGCAGTATATAAGATCTCATACATTTCTTTTCGCCCCCACAGACTGGATGTGTGCAAATAGATTTCTCGGGGGAACAGTCCTTCCAGTACGATCCGTCTGGCAACTTCTCCACCCGAATAATCACCCGGCCCCATATCGTAATCCAGTGATAAAATATCCACCTCCCACTCACGCAGCATTAGAAGACATTCTTCCGTCGAACGAGCCAGAGCGAACCCTTTAGGTACCTTTCGAAGATCATCCATATAGATGTGAATCACAATTACGCCTCCGCTTCAAACCAACCACGCACAGTAGCAATTTCTTTTCGGTGACTGCCATCCGCACCCTTCTCCGTTTCCATGACAACAGCTGAGCTTCGTAAAAGCTTGGAGGACAATAAGCTTTTCAGCCCCTGCGCTCCAATATGTCCTTGTCCGATTCCAGCATGTCTGTCGCGTCTTGAGTCGAAAGGAAACTTAGAATCATTTAAATGAACAGCAACAAGATGTCGCCAAAATCCAAGTCGCTCTCCTCGTTCAAGGAAGGCTTCCGTTCGCTCAGGGTTCCAGATACCAGCTGCGTAAGCGTGACAGGTGTCCAAACAAAATCCTATTTTCTCCGGAAATTGGCTAAGCTCTCGAACTTTCACGAGTTCTTCAAGTGTAATCCCTTCATTTCCATGGTTGCCCGCTTGATTCTCTATAAGCAGCTTAGTACGTCCATCCCAGGACTGAAGCACATCATTCATACATTGTATAATATTTTGATAGCCTTGTAACGGCTCCATTCCACCAAAATGTCCAAAATGAACAACGATGCCTAATGAACCACAAGCTTCTGCAATCTCTAGATCATTTAAGAGAGAGGCTACATAAACCTTTCGTGGAGTAACATCATCTACACTAGCCGCCATGTTAATCCCATAGGGTGTGTGAGCAATCGAAGCAATCCCTTTGTCTTGGCAAAAGAGCGCACAATCCCTCGTATCTCTTACATCTACCTGTTTAAGTTTCAAACTACGCGGATTTTTAGGAAAATATTGAAAACATGTTGCACCGCTCTCCCAAGCGAACCGGGCAGCTCTCCCATAACCACCGCGAATGCTAACATGTGCCCCTATTTTGGGGCTATTCGTCATGCTGGCAGTTTGGGCAATAAAACACTTTGCGTCCAGACTGCTCAGTTTTAATAATCGTTCCCCCATCACGAAGACAAGACTCGCCTTCACGATCATACACTTTGCATTGATTATTATATGAACCTGTAATAGTATCCCCAGTCATAAACGGCTTTTCCATGTACCCACCAATTTCAGTCGCCTCAGTCAGTACTTTTTGGATGCTCTCATAAAGACGGGCTATAGATTCAGTTGTTAAATTTTGTACTAGTGCAGAAGGTAAAAGCCTAGCTTCAAAGGCAATCTCATCAGCATAGCAATTCCCGACTCCAGCCATCACATGCTGATTTACTAACAGGCTTTTGAGCGCACCTCTCCGTCCCTTTAATAATGCAGTGAATCTTTCCAGCGTCATCCGACGATCCAGCAGCTCAGGTCCAAGTTTACCCATTGTGGCTTCGCTTTCCTTCACCGACAGCAAATGTATATAGCCTAAGCGAAGTCCAATGAAGTAAAGGATATGATCTCCAAATGCGATTTCGACTTGTGTGTTACGATCCGGCCGTTCTTCCTCCGTGCCATAAAAAAGTATTCCACCAAGCATCAAATGTAGAAGTAGTCTTCTTCCATCATGTAGGTGAAACAAAATATACTTGGCACGCCGCTCAACAAAAACAACACGCGCACCGATCAATGCATTTCTAAAAGCTTCTGTTTCCATATTAATTGATTTTTCTCTGTTCACGATTACATCAGATATTGGCACATTTATAATATGCTGACTAAGCAGCTTTCTATAATTCTCCATTTCCGGCAATTCCGGCATAGCTCATCGTCCCTTCTAGGTTGGTGAAGTAATAAGATCCTAGCTATTATACACCGAGAAACGTTTTAAGTTCAGTTAAATCGGCACAAATTTCATCCGGTGAGATTCCGGTAAGGTTTTTATAGTGGTCAAGATTTTCTGCATTGGTTAATCCGGTAAATACAAGAACTGTACGACAGCCCGCATTTACTCCAGCTGCTATATCTGTACGCATATTATCACCGACAACCACTGCATGTTCAGGCTCGATACCAAGAAGATCTGTCGCAAATTTGATTAAATGGGATTCCGGCTTGCCAATCACTACCGGACTCACTCCACTAGCAGCCTCGATGGCTGCTCCGATCGTACCTGCGCCTGGCATAATGCCATCATCTGATGGCAGCATTAAGTCTGGGTTAGTGAGTACAAACTTTGCTCCTCCCAGAATCCAGCGCGAAGCTTGCGAGAGCGACGTATAGTTGAAGGAGCGATCGATGCCTTGCAGTACATAATCGGGAGAGTCTGTGACGATGCGGAGCCCAGCTTCGGTACAAGCCACATGCAAACCCTCTTCTCCAAGTATCGCCACTGCAGCCCCAGGTGATTCCTCAGCTATGTAACGTGCGGCCGCCATTGATGAGGTACATACCTCCTCAGCTTTCGCATCTATTCCCATTCCACATAAATGTGCAGCCACATTAGCCGCTGTACGCGATGAATTGTTGGTAACAAATAAAAAAGGAATGCCCGCTTCACGCAGACCTTTAATCAGTAAATCAGCACCAGGAATCATTTTATGCCCATGGTATAACGTACCATCTAAGTCAATCAATAATCCTTTAATCTGTTCCATTATAAATCCCTCTATTTCCATAAGAAATTTAATTAATGTCATAAATGAATAATAGTATTAATAAACATTTAACCTAAGCCCAGCTTGGATTTAGAATGTTTAATAATACTTTTTGTTGGCGGTATTGCCCGATTGTTTTCGGCAAGATTTCCAGCCATTCGTACCTCTTTCACGCTGTAATTACTTTAAATCTAACACACTTCGTCGAATGAAATCGAACGAGAGACTCATCCAGCATTTTTTAGCATAGCACTGTCATTTCCTGCGCTTTCCCGGAAAATAATCATTTCCCCAATTGCCCGTTTTGTCTTCGATATATTGGATATGTGCCGAATTCCTCCGCTAATAATGTCTCTGGAAAAATGAGTTCAGCTTCTTCCAGCAAAGGAATCAACTCTTCAGACGAACTGTAACGAGAGCTGAAATGAGTCAACAATAGTTGGCCTGCATTGGCTTCCTTTGCTAGCTCTGCAGCTTGACGTGCGGTACTGTGATGGTATTGATACGCCATTTCTGCCAGATCATGAGCAAAGGTTGCTTCATGAACGATAAGGTCTGCATGAAGGGAGAGTTCTAAAGCTCCTGAACAAGGTCTTGTGTCTCCCAAGATCGTAACAATACGCCCTCTTTTAGGTTCTCTAACGACATCAGCAGCGCAGATACGAACACCGTCATCCGTTATAACATCTTCACCTTTTTTTAATTTTCCATATAACGGTCCAGGCTTTAAGCCATAACTCTTTAGTAATTCCGTATTGAGGCTCCCAGGACTATCCTTTTCCGTTACCCGGTAACCATAGCTATCAATACGATGCTCTAATAATGCTGCCTCCACTTTAAAACCATCATCCTCAAATACCGTTCCTCCTGTATGCTCGACAATCTCAATCTTGTATGGAATTCGGGATTGGCTCACAGCTAAGGATATATCTAAGTATGCCTTCAATCCAGGTGGACCATAAACCGTTAAAGGAGAAGTCCCTCCCTGATAACCACGACTAGATAATAAACCTGGAAGACCAAATAGATGATCTCCGTGTAAGTGTGTAATAAATAGCTTTTCCAGCTTCCCTAGGCGAATCGGTGAGCGAAGAACCTGATGCTGAGTACCTTCCCCGCAATCGAACATCCAAATGCTACGGCGTTCTTCCAGAAGTCTTAATGCAATCGAAGTTACATTGCGTTGTATAGTTGGTACCCCTGCATTCGTACCTAAAAAATATAATTCCATCCCTCTTCCTCCCTTCTTCTTATTGGCTGAACTATCTCTTGTCTATTCTAAACGTCCTTCTTCCAGCAAAAAACCCCCCAGTTACGGGAGGTTCCGCTGAAAGGGATACAATCCCCCTACAGACCGGGTGTATAAATGAAAGAATTACAGCTTCTCTACATTAAAATACTGCGCTTCTGGATGAGCGAATACCATCGCCGAAACGGAAGCCTCAGGTTCCATCATAAAGCCTTCTGTAAGGTGAACACCGATATCCTCTGGGGATAACAGTTTAAATAGTGGTCCTTGATCTTCCAGATCTGGGCATGCAGGATAACCAAAGGATACACGAATCCCTTGATATCTTGCCCCATGTCTTTGTTTCATGGTCATATCTGCAGGATCTGGGAAGCCCCATGTATCACGCATCATGTGATGAACACGCTCCGCTAATCCTTCTGCTACTTCCAGCGCTACAGATTGTAACGCATGTGAGCGTAAATAATCTCCATTATCCTTAAGGGCTGTAGAGAGCTCACGAACACCGTGTCCCGCAGTTACCACGAGGAATCCAACATAGTCCATCATTCCACTGTCGACCGACTTCAAAAAGTCCGCTAGACAGAGATAAGGCTCAACACCTTGTCTTGGAAAAGTAAAGGTATGCAGAATCTCGGCTGTATTCTGTGGATTATACACGATAATATCGTTACCACTTGATTGTGCCGGAAAGAATTGATACATCGCATGAGGAGTAATCGTACCTTCCAGCATCGCTTGATGTAGAATGTCATCGACAGTACCTTTCAACTCCACAGTCCGCTCATCACCAGCAGCTAATTGCGCCTCTACAGAACCTCGTAGCCCCAGATGGTGACCGAGCAGCATTTGCATGTTCACATAAGGGATAATATGCCCCAATGGATAATTACGAATGACATGGCGCTCTAAATCGGGTGGAACAAATACAGGTGCATCTGGAGAAATTTTGGAGCGTACAGCTCTAGTCAGCGTAGGAAGCTCTTGCTTAGGAGCAACTGCCACTGCGGATTCTGCTTCCACTCGAATTTCCTCGGCAATTTTCTCCCGTTCAACAGGATTCATAAGCCGATTAGCAATATCGAGTCCATCCATAGCATCCTTAGCATATAATACCAGCCCATCATATTCCGGCCGGATACGTGTTTTGGTGAACTTGCGAGTCAAGGCAGCACCACCTACCATAATAGGCACATCAATCCCAGCCGTGCGTAGGTCTTGCGCAGTCAGCACCATCTGCTGTGCCGATTTTACGAGTAGTCCAGACAATCCGATCGCATCGGCTTTTTCACGACGAAACGCTTCGATAATGGTCTCAGGTGGTACTTTTATACCCAAATTAATGATCTGATAACCATTATTGGATAAGATGATCTCCACCAGATTCTTACCTATATCATGCACGTCGCCTTTTACAGTTGCCAGCATGATCTTACCTTTTACCGATGTCTCATCCTTCTTCATAAACTGCTCTAAATGACCAACAGAAGCCTTCATTACTTCAGCGCTTTGCAGCACCTCAGCAACAATCAACTCATTGTTATTAAACAGCCGTCCAACCTCTGACATCCCGGCCATTAGCGGGCCATTGATAATCTCCAAAGGTCCTGATTTGGTAAGCGCCTCATTAAGGTCTGGAATAAGTCCTTCTTTGGTGCCTTCAACAACATATGAAGCCAGACGCTCTTCTAGTGACAGGTTAGAAATTTTCTCTTTTTTCTCAACCTTTTTCCCTCGGAAGGCGGCTACAAAAGCAGCAAGCGTGTCGTCATTCGTATTATAAATTAATTCCTCCGCAAGACGACGGTCTTCAGCAGGAATAGACGCATAACGTTCTACCTTCTCGGTATTTACGATCGCATAATCCAATCCAGCTTTAGTGCACTCATAGAGGAATACTGAATTCAGCACTTCACGTCCTGCTTCCGGTAATCCAAAGGAAACGTTGCTGATCCCCAAGATCGTATGAACACCTGGAAGTGCTTCTTTGATTAAACGAATCCCATCAATAGTTTCTTTAGCAGAGCCAATATATTGTTCATCTCCGGTTCCTACAGGGAACACAAGCGTGTCGAAAATAAGGTCTTCTCCAGCTAATCCGTATTTGTTCACTAGTAAGTCGTAGGAGCGTTTGGCAACTTCCAGTTTGTCCGTAGCCTTAATTGCTTGTCCTGTCTCATCAATCGTACCCACTACGATAGCTGCGCCATACTTATGAATCAATGGAGTGACCAGCTCAAATTTTTCTTCACCATCTTCAAGGTTAATTGAGTTAATTATCGCCTTACCTTGACAGTACTGTAACGCCAGGTCAATAACCTTCGGATCGGTAGTATCGATCATCAAAGGAACTTTAACCTTTTTTACAACTAATTCTAGAAACAGCTTAATATCTTCAATCTCATCACGGTCCGGATCTTGCACGCAGACGTCGATAACTTGAGCACCACTCTTCACCTGTGCACGGGCAATTTCTGAGGCTTCCTCATATTTACCTTCGACGATAAGACGTTTAAACTTACGCGACCCTAATACATTCGTACGTTCACCAACCATGTATGGACGGTTGTCGTTCTCAATATATATAGGTTCAATCCCAGAAAGTGCCGGTGGATGATTTCCTGCAAGCGGACGTGGAGGGAATTGTGAAAGTGCCTCCGACATAGCACGGATATGTTCCGGTGTCGTTCCGCAACAACCTCCCGCAATGTTAAGCCATCCCTTTTCTGCAAACGCAGCAATTTTACGCGCAAGAGAATCAGGAGATTCATGATAATGCCCATTCTCATCTGGCAGCCCAGCGTTCGGATAACAACTCACAGCCGCTGAAGAGATTGCAGAAAGTGAACGAATATGATCACGCATGAACTCTGGACCCGTCGCACAGTTCAGACCTATTGAGATAGGCTTCAGATGTTCTAAAGAAATATAGAATGCTTCAATGTTCTGACCAGCAAGTGTGGTACCCATCGGCTCTATTGTTCCCGAAATCATCACTGGCAATTTGATACCCGTCTTCTCAAATGCATTTCGAATACCTATACTTCCAGCTTTCACGTTCAGCGTATCCTGAGAGGTCTCTAGCAATAACGCATCTACTTGACCATCAATCAATGCCACTGCCTGTTCCTCGTAGCTATCAACGAGCTCTTGGAAAGTCACGCCTCCCGTAACAGAGAGTGTCTTTGTTGTAGGACCCATCGCACCTACAACATAGCGGGGACGATCTGGTGTATCATATTTATCAACGGCATTACGGGCTAGCTTTGCTGCAACCAGATTAATTTCTCGAGCCCGCTGCGGAATATCATATTCAGCAAGTACAACAGACGTTGCACCAAATGTATTCGTTTCAATGAGATCAGCACCTGCTTCAAGATACTGCTCATGAATCGTCTGAATTACTTCTGGACGAGTTAATACTAGCATTTCATTACAGCCGTCCAATTCTTCCCCACCAAAATCCTCACCTGTCAGAGGCACCTGTTGGATCATTGTGCCCATTGCACCATCTAAAATTAATATTCTTTGTTGTAAGCTTTCCTCAAGTGTATATTTAGCCAACGTATAGTCCCCCCAGTAAAACATTAGAGTAAGTTTAGCAGAATAAAGGAATTTCGAAAAGCCTTCCTTTCCACTCTGCATTATCTGTAATCATAGGAATTGCAATTCTTTTAATTATGGTTTTACAGAGAGTTCTTTATTAGGCATAGAATGCTGAGTTCTAGCAGTTACGTGTGATGTAACGATATATTGTCCTTCTTTCGTTAGTGTTCCCTCTGCTTGATAGATTCCATCACTGACTAGCTTCCCTTTAAATTCAATTTTCTGTTCACTATCATCTTTACTCACAATTTCGAACAGAACCTCTTTCGCATCATCTACTGCCAAGTTGTCTTGCGTCACCACTGCTTCAAAGGTCACCTTCTGATTTACAACAACCTCTTCAGGATTCCAATGTAACTCGACCTTGATAGGTTCCATAGACATGTCCATGTTCATATTCATATTATGTACGCCAGAATGTTTAGTTTGGTCTGATGAACATCCTCCCAATACTAAAAGTGTTGCACCTAATAATAAAGGAACTATTGTTCTTGAAATCTTCATTTAGATTCCTCCCAGTCGAATTGATTACTAAGAATCTACCAATTCATGTTATACATTCTCCATCTATTATACACATTATTATTGGTTTTTCAGTATTTCGCATCAATTCAGTTAAACTCTTGTGACTTAAATCATATACTAATAATTCTCATCTATCATATTAAATATGATGTAGATATAAAAAAGACAGCAAGTCGCCTAGATACCTAGGAACTCACTGCCTTCTTAAAGCTTAAATGAATGAAATTTTATAAAGATTGGACTAATGAAAGAAGCTCTCCAAGATGTTTGATTTCATAATCCGGCTGAATTTCCGGATCTGGCTGTTTGCCTTTTCTATTAATCCAAACTGTAGTCAAACCTGTTGCCAGCCCACCACGAATATCCGTTGTAAGCTTATCTCCGACCATAACTCCTTGCTCAGGTGCAATATCTAAAAGTTCTAGGGCATGCAGAAAAATTTCCTTATCCGGCTTTCCTTTTCCGAAGCTTCCAGAAATCACGATGTGATCAAAGAAAGGAACGATTTCAGGTACGCCATCTAGTTTCTCTTGTTGCAATGCAGGGCATCCATTAGTCAGAAGCAATAGCTTCACTTTTCCCTTCAGTTCTTCAAGCACCTGAATCGTTTCTTCATAGATGTAAGGTCGATTTCTACGCTCTACTGCGAATTTGGCAGCTAATGTCTCAGCAAGAGCTTCGTCCTCTACACCAAGTGCTGCAAGACCACGACGCCATGCCTCTTTACGATATCCCGGTGCAAGCTGCTCCAATTGACGGAATTCCGGCTGTTCACCTGCAGTAAAGTTCCCCCAAAGTGCTTCAAACGGATTAATCCCAATCATCTTTGTAAACGGGTTCGTTTCGTAGGATTCATATAGTCCAATGGCTTCTTTACGCACCGCAAGTTCCAGTTCTTGTGGATCAATCGTATCCCCAGCGGCTTCACATGCAGAACGAAATGCTTCATTAACGCTCCGATCATCCCAGAGCAGTGTATCATCAAGGTCAAATAGTACGGCGGAAATTGGCATTACAGGTCTCCCTCTCCCATGGCTGGTTAATTTCTATTCGTGAACTACTTCAATCTGGTGAGCTTTTGCGAATGCTTCCAGTCGAGTCCCCATTGCATTGGTATCATAACGATTCATAAGTCTGGTAAAAATCCATTTCGTGCGTTTGCCTTTATGCTTAATTACAACAGCTCCACGCGAAAGGATGATTTTCTCAATATCAGAAGCTGGCAGATAACGTTCGCGGTTGAATTTTATAGTAGATAGTCTAGCATTCTCTACCTTCAAGTACGGACGTCGGAAGAACAGAAGTGCCGCTAGTAAGTAGTACAAAACGACTCCTAGCCAGTTCATAAGCATACCATTACCTTTGGCTTGGTCCACTGAACCAATCATCCAAAACATAGTACCAAGCACTAATAACACTACTGGAAATGCAATGTTACGGCCTTTAAAGGTTTCGCTGTTCTTACCAGGAGATTTAGATTTAGATGCGTAAATCGTTTCCTTCCCCTGTTTCTTTCTTTGCTTATTAATTTGCTGCGTGTTGCGTTGAACCATTCTTTCCCAAGAACGGGCCATATGCGTTCCCCCTAGTCATCCAGTAATATCTATGAAAAGGAACAGGGTGTTAATGCTTACGCCCCTTGTTACCTTGTTCATGCTCATCATTATCGACCAATTCAATCGTATTCAATTGTGCTCGGAAGTTATTGCGAATATTCCCCAAATAAATTTCACGAAGCTTGGCGCGTTCCGCCGTTTCCTCTTGATTAAGGCCTACGCTCTTCTGTTTGCGTGCCAATTCGTTAATACGCGCGACCAACTCATCAATATTCAAAACTTTCCCTCCCCTTATAAATTAATTCTAACTCTGCCATGAGAAAAAGAGCTTGTCAAGGTTTACTCCCTGCAAGCTCTTCATGTCCTCTTATTATGTTCTTAGAATATTAATAAATAGGTAAAGTGAGAATATCTCCAGCATTAATCTGACTACCTTTAATGCCATTGGATTTTTTAATTCCTTCTATATATACAGCCGTTTTCATATCAGAAGGTTTATTCTCAAGAGCAATACTCCAAAGTGTATCTCCACGTTCAACCACTACGCGCTTCTCATCCTTCATTAAAGTAGTAGATCCTGCAAATACATTACCTACTACTGTAAGTCCTGATAGTACGAGCACAATGATCAATGTCAGTTTAATAACAAAATCTCTTCGGAACAAACGCATCAAGCCTTCAAGCAAAAGCTCTGTAATTTCTTTAATCTGAGCTGAATAACGGGTAATAGGATTATGTCCTAAAGATTCAACCACTGGGGCTTTATCGTAGATGCTGCGGTATGTACTGTATTTTAACATGAATATCATCCTCCAAACACTTGTTCTTACTTTTGAAATTATAATAACACGAACATGTGTTTTGTTCAATACTATTTTAGAACAATTGTTCTCTTTTTTTCAGAGGTTACTATTTACCATATTCTTCATATAAAGAATCACTCTTATCGTTTAGATGAAGGAAACGCAATCAATACAAGACTACCATTTATTAACTCTTTCGAATTAATATTTATAATAGTTAGAACTTATGTTTGTGCGAACGGTAGTTCTATGTTATAATTTTCCCAAACATTACTATATGGGGTTGATTCCAATGTCAAAGATTTCAAGTCGCCAGCTGGCGATCCTGGAATTTATACGTAGCGAAGTCCGCAGCAAGGGTTATCCTCCTTCCGTCCGGGAGATTGGAGAAGCTGTTGGTCTTGCTTCCAGCTCCACAGTTCACGGTCATTTAGATCGGCTAGAGAAGAAGGGACTTATCCGTCGAGATCCAACGAAGCCTCGTGCGATAGAATTGCTTGGCCAAGAGGATTCCGAGAATGTCCATCATTTCGCGCAAACCGTCGCTCGCATTCCTGTCGTAGGTAAGGTTACCGCCGGGGTTCCTATCACTGCTACTGAGAATATTGAAGACTACTTCCCGCTTCCAACTCACTATGTTGGAGATAACAAAGTATTTATGTTATCGGTTCAAGGTGACAGTATGGTCGAAGCTGGGATTATGAATGGCGACTATGTTATTGTTCGTCAACAACAAACGGCTGATAACGGAGATATCGTTGTAGCTATGACCGAAGAAGATGAAGCAACCGTTAAGACTTTTTATAAAGAACGTGATCATATACGTCTTCAGCCGGAGAATCCGGCGTACGAGCCTCTTCGCCTTAATCGCGTGACCATTCTCGGCAGAGTTATCGGATTATTTCGAGATATCCACTAAGTATGCACTCCTACCAAGCGAAAACGGATACCGTCCTTTAGGACGGTATCCGTTTCTACGAGAAGTATAAGGATAGGGTATATCGTATAATATATACTTTCTTTTATTTTTTAAAAAAAGCTGTTCTGCAAATGCAGAACAGCTTTTTTATTGTTATCAAACTCCATTCATCAATTGCAGAACATTTGTTCTCATAGGCTAAAATGACCATTTTTAATGAATAACCGTTTAGGCATCCTCCTCATATCTTAATTAGAAAGGAGTGTTGCACAATGCCAAATTACCGGATTATAGTTGATCTGACGCAGCGTATGCTTTATCTTCTTGATAACGACATTGTGATCAGGGGCTTCCCAGTCGGAATCGGTAAAATGTTAACTCAATCACCACTCGGTGAATTCACAATCATTAACAAACAACCCGATCCAGGTGGTCCATTTGGGGTCTTTTGGATGGGTCTATCTAAGCCTCACTATGGGATACATGGAAATAATGATCCCTCATCCATAGGGCACGAAGTATCCCACGGTTGTATTCGTATGTACAATAAAGATGTGTTAGCACTAGCTGCGATTGTTCCTATTGGAACACGAGTAACGATCAGGAATTAAATCTAGCTCTATAGATAAACACGCCTCACTCATGGTTCAATGGAGGGGGCGTGTTTGTATTTATGTATTTTTGATGACCTAATAGGAATTATGTGGTTATATGTCGAATAATGTTAACAGGATTTCAAATTGAAAGGAAGTGTCTCGTTTTGAACAACTCAAAAATTAGAACCCTCGTCGATTTTAAAGTCGATGCACTTGTTAAACTCTCTGGCTTATTGTTAAATAACGATCAAGCGAGTGGAAAAAAAGTAAATTTACTCACCTCATTCGGCAGTATTCAAGGGACCATCTCCCCTTCCACCTCCAATAAAGAGGATGTTTTTGACTTAAAATCTCTAATGGATGATGTCATTGTAGATGAATACATATCTTATTTAGGTGCGGAACATCCCGATAAAAATTTCAGCTATAACTTTGTAGTCCTTAATGATGTTTCTGTAAGACCCTATACTCACTATGAATCTCCGATCGAATACAAACAGCTAATTGTTTATACCGATCAAATCACAGCCTTCAATTTCTTATGATTTTGACATATTTATTTTAAAAAGCTCTCAACAAAGCACTCCAGCAGTTGCCCCAATTTTGCACTCAGCTCGCAAAATCGGCAGATCTCTGGGTGCTTTCTCTTTTTCTAATCAGTAGTCGTTTCCTAAATTCCCACGATTTTCGCTCTTAACAGATACTAGTAGAGAGAATTCAGGCATATCTTTCAATAAGCAATAAATCTTGCTCTACTGAGATCTTTGGAGGTGTGATTACATGCTGATTTTCTTGATGTATATGTTTGCCATTGTAGGAGGAATCTTAATTCTAAGTGCCGTTATTATAGAATTAAAAAAACTATCTACTTCTTCTGAACTTTCTAAGCTGTTAAACGCAACCTCATCTTTTAATATTATATTCACCAAAACATTCATTCCGCCCAATCAATCGCACTTGATCGCCCTTAATGAACCTTATAAAAAAATAGCAATAGGTACCAGCAATCCGAAAACAAGCAAAAAGGCAATAGCAAAGCTATACTCGTTCGACAATATAATGGGATCAGAGATTGTTGTTAACGCACTAACCCTTTCAAAAGTATCTAAACGACAACAAAACAGCAAATCAACTGCTTCAAGTGCGGATATTAATGTGGTTAATAGCGGTGACGAAGAGGCTGATGTTATCGAGGAACTTACGCTTAAAATATACATGAACAGCAATGAAATACCTGTGTATAGTATTTCCTTCTTGCCAGGCTTACTACCCATTCAACAATCCGATAATCAGTACAAAGAAGCTTACTCCCAAGTCCAACAATTACATGCGTTCTTCAGGTCGATCGTATCCGAATGAATGCCCCCCTTCCGCCTATTATTACTTCACTTTACCTTTCCCAATTAGAAATTTTGAAAACCTTAAGGAAAGACAAAAAAACGGTCCTTTTGGGGGGCCGTTTTCGCTGCATCCAACATTCATTTTAAAATTGCACACTAAATCCGTTAAATTGATGAATGCCCGTACCATGAGCAACAAGATCCCGTTCACGTAATTCACGAACTGCCTTCATAACCTCTTGCAAAATAGCTGGATCTAGACCCAACGTATTATGAGAGCCGAATACTTGAGATACATTTGGAATTTGCGCAATCTTTTCTAAAGAAGCCACTAAATCTGCCGGACTAGTAGAGGGATAAAAAGCATAAATTGGCGTAACATCATACAACAAATCCCCTGTAAACAGATACCCGTTGGTATGATCAAAGATGCTAATATGACCTGGCGAATGACCCGGCGTGTGGTAAATTTCTAATCTACGCCCGCCTAAATCAAGCACTTCTCCCTCTCGCAATAGAGCTGTTGGTTTCCCTTGATAAGGTGTATACGTATTAGGATCAAACGTCTCAGGAACAGGAAGAGTAATATCTCGGCTCATATCTTTTCTGATCTGGGCAAGGGACAAACCTCGTATTCCATTAATCAGCCAATCCTCATCCTCTTTATGAACATAGATCGTCTCAAATTGTCCATGACTGCCTATGTGGTCTGCATGCACATGCGTAGTGATGACAGCGATAGGTAAATCCGTTAACTGATCCGTTATTCTTTTTATATTATCGATGCCTAATCCCGTATCAATCAACACCGCTTGTTCTTTCCCTAACAACAAAAAAGAGTGCACCTTTTCCCAATGTCCATATTCACTGATTGCATAAGTAATTGGATCAATTTTCGTGACTGTGAACCATCGATCTTGAATCAAGTGTGATCCTCCATTCCGTTCCATTTCTCCCTTACCTGCTCTTCTCCTTTATAATAGTCCGCTTGTTGATCCGCCTGATAGATTTCTTGATAAGGGAGAATGTTGATTTTACCTGAGTCCGGATATTCGCAAACATCTATGCCCTGGTTCGTTCGGAGATCAAGATACTTGCAAGGGGCATCCGTATGATTATAAAGCTGATGTGCTCCTTCAGGTCCCATTTCAAAAAATAGTACATCCCCTTCAGAAACCTCACTAAAACCCTCGGGAGTTCTTAACATCGCTTTTCCCGTCAAAATCACAAATACTTCTTCAGCGTTTCTATGAAAATGATAAGGAAAGGAATACTTATCTGGATCAAGCGATCTTATGTCGAAGACAAGATGTTTAGAATTAGCGATCTCAGCTAACCTCTCACTCGTATGCCAAGCAAACTCAGGGATCGGAGATAACTTTTGTTTAAATGAAACTGTATTTTCATTAAAAATCTTCGCCAAATATAACACCCCTCATCCATTACGCTTTTCTTTCAATATAATCGGTTTGGTACTTTATGTAAATGCAGATTATCAGATTTAATAATAAAAAAAGCCCCGCCAGCTTTGGCGAGACTCTTGTATGTGAAATATCCTATTTATTTTGAAGAACGATTTTGATTTCTCCATCAGAACTAAAACTTAAAACCGTAAAATCAGTATTGATTTCAAGTTCTTTCCAATCCTTAGGAAGCTGGTAAGCTAGTTTGCCACGAATTTTCTTTCCTGCAGCTAAAGCGCCGTCCATTGTTCCTACTTGACTATCCAAAGTATGAGCCAAGAGATCTTCATTTATGGAGAAGCTGTCTTGGTATGCATTGAACATTAGCATAGAGCTTACCATATAATCTTTACTGGAAATATTCTCAAGTATAATTCCGATTTCTACAAACTCATTACCCTCTGATGGTTGTACATAATCATTTCCCTTAGGCTTTTCCAGAGATTCAACTGTAAGCTTAAAATTCTTAGTTGTGATGGTTTGTCCAACTTCAGTTATCATCGTTTCCTTTGGCTCTTCAGTAGGCTTGCTGGTAGGCTTTTCCTTTTCGACCGGTTTCTCTGTTGCTGCAGTATCATCTACCTTTGCCACTGCTGGTTCTGATTTTGATACTGTAGGTTCACTATCATTCCCCTGTGATCCAATCACCCCTATTACAACAAAAACAATAATAAGCCAAAACCACCATTTTTTAAAAAAAGGTTTCTTTGTTTTCAATATTCTACTTCCTCTCAGATAATATCCACTTCCAACTTTTGCTAGGGAAATATACCCATATTATCCTATGAAAGATATACCTTTGCAAGAAAAATATAAAATAATGTCAGATGATAAGAATAATTGTGACTGTTATATTAAATTCCATTTTACTAGAATTATAAATACAAAAAACCTCAACGGCAAAGACATCAAGGGTCTAAAGGTTCTTGTAAAAAGTCTTGCATTGCACTCTTTACCACTCTTGAACTTGAGTGAGGTAAATATCACAACAAATATACTACTCCAGCTATAGCCAAAGAAAGAACTCCTCCTAAAGCAGACCATTTCGCTACTTTGTTTTTAATTTTACGGTCTTCTTTAGATTCCGAATAAAAATTCCCTCTTTGCTGAGTACCTGTCGTAAATCCGCCAATACATATACCAGAGATCACAAAAAAAGCCAGTCCTATATATATGAATATGCGCATATTAGTGCTCCTCCCAGGAAAGTATTGTATATCTATATATAAGATATTCTAACATTATTCTCCACTACTAACTGGAAAAGTTAAAATGATGTATGACGTTTACTCTCTCTTCCTCCGTGAGTTGTGATCTCTTAATCTTTCCTTGCCACCGCCTGTAGATATTCAATCTCCTTGCTTTTGATTCCTGAGTACCAATCGCTTATTATGATTTCCTCGCTTTCGGATTATCAAAGTCTCTTGTTCCTCTCTCAACCCGTGCTATATTAAATATGAGGTGAATTTTATGAACGGTAAGAAAGTTATCATTATTCTTTTGTCCATCTCTTTACTGGGTGTGATTGCTTACTTCGGAATAGCTTATGGATTACTTTGGTATATCTTTAATGGGTAAGATCAATGATTACCCGGGCCCCATTTTACTGGAATTATTCGGTCTGACTCGATGGCCTTCGGCCTAATAGTCAAGTTCCATCTCTTCGATCTGCACTTTGTACCTGTCCCAAGTGTCTTCATCCAAGCATTTTTTGTAACTACTCAAGCTATGTGCTTGCCCTTCTATGATGTCATTCAAGTCAATGCAGATTGTTCTCTCAAACATCGTGACTTTCATGCCACCCACCATCACGCCACATTGCCCGTCAACCTCGATCTTCATTCCTTGATATGCGAAGTCATTTGCACGGCGCTCGCAAATCTCCCGGAAGGTAGCTGGATTGGTGAACAAGTCACTGACCTTGAAACCGCCGATCTTCCGGCAGCGCAATTTCTTGACTACTGTACCGAACTTCTCTTCCCACAATCCATCCTGAAGGTATTCCCAAAATGAATACTTAGCCTTCCCAGCAGTTTCACCTTGTACTGTTCGTCTGCACCAAGGATCATCCCATTCGCTCCACTGGACCCATACTTCATAAGTATTCATCGTGTATCGTCTCCTTTGATTGGGGTCTCAGCCCCCTAAATTAATCCAGCGCTGATACTGTACGCTCTATACCTGCAATCAGATTCATGTTCATGAACACTTGTATTCGAATTCCCTTCATATCCCAATTAAATGCCCATGCCTCAGAATCGTTTTGTGTTGCCATTTCTACCTTTCCATGCAGCATGTTAATCAAAACGTATACAATGTCATGCTTATCCATGTGTCTCAGCCCCTTTATAAGTTCAGTACAGCCAACTCCATCATTTATATCCTCCTTGTGGGAGAGGAGGGCTATTAACCCATCTCTGTCCCAGTATTTTCGTACTGTGCAGCATGTGGACATCAACCTAAGTTGGCATGATATAATACATTTGTTAATAATTATCATTTTTTTGAAAGGGGATAAACATGAATAACATAAAGAAGGAAAATCAAAATATTAATAAATGGCTTTCTATTATTTGTCTTATATTAATACCTCTCTCTGTTGGCATCGGAATTGTATTCGATCTTTATCGAGATCCAATACAAATTCTGCTTATGGTGTTAGGTTTTATTAGTTTATCTTGGATAAATTGGTCAAAGTATAAAGAGAAATCTAAGTTGTAAATACTTTTGCTTCACAGTATGCGTCTACTGCGTCATAAGCTTTTGGAGAGGAGTGCTGCAACCTCCTCTATCCCTTAATGTCATGTATCTTCGTACTGCGCAGTAAATAACTTCAAATAAGTTCTTTTTTTTAGTTTTAGTTTGTTATAATAAAACAACAACTATTAATGAGGTGTTATCTTGCAATATATTTTTTTAATACCATTGGCATTTGTTTGGGCGATTCCCTTGGTTTTACTGTTAAAAAGAGATTATCTAACTAAAAACAAGGTTTCAGATAAAAATGCTAGCATAGAGAAAAAATTAGACAGAATAATAGAATTGCTTGAAAAAGATAAGGGTGCATAATCACTTTTATCTTTTTTTATGTCGCAGTATGCGTCTACTGTGCCTTTGGGAGAGGAGGGATACTCCTACTCCCTTAATGATCTGGTGCGGCCCCCGCGTTGCTGGGTTTATGCTGTCGGACGATGGCCTTCGCCCCTTAGAACAACGTTAATTGCATATTCTTCAACCGTTCCATTCCGTCTGCAGCATGTCGTTCATCACGCCCTATAGCGATATATTTTCTTCCAGTCCTTGATGCAGCCACAGCCGTTGTACAACTTCCAGCACAATTGTCTAGGACGGTTTCCCCAGGGTTGGTGTAGGTGCGTATGAGGTATTCGCACAACTCCACTGGTTTTGATTTGGATGGATTAGTTCAGGATCATCGTTGGTAACTACCGGATAGTACAAGACACTGCGCGGCACTTTCTCAGTCTTTCCAGCCTCGTTTGACCACGGAATTCCATCACCCTAAACAGATGATTTATGGTTGTTAGTCGCAGCATTCATTGGTTTATGTCCCTAACTCATTTGAGCATTATAGGTCGGCAGCCATTTATATAAGACTAGTATGTTTTCATGAGCTTGCAGCGGCATCAGACCTTTGTTTAAGTGTCCTGTAGCCTTGTTCTTTTCCCATATCCATTCATATTTGAATAATTTCATATTGCTGGCTGCAAGTGCCTTATCAAATGGGACTTTAGCAAATAAGACGATTGCCCCGTTATCCTTAATGATCCGTTCATATGCCTTCCATAGCTGATCAAACCGCAGGATAGAATCCCAAGGGCTCTGCGTTGTGCATATGGTAGATCGCATAGGATCATGTCCACACTTCCCATAATTTGTTAATAGTGATAATGTACTTATAACTAATTAATAATAAGGAGATAGTTAAATTGCATAAAAAGAAATATTTCACCCTTTCACCACCGTTCCTCATTCTAGGGATCATCTTGGCTTTCACTCTTCCATACGATAAAAGGTCTTATGCATTATTAGCAACCATGATGGCATTTTGGATTACTTACTATGTTTGGATTTATATAGAGAAGCTGATACAGAAGAAAAACGAATAACATTTGTTACGCCTTATGTGTCTACTTAACAATACTAAGCGTGATAAATGCCGCCTCTGCCCTCTCTCAGGTGCAAATGTTTGTCTTATCCTTTACCTGTGTCATGACTTGTTGCTCCCTTCCATATTTCACTTCAGAGCATCCGAAGCCATATGATAAAAAGGATTTGGCGCCGCGGATTTAATCTTTTCAAGTGCTTCCTGTAGATCATTTCGCTCAGAAATCAAATCAGAAACATTCATTTCCTCTGCGTTCGCCCACTCGGTCAGGATTTTCATTTGCCCTTGATGTTCATCCAACTCCGCCTGTTGCCGGGTTATGGTCTGCTGTGCCTCTGCTAAATCCCTCTGAACATCTGTGTCAGCCATCATCAACCCATTTATAGCTTCTTTCCAACGCGCGTTCTGTTGTTGTGACTCTTCTAGTGAGTGAATTAAATACGCAATTTCTGCCTTTTCAATCATGAACCACCATGGAAAACCTGCTTTAAAATTTCTCTTTATCTCTTCTATCCATTCTGGTGTCATGCTGGATAAGGGAATTTTTCCCGATTCACTCATAACTGCACTCCTTCCCAGTTCCAAATCTGTTGTTGCCCTTTGGCTGGAATCGGAGCCAGCAGTTGCTTAATGTCTGCCAATTCCCAAGCATAGCGTCCTTGATCAAACCATCCGAAGGAATACTCTTTATCAAGAGTATTGAAGTGAGTTTTTCGAGTGTCTGATTCTAAGGCCATCACTCCGCCCAGCACATCTCGCCGGATTCTGAAGCAATCTTTTAACTCTGAAACAGCTACCACAGCCCCAGTCGGTAAGTTGTCCACTGTATAACCGTTCCGAGCCAACGCTGCTTTAATCTCTGGCACCTCGCAGGCTTCTTTATCAATCTTCTTCCCTGCATGGATAGCGAGTGGTCCTCTGTGCTTTGTGGGACAGCTGCGCGTTTCAAACTTCTTCTCATTGAGAGCTATCAGTGTTGCCCACGGCTGAATGATGGTTATGGACTTCATGGCTTTGCCTCATTTCTTCGTCGTATTTTCGAATAAATTGAAGCAATGTTAATAATGATTTATTTTCCAACCGATAGTAAAAAGAGAATAAATAATACATAAGGAGAATATGAAATGGAATATATACTCATTGGTATTGGAATATATGCACTACGTATACTTGTTCCAATTTTAGTTGCTAGAGTTATGTGGAAAAAGAAATCCGAAATATGGAAGATTGTTATTGCTGTCATACTGACAATTTTCATACCTTGGTTGGGTTTAATTTATCTCGTCATCGATCGTTTAAGGTCACCAAGCATCCCCCGATTATAGTCTCCGCATTTGTCCAACCCCTGCGCTGAGCAACTTGTTTGCATAATTGTTCTTTCAATACATACTGGTTATTTGTCCTCTCCTTTATATGGGAGAGGGTGGTTAACCCTCTACCTTCTTTAGATATTCAGTGGCAAACCCGCCATTAAAACCTTCCAGCAGCACTACCTCTGATCCGCACAAGTCACACGGTTCCGACTTCACCGTCCAAACCTTATCCTTGTATTTTCCCTTCCGAGCTTCGTAGCATGAATGCATGATTACTTTGTCTTCCGGTATCAGTCCTGATTTCTTGAGAGTTGTTTGTTTTGCCATTTCGTTTATCTCTCCTTATGGGCTATGCCCTCAGAATAAAGTTCCTTGTTGTACATCGGCCTGCAGCTGGTTCACTGCTTCTTCATAACTCATCCCAGTAAGCTGCAGGCGTAGGATTTCAACATGTTCCTGAATCATCCCTTTCGTCTACCTTAACCAAGGAATTCCGGATTTCTCAAGCCACTCAATCATTTCACCAGCCCGGATCTGTGCTCCGAGTATTGTAATCTCTCCTCCATTGAAGCAGTTGCTTTTCAGCTCCCTTGTATATCCCGTTCAAAATCAGCGATAATTTCAAGGTTGTAGTCGATAGGGAACAGAATCTGCAGCTTATTCATCCGTTAGCGTATTTCCTGCCGCACTCACAACGGTATTTATCCCATGTTTCCATGTCTTTTCCCTCCCTGGGACTAACGAAACTTGCTTTGCTGTTGCTTTTGGATTTGCATTCCACAACATGCATTAGGTATTGGTTTAGGAATTGTTTTTGGTGTTGCCTTGCCTCAGACAGGTAAACCCAAAACTCCTAAAGATAAATGAGGTTCCGCTACTGGGGCTATCCCGATTAATGGCTTACCCTTATTTTGAAAATGGGTTACTGCCCAGTACATTGGCTAGGCATCAGCATAGGATGACGTATAACCAATTGGGAGGTAATATGTTGAACTATCCAATGAACCAAATGAATTCAATGCATCAAATGCACCAAATGCCACAACCCATCGTGGTATACCCTGTTGATCCATATGTTGTAGAAACCTTAAAATCTGTTATTGGAAAACAAGTTGTGTTAGAAACTACTCGTGGTGGAGTCAGCGGATGTGTAGTTGATGTCAAACCAGACCATGTTGTGTTAGATACTAGAGGTAGAAAGTTCTTTGTCCGGATATGTGAGATTGTTTGGATCATGCCTGAGTAATTTTCTATTCCAGAGGGGCTGTGAAAACAGCTCTTTTTTTCATATCTTTTTGCCTCTTGTAGCTAACTGTTCAGCATTCCTGATAACCAATAATGCAATAACTTTGTTGTTATACGAATCTTATAATCTTCAAATCGATCATTCGGATGATAAGACCCCTGTGCAGCATAGCCATTAAGAGCACCAGTAAACATTGCAGTGAAGTTCTTTAGATCATTAGTCCAAACGACTCAAGCAATCTAATCGCGGAAATTCCCCTCTATCTGCCGTACCCTTTCCTGGTTTGTGTTCAGCGAATATCTTTTGCTTCAAAGGAGATATTTCCTTCTTCACCTTCTTACGGGTGGTATTGCGTTTCGCACATGAAGATAAGCAATAGGTTGTTCTGTAGCTTCCACATGAACTTTAAGTTCCGCACATCGATATTTCGGTGGAATTGCCCAGTCTTTCGGACGTTCCGGACGCCATCCGGGTCCACCTGTGATATAAAGTGGCTTAATACATGCCGCGGCTTCGTCACGGGTTAGCCGAAATCCTTTCTATTCAATTCTTTTTTGCGAATTTTGAAACGTATTGGTCTCCCAGCGATGCCGATCCATTCTCTTCGTCACACTCATGCTGTCCTTTTACTTGAGGCTGGTAACGATATGAAGTACGTACAAGAACGTTTAGGTCACGGTAGTATGAGAATCACAGCGGACACATACACACATATTTCAAAGAAAATAAATGAAAGCAGTATGGAGAAATTTGAAGCTCATATGAGAAGTATCCTTTAATGAAACTACATTTTTAGGGGGCATTACGGGGGCGCTCATTAACCTTCCACAAAACCTCCAAACCTTACCCACACAGAAAAAAACCCTTAACACCAATGGTGTCAAGGGTTTAACAGTTCTAGTAAAGAGTCATATATTGCGCTCTTTCCCACTCGTGAACTTGTGTGCGGTAGATATCCCATTCGATTTCTTTTAGCTCGTAGAAGTGAGCCAAAGCATGTTCGCCGAGAGCTTCGGTTATAACATGACTACGGATCATTTCGCTAAGTGCTTCTTTCAAATCGGATGGCAAGCTTGGAATGCCTTCTTCGATGCGCTCTTCTTCAGACATCACATAGATGTTACGGTCAATCGGAGCCGGAAGATCAAGCTTACGTTTAATTCCGTCAAGACCTGCTTTCAACATAACAGCAAGTGCGAGGTAAGGGTTAGCTGCTGGGTCCGGGTTACGAACCTCAACACGTGTGCTAAGACCTCTAGAAGCCGGAATACGAATCATTGGGCTACGGTTACTTGCAGACCAAGCTACGTAGCAAGGTGCTTCATAACCAGGAACAAGGCGTTTGTATGAGTTCACTGTTGGGTTAGTAATCGCTGCAAAAGCACGAGCGTGCTTCAAAATACCAGCCATGTAGTAACGTGCAGTTTTGCTCAGACCCAGTTTGTCGCTTTCGTCGTAGAACATGTTTTCTTTGCCTTTAAACAAGGATTGGTGAGCGTGCATACCAGATCCGTTGATACCGAACAATGGTTTAGGCATAAAAGTTGCATGCAGGCCGTGTTGACGGGCTACCGTTTTCACGACGAGCTTAAAGGTTTGAATTTGGTCAGCAGCAGTAATCGCGTCAGCATATTTAAAGTCAATTTCATGCTGGCCCGAAGCTACTTCATGGTGGGAAGCTTCGATTTCAAAGCCCATTTCTTCAAGGGTCAGTACGATTTCACGACGACAGTTTTCCCCTAAATCCGTTGGCGCTAAGTCAAAGTATCCGCCTTGGTCGTTCAATTCCGTAGTAGGATTGCCTCTTTCGTCTGTCTTGAATAGGAAGAATTCAGGTTCTGGTCCAACGTTCATAGCTGTGAAACCCATTTCTTCTGCTTCCTTCAGACAACGTTTGAGGATACCACGCGGGTCTCCAGCAAAAGGTGTACCATCTGGCATGTAGACGTCACAAATCAGACGAGCTACACGACTATCAGTCACCCAAGGGAAGATTACCCATGTATCTAGGTCAGGGAAGAGATACATATCAGATTCTTCAATCCGTACATAACCTTCGATGGAAGAACCATCAAACATCATTTTATTATCAAGCGCTTTTTCCAATTGGCTAACTGGAATCTCTACATTCTTGATAGTACCTAATAGATCCGTAAATTGCAGACGAATAAAACGAACATTCTCTTCCTTGGCAATGCGTAAAATATCCTCTTTAGAAAAGCTCATGTGATCCTCTCCCTTTCGAACTTCTATATATTATTATTTATTAAAAAACCGGGATAACTCACCTTGAATCAGAGACACTTGTCCCGGTCTTTTACCGGAAACTAGTTCTTGCTTCAGCATTCGGTGAAGCTGGGAATCGGATAACTCTCTACGTCTTACCTCTGTATCAGGGGTAATAACAGTAGCTTCCTCAGATTCCTTAGAGACAGGATTCATTACTTGCTTAATGCCAGCAATATTAACACCCTTCTCGATCAGAGCTTTAATTTCTAATAGGCGCTCAACATCATTAAAAGAGAACAAACGCTGATTCCCCGACGTACGTGCTGGTACGATCAGACTGTGCTGCTCATAATAACGAATTTGTCTCGCGGACAAATCAGTCAGCTTCATTACAATTCCAATAGGAAATAATGCCATATTTCTGCGGATTTCATCACCCATGACTCATCCAACCTTCCAATGATCTTTTTCTGATCTCATTGTACATTTCCTAATACAGCGTGTCAATGGTATGTGAGATATTCTTACAGCAATTTTCTTTCACGCATACTTTGAAGTGCCATCAAAACGCCATATTTAACATGTGAATAGGTTAACCCGCCTTGCATATAGCCAATATAAGGAGCCCGTATAGGCGCATCTGCAGATAACTCCAAGCTTCCACCTTGTATAAACGTACCTGCAGCCATAATAACAGGATGTTCATAACCTGGCATATCCCAAGGCTCTGGTACCACATGGCTGTCCACAGCCGCAGCGCGTTGTATGCCCTGAACAAAGGCAATTAAGTGTTCTGGTCCATCAAAAGAAACCGCCTGAATCAAATCTGTACGAGGCTCGTTCCACGCTGGCTTTGTCTCAAACCCGCAACGCTGAAATACAGATGCAGCAAAAATACTCCCTTTTAAAGCTTGTCCGACCGTGTGTGGAGCCATGAACAACCCTTGATAAAGCCCACGTGTTGTTCCTAACATAGCCCCTACTTCACCACCTATGCCAGGAGCGGTTAATCGATAAGCTGCCAATTCTACAAGATCCTGTCGGCCACAAATATAACCGCCTGTCTCAGCAATACCCCCACCCGGATTCTTAATTAACGATCCTGCTACTAGATCCACACCAACCTGTGGAGGCTCAAGCTCTTCGGTAAACTCACCATAACAATTGTCTACGAAGACAATCACTTCCGGTTTCAACACCTTTACCCTCGAAGTCATTTCACCAATTTCAGCCACTGTGAAAGAAGCACGCCAATCATATCCGCGTGACCTTTGGATTCCAATCACTTTAGTATTTTCGTTAATAGCGAGAGCTACCTCATCCCAATCGATCTTGCCATCTGCAGTAAGAGCAACCTCCCGGTAAGTAATTCCGAAATCCGCTAGAGAACCTGTCCCATCCCCTGTGTGACCAATTACCTTATGTAAGGTATCGTACGGACGTCCTGTGATGTATAGCAGCTCATCTCCTGGACGCAGTACACCAAATAGGGCTGTTGATATGGTGTGTGTTCCTGAAGCGAAATGCGGGCGTACCAGTGCAGATTCCGCACCAAAAACGTCAGCATAGACAAGATCCAACACTTCACGGCCACGGTCATTATACGCATACCCCGTTGAACCAGCAAAGTGAAAATCACTGACTTGATGACGCTGGAACGCTTCTATAACCTTCCACTGATTCTTATCTACAATACGATCAAGGGCTTTGATAGCGCCTTCTATTTCAACTTCTGCGGCCTCTGCCGCGCTCAAAATATCCTCTGCAAAAACTACCATTCGTTCTTATTCGCTCCTTACATTTACTTGCCATCATAATGACAGAAAGCGGCAGTAAACTGACGCTTTCTAGATTAGCTATTATTTTATACCTATAAACGAAGCATTTCCACCTTAGGAATGACTGATAAGATTACTGCTGGTCCACAAAATCAGCAAGCATGTAACCCCATTTGTCATAATCCTCTTTATTAAGACGAACGTTATAGAGCACATCGTTCTCATCATATGTCGTTTCCAGAACCTCTCCCACCCTGTAGAGCAAGGAAGAAATGTCACCTCGGTCTCCGGGAATGCGGAAGTTGAGTGTGTCGCCAGCCAGTTCATCGGCGATCATTTCGGTAATCCGTGTTAAATCTTCAGGATTAAATGCACTGATCTTCAAGTACCCTGTACCTGTAGGCAACATTTCCAGTTGCACAGGCTGACATAGATCAATTTTATTAAAAAGTACGATTTGCGGTGTACCAGATGCACCAAGATCCTGCAGGATGGATTGGACAATCTCCATCTGCTCCTCACGCATTGGTGAAGAGGCATCCACCACATGTAGCACCAAATTAGCCTCATTCACTTCCTCCAGCGTTGCACGGAAAGATGCGACAAGATCATGCGGAAGATTCTGAATGAAGCCTACAGTATCCGTAAGCACGACCTCTTTTCCACCTGCTAGCTCAAGCACACGTGAAGTAGGGTCCAGTGTGGCAAACAACTGGTTTTCAATATAGACATCCGCATCGGTTAGTTGCTTAAGCAGCGTTGATTTCCCTGCATTCGTATACCCAACAAGTGCGACTTGCACCGCTCCCGCCTTGCGGCGACGCTCCCGATGTAGCTCACGAGTCTTAACAACCTCATCCAGTTGGCGTTTCAGCTCCGTAATCCGATCACGAATATGTCGGCGATCGGTTTCCAGCTTACTTTCACCCGGACCTCTGGTACCAATTCCTCCACCTAGTCTGGATAAGTTCTTCCCTTGGCCAGAAAGCCGGGGTAACAGATAGGACAATTGTGCCAGCTCTACCTGAATAATTCCTTCTCGCGTCTTCGCACGTCCCGCAAAAATATCCAGAATAAGCTGCGTCCGGTCAATAATCTTAAGATCCAGAGCTTCTTCAAGATTCCGTACTTGGGCTCCGGACAATTCTTGATCAAAGATAGCTGTATTAGCCCCGAGAGCATCAGCAGCCATCCGTAGCTCTTCTACTTTACCTTTACCAATAAACCATCTAGAATCAGGCGTTTCCTTGTTTTGACGCAGCACATCCAGAACTTCAACACCAGCGGTTTCGGCTAATTGCACTAATTCCTGTAGTGAAAGCTCTGGATCAATTCCGGTTCTTTTAATTTTATCTGTGACGAGACTTACCAATATCGCTCGATCTTGTACATCTGTTTCCGTATCATGCGTTGTTATTGCCATGTATGTCATGCTCCTTATGACGGTGATAGTATCCTGTAATTCATAATTTGAAATCCTCAGTTCGAAGCGTCATTAATTCCTGCTTACCTGGGCTGGTACTTTCATACTGGTTTAACAGTCTTACAGCCTGACCCCGAACAGCTTTCTCAATGGCGTTGCGAACATACCGCGCATTACTGAAAGCATGAAGACTCTCCGTCTTCTCTACTAACAAATGCTGCTTTAACTTGAGTATCGCCTGTGGCATCAAAATATAGTCACGATCTTTTGCCATGAGTTCAGCAATTTGCAGCAGTTGATCGATCGTATAATCAGGAAATTCCACCTGTATCGGAAACCGTGAAGGCAATCCGGGATTGCTCATCAAAAAATACTCCATCTCTCCAGAGTACCCCGCTAAGATAAGTATAAATTGACTGCGATGATCCTCCATGGCCTTGACGAGCGTATCAATCGCTTCTTTCCCAAAATCCTTTTCTCCACCCCGAGCAAGGCTATAAGCCTCATCGATAAACAAAATACCGCCCAAAGCCTTTTTTACCAGATCGCGAGTCTTCTGTGCAGTATGACCGATGTATTCTCCTACAAGGTCGGCTCTCTCCACCTCAATGAGATGTCCTTTGGTCAGTACACCCATACGCTGGAACAGCTTAGCTACGATTCTAGCCACGGTTGTCTTGCCAGTTCCGGGATTCCCTTTAAAAACCATGTGATAAGCTTGCCCACCGCTTGCAAGTCCTGCCTCAGTTCGCATTTGAGCAATCTGTAACAAGGCGTAGATTTCAAAGACTAGCTCTTTGATATTGTCCAGACCCACTAAACCTTCCAATTCTTGCGTTAACTCTTGGAACAGGCTAGTGTGGCCGTGATTTTTTGGAGGTACCGGCCGACTCTCTCCAGAAGGGTTAGTTATAGCCGGAGGCTCTTGACTCCGCAATACAATATTGATTTGTCGAGACGGTCTTTCTTCCTCCCGTCCACTGGCCGCTGCTACGCGTCCGCTCATCGGTATCACCTCATTATCCAGGGCTGACTTCTCTAATCAAGTCTATTCCAGTAAATGAAGTGTTATTAGAAGATTCGGGATTTTTTGGACAAATCACAGGAATAGCTGCTGAAGCTTCCATTTCGTATAGGCTAGAATCTCACGTGTTTTATGTCTTGTCATCGATAGAACGGTGGATTCTGTAAGTCCCAGCTCAGGATTCACATATGCAAGCTCGTCAGCAATTTCATGAGCCCGCCACCCATGGTAAGTATGCGTAATGATTATTGCTGAAGACAAACCTTCACGCGCCATAATCTCTTTACTAAACAAAAGATTCTCGTAAGTGCTGGTAGCTTCATTCTCTACGTAAATGGCGCTATCTGGCACTCCTTTAGCAACCAAATAATTACGCATTCCTTGAGCTTCTGTGTATTGTAAATCAGGTTTATCTAAACCACCAGATACAATAAGATGTGGGAACATCCCTTCTTGATAAAGCTTCAGTCCGTAATCCAGCCGTTCCTTAAGTCCTGGGCTAGGCTCATCCCCCCACATCGACATGCCAAGAATGATGCCAACATCAGCCTTTTGCATAGGATCTGTCGTGGCAGCTTTATTAATATTGTTTAACGCATAAGCACACCACAACAATCCAGCAATCACAATAATCGATAAAGCGATAAGCAACGTTCGTTTAGTCCAGAATCTGCGTTTTTTGGAAACAATCCGAATCGGGGAAGACCCTCTTCCGTAGACGTACCATTCCATTTCTTTATTTCCTCCTGAATTCTCCATGATGAAATAATTCGGCACGATGCTTCAAAGATAGTGAGAAATAAGGGAAAGCATGAGCATCGATGCCGCGTAAAATAGTATTGGCTGTCTCCCAGGCGAGTTTATAATCACTCTCGGAAATATCTTCCCTCTCCAGCGCTTCCTCTAATTCATCCTCATCAAGCAAGAAAACCTCGCCATTCCAAAGCACGACCACATCCAGATACAAATCATCAAACCATGGAACGCCTTGGTCTGTGACGCCCTGCACCTTGCAGGTGTCTATGTACCATTGAATGATATTTTGCCGTTCGTCGAACATAGCCGTCACAATATAGTGACTGTCTTTTGGGAAATATTGCAGCCAGGAATAACCTTTATCCGCAATACGATATGTATGCCGTCCATAGCTCTTCCACAGTGGTTCTTTCAGCCCGTAGATGGTATAAAGCGTAATATATCCGCTGAATTCCCGGCTCTCCACATAGCGGCAGGCAAAATGGCGACGCGTAATCCGGCGCCAGTTGGCCCGGTCTCCGAATTTACGTTTCATAGAAATTACCCTCTCCAGTATGGTTTCTTCAGCTTACCACATTTAGAGGATACACTCAAAACATCCCGCAAAATACAGCAAATTTTTATCACAGATTCGATTAGAAAAATATGGAGTTATAAAAGAAAGAAGCTGTCCCATAAGTAGCATTCACTACTTTTGAGACAGCCTCAGGAAAAGAAAAGCTAACTTCATAAATTCAAAGCATGACTATTGGACAGAAGAATCACCATTCATATTACTAGCCTCTTGATCAGGGCTTAGTGTTGCATTACCACTGTCATTCCCCGAACTTCCGCCTCCAGAAGGTACATCTGGCGGAGCAGTAGGTATCGGTGTTGCTGACGGTGGAGGCGTAGTGAATTCAGGCAAGGTTCCTGTTCCACCATTATTCCCGCTTCCATCGTTGCCACCACCATTATTACCACCGTTGCCATTATCCCAGCCATTGTCTCCACCATTCTCAGGGGTTGGTGTCGGGAGATTAGGATCAATGGTCGGCTCAGGTGTTGGCATCTCATCCTGCACAGAGACAGTAACCACATTCGATGGTTCACTTTCTACTTGGGTTGCAGGATCGTAGGAAGTAACATAATACTCGTAAACCAGACCAGGCATTGCACTAAAGTCTCCTGCACTAGTAGTGACCGTATTTAACAGTAAACCGAAATCAGCCTCGGATGTCTCTCTACGATAAATACGATATTCTACACCCGCAACAGGAACTGCCTGCCAGCCCAGATTTACTGTCATCGTAGATGGATCATAAGCTGCAGTAAGTCCACTAACATTCTTAGCTGGTTCAGGTGTTTCTGTAGGTGCAGGAGCGATTTCATTATCTAGCTGTGGGAAGGACTTCTTAGGAACATCCCTTAACGCTTCCTCCATCACTTTACCCCAGAATGCTGCGGCAAGCCCACTGCTATTCTTAAGCAGATGTTTCTTGCTTGGCTTGTCATAACCCATCCACACAGCAGCTGTCCATTCAGGTGTATATCCCACAAACCAAACATCACGGTTCGAGCTGATTCCAGAATATCCACTTTGAGTCGTACCGGTCTTACCAGCAACTGGACGATCAATCCTTGCTTTTCTACCCGTACCACTCTCTACAACCTTTTGCATCATCTCGGTCATTTGATAAGCCGTTTGCTTACTCATAACACGCTCAGGCGTTGTATTAGCCTTGAAGACGGTCTCTCCACTACTATCAGTGATCGATTTAATGGAATATGATTCTCGAAGTTCACCGCCATTTGCAAAAGCACTGTAAGCTTGTGCCATTTCCAGTGTATTCGTTCCTTTGCTCATACCTCCGAGAGCCAGTGAGAGGTTCTTGTCCTCGTCTTCCAGTCCAATCCCCAATTTCTTGGCAAACTTAAATCCGGTATTCACTCCAATTTCATTAAGCAACCAGACCGAAGGAATATTCTCTGATTTCTGTATAGCATCACTCATACTAATACTCTTGGAATATCCGTGAAGGTTAGTTGGGCAATAGTTGGAAAAACACTGCTTCTCGTTGCTTAACGTAGAATACTTGTCGTACTTTCCAGTTTCCAGTGCTGGAGCATAAGCAACGATTGGTTTAAAGGCTGAACCAGGAGAACGTCGGCTGCCATTTACACGGCTATAGCCTTTTTTCTCATAATTCCGTCCACCTAGAAGTGCGACAATGCCGCCATTCTCTTGATTCACGATGGTCATAGAACCTTGTACCAGTTCGTCGTCTACACTCTTCTCGAAGTTATCACTGTCTGCAAAAGCATCTTCTACGGTTTCTTGAGCATGCTTATCCATCGTGGTGTATATCTTGTAACCACCAATATTCAGATCATCTTCGGATAGTCCAAACTTTTCTTCTGCTTCTTCCACTGCGAAGTCAATAAAAGCTTGATAACGCTGTTTCTTTTCAGGTGGCTTATAATTATAATCCACGGCTTGTGCTTCGTCTCTCTCTTGCTCCGTAATATAACCTTGTTCGTACATGAGCTGAAGCACTACTGCGCGACGTTCCTTTGAAAGATCCGGGTTACGCAGAGGGTTGTAACGAGACGGTCCCTTAGGCATCGCAGCCAGTGTCGCAATTTCCCAAACTTTCAGATCATTCAGATCACTCTTACCAAAATATCTTTCAGATGCTGCTTTAATTCCGTAGATCGTACCCCCAAAGTTTATTCGGTTCAGGTACATCGTAATGATCTCTTCTTTAGATTTCTGGTTCTCCAATGCAACAGCAATGGATACCTCAGTCGCTTTACGGAAAAATGTTTTATCCCGTGTCAAAAAGATGTTTTTGGCCAGCTGCTGAGTAATGGTACTACCACCTTCTACCATGCTGCGTGCAGCAATATCTTTTACCGCTGCCCGGCCGATTGACCATAAATCCACACCAGAATGCTCAAAGAAGCGTTTATCTTCTGTGGCCACAAAGGCATTGATCAATAACGGTGGAATCTTCTCATACTCTACAGGATCGCTTTTCTCAAGCGATAATTCGCCGATTAAATTAGCATTGCGGTCATATACTTTTGTAGTTTCATTTACGGTCAGTTTGTCTTGGTTCTCTAGGAGAAGTTTTTGCCCATTCAGCATAATGAACAGATAACCGCCAAGCGCACAGAAAATGGCCAACGCTGTAGCAAAGAACAAGCTCCACAGCACACGCTTTTTAGTCAAAAACTTCTTTTTCTTCTTACTTTTCGGTTTTGGTTTTGAATTGGAACTGGACGATCCTCTATTTCTATTGTTGTTCGTCCTTGATGTATCATCTCTAGACATGATGCCTCCTGACTCCCTTCCTTGAATAAATCATGTATGGACTTCTCTGAATGAAAAGAACAACCTTCTCAGGTTGCTCTCTCACACTCTATTCAAACGATTTATTAACAAGAAAGGTTTCACTTCAATTTTGTTAATGTTATTCTTCGTTACTATTGTCCTGCATAAGTGACACACTGCGCTGTGGTGTAAAAGTGGAAATCGCGTGCTTATACACCATTTGCTGGCGTCCATCACTGTCAATAACGATTGTAAAATTGTCGAATGCTTTAATAATTCCCCGGATTTGAAAGCCGTTGGTCAAATATACTGTAGCAGGGATATTTTCTTTGCGTAGTTGGTTCAAGAATGTATCTTGGATGTTAATGGACTTGTTCATATGACGTACCCCCAATGGTTCAATTATATTGTTCAGAAGTATATTCAAGACCTGAGAGAAACTTTCCTGCTATTATAGCACGTATTTTCGAGAAATTCTCAGAAAAGTTTTGCTCACCTTCGACATCGATCCACTCGATTTCCTTCATGTGGCGAAACCATGACAACTGTCTTTTGGCGAATCGGCGAGTATCGCGTTTAAGCAGTATCACAGCTTCCTCAAGCGTCAGTTCCCCTGCAAGGTAAGCGGCAATTTCCTTGTAGCCCAGTCCCTGCATGGACACAAGGCTTCTGCTGTAGCCGTTTTCCAGCAGTCCGTTCACCTCAGCAACAAGACCATCCGCAAGCATGCTATCAATTCGGTCCTCAATACGTTTATATAGTATTTTCCGGTCCATTGTCAAACCGATAAGGCATAAGTCATAGGGCGACTCCTTCTTTTGAGCTGCATGAGAAGCGGAAAGTGTGGTGTTTGTCTGGTGATGAATTTCCAGTGCCCGTATAATTCTACGACGGTCATTGGGATGCAATTTCGCTGCACTGACCGGATCAACGGCTTCAAGTCTGGCATGCAGTGCAAGCGCTCCATGTTCTTCTGCAAATTGATCCTGTTCTTTACGGAAAGCTTCGTCAGCCACAGCTTCAGAGAATTGAAAACCGTAACATAAGGACTCAATATAGAGACCCGTTCCCCCAACAATAAATGGAAGTTTCCCACGACTGCTTATCTCTTCGATAAGTCTGCTACCTTGTTCCTGAAATTCAGCAGCAGAATATGGGTCCTGTGGATCATGAATGTCGATTAGGTGGTGAGGAATTCCCATCATCTCAGCTGGAGTGATCTTAGCTGTACCAATATCCATACCACGATAAACCTGCATCGAATCGCCAGAAATAATCTCTGCGTTATATGCAGCCGCAAGCTCCAGACTTAACCTGGTTTTACCTACAGCTGTTGGTCCTAGTAAGACTAGAACCTTATGTCTCTCTTTAGTTGTCAATGTGTATCACCCCATACGATGTTTTGGAGTTGCTCCGGAGCAGCTCTGTAAAGCCAAGCCTTTCAAATTCGCCGCTCAGAGCCTTTTCTTTCAAAAGAACAGTTTTACGGGCCACTCTTACCGCCTCAGCTACACTCTCTAGTGATAATGCTGCACGATTAGCAAACTGCCGCAGCGGGGAAATCGAAGCAGAACCGGTCAGCGGCACTCGGAACATAGGATCAAAGTACACAATATCTACACTTCGATCCGGTAGAGCACGTAAGTAGTCCAAATGTTCACTATGAACGACATTAATTCTACGCAAGGCCTCATTAACCCTTACTTGCCCAGAGGTATAATGCCGCATCCCTTCATAGAGCAGTGCATACAGCGGCAATGAGCTCTCCAGAGCGGTAATCTCTGAGGACTCACCACCATGCACAGCAAATAGCAACGAATCAGCACCTAGACCCGCTGTGCAATCTAGTACGCTATCTCCGGGAAGCATTCGAGCAGCGACAAGCATCGGTTCTATATCACCCTTTAGAATCCGTTTCGCACGAACGAAACCCATGCTTGGGTGAAACTCCATAGGCTCCATCCCTAATCGGTGTAAACGAACGGCTTCTTGAGAAAGAATTAGTATATCCTCATCTCCATAGTGTTCCACCATCTTGGGTATAGAGAATTTATCGCGTGGAGCGTATTTACAGCCCGTTCTTTCTGCGAGATTCTGAGCTCGCTCTACAATATCCATTATCGGGCTATAACCCGTAGTTATAATCATGTTGCCTCCAGTCATACTTACAACAAATTTCTAATCGTACAATTACATCACCCGTTTGAACAATTTCTCTAAATCATAGGATGAAAAAGAAATCACAATCGGACGCCCATGCGGACAAGTATACGGCTGTCTGCAGGCTGCCAGACGAGACAACAAGGCCTCGACTTCCTGTTCTGTTAGTTTCTGGTTGGCTTTGATGGAGGCTTTACACGAGCATAGAATAGACGATTTCTCTCGTAGCTTTGCTAGATCAATCAATCGTTCACTCAAGACCCACTCCGCCATTTCTTCAACGATCGCCTTCTCCTCGCCTTCAGGAAACCAATACGGCAAAGATCGAATCAGAAAAGTCTGTCCTCCAAAATGTTCAAGGTACACTCCAGCCTGCTGAAACCAATGTAACCGTTCACTAAGTTGACGACTTTCCGAAGGCGTGAACTCAAGCGTAATTGGCAAAAGCAGATCCTGAGAAGCGTCTTCAGGACGACCGAACTTCTCATAAAAAAACTCGTAATTTATGCGTTCGTGAGCCGCATGTTGATCAATGAGATACAGCCCGCCGTCATTCTGAGCGATAATATAAGTCCCATGATGCTGTCCGATATAATTTAGTTCCGGGAATGCAGGAAGCCCAGGTTCTTCATCGACTGGCGGTGCCCATAACGCTTGGGCAGAAGGAATCTGCTTCTGCAGGGATGAAGCTTCTTGCGGGCGATACCCATTAGCATAGTTGTTGTTCACATTATTTTGACGTCCTTGTGAAGAGGAAGACTGGTATCCTGACCCGTAGGATGGAGCCGTTTCACGGGTCATCGGAGTATCAATCTGCCCCTCTTTTCTGATCTCCCTGGCGCTCTGTTCAACATTTGATGGTTGTTGTCTACTAAAGGAACTACCAGATCCCTGAGGAACTGGATCCTTGCCCACCTCAGACGGTGGGGGTGCCGGAACTGACCCTTTAGAAAAAGCAAACTGCTCCTGTATAAATGAACTGCTGCCCTTTGGCCCAATGGTTTCTTTACCGGGACGCGGTATCAAACTTTGCCCTAACAACACTTTACGAATTTCTTGTTCAACAAACGTGTAAAGCTCATTCTCCTTACTAAACCGAACCTCCAGCTTAGCTGGATGAACATTGACATCCACAAGTGAAGGATGCATGTCCAGTTCGAGCACCAGCAGTGGATAGCGGTTAATCGGAAGTAAAGTATGATAAGCACGCATGATCGCTGCGTTCAGACCATTGCTGCGAATATATCGTCCTCCCACAATGGTAGTCACTGCGTTTCGATTTGAGCGTGTCCATTCTGGACGACTAATATAACCAGAAATACGATAATCCAAGTCCTCTGCCGCAATCGGCAACATAGCCTTAGCCGCGGAGGTTCCGTACACCGCTGCGATCACTTGCAGCAGATCACCATTACCAAGCGTGTGCAGCAGCTGATTGCCATTATGATGTAAGGTAAAAGAGATTCCCGGATGGGCTAACGCCATTCGATACATGGCATCCGATATATGACCAAGCTCCGTCTGGATACTCTTCATGTATTTCAGCCGTGCCGGTGTGTTAAAAAATAATTCACGCACCGCTAGATCGCTCCCACGGCCCGAAGGGGAATCTTCATTCCGAATTAAATTACCACCCTCAATGTCAATCAGGCGTCCTTTGCCGTCATCGGCAGTAGCCGTTAGAAGAGAGACTTTGGATACCGCAGCAATACTGGGGAGCGCCTCACCACGGAACCCTAGGCTAGTGATCTGGAATAGATCACGCCCATTAGCGATTTTACTTGTGGCATGACGATAAAAGGCGGTCTCGCAATCTTCAGGCTCGATCCCCGAGCCGTTATCTTTTACTCGGATGCTCTGTAAACCGCCTTCCTCCACCGAAACCTCAATCCTTGTGCTTCCTGCGTCAATAGCATTCTCAACTAGCTCCTTCACAACAGAAGCTGGTCGCTCTACAACTTCACCCGCAGCAATCTGGTTGGCAATATGCTCGTCCAATATATGAATTTTGGCCAATTTCATTCACCTCTTATTTAGGCAATCAATAATTAAAGATCCTTTGCTTTCATCTTCAGGTCGTTCAGCAGACTCATAGCCTGAAGCGGAGTCATATTCATAAGATCTGCGTTACGCACAGAAGTGATGAATTCTTTTATCGCAGGATTCTCTTGTACTTCAGTTACTACAGCCGACTGATTTGCACTACCTTTCCGATGCTTACGTGGTTCTTCCTCGCCAAAGATAGACAGTTGAACTACTTCATCTGCTATTGATGAATAGGAGTCTGCAGGAATCCCCGAAGTTTCTGCGATGACACTATCGGGTTGTTGGATAGATGTAGTTGCGACCTCTTTTGCAGCGGCCTGAATTTCTAGTCCACCCCCATAATGAATAGAGGAACCACCTGGATGAGCCGCCTGCTCGATACTCAGAAGCAGACCGTAAGCACGATCAATGATCCCTTCAGGCAGCCCAGCTAGGCGTGCACAATAAATCCCATAGCTACTGTCTGCCGCTCCCGGAACAAGCTTACGCAGGAAGTTAACTTTATCCCCGCTCTCCTGTACGGCCATAGAGTAATTCTTAAGCCCTTTAAGACTTTCTTCTAAGTGAGCCAATTCATGAAAATGCGTCGAAACTAAAGCTTTGCAAGAAATGGTATCGTGCACATACTCAATTACCGCTTGTGCAATCGCCATGCCCTCACTCGTCGATGTTCCTCTACCAAGCTCATCAATGATAATTAAACTCCGGGCTGTTGCTTTTTCTGTCATGACCTGTATGTCGGCCATTTCTACCATAAATGTACTCTGACCTCCGATCAAATCATCAGCTGCCCCAATACGAGTAAAGATTCGATCAATTAGCGGAACTTCTGCACTGGTGGCCGGAACGAAACAGCCAATTTGAGCCATAATACAAATGAGTGCAACCTGCCGCATATAGGTACTTTTCCCAGCCATATTAGGACCAGTGATCAAAAGAATATTTCCGTCTTCCTTACTTAGCGTACTTCCGTTTGCTATAAAAGCCGAGTCCTTTAACACAGCCTCCACGACAGGATGACGACCACCTTCAAGTCGAAGATCGTACCCATCCGATAGAACAGGTTTTACGAAGCGATGCTCGGCACTGACGGCTGCCAGACATTGATACACATCAATCTCAGCTACCTTTTCCGCAAGATTCTGCAGTCGCGGAATTTGGCCGCTGATTCGTTCACGCAGTTCAGTAAATAGGCTATATTCCAAATCTGTCATTTTATCTTGCGCTTCAAGAATCAGTGCCTCTTTCTCTTTAAGCTCAGGTGTAACAAATCGCTCTGCATTTGCAAGCGTCTGCTTACGTTCATAACGCCCTTCCGGCAACGAAGCCAGATTGGATTTGGTGATCTCTATGAAATAACCGAAGATTTTGTTATATCCGATCTTCAGTGATTTGATGCCTGTGGCTTGCCGTTCTTTCGCTTCCAGTTCGGCGATCCAACGTTTACCATTACTACTAGCTTCCCGCAGCTCGTCCAACCTGGCATGATAACCAGAACGGATAATCCCTCCGTCTCGCACGGACACCGGCGCATCTTCAACAATTGCTCGATCTATATCCTCCCGTATCTCGGCACATTCATCCATGCTAGCACCGATCTCGCGTAGGGTTGCAGATCCCGAAGTCATGCATAATTCCTTCAAAGCAGGGATTTGTGCCAGTGATAGCTTTAAGGCATTCATGTCACGACCATTCGCATTACCAAAGGCAATACGACCTACCAGCCGCTCTAAGTCATAAATTTCCTTCAACGCTAAACGCAGGTCCTCTCGAACAATAAACTGGTTGTACAAATAATCAACTGCTTCTAGGCGACGTTCGATCGGAGCGCGCTGCAACAGCGGCTTATCTATTCTACGACGTAACAATCGCGCACCCATGGATGTTTCGGTACGGTCTAGTAGCCATAGAAGAGATCCTTTTTTAGAACGTTCTCGGACCGTCTCTGTTAGCTCCAGATTTCGGCGTGTGAACGGATCAAGAATCATATAATTACCTGGTTCATAAGGAGAAATTTGACTAAGTTGTCCCATTGAACGCCGTTGCGTCTCGTTTAGATAGGAGATTAGCAGCGCTAGACATTGTCCACGTTCTTTCTCCAGACGAACCCATGCGGCTTCACCGAATTGTCGACGTGCCAGCTCCTCCTCACGTTTCTCCCAAGGTGTGTACACAACAGGTTTCGCCAACAGAGGCGTTTCACTACGTAAAAGCTCCAATAACGTCGGGTCTCCGATGATCTCAGCCGGTTCATAAATGCCAATCTCATCGCGCAGCCACTCTGCACCAGATAACACTGAAGTAACATACAATTCACCTGTAGTTAAATCACATGCAGCTAATGCCATCATCCCATCACTTTCGGTTACACAAACAAGATAATTGTTGCTTTTGTCGGCAATGATTTTTCCATCCATAACTGTTCCAGGTGTCACGACACGTACGATATCCCGTTTCACCATTCCCTTTGTGACAGAAGCATCCTCTAATTGCTCACAAATAGCGACTTTATAACCTTTTTCAATCAGGCGTTGAATATAACCCTCGGCGGCGTGATAAGGTACTCCACACATCGGGATCTTCTCTGCGCCCCCGCCTTCGCGACCTGTCAACGTAATTTCAAGCTCCTTGGAAGCCAAAATGGCATCTTCAAAGAACATTTCATAGAAATCGCCCAGTCTAAAAAATAGGAAGGCATCCTTTGCCCCTTCCTTCACTTTTAAATATTGCTCAATCATCGGCGTATATTGTGCCATGGTCAACCTCCATGCCTATTTATTGCTGTCCCCCATTATAACAGAAAATTTGCGTACAAAGTCACCCTGCAACCGCATAGAAGTTCATTCTTCTCGATCCTCAGACAAAAAATCACGAAATCCGACACTATTACTGAAGCTCAATGGGTAGTACCTTCTGTATATATTTCAAGCATCCATCGTTCATTAGAAAGAGGTGTATTCTTCTGCTTTTTAATATTGTAAAATCTTAACACAGAGCGTTAGATCATAAGAAAATAAAAGGAGAATATCAAATGATAAGAAGACTTACGGAGGATGATCGGGAACTTCTAATGGCGTTGCTACAAAAAGAGCCTGCTCTTAATTTGTTCATCATTGGAGATGTAGAGAATTTCGGGTTTGAACAGGATTTTATGGCATTGTGGGGAGAGATAGATCCATCTGATGGCCTTATAAAAGCCGTTCTATTACGTTTTTATAGAAGCTATCTTCCTTACGCGGATGGGCCGTTTGATGTGGAAGGATTCGCTACTATCATGCGACAAGATAACGATATTCATATGATTTCTGGTGTAACCGAAGTGGTAAAAGCCTTTGACGGAGTAATTAACTTTAAACAAGAAAAGCAATTGTACTTTGCTGAGCTTAAGGAAATGAATACCAAAATTAAACAGTACTCTTCTTCCGTTGATAACATTAATAAAGCAACCATCCAGGATGTGGAAGCGATTTGTTCGCTTACGGATACAATAGAAGAGTTTGAAAGCAGTCGGGATGGATCGAGAACTAGCCTACGTAAAACATTGGCGACTGGCACTGGCCGTACGTATTATATGAAACGTGAAGATCAGGTGATTACAACGGCCTCAACATCAGCGGAAAATTCCATGTCAGCTATGATCGTAGGGGTCGCCACTCATCAAGCATTCAGAGAGCAAGGATTAGCTACAAGCGTAGTTGCACAGCTATGCACAGACTTACTCTCTGAAGGGAAATCTTTATGCCTCTTTTATGACAACCCTCATGCTGGGGTCATTTACAAACGACTTGGATTTCAAGATATCGGCTCTTGGAGCATCATGTACATGTAGACAAGCATAAACGCCTTCGGCGTCCTTATTAGGAAAGTAAGCGTTTATGCGAGAAATATTAGATATAAGGGATATGTGAAAAACTAAATACTTTCTAATATTTTGAAATATAAGCTCAAGCTTTAACTTTGCTGCACCACAGCTCACGGATATCGCGAGATTCATCCCACGTTCGTTTAGAGGCGATATACTGAAATAAAGGCTCTATGTATTGGGTGGCCTTCTCGTAGCCGCCAAGAGAGCGTAGCTGCGCCAGCAGAGGGGGTACTGCGTCGCGCAGCGGGGATTTATCGCCGTCATAGTAGGCGATATGCAGGTCTTCTAGGTCGAGCGGGCGCAGCGTCAGGTCTTCATAATGGCTCACGATAAGGTGAGCCAGATAGACCGCGCCTTTAGCGATGACCGGGGATACCAGGAAGCTCGGCAAAGTCCGGTACTCAAAGCCGCCATGCGGCTGAATCCGGAAATCGCCGAGCACGCCGTAACGAGGACGACGCGCTCCCGCGCGGACGTCCTCAAGCAAAAGCATCGGCAGCGCGAGATAGTTGTCGAGCGCGCGCAAGAGCGGCGCCGTCAGCGTCACGCCGCTGAAGTGCAAATGGCCGCCGAGGGCCCAGCCCGTCAGCGGCATGCCTCCCGCCCGCCAGCGCAGCGTGCGGTCGGCGATGAGCCGGTCCGCCGTAGCCGCGGCGGACATCAGCTGCGCCAGCAGCGCGCGTGGTTCCCCGCGCGGCTGGGGGCGCAGCTCGGCGACCGGGAACGCGCCGCGCGTTCCCGGAGGTCCGGCGTCGCAGCCTGCGACGCCGTCCGTGGGCAGGTACCGCGACGCAGGCACAACGCGGCCCGTGGACTCCCGGAGGATGATAAACTCCGGGTCCATGCCCATGAGCAGGCCGCTGCGGCCTGGCTGCTCCAGAGCAAGGCTCCGTTCCAGCGCTAATGCTGCGGAACGATAAGGCTCTGGCAATGATTTGCCGGAACTCTGTAGTAGTGGAGTGACTCCCTCCACGACATACCTCCGGTTCCCCATTGCCCTCAGCATGACCTCACCGCTATCCAGCCCCAAGCTGTACAAAGTCCGAACAGCAATACGCTGAAGTAATTTCATTACTCCACGCCATACTCCTGGTGCAGCCCCCATTGATACGCTGCTATCGACACTATCCATTCGCACAGCCCCGGCTAGCAAATCGGAGGCTGCGCGCATACCTGGGCCTGCTCCTTGTGGAGTGATCTGCAGAACGCTCAAATTATACACGAGTATGTTATAGCACTGTTTATGGGCCTTATCGGAAGGCAGAGTATCATATGTATCTTCTAAGCGATTTCTTTCACCAGAGGTCTGGTTTCTCCGCAGAGATGCTTCTGAGCCCTTCATTCGCAACAGTTCCTGCTTACTAGACGAAGTGAGCATCGCTTCAATCCCGCTCCGAAATAATCTGGACTCTCTCTGTGCTGATGACAATCCCGAATACACCTTAAACCCCTCATTCATTCTCCTGCCCCTCCATCCATCGCAGCCCAAGATTGAAAGCCCTGCAGTAGCACTTCTTGCCCATTCATACGAACCAGGTTGTTCTTAATCCACTCAGGTTCCATTTTTAATTCTAAAAATAAATAAAAAAAAGGAGGGCATTCGCCCTCTACGCCGCCGCCCTCCCTACATATAATGGACCATAACCCATCAGTACTCAGTTAACGGCGGCGTATCCTTCCTTACAGTTCATCATCCAGATTGTCAGGGTCTAGATCATCGTAATCGAAGCTATCACCTTCAAAATCATAATCCTTGTCTTCTGGATCATCGCTTTGCTCAGTGACATACACACGGACTTTGGTCTCAGCCACCAACTCCACTTCGAATTCGCGCTCTACGCGAAGTGTCACACTGCCTCCGCCTGGCGATACGCCCGCTTCTACACAGTTGGGTTCCTGCGTTGCCTCCGCAGAGACCTCAACGGTAGAAGTGCGGTGTCTCGTGTCCAGGTAGGAGAGCGGAATGAGCTCCACATAGGAGACCGTTTCTTTAGCTACCTCGGTCTGCTTGTTCTTGTCGTACGAGTACCAGATGTTTACATCGTAAGTACCAATTACTTCGATTCCGTTCCCGGCGGCAACCGCTTCGTACTGGTGGTTGATAATCCAAGCCCCCAGAATACTAGTCGGGTGATGTGGCGGAGTCACGGTATGGGTTGCTGTAGAGAACTTACGACCTTTGCCGCAAATTGCCTTCGTAATGATCTCCCTTGTTTGACGTTTATGGCTTAATGACATCTTTAAACCTCCTCCATACAATCATTCACTATCAAGTGTATGCAGGTTCTAGGCATTTGTTGATTGTTAGTCTATAAATAAATTTGAGTAAGCCCTCCAGAGGGTCTTATCAGAAGACTTATAGTTCATTTTATTTCAAAATTTGTACAGATATGAGTAGATTATAAAAATGGTCCAGCCTGATACATATCCATTCTGAACGTTAAAAAAACCTTATAAAGCCCGCTATTGCGGGATTACGCGCACAATTCCAATAGATCTATGTTTGCTCAGGTCAATAAAATCGTCATCAATATTCACGAGGGGACGCAGTGGATCAGTAGCAAGAATCATAATGATTTTTCCTGTCCGTCCATCTGTCAATTCCACTTCATTCCCTATCATTGACTGCATTAACTTATTAATAAAGACTCTACAAATATAAGGGTCAAGCTTGCCAAATACGTTTTCCTCCATCTGCAGCAACACTTCATAAAGAGGTGAAGCTTTACGATAAAACCGGTCGGATGTCATCGCATGGAACACGTCTGCTACTGCAACAATTTTACTGAAATCAGTGATCCGATTCCCAAGTACGCCGAATGGATAACCACTGCCGTCCATTCTTTCATGATGCTGCAGGGCGACGAGCGCTTGCAAATGATTGGTTCCAATAGTGTCCCGGATCATCTCGTATCCATAGGTCGTATGCTTTTTCATAAGCTGATACTCCTCAGCGGTCAACGGGCCCGGCCGGGTTAATAATTCATCCGGAATCCTCATTTTTCCGATATCATGAAGGGTCGCTGCGATCGTCAGCATACTCAAATCCTCAGGCTTTAATTTTAGCCATTTACCTAGCAACGTAGATAAAATACCAACCGCTACATTATGTCTGTATGTATAATCATCCTTGGACTGCAGTGCAGCCAATACGCCGTAGAAGTCATTCTTTTCGCTTACCTGCTGAATAAACGGAATGACTTCATTTCTAACTTCAAGCATAGGAATTCGTTTGTTTTTGTTATGACGAAGCTGTTCAAAAATATTTTCTATCGCAGCTGTGCAATCATCGATTGCAAGTTGGAAAAATTCCGCGCTATCCAGCTGTACGACGTCATGAGACTCTAGGGTGATCTTATGTTGATTGATTAATCGTATATGCTCAGCACTTAATAAAGTCAATGCGGGTAAAACAAATACTCCTTTGTCATTAAAAAGGTTAGCTATAAGCTGTTTTCCTATAAATGATTCCATAACTTTGTCCATACGCCTCACCTGCCAATGCGGAAAATTCGACTACCGAACTTCCTGCTATTATTTGAACTCACCATAAAATCGTTAATCATATCCTGTGATCAACTTTTAGCTCATACATATCTTATCGTGATTTTGACAGAGATAGTTAATACTTCAGTTTATTAAAGCCTCAATTTAAGCCTTATTTCGAATCTTCAAACGTTTCTCCGGCTTGTAACTGACCGGGATTTTATGCCGCTTAGCGATCTTTAAATAAAGTGCCAGTTCCCTGCATAACTGAAGAATAGCTGAGCGCACTTCAAATTCCTCACGTGTCTCTGGCAGATCCATTTCTTCAAATTCTCTTGTTAGTTCGTCCAGTAAATGTTCAGTTCGTCCAGTATATTCTTCCGCAAGCACATCCCCGCTAAGCTGGTCAAATAACTCAGCAACCATCTCCCCATGCGGTAAATGGCGATACACTTGAGAAAGCAGCTGCATCATACTTTGAATCGATTCCAGTTGCTCCTTCCGCATGTAGAAATAAACATTCCATGCTTCATCAGGATGAATAACATGATTCTCCATCTCACGGGTAGCTGCCGTTAATCCCCGCTGCACTGTATTATCTGCGTCAATTAATTCTTTGCCGTCCCAAATATACGCAGGATCTCGAAGCGTTCGGGCCATTTGGGTAAAAATAACCGAAAAATAGCGATCCACTTCCTTACGGATTCCATAAATGACCCCACCAGTCTGAGGCATGTAAATCAAGTTTACCAGCCCTGCTGAACCGAGCCCAATAGCCAGAAGCTCTATTTGCTGCAACAGGACATGGAGCGATAGTTCAGCTTGTCCAAACACGCGAAACACGATAACCGAGCTGGTGACAATTCCTTCTTTGTAGCCAGACTTTACAATCATCGGAAAGCCCACGAGTACATACAGCCCGAGCACCCAGTAATGGAACCCTAGAAGCCAGAATAGGATGCAGCCAAAAAAGAGTCCCACGAGCGAGGCTAAAAAACGAGCCGTTATCGTTCGGAAACTCCTTTTCAAAGTAACCTCTACACCCAAAATTGCCAGCAAGCCTGCACTCTGCGCATTAGGTATACCCACTGCAGACGCAACTAGTACGGATAATAACGTAGCTGCTGCTGTTTTTATCACACGAAATCCCATAAGCCTTATCTCTCCTTACAAGCACTAACCCAATAAATAGGTAAAGATATAGACATGTTACAAGATTTTGTGTACGGACACAATATTACATAAGGTTCATCGCCGGGATAACAGCCGCTTCTCAAGATATACCACTAATTGATACATTGCTGTAGCCACGGCCGCGATAATCAAAAGACTGGACATCACTAGCGTGAAATTAAAGACCTGGAAACCATAAATAATCAGATAACCCAGACCCGATTTAGCGACCAGGAACTCCCCTACGATAACTCCTACCCATGACATCCCCACATTCACCTTTAAGGTGGAGACCACCGTCGGGAACGAGGCTGGAAGAATTACTTTAAAGAACACCTGAACTCTAGAAGCTCCGAAGGAACGAACCACCTTGACCAGATTCGGATCCACACTGCAAAAACTATTGTACACAACAAGCGTCGTTATAATCACCGTTATAGATAAAGTAGTAACAACGATAGCAGTGAATCCGGCTCCGAACATGACGATAAAAATCGGCCCCAGCGCCACCTTCGGCATACTGTTAAATACGACCATATACGGATCAAGCACTGCTGATAAAAAAGGAGACCACCAAATGATCACAGCAAGAAGTGTCCCTAATAGCGTTCCTAGTACAAAGCCTACCGCAGTCTCACCTACCGTCATCCCCAGATGCGGCCACAAGCTTCCACTGACCATATCTCCCCAGATCTGCCGGAAGATTTTTGTGGGATAGCTGAATAATAACTCATCAATCCAGCCCATTCTTGCGCCAGCTTCCCAGAGAACAAAAAACAGCAGTAACAGGCTGCTCCTTACAACAATCACCTGATTGCGCCAGCGGTGCTTCGTTTTTTTATAATCGCCATGCAATTGTTGTAGCCACTGTTCACGGGAAGCTAATAACCCCGATTGCTCCGTATGCTTCATTAGCTTTCCCTCCCTGCAATCTCCATCTCTTTCCATATTTCATGAAAAAGCTCCGAAAAGCCTGGCTGATCACGTGCAAATAGCGGAGGTGCTGACCGGATTTGCTCTGGCACTGAAAATACTTTTCGGATCTTCCCTGGATTTCGTTGTAGAAGAATAACACTGCTGCTTACCGCAATGGCCTCAGATAGATCATGAGTAACTAATATTGCAGTTGTCCCCCTGCTGCGTAAGGTCTCAGAGACCAAATCTTCCAGCTGTAATTTGATCTGGTAATCAAGTGCCGAGAACGGCTCGTCTAGTAGAAGGAGTCCAGGATTCGTTGCCAAGGTGCGTACCAGAGCCACTCTCTGCCGCATCCCACCTGATAACTGAGTAGGAAGGGCGTGCTCTTTGCCCTCTAAGCCCATCTCTCGAAGCAGCTCCAACGTCCGCTTTCTGCTCTCCTCGTTCAAGTTTCCAGTCAGCTCTAGTCCTAGAATGGCATTATCCAGAATACTCCGCCAAGGAAAAAGATAATCCTGCTGCAGCATATACCCAACCTCTGGTGAGGGTCCCATAATGGGCTCTCCATTTACGAACACTTCGCCTTGAGATGGCTGCAGCAGTCCTGCAATAATCGATAGAAGAGTCGTCTTACCGCAACCACTTGGTCCGACTAAGCTAACGAACTCTCCTTGCTCGACATTAAGGTTCAGGTCCTCAACGGCCAGTGAAGCTTCACGGTCGCCAAGATAGGCATGCGTTACTCCCTTTAATTGCACTACTGGAAGCATTGTCAGCCCCTCCTTCAATTTACACATCTTATTTAGGATCTTTGGTTCTCTCTTATTTTGAAGTGCTGCTCGTTATGCTCTTCTCAGCTTTCTCAGCAAAACTGTTATTCACTATTTTGTCAGCGGGAACGCGTTCTTTAAGCTCACCAGCATTATCAATCACATCAAGCAAATTGTTCCATTCTTCTTGATCTATAATTGGATTAACCGCATAGGTATCCTGTTCCTTATAACGTTTGACTGCAGAAACCACGATATCTTTATCTGTCTTATCAAAATAAGTCATTATCGCATCCGCAATTTCTTCAGGGCTATGTTCCTTCACCCAAAGCTGAGCACGCTGGATCGCATTTGTGAACTTCTGTACCGTGTCTCCATTTTTACTAATATAGCTGTTCTTAGACATAAACACGGTGTACGGTAAATAGCCGCTTTCCACACCAAACGAAGCCACTACTGCCCCTCGGTTCTCACGTTCAAAGATTGAAGCCTGTGGTTCAAACAGCTGCACATAATCGCCTGTACCTGAAGCAAAAGCACCGGCAATATTAGCAAAGTCAATATTTTGGATCAAGGTAATGTCTTTGGTAGGATCTATTCCTTTTTTAGATAAAGTAAACGCACCTGCCATTTGTGGCATTCCGCCTTTTCTTTGCCCCAGGAAGGTAGAACCCTTCACTTTATCCCAGTTAAACGCTCCGTCAGCTTTACGGGCAAACAGGAACGTTCCATCCCTCTGAGTCAGCTGTGCAAAATTAATGACCGGATCATCCGAACCCTGTTGATACACATAAATGGAGGTTTCAGAACCTACCAATGCAACATCGATGGCACCTGAGAGGAGTGCAGTCATGGTTTTATCTCCACCGGGGATCGTCTGTAGCTCTACGTCAAGTCCTTCGTCTTTAAAGAAATTTTGTGATAAGGCAACATATTCGGGTGCATAAAAGACAGAACGGGTGACTTCACCAATCTTCACCTTTACCAACTCTGACTTTCCGCCGCAACCGGCAAGCACTGAAAAGCATAAAGTAATGATCATGAGCGACAATGACAGCTTTTTCCTAATCTTCATTCTTCATTCTCCTTTCTTACCGGGTCCTTCGCCCTTGCTTAAAGCATATGCAGATGCCTATGAAAAGGTTAAAACCTCCAATAACCTAGGGAAATCCAAGAATAACCATGATACTAGCGACTTTTATTGAATGAATGGATAAATATCGTTTAATTTGCTGTTTTTGTATCTGTGCAAACGTTTTACCCATGGGGATGCATTCGAGTACTATAGGAAATAAAGCGCTTTCCATTTCTAGAATTAGAAAATTTGCAATAGAAGGAGTTATTACATATGTATAAAGGTGTTACATTCAAAACCAAAAAAATCACAATATGCTCTCTGGTGGGCATCAGTCTAACGACATTACTGCTGTCCGGTTGTTCTGGTAATCAAAGCAACAAAACATCCATTGCCACGCCCTCCCCTAAAGCAGACTCCATTCAGAGCACCGCTACACCTCAAGCATTGATAAATAAGACGGATGAACAACCTTCCGCTGTTTATTATGAATTATTTGTTCGTTCCTTCTATGATTCAGACGGCGATGGCATTGGAGATCTAAAAGGGATCACCCAAAAGCTGGATTACTTAAATGATGGGAATCCTGAAACCACGACTGATTTGGGGATTGGCGGGATTTGGCTCATGCCCATCAACCCATCACCAAGCTATCATGGATATGATGTAACCGATTATCGTGCAATTAATCCTGATTATGGGACGATTGAGGATATGCAGGAGCTAATTAAAGAAGCACATAAACGAGGAATAAAAATAATTATGGATTTGGTTGTGAATCATACCTCCAAAGAACACCCATGGTTCGTAGACTCGGCTAAAAACAGTGACAGCAAATATCGCGATTGGTACGTCTGGGCTGAAGATCAAGGTCGTCCCGCAAATGGAGCCAGCGCTGCTGGCGGTGGCAGTGCGTGGCATTCTATACTTGGCAGTCATTATCTAGGCGGATTTTGGGAAGGCATGCCTGATCTGAATTTCGATAATACAGAAGTTCGTACTGAAATGAAGGACATCGGAAAATTTTGGCTGGAGCAAGGTGTGGATGGCTTCCGACTAGATGCTGCGAAGCATATCTACGAAGATCTTTTGAGTGATAAAAGTGAGGCTACTACCGCTAAAAATGTATCCTGGTGGCAGGAGTTCCGCAAGGCTATGAATGAAGTAAATCCAGAGGCATATATAGTTGGCGAGGTCTGGGAGAATTCTGCTGTCACTGTCGGAGCTTATTTAGATCAAGCTTTTAATTCAAGCTTTAACTTTGGCTTAGCAGAAACACTGGTGAACTCTGTAAAAACTGAAAAAGACAGCGGAACGGCCTTTACGCTGGAACGAACCTATAAATTGTATTCCAAAATATCCGCTAACCAATTTACCGATGCTACTTTCTTGACGAATCATGATCAAAACAGAGTCATGAGTCAATTAGACAATAACCCGAATCATGCAAAAATGGCAGCAGCCCTACTATTAACTTTGCCTGGGAATCCTTTTATCTATTATGGTGAAGAAATTGGAATGCGCGGTGTGAAGCCAGATGAAGGACTTCGAGAGCCTATGAGATGGAGTGCAGCTGATCAAGGAGAGGGGCAGACTACTTGGGAGGCCGGAAGTAATAATGCGGGTGCGATAAACGTTGATGTTGAGAGCCAGCTGAATGACAGTGGTTCAATGCTAGAAAGATATCGCGAGCTTATTTCGCTAAGAAATGAGATTCCTGCGCTCCGGGATGGCGGAATCCGTGACTTTGCTTCTGGCAATCCCGGGGTTATGGCTTACGAACGACTAACAACACAGGATCAGGTGCTCGTCGTTCATAACCTTACTGGAGAAGAACAAACTATTGTACTACAACCCAATGTCGAGGGTTTCTCTTACTCCAAGATCCTAAAGACGATTGCTGTCAAATCGATCTTGAATTCAGATCAACTTACCCTCCCTCCTTATTCAACTGCTATTGTGGAGTGAGAAATGCGGAAGAATGTAACACCCACTTTGTTACTGACCCACATAATTGAGCTTTTGTAATCGGGAGGGCTATAAGCCAGTCTTTGGATGGATCACTGCTCATTCGTAACAACCAGCCACTGGAATGATCGCCTAAGAAGCGTGCTTTCTGGAAGCTCCATCCACTGTCACTGGACGTACAGAGTCGTAATTCTCCTTCCGCCATGAAGCACTTCATTACCCGTGCTAGTTGGATGGAATGTACATCATCCCCTGTCTCTGCTGCTAAACAATCTGAGAGCATTTGCAGCGTGGATGAGCATGAGCTTTTTTTCAGCTCCTCAAATTTTCTTTTTGACATTAGTAATGCCGGAATCCCGTGATTAAAGAGCTCCTTCATGTTCTCACATTCGAACAGCTGAAGACAAAAGCTCTCCGTTTCACTTTCATCCTTTAATTCATAGGGCAGGGTTTCCGGGTTACTATTGCAGATTACTAGTATCCGGTCTTTATGTATTTGCAGACACAGATCCTTCATTTCCTCCTTCTCTTTATATTTCAATCTACAGATCCGTTCTGCGTTTAAACCTGTATGTAACTGATCCAGAACTGCTTGCCCCATTACTTCATCTGGAAATAAAAAATGCGTTAAATCGGCCAATCCATTGTCATTCACATCATTGTATCCTTCCTGTATTTCATATATATGTATATTAATCTAACAATCTTTATGTTATCATAAGCTAATTTTAAGGTAAAATTAAGAAACAAAGGGTATTATCATTAACATGAAATACTTTTAGCGAGGTGTCTTCAAAATGAGAATGCTCATCACATTTCAGAACAAACTTGTACCTGTGTATTTCACAACAGAAAATAAACAGCCCACTCAAAAAGTACTTAGATTACTTAACAGTACGTTGGAGCTCAAAATTCAAAAGGGCAAGAATGCTATCCAGAAATGCCTGAATTCATTAATTAGTATCGAAATTAAAGGCTCTGAGGCTATATTGCACAGTTATAGTGAGAATGATTCATTGGCGCTATCCCTCTATTAATAGAGGGGTAGTTTTTTTGTAAAGTTTCTTTTATCCTTTGGCAGACAAAACAGCAAGTCTCTGAAAGAGACTTGCTGTTTTTAAGTTTTGCAGCTTTAGTAATGAATGATTACACCAGTATGGGACAATATCAGCTAATCTTATAGTTCTTATTCTCTGCTTTTTCAGCTTTCTGTATTCGAAGTTTAAAGAGTCTCACTAAATTTTGGCGTGTATGCTCTTCGTGACAGCTATCCAATTTCTTAATGATAAACCGATCAATGGACATGTCCATCGCTCCTTTTAATTCATTCAGATCCTTATGAATATAGGGAATATTTTCCTGTTTCCTTGTAAGTTTATTAACCGGGATTTCTATTTTTCAAACTCTTGTTCCTTTATAAAATACTCTTTCCCCACCAAAAAAAATCACAAAAAAATAATTTACAAACAAAAAAATACATGCTATATTATTTATAGTTAATATTAAATACACACATCCAAGGGAGCAATCATAATGTCTAATGTTTTATTTATCAAAGCAAACAACCGTCCAGCAGAACAATCCGTAAGTGTTAAGCTTTACAATGAATTTTTGGAGAACTACAAACTTAACAATCCAGAAGATGAAATCACTGAACTTGATTTGTTCGCAGAGCAACTTCCTTACTACGACAATACCCTGATCACTGGTATGTACAAAGCTGCTCAAGGTTACGAACTAACAGCTGAAGAAGCAGCAGGTGCTGCTGTAGTTAATAAATATCTGGAACAGTTTATCGCTGCTGATAAAGTAGTATTCGGTTTCCCACTGTGGAACATGACTGTACCAGCTGTATTGCATACTTATGTCGATTACCTTTGCCAAGCTGGCAAAACATTCTCTTACACTGCTGAAGGTCCAGTTGGTCTTTTGACTGGTAAAAAAGCAATCGTACTGAACGCTAGAGGTGGCATTTATTCCGAAGGTCCTGCAGCAAGTGCTGAAATGGCTGTAAACTTCATCGTTGGTAACCTTAACCTTTGGGGTATCAAAGATATTACTCAAGTAATCATCGAAGGTCACAACCAACTTCCTGCACAATCCGCTGAAATTATTGAGAACGGATTGCAATTGGCTAAGGAAACTGCAGCATCGTTCTAATATAATCTATAAGAGAATTTAATAAAAAAGGGTGACCCTGAGCTCAGGGTCACCCTTTTTTTGACTATCTAGCCTATTGGAACACTACTCTTGGCTCCGTCGCTGTCTATAAAGTTCTTCTAATACTCATCAAGTTCTTTACGCCAACCGTACCCTCTAGTCCTTGTCGAATGAACTTTAGAAGAAGCTGCAGTTTTTCTCTTGAGCTTCACCTCTTTGGTGCTCTGGTACAACAGCTCCCGCTGTGTCTTTCGGTAGTTCAGCAGTCTCTTCTCTTCGAGCTCACCGTTATGAACCGCTCCAAGTACCGCACAGCCCTCCTCACGTTCATGTCTACAGTTACTAAACCGACATGCAGCAGCTAAGCTGCTAATATCACTGAACGCCAGATCTAATCCACCCTCATCTTCCCACAGCTGCAGCTCACGCATCCCTGGTGTGTCTACTATGATTCCTCCGTCCGGCATAATAAACAGTTCACGGTGGGTAGTGGTATGACGTCCACGGCTATCTCCTTCTCTTACATCCTGTGTAAGCTGAAGATTCTTTCCACATAACCAGTTGACCATCGTAGATTTGCCGCAGCCTGATGAGCCCGTTAGAGCTACTGTCTGTCCACTCCCAATGTAAGGCAGCAACTTCTCACGGCCATTATCTTGCAGTGCACTAACCGCATGAACAGGCACACCTGGAGCGGCGCTTTCCATTTCGGCAATTTTACTCTCTGCATCTAGGCAAAGATCTGCTTTGGTCAGTAGAATGACTGGATTAGCCCCGCTGTTCCAAGCCATGATTAAGTATCTCTCCATCCGCCGAACATTAAAGTCATCATTCAAAGCACTGACCAGAAATAAAGTGTCTACATTCGAGGCAACAATCTGCTCCTCTTGTGTGTTACCAGCTACCTTGCGTGAGATGACACTATGCCGAGGCAATATCCCATGTAAAATCGCATGTTCGCCACCATCCTGCATTGAAAGAGCCACCCAGTCGCCGATCGCAGGAAAATCACCAGAAGCGACAAACGTATGTCTCAGCTTGCCTGATAGCTCCCCCCATGTTTCTCCCAAATCAGTCATCACCCTATACTTACTGCCAAAATCGCCTACAATTCTTCCGGGAACAAGCCGTTTATCCTCCGTCTCCTTCCACTGTTCATCCCATTTTGAACTCCAATTTTCATTCCAACCATATTGCTGTATGTTAGTCATTTGAATCCTCCTAAAGATCTGTTTAAGTTTTTGTTTTTATTTACCATGTACTGCTAGCATTTTCCGAGAACACAAAAAGCCGTCGGAATTTAAGACTCCGGCGGCGGTCACACTTCATGAACTCCTCTAGGACGAAAAGGACAAAAAGTGTACACAGAATCAGGAAAATGTCTCATCCTAAAAACAAGGATAAGTTCATTTTCCCGTGCGATATATAGAGAAATAGACAATTAACTACAATTCCTATCGATTCTATATACGCAAAAAAGCCGCCGGACCCAATACGGTTCCCGCGGCTCTAATAAGCGTAATAGAGCTTACCTGCTAAACTGCACGAATAACTTATTCGGCAGCCGCTGTTCCCGGAAGACACGTATCCACAACAGTTGAGTTCATTACATTTAAAACTGTCATAAAACATCGTCTCCTTCCGAAATAAGATGCTGTTATCATAAACGGCGCTGCCGTATAATGTCAACTATAAATTTTGATAAAATTACAAAATGGACTTAAGCTCATTCAACTCGTAGATTATCTTCCATGGTTGTATGTCCACTTGCTCGTCCCAGGCATGTTTTCTTTGCAGCCAAATGCCTTGTAGCCCTGCTTTCCCTGCACCCCAGATATCATTCACCGGGTGATCTCCAATAAACAATGTCTGATCCGCAGTAACTCCCAATCTGTCTAATGCAAGTTGATAAATCTTAGGATCAGGCTTAGCGATTTCTACTTCTCCAGAAATGACAATAGCCTTGAAGTACTCTCGCAGAGCAAGGGTATCAATTTTGGTGTTCTGGATATCTACTTTGCCGTTGGTAACCAGACCAAGTATATAACCGCGTTCTTTGCAGTACTTTAGAACGTCCACAGCATCCTTCATCGTAGCACCATGATTGATATAGCTTGCATCATAATACGCACGAATATGTTCGGCCGTAACTGGTGTTTCCCAAGGCAGCACCTCGCTTAGCTCTACAAAGAATCCGTCCTTATCACGGTAACCATCAGCATCTCTGTGAATCATATCTTCTACTACCTTCTGCGCATCTTCAGCTTCCAAATGTCCTAGAAAATCCTGAACAAACTGAGTACTAAAACTGCGAAATGTATGGTCACGATCCATTAAAGTATTATCCAAATCAAATAATACGGCTTGTACTTCTTTCATCAAGCGATTCCCCTTATATGCTGTTGATTTTCAGAATTGAACTTTCAGTAATCTATTGTACTATGCCTTTGGAGACAATGAAAAGACCATTCTGTAAAAAGGAACAGCTGTCTCCCCTTTTACCGAACAGTCTTTATAGGCTTTTTATTTGATTTATTCATTTACTCAAAATGCTCCGCTCGATGTGTCAGCATCATTTCCTCTTCCGTGATATACAGTGGGAAAGGAGGGGTCTCTTTGAGATAGCTTTCTGTGGCTAGCAATCGATAATGGACTTCAGGTAACCAAGCATCTTCAACAAGTGGCAGCTGACCTGTATCACTGATGTAATTGTCGACAGCGGACTGAACCATATCAAGGTAATACGGAACTAGCTTATCTTGTTCCTCGAAAACTTCATACGTCTCACGTGACATATAGAAATTCTGGTCTGGAACTCCACCTAAATATCGTTGTAGTCGGCTCAAATCTATTCTTTTGTCTTCAAGGATTAAGGCTGTTCTATTAATTAGCGCAGGCATATCTTCTTCAAACTGTCTGATCGCCTGCTTGACTTGATTTAAGGTAACGGTGACGTGATCGGATTGTGATTGTTTTTTTGCGCGTTTGAAAAACATAAGACAAGTCTCCTTTCGAAAAACTATCTTTGTTAACGCTTACAATTCTATTATATTCGAATTCCTCCCTCTTAATCAGCATATTTCCAACAGACACAAATTGTTAACAACTTTATGATCATTATTTGACATCTTCCCAACGTGTCCAAATTTCTTGGGGATTAAGTTCATATTTATCATTCTCACGATACATAAACTGATGCATAATAAATTCACGCCGAATGGTAGCAAAATCTTCATGGAACTGCTTAATAAACTCGTTAATTTCCTTCTCACTATAAACTACCCCTGGCTCTAGCTTCTCAACCATGTACTGAAGTGCGATCAGTTTCTTCTTATATTGTGCCGGGATTTGCCGAAGCCGCCCATCCTTCGAAAAAAAGTTACGCAGCACAGACTCCTTTAGACTATTTTCAGGTGATTTCTCTTCCATATTTCTCGCTCCTTTCGAAAAAATAAACTGAAGTGAAGCCTCAGCGCCACTACTAATGAAATCTGGATTCAACTTAAAATAAACTGTATTTTTGTCACGTCGTTCCTTTATTAGAGCTACTTCACGCAATTTCGCTGCATGATGAGTTACCGTTGGTTGTGATAAATTCAATTTCTCAGCCAGCGCTTGTCCGTGCATTTCTCCTTGTGACAGAAGCAACAATAAACGAAGACGTGTTGGGTCAGCCAAAGCTTTATGATAGTTCACTATTTTTTCTAACTGCATTGGAACCACACTCCTTCAACTTTCAAAAGCTAGATACACATTAGATATATATCTAATTATATAACAATCAACATTATTCTTGCAATGGTTATTATGTTTAACCTTATGCTTATGGCAAAATGAATGAATTTAGGGTAGGATTTAAAGAAAAGATAGTAACAATCAGGAGGTAACCCACTGTATGAAAGATGTAATTATTATCGGTGCAGGTCCTTGCGGCCTCTCGGCAGCTATCGAATGCCAGCGCCAAGGACTGTCCAGTCTCATTATTGAAAAAAGCTTTATCGTACACTCCATTTATTTGTATCCAACAAATATGCAATTCTTCAGTACCGCTGAGTTATTAGAAATCGGAGACGTTCCTTTCACCTCGACCAATGATAAACCATACCGCCATGAAGCTCTTGTCTATTACCGCCGGGCTGCGAAGCAGTATGGTCTAGATATCGCCGCTTACGAAGAAGCGACGTCCATTGAGCCTTTGGAGGATGGAACCTTTGCTGTACATACGTCCAATATGCGGGGTGAGCATCAAACACGGATTACCGCGAATGTAGTAATAGCTACAGGTTATTTTGATCAACCGAATATGATCGGTATTCCAGGTGAAGAACTTCCTAAGGTTACCCACTATTTCGGCGAAGCCCATCCATATACAGGGATGAAAGTTACAGTCATTGGTGGCAGTAATTCCGCGGTAGATGCAGCACTGGAGCTTATGCGCGTTGGAGCTACAGTCGATATGGTCTATCGTGGTGAGAGCATTTCCTCGAATATTAAACCTTGGGTTCGGCCAATCTTTGAAGGGATGGTACAAAAGGGAAGGATCACCCTTCATTTGGAATCACGTGTTACTGAAATTACGGCTAATTCGGTCATCGTTACCAGTCACAATGGAGATAAGAAATCCATAGATAATGATTTCGTCCTTGCTTTAACTGGCTTCCGGCCTAGCCGGGTGCTTCTCACTTCTGCCGGCGTAGTTATGGATGACGATATGGATAAGCCAGCTTTTAATCCTTCAACTATGGAAAGTAATGTTCCAGGTCTTTATGTTGCAGGAGTAATCGCTTCAGGCCGCAATGCGAATGAAGTATTTATTGAGACAGGACGTGGGCATGGTAAACTTATCGCAGATCACATTCTTGCAAAGCGCAGTTCTCACAATAAGGAGTTGAACGTTTAAGATGGACATGACCTCTTTGCTTTTGCTTGGTCTTGCTGCGCTTGGTATTATAAGCAGTAATTCCCCTGTAACAATAGCAATGGTCGTCCTACTACTGCTAAGAGTTCTTGGCCTGCAGCAGACCTTCCCTTGGCTTGAGAAATATGGTTTAACCATCGGGATAATCATTCTTACGATCGGGGTCATGACGCCTTTGGCCAGCGGAAAAATATCGCTGCAGATGGTCGGTCAGTCCTTCCTCCACTGGAAGTCTCTTCTTGCGATTGCGATCGGCATTCTCGTCGCTTATCTTGGTGGACGCGGAGCCATCCTTATGACCAACCAGCCCACAGTTGTTGCGGGTCTCCTGATCGGAACAGTGATTGGCGTTGCATTGTTCAAGGGTGTCCCTGTAGGACCGCTTATCGCAGCCGGTATTTTGTCGCTCTTGATTGGCAAAATGTAAAAGGTGGAGCAACCATTCAACACAAAAATAGAGCAGCAATTCTCCACTATCGAGAGAATCGCTGCTCTATTTTATTTTTATTCAGCCTGAGAAATGGATTGTGGAATCTCCTGAGACGATCGTTTTTCTACAAACAATAGATCACCAACCCCATGCTCTGTTTGAATTTTTTTCAGTTGGGCCAAAGCTTCTGCTTCTGTATTAAAATACCCAGCTTCCACTAGGAATAATCCCTCCTGATCCTTTAATACGCGCACGTTCTCTAACCCGTATAACATCTCTTCAGCCATACCTTGACTCTCGCCGGAAGGCTCTGAGTTTGTTCTAAGTGAATAGATAGAAGTTCCTTCTTCCACGTCACCCTTCTTATCCTTCAATGTAATCGCCACCTGTGCCGGATCCTTATATTCCTTTACCTCATAAGCAACTGGCTCTTTGAAGGTTACATTGAAACGTATCATCGAGTCATCCAATGTAATTAAAGGATAAGCATCTTGAACATACTTGCTTTCTTTTAATGTCTCAAGATCTTTAACAGCTGAGAAGTTCCTTGCCCCACTCACGGTTACGGTCATTGTATAAGGATTGTCAGTGAATTTTACGTTATAAGAGCTTGCAAGGTCTTGTGTATTGTCCGAATTTGCAAAGTTAAAAATCATTTGATCACTGTTCTTCTGATGTTTCAACGAAATGAAATTGACATCTACTCCATCCTGAATCGTGCCGCCGCCTGCACTTCCATCCGTAAATTTCAATACACTTACCAGCTTACCTAGAACGGGCACTTGATTCATACTATCCGCGAAGGCGGGTACCGTATTTACACCCACTGTAAAAGAAATGATAACTGCTGCTGCAACTGATCCTGTCCATTTTAATCTGCTCATTTTTATTCCTCTTTTCTGTTGTTTATAGCGTTTTCCTCTTTCAATACCTTTTCGAGAAGCTTGTGATAGTTCTTCGGGGATTTCAATATCGTTGTATGCTTTCTGTAAACGTTCAAGTTGATTATCCAAAGTACTCACTCCCCTTCATATTAATTTTTAATTTCCCTAATCCCCGATAGATGACGGTTTTCACTGTACTCTCTGGCATGTCCAATACCCCGGCAATTTCCTTTATGGGCAAGTCTTCAAAATACCTCATCACAATGATCATTCTTGATCTTTTATCAAGGACTCTTAGCGCCTCCTGAAGATCAATGACATCCTCTATGGGTTCTGAAGCGTAGCTGCCTTCGGGATCTTTCTCCATATACACGATTTTTTTAGATTTTCTGATAAAGTCCAAGGCACAATTGACGGCTATTTTTGTGAGCCAAGTTTTAAAATATTGAGGTTGCTGCAGTTTATGAATTGAGATGAACGCTTTATAAACGGTCTCCTGTACAATCTCCAGCGCATCATCCTTATTCCTCACATAGGAGTACGCCATACGGTAAAGACGCTCTTGCATCCCGTCTATCAATGCAGTAAAGCTGTCTTCATCACCCGCTATCGCCTTTTCCTCCAGCTCTGTTGTATTCAAGTTCTCACTACCTTTCATGTTGCTTATATTTTTTAGACGCACGTGATATTCAAAAAGACTCAAATGGATTTAAAAAAATGGCCCTCTCTCCCGAGAAGACCACCTAAGTAATTTATTATAATGTTAGATCTTATCATGTATCCAAATGCTGTACGTTAAACAATCTCGCATAACTTCCGTCCAGTCCCATTAGTTCCTCATGTGTACCACGTTCTGTGATTTCACCATTCTCAAGCACCACGATCTGATCAGCATGTGTAATGGTAGACAGTCTATGCGCAACAATGAGTGTAGTACGTTCCGACGAGAGGGATTGCAGCGCTTGTTGAATTAAATGCTCTGATTCCAGATCCAGTGCTGACGTAGCTTCGTCTAATATAAGAACTTTTGGGTCTTTAAGAAACACCCTTGCTATGGCTACCCGTTGCTTTTGCCCACCGGACAGCTTCACTCCACGTTCTCCCACTTCTGTATCATAGCCTAGCGGCAGCTGCTCAATAAAATCATGCGCATTGGCAGCTCTCGCCGCCGAGAGGACTTGCTCCTCTGTAGCATTAGGATTGCCGAACAAGATATTATCTCGTACAGACCCACTAAATAAGAAATTATCTTGAAGCACCATCCCAACGGCTCTTCGCAAACTCTCCTGCGTCAAACCCTGTATATCCTGACCATCCATCTGGAGACTACCTTTGCTTATGTCATAGAATCGCGGGATCAAGCTTATGAGAGAGGACTTCCCGCCACCACTCATTCCAACAAAAGCGACCGTCTGACCAGGTTTGATACTTAAATTAATATCCTTCAGTACCCGATCATTCTCTTCGTTGTATTTGAACCAAACATTATGAAAATCAATTTCACCACGTGCATTCGTCAGAGGTCTTGCTCCCGGTTTATCCACGATATCATAAGGCTCGTCCAGCAGCTCAAGCACCCGTTCAAGGGAAGCCGAGGCTTGCGTGAGCACTGTCGAGGAATTAATCAATCGACGCAGAGGCGCATACATCCGGTCCAGATAGCCGAAGAAAGCAACAAAGGTTCCCACAGTCAAATTGCCATGAATCACTTGATAACCACCGTATCCGATGACTAGCAGTGGTGCAATATCCGTTAGTGTGTTAATAATCGCGAAGGTAATCGCATTCCAACGAGTTTGAGCCATCGCTTTTTTGAGAAAGTTACCGTTGATATCTTCGAACTGCTTCTGATCCACTTTTTCCATGGTGAAGCTGCGGATGATCGAAATGCCTTGAATCCGTTCATGAAGATAACCTTGAATGCCAGCCAGAGCCTGTGAACGGTCTTTCGTTAACACTTTAAGTCGTTTATATAGTTTACTTACCGCAAAGGCGTAGAACGGAAGTACAGCGATAGATACTAGCGCCAGCACTGGATTCAAATAAAACATAAAACCAAGCGCAAACACTAGCGTAAATAAATCCAGCCATACATTCATCATTCCGACTTCTACTAAATTTTTAGTCTGTTCCACATCATTTATAAATCTCGAAATCGCTTCGCCCACTTTTGTATTCTGATAATACCGCAGCGACAACCGCTGTAAGTGACTGTATAGCTTATTCCGCATATCGAACAATATCTTACTTGTGATCAGCTGTGCAAAATACTGCCGGTAATACTCCACCGGTCCCCTTACAATTACGAATAAAACAAAAGCGCCTCCGAGGATGAGCATCAATTGCGATACCCGCTCCTGAGCACTCATGGCAGGGTTCATCAGCAGATCATCGACTACGTATTTCAGAATCATAGGCAGTGTCAACGGGATGCTGAACTTGATCATACCTATAAAGAGCGTAAACACAATCCATTTCATGTAAGGCCGTACAAAAGTAAAATATGATTTCCATTGCTTCACAGGGATATTCTGTCCTTTCTCTTTACTGAGTTGCTAAGTACAGTTGACTTTTGCGCTCTACAGTGTTTTTATATTTTTAAGTCCATAAGTACGATAGCAGTACCCGAACTTCAGGAGGATAAAGATGTCTAGACAATTTGTGACGGAAGCCGTCATGATGGCGATTTACGGCCAGCTTCTCATATCGAGCAGCCCTGTAGAATATATAGTGCCTTATACGACCGTGATGGAATTATACGAACTGCGGGACAGTGATGATCCGTTAATGAACCGTCCAGATGATGACAAGCATGTCAAACTCAAGATTGGTGAGCTCATTGCCTATTTTGAAGAGCCACTTAATGCTAAAAAAATCAACCGCTGTCTGGCCGTTCCTTGGGCAAAAAGCTCTGGTATTCTACTAGGCGGACAATCAAAGATTACCATCATTAACAGCATGGATACCGCTGTCTACGGCGAAACGTTCGATCCTATCGAAACGGAGCTTCTATTGTCCTCACAACGTGAGAAGGTGCCTATTCTTACAGATCAATTCGAGCTGATTCAACGCATTATTGAAGGTGGAGTCCCTGTTCAAGTATACGACATTGACGATTTCGATTTTGCTATGGAGGAAGAAACGTTTCGCAATTCGCACTGATTATATCAACACTAGAAAAAGCCCTGCCTTTTGGCAAGGGCTTTTCACATTAGTAAAAAAAACAAAATTAAGACATTTAAACCTGTACTCCGCCAGGCACCGATTTGGCTTCATACTTATATTCAATGTCATCGTCTGCCTCAGAATACACAATAGTTAAGCCGTAACCTTCCATATACCATAAGTCCTGCTCTTCCATGTAGAACACAATACCGTCTTGTTCAACTTGTATTGCCGGACGTCCTGGTGCCTCCGTTCCGATCCCTAGTGAGAAACCAGGGTGAAGTCCACCTCCCGAGCTATAGCGGGGAAATAAACGAATATAGTCTCCATTCTTAAGATCCAGTTCTCTTTTAAACCAAGCTGCCGCTGCTTGACTAATTTCCATGTTCATCTCTCTCAGCTCCTTTGTATAGTCTAATCATACTGAAAATGAATCGATATTCAAACACCTTTATACAATTAATGTTTTCCCAAGCTCTTCAAAAATTAATTTGACAACTTTGCGAACCGAGTGATAAACTCTGATCATAACTAACGGTCTACTAGTTATTACCAAAAGTTATTATTAAATCAATGAAAGGGGTGAGCGCGGTGTTTACGAAGTTACAGCCATATCAAATAACTATTGTTGGAATTTCCAATCAACCGAATACCGAAGCAGCCCAAGTGGTGAAACCATCCTGAAGTTCCCTGCGAGTGTAATTGATCGTATAACTTTAGTTCTTGAAGGTCTCTCACATGCCTGGTGCTGTATAGCACCGTGCGCATGATAGCTGTAAATTACAGGCATATCGTCCGTTTTCGGATGATATGCCTTTTTTGTCGGTTGTCATCTTTGAAGGACGACAACGTCGTTTTTTCGTTGCTGTTGAGATAACCACTTGCGCTTTTTTCCAACATCACAGCTAGTACTTTAACTCGAAAGGAAGGGATTTACTTGTTCTCCGTTCTCCGTAATCTCGGCTGGTTCTTTCGCCGAGAAAAAAGGCGTTACCTGATTGGCCTTATCTTACTTATTGGTGTAGGTGTTCTTGAATTATTCCCCCCACGTCTGCTAGGCAATGCCATTGACGACATAGTACGCGGTTCTATTACTACAGCATCGTTAGCCAAGTACATCGGTATGATCCTCATTTTGCTGCTAGTCATTTATTGGATTACCTACATATGGATGCACAAATTATTCGGAGGCTCCAACCTCGTAGAGCGCCTGCTGCGCTCGAGATTTATGAATCATTTGATGACCATGACCCCGTCGTTTTTCGAACGCAATAGAACCGGCGACCTGATGGCTCGGGCAACCAATGATATCAGAGCTGTCTCAGCTACCGTTGGATTCGGGATGCTCACCCTGGTGGATTCTACAATTTACCTCACTGTCGTACTATTCGCAATGGGTTTTCTTGTCAGCTGGAAGCTGACACTTGCAGCAGTCTTACCATTACCACTAATTGCAATAGCTATGATTTTTTATGGTAAAGCGATTCATGATCGTTACAGCTTAGCACAAGATGCGTTCGGAGATATGAATGATCAGGTTCTCGAGTCTGTCTCAGGTGTGCGAGTTATCCGTGCTTATGTACAAGAAAGACTTGATGAGAAGCGATTCTCAGATATTACAGAAGATGTATACAACAAGAACATGGCCGTCGCCCGTGTCGATGCCTTCTTCGAACCGACGATTCGGTTCTGCGTAGGGCTCAGCTACATTATCGGTCTTACCTATGGGATTTATCTTGTGTTCCGTAATCAGATCACCCTAGGGGATCTTGTCTCCTTTAATATGTACCTCGGAATGATCGTTTGGCCGATGTTCGCTATTGGAGAGCTTATTAACATCATGCAACGTGGTGGCGCTTCTCTCGAACGTATTGATGAGACGCTAAACTCCAAAGCGGATGTTCAAAGTGCTGACAATCCGGTTCAAGTTGCTAATCCTACCCGAATTGAACTTAACGATGTGACCTTCCGTTATCCCTCATCGACGATTGACAATCTAAGCAATGTCAGTCTGACCTTAAACCAAGGGCAAACACTAGGTGTAGTCGGTCGTACGGGAAGCGGTAAATCAACGCTCCTCAAACAGCTGCTTCGTGAATATCCGACAGGTAATGGTGAAATTCTCATCTCTGGAGTTCCGATTCAACAAATTTCATTGGATCAGCTACACAGCTGGATGGGTTATGTTCCTCAAGAGCAGATCCTTTTCTCCAAATCAGTACGTCAGAATATTCAATTTGGTCTAGACAACGCGGATGACGATACGATCATGAAAGCTATCACAGCTGCCGCCTTCCAAAATGACTTAGGAACATTATCCGATGGTTTAGATACGTTGGTTGGTGAACGTGGAGTATCCTTATCCGGTGGACAAAAACAACGTGTATCCTTATCCAGAGCCTTTATCGCAAATCCAGATGTACTCATTCTGGACGATGCCTTATCCGCTGTTGACGCTCGTACTGAAGCTCAGATCATTGAGAATATTCGCCAAGAGCGTGCGGGAAAGACTACATTGATCTCTACGCACCGCCTCTCTGCTGTTCAACATGCCGACATGATCGTCGTACTTGATAACGGACATATCGTGGAACGTGGTACGCATCAAGAGCTGCTGGATATGAATGGCTGGTACCGCGAGCAGTATGACCGGCAGCAAGTAGAGAATAATTTATCGAATGATTAAAAGACATACTAGCTATGACTATGCAAAACTTTTAGGAGGTGTCACCGTTGACAAAGAGTACAGGCAAACGCCTGCTTGAATACGCATTGACCGCAAAAAAAACCTTTATCGCAGCCCTTCTACTCCTCTCCATCGGAGTAGCGGCTGAACTGGCAGGTCCATTTATTGCCAAAAGTATGATTGACAATCATATGTTGGCCATCGAAAAGCCTTATTTTAGTACTGCATCACCAGATGAGGCGGTTCAGTATAACAACGCTTATTACAAACGCGGAGACCGTTTTGAACCCGGGGAAGCTAAGGGTCAAGAAATTCGCATTCTTCAATCGGGACGAAGTTTCTACTTTATCAATGAAGCCGTAACACAGTCCGATGGTGAGAGAAAGTTCAGTAATGGTGAAATGCATATCACGCGCGGCCAGGATGAAGTCATCTATCCTGCGGTTAAACTTTCAGCGGATGAACTGTTTGATTTTTACAAACCTGAGCTCCCTGGTATTTATCAGCTGGTCGGTTTGTACGCTATCTTCCTGGTCATCTCGATCTTTGCCGAATTCGGTAAAACCTATTGGCTGCAATCTTCGGCGAATCAGGTAATCCGAAAACTACGAACAGATGTGTATGCGCATATCCAGCGACTTCCGGTTTACTTTTTTGACAACTTGCCAGCAGGTAAGGTAGTTTCACGTGTAACTAATGATACCGAGGCGATTAAGGATCTATTTATTGCCGTTCTCTCTAATTTCAGTACTGGTATTATTAATATTACTGGTGTATACATCGCCTTGTTCTTGCTCGATGTTCGGCTAGGTCTGATCAGCTTGTTCATCATCCCGATTCTTATTCTTTGGATCGTGCTCTATCGAAAAATCGCTACAAAATACAATACGATCATCCGCTCACGTCTGAGTGAGATCAACGCTATCATTAATGAATCGATTCAAGGAATGTCCATTGTTCGTATATTCCGCCGTCAGAAGCAGCTTGGTGAAGAATTTGAGCATCTGAACGATGACTACTTGAAATATCAGAATAAAATGCTGAATCTGAATGCCTTCACCTCCCACAACCTGGTGAACTCTCTACGCAGTCTCTCTTTTGTGATGGTGCTTTGGTATTTCGGACATGGCAGTATTACGGGTTCTACATTTGTATCTTTAGGTGTTCTATACGCCTTCGTCGATGTGCTTGGACGTTTGTTCCAACCGATTACAGGTATGGTGAATCAGCTTGCAAATCTCGACACTTCTATGGTGTCTGCGGGTCGTGTGTTTACTCTTATGGATGAGCCTGGGGAGAATGTTACCGATGGTTCCATGCCGCGCTATAAAGGAAAAGTGGAGTTTAAGAACGTATCTTTTGCTTATAAAAAAGACTTCGTCCTTCGCGATATTTCCTTTGAAGCACGTCCAGGCGAAACTGTTGCTCTAGTAGGTCACACCGGTTCCGGAAAAAGCTCGATCATCAACTTATTATTCCGGTTCTATGATCCACAGAAAGGTGAAATCACGATTGATGGCCAGAAGGTTACAGATATTCCGAAGCAATGGCTACGCAATCACATGGGGATTGTTCTTCAAGACCCTTACCTCTTCACTGGTACTATTGCTTCCAATGTCAGCCTGGGGGATGAACGAATCTCACGCGAACGGGTTGAACGGGCTTTACGGGAAGTCGGAGCAGATAAATTGCTGGCCCACCTTCCTCAAGGTTTTGATGAACCGGTTATTGAAAAAGGGAGCACCCTTTCTGCAGGTCAGCGGCAATTGATTTCGTTTGCCAGAGCGCTCTCCTTCGACCCAGCTATTCTGATTCTTGATGAAGCTACCTCCAATATCGACACGGAGACAGAAAGCGTCATTCAAGATGCATTAGAAGTCCTCAAAAAAGGACGCACCACATTCATCATCGCACACCGTCTTTCCACGATACGCAGTGCAGATCAGATTCTTGTTCTGCATCATGGTGAGATTGTAGAGCGCGGTAGCCACGATGAGCTGATGGCACTCGGCGGTAGATACTTCCGGATGTACCAGCTACAAGTAGGTGCTGGTTCTAACAGCATAGACAATAACAATGGTGCACCCTCCCGACCTTCGTTAGGCAGCTTGCAACCATCGTTAGAGAAGATGTAATCGATCCCCTGAGTCACATCCTGTGATTCAGGGTTTTTCTATACTTGATATTAGAACGTTTGTTCTGTAAAATGAAAAATAATACATATAGATGAAGGAGGCTTTTAATGCGTACATACACTATAACTAAGAAGCAAGCTCGACTTTTTCTCCTGGCTCACCAAAAGTTAACTAGGGGCGCTCTTCCTGCCGGTAAACTTAGTGTTTATGATTACGTTCGTCACGTAGGCTGTATCCAATATGATCCACTTAACATCGCAGGCCATAACCATGAGCTTGTCCTCCAAGCACGAGTTCCCGGTTTCACACCTGAGCAAGCCCAAGAGCTACTGTATCAAGACCGACTTCTAATAGATGGCTGGGACAAGAACATGTCCATTTATTGTACAGAGGACTGGCCTTATTTCAAACGCAGAAGAGAGGCATCAGCCACACGCCATCGGGCCAATGAGCCAGTAATGGCTACAGTAGAACAGGTTCGTGGAGAGCTATTAAAGCGCGGCCCCCTCTCCTCTCTGGATCTAGATGGTAAGGATAAGGTGGATTGGGCTTGGGCACCGGCCAGATTAACCCGGGCCGCTTTGGAAAGTATGTACTTTTTGGGGGAAGTAGTCGTTCATCATCGTGTTCATACCCGTCGGTATTACGATTTCACTGAACGCCTGCTTCCTCATAATCTTTTAAACACTGAAGACCCTAACCCCACTGATGAACAATTTAATGATTGGTATGTGCTGCGTAGAATAGGTAGCATCGGACTGTTATGGAATAAATCTGGCGACGGATGGCTTGGAATTTCTGGTCTAAAGAGCAAGGAACGTAGTGAAGCGATTCAAAGACTGTTAATGGCGGACAGTCTCAGAGAAGTTCTAGTGGAGGGTATTAAGCTTCCACTTTACATCCGTAGCATGGACGCTCTAACTTTAGAAGCTGTAATACAGCAGGAGTCTGAAGATGCTGAGAGTCATTCAAGTTATTCGTTTGCGGCTGTCTTGGCTCCACTCGATAACTTGATATGGGATCGAGAGCTGATCCGACAATTATTTGGATTTCATTACCGCTGGGAAGTCTATAAGCCAGCCTTGGAACGGGAGTATGGTTATTATGTACTGCCTTTATTATATAATGATCGTTTTATTGCGAGATTTGAACCGGTGATGGATAAAAAGAGCCAAACATTGAACATTATGAATTGGTGGTGGGAACCGGGTGAACACCTAACGCCAGAGATGCTTCCGGCATTAGGCGAAGCTCTATCTGCACTGTCACGCAGCGTTAGAGCTTCTAAGATTCATTTTAGACCCGAGGTTGTTGAGGAGTGTGGATTAGAAGGGTTATTAGTGTAAAGTCTCCTCTTCTAACCCCAGTTTCGTGAACATTTCTGTACAATAGCCTTGTAATTTGATCTCTAGCCTTCTTGCTTTATTTTTGAATCGTTTTAACTCCTCAATCATTTTCGCCCTTCCAGCGGGGGTGAACGTTTCTTGTATCCGTTCCTTGAAATAATCATGAACGATATGGTTACGCTGCTTCCACACTTCTTCTAGCTGAGCGGTTTCTTGCTCTGAGAAAGGAAAGTGATGCTGGATTTCTTTGATGAGTTGACCGAGTGAATTGCTGAGTTTTCGCTGATACAAATCAGTCAGATCTGCTTCAGTGGGCGTCTTCCCTTGTGATAATTTGGTGAGCAATAACAAATTGGTCAACTGCTGTTCTAGAGCTTGACCATAATAAACTGCTAGTCCAAAATACGCAAATAACTCCTTGGATTGTTCACTCTCTGGTACTTGTGTATGCTTCATCTTTCCCCTCCACTTCTGTTCGGCCTGCCAGAGCTATAATAAACTGATATCATCCAGGTGATTCGGAGAAGTTTATGTTCGCTTCATATCTACTGTTAATTCTCCAGTTCCCTACATATTTCCTCTTCTAGAAACGAAATTTAATCTAGCCTTGTGCTAAAAAGAAAAACAGACCATGCTGTACATCCACAGCAATGGTCTGGTCATTTGCTTATTATATAGTTAGGTTGGGTATACAACCTTACGCGTATACTTCAACCGCATCGCTAATCAAACGGCATGCCTCAGCACATCTACGGCAGGCATCAATACATTCCTGACAATGTGTATGTATATGCTTGCTGCTTTCATCTGCACAGGCTTCACAAATTTCGGCACACAGACGGAGAATTCCGGCTACAAACGGACTTTGGCGAGTCATCGCTTGTACGGCATATGAACAAATATCCGCACATTCACGATCTAGCCGCATGCTTTCACGCAGAGAAGCAAGATCATATTCTTTTAGGCTTGAGACATAGCTATAATTACAGGCATTCATACTTTCTAAACAAGCGTCAATGCACTCCTGATATTGAATTCGGGTCATAGCCTTAAACCTCCTGTATTTTTATAGGGTATGCGATACTATTAACCTACAAGATTAGGAATGAACCATTACAACTTCTGACAAGGAGATCTGATTATAGACTTCTCTTAACTGTACTAGGACGAACGAAGGTACGTCCCTCCATCTCCAGTAACCTAGTGCGCAGTTCATTTGATGAGAAATGTTCACCGATAAATACGGCAACGTCAGGCACTTCGCCCTGTGGTGTGATTTTCATAAAATCAGCTTCACGATAGGCATATTGGAAAAGAAACCGGCTGGAGGTGTCATTAAAGGTCACAATACCTTTAGCTCTATAAACATCACGCGGCAATTCCTTAACGAACTGTTCGAATTCTTCACTGTTTACTGGACGTTTAAAATAATGTGTGTACGCCATCACATGATCGTGGCTAGAATGTGTGCCACCAGTAGTGTGTTCATCTTCATCATGCATGAAGCTTTCGCTCGCGTCCTCAACTTCTTCCAGCTGTTTATCCGTAAGAACTCCACCTGCATCACGCAGCAGTTCCTCCGGTTTCACCTCACAACGCACAGTTGGCAGAATGGGTGCATAAGCGTTCCATTTCCGCAGTACAGCGTTAACCTCCTCCGCCTCTTCAGCGGTTACACGGTCAATTTTATTCAACAGCAAGACAGAAGCGCAGCGAATCTGCTCCTGCATCAAACGATAAGTTGCCCCCTGTTGTGCGCGATACAGTTCAAGAAGATGCGCGGCGTCAACGACGGTGATCAAGCTTTTTAGTTCTACTTTTTGATACAACGAAATCTCGGTTACGCCATCCACAATTTCCAGCGGATTGGCAGCGCCTGTTGCCTCGATCACTACGACATCCGGAGTCTCTTTCTTGATCAGTGTTGCGAGTTCTGTGCTAAGATCACTTCGGATAGAACAGCATATGCATCCACCAAGTAGTTCTGCCATAGGGACAGTTTGCTCAACTAGCAATCCATCTAAATTCACTTCACCCAGCTCATTCATCACTACTGCAGGACGTAAACCCTGATTTTTCCAATGTTCTAGTAGGCGCTGCAGCAGTGTTGTTTTGCCGCTCCCCAGAAATCCTGACAATATATACACAGGTACGACCTGTTCCATGTTTCATCGCTCCCCAGCAAATTACAGTTATGTGTAGCGAGTGTACTACATGCACGCGAAGCACGCAAGCGGCACCCCAAATTCCTGCTGAATTCTGTGAGTACAAGTAAGCTTGTCTTTACTTCTGCCATACCCTATCATGATAACATCTCTAATCTAGGAGTTGAGCCATTTGTCATCTGTTGAAGAACATCGGAAAGAAGCGCCTCAAACCGTTTCCTGCTATATCATTACTGTCTCGGACACCAGAACTATTGAAACAGATACCGGAGGAGCTTTGATTAAATCTATGCTCGAAGAAGCCGGGTATGAAGTGATAGGCAGCACCATTACGAAAGATAATTATCAGGATATTCGTGAGCTATTGTATAAATGTGTTGACCACGCCGGAATAGAAGCTGTACTCCTGACAGGTGGAACAGGGATTTCTCCACGGGATACGACGTATGAAGCTGTTGCCTCTTTGCTAGATAAAACATTACCTGGCTTCGGTGAAATTTTTCGGATGCTAAGCTTTACAGAGGACATCGGTTCGGCAGCTATTCTTAGTCGAGCCATTGCCGGCACCATGGGAAAGACCGCTATCTTTTCTATGCCTGGCTCTACTGGAGCCGTAAAACTGGCTATGGAACGGTTAATTATCCCGGAATTACGGCATGTAATGCGTGAAATTTACAAGCGTTAAGCAAATACCCATTTTTAAATACAATAGACAAACAACCAAGCAGGCTTTTGTTCTGTGCGTATAATACGGTAAGTCCACACACAAAAGGAGCTGAAGGAAATGTCTGAATGTCCAAAATGCCCAGCCCAAACGGTTACTGACCCACCTAAGGTGGTTTATCAAGATCACTTCCACCCACAAGTAGTAAATGTGATTCATCCAATTGAAATCGTAAGACGTCACCACTGTGTACCCGTACCTCGCCATTGCTACACCTATTCTGTTAAAGATGTATTTGTGGATAACTCCATGATGCCTAGAGGCGGAAGATAACTCTACTTCACAACACTATTAAAAGTCCTCTATATGTGAGAGACAGACTCGTGCTAAATGCATTGGGTCTTCTCTCGCTTTTTTCTGTAGAAAACATTTGACTGCTTGTGTATTATTCTATTTTCATAGATTCGCTGCTCTGTTTATTTAGGTTATATTCTCAGAGGCTGTCGAACCCAGTTGACATTATTCGCTAGTTTCAGCCTTTTTAGAAGAGTTTCGGACTTTAGTGTCCCTACTCCTTCGAAAAGGGCTCTTTTTTGTTGTTTTTCATGCTAATAGCTGTACTGGGGTCCGTTAATATTTGAAATGTGTGAAAAGCTGCGTTTAAGGCCAACTGTGTCCGATAGCCACTTTTTACGCACAAGTAATCCCTAAATAGACGTAGTTTGGTGATCAACTCTTTTTTATATGATCAAGGGATCTGTGGATTAAATGTTTTCAACCGATCAAACTCATATATCTTCCGCAGATAGTAGGGTTCCTTCTCATTCTCTCTTTCAAACACACCCATGTATCCAACCTCATTAAAAAAAACGTATTCCAATGTAACCCGCTGATCTGGGCGGTTAGATTGCCAATAATAATGTAATTCTAACGGAGCCTCATACCATAACCAATCTAAATCCTTAATTGCTACATTTCTATGCTGGAGAACCCATATACTGAAGGCTACATGAGGATCCTCTACAGGTATTTCTGACTTTGGATTCTTTTCTTTCAAATGACTCGCAGCCGCCTTAAGAACTTCATTAATATCTGACTCGATGGAAAATTGTGAAACGGACTTAATCTGATTAAATTGCTCAGTATATTTATTAGCCTTCGTTAGCTCATGGATTTCACTTAAACTAATCTTAGGACCATAGAAAATAACACATACACTAATCAACCCAAAAATAAGTGCTTTAGAAAAAAGAAACTGCTTCTTTTTTTTCATAACAATCAATCCAATGATAAAACCTACAGGAATCAGTAACCCAAAGAAATTGACGTAGAACTCACAAAGTAAAAAAGCCCCAATAATTAACGCCCAATCCTTTAATCTCAATGTTTTTCGCTGATCCCAATAGGAAACTAGTAAAGAAACAATAAAACAAATCCAAAAGATCCAGCTCATTAAAATCAGTCCTCCTCTCTCCTACATTCTCCATATAATACCACATCCAAGGTGGTACCAAGAGGACTCCCAGCATGTCTTACAACTCCAAATGATTACTCAGCCCTTAAAAAAGAATCTGGATAATTGGCTACAAATTGAATCATGACATCAGAGATCTCCCATCTAAAAAAGGACGCTTTGTGAATTCTGTTCATAAGCATTCCGATCTTCCGAACCCTTGAACCCCCCCTGAATCTCCTGTACAGCATCCACATACGAAGTATTAGCGATAATTTTGACGTATTTAATGTCAATGACAAATCTGTTCTATAAAGTTAAATAAAAAATAACCCGACAGACTAATCTGCCGGGTTTTGAATCATTATATTTTACAAATCAGGATGCTCATGTTTCGCTTTCAGACGATTCCAGCGACGCTCCACTTCTGCCTCGAAGCTGCGTAAAGCCGGCTCATTCTCAGGCTTCAGTAAATGACGGGTTTTGCCCATTGTCTTCAACCAAGCGGAGAGCTCAACTCGTTTGCCCTTATCCTCTGGATTGTACGTAATATTCGTAGAACCGTGCTCCACTTCATATAGAGGGAAAAAGCAAGATTCAACAGCCAGCGAAACGATATTGGTACCCTCTTTATCCTCAGACATCCAGTTCAGTGGGCATGCGATCAGGATTTTACCGTACACAAGTCCTTCGTTCTGAGCGTACCATTGTGCTTTTGCCGCTTTCTTCACAAGATCCTGCGGGTAAGCTTCGGAACCTGTGAAGACATATGGAATGTTAGTAGCTGCCATGATTTGCGCAGTATCCTTATGCTGTGTAACTTTACCTTGCTGATTCTTACCAATGCTGGATGTAGATGTACGATGACCCAGTGGTGTGGAATAGGACTGCTGAGCACCTGTGTTCATGTAACCTTCGTTATCGTACTCTACGATAATCATTTTGTGACCGCGTAGTGCAGCCCCAATTGCAGGTCCCATTCCGATGTCCATACCGCCATCACCAGTTACCATTACAAATGTGAAGTCGTCTTGAAGCCCAAGTCCGTCCAATTCACCACGGCGTTTGCGTTCCCAGAACATTTCTACGACACCGGATAAGGTAGCTGCACCATTTTGGAACAGGTTATGAATAAACGTAGATTTATGAGAAGAATATGGATAGCCCGTAGTTGTTACCATCGCACAACCCGTGTGATAAAGCGCTACGATATCCCCTTCGATGCCTTTGAAGAACGTCTCCAGTCCTGAGAAAATTCCACAGCCTGGACAAGCGCCATGACCTGGTGCAAGCCGTTTAGGTTTCTTCGTCAAGCTGCGCAGTGGGGGTATCCGCACACTTAGTTTCCCTGTTGCTTCATCCTGTTTAACCGTAATTAATCCTGTCTTCAGCGAATCAAAGTCCATCGGCTTCAATAAACGCTGTGGCGCTTTGTCCGGTGCACCTGGATTGTGACCATAGTAGTCAAATGGAACATCAACACGGTCTGCAGCAACGGCATCCAATGCTAATTGGAAGAATGCATGACCATCTTCTGCGTAGAAGTCCTTACCGCCCAACCCGTAAATACGGCTAATTACCTTTGTAGTAGTGTTACCATAGGTGAACAAGGCTGCCTTGATCTCATTTACCATATTACCGCCGTGACCACCAACCGAATCCGCACGGTCGCCTACGGTGATAGCCTTAACATTCTTCAGCGCTTCAGCCATTTGCTTCTGTGGGAAAGGACGAATCATATTCGGCGAAATTGCACCGGCTTTGATCCCTTGCAAACGAAGCTGATCCACAACATCTTTAATGATCTCTGACGCAGAGTTCATCAAGAATACGGCTACTTCCGCATCTTCCATCCGATACTCTTCGATCATTGGATAGTGGCGTCCAGTCAATTCAGCGAATTCCTTAGCAATTTCTTCGAAGACTTCACCCGCATTATACATCGCTACCGACTGCTGATAACGGTTGTTGATATAATCAGGTTCGTTCATATAAGGACCTACGGTAACTGGATTATTGCGGTCTAATGTATCTGTGAAGCCTACCGGTGGTTGTGGGCCAACGAATTTATGAACATCCTCACGGTGAGTAAATGCCTGTACGCGACGTTTCTGGTGAGAAGTAAAATACCCATCTGATGCTACCATTACTGGAAGACGCACTTTGGCGTGCTCAGCAAGCTTAAGTGCCATCAGATTCATATCATAAACGGATTGTGGATCACGGCACATCAGAATCGGCCAGCCCGTATTAAGCGCAAAATACAAATCAGAATGGTCACCATGAATATTAAGCGGACCGGAAATCGAGCGGCAGATCAAATTCATTACCATAGGCATCCGTGTACCAGCTTGTACCGGCAATTGCTCTAGCATGAACATATAACCTTGAGCACTGGTAGCATTAAATACACGTCCACCAGCCGTCGAAGCTCCATAACAGATTCCTGCAGAACTGTGTTCGCCATCTGATGGAATAAGCATAATATCATGCTGACCGTTCGCTTTCATGGTATCAAGAAATTGAGCGACTTCTGTCGATGGGGAGATCGGAAAATAACCCATGACATGATAATTTATTTGATGGGCAGCATAAGCCGCCATTTCATTACCGGATTCATATAGGAATTTCTGCTCTACCTTCGTAGAGCCTACTTCTTTTTCATAATCAATAGCCACATGTGTTCCACCTTTCCTCCGTTAATTAAGCCTCAGTAACAAGATCAAAAATATGCCGGACTGTATGGCTCTCAGCGTAGCCATCTTCCTCGCGTTCGCCAGACAAAGCCGTTGTAGGACAAGCTTCTACGCATTTTAAACAGCCTTTGCAGTATTGATAATCAATACCTTGCAGGAACATTTGCGGACGTCCCTTCTTATCAGGCTGCTCATCCCAAACAAAACATAAATCAGGACAAACCGTATCGCACTGCGCACAATGAATACAATCCTCTAATTTAAAATGAGGCAATAAACCGGATCTTGAAATGCTTAGATTCTTTAAAAAGCTGCTGCCAGGATTCGTAATGGTACCACCAATAGGCTGAGTTTCATAACCTAAGGCCGAAATATCAGACCGAACGAACTCAGGCATAATCGCACCTTCAGGCAAAGGGAAATGCATGAAAGTAACTTCATTAAATCCACGTTCGAAAGTAGTTAGTGCGGATTGAACAGCCTGCGGATATTTTTTGCCAAGTGATTTCTCGATAACACCCTTCATAATTTCAGGATCCAAGAAATCACACATCCGGAACAACGCACCTAACATTGCCATGTTTACGCGGTTCTTCTCATCTAATGCGATCGATGTAGCATCAACGACAGCTATAGTTCCTGCCATCATGTTCAGGGAGGACTTCAATTCTTCTGGCGACTTAGCCGAGTTCACTAGCACCGTGCTATGATCATAAATTCCGCTAGTCACGTTGACGGTCTTTGCCAACGCTTCATGGAATATGCCTACGACGTGAGGTCGTTCTACCGGTGAAGTGTCACGAATATGTGTGTTCAAATCACAAAAACGGATATGTGCCTTTACCGCTGATCCCTTTTTCTCAGAACCATAGGATGAAAAGCTCACTCCATTCATTCCAGCACCGACAACGCCTGCTTCTGCAAGCATTTTACCAGCTAAGTTCGCGCCTAGCCCTCCAATTGATTCCAGACGAATCTCAAAAAATCCGAGTTCGTTCACTTTTGGTAACTGTACCACCGACATAGCCCCTTTCAGAATGTCATCCGTATAATATCCTTTTGACTTTTTCAACGATTGTATCTTGATTTTGCAAGTCGCGAAGTGACAAATCTTGCATTTTCCATGTGTTACCTAAGCTTATTTAGCTACTTTTATTTAGCAATAAAATTAAAAATTAAGATGTTAAATTCATCACATTCTGCATGATAAATATCACACTCCAGTGAAAAGTCGCGCCTCTTCATAAAAAAGTGTGTTATTTTTACTTTTCAACTAGTCCGTTTCAGGATAAACTGATGCTTGGTGTAATTTTTCGAAGACAGCTTAGGAGGCATTAATTGTGAAGTCAAACGAAGCATCATTACAGAAGAAATTGCTTCCTCGGCATATCAGCTTTATGGCGATGGGCGGAGTAATCGGTACGGGGATTTTTAAAGGAAGTTCTGAGACCATAAGCATTGCCGGACCTGCGGTAATTCTTACTTATGTATTAGCAGGCCTGCTACTCTTAGTGGTCATGGGGGCAATAGCCGAAATGGCTACGGTGTACCCGAATAGGAATATGAAGGACTTCATCCGTGAGGCTTTTGGAGAACGACTCTCCTTTATCGTGGGCTGGTTGTATTGCTTCATGTGGTTGACCGTTTGTGTGATTGAAGTGCTGGCAGCGGGCAGCTTCTTGCAATACTGGTTACCGGATGTTCCTTTATGGCTGCTTAGTCTTGCAAGTGGAGCTCTAATTATCGGCATCAACATGATGAGTGTAGGTGGTTATGGAGAAACGGAGTTTTGGTTAGCCGGGATCAAAATCGCAATGATCATCATCTTCATTATCTTAGGAAGCTCATTAATTTTTGGACTGTTGCCTATGTCTGAGGCTACGCCTTACTTACACAACTTTACAGACTATGGTGGATTTCTCCCGAGAGGCTGGGCCCCCATTTTCTCTGCCCTTCTTGTCGTCATGTTCTCCTACGGTGGGTCAGAGTTGATTGGGCTAACCTTGACGGAGACACAGGATGCAGAGAAGGTCTTACCAAAGGTTGTCAAAAGCTTCATACTGCGCGTTATTCTGTTCTATACCTTGCCGATCCTAATCATCTGTGGATTAATACCCTGGAATCAACTGAATGAGCATACAAGCCCGTTTGTTCAGGTATTAGCCGCAACAGGACTTAAGGGTGCCGATCACATCATGAACTTTATTCTGATTACAGCGGTGCTCTCTGCTGCCAATTCTGGTATTTATGGCGCCACTCGGATGCTGCACTCTATGGCGTCACAGGGCGAAGCACCACGTAGCTTGGCAAAAACCTCTGCAAAAGGTGTACCCATCAACAGTCTGAAGCTCTGTGCCGTTGTTCTTGTTATTGGTTCCTTATTAGCGTACTTCGCCCAGGATGGATTGTTCCGTTTGCTAATGGCGGTTCCAGGCTTTGTGGTTATTCTCGTATGGATCAGCATTTGTATGTCACAACTTAAACTGAGAAAATCTTATCCGAAAGAACCAACCTTTAAGGTATGGGGATTCCCTTATATAACCGTTGTTACACTGGTTTGTTTAACTGTTATCGCGGTTTCTTTTCTCTTCGATGTTCAGAATCGTATCAGTATAGGAACATGCCTAGCAGTTCTGTTGATGCTTACGATTTGGTCGTTCGTAAAATTCAAGAAAAAGAATTAAAGGTTCTAGCTCGGACCCATGTATCAAAAAGAGGTGTATCCCTTGTTCTTCACATTCGTGAAGTGAGGGATACGCCTCTTTTAATTGTTGCCGTTCAAAACGTGTTTGCAGCCACCACCATGAGCGGCCAACTTCTTCGCCGTCTTTGGTTATGAATCCATCGGACTTTTTCGTTTTGACAAAAAACAAAAAAAAGCAGGAACATCACTCTCCCGCGCTTTTTTTTGTATATTCGTTTTTCTAACACTAATCATGACTCCTTTACATACAATGTCTCGTGACAAATGACTATTGTAATTAATAATGGAGGGAACAGAATGTCTATGTATAATAATTCTACTATGATTTATCCCAATAGGATGAGGAATACAACTGTTGACGATAGAGAAATGGTGATGCCTCATCCTGTCGTAGTGGAGGCAAGACAAATTGCTTTGAATCAAATTTTAGTTACTTACGATCAACCTGCGGATTTAGCATCTGCAACAAATATTTCGAATTATTGGATAAGAAGTAATATGCCAAATCCAAATGACATAGCTAGTGTGGGAATGGGAGAGGCCCTTACTAGAGAGAATACAATTCGTGCTGATAAGGGTATGATAGCTGCAATTGATAATTCAAAAACGAGATTTGTTATGACCTTCAATACAAATGCTACTATGGGTGTTCTGTATATCTTGCTCCCTTGTTTTGTTAATTTAGAGGGGAGATCAGGGTACACAGGGGCAAACTGGGGGCCGTTTAGTAGAAATATGTTTATCGGACTGTAGTTATAATAATGGGATGTGTAATTTTGCAGGCACCAAGAAGTCGATCTTTGGAAATCGAGAATCTCTTTTTAAATTGCAAGCTTTAGATGTTTAAATAATTGAGATACAAGATCTTCCAGTGTGTATTAATAATACTTAATAAAAAGAGGTGTATCCCTTGTTCTTCACATTAGCGAAGAGAGGGACACGCCTCTTTTTAATTATTGCCACTCTAAACCGCTTGTCTTTATCCTGGAAGATTAATTACCATAGCCGGACGGACGCCGTCACGGGCTACACTGACATTCGCATAGCTGCGAATACTGTAACTCGGTCCGACAAAAAACGCACGCGAAGGTTTGTTTCCCTGTGTTCGCAGCCACCACCAAGAGCAGCCAACCTCTTCGCCGTCTTTGATTATATAGTTATCTTTATCCGTTTTATCATATACGTATAAGCTGCATCCATCATACTTTTTCATTTTAGCAAATTCCGTGCCAACCGCACGCCGTAGTTCTTTGCCGTGTAGCTCTGAGAATGCCTTTATTTCATCAACGCTAAGCAAAAAAACATTGTCCTCTGTATCTGGGGTACCCTCTCCGTTATCTGAGCAACGGGTTGTCTTTATTAATTCCTTCTCGGCAGCATTGAATGCACTGTTATAGAATTCATCGTTCAGCCACTCACGCAAATCACAGTCGTGCCACGTAATATCCACGCAATCACGCCATTTAATATCTGCGCTCTTGCCGTGATACCTCTTGCATTCCAAAATGTCCTCGCTCAAAACGAACAGTTCGCTACCTGAGTTATGGAGAACACGCCATTCAATCGGCAGCGCTTTACCATCCTTCGATTGTGAATACGTGCCGAAAGTAATGATTTCGCCTGGCTTAACGTTCCTGTTCGGCGCTAAAGCAAGCTTCCCCTTTTCCATTAAGTTCTCCTCCTTATTTACAAGCCTCCGAAAAAACAAAAAAACGCGGGTATATCACTCTCCCGCGTTAACACTGTTGACAGAATTAATCCTGCAAAATCTATTCAATATCCGGTCGTATATGCTCAGCGATTAACTGCTGCTTGCTAGTCCAGACCTTTTCACTTAAATTCACTCGATATACTTCGGGATTCAGCTTACGTTGATACTCCGGCCAGAATAGGTCCTTTTGCTCCCGATGATAACGGCGAACCTCATTCAAATCCGGCAAAGTATACACTTGAAATCCGTTAACGTATATCGGTTCTAGCATAGGCAATGCCTCATAACGCTCGACATACTTATGCATGTATGGATGCAGCGGATTAAACAGCTTCAACCGCGCACCGTTACGTGGAGCTTCCTCTTCTGGAAAGCAGATATAATCCGCAAGCGCTTTGCCATTTTTACCGATGATCCGGAATACGTCCTTCTTGCCAGGCGTGGATACTTTTTCAGGATTGGAGGAAATCTTGATCGTCGGGATCATTTCTCCAGTAGCGGACTCAATTTCCACCAGCTTATAGACGCCACCCAGAGAGGGCTGGTCAGAGGCGGTGATTAGTTGTGTACCCACACCCCAAGTATCAATTGCTGCGCCTTGCAGCTTCAGATCCATGATCGTGTTCTCATCCAAATCGTTGGAAGCGACTATCTTCACATAATCCAGGCCAGCATCATCCAACATCTTACGCGCTTGACGAGATAGATAAGCCAAGTCACCGCTATCCAAACGGATACCGACCATTTTTTTACCTTGTGCCTCAAGCTTCTTGGCTGTATTGATTGCATTAGGCACCCCACTACGGAGTGTATCGAAGGTGTCGACCAATAGCGTAACTTCGTCCGGCATCACCTTAGCATAGGCATCAAAAGCCTCCTGCTCGCTGCCAAAGCTCTGAACCCAGGAATGTGCATGTGTTCCCTTGGTCGGAATACTAAACATTTTGCCTGCGAGCATGTTAGAAGTAGCATCAAAGCCGCCAATATACGCTGCTCTAGCCCCCCACACCGCTGCATCTGCTTCTTGCGCACGCCGGGTACCAAACTCCAGCAAGATGTCATTCGGAGCCACCTGCTTAATTCGTGAAGCCTTAGTAGCGATCAACGTCTGGTAGTTCATGAAGTTCAGAATGGCTGTCTCCACCAGCTGAGCCTCCATAATTGTCCCTTCCACACGGATTAATGGCTCATCTGGAAAAATCAAAGCGCCTTCTTTCATCGAATGAACGGTTCCCTGAAAATGAAACTGCAACAGTTCCTCCAAAAAAGCGGGAGCATAGTTTTCTTCTTGCTCAGACAAATAACGGATATCATCTTCGGTAAACCGCAAACCGCCGATATAACCAACAATACGCTCTAAACCTGCGAACACAGCATAGCCGTTACCGAAAGGTAGCTTACGGAAATAAGCCTCAAATACAGCCTTCCGTTTATGAGTTCCATTCACCCAGTGAGCGTACATCATATTAATCTGATATTTATCCGTATGTAGCGCAAGTTCTCTTCTCAAGTCCTCATCTCCTAATATCTACGCTGCTATATGTGTATGTTCTGTTATAGTATTATGCCTTAACAACGTCTGCTCCTAAACTTCCCCGGAAATGTTCTAACGCCCAAGTATGTCCCTTTGGATTAAAGCTGGCAACTGCATCTTCGTGCACAATAATTGCAAACCCTTTGTTATATGCATCCACTGCTGTGTGCAGTACACAAATATCTGTGCAGACCCCAATTAAATGAAGTTCAGTAATGCCACGCTCCCGCAGCTTGATTTCCAGATCAGTTCCACTAAAAGCGCTATAACGCGTTTTGTCCATCCAATAGATGGAATCGCGGTTGTGTTCATACACAGATTTCAAACCTCCGAACAACTCACGACCTTCACTCCCGCGTAGATTATGAGGAGGAAAAAGTTTGCTCTCCGGATGGTAAGGGTCATTCTCTTCATGTAAATCCACGGCCATAACGACATAATCGCCACTTTGGACAAACTCCGACGTTAATTGGCTGATTCTAGGCTCGATATCTACGGCTGGCTGACCAACCGGCAGATTTCCGTTAACAAAATCATTCGTAAAGTCGATCACTATTAGTGCTTTCATGAGATTAATCCCCTCTCCTGATTTAAGCCACTACGTGTAGATGGATAACAAAGGCTCATGATCTGTGAACATATAGAGCTGTGCGGGACGCTGGGAGTATTGATTTGAACTAAGCGCATTTCCCTCTTCATCTCTTACTTCTTTTAATATACCCTGACGACTACGTGTTGAAGTGATTTTACGAATAAAATTCGGTTCCTTAAATTCCGGCACTACCGTTTGAATGACTTGATAGAGCTCACTAAGGGTAAAATGTCTAGGTAAAAACTGTCTTGCGATCGTAGTCTGAAGCATTTGTTGTTGAATACGCAAGTATGCATCCTTGATAATATCATGGTGGTCAAAAGCGAGCTCCAGCTCTTCAAGTGCTTCCTGCAATGTAAATAAACCTACCTCGCCAGCATCATCCGAAGCTTGTCTTTGCTCCAACATCCATTCTTCTACAAGAGCAAAAAAAGCATGACTGATAATCCATCCGCGAGGGTCGCGGCCTGGTGTACTGTAAACGCCCAGATATTCCAAATGACCACCATCTACACCAGTCTCTTCTTTGAGTTCACGTGTAGCCGCAGCATAAATGGACTCATCCTCCTGACAGAACCCGCCTGGGAGAGCCCACATTCCAGCACATGGCCATTTCTTTCGTCTAATTAACATTACTTTAAGCTCACGTAAGGGAAGCGTCTTCGTGACCGTCTTACGTTCGCGTTTGGTCAGTGTAAACATTACGATGTCGGCCGGAACTCCGTCCGGTGTACGATATTTTTTGGCGTTATAGGTTTGTTCCCCATTTTCGCTCATATTTGCCCCATCCTTTTCCGAAGCTATAATTTTACTAATTCGTATCTTTAAATGTACCAAACCTTAACTTCTAAAATCAACAACTGGACATAGAAAGATTAGGATTATGTATAGTGTGAAACTTAAAGGGGCGGATCTGCATCCGCCCCCTAAACTGAGTGTGGGTTATCCGCATGTGGTCGGAGGCGCCTCGGTGCCGGCTTCCACATTTATTTTTTCCGAAACGGTATCTCTAATCACGGAAATGACAAGCTGGAGTAGATAATTGATGTCACTCTGGCTCTGCTGAAATTCGTTCACGACTGGAATGCCGTCAATTTCATCCTGCAACACTTCAATTTCACGCTCGATCTTGGCTACCATATCTTTATTTTTAAAGCTTTCGAAGGCAACAATCTCCTTCTGCTTTTTCTTAATCGTTGCAATCAGGCCTTGTACACGCTCGTGGTTCAGGATTTTTTGCTCAGCCTGCTGAAAATGCTTTACTTCTTCACTTGTCGAGATCAATGTAGCCAGTTCTTTGGCTTTCCCCATAATATCCTCGCGTACGATCAAGTCACGGGTATTATAAGTCTTCATTCCATATTTATTCAAACGTTGTTCCTCTGTACTCACAAGCCATCTCCCCATTCGTATGTGATGATTAATGAACAGCAGCAGCTTCTGCCACAATATCCCCTTTGATGTACCATGTTTTGGTATCTGTAATTCTCACTTTTACAAATGTGCCAATAAGCTCCTTCGAACCTTCAAAATGGACCAGCTTGTTCGCACGGGAACGGCCAGAAAGGACTTCCGAGTTATTCTTACTCTCGCCTTCTACCAGTACCTCGACGACTTCACCTAGCATACGGTCATTAATGATCCGGCTATTCTCTTTAATGAGATCATTGAGTCTTTGCAGACGTTCGCTCTTCACTGACATCGGTACATTGTCCTCCATAGCAGCTGCAGGGGTACCTTCACGAGGTGAATAAATGAACGTATATGCCATATCATACCCAACCTCGCGCACTAGCGAAAGAGTATCTTCGAATTGCTCATCCGTCTCACCAGGGAAACCAACGATAATATCGGTACTTAATACCGCATTAGGCACACTTATCTTGATCTTACGAACTAACTCCAGATAAGCTTCACGAGTATATTTGCGACTCATTTTCTTAAGTACGGCAGTACTTCCCGATTGAACCGGTAGATGGATATGCTCCACCAGGTTGCCGCCTTTGCCGAGTACTTCAATCAATTTATCGTCAAAATCACGTGGATGCGATGTCATGAAGCGGATGCGCGGGATATCAATTAAACGCATATCATCCATTAGGTCACCAAAGGTGTAATCGATGTCTGTAAAATCCTTACCGTATGCGTTTACGTTCTGCCCCAGCAAAGTCACTTCCTTGAATCCTTGACGCGCGAGCTCTCTTACTTCAGCAATGACGTCCTCCGGACGGCGGCTGCGTTCTTTTCCTCGTGTAAAAGGTACGATACAGTACGTACAGAACTTATCACAGCCATACATAATGTTTACCCAAGCCCGCATGCCTTCACGTTTTTTCGGTAAGTTCTCAATAATATCGCCCTCTTTAGACCATACCTCCACCACAAGCTCTTTACTGAATACAGCTTCTTTAATGAGGTGTGGCAGACGGTGAATATTATGCGTACCGAAGATCATATCCACGAATCCATGCTTAGACATAATTCGATTAACTACGCCTTCCTCCTGCGACATGCAGCCACACACGCCCAGCAAAAGACCTGGCTTCTCAATCTTCAAATTCTTAAGGTGACCAAGCTCTCCAAACACCTTATCCTCGGCATTCTCCCGAATCGCACAAGTATTGAGCAGAATGAGATCCGCATGATTCCGATCATCGACGCTTTTGTAGCCCATCTGTTCCAACAGGCCCTTCATCGTTTCCGTGTCATGCTCATTCATTTGGCAGCCATAAGTCGTTATATGATAATATTTGTCTACTCCGAAATTCTGCATCTCTTCAGGAATCTCGAAATCATAATGCACTTCTATTTCTTCCTTGCCACGCCGTTTTCCTTCTTTATAATCAGGCTGGCTATTAATTTGAACGTTTCTTCCTTTAATCCGATAAGTAATCTTACCTTCTTCTTCACTAATTACCTTCGCATCGCTAAAATCAAAATATTTCGAATAATCTTTCGAACCCTTGCCGGATTTTAAGTCCGGTGAGTTATGGTTCCCCTTAGTCATGCTGTTTTCACGTCCTCTATCTCAAATGTAGCTTATTGATGTTTTAACCTAATATAAAATTATAGCACATTCTATAACATTACATCCATCTTAGATGTCCATCCCAATATGCAGTGATTTAGGTTTATCAAGTAAAAACTTAACTTGCGTATTATTTTAAAAAATCAGGTCTATTTTACCACAGCGTGAGAGCAGAGCATACTCTCAAAGAAAATTTTAATAGGTCAGGATAATAGCGCTTCTAAAGACTTCCATAAAAAAAATACCCTGCCGACGAGCGACAGGGCCAAAATATACTCTATAAAGGGGGGTATGATATTTATATACGCCACAAAAACTTTAATGAATCACAGTTCTTGTCTGAATATCACTTTTTATGGAACTTGTAATAGGACGACTCTTGTTATATCCCTTTTGTCCCAAGTTTTTTTGCTAATTCAGTAAGATCTTGTCCTTTTAGTGCACCTTCTACTAACTGTGGCAGCAGTGCAGGTGTACACGCAAAACAAGGCGTTCCATCGCGAGTCAAAGATCTCGCCACATGCTCATCATAGAAAGGTTTGCCTTCATCAGATAAAGCCAGCAAGCACATCGTTCTAACTCCAGATTCCTTCAGATGACGCATACGACGGATTAAGCCTGCCTGGTTCCCACCTTCATAAAGATCCGAAATAACGATAAATAATGTCTTCTTCGGTTGATCGATAAACTGTTCGCAATAAGCAACAGACTTTTGTATATCTGTACCGCCACCTAACTGAATCCCGAATAACATGTCAACAGGATCGTTCGCACATTGCTCTGTCAGATCAACGACCTCTGTATCAAATACAACTACTCGGGTACTTAGCGATGGGATGCTTGCAAAAATAGAACCAACTACTGAAGCCCAAATAATTGATTCTGCCATAGAACCACTCTGATCGATATCCACAATGACTGTCCATTCCTTACTTCGTCTTGCCCGATCATAAAAGTAGAATCTCTCAGGGATAATCTGTTGTCGCTCTGCATCATAATGCTTCAGATTGCGTTTTATCGTCCGTGTCCAGTCTATACCACTAAGTGACGGTAATGGAGAATGCTCTCTGCGATTCAGTGCACCCGTCACCGCCCGACGCAGATCTTCCTCCATACGCTTTACAAGATCATCCACAACCGCCTTCACTAACAGGCGAGCCGTATCTTTTGTCTTCTCAGGAATTTTCCCTTTTAGCGAAAGTAGTGTACCTACTAGCTGTATATCAGGCTTCACTGTTGCCAGAACTTCCGGCTCAAACAATAATTGCTTCCAGCCCTTCCGCTCCATCGCATCATGTTGAATAACCGATACGATATCCTCTGGGAAGAAATTGCGAACATCTCCTAACCATTTTGCCAACCGGGGTGCAGATTTACCTGATCCCGCTCCTCTTTGTCCTGTAGCCGAAGAGTTAGCAGCACCACTATTTACGATATCGCTCGTCTCATCATAGATAGCAGCCAGTGCTTGGTCCATGATGAGTTCATCTTCAGACAGGTGAATACTTGCGTTTCCGCTAGAAACCGTCAATTGCTCTTCTGCAGACTGACCAAGAATAAGGCGCCACCGAGCTACAACACTTGAATCCACGGATGTACTCATCGTCATATATCTCCAAAGTCAAATTCATTCAAATCCTCAATCATCTTCGCTTCGGCCTCCTTCAGCTCACCCGTCAGAATCTCAGCAGCCTGCTCGGTGTTCACACCCCACAACTCCCCTAGAAGTTCGGCAATCATCGTCTTTTCTCTTCGTTCAAAGGTGCTGAAAGCACGCCGTAAAAATACTAATGCACGTACAAATTCTACATCATCTAATGAATTAATATACTCATTCAATTGTTCCCACAGACTTAATCGAGACAACAGTACATATCGATTACGCATAGACATCCCTTCGAACCAGCCTGCTCCAAGTTCTGCGGGTATACCTGGCGACAGGCGCCTCGATACTTCTTCTGAACATTGCTGTGCAGTCATCGCATTACGCTCCAATAAAATGGAACACGCCACTCCAGATAAACGCGGATTGCAGTCATCCCTCTCTGACAAGTGCTTCAGCTCTTGTATCCACAACAGCTCATCTAATTCCTCACTATGCGCAATAGCTACCTGATTCAGTATGTTCATAGCTTTAAGCATCTCACCTGAAGCCTCATCGTTACATTGGCTCGCATCCAGCAAGAACAGACAGGCTCGTCTGAACAGTTGTTCAAGCAAAGGAATGAGCGGCTTGGTATCAATCCGTCGAACATCGCCATATTGAATCAGAAGAGATAACTCATGAATGGAAGCAGCAATCTGCACCACATCTCGAGTATCAACAGCTAGACGCTGAAGCGTCTGCCGTCCGGCTTCCATCTGGTGTATCATTCCACACTCATAAGCCGTTCGAATAAGTGCTGACGCTTCCGCAATGGTACTGCTGCCATCTAATTTTTGTTGCAATACATAAGCTGAAGCAATCTCAATTGTTTCCCCAAGTAGCGTAGATTCAACGACCTGGATCTCAACTTCAGGAGACCACTTCATTACCCAATGCTCTGCCCACGTTGCGCCAGTCTGACCACTTGCTCTTATGTTCACTAGATCGATCCCAAGTAATCTGAGCCTATGAAAAAGAAAGGAACGATTTAAGTCTAAATAAGCTGCTTCCTCAGAAGACACTCTTCGGTTCTCTCGGAGATCTAGTTCAAGATCATTTGCCACTGGGGTTTTATATTTCTCAAGCTTCAAGCGCTTTAATTGCCGATTCAGATCATCTTGAATCGGCGTCTGACTAATCCCCTCTGCCAACTCACCAATAGCAGTACCGATATCTGTACGAGCAAGTGCTTCTGCGATCACACTTAGCTCTCCACGCCCCAGTAAAGTCAGCGCAGCATCTCTTAGATCTCTTAACGTCGGAGCACTTCCACCGTGAAGGGCAGCTAATGATTCAGCTAAGCGAACGGCTTCGATAATTTCCGCTGTGGAACGGTGTGTCCCTGTATTACGCAAGTATCTGGCTACGGTAGACAGATAATGATTCGGCAAGTCTTCAAGTGAGCCATTCATCATACGTTCCCACATCATTTGATAATAATGAGGAGCGAGGTTACCTGCTCCGTAGCCAGACAAAGAAGATAACTTATAGTACGTGTAGGGCATAAGTGTTAGCTTCGAATTTAGAGAAGGAAGAGCATCTATTTCCTCATCTGACATACCAGATGCCAGATCAGCAAGCGCCGCTGCATGGTATGCTCCACATACAACAACGATCTTATTTGGTTGATGGCCAGCAGCGATTGTATCCTGAATCTGACGACGCATATAAGCTTCACGTATAGTATTGTGTGCATATTCTATTACGTTGTTATGTCTCTCATTTTCTTCAGAAATCTGACGCATTTGGGATGAGAAAGAAATAATTGCTTCCTGATATGCACCTTTGTTAGTGTTGTGTTCGAAATTGCGCTCCCAATACATATCATAATCAAGCTCACCAGCCAGCTCAGCTACTCTATCATATAGAGATGCTTCTTCAGGAGCCTTCTCAACTGTATTGTTAACTTCAGATTCCTCGCTCTGTTCAACAGAATCTCTACTTTTGGTTCGTATATCCTGTAACGCGATGACCACTGATGAAGGTAAATCTATAAAAGCTGTATAAGCCCCTTGCTGCTCCGCCCATCTCATCGCTTGATATTCGGGGGAATATAGCGCAAGCGGCCAAAGGGCTGTACGCACAGGAACTTCCTCCGTAAAAGCTAGAATGGCAATAGGAGGTTTGGTTGTCATGTTGATGACATGGCGAATCTCAGGTGTGGCATCCGATGGACCCTCAATTAACACAGCTGTGGGCTCTATTTCATGAAGGAAGCTCAATAGATGCTGCGCACCACCAGGAGACAAATGCCGCACCCCAAAAATATGCACGCCAGCTCCAGTAGTTTCGCTCTCCACTAGTTCATCTCCTTACAAGCCGTATATAACCCCCGCCAATCTGCGCCACGTTTTTTCATAATATTGTCGAGATACTCTCTCCAGACAAGTTGATCCTTATCATCATCTTTCACAATGGCACCTTGCAACCCTGCGGCCAGATCTTCGTCCGTCAGTTCTCCATTACCGAAGCTTGCAGCCAGCGCCATACTATTCGTTAAGAGCGAGATCGCTTCAGCTGTGGAAATCACACCTGCTGGAGACTTCACCTTCTCCTTCTTATCCAATGTCATCCCGCTACGCAACTCACGGAAGATGGTCACGACCTTATGTAAAGCTTCGTCTGCAGGGAGCGACGCTTGCAAATCGTAGGAAGATGCAATTTCACGAACTCGTTTCTTCACTATCTCAACTTCAGTATACAAATCCGCAGGGGCTGGAAGGACGATAATATTAAATCGTCTCTTCAAGGCAGTTGACATGTCATTTACTCCACGGTCTCTCGTATTAGCTGTTGCAATGATCGAGAAGCCTTTGCGCGCACTCATCTCCTTACCTAGCTCAGGAACGGATATCGTCTTCTCCGATAAGATGGATATCAACGCATCCTGTACCTCAGATGCACAACGAGATATCTCCTCAAAACGTGCAATGCCCCCATCCTCCATCGCTCGCATAATAGGGCTCTTCACTAGCGCTTCCGGCGTAGGGCCTTGTGCAAGCAGCATTGCGTAGTTCCACGAATAGCGCACCTGCTCTTCACTCGTACCCGCAGTACCTTGTACGACAAGTCCTGATTGTCCATATATAGCAGCTGATAAATTCTCAGATAACCATGACTTTGCTGTACCCGGCTCACCGATTAATAGCAGTGCACGATCAGTTACCAGTGTGGCTATCGCCATCTCTATTAATCGTTTATTACCAATGTACTTAGGTGTAATCTCGGTACTCCCTGCTTTACCACCAACGATAAACTTCAGTACTGATTGGGGCGACATCTGCCATCCTGCTGGAACCTTACCAGTGTCCGCTTTACGAAGCGCTTCCAACTCATGCTCATACAGTCTTTCTGCTGGAAGCCTCATAATATCTTGTAATAGTTCTTGACTCATCGTTAGCTACACCTCTTCATTTGGGTTTGATGGTCCTTGCATGAGACGAATGACATACTCAAGTTGTTCTTCTGCAACCTCACTAAATCGAGGTAGAACAGTTATTATTCGACTCGCAAAACTCGCTGGAAGCTGACATAGCTGTTCAAATGTATACGGTTCAATTAATCGACATTCTGTATTTCTATCATCTTCCAAAGCCACTAGGAGAGCTTCTTGCAAATGTTGTTTATTTATCCCTGTACGTGCTAAGCCCATCAAGAGAATATTGGAAAACCGATGGCGGAATTCAGGATTATCGGTCAATTTACGAAGCAAATACTGCATTGCTTCGGCATGTCCCGGCCTTGCAAAGGCACTTACCAGTTCGTATTGATCCAGTTCTATAAAAGCGTCAAGCCACCGTGAATCCCATTGAATAGCCAGTACCTCGGGCGGCTGCATTACGACCTTATACATATATTGAATCTGGTCTACAGGTGAATTCCAAACTGCATCATAAGTTCCATGAGATCGTTGAACTACAACTTCAGATATGGTGCGCAGCAGTTGCTGCGCCATTGAAGAAGCATTGCTAGTTGAAGATGGCGCATAATGCTTTAGAACTTCAACATATTGTTCATACACACGCTCTGGTGACAAGTAGAGATACGCATCTTTAAAAACATCATTCACATATCTTCTATTGTTTCTATAGTAGACAAGATCACGCTCAAGTGTTTGCTGTAATATACGTCTCGCTTCGATAGAATCTATCTGTCTAAAATAGGAGTTTGCTTCCTCGATCAATGAATTCCACTTTAGCTGATTCATATATAATGGATACTGCTCGAGAACATTAAAATATAGTTTCTCTAGTTCAGGACTGCGTTTGTAAGATAAAACCCGAAGATACTGGACTACCTTATTCCATAATCCGTCTTTCTTCTTCGTATCGCCCATAATCTCTGAGACAGTTTGAAGCATATCTGATAACTCTACAACAAGTCGTTTTGTGAGCTCTTGGGCTTGACATTGTCTCAATGCAGGAACTACAAGTTCACTATCTTTTCCCGTAAATGCCTCATGCAGCCGGTTCACCACATTTACCGAGTCGCTCTTAGCCAGCGCATTATAGGCAGCTTCGCGAATCTTTTTCTTCTTATCTGTACTCCAAGCCAGTAATTCGATTTCATATTGTCCCTGACCTGCGAGCAGAGAAATAGCCATGGCTCGAACATCTTCTGATCCTGAATCTGCAGCTTGATAGATCAGATCCTGAACGCTATCACCACCTAATACTGCGATCACGTACAGCTTTCTCGTCTCTACTATTCCTCCAGCAGGATCAAATTGATCGATAAGGATCGGAATAATCTGAGGCCCATAAGCTGGCAGGATCTGCTTCATTACAAGCTCGGCGATCTCAACATATGGATCTTGGAGGGCTGCTAACGCGGGATGAATCATTCGAAGATCTTGAAACAGTCCTGTCTCAAAAGCTTCCTTGATAATCTCATATCGTCCTCCCCCGCGAGTCTTTAATGCCGTCTGTACCGCTGACAGCTTACGATATGAGAACCGAGTAGGCAATCTCACCGGATGGACTTCCACCTCAAGCAGTTCACCATCAGGCGAAGTCGCCCCCTGTGTATATAGCACCGAGCTAAGCAGCACACTGAGCTCCTGTAGGTTCTGAGCAGAGGAAGATCCCTCGGAATGATCTGGTTCAATGACCGCAACGATTCCCTCTCCTAACCTTTTGAATATGGGAGCACGTTCGCCTAACTGTTGAAACTGTGGCAATAGCCGCTTTAAGCGGAAATCCTCAGCAGCGAGCTCACTTCCAGCTATATACAGCCGGTTTACTTCTTGATGAAGCTCTTGTAGTAAAGCTGTACTCATGGATATTCCTCCCAAAGTTTATGTGAAACTTATGCTTTCTTAATTTTTTTAATATAAGAGACGGATCATCTCCATCCCTTTGATAAGGGTTAACGGTTGTGCTTTCAATCGTCCTGTATCGAGTTGATGTTCAAACATAAGCAGCATCGTAGTATCCGATAATTCTTCGAGTGTAAAGTATTGTAACAGTGCAAGTGTATCCTGCTCGAGTGCTACTATTTGGTCTAACACCAAATGCTGGCCCGATTCGTCCGTAATGACGAACTGATCTTGCTGCGATTTGCTAATCTTATTCACATGCAGCAGCAACACAGGATTCTTGTCCGCTAGCGGATTCTTCAACTGATTTTTTATCTGCTTGAAGCAGTCGGAATAAGAATGAACTGCCTTAGAAACGATCCACTCTACATCCTGATTAGTCAGAGGCCGTGTTGACATATTCTCGAAACGAACTCTCCGGTTCCGGTCACCAGGATAACGATAGAAGGAAGGAATAAGTGCAACATCAGTGAAGCTATCTTCTTCATGAATATATTTAGCTGCTTTATAAGGACGATATTGGAGCGTACGATGTATATCACCTGTAGATTTTTCTATCCAGTAGCCGAGGTCTACATATTCCTGTCTGGCTTCATCATCATAGCTGAGGAATGAAAGCTGGATCAGCTCTACATCCGAACTCATCAGACCGCATTCCTTAAGCTCCGTTAGCTGCCAAGCATGACCAAGCCATTCTTCAATCGTAGATTCATGATTCAAAGACATATCCGGATCTTCCAGCTTCATTGTTAGATGAGCGCGCCCTCTCTTAATGAACGCATGAATTCGGGTTAGCTGCTCTATTGCTAATGAATAAGTTTTCTCACGATTGTCAGAAGAAGAGAGCAATAAAGCTAATCGTCTTAATTCAATTTGTGCACCAGTTAAATAATAATTGCCCATCATCTTCACGTGCACCTGAATATCCTTTACACCTTTGGCGTCTATTGTTCCAAGTCCTGCACGTATAAGCGATTGGGTCAATTTCTCCAGTACAGCCAAGCCCTCCAGTTGAGCTCCAATCTTTTTCTTAAGTGCGGACTTGTTCACTTTCTTGGGCTTAACATTAGCCCCTTCCGCAGCAAGCTCCGATTTTCGTTCTTCACGCTTACTCGTCTTTTCTCGTTTAACAGCAAGATCTTCAGGTATCGTTGCAGATACGAAAGTCTCCTTGCCTACATAGGCATATAGCAATCCGAGGACATGCTTGCAAGGAATCTGCCTACTTGGACAAGTACAACGCATCACCGGTTTGTCAGAAACAACAAAATCAGCAGAAGGATAATAGTTGCTGCTACCGCTACCACCACATTCACCAAACAGAACCACGCCGTCTTCCGACTGATTCAATTGGACGAATCGTCTCTTCTTAACTAGTCCTTGCCCGTTCTTAATTGCTGCACTGTTCGGTGCTAGAGTATCTATGAAGACTTCTGTGATATCTATCAACCCATATCCTCCTTACCTATTACGCTTTTTAATATCTATGATAATATTAGCCCTTAATGAAAATTATTCTAAAAACAGAGCTGTCCATAACCCGCTGTTCTTTCCCTTTAGTATAGAGTTTTTGTCGATTCAGCCGTGAATGGAATGATCTCGTCTATTGCTCCACTTTGAACTTTGGCAGGCCAAGCCGGATCGCTTATTAATGCTCTACCCACAGCAACCAAATCAAATTCCTCACGGTCCATTCTTTCTAGTAATTCATTAATGTTATCTTCTGTCTTCTGAGCTGAGTCTTCTGCAAAAAAATCACTGTGAAGACCGATAGAACCCACCGTAATTGATGGTTTCCCCGTGATTTTCTTGGTCCACCCTGCGAGATTAAGCTCAGATCCCTCAAATTCAGGTTGGCTGAAGCGACGAGTGGAGCAGTGGAAAATATCAACGCCAGCATCGCTAAGTGGAGTAAGGAATCTTTCGAGCTCATCTGCATTTTTTGCCAGCTTCTCATCATAGGCACCCAATTTCCATTGAGAGAAGCGTAGCACGATCGGAAAATCTGGCCCAACCGCTTTACGGCAAGCTTCAATAACCTCTACTGCAAATGTAGTTCTACCAACCAAATCGCCACCGTAACGATCGGTACGTTTGTTCGTTCCTTCCCAGAAGAACTGGTCTATCAGATAACCATGTGCACCATGAATCTCGATACCATCAAAACCTACTTTTTTCGCGTTCGCTGCTGCTTGAGCAAATGCTGAAACTAAGCTTTCAACTTCAGCTGTAGTAAGTGGCTCTGTCACAGGTTCTCCTGCTAAATTTAGACCAGAAGGGCCAATAGGAAGGGCTTCAACATTAGGGCCTTCCCCTATAGTTCGCGCCATACCCACATGCCATAATTGGGGGATGATCTTACCTCCAGCTGCGTGAACTTCTTCTACTACCTGCTTCCAGCCCTCTAAAGCTGCTTCTTCATGTATATTGGGAATATTGGCGTGGCTGACTGCCGAAGGATGATTAATAGCTGTACCCTCGGTAACGATCAATCCTACTCCACCTTCTGCCCGTCTACGGTAATATGCGGCAACATTACTTCCTGGTACACCATCCGGTGAGTATACCCGAGTCATCGGCGCCATGACGATTCGGTTTGACAGCGAAAGATTCCCCACTTGAATAGGTGAAAATAATAGCTCAGTGTTCATACATATTACCTCCAATTGATTATTTGATTACTTTAAGTAAGGCTAATTATCTCCCCAGAAGATGGAAAATGCAAATTTTTAAGTTCTTTGTGTAAGAAAAAATCATAAAAAAAACCGGACCTCGCAAAATCTGCGAACGCCCGGTTTTCATCCCAGTACGAACTTCCTAAACCTCAAGAATACCAGCTTTTGGAGTTACTCCGAACGCCTTAGCTAAATCCCACAGTTGCTGATCTTTGATCTTTTGCTTAATTTCTCTTCCACCAATCAGGTTGTAGATCGTAGCAGCCTTTTCTACAGTCTCTACTAGACCAAAGGTGGCATCCATAGTGGAGCCAGTGCCGAAAATCCCGTGCTGCGGCCAGATCACTAGGCGGTGATCCTTCATTTTCTTTGCGGTTTCACGGCCGATTTCACTGCTGCCAGGAACAATCCATGGAATGACACTAACACCATCCGGGAAAACAACAAGGCACTCTGTGCACATTTCCCAAAGCGTCTTCGTAAACTTCAATTCATCCAGATCATGCGTGAAGGTCATCGCGATAACATTCGTAGCATGTGTATGCAGTACGATACGGTGCGTAGGGTCCACCTTCAGTCGCTCAATATGGCTCATGAAATGGGAAGCCAATTCACTAGTAGGTACAGCGCCGTTCCGTAATCCCCATAACACTTCCACGCTTTCACCATTCGCACTTACACGAAGCACACCGAGATTGGCTTCCGGGTCTTTGATCACATTTCTAAAATACTTGCCAGAGCCTGTCACGATGAAGTATTTGCCGGCTAATTCTTTTACAGGGAAGGTAAGTTTAATGGTGCGTAGTGGTTCTAGAACGTTAATATATTTAGCAACCTCATTCTCATCCAGCAGATAGCTGACATTACCGCCATTCAGCTCATCCCAGCCAAGCTCCCACATATGACGGGTAATCTCAGACATTTCCTGAATAAATGGAGCCTCACTACTGGCAATATACCCTTTGGATTCTAAAACAGATGTACTCATTGTCAATCTCTCCTTTGTATATGTTGCTCTCCACATCCACTCTAACACTCTATCTTGCAGACAGAACTTCCTGCTCATAACGCTTCACTTCAGCCAGCCATTGCTCCCGAACGGGTGTATCTTGCGAAGCACAATAGTAATCCCACACGGCTCCAAACGGATACGATTTGAATTCTTCCACCAACGCTAGTCGTGAAGTGTAATCACCAAGCCGCTCGATTCGCTTCAATTCTTCCACCGGTTCGAGCATTGCGCGAAGTAACGCCTTAATGGTATTACGTGTACCAATCACCCAAGCAGCGATATGATTAATACTGCCATCAAAGAAATCAAGTCCGACATTCGTTCGGGAGAGTAAATCCCCACGTACCAATTCACGGGCGATTTCTAGCAGCTCGTCATCCATAGTTACAACGTGGTCACTGTCCCAACGGACGGGTCTGCTTACATGCAGCAGCAGCTGCTCACTAAACATAAGAATCGAAGATAGCTTATTTGAGATCATCTCAGTAGGATGGAAATGTCCGGCATCCAAACAGATGGCTTTGCCGCGAGTTAAACCATAGCCCATATAGAACTCATGTGAACCAACCACATAACTCTCAGAACCGATTCCGAACAATTTACTTTCTACAGCATCAATATTATAAAGAGGATTTATTTCCACACTAAAAATCTCATCCAGTGACTCCTTTAACCGCACTCTTGGACCTAAACGATCGACTGGTGTATCTTTATATCCGTCTGGTACCCAAAAGTTAGTCACGCACGGTTGACCCAGTTCTTTACCAAAATGCTCGGCAATCGTCCGAGAAGCCTTACAATGCTTAATCCAGAAGTTACGAATCTCATCGTCCGAGTGACTTAGCGTAAAACCGTCTGTAGCTTTAGGATGTGAGAAGCAAGTAGGATTAAAATCAAGACCCAGCCCCTGCTCCTTCGCCCAGTCTACCCAAGATTGGAAATGGCGTGGCTCCAATTCATCTAAATCAACTTTTTCATCTGTATCTGCATAGATCGCATGTAAATTTACTTTATGCTTGCCTGGAATGAGGGATAGTGCCTTTTCTAAATCTTGGCGCAATTGATCTGGCGTGCCAGCTCGACCGGGATAACTTCCTGTTACTGCTATTCCCCCGCTTAGTTCTTTATCTTTAAAAAGAAACCCTTGTACATCATCGCCCTGCCAGCAATGGATGGAAATCTTAATTTGCGCGAGCCGCTCCAGCACTTTCTCCACATCAATCCCATGGGCTGCGTATAATTTTTTGGCTTCATTATAGCTAGTGATAATACTCTGATCCATGCTGTAGTTCCTCCTAAAATCATATAGCGTAAGTTTAATTAGATTTGATGTTGTATTTTGGACAACTGAAGCTCTTTCCAGCGAATTAGAATGTCTTCAAGATGAGCGGTCGGGCGCGGTGTATAGGCCTTTATCTCAAATGATTCAGCGATAATATCTCTCGCTTCATTAATATCAGTTATACTTCCCGTGCTAATCATCTGCACCACTATATTACCAAGTGCTGTGGATTCCGTTGGGCCAGCCTTAACTTCTCTGCCTATAACATCAGCAGTCAGTTGGCATAACAGGCTGTTGTTAGCACCTCCACCCACAATCTGCAGAACCTCGATTCGGCTTTCTATTAGTTCTTCTAGTTCTTCCAAGTAAGTAAGGTACGATAATGCCAAGCTGTCAAAAATACAGCGAGCCAACTGACCTGGCGTCTCAGGAACAGGCTGCCCGCTCTCTGCGCAGGCACTGCGAATCTCTTCTATCATATATGAAGGATTGAGAAATCTCGGATCATTACAGGAGATCAGGCTCCGGAAGCCTTCTTCTCCATGTGCAAGCTCTGCTAGTTCCGCAAAGCTATAACGATCGTCCATTAGCCTGCGAACCTCTTGGATGAGCCAAAGGCCCATAACATTTTTGAGGAATCTATAGGTTCCATATGCGCCCCATTCATTGGTGTAATTGGCCTTCATGGCCATCATAGAATTGAGTGGCTGAGTTCGTTCAACGCCGAGCAATGACCATGTTCCACTGCTGATATACGCGGAGTCTCTTTGAAGAGGAGCACCCAGCACTGCAGAAGCTGTATCATGTGTGGCTACACAGATCAGTTGGCAATCTGGAAGATCATATACCTGAATTAGTGCTTCATCGAGGGGGCCAATAATTACTCCAGGTTCAGTCAATGTAGCGAATTGATCTCTTTTAATATTCAGAAAATCCAACAGGTCATTGTCGAAATCTCGACTCTCTAGATTCAATAGCTGAGTTGAAGATGCGTTAGTAACCTCATTGATCTTGCGACCTGTTAATCTGTAATACAGATAATCAGGTACGAGTAAGATTTGATCCGCTTGGGCTATTTCTTCTTCACTGTGAACATAAAGCTGATACAACGTATTAAATGACAACTGTTGAATACCAGTCTTTTCATATATAGTTAGAGGAGAAATATGCTTAGCTACCTCATCCATAGCCTTATCAGTTCTACGATCACGATAAGCGTAAACTTCCTGGATACGATGCCCTTCCGCATCCACGAGTACATAATCTACAGCCCATGTATCTATACCCAGCGTACACTCTGTAATTCCTTGAGCCTTGGCTTTCTGAAGCCCTATAATGATCTGATCGAATAAATAATCTATGTCCCAAAAACAAGAATCCTCTTGTGCTATAAAACGATTGCTAAACCGATGAAGCTCCTCTAAAATGAGGACGCCCTCTCGCAATATTCCGCGTACTAACCGCCCACTAGAGGCACCAATATCAACGGCGATATGATTATTCATAAAGAATCTCCTAAAGTAAGGGATGATTTATAGTATTTTTTTGAAAAGAGTAATGACTTCTTCCTTCGTTGGAATAAAAGGGTTACCCGGTGCACAAGCGTCCTTCATGGAGTTCTCTGCTAAAAGATCAAGATCGACCTCATCTACTCCAAGTTCGGATAGTTTAGATGGAATGCCTACTTCTTTAGACAACGCCTTGATCGACTCAATTACGAAGTCCGCGCATTCCTTATCAGTTTGACTCTCAACGTTTAACCCCATCGCTTTAGCAATAGCCCTGAATTTCTCAGGCACATATTTGGCATTCTGTTCTTCCACATATGGGAGTAGCATTGCGTTACATACGCCATGTGGCAGATCATATACACCGCCAAGCTGATGCGCCATCGCGTGCACATAACCAAGCCCTGCATTATTGAAAGCAAGTCCGCCTAGGAAAATCGCATACACCATTTGCTCACGAGCCTCAATATCATGGCCATCCTTAACAGTACGAGTCAAGTTTGCGAAAATAAGCTCCACAGCTGCAAGCGCGGTAGCATCAGTTACCGGATAAGCTCCAGGCGTCACCAGTGCCTCAATCGCATGGGTCAAAGCATCCATTCCTGTTGCTGCCGTAAGCGCAGATGGTTTATCTACCATAAGCTCTGGATCGTTAACCGAGATGGTAGCAATGCTGTTCTTATCCACCATCACCATCTTCACTTTACGTTCTTCGTCTGTGATTACATAGTTAATGGTGACTTCAGCTGAAGTGCCTGCGGTGGTATTCACAGCAACGATCGGTAGCGATTTATGCCTCGACTTGTGTACGCCCTCATATTCTTTGATATGTCCGCCATTCGTAGCAATGATACCAATGGCTTTAGCAGTATCCTGAGGCGACCCACCACCGATGGAAATCAGAGAATCACAATTCTGCGCTTTGAGATAATCTACGCCATCGTGGACATTTTTACAGGTCGGATTGGGCTTCACTTCATCATAAATGGCATATTCAATTCCCGCATCGTCCAATACCGCCAACAATTTACCAGCAATACCGCTCTTCATAAGAAATTTGTCTGTAACTACAAGTGCCTTCTTCAAACTAAGTTCTTGAATGTAAGGACCAATCTCCTGTAAGCATCCCTTGCCCATAATATTGATCGATGGAACATAATACACATGCGTGCTCATTGCTTGACCAGCCTCCTAATGAGTTCAATAATCGTTGTATTCCGTCTGCTGCGCCTCAGGCTGGCCTCTGAATAGCAGCTAGGCCGGCCTTACATCACACTAACTAGATTAATCTCAAGGGAATTATTTCCTTCTTCATCGTATGCTCCTAAATCTTTGTTGTCAACATTTTAAATATTATTAATGTTGTTTTTGTTTGTTTTATATCTGTTTTGTGAATATTATTGGAAAGTACAGAGGTTTTTAAGTTGTTTTTATTGCAAAACACAGATATTAAGCGCTATGATTGTAAAATATAGCTTTGGAAAGGTGATTCCTATGCTTGCAGCCGAAAGACGCAAAAAAATAATAGATCTCGTCCATCAAGATAAACGAGTTCTAGTCTCCGATCTAAGTAAAATGTTTGAGGTCACTGAAGAGACGATACGCAGAGATTTGGAAAAGCTAGAGAAGGATGGCATCCTTAGTCGTACCTATGGCGGTGCTATGCTGAATCGCCATACGAATGAGGATCTGCCTTTTGTTACACGTAATGCCTTGAATACAGATATTAAACGGGGAATCGCCTTGAAGGCGCTCGATTTAATCAATGATGGAGATACATTAATGGTAGATCCAAGCTCTACAGCCTTTGAGTTTCTAAAATTGCTGGGAAACAAAAACAATCTAACCATCATCACAAATTCTATTAATATTTTGCATGAGTTCTCGAATTCAGGGATGGATATCATCTCTACTGGCGGTTCACTTCGTTACCGATCGTTGTCGCTGGTGGGACCGGTAGCCCATGACACCATTCAAAGATACAATGTGGATACAGCGGTAATCAGTTGCAAAGGAATGGATATGGAACGAGGCATCACAGATTCCAACGAACCGGAGTGTGAGCTCAAGAAGTACATGCTACGACAAGCCAATAAGGTCATACTCCTGGCGGATCACACCAAATTCGATAAAACTGCTTTTACAAAGCTGGTTGAGCTTGGCCATATTGATTTCTTGATCACTGACCGTAAGCCATCTGAAGCTTGGCTAAAACGTCTGAACGAGGACAATATTGAGGTTCTCTATTAACAGTGGTAATAACATACTGAGCCTAATTTAAAAAAATGCCGTTCCCCAGTAAGTATAGGTGACGGCATTTGTTGTATTTTTCATCCTTATCTTTCCGTAGAAACCTGAGAAATTGATATTACATCTATGGAAGAATGAATATGATCTGATTGCTTTACTTGTGTAGAAGCCTTCTTCCTACAAATATAAACAAGCGCTGGCGGGAAATTTAACAGCACCCATTTAACGCTCACAATATCAAAATGCTGCATTAATTCCTTCTTCATTTGAGGAAAATATTCAAAAGTGATGAACCAGCCGCCCTCTTTTAAAGAAGATATGATTTGCTCAATGTAAAGCGTCCGATCTGAGGCTGAGAAATTCCTAAAAGACAAACTGCTTACAATGCAATCTAACTTCTCCAACCTTCTATTATGAAGCGCAAGCCTTAGCCGCAGGCAATCGTTAAAAAAAATACGGTCAGGGAATTTAAGTCTTAGTTGATGACGAAAATCAGGATCCGTCTCAAACAGGAGCACATTCATCCCGGTCTCTTCCCCGCTTGGAATAAATCTTGTGATGGCTCCAGTACCAGCACCCAGCTCAGCTATATTATGCATTTGTTGCCACGGAATGATGTCGAGCATCGTTTTTGCCAGCCAGCGCGAACTGGGAGTAACGCTTCCTAGTTGTCGGGGCGCATGCAGAAATTTATACAGAAAATGAAGTCTTTCTCGAATTCCGCTTCGCATGTCAACTCCCCCTTATCGTAATTTCCCCATCTAACTCTAAAATATGTTGAAAAGATTAAAGTCGTACTCGATCTATTCTCTCCATTTATTAATTTTTGCAAAACAAAAGCCCAAATTTCACCGCAGAACGAATTGCGAGGAAATTCGGGCTAATGATTAACATTAATTACTTTGTTTCAACGGCATGTCCACCAAATTCATTCCGAAGTGCAGCCACTACTTTACCCGTGAAGGTATCGGTCTCTAGTGAACGGTAGCGCATTAATAACGCCATCGCGATCACTGGTGTTGCAGCTTGCAGATCAAATGCAGTTTCGAGCGTCCATCTGCCTTCTCCGGAGGAGTGCATAATCCCTTTGATCTCATCCAATTTAGCATCTTTCGAGAACGCACGTTCAACCAGTTCCATCAGCCAAGAACGGATGACAGAACCATGGTTCCACACCCGAGCGACTTCCTCAAAGTTATAATCAAACTCACTCTTTTCGAGCACCTCAAAGCCTTCACCGATGGCAGCCATCATGCCGTATTCGATACCGTTATGCACCATTTTTAGAAAATGGCCACTACCAGCTTTGCCGGCATATAAAAAGCCGCTTTCCACAGCTGTATCACGGAAGATGGGCTCAACAACCTCCCAAGCTTCAGGATCTCCACCAACCATGTAACAAGCGCCGTTACGCGCTCCTTCCATCCCTCCGGATGTACCTGCGTCCATAAAGCTGATTCCATGTTCCTTCAATTGCTCATATCGGCGAATGGATTCCTTATAATGTGAATTGCCCGCTTCAATAACGATATCTCCTTTTGATAACAAAGGTGTGATCTCAGCAATGACAGAGTCCACAACCTGATGTGGAACCATAATCCAAATGATTCTAGGCGTTTCCAATTGTTGTACCAACTCAGGGAGCGTTACTGCTCCACTGGCACCTTTAGCTTTCATTTCCTCTACAGCAGGTGCATTCAAATCAAATGCAACAACCTCATGTCCATGATCCAGCAAATTCTGGCCCAAATTGAAGCCCATTTTTCCTAATCCAACTAATCCTACTTTCATGTAATTCCCCTCCGATATATAGATTCTTATGATGTAATTTCTCCAAAATTGGTAAAAAAAACAGGCAGGGGCTTACGCCCCTGGCCGTATAGATTCCTCTGTTGCTGCAACTTCTGCCTGAGCAGAGAGAACTTCTGTCTCCTGATCTGCCTCATCGAACCACCAGCGATCTTCACCCAATAGCTCCATAGCCGCATCTGGACCATATGAACCTGAAGCATAAGTGTGAAGTGGCATAAGCCCCTCTTCCATCGCTTCCTGGATAGGTGTAACCCACTGCCATGACAGTTCTACTTCTCTCCAGTGAGCGAAGAAGGTAGCATCTCCACGAAGTGCATCGAAGATTAGATTCTCGTAGGCTTCTGGAACATCTGAGGTACCCGCTTCATAAGTAGCGCGGACAGGCTCAAGCTTTCCTTTTTGCAGCTGATCTTTCGTGTTAAGTTGTAGCGTTATAGCTTCATTCGGTCCAATCTCGATAATCAGTAAATTCGGTACGTCATTTCCTTTGTTCAAGTTATTACTATCATTAAACGGTTCTTTAAACTCAATGACAATACGTGTGGATTTCTCCTTCATTCTCTTACCTGTACGAACATAGAAAGGTACATCATTCCAGAGCGGATCATCTATAAATAAACGCGCTGCGATAAACGTCTCATTTTGCGAGGATTGGTTAATTCCTGGCTCATTCAAATAACCTGCAACAGGGTTCCCTTTGATTTCACCTTCTGTATATTGTCCACGGACAACATGTTTATTAACCTCATCTTTGCTAATTGGAATGAGATGCTCCATGACGTATATTTTCTTCCCACGGATTTCTTCAGGTGTACTGCCTTTAGGAAGCTGCATCGCCATCATCATCATCAACTGCAGCATATGGTTCTGGAACATATCACGAAGTGCGCCAGCTTTATCGTAATAGCCTGCCCGTTCTTCAACGCCTACAGTCTCACTCGCTGTAATTTGAACATTCGCGATATATCTATTTTTCCACAGCGCTCTTAGCACTGGATTAGAATACTTCAGAACTTCCAAATTCTGCACCATCGGTTTACCTAGGAAGTGGTCAATCCGGAAGATTTCTTCTTCAGTAAATACGGCATTCAAGCTATCATTCAGCTCTCTTGCTGATTTCAAATCTGTGCCAAAAGGCTTCTCAATAATCAGACGCTTCCAGCCTTTCGTGGAACCCAGACCACTTGAGTGAATATTAGCTGCGATTTCCTTGAAGAACTCAGGACCCACAGACAAATAGAACATCCGATTCTCCGGAATATTGAACAACTGCTCGCGACGTTTAACATGCTCCAACAGCTTGGAGTAATCTTCGGTATTCCCTACGTCTAGTACGCTATATTCAAAAGCCTCCAAGAACACCTGCAATTGCGGTGAGTCAACGGCTGGTTGTCTAGAAAAAGTCTGTAAGGATTGCAGTACTTGCTTACGGAAGGCTTCGTTCGAAACTTCTCTTCTTCCTAATCCAATCACAGAAAGAGGACCTGAAATTTGACCATCTAAAAAGAGGTTATATAGTGCAGGATAGATTTTACGTTTTGCCAAATCTCCTGTAGCGCCGAATAGCACAAATGTTGATGATTCCACTTTCATTCCTCCTGTTGTTATATATTATTTATATACTTACTTTTAATTACTAACATACTCAGTAGAATCAATCATACGACTGATATTTTCATACGTCAACCTCATTTCGACATTTACGAAAAGTTATTATTTTCACAAAGCTATGAATTGGTAATTATGATTAATGTCACAAAGAAAATAGTATTGGATCATTCGCATTAAATTACTCGGATATTCACGTTGATTAAAGAAAAATCTCAATCCCAGTGCGGCTTTAGCCAATTTCGATCCACCCCCTCCGATTAGAAAATCATCACACCAGCCACTTTGTAACAAGAATAAAATTTCCAGTCGCCACCTTTACTCGTGCTCGCTCGTATCTTCAAACTAACTTCAAGTAATTGATCATTTTGAAAAGGACTACGTTCATAAAATATTACAAATCGATCTTGCTTTTAATCTCAACTTAGATTTTTAAGCATAAAAAAGGTCATCTTCGAGGAAGATTATCAGAGTACGCTTCGGAGAAATGATAAGAGCTATACAGTCCGATTTCTCTCAAAAATCCGCCGACTATATCCAATAGCTGCAATACAGTCCTTTACGTCAACTCGCGCTGATCTCCTTGGTTGAATCGGACTCAGAAGTCCTTAATTCTTTGGTTGCTACCAACTCATGTTGGACGGTTACCTCCTTGTTCACCCTGCCTCTTGTTTAAGGCCTGTATTTTAAGTGTTATAATTAAAGAACGCATGAATTTCCATTCAGTTTACGAAAGGAAGGAGATTTTTTCATGAATATGAAGCAATGGGATCGAATTCGGACGGGACAGGGATTTATAGCTGCCTTGGACCAGAGTGGTGGAAGTACACCTAAAGCGCTGCTGCAATATGGCATTAAAGAGGACAGCTACTCCAATGAAGATCAAATGTATGCAATGGTTCACGAGATGCGAACGCGCATTATCAAGAGCCCTGCATTTGATTCGAAGTATATACTGGGTGCAATCTTATTTGAGAACACAATGGACCGTCTCATCGACGGAAAATATACTGCTGATTATCTGTGGGAGGAAAAAGGCATTGTCCCATTTCTGAAAATAGATAAAGGACTTGCCGAGCCAGAAAACGGGGTACAGCTCATGAAGCCAATTCCCGGCTTAAATGATCTTCTGAAGCGGGCCAACGAACGGAATATCTTTGGAACGAAAATGCGCTCGGTGATTAAAGAAGCCAATCCTTCCGGCATCAAAAAAGTGGTTGAACAGCAGTTTGAAGTCGGCAAGCAAATTTTAGAAGCGGGACTGGTTCCGATTATCGAGCCTGAGGTTGATATCCATTCTGCTGATAAAACAGCGTCGGAAAAGCTGTTAAAAGAAGAACTTTCAGCTCAATTGTCTAAGCTGGGCCAAGACGTAAAGGTCATGCTTAAGCTCTCCATACCCACGGAGAATAACTTCTACCGCGAGTTAATGGACGATCCTCATGTTTTAAGAATTGTCGCTTTGTCCGGCGGTTACACTCAAGCTGAGGCCAACGATAAACTCGCCCATAATCAAGGATTAATCGCCAGCTTCTCACGTGCTTTATCTCAAGGATTAAGTTCAGGGCAGTCAGACGAAGAGTTTAACGCACTCCTCTCCAAATCCGTAGAAGCGATTTATGCTGCCTCTATTCAATAAGCAGCTCTTCCCCTCGTGAAGACGTAAGACATAAAAAGGGCTGTTTCCCTGACAGGTTATTACCTGCCGGGAAACAGCCCTTTTTTTTAATTTGGATTAACTTTTTTTAAGGGTATTGCTCGCAAACAGTTAGTTGCCGCTTCTGCTTAAGTCACAGGAAAATAAAATGAACCGCCTAATTACTGATTACATTATTTTATCTCACGCAAAAAAAGGGCTCACCACGCCTACACCCGAGGTAAAGCCCTACATTCACTAACTTTTAGGTCATCTTAAGTCGAAACTACTAGTATTAAAGCGATGAAAGCTGGAAGACCTTGCATAAACAAAATAGATTTTTTCACTGTTAGTGCACCATAAATCGCCGCCACTATAACAGTGCAGAGGAAAAAGATTTCAACTTGGTGGCCGATATTCACATTTGGATGAACCAGTCCCCAAATTAAACCAGCAGCTAAAAATCCATTATACAACCCTTGATTCGCTGCTAGAGTTTTAGAAGCATCCGCAACTTCCTGCGTCATTCCAAAAACTCGAAGCCCTTTGGGCTTTGACCAAGCGAACATTTCCAGATAGACAATATAAATATGTATTAACGCAACGAGACCGACCATGATATTACCTGCTATGATCATTTGATTAACTCCTCTTATTTTAATTTGTGTACAATTTAATTGTATCACATATTGATTAAAAGTTGTACATTCCATCATCATTTTCATATTAAAGCCGCTCAAATCCCCTTCTTAGTAATCAACAAAAGAATGCGGAAATCAAGCTACTGATTTATTAAGTTTTTATAGTCCTATTCGTTTGGTTCACTAATAGAATCTTAACTATAATTAAATGTACGAGACGAAGAACGTCCCGATTCATTCCTTTTTGAATGGATCGGGACGTTCTTTTGTTGATTAAGGGGGAATGATTAAAGATGAACTTCGAAACGGCGCATGCTTCATTTATTCAATACCATTTACAAAAAAGATCAGGGGAACGCAAAGTTCGCTTGGAACGTGGACATCGGGAAGCGGAGAAGCTATTTTGCCGTAACGTTTGGTGGTCTCTTCGATTGAATTTTGACGATCTACATCCAGAATTCGAAGTGCTCGATTAGCGGGGTCAATCCTATTTCTGTGACTTTGCATACATCACTCGGTATGTGAAGCTAGTCATCGAAATCAAAGGGTTTGGTCCACATGTTCGAGATATGGATAGAAATAAATACTGTAATGAATTGAACAGAGAAACCTTCTTATCTGCAATGGGATTTCAAGTTATTTCATTTGCATACGACGACGTCGCTAGTCGTCCCGAGATTTGCATGACACTGTTGCGAATGCTGCTTAGCCGATATCAGTCAGAATCTTCTCCAGTTAGTCTGGAGAGTGTGGCGGAACGGGAAATCATCCGACTTGCCTATACGCTTGCTCGCCCATTACGCCCAATTGATGTAGAGATTCATTTAAATATCAATCATCGATCAGCCGTTCGAATGCTGCATTCCCTCTGCACCAAAGGGGTGCTCTCACCTGTAACCGGACCAGAAGGGAAATATGTTGTAAAGTATGAACTCCAGCCCAACGCGATGAACCGCTTGTAGAAATCCTGCAATTTTACATCTTTTAAGTCCTTTATTCATCCACGGAGGAGTTTTCCTGCATAAATATAGTTTTTCACTAATTTTAAGATAACCAAGGTTAATTTAGAGTCATATTCCTGTATATTTGCAGCAATATCCTTAACCAACACCTAATTAACTGATAAATACTGCACTTTTGCAGTTTTTAAGTCGAGTTCAGCTTTAAGATTTTGAATTCTGGATTCTGGGCTTCTGTTTATGTAATCTAACATGGCGACCTGCCTCCCGATAGAATTACTCAATTCATTTTTATTGTATCGCTTTCATAACCCTTAAAGTAATAATGGAATAAAAAATGTTTGTATTTTGTCATCTTGGAGGGCCTATGAAGCAGCTATTCGAACCCGTTGTTTTTGAAGAACATAAGACCTTAGTTTGGGATTACAAAATATATACAGACGACTATTACAAAGGTTATTATCACTGGCATCAATGATGTGAAATCATGTTCGTGCATGGCGGTCAAGGAAATGTTGTTGTCAATCAGCTGATGTACGATATCCGCAGGGGCATGTTATTCTTTTTCCAGCCCTATCAGCTGCACCGGATCTATTCTGAGGTCTCTCCCGCTTGTCCTTTTGAAAGATCCATCTTCTATATTGATCCACATGTTGCGGAGAACCTGCTAGTGGGCTTTTCGAAAAGAAAAGCTTTATTCACAACACTTTGGCGAGGGGAAAATACGCATTGCGCTATTAATCTTGAAGATCGTGTTGAGATTGTGGAGTGGACTCTGGAGCAATATGATCACAATAAAAAAAGCAATCCAAGCGAAAATACCGAAGACATTTCGATGTTAATCCTTCAATTATTGAGCAGTATCAAGACTGGAGATCAGCAGATATTCCAATCAGGAGAACGGCGGACCTTGAGCTATTCTGAAAAAATCATGAGCTTACGGGTGACGAAGATGCCCAGCGTAGGGGGATTGAAGCGGCGAATTTCCTCGCTGCCCGCTATAATCCTGTAGGCAAATTCATCCGCGCATGGAATGAAGATAAATATGGCTGGGCAATTATCGACTGCATGTTGAATATCTCTCTACTGTTCTGGGCGAGCAAAGTAACTGGTGATCCACGGTATAAGCATATTGCTATTAGCCATGCAGAGACGACGATGCAATATGGTATTCGCGAGGATGGATCAACCAAACATATTCTATCTTTCGATGCGGAGACCGGGGCATATATTGAGAATTTTGGCGGTCAAGGTTATTCAGCTGAATCCTCATGGAGCCGTGGAACGGCTGGGGGCTGTACGGCTTCATCAATACCTATCGCCACAGTGGAGATGAACGGTTCTTGAACACCGCTAAGCGGATTGCCCATTATTTCATCTCGGCTTTACCTGAGGATCAAGTTCCTTATTGGGATTTCCGTCTAGCGGATGACGAACGGATGTTCAAAGATAGCTCTGCGGCATCTATCGCCGCTTCAGGTTTGTTAGAGCTTGCAGCGATCGTACCTGTAGGCGAAAAAAGTCTCTACGCTAATGCAGCGGAGCGAATTCTCCGCTCACTGACCGAAAATTACGCGACATGGGAGCAGCCAGAGCATGAAGCGATTTTATTGCATGGAACGGGCAGCGGCACTTCCTTTATCGATGTATCGCTAATCTATGGAGACTACTATTATATTGAAGCTGTAGCTAAATTGAACGGTTGGAAACATAGGATTTTCTAACAGATAAACGATTAATTTAAAATAACAAAAAGAAGCCTCTCTTTTTTAAACGGAAAATCAATGCACCATTTAAAAAGAGAAGCTTCTTTATACGCCTTTAAGTTACTTCTCCATGAGTACAGCGGCCCCTTCCAGCAACATCAAGCCACTGAGTTGAATGCTCAGTTGAACCGGAAGCTCCGGTTTCAATTCCCACGATGGACTACAAAGACCCAGCTGTTTATCCAGACCTCGTTCACATAACTGCTGAGCATTGGCCATGATTACCTCACGAATCCTGCTAGCCTCAGGAACCTCTCCACAAAGTTGAACCAGATAACGAATCAGAATCCCTTTGAATAATCCAGTATCATCGATGCCTTCATCAGGCAACATCATATTCATCGGATCGCATAGACGATCAATACATGTATTAGCAGTTCGATTCGCATCTTCTAAGTAATGGACATCCCCCGTATTCTTATACAGCTCTAAGCCCGCACCTAGAAACACTCCCTGACAATAAGTAAATTCCCAATCGAAATCAATCTGGCCATCCCCGAGTCTGTTCATTCCATCCCACACAAAACCAGTCGCAGGATCCACTAAATATGTTTTGTTCCATTCATAGATACGGAGTGCCCACTCCAGATCCTCCTGCTTTTGAAAAAGTTCATATAACCTAGCTGCTAGAATGACGGCTGGTGCATTGGCAGGTGTGTTTTTATAATCTAGCTGATCCTTCTTCCAGGCCAAACCGCCTCCAAAATGTTCATTCCAAGCTGATTTTATATCCTCCCATAGATCTAGCACAGCGTCTAAGTAGGCTTCATAACCAGTTGCCCGATAAGCTCGTAGCAGCGCCAATGCCGTCCATTCCATATCATCATAGTAATTATGCCTGAAAGTCCCACCGTTATAAGCTTGGAGATGTTCACTCAATTCCTTGATTCTCAGTGAATATGCAGGATCTCCGCTACGCTCGTAGCCATCCACTAGAATATCAATGACATGAGCCTGCCACCAGTAATAAAAATTCTCACCTGGAACGTTATACTCTCTGGGATACCATTGATTCATGATCCCCGTCTCCGCATTATAATAATTACGTTCTAGACATTGTTGGAACCACTCCGACCTTTCCTGCCAGTTAAGCGCTTCTAGGGCTTCTTTAGCTTGTGTCATAAAAAGTTCACCTCAAATCTGATCCTTAGTTAATTCAGCCATCTTCTCCAATAACTTCATTGCACTAAGTTGGGAGCTGAGCTGAATTACACCAGTAGATGACAAAGTCCAATCTGTGCCAAACAAAGCTTCGTCCTCTGACTTTCCTTGCTCCCAGAGAGATTCAGCATTCCTACGTAGAAAATCGACAGCTTCAACAGCTGCGACATCAGCTTTGACCCATTCTGCCGTATACCGAATCAGGATTCCTTTGAACAATCCAGCATCTCCATTTCCTTCGTCTGGAAGTACACCGCCCTTAGCCTCAGCAAGCTCATGAGCAGCAGCGGAAAAAGTTAATCGAGCATCCTCCAAATAGGATGGGTCCTTAGTGATACGATAGAGTTCTACAGCTGCGCCAATATAGATACCTTGGTTATAGGAGTATCTCCAATCCTTATCGATCTGGCCATTGCCCGTGCGATTCATGCCATCCCATACAAAACCCGTCGTCGGGTCTACCAGATGCTCTTTTTGCCATCTATAAATTTTTAGCGCCCATTCTAGATTCTCAGCTTCACCGAAGGCTTGATACAAACGAGCCGCCAGTATAGCTGCTGGGGCATTGGCAGGTGTATTTTTATAATCCAACTGTGACTTCTGCCAAGCGATCCCACCACCCATATGCTCGTTCCAGCCTGTCTGAATGTCTTCCCATAAAAGAAGGGCTGTATCTTTATAAACTTCCTCTCCTGTTGCTTGATAGGCACGGAGCCACGCGAGAGCCATCCATTCCATATCATCATACAACTCGTTGGGCCACACTCCCCCATTTCGTCGCAAAAGACCTTCATGAAGCGCGGAAAGCCGTTCGGCATACCATTCCTCTCTAGTTCGCTGTAATCCATCTACCAATACATCCACAGCATGAGCCATCCACCAATAATGAAAAATGGTATTACATTCTCCGTTTGGACAAGGCGTTTCTATATTGTACATTTTGATCGCGTCATTCCAGAATAATGAATCCAGCGCAGCTTGTGCTTGATTCGCCCGTTCCTCCCAAATCCCGATCTCCAATTGGTTCATATAAACTCTCTCCCTGATTCGATTTTTATTGAATTAACCTTTTATGCCACTGAATGCAATCCCCTGCACAAAATAACGTTGAAGTGCCAGAAAGAGCACCAATATCGGCAGAATCGCAACAAGCGCACCAGCCATCATTGGACCGTAATCCGTTTGGAAATTATAGGAGAAGGCTTGAAGTCCCATCTGGATCGTTGCTTTATCCGGGTCATTTAGTACAATCATGGGCCATAGGAAGCTGTTCCAGCCCGCTTGAAAAGTAAAGATGCTTAAAGTCGCCAGCGCTGGTTTGGTCAGCGGCAAATAAATGCGCCAAAATATCTTAAACTCTCCACAGCCTTCGATCCGGGCCATTTCCATCATGTCACTAGGCAGGGTAAGAAAGAATTGCCGCATAAAGAACACAGCAAAAGTTCCAGAAGCTCCCGGAAGAATAATCCCCCAGAAGGAGTTCATCAACCCGTTCCCCCCACTGCCAAAAATATCGTTACCTCCGAAAAATGGAATATGACGCATGACATAAACTGTAGGGATCATCGTCACTATGCCCGGTATCATCATCGCCGCTAGCAGCACGCGGAATATTGGCTTATTGAGCTTAAAATTCAACTTTGCGAATGCGTAGCCGCTGATCGAACCAAAAAACAGATTCGCCAGTACACCCGCTACAGCAAGCACAAGTGAATTCCAGAAAAAGAGGGCAAATGGAACCGTTGTAAACGCCTTACGATAATGCTCTAAGGTCAAATGTGAAGGAAACCACCGAATGGGCATGGCGAATATCTCTTCGTCAGGCTTCAAAGATGTAAGAACACTCCAATAGAAAGGTAGAAACATTACGATTGCAATAACAATGCACACTATATAATAAATAGATTTACTTAAGCTTCTTTTTAATAACGAACTTCCACTAGTATCCATACCTCTATCCCCTTTCTGCATGACAAGCCCGGCTTATACAATGGACTCCTCCGCCTTTGTGATCCGCATGTTTATAAGTGAGAATATGAGAATCGCCACAGCAAGCACAAAAGCTTGTGCAGACGCATACCCCATTTGCAATTGATTAAAGCCCTGTTGATAGATCAGATAAACCGGAGTCTTCGTCATATTCGCTGGACCACCCTGCGTCAGTACAAAAGCTTGGTCGAACAACTGTAACGCACCAATGATTGCCATCGTGCTGACTAGAAAGGTCGTAGGACGTAACTGCGGCCAAGTAATATACCGGAAACAATCCAGTTTATTGGCACCGTCCAGCCTTGCGGATTCATACAAATAGTCAGGCACACCTTGCAGACCTGCCAAGTAGATAATCATATTAGAACCTACCGACTGCCAGAGGGTAAGCATAATAATGGACAACATCGCCGTTCGGGTCTCGGATAACCAAGCTGGACCTGTAATCCCAACATAGGACAACAATCCGTTAACCAAACCAAATTCAGGATGCAAAAGCCAGATCCAAACGGTAGCAGCAGCAACGGCGGATGTAAGAGTTGGCAGATAATTCAGAGTGCGGAACAGCTTCACCCCACGCCAGCTTCGACTAAGTAGAATCGCGAGGAGCAGCGAAATCAGGATATTTAGCGGAACGAAAATGATCGAATAAAAAAATACATTTCGGAATGTTTTCCATAACAAACTGTCCTCTATCAAACGGCGATAGTTATCAAAACCGATCCAATCATTTCTACTAAGTACATCGTAATTGGTAAAGCTTAAATACAGCGCCATTACCACGGGGATGACCGTGAATACTGTAAACAGCAACACCGTCGGTGTGATAAACAAATAAGCCGTCCGCGCCTGATGTTTCTCTAGCTTTCTGATGGAAGCCATTTCAGCTACCCCCTCCTAAGCAAAAGGGAGGCAAGACCTCCCCCTTACTTCAAATGTCTTACTTATTACTTCACTACCTCATTATCCTTTAGCATTTTGTCGCCTTCTTCTTGTGATTTCTTCAAGGTTTCGTCAATACTCAGCTTGTTCTGCTGGTTTAGCTGCAAATTAGGTGCCAACGCGTCGGTTTCCATCACGGAATAACCAGGGTGGTTTGGACGAACCTTAGCGAACTCCAGTGTTTCTAGAAACGGCTGCCACTTGGGATCATCTCTGAAGAATGGATCTTCCATAGACGGCTTATAGCCAGGCAGATTCAGACTGGTCTTGGCCCAGAGCAATGCGTTATCCTTGTTCGCTGTCCACCATTTAATGAACTCCCACGCCTCTTCCTTATGTTTGGAGCCTTCTGGAATCACCAGACCAAATCCGCCCATAACACTGCCTTTATCCCCGTTTGGTCCAGCTGGAGGGGGAACGATTCCATAATCTAGATCTTTACCGTATTTGTTATAAGTGCTGAGCATCCACGGACCGGAATACAACATAGCAACTTTGCCTGTGACAAAAGCATCTTGCCCTTCCCCAAGTCCAAGCTCAAACCCTACTTTATACACCTTATCTTTGTTCATCAGGCGATCCCAGAACTCTAGCACCTGTTTTCCTTTATCATTATTAAAATTGGTCTTTCCATCCTCCGTAAGCATGGTACCGCCAGCCTGTTGAAGATACATATTAAAAAGCCCCAAATCCCCCATTGAAAAACCTGCAATTTCCAATTTATTGCCGTTCCATTTGGTGAGCTTCGCAGCAGCCGTCTCTAGCTCATCCCATGTTGTTGGAGGCTGAAGTCCTGCATCTGCGAGCAGCTTCTTATTATAGAAAAGAGCGCGGGCATCTACGGTAAGCGGCAGCCCATATAATTTGTCATCGTATGAAAGCTCACGAAGGGATTCGCTGTAGAAGTCATCTTTGGAGATCCCGTCACGCGTTAAGTATTCGTCAACCGGATGCAGGACGTTTTTTGGAGCATACAATGAAGTTCTCCAGCGATCCCAAAACAGCACATCAGGAGTGCCGCCATTGGTTGCGGAAGTCAGGAACTTCGTGATCATATCTTGCTGCAGCACATACTTTACATGAATCTTATCCTGCGATTTATTAAAGGCATCAACCATGGTCTCAAATTGCTTCTGCCCCTCACCGCCCCAATCCCCCCAGAAGGTAAGCTCCGTCTTTTTTCCATCACCGCTCCCTGATTTACTTGCAGTTCCGGACTCTTTACCGGTAGACACATTACTGCCACCGCAGCCCGTAGCAAGTGAAGCTGTCATAACCAAAGCAAGTGTGGTAACCAGCCATTTTTTCATGTTCTCTATCCCCTTTAGAGTCGATTGAAAAACTTGTAGACATTAACCCCGCTTAACTTGTAACCCGCAGCGCATAAGCACCAGCTCGCAGAATATCATATTTGCCCATGAGAACCATGGACGTGTAAATTCGTCGGGATTATCCACATGAAACCCTTCATGCATAAATCCGGTGCCCGCATCCGTCTTCTCCAGCAGATTAAGTAAGGATTCCTGTTCCTCATCGCTGGTAGATGTCATTCCCTGAATCGCTAAAGCTATAGGCCAGATATAACGACTAGGCGTATGTGGACTTCCAATACCTGAAGCCTCCTTTCCAGCGAAGAAATAAGGATTATTGCTACTTAGAATAAGCTTTCGGGTATTTTTGTAGATAGGATCATCGGCACTCACATAAGACAAATAAGGGATTGAGAGCAGACTCGGCACATTTGCATCATCCATCAAATTCACCTGTCCACGGCCATCTACTTCATATGCATAGACTGTCCCAAACTCTGGGTGGTCTACGATTCCATACTGGCGTATTCCCTCATTAATCTGTTCAGAAAGTCTTCTAGCTTTCAATTCCAGTTCCTGATCCCTTAGGATCTCTCGGGCAATTTCACACACATACTCTAAAACAACCACAGCGAACATATTTGCAGGAACCAAATACCCGTAGTCACAGGCATCATCGCTAGGACGAAATCCAGACCAAGTCATTCCTGTATATGCTGTCAACGTTCCTTTGCCTTCACGCGCTAATGTATCCGTAGGTGGACAGTTCATCCGTTGAAAAAGATAATTGGAATCGCTCTCATGTTTCTGTTCAGTAGTCCATAATGCAATAATTCTTTCTACACCCTTAACAAATGAATCATTAAACTGACTAGTTCGGCCCGAATTCTTCCAGAGCAGATAACCCAGTTGGATCGGATAGCATAATGAATCAATCTCATATTTTCTTTCCCACACTCCTGGGCTCATCGCTGTAAGATCCTCCTGATGGCCATTTCCATTAACTTCTTCATTGAAAGCATTCGCATAAGGGTCAAGCTGGATGCAGGCGAATTGTCTTTGTACAATTCCCTCAATCATGTCCGCAATTTCTTCATCCTCGGAGGCAAGGATCAGAAAGGGTCTAACCTGAGCGGCCGAGTCCCGCAGCCACATCGCTGGAATATCTCCGGTAATGACAAAAGTGGTGCCATTTGCCATTCTTTTTAAGGTTGTATTCCAGGTGTTAGCCATACATTTCTCGAACATTTCGGCTAATTTTGGACGATCACTCAGCTGCGCTTTTACATTAGATGCCAGTTTCTTCATCGATTCAGGGATTTCTCTGGTTGCTTTCAGTTATAATACCCCCTTTTTCTTTTTCCTTTGAAGCGCTTTCACAAATTAGTATATTGTCATGTGGTTAGTATGTCAATATGTTTATTTATTGATAATGATATATCAATACTTCTATAATGTTAAACATCTATCTAAAACAAACAAAAAAACCCATCCAAAGAGATAGGTTTTTATAACAACTAATTTATGGATAATCGCATAAAATTAATTAGAATTAGATGGTTTAGCAGAACCCGTAGATTCACCAGAAATCAACTCAGCTTCCAGCATTATCTTATTCGATACAGTCTGGCCGTTCATAATTTGCAGGACATTCTCAACTGCCAGTCGCCCCATTTCTTCTTCATTCTGCCGCAAATGAGTGAACGCATAACCCGATCCGAGTGGAGTAGGTGGACTATCAAAGCAAATGATCGAAATATCCTCTGGAATCCGCAACCCAAGTCGTTCAACCGCAGTTCTAGCCAGCAGGGCAATATTATATTCCACGGCAAAAAGCGCCGTTATTGTTGGATTCTCTTGTAAATGAGAAACTAGCCGTGAGATATCGTGTTCAATATTCTCATCATTAAAGGAATTTGGTAATGTTGAGGTTAAATCACTAACCCACAACCCCTTATCTACAGCTATCCCCCGCTCCGCATGTGCTTGTATAAACCCCTCCACCCGCTCCTCAAGAGCGGTCGTATCCGCTGGAGGTGGAGAGAGGAAAGAGATATGAGTATGCCCGAGATCAAATAAATACTCCGTACCTTTGAGTGCAGCCTGCATATTATCAGTACTGATCGAAGCAGCCGCTACTCCTTTCAGATGGCGATCTACCAGAACTAAAGGGAAACGCCCGATCACCAATTTTAGAATCTCAGCATTAAAAAATTCGCCTTGAGCCGGAAAAACAATCAGACCATCTACACCCAAGCTAAGCAACTTCTGAATAGACTGTTCTTCGTTCTCTGGTACGCCAAATGTTCTTCGTAGAACGAGGAAACAATCATTATCACGGGAAGCCTGTTCCATCCCATAAATCAAGCCTGTTCCATAACTGTTGCCAAAGTCGGTAATAATCAGACCAATCGTCTTTTCCTCATGGTTAAAGGAATTAACAACAGTCCCGTCGGAGGTCGTCTCAGGAGACATAACTGAATCTATGTAGTCAACTGCCGGATCAGCCACAAACGAACCTCTTCCCGGTTTTCTCACAATCAAATGCTCGGCGGCTAGCATTTCCAGAGCTTTTTTACTCGTAATCCGACTTACATTATAAGTTTCGGCCAGTTCTTTTTCTGAAGGAACTCGCTCCCCTTGTCCATAGGATTTATTTACAATAAGCTGCTTCACTTCATCAAATATTTTTTCATACATCGGTTTGGATGACGTTGTCTCATTCATAACTTTCGTTATCTCCTGACTCTAATTTTTTCATCTTTATACATAATAATATATCATGATATATTAAGTTTGTCGACATTTGTACTGAAGCAGTTGAAAAAAGAGGGAGGAAGGGTTCAGAGTGTAAAGCGAAAAAATTCTAAGATTCGTATAGAAACAGAGATAAACCGTATTCTGAGAATACGGTTTAAGAGAGGCTAAGTAACAAAGCTCTGAATAGACTCCTTTAATTCTCGAGCTCCCAGTCTGGATTCCATGCGACTTCCCACAAATGCCCATCGGGGTCCATAAAGTGACCGGAATACCCTCCCCAAAAGGTATCATGTAAAGGGTCAACGATCTTCGCACCAGCCTTTTGAGCTAGCTCCATAACCTGATCTGTTTCCTTTTTACTTTCTACATTGTGGCCAATCGTTATTTCTGTTGAACTGGCTGGCGATTCTCCATCTGCTCTCGCATAACTGGATGGCCCATTTTTTCTTGATGAGATCTACTATATTCATAGATAATATCAAACCACATTCCGCTTAACAAGTTTTTACACTTTTGTACATTTGTTCTTTTTTCGACCATAAAAAGCTTACACAGGTCTATCGTAAATGGCTGTTCAGATTATATAATAGAGACTATCTGGTATAGAAAGGAAGTTGATTTTTTTATGAAATTTGATGATTACCGCTATGAGCGACCGGATGTAGAGAAATTCAAGCAAGACTTTAACGCCCTGCTGAAAGATCTCAACGACACATCACCACTAGAGGTGCAAAAAGCTTCCGTCACTGCCATTAACAAGCTTCGCAATGAGTTTGACACGATGCAGACATTGGTTAGCGTTCGTCATTCTATCAACACGACAGATGAATTTTACAAAGCCGAACAAGAATTCATGGACGAAATCGGGCCTGTCGTTCAGGAATACATAACTGACTACTACAAAGCACTCGTACATTCCAAATATAGAGCCGAGTTTGAAAAGGAATGGGGTGCGCAGTTACTCCAGCTTGCTGAAGTATCGCTGCGGACGTTTAGTCCGGAAATCATTGAAGATTTACAATTGGAGAACAAACTATCAACTGAATACTCCCAGCTTATCGCATCTGCCAAGATTCTTTTTGAAGGTGAAGAGCGTACACTGCCTCAACTCGCACCTTTCGAATTGTCTACAGACCGTGATATGCGTAAAAGCGCTTCTGAAGCTCGATTTGGTTTTATGTCCGAACATGAGGCTGAATTTGACCGCATCTATGACGAGCTCGTCAAGGTCCGTGACCGCATAGCTAAAAAGCTTGGGTACAGCAACTTTGTTCAGCTAGGTTATGACCGTATGATGCGTACCGACTATAATGCTGATATGGTTGCTAATTTCCGCAAACAAGTTTTTGAATATATCGTACCTGTCTCCCAGCAATTAAAGAAGCGTCAAACTGAACGACTGGGTCTAGATGAATTGAAATATTACGACGAGAACTTTAGCTTTAAGACCGGGAACGCTACCCCTAAAGGAGATCCAAACTGGATTGTAGCTAACGGTAAGAAGATGTACAAAGAACTCTCCCCTGAAACGGATGAATTTTTCACCTTCATGCTGGACAATAATCTGGTGGATTTAGTAAGCAAAAAAGGAAAACAAGGCGGCGGATATTGCACCTATTTCAGCCAATACCAAGCCCCTTTTATTTTCTCAAATTTCAACGGAACCTCTGGGGATATTGATGTCTTAACTCACGAAGTGGGTCATGCGTTCCAGGTTTATGAAAGCCGCAATATTAATGTGCCAGAATATGCTTTTCCAACCTATGAAGCATGTGAGATTCATTCCATGAGTATGGAATTTTTCGCTTGGCCTTGGATGAATTTGTTCTTTGAAGAAGATGCAGATAAATACCGCTTTAATCACTTATCTGACAGCCTTCAGTTTATTCCTTACGGGGTATCTGTCGATGAATTCCAACACTTTGTTTATAGCAACCCTGAAGCAACTCCTACTGAACGCAAGCAAGCTTGGAGAGACATCGAGAAGAAATACTTACCACATCGTAATTATGAAGGTAACACTTATCTGGAACAAGGGGGCTTCTGGCATAAACAAGGCCACATCTTTGCCTCACCGTTCTACTACATTGACTACACACTAGCACAGCTATGTGCCTTCCAATTCTGGAAACGTTCGAACGAAGATTTCAAATCTGCTTGGAGCGATTATTTGGAGCTATGCCAAGCTGGTGGAAGCAAGTCCTTTATTAAACTGGTTGAACTAGCGGGTCTGACTTCACCATTTGAAGATGGCTGCATTAGCTCCGTTATTGGGGATATTGAAGGTTGGCTGAACAGCATTAATGACAAAGAGCTTTAATCCATTCTCTGGTAAGCTCAACACAAAAAAAGCAATCCTTGCCTTATGGCTTGGATTGCTTTTTAAAATTGAATGATCCAACTTTACCCATGTATGTTATCGATAACGAATCAATAAATCTATTGGGTATCGACCCGCATTGCGACCATATAAGGCTAAGCCTCCACCCTGTGCTTGAAGCTCCAAACGGAAAGTACGATTGCGATCTAGTTTAGCTGCTAACTGCCCCGGTACACTTACTTTACACAGATAGCCGTAAGAGCCCGCCTCATCCAACTTATTCGCTAATGGCTGATAATGCCAAGATAATACACCTCGGCTGTCGGCCGGATCATCTGGCAAATAGAAGGAGCCAATCCGTTGACCTTCTATCAGAACATTCACACGTGAAGGATGACGTTCTTCGTCGGTCATATAATACGTATTCGGATTATACTCCACCCTAGCATCTGCACCATGCATGAGATCAAGTCCCATTTCATTTTGCTTTGCGCCTTCAACATTTCGAGCCAATACTCGCTTTGCGCTGGCTTCGAACATGATTTCGATCTCGCCAATCATCTTTTTCTCCATACCATCTGGAAGAGTTACATCATATGCATAACGGCCTTGCCCAGCCCCATTGATTTTTGCGCATTGAATAGCTTCCCATTGTTGTTCAAAGTTGTGTTCTTTATACGCAGCAACAGGGATACTAATACAATCTCCATCCCCTTCAAACCTTACACTCTGATTACCGCTTCTAACATCAAACGTAATGAAGTTGCGTGTGATTACCTCTTCCCTATTATTTATCAAGGAAACTGCCAGCACTGCAACTGCGTCCTGATCAGGCATAAGGACATAAAGAGGAGATAAATCTGACACTCCATATCCGTCCCACTTCACTGACATATGCTCACTTTTTGTAACAACTCGTGTTCCCAAATTGTCGTACCAAAGTTCCCACTTCATCTGCACATGCTGTCCATGATATTTATCTGAGAAGCTGGAACGAAGAAGCGGAACTTTAACTTCATCCTTTGCGTTTACTGTCTGGCATGGCGGTGCATCGATCACGATGAAGTCCGGAGAATGCAGATCAGAAATCGTCATCCCGGGAACAAAGGCATCATAACCAAAATCTTTATCGCTGCCGTCTAACCGATAATAACCATTGAACTCGTTCGTAACATCGCGAAATTCGGTAAATACGAAACCACATAGCTTATCATGCCGCCGGAATTCATTCATCATATAGCGGTAATGCCATGCTAAATCACTATCCCCTGCCCCGCCTTCGATACCCCATACGTTTCCACATTCACTGTTCATCAGCGGGGCATCAGATTGTACATTACCTCCGATACAGTTAAAGTCTGAACCAGGAAAAGTTTTGTCTACAACCTCATTCAAATGAGATCTAAGCTGATCATAACCATTAATGTAGAAATGCCAAGTATTGATATCAGATTCCACATGATCATAGTTACAAGGTGAGTTATCTTCAACGATTCTAGATGGATCTAGTCGTTTTGCCCAGCGATATTGTTCCCGAACCCATTCCTGTGTTTCTTTGAGATAACTAGTCTGCTGCTGTAAATCACTCGTCAGACTAGTGTCCTGAGCGTTCGTCTTCAAACCCCATGTCTCGTTAAACATTACCCAAGAGAAAATCGATGGATGATTATAGTCTCGTTCAATAATCCCAAGTGCTTCACGTTCATACGCGTTACGTGCTTTTTCATCGGGATTCCCCCAAAAGCAAGGCATGTCTTCCATCACCAAAATACCCAGTTTATCCGCCCAATATAGTTTGCGTGGTTCTTCTGGCTTGATATGAATACGCACAAAGTTCAGTCCCAGACGTTTCATTAGATAGATTTCATCCCGCATATCTTCATCAGACGGATAAGTGAAATAGCCCGTTTTGTGATAAGACTGGTCAAGGGTACCGTTTAAATAAATCGGCTTACCATTGAGGGTAATCCAGCGATAACCACGCTCATCAAAACGCACAGTTTCGATTTCTCGAACTCCGAAATAGGTACTGACTGTGTCTGTGCCAAAAGATCCGCTAAGTTGTAGTTCGCCTTCGTACAAATAAGGTGTATCTGGACTCCACAATTTTGGATCTGTTATATGAATAGAGAGCTTAAATTCATTCTGCCCTGCGATAAGATCTATTTTCTCAGTATGCAATATAGAATTCTCTGCGAATTTCAGCGTGAAATCTGCCGATCCATTTTCTTGTGCAAAGATTCTTGTGGTCACTTTCACTTGCCCATCAATAGTGGTCACAAACTTAGCATCTTTCATATAAGTCTGAGGCCGAGATTCTAGCCATACGGGCTGCCAGATTCCGCGAATTTCTCCATAACCTTGTTTGCCACGTGCTTGGTAATCATGATCGAAGTCCTCTACTCTAACGACAATTGTATTGTCTAAATCTTCAACCCAGTACTGAGTAACTTCGAACTCAAATGAATCATATCCACCTTGGTGTGAACCAACATGCACTCCGTTAATCCAAACGTCACATGAATAATCTACTGCCCCGAATCGCAAAAATAGTCGTGTCTGTGAGTCGGTAGTCTGCCATTTCAAAGTCCGCCGATACCATCCTATCCCTTTATGATCACTGCCAATACCTGATAATGGACTTACCCAAGAAAAAGGAACAGTAATCCTCGAACTGTAAGCGATTTCGGAATTGGAATACCAATGTTCGCTAATTCCTTCATTGCTCGGATCAAAGCTAAATGACCATTCCCCATTCAAATTCATCCATTCGTTGCGCTGCCAATGTGGATGCGGATGTTCGGGACGAGGAATCGGAAGACTCTCAACATTCAGTACGGAAGTTGTCATGATATGAGCACAGCCTTTCAAAATAAGAAGTTGAGCTCATTTTAGCACCAGTATATAAAATTCGCAATGTATATTATAATTTTACAATATATAATCTTCAGTGTACAATATCCTCAACCTATCCTAACGAAAAGGAATACAACCAATGAATGATATTTCGCAAGAAACGATACGATACCCCGCATCACGCATCTTAGATGTTGCTAAAGCACTTTCTGGAGATGTCAGAGTCCGCATTCTTGAAGCCCTTGGTGACAAGCCCATGAGTGTCAGTCAATTGGCCGAGACACTTGGCGTAGCTCAACCAACAATTTCAATCAATGTACAGACCCTTGAGCAAGTTAACTTAATCTCATCTACACAGGGTGCAAATCGCGAGAAAATATGTGCGGTCACCTGCCGATCCATCCATCTCGATCTTCCTTCGAAGCTAGGCGATGGTCTGCATCAAACGGAAGAAATACATATGCCCATTGGGATGTTCTCCCACTGTTCTATTCAACCCTCTTGTGGTATGACTGGTAAAGACGGCGGAGTCATCGGTTCTCAGGATGATCCAAGGGTATTCTACATGCCGGAACGAGTTGATGCATCTCTCTTATGGTTCGCTGACTCTGGCTATGTCGAATACTATTTTGCCAATCCACTACCCCCTGGTGTCGAGCTTGATGAGATTCGGATTTCGGCTGAGGTTTGTTCTGAAGCACCTGCATTTCGAGAAGATTGGGCAAGTGACATCACATTAACTATAAATGACCTGCATGTCGGCACTTGGACTTGTCCATCAGATTTCGGTAACCGGAAAGGAAAGTTAACACCCGACCGATGGAAGGGTGGTACAGAATATGGAATGCTGACAGAGTGGAGTATCTCAGAACAGGGTAGCAAAATAAATGGAACTGCTTCTTCCCCTACTACAATTAGCTCACTGAAGCTGGCATTTAATGAGCCCATTCGAGTACGATTTGAGATTCGCGAGGATGCCCTCAATAGACGAGGACTTAATCTATTCGGAAGTGGTTTCGGAGACTACTCACAGGATATTATCCTGTCGTTTGTGCGTCGTTCAGTATCGGGTACATGATAACACGTAAGAATCGCACACCTGAAACCAGAGTAGATCGAAAGCTTCAGATGTGCCAGTGGACAATGTTTTCTTACACACCAATTACTTACGCTTATCTTCAGCTTTTTTGATATTCTCAGCCACTCTAAATTTCACGATCTTACTAATTAATTCATAGGGCATCGGCTGATTAAGAGGGAATTGAATGGATCCTTTTGCTCCTTTATAGACTGATAATTCTTCTTTGAAAGCGTCAATACCATTAGGCGTTGGATAAAATCCAATATGGTTTTTGAAAGCCGCAAAATGCACTAGATTTCCGTGCAGTGTAAAAGTAGGCATCTGATAGCTAATCTTTTCAATCGCTTCAGGTGCCGCTTCTTTTATTACTTTTCTTATTGTACTAAGGATTTCCTGAATCTCAGATGGAAACTTTGAAATATAGTCATCGATCGATTCATACGTGATTTTAGCCTCCATGGTAAGTCCCCTCTCTGTTTTAAGTTCATATTTAACTTTGATGAAGTGCTGCCAATGCTTCGTCTTCTGTACTCTTGAACAATATTTTATTCCCCTGATTACATTCGTAAATAAAATCATTCAGACTTTTACTATTATAGCCAGTAAATTCTCCCACAATAGCAACTCGCATCTGATAGTTTGTATACTTTTGAAGAATCTCTCCGGCAAGCCCCGTCTTTAACTCAAAAAAATCATCTGTGATTTGCTCTTTTCTTAGAATCATTTTATCGCATTCTTGATATCTCACGTTTGCCATTAGATCGAGTGCATCATTTACATTATTAATTACAATACCTTCGCTGGAAATCAAAGCTACTGTTGAATTGTCTTTACGGTTTAATGTGATTTGCATTCTAAATTGCTCCTTTTTCAATAAGAAATTCTTTTACGTTGTGGTTTCCTTGTTGGATAGCTATAGCAAATACTGATTCACCACCTTCAATTTTAGCATGGATGTCAGCTCCGTGTTCGATTAACAAGCGTATCAGCTCCACATTATCCGAATGAAAAGCTGCAGAATGCAAGGCAGTGTGCCCATCGCTATCAAAAATATGTGTCTGAGCACCCTTGTTCAATAGCAGTTGGATAACACCCATATTCCGCTCCCCAGCAATTGCAGCATGAAGTGCAGTATTAGAAGGAATGAAATTAATCTTGGAATGGGATACTGCATCAACCTCAGCACCATGGTCTATCAATACCTGCACCGCTGCTTCTTTACCGAAATGTGCTGCATATCCCAAAGGTGTAAGGCCCTCGTTATTTTCCGTATTTGCAAGAGCCGGATGGAATTCTAAAATTTCTGTTAGCCGTGCAGCATCGCCATGTTGTGCCGACTGAAAAACTTCATTAATACTTTGCCGTAGTTCCATTAGATTTCGCCTCTTTTCAATTGATGAAGAAATGATTTAGCTTATTTTTTCTGGATAGTGAAGCCTTTCTCCTGCTAACAAGAAGAAATGATGTTGTCGTCTTTTAAAGACGATAACCATTTCTCGTAAAATAACAAACACAAAAAACAATACAAATTTATTGTAAATCAATAAATTAAATGCTAAAATCATGAAGTCATTAAATAAGTGAGGTGTTTTAAATGAATGTTAAACGAGGTTCAACCACTTTCTTAAAAGTAATTATTTTTCTGGTTGGAATTGCAGTGCTTGCTTTGTGTATCTGGTTGCCTGAGATAGCGGTAAGAGATGCACGAGTACATCCAGATACGGCTTACTTCCTGATTCCCTTTTTAGTATGTGCTTACGGATTCTGTATTGCGTTTTCTGTTGCGCTTTACCAAGCATATAAACTATTAAACAACATCGAAAAGAACAATGCTTTCTCTGAATTATCCCTTAACTCTTTGAAGATTATAAAGAAATGTGCTTTTGCAGTCATTTTCCTCATTTTGTTAGGACTAGTAAGCTTAAGGGTGCTTGCTAAAGTTACAGATAGTGATGATCCAGCGGGTCCTACATCATTATGTCTAATGGCTCTTTTAGCAACAAGTATCATCGCAGCCATTGTGGACGCACTTCAGAAGCCATTAAAAAATGCCCCAGATATAAAGCCAAAAAATGTATGATTAACAGTCAAATATCAACATTAGAATTTAATATAGCCAAAAGAAAAGAGTATTCATTCGAAGGTTATCGAATGAATACTCTTTCTTTTCAATGTATATTGTGAGCCAATTTTTAAATTAAATCAGACTTTTGAAGAAGCCGCTTAACGATCGCTGCAACCTCAGCTCTGGTCATATCATCCTTGGGAGCAAGTACATTGCTGCTTCGTCCCATGATTACGCCTGCCTGCAAGCAGTCAGCAATTGCGCTAATCGCCCAGTCAGATGCTTTGCCGGCATCGGTATATGGGTTCAAGAATCCTTCAGCGGATTGATTAGGAAGGTTAGCCTTTAGCGCTGTAATTTTCATCGCTTTGGCGATAATCAACATCGCTTGTTCACGGGTAACTTGGTCATCAGGGCGGAACATGCCATCTTCAAAACCATTGATTAATTGATATGCATATGCAGTATTGATCGCACTGTTATACCAATCCGTAGTTTTAACATCCGAAAATGTTGTTGCTGTTTGACTCAATCCTAGTCCGAGACCGCGAACGACAATCGCCGCAAACTCTGCGCGGGTAATCGCTTGATCAGGTGTAAATTGACCATTGCCAGTCCCTTCGATAACTAAACGGGAACCCATATCATTCACTGCATCTTTTGCCCAGTGATTAGCAACATCACTGAATTCAAGTGGATGCCAGATTACAGAGTAAGTGCCGCCACTAAGGCTGTTGATTGTAGCAAAATATTTGCCTTCAATGACTATCACTTTAGTAGGTACATGATGCACTGAGCCATCAGCATCAATATACACACCGGTTGTAATCTTCTTCGGGTCCATCCCCTCCGGAATAGCAATAGTACGTTTCACATACGTATTGAATTGAGAAAGTTCAATACTCTTATCTCCGTACATGCCTCTAGCAGTAAAGTTTACTGGTGCGCCGACTAATGAAAATGATCCGTTTTGTGCAGCAGCTCCTAATGCCTTAACTTGATCGGCAGTTGGTGCGCTGATTTCAATCTGAATTTTAATATCTTGTAAAGCTACAGACTTACCAATCTGCGCGGATAAGGCCTCAATATCAATCTGCCCAGCAGGCAGTGTAAATGTCGCATTTCCCGTTCTGATTTCAAGTACAGCTTGATTTCCCTGCATATTTTTAACCATTTGTCCGTTTAGTTCGCCAACGATAACATCAGATTTACTAGTGGCAGTGATAGAAACCACCGCACCTTTACCTTCAGCGGCGAGCTTGTCTTCCAGCTTCTTCTGGTCTAAAGCAATGGTGGTTAGCGTTTGATCATTCCGTTTACCATTCGTCGCAGTTCCCACGGTTTCCGCTTTACCATTGATTAAAATGGAAGCATCATTTGCCACAGGTGCCGGCGTTGCTGATGGAGTTGGTTGAGAAGGAACATCAACACTGGATGGAGCGCTCGGGATGACTGTATTGGATTCAGCAGATGATTCGCTAAAGCCAGCCTTATTGATGGCCTGTACCGTGAAGGTGTAGCTTGTACCATTCGTAAGACCACTGATTGTAAGCGGACTTCCATTACCCGTAACCGTCAGCCCTCCCGGATGAGCCGTTACAATATATCCTGTGATTTCACTTCCACCATCGTTTACCGGCGGTGTAAAGGTGATGATCGCTTGACCATTTTCTGCAGTTGCAGTTACGGATGTTGGAATACCCGGTGCTGTAATTGGCTTAGCAGGAGCCTTCACAGTAACGGTTGTTGAAGCTTTATAACTTCCATCTTTCGTTGTAACTGTAATGATGGCTGTTCCCTCACCAATTGGAGTTACTTCTCCATTCACAACCTTGGCTACAGTCTCATCGCTGGAGCTCCAGATCAGGTCTAGATCTGTTGCATTTGCAGGCTCTATTGTCGCTTTTAGTATTCCCACAGTTTCACCAGCTGTTAAATCGAGCGTCTCCTGATCTAGCCTCACCCCAGTTACATTCACAACTGGTGGAATTGGTTCACTTACATTCACTGTTGTTGAAGCAGTAAAACTTCCATCTTTAGTCGTAACCGTAATGGTGGCTGTTCCAACACCAACCGGGGTTACTACTCCGTAAACAACCTTAGCTACTGTTTCATCACTGGAGCTCCAGATTACCCCCTTATTGGTTGCATCGGCAGGTGCGACTGTCGCTTGTAGCGTTTTATCACCTTCTCCAACTGTTAAATCAAGTGTTGGCTGGTCTAAGGTTACTCCGGTTACTATAACAATTGGTGGCTTAGGTGCTGCCACATTCACAGTTGTTGAAGCCTTAAAACTTCCATCCTTAGTCGTTACAGTAATAATTGCTATACCCTCACCAACTGGTGTAACCACTCCATCCACGACTGATGCAACAGTTTCATCGCTGGAGCTCCAGATCACATCTGTATCTGTCGCATTTGCAGGTTCTATTGTCGCCTTTAGTAAGGCATCTGCTTCACCAGCAGTTAAGTCGAGCGTCTCCTGATCAAGCTTCACTCCGGTTACGTTCACAATTGGAGCACTCACAGTTACGGTCGATGTCGCAGTATAACTTCCGTCTGTTGTTGTTGCTGTTATCGTTGCCGCTCCAACGCCAACTGGGGTGACCACTCCATTCACAACTGTCGCCACAGTTGCATCACTGGAGCTCCAGATCACGGTTTTGTTCGTGGCATTAGCAGGTTCTATTACAGCATTTAGTGTATCTCCTGCTTCTCCCTCTGTTAAACTAAGTGATGTTTTATTCAAAGTCACTCCAGTTACGAGGACATCTCCCACATCGTTTACCTGCACATTGAAGGTGTATAAACTACTTATAGTGCCATCATTTACAGTAACAGTAATCACACTGTTTCCGTAGGCATTCTTCGCTGGTGTTATTTCTAACGTCCGCACATCCCCACTTCCACTTACTTTCAGTCCATTATTCGGAATTAGGGAAGTATTAGAAGATGTAGCTGATACATTTAGGTCATCCCCATCCACATCAATAACCTTAAAGGAGCGTGATACAGATTTATTTTTTTCCGTTGTAGTACTTCCCATGAAGCCTGTGTCCTGCTTCCAGCTAGCACCGGTGATTGAACCGTTCTTAGCTGAACCAGCCGGTGTATTGACAGCGATAATACCATCATTGCTATTCGAAAATTTATAGTTCAAAGCCAGATTAGGCTCTGATCCATTCAAATCGACGTTCATTTCGCGAACAATTTCGCTCTGGGTTTTAGCTTTACTCCAAAACCTTACGTCTCTCATCCCACCGCTGTAATCTCCGTCCTGTCTCCAGGTGCTTTTACCAAGCCAGTTGTTCGGACGTGCCATATTTCCAACTGTACTTAAATCCATAGCCCCTTCTGCCTTAAGAACACCATCCCAATAAATACGCCCCTTTTTCTGACTGTGATCATAAACAATCGAGACATGTACCCACTTGGAGATCGGGAAATCGTCTGTGACATTAATATCTCCTTTATTGGTGTAAGCGATGAAATGCATTTTTTTGCCGTTAAAGCCCACAAAAATATTGTGGTTCTGCTCTGCGATTGAAGATTCGAAGAATCTCATCCAGGTATTAAAACCATTGACTTTTAAATTACCTTCAATTGTAAAAGAATTCTTGTATAACAGTTGATCTGGGAACGTCACATAATCTCCATTGCCGTCAAAACTAAGATAGTCCCCACCATTCAGTTCTGTCAGATAAGGTGCGTCGTTCACTGGATTTACTGTAATTGTGGCGGTGCCTGGATCTGAGCTGAAAGCTGCAACTGTGGTATTCGCATTTTTTTGATAATTTTGATACCCTGTTGCTGTAGTGTCCCATAGCTTAAAGTCAATGGAAGCTGTTCCGTTCCAGTCTTTAGCGGGGACAAAACGAATTTTCTCCGATTTCAGCAGCAGAAAAGCTTTAGTGTCAGACACTGGCTCGATATTATACCAGATGTTTCCCAATGTGTTGTAATATTGCCAGGCCCCATTTGTATTATCAAATGAAACCACAGCAATCCCTGTTGTCGCTGGATCGGTTACCTTTCCTGACAAAAGACTGGAAACAACAACGCCTGCGTTGGAAGAATCGTCTTCATTGATGGACGGTATCACAGCTGGGCTATTCACGATCCAACCAAAGTCCGATTTTGCACTCACTATTTGAGTGTGGATCGGCCCCACACCTTGCACCACAACTCCAGTGGCTAACGAAATACTAATGCCTATTTTCATAAATGATGGCTTCAAACTCTTTTTCCCCCTCTAGCTTAAATCATGTCATCATTTCGACAATAATCGAGAGTATTATACAAAATTATGATAAACGAAAAATAAACAAAAAAAAGAACCTTCGAATTCTAATCGATTCGTCGGTTCTCTTTTTCTTTATACTAGTTCATCATCTTCTTAATCAGAGCTTTGAGCTTAGGATCAGGTGAAGTTCCAAGCTCCTGTTGAAGGGTCTCTTCCAATTGCCCATATCGCCGATAAGCTTCATTCATACGCCCTAGTTCAATATACAAATGAATGATTTCCTGATGGATATCTTCTCTCAAGGGATCCAATTTCAAGATTCTCTCAAAGTAATGCAGCGATTGTTGACGCTCGTTCTGCTCCATATGAAATCTAGCAGCTAGTTCCAGCAGTCCAATAAAATCCTGTTCAAGTCGGCGTGTCTTCCCACTAGCCCAATCGTATGCTTTACCTTTGAGAAAGGACCCCGTATACAATGTTTCTACTTGATTGAACCATTCAGAATCTTTTTTCGAGACCTGCCTAATTTGCTTCAGCTGTCGCTTAAACTCATACAAATCACAATAAACACTGCGTTCCTCTATACTAATTTCGGTTCTGCTTGCTTTAATAAAGCTAGTTCCGATTGCTTTTCGAATATAGTATAGGGTTGAGTTCAGATTCTTCAACGCTTTATCAGGCTCCAGCCCGCTCCATAAGGTATCGATAATTTCATCTCGGCTAACCGTCCCTTTACTAATCAAAAAGGCAAACAATTCTTCGGTTTTTGGGCTCCTTAGCTTGATGGGCTCTCTGTCTTGCGTACGGCGGTATATCTTTAGTCCATTAAATAAGAGAACTTCTATGACGGGCTGAACCGTCACACCTCTATTCATTTTTTTGATCTTATCCAAAGTTTTAGTTAAACGCTGTGCAGTTACAGGCTTCAGCAAATAATCCACAGCACTCAGTTCGAAGGCTTGCAGTGCGTATTCGTCATACCCTGTAACAAAAACCACATTAATCGATTCATCTAGTTCATGCAAAAGGGTGGAAAGCTTCATTCCATTTGTGTCAGGCATAGAAATGTCCAAAAAAGCTACATCAATCGAATTCCCCTTCACAAATTCATAGGCTTCCGTCGGATCCAGAAAAGTATCGTATACTTCAATCTCTCCACTCTGAGATAATATCCTTTTTAAGCGCTTTACCGATAATTCTTCATCATCCACGATAATGGCTCGCAGCATACCTCAACCTCCTATCCGCTTCATGTGTTGTTTGGGGATATCAAAAGAAACCCGTGTGCCTTTTCCTTCAACACTTTGAATACGAATGTTCTTTCCATAGAGAAGTTTGATGCGTTGACTAATATTCCAAAGCCCTACGCCTCTTTTATCTACATCTGATTTCATGATTTCCTCCAGCTTGTGCTCACTCATTCCGCGTCCATTATCTTCTACAACAAAGCTGACCACAGAAGGATCCGACTCTTTCACAGATATAGTTACCTTTCCTCCCCGTAAATTGGACATCAGTCCATGTCTTATAGCATTTTCTACTAATGGTTGTAGGATAAGTGGGGGAATCCGGCTATCCGTATTTGCGGTTATATCATATTCCACTTGTAATCTAGCACCAAAGCGCACTTTTTCAATATTAATATATGCTTTAACTAGCTCTAGCTCACCCTCCAAGGTAGTTAACGAATCCAACTGTTTGAAGTCAAAGCTGCTTCTCAAATACTGTGACAGCTCCAGCGTTAATTCTTCCGCCTGCTCAGGTTCTTCCACACATAATGCAGCAATTGAATTCAGGGCATTGTACAAGAAATGCGGTTTGATCTGAGAACGTAAAAAGGCAATTTCGGCATCTTTAGCTTTCTTCACAGAAGCTCTCAATCGGGTCAGGCTTTTCACACGTGCCATTAATTCTTCCGCTTCAAACGGCTTCCCCACATAATCATTTGCCCCATTATCCATGGACATTTTCATATCGCTAACTCTATTCTTCGCCGTTAGCATTAACACAGGCAGCTCAAAGGGTGTGAATCTCTCTCTAATCCTTTGCAGAACCTCATAGCCAGAAATATCCGGCATTGTAATGTCCAGTACAACGAGAAAGAAGTCTGAATTCTTCGATAACTCATCAAGTGCCAGCTGCCCGCGGTTCACAACAACAATGGAATATCCCTCAAGCTTGAACAAGTTGATCATAGATTGCAGGTTGGCAAAATCATCGTCCACGACCAAAATCGGCTCATTGATTTTACCTTGGATATATATAGGATACTCCTGGCGCGGAAAGAAAACTTCTCTATAAGGAAGAGTCTTATCCACGATTGGACCCGTGACTTGATTAGATGTTCGATCCCATCGTGAAATAGTAAATATAAAGACCGAACCTTTACCTGCAACAGAGTCCACTCTAATGTTCCCGCCATGTAACTCAACCAGCTTCTTGGTAATGCTTAGTCCGAGACCTGTCCCACCATGACTGTGAATTTCAGCTTCGTCCACTTGCTCAAAGGCCATAAAAATACGTTTCTGCATATCCGGTGCAATTCCGATTCCCGAGTCTGCCACACGGACCTCAACCCATTCATGAGTAAATCTGGCACTAATATTTATTTCACCCTGCTCCGTGAATTTAATCGCATTATCTACCAAGTTGTGCAAAATCTGAATCAAACGGTTGCCATCTGCATGTACAGGTGGAAACTCTGGAGCAACATTGTTTACGAGAAAGATCGACTTTTCTCCGAGCAGAAACGAATGTATACCGATAACAGAATCTACAACAGCTTTCAGATCTAGGGTGCTTTTATATAAGGTGATATCTCCATGCTTCATTTTGGAATAATCGAGTAATTCGTTTACCATATAAGTTAATCTTCTTCCACTTCCCATTACGATCGCTAGATTCTGCGCTTGCCTTTCGGTAACTGGACCTTCAACCCCATTAAGTAGTGTAGCAGTAATGTTCACTATGGCATTTAGTGGTGTCTTCAGCTCATGAGAGGTATTGGAGAGAAATTCGTCCTTAATTTTGTCCAGACCGATCAGTTGGTTTTTCATTTCATCTATCGTATGATAAGCCTCGAAAAAACGGAGAACAATCAGAACGATCATAATGATATTAAAGGCTACAATGTAAAACTGTCCTAGCCAAAGGTTTTCTTTCATCGAAAGAGCAAACAGAATGATGTCTATCGAGTACAGATTGATAGCAAGAATCGCCAAGAACAGCAGCAACGATTTGATTCGATTTACTTCTGGACTTCTGATATACAAGATAGCCACTCTAAACAACATCCAAATTAACATCAATTCATATACAATGATCACATAGGTAGAGAAAAGCGTGTAAGTACGAATAGGCAGGATTGCTACCAATATTATAAAGCTGCCTAGTATAATCGTTACGACTTGTGTAAGTTTTAAAGAGATTATGCTTTTGTGCATTTGGTAGAAAAATATAGCCAGAACAATAAAACACGATATGGAGCTAATATCTTTCACTTTGTATAACACAATGAACGAAAGGTTTGGGAAAAACAGTAACAGCGAACGTTCTCCAATCAAGCCATGATAGATCGCAAGCAGTAAACAAATAATAGCAAATACAATTAAGGAGTAATCCTTCTTGCGGTATAAAGCAGCCGCCACAAAGCAGATGACAAAAATAAGTGATAATGTTCCCAATATTGCAACTGTACTAAATTCACGAGCCGTACTCTTCTGCTGGTTCTCCAGCATAGCGGCTTCCTCGCCAAAAGTAAGAGATACCGGAATACCTGCATTTACATATTCATAGTTAGAAACTTGAATGATAATCTCTACATCACCTTTTTCAGACGAAAAAAGCCCAATCTGCGGAATATTCCCCGACTGGTAATCGGCAGTACTCATAGTGGGGTTTCCATCCTTAATGAGTAAATGCCCATTCACATAAATCGCACTCGAAAAGCGGATATTCGTTTTTTTCAAAGCGAATACACCGTTTACAGGTAAGTTTTTCAGCACCATCCGATAAGTAGCAGAACCGAATGCAGGTAAAGGTTGTCCATCAACCACTTTGCCATTCCATCGTGAGGGGACCTCCATTAATGCTGTAGGAGCAGGTTTGTCTGTGCTTGATTCTATAAAATGCTCAGGCATTAGCAGCTGGTTCCAATAAAATTCCCACTCACCATCTAACTTGATGATCTTTTGTTGCCCATAATCCCAAGTTGAAAGATCCATGCTCCCCTTCTGAACTTGCAGATAATTCTCATGTTGATCATTGTCTATAAAAATGGATAGTGGGATTGTTGCTAACGAGATGAAAGCAATTAAATAAATAAGTAACGTCCTTTTGAGCATCGTAGGCCCCTTTTCTATGGTGATGTTAAGCTGCGCAAACGCTTGGGGCATCGTGCAACACTTGGATTAAATAGGATAGATAACGATAGATAATTCTATAAAATTTTCTGTTTTCCTTCATGTTTCGACAAATTAATGGAATCGCGATAAGCGATTACACGAAACTGAGATCCACGCTTGACCTTAGGTCAGACCTAAGGTTTATAGTTAAATCAACAAATACCAATATAGTTAGGAGTACCTCCATTGAATCATTACATTACGATTGGTGAACTTTCAAAACTTATGAATGTATCCGTACATCAAATCCGATATTTTGAAGAGAAAGAGATTTTATTTCCAGCCTATACTGATAGCAATCAATACCGGATGTACGGAATTAATGAGATTTATCAGTTGGCCCAGATCCTATTACTCCGCAAATTGAACGTGCCTGTCAGTACGATTAACAAAAGCATGAATAACTTCACCAAAAATGACTACCATCAACTTTTGGAGCAGTCTCTAAGTAAAATAAACTCTGAAATAAACCAGCTAATGTTGTTGCAACAGTTTTTACAAAAGGTACTTAAGGAATACGAGCACTCCGACATTCTAGAAGACAAATATCACATTAAACAATTGGATACTCGTCATTTAAAAAAATGGATGGAAATAGAGCAAGATGAGTCACTCACCGCTCGAAGTCTGTATGAAAAAAAGCCGCAACCAACTCATTTATTTGAAACAGATCTGCATTATTTATACGGTACTGAACAAGTAACCTTATGTTTTGAAAGCACTCACTTCCCGGACATCATCCTAGAAAAAGGCAGCTACTTATATAAAGCATTTTTCGTGACGGATGATCATGATATTGAACTTGAGATTGCTCAACTGGAACACTATATAACACAACATCACTATACAATTCAGGGACCATTGATCCTTTTGGAAAAATCATATCTATCCCTATTCAACAATGACAAGCTTCATTATGAAATCCAAATTAATATTAAGCATGACCCTGACGGTGTAGCATGATAAGTCCGAACAAGATAACAATCGCTCATTACCAAGAACAAGATCATAGAGCAGTGTGCAATCTTTTAGTGGATGCGTTCCACGGTAAGTTCCACTCCCTCACCTCACTAGAGGACGATGATATTGCTGAACTACTTTTTGGGCTCTGGGAGCATGATCAACCGTCCGCATCATCACAACAAATCGTAGCTAAAGAAAATGGAGAGGTTGTCGGTACGCTCAGCATTAAGTGGAAGGACAGCCGAGCCTCAGACAGAAGTAAATTAATATCACCTCACCATAGTTCCTTTTCACAATTATTTAAGAAATTTGGATATCTAAATGTATGTAAGTTAATGGTTGGGTTACATTTTTTGAATTATCAGCCTCGCGCAAAAGAATGTTATGTCGATCATTTGGCCGTTCGATCTAGCCACCGTAATAAAGGAATCGGTAAGCAGTTGCTTAGTTGGGCAATAGATTTTGTAAACAGTCACTCCGAAGTGGACAAATTAACGCTACATGTTGCTAAAAATAATAAACGAGCTATTCATATGTACCAACAGATGGACTTTGCTATCAATCAATCAAACTATAGCGGGATTAGACACCTTCTTTTTAAAGAGGCTAATTGGCATTACATGACGAGGCGTTTACCACTACATCCTAGGAGCTCAATAAATGAAAAAAAATATTAAATTAACCGCATGCTTGATCATTGGCTTAATGGCAGCTTCAGTCTTATTCGTATTAAATCAGCATTCATATGCAATGAATGAGCAAAAGATAGAAATCGAAACCCCTCAGGGTAAACTAACAGGAACTTTAATTCTACCCCAGCACTATTCTGGAAACGTAGGGCTAATAGTTTTTGTTCATGGTGATGGTCCCATAAATGACACATACGATGACGGATATAAACCTTTATGGGAGAAATTCGCATCTGCCGGATATGCTTCTTTGTCTCTTAACAAGCCTGGTATTGGTGGTTCCTCTGGTAACTGGTTGGAGCAAAGCATGGAAGATCGTGCTCAGGAAACGATATCTGCGATTAACTGGGCGAAGAACTTACCAATGATTGATAAGAAGTTTATTGGTTTGTGGGGAGCAAGTCAGGCCGGTTGGGTGATTCCCAAGATTGTAAAAGAAGTTCCTGATCTCGCGTTCAGTATTCTTGTATCGCCTGCGGTGAACTGGATTTCTCAAGGTAAATACAATACAAGATTAGAAATGAAACAAGAAGGCTTCTCGGAAAATGAGATCCAAGCGAAAGAACATTATAATGCTCAAGTATTACAATTACTTAACGAACGAGCATCTTACGAGGATTACTTGCGTATTGCACATTCCGAGAACTTGATTTCTAAGGAACGCTGGGGATTTATCGCCAAAAACTATCAGTCTGATGCCACCGAAGAACTTAGTTACTTCAATGCTCCTGTCCATTTAGTACTCGGCGGTCAAGATATCAATGTAGATATTGAGGAAACCGAACGTATTTACCGTGAAAAAATACCTGCCAGCTTGCTCTCCGTCTCTTATTTTCCCAACGCTGACCACTCTATGCTGTCAAAGAAGAATGCCGCATCCCCCTTAAGGACTTATTTAACCGCTGTTTTCTTTCCACGACAATTGGTGGAAGATCAATATTTAGATGATCTAAGCCGATTTGTAAAGACACAACATTAAACCTATTTCCAGATAAGAAGTCTGGCTATTGACTTTACCCTTAGGGGAAGGTGCATAGTGGAATTGAACAAACCACCGAAAATTCAAAGTCTATATATCATTAAATATCGAAGAAATGGAGATGAGATTGTTGCTGTCCATAGGAGAATTCTCGAAGATATGCGAAGTGTCAACCAAAACGCTGCGGTATTATGATGAAATTGAATTAATTCATCCCGATGAGATTAATCCCGAGAACGGTTATAGGTATTATTCCATCAAACAACTAACAAAAATACTCTTTATCAATCGTTTGAAATCTTATCATTTCTCACTAGAAGAAATCAAAGATATTCTGGAATGGGAGCAGGATCATTTTGAAGAGAAGCTTAGTACAGCCCTAAATCTCAAAAAAAGAAAACTACAAGAGAAACTACGAACTTACGAATATACGTTAAAGCAAATTAATAGTGATTTTCTAAATTTAGAGAAAGGAATATCTATGATGTCCTACCTAAATAAGATAGAAGTGCAAATTGTTGAAACCAAACCAATGCATATTCTTTTTACGCGTCAAATGTTGAGCAGTGATGATTATGCGCTTGGATAAGGTAAGTATTTTAGCAAACTGTATGAAACTATTGCCACTGAAAAGCTGACCTTGCTGGGGACGCCAATAACAATTTATCACAGTGAGGAATATAATCCTACCGGGAATGATACAGAGTTTGCCCTACCTATTGAGGAGATTGTAAATGGAACGAGGGAATTACGTGAAGGGCTGTGTGCGAAGTCTGTTTATAAGGGCCCTTATTCAGAATTAACATCGGTTTATGCGAAGCTCACAGAATGGATAGAAAATGAAGGTTATGAAATGGTGAACTCACCCTATGAAAAATATATAACAGATCCCACGCAAACTACTGATCCTCAGGATCTTGTTACTGAGGTGTATTTTCCAGTTAAGAAAAGATCGTAGCCACACTCATATTCACACCAAAATTTGATTAAAGGAGTTATCGATATGCACAGAAACAACTGGCCTACAAAAGACTGGCAAACTTCAGATCCGGCTACCTTAGGAATGGATACTGAACAACTTTCACAACTAGAAGCTAAGATTAAAACCGACTATAGTAATATAAACGGAATTGTAGTGGTGAGAAATGGATATATTGCCTATGAACAATACTTCAATGGCTATGGTCCGAATGATCTGCATCATGTGGCTTCTGTAACGAAAAGCATCTTATCCGCCCTCATTGGTATTGCCATTGATGCCGGCTTTATCAAGCATGTTGATCAGGAGGTGCTGGATTTTTTCCCCGACTATGTTCCCGACGATGCTGCTGCCAATCTACAAAAACGAGAAATCACTATACGCCATTTGCTCACCATGACAGCTCCCTATGCTTTTGAAGACTGGCACGAGCCACTGGAGCAACTCTGTAAATCGTCCGACTGGGTCAAATACACACTTGATATCCTTGGCCACCAAGGGAATGTTGGTGATTTTAAATATTCCACCGCAGGGGCGCATTTACTGTCAGCTGTCATCACTCGTTCCACAGGAAAAAGTGCCCGTGAGTTTGCTAACGATCGATTATTCAGCCCTATCGGCATGACGGAAATCCCGGATTATGAGATGAAATCATTTGGGTTTGATGATTTATTTGGGGTAAATGTGAAGGGGTGGGTGGAAGACCCCAATCGTATCACCACAGGAGGATGGGGACTTACGTTGTCTCCACGTGATATGGCGCGTTTTAGTTTATTATATTTGAACCGTGGAAAATGGGAGAATAATCAGATCATTTCGGAGACATGGATTGAGGAATCAACAGCGATGAACCCTAATCATTACGGTTATATGTGGTGGGTACGCGAAGAAGACGGGGTTTACACCTATTCAGCGTTAGGTGATGGTGGTAATGTCATTTGCTGCATTCCAGAAAAAAAACTTGTCGTAGCCATCGCCTCAGAATTCACACTTCAGCCTCGTGACCGGTGGCCTCTGATTAAGGATTGTATTATTCCGTCTGTAGTAGAGTAAAGAAGATAGAAAACATGCTGGTTGCAACTTCATTAACATTTAAGAAGAGCAACCAGCTGTCTACACTCTAAATCATTTTGCTTCAAGGAAAAATAATATCGCCTTCGTTGCTGCTTACATCAAAAAATCCTACTTTGTGTTTTATAGCCAACTCCCGCATCGCCGTGTAAGCTTCGTCAGCTACGGAATACGCGAACGCCGCATAGATGACGGATGTGCCAAGCGAGTAGTCAGTCAACCGGTTATCCGTTCCGGCTTCCTCCATCGCCTCAAAAATCTCATCCTCTACATTCATATTAGGAAATTGCTCGGACAACTCACTATAAAAGCGTTGCAGCGCCTCCGATAAAACTGATGGATCATTATAGGCATGGTCTTCCGACCACTGCACTTGCTGCTCATACCACTTCATAAACACTGCTCTCTCTTGCGGTGCTTTAGACGTCTCGAACGCCATCAAATCATAACTCATTAGCAATCCTCCTCTAAACCACCCTAATCGTGCATTTTCAGTTCCTATAAATTGTTGGGCTGTTTTGATTATATATTAAAAATCATCAGACCCACACTATAGAATCATGATAATTACTCACCCATTAAATATTTAAATATCATGTGAGCTCAGGTGTATCTACAAAAGTAACCACTGGCTCCATTACGCCATGTAATTCAAACAAGATTAGTTCGTTCCCGCCTTGACGCAAAAGCGGTGCCGGTATGTAAAGCGTTTTTGTCGGACCCTCCTCCCAGTAACGACCTAGATTAAAGCCGTTTATAAAAACTTGACCTTTACTCCATCCGTCCAGCCGCAAAAAAGTATCCTCAGGCTTACTGACTTGAAAGCCCCCCCGGTAGAAAGTGGGCCGCTGACGTTCTTCGCAATCTATCGATGTGAATGATAATCCTTTAAGATTGGTTAAAGGCAAAGAACGAATAGTCCAATCATGCAAAAATTGATAGCCGAGTCTAACGCCACAGGTTATGCCCTTCGGATCACGAAGCAGAGGGCCATAATTTACGCGTCCCATGTTCTCCACAAGAATGTCGATTTGCAGTCCCTCAATCGGGACCTCTAATGAAATTCCTCGCGGATCCCAGCGTTCAACTGTACCGACAAAGGCCCCATTCGCGAATACAAGCGCACGATCGCGAACTTCTTGAAGAACGAGCTCCGTACTGCTGCGGGGTCCACTGATCTTCGTTGAATACAAGATAAATCCATAATCTTGACCCAGTTTCTCCATTGGCTCGGGACATGCTCTACGTTCTGGACGAGACAAAACGTCTAACTGAGTGAACAGTGGTGCTGCTTCTGTCATCAACACTTTCCCATAAGCTTGTGACTTTATTAACGGCGGTAATTCCAGTGGCGGCAACGTTACGTATTTCTCAATAATTTTTCTAGCTTCATAAAATTTTGCAGTTGGCTTACCCGATTCGTCCAGCAGTGTATCATAATCGTAGCTGGTTACGATGGGCTCATATTTGTCAAAAAAATTTGCCCCATTCATAAATCCAAAATTCGTCCCCCCATGAAACATGTAGAAGTTAACAGAGGCTCCTAGAGCCAGCATTTCATCCAAAGTCTCCGCTACTTCGGATTCGGGGCGGGTATTATGCGGTTTCATCCAGTGGTCAAACCATCCATTCCAGAATTCCATGCACATCAACGGCCCCGTAGGCTGATATTCACGTAATTTAGCAAAGGCTTCCTTTGCCCGTGAACCGAAATTTACGGTGGCGAACACTCCGTCGATCATACCGCCTTGAAGCATATGATCTTCAGCTCCATCTGAAGTAAACAGCAGAACGTCCATGCCGCGGGCGATCATTCCTGCTTTTAGATCATGCAGGTAAGTCTTATCACTCCCAAAGCTTCCATATTCGTTCTCTACCTGAAGGGCAAGCACAGGCCCACCGTTAGTGCTTAACAAAGGCCGCAGACGTGGAAGCAACTCATCGAAATAGGCATCCAACTTAGATAAATAGACGTTATCATTACAACGCAGCTGGATGTTATCGTCCGCAAGTAACCAAGCTGGCAATCCACCGAATTCCCATTCCGCACAAATATAAGGACTTGGCCGCAAAATCACGTGCAAACCAAGCTCTCCAGCAAGTCTAACGAAAGCATCGATGTCAGCAAATCCATCAAAATTGAAGGTCCCCTCCTCTGGTTCGTGTAAATTCCAAGGAATATAGGTTTCAACAGTATTTAATCCGCAAGCCTTCAGCTTCAGCAAACGATCCTGCCAATATTCCGGAACGATCCGGAAGTAATGAAGCGCACCAGAAAGCAACCGGATGGGTTGTTCGTCTAATATAAAATGATCCCCTGATATGGATAACTTCCGCATATAATTTCTCCTCCAACATTGAGATAGACTATTCAATTATAGGTAATAAAAATATCAACCCATATGGACAATTCTAATGAAATATATGGAGAATTCATTGGTTGCTAGAGGCTTTTGTGATGCTATAAACTATATTCATAGGAGGTTTTACGGATGTCAAAAAGAACTCATATTTGGTTAATTACCACAGATCAAATGCGTGCGGATGCACTAGGTATCGAGAACGCTTCCGTACTGACACCTGAGCTTGACAAGCTTGTTTCAGAAGGCACGCTCTTCACTGGAGCTTACTGCGCTAGTCCCGTTTGCACGCCCTCACGTTCCTCCATTTTTACTGGAAGGTACCCTCATGTCCATGGTGCTTGGAACATCGGTACTGCGCTTAGAGAAGACGAACTTACCTTGTGCGATCATTTAAAGACAGCGAATTATAAAACCATCGGTATAGGAAAGATGCACTTCCGTCCACAAATGAAGGGGGACTTTTCACAAGAATATGAAGAGCCTGCTTATCGTGACCGCGGAAGAGCTTCCGATGGAACGTACTACGGATTTGATGAACATCATATTACGGAAGACAATTGTATCGGGGAATATATGGAGTGGCTTAAGGAACGTAACCCGGAAGTAGCAGAACGATTCAGTAAAGACCGTTACAGAGCTTCTAATGCTCAAAACGATGTGTGGGAGAGCGAAATCCCTCCAGAGCTACACCAGTCATACTGGATTGCTGAACGGAGCATCGATGTGATCCTCTCTCACAAAACCGAACAACCGCTATTTTTATGGACCAGTTTCGTCGATCCACATCACCCCTTTGACCCTCCAAAAGCTTACGCGGATATGTACGCTGACACTGACATTCCATCTCCAGCCAGCGAGGCAGACGACGTGCATCTTCGTCCTCCTCATCTGCTGCGTCAGAGTCAGGGAGGATATTGGCCTGGTGGCGGTGAGGAGCATTCTCTTAATGAAGCGCATATGAAACGACTCACTCGAAATTATTATGCGATGATTACCTTCATTGATGAGCAGATCGGACGTATTATAAAAGCTTGGCGTCAAAAAGAAATGTACGATGATGTAGTCATCCTCTTCACCAGCGACCACGGAGAACTGCTCGGTGACCATGGACTAATTTACAAGGGGCCGTGGTTTTATGAAGGGTTAACACGAATCCCGATGATCGTACGCGGTCCTGGGATTGCTTCCGGGCAACGGGTCCCTGCTTTAATGGAACATGTTGATATTGTCCCCACACTGCTTGCAGCCGCAGGTCTCAAAACTCCCTACGGAATTCAAGGTGTGTCACAGATGGAGGTGCTGGCTGGAAGAGAGTCCCATGTGCGTAATTCTGCCCTAACCGCTTATATTGCTCATGATCGCGGCATTAACGCTAAGTGTTTGCGTACAACACGCTATAAGTTGGTGATCTTCGCAGGTGAGACCTACGGTGAATTGTATGATTTGAAAGAGGATCCTCATGAAAACCACAATCGTTTTGAAGATTCCGATTATAGTGAAATTCGCCGTTCGATGGTAGAATTGCTCGTCCATCGAATGATTCAAGATCAGGACCCATTGCCTCAGCGCCGGAGTAGCTGGTAAATCAAAACACATGCTAAACTCCTTAATCTTTCCGTAACAGACGAAGGACAACCTGAATGTTCAGGTTGTCCTTCGTTAAGATCATTTCCCCAATTCGGATGCCTTTAGAATATGAGAAATTGGACGTCCGGCAATCAATTCACCGTTGTTTACAAACCCTTCCTCTCGTCCCTCCAGCTCGTGAATAAGACGCTCTCTCCATTCACGTATACGCTCTAAATTATCGGTACATCCGATTGCATTAACCTTCTCTAAGGGATCGGTCACTAGGTTAAAGTACTGCTCTTCGCCTGTCTGAGAATACCATATGAATTTCTCTCTTCCATCCGTTAAAAAGTGGTGCGACTTTTCTCCATAGGCTTGCTCCCCATGAATATAAGACCGCCACACTATCTGATCTCCCTTACACAGCGGCAACACACTTTGCCCTTCTACTGTAACTGGTATTTGGACGCCAGCAGCTTCAAGAAACGTCGGCATAATATCGCGAAGCTCTACAATGGAATCAAGCCGGGAGCCTGCAAGAAGTCCAAGCGTTTCTCCCGGATCAAACACTATGAAAGGAATCTTAGCACTTCCTTCATAAGGAAGTGATTTGCGGAAGTAATGATGATCCCCCATCATTTCACCATGATCAGAAGTAAATAGAATCAAAGTTTCATTTAAAACTCCATATTCCTGCAGCCCATTGATCAACCTCCCAATTTGGTCGTCAAGATGCGTTATTAGTGCATAATATGCGGCACGGGCACGATCCAATCTGCGCTTTGGCAAATGAGTGAACGAAGATGTTGGATCCTTAGCACTGTTTAAAGCTGCATTCTCGTTCACCCAATCTCCGACTGGAGGATCAGGAATTTCCAAATCCATGTACATATCTAGATAACTTTGCGGCGGATCCAAGGGGGAATGTGGGCGAACGAAGGAGGACCATAGGAAAAATGGTTTTCCAGGGTCTCTTCTTCGTAAGAAGTCTAGCGATTCGGTTACGCACCAATTCGTTGGATGCATCGATTCCGGCAAATGCCAGGGGCGGGCAACCGTTGAGGCATTGCAATCAAGTCCTAAGTCAGTGATATCCGAATTGGCATTGGTTTGTCTTCGCAGCCACTGTAAATAATCGTCCACTTGATCATAGTGTTCATCATATATGGCTTGGCTCTTGTCCCGATTGTAGTGAAGATATCCATCATGAAGCACAACATTATGGAATCCACATAGATTACGTGCAGGATACACATGCATCTTGCCAACACACTGCGTATGATAACCAGCTTGAGCAAGCTCTCCGGCAATCGTATGGGCGTAATTCCATTCAACCTTATCCTGATACCCCACCCGCCCATGTGATCGTTGGCCCATTCCTGTCATGATAGCAGCCCTCGCGGGAATACAACTCGGGGTAGCTGAGTAAGCGTGTTCAAATAATATCCCTCTTGATGCAAGAGAATCCAGGTTGGGTGTCTCAACGACGGGATGTCCCATGATGCTCAGGCAATCAAAACGCATCTGATCCACTGTGATAAGCATAAGGTTGGGCCGCTTTGAGCCATTTTGATGGTCCAGATTTGTGTCAATCATAACCTCACTCCCTTCTTATACTCCTGCGATGACGGACGGTGTTGCGATCGTGTGCCACAAATTCGCACTTATCGCCCTTGGGCCGTCATCGTCAACGAGACCGTCGAACGTCAGTAGCTCCTCTTCTAATTCAGCTATCTGTTCCACTTTCCCTTCGACATAACTATTGATTCGATGAATAGCCGTCCTAATCCTCTGAAGCATACCTCCCATACGAAGATCAAAAACATCAAGACCAAACACCTTATTTTCCAGCTCCCATTGCACCCGATAGTCATCCATAAATCGAATGGCTAAATCTGATAGTTCTGGCAAAGTCACCTTGGAAAAATGAGCCAATTCCTCAACATTTCCTCGATGATAAGCATCACGTATGGAAATCCCGATTTCGCTCTTTATCGCAAGCAAGCGACACAAGCTAGCTTGTACAGAGAATAAGGATTGCCAAGGCGAATTCCGAGTAATCGCCTGTTCAAGCATTTTCGCACTTTGCTGATAATGCTTCGAATACACGCTAGGAATAACATGTCGATCGAACAAACCACACAAAATATCTTGATAAAGCAAGTATTTAGCCGGATTGATGGAACATCCCCCCGGCGCCGAATTACCTGGAACCAGGTTAGCCGCATCGAGTGCCATAAAGTCATCATAATGGCCTTTCACGCAGCTACTGAATCTTTCTTTAACATGATTCTCCACGAAACATCCCGTGTAGCACAGCTCCGCCCAAAGTTGAAGGGTTGGAAGAACCGAGAAGACGGAAGCTTCAGCACCATTATCTCCCCATGCGGTAATCAGCACTTCTTGAATTCCATGCTTAACACAGCTATCATGAGCCAGCAGACTGACTTTGCGGCTGAATTCATTGTTTGGAGCGAAGCCCATCCATTTCCAAGCACCACCTGCAAATCCAATATGATCATTCAGCTGCTTATGTTTGCGTAACATTCCGTCGTATTTCTCCTGCGTTTCCGAATAGTAATCCCAATAGATCAAGGTAACATCTTCAGGAATCAGCTTAACAATATCGGGGCTGATTGGACTTTCAGCATCGTAATATTCTCCGGAACTAGCCAGACGGAAAAACATGTCGCTCCACATCATCGTACGGAAACCATATTTCCTGGCGATTTCCATAACAGTACTAAAGTGTTTTAACATCAAGGAGGATCGATCTTGATACCCATGCTTGTCTAGATATTTACCAAGTCCCATCATATGCGCTTCGTCCATCCCAATATTTATACGGCGACTGCTTACATGGGTCGCCATAAAAGCGAACATTCGATCAATTAACTCGTAAGTTCTCGGATCATCAATGAGGAGAATGTCTTGGAAATCCACTAGCGGTGCATGTGCTTGCCATTTCAATGCTTGGCCCAGATGAGCCAGCGTCTGGATACAAGGAACTAATTCTATACCAAATAACGCGGCATACTGGTCCATCTCCCGAATTTGCTCCCCTGTATATCGACCTCTTAAATAACCGAAATAAGGATACCCCTCAAGTTCGTAGGTGTCTTCCGTATACAGTTGAACCGTTGAATATCCCATAAGCGCTAAGCGCCGAATCAATTCCTTATATCCTTCATGGTTAAGAACAGCATTTCTTGAGCAGTCTACCATGAAACCTAGCTGTTCATAAACCGACATTTCATTAATTTCAACTCTCTCACCACGACGTAAATTCTCTAGCAATCGGCTGAGTGCCCGGATCAACTGATGTTCCTGTTCATACTCAATAGTGGCCTGAATCTCTTCGTAAGATATTCGAATGCCATTCCCTTGTTTCTTACAATTTACTGGAATCCCTGACCGTTCTATTCGGATACTCAATATTCCCGCTACTTCTGAAACAGCTGCTAACTGTTTCTCGGTTAACCCTGTCAAGTGAATGCTATGTATCATAGACTTTACCCTCCTAATCTTATTATAAGTATGCGATCAGTAGCGCCGCATATTCTTGGTTCTTCTTCAAATCATTAAACGGAAGATCCGGGCTGCTTCAGCCCGGATCTTCTCTATCCATCAATTATTCAATACCTTGTTCTTTGGCCTTCGCATTTACTTCTTCTATCATTTTATCAAGACCTTTAGCCTTATAATCGTTCACAATGTTATTCCAGTAACTCTCAACGGGTTCTTTGGAAAGCATGATCTTAAGCAGATCATCATGGTCCAGCACAGTAAATTTATCCTTTGTTGGGGTGGACAAATACGTTAACCGAATGTCGTATTCTGGAACCTTCGTATTGTTCTGAATCCAATCGATATAATCGACAGCTTCTTTGCGGATCCCTTCGTTAGCGATCGTCGGGTTATCCATGTTATAGCTATCGGAAGTTTCATAAGCCACCAAATTTTTTAGAAATCTGCTAGCAGGATACTTCTCATTTAATGAACCCTTTTCAATGACAACCTTCTGCCCATTTTCGATCTTGTAATCGACACCTTCAATGCCATAAGTCAACAGGTCCTTACCTTCAGGAGACAACACATAATCATAGAGTGCCATGATGCGATCCATCTTTTTATCGTCAACCTTATTGCTGAAATAACTTTCCGACCAGTACGTTTTAAAAATAGCATGTGAGCGTTCACCATCAGGTCCAATAAGTGGCTTGAGTGCCTTTACGCTCTCCATGATATCTTTATCCGGATAAGCTGATTTCCAGCGTTTTTCATACATATCGCTATTTAAATTTATAAAACCGCCACCGCTTAGAAGAGCAGCTGCTTTACCTGCTACGAAATTGTCATAAGACTCTGCAGGCTTTACAAGCGCGATGTCTGGATCGATCAAACCTTTTTCGTACATATTCTTCATGTTTTGTAACGCCGGAAGCGCATTTTTCGAAAATACAGCAGGTATAAACTTACCGTCCTCTTTGATCCATTTAAAGTCACTGCCGCTTCCATCACTCGTGGCAACCGGGTTACCGTACAACCAGAAGAATCCGCCCAGCATCTTGGTAGTTGTCGTCGTAAGACCGGTAATATGCTTTCCTTCCGGATCCGACTTCACGATTGCATCAAGCATAGCTTCAAACTCTTCCCAGGTCTCGGGTTCTTTAGTGATTCCAGCTTTTTGAGCAAGATCCCATCGATAGAACACCATACGATCCAGTGCGCTCCAATCGACACTCGGGAACATCCGACGAGGAACGGTATAATACTTTCCGTCTACACCTAAACCTTTAATGTCCGGTGATTCGAAGTATTTTGCAAGGTTAGGATACTTGGAAAGATCCGGAAGTGCTTTGACAACACCTTGTTCAACCCATTTACGCTGATATTGCGTACCGACAGCGTCGATCGCGAAAATATCAGGCAATTGACCGGAAGCAGCCCACATTTGAATCTTCTGGGTATAGTCATCCCAGGTCATATTGACAGGTTTTAATGTAATGTTGAATTTTTCTAATACTTGTTTGGCGATCGGGTCTTTTTCGATGTTAGCAATTTCAGCATCCGCGTCCCAGAAACCAAGAGAAATGGTCATTGGATCCTTGTAAGGGTTGTCCGTGGAATTAGAAGAATCCGGAGATACTTCACCGTTTGATGCCGCCTGCCCTTTGTCGTTATTGCCTCCACCACAAGCCGTGAGCACCGAAGCCAATAAAGTTATGCATAATGCCAGTGTCATCATTTTCTTTCTAAGCATGCTTGAAACCTCCCTTTATACTATTTTAGGATAGAATCAATCTATTTAAAATCTTTCTTATCCTTTTATCGAACCAACCATAATGCCTTTATTAAAATGCTTCTGCAGGAACGGATAAACAACAATAATCGGAATACTCGAAACTACAATTGCTGCCATTTGAAGTGCAGGTGTATAGACCTTCCCCGTCTGCTCCTGCTCGGCCATCGTCTGTGCCATTTGACTTAGCAAGGAATTCGAAGTAATGAGTGTCTCACGTAAATAAATCTGAAGCGGGGCCTTTGAAGCGTCACTGATAAAGATCAACGCGTACCACCATTCATTCCATCTTTCCACAGCATAGAACAAAGCAAAGGTCGCCATGAATGGGGCAGAGATCGGAATAATGATTTTGTAAAGGATGTACAGATCATTTGCCCCATCCAGCTTAGCTGACTCTTCCAGACTTTCTGGAATCGTGTTGAAATAGTTTTTCATAATGATCAGGTAAAACGTATTGAGACCGGCGGGTATGATCATGACGAGTATATTGTTTACGAATCCTAGATCTTTAACGACTAGATAAAAGGGAATTAAACCGCCATTGAAAAACATAGTAAACAAGATCAAACTAAGCATTATGTTTCTTCCCGGCATGCCCCGCTTGGATAATGCGTATGCTCCCGCTACAGAGATCGCCATGCTGAACAACACGCCAACCGCCGTTACGATGACAGAATTTAAAATCGAAGTCCAAAACTTCATATCCTGAAGCAACAGCTTGTATGCCGACAGGTCAAACGAAAGCGGAAAAATATAAAAGTCGCTTTTACTAATCGCTTCGAACTTTGCAACTGAGATAATAAGAACATTATAGAAGGGAAAAAATGTTACTAGTGCTAGAAGCCCCAGAACCACGAATGCGACGATATCGAAGACACTCCATTTTTTTCTCTTTTTAACCGTTGTGTCGGTCACTTGCTTCTCCCCTTTTCCTGCAAATTAATACAGTCCTTCCTCGCCCATCTTCTTAGCGAACGTATTGGCCGCCCATAAAAGGATTAGGCTTATAATGGACTTGACGACACCCACGGCGGTCATATATCCAAAGTCGCCTCCAATCGTGAATGAAGTCCGATAAATGTATGTATCGATCGTGTCGGCAACCGAATATACCGGTGAACTATACAGATTGAATATTTGCTCGAAGCTCGAACCTTGCGTCAATAATTGTCCAACTTGAAGAATTAACAAAACTGCGACGGTACTCTTCAAGCCCGGCCATGCGATGTTTAACAGACGGCGAAACCGGTTCGCTCCGTCCACTTCCGCCGCTTCAAACAGCTCAGGATTGATCCCTGCAAGCGCCGCTAAGTAAATGATTGAATCCCAACCGATCTCTCGCCACACATGAGTGATATATAGAACAGGTCTGAATGCACTTTCATCTACAAGCGGAGAATTTGGATCCCCGCCAAACAACATGATGATCTGGTTATAAATCCCGTCCTTGCTTAAAATATTGATGATAATCCCTGACAGCACAACCCACGAAATAAAATGTGGAAACGTCAGGATCGTCTGAAAAAACCGCTTCATTTTTGTCCTGGAAAACTCATATAAAACAATCGCCAGGATAATGGGCATCGGAAAATGAGTGATCAGCTTCATCAAGCTGATAATGACCGTATTCCAAAATGCCCTGCGAAAATCGGGATCGGTCAACAGCGTTTGAAAATTCTCTAAGCCAATCCAGGGACTTCCCAGGATCCCCTTACTGTAATCAAATGATTTGAATGCTAACGTTACACCGTACATGGGAGCATAGCTGAAGAGGGCGTACCAGATTAAAACCGGTAGAACCATGAGGTAAAAATACTTGTACTGTAAAATCGTTTTTCCTAAGCTTTGCTTAGGAGCACGAGTCTTTAAGCTTCGCTTAGGCGTACGAGCGGTTACAGAATCAGCCAATCTTCTCCCCACCTTTCTGTATGAGATTGTTTATGCTTGTAAGCGATTTATATGGTAAATTATATCGGGAGTGTAAATTATCTTGTATAGAGGATACAACTCCGGTCATGTGGATTTTTCACACCTTTGTGGGTGACCTTCCTGTGACACGTAATATCGGACATAGTGAGCGTAAGATAGTCCATACCCCCCTTGATCCACAATCGCTAGGATAAATCTAAGAGCTCCATATAGAAAGGGGGATTCACTTATGCGTTCAGTGATTATTGCAGATGATGAGAAGTGGATTGTAGAGGGAATTAAAGCAGGAGTGAATTGGAAGAAATACGGCTTTGAAGTGATCGACGATGCCGAAAACGGGCAAGAAGCCCTGCAATTAATTCAATCGCTTCGCCCCACCCTTGTTCTAACAGATATTAAAATGCCTGTAATGAATGGGCTAGAGCTCATTCAACGTGGTAAAGCCATCGCACCTGATACAATTTTCATCGTACTCAGCGGACATGCAGAGTTCGCTTATGCACAAAAAGCGATGAATTATGGCACGTTCGGATACTGCCTGAAACCTTTTGAAATCGAAGAAATCGAAGGAATGCTTAACCGAATAGCCCAGCAACACGAATCGAAGGTGGTTAAAGAAAGCCCTGTCCATGACTTCGAACTATATGAAGCGGTTTGTTCCGGAGATCTTGAACGAATCAGCTTACGGTTGGACGAGAAGCGAATACCCTTGTCGGAAGATCGCCCTCATATCCCCATTGTTATCCAAGGGTTAAGTTCGCCCGCAGATGTCGGGCAATTCTCTTCCTTGGTCTTCCCGATGAGCCGCCGACGTCATGGTTATTTATTGGAAGAGTGCCAATACGAAGTCTTCCTTCGGGGTCTTGAACATACAGAGGTTGTGCAAGAATGCGGGGTCGGGATCGGTCCTCCTATTTCGGATATACATCAACTGGATGCGGCTTTAGAATCCGCTTCTCATGCTGCTTTCAGTATGTTTGCAACGGGGATGCCTGGATGTTATCGCGTGAATCCACAACAGGAAATACCGATCGACGAAAAGCTCAAAGAGATCTCCCGGATTCTTCATAATAAAGACCGGCTCGGTTTTATAGCAGCCATGGAATCGATAAAGAAATTATTCAAAGAGGGAACGTTCACCATTAAAGAAGCCTATTTGCTCTACACATCGATCCTCTACTTATTTCCTCGGGAAGGGACTCGGGTTAACGGCCGTTTTTTTGAAGGATATGAACAGCTCTATTATCGATACGGTACGGCTGAAGCTATGATCGATGATTTGATTCTTATGACGCTTGATATTTTTATGAACAGAAACGAAACTGATATTTCACGAATTTCAAACCACAAAGTCAAAGAAATCATGTTGTACATCCGCAACCACTTCAATCAAGAAATCTCGATTCAACATTTAGCCAATCAGTTCTTCTTAAGTCCAAATTACTTATGCCAATTATTCAAGAAAGAAGTCGGCGAGACCATCATCGAACATATCAGTCGATTAAGAATTGAATACGCTTGTAAAATGCTGGTCGAGACCGACCTTTCCATTTACCAAATCGGTGAGAAATGCGGTTTTCAGGATTATTTCTACTTCACACGAATTTTTAAACGGCATCTCAAAATGACACCTACGCAATATAGGGAACAAAGCAATGAAGACATTTAAGAGATTATCTATCCGTACTCAGGTTCTGTTATTTGGTTTATTTATTGTTGCCATTATCCCAATCATCGTTTCACGAGTCTACCAACTATCAAGCGAGACCATCATTAATCAAAATACGCAATACAATACGGAGCTGGTCTCCCTCCTCAAGCAACGGATTTCTAACAACTATGCCAACGTTTCTTCCATGATGATGAATGTAGGATACGATTCGACCGTCCAAAAGTTCCTAGTCGAGAATGATAAGCTTCGAGGCTACGACCTATCCCAAAAGGTAGAGGGGCTATTGAGTATCGCGCGAAATATGAATACGGACATTTTAGATATTATTGTTATCGGTAGCTCTAACACTCGTATTTCCTTAGCGGGAAGAACCAAATATGCTGTCGATCTTATGAAGACGGCTGGGGATGATGGAATCGTTCATTATCGCGGATACAGTCCTCCAGACAAGGTCATCGACAAGAGAAAATTACTGTTCGGGATGAACATCTTTGCTTCAGGTGACACGTCCCTATATGGCGAAAAAATTGGCTACATCGCAGTTATTGTGGATATGAAGGCTATTCAAACTGAAATTTCAGAGTACCCTCGATTAGTCGGAACCAGCTTTTTTATGATGGATGATAAAGGGCTGATCTACTCAAATAGTGATGAGCCGGAGGACATGCTCCAGCAGTTTCAAACTCGGGCAACTGGAAGGGATGGAGAGTCGATCGTCGAAACAGTTAACGGAAAGAAATATGCAATTCAGTCCTTTATCTTACCGGAGATCTCTGGAAAAATTATAACCGCTGTTCCTGTCCATAATTTAATGAAAGAACTGGAGAAATTAAAGAAGGTCAGCTATGCTCTTCTAGCATTAATCTTATTGGTCGTCTCTATTCCCTACTCTGTACTCATGATGAATCTCTTAAGACCGTTGTCTAGGCTTATGCGCTATATGAATCAATTAAAAGGCGGAAGTCTAGGTATATTGAACAACAAGGTCGATTTAAAAGGCTATGCTGAAATTGAAATCATCTCTCGACAGTTCAATGATATGACAACGCGGATTCACGATTTGACGGACCAATTAATCGATGCAAACACCCAGCTTTACCAGACAGATCTGGAAAAGCAACGTGCCGAATACTCGTATTTGCAAAGTCAAATTAATCCCCATTTCTTAAGCAACACTTTAGATACAATCAAAGGCGTTGCGATCGTAAAAGGAAATCGGGAAATCTACGAAATGACTACCGCCTTAAGCACAATGCTCAAGTACAGCATCAAGGGCAAAGAGGAGGTAACTCTTGGAGAAGAACTGAAAATCGCAGAATCTTGTGTGAGGATTTACCAAGGCCGTTTCCCTGACAAATTCAGTTACAAGCTGTTCTGTCCACAGGAATGGTTACACATTCCCGTACCTAAAATGATCCTTCAACCTATTGTCGAAAATGCGCTTGGTCATGGACTTGAGGCTCAAGGTCAGGGAGTCTTGCTGATCACAGTAGAGAAAAGCGAAGCGGGACTGCTTGAAATCGCTGTAGAAGATAATGGTGTAGGCATCATTGCTGTGAGACTGGAACAGCTAACCGAGCTGCTGGCTGGTAAGAACATAGAATCCGGTGATCATATCGGGCTCCTAAACGTCAATAACCGTTTAAATCTTAAGTACGGTGATCCCTGCGGCGTTCTGCTGTACAGTAAGGAGGGTAGTGGGACGAAAACCGTTTTGAGGCTTCCCGGGGCTTTAATTGATCAGCAAGAAGCCAGAGAATAAAAAAGGAGGTTGCCCATTCAGGGGCAGCCTCCTTCTCAGTTGTCTTTCTTTCCTCATTCAAAAAGACAACTCTAAGCATCCTATGAGGATGAGCTCGCATACTCTTTCGCATGATAGGGTCCACCTTCCATAAGTACCGTCCATAATGGATCGATATCACAGTCCATGGAGCTCATCATGTTGTCATGCCATTCATTCAACAGATAGACAGCCTTCATACAAATGTCTTTACGCACTTCGGCGAGATTATGTTGTTCGTAAGGATCATGCTTCAAATCAAACAACATTTCTTTCGGAAATCCATGATGTCCGTCATGATAAGTGCGTATATATAACCAATCCTCAAATCGGATGCTGCGTTGACACACATGCGCGCATTGTGAGATTACGAGATACTCACGCCCTCCTGATTGTCCCTCCAGAATGGTATCAGCATAACTTTCACCATCCCAAGAAGGAGCCCCTTTCAAATTCAGAAGGCTTGCTAATGTCGGTCCGAGATCAAGGTGATAATGTAGCCCATCCTCCACTATTCCCTTCTTGCCGCCTGGCCAGCGAATAATCATCGGAATGTGGCAAGTCGCCTCGTCTGCCGTGCCGTGCTCGGAGTAAATCCCTAGCTCGCCCAGGCTCTCTCCGTGATCCGCTGAGATCAAGATAGCCGTATCTTCCATCACGCCAAGTTCTCTGAGCTTAGAAAATACTTTCCCGAGATGCTCGTCCAGATACTTAACTCCAGCATCATAGTTGTCAAAGATAACTCGCAGGTCATCACGATTCTCTATCTCCTGCTGATGCCTAAAATGCTGATGATAATGCGATTTCGCGAGTGCATTCATATCTTCAATACTATGCTGCCCCTTTTTACTCCGGTGAAGCTCAAACACGTCTTCCGTGATCCAATCAGGTAAAGGCTCCTTCTCGAACGGATTACCGTAGCTCTCGGGTGTACGATAAGGCGTATGAGGATCCCAGAAATTCAGGTGCAGAAACCAATTTTCGGACTCCCCATTATCCTCAAGCCATTTAAGTGCCACAGGAAGCACCTGCTCTGCCGTCTCATGCCCCCTTCCACCAACATTAAACACTTCTTGAAAACCGGCATTAAAGGTCCAGGCCGAGTGCCGTTCGGCGAAGGTGCTAATCGACGCGGTTTTCATGGCTGCTTGCCTTAATATAGCGGGAAGACTCTCCATTCCCAGCCGGTCATTAAATTCGCGTTTCGCCCCTTCTCTACGCATATCAGCAGCGGTCCCGCCATGTCCTACAATCCCATTATGAATGCCAAATCGTCCCGACATTAAAGCAGAACGGGACGGTAGACACGGCGCATCTGAACAATAGTAGTTGGTAAAGGTGACACCTTCTTTAGCGATTGAATCGATATTCGGGGAGGTATTCCGATGATAGCCATAACATCCCAGATGGTCCGGGCGAAGCGAATCCAAATCCAAATACAAGATTCTCATGAGTTATACACTGCCTTTCCTTTTAATCGAAATGGTTACGCATCGATTCGGGCAGTTCAGAATGATCTGCTCATGCTTATAGAGTAAATGAATATGGAAAGCTCCGCTATGGAGTAGCGATGTTTGTTTTTGTATATTCGATACTTTTTCGGTACTCTGCCGGACCCCTGCCGTATTCGCCACGAAATACCTTACTGAAATGTGAAGCATCATAATAACCACATCTCTGGGAGATATGCTCGATGGTATAGTCCGTATACTCCAACATTTGTTTAGCTTGCTGCAGCCGTAATTTTCGTAGCATTTGCATAGGTGTCAATTTATATATTTTCTGAAACGCCCGGCTAAAATAAACAGGATTCATATGATAGAGCTTGGAAAGCTCCTCTCTACTAATCTCCTGATCAAGTCTCTCCTCCATATATTGCAACGCCTCGTTAAAGCGTTCCGTGACATAGGGATCTCGTGATGAGCGGCGCCCGCCAAGCTTGGTGCTCTCCATAATTTCATAAAGGAGGAGAAATGCCAATGAACCGACCTGAACATTTCTGAAATCATCCTCCTCCTGCAACCACAGGCTTCGCAGCTCGTCAAACCTTCGCTCATATTCGCTTTGATCCCGAATCCGAATCACCTTGCCTAGCGGGAATAACTTGAAGAAGTCATCTCCGTCTCGCACCTTTGCGTTAATATTAAACAGATAATGTACGCCTTCCATTTTGGAGATCACATTAAAAGGCTCGTTAGGACGGTGGATCATCACGTCTCCGGCAGAAGCAACATATTCTCCCTCGGAGGATGTCGTCAATAACTCACCTTTTTGGATATAAGAGACGGTATAACAAGACTGGACGTAATCGAATAAGACCCGCTTCTGATATTGAATTTTTATAACGTCCAGCACGGTGATATCAAACTGACTATGAATGATAGAGGACAAAGAAGTTCCTCCTTCTAATGTAGTAGTCTTTATGTATTCTCAACCGGTATAATCCGCCGCACATCGAAAGCCAATATTTCCTGCAGAGCTGTCTGGTGTATTTTTGCTCCTGGCCGCCACCCGATAACGGTTACAATAAGATTTATGGCACAAATACGATCCTCCGCGCATCGACCTTGCTACACCACGTACCAGGCCTCTCGGATTCACTGATTCGGAAGTTAAATGATAAGCCTTAGTAAACCAATCCTCGCACCATTCCCACACGTTTCCTGACATATTATAAAGACCATATCCGTTAGGGAGATAGGATTTCACAGGTGCCGTACCTGCATAACCGTCGCTGGCATGATTTTTATCAGGGAACTTTCCTTGCCAAATATTGCAGCGATGCTCACCGCCCGGTTTTAATTCGTCCCCCCAAGGATATCGTTTCTGAACTAGACCCCCTCGTGCGGCATACTCCCACTCTGCTTCCGTAGGCAGACGTTTGCCGGCCCAGCTGCAATATGCATCAGCATCATGCCAAGATATGTGGATCACCGGATGATCAAGGCGTTCGTCAATATGAGAATCCTGACCTTCCGGATGACACCAATTCGCGCCCTCTACTACCCACCACCAGGGAGTTTGAGTAGCTACTTGGATCACCTTTTTCCCTGTCTCCATGGAAACAAAAGAATGAAACACATAAGACCAACCGAAACGCTCCGCATCTGTAACGTAGTTTGTTTCCTTGATAAAAGCAGCAAACTGCTTATTCGTAACTGCCGTTGCATCAATCAAAAAGGGAGATAAGGTAACATTCCTAGCGGGACCTTCTCCGTCTGCGGGGAACCCTTCTTTGTCATCCGTCCCCATAAGAAAAGTGCCTCCAGGAATAAGGATCATGTCCGAGAAATCTTTATCCCCTTCTGGTCTTTGGATAGTTGTGTTCTCCTTACAAACATCGATGGAACCTTGTTTCTCGACTTGATTTCGACTAGCTGAACAGCAAGCCCGTATATTCTCTGACATGTACTTACCTCCAATCTGGGATCGTCCCGGCTCTGTCTAAAAAAAGGCTACACCAAGAATGCCCGAGGCAACGATAATGGTGAGTGGATGCAGCTTATATTTCATTAAACCATAAAGTGCAGCGAATACAATGATCAACGTGCCAATGGTCTGCCAACTAATGAAAGCGTGTTCCATGCTATTTAATCCAAATCGAATCGCAGCATAGGCAATCAAGCCTGTAATCACTGGTCGCAAACCATAAAATAACGTTTTAATCCATTGACTGTCCCTCACCCGATAAAAAAAGATGGAAATAACAATGATGATGATTAATGAAGGCAGAACCATGCCTAATGTGGACACAATCGCTCCTTCTATTCCGGCTACACGATATCCAATCAAGGTTGCACTGTTCGTTGCAACAGGGCCCGGTGACATCCCTGCGATGGAAACTACCTCTTGAAATTCCCTTTCAGATAACCAACCACCAGCCATAGCTTCATGCTGAATCATCGGAATGATGGCGTACCCTCCTCCAAAGGAGAGCAGTCCAATTTTTATAAAGATAAAAAATAAATTCCAAATCACATCGCTTCCCCCTAGATGTAATACTCCGGATAGTTCGATTCTTCATCAGAAGCTTTCAAGGAATCCTTCTCTGTCCGAACTTGGAGCCCTAAGAGCTGTTTGATTGGCATATATACAAAACCGATAATCAATCCAACTGCGATCACGTAAATGGGATTGATTCCGGAAACTAATAAAACAATCGGTATAAGCAACGCCGTAACAGCCGTAGTCTTGTCAAATATAGCGTTCTTGGCCATTCGATATGCTGCTACTAGGATCAAGGCAATAACAGCACCATGAATCCCCTTCATGGCGGCAATAACTTTTGCTTGGTCGGCCAGTTGTGAGTAAACGGCGCTAAGCAAACAAACAATGATAAAGGTTGGAATCGTAATCCCAGCGATTGCAGCAATCGCACCCTTCACTCCAGCAAGACGATAACCAATAAATGCCGCCGCATTTACACCTACCCCACCTGGTGCTGCGCCAGCTAAAGATAGAATTTCATCCATCTCCTCTTCAGCTAGCCATTTCCGTTTAGTGGAAATTTCCCGTTCGATCATAGGGATCATCGCATAACCTCCCCCGAAAGTTACGGGACCGATTCGAACAAATACCCAAAACAACTGGAACAATAGACTTATCCTTAGGTCTGTATTCGTCGTCGCATTTGTTTTCATAGTTGTTCTCATGGATTCCACCCTTATATTTTCTGTCGTAATTTCATTATATCACTTTTTCCCAAAATGGAATTAAGTTTTTTGAACGGTAAAATACAATCTATGGTTTATGCGTTATACTATATTAATGTTAATAAATACAAACTTTATAAAAAACGATCTTACTAGTTCATCCTATATATAGCTTGGAGGTTTATCGTGGAAAAGCGCTCGACACACATTCCATCCCCAAAGAAACTCCTATACGACCGAATCGCCGAACAAGGCACAGTTTCCAAGTTAGATCTTCTACAAACATTTTCACTTACCAAAAGCACAATGACCCGAATATTAGATGAAATGACGGAAGAAGGCTTGCTGATAGAATGCGGATTCGGGGAATCTAGCGGAGGCAGAAGACCTATTTTATACCAGATCAATCCTTCCTATGGCTACATCATCGGTTTAGAGATTTCCAGGCTGTATTCTTCCCTTGGTTTATTTGATATGCAAATGAACCCAAAATCAATTGTTCACTGGCGAATGGATCAGGCATTCACACCTGAAAGATTTATGGATCACATAAGTAATCAAATACGCGCTTTCCTTAGAGACCATCAGCTGAAGGACAGTCAAATTATCGGGATAGGAATAGGAGCCGTGGGACCGCTTGACCGGGAAAATGGTTTAATCTTAAAACCGCTACACTTCCCTTCTTCTGGCTGGAACAATCTCCCTATTTGCAAACTGGTGGAGGAACGAACGGGCTTCAAAGCTTTACTCGACAACGGTGCCAATTCCGCACTCCTTGGAGAACGCTGGTCCATCCGTCACGCTAACATTCAACATATGCTCTATGTTCATGCTGGAGCAGGACTCCGCTATGCGATGATGTCGCATGGTAGTATTGTTCATGGCACGATGGATATGGAAGATGCCATTGGTCAAATGATTATCCAGACAGATGGACCCCGATTAAATAATGAAGGGAACTACGGAGCTCTGGAAGCATTCGTATCTGTGCAGGCGCTAGAACAAAGTGCGCGCTCAGAGGCGAAAATAGACAACGATCTGATCTTCCAAAGATATAAAGTGGCGCCTGAGAAACTAACTTATGATGTATTGGTACAAGCCTTTAGAGACGGTAATCCACATGCGCGTGAATTATTTACTCAAGCCGCCATTCACTTCGGTATTGGCCTCGCCAACGTTATCAACCTGTTTCATCCTGGGACCATCATTCTAGGTGGTGCGCTCATCCACTCTCACGAGTTGTTTTTCCAAACGGCGGTTGAAGTGGCACAGCGAAACACTTACCGTTATCCTGAATACCAACCTCACTTCTCCCTAGGTACATTAAAAGAAGAAGCTGTGGTGACTGGTGCGGCTATTATGGTGAGAAATCAAATGGTTCTTTAACATAATAAAAAGGTTGTCCCACAACCATTTGCATGATTGTTGGGACAGCCTTTTTTTAATTTGAGCTATAGTGGTTGACAGCAACTCTTAAATTTTTTCCCGCTTCCGCAGAGACATGGATCATTTCTACCTGGAAGTGGTTTGGCACTTTTCCTGAACTCCAGCATCTGCTCCGATTTAAGTCGGTTTGCTAGCAGTATCATCCGTTCATAGGCATATGAGTAGAACATTTTATAACTACGGCAGAAATAATCAACCTCAGTACGATCATGAACATCAAGCCAATTCCGGTTGCGCGGACATCCCCCATTGCAAAAGCTAAGGTACTCACACTTATAGCATGATTCATTCATATTGGGCTTCATTAACAAAAAATCATCATATACTGGGCTGGTTAGCAGTGTTTCCAGGTCAGTTTGGCCGATATTTCCTAGCCTATGCTCTTCATCAATAAAGAAATCGCAAGGGTAGGCATCCCCGTTCGTTTCAAGCACCATCATCTTCGGGCAGCATGAGTTGTGAACGCATAACTCTGCCTCACGATGCATGAATACAAGAAGCATATTCTCAAAAATTCGAATGGGAAGCTCTGGATACCCACCGTTGTACCAAAGGTCAAATGTACGGCATAAAAAGACTCCGTATTGTTCAGGTGTAATTCGGAAACGTCCCGCTACATCGCTTTTCTGAGAAACAAAATCCATGCAGGGGATAAACTGAATATTCGGAAAGGTATGTTCTAGATAAAATGCCATCAACTCATCTGGTTTCGTCACGTTATCTTCATGAATCACCGACAGAATACTATAGTCCACACCCTCGTTCTGTAGATGGCGAATCCCACGCATAACGAGATCGTAACTACCTTTCCCTGAACCCGTTATACGATGTGCATCATGAATGGGCTCAGGACCGTCCACACTAATCCCAACCAAAAAGTTGTACCGTTTAAAAAATTTCGCCCATTTCTCATGAATTAGCGTTCCGTTGGTCTGCAGCGCATTACTGATCATCGTATGAGGCGGAGCGTACTTAGCTTGGAATGAAATCACTTGTTCAAAATACGAAAGTCCGGCCAATAATGGCTCCCCACCCTGCCAAGAGAAAGTCGCTATACCAGATGATCTTTTCATGTACTGAGCGATAAACCGCTCCAGAAGAACCGTATCCATCACTCGGATCGGATGATGAGGATGTCCCCCGGCAGTACTGTAATAGCAATAATCACAGGCTAGATTACAATCCTCTGAGACGGTTTTCCACATGACATGAAGAGTCTCAGGCCTCGAGGTCTGTATGCAAGTTGTCATACGATTCTGCCCCTCCTATATAAATACAACCTTTATGAAACCTATTTCCTATTTCTTCAATTAAATCATAGGTATGTGCATCAACGATGAGTAAAACATCATAGTTAATCGAATTTCTGGAGATAAAAAAATACACTCCCCATTGTCTGTTAAAACAATGGGGAGTGTATTTTCTTTGAAGATAAATAGAGCATTACCAGACACTTTTTTTTAATTACGGACGTATTCCTTATTCGCTGTTTCCAACATTGATTTCCAATCCGCAAATTTAGTCTCTCTAACTACATGACGATCAAAAAGTTCATCAGGTATGTCAGCAACATCTTCTTCTGTCTTTACTTGAAAGTTTCCTTTGGTTACAAACTCATCGAAACTTTTGTAATTGGAATACTTACTCATAAACGCTTCATTAAACAATTTCTCGAAAGAGATGTGATTGGGATCTTCTTGATACGTTTTCTGTCCTTGTAACTCATTCATCAATTCTTCCATGGTCATTGGTTTTTGTCTTCTCAAATTACCACTCCTAATTTTCTGTTATAGTTGTAGAATATCATGTTAATCCATAAATCACACGAATCCTAAGCTTACCATAATTTTCGCTATTTCACCTTTCAAATTTCACTTAATATGCAAATGATCCGCCTCTATACTTAAAATACAACAAAAAACCTCCCTTATTCATAAGGAAGGCTCTTATTTTTAGGACAATTTCACCAAGCTGTAGTTTTTCTTACCCTTACGGATAATGATAAACCGGCCGCCGATAGCTTCGCTAGCTGTAACTTCCAGTGCTACGTCGCTAACTTTCTCACCATTCATGGAGATTGCTCCTTTGGTGATATCCTCACGTGCTTGACGCTTAGACGGCTCGATACCGAGATCAACCAACCACTCTACGATATTTTTAGATTCCAGTGTAGTTTCGTAGGTCGGCATTTCCTTGAAGCCTTGCTCGATCTCATCAGCAGTTAGGGATTTGATATCTCCACTGAACAGAGCAGCAGTAATACGTTTAGCCTGCTCCAGCAATTCTTCACCATGCACGAATCTGGTCATTTCTTCAGCAAGTGTTTTTTGTGCTTCGCGTTTATGCGGTTCAGTCTGTACTTTTTCCGCAAGTGCATCAATTTGCTCTTTAGATAGGAATGTAAAGTACTTCAAGTATTTCACAACATCACGGTCATCGGTGTTTGCCCAGAACTGGTAGAACTCAAACGCAGTCGTTTTGTTCGGATCCAGCCAAATTGCTCCTCCAGCTGATTTACCGAATTTCGTACCATCGGCTTTCAGCATAAGCGGGATCGTAAGTCCGAATGCCTTTGCTTCAGGACCTTCTTTTCTACGGATCAGATCCAGACCGCTTGTAATGTTGCCCCATTGATCGGAGCCACCAATTTGAAGCTGCACATCTTCATGCTGGTACAGATGCAGGTAATCTAGGGATTGCAGGATTTGGTAGGAGAATTCTGTAAAGGAAATTCCGCTGTCCAATCTGCTCGCTACAACATCTTTGGCAAGCATCGAATTGATGCTGAAGTTCTTACCATAGTCACGCAAAAATTCGATCACATTGATTTTATGCGTCCAATCGTAGTTATTCACCATACGAATTTGATTGTCGCCATCAGTAACGAACAGTTTTTTCATTTGTGCGGTAAGGGCATCTACGTTAGCTTGGATTTGCTCCAGCGTCTGCAATGAACGCTCGGATTGACGTCCACTTGGATCACCGATCGTACCCGTAGCACCGCCAATTAGCATAACCGGACGATGTCCTGCAAGCTGGAATCTTTTGAGTACCATGAACGGAATCAAGTGACCAATATGCATACTGTCACCCGTCGGGTCTACACCGCAGTACACCGAAACGGATTTCTGGTTGGTCAATTCTCTAAGCCCTTCGGCATCGGTTTGTTGATTGATGGCATCGCGCCATTCTAGTTCATCGATAATATTCATTGCCTAACACCCCTTAAATTAGTAGATATCCTATAACGAATCATCAGTCCGCCAAGCGAATATAAGGATAGTTGATGAAGAGAAACTTATAAATCCTTATATTTAAAAACAAAAAAATCGTCCCCTTGTCTATTGTAGACATAGGGACGATTGAATAACCGTGTTACCACCCAGATTGCACCAATGAAACGCTAATGCTAAAACACAGCATTGATGCCACTCGTGACGAGATATCGTTCGCCATTCCGCTCGGTGTTAGCCGAGATACTCCAAAGTGTAATTCGTACTCTTAGTGTGTACCGGGTTTCATCAACCCCCGGCTTTCTGAAACAGGGACTAAGCTACTACTGGGCTTCTTCAACGTATATCGTATATAAGATTACAGCCAGTATAGTGAAATAATTCTTCAATGTCAACATCTTAAGCTGAGAATGCCGAGACACACTCCTGCTGTGACGCACTACTAGGCATTGCCTATTTTTTTCTGTTACAATTACAAAAAAAGAGGTGAACGACTCCGTATGCTTGATCCAATCGATAATCATATTTTAGAACGCCTAACTCAAAACAGCAGAATTTCCTACACCGATCTAGCTAAAGAAGTTAATTTATCAAGTGTCGCGGTTAAAGATCGTATTGATCGGCTCGTCAATCAAGGAATTATTGAACAATTCTCAATCGTCATCAACGCAGAAAAATTAGGAAAGAAAATTTCGGCGTATCTAGAGCTTGAAGTGGAGCCTGCCCATTTAAATCATATTGTTAGAGTCCTAAAAGAAAATGAATGCGTAGCCGTACTTTATGAAATGACAGGGCCGTGCATTCTTCACATTCACATTCTAGTTGAGAACCTTGAAGAGATGGAACGGTTTATGCATGAATCCATCTACTGTCTGGATGGTCTAGTCCGTGTAGAAAACCAAATCTTATTAAAACGCCACAAAAATCAGGATGGTCTAAATATATAAAAAAAAGAACCGACTTTAAGACGGTTCTTCGCTGGTTTGGATCTTATTATGTTTATGAAATGATTGCTAATTCGACCTACTCTGTTTTAGATAACTTAGCTTTATAAAATTTCGCGAAATATTCGCTGACCTGAACCTTCTCTTTTACAACTTCTATTGGAGCAACGAGCTTAACGATCTCTCCATTGTACATTCCTCTCGTCGCCCCGACTTTCATCTCTAGAACATTATTATTGTAGCTTATAGTTACTGTCTGAGTAGTCGGCTTCCAGCTCACCTTCGCACCAAAGCTTTCAAAGCTGCTACGTAATCCCACTGCCTTGCGCTCCGAATCACCGAATTGGCCTTTATCGATCAAAGCATGCACACCCCAGTTTCCATCCACCACCTGTGTAATTCCAAAATCCGCGGACACAGACATCAGTGAGTACGCTTCATCCTCGCTCAATTCCATTCCAGCCATTAAAAAATCTTTTGTTTTATGAGCGGCATCCTTCATTGCTTTGTCGATGGACGAGTTTTTGAAAATATCCGTCTGAGCACTAGCCCCCAGCTCCTCCAAATAATTGGCGTAGCTGAAGCCATGCACAACCCATTCGTATTCATTTTCAAGTAATGGGAAACTTAACCCACTCAGTTTTTGGTTAAGCGTTCCTTTTTTATGAAGAATGACTTGTATATCACCAGTAACTGATGTCTCGATCGCAGTTCCGTTAATCTCGGAATCCCCTTGGCCGGCATGCGGGTCACCAATTGACAGTAGTGCACCCGGTACGGATACAGGATAATACATCGTTGCACCTTCAGTAATCCGCCAATCATCAACGTTGCCACCATTGTATGAAGGAGGTACTGAATCTACAATATCCGCTTCTTTAGGCGCCACACCCATCGTGCCGAAGTGGAGACGTACTGGAATCTTTATACCTTTCAATACATCAAAGTTCTTATCAATCGTATTATGGTCTACAATTACACCTGGGTAGTCGATTGTCGGGTGCACTTGACCATCCGGATCGGTTTGCACTGTCCATTTGTAGTTATAAACAGCTGTTGCATAATCCGTCCCACCTTCAGTATCCATCTCATAGATGGTGACCACTTCACGTTTTTTCGGCTCCTCCACCATATCTCCGTATAGATAACCCCAGTTCGCCGCGGCATTCACGCCATAGGTTTTGCCTGCATATTTGTCATTTCCATTAGGTCTCAGCTTCATGTCCAGAATCTTCACTTCCAGAACATCCCCTGGCTCAGCGCCTTCTACTACGATAGGTCCCGTCAAAATATGTACGCCTGGTCCACGAAGCGCTTCGTTCTTCTCCCCTTCTATCCAGTGAAAAATATCTTCAACACCCGCATCCCCTTTAATCATCCGATCGTAATCATCACCGGAATGATGCGTAATGGCCTCGACCGTCACAATATCTCCCGATTGTACTGTTAAAGCTGGATCACCTTTACCAATATTCCCCCAGCGAACGGTCTCCGAATTCGCTTTTAGAACATGCGTTTTCGGTTTATACGCGCTTTCCATCGTGTCAGCAAAAATAACATCTGTTGACGATCCTGCTAGCAAAACCGCTGATAAAATGACACCAACCTTCAGAAACGTTTGTCTTTTCATAGTCAAATCCTCCTCAACTCAATTCAATGTTAGATTTTATAACATTTTGTGTTTTTGAGTATAACAGATGGATTCCAGATTAACAATATAAATATTTATACGCTTCTAGGTTTAAATAATAAATCAGAACTATTAGTTATCTTTAATTATCCAAGCCTCCTTCTTCGGTACAATAAAAAAACGCCAACACTTATTAGCTAATTAGCCATAGTGTTTGACGTTTATCATCCATTCTAAAACGATACTTCATTTTCAACGTAGTTCAGTAATACTCCTTGTTGCCCGTTTTACAATCCGTTTCGTTTCCTTGGAATCCGAAGAAATTAACCACTTCTCACTAAGCTGTTGCACCCAGTCTGGATTGCTTTTACTCGCATCGTTCAACCAATTACTTACAGAATCCTGAACGTATTTTGCCGGATCTGACTTAAGTGGTTCTAATAATGGAAGTGCTATTGCTGGGTTTTCTTTTAGCGCAGTAATATGCTTCGCCCATACCCCATGTGGCCGCGTCAATTCAATTGCATATCTCCTTATGTTCGTATCTTGATCATGAACCCAGCTCTCTAAGAACTTAATGGATTCATCCAATTCTGCAATGACCGATTCCCTTAAAGCCATCCATGAAATCTCACGTACCCCAAAATGATCATCCGCTGCAAAGGGACGGATATCCATTAGCTTTTGCGATAGACTTAAAGATTGATTTAGACCGATCATATAGGCAGCCCAACAGCGGACACTATCGGAACGATGCTGTGCTAATGCTGAGAATACTCGGACTTGTTCCACCTCTGATTTGCACTCCAATACCTGTTGCCACTCCCGCGCGATAGCCGGTATGAGCTTCATGATTTTCTTTTCCGATGAATCGCGAAGCCTTTGTAAAATTGGTTCGGATTCCTGTCCAAAACCTAGCTCGTCCAGTACATTTTCTATCAAGACCATATGGTCCACAGCAAGCCATTCCGTTAGATTTACAGTCTGTAATTGTCCTTTATGCAATAGTCCAACAACATCAGCAGGAATATCGCTAACTTTTCGAGCTCCCTTCCTATGCTCCATATAAATCTTCCCTTCACCTATGATTTTAAAGGCTTGGATAACCTTCTTCATATATCTAGGATACGGGTATTTCTAACCATAAAGATGTAATCTCATTTACAGCTCATAATCTTTATAAATTTCTTTCCAAAATCTTATCATGATGGATACGTATAGTTTTGAACCCAGTCTGAAGCACCTCAGCTTTTACCAATTCTTGCAATGCCACAGTAACCGCTTCTCTGCTCGCACCAATCAAATTGGCGATTTCTTGATGTGATAGTGGAACATTGATTTTATAATAATTATCCTCACTTTTAACGCCTAGTTGATCCGATAGCTTTAAAAGAACACACAATATTTTATCATGCAGATTTCCGATGGCTAGGTTTTGAGTTAACTGACTCATACTTTTTATACGATCGCTCAATACTTGCATTAACGACATCAAAAATCTAGGTCGAGTAGCTACGAAATCTTCAAATCTTACAGGATCAATTGTACAGATATGACACTCTTCCATGGCTTCAATGTAATGATCTTTGGTTCCAAACGAAATCACGTTCATTTCACCAAAAACATTACCCTCACTCAGAATATCCGAAGTAAACTGCTTCCCATCCGCATTCAATCGGTATAAACGCACCTTTCCTTTTTTCACAAAAAATAATCCTTCAGAGAAGGTTGTCGGTGTCTGGATATATGTATTTTTCGGAACTACTGTTATTCGAGTTAACTCTTCCATTTCCATTAGATCTTCCAGCGCTAACGATTGAAGCAAATTGAATTGAGATAAATAATGAATAGTCTCCATTGCCCCTCCCTTATATAACGTTATTCGTTATTTTAGTATACCGCACAAAAAAAGCCACGTCCTAAGGACGCAGCTTATTCGTTAACGATTACTTGCTTCCCAGCGCGCTACTTCTTCACGAACACGAGGAGCTACTTCCGTTCCCAGCAGTCTAATCGCCTGCATAACATCCTCATGAGGCATTGTACCGTGGGGCATATGTAAAAAGAATCGCGTAATTCCCACATGCTTGCGAAGATGAATGATTTTGTTCGCAACGGTTTCTGGATCACCTACATACAGAGCGCCATCAAAGCTGCATGCCGCATCATAATCGGAACGATGGTATGGCGGTGTCCCTTTTTCCTTCGCCCGCACATTGGTCCGAGCATGCGTTGAAGGGAAAAATTTCTCCAGTGCTAACTCATTAGTCTCAGCAATAAACCCGTGTGAGTGTGAGGCAATAGGCAGGCTTGAAAGATCATATCCGGCTTCAGCCGCTGCTTTTTTGTAGAGCTGTACATGCTTCGCATAATCAAGTGGCTGAACATTTCCAATAATAGCTAATACAAAAGGTAAACCTAATGCTCCAGTGCGGATCGCAGACTCTGGACTACCTGCACTCCCAATCCAAATCGGTAACGGATCTTGAACCGGACGCGGGTAAATCCCCAAATTGTTTATGGCCGCTCGATGTTTACCACTCCAGGTTACTTTTTCTGACTTTTGGATGGCTAATAACAATTCCAGTTTCTCATTAAAGAGTTCTTCATAATCTTTCAGATCATAGCCGAATAAAGGAAAAGACTCTGTAAACGAACCGCGGCCGATCATAATCTCTGCACGTCCATTCGAAATGCCATCTAGCGTTGCAAAATCTTGAAATACACGTACGGGATCTGCTGAAGACAGGATCATCACGGCACTGGTCAACCGAATCTTCGAAGTCAACGATGCAGCTGCCGCTAACACAACCGCAGGTGATGAAGCCGCATAATCATTACGATGATGCTCGCCCACTCCGTATACATCTAGTCCCACCTCTTCAGCAAGTACAATTTCCTCCACTACTTCACGTAGTCGTTCTGCATGACTTATTGTCTCACCCGTTTGGACATCGGGCGTTGTCTCGACAAAGGTACTTATTCCAAGTTCCACTCTCGTTTCCTCCTAAAGTTCTGCACGATGCATTATTCTCTGGATGTAAATGTTTGAATATTCATAATTACATTTAATCAAGAAACCCATTATAATAGGATTCACCGATAATTCCAACTATTTCAGATCCCCTCGATTATTGATCGGTCTGAGGAGCCCTTATTTTAATGGTTTTGGCCATTTTGTGAGATTATCGGACTCAGATGCTGCTTTTTGCCCAAACCCACTACCAAAATGTGTGTTTTTATGGAAATAAGAACTATACGGTCCGAAACTAGTGCGATGTAAGAGCCAAGACAATATTAAAAGACCACTAATCACCTGAAAAACGGAAGTTTAGTGGTCTATTTTTAGCTAGTTCATGTTCCCTATACTCGTGCTTATGGGCTTATCCAGCGGTTTCGGGGGTTTTCTCTGATTGATTCCAATCCCGACTCGACCGAACACAAAGGCTCCGCCAGGAATACGATTCGCTATGTTCATGATGATCGCCGATCCTACCACACATCCGACAAATTGGAGAAGCACACTGAATAGTCCAAGGTTTTGCAACCCGAACGAAGAAGGAAGTTTGACGAATAAAGCCAACAACAACGGGTGAAGCAAATATATGCCGAAGGAGTATCTACTGCTCCACTCCAGCACACGCGGCACTTTTTTCAATGCAGAAGCCACTGTGAAGAGTAGTAGAATCATGCTCATGGCGAAAAGTAACATATCAATTCTCTTGGAACTATGTGCCGTAATCCAGCCTTGCCCATTCACGAATAGCACAAACGCGCCTGTTACAACTGGAAGCACGCAGACAGCTAAACGGAACTGTTTTAATTTTTCCCGGAACCAAGCCTCATTTCGCCCCAAGTAATAAGCCACAGTAAAGTAGAAAATCCACCCCGGAGAGAAAACCCAATACAATTTATCCCAAATATATTGAGCAGCTACCGTATCTACGGGTTTGGTGAAATTGAAAAAACCTAAGTAAGCCACATTAATAACGAATGACGCAATCAGTATAGAGCGTGGAGTGAATTTTTTGGCATGCTTTTGAAATAAGAGGAACAAGGCATAAAACTGAAAGATAATTAGGATAAAGTAGCCATGAAAATCGCCAAGTAACCAATGACGCCAGAGAAAGTACCAAAAAGCCTGAAGAAGCGGAATCCCCTCACTGCCCGCCATATCCAATCCTTTTAACCCTGCGTACAAAGCTCCGAAAAAAAAGTAAGGAAGCAAAATATACTTGATCCGTTTCTCCCAAAATTTCGCGGGAATTCCGTCCGGGTATGCAAAAGACAATACGAATTGCGAGATAAATACGAATACCGGTGTGCCAAATGTAAGCAGTAGACCCACTGACTCTACCCAAGGCGTGTTCCCATCGTCATAGACTCGATATAAAGCATGTAACAGCGCTATACTTAAGCAGGCTATACTACGTAGAACAAACATTTCCGAATTTAATTTTCGTTCCATGGGGATGACCCCTTTCGATATTTGCGATTAATGGTCCACAGCACTGCCTACAGTCAATCGGGCTGCAATCGTCTTCTTGAGTCCCTGGTGAAGATCATGGTGAGGTGACCAGGACATCAACTCGTTTGCTTTACTATTATTTAAATAGCTATGAAGAATATCTCCCGGTCGAGCCTGTTCATAGGTTGTCTGGGATTGCCGACCTGTAATACCGCCTATCATCTCTACAATCGTATTAATGGAGGTCGCCACCCCGCAGCTAATATTTATGATCTGATTATCCGCATTCTCATCTGTACAAGCCGCATTTACAAACGCCTGTGCAACATCCTCAACATAGACAAAATCCCTGGTCTGTTCTCCATCCCCATAAATTACAAGCTCCTTGCCTTGCTTTATGCGATCCAGAAAAATCGAAACGACACCAGCTTCACCATGCGAGCTTTGTCGAGGTCCATATACATTCGCAAGACGAAGAATGGTGTACTTCAGCCCATGCATGCTGGCAAACATCCGAATATAAGACTCAGGAACACTTTTTGATACCCCATAACAAGATTCAGGATTTAAGGGATGTTTCTCGTCAATGCTCAAATATTCAGGATTACCGTATACAGCGGCCGATGAGGCGTACACGATCTTTTCAACCTGATGCGCCTCACACATCCGCAGGACGTTAAGTGTGCCAACAATATTCACATTCGCATCAAACAATGGATTGCGCTGAGATTCTCTTACGTCAATCTGTGCAGCCAGATGAATGACCACATCCGGTTTCTCACGGATAAAGACTTCACCCAGTGTCTCGTCCCGAATGTCGTACGGATATAAAAGAGCGGAAGGATTTCTATAGAATGAGCCGGAAGCACCCGATAAATTATCTACAATTACAGTTTCGATCCCCTCTGTTATAAGCCGGTCAACAACATGTGACCCAATAAAACCAAGCCCCCCAGTTACTAATACCTTCAAATAAAAAACTCCTTTCGCCCTGTAAAGTGCTCTTTGTACCATGCATCTGTAGAAAAGTTCACATAAAATACTTAAGAAGAAACGATGTTGTCATCCTTTATGGACGACAACCGTTACTCGTAGAAATATAAGGATGATTTATAACGTGAAACTTTTCCTTATATTTCAAATCAAAAAATAAAGGAGTGAAGTATATGGCAACTGCACCTATTCCAGATAATTCTGTAACAACGTCCGTTATTGCGGACGGAGCAGTCACTTCTATTAAATTAGATCCTGAAACTAACGGTTACGTGAATGTTCGATCCTATGGAGCTACAGGGAATGGTACCAAAGATGACACCGTCGCGATTCAAAATGCAATTAATGCTGGAAATGCCAAACGCAAGGTCGTTATTTTTCCGCCTGGTGTATATAAAGTCTCTTCCGGCCACATGCGTAACCCTTCAGTCCTAGATTGGTGGTGTCTTCGTATTCCAACCGGAACTAACCTAAGCTTTGAAGCCGGCTCAAAATTGGTGCTTGCCCCTAACCCACCATCGGATACTCGAGTTCTTGTTATGTTAAATGCCGCAAACATCACGATATCCGGTAGCCTCGAAATAGACGGAAGTGCTTCGACTGTTAAAACAGCCGTCAACGATCAACTTCATGGCTTGTTCATTTCTTCTTCGCAAAATATAACAATCGAATCGGTGTACTCTCATGATTGCTATGGTGATAATATTTTCATTGGAGGGACAGAAGATATCCCATCCGTTAATGTGCATATTGGATATGCGTACTGTGAAACGGCTGGTCGAAAGAACTTTGTAGTCCATTTTGTAGACCAGCTTCATGTCAACAGAGCGGTATTAAATAACAGTCGCGGTGGTGCACCTGGGTTTAATGGCGCCAATTCACTCGATGTAGAACCAGACATCTTCAAGGGAACGCGTAGCTTTTATCAACGATTCGACTCTTTGACAACAACTGGTTTCGGCAATGATATGACAACTGGACTTTCAGATGAGATAACGAGACTCTGGACTCTCGACATCGGTTCACTAGATATGCGTGTAAGTGGATCAGTAAGTCCAGCATTGCTATCCTATGGATTGACGCTAAAAATCAGCCATTTGTCTATTCGCTCGACGGATCATAAAGCTAATTACGGTCTACAAACGATCTATTCACAATTTATTGATATCGGAAGCGCAAAGTTCGATGGAATTGGCGGCCCTGCGATCTACGCTGCGTTTAATGCTGCTGGAGGAAAACCAAGATTGCATATCGGCTCGTTAGGGATGTACGGCTCGGGTTCCACCTTAGCAAGCGGAGTCCGAATCGACGGAGGAGATCTTTATGTGGGGACGATAGATGCACAGGACTTAACGGGCAGTACCTTACAATTATTCACAACAGAGTCTGACGCGATGGTTACTGTCGACAATATGATTGTCCGTAACAGCGGGACCAATCAAGTCGTGCTAGCGTCATCTTATGATGCAGCTAAGTCCTTCCTGCACCTGAACAATGTAGCAGTGTTTGATACCCGTTCTGTAAAGGTAAAACGCATTCTAGAATTCGAAACATTGGTTGCCATGCAGGGTACTTCTCTTGGTACCTTGTATAATCCGTATGCTTTAACTGAATGGTTCTCTACCTATGGTAACTTCAAACGGGCAGTCCGACTCGTTGGTGGAACATTACTTCCTGCAGTATTTATCGTGGAAGGATCGCCTGAGGGAACGATTACCGCTCCGATTGGCAGTCTGGCTATGCGAACAGATGGTGTAGCGAAAGCCACTTTTTATGTGAAGGAAAGCGGAACCGGTGCTAACGGATGGATTGCTAAGTAATTTTTCAGCGGTTCTGAATACAAGACTCTATCGCATCCATTACGCGTACCAGATCATCATCCGATAAAGAGCTACCGGAAGGTAGACATACACCTTTTGTGAACAATTGATCAGATACACTATGTCCCTCCATGTATGGATAATAGAAGGCGTTCTCGAACAGAGGTTGCAAATGTAGAGGTTTCCATACAGGTCTAGCTTCTATATTGTTGAATTCCAGGCACTTTAAGAGTTGATTAGCGGAGAAGCCTGCGATTTCTTCATCAATCGTTAGCGCACTTAACCAGCGTGTACTGCGACAATTTGGCGCTTCCGGCATGAAATGAAGACCCGGAATGGATCCCAATCGATCTGAGTACACTTGAGAAATATATCTACGTCGTTCGACCTTTTCCTCAAGTAGCTCCAGTTGCCCTCGTCCTATGGCTGCCAACAGGTTACTTAGCCGGTAGTTATAACCCATTTCGGAATGCTGATAGTGTGGAGCAGTGTCACGTGCTTGGGTAGACCAGAAACGGGCTTGATCTAATGCATCGGTATCATCCGATACAAGCATACCTCCACCTGAGGTTGTAATAATTTTATTCCCGTTGAAAGAATAGATTCCGAAGCGGCCCCAAGTACCACTGGCCTTTCCGTGATAAAAGGCACCGAGGGATTCCGCAGCATCTTCTATTAAAACAATACCGTAACGATTCGCGATTTCTACAATTGGTTCCATGTCTGCGCTCTGCCCGTACAAATTGACAACAACAGCTGCTTTAGGCAGTATCCCTCTATCATTCAAATCCAGGCAGGCCCGCTGAAAGGCTAGTGGACACATATTCCATGTCTCTGGTTCTGAGTCTACGAATACAGGTGTAGCCCCCAAATATAAAATAGGATTGGCACTAGCTACGAACGTGAGCGTCGAACAAATCACGTAATCTCCTTGAGAAACGCCAGCTAGACGTAGTGCGAGATGAATTGCCGCTGTTCCAGAGCTTAATGCAAGTGCACCCTTTGAACCTGTATAGTCGGCCATCTCCCGCTCGAAAGCATCGACTTGTGGTCCGATGGGAGCGATCCAGCCAGAGTGAATTGCATCCTCCAAATAAGCCTGTTCACGTCCACTTACATGCGGTGGGGATAACAAGATTCGTGGTAGAATGCGTGGTTGACGAATACTCATGCCTTGCTCCTTTCTCCATTTGGATGCTTAATCCAAATGGAATACATATCTTATTATCTTACTTCAGAGCGTGGTCCATGATATTTTGATTCAACAGAGATGGATGCCGGTAGAGCGGAAAATAATTTCCCGCAACCCCAGTGTCACAGAGTGCTATCATTCGTTCATACACCTCGGGGAAAAATATTCGCTTACCTAAGTAATAGTCTAGTGGTTCTAGTTGTGTAGCGAATCTTAGCTTGAACTGAAACAACTCGTCATTCCCCTTATATCCCCCACCGAGATGGAATTTGTCGTATCCATTCTCCATCCCCCATACGGCTGCTGCGTGGATAAGAAATTTGGTGGGTGACCACTGCAGATAAGCTCGATCCCAACCGCATAAGTGATAATGCATCCATGGTCGATCAAGGAGTACAATACTTGCCCCTACACTCCTCTCCCCATCCATCGCCTCAAACAGCGCTACCCGTCCTTCTGGCATAAGGCTTGTATCTTCTATAAATTTTCGAGGGAAATAATAAAAGGGATCTGCTTGTAAATCATTTAACGTCCCGTAATATAACTCGATGAAAGGCTCGATCCGATCCTTAAGATCCGACTTTCGAATGGTGAATGGAGCTGACTTTAATTTACGGATATTTCTTTTATGATTGCTGCCATAGTTCTGGATTAGCACTGACTCTGAGCCAACTGTCAAATCCATGTATACTGTATTCCGATTGAGCTCCGTAGTAAGCCCTTTTTGGTATTCAGCGGCATTGCCTATGAAAGGATGGAATCTTACAAACTCGGTCATGATCTTTTTCTCTCTGCAGTAATCTGTAAACGTATCACTGAATTGTCGGTACAACTCTGTTCGTTCCGCTCCTATAGGCACATTAGATATTGGCCCCCCGTATCCATAAGGTGTGCTGATGTCATACCATTCTCCTTCAAGTCCCAGCTGGATGACTGCGGGAAGATGGCTAATGGAGCGAAGTAAGTAAGGATAAATGATGAGCTTCTCACCCTGCTTAAAAACAAACAGCTCTGCCTGTTGATGATCATCATCCTCAAACAGCCGAAAAAAATCTGCAGAAAAATAGATATCCTTACTATCCATCTGATTCAAATAAGCATCCCATTCTTCAGAATGCGCGCTATTAAGCACAATGAAATCACTCATACGTCACCACCTAAAAGTTATGTTAACGACGCTTCCTTGAGGTACTTCGACAAAACTTACTTCGGATGCATTCGCTGCTAATCCAATATCTTGATCATACGTATACTTTCAGTGCTTAAGCTTAGCGCTGGGTCTCTCTCTCGTAAGAATGCATCGGATGAAAGCAATAACAGCTTTCTCTCCCGGTCAAGGTCGAGTAACACATCGGTTAGTGTATACCCACCGTCCCACTCTCCACTTTGCAGTTGGATGCGAAAATACTGCTCGCCGAGCCGACCCACAACTGAAGTCTTCTGCTTCGTTCTAATCCTAAATGAAGAAAATCCGTATTTTAGATGATGTGCCTCTGCCATTGGGTAATCATCAATAATGTAATTCACTTCTTCATCATCTATATCCGCTCCAGAAGCAATAACATCTGCGCTAGCCGTTAATGAACGATCCAGATCCCTCACATACCAATAAGTACGTCCTTCTTCTACAAAGCCAAGGCGAAGGTACCAAGCATGCGCCTGTTCATTCCATGAGAACACATCCAGTACCAACTTCTTAATATCGTCCTTCTTGGCTAATTTCTCTCCGTACGCCATGAGCATTCCGCCAATACCGTCCTTGCGAAACGCCGCATCCACATTTAAATTATTCAGAACCAATATTTGTTCCATTCTTCGCCATTCCGCGAATCCAATGAGCACTTCTCCAATATAGGCTCCAATCAACAATGTGGCCGAATGACCTCCACACTTACAAGCCGCTTGTAGATATGCTGGATAACCCGTACAAGCAAATATCGTTTGATTGTACACATGCTCCGGTAAATTGCTCTTCAAGAGCCGGCATGCATGATGTATATCGTCTTCATGCAGCGGTCTAAACTGCACACTCATGCCTGGCCCTCCTTTTTATTCAGCCTATACTCATCCAGAGGCAGGCTATGCCGACCTGGATTGGCTACAACATCATCCTGGCGAATCACCTTCAAGACGGTCTTACATAATATCAGCGCATCAAGTCTGAAACTTAAATTCTCGACATAGGTGACATCATACGAAAGCCGGTCTTTCCACGACGAAGTATTACGTCCTGACACCTGTGCTAATCCCGTAATTCCTGGTCTTACTGAGAAACGCAGCCTCTCCTGTTCGGAATAGTATGGGCTATAACGCATGAGTAAGGGTCTTGGACCAATCAGACTCATTTCTCCCTTCACAACATTCACCAATTGTGGTAGTTCATCCAGACTTAGCTTCCGGATGATTCCGCCAAATTTGATATATCGTCGCTCATCTGGTAACGGCTGACCCTGCGTGTCATACAGTTCAGCCATGGTCCGAAATTTGTAGATAAAGAAGGGTTTCTCTCCCCGCCCTGGTCGTTGCTGCTTGAACAAGATTGGGCTTCCAAGCTTCATTCGAATCAACAACGCCACCACAGCCATGACTGGACTAAATATACATAACATAACGATCGCTCCCACAAGATCGAAGCCTCGTTTCATATGGCGATACATGTTAGTACTCCTCCCGCCTTTCTCTTAATCCGTAAAAAGACGTTCCTTCAGTGAGTTCACCTGTTTTAAATCAGCACTCCAGTAGTACACCTTAGTTCTGACTAGCGGATCAGAACCAAAACTGTTGTTGCCTGGAATCTGCTCGTATTTAAAGTCCTCGGAAGTTATTCCCTTGAATAACCAAGCTAAGCTGAGCAAATCACTGTCACTGAAGCTTGTATCGATAATGTCTTTCTTTTCATGGAGCAATAATCCCGCCAGATCCGGAAGATGCTCAGGGCTCAACAGCTTATTGGCCACAGCTCTAACGATATTGAATTGCTCCTCTTGACGACTAAAGTCACCGTTCGGAGTAGAGTAACGCGCCCTAGCAAGGTAGAGAGCATGCACACCATCCAAATGCTGTTCGCCTTTTTTGATGGTAATCTCTGGGGTTATTGTGACATCCTGATCGATTACCATGTCGATCCCACCGATTGAATCGATGAAATCACGAACTCCAGAGAAATTCGTCTTGATGTAATGATGAATGGGAATATTCATAAAGTCGCTCACCGCTTGAATGAGCGTCAACGTTCCTTGCTCATTCCCACCTTTGGATTCACCAACAATATGAGCATGATTAATTTTGGTGTATCCAACATTTTGTACATAAACCCTTGTATCGCGCGGTACAGAGACGATGTTCACCTTCCGCTGTTCCGGCATTACATGCACAACCATTATCGTGTCTGCACGCGAGATTTCCCCACCCCACGTATCTGTTCCAATTAATACAACATTAAAGGATGAATTTTTTTTATCGGTTGCTTCTGGCGATGCTGCTGGTTCAGTCGATGGTAGTACCACGCCATCCGAATTTGCTGGACTTTTCGTAGTCCCATCCGACTGCGTCTTCCCCACAGGTACTGCAGAAATTTTCGAGTTAGGTATCGTTAATGGATTAAGGGCAGCCTTTTGAAATCGCTGCTCAGCATTTAATACCCCTCTAATCCAAATGCCACCAATTACAATCACAATCAGAAAACCAATCAGGGCGAATCTTCCAATTCGCCGCATGACTATTTGCTTTCTTGTGAATTTCTTGTCACTCTTGCCACGCAAACGCAATTTCTTGTTCCATCTACTCATAAACGACTTCATCACTTAGATCCCCGCATGAACTTCGGATTTGATCCGTTCAAGCTCATGAGTAGCCACCTGTGGTTCTTCCTGAAAGCCCGAATAGCTTGGAATAAGCTGCTTTAATAATTTCTTAATCTGATAACTGCTTGGCACAAATTCGTACCTTTTGCATAAATTCTCCAGAACACCAAGGACCAAATTCAATTCGGATCTGGAAACACTTTGAGGCCGACTGATCATGATGCGATAGTTATTGGTGACCATCAATCCTTCCTCTTCTGTCAGGAGTTCCTCAAATAATTTCTCTCCAGGACGAATGCCCGTGACCACGATAGGGATATCTTTATCGGGTTCTAAGCCCGACAGACGTATTAAATCTCTTGCTAGATCGTATATCCGAACCGGCTTACCCATATCAAGCACGAACACCTCGCCACCTTGTGCCAGTACGCTCGCCTGGATAACCAATTGCACTGCTTCAGGGATCGTCATGAAATACCGCACCATATCCATATGGGTAACCGTAACCGGGCCACCACTCTCGATCTGTCTTTTGAATAACGGAATAACACTTCCCCGACTACCGAGAACATTACCGAAACGGACAGCAGCAAAAACCGTCTTGCTAGATGAATTCTGATCATTAATAATCATTTCTGCCGCTCGCTTTGTAGCTCCCATGACACTTGTTGGATTAACCGCTTTGTCCGAAGAGATCAGAATGAACCGCTTAGCACCATATTTGGCACTCGCTTCCGCTACATTCCTTGTTCCGATAACGTTGTTCTTTACCGCCTCCACCGGATTCATCTCCATAAGGGGCACATGTTTATGCGCAGCGGCGTGATACACAATCGTAGGTCGGAAATTCTGAAAAACACTATCGATCCGCGACACATCCTGAATATCAGCTATGATAGGTTGAATCTTCTGATCGGGATATAACTGGCGTAGCTCTTGTTCAATCAGGTAAATGCTGTTCTCACCATGACCAAGCAGCAACATTTCCTTCGGACGATACGCAGCTAGCTGACGGCACAGTTCTGAGCCAATGGAGCCTCCTGCACCCGTGATGAGAATACACTCACTCCCTAAATTCTCACGAATCTCTTCAGTATTAATCTCAACAGGAGTTCTACCCAGCAAATCATTTACGGACACTTCACGAATTCGATTGACTGCCATTTTCCCGTCCAAAATTTCTGTCATACTAGGCATTAGCTTAATCTGTGCTTTTGTTGATTTGCAGATCTCAATAATCTCCATTAAGTCGTTATGTGGCGCTGTCGGAAGGGCAATAATAATGAATGCAATGTCCAGCTGTTTCACGGCCTCGGGAATGAAATTTCGGTTACCCACAATCGGCAGCCCCATTACTTCCAGCTTTTGTTTAGATGCATCATCATCAATGAAGGCAACGGGATGCATAAATTTGAACCTTGAATGCTTGATATCTTTCGTAACGAGGATTCCAGCTTTACCAGCCCCAACGATTAGAAGATTACCTTCGAAGGCATCCTTCACACCCGTTGTCTCAAATCCATCATTTAGAAGACGTTTAACCATTCGTAACCCCACAATGCCCAGAAACACATAACCCGCTGCAAAATAGATAGAAATCGGTAGTCGATAGGAAGGAATTACTACATGGGTGGATACGTTGACAGCAATCACTCCAACGAGGGTTAATACACTCACTTTTAGAAGCTGCAGTAACTCTCTCATTCCGGTGTATCGCCAGATATTGTTATACACTTTGAATCCAAATGAGAAGACCGCATACACCGCAATGTGAATCAATATTGCCCACGGAAGCATCCACACGTACATCTCAGGGATTTGAAAATCAAACCGAAGTAAAAACACAAGCCACACTGAAGCCGCAATAATCCCTGCATCCAACATGACCAAACGGAAGATCCGCATTTTCATCACTTCTTTCTCCCTAATTAACTAAAAATTCATTTACTCGCCTTTTAAGTGAGAGTGAATATTCAATCCCCCGATAGGCTGGCATGCATTTCAGACGGAACCCGCTTTCTTTCCTCCTTGTTTAGCGCTTCTATATAGATCGAGTCCATTTCACGGAGCACCGCAGGCAACCCGTAACGAATGATCCTCTCCTTGTTTGCTTCTCCCATTGCCCTAGTTAATGCTGGATTATCACGTAATTGTGTAAAAGCCTTAGCGGTAGCGGTAATATCACCAACAGGAACCAACATGCCTGTTGACTCATGTTCGATCAAATCATGAATCCCCCGAATATGAGTACCTATAACGGGTTTCCCTATTGCCATCGCCTCCATAATCGCCCGAGGTAGTCCCTCGCGATAAGACACAAGTGCAGCAACATCACATGCTCTGAGTAGATCCGGAATATCTCTACGGTACCCAAGCATATGCACCCGATCGCTGACAACCAGCCGATTAGCAAGTTCCAATAGAGTCTGCTCGAACGGTCCTGTACCCGCAAAAGCCAGATGGATGTTGCCTGCTTGAGACCCCAACTGACCCAGCGCTTCGATCAACTGCTTCTGGTTCTTGTTGGCGTTCAATTCAGCAACGCATAGGATGACGAAGGGAGGTTCATCATGCTCACTCTTCGGCAGATCAAACAGTTGGCGTCGCCTATCTGCCTTCTCCGACGCAGTTTCAGGATGACCCTGTTCACTGCCGTAAACCTGGAGATCAAGTCCTACACCACTCACATAAGTCACCTTTTTCCGTATAGAAAATTTCTGGGCACGTTCATAATCTTCTCTATTTATGGTGATTAGCACATCTGTCCAGCGGGCCATTAACCTCTCGAGCGGATAATAAAGCATCCAGTTCAGAAAAGGAGCTCCCTTGAAAAAATGAAAACCATGCGCTGTATACAATGTGCAAGGTACACCTGCTTTATGGGCCGCAATCCGTCCGAGAATCGAAGCGACTGGCGTATGTACATGGATGAACTGGAACCCCTCCTCCTTGAAGCTTTCCGTTAATATCCCTAGCGCTGCCCAGTTCTGCATCTGTAAAGGGCTACGCTGAATGGGCACATCATGGCACACGATCCCCTTCTCTTCTAATCGCAATCTCGCTTCCCCTGGCTGCGCGTAAGCATGCACTTCACAACCTTTTTGCTGCAATAACGCCATGTAAGGTAGATGGAAACTCTCAAAATGCCCAAAAATGGAGGCTACAAAAGCAACTCTTACCGGCCCACAGTCTTCAGCAGGTATGCTCCCGAACCTCTTGTTATTGCGCTTGTTCTGTTTGTTGTCGTAGGTTACGACCCGTTGACTTTTCAGTGCCCTTGGTTCGATATCGCTTCACTCCTTTCCATCCCGTATTCGTTAATCGGATGCAAGCTGCGTTCATAGCCATCATGAACCACCAATACCGCTGGAATAAGGCTTCAATACCCATCGAAAGTCCAATCATCGCTGCGTGAGACAGCAATAATGCCATAATGATCGGTCTGTTCACCCTATCTGCCGCGCGATAAGAACGGATCCCAACGATGAAGAACCAGATCATGAATCCGCCGTACACAATCAAGCCCAACAAGCCAAATTCTGTCATAAACCAGATCGGAGTATTATGGATAATAATCCGCAGTTCATAGTTATAGCTACCGAGTCCAATCCCTAATAATGGACTTTGAGCGATCCACTCCACAGCCTTCCCAATGATGTCTAGACGCGACTGAATCTGCGAGGGTCTGCTGGCCATATTCCCAAGCACATCCAGATAAGCTGTACCTTTATACAACAGCAATGCTCCAAACGCGACGCTAAACCCCATGCCGATCTTGAGAAGTCGAGAAGGATTAGTCAGCAGTAATGTAAGCAGAACAAGGAACAAACCTATCCATGACGAACGCGAAAAAGTCATTATTATGCCCCCGGCTAAGGTGATCGTCGCTAGCGTACTCACCCATCCCCTTAGCAGCTTCACCCCGTCTCCACTCGTCATGATATGAATGGCAAAAGCCGTAACTAGTAATCCGCCGTATGCATTCGGATCAATTAGCATCCCGGAGAGGCGACCGTCTTGCACCATAAACGGAACCTTCACTCCACTAAAAAAATCGAACAAAGCGACGCCATTGAAGATCAGCACACTGATCAAAAAAGCTCGTAGCATTTTATATAACCGATCCCAGCTGTCTACAGCCTGAACAAGCATGATGTAAGTGAGCAGTAGGAGTATAAACCCAAAATCTTTTTGCAATAGAGCGTATTGCGTAATGAATCCATTGCGCCAAATGGATACAAATGAAGCAAGGACGAAAATAAACAACATCCCCCAATGCCATGAACTGAACTGCCTCGGGTCCAATTTGAGGTGTAAACCTGCTGCAAACAAACCAAGCATTAAGAAAAGGTCAGAAGGTGCGATTCGAAATGCGCCACCGAAATCAATTTGAGCCGGAAGGCAGATGATGTAACCCATAACCGCAAACAGAAATAAATTACGCATGGTGTAGGGTTTCCCTACAACGAGTACAGATGTCATACAAGCCCCTACTTTCCTATGAGAAATTGCCTCTATGCGGCCAATTCCCGTTGTACCTGTTTCCTTGCCTGACGGATTACCAAGAAAAGTACGATCACACTGCCTATCATCTGAACGAATAAGGCCAAGCTAGCCCCCACCGCAGCACCTATCACCCCGAAAATAGGCACGAATATTAGACAAGAAAGCCCATTAGTGATCACGGAACACAGAAACAAGGGAATCTGCGCTTTGTACTTCCCGGTAGCCGTTATGGCATACCACAGGTAAGACGTTACAAATACCAATAGGGTAGAAACGAGCAACCAATGAAATAAACCTATCTCAGCAGCCACATCTGGACTGAATAGAAGAGTTAGTAGCTGATGACCAAAGATCCACCCGATCAAACAAGCGATCGCACTAATTCCTATACCCATTGCAATCATTCGACTGAGTAAAGAGATGAACTCCTTATGTCGTCCGCTAGCGTGCCAACGGGCAAGACGTGGTGTTATCGCTTCACCGAGTGCAGTCACAACAACATTGCAGGCAACGATCATGTATGAGAGCGTAGCGTATATGCCTAAGTCATGTTCTCCTTTAAAATATGAAATCGCGTATAGTGGGATATTTGTATTTAGTGACATCAACGCCAGCACCACGCCAAGGGGTGAGCTTACGAGCAGCAAGCCCCATAATCGTCTTTTGTTAAAAAGTGGTCTGAGCGACGTATGCACTCTCGCTTTGCGAGCATCATATCCAATGGTTATTGCTAACCATCCGATAATCATGACTAATAACGCTAGAATGAGACTCTGAGTAGGGATAAATACGAGGGCGAAGACAAGTATGGAGAACAATCCTTTAGCAGCTCTCGAGAAAGAGATTTGATCTAGCCTTTCCTGCTTCTGAACGATACCCAATAAAATATCGCTGACCGACTCAACAATTCTATACAATCCTATGAAAAATATGACTAAAGCTGTATTCCAATCAGCACCACTAAGGATGCAACAACCTGCTGTAACCGTGAATGCAACTGCGGTTGTCACGAGACGAAGGCCAAAAAAATCTCCAAAAAGATATTTTCCAGATGTATCAACGATCAAGACCGAACGCAGATGCAGATGCGACAGCATGAAGATGGGAGCAGTCACCGCAAGCCCTAACGAATATTGCCCAACGATTTCGGATGAGCCAAATTTATTAAGCAAAATTACAATCACGAATTGAGCGCCAGCGTATGTGATATTTCCGAATAAATAACGAAGAGAAGCAAGTGTCATAATGCGTTAGACCAACCCTGAAGTTGAGGCCCAATCGGCAAAATCTTCACCGCGAATCTTGTAACGTTTGCTACTTTTTCGATAATTCAAAACCGCTCCCAAAATATGTGCTCCTTGCTGCTCAAGGATCTGTTTTGCAGAGTTGGTATGCTTTAAGAGCACTTTCCCGGATTTTACGACTAACAGTACCCCTTCGGTCATCTTTGCCAAGATAAGGGCATCCGAAAAAGGCATTAACACCGAAGAAGAATCGATGACAATCGTATCAAATCTCTCACTAAGCTCTGCAAATAACCTTTTCATTCCTGTTGATCCTAGTAAGTCGGCTGGATTTGGGGAGATCGGACCCGATGTCATTACAGAAAGTCCTTCTGATCCCTCAATAGGGAAAATACAATCATCCACACAGGTTTGATCCACTAGGATACTACTTAATCCGATCCAATTGGGTAGATCGAATGCCTTATGCACCGTTGGTGTACGCAAATCCCCATCGATCAGCAGCACAGTTCTTCCCGTTTCTGCCATCGCTATGGCCAAGTTCATCGCCACTGTTGATTTACCTTCATTCGGAAGTGAGCTTGTAACTAATAAAGATCGAATTTCTCCACCAACTCGGGTATAACGAATATTAGATCGTATCATTCGGAATTGGTCACCATTAGATGATTTCGGTTGTTCCAGGCAATACAATCTTGGCGTTTTCTTCTTCATGTCTGCTGGCTCCTTCTACTGAATTGGATTTCGTCTTCTCCCGCCGTTTCCGCGGCTTCAATTTTCCCACCGTTCCCAGAAGAGGAAGCTGCAAATCCAACTGAATATTCTTGGCGCTTTTCACAGGTTTCTCCGCCAATTCCCGTAGAATGGAAAATGCGATCCCAGCAATCAATGCAAGTCCGAAAGCAACGACCATATTGAATACTGGCTTGGGTGAGATCGCCTCGAAAGGAACCTTGGCTCGGTCAAGAAGCACAACATTCTCTACCCCCATAATCGCTTGGATGTTCTCATTAAAGGCCTCACCAAAGCCATTCGCGATATTCGTTGCCCGCTGAGCATTAGAATCCGATACAATTACCGTCGTCACGAGTGACTCGCTACTTGTTCTTGTTTTCACTTTTTCTAATAGTTTTTCAGGGGTCATGTTTAATTGCAGTCTTCTAACGACCTCTTCAGCGATTCTACTGCTTCGGATAATTTCTCCGTAAGTGGTTACTAGTTTTTGCCCAGCCATAATGTCATTGATGGCTTTCTGTTGCCTATCCCCTTGAATAAGAATAGAAGCCGTCGCCTCGTATTTCGGTTTTAAGACATAGTAGCTAACGAAGCTAGCAATTCCGACCGCAACAATACATAATACAATGATGAACAGCAGCCTACGTTTCACTAGTTTCAAAATGCTGCCTAGTTCGAATTCCATCGTTCATTTCTCCTAACCGTTAATGTATTTTCCTCTTCTTCAACAAGTGTTTTATTGTATAGTTATATTCTCGTTAGCCCAATATATGTCCAAAAAAAGTTGGGAATTTATAAGCCTTCTTTTAAAAAAAACCACCCGACTCCCTATTAAATCCCAACAAAAATAGGCCGTTTACTAGTAGGATTCTACTGGTAGACAGCCTTATATATTCACTTTTTACTACAACCTAATAATACGTCGTGCTAGTTGGCGCGCTTATGTAGCATTTTTTTGATAACCTTTCTATAATCCAATTATATGGTTTATCTTCGTATTGAATCTTAATGAAATCTTAACGGATAAATGAGATTTATTATGCATTCAAATCCGCCATTGCTGGAATATGAATTTCTTTGACACAGGAAGCGCTAGAGAGGTTAACGATACATTTCACAATGGAGACAATGTCCTGAACAGGAATTCTTGTGCCGCTATATTCTGCAATCGCTTTTTCCGCGCCATCCTCATAAGGAATTTCTGCTGCCAGCTCACCCGGATTCACACAAGTTACTGCAATGCCATCCTTACGTACATGCTCACGCAATGCATGTGTAATACCACGCAGACCGAACTTGGAAGCTACAAATGATACCTGGGCGTTATTGGTATGATCCAGTCCTGCTGTGGAGCCAATTAGAATAATTTTTCCTGCTTCCGATTGACGAAGATTAGGTAATACAGCCTGTATGCAGGTAATTGTTGAAGTTATATTCACATTTATAATGTTGGCAATGTCACTCGTCTCATCCTTGTCAAAAGTATAGTGATCCTCAAAACCTTCTTTCTCCCAAATACCCACGTTATAAACTAAAACATCAATCTTCTCCGTTTGAATTCCCTTTGATAAGACTTGTGCGGCATCTGGCTGCGATAGATCTACTGCAATCCATACCCGCTGTATGCCATCATTAAGATCCAGACTGCCCGGTCTGCTTCTGGAGACGATCCACACTCGATCACCATACTCAGGTAAACCTTTCACAAATGCATCTCCCAAACCTTTACTTGCCCCCAAGATTAGATAGTTTCTCATACTGTCGTCCTTTCTATATGCATCATTCTATTTTTATATCATAGTACCATCGAAGGACATGAAGAAGTAGGGTTAGAATTCGGAGTTAGGCAATTAACTTTTGAAAAAAGCCGCTATCATGGAGTAGTCCATAGATAACGGCTCTTTATTTTACATCATCGAAGCAAAATGTTGACTTATTAATGTCGCGTACGGAGCATACGTCCAACTAAATAAAGCATTTGTTTACGTGTAAAAAAACGTGATATTTGAGCTGAAATATAGTTTGAAAATCCTGGGACAACAAATATTTTTTTTGCCTGAAGCGACCGAAGAGCCTCTTGAACCACATTTTCTGGAGTATCTCGCTTCCCTACTGAAGCTTCATCGGCTCCCACAACATTAAAAAATTCTGTTTCCGTAGACCCCGGACATAACGCAAGAAATTGTACACCCCGTTTTCTATTTTCCTCCCATAGTGCTTGTGTAAATGATAATACAAAAGCTTTTGTCGCTCCATATACAGCCATATTAGGGAGAGGTTGAAATGCTGCTGTTGATGCAACGTTTATAATCACTCCGCTTTTTCTTCTTAACATCTCTGGCAAAAATAAATGGGTTAGATCTACTACCGCCAAAACATTTAGCATCACCTCTTCATGTTGTCTCGAACCAGATAGTTGTTCAAAAAGCCCATACGTAGCAAAACCTGCATTATTAATAAGAATATCAACGTTCAGACCACGTTCCATACATTGTTGATAGAGCCTGCTAGGAGAACCTTCTTGCGATAAATCAGCAACGATAACCTCCGCTTGAATATGAAATTCTCTTTGTAATTTTTCCGCTAAAGCAATCAATTTATCTTCGGAACGGGCGACTAAAATTAAGTGACTTCCTTTAGCTGCAAGATCATGAGCAAACGCTTCACCTATCCCCGAAGAAGCCCCTGTAATCAATGTCCATTTATTTTGAATTGTAATCATTGCTATCATCTCTCCCTTTAATGACCATCTAGAAACAGTGTTTCAATATGAATCATTGTATCTGAGTGAAGTTACGTTGTCAAATAAAGTTCTACATTTAAATATTGGCTATTTCTCCTCTACATCAGTAAAATAAGGTTTAGAAATGATGGTTATTTAAAAAAGCTAAAGTAAAGTTCTAAGGAAGTGAAACTACATGCAAAAATCGTCCAAAATATCTTCTATAGATGCTCAATCCGTTACAACCTACCCAAAAGCAAAACTACAGCATGCAGAAATATTAAGACTGAATATTATCGAAGCCGCTGCGGCCATTATGCATGAATCTGGACCTGAAGGTGTAACCATTCGCAAGGTTGCTGACAAAATGGAATGTCCCACAAAAATCATTTATAACTTGTTTGGAAACAAGGAAGGTTTAGCGAAGGAGCTTTTTCTGCAAGGGTGTAAATTGTTGGCCGCTGCCTTTCAAGCGGTTCCAAAACAAGACAATCTAAATTTATATCTTCGCGATCTTGGACAAGCTTATTGGGATTTCTCACGGAATCATACCAGCTATTATATGGTTATGTTTGGAGGGGCTTTTAGCGAGTTCAAACCGGAGGAAGAAAGTTTACATGCTATCATCACGGCACTTCAACAAGTAATAGCCCTTATTACAGAAGCCATCGAACAAGGGTTTATTGAGGAGAAAGATCCCCTCCTTGTTGTGAATCTGGTGTGGGCATCGTTGCATGGCGTCATTCATCTGCATTTGGGGGGACATATTCAAAATGAGGAAGCTGCTAAAACATTGTATGATAGATCAGTATCCAATTTAATCCATACGTTCTTTAAAAGCGATAATTAAAAAAGAAGATTTTTTGCGGCTAATACAAAAAAACGGCATTTCTGCCGTTTTTTTATTTCATATTATGTCCGGCGCATATAAGCACGAACTGTAATTGGTGCAAAAATCGCAACGATGACAGCTGCTCCGATCAGAGAGATTACGAAATCCCAGCCTACGGTACCATTGTTAGTAAGCTCCCGCACCGCGGTCACCAAATGTGAGATCGGATTGACTTTAACAAACCATTGAAGCCAGCTAGGCATTGTATCTACCGGTACGAATGCGTTAGACAGAAACGTAAGCGGGAACAGTACAATCATCGAGATCCCTTGTACACTTGAGGCTGTTCTTGCAATGACACCAAAGAATGCAAAGATCCAGCTAATCGACCAAGCACAGACAATAACAAGAAGTGCCGCTATAGCAACATGCCCCAGCCCTCCCTCGGGCCGTAATCCCATAATATAACCCATGGTGAAAGTGAGCACAGTCGCTATCGTATACCGAATCGTATCTGCTAATAAAGCACCTGCTAACGGAGCTATCCTTGCAATTGGCAGTGATTTAAATCGGTCAAACACACCTTTATCCATATCCTCACGTAATTGAACTCCAGTAACGATCGAAGTAGTAATTACGGTCTGAACGAGAATACCAGGAATGATAACAGGCAAATAGCTAGCAATGTCACCAGAGATGGCTCCACCAAAAATATAGGTAAACATCAGAGTAAAAATAATAGGCTGAAGCGTAACATCGAATAATTGCTCAGGTGTTCGCCGTATTTTTAGTATACCTCTATACGCCATTGTGAATGAATTTCGTATACTCTGTCTGAGACTCGTATGGTTTTTCAATTGTCTTGTAGTTCCTGAGTTTATTGCAGAAGTTCTTGTACTCATACTCTTACTGCCTCCTTCTTGTTTGACTGCCCAGACGCATTTGAAGCGTTATCTGTTACACCCTGACCCGTGATTGTTAAGAATACTTCATCAAGTGTTGGTTTCTGCACACTCACCTCTGCAAGTGGAATGCCTGCTTCGCGCAGAGCAATAAGTAGGTCAGTCACTAAATCAGCGTTCGCCATCGGTGCAGAAATCTGCCCTTCCTCCAACGAAGACACATTGGATTGGACATGCAGAACATGTTCTACAAGCTGACGAGCTTGTTTAAAATCCTTTAGCTCTCGGACCTTCAATAGTAAAGATGTGGTACCCACGGATGATTTCAGCTCATCCACAGTGCCCTCGGCGACGACTTGCCCACGGTCAATAACTGCCACCCGGTCTGCTAGTTGATCTGCTTCTTCAAGGTACTGCGTCGTTAAAAGAACTGTTGATCCTGTATTCACCAATCGGCGAATCGTATCCCACATCTGTGAGCGTGTACGCGGGTCAAGCCCTGTAGTTGGCTCATCCAAGAAAATCAACGGTGGCTGAGCAATTAGGCTTGCTGCCAGATCCAGACGACGACGCATACCACCAGAGAAGTTTCTTAGTGGACGCTTAGCCGCTTCTGTCAAACCAAACTCTTCAAGCAGTTCAGCAGCTTTTTGTCGTGCCTCCGCGCGGCCAAGTCCTAACAAACGCGAGAAGATGATCAAATTTTCCGTAGCACTAAGTGACTCATCTACCGAGGCGTATTGTCCTGTCACACCAATTAATTGCCGCACTATCTGCGATTCCTTCACTACATCATGTCCGAAGATTCGCGCTGAACCTGCATCAGGGCGAAGTAAGGTCGCCAGCATCCGTATGACGGTAGTTTTTCCGGCTCCATTTGGACCAAGAACTCCATAGATCGTACCTGCTTTTACGTTTAAATTCACCCCATCCACAGCGCGATTGTCACCAAATGTTTTGACGAGTCCACGCGCCTCGACGGCCCAATCTCCAGGGTTGTGCTCAATTATTTTTTTGCGTTCATTAACCATTACAATTCCTCCAACGTTTTAGTTTGTATTGTGATGCTAACTCCCTTTTATAAACTGAATTTAAACGAAGGTTTAAACTGAGTTTATAAATGAGATATGCTTTCCGTTGAAAGCTATCCTGTAAATGCAGAAATAACGGTGTAGCTCAATGCTACGCCGTTTATTCTTTCAAAAATGCTTCTGCCTTGTCCTTATGTTCATCTGGAATGCTAACGGACTCCATGGAGCTTTATCGGACTGAAAGTACACAATATTGCCCCTGATAATGATGATTAACGTCTCTCTAGTCCGCAACTCGCCCCAAATGCCTCAAAATGAGCAAATAGCAGTTCATATGTATATACGAATCCATTATATCTGTTTCATTTAAATATTTTTGCACAATGCATCAAAAAAACCGAGAAGCGCGATCTCACGCCTCTCGGTTTATCATTCATTGTTATGATCTGCTTCAACATATTCTTTAAGCGCAAACAGTTTATTAGCCCAGTATTGTTCAAAAAAGGTAAGCCAATCTTGAAGCTCCAGTAGAGGCTCTGGCTGAAGCTTGTACCTAGTCTCCCGACCGACTTTCTGACTGCTAACAAGCTGTGCATCGGACAATACTTGTAAATGCTTATTAACAGCGGTTCGGCTGATCGGGTAGCAGTCCGAGATGGATGCTATGGACATTTCCTTATTAGCAAGCAGCTTTAGCAGACTGCGGCGGGTAGGATCTGCTATCGCTTGAAATACATCATGTCCAGATTCAGCGACTGGCATCTTAAGCCTCGATATAAGCAGGAAGTTTTTCTTGGACGATTTTCTCCCAGCCGCCGTTCATAAAGCCACGAACGATTGGATGCGGTTGACCAAATTCAGTTACCTTTTCAGGGTCCCATCCAGAATGAATCACGGTGAACTCCGTTTTCCCATTAATCTCTTTCAATTCAAAAGCAAGATGCCAATCCTTCCCCCAATTAAAACCGACTCGATTCGGTTCATCAATCTCTGTAACTTTACATGGGGAATCCCCGAATTGTCCAGCATGTAGAATGAACTCATGACCTACCACTGGCTCGAATGTACTTGGCATCCACCAGGCAGCTATTCCTTCAGCAGTGGAAACAGCTTTCCATACTTTTTCAATGGGCGCATTGAGTGTAATTGTTTGACGAATATCTTGTAGTGGTCCTTGAGTTTGCATAAATTTCCTCCAAAATTCATTTTAATGTAACACCTTCTGGTTTCGTTTTTATTATAACACCATTTGGTGTTATGTCAATTTGCAGAGACCTTAAGGGAATAGCGGAGGAAAGCCTTAACTAGATCCAAGTATCATTTGCTGCTGCTAATTCGGGCTCAGTACCGCCAGTGTTTACTACGCTTCTAGGCTCCACCAACATGATATGGCATTCCTTTTCGGCGGAAGGCTTCATCTCGACTCCCTTTGGGAGAATAAACATCTCACCCTTGGAGATTTTAACCTGACCATTACGGAAATCAATGATCATCTCCCCTTCGAGCGTGAAAAATACCTTATCGGTATCTTGATGAACATGCCATTCAAAATCCCCAGTGATCTTAATAAGTTTAAATTGATAGTCATTCATTTCACCAATGACTTTCGGAGACCAAAGGTCGTTAAATTTAGATAACTTATCTTTCAGATTAATAGCTTGATAATGGATAGTAATCACTCCTTATTTTCCTCAACTTATTAGCGCTTAAGCAAGGCGGATAATATATTTTGTAAAGCGTAATTAATAGCTAATGGTCCACCAGTAATAGCGGAATTATCCATTAAATAGACATTGCCTTTCTTTACGGCATTCATAGCATTCCACACATTACTTTGTTTTAAGTTATTCATTAATTCCTCCTTTTTTGTAATGTCACCTATAAGGAAAATATGGTCTGCTTGAACAGTTGATATTCCTTCAAACGAAGTAAACTCATTATTATTTCCTGTATATGTATCATCCGGTGTAAGCCCCAGTCCCTTTTCTTTATCAAACGCAAGTTTATAGACAGGATTCCCTTCACCTAGAACATTAAAAGTTTTTCCATCCCAAGACAATATAAGCGATACTGTCTCTCTTTCCATCGACTTTAATGTTTCACGCCCATTTGTAATATCTTTCATCATTTTATCAATTACTTTTTCCGCTTCGTCTTCTTTGCCAATAATCATGGCTACTGTACGGAGTCCATATTGCCAATCTTCATAGATGTCCTTGTATTTTAATGTAATGACTGGTGCAATTTTATCTAGTGAATCATACACTGCTTCATGATGCTCTGTTGCTAAAATATAATCAGGATTAATCGATAGAATTTTCTCAATGCTTGGAGACACTTTATCTCCTAGTTCTTCAGCTGAATCCAGCTTTCCTTTTAAATAAGATAAAGAAGATAGATAATCTTTTTCTGTAGATGCAACAGGTGGCTCACCTAATGCAACTAATATTTCAGGATAAAAATACCATAGCGAGGCTATTTTTTCCGGTTTTTTCTCGATAACAATTTCTTTACCTAAGGCATCCTTAAATGTTCTTGGCCAATCAGCTGCATCTACATTAACTGCTGTTGAAGATACGCCTTCTTTAGTTGATTCTTTATTTTCAGCAGGTGTTTCAGTACAACCCGCTAGTATACCTGCTAATAATAGTGTTGCGACTAGCAGTCCTCCAATCTTTTTCATTCGAAATTCCTCCAACATAATGGTTTCTTTGCTTAACCATTATTATAGTAGAGTACTTTTTAGATAAGAATGGATGCAGGTTGAATTCACCATGGATTATTGATGAACTTCTCTCGATATTCGGTAGGTGAAATGCCACATTGTTTTTTGAACACTCTACTAAAATAAAAGGGGTCAGCCATTCCAACGGTTTGCGCAATTTGTTGTACAGGCGCATCACTTGTAAATAGCATTTTTTGCGCTATATTTATACGATATTTTAATAAATATTCTGCTGGTCCCATACCGACATGTGTTCTAAATACGTAAGAAAGTCGATTTCGATTAACGTTATTTTGTTCTGCAAGCGAAGCTATTGTAAAACTTTGATAATAGTTTTGATGAATATAATTAGATACCCGTTCGAATAAAGTATGTGATTCACAGCTATCTTCCTTATTAATAACGCATAATAAGGCCTCATTCAGCACTTCGCGAAACAGCATTTCAGTCTGAAACATCGAAATGCCTCCACGCTGATTATACACATGCCAAAGACGCATAATTAATTCAATAAGACGAGGAGATTGACCTGTTAATAATTCAAAATGCTGATGAGAAAAGCTTGACTCTTTTAGTTCTGAGTTACATATCCGATATTGAACAAGAATATATTCCCAATTGGTCCTACCTAACATTTTTTGATCTAGTTTCATTTTTGCACCCCCATGCACAACTTTTCCAGGCGAAAAGATATAAGGCGTGCCATTAAATTTAAATTTAATCTTTCCTGTAAGTGGAAACACAAATCCAGGAAAAGAATCTGTATAGTCAGCGTAAGGCACACCTGGATTTTCAGCATATCGATATACTCCTTCTACTTGGAAAGGAGTGTGTGCAAAATGCTCTGCTAATTGATTAACATCTATTTTCACAATGCATACCTCATTTCAATAGTAGTCTCTTATATGGATAATCATCAACAAAACTCAATCATAGTGCACCAGCTCAGAGGCATTGGCGTCGGTAAGGTGAGCATAAGGATTCACGCCTGTTTACACATTAATAATAATGATTATCATTGTCAATTAATATAGACAATGAAAATGTCGCAACTGGTTAATGCTCAAGCCATCAGGTATCCAAAAAAAAACGCTTGGAATCCCAAGCGTGTCAGTTTGTAAGCCAATTTAAAAGTCAATCCAATGCTCTAAACCTCAAAAGGTTTGGATCGCAATTTGAATAACATACTTATCCGGATCCCCTACAGCTAAATAACTAAGCAATTCATACTCATAAGCGTTTCCGGTTATGTGTAAATCATTTTCAGCAATATAAGACTTTAGCTTCTCATAGGACGCAGGTAAGGTTTCATAAGATCCCTTGTGATTCATGATCAAATATTTACCCTTTGGCTTAATATAAAGTAATTCACCGTTATGCTTTTCATTGATTTTATTACAATAATAATCCGGGTCATAGTCGCCTTCTTCCAAACTGCTTTTACAAATAATCGAACCTATCGGAAAGTCATATTCAAGATGATGTTCATCGCAATAATCGAAGATTCGATATACTTTTCGTACATGATCCTTCTCCCCCTTCTCCTTCGAGAGTCTAACCGCAATAAAATACTCTTCATCACATTCCTCGACCCAGGGTTCTCCACAATTAACATGGAGCGCACGATTCGTATTATCTATAGCCCCTTGTAAAAGCCTCTGCATTCGCTCTAACTTTTTTTGTTCATCAACCAACTGCAGCTGTTTTTGCTTAAGCATGGATAAAAAATGCAATGTGTTTTGATCTTGTATATATTCTTTGATCTCATTCAACGGCGTTCCTGTCCCTTTTAGTACGGCAATAATATCGAAGGTATAAAACTGCTTATAGGAATAATAACGATATCCGTTTTCCTTCACGATCTCCGGTTTTAATATACCAATGTCATCATAATGGAATAACGTATGCTTCGTTACCCCACATACCTTTGCGAACTCACTCGTCGTAAAGTATTGATCATAATCAATAGACATTCAAATCACTCCTCTTGACTATCGGGTTACCCTATACCTCAAAGTACAATAACGGAACACCATTACCTTGTCAAGGTAACGTTATTAGCTACTATCATCTTAGGAGGATTACCTATGTTTTCATCAAATCTATCTAAATTTCAACGCTGGATCGTGCTGGCGATTGTGTCCAGCGCACTCTTTATGATCGTCATCGACATGACCGTACTTTATTCGGTTCTACCACGACTTACGCATGATCTTGCTGCTTCTGCATCGAAAAAACTATGGATCGTAAATATTTATCCACTTGTAATGGCAGGATTATTACTCGGTCTTGGCACACTAGGCGATCGTCTTGGGCATAAAAAACTCTTCGTTATGGGACTTACTATCTTTGGGTTGGCTTCATTAATCGCCGCCTACGCGCCGACACCTCTCGTGCTTATTGCTGCGCGTACCCTACTAGCTATTGGTGCAGCCATGATGATGCCCGCAACACTCTCCATTATTCGAACTACCTTTTCGGATGAGCGTGAGCGTTCACTAGCCGTAGGTATTTGGGCATCTGTCTCCTCTGTAGGAGCAGGAATGGGTCCACTCGTTGGTGGTTTTTTACTGGAACATTTCTGGTGGGGATCTGTGTTCCTCATCAATATTCCTATAGTTATTCTTGCACTGATCTTGGCCATCTTACTAATCCCAAACCTTAAAGGGAATAAGAATAAGAAATGGGATTTCATTGGTTCTGTTCAAATCATGATTGGTCTGGTTGCCCTTGTTTATGCAGTTAAGGAGATCAGCAGACGTGAAGGTTCAATTTCCATCGCTGTGTTATCTGCCGTGATTGGTGTCGTAGCTATGATCATATTTATGCGCCATCAACGTAAGAGCCAGAATCCATTAATAGATTTTGCACTATTTAGAGACTCCCACTTTACTACTGGAGTGGCTACAGCTCTATTGTCTTGTTTTGCACTTATTGGAATGGAATTGATCGTGACTCAACGGCTCCAGCTTGTTCTTGGATATACACCGTTGGAAGCGGGCTTGTACGTTGTATTCACTTCGATAGCGTCCTTCATCTCAGGGATACTCATCGGACTTGTGTTGCATCGAGTGGACAAAGTAAAAGTACAGTGGGTCTGTCTGTTAGTGTCAGGTATAGGAATGGGCACCCTTCTACTCTTCCATGACGGAAATATATTGTTACAATTCGCAGCCTTAATGATTCTGGGTGCAGGTCTTGGGGGAGCCATGACTGCCGCCTCAAATTCAATCATGCTAAATGTCCCCGTCGAAAAAGCTGGCATGGCCGCATCTATAGAGGAAGTATCGTTCGAACTCGGCAGCGCCCTAAGTATTACACTTCTGGGCAGTCTTTCGTCATTCATCTATACAGCATCATTAGTTCTCCCTGATGAACTAACAGTCCCGCCGATCGTTCGCGACAGCCTTGACGAGGCTCTTCTAGCCGCAGAAAATATGCCTTCTGCTGTTGGATCCGCGCTCGTTGAAGCCGCACAATCAGCTTTTGATAAGTCTTTTATTGTTGTCCTTGCCACTGCCACAATCCTTCTGTTAGCTTCTGCGTTTATTATCCGTGCTGCGTCAAAACGTAAATCCTCAATCATAGAACACTAATATTAGAAAAGATGAAGCTACTGCTTCACCAAACAAGGGTGTCTCAACAGCTATGCGATAGCTGCTGGGACACCCTCGTTTATACCGCCTATATTATATTCCTTTTCGTTTCCTTGATGAATACTTCCTCACCCACACTGCCAATTCTAACCTGTGCGTATACACAAGGATCACAAAACTTCCAAACCATACCCACAAGATAGGAGCAGACCATTTACTAATGTACAAAAAAACGGAAAGAAGCAGCATTCCGCTAACCACTTGCACACCATCCGATACAGGTGAATTTCCTCTGCTTTTGAACCAACTGCTGAGCATTTTCAGCACTGCTAAAATGACTGCTAGCGCTAAAGAAGCTTTGAATCCTGTCAATGCACTCCATACCCCAAAGGTTACGGCAATTGCCTTCCCACCTTTTCCTTTAAGAAAGGGAGAGAAGGCATGACCCGCAATTGGAGCTAAGGCTAACGGAATAATGAAATACCCCTGACTATAATGACTTCCCATTACCCATAGAAGAGGTAGATACCCTTTTAAAAAATCCAATATAATCCCCAAGATGCCGAATTTATAGCCTGACGACTTCCATAGATTCAAAGCCCCTGGATTACCGTCGCCAATGTTTTTCAGGTTCTTTTTAACGCGCTAGACCAAGCCAATAGGAAAACATAAGAGATCCCGACAAAAATAAACCCGCGACCCACAATATGATCATTAGTCCCTATGGCCTCCCACCTGGATATGCCTTCCTTTCCAGCTTACATGCCTCAGAAAAACAACCTGATAAATCGAATACAGCATGATCAAGATAAAGAAAACAGTTGCTACCACGTGAAATACAGGAATAACGATGCCAAATACACCTACATATTTTATAAAATAAAAGAGCTGGAACATATAAAGGAGATAACCGATCAATAAAGGCATAAACCATGAAGTATTCGCAAAAATAAACACGGTTTCTGAGATGATGAGTCCGATCACCCAAAGCGCGATTGGAATAATTGTTCGCGGACTTATCGTTGAAGTGCTTAAGACAGCCCCTTTACTGAACCCTTCAATTTCACTTTTGATTCCCTTCGGATACATGCGAAACGATACTAAGCCATACCCGATATAATTGGTGATCGGAACACCTGCCGCAATAAATTTCTCTCCTAAAGACAAATCATCCAGCACTTCAGATCTAATGCTTTGATGGCCATTAACTTTTTCATAATCCTGCCTTAATGCTAGAATACACGAGCCGTACAGCCCTTTTTTCGCGTTGTTCCTTTCAAAGATCGAGGTGAACGTGAAGATCCCCAGCATATTCATGATTAGGGCGAGCTTCTCAAACAGCTTTTCTGTATGATGAAAAGGAACTACCGAAATGACGCCTTTCGATAGCTCCCTTGCTTTTAATAATGAAGCCAAGGCGTTAGGCTTTAATCGAATATCCGCATCCAAAAAAGCAAAAATATCGCCCGAGGCCTGTAAATATCCATTCCATACTGCCCAGCTCTTACCCGTCCACCCCTCAGGGAGACTGCTGTTGGCAATAACCTTAACTCCATAGCTCTCAGCAATTTCTTTGGTCCGATCCTCCGAGAAGTCATCTACAACAATAATTTCATAGGGTGTAATGGTCTGAGACTGAAGTGAATCGAGCAAAAAGCGCAAATTATATTCTTCATTCCTTGCGGGAATGATGATGGACAATTTCTCCGGTCCTTGAATAGGCTCGTGATAAGTGGTCAAAGTATTCTTTCTGAACAAAATAAAACCGGAGAGACATCCAACGCCTATAACCATTAACAACCACATTACGGTTCCCCCCCTTCTACATCTATATATATGAAGGGTTAGTCCGTAATATATTCAATTCAAATTTAACCTACATTTACTTTAGCTGAGTATTTATTAAGCTTTTCTGTACATAAAAGCATGACGATAGCGAAAAAAACGATCATCGCAGGAAAAATACCCAACGTAAAATTCGAGGCCAGTAAACCGATAAATGGCGGTACCAGCGTGGTACCAGTATAAGCTGTTGCCATCTGAAAGCCCATAATTGACTGAGCATGCTTCTTCCCGAATCGTACAGGGGTTTCATGTAGCATACATGGGAAAATAGGGGCTAAACCCAGACCGATAATCATAAACCCTACCAGCGAAACTATCGTTGGAAGCGGTAGTACTAAGAGCACTGTACCGATTAAAGCAATGAGCTGGCCATATCGTATTAGCTGTTTATTACTCATTCTAAACGTAATGAAGCCCGTCACCATTCTGCCGAAGGTAATCCCTAGATAAAATACCGATACCCATGTCGCTGCAGTGGATGCAGGGATGTCTTTGATATTTACTAGAAAGCTACTCCCCCATAACCCCATACTCGTTTCGATGGCAGAATAAAATAAGAAGGTTAACATCGCAAGCTTAACCCCTCTTAGTTTCCAAGGTTTTGTGTTCTCAGCAGCTTGCTCTAGCTCCGGATGATTGAGCTCATGTTCGCTATCAGCGTTCAGGTTGCTATTGTTTCCAGCCACTCTATCCCATAAAGGCAGCGTAACGAAGAGAATTACAACTAAGCTCAATTGAATATAAGCAACCGTAAGATAACCTTCTCGCCAAAGACCTTCACCAGAGATAAAAGAACCCATAATAATCGGACCCAGCGTCGCGCCCACTCCCCAGAAACAATGTAACCAGCTCATATGATGGGCTTTATAGTGCGTAGCAACATAACTGTTTAATCCGGCATCTACAGATCCCGCACCTAAACCGAGTGGAATCGCAGCAACAATTAGCCATACTAACGAAGGTGACCATGCAAAACCAAATAAAGCTACAGCCGTCATAATACAGCTTACAAGGGTCACTTTCCCCGTACCAAAACGTTTAAGGATTGTACCACTCATCAAACTGGAGACAATTGTGCCTACTGCAATAACCATCGAAAGGATACCAGCAGTACCTAATGAGGCATTTAGATCTAATCTCATTACCGGCCATGCGGATCCAAGCAATGAATCTGGCAGTCCTAAACTAATAAATGCTAAATAAATAATAATAAGAAAAAAAGTAGCCATCGTTATCTCCTTAAGGGTTCTAATCTATTTGTTGTGAAACTAATAAACCTAATCCAAGACTTTGTAATCCATTCAGATAATCACGCTTCAAGTCACTTACCGCTAATTCCGGAAGATGTTCCTTAGGAACGTATGTAGCAGTTCGATCGGCGATTTGATTAAGCATAGCTGGAGCTAATTCATCCTCACAAAAAATAATATAATGCGGATTCAAAATAGAGGTCATAGTAGCCACTAACCGACTAATCGCATCTACTTTATGATCCGGCTGCATGCTTGATCCACCCTGATCTCCAGTTAATGCTTCTATGAAATTTCTATTGTCATACTGGGGCATGTATTGAACTTCCCCTGAAAAAAACGTCTTTCCCCGAACAATTTCACCATTAACGGCTATCCCAGCTCCCGGTCCGTTTTTCCCTAAATACAGATACATCAAAGAAATATTCTCCTTCAAATTTTTTTGCGCCATATAACCGATTACAGCGGCATTCATATCATTTTCCACGATTGTCGGGATAAAGAGCTGATCTTCTATACATCTTTTCAAATCTAGATTCTGATATTTCGCATAACCTGGGATCAGAAAAATCTTCCCCTGTTTCACCGCGCCTGGAACACCAATCGCTACAGATTGAATCTTAGGATTAGCCTTTTTTTCACCTTCGATAAGCGAGACCAGTGTACTAACGTCTTCCTCAAGAATACTAGGTAAATTCCCTTCTTTTACAACATCGCCAATGCAATTATAGATCGTATAGTTTGTTTCATTTTTTTCCAAAAAAATAGCCATCCCTAATCGGTAATTCGGATTATAGGCGTATCTTATTGCCCTTCTTCCGCCACTAGACTCATCAAGGCCAATGATCGTTACTTCCCCAGTCTCTTCCATCTGCATTAGAAATTTACTGATCGTTGGAAAACTGTATTGTAATCTTTGACTTAACTCCGCCTTCGTAGCCCTTCCTAATTCTAATAATGCTGTTCGAATATTTCGAATAATTTCAGATTTGAGTTGCTGTGAAGGAAGTCTTTTATCACTTGACATGGCTATCCCACCTATAGTCATACTGACTTATTAAATGCATTTAATAAGTCAGTATGACTATAGCAGGAATACTTCTTAACGACAACATAATTTTTGGATGCTGCCCTTTCTGAAACTCTAGCATGAATAAAGGGGCATGAAGCCCCCCCCTAATTATCAACAAATTCAAAGCCTTTGCAGGATTCGTTCCCATCTTTCAGGATGGCTTTCATCCAAGTACACAGGCTGAAATCCTAATTTCAAATAAATGCGGATGGCGGGCAGTCTGAAATCATCGGTTTCTAAACATGCCGCCGTTCCCCCTGAATCTCTTATTTTGTGCAAGACAGCTAGACTCACAGCATAGCCGAGACCTTTACCAGAATATTCTGGAAGCACTCCAACCATATGCAAGTACCAGTTCTTATTGTCCTCACTACCCGACTCCCAGGCCGTAGCAGTAGCTACAGGTTGATCCCCGCGGCAAATGAACAACAAGCGATCCGAATACAAAGGTACATGATCACTGATTTTATGAGCAAATTTAACTTCCCTTGTAAAAGAATGGCGTATAAGCTCTTCCCAGTTCCGTTCATCATCCGGCTCGAAATGACGAATTAGATACCCGGTAGGACAGTGAAAAACAGGCAAGTCGGACAGCATTTCTTTTTTCATCACAAGTTTGGAAAGGGCCTGATCCACCATCAATTCCTCACTCTCGTTCTAAAATCAGGAAAGGCTATTGCTTTCCCACCATTCTCTACAGATTCCATAGACAAAGTAAACACAGAGCTCCAAGTAACGGCATCATATACGTCCACCGAAGGGGTTCGATCCTCCTGAATGGCAGAAATAAATTCTTCAAGCACCATAAAATCGCCTCCGCCATGTTTCGTCCCAGCGGCATATTCGCCCCATTTCATCCATGTCGGGTGATCATAGAGTGGTTGATAACTGCTTAAAGGCTCCCACATTTCCTCTCCATCCGCTATATTTTTGGGCGAGAGATTCTTGAACCAGATCAAATCCTCTTCGTACTGATGGCGGCCCGTAATATACGCTCCCTCAGTTCCTTGCAGTAAATAATGAGTTTTATTATGCGGTCTAACGGAGGACCAGTCTACACGCAGTTCAATCAGTACACCCTTTTCCGTTTGAATGACCGCAACCGCGCTATCCCCTTGCCGCCAGAATCCCTCCCGTGCTGCTGGGTGATCTTTTCCATAATGCTCTCCGAAATAATATTGTAAGGATCTAGATTTGGAAACAAAAGACGAGACGCTTTTTAATCGATCGCCCTCAGGCTTATTGAGGTTAATCCATTGCGCAACTGGACCAATAGAATGTGTTGGATAATTGATCCCGTTATACTGCTGATGTAATTGCCCCCGCCAAGTCAGAGAACCATCCGGATGATGAGTCAAATGACGTAAATCATGGATATATCCGCCTTCCAGATAAGTAATTTCACCGAACATGCCTTGATCCGCCATATGTTTAATCGTCAGATTTGAGCGCGAGAAGCAGTAATTTTCAGACATCATATATTTTAGTCCAGTTTGTTCAACAGTTTCGATAAGCTCCCAAGCTTCCTCTAAAGATTGGATCGAAATCACTTCGCTTAGGACATGCTTACCCGCTTTTAAAGCATCAATAGATTGTCTGGCATGCAAATGCATGGGGCTTAAGATAAACACCGCATCTATCGCCGAATCTTTTAACATTTCATGATAATCCCGATACGTTCGGATTTCTGGGAATTTCTCTTTCCATTGGTTAAGCACCCACTCATTCAAGTCACAAGTGGCGGTCAGATGTATCCGATCCGATAGAGAGTACAGTGCATTCATAAAACTGGCTCCGCGATTTCCACCTACGATCGCTAATCTTACTGGCTGACGATTCATTGCTGGTCCACCTGCTTTCTATCCATTTGAAGTCGATTGATGATTAGCTCCTGATCTCTCGTCTCCCCTTCAGCCTGCGGATATTTTTCATAATCAAAAATGCTGAAGGTAAATAATGAAGACCATTTACTCAATTGCTCGCTTGCCAGATTCACCATCTCTAACCTGATTTCATCTTCAAGCACAGTAAGGATTCGAGCAGCAGGAATATCCAGGATGGAGGCTGTTTGAATGAAATTCCAGTTTTCTTTTCTGACGATAGAATGCACATGATTATGCCCGTTGAAATAGAAACCCACACCTTGCCATTGCTTCAATATCGGCCAAATATCTAAGCTGGGATCCAGTGACATCATTGGCTCAGTTGATCTAGCCGTCGTATTATACAAGGGATGATGACCGAAGACGAATAAAGGCTTTTCCGATTTCCGCTTCATTTGTGCTTCGAGCCAAGTCAGCTGTTCATCATCAAGTGTTCCGCTCCAATCTTCACGATTTTCCCGTGCGGTATCCAGCAATATAATGATTGCATTCGTCTCTTCAATCACACTGTATCGCTGCTGCCGGGTGACGGAAAGGATTTCTTCCTTAGGATAAGTGTACGTATCATGATTACCAAGAACATGTAGAAAACGTCTAGAATGCTTGCTGTCCTTAATCTTACCCATGATATAATTAAATTCGCTAAATTCTCCTGCATGCACCATATCTCCCACGGAAATATGATAATCGGCTGGGATGGACAAAAATAGATTCATAAATTGCTCGTAAAAAGCATCTCGTGCCTCTTTAATCAAAACCTTGTTGTTTAACAATTCGTCCGGGTAATGTAAGTCCCCAATAATCGCCAGCCTCATAAATGCCTCCTCCTAACCTTTAATGCCAGAGCTCATAAAACTACCTATCACTTGCCGCTGAAACAATAAAAATCCAATCATTAAGGGTGCCGACACAATCAATGTAGCCGCACAAACATCGGACCATTGTGCACCCGACTCTGTGGCTTTTGCGAACATCGCCAAGCCTACAGTTAATAAGCGATTCTCCTCAGAATTGGTTACAATAAGGGGCCACAAGAAATCATTCCAATGAAAGCTGACCGACACGATCGCAAAGGACACATAAATCGGGCGTGACAGTGGGACATAGATTCTTGAAAGAATATGCAGGCGTGAGGCGCCTTCCACCCGGGCAGCTTCATCCAGCTCATAGGGTAATTGCTTGAAGGATTGCCTTAACAGAAACACTCCAAAGGAGGAGGCAAAGTAAGGTAGCATAATCCCCAGCTTGGTATCCAGCAGACCCATTTCGTTCAACACCTGATAGTTGGAAAAGATAAGTACATCTGGCGGCACCATAATTTGCACCAAAAATAACATGAATAACAGATCTTTCAAGGCGAATCGTACCCGTGCAAACGCATAAGCAGCCATCGTCATTGTAACGAGTTGCACAGCAAGCACAACACCGCACACAAGCAATGTATTCATTAAAAATCGTCCAAAAGGCGCTCCATTCCAGACATGAATCAAATTCTCAAACGTGAAGTCCCAAGACCATCCCTCATCAATAGCGACGTCTTTGGGTAGAAAAGCCGTTCTGACCACCCATAGGAAGGGAATGATCCAGGCCGCGGCAAACGTAAATCCAACCGCATGCCACAGTATCTGCCCGATTCGGCGCTTCGTTCTTTCGGAGTTCAGCATGCGCTCCTCTTCTAAAGCTTTGCGTGTATTCTGCCTTAATACTAAGGGCAGCTTTAGTGGATTATCCTCCATGGATTCCACCTCCTATTCATAATGGATTTTCCGATCCCAGCCAAAAAACTGCAAAGAGGAAATCAGGAGCAGTAGCACGATCATGACCACCGTCATCGATGCGGCCATCCCTTGATCGTAGAAATTAAAGGTGGACTCGTAGATATAATAAAGCAGCAGGTTACTTGCATTATTCGGACCGCCTTTTGTCATAATCCAGAGATGGTCTACCAGCTTAAAAGAATTGGTTATCGCCACAACAGCCACGAACAACGTAGTCGGCATCGTGAGCGGAATTGTGATTCTGCGGATGGAAGTGAATGTACCGACTCCACTTACTGCAGCCGCTTCATATAAATCCTTGGGAATCTGCTGCATTCCTGCTAAATAAAAAATCATAAAATATCCGGCTTCTTTCCAAATCATCATGATGACTAATGCGCCCATCACCGTATCAGGTGTTCCCAGCAAATTCACAGGCTGATCCGCAATCCATGAAGCCAGTCTGGCAAAGAGCCCAAAATGAGGGGTATACAGAAACAACCAGATGTTCGCCACAGCGATCATCGGGATCATATTCGGATAGAAAAATGAAAGACGTGCCAGTCCCCGCCCTTTTATCGCCTTGTCGGCAAACAGTGCCATCAAGAAAGCCAAAGCTAATGAAGTGGGTACTGTGCCAATGGCGAACCATATATTGTTACTGAACACCTTCATAAAGACATTGTCGTGCAATAGATTAGCGTAATTGTCAAAACCGACGAACAAAGGCTCAGGAGTCGCCAAATTTTTCTCGTAAAAGCTAAGCCAGAACGATTTAAACATAGGGTAATAAGTAAACAAGCAAAGAAAGAGCAGCGAAGGCAACACTAGTCCCCAGCCAAATCCGTTTCGTCTAAGCCTCTCACTCCATCCGGCATTCATACCATTCAATCCTTCCTTGATTAAGGTTTCTACGATTAATGAATATAGTAATGACGCCAGAACAAGCTATCGAGCCGTCCTGGCGTATTCCATACCTCAAAGCTTACTTATTGAAGGGAGCAAGTGCCTGTTCTGCTTCTGCTTGAGCCTTTTTAAGTGCACCTGCTGCATCAATCTCTCCTGCCAATGCCGCTTGAATCTGGTTCGTAATTGCCGTCGATACTTTACCATGATTATGAGTGGACAATTCCCGGAACGCATATTCCAATTGATCTCTCGCTACCAATGCTTGCGGGAAATCCGCCGTATACTTCTTCATAGCATCTGTATCATATGCAGATTTTCTTACGCCAACATAACCGGATGAGCTGCTAAAGAGGGCAGCTTGTTCTGAAGCCGTCATATATTTGGCAAATTCCCAAGCCGCAGCTTGTTTTTCAGGAGATGTGTCCTTGAAAATATACAGGTTACCTCCCCCAGTAGGTGATCCAAATTGCTTTTGTGCGGGAGGGAACGCTACGCCGAATTCGAACTTCGCGTTATTTTTTACATTGGTTAAGTTGCCGCTTGTATGCAGCATCATGGCTGTTTTGCCTTGAATGAAGTCTGTCGGAACGGTCGCCCAATCAATAACACCTTCGGGCATCGCCTTATATTTATGGGACAAATCTAACCAGAATTGCAATGCCTCCACATTTTCCGGCGTATCGAACATCGCTTTTTTGCCATCGGAGGACATTATGTTTTGCTTCGGATCGGAAGCATTTTGCCTTGCAAGCATTTGAAACATCCAATACGAATCATCATTGCCCGGAATTTCCAGCCCCACGTGACCGTCTTTGTTCAGCTTCTTAGCATAGGTTACAAGCTCATCCCATGTAGTGGGTGGTTTCTCTGGATCAAGTCCTGCGGCTTTGAACATTTCTTTGTTGTAGTACATAACAATCGTGCTTCGCTGAAAAGGCAGGCTGTACGTTTTACCTTCAGACTGTGTATCCTCTACAAAGGCGGGATAAAAATCAGCCATCTGTATATCCGTGTCCTTTGCAATAAAATCATCCAGCGGAATGATTGCATTCATATCGAGCATACTGTACAGCTCTGTTGACATCATGACCGCGACATCCGGTGGCTGTTTGGCCTGTACACCCGCTTGAATTTTCACGGTATTGTCACCGTAATTACCTGTGTACACGGGATTAACCTTAATTTCCGGGTGCTGCTCCATGAATGCACTAGCCATCCCATCGATTACTTTTGTAAGGGGACCACCAACATTAACCGGATAATAAAATGTAATCTCCACCGGCTTAGCGGCTGGAGTCTCTGTGGATTCCGGAGTTGCAGCGATTGCTGTGGGTTGAGCGGTATTTTCTTTGGCTTCAGCCGTACTGTTATTAGATTGTCCGCAGCCCGCTACTGCCAGCATTGAGACGGATAGCAGTGTTAGAATAGTTTTGGTTTGCTTTAGCATTTCTGTTAGCCCCTTTTTTCGCTTGGATTTGAATTAAAATGCATAATGGCGAAAGTTCACACTAATGCGATTCGAGCCTACATCAAGAATATGGAGCTGTGCACCATCAGCGGTAGGCAATACAGCAATTCCTTGGGCTTCAGTACCACTAGGCAGATTGCGATCAAAGGCAACAGATACGTTTCCAGTCTCCGGATCAATCTGATAAACCGTTTGGGTTGCGTTATCCGTAGAAGCATACAGAACACCGTTGTACATTTCGGCACCTTGAATTCGATCAATACTTTGGGAAAGTGGAATGGTTGTGATCACATGCATATCGTCAAGACTTAGTACATTCAAGACGCTTGCATTACTCCACTGAGCTGTGTAGACCTGACCGCGAGCGGCATCAACGGCTACCCAAGGCACACCGCCAATATGCAGATTCAACGGTAAAGCATAGGATGTACCCGTATATTTCAAAGTGTTCACATCATAGAGGGCGATGTAAGGATGCTGATAGTTTTTGCCGTCTTCAATAGGAGCGTATATTTTACCGTTATAGTAGGAAATATCACCGATATGGTCTCCACCTTGGGAGGCAATCTCCAGTGGAATAGCCAATTCATTCCGTGCTTTTACGGATTTTCCATCAAGTCCAGTCCGTAAGAGCCCATACGAGGAATTAAAGATCCATGAATTCCCGTCCGTAGCCACCCCTTGTCCCCGTTCCAGGGCATCAAGTAACCAGAAGGTTTGCTTAGATACTTCATGCCAAGTTCCAGCAGTTGTAGCTGAAGTCGACGTTGACTCTGCACTGATTTCTACCTCAGTGTTTACTAGGTTATCCGGTCCGACTGGTGTGGCAGATGCTACTAAAGATAAAGAACTGGTCGTAAGTACCCCCGCGCAAATCAGACTGAATAATCTCTTTAATCTCATGTTTTCTCTCCTCCTAATAAGGTTGTAGTTCGGCATTTGTGCGCCTTACTTCAACCTTATTATAGGAGCTGGCAACAGCTCTCTAATTGAACAAAACACTTCTTTCCTTGAACAAAACTCTCATTTGCAAAAATAAAATCAATAAATCATATGATTAGGTTTGGAGGAGCTTTGATTCGCATACAGCTTTGGGGTTAGGCCGGTTTCTCGTTTGAATAATCTAGTAAAATGACCTTGATCGGCAAAACCAACCTGAGATGCAATTTCCTTCAAACCAATTTTTCCGGAACGAATAAGAAATTTAGAACGTTCGATTCTCAGGCGAATTAAATAATTATGGGGAGTATATCCTGTCTGTTGTTTAAAAATCCGAATAAAATGCGACTGGCTCATATTAGCCATGCCAGCGAGATCATTCAGTTGAATCTCATCTTCTAAACGCTCACGCATAAATTGAATGACCTGAAATATTTCTTGATTGGCTGGCGTTTTTCGGTTTGAATGCTGGGGAATCACTGAAGAATAGTGTTGTAACAAGTGAATAATTAACATGTTGGATAAAGAGTCGCTATATATTTTCCCTTTGGCACCGCCATTCTGTAATTCCTCCAGCATCCAAAGCCCTAATTGCAGTAGCTTGGAATCCTTGACATGAAATTTGCGGTCCAACTGGATATGGCCTTCCTTTAGATAACCAGATTCACGAGCAATCTCTTCGAGTACCGCTGGCGTAATTTCTATTTTCAAAAAATAGAGCGAGGTTCTGCCCCAAGGGCAAAGAAGGCTCTCATTACAGGGGGTAATATGAATGGTGTAGTAATTTTCGTAGTAGGCTGTGCAGTGAATTCCTATTAAATATTTAGACTCCGAGGATGGGGTGAAAGCTTGCTGCGGGCTATACCATTGCGAAACCTGAAGCTTATCCCAACCAAAAGTATCACTTGCAAGGACAGGCTGAGCAGCTGCAAAGGACGACTCTTCCATTTCTTTCATATTCATCCCCCTTTTCCCTTCAATATAGCAAGCCAGTATACGCTCCGCGTTAATGAGCTGTAAAAGCTATATTAATTTCCCCTTAGTATTCAAAAGGTTATTTACGTCAGAACAGCAAAAAAGAGGGGTTACTCCCCCTCTTTAATATTTTACATATTCTATTTCTGTAACTCTAAGTCTGAGTATCTATTCTAATTTAAACTGATTTACTAAAGCACGCATCTCATTTGAACCCTCTTGGAGCTTGCGAGCAGATGCAGCAATTTCCTCCATAGATGCAAGCTGCTCCAGAGTGGCAGCAGATACAGTTTGTGCAGCCGAAGCTGAGTGCAATGAAACCTGCTCGACCTCCATCACCGCAGCTGATATTTGTTCGGAGCCCGTGTACATCTGTTGTGCAGCGGTCGAGGATTGCTCCACCTGATCTACAATGGTCCGGGTGGCCTGCAAAATGCGTTCAAATGCTTTACCCGTATCATCAATCGCTTGAACTCCTGCTGCGACTTCATTTTGGCCTTTACTCATCGAATGATGGGCATGACCTATACTCGTAATAATTTCTTCGACCATGACTGAAACCCTTTCAGCTGCTTCACTTGTTTGTCCTGCCAGCTTACGGACTTCACTAGCTACCACTGCAAATCCTCTACCTTGTTCTCCTGATCGAGCAGCTTCAATTGCTGCATTAAGCGCTAATAGATTCGTTTGCTCAGATATTCCTTTAATAGTACTGACGATGGTGCCTATTTGTTGAGACTGGTCATTTAAACTAGTAACGGTGATTCCTAAATCAACAACAGTATTACTTACTGCGTTCATTTGTTCGGAAGAGTTAATGATAAGGCTGTTTCCTTTATCAGCCTCTTCCAGTGTTTGCATGGACAGCTGATAGGCATGTGTAGAGGCTTCAGCTACTCGCTGAATCTCTTTTACCATCTCCTCCATCGATTGGGAAGTCTCCTGCGTTGAGGAAGCTTGTTTCTCACTATTGTTCGCCACTTCAGTCATTGAGGATGAAGTCTGAACAAGTGCCGCTGTGGTTTCACCTAACGTTGAAGACAACTGTTTGGAGGAAGAAGCTAATAACTCCGAGCTTATAGTTAAATTCCCAACTAACTCCCGAATATTACCCGATAATTGATTAAAGCTGATTCCGAGCTGTCCGATCTCATCCCGATTGCGCACAGTCAATGATTTACCGCTTAGATCCCCTTGAGCGATCCGTTCAGCTTCACGGGCTATGCGTACAATCGGTCTTGAAATATGTTGTGCAAATATGTATATTACAGCGATTCCGATGACAACGCATACAATCAATGTAGTAATAATTCCCTTTAGAATGGTTTGTTGCCCGGTATTATAGTCTTGCATATAAGAGCCTGCTGCTACGACCCAGCCCCAAGAGGGCGATAGTTTAGCATAAGATATTTTCAACGCTTCTTCTCCTACAGCGTTTCCAGTACCATCCGATTTAGGTAGCGGCCATTTATAGTAAGTAGCTCCACCACCGTTCTGTGCTGCTTTAATCAAATCCTGTATGTAAAAAGTACCGTTTGAGGTTTGTTTATCCCAAATATTGTCTCCCTCTAGTTTGGGATGAGCAAGCAGTTCCCCCTTGTTATCTAATATAAAGAAATAGCCGTTTGGTCCCAAATCAATTGATTGATTAATAGGCCGAGTACCATCCTCATTTTTGTTTCCAAGTAGTAAGGTCCGTACTTGCTCTTGGGCTTCCACTTCAGTCAACTGTCCCAATTGAACGGAATTTTCCAAATTCTCAATTAAGGCGACAGCCAGGTTTACGCTTGAACTCAGTTTACTCTCAATGAGCTGATTCGTTTCTTTGACTGAAATCTGATAAATAACTGCTCCTAATATTCCGATGGGAAGAATTAGTAGCGTGAGTGACATCATGAGCAGTTTTTTCCGAATTGTTAGTCGCAACCTTGTACGTGTAACTTTTACCATATACACCGCTCCGCATCCTATTAGAATTAATTACAAATTAATACTATAGTACTAGTTTTGGGAATATAAATCAAAAAAAGAAATTCATAATTTAACAAAAAAAGCAAACGCCCCCCCTAATAAGAGGTCCGTTTGCCATTTATTCAATGAAACTCCAAATCCCTACTTCTCATCCAACCACAATATCGCTGTTACTCCACGAGGATAATATTTACTGCCTGTAATCTCCCCGGAAATAATTTGATCACTCCAGCTGAAGATCGATAATTCTGGATGGGTAAGCCATGCCACATGAGCGTGATCTGCTGCCGCTCCGCGTTCATCCCATTCCAGTCCCAGAATGTTGCGGGCGATAAACTGCGAGAGATAGATTTTGCTAAGCCAGCTGTTATTGCTAGTGGATGAGATTTTCCAACCGCCGTCATCAAATAAACAAACGCCCGGCTTCAACACCGCATGAAGATGTTTGTCGAGTGCGCTGATATATGCGGCGAACCGTCCATTGCGATCAAGAGCTTCTTTACAACCCGTATAGTATGGGAATACAAGACCCTCGATAGCTGGAATGATCTTGGAGTCGTTACCTTCTCCAATCACAGCCGGGATATATCCATCTGCTGTAACGCTTGCCACCATCGTTGCGGCGCATTTCTCTGCCCCTGCCCCTGCTGTTTTGGACAGCTCCACACGCTCATACTCTGCAAATATTTTCTCCATAGCTAAGTAAGCCGCCCAGCATTTTCCTGCCAAGTAAATATTGTTGCGAGCCTGACCTAAAGAGACATCCAGACTGTCATAGGTAGTAATCTCTGCTCCACCCATCGTACGTGAGCTATCTAGTGCCATAACACCGTTTCTTTGCTCAGGATCTGGATGATCCCGATTTAACATACTATCCAAGCACTTCTCCAAGATACTCAGATTACGTTCCATCCAGCTCCGATCACCTGTGTGCTCAAAATAAGTTGCCGCACTCAGCACCCAGTTCACCAATTGTTCATGTGTCATATGTGAGAAGCAACCATCAATCCCATATAACTCATAGGAGGAATAGCCCGGACGTGAAACTACGTTGGCTACACCCATATCATGTGTGAAGCTAATTCCACCTGGATACTCTGTATCATCCCCAGGGAAACGTACCGTATCTTCATAGCTGAATCTCTCTACGAACATATCCAGCTCATTACGAACCGTCCAAGGATTCAGACGCAGCTCGTAGAATAACTGATCGACGGTCAGATCAAAGGTATTCATCATCCGGTATTCGCCTTCGTTGACGATCCAGAACGGCTTATTTTTATTATCCAGTAATTGTGTGGAACCATAATAACTACGAATCGCATGCGCTAGCATAAAGGTTTGATCTTCGGATAGGTTTGCATGATTTAACATCTCGTTAGCTTTCTCCGCTGCTTGTTTAAGAACATCGAATTTAGCTAATGCATATTCGGCTACTGCCTCAACATTGTTGAAATAGCGATTATAGTAATAGGAAGAATCCATACCAGAGGTAACATAACCCGAACGGTGAAAACAAATCGCAAACCGGTACGTTTCTTTTACTCCGGCTGGAACATCCATGATTAAAGCACCCACGCGACCCAGTCCAAAGGTCCAATTTCCCTGAAGCTCCTCACTTAGAATATCCTCCATCGTGAAATGAAGTGCGGACTTTGTAGTGCCTTTCTCGGCAGCAATCGCAATAAATCTTCCTTGTCCAACGCCTGTAATTTCAGATGACACATCATCCAGTCTTCTCATTCCGCTATACACATCTGTTCCCTGAAAACCAAAGAACGCGCGACGTGAGGTAGCTGATGAGGTGTTATCCACTTCGAGCTCAACCAGTACTGCTGGCAGCAACACTTCCTTCATTTCTTCCACAGACGCAGTTTCAGGATCTGGTACTGATCGAACTGGCGAGAGAATCCGGAAGGTCAGATCCCCCGCACTCCAGCTGTCTGTAGCTACTTGAAAATCTCTTGAAATCTCACGATCTTGAAAAGGGAATAGAATATTCTCCTTGTCTGGATTGGGGTCTGGATTCTCGATGTCATAGCGTTTGCTCTCGTCGTCTCCGCCAATCTCGTGAAATGGTAGTGTGTCATACCCTTTCCCATCAGTGCGTTCTAATCCTATGAATATATTCTGTCTAGGAGGTTTGGCCATCTCCAAATCGAAACCACCACTAGCTCCTTTAAATCCTAAGGTAAAACTCGCAAATGCACCGATCGGTGAATGATGAGCATTAAAAAATTTATTATGTAACATAAATAAATGCACTCCCTCCAACATGATCCCGGATACCTCGGGCTATATATCCATGTTATCGATATTTCTGGAAGTGCAACAGGGCTAAAGCCTTCTATTATTTGGGCAAATCAAACATCGATAACAACCTATGATATAATTAAGCCAAATTTTATTGTAAAAGAGGATTGAAATGATCTCGAATGATCCCGCCTTCCATAATTCTATTGACGGTCAGATGTCACCAGACATTCAAGCAGCCTTTCATATCTTCGCCGCACATTGGAGAAAAGTAAATTCGGATTGGCAATATCCTGTACACACTCATCCGATGTTTGAGATTAATATTGTCCTTCAAGGTGAGCAACAAATGACGGTAGGCAATAAGTCTTTTATACAGAAAAGCGGCGATATTTTATTCATTCGCCCCGGTGTTGAGCATAGTAGTATGGGTTCAAATGCTGACTGTGACATGACTTATTACTGCCTGCATTTTGATATTGATGACCTGATTTTGCGGCGTGCTTTACTTACAGCAGATGCTGTTAGTCTCAGCGGGAACACCCCCGAACTGCTGGCCATCCGTTCCGCGCTAGATGTAATCATTAACTCTTCCATCTTGTCAGAGTCTAAAGACACACATAGAAATCGCTTGATCACACTGCATGCTTCACTGCAGCTTCTGACCGCGCTTAGCGGTTGGGTGCTTTCGGAAATGCCTCTCCCAGCAGATACAGAAGCTACAGAAAATACAGTTGCCCTAGCTAACGCTATTGAAGGACTATTGCAGGAATCCGTCTCCACCGCTGCCAGCACAGGCGAAAGAGGTAGCGGTATTGAGGACATTGCTGCCAAGCTCGGATATAGCACTACTCACTGTAATCGTGCTTTTCATCAAATCTACGGGATGTCACCAAGGCAATATTTATCACGCTTAATCATTCGACACGCCAAACTGCTGCTGATGGATAATAGTCTATCTGTCGAATCGGTTGCTCAACGACTGGGGTACCGTGATGTGTCCCATTTCAGCAAGCAATTCAAACGCTGGACAGGTCTCCCGCCAATGGGCTATCGCCGTTTAACTGCGAATCCGAATTCGCTTAAAAAATCAAACACAAACACAAACAAAATCCCACTGTCCACTAAGTGAGATCTCTCGCCAATAGTGCTCAGAAAGGTGATCGTCGTCTATGGAATTCGTTATATTTTGTTAGTTAATCCAACACGTATTGTGTTTTAATCACTCTATTCATTTCATTAACGTTTAGCCTATCCTTTCGTTAGGAAAATCTTTCATAAAGGTTCTAGCATGACGAACAAACTTCCTGCTGCTGACTCAGACCCTTTGATTATTCTGTTTTTTCTTTGAGCGAGTTGTGTAATACAATTTAGACACTTCGTCATATTGATTAATACTTTCTTTTGTATCGTTGTTATATTGTTTCTTATGATAAATCCGATCCATTGACCGGTTATGCTTCTGAAGCTAAACAGACCGTTAGCTTACAACCTAAATCGAACTGAATGCAAACATAATTTCAGATTCACATACCAATTCATTATCTACCGTGGCCACTCCCTTTCCTTTGACAATTTGTCCCTTAATTCGAATTACCTCAAATTCAAGAAGGAGTTGGTCTTCTGGTTTTACTTGTCGTTTGAAACGACAATTATCAATACCCGTTAATAAGCCTATTTTAAGATGGCTGCTTTCAACGTTGGACATCGCGATTCCACCGACCTGTGCCAGTGCTTCTACAATTAAGACTCCAGGCATAACAGGATAGCCAGGAAAATGACCTAGAAAATAAGGTTCATTAATTGTTACATTTTTAATTCCAACAGCTCTCTTCCCTCATTAATTCCCAATATCCTATCAACCAAGAGAAATGGATTTCGATGAGGCATATTCAATAACTTATTAAAATATTCAACTTATCTACCATTCAATCCTGCCCGTTGAGCAGAACAGGCTGCCAATTATGCTGGCAGCCTGTTCTCATGGCGCTATCTTGTCCCGTTAGTAAGAATTAATAATAATATTTCATTTACACAATTTCAAAGTTTCTAAATTCATCAATAAAACATTCAAGCCAATCATCTGAATAGTCTAAAGCACCAGAATCACTTTCGATAAAAGCGACATCTAGACTCATCACCCAAAAGCGTCGAGCTATAACAAATAGTTCTATTGCCATTTCATCTTGTGCCGAGAAGTTTCTGACAGATCGGTAACCCGAGATTAACGCATTCCATAAAGGTTCTTTTTGATCCTCTAACTGACGCTTTCTAGCCCGAACTTGTGCCAAATCATATGCACGCCAACCATTAGCAGACCATTCAAAGTCGTAGTGAGTAAAATAGCTTCCTTCTTTGAATGCATTATTATTTCCATGCATATCTCCATGACATAACCCCCAATCCAAGCCTTGTCTTGAAGCAATAAGGATTTGTTCTTTCAATGCATTCGCAAATTCATGTAGAAATGGTACTGCCTCATTTTTTTCACCAATGTAGTTAACAATTCGTTCCAATGGTTGAGTGATGAGAAAATTTGTGTCCAACTCGCATCGCGGTTGGTTTAGAATAACTTGATCCATTGCTGTATGCAGTTCGGCAGCTGATCTTCCAAAGGTAAAGCATGATGCCTCGTCATGAAGTATGTTCTCCGTGCCATTGAGATAGCGAAAAATTACAGCAATTCGCTTCCCTTCTGGTGCATTTAGAACGGTATACAAGCTATTGTCTTTTTTTGCTATGGGTTCCGACACTTTTGTGTCCACAGAGTTAAGGACAATTTTCAATTGAGTTAATAAGGATAACTCATACGCTACATCATTTTCGTTAATTGCAAGGCGGTAAATACGAAGTATGTAAAATCCATTAGAAGTTCGCACCCTGTAAGTATCATTTAATCCTCGTAACCAATACAAACATTCAATCCATTGCCCGATATCATAATGTTTGCTCAAACAATATTCCAAGTATTTTGGATCTAGGACTGAACGTAAGACAGTAGGTTGTGTATACATCGCATTACTCCTCAATTTTTTCTTGATCATATATCAGTTCATAATCCTAATCAGGTAATGATCAAATGTAAATTTTACCATCTTACTAATTATTTGTATCTATAATAATTAATTATAATCATTTGGGGTTTAAGTGCTTTCGATACAAAAAAAAGCTATCACTACGCTATCCTGCCTGTTAGTTGAATAAAGGCACCCGATCCATTGATCGGCTGCCCTTATGTCTAATCGAACTATCGTTTCCTTTTACCTTAATTCCGAAATCCCTCGGGCAGACCGAGGGGCGATAGCCCCAACGCTTGATATGGTGTTATCTGATGAATACGCCTTCTAAGAGACACTAACATTTCTGTTACTTAATTTCTTAAATACCGAGTATTCCTTATTGGACTTAATAAAACTTAATATCTTTTCGGCACATTCTTTTGGATTCATCTCTTCAGTATTTACTTCGAGGTCATATTCATCAAAGCAATATACTTTGCTAAACTGTGAAGCTGCCAGTCCGATTTTTCTATCTCCTCTTGCTTGCTCTCTTCTTATGAGTTCTTCTTTCGAGCATATTACACCTATAAATAACGTAGGCTGATCGAAAAATTGATCAAGAAACTCATTAAACCTCTTGTCATTGTCGATTACGGTATCTACTATTACATTAAAACCCATTTCTGATAACAATTTAATTGTCGAATGGTACACTGAGAATATGGAATCATCAAGTATTTGTGAAACAACTTGATGATCTATTTCTCTTGGAGGTTCATCTGGAAATTTATTATTAATAAAATCATTGTAATTATTAAAAAAATCATCAATTGATAAATGATAAAAAGGAATCTCTTTCTGATTTATCAGTTCAGTCGATATGGAGGTCTTTCCAGAACTTGAAGTTCCATTTAGATAAACTAATATCCCTTGTTTCAATTTAATCATCCCTTCAAAAACGTATTTTTCAGATAACGTTATAATCACAAAGTTCATAAAAATATCCAACTCATAAAATATTCGAGAAATGATTGAACTATCCTGCCCGTTAGTTGAACAAAGGGCTACCTCTCGGCAGCCCTCTCATTATTGAACTATAGTTTCCCGTTAGGTTAACCGCTTTTTGCTTACTATTGGGAACAACCCTAGATTTTATTTGAACAAGATTGAGGTATCACGAGAATCAAAAAAGTACAAACGGACGTTGATGCTAACTAAATATTAGGACTCCAAATATAATAGTCAGTACCACAATAACTGTCAATGAGGCTACTTTTGCATAACGAATTGCCCCCTCAGATACTTCAGGTTCTTCTTTATACATCCATCGTTTCCCCCATAATAAACTATCCTCAGGACAAAAATAGGTCCATATTAATACTCCATACATAGGAATCATAAAAATAAAAAACAAAAAAATTTCAGCTATCTTTTCCACTACATCACGCTCCCTCTACCATACCCCAATAATGGATTGGACAATTCATATGGCCTCCAATAAGTAGGATTTCGTCTTATTTAAATATACCATATATTGGAACCGTCCTGCCCGTTCAATGAAAAAAGCAGGATACCGTAGCTCCTGCTCATCAATGTGTATTATTGAACTATCGTGTCTCGTTAGTCGAACGAAATGCACTGTTTGGTCACTATAAGGTCGGTTATTGGAGGCATAAACATAATGAAACTCTTTGAGGTTGCCTGTTATCTTGTCGTATAGAAATACTAAGCAAAAAGAATGGCTGTCGAGCCTTTCTCGACAGCCTGACAAGGAACCAAATGCGGTTCCTTGTTTTATTTATATTCCATAACCCAGTACTTCTCTTCTCCCAGACGGCCTTCCTCAACAACCTTCTTCCATCCGTTGCGTTCATAAAAGGTCAATGCCTTATGATTTTTAGATACGCATTTTAATCGCATCGGTTTATTCATTTTAACGTCAGCTGCTTGCAGCAAACGACTGCCGACTCCTTTCCCTGAGCAATCCGGGTGAACAAAAAGATTATGAATGAAGTTATCCGGCAAATACAAGGAGGTAAAGCCCATAAGGATACCGGCCTCTTCTACTACGATGATGAATTCGTCCTCCGTATGCTTGTCGAAATCCTCCAAGGTCATTTCAATAATATTGTCCCATACGAAGGTATTGTGCCGTGATTCGAGATACAGCTTTCTTAGTTCAGGGTAATCCCCTTCATGAGCCTCTCTAATATTCAATTGCTCACTCCCTCTACACTGAAATTTTGATGTGATGTATGCCCCTTTTTCAAATATTCACCATTAATACCCAACTATTCTGCACGTTAACTAAACAGGCTGCCGATCGTGCTCGAAGCCTAATGATATACTATACTATCGTTCCCCCTTAGCTTAATCAAGGATATAAGCATACTTGGATGAAACACTCTGTTTCATCCCTTAAATCGGGTGGGATTGTAATAGTGAAATGAACATAAAGTGTGGGATTCTAATGATTTTACTTATAGGTGAGATCCACCGCTTGCATCGAGCAATTGACCAGTTACCCAACGGCTGTCCGACGAAGCGAGAAAGGTAACAATATCCGCTACATCCTCAGGTTCTCCCCACCTGTTGAAGGTTGAAAGACCGGCCGCATATTTTTGTCCATGGGGATCTTGCAACGTCCCGGCATTCATCTCTGTGTTAATAATGCCGGGCTGGATGGCGTTTACCGTAATATTGCGGTTACCCAGTTGTTTGGCCAGAAGATGCGTAAATGTATCGATGGCCCCTTTCGACATGCTGTAGGTGAACACACTTGGAGAGGCTACGCGCGTCACAAAGGATGAAATATTAATAATGCGCCCCCCGTCTTTTAGACGCGGTAAAGCTTGCTGGGTAACAAAAAGCGGTGCTTTTACGTTAATCTTCATCACCTCGTCAAAAGATTCTTCAGTTGTCTCTTCTAGGCTAACTATTTGACCGATTCCAGCATTGTTGACAAGAATATCGAATCCGCTACCGCCTGTACGTTCCCGAATATCATCATCCAGTACCGAAAATAAATCATGAATGCCCTCGAGAGTGCTTAGGTCAGCACCAATTGCGCACGCGTTACCTCCGCTTTGCTCGATCTGGTGAACAACTGCCTCCGCTTCATTTCTTCTTTTTCCATAGTGCACGACGACAAATGCGCCCTCTTGTGCCAGACGCAATGCGATGCTGCGGCCAATTCCTCGGCTCGCTCCAGTTATTAAAGCGATTTTACCTTCCAACTTACTCATGCTTTCATCTCCTTGTCCGAATTCAAATATAGTTATATCACAGGATAACATTTGAAATGTTGCTCTCTCATTCGGTTACAAGGGGATGTCTTTTGGTAGGTTCTCCGTGCTTATTAAACTATACTGCCCTTTAGTTGAATAGCGGCAGATTTCTAAAAGGGATCTGCCGCTATTATATGCTAAAAAAATCGTCGCTACATTTCTCTCCTGCGTTCGCCACGAAGTTGTGCGTATATTTGCGTGGTTGAGGCTTTCTCATGACCCAACATACCTTGGATGAAATCCAAGGGAGCACCATTATCAAGGAGTTGGCAAGCATAGGTATGTAGAAAGCGATGCGGATAAACATTCGTTTCAATCTCTCCTCGATCTGCAAGTCGTTTTAATGTCTATCTTATTGTAGGAATAGCCATGCGTTTAGTTGGGTTGGTATCCGTTACGAATAAGGCTTTACAGGTATCTCCAAGACTGGTCAGGTACTTCCTTAACCATACTTTGCACTCTGTCGTAAAGTACACTTCTCTCTGCTTGGAGCCCTTACCGTTTACGACTATAGAGCAGTTTTCCCAGTTGAGATCCTTGATGTTTATCCTCTCTACTTCCCCGACTCGACAGCCAGTACAATAGAGAAGCTCAAGCAGAGCTCTTTCTCTTAATGTTTGGCACGAGATCTTAAGATGAATAACATCTTCCTCGACTAAAAACTTAGGAATTCGCTTGTCCAATTTGGGTTCTCTTAGTTTTAAAGAAGGATTTGAAGTCAGGTAAGTCTCTTCATACGCATAGCGAAATAGGGATCGGACGAAACGAATTCGATGCCCTAGGCTGCTTGGCTTCAAACGTTCTGCTTGTTTCGCCAAATATTGCTTCAGCATTGGCAATGTAATCTCCGCTATCTCGGGATCACCTAGTTCCGTCATTAGCATTTTGTTTTGGAGGACGTAGGCGTTCAATGTTCTCGGACTATATCCTTGAATTCGTTTATCAGCCTCATATAGATGCCACAACTCACTTAACTTCATAATAAAACCTCCCCTTAGAAGCTATTACAACTAGGTTTGCTTCTAAAGGGAGGTTTTAATCTTCTAACCTGCTTGAGCTAGCGTTCCTCGTTAGCTTAACGACATGACGCACGGGTCCGACGGACTTCGCCATTGTAGAATGGTCTGACTGATTGCTCTTCCTAGAGATGCTTCGGACAGAATCAAGGAGTGAATGCGACTCAGCATACGGTGTTACAGGATGTCAACGCCTTCTTAGAGTTACTACTATATAAATCACAATAATAAAGTATCGATAATTTGATGAAATTTCATTCTATCCTCGTCTAATTCAGATATTCCATATCCTTTCATAAATTCAACTATTTCTTCTTTCCTATCTGTATAATAAGTAAGACTTTTTACAAGATAATAAATATCATAGTATGGATCTGATATCCCTGAAGCTCCTAAATCAATAAATGCTTCAATACATCCATTATTTATCATAACGTTTCCAGAACCATAGTCACCATGAGTAAAAACTAGTTCCTCTGTCGACGCTTTATTCATTTCCAAAAAATCAATTAGTTGCTCAATAGTATGGTTGGGAAATGAGTTATTAATAGCCTCTATGACTTCATGTTTTCTCTCATTAATATTGTTTTTGACCATATCAATCAGTTTTTCTGGCAAAAAATCATTGAAAAAGCAATCATCAATGGGAACATTGTGTATTGTTCTTAAACCTTCTCCTAAAATATAGCCTAGACTTTTATCTCCCTCTTCCTGCTGGTATTCTTCCGCAGTACAACCTTCTATATAGGTCATAACTAAATATTCCTTTCCATTCTCCATCTGATAACTTATTACTTTAGGAGAAGGAATCACATTATTTACCCATTTTAGTCTTTCTGCTTCGTCCATTAAACTTCCAGAATCTTTAACGTTTTTTTCTTTCAACACATATTTTACAGAATTATCAAACTCTAAAATGTGCAAAGATTGATAATGTCTTCCTTTATCAATGATTGTAGTTTTAAGTAATTCTGACTGATTTACTAATTTACTTGGCATTGAGAATCGGTTATTCATCATTTTGTACTCCTCATTTGTGTATCTTGGCGTTATTTCCAATATCGTCTTATCACGGACTCTATAAATAATTCATATGTAGGGTATTCGCGAAACTTTTCAACTAACCTGCACGTTAGTTGAACAAAGGGCTACCTCTCGGCAGCCCTCTCATTATTGAACTATAGTGTCCCGTTAGTTCAATGAGTTCATGGAGGAAAAGTTATTTCAGACCTTCATTTTTAGTTTCGGAACCCAGAACCTTCCCTGTCTTGTCCATGTACAGTTTTGTCATCATACTGTACTTGTTATGCCTAATTACTCCAAAAAACAAGGCTTGATGGTCTTTTATAACGTTGAAATGATATCCTTTAGCCCATCCTTCCCCTGGTTTGACATCGTTTTCAATCGCAATCTGTACCATATTAGGTGAGTCAAGTATGAGATCACTTTGTGGAATAATTTCAAAGTCTTGAATGTCTTCTTGTACAGTTCGCATAATCGCAATCTTACCTTTTTTATGTTAATGATTAAAATTTGATTTCTTTGACCATTTCCAAAGAGCAAATTTCAAATTTCTCTTTTGCCATCAATACCAAGAGTAGATGGTGGTGTTGAGCTTGTGTCACCAACACTCGTGATTGAGATTAGATTCGCCTGAGCATCCCATTTTCTTGATTCTGTAAGACCGATCTGGAAAGCGTCTACTAATGTGATCCCTGAACTAGTGGATGCTTTGGCTTTACTCATTACATTAATGCCGCTTAACAAGATCAAAAAAATCAAAACGCCTCTCCGTAACATTGAACAGAATCCCCCATAAATGTTTGGGTTATTTTCCGCATAAATGATAGAATTATTCTGCCCAAAGTTTAATCACTTTCCATTGTTATTTGCAGTACGTAGATACATCGCAGTAGACTCATACTGCTTACTAGTGAATTCCAAAAGAACTCGTTTTGAGGGTTCCAATATAAAAAACTAACAGTTGCCTTAAACTAAAAAATAAAGTCCTAGACTACTGTTGGTTTATTGAACTAAAGTGTCCCGTTAGCCATACATGCAGCCTAAGAGCTGGCTGCACCACAGAGGATGAAAATGGATACCTCTGTCAATACTGTTTGTACGGCTGGCGAAGAAGGTCGATAAGCTATCGTGCCATAGAGCCCAACCGTTAGTCTGACTCCGACTACCACGGTGCATCACAGAATGTCGCACCCTATATGGGTAGCACTCATGGGAGATTAATTCTTTTTTGGTTGTTGCACCAGCCTTGCCTTTTTGTTTGTTATCTATGATGTTTTTTGTGCTTAATAGATTTAACAATCTTTATATGATTACTCAAGAGGCTCATCCTTTTTTTAAAAGTGTTTTTCTGGGTTTGCTTTATTATGCTCTTTTTCAGGTTTTGAGCTAATTTAATTTTCATGGGAGCTTAACAATGAAAAATATTAGAGCGACACATAACATTACTTGAGATCCAAAAGTGTAAGAATATCTTCTGGATTCTCGAACTTATACTTAGCTGGAACAGCATCAGGTTGTTTGCATCCCCACAATGCTAATCCAAAGTCTACTCCAGCGTCTCTGGCACATTCGTAATCATAAATGGTGTCACCGATGTATATGGCTGTTTCAGCCTTTGCACCTGATAGCTCAAGGAATCTAAGCAATGGCTCGGGATGAGGCTTGTGCAGCTCTGTATCATCTGCACATATAACATAAGGAAGATAACGAGCGAGGCCAAATGGGACGAAGTCATCGTGAAACTCTTTTTTTGTCTTAGAAGTTACGATCCCTGTAGCAATCGATTGCTTCCTTAGGTTAGTAAGCAGTTGATGAAAACCCTCAAATACGTGAATGGTATGCCGGTAATCACTCATAAGATCATTCCAGCATTTATTCGCATGTTCAATATCTTCAATACCGAGTTGTCCCAGGGATACTGTACCCGGAATTCCGAGCACAAATGCGAGATCTTGCTGCGCCATTTTCCTATTATAGTTCTTCTTCAGCAACTTCTGTAAGGATCCCAACACCGCTTGTTCTGTATTTATTAATGTGCCGTCAATGTCAAAGATAACGGTAGTATACATAATTTCATCCTCCTTAAGCATTATTAGAAATGAGCTCCTATATGAATGCTAAAGTATGGAATCCTTTTCAGGTCAATACCTATATTGAATGCCGTACAATGATATGGTAGGGAATTTCCACCTTATTATTGGAGCTATCAATTGTAAGATCAAAGGCTTCTTCACCGACTTTCACCAATTGATGATCGACCGTAGATAGGTCTAAACCTATTCCAACAGGCTGATTCTCTTGGCCAATGATCGCTAGATCATTGGGCACTTCCAATTGTATACTTCTTGAATACTGATAAAAACCCGCCGCAACCTCATCACCGTTCGCATAGATAGCCGTTGGTCTAACCTCCATATTAAGCAGTTGTTGTGCCACTCTTAACCCATCATCAATACTTTGGCAATCACTGATATGGTATGCTGGCGGCAGATCACCGAATATATGCTTATATGCTTTTTTTGTCAGCTGTGTGCTAGCACTCTCTTCTCCTCTTGCTGTTGTAAAGGCAACTCGTGAATGGCCTTTATCTTTCAACAGTTGAAACGTGTCTAGGAAAGATGCATATCGATCCATATAGGCACAGCCAATCTCAGGATGATCCGTAAACTCGCACGCAACAATTGTTCCATACTTGGTGTATGGAATAATTGCATTCCAATCATTCGAACGAGAAGTAATAATGATTCCGTCCAATTGTTTGTTTTTCAGCATATTTAAGCAGCTTAGCTCTTTTTCCGGATCGTACTTCGTAGGAAGAACCATTACAGAATAATCATGCTCAACCGATCGATTAAGTACACCATGGAGCAGTTGATCAAAGGCTTGATTGTTGTTGTAAGGCATGACCACGCCTATACTCCTTGTTTCCTTACGGACTAAATCGACAGCTAACCGATTCGGGGCATCAATCACTCGTTGCACAGCTTTCCGCTTCGACTCAGATACGTAAGGATGATTATTTAGCACCCTTGATACTGTTGACACAGATACACCCGCACGCTTCGCAATATCAATAATATTTGCCATTGCACTTTCTCCTATATTTTCTTAGAGTTCAAAGTTAAAATCCCCAATTTTCCACACAAAAAAACTCTTTCGCCATTCGTCTTGTATAAAGCATAAGCATTTTGTACCACGGAATCAAAAGGATGGTCAAGTTGTTATGCTTATAACTAATCTGTCCGTTAGTTCAATACAAATACGTGTCGTTCACGATCTTCAACGCAAACGGCCTAGCATTGCGGGAGGGGCTTGTTCGATGGCCTCGAGGAACGCAAAACGATCAAAATCAAGGAAAACGACAGGTTAGATGAAGAACTGTTAACCCGTCTGCTTACGCAAGCATCCTCTGCTATCTAGCCTCGCAGTAGCAGAATAAGCCTATTTGCCTCCTATGGTACGGTGGCTGCAAATAGGCTTATTGATTCCGCTTATATCATGATATGTCCTCGTTCAATGCCAGCCACTGCACCGCCGACCCGAACCTGATTGATTTCACCGCTCTCGCTCAGGCGCAATCCTGCTTTGATTTCAGAAGGACAATCCATCGAATACCCTTGCCTGAAAATGACATTCTCTACTTCCCGCAAAGATCGTTGGCCATGTTGGTACAAATAGCTGAGCAGAGCACCGTTGGATGTTCCTGTCGCGCTCTCCTCGGGAATATCGTACAGCGGCGCAAAATTCCGGCATTCCGCAGCAGCATCGTCTGGAGTATCCATCGTGAACAGATGATATCCAACCACATCATATTTTTCGCTGATGGCGGTTATGGCATCAAAATTTGGCTGAACCTCATTCAAGAGCTTCCTGCTGCGGATCGGGATCATAATGTCCCGCAGGCCCGTCGAAACAATCTGGATCGGCAACCCGGTTTCCAGATCCTCGGCATCTATCCCCAAAGATGGGGCGATTTCCTCACAGGATATCCTTTCAAGAAATTGTGGTAATGCCTGTGACAAATAAACAAGACCCTCGGAGCTAATATCGACATCCAGAATCCCTGCCTTAGTTTCTATCGAATAGGAGGTCCCTTCCTTTGACAAACCCAGCGAATGCATTAGTCCAAACGCAGCAATCGTGGCGTGTCCGCACAGATCAACTTCGCTGGCGGGGGTGAAATAGCGGATTTTGTAATCCGCTAGCAGAGATTTTTCCATAAAGGCCGTCTCCGAAAGGCCCAATTTCTTCGCTATGAGCTGCATTTCGGCAGCATCCAGAGAAAGGCCATCCTCTAAGACAACGCCTGCTGGATTACCGCCACGCTCCCCTTTCGCAAACGCTTTTAACGTATACACTTCCACATTCATGTTCTGCTCTTCCTCTCTTTATCTTCGAAAAACCGATGTGCGCAACCGGCACGTCCCACTCGCCTTCAAGATCTTCCTTTTATCGATTTATTACTAGGTAAAGACGCAGGAGCGATTGAATTGTTGCGTTAATCTGCCCGTTAGCTTAATCACTAATCGGATTCATTTACTTTAAAAGAAGTGATTCAATAAATACCTCTATGTCAAATGGTTCAGTCGTAGTTTCGTATCTACCATATATATGGCCGTTTCGATCGATTAAAAACTTTGAGAAATTCCACTTGATCCCGTCACCGGCATATATGTCCGGATACTTTTCCCGCAGAAAATCCTGCATCCATTGACCGCCTGATGTCTCAGTATCGAACCCTTGAAATGGTGCTTGCTGTGTTAAATATTGAAATAACGGATGAGCAGACGGTCCTCTAACCTCAACTTTCTCGAATAAAGAAAACTTAACTCCAAAGTTGCTCTCACAATATTCATGTACTTCCGAGTTACTCTCTGGCTCTTTCTCGTTGAATTGGTTACAAGGAAAACCTAGTATTTCAAACCCTTGCTCATGGTGTATTTCGTAAAGCCTTTGAAGATCAGGTAATTGGCGAGAATAGCTGCATCTACTAGCCGTGTTCAGAATAAGCAGAACTTTTCCACGATAAATTGACAATTCAACAGGCTCACCATTAATTGACTTCGCTTGAAAATCATAAATAGACATCAGACCACCATTCCTCCGCGTTATTATTATAAATAACATAATATCGCTACAGGCTTTTATTGGTCTAATATATAAAAGGAATAATCTTTATAGAATGAACCTATAATCCAATATTACCTTAGTATATTGCCCATTTAATTTACTAGAAAAGAGGAGCTACCATATAGGAAGCTCCTCTACTTATTTCCCCCCAACAAAATCCGTTTCTAAATTCATCATGAAAATAGTACATCCTCTCAGCTCTGGGGCTTATCCTAACTCGCTGGAGAACTTTTTTTATTACCTATAGCCAATTGAACGATAATCTGAAGCACGATAATTACAGCCAAACCATAGAATGCTTGGACGAAGCTGCCCGTTGCATCGTGGAGCCAGCCAATGGCTAGCGGCCCAAGCGCTCCGAGAATGTAGCCACCTGATTGGGTCATTGCGGACCAGCTACTGGCTTCCTGAGCATTGCTTGTTTCATCAATGGGCAACATCAGTGCAATCGGGAACAGTCCACCCGCTCCAATACCGAGTGGAATCGCCGCGAGCCAGGGGCTAACGGATATGTTCAGCATCAGGACACCCATCAACTCTAATAAAGCACACCCGACAAGCCAGAATACACGTCTTTGGTAACGGTGTACAAGCATGGGAATGAACAACGTAGAGGGCAGAGATATCAATGTAAATAAGGTTTGGATGTTGCCGGCCGTCTCTTGACTATACCCCTGGCTTTGGATTGCTGGCGCAAGCCAAGCGGTCAATGAGTAGAAGATCGCTGCCATCAGCCCGAAGAATAATGTCAGCATCCAGGCACGCTTGTTGTTCACCGGAAGTGGTGAATTAAGTACACTCGAGATTTTACCGGATTGTCGATCTATGCGCGCAGACCAGGCTAATCTCAACCAGATCGGCAATGCAATGGCTGCGAGAAATGCCCATACAGCCAACGAGCCCCTCCACGAACCACCCAGCGTATGCTGAAGCGGAACCGATAATCCCACACTAATGCTGGCCCCCATCACCATCGCTGTAGAGTAGATGCCCACCATAGCTGCCACTCGGTCAGGGAAGTACTGCTTAATGAAGCTGGATAATAGCGGCCCTGCCAATGCAATTCCTACACCGGACAGAAAAGAAGTGAACATCATCAATGGAGTTGTACCAACAAACCATCGTAATCCTGTACCTAACCCAATGAGGATTAAAGCCAGAACAATTGCGCCCTCATTCCCCCACTTTCTGCTTAATCTTACGGAGAACGGAGCAAATATGCCCATGCATAATACCGGAAGTGTGGTTAACAGACTGGCGGTAATCCCGCTTATACCCAGATCATTCTGTACGGTGCTCATTAGAGGTGAAATGGATGTAATAGGTGGTCGTAAATTCAGTGAAGCCAGGATAAGCGCTAGGACGATATAAAAAAGTTTCATTATGAATCACCTCATGGTAGTAGTATCGTTACATTCACCCATCATCCTATTTTTTAACGACAGATCGTTGGGTGGTGCACGATTAAGTATAGAATCTTTAGAATGATTGAACAATACTATAGTTTCTATTAAAATGATTACTAAAACCAATGATTAGAGGTAATACATATGGAGATTCGTCAGATGGAAAACTTCATTGCTGTTTGTGAGGAGCTTCATTTTACACGAGCAGCTGAGAAACTCGGCATATCTCAACCTACGTTGAGCCAACAAATACGCGCGCTCGAGGATGAACTCGGTGTTCCCTTATTTGACCGAGTCGGCAAAAAGATTGTGATGACCCAGGCAGGAAATCTGTTTCTGGAGCACTGTGTACAGATGATTCGGCATTTACAGAATACCCAGGATGCGTTAGCTGAACTCCGCAATGATCAACGAGGTCGCTTAGTAATTGGTGTTCTTCCTTCCGATCTGGACTATCGGCTCACTCCATTGCTCGTGAATTTTCATGCACGATTCCCCAAGGTACAACTGAAGGTTATCTCTTCGATCTATGTCTTGAATCAAGTGCTCGATAATGAAGTAGACATCGGTATCGAGATCACGTCTGCTCCTGATGATCGGCTTGTACGCATTCCTTTGTGCAGTGAAGAATATGTACTCGTCGTTTCCGAGAATCATGATTGGGCTGAACGAAGCACGATTGGAATCCAGGAACTGCGAAATATCCAAACTGTGATGTTCCCCGAAGGATTTACAGGCAGAGAACTGGTTGATGGCTATTGCCGTAAATATGGCTTCAGTTTAAATACGATCATGGAGACCAGTTCGGCTACTTCCATTATTAGCTTGGTTAAAGCCAACGTCGGAGGAACATTGCTGCCTTATCGTTTGATCCAAGCGATGAATGAACCAACACTACGCTGCGTCCGAATTACAGACGATCCGCCATACCGTCACTTTGAGATCATTCATAGGTCCGACCGTTTTCTGACAAAATCGGCCAAGGCATTTATTGAGAAAACTATCGAGTATTTCAATTAAGAGTGAGTTGCGATTTAGAGAAGAAAAGTTACAAAGGAAACCGCAGAATGCATGACAGAAATGTCATTACGGATTCTTTTGTAAGATTCGCTTCTGCTGCCAGAACTAGAGTATAGTAGGAGTTGTTAAAAATATATTCCAGGAGGCTATAGCCATGCCACAGGAGATCTGGATTAACCTGCCGGTCAAAGATGTTGAGAGGTCAACTGCCTTTTTCAATGAGATTGGATTCCATGCAGTGAGCGTTGGTAACGAGAGAGCCAAGCTTGACATAGGCCAAACAACGATACTGCTGTTCCCGGATGCAGCGTTTGAGAAATTCACAGGTTCTAAAACCGCAGATACTTCCCATAGCGCAGAAGTAATATTCTCCATTGGCGCTGAAAGCAGAGAGGAAGTAGATGCCTTTATTCAAAAAGCAGAGTCTGCCGGAGGAAACATCTTTGGCAAGCCGAGTGAAACTGACGGCTGGATGTACGGCGCAGGATTTGCCGACCTGGACGGTCACCGCTGGAACCTGTTGTACATGGATGAGAGCAAAATGCCTAAAAGCTAATATGAAGACGCCAGTCACCTGCTTAAGGTGACTGGCGTTTTTTCACACCCACTATAATCTCATATCTGTAATTCAAATCACCTGGGTTAGCCTATCGTTTCCCATTACTTCAATAAGGATGTGCTTTAAAAGTAATCGGGGATATCAAGTACTATGGAGTCGATATCATTTTCTTTTGAGTAATACATACAAACACTGTCTTTATATTTTTGAAACTCATTAGGTAGTACAATAAAACCTAATTCTTTGTAAAATTCTATTCCAATATCACTATAAAGGAAAAAGTTGTTACACTTTTCTTCCTGTTCAAGTTTATTTATCTTTTCTTTGACCAATAAAGAAGCATATCCTTTTTTTCTTAAATATAAAGGGGTAGCAATTGAACCAACCCCCTTTACAACTTGGTCATCAGAAAGATTTAGTTCATATACGATGAGGGAGCTTAATAGCTGCTTTGTATCTGTTGCTTCAAGAACGTACCACTTTCCCTTTTTATACTTTTTGGAAGCCTGGCACATAGTTATATATTCTTCATATGGCAGATTATCTCCCAAACATCATAGCCCATCTTATAAATTTCGATCATTTCCTCTTTTGTTGCTTCCCTAATTTTTTTCAAAGTACCTCTCCTTTTGTTTTATGCAGTTATAGATTCTTTTCGACTTTAAGCTTATCATGATCTCTATTCTTCTGAAGCTAAACTGCTCCCAAAGTATCTGGGCTAACGTTCTCCGTTCGTTGAACAAACTACTCCCAGTAAGGAGTGCCACTAAAGAGAAATTCTTCTTTATTTACATATCGCTTAAATTCCCGACTTGCTAATTTACTAATGTGACTGGGTAACCACTCATTAGATTCAGGCAGCCCAAGCCAAAAATTCATTGTTTCGAGTTGGGCTGCTACAAAGAAACCTTCTAAACGTTGAACATAGTTATGAGGCAGGTCGAATTGTTTTGCGTATGATTCTAGCAACTGGTTTCTGAATGCTGGGTGGATATAAGAAAGTGTCCAACCTAAATCGAATAAATAATATCCGAACCCACAAGCTCCAAAATCAATAGCTCTAGCTTCTTGTTCATGGAACACAAAATTACTTGGAATCAAATCTGCGTGAATTATCCCCCAATTGCCTGGTGTTCTTTCTATGTCGTTCATCATTAAAATTGCACACTCTCCGGCCAATTGCAGAATTTCCACATCATTTTTATCGAGCTCACCAGCGTTAGCAAGCTGTTTTAGCTTTTCTAATGATTGTGAAATTCTAGAATTATCAAATGACGGTCGAGTAAATGATGACGGAATTTTCCAAAAGGATGATTGTTTATGAAGCTTTCCGATCAATTCGCCTACGCACTCGGCATCATTGACTGTTGGAACAAATTGTTTTTGTTCACCATCTACCCATTTTAACAATGTACAGTTTATGTCAGCTATCTTAGTAACATATTCACCAATGTTATTTTTTATAGGTGATGGCAACACCAGATTTGTATCATTTGTTAATGATTCCAGCCAAATCATTTCTGAATGGATGACTTTTTCCTCAGACCAAATACTTTCCATCGAATCATTTTTTGATAGATGTATTCGCAAACTATAGCAGTTACTTTCCTTATCTGTCACTTTATAGATGGTGTTTGCATTTTGTCCAATATGAGCTATTGATTGATAAGTAATTGGATAACAAGTTAATGCTTCTATAGCAATATCCTGAGTATTTAGCACGGTATCTTCCCTCCCCTTGAAACAACCGAACAAGGACATCGTACCATAATATTTTCCAATAGTTTGAGAGAGAACACTTATATTTATTTTTTATCCATCACTTAGTTGATTAAGGTAACCTGCTCATCAATATGTATTATTCAACTATCGTGTCCCGTTAGCTTAACGGAACTTCGATATTATTGTTATTATCTGATTTAGGATGAAGACGATTTTCTATTACAAAAAAATGATTGAAAATACCTACTACTCGTACTTTATTATCTGCCTCTCCAAAAATTTTTGTTTCTGCTGTCATAAAAATAATCTGATGTGTGAGACTTGATGATTTCAAGTCATTAATAGTATGAAAGCAATTTGAGCTTTCAGAACTGTCACATTTAAGACCGTGAACCTTATGGAGGTAATTATCATAATCTTGACTACTTGGTTTTGTATAAGCCATCACAAATAATAATATGGAAACTATTAGGAAAGCATATTTCTTCTTGATAAAAGCACCTCATCTCTTATGGATAATCGTACAATATAATACCGCATTTAACTGCCTAATAGTTCAACAAGGCAACATCACGCTCTACTGCCCGTTAGTTGAACAAATAAAAAACGGCTGCCGAAGCAACCGCTATTCCACTAACGTTCCCCGTTAGTTCAATAGAATTAACAGTTTCAGTCCGATGGTATCCTCTTGTCTATGATTCAAGCCACCACTTTCAATCCTATGATAAAATACTTATAAATCCCACTATAGCAAACGGCCAAATGCGGATATAATCTTACTCTAAATTACTGGAGGTAGCGCTCCGTACTCGGCCCACTGCTCTTTTGTCGGGCCGTAAAGATCCGGCACACGAAGGCCTGCCTGACGCATCAGGACTGTCATCTGACCACGATGATGAATCTCATGCTTTACGAGAATATCCAGCATTAAGCCGTTTGGCCATTGATCACCATACATATCGCTCATGATAAGCAGATTCTCATCTTTCCAACTGGACTGTATAGCATCAAGGAGCGCTTGTGAGGTCCTCTTATAGACTGACGCGATGTCTGCTGCCGAAGCTGGCACCGGCATATCTTCGCTCGGTCCTTCGAAAGACAGTCCCGTCCGAGATGGCATTTCGTGCAATGTCTGTACAAGGTGCCATGCAACACGTCCAAGCGTTCTATGTTCGCTTGTTATCTGTTGGCCAAGAGACTCGTCGGTCAGGATCTCCAGTGTCCGCATTGTTGCTTCCGTTTCATTCTGCCAAGTTGCGGCAAAATCTTTAATGTGTTTATACATATCCAACATCTCCTTTTTGTAATGGAATCAAGTTTATTATACCGAACACTAGTTCGTAAGTAAATATTTACATTTACTTAAACTACCCCCGTTAACCAAACGAAGCTGCCGAAAATCATTGCGCTAATCCCGAAATGTAATTAACTACGTATGGTTAATACTTTTGATCATTTTGTTTACGCTAGCCTGCCCGTTAGCTTAATGAAAAGAGCAGGATACCGAAGCACCTGCTCATCAATGTATATTGTTTAATTGTCGTTTCCCGTTACATTAAAACCTAAATCGAACTGAATGCAAACATTATTTCAGATTCGCATACCAATTCATTATTTACCGTGGCGACTCCCTTTCCTTTGACGATTTGTCCCTTGATTCGAATTACATCAAATACAAGAAGGAGTTGGTCTCCTGGTTTTACTTGTCGTTTGAAACGACAATTATCAATACCAGTCAGTAAGCCTATTTTATGATTGTTGCTTTCAACGTTAGACATAGCGACTCCACCGACCTGTGCCAGTGCTTCTACAATTAAGACTCCAGGCATTACGGGATAGTCAGGGAAATGACCGAGAAAATAAGGTTCATTAATGGTTACATTTTTAATCCCAACAGCTCTCTTCCCCTCATTAATCTCCAATATTCTATCGACCAAGAGAAATGGATTCCGATGAGGAATAATCTCTTTAATTCTTTCAATATCAATCATGGATTTGCCTCCCTAATCGGTTTATTACCATTTTATCGCCTTTGGGTTAGACTGGCCCGAAAAAACTCAACATAACTCTTATTAAACTATCCTATCCGTTAGCGTAATAACTGCTCGAAATCAATAACCAAAGGGTACATACTCTCCATTGAAATGATAACGGTAGCCGTTATCTATTCGGACATATCCGAGTATACAATGATCTCTACCCCTGAATGAGACACTAGAGTAGTTTTTATTGTCTTTATTACCTTCAGCAATCAAAATTTCATTGTCTTCACAAGCTAAAACAATTCCGATATGATCGTGAGAATTATCGGAGAGAAGCTTATCGAAAATAACAATATCACCACGTGCCGGAATAAATTCTTCTTGTTTAGCGTCATAGAAAAATCTAGTTTCGTGCAGCTGAGCCCAATCCAACCACGCACCAACCCCAGCTAGACGATACATTCGGTTAGGATATCGAATTGGAAGAAGTATTCCAACCTGCATACAGCAGTAATATACAAATGCAGCACACCAGTTACCTTCTAGTAATTTATAGATATCAGAGTCCGGCCAATACTTGCAAATTTCCCGATAACGTTCATCTTCCGGTACCCCGATTATGTTTTGCTCTGCGAGCTTTTCCGCAAAATCAGCCAGCATAAGTCGTCTGTCTTTAGTTTCTCTATTTAATGCTTCCACATCTACGTTTAATTCTGTATCTACATTTCCCTCCTGAATCCCTAATTCAATAAATACATTTTGTAGTCTATGTATATCCGTCTTAAGTAAATGATTTCCTGTATTTTGAAAGTACCTCTGCAATAAAATAGCGTCTTTAATAACTTCCTCATCTGGTCCATGAACTCGATTTCTATCTTCTTGATAAAAGATTGATCTAAGAATTACTGAGATCTCTTCGTCGGTAAAGATTTGAGTGCTACGTATTATAGGTCTTACCGCGTCTGCGCTATTGTGACCAGGAAAGGTATTTATTCCAGTTTTATAGAAATAAAAATCGTGTAGCACCCCCGCGATCGCAGCTATTTCCGAATCTTGTCCTCTTCTCATAGCGAGCATCGAAGCGAAGGTAGACACTCCTGAAAGATGAGCCCAAGCTTTCTGATTCTTGAAGCTGCTCTGCATTTCATAAACAAGGGATCGAACAATTCCAAGACGCTTAGATTTCTTCTCACATATCATAATTAATTCCCCAATCCCCGAACTAACGCAGGCTTATGTCCGTAGCCTCTCTGTATTCATAAAACTAACGTTTCCCATTAGTTCAAGTAAGTTTTTTAAAATGTTTGTATAGATCCATGTGAGTCTTGCTGTACTAGTTAATCCGTATTCGTGCAATCCAGTACAGACTTGTGACATCTATGACTCCGTTACCAACTCCTTTACTTTAGATGCAAAGGTCTCCCAGCTTGTATCATATCCTACATTAAACGTCCACCCGTTAGATCGAAGCTTCTCACCTAAATAGATGTAATCGGCGCGTTGCTTATCATTTAGGTTTACATCTAAAATCTCGTCACCAAACTTGAATTCGTTCATGTAATCGTACATTTTCATAAGGATATCTTCCTTATCCTTATCTCTTTCCATTCCACTGTGTAAGATAATTGAATCGATTGCATCATCTAGTTTCTGTGTAACAAGAGTTTCATTATTCCAATTATGATCTTGTTGATACTGTATAGTTGCTTCAAGTTGAGCTAGATCTCGGTGGATATTAGCATTCAATAATTCATATTTCAATTCTTGATTTCTGCTATCCTTTTTCTGATTCATAAAAAAGACAACATTACCGAATAGCGATACTATTAGAATTACTTTAATCCAGTCTATCTTCTTCATACTTTCTCCAATCTCTCCTGAAATATCGAACACTTCTAATAATATTCTATGCTTATTCCACTAACATTACCTGTTAGCTCAACGAGTCATTTGAGGATATATATCGCTAGGTGGTCTGCTCAATCGAGTGTCCGGCTTATAATATTTTGTTACCCAATGGTTTAATGACTTTGCTTTGAAACCAAGACTCTTATACAATTTTATTGCAGGATTGCCTTTCACAACCCCGAGTGTCACGATTTACCCACCCCTTCGCACAATTTCATTTACAAGAAATGAAATAAAAGCTCTTCCGTATCCTCGTGATTGAAGATCTAGACGAACAGACACATGACTCAGTTCAACCCCGTCAATAATTCCGACTGCTGCTATTTCACCATCAATAAGCATCACGAATCTATTGCTTCTATCTTCGGCGAATCTCATCCGCTCCGTTTTGAGAAAGCATTTTATCCGTCTTTTCCATAAGTGTGGCACCGATACCCATTCTTCTGTATTCTTCGTTAACAAATATCGTCGCCAACGCTCTTCTCTTAAAACCATCAAAAGAGAGAAAACCTACCGTTAAGTCGTTGTAACGAACAACAAATATACCGTCTGAGAGCATTTTGTTACTCTGTTGAAACATATTAAATTGTTCATTTTCACACAACATGGCTATGATTGAAGCTTCGTCCCTTTCGGGTTTATAGGGTTCAATTTTCAGTTGTTCCATCTGCATTCACCTTTGATCATAAGTTTATTTTTGCTGCAGTTTTCATAAATCCTCCTTAATCCTTAGGACTGGAGCTAATACGTACTCTATAATAATTAGACCATAATTTACAAAAATAGGTTTCTCTATACTACCCGATTAGTTGAACAAATAAAACGGCTGCCGAAGCAACCGCTATTCCACTATCGTTCTCTGTTAGCTTAGTTTCTAAAATACAAATTCTGTCTCGTTGTTTTCCTTATCAAGATATATAACCCTACAGGAATCTTTCCAACTATCCCAATTTAATACGCTATCAACATCCACACGGAATAATTCATTATATGGTACATTCATAGGATTAGAAAAATCATAAAAAACAAGTTCATAGGGGCATGCCCAATAGCATCCATCAATCACTATTAGTTTTTTTTGTTGAAAATATATTATTTCCCCCCAGCAAAATCCATGCCCTTTATAAGCCTCTTCGGGAACATAATGATTGGTTTCTGTATTTGATAAATTAACAATTGAATACCCCTGATAATCTAACCCACACAACAGATATTCTGTGCCATTTACCTCCAACCAACTGAATAAGAATGGGTCATAATTTCTATATATTATGTCGATGATTTTATGCTCACTATCCGTAACAATCCCTTTTGTGTAATTATGTCTGATAAAACCTTCAACATGGTTATAGTGATGGATTTCAAGTTTGAACTTTCCTGAAGTTGAATAAATAATTTCAGTTTTCTCAGAGATGTAAAATTCATCTTGAAAATAGTACATCATCTCAGCTCTTTCACTGAGAAACTGTGAGTCCTCAACAATATTTCTCAAATTCTCTCACCTCGCTTTAGTGTTACAAATTGTACCATATTTTCAGACAGGCTATTACGCTATCTTGCCGTCTTGTTGATTAAAGCCGGACTTTAAATGGGAATCTGCTTAGGATCACCAAAACTCCCCTCGACCTGAGGGGAGTTTTCCTATTGAAATGAATTACGTCTCTCCTAACATTTTCTACAGACGCTAATAATAGATGAAGATGACGGCGAGAACGGCGTTTTATCCCAGTCAGCATATTGATGTTCGACGCGAAATCCGTGACGGATTAATAAAGATTGCAGCGTAGCCTGATCTGTGAATCGACAAGCAATTCGGGAAGTCGTTCGTTTATCTCCCCAATCACGCATCGTGACCCAATGCATGATATGCTGGCTAATATCGTAATATTGTGTGCCTGATACCTTTACGTTTTGCCCATCCTTATCAATAAATGATCCCCATTCTGTCTCCTCTTGATCGGATAAATCAGTTCCCTCCGGATTACGGGTCTCGAATGCAAAGATTCCATGGGGTTGTAAATGTTTGTGAACGGTAGTAAGCAAATCGATTTGATCTTGATCACTTAAGAATGCCTGAAATGCATTGCCAGTCAAATAAATCATCGAAAATCGCTTGTCCGATTCGAAGGTACGGGCATCGCCTTCCATAAAAGTAACAGTCAACCCTTCCGCCTTCAGCCGCGCATACGCGAGCATCACAGAAGAGATATCTACGCCGGTCATCGTTATACCGGCTTTTGACAGGGGTATCGTTGTTAAGCCTGTACCACAAGCAAGTTCTAACACTTCGCCAGGACTCGATCTTGCAAGCTCAAGATAGAACTGATATTTGTCCATTTCACCGTCAAATTCAAGATCATAATTTACCGGATCCAGATATTCTTCAAGATTGCTATGTTCAATCAACGCCATCCCCCTCTTTCATTTCAATGTTACATTAGAGAAAAAATAATTTTCATTAGGAAAGTACTTATATTGACCAAAAAAGGATAATCAAAATAAAAGTCCTCTTGATAACCCTCGTACTTAACAGTAATATTTTACTATTTATTCGATAAACCATTTGGTAATTCATAGTTATAATCAATTTTTATCGAACCTTACATAACTACTTTTTAAGTCGATAATCACTACTTTATCCTGACCGCAATAGAATAATTAGTGGCCGACCAACAAAATGGTCGTCTTTTTTTCGTATTCGGCATAGCATCTTTCTTTATTCGTTACAGGTGACCGTGTAAACGAAATCTCGTTCCCATCTTCAAGCCGAAACTGGTTCGCAGACACCGTGTCGGAACAATAACCGGGCCAAATGACGCAAAATTTTTTCGACTGCGGTCCCATTCCGTTAACCTGCTGTTAGCTTAAATGATAAAGAAGAGCTACCATATAGGAAGCTCCTCCACTAACGTTCTCTTTAAGCTCAATGACTTATCTTAAATCGGAATAAAATACTGCTAACAACAGAAATATCAGAATAGGTGGCCTCCGCCTCTACCGGAAATTTTCTGCACACTCATGTAGAAAGGCGTCTAGTGTGCGTGGCTCTCTGCCGAGCAAGCGCTTCACAGTGTCATTTGGACTTTCTGGCACCATCCTAGACATGGTTTGAATTTCCACAACATGGTTCGCGAGCCAAGGAGGCATATTCCCGTGATCGATAAGATTGCGGAGTAGTACTTGGGGTTCCATGTTGTTGTAACTTATCGGCCGATTAAGCAGAGCAGATAGTCGACTCGCGATCTGGGGATAACTGAAAATCTCCGAACCAGTAAGCGTATATATATGGCCTGATACCTCGTGGTTGGTCAGAACTTCTGCGGCAACGTCTGCAATATCGCGACAGTCAATGAAGTTACACGGTGAATCACCCATAGAGCCGAAGAAAACATTTTGGGTTGTGATCGTTGGTGCAAAGTTCATTAAGTTTTGCATGAACGCATAAGGGCGCAACACGGTGTGAGTGAGACCCGACTCCCTGAGCGTTTTCTCAATTTCTTGATGCCAGCCCGCCACTGCTACTGGAGAGCTCTGCTCAAAGGCTGGACTGGATATTTTTACGATGTGTTTGATTCCAGATTCGGCGGCAATCTGAATGATTGAGGTTTCTAATTCGATTTGTCTTGGACTGTTGGACATGGCAAGGAAGAGCTGGCTAGCACCTGTAAACACGCGGCGCAGTGATTCGGGATCGGAAGCATCCACCCTTGCGACCTCGGTAGTCGATCGGCCTTTTTCTCCGATCTGATCACGTAACTTCTCTGGCTCTCTGCTTAGCGCCCTGACAGGTACGCCAAGATCAACCAAACGTTCCAAAAGCGCACTACCTATCGTACCTGTTGCTCCCATAATAACTATCATTTTTTATCTTCTCCTTTTAGATGAAAAATTAGTTGTGACGGCAAGTCGCCACCGCCATGTCACTATCGTGCTTGCTATGAATCCAGACAACGGGAAATCGATCCATACACGATTTACCCAGGCCAAGTGATTACTCGGAATCATAATTTCTACTACAACAGATGTCACCCATGCAGCGTATAGTCCAAATGAGGACCCGGCCATTGCGAATACCCCTACCACAACCAAGTGAGGTGCACCGACGACCCATCGCAAATGGCCCACTCGGCTGTGCAACAATAGCCCAATCATCAAGGCCATCAAGGCCGATGCACCGCCAATTGTGGTCAATGCCGCTATTTGAAGCCCCCTATCTGCAGTAACCAATCCCCCGATACCTGCCATAATGGCAGGAGCAGCATAGGCCATTACAACTTCACGCCATAGTACAAAAGTCTTTTTCTTGGAACCAGCAGCCTTGATGCCGTAAACATCATCTGTCTGATTAGAGTATTTCATCTGGTTCATTTACTTGCTCCTTTCTTCTTTGAAGTAGTTCAATGATTGCGTTCAGCTAGATATAATTAGGTGCCTAACTATATAAGAGTAAAAATAGGCTAGCTTCACTAGCCCATTCTACTCATTACTGATGTTTCCCTTTGGTTTCGAGCCTAATTCGCCCGTAAGTGCTGAGATGCCTTGTGTAACTCGACCTAGCAAGTCGAGAAATACGCAGCGTTCTTCGATGTTGAGCAAGCCCACCATTGCTTCCAACCGAGCAAAATGCTCAGGAGCCATTTCACGGAGCTTCTTCGCTCCTTCTTCCGTTAAAACGACTGATTTCTGACGGCCATCGTCTGAGCTTGATCGCCGAGATACTAGCCCATCTCGTTCAAGAATGTCGATAAGACCAGTCACTGTAGCACGTGTAACGCCTAGATGCTCCGCTAATTGCGAAGGCAACTCTTCTCCTTCGTTATCTTCAAGATCTGCCAATAAACGATAACGCCCTGTTGATAAACCGAATCTAGAGAAATGAATCTCTGAGGCGTGTCCAAGCATGGCTCCCGCTGCCATTAGCCTAGACGCGACGAGTATAGCCTGTGCGTCTATGTCTAGGTTATAGCGATCAATCTGACGCTTGGATTGTACAAGCGAGGGAATAGCCTCAATGTCATTTATTTTTTTATTATTGTTGTTCATATATGTAGTATGGTCCCTAACTACTTTTGTGTCAACTCATTTTTATTGCACAGCTCTTTATTTCTCCCAAAGCTCGATCAGTCGACCTTCAGGATCTTCAATCCAAACAAACTTTCCAAATTCACTAATTTCTTCTTTCTTTGCAAGTGGTATACCAATATGCTCAAGATGCTTAATAGTCTCGTCTAGATTATGTACTTGGAAATTTAACATCACTTGTTGTTCTGTTGGAAAATAACTGTCATCCTCGGTAAAGAAAGAAAAGATAGTCTCATTTCCTGATTGGGGCTTTATCACAGTCCCATTCCAATGATCTATTTCAATCTTCAAGACCTCACTGTACCATTTTTTTATAACTTCAAGATTCTTAGTTCTCCAAAAGATTCCTCCGAAACCTTTTATCATCGTATTTATCTCCTGTCAGTCATCAATTTTTTAGCTATCCGTTCTCAATAAATATTCGAGATTTAAATTTAAGTTCCTTTTTTAACTATCTTGCCCATGAATTGAACAATTAAAAACCTACTGCCATAGCAACCGCTATTCCACTATCGTGTCCCGTTAGCGCAATGAGTCTACTAGATCCAATGGATGCAGTATGGAAGATTTTAGGTAGATGTATTCATAGAAAAATGGTACATTATTTTGGAATCAATAGCGCGCAAGTCAGGATATACATTTAGACTAATATTTTTATATTGGGGGATGGTACTGGCATGGACAAGAATTCTGTTTATAGAACAAATATTATAGGCGCTGGCGAGGTTGGTAGCGCTATCTCGGTCGATATGGACAAGAATGTTATTCATGAAACTAACAGCTTATTTTGGGATACAAAAGGAAATGATATTTTAGGAGCAACCGCACTTCCTTTATATGGAGCATTTGTCTCAGAAGAAAAATGCCAGCTTTTTGGCGATATTTCAGGAAAAAAGATGTTGGAGATAGGCTGTGGAAGCGGTCAATCATTGCAATATCTCGGGGAACGTAAAGCATCTGAACTATGGGGTATGGATATATCAGAAAACCAAATCGAAAAAACAAGAGAATATTTGTCAGATCACGGACTTTCAGCAAAATTAATCTGTTCTCCCATGGAAGAAAAATGTGGACTACCTGAGGATTATTTTGACTTTGTTTATTCGATTTATGCTATAGGCTGGACAACCGATCTTGAGGGTACTTTTAGCAGGATTGCTTCTTACCTAAAAAAAGACGGCGTATTTATTTTCAGTTGGTCTCACCCTATACACAAATGTGTTGTTGCAGAAAATGATATGCTTGTTTTTAAAAAATGTTACTTCGATGAATCTTGGTATTCGGTAACTCTTGACGAAAGTACGCTAACATTAGCTGACCGTAAACTATCAACCTATGTGAATGCGCTCTCAAAAGCGGGTTTTGTTATTGATGAAATGATTGAGCAATCTGATGATGAAATTATTCAATTGCGGGACGATAACGACGATTTTGCAAAAAAAGCAAAGATGCTTCCTGTAACTTTCGTAATCAAAGCAAGAAAACTGTAATTAGTAGTTGAAGATAAATGCCCGTTAATTGAATAAAGGCAGCCGATCATGTTGACTGATTGACTGCCTTATCGTGTTTTTATTGAACTATCGTCTCCTGTTAGCTTAATTATGATTCCCGAAAGTCCATACATTCATCAAGTACGTCTCGATTCCTTCATTCCTCTAATATTTGTACATTTTTAGCTGTCCTACGCTGAGAATCAACTATATTCGGAAACTCGAATAGGTCGAATTCAACTTTTTGACCCTCTTTAAGGAACCGAAAGCCGTTCGGTAATCTAATAGGGTCTGGTAGTATTTCGCTGAAGTGTACAAAAACATGGTTACCTTCCTGCCCGTCTAGCATTATCCGTCCGTAACCTTTATCTTCTTTGTACCATTGGACAATACCCCATCTTCTTTCCGCCACCTATTCACCTCCTCTGTAACTTTATTACAACTCATTATGTGCTCACATCGCGTTGAATGAGTTATCTCATTTGATTTTTTTTGGAAACCCATTTACAAAAAGTATCATACCGAGAAACGCAAGGATTGGCACAAAGATATTATCGAAGAAGCTTGTAATATGAGTTTCAGGTAGGGCATTGAACATATTTGCTTCGTACAACGCTGCAATTTCATGGCTGCGAGCTATCAAAGAGCCTACTCGTTCGATTGCATAGATTACTCCAGCGGAAATTAGAAAGGATGCACCTAGTTTTCTGTAAAAGTCGTTGCCCATGAAATATTTGTCTCCTCCTCTATTATTTATTGAGTACTTCTTCCATCATCCCACTTTACCACATTGTTCCAATTTTTTTGAGTATCAGAATATCATTACATAACCTAATGCTAATAATGTGACGCTATAGCGCCACAAATTGTAAGTATTCTGCCGGCTAATTGAACAATAAAAAACGGCTGCCGAAGCAGCCGCTATTCTACTGTCGTTCTTCGTGAGCTTAATGATTTACTTTGCTTCGGACGAATCCTATTGCTCTTTATTGAGAACTTCATGGATTATATTTGTTATGTCGTTAATTTTGCGGGAACAATATTTTAAAATAGGGTTAGCCCAATATTCGGGTCCAGTTTCATCATCACCAATTTTCACTAAATGCAATGTATACACACCCTCTGAACGCATAGCTGGATAGCATCCTAAATCCAAAATCAAACCTGTCTTTTCATTTCTTAAATAGAATATATCCTCATGTAGCTCCCATACATAAGGAAATGAGTCGTCATGAAAGTCATCGGGATTAATTTCATAAAAATGATTCCATAAGACAGTCCAATCTGACGGAATATTTAATGGCACCAATTGTAGACTCATGTTAATAACACATCCCTTAACAATCTTCATATTCAAATCTCCGTGATTGTCCAAGTTATCCTGCCCGTTACTTCAATGAAAAAAGCAGGCTACCGTAGCGCCTGCTCATTAATGTGTATCATTCAACTAAAGTTCTCCGTTAGTTCAATAGTCTTATGTTTTAATTAGAGTCGCTGCTTATAGTTGTAAGGCTTGCCGAACACCTAATGCAGTGACGTCCCGACGGGCTTAGGGGGCTGGATGTGGTCACTCGCTTCTGAGAGTGACCCGGAGCGTCAATATGGTGTTAGCCGAAGGAAGTTCTGGAAGCAGCCATTGCATTTAAGGCGTTCTCAAAATAGCTATATACTTCATCTGCAATTCCCAGAAACTCTTCAACAAGTACATTACTATCCAAGTAACAAGCATACAGATAATCAACTAAAGCGGGGTCAATCTCACAATAGTTTAATATGGCATTCTTCATCTTAATAATGTCATCTTGCCATACACCTGTATCTTCTAAAACCAAAGAGTATAATGCACGAATTAATCTCTTAGAGTAACCTTTAATATATCTAGTTTTCATTGTGTTATCATTAGCATTAGAAAGTAAACTATGTATATGATCTACTTCCTCCTTGGTCTCTGTATTTAAGTCTAAAATGAACTCTGGAGAAATAATTATCGGTGGTACTTTTTCACCAACGTCATGACCATATATGCAAACACAAATTATCTTTACCCAAAAACCCCACTCATTTGGTTTACTTAATACATCGTCAATCGAGCAAATTATCGTATCAATCTTAGTTACTACTGGATATTCTTCCAAAAGCCTGTCTTTAATATTTGACAATCTTTCGTAATCAATATCTTTGGGATTTACACATACAATAGTAAAGTCTGCATCTGACTTAAAAGGTTTAGCAGTTCCTTTTGGAATCGAGCCACACATATAAATGCTATGAATCTTACCTTTAAATTCGGTAAGTATATTTTCTATATACTTATCAACAAAATCCTTATATTCACTTTGTATTACAATTCTATTTATAACTTTTTCTAATATCATATAGACTCCTCCTAAACTAAGAACTTCTTTCGGCTAACGTCTTTTTTGCGAACTTCGTAAATTCGTCATGACTTAAGTTATTCGCGAAATCATTCAACTATCCTGCCCGTTAGCTCAACGGCATCCACGATTTGACGCCTACTTCAATAAAAAAGAGAACAGGGCAAGAAAGGCATCGACAAAAACCAAGCAGACACCTATTATTTTAACGTGGAACAGTGCAAGCGTTGTCCGTTTAAAGAGGGTTGTTATAAAGAAGGATCGAAGAGCAAACCTACTCTGTAACGATTAAATCTGAAGAACATTCGGAACAGATTGCGTTGCGTTCCAGGAAACAGAGTACTTTAAAGAAAAATCTAAGGAACGCTACAAAATTGAAGCGAAGAATAGCGAACTTAAACATGGGCACGGGTATGATGTAGCTACATCCTCGGGTCTGATTGGTATGGAATTACAAGGTGCGATGACGATATTCGCCGTGAACTTAAAGCGGATATTGAAGTTAACAGATTGAAAACATAGGGATAAATTGAATAAAATAGAGCTAAAAAAGAAGACATTCTTCCTAAAAATGGGGTTGAATGTCTTCTTTTTTGAAGTTTATACATACTCCTTAAGAAAAACGTAAGTTCTTCAGTGCCCTCTCCAATAGATTGAAGCTTTTTGCAATGGAGCCGAGCTTAACCAGTTGAGAACCCTGCAGATCCCTTCGGATCGTCAGTTGATTTCTATGGTCAGGGAGCTTGTGAAATTCGCCCCCGGCTCCAGGGTGATTATTCCCTCTTTAGCTTGAAGTTCACCTTCGAAGACGTCCATATCCGCTACTCCTTGCCAAGGCTCGATGCATATGAAGGGAGCGTTCAAAGGCTGCCAGATGCCGAGGTCGGGAAAACCCTTATAGCTGACAACTACGCTTTTGGAGGAGTGCTTGCTTCTAAGCGAAATCTGCCGAGAGCTCACATTTCGGAAAATCAATGCGCCTTCGGCGAACATTTCATGGGATAAAGGCAGGATGGTCTCTTGTTTCAGAACGGGCTCCGATTTGCCGCTGATCAGCAGGCCGTCCGAATTCAAGAACAACCTTTCAAGGTTTTCCGATTCAGCGAACTCCAGATAGTAATCGTTCAGGCTACCGTTGTCATCAAGCGGACAATTGAACGCCGGGTGGGTTCCGAGCTGGAAGAAGATATCCTGTTCATCGCTATTTTCCACCCGGTAACTAAGTTCCAGTGTGCTTGCATTCAGTTTATATGTAATATATAGGTTGAATTTAAAAGGATAACTGGCCAGGGTTTTCTCATCATAAGAGAGGCGGTAAACCGCGTGGGTATCGCTTTCTTGGACCAGCGTAAATTCGCTGCGTCTGGCGAATCCATGATTGCCGATCTTATAGGCTTTGCAGTCCACCTTAATCTCTCCATTCCGGGCCGCACCAATAATGGGAAACAGCAACGGAGAACGGCCTGTCCAATACGTGGCGTCACCGCTCCAGATGTATTCAGCTTCCGGATCCAGCTTTCTGAAGCTGATCAGTTCCGCCCCAAGGGTATTAATCTCAGCTTCCGCCGAGCTGCTGCGCAAAATTTTATTCATTGTTGTACTCCCTTTCATACTTATAGTCCAGATACACATATTATATCAAAGTTCTTGAGGGAGTTGAGAAAAAGACAGCCAATTCATCAGCTGCCGTTTCTTCGTGCTTATTGAGCTATCGTGTCCCGTTAGCGTAACGTCATTTCTCCATCTACAACGGATTTTCACAACTCCACTCGCATACCAGTCTTCCGAAATTATCCAGATACTTAGCCAGATATTTTTCAAGATTTTTGATTCCTATAATATTAATTTCATGAATCGATTCGACAAGTTCGTCGTCTGTAACATCCCATTCATTTTCTAGATACGTTGTGGGTACCTCATATTTCCTTAAGTAAAACCTAGCCGATTCAGGTTCTAACTTATTTAAGTATTTCTGTTCATTAATAACCTGTACTTTTACGAAAGCTCGATTCATTTCAGTGTTAGCTTCAAGTTCACAAGCAAGGCCAACCCCAGTCATTAAATTGTTAATTTGACGTGTATCGAAGACCTGCACCTTTCACTTCCTCCTTTTCCTAATTAACTCTTCAACGTGTGTCATGGGATATAATCCCAACTAATTTTAGATCATATTGGTAGTATTCTATCCGTTAACATAACAAGAAGCAGCTGGTCCTCAAGGCAGTCTACTTCTGCCTGTATTGAGCTATCGTTCTCAGTTAGATTAACTGCACCTACCGTAGCCGTCTCCATTCTTTAGGAACATTTAGCCATATGGCGGGTACAAAACATGGGCTAATCCGCTCATCTTCCTTAAACTGATTAGTGTAGACTAGAATAGATTCATTTATTGAGGTTATTTCAGTAGGTGATATATTGCCCTGTTCTAATTTTTCGTATATACCATCAGGTAAATCAGAACTTTCATAATCTACACCCATTTCACTAAACCAGCCCTCGAAATGAATGCTTTGGGGACCTCCCATTCCATGAGGACATCCATAAAGACTCCTATTCTCATCTGTACAATGGCACCACCATGTTACACCATTAATTGCTATCCCGACTTGTGTGAGTTCAAATACTAAATTTCGAATATATCTAGAGTCAGTTATTATGTCGATATAACCATGTCCGACAGATTGTGCTTTATTTCTTTCAAGTATATCTTCAACTTGTTTCTGTTTGCCTTCTTGATTTAACCTTAAAGACCCCAGATAATTCATGTTTAGCACTTCCTGACTTATAGATTTTTATTTGTATTTATTCGATTACTCATTCAACTATCCTGCCCGTTAGTTCAATGAAAAAAGCAGGATACCTTAGCTCCTGCTCTTCAATTTGTATTATTCAACTATCGTGTCCCGTTAGTTCAATAACAAAAAATAACCTCGAACTCTATTTTGAATTACAATTGAATGACACTGATCATATTTCCGTTATTATCAGTAAGATCAAAACGTTTAGGTTCACCGTTCCTTACCTCTGAAACGGCTACTCCATTTTTCTCGAGTCTAGCCCTCACTTCTTCTACATCCTTCACAACAAAATTGAATGGAGTGTATTTATTAATTGGGGGATTTGTCGTTTATGACGCGGAGGGAATGGTTGTGAACTTTTCAAAGGCAACGAGCAATCATTCAGTAGTACTGCCTAAAGGTGGGATGATCGTTTTTGGTGGTGCTAAGGGGGATGTATTAAAAATTAATTTGCAGAATAAATAAACTTGTAGCACATAAAGCTTATTCCATATTAGCGATGAGGCCTCTCACAACGTTTTGAAGAGGGGTAAGAATCTTATCGCGTTTACACTGGTATAGACACAGTGTGGTTGCAAAATCAGAACAGCCCGGTCACCAAATGATCGGGCTGTTTTGATATAGATAAATGTGTTTTCCTGTTCTTGAGATACGATGGTCTCCAGCACCTTTGCCCTTGTCACCAACTTGTTCAAGTCTAACTTCCTGTATTAAGGCGTATTACCTCCTGTAACATATTCATTTTGGATGCCGATATTACCGATCAGTACCGTGCCCTTTTTCGTTTTATCAAATACAAAACCGATTTTGCTCAATTGCTCAGGTTGGAAATTCGGGTTGGCCCTTTTTAAATCGGCAAGGTGGAACGCAAAGTTTTGGAACACCGGCTCCTTCGTCGGTTGCAAAGTCGTGAAAGGCCATTTTATGATGTTGCCTTCGAACATCGGTAGTAAATAAGCTTCGCTGCTAAGAGGGAGGGTCGCCACGTTGCCTTCTTTGTCCTCCACATTAATGGTCAAATCTACGAGGACATCCTTGTCACGATTTGCTTTCTCGTCATTCCAGTCAGCCATCGAAAAAACGATGGAGCTCGTTTCTCGTATATCGAGACTGTCATTTGGCAAAACAACCGTGTAAGAGGGAACGCCAGGTGTCGCAGTACTGTCCCACCCCAGACGCACTGCACTGTACAAGTCGGGGGCAAATTTCATCTCCACTTTTTCCTCTTTCCACTGCTTCAGATGCTCCCCGTTCAGCCTTCCTCCAGCCAATGTCGACGTACTCAGATCGATGTCTTCGTCAAAGCTACTAATGAGCTTTGTATTCGAGTCCATATAGTTGCTGATATACATGGTGTCCGGCAGCCACTCTCGGGCATAACCAATATCCTGGAACATGGACCGATATTCTCCTTTCCCTTTCAATGTCGTATCTAGGAAGGACGATATGAGCACCTTAGCTGCTTGTAGCTGCTCCTCCTGCGGTATCAGTTGAGCGGTGTTGAACAGTTTATTGCCAAGCCCTACATTGTCGTTTCTTCCCCAGACGGTGTTGAATTGGCCGTGATTCGCACCATAAATGTATACCGATGCTTTAAAATAATCACTACCGTTTGAAAAGCCGATCCGACTGTATTGGCTCGCGCCGGAATATGTGCTGACGTCCATGTCGTGTGCGCCTTGCAAAGTCAAATAGTTCAAATCCTTTAACGGAGTCAGGTGTCCCGCAGGCTTGTATTGCCCGTCAGTACCCGCAATCGAAATGATGGAACGGATACCAAAGTTGTAGTCGAATTTGATGTTGCCGTTTTCCGGGGAGGCCGGCAGTTTGTTATATGCCGCTGCGACCGTTACCGCCTCACCGCCGCGAGAGTGGCCGATCAGAGCGATCTGGCTCATGTCCGCTTTACCGAAAAACGGATTATCCTTCGTCTTATTCCACTCGTTCCACACTTTCACATGCTCCAACATCAACCATCCCCGGGCTGGGTTTTCTTTCTCCAACAGGTTGAGTGTAAACAAATCATCGTAAAGGGATGTATTGAGAAAATTTTCGTCTATGGATACAAAAATATACCCGCGACTCGCCAACAGCTTACCCAAATATTCATATCCCGGGTCCGAATAATCGGTTGAGTTGGCGTTGCCATGAACGGTGACGATTAACGGAAACGGTCCTTCGCCATCAGGATACCAGACCAATCCATTCAGCGGCATTTGATCCGGTCCGAAACCAAACGTATTTGTACGATTAGATGACCACTTTTCCACAAAAGCCGATCCGTTCACCTGTTTTGTCACGAGCGACCCATTCTGGTTAAATTCCTTCCGATAACTGTTTGCGCTACCGTAAGTTAACGTTTTGACCTTATACGGTCCTTGTTCAGCTGGATTCGCCGCCGCCGTTGGGTAGCGGTCCGCAGTTTTCATCGCTGTTAAGCGGTACGGCTTCGCCAAATCCGCATTGCCGTTGTTCAGCAGCCAATACCCGCCAATGCCAATGGATCCTAGCGTAACTGCCGCCAAAACCCCAGCAGTTACTTTCGAAATAAGCTTTGCCTCTCGGTATCTACCGGTTATCAATCGGGATAAGAGGGCTCCTAGTATAGAAAATACGACAATTATCAACAATGGGACGATAAACATCAACTGTATCGGCCCGATGAAGCTAATGAACAGCAAAAAAAACGAAGCGAGAGCAATCCAAACATAACGCGAAGGCATTCGCTTGGCAACATGAAGCACTCCTGCAATTGCGCCGGTTACGAGCACAATCACAAGCAAGATCACTAACGTTCCGATCAGATATTCGCCCAAACTGCGCGTTCCCAAAACGAAATATCCTTGGATGAAATACAAGCATAATGCGATGATGAGCAATACGATGGAGGCCCCTTTCCATCTTGGGGCAAGTGGACTAATTTTTTTCCATTTGTTCATTAACCGTGGGGTTCGCCCCGTCGGCTTCAATTCTATTCTTGACATGTAACGACCTCTTTCCCATAGAGCTTGTTCAAAATGTACCGCATAAGGTATAGAAAAATAAGCTAGTTTCAAGATGCAACCGTTCATGATGGACCATTCATATATTCGAGGTAGATACTAGAAACCCTCTTCTTTTACATAGTTTTACAATTTCAAACAGATCCATGTTTAAGCTGAATTAAGATTGTTCTTATTACAAGTAGGGTTGCGTGGTAACATTAGGAAATAATATATTGGGAGGAAGAGCAATGATAAAACCCAAAAGACTTAAGTCTGGTTCGAAAATAGCGATAATTTCACTTTCTAATGGTCTACCTTATCTGTTCCCAGATATCTACGAGCTTGGTATAAAAAATCTTTAAGACAACTTGGGATTAGAAGCTATTGAGATGCCAACCGCAAGAATGTCTCCAGATGATTTATACAAAAATCCACAAATTCGTGCAGATGATATAAATAAATGTTTCGAGTATGAGAGTATAGATGACATCATCACTTCAATTGGTGGGTATGAATCGGTTAGAATACTACCGTTTTTGGATACAAAGACAATCCAAAAAAAAACCGAATTTATCATGGGTTTTTCAGACGCGACTACTTTTATAACTTACTTAAACCAATGGGTATGGTAACTTTTTACGGACCTTCTGTTATGGCAGGTTTAGCCCAAATAAAAAGCCTTCCAACCGAATATACTGAACATTTAGAAGCGATTTTATTTCAAGGTCGTTTCCCTTATACATATTCTCCATTTGAGAAATGGACCAATGGATATAAAGATTGGAGCAAATTAGATACGCTAGGTGAGTGTCAACAGTTTTATAATAATGAGACTGGATGGACGTTTTTACCACCGAGCTAGGATATTTGTGGGGTGGATGTATCGAAGTATTAGAATTTATGAAATCAACTATCTATTGGGCTTTACACTGCCCGTTAGCTCAACGAGGCTGCCGTTTCTTACCGGCAGCCTCGTTCTGGTGATTGTTCAACTATAGTTCCCCGTTAGTTCAATCCTTTGTACGCTATTCCGTCAATCATCATAAGACAATCTGAATCAATGAACTCTGTTGTGGATGTCATTCTTGCAGGGAATTTGTCCTTCTCAAAATACCCGCAAAAAACTTGTTCCATTTCGGGTAAGTCCTTAATATTTTTGAGGTAAACATTAACTTTCACAACGTTTTCAAGTGGTACATCGAGTTGATTGAGTGTGTCTTTTAAGTGTGAAAAAGTATTGTGAATCTGCTCGGTAAAGGTTACTCCAAAACCTCTATGTAATCCTAGAAATACATAATCTCCAGCCTCAACAGCAGACGAATAGCTAAACGGCGTTGAAATTCGATTTATCATTTCCATGAGCCCCCTATGTAATAAGTTCACTCTTTCACAATAGAACAATTGTTCCTATTTGTAAATATTTTCTTTTAATAGAACTCCATGCTTTCCTGCCCTTTAGCTTAATAAAAACAAGGAACACTGTCGAGGCAAACTGTTCCTTGTTTCGTTCAACTATAGTTCCCCCGTTAGTTCAATCGTTGGATATGCCAAGGTTCTGTCCCCCATACGGATTTTTTGGCAACATACATTACCTTTTCATCCTTATAAATAAAAATATTTTCTGGAAAATCCTTATATAAATCAAACAGGTGCACAGGTAAAATAGCAGCATCAAATGCCCAAAGTCCCTCTTTATTGCCTGACACTATTGCCTCCCAAGGAACTCCATCCATAACTTCATTTGTGAAAAATACTCCAGTTTGTTTAAACTCCTCAGAGAACTTTGTCATAATCCTCCAAATCAAGGATTGATGCTGGCTTCGTAATAGTCCTGTTCTCCAATCGAGTTCTATCTCTTCCGTCCAAAGCAAGATACTAATTTCCAGATATGATTCTTTTAATTCCTCAATAACTTCAGGTGTTAAACCTACTACAAATGGCCGTAAATGGAGTTGGAACCCGTTATTGTCATACAATTGAGGCGCAGCGCCGCCACCAACGTACATGAAACCATTTTCCGAGACTTTCCATTCCAGCTCATCGTTGAAGTATTTAGAATCAAGTTCTAGCGAGTTTATTACTTCTGAAAAGAGCCTGATAACATCCTGGAAATTGAGATGATCACACTTTATATAAGTTTGGATTTGAGAATATTCGGGCATGAGAACACACCTTTTGGGCTCAATTTTTAATCCTATTATACTCTATTTCGTTTGGCTTGCCTTCGCGCTAATCTGCCCGTTAGTTGAACAAATAAAAAACGACTGCCGAAGCAACCGCTATTCCACTATAGTGTCTCGTAAGTTTAATTCCTACCTATTGTCGCCTTCTCCATTTAAAAAAAGATGAACCCACGTTTCAATATCATTGGCCAGAGCATATTCATTAGCATCGCTTAATGTAAAAGCATTCATCTGTCTTCCCCCCACCTTCAGTTCAAACTTCTATTGTGCTAATGATTATGCAATAGAATCCTAATAAATGGAAGTTTGGTTTGAATTTAAACCGTTCTTTACTGCTCAATATTCATGCGGAGGCATCAGTCTACCACCACGCAATCCTGCCCGTTAGCGTAATGATGATCTGTCATCTATGGTACGGTTCTACTTAATGGCGCGGCGAATTAATTTCATAAAGCACCCTCAATGCTTATAATATTCTAGCACGTAATCTTGCTTATGCAGAGTGTTAATGCCCACGGATGTCAAGATCACTTAATGGATAGTTACTACTGCCCCAAGTATAAACAATATAATAGTCAATTAGTTTTTCATCTGCTTTCAATGCTTTGAATTTCAAGTTACCATTAAGAAAATCAATGTTATTACTCACTTGTTTTTCAACGATGTAACTCCACTCATTCTCGCGATACTTTGAATAAAAATGATTTAATTCTTCTAAAGTTAGTTCCGATTTGATTAAAATAGCGCCAAAAAATTGCATTCCATTTCCATTCCCAATTAATTTTCCAGCTGATGATAAATCATCTATCAATTCAATTTTGTCTGGCAAAGATACTTTTACTAGATCTTTTTTTATGGAATATGCAATATAATTGTTAATAAATGGAGTGGATACGACTAGTAAAACAAGAGCAACTACTGCAATTATTAAAATGATTATGAATGTTTTCTTCAAGTTAACACCTCTCTCAAAAAATATAAATATCCTACCGAACCACACAGGTTCAATACACTTAGAAACCCCTTTTTATTACGCTATGACAGTATAGACGTTAGATATTTTTTAAATTTCAATTTAATGGTATATAATCCAATATCAACATTTCTGTTACTCAGCTAACCTGCCCGTTAGTTGAACAAATTAAAAACGGCTGCCGAAGCAACCGCGATTCCACTAACGTGTCCCGCTAGGTTAAATCAAGACCCTTTAAAAGCCAATAAATCTTTTGTGTTAATATGTTTAATATCAGAAATTTGCCCACTTGTAAGCATTTCATAAAGACCGTCAGGAACAAGTTTATACTGAAGGTTTTCTTCAAAATCATCTAAGTTCTTCCAAACAGCTATAAACTTTTTGTCCCCCTCATTCCCTTCAAATTCATTCTTGTTATAGTTATCCATTCGACTAAAGCTCGCTTCATAAATAAAATCATATTCATGTCCAATTTCTCCATACCAAGGGAAGATGTGCTCGATAATCCCTATCAATTTTGGTTCAATAATATCAATATTAATTTCCTCTTTTACTTCTCGTATTACAGCTGATTTGCTATCTTCCCCATACTCAATCGTGCCACCAACTGGGCGAAATGTAATGATACCATCTTCTTCCGGGAATTGTTCAAGTAATATTGATTCTCTTCTTTTAATAATGCAAAGTGAACAAGCTCTATATCGCAAATTTTTCACTCCTCATAGTATTTTATTTTTCAAATATATTCCATATAAGCATTGCGTTATCCTGCCCGTTAGTTGAGAAACAGCAGCCAATTAACTTGGCTGCCGTTTATTCACGTTTATGCTCTATTAAGTTATAAAATTCAAAATATCATCGGGTTCAACCAGTGAAATATTGTTTTCCATATTATATCGGGCACGCTTTAAGAACTCCCTAGACCAACCATCGAGTGCTTCAATATTCCCGTTTCGATAGAGAGCTGAATAAAGGATTGCTCGTCTCAAATTTATAAATAGTGGTAAGTCTCTTAACAATCTTATATCAATCGTATTTTCCTTTTCGTAACCTTCCAAGAACGAAGTTAGATACCTTTTCACAAAAGTTGGAACATCTTCATCAGGACTAGGCACTGCAATACCATAGAATAAATTAACAGAAATATCTTGCGTGAACCATCCGTATTGACATTCATCAAAGTCAAATACAGTGATGCCTCCATTTGGTTGAACTGTATAGTTACCAAAACAAAAATCACCATGAATAAGTCCAAAATTTTCACTATCACGAGATAATTTATGGATACTCTGCATCAAGGATTCAAAATGAGTGATTACAAGGCTCTGGGAAGAAGGAATATATGTTATGAATTCTTGAAGATAACTATTTTCATGCCAGTCGTATCGTGTTATCTCGGCTGTACTAGGAACATATTTTTTAGCTAGTGCGTGCATTCTCCCTGCAATTTCTCCCAATTTATTAAACTCTTCATTTTGAGATATTTCATCACTCCATGAGGCACCAAGCCCTTTTTGGAATGCTACAACAAAAAAACCATCCATCTTTTCAATTAGCTCGCCGTTACTTGATTTCACTGGAGTGGATACTGGAACACCGTTTTTCGCAAGATATTGTATCCATTCTAATTCACCATGTATAAGCTCCAGCGTCCTGTGAGATTCATGTATTATCCGAATGATGAGATTACGTGCTTTGTTTTTACTACCATAGGTAAAGTTTTGATTCTTCCCCAATAAAATTAACTCTTCAGGTATGAACCCATACCTTTTTGCTGCTTCAACTACAATCTTATCCGTAAAAAAGGCTTCAATTGTTGGATTCATATTTCACCTCATTATTTTTAATTCAAAGTGTTATCTCCATTCTAGTTCATTCTCTATTAGCACTTCTTTCCTCGAAGATTTTTCACGATAGTATTTTCCATTTTTCTACCTATTTCCATATATGCATAAAAAGAAGATAGACATTAGGTTTTATTTGTAAATAACTGCCACGTAACCTGCCGATTAGTTCAATGATTAATTACTAGTATTCAATGAGCTTCTTGTCAATTCCTGCAATTTCGCTGATCTTTGATATACCATCGCCGTTTCCTTCAAACAACTTGAGGAAGCGCTCACGCTGACTTTTAATGCTCGCGAGTTCTTTATCAACGGCAGACTCGATGGAGCAGGCCGACAATCTGCGCTGTCAGGCATTGATTTTTTTTCCAAAATAGGTTATTTTATAGAAAGCTTAGCGATAAGCAAGTTCCTGACACGAAGGGAGATGTGTTTTAATGGCAACTACTTATATGGTGGTTTGGTCTTAAAACTGAATAGTAGGCATACGCGAAAAAAGCGGGGAAACGCCCCAATTATTTGGTATGCCATCCGAAGTAACCTTTCGTGAATATTGCTGTTTGCAGGATACGATGAAGGTCGTGTCTTTTTTGCGTCCTGATGCCGCGTGACAGCAGCTTCTTTAGAGGCTGCTTGTCCGTGGCATTTTTGCGTCCAAAAACAACATTAAAGGAGCTAACAAAAAAACTATGATAAATCTGAAAACCTATGGCTATACAGAAATAGAAGCAATTCCCGACGGATTATTGCCCGGCAGGGTGACAGAGCTTCGGCGCGAGCGCTTCACGGTCATGACCGAGCGCGGCGAAGCAACGGCGGTGCTCAAAGGAGCATTCTATCACAGCGTGGAAACACGCGTAGATTTTCCATGCGTCGGAGATTTCGTCTTGCTGCAATACAACGAGAGCGGAGATTCGCTCATCGTTACGGTACTGCCCCGCCGTTCCAAGTTCTCACGCGCAGATTACTCAGGGCATGCCGTAGGCTACGCCAAAACCGTGCGGGAACAGGTCGTTGCAACCAACTTTGACTATGTGTTTATTCTTTCTTCTTTGAATTGGGATTTCAACGTTACCCGCCTCATGCGGTACCTGACACAAGTCAGACAGAGCGGAAGTCAGCCAGTCGTCATTCTGACCAAGGCTGATCTCGTTGAAGATTATAGTCTCCCGCTCGCAGAAGTTACACAAAGCATCCCTGATGTGCCAGTTCATGTGGTCTGCAGTCATACTGGCCTGGGGCTGAACGAACTCGCCCCCTACTTGATGCCTGGTAAAACAGTCGTCTTTCTCGGCATGTCCGGCGTCGGTAAATCATCTCTGCTCAATGCATTGATAGAACAGGACGTAATGAGGGTTCAGGCGATCCGAGAGGTTGATAGCCGGGGGCGGCATACGACAACGCACCGTCAGCTGTTCATGCTCCCCTCCGGTACGATGGTCATCGATACGCCGGGAATGCGTGAGCTTGGGCTTTTTGATGCCGGCGAAGGCATACGTGCAAGCTTTACCGATGTGGAGGAATGGTTCCCGCAATGCCGGTTTGCAGATTGCCGCCATCAGGGCGAGCCGGGCTGTGCCGTTCTCGCCGCGCTTGCCGACGGTTCGTTGCCGCGTGAACGGTGGGAGTATTATGTTGCCCAGCAGCATGAGCACAAGTATGTCCAGGATAAAACAAGCTACCTCATCGACAAGAGGGCTCGAAATAAAACGATAGCTATGTCAAGCAAGCAAACGAAGAAAAACGGAGGATGGAAGAAATGAATATTAAATTTGAAACGCTGATCTATGCCTTAAACCGACAGTTCAAGAAGGATATTATCTCGGCTGACTACCAAACCATGCCGTTACAGGGCGGAACTGTGGGAAATGTGCACCTGGTAAACGGGATCGCCGAAACCGCGGATGGTGAAAAAATGCCGTACCATATCGTGCTGAAAATTCAAAAGAAATGGGAACGTTACAACGATCCGGATTCCTGGCGCCGTGAATATGATCTCTATATGTCTGACTTGGGAATGACGTTCTCGGATACCTTCCGCTGGCCAACATGTTACCATGCGGAGATGAATACCGAAGAAAATGAATTCCAGCTGTGGCTGGAATATATCGATGGCGTAACCGGTTTAGACTTAACCGGTGACATGTATGAACAGGCGGCGCTGGAGTTAGGACGCTATCAAGGCAAGCTGTATGCGGAAAAGCCCGCTGTGCTGCAGAGCCTGACAAACCTGAGTCATGCGGATCTCATGAAGAATACGTATCTGCATTACCGGTCGTGGCCAGTCGTCTACGATTATATACGCTCGGAGGACTGTGAATTCCCGCAGCACATGCGGCAAATGCTCATCGACATCGATGAGCACGCAGATGAGATACTCGCCCGCATCGAGCAATTGCCCCTAGTGCTATGCCACCGGGACTTCTGGGTGACCAATCTGATCTATGCCGACGGGAAAATCGCGCTCATCGACTGGGATACATGCGGATGGGGCTACATGGGTGAGGATCTCGCAAGCTTGATTGCGGATGAAGCGGATATCGATCACATGGTCGAATACTACCAACGATGTGTCCCTGCGTATTACAACGGTTTTTCGGAGTATGCAGATGCATCCCCTATCGCCGATAATTGCGTCTTCGAATTGATCCTTCTCATATTCGGGTACAGGCTTGTAGAGTGGTATCTCCACACAGAGGGCGATGACGAGAAAACAAAGTGTCTTCATACGCTCCAAAAAATCCATGAAATGAAAACCAGCCCTGTGCAGGGTTAACTCTAAAAAAAAGAACTCCGAAACCCCTTGAATATAGGTGGGTTTTCGGAGTTTCTTTCATTACTCTCATTCGGTGAATCGACAATTGAAATAAAGTCCTAGACTGTCACTACTCCACTTAACTAACGTGTTCTGTTAGCGAAAAAGTTATTATTAACAGTCTTTTTTATAGGACAAAAAAGATTCTAGTTTAATGAATTGTTGTTTCGAGAACTCTGTCCAGATCATGTGATGCTTCAATAATGGCTGGCTCCAAATTGCTCAACCATTCGGAATACTCTAAACGTGTTACCATGGATGGATCCTTCCTTAGCTCCTTGCATCTCTTCAAATTATCTTTCCATCCGCTACTTAGATGTAAATGCCCCCAATCTGCTGCTTGGCTTTTAGACAAGATGACACCTTCCTGCCACCAAGCTATAAATTTAGAAGCTAATAGGAGCCAGTCGACGGAATGTAGACTATTTCCCTTGCCAAACTTCCGCATACACTTGGCATATTCCTTAAAAAAACTAATGAACTCTTCCTTCGAATACGATGGAATATTGTCTAGATGGGACTCACCATACAACAAGATACTCTGCTCCTTGATCGTGTGCATGGTGAACAGATCTAATTGATTTTCTGTCCAGTCGGATTCGCGCTTTGTTCCCCACCATAAGCCACTGCCCTTTTCCCCACTCAGCATATTAATCGTAAGAAAGGCACCCTCAAGCATATCGATATAGAGGTTGGGGATTTGTCTATCAACGGATCTTCTAAGAAGGGATGATCTATAATTGGATCTTTGTTTATTTAGAAATTCGATTTCATTTTGGCTTAGGTCCTCTCCAATTACGACGAGAAAATCCAAATCCCCGTATCCCGGGGATAAATCATTGTGTATGGCCGAACCGTAAAGGTAAATGCTTCGCAACTTTCTATAAAGTATGGCTCTCATATCTTTCACAAATATGGACAAAGATTGCTCAAGTATTTCGTCTTCAAAGGATTGGATAAACAATTCAATCGCTCCATTTTGAATTTCTATTTTTAGTAGCGTTCCCGTAGTTATGTATCTGCGATCACTCACAATAACCCAGTAATGCTTATGGGCTGATATCCGCTAATCTTTCGCCTTCTTTAGATTGTGACAGCATGACATCAGCCTCTGCTACAGCATTACGAAACAATTTGTCTGTCATTTCGATGCGATCTACTATATCTTCTAAGGTTTTTACACCATATAGCTTTTCCAAGATTAGTACCACTTCGACAGGAAAATCCCGAGATGCATGAACCAAGAAGCTGTCAGCTTGGAATGGTGTATAGATTATCCGAAGTACATCTACAAGTGGATTCACAACATACTTATGATAGTAAATCAACGACTCTAAAAAAAGCCCGCGTTTGGTATATTTGACAGCTCGGTTCCTTTGACTGTAAATACCCTGAGCACGTATCAATTGTGATTGAAGTTGTGAATGGTGAGTCGTGTGATCAACGTTTTGATACTTCACGATACCAGTCTTATCTATCAATATAACGGGTACGACAGTTTTGTCTTCGTTAATGAATAAAACAGGGACACTCTCACTTTGGATCGTCACGTCAACTAAGAGACTATCTGATGACTCCTGTAGGTGGTAAACCTTGTAGCGGTTATTTGTGGGTCGACCAGTTTCTTCATAGGCAATATCTACTTTTCCTAATCGACGCATACAGGCATCCAACCGGGTAATTACAGAATCTATGCAGCCTTCTTTTGTATAGCACACCAAATCGATATCAGAATACTCGTCCAAAGTTTTAGTACCATCTGAACCCTCTAGCCAGATAGCTAAAATATAATTTTCAATTCCAAGGTCTGATACAATTGCGTTTAGAATGGTCTCGCGGTTAATCGTCATAGCTAAACCTCCCATGTATTTTCATATAATAATAGTTTTATCACCGGTTTACTCCTGTCATTTTGGAAAGTTTTCGTTTTAAACTCTCTTTTTTAATAATTGAATCTTTTCAAATAATCACTAATTATACTCTGATCCTGATGCCACCATAACATTGGAAAATCATACTTTTTTGCAAACCCTAACTTTTTCGCTAGCTGTATTGATCGTTCATTGCCAGCGTCACAATTATAATTCGGCACTAGATTATGGTTCAGACAATGTTCGATAAATGCTACACCCGTGAGTGTTGCTAGCCCTTTATTCTGGTATTCATCCACGGTTACGATATCAATAGCTGCATACCCTCCACCCACAAAATAAGAATTGCAAACACTTGCAAAATCATCATCCATCACAAGACAGTAACCAAACCCTCGATCCGAAAAGTGTTGTGCCGAACTCCATAACGAATCATAAGAAGCGTCCATTTCATTCTTGTATTTATCGAATAGCGCTTTATCCATCCGTTTCATAACAAATTGTTCTGGCAATGCGTTAGGTTTTTTTAGATGTTGGAATTTGGATAGATCGAATGTAAAAGAAGAACGGTGCAATAATACGGTCTTTCCCGCTAAACTTTCGCTAATTTGAAACAGTAGTTCGGGTGTTGAAGCATAAAGATCGTAATATTTTGAATGATTTTGATCATTTCGCAAAAATTCAACTACATCGCTCATGAAGCACTCATTGTCGCCCCTCTTAACCAAAAAATACTGTCCATATGAATTGATAATAAGACTGCAGGTAGGATTTTCGTTGTGATCAACAAACACTTTTCCAGATTGATTTCGCTCAATTACGGAATACGCAAACACAGGTTCATATGCTAGATTTTTCAACAGTGGCAGAACGTGTGCGTAGTTTTCTTTAGATAATTCTATCATTTCATCTCTCCTTCAAATTTCATCATTAGATAAGTTCCTTGTTAAATTAACCTGAACACAGTTGAACAAATAAAAACGGCTGCCGAAGCAACCGCTATTACACTAACCTTCCCCGTTACCGGAATGTATCATCTCGAGCATAGTAATTCATACTTCATCTTCAAATATACTTTTTAAAATCAAATCTGCGCATTCTTCGGAAGTGTTTAAATGTGTATTGACAGTACAATTATACTGGATATCTTTTGCCATTATTTTGTGTTGCCAATCAGATTGGTCTTCGGTTCTATTTTCTCGTGCAATATTTCTCTGACGGCAAATGTCTAAAGGGCAAAACACTTCAACAATGTATAATGGGTAACCAGAAAATATATTGTTCACTTTTTCATAATGCGGTTTCAACTCAGGCCTTTCTACCATAATGCCATCAATAAGTACATTTTTACCATGGTCAGAAAATAATTTGGCTGTATGATACATCATGATAATTGCTTCACTTAAATACTTCCAATAATCTTCACGAAGATAACGTTCACCTATCATTTCTTCAAAAAGGTCATTGGCAACAACATAAAAAAATTCATGCGATTTTAACTGTAAAGCATCTACTATTGATGTTTTTCCAGAGCTCGTAACACCGTTCAAAAATACGATTCTACCCTTGTTCATCCTGTTAATGCCCCTTATTAATTCAATTAATCTCATTTTAATATTTAAACTGTAAGTCTGGAAATAAAAAACAACTATAATTGAACTATACTACCGTTAGTGAACAAATAAAAAACGGCTGCCGAAGCAACCGCTATTCCTCTATCGAGTCCCGTTAGCACAGCGAAGTGTTGTTACTGCACTAAACTGAACAATTATTAATCATTGCGAAAAAATACTAAGCACCAAATTGTCTTAAATGATGGTCTAGATGTTTATAAATCCCTTTACCCCATTGCTCAGGAGTAAACTTGCCAAAAAAAGGATGCGGATGGGATGAACATTTCTCCGGACCGTTTCTTTGGAAAGTTAAAATCTTTTGTTTCAGTTTTTCTCTTTCTGTCATAAAGTCTCTTTCATCTACAATAAGTATGGTCGGAATTGTTGACATATTGTGTGGTACCGGCTTGTCATTATAGAAAATAGAATTCACAAACCTTCCTATTAACCTTCCTAGCCAATATCTAGGGGGAAAGGAATTTCCCAATGCGATATCTTGAAATGCTGAGCAGTGAGCCAACATTTGAGCAACATTCATTGTTCCCCATTGTGGTTTTGAATTTGGACTTAAATTCTCGATACGGTTCAGTATTTCCGCTGTATGCAATTCATTATATATATTTTCCATTGGCACGCTCCATTAAATTTATCTGAGGAAGTTCATATATGGTGTAGACCGATGCGATTTCCTGCATAATCTAGAACCTTCTGGTTTGTCTATTATATTTATAATTGCTTCAGTACAATTCGACAGCACGTTGTCATTCTAATATTTACCATTTCCCATCAATCTATTCTTTGCTCACTATCCTGCCCATTAGTTGAACAAATAAAAAACAGCTGCCTAAGCAACCGCTAATCTACTAACGTTTACCTATGTCGTCCCTCATCAACCCTATTCTTCGCCACTACTCTTATATCTTCGTCATCATCGTTCAATAAAATAGTTAAAACTCGAAATGTCGCTTTTTTGTTATAGACAATTCGTTTTCTAACTGAGCTATCTAAATCTTTTGCCAGTTTCATTTGTAAACTTTCTGGTAGTCGATTTTTTGTAGCAACATTAAATCTAACCCTTTCATCTGCATCGTCAGCTAGAATTTCCATAATCTCAACAGGAATTGATTTATTATGTGCTACCCATTCACGCATTTCAGGGTACGTTTCAATTACTTGTAACCAAACCTCAAAAGGTGCTTCATCCCATGCAGCCTTCAGATATTCCTCCATGTTATCACTAAGCCTTAACCTTACAAATTCTTCAGCCGAATTAATCATCATTCAACCCCGATAAACAGATTTATTCACATTTTAACATAAAAATTTAGTTCAACTAACCTGCCGTTAGTTGAACAAATAAAAAACGGCTGCCGAAGCAACCGCTATCGGTTTACTTTCATCTTTGAAATGATAATGTTCATGATGGATCGTATCCATTCCAACCAACTTACTACTCTTTCTATGGTAATATGCGAAGTTATTATTTCGGAAAATCAGTTGAAGCATCAGCAACGAAAATCCCCCAAACATAATCATTTGGCATATAATTCACCCGTCTCCTTTATCGCTCAATAAGACAAAGAGCAGCTGCCGCGGCGATCTGCTCCTTGTTTTAAGTAACTATAGTTCCCCGTTAGTTGAAGAGACTCGAACGGCTACTACCAGACACTGTTAAAGAATTAAAAGGCCATGATTTTCCGCTTTCGCTTTTCTTATTTGTCTTCTTTTGGCATTGGCAATGGTACTTTCCAATCCAGGTCATAGCTCTTTTTTGCCAATTCTGAAGTAAGACTTAGCTTTTGAGGGAGTTCTTTCATTTCATCACTTTGCAATTTTATTCGGATATGGTTTCTGCCTTGTTCATCCTTTCCTATCATTTTAAAATTTCCACCTGTTACATTGTATATTTTGCCCTTTTCATCCTTTATAGTCCAACCAAAACGATTAATAATTTTATCTGTGTCATCATCCATTAAAATCGTATCTGCTACATTAATATATGATATATCCTTTAAATAAGCCTCTAGCAAAATAGTAGCGTGCTTCTCATTCTTTGGAGATGCTTCATTTAATGGTTCGTCAAAGGTTACGGACATGATCTTAATCGTTTTGCCATCCTCATCTACTCTTACAGGTTTTTCAGCAAGCTGTTTTGGCTCAAATGATACACCTAGCTCATACGGTTCTGTTTTTTCTAAAGAATCCAATACTAGTGTATATTGATGATCAGGAGACAGGGGAGCAAATCCATACTTCCGATTAGAATGACCGTATTCTCCCACGGCTTTGCGTGAAATATCAAGCGCCCTAGTTAAATCTTTTACTTTCTCTCCTTTTTCATTTTCAACATGAAAATTCAGTTTATAATCATCATAGCGAACATAAGGATCAACTGAATCTAGTTTTCCTTTCACTTGTTTACTTTCCTCTACTAATCTTTTCTTTGCCTCTTCCGTCCATTTCGTTTCATAATCCACACGGGCAGCAGTCGGTGAATGCATAATGCTATTTAGATTGATTTGCAGTCCCTGTGGTGTGGTATACGTCTTATCGATTGGTAGCACCTTGGATGCCTTAATTGCTTTTTCTAAATCAATAGGAATCTTTAAGGCCCAATTTCCTTTAACAGAGTCGATCTGATTCCCCTCGAACTGTAATAAAAGGTTTTGTTCTTCTGTTTCCCCCGGTTTTTTTAGAGTGAGATATCCGTAATTTTCTTGGATTTCTACCATATACGTTTTAGTTTCTTTAATCACATTCCCTTTCAAATCTGTTACCTCTACGTTACTTATGTGAAGCTTATCCGGATGAATAAAGTTCTTTTGCTGATCCTTGATCGAATAAACAGCCACAATTCTCATCGGATCAGCTAATATCTCCTCTATTTCAAGAGTATAGCCCCGATCAGTAACAGAGGCATTTACCTTCTGTGAAAAACCTTCCTGTGCTGCATATTGCAGTTCTTTATCAGAACCATTAAATAGCGATTTAACATAGGCCGCAAAGGTAGGACTCACCGATATCGTTAAAAGCAAAGCGCAGCTGATTAAGACAGGAAGTACCAAAGTGCCTAGTAAACGCGACCTTTTTCTTTTATAGGCTACCACTTGGTCAGGAATCACAAAACTAGGCTGATCCAATTCTCCAGCAACATTTTTTAGAGTTTGTGCAATTTGTTTGTCAAGATTAGTCATGCATGTTCACTCCCATCTCGGTAAATACCTGTGTTTCTTTGTTAACTTGTATTTTTTCAGCAATTAAGTTTCTGGCCTTATGTAGCCTTGATTTTACCGTTCCCTCAAATACACCAAGGATTTTTGCAATTTCAGCTATACTAAACTCCTCATAATAGTAAAGGATAACTACTGAGCGATGTTTCAGCGTCATCATCTGAATCGCTCGCCAAATCTGTTGCTCTTTCTCCTTTTGAAGAATACTCTCCAATGGGTTTTGCCCAGGGTCAATAGAGTCCAAATATTCTTCCGTATTTTTCTTTCTACGCACCATATTAAGTGCACGATGTGTCACAATTTTTATAAACCAAGCTCGAAACGATGTCCCTTTTCGTTTATCATATCGATAAAGTGATTTATACGCTTCCCATAGTGCTTCTTGAACGGCATCCTGAGCTAGATGATAATCATGGACGATCAAAAAAGCGACTCGAAATGCACTAGTTAAGTGAGGTTGAACAAGTGTTTCAAAATCAACTGGACCTCCTTCCTTGGGTATTGGAAAATGATGATTTTCTTTCACTTAAAAGACCTCCTCGTTTTTCCTTTCACTTCTTATTCACCAGTTCTCGTATTTTGGTTCATAAAAAGAGGAAAAAACTTTTCCCTCACTTGGGTGAACTGCTACTTGCGAGGTTATCAATAAATTTTCTGGTTTGAATTTCTTATCAGACTTTTTTGATGTTAATTCATTACGACAGCTATTAGAGAAATCACCCATCTTTTCATAATAACCGTTCAGCTGAAGAAGTTTTCAGCCTACATTATCCAGATTTATACTTAAATTATCCTGCCCTTTAGTTGAACAAAGGGCTACCTCTCGGCAGCCCTCTCATTATTGAACTATAGTTCTCAGTTAGTTGAGCAACTTGTAACTGCAATCATCTTAATCGCCTTTTATTAAATCGTTCTTAGCTAAATCGAAGGCTACTGCGAGATATCTTCACATTGCTGCATTAAAGAATATTCCATTTTCTTTGATTAATTTGAAGCTAGCGTTGATTCATGAACATGATTGTAGAAATGCCTTTTTTACGATGCGGATCAGGTACTTTTAACATACCGATATCAACTAAATGTTTGAGTACGAAGGCGAGTATGGTTCCCGACGCCATGCAGTTCTGTGACCAGTAACGCACATATTTATGTGCATGATCTGGTTGTCCTTCGAGGTTCACTTGATAAACAGCTTGATCCAATTTCGTGGCGGCTTCTTTGATTCGTTCGGACGGTTGCGGAATCGCCGCATGCAGACGTTCTCCTGTTTGCTTATCCTTGCAATAAACAATGTTAACTTCAAGGTCAGATTCCGTTCTCAGCAAATATTGTTTATCGAAAAGACGGCGATAGGCATCAATGTTTACATCGTTTTGCGGTAAATCTCCATTGATCACATGCATCAGACTAATGAAATCCGAACTCAGATTGTCTCGCCAACTGTCCTTCCTGCCACACCACCACGTATCGACCTGCCATGCCTTTATTGCAAACTCATCGGAATCCCGATTCATATTTCCACTATAATAATATTGTTTAGGATCAAAACTGACGTCAAACTCTCTGTGAATCGTTGCATGAGCGGCGTAATGCCCGCCATCTTTGCGGCTGACGGAAACCTCTTCATGGCTAACCCTATTGAGTTCTTTGAAGCTCAATTGATTACCAGCATACGGAATGAGACTCCACAACAGTAGATTGACATCGCCGCCAGGAATATAGACACCCGTCTCATGGAACACTTCACCCATCGAGAAAAACGTCTTGAAATAATGCTCGACTGCAATCTCTGCATATTCTTTGAACAATGGGTACAGTACCTCGCTTTTCATTGGGGACGGATCTTCTATGTACATATTGGTACGATACTTTCTACCCGGTAGTTTATCCATGAATCCGTATTCTTCCAGCAATTCGATTTCATCCTCTATAAATACAGGTGAAATGCCCAGCTCTTCAGCAATTTCATTGATCGTGAGTGGCTTGTGATACGTTGAGAAAGCAATGTTTTGTCTAATCGCCGTCGCTAAAAAGTCAGAGGTGTCGCCTTTGTTTCCTGGGGATCCGTTATGCCCTAAACCTGTCATGCGAATCGGGTTGATGCCGAGATTACCCATTGATCGAATGGTGTTCATTTTGTGTTTCAGCTCCTTTTTCGCTTCGAATAAATGCCATTTGATTGTGCCGCTAGAAAGACCCATCTCAGCCGCGATTTCACTAATTCTCATTCCACCGTAATAGTACTTGATAACGATTGCCCGTTGCTGATGAGATAAAAAAGCTATTTCCCGCCGCAAAGCGCCAGCCGTTTCTTGACGAATGATCTCGTCGAAACCCTGTTCTCTGGACATCACCTCTTGGTCATCAATCCGCATTTGGTTGGAAGCTTTCACTTTTTCGCCTACGAATTTCGCCCATACATAATGCGCAATCTTAAAGACGTAACTGTTCAGATCCAAGAAGTCTGATTTTTTAAGAAGCGCTTGGTATACTTCCAGTGTAATTCTTCCCGCCAGCTCCTCGGCTTCGGCGATCTTTCCCGTTTTGTTCAAAGCAAAACCATATAGCGGCTTGATGAAATCCTCGATGACACGGTCAGCATGTTGTTTATTCATGTTCTAAAAGCTCCTTCTTATCGGTGGCACTTAAATATATACTGCAGCGAAAACGAAAAAGGTTGGGGAGTTCAGGAAAAATTTATTCAACTATCCTTCCCTTTAGCTTAATGCCGCTCCCAATCTAGTTCTAGATTAGGCTTCTCATCAAATAAAAAAAGACCGTTTCGGTCTTTTGTGCAACTTCGAACACCCCAACTCATGTTACAATACAACCTGAACTCATACTTTAAGAAGGCGGTTGATACTGTTGATTTACATCATCAAATTTGTATACAGCTTTGTGCTTCCTCCAGGACTTTTCATCCTGCTTCTGCTCGGTCTTGTCATTTGGTTATGGAAAAAGAACCGTCGTCCTGCGCTTGTCCTGCTTGGCGTTACACTGCTTATGTATTTCTCCATGACTTCTTTAGTCAGCGATGCGTTAATCGGAGGTTTAGAACGAAAATATCCTCAACCGGATACATTGCAAGGAGATGTCATCGTTGTGCTTGGTGGAGGTGCAAGCTCTGGGACACCGGATATTGATGGCGAAGGCAACTTATATGGATCAGCAGCGAATCGGCTAATTACAGCTGTACGACTACATAATGCGAGTGGTTTACCCATCCTATTCTCTGGTGGACAAGTCTTCTCCGACAGCGGCAATGAAGCGGATATCGCCAAAAGACAACTCCTTGGACTCGGTGTCCCCGAAGAGGATATCCTGACCGACAATCAATCTCTTAACACGGAGCAGAATGCTGTAAATACCGCCGCAATCCTACAAGAGAAGGGACTTAAGCGTCCTGTACTAGTCACATCAGGGTTTCATATGCCCCGCTCGATGCAGCACTTCAAGAATGCAGGGCTAACAGCGCAAGCTTTTCCTACAGATTATATCGCCAGCGCTGAATTTTCGTTGCAACCCTCAAAGTTCACTCCTTCGCCAGGAGCCATCTCCACTACAGGCACAGCCTTGAAGGAGTATTTAGGTCTTCTTGTTGCTCATCTATTTAATTAGATCTGTGAATTTCGCATTTGTTACCCCTGCAAGAAGCTGCGGTGATACATCCATTTGTTGACCAATTTTTCCGGCGCTAACGGCTATCGTTTCCTGACTTTCTGCGCTGCTATCAATGAACGTTGGATATAGCTTTTTCATACCGACTGGTGAACATCCACCACGGATATAACCCGTCCACTTCTGCAAGTCCTTCACTGGCAGCATCTCAATCTTTTTCTCTCCGGCGGCCTTGGCCGCCTTTTTGAGATCCAGCTCCTCAGCAACCGGTATAACAAATACATAAAGATTTGCTCCGCTATGAGCGACCAAAGTTTTAAAAACCGTCTCTGCCGCCTTTCCAATCTTCTCTGCAACTGCCGTACCATGGATTAGTCCATCCTCGTTGTCATAAACAAACACTTCATATCCAATTTTCTTCGCATCTAGCATTCGCATCGCGTTGGTTTTGGTTACTGCCATATCTGATCTACCTCTCTTTAATCTATTCGATACTATATGGTCAAAGAGGCCCCAAAGCCAACATGGCTCACAGGACCTCTTATTGCTGCGTTCCCATTAATCTCTGGGATAATTAACTTGCATAATATCCATAAACGGAACTTTTTCGATACCTTCGTTTTTACTGATGTGTACTTTTCCTGTCCGCGAGTCCATTTCTACAATCGTTCCGCGCACCTGTTCTTCTTTTCCCCATACGGTCAATAAAATCTCAGAACCTTCTTGCTTCGCTTCAACTAGCTGATTGCCTAGCTCCTCAAGTACAAATTCATCTCTTGTGGGCCGCTTGGCCACTTTTGCTTTTGCCACTCTACTCCTCCAATAAGCGATTACAGGTATTAAGTATTTTAAAATACTAAGTATGAATGCTCTCGTTTATTATATCATGTTTCAGTTTAAGGCTCGAACCCCTTCTGGCTCAAGAAAAGCTCATCTTCATTAAAAACACTCCGGAGTCCATCGTACACCCTGCGATAAGCCGCCGGATCGTACCATTCTTCCAATTGCAGCTCTTCATAAAGGGAATAAATACCTAATCTCCGTGTCCGTTTGCCCCCACTGCCATCTCCCATAAAATAATCGTCGATACAGACCCTATCCACCAAACCCCTTAGGATCTCTGGAAAAGAAGTGCTGCTTGGCAATACCGGAGCGATGGTTGCTTGAACAGGAATGCCCGCTTCACGCAGTAATTTCAGTGTCTTTAATCTTGCAGAAATGGGCGGAGCACTTGGTGTGAATTTTTTGCGAATATCTTCACGATCCGTCTCTACAGTCATACTCACGCGAACCTTGTCTTCTAAGCGTAATAATAAATCTATATCTCTGCGTACGAGCGGACTGCGCGTCTGCACGAACAGAAAATCGGGCGGGGTCTCCACCATAACCTCCAGCAAAGCCCTGGTTACCTGCTCCTTGTGCTCTATCCGTTGGTATGGATCTGTACTAGAGGACATAAAGATGGAGACCGGTCCTTTGGACTTTGCTTTCAGGATTTCTTTGCGTAAGATAGCTGCAGCTTCTTGTTTGACATCTACCCACGTTCCCCATTCCTCTTGGCGAAACAGTGAAACAGGCATTTGACGCACATAACAATAAGAACAGCCATAAGTACAGCCGGTATATGGGTTTAAAGAATGACTATATCCGTTCAGATAACCCGTCCCTTTATTTAGTAAGGTCTTTGGGGTTTTGTACTGGATCTCAATATTCATAATTCTAGAGCACTCTTTCCACTTTCCAAATTAAGCAGCCTAGTCTTCATCTCTAATCCCCCGCGGTAGCCAGTTAATGTTCCATTCTTGCCAATGACTCGGTGGCAGGGCACCGTAATTAGTATCGGATTTGCACCTATGGCCGTCCCTACCGCGCGTACTGCAGCAGGCTTTTGAATATGTGTGGCGATATCCGAATAAGACCACGTTTGTCCATATGGGATTTCACATAACGCTTTCCACACCGCGAGTTGAAATGGAGTCCCCCGATAGTCAAAAGGAATGCTGAAAGCCTGCCGTACCCCTTGCAAATATTCGATCAGTTCCTGTACAAATGGAACCATTTTCTCATCGTCCTGCACCAGTTTACTTTCAGGAAATCTACGGCTCATCCAGTCACTCATTTCTTCGAATGGCTTCTGCTGCGACCCCACATAACTTAATCCTTTCTCCGACGCTGCGATATAGAAACTCCATTCCTTATAAGCTAGCAATGTCCAGTATATGATTGCACTTGGTTTATTCTCCATTTTTCTGTACCTCCATGAATAATTCAGAATGATTCGTTAATTCTAATTTGTTAAGCTGTCGATACTTCGTTGGGGTAAGCCCCGTCTTTTTTTTAAATAAGGTAATAAAATACGACGTATTTGGCAGACCCACATGTAATCCAATATCAGCTACATCCCGATCCGTGGTAACCAAATATTCAGATGCCTGATCGATTCTCTTTTGCTGTATATAATCCGCTGGAGTGATTCCCATTACTTTCTTGAAGGTTCGATGAAGATGATAAGGGCTTCCATGACAGACTTCTGCCAGCGTTTCAAGAGTAAGAGGTTCATGATAATGTTTGTCGATATATTCAGTCATTACAGCCACCCATTCCTTATCCGGCAGCCGCTCACCCGTCGGTTTGCATCTTTTACAGGGACGAAATCCAGATTCTAATGCTTGTTCTGCATTTTGAAAGATACGTGCATTCTCTCGATTAGGTGCTTTGGACTTGCAGGAAGGTCGGCAAAAGATTCCCGTAGTCTTCACAGCATAAAAGAATTTTTCGTTATAAGCTGCATCATTTTTCAAAATAGCCTGCCATTGCTCCTCAGTCATCTTTTCCACTTCTCCACTCTTATCCATACGATTCACCTCAAAACCAAGTATACCCCGCTACTGGGTCATCTGTACTCATTCTAGAATGTAAAAGCAAGATAGTGAAATCCAAGAATGGTGAGATTGCTCGTAATTACACTTTGTTTATCGAATCCGCACTTCCTTTGTCAGCCTTGCAGGGAGCAGCAATTGAACAACGAATTACTCATAACATGACTACCTGAACTGGAGGAATCAAAATGGAAATTCTGAAAACAAAGGATGCCGCAGAGCTGCTGTCAGTAAGCCAGACTACGATCAAACGTTGGGCTGCTATGTTCCCTGATTTTTTTCCAAAAGACCGGTTTGGCCACTATACATTCTCAGAGCAGCAAATCAGCTTGCTTAGTCATATTAAAGACCGCATTAATCACGGAGAACCACTAGAGAGTATTCAATTAACTGACTCGAATGAAAAGCAGATGTCCACGTCACCGCAAGATCCACTTCATCCCACAGACGCTGAGCCTATGCAAGATATATTATCCCGGATTCATTATATTGAACGTACACTCGATCAAAAAGCTGATGAAGTAGTCATGATACAGTTGCTTCAGCAGCGTGAAGAGCTTGAGGATCTGCGGATAATGATCAAACAATTAGCAGCAACCCTAGAACCCATGCAAGCTTCAAAAGGCAACGTCTTCACATCTAACGAAGCTTCTCGTCCCGTTACTACTACAAGGTTGCCCTCTCCACCAAGGAAACGTGGTCTATTACGCTCATTCTTTTTCCTGTAAGCCTGAAACGCAAAAGAACCTACTTCTAACTAGCGTTGAAGTAGGTTCTTTTTAAATGTCGTAGGACACGCATGACAAAGTCAGCGATTAACGGTTAGGTAATCCCCTATTGCTTCTGCAATAAAGCTGAGCCTGCGATTCCAGGATGCGTCATTTCGTATGGGTCCAGAATCAGATTGAGCTCTTCCTCGGATAACACATTATACTTAAGGCACAATTCACGAACAGATTCTCCTGTCAAAATCGCCTCACGAGCAATACGTGAAACTACTTCGTAGCCCAAATGTGGGTTAACCGCAGTAATGATTCCGACACTACGCTCCACATCCCGCTCTAGCTTCTCTTTATTGGCTTCAATACCAGCCAGACAGAAATCTGTGAAGACTTGGAAGGAGTTGTTCATGATGCTGATGGACTGAATGAGATTAAACACTAGAACTGGCTCCATAACATTCAGTTCCAGTTGACCCGCTTGGGAAGCCAGACAGATTGTATGGTCATTTCCTATCACTTGAAAAGCTACCTGATTGATGACCTCTGCCATAACCGGATTAACTTTACCTGGCATAATGGAGGAACCAGGCTGGCGAGCAGGTAATGAAATTTCATTAAACCCTGTCCGCGGGCCGGAGGCCATGAGTCGAAGATCATTAGCGATCTTGGACATGTTCATCATGCAGACTTTTAGCGCAGCAGATACTTCTGTGTATGCATCTGTATTTTGCGTAGCATCCACAAGATGATCTGCAGTAACTAGCGGCAATCCACTTATTTCGGCCAAATGTTCTACAACCACTTCGATATATCGAGGGTCAGCATTTAATCCAGTTCCTACTGCCGTTGCCCCCATATTCACTTCATACAAATGATGACGTGTATGTTCAATACGTTTGATATCTCTCTCAAGTACTCTGCGATAAGCCTCAAACTCTTGGCCCAGACGAATTGGCACTGCATCTTGTAGATGCGTGCGTCCCATTTTTATAACCGGATCAAATTCCTTGGCTTTGTCTGCAAACACCTCATGCATTCTGCGCATAGTAACAAGCAGTTGTTCCAGAAGAGAAAGCGTCGCAATATGAATAGCCGTCGGGAATGCATCATTTGTAGACTGCGCCATATTCACATGAGAGTTGGGACTTAAATGACGATAGTCTCCTTTTTCATGACCAAGCAGCTCTAATGCTCGGTTAGCAATGACTTCATTGGCATTCATATTTAACGAGGTACCTGCACCACCCTGTATAGGGTCTACAATAAATTGTTCGTGCCATTGACCTTCGATGATCTCATCTGCTGCTTTCACAACAACTTCTCCAAGCCCACGATAGAGCCTGCCGATTTCCATATTTGCAAGCGCAGCGGCTTTCTTTACGATCCCCATCGCTTTGATTAATTCATTGTGCACTCTATATCCCGTAATTGGAAAATTCTCTACTGCGCGTAATGTCTGAATCCCATAGTATGCGTTCTTATCTACTTGTTTGCTGCCTAGAAAATCATTTTCTACACGAAATTCAGTTCCTGTCACAGTAAATCCCTCGCATTCTTTGAGTTAGGTTTGAACGGATTTAAGAAAGCGCATTCATTCATATGTCTCACTTAGATATTAACCTTTATTGTGATAAATGTCTCTCATAAAATTAGAGATTAATGTAATTAATTTCAAATAAGATTACGAAAGCCTTGCCCTTAAAGGAAAGCTGGTTTTTATTAGGAGTAAATTTCCAATTGAAGCTATAGCATAATATGCGCATTTATAATATAAAAAAGCCGACCTTAAGGTCGACTCCATCCAAACTTAACTCACAACTATGTTGAGTTCTTATTAAACCGTATAGTTCTCTAAAGAGATCTTCACACCATTCAGCAAAGCTCGCGGTTGCTCTGACTCGCTCTTCATACTCAAATGCAATCTATCGCCATTACTGGTCGTATAATGAGCCGCCAAGCCGCCTTCCATCTCAAATTGGGGTTCATTATGGGCCATTGCTATTACGAATGCATCCATTCCGATGATGCCACGCTCTGCAGACTCCTTAACACCGATCGCCTCAACGATCACCCCACCCGGCATCCCTTGAACGGTTACCTCAATGTATCCCGGACGTTCCTGTAGTTGGTACGATTGAGATAAATATATTGCGAAATAGACATCCCCAACCTGACCGAATAAGGCGTTCGGGTCTTGCATCCACTCCCCATGAGGAAGAACACCGATGATCGTATTCTTTTCCCCCTGAGGAATGGGAAATAAAGAAATAACTACATTTTTGTGATAGAGGACCTCCATATAACGGCTCTGATGGCGAGGATCTCCCTCATTGTAGCCTTGACCTGGATGGAAGAAAAATAGCTGGTTAGACCCTCCTTCTCCATTCACAGGCAGAGAGAAAGTCCAACGGAGCTGTTCATTATCAAATTCCTCTACTCGTTCCCACATCCCGCCTGCTGCAAAATCCTCTGTAATATAGGCATAGGAATGAAGCAACGGTTGAGCGTTCGGATCTGCTGGGACTACCTTCTGCGTAATCTTGGTGGTTTCCACTGGCGTCTGGCGATTCATCGCAGCTGTTAAAGCCTCAACTGGCGCTTTATAGAATAGGAGTCCAGCGTATTCCGTGCGTGGCATTGCCTCTGAAAGCTTGAAGTCCCCGAACTGAACATAGTCATGAAGCACATTAGCATCCCCTGGTACATCATGTGGCCAACCTCTAGAATGTGCACCCACCCAAGCTCCACGTAAATAAAACTCTGCTCTTACCTTCCAAAGATGATCAAGCATGTCTTTAAGAGTAGTTATTAAATCCGTATCTTCTGTCGGGACAAGCTCCAAAGCGCAGGTAAACGCCTGTATCCAATGCCAGAACCACGGGAGACTGCCGTATTCTGGCATACCCTTAGAGCGGATGTATGTCAATGTGTCCTTCAAGCTTTGCCGACCATCCTCAACGAGCACATCATCTGCAAACATAGTGCCAAAAATCAGCTTTGCTGCTGTATATTTCGCTTCATGATGTCCAAAAGTGATTACCGGCTTACGGTAGAAATCACTCCGATAAATGTGTCCAAATGCTGTATTCAGGACAATGCGAAGTTGAGCGTTTAGTGCTCCACCATATCTTTTGCAAAAGTAGGCCATCAGACTGCCCATAATTTCCACAGGCAATTCATGCGGCGAAGCCTCACGTGGAACCGGATTCAATCCAAGCGGCCAGTGCCCGTATAGCTCCGTGCCAGGTTGACGATTCTGTAACATTAATGTCTCTAGCAGCACATCCTGTGCCTTCTGTTTCGCTTCTTCCCGGTCAAAAGGCAACGACAAAGAATCATCTACTGCAGCTGCAAAAAGATATGAGGCATAATAAAAGTTATTTCGCACATCCTCGTGGAACCAGAGTCCACTCTCAAGCAGAGGCCGTCTCTGCGCTTCCAGCGCTATACTTATAATGATTTCTTGTTGACGGTCCTGATAAGTACTCTGAATACCATTCGACTCCAGCATTCAAGTTCAACCTCCCACATCTCAATTTTCAATAGTATGATAACAATCCTATAAATGAGAACTAAGCATTTTAGATCTATTGTGCACACTTTTCGTTCATTTGGCAATTAGCAAAACTTAAAAATAAACTAAAACGAACCAACATATAAAAATAAACACTTGTAATATGAACATAAATGGAGTAAATTGTACTTATACGAACGAAAATATGCTTGTGAAGGAGATTGAATATTCCATGGAAAGACGTTTTGCATCCCACCCTAATGAAGTTAAGCAGTTTGACACTGAGCGCCTCCGTAAGGAATTCCACATTCCTGTCATTTTTGCACCAGATGAACTGAAACTTGTACTTACCCATGAGGATCGCATGATCGTTGGCGGTGCTAATCCTGTTAAGGAAGAAGTTGCACTTACAACTGACCTTAAAGAACTTGGAGTTACTTACTTCTTGGAACGCCGTGAGCTGGGGATCATCAATGTTGGCGGTAAAGGTTCGGTTATTGTCGATGGTACAGAATATGAAGTAGATTTCAAAGAATGTCTGTATGTCGGTCAAGGTTCTAAAGATGTTATCTTCAAAAGTGCAGACGCTTCCAAGCCCGCTAAATTCTATTTGAATTCTGCGCCTGCTCACCAGTCCTATCCAACTACCAAAACCACTCTGGCTGAATCCGAATCTGGTGCAATGGGCGGTTTGGAGAACTCCAATGAGCGTACCATTCACCGGTTCATTCATACAAACGGCGTGCAAAGTGCTCAGCTAGTTATGGGTATGACTCAACTGAAGCCAGGTAGCATGTGGAATACGATGCCAGCACATACACATCCACGCCGGATGGAAGCTTATTTCTATTTCGATCTACCGGACGATTCCGTTGTGTTCCACTTGATGGGAGAGCCTAATGAAACTCGCCATATCGTAATGCAAAACGAACAAGCGGTTATTTCTCCAAGCTGGTCCATACACAGTGGTGTTGGTACTCATAACTATACTTTTATCTGGAGTATGGCTGGCGATAATAAAAGATATGATGATATGGACCCCGTATCCATGAAAGAACTACAATAGAGACAAGCTAAAACGCCTTCGGCGTCCTTTTAAGGACGATAAGCGTTTGTGCGAGAATTATAAGGAAGAGTCTAGCGTGAAACTTAAACTTTCTTATAATTTTAATCAATTACGGAAAGCTGAGGCAAGCGGATGAACCCGATACGAAGACATGAGATGATTATGGAAGTTATGCTGAACCAAAAAGATGTAACGGTGAATGAACTGAGCGATAAGCTACAAGTTACGGGAAAAACAATTCGTGAGGATTTAAGCAAGCTGGAGGAGCAAGGACTGATCGTACGTGTACATGGCGGAGCTGTGCTGGCACAAAGCGACCAGTTTGGTATTTTGCCCTCTAAGGATCCATTGGATAAGTATTCCGACGAAAAAACAGAGATCGCCTTGCGCGCGCTTGCTCATATTGATCAGGACGATATTATAGCTCTTGACGGCGGGAGCACAACGCTTGAAATTGCCCGACGCCTGGACAATATGCCTCTAACGGTAGTCACCAATGATGTATACATCATCAGCGAACTGGTTCCCAAAGATCATATTCGTCTCGTCGTTCCCGGGGGTTACCGTGTCCGCAATATGTTGGCCGGCCCTGAAGCCGTCTCCTATGTGCAACAACTTAATATTCAAAAAGCATTTCTGTCCTCGACAGCTGTTCATATCGAACATGGACTTTCTATTTATACAGGAGATTTAATTGAGTTTAAGCAAGCCCTTGTGTCTACTGCCCGTAAAGTGTTCGCGGTTGTGGATCATCATAAATTCGGCCAAACTGCGCTGCGTACATTCGCTTCTCTGCAGGAAGTTGACGTTATCTTGACAGATAAAGGACTCTCTCCCGAAACGGCAGAACAGTTCCGCAGCGCAGGCATTGCCATTGAATGTGAGTAATAACGGAATCAAATTCATTTAAATCAAAGGGGCGTAATTTATAATGTCATCATCATTATTCAGCTTGGCAGGTAAAACAGCACTCGTAACCGGTGCTGCTCAAGGTCTTGGACAAGGCATTGCCCTTGCCTTCGCAGAAGCAGGTGCGGATATTGCATCCGTATCGCTTAATACAAGTCAAGAAACCGTAAACGCTGCAAAAGCTTTTGGTGTAAAAGCAGTTAGCATCGAATCTGACTTAAGTGATCATAGCAACCTGCAAAACACATTTGACCAAGCACTTGAACTGACTGGTCATGTTGACATTCTCGTGAACTGTGCAGGAATGATCCGCCGTACTCCTGCAAAAGACCATAGTGAAAAAGACTGGTTCGATGTTATTAACCTGAACTTGAACACAGTGTTCCTTCTGTCTCAGATCGCTGGCCGCCACTTCCTGGAAAGAGGATCCGGCAAAATCATTAACATCGCCTCTATGCTCTCCTATCAAGGCGGAATCAATGTCCCTGGCTACACCGCGAGTAAGCACGGGGTTGCAGGTCTTACTAAAGCTTTTGCCAATGAATGGGCAGGCTCCGGTCTGAACATCAATGCGATTGCACCAGGCTACATGGCGACTGAAAATACAGCTCCGATCCGTGCTGACCAAAGCCGCTCGGATGCTATCTTAGATCGTATTCCAGCTGCACGTTGGGGAACACCTGATGATCTTAAAGGTCCTGCTGTATTCTTAGCTTCCGCAGCATCCGACTATTTGAATGGTCATATTCTTAATGTTGACGGCGGATGGATGGCTAGATAAATAACCTGAAATATTTAACCCGCTGCCTGTGGCAGCGGGTTATTTTTACTTAAACAAGCTTGTAATGGATTCCCCATCAAATTTACTAGTAATCTTAAAATTTCCAGAGTGATACTTACTATTACTAGATCGATCGCTGAAATACAAGTAATCTGTGCCATAGAGTGTCATTCCAAAGCGCTGATCTTTATTTACATATATTCTTATCCAATAGGTCTCCGCAGGTCGTTCTGATGCATCACTTCTTTTTAATTTCACGTCAGAAAACTCATGTATGATCTTTTCAATTTCTTTCGGGTCATCCACTTTAATTTCTTGTTCATTAGAACTCTTAAGAACTCTAATGGAGGTGATTTGAGTATCATCGATTCGATCCAGTACAAGATTTTGAAATGAATTATAACTGTGATATAAGGGAACTCCATAAAGAAGCAGATTTATTACTATAAGAAACAATAAAAATAATTTACTTTTTTTCATAATTATTAGCCTTCTATCTCCACAAATTCTCCCGGATGTGCCCGAATATACTCGCCAATCAACCTGTGGCTATCTTCGGCTATGTTCTTAAATCGTTCAAATAAACCACTCATCTCATTCAACAACTCAGGATCTCGATCGAGATCCGTGATGGTAGCATCAACCCACTGTATTCCTAATCGATTGTTTCTTTCTTCGAGAAATGCCTTTGTTTCCTGAAGCAAAAGAATCATCGGATCATCGCCAAAAAATCGTATGCCTCCCATCACCCCTGTCCAATACCCCGGCAGGTCTTGCATGTAAGAAATCCAAGCATAATACTCCCCTTCGGAATTACGGCTGTGATCATGCATTACTCTGAACATACAAAGTGCTTTCTGTCCATCTGTGAGCTTTGAGATCACTTCGGATTTGATCGATGGTGATTTTGCGCGAATCTGCTGAAAGGTAGGCTCCATACAGGCCCATCCTAATCTTTCATCACTAAAAGTGTCCAAATCCTTCTGCTTCATGGTTACTAAATTCATTTAACTCCTCCTTTGATTAACATCCAAAAATATACATTTCATTCTAGCTGTTGTCAATAAGAACCTCCCTAACATTTAGGGTAATTCGAACGTTTTTATGATAGGCTTTAGAAAGAAGAAATCATCACAAAGGAGCTTTTCTATGCATAATGAGATACTTACCATTTTTGATGAAGCAGGCAACCGAACAGGTACGGCTCCACGTGAAGAGGTACATCGGTTAGGACATTGGCATGAGACTTTCCACTGCTGGTTTATTAGCAAAGATCAGGAAATACCCTATATCTATTTACAACTTCGGAGTGAACAGAAACAAGATTATGCGGGACTACTGGACATCACGGCCGCCGGACATTTGCTAGCAAACGAAACTGTAGAAGATGGAACACGCGAGGTTCATGAAGAGCTCGGACTGGATTTATCCTTAAAAGACCTGATCCCGCTAGGAACAATTCCTTACAGTATGAAAAAAGAAAAACTTATCGATAATGAACGAGCGCATGTCTTTGTTTATAACAATCCCTATCGTCTAGAAGATTTCCAGCTACAAAAAGAAGAGGTCGCCGGCATTGTCAAAGCAAATTTCTCTGATTTCCGCAGATTTTGGCAGGGAGAAATACATAGTCTACAAGTCAACGGTTTTCAAATCGATCCCCATGGACATAGAATTACCATTGAGCAGGATGTAGACAAGACCCATTTTGTACCCCATGAAGTGGGTTATTATACTCGTATTATCGAGGGTATCGAAGCTATATTTCTAAAATCACTAGTAGTAACGGAGGACAAATGATTATTGATCAACGAACATTTACCGTGAAAGGCATCCATTACACCATAAGATCTGCAATCACTACGGATGCTATGACATTGTCCAAATTAAGAGTACAAATTGATGGTGAGACCGAGAATTTAGACAGAGAACCAGGGGAGGCTTTTATAGACGAAATAGGGTTTCAGCAGCTTATTCTATCTGATTCAGAGAAACTAAGAAACTTATTTCTAATCGCGGTAGTTAATAATCAAATCGTTGGGTTCTCTAGATGCGAAGGCCATTCATTAGCAAGATTCGCTCATAAAGTCGAGTTCGGAGTATGTGTGCTGCAGAATTATTGGGGTTATGGAATTGGAAAGAATCTTTTAGCAGAATCTATTGCTTGGGCCGACGCTAACGGTATCCAAAAAATCACTTTAAATGTCCTCGAAACGAACGACAAAGCTATCACCCTTTATCAGAAGCTTGGCTTTGAGATCGAGGGAATATTAAAAAATGATAAGATTCTTGCTGACGGAAAATTCTATAACACGATTATGATGGGACGATTTATGGATTGATAGTAAAAAGGCAGAACCTGAATCCCTCAGGTCCTGCCTTCTTTTTATACTAACGATTTACGCTTCAACATTGCGAGATCATTTACAGCTAGATTTAACACAGACGGAGCAGCAGTGCCTGAGCACAAATCCGTATAATCCGCTCCATCTAATTTAACCGCTTGCGGACTGCCGCTGTAGTTTTGCACAAAAATATAATCACTCTCTCCATCCGTACGAAGCTGCGCTGTCACACCAGTTGGAAGCTCACTATCAAGCGCACGAGTAATTCCCGCTTTTGCAGTGATTGCAGCATACAATTCAACGTAGAAAGAGGCATCTTTTACACGAGTAGCGAGATGATACGCATTTCCTTCACCGAAACGATTTACCGTAAGCGCTGGACGGCCAGCATAGAAATCGCTGCGATAAGTGCCTAATGCTTCCGCACCTTCCAAGTGGATCAGCTCAGCAATTTCATGCGCATCATAATTTCCACTAAGATTAAGTGCATTGCTCGCCTGCATTACAACACCATTCAAATCACGGCTATGCAGCCCTTCGGTCTCTTCTGCCCAAATCCCGAGCGTTCTACGTAGCGGTCCTGGGAATCCACCCAAATGACATAAATCCGTTTCGTTAACGACACCAGACCAATAGGTTGCAAGGAAAGTTCCGCCTTGCTCAACAAACTTCTCGATACGCTTTCCATTCTCTTCACTGATCAGATATAACATAGGTGCGATCACCAGCTTGTAAGCGGACAGATCATCCCCCGATCCGATCATATCAACTGGAATGCCTAGCTCCCAAAGGGCACGATAATGCTGTAGTACAGTCTCCTCATAACGCAATCCGGAATTACGAATGCCTTGCGCATCCTTGATCGCCCAGCGGTTGTCCCAATCGAAAATAATCGCTGTTTTTACTGGAGTTGATGTACCTACTACTTCTGTCATTCCCGCCAGCGTCTTTCCTACCTCTGTAACGTCTTTAAACACACGAGTCTCGGAGTGGCCGCTATGGTCAACAACTGCACCGTGGAACTTCTCACTAGAGCCCCGGCTTTTACGCCATTGGAAGTATTGTACAGAATCCGAACCATGTGCTACCGCTTGAAGCGAAGACAGCTTGTGCATGCCTGGACGCTTCAGCTTACTGACCGATTGCCAGTTCGTAAGAGATGGCGTGCTTTCCATGAGCAGGAACGGTTTCTTTTTAAAGGAACGCATTAAATCGTAGTGCATTGCCGTCCATGCCGCCAGTCTAGCATCGTCACCATCTTCGGTATAATGCCATTCTGGATAAGCATCCCATGAGACAACATCCAGAATTTTGGCTAGTTCGCGATAATCAATGCCATCGATCATATGCATATTCGTTGTAATAGGCAGTGCAGGATTGTGAGGACGAACAACATTGATCTCATGCTGACAGAAGTCAATCGTCCGTTCACTGACAAACCGCCGCCAGTCGAGGTTCAAGCCATGTACTTGCGTCTCTCCATGTGGAGCCGGGGATTCAATCTGTGTCCATGAAGTGTAGGTATGACTCCAAAAAGTAGCCCACCAAGCATGATTCACCTCATCCAGACTGTTATTGTATTTGACCTTTAACCAATCTCTAAAAGCATTCTGACAAAGATCACAGTGACATTCACCACCGAACTCATTCGAAATATGCCAACCGATAACCGCAGGATGCTGGCTATAACGTTCTGCTAGCTTCGCATTTAAAATCGCAGTCTTTTCCCGATACACAGGCGAGGTGAAGCAATGATTATGACGGAAGCCATGTAAATTGTGAACACGATTACGTTCCACTCTTAGAACTTCAGGGTACTTCTCAGACATCCAAGCAGGTCGTGCTCCACTAGGAGTTGCCAGGAAAGCATAAATCCCATTCTCTGCAAAAGAATCCAAAACACTATCGAGCCAATCGAAAGTGAACACACCTTCTTCAGGCTCTAGGGATACCCAAGAAAAAATTCCGACAGACATCACATTGCAATTCGCAAGCTTCATCAGACGAATATCCTCACGCAAAATTTCTGGGTACTTCAGCCATTGCTCAGGATTATAATCGGCACCGTGCAGCATCACTGGAGCTTTGCTGCTAATCGGGGAGTATTTTTTAGTCATAATGTAAGATCATCCTCTCAATTCTGCCCATTTTTTGAATGGGACTATTCTCTGATGAGACGCTAGATGCTTAAGCTATCAAATTCACGAATCATCATTTATACTATTTATAATATAAGAAAATTCATCCCGATCAGTAGGAATATACTCTCGAAGTGATAGTACAAAATGAATATGAGGTGAATCATCCTGCTTCCTTTTTCACTGATAGAACTACCGCGCGACGCTGAGACGCTTCCCTTGTATCCCTACTCTGTAGGTCGTCATATACAATTCCATCATGTGCGCCCTACAGGTTTTCCTGTTCATCAAGTTTTTCTGATTCGTACCGGAACTGGGTTGTTTCGTGATCTGGAGAGCGGTACTGAAATCATACTAGAACCTGGAATGGCTTTCGCCTTCCCACCGGATCGAGGACACGAATATTATCCTACCTCACATGAACCATGGCATGTAGGTTTCATCGGAATCGAAGGGAGTCAATCGCAGGGAATGCTGGAGGGGATTGGCCTTCTCCCTTATCTCCCTTATCATCCTGCTCGTTTTGAACAATGTTGGGAGGAAATCGGAAAGATCTGGAATACGGTGAACAATCAGACGGCTAGTCGTCAAGACGAGCAAGGGATGGAGGATCTATCTATAACCCTATATCGATTACTTCTGATGTTACGTCGTTCTGAATCCATACACTCCTCAGGCAGTCGTTTAGAACTTGAGTCTGTGCGTAATGAAGCGTTGGCTAAAGCGGTTGAACTTATTAACGAACATTATACTGAGCCACTCCTTATCTCCAATCTAGCAGCTGCTGTGGGGTATTCCGTCCAGCATTTCCAGCGTCTATTCGTACAGGAATATGCCGTAACTCCACATAAATATCTACAGAATCTGCGACTAGAACGTGCGATACAGTTAATGACAGAGAATGCTGATATTCTCGTTCAGGATATTGCGATTCAACTGGGAATGGAGACGAATTATTTTATCCGAATCTTCCGAAATACTTATGGCTGTACACCTGGGGTGATGAAGCTTCGGCTTTTAGAGGGTGAACAAAAAAGATAACGAAATCCAAAGGGATATCGTTATCTTTTCATTTAAATATAGGATGAAGTTAATCCCGCAGCAATTCGTCTCTCACTTCGGTCAGCACGAATCCAAGTAGGTTCCTACCCCGCCATTTTACGGGATTCTCCGCATCAGGATTGGACTGGCTCATGCCTATTCCCCAAATGCGATCCTGTGGGCTAGCTTCGACGAGAATACGGTTTTTCGTTGACTTGAGGTATTCGCCAAGCTTCGGATTCTGCGAAAATTTGGCTATATTTCCTCTTTTGACAATGTTATAGCATTCTTTATCCCAAGTGTCATTTTCGAAGTTTCTTACTGCACGCCCGTAGGCTTTCATCTCCTTGGGATGCTTAGCTTTAAGGATCGCGTCCAACATCTCGTCATCTCCAAACAGTCTTGCTTTCTCGGACATCATAAACTGCTCGACACAGGAATACTCTATCCCCTCTACCATGAAAGGACTCATCCACCATTGGCTGAAGCAGCTTTTGTCCACGCCGTCGTGCTTTGGCGGTGTATGGCCCCAGAAGAACACAAACTTGAACGTTTTGCCCGCGATATAAGCTTTTCTTAACTGCTCTATATTGTATATCATTGATATTCCTCCATATTTCTCCGATATAAGCGGGAAGGACGGTGTCCCGCATTTTCAGTATAATGATCGGTCTCCGCTACGAGATCCGCTACTTTACGTCGGAATGCGGCTTTCAGCAGCTCTTTGTCTAAGATCACCTCATAAACCTGCTGTAGATCCGTCAAAGTGAAGAGATCCGGCATCAAGTTTAGCGCAATATCGGTGTAATTCACTTTTCCCCGCAGTCTCTCAATAGCGCAAGCTATAATCTTCGCATGATCGAAAGCCAATCCGTCATTTAATACAATGGAGTATGCGGTTGACGTAGAGGCCGACTTTGACGTTATCGTCCGACCCACAACTGCCGTAAACTCTTCTTCATCGCTGCTTAGCTTGAGCTCGTATTCCTTCGTTTTCACATACCCATCCTCAATAATCTCTTTCCGCTCGCGCAGAAGCCGATAGGTTACCTTGAACCAGGCAGCATGGGCAGCGTCATCTCCTGCTTTCAGCTGTACCTGATCACTGTTGATTAAGGCCATGTAGCTACAGCTCATCACCCAGGTACGCGGGTCCCTTCCAACATCGCTGAAGGTGTACAACTGCTCCAAATAAATGTCATCCACACCGGTTTCCTCATTCAGCTCCCTCACCGCCGCCTGCTCTGTCGTCTCGTCCGGCCGGACGAAACCGCCTGGAAGTGCCCAATTGCCCAGGAACGGGTGACCTCCCCGCTGAATGAGCAGAATTCGCAGCTCTTTTTCCGGAAGCTTGCGGTAGCTGTCCGCCTCCGTGTTCGTAACGGTGAAAATGACCATGTCCGCCGCCACCGAAGGCCGCTCGAAATCCCCGGCATGGTACTGCTCTAAAAATTGACGTTCCGTAAGTCCATCGCGATCCAACATATTCATGTATCCTTGCCTCCTTTGTTCTTTATTCTAGCCATTCAACTCTCCGAAATAGTTCCGGTAGGGCTCGAACTTTGCCAAGACCTCGCTTACTTTGTGCATTCGTTCCTCTAGGTTTCCTCGCAATGTGATATAGGGAATCCGCCGCTCTTTCAAATCGGCAATGATTTGCTTATGAAAAATATGTCGCTTCTGATCCCCGCTACGGTCCCATGTATTCTCATAAGGAATATCATCGTCACACAGGAAAAACAGATCGTAGCGCTGCGCGTTTTCTAACGCGATCCGGACTAAGCATTCAGGGGCCCGGCCGTGGTAATCCAAAGCAAACATATATGTGGTAATTGCATTGGTATCGACAAAGAGATATCGGTTAGCTTCCAGCATCGCCTGCTCCTCACGTTCGATATGGCCCAAAGCGATCTCATCGAACGCTTCTAGGCTGATTCTACGATCCACTTGATGCTCGGTCCAGTAATCACGCCCATATTCGCTCGCAAAGGTTGTGAGATACCGCTGCGCCAGCGCTTCGGTGATTGTAGATTTTCCAGTCGACATCGCTCCCACAAAAACCACTTTCGTGATTAACCCCCTATACACGACATCACTTACAAATCTGCGATATTTATAAGGGTCGGCACGTACCATCGTGGCCGAAATCGGCACCCGCTCACGGGCTTCATCCACCCGCCGGTCCGCCGCTCCTAATGCGACACTCATATGCTCACCGTAAAACTCACTAGAGTAAAAATGCGTCACTTGCTCGCCCTTCAACAGCCCTAAAATATACTGCTCCTCTCGAATCTCATGCTCCCGATCGTTCGAATACCCGTCTGGACCGTCCCAAGCTTCGATTACCCGGACCGTCGGATAGAGCTTGCGGATCCAGTTCGCCCGGATATGAAGCGGAATCGGGGTCACCGTCGTTTCGTAGATTACCACAATCAATTCGTCGACCTCTTGCAACGCGGTCTCGATCATGAATTGATGTCCTTTATGCAACGGGGCAAACTTCCCCAGCGTTAATCCAAGCGTCTTCATACCGATACCTCCTTAGCCCCTTTATTCCAATTGTAATAGCCGTATGCCGCGTTAATCAGATACGCACTCCACATGACGATCATTAGCACCCCTTCGCTACTGCCTTCTAGCATCCGAATTACCCACAGCAGCACCGTAAACATATTCAAAACAATGTAGACCAGCCATTGTTCCTTAAATCTTCTGACCATTAAAAAGGTAGCCACAATGGATAATACCGTTGTAATAGCATCTATATAAGGCGAGTTCTGCACTGGGATGAACGATAGCCCGATTCCCAGTAACAGGCAGCCTATTACGCAGACCGCTCCAACAAGGAACAGCCACTTAAGATCCATCTGTCGCATGGATAGCTTGCCGTCTTGGCGGTTGTTTTTCCACATATAGAAGCCAATGACATTCATAGGTACAAAGAATAACAAATTCAGCATGACCTCTCCAAACAAACCGTTTATATAAGCCAAGTACGCGTAACCAACGGTATTGTACATTCCGAAAACATAACTCATCAGGTTTCCTTTCGCCGCGAGCACCACACACAGCACCCCGGTCATAAAGACCGTAAATCCGAATAAGGAATCTTTAGAAATAACCGTAAACGCAACAGCAATAGAGGTAAATAAAACTAGCCAGACGATTTCAAACAGATTCCAGCCACCCCATGTTTTATTCACTTTCATCACTCCCTTTCATTAAATTTCCGAATCTTCACCATTCAGTTTATTGTTAGTAACTTTTTGATAATAACAATTTGTTAATATCAAATATAGCAAAAAGGCGAGGAAGATGCAATAAAAAGGTGAGAATAATTTCCAACTTAAGTCTGGCCCCAGTCCATGGTCGGTATCCTCTTCCTTAGCATAAGCCTATTTCTAGAATCAGCTAACGGTACTTATTCTTGACAATGATTTCTGGCAAGAATATACGCTGACAAAGGAAAAAACCCGCGATTTACGCGGGTTGGCGTTCGAACATGTATTTGTCATCCGGCTACTTCTTCTTCTCACCTCTGCTCTCGCATTATTGCCCACAGACCCCATCGTATAATAACTTAAAGCTAAGAATCTTATCGTTCACTTTGCCTCCTCGCCCTTCTGCATGCGGAAAACATGGGCGATCGGAGCCTGCCCGTTCAATTCGCAATCCGGAAGTGTGATCGAGATTCCTTCCGGCGTACGCTCAACCTGCAGCAAAGCGTCGCTTCCAACAAGCTCGATGCCTGAAACGGGCTCCTTATAAGGAATATGAACGAGCTTAGCTACGGCTTGATCTGCGCTTTCATACAAGTACGTACAGTATACGGTATTTCCTTTCGAGGTGAACGCGCAGGAACCGGCAAAATACGGTCCGCACACGCGTGTGCCGTATACCGCTTCACCGTAAACCTTCATCCATCCGCCCAGCTCATTGATACTCTTAACCGCCCCAGCCGGCAATCGTCCGTCGGGTTGAGGACCTACGTTAAGCGCCAAATTGCCGCCTTTGGATACGACTTCCATCAGAATGCGAACGAGCTCTCTCCCCGATTTAAACTGGTCATCGTATTTGAAAGCCCACTGTGTGCCGATCGTAATGCAGCTTTCCCACGGTACGTTCAGCGGACCCTCCGGAATCGTTTGCTCCGGCGTCACGTAATTTTCGTAAGGCCCTCCGACTGTACGATCCGCGGATAACAGCCACGGCTGCGTTTGACGGGCGCGCTCGACAACCTCGCCCAATCGAATGTCCTGCTTTACCTGATCACTATCTTTAACCCAGCCCGCATCCAGCCACAAAATATCGATCCGGCCGTAACGGCTCATCAGCTCCATGATTTGCTCATGGGTGAAATCGACGAATTGCTCCCACAGCCACGGATATTCCTCGGGGGAGTACGAAGGCCCTCTCCACGTATTGCTGCCCCGTTCCATTCCTAGCGCCCAGTAATACGGCGATTGCCAATCCGCCTTCGAGAAATATGCGGCGATCGCAAGCCCCTTGCTGCGGAAAGCGTCAAACACATGCTTGCAAACGTCGGCATAGCGATGTGCATGAAACGGCGTTTCGGAGCCAGTAATTCGGTAATTCGTCGTATGTGTGTCCCACATGCAATATCCGTCGTGATGCTTGGTCGTGAAAATCAAATATTTGAACCCGCCTTCGGCAGCGATTTCCGCCCATAGCTCCGGCTGGAAGCGGAACGGATTGAACGTGCGGTTGAGTCCGAAATATTCGCGCTTCATCTCTTCGTAATCGCTCGTCCAATCGACATCTTTACGCGCCCACTCACCATCTTCGTCGCTGAGAATCCAGGACTCAACCTCAATCTGCGAATAAGGTCCCCAATGCATCATTAGGGCCAATTTCTGATCCTTGAACCATTCCAACCTTTCCAGCGTAATTGGATTTTCCGGCTTCACCCAATTCGTCTCGCTGCTGTAACCGTGGACGCCTTCTTTCAGTTCCGCCAAATCTGCTTGCTGAAGTTCCTTGATTTCCATATCGTTCATCGGGTTGCCTCCTTCGGTTCTCCGCGTCACATCAAAATAAAATTATTAATTGTAAACCCCCAATATAGAAATTGGGGGTTTACCCGGCTAGTGTATAACTCTATTGAGCAAAGCTGCTGCTTCTGCACGGGAAGTGATCCCGCTCGGAACGAATTTGTTTGCTTCTCGACCGTTAATTAAATGAAGTGCCGCCGCCGCTCTTACTGACTCAAGCGCCCAGGTTGCCACAGCGGATTCGTCGGTAAAGGAAGAAGCCGTTTTTCCGTTCAGCTCGACGTCTTTCAAGATAACATACGCCCGCATCAGCATAGTGACTATTTCTTCGCGTTTGATGCTAGCATCGGGATTGAAAGACGTTGTGCTAATTCCTTTAATAATGCCTGCTTTGACCGCCATGGAAACAGCTCCCTCGTACCAGGCACCCTTCGATACATCCGTAAATTTCGATTCGCCCACTGATGTCAGGTTCAACGCTTTGACAAGCATCGCCGTAAATTCGGCCCGTGTTATAGAACGCTCTGGCTCGAACATTGCCGCGCTAGTGCCTTCAATAAATTGCTTCGCTGCTAGCTGTTCGATCGCATCGGCCGCCCAGTGAGTGGACTTAACATCGGTAAATAATTTCTTGAATTCGAGCACCGCATATTTACTGAAATGGTGAATATCGGCCACCCATTCTCCGTGTATAAACGTGCCTCGCACATATTCCAGCGTACCGTTGTCTGCCAAATAGTAAATGCCAGTCAGATTCGGATTTAAGGAAGGATCCGCTTTAAATCGAATCGTCATCGGTTTATCGAAGCTGTTCAAGCTTGTCACTTTACCATCTTTTCCGACAATCGATAAGCTAAAATTGATCACATTGCCGGAAATTTTAATATTTGCATGCGTGGAAGACTGCCTTATCGCTAGAAGGTTGTTAGCATCAGATTCGGATAAGAGAGTCATGATTAACTCTATCGTACTGTCTCGTTTAGCTTCTGCGGAGTATTTATCCGTCAACTGTTTAAGTAATTCAGCAGGGACCTCCAATGTGAATGAACCCGTTTGAATGACTAATGGATGTAGTCCAAGCAGTTCGGCTGCATTGGCAGGAAGTACAATTTTCTCTTTATCTTTGGCAACAATCGTCATGACTCCGTTGGAGGCTGGAGTGGTAAGGTCCTCCGATTTCACTACTAGTGTATGAGCATCGGTATTCCCATTGACTGTACCACCGGTAGAAGGAATACTACTATTCTCACCACTCGTCGGAGGACTACTATTTTCGCCACCTGTCACCTTTTGCTTAAATGTAACATTGATCATATGATCGGCAGTTATGTCAGTAACCGTATACACGTTTTCGGTCACCGACACGGCGGTACCGTCTAACAGTACCTCGTCGACTTCGTATCCATTATTAGGATTAAATGTAAAGGTTTGATCATTACCCTCATTGACTACAACGGCGCCGTTCGGACTGATCGTTCCATTTTCCCCCGCACTCGCCGTGATCGTCTTACTGTTCTCGCCACCTGTCTCTTTTTGCTTAAACGTAACATTGATCGTATGGTCGGCGGTTATGTTAGTAACCGTATACACGCTTCCGGTCACCGACACGGCGGTACCGTCTAACAATACCTCGTCGACTTCGTATCCATTGTTCGGATTGAAGGTAAAGGTTTGATCATCACCCTCATTGACTACAACGGCGCCGTTTGGACTGATCGTTCCGTTGTCCCCCGCGCTCGCCGTAATCGTATTACTGCTCTCGCCAATTTCTCCGTTCTCCGCGAGATTATAGAGCTCAAGCTCATACATAGCGTACATACCCCATGTCGTATAGTTCGCATCGTTGATCTTTATTCTGAGCTTAAGCGCATCTCGTACTTCAGGAATATTGGCAAAGGTATGCTCCATAACGCCGTCGTCTTCGTTGCTATTCCATTGGATCGGAACTCCACTTGCTATGGTTTCAAAGTTTATTCCGTCTGTAGAAGCCTGAACATCGATATTGGAAATACCCTGAATTAAACCAGATGTCGTAGCCATGACGATGGTGTTAAAGGTTTGCGGTTGTTCCCAAGTAAGATTAATCTCATGCGGAAACGGATGTTCGGTATTGTAGCCTCGCGAACTCGCGAACATGGTATAAATAATACCGTCAACCATTTTCTTAGCACTATAGTCCTCGCCTTCACGTTCTGCCGTTGCTGTAATCTCAGAATAACTTCTGGCAATATTGGTACCTATCCCATCCTCATTTCCTTTGAGAAAATTCAACGTGTAGAGCTTTGTAGTTGTCCCGTCGCTTGCAGTGGATCTGATATGAATTACGCTTTTCCCGACTGGAATGTCAAAAGTCTGCGCTGTGTTATTGGCGACAGTCTTTCCGTTGACCTGCAAGGTACCCGCTCCGTCCGAAAGTGTTGGCGTTATCTCGATGGAGTTTAGATCATTCGGGATCATTACTGAGTAGGTCATCGTACTATTGTCAAATGTAAAAGTAGGAACATTAGGGATTGTTAAATTACTAAGCGTTCCGTCTGCTGTAGGGGAAATCTCTCCGTTGTCTGGAAGATTATAAAGCTCAAGCTCATATAGCGCGTATATTCCCCAATACGTATTGTTAGCGTCATTGACCCGTATTCTCAGCTTCAGTGCGTCATTAACTGTAGGGATATTCGCATATGCGTATTCCATCTTGTTGTCGTCTGTGCTGCTAAACCATTGAATCGGTACCCTCTTTGCAAAGGTGGTCCAATTCGTTCCATCTGATGTAGCCTCAATATCAATATCCGTTATCCCCTGTAATAAGCCTGATGGCGTGGCCATGACCATCGTATTAAAGGTCTTTTGTTGAGTCCAAGTCAGATTGATCTCATGTGGGAATGGTACAATACTCGTATACCCGCTTATACTAGCAAACATGGAACCGTAATTTCCATCAACCATATTAGCCACACCATAGCCACTGCTGCCTCCCCTATCAGCTGTTGCTGTAATCGCTGAATAACTTCTCGCAATATTGGTGGTCGGTTGATTTACATTGCCTTTGAGAAAGTTTAAAGTATACATTCTCGAGGTTTCCCCATCACTTGCGGTAGAGCGAATAAGGATCTTACTTTTGCCAGTAGGGATGTTGAATGTAAGCCTCTCACCGCTGCGGTAAGGTAACCCGTTGATTTCCAGGGTGCCATTTGCATCCGTAAGTGTTGGCGTAATCGTGATCACATCTACATCGCTCGGAATAATGGCCTGGTAATTGATATTGTTTTTATTAAAAATAACCGACGGCATGTTAGTCATTTCCAAACTTTGCAGCGTTCCGTCATAGAGCTCCTGTCCTTCATACATGCTTACTCTGAAGCCGTCAACGAATAGGTTTTTGTTCTCCAGATTCACTACCTTGATCGTATGCTTGCCTGCTGACAAGTTATGATTGCTATATACCGATATCGAATCAAGTTGAACTTTTTCATATAGGTCTATAATCACTGGCGCGGAATCGTCGATGGATACGGAAATTTTACCGGAGCCTTCATTTTTCTCCGCGATAAGATCGATGCCAGCCCCTGTAAAAGTATAGGTCAATTCATCACCCGCTTTTAACGTGCCTTGAACACCGCCCATATAAGCGTATTTCCGGCTTTTTGCAAACCATTCACCATCAAAAGTGATCTCACCGGTCGCGTTATCGGTCATGTAAGTCATAGGTACATCCTGCCCATCGTAGGGACTAGTTGGCACAGGAATTTGACCCAATGTTTCTCCGGCCGCCGCTTTAACCAGATAATCATGAAGCTTGCTGATATATTCATTATCCAGGGTATATTTTCTCGGATCAGATGGGTTAACAGCGCTATCTACTATACGTTTTGCAAGCCCAGGATTGGTTTGCTTGAGTTGGTGCATCAGTTCGTATTCCTCAAGTCCGTCTCTTTGGGCCTCGTAACGCAGTGAGCTCTTAACCGTCATATGTTCCTTGTCTGGATATACGATCGTAGAATCTCCATAATGAGGGACATACCATACGTTCCATCCCCAATGTAAGTGTCCATGTACACCTTCTTGACTAAGATTCCAGAATAACAGTCTGCCAGTCAATATGGGCTGCGTCCAGAATCTGTTCAACCACGGAGCCGGATTCGCATCGCAAGTATACACCCATAAGTCTTTGCCTGCCGCCTGCTCCGCTTTATAGAGACTTTTCTTGTCCTCGAAAACTGGGGTTAACGGGACCCACACATCCACATAAGGTTTGATGGTATCGTTCATTAGAGTACCGGCCGCATCAGCATCCAAAGTCTTGAAATCCGGAACGACCTCTTTTATTTTTCTAGCGATATAAGTCATATAGTTTGTAATGCTCGAACCGTTAGGTTCGTCCTTAGTATGCTGATACCAAGTAATACCATTAAGCCAACCTTTTTCCTCTAAATGATCGTGCAATGCTGTCAAGTAGTTCGTAAGATAAGCGTCTGTAACAGGTAGTGAATCGAATTCAGGTACCGACGTTTTCCACGGATCTTGTGGATTATTATTGTTTGGCCTCTCACTTTGTGGCATTTGTTCTAACGCATGGATCAAGTGTATGTTCGCAAAATGAGTAATTCCTCGATCCATAAAGGTTTGAACATATCGATCGAACAAAGACCAGTCGATATTCTCCGGTATCCCGTCTTTAAAAGACACCATTTTTGTACCCTTTTCATTTAATAATAAGTCTGTACGAACCCAAATCATGTTCTGGCGATAGTCCGTCATGGTCTTGGCGAAATTATCCATAAGCTCAAACCACTCATCGCTATACGTCTCCACTCCATAATAGTTCTCGCCAACGTCATAACTAGACTGAGTTAAAGGATCATCTACAATCTCAGGTGGATTACCTCCAATCATAAAACCATTCGTCATCGACCATTGATAATTAACGAAATTAGCCTCAGAGGTTGGAGGGATTGCAGCGTTAGCAACTTCAACGTTAATAGGTACTTGATAATCGCCCAAAGTTGATTTCACCGTAACTATACCGAAATAGAGGCCAGGAACAGCATCGGCAGGGACATAATTCGTAATTAAGATGGGCTGAGTTGAATTTGCTGCTACATTTATAGAGGTATCATTCGAAAGCGGGTCGGGAATTTCGGATAAGGGGTAGATTTGCGTGCCTACCAAATCCGGTCGATATTGATTGGGCTGCACGGTATCCTCAAGCATGTATTCTTCAAAATGATAGCTTAAGTTGCTGTTTGAGATCGTATTTCCAGGAGATACAAGATCGGAAAATTCAATTCCTGTAATCTTAAAATCGCTTGTGCCTCTTACAGCAATTTGCTCACTTTCGTATTCGTTTTTGGCTGAAACAAGATCAATGCTGTTGTCATGATTTGCGGGAATCGTGCTGGTCCTATATACGGCTTTCAATGCATTTTCCACCCACACGTCCAGGTTGTTACTTTCAGCATGGACACTAGGCGCATTGCCCTGGAAAAATGTACTTACTAGAATCATGAAACAGATCATTGTATACATTGTCCGTTTGAACATAGATCAACCATCCTTTCATATTCATTTAATTTTAGAACACATTTAAAGCGCTCACATTATGCATTATAATCTCAATTGAAGTCTTGCTAAATAAGAGTATTTTTTGAAATCTAACAGATTTCGATTGTAAACAAAAAAAGGGCCATGCTTTTATGAGCATTGGCCCTTATGTGATCATGAATCTTCTTCTCTGATGTGACGATACTGCGGTATGCGTACGATAACGGAAGTGCCAATCCCAGGTTGACTATGAATATTGATCCCGTACTCAGATCCAAATAAGAGCTGTAATCTTTCTTGCACATTTTTAATCCCATAGCCGGAACTTTCATGTTCAAGAATACGTGCGATCATATACGGTTCCATACCGACGCCATTATCCTCCACGACAAAAACAATATCCTCACCGTCAAGACTTGCCCGCAGGATGAGTTTACCTCGCCCCTCCCGCTTCAGATCGATGCCATGCATAATCGCATTTTCAACTATCGGCTGTAAAATCAAATGAATCATTTCAAATTGAAATACCTTGTCGTCGGCATCGAATTCTACGTCAAATCTTGAATTGTGCATAGCTAATTGAATATGTATGTATGCTTGAACGTTAGTCCATTCATCTTGAATCGCAATAATTTGCTTCCCTTTATTTAAAGTCGTTCTGTAATAACTAGAAAGGTTATTTACCAAGTCACTAATTTCTTGAGCATCGATTCGCAGCGCTTTGGAATTAATTAAAGATAAAGAATTATATAGAAAGTGGGGATTGATCTGAGCTTGCAACGCTTTGAGTTCGGCTGACTTTTGCGTGACCTTTGTTTGATATACTTCCGAAATGAGTTGATTAATTTGTTTAAGCATAGAACCGAAACGATCGGTAAGCTGCCCGATTTCATCTTTGGAATTCGTGGATACAACAACCGTAAGATCACCATCTTCCACCATCTTCATTTTGGTGTTTAATTTCTCGATTCCTCTTAACAGCGTCTCTGAGAACAAGAAGATAATGATACTGAGGAAAACCATACAGATGAGTACAATGATACCCGTGGCGCTTAAAATATTGCGAATGCCTGTATTGTATTGATCATCGGAAACCAAATAATGCAGGACCCAATCGGTTTGCGGAATATCTTTGTTTATAACTAGGTAGGATTCGCCACCTAAGCTTGCTTTTGAAGTACCACTCCTTGAAAGGGATTGAAGCTGAACATCATCCATCTGCGGGGCATGCTCTGTTAACACCGGCTGATTCTTTTGATCGGTAATAATGATGCCCCTACCTTCATTCATCTTGCCAATGAAATCACCGAAGATTTTATTGTAATCAAACCGGACGTAAAGTTCAGCGCTCACGATTTGAAGATCGATATCGCGAATCACTCGAGTGGCAAACAATTCTCCATCCTCGAACCACCACTTCGTTGACTCGCTGCTCTTTGTCGCTTCATACCAATCCTTATCCTTAACTGCTGAAGAAGGCGTAATGAAGTTTCCTAATTCGGATTGCCGATTCTCAGAATACAACATAATCTCAGTCATATCCCCAACCATATACATTAAATTAAAAAAAATAGGTTCAATTTTATCATTCAACGTCTTAAATTGAGCGTACAAATCCTGATCTGGATTACTCATCAAATCAAGAAGCGCAGGATGAAATACAATCGATTTCATGGATACATCCTGTCTCTGAAGACGGTAACTAATTTCTAACGCCAGCTTCCTCGCCTCGTTATCCGCGCTTTGCTGAACCTGGCTTTTCAATGAAGCTTTGGAACTTTGATAGGCATACAAGCCCAGTACAATCGTTGGCAGGAAGATAACAATCACATATGAAAGCAATAATTTCTGACGCAGGCGGATATTACGAATAAATTTGAGCAGACTCATCTTCTTCCGCCACCCTCCCGATATTGAATAGGAGTCAGGCCGTTATGCTGCTTAAACATTAAATTAAAATAGGAAGTATTCGCAAATCCAACTGTACTGGCAATATCAACAACTTTAATCGTTGAATCTCGCAGTAGCTCCTTCGCTCGCTCCATACGTACAGCTGTAATATATTTGATTAGGTTTTGACCTGTACTTTTTTTAAAGAGGAAACTTAAATAACTTGGCGATAAAAAGACACGATTAGCTAAATAGTCAACCCCAATATCATTTCCGTACTCCATCTGGATGAGTATCTGTACATCTTCAATTACTTTGCGGCATTGATCATCTGTATTCGTTTTAATTTGCAGCAAATGTTCCTGAAAAACGGATAAAATGACTTGCCTCAACTCAGCAATTGAATTGCAAAGTGCGATTCGCTCCAAACCTTCCTTTAGTAAACTGCTGCTTTTTTTGCCTTGAAGCTCTACTACTTTTTTCAATATTTCTGTAAATAAAAGTTTGGCATACATAGAACTAAAGCGCTTACTATTTCGCATACTCGCAATGAGATACTCTATTTGATGCTCGAGTGTACGATATTCATTTCGTGCAATGGAAGTATAAATCTCCTTAAGCATAAGCTCTAACGATTCGTCGTCTATATGGTCATGAATGCTTTCGGCATCTTTGGAACAAACGACACTTCTATCCATAAAAAACCGAAAATTCATTAACTCTTCCATTTGGGTGAACTCGTCATGAAGCCCCTCTAGCTTATCTACCGGACTACCGACAATAATTAAACATCGCCGGTCAAAGCGAGTCTCCAGCCATTCTTTAACCTTTTCTCCATAAGTCATAAGCTCTTGCCCGTTATCGCTGTTCTTTGAAGCGGGATCAATTACGACGAGCATGATGCTTTGGTATTCATTGATATGTAATAAAAACATCTCATGTTTACTAGTCGATTGAAGAAATTCAAACGCTTCTGTATGATGTTGATCAAAAAAGTGATTTTGCAATCCAATCATAATCATATACATCCGCTTATTTTCCAGATGATTTAGTCCAGCAAAAGCTGCCCGTTCCTCGTAATGGACGTCACTCTCACGACCTTGAATGAGATCAAACAGGAGCTTTTCTTTCTCATACGCCACTCCTTTATGAAAGCCTTTGATCAGCAACTCGTCCTTCTCTCTCTGAAGTCGTTCGTCCTCTAGTATAGCGATTATGGATTGGAATATTTTGAGGAATTCCTTCACATCGATCGGCTTCAACATATAACTAACCGTTCCAAGTTGAATCGCTTTTTGTGCATATTCAAATTCCCCATAAGCACTGTAAATAAGCACCTTAAGGTCCGGAATGACTATCTTTGCCTGCTTGATTAACTCTAAACCGTCCATGAATGGCATGCGAATATCCGTGAATAACAGATCTACATGATGGCCCCTAATATATTCCAGCGCTACTTCCCCATCGTTGGCCTGAGCAACAGAAAAGGGTAGAGCATGCTTCTGAATAAGCCATTCAATAGCATCGATTTCGGCTTGTTGATCATCGACTACTAGAATATGATACATATTTTCCTCCTAACCGTTCATCGGGCGGTATTTACTCGCTTCCAGAGGATACTCACTACAAACCAAAGCATAGCACACTAGGCATTCCAATTCATACCATGTTACATTAACCACATGATTTGGTTTCTATTGTCAGATGGATTCTGTTAGATTTCGCAAAAATCTGTTATTTCGATGGAAATGGTATTTACATTACAATGAAATCTATACCGCAAAACAAATTTTAAATTTGGGAGGTCTTTGTATGAAGAGAACGTGGTTAATTCCCACTACTGCTTTACTCGCCTTGTCAATCCTCATAACAGGCTGCAGTTCCAACAGTACGAACAACAGCAGCACAAAGGAAAGTGCAACACCAAATGATACGGCGGCGCCGAAAGAATCAAAGGCTCCCGAACCGGTAAAAAAAATGAAGGTTAGATTATCCTATTGGAACAAAGAAGACAGTGTAAAGGCACTTCTGCAATTATTCAAAGATAAACTTCCCGATATAGAAGTGGAGTATCAGTTCATCGATAACAAGACTTACGTAGATGTCATCAAGACCCAGCTTGCAGCAGGCGAAGGTCCTGACATTATCGGTGGAGTAATCGACGCAAATACCGTCAAGACAGGATATTTCGAAGATTTAACAGAACGTTATGCTAGTAAGTATTATGAAACCGGCACGTCCACCGCGACATTTGATAATAAACTGTACGGATTGCCGCAAGCTAGTTGGTTTAACGGGGTTTACTATAATGTTGATCTATTTGCCAAATATGACCTAAACGTACCAACAACGCTTGATGAGTATTTCCAAGTAGCTGAAGTACTTAAGAAAAATGGAATTAAACCGCAAGCAATCGGTCTAAAAAATCCTAACGTAGCAGGCCAGTCGTTCCTTGGTTTAGCACTTAATGAATTTATCGGCACAACCGAAGGAAAAAAATGGAACGATGATTTTGGTAAAGGAAACTCAAAAATGGTCGATGCCCTGGAGCCTGCTTTGACGACATGGACCGAATACTTGAAACGTGGTGTCTTCACCAAAGATATGCTTGGGCTTGAAGAAGAACAAGCGATTGACGAGTTTACAAGTGGCAAGGCAGCTATGTTCCAAGCAGGACCTTGGTATATGGAAACCTTTAAGCAAAAGGCGCCTGACATGAAGATTGATATGTTCCCGAACCTGGGTACAAAAGGTGGCCCGGGTTGGATGGTCGGTGGTCCAGGGGTATCGTTTGGTTTGAATGCGAAGTCCAAAGTCAAGGATGCAGCGTACAAGGTGCTTGACCTGTTATCTACACCAGAAGGTCAGAATGCTTACTGGGTCGATAATAAAGGAGGTTCCTCTTTTTTGAAAGGGGTTACTTTTGAAATGCCAGCAGAGTACAACGGTGCTCAAGAAGCTTTCAAGGCGGGCAATGTCATGTACCCTGTTAATAATTGGGGCGTTGCTGGTCCTGCTTTCTCAGATCTAGGAAAAGGTATTCAAGAAATCATAGCAGGTACTAAAACGCCTCGACAAGTGCTAGAAGCGGTAGACAAAAAAGCAGTTGAACTGCTGGAGAAATCTAAATAGGTCGTATAAATTACAAGGGGCAAAGCGATTTGCTCCTTGTACATCCTATAAGCTAAAGGTTGTTGCGTATGAACAAACCAAACATTTTCAAACGAGAAATCAATTATGTTCTGCTTCTGCTTCCTGCCTTACTTATTTATTGTACCTTTTTCATATATCCGACGTTAAAGACCGCTGTATACAGCTTTACGAACTGGTCAGACGTGCATCCCGTTGTTGTCAAATATGTTGGACTAAACAATTATATCGCTCTATTTAAAGATTCCCTCTATTTAACAGGGATTAGCAACACTTTAATCTATGCAGTACTCGCGATGCTCGGACAGAATTTGCTAGCCATTCCATTAGCGGTATTTCTCAATAAAAAATTAAAAACAAAAAATCTGCTGCGGGCTGCGTTCTTCCTTCCTGCGGTGTTCAGCGTATTGGTTATCGGTTTTCTCTGGAATTTTATGTACTCACCTTCCGACTTCGGCTTGATTAATCAACTAGTAGTTGCTCTTGGCTTCGAACGCATCAATTTTCTCGGAGATCCGCGTCTTGCGCTCTACTCAGTCATCATCGCCTCCGTATGGCAGTGGGTGGGTTACACAATGGTTATTTATTTGGCCAACTTACAGAGCATCTCAACAGATTATTATGAAGCGGCGAAGATCGACAGAGCGAACGGGTGGCAATTGTTCCGTTATATCACGCTTCCTCTACTGCTTCCAGCGATCACCTTCAATACGGTTATGGGGATGATAAACGGTATGAAGGTATTTGATATTGTTTATGCCTTGACTGGAGGTGGCCCTGGGTATTCTACTGAAACGATCGTATCACTCATGATCAAAAAAGGGCTCAGTGAAGGTTTCTATAGCTACGGAGCCGCATTCGGAATCGTCTTCGTGATCCTCGTTGGCTTCATCACCTTTCTTCACTTTACACTAATCAAAATGTGGGAGCGGCGGTAATATGAATCGATATACTAAAGGGTCTGCCGTTACTGAAATTCTCTTGATCGTCATAGCCGCGATTTTTTTGATCCCTATTTACTATTTGATTATCACGACTTTTAAAACCCCAGCTGATGCAGTCTCTAGTCCGATGGGCCTTCCAATTAATATCACATTCGACAACTACGTTCGCGCCTTTAAAGCAATGAACTACTTCCATGTGTTAGGAAATAACCTTCTCATTACGATTTCCTCCGTCGCGGGTATTGTTATGTTTTCTGCGATGGCTGCTTACAGCTTGGTACGACATACGAACCGCTTCAATCGCCTCGTGTTCCTTTTATTCATGGTTGGAATGATGGTACCGTACCAAATGGGGATCTTGGCACTTTATAAACAAGTATCCCAGCTTGGACTTATGAATTCCCACACGGGTGTTATTCTTATAGAAATTTGTTACAGCCTCCCGCTCTCTATCTTTTTAATTAAAAGCTTTATCGGTTCTACCGTTCCATTTGAACTGGAAGAAGCAGCAAAAGTAGACGGCTGTGGGGTGTGGAGAACTTTCTTGCAGATTGTGTTCCCGCTGCTTATGCCGGTGATTGCCACTGTAGCGATCGTGAATACACTGGGTGTATGGAATGATTTCATGACACCGCTCTTGTTCTTGCAATCCCGTTCAAAGGGTGTATTACTCTTAGAAGTGTTCCGCAATATTGGGCAATTCTCGACCGACTGGACGAATTTCTTCCCGATGATGCTCCTAGCGGTCGCACCACTCATTCTGTTCTACATTTTCATGCAAAAATATATCATTAACGGCATCACGTCCGGCTCGCTAAAGGGATAGGGAGTTAATGACAAGGGGTTCACACTGAATCATACAGTTGTCAGCAGAAAGTAAAATATTACACTGAACCTAGAAATTAAAACAGCGATAGCACAGGACGAGAAAAAAGTCCTAGGCTGTCGCTGTTTTATTGAAGTAACGTTTTCTGTTAGTTCAATAATTCATTTTACCGATTTGGCTACTATCCATCTCAATATAAAAGCTCTAGCTCTTCTTTCTGCAATCAGTTTTTTCAATGAATAATTTATCTCTCTATATAACAGGCGCTATTTTATTTTTTCCTTCTTAGTATCCTACTCTTTTTTTTGCATGGATCGTAACGGTAATCGGCATATCGGCTTCTGCGTAAATTGATCGTAAGTACTTGGGTGGATGGGTTGCGCAAGATGAAATAACGAACATTTTCCCCATCAGCGATTGAGTCGCCTGGAATACCTAAAATAGCGTCAACTATTATATTTGTGCTTGTCTGGTTTATAATTTTCAAACCCAACACTCTGCTAGGCAATCCCCCCGTATCTGCATCAGGAGAGTAAAGACGTCCTCGAATGTTTTTAAAACCTGCGGAGCAGATCATGCGATTTGCGTACACATTGTTCCAAAATTGGCGGTAATACCGAAAAATTTTGATTCGGGTCGAGAATCGTAAGGGAAGTCTGTAGTAATCAAAATCACCGATTCGAATCAGTGGACTGTTTAGATCATACGAAAAGACTACTTTCTCCCATGCCTTTTCCGCATTCTGAATAAATGCCATAAGTCGTTTTCTCGAAACCATGCCGTCTCCCTCCTTATCGCTCTTCCATTGCATTCTATGTATGTTACCTTATGGAAGGCACGGCAAGAATGGATCCTCGTATTTCATGATTTTTCATTTCATGATGTTTGCCGGCTCATAAGTAAAAACCTTATTTTTGAGAAAGCAACTTGTAGCAAGGAACGATTACTGCTCGCACTTCTCGCATTACAATCTTCGTTGTCAAGGAGCAAATGAAGATGATAGCGGATATCCGAACATTGAAAAATAAAACAGATTTCATCCTTGTATACCTACATTTCGGGAGAGAATATCGATCATTTCCATGCAAGCTGCAGCACACAAACAAAACGCGACTAAACCGTTCCTACCGGCAGCCGCGTCATTTCTTGCTAAGTAATTTCCTTATCTCTCTAGCAGTAAATCTAAATCCCGAAAGCCTGGAGTGCTTTTTCGATGAAATGTCCAAACGCATCTTTCCGGTAAAGCATATGTTGCAGATAACTGAATTTTCAAGGAGGGAAGCATATTGAATAAGAAAAGAAAACGTCAACACCCCGTTCGCAAACAGCAAAACGAATTTATAACACCTGCAATTTTAAGACGAACGATACGAAATGTGCTGCCCTTCTATCGCGAAATCGTACGCAATCCAGCATACTCAGCTGCATGGGTGCAAGCGGTGAATACGATTGATTTTGTGCAGATGGAAAGACTGTTTCAAAAGGTAAGCCATGCCCCAATTGCAGAATTGGGATCAGGGTACAGTTTCGGCTTTCGTACACCTATGCGGGATCGACTATACGTCAACGGTTTTTTTCTTGACCCCGCTCAAAGTAAGTATAAAGTGGGAGAACATCTCGTAGTAGTACAAGCTATTCTTCCCTTATACCTCAGGTTGGCAACTGATATTCCATTTGCAACGCGTGTCACTGCCGCAATTAATTCAGGTAATACGACAAGACTGAACAGTTTAATTCGCGGATTAATACGCTCCCGTTTTTTACTAACTATCAGAGCACAAGATTCAGGCTTCAGAATCAGCTTTAGATTTCCGATCAGTCGCAAAATATATACTAATTACACCTTACTAGGAGTGGGCTAGTTAGTTGTGAAGACTGCCGGCTTTCACTGGTGGCAGCAACTGATTGAACTACTCGCGACTAAAGTGGCAAAATTCCTAAGTACGGGAGACTAACGTTTCTACTCCGCCGCTTCCGTCAACCATGCTTGCATAACCGGTGATTCCGCCCGATTCAAACGTAGGGCGATTTCGGTATTGATCTCATCCGGCGGCATGACTTCGACAAGGACACATACTGACTCTCGCAGCTGATTCATGGCAAACATGCCTTCATCATCAAGCATTTTCATTGCCAGCTCCATGGCCTTCAGCCTCAAATCAAACTCGCGATTCCCTTCGTCATTCTCAAGATCCGCAATGAAAGGACGCTCGATGAATCGTTGTTTAACGTGATCGAAGTTCTCATCCCCGAAACAACAATAGGGTGAATCGGCATAGGACCATTTGATGAGTTCAGCAATCGTCGATCCCGGTGTGTCACTTTCGTCTCCTTGTCTGGTCGATTCCATCTCCAAAGCTTCCCACGACCAGGCAGAGATGCTAGGCGCATGTCCCTCGCCAGTAGTATGTAGCGTACAGTAATAATAATGTTCGCCATTTTCAAAAAGAGCACGAAATGACTTTCTGGCAGCAGCGGCGATTTCTATCGCCAGCGTCTCTATTTCTTGCATCGGCTTCATGATAATGGTCCTCCTTTCCATTAGTCGATCAGCTCAGGTTATTTAAGAACGCTCGTCAATCAGCCGTTCTAGAAATTCCGCAAACGTTGAAGCATACTTGTCGATCAAATCATTCATGAGATCATAACACATGATCGGAAATTCCCCCTGTTTATCTCTAGTAGACGTATCAAAAAAATAAAGCTCGTCGCTATCCGGCACGAACAAGTCCAGTCTGTGGGGAAACCGACCTACCCACCATTCCTCGGCTTTATTCAGTCTATGTATGTAAAGAAGGTCGCCGTCGTAATACTCTCTATGTTCCGGAGCTGCGATCGCTAGAATATTGCCGTCTCCCAACCGGGCATTACCGTAATGAACCAGCCACCAGCGATAAGATGGCGGCAGGTAGAATCCTAATTCCTCTTCAGCTTCTGCTATCCAGCTTTCTTCCGCACCATGGCCAGGAAACCATTTTAAAGCGGAGGTCGTTTTCAGTTTTTCTGCCAAACGCTCATACATAAGTTCGATCCCCTCTCCTTATACATGGGTTTATTGTAAGTTTTGGATATCTCTCCAATCTTCTACAAATGATATGGCGGCGCTTTTCCTGCTACAATGTTATCAGGATGAACGTCAGTTGGCTCATAGTCATTCATACGGAGAAGGATATACTCAATCTCTTCTAATGGCATCTGCAATTTTTGGCTGACTTCATAAAGACGCATGTCTTGCGAAAGTAGTTTCCGTGCTTGATTTAGCTTTCCATTTAGCCAATTGTTTTCAAGCATCCATTTTTTCACCAGATCCAGTAGTTGATTTTGAGTTTCCTTATCTGCATGCTTATTATATTTAGCGACTGACTCTGACAAATAGTTACAAAGGTGACTGCCTAATACCTCACGTTGCTCATGCTTGGACATCCGTTGGTACTGTTCATAACTTATGCTGATATCTAATTCGAGGGTATGATCCCTGCTATCAAAACGTCTGGATGTTGTTCGACCATAACTTTCAGGTAAAACACGCAATACAAAAAAGATATCATAGGGAAACTTCCATGTATTTGCTAATTCCTCTAAGGGCAGCAGCTCATCTCTCAATTGACCCACACACGTTCCATGTGTATCCAAAGTAAAAACTAGTTTCATACATACCTCCCTCTCCCACACTTAAGGAGTATCCGGATCATCTGTTATTTTCTGAGATCGCTTCGCAGCCTTTCGACAAGAGCCACTGCTCCATAACTTCAAACGCCTGCCCCGCATCCTGTTCATAGAAGACAGCCACCTCTTGCTGGTAGGCATAATTCAATCGTACATAGCCGCCCAGCTGCCGGTAGAACAGGAAACAAGCATAGGCATTCTCAATGGACAAATCCGGCGGAAATTCGTTTTGGCATAAGTCGGCCAGTTCGGGCAGCGTAAGCTGATCCTGTCCTTGTGGCAAACGCAAAAAGAGATGGCTCCGAGTGCCCGTCCACGGTTCATAGTAGATGCTCTCCCCTTGGCTGATTCCATACACCTGACGATATATTTCATCCAGCACCAAGGCGTACATCCCTTCGTCTTCCTGCTCCCGTGCCTGCAGGGAAATCGCCTTTACGTGCTCCGCATGCCGAGGTAGCCAGAGCAGCCTAGCTGTCTGGGGATGTACTGCCAGAAAATCACCGTCCACCGTTGTACCTATAACGATACACTCGCCGATCTGTTGCTCACTAATGGGGCTGTTTTCGTCATGCTCCCATAATCCGTACTCGGCAAAAGGTTTAAGCACCTCCGCATCGGGAAGCTGAACATTCAACCACCCTCTGTAAGTCCCTTCACCGAATCGCCGCAAAAACCGGAGGTAGCCCTGTGGATAAACAGTAACGTCTTCCTTCGCAAGTGCTTGGTTTTGGCCGTCAGATAGCGGGTTTAGCTGAGATACGATGTACATAAATACTCCTCCTGTTAACTGAACGATCCTACCTTTTATTGAAAACCCAATTTTGCTAAAGATTGTTGTATTTCCCGGTCTGCTTTACTTTTGAAAGTTGCAAACTCCACTGAAGATAAAGAATTCGGAAGTTTCTGATGGATAAAGGAATCAAAATCGATTGCCGTCTTGAGAATACGAAGCGTGTGCAGCAAAGGTAGTTGCTCCATTCCCGTCAAACGGGTTAAGCCTTTACAATTCCTAATAGAAAGTTCCTCCAGTGCCTTCATATCCTGGTTAAAGCTGATTTCCTTCAGTTGGATTTGATCCTCAATAACAAGTCTCTTCAGCGCTTGAAAGGCTGTAATATTGGTCAGGTCATGGAAGCCGCGGACTCTAGTAATCTCCAGGTTCTCGATTGTATTCTCTTCAATTTCATGAATGTGCTCCCGGCCTCCAAGCAAAATGCGAAGGTGCTCCAGCTTCCTCAGCCGATTAATACAATGTAACGGCAGTTTGCTGATCGAATGCAGCGCGAGATAATTCAAGTTCTCCAGATAACCTATAGCATCAAGGTTTTTAACCTTACCCCCTACATGTAATTCCTCCAGATCAGAGAACTCTCTAAAATATTGCAGGTTGAGGGTCTTTTTATCCGAGATAATGTTTAATTTATTTAGAGAGTGCAACGTATCAATCCCCAAAATTTCCGAATTCTCCAGCTCGTATATGCCTATGCTCAAACTGCGCAGGTGATCCAGCTTCGCCAATGCTTCAGTGTTATGTGCCTGGGTGAGACTATCGAGGTGCAGCATTTTCACATGAGGAATCCGCAAGAGAGTATGACAATCAAAAGACAGCGAATAGTGGGCGTAGAAACGTACTCCGAAATCCTCATTCCAGCGCGCGCAAAGCTCATCCACTTCTTCCAATATGGAGCCATAAAAATCCGGGTGAGAAAATTGAATAATCACTTGGTTACCGTCGTGCAAATCCCGCTCGATCAGATCCCGGTCCAGCAGGGCAGGATTATTGATCAGAATTCTTTTTTTCCATATTTTCCGCATCCATTAATCCTCCTTTTTTGCCATTGATCACAAGCCCGTATTTACTGAAAATCCACGATTTTTTCAAATCGTGAATCGCATCATGGCTTATACGCACAGAAGGCTTTTGCTCCTTCATAGCATCTGCGTCATGCGCCGAGAAGCGAAGCGGCTTTGTCATTTTATTAATAGAGTCTTTTATTTCATCGAAAAACTTATATGTTAACGGCTTATGATCCCTGATATCCTCATAGATATAATACTTCCCGTTTTCATCTTCCAAATCCATTTGAAAGCCTTTAGGAAATGAAAGCAAGATACACGGCAATTCATCCTCTGCCCATTGTCCGTAATAGGGAAAATGGACACCTTCATTTCTCGCAAAAAATCCGGAGCCTTCATTATCAGACGCAACAGAAATGGAATAAACAAAGAATGGGTGACCATCATTCCTTTTTTCCTCTGCCGTAAAATAATGATAAAATGACTGATACGCCTCATACACCTGATTCTGGTCATGCTCTGTCTGGGCATAATTGGTTAGATAAAATTGCGCTTGCTTATGTTCAAAAAGCTTCAAAACGCTTTCAAACTCTTCCGGCCTTATGAAGAATCTAAGTTTATAAAATCCGCTGTTCTTTAATCTATCCATTTCTTTTCTCTCACCGCCATGTTCTAAAGTGTCATCTCAGATGACCTTAGCCATTTGCTCATTTATTTTCAAAATTCATATTTCGCAAATCGTTCTTTGAGAGTTTCTTCGTGCGGGATCCACTCCCAATCGCTCCATAATGACATTCTTACGAGTTCTGACAGCTTATCTACGGCTTGTGCCGGACTCGTAATGCTAATGAAGTCGTCAAAATCCTCATTGCGGATATCCAACGCTTTCTGCAAATAGTCATCGTTAAGACGCTCTTCTTTGAGTTGTTCATATTCATCCCTCGTCCACTGTTCACAAAAGATTCTTTCGGCCTCAATATCTCCATTCTCGAACAACGACAACTCGAATATTTCCTCATTTATATATCCGGCGGTCATCACTGGCTCCTCGATAAGCCGAGACAGCGTTTTGCCGATCTTCTTCACCGTACCCCATACAAAATAATCATGGAGCACGCTGATCCAGTACTCGTTGCTTTTGCTTACGTACATGACAACATTGAACTCTTGAGCCTCATTATTTGGCTTGCCTAATACTGTGGCATGCCCTTCGCTTAGCTCTCTTAATGCTCCGACAGTCTTCTCAAGGTTGTTCGACTTGATATGCAAATTTGCGAATGATCTTCCCACGAGATGGCCTCCTCTAATCGCTTTCTTATTCAGACTAATTCTTATTTATATCCTATAGATTGTATCTAAGTATGTCTCTTATTTCCATTATAGTGATCATTTGTCCTGAGTCTTCCTACTTTTCACCTGAATTTTGGAAATGGCCTTTACTAGGGAGAGATACTGTATTGTTGCTTCAAGCTGAGCTAGATCTCGATAACACAGTCATGACTGTGATCTTGTGTTCTTTATAAAAATCCATTTTTGCATCCCTGAGGTTAATATGCCGTTACTCTATTCTAACTTGGACATATCGTATTATGAGACTTTTTCCAAAAAAAGCATCTGAGGGGTTGGTTAGATGAAAGGTGTTTCTATTATTACCTGTACAAATCGTCAAAATTATTTAAACAACCTACTCCAAAATTTCAACAGACAACGATATGCCCAAAAAGAACTCATCATTATTATCAATAACAATGCAATTCCACTTTCCCCCTACCAACACTTAGCTAAAAAATACAAAAACATAAAGATATTTCGTAAGCCAGAACATCAAACTCTGGGTTCATGCTTAAACTATGCCGTCACAAAATGCAAATATCATACCATCGCCAAATTCGATGACGACGATTATTATGCCCCTCATTATTTGACAGAAAGTATTCAGACATTAAATAGAACAAATGCTGATATTCTTGGAAAGCGGGCTCATTATATGTATTTAAGTGGTTCAAAGACTTTAATCCTTCGTTTCGCGCATGACGAACATCGAACAGTTACCCATCTCCCAGGCGCTACACTCGTCTTCAAACGTAAAGTATTCGATCATGTGAAATTCCCTAATAAAAACGTGGGTGAAGATGATCTTTTTTGCAGCAGAAGCAGAAAGAAAGGTTATAAGGTTTATTCTGCGAGTAAGAATAACTTCGTAGCCATCCGTAGAAAAAACTCTTTAAAGCACACATGGATCATCAGTGATAGCACTTTAATAGCAAACCATAAGATCATCCGTAATATTAAAAATTACAAAGCATTTGTTGGACGCAGTCCAAAGATCAAATTATGAAACGGGCTACAGATTCCACTATATCTGCTGTATCTATTCTGACCTGTACGAAACGAGCTGACTGTATAAATACACTGTTTGATAACTATCGACGACAAAATTTTAATCTTAAAGAACTTATCGTAATCATAAATAATGATAGTTTGAAGATAGATGACTATACAGCTGCTGCAAAAAAACATAAGAATGTGTGGGTTTTTAAAGTACCGGAACATCATTCTCTCGGTTATTGTTTGAATTTTGGTGTGCAATTAGCGAATTATAGTTATATTGCAAAATTTGATGATGACGATTATTACGCTTCCAACTATTTAACTGATAGCATGCAAATACTCCATAAGACTAAAGCAGATATCGTTGGAAAACGGGCTCACTATATGTATTTGAATGATAAGAAGTTACTTTTGCTTCGTTACCTCCGAATGGAGAATAAATATGTAACCAATGTTCAAGGTGCGACCCTACTCATTAAACGCAAGGTGTTCGATCAGATTTCTTTTCCAAATCGGAACAGAGGTGAATGCGTTAAATTTTGTGCTGATTGCGCAGCTCATGGCTTTAAGATTTACGCAGGTAATAAGTATAACTTCGCTGCAATTCGTAGAAAAAACTCCAAAGATCACACCTGGATCGTCAGCGACAAGAAGCTTTTATCAAAAAGTGTTAAAGTTATTAAAGTAAAAAACTTCAAAAAATACGTCACTCGAAACTGAATTAATGAAATACGAAATGCAGACTTTGGCCAGATCGAGTTATTTGCTGATGTTACCGGACACTGTTCCATAACGAGAGACTACCATTTGTGCGGTAATAGCCCAATAAAAAGACAGGATGGCAACATAACCATCTTGCTATCCAGTCTTTTTATAAGGGCTTCAAATCGTGAAATACCAAGAGTTAGTTTTATAAATTTCTAATACATAGAAGTCACGCTTCACTTTACTCACCTCGCTATTTCATTTATTTTTTATTGCAAATGCAACAATTATGAGATAAGTTAATATATATTATTTATTGCATTTACAACAAAATACGCGCTAAGGAGTTATTTATGAAGGAAATCCTACGTGAAATTGGAATGATAGCTAGGGCATTAGATTCAATAAGCAATATAGAATTTGCAGAACATGATCTTACAAAAGGGCAATATTTGTACCTTGTTCGAATATGTGAAAACCCAGGAATAATTCAAGAAAAGTTAGCTGAGATGATAAAAGTAGATCGAACAACAGCTTCACGTGCAATTAAGAAATTAGAAATCAATGGATTTATAGAAAAGAAAGAAGACAATCAAAATAAAAAAATAAAAAAACTATTTCCTACAGAGAAAGGGGTTACTTTGTACCCTTACATAAAAAGGGAAAACGATTACTCCGATAAGGTCGCATTATCTGGATTCTCTGAGAGTGAAGTAGAAACTATGTTTACCTTGCTGCAGAGGGTCAGAAAAAATGTAGAAAAAGACTGGGAGTTAGTCAAAAAAGGAAACAAAAGAAATTATTGACTTAGTAAACGGAGGACAAATAAAAATGACCATAAAAATAAAAAAGTGTACGTTTGAAGATTTAGGGCTACTCCAAGAAATCAGTGTTGAAACATTTAACGATACATTTCAGAATCAAAACTCACCTGCAATTATGAATGCTTACTTAGATCGTGCTTTTAATTTGAAACAATTAGGAAAAGAATTATTGAATAATTGTTCGGAATTCTATTTTATTTTTTTGAATAAGGAAGTTGCAGGGTATTTAAAGCTAAACTTTAATGATGCCCAATCAGAAAAAATGGGTAATGATTCGCTTGAAATCGAGAGGATTTATATCAGGGGGAAATTTCATAAACGGGGACTAGGTAAATACCTGATGAATAAAGCTTTAGACATAGCAAAAGATCAGAATAAAGAGAAGATTTGGTTAGGCGTTTGGGAAAAAAATGAGAATGCAATTAAATTCTATGAAAAAATGAATTTCGTTCAAACAGGGACTCACTCTTTCTATATGGGTAATGAAGAACAAATTGATTTTATAATGACTAAAACACTCATTTAATATTCTCATATTTCGTGAACCAGAACATCATCAGAAAAAAAATCGGCACCAAGTATATAGCTATATGCTAACTAGGTGCCGGCTGATAAACGCCTATAATAGATTTAAATTAATAGCACCATGCTTACGAATGCGGACAGGATAAATCTGCTCAACACCAAATGAGTGCATATATGCTTTATAGGAATCCGTATATTCTTTTGGCAATAAAGCCATTATAACTCCTGCAAAACCGCCTCCATGTACCCTGCAGGCTCCTGCCCCCTTCTCCTTGATAAACAGCTCAGTTAATGCCAAATATAGTGTCACACCCTGTTCAGTAGGAGTAGAGTTAGAATAGCAATTTTGCAGCCATTTCCAGGATGAGTTTCCAGATTCATTTACGAGTCTTATGAAGCTGTTTGCATTATCGTCTGTCAAAGCTTCTACTTGTTGATCAACTCGAATGTTTTCCTCATAGAAATGCAGTGCTCTCAATACAGCTCTATCTCCAACACTCTCTCTAAGTTTGTCCAGGTTGTCCAATATATCTTGCTTTTCTAAATCACGAAGCACATTTTTCCCGAGTTCTCGGGCAACAGCCTTCATTTCTGTTGGAATTGAGGAGTATTCTTCACTTAAATCTGCATGGTTTGCACCTGTGGGGACAATAAATAACTCATAACCTTTGTCAATGGTTGAAAAATTTAATGTAGTGATCAGCGGAGCCTCGATGTTTTTAAAATCAATCGAAATTAGTCCCCCATATCCACAAGCAATTTGGTCGAGCAAACCCGATTGTTTGTTCCACTCTGAATTCTCTGCATATTGGCCTATCTTGGCACAGGTAACGACATCCATCTCGTTATTGTTGTAGAAGAAATTAATAATAGAACATATCAACATCTCAAAAGAAGCTGATGAGCTTACACCTGCTGCACTTATGACATCACTTGTGATACAAACATCAAAACCGCCTAATTTATAACCGTAACGTTCAAAACCGTCCAAAATCCCTTTAACTAAGGTATATGTTCCTGAAAGGTTAAGGCTATTCCCACTCGAATTTAAATCAATAATGAAGTCTTCGTTATAGGTAATGCTTTTTATACGAATAATATTTTGATCATTTTTCGCAGCCGCTCCAATACAATCCATGTTTATACTGGCAGCAATTACTTTACCTAGATTATGATCTGTATGATTGCCACTAATTTCACTGCGCCCTGGTGAGCTAAAGAGAAACACTTCGCCCTCTGCAAATTTTTTTACATATTCCTGAACCAAGGTTTTATATCTTTGCTTTTGATCGTTAATGATAGATGGAACATCACCATACAGACTTTCTAGTGTTCTTTGAAATTCTTTTGATTCGATCAGTTGAATTGTTTCTGTAATTGATGGCATCCTTTGAATTCCTCCATATGTATAATTGCTCAAGAAAAATATAGCATTTATTAATTATTTCATACTAGTGAAAAATGTAACTTTTATATGGATGATTATGACTTATAATTCCTCAAATATATATATTTAGTGTATATGTTGCGTGCCAAGAGCTTTCACCGTAACGCGCGGTCGTTGCGCTGTGATAACTAAATAAAAAGACTGAATGCCATAGCAAGATAGCTATATGCATCCAGTCTTTCTTTTTAAAAGGTATAATCGTAAAATTTCTCTGCATTACTTACGCTAGACCATATATCTGCGCTTTCCCCACCTATATACCAATAAGCAATTCCGGCTAGATTGTTCTTAACGCTTAAATCGTATTTTGCTATTAATGAACGGCCATCCTCAATCCAGATCGTGTGTTTTATGGACTGCTTTGAATAGTTGGCAACATATTGTCCTAAAGTCTCATTCCATACGGGCTTCATTCCATAGCTACTAATAATCTGATTTTGCTCCGGAAGCGAGATATACTTTGAAGATGAAACCGTACCATTCTGATTCAATGTCCAGTCACGATTATATAAAGGCAGTGCCAATATAACCTTATGGCTGGGTACGTCCTTTAGTACAGTATCCACTGCATGTTGATCAAAAGGAATAGAAGCATTGGACCCTGGAAGCTTACTCCCGTCATAATGTTCGTCATAACCCATCATTACCATATAGTTCACTTGCTTACCTAGTGCAGCGTAGTCAAAAGCATCTGTCCAATCTGTTCCAAGATCAGGAGAGACGTCTATTGATAGCTTCGCGTTAAGAGCATGCATTTTCTCAGCTAATAATGTAATGAACGAGGTCAAATACTCACGATCGTCAGGCGCTACATTTTCAAAATCAATGTTTAGTCCATCTAATCTATATTTGCTCACTAAAGCTACTAATTGATTTACTGCAGTATTCCTTGTGGTTATACTCGACAACATTTGATGGGTCGCTTCTTGATCCGATCGATTGCCTACCATCGCCCATATTTTCTTATTATTCTTCTTTGCCCATGTGATCAGCGAAGCATCCGTTGAATCCGTTACTGCACCTGTTTTTCCTACATAATACCACCGTGGTGATAAGGTGTTAACGTTGGATTTCAGAACCGTATTCTCATATTGTGCCGTCGTCTGCCCATATTGCCAGCCTATAACGATTCGATCCTCCGGCTCATCATCGAGTTCTGCTGCCCAACTCTCATTTTGCAGCACTCGGTCAATGAGGACGGCCGTTTCCTGTCTAGTTATAGGATCAGAGGGGCGGAAATTCTTGCGATTATCCCCCTTCATCAAACCTAGATCATTTACAGTAGCAACAGCTGATCTTGCCCAGCTAGCAATTTCATTTCGATCATTGAACGAAGTTAGAGCATGAGTATGGTTTGTTTGCTTTAAAGCTTTGGCCATCCATACAGCCGCTTCCTGCCTGGTAACTGCTTTTGCTGGCGTGAAAGTAGTTGCCGATGTGCCGTTAGCCAGCTCAAGCTGAACAGCTGCCTGTATCCAGCCGTAATACCAAGCTTTTTTAGCTACATCTATATAAGGAGATACTGGACTGACTGCCGGATCAAGCTTTAGCAGACGGTCAAGAACCGTAATGAATTCCGCTCTAGTAATCGATTTAGTAGGTGAGAAGCTTGTCGCCGTTGTGCCGGTTAATATGTTGCGGTGATACAAATCTATAATTTCATTTTTAGCATAACTAGTATCTATATCCTTAAAAGGCGCCTCATCATCAGCCGATATATGTTGAATAAATACTCCAGCTACAAGCACTACTACAAGTATCGTAATTACAAATCTACCAAATCTATTGTTCACGAGATGATCCTCCTCGGATATAATCTTCGAATTATACCAAGGATAGAAGCTATAAACACTGCTAAAATATTGGTAGAGCGCAAAAAAAATAGGGCATCCCACTAGCCATTACGACTTTTAGGATCCCCCTATGATTTAAAGAGCCCGAAATAAAAGCTCCCCTTTGGATTGAATATATCGATACATCGCACCACAAACCACTATTATTAGTAATCCAATCCCTAACAATACGAGATTGCCATTCAGATCAGATAGCAGCAGACTCATACCAAAAGGAATCAGTAAACTTATAAACCCTATCAACGTCGCCACTAAGACGGATGCGCTTTGTTTGACTACCGATACTTCATTTGTCCACTCCAGTTTAGGTAACTTCCAATTAACGAGTACACCAGTCATTGCAGTAAGACAAGCATATAAGACGGGAATAACCAATAATAGCAAACTTTCCATCCATCCGGTGTCTAGAGATATCATGAGGAGCACACTACTGACAACTACAATCGGCACGGTAATCGTAAGATTCACTGCGATTTTACTTAGCAATATCGTTATTGTCGGCACAGGTGCGCTTTTTAAAATCCAAATATTATTACCTTCGAGCGAAATAGAACTGGATGTCGTACAGCTTAAAGTTACAAAAACGGAAACAAACAGGGGAGCCAGTCGATTCAGATAATTTGAAAGCTCTGGTATCTCAACGAGTTGACCTAGTTGGTCTGCACTAACGAACAGTAAGGCGATCGCTAACACAAGTAACATTACCATGCCTATACTCGTGTTAAGTACATAGATAGAAGAACTAAAATAGCGACGCAGCTCTTTTTTATACAATGTATAAAGCGGTGAGGATACTGCAAGTGATTTCATTTGATATTTATTTTTTGAAAAAGAAGTCGTAAGACCTGTGTGGATCGCTTTATATTTGCTACCAAGCACGATGGTAAACAGCATAAAAGAAATCAGCGAAAACCCAATAAACAATACTAAGGAATCAAACTGAAACGAGCAAACCGCATTTACATACATAAGCGTCAAAGGATACAAGTTGTATATTTGATCAGCAATTTGAGCGCTCATATCCGCAAGTAATTGTGGATTGTTACCATTTATTTGACCTGAACCAACAATTATAGCAATAATTACAACAAAAGTTAGGATGAGCGTTATTATACGACTTCCTTTAAATCTTGAGGAAACCCAGCTGATCAGAGCACCTATAATCGTTGCAGCTATGATCGGCACTAATGGAATAAATAACAGTGTCATCAAAAAATACAAATAATATAGTACGCCGGGATTCACCTTTATAGCATAAACAATGCCTGCAGGTACCATCACCATCAAAGAGAAGAATAGGTTTAACACATAAAGCTGAGCCACCCGACTTGCTACAATATGACTCGTTTTGATTGGCAGCGACATTACGAGATCGTAGTCTTTGGAGCCAAATAATACACCACTAGCCTTATAGATCGTTGTAAAAAATCCGATTAAGCAAGTAACTGCCATCATTATCGCAAGGAGCAGCTCTGGCCGACCAATCTGTTCAAGGGTCTCTGCTATCATATAGCTATAACCAAATGAAACCACAGCCATCATAACAATTCCAATTAGGATCCCGATGGTCAGCCACAGCATTTTTTGTCTTTCTTTCACATCACGTGTGTGCAAAGCTTTATTTAACCCAAAGGAAGAGATCAGCTGAATCTTCGTCAATCTCCAGATATTAATCATGCTTAATCAACTCCAAAAATACATCTTCAAGGCTGCTGTCACCCTTCACCTCTTCTGTTTTCCCATGCGTAATCAATTCTCCCGCTTTGATAATGGCAATCTTATTACAGAGCTTCTCCGCTACATCCAGTACATGCGTTGAAAAAAAGATCGCACTTCCCTGACTGCAAATCTCCGTCATGATTTTTTTAAGCGTGTGTGCCGCTTTTGGATCAAGTCCCACAAAGGGCTCATCCAGAACTAACAGCTTCGGTTTATGTATCAGTGCTGAGATGATCGCGAGCTTCTGCTTCATACCATGAGAATACGAGGAGATTAAATCCCCCAAATGAGATGTAATCTCAAATTCATCCCCATATTTCTTAATCAACAACTCCCGATCAGCTTTCGATACACTAAAAAGATCACCAATAAAATTCAAGTATTGAATGCCGGTCAGATGATCGTATAGATCTGGATTATCTGGAATATACGCAGTGATCGCTTTGCAGGCTAAAGGATCTTTTTTGATGGAATGTCCACCTATTTCGATATCCCCCTCTTCAAAATCAAGAACACCTACTACTGCCCGAATCGTCGTTGTTTTCCCCGCGCCGTTATGACCGATAAAGCCATAAATATCGCCTTTCTCGACCACTAAGTTCAAGTCATTCACTGCCTTCTTACCGCCCTTATAGCTCTTGGTAAAATGCTTTATTGTCAACATCTTGACACTCCCTCTCCGTTCGTATTCGTATTAGTAACTTTCATCATGCATTCAATGCCTACCGTTTCATACGTTGTTAGGATAGTTTTACTATAGTACGTTTATCCTGTCCATTTAGTTCATTCCTTCATATAAATAAATTTTTCTTTATAAAAACGAAAAAAGAGAGGGGTTCTCCCCTCTCTTTGATAATCCTGTTTATACGTACTTATGGATCGTTGCGAGCAGTTGATCAGCTACATAGTCAACTCCGTAAGCAAGTTGGTTGTGATCGAAGCGTATTTTCACAAAGCTCTCATCTGTATCAAGCGCATCGGCGAACAAACTAGCTAAACCACGTGCCTTGCGATCAATCTGTAGGAGCAACTCAATGCCATCCTCATTTGGAAAGAAAACGATTTCTAATTCGTCTAGTTGATTCCGGAACTGTGAGGGGGGAACGAATTCAAATTCTTGAACAAAATCTAAGCCATTGATCCTGCCGTAACGCGGTGCATATTCACAAGTCACTTCACGAATAAGGAACCCGAGCTGATTCATCGCATCCAAAATAATAGCACAATATGGATGAGGGCCTACTTGAAGATAATCCTGATCCTTTGGATCAATTGCCTCTTTAATATCAAGTCCGGTTTGAATCCAAACCGGCGATCTCCCTAACGTCACTGGCGTTATCGCCGGAAGCTGGAATGAGACGGGAAATTCATAAACCTGCTCCGCCACTACTTTAAATTTACTTGCTAACAGGAATTTGGATACCGTCGCTTCCACTTCCATCTTCTTATCGTTCAGCTCTTTCAAGTAACGCGTCTTAACGAATGCGTAGACGTCATCGACCTCCTGATCCACTCGGCCACCTTGAATTCGAACGGAACCACTGATCGTATCACCTGCGTTCACGAAATCTTGATGGAGCATGAGATCTACTTTAGCCGCTCCAATTCCGGCACTCGCGAGCATTCGTTTAAACATTGACATTGTAATGAATTCCCTCCCTAATATTTGCATATTTAAGGATACGAAGGGAACCACCTGAGGTTTCATTTACGGGACAGTAAATGCCATGCTACTGACAAAAAAGAAGCATCCTCGCCCCAAATAGGGTCGAATACTTCTTTTTCTTCACAAAGTCTACGCTGAGGCGAACTGACTGTTATATAATCTGGCGTAATATCCACCGCTGGCTAGGAGTTGATCATGCGTACCACTCTCCACAATGTCTCCATCCTTCATGAAAAGAATGAGATCCGACTCCCGAATCGTTGACAATCGGTGGGCAATCACAAAGCTGGTCCGACCAGCGATCATAGTCAGAAAAGCCTTCTGAATCCGTACCTCAGTTAAGGTATCAATACTGCTTGTAGCCTCGTCTAAGATGAGCATAGGCGGATCTACAAGCATTACTCGTGCAATGGTAAGTAGCTGCTTCTGTCCTTGGGAGAGATTATCCCCTGAGCCACTGATCTTCGTATCATACCCTTCTGGCAGACGTTTAATGAAGCTATGAGCATTAGCAGCTTTAGCAGCAGCGATGATTTCCTCCTCTGTAGCCCCAGGTTTTCCGTAAGCAATATTATCTCTGATCGTGCCCCCAAAGAGCCAAGTATCCTGCAGCACCATCCCAAAATTACGTCGCAGACTGTCACGCGTAATGGTCTTAATATCCACACCATCAATCTTGATGGACCCACGGTCCACATCGTAGAAACGCATGAGCAGGTTTACCAGCGTCGTCTTCCCTGCTCCAGTCTGACCTACAATCGCAACTCGGGTACCGGGCTTCACTTCTAGACTGAAATCGTTAATCAAGGGACGTTCTGGATTATAAGCAAAGGATACTTTTTCGAAGGTAATGGTTCCTTGACTTGTACTCATGATTTTTGCGCCCTTAGAATCAGCGGGTTCTGGTGTTAGATCGAGAATGGCGAAGATCCGCTGCGCAGAGGCAGTTGCCGATTGAAGCTGTGTAATCACACCTGTTATTTCATTAAACGGCTTAGCGAACAAGTTGGAGAAGATCAAGAAACTGGACAGATCCCCTACCGTGAAATGACCCCGAATTACCATAACACTACCGATCATAGCTATAACTGAGAACGTAACGTTATTTACTAGCCGCGTTGTCGGATTGGATAAGGAGCCATAAAATTGTGACTTCACACCGGTCTGATATAATGTCTCGTTTTGTTCTTCAAACTGAGACATTGCACGTTCTTCATAATGATAAGCGGTGACTACTTTTTGCCCGCCGATCATTTCCTCCACATAGCCATTGAGACCACCGAGAATCTTCGCCTGCTCTTTAAACATCTTTTGAGATCGCATCGTAATAAATCTGGCCACAAAAAAGGTGGCGGGTGCTGACAGAAGAACTACTAAGGTCATCAGAGGACTGATGTACAACATAAGCACAATTGCCCCAACGATGGTGATGATCCCTGTAAGCAGTGTGGAGAAACCTTGCAGCAGTCCATCAGAGACGGCATCCATATCGTTAACAAACCGGCTGATACTGTCACCTTGCGGGTGGTTGTCGTGAAATTTTAAAGGCAAAATATTTAATTTATCAAAAAGCTCCCGCCGTAAGTCATATACAGTCCGGTAGGCGATTCGATTCGTCAGATAGGTAAGGAGCCATCCAAAAAAGCTGCCGACAATATATACCGCTGCCAGAATCAAAAGCAGTCTAAGTACGGCGTCAAAATCCACCTCTCCCGGTCCGATCATAAAATCAATGGCTTTACCGATAAGTAGTGGTCCGATTAGACTGGCGATCACACTGAGTAACGCGCATATAACTGCCCCAATAGCTATTTTTCTATAATGTCCTGTATATACAATTAGTCTTTTCCAAATGTTGTTTTTGTTCATTGGCCCGACTCCTCACTCGATAGCTGGGACAGGCAGATTTCTTTGTACACTTCACAACCACGCATCAGCTCCTCATGGGTTCCGATACCGGCGATCCGCCCTTCCTCAAATACCATAATTTTATCCGCTTGCCTTACAGTGCTCACCCTCTGCGAGACAACGAGTACGGTCATTTGCTGGCTGCTCTCTTTGAGCGCTTTACGTAGAGCCGCATCAGTAGCGAAATCCAGCGCACTGGAGGAGTCATCCAGAATTAGAATCGACGGCTTACCTACCACTGCGCGAGCTATCGTCAAGCGCTGCTTTTGCCCCCCGGATAAATTAAGTCCGCCACGTGATACCTGCGTATTCAATCCTTCTGGCAATTTACGAATAAACTCTTCCGCCTGAGCAACAAAGGCTGCTTGCATGATTTCTTCCTCGTTTGCGTCTTCCTTACCCCAACGAATATTCTCAGCGATTGTTCCAGTAAACAACACTGCTTTTTGCGGCACAATCCCTATTTTCTCACGAAGCTGATGCAGCTTATAATCTCTGACATTCACTCCATCCACTTTAACTTCACCTTGCACTGCATCATAAAAACGTGGAATTAAGTTCACGAAAGTAGATTTACCAGAACCCGTACTGCCAATCAGCCCTACAGTTTCTCCGCGGTTAATGACTACCGAAATATCCTCTAATGCCAATTCTCCTGTTGTATTATAACCAAACGATACATGATCGAATGATATGGCAGGAGCGGTATGATCAGGTTCAGTCATCACAACATTCCCGTCCTCGGACACGGATGCTTTGACACTCAGCACTTCATTCACACGATTGGCAGAAGATGAGGCTTTTGTAAAAATAATGACCAAGTTGGAGACCACTATAAGTGCCAGCAAGATTTGAGTGACGTAATTGATAAAGGCAATGATCTCACCTTGAGACAATCGCCCCCCATCAATGTGAATTCCACCTACCCATAAAATAGCTATGATCGCCGCGTTTACTACAAGTGTCGTCATAGGTCCAAGTAAAGCGGAAATCCGCGAGACCCGGATCGCTGTAGTGGTTAAATCCTCAGATGAGGCATCAAAACGTTCTTTTTCCGTACGTCTCTTCGCAAAAGCACGAATGACTCGTATCCCCGACAAATTCTCACTAAGAACGAGCGCAAGGGCATCCAGCTTCTGCTGGTATTTTCGATACAAAGGTGCACTTCGAGTGATAATAAAATATAATATAATGCCAAAAATCGGCGTTGCCGCTATTAAAATCAGCGATAATCTAAAATCCAAAATCATGGACATTATGATAGCCCCGATGCAGATAAACGGCGCACGAATAACCAGGCGAATCAGCATAGCCACTGCAATCTGCAGCTGGTTTACATCATTGGTAATTCTGTTAATCAGCGTAGGCGTACCGAACGTATCCAGCTCAGCGTACGATAAAGATGTAATATGTTTGAACATTTTATTACGAAGCGTCGTGCCGAATCCCTGAGATGCTCGTGCTGCATAGTATTGGCACACCATGGAGCAACCGAAGCCAAGCAGAGACATCAGCACCATCAGGCCACCCATACGGTATACATAAGCACTGTCATGATTTCCTACCCCGTTATTGATGATTAACGCAACAATGGTAGGCAAAATCAGCTCCAGAATCGCTTCCATCAGCTTGAAGATTGGACCGATGATGGCTTCTTTTTTGTACGGTTTTAAATAGACTGCAATTTTAAACAACGTCATCCACACCCAACATAAGAAGTATTTAAGCACTTGAAATATGTATAATAACAGTTATGATTATGGCATATCTACTCACATATTAATAATATTTGATTCGTATCGCTCCCATACGATTAACATATCTCAAGTTCGGAGGATTCTTTTTATGGATATTAGACAGCTTAAATATTTTATGGCTATCGCTGAGGAAGGGCAGATTACTTCTGCAGCCAGAAAGCTGCAAATGGCTCAGCCTCCGCTCAGTCAGCAGCTTAAGCTGCTTGAGGAAGAACTAGGCGTCAAGCTTGTAGATCGAGGTCCGCGCAGTGTACAACTTACCGAAGCAGGAGCCATTTTGCGTGACCGGGCTCAACAAATTCTGGAGCTGGCTGATTCCACTGCCCGGGAGCTCAATGATTTTGTCAAAGGCTTAAAAGGAACTCTTGCCATTGGCACTGTCTCTTCCTCAGGAGCGACCCTGCTCCAAGATCGACTATGTGAGTTTCACAAAACGTATCAAGGCGTTAAATTTGAAATCCATGAAGGGAATACCTTCAGAATCATCGACCTTTTGAACAAGGGCATTGTCGAGATTGGCATTGTCCGGACACCCTTTAATGCTACAAATTTAGAATGTCTTTACACACAAGCTGAGCCTATGATTGCCGTAATGACTCCAGAGTATGACTGGAAAACAGATGAAAACTTCGTTGAGATCGGTGAGTTAAAAGATAAGCCGCTCATTATCTACCGCCGTTTTGAGCAGCTTATCCGGGAAACCTGTCTTGAGAATGGTTTTGATCCGCTAATTTTCTGTATGAATGATGATGCGCGAACAACACTGCTCTGGGCAAATGCTGGTCTTGGCATCGGAATTATCCCCAAATCCGCTTTCGAATTAACGAGTAATCGTAATTTGATCTATAAAGAAATCAGTAGTGAGTCGCTTCGCACGCGGGTCGCCGCCGTCTGGATCAAAGATAAATACTTATCATCACTAGCTTCCAAGTTTATTGAAAGCTTTAAGAATGGTTAAACAACAGGCATGTTACTATATATGTAGCGATCGCACCGAAGAACTCTATTATTCTGGAATATCAAGGTGAGTACATCGAAATCCCCTTCCTTAATGTGATGCATTTATTATGAGTATCTTGCCATTCTCGGCGAACGCAACGTTCAATTATTCGGAGATTACTTCCCGATTCGCTTCGACTACTTGGATACGATAGAGGGTGACAATTTATCTTGCCAAGTCCATCCTAAGCAATCGTATATTCGAAGTGAATTTAATGAATTTATGGAGCAACAAGAATCCTATTACATTATGGAGAAGCAAGGAACATCCCATGTCTATTTGGGATTAACGGATACTTGCACCGAAGAAAATTTCTATCAAGCGGTGAAGACAGCGCAGGAAACGGCTATTCCTATCCCATTAAAAGACTATGTAAACGAGTTTGAAGCTGAAAAAGGCGACCTATTCCTCATTCCAACAGGTACAATGCATGCATCAGGAAAAAATAATCTTGTCCTCGAGATTTCATCAACAACATGGTGGTTTACGTTTAAAATCTATGATTTCTTGCGCAAAGGAATGGATGGTAAACCTCGTCCGATTAATATTGATCACGCCTTTCCGAATATTGATTTCTATAAGAAAACAGCGTGGGTGCAGGAGAATTTAATCGCTAAGCCCGTACTATTACAATCCCAAGGTCGCAACGAAATGGTGGAACTTGGTCAACGAGAGGATCTACTTTTCTATGTACACCGATTACATTTAACTGATAAATGGGAAGATCATACAGATCACCAAATGGTCATGTTCAATCTCGTAGAAGGTGAGAATTATATCCTGCGACAATGAATCCGTCTCAGTCGAATTCTGGTATGCGGAGTCCTATATCCTGCCTGCTGCATTCGGTGCCTATCGAGTTGAGAATTTAGGTAGCCAGCCTTGTAAGCTCATAAAAACTGGGGTATCCAAATCTTGGGATGTGAGCTTCCTTGAAGACTAAATTCGTTATCGCACTCGACGTTGGCGAGACCTTTATCAAGTCCAGTCTCGTCATGAATGGCTGCTCCATTCAAGCTTCTCAATTCCAAGTCCCTTCGCTTGCAAGTGAGGATGCCAGCACTACGCTCCAGCAATTCATGACGATCATGCAATACCAATATATGTTTGGAACAACATTATCGAACGATTTATCTGCTGCAGTGTTCCACAAGAACGTTTTATCTCTTTAACACTCGGCACAGGGCTGGGCTCTGCTTTCATTGATCAAGGAAAAATCCGAATTGAGGGTGAGGGAGTTCCTCGTAATGGAGAGCTCTATGATAAGCCTTATCGCCATACAATGATCGATGAAGTGTTCTTCCGTCCTGGTATTCTACATGCCGCACAGGAACGTGGATTTTGGATAGAAGGCATGGATGTGAAGGAGCTCGCTGATCTGGCAAGACAGGGAAACCTCGCCTATCAACAAGTATTCGAAGAATTTGGTTCGTGTCTAGCTGAGATGCTTGATCCCTATATCGTGGGCTTTGGAGCACAGCGACTCGTGCTTGGCGGACAAATCGCGAAAAGTTTTGATGTATTTAGACCTGCGCTCGAACAGGGACTACTACCACATCATCTATCTATTTATACATCTGAGCATGTTATAGAGAATACGTTCAAAGGTATTGATCAATTATTCTCATAAAAAATGGAAGGTCGGCTACCCATTATTTGAGTAGCCGACCTTCCATACTATCATACGTTATTTACCGTACTCTATAATCATTTGAGGATTATTAGTCATTCTGAACGTAGTCATTTGCGAATAACCTGATTCAATACGGATTGGTTCTCCGCAATAGTTCCCCCAGCCTAACGCTGGGTAATACCAGGCTTGATTGATAATAAGCTGTGCTATGATTTTTGCAGGAATGGTATCATTCAGAATTTCGAATGCCTCGATGACAACTTCCGCTCCCTCGTAATCGAAGGGGACTCCAATGGTAATCTTATGGTACGCGAGTGGAAGTTCTCTGCAAGTAAATCGTTGTTGGTACAGTGGCATACCAATATCACTATGTGTACCAATGATATGCTTGGGCTGATCATCTACGTGAACATGCATCGTTCCACCAGTTTTATGTTTCTTATACATGAACTGAACGCCTGTACCGTAAAATGAGAATTCAATGGTAGATCCCGGAGTATTCGAATGCCACACCGTACCTATGATAGCTTTTGAATCTTGTAGGTGCTGCCATTCACCCTTATAGGTTAATGAATCGGTATCCGCATAACTAACTAATGTAGGCGGTTGATACATATAAGCTATTCGAGCAGCCTCGTTTCCGTTGGATTCTACGCGTAGAGTGGCGTCCGTATCTGCTAGGCCAACAGCATAGAAGTGAATATACTCTCGCATCGTTTGGAAATCATTAGTAACTATTCCTTTAGTAGAATCGTCTTTACGTTCCAAATAATAGTTGCGCATATCGTCTTTCCATTCCCACGCAGGTTGCTCTCCGTAAACATCTGGTTGTTCATCACTAGCTTTACGAACCCGGTTGGCACGGCCGGTAAGTCTCCCTATATGATTCTCAGGATAAACACTGAATCGTCCTGATTTCTGCCATTCCACATAATCGATGTGCTCAGGCATATCGATTGCTAGACCAAGTTCTTGTATCTCAAGCTCAAGTTCATCATTGTCCACCGTATAGCGAATTTCAAATTTACCACTTGCGAACAGCTTCTGAACAAATAAAACTTTTATGCCTAGTGTGTAATGACCAGTAGTTGTGACTACAATCTGCTGGTCATTCTCGCAAGTTTCTACATGAATGGAACCTGGAATCCAATTACCAAGCTCGACACCAGTCAAATTCAAATGCGGGCCACCTGTAAGTATGACTCGGTTTTGGAAAGTTGCTTGAGAGAGCATCGCTGATTCTTTGCAATATGTGAAAGAAACCATGTTGTTACGAATGAGATATTGCTCATCCGTTTCTTCGACCTTTAATGCTTCATACTGGGCATCACAGAATATGAACTGTCTTGTTGCAATTGGGAGCAGATATTCATCTACGACTATCCCATCCGATGTTTGAAACTGTAAATGTATGCGCTCTCGATCGCTCCAATCTCGTGCTGGGAGTTCGAGTTGCCCACTTGAGTATGGCTTAATATCAGGTCCATAGAAAGACGGTTGGGCAATAATTTGCCCATCCACGTGAATGCTGTAGCAAATGTTCACTTCATTCAGGTTAGTGTGATTGAACCAGTTACTAATTGAGATGATGAGTGGGGCATATCCTGGATTCCCAACGGTGCCTTCCATAATCCGAATTGGGGAGTAGGCTTTCTTAGTCATCCAATATTCAGGCTTATGTCTGCGCCAGACATCACTCATATTACCCCATTCTCCGTATCCTGCGGCAGTACCAATTGAATGCTGTTGATGTCGTTCGGGGACACCATCAGGCAGGAAGAATATATCATCAATATTAGCCCACAATGCACCACCAAGCGCACCATGCGTATTGACAATCTTCTCCCATATCTTATATACACTCTCTCCCCAGAAGTTGCGTACGTTATTGTCTCGTTCAAGTTCCTCGATGTTATAGCAAGCGATATGTGCATATTCATCGTGAATAACAGGAGAAGAATAGTTAATTACGATATCTTTCTCAGACACCCCATAAGTAACTAAGTGGTAATCCATATCATTTGTATAATCAATATAATGTGCGCTGTAAATATCGGTTGTACTGCCATCCTCAACTAAGAACGGATAACTGAATTTAGTTGGCCGAGTCGTCTCCTCTTGCTGAACGTACTGCAGCTGTCTTCTGAATTTATCCCCTTCCTCATTAGCGCGCCAGCCACTCTCATTAGCTAATGACCATATTATGACGCTAGGATGAGAACGATCACGTTCTATCATTTCTGCTAATTGATTCATATACCATGGTTCGTCATCCCGCCATGGTCCAGGTCCATTTGCATACTGGAAGTTAACGGCTGTTTCTTCCTCTACATACATGCCAAGCTCATCGCACGCCGCAAGAAACTCCTCCGATGGTGGATAGTGGGAGGTTCGTACGTAGTTAACATTTTGCTCTCGTAGCAATATGACATCCTGTATATCCATTTCTGGTGTTGTTGTTCTTCCGAGCTTTGGATGGATACTATGGCGGCATGTGCCTCTTAATTTAATTCGTTCTCCATTAATGTAGATTTCTTTCGGATCTGTCCCGTTCTTTCCTGCGAAGCAGATTTGTCGGAATCCAACCTGTACTTCAGCTTGCTCGATCAATTGATGCTCATCGTCAAATAACTTGGCATGTAGGGTGTATAGATAGGGCTGCTCAGCATTCCATTTCTTTGGGTGTTGAATGTTGAAGGATATATCGAGGTGTTGTTGCTCAGGCTCAAAAACGATAGAATGCTCTTCAAGTGGTACGAGGGCTTGTTGTTGGTCTGTTAGCTCAAGTTGAACATAAACAGCTTTAGCTTGATGGAGTGCGGCACCTAGTGATACCTGCAAAAACGCATTATTGTAAGCGGTGTCAAATTCAATGTCATAATGAAATCTAGTAAGATGCGTCTTAGGTACTGCAATAAGCTCTATCGATCTTAGAATCCCACCAATATTATGATGAGCGTATTTGCTACCAATTGAAGGGTCCCATATGTCATCGATGAATTCAACGACGATAGTAGTAGCTTGCCCAGCGCGGATCTGATCCGTAATATCACAATCCCATGTCGTAAATCCACCCTGATGATCACGGTTATACAAACCGTTTATCCATACCTTAGCTTTGGAATATATACCATGGAACCTTAGGATTACATGCTTTCCATCATAATCTTCTGGAATCATAAAAGAAGTTGTGTAGTAGTATGGTGTGTCACTTTCGATATTATAGCCTTGCATAGCAACTTCACCAGGAACAATGATTTCATGCCAATCATAAGAATCGAGGTTTTGTGCCTCAATATGTTCAGTTGAGAGTGGATTCATACTGAAATACCATTGATTCTCAAGACATGTATTGAGACATATCACCGGATCTTTCGTGCCCGAAGTATAGGTAGGCTTCGTAATTATTGTAGGTCTTTTCCATGCTGTCGAATTGTTTAGTACTGATGTTGCCATGATCATGCTAATTCAACCTCCGAGCATAGATTGATGGATGCCTAGCGTCAATATCATTCCAAAATGGACATAGGAAGAGAACGAACCGCAGTCGTCTTCCTATGTCTTTCAGATGCAGGATTCGTCCAATTTTGACTATACAGTCTTAATCTTGATCGTTTTTATTTCATAAGGTGTAAAGGTCAGTTGCCAGCTGTCCATTAACAGGACTTCTTCTTCCAAGGCATTCGATACATACACCGCTTGATGTGGATACGGCCACTTAAGATCGATCGTCTCACGACCTCCAGCGGATTCGTACATACGAAGAATGATGCCATCGTCATCCTCAGCCCATTTGACCGTCTCCAAGACAACATGCTCACTTGTAAAAGGAAGCAATGAACAACATCGATCCCATACATTCGTGCTCTGTAGCTCTGTAGCATCTACGGTGGATACTGCAATATAAGCAGGTGGATGATTCAGCTCTGCTGCTGCTCGAAGTGTGTGTCCTTGACGCCAATCGCCGGCATGTGGATACAGTGCATAGGTGAACTCATGATATCCCTGATCTGCCGATATATCCGGCCATCTTGGCGCACGTAGCAAGGAAAGACGAATCGTACTTCCTTGGGTATCATAACCATACTTACAATCATTCAGCACACTGACACCATAGCTATGCTCAGACACATCAGCGAAGCGATGACCACATACTTCATATTGCGCTTGATCCCAGCTTGTATTGCGATGTGTATTCCGCTCTAAAGCACCGAACGGTATTTCATAAGTGGCTCGACTTGTTACAACATCGAGTGGGAAGCCCACCTTCAGCAGCTTATGAGCTTCCTGCCAATCCACCTTTGTTCTAAACTCAATGCGAGCATGATGATGATATAGGACCATCTCCTGCTCAATCGTGGATTGTCCTATACGCCAACGGAAGCCTATAACATCAGCAACAGCTCCTGAACTGATTAGCTTCTTCTCTAAAAGAAATGCCTTTCCAGCAGACTGTTGCTCATAGCGCGGATCAATGTCCCACGCATCCCATAGCGTCGGACGATCATGGAAGAAATGGAACTGATTCGCCCGCTCTCCCGCCTTCACGATTTCACGATTCGCTTGTTTATCGTATAAGCTTATGATTTCTCCTTGTTCATTGAAGCGTATACGATAGTAGGCTGTCTCCCACTCATCAAGTAGCTTTGGTAATACTTTCGGCGATTCTGGCACTACAGCTACTTCATTTTCACGTACTAGAATCGTATTGTAGCCCATTGCTGGAACATTCGGTACGCGAATTCGAAGGATCTTGGTCGTTCCATGGCTACTAACTTCATAATCCAATGATTCACCATCCGTAGTCACGATCGTTAAGCGATTCCATTCAATATTCGTAACACCTTGATCGATAAGATCCTGGGTAGTCAGCTCTAATACACAATCACGGCTCCAGCCCATACTATTCAATACAAGGAACGGTGTTCCTTCCATCGTCCCTTCGATCTGAACATGAGATGCAATGGCTGCCATCCCGATCTCTAAGCTTGTCTTCCCGCGCTGGAATACTTCCTCATACTCTCTCATCGATGTCTCATACGTTTCTGTAATGGCAGAACCCGGAATAATGTCGTGGAACTGATTTAATAAAATCAACTTCCATCCCTCATGTAAATCATGCTGTAACGTCTTTGCTTGTTCTGAGCTCAGCGATGATCGGGCCAACGTAGACCATAACTCTGCTTCACGATACAGAACCTCAGCCTTCCGATTATTACGTTTGTTACGCCCATGTGTCGTATACGTACCTCGATGTAGTTCAAGATACAGGTCACCGTGCCAGCTCGGTAAATTTGGATTTGCTTCGGAAATACCCGTGAAGAATGCCTCCGCGCTACTAAATTGAGATGAGGGCTGACCGATCATGAGATCCGAGCGATGAATATATTCGAGCATCTCACGCGTGACACCACCACCGCCATCCCCATGCCCATACAATAACATTTGTTCCGGATGCTTAGCTTTCTCTTTATAAGATTGCCAATGTTCATGAACATCCTTCGGCTGCGTATCCTCGTTTACCCCATGGTTGCAATACGATAGCATTGGCGTTCCATCAATGCCTACCCAATAAAACAAGTCATACGGAAATGGGTTCGTATCATTCCAATTCAGCTTCGTCGTCATGAAGTAACGCATGCCACCATGCTTCAAAATTTGCGGTAATGATGCACAGTAGCCAAAGGTATCCGGTAACCATTCTATAAAGGATCGCTTTCCAAATTCCTGCTGATAAAATCGTTGACCGTAGAGCATTTGCCGCATCAATGATTCACCACTTGGTATATTGAGATCCGGCTCCACCCACATGCCACCGACAAGCTCCCAGCGGCCTTCACGAATTCGTTCTTTTACACGCTCATATAACACTGGATCATTCAACTTCAAATACTCGAAGAGCAACGGCTGACTCTGTGCATACCGATATTCAGGAAATTCATCCATTAAAGCATTTACAGTTGAGAACGTCCGACTCGTCTTACGCACTGTCTCACGACATGGCCACAGCCATGCAATATCAATATGAGATTGTCCTACCATATGGATGACACCTTCGCTATTGCCACCGATCTGTCTTATTTGTTCGACAAGGTGGTGTTCAATTGAAGCTGCGGCACCGCCTGCAATCTTCTCTTGTGATAGCAAAATAAATGCATCCATAGCTGTATATAGAGCTTCCATCACGCGAGTACGACGAAAATCTGACGCTGGTAGCAATTCCGCAGCATTCATAATGACGCTCACAGAATACATCAACGACTGCACTGTTGTGTTCACATAGACTAGCGTGCTATGAATCTTGCGAATGGGTGCATGAATGGTTGCTTGCTGATTTAAGGGATCCACAGGCTCCGGTACAGCATCAAACAGTTCAATCTCCACTTCGATTTGTTTGCCAACCCGATCAGGTAATTTTACAAATGGGTGATTTCGATCCAACCCTTGAAAGGACTGTCCGTTAATACGAAGCAGCCCTTCCCCACCTGATCCAGAGGTAAAATATAACCCTACTGCATCCTCAGGCCATTCGTTCGGAATGGATAACGTCGTACGCAGCATATACGTTGTACCTTGTTTGCTTGGGAATAAATCAAAGGCTTCGCTTCCTACAAAAGCGCGTTCTTCCGAATATTTACCCGGTAAAATATATTCTGTTGATTGTACGTCCCAGTCTTTAATGGGGATCGATTCGAGCCACTGTCGTTCAGATAACTCTCGAATGAACCGTTGTATTCTAATCATTAATAGTCCCCCTGATCGTTCGTCCGCTTCATCGCACTCATTGTACAACCTGTAAATCGATGGACAATGTTTGCTCTACATTCGAGCCCGTATAAAGTTCAAATCGACCCGGCTCGACGATCCACGTTAAATCTGCTGAGACAAATTGCAGCTCCTGTGATGAAATAGTAAAGTGAACGGTACGCTTCTCCCCAGGCTCCAAATAAATTTTACAAAAGCCCTTCAGCTCCTTATCCGGGCGTGATATCGAACTAACACAGTCCTTGATGTACAATTGCACGACCTCGTGTCCAGCCATATCACCCGTATTCATCACATCCACTGAAACCGTACACGTACCATCAACAGAAATACTTGGTTGATTCAATTGTATATTGTCATAGTGAAAGCTCGTGTAGCTAAGCCCATACCCAAATACATACTGCGGATGGAAATCCGTCTCTAAATATCGATGCCCACGCGAACGCTTCTTATTATAGTACACAGGTAATTGTCCCAGATGCTTCGGAATGGATAGCGTTAATCTTCCTGATGGGTTGTAGTCACCAAACAGGATATCCGCAATCGCATGACCGCCCTCTTGCCCTGGGTACCATGCCTCCACAATCGCATCAGCATGCTCATCAATCCATGGCTCAACAATTGGGCGACCATTGATATACACAACAATCAGCTTCTTGCCTAAACTGTGAAGCTCCTGCAACAGCTCGAGCTGTACTCCACATAAATTCAGTTGGGCACGATCAAAGCCTTCTCCACAATCCATATCACTTAGCATAAACGTATCGGTAATGACCGCAGCCCCAGTCTTCAAATCAATCGTACCTTCTCCAAAATCACGTGCACTCGATCCGCCTACAACAGCAATAATTGTCTCTGCTGAAGCCGCAGCTGCGATCGCCGCTTCGAATCCTTCTCGAGATGGGTCCTTCACTCGACAGCCTGGTGCATACACAACCTCACTAAAGCCTGAACACTTCGCGCGAACGCCATCCAACACGGTAACAATCTGCTCCCGCTCCTGCGGTGACGTATAATCGCCTAACTGGTTATACATATTGTTCGCGTTCGGTCCAATCACGGCGATCTTGCCACGGGATGGAGATAACGGTAATGCCTGTTCCTTATTCTTCAGTAACACAATGCCTTCACGTGCAGCTTGCCGAGCCAATTCTCGATGAGAGGATTGACCAATAACCTGCTCTGCCAACGCTGGATTCACATAAGGACGTTCGAATAATCCTAATTCAAATTTCAAGCGCAAGATTCGCTCCACCGCAAGATCTAGATCTGACACCGCGATCAATTGCTGATCAAGAGCAGATTGTAGATATTGGCCAAAGGTCTCACCGGACATCTCCATATCTACGCCCGCTTTCAATGCTAGGCTGGCCGCTTCCTCTTCCGTCTCACAGATTTGATGACCATGTCTGAGCTGGCTCATCGCTCCACAATCCGTGATGACGAAGCCGTCAAAGCCCCACTTGTCACGTAAAATATGCGTCAACAGCTCTTTACTAGACGTACAAGGTACCCCATCAATTTCGTTATAGGCCGTCATAATGGATTTGGCTCCTGCCGCAACCGCACGCTGAAAAGGAAGTAAATCCTTCTCCATCAGCTCACGCATGCCCATACGTACGGTATCCGCATTACGCCCACCATCTGGGCTACCATAAGCTACAAAATGCTTCAAGGTTGCAAGAATGGTATGATCCGTATTTAACGAATCCCCTTGCAACCCTTTCACCGCAGCTATTGCCATTTCACTAATCAAATAAGGATCTTCACCAAAGCATTCCTCTGTCCGCCCCCATCGCGGATCACGTGTCACGTCCAATACAGGAGAATAGGTAGCTGCTCCCCCTTGTGCACGAGTCTCTACCGCTACAGCTTGACAAACCTGTCGGAACAACTCTGTATTCCAGCTACTTCCTATGGTCAGTGGTACAGGGAACACCGTGTTCCCTATGGCCATATGTCCATGGGAGCATTCCTCACCAAATAGAATTGGAATGCCCAGTCGCGTATGCTCCATTGCATATCGCTGAATAAGATTAGTAACCTCGGCCCCTTCACGCAGGGACAAGCCTGTTTCAAGTGTAACCTCTGTCCATGGATCTGCTCGAAGCACACCATATAGTGAACCGACTCCACCATTCGCAATTGCGTCTTTAAATGTATCCGTGAGCTGAACATCTCCGTCGCCTTTTACATATGTCTTCCAGCCAAAAGGCTGGAGAAGCTGTCCAAGCTTCTCCTCCAGCGTCATTTCGGCCAACAAATCTGCAACACGCTCAGCAATAGATAACGAAGGGTTTTTATATTTCATTCGATATATACCTCCAGTTTTGTTGAGCTAGTGTTGGCGCCAAGCTAGAATGCCAGCATTCATTCCACGGCATGCATCCATGGAAGCATCCGGTTTGCTATAGTTCTCGCCCCAAGTGATGAAATATCTAAATTCATAGAAACCACCCAATGTCGCAGAGAAATTAGTTTCCCAATAGTTATTCATCACCCAAGCGTACAAATGAGCTGGATCCTGCTCTAGCTTCTCATCACCGTTAAGCAATCGATACCCATGTTCTAGCGAACCTAGCTGAATTAATGGCGTATCTGGCATCGCGATCACAACGCCTTGCGATTCGGAAACATATACAGCTCCTTCTCCAACCGCTGTGTAATCTGCTAAGCTGCCTGGTAGTTGATCCTTCCGCATCCGTGTCAACGCATCCATCTTATCCACCCATAAGTCATACTTATCCGTTGATAATGAGCCACCAAAAGGAAGTGAAACATATAAGTTTTCAGGCTTCCATACGCTCTCTTTATGCATACGTACGGCCACATCCACACGTGGACGATCCGCGTATACTGTTAAGAACAAGGAATAATGCTCACAGCCATCCACCTTATAGGTCAATTGAATAATGCCATACACCGGACCTTGCGTAATGAGCTCCGCACTAATTAACTCGCCCGTTGAAACGATCGCATCCGGTCCCTTCCGATTACGGCCCATCAGACGACGCACCTCGGTCATTTCTCCAACCTTCGTTGCAGGTGTAACATCATAGACTGGCGTAAAAGCTGCGTGCTGGCGATCAGCTCGAAGTAGCTCTTTTCCTGTCGTTTTATCGACCCACGAGGTGATCCCTTCGCCCTTTTTCCACGTGATGTGTACAAATGGAGTTTCTACATAGGAAGATGTCATGCGGAAATTCTTCACATCATGCGTAACATCCAGATCCATCACGCGATCGGATGCTAAATAATCGTTCATAAAAGCAGTTCCGATACTTGGTTTCACGGCGAAGATCTGAAGTACTCTCTCTTCACTTGGCTGCAATGTTACCGGAATCGTTACGATCACACCTCGAGATGCCAGACGAAGCTGTGCTGGAATGACCTCATTCGTCGTAATATCACGCACCTCGAAGCCATTCTTGATCTCATCGTGATACCATCCTTCGAGAATGAGATGCGCATAATCTTCTTGTACGAAATGATATGGATTATGAATTTTAAACTTCATAGGGCGCCCAGGAGCAAGTAATGCATCGCCCTTCGCCTCAAGAATGTCATACAACGCACGATGCGCAATCGTACTTGCATTGGCAGCAAAAGCTTCTTTCCGCAAGCCTAATTCCTGAACGAACGGATTCCAAGGCTCGGAAATGGATGAATGATAGCCCCATGTATGCTCAGCAAACATCGTTAACTGATATTCCATCTCCTTCATCGTCTCCGATGTAACGATTTCACAGTTCGGATCCAGCCTTCTAACCTTTTGATATACACGTTGTGCTTCACGGAATACTTGTACATGCTTCGGTGTTGAACCTACGCCATCCGTCCACCAGTCTGGCCAATCTCCACGATACACAGGAATATCTTCCGCATGCTGCTGTGCATGAGCACGAACTTCATCGAAGAAATCATCTAAAGTTGCCATCTGAATCTCAATATTTTCGCCGTGCTTCGCATTCCATTGACGAATGAAGGTCATCGTCTCCGCATTCGGTGGATTGTTATCCGTTGGTAGCCCTGAGAACATAGCCGGGAAGAAGTTAAAGGCATAGCCATCCTCTTGCAAACGCTCAATGTAGCGAAGTATACGCTGTTCAGCAATCTCGAATGTAGCGCCATGACTCATATCAAATTCATCTTTGATCGTATATTTCCCGCCCATACCAGGTACAAGCCCCAGATCATTACCGAATACATAATGCTCGCCACTCCAGGTCAGCAAGCGATCACCGGAAGGCATTTCCCACCAGAAAGGCTGCTGCTTCTTCCAGCAAGGAAACATTCCGTGATGGGTATGAATGCAGGTAGATAAATTATGAATACCGGCATCTAACAATGCCTGACCATACCCCCAGCTGAAGCCGTTAATGTCTGCAGTCATCGCTGATGTAATTGGAGCTTCAATGGAATATCCAAAATCTCGTACACGGGCAATCATCGATGTGAACAAATCTTTGCCGATTAATTCCGTCATATTCAAGTACGTACCGGACAAGCCGATATCACCACGCTTAACTCCGGCTACGAACTCTTCCTTTTCTTGCTCCGTTGCCCGACTCAGGAAGGTTTCGATAGGCCAAAACGTTTCACATACCCACTTAAACCCCTCCCATTCAGGTCGACGACCGGATTGAATTTCACGCAAAATGTGAAGCACCTGCCGGATAAAGTCTACATGATATTGTTGGATCTTCTCCTGACGCTCTGTGTAGCCGATATCGGTATGGGAATGATGAATTGCATAAATTTTCCAAGGTTTTGTGTTAGTCATCTTTTATTCTCCTCTACTTGATGCTCATATCGATTTATTAAGAACAACAGTTACGATCTCGGCCGCCTTTACTTCAAGCTGGATGACAGCGTTTGAATCGGCCGTAAGCGCTTCCTCATGTGATTCGAGTATATTACTTTTATACGCCTGACTATAGTTCATACGAGGTTCGAAGGCTAAAGTCGTTGGTGAAGTGGTCATGTTGAACCAACGAATCGCAAGATCACCCGTTGCTTCAGCTACCTTCACGGAAGAGAGCTGCATGTCATTTCCACTCGCCTGCAACCATTGATGTTTCGGCTGAAGACTACCATTATGAATATCTGTCGATACAGTCATCCATGGTATTTGATATTGATAGGCAAGCGCATACGCTTCTTCAGCTACCGCAGAACCATGTGGAATAATCATGAGCTCCGCCTGAGCAGGACCTAGACATTGTGCTTCTGGTGTGTAGAAGACGCCCCAATCTCCAAGCTCACCTGTGCAGCGTAGCAATGTAACGGCAATCGTATTCCGTCCATCACGTAACACTTCGTATTCATTTAACCCTTTATTAGCGATGGTTAAGCCCGTCACGTCGTCCTTCACACTAACGAACGTTTGCTGATGTTGACTATTGTCTGGGTTCGTCCACTCACTCGAAGGTTCTGTGCTTCGTGTTGCGATCTCAAACATCGAATCCGCCTGATGCACATCGCTGACGAGATCCGTTGGGAACAGCATTCTGATGCGATGATCCTTCGCTTGATTATCGAAGGAGCTCTTCACTTGAAGTCCCTTACTATATTTCTCAAGCGTTACAGTCGTTGTTATATGGAGCTTCACGGTTTCGGTTGAACGTCCAGCCTGACGACTCGGGAACCACACGATGCCTTGCTGCTCTGCTGCGAGCAATTCATCCGCACTTACTGGAATGTCCCAATCATGAACGATTTGTACCGTACATGCGTATGGCTGATCGGATACGATAGAAATATCAGCTATAAGCGCTTCTGTCGTCAATACGTTCGTATTCTTCGGCTGACAATACATGTATTCATTTCCGATATCGCCGCTATTCTCATAAATACCGAGACCGCGATATACTTTACCATTTGCCTTATCCGTTAATGTGATCGAGCCATTATCTTCAATCCGTGCAGCAATAAACTCATTCTCTAGCGTCCGTTCATGAAGTAGCGAGCTTTCCTTTATTTCAGAATGTGGTCTCTCTACTACATCCTTCATCCAGGCATAAACTTGATGACCATTTGCAGGAACTGCTTCGACATGAAGCTCTAATCGAACACGTCGTGAGAAATACGGCTGACGAAATTTATCATCAGGCAAGTCATAACCGAAGTGGAGCCCCAGATCGGTTAGCTGATATTCTAGCTGACGCCCACCATGATCTATCACGCGATGAGGATGAATCTCGAGCGATGTCATCTGATTACGCATCTTCTCGATCGTTTCGCCTTCCCGGAAATAGATACGAGCAATATCCAGCTCCACCGTAACTACCCCACTGCGGTCAAGGCCTGTCGTATTAAACACAATGAATGGACATGCGTGATCCCCGTATTCAGCGAAGCATGATGTATCCACATGATTTGCGATCGACTCCATACTGTTCTGTACAATAGATTCTGTAACGTGACGACTCTTGTCGAATCGCGTTACCATCTCACGATGTACCTCATCCACACTACAGCCACAGATGCTATCATGCGGATGATTCTGCATGAGCGTCTTCCATGCATAAGTGAATAAGTGATGTGGATACGCATGTCCCAATTGATGAGCATAAGCAGATAACGGCTCAGCAACCTTCTCAAGCAAAGTCTGACCCTGCTGATTCATTTGCTTCAAATATATACGGGAGGAAGCCGTATTCACTAATGTTCCCCATCCATCTGTTCGCTGACTTCTAAGCTCCCCTTGGACGGTTGATAATTCACAATCAAGTGAACGATGCAGTGCATTCAGATAATCATTGAAATTGGAGTGAATAAACTCCGTGTCTGGATAGAGTTCACTAGCTGTCCGAATGGCTTCCGGCAAGTCCAGCTGAGCTGGCTGGTGATCACAGCCGTTCATATATAGTAGCTCGCTCGTCGATGCATATTTTTCCGCATCCGCTAGCTTCCGATCCCAATATGCCTTGGCTTCTACCGGATCTACTGGGACTTCATTTCCATTCGAGTACCAATTCGCAAATAAAATACCGAGTACCTTGGAGCCATCTGGGCCTTCCCAGATCAATTCGGAGTAAGACGATTCATAATCTCCATCCGATACCTCATTGTTGAAGCCCGTCGGCTTCACACCACGACCGAAGAAGGCGTTCTGAATACCTGACTGCTGCATCAGCTGTGGTGTCTGTCCACACAACCCGAAGGTATCAGGAAAGTATCCAATTTTGGATACTTCCCCATACTTCAGTGCATCTTGATGACCGATCTGCATATTTCTTACATTGGCTTCACTACTGGTGAGGAACGCATCCTGCAATATATACCATGGACCAATAAGGATTCGACCATTTTGAATATGACGCAACAGCCGCTCCTTCTGATCCGGTCTAACTTGAAGATAATCCTCGAGAATGATCGTCTGACCATCCATGAAAAAACTACGAAATTCTGACTCCTCGTCCAACCGATCTAGCAAACTATCTACCAATTGAACGAGACGAACATGATGCTTCTCATAGGGTAAATACCATTCACGATCCCAGTGCGAATGGGAAACGATATGTGCCGTTCTTTTCTTCGTCATGCCATTGCTCCCCCTTTCACTACAAGATACCTTCCTGCATCGCCTTGTACACGAGTTGAGAGAACAAGCTATTCGACCAAGCAAACCATTTTCTTGTGAAAATCGTTGGATCGTCGGAATGGAAGCCTTCATGCATATAGCCTGTATCCGCATCCGTCTTCTCCAGTAACTCGATCATCGCTAGCTTCTCTTCTGCTGTCGTTGCTGTGAGCCCTTGCATAGATAGTGACAAATGCCAAACATAACCTGCCGGTGTATGTGGACTACCAATACCTTTTGCTACTTTACCTTCAAAGTAATAAGGGTTTTCCTTGGATAACACAAATCTTCTCGTGTTCTGATAGATTTCATCCTCAGCTGTGCAATAGCCCAAGTAAGGAATCGAAATCAATCCCGGTGTTCCCGCATCATCCATGAGACAGTGGTTACCATAGCCATCCGTCTCAAAAGCATAAATCGGTCCGAATTGCGGATGACGATAAATACCGTATGTTTTGATCCCATGATCGATATCTGCTTCTAAATCCTTCAGCTCTTGCAAAAATTCCATATCACGGAATACCCACTCCGCAAATTCCTGCATTTGGCGAAGTGTAACCACCGCGAACATATTTCCTGGAATGTTGTAGTGGAATTCGCATACATCATCGCTTGAGCGGAAGCCTGACCATACCATTCCTGTATAGTTGACAGGCATTCCAAGACCTTTATTTCGTAAGGAATCCTCAGGAATACCGTTATTTCGAGTGAAGCGATATGGCGATTCTTCAAAGTGACGCTGTTCTGTGATGAACAAGTTATACATGATACGCATAGCCGATTTGAACCCAGCATCGAATATATCTGTAATCCCTGTTTCCTTCCATAGCGCATAAGCAAGCCGCATCGAGAAACATAAGGAGTCAATTTCAAATTTACGCTCCCATACCCAAGGGGACATGTCTGTTATATCCGTCGTATTCCAATGCCAATCATTCGCAGATTCATTAAATGCATTCGCGTATGGATCAATATGGATGTACTGTATATGACGCTTTACTAAGCCTTTAAGAATGCGTTGAAGATCTTCGTCCTCTTTGGCAAACGGTACATAATGAATGACCTGCTCTACCGAATCCCGTAACCAACAGGCTGGAATATCTCCTGTGATGACAAAAGTCGTTCCATCCTCTTTTAATTTCGTCGTCGTTTCCAAGGTATTCGGGAAGCAGTTCTTAAATAGCTGAAGTAGCTTCGGTCGATGCGCAAGCTTCTCTTCTGCTTCTTGTAGAACTTCTTGAATCGATTGTGGCAAGTTTAAGGATGGCATCGTAATTTTGGGTAATCTAAACTGTTCCATTGATAAGCTCCTCTACAATTGAAATTCTGTCATTGCATCTGATGATGTCGTTACAGCGGATACTTATCCATATAGTCCAGCAGCTCATCCACTGTTGTAAATGCCACGCCTGTTACGGTATCGGCACAACCATAGTAAATGGCAATGCGACCTGTCTCGCTATCTGACAATGCGGCACAAGGGAAAGTGACATTCGGTACATCTCCTACACACTCATACAATGTTTCTGGTCCAAGAATGTAATTCCGTGATCGTGCGAGCACCTTCCATGGTTCGTGTAGATCTAATAATGCCGCGCCCATACGATATACGAACCCGTTACATGTATTAATGACACCATGATAGATCAACAACCAACCACGATCGGTTTCAATCGGAACCGGCCCTGGACCAATTTTCTTCGATTGCCATGCGGATGCATCTGAATTAATCGTCCCCATCACATAACGATGTTTACCCCAATACGTTAGATCTGGACTCTCACTAAAGAAAATATCTCCAAATGGCGTATGACCTGTATCACTTGGACGGCTTATCATGGCATACTTGCCATTTATTAAGCGTGGGAAGAGCACTCCATTACGGTTATATGGCAAGAAAGCGTTTTCCAATTGATGAAATGTTTTGAAATCATACGTATAAGCAAGACCAATCGTTGGTCCATGATACCCGTTACACCATGAAATATAATATTTATCCTCGATTTTGCACACGCGCGGATCGTAGCGATATTCCCGCTTCGTTACATATTCGTCACCTTCGAATTGGAGCGGTTGCTCATTAATTTCCCAATGTAGCCCGTCCTGACTAAAGCCAGCGAATATATCCATACTTACGGATCTAGAGTCACAGCGGAACACCCCTGCAAATCCACCTTCGAACGGAATCACCGCAGAATTAAAAATACTGTTCGAGTTCACCTGTGCATCACGCTGAATAATCGGATTTTGAGTATACCGCCACACTGGGGCATTATAGCCACTCGGCTTATCCTGCCACGGCATATTTGGTAGTGCCTCACCAATAATTTTGCTCATTTCCTAAACTCCTCCCACGTCTTTGAATGTAGTCTACGGCCTGTCCTCAACGATTGAGTCCAACCTTTCCCCCATACTGTAAATGATAATAAAGCGCATTAAAAGTCTATTTATTCTTAATCTAACGTTTGTTGACTAGGAAATCATGTTTGTTAACTAATTGAATGGGGCGCATCATTTCAGTCTCTCGATAGGCCTGCATACATCGCATCCAGCAGTGTATGTGTCTTGTCGCAGCTGTACTCCCAGAACATCGCACCCGCAAGCTTTTCACGTTGGACATATTCACATTTATGTGTGATCGATTCTACGTCATCATAGGAAATAAACGTATCTCCATTAAATAAATGTGGTGCTTTGGCCTCATCATCCCAATGACGTGTGAACCCATTCTTGTCGATATAATAGGCTAGAAGTTCTGTATATTCCGGACCATAACCTCCTGTTGTACCCGCCATTTGTAGAAATCCATCATTCCTGTTCGGCACCTGCTTCCACATCCGGGAATAGAATGCTACGCCAATGACGATTTTCTCTCGGGGTACACCTGCCTGCATGAACATATTGACGGATGCTTCTGTACTAATTCGGAACAAATCTCCCGTTGAATTGTACAGATTGGTGTGATGTCCCGTTAGAATCTGGAATCCTCCACGCATATCGTAGGTCATCAATTGAACAAAATCTAAATATTGTTGTACTTGATCCATCTCTGTACCATCGATATAATATTGATCTGCTCCTGCAGCGATCGTAAGCAAGTAATGCCTGCCCTCAGCTGCACCTTTCATATCTAACGCTTCTCGAATGGTCTTCAACAGCAGCGTAAAATGACGTTTATCATCCGGTGACGAGGCAATATTGGCTTCACTGTAGCAGGGATATTCCCAGTCCAGATCGACACCATCGAATGGAAGTTCTGTTACTACTCGTACAGCCGAAGCTGCGAATTTCTGACGTCCTTCTTCGGTAGATGCCGCCTCGGAGAAGCCCCCATTTCCCCATCCGCCAACAGAGAGCAGCAGCTGTACGTTCGGATTCATCGCTTTAATCTCGTGCAACTGGTTCGTATATTGCAAATGTGCCGTTGTAATCTGATCATCCAACACATAACCGAATGCAACGTTCATATGCGTCAGCTTCATCACGTGGTCGCGCGTTAGCTCAGGTAATTTGGAATCACTCACGTAGCCTGCTACAATCATTTGTTGATCCATCCTTTCACATCCTCGATAAAATTTGCATCGCTTCCTTACTGGCTGCAATCTTATATCCCGAAGACATATAACGAATCTGATCATCACGATCTAGAATCATCAGATGTGGGAAGCCCGCTTCACTCGATTGGGCCACTGTAAACAATTCAGGTAATAGATGATACGTTGAATCACGTACAAATAATGTCCTTGCTGGAAGATTCGGATAATCGGCTGGTTGAAATGAAGTTGTCCATTGCTTGTCACCCACCACAAGAATGATAGGAGCATCTATCATATCGAACTCATGCTTCAACTCCGACAGCTCGCGAAGCAGATGCTTCGAAGGCTCCCGTTCCGGTTCCAGCCATGCGACATAGGCGCCTTGACTGCCCAGAAACTCAGCGAAGATCTGCTCCGATCCATCCCATGTAGCTAGCTTCTCGAATCGATCTACCTTGCCATACACGGGAATGTCCTGCGTAGCTTGACGATACTTCATAACCAGCTTCGTCTCTTCGACTTCTGTCATTTCAAAATAGGTGAGCTTGGTCAGCACGGTTCCATCCTTCAAGCGAATCCCCGTCGTCAGACGATATGCTCCCTGCTCCATCTCAAGGGGCGTATCATACAGGTTATTGGCGCCGTGCGGGTAGCTTAACGTTTTATAAAAACCGTTCTCCAGACGAGCGATCGTAAAATTCTCATAGTATGCAGCCGCTGGCTGGTCTGACGCTGCATCCTGATCACGAAGAATAATTAGAGTTCCGTTCGCTACTGCTGCCTCATTTCCAACTATACCTTTCGTAAATGGAGCATCCACAAAATGACCATTCACCATAAATTGCGGCTTAGCCTCAATGGGATGCAGTCGCGCTGGAATGCCTAGGCTACGACATATAGATACGAACATAATATCGAGAGAGCTACGATCTCCTACACGCAGTTCGAAAGTTCCAACAACAGTACCCTTCCCTTGCAAATTCGGTAGATCATTCCATATATCCCACGCTTCATCGATGAATTGAACAAGCTTCGTTGGGTCCTCACGGAACAATTCCACTTCTTCTGAAGTGAAGGCTTGTTGGAAAAATGTACGATACGGTGTAATCATCTCGTAATGAACGCGAGGACACAAAATGTAGGGAATGAAGACGTCCTCCGTGAGCTCACCACGTACAGCAAGCGCACCAGCCACATGATCTATAAGGGTTGGAAGGAATGTATCGATGAGATCCTTGTCATGAACACACTCCAATAATCGTAATGCCCATTCTCCATATAGAGGTGTTGCTTTACTTAGATAAGCTGCGATCTCAGCACTATTGCCACGTGCTGTCTGAAGTACGTTCCATACTCGATCCGCTGATAGATCAAGCGATTCTCCGAGCTTCCTCGCAGCTTCTTCATTCAAGAACGTCGCTTCATAATGTGCACGAATCGCGATTCCTTCCTCCAAACGCTTATTGTGTCGCTCTATCCGTGCCTCGGACAAGTCCTCCATGACCTCGCCTTCACGCGCTGGTGGTGGAACCATATCATAGTCAACGATCGTTCCTACAAGTGGCTGATCCTCTTGATTCAATACAAGCTCAATGTGCTCACAATCAGCCATGGATATTTTCATTTCTCCCCAAATGCCGTCCTTTGCTGCACGAATGATGAGGTCACCAAGACCTGTCTTGAACGAAGCTTCCCCCTGTGCATTAGACGGAATGCTGGCAATTGGGTAAAATTCCGCCATGTTATATAACTGGAATTGCACCTCTGCAGCTTGCACGGGCTGTCCGCATGCATCTTTTACATGTACCGTAATTGTCTTCGTAGGCGCATAATTTTCTAGTACATTAATTTCAGTAAACCATTCATCTGCGAGTGTAATATCTTCGGGTCCTTCATAATTCGCGAAAATACGTGTGTTAATGAGCATGGCTCGGCGCGCTGGTGGGCCAAACCATCCTTGATTATGACGCGCTTCCGGCTCACAAGCCCCAATGAAATACCATTCACCATCAGCCCATGCCTCCACCCATGCGTGGTTATCGTCACAATGCGCCCAACGCGGGGTATACACTTGACGTGCAGGGATCCCGATACTACGAAGCGCTGCTACAGCTAGCGTAGATTCTTCCCCACAACGACCGCGTGCATTTCGCATCATCGTTAATGGTGAAATCGTCCGCAGATCGCTCCCAATGTACGTCGCCACTTCGTGGCACCAGTAATTGGCCTCTAGAATCGCTTCCTTCATGGGAAGATTACGTGTTCGTTCCGCTAACTGTTCATGAATAATATGGCGATGCTCTTCAATGTTCTCAGTATTCACTCGATACGGTAGCACGAAATGTAAAAATAAATGATCAGGTACTTGCCATGGCATATCGCGGCGAATCTGCAGCATCGTTCTTACATGATTGAAGAAAAGCTCCCCGTTATAATCCGCCAAGTCATTGGCTGGCATATACGCGAAGAGTAGCTTTAATGCCCAAGCTTCTTCTGCCGTTAGCTCGTGCTCGAATACATGGAATAGCTGCTGCTCACGTGATCTGGCGAGCTGTTTCTTGGCCTGAAACTTCTGCTCAATGAACGCTAAGGCTTCCTGCGACAATGAAAATACTGAGGTAGGGGTCAACATGGTCATGAATGATTACTCCTTCCACAGTAAGCCGTCTTCGCGAATATATAGGCGAGCGGTTCCATCGGTTGTTAGAGCTGAGATATGGAATGATTTACTCGTTATCTCCATGTGAGGCTCAATGCTCCAATCATCTTCACCTCGCAGCAGCTCGAACGTTGCTGCATAGTGTCCATGTGCTTCAAAATAATTACGTTCACGATAATACAGCTTACGGAGCTGCCATTTCACCAGTTCATCCGTAGGCATGTCGAATGACTGCGGGCCATCAACACCTACGAACATCACATAACCCCATAGCTCTGGATAATGCATATTGATAATCCCCTGAGGTGACCATACCCAGTTGTCTTCCGGATAAGGCTTTCCAGTATCCGGGTTCATAACTTTGCGGTACTGATCGTCCACAACCTCAGTCCGCCATTCAACACGAGAGAAATTAACACGCCAGAATTCACCTGCAACAGGTGGTTGTCTATTCGCAGCACATTCTTTCAAACTACGCCATGGCATGGCAACTTCAATCGTCCATTTCCGATGATCAGCATGCGGGTTATTTAACTCCCCTTCGATATGAATAGCTGTTTTCAGACCTTGGATATCCCATCCATTAATTGGAGGTCCCCCGTCACGATATGGTTTCACAAGCAGTAAGTCCCACACCGTGTTCAAAGCGTTAATCTCAAACTCGTAATATTGATGTGAATCCCCTGTTGGATCGATAAAGATCTCAAAATCATTATCATAGAAAATAACGGAATCACGTTCAGTCAGCGTGCCCCAGATCTGATCCTCCATCAGCTCTGCACCAAAGTAAAAATACTCATCATCCCATAGCATCTTTACACGTGTCTGCTTCGCGGGTAGCGGACGTTGGTCCCCTTCAATATCTACGAAATCATCCGTCCATGTTGCATGCTGCCAAAAGGGCTTATCCAGCTTCCCATCTAAGACAAGCGACTCCGTCGCTCTTTTGCATAAATAATGCTTAGGCGCATATGTCACAACTTGCGGTTCTGGTACTCCACTTCGGTTCATCATCGTTGACCTCTCCCTCCCTTTGGCATTTAGTTATGCGTAACAACAGTGCCAGCTCCACCGTACATCCTAACCTCTTCATCAAATTCCAGCTTAAGCACGCTTACCTGCTCATGCGTGTCCGTTGGTGTCATATGAATCCACGTCGTTCCCGGAATATCGAACCAGGGTACACCACCATGAATTTCGTGAGTCAGCTCTTTGCCCGAGTGTAGTACCGTAATTTTCTTGATCGGATTGCATAGTCCCTTGAGACAGATATTCTCCTTCGGCGCATCGTAGACGAATAAATATATGGTCTTCTTGTCTGCGGATAAGGTACTCCCACCCAGATAATAGCGTGTCATAATTCCATCCTGCGTACCGTAGATTGCCTCCTCGTGTGCACGAATCCAGTCACCTAGTCCCAGAAGAATGTCCTCCTGTCTTGGATCAATGGTGCCATCCTCCATCGGTCCAATATCCAGCAACATATTTCCGCCCATACTGATGCAATCGCAGAACATGCGGATAATTTGGTTCAAGGATTTATATTTATGATCATCGTGGACATAGCCCCAAGATGTATTAATAGTCGTACAGAATTCCCAAGCGCCTTCTGGGCGAGTAATGGGAATGCCCTGCTCTGGTGTCTTATAATCGCCATGCCCTTGCAAGCGTGAGTTGATAATCACATTCGGAGACAAGGATCTCAAATATTCCTTGAATGCTGGCAGCCCCCACTGTTCTGCACTACGCTCCCAGTCACCATCGAACCATAATAAATCGACAGTGCCGTAATTCGTCATGATTTCACGTAGCTGATTATTGTTAAACGCGAGGAATTTCTGCCATGTCTCTTCATCCTGTATGCCATCTACCGGACTTGAGAAACGATTCACCTGACTCAAATCAGCCGGTACGATACCACTCTCGAATACGGAAGGATAATCGGGATGAGACCAGTCAATTAAGGAATAATACATGCCTACATGCAGACCACGTTCACGGATCGCATTGGACCATTCTTTTACAATATCCCGCTTGGCTAGTGTCGCCTTCATGACACTCAAATCACTGTACTGCGTATCGAACAACGCAACACCATCATGATGCTTGGTTGTAAGCACAGAATATTTTGCACCTGACCTCGCAATGATATCTGCCCAATGCTTCGCATCGAATTTGGACGCTGTAAAACCATCCAACTGCTTCATATACTCCCCATGTGACATTTTCCCGTTATAAAACGACCATGATTCCGCTACACCTTGCACCGCATAAATCCCATAGTGAATGAAAATTCCTAGCTTTGCGTCCGTAAACCATTGTTGCATCTGCTCTTCCTCCCATAGTTCAACTCGTTATTTTATGCGAAATACATGTGCAATTGGGGCAACTCCCGTAAGCTCGCTCTCTGGTAAATGAACGATCAATCCCGTTGTTGTTCGTTCGAATGTTAGATTTTCTTGTCCGCCAACAAGATCCATTTGAGTTACAGCCTGCTCGAGTGGAATACAAATTACTTTGCTCACCGTTTCCTGCTCTTTCGGGTACAAATGAATGGCATAGGTGATATCGCCTTTTTTCGTGAAATGTGTATTTCCAGCAGAGTATGGCGCACATATGCGTGTTCCATAAATCGCCTCACCATGGACTTTGAGCCAAGCGCCCATTCCTTTCATCCGATCCAACGCTGTTGGTGACAAGCGGCCATCTGGTTGTGGAGCGACATTAAGTGCCAGGTTTCCGCCTTTAGCTACAACTTCAACGAGCAAATGGATTAATTGACGTGTCGTCTTGTAGTGATCCTCGTACCGATAAGAGAACGCTGTCCCCATCGTAATACAGCTCTCCCATGGAATAAGCAGGGGATGCTCGGGCAACGTTTGTTCAGGTGTAACGACATTCTCATACGGGCCGCCAACGGTACGGTCTGCACTTAGCAGCCATGGCTGCTGCTGACGTGCCTTCTCCACCACTTCACCCAACCGAATATCCTGTGGATTATTCTTATTCTGTGGACATACCCACCCCGCATCCAACCAGAGCATTTCAATCCGGCCATATTTCGTCATCAATTCCATGATCTGATCATGTGTGAACTGTACGAATTGCTCCCATAGCCATGGATAATCTTGTGTTGGATACGAAGGACCTCGATTCATGAACGTCCCCGTCTCCATACCTGGGGCCCAGTATGTTGGTGTGTGCCAATCGGCTTTGGAGAAGTAGGCGGAGATCCCAAGTCCCTTGGCCCGAAAAGCATCAAATACGTTCTTACAAATATCCGCGTACTTATGTGCATGGAAAGGACAATCCTTGCCCGTAATGCGATAGTCTGTTGTCTGCGTGTCCCACATACAGAAGCCATCATGATGCTTCGTCGTAAAGTTCAAATATTTAAAACCACCCTCTGCCGCAACCTCTGCCCACTTCTCAGGTTCGAAACGGAGCGGATTAAAGGTTTTATTCAGCCCGAAGTATTGCCGCTTCAATTCCGCCGAATCAACTCCCCAATCAATATCATCTCGTGACCAATCTCCATCCTTATCACTAAGCGCCCACGATTCAACAAGTCCAAGCTGCGAATAAGGTCCCCAATGCATCATCAAGCCCAGCTTCTGATCCTTGAACCATTCCAGCTGATCTAATAGCTGCGAATCCTCCGGCTTAACGTACTCCTCCTCTGTGCTGTAATTGTGAACTCCTTCAACAACAATTTGCTCTTCGACAACATTAGCATCACTCATTTTTGCACGACCTCCATGCAGCTCTTCTGAGGCTGCGATTCTATTGATTTAGTATGATATATTTTCAAAAAAACATTTGACATAATAATAAATATCCGCTATAAACATCCTATTATGGAATATAAATAAGTATTCAAGCGCCGATCTATATCTTGCTGTATTCATAGCTTGATAGGAACATCTCCATGTATACGCCATAAAAAGGGGGAAAACACTTTGAACTATAACTATTTCAAATCGAAATTGTTTCTGAAATTCACCGGTTCGTATCTACTTATCCTTCTTATTCCGCTTATATTTGTAATCGTTTTCATTTACCGAAATGCTACCGATAATTTACAAAAGGAGATTGAAAATGCTCACTTTAATCAGCTCACCCAAATTAAAACGGTGGTGGATGGACGCATGAATGATTTAAGAGATATGGCGTCACGGATGTCATACGACGCTCGTCTCGCTCATTATCGCATACTGGATCCTTATGAAAGTCGTGATGCCATAGCGGCACTAGATAGCTACAAGTCTTCCAATTCCATTGTGGAGGATATATTTCTGTACTATCATCATGACCCTAATATTTATTCTAACCATGGCATGTATAGCCTGGATGTATTTCGTAGCTCCTATCAGTTTGGAAGCTGGAAGAATGATGAACTTGTGACTACTTTAAACTCGTCCAAATTTCCATCTATTCGACTTACGAACATGCTGAATCAAAATTCACCACTCGAGCAATCTGTATTAACCTATATCCTGCCGATCATTCCCAACACCTCAGATCCATATGCTTCTGTCATGTACCTCATTAAAGAGAAAGAGTTGGCATATCTGATCGATTCCGTTCTCGGTAACTATCGAGGATTAACGTATATTTTTGATAATCATGGACGTGTTTTATCCTATAGTGGCCATGGAGATACAGCTAGCCAACAGGATATCCAACGGTTATCAGAGCTTCCACCCGGCATACATAATCTATCGATAAACAACGAAGATCATTCGGTTATTTCCGTCACATCGGATGTCAATGGCTGGTCATATGTGACTTTAATGGCGAGTAATCAATTTTTCAGTAGCGTACTTAATGTTCGGAGCTTCATCATTATTTTATTCATTGTGATCGCCATTGTAGGAACGGCCATCGCTCTATTATTCGCTCGGATGCAATATCTTCCGATTGCTGAGCTCGTTCGCTTCACGAACAAAAAAACAGATACACCGGCCTCCGGAAATGAGCTCGAGTATATACGAACAACATTACAGCAGTATAGCTCCAAGGTTGATCTCCAAGAGCCCTATGCACGCAACCATGTTCTCTCCATGCTATTAAAGCATGGACATGCACAAATGATGACGCATGGAATATTCGATACCTTTCATCTGCACTTCGACCAAAGTCATCATTTTGTCATGATGATGGGCTGGGATGACTTAGAACAACAGCATCTTCAGGCGCGACAAGAAGTACATCGCAAGCTTGCGTTTATTGAATTTCCAGCGCTTGCTACACAAGTATACGGTGTAGAGCTCCCGCAATTGGATCAGCTCGCACTCATTGTGAGCTTACAGCTCGAAGATGATGAGGCACTCGCTGCACAAATCGTTCACATCGTGGATGCGATCCGTGAATATACGTTAGGCATAATGGATATCCACCCGATGATCGGTGTAGGCAAATGTTATGAGAGCCCTCAGCAGCTTAATCAATCCTTTGTTGAGGCTTGCTCCGCCTTCGAATTGCGTAAATCGACCGAGCATGGAACCACCGTGTATTTTGAAAAGCTATCCAGTGCCCATGATCAAACAGTGTTACTCCCTAGTAACGAGCTATTAAAGCTTGCACAAAGCTTGAAGCAGGGCAACTACGAAGTCGCCAAACAAATTATTCACACAGCCATCCATGGGCTTGATAATAAACAACGATCTACCCTGCTGATGCGATGCGTATTGTTCGACCTGCTGAATACCATGCTCAAAACTGCAGTTGAGCTAAAGATGGATAACATGATGCAGTCTGCTTCTCCCCATTTCATGAATGGTCCCGTCCATCTTATAGAGCAGAATTTCTACCGTTTAGCCACTCAGATTTGTACACAGGTAGAGCAGACGCATAAAAAAGAAGAACATTCACTCATGGATCATATCGTTGCTTTTATCGACCAGCACTATGTTGATCATTCACTTAGCCTTGAATCTGTTTCTGCTGCGTTTACGATTTCACCTTCCCATCTCAGTCGTTCATTCAAGGATAAGGTCGGCATCAACTTCGTCCAATATATTTGGCAAAAACGATTAGATAAGGTCAAGGAACAGCTCGTAATAACAAGTGATTCGTTAAAAGATATTATCCAGCGCGTCGGCTACCTCGACACACCAAACTTTATTCGAAAATTCAAAAAGGAAACCGGTTATACCCCGGGCCAGTATCGACAGATGAATAGTAATCATCCCAATACTGAGCCTAACGATACCGTATAATCCTTCCTCGCTTAGGGTTCATCATAACTTCCCGGTCATGCCTAGGATGACCGGGAAGTTTTTCAAAATATGAGAATGTATAAGCTTCACAAATTATTCGCTAGCAGCCCATGTATCGTATGCTTGTTGATACGTTGATTCGAGCTTCTCATACCCCATTTTTTTCATTTGAGCGATATATTTGTCCCAATTGGATAATGGCTCTGCGCCTGTAACGAATTTCGCTTCCATTTCCTTCACGTATTTATCCAAATCGGAACGGAGTGTTTTGATTTCCGTCTGTTGGTCTACCGTCAGGAATACCGATGGGAAGGGAGTCTTTGCAATAGGTGTAAGCTTTGTAGCTGTTTCTTTGTCAATCCAGTCATCAAAGCTAGTACGAAGACCTAAAACATAGCTGTTCTCATAGGAACCTGGTGTATTAATCCCGTAGTTTGGCGTGATTGTACCGCGGTATTCTTCACGATCCGTACCATCTGGAACTGGCAGCCATTCTTTCTCGCCTGTTGCTTTATCTTTGTATTTAAATAACGTACCTTCAGGTCCATACGCCCAGAAGGAATACCCTTCTTCGCTAAATTGGTAATCAATCCAGCGCATACTTGCTTCCGGGTTCGGGTTCGTGTTTGAAATCGCGAAACCGCCAATGGTGTTAATACCAGGATGCTTGCCGTATACAGGTGTTCCAGCAATATCACTAGATACAGGCTGCATCATCGGGTTATCTTCACTCGGTTCACCACCAAGCGTGAAGTATGGGAAATAATCGGAGAATAAGGCCACTTGATTGTTTTTCCCTTTTGCTTTCTTCTGCTCATCGGTTTGAGAGAATGTTTCATGATCCAGCAAATCCTCGTTCCATAAGCGATTCAAGAAGGTTAAATATTCTTTGTAGGCTGGTTCAGCTTGTGGAAAGTGTACTTTATTCTCCTTATCTACGTAGATATCCTCGTTATACATCCCCCAGAATCCGAGGAAGAACATCCGTAAATCATCTAATTTCACAGAGGATAGAGGAACCTCATCGTCTTTACCGTTTCCGTTCGCATCTTCCTCTTTAACCTTCTTCAAATAGTTGTATAGCTCTTCTGTTGTCTGCGGTAATTTGTTTTCCATGCCGAACTTCTTCAAGAACTTCCCGTTATACCACATCGGTCCACGATACCATACCGCAGATGGCTGAATATTGCGTAGTGCATAGATATGTCCATCTGGTGTTGTCATTGATTTGCGAATATCCGGATTTGCATCGAGAATTTTTTTTAAATTAGGTGCGTAGCCCTCATCAATGTATTTTTCTAAAGGCAGCAACAATCCTTGACTTCCGTAGGTAACTTGATCCGATCCTTTTAGATCCGCCGCATAGAAAATATCGGGAAGCGTACCGCTTGCAAATACCAAATTCTTTTTCGTCTCAAAGCTGTCTTGTGGGGCGTTTTGAATCTTTAACTTAATATTCGTCATCTTCTCGTATTCCTGAATAACAGGCATCTTGTTCCAATCCTGACGTCCTATATCCGGTGCCATAATGGATAGCTCAATCGGTTTATCCACGATAGGAAAGCCCGTCTTATGAACCTCTGTGGCTGTGTCTGAGCCTTCTGTGCTTGCTGTCCCCTTATCGCTACTTGATCCACATGCAGTAAGAATAGACATTGACATGGAAAGAACTAACAACATGAGTCCAGCTTTACGATAAATCGTCATACAAAAACCTCCCCTTTGTTATTTGTATCTTAAGATCAACCCTTAACAGAGCCAATCATGACACCTTGCACGAAATAACGCTGTAAGAATGGATAGACAACAATAATCGGAAGCGTAGATACGATAATGACCCCATACTTCACAAGTGAAGCAATTTCTGCCTTGTTGTTCTGGGCTGCTGCAGCTGTCGCATCGATAATGCCACCTACTTGAGATTGCATTTCCTGAAGCACGAGAATCTGACGAAGCACAAGCTGCAATGGATACTTCGCATCATCATTCAGGTAGATCATGGCGCCGAAATAGCTGTTCCAATGCCCTACCCCGTAGAATAAGGCCATAACTGCGATAATTGGCATCGATAACGGGAGAACAATCCGCAGGAATAAGCGAATATTCGTCGCGCCATCGATTTGAGCCGCATCTTGTAGCTCAGCTGGAATGGAGTTCGCGAAGAAGGTACGAGAGACAATAATATTCCAGATTGACGCTGCGCCAGGAAGTACTAGTGCCCACATCGTGTTGACCATGCCTAGCCCTTTTACCAACATGTATGTAGGGACGAGACCCCCTCCAATGAACATCGTTACCATGAACATCCCCATGAAAAACCCACGACCTACAAAGTCCTTACGACTGAGTGCATATGCCGCTGGCATCGTAACGACCAAGTTAATCGTTGTGCCTAGCAATGTATACAAAATCGTATTTCCATACCCCGTCCAAATCTTCGAGTTCTGAAATACAATTTCATACCCCTTAAAGGTAATACCTTTTGGAAGAAGCCACATTTCACCGGAAGCAACCATCTTCGGATCACTGATAGATGCGCTAATAATATATAAGATGGGATATGCGACTAACAACAATGCAATTGTCACATACGTATAGGTGCAAATTAGAAATATTCGATCTCGCTTAGATAGCTTTATACCTGATACCATAAATTCCAACCTCCTTCTACCATAGACTGTTCTCGCTCGTACGGCGGACAATTTGATTCACCGTAATAAGCAGGATGCAATTCACAATGGAGTTAAATAAACCAACAGCTGTTGAGAAGCTATATTGCGCATCGACAAGACCAGATCGATAGACAAAGGTTGAAATCACGTCAGAGCTTGACATATTCAATGAATTTTGCAGAAGTAATATTTTCTCAAAACCTACACTTAACAAGCCACCCATATTTAGAATTAATAGAATGGTCATGGTCGGTATAAGCGTTGGAATATTGATGTGGCGAACACGCTGGAAGCGAGAGGCTCCGTCAATAATTGCCGCTTCATGCAAGCCTGGGTCTACTCCCGAGAGTGCCGCCAAATAAATAATCGTCCCCCACCCCGCACTCTGCCACACGCCTGAGAATACATACATCGTCTTAAACCAACCAGGGCTTGTCAGAAACTGCGGTGCACTAAAGCCTAAGCTTTCAATGGCATGAATAATCATTCCGTTCGATGGAGACAAGAAGGTAATAATCATCCCCGCCATAACAACGACAGAAATGAAATGAGGAGCATAAGTAACGGTCTGAACAAGTCGCTTGAAGAAGCCATCCTTCACTTCGTTAAACGCAAGCGCCAGAATAATTGGGATTGGGAATCCAATGGCTAATTCATACAAGCTAATACTAAGCGTGTTCCACAGCAAATCCCAGAAATAATACGAGTTAAAAAATCGAATGAAATGATCAAAGCCTACCCACTCACTGCCAAAATAGCCTTTTGACGGTATGTAATTCTTAAAAGCAATCTGAATCCCATACATCGGTCCATAGCTGAAAACGAGGAAGTAAAAAAATGCGGGTGCGATAAAAATGTAAAGCTCCCAATTCTGCCAAATCTTCTTCCATGTCTCGTTTCTGGCCTTACGCTTTTCTTTCGGTTCTGAATTCACAGTTCGCATGTGTACGCTTTCCGTTTCATGCATCGCGACATCCCCTCCTTGTAGGTAATGATGAGAACACTCAGATCATCGAGTGAGCATCATTATCTGGTGCATTGTTATCTATCGCATTGTTGTTAGCGCTTACATTTACAATATAAACAATTGACCCAATCGTAAATATGTCATTCTCGCTTGTCAAAAATTACGTGTTGTAGTGCGGGAATAACCGCGTCACAACGCTATGTGGGCATCATGACAGTATGTCATTCTTGTGCTTTCTCGTTGATCATTTCGTTGTATTACCATGCTCACCTGCACACAGGGCAATGTATGTAAATCTCCACAACATGTGTTTTTTTTGCGTAGTACAACTCAATTCACACATAATCTAACGTTTGTTGACTAATAAATCATGTTTGTTATCTGGATGATAATCGCATTGCTCTTATACAATGAACTTGCGTAAAGCGGTTTCAAGAGCGTGTGAATTTACAAATGACTTACATGAAGGAGTGAACGAGATGAGCGCAAAACCTGAACAACTGAAGCGTAGAAAGCGCTTTACTTGGAGGAAACAAGATTTTGAATTAACACTATTAGCCATTCCCACAACGATTTGGTACATTCTGTTTTGTTACTTACCCATGTTCGGCATTATCATCGCTTTCAAGCAGTTCAAAATTTCTGGGGGCTTTATTAGCAATGTAGTAAATAGTCCTTGGGTCGGTTTTAAAAACTTCGAATTTTTATTTAAATCCAATGATGCCTGGATTATTATCCGCAATACGATTGGGTATAACATCATTTTTATTATTACGGGCATCGTACTCCCAGTGTTGTTCGCGATCATGATTGGATTACTCCATAATCGCAAAGCCAGCAAAGTGTATCAAACGATGATGTTCCTCCCTTATTTCCTCTCTTGGGTCGTCATCTCTGCAGTCGGTTGGGCATTCTTCAGCTTTGACAAAGGGATCCTGAATCAATTTCTCGGCAACATCGGACATGATCCCGTGAATTGGTACATGCAGCCTGAGTATTGGCCTTACATTCTCGTTCTATTAAATATATGGAAAGGAATCGGCTATGGCATGATTATCTATCTCGCTACCATTACAGCGATCGATAGTTCGTATTATGAAGCCGCTGTCATTGATGGAGCCTCAATTTGGCAACAGACTCGCTTCATCACACTACCTTTACTCAAACTGGTGATCGTGATGATGTTCATCCTGTCGGTCGGACGGATATTCTATACCGACTTCGGTCTCTTCTTCCAGGTCACGCGTGATTCTAACTCCTTATATAATGTGGCCACGACCGTTGATGTCCTCGTCTATAAGCAACTGAAAAGCGCAACGATCGGTATGGCATCTGCTGCTGCATTTGTTCAATCCGTTTTGGGATGTATTACGATTCTGTCCGCCAACTGGATTGTGAAGAAGATTGATCCAGATAGCGCAATGATTTAGGAGGTAAGAACATGGCAACAAAAACCTATGAATCCGGGCTTGATAAGTTTAATCGAACAAGTAAAGGAATTAACATCCTATTTAACTCCATTTTTCTGGTCATCGCACTTGCCTGTGTTGTGCCCGTTATCGTCGTATTATCGATTTCATTAACCAATGAATCTTATATCCGAGAAGTTGGCTACAGTATCTTTCCAGCCGATTTTTCTTTTGAAGCTTACAGTTTTATTGCTAAGCAAGGAACGATGATTCTACGTGCTCTAGGCACCTCGACCCTTGTCACTGTAGTAGGTACTGTACTTGGCGTCCTTCTTACAACATCGATGGGTTATGTTATTTCACGCCCGTCATACAAGTTAAAAAGCTTTCTGACTTGGATCGTATTCATTCCGATGGTTTTCAATGGTGGTCTCGTATCCAGTTATTTCATCAATGCAAACTTACTAGGGCTGAAGGATAGTTTCTGGGCTCTGATCTTACCGCTTGCAGTCTCATCCTTTAACGTCATTATTTGTAAAACCTTTTTCACAAGCACGATTCCAGATGGTGTAATCGAATCGGCAGAAATTGATGGTGCTAATCAAATTAGGATCTTCTTCTCGATCATATTGCCTATATCGCTACCTGTTCTCGCAACGATAGGATTGTTCCTATGCTTCAACTATTGGAACGACTGGTTCCAATCCATGTTGTATATTGATAACCCGAATCTCTACTCGTTACAGGCGTTGCTTAACAATCTAATGACCAATGCCGATGCACTTGCCAGAAATGCTTCAAGTATGGGCGTTAGTTCTGCAGAGCTCATCGCGAAAATGCCTAAAGAGTCCGCGCGTATGGCGGTCGCCATCCTCATCATCTTGCCTGTTGCTTGTGCATATCCATTCTTCCAGAGATATTTCATTTCTGGTCTGACAGTCGGCGCAGTCAAAGGCTAAATTACGAAGTAAGCCAAATTTATACTGGTTTATGATATAGCAAACAACCAATCCATAGGGGGAGTTAAAGTGAAGAAAATCTTCAAGATTGCCTCAACACTCTGTATTCTGACATTAATGGGATCCGCCTTAGCAGCATGCGGTAGTTCCAACAACTCGGCTTCATCGACGAATGAACCATCAAACAACTCTACATCAACAGAAGCAGCAGGTAAAAAGGATATTCCGACCCTGGTATGGTGGCAGATCGGTAATACGCCACTTCCTGCGAACTTTAGTAAAGCAATTGACAAGATGAATGAATATACTGCGGAGAAAATCGGGGTAAAAGTCGATCTTCGTGTGGCCAGCTGGGGCGAATGGGATACGAAGATGAACACCATTGTGAACACAGGTGAGCCGTTCGACATGATGTTCACGAATAACACGAAGTACAGTAAACAAGTCGCGATGGGAGCTCTTACGGACATCACGGATTTAGTCCAAAGCGAAGCCCCTGATCTGTACAAATCCATTCCGTCCGAAGTATGGGATGGCACAAAAATTGGCGGGAAATACTACGCAGTACCAACCTATAAAGACTCATCTGTTTCTCAATATTGGAGCTATGATGACAAGCTCGTACAGAAATACAACATCGATTACCAGAACATTACATCGATGCAAGATTTAGATAAGCCACTTCATGATATAAAAGCTGGTGAAGGAAAAAGCTTCTACCCACTACGACTTATTCAAAGTGAAGCCTTCTCCGGAATGTTCAATAACTATGATGATTTAACGCTAGGATTCTTCCCTGTAGGTGTAAAAGTAGATGATCCTTCTCGCAAGGTGATCTCTGTTTTCGAACAGCCTGATGTCATGGCAAATTTGAAATTGCTTCATAAATGGTATCAGGATGGAATCATCAACCCAGATGCTCCAACCAAAACAGAAAAAGAAAAATATAACCCATTTGGTACGCAACAAGCCTTCCCAGGTGCAGAGATCGCGATGCAAATCAATGCGGGCGTAGAAAAATTTGTTATGAACAAAACATTTGGTCCTCTTTATACGACAAGTACAATTCAAGGCTCCTTAAACGCAATCTCTGCGAATTCCAAGTACAAAAATGAAGCTTTGAAATATCTGCAATTAGTAAACACAGATTCAAAGCTCCGTAATATGCTAGCATTTGGTGAAGAAGGCGTTGATTTCAAATATGTAGATGGTAAAGATAACGTTATCGAGCGCACATCGGATACATGGCCGCTAGCTGCTTACTCACAAGGTACCTTCTTCAATATGGCTATAACCAAAGGCGCACCTGAAGATCAATGGGACCAAGTGAAGAAATTAAATGAACAAGCTGTAGCCTCCACTGTTCTAGGCTTCGCACTCGATATCAGCGAAATTCAGACAGAAGTTGCGAACGCACAATCTACATTTGATAAATATAAATACGAATTGCTAACAGGTGCTTCTGACCCAGAGAAGATTGTACCAAAAATGTTAGACGAATTGAAAAAAGCCGGACTGGATAAAATAATTCAAAAAGCGCAGGAAGAAATCGATAATTATTTCAAGTAAGCCATACACCAATACGACACATGGTATAGTTTGACAACTATACCATGTGCTTTTGTTGTAGAATAGGCAAGTTGTAATTGATTATATAGATCTTTTTGTACTATATTCAATTACAACCAACATGTATTGAGGTGCCACATGAATACGTTTCTACGCATTAAAATTTATCGTAGTAAATTTTGGACCTATGTGATATTCATTCTGTTAATCGGACTGACGTTAGGAGCACTAACCAGTGCCATCGTCATCAATCAGTCCGTTGGTAATGCCCGCATCGAGGCTGCAAATGCCTTTTCTCGCACAGAGAACAACTTACAGAATGACGCAGATCGTATTGAAGCTTATATGCAGCGTATTTATTCAAATCAAGATTTGATGAACGATGCTAGCTATTTTCTAAGTCCAACCATTGATGAGTATCTTACTAAACGATTAAAGAACAGTACATTCAATCAACGACCGCTTATCTCTTTTCCTGAAGATGTGAAAACTTATCTGTACAATTGGGCGCAAGGAGATATTACACAAATTAGTGTTCATACAGTGAAGCAAGGCAATGTTATAGACTTTAATAGTAATGGCATTCCCCACTTCCAGTTTGGTCTATCCAATGATGATCTTATGTTTACTGAGAATAATCAACGGGGGTTTGTATATCGCAAAAAATTGCTTCAGCTTGCGGAGGGTTCCGCCGAAATTCGCTTTCAAATTAGCAGTGAGCGAATTTTTAGCATCGTTAATAATTATCAGCTTGGCCATGCAGCAGCGATTAATGAATCAGGAGAAGTGTATCTGATTGGCAACGACAATACAATGTCTGAGCAGATCATTCAGCAGGCCATTGCCAATAAAAATACGCATGGTGTAATACTAAAAAACTGGATGTCTCCCATTTTCTATGTCACTTTTCCATCTACCAAATTTAATTATAAGTTTGTTAGCACCATTGAATTAAAGGTATTGGTTCAGCAGCATGCGTCTACGCTTATTTTATTATTTCTAGTTATTTTAACAGCCATGACCTGTGTTCTTTTACTCGTTGTCTATAACCTGCGAGATGACGCACGATTCCTGCACCGTATTATTCAGTCTATAAAACGCGTGAAGACAGCGAACTTCACTCCAAACAAACCTGCACGCTATCGTCGAAATGAATATGGTATGATTGCACGTGAAGTGGATGACATGATTCACAAGTTAGATAAACATATTCGTAATGAATATTTGCTAAAATTGAAACAGCAAGAAGCTGAAATGAAAGCGCTACAGCATCAAATTAATCCTCATTTTCTATATAACACCTTGGAGGTCATTCGTTCTACCGCATTAGTCAATCAAGATGCGCATACAGCCGATGCGATTGCTACCTTAGGTGCCCTTTATCGTGAAATGGTAAAAAAAGAGAACATTATCTCTATTGGAAGCGAGTTAGAGCTACTCGAAAAATATTTAAAAATTATGGAGTTCAAGTATCCTGACCACTTTTATTACCAAATTGATATGGAAGATTCGTTACTCGATGTACCCACCATTAAATTTTGGATGCAGCCTTTGGCGGAGAACTTTTTCATTCATGGCTTTGACAAAGAGAAAGAATTTAATTTATTTGTCGTCAAGGGTAGCGAAGATGAGCATTACTACAGATTGGAATTTATTGATAACGGGGTGTGGATTGAGGAAGAACGCTTAGCCGATATACGACGAATACTGTCTAGTAAACATGAAATATCGACCAAGAGTATTGGTTTATATAATGTTTATGCAAGATTAAGCTTTTACTATGATGAAGGTTTTTCAATGCACATTGAGAACAATGATGAAGCAGGCGTAAGGATTTCTGTACAGATTTCTAAAGAGGTGACTAGAGATGTACAAACTTTTAATCGTTGATGACGAGCCACAAATTTTAGAAGGTATGAAACGAATTCTAGATTGGAAGCACTATGGATTTGATTATGTCGAAACCTGTGTTTCGACGGATGCTGCTGTATCCAGAGCCGTACAATTAATTCCTGATATCGCTATTTTTGATGTATGTATTGGTAAAAATCTTGGTTATGATGCCATTCGACAACTCAATGAAGTTCAACTTCCTACGAAATATATAATTATGAGCGGGTATAGTGATTTTAGCTACGCTCAACAGGCTATCCGATGTGGGGTCAAAGATTATTTATTAAAGCCATTAGAGAAAGAAAAGCTCCAGCAAGTTATCGAGAAAATAATTGTTGACGATCTTCATGGTAGCATTGGGGATCCACAGACGAGCACTGCCCACTTGGATCCAGTCATGGGTGTTCCTTACGATTCGTTATCGAAGCTAGTAAATCGTATTTTGCTCATGGTCAGAGAAGATTTCAATCAGAATATTACATTAAAATCTGTCGCCGATCGTTTTCAAATGAATAGCACCTATCTCGGGCAATTGTTCATTAAAGAAACGAATATGAAGCTTTCCGAATATTTAATGCTGTATCGCATGCAACGTGCTAAAGAGCTTATCCAGACCACGAATGAGAAAATCCATTGGATCGCATGTTCAGTCGGATATAATAACATGAATTATTTCTACACACATTTCCATAGCTATTACGGAAAATCTCCTTCCGATCTGCGCTAAAAAAGTTAGACAACGATTTGCTACCAAGAACGAGTCAAGGAGATGCATGTCATGTATAAACGTTGGTTTATCTTTGGCCTTTTTCTATTACTAATCATTCAATTAATCGGTTGCACCAAACATACAGAGGCTCCAATATCTAATAATGAAACGCCCGTTAACCTTATTTATTATACGATCGGCGAGCCGGACAATGATCTACGTAAGGTGAATGACAAAATAAATGAAGTCCTTTTGCGTAAAATCGGCATTACGATCACCTATAACAAAATTGGCTGGCAAGAATACGATAGCCGATTAAATACAATTATTTCATCCGATACCCCCTTTGATATTGCATTTGCGCCGGATTACTCTACGTATGCAAAACAGGGAAAGTGGTTGAAGCTGAATGACTATTTAATGAACCAAGGCAAGGACATGTATAATGCAATTGATCCAATCTTCTGGAAAGGTGTCCGTTTACCTGATGGCAGCATTTACGGCATACCGACGAATAAAGAATTAGCCGTAGTTGAGCATTGGATGTATCCCGCTGATCTTGTAAAGAAATATCACATTGATATTACGAAATACAACACGCTAGAATCGCTAGAGCCACTGTTACGTATGATTCAAATAAATGAGCCCGATTACTTGCCCATGGAATTTAACCGGGATGCTCATAATTTCTTTAAGATGTATGGATATGAATATATAACGAACTATAAAATTCCATTAATGATTCAATCGACACAATCAAATGCTTCGATCGTCAATATTTTCGAAACGGATGAAGCCAAACAAATTTTAAAGACCGTTCGACGATACTATCAACTTGGTTTCATTAATAAAGATGCTGCGCTGCGTGAACCAAGTTCACTTCAACGCGGGTTGAAAGTTTTCTGGAAATCCGCAAGCGGAGGCCCGCTATCCGAGAGTGTTTGGAGTAAGGATCTGGGCTATCAAGTGGTCGCTCATCCGGTAACACAAGAAGTGGCAACGACAGAATCCGTTCTTGGTGGCATGATGACTGTAAATGCAAATACGAAGCATCCGGAGGAAAGTATTAAATTTCTAAATTTATTAAATACCGATCCCGAATTACGTAATTTATTCAACTATGGGATCGAAGGAGTCCATTACAATTTAAACAAAGTGGGCCAGGTTGTCCTCGTTTCACCAAATTATACTGGGATACAGTATACACAAGGCAATTGGTTTATCTTAAAAACACTTGGTGGAAAATATCCTGATCCGCTAGATAAATGGGAACAATACAGAGCGTACAATGCTAAAGTGGTAGAATCTAAAGTACTCGGCTTTAATCCAGACCTTTCCTCGCTATCTGAGCAAGTCGATGAGATCGAAATCGTCTGGAATAAATATTATCCGATTCTCATGACCGGCAGCGTCGATGTAGATACCTTTCTGCCCAAATTCAATCAAGAGTTGCACGAAGCAGGTATCGACGACGTACGCAAAGCCATTCAAGCGCAGTTAAATACTTGGCAGGAGCATCATTCCAATTAAGTTTTATCCTTTCATAGTTTCATGTAAAAACCCCATGAAGTGCTTCATGGGGTTTTTACACATACATATTCATCAAATACTCTACGGATACAAGACCATTCCACCATCAGCAAATATCGTAACTCCCGTCACATAGCTTGCTTCTTGAGACAGTAACCAAGCTACAGGTGCAGCAATTTGTTCCGGTGTTCCAATTTGACGTGAAGGAATTTTGTTCAATATTTGTTCAGTAATCTGCGGATCACTGAGTAATTTACCGTTCATAGGCGTATCAATCGCTCCAGGAGCAACGGCATTAATCCGAATTCCTCGATCGGCATATTCACGTGCTAATGATTCAGTTAGTAGCTTTAACCCACCTTTGGACGAAGCATAATGTACATATTGAGGCTTAGGAATCTGTTGATGCACGCTCGATACATTCACAATACTTCCCTGCATATCTTTCTTCAGGAGATATTTAATCGTTTCTTGGCACCCTAGGAATGTTCCGCGCAGATTCACATCCATGATCCGATTCCACTCATCTATAGGTAATTGCTCCGATGGATATTGAGACTGTACCCCTGCATTATTAACAATTCCATGTAATGTTCCGAAATGACCTACCGCCACATCAACTAATTTATTGGCGGTATCCACTTGTCCTACATCACCTTGGCACGCAACAGCTTGCCCGCCTGAGGCTTCAATGAGCGCAATCGCTTCCTCGGCTAAAGCTTTACTTTGATCACTCGTAAAATTGATAACGACTTTACATTTTTCTTTGCCCAAGCGAAGCGCGATCCCTCTACCAATGCCTTGCGCTGCACCTGTGACAATAAATACCTTTCCCTGTAAATCGTCAAACATAGGAACATCTCCTTACACTACGTCGTATGACTTCCATTCATCGAGCTACTCCATGATAATTTCAATGCAAATGACTTTGTCTGCTGCGCCTTGATCACAATGGCTTCACCACGTTGGATCGATTCCTGTAACCCCGCTTCATGTGAAGCCGAATTTGGTTCTACACCCATGACATAACAGGCCCCGTAGAATGGATAGTCTTGAAGACCATTAAATTCTTGCCACAACCACAGGTTTGGCATCGTGTCTACATCCCATTCTACACGAACACGTAAATCCATTTTATCATTTATAATCGTATAGCATCCCATCGTCAACTCTTTTAGAATCGCAAAATCTGTAGCCTTTCCTGAAGGGACATGTCCTAGATCACAACCCATCTCTTCGATCGGCCATGAAAATACACCTTTTTTCAAACGAGATAATTCCGAATCCCGCTCATACGATTCGACCGATCTCGCAGGTGCTTCAAGCCGTGTTCCAGGTCCAATGAATGGCGCACCGAACGCGATATGCTGTCCCCATTCGGCATACAAAGCTTGCTGCCCCTGATTCGTAACGGATTCCTTCAACTCAATGCACTGCTCTACTTCGTCTATCGTTACAATTCGCTCCATCGCAAAAGGTGATTTATAAAGTAGTGTGGAGAATATAATCTGAACCTTTGTATCCATTACTTCTCCGAGCTTATATGTCCAGGGTACCTGACAAGCCTCGCCGTGAAAATTATGCATAACTCCATAGTTATAGCTATCATCCCCTGCATTGGGGAATAAAATTTGCCAGCCCCCCGGGTAGCTTTGTAACCAGCGCTCCTTGGACGTATGACAGAAATCGATGCGATTCCCTTGCTTGGAGATTCCCCAAGGGCTTTCCCATAATATATTCGTACGATCAATACATATTTTATAGATATCTCCACCTTTCTCTGGCAGAAACTCTACGATTAATCCGTCTCCCACGACCTGTAACACGTCCATGTGACCAGGGTTTGAAATCGTTCGAATGTCCATATTACAGGATCCCGAACTTCTCAAATACCTCGGATACTTTCATCCCCTTCAAAATATGCTCACGAACCATATTCTCTCCGTTCACCTTCTCGAATGCTTTTGCAATGACTTCATCCTCGACATCCTTCGGAACGACAACAATACCATCTATATCTCCGAAAATAAGATCACCTGGCTGTATCTGTACGTCACCAATTTTGATCGGTACATCAAAATCAATCACCTCATTGCGGGCATAAGAATCGGTTGGACGCGTCCCTTTTACAAACACAGGGAAGCCTAGTTGTTTGATTTTCTTTACATCACGGCACAGGCCATCAATAACAGCACCTCTACCTCCAGCCACCATCGTAGCTGCGGACATTAACTCACCGAAGAAGGCAGAGCGCTCGGAACCCCCGACATCACCAACAAAAACTTCACCAGGCTGCATACCATCTAGCACTTCAATTTGCTTTTTATAGGCTTGAGCCGGTTTTCGATAGACGTCTGCTACTTGGACTGTTTTGGCGTAACCGCATACGACCATATCCGGGTCTAGGGGACGAATATGCTGTGGTAATGCCTGATTACGTAGCTCTAGACTATCCAAAATATCAGATATGACGGCAGAATATAGTTTTTCTTGCAATTGATCTAAATAGGCTTGATTTTTCATAAGATTCATCCCTTTACTATAATATTTATGCTCTTATTCTTGTTCAACTTGACGCATAATGGCACGCATATAACCTAACGCATACGCCATCCCCGCATGCCAAGGCGCATCACAAGTCATTAGTGGCGTATGGTCGGGTATAAGTACACCTGTAAACTGATGCTTCTTCAATACACGTAATGCTTTCAACATATCAATATCACCTTCATCGATAAAAACCTCTGTGTAATGAGGCACCTTCCCTTTAACATTACGAAAATGAACATATGAAATTTTATCCTGTGAAGCATATTGATCAATTGCTTCATACACATCTCCACTCACCATTTCTTGAATAGAGCCCATACAGAACTCAATCGAATTACTTTGGCTAGGAACAAGGTCTATCATTTTCTGATATTTATCAGGCTCATTCACTAATCGAGCATGCTGACGAATTTGCGGCATCGGCGGATCATCTGGATGTAATGCTAATTTAACCCCAGCTTCTTCCGCAACAGGTAGAACACGTTCTAGAAAATAGGCCAAACGATCCCATATTTCTTGCTCCGAGGTTGGTGGGAGATATCCCTTATCTAACAAACTCGCGTCATACGTCATATTCCATACCTGACCCAGTGGGATTGGATGATTTAACTCATTGCTGTCAGGATGAAACGTCGATGTTAGCGCTCCTCCTCGTGCAGATGGCTTTTGAATATGTCCCCACACACCAGCAATACTGAAGTTATATCCAATTACAGGAATCCCTGCTCGACCTACATTCCGGATGATCTGCTTAATCTGTTCAATTTGTTCGTCTCGTTTTGGGCCAGCAAGTAACACATCATACCAATCCGATGGATTAAAATTTTCAATCGCTGCGAATTCAAGTCCTTCTTGATTGAGCTCTTCTTTTAATTTCACAAGATTCTCATATTCCCAGATTGGGTCATTTAAGCGTGCTACACCATAATTTCGTTGCCCATCTGTTGAAGGAAGTCCCTCATCATCAATATCTCCATAATAATTTACGAGATGGACAACAACCGCCTCACAGCCTGCCTGTTTCGCAAATCGATAATAATCTGTATGTAACATATGACGATATAAACCAATACCTAATCGCATTTCTTTTGCTCCTTTACATGCTTGGTTAGATCATCCAATCTAAAATCTGAAATATCAGTATAAACAAGCATAAACGACTACATCGTCCTTTTAAGAGCGAGTAGCGTTTGTGCAGGAAATACCAGTCAGTTTAGATAGCCCCACCATTTTCTTCTATTAGAAACATCATGTGTTTCTTACTCTTCTCCAAGTGCGACACGAGTAAATGAGTCGCTTGTTCCAGGCGATCTTGCTTTATTTCCTCAATAATCTGCTCGTGCTCTAGCAAACCTTCATTAGATCGATCGAAGTTCTGGAAATGAAATATACGTGAAATATACAGAAAGCTATTTAAGAGCTCATATTGTTTTAGAATTAACTGATTATGGCTCATCGTCACAATAGCTTTATGAAACAGAACATCTGCTTCTAGAAATTGTTCATACAAAAATTGGGGACTATTCAGATGGGTACTTGCACGCTCCACAAACTCTGTTAATTTCGTAACAAGATGCTCACGATCTTCCTGCGATAGGTGTTCTATGCACCATTTCTCAATCATGATGCGAGCATCCATCACTTCAGCGATTCGCCCACTCGTTAATTGACTCACATAGGTACCTGACCGTGATACGACTTCAATAAGTCCATCATTCGCCAATCGATGGATCGCAAGCTTCACAGGAGTTTTACTAACCCCCATCTTCTCACTTAAATCATTGAGATCCAGTCGTGCACCACCTTTATATTCCCGCGTAAGGATTTGATTCTTCAAAATTTGGTACACTTGCTCATTTAAATCTAGTCGTTCAATTTTTACATTCATAGGACAACTCCAATTGATTCAAGTTCAAACTGAAATATCAGATATTAGATTTAAGTTCATTATAAGATGCATCTTACAGAAATTCAATACTTAATTGCAGACTTTCGAATGTGTGCGCCATGCCTTCGGCGTTACACCAATTAATTTCTTGAAGACCGTCGCGAAATGTTGGCTCGTCTTAAACCCAAGCTCCATAGCAACATCCGTTATGCTCACCTTCGATTCCTCTAACATACGACAAGCACAGTCCATTCGAATCCGATCCATAAACGCTGTTGGTGATTGTCCGTTCATTTCACGAAATATACGGTAAAAGTGCGACTCACTTAAACCAATCTCCGACGCAAGCTGTCCTATCGTATAGCGTTCAGATGGATTCTGTTCCAGTCTTGTCTTAAGCTCCAGCGTATACGCGTGCATATCATGCGACTGCGCTTTGAGTGGAGTGTTATGCAAAATGCGTTGTAGAATTTCCAGAACTCCATGACGAATCTGAAATTCCACAAGCTCTGTATCCTGCTGGTTAATTAACTGTTGGACCCTTTTGAAATAATCTACGATTTCCTTGCTAACCAACTGAATACGAGGACAGCGATGTATCCATTGTGCAAATATTTGGCGTTCAGCATCATCCAGTCCGAACCAATGACCATGCTGCAGCGGATCACGAACGATGATCCACCAGATCCTACATGGCCCAATATAATCAAAACTAGCACGGTGACGTTCACCAGGTCGTGTATAAATGATATGCTGTGCGCTCGTTGGGTGAAATTGACCATTAACTTCCCACACTGCGGTTCCTTGCTCCATATATACAAACTCATAAGCATCTTCGTGCACGTGATTTGTCAAAGGCATGGCTCTACTGAAATGGTCGTATCCCAGAAGGATCAGATCTTTAACATGGGCTGCAGGACCCTCTTCCCAATCGATTAAATATACCCAGCGTTCACTCTTTATAGCGTCTGTCATCGTATACACGCTGCCTCTCTTCTGATCACATTAGCTTACTCCGAATCGTATATTTGCTCATTTATGTTTCTGATCCTATTAGATACAAATTGAAAAGTCAAATGATATAAATTGTTTTAAACTGAAAGCGTAAACACGAATAAGGAGTGATAAACGTGCCACACAGCACACCACAGATCCATGTTGTATTCAAGACACATTTAGATATCGGATATACCGATCTCGCTAAACATGTTACTGATCGTTATATGAAACTATTTTTCCCAAGTGCAATCACAACAGCACAGTACTTTGATGAACATCCTGATCAAGGTTCTTTTATTTGGACAACGGGTTCTTGGTTAATTCATCACTTACTCAAACATGGAACAACCGAGGAGAAACAGCAAGTAGAGGAAGCTATTGCAAAAGGCTATTTAAGATGGCATGGCCTCCCTTTCACGACCTATACCGAATTATACGATGCCGAGCTTCTAGATTACGGTATTCAAATGGCCACACGTCTTGACCAACGCTTTGGTATCCACACCATTGCAGCCAAAATGACGGATGTCCCTGGTCATACACGTGCGCTGATTACACATATGGCCAAGGCGGGTATGAAGTATCTTCATTTAGGTGTAAACCCATCAAGCCATGTTCCTCATGTTCCTGAGATGTTTTTGTGGAGAAATCCAGATGGTTCTGAAATCGTCGTTCAATATAGTAAAGATTATGGAACAACCTTCGAAACAGAAGGCTTGAATGATGTTTTATACTTTGCTCATACGCATGATAATCATGGTCCTTCCACCGTTGAACAAATTAAAGCGGAATTCACTCAACTTCGTGAGGCCTATCCACATGCGGATATCAGAGCATCCACGTTGGATCAATATGCGGAGAAGGTATGGGCCATTCGTGATACGTTACCGATCGTCGAAGAAGAGATTGGGGATAGCTGGATCCATGGATCTTCGACTGATCCCTACAAATTAGCTTGTTATCGTGAACTACTTCGCTTAAAGAGTAAATGGCTACTAGAAGGATCTCTTGCTGCAGCCGACGAGGAATATCACAACTTCTGCGATGAATTAATTATGATTCCTGAGCATACGTGGGGTGTAGATATTAAGCGTTATCTGGCAGATTACATTCATTATGATAAGGAAGATTTTCAGCAAGCACGAGCTCGAGACAAGGTTGATGTGAACTTAAACCCACTTGAATATCGTTTTTACGAAAAAAATTCACGCGCTGAAATGATCGAGATGTTCGGCGTGGAAGCCGTGGAGAAGCTTAGTGCCCGCTCATTTAGTCTCATGGAGCAGTCTTGGCAAGAGCAAAGGGAATATTTAGAAAATGCCGTATCTACTCTGGGCGTAAAACGTCAGATCGAAGCACGAGCTGCTCTAGCCGCATTACGACCGGTTCGTCCACAGATTGCTAATGCGGATGCGACAATCCTGTACACGGATCAATCCTATACTTTAGGAGACTTTGAGGTCGTGTTTGAGGATAACGGTTCTATTATCAGTTTGCTAGACCAACGTAATCGAGAGTGGGCTGGGCCGAACAACCCGATCGGATTATTCTCATATGAGACTTTCTCCCAAGCGGATTATGATCGTTGGTACCGTGAATATCACGTGCGATGGAAAGATACGCATGTATGGGCAACCGGAGATTTCGGGAAACCAGGTATGGATCTGACGAAAGAATGGATAATGCATAACGTGACGAAACCCAAACTATTATCCTTGCAAGCATTATGTGGAGAAGAACAGGATGTTGTCCTTGCTACGTTAAAGATGCCTAGAGCAGCTAGTGAAGGAATGGGTGCTCCACGAGAGTTGACCATCGAATATATATTTAAGAAGCACACTGCTACCGTAGAATGTAAGCTTCAATGGTTCCATAAGGATGCATATCGCCTCCCAGAAGCAGCATGGATGAGCTTCAATCCGATCGTCAATAATCCAAATCAATGGAAGCTTGATAAAATCGGACAACTCACTTCCCCACTAGACGTTGTTAAAGGGGGAAATCGCAATCTGCATGCGGTAGATCAGGGCATGTATTATGCGGCAGCGGACGGTCAAGTGGATATCACGACATTAGATGCCGCGCTCGTATCTCCTGGAGAACCACGGCTTGTGCAATTTGATCATACATTCGCTTCACTTACTGGAGGAATGCATGTCAATTTACACAACAATGTCTGGGGTACAAATTTCCAGGCTTGGTACGAAGAAGATGCGTTATTTCGCTTCAAGCTGAAATTCCAATCTCATCTTTAATCATAAAATACCTGAGAGGAGCTTTACAATGAACACCCACAAACCATGGAAAATTTACGTCATTCAACATTCCCATACGGATGTTGGCTATACAGAACGTCAAGAGAAAATCCGGCAATATCATGTCAATTACATTCGGCAAGCGTTACAAATTGTACGTGACATAGAAAGCGGTGCTCGCCTAGATTGGAAGGGCTACAAATGGGTATGCGAAACGTTCTGGCCTGTTGAATCCTTCCTCTTAAAAGCGACACCAACAGAAAAAGAAGAATTCGCGCAAGCGGTACAAAAAGGCTATATCGGTCTATCTGGAACCTATCTCAATTTCGGCGAGCAATTAAATCAAGAGATGCTCTCCGTCATGATTCAACGGATTACTGACTATGGTCAATCGATTCAATTCCCCGTACGTTCTGCTATGACTGCAGACATCACTGGCTTTGGTTGGGGATATAGTCAAGTCTTGGCCGATGCTGGTATCGAGAATTTAATAACCTGTATTCATACACATCACTCCATGTTTCCATTATGGAAGAAACAAATTCCATTCTGGTGGGAAACACCAAAAGGTGATCGAATTCTAACGTGGAGTGGCGAGCATTATATGTTCGGAAATGACCTCGGCTTGATTCCTGGTATAGGAGGTTCCTATACCATTCGTGATGAGCATGACGTGCGAAAAGGCGTGTCCTTGGAAGTCGCTGAAGCGCGGTTTGATCGATATTTAGAGCAATTAGTTGAAGATGGCTATACCTTCCCGTTAGTACCTGTCATGGTATCTGGGCTCCCTACAGATAATGGCTCACCGAATGCCGCATTAATGGATTTTGTAAACCATTGGAATGCGTTGCATGGTGATCGGATCTTGATTCAACCAGCGACACTGGATGATTTCTTTACAGATTTAAGAGCATATGCGAACGAGCATCCGGATGAGATCGAGACCTTTCGAGGAGATTGGCCGGATTGGTGGACAGATGGCTCAGCTACTACTCCGATGCATGTTCAGATCTTCCGAGAGGCGCAACGCGTGTACACGAAAGTGAAGCAATTAGATCCTACCCGTGAGATTGTTGACCAAGAGCGGCTTGAGGCGATTGAATACGAGTTGGCTTTATTTGCTGAACATACATGGGGATACCATTCCTCTGTGACAGAACCTTGGAACCCATTCGTACAAGAGCTGGGCTGTCGTAAAGAAGCTTATGCCGCCAATGCGAGTGCACTTGCCCATACCGCATTATACGATATCCTTGAGGCACAAGGAGATGCACTATTAGGACCAGATCGTCCTATGAAATTTGAGTTGCATAACCCAAATAACTTTGTCCAAACCGATTATGCCCAATTAATTATGGAGGGCTGGTACATTACAGAGCTGAAAAAAGGTTTTGAAGTACTCGATGAAGTGACTGGAACTGTCTATGAAGCACAAATGGTGACGGCACACCGCGGGGTCATCATTACCATTCCAGTAACCTTGCAGCCGAATCAAAAGGTCCAATTGACGATCAAGGCAATCGAAGCGCATCCACCTGTAACAGCGTATCGCACCGATTATGTTGGATCCGATCGCATGCTGGATATTATTCCACCTGTTCCACCGAAGCTACATGTGACACCGAAATTTATCGAGTCACCTTTCGTTCGGATCGAATGGGAACTTGGGGCAGGGATTACGAAATGGGTCGACAAAAGCAGTCAACAAGATTTACTACGGTCTGATCGGAAACACAATGCATTCTCCCCTGTCTACAACGTAACACAAGCACCTAATGAATTTGGCATGTATGATGTACGTCGTAAGATGGGACGAAATCGTAGAGGCGCTGATGCGATAACCTCTGTCGGAGCATTAGTTGATGTCAATATCGTTGAAAAGGGTGCCCTTTATGGAAAAGTTCAATTGACCTATCGCGTGAATGGTTGCAGTCACTATTCCTTACTCGTCACCGTATACGGTGATCGCGCACGTGCTGATGTAGCCGTACGCATACATAAGGAAAGTGTATGGGATCCAGAAAATGTGTACATTTCACTTCCGTTTGGGAGTGCTCCCGCTGCTGGGCAAGATGCGCTGTGGATAGAAAAGACAGGCGCAGCCTTACGTCCACGAATTGATCAATTGCCTGGATCCTTAGCAGATTTCTATTGTGTCGATGAAGGTGTAGCTTTTGTCCGTGACACACATGGTGTTGCCATTGCGATGCCAGATACACCTCTCATCCAACTCGGCTCCTTAGACTATGAGGATCGACTATTGAGCGGACACCCTGGACTCGTGCATGATCCAGCCCATCTCTATTCATGGCCCATGAATAATTATTGGGAAACGAACTTTAAGGCGACACTAGGTGGATTCTATGAATTCCGTTACTACATCGCTTGGGGGGATGAGCTTAATACGTCAGAAGTAGCATTAGAGGCTTGTAAGAGTATGAACGCGGGTATCCTTGCATGGAGAACAAGTAAGTAAGAGAATAATCATATTATCAGTTAGACGAATCACAAAGTCTTCCTCGAGAAGTACGGATTGAATAAGATTTGGAAGCATTTTAGACTTTCACATGAGGTCGCCTCTTTCTGTTACAGAGTCATTTGATGGTACAAATGATTCCACAAAAAAAGGCGTCCTTTTTGCTATGCTGTGATGTAATTTATTGGTTAATCAGCAGGGATGTTTTTAAAGGGTTAAGGATCCTGCCCGGAGCTTGTCTTAACCATTCCTATTTATTGACTTTTTGTTGTTCTAATCTTTGCTCTTCTTCTTTAATTTGACTTATATCAATTCGTTCAAACAATAATTGCAAATCAGTTACCTGTTGATAAGGGGGAACCGAGCGGGGCTTCCAATTCGGTAGTTCAAGCGATAGGAATCCCCTGATCTTCTCACAAGAAAACGGTAGAAACGGATGCAGCAAATTCGCCAAATTAGCTATAATCTGCACGCATGTATATATTGTAGAACCACAGGACTCCTGATCTTCTTTTACCTGAATCCAAGGTTTTTGCCGATCAAAATACTGATTTGCCTTACGTACATAAAAGAAAATATACTCGAGCGCATCCTTCAAATCTCCCGCTTCAATTAGGCGTCCTGACTCCAGATACAAGAGGTCAATGTTGTCGCTCCACCCCTTATCTAACTTTCCACTTGGCACGATCCCTTCATAAAACTTCTCTACAAAAGCCAATGAGCGATTCACAAAGTTACCAAATGCTCCAAGTAGCTCACCATTATGACTATAAATAAACTCTCTCCAGGAAAAATCCGTATCCCGCTTCTCAGGCCCGTTGGCAATTAAGAAATAACGAATAGAGTCAGGATGATACCGCTCTAGAATATCAGGTACCCAGACTGCCCAATTACGGCTAGTGGAGAACTTCTGCCCTTCAAGGGTTAAATATTCGCTGGATATAATCCGATCCGGTAAATGTAGTTCTCTTGCTCCTAATAAGACGGCTGGCCATATCAGGGTGTGAAAAGGAATATTATCTTTACCATGGACATAATAAGCGGTGATGTCCTCTTGTTCCTCTGACCAAAAATCCTCCCAGCTCCGCCCAGACTGTGCAGCCCACTGCTTACTGGCTGATAAATAACCACTTACCGCCTCAATCCAAACATAAATCTTCTTGTCTTCAAATCCAGCTATAGGAACATCTACACCCCAAGATAAGTCTCTTGTTACCGCGCGGTCCAGCAGTTCTTCTTTTAAATAACGTTTGGTCAGTTTTATAGCGTTTTCTCTCCAAAATTGTGCTTCCTCTACATATTCCGTTAATTCAGATTGAAATTTAGATAAGCTAAGATAAAAATGTTCTGTCGGTCGTTCTGACGGTGTATTCCCACATAATTTACAGACTCTGTCCAATAAATCGGCAGGGTCTAGAATCGTAGAACAATAATCGCATTGATCTCCACGCGCCCGCTGGCCACATACTGGACAAGTCCCTTCCACGTATCTGTCTGGCAAAAAGCGCTGATCCACCTCACAGTAACATTGCGCAATGGTTTTTTTATATAAATGACCATTCTCTAGTAACTTCGCAAACAACTCTTGCACAACCTTATGATGCTGCTGTTGATCCGTTCGAGTATAAAGATCATAACTAAATCCCAGCTGTTCAAAACACTGCAGAAACTCTTCGTGGTATCGACTGGCAAAAGCTTCGGGTGTGATCCCTTCATTAGCAGCCTGAACCGCTACAGGTGTGCCATGACAATCGCTGCCTGACACATATAAAACGTTATCCCCCTTGCTGCGAAAATAGCGTGCCAGCACATCCCCAGGCAACACACTTGATAATCTTCCAAGATGTAAAGATCCATTCGCATACGGCCAAGCACCACCAATAAACACATTACTCATTAACCTTCTCCTCCTTTTTTTAGACAACAAAAAAACTCCCATCCACAAAGGACGAGAGTTCTACTCACGTGTTACCACCTAATTTTATAAATGCCTCATGACATTTACCTCTTCAGGTACGACGTTAATAAACGTTTATACCCTAGCACTATAACGGATGCAGGTTCCGGCGCAGCCTACAACCCAAAAGGTTTCGATGCGCAGCTCTGAGACCATATTCCCAAGGTTTTTCTTTACTCCTTTTCAGCGACCGGAGCTCTCTGTAGAAAGAATTGCCGTGGTACTCTTTCTCTTCTTTGCCTTTAAATATTCAAGTTACTGGAAATGATACTTAATTTTCTGTTTATTGTCAATGTGAAACATCAAGCTCACTGTAACTTTTTCAATTAATTTTCGTCTTTTATATAAATAAGTTACAAGGAGGAGGTCCTTCAATGAAAAAAGTAAACTTGCTTATACTCTCTGTTCTTTTACTAGCAGGGGTATGGGGTTGTTCCGATAATAAGGTTAATTCTGTTCCCAAAAGTGAACCCTATACTTCCGAAAAAGCCATCAATAGAGGGGATATTGTTTCTTTTGAAAAAGTGTACAACCTCGATAAATTTGAGCAATTTATAACTAATCTCTCCAGCAAAAAAGCAGACAATATACGAGTTACAAGTTACACAGATGAGGGCGATCCCATATTTAAGGATTTGAAGTTTGATGGCAACGTAATTAGTTATAGCTACGATACTTCTAATGATGCATTCGGTGGAAGTAACACAGGAGTTAGAACCGATACCTGCTCCGAAGTGACGAGTAAAAAAAACACACAAGGTGAAATAATCTATTCGATCAGCGGTTGCACAAATAATGACTCTGAAATCGATTACTACCTTTTCCGCACAAAAAAAGCCACCCAATCGTAATACGATAGGATGGCTTTTCTAATATCTATTTCATGATTTTGCAAATATCATTGGTGAATTGAACAGGATCACTAACCTGCAATCCTTCGATCAGCAGAGCTTGGTTGTACAGCAGGTTCGTGTATAAACCGAGCTTCTCTTTATCGTTCTCAGCTGCCGCTTTCAAAGACTGGAAGACTTCGTGATGGATGTTGATTTCGAGTACCTTATCCGCTTGAACCTCTTGCCCATTCGGCATCGATTTCAGGATTTTTTCCATCTCGATTGTCAATTCGCCTTCAGCTGAGAGGCATACCGGATGAGTCTTTAAACGTTTGGAAGCTTTAACATTCTTCACTTTGCCGGACAAGATGTCCTTCATCGCTTCAAAAAGCTCCTTGTTTTCGTTCTCTTCCGCTTCCGTTGGCTTGTCCGCTTCGTCTGCTTCGATACCCAGATCACCACTGGATACGGATTTAAATTCTTTTTCTTTATAAGACATGATCATCTTGATTGCAAATTCATCAATATCATCAGTGAAGTAAAGAATTTCATACCCTTTATCCGATACAAGCTCGGTCTGTGGGAGCTTTTCGATTCTGTCGATCGACTCTCCGGATGCATAGTAGATATACTTCTGATCTTCTGGCATTCTTGACACATATTCGTCCAGCGTTACCAGCTTCTTCTCCTTGGAGGAGTAGAACATCAGCAAATCTTGAAGTGTATCTTTGTGCATTCCATAATCGTTGTACACACCAAACTTAAGCTGTCTGCCAAAAGCGTTATAGAACTGCTCATATTTCTCTCTTTCATCCTTCAGCAAGCTTTGCAGTTGGCTCTTCACTTTATTCTTAATGTTCTTAGCGATCAGAGTCAGCTGACGGTCATGCTGGAGCATTTCTCTGGAGATGTTTAGCGAAAGATCCTCTGAATCTACCATACCTTTTACAAAGCTAAAATAGTCAGGCAGCAGATCCGCACATTTATTCATGATCAATACACCATTGGAATAGAGCTCAAGACCTTTTTCATATTCCTTTGTGTAGTAGTCAAACGGTGTATTTTCTGGGATGAACAGGATTGCATTGTACACTACAGCACCATCGGCACTGATATGAATATGTTTAAGCGGCTTATCGAAGCCGTAACGTTTCTCTGCATAGAAGTTATCGTAATCTTCTGTAGTCAACTCGTTTTTGTTCTTCCGCCAGATTGGCACCATACTGTTCACGGTTTGTTCTTGAACAACTTCCTCGAACTCGTTCTCTGTGCCTTCTTTTGGCTTTTGCTCCTTCACGTCCATTTTAATTGGGAAACGAATGAAGTCAGAATATTTTTTAATGATGGATTTCAGGCGATACTCTTCCAAGTATTCATCGTATTGATCTTCTTCAGTATTCTCTTTAATCTTCAAAATCACTTCAGTACCTACAGAATCCTTCTCGACAGGCTCGATAGTATAGCCATCAGCGCCCTTAGACTCCCATTTAAAGGCCTCGTCGCTACCAAGCGCCTTACTGATCACAATTACGTCATCTGCTACCATAAACGCAGCATAGAAGCCAACACCGAACTGTCCGATGATATTGTGACCATCCTTGGCTTCGTTCTCTTTCTTAAATGCAAGAGATCCACTCTTCGCGATTGTTCCTAAGTTATTCTCCAGCTCTTCTTGTGTCATCCCGATACCTGTATCGGAGATCGTCAAAGTTCTGTTCGCCTTATCGGCAGTCACTTTAATATAATAATCTTCTTTATTGAAGACCAGGCTTTCATCAGCTAATGCTTTGTAATAGATCTTATCAATTGCATCACTTGCATTAGAAATCAACTCGCGCAGAAAAATTTCCCGTTGTGTATAAATGGAGTTAATCATCATTTCCAGCAATCTTTTCGATTCGGCTTTAAACTCTTTTTTGGCCATGAATAAGTAAATCTCCTTTCAAAATAACATCTTGTCCAACATTTCGTGATTAGCACTCTTGTTAGATGAGTGCTAATTCTTCTTTTTATATAACATAAACTGATTTTGAATGTCAATATTTACAGCGACTTTCTTTAAAGAATGCTATCTTTTGTATACAAATTTAAGATTTTATTGATCATTAATGATTCACTTGCGCGTAGGCTGATTCTATGTTTTAAATAGACTAGATGCATAAATTCCAAATAAAGGGTTATCATTATCAGACCTAGGAGGAATTCGAATGAATAAACAAGCGCAGTCCATTGTAAATTCTTCAGCAACAAGTCCCATTAAGAATTTGATTGGCAGTGTATTTATCCCCGTACACGATATTGAAAAAGCTCGTAGCTGGTATTGCCATGTCCTAGGACTCCAGGAAGCAGATCATCCGATTATGAACGGTCATTTATGCCCGTTAACTATGCAAGGAAGCACTGGGATCATTCTGGACACCATGCCCATGTGGGGAGGTTTAGAGCCTGAAGGGGCTCCTCCAATTACAACACCTGCTCTTATGCTTATAACCGATGATTTGCAAGCCTCTATCAACTATATGAAGGAGCTCGGTGTAGAGATAGTAACCGATATTCAAGATCAACAATGGTTTGTGGTGAAAGACCCTGATGGGAATAAACTAATGATTTGCAAGTAACATTTGCGTTAGAAATTGCAATGGCTGAGACTTCCACTTCTTAGGATGCATCAGAAGCTGCAGATCAAAATGAATTTCTTGATGTGCGAAGGGCAGCTCGGCCAAGTTCCCCCGCTCAATTTCTTCCTCTGCAACAATTTTAGGTAATAATGCAATCCCTAAACCATTCATAACACAACGTTTGATCGCTTCTAGATTCGAAAGCTCAAAACCAATGCGGAAAATAATCCCGTGCTCTTTTAACAAATTCTCAAACAGACTCCGGTAAATACAGCTCTCTTCAGAAACAATTAATTCGCACTTATTTAGATCCTGTAAGGTTACTATATCCATCTGGGCAAGGGGATGGTTAATGGGGGCTATCAACACGAGCGGTTCATCTCTAATGATCGTACGATCAAGTAAAGAATCCGTAGTGGTACGATCGAGCATCAAACCGATGTCTACTTCCCCATCTTTTATTTTGGCCAAGAGGTTAGCTTCCTGCATCGTTTGTAGATGGATATCAAGTTTCGGAAATTTCGTCCTCAACTGCTGTAAGTAGGGTGGCAAGTAGAAAGCAGCTAATGAATCAATCGTACCAATCGTTAGCGTACCTCCAATTTGCTGGGCGATGGTTTCTTTAGAACGATCATACAGATCCAAAATCTCCACGAATAGCTTCAACAACTCTTCTCCAGGCGGGGTAAGACGCAGCTGTCGACCATGCCTTTCTATCAATGGCACTCCGTATTCCTTCTCTATTTTCTGTATTTGCATCGTAACACTCGACTGCGCGTAACCCAGCTCTTCAGCAGCCCGTGTAAAGCTCTGACGTTTAGCTACCTCGCGGAATGTTCGTAAATAAGTTAAATCCATAACCTCACCCTAACATCAATATTTTTGATGATACACATCATTTATTATAGCTAACGACGATGCAACATTCCATGGTAAAGTGTATGTAGAGGAATTAAAATATTTTGGAGGCCGATAATTTATGCTTACAGAACAACAGATTTATGGAATTTATGTCCCCGTGGTCACCCCGTTCAATGCTGCTGGTGAAGTCGATCTGGATTCGTATCAGCGTTATGTAAAGAACATTATTAACAACAGCATACAAGGTCTGGTCGTTAATGGAACCACCGGTGAATCGCCAACTGTAACCGTAAATGAAATGCAGCTTCTAGTAAACACTTCTCGTGAGCTTTTACAATCTACATCTATCCCCTTAGTAGTCGGTACAGGAACCAATGACACAGCTTCTACGGTAGCACGCACAGAGATCGCAGCTAACCTTGGTGCAGATTGCGCACTAGTAGTCGTCCCTTATTATAGTCGTCCATCGCAAGAGGGCATCATTGCCCATTTCCGCAAAGCAGCAGAAGTAGGTATTCCGATCATGGCTTATGACATTCCTAGTCGTACTGGTACTGCTATGACTCTAGATACTGCACGCACAATCCTAGAAATGAATAATGTTGTCGGATTAAAAGACTGCTCAGGTAGCACCAAAATGGTTACTGAGCTAGTTCGTACAGGTAGCAAACCTGTGCTTGGCGGCGACGATTCACTCTTTTATGAAATGCTTAGCTCCGGGGCAGCTGGCGGTATGCTTGCTACTGCGAACGTTTATCCAGCAGAATGTATCCGTATATACGAAGCCTTCAAATCGGGTCAATTCGACTTGGCAAAAGAAAACTTTGAACAACTACTGCCGATCATCCGTCTCTTGTTCAAGGAATCGAACCCCGCTCCAATCAAATGGATGCTTAGCCAGAATGGCCTAATCAATTCGGATACGCTTCGCCTCCCAATGACTTCCATCAGCACAGCACTTCAGCAAGAGCTTAGTTCTTATGTTCAGGACAATGCAATTGAAGCGACTGCATAAGAGAAAAGATAACAGCCGTTATACAGTGAGGAACTGTTTAGCGGCTATTTTTTTGTAAATTTAAATTCTCTGTAACTAATGTTCTGATATTATCTATTCTTACCCCTCTTTATCATAAGTTCACTAATACGCCCTTCAGAGACATCTCCTGCCATATTTCCAAATGCGATGGCTAGATAATCAGGATAGTTTTTCCTGCCCAACATCTCACTTAAATCTTCTTGTTCGGTGAAAATAAAGTATTAGACTGGAGTTGTTGTTTTAACGGGGGTTTTGAATTGGAGATTACTCAGTTTTTAAAAATTAGTTTTAGACTGACGCTGTTATTGAACTAACGTTCCCCGTTAGCTTAATAAGCACCTCATATCCAGCCTATTGTTATTACCTCATCATGACAAAATTCAATTACATATCTTAACGATGGACTATAAATCCATTGGTCTGGTCCCATATCCATAATATCCTCAATGCTTTCTAGTATTGTAAATAAGGAGGTCTTTACCAATGGGTATTTATATATCCCAACAATAAGGTAAACAGGAACTGAAGTGTCCAAAGATTGATTAGATAGGACGGTAGGGATATTCAATATGTCTTCTTTAGTAAGAATAATTTTTTTATTTACCTTTTCCCAATCAATTCTTCCCCAAAATCCAATCGGAAAACAATCTGTCATTTTACTTTCAATCTTATCACTTTCGCTCTCATCTAATATATCCACTTTGTCCTTTTCTGGGAACAGCTCTAACATCTCTGAAATTCGTTTCTCTTTTCCCAATTTTTCTTCATGTTTCTTTCTTTCTTGAACTAGATATTCTAAACGCTTTTTTCTTTCTTCCCTATTCACAGGATAATGCTCCTTTACTAACCGACTATTTATAAAATGTACCACATTCTTAAACTAAACTGCCCGTTAGTTCAATGAAAAAAGCAGGATACCGTAGCTCCTGCAAATCAATTTGTATTATTCAACTATCGTTCCCAGTTAGCGCAACGACTTACTCTGTTGAATTTCGTGTTCCTCAACATAAAGCGGCATCAGAGAAGGCGGATCGTACCTTATCGCGGCCTTTAAACGACAAAATGGTGCCGATAGCCATAGCCCCATAGCCGCAACGAAATAATAAGCCTAATCCGACAGTGCCCGCATGATGTTGGATTTCGCCTCTGCCGCAATTGCTTCATTCCCGTCATCGACCGCTTGCATTAAGATCAGTATGGGGATGTATACCGCGATTAGCCGCGCCAGTAGCTTCGTTTCCTCGTCCGCTCCTCCGTACGTTTCGAAAAACACGCCGCGAGCGTAAGGTGGTAAAAAGCTATAAGCAACGCTCAAATCGCAAGCCGGATGGCCTACGCTCATATCGCCCCAATCAATGATGCCGGAAACGATCCCGTTCTCATTCACAAGCATATTTTTGAAATGAAGATCGCCATGTAGCAGTGCATTCACCGCCTCGACACGGTCCTTTTTCAGCCTGCTAATATACGCTTCGATCACACCGGACTCCTCCGGCGACAAGTGTTCAACCACCTTCGATAGAAAGCCCTCCAATTTCACTTTGCGCGATGCTATGTCCGTCAAGTTTCGATGATCTTGCTGAACTCCGCACTCCAGCGCCGCCTGCACCGGAAACTCATGCAATCTCCGCAAAAATTTCGCCAGCGTCTCTGCCGATAAAGCCCGGCGTTCTTCCGTCAAACCGATTGGGAAATCTCCTAGCACGTAGTCATAGCCAAGAAATGGTGCCGGGTATTCGTCACTTGCTTCGCCATAAAACAACGGTTTCGGATAGGGGATGGTCATATATGCCTCCAGCTTCGGCAGCAGCTTCCCTTCCATACGAATCGAGCCAACTGCAATCGTTCTTCTTGGAAACCGGAACACGTACTCGTCAGCGATGAGAAAAACCGTATTGTCCCAGCCCCAGCCCAATCGCTTCACTTGCTTCGATGACAGCTGAGGGAATTGTCTGCCGATCAGCGTCCGCGCCTGCTCTTCGTTAACCTCCCACTCCGCATCCCATACATTCGTTCCTCCCATGAATTGTCTGCCTCCTCGTTCCTTACGTTATTTAGATGTTTACATTCCCTGGAAGTTACGCATAACTGCCCGTTAGCTTAATGAAGCGTCCGCTAGTCTAATACTTTTTTTCTCAGTCTACAACTTTATTTTCTCAGGACATCAATATATATAATAATTGGACCAAGCCTTTCATCGTCTTTAGTTTTTAAGGTAACTGCAGCAAATTCATCTTTTATCTGATTTGAACAATTATTTTTTTATCCAATTAGCATTTCGTTCATCCTCAATTCCAAACAGTACAACAGATGCTTGCCCCACTGGATTTAACTCTATTTTTCGCACTTCTTCTGTAAGGCTATTCCAAGCTATTTAACTTATTGATGACATTCTGAAGTCCCTATTTTGTTGACTTCTTGAAACAGAAAATTTCAAAGTACTACTCCTAGTTTTGAGAGAACCCGATCCATTTTATCAAAATGTTCTTTGTCGCTTGAAGCATAAATCAAATCAAAACTATCGTCATTATTCATCACTGTTATTATGCTGTCATCGTAATTCCCATAAAATTCGATGCCAATCCAATGCCGAAAGGAAATACCTTTGTTTTTAAAATTTTCACGAATAAAATCCAAGTCGGTTTGTTCAATGGAATAGAACGATACACAGCCGTATTCAAGAGCGAATACGGTTTGCAAATAGGCCATCGCCTGAAAAAAATCGGTCAATGTTTCAAATTCCATTTTCCATACCTTTTCATCGTAACTCATATAGACAGGGGGATTGGACCTGGATAAATCGTTCCTATGGATTCCCCAGACACAGGCACGCTGATTCTCGCAATAAAAAATTAAATATTTGCTATGCTTGAAGTATTGGAATTGCTCGGGCTTGATCAAACTATCTTGCGTATGGTTCAGCCGCTCGTCTTTACCGAGTTCCAAATAATAATCTATAAACACCTGGGGCAATTCACCAAAATTATTTTTAATGGTTTGTATCTCGTCATGACTAAACCCGTTTCGTTTCGTAATATGAAACAGCTTTTTAATCATTGTAAAATCAGTCATCCGCAGCACACCTTATCCTTGTATAATTTGCTATCGATTGACTTAAGAATATTCCAAGTCAGTCTCCTTAACCATCAAGGGGGTATGTTATATATTTTACCATATCTTTACTCCACTAATCTGCCCGTTAGTTGAACAAAGGGCTACCTCTCGGCAGCCCTCATTATTGAACTCTAGTTCCTCATTAGCTTAACGACACGATAACATAAAAATCCCAATATATGGTACAATGTTGTTGGAAGTTTGAAAGTCATCAATCTAGCATTAAAAGGGGGCTTCTGAGAGTTGAGTAAAGAATTCAATTCCAAAACTCTCATAAATTTTACTTGCTACATTTACAGTAAGTAACAAGCCAATAGCAAAAAAAACAATTGATTCAAGCAATATAACAACATCTTTTTTTAAGCCTTGAATTACGTCCAATATTGCTCTTCAATCTTCAGATCCTTATGTCTCTTATCTACGTACTCATTCTCACTAATTATTTCTATTTCATTAGAATCAAAAAAACTAAGCAATCTCAATCCTTCATTTAACAATTCATCTTTATATTGTCGGGAAAACTCTGACCTTTTAACTGAGTCTGCAAGTTGATCATCGTAATCAAATACAATATATTTAAGGGCTATCATCCTAAAAAAGGAATATCCATTACAATACTCCCTGTAAATGTGTGAACAAGAACTAATGAATTCCTCCTCAATATAAACAAATCGATTTAATAGATCTCTGATCTTAAACTCTTCAACTGACCTATAATTAAGAATTTTTGTAAGTTGCCCTTCTAATTCATCCATCACATATTTAGAATTATAATTTAGATTAATCAATCTAAAATAGACATCTTTACCTAATGATTCTTCAAGTATCTCTTCTTTGTCATAAAGCCACTGTTCAAATTCCTTTGTTGAAAGTTTATTCCTCAAGACTGAGTGAAACCATTCTATAATTTCTTCATTGATCGGATCCATGATTTCAATCCTTTCCTTGCACCGCGGTTTCATATAACGCCTTATTTACGAACTTCGTGAATTTTCTTATGTATGAAGTATTCGTCGAAATGCTTACGCTCTGCTGCCCGTTAGTTGAATAAATAAAAAACGGCTGCCGAAGCAACCGCTATTCCACTAACGTACCCGTTAGTGTACTTTCATTCTATCCTAAAACAGAAATGCAAACTAGCGTTCTTGTTTCTGTGTTTATATAATCAGGGGTTTCAGACAACGTCTTATTCGCGAACTTCGTGAATAATTCCGTATGTTGAGTATTCGCGAAATTACTGAGCTATCCTGCCCGTTAGCGCAGCAAGGCTGCCAATCGTGCTGGCAGCCTTGTCATGGTTGAACTATCGTTTCCCGTTAGCATTCCTGTAGAGCGTTATCTATCGTCACTTATCAAGCTGACAAATTTCACTAATAAATGAGCCTTCGTGAGAAAACTTAATAGCTCTTTGGCAATCGGTACATATTCTTGACATTGTACATTGACAAGAATATGTACCGATAAAACAATAAAACCACGATTTACGCGGTAATTAATCGGCTTATATTCTTGTCATTCGACAGAAAAATAAGGCCACGGTGTAAACCGTTACCTGCCTAAAACTAATTGGTTGTTGGTCTTGTAGATATTAGACCCACTAATATTTATAGGATAAAGTTTGATTTATGGTCATGCATCCGCATTGTATGAATAATGAGTAATTATTCTTTGTCAAAATAATCATCTGGCAAATTTAATTTTTTCAAACAACCTGTAAATTTTTCTCTGAAATTAATATTGCTTTTATATTCCGGCCATGCAACCTTATAATGACGCAATAACTTCTCATGAGGGATAACTCCCCAAAATAAAATAGTGTTTTTCACAACCTCCTTATCGCCACCCACTAACATCTGTTCAATGATTTCCCAACTTTCCGATTTGTCATTGCAATTGCGTGTGGCATAGATTGCGGCAGATTGAATATTCGAGTCGGTGTGGCACAAAAAGGACGCAAAGTTCTGAAGTGTAATCGCGCCGGAAGATTCCAAAACATACCCCACATGACGTAACGTTTCCGAATCGTGAACCCTGTCAAGACTTTGCAATATCACTTTTATAAATTCCGCTAAATCAAAAGATTTACCGTACCAATTCAGAATCATTAAAGCTTGTAAAAAATCTTCATTTCTTTCAGAATACAACAGCTCCAGAAGATAGTCTCTTCCCGCATCAAAAGAGGTTTTGCAGATTAGCTGAATGGCTGTGGTGCGATCATTTTGTCTTTGCTCAGCAACGCTCCTTAAAAAATCAATGGTTGGCTGCGAGATTTTCTTAAACTTGAACATTCCATCAAGCGCTTTTGATTTGATTTCTTCGTTTGGGGCGTTTTGATAAACCTGTATCAACGCATTTTCATCGCCCGGCATTCTACTGCCAAACCACGCGATATCATAATCCAGAATAATTTCGTCCAGCCAGCGCTCATACCAGTCCAGAAAGTTGTCTTCATAGACAAAGAAAAAGGGATGATCAGGATAAAAAACTGCAGTGTAAATGATTTTCCCCCTGTGTTTCCCTTCAAGTACGAGATACATATCGTATTCACAGCCTTGTGTGCCAATGCACAACATGCCGCCCATCACCCTATCACGGGCGGCGTCGTATTCCGGGTCGGAGATGTCTTCATCACTGATCAGTGGCTCGATCAGATGGTTCCATTTTTCTTTTGTCATTCTCGGGTGTAGAACGCATTTTGTAGTGAATGCATTTCTTTCGGTATAGGAAGTTGCTTTTTCAATCGAATAAATCCCGTAATAAGGCCCGGCACCTCCATTTCCGACTTTCGTTAAAAACTGGGCATAAGGCTCCGGAAGTGTGACTTGATTCTTTGCTTGCCAGTCCGCAAGCTCTTTTGCTGTAAGCACTTCATAAACCTTGTATTTATGTGAAGATGCTCCAAACACCAAAAAAGCCGTATCTTTGCGCATGGCCTTTTCGAGTTTGTTTTTTATTCGATCAAGTTGTGTTTCTTTCTTCCAAAACAACATATTGAATCCCCCCTGTTGATTATAGCCGGGCTTCCTTCGTTTGCTTATCCAGCAATTTCAGCAGATGCGGAAATCGGTATTCTCCGTACATACTCTGTATGTGCTCGGCAGCGACTGCTAGCTCCATGCCGACAGAGGTTATATACAAAGGCTTGGAGCTGTTGCCTCGGTAAAGCTTTTTGACAAAGGCTTCGTTGTCGTGAAAGGCATTTTTTGCAACACCGATCACTGGAATTTCCCCTGAAAAATTTGTGTAAACATAATGTCCGAGCCCGGGCTTTTTCTCATTGTTTAAGTACACATAGCCATCCACAACAATGGTATGTATTTGATTTATGTCAGTAAGTTTCAACAGTTCCTGTATGCAAGGGAGCTCTCGTTTATAGAAAAAACCCGTTTCGTATTTGTGAGGGTTTTCCGTATAAGACATGATGACTTCGAGTGGTTTAGAATCTTCCCAACATTGAAAAATAACCCCCACTGATTTCGCTTTATTTTCCTCATAATACACATCGACAGCGATGATCATTGATAGCGATTCCTTCCTTTAAGCTCATTTTAAGCTATAGATTATAGCCAATATATCACATTTTGCCGTGCAGGATGATCTATAGATTATCCCAATACCACCACTCCACCAATCTAACCTATCAAGGGGCGGGTAGTATTTATTCTGCCGCAGGCGCAGCACAGAAAAAATCTCCACCCTAAAACCCTTGACAGGCTGGATTTTTGACGTGCCATTTCGCCGCCGACAACGGGGAACAGGATTTTATCCTGCCCCCGGCCTCCTCCAAAGAATAGGATAGGGTGTAAATGATTGAATCTAAATGTACAGTTTCGCTTGGATAAGATTGTACAAAACGCTTGAATAATAACAAAGAATTAAGAATCTTTGGCTCTAACTAACGCCTTCCGCTCTCGCTTCAGTTGTTGGCATATATAGAGTTGGAATGGTTTTGTTTCACAAACCATTCACTTCTATACATGTAATATTCACAGAAAACTATGTACAAGAAGCTCACTTGTACGCATATAATCCTAGAAAAGCGCTTAGCAGCTGTTTTTAAGGATTATACCAATCATTTTAGAACATTCTTACACAAGCAAATATGTACATCCTTATATCAGCATTTACAAACTATCCTCCGTTAACTTAACGAAGAAAGGAGCAGCTGCCGCGGTGGCAAACTGCTCCCAGGATCTCTAGACTAACGTGTCCCGTTAGTTCAAGAAGAATCGTAAACATTTCACTATTCCTTTACTTCGGTTAATTTCAATAAAACGCCCTTTTAACTAACCTGCCCATTAGCTTAAAGCCATTACCGCAAAGGTACCATCGACAGCAATATTACTACTCCTGTTTAATTTTTGATAATATATCATAAAAAAGACTATCGAATGGACTTGTCGATAGTCTTTTTTGGGCTATTATTTGAATGGACGCATTATTGCAGCTATTCCTTTAGGGCATCCACATATTGCTTCGCTTCTAATAGTGACAAACCAAGCACTTCTCTCGCTTTTTTAACAGCTGCTACTTCCTTGCCGTTACGTACGAGCTGGAGAACCTCATTTTGAACAAGATGTGGGGGCAGACCTTCAGACTTGGCAATTTGGTCAACGTTTACGTGCATTGTTTTGATACGAGCTTCCATGGCACTTACTTTGTTATACACAGTTAAACATACAACTAAGGACACAAGTGATATCGTAATTGATAGGTATTCCATTTGCGACACTCCCTTCTATCTCTTCTTTTATTCTAAATGAAGATGTCTGGTTAAACAAATTTATGTCGTGTCCTATTGAACTAACCTGCCCGTTACCTTAATAACGCAGTGTCAGTCTAATACTTTATTTGCCGAGTCTAACACTTTATTTTTCAGTCTAGAACTCTATTTTCATTTGACACTTCTCTCTCACATTTAATTTTCTCGCAGTCTTCAATAATGAACTGAATCTCTTCCGCTGTAAGCTTAGCTTTTTTCGAAGAAAAATCCTTTTTTAAATTGTTGTAGACTTTCTTATTATTTTTGAGCAATTTGAACTCATATCCCATACTACTAACATAAAAATGTTTTGGCTCATGACTATCAATTCCATAACCCGAAACTTTAAGTATAGTTAGATATTCTAAAGTTTTATTTTCTATGTATGCAGCAGTGGACCTATGATGTCCGTCAATTAATGTACTCATAAAACCTTCATAAAAATATGCGAGCCCAGTCATGATCTCCCCATTTTTAATTTGCTCTCTATATTCATAACTCTTTCAATGTTTAAACAATCGATTCGTTGAGAAGGTAGAAGGAAATTGGGAACCCCCTTGCTTGAATGGTACTTGTAAAAAACATCAGCTGACGCATTATACGTTCTCCTCTTAGTAAATAAGTTCCAAAAAAACTCTCCTTCTCCGTTAGTTGGTATCATTTCTATATAAGACATCAGGTAATAACCATTTTCTAGAATACTCAGTAGAGGTTTAACCTTTTCAAATGCAGTACTAAGGTCATTCCCTACCTCTTGTGAATCTTTAATTTTATCAATCGCTCACCAGAGTTATCCACCCCAAATTTAGTTATTAACTTTCCACTCCCATTATTTACTCGAAGTAACAAAGCATCCTTGTCCCATGAGTTAAAAATACTCGGAATGATTTCTTCGCATACGATCGAATTAGGTGCCTTAAATATCTTCTTCATAACTTCCACCCCACCCTAATATTACAAAAACCATACCATATCTTGAATTCACCTTATCATCAACTAACAAAAAAACCATCAGATTTCACTGATGGTTTTGAAGTCTTACTATAAAAAACGTCCAGCGTTCATAATAACTTATCTGCTGCTCGTTTGTCTTCCTTTAGTGAACCACTCAGACTTTGGCTTTAGTGGAGGGTTAGACTTAGACTTAGGCTTTGCTTTGGCAGGTTTAGATGCCACAGGTTTTGACCCCGCTGGTTTAGCTGTTGATGGTCTGGAAGTCGATGGTTTTGAAGATGCAGATCTCGAACCTGACGGTTTCGAAGATCGTTCTGTCTTCATTTGCGTTTTACGAGACATCGGATACGGATGATCCTTCACTTCTGGAATCGATTTTCCGATCAATTTTTCAATATCCCTAAGGAACGGAAGCTCTTCAGATTCGCAAAAAGATATTGCCGTTCCGCTTAACCCAGCTCTACCCGTACGACCGATCCGGTGCACATAGGTTTCTGGAATATTCGGCAAGTTGAAGTTGATTACATGAGACAGCTCATCAATATCAATTCCTCGCGCGGCGATATCCGTAGCTACAAGAACGCGGGTTGCACCACTTTTAAAATTCCGCAATGCATTCTGACGATCATTCTGCGATTTATTGCCGTGAATGGCTTGTGCAGAAATGTTCACTTTCGCTAGATCGCGTGTAACACGGTCCGCACCACGTTTTGTACGAGTAAACACCAGAGCAGAAATGATTGATTTATCCTGTAACAAAAGATTCAATTGATTCTGCTTATTTCCATTCTCTAATAAATAGATCGATTGATCGATTCTATCCGCAGTAGATGACACGGGTGTGATTTCTACTTTCACTGGATTCACAAGCAAGGTTTTGATTAATTTGGAGATCTCAGTAGGCATCGTTGCCGAGAAGAACAGTGTTTGTTTCTTCGTTGGCATTTTAGCGATAATTCGCTTCACATCATGGATGAAACCCATATCTAGCATGCGGTCAGCCTCATCCAAGACAAGAATTTGGACATACTGTAAATCCACACGTTTTTGATTGATCAGGTCGATAAGTCTTCCTGGTGTAGCAATTAAGATATCAGCCCCTTGATTCAAGGCACGCTCTTGTACTTTCTGTGATACACCGCCAACGATGGCAGCAGAGCGGATATCTGTGTATTGGCTATACGCTTTTATGTTATCAGCAATTTGAATCGCTAGTTCTCTTGTCGGTGTTAAGATCAGCGAGCGAATGCGTCGCACATTGCTTGATTTATTGGGACTTGTTTGTTCGCTTAATAATTGAATAATAGGTACAGAAAATGCTGCTGTCTTTCCTGTTCCCGTTTGAGCACATCCAAGTAAATCTCTACCTGCTAATACAGCTGGGATCGATTGCTCCTGTATAGGTGTAGGTGATGTATAGTTTTCTTTGGTTAAAGCCTTTAAAATCGCAGGCATAATATTCAGTTCGTTAAATGTCATTGGGTCTCCTTAATTTCTAATACATATATTCTTAACATTAAATCCATTTGTCACGTCATAAACAATAATCATAACACAATTAGTCACATAATAATAGATATTCTTTATCATCACACCAATTTTCATTAAAAATCCATTTCAGGATACCTGTACAATTAATAGCTAATAAGAGCTATGCAGTCCGATACCTTAGCAAAACACATCAAAATACCGAAATAGCTGCTATACAGTCCGAAAAATGTTTAAGTATGCGTATCAGCCAAATAACGTTTCCCAACACACAACAAAAAAGCGAAGGATTTCTCCCCCGCTTCTTATCATTCGTATGAAGATTAGTCTACGATTTCAGCAGTGTCGCCATTGTTGGCACCAGCAGCATTAGCTTCGTCAGTATCAATATGCATATCAAGTTTGAAGCTGTCGGATACACGAGCAATTACGTTCTCCAATACGAGACCGCGGTCTCCACCGAGACGAACTTTAAGCAATTGCTTATCCGCAATGCCCCAAGCTTCAGCTTCAGAAGTGTGGAAGTGAATGTGACGAGCTGCGATGATAACGCCTTGTTCTAATTCAACTTCACCAGCAGGTCCTTTAAGCGTAATGCCAGGTGTTCCTTCAATATTTCCAGATTCGCGAACTGGAGCTTTCACGCCAAGTGCGAAGGAGTCAGTACGGGAAATTTCTAATTGGGAAGCCGGACGAGCAGGTCCCAAAATTCTTACCTTGTCAAATTTACCTTTGCTACCGATAACTGCTACTTGTTCATTTGCTGCAAATTGTCCTGGTTGGGAAAGTGGTTTGAACTCAGTTAATTGATATCCTGGGCCAAACAGAGCCTCCACGTGCTCTTGCGTAAGGTGAATATGTCTAGCCGACACACCTACGGGTACAGTCTTACTCATTGTAAAGTCACTCCTTGTATTTTCTCTAGTATCTGTACAAGCCATTAACCATTATACATCTTCTTACCCAAAAATAAAAAGGGCTGCATCATAACGAAGCCCCTTTTTTCGACAATTTATGTTTTTTGCACAAGATTGTCATGGTTTAGACACCTGAGAGGGCAAATTTAGACTTAAAAAAGAGGTCGCATTCTCATACATCCAGCCTTTCACAGTATCCTCTGGATAATAACGGAGCAGCTGCTCTATAAGATCAGGGTATTTTCCCGGATGCTCCAACTTCTCTACCCAAGTATCGATGCCGTCAAAATCCGAGCCAAACATCATATGCTTCTCACCGCCGAGACTACATACATGTTCAATGTGCTTTAACAAATCATCCATACGAGCCTTCCCATCATCACTTACAAACCAAGGATAAAAGGTCAGACCCATTCTTCCATCCATTGCAATCAAAGCTTTAATCTGTTCATCATTTAAATTTCTAACATGCCCACATATAGCCGCAGCATTCGAATGGGAAGCAATAAACGGACGATTGCTTAAATCAGCCAACTCCCAGAACCCCGCTTGTGACAAATGCGACACATCAAGCAGCATTCCACTTTCGTTGCACCATTCTATCAGCTTTCTCCCTTTTTCCGTAAATCCACCATTACGCTTCTCTAGCACACCATCTGCTGCCCAGTTCGCATAATTCCAAGTCACACCAAGAAACCGTACTCCAAGTTCGAAGCAGAGCTGAGCATAAAACAAGTTCCCTTCTAAGCCGTCTACGCCCTCCAGAGAGAGCATTGCTTGTGGAGGTGCGCCTACTAATCGATTTCCTACTTGCTCCTTCCACTGTAACCACTGAAGCCCATCTGTGTTCACTATCTTTTGCCTAAAGAGATCAATTTGCCCTAGAACATGTTCAAAGCTTGGTTTTCCTCTGTTAGTTGAGAGATATATTGCAAAACATTGCAACGCCACTCCGCCAGAAGCCAGACGCTCTGCAGTAACATCTAATCGAGGATCATTGTCAAAATTTATATCCGGGGAGGCTTGCATTTTGCTTAGCACATCACAATGGAAATCCGCTACTTTAAACTTATCAGCCCTCATTTTACAACCCCACTTTCTCACTGTCCCAGCCGTTCATATCATTTCCAAATGCCTATTTCAGATACTATGCAAAAAAACGCCAGACTATAAATCAAAAGCAAAAAACCTGTTTACAAAAGTAAACAGGTTCAATCATTCTATAGGTCTATTATCTGGGTTCAACAATCAGTTTAATCGCGGTTCGATCTTCCCCATCAATCACTATATCAGTGAACGCAGGAATGCAGATCAAATCTACTCCGCTTGGTGCAACAAATCCCCGGGCAATGGCAACTGCTTTGACTGCTTGATTCAGTGCTCCAGCTCCAATAGCTTGTAATTCGGCCGATCCACGTTCACGAAGAACACCCGCTAATGCGCCGGCGACGGAATTTGGATTGGATTTAGCTGATACTTTTAATACATCCATAGTAAGTACCTCCCCTGGGAAAATAATGGTGTTCTTCCACTACTTTAGATGTTATTCGCGAGAGAAGAAATAATTCCTTCTTTTTACGGACCACGTCTTCCAAAAACGGTATTAAAGATACTCTTTTATGATATTAAAAATATCACACTTTACCCTAACTCAGCGAAATTACCCGGATTAAACCATACTCTGTTCTACGTTTAGCTCATAACCCATTCATCTTCACGTAACCGTATCTTCTCCAGACGAGTCGCCGCACCAGTATTTTCATCTAATTCTGCAAATAAACCGTGAAGCTGCCACTTGCCTTCATCGACAACAAATCGTGCTGGAAGCTGAGTTGTGAACTTATAAAGTACTGCATCTCTTTCCATACCCAGAATTCCTTCGCTTGAACCAACCATTCCCGCATCGGTCAAATAAGCAGTTCCTCCTGGTAAAATCACATCATCATTTGTCTGAACATGAGTATGTGTCCCAACAACAATCGATGCGCGACCATCCATAAAATATCCCATGGCGATTTTCTCAGAGGTTACCTCTGCATGGAAATCGACTAAAATACATTTGTGATCTCTGCGAAGCTCTTCCACAATTTCTTCCCCGACACGGAAAGGACAATCGATAGCAGGTAAGAAAGTCCGGCCTTGCAAATTTACTATGGCCAGTTCTTTACCGTTCCCTTTAACGACTGTATAACCTCTTCCCGGTGTTCCTGGCGGAAAATTAGCGGGACGAATAATCCGAGCCTCATCATCGATGAACTCAAAAATATCTTTGTTGTCCCATGTGTGGTTTCCCATCGTTATACCGTGAACGCCCCAGTTAAAAAACTCATTAGCGATCGCCTTGGTGATCCCTCTACCGGCAGCAGAATTTTCACCATTAACAATAATGATATGTGGCTGATATTTACTTTTTAGTGAGGGCAACATCTCACGAAGAGCCTTTCTGCCAACATTTCCAACGATATCTCCAATAAATAGTACTTTAATGATTCTCTCCTCCTAATCGTAACCGCTATATCTAATAGATAAAACCTCATATTCAAAAGAAAAAAGGCCCCGCTTAGGGGCCAATTCTCAACAAATATAAGAAAGTATAAGTTACATCTTATCCCTTAACCTTATATTCCACCTATTTAGCGTATTCAACAGCCCGTGTCTCACGAATAACGGTAACTTTGATATGTCCTGGATAATCCAGTTCACTTTCAATCATTTTCGTAATATCGCGAGCAAGACGGAATGCCTCTGCATCGTCAATCTTCTCTGGCTGTACCATCACGCGTACCTCACGGCCCGCCTGAATAGCAAATGATTTCTCAACGCCTTCGAATGACTCTGAGATTTCTTCCAGTTTTTCTAGACGTTTAATATACGTTTCCAGTGTTTCACGGCGAGCGCCAGGTCTTGCTGCTGACAATGCATCAGCTGCACCAACCAACATAGCAATAACCGAGGTAGCTTCGCAATCTCCATGATGAGACGCGATACTGTTGATAACAACCGGATGTTCCTTATATTTCTTCGCTAGTTCAACGCCGATCTCAACATGCGATCCTTCTACTTCATGATCCAGCGCTTTGCCGATATCATGGAGCAATCCTGCACGTTTTGCAAGCACGATGTCTTCCCCAAGCTCACCGGCCATCAGTCCAGTTAAATAAGCAACCTCCATGGAGTGCTTCAATACATTTTGACCATAGCTTGTACGGAATTTCAGACGACCCAGAATCTTGATCAAATCTGGATGCAATCCGTGAACACCCACTTCGAAAGTAGCTTGTTCACCATATTCGCGAATTCGTTCGTCCACTTCTTTGCGGGATTTCTCCACCATCTCTTCAATTCGAGCGGGATGGATACGTCCATCTGCCACAAGCTTCTCAAGTGCCGTACGGGCTACTTCACGGCGGATCGGATCAAATCCCGACAAAATAACTGCTTCCGGCGTATCATCAATAATGAGGTCGATACCTGTAAGAGTTTCGAGTGCACGGATATTACGGCCTTCACGACCGATAATCCGCCCCTTCATCTCTTCGTTCGGCAGGGTAACAACTGAAACTGTTGTCTCCGCTACGTGATCAGCTGCACAGCGTTGGATAGCGAGTGTGATGATTTCGCGGGATTTCTTATCCGCTTCCTCTTTCGCCTGCTGTTCAATCTCTTTGATCATTTGAGCCGTTTCATGGCGAACTTCTTGCTCAACATTGCTAAGAATAATACTTCTTGCATCTTCGATGCTTAAATTGGAAATTCTCTCCAATTCAGTGACTTGGTTTTTGTAAATAACATCAATTTGCTGTTGGGTTTCATCAATTCGTTTCTCTTTGTTAGCTACTTGTTCTTCTTTTCTTTCAAGCGATTCCATTTTTTTATCCAGAGATTCTTCCTTTTGCAGCAAACGTCTCTCTTGCCGTTGGATTTCATTCCGACGTTCACGAGTTTCTTTCTCAGCTTCAGTACGGATTCTATGGACTTCGTCCTTAGCTTCCAATACTGTTTCTTTCTTCAGCGCCTCTGCGTCTTTCTTCGCGTTCTCCACGATGACTACGGCTTCTCTTTCTGCGCTTTGAATTTTAGCTTCTGCAAGGGATTTACGAATAAAATAACCGAACCCAAAGAATAATGCAGCTACAACGAGAACGATAATGACCCAGATCCATGCTTGCATCTGTTCACCTCCTCGTTGGTTCCTCTCCAAGGTATATCCCTGGGAATTGTGCAGTTGTTAAACTATCCGTTCATCACCATACAAAAAACCGGTAAATAACCGATTGCCATACTGCACATGCTGCACATGCACACTGCCCGCCTTATCCGGCGATTACATTTCATATGAGTTGTACGCGAACCGTTTTAAAAAGTCACCTTTTTGGGAAGGAAAAAGGATTCTTACTTTATGCCGATTCATGTTATATTTTATTATTTATAAAAAGACATTGTCAAGAGAGTCGATATGCGCATTAATGTCAAGAGAATCAGTGAGTCTAGTAAAATTCCTCATCTTCACCCTCATAATTGTCTTCCTCAAGTAAAGTATTGATCACTTGTCGCACCATATCACCCGAGAATCCACGCCGCATTAAGAAGGCTCCAGTCTTTCTGCGCTTATCTGTGGCTTCACCACGAATAAGATTCCATTTCTTACGACCAATCTGAAGTGCACTCTCTAGTTCTTGTTCAGGACTGACATTCTCCAGTGCTTCCGAGATCAAGGTTTTGTCGATTCCTTTCTCACGTAGCTCTTGGCGAATCCACATTTTCCCTTTTCGCTGGTTCGTAATGCGTTGCTCCGCCCATTGCTTTGCATACAAGGGGTCATCAAGAAATCTTTCCTGCTGTAGCCGTTGCACCACTTCCGCAATAATAGTCTCCCCTATTTCCTTCTGCCGTAAACGGCGAGTCATTTCCATAGCGGTACGTGGCTTCCGTTCTAGATAACGAAGTCCTTCTACATAAGCTCGTTGTCGCTCATCAGCAACAACAATTTTCTCCAAATCGGCTTTCATAAAAGAATTTCCAGTAATCATCCGATATTTAATCATGACGTCTTCGTGTACAGTCATGTTATAGGCTCCGAAATGTATGATGTAGCGGTGGTCCGACTTCTTCTGACGTTCTACCTTAGTAATTTCTAAAAATTCTCCATCAGGAAAATCAGATAGGACCTGTACGTCCTGCTCATCCGATTCAAAATCCATATCCAGCTGTATTACCATAGTTGCTTGTCACCTCATAGCAATAAAATATCCCCACAAAGTGCGGCTTAACTTCGATGCGTACTCAGGTACTTTGGGGGGACCCCAAATATATATGTTCTTACACTGTTAAGAAAAGACACCCTGCAACAATGAATCACAGGGCGTCCTATTCCTTAGTAAATTCTATTGTTCGATTTCGAGAAGTAGCTTTTCTTCTTCCTCTTGCTCTGCAATGATTTCCGCTTCATTTGGTGCAGCAACAATAGTGGACAGGTTACTTGCTTCACGGATCTTGTTCTCAATGATAAGTGCAATATCTTGATGTTCTTTCAAGAACTGTTTGGCATTCTCACGTCCTTGACCGAGACGCTCACCCTCATAGGAATACCATGCACCACTCTTATTCACGATGTCCATTTCAGTACCGATGTCTACAAGACTTCCTTCTCTGGAAATCCCTTCACCATACATGATATCAACATCAGCTTGTTTAAATGGAGGTGCTACCTTATTCTTCACAATCTTGATCTTGGTTCGGTTACCTACAACGTCGTTACCCATCTTGATACTTTCGACACGACGAACATCCAACCGTACGGAAGAGTAGAATTTCAACGCCCGACCACCCGGTGTTGTCTCAGGGTTACCGAACATAACACCAATTTTCTCACGAAGCTGGTTAATAAAGATAGCAATTGTATTCGATTTACTAATGGCACCAGATAGCTTCCGAAGCGCTTGAGACATCAAACGAGCCTGTAGGCCGACGTGAGAGTCACCCATATCACCTTCGATTTCCGCTTTAGGAACCAACGCAGCTACGGAGTCAACGACAATAATGTCTACTGCACCACTACGGACAAGTGCTTCAGCAATCTCAAGTGCCTGTTCACCCGTATCTGGCTGAGATAGCAACAATTCATCAATGTTTACGCCCAAGTTACGTGCATACTTCGGATCGAGCGCATGCTCAGCATCGATAAATGCAGCTTGTCCTCCTTGTTTTTGCACTTCTGCAATAGCATGAAGAGCAACAGTCGTTTTACCGGAGGATTCAGGTCCGTATACTTCAATAATACGTCCCTTTGGAAGTCCGCCTATACCTAACGCAATATCAAGTGCCAAAGATCCGCTAGGTACAACTTCCACTTGCATATGAGTGGATTCTCCCAGTTTCATGATCGAACCTTTACCAAATTGTTTTTCTATTTGACGAAGCGCCATATCAAGCGCTGCACGACGATCTGACAATCAGACCACTTCCTTCACTGTTTATAATAATATAATAACGTGTTTTTGAGGTCTTGCCAAGCTTTTTTTCGAACATACATTCGTTTTTTTTGTCTCAAGCGTTAATTATCCCTTTTATTGTAAGCCTCCCTCCGGACATAGAAGTTAACTGATTTCTCTACTTCACCGGACATCAACGACTTATGATCAAAACCAAAACAGCGATCAAAATCTCCGCAGATATACAAAAAACCGCAGCAAAGAAATCTCAGTGCCACGGTTCTTCCGTATGTCTCAATTATAACTGGGCTAATCTCCCATTACAAGTCTGAGCCTTCAAGAGGTGTCTCCACCTTCCGTTCCTCAAGTCTGCGCCATAGACGATACAACAGAGCTTTAACAGTACGCAGTCGTATATTTTCACGTGTACCTTTAAGATTAAGCTCGTATACTTCTGTCTTACGCCCGCGTTCAGCTAAACCAATAAATACAAGTCCAACTGGCTTACGTTCAGAATAGCCTGGTCCTGCTACACCAGTTACAGATAAACCGAAATCACTATCTGCGATCATTCTCACCTGATCAGCTAACACCTCGGCAACTTCACGACTAACTGCCCCTGGAGCATCTGGCCCCTCCAAATAAGCACTTGGCACATTCAGAAGTTTTTTCTTCAGGTCGTTGGAATAACAGACGATTCCTCCCGCAAACATCGAAGCACTGCCTGGAATGTTAGTTATACTCTCCATCAGCAAGCCTCCCGTGCAACTCTCTGCCGCACTTAAAGTCAGACCTGCATCCGCCATCCAATCCACAATCAATTGCTCCAGTGGCACATCAATATTTGCATATAAATGTTCTGGCAAAATCTCTTTGATCTGTTTCTCCAGAATCTCCAGCTTCTTGTAAGCTTCATGCTCGGAAGGCGCTTTTGTCGAAATACGAACGGTTACCTCTCCCTCTTTAGCGTAAGGAGCTATGGTTGGGTCTGTCTGGCTGTGAATAAGATCAATGAGCTTATCCTCAAGCAGTGATTCTCCGATACCGGCAAATTTAAGCATTTTAGAATAAAGTGGCATTTCTGTCGTTAGAGCGTGCTGCTGAAGCCACGGTACAGCTTTATCTACGAACATCGGCTTCATCTCGCGAGGCGGACCAGGAAGCACAATATAATATTTCTTTTCACGCTCAAAAGCAATGCCAACAGCAAGACCAATCTCATTTGGCAACGGTGTAGTTCCTTCAATTATAAGTGCCTGTTTACGATTATTCTCCGTCATAACAATCTTTCGATCATCAAAGAAACGTTGTACATGATCCATTGCCAAGCGATCTATATGAAGTGTGCGACCTAAGGAAGCAGCCAGCGCGTCCTTCGTTAGATCATCTTCTGTAGGACCAATACCACCGGTAAATATGACAACATCCGCTCTGCTTTGAGCGATCTCAATGGCTTGCTGCAAGCGACTGCTGTTATCCCCAACTACAGTTTGAAAATATACATCAATCCCAATAGCAGCTAGCTCAATAGACAAAAACTGGGCATTACTATTTACGATTTGACCGAGCAAAAGCTCCGTGCCTACTGCAATAATCTCCGCTTTCATACCTGGCTTTCGCCTCCTCGTTATAATGTAGATACACTGCTTTTAGGGTTTAAAAAAGGTAATAGGTGCTTTACCTATTACCTCTCCTATATGTAGCTGCCTAAAACGCTTAAGCATTATGCAGCTGTAATAGATCCTTATTCTTCACAAAATAATCAATTCCAGAGTAAATAGTGATCAAGGCTGCAGCCCAGATGGCAATATCGTCTACAGGAATGCTGACGAATTGAAATGGGAAATTATTTAACAACAGCAGTGAGATCGCTACAATTTGTACAACCGTCTTTATCTTACCCCATTTGCTGGCGGCAACCACTTTTCCCTCTAACAATGCTATCTGGCGAAGCCCGGTTACTGCGAACTCACGACTAATGATAACAATTGCGATCCATGAATCACATCTGCCCAATTCCACAAGTGAAATCAGAACTGCAGAAACTAACAGCTTGTCCGCTAACGGATCAAGGAGCTTACCGAGATTGGTGACCATATTATATTTCCTTGCTATGTAGCCGTCTATTCCATCTGTGCTCGCTGCAAGCAAAAAGATTACAGCTGCCACCAAATGATTAACAGATAGCTGAAAAGAGCCCCAATGTATCGGTTCTGGATAAAAACTGAAATCCACCAGTAAGAAAAACATCATAATCGGGATCAGGCAAATACGTGCTAGCGTGATGCGGTTGGGCAAATTCACTGAAGTTCCTCCCCTAAATCGTTCATACAAATTGCCTGAGTCAGGCTCATCTATTTCTACTTAAGCAAGTATATTATAGCTATAAATAGGTGTCAAAAAAAATACAAAGCACCCCGCATAATGGCGCTGATAAGCACTGCGGGGTACAAAATGCTATTTTAAGTTGTTGAACTGCAGGTCCAGCGGCAAATCAGCTTTACGCAAAATCTGGATAATTTGTTGTAAATCATCGCGACTCTTACCAGTTACGCGGATCTGATCTCCTTGAATCTGGCTCTTCACCTTCAATTTCGAATCACGAATCAGGATGTTAATTTTTTTTGCGTTCTCCTGATCAATCCCTTGCTTAAGACCTAAACGCTGACGAACACTACCCAGAGATGCAGGCTCCACTTTGCCGAAATCCAAGTTTTTCAGCGTGATACCTCTCTTCACCATCTTCGATTGTAAAATATCAATAACAGCGTTTAACTTATATTCGTCCTCAGAGGCGATAATAAGTGCGTCTTTCTCCAGCTTCAGACTACTCTTGCTGTTCTTAAAGTCAAAGCGGTTGTCAATTTCTTTCTCTGTTTGGTGGATCGCATTGGTTAATTCCTGCATATCCATTTTAGATACGATATCAAATGAACTTTCTGAACTCATAACTACACGTCCTTTGTACTTTTTAGTCTGCTACTATTATAAAAGAATGATACCCTTAAGTCTAATATTGGATAATATGTACCTCACCCGACACAGAAAACAGCCCCACATAGTGGAGCTTTTCCTTCGAAATGAGTTGTGTTTCAGGTAGAAATACGTCTCCAATGGAAAATATCCTTGGAGACGCACATTCTAAATTCTCTATCTGCTTCGAAGCGGGCTTCGAAACATATCCAGAATTCCAAGCACGATATGTGCAAGACCGAACCCGAGAATTCCATAACCCCAAGCACTTGGTGTCATATAGTATCCGATAAGACTGACAACAACCCCAAGTCCAGCTACAATCCAGCTAACAATCATGAATGTACACCCCACTTTGGCTAAGAACTAGAAACAGTCTTATGTTCCCCGCAAAGCCAAAGTCTATGCATCATTTTTCTTATTGGCCTGTTTCATTAGTCTGGTCGGTAGTATCGGTGGTACCTTCATTCTGGGTCGTTTCACTTCCAGTACCGTCATCCAGATTAAGTAGCAGACGAGATGAGGTCTTTTCATCCGTAATCACTTGTCCATTGACAGTAATCTCAGTAGCTGGTGAATAACCAGATTTAATATACATTCCTTCACTTCCAAGCACAAAGCTCATACGATCTCCTGCCGCTGTGTTACCAAATGAGAGTTTTTCACCTTTAGAGTTCTCACCTTTATACACCTCAAGCCAGCTTACCCCAGTAGCAGAAATCTCAACCTTCACTTCACTTCCAGCCGGAGCTGAAACCTTGAATTTTGTTGTTTTTCCTGCTTTCCCATCCGGTGTAACTGTAATGGATTGCGGGGAAGGCGTAGGTGTTGGTAATGGCGTTGGCTCTGCAGTAGGTTCAGTTGTTGCTTCTGTTCCTGCCGAAGAAGTTGGCGCTACAACTCCACCTCCTGAAGCCGGTGGAGATGTTTGAGCAGTCGTAGGATCCTGCTGTTCATTCGTCAGATTCGTCTGATCAATCTGATCAGGGTCTGGTTTGTTCAAACTAGATGCATAAATGTAAATCACAACAATAATTAATATTGGAAATGTCCACATTAGCACTGTTGGCAGCCATTTTGCATTCCGTTCGGTTTCAGGTCTACGGCTGCGTTTTTGAATCACCGTTTCCATGGCTGTGTCTTCGGGAGGGGCAGGTACATTCCCATGCTCCTCTAGCAGTTCGTCAGGACTCATCCCTACTGCCTCTGCGTACGTTTTGATAAACGCCCTAACATAAAAACTTCCTGGAAGCACCTTATAGTCTCCAGACTCGATGGCTTCCAAATACTTTTTGCGAATTTTCGTTACTTCCTGGACATCGTCAAGACTCATCCCTTTTTGCAGACGCGCCTCTTTCAATTGCCGGCCCAGTTCCGACATACCATCACCTCCTGTAAATTTCAATGAATATCATTGTTCATTCTTGTTCTATAAATCATCACTGTAGCTAGTCGTAAACGACTCGTACAATATTTCTTCATTTGGATTATTGCGAAGCTCGATAATAATATCAAAATCATCAAAGGTGTACTCAGATTCCCGCACAAAAATATCTGGATGCTCGATCACTTTCGTACTTGGCATACTCATAACATTTTGTAATAAATTATAATGCTTCTCATTAGAGCGGATCGTACTAACAATACCATCAATAATAAATACATTATGTGGGTTCATCTCATCTTCTGCTAATTGACTTCGAACCGTCTGACGTAAAAGTGTCGAGGAGACAAATGTCCAACGCTTCATCGCGCAGACACTGCCAGCAATGATTGATTCCGTCTTTCCTACACGGGGCATACCTCGAAGTCCTATTACCTGATTTCCATCTTTTTTAAACAGTTCCCCGAGAAAATCGACCAATAGACCAAGCTCATCCCGGGTAAAACGAAACGTCTTCCGATCATCTGAATCCCGTTCAATATATCGCCCATGGCGCACAGCCAGCTTGTCTACGAGTCTTGGAGACCGCAGAGCTGAAACTGTAATATTATCAACTTTCTTGAGCATTTCGCCCATCAGCATTATTTTGTCATCGTCATTGGTCTCCAGCAACATTCCGCGAGTCTTTCCTTCAACGCCATTAATCGTCAGAATGTTGACTTCTAGCATCCCTAACATTGAAGCGATATCACCAAGCAGACCGGGTCTGTTCTTGTGAATCTTGTATTCCATATACCATTGTTTATATTCCACTTGTACACCTCATAGATTCCTTTTCCCGCACTTTGATATACATCAAAAAAATGCCGTTCAGACAAAGTGGTCTGAAACACGGGTCATGTTAATGATATATAAAATAAAAATGAAAGGCAAGGTCAGTCCTGTAATAATTGCAGAAAAGCTCCCACAAGGGGAGCTTTTCCGCAAGCTTAGGCGTGATTTTTCGCCAACTTGACCATGAGTTTAGCAATCGTCTGCTTTTCTTCATCGTTGCCGACGTCCCATAGCTCTTTGATTGCACGGTTTTGAGTGTTTGCTGGATCCACTTTTTCATCGAGGAATTCCCCAATTTCAAAAGCCAGCTTTGAGATTGTGTCTTCACTCATCCCAAGTTTCTCCGCCTGTACAACTCGTTTTCCCAGAAATTTCTTCCAGGTGTCAAAATTTTTGATTACGCTATCTTCTTGTGTCATCTTAAATCCTCCTTCATGTTTACGGTCAAACACCTGCATACAGGCTGTAAGCCGCCTTACGTGAGATTTAAAAACAACACTTATAATATGTCTTAGAAGCTAAGTTATTATGCTGGAGCTTTTCTCCAACTGAAGATCAGGTAATCCATCCACCATTTGGACTAATAATCTGGCCAGTGATATACCCGGACTCAGGCAAAGCCAAAAAATAAATTAGTGAAGATATTTCATTAGGCGTAGCCAAACGCCCTACTGGAATCTCATCCTCCAGCATACGGACTTCATCCTCCTGTAAATTGGACAGCATGTTCGTATTAACCGCTCCTGGAGCTACCGCGTTAACCGTTACACCAGATGGAGCCAGCTCTTTAGCTAAAGCCTTTGTAAAGGCATTCACTCCACCCTTACTAGCCGAATAAGCTACTTCGCAAGAAGCTCCAGTGATTCCCCATACGGAAGAAACGTTGATGATACGACCATAACGTTGCGATACCATGTACGGCATAAAGATCTGACTGCACATATAGGTTCCCTTCAAGTTAATGGACATAATGTCATCCCATTCCTCTTCGGTCACATCAGCTAGCATTCCGTAATGCGATTTACCGGCATTATTGACGAGAATATCCGGCTGCATCCCATTACTCTCAAGCTTTTCCGCCATACGTACAATCTGACTACGATCCTTCATATCCGCGTTTACTGTCATTACCTTTGCGCCAAGGGCCATACAACGCCGAGCGACATCATTCGCAGCTTCATGTGAGTGTCTGTAATGAATAACTATATTCATCCCCACAGAAGCAAATCGTTCCGCAATGGCGCCGCCGATCCCTCCGCTTCCCCCTGTAATGAGCACTGTCATTTCCCCTAGTGGTTTGCTGCTCTCTCCCAAAACGCTCACCTAAGGACTCACCACCAATGAAACGGCAAGCTGTTCCCAGTTTACATGGGCTTGCAGACGCTCATTTACTTCTGCCAGAGTGATCGATTCATACATAGGCAGAACTTCAAACAGGTCACCACCACGGAACTGGTAGCGTGTAAATTCATGTGCGATACTTTCAGGGGAGTTCAGCATGCGCAAATAACCGCCAATTTTCTTTTTCCGTGCCCGCTCGAAATCCTTCTCCGCAAAGCCAGACTTTAAGATTAGATCTACTTCTTCTTTAATTCGTTTTAAAAGCAAGTCCGGATCCTTTGTATCCCCACCCATTGCAGAAAAAGCATACTGCGGAGAACTATTAAATTCATGTCCAAAGCTGTCCGAGATCAATTCCTCATCATAAAGCTTTTGATACAATGCTGTGCTACTACCTACCAACAAATCGAGCATTAGCTTCGTTATCAGGTCGCGTTTCAGAGAAGCTTCACCTGTTAGATCTTCTACTTTTTCCTTGAAACCAAACATGATTTTCGGCATCGAAACAGCAAGCTTGCTTTCTAGCCGTTTTGTAGCGACTTGTTCGGGTTCATCTTCAAAAATACGCTTGATTTCACCCTGCTTGCCGTAGGTTTTACCCTTTTGGTTAGCGCGAATCAAGGAAAATACTTTCTCCGGGTCCACACCCCCAACCACGAACAACAACATATTGCTAGGGTGATAAAAAGCGTTATAACATGTGTACAGCGTTTCTTTAGTGATCGTACTAATTGATTCTACCGTACCTGCAATGTCAATCCTAACCGGATGCTTCGAATACATCGCTTCAATAAGGCCAAAATACACGCGCCAGTCCGGATTATCAGCATACATATTGATTTCTTGACCAATAATTCCCTTTTCCTTTTCTACATTCTCATCTGTAAAATAAGGTCGCTGAACAAAATCAACGAGAGTACTAAGATTGGTCTCTATATTTTCTGTTGCTGAGAAAAGATAAACTGTCTGATCAAAGCTTGTAAAAGCATTGGCCGAGGCTCCATTTGAAGCAAAGGTAGCAAAAATATCGCCTTCTGGCTCTTCGAACATTTTGTGCTCTAAAAAGTGAGCTATACCATCAGGAACAGTGGTCTCTTCTCCACCTGCGACATGAAAATGATTGTCAACGGAACCGTATCTAGTTGCAAATGTAGCATAGGTCTTTTTGAAGGTTGGTTTCGGCAACACATATACCTGAAGTCCGTTATCCATGACCTCATGATAAATGGTTTCTTGAAGTCTGTCGTAATGAATTTGTTCCATCGTTATTCCTCCTTTCCTGTCAAGAAATATATCGTATCCAGCTGAAAGGTTTCAGCGGCAGCTTTTACATCTTCAGCACCGATTTGTTCCACCTGCTCCAATAGCTGATCCGCTGTCCGTTCTTTTCCTGACAACTGGCGGTTGAAGTCGTAAGAGATCATTTCAAAAGCAGAATCCGTAATCTCGGAAAGCTGATTGCGGATCATAGCTTTAGTCTGACTCAGTTCCAGATCACTGATATTGCCAGCTTTCATCTCTTCCAATTGCTTCTCTATAATGTCCACGGCTTTGCCGTAATTTTGCGTTTCGATGCCTGATTGAATCGTTCCAATGCCCTTGTGGCCGTCATAACGAGACGAAGCATAATAGGCAAGGCTTGCCTTCTCACGTACGTTAACGAAGAGTTTAGAGTGGGGATACCCTCCTAATATTCCGTTGTACATAAGTGCGAACGCGTAATTATCATCCTTATAAGTAATAGAGGTGCGTAGGCCCAGGTTCAACTTGCCCTGACTGACATCCAGCTTCTCTTCTACAGTCCGCACCTCATTAACTGATACAGGTACGAACTTAGAGCTATATAAGCCCACCTCGGACTGAATCCGACCGAAATGACGCTGTACAAGCTTTTCTACTTCCTCAGCTGTAGTGTCACCCACTACATAGAGATCAAGGATGGCATCATCCAGCCAGGAATTATACGATTCATACAAACTTTTCGGAGTGATTTGATCCAGATCCGCTCTTTGCCCCAGAGGGTGAAGACGATATGGCTCGTTACGGCACATTTCCTCAATACAGCGCTCAGCAGCGTAACGTATCTTGTCATTTACGATGGACTCCAGCTTCTTGCGAACGGTTTCACGCTCCGTTGCAACATACGAAGGCCGGAAGCTGCCGTCTTCAACTAATGGACGAGTCAGTACTTCACCTAAGAAAGCGAAGGATTGTTCAAGTAAGCTCTCTTGGCTTTGCACAAAAGAGTCATTAATAGTATCCATGCGGAACTGAACGATTTGATAATCGCCTCTTTTATAAATATCAAACCCGAATCCAGCGCCATACAGTTCCTCCAAACGCTCGCGGAATTGTGTGGTCTCCGGATAAGTCGCGGTACCTCTGCGAAGCACGAATGGAGCTAGTGCAGTAGAGGTTACTGTATTCTCATCAAGTGGGATCCCAGCATAAAGTGAGATCGCGTAGGTCTTAAATGCCTTGGTCGGCATAACGTGAATGCGCAAGCCTCCTACGGTGCCATGCTGAAATACATTATTAGTCAAGTCCAAAACTCCTTTACGGCGTGGATAGTTGCTCTACATCATGTTTATGAATTATTAACCATTCTAAACCATTCCAAAGTAAGGAAGCAACCGGAAGCCTCTTCCCGGTTGCTCTCTGAATTCACTATCCTTCTTCTCTACATACAGAAAATATGCTGTCCAATCGTCTTCACCTGAGGACGGGTCCAAATCCATTTAGAGGTCGCTGTTTTAGGATTGAAGTAATACAAACATCCTCCGGAAGGGTCCCAACCACTGAGTGCTTGCTCTACTGCCTTACGTGCTTGCTCATTCGGCTCCAAATAGATCTGACCATCGGCCACAGCTGTAAATGCTCTCGGTTGAAAAATAACGCCAGACGGCGTATTCGGGAAACTAGGTGATTTCACTCGGTTTAAAATGACCGCAGCAACAGCAACCTGACCTTCGAAAGGCTCACCTCTGGCTTCTCCATACACGGCATTAGCCATGATCTTGAGATCATTCTCCGATAAGCCCATCGAATTACCTGAAGACAATCCTGGCGAATTCGTTTTATTGGACGTATTTGTTTTATTACCAGTGTTATTCTGTGCTGTCTTATTTCCCGTGCCCGTAGAAGGCTCAGTCGGCTTCCAGTTCTTCGTGGCGTTATACAGCTTCAGCTTAGTTTTGGCACCCACAATGCCATCAGACTTCATTCCGAATTTCCATTGAAACCAAGTAACTGCATTCTTCGTTTTTGGCCCAAAATGACTGTCTATTTTTCCGGCATAATAACCTAAATGCTTTAATCGCCCCTGCAATTCATAGACATCCTGACCCGTGGACCCAAGTTTAATGGGTGTTGTACTGAAAGCCGGCAAGGCTTCTTCGTCAGGATTATTTAACTCGTGGACAAATGACGCAGCAGCACTTTGCTTGGTCTGAACAATGCCATTCCCCTTGAAAAACGTTCCTGCAAACGGCGCGGCAGCAAGTGCAAGAGTTAAAGCAGCAAATATCCACATCTTTTGTTTCTTCATAGGGTTCGCTCTACCTTTCTTTTGTAAGTTCTGCATGGATGGCTAAAGTTATTATGACGACTGTCAGCGCATCCTATGCATTACTAAAAAAGAAGAAATAGCTTTTCATTACAATTGAGAATAATTATCAACTATATTCGAAATAAGAAAACCATGTAGTTGATATGAATCATGAATTTAAAGGACCACATTTTACTGTGGAACCACGCATTAATTGAAATTATAGATATACGTCATACTTTTCAATATTTTAGTGATATGAATTCACAATAGTCCAAGTAACAGTTCGCACTTTTAGGGAAAAACTCCCTGAAAATAGTGGATATTCTCTGATAATGAATGGAATTAGGGAATTCCTCCCTAAAAATCAGGCCAATTCCTTTATTCCTTACCAAAATTAATAAATTATAGGGAGCTTTTCCCTAATTATAAGTTTGAGAACCAATAATCTCAGAATTTCAGGGAGAAATTCCCTAATAATTTTAATGAAGCTTCACTCGGAGCCTTATTCGTAGCTTCACTAAAGCCATTATTTGAAGTGTCATTTACACTTCTTCAGCACGAGTAAGGGGCCGTCCCCAAGTAGTACAAACTACTTGGGGACGACCCCTTTTCACTGTCTATTTAAGGTTTAAACTGACTTGTTCAGCTTAAGAACTGATCTTGTTATGCTGATACTGCTCAAGTGATACAAGCACCTCACGCGGCTTGCTGCCCTCGTAAGGCCCTATTACCCCACGAGCCTCCATAGAGTCAATCAAACGGGCTGCACGGGTGTAACCAACCCTCATCCGGCGCTGTAGTAGCGAGACTGAAGCTTGCTTCGCTTCAAGCACGATCGTTACGGCCTGCTCATATAACTCATCCTGTGGCTCCTGGTCTTCAGCGATTGTGTCATCAACCTCTGGAACAATGGACTCATCATATTCTGCTTCACCTTGACTGCTGACATATTGAACGATCGTCTCAACCTCTTGATCGCTCATAAAGGCACCCTGCACACGAATCGGTTTAGAAGCCCCCATCGGTAAGAACAGCATGTCTCCCCGACCTAACAGCTTCTCCGCACCTGGCATATCCAGAATGGTACGTGAGTCTACATTGGAAGATACGCCGAAAGCGATACGAGATGGAATATTCGCCTTAATCAAACCTGTAATGACATCCACGGAAGGACGCTGAGTGGCGATAATTAAATGTATACCAGCTGCACGCGCCATCTGTGCAAGCCGACAGATAGCATCCTCTACATCGTTAGCGGCGACCATCATCAAATCCGCAAGCTCGTCCACAATAACAACGATATACGGAAGTATAGCAGCTGGGTTCTCTGCCATCAGCTTATTATAGCCTTCCATGTTGCGTGTTCCTGATTTGGAGAAGAGTTCATACCTTTTCTCCATTTCCACAACGATCTTCTTTAAAGCTAAGCTCGCCCGCTTCGGATCAGTAACGACTGGAGCCAGAAGATGCGGAATCCCATTATAGACATTCAGCTCTACCATCTTCGGGTCCACCATCAGGAATTTGACTTCATCGGGTTTAGCTTTGTATAAAATACTCGTAATAATCCCGTTAATACAAACCGATTTACCAGAACCCGTTGCACCAGCCACCAATAAATGGGGCATCTTCGCTAAATTACCGATAATCGTCTGACCCGAAATATCACGTCCAAAAGCAATCGATAATCTGGATTCAGCTTCCTGAAAGATTTGTGTCTCCATAACTTCACGCATGGTCACAATAGACACTTCGGAATTCGGTACCTCTATCCCAATGGCTGATTTACCCGGAATTGGCGCCTCCATACGTATATCTTTGGCTGCAAGAGCAAGCGCAATGTCATCCGTCAGATTAACAATGCGGCTAACTTTGACACCGATATCCGGCTGAATCTCATACCGTGTAACCGCTGGACCTCTAACTACTTCGAGAACCTTTGCTCTTACACCGAAACTCTCTAGAGTAGCTTCTAGCTTACGGGCGGTCTGCATATAATCATTCTGATCTCCCGCTTTGCCGCTGTTGTTAGGTTTGGCTAGAAGTCTGAAAGATGGCAGCTTATAAGGTTTTGGTGGAGGTGGTGCCGGTGGAGCAGAAATGATCTGTCCATCAGGAGTGGCGCTCAGCAATCCATCCAAGTCAATAGTCACATTCTCCTCAGGCTCATCTGAAGGCTGTTGACTAACTGGATTAACCCCGGCAACAGGAGCTTTGACGGTAACACCACGAGCTGCTGGAGAGAATTCACTCCATTCCTCCCGATCTTCCTCATTCAGCCCTTCTGAGCGGATATGCTCAAAGAAGTCACGAATAATTGGAGTCACAGGTTCCATATCCATATCTGCATCATCAAAATCATGATGGATATCCTCAAGTGGAGTCACACGACTATCTACTGAAAGCCCAGAAATGATCGGACCGTGCGAAGCGCTTGTTACAATTGGACCTTGATCATCATCCTCAGAATCGGTTTCCACCTCTGAACGGGTGGAGCCTGTGAACCAACCGGATATTTTTTTCAATAGAACAGGTTGCTTACGATTAGGTAAATATCGATCGTCTTCTTCCTCTTCGTCATCTTCGTCATAGACAGGCTGCTTCACCGGCCGAGTCTTTGCGGGTGCGGCTGCTTTGGAAGGTCTAGCAGCTACTGGGACTGCCTTCGGACGGTTTGCCGCATGGAGACGAATCCCCTCCACAAACTTAACCGTACGAACTCGCAAAAGAGTAATAATCTCTACATAGGAGAGATTTGTAATTAACATAAAGCTGATGGCAAGCATAACAATCATGAGCAGCTTAGCTCCCAGACTACCAAAGAGCCACAGCAGTGCAGCATACTCCAATCCGCCGATATATCCACCACTTATATCCTTACCCAGCATATAGACATTACTATTGTTAACACCGGGCGAAAGAGATCCCGAAAGATCATTATGTATTTGTGTCATCACGTTGCCAGGATGGAGCAAGGACAACGGGCCAAGCTTCTGCTCCATTGCAGAAATAGTGCTCATAAGGCACATGGATAGCAGAAGCAGAAGCACGCCTGTATGTCGACTGTTCCAAGAAGAAGGCCATCTTCGATGGATCATAACCATAAGCCCATAAAAAATACCAATAAGCGGCAACACAAAATAAAATCTCCCTAATAAATAACCCGCCATACTTGAAAGTGACCGTCCTACCGCGGCTTCACCAGATAGAGCAATAACGGATATCGTTATTAGTAAAATTCCGTAAATTTCATATTTTAAAACGCTGCCGAGCAGCGCTTTTTTCTTTTTCTTTTTTCGTTTAGCCACGCCAGCCACCCCCGGAACAACATTATACCATATAATGGCGTGGCGTACCTATGTTCTCTTTTGTCAAAAAATGAATCTTTATGTTAACGTAATTATCGCTCCAGGAGAGAACGACGGATCTAAATATCGCTCCAAAGGACAATCCAGCAATCTTACTATGCGCGCGCGTCCTTCCTCCATCGGCTCAACCTGCATGAGCATCCCCTGAACACTTACTTCTCGCGTAGTAGCGTAATTATTAAATGCCCCCTCCCACACCTGTTCCATCGACATTATCGTATAGAGTGTCATTGCGTAAGCCCTCCCGAAATCGCTGCTGTAGGCGCTGCAGAGAAATCTCCACCAATCATGCGGTTAAGATGCGCTAAGGCAGCTCCGATCCCGCCCACCTCATCCATGAGACCATATTTAACAGCGTCCAACCCCCCAACGGCTGTTCCAATATCACGATTGAGCTCACCTGTCTTAAACATGAGGTCACGGAACTGTTCTTCAGAAATCCGAGAATGAGAAGTAACGAATTTCACTACACGCTCCTGCATTTTTTCCATGTATTCGAACGTCTGTGGCACTCCAATTACTAAGCCATTCATACGAATCGGATGTATCGTCATTGTTGCACTTTCCGCAATAATTGAATACGTAGAGGATACAGCGATCGGAACGCCAATACTATGGCCCCCTCCAATGACTACTGTTACCGTTGGTTTAGAGAGCGAAGAAATCATTTCGGCAATCGCTAGACCAGCTTCTACATCTCCACCAACAGTATTTAAAATAATAAGCAGACCTTTAATATTCTTATTCTGTTCAGCTGCCACCAGCTGGGGAATGATATGTTCGTATTTCGTCGTTTTGTTCTGAGGAGGCATTACAATATGGCCTTCAATCTGACCGATGATCGTTATGCAAAAGATATCCGGTTCACCCGTAGGAACCGCTGTTTGTCCAAGCTCTTTAAGTGCACCCATTGTAGTGGGCGGCATGTTTTCATTTGTACTTGGATTTCCCTCTTGTGGTATAACTTCCTCATTCTTTGCTCCATTTGATCCATTCATGTAGTTCATTTTCGCAGCTCTCCCTTTCCTTATGCAGCTCTGGTCTGCTATAGCCTTACTAACTTTCATTAGTATGACATTTCAGGGCCCCGCATTATGCAAACCTCTCCTCATGATGTGAATATAAACAATACAAAAACCCCTTTTCCCGTAGAAACCGTCCAATATTTCCGGGGAAAAGGGGCCAATGCCCAAACTATATATTTATTTAAGGAGAATTCTCCTTACACTTCCATGATAATTGGCAAAATCATCGGTCTACGACGCGTTTGCTCGTATAAGAAACGACCGAGTGAATCTTTTACGCTTGTTTTAAGCGATGCCCACTCATTTACTTTCTCACTCATCAGGCGCTGCAGTGTACTGGAAACAATTCGGTTCGCTTCGTCAAGCAGTCCTTCGGACTCACGAACATAAACGAAACCACGAGAAATGATGTCAGGTCCGGAGACAATTGCACCATTCTGTTTGCTTAGTGTAACCACGACAACCAAAATACCATCTTGAGACAGCAGCTTACGGTCACGCAATACAATATTACCTACATCACCTACACCCAGACCGTCAATCAATACGTTACCAGCCGTTACTTTACCAGCTTTACGAGCGGCACCGCCTTGAATTTCCACAATCTCACCGATTTCAGTGATGAAAATGTTCTGAGACTCTACGCCAACAGATTCTGCCAAAAGCGCATGTTTGCGTTGCATACGGTATTCACCGTGAATTGGAATGAAATATTTTGGTTTCATCAGGTTGAGCATAAGCTTAAGCTCTTCCTGGCTACCGTGACCGGATACGTGAACGCCAGAATTGGAACCGCTATAAATTACGTTAGCGCCAAGACGGAACAATTCATCAATGGTACGACCTACATATTTCTCGTTACCTGGTACCGGTGTTGCTGCAATAATAACAGTATCACCTGGCAAGATATCTACTTTACGATGACTGGAACGTGCCATACGGGTCAATGCGGACATTGGCTCGCCTTGGGATCCTGTGCAAAGAACAACGACACGGTTCGCTGCCATTCTGTTCATTTCTTCAGGCTCGATCAGCATACCGTCAGGTACGTTCAGATATCCAAGCTCAGAAGCGATGGATACAACGTTTACCATACTACGGCCAATTACTGTAATCTTACGACCTGTGGATTCTGCTGCATTAACCACTTGTTGAATGCGGTGCACATTGGAAGCAAAAGTTGCTACAACGACACGTTGTTCAGCTTTGCGGAAAATGTCTTCCAGAACGATACCGACATTTTTCTCAGATGGGGTAAAGCCTGGTTTCTCAGCATTTGTACTATCCGACAAAAGAGCAAGCACGCCCTTCTGACCAATTTCAGCCATCCGATGCAGATTTGCAAATTGACCGTTGACTGGAGTGTGGTCAAATTTGAAATCTCCCGTATGAACTACGTTACCTTCCGGTGTTTCTATGCATACACCGACGGAATCAGGAATACTGTGATTGGTTCTGAAGAAAGTAACTTTGAGCGAACTTCCCAGTTGAATTTCTGAATCTTCATTGATCAGAATTCGTTTGGTGTCACCCAGTAAGTTTGCTTCCTTCAATTTATTTTCTACAAGGCCTAATGTAAGTCTTGTTCCGTAAACCGGAACATTCAAATTCTTCAGGACATATGGGAGACCACCGATGTGATCCTCGTGTCCGTGGGTAAGTACAATCCCTCTTACCTTGTCACGGTTCTCTGTCAAATAAGAGATATCAGGAATTACAATATCAATACCGAGCATATCTTCTTCCGGGAACTTAAGTCCCGAATCCACGACTACAATGTCAGCTCCATATTGAATGACATACATGTTTTTCCCGATTTCTCCGACTCCGCCCAATGCGAAAATCATCAATTTATCGTTGTTGTTTTTTTTGGACAAATGAATCTAACCCTCCTATGATGTTGGACGTCATACTTTTATTGGTAAATATTGAACTTCGATTATTTCAGCGGCGCTGAACACATTCTTCAAACAGCTGATAGCTTCCTTAATTAACAAGGATATTCCTGATATCTGTAAAATGCGCAATGCGAAAGCTCCCGATTCCGGGCAGTAAAGTTCATATTGAAGCGGACAAATGCCGTCAAAATTCACCGTCGCGCCCCTCGCGCGAAGACATTTCAATCATTTACACAGACTCATCTTGGGACCTATCCTGTCTCACAATGTATACCATTGACGGAAGATTACCGCATATTTAATTTTAACCGCACCCAGTCACTTAAGATCATTATACATGATTTTTTTGGCAAAAGACAAGTCACCCTATCTCGTATCCAAATTCTTTCCTTAAATGTGACCCATTATTTTAGCAAAATATAATAAATATAAAAACCGGCTCTCCACAGGAGAAGCCGGTTTAAAGACTAGAATATCATTGTTCAGCACTTAGTGAAATAGTGCCTCGATAAAGGCCGCCTCAGCTTCAGTAGGTGAAATAAGCGGCAATCTGACGCCTCCAACAGGCAGACCTTTCAGACTTAAAGCATATTTGACCGCTGAAGGATTCGGTAAAGGTTGTGGACATTCGAACAACCCCTTGTAAATAGGGAACAATTGCCGATGGATCTCTCCCGCTCGCTGAACATTTCCTGAGGTGAATGCATAGATCATTTCTGACATCTGTGCACCAACCACATGACTAGCTACACTGATAATTCCGTATCCTCCTACGGCTAGACTAGCTAAGCCCGCAGAGTCATCACCAGTATATACACGGAAGTCATCGGAACACGCAGAAGCGATAAGTGTTACTTGATCGACAGATGCACATTCTTTTGTCGCAACAATATTCGATATTTCAGCAAGTCGAAGGGTTGTGTCCACGCTCATACTTACACCCGTGCGACCGGGAACATTATACAGCATGACTGGCAATGAAGTCTCCGTAGCAATCGCAGAAAAATGCTGATAGAGCCCTTCCTGATTAGGCTTATTGTAATAAGGAACGACCAAAAGCACGCCATCCACACCTATTTTCTCCGCTTCCTTCGTGAGGTGAATAGAGTGCTTCGTGTTATTACTGCCTGTTCCAGCAATAATTTTACAGCGACCATTCGCCTTCTCTAGTACAAAAGAAAACAGCTGCAGTTTCTCCTCATCACTTAACGTTGGGGATTCCCCAGTTGTACCACAGACAACCAATGCCTCTGATTTCTGTTCCTCAATTAAATAATCGACAAGCTGTGAAGTTACATCCCAGTTGATTTCTCCATCCCCGTCAAAGGGGGTTACCATGGCTGTTATTAATCTTCCGAAATCCACTTTGAATTCCTCCTTAGCGGTGCAATTCAAACATAGCGTGCAGCGAACGCAGGGACTGCACCATATCCTCTTTCTTCACCAGCACCCAAATCGTTGTATTCGAATCTGCGGATTGGAGAATCTGAATATTTTGTGAGCTAAGTGCCTCAACGATACGCGCCATAATACCAGGCACACCATTAATTCCGCCCCCGATAACGGAAACTTTTGCACAACCTGATAAACTCTTAGGACGCAAGCCCAATTGCTGAAGAACTGAGATGGCCTTTTCTGATTTGTCATCGAACACAGTATAAAGAGCTTCAGTAGGTGTTACATTAATAAAATCAACGCTTATTCCGTTGTCGGCCATACTTTTAAAAATTTGCAGTTGAACGCCCGTACCATTTCCATCTGGACACTCCACAGAAATCTGTGTGACGTTGCTGACATAAGCAATCCCTGTTACGAAGCGATCTACAATGCCGCCAGACTGAATGTCGTTGAATCCTTCAGGATTCGTAACCAGCGTACCTTCAGTCTCAGAAAATGTTGAACGAACGCGTACTGGAATTTGTGCCTGCATAGCAATCTCAACCGCACGTGGATGGATCACTTTTGCTCCTTGATGAGCCATATTACAAATTTCTGTATAACTAACATACGTTAGCGGTTTTGCATCTTCAACGATCCGCGGATCTGCTGTAAGAATCCCGTTAACATCTGTATAGATATCAACCATATCTGCATGAAGGGCAGCACCCAGTGCAGTCGCAGAGGTGTCACTTCCTCCACGGCCCAAAGTCGTCAAATCACCAGCTTCAGTCTGTCCTTGGAACCCGGTCACTATAACTACTTTATCTTCACGCAGTTCACGAAGAATACGTTCAGGACGTACATCTAGAATTCTTGCATTGCCATAGTTGCTATCTGTCATAAAACCAGCCTGAGCTCCCGTTAGAACCGTAGAAGCAATCCCTTCATTCTCCAGCAGGCCACAAAGTGTAGTAGCAGAGATAATCTCACCACAGCACATCAAGAGATCCTTCTCACGCTCTGGGAGTGAATCTCCATTCTGAACAGCCCAATCCAGCAGAGTATCTGTTGCATAAGGTTCTCCGCGTCTGCCCATTGCCGAAACGACAATGACCAAACTATAGCCGCTAGCGAGCTCCCGTTTGACATTACGAATGACGTGCTCTCTAGCTTGTGGTGTTGAAAGTGATGTTCCTCCGAATTTTTGTACCAGAATACCCATGTATAATTCCTCCATTATTGTCAAAGCAAACACACTAATCGTTCGTAAATAGAACTCATTTCGTCTCTAATGAGAAATTCCTTTACAGTACGTAAGCTTATTTCTTAAGTAATTTTCTTTTATTTTGAAAAATGGTTGTACCGCCCTCGAAATGAGGACGGTAGCAGTAAATCTTATATTTTTTGGTGGCAATGATCTCAGCAATGGGTTTAGCAGATCTTGGCTTTGAGCGTTAACGACCGCATCTATTGATTAAGAAGTAACTCCGACCAAGGCGGCATTTAACTTCTCATTGCTCATTTAGTGCATCTCCCCTTTTTATGTCCGCAACTAGCTCCACCGATTCCGCCCTATTCTAGACGGAATGAAACTTTTCAATAATCATCGGCTGTAGTTGTTTACCTTGCAAAGCGGCATAGCAAGCTTCTGGGATAAGATCCATACGCGCTACTAACGAATTAGGTTTGCCCTCAGGGTTATCCTGTCCGAATGGCACAAAATAAATATGTTTAGCCACTAGAAGCTTTGCAATATTTGCGGCATTAAGACCTAGGCCATCATTGGTAGATATCGCGAGAACAAGTGGACGTCCATTGCGCATCTGCGATTTTGCAGCCATGAGCACTGGACTATCGGTCATAGCATTTGCCAATTTACTCGTTGTATTTCCAGTGCAAGGTGCTATCGTCAGCACATCCAGCAGCTTGGAAGGACCCAGCGGTTCCGCTTCAACAATTGTAGAAATGATATCATTACCTGTTATATCTTTCAACTGTTTTAGCCAATTTTGCGATGTTCCAAAGCGGGTGTCGGTGCCTAGTACGGATGCTGAAACTATGGGCACTACGTTTGCTCCTCCATCTACGAAGCGTTGAATTTGCGGCATTACCTCCGCAAATGTGCAGTGAGATCCGGTAATCGCATACCCTACTGTTTTTCCGTGCCAATCCATTTTATTCGTCCCCCTTGATTAAAGCCTCGTCCGATATCGACTGAACCAGCGCATTTGCCATAATAATCCCAGCGCTTTTAGGAGCTACAATGCCAGGGAGTCCAGGTGCCAGCATCGCTTTAATTCCTCTTTTCTCAGCATAACGAAAATCACATCCACCTGGAGCAGAAGCCAGGTCGACAATTAAGCAATGCGGTGAGATACGTGAGAGTACTTGTGCGGTGATGATCATACTTGGAATCGTATTAAATATCAGATCAACATCCGGCACATGAAGCAACAGTTCACTGGTCATAAACGGCTTCCAGCCCATTTCCTCAGCACGTGCATAATGTTCCTGTTTTCTAACTCCGGCTTTAACACTAGCACCCAGTCCTTGTAGACTTCTTGCCATTGTAAAACCCGTTCTGCCCAAACCCAGTACCATCGATTTGGAACTGTGAATGGTAAAATCCGTGTTCTGTATGGCCATAACCAGTGCCCCTTCCGCTGTTGGGATGGAGTTGTAGATGGCTACATCGTCACGATTAAGCAATTCAATTAACTTTAATGAATGCTTGGCGCACATGCCGCATAAGTAGCTTTTAGCCATACCGCTATACACCAAACAATGGGGTGGCAGAGCAGCAAAATGTTCTTCCAAGAGCATCAAGCGTTCAGAAGAAAATAAAGCACTGATATTCCCTTCATCATCACAACCAACCGTAGGCAATACTAATACATCTGCATTACTAAGCAGCTCTACCGTCATCTGTTCCAGGCTCACCCCTGGGCAAGGGGCTTCCCATTTATCGAACCCGGCAGCGCTTACCGTCGCATCCAATTCCACACATTTCCGAATCACTTCAAGCTGTCTCGCGTCCCCGCCCAGGAACACGATCCTGACGCCAGTAAGCATAGGGATGACGCTCCTTTCAACATACACTATCGACTATAGAGCATCTTATGCTGGGCATTCTTAATGGGTGAAAAGCGGAGAAGAATTACCATGCAGGATTAAATATGAAACTTATAAATTGTCATATTTAAACGAAAAAAAGCTCGCGAATCACGCCAATTAGGCATAAATTCACAAGCTTTTTAATAAGTCATATTATTTGCCAGTGTGACCGAAGCCTCCGGCTCCACGTTCTGTTTCGGATAAAGCATCTACTTCAACCAAAGTGACCACTGGAACCGCTTGAAATACCATTTGGGCAATGCGCTCATTACGAGCGATAGCAAATGGCTCTTGCCCTAGATTGATCAACAACACTTTGATCTCTCCACGATAATCAGCATCAATCGTACCAGGTGTGTTCAAACACGTAATCCCATGCTTCAAGGCTAGTCCACTTCGTGGACGAATTTGAGCTTCTAATCCGTCTGGCATAGCTAATGATATGCCTGTTGGAATTAATGCACGTTCTCCAGGCGCAAGCACGACTTCGCTACCAACTGCGGCATATAGATCATACCCGGAAGCCTGTTCTGACATTTTACAAGGAAGATTAACATCCTCGTTTCCAGCTAGTTTATTGATTTGTACGTAATATGACAAGATCATCTCTCCTAACATTTGCAATAGCTTTATCTGTTGAACCTACCATCGCTAAAGAAAGCGGCTCAGCAAACATATTATCAAGCACACTGTTGATATTGTCCATCGTTACTAACTGAATCTTGGCGATCATATCGTCTAATGTGTTATGTTTTCCGAGCATAAGTTCATTTTTCCCAATCCGATTCATCCGGCTACTAGTGCTTTCCAGGCTAAGAATTAGACTACCTTTAAGCTGCTCCTTGCCTTTTCTCAGTTCATCTTCACTAAGACCCTCAGTAGCAAGCTCGTACATCATTTCCTTAATTAGCTCCGTTACATCCTTAGTTTGCTTCGGTGCTGTTCCAGCATAGACCGTGAACAAACCAGAATCCGCTTGAGAACTGTGGTATGAATATACAGAATAGGCTAGGCCACGTTTTTCACGAATCTCTTGGAACATCCGTGAGCTCATACCGCCGCCAATGGCATTATTAATAAGCACCATAGCATATTGCAATGGGTCGCCAGAGCGGACACCTGGTAAGGAAAGACAGATATGATTCTGTTCTGTTTTTTTGCGGTGAAACAACAAGTCCCCATAATAATCCGGTGGAGTCAATGGCGCAGATGTGCCATGATTAGCAAAAGAACCAAAATGCTGCTCCAGCAGCTCAATCAATCCATCGCTGATGTTCCCAGCTACACTAATTACCGTATTCTCAATCGTATACTGCTCCTTCATGTAGGCACGAAGATCATCCGGCTTCATCTCCATCAGCCGTTCCTTTAAGCCAAGGATAGAATACGCAAGCGGATGATCCTTGTAAGCAGCAGCACACATCAAATCATGCACAAGATCGTCTGGTGTATCTTCGCACATAGAAATTTCCTCAAGGATGACGTTCTTTTCTTTCTCCAGCTCTTCAGCATCCATACGTGAACGGAAAAACATATCTGCTAACACATCTACTGCGATAGGCAGATGCTCATCCAGTACTTTTGCATAATAGCAAGTATATTCCTTAGAAGTAAACGCATTTACATTGCCGCCAATAGCATCGAACTGCTCGGCAATATCCTTAGCACTATATCGGTCCGTACCTTTAAAAAGCATATGCTCTACAAAATGGGATATCCCGTTGTTTCCAGGGTGTTCATTCCGCGAACCTGTCTTCACCCATATTCCAAATGAAACGGACCGGCCGGTCGGAATTTTTTCCATCACTACTCGTAATCCATTGGATAATACTATTTTCTCCACTTCATGTCCTCCTGGCAATAGCCATGTTCTATCTAAATTAATACACGTGCCTATAATCCTACCAGAAATAGATCACTCACTCAACATCAGAGGGGATTAGACGCTCCGCTGACAGCGTTTGGCTAACTGTTCCTAGCTGTAACCCTTTTGCCTTTATCCCGCGTATCATGGCCTTCAGCGCCTTGGAGGATGAGGCAGTAGGATGCATTAGAACAAGTGTGCCGGCTTCAGCTTTGCTTGTGATTTTGGCAACTATAGATTCAGGAGAAGGATTTCGCCAATCCACCGTATCTACAGTCCAGAGTACAGTCTTTAAGCCCAAGCTGCTAGCGATTTCTACTGTCTCTTGATCGAAATCACCAGATGGAGGTGCGAACCATTTATTAGTGACTCCAAGCGATTCCTTTAGCAGCTTTTGCGTCTTCTCAATCTCAACGGTAGCCCGCGCTCGACTTAAAGTACTCATATTGGGGTGGGTATAGGCGTGATTCTCCATCTCATGACCACGCTTTAACATTTCTGTAGCAAGCTCTGGATTCTTACTCAGCCAGCTTCCATCCAGAAAAAACGTAACTTTCACGTTCTCTTCATCCAAAATATCCAGCATTGGCACGATATACTGATTCCCCCAAGCCACATTAATCATCAGTGATACCATCGGTTTCGCCGGATTTCCTCGATATATAGGTTCTGCTCCCAGTTCATTTAACGATACTTTTGGTTCGATCTGCCGATACACTAACTTTATGGGCTCTTTTGGTGCCAAAAGAGCATTCCGATAGGTACTCTCTACATCAATCTCAAGTCCGTTATAGCCCGGAATGGCTTTCCACACCCGGTCAACCACTGCATCCACTGGAGGTGCATTTAGTTTGGCCGCGGCGGTCTCAATCCTCAGACGAAGATCGTTGTTCGCCGCCTTAGGGATATCCATCCACACCGCGAGATCATCCTGCGGCTTCAATTGCGCAAGCATGTCTTTGACTGGTCCCTGTGTGCTACCAATTCCTATCACGATTGCTACACAAGCAACCACTAATGCCACTTTTTCCGTCTTCATGACGACTTCCTCCCCGGTAGAAACGAATTTCAGGTTCGTTCCACACGATTACAAAGACACTTTGTCCCAATCTATGAGACAAGGGAGGATTTTATGTCATGAACAGATACAAGACTAATAGATAGGAATGTTTGCTACAGTTTTCCAGCTTCGTTCATATAAAAAAAGAGCCAGAACGCAAATCGCTTCTGTCTCTTTTAATAATGAAATTAGATCCCTTTAGTAAAGGTTATTACTAAGATCAATCTTACGCTTTAGCTCCAGTTTCCGAAGTCAACACTGCTTTACGAGACAGGTTAACCCGACCTTGTGGATCGATCTCGGTAACTTTAACGGTAATGGTGTCACCAATAGCAACAACATCTTCTACCTTAGCTACACGCTCAGTAGACAATTGGGAAATGTGTACCAATCCGTCTTTGCCCGGAATAAGTTCAACAAATGCACCAAATTTCTCAATACGTCTAACTGTACCCACATAGATTTCTCCGACTTGTACTTCACGCACAAGACCTTCGATAATCGAACGAGCCTTTTGGATCATTTCTTCATCTGAAGAACCGATAAAGACACGGCCATCTTGTTCGATGTCGATTTTCACGCCGGTTTCTTCAATAATTTTATTGATAATCTTACCACCAGCACCGATAACATCACGGATTTTGTCCGGATTGATGTTGATAATAATGATTTTTGGAGCATATTTGGACAGATTAGGTCTTGGCGCAGAGATCGCTTCATTCATTTTGTCCAAGATGAACAGACGGCCTTCTTTAGCCTGCTGAAGTGCATCTTGAAGAATGTTGCGGTCGATACCGGCAATCTTAATGTCCATTTGAATAGCTGTAACACCTTCTGCTGTACCAGCTACCTTGAAGTCCATATCTCCGAGATGATCTTCCATACCTTGAATATCCGTCAGGATGGAGACATGATCTCCGTCTTTGATCAGACCCATTGCTACTCCGGCTACTGGTGCTTTGATTGGCACACCAGCGTCCATCATAGCCAGAATGCTGGCACAGATACTTGCCTGAGAAGTAGAACCATTAGATTCAATCGCTTCTGATACTAGACGAATCGTGTACGGGAATTCAGTTTCACTAGGAATTACCTTGGATAATGCACGTTCTCCAAGTGCTCCGTGACCGATTTCACGACGTCCTGGTGCTCTAAGCGGACGAGCTTCCCCTACGCTGAACGGAGGGAAGTTGTAATGGTGCATGAAACGTTTCGTTTCAGTAGGATCGATTCCATCGAGGATTTGTACATCACCTAGAGCTCCAAGGGTACAAACGCTAAGGATTTGTGTTTGTCCACGTGTGAACAGACCGGAACCGTGTGTACGCGGCAACAGGCTTGTATCACATTCAATCGGACGGATTTCATCAAGTTTACGTCCATCTGGACGAACCTTATCATGCGTGATTAGACGTCTCACTTCATCCTTCACGATATCATGTAGGACTTCTTTAACATCTTTCAGAAGCTCCGGTGCTTCTATGTACTTCTCTACGAAATACGCAACCGCTTCATCATTAACGACATCAATCGCTTCCTGACGAGCATGTTTTTCAGCAATTTTAACGGCTTCCACCAGACGAGCCTCAGCAAATGCACGGACCTCAGTATTCACGTCAGCATTCACAGCATGCAGCTTCACAGCCATTTTTTCTTTACCAGCCACTTTGACCAGTTCTTCAATGGTTGCAACGATCTTACGGATTTCATCATGACCGAACATAATCGCTTCGAGCATCACATCTTCCGTCACTTCGTTCGCTTCTGCTTCAACCATCATGATTGCTTCCTTCGTTCCAGCAACCACTACATAAATATCACTGATCGCTTGCTGAGCCATATCCGGATTGATCACAAATTCTCCATTAATCCGACCTACAGCAACGCCGCCGATGGGTCCATCAAAAGGCACATCGGAAATACTAAGTGCAGCTGAAGTACCGATCATAGCAGCAATATCTGGTGCGCAGTCCTGATCCACACTCATTACCATGTTCAATACCTGAACATCGTTACGGAAACCTTCAGGGAACAGTGGTCTGATTGGACGGTCAGTCAAACGGCTGGACAGAATCGCTTTCTCACTCGGTCTACCTTCCCGTTTAATAAATCCGCCCGGAATTTTACCTACCGCATATAATCTTTCCTCATAGTTAACTGTAAGCGGGAAAAAATCCAGGTCCTTCGGCTCTTTCGAAGCCGTAACGGTACATAATACCGAAGTATCCCCATAACGCACCATAACGGCTGCGTTTGCTTGTTTAGCTAGTCGGCCCGTTTCCAGCACAAGGCGTCTTCCGCCTAGCTGCATTTCTACACGTTTTTCCATAAATACCTCCTTGAATAGTAGTAGACCCGCAGTCAAATATTGCAGGTTCACATATCGATCTAATGAATCGGAAAGGCTTGTCCCCAAGCTAAAAACGCCTTCGGCGTCCTTATAAGACGGTAGCGTTTATGCGAGAATTATAAGGATAAAGTATAGCATGAAACATATACTTTCTTATAATTTAAGGTATGTAGCCTGTTCTGTATACATATAAGAAGAAACGGCTAAGTCTTACAGATGATGTAAAGTGGCCGTTTTTACGAATAATCTCATCAGTCTTGCTATAAAGTTTTCCCTAAATTTTCAAAAAGCAACCCAGCTGTCCCGCTGTCGCTCCGAGAAGGACATACGGTATACAACCAGGCTGCTTTAAGGGTTATCTTATGGAAAATTAACGACGCAATCCCAGTCTTTCGATCAGGGCGCTGTAACGTCTGATGTCTTTGTTTTTCAAATACGCCAGAAGTTTACGACGTTGTCCAACCATTTTCAACAATCCGCGACGGGAGTGATGATCTTTCTTGTGCGTACGCAAGTGGTCAGTCAAATTAACGATGTTCTCCGTTAGGATAGCAACTTGCACCTCAGGGGATCCAGTATCGGATTCGTGAGTTTTGTGCTCGTCGATCAATTGATGTTTACGTTCTTGAGTTAATGCCATCCTGTTCACCTCCTTCAATATAATCGCCATTAGCCTCGTCACCGTCGGTGAGAACGTGCAACCAAGCTAAGGTTATGGTGCTGTAAGCCAGCAACGTTTATTAGTATAGCATCTCCATTAACAAAAGTAAACGGCTTGTCCGGGATGACTATAGATTATAACCCAAAATCTTCTTCGCGGTTTCTGCATCCTCACCGATTTGAGTAATCAATGCACCAATGGATTCGAATTTTCGTTCAGGACGAATGTAAGATACTAACTCCACCTTAAGCTCTTGATCATACAAATCACCTTCGAAGTCAAACAGATGGACCTCAAAGCTTGGCGTCAATACACCCTCATGAAAGGTAGGTTTAACGCCCACATTCATGACCCCGTACAAAACTTTATCCTTATAAAAGACTCGGACCGCATATACACCTTTAGTCGGAATGACAAAATGAGCACTGAGCTTCAAATTCGCCGTTGGAAAACCAATGGTGCGACCTCTCTTCTCACCATGACCCACTTCACCACGCAGATAGTAGCAACGTCCGAACCAGGAGTTTGCCAGCTCTAAATCCCCGTTTTGGAGACTTTTACGAATGCCGGAGCTGCTGACCTTCTCACCATCTAGCAGAAAAGGGGGAGCAACCTCTACATTCATAACACCTTCACCCAGCTTGCGAAGCATTTCAACATCGCCTTCACCTTGATAACCAAAACGAAAGTCAAAGCCGACAACTGCAGTTACAATATGTAGCGGCAAAAGCATAACAGAGACAAAATTCTGTGGACTTACACGGGAAAGCTGCTCGTTAAATTCAATAACATATAAGATATCGACACCCAAACTAGCAAGAATCTCCTGCTTTTCTACGGGTGGCGTCAAATACCCTTCATAATCACCCTTACCCATAACATCTTTAGGATGTGGATGAAATGTAAGGACTGCGGCCGGCACACCTTGTTTACGGGCTAGGGCCACAGCGGATGTAATGACGCTAGCATGTCCACGATGCAATCCGTCAAACTGCCCTAGAGCAGCCACTTGAGGCTGAGCCCACTCTGCAGCAGTCTCCGGAGACATCGGATAAGTTAACGTTACGGTTCTCACGCTGTTTCTCACCTACAATTCACTTGGTAAAATTGATTTAAGCTTGTGCAAATACCTTCACTGGAGCAATTGCACCTGTATCTTCCAATTCATAAATGCCAAGAAATCCACCTTGAAGATCGTATAGCCGAAATTGACTGTTCGTCTTCACCTCTGGAGCTATAAATCGTGAGGACAAACGCTGCCCCTGCAAAGCTGCCTTCTTTTTCTCATCCATTACAGTGTGCTTTGGCATATGAGAAATGGCTTCGTCTGCAGCGATTAAATGATCTTCCAATGTTCCGGCTTCCTTGTGAGTCGCAATATCCTCTAGCGTAAGACAATGACTGGCAGAAATCCCTGCCGACATCGTTCTCTCTAGTTTCACCATCACACCCGGCAGTCCAAGTGCTCGTCCGATATCGACACAGAGCGTACGAATGTACGTCCCCTTAGAGCAAAGCACCCGGAATGTGATATCGGGATGATTGCCTTCCCAAGTCATATCCGTCATTTCAATTTCATAAATCTCTACTTCACGGCTTTTACGTTCAACGGTTTTACCTTCTCTTGCTAACTCATAAAGACGTTTGCCGTCAACTTTAACCGCAGAATACATCGGTGGAACCTGAGAAATAACCCCTTTAAATGAAGCGAGCACTGATAGAATCTCTTCTTCAGATACATGCACCTCATCTACAGTTTCTATAATAGTCCCAGTTAAGTCCTCAGTATCACTGGACATCCCTAGTCTCAGTGTTGCCACATATTCTTTAGGCAACTCCTGAATATACTCCACGACACGAGTAGCACGGCCCAGACAAAGTGGCAGCACACCTGTTACCTGTGGATCAAGCGTTCCCGTATGTCCGATCCGTTTCATGCCGAGAATACGACGCGCCTTGGCCACAACATCATGTGAAGTGAACCCGGCTGGCTTGTAAACCGCCAGTACACCTTCTAATTCACTCATAAATGACGTCTTACCTCCTCAAGCACCTGCGATATTGCCGTTTCGAGTGTAGCTTCTATACGCGCACCTGCAGCACGGGTATGACCGCCACCTCCAAACGTTTGCGCTAGCTCAGCCACGTCGACCTTACCCGCAGAACGCAAACTAACTTTAACCGCATGTTCATGAATGACTTTGAACAGAATCCCTACTTCCACACCTCTAATATTGCGAGGGTAGTTCACGAGACCTTCTAAATCTTCATTAGCAGCAGCACTCTCAATCATATCCTCCGGTGTAACATAGAGCCAGGCAATATCCCCTTCGGGTGATAATTGAAGAGTATTTAACGCTTTATTTAAAATTTTAATCTGCGGCAATGTCATTTCTTCAAGTAATGTCTCAGCCAGTTCAGGACCGTTAACGCCATAAGAAAGCAGTTCAGATACGGCTGCCATTACTTTTGGTGATGTGTTGGTATATCGAAATCCACCAGTATCTGTCAAAAGACCTGTGTATAAAGCTGTGGCGATATCAATGTCCCATTCAATATCGAACGTCTTCAGCAGATCGAACAAAATTTCCGCAGTCGCAGCAGCATCCGGTTTGATTAAATTCACAAGTCCATAACCGTTGTTAGTGGGATGATGGTCAATGTTCAGGATTAGAGCATCCTTCGCAAAATAGCGATGAGTCAGTCCTACTCGCTGAAAATCAGCACAATCCACACAGATCACATTGCTGTATTGACGGGGCGGCTCACTAGAGGCCATATTGATGATTTCATCCGAATGCCATAAATATTCCATCCGCTTCGGTATCGGTCCTTCATTCAGCATAGTGTATTTTTTGCCCAGACATGAGAGAAGCCAGCCCACCGCTAGGGTGGAGCTGACTGCATCTCCGTCCGGCTGAACATGCGACACTACAAGGTAATCGTCGTGTTCCAGCAGAAACTCACGGGTCTGCTGGAGACTTTGTTCATAGCTCTGCATTCGCCGTCTCCTTTATAAAGGTTGTTCAAAATAGCCTTGAGCTATTTTGAACTCCTTTTAGTACCTATTTCTAATCGTTCTTATGAAGCTCTCCAAGAAGTTTCTCAATGTGACTGCCATAAGCGACAGATTCATCGATCTTGAAGATCAGTTCCGGTGTATGCCGAAGGCGAATCGCCTTGCCAAGCTCGGAGCGAAGAAAACCATTAGCTTTCTCAATCGCTTTAAGGGAGCCTGACTTCTGCTCTTCATCCCCGAACACGCTTAGGTATACTTTCGCTTGCGACAGATCGTTAGTCACGTCTACGCCAGTTACAGTTACAAAACCGATTCGAGGATCTTTCAGTCCGCTTTGGATAAGTTGACTAAGCTCTTTCTTGATCTGCTCGCCCACTCGTCCTGCTCTAATTTTAGACATCTATATTCACCTCTTCGCTTAGCGCTCTACAGTTTCCATAAGAAACGCTTCGATAATGTCGCCCTCTTGGACGTCATTATAGCGTTCCAAAGTTATGCCGCATTCATAACCTTGCGCCACTTCTTTGGCATCATCTTTAAAGCGTTTCAAGGTATCAACTTTACCTGTAAATACAACGATTCCGCTACGGATCAAGCGCATTTCAGCATTACGGGTAATTTTACCATCAATTACCATACAACCTGCAATGGTACCCACTTTACTGATTTTGAAGACGCTACGTACTTCAGCGTGACCGATAACGTTCTCTTTATAGATAGGATCAAGCATACCCTTCATTGCACTTTCGATTTCCTCGATTACATTGTAGATGATGTTATGGAGACGAACATCTACTTTTTCTTGTTCAGCAGCTGCCTTGGTCTGAGCGTCCGGACGAACGTTAAAGCCAATAACAATAGCATTAGATGCTGCTGCAAGTGTAATATCGGATTCCGTAATGGCACCAGCACCGCTGTGAATGATCTTCACGCGGACGCCTTCCACTTCGATCTTAGCCAGGGAACCTTTAAGTGCCTCGACTGAACCTTGTACGTCAGCTTTAATGATAACGTTAAGGTCTTTGATCTCGCCGTCTTTAATGTGCTGGAACAAATCATCCAATGTTACACGGGTGTTCGTATTCAGCTCAGATTGACGTTGGGATGTGGAACGTCTATCAGCAATCGCACGGGCCTTACGCTCGTCTTCGAAAGCCATAAACGGATCGCCAGCTTGTGGTACCTCAGTCAAACCAGTAATTTCTACTGGAGTGGAAGGTCCAGCTTCCTTGATCTTACGTCCTTTATCATTAACCATCGCACGTACACGTCCGAAGCAGTTACCTGCTACAAATGCATCGCCGACTTTCAATGTACCGTTCTGTACCAGAACACGTGCAACTGGTCCACGATTCTTATCAAGCTCAGCTTCTATAACCGTACCGCGTGCCCGTTTGTCAGGGTTCGCTTTGTACTCATTTACTTCAGCAACGAGCAGAATCATTTCCAGCAGTTCTTCCAAGTTAATACGTTGTTTTGCAGAAAGGTTAACGAAGATGGTATCTCCGCCCCACTCTTCAGGAACGAGTTCATAGCTTGTAAGCTCTTGCTTCACTTTGTCAGGATCTGCACCCGGCTTGTCGATTTTATTAACAGCGACAATAATCGGAAGTCCAGCAGCCTTAGCGTGTGCAATAGCTTCAACGGTCTGAGGCATAACACCGTCATCAGCAGCAACTACGATAATAGTCATATCTGTTACCTGTGCACCACGAGCACGCATAGCAGTAAATGCTTCGTGACCAGGTGTATCTAGGAACGTGATTTTCTTCTGGTTGATTTCAACTTGATAAGCACCGATATGCTGTGTGATTCCGCCTGCTTCGCCTAGAGATACACTCGTCGAACGAATGGCATCCAGCAAAGTAGTTTTACCGTGGTCAACGTGACCCATGATCGTAACTACTGGAGGACGTGACTGAAGTTCTTCTTCAGCATCATTCTCTTCCACAGTTTCAAAGCTATCCTCATCAACAGGAATCTTCACTTCTACTTCTACGCCGAATTCAGCAGCGAGTAGCAGGATGGTGTCGATATCCAGCTCTTGGTTGATGGTTGCCATAACACCCATAGAGATCAGCTTCTTAATTACTTCAGAAGCGTCTTTATGAAGCAATTTTGCTGTTTCACCAACAGTCATGCTACCACGAACGATAATCTTCTTAGGTGTGTTATCGATCTTCTCACGGTGAACCATTGGCTGATTCTTGCCGCGGCCATTCTTACCACCACGACCGCGGTAGTTACCGCCTTTGCCATCATCAAACCGTCTATTGTTCGTATTTGGTCTACCACCAGTTGTGTTCTTCTTAGGACCTCTGTCGTCACCGCGTGTGAAGCCACCGCCAGTGCCAGATTGACCTTGTGGGCGGCTGTCAGTGCGAGGTGCACTGCTTTGTCCTTGCGGACGACTGCCAGTATTGCTTCCTTGTGGACGGCTACCACCGGTATTACTACCTTGCGGACGGCTGCCACCAGTGCTACTACCTTGCGGACGGCTACCACCGGTACTGCTACCTTGTGGACGGCTGCCAGTATTACTTCCTTGCGGACGGCTGCCACCAGTGTTGCTACCTTGTGGACGATTGCCGCCTGTGCTACTTCCTTGCGGACGGCTTCCGCTAGTACTGTTAGTACGTGGAGCTCCGCTTTGTTGCGGACGTGCATTCTGCGTTGAACCTGTTGTTGTTCTGCGGGAATCTTGTCCGCTTTGGGGCCTTGGGGACGTCGTCGATTGGTTGTTGTTTTGGTTACTGTTCATACCTACCTGCTTTTCCTGTTGATTTTTGTTGGCATTCTGAGCACTTTGGGGTTCGGCAGTTACCGCACCGGTTGTCACCGGACGGCTGCTAGAGCTGGTATCCCGTTTGGCTGCAGCGTTCGACTTGATATCCTTGAAGAATTGCTCTACTTTGTTCACGGAACCGTTCTCCATGACACTCATATGATTATTCACAGGGACATTCAAACGCTTCAGAATTGTAATAATTTCTTTACTGCTCATGTTTAGTGACTTGGCGTATTCGTACACGCGCAATTTATCTTTGTTCTCTTCTTTAGTCAATAAATCCACCTCCGACAGTATCTCCGAGTTGCTTGGAGATCATTTCCGCGAATCCTTTATCCGTAATGGCCAGTACTACACGCTGGTCTTTACCAATACTTGCACCGAGGCTGTCTCGGTGAAATGCGATTACTAGTGGAATATCGTAGGTTCCGCATTTATCACGGAACTTTTTTTGGGTATTATCTGAAGCGTCACCTGCCAGAACGACCAGCTTCGCCTCTGAAGACCGTACAGCTTTGAGTACAGCCTCATCGCCGGTGACTATCTTGCCTGCTCTCATGGCAAGCCCTAAATAAGAAAGCGCCTTACTCATTATCCTCACTATCCTTTGCTGCTAGAAACTGCTCTTCCACGGAAGTAAACTCCCGGGCAAGCTGGTCATAGATTTCAGGACTCACTTGACATTTCAAAGCGCGGTCAAGTGCTTTATTCTTCTGTGCCAGCTTAAAGCATTCAAGCTTGCCGCATATGTAAGCACCACGGCCTGACTTTTTACCTGTCAGATCAATCAGTACTTCGCCCTCGGGCGTTCTAACCACTCGAATCAGCTCTTTTTTCGGCATCATCTCTTGGGTAGCAACGCATTTGCGCAGCGGCACCTTTCTTTGTTTCATACATACGCCTCCCGTCAAGCAGGTTAATTAATCAATGGAGACGGAATCCTGATGCATTTCATCAATAGAAGTTCTCGGTCTACCGTATTCCTGCTCCGCTTGACTTTCACTCTTGATATCAATTTTCCAGCCGGTAAGCTTAGCGGCAAGACGTGCATTTTGCCCTTTAATACCGATAGCCAGTGATAATTGATAATCAGGAACGATCACCCGTGCCATTTTCTCTGCTTCAAAGACTTGAACTTCAAGCACCTTAGAAGGGCTGAGTGCATTAGCGACATACTCCTGCACCAGATCAGAGTAACGGACGATATCGATCTTCTCGCCACGAAGCTCAGTAACGATGGTTTGAACGCGTGTTCCTCTTGGGCCTACGCAAGAACCAACTGGATCCACTTCCGGATTGCGGGAATACACAGCAATCTTCGAACGGAAGCCAGCTTCACGAGCTACGGAACGAATTTCAACTACACCATCAAAAATTTCCGGAACTTCTAGTTCGAACAGACGCTTCAGCAATCCGGGATGACTGCGGGACAGCATAATTTGCGGTCCTTTAGTGGTGTTCTCAACTTTAGTGATATAAGCCTTGATACGCTCGCTTTGTTTAAACTTCTCACCTGGCATCAATTCACTAAGCGGCAAGACCGCTTCGATTTTACCAAGATCAATGTAAATGTTCCGCATATCTTGACGTTGTACAAGTCCTGTTACAATATCATCTTCTTTGTCAATAAAGGCATTATAGATGAGTCCACGCTCTGCTTCGCGAATCCGTTGTGTTACAACCTGCTTTGCAGTCTGTGCAGCAATACGCCCGAAATCACGTGGTGTTACTTCAAGCTCAGCAATGTCTTCAAGCTGGAAATGCGGGTTAATTTCTCTGGCTGCCGGCAATGAGATTTCAGTCCTTGTATCCAGGACCTCTTCAACAATTAGCTTGCGGGCAAACACTTTAATGACACCTGTGTTGCGGTTCATGTCAACACGCACGTTCTGTGCTGCATTGAAATTACGTTTATAACTAGAGATCAGCGCCGCTTCGATCGCTTCGAACAGCACATCTTTACTGATGCCTCTCTCCCTTTCCAGCTCATTCATTGCTTCAATAAACTCCATACTCATGAATTTCCGGCCCCCCTTTCAAGACGTTAAAAAATAATGGCCAATCTCGCGCTTGCGACTTTGGCGTACGGTACTACATGTTGTTTTTTGCCCGCGGAGATGAGCAGTTCCTCGTTCTCGAACGAGAGCAAACGACCTTCAAATTCTTTGAGTCCTTGAATCGGCTCATAAACAGTCACATACACGTCCTTACCTACCGCTTTAGCTACATCCGCAGCTTTTTTGAGAGGACGCTCTGCTCCCGGTGAGGAAACCTCAAGGAAATATGCCTCAGGGATAGGATCATTCTCATCCAACTGCTGACTGAAATATTCGCTAATGCTTCCGCAGTCATCAATATCAATGCCGCCTTCTTTATCTACGAATATACGCAGAAACCAATTGGAGCCTTCCTTCACGTATTCAACGTCCACCAGTTCGAAACCATTGTCGTCGAGATAGGGCCCGAGCATCTGCTCTACCGTTTGTTTAATTTTAGATTTGGGTGTGCTCAAAAGAAAATTACCTCCACGAACTTGTCTTTTGCTATATACCAAAGATAAAGAGTGGGTTTCCCCACTCTTTACACAACGGACTTATCTCATTATTACCAAAGAAATTATACCATAGTGAGTCTGGACTGACAAGTGCTAGCCCTTGACTCCCCCTTTGGAGCTCTCTTTTCCAGAAATACAAGAAAGTATAAGTTTCACGCCATCCTATACGTTTTGTATTTCTCGCAGAAACGGGTACCGTCCCAAAAAGGACGGTAAAGACGTTTCTGCTTACCATGAAATAAGTGTTGTTAAAGCCTTTAAAATAGGGAAAGTTGATTGCTCTCCGGTAAGCCGCGGAAGCAGCCCATATTGGTTAGCAGCTCAATAACTGTCTTACTCGCCTTGGATTTTTGCTGGAAATCCTCAATAGAAAGGAATTCCCCGGCATCTTTCGCAGCGGCAATGTTGATAGCAGCATTCTCACCAATTCCCGCTAATGCGGAAAACGGAGGAATCAAACTCTTGTCATCAACAATAAACTTATTCGCTTCCGAACGGTAAAGATCAATGTTTTTGAATGTAAACCCACGTGCCGTCATCTCCAAAGCCATCTCAAGGACAGGCAACATAGCCTTTTCCTTAGGCAAAGCTTGAAATCCTTTTTGCTCAATTTCTACGATCTGACGGTTGATCGCTTCATATCCCTTACAGCACAATTCAATATCAAAATCTGCTGCACGTACAGAGAAATAAGTCGCATAATATTCAATAGGATGATACAGCTTGAAGTAGGCGGTACGTACTGCAGAAATTACGTATGCAGCAGCATGCGCCTTCGGGAACATGTATTGAATCTTCAGACAAGAATCAATATACCATTGTGGAACCTTGCACTTTTTCATTTCCTCGATCCATTCGTCAGATAAACCTTTACCTTTACGAACACTCTCGGTAATTTTAAAGGCCAAGCTCGCATCCATTCCCGCTTTATAAATTAAGAAGAGCATGATGTCATCCCGACAACCGATAACGGTCTTAATGTTACAAGTGTTATTCTTTATAAGCTCTTGCGCGTTACCAAGCCAAACTCCAGTACCATGAGACAAACCTGATATTTGCAGTAAGTCAGCAAAGCTGGACGGTTTCGACTCAATAAGCATTTGACGTACGAACTTGGTACCCATTTCGGGCACACCATAGGTCGCAACCGGTGATCTGATTTCGTCAGGTCTCACTCCAAGCGCATCTGTAGAGTTAAACATGCTCATTACTTTCGGATCATTCATCGGGATAGAAGTTGGATCAACACCTGTCAAATCCTGCAGCATCCGCATCATCGTCGGATCATCATGACCCAGAATATCAAGCTTCAGCAAATTCGCGTCAAAAGCGTGATAATCAAAGTGTGTGGTCTTCCATTCGGCATTGACATCATCCGCCGGGAATTGTACTGGCGTAATATCTTCTACCTCCATATAGTCTGGAACAACGACTATACCACCCGGATGCTGTCCCGTACTACGTTTAACGCCTGTACAGCCGGCCGCCAGACGGCCAACTTCAGCTCCACGCCAACGTTTCTGGTGAAGTTCTTCGTATTTTTTTGCAAATCCGAAGGCTGTCTTCTCGGCTACGGTACCAATCGTTCCGGCACGGAATACATTTTTCTCACCAAACATTTCTTTGGTAAAGTTATGTGCATTCGGCTGATATTCCCCTGAGAAGTTCAAGTCGATATCGGGAACTTTATCCCCTTTAAATCCAAGGAAGGTCTCGAACGGAATATCCTGGCCTTCACCTTTGAGCTTCTGACCGCAATCCGGGCAGACTTTATCTGGTAAATCGAATCCGCTCCGCACACTACCGTCCAGGAACCATTCACTATGGCGACACTCGGGGTTTAGGCAAATATAATGCGCAGGCAAAGGATTAACTTCTGAAATTCCAAGAAATGTAGCTACTACAGAAGAGCCTACAGAACCCCGCGAACCTACGAGATATCCATCTCGATTTGATTTTTTAACGAGACGTTCAGAAATCAAATAGTTGGCAGAGAACCCGAATTTAATAATCGGTGCAAGCTCTTTCTCCAAACGGGCAATAACTACTTCAGGTAATTCTTCGCCATAAATGGATTTGGCAGTGTTATAACAGGTCTCGCGAATTTCTTCGTCCGCCCCTTCAAGAATTGGTGTAAATAGCTTGTCTGGAAATAGCTCCAGTTCTTCAAAACGTTCTGCCAGCTCAACTGTATTCGTAACCACGACTTCCATCGCTTTTTCAGCACCGAGAAATTCGAATTCAGACAGCATTTCATCCGTTGTGCGGAAGTGTGCATCCGGTTTGCGTTGGTCTTTAAGCGGACTAAAGCCTGTGATCCCATTAATCGTAATATCACGATACAGCTTGTCCCGGGGTTCAAGATAATGCACATTCCCCGTTGCGATAACAGGTTTATTTAACTGTTCCCCTATTTCGCAAACCTTGCGGACTACATCGCGAAGCTCATCAGGGCCTGCTACAAAGCCCTTGTCCACCAAGTGCATGTACATGGTCAATGGCTGAATCTCCAGCACATCATAAAAATGAGCAACCTCCATGGCTTCCTCAGTCGTTTTGTTGAGTACTGCTTCAAAAAACTCTCCACGTTCACAACCGGAAATCACGAGCAGTCCATCTCTATGCTCTTCCAGCTTGGATTTCGGAATACAAGGTACACGTTTGAAATATTCCGTATGTGACATGGAAATGAGCTTATAGAGATTTTTTTTGCCTACTTGATTAAGTGCATAAATATTACAGTGGAATGGTCTTGTGTTCGAAAGATCATTACCCACATAATCGTTTAGTCGATCAAGGCGGGTCATGCCCTTCATCTTTTCAGCATCTGCGAGCAATCCTGTTAATATACCGCCGAGTGCTATGGTATCATCAATCGCACGGTGATGGCTTTCCAGAAGAACTTTATATTTATCGGCTAATGTGTTCAGCCTGTGATTCTTCATGCTTGGATATAGTAACCGAGCGAGCTCAAGCGTATCAAGAGATGGATTCGAAAGCACAGGTTCACCTATTTTACGTAACGAGGCCTGAATAAAACCCATATCAAATCTGGCGTTATGAGCAACAAGGATACTGTCACCCACAAATTCAACAAACTTACGCAGCACTGGCTCAAGATCAGGAGCATCCTTAACCATTTCATCCGTAATATTGGTCAATTGCTGAATATGATAAGGGATCTTCTCATGCGGATTAACAAAAGTAGAATAACGGTCTACTTCTTTACCCTCACACATTTTAATGGCCGCCAGCTCCGTAATATTATTGCGGGTAATCGATAACCCCGTGGTCTCTATATCAAACACTACATAGGTAGCTGTCTTCAAGTCCAAAGGCTGAGCATTCTCGACAATATTCACAGAGTCATTCACAACATTGGCTTCCACGCCATAAATCATTTTTATCTTATGCTTATGAGCTGCATGGTTCGCATCAGGAAAAGCCTGAACTCCGCCATGATCAGAAATAGCAATCGCAGGATGCCCCCACTGGGCAGCTGTTTTGACATAGGTAGTGATCGGAGTGACCGCATCCATCGTACTCATCGTAGTGTGAAGGTGGAATTCCACCCGTTTCTTAGGAGCCGTATCTTTACGCGCAGGCGGTGCCTTAACTTCCGTTAAATCCGAAGGGATCATCACGAGCTCAGGAATCTGCATAAAACGGTCATATTCAACTTTTCCGCGTGCTCTTACCCATTTACCGTTTGCTAGCTGACTCATAACCTTCAGATCATCTTTAGTCTTCGCGAACATCTTCATTTGTAGAGAATCCGTGAAATCGGTCAAACTGAAGGTGAACAAAGTACTGCCATTGCGAAGTTCCTTACGATCCAGACCAAAAATAGTACCCTGAATTGTAATTTTCTTCTCTTCATCTTGAATTTCAAGAATCGGCACGGCCTGTTCCTTAATTTCATACCCCACTTGAAGCTTAATTACTTCATTAGGATCGCTATCATCAGCAGGAGCTTCTGTTTCTACAGCAGTCATCATCTGCTCAACGATCTCGCGTTGTTCTTGCTGAAGCTTTTGCTGAAATTCTTCGTATGCTTCAACATTATTATTTTCGTTCTCTGCCATTAGCACTTTAACTTTTAAGGAGAGACCGAAATACTTATCATAAAATTTAATAATTGCCCCATCGATGCCTTTTTTACGAGCCAGCTCCATAGAAGTGGAGTCACTCATCGTCAGCATTAAAGTGTCATCTTTAAGCTCTTGGGTAGAACGTGTCAGCCAGCCATTAACCGAAGGGATCTCGCGAGTCACCCACTCCAGAAACAATCCCCAATATTCTTGGACTAGCTCTGCTCTACTAACTTTTTGATCATAAACGAATAAAAAGCTTACTTTGGCTATATGCTGTAGCTTCTCGCGCATTCTGAGGCAAAATGTCCGGTATACCTGCGCTGGAACCAGACTTTCTTTCGCAATCACAATTTGCCAGTCTCGGTTACCACGGCTGATCTCTACACGCTCTATATATCCATCTAAAAAGTAGGGATCCATAATTGCAGGTGGAATTTCACCTTGCTTCATCAAGAGCTCGAATCTTTTTCTTCTCTCCTGGTTTTGTTCCATGCTTTCCTCCCACCTTTGATAACTCCGTAAAACACAATCAATGATATTCAGTGAAAGTTATGACAAGCATAAACGCCTTCGGCGTCCTTATGAGGACGGTAAGTGTTTATGCGAGAAATAAAAGGATAATTTATTACGTAAGCCTATAAATTCTTATATTTTAAAAAGCTTCTGGATTCAAAAAGCATTGGGTTTTTTCGGCCCGCTGACTCCTCTCTCCAGAAGCTAGATTAAAATACTACAAGACTGTTGATCGGTACCAAAAGATTAATATGCCTTTGCAAAAACCACAGTATGCTCAGCTGGTTTACCACAGCAAATGCAGACTTGTTTCTTCTCCGCCGGATCGAAAGGAATGTTACGGCTACCCGCACCTGTCTCTTCCTTAACTTTGGACTCGCATTCTTCCGAACCACACCAGCCAGCTAGTGCAAAGCCGCGTTTTTCTTCCATTGAAGCTTTCATTTCTTCCAAGGAATCTACAGAATAGAAATGGTCCTCACGGAATTTCAGGGCACGTTCGAACATTTCATTATGAACCTGCTCGAGCATTGCTTGTACCTCTTCAACAAGGTTCTCCTGCTGAATTACCTTCTTCTCACCTGTGACACGGGATACGATAACACAAACGCCATTCTCCATATCGCGTGGTCCAAGCTCCAAGCGCACAGGTATACCGCGCATTTCATATTCATTGAACTTCCAACCTGGCGTTACATCCGAACGATCATCCACACGTACACGAACACCTGCGTTCTTCAGCTCCTTGAACAGCTCGTCTGTCCGTCCAATCACGGCTTCACGAGTTTTAGGAGGTCCGATCGGAATCATAATCACTTGAGTTGGTGCTACCTTAGGTGGCAGAACAAGACCACGGTCATCGCCATGCACCATAATCAGCGAACCAATCAAGCGTGTAGTGGATCCCCATGAGGTCGTATGCACATATTCTAAATTATTGTCGCGGCTCAAATACTGGATCTCAAATGCAGTTGCAAACTTGGTACCCAAGTAATGTGAGGTAGCAGCCTGAACAGCACGTCCATCTTTCATCATCGCTTCAATAGAATACGTATCTACTGCACCAGCAAAACGCTCGGAAGGTGTCTTTTGTCCAGTGATCACCGGAATGGCAAGGAATGTCTCGGCAAAATCACGGTAGTTATCCAGCATCTTCATGGTTTCTTCACGAGCTTCGGCTTCATTCTCATGCGCAGTATGCCCTTCTTGCCAAAGAAACTCAGTAGTGCGGATAAATGGTAAAGTACGCTTCTCCCAACGAACCACGTTCGCCCATTGATTGATAAGTACAGGAAGGTCACGATAGGACTGAATCCATTTGGAATACATGTGCCCGAACATGGTCTCAGAAGTAGGACGGACAGCCAGACGTTCTTCAAGCACGTCTCCACCAGCCTCAGTTACCCATGGCAGTTCGGGATTAAAGCCTTCAATATGATCCTTTTCCTTTTGAAAGAAACTCTCTGGAATGAACACTGGAAAATAAGCATTACGATGCCCAGTTTCCTTGAGGCGACGGTTCATTTCCTCCTGAATATGCTCCCATATTTCATAGCCCTCTGGCTTAAATACGATACAGCCACGAACAGGAGAGTAGTCCATCAAGTCTCCTTTTTTTATAACATCAATATACCAGCGTGAGAAATCCTCGCTTTGCGGCGTGATTTCCGTAACGAATTGCTTATCTTTTGCCATGTAATGGAATGCCTCCCGAAGAAAATTAGCCGCTGATCAAACGTAAAATATCATTATACGTAACAGCAATCATTAATAAAAATAACAATGCAAATCCGACAAAGTGAACCATACCTTCACGACTCGGATCTACAGGTTTACCGCGTAATGCCTCCACACCTAGGAACGCCAGACGGCTTCCATCGAGTGCTGGAATCGGTAATAGGTTGAAAATCCCCAGATACAAGCTTAGGATAGCAGCCCAATAGGTAAGATACTGAATGCCTTGTTGGGCAATTTGACCGGTTACTTCAAAGGTACGAACCGGACCTCCAATATCATCCATATTGAATTTATTGATCAATTGCTTAAAGCCCAAAAAGATAGCTTCCGTCGTATCGACCATAGCTTTACCTGAACCTGTCAACGTCTCTCCAACCCCTGCTTTGCGGGTAGGAAGCTCAGGTGTAATCCCGATTTTACCGCCTTCTTGTCCCTCCATGCTACGAGGAACGAGAGTCACATTAAGGGTCTCATCACCACGTTGCAGCATCCATTTCATTTCTTTCCCTTTGGACTCCGAGGTTAAGTCAATCATTTTTTGGTAATCGGCACCAATCTTCTCACCGTTGATGGAGACAATAATGTCACCCTTCTGCAATCCCGCCTCTTGTGCAGGCATTCCTTCAGAGACATCACCGATCTTAACATAAGTAGGATTCTCCACCGGAATTCCAACCATTTGCAAATGGATGGCAAACAGAACAAAGGCTAACAGGAAGTTCATCACAGGACCCGCAACAATAGCCAATGCTCGCTGACCTACGGTTTTACTACCGAATTGGCGATCTTTAGGCGCAATTTGAGTCTGTTGCGTTCCTTTAATCATCATCGCTTGAGGATGAACATCATAAGTAGTAACTTCGCCATCCACATCCAAGCGGATTTGCAGATCATTTTCAAGATCAGTATGCAAAGCCTCACCACGGATTACATTTTTACGTGTATCCAGTGCGTCCAGATAAATATTTTTTACTTTATTATCCTGACCGAGTCTTACTGCAATCGTCTGTCCTGAGCCAATTTCAATAATTTCTGGATCTTCACCAGCCATCCGAGCATAACCGCCAAAAGGCAGTAAACGCAAAGTGAACTGTGTCTCATTCCGTTTATAAGAAAACAGTTTCGGACCGAAACCGATAGCAAATTCCCTCACGAGAATACCGGCGCGTTTGGCAAAATAATAGTGACCCCATTCATGTACAGTCACCAGGACAAAAAACATGAGCACCGTTAATAAAACGACTTGAACCATTTCCAAACGTATCATCCCCCTTTAGGTGTAAGACCGAAGTATGTCCTCTTAATTTATCATTATTCTCCGATCAGGCACAAGAGAATCAACTGTCCCAACCTATTTTTAGGGCAAAGTAAGTATTTCCAGTCAAGCAATAACGCCATCGGCGTCCCTTAAGGAGACGGTACGCGTTTACGCGAGAAATATAAGGATAATGTATAAAGTGAAACTTATACTTTCTTATATTTTTAAAAAGAGATCTTTCTACCTTCTACAGCGTTGCTGCCAGCTCACGAACACGCTTATCACAGGATTCAATTTGTTCCAAATTCGGATTGTCCTCGTTAATATGACGATGCAGCACTTCCCCGATGATCTCCTCAATGCGCAGGAATGGGATCTCATGACTCAAGAAACGAGCAACAGCAATTTCATTCGCAGCATTAAAAGCAGTAGTAGCTGTCCCTCCAGCTTTTCCACAATCCATGGCTAGCTTAAGCGCAGGGAATCGTTCATAGTCCATTTCTCGGAAAGTCAAACGTCCAACTTCAGCTAACGACAAACGCTGTGCCGGCGATTCCCAGCGTTCGGGATACGTGAGCGCATATTGAATCGGGACACGCATATCGGGATTACCAAGCTGAGCAATAATGCTGCTATCGCGGAACTCCACATATGAGTGAATGATACTCTCTGGATGCAAAAGTACATTTACTTGTTCATAAGGTAGACCAAATAGCCAATGCGCTTCTATCACCTCAAGCCCTTTATTCACCATTGTAGCAGAATCAATCGTGATTTTCGCGCCCATGCTCCAATTCGGATGACGAAGTGCATCCTCTACCGTTACATTTTTAAGTTGATCACGAGTGAAATCCCGGAAGGATCCACCAGAAGCCGTTAAAGTGATGCAAGCTATATCAGCAAGGTTCTCACCATTTAAGCACTGAAAGATAGCTGAATGCTCGCTATCAATAGGTAACAACTTAACACCCTTACGATTAGCTAGATCAGTGACGAGGTGTCCTGCCGTTACCAAAGTCTCTTTATTAGCTAGTCCAATATGTTTACCTGCTTCGATCGCAGCTAACGTGGATTGGAGGCCTACACTACCCATAACAGCCGTTACGACCATTTCGGCATCTCCACCAGCTGCCACCTCAACAAGACCTTCATTCCCGCTGTATAGCTGTATGCCTGAAGGCAGACTGGATCTAATCTCATCTGCCAACTCCTTTGTTGCAACAGAAACACGACGAGGATTAAACCGACGAACTTGTTCCAGCAATAACGCTGTATTCGTTCCAGCTGCCAAGCCATCTACTTGAAAAGAGTCTGGGTGCATAGCGATGACATCTAGAGTCTGAGTGCCGATCGAACCTGTGGAACCAAGAACACTTATTTTTTTCATAGTTATACCCTCTCCTTCCGTTAATAGTAAGGCATGAGCGTTAGGATATGTACGAATGGAAAGACGATAATCCAGCTGTCACATCGATCAAGAATACCACCGTGACCTGGCAGAAGTGTGCCTGAATCTTTGATACCATACGCACGTTTATAGGCAGATTGCACAAGATCACCAAGCTGACCCAAGACCGCACAAGAAAGCCCTATAAGGAGCGCTCGTCCTATCGTTAGATGGTCAGGAGCAAATATTGCAAACACAATCGCGATTAGCATCGAGATCAGTACCCCACCTACTGCACCCTCCACCGTTTTGTTGGGACTGATGGCTGGCCAAAGTTTGTTCTTCCCCATGCTTCTTCCAACAAAGTAAGCCCCGGCATCACTACCCCAAATGCAGAAAAGGAGTAAAAAAGTCCAGAACAAACCATGTCCGTCATCCGATGCACGAGCCATGGCCATATAAGAAAAACCCATTCCAATGTATACTATACCAGTAAACAGCAAGGCTGTTACTCGAATATCTAATTTATTTTTAGTAAAAACTGTAACTAAAAGGAACAACAGCAGCAGAATCCAAATTCCTTGTTCCCACGATAAAGGTGCAGAGATCCCAAGCAAATTCCAAGGGATCATAAAACTTAGAATGGCTGCATAACCAAGAACGGTAGAACCGGAAAGCGCAGGTATCCCTATCATTTTCACAAATTCATAAAACCCGATAAAAGCCATGGCAGTAAGTAACAACTGGTATGGCCAGTTTCCCAACACGCATAAGCCTAAAAATAGTGCTCCGGCAACAATTCCGGTAATCAATCGCTGCTTCAAAGGTTTCCATCTCCTATCAAGCTACTTCAGTCCACCATAACGGCGTGTACGGCGTTGATATTCAGCAACTGCCTGATGCAAATGCTCCTTATCAAATTCAGGCCAATACACATCAGTAAACCACAGCTCACTATAAGCAAGCTGCCATAGCATGAAATTGCTAAGTCGCATTTCTCCGCTTGTACGTATAAGCAAATCCGGATCTGGTAACCCACCAGATAACATTCGGCTATCGATTAGATCAGTCGTAATATTTTCCAGTGACAAAGCCCCTGATTGGATGTCCTTACCAATGCTGCGCATGCAGTCCTCAATTTCTTTACGTCCCCCATAATTAAGAGCAAAATTCAATATAAGTCCAGTATTGCCCTGTGTTCGGGAAACCGCTTCTTCCATAGCCTTGCGTGTGTATGAAGGTAGTGCATCAGTATCCCCCATCATACGTACTTGGACATTCTTCTCAATCAGTTCATCAAGCTCAATGGCTAGAAACTCCACTGGCAAGCGCATCAGATAATCGACTTCTTCCTTTGGTCGTTTCCAATTTTCTGTCGAGAACGCATACATCGTCAAAAACTCAACACCCAGTTCGTCTGCAGCGATTGTAGCACGTTTAACAGCCTTCATGCCATTCTGATGACCCACAACGCGCGGCAACCCGCGACGCTTAGCCCAACGCCCATTGCCGTCCATAATAACAGCCACGTGCCGGGGAATGTTATCCGGTGAAATCTCGACTGGCTGTTGCCTGTCTTTACGGCTCAGCCACGCTTGAACCCGTTTGATCATTTCCGTTTCCTCCAAGCTCTTATCAGAAAGAGACAAACCCCACCATTAACGGAGGGGCCTTAAGTCTCTAGAATATCTTTATACTTCCATAATCTCTTTTTCTTTGGATACAAGCACTTTGTCGACCTCGGCTATGAACTTATCCGTTGTCTTTTGAATGTCTTCCTGATGGCCACGGGACTCATCTTCCGAGATACCGTTTTTCTCCATCTTCTTAATATCATCGTTGGCATCACGGCGAATGTTGCGGATCGCTACTTTCGCTTCTTCACCAAATTTCTTCGTCAATTTCACCAAATCCGTCCGACGTTCTTCAGTCAGCGGAGGGATAGAAAGACGAATGATTGTGCCGTCATTAGCAGGCGTCAAACCGATATCCGATTTCATAATCGCCCGTTCAATGTCAGACATCGATGTTTTGTCCCACGGCTGGATTAACAGTGTCCGGGAATCCGGAGTACTGATGTTCGCCAGCTGATTGATTGGAGTTGGGGAACCATAATATTCAACTTGAATGCGATCTAGCAGTGATGTCGTTGCACGTCCTGCACGCAATGTTGCCAAGTCACGTTTCAGCGATGAAATCGCTTTTTCCATACGCTCTTCGGCATTTTTTTTGACCGATTGTGGCATTAATCTACACTCCCTTTAACAATCGTTCCGATCTTCTCACCGAGAACGACACGTTTGATATTGCCTTGTTCAGTAATGGCAAATACAATGAGCGGTATATTATTATCCATGCATAGAGATGAAGCTGTTGAATCCATAACACCAAGGTTTTTGTTCAGAACATCCATGTAAGTGAGCTGTTCAAATTTCTCGGCTGTGCTGTCTTTAAACGGATCTGCTGAATATACACCATCAACCTTGTTCTTCGCCATCAGAATAACTTCTGCTTCGATTTCTGCTGCTCTAAGTGCTGCAGTAGTATCTGTAGAGAAGAAAGGGTTTCCTGTGCCTGCTGCAAAAATAACAACACGGCCCTTCTCCAAGTGGCGAATCGCACGACGACGAATGTACGGTTCAGCAATTTGCTGCATCGAGATCGAAGTCTGCACTCTTGTTGGCACATCGATTTGTTCTAATGCATCCTGCAGAGCAAGTGAATTCATTACTGTTGCCAGCATGCCCATATAATCTGCAGTAGCGCGATCTATGCCACTTGCACTACCAGCGATCCCGCGCCAAATGTTACCTCCACCACAAACAATCGCAACCTGAACGCCAAGCTCTACAACTTCCTTGATCTGTTCAGCGATGGAAATAATCATGTCGGCATCAATACCATATCCGTTTTGTCCTGCCAAAGACTCTCCACTTACCTTAAGGACTACTCTCTTAAATACCGGCTGTTCCAAATGTATACCCTCACTTTCTGCAAAAGACGGAACACTACGTGTACGTGTTCCGCTCTTCTGATGCTTGCCTTTATTCAATTCTTCACATTTATGATGAAGCTGATATTAATTATTTACTTGTGCCATAACTTCTTCAACAAAGTTATCCACTTTCTTTTCCAAACCTTCGCCTAGTTCAAAACGAGCAAAACGACGGATCGAGATGTTTTCTCCGATTGTGCTGATTTTTTCGTTCAGCAATTGGGAGATCGTTTTGTCTGGGTCTTTAACGAAGGTTTGCTCAAGCAAGCAATATTCTTCGTAATATTTACCAATACGTCCTTCAACCATTTTTTCAATGATTTTCTCAGGCTTACCTTCATTCAAAGCTTGAGCTTTCAGGATTTCTTTTTCTTTTTCTACATCTTCTTGTGGAACTTCTTCACGACGAACATAACGTGGGTTTGCTGCAGCGATTTGCATAGCGATATCGCGAGCAAAATCCTTGAAGGAATCTGTTTTACCTACAAAGTCAGTTTCGCAGTTGATTTCTACAAGTACACCAATACGGCCGCCAGCGTGGATGTAAGATTCTACAACGCCTTCAGTAGCAATACGTCCTGCTTTGTTTGCTGCTGCGGACAAACCTTTTTCACGAAGCAATTCAGCCGCTTTTGTGATATCGTTATTAGCTTCTTCAAGCGCTTTTTTACAATCAAGCATACCAGCGCCTGTTCTTTCACGAAGTTCTTTTACTGCTTTTGCATCAACTGCCATTGTTTATTCCCTCCAGGTAATTGTCGTTTTCTTACATTATTCAAGGCTTTTATCCTAAAAAAAGGGCAGTGAGAGGTTATCCACCTGCCAACCACCCTTTTCATTTAAGTTCTTGTATGTGTTAGTCGCTACTTAAGCAGTAGTTGTGTCTTCGCCTTGGTGAGCTTCAACAACAGCGTCTGCCATTTTACCAGTCAACAATTTCACGGCGCGGATAGCGTCGTCGTTACCTGGAATTACGTAGTCGATTTCGTCTGGATCACAGTTAGTATCAACGATAGCCACGATTGGAATACCCAATTTGCGAGCTTCTGCAACTGCAATACGCTCTTTACGCGGGTCAATGATGAACAACGCGCTTGGTAGACCTTTCATGTTCTTGATACCGCCCAAGAATTTTTCAAGACGATCTTTCTCTTTGCGAAGAAGGATAACTTCTTTCTTAGGTAGAACTTCGAAAGTGCCGTCTTCTTCCCAAGATTCCAATTTCTTCAAACGATCAATACGTTTTTGGATAGTTTGGAAGTTAGTAAGAGTTCCGCCCAACCAACGTTGGTTAATGAAGAACATACCGGAACGTTCTGCTTCTTCTTTTACGGAATCTTGTGCTTGTTTCTTTGTTCCTACGAATAGGATTGTGCCGTTGTCACCAGCGACGCTTTTTACAAAGTTGTAAGCTTCTTCTACCTTCTTGACTGTTTTTTGCAAGTCAATAATGTAAATTCCGTTTCTTTCAGTGAAGATATAACGATCCATCTTTGGGTTCCAACGACGAGTCTGGTGACCGAAGTGTACCCCAGCTTCTAGAAGCTGTTTCATGGAGATTACTGCCATCTTCACACACCTCCTAAGTTTGGTTTATTGTGTGTCTCCTCCGCCGTGCGTCATCTTTCAGCAAGACTTTCTTCAGAAGAAAGCACCCCTTGTCGAAATCAACCGGCGTGTGTTTTAACACCGTCAATTACTATACCATATTTTATTAGTGTATGCAACGATCATTGAAAACTTATTAATTTTTCTAGTATAGAATCTAGACTCTCATCTTTATTAAAGGTATAAGAACCCGATTGAATCTTCGTATTGATCTGGCGTTGATTGGCGGCTTTAAGAAAACTAGCCTTGTCCTTAATGACTTCAGCCTTCTCCAAAATATCTGCTGTTTTTGTCAGTGTGCTACCTGAAGGTATACGAACAACAACCCCTGCATTCGCAGTGGCTTTAGGCTTATCAGGTGCAACAGCAGATGGTGCAGTAGTGACCTCTGGCTTCTCAATAGTGCCTTCTTTAGGCGTTGAGGGCTCTTTAGGAGGGACAACCTTATTAGGGTTATCAGATACTGTAGGAGATACTACAGGAGCGGGGGAAGCCGCTACTGTAGGCTTAGAAGGTTCCACGTTCTCCGTACTTCCCTCATTAACGCCGTCAGTCTTCTGACCTTGAACAGCGTCCTCCAAAGCAGACTCATCAGAAGGAGGTTCAGTAGATTCGTCGATAACCTTCAAGTTCAATTTCTCAGCACCTTGTATTACCTGTTCCTTGGTGAGTGGAGCCGCTCCACCGGATATCATTAACTGAAGTAATAGTGCGCCTGCAATTAGCCCTGTGCCAAGACCGAACAAAAAAGAACGGTTCTTCATCATACCGATTCCTCCTGTTTGGCGAGTTGCAGAATCAGTTGCACTTCTCCCCGCTGAAGTCCAGCCGTCTTGGCAATGGAGTCTATCGATTTCCCCTGCTCATGTAGTTCAAATAATCTTGGATACCGCAATTTAATAGAACTAATGGGTTTCGCTTTCACTTCTGGTTGTATTGAACTCAATTCAGCTCCGGCAGACGGGTCTCCGATCGCCGCAACCTTAGCATACGAACCCTTCTCAACCGAAACTTCCAACTCTCTTAACCGCTTTTCTTCGTTAGTTACTCGGCCCTCTAGTAATAAAGAGCTTTGCTGTAATTCTGTCAATTGATGCTGTAAATCACTAATCTGCCCTTGCATTGCTACATGATTAGTTTGCGATTGCTGTTTAATACTGCTGACCAACTGTGCTAGCTCTTCATTCTCGCGCTCTATGTCAGCCATATATAGCTCAAGCGCTGCCTCCGTTTCTTTGAGGCTTTGCTGCTCTGCTTTTCCTTCCTTCATACGCGCCGGAAGTAAAAGGGCATAAAGAATAGCGGCGACACCTACTAGCACAATATACACCCATGGTTGCAAGTGCCTTATCTCCTTTAACATATCAAATATAATTACTTATTAAAGACTCAGATCAATGCGCTGTCCTTTGTAAGGATGTTCCGCATCACGAGTACCTGACTTCGAACGTTTCTCCGAGGAAGGATTCCCTCCGGAATGTTGATTGCCTTTATCTCCGCCATCGCGTAAAGCAGATTCAGAAGATTCATCCACTTCAGCGCTTCGCATGGTCATTTCCTGACTTTGTTTCACATTTTGTCCGGCCAGTTGATGCTGATCAATAGCGGGGCGCTGCTGAGATTCATTCTGAACCTTACCCGCTTCCGTAGTCCGAGGTAGTGCAATTTGCAGTTCCACTGGTTTTAGGCTCATCATAACCCTCTTCTCATAAGAAGAAACGATGTTGTCGTCTTTATGAAGACGATAACTGTTTCTCGTAAAAATATAAGGATAATGTATAACGTGAAACTTATACTTTCTTATATTTCAAGAATGGCCGGCCGCTATTGCTGCCCACCCGATTAATTGTATGGCGTTAAGGATATATCACCTTCACTATAAACAAACACAACTCGTTCTGTAGGGTCCTTTACAAATCGTGTATATCTACCGATCATAATTTTGGATCCGCCATAGATCGTTTTGATCACTTCAACTCTAGCTCTGCCTGTATCTTCTAGCATTCTTTCAATCTCTAGTACACGTTCTTTAATTCTTTTTTCCTCACGTTGATGAGACTGTTTAGTAGCATTCAATTTAACGCGAAGTGCCACTTTATCTGCAGGGAGTTGACCATTAGTTGCCAATTGATTTAATAGATACAACGCTTTAGACGTTTTGTCCTCATTTTCAAGTAATTGACGCAGTGATTGACGTAGCTCGTTAATCTCATTTCTGAGCTCAGGTACTACTCCTACCTCAATAGAAGTCGCTGTGGACATGGTATTGCCTATGGTACGTGCTACGACTCTTTCCCCTGACTGTACAGTTCCGCCAACTATCAATCCCTTAGCTCCGTTACAAAGAACGTCTCTGCCCGCACGTATATTGGAATGCATAATGCTCTGGGATACAATGACATCTTCACCAGCTGTTACATTACCATCTTGAATGAAAGAGACCTTAACATTTTTCCCAGCAGTTACATGTCCTTTGTTATAGCCGATAATTCCACCCGTAATTTCGATGGATCCCCCAGAGATTAATTCCGCTCCTTCAACTCCACCAACCACACGAATATCACCGGCGGACTTTACAGAAAATCCTGAAAGTACGTTTCCTCGAATAACAACGGTACCTACAAAATCAATATTCCCAGTACTGTAGTCCACATCACCATTCACTTCATATACAGGAAATACATTGATTTTACCGCTATCGGTTAAAGTAACAAGACCGTCAATTGCGGCATACATCGAGGTTCCATTGTTATCAACGAGTACGTTCTTGCCCACTTTAAAATGAGCTTCCCTTCCAGCTCTGAAAGCAAGCTCATCACCAGTTACAGTCTTACCATGCTTACCAGGCTGAGCAGGGATAATTCTAGCTATCAGCTTTCCTTTGAGGACGTTACGAAGCCGAACTAAATCCTTATAATCCACCTTACCATCCGCTTTTTCAAGCGGCTTGCGATCCTCTTCCAGATCAACAGTAAGCATAATACTTCCGTCGACTCCATTTACTGCAGGTTCGCCTGTAGCAATAGCGACTTTACTCCAAAAAAACTCCTCCGGATGACTACAAATACGTCCAACAATATCACGCTGGACCCCGTAGCGAATATTGTGACTGTCCAGGAAGCTTTCCAATTCTGTAGGAGAGCAGGAAAAATTCTCATCCTTTTTGGAGAACTGCAAATACGCGATCCCTTTGTCATCCGAAAAAGTAATACTTAAGTACTGATCCAAAGCATTTTGACCGATCAATTTTGCTCCCCCTTGTCACCACTAACGGTTAATCGTTCTGCATAAGTAGATCGCGATTCTTCTCAAGCGTTCCCCTCAGCCGCAAAATAGCCTTGGAATGAAGCTGCGAAATCCGTGAAGGAGATAGTGACATGACCTCTGCGATTTCGCTCAATGATAAATCTTCATAATATAAAAGGGACACAACGGTCCGTTCTTTCACCGTTAATTTCTCAATACCTTTGGTGAGGGCTTCGCGTAAGTAGAACTCATTTACCTTGCTATCCGGATTCTTAGCTTTATCGTCCACCAGTATGGACATTCGGGTCTCTGATTCCTCTTCACGAATCGGGTCTTCCAGTGAACATAGTGACATTACAGCCACATCCTGCAACATATTTTGAAATTCAGTTACACTAATATTCAGGTATAGACTCATTTCCTCATCACTAACGGATCTCAAATACTTCTGTTCCAACTGCTGATAAGCGTCCTCGATTTTTTTAGCTTTTTCTCGCACAGATCTAGGGACCCAATCACTTTGGCGTAAGGAATCTAAAATCGCACCACGTACGCGCCAGGAAGCATAGGTCTGAAACTGCAATCCCCGTTTGTAGTCGAATTTTTCAATCGCATCAATTAATCCCATTACTCCATTGCTGGCTAAATCATCTTTAGATACATTTTTGGGCAATCCCACAGCCAAACGGCTGGATACATAATCAACAATATGGAGATAACTCTCTATCAGCTTCTTTTTGGCTTCAGGGTCACTGTGTTCTTTCCACTGTTCCCATAGCTCGTCAGTTTCCAATTGAGAAGCTTTACGCTCGTTCAATAGCTTTCACCCTTCCCAAAGTTTAGTCAGAGAGCTTGTCGCGGCGAAACCTGCCTAGTCACAAGCATAAACGCCTTCGGCATCCTTATGAGGACGGTAGCGTTTAAGCGAGAAATATAAGGATAATGTATAAAGTGAAACTTATACTTTCTTATATTTAAGATAACCGATTCCGCCACAGCGCTCGCTTATTCTTCTTTCAGGTGACGAACGGCCTTGGCCAATTCTTCAGGATCTTTCATAGAGACTAGTTTTGGGGGTGTGAGCGGCTTGAACCCCTCACTGTTCCCACTCCCTTGTCCTGGCTTCGGTTTGAGTAGATTAATTAACTCTTCATCCTCATTAGGGGTACTGATGTCTAGCTTTGCACCAAGTTCTTCTCCCTCAACATCCTGTTCATCCGGAGGTGATGATTGATACACGATAAAACCCAATACCCATCTTAGGAGGAAAGCAAGCAGAAACCAGATGATAAATCCTAATAGGCTTCGTAATAAACTAGTACCGAGAACATTATTACTGTAGGTTACAAAAAAAGTGAATACAAAACCTATCAAACCAAACAGCAAGTTTATAAAAATGTTTCCTATCATCTTCATATTTATATTTCCTTAGCGCCTTTTTGCACACTGCGGATGAACAATACACCAGTGTTGCAGGCAATTTCTATCGTACGGCCATAATTACCGCCCGTGTCTTCCGCAATTAACGGAATTTTCAAATGCTCAAGAGCAAGTTTACAAGATTCAACATTACGAGGCCCGATCCTCATGGTGTCGCTCCCCCCGGCAAAGGCAAACATTTGTGATCCTCCTGCCATCTTGGCTACGATCCGACTCCGAACCGCACCAAGCTCCAGCAAACGGGATAAGAGCTCCGGCACTGCAGTATCTGCAAACTTAGCGATGTTTAATTGCCCTTCCCTAGCAATCTCAGAAGTAGGGAGCATCACATGCGCCATTCCCGCGAGTTTTTTTCCAGGGTCAAACAATGTCAATCCCACGCAGGAGCCAAGACCCGTTGTACGAATCAAACTATCCTGGCTTCCAATGTTAAGATCTGCCATCCCTACTTTAATGATGCTTTGTTCTTCAATCATTTTCAAACGGAACTCCTAGCGATTTGAAGATTTTCGGGAATGATTCCGGATCGGGAATAAGGAAAAATTGCCCTTCAATTTCGTTTTTCCCCTCAAAAAAGGTAGTATCGATCAACAATGCATCGTCACCCATTTGCCCAAATTGCAGCAAACCGTAGCTTAGGATGGCTCCAGCCATATCCATAGCAAGTGCAGGAACTGTTGGATACATAGAAAGTGAGGTAAAGTCAGCAAGAGAAGATAGGTACGATCCTGCTAATATATTTCCAATTTCACTCAGCGCGGAAAGTTCCATTTCTCCAAGTTCTTGGTCACTCAAAATCTCGATGCCTGCAATGCGACTGAGTAAGTTCAAAGCGGCTTCCGGGGAAAGTATGAAAAACAGGTTGCCCGGAGCTTCTCCCTCCACACGTAAGAAAACTGCATATACTAGTTCTTCAGCTCCACCAACTTTGTCCGTAATCTCTTCAAAGTTGAGAAGCTGTACCTTGGGAACAGCCATATCAATCGGCTTATTCAAGAGCTGTGATAATGCGGTGGCTGCATTCCCAGCTCCAATATTCCCGACTTCCTTAAGCACATCCATTTTAAAATCCTTATAGTGCTTAAATAATTCCACAGGTTAGCCCTCTAGGCTTTCTAATTGAACGATTTCGCTTTTGTTAAGCACTTCTGACAGATTAAGCATAATCAGCAAGCGCTCTTCACCTATCTTGGCCACCCCATCTAAATACTTCGCTTTGATGCCGCCAACAACATCTGGAGGTGTATCGATAGAATCCCTGTTCAAATCTATTACATCATTTGCTGAATCTACAATGAAACCTACTTCCATTTCATTAACAGATACGATAATTACACGTGACTGATCTGTTTGCTCCGCCTCTTCGATTCCAAAGCGGCCTCGAAGGTCAATCACAGGGATAACAACACCACGTAAATTAATTACACCCTTGATAAACGAATACGTTTTAGGCACACGAGTTATTGGCATCATGCGCTCAATGGTTTGTACCTTCTCAACTTCGATACCGTATTCCTCTGAACCTAATTTGAACACTATCACTTTAATATCTTCAGCCATGGAACGAACCTCCCTGTTCTATCCTAGTTATTTAATAAAAGCGTTCGGATCAATAATAAGTGCGACTTGGCCATCTCCAAGTATCGTTGCGCCAGATATCCCTTGAATTTCAGGTAAATATTTACCCAGATTCTTGATAACGATCTCATTCTGACCAATAAAATCCTGTACAGCTAAGGCTACAAGACGTTCTCCCTTACGTACAACTACGATCTCTGTCTCTTCTTCAGTACTCTCATCATAATCAGGTACCGAAAATAGACGACTTAGAGAAACTAGTGGAATATGAGAATTCCTGAACTCTATCATTTTGTTGCCATGAATCGTACGGATTTGAGTGTTCTGCACGATTCCAGTTTCCACAATAGAGGATAATGGAATGGCATACTTCTCAGAACCCAATCGAATAAGCATGGCTGCAATAATAGATAGAGTAAGTGGCAACTGAACTGAAAAATTCGTACCTTTGCCTGGTGAAGAATAGATCGTTACATTACCACCCAGGGAAGAAATCTTAGATTTTACTACATCCAGTCCTACGCCACGACCTGAGACATCAGAAATAACTTCTGCCGTGCTGAAACCTGGTGCAAATAGTAATTGATAAGCTTCATCATCCGTCATATTCTTCGCTTGCTCTTGCGTGATCACGCCTTTTTTCACAGCAGATTTCAAAACCTTCTCTGGATAAATGCCTGTTCCATCTTCCTCAATTTCAATGAAGACATGATTTCCGCTGTGGAAAGCACGTAGATGAACTGTCCCAGTCTCTGGTTTACCAGCAGCAATACGGTCAGCAATGGATTCAATTCCGTGATCAACCGCATTACGCAATAAATGTACAAGTGGATCACCAATTTCATCAATTACCGTCCGGTCAAGCTCTGTTTCGGCACCCGTTACAATTAGATCTACTTTCTTGTCCAGCGACTTAGCTAGATCACGAAGCATACGTGGGAACCGGTTAAATACGGTATCTACTGGAACCATACGAAGCTTCATCACAATATTCTGGAGATCTCCGCTTACTCTGCCCATATGCTCGACAGTTTCCGTAAGATCACCATTCTGAACCTCAGAAGCCAGCTGTTCTAAACGAACTCTGTCAATCAGAAGTTCACTAAATAGATTCATGAGCACATCTAAGCGTTCGATATCTACTCGAATCGTACGTGAAGGCGCCCCTCCTGTTTTAGTTGCTCCCGGCTTATTAGCTTCATCTTTGGTAGGCAATGGTTTAGATGCTACTGAAGCAGCTGGAGCTGTTTCCTCTACAGTGGCTGTTGCGGCAACCTCTGACACGGCAGCTGCCGTTTCTTGACCAAGCATTTTCAAGGATTCTTGATCTAGTGCTACTGCTGTTACTTTATCAATCTCAGACAAATTCATAATCATTGCCTGAATCTGATCAGCGTTTTTTTGGGTTATGTAATAGAGTGAGAAGCTTTGGTCAAATTTCTCTTGTTCTATATCTTGAACGGATGGGAAGGATTTAACTACTTCCCCCGAACGTTCGAGCAGATCAAACACCATGTATGCACGTACAGCCTTAAGTTGACAATCCTTACGGATCGTTACGTCCACATACAATGCATGATGCCCTTCCTGAATCGATTGTTCTAGAACAGAAAATTGGAACTCATCTAAATGAATCGGAGTTTCGGCTGCTTGTGCAGCAGGCATATTAGCAGCAGATGCTGTACCGCCTTCAACAGGAATCTCACCCCGTACGATAGCCTGTAGGGATGAGACAATGGCTGATACATCTGCTTTACCTTCGCCACCGCTAGTAATATCCTCAACCATAGATTCTAAGGCATCCAAACTTTTGAATAACGTATCAAAAATGAAATCCTGCATGCGCAGCTTGTTATTACGTACAAGATCTAACACATTCTCCATTTGGTGTGTAAGTGAAGCCAAATCTTCAAAACCCATAGTCGCTGCCATACCTTTTAAAGTGTGCGCAGAGCGGAATATTACCTGGACGATACTAAGATCCTCAGGATTCGCTTCCAGTCCCATCATGCTCTCGTTCAATGACTGCAGATGATCATTCGACTCATCAATAAACATGGATAAATATTGGTTCATGTCCATAGTAGAGCACCTCCCCTTCGAGTTCGCTTTTCCGTTATTTAACGGCTTGCACTAGCCTTGGAGCAATTTCTTGCAAAGGCAGTACATATTTGACGCACTGCAATTCCACCGCAGATCGCGGCATCCCGTAAACGACACAGGTCTCTTCACTTTCAGCAAATGTTGAGGTAACCCCTGAGTCATAGAGAGATTTCATCATCCTAGCACCATCACTACCCATCCCTGTCATCAGCAACACGTGCCGATCTAGTGATGTGAGTGGAAGCAATGATTCGAATAAAACATCCACTGAAGGTCGGTGGCCATTTCGCGCCTCCTCCTTCGTGAGTACAACTGCATATTGCCCTTTAGATGTGGGTGTAACTTGTAAATGATAGCCTCCAGGTGCAATGTAGGCTGCTCCTTTTCGTAATATCATCCCCTGCTCTGCTTCTAACACTTCTAGCGGACTGAATGTATTCAGACGCTGGGCTAGTGATTTCGTAAAGTTAGGCGGCATATGCTGCACAATGACAATAGGAGCTGGAAAATCCGCTGGAATTTTTTCCAGGAGTACCTTCAGTGCACGAGGTCCGCCTGTAGAACAACCGACAGCAACTAATTTGTGCAAATTCTTGCTACCAACCATTCGATCTGGAGAAAGTCCCGGAGACTCAGTAGATACCTCCACTAAAGACTCTATCACCGGTTTGGGCGGAATGGGTTTATTCTCTACTTTAGTCTTTGGTTTAGACTTTTCGATTAACGGTGTTTTAGCAGAGATGATTGGTTTGGTTGCTTTTTTAGGGATAGTACTATCTACTGGCTGTTTCCCCCGAGGTTTTCTCATTTCTTCATCTTTGAGAGAAGATTTAAGTGCTGCCTTGGATTTGTCCGGTAACAATCTCGGTGCAGTCGGCAGTAATGGCTCTAAAGGCGTGATGTCAGGCATCCTAAAAGCAGATGCTCGCGCTTCACGTTGCTCTCGAGCCAACATAGCTTCTTTCATTTGCTCTCTTAGGGATTCCCCTACGCCCGTTATATCCTGGGAATTTGATATTGAAGGTTTACGAATGAAATCAAAAGCGCCCCATTCCAGTGCAAGAATGGTTTCCTTCATGCCCTCTTCATTGATGCCTGACAGCATAATCACTGGCAGCGGATCTGACGCCATTATTATTTTCAGCGCTTCCAGGCCGTTCATCTCCGGCATTTCCACATCCATAGTAACTAGATCCGGCCGAAGTTTGTTTATTTTCTCGATAGCCTCGCGACCATTTGTGGCTGTTGCCGTCACCTGAAAGTCAGCGTCATTTTCAATTAAATCGGAAATGATCTTGCGCATAAATGCAGAATCATCAACAACCAAAACTTTATATGGCTTCATATCATTTCCACCTCTGTTCCAGATTCAGAACAATTATTTACTTCGCTTTAACCATTTATGGATAAAGCCTTTAATACCTTGAACTTTTGTTTCTTTTTTACCATCTATGGTCAAATAACTTAGGGCTAGCCGATGTATATCTTTTGCAGCAACACTGTTTGGAAAAGCCAATGAAAATGGCGTCTGCCTTTTGACAGCCTGCACTACATGGGCATCTGAGCTTATATGACCAAGATAGGAAACATCTAATTGCAAAAAACGACTGGCCGCCATACGGATCTTATCACTTGTCACTGATGCTTCTCTCTCATCACCCGCTTGATTCACAATCAGTTTAAAAGAAATCTCCGGATACGTCCGATTCACAACCTTCATTAATGCGTAAGCGTCTGTTATAGCAGTTGGCTCTGGTGTTGTAACTACTAGGCAATCGTCCGCAGAGGTTATAAACTTCATCGTTTCCTTAGATAATCCAGCACCTGTATCGAACAAAATATAATCCATGCTGTCCGCAATAAGGGCTATCTGGGCTGTGAAATAATTAAGGTCCGATTCCGAAAGAGAAAATAACTCATCCATGCCCGATCCACCAGCTATAAAAGGAAGCCCGTTCGGTCCTAACTGAATAATCTGCTCAATATCCGCTTCTCTTTTTAACAGATGATATAGGTTATACTTCGCCGACACGCCCATTAACACGTCTATGTTAGCCATGCCAATATCTGCATCGAACAGCAATACTCTCTTTCCCATTGCTTTTAAAGTTAAAGCGAAATTAAGTGTAAAATTCGATTTCCCTACGCCACCTTTACCACTACAAACAGTAATGATACGGGCGGATGTTTCCCCTTTTTCAGCTAGTTTAGGCTCCTGACTGGATACAAGCTGTCTCAAGGATTGTGCCTGATCCATCATGATTCACCTGTTCCAAGAAGCATCTCACTAAGTTGTTCTTTGGAAGCCATCAATAAATCGTCAGGTACATTTTGACCATTGGTCATATAAGATAATGTGAGAGGGAAATCATTCAGGACGTTAAAGAGTGGTCCATAACTTCCCGTCTCATCTAGCTTGGTAAAAATAACTTTATCCAGCTTGTACCTGCCGAAATGCTCGGCAATCAATTTCATATCACGGCTTTTCGAAGTTAAGCTGAGTACAAGATAGGTCTCACTTCTTAATTCCTTCGCAAGCAAGCTTTGCAGTTCTGCTACAAGCATATCATTACGATAATTCCGTCCAGCTGTATCCATAATTACAAGATCACAACTCTCCAATCGAAAGAGTGCTCTTTGTAAATCTCCTGGAGATTGTACAACCTCTAGCGGAACATTCAGGATAGCTGCGTATGTACGCAACTGCTCCACAGCTGAAATTCGATACGTATCAGAGGTGATAAAACCAACCTTGCGTCCGTTTTTGAATAGCTGTTCAGCCGCAAGCTTGGCTATGGTAGTAGTTTTTCCTACTCCTGTGGGCCCTGCAATATATACGATTTGGGTATCAGGTGCAATTCCATCAGCGATTCGCCCTGACAGGAATCCATCGAGCTGTTCTTTTAAGGACTCCTGAAATTTCTCAGGTCCCCAAGTACGCCCTTCATCCGCCCAACGTTCGGAAATATTACTGATCCACTCCTCAACAAGTACAGTATCCATCTCCTGCTCAATCAAAAGATCTCTAAGCTGCTGGAGACTATCCGGTAATTCTCTTGCCCCTGAAGACTGCCTCGCGATTCGTTCCATCCAAAGCTTCATATCTCTAATTTCACGAAGAACATCATTCTCCAGCGCCGAGGCAACCTCTGGCGTTTGATCTAACCCTAAAGATTCATATAAGGTTGATACAGAGGTAGTTTCATCTGGATTGGATTCAAGAGATTTCTGATCAGGCTCTGGATGTTTGGTTATCGATTCTTTTACATCAATAGCTTCCGACAAGGCAGCGGCGATTTCCGCAAAGGACCGAGGCTCTTCCGGCTTTTCCAACGTTACAGTAGAAGCAGATGATGAAGATGAAGCTTTTTGGTAAGCTTGCGGGACAGCGCTGCGCGGAATGTTCATCGCAGGCTTCACAGGCTTTTCAGGAGCACTCTCCTTTTGAGCTTTTTCAACAGCCGCTACTACCTCTATTTTTTTCTTTTTAAACAATCCTAAAAATCCGCCAATCTTAATTTCTTTAGTACTTAAAATTACTGCCTCGCTTCCAAGCTCACTACGAATGGAATGCATGGCGTCAGGCATCGTATCGACCACATAACGCTTCACTCTCATAAATTCACCACTCCGACGCTTTGTATTTCAATGTTAGGTTCTAGTTCGCTATAAGACAGTACAGGAATATCCTGCATTGTCCGTTCAATCACCTGCCGCAAATACATACGAATGGTTGGTGATGTGAGTACAATGGGCTGTTGTCCTGACTGCAGCAGTCGATTGATCTGTTCACTTAACCGCTGATAGATCGTTTGAGTCGATGCTGGATCCAATGCCAAATAACTGCCCTGTTCAGATTGCTGCACACTCTCAGAAATTTTCTTCTCTAGGTTAGGTCCTACCGTAATAACTTTCAGAGTCTCTCCAACTTGCGAGAATTGCTGAGTAATCTGTCTGGACAAGGATTGACGAACATATTCGGTAAGAATATCAGGATCCTTGGTGTACGTCCCGTAATCCGCCAACGTCTCAAAAATAGTAACCAAATCCCTGATCGATATTTTCTCGCGCAGCAGCTTGGCAAGTACCTTTTGCACATCCCCAATCGCTAATACCGAAGGAATAAGATCATCAACAAGCACTGGATAATTGTCTCTTAGGTTATCCACCAACATCTTAGTTTCTTGTCGTCCTAACAACTCATGTCCATAACGCTTAATCAGCTCCGTCAAATGAGTTGCAACAACGGATGGTGGATCTACCACGGTATAACCTGACAATTCAGCCCGCTCTTTAACCGATTCGTCAATCCACAACGCTGGAAGTCCAAAAGATGGTTCAATGGTCTCAATACCGTTTATAGATTCATCATCATAGCCTGGACTCATGGCTAAGTAGTGATTAAGTAATAATTCACCGCCGCCGACAGTATTTCCTTTAATTTTTATGACATATTCATTCGGTTTTAGTTGAATATTGTCGCGAATGCGAATAACAGGCACTACAAGACCCATTTCAAGTGCACATTGCCGTCGAATCATGATGATACGATCTAGTAAATCTCCACCCTGACCTGTATCTGCCAAAGGTATAAGACCGTAGCCGAACTCGAATTCAATAGGATCTACAGAGAGTAAATTAATTACACTTTCCGGACTTCGTACCTCTTCAATCTGTTTCTCTTCAACAAGCTGCTCTTCGGCAATCTGTTTTCGATTTAAATTTTGTCCCATACTATAGGCTGCAAAAGCCAGCAAACCAGCTAGCGGGAGCGTAGTAATCATATGTATAGGTGTAAAGAGACCTAGAAAAGCAACAGTAACTGCAACAATATATAATAACTTTGGATAGGAGAGTAACTGCCCTGTTAATTCTTCTGCCAGATTACCTTCCGATGAAGCTCTAGTAACGATAAGACCTGCTGCAGTCGAAATGAGCAAAGCAGGAATCTGGCTGACTAGACCATCCCCGATCGTCAATACGGAATAAGTAGATAACGCAGTGGAGAAATCCATTCCATGCACAACCATACCGATAATAAATCCACCAATAAGATTGATTAACAGGATAATGATACTCGCAATCGCGTCTCCTTTAACGAATTTACTCGCACCATCCATGGCTCCGAAAAAATCCGCTTCCCGTTCAACATTGCGGCGACGCTCACGTGCCTGTGTTTCATTAATCATGCCTGCGTTAAGATCGGCATCAATACTCATCTGCTTGCCGGGCATCGCATCCAAGGTAAATCTCGCCCCTACCTCAGCTACACGCTCTGAACCTTTAGTAATAACAATAAACTGAACCACTACCAAAATCAGAAACACGATAAATCCAACGGCAATTTGTCCACCGGCGATCCAGCTTCCGAAAGTAGATACCACGGAACCGGCATCTGCGTAAGTCAGGATCAATTTCGTTGTCGAAATGTTTAGTGACAGACGAAACAATGTCGTAACAAGCAATAATGAAGGAAAAATTGAAAATTCGAGCGCATTCTTCGTGTTCATAGCAACTAATATGATAATTAATGCTATAGAAATATTAATAACTAGCAAAACGTCCAAAAGCCAGGACGGGATAGGCAGAATCATCATAAGCACAATACCGATGATGCCTAGCAAAACTGTTAAATCTTTAGCTTTCAATGTCCTAACCCCCCGCCTTATTTCCTCTTACCTTTAAGTTTATATACATATGCCAGCACTTCAGCTACAGCCTGAAACAGATCATTTGGAACGACATCTCCAATTTCTGCTCTTTGGAATAATGCCCGTGCCAGCGGTTTGTTTTCCATAGTCACGACGCCATGTTCTTTAGCCAGCTCCCGTATACGAAGTGCTACATAATCCTGCCCTTTTGCAATAATCTGTGGCGCCTCCATTTTGGAACCATCATATTTTAGCGCAACAGCAAAGTGAGTTGGATTTGTAATAATTACATCCGCGTTAGGAACTTCCTGCATCATACGCTGCATGGCCATTCTGCGTTGGCGTTCCCTGATCTTACCTTTAATTAGAGGGTCACCCTCCATTTTTTTGTATTCATCCTTGATATCCTGCTTAGACATTTTCAGGCTTTTTTCATGCTCGTACTTCTGATACATAAAATCTAGAAAAGCCATAATTAGCAGGGCAACCCCGATTTTCAAACCAAGACTCATCGTCAGCTTGGCCGCAAACTTAAAAATTCCCTCCGCACTGATATGCGACAGGGATGCAAAGTTCTTCTTTTCTCCCCATAATGTGCTATATACCAGATAAGAAATAATTAGAAGCTTAAATATTGATTTCAGGAATTCTACAAACGAACGCATAGAGAAAATATTTTTGAATCCTTTTATCGGATTAATCTTACTGAATTTAGGAGTAATCCCCTCTCCTGTAGCCATAAAGCCCACCTGCGCCAAGTTGGAAACAAGTGCCATAACAAACGTAATTCCAAGTAATGGAGCTAGCAAAATCAAGATTTGCAAGCCATACTGATTAAATAGCAGCGTTATATTCTCAGGCGTAACGTCCAGCATCATTCGATTCTGAAATACGTCCGTGTATAGCTTCATAAAACGCTCTTTCATAAAACCACCAAACATCATCAAGCTAACTACCGCAGCTAGCAATACAACCGCACCAGACAGCTCAGCACTTTTGGCTACTTGGCCTTTTTTACGAGCATCCTGCCGTTTCTTCGGGGTTGCTTTTTCCGTCTTTTCACCGGCGAAGAGTTGAAGATCTAGTCTATAACGCTTCGTCTTAGGCATAATACTCTCCCCTTACGGTCACCTACGGCTTCTTCCCCATGAGACCCAGTAAATTCTCCATGGATTCGAACATGATTTCGAAGAGATTCTGAAACAACACAGCCAGACCTGGCATCAGCACTAAAAGAAGTGCAATACCTATGATGATTTTTAGAGGAACCCCTATAACAAATACATTATATTGCGGAGCCGTTCTCGCTAAAAAAGCAAGACCAACATCGGTCAGAAACAGTGCAGTTACTAATGGAGCCGACATTTGAAAAGCTAATACAAACGACTGCGCAAATGTTCGGACCAGAAACTCTGACAAACTACCATCAACCATGCGTAGAAATAAATCATTATTCATAGGAATCCATTTATAGCTGTACACAATGGCATCTAGTAAATGGTGATGTCCATTCATACTCAAAAACATTAGCAGGGCTATCATATATTTGAAATTACCGAGAATAGGTGCTGACGTTCCTGTCATAGGATCAATGACGTTGGCAATACCGAAGCCAATCTGAATATCAATGAAAGAACCTGCTGTCTGAATCGCCATAAACATCAAATATCCAATGAAACCTAGCAATAAGCCTATTAATACTTCTCTCATAATCAGCAAAATATAACTAAAATCCTGCGGAATCGTAATCCCTGTTCCATTAGCACTAAAGACTACCAATGCTACAATAAAAGATATGCCAATCTTAAAAGTTGTCGGTACCCCTTGAGAAGAAAATACAGGAACGACAACAAAAAAGGCTGTAATTCGACAAAAAATAAGCAAAAAGACGGGTAAACTTTGCAATAAGGTATCCATGTTCATTGGTTAACCAATATACATATAGAGACTGCCTAGAATTTGGCTAGTAAAGTCAATTAGCTTCGTGATGATCCACGGTCCAAATAGCAATAAAGCCAGCAGTACTGCGACGATTTTTGGAACAAACGCTAGCGTCTGTTCCTGAATCTGTGTCGTAGCTTGAAAGATACTGATTATTAGCCCTACCACCAGACCAAGAATCAGCATGGGAGCGCTGACTTCCAGCACTAAATATACGGCTTGGCTTGCTAGACCGATAATAAACTCCGTACTCAATCCTCATGCCTCCTCTTAAGGTCAGGTGTTAAAACTAAGAAGTAGTGATTTAATGACTAAGTACCAGCCGTCTACCAGTACAAAGAGCATAATTTTAAAAGGTAATGAAATCATGACCGGGGGAAGCATCATCATCCCCATAGCCATCAGCGTACTCGCCACAACAATATCAATAATCAGAAATGGAATGAAAATTAAGAAGCCCATTGTAAAAGCTTTTTTCAATTCTCCAATTGCGAAAGCTGGCACCATCACCGTCAGTGGAATATCACTGTATGTAGCCGGTTTAGCCGATCCCGTATAACCGGTATATTTCATAAATAACAAAAGGTCTTTGGAATTGGTCTGTTTAAACATAAACTCTTTCATCGGATCAGCAGCTTTATCAAAAGCCTCAGTCTGGGTAATCGTCCCCTTCATATACGGCTGTAATGCCGTTTCATTCACTTGCGCCAAAGTTGGCGACATAATGAACAGGGTCAGAAACAGAGCAAGCCCTACCAGCACCTGATTCGGAGGCATGGCCTGAGTACCAAGTGAAGTTCTAACAAAACCGAGCACGATTACAATTCTAGTAAAACTGGTCATAAGAACTAGAAACGCCGGAGCAATACTCAGAACCGTAACGAGAAGAAGAATTGATATGGAACTGGTACCACCGCTTGAACCATCTTCATTACCGACCTGAATATTAACATTAGGTATAGGATCAGCATGTATCGGCCGCATCATAACTATACTAATGAACCCGAACAGCAGAATAGCAAGAATTAGCTTCTTTTTCATAAATTCCTCGACTCATCCTTAGTAACATCATCCCGTAACAGCTCTTCCATTTTCTCTTTTCGCTCTGGTGCAGAACGAAGCTTGGATTGCAGTGTCTCGTAAAAAGATGATGTTTCACTAAGCTCGATTTCTTCTGATGGAACCTCCCCACGCAGCTTAACCTTAACCTTGGCAATAAGCGGTGCGAGAAAATTATTCTGGTTGGAGGACTGATCCTCAAATGCTGCAATGATCAAAGCCACCTCATCCGGATCAGTGACTTTATCCAAGATGGATATGTTCTCACCAATCCCGATTAAGTAAAGGCTGCTTCCCAGTTCAATAACCTGCATCGACTTGTTAGGTCCCAGCCCTACAGCACCAAGCGTTCGAATGGAGCGCCCGCTCATAAAGGTCTGATTACGACGTCCAAGAAAACGGATCAACAGCACAATAAGTACAATGATTACCGCAAGGACAATAATAACGTTAAGCAAATTCAGCAGGGTGTTATTGCTCCCGAGCGGTTCTGAATTGAGGGGCATGTCTTTTTCCTACACACCCAACGTTTTGTTGATAGCTTCGATAACTCGGTCAGCTTGGAAAGGCTTCACAATAAAGTCTTTTGCTCCTGCTTGAATAGCATCGATAACCATAGCCTGCTGGCCCATGGCTGAACACATAATGACCTTAGCAGCCGGATCTACCTTCTTGATTTCTTTCAGGGCGGCGATTCCGTCCATCTCAGGCATAGTTATATCCATCGTGATAAGGTCTGGACGCAGTTCTTTAAATTTCTCTATAGCTTGAGAACCGTCCTGAGCTTCGCCCACTACTTCAAATCCGTTTTTCGACAAAATGTCACGGATCATCATTCTCATAAATGCTGCATCGTCCACGATTAGAATTCGGTTAGCCATTTTTACAAAATCCTCCCTAAGTATGCTTATTGTAATTTCTGAATTCGGTCCCACTGGCTGACGATATCCGTAACGCGTACGCCGAAGTTTTCATCGATAACTACGACTTCACCTTTGGCAATAAGCTTGTTGTTAACCAAAATATCTACAGGCTCACCGGCGAGCTTGTCCAGCTCAATGATCGAGCCTTGAGACATTTCTAAAATATCTTTAATCTGCTTCTGGGTCCTTCCTAATTCTACGGTTACTCTAAGCGGTATGTCCATCAATAAATTTAAATTGTTTTCATCAATATGACCAAAAGCTCCACCGTTAAGGTTAGCAAACTGTACAGGCTGTACATTTACATTGCGATTCGCTTCAGGACTAAGCGGTGGTGTCTGCCCATAAGGCATGCCTTGAGGCGGCATTCCGTAGGGTGGCATCCCTGGCATGCCATACGCCGGCATTCCTGCTGGAGGGTAATAATATCCGCCTTCTGGCATTCCTGGATAACCAGGCATCCCCTGCGGCGGGTACGGCGGAGGTGTTTCTCCTACGGGCTGTGAAGGTGCCTGTTGCACTGGAGGAGCTACAGGAGGCGTCTCTTGAGCCGGCTTAGCAGGAGTCTCTGTCGACGTAACTGCAGCCTCCTGCGCTGCAGGGCTTACATCACCCAGAAGCATCGTTACCATATCCTTAGCAAACTGGACAGGCAAGAGCTGCATAATAGTAGAGTCGATTAAATCTCCTATCTTAAGTCGGAACGAAATTCGAATTAAGGTTTCGTCATTGGGTAAGCTGCCGACACCTTCACCGCTGGACATGTTCAGAATGTCGATACCCGGAGGTGAAATATTAACAAACCGATTGAAGATCGTAGACATTGATGTGGCAGAAGAACCCATCATTTGGTTCATTGCTTCCTGCACAGCACTAATGTGAATTTCATTCAATTCTTCATCTTTAGGTTCGCCTTCTCCACCAAGCATTAAATCTGCGATGACCTGTGCATCCCTAATCTTAATAACAAGAGAGTTAATACCCTGAAATCCATCTACATATTCCACGTGTACAGCTACATGTGGTTTAGGAAAAGCCACTTCAAATTCCCCGCGTGTAATGATGGAAACTTGAGGGGTTGTAATATCAACCTTTTTCCCTAGTAATGTGGAAAGAGCTGTCGCTGCACTACCAAACGTTATATTACCGATTTCACCCAAAGCATCCTGTTCAAACGGTGTTAAATAGTCATTTACCGTTTTCTCTGAAGGAGCCAATGAGCCTTCCGCAGATTGTCTCAGAAGGGCGTCGATTTCTTCTTGGGATAAATAATCTTTACTCGTCAAATTCTTCAACTCCTTCACTGACAATCTCGTCTATTTGCACGGCTACCCGGTCTTTCACCATTCCAGGACTTCCGATGAACTTAAGCTTCTCCCCTACCTTAATCGAGAGTCCAGAATCTACATTCCTGTTTAGTGAGATCACGTCACCGACGCTAAGCCCAAGAAACTCAGATATAGATAAGCTCGATTCTCCAAGTTCAGCGACAATCGGCAGTTTCGCCTTATGAACTCTAGCTTTAATAGCATCAAGTTCATCTGCATCCCGCGTCTTCTTCTCTGTTACAAACCATTGGTGAACAGATAGTCTAGACATTATTGGTTCCAGAACGACGTGCGGTATGCACAGATTGATCATACCTGTTGTATCTCCTATTTTGGTGCTTAACGAGATCAATGCAATGGTCTCATTTGGCGATACAATTTGCATGAACTGTGGGTTCGTTTCGAGCGCTTCCATGCGCGGATGGATATCCAGCACAGTCTTCCAAGCCTCCTGCAAGCTCTCAAAACATCTGCTGAAGATACGCTCCATAATCGTTGTTTCGATTTCAGTTAAAGCATTAATCTTAGATGGCGCAGTCCCAAAACCGCCCAGCAATCTGTCCAGCATAGCGAAAGCGATGTTTGGATGAACTTCCATTACCATTCGACCTTCTAAAGGTTCGGCTTCAAAAATGTTCAGTATTGTCATTTTCGGAATGGAACGAATGAATTCATCATAAGGGAGCTGCTCTACTTGAACGACATTAATCTGCACAAAGGTGCGTAATTGGGCTGAAAAGTACGTTGTAAGATAGCGTGCGAAATTGTCATGAATCCTTGTAAGACTACGAATATGATCTTTAGAAAATCGAACAGCCCGTTTAAAGTCATAAGATCGGATCTTCTTCTGAGTTTCTTCCTTTTTAAGTTCATCGGCATCCATCTCACCTGAAGAAAGTGCAGCAAGTAGAGCATCTATTTCGTTTTGTGATAGTACATCAACCAATTCAATCACCCCCCTATCAAAGAATTATCATGCCTGAAGCTACATAGAAGCCAAAAGGTATTTGGTGACTTCGATCTGAGTGATTTTGCCTTCGGTCAATGTCTTATTGATCAGATTAACAAGCTTGCTGCTAAGCTGGTCTTTGCCATTTGCTCCATTAAGCTCCTCAGGTTTGGTATCTGCAAGCGTTTTGATAATAATCGGTTTGATTTTGATCTCTTTTATTTTTTCGAATGCTTCCTTTGATTTCGCAGAATTCAGTTGGAAGGCGAAATCTATTTGAACGATATAATCGGGATCAGCAAGATTTGTTTTGATATCTTTGATCTCTGCCGTTAATTCGACGATTTCATCTGCAGTTAAATACTTGGTTTCCACACTTTGAACCGCAGCATTTACATCATTCGAATCTTTCGGAAAGATCTTGTCCATTAATAAAAATGCGGCGATCACGATAAGTGTAATCGCAAGTAAAATCGTAAGTAACCATGGCAGCATCTTCTTCATGTTAGCTCCTCCATTGACTGGACTTTAATGGTGGCAGCATATGTGCCTATGTCCCTGTTATAATCCCGGATCTTCGTAATAACTTCATCAGCTTTTTCAAGCACGATCAGTCTTTTTCCGGTTACTAGCGTAATATATGTATCCGGGCTTTCTTCTACCATTTCTACCAGTAGGGCATTGATCCACATCGGTGTTCCATTTAATCTCGTTACCGATATCATAACAGGCCTCCTAACAAAAATAGGGGGAGGGGTATCTCCCCCACGACTCCGCGTTAATCTTTAAAAAAAGATATTAAATTATTGATAAAATTAACGCTTCAGGTTAACTACTTCCTGCAGCACTTCATCAGAAGTCGTAATGATACGGGAGTTCGCCTGGAATCCACGTTGCGATACGATCATTTCTGTAAATTCATTCGTAAGATCCACATTCGACATTTCGAGTTGACCAGAAATGATCGCCCCAGTGCCATCTTCTGTATTATTCGCTGTAGTCGGAACAAGCTCACCTTCTGCATTCGCATTAAGTGACATACGGTATAGATTGCCACCAATCTTCTCTAATCCAGATGGATTAGTAACCTTAGCTACACCGATCTTCACACCTGCTTCAGTCGTTCCATCCGACATGGTCTGAACAATCGTTCCATCATTGGAAATGGAGAACGCTGTTACATCATCACCCAGTTGAATGGGTCCACCATCGGAATCTAGCACATGAAGTCCGTCAGAAGTTACAAGATTACGTGCAGCATCTACATGAAAATCTCCTGCACGAGTCAAGAAAGGTGTTTCTTGATCTTCTGATAGCTTTACTAGGAAAAAACCATCTCCGTCAATGCGTAAATCTGTCGGGTTATTAGTAGTTTGAGCACTACCGGGTAAATGGAGTGTATCGATAGAAGCGATACTTACGCCTAGTCCGATTTGTTTAGCATTCATACCACCTGCACCATCATCACTAGGAGCAGTTACACCAGAAACAGTTTGACTCATAATGTCCTTGAACATAACCCGTCCTGATTTAAAACCAATTGTATTGACATTGGCAATGTTATTACCGATTACATCAAGCTTAGTCTGAAAGCCTCTCATCCCCGAAACCCCTGAATACATAGATCTTAACATTTGTGTTGTCCTCCCAGATTATAGAGTCCTAATAACTTACTAAGTGAATGGGACCGCGTCAGTCGGTCAGCGGCCGCCTCGGCTTTCCGTTAGGACCAGCCGGTTATGAAATCACAATTGCACTATCAATTTGCGTAAATACGTTATCTTTAATCGAATTTCCATCCATAGCGGTTACAACCGTACGATTCGGGACACTTACGATAAATGCCAAGTCCTTCATTAATATCAAGGATTCTTTACTGCCTTTGGCAGCAGCTTTATCCACAGCAGAAGATATCTGATCCAGTTGTCTGCTTCCAAGTTCAATTCCTCTTTGTTCAAGACGCTTAGCAGCATGATTGCTGAATTTTAGAAGCTTTTGTTGCAGTACGCTCTCAAAGGTGGCTTCTCCAGTCACAGTCTGCTTCGGTATCGAAGATCGCTGTAACGTTGAGGAATGTAGGGACGACGCAGGATACAGTTGGCCTATGGTCAGCCTGTCACTCATATTGTCGCCTCGCTTCCTCCGTTATTCTCCGGAGTATTACTATCTGTACCAGAACCATTCTCTGTTGTTGCGGGATTCTGAATTTGTGTAATATCGGTTAAAGCAATTCTGTCTTTCCCCACAACCGCATATTGAATCCCTTTGCTGACAACGATTGATTCAACGTTCCCTGTCTTAGGTAGATTTGTGGCGGTATCCGTCCATGTGATATCTTTACCAATCAAGCCGGATACTGATCCAAGAGACTGATTCATTGATGTAAGCTGTGTAGAGATATTCATCAGCTGCTCAACAGATGTAAACTGTGCCATTTGAGCAATAAATTCTTTATCTTGCATCGGCTGCATCGGATCTTGATTCTGCAGCTGGGTGATCAAAATCTTCAAAAACTGATCCTTACCCAAGACAGAATTTCCTGTTGTTTTAGTAGATTCAGGAGTTGTATAATTCCACTGGTCTTTAGTAGAAACAGGAGGAGTTGTTGTTGTCGTCATAACCGTTCACCTCTCTTTCACTTGTGATAAGTTTAAGCTTTGGCAGAGAAGGAGTTTCCTTGATTCTCATCTTCTTGCCCTGCGTTTGAAACCCAATCTTTCCATTCACCATTTAGCTCTGCGGCAAGGATGGCATCATTAGCTTCCTCACGACTTTCTTTGGAGCGTCTTCCCTGCTGACCACTTCCAGAACCAGGTTGGCGTCCTTCTTGACCCCACCCTGAATTGAGGGGGGTATTATTTTGTGTGACTTCCAATTTTTCTACTTGGAGGCCTTGAGACTGTAATGCCGCTCGAAGCTGGTTCATCTGCTGTTCCAACATATCCTTTGCTCCGGAATGTTCAGTCATAAACTGTGCAACCAGATGGCCGTTTTGCATAGTAATCTTAACATCTACTTGTCCGAGATTTTCTGGAAAGAGTGATATCGTAGCCTCAGCTACTCCGCCTTTTTGCACAATCTCCAATTTACCTGTAATAAAACCGGTCATTTCCTGTGCAAACTGATGAACGGGTACAGGAGCTACTGGAACCTCAGCCTTCAACGGAGCAGTAATTCCTCCCCGAAGAGCTAATTGACCAGCAGTTACAACCTCATGATCTCCTTCTATGATAGTAGCTCCTGATGTGGAATCTTGAGTTGATTCTGCCTGCTTTGTTTCTCCAGTTGCACTGCTTTTAATCAATGGAGCGGTAAGCTCTGCTTCAGGATCTTGAACAGCTCCTGAGGTCACAGGCGAAGTTAGGACTGCTTCATTCTTAATTGCAGCTGCTTCTCCAGCACGATTACTAAGGTTTTGAATGGTTTTGTCCGTCGTATTACCTTTGATTTCAGTCACTATAGCTTGTTGTACAGATACACCAGAATTTTCAATTATACTGGAGTTCTTTCCCTTCCCCTTAATAGTGTTAGCGGAGGACTGTTCTAGTATTGCTGTGAAATTATTTAACAGGCTTATTCCTTTACTAGCAGCTTCTTCGTTCCCACTGACAGCAGCTTCCTGAATCATAGTAACTAAACTTTGCAAATCATCTTGAACAGCAAATCGCAGTGTATCCGCATGCTTAGCTAACGGCGACAAGCTTCCTGCCGACTCCGTATCAGATGTAGCATCACCCTCAGTCGCTTGACTTCCCGATAGAAGAACTGATACCTGAAGAAGCCAAGCTTGCAAAGCTACCAGCATAGCAGGATCGCTATTGATGCTTTCATCTAGATTTTCAACATCAGCAGTTAGCTTCTCGATAAGATCAGAATTCTGCGTATCTTGTCCCCCTTGATCTTCTCCAGTTGTCTGCACTTCCTTTAAAAGACCTTGCAATAAAGAGGCTAGATTTCCCAGAAGCGGATCAGTAGGTACCGATGTGGTGTTAGCTGTGTTTCCTCCCATAGTTTGCACTAAAGTCTGCGCGAAAGGTACAGCAGCTGTTGTGCCAGTAGAAGTTGATGAGCTACCACTTGCGGCTGTAGCATTTGCGCTCACAAGCGATTGAACCACTAAACTCATATTATTTTTCACCTCCTTTCAATATTTATTTAGCACCCATCAAACGGTTAACAATCTTCGCGGTTTGCGCACTATCATTTTTAGTCATTTCCCCCAAAATCGAAGAACGAACACTATCACTAACGGTATTCATAATCGTTACTACTTTATCAGGGCTAATCTTATACATTTCTCCTAGTAGAGAAGCTGCATTGGCAGGCGTCATTGAACTAAAGGTTTGGTTCAACTTTTCCTTATCCAGATTTGTACTAGTTTTAGTCGTTTGAGTAGTGCCAGCCTCTTTCTTCAATCTAGATTGAAGAGCAGCAATAGCCATATCACTCGAAGAGGTGATTTCTTTCAACTTAATCGTGACATCTGCCGCTTTTTGAGGATCCATTTTTTCCAGAATCGCAGTTTTACTCGCTTTATTCATTACGCTGAATATCTGCACCATCTCTTCTGTAGTCAAATTCTCCATAATCGGTGCAGCTTTGGAAGCTTTCATGCCCGCGTACAGCTTCGCCAGATCAGTAACCTGCTTCTGATAAGGGTCTTCTGTTTCCTCACTGTTTATTTCAGCAGCTGCAGCAGCTTCCGTCTTCATTCCCTCAATTTGCGACTCTAGCGCCTGAACCTTGGTATTCTGGGCTGTTTTTTCATCTGTGACCTTCTTCAACTCATCTGCCTGCTGGGCAAGCTGAGCTTTGAGCTCCTTAATCGTTGAGTTTGAGCTCACTTCCTGCTTTTTGCTTTCTTCCTTCGGTTTAGAAGGATCTGTTGGCGGATCAGGAACCCATTTTTCCAGAATCGGAATTTTATTCGCAACTTCAAGCACGTTATTACGAATGTCCATATTAAAAAGCGTCAACAGTACTCCAAGCAGTACTAGCGTGAAGATAATCGGTATCATTAGAAATAAGAACCGCTCAAATTTCCCCGCTGACCCTTCATTTTCAAGTTCCATGTCATTATCAATTTTAGCCACTAGCGGAAACCTCCCGGGTTAGAGGGATTTCATCGCGAAGCGGACGGTTGCCATCTCATCCAGTTCGTTTTGTTCCCGTAAAATCATACTTTGCTGAAACTGTGTCTCAGCCTTATCTTTTGCCTTTAACCATACTTTTTCATCTAATACCTTTGTGCTTAACTGATCTTGCTTCTTCAAGACTTCCTGATGTGCACTTCTAATGTCCGTATGTTTACGGGCAATGCATATATCCAGGTATTCTACATATTCTTGCATTTCACGAATCTTCGCCATAGGTGCCTTTTGTTCTGCGGCATTTTGTAAAGATAACATAATAGCGCTCCGCTGAAAGGTGAGTTCATCCAGGCTTCTTTCTTGTGCCTGCAATTCTCCAAGCGCGCTTGAGAGCATCCATTCTGCCTGTGTCTTCTCATTGCCCTTCAAGTCAACGACTTTTTGAAAAGTATAATGAAATCTCATGATACTGAATCAACTCCTCGAGAAGTGTGAAATTAAAGACTGTTGAACTTCAGCCAGCGTAACTTTTTCATTCACTCTTTGTTTGGTGAATTCCCATATACTGTCTATATACTCCATCGACTCATCGATTTGAGCATTGGAGCCTCTCTGATACGCTCCGATATTAATTAAATCCTCTGAATCCTTGTACACGGCCATTAGTCGCTTAACATTCTCTGCTGCGGCGATCTGTTCTTCTGGCGCAATATCCTTCATTACACGACTAATGCTGGAAAGCACATCTATTGCTGGAAAATGTCCTTTGTTCGCAATACTTCGGTTAAGGACGATATGTCCATCGAGTATTCCTCTCACTGCATCAGCGATCGGCTCATTCATGTCATCACCATCAACCAATACAGTGTAAAAAGCTGTGATAGAGCCTGTAGGACCAGTTCCGGCGCGTTCTAGTAGTTTAGGTAAGCTTGCAAATACAGATGGTGTGTAACCTCTCATAGCTGGTGGTTCTCCGACTGCAAGTCCAACTTCACGTTGAGCCATAGCATAACGAGTGACCGAATCCATCATCAGCATCACATTAAGTCCACGATCCCGAAAATACTCAGCAATCGTAGTAGCAATAAGTGCTCCCTTAATTCGAATTAATGCAGGCTGATCAGATGTAGCGACAATAACAACTGACCTCTGCAAACCCTCAGGTCCCAAATCGCGTTCGATGAAATCCAGTACTTCCCTGCCACGTTCCCCAATCAGAGCGATAACATTAACATCTGCTGATGTATTACGTGCAATCATTCCCATGAGCGTACTTTTGCCGACCCCTGAACCAGCGAAAATCCCCACCCGCTGACCTTTACCAATTGTTAGCAAACCATCTATCGCTCTTACACCGATGCTAATAGGTTCTTGCACTCGTGGTCTATTGAGTGGATTGGACGGAATGTTAAAGGTCGAACTATGTGGCATTCGAGCTGGGATCAAGGAACCATCAAGCGGTTGCCCTAGACCATCCAGTACCTTACCCAGCAATTCTGAACCCACCTGAACACTAAGCGGCTTACCTGTTCCCACTACATCACAACCAGGTCCAATTGCCTGCAGTTCTCCAAGTGGCATTAATAGCACCTTGTTGTCACGGAAACCAACGACTTCAGCTTGCAGCGGCTTATTTCCTTTAGAAGGATAGATATAGCACACATCACCAATGCTAGCATCAGGTCCTTCAGATTCAACCATAAGACCGATAACCTGCGTCACTTTCCCATTGATCCTCACCGGATCGAGATTACGAAGTTGCTCCTTATAACGGTTACTATCAAGCATCTTCTTCCCCATTTCTCTGCTCATCGGTGTCCAGCGCGATTCTAACCAGCTCTTTCTTGATTTCTGCAAGCTGAGTATCAATTCGGGCATCTATGCTGCCAAAGGAGGAGCGGATTACACAACCTTGATCTTTCACAGTCGAGTCAGGCAAGATCTGTAGTTCAGCCTGCGAGTCAACCGCTAATGACAATTCTTCCCTTGCTGCGTTTACGAAAGCGAACTGCGCAGGTGATACACACAGTGAAATCAGCCCCTGCTCACGTTTACGAGCTAGATTCTTCCGAATCAAATCCATTGCAAACTGCGGCTCAACCGTTAACTGTCTGTCCACAATTTTCTCCGCAATATCACAGCTTAGCTCAACCAAGAAAGGTTCAGCTTCCTGAATAATGACATCCCTTGCCTTATAGGCTTCAGTTAAAACAGCACGAGCTTCATCCATCATCGCTGCAATTTTGAGCTTCATCTCTTGCTCAGCTTGAGAAACACCTTCTTGATACCCTAGCTGATAAGCCTCGGCTTTGACGGCCTCAACTAGATGTTCATCCTGCTCACGCCGCTCTTTCCACCACTCTTCAGCCTCCGCTTTTGAGGATTCAACAATCTGTTCCGCTTCAAGAGAGGCATTCCGTACTTGCTCTTCAGCAAATTCTTGGGCGTCTTTAAGCATTTGCTTACGTGCCACTTCAGCCTCTTCACGAGCGGGATCATGATAGTGAGTCTCGCTTACAGTCTCCTCTGGAACGGGCTCCTCAGTTAGGCCCGCATAGTGCCGGGCCTGCTCCAATCTTTTCAGTACATCAACTGGAACATACTGAGAATGCTTAATCAGCTTAGACAATGATGTCATCTCCTCCGCCACGAGCGATGATAATTTCTCCAGACTCTTCGAGTCTGCGGATCGTACCTACAATACGCGTTTGCGCTTCTTCTACATCACGCAGCCGCACAGGACCCATGTACTCCATTTCTTCTCGGAATGTCTCTGCCATACGTTTGGACATATTCCGGAAAATAACATCTCGTACTTCTTCGCTTGCAACCTTAAGGGCAAGCTGCAGGTCCGCATTATCAATATCACGAATAATACGCTGAATCGAACGGTTATCCACATTGACAATATCCTCGAATACGAACATCCGCTTCTTGATTTCCTCGGCGAGCTCTGGATCTTGAATTTCGAGAGAATCCAGAATTGTGCGCTCTGTCCCACGGTCAACACCATTCAAGATCTGTACGATTGATTCGATACCGCCAGCATTTGTATAATCCTGAGTTACTGTAGCAGAAAGCTTCTGCTCTAGCACTCGTTCAATTTGTGTAATGACCTCCGGAGAGGTGCTGTCCATTACAGCAATTCTTCTAGCCACCTCCGCCTGCTTCTCTTGAGGTAATGAGGAGAGAATAGCTGCGGCTTGTTCGAATTGCAGATAAGACAATACAAGTGCGATAGTCTGGACATTCTCATTCTGAATAAAGTTCAAAATCTGGTTTGGATCAGCCTTGCGTGCAAAATCGAAAGGTCTTACCTGCAAAGTCGCAGTCAGACGGTTAATGACCTCCATTGCTTTTGCGGAACCAAGTGCTTTCTCCAGAATCTCTTTGGCGTAGTTAATACCGCCTTGTGATATATATTCCTGGGCGAGGCATATCTGATGGAACTCAGACATGATCGACTCTTTTTCACTGCTGTCCACTTTACGGACATTGGCAATTTCAAGAGTTAATTGTTCAATCTCCTCGTCTCTTAAATGTTTGAATATTTGCGCCGATACCTCGGGCCCTAGTGTGATAAGCAGGATCGCGGCCTTTTGACGGCCACTAAGCCCCTGCTGACTAGCCTTTGCCATTAGTTCACCTCTGTTCGTCTGCAAGCCATGTACGCAGCAGATTTACGAATTCGTCTGGCTTTTTCTTAGCCAAACTTTCCAATTGCTTACGAACTTGACTGTCATTCGTCACACTTTCCAAATTAATAGATGGAAATTCGGTAGGAACCTGCAATGGAATGTCTTCATCTTCCTCTTCCACAGTCTTCTTACGACTCCGATAGATTAGATATCCTCCACCTGCTCCAACCAGCAATGCAGCTGCTCCGATAGCCCATAACATCCATGTGGCAAGACCACCTGGTGTTGTATTAGCAGCGGTTCCGCCAAATTGTTGAGAATACACCGAAACCTTTTTGGTTAAATCAGCGTCTGTATATGTAGTACCTGAATCTGCGAGCGAAGCACGAACAATATTTACCAAAATGTTTTGAATTGCTGCTGATGTAGCAGCGTCCAAAGTATTTTGTCCTGTAGGTGGTTCAACTGCAACATTTATGGTTAAATCTTTAACAGTAAAGGGACTTGCGATAACATCCTTTGTAATTCGGTTTACTTCATAGTTCCTCGTTTCAGAAGATTCTTCCGAAGTAGAAGTATCCGTACCGGCTTGTGAAGGATAGCCCGCTACATCTTGTGAACCAGTGCCTGCCACTCCACCAGTTGTATTTCCTTGACCCGAATACGAATTACTAATGATTTGTGAACTGATCTCAATCCCCTTCATGTTCTCTGTATCCACAGGGGTTACGAGATTCTCCTTCCGGTTTTCCTTGTCAAAGTTCAGCTTCGAAAATACAAGAACATCAACTTTATCTGGACCCGTAAGAGTGCTAAGGAATTGTTTCACATCTTTCTTTACTTCTTCTTCGAATTTCTTCTGAAGAGCGAAGTTCTCTTCGACTTGGCTGGAAACTCCAGCTTGTCCACCTTTGGCCGTAGGCATTAACTCGACTTCATTATTAGCAATCGTAATGTTATCGATTGGTAGATTTGGAACAGCCGTCTTTACAAGGTTAAAGTACCCATCAATATTATCTTGAGTGGGTCTGAATCCCGGATTAAATGAGAGCACAACGGATGCAGATGCTTGCTCTTGGTCAGCCTGGGAAGCAAAAACTGTTTCTTTAGGCAGATTAATCAGCACTTTAGCATCCTTAATTCCTTGCATACGTCTCATTAACTGTTCTACTTCACCGTTTAATGCATTATTATACTTCACATTAAACTCACTATCTGTCGTCCCTATCATTGACGAATTTTCATTAAAGACCTTATAACCGATAGAGCCCCCCTGAACAATCCCCTGAGAACCGATATCCACCTTTATTCGAGCCGCTTCTGTGCTTGGCACGGAGATGCTTTTTCCATCTTGGCTTAATCGGTATGAAACACCTGCTGTATCCAAGTAGTTCATTACTCCAGCTGAATCTGTGCTGTCCAAATCTTGAAACGCTACTTCATATTCTGTCTTTGAAAGCTGCATGGTTAATACTACGATTATTATTAGAATGATAAACAATGTAGAAAAGAATAAAATCTTCTGTTTACCACTAAATCTGTTCCAATACAGGGTCACCTTCTCCCGATATTGGGCAAATCTTTCATTCACAGTGTCACCCCATCCGGAACTAAGCTAGGAATTAATTAAATTTGAGTTCTCATAATTTCTTGATAGGCTTCTATCACTTTGTTCCGGACTTGTGTAGTCAACTGCAAACTCAGTAAAGCCTGTTGGGAAGAAATCATCACCTCGTCTATGTTCACTTCTCCCAATACAAATTTATTACTCATATCCTTTGCTTGTTGTTCCTGATCTGCTACTTTAGTGAGTGCATTCTCAAGATAAGAACCAAAGCTCTCCATGGCATTAGCAGGAGTGGATGAAACTTCGGTAGATGTTGGTTTCATGGCAAGCTGCTGTACAGCTTGAACCCCATTAGTGATATTCTGTATCAACTGTTTCCCTCCTAAAAGTTTTGTAAGCTTATGCTTCCTAGATTCACTTCGTACAAAACTCACTGTGGAAGCGTTCCTTGTGTTAATTACGTTTAGCGCCCAATTTCGAGTGCTTTACTTACCATAGCTTTAGATGCATTCAGCATCGTGACATTGGCTTCATAAGAACGTGATGCAGATAACATATCTACCATTTCTTTAGTAATATCTACGTTTGGCATATAGACATAACCTTCGGCATCCGCATCAGGATGGCTTGGGTTGTAAACTGGCTTTAACGGTGAAGTATCTTCTATAATGGACTGCACCTTTACACCTTCACTACTACTACCGTTCAATTTCGAATTTAGTATATTCGAGAACTTATTGCTTTCGGTAGCTTCCATAACAACAAGTTTTCGACGGTAAGGAACGGCTTTGCCATCAACGACCGATGCTCTTGTAGTTTCCGCATTGGCCACGTTGGAGGAAATCACGTCCATCCGCAATCGTTGAGCTGTTAATGCTGATGCACTTATCCCAAAACTACTCCCAAAGTTCATGCAATCTTATCCTCCTTGAATTACAGCTCGCATCATCGAAATTTGACTGTTGATCTGCTCGACATAAGAACTATACCTGAGTTGGTTCTCAGCACTTAACGCCATTTCTCGTTCTACATCCACATTGTTGTCGTTATTATTCATCGAGGTAGTTTCATCCGTACTAACGACAGCTGCTGGTACAATTCTTTTACTACCAAATTGAAAATGTCGGGAGTCCGTTACCTTCGCGTTAAGTGTAGGTTTTATTCCACTTTCTTGTTGCTGAAGGAAACTTTCGAATGAAACATCAGAACGTTTGAAATTTGGCGTATCTTCGTTAGCCACATTATTCGCTAGAACATTTTGTCGTTTGTAGGCAGCATCAATGCCTCCCTGCAATCGTTGAAAACTGACACTATTCAGCAATCCCAAGATAATTCCTCCTTTCAAAGCTATCATAATGAAATGAATTCCACAACTTTCCTTAAAAAACCTGCTTGATTTCGACAAATAAAGTATAAAAGTCCTCTATTTATCAGTTTCTACGTCGAACCTTGTCGCAAAGTATAACTAATTAGTATTTTCACATACATTGATTTTCATTTAATTTGTATATTATTACAATAAGAAATAAGCCCTATCTTTTTAGAAAAGACAGGGCTTTTAGCACTTTATTGCTATTTTATTCCTTTTTTAACTCAAAATTATCTTTTTAATTGCATCTTTTTACATTTTTTTACCTATTAATGACACTAAATTGTAATTTTCTAATTCAATATGCCCAAATCCAAAAGAATAAGAATTTGTCGCATTAAAGAATATACTGACTTAGATCACGATCCTGCGCAATACTTGCCAATTTCTCACGCACATACTCTGGTGTAATAACCATAGTGTCCAGCGTCAGCTCAGGTGCTTCAAAAGAAAGATCCTCCAATAACTTCTCCAAAATCGTATGAAGACGTCGAGCACCTATGTTCTCCATATTTTGATTCACTGAAGCAGCTATTTTGGCAATTTCATAAATAGCATCTTTCTGGAACTCCACTTCAATGTCCTCGGTTTTTAACAAATTAACATATTGTTTCGTCAAAGCGTTCTCTGGCTCTGTTAAGATGGAAACAAAATCCTCCAGTGTCAGACTGCTTAGTTCTACGCGAATCGGAAAACGCCCCTGAAGCTCTGGAATCAGATCAGAAGGTTTAGCAACATGAAAAGCCCCGGCAGCCATGAAGAGCACGTAGTCCGTCTTCACAGGACCGTATTTTGTCATGATTGTAGAACCCTCTACAATTGGAAGGATATCTCTTTGCACACCTTCACGTGATACATCAGGGCCCGAACCCTTTCCTTGACTTGCAACCTTATCAATCTCATCGATAAAAATAATACCCGATTGTTCAGCGCGTGTCACAGATTCCTGAATGACATCATCCATATCAATCAGTTTGGTTGCTTCATCTTGAATTAGCACTTTACGAGCCTCACGGATAGGAAGCTTGCGCTTCTTCGTCCGCTTCGGAAGCAAGCTGCCAAACATTTCTTGCATATTCATCCCCATCTGGTCGTTCCCTTGCCCTGCAAACATATCCAGCATAGATGGCGCTGTATCCTCAACATCTATTTCAATGATATCTTCTTCCAATTGACCAGCAAGCAGCTTAAATCTAACCCCGCGACGACGTTCGCTTAAGCTTCCATCTGGTTCGGAATCTTCTTTAGAATCCTCTTGTGAAGAGTTCCCGCCAAAAATCATCTCAAAAGGATTCTTCTGAGATTTATTTTTTGAAGACGAAGGCACTAAAATAGAGACAATCCGCTCATTAGCCAGTTCTTCTGCACGGTCTTTCACCTTTTCCGTACGCTCTAGCTTCACCATACGAATAGAGGTCTCAACTAAATCACGCACCATAGACTCCACATCTCGCCCTACATAACCCACCTCAGTGAATTTGGTTGCCTCCACTTTGATGAACGGAGCATTAACGAGCTTAGCTAGACGCCGAGCAATCTCAGTTTTCCCTACACCAGTTGGTCCGATCATCAAGATGTTCTTAGGAACAACTTCATCACGCAGTTCCTCAGCCAGCAGACTGCGCCGATAACGATTACGAAGGGCAACAGCTACCGATTTCTTAGCTTGTTTCTGACCTACAATATATTTATCCAATTCAGCTACGATTTGACGGGGTGTTAGCGATTGATTCACCATCGTGAATTCCTCCTTGTCTCTATGGCACTGAGCCTATAATTGCTCAACAATAATATTGGAGTTAGTATACACACATATTTCTGATGCAATCTGAAGAGCTTCACGAGCGATATCCGCAGCAGCAAGATTTGGAGCATGACGTTTGAGCGCGCGACCGGAAGCAAGTGCAAAGTTACCACCGGAACCAATAGCGAGCACATCATCATCTGGCTCGATAATTTCACCATTTCCGGAGATCAAGAGCATTCCTTCCTTGTCCATAACAATCATCAATGCCTCAAGTTTTCGAAGAATACGATCTTGACGCCAGTCTTTCGCCAATTCTACGGCTGCCCGTTGCAGGTTTCCATGATGCTCCTCCAACTTGCCTTCGAATTTTTCGAACAAAGTGATAGCATCGGCCACAGATCCTGCAAACCCTGCTATTACTTGTCCTCTGTATAAGCGACGAACTTTTCTGGCCGTCGTCTTCATAATTACACTCTCTCCGAATGTAACCTGACCATCACCTGCTATAGCTGCCTGTCCGTTATGTCTTACAGCACAAATTGTAGTCGCATGAAAGCTGGGTACCATGATTGTAGTTACCTCCTTAAGATGGGCTTTGTTCAAAAATAAGAAGTATACGTTTCACGTTATACATTATCCTTATATTTCTCGCTTAAACGCTAACGCTTATCATCCTTATAAGGAAGCCGAAGACGCTTATTCTTGGTTATCGATAGCCTCCGGCTCTTTATAAGCAAGGCCCGTACGATTGGCGTACTCGGCAAGACTGTCTAGTGCACGATGCGCTAACATCTCATTCTTTTCTTTCTTATTACGGATTTTCTTCTCCACCTTCGGCAGAAGACCAAAATTGGCATTCATAGGCTGAAAATGCTCCGGATCAGCGGAAGTGATATAAGCAGGCATACTACCAAGCACCGTGTCTTGTGGGAAGATCAGTCCTTCTTGACCAAGTGCGGCTCTAGCAGCGTTAATGCCGGCAATCAGACCTGAAGCTGCTGATTCCACATAACCTTCCACGCCAGTCATCTGTCCAGCAAAATACAGCCTTTCTTTACCCTTCATTTGATAAGTAGGATGCAAGAGTTTAGGAGAATTAATAAAGGTATTTCTGTGCATTACCCCATAGCGAACGTATTCAGCGTTCTCAAGACCTGGAATCAGCGAGAATACCCGCTTCTGTTCGCCCCATTTCAAGTGCGTTTGAAAGCCCACCAGATTGTAAAGCGTTCCAGCAGCGTTATCCTGACGAAGTTGTACTACCGCGTAAGGTAGCTTACCTGTGTGCGGATTGATAAGCCCAACAGGCTTCATCGGACCAAACAATGCAGTTTGCTTACCGCGCTTCATCATGATTTCGATAGGCATACAGCCCTCAAAGTATATCTCTTTCTCAAAATCCTTGAGTGCCGCCGTTTCTGCAGAAATCAACGCGTCATAAAACACGTCAAACTCCTCTTCAGTCATAGGACAGTTCAGATATGCTGCTTCCCCTTTGTCATAACGGGAAGCCAGATACACTTTATTCATATCAATACTGTCCTTCTCAACAATCGGTGCTGCAGCATCATAAAAATAGAAATACTCTTCACCTAATAGACCCTTAATTTCAGCAGATAATGCAGGGGAAGTTAGTGGACCCGTTGCAATAACAACAATCCCTTCCTCCGGTATATGCGTAAGTTCTTCATTTATGACTTCCACAAGCGGATGATTATGCAATGTACTCGTAATTTCTCCCGAGAAACCATCCCGATCCACGGCAAGTGCACCGCCAGCAGGTACAGCGTGGCGATCAGCCGCACCTAATACAAGAGAGTTTAAACGTCGCATTTCTTCCTTTAATACACCCACCGCATTGCCTAAACCATTTGCACGCAAGGAGTTGCTGCATACTAGTTCTGCGAATTGATTGGTGTGGTGTGCTGGCGTCTTCACCACTGGTCTCATTTCATACAATCTTACCGGTACGCCTTGAGAGGCTATTTGCCAGGCCGCTTCACTTCCTGCGAGACCTGCTCCAATTACTGTTACCTTTGCTGTATCTGTCACTGTCTTATTTCCTCCTGTAGAGACTATTATTCTGCTAACTCTTCTTCGTTGTCTAAAACTGCCTCTGTATGGTCACAAGACGTACATTGCAGTTTGGTGCCTTGCTTATTGCGTTTCTCAATCATCCAAGCCCCGCAAGATGGACATGGTTTAGTGGATGGTCTATCCCAAGAGACGAAATCACACCCTGGATATTGATCGCAGCCATAGAAGACACGCCCTTTTTTGCTTCGACGCTCTACAACTTTTCCTTCATTACATTTAGGGCAAGTTACACCAATATCTTTGATAATCGGCTTCGTATTTCGGCAATCTGGAAAGCCAGAACATGCTAGAAACTTCCCAAAGCGTCCTAATTTATATACAAGTGGTTTACCACATTTCTCGCAGATCTCATCAGAGACTTCATCTTCAATCTCAATTTCTTTCATTTCTTCTTCGGCAAACACTAAGCGCTTCTCGAAAGACTCGTAAAATTCGGCAAGAACCTTCACCCAATCTTCTGAGCCTTCTTCCACATGGTCAAGATCGCCTTCCATATTAGCCGTAAACTCTACGTTCAATATTTCCGGGAAAAATTGTTCCATCTGCTCGATGACAAGTTCTCCAAGCTCTGTAGGCATGAATTTTTTCTCTTCAATCGCTACATAACCACGCTTCTGAATCGTTTCAAGCGTTGGTGCATACGTACTTGGGCGTCCTATCCCTAATTCCTCAAGTGTCTTTACAAGCCTTGCTTCTGTATATCGCGGTGGTGGCTGTGTAAAATGCTGCTTCGGCTCGATCTCTTGATTATTTAAAGCATCTCCCGCTTCAAGAGGCGGTAAATACTTATCTTCATCTGTAGTTCCATCATCGTTACCTTCCACGTAAACCTTCATGAACCCTGGGAATGAAACCTTCGAACCCACCGCTCTGAATGTGGCTGTACCTGCTTCTATATCAACCGAGAGTGTATCAAGAAGAGCAGACGCCATTTGACTGGATACGAACCGCTCCCACACCAGCTTGTAAAGACGGAATTGATCCCGGCTTAAGAACTCTTTGACCATTTCCGGTTCACGAAGTGCTGAAGTTGGTCGGATCGCTTCATGCGCTTCTTGTGCTCCAGCCGCTTTCTTTGAATACTGGCGAGGGGCTTCAGGTAAGAACTTTTCACCATACTTAGCAGTAATCAGCTCTTTAGCCTCATCCTGTGCAGTGACAGATAAACGTGTCGAGTCCGTACGCATATAGGTGATCAAACCTACGGTTCCCTCTTTGCCTAGTTCCACACCTTCGTATAATTGCTGGGCAACAGACATTGTCTTAGCTGCACGGAATCCAAGCTTACGAGCTGCTTCCTGTTGAAGGGAACTTGTTGTAAAAGGAGCCGAAGGATGCCGTTGTCTTTCCTTCTCCTTCACATTACTTACCTTAAAAGCTGCGTTCTTGATTGCCTCAAGGACCTCTTGAACATCGCTTTCCTGATTAAGTTCCTTCTTCACACCATTCAGCTTATGAAACTTAGCTTCAAAGACAGAATCTCGAATCCCAAGTTTAGCTGTAATACTCCAGTATTCAGTAGGTACAAAAGCGGAGATTTCATTCTCACGATCCATTATGATCTTTACAGCTACAGATTGAACACGTCCAGCAGATAACCCTTTTTTGACTTTCTTCCATAATAGAGGGCTAATCTTGTAACCTACTAGCCGATCCAGTATACGTCTTGCCTGCTGTGCATTCACAAGATCCATGTTAATCTTGCGTGGCGTCTTAAAAGCATCCTTCACCGCTTGTTTGGTGATCTCATTAAATACAACTCGGCATTCCTGTGTATTATCTAGATCCAGGGCATGTGCCAAGTGCCAAGCAATTGCTTCTCCTTCGCGATCGGGGTCAGCTGCGAGATAGACTTTTTTCACTTTTTTACTAGCGTCTTTCAATTCCTTCAATATAGAACCTTTACCACGAATCGTAATATATTTGGGATTGAAATCATTCTCGACCTCAACACCAATTTGACTCTTCGGTAGATCTCTGATGTGTCCCATAGATGCCTTTACAATATACTTACTACCTAGATATTTGCCAATTGTCTTCGCTTTCGCGGGCGATTCGACAATAACCAATGCATCTGCCATAGACTCTTCCTCCTCGTTAACACTCGTACCTCTATATTAAATTACCTTATAAATAGCTCCTGGTAATTGTGCTACCGCTTTTTTTATGATTAAAGATAACAGAACTGAATGCAAATGTCCAAAATCCCATCCTGTCCTCACAAGCAGATCGTCCAAAATAAAGGGGCCTTGATGCAGTATATGGTATAGGTGTAACTCCTCATTTGTCAATTTCTTTTCAATTAACAAATCGTCAGCCACCTGTTTAGAGGGACCACTTTCACCCGTTTTTGAGAGGTTTGTCGGGAGAAAAGAAGTGTATTCTTCTAAAATATCTAGTGCACCGGTTACCAGCTTTGCCCCCTGTTTAATCAGATCAAGAGCACCTCTACTTTTTGGAGACGTAATAGGTCCAGGGACAGCAAAAACATCCCGTCCTGCCTCCAAGGCAGCATCTGCAGTAATGAGTGATCCACTTCTACTATCCGCCTCTACGACCACTGTCCCGTATGTGAGGCCTGCAATAATTCGATTGCGCTGCGGAAATAACCCTGGATGACTTTTGGTTCCAAGGGGATACTCTGTTAGCACTAACCCATCACGGGAAATCAATCGTTCAAGCTCCTTATTCTCAGGCGGGTAGACCCGATCAAGTCCTGTAGCCACTACCGCTATTGTGCCCCCACCGCTTCTTAGCGCAGCTTCATGACAAACGCTATCAATCCCCCTAGCTAATCCGCTAACCACTGTTAGACCTGCTTCACTAAGCTCTTTCGTGAGGATCTCTCCTACCTTCCGTCCATAAGCTGTTGGCACACGAGTACCGACCATCGCTACACTGGGTGTCGATAACAGATCCAAACGCCCACGATAATAAAGAATCCATGGTGGCTGAGCTGTCTCCTTCAATAAATGGGGATAGTCTGCATCAAAAATCGTAACCATGTTCACAGCACTTTCTTCCATTAGTAAGCGGCGGTTTGCTATCCACTCCAACGTATATATAGAAGCAAGTTGAATCGACACTTTCTCGCTCAATCCAACCTTTTCCCAGTCTTCTGAGCTACAAGAAAATGCTTTTTCTGACAAAAGCCCAGCTCTGCGAATCTTGTCGATAGTTTTCCAGCCAATGCCTTCCACTTCATTAAAGCCGAATAGTAGTTCCCGTTCTTCCATATCATTTTTCGCCCCTTAACATGGAAGGCCTAGCCTTCCCTATTTTGTGTTACACATCATGAAAACGCAAGTATTTCTTTAAATTCAATAAATTTCTATTTAAAATAAAAAAAGCAACCTTTCATCCCTAAATAGGAACAAAAGGTTGCTTACCTCTTTAATTAATTATACACGAAATAACCTCACTACGTGGAGTGATTTCTCTGTCTTAACTACACTAATTAGTGCGATGTAAAAGCATTGAGAATACCGCGCTCTTCAAGCACACTTACGAGTGTTGAACCCATTTCGGCAGGTGTAGGGGCTACCTTGATTCCGCAAGCTTCCAGTACGGCAATTTTTTCGCTTGCTGTACCTTTCCCTCCAGAAATGATAGCACCAGCATGCCCCATACGCTTGCCTGGAGGTGCAGTTGCTCCTCCAATGAAGCCTACAACTGGCTTGGTCATGTGTTCACGAATCCACTCTGCTGCTTCTTCCTCTGCAGTTCCACCGATCTCTCCGATCATAATAACTGCCTTCGTACCCGGATCTTCATTAAACAGCTTCAAAATATCAATAAACTCAGAGCCTTTAACCGGGTCTCCGCCAATACCTACAGCCGAAGATTGCCCAATTCCACGCGTGGTCAGCTGATGAACCGCCTCATAGGTTAGCGTTCCGCTACGCGAGACCACTCCTACATAACCAGGCATATGAATATAGCCAGGCATGATTCCAATCTTACACTCTCCAGGAGTGATAACACCCGGACAGTTTGGACCGATCAACACTGTAGAACGACCTTCCATATAACGTGAGACTTTTACCATATCAAGCACTGGAATACCTTCGGTAATACAGATAACCAAATCCAACTCTGCATCTACAGCCTCCATGATGGAGTCTGCTGCGAATGCTGGCGGTACATAAATCACACTTGCAGTTGCACCAGTAGCTGCCTTAGCAGCAGCGACTGTATCAAATACCGGAAGACTAACTTCACTGCCATTTTCAAGGGTGATATTAACTGTCGTTCCACCTTTACCCGGCGTTACTCCTCCAACCATCTGAGTTCCATAATCAAGCGCACCCTTAGTATGGAACAAGCCCGTTGCTCCCGTAATACCTTGCGTGATAACTTTCGTATTTTTATCTACAAGAATGCTCATGCCTTAAGTCACATCCCTACTTATATTGTCAAATACGATAACTGGCTTCAACTTCCGAGCCATTATTGCACAAGAGATACAATCTTACGGGCACCGTCCGCCATAGAATCAGCAGCTACAATGTTAAGTCCCGATCCAGCCAAGATTTGCTTACCCAATCCAACATTTGTTCCTTCAAGACGTACAACAAGCGGTTTAGTCAATCCCAATTGACTTGCCGCTTCCACAACACCGTTAGCAATAACGTCACAGCGCATAATACCACCGAAAATATTAACGAAAATTCCATTTACCTTTTCATCCGATAGAATGATTTTAAAGGCTTCTGTAACTTTCTCGGTAGTTGCACCGCCCCCTACATCAAGGAAGTTGGCGGGTTCGCCTCCGTAATATTTAATTATATCCATCGTTGCCATCGCTAGGCCTGCACCGTTCACCATACAACCAATATTGCCATCAAGTGCAATATAGCTCAGGTCATACTTAGAGGCTTCAATTTCTTTTAAATCTTCTTCATCTAGATCCCGAAGCTCTTGAATATCTTTGTGGCGGAACAAGGCATTGGGGTCAAAATTCAATTTAGCATCTAGAGCCATCACATTCCCATCCGCAGTAACTACCAATGGGTTAATTTCGGCAATAGAGCAATCTTTATCCACAAAAGCTAGATATAGCGCTTGCATGAATTTAACAGTCTTGCCTACCAGTTCATTAGGAATAGAGATGCTGTAAGCTAATTTACGAGCTTGGAAAGTCTGCAAACCTACTGCCGGATCAATGATTTCTTTGAAAATCTTCTCCGGATGTGTAGCTGCAACCTCTTCAATCTCTGTGCCACCTTCTTCAGATGCCATCATAACCACTCGGCCAGTTCCTCTATCAACAACGATACCGATGTAATACTCTTTAACAATTTGACAGCCCTCTTCAATGAGCAGCCGTTTTACTACCTTACCCTCCGGACCAGTCTGGTGAGTAACTAAAGTCTTACCGAGAATTTCGGTTGCGTAAGTACGCACTTCATCGATATTCTTAGCAACCTTTACACCTCCAGCTTTACCTCGTCCACCTGCATGAATCTGAGCTTTAACTACAACAACCGGTGTACTCAGTGACTCTGCGGCTTCTACCGCTTCCTCCACTGTATAAGCTACTTTTCCATTCGGTACGGCCACACCGTACTTCTTAAGCACTTCTTTTCCCTGATACTCGTGGATATTCATAGCGGTAGCCTCCTAAAGTAGCGTGGTGACTTAACAGGCAGCCTGTTGTCATCTCGCCTTCCGTTTTGATTGCCGCGGGGTTAGGGATAGGCTGATGCGCTAAACATGCAGCACTATTCCGGAACCAACAGAAACTGCTCTACCACTCGTAAAAGAATGGCCTTATTTCTGTGAGAGACATTGAGTAAATCTATAAGACTAAGCTTATACTTACCTATATGCCATATAAAGGAACCCAGAATAGTGTAACATGTTTTTAAAACGCTTTCCTTAAATATATTCATGATTTGTACACATTTTTTCGCTTGATTTCATGCCGGAATGCGAACGATCGCACAGACTCCTGATTACACTTACTTTTTACTATCTTGAGTGTTCGCATCATGAACACGATTTAGCAAGCTTTTGAACTGCTCAAGCAGCTCTACAGTCTCATCGCCGGACATAGTCGTTTCTTCCATCATTTTCCCGGGAATACAAGCTGCGTTGCTTTGAAGTGCCCAGCCCTGTTCCGTTAGTGAAATCAGAACTTTTCGCTCATCTTGTGTCGAACGTTCACGCACGATCAACCCTGCAGCTTGTAGGCGTTTTAAAAGAGGTGTCAGCGTACCCGAATCCAAAAATAGCGCCTCACCAATTTCTTTAACCGTACATTGCTGCCGTTCCCATAACACAAGCATTACCAGATATTGCGAGTATGTTAAACCGATCTTATCCAAATAAGGTTGATACAGCTTTGTGATCTCACGAGAGCAAGCATAAATCGTAAAACAGAGTTGATTCTCAATCAGCAGCTCAGGTGTAGTCGTCATCTTTTGCATATCTTCTTCATTCATTTTCATATCTTAATCACCTGCCTTATACCCTTATTTTATCATAATTCATTCATAACATCATGTTAATAGGAAAAAATAATTTGACATTATAGTTAATTGTGATAAATTAGATTGTACACAAACTAATTAGGAATTGGAGAGATACACAATGATGACGATCCAGCAAAAAATGTATGAAACCACTGTTAAAGCCGTAGGAGGAAGAAACGGTTTTATCGAATCAGAAAGCCCTAAGCTCAACCTTACAATCAGCACACCACGCGAAATGGGAGGTGCCGGTGGCGAAGGTACAAATCCTGAGCAATTATTTGCAGCTGGTTATTCCGCTTGTTTCGATAGTGCACTGAACATGGTTGCCCGACTCGGAAAAGTGAAAATTGAAGGTAGCGAAGTAACGGCCACAGTCAGCTTTGGTAAAGTTGAAGATGGAGGTTTTGGCATAGCGGTTAAGCTTGATGTGCTAGTTAAAGGCGTTGACAGAGAAACCGCAACCTCTTTAGTAGAGGCTGCTCATGGCGCTTGTCCATACTCCCGCGCAACCCGCGGCAATATCGCTGTAGAATTGAATGTACTGTAAGGAAATACAGAGAAATATTTCCTCAAACGAAGCCCTAACGGACACAGATGATTTTAAATTCAATTAGTGTCTCAGAAGTCCGAAAACACGCTCTAAAAGCTAAAAATGCCCATATCACATCTTACGGGTCCATAAGGTTCCAGAGACGTTAACAATTTTGCGGAGTGAAACTAATAACCCAAAAACAGAGCAGCAATTCGCCAATAACGGGAATCGCTGCTCTATTTAGCTTATTCTTCTGTCATCGCCTGCCGGTCTAAATTACGGTACTGCACAGCCTCCGCAAGATGCGCGGAAGTAATATCCGGTGCGCCTTCCAGATCAGCTATTGTACGGGATAGCTTAATAATTCGATCATGCGCTCGCATGCTCAAACCTAAATTTTCCAGAATGTCATACAGCAATTGGGCACCTTCACGACTAAGACTTGCATATCTCCGAAGGGAAGCGCCGGAAAGTTCACTATTCCAAGAAATAGGCAAACGCTTAAACCGTTTAGCTTGTATCGTCTGTGCCGCCATCACCTCTGCATACATCTCAGCCGAAGATAGAACATGCCCTTGACGATCCCATTCCTTCGGGCGAGGAACATCCACCTGTAAATCAATACGATCCAATAAGGGTCCTGATATCTTTGCGCGATATTGAGCAATCCTGGCGAGGCTGCATGTACAATGTTGTTGAGAAAGATTACTCCCAAAATAACCGCAGCTACAGGGATTCATCGATGCGGCCAGCATGAATTTTGCAGGATAGGTAAAAGAAGCTCGAGCACGACTTATGGTAACAACCCCGTCTTCGAGCGGCTGGCGTAACACTTCGAGTACATTCCGAGAGAATTCGGGCAACTCATCTAAAAAGAGAATCCCTCGATGCGCAAGACTAACTTCTCCCGGCTTTGGAATGCCTCCACCCCCAATAAGGCCTGCGGCCGATATGGTATGATGCGGAGAGCGAAAAGGACGACTACGCAGTAAGCCGTTGTGGGCATCTTTTAAAGTTCCTGCTGCGCTAAAAATTTTGGTTACCTCTAGTGCCTCACTCTCAGACAATTTCGGAAGGATGCTTGGAAGGCGTTTAATCAGCATTGTCTTCCCTGTACCGGGTGGACCGATGAGCAATATATTATGCATACCCGCTGCCGCAATGGTTAGGGCTCTTTTTACATGTTGTTGCCCTAGCACATCACTGTAATCATCCATCATCTCGTTCATTCCATATGAGGAGTCGTCAGAAGTACGGTAAACTGGGGTATATTTAAGATGTTCCAAAGAAAAGACTAGAACCGGAGGTCGGTCATTAGCATCTATCCCCTTGGTCACAGTTACAGGAAAAGGAAGAGATGATAAAGAAGGCATATCTTCGGAAACTCCCCCATTCCTTTGGTTCAGTTCGTCTTCACCTTTTGCTGAATTGGACGGTAATTCTTCCGGGTTCGGTAATGTGCATAAATGGTCGATTGCGTATATATTTATACCACTGATCAAAGCTGCCTCAGCAGCATTCCCTTCAGGAAGCAGTACAGCCTTAAATCCATTTTTGCGCGCTGCTTCCACCATTGGTAGAACACCTGATACTGGACGCAGACTACCATCAAGCGCAAGTTCTCCAATAAAAAGCACCTCATTGGCTGAGGGCATTATCAGTTGACCACTAGTTATCAGTATCCCCAGAGCAATCGCAAGGTCAAAGGCAGAACCTTCTTTTCGTAAGTCGGCTGGTGCTAAATTTATCGTAATGCGCTGCTGGGGATAACGATAACCACAGTTCTTAATAGCGGCTCTTACTCGTTCTACTGCCTCACGAATCGCAGAATCAGGCAGACCAATGATATTCGTCTGTGGCAATCCATTCGCAAGATCAATTTCTACACCTATCATTACCCCTTCAATTCCATACAGACATGCACTATGCATTTTTCCATACATAAAAACACCTCATCTCCTGAAATACACCCCTGTTTGGGTGTCACATCTTCAAGAAAAAAGGTGCTTCCTTATTTTCCGGTAATAAATTTGCTATTATATCTCATTATATATAGGGAATCTTTGCGTAATCAAGAATTATTAATAAACATCAAATTGCATAAATACGCATAAATAATTCCATAGACCCACATTAACCTTCTTCACTAACTATGACAGAGTCCCTAATCTGTTCAAAAGTCAACGGTTTATAGTTCCAATGCTCTACACAAATGTTAAAATAATTGTTTCCTTCATATTTTTGGCCGTGAATATGACCATGCACATTTACGTAAGGCATATGTTTATTCATATACATAGGCTCATGAGAGAGAAAAAAGAAATCCTTATAAATCAGCGGATATTCACTAACCTCGTCAAAGCCTGCTTCAAGCCACCAATCCCGACCGCGTCCCCGATCATGATTGCCGAGAATTAGAATCTTATAGCCATGTAACCTCTCCACAATAGCACGTGTCGCTTCCTTATTAAGAAACGAAAAGTCTCCCAAATGAAACACTTTATCATCCGGATTTACGACCGAATTCCAACTCTCAATCATGGCTTCATTCATTTGCCCCACATCAATAAAGGGTCTGGATTCAAAATCAATAATCAACTTATGTCCAAAATGATGGTCGGATGTAAAAAAAACGTTAGCCATGTTCACCCTTCTTTCTTTTTTGATCATAGTTTGTATGATTATCTCCAGTCACGCCGCTTATGTGATCGTTTTTTATTATCGCTCTGGATCAGTTCAGCTAGAGGGGGAGTCTCTTCATTCTCAATAAGCCAGCCACGCATCTCTTTAATCGCTTCCACCTGTCCATTTCCTTTATCACGCCATGTAAGAAGCTCTATGACTTTTATAACAAGCGCTAAGAGACTGCTATTGCTGTTTTGTGATTTATCAGCACGGATTTTTTGAAATAGCGCCTCATTTTTCCAATCGATTAATATTTCCTCAGCTATAGTGGGCCGCATAACCGTGAAGTTCTTATTGCAATTTGCACAACAGACAACGGATACTGGCTCTGCGGTAAATTTCACTTCAATCTTCTGCTGGCAATATTGGCAAGCAAAACTAACCTGCATTTCAAAAGGTTTATTCTTCACTTAAACAGCCCTCCTCATGATGACATTAAAAAGTTACTCTAATGTTTACCCATTTCTTTTGAGAAATGACCCACTGTGCGGAGGCTATGTAAAGACTTTTTTCATAAGAATGCTAGTGCCCATAATGAATGGCGTGAGAATATGGGGTGCAGCTTAAAAAGCCTCACGTATATGCCCCAAAGAAGCAATGCTTAAATCTTCATTCAGTAAAATGCTAATGACGTCAAAAGTTACTCTTCGATCATCATAACCTTTCATATGCAAATAAACCTGTGCTGTATTTCGCACTTGATGTATTTTTCGTGTATTCACAGATTCCTCCGGAGTCCCTTGATATAGCTCTCCACTACGACTGCGAACTTCAACAATAATAATACAGCCTTCGTTCTCCGCAATAATATCAAGTTCTCCGGTTCGACAACGCCAATTTCGTTCTAAGATCTTGTACCCACAAGTAGATAAGTACTGCACAGCCCCGTCTTCAGCAGCGGCTCCCTTCTGTTTGCGGTTGTAGCGTTCTTTTGTGTATGGCTCTTTCATTCCGGTCTCCGTTCACCGGCGGAACGGTCGCTCTGATACACAAAGCTGAGGATTTCAGCCACTAGCTGATAAAGTTCAGATGGAATCTGTTGATCTAGATCGAGCTTTGAAAGAACTTCTACGAGAGCTGCGTCCTCTTGGACAGCAACCCCACTCTCTTTAGCTTTTTGCAGAATCAGATCCGCTATCGCCCCTTGTCCTTTGGCAACAACGACAGGTGCCTCGCTTTGTCCTGGGCTATATTTGAGAGCGACCGCTTTTTTGAGCCCTTGTGAAATTGGAGGTACAGGCTCATTCTCGTTCATATACGGTAATCCACTCCTTTATAAGCATCAGGAACATAATCAACAAGCTTACTATGGGGATTGGCAAGTTCTGTAGATAGCTTTAGTTCTGGTAAAGGTTCAGTTCTTAATCCCGACAACTGATAACCAATAGATTCTACTGCCGTTTTAATGTCATCACGCCGCTGTTCCAACAGCTCAAGCACCCAAGGATGATCATTATGCAGCTTAAGACTAACGATTCGATCAACAACCTGCACATCAACCAGCGTCTGGCCGAGCTGCTTCATATCCAAATCAAACCAGAGCCTGCAATTGGCAGCATCTAATTCACCCTTGCGTCCCCGACGCGACTGAATATGAACGGAAGCTGTCTCCTGCCCATCTGGACCTTGCAACGGCAAGAACAAAGTTACTTGCGCGAAAGGAGCCGTTCGATCTGTATTGAGCAGCAGCTGTTGTCCTGTCAGTTGCTGCACTAGTCCGCTCGCGGCTTCTTTTACCGCGGGCGGCACCTCGCTGCTGCTCATGATCTGCAGCAGCACGCCCTTTAAGGTGTCGGTGGCTTGTTCGCCTCCGACACCCGCACTGCCAAGCGCGGCCGTACCTGCCGCCGCGCGGGCCGTCTCAGCGGCGGCTACTGCGACGCCGCGCACCGCCTGCTGCTCGTGCTCCGCACCGAGCAGCTTCAGCACCCGCCCCACCCACGACTCCGCGTCCGCGGGTGGGGCGGTGTCTGGCTGCACCGGCGAAGCCGTCGCAGCCGGGGCCTCCCCGCGCGGCGCAGCAGCCGCGGGGGCAGGGCTTGCTCCCGCCGCGTCAGCAGGCGGGACCATGGCGAGCTGCGGCAAGCTGCCGCGCAGCTCGGTGAGCACGCCCTGCAGCTTCGCAAGCAGGGCGGCACCACTTGCTGCGTGGGGCGCCGCACCAGCAGCAGTTCCTTCGGCGCTCACACTCGCGCCACCCGGCATAGCCCCGCTCTTATCCATCGAGGCAGCCCGACTCTTATCTGCCTGTATAGCACTATCCAATGCCCCATCCTTATTCAAATTCAAGTCATTACCCTGAATCTCAACTTCACTGGAACGGATAGGATTATTCACCGCACTATCAGCTTGAGCGCTTAAAGCACTATTTTGAGCGCTAGAGGTCATGGCAGGTGTTGATTTACCAGCCATAGGCTCTGTAACAATACCACCCTTGGAGATCTGAGCTCCTTCACCTGTCTCATCAACTACAACTGGCTTGCCAGTTCCAATCCCCGTTTCATTATCAGAAGCTATATTAAGAGTCACCTTGACTGGCGTACCTTGTTCAACCGGTTTCAGAGCACCTTCAGCTACTCCTTCTGAAAGAGCCGTACTTCCACTAGCAATATTGCCTTCAGCGGTTTTAGTTGTAGCATGTCCATTTCCTTTAGCTGCCAATTGTATAGGGTCAGCTTCTGTGACATCACTCTCAACAACACCCATGTTATTCCCACTTCCAGCACCTGCAGTTACCGAGGGTTCGAGTTTTCCAGTAATTGTACCCATTCCAGCTTTAGATTCTGCGGTCATTGTTTCTTCATTAGCAATTTGACCTGCCCATATAGTAATCTGATCTTCCAGTGCTGATAAAAGCTGATGCAGCTGCGGGCCAAATACAGCCTGCTGCAATCCTCTCACACTCTCAGCTGTAACGGGTAGTCCCCGCTTTACAGAAATGACAGCTGCGTCAAGCCACTCCGAAGCAGGCACACCAGCTGGTTTTGCACTCATTACCGCATCCAGCAAAGCCGCTGTCTCTTTTGTAAGTGGAACGCCTCCTGCTTGCATCGCTAGTACGATTTCTCGACCTGCTTTGGAATCAGCTAATCCTAGCGACTCCAAGGCCTCACCCATGCTTTGGGGAGTGACTAACGCCGTTTCACCGAGGGAGACCGGCTTCAATACGGGTAATCCGCCTTCTCCGGGTGATCCAACCTGTAAATTCAAGGTTTCTCCAGGCAGTAGTGGTGTTTCTAATTCTGCACGAACAGGTGTACCTTGGATTTGCACAACCGCTTCTTTGCCTGAATCCGATACAGAGAGGACAACACCACGAACAACTTGCCCTTCTTTTAACTCTAAAGACTTCGCCGCACCCGGTTTTTGATCTCCAAGCAATCCACGGATCAATGTTCCGATATTCATACCGTTTCTCCTCCCTCCATTTTCTCTCTTCTTACTATATCGGTATTCATCCTACTTTTTTAAGCATTGCTTCTAGAATAACGTTTGCTGCTCCGCGAGAATCCGCCCAATAAAACTGCGCCGATGCATAGGTGTTGGACCTAGAGCCGTAATTTGTTCCCGGTGAAGCTTGGTCGCGTAACCTTTATGTATCGCAATCCCATAATCAGGGTATAATTCCTCCCACAGACCTTCACACAACCTGTCTCGTGTCACTTTAGCGATAATTGAAGCTGCTGCAATGGACTGACTATTAGCATCTCCTTTAATAATTGCCTGTTGTGGCAAAGGGAGGTCTACCTTTTCAGCATCGATCAGCATATAGTCAGGAGTCTGCTCTAGACTCTCAACCGCCTTTTTCATGGCCAGGCGTGAAGCTTGCTTAATATTAATCTCATCAATGACAGTAGAGTCTACATACCCCACACCCACGGCCAGCGCTTGGTCCATTATAATCTCGTATAGAGCATCTCTCTTTTTAGCTGTAAGTTTTTTGGAATCATTCACTCCATCAATAATAAGCCCCTCTGGCAAAATCACCGCTGCTGCGACGACGTCCCCAAACAAGCAACCTCTTCCTACTTCATCTACGCCTGCTATTCGGCGATAAGACTGTTCCCAGCCTTCTTTTTCATAGGCCAACATATCTAACGAACTCACTAATTTGTCACCGCCAATTATGAATTATTCTATGATCTATATAAGTCAGCTTATCATAGTAAAGCTTACATGGTCATCTTAAAATAGACGTTCCAATTTAATCCATCCCCATAAAATATCCCCACAAAGTGGGGCTTAGCTTGAGGCGGACTCAGGTACTTTGTCGAGGACCCAAAACATAAAAAAAGAGCCTCCGAAATTTCGGATGGCTCTTCCATACCTAGTCCATTAAACGCAGAATTCACACCATTTAAGGCGTTTCCAGCGTAAAGCGTCCAAGCTTACCTGCCCGTAGCTCATGCAACAAGGCCCGCGAAGCTTTTTCCAGATCTACACGTCCACCGCTGATTAGACAACCGCGTTTACGACCCACGGCTTCCATAACAGCTACGATCTCATCTGGATTCTCCAGATCCTCAGGAAGCTTCTCAATGCCAAAGCGTTCTTGAAATCTAGAGCCGTAGTCCTTCACCAAATATTTCACTGCATAAAAGGCGATGTCCTCAATATTCAGGATTTCTTCCTTTATTGCACCTGTTACCGCTAGGCGATAACCTACTTCTTGGTCCTCAAATCTCGGCCATAAAATACCTGGGGTATCCAGAAGCTCCAAGTTGCCGCCTGTCTTAATCCACTGTTGACCCTTGGTTACCCCTGGGCGGTCACCAGTAGCAGCAATACTCTTACCAGCCATCCGGTTAATGAGTGTTGATTTACCAACGTTAGGAATACCAACGATCAATGCACGCATCGCTCGCGGATTCATTCCTTTTGCAATCTGCCGGTCAATCTTTTCTTTTAGCAGCAGCTTGACTTGCTCTGGAATATCCTTTACACCTGTTCCAGTAGATGCATCAACAGGATAAGCAACATGCCCTTGTGCCTTGAAGTACGCCAGCCATTTCCGTGTAATTTCTGGATCTGCCAGATCCGCTTTGTTCAAAATAATCAATCTTGGCTTGTCCCGCAAAATATCGTCAATCATCGGATTGCGGCTGGAAAGCGGCAGACGGGAATCGAGCAATTCTATTACAACATCAATCAGCTTCAGCTTATCCTCGATTTGCCGCCTAGCCTTCGTCATATGACCAGGAAACCATTGAATGGCCATTGCCGTCACCTCCTTTGACTTCTGTCAACTTAATGGTTAATCAGTGAAATATCCTTTATCGGCCAGAAGATTAAATCTGCACGGCCTACAATATCCCCCAGAGGTACATAACCGATCATTCGGCTATCCGTACTATCCGAGCGATTATCCCCCATAACGAACACGTGTCCTTCAGGAACAGTACCATCTGGGAACTCTTCATTAGGGAAATCTTTATTATTATACAGAGCGTTGATACTATGCTTTGCATCAATTGCATCTTGGATATAGGTCTCATTAACAACTTCCCCGTTAACTGTAACTACATCCCCTTCTACTTTCACAGTATCTCCAGCGACACCGATTACACGTTTAATAAAATCTCTACCCTCAGATGGCACGTGGAATACTATAACCTCGCCCCGCTGCGGAGATCTAATATCGTACAAAATCTCATTTACGATAACACGTTCACCAGTATGGAAATTAGGCTGCATGGAAGGTCCATCTACAATAAAAGGCTTGAACAAAAGCCAGCGAATCAGAAAAACCAACACTAAAGCAATCGCAATGGCCTTGACCCATTCCAAGACTTCATTTTTAGGTTTACGTGGGTTCTGCGCGCTTGATTCCAAAGTTTCACTTTGTTCCTGCTGCATAGTTCACCGTCCTCTCTTAATACTACTCTTACTATACAACACAAAAAAGCTCCTGCCAAAAACCCCTCCACAGATACTCCTTCAGGAGGCCTTTTCGGAGAAGCTGATCCCCAAGCGTATATGTCGCACGCATTGTATGCCAAGCTAAAACGCCCTCAGCGTCCTTTAAGGCGGGTAAGCGTTTATACGAGAAATATAAGAATAATGTATAACGTGAAACTGATGCTTTCTTATATTTTCATAAAATAATAAAACGAAAGGGGCTTGAATTCAAGCCCCTTTCCTTTGTCACTATTCTAGCGACGAATTTCTTTAATTCTCGCTGCTTTACCACGTAGTTCACGAAGATAATAAAGTTTAGCACGACGCACTTTACCACGACGAGCCACTTCGATTTTCTCGATTTTAGGCGAGTTGATTGGGAATGTTCTTTCCACACCAACACCGTAAGAAATTTTACGAACCGTAAAAGTCTCACTGATTCCACCGCCACGACGTTTGATTACAACGCCTTCGAACAACTGGATACGCTCACGAGTTCCCTCGATTACTTTTACATGCACCTTCAAAGTGTCACCCGGGCGAAAACTCGGGATATCTTTACGAAGTTGCTCTTGCGTAATAGCTTGTAGGATATTCATTAAGGACTTCCTCCTTCCGTACAGGTGTTCTTGCCTCTTCCGGAGAGATCTTTGCTCTCCCTCATTATCCGCAGCGGACCACCGTATTCCACACAACAGAGATAATAATACCATAAAGGACGGGCTAATACAACTTATTTTTTTCTATTTAAAGCGGTAGCATATCTCTTTTTTTCGCCTTCGATTGGCAATCTTTACATAGACCAACCACAGTTCCATTATCTTGTGCATAGAAGACTAGCTTTCCATTTTTCTTCTTACAAGAAGAGCAAGGCTGCTCCCCTGGGCTTTGTTTGGCTTTACGATGACTATCCATTGAGATTACATTGCTCTGAGTGGTACGCGAATAATTTTTTGTGGTATTTATTTTCCGTTTCCAGACTAAAAAATATACGCCTGTCAAAACTACTAAGGCAAGCAAAATGGCTACATATTTCATTTGGCTCCCTCCACCCTTCAGGATTTATTAAAGAAAGAAAGTAAAAAGACCGCCCTGTTCTGCAAGTGAGGTAACGGTCTATATCTGTATACAATGTAGCCTTAGCACACCTATGCACTTCTATCCGAAAAAAGCGATTTCCAGTTGCTGCTGAAGGTTCTATATGAGGATTTCCGCGCCCTTTTAAATATGTACCCGTACCGTATTTATTCAGCGAGTGATCTTTCATTTATTTTAGCACAATTAAAAATCGAAGTGTAGTGAACACTTTTGAGACCTAGTCTTTGGTCCAGTATAATAACCCGCCTCCAGCCGTTTTTACAGATAAATTCCATAAGCTATACTTACAGAAGTACATAACGAAATCACATATGTCAGATCACATACACCCATATATGAGGAGGAGTTTTTTCAATGAGGAAAAGGAATAATAATAGTGTGTTAGCAGCAGTAGCCGTATTATCTATCGTACTTTTGGCGGGTTGCACTGAATTACCAGGCAGACAATCTGCCAAAAATGAGGTTGAAAAGAGTATTTCTGAGGATGTGCACCAGAACATTGGTGAAGTTGTCAAGCAAGAGCTAGGAAAAGCAGCTGCAACTGTGCAGCAAGCCGTTGAGGAAACAGCTACTAAGGTAGTTGACGAAGTTAAAGCAGACAGCATTAGCAAAGAACTCTCCGTATCTCAAGCGATCGGTTCAGCATCCGTACTCAGCATGGACAATGCAGTAGGAGAAATAGAAGTTACAGCTGTTACAGGAGATCTGATCCATGTAAATGCAACGATCTCAGCCCACAACAGCTCTCTCCATGCGTCTGACCGTCAAAAGATTATGGATGATGCTGAAGTCTTAGTAGAGGTCAGTGGTGATACGTTGAAGGTGTCCACGCATTCCAAATCAAGTCCTAAGAAGGACTTATGGACATGGGCGCAAGACAAATACGGATATTCAGATTTTAGCATAAGCTATAATATAGAGCTCCCCGCCAGCATGAATAAATATAAAATCACAAATAACGTAGGTCAAATTCGTCTTCACAATCTAGAGGGAAATTATCAAATCGTCAGCAACGTTGGAGCGATCAATATTGAAAGAGCTAAAATCACTGGCAAATCCACTGTTAAATCCGATACTGGCAGCATACGAATGGATATAACAGGGATGAAGAATGATAGCAGCCTAAAAGCCAAAACAGAGGTCGGCAGCCTCAGTGCTGTCTTAGCCGATGGTATGAAATGCAGCTTAGAAGCCAATAGTGATCTCGGGCAAATCAAAGGCGTAGAAGGTGGAAAGACCGATATCAATGGAGGCGGCCCCTTATTGTCCCTAAGCTCAAATATAGGTGCAATTACAGTACAGTAATCAGCAGTAAACAGACCGTCCGGGATAATCGGGCGGTCTGTTTTTGGTTCCTAATGATTAGATTAATGCGATGGCTAGCAGAGTGAATAAACTTAAAGTTAAGATCTGATTTCCGGCAAAAGAATTTCCCCAAAAAGCAGAAGTATGCACAGAACCATTGTCAGTTCTTAAGTAAACATTGTATCTGTCTACATCTGTAATAACGCCTTCATGCTGTCTACCGTCTCTAGTCAGAATCCGCACCCTTCTATCCTTACAACGCAAACAATTATAATAAGCTTCCACTAGTGTACTCCTCCTTGTTCGTAATGATATAATCTATGTGTAGGAGTACAGGTCGGTAACGGCGAACTTACATAGGTCGGACTTTGGGTCAATATTTACTTTTTTCGATCCTTGTATCTTTCGTATTCCTCAAGGCTATAGATAATGTAAGACCTATCTACAGCTAGAAGTCCGCAATATCCCATCCATTCGAGGAGGCCAATCTCATGAATGTAGAAAGAAAACAGTTTATTAAAGAAGGCGTACTGCGTATCACCATTTTCGTTATTTTAGCTTCACTTACTTACACCGTTCGCAACTACGCATGGGCTGTTACCGTTCTCGTATGTGTTGCGCTGTACTCACTCCTTACAGGAGTACACAAAATCTTACGCAAAGAATAACATGTGCCTCCACGAACTTTTATAGCAAGCTAAAACGCCTACGGCGTCCTTTTAAGGACGGTAAGCGTTTGTACGAGAATTATAAGAATAAAGTATATCGTGAAACTTATACTTTCTTATAATTTCAAAAATAACCACTTTTCGCTGAGATGCTAGATCTCATTGGAAAGTGGTTATTTACAGTTTAACCGGAGTAATAGGATTCAAGCTTTGTTACCTTCTAAAAGAATAAAACCATTAGCGACAGCGAACACAAAATTCACTGTATCTAATGGTTTTATTAAGCCTAACAATCAATCCCTAACATTCAATCTTATATGTTCACTCTTTAAATGGCGAATGGGCATTGCGATTTGTATAAAAATCGATAATATCATTCACGGTGCGGAGCGGCTCCGCTTCCTTGTGGATTGTGTCCACGTTAGGCTTGAATTCTTCATGCGTCTTCGTAGTCACTTCAGTTCATTCCCTTCAATAGTTAAGCTTGCTGCGTTATCAGCTGCATGTATTAGTGCGGCACCTCTATTCATTACCCTAAAAAGAAGCTTTTAACGCACCAATACTCATATTATTTTGAAAACTATTATTTTATTTGTTCTCAGGTACACATAACAAAAACGCCTCCTCAACGTAAGATACGTTAAAAAGACGTCAAATATACCTGTTTCATTAAATTATCACTCCGGTTTGTCCACATTCCTTAGACGTTCCAGTGTCTTTTTGTCTTTCAATGTAAGTTCTGCAGTCTCAAGCAGGTCCGGTCTGCGTTCCAACGTGCGCAGCAGTGCCTGCTCTCTCCGCCATATGTCGATGTTAGCATGATGACCACTCAGCAAAATATCCGGTACCTTCCAGCCGCGAAACTCGGCAGGACGTGTGTAGTGTGGATATTCTAGCAGTCCAGTGCTGAACGAGTCAGATATCGCAGAGGTTTCATTTCCAAGTGCTCCTGGCTGAAGCCGGACTATGGAATCTATAACCGTCAACGCAGGCAGCTCTCCACCTGTTAGCACGTAATCACCCATTGAAAGTTCATCAGTTACCAGATGCTCACGAATCCGCTCATCATATCCCTCATAATGCCCACATATGAAGATTAGGTGCTGCTCTTGCGCCAGTTCCTCTGCAATCTTCTGATTGTAAGTTTTTCCTTGTGGGCACATAAGGATGATACGCGGCTTCACAGAGCCCACTTCATCAGATCGATTGTGATCTTCCTCGTTCGGTGTAATACCAAGCACATGCTCGACTGCATTAAAAATCGGATCAGGCTTGAGCACCATACCCCCGCCACCGCCATACGGTGTATCATCCACACTATTATGCTTATTTCCCGAGAAATCACGGAAGTTCACAGCATTTAAGGATACGATTCCTTTTTCACGTGCTTTACCAAGAATGCTTGTGCTGAATACGCCTTCGCACATTTCCGGAAAGAGCGTAAGCACATCAATTCTCATCATGGCAATAACCCTTCCATCAAATGGACAACAATTCGTTTGGCTTCTATATCCACATTCAGGACTACATCGTTGATTACAGGAATTAGGATGTCTTGTCCTTTTGCAGGCTTAACAACCCATACGTCATTCGCACCAGGCTGTAAGATTTCTGTAATCGTACCGAGTGGTTTGTTTTCATCTTCATCCGTGTATACCTTACAACCGACGATTTGGTGGAAGTAGTATTCGTTCTCAGGGAGATCCACCAGATCATTACTCGGAACCTTCAGGAGGCTTCCTTTATATTTTTCCACTTCATTGATGTTCGTATACCCTTTGAGCTTAACGATGAACATACCCTTGTGCTCACGAGCGGACTCTACAGTTACTTCGAATTTAGAACTGCCATCTGCAGGGATCACCTGCAGCTTCTTACCTGCAGCAAAACGAACATCAGGGAAATCGGTATGGGATAGTACTTTAATCTCCCCGCGAATACCATGCGTATTCACAAGTCTGCCTACGGTTAACTCTTCTGTCATACAACCCTCTCCTTTACAAGCTTCATCTAATCTATATTTGAACAAAAAGGAGCCGGGATATACTATCCCTAGCCCCTCATTGTACGCATCATTTAAGATAAAATATCTACAGTTACGCGTTTATCGCTCTTGACTGCTGCAGATGTGACTACTGTACGGAGCGCCTTAGCGATCCTTCCTTGTTTGCCAATGACCTTTCCAACATCATCAGGATGTACGGACAGTTCATAGACAATTAGGTGATCCTTCTCCACCGCTCGTACCGTCACATCTTCTGGATGATCCACTAAAGCCTTAGCAATTACTCCAACTAATTCTTCCATAGAGGACCCTCGCAATCAGTCATTATTTCTGTTGCTTAAGCTCATGAAACTTCTTCATTACGCCTGCTTTGGAAAGCAAGTTGCGTACTGTATCAGATGCTTGCGCACCTGTTTGAAGCCATTTAAGAGCTTTTTCCTCATCGATCTTAACTACTGCCGGTTGTTCAATCGGATTATAATAACCGATTTCCTCGATAAAACGACCGTCACGAGGGGACCGGGAATCGGAAACCACTACACGATAGAAAGGCGCTTTATGCGCTCCCATTCTTTTCAGACGAATACGTACTGCCACGAAAAATCACCTCCTTATAATAGTTTCGAGATATTAGAACAGCAAGATCATTTAAAAGGGAACTTCATACCTTTTCCACCTAGACCTTTAAGCTGCTTCATCGCATTCTTCTTAGAGGCTTTGCCGCCTCCGCCCATCATGCCTGAGAATTGCTTCATCATCTTACGCATCTCATCAAATTGCTTTATGAGACGGTTGACCTCGGCAACCGAAGTTCCGCTACCAGCAGCAATACGCTTGCGGCGGTTATGGTTGATGATCTCGGGCTGACGCTTTTCCGTCTTAGTCATAGAATGAACTATGGCTTCAACGCGACCCATTTGCTTGTCGTCAACCTTCAAATCCTTAATGCCCTTGGCTTTGTTCATGCCAGGTAGCATGTCAAGAATTTGATCGATCGGGCCAAGCTTCTTCACCTGATCCATTTGCTCAAGGAAATCATCAAACGTAAATTCTGCATTACGCATCTTACGTTCCATTTCCTTAGCTTTATCAGTGTCAATGTTCGCTTGAGCTTTCTCAATCAGCGACAACATGTCACCCATACCCAAAATCCGCGAAGCCATACGTTCCGGATGGAACGGCTCCAATGCGTCAATCTTCTCACCTAGCGCAGCGAATTTGATCGGGCAACCAGTTACGGCTTTGACGGATAGTGCAGCACCACCGCGGCTATCGCCGTCAAGCTTCGTCAATACAACCCCTGTAAGCTCAAGCTGCTTATTAAAGCTCTCAGCTACGTTCACGGCGTCTTGACCGGTCATTGCATCAACTACTAACAGAACTTCATCAGGATTTACAATGTTGTGAATCTGCTTCAGTTCTTCCATCAATTCTTCATCAATGTGCAGGCGGCCTGCAGTATCAATAATTACATAATCAAGTCCGTTATCCTTCGCATGTTGTACAGCTTGTCTGGCAATCTCTACCGGACTAGTCTGGTCACCTAGCGAAAATACTGGAACTTTAATTTGTTCTCCAAGTACTTGAAGCTGTTTGATCGCAGCAGGGCGATAAATATCTGCCGCAACAAGCAATGGACGATGATTGCCCTTCTGTAACAGCTTCGCCAGCTTACCCGAAGTGGTTGTCTTACCCGCCCCTTGTAAACCCGCCATCATAATGACAGTTGGTGGCTTGTTCGACTTGGCCAGCTTCGCTTGGCTTCCGCCCATCAGCTCGGTTAGTTCCTTGTTAACGATGTCGATAATGACCATCCCAGGTGTAAAGCTGTCCATCACTTCTGTGCCAATAGACTTTTCTTTCACCTTAGCCACGAATTCTTTAACTACCTTGAAGTTAACGTCGGCTTCCAGAAGGGCCAACCGTACTTCGCGCATAGCTTCGTTTACGTCATCTTCGGATACTTTACCTTTACCGCGCAGCTTGCTGAACACATTCTGCAATCTTCCGGTTAAACCTTCAAACGCCATATGCAGTTTCTCCCTTCATGCTACTCTAACCTCTGCAAGCGATCCACGATCTCCGCGAACCGAAGTTTATATTGCTCAGGCAGCATCCCATTCTCCGGCAGTCTGCGCAGTTCTTCTAAATATTTGGTACGACTCTCATGCTTCACTAATAAACCAAGTTTTTCTTCATAATTTTCTAGGACTTGCTCCGCCCGTTTAATATGTTCATAAACGGCTTGGCGGCTGATTTCAAATTCAGCAGCAATCTCTCCCAAGGAAAAATCGTCGTGAAAATAATATTTAAGAAACGTTTGCTGCTTATCTGTAAGCAGTCGTTCATAAAAGGCAAAAAGCAGATTGATACGATTCGTTTTCTCGAGCCTATTCTCCTGACTCATTAAGGGCACTCCCTTCGTCAAGGAAAAACACTTTACACCTTCACAACGTCCCTTATGATACCTAAAAGAAAGAGAGATGTCAAGCATTTTTGCTTGTCATCTCTTTCTTTATTAAAAATCCCTTTTTCACGCAATAAATACGCTTGAAATTATTGGATCGGCAGTACATAAATCAATACGGCGAAGAAGTGTGTGACACTACCCGCAAGGACAAATACATGCCAAATCGCATGATGGTATGGAAACCCTCTCCATACATAAAAAACAGTACCTAATGTATAGAGTATACCTCCAGCCATCAGCAGGATCATTCCTCCGTCTGCTACAACAGCCGAAAGAGGGTTCCAAGCGATTACAATCAGCCAGCCCATTGCGATGTAGAATATGGTGGACATGAACAGAAACTTTTTAACAAAAAATGCCTTGAAGAAAACGCCGAACACTGCGATTCCCCAAATAACGCCGAACAAACTCCATCCAAGCGTACCCCGAATGGCGACTAACAAAAAGGGGGTATACGTGCCAGCAATAAACAGATAAATAGCAGAATGATCGAAAAATTCGAACAAATCCTTCGCCTTACCCTCTTTGAGACTATGCACTAGTGTTGAATTCAGATACAGAAGCAGCATTGTCGTTCCATAGATGGAGAAGCTGACCACATGCCATGTCGTTCCTTTCAGACTTGCAAAAACAACAAGCAGAACAAGTGCAGCCACGCTTAATACCGTTCCAATCCCGTGCGTAATCGCATTCGCGACTTCTTCTCTCCGGCTGTAGGTGTGAGTATTTGCCATATCCATATCCTTCCGTCTAAGCTTTCTTTCTATTATACCACGCGTACCCTACTGGATTACAGTTTGTAAATCTCCGTATACTTCGCTTCTAAATAATCAGCTAAATAATCTGGACTCAGTGGTTCCCCCGTTACTTGCTCAATAATTTGTGAAGGCGTTAAGCTATTGCCGAAACGATAGATCTTATCGGTTAGCCACTCTTTAATAGGTAACAGGTTCCCTGCAGCAATTAACTCATCAAACTCCGGTAACTCTTTGCGAAGTGTATTCAGAATCTGTGCAGCGTACATATTGCCTAAGGAGTAGGAAGCAAAGTATCCGAAATCCCCGCCAGACCAATGGACATCTTGCAGCACACCAAGTGCGTTAGATGGCGGAGTAATACCCAGATACTCTTGATACTTAGCATTCCATACTTGAGGCAAGTCTTTTACAGAAAGGCCTTCATTAAAAATAAGCTTCTCGATCTCATAACGCACGATAATGTGCAGATTGTATGTAAGCTCATCTGCTTCGATGCGGATAAATGAGTTCTCCACGCTGTTGATCGCCCGGTAGAAATCTTCCAACTCCACATTTGCAAGCTGTTCCGGGAATTGTTGCTGAAGATCTCCGTAATAACGTTGCCAGAAAGCCCGGCTGCGTCCGATCATGTTCTCCCATAGTCTCGACTGAGATTCATGAATCCCCATCGATGCACCTTGTGCCAGTGGTGTTCCAACAAAATCCTTGCTGATATTTTGCTCATAAAGCGCATGTCCACCTTCATGTAGTGAGCTGAATATGGCACTAGTCACATTATCAAGCAGATAAGCGGTTGTAATACGAACGTCACCTGGATTCAATCCTGTTGCAAAAGGATGCACACTCTCATCTAAACGACCTGCGTCAAAATCGTAGCCCATTTGCTCTAAAATAAAGTTGCCGAACTTTTCCTGCTGTTCTTTAGGGAAGATCTGCTGTAAGAAGCTTGTGTCCGGTTTATTGGGCGAAGCAGCGATAGCTTCTACCAATGGTACCAAACGGCTGCGCAGGCGGCTGAATACTTCATCCACTTTTTCTACCGTAAGATCAGGCTCATACATATCAAGAAGCGTATCGTACCGCGTTCCTTTTACACCCCAATAATCGATAAATTCTTGCTTTAGAGCAACTATCTTGCTTAAGTAAGGTTCAAAAGTAGCGAAATCATCGTTCTCCTTGGCTTCTTCCCAGATGGTTTGGGAATGTGCGGACAGGACAGCGTACTCCTCAAATCTTTTGGAAGGGATGCTCTTGCTGCGCTCATATTCTTTACGGCAATCGGTAACGATCTTCTTCTGATCATGTGATAGCTGGGAAATCACTTCAGGACGGGTAAAAAATGCAGTAAAATCTCCCATTTCCTCCGAAATTCCGAGTCTGAACAGTTCTCCACTCAGCATCCCAATCGTACCCGAACGAACCTCTACTCCCTTACGTGGCGCACCGGTGCGTAAATCCCAGTGAAGTAATTCTATGGCCTCTGAATATCCACTTATTTTTGATAATAACTCGCTAAATTTCTCCCACTGTTCCTTCACTTGCTGTTCCATTTTATTACACCTGCTTTCTCTGTTTTGCCGACTCCTCTTGATGATACTTTTTTGAATGAGTATAATCAACTTCAGAGATAACATCTCTAATTTAAAATATTCAATGGGTTACATAAGAAGCAGATCTTGCTTCGCACAAAATTCAAAGGAGCGTGAACAGGCTATGATGTTTCAAGTTACACCTCTCGCAGAAAGGAAGTTGAAGGAAAGGCTTGAAGATCGGCCAGGATTTTTCAAGCTCTTTTATGATACGGAAGGCTGCGGGTGTGACGGAATTAATGTATTACTGATTGTTTCAGAAGTGGAGGACGGCGATTCCAGGATGGAAAGTGATTCCCTTCCCTTTATCGTAAGCCGCCAGCAGGAAATCTTTTATGAGGACAAGATGCGTCTGGATGCCGAGGAAAGATTCTCTTCCTTTAAGCTAGACAGTGATTCACAGATTTACGGAAAAAACATTCTGGTAAGAGATATGCGTAATGTAAGTACAATTCAGTGATTTTAGGGAGGAAGAATAGCCATGAGCCATGTATCCGATATTATTAACTTTAATAAGAGTTTTGTAGAGAATAAAGAGTATGAAGCGTATTTAACAAGCCGCTATCCAGATAAAAAAATGTTGATTATCACTTGTATGGATACCCGTCTGGTTGAACTATTACCAAAAGCGATGAATTTTAAAAACGGTGATGTTAAAATCATCAAAAATGCCGGAGCGGTTATTTCTCAGCCTTTTGGTAGTGTTATGCGTAGTGTCATGGTTGCGTTATATGAACTTGACGCGGAGGAAGTTATCGTAGTTGGGCACTATGAATGCGGTATGGCTTCCCTCAATGCAGATCATATGATCAATTCCATAAAAGAACGCGGAGTATCCGAAGAGGTGCTAAACACGCTGGAGAATTCCGGGATCAAGCTTACCAAGTGGTTACGCGGGTTTGACAATATCCAAGAAGGGGTATCCCAAACTGTGAATCTGATCAATAAGCATCCATTACTACCCCCAAATGTACCAGTGCATGGCATGATCATCGATCCGGCTACCGGAGCGCTTGAGCTTGTCGTTGATGGGTATAAATGATTTAAGTAACTACCTTCTATCTGCTAATTGCGTGGATCCTGGATCCACGCTTTTTTTCTGATTAAAAAAGTATAAATTATGGCAAGCATATACTTTCTTATATTTTAAATAAAAATTGAAACCTAGTAGGACTAGCTGCGTAATACTGAACATGCACACAAATTCATACTCACAGGAGGGTTTTCGTACTAAATGAAACCAATGAAACGCGTAATGATGATTGTAATGGCCTTCACTCTATTTTTCGCCGTAGCTACCCCGAACTTTGTGGATGCGAAGCGAGGTGGTGGCGGATTTAAATCCGGCACTCGCAGCTATTCAACAACTCCAAAAAAATCAACAACCGATAACGTAAGAAAAAGCGATAGCACTAAAAGCTCCACAGCAGGATCTACTGCGAATACGAAACGGGGATTCTTCAGCGGTGGCGGCTTAATGAAAGGTATGATGATCGGTGGTTTGGCTGGGTTACTGTTCGGCGGAATGTTCGCCGGTATGGGTGCCTTCGGTAACATTCTAGGATTCGTCATTAATATGCTTGCTATCTATGTGCTCGTAATGCTCGTGATGTCCTTCTTCCGTCGCAGAAAAGAACGTCGTCGCTTAGAAGATCAAGGTGGGCGTTACTAATGTCAACAATGGTTCTAAGCATGGATGAGATCATCAATGCCCTCTGCCTACACATGGCTGAACGTAAAGCGGTTCGCCCTGAAGATGTTCAAGTAGAACTAAGCTGGGAAGAAGACACCGGATACTCTGCTGAGGTTTGGGTACAGGGACGTAGTCAATATTTAGTTGAGTCCAACATGATCGAGGCGATTCTACGTTACATGCTTAGCGAATATGGCATTCGTGCATACCGCGAAGATGTAAGGCTAGACCTGGACGAGGAAATCACTGCAATTGTAAATACACAGAACTAATAGTAAAAGGGACAACCCAAATGGTTGTCCCTTTTTTTTGTATGCATTTATTCATAGAAAAATTGCTTTACCGTTCCTACTCCGTCCGTCACATCAACTTCAGCATACGCACCGTTAATAAGCGTAATTTGCGGTGGAATATGACCACAATCGATATCATACACAATAGGTACCTGGAGCTCCTCAGAAAGCTCTGCGTAGATGTCTTCGGCCGTGTAGTTCTCTACTGGTCGATTAGCAGGACTTCTGCCAAACATAATGCCAGAACAATTCTCAAACCAACCTGCTAGCTTCATCTGAACTAATGACCTACGTACATCAACCGTATTCAGTTCGCAGTTTTCCAAATACCATAGGATCGGTTCATTGTTAATCATTTGTTCTTGGAAATGCCGCAGATTGCCAAATGGTGTGCCAATCAGATGCCTAATTACATCTATACATCCCCCTAGCAGACGCCCTTTCATAGTTACAGGACCAGAGGATACTGTCTTCCAACGGGTATCTTCTGTCAAGTGAAATACATAAGGCGTAGGAGCATCATGTTGCCATTCCCCCTGATATTTAAGCGATGAATGCTGGGCGATAGAATCCCCTGATTTTGTCTCTAGAACCGCTTCCCACATGGCTGTGGTATCATCTGAATATTCTCCTCTTAAATCAACAAGGTTAGTCCCGTGGGCCGTAGCAATCCCCGTTCTTAACGTAACTGCAAGCAACAGCACGCTAATATCTGAATAGCCTAAGATCCACTTGTCCTTCATAGTATCAAAATCAATAAATTCAAGAACCTCAATTAACAATTCTCCGCCCCAAGGCGGAATAAGGATATCAATATGCTCACTGCCCATCATCTCGTTAAACTCCTGAGCACGAACTTTGGCCGGTGCGGATTTGGCTTTCTCTTGCGTCCATACCGTATCCCCACAAATCATATTAAATCCTTTAGATTCCAAACGGCTTGAAGTAAGCTTAATTAACTCTGCATTTTGAGCGCCTACTCCAGATGAAGGTGCTGTTACCCCTATTGTCGCATTCTTGTTCAAAATCGGATATTTAATCATATGACACCTCCAGTATTACAGCAATTATATCAAGAGTACACATCAATTACACAAAAAAAGAACATGACTAGTCGCGTCAACGTACGATCGCAAAACCAGTACATGCTCTTATTCAATAGAATTCAACTTTAGAGTAAAGAAATAGCCAGCAGTTCGAACAACACAAGCGGCAAGATCACATTATTATTAGGAGGACCTGGGTAAGGACCCGGGCCGGGATACGGACCATGACCATGACCCGGATGATACGGTTGGTAAGGGTTATAATATCCGCGCGGCATTTGCCCATTTACTGCAACGTTCAAATACAAATGTTTATTATCTACTCCGGCAATAGTGCCTTCATGCACTAAGCCATCTAAAGTCTGTACATTCACCCTATGGTTTAGGTAGGGCTTGCAAGATTGATGCAAGGAATCACGGACACCGTGCAGGTGCCGGATCACCGTAGGATCGGCCTGATAAATCACATTCTGCTCTTGCCCAGTGTTATATGTCGACATGGATGCTCTGACCTCCGTAAATGGATTTGCTCCATTCTATGCAGAAGCCTATATCACGGTGCCTATTGAGAGATATCCTTATACTGGAAGGGCTACCTTCTCAACTTTCACATTTACCGAAACAAGGGACAAGCCCATCATATTCTCCACAGCATTACGCACATTTTTTTGCAGCATATAACAGACCTCTTGAATCACACATCCGTAATTAACAATAACCCGCAGGTCGATGGCAACGTCTACTTCCTTCACTTCTACAGACAATCCTTTTTTCACATTTTTACCGCCCAAACGTTTGGCCCAGTTGTCCGAAATATTACTTCCTGACATCCCGGCAATACCTGGCGTTTCCAGAACCACCTGTCCAACGATCGATGTGACTACATCATCTGAGATATGAATTAATCCTTGCTCCGTTCCTTCATTCATATAAACAACCTCCATATTTGCTAATTTAAGAGATATTAAAGGCTCTCCTCTACCTCTACCTCTACCTCTACCTCTACCTCTACTTCTACTTCTACCTCTGACTCTGCCCTGTGGTTCTTAACAAACAAATTATACACTTTGGTCAAGAGGATTTTCACAATCATATACAATGGAATAATCAGCAATATCGCAATAATCCCGCCTATATCTCCACCAACCAACACTAAGATGATCGTTGTCAGCGGATGAATATCAAGCTTTTTCCCAAAAATGTAGGGAGCAATCAGATTATCCTGAATTTGCTGAGCTACAAGAACGATGATGATGGACCATACTGCAATGGACGGCGATTGGATGAATCCGATAATGAAAATTGGGATACTGGAGAGAATTGCACCAATGAAAGGTACAAAATTCATCACAACAGCAATCACTGTCAACAACAATGCATACTGTAGTCCAATAATAAGGAAACCAATATACATCAGAACACCAAGTGCCAGATTGACTAATACCCGACCAACAATGAATCCACTTAACGCACTGTCAATTTCACTCATCATTGAAGTCCCTTCTCCACGATACTTCTTTGGAAAGAAACTTACAATCTTACGACCAAACTTCCCACCTTCCTTAAGCATGTAAAACAACATAATAGGAAAGGTAAATAAAATAATCGCGAAATTTGAAACAAAGGAGAATAGACCCGTTACGTAGTTCGAAATCAGATTAAATCCTTTATTTAAATATTCAGTCAATTGGGAAGCAAGATCCATATCTGCTGGGATAATAGAAGCCAAGAATCCACTGTCCTCGAGCCTCAATAACTGCTGATTCACGGCTGCGATCAGATTTGGCATATTATCGACAAAATTAATTAGCTGTGTTCGAAGTGAAGGCCATACTCCAATACTAAAACCAAACAAGAGCAATGCAATGACCACATATACGATGATGATCGCAACAGAGCGATTTAGTTTATATCTCTCCAAAGTATTGATTAGAGGTCGGAGTAAATAATAGAAAAATCCTGCCAACATTAAGGGCACGATAATAACATTAAACAAAGACAAGATTGGACTGAAAATAAAATTAACTTGTGAGCCTAAAAATACGATGCCTAACACCAAAAGGATCGCTATACAAACTCGAATGAATGTGTTCAGTTTAGCCATAGTTCTCTCCTATCTTCTATTTTCGGGTGTCTTTCATCTCGTTATTTGGGAATACGTATAGTGAATACCGTTGGTTCCTTCTTTCCGCGACTGAGATGAAGCGTTCCACCCATCTTCTCTGTATTTTTCATAGCAATGGATAAACCAAGACCCGTTCCACCTGTAGTTGACCGCGCTTTATCTCCTCGAACAAACGGATCAAAAAGCGTTGACCAAAGCTCTTCAGGAATGCCTACTCCGGTATCTGCAATTTCAATAGTAACCTCGCTCTCCGAGGGGATAACCTCCACTCGTAGATGAGTGCCTGGCGGATTATATGTCAAAGCATTGGAGATCAAATTATGAACTACACTCGAGAGTAGCTCCGCATCGAAGCTTGCGAACACTTCCTGTTCAGGAACATTCAGCTGCAGGATGAAGTTCTTTTGTTCAATCTCACCATAGGAGTCTGCAACGATTTCACGAATAAACTCGCCCAATTCATGACGCTCCATTCGTAGTAAAAAATCTGGGGAATCTATTTTAAGTAGCTCCACCATATTTTGAATCAGCTTGGTCACTTGCGAGGATTTATTATAGATATAGGTTAAATACCGTTTCTGGCGTTCTTCGTCCTCACCACGGCCTTCAACCAACGCCTGTGCAAACCCCTGTATACTCGTAATGGGTGTCTTCAGATCATGAGAAAGATCAACCATCATGCGTTTCTTACTTTCTTCTGCTTGACGTTTTTCTTTCGTTGTCTTCTCAATTACGTCCGCCATATAATTAAAAGTCTCCCCAATTTGCGAAAATTCTTTCTCTGCATATAGCGAGATACGAGTATCATAATTTCCTTCAATCATCTGCTTCAAACCAAGCGTAATAATACGCAGCGGCTTCCTGATTCTTCGTGCCACCCAATAGCTGTACACGATAATAAGCAAGAGAACCATTCCAACTCCTAAAAAAACATAGTATGAAAGCGAGTGGTTGAAGTATTCAACTAATGGATCACTATTAATTGAAATGTCGATAACTTCTCTAGGGATTTTCAAAAGCAGCCACTCTGATTCATTCTCATTATTACGTGTAGTCAACGAGTAGAAGTACGCCTGATCTTCTCCGTTTTCCAGGTTATTTAAGAGCTGATTGTCGGTATATTGTGTTACATCGTCTTTCTTCTCACCAACTACGTCGATGACCTTCTTGTCTTGACCCAAGATCTCAATCCACCCACCGCTACGCAGAAGCCGTTTGGTTTCTATCCCATGCTCCAGATTATCTCGATAGGCACTCGCTTCAACCTTCAAATCAGGATCAGCGATTTTATTTTTTTCGAACATATGGGTCACATCAAGGTTAATGAACAAATAATAAACAATCACAAGAAAAAACAAAATGCAGATGAATAACAAAAAATCCAGCGTCAGCGATGATTGTAAAGGTCGTTGATCTCTATTGCTCCATAGGCGCTTCAATTTTGTATCCCAGCCCTCTAATAGTCTTTAAATAAACCGGCTTTTTGGAATCTTCCTCGATCTTTTCCCGGATATTACTGATATGTACCATGATACTATTATCCTCGTACACATAGAAATCTTCCCATACCGCCTCATATATTTTTTTTCGTGTAAAGACCCGACCCGGTTGTTTCATCATTAATTCCAGAATTTTGTACTCAGTAGAAGTAAGAACGACGGGTTCTCCTGAACGATAGAGCAGACACTGGCTTTGATCCAGCCTCAATTCTCCCAACACAATTTGTTCAGCTGCCTTTTCTTCAATAATCTGTGCGTCAAAATGATGTACCCGCCGCAGTAAAGCTCCTGCACGAGCTACAATTTCCAATGGATTAAACGGTTTAGAAATATAATCGTCGGCACCGAGTTCAAGTCCCAGTATTTTGTCGTAATGTTCGCTTTTTGCAGATAAAAACAACACCGGGAAATGATGGAACTCACGAATTTTCTTCAATAATTGCAGTCCATCTAGACCAGGCATCATAATATCAAGAATCGCTAAATCAATTTTTTGGTTCTGCACTTGCATTAACGCTTCAGTCCCACTGTTCGCTTCCACAATGTTGTACTCTTTCTCTAAATATAATCTCAACAATTCCACAATTTCTGCTTCATCATCTGCGATTAGAATTGTATACACAGTAATCACCCCATCTAACTATAATCTTCGATTATTAAACCCACCTAAACGCAATCTAAAGAATAGCTAAATTATTACATCCATCAAATTCTTATATTTAAATAAAAATCGCACACAGGAACTCGTCCCATGTACGATCGTATAATTCCAGAAATCTGAACACCTGCTGGCAAATATAAACGCCCTCGGAGTCCTATTAAAAAGCAACACCAATTCCACCTTCACCCGCATAGGTTCCCATTACAGGTCCCATACTTGAGAGTAAAACTTCTTTGAACGGGTGCTTTTGTAAGATGCGTTCTTTAATCTCAAGTGCAAGCTTCTCACAATTACTGTGTACTATAGCGATAACAGCCTTCTCGTAGTCATGCTGCTTCTCATCCAAATGCGCAAGCAGTCGGTTTAATGCCTTTGGAAGACCCCGGGTCTTCTCCACTACCTCAACAGTACCCTCTTCGCTGATTTTAAGCAGTAGTTTGATATTTAGCACGGAAGCAACCGCTCCTGATATACGGCTTAGGCGTCCGCCCTTCATTACATTCTCAAGTGTATCCAGTGTAAAATATGCGCGAACTTCATCCATTTGCTGAAGTACCTTGTCCTTCAGTTCCTGCAGACTTGAACAAGTCTGTGACCACTTCGCCGCAAGGCCCACGATCAGCGACAACCCGCCAGAAAAGGTCTTGGAATCTATAACCTCTATCGCATTGGTGTGTCCTTCTTCTTGGTACATTTCCATAGCGATCATAGCCGTCTGATAAGTGCTACTAATATTAGAGGACATACAAATGACCATAATGTCAGTACCTTCCTCTACTTGCCTGAATGTCTCAAGGAATTGGTTTGGACTTGGACTTGCCGTAGTAGGTAGCTCCTTGGATTCACTCATTTTAGCATAAAAGGTTTTCGTATCCGTATCCGCAGGCATTAACTCATGCCCAAAATGAACCGGTAGATGGACCACGGAAACATTATACTTCTCCATGTAGTCAAGGGGTAGGTCAGAACCGCTATCTGTTATGATCTTGATTGCCATAATATAAGTACTCTCCTTTCAATATCAGTACTATTATAGCTATCGCCAAATGAAATCTCCAGTAACCAATATAACTTGAAAAATCCTTCAATTTGTGCTTATGTCTTTCTTCCTTAACTTGTCCTAATATGATATGGTTTATGAATAAGCGTATAGAAATGGAGTGTATGTATGAGTAAGGGAAGAGTATGGAACCGAGGCAAGCATGATGGAACAGGACTATCAAGAAAAAAAAGCGTGGATCAAGAAGTTACAACATCTACTGAAACAGAAGCGACTGAAGCTTCAAATGAACCGTCAAATACCAGAATTGATACAGTTAAACCGATGAATCGTACGAACTGGGTAACTCGTCCTGCACGGGTTATCAATAAAGATTCCAAAAACAAACAATAACTATGACAAATAGGGTTTCAGAACTTGTCCCTGAGTTCTGAAACCCTATTTTTATATGTTCTTAAACGTAGGTAGTTTACATAATTACATCCGGACGCTTATACAAAACGAGTATGGCTGCTGCTATAAGGATCATCCCCATAAATGCGGGTGCGGCATGGCCTAGTGATACATAAATCTGACCTCCAATGATAGGCCCAATCATTCTTGCTAAAGCCTGAATAGATTGGCTACCTCCTTGAATCCTACCTTGTTCACTAGAATCGACAGACTTGGAAAGCATCCCGTTAAATGAAGGCCCAAAGATCGAATCCCCAAAGCCAAATATAAACATTCCAGCGATAAAAAGAGGATAGAATGAGAACAACGCAGATAACGCAATAAAACTGTAACCGATAATTTCCGAAGCCATTCCAAGAATTGCTATACGTTTATCACTAAGTTTCTTCAACAGCTTTGGCATGATCAAACCTTGTGAAATGATGTCTTGGAGACCCATAATCGAAAACATAAGTCCGATTAGTGCAGGCTTCCAGCTGAAAGTATCCATCGTAAATTGAGAAAATACTGCCTGTAAAGATCCGTTAGGAATCCAGAGTAAAAACGCTGAGACTAGCAGCCTATTTAAGTTTTTCATGGAAAGTAAGTTTGCAAGCTGTGAAAATGGATTCAGTCTTACAAAGGTAATCTCCTTCAGTCTATTCTTCTTGGCAAGGCTCTCTGGCATAAAAAAGAATCCATAAACAACATTCAATAAAGTTATGATTGCTCCAAAATACAAGGGAACAGAATAACCAAACTTAGCAAGTAATCCGCCTATCGTTGGGCCAATGACGGTGCCTACACCTACAACTGCACTTACCCATCCGAAGTATTTGGTTCTCTGCTGCGAAGGAATAATGTCTGCAAAATATACAAAGATCGTGCTTATGCTCCCGCCTGTTATCCCTTCGATTATACGTCCAGCAAATAGTACCCATAGAGCCCCTCCTATGCCAAAAACCAAGTACCCGACGGCGGAACCCAACAGGCATACTAAGAGTAATGGACGCCGGCCATATTTGTCGCTCAAAGCTCCAAGTACGGGGGCTGCAAAAAATACACAGACTGCATATACCGAGGTCAGCATCGTAACAACTATTGCTTGTTCTCCCGGACTGCTAGTATAAGGCTGCACTAAGAATGGGACGACAGGCATTATGATACTAAAGCCTATTCCGCAAAGAAACACAGAGATAAGACCGAATATTAATGCGTGTTTATCTACGGATTGTCCTGTGTTCTGTTTATTGTGTGATTTAAATATGGACATTTATGTTCACTCCTTAAAGTCACTGTTTTGATTCCTAGGAAACATGTTTATCGTATCGCCATTTTGTTTCCTTGTCAACAAAATAATAACAATAAAAATGCAGCCGTTCTCCATAGAGCACGACTGCATGTGGTTTCATTTTCATTATTCAAATTTTATTCCGATTTAATATCTTTACCCTGTTTCTTTATTTCCGCATCCAAATGACTACTATACTTTTCCACGAAACTAAGCATACTATCAAATTGTTCCTCGGTTATCTGCGCAAAGACGGCTTTATCCCGCTCTTGAAACTCTTTGTGAAGGTTCTCATGGATTTTATAAATTACTTTTCCTTGCTCAGTAAGCCTAAAATAGATTTCTTTTTTGTTATCCGACTTCTGGTAGCTTTCGATCAGGCCTTTTTCTATGAGTTTCTTAGTTAATTTACTTATAGCACCGCGAGTCATAAAAAAGGACTCCGCAAGTTTTGTTACGTTGGAATCTACATTTTTTTCAATGTATTCAATACAATGTACTTCGGAAGATGTATAACCCTTAAGACTTGCTTCCATCTTATCTTTGTTAAGCCAAACCATCTTATTATATAGGTCCCTGACACCCGTTAGGATCTGATCTTCTTTGTTCATGACCTGTCCTCCTACCCACTCTTGCATTAACAATAGTATATCACATTATTTTTTTGTTCCTATTTCAACAATATTCAAAATAATTAATTCAGAATTGAACGAACAGCAAATAGGGTTTCGAAACGGAAATCATTCGTTTCAAAACCCTATTGCTCTATAGTCTGAAGCTACCTACAAAAGCAGCCTTTGCTAATCCTAACATTATGCACGAGTGGAGAGAATGAATCTCTCTAACGCTGCTGTATCCGTAATCCTATGATTACATTCTTGGCTCTCTATGCAAATATATTGGCCAATGGAGGAGTAATCATCCGGCGAAGATTTTGCAAGCCTGGTCTTGACCGTAAAGAAGGCGAGCTGCTGCTGCCGATTACAGAACAGGCAATACCCCTTCTTGTTCATTGGTGTCATTCTACCCTCAATACCGATAAACTGCCCTTCGAACGGATATACAATAAATAGTTTATTGGTAGCAATATCTATCCAGCTCAAATATGTCATATATCGAAAGTCGATTGCTGATAAATCAGGTACCTTCAGCTTCTTATTCTTAGGGAATAACTTCTGAATCTGTTTCGGTGTAATCTGTGGAAAAGGTTCTAAATAAGGCTCTAATCCACTAAGATACTTCTGAAAATCGTATGCAGTCTCAAAGGCAGATATTTGTTGCAGCAACTGTTGCTGACTATCACTTAGTGTTGAAAAAGCTTCTAATACATTCAACGATGAACGATATCTTACCGTCTCCAAGACTCTTCGATCCGCTACAGTTCGCAGTGTTTTTAGAAGGAAGTCTGTTTGTTTTTTAATAAAATTATATTGATGGTTTCTAATAAATGGTGTATTCATTGCTCTTCAGCCCCTTATATTTTGAAATTTCATAAGGTGCAAAGCCCATTATTAGAAACGATAATATTTAGTTTGGGCGATCATCCATCCTATCGCACCTCACGCAAAGTATCGCCCTAATTTAGGCTTTGCATGAGGAACTTCTAGCTAATGGGCAAACCAGCATTAGCACAGTACCACCTCCGATTACATTCACGAAAAAAGTATAACAGGAATGTTTGGAATCGGCTAGACCATGTTGCTAACCCCTGCATCATCTCTGGAAGGTGCTTCACCAATGAGCTGCTTCAATAGTTTCTTCATCATGACCGAAGCTTTCACTTTGGTGTGAAGACAAGGCGAAAGCTCAATTTCGTAGTTGCCTTGCTTAATGGTTTCTTTCAATTCCTCAACCGTCGAGCAGGTAATATTCAACCGATTCAGAACACTCCCATATTGCAGACATTGATGACTATCACTACCGGCAATCACAGGTACACCAAGCTTTTCAGCAAATGGTATGATCAGGTTCTTATAAGTCTCTGCCCCCTGCATGTAAATATCCTTTGCATTGAAATCAAAAGCATCTAATCTCCGAAGCAGCTCCGGGTCCAGTTGATGTAATGGCGTAGAAGTTCGGAAAGGATGAGCTCCGATTTTCCAAAGGTTATGTTCGTCAGCCATGTCCAGCAGATCCTTGAAAGGAATAAAATCCCCCTCCTGCGTATGCTCATCCAGTAAAGCGCGAACTGCTAGAACATTCTCCTTAAGGCCGATCAGCAGGATATGACCTGTCTCCGCGATATCCACCTCCATACCTGGAAACAGTTTAAGTCCGTTTACATCATAATAATGTCCGTTATAAGGATAAGTCTGGTCCAGGGTCTCATACATCGCAAAGAAATTAGAAGTGTTAAAGTGCTCGGTCAAAGCTACTGCCTGTAATCCATTCGCTTTCGCCTCAAACATCATTTCAGCAAAATATTCAGGGGAAAAGGTCGATTTCTTAGATAATTTACCGTGGGTATGCAGATCAATATTCATGTCTAATTCGTCTCCTTTGAGCTTATGAGTTATGTTAATACACCAGTTTAGGGTAGAGGTAGCCGATCCAGCAAAGCAAAATAACATAAACGGTGGATCCGGATAAAAAGTACCAGTCGGACCGCTTCATTTTCAAATAAGATAACTTGATCTTCTTCACTTTCTTATTATTCAGACCGTAGCTAAATCCCCTAGTCTCAAGCGCCTCGATCGTGGTCCGGGAACGTTTAGCGGTGTTTAGCATGAGTGGATAAAAAGCCAGGATCACAATGCGCAAATAATACGTTGCTGTTCTCCAATACAACAAACCATGTTGCAGCGGTCGTTGCCCTCTCAGTCTGAAGGATAACAAAATCTGATGGAATTCTTCCAATAACGTAGGCAAAATACGATAACCATAAGATAAGCTGAAAGCAAATGTATCAGGAATCCCTAAGGATAGCAGGCCGTCGCTAAGTCTTTCCGGATCGAGACTGGAGAACACCGTAATACTCGCTAGTGATATCACTGAAAGCTTAAGTGTCAGCGTCAACATAGGCAGCAACGATTCAATTCCTCCGCCGAAAAAGAGCGACAGGATGAACATCCACCCAATTTGGCTGATTAATCCCAGACACAATATAAAAATAATGTATGGGCTGACTCGGGAGAGGACAGTCGTTAAGACCATAAGCACGAACATCCCTAAGAGAACTGTACGGTTATGTACAAACCAAGGCACAATGGCAAAGAACAAATACCAAAGTAGCAGCGTTCGCGGGTCGAGCCTCCCCAGAAAAGTACTGCTGCTGTTATAAGCAGTCCCTAAGAGTTCCAGTTTAATTTGTTCTACAGATATACGGTCAAGTGCCCGTTTAACGGCTTCCATGGATTGCAGTTACCTCCTTTTTCACTTCCACTAGACTTACGAATTCCTCTAAGCTGCTGCAAATTTTGGGCAAACCGAGCATACGACTCAGCTCCATCAATTGTGTCTGAGCCAGACCTGCCCTCCGTAATAGAAGTCCGTCAGCGAAGATTTCATCTGTCGTTCCGTCAGCAATAATCCTGCCTTGATGCATAACGATAATCCTAGTCGCCCATTCAGACACAAGCTGCATATCATGTGTCGCGATCACCACTGTCTCAACATGACTGCGAAGTGTATCCAGCACATGAACCATTTCCTGTTTGGTCGAAATATCCAGATTCGCCGTTGGTTCATCGAGCAGCATGACGGCAGGACGAACAGCGGCACCAATGGCTAGCGATACTCGGCGCTGCTGCCCCCCACTCAGAAGTCGAGCGTCACGTTCTGCTAATTCATTGAGCCGGAAAGCTTTTAGCATTTCTGCTACTCTCTCTTCTGTGTCTGGTAGCTTCCGTGCCTTCAAATAATAAGCAATTTCTTTGCGTACAGAATCCTCAATAAACATTTCCTCTGGGTTCTGAAATACGTATGCTACGGTACTGGAGAGACGCTCGGGTGGCAGACCGTTCACGGTCATCCCTTTCACATTTACGGTTCCAGCTGTAGGTCTGACAATTCCAGCAATCAGCTTCATTAAAGAAGATTTGCCCGCTCCGTTGTTGCCAATAAGAGCGATAGACTCACCCTGCCGCAGATCTAGCTGAACACCATTCAAGACTGGATGCATCGTCTTATGAATCGTACGGTATGAGAGGTGTACATTCTCCATCTGAACGACACTCTTCTCTTCCCGAATTACAGTAAGGGACTGCTCCTTCATATAGTCAGATGGATCATTTCTCTGGATCGCATGCTGCCGTAATATCATGTGGGCGTTCCCTTCTTCAGCACTCAAGGGAAGGAATTGGGTTAGCCGCGCATCAGATTGCAACAGCCAAGCTGCCCGAGTCACATCGGGGGGATAAATGCCCAGCTCCAGCAGTTCTTTTACAGATGAGAGGGCTTCACGCACCGGCTTCTGCCAGCGCATTCTCCCCTTATCCATCAGGACAACATGCTTACAATAGTTTGCAATAAATTCCGCATGATGTTCGATCACTACAATGGTCTTCCCATGCTCCTCATTCAAACGGCGCAAAATATCATAGATATGGCAGGCATGCTGCGGATCCAGCTGAGCTACCGGTTCATCAATGACCAGAATTTCCGGATCCATCGCTAATGCTCCGGCTAGAGCTAGCAAGTGTTTTTGCCCGCCACTCAATTGCCAGATGAATTCATTTCTTAAATCGCTAAGTCCGGTCAGCGCCAGTGCTCGCTCTCCCCGTTCCTTGTAATCGGCAAATCCATAATTGAGTGGCGTAAACGACACATCATCAAGAACCGTCGGACGCACCAATTGATTCTCAAAATCCTGATAAACATATCCTATATGCTTGGAAAGCTCAGCTACACTTTTCCCATCCGCCGGTTGTCCACAGATCGTCGCCTCTCCAGTGAAGTCCCCTGTGTAATAATGAGGAATCAGGCCATTAAAGCATTTACACAGCGTGGATTTTCCCGAACCATTACTGCCGATAATAGCAATGAAATCTCCTTCTTCTAGCCGCAAGGATACATCTTGCAGTACAGGTTGTTCGGCTCCTGGATAAGTAAAGGTAACTCCGTTCAGTTCGAGTATTGAATTACGCATCTACTTGACCACTTCCTGTCTTTTACGTGCTGAACGCCGAATCAGGGATATAATCGTTGTTGCTGCAACAATTGCCGCTACCAGCATACTCAGCCAAATTAAGCTGTCTTCATTGGACTCTGCCCACACAAACTCAAAGTCACCAAAGTTCCATCCGGATTCCGAGAGCAATTCCGATCCAAGCGCAACCATGACCAGAAGCGTTCCAAAAATGACAAGCTTAGGAGATAACCAAGCCCCTGTTGCATATTTCATGTTCCGTTCACGCGGCTTCATACCAAGTAAAGGTTCGATTTTTCCATATAAACGTGGAACCAGATACATAGTTGGAATTAAGGCGAACAAGATACCGGAGAAGAGTACATCGTTCAAAAAGCCAACTCCCTCGATTACAACGATACTCTCTGCCAGACCTTTAACAGCTTCAAGCTCTTCTACACCCACCCATACTTTCACTATATCCACAACAGAGCTAAAGAACTGGTGAATCGCTACGCCAGTAATCGCCGCCACTCCAACCTGTCTACGATTCTTCGGATCAGATACCATACGGCCAGCAGTATACATCGCCAGTGAGAAAGTGATGAATTTCTCCAATTCACCCAGCCCACCAAATTGACCTAACATTAGTTCCCCGAAGATCACTTCACCTACAGCTGCCCCAATAGCCGCATACAATGGATGAAACAGCATACATAAGGTCAAAGGAATGAAAGCGAAATATTCAATCGATAATTCAATGGGGCCTAGTTTGATCCCAGGCACAAGCTCCGTAAACATATTGGACAAGCCATAAAGCGACATCGACAGTACAAAAATCATCATTTTTTGTGACTGGGTCAGCGTGTAGCGTGTTTTTATCGTACTCATGAATATTTGGCCTCCCTACAGGAATTTATCTTTATTATAAGAAGGCCATGTCAGCACAACTTTTACCAATTGTTAAATGGGAGTAATATTCTTTTCAGTATTTTTAACGTTGTAAAAATATTTACAACATCTTCGCACGTTATATTCTATTTATTGCTTCATATTAGGAGGAATGAGAGATTGTATAAGGATTGGAATCGTCGCGCTTTCTCACCAAATCAACGAATTATTGCTGACTTCATTCAAAAAAATGAGCAACGTGTGGTCTACATGACCGAACAGGAAATGGCAGATGAGCTTCAATTAAGTATCGCCTCCGTCTCACGGTTCTGGAAAGCGGCTGGATACAAGCATGCCAAGGATTTCAAGAGCCGACTCCGTTTCCGCTTCGAGTCTACACCTTCCATAAAAATGCGTGATGCCATGCAAAGATCGGATGATAGTTCACTCCCTCATGTGCTGCTGGACAATTGCTTACATCATCTGCAAGAAACACGCCGCTATTTAAGCGACGAGGCGCTGCAGCGCGCAGTGGATAATCTGTCGACAGCACGAATTGTGTATGTATATAGCCCTGGTCCATGTGCTGGACTGGCAGAGCTGATGATCTATCGTATGGCACGTTTTGGAATACAGATGAAAAAAATGGCCCCCAGCGGTCACGAACTGCTAGAGACCTTAATGCATGCTGATCAAAAAGATGTATTGCTTGTCTTTGGATTCGTTCAACTGTTACCTGAAATCGAAGTGATTCTGGACCATGCACGTGAAGCTAATTACCAGGTCATCCTGATCACCGATAGACTCGTGTATCCTCGATCCCAAGATGCAGACATTGTACTGTATGCCGGAAGAGGTGAGGTTTGGGAGTTTCACTCCATGGTCGGTCCCACGTATATTATCGAGAATCTGATTCTTGGGGTAGGCTTAGTAAACAGGGAGAGTAGTCTGAGTAAGCTGGACAAATTGCAGCAGCTAAGGGCGCAATATGGAGGGAAGCTTCCAAGGAGCTAGGTTAAGCTATAAAGAAACGGAGTGATTGCTAAAATAGGACCATGGAAATCATGAATAATTTACCTCCTTTTACAAACACTACGAAACAAAAGGAGGCTGATGTTTCATGTGTCAACGTTTTTCTCTGGCGGCCGAACTACAAGACATTAGGGATCATTTTGAAATCAAACGGGTGATGTACTACTATAAAGACCGCTATAATATTAGTCCCACACAGGATATGCCTGTCGTATTACAGCAGGATGGTGAGCGAATTCTGGATGAGTTCCGCTGGGGCTTCATTCCTTATTGGGGTAAAGATGCGATCAATGCGGATCTCCGAAATGTGCATCAGAATCCAACCTATCGCAAGATGGTGGACAAGCAGCGCTGTATTATCCCTTGTAATGGATTTTACTATTGGAAAAAAGAAGGCAAAAAGACTTATCCAGTTCGGGTAGTCATGAATAATCGCAGTATGTTCGGAGTGGCTGGTCTATACGAAATTTGGCGGGATACGCGCGGGGAGCCTCTTCGCACCTGCTCTCTGGTCATGACAGATGCCAATCCACTGATTAGCGAATTTGAGAGCCGGATGCCGGCGATTTTATCCCCACAGGATATCACTCGATGGCTTGATGAGGAGACAAATGATCTGGAAGCACTGAATCCGATTCTGCGGCCTTATTCAGCAGATGAAATGCAGGTGTACCCGGTCACACCAATGATTAGTAACAACAGGAATGACTCGGCTGATTGTATTCGGGAAATGGATCTGAACGAGTCCTGGGTAAAGCCCTGAAATAATAGCAGAATTAGATTAGAATACCTTAAAATGAAGCAGCGGTGCTAGGGCTGAGAATTAAAACCTTAGCACATCGCTGCTTTAATTGCTTATCATTTCTATTGGCTCTTCATCCAATTACATGCTCAAGAGTTCAGTTCGAATTTATATTGTTCAAGCTTTTCAAAAACACCATCCACCCATTCAGGATCATCTCATAACTTAGAATTGTTAAACTTTCTAACCGCAGGATGACCCGTTGTGATAGTATCTACACCATCCTTGTACAAAGTACAAATCAACAATTTCTAATGACTTATTTACAGATTGAACTAACAGTTTGCAAGTCATCCCAGACCAGCCCCTTCCTTCTCCACCTTCCCTATAAACTCATCCATCTCTTTCCTCGTTCTCAGAATAACAACCTCTTTACGTCCTTTAATCTGCTCAAGTTTCTTTATAGTGTTCACTCGACCTTTTTTTCTATAATTCCAAACCCATTTCACAAAATCCCAATCTAATTTTTCTGGGCATTCTTGATTCATATCCGGTCTGGATTTCTTGTGATATATAATTCGTCGTTTGATAATTCGGTAGATGCATAGAAGTCTAGGCATATCTAAGAAAATTATTAAATCGGCTTTGTTAATTCGGATATCCATCGTTCTTGAATAGTTACCATCCATGATCCAATGCTCTTCATTGATAAATTGTTCGACAATATTATTCCACTCTTCATTTGGTTTAGGAACCCAGTCGGCATTCCAGTAATAGGTATCCAAATGTACAACAGGGAGATCAAGTATGTAATGTAGTTTGCGAGACAAGGTAGATTTGCCCGATCCAGCAGATCCAATGACTAGTATTCGGTTCATAGGTTCTCCTTTCGCAAAAAAAACACTAACAGGACGTTAGTGCCTTCCAAGAGTTATTATTTTGAAATTTTTATAGCTTAAATCGATTTCAGAAAATCCTTAACAGCCTGCGTCTTCTTATCCCCGTTCTTCTCCAGTAGCATCAAAAATTCTTCAAGCTGGATCAGTAGTGGGCTGGCTTCAATCTGCTCTGGCCCCGCTTCTGACAATGTATTCTCGTATGCAATTGCCGCTTCTTCACTCATCACTTGCGTTATCTTATCAAAGAGCGGAGAGTTTTGGGCACCGTTAAACACATATTCTTTGGCTACGTTATAGGCTTCCTTAATAGCTATTGTACGGTTGGAAGACTTATAGGTTGACAAAAAATCTTCATATGCCATAGCCCGTTCTATGACCTTGTACCAGTTGATCAGCAAAGTTCCGTTCACAGCAGAGGGTTGCTCAGACTCAGTAGCCATCAGCTCGATATAGGCTTGCAAATCTTTGGAGACGTAAGGTTTGAACACTTTGAAGCTTTTGTATTGAATGATTGGATAAAAGCGTCCGCCACCCAATTCAAGCTTATAGTCCATGGCAGTCAAGTCCTGTAGAACAACACGGGTCTGGGACTGCTTCACCTTGGATCGAGCCAGCACCATTGACATGCCTGGAGTATAAATATCTTTGATATCTTGTTGAATAGCAGGCGTATTCATTCGTTTGATTGCTGTAGGTAGATAAGCTTTCAGGGCATTTTCCAAATGTAAAACGGCTAAATTAGCCTCTGCTGGCGTCATCTCATCAATACGATTGACTAAGGTGGCTTGGGCCAGACTGAGAGATGAAGGTTTCTTCACTCTTTGCTCAAACAAACTAAAAGCAGCAGAAGACTTAACAACCGCTGCTTTTGACCGCTGTGGGAAGGCAAAGGAAATGGCAAGACCGATACTGGTCAAGAACAGGATTAAGCCGAGAGGGGCAGCAATGCTTTTCATAAAAATTGATCGTTCCATGGTACAGCTCCTTCCAGGGTAGACTGAGACAATGATTCGATCTTAAAAATATCATTAAATGGAAAATAATTCAATAATCATGTCAAAATCAAACATCACCATTATGCCGCTCTAGAATTATCCAAGCATAGCGGCTTGTCGTTTGTACTGATCCTCCAGTACTAAACAAGCCATAGCCTCTACGACAGGTACGATTCTGGGACAAATACATGGATCATGTCTGCCTTCGGTGCGTATCTCTTGTTCTTCCCCTTTGATGTTAGTCGTTTGCTGTGGCACAGAGATGGACGAAGTAGGCTTTACACTGATCCGAAATACGATTTCTTGTCCTGTGCTAATCCCCCCGATGATTCCTCCGGAATGATTAGTTAGAAAACCATCGCTATTCCTCGCATCATTATGCTCACTCCCCAGCATCGTTGCTGCTTCGAAGCCAGCTCCAAATTCTATCCCTTTAACAGCGCCAATGGACAGCATAGCTTTCGCCAGCTCTGCATCCAATTTATCAAAGACCGGCTCTCCAAGACCCGGAACCACGCCACGAATACGGCATTCTACAATGCCACCACAGCTATCCCCAATCTCCGCTAACCCCTCAATTTTTTTAATCATTTTGTCAGCTGCAATTGGATCACAGGCACGGACAGCGTTTTGTTCAATCACACCCTCATCGAAGGATTCACATCTTATGCCTCCGATTTCTTGTGTGTACGCTACTACCTGTACGCCTCTTCTCTCTAACAACTTACGAGCTATCGCACCTCCGGCCACTCTTGCCGCAGTTTCTCTACCTGAAGCACGTCCGCTACCGCGATGATCTCGAATGCCGTATTTCTGTAAATAAGTAAAATCGGCATGGCCCGGACGAAAAGCGTCCTGGATCTCGCTGTACGCTTCTGGTCTCATATCGTGGTTTTGAAGAACTACAAAGAGCGGTGTACCTGTTGTTTTCCCCTCAAATACTCCAGATTGTATGTGGACAACATCATATTCTTTACGAGGAGTAGTCACTGAAGATTGGCCCGGCTTTCTCCGATCCATCTGTTTCTGTATATACGCTTCGTTAATCTCGACGCCTGGTGTTACACCATCCACTATGACCCCTACCGACACACCATGTGACTCACCGAAGGTTGTAATTTTGAACACTTCACCGAATGTATTTCCTGCCATTATATATGCACTCCTTATTTAGTATTGGACCTGTACGCCTAACGCTGACAAACGGTCAAAATAATCTGGACAGGTCTTGGAGACACAACCAGGGTCGATAATCTGAATATTTTCAATCTTCAAGCCGATTAAAGAAAGCGCCATAGCCATCCGATGATCGTCATGAGAATTTAGTAAAGCTGGGAGTGGCTGACCCGGATATACCGTTAGACCATCCTCAAACTCTTCCACACGTATTCCAAGCTTACTTATTTCCTCGCATATCGCGGCTATCCGATCACATTCATGATGTCTGATATGTGCGGCATCCTTTAGAGTGATTGGACCATCTGCAAAAATAGCCATAGCAGCCATTGTTAATGTTTGATCCGACCACTTCTTCATACTCACTGTGTATCCACCCTTAAGCCGTGGGACACCTTGTACTTCAACAAAGTTCTCTCCACGAACAACGGTACAGCCCATTACCTCCAGAACGTCTAAGAACTCGATATCAGGTTGACTTGTATTGCTAGCATTGATCCCTTCAATTCGTACACGTCCTGCCGTAAGCGCAGCTACCGCCCAAAAGTAACAGCATGTGGATACATCAGGCTCTAAGGTGATCGTGTGACCTTGATACTTTCCTGTAGGAACCGTTATCGATTGACCGTCCTGAGATGCTTCTGGCGTTACACCAAATGAGGCCATCATGGCAAGGGTCATCTCGACATAGTCTCTTTGCACAACTTCTCCATCAATATACACGTTTACCGGTTCTTTGGCATACGGTGCAGCTAGCAGTAATCCACTTATAAATTGACTTGAAGTGGAGCCGGGCAGGGTTGCCTTTCCTCCTTGCAGACCTTTTGCCTCTAATGTAAAAGGTAAACAACGGTCGGCTTGTTTATACTCAAATTGTGCACCAAGGGTCGTTAATGCATCGAGTAATGGCGCGAGTGGTCGCTCACAAAGCCGTTTACTTCCATTCATTGTCCAAGTGCCAGTCCCTGCCGCGAGTGCAGCGGGTAAAAATCTCGCAACCGTACCTGCCGCTCCTACATATAGCTCACCAGTCGGATTCGGCCAGTTGCCGCCACATCCATCCACAACAGCTGTCTCTTCTTCTATCACAACGGGAATCCCCAGTTTCTTTAATGATTCAATACACCAGTAAGAGTCATCACTTCTTAATATTCCCTTTATTTCTGAACGTCCATCTGCTAAAGCAGCGATTACCAAGGCCCGATTTGTCAGACTTTTACTTCCTGATATGGTTATCGTCCCATTGATTACCGCTTTCGCTGGGCTAATCTTCACTATGTGTTTATCGCTATTCGTTGACCATGGAGATCGTGCTTCTAAGTCCGGTTGATTGGATTCCACTTCATCCACCCCTTTGAATTATTCCTCTAGTCTGATTATAATGAATGAAATGAAATAAATGAAATTGGATTTTTACCATATTGATATAGAGGTGATCTATACCACATGTTCAACTTGGAGTGGTATCGTATTTTCTGGCAAACGGCTCGTCATCGAAATTTAACAAAAGCTGCAGGGGAACTACATATTACACAGCCTTCTGTGAGTTATGCCATTAAACAAATGGAAGAAGCCTTAGGACTGAAGCTGTTTCACAGGCTGTCCAAAGGTGTAGAGCTTACAGAAGAAGGACGAGCGCTATTTGAATATGTGGAGCAATCCTTTTCCATGCTGGATTCTGCACAGAAGCATCTGGAGAGCTTGAAGCAGTTAAATGAGGGAGAAATACGAATCGGAGCCAGTGATTATCTGATCAAGCATCTTTTGTTGCCGCAGTTGAATACCTTTCATAGCACATACCCAGGTATACGAATTCGTCTTTCTCATGGGAAGACGCCAGACATCACTAAGCGTTTAAAAGATGGTGAGATCGACTGCGCCTTTGTCCATATGCCGCTTCACGATCCACTGCTAAATATACAGACGCTGGCTGTGTTAGAGGATTGTTTTGTAGTAGGTGAAGCCTATCAAGAATTAGCTAGTCGTTCACTAACCATGAGAGAAGTGTCAGAGCTGCCTTTAATCTTATTTTCTCAAGGGAGCAGTACTAGAGTATTTGTTGAACAATGGTTTGCGACTAAGGGATTATCGGTAATTCCAGATATTGAATTGGGGAGCATAGAACTGCTAGCAGAGTTCGCCAGATTAGGGTATGGGGCAGCTTTTATCAGCCGTTCTTTCGTGCAAGAGGATCTTCATAGTGAAAAGCTTCATGAGTTGAAGTTAGAAGATCCGCTTTTACCTCGCAGTATAGGTTTTGCAGTACGACGGGATCGAAAGCTGTCTATTGCGGCTGAGCAATTTGTTCAGATGATTGGGGCACGGCTATCTGAGGGTTTATAATTCTTTGACTAAAAAAGCAAAAAACATCGGGAATCCCGATGTTTAATTCATTCCTAAAGCTTCTTTAATTTGCGGGATAGATAAACCGTTTGTTTTCATCTCTTTGATCCAAAGAATGCGTGCGACGGTTTTCTCTCTTTTATATCTTCGTGTTAAATTCTCCTCGGCCTGTTCAAAGGGAAGCATGCCTTCTTCTGTGTAATGTTTGAGTGTACTATAACGAGAGTTTGTGATTCTTACCAATTCACCTATAGATACATACTCTGAAGCCAAAATATTCTCCATGGAGCGTTGTCTAGACATTGATTACCAACTCCTTTACAGCGGGCGCTTCGGAACAAGACGCACACCTTGGATTGGCACTTTCATCATTACAAAATGCGGGATCGCATCGTATAACAAATTATCAATTTTAAGGGTCGCAATCGATCCTCTCTCCATCACCTTAACTTCATGTCCATAGGACAATAATCTTGTAATAACTGCGTCTAGTCTTTGATTAGAATTATCAAACCAAGACTCTGTTTCTATAAAGACAGCTCGCGATGGCTCTAGGGCAGGGAATAAAAGATTGATGCTACTACCGATAAAAGTCTTCGCAAACTTTGTCTTCAATTCTAAAAAGCGTTTGATTCCCAGCTCAATTCCATGGCGAATTTGTATTGGAAGCAATGCCTTTGCCCATACATTACTTTGGTATAGATCATGTAGTTTGATATTTACCTTTTCTATTTCATTTAGCGAGAAGAAATCATGCATGCATCCACATTCACGAAGCAGCCACAGCATACAAATGACCTCATCCGTTACTGAACCCTCTTCCAAAATCTCTGCACGAATGTTCTCTGTAATGCTTGTGTACGCCTCCATATTACTGCGATACGCTCTAACTTCAACTTCGGCAGTATCAAAATACATGTCGCTCCCTAACAGACTTGGGATATCTTCAAGCAAATCCATTGCTTTAAGATCATCTGAAATCGCGGTCTCGAACTTTTTTAATTGTTTGTTAGACAGCATGGAGGCCTTTTTTACCCACCAATTAAGATCACCCTTCACTTCAGCATGTTTATGAAGCAAGGGCTGTAGAACCGTTTCTCTATAAAGTGCTGAATGAGCTTGATCCAATCCTTCCTTGGGCAAAGTTAACTTGTTCTCTGATTGCGTAAAACATCCCTCTAAGTAAAGCTCCAATATAACCGCTGCTGCCATACAGCGTAAAGACACTTTCTTGACAGTAGTCATATGAAGACTTCTCTGTGCATTAAGCGCGATCACTGAAAAACTCGGTGCTAATTTTAAATCCATCATAACCATCCACCCCTATCCATAAATTCGTATTTACTGGATGATATTTATTCCATATGGTGAGCGTTTTGATTTACTTACTACTTACTACTTACTACTTACTACTTACTACTTACTACTTACTACTTACTACTTACAATACTCTACATTTACATTATTTTCAAGTGTTCTTGAATAATTAAATAAAACCTCAACTTGTAATCGGAGACTACTAAAAGAACGGACAATCATATCCTTTTTAGCAAAAAAATCCAGATCGTCAAGCAATTACGCACATTGCTTGACGACCTGGATTTTAATTTAATAATAAACCAACATTTTCTTTTTATGTATGTTCTTAAGTCATTAATATTTAGCACTGCGGTACAAAGTTATTTTTTTTTCATATTATAAAATAAGACCCGCAGTGAAAGGAATTTACACTCATGGAATATTTGAATATGCTTGCTAAATTAGGTGTTGGAAATGCTCATCCTGGAGGGTTTACTGCAACTTTAAAGCAATTTGAACAATATCCACTACCACCTGCTTCCCGAATCCTTGAAGTTGGTTGTGGCACTGGCAGAACATCTTGTTATTTAGCTGCACAAGGTCATGATGTAATAGGTATAGATATTCACCCAGATATGATCTCAAAAGCAAAAATACGGGCTGAAAAAGAGAAATCTATAATTCAATTCTTAGTAGGTGACGCAAGTTCGCTTCCTTTTCCTAACGAGTCATTTGATGTGATTCTTGTTGAGTCTGTATCCATTTTCACTGATACAGAAAAGGCATTTTCGGAATATTATAGGGTTTTGCGGACTGGAGGCAAGCTTTTTGATAGAGAAATGATTAAATATAAACCTATGTCTACAGAAATCAATCAAGTGATTAGAACATTTTATCATGTTGAGAATCTATGGGACTTTAATAAATGGTCAGCATTAGTAAACACTATGGGATTTTATCATTCACAGATAGATGGTCCCTTCTTGTTTCCTAAATCAAGTGAGGATCTTACAGAGCATCCAGACCATTATCAACAAATGGATACTGATTCCTTTCTTGACCACACGATTTGGGAAGTGATCAGTAAGTACAACAGCATAATGGACCGTTATCATGAATACATCGGATTTATTCTCGTTATTGGAACGAAATAAAGGATTGGCATGTCCATCAACATTTGCAAAAAAAGAACAATAGCCTTGGAACAGTGGCTATTGTTCTTTCTGATAGCCTGCTATTATACAAAGAAACAAGCAGATAATATAATTACCAATAAGATATAAAGAACCAAAATTTCTCCAGTAGAAGTAAATCTGCCTCCAACTCCACAGCTCATTGATTATCCCTCCCTTTTACTTCCTAAAATATAATATGCGCCACTATTCTAAAAGTATGGACTATCACCTAAATAACATGAGCTGACGGATTTTAAATTCCTACTCACGCCGGAAATAATTACGAAATTGGACCTTTGTTATATCCTCCATTAACTTCTGTTATGCGGTAAAAAAACTTATTTTGGTATTGAGCGAAAAAAACAGCACAAAATATCATGCACTGCTTCCCTTTCCACCTTAAACTGTAGAAAAAAGGAGGGAACAGGATGTTAACGATTTCCGTTCATACACTGGATTTGAAAGGAACAAGCTATGAAATTGGGTATAAGCTAGGCAATATTATTTCAGAAAATACAGCACATAAGATTGCTTACACTCGTAAACTCGAAGGCTTTGGTTTAACAGAATATAAAGACGGTGCTATTTACGGAGGTCGCTGGCATCGAAGTGGCTTCATTTAAAGGACTTCCTGCAAAATTTGTACAAAAGGTAATTCCAGAGGGGCGTTACGCCGTATTCACTCACACTGGTACACTGCGCACGCTTCCCCAAACGTTCCATTATATTTGGGGAACGTGAGATCTGTACATTCCGATCAAATAAAAATCATGACCCCCTAGAGAATTATTGGATGATAGCGCGGCTTAGACCAAACTGCAAAAGCCCAAGCGTTGAACACGCCTGGGCTTCTATTTATAGGTAAATGTGGTCTTCAGACATTATTAGTGAATCAACAACACACAGCACTCCACATGCCTAATATCCCTATACTGTCATTGGATTGAATTCATTAACTCGTAGAAATATTTAGGTTCCTGAGTTTTATTAAGTCGATACCATGCGTCTAATGTTTTTGGAGAAAATACATCTAGCGCTTTTAAAACATGAACAGAAAATTCTACTGGAGCTACTCCGGATGCGGTGATCAATTTCCCATCGGTGACAGCAGATTCCACTTTGTAATATTCTTCGCCCGTGTAACATTGGCAAATCATTTTAAGGTAGGCCAAATCATTGCTTGTGTGCCAACGTGAATCTAACAATCCTGCTTGAGCAAGTCCTAAGGTAGCACCGCAAATTGCTCCAACTACTATCCCTTCCTTTAAACACATTTCGGCAATTTTTAATATGGGCACGTGAATAGCTTCTGTCCATGTATTTCCACCAGGTAAAATCAGTGCATCTACGCTTTTAATGCTGCACTCATCCACTTTAATGTCAGGCATTATTTTCAATCCGCCCATTGTAGTTACTGGAGTCTTTTCTATCCCAACGGTGACTATTTTTGCTGGACCCAGCCCCTGTCTGAAGTGTCTTCCAGAGTGCAGTTCGGCGGTTAAATAACCTATTTCCCAATCGGACATGGTATCAAACACATAAAGATATACTGTATTATTCATTTCTAAGTGCTCCTCATAAAGTTTATTAGGTAACAGCAACCATTCATCTTTAATGAGTGGTTATCATTATAATAAAACAACTTCACTGACATCTGCTGTCAGTGAAGTTGTTAAACTTGATAATATTCCATTAACTCTGAAGCAACCGCCACAAGTTTATTCTTTAGATTCTGTGGCTCAATAACTTGAATGGATTTCCCATAGGGAAGAATTATATACGGAACATATGTATACAGTGATTCTTCCTCAAGTAAAAAAATTGCTTGCGTTGATGTCCGCTCCTGCAAATGATGCTCCAAAAACCAATGTATGCATAAATCATCCAACGCCTCTGCCCTGCCACCAATAATTAAAGAAATTAATTCGGATTTACCTACTACATCTGGTAACAGATTTTTCATAAAAAAAGTACGCGCTGAAAAATCATTGGGACGCCTAAATGAGAATGGCGTGCGAGTGATGTTCAGAATTCGTTCTACCCGAAAGCTGCGAATCTCATTCCGCAGGTGGCAAAATGCAATTGTGTACCACTTATTGTTCCAATTAACCACGCCATAGGGGTCTATTACCCTATTTGGGGACTGCTCTTCATGACTGTTACGATAAGAAATTTCTACAGACCATTCATTTGCTACAGCGTGCTCCAATTCCTGCAATACCGGCTGAACAGCGGGGTATCCCTTGCGGTTTATTACTTCAAATCCGGCTAAATGATGGCTTAGTATACTTTCCTGCTCCTGATTCGAATACATTTTCAACTTAGATGTTGCATTCTCTAATGCCTCACTCAAAGGATATCCGGCTTCTTTTGCAAATAGGGCAGCATGAAGCAGTGTCTTTTTTTCATCAATACTAAATAGCAGAGGAGATTTGATAAAATTGTGCAGCAAGCTATACCCGCCATTGTGCCCTGTGTCGGATATGATAGGGACACCACTGGCACATAGTGCATCAATATACCGATAAACTGTTCTTATATTCATCTCTAACTTTTCCGATATCTGCTTTGCAGTCAATTTCTCTCCCGAATTCAACATCCATAGAATTTTTAGCATATTATCATTTTTTGGCATAACATAACCCTCACTTTGATTACCACTAAACTTAACTTCTAACAAGCACTTTAAGTGATTGGTTGGCTAATCCACTGTATTCCTTTATTCTGATCCTAGTAGTGTTGTTACACTCCTGAATTCCTTGTTATTAGTAATCAACTCCGTTAGTGTTACCGGAGTGCTCACTTCCCCGCATCTCCATAACTGTTCTAACGGCGATTTTTTTCAAATCCTCTTTTCATTTCAATAAATGCCTCAGCTTATCTGGGTTCCTAACAAAGTATAAGTTGCGAATCGAATTTCTCTCGACATGCATTAGCGCAACAGTTACGATGCCATCTCCTGAACGGACAACGAGTCCTGTTTGGCCATTTATATCCCTCATTTCTACATGCACGCCTCCTTCGTAATGAGGAGCCTTACGAGTTAAGCCGAGAAGGAAACGAGCGACGAGATCGCGCGATTCAATAGGATGGACGGCGGCGAAGGCTTTACCCCCTCCATCTGAGACCAACACGACATCTTTGGCGAGCATGGATACAACCCTATCCACGTTACCCTGTTCGAGAGCCGCTAGGAGTCGACGGACCCACTCTTCGCTTGCAGCTTCGGGATTGACTGGTTCATCGGGGGTAATCCCCATTTTTCCTCTCGCACGGCTGATCAGCTTGCGGCAATTCGCTTCGCTTTTGCCAACGAGCTCAGCAATATTAGCATATTCAAAGCCGAGCGCCTCACGAAGCACGAACACTGCTCGTTCCGTAAGGGACAGCCTTTCAAGCAAGACGAGCATAGCATAAGACAGCAGCTCGCCTTGAACAACCGATTCAAACGATTCATCATTCGGAGTAAGAAGGGGCTCAGGAAGCCATTGCCCGAAATACTGTTCTCGCCGCTTACGCGCCGAATTGAATAAATCCCGACAGCGATTAGTTACCATTTTGCACAAATATGCTTTAGGTTCAAACAATCGATCCAGCTTTACATCATACAACTTCAGGAATACGTCCTGCACAGCGTCCTCCGCATCGGAGACCGATCCAGTCAGTTGGTAGGCAAGCGTAAAAAGCAGCCCTTTATAATGCTCATATAATTCTTGCATCTTAAAATTCCACCCTTTTCCACTAACCCTCTGTTTACATTATTTTAACAGACTTGCCGAATCCCATGTCAATTTCCTTATTCGCCAACCCAGCTTTCCTGTAAAAATAATATCTAACCCCCATTGATGTGTCCATACCATTCCCTGCTCCGGACCTAAGGCAAAACAAAAAAAGTCAATAAATTCCTTATGCATGGGTGCCGGACGCCCTGCAATATCCGCCGATAAAATCTTTCCAAGCCTTGCTGCTTGGGCGGTCGCTTCCTTACACGTCTTCCCGTCCACCCGTCCGGTAGCAGGGTCTACGATTCGCGCGCAGTCGCCGATACTGTATACACCCTGGGCCCCTTGAACCCGATAACTTGCATCTACGATCACGTATCCTTCCGGAGTGATTGGTAACCCGATGCTTTGCAGCATTGGGTTGGGTAACAGCCCCAGCGTCCAGACACATAGGCCAGCGGACATCGTCTCGCCGTTAGATAAGGTTAGCACTCCCTCTTTCTCCTGTAATACCCTACTTCCATGTAAGGTAGTTACTCCGCAAGCGTCAAGTGAACGTTCCAGTTTAAGGCCTACTTTTACCGGGCCTTCTGGGAAAAGTCTCTTATTCGCGTTAAATAAATTTATCCTTACAGCATTCGGGTCAAGTCCCAATGATACCGCATCATTACGAAAAAAATAAGCTAGTTCAGCAGATGTCTCGATGCCGCTTATGCCCGCTCCAACAACGGCAATGGTCATTAATCTCTGACGTTCTTTCGAGCTTTTTTCCTTTACAGCTTTCTTTATATTCGCGCGCCATGCCTCTCGGATCTTCCACGCAGCGTCTAAACTCGCTAATGCTATACCTCCTAGATCAGAGTCGGGTTGCCGCACGACGCTGCCCACCGCCAGAACGAGGAAGTCATATTTTATCGAATTCTTATTTCCTACAGCATCCTGACAAAGTAGCCTTCTTTCCCCTGATTCGATTTTCGTTACAGTAGCCTGAACGAATTCAACCCCCTCGGGAAATAACCTAGTCAGAGGGATAGTAATCTCTTCATCTCCGACCGCGGGCTTAAAAAGCAATACTTTGCGAAAGTGATAAGGGTTCTTATCGATTAAAATAAGTCGGAGTGTTCGTTTACTTGCTTGCCCCTTAAATGTTTTCCGAATCGCTTTAACTGCATTAATACCTGCATATCCTCCGCCAATAACGATGCATGTCAATTCTTTCATTGCAACCACTCCTTATTCCGTCTGCATATAAAACGAGATAAGGAGTCGTTTTGTGACAACAACGATATTTCGATGACTGCCGATTATCTGTACTTGAAAAAGTTATCATCGCAATAAACATTTGTTATTCAAAGTAATCTCAACAGAAGGGATACATCCTTCTTCAATTGCAATCCCAATCAATGTGGACACTATACTTTTGGTACATGAATTAATCCGTTGAAAGTTATCTCTTAACTGCATACTCGAGGTTTTCAATCTTCGTTATCATGGTTATCTTACTATAAAATGGAATTTCATCTGGTTTACAAATTGATTAAAACAAAAAGATCACATCAATGGATAGCAAAAAGACTTGCTCGAGGTATCAATACATTCGAGCAAGTCTTTTCATCTTAAATTATATAGAAACTAATGCCTTATACAAAAACATACTCCCCGTCACCGATCTGAATCGTCTTCCCTTTCAGCGCTAACGAATCCGTTTCAAAAAACACCTGTTTGAACTGGTTCTCGTCCCCATGTACGAAAGCAAAAGACTTATCTCCAATCGTAAGGATAAAAGTACCGTCCTCTGACTCTGCTACAGGCAGTCCGAATATCGATCCCCAGTGTTTAGCGGTAGCTGCAGGATCGGAGACATGGAATACAGCGCGCACGATTTCAACATGACCTGCAGGATGAGGCTGGATGACTCCAGACGATGATAATCTTTCTAACCTCTCTGCATCTGTCCCGCTCCATTGAATGATGAACGGATAGACTAGGCCTTGAAAATCACCACCGATAGTCATCATGCGCCACTCGATTAATCTTCCCTCGTTATCTAGACGCTTCCCATCGATGATTGGAGATAGTGATAAACCCGCTGCCTTAAGGGAAGCCGCTACTTCTTCAATATCATCTGTCCGGATGACTACTCTGCTTAAGACTTCATGCTCCGGCAGAAGTTTTACAGCGTCTTTCACCACTAGATTATGTTCAGTTGCCTTTGCCAGCTCAAGATTCTCAATGCTCAGAAATTCCAGATAGGTTAGCCCGAAATAACTTAATGCGTTATAGGTTCCCCAATCTTTATGAGAACCTCCCTTAAAAGCAACCAAATCATGAGCTCCAAAAATTTCAACTGGTTTGGACAGATCATTGACGTAGTGTACTAAATGATCCCATTTCACTGTTACCATGATTACTTCACTCCTAGCTCAGTAGTACGCTTCACAGCCGCCAGAACACTTCTTTGCAGACCTGCTGCGAAATCACTGTTATTTAATTCGTACAAGCCATGCATCCCAACTCCGCCAGGTGAATTATTAATATCTAGCAGTTGTCTTGGATGCAGCCCTGTCTGCTGCAGCATAGCTACCGATCCCATCATATTCTCCAGTGCAACATTCCAGGCTTGCTCACGCGGCAATCCGGCAAGCACACCTGCATCTACAAAAGACTCAATGAAATAATAAATATAGTTGGGGCCAGCCACACCAAATCCAGTGAAAATATCCATTAATGTCTCATCCAGATATTGCACTTTACCAAATCCGAGTAAGAAATGCTCCACTTGATCACGGTTAGCGTAAGCATTTAATGCTACACCGCTATATCCGTAGCCTGTATCCGTCAATGTATTTGGAATGACACGGATAATGGACCTCTCAGCTCCAAAATAACCAGCTAATTGGACATTCGTCACACCTGCCACAATCGATACGATGACTGCGGTAGGTGAAGCGAATTGTTGTACGATTTGTCCAAGTGTAGTTAAATCATCCTGTGGACGCACCGCAACCACAATCAGATCTGCAGTAGATAGGCTTTGCTCCTGTGAGCTCTTCGTATCTATTCCGTATTTGGTACTCAAAAACTGAAGACGAGCTTCATTAATGTCAGATATACTAATTTGATCTACCGACAGGGTGTTGTTGGATATACATGCGCGAATGATCGCTTCCGCCATCTGTCCTCCACCAATAAAATGAATCTTTTCTTGTGTCACTTGAGTTCACTTCCTTACTTAATTGTTGTCCCATGCTTCAGGCAGAATGAAACCATCATATTTCTCTATTCCACGAATATATTCTTCGAACTCTTTAGATTCATAAGCTGCTTTCAAGTCTTTCGCCCACTGTGTATTTTCATCCTTTTTATTAACCGATACGATAATTCTGTGTTCCATAGGCGTATTTTCGATTTTCAAGGCATCCGTAATCTTTCTGTCTGAATTAGCAATATAATTCCCGTTTACAACGCCGTAATCAACATCTTGCAGTGAAACTAGGATTTGAGCAGGGTCCAATATTTTAATATCAATGTTATATTTATCCGGTTCCATGCTGTTGATGTTAAAATCAGCTACGCCTGCGCCATCTTTAATCTTGATCCAACCCAATTCTTCCAGGATACGCAGTGCACGCTCTTGGTTCACCGGATCATTCGGAACAGCTACGGTTGTACCATCTTTAACATCGTCAAGTGTAGTATGATTTACGGAATAAAGACCTTGTGGTGCACCAGGCGCATAAGCAATCCCTACCATGTCTGCTTTGATTTCTTTGTTGATTGCCTCCATGTATGCTGTGCTTTGGAAGATACTTGCGTCAATGGAGCCTTCCTTCATCGCAGGATTGACCTGCATGTTTTGCGAAAAGGACTTAATTTCAACGCTATAGCCTTGTTTCTCTAAGATCGGAAGGATCGATTGGCGGAATTGCTCCTCATAGGTTCCCACACCAAATCCAATGGTAAGCTTCTTCTTATCTCCTGAATTATCGGATTGACTATTCCCGCAAGCCGTCAACACCGCTAGAACCCCTATCATCAACACTACTATCAACTTTTTCATAACTTCATCTCCTATTCAAATATAGATTGTTTTAGCTGTGCTAACGCCTCATCCGTCACATTAAGTGGGATAGCGCAATTTGGAGAAAGAATAAAAGGCTGGTCTTTCATTAATGTCAGTGCTTCTTTAGCCTGCTGCTTAATTTGTGCGATATCGTTTACAGCGAACAGCCCATGATCGACGCCACCTACTTTAGTAGCTTTAAGATCCGCCTCTAAACCAGGGTTCCCCTCGGCTACAGTATCCCAGCTGATTCCATCAATTCGATAATCATTAAATTTCTCAGGCTGGGCATAAGCCCCACAAGTATGAAGAATGTTTTTGCCGTAGCTTGCAGCTTCTAAGACAATAGAGTCATAAGGTCTGGAGAACTCGTCAAACATGGCTTCATCAAATAATCCTGGGTGAGCGGTGCCTGTCACAGCGTAGAACAAACCGTCAGAACCCACTTGCTGCAGCTCTTGTACATAATCGGCTAAGGTTAATGAAATCGCATGTAACGCATGGTGCGCTGCCGCACGATGCTCCTTAAATAACGACTCCAAAGTTACTGGATGCTCAATGCCAAACACTGTTTTTGTAACATAAGCAGAACGTCCTACAATAAATAGCAATACAGTCAATGGAGAGAATACCGTTTGGATTAGTGGGGTATCAGGTAGTCCTTGACGAATTTTTCTAACACTCTCTAAGTGTTCGGCCAAGGAAGCTGTATGCACCGCCTTTTTAACTTCGATATCCCATAGATTAACCGCTGATGGAATTGCTGTTGTTTGCTGCCTTGGAAATACAGTCTGATAATCCGTAAAATCATATTGATTGCCCCAAGCTTCCGCCAAATAAGTAGCTCTAGGATTGATCTTGACCCAGTCCCAATCATATTGTTTCGTAAAAGAAATCGTAGTTTGCGCTAAATCATCTGCAGTTTGTTCTTTGTCGATAAAATGCCGCCAACCACTTACAATTGGGCGATCTGCCTTTTCTCCGGATAATATCGCTTTAAATCGATCTTGCTTGCTCCATTCACTCATCTGCCAAACTCCCTCCCGGAATATGTAATGACTAATAACGGCGAATTTTTCTTGCTAGCGTGTTGCCTAAAGATTGAATGCCTTGCACTAAAATAATGAGAATAACAACAGTAGCTACCACGACAACCGTATCAAAACGTTGGTACCCATATACAATCGCCAAGTCACCGACACCGCCGCCCCCTACCGTTCCAGCCATTGCAGTTGCACCGATCAACCCGATCGTTGCCGTTGTCAAAGACAGGATTAATGATCCAACTGCCTCTGGCAATAAAAAGTACCATATCACTTGAAATGGCGTTGCCCCCATCGCTTCAGCAGCTTCGAGAATTCCCGGGTTCACTTCAAGCAGGGAGTTCTCTACTAAACGGCCAATATATGGTGCGATGTAGATAATTAAAGGTACGATCGCTGCGCTTGTCCCAATCGAAGTATGAACAATCAAACGTGTGAAAGGTACAATCGCTACAAGTAAAATAATAAAAGGCAGAGAGCGTATAATGTTGATGATTGGATTTAGTATGGCGTAAAGCGCTTTGTTCTCCAAAACCCCACCAGGACGAGTGATTACAAGCAATATCCCAAAGGGTATCCCTATCAATGAGCCAACAAACAAGGAGACGCCAACCATCTGAATCGTTTCAATAATCGCCTGCAGAAATTGATCACCTGTTAATGTGGTCGAAAACATTAGATTCTACCTCCTCTACACCGACTCCATGACGTTTTAAGAAAGATAACGCATTGTTAATCTCAGCTGTATCTCCACTGCATTGAATAATTACTGTACCCAGTGTCGTTTCCTGAATCTCGGTCGTGTTCGCAAATAAAATATTGACCTTCATATCGAAGGATCGAATCATCTCGAACAGGATAGGCTCAGAGGCGCTTTCTCCAACAAAATTAAGTTTATAAAGAACACTTCCGGGTTCTGTTTTGATGGATTTTTGGACGCTTGGCGTAATGCTGTTCTGAATAACCGTCTTCACAAAATTTTGTGTGGTCTTATGCTTCGGACTACCGAATACATCTAGAACGCTTCCTTGCTCAATAATTCGGCCCTCTTCCATCACCGCCACCTTGTTGCAAATCTCTTGAATGACAGACATTTCATGTGTAATGATCATCACAGTAATGTTGTACTCTGCATTGATTTTTTTTAATAGCTGTAAGATAGAATGTGTCGTCTGTGGATCTAAGGCAGAAGTCGCTTCATCACATAATAGGATGGATGGATTCGAGGCAAGCGCTCTGGCAATCCCGACCCGCTGCTTCTGTCCACCTGATAATTCACTAGGGTAACTCCCTGCTTTGTCACTTAATCCAACAAACTCTAGCAACTCTTGTACACGCTGGCGGATTTCATTCTTATTCTTTTTTAAGAGAACTAGAGGAATCGCTACATTATCAAATACTTTTTTAGATTCTAATAGATTAAAATGTTGAAAAATCATGCCGATATTCTTCTTAGCCGCCCGTAACTCTTTATCGTTATAGGTTCCTAAATCACGCCCAGCAACGAAGACCTGTCCTTCAGTAGGTCTTTCCAAATAATTGACTAAACGAATTAATGTACTTTTCCCCGCACCACTATAGCCGATAACGCCAAAGATATCGCCTTTATCGACCTTTAAATCGATCCCTTTAAGAGCATCAATCGTGATTCCTTTCCGAGTGAACGTTTTGGAAACCTGCTTTAGTTCAATCATATACATTCCTCTCAATCATCTTTAGGATTTAGGTCTAGGAGATCAATTAAGCTTTGACTTGTAGCTTCACCAGCGCTTGTTCTGCCAATAAAGCGAAGTACTTCGCAGCGGGTAAAATCGCAGCTTCATCCACATCGAATCGAGGGTGATGTAAAGCATAGGCTGGGCCTGATCCTATATTTACAAAAGCACCCGGTATCTGTTGTAAATAAAAGGAGAAATCTTCTCCTCCCATTTGCGGTGGGATGTCATGTACTATATATCCGGCATCTGAAGCGACCTCTTTGGTAAAGTCAGCCCATTCGCCATGATTAATCGTTGCTGGTGGTCCTGGATACCAATGTAGCTTAGCCTCTGCCCCAGCAGCTGCAGCAATTCCTTCAATGATTCGGGTCATTTGGATTGGAATCTGGCGACGAATCTCTTCATTGTAAGTTCGCACCGTACCTTCTAATTCCACTTTTTCCGGTAGGACATTCCATGTGAAGCCCCCATTAATTCTGGTGACACTTAACACAACCGGTTCAGTGGTACTGTTTTGACGGCTTACGATGGTTTGTAGCGAGGTAATGATCTGAGCCGCAGTGACAATGGAATCCACACCTTTTTCAGGATAAGCAGCATGAGCGCCGACACCTTTTATCGTAATTTCAAACCGATCAACACCTGCTGTTAAAGCTCCTGTTCTTGTTCCAAAAGCTCCTGTAGGCAGGTCTGGTGAATTATGTAAACCGAATATAGCGTCAACACCCTTGAGTCCTCCTGATGCTAAGACACTCTCCGCTCCATGCCCTGTTTCTTCTGCTGGTTGGAACAATACTCTAACCTTGCCAGGCAATTCACTTTCACGTGCCTTTAACAATAAGGCAGCTCCTAGAATCGTAGCCGTGTGAAAATCGTGCCCACAAGCATGCATTTTTCCAGGAATCTCAGAAGCAAAAGATAATCCAGTCTGTTCCTCTATCGGAAGTGCATCAATATCACAGCGAATAGCTACAACAGGTCCATTACCTTGTCCGATCTCTGCGATAAGTCCGGTTTGTAACGGAAGGTCTAGAATATGAATATTGGCATGGGTCAGCCATTCCCGTAATTTCTCTGTGGTCTTAAATTCTTCATAAGCTAATTCAGGCTCTCTATGTAGGTTTCTACGAACATCAATTAATTGATTCGCTAATGCTTGATCAACCTCATTAAGTATATTCATAGTAAAGTGCTCCCCTTTCTTTATGCTTCCAACTTTTCTTCAATACCTTTAATCCGGTCAAGTGCAGTAGCTAGACTGCTTAAAATATGATCTCGCATTGCTTTTTCAGCGCCATCTTCATTGTGGTCAGCGATCATTTGCAAGATAAGATCATGTTCTTCATCCGCCTGTGTATTCCAATCTCCATGCATGGAGACGAATCTACAATAGCGAAGGGAATGATCTCTTAATTGATTCAGAACTTTCTCGAATGTTTTTAGTTCGCTGATTTCTGATAAATAATCATGGAACTCAAATCCATAGGTTACAAAATTCTGATTGTCGCCAAGTTGGAAGGAGTGTTTCATTTTTGTAATCATCGTCGTTAAATTAACAATATCGTTCTCTGTAGCATGCTTAGCTGCATTTCTTGCGATATAGCCTTCAAGCATGCTGCGAATTTGGAATATTTCTTCAACCTCTTTGAGTGTCACAGAAGCCACCCGCAGTCTTCCATTTGGCTGTCGAATGAGAAAATCCTCGTTCTCCAATCTCTGTATTGCCTCTCTTAGTGGAGTACGACTAACCCCTAGTAACGCTGCCAAATTTTCTTCATGTACAGGTTGATTCGGCTCTAATTCACTATCAATAATTTTTTGTTTTAATGCATCATAGGTATTATCCTTTGACAACCTACGTGATCGTATCGCCATATTTATGTAGCTCCTCATCGATAATCTGTCGGGCAAGAGCCTCAACAATATATTTGTATAATTGTATACAATTATTAGTTTTGAATTGATTCGTGCAATCTTTTTTTATACTATATTCCAATTAATCCACCTAGTCAAGTAGGATTTAGAGGAATAATGTATTTATCTTCAATATCAAAAAAAGCTCTACAACCACAAGGGTCGTAGAGCTTTTTTTGATGATTTTTTAGAAATTGAATTAAATTAAAATTTAATAATCCCTGAAGTATGAAGCAACACCAAGAACACCAGAATCGGCGCAACATACCGGAGCATAAATAACCAAACGCGGAACCAACCTGCCTTAAGCCCAGCCGCTTCTGCTGCCCCTTTCCAGAAATAACCGGCAAAGATGGTAACCAACAGACCGCCTAGTGGCAACATAATGTTAGAAGTTACAAAATCCACCCAATCGAACAACGCTTTGCCGCCAAACGATAGCTCAGGGACCATTCCCAGTGACATCGCCGAAGGAATACTGAGGAGGAAACATACTAATGACAAAATCCAAACTGAACGTTTCCGGCTCCAATTCCAGCGCTCCATCGCGAAAGATACAGGCACCTCAAGCAGAGATACGGCAGAAGTTAAAGCGGCAATCGCCAGCAAGATAAAGAACAAACCACCAAAGAATGCACCAAATGGCATTGCTGAGAAAGCTGCTGGCAAAGCAATGAAAATTAGCGAAGGACCTTGATCAGGAGCAATCCCAAATGAGAATGTCGTCGGAAAAATAATCAATCCTGCGATAAACGCATATAACAAATCTCCTGCCCCGACTGCGAGTGCAGCAGTTCCTAGCGATTGTTTTTTATCCACATAAGAGCCGTAAGTCAGGAGAATTCCCATCCCAAGCGACAATGAAAAGAAAGCATGTCCCAAAGCGACTAACGCAGATTCCGCCGTCAGCACCGAAAAGTCTGGTTTTAGGAAAAAGGCTACTCCTTCGTTTGCACCTGGTAAGGTAACCGCACGAATCATCAATACAATTAGGAGAACAACCAGACCAGGAATCAATACCTTATTAAATTTCTCGATCCCGCCTGATACTCCAAGAATAACAACACCCGCCGTTATAAGGATTGCTATCCCCTGCCAAACAATTGGCATAGGTCCAGATATAAAGGAGCTGAATTCACCTGCATAATTACTGGAACTGAACAATTGTCCATTGAAGGCAATCATTGCGTAGTTCAACGTCCATCCTGCAACAATGATATAAAAGGAAAGAATTAAAAATGGTGCAAGGACTTGCAGAAATCCGACGGCCATCCAGTTCTTCCCGCCTCCGGCACGTACAAATGCAGTAGCCGCGCTTCCACGTCCGCTACGACCAATGGCCAACTCTGCCAACAATACGGGTAAACCGATCAACACTAAACATACAATGAAGAGAAGGAAGAAAGCCGCCCCCCCATTTTCCCCAGTGATATACGGAAATTTCCACATGTTCCCCAGACCTACTGAGCTCCCGATCGCTGCGAAAATAAAGCCGGCGGAAGAGAACCGCTCCTTCTTCTCTGAGAGAAGATTTTTTTCACCTTTAAATTGATTCATTCTTATGCCCCGTTTTCTTTTTTTTCTTTTTTAGACCTCATTATAGCCTATGTTAGCATGATCGTCATATGAAAATTTTCTGAATATTTTTATTGTTTTCAATAATTATCCAGTTTAGCCATGAAATCCATCTAAATAAAAAAAGAGCTACATGTTCTAGTCTGGACTAGAACCGTAGCTCCTTCTTCAAACTCTTTTTCTAAAAAGAGATTATTCTTTTACAGCACCTACCACAATCCCAGTTACAAAGAAACGTTGAAGGAAAGGATAAACCAATAGAATTGGCAAAGCACTTATAAAAATCTGCGAGGCCCGGATGGTTCGTTGTGATAAATTAGCAACGGCTGCCGGATCAAGCTTAGACATATCTGCCTGAACGATAATCGTCTGCATAAACGTCGCTAGCGGAAGCTTATCTGCATCTCTGATATAAATAATACCGTCAAAATAAGCGTTCCAGTGTCCTACCATAAGGAATAGAGAGACGGTTGCAATAACAGGTAAGGAGACCGGTAAATATATTTTCACAAAGGTCTGAAAGTGTCCTGCCCCATCAATAAAAGCTGCTTCCTCAAGATCTTTAGGTACGGTACGGAAGAAATTCAGAAGCAAAATGATGTTAAATACAGCAACTAATCCAGGAAGAATAAGTGCCATCAATGAATTCATGAGACCAAGCTTCAGAATTAGAATGTAACCCGGTATCAGACCACCGCTGAACAGCATGGTGACAACAAAATACCAAAGATAGACGTTTCTTGCACGAAAGACTCTTGTTTCCTTAGACAGCGCATAAGCTGCAACCGTATTTACCACCAGCGCAAGTCCTGTTCCGAGTATTGTCCGTTCCACAGACACCCACAAGGAGTTAAGGAAATTGACATTATTAAACGTCTTTGCATAGGCTTCAAAGGTAAAGCCAATCGGCCAGAATGTGACTAATCCAGCATTAGCAGGTGCGGATGCACTAAGAGATACCATGAGTAAGTGGTACAAAGGTAGCAGGCAGAGCACGGAAAGGATAGTCAAGCACACATTATTGATAATACTGAATATTCGATATGGAATTGTTTTATGGTACATCAGTTGTCATCCTTTCTAGAAAATTCTGTACCCTGCAAATCTATAAGCAAGTCGGTAAGAGACTACGATTAAGACTAAGCTAATTAACGATTTGAATAGATTAACTGCGGTTGCGAAACTGAACTGTCCGCTTAGTAGACCTTCTCTATACACGAAAGTATCAATGATATCTCCCTGCTGATAGATCAATGGACTGTACAAGTTAAAGATCTGGTCAAAGTTTGCGTTGAGCACATTACCCAGTGCCAAGGTGGCGATTACGATAGCGATTGGGATTAACGCAGGAATTGTGATATACATCGTTTGTTTCCAACGCCCCGCCCCATCCACTTCAGCAGCTTCATAAAGTGATGGATTGATACCCGAAAGTGCCGCTAAAAAGATAATCGTATTGAAACCAAACTCTTTCCAAACATCACTAGCAATGATAGTGAACCTGAACCAGTTGCCGTCTCCTAGGAAGAAAATCGGCTTGATGCCGAATACAGATGTGAGGAATTGATTGACAATACCTGTCTGAGCAAGGATATCAATGAGAATCCCTGAAAGTGTAACCCAAGACAGAAAGTGCGGAAGATAAACGAGTGTTTGAATAGTTCTTTTAAGGCCCATTCTTCTTACCTCATTAAGCAATAAGGCGAAGATAAACGGAATAATCAAGTTCAAAACAATTTTGGAGCAAGCAAAAAATAACGTATTCCACGTAATGGACAGGAAATAATCATTCTCCCACATGTACCTGAAATGCTTAAGTCCGACCCACTCGGAATCAAAAAAACCTAGTGCAGGTTTATAGTCTTGAAATGCCATAAGAATTCCGGACATCGGAATATAAGAAAAAATAAAAACCATGATTGCCGCTGGCAACACCATAAAATGGAGAATCCATGGTTGATTAAAGCCTTTTTTTCTTTTTTTACTCGGCTGACTTTCTAGGCTCGCCTGTGGTATCGAGTTAACCTCCATATTAGCCTCCATAGCTCTCTCCTGTTCCCAAAAAAAATATTTTGTGTGTGATGGGGATCTCTGCTATAAATAGTATCAGGCGTTTCTCAGGTTTGACTATATAACATTGTTAGGCTTGATAGGGTTTTATTAGGACAACATCTGGAGGGGCATTTATGAATTTATGGAAGCGCTTTACAATACTTAGAGGAAACTTACAATCTCGATTTAGTCTGTTTGCCAAAATAAACAGCTTGATCATACTCCTATTCATTCCCATCATTATCATGTATACCTTTTCAAATAACGTCACCTTCGAGGTTGTAGGCAAAGAGTTGCAGACGTCCAATACGAAACAACTCACTTTTTTATCCAATCAGATCGATTCTCGAATTAATCAGATGATGGACTTCACCCTTATTCTTTCAAGAGATCCCAACGTCAGGGCATTCAATGGACTAAATGTATGGGAAGATCGTTATGATCAGATGCAGACCAGATATATCCTCCAGGAAAAGATGGTGCTTCAAGCTGGGGTTACAGATATTTGGCCGACCAGATACGCCGTTCATTCACAGCAGAATAAAGATGTCATCGCCAATTACGACAGACCCATCGGGTATGATGAGGATTATTTAAAAGCAAATATGAGTGGAAGATGGACGTATGGTGATCATGGTGTGGAATCTCAAGGCGATTTAAAATCCTTTTACTGGTTCTTAACGGATTCCTTAGCTCAGCCGGGGACGTTAACAGGAAGTAGCCTAGTCATTGAAGCCAGCTTCAGTTATACGAACATTCAGAACATGCTCGATTCGTACAAAGCAGGTGGGCAAGGCGATCCGTTCTTCTATCACAAAGGGGAGAAACCGATCCTCAACCGTAGCGCGGACAAGCAGCTATCCGACGAACTAGTTAATTACCTGGATAATCACTCTCCGGAGAATACAACTCAGGATGTAGTGAAACTAAATGGGAAGAACTATTTGGTCAGTTCTGTGAAATCAGCCTCTTTGGATTGGCATTTAGTAGATGTTGTCCCCCTTTATCAAATTCTCAAACCGATTTCTCTTAGTCGAGATTTATTCTATATCACAATGATTCTGCTGTTTGTTGTGGGAGTATCCTCTTCCATTCTGCTGTATAGAAACGTTCAATATCCGATTAAAAAACTAGTCAGTGGTTTACAGCGCGTACAGCAAGGAGATTACTCCGTACGGCTTCATAGCAATGAGCAAAATGAGTTTTCGTTTCTGTTCCGTCGTTTTAACGATATGTCCCATCAAATTCAAGACCTGATAGAAAATGTATTTAATGAAAAGATCCGTGCTCGAGAAGCTACCCTGAAGCAGCTCCAAGCACAAATTAACCCGCATTTTCTCTATAACTGTCTTGGTTATATTATCAATATGGCCCAGATGAAAGATGAGGACGCTGTCGTCTCAATGGCTTATAATCTAAGTGCTTACTATCGTTATACCACCCGGATGGAACGGGAGACGGCTTCTTTGGAGGAAGAAATCAAGCTCTTAGTCAACTATTTAGATATCCAGAAACTGCGTAATGGCAGAATTGATTATCATATTGATATTCCTGAGGATATGCTTAGCCAATCTGTACCTCGCCTAATGCTTCAACCTATGGTGGAGAATTCTGTGATTCATGGAGTAGCGAAGTCCTATTCATCAGGTGAGATCAAGATTAGTGGTGAGAAGTCAAACGGCTTCTGTAGAATTTATATCGATGACGATGGTCCTGGCCTGAATCTGGATCAGCTAGAAGCATTAAACCGTAAAATGCAGGAGCCTTTGCAGGAGGAAATGGGTTGTGGTCTTTGGAATACAAATCAGCGGATCATTCACCTGTTCGGCAATCATTCAAGTCTTACCTTCAAGCCATCCCCTCTCGGTGGATTCCGAACAGAAATTATCTGGGAAATCCCAACTGAGGATGATAGTTATAAATTAAAGGAACATCAAGGAGACTAACAACATGCAGATGATCATAGTAGACGACGAAGCACACTGGGTAGATAATCTTTCCATGACTAAACCCTGGCATACGCTAGGAATTGAACATGTGCATAAAGCTTATTCCGCACGTGAAGCGCTACAAATTATCGATACGCATCCCATTGATATAGTAATCTCAGATATTCAAATGCCAGAAATGACGGGAATCGAATTGATAGAGCGGATAAGAAAACATAACAAAAAAATTAAATGTATTATTTTATCCGGCCATTCAGAATTCGATTATGCCAAAAAAGCACTTCAAAACAAGACCGTGGATTACTTGCTTAAACCGCCGACTGATGATGAATTGCTCGGAGCAGTCAAAAATGCGATCAATCAATTGAATGCTGAATGGGAGCTTATAAGTTCTCTTAAACGAACCCAGTTTACCCTCCGGGAGAACCTCCCTGTTTTACGGGGGCGTTTGCTACTGGATGCTTTGCAAGGTCATCGTTTTCAAGCCGGTGAATGGGAACGGAAGCTCGTGAGTTACGATCTGCCCTTTCAATCCGGAGAAGCCGCATTGATGCTGGTACGAATGGAAGAAGAATTCAGAGAATTTGATAATACCGATCAAACCTTGATTGAATATGCGATTATTAATATGGCTGAAGAGATTATGGGAGAATTTATGGAAGTCTGGGGCGTTAAAGAGGAACATGGATATCTTGTGTTTCTGCTCCAACTTAAAGAACAAGGAGCTGACCTTGGAAAAGAATCCATATTAGAGAAGCTTTCTCTACAACTTCAATATAAGGTCAAGCAATTTCTGAAAGGCTCACTATCCATTGTAATCACGGAGTGGTTCAAGTTTCCTGAGCAGCTGTCGAATCGTTTTCATCAGGCCTCCTCCTCTTTCCGCCAAATTGTCGGAGATGAGCGAGAATTCATTATGCGGGTCAGTGACTTGGAGCTTCCCTCAGCACAAGGACCTTTAGACGCTCTTTATACCCCACCCTCTTTGATTCATCTACTGGAGAGTGGACATTGGGATGCGGCCGAAGAGAAATTGCTTGCCGTCTGTGCGGAACTGGATGAGAAATGGTCTGAATCGTGGGAGCATTGCATGGAGGCTGGCTTTTTAATTACTGCTTCTTTCACGAATCTTGCACATCGCAATGGTCATACGCTAGCAAACTTAATGGGGACCGATATAGAAGCGTTGCAAAGTGGGGATGCTTTTACCAGCATTAGTAAACTAAGAAAATGGTCACTAAGTGTTCTAGCCAATCTAAAAGAAGGCACATCCAACGAAATCAAAGATATACGTTCCGAGTATGTGAAGAAAATTCAAGATTATACGGATAAGAACTTGCATGATGATGTATCATTACGTGTTCTGGCTGACCATGTAAATCTCCATCCGACCCATTTATCAAAAATTTATAAGATTGAAACAGGTGAAGGCATTAGCGATTATATCTCGCGCTTGCGGATGGATCGTGCCTGTCATAAGCTGAAGACCACCAATAAAAAAGTCTATGAAATCAGCATGGAAATTGGATATATGGACCCTGCTTATTTTATCAAAGTATTCAAACGGCAGTTTGGGGTAACGCCGCAGGAATATAGAGATACTAACAAATAACATGATAGAGTCCTATCGAAACTAAAAATCTCATATAGATGACATCCCCGACAAGTTGTTAAAGTTACACTTGTAAAGATCATACACAGTAGGGGGAATTGAAGAATGATCAAGTTCAAGAAAATGTGGTCGCTTCTCACGGTCACAGCACTTATCACTCTCACAGCATGTGGCAGTAGCGGCACATCTAATGAGAATGCCAAAAATGGTAACGCTACCAATAATACCCAATCCGAAGCAGATGCCGCTTTCGCAAAAGGCAAATACGATCCACCGATCGAGTTCAGTGCCGTATTGATGCCTAAGAAGTATGTTCAAGGTGATACCAAAGAAAACAACGTTCACGATCGCTGGATGCTTGAAACATTGGGTATGAAGCATAAAGATACTTGGTATCCTGCAAATGACGATCAATACAGACAAAAGCTTCAACTTGCCATTGCTTCCGGCGAAAAGCTTCCTGATTTCGTTTTTGCACCAACTAACGCAGTATTGACCAATCAGCTTATTGATTCCGGTCAGTTCATCGCTATCGATGAGTTATTTGATAAGTATGCAAACAAAATTCTGAAAGATCACGTTGCAGCACATCCAGAACTTTGGTACCCATTCACTAAAGACGGTAAGAAATATAATCTGCCGATCCTTGAATATACCGACAATGATGATACGCTCTTGTGGTTACGTGAAGATTGGATGGAAAAGCTGAAGCTGGAAGCGCCTAAGACCATCGCCGATCTTGAGAACATCATGGATAAATTTAAGAACGAAAACCCTGATGGCTTAGCGCCTAAAGATGTGTACCCGCTTGCAATTTCTTTGAAAAACAACACAAATACCTGGATGGGCCAACTAGACTGGTTATTCGGGGCATACGGTACAATTGAGGAACAATGGAACAAAGATAAAGATGGCAATCTTGAATATGGTTCCATTAACCCAGGTGCTAAGCAAGCACTCGCAAAGCTTAGCGAATGGATGGATAAAGGATATATTCACACGGACTCCGCCCTTTGGGATGAAGGTAAATCCGCTGAGAGCTTCACGAAAGGTGCAGCTGGTATTCTGCCAGGCGCCAACTGGGTTCCAGACTGGCCTGCTCCCGATCTTATGAAGAATGTACCTGGAGCGAAGATTAAAGGTTATCCGGTTCCAGCAGGACCAGATGGTTTGATTGGAACCAAATGGCAGAATTCCGGTGTAAATGCTAGTATCATGATTAACAAGGATGCTAAGCACCCAGAAGCTATTTTCTTGTACTATAACTACTTGCTTGATAACTTAGCTAACCCTGCTGCAGGCAGTCAATATGAATATGGCTTTGCTAAAGGTTACGACTGGGATATGATTGATGGACAACCAACAAGTGATAAAGACAAGATTAAAGACTTCTCCAATGAATTCCCATTCTTAACAGGTCCGGCCCGTATTCCTGATCTGTTTATGAAGACTTTGGTTAAACTTGCTGACGGCGAGACACCTGTAACACCTTATGAAAAACAAATGGCAGAGTTCCGTAAACCAGAAAACTGGGCGGCAGGAAAAGTGGTTATGTCACAACTAGACGTTCGTAAACAAAACTACTTTACTGGTGCTGCTACACCAACGATGGTATCCAAATGGAACCTGCTTCGCCAGTCCGAAATGGAAACTTTCAACAAAATTATTTATGGCAAACTGCCAGTAGACTCCTTTGACCAATTCGTTGCCAATTGGAAATCCAATGGCGGTGACCAAATCACCAAAGAAGTTAACGAATGGTTCAAGTCTGTATCCGCGCAATAAGCTTTAACAAACATAGAAACAAGCCGGAGCGAGCATTCGCTCCGGCTTGTTTTTTATAGAATTTGCACTCCTCTGGTAAAATAGAAATAAGATAAGGTCGTATACTAAGGCGGGATTGAATGATGAAGAGAATACCCAATGGAATTACGTTTGGCAGAATCATTTTGGCAATGTTGTTATTATTCCTCGATCCGCTAAGTTTGACCTTCCTTGTAATTTATATCCTTTGCGGGGTCACCGATCTGATCGATGGACCTATTGCTAGAATGACGAACACAACAAGTAGCCTTGGAGCAAAACTGGATTCCGCAGCCGACACGATACTGATAGCGGTCTCCTTATTTACACTATATCCGCTTCTGGGACTTACGCTCGAAATCATGATATGGATCTTCATGATCGCGGTCATCCGTCTAACATCGATAGGGGTTGCCCTCCGAAGATTCAAAACTTACGCAAGCATTCACACCTATGGCAATAAACTGACCGGACTCCTCTTATTTATAACTCCTCTATGGCTTCTCCACATCGATCACACCATTTGGAATGTCTTTGTATGTATCATTGCTACCATATCCGCCGTGGAGGAATTCATCATCCAATTCACTTCAAAACAATTACAATTAGACCGAAAAGGATTATTTATTAAAAATTGATCCATTAGAAGCGGCTTTCACCCTTCGATTCCGACAAACTCAAATAGTCGAATTTCACTGAGCAGCCTTCACCTTGGGGAGATTGTGCGACAACACCTGCTACGCATTCAGCACCTTCCTTCATTCCAAAATATCGGATCAGTGTCCAATTCGCTCCGTCCTCTGAATAGGAGAAGGTAACACAATGATTTTGTTTGGTAATACGCAAATACGGATTGTCTACAGCAACATGTACGGAATTACAATCATCAGACATCCCTTCCCTTGTTACCACAGACACGATTATGGGATACTGTCCGTCAAACTCAAAGCAAATTTTGGCCCAGTTATAATGGTCCATCATAAACATGAGACATCCTGAATCATATTTATGGCGCATTTCGACACGAAGTCTGGTTGTCAATTCAAATGAATCTCCAACAGGTGTAGATAAGAATGGCGCTGAGCTTACCATATGTTTTCCTGCCGGGTCTTGGAAAAAATCCGATTTAGGTGGTGCAATTATTGTAAGCTCATCTAAGTCTGTAAACTCCCTACGCTCGGGGCGATTCATCCAGCTCAGTTGTTCTCTTGTCTCGTTTACAAATAAGTTATTAGTCATTCTAATTCTCCTATCATGAATGATTTTTTGATTACAAATTTTCCTTTCTCTGTAATAATGGCAGGTAGCTTTTATTTTTACAATCAATGATGCAACAATAATGAAATATTCACATAAATTCCTAAAGAAAACACCAAAAAGGGATAACTCCAAGGAGTTCCCCCATGATCACAATCAATCTTTATCAGGTATGATAAATGACACCGTAGTTCCCAAACCAGGGATACTTTGAATTTGCAAGCCACGTCCATATAGTTGTGTCAATCTTCTATCCGTATTAAGCAGTCCAATACCTTGATTCTTATATCCATTCGGATTTAACAGCATGCTGACTTGTGCTTCGTCCATTCCAATCCCTGTATCTACAATGTTAAAATGAACAGCATCCGCACGTGTCTCAATATGAATACGCAGTGTCCCACCTTTAGCCCGACTTAAAACGCCATGTCGAACAGCATTCTCAACTAGTGGTTGAATCGTAAGCGGAGGCATCAACATTTCAAGATTCGCATCTACTTTCCATTCCACATGGAGTCTCTCCTCAAAACGCTGCTGCTGGATATATATATAATTCTCCACCAGCTCAAGCTCCTGTGACAGCGTAACGAGCTTGCCTGCATTTAAGAAGTCAAAACTTATGCGCAGATAAGCTGTGAACGCATCTGATAACTCTCTCATTTTGGCAGTGTCAAAGTCACTTAAGGACATGATCGAATTCAGTGTATTGAAGAGAAAGTGTGGATGGATCTGCGCTTGTAAATAAGCACCCTCCATCCTCAACCGATCATTGACCGCTCGCTTCATAGATGAAAGGGACAAGGCTCGATACTTCAATTCCACCGCATCTACCGGTTTGGTGACATAATCATTTGCTCCAGCCAAGAAGCCCGCATAGACATCCTCCCGCTCACTACGAGCAGTCAGTAGAATAATAGGTAATTCATACATCGTAAACCGCTCGCGGACTAATCTAGTCATTTCGTAACCAGACATACCCGGCATCATCACATCAGCGATGATCAGATCGAATCGATCATGGTTTAACTTATCCAGCGCTTCACGAGCAGAAGTCGCAGTCACCATCTGATATGTTCCATCTGACAAAATATTTTGCAAAACTTTTAGATTGACCGAATCATCGTCAACCGCCAGAACACGAATAATATCAGCGTCTGTATTCGAGAGTGGCTCTACTTCCTTCGCGGAGTATGTGGCGGCCACCATAGTAGATACCTCAGCAGTGATCCATTCACTGAAAGGTGACAATGGGTCCGTATCTTTTTCTATATGAATATCAGAAATGGAAGACTGTACACTCTCATTTACTTCAGGTAATTTGAAGCTGAACTTACTTCCCTTGCCCGGCTGCGATTGCAATAATAATTCACTACCGTGCAGCTCAACCAACTCTTTACAAATACTAAGACCCAGACCGATACCACCTTCACCGTAAGCTCCTTGTTCATAACGCATAAATACACGCTTTCTCAGTGCCTCATCCATACCAATTCCTGTATCCGTAACATGGATCCATACCTGCCCATCCACTTGTTCTGCTGACAGTACAACACTTCCCTGTTCGGTGAACTTAAGCGCATTATGAACTAGATTAATCAGAATCTGTACCAATCGTTCCTCATCAGCATATACACACGGCAAATCCTCATTAATGTCCATGCGAAGCTCCACCTTAGTCCCACCGGTCAGGAAGCGTAACATATCCAGCACGCCCTCAGCCAAGGACCTTACTTGCACCACCTTGATGTTCATCACAATCCGTTTATCCTGCAATCTCACTACATCTAGCAAATCGTTCAGCATGAGCGACATCCGCCGACTGACCATTATTAGCAGTTCCATGTCACGTTGACTCTCTTCATCCAGTACATGTTTCTTTCTTATGAGCACACTCTGAGCAATATTCATAATCCCATGCAAAGGAGTCCGTAGTTCATGAGATGTATTGGCCAAAAAACGATCCTTTAATTTGTTCGATTCAGCCAATTGAGCATTCAGTAACACATTTTGATGGGATTGATGAAAATATCTCCTAAACCAATAGGTAGAAAAAGCAGCAAGTGCAGCAATTAAATCAACTGGATAAAACATAAATTGTGAGGTTCCTGCGTAATAGACAGATGCCCACATTATATTATTAATCACAGCTAGCACTGAACATAATAAAAATAGAGCTCCCTCAGCTTGAATAAATACCATTTTCATAAAATAATAAGCCGTCCAAAATACTGGAATGTAATACAGGATCATATAGACCCCTTTTTCGATCGAAAACAGCACTGTCTCTTCTGGACCAAAGATTATAAATAGAGTGAAACCGAGGAGTGAGAAGATATAACTATAAAAAGCCTTACCTTTCCGCAGGTTCCCAAAGAGCTCTCTTCCCATGAGGAACAGAAACAAGCAAAACCCTATGTATGAAAGAACCTTTAGCTTCAATATCCAGGCAAAATCAACTTGAAGAAACCGGAACAATAGTCCATTATGTTCAACCCCAATAGATACAGCCGCTGCGACCATCATCGAAAAGAAAATAATCAACTCTGTTTTTCGCACATCCATCAAATAAATAATCAGTAAATAAAGCCCGTGGATCAAGAGCAATACCCCTACAATTAGCTGCAAGCCAATGGAATTCCAGTAGACTGTATCTATCTCATGTTGAATGCCAAACTCTACAGACCTAACAATGCCTCCTTTTAACGGTGACCCGTAATTTGACGCTCGAACAAATAGATCCATTTGGTTCTGATCTGTCGGTACATAACTGATCAAGAATGACTTCGTGACAGAAACATGGCCTTCTTTCTCTTCAGATAACTTACCGAATCGTGAGAGGACTGTTCCATTAATCTCCACTTCAGAAGCAGTATAGACCGATTGAAACCAAAAGCTAAGCGGCTCAGATAAGGGTTGATCCAGCAGAATACGCAAATGATAAGTTCCGTATCCATATGCCTTCTCTTGATCTGCCGGATTGAATTTAGAAGTCCAGTTACCCGGCACCTGAAGCCTCTGCCATTTCGTAGCGTTGTTAATATTGGTAGCGTTCACCCATTGTTCAGGATAGAATTCCCATTCACCATCCAGCGGAAAGGAGCTTAGTGATTCAATATCCACCCCACGTAAATCTAATACACCTTGTTTCACAGCAGGTGGATTGGACAACGAAAAATGATTATGCCAGCCCCATCGCACAACAATCAAGAGACCGATAAATACTACTATGTATAATAAATGACTTAACTTAATCTTATTCTCCGAAGTTCTCATGCACGCCTCATTCTTCGATAAATTTAATAGTGCTATATTCCCATCTTCCACTATTGAACATTATAGTCTGATTATACTATATTACGAGGTGGGTAATCCTAGTTTCAAAGGACAAAAAAAAGAAACTCCGTTTTGAGCGGAGTTCCTTTTATTTAAATTATATCGAATCACTACTCTTGTTCATTAGCATTTCTACCATTTCTTGATAACCCCTATTTTGCGCATGCTGTAAGGGACTAATTCCATTAGAATCTGCAAGTTGAATGTCAGCACCATGCTGAATTAACAATTGCACTATTGCCTGATGTTCTTTGCCCCCATCGCCTAGTATGATAGCTTCTAGTAATGCAGTCCAACCCAGATTATTGACATGATCAATATTGACGTCAGAACTTGTAAGAAGTTCTTCCACAATATCCACATGACCACGGTCTGCAGCAGGGATGAGTGCGGTCCCCCCAAACCTATTCACAATTGAGGTATCAGCACCTGCAGCAATAGATACCTTCACAAAATCAAGCATTCCTTCAGCGCCTGCATAAAGAAGTGGATTATCCGAGCGATTGTCGCGGATATTGATGTTGGCACCTTTTTCAAGCAATAATTTGAATATATCCAGTTGATTCGTGTGTACAGCGATTAAAGCGGGCGTTCTACCCTCATTATCTGTAACATCAATATCTGCACCGTCTGTTAATAGTTTTGTTAGAAGCTCCTTATCTCCTTGACGAGTCGCTGCTAACAGTGCTTGGTTCAGCTTATCCATTTCATTGTTCACCTCCTGAGTTGATTGCTGCCCTTGGTTGTTTAACACCTTGAAATCATCGGTCTGACATCCTGATATAAAGAGTAAGAGTGTTAAGACGAGAAAGCGCATGACATTCCACACCTTTCATGTAGACTCGCCTTATTTCGAAGTGAATGTGGCTTGAGAGGTTGCCCATGCGCCTAGTGGTGTCACAGTATACACTGTCCCAGCAGCCAATTTACCGCTATCCGTAATATCGAATACACCTACGGCACCTTTACGACTGGAGAATTTATAGGTTGCAACCCATTTGTCTCCGTTTGGAGCGGTTAGTTGTACACTACGACCCGAAAACAATTCATCACCAGGGTCTTGAGCCAAGGATACATTGATGGATGTATCGCTGACAGCTTCAGCGCCAGAGATTTGCAGTGGCGCTATTTCTTTTGCTTCGAATGAAGGATTTGATATATTGGCCCAGTCGGATGTTACGGTATATTTCACACCTGCTTTCAAGACTTGTCCTTCAGGAAGCCGGAATTTCGGCTCAATCTTACCATCTGTCGATTGTGTAAATGGAACATACTTGGCAACGATGGATTCTCCACCTTCTGGGGTAATCGTTACTTGTCTACCTTGCATGGAAGGAATGATTTGATACGTGATGCCATTTGCTCTGTTGTTCTCATCCAAAACAAATGCGTTAGCAGCACGTCCACCACTGTATGCAGAGATGACATATCCATAGTCAATGACGCCATTTGTTTTCAGAGCTTCAATCTCAAAGGTGTCGTTGGTTACCTGAGTGGTTGCTGTCATATCCACCTTGGCTGCGTTTCCTACAAATGATCCTGCATTCTTACCTTTGTACGTTAAATTATAGGTTGTTCCAGCTTTTTGCACCGATGTAGGAACAATGTACGTTGCAACAGAACCCGATTTCAGCCGCGGCATATTCGTTAAGGTTAGACCGTCATTGAATACAAAATCTTCTTTTGCTTTAGCAAACACCTCATCCTCAGCTGTCAAAGGAGCATCCAAGGTTACGATTAATGTAATTTCATTGATCGATTTCACACTTGTGATTTGAGCTTTATCGGATGGCATTGCTTTACGTGCTGTATTCAGTAAGGCCGCTGTTTCGCCACGTGTTACAGGTCCAGAAGTGGATTGCAATTTATTAGCCCAGTAGTTAACCGATAAGACATCACGCTTCAACGCCTTCGATACAACTTGCACGATTTCTTCATCCGTTACCGTTTTATTAGGGCTGAATTTACCATCTTCCGTTTCCATTATCCCTAAACCAACAAGTACTGACGCATATTTGTAATACCATACGTTCGAATTCACATCGGTGAATGGGGCAGTGTTCTCTTCAGTGCTTTGTAATTTAAAAGTCAATACTACCATTTTCGCTAATTCTGCACGATTGATTGGATTGTTCACACCCATCGAATGATCTGCATAACCCTGTAACACACCTAATCCCGCAAGTACTTCAACGGCTTCTTGAATTTCTTTATCTGATAACTTGGATGCTGCTGCGGATATCCCGTTATGGCTTGATGCAGGTGCTGCTTGTACATTTAACACCGCAAAGGGTAAAGAGGTTGCGCCTAATGTTGCTGCGACCATTAATGCTGCTGCTTTTTTAGCTACGATTTTCACTATATTTCCCCCTTAGATCATTAAGTTATTAGTTGTTCATGTATATAACTGAATGATAAAGGAAAGAAATAAACTCCCCAGAAACGATTTATTAATAAAGTATTAACTAGAGCTTAAAATTATCGAAAATCTTAAAAGAAAAACGCCATTACACCGTAAACCGGTATCCCGCACCCCACACCGTTTCAATATATTGTGGATTCGAGGGGTCCGCTTCCAGCTTCTCCCGTATTTTGCGAATATGAACCGTAACCGTTGCGATATCCCCGCTGGAGTCCATCCCCCAGATCCGTTCGAATAGATCATCTTTGCGGAATACCCGATTCGGGTGACTCGCTAAAAAGACCAGTACATCGAACTCCCGCGCGGTAAACAAAACCTCATGATTACGTACAAACACCCTGCGGGCATTTTTATCGATATGAACTCCACGGACTTGGATCTCATGCTTCTCCATTGGTTCTAGCTTACTAAGCATACGTTCATATCTCGTTAGGTGCGCTTTCGCTCTTGCTACTAATTCACTTGGACTAAAGGGTTTCGTAATATAATCATCCGCTCCGAGGTTAAACGCCCGAAGCTTATCGATCTCCTCTTTTTTCGCAGATACGATAAAGATCGGCACTTCCTTCGCCTCTCTAATACGGCGGCATAATTCAAAGCCATCGATGCCAGGCAACTGCAAATCTACGATAATAAGATTGTAATCCCCTTCAAGAGCCTGCCCAAGCCCCTCAGAACCTGTATGACATATATCAACGGCAAAACCGTTCAGCTCAAAATAATCTTTTTCCAATTGCGCTATCGTTGCCTCATCTTCAATAATTAGAATCCGTGTCATGCGAATGAAATCCTCCTTCGTCAGTCGTTCGCTTTAAAGTAAAGAACAAGCTTGATCCCACATCTGGTTCACTTTCCATCCATATCGACCCACCATGCCCTTCAATAATCTGACGAGCTATCGCAAGACCAAGTCCACTACCGCCTGTCGATAGATTCCGAGAAGGCTCTGCACGATAAAAACGTTCAAAGATATGTGGAAGAGCTTCAGCATCAATACCCATTCCATTATCCTTCACTTCAACAGTCACCCATTCACTATCCACTTGCAGAGAAAAACGGATGAAAGGGTCCGGCTTGTCCATATACTTCAGCGCATTTCCAATTACATTCAGTAATACCCGTTTTAATTTATCCAAATCTGCAACAACCTCAATACGCTCGGAGTTATGGTCGTCTAGATGAAATGAAACTCCTTTATTTTCGTTATGGTAGCGCATCTCTTCGATACAATCCTCAAGGAATGCAATAATATCCACCGCTTCGAACGAAAATGGAACCTGATTCAAATCCAGCTTGGAATATAGGAACAACTCATCAACCAATTTATCCATTCCAATAGTTTTGTTATAAATAATGTCGACGTACATGTCCATCTTCTCAGGTGTATTGGCGACACCATCTCGTATGCCCTCAATAAACCCTTTAATATTCGTAATCGGAGTACGTAAATCATGTGAAATATTTGAGATTAATTCTTTCCGATTCTCCTCATATTGCAGACGAAGGTTCACTGACTCTTGCAACCTCTGTCTCATCGTCTCGAACGCTTTATTTAACTCCCCAATCTCATCTTTGGACTGCAGGTTAAGTTCAAATTGGAGGTCACCCTCTTGAATTCGTTCTGCGGAATCCCTTAACTTGTTCAGTGGCTTAATAACACTTCGTGTAATCCAGCGATATAATAGCACATTCGCAATCACAAGAACGCCAATTAATATCAATGAAAAGATCGGTAACAGCCTCCGTGTGAGTTCCGCAAAAGGGCTATGCTCTTTGATGACGAAAACACTGCCTTTCGCCCCATCCGAATATTTAAAGTCAAATTTGGCATAGCCATAAAATCTTTCTTTAATATTAAAAGTGTTACGAATCTGATAGTTATTGAGATCGTAAGGAGGTAAAGCATCCTTTAATTCAGGTTGATTGAAGGTGCGCGATTCAAACACAGGGTCATTCACTCGCCTTACAAATAGTCCCGCTTTCTCTGTCTTTAGCTTAAAATCATATTCCAGTAACAAATCCTTGTTCTGCAATTCATCTGGGTCATGCTTGGCTAAATACTTTAATTCTAAAAAAATCGACTCTTCTTGCTCCGACAACGGATTTAATTGATAGTGCACTTTATAAAAATCCCGAAGACTATGAACATCTCCAGTTGATGCAATTGTAAATAAAGCTGCCGTCATTACGATGATAAGTAAACTAACGACTAGCATTCCCGTATAAGATAACAGTAATTTTATCCGAATCGACACGACTGTTCCCCTCTCACTAACATTGGATCCGCTAAATAGTCATCTCCGTATTTTAGTGAAATACTATCACATGGGGAGAGCGTTTGCTAACAGAAAAAAACTTCTACCAACACTTCGGCAGAAGTTTTTATAGAACTTAATTTACGCGAGATCATCAAATGCTATATAGATTGATCTGATGATTTTCCTATTTCGGGTTGGTCGGGACTCCAGAGAATGTTTGGACTTCGACCACTTTTCCCTTTTTTGAATATTTTCAAGTTCATTCTATATGGGTACGTTTTCCAGTGATGAGAATACTTTATCGAAGCCTGCTTTAGAACGAGAAAATAATTCAGATGAACTTTGCGCGGAAGCTGGCGCCAGAACTTCTTGGGCGATCACACCGGCATACCTGATCTTTTTCAGGCTTCCCAAGAATCCTGTGAGATCAATAGAACCTTCTCCTGGATACAATCGATCGAAATCTAACAATTCCTCTATCGGTAGAGGTTTAGCATCATTAATATGGACATATGCAATTTGATGCGGTTGTAATTTCAGCAGATCCTCACTCGTTAATCCATTCGTATGCCAATGGTAAGAATCCAATAACAATCCGATGTTCCTTACTTGAATCGTCTCCATCCAGCTCAACATATCTTGCATCGTCCAGATCAGTGGATTTGCCCATTGTGTACGTAAGTGATGAGGGCCTACGAACTCTAATGCTAATGTAATTCCATAAGCGCCTAATATTTCCGCGCACAGTCTTAAGCGTCTTGTGGCTGCAATCATAAAAGCTGCGACCGGAAGATCTGTCGAAGGTAAAATATATGTACAACATGTCGTACAATTTAATGCAGCAGCGGCCTCAGCCATTTGGGTAAGCGATTTCAACCCTTCTCTAAAGCTTTCCTCTGTTGTGCGCCAATCTACCACTAAACCAAATGATCCTAACATGATGCCATGGCTTTCCAGCAATTGAACAGCCCCATCCTTACCATACTGCTGCACTAACTCCAATGGATTTGCGTCTATCGACTGAAAGCCGAATTGGCTCGCAAGTCTGATATATTCTTCATTAGAACTGAGTTCACCCAAGCCTGCTGTTGTTAATCCTCTTATCATCGTCGTTCTCCCCCTTATGACCAATCTAAACAATTCGTCATATCTAGTCTAGCGCATCGTGCACTCGAATAAAACCATCTCTAGTCCCCTTTAACAAATTCTACGATCCAATTGCAATAATGTTTTTTGTCTAAAATTAAGATGGGGTGAGAGGCTTATGGGGGGACGACGAGCCCTTCCTTTCATTTTCGTTCAAAGATCCTTATACTTGCTTGGAGAAGCATTTCAAGGGAGATTGAACAGTATGGACATAAAAAAATTGCAATACTTTATCGCAGTAGCAGAGGAACTGCATTTTAACCGTGCAGCAGAGAAGCTGAATATGACGCAGCCTCCCTTAAGCCAGCAAATTCAAGCTCTGGAGAATGAGATTGGTATGAAACTATTAGAACGGAACAAAAGACAAGTTCGTCTAACGCCAGCGGGGGCGGTATTTCTAGAGGAGGCCAAATCCATTTTATCTCAACTGGAACGCTCTATTAAAACAACACAATTAGTCGATCAAGGAATTATCGGACATTTGAACATTGGATTTATAGATTCTGCAGCTGGTGGAGTATTGGTTGATATGTTAAAAATGTTTCGGGAACGTTATCCACAAGTACAACTCACATTACATGAGATGACGTCTGCTCAGCAGTGGCAGGCTTTACATGAAGGAACGATTCATATTGGATTTGTACGTTATATAGAGCCCGGCAAACATATCGACCATCGTCCCCTAGTCAATGAATCACTTGTTGCCGTTTTGCCAGAGCAGCATCACCTAGCTCATTTAACGGTGTTATCCATTCGTTCTTTAGCTTTAGAGCCGTTTATATCGTTCCCACGCCATCTAGGAGCTCCTTTTCACGACCTCATTATGCGCTTTTGTGCCCAACACGATATGTATCCGAATGTTGTGCAGGAAGCCATTCAGATGTACACCATTGTAAACTTGGTAGCTGCTAATCTTGGAGTTTCCATTGTGCCCTCATCAGTTGCTATTTTTCAGCGCGAAGGTGTCGCATTTCGTCCCTTTGAAGAAAGCACACCATCGATTCCCCTTTATGCCGCTTGGAGAACCGATTCCGATCGTGCCTCCTTATCCGCGTTACTAGAGATCATAGGACAAATGAGTTCAGAAGTTATTAATGGTGAATGATATAATATTCAGCCCGTTTTTCTAGGATCACGTTCAACGAGTCCTTCTAGCACCCTATCGATTTGCATCATAACTTCCCTATCCAGACGAACTCCCGCAGCTTTGGCATTTTCTATTACTTGCTCAGGCTTGGATGCCCCAATAATTGCAGATGAGACTTGTGGATTTTGCAACACCCATGCTATAGCCAATTGCGGAAGCGTCAACCCAACTTCGCTGGCGATGGTAGAGAGATTCGAGATCGCCTCAAGCACCTCAGTCCGAAGCCATTGACCCGCCAATTTATTCATAAAAGGTGAGCCCGCAGCTGTTGAAGCACGAGAACCCTCTGGCAATGGTTGCCCTGGCATATATTTGCCTGAAAGAATCCCTTGAGCAAGCGGCGACCAGACCACCTGTCCAATCCCTTCCCGCTCACAAGCTTGAACTACCTCCGTCTCCATCACGCGCCATAACATCGAATATTGAGGTTGACTAGCCACCAATGGCACCTTTAATTCTCTCGCCAAAACAGCACCTTCTGCTATCTGATCCGCCGTCCACTCACTTATCCCGACATAGAGAACCTTACCTTGACGTACCAGATCCGAAAAAGCCAAGAAGGTCTCTTCAAGGGATACTGTTGCGTCAAAGCGATGCGCATAATAGATATCAATGTAATCGGTCTGTAATCTGTTCAGTGAAGCATGGCACGCCTCCATAATATGCTTGCGGGACAGACCTCTTGCGTTACGTCCCGTCCCTGTGGGATGGCACACCTTGGTACACAATTCGATATCAGCTCTGTGCACTCCTTTTAATGCTTGGCCCAGCACCATCTCAGCTTTCGTATCGGAATATACATCTGCAGTATCAAATGTTGTGATCCCTACATCCAATGCAGCGTGAACACAAGCATGGGCAGTATCATTGTCCACTTGAGTACCATGTGTAATCCAATTACCATAAGCAATCTCACTTAGATGTAAACCACTCGTTCCTAATTTGCGATAGTTCAATTTATACCCTCCTTTAGATAACAATCTGATTGTAACAAAGAGATATTAATACGAGAAATACTCTTTGATATGCGATTTAATTCAAAAAAGATATTACTGAGATACTTAAAGATAATAAAAAACGCCCTTTAGGCGTTTTTTTTCGGTAAATATTCTGTTTCGAAACTCTAACTTCGCCTATACTCCGGTGAGTATTAACCTCCAAGCCTTGTTACCGCACCACAACTAACAGTACAATAATTACGAGCCAAAACAGCCAGCTTACTGGGTGACCGAAATTTAATCCCCAGCCGACTCCGAGCCTTTTCTTGACGATTAGGTTTGGATCTTTACGATTGAAATAAATCATACCTAATCGCCATTTATCATCATCATGGACAGGTCTGACATTGGAGCTATCGGCAGATCGCTTCAAGCGGCTTTCGCCCTGACCAGCCCAGAACGTTAAGGCAAAGGCGTATATGATAATAAGGGCTATTATGATTAGGATAATAGGGATAGCGAAATTCATGTTAAGCAGAGATATCATGTTTAGTTGCACAACAGAAAACAGGATAACCATTAAGAAGCTTGCTGTAAGCATAAAATATGACCAAGTACGGCGGTAAGTTGCATCTTGTCTGATGGAACGGTTAGGATCATTGGGTTGAACCTGCTGCTTTACTCTGCGAATACTCCAATTCTCAAATATGAACAAAAGTATTATGAACACTTGCATTATCGTAGGCATAAACACAGAACTAAAAGATTTAGCTGCATAGCGGTCTACGTTCCAACTGCTGTTGTAATGGATCGGAATCTGATCAGGAATCAGATCGTAGTTGTATAGCACAGTTACAATACTAACAACAGTAATTAAAACATGAATGAGGAACCAATTATTAGACAAGCCAATGTTTCTTTTCCGAAATCCAGTGTACACTGCCATGATCGATGGTTCCAGAGCAATAGGCAGCATAGGTAGTAAACTTTTCATTTTGAAATGATAGCTAATGTTAATGACTAGGGAGATTACAACCATGGCAAGTGAATAAGTAACAATGATCCAACTTTGTTGCTTGGAATGTTCATCACCGTATAGTAGACAGATGATACAAACAATGAACAAGATGGTATGCAAGGTAGCACTGATCCTAGCATATGACTTCCGCATCTGGTGCAGAGGCTCACTTTGGAATTGTACAGGGCTGACGTTGACCCCAAAACTAATCGTCTCTCTTGTTAAATAAGGCATGCTTACCATGAGTGCAATGGCAGGTACAAATACAAGGATCATTACTATAACAGGCATTATCGTCATATCATTCGCCTCCTCTTATACATAAGTGTTTATTTGAAAACTCTATAACCCTTATAGCATAGGCGATTCATCACTATGCCTTTTTGCGTATGATGATCCTATTAACTTAGGATAGGTAATCGACTTGAACATAAATTTTATTATAATCGATTTTAGTGACTATAGGGATGAAATTAACAATTTATCCAGTTTTTTTACTACGCAGAGCTACTCATCTGACAACTGAATTATGGCAAGTACATCTGTTTGAAATTCTGTGTAGGTAAAGGATAGGATTTCGGACACTTACTTTAAATATTCTGCAATTTGGATGACTTGTGTGGATAATAAATAAACATTATCCAACGCTTGTCGAGTGATTCCTATGGACGCTAAAGTGACACTCGGTGCTGAATGCGATTAATCTCACGATTTAATGAAGAGAGGAAACTGAACAGCATATGCCTTATATTGATCGAAATGGTATGAACATTTATTATGAATATCTTCACTCTAACTCTCTTAACCAACAAATAGACGCTATCCTGATTATCCACGGAGCGGGTATGAATTTACGTTCTTGGGATTTGATTGTTCCTTATTTGCAGCAACACTATCATATTCTTCGCTATGATTTGCGCAGACATGGGTTCAGCGATAAAGGACCAGATAGAGTAGCTTGAAGACTGCTATTCACTCTTTTTCTTCTAGAGCGGCACAATATTTCTTCTTTTTTCGTTGTTGGTCATGGAGAGGAAGGATATGTGCCGTGCTGCTCGGTACAATCCGTCACTTCATAAAGGAAGTTAGTTTGATTAATTCATTTGAATTAATTATACTCAACAGTATGGAGGAATGGACATTGAATACAAACCTAAGCAACGATATGAATAAAGGAAATGAAGACTCCACCCAAACTCGTTTATTAGAAGCAGGGCTGCGGATCTTTGGATTAAATGGCTATGAAGGCGTACGTACGCGGACCCTTGCAGATGAAGCTGGTGTGAACCAATCGGCTATTCCGTATTATTTCGGTGGAAAAAAAGGATTGTACTTAGCGGTTGCCCGTCGCTTGACAGCAGCCGTTCAAGATGATTTTTTGAAGCAGGCTTTAATTGAGACAGAAGAGATTGAGAAACGGTCAAAAGAAGAAGCCGCAGAAGCTCTTAAAAAAGTCATGACGCAATTTTCCAAGACGATGATTGGTAATCATGAAGCCAATGCAAGAAGTGTATTTATCGCAAGAGAGCAGATGCAGCCTACAGAGGCTTATGACATTTTGTATGAACAATTCTTCCAGCCACTACATCAGATGATTGCCGTCTTGGTGAGTAAATTAATGGATCTAGACGCAAAAGATCCAAAAACGATATTAATCGCACATGCAATTGTTGGACAATCGGTTGCGTTCTCTGTGGCGAAGGAAACCTATTTGAGACGCCAAGGGATTCAAGACTTGGATGAAGTACACATTGCTTTGATCGCCAAGGAGCTTGGCGAAATGTCGATTCGTACATGCAGCGGCTATTCTCATTAAAAAGAGGGTACGTAACGAAGACATAAACATTCTTCTATACGTACCCTTTTGCTATTTTACCAAGTTGCCCTCATCAGCTGAGTAGAATTTTTATTTAGTTCAATCCCCCCAGCTTCACCCACGATCACCGTTCCGCCAAGATTAATGACCTTCTTACCAATCGCACAATTCGGCTCAAATGCAAACACCATTCCTGTCTTGAGTTCGGTCTCTAACCCTATGGATGGGATCGGCAGCACTTTCCCGTACTCTCTCGCCTCAGGCAACCGTGCAATCTCATCGCCAACCCCAATAAGACCAAATGGACTAATGGAATGAATAAGCGGATGAACGTGCCAACCTCCTGCTTCACGCATCGGCTCATTCATCGCTTTAACCACGTCTCCGAAAGTAGCCCCATGCCGCAGCTCTTTTACTCCGTTCTCATACGATTGTCTCGCTGCCGCTGCCGCCCGCTCAAAATCCGGATGCACAGCTCCTACAGCGATTGAAGGCTGATGCTGCGTCTCTAGCATTCCGAATGATGAAAATACCTCGGCCAAAATAATATCTCCTTCTTGGATCACGCGCGGCTCCTCTGGTCGATATGTCCATGCGGGCAATCCCCATCCTACGAACTCTGGTCCTGATCCCATTAATATCGTTGTCGTGAACCCGACATGGGTCGCACAAGCATTCATCGCTGCCGCATAGATCTCATTTTCTCTCACGCCTGGCTTCGTTGCCTCAAGCATCGCCTGGCACATTTTTTCCCCAACGTTCGCTGACCATTTTAATACCGCGATCTCCTCCTGACTTTTCACAGAAGACAGTGCGAAAAATTTGTGTCCCACAGGCTTAAAGGTCCCATTCGGTAATCCTTTTAGGATCGTTTGCCAAGTATTATAGGGCATGGCTCCATCAAAGTAATAGGGAGGATAAGGCTCTAAGCCAATCACACCAAATGCTTTATTGGTAAGTCCTCTCTCTTCCATAATCTTGACAATGTGCGCACCCATTTTTCCGACATACATATTTTCCGGGCGTATCCAGCCTTGCGTATTCGTATATCCAGCTTGAATATGATCTTCCACAGCAGTGGCTAAAAAGACAACAGAGATCGGCTCTTCATTCTTAGGGAAAATGACAATAGAACCTGGACGCTCATTCGTAAAGTAGGTGTCCGGGTTAAATACAGCAGGGAACGCACCTTCTCGATCTCCATACACAATCAATACATCCACATGCTCTTCTTCCATTAGCTGATTTGCAATGTTCCATCTACGATCTCTTTCCGCAAGTGAGTAGGTAGGGATTCTAGTATCTTGATTGTTCATACCTCTTTCTCCTCCTAACGTTTATTTCTTTCCAGAGTTCATTACTGATCGTTGCCTTTTGTCATCATCCAACCGTATACATGCGAATGGCCCCCCTCCAATAGATGTCATGAATGAACCTGTTACATTGCAAGTATAATTCATTCATTTGATTAATTCAATTGAATTAAATCAATTGATTTATGTGCAAAAATAGCTCCAATAACTTGGAGAATTAATCTTTAAATCATTGAAATGAAAAACACTGTATCTTGAAAGAGCCTGTTCAAAAAGCTCATAAAGTTGTATTAAAAAAATGCACCTTTACGAGGAACGGTAAAATGAAGGTACCCCTACCAACATCAAACCATACGCGAGATGCATTTTCATGGACTTACAGTTTGAGCTGCAGACTTTGCGAGAAGACGTATTCCGATCACGACGCCATCTGCGGCGTTCAACGAGCGAAGGCGAACCAGAACAAGTTTTTCATTGGTTATCGCAAGCATTCCATTGTTTGCCCCAGCCCGAAAGGATCGGTCATCCCGCCCAATGATACGGCGGATGTCAAATTAATGCTGCCGCCAATTGAAATAATGAAGAAAATCGAAGGACTCAAGGTCGATTATCTGGTGGCCGATTTGGGTTATTTCGATCCCGATGATCAAAAAGAAGCGCGCCTTAAGCATGATGTAGCGGTCGTAACGGAAATCAGAAAACACGATATTTCCTGAACTCTGTTCCCATGAAGGAAAACCGGAATGTGAGCAAGGACATGCCCTTGTTTTCGACGGATTCGATAAAAAAACATATACCTCTTGTTTTCGCGGAGACGATGACAAATGCGCTGTCTGTCCGCTACAAGGCCTTGTGAGAAGCAGTTTGGCTATTCCTTCAAGGAAAACCCGTTTTTCTACGGACCTGTTTCACAGGGCAGTATGCTACAAGAGCACATGCTGAATCTCCGTAAGCAAGTGGAACTAGCGTTTGCACAAAAATCGAATCAACTAACTTCCGTTATGAAGTATAAAAAAGTAACGGTTCGTACAACAAAGCGCGTGGAGAAGTGGTTTATCTTGCGGAATGCGTTTCGATTAATTGAGCGGATGATTGAGCACTTGCGAGCCACAATCCTGCCTCCAAATCATGTGACGACCCTCAAAAAGCTTCAAGAGATTCAAGTGGAGCAAATCTCGTTGCCGTTGGCGGGGTAAGAAAGTTGAACTCCCCCTAAAAAAAGAAAATTACGACACAAGGGATACGTCTGTTCAAAATCAGGTAAGTAACATACTTACTCTCAGCGACAGCATGACTTATCATATCTAACGGAATATCAGCTGGTTTACTCGCTTCATAACAAAGAATATGTGTAAAACTATCCAGCTGAGGATTAAAATCGGGCCTCGCAGGATAAATCTGCAATAAAATAACATTCTCATTCTTCTTGCTTTGAATTTCGTCTTTTCTTTCAAATAAGTGTTATTACTTTAGCTTCCAGAAAATCTCCTCCATTCAAAATGTCTATTCGATCTGCTTAAAGCACTTTACAATAAAAAAACTTCCACCATACTCTGGTAGAAGCTTCTTATCGCAATTTAATCATTCAAAATTTCAATCATTTTTCTTGTCTTCGCTAGCTGCTCCACCGTAAAATCATGCTGGCCCTATTCTGAAAGGTCAGTATTGTATTTGACAACATTTTATCAATGATAGAATGCACCGTTTCATTCGATTCAACATCAAAGTAGCCAACATACTGCGTATTTTCTACTTCCGCTGATAAACGGATTTTCAGCGCTGGAAAGCCCTCTATTCCAAGCGACCGACAAAAACGAACAACCGCCGCACTACTTGCCTCCGCTTTTGTCGCTAACTCATGTATGGTCATATGCAGCACTTCTTTAGCATTTGCAAGAATGTACTCCACTACTTTTTTCTCTGATTCTGGCAATTCATTTAAGTCTAGCTCAATTTGCGAAATCATACTTCCCCGCAATTAAACCCGCTCCAACAAATGCAGGAATCATTGGTATGAAAATATTTCCGATTTTTCGCAAAAAGTTCTTGAACGGTTTATCATTCTTCTTTTTAAGCTGCGCCTTCATTTGTGCGTTTTGTGCTTGTAATTGCTCAGCCGAAGTCGCTATTTTCCTAATCCTCATTTAGACTATATTGAGTAATCTAAACTTTGTATCACTTCTACGATTCCACACGTTCCATTATTGACGAATTTTTATTTCAATATTAAACTGTAAATAAGAAATTAAATTCCAAAAAATCGTTTTTTTCATTTATTAAATTTATCCCAACATTACGTCGCAGGAGGAAATGAAAGATGACGACGACACCAAACATCATCGTAATGAACCATCCAACTAGAGAGCAGCTTGAAAAGATTTACGATATTTTAGATGAATGCTTTTCCGTAGGCCGAGCTTTTTTCCAAGAAAGATTAGACCTAGACACCACATATGATCCAGATACAACATGGTTTGCGATGGTTGACGATAAGATTGCATCTAATGTACAAATTTTTCCGTTTCATATCAGAGTCGGTCAAGCGATCTTGAAAACCGGTGCAATGGGGAGTGTCGGTACAGATCTAAATTACCGCGGGCTGGGGCTTGCACACAAAATTCTTCATGCGCAGACCAACTATATGAAAGAAACCGATTATGATATAAGCTTGCTTTTGGCTAGTAAGCATGCGTTTTATGAAAAAGCTGGCTGGAGACTTATTCCCGAGACTGCTTTCGCAATTGAAAAACCAGCAAGTTTGGAGCAGCAGCAAAGCAGTGATGAAATCATTCCTTTTGAGGCCTGTTATCTTGATGATATCCGTTTCATCTATGAACAATTTAATAAGAATCGTACCTACACCGTGATCCGAAGTAAAACGTATTGGAATGATTTATTGACCTGGCCGGAATGGAAGAAAGTTGACTGCTTGCTCCTTCGCAGAAATGGAAAAATCGTCGCTTATGGCATCATTGAAAAGAAAGATACTGAACAAGTATTTATTAATGAATTATTGTATTTGAACGAAGCCGAAAACGGCGTTGAAGCTTTGTTTCATGCCTTATGTCAGCTGCGCCAAAATGCAAAGCAAATATTAGCGATGCTCCCAGAGGACCATAAGCTATATTCCTATTACCAACAGCATCAAGCAAATTCAATTCAAATCAATATGGCGATGTGGAAAATGATCAATCTCAGTTCAACTTTCCATAAGCTTCAGCCTGAATTAGAAGATCGCCTAAACCGTAGCAACATAATTGCAGACCAGGAACTGCATATTGCACTTCGCAGCAATGAGGACTGTATTTACTTGGATTATAAGCAAAAGCGGCTTTCTGTTTCCGATACTAGTAATCATACCAATCCCTATACTTCAATAGAAGTAGATGAACGTGAGCTAATGACTTATATCATGTTCGGCTATAATAAAGCAGGCGCAGCAAAGGACAGTACTGAGCACGCTAACATCCTTCAAGCTCTATTTCCGAAACAACAAGCCGTGTTTTATTTGACCGATAAATTTTAAGCCATTTTTGATTCCTACCATTTTAAAATAAGGGTGTGTCGCAAGTCCAACTGCTCGGACTTATGACACACCCTTATTTTTCCAAAGCGACAAAAACTAGTCGTTGTTCATTTTTGATCTTCCTAACAGGACAGCACCGTAGGCTGCATCCTTAATCGGCAAAATCAGCTTTGTTTGCGGGTAGCTCTGTGCGAGCTTTCGCTCCAAGGCTTCTTTCACAAAGCGAGACTTTTGCAGCACACTTCCTGCAATCGCAATCGGAATTTCATATAGCTTAAGCCGTTCAATAACAGGCACAACAAGTTCATATAGATTGGCTGCACATTTCTCCGCTAACGCTATTGCATGTGCATCGCCCTTCTCGCATGCGGTCGTCATAATCGGTGCGAGCTGCGCAATATCTTTTTTCGTCGTATTTTTATCATAAACAAAGCCAATAATCTCTTTCACAGTGCTTAATCCAAGGTGCTCATATACCATCGCTGGGATGACCGTATCGGTTATTCTTCCGTCCTCCACTTGAACTAATACGGATAATAGATCGCGCCCAATGCTATAACCGCTTCCCTCGTCATCAATCAGATGACCAAAGCCTCCTGTGCGATGCTGCTCTCCTTTTTCATTGACCCCAAAGCAAATCGATCCTGTACCGGCAATGAGAATGATGCCTTGCATCGCATTTTGTGCCCCGTATAATGCGGTTTCTTGATCGCCTGTAATCGTTAATGGCCCGATATAACCGTTATTTCTCACATGCTGCTCCAAAAAATTGATGACCAGCGGATTACTTATTCCTGCCGCACCTATACATATATGAGCAACTTCTTGTAAATTACCGCAGTAGAGCCTCGTTTGACTAAAAATTTCCTCAAAGGAGGCGGCAATAGCATCAGCATCACCACCGTTATAATTAATAGGCCCTACAGTAAAGGTGAATAAAGAGTCTTCCTGGTCATGCGTAATGGTGACAGCTGTTTTCGTGCCACCCCCATCAATTCCAACGATAAATGCCATACCTATGTCCCCTTGTTGTACTTTTTTCAAAGATAAGAATTTATATGTTTCACGCGATATATTATCCTTATATTTCTCGCACAAACGTTTGCCGTCCTTGAAAGGACGCCGAAGGCGTTTATGCTTGTCTACATCTGAATCGTAATCTTGGCGGTGGGTACAACCTCACCATTTAGGATTGGAAGGAGTGATTTGAATGCATCAAGTGTATACTCAAATGCCGCAATTCCGCAGAACTCGCCTTCGATTAACGGTAAATCATACGGGCGACCTAATGTAATGGCCGTTACTTTGCAGCCTGCTGCCAGCAGCTTCTGAACAAGCGCAAGCTGACCTTTGTTTTCACGCGCATTGAACAAGCCGATAACAATATGCTTGTAGCCTTGTACCTTTGGCTGCGCAGCGTTGATTTGCTCCTCGCTCGGGTCAATGTCGATAATCTCATAAGCTGTATTAAAATGCTCCCCCATATATTGCGGAAAGCTAAGAGCTTGATTCAAGCTGCTGGACGCAAGATCGGTGCGGTATGAATAGGAACCCATAAATAACACTTGCTCGTCACCGGTATGAATGGGCTGGAGCTCACCTTTAATGAGGCAGATCGTTTCCGTACGCATTAGCTCATTTGCTCGGCGATGTACATCGCAGCCAACTAGTTCATAATCTAGCTCCTCAATCGTCGCATATTGTGCTTTATAAGCTAAAATTTTTGTAACAGCTGCATCAATTAGCGCTTCATCCAAATCACCGGTGGCTACAGCTTCTTCGATCAAATGAATCGCTTCCTTCACTGTCTCAGGAGTATGACTAATGAATACCAAATCAATACCTGCTTTAACAGCTCCTAACGCTCCTTTTGCCGTACCATAGTATCGTTTGATCGCGTCCATTTCTAAACAATCCGATACAACTAACCCTTTATATCCTAATTTTCCTTTTAATATCTCTGTAATAATGGTATGAGACATAGTTCCGGGCACATCGGATTTTTCAATTTTCGGAAATAAAATATGTGCACTCATAATCGCTTGAGCGCCTTGCTCAATTGCGGCCTTAAACGGCAGCAGCTCAAGCTGCTCTAATTCCTCAAGTGTTTTTTCAATGGTAGGCAAGCCAATATGTGAATCGACATTTGTATCACCATGACCTGGAAAATGCTTAAGTGAGGACATGACGCCTCCATCGAGCAATCCCTTCATCATTTGAATTCCATACTGGGATACTGTTGCAACAGAATCACCATAGGAACGAACATTTATGACTGGATTCAATGCATTATTGTTAACGTCCATAACTGGAGCTAGATTAAAATTAATACCTAATGCTTTCAATTCTCTGGCAGTCATTCTGCCTGCTGCATACGCATTTTCAGGTCGTCCTGAAGAAGCAATTGCCATGGCTCCAGCAACATTGGTCGCGTCTTTAGGCATACGAGTGACTCGACCGCCTTCTTGGTCGATCGTAATAAAACCCGGGATACCAGTATGTGTCGTGTACCATTGCTGCAGCTCAGTAACAAGCTCGCCTAATTGATATTTATTGTCGATATTATGTGAGAATAAAATAATATTGCCGACTTTATAATGCTCAATAACTTCCTTCAGCTCAGGAGTGATCTCGGTTGAAGGGAAGCCTGTTACGAACATTTGTCCAATCTTTTCGCGCAAGCTCATATGTTCTATTGTTCTCATCAATTATTCACCTTCCTCTAGCGATATAAATGATACTGCTGTGTTATTTCTGCAAACTGCTTGCTTTCCGCTGCAAACTGTTCAAGCAGCTGCTTGGCTTGCATATTTTCCGTACGATACATGTTGTCTCCCCCCAGCAAATCGATAAATGGACGAGAGCCCTCCTTCACAGGAGGCAGGAATGAAAATTGCTCGTACAAATCTCTTATCGTAAATAATAAGGTTACCCCAACTTCTAAAGGCCTCAGCACTTGGAGATCTGTAATGTAAATTTGTACCCCGCCGCATAGCTCGCCACAATGTTTAGATGACGTTGGCTTGAAATGAACTGGACGAAAAAGCACACCCGGGATACCTTTTGCATTCATCTCATCTGCCAATTGCTGCGCTTGAATGAACGGAGCACCAATCATTTCAAACGGGAACGTTGTGCCTCGTCCTTCCGAGCAGTTCGTGCCCTCAAATAGACATGTTCCTGTATATAATAAAGCTGTTTCATATCGTGGCATTCCAAGTGAAGGATGAACCCAAGTTAGTCCTGTATCCGGGAAGGACATGCTCCGTTCCCAGCCTTCCAAACGAACGACATGCAGCGATGCATTCCAATTCATTTGATCATTTGCCATCGTTGCTACCTCACCTGCTGTTAAGCCGTATCGCACGGCTAGCTCGTAATTTCCAACAAATGATTTGAAGCCGGGCTTCAAGACATTCCCTTCTACCGTTACCCCGTTAAGCGGATTAACACGATCAAGAACAACAAATTCTACACCTGCATTTGCACAATCTTCAAGTGCATACAGCATCGTATAAATAAATGTGTAATAGCGTACACCAACATCTTGAATATCGTATACAATGATGTCTACTTCATTCAGCATTTCTTTTGTTAAACGCTTGGAGTCTTTACGGTACAAGCTATAGACTGGAACATTCGTAAAAGGATCCATGTAAGTGTCTACTACTGCCCCTGCATCCAAATCTCCGCGAACGCCATGCTCAGGTGAAAACATCGCAGCAAGATTAAAATTTTCATGTAGTATAGTAATCGTTGATGCAAAATCCTTCGTAAGACCTGTCGGCGCTGTAATCAATCCTACGCGCTTACCTTCGAACAAATAACGATAATTCGTTATAGAATCAATCCCATTTAACACCATATGAAGCTGCCTCCTAGCTGCTTTTTCGCATAAATGAATAGAACAAGGGAATGTTTCCTGCTATACATAGAAACACTCCCTCTTAGCTAATTGAATAGTTACCAAAGACTAGACTGCCTAACCTTCACCGTTTCAGCAGGCACCATAAATGCTTCTGCATATGTCTTTCTTGCTTCACAGCCGCGAACAACTGCTAGTGCTTTATAGTAATCCATGTATTTGAAAGATTTGCTATTCGTCACAAACCAATGCTTGCTTAAAGCATCTATCCATAGATCAAATGCCGCTTGATCGAAATCCACATATACGTAAGGGACATAATCAACCGCATCCTCCCAGTTTTCGGAGTAATATAATCTTGCTGCAAAGTGCGCGGGGAGCGCTCGTTCAAAGGATGATAGACTTGCGAAGAAACGGGCATCATTTACGATATGATGCGTTAGCGCATGGTCCTTATGCATACTGTTTTTCCAGTGTGTAATAATAATGTTAGGCTTCACGCGACGAATTACATCACAAACCTCCATACGAATTTCTTGATTGTCAGGCAACTCTCCGTCACAATAATCATCGAATACAATGGCTTCACCGCCTAGCATATCCGCAAAAACCTGTGCCTCTTTCACTTTTTGCTGACGATATTCCTTCATATCCTGTCCTGCCGGGACCCCTCGTTCACCCGCAGTTAACGCTAGTGTCACAATGCGATCTCCCTTTAAACTATGACTAGCGAGCACACCACCAGAAGCTAGTTCCACATCACCAACATGCGCTCCAATTGCTAATACTGTGAATTTTTCGCTCATCTTTAAAGTTCCCTCCGCAATATAGAAAATTGTTTTTCAATAGTAAAGCCCGCTTTTTGATAGATTCGAAGAGCCGGATTATTATTTCCAGTGAATAGAGAGATATATTGACAGCCCACATTTTGAAAAGCTTCAACCATTCTGAAAAATAATACACTGCCAAGGCCATGACCCTCATGCTCTGGGTGTACTCCGATACCGCAAAAAAATGCTCTACCATTAGACTGTGAAATAATTGGACCTGCAAAGCCCACAACCTCGTTGCCGTACACAGCTACTACAAGTGGTGCGTCAACCTTCACATAAGTAACAATATCCTTCTTCCACTGCGGATTTTGCAGGGCAGCAAGCGTTGCTTCAAGCCCTGTATGTAAATCAGGGACATAGGACGTAATGTAATAGTCCTTGCTATTTGCATTGGTTTCCTTATCTAAAATATCTTCTGGAACAATAAAGCTTCCGAGTTTTAAATACATGCCGCATTGCGTCGCACGATCTTCGTAGCCTCTAGCCATTAAAGCTTCATATAATGGCAGGTCCTTACTGATGCCCGGGGCATTATTATGCTCATGCTGAGGTGCACTTGGAATACTCCACTTCAGCTTAACAGGGTTGAAAAACAATACATCCGCTTGTCTTTTCCCAAGTTCTTGGAATCTTTTTTCTAAACGCAATAGAAAAGCATCGTAAAGCTCCAGAGAAGCCACATGGGTATCTATAATAACACTCGTAATATAACCGGCCACATCTCCAAGAGGGAGATCGTCACCGCAGCAGCCAGCTGCAAAACCAACAATCCCTTTTTCGTCACAGCCTACCCATATACAGTCAGCGTCAAAATAAGGATGGTCGATGAATGTATCTTGAAACTCTCGCTCTGTAAATGGCTTATAATCATATTTTGTAGCCTCACGATTCCAAAGCTCTACAACTGCCGAGTGATCTTCAATTGAAAAGGGTCTGATTTGCAACATTTAAGCCTCCTGTGAACGTCCAATATAGGGCCAGGAAATTTTGCCCATTACTACTGGCTGTGAAGCTCCAGTTACTAGCGGGATATTGTTTGGTAAGCGCTCCATCGTGTAATACGCTAGCAGAGCAAAAGCAATCGCTTCCTTAGCATCACTATTACCACCGATATCCTCCTGCGTCAGCACCTGCACGTTATGCGGTGCAAATAAGTGCTGTAAATCACGCAAAAGCGTCTTGTTATAGCTTCCACCGCCGCCAATTAACAATTGCTCAGCCTGGTGCTGCGGTGCAATATACCGTTCATAGCTATCGACGATGCTCCAGGCAGTTAAGTACGTAGCTGTTGCAACAACATCTTCTGCTTTCCAGTGATTAACCTTCATCATTTCAATAATTTGTGCCACGTATTGTTGGCCAAACCGTTCTCTGCCTGTCGATTTTGGTAACGGCATCGTATAATATTTATCCTGCTGCATCCATTTCAATAGCTCATCAATCACTTGACCGCCCGCACCAATTTCGCCATTAACATCCATTGTCATTGGTGCAAATAATTGCGATACAAGGCCATCGATAATCATATTTCCAGGACCCGTATCAAAAGCAAATACCTCATCCGGTGAGGCATTTACAGGCAAAACAGTCACATTGCCTATTCCGCCAATATTTTGCATCAGAAGTGTTTTCTTTGGATTGTTAAACAATAAGTAATCGGTAAATGGTACTAACGGAGCTCCTTGTCCACCCATTGCCATGTCAGCAATTCGAAAGTCTGATACGCAAGGAATTCCTGTGCGATTGGCGATAACTGCACCATCCCCAATCTGAACGGTACAATGCAGATTATAACCACCCATAACATTCTCATCCGGAGCATGATAGATTGTTTGACCATGCGATCCTACTGCGAATATTTGCGAAGGCGAAAGGCCGCATTTCCCTATAACGGATAATGTGGCTTGGGCGTATAATTCGCCAAGCCACATATTCATTGCGCCAACCTTATCAATCGTAGCGCTAGCGGGATCAAAAAGCTCAAATATGGAGTTTCTAACTTGCATCTCAAAAGGTGTGTTTTCAAAAGCCAGTAATTCAATCTCTACTCCATGCTCTTTTTCGGCTGATGGGAAAAGCTTAACTACTGCTGCATCAATACCATCTACTGATGTACCGGACATTAAGCCAACTAAGTATGTTGCATCAACTTTTGATTGTTTGTCCATTAACCTTTCACCGCTCCAACTGTTACCCCTTCAAGGAAGTATTTTTGTAAACTGAAGAACAAAATAAACATTGGAACTGCTGAAATGGTTGCCCCCGCCATCATCGGTGCAAAGTAAGTTGTATTCGCAAAGCGAAAGTTTTTCAAGCCGACCTGAATGGTTTGCATATCCATCGTATTCGTTACTAGGAACGGCCAGAAAAAGTCATTCCATGCCGCCATGAACGTTAGGATTGCTAGTACTGCCATAATTGTTTTAGATAAAGGCATAATGATATACCAGAAGATTTTAGGCTGGGAACAACCTTCGATTTTAGCAGATTCAATAATTTCAACTGGAATGGAGGACATGAACTGCTTAACCAAGAAGATGTTGTATACCGTTACTATGCTCGGCATAATCAACGCCGTGTACGTATTTTGTAATTCAAAAATATTTACGATCAAAATATATAGTGGAACCTGTGTGACTTGAACAGGAATCATCATAGATCCCAGCAAAATAGCGAACAAAATGTTTTTTCCTTTAAATTTCATTTTTGCAAAAGCATATCCAGCGAGTGTAGCAAAAAATACGTTAGATACCGTAATACACGCTGCCACTATAAATGAATTCAATAACCAGTCCCATGTATGTGGGCTGAAGTTAAAGAAGAATTTATAGGAATCAAATGAAATCTTCGATGGTAAGATAGAATAGCTCATTGCACCAGCTTCTACCGGATCACCGAACGAGGAGATGACCATAAAGTATATCGGGAATATGGTAGCTGCGGCAAATAGGATAAGGAACGTAATGTTTGCGCCATTACGTATGAACAGATACCCTTTGCTTCTTAAGCTGTTGTTGTACAAACCCATAGTATTCTGCTCCTTTTCCTAGTATTCTACATCTTTACCTAAAAACTTGAATTGAAGGAATGATATAAATCCGATAATCGCTGCTAGAACTAATGATTGTGCCGCTGCCTCACCAAACTCAAAATATGTGAACGCATTGTTAAATATTAACAAACCTACCATTGTTGTTGCATGGTCTGGTCCACCGCCTGTCATAAGATAAGCGTTTTGGAAGACTTGGAAGGAACCGATAACACCAGTAACAAGTAGGAATAGCGTTGTTGGCTTAAGGAAAGGGACAACGATAAACCAAAGCTTTTGCAGGAAAGACGCACCGTCAATTTCAGCTGCTTCATAATAGCTGTTATCAATAGCGAGTAATGCGGCTATATAAATAATAATTGCTGTACCATGACTTGATAACCATGACATTAACACAAGTGAGAACATTGCAGTTGCACTGGAACCAAGCCAGTTTTGATTTTCAATACCTAAAAAACTCACGAGCTTATTAGCAATACCTGATTTTAACGGATCGAAGATCCACAGCCACACAACAGAAAGCGCTACACCAGATGCTACGGCTGGCAAGTAATATAGTGCTTTAAAGATCGTTTGTGTTTTTTTCTTGAAAGGAATAATCAAAATTGAAATTAAAAATGATAGAAGAATATTAAACGGAACAGTTAATAGCGTATATACTAACGTGTTTTTCAGTGCTTTCCAGAAAAGTTCATCTGAAAACGAGTTAACGAAGTTATCCATGCCAACAAAAGTGGATCCTAATGGACCATATTTTTGTAAGCTGATAATAAAAGCATTGATGACTGGATATGCGGTAAATAAAGAAAACGCAATAAGTGCTACTGCGATAAACGCGTATCCCCAACCTGAGTCACTTTCGAGTTTTAACTTTTTTCTTTTAGTCAACGTTTGATTCATTGGGTCGCACCTCTCTTCTAAAAACAGTACAAGCTCTAGCTAATTTAGAAGGAAAGCTGTACGTTCTAGCTACGCACAGCTTTCACATGTCAGCCTAAGACAGACTAGTCAACTACAATACCATCTTTACCGAAAGATTTAATTGCAGCTGCTTTAACTGCATCATACATTTCTTGTGGAGCTATCTCATTTGCAAGTAAGGCTTGTAGTTTAGGAATAATAACTTCTGTTTCAATTTTTAATGCTTCAGCAGCCAGATCAGTAGGAATATCTGTACGAGCCGGAAGCGCTTTTCCCATCATAGCTTTACCTGCAGCAACGTTATCTTCGTTACGAGGGAATTTTTCAAGTACTTCTGCATTACGTGCAGATTCAGTAATTGGTGATAAGAACAGCTCATTACTGTAGTTAGCAGCAATTGAACCAGAAGACAAGAAATTCGTTGCTAGGGCAATATTTTTGATGTGCTCTTCAGATGGAGCTTTTTTACCACGAAGTGCGATATAACCATCAACGATTGAAGTAGGGACATAATCGGCACCGTTGAATGTTGGGACTGGAAGTGAAATATAATCAACTTCAATAGAATCTGCAACAGCTGAACCATCGTTCGCTTTAATCTTCTCATTGTTTAGACGAGCAGAGTTTTCAAATGCAGATAAACCTTTACCTGTGATCATCGTTTGACCCGTTAGGAACATGTTCCACCGTTTACCAGCATCGATAGAGCTTAGCTCTTTAGGCATAGAACCATCGTTGATCATTTCGCGAATAGATGTAAGTAGACCCAAGAAGTTTTTGCTTGTATACGTATATTTAAGATCTTTATCGAAGTAATCTGGTAAACCTGCAGTTTTAGCAAGAATAGCTAGATAGTCTTTAGATGCTACACCAGATGTTGCGAACACGAAACCATAACGAGTAGTTTCACCTTTATCATTTTTCACTACGCCTTTAGAAATTGCATTACGGAACTCTTCATAAGTCCAACCGTTTTGTTGAATGCTTTTCCAATCAATTCCGGCTTCTTCAAGGAATTGTTTGTTACCACCGATAGTGTGGATTTCCATATACGCTGGTAGGCCGTATTGAGCGTCACCTAGTTGGAAATATTTCAATGGAACTTCGTCATAATCTGCCTTGGCTTCATCAGAAAGGGCACCGTTAAGGTCGATTAGTACATTAAGTGCTGCATATTTCGAAATTCCCGAAGCACCGATAAAAGCAATATCTGGAGGAGAACCTGCATTTACTTGAGTATCAAGTTTTTGCGTCATATCTTCCCAGCTCGCTGGCTCGATTTTCAAAGTCAAGTTAGGATGTAGTGTATTAAATTCTTTTTCCATATCAGCAAAACGTGTTTGATAGTTCGCTGATATCGGAGGTAAAAGTGCTGTAATCGTATCCTTTTTAGGCTCAGAACCACCGTTACTAGTTCCTGTGTTACCGGAATCTGTAGAAGCTGGAGCGTTATTTCCGTTTCCTCCGCAAGCCGATAATAGTGATACCATCATGATTCCTGACAAAAACAGAGTTAATCCACGTGATCTTTTTTTCATCGAAAACAGCCTCCTCAATTATTAATAGCATCCATCCTGTTATTCCACTTTTCACACCTAAACCAATGATGAGATTGCCTGTTTCAAGCGTCCTCCGTTTGCGTTAAGTACTTGTTCTGCTTCTTTTGCATCTAACCCCGATTTAATCATCATAATTGCCAGCTTACAGTTCATAGATGCTTTTTCAAGTGTTTCTGCGGCGGTTGATGTATCTACACCAGTCGTGTTCATGATGATACGAATCGAGCGATCTACGAGCTTAAAATTACTAGCCTTCAGATCAACCATCAAGTTGTTGTACGTTTTTCCTAACTTGACCATTGTGCATGTTGTCAGCATATTAAGCACCAACTTCTGAGCAGTTCCTGCCTTTAATCGAGTCGAACCGCTAATGACCTCAGGTCCTACAACAGGTGTTATACAAACATCTACAATGGGTTCGAACTTTGAGCCTCTGTTGTTACAAACACCGATAGTGGCTGCTCCAAGTTCCTTTGCTTTCGCTAAAGCTGCAATAACGTAGTTTGCACTACCGCTTGCCGAAATCCCAATAAGTACATCTTTGTTTGTTACACCAATGCTTTCGATTAATGCGATCCCTTCATCCATATCGTCTTCACAGCCTTCAACCGCAGTACGCAAAGCAATATCACCACCAGCAATATAGCCCTGCACCAAGGAAGGATCTGTACCAAAGGTAGGAGGACATTCGGAAGCATCCAGAACACCTAATCTTCCTGATGAGCCAGCTCCTATGTAAAACATTCTTCCACCATTAGACAACCTATGATGTAGAATATCTACCGCCTTTGCAATCTGCGGAATCTCCTCAGCTATAGCTCTGGGGACCAGTGCATCTTGTTGATTCATTAACTGGATCATTTCTTCCGTAGTACATTCATCAATCATTAATGTGTCTGGATTCACAGCCTCTGTTGTCAATCCCGCAAGGTAGTCATTCATAGCCATCCTCCTTCTTCCCAGCCTTAATCTGTCATGTAATTAACAAAACGCGTTAGATTAACTTACAATTATTATGTTCTTATACTAATACAACACCGTCGCTTCGTCAATACATTTTGAAATATAATTTCATAAAGAAAATAAATTCTGATGTTTTATTTCATTCCTTACACACTATGTTATACCACATTTATAAAGCGCTTACAAGATGCAATTTAAATTTTTACCAATTGCTTTGATCGCCATGGCTCTAAGGTTAAATCGATTTAAAAAAATGTATTATTTGCTGATTGTCGCTCCAAACGAAACATAAAGTTACATCATCCGTGTTCAACCGGATGATGTTTCGTCTTCGATTCCATTCATTTTCTTCCTCATAATTGTGTGCCACGCTATTAATTATTGAATTAAACTACTTATTATATTCATTAGATCAACGTATTCATCATGTAGATAATCTGACATGGATTGATAAATAGTATATTTAAGTATACGAAGTGAATGAAATACAAAAAAAAGAAAGCATTGATCCATGATCAATGCTTTCCTCCACATTCATTCTATCAGAACCTAATTTCTAAGTTTTTTCTTTAATATATTATGCGTTTTTGTTAAGTAGGTTTTTACTTCTTCATATTCTGCACTTGCGACACCAGCAAATAATATGTCGATGATCGTAAGCATCGCAATACGCGAGCCCATAGCCCCACTGCGGATTGTTATTTCAGGTGTGGATATGCTCAGTACAATATCCGCCCGCTCCGCAAGCTCACTTTTATTGTACTTCGTAATCGCAATACATTTCGCTCTATTCTTTTGGGCAATTTCCAGTGCATCAATAATATCACTAGTTGCTCCAGAGTTAGAAATGAAAATGGCAACATCATCTTTCTCAAGTAAAGTTGCTGCCGTGAGCTGACTATGACCATCTGTATAGGCATGACACATCTTATTAATTCGAGAGAACTTCTGTTCCCCGTCCATACAAACGAGTCCCGAAGCACCTATTCCAAAGAAAACAATTCGCTTACTATGACATAGTAATTCTACAGCTCTTGTAATTTCTTTTCGATCAATAACACTAAGCGTATCCTCAATGGACTTGCAATTATTCAATGAAATATTTGATATAATTGTCGAGAGATCATCACCTGGCTGAATATCTGTATATTGAGCCTTTGAATCCTCATCACGAGAACCCAAAGATGCCGATATACTCACAATAAAATTGCGGTATCCGCTGTAACCCATCGTCTTACAGAAACGAAGGACAGATGCATCGCTTGTCTTACTCGATTGAGCCAATTCCTTAATCGACAAATGAGGGATCTCTTCCGTATTTTCTAAAATGTAATCTCCGACCAATCGTTCAACTGGTGTAAAACTCTCTCGCATCTCACGAATTTTAATTAATACGTTGTCATTTAGACTCATAATCTACCTACTCTAGATTTAATTAACACCTTTAATAATATCATAAACAATATAAACAACCTATTTCAATAACAAAATACGTTTTGGCATATCAAAAGCAAATATTAATTAATCTATTAAAATCATCCTACTCTTAGATCATCTGGTGACTTTACGTTGATTATAGCGTAATAAAGTTGTAAGGTATAGTCGATAATTATATACCTTCTGATATGGTGAAACAAGGGACCACAAAGGTCCCCGAAGATTCTTTCTATTGTTCTCAGCATACGTATAACGCATGTATTTTTACATTTTACTGCCGTCTAAATATGACTCGATTTATCAACTACATTCTTTGATGTAGCACCGTTGCTTGAACCATTTAATTTGCTAGCAAGCTGCTTTAATGCAGTCAAGAACACCGGCATGGCCGCTACACTTAGTAATAATAGTGCAATGATTAATACGAATGCTACCTGTATAAGTGTCATTACGCCCGAAGGAATCAACGCGGCGCAGGTGCCTCCTAGAATAAAGGCAGCAGACAATACTACACCAACCATATAACGTGATGCCACTCAATTCTTGATCCAACATCCCCTTCAAGCTCGTTGTACCGCATCATCAGGAATATGCTGTAATCAACGCCCAGGGCTGCAATCAAGCCATCTAATGGATTCCAAAAGCTGTCTGCAAGTTCTTCTTCGAGCTCAAGCGAATACAGTAACTCACCTTCTTCCATCATTTTAGCGAACATCTTCAAAGGGCCATATACAGTGCGATCAATGCCATGGAAGGCAGGGGGCGAAACAATTTTTCCTCCTTACCTGATTTGGCTATATCTAGAATGAATTTTAATAAATCACCGAATATTGCTTTGCTATGTTCGTCTAAGTAATACCCATCTTCATGCAAGCCTTTCTTTTGCGATTTTTTTGCGCAAGAAATAAAGAGTCCTTTATAATGTAATAATGTACATAAAGACGGATTTGGAGGAAAACAAATGGCAAGTCATAAATGGGTATTAATCATAGACGATGAAGATGATTTAGCTCGTCTGATGAAGGCAGTTTTACATAAAGAAGGTATTGCAGACGTTGTAACTGCCGGGACAGTTGCAGAGGGCTGGGACAAGTTTCAGGAGTATAATCCTGAGCTTATCTTGCTAGATATTATGCTACCAGATGGAGAAGGATATGACTTATGCAGAAAAATTCGGGAAACATCAAATGCACCGATCTTATTTATGTCTGCAAAGGATGAGGAAATTAATAAGCTGTTAGGACTGGCGATAGGTGGCGATGATTATATTACTAAACCGTTCAGTCCCAAAGAAGTTGCCTATCGGGTAAAGGCACAACTGAGAAGAGCTGGCTTTACAGAGGAAAAAAAGGCTCCGAAAAGTTTGCAAGTGGGCCCCTTTGAGCTCAGTGCCAATGAGACAGAATTAAAAAAGAATGGCGAACCCCTTGTGCTTACCGCCAAAGAAGTCGGTTTAATGAGCTGTTTCATGCATCATCCGAATCAGATCATAAGCAAAGAAACCTTGTTTGAACAGGTATGGGGTGAAGATTTTTTTGGTTCCGATAATACAGTGATGGTACATATTCGGCGCTTACGCGAAAAAATTGAGGCCGACCCTTCAAATCCTTCCTTTATTTTGACGGTTAAAGGGTTAGGTTATAAATTAAATACCAAGGAGTGAGACTAGTTGAAATGGAAATTGACACTCCGCTTTTTAAGATCGGTTATGACTATTGTTGTGATCGTTGGTATTGTAAACGCGATTTTGTTCCTTTCCTTATTCGTTATAAAGGTAAATAATAATAACTTTGGCACTGAAGAAGCATCTGCAGAAACCTTTAGCCGGACCTTTTCACAATACGTAGAATTACAGGCTGGCAAACCTGTTGTGAATGAAGAAGGTCTCAAAAAACTACAAGAAATGAGCGCCTGGGTACAATTCTTGAATGACCAAGGGGAGCAAGCAGCTGCCTTTTATACCCCTAAAGAATTGAAAACAGAGTATTCTCCTATTGAAATTGTACAAATGTATAAATATAAAGAATTAGATGCACGCACGACGGTTTTTGTCAGCGAAGCCCAAAATTTCAGTTACTTTTTAGGGATTAATAATCCAAAAATAGGCCGGTACGTAATGACCTATGACTACGCTAAAATTTTCAAAGATGTTAATGTTTTTCTTTTCATTTTTTTAATCGTTGATGTGCTTATTGTAATCCTCATTGGATTTCTATTTGGGAAAAAGTTAACTGCACCCCTTCATACATTAATAGAGGGTATTCAACAGCTCAGGGAACGACGTTTTAAGAAAATGCCTACTCCCAAAGGTGTTTATGAAGATGTTTTTCGTAATATGAATGAACTATCTGAAAAGCTCGATCGACATGAAGAGGAACGTAAACGTCTCGATCAAATGCGTGAGGAATGGATTAGCAATGTTTCACATGACATGAAGACACCACTTGCTTCTATTCAAGGTTATGCAGAATTTATTAACGACAGTGCCACAGATTTAACAGCCCAAGAATTACAGGAATACACGTCAATTATCAAGAGTAAATCGATGTATATGAAAGATCTGTTAGATGACCTCAATTTAACGACACGTTTGCGTAATCACCAGCTATCCCTGCAATTTGAAGAGGTGAATCTCGTTCAGTTCCTACGAGAAATAACGATTGAACTTTTAAATGACCCGACCTTTGGTGAACGGCAGATAGAGTTTGAGGCAAATATGGTTAAAGCCGTACATAAAGTAGATAAAAAATTACTAAAACGAGCGATCCTTAACTTTATCTACAACGCGCTGGTGCATAACGATGAAAATGTTGTGGTGAAGATTCGAGTGGAAACCATTAGTCCGCATACCCAAATTACAATTTCTGATAATGGCCAGGGTATTCCAGCTAAAGATCTGGAACAGGTTTTCGAACGCTACTATCGGGGTACAAACACAACGAGTAAGCATGGAACTGGGTTAGGTATGGCCATCGCCAGAGACATTATTTGGGCTCATGAGGGGAACCTCGATTTGACGAGCGATGAAAATACCGGTACCACCATTACTATACTTTTATAATACAGATGACTTACTTACTCATTAGGCAGAGAAAAGGGCTGTTCTCCACTTACTTTATTGGAGACAGCCCTTCTTCAATTTATTAGTTTTTTAGTGCCTTTAGCGGAATATCCTCTAATTTCACTTCATCGTATGAGGAGACTTGATCCCCTTTTTTTACATACATTTTCAAGTAGGCGCCTTTACGAAGATTTTTTTGTGCATTAAATTCCAGTGGAATTGTAGTACCTTTAGCATTTGTAGCCTCTAGTGTATAAGAATAAGAGGTCATGACCGAACCATCGCTCAGTTTATATTCATGGGGTTCCCCATCCTCAGTGATTTGTAAGTAGTAATTTTCGGCATTGAAGCGATTGAAATCAATCTTGGCTATAGCAAAGACCCCTACAACTCCAATAACAAACAAAATACCCATAGTAATTAGAAATTTTTTCATCTCAATCATCCTTCTGTTCTATTATTTAGTGTGATAATACGATTGTAAGAAGCTACGGTTAAGAAATAATACAACCCGTAAATTACGGTATAAGCAATCATCCAGAGCAACACAGGTTTTGCTAAATCTATCATCAGTAGACTAGAGAATGCTTTTAAAGCCACTACACTATGCAATAACCCTACTACAAGCGGTACAACAAAGATGACGAATACCTGTGACGCAATTGATTTTCGCATTTCTTTTGCACTGACACCCATTTTATGCAGCATATTGTACTGTGATTTATCCTCTTCTGCCTCTGTTAAAACCTTAAAATAAATGATACTGCCTGTAGCAGCCAGAAATACTAGACCAAGGAAACTTCCGATAAACAGTAGAGACCCCACACCTTCCAAACTTGTTTGGTAATCTTGTGGACCACTTGAAAATAACGCTTCTTCAGGTAATTGGTTTGCAATTTTTTTAGATAAATCTACAGAAGCATCATCTACCCCAAGAACACGATAGTGCAGCACTTTCCCATCATTTTGCAACACTTTATACTGATCCTCCGAGACTACCACGGTTATACCTGCTGTACCTACATTCAATACGCTTTGCGTTTTAAAGCTTTGGAATGTGAGAGGATGGCCGTTGCCTGTTGTTATAGTTTTCCCTGTATATATTGGTGAGAACCTTTTGTCATATCCGATATCTAAAATAACCGCGTAGCTGTCCTTTACATCTAATTTTTCTTTATGTTGTAGACTTGCTAATTGGTTGTATGTTTTTTCATCGATAACTGTATATTCTCTTTTATCAGAGCTATCGAATGTTGATGGCGAGTTTAACTCTTTCGTATGAAACGTAATGGATAGTGCTTCAATATTTTTATCGTATTTTGTATCTGATACTACAGCACTCACTTGCTTGTCCATTTCTGCATCTGTGGATTGATACATAAAGGTATTCGGATTAATCGTTTTCGCCGAGTCATTCGTATTGTAATAAAGGCCATAGACCGCTCCACCGGCAGTTACTGTCGTAGCACTCAACACGGCAATCACAGTTAATGTACGTGCGTTCCCACGAATACGATAGAGCAGCTGCGAAATAGTAATGACATGAAGGCCTTTCCAAAGCCACCTTTCATTTTTCTTAATCATTGCTAACACAAAGCCAGTCACACTGTGGAACAATAAAAATGTACCCAAAATAACCGTTGTTAAAATAATTAATACAGTCAAGGGGAATCCAATTTTTTCCCATACTTTAGAAGTGAAAAGGTCCTGCATTGCAAGCCAATAGCCCAAGACAATGAGTAACACTCCAAGAACAGCTACTATCATAGATGGTTTAGGCGCCACTTCTCCCTTTTTGGAAGCATGAAATAAATCAATCAGCTTAAATTGATAGATCAAGCGATAGCCTTGAAACGATGTTACTAAGAATATAACTAGAAACACGATAGCCGTGTTCATCGCTGCCGCCGCTGAAAATGTAAAGGGTGCTACAACGTCATAACCCATTAATTGAATTAAAATCGTCATAAATCCTTTTGAACATAGGAACCCAAGTACAATTCCTACTACTAAAGAGAATAATCCTAACAATAAATTTTCGAAAAAGAGCATAAAGCCTATTTGACGATTACGTACCCCTAGCAACGCATACAATGCGACTTCTTTTTTACGTTTTTTCATAAAAAATGAATTGGAATAAGCAATAAATATGAACACGAAAAAGATGAGAATGACTGCCGCCCCACTCATTAGTGAACCAAGTTTTTGGGATGAAGCCGTCTGTTCTGCTATCGTATCGCTATATTTTAAGGTCACAAATGTAAAGTAAATGATGATACTAAACACCATCGATGCAATATATAAAAAATATTGTGAAAAGTTTCTGGCTATATTTTTTCTTGCTAGACTAAATAACGTCATCTACCTCACCCCCAATGGCCGCATGAACATCTAAGATTTCTTGGAAGAAGGCTTTGCGTGTCTGATCACGACGAAATATTTCTGTTGAAAATGAACCATCCTTGATGAAAATGATCCGGCGGCAGAAGCTTGCGGCAAAGGCATCATGAGTCACCATCATAATGGTCGAGTTGTTATTTTCATTTAAAGTGCTTAAGCTTTCCAATAAATCTGTTGCTGATTTAGAGTCAAGCGCACCTGTTGGTTCATCAGCCAAAATCAGTGCAGGCTCTGTCACGAGCGCTCTAGCCGCAGCGGTTCTTTGCTTTTGACCACCAGAGATTTGGTAAGGATATTTTGCCAGTAGATCTTCAATCCCAAATACTTTAGAAATCTGAGTCACGAGGTGACTGATTTTCTTCGCTGGAATTTTAGCAATCGCCAGAGGAAGCAATATGTTCTCCTTTACAGTCAAGGAATCGAGTAAATTGTAATCTTGGAAGATGAAGCCGAGATGTTCACGTCTGAAGTCTGACAAGGCTGCTTCCTTCATATCATGAATACTCTTGTTCTTCATATAAATCTTCCCTTCAGTTGGGGAATCAATAGTTGCTAACAAATTTAGCAAGGTTGATTTTCCAGCGCCCGAAGGTCCCATAATCCCTACAAACTCACCTTCATGAATGTCAAAAGACACGTTTTCTAAGGCTGTGTAAGCAGCACTTAACTTCCCGTATACTTTTTTTATGTTTTCTACTTTTAATAATGGTTCCATTCATTTCACCTCATAATTTGCTGATACTTATACTATAGGCTGTGAACCTTACAGCAAATTCATGCCAACCTTACAAAAAGCTTAAATCCAAAAAAAGAGGTACCCCATAGCCATTAAAGACTACGGGGTACCCCTTTACGATTGAAAAGAATTCATTTTTTTCTCGTTGTATATAAATCAGAAGCTTCATCAAAGTAAAAGCGGCGTTTTTGTTTGCCAAACACGACTAATATAACATGAATGAACAACACGATCGTTAAAATGATAGAGGTCAATGCTGCACCTAACGTTAAGAATATAGATGCCTTATAGAATGGAGAATCCATTGATAGTTCCACGTTATTCAAAGTATTCGCAATGACTGTTATGAAGTACATCGCGTAAATGGCACCAAAGCGTTTAAATAATCGCTTGTTCGTTTCCACTCGACTTATTTTACTGTCATAGCGATAACGCATTATTTTTGTACCGATTGTCGATCCATTCCAAATCCATGGAATAATAAACAAAGTTACAGAAAGTGTAATTGTGCTCGCAATAAATTCACTAACCATATTAACGTTGGTCATACTCAACACAACTTTAACTACTATGTTGCTGATAAATATATCAATCATAACAGCCAGCAACACAGACATCCCTCTTACTTCATCAAGAGCTAATAATCTTTCAGCTTTCTCATTAATTTTCTTTTTGGATGGGAATAACGCCAACACGGCTGGAGCAATAAAGAAGCCCAGTACCCCGCCAGAAGTATTCAACAATAAATCATCCACATCAAAAATACGATAAGGGCAATTATAAATCCCGAAAATACCGGTTACCTGTGTTATCTCATAAAATAATGTTAATAAGAACGTGATGCCTAGAGCTTTCTTCCAGTGTTTCTTGTCTTGAAAAAAGTATCGCAAATAAACACCAAAAGGTAATAATAGCAAGAAATTAAAAAAAGCTTGATAGAATGAGGGTTGGCTAAATAACAGTCTATAAGTTGCAGGCTGTGATAACACGATACCACTATTCCCTAAGGTGCTCACTATAAATTGAAATGGCATAAGTGAATAATGTTGTGTGCCCGGTTTTTGTAGTGAACAAGTATCGCGTATCTCTGGCAACGGCAACAAGACTAAAAATAACGCTGCTAGAAAGTAAAAAATAAACGAAAATGAAATTAACGTGGTAGAAAATGGCAGATAGTTATACTTTCTATATGTATAAATGAGCCATGGGATAAATAAGGCGAATGCTAAAACCACAAAAAAGATCGCTGCCACAAAGATTGGTTGAGTATATGCTGACATTTCTAGTTCACACCCCATAATTATTTAGTATTCATATTAACCATAAAACTGATTCTAATTCAACTGGAGTTGGAACATTTTATCATATTTAAGGATCCTGTAATGTTGGCATCAATTTAATGTAAGGTTCGCAACTTATACTGACTTCTAAGCAAATGAAACTATTTTCAAAGGAGAACTATTAATGAATCCCTCGATTTCACAAAAAGAAAGAATCGTTTCACTCGACATCATTCGCGGGCTTGCTCTTTTTGGCATTCTGCTGATAAATGTTGGAGCCTTTAAAGTTATTATTGAAGGAGATCCCTTACCAGACTATAGTGGCATTAATGGAATCATCAATACTTTGATAATCATCTTCGTACAAAAAAAGTTCTTTTCTATTTTTTCATTCCTATTCGGAGTAGGTCTATACATTTTCGCCTCAAGAGCCGAAAGTCGGGGAGATAAACCTAGATGGCGTATGGCTAGACGTTTACTGATCCTCTTGCTGCTGGGAATCATTCATGTATTTATCTTTTGGGGAACCATTCTACCCGTATACGCCATTATCGGATTGTTTCTGATCCCTTTTTATCACACAACGGTTTCTACACTTAAAAAGTGGCTTATGGGTATGACATCCATTTACATCATTTCCTTGATGGTAAAAATATTTTTACCCTCTCAAGGGGCAATCTCATCTATCCTTGATATTTTTTCTAATGACGCTATGCAAATCTTTATTATGTTTTTAGCTGGTTTTTTAACTGCAAAGTCAGGTTGGCTGACACATATACAAGAATTATCAAAACCAATTAGATGGATTCAAATAGCATCATTTCTTTTGTTCGTTGGTTTCTCATTATGGATTTGGAACGCTTCTCAAAGCGGGAGCAGCAATGTAGATTCAGTTACGGGCTTAGGATCACTTCCAACCACTTTGTTTTACTTAACAACATTATTTCTACTATTAGAAAACAAACAAATGGTGAAATTCCTGACACCCATATCACGGGTGGGTCAAATGGCATTTACAAATTATGTAGCTCAAAGCATTATAGGGACGGCAATCATTTCAATGATAGGTCTCGAAGTCGTTTCACCCAAAGATATTCTCTACATCGCTGTTCTGATTTATATTATTCAAATCATTTGTAGTACCATCTGGTTCAAGTTCTTTTCCATGGGACCTTTAGAAAAGCTTTGGCGCTTGATGACCTATGGAACAAAGCCTGCAACAAAAAACCCCTCATAAAAAAGGGGTTTTCGGGTTTAAGCGCTTTAACTTTTAGTCGAAGAATCATGCCATGAACTCTAATAATTAGAGAATCAAGTCTAATGCATCCTGTGAAATCCACACTTTATCTTTAATCATTACTGTCAGTACATTGAGTTTCGTTGTTTTGCCATCCAGAATGGCGATGTTTTTATCTATAGGCAGCTTGAGAACTTGGCCTGCTTTTTTCACTACAACCACCGGATTAGTCTTATCGGTCTTATCTAGGGTGATCGTAGCTCCTTTGGCCTTGAATTTATCACTGGATACGTACAGTGTATCCTGAAGTTGCGCCAGATTTAGTCCGGTCACTTCTTGAATATACTTATTCACATCCGTATTCTGGATTACACCGCTGTTCACGAAATCGGTCGGTTTATAATTAGCCGGATGGTAGGCGAACAATCCAACCTCTTCCGATGTGTGATCATCCGTAGAGAAGGTTACGCCTATCTTATTCCCCAAGATTTTACCGATGACCGGCGAAAGGTTATCTTTCATTCCTAATCTGACTTGATCCGCTTCTTCTTTTGTTAAATCACTAAGTCCATAATTATCCGCTAGGACCTTTTTGAAATTGTGCTCATTAATACTGCCTTCAATGTAATAACTGGTGTGCTTCGCTTTCTTCAACACGGAGACTAGGTCTTTGGTGGAATCATAGTTCGTCATATTGAGCCCGCCAGTAGCATGATCCGAAACGGACAAGACTGCTGTATTTCCTTCTTTTTCTGCAAAATCAACAGCGGCTTTGAAAGCTTTATCAAACGCTAATGTCTCACTCATAATCCCCACCGGATCGTTATCATGATCGTACCAGTCAATCTGGCTTGCTTCGACCATCAGAATAAAACCTTTCTCGTTCTGTGACAATTTCTCTATCGCTACTTTGGTCATTTCAGCAAGGCTCGGTTGCTTTTGCGGGTTCAGATCAAAATCAGCATCCAGTGCTTCGGGGTTGAACAGCCCCCAGATTTTATTCGTTTTAGAATTCATCAAACCTGTCTTATCCGTTACGTATTCATACCCATTTGATTTCAGGATTTTGGTAAAATCTTCTCCGTCCTTACGGTTAATGTCTTCTTTGCCGGGTACCAAATACCCGGAGCCACCCCCGAGAAGAACATCTACGCCACTGTAGACCATCTGTTCTGCAATAGACTGCGCATTGTCACGCGTGTATGCATGACTTAAAAATGTAGCTGGCGTCGCATCCGTTAATTCACAAGTAAATACCGTTCCTGTACTTTTCCCGGCCATTCTCGCTGCATCCATAATCGTAAGCAGAGGTTTGTTCACGTCCTCTGGCTTAACTGCGTCCACGAACGGCATCGTGATTCGGTCGGGCAGTATGGATACCGTCTCACTCTTAACCTTATGGCCAGTGGCATAAGCCGTAGCTCCCGCAGCGGAATCTGTGGTAAGTGAATCCGTAGAATAGGTTCTGACCAGCCCACTGAAATACTTATCCATTGCAAGCGCCTGTCCTCCTTGATACCATCTGGCCAAGTTCACATCGGATAAGCTCATCCCATCAGTAATAAACAGGATTACGTTCTTGACCGATTTGTTGGTAGGAGCATCAGAGTTATTGGCGCCACTGGCGTAGGTCGTTCCGTTACCTGCTGCAAGCAGACTGCAAACCATAACTGTACTGCAAATTCTCCCGATAACCTTTTTGCGCATTTGAATCCTCCTCTAGCAGATTTTGTTAAGTACGTATCTAGTTTAAAGGAGGATTGTTTGCGGGAGCAGCACCTATTCTCTTTTAATATATTAAATTCTGTGCATATTTTGACTTGACCTGTGCTACTGATATTTATAAAAAAAGGGCGCCCTAGGGCACCCTTTGCATTATTATTGTCTTATTACGAGGATATCTCGAGGCGCTCTACCAGTGCTTTGAATTTGGGAAATTTCGGAGCTTGTAAGGATACGGCCTACCAATATAAACGAAGATGTGACATTGTTAAAGTTAAAATTATTCAAGTTCGCTACGTTTTGGCTGCCACGGAACACACGGAACGATCCCTGAAAGTTAATTCGTGAAAATAGTACAAGCGTTACTTCAGAGCTCTGCACAACATTTCTGAGACGGAAACTCGAGAGAACGTTGTTAAACCGAAACGCTCCAAGATCACGAACCGCAACTCCTCCACGTCTGAATCGAATCCTGCGATTGGTAAAATTAGTACCCGACCAAAGAGCAAGACGTATATCACTGTTGGCCAACTAAATCAACTCCTTCTCTGAGATTGATATAGTCTATTACCAACATTAAAGAACGGTACAAGACAAATACAGTTGTACAAATGTTTGTTTTCCAGATTTCCCTGCGGTGATATTATCCATAATAGCAGTCGAAGTGATTTTCCAGTTATATTCGTCTAACTACTATATACTTTCTTATACGTTAGGAGCGAATATGAAAAGAATCATTCAAGCATTCGGGTATTTAGGTAGTACAATTTTAGCTGCAGCATTACTGTCATGGATCTGCGTATTTTTGATTAACGGCTTACCTGGTGTCTATGCATGGATGGCACTTAAATTTATCATCCCAATGCTAGGTTTCGTAGGAGTATTATTAAATATCTTTTTAATATTAGTTTCTATTATCAAGAAGAAAAGAATTTCCGATAAATGGATGCCTCTCGTTTTATGTACTTTATTAGCTTCACATTTCCTCCTGACCATGAATATTATACAGTTGGTATATCCTGTACGTATAATCAACGTCCACCCTTCAGTCACAGTTAAATGGCCATTTTCTGAGCAAACAGTTGGCCTTCGGAACGTTGGGCCTATGATTTAGTCATGGAACCCTATAATACAGGAAGTACTAATCTGGAAGATTACGGAATTTGGAAGCAAAAGGTCCTATCACCGGTATCTGGAACGGTTATTGCAGCTTTTGACGATGAATCTGATATTGTGCCAGGTACTGAAAAATTCATTTCCATGGAAGGAAATCACGTTTATCTCAGGATTGATGCGACGGGAACCTACTTATTACTTAATCACCTCAAACAAGATAGTGTTACCGTTGCAGTTGGAGATCACGTCAATGCCGGTGAAGTGCTTGGACATGTAGGAAATAGTGGTTCCACATCAGAACCCCACCTGCATATTCATCATCAGCGCCAAGACCCAACCCAAACCCTTTTGCCTATTCTAGCAGAAGGACTGCCGTTATACTTTGAAGATACAAATGCAAAGGCTATGCCGATAAAAGGAACAGAAGTCACGCCAATGCGCAATGAACTATGATCTGGTGAAGAGTGAAGCTGTCTTTCGGAGGAGTTACCGTAGGAGGAATGGACAGCTTTAACAACGATGATGTTCAGCAAAGATGCGGGCGACTTCGGGCATAGACTTCAAATCAGCTTTAGGATAGCTAAAGAAAGAAAACACAAAAAAGAGGAATAAGCCTCTTCAGACTATTCCTCTTCTATTTAGCACTTGCTACTTATTCAGATTATCAGATAAGTACTTAACAATGCCGTCGTCAGAGTCTTGAGAATACTCCCACACCATGACACCAGCCAGTTTTTTATCTTTGATATATTTAACTTTTGCCTGCAAGGCCTCTTTATCTTCATACGTAATAAAAGTATCACCATCATATAAATAGGCCGTCTTCGCTGTATCGTCAAAGTATCGTTTAAATCCATCTTGGATCATATATTTTTCTTTTATCGTCTTGTAGCTTAAATCTACTTTGTCGATATTGATAGGTTTACCCAGTAAAAATGAGGCCTCCTTATTCACATCACTTTTAACATTCTCCCATCCGTAGGAATAAGCTGGAATACCTAGGAGAAGCTTGCTCGGATCAACATCACGATCTAAATATAAATGAATAATACGATCCACGCTGGTTTTGCTCTTTTTATGCTTATCTATAAATAAATTCGAATTATACCCTGTTGTATCTGACCAAGCTCCAGTCAAGTCATAGCTCATGACATTAATGAAATCCACATACTTTTCTACTTTTTTAACTTCAACGTTTTTGAAGAACCACTCTTCATTCCCTGCAGCAAAGGTTAAATAGTAATTTTTATTTTTACGCGGGAGTCTATCCAATTTTTCATCAAGTTCCTTCATTAGACTAGTAAAGTTCTTGGTATCCTCAGGTCGGGCTTTAGTCGTATTCCAGGAATCAAAGGCTGGATATTCCCAGTCTATATCGATCCCATCTAAATCTAACTCCTTAACCATTGCGATCATACTCTCAGTAAAGGAGTACCGGTTTTCATCCAATGAAGCATCGGAGAATCCGTCCGCTTTATACCCACCAACACCAAGTATGAAACTCGTTTTTTTATTATTTGCTTGCAGTTTCTTTATATTTTCTTTAATGATCTCATTTTTAGCAGGGTCTAGATCAAAATATACATTGGTTTTATTAATTTTGGCAAAGGCGAGAATAGCAATATCAATGTTTTTGTCTTTTAGCTTAAGATCTTTAAAATCTTTCCATAACGGTATGTACACGGAGGTTATTTTTTTGTCTGAATCATTGAGATTGTAATAGTAAATTCCCATGCCTATAGCTAATATAGCTATGAAGATTTTTGTATATACACTTATTTTCATCATGTTAACTTCTTCCCCCAAATAAGACATGTGTAATGTATCTATTTAGATTTAAGACTTTAACCGTGAAATAGCTGATTAAGAATATAATAATTACATTAAAAGTAAGGTTGCCTATAGATTGGAGTAGAGTAGCTTGTATTTCTGCTCTTCTGGATACCAATATTTCAATCAACAAGTGAATTAAGTAGATACTAAAGCTAGCTTTGGAAATGGAGCTAATTATTTTTTTGACTTTGTAATTTAACTTCTCGCTAATGGCGGTTTCTTTTTCTTTAAAATAGATAAACGTTCCAATAGCCATAAAAAATGTCGTGAGTGAATAGTTTCCATAGAACATTTCATCTAGCACACCACTGTACAAGGAAGAAAAATAGGTCGCTAATGGCGTTACAAAAAAGGATATAATGCCTAAATTAAAGAAAAGATTTTTGGCTTTCATCGATATCGTATAGTTAAAGAGATAATATCCCAGGATAAAATATCCTAAATAACCCATGAACAAAGGGATATTGGTTATAGGAATATTGATATATTCGGAGGCCAATCTGAATACAAGATCAGAGATGAATTTATAAACCACACTTATCAAGAACCATATCAGCAGATAATATTTTATATCCTTTTCACTGCATACTTTTACAAGTTTACTAATTAAAGGAACTGTTATATAGATCGCAATAATCGCGTATAGAAACCATAAATGTATATAATTCTTATCAAAGATTAAACCATACGAAAAATGAATGAAAAAATCATAAACGCCCATGCTGCTTTTTTGAATGAAATATTGGGTGTAAACGGCATAAATGAGTGACCAGCTAACTAAGGAAATGATTAAAGGAAGTACTTTTTTAATATAAAACTGCCGATATGATTTCACTTCCACTCGAAGGATCATCGCACCGCTTATCATAAAGAACACGGGCACAGCAAATCTGGATATCGAATTAAAAAAGTTGCTAATCCACCAAGCGGTTGTATTGAAATCATTTGTCCTTGTAAGCAAGTCTGCAGTGTAGTGCAGAATGATGACGGCAACGATGGCCATTATTCGTAATACATCTATAAATATAATTCGTTTATCATTCAATATATGATTCATAAGTACCTCCAGATGGGTAGTTTGTTAATAGCTACAGTTAGGAGACTAGCTGATACTTGAAACCCCTTTTCTCTCAACGAATCCCCAGCCCTCGTCATTATCAAAATATTTAAACGTGCCTACGATATTCATATAAAGCAGCAGATTTCGATAGGTTAGTAATTCAACTTGGCTAAACACAAACATCCGAATATAATCTTTAACTGAATAATTGCTGCCATATTTTTTGCATAAATAGAGAGAAATCCCGATTTGCAGCGCATTAATGACGATAACAGACAACAAGAGAATAATGGCCTGAAATAAATTGGTACCCAGAAAGAGCGATTGTATAAGATAAAAAACGCTTGTAAATGCTGTTAATGTACCTAGGATAAAACCATCTATAGCAAAAAAGAGACTGACGCCAACGCTAAACTTTCGTGATAATTTGGACCAATAGATTAATATGCAATCTACAAAAGCTTTTTGCCAGCGTATTCTTTGTTTATAAAAGTTACTTAAGTTTTCTGGACATTCCGTGTAACATACAGCTTCTGGCGCGTATACGAGTTTCTTATTTAAGTTATTCGCTTTAATAAACTCGTGAATTTTTAAGGTAATATCAATATCTTCTCCTACAGTACTTCTAAACCCGTTAACGTCCACCAATATACTCTTATAAAAAGCACCAAATGCGCCTGAAATAACGACAATTGAATTAAAAACCGATTGTGTTAGTTTTCTAACATAAAATCCATGGATGTAGCTGATAACTTGGCTTTTTATAATACCTTTACCAGTAAATTTATCTTGGATAACTCCGTTCCTTTTCTCAGCACCCTGTACGATCTTCACAGTCCCACCTAAAGCGATGATCTTATCATCTTGAAAATATTGATTTACATATTTAAGCGAGTTTATTTCCAGCATGCTATCCGCATCCAGCGTAATAACAATATCAGAATTCGCACAATCGATGCCGGCGTTGAGAGAATCTGCCTTTCCGCCGTTGAATTTATCAATTACAAATATTTTTTCATATTTCTCCGAATGATAAATCCCTTTAATAGCGCCGTATGTAAGCTTGCCCTCTGCTTCTCTGTCACTTATTGATAAGTCCAAAAGCTCATTTAATTTTTGAAACGTCTGATCCTTCGAACCATCATTAATAATAATGACTTCATAGTTACTGTAATTTAGGCCCTCCATTGCATCTATGCAATTCTTAATGGTGAGCTCCTCGTTATAAGCAGGAACTAAAACGGAGATCGATTTTTCAGCACAATCGTTGTTCAATTTCTTAACTTTACTGAAAAATAAAGGGATGACTGTGTAAAGAATTTGAAACCCAATAAAAATGAAGGTTGACAAATAAAAAAAGTATTGCATCTCCTCACTCCTTTTTATCTATTTAAAGCTTATAATTCTATGAATTGAACTGTTCTCCAGACAGTTAATCCCACACTAATATCAATTACTTACATCCTTTGTAAGTAATTCCAACTAATAATAGTAAATAAAACCAAAAATAGCAACCTTTGAAAGCGTTGTTATTGTAATTTTCTGAATAATATATAATTTACCGCTTTATTTTACATACAGTATTTTTCATTTTTCATCACAAAAAAAAGAAAAGAAAGAGAGAGAAATTAAGAAAATAATATATTTTGTCGTTTAATCATTCTAAATGAATCTTTCAAATTCCAAGAATTATATGGAACTATAAGGGGAATATAGATCGTGTTCCGAGGGAGAATTTTCATACTAAAAAATAGCATATTCTTTCTAAATTTGGTAGACAAATACCATTTATTTGCATATAATCACTATGGTGTTACAAAAATTGTTATCATTCAATGAATTTAGCCCTACGCACCTTTTTCTCTTACCTTTCATGTCGATATATGAGCTCTTTATGAGTTTATATAAATACGTTCAACAAAGAAAGGAGTTGTAATTGAGACAAAACGTTCGGGACTGAATGCATCATTTGTTCGCAGTGCATATTTTTATATAAAAAGGAGGAGTAAAATGTCATCTATCCGTATTTCTCATTCACCTAGGGTAAAGTTGTTAGCTTATGGGAGTATGATCTTGATTTTTTCATTGGTTGTAATGTTATTCCCGGAAAGATCCTTTTCTCACGGTTATGTTGAAGGACCTGCTAGCCGGGCTGCACTCTGTAAATCAGGACAAAATACAGATTGTGGCCCGATTGTTTATGAGCCCCAAAGTCTAGAGGCACCTAAGGGGTTCCCTGCTGCAGGGCCAGCAGACGGGAAGATTGCAAGCGCTAACGGAGCTTTTCCCAAGCTTGATGAACAATCGGCTACACGCTGGTCTAAAGTCAACATCTCTGCCGGACAAAATACATTCACTTGGAAATTGACTGCCGCTCATTCGACGGCCAGCTGGAAATACTATATTACAAAGCCCGACTGGAATCCTAACGCCGCTCTTACTCGGGACTCATTCGACCTGACTCCTTTCTATTCGGTGAACTATGGAGGTGTACAGCCACCCTTCACTTACTCAGACACGTTTAACGTTCCGGAACGTAGTGGATACCACGTCATCTTGGCTGTGTGGGAAGTCGCAGATACTCCGAACGCCTTCTATAATGTCATTGATGTCAACTTTAGCGGAAGCAACCCTGTCGATACCCAAGCTCCTTCCGCACCAACAGCTTTGACGGCAACTGAAAAAACATCCACCAGCGTTTCATTGGCCTGGAACGCATCCACGGATAATACCGGTGTAACAGGGTACCAAGTATTTAACGGAACTTCATTGGTTGCAACCGTATCCGGCACTACATTAAATTACACCGTATCTGGATTAACCGCGAATACTGCCTATACCTTTAGTGTCAAGGCAAAAGACGCTGCTGGAAATGTCTCAAATGGAAGCAATTCCGTCAGTGTTACTACTAATGCACCTGTCGGTAATGATACGGAAGCACCCACAGCCCCCGGCGGCTTACATGTTATGGGGACACCAACATCCTCCAGTATTCAGTTAATGTGGAATCCGTCAACGGATAATGTTGGTGTTACAGGCTACCGTATTTATAGAGGAACGACATTAATCACCACTGTACCTGGCTCCACAACGGATTATACGGTAACAGGTCTTAGCGCCGGTGCAACATATACGTTCAATGTACATGCCTTCGACGCCGCAGGCAATCAATCAGTGGCCAGCACCATCAATGGCACAACCGCTACAGCGTCTACAGCCCCAGCTTGGGCACCCAATACCCCTTACACAGTCGGTACATTGGTAACCTATAATGGTTCTGTGTATGAATGTCGTCAAGCCCATACATCGTTAACCGGTTGGGAGCCTGCTAATTCCCCGGCGCTATGGTTGTTAAAGTAATGTTGTAATAAAAACATTAAATACCTAAATCTTAAAAAACCACGAGATACAGTGAAACTGTATTTCGTGGTTTTTCACTGTTTCGATCATATCGTTCAATTACCTTTTCACAATTTTTGGCACTCGTACACGGCCGACAATTTTCATGATAAACTAACGTTAAATATTAACTTATCTCATTACAACTGCTGGCTGGGCTTAGTAATATTTCCATATTGAAACCGGAGGGAATACATGAAAACATTTATACTCAAATGGAACCAATTAAGCCTGGTAAAACAAATACTTATGGGGATTATAGTGGGGATTATCTTGGCTTTATCGATTCCTAATGCAACAGGGATCACCATTTTCGGTTCCTTATTTGTATTCTCATTAAAGGCGGTTGCGCCCTTATTGGTCTTGCTCCTAGTAATGACTGCCATCTCTAAACATAAAAAAGGCCATCAAACGAATATGAAATCGATTCTTGCCCTCTATGGTTTAAGTACTTTTTTGGCGGGGCTGACAGCAGTTATTGCAAGTTTTATATTTCCGGTAAGTTTATCACTTGTAAAGGGTGCTGAAGATCTGACTCCACCTGATGGGATTGTAGAAGTACTTAAGTCCTTACTGTTCAATGTTGTCGACAACCCGGTAAACGCCTTGATGAATGCCAACTATATCGGCATCCTAACTTGGGCTATCCTTCTTGGCATTTCTTTAAGAAATGCCCATGACAGTACAAAAAACCTGCTTGCTAATTTTTCAGATGCTCTATCACAAATCGTCAAATGGGTAATCAGCTTGGCACCGTTAGGAATCATGGGACTTGTTTTTGATACCATTACAACAAACGGGCTTTCTTCCTTGCTCGATTACGGAAATTTACTTCTCGTTCTTATTGGATGTATGCTATTTATAGCGTTTATTGTCAATCCTTTGATCGTATACCTGTATATTCGCAGAAATCCATATCCACTTGTTTTTAGCTGCCTGAAGGAAAGTGGAATTACCGCATTTTTTACTCGGAGTTCAGCTGCAAACATTCCTATCAACATGAGATTATGTAAAAAAATGGGGCTGGATACAGATACGTATTCGGTCTCCATTCCATTAGGTGCGACGATTAATATGGCGGGTGCAGCGGTTACGATTTCTGTCTTAACTCTCGCAGCTGTTCATACGCTTGGCATTGAAGTAGATTTTGGTACGGCGCTTATTCTTAGCATTCTATCCGCTGTATCTGCTGCAGGTGCCTCGGGTGTTGCCGGCGGTTCGCTTTTACTCATTCCGCTGGCGTGTAGCATATTCGGCATTCCGAATGATATTGCGATTCAGGTCGTTGGTGTAGGTTTCATCATAGGTGTTTTGCAGGATTCTTTTGAAACATCACTTAATTCATCCTCTGACGTACTTTTTACAGCAACAGCTGAATATGCTAAAAAACGTAAGGAAGGCAAGGAATATATCATTAAAGTCTAGAGAAAATGTTAAATAAGCAGGAGGCCTTAGGCCCCTGCTTATTTGTTTCCCCTTAAATTAGACAATTAAACAAAACGCTATTTGCAAGGTGAATAGAAATCCATTATTAGGCGTGCATTAAAATATGAGGCATCCTTATGAGACTGCCCTTGGAAGGAAAAAGACACTAGCATAGGCTAGTGTCTTTTAACCATGGTACATTCGGTTAGAAATTTTGTTTTTTGAGAATTCATTGCATTCCTACCTCTGCTGGAAGCGAATTATTTCTTGTCCCCACTGCTTTAATCACGAAATTGTAGGCTTTAGCAGAATCTATGCCGTTTAATGTATAGCTGTAACTCGTCTGACCACTTACCGTAGGCACATACACGCTCCAATTTGTGCTGACTTTATCATTTTTCTCATAAATCCGGTAACCTCGCACTGGCTCAGGGCTATTTGTTGGTGCTTTCCACGAAAGAACTGCACGGTTCCCTGACTGTCTTACTGCGCTTGGATTTTCGACAATGCCGGGTTTGACGTCAGTCCGCTTAATACTGTAAGCATCATAGACGGCAAGGGGTTTATCTTTAACTGCTGTGTAGGATGTAAATTTCAACACATCGTTTGTAATGGAAACATCCACGAACATTTTCTTGTTGGGCTGATCGTTTTTTGCTGCAAAAAAAGTGTCTGCGTCTGGATTAATAGCATAGAATTTCGAAGCGGCCGAGTTACCCATTAGATACACAGTCCCTTTGGGATTCAGCACATTTCCTTGCTCATCCGTAATGACATTCTTAATCGGAACGTTGTTCAGCATTTGAAAAGACCTCATATACATATGGTCATGTCCCTCAAACACCATATCCACACCCAGCTCATCAAATACAGGAATCAGATATTTCCGGTAAAATTCTACCCGGTCGCTTTCTGCCGAAGCATTATCCCCTGAGGAATAAGCTCCCTTATGCATAGAGACGAATTTCCACTTCTTATCGGTCTTTGCCACCTGATTCCGCATCCATTCCAATTGCTTCGTGAACTGAATATCTGCTTTGTACGGCTTGACCTCTCCTTCGTACTGGGAATTGATTTGCATAAACAGTGCATCGCCGTATTCGAAAGCATATACAGACCCGTCATGAGCACCCGTCCCGACATCTTTTGGAAGATTAAAATGGTTATAGAAGTTATTATTCGGATAATCCTCTATTTCATGGTTGCCGATAATCGGTGCAAATGGCACATTGGCAAATTCTTTTTTCGGCACACCCAAGAACCACTGCCACAGCTGCTCCAGATCACCATCATCCGTTAGATCCCCTGTAAGAAGAACAAACTTGGGATCTACCGTTTTCTCAATAGCTCGCTTAAAAGTATCCTGCCACAGATCGAAATTCGATTTACTTGAGCCTTGGGTGTCGGTCACGTAGAGGAAATGGAAATCCTGATTATCCGCCTTGTCCGTGGTAAAAGAACCCGCCTCGCTCCAGCCGTCCGCATCACCGTTACCGGCCCGATATATATACTTAGTTCCAGGATTGAGACCGCTTGTAATAACTTTGTGACTAGCGAACTTTTTATACTTTTTGGAGCTTCGGTCTCCTGATGTCATTAAGGTTTCAATAACTGTTGAGCTGCCCTCATAAGATATTGCCAGTTGTTCCGGGAACTCGCTTCCTCCCACATTGGAGGCCTCCACCACTTGCACTACTGTACCTCTGACGGTTTCGGCTGTATACCAGTCAAAGGCGATACTTGTCTTTGGGTCCCCATTAAAAGTCATGTTCAGCAGAGTTGGTGTTTTGTTGCCGATATCCGGAGACTTCGTCTTAAAGCTCCAGGTAATATCGTTTTCCGGTGTCCGGCCATCCGTAGTCCCCTTAACAAGCTCTTTTGGGATGGTCACTTTATAAGTTTTACCGGCAATAAAATTAGGGTGGCTGACTTTAACCGAGTCTTGACCGAGGAGCGAAGTAGAGATGTTGTTAAGAGGAACATTGTTTTCTGTGATTACAACTTGATAGCCACTGTCGAGACTGATGGCTTTATTAAACTTCACAGTGATCTCTGCATTAAGGGAAACATCTGCAGCCCCTGAAGCGGGAGTTTTGCTTACCTCAAGTGTGGGAGTGTCCCCAGGTTCGCCGCTGCTACGTGTTCCTTTAATTACTACATCTTTGATTCTACTTGAGCCTGAGCTGGACACTGTTCCCCCGCTTACGCTTTTCGTAGAGTTAACCACCCAGCGGATATAGAGTACATCTTGATTGTTAGTTCCCGCAGGCAATGCGAGGTTCGTTAATTTGCAGGAATTATTGGAACAATTAAAATTGTTCTGGGCTAGAACAAGGTTGCCGCCCGCAACATCTGTCCATTCCTGCTGATCTATACTGTATTGCACCTTAAAATCCCTAGGTCCTGTACTTGAAGAAGTTTGCTGTGAAGAGAGGAGGATACCTTCGAAGCCTTGGGTAGAAAGCGTGGCAAGCCAGTATTTAGTGCCCGTTCCTTCATGCCAGCCCTGGTTGCGTACGCTGTTCTCACTGGGCTCATAGGTGTATGCATCCGTATTTGTTCCTATATCACGAATGGATGAAGCCGTCTGATATACTCCGCCTGTAGCCGGAAATACTCCGTTCTCGCCTTTGTCTTTAAAAATCCACTGGGCAATCGTTTCCTGAGCTGCAGTTACTTCGCTTGCAAGATCTTCCTCATTTCCCTCCCTTCCTGCTGAAACAAAACCGGTCAACTCCATGGCAAGCAGCAAACCTATAACCATTAGACTGATTACCTTGGGAAATCTGTTTTTGAGATAAGATTGGTGGTTATCCATTCGACCCATCTCCCTCTTCATTAATCTCACTTATCATCGAACCGCCGTCACCGAGAAGAACGGCGGTTCTGTCTACCCTTACAATCCTCTTATTGAAGTTCCCAGTCAGTGACTTGAAGGATTGCCGAATCTGCACCCTTCAGGTCTGTCTCTCCCATGTTGAGCAAATTGCTCCACTGCTTCACACGGTTCTTGCCGTTAGGCGGAGAGTTGTACTCATTAGTATCCACAATCTTGGTCCGTTCTTTATAGAATTTGGTCATGAAAGTCTTCTCATCCGTGCTGCTTCCTGATTTACCCAAAAGCCCTTGAAGAGTCTCGGAACCGCCGGTAGCTCCATGGTTCAGCGCTGCATCCACGAAGGAACCAATAGTTAATGCCGAGTTAAAGCCGCGATTGCGGGCCTGTTCCACACTGTATTTAATGTAGATATTGTAGAACGTTTTCCACATAGCCTCTCTCCACTCGGGATCATTTTGCAAATTGCCGATTTTTCTGCAGAAGCTCTCTTCGCTTTCATTGATTTCGAGGATCTTCCCTTTCATGGAACCCTTGACACCGATCCGGGCCAATGCGCCTTTAACCGAAGGATTACTCGCGCCTTTGGCAGCATCATATGCCTTGAACAGATCCGGACCGTCGGGACCGGTATCATTTGAGCCACCTGTAGTCGCACCGAATATTCCAATCGTATATCCGCGGTCATCATCAATATCTTCACAATATCCGTAAAAATTGATCCAGTTCAGATCGTCCTGCTCCGGTTTGTTGACAAGCATCATAATATTGTTCCACTGCTCACCATCCAGACCTGTGTTGTCGCGCAAGAATTGAAGTGTTGCCGGTGAGAAATTAGAATCAGGGTTCCCTGCCGCATAACTTTTCTGTTGAGATGCACTGGACAGATAGCCATAAGAAAAAATCATTGAAAAACTGAGCAGGATCAACAATGAAAATTTCATCTTCTTGGAAACCTTACTATTCGTTGAATTAAGCACCGCAATCTCTCCTTTGATTAAATAGTTTAAGCGCTTTAACTTTGAGTGGCAGCGAACCTTATCCCCAACCTATCTGAGCATGACAGCCCTCCTTTTTCCAACACTTGGTAATTCCATTTAAGCTTATCTCAAAAAGTTTGTCCAAACAGCACGTATTTTCTTGTAATTATTAATTTTTATACATATATTGCTACAACCCCTAGATTAAGTCTACAATCCTCTTAGGAGGTGCTGAATGAAACCGGTATTTTATGAGTCTACTCTTTTTGAGATCAGCCGCAAGAAACAGGTATACACCAGCATGCCTTCAAGACACTATCATGATGCATATGAGATTCTGTATTTAATATCCGGGGATTTTTATTATTTTATAGGGGACAGAACCTACCAGGTTGCGGGCGGTACGTTGCTATTTATGGATATTCACGAAATGCACAAACTGGTTAATTCCGGCTGCAATATGTATGAACGGGTTACACTGCTGTTTAAAAAAGAATTCCTGCAGCATTTTTGTACCGGTGGTCAAAGTGAGGAACTGCTCGAATTGTTCAAAAGTGATTACCGCGCTTTGAAGATGACCGGTATAGATCAGTATTTCATCGAACAGCTTTTTCAGAAGATGATTCAGGAGGGGAAGAAGCAAGCACGCGGATATGAACAGTACCAACAACTATTATTGGTGGAGTTGCTCCTCTATCTTAATCGTAAACTATTCGACAGCCGTGTTGCTCCAATGGTGGAATCCAATCGTACACACAAGAAAGTCCTGGACATCGTTAATTATGTAAATCAACATTATATGGAACCGCTTAAGCTCTGTGAGATTTCACAGAAATTCGACATAAGCTCTTCCTACTTATGCCGAACTTTTAAAGAAGCCACCGGGTTCAGCTTCATTGAATATATCAATAACATCCGCATTAAAGAAGCGCGTGATTTGCTGGTTGGCTCTTCTTTTAATGTTACTGAAATTGCGGGAATGGTTGGGTTTGATAACACCTCCCATTTTGGACGAACCTTCAAATTATTGATGGGCATCTCGCCGCTCTGCTTCCGCAAACAATTTAAGTCTTAACAGCAAAAACACTGGAATACGTCAAGACATTTCGTCAAGACGAACAAATTGCAGGTTTCTTGCCTGCAGTTGGTTTAGCACTTCCTCTAAAGATTGCAGCATAAAATAAGGAGCATGCCGGTCCGCGCCCACAGTCTCACCACTGTCGTGAAGTAGGACAACGGAGCCATCGGTGATTCCACTTAACAGAGTGGCCTGCATCCGGGTTTGACAGACCCGGGTGTTCCAGTCGCCTGCCTTCAGCGACCATAGAACAATTCGATACTGTTTGTATCGAAAGAAATCAAATAGATTGATTAATCCCCAGGGTGGACGGTAATGATTGGGTCGGGTTCCGACAATAGACTCTATAATATCAGCAGAGCGGTCCAGATGTTCTCGCCTAATCGTACGGGGCAGCATCAGCCAGTTAGAGGTATGACAATAATTATGGATGCCAATCTGATGGCCTTCCCGATCCATTCTTCTGATCAGGTCTGGATACTGCTCCGCTCTCGATCCTAGCACGAAAAAAGTAGCCTTCACTTGATGCAACTTCAATAAATCCAGCAATATCGGCGTATATTTCGGATGTGGCCCATCGTCAAAAGTGAATGCCACCTGTTTTTTTACCGTTCCTTTGCGAAAGACACCAAAGCCGCTCACTCGCGTAATCAAACTCGGAATAAACATGTAAAGAGTGGCGGTACATAGTATTCCTCCTATTAGATATGTAAGTATGATTACACCTCCTTATAACAAGCTTAAGTCCTATCCAGAGTAGTTCTGTCCGGGTGAGAATCTATTTTTCAGTGAGGCGCGTGAATGGATCAGTAACATCGGGACCAGTTGCTCTGTTCGCCGATTGATTCTTTGTCTCCCTTCCGGATGCATAGCAGACAGCAGCAATCGAAGATAAATGGTGGTGATGCGTTCAAAAACACCGGACTTTATATTTTGCTGTTCAAAACCAAGACCGTGTGTTAATCCCCGATGGAGCAGTGTAATCCCCAATAAAGCCTTGACCTGCCTGAACTCGGACTGCGATTCGAAGGCTTCATTGATTTGTTGCATTGATTTACGCAGCATGCGAGCCGTTTGGAGTGCAGCACGATCCGATCCTTCGGACTGGATCAACTTCAGAATGCTTCCATTATCGAGATGGAGCTCTCCCACCCACTCACCCTGGTTGATGACCGTGGCGTCCTGGCATACAATTGGCTGTCCCCGGTGTTTTTTTAGCATCACGGTACATATACCAAAACTCGACTTATGCGATCCGCGAAAATGTGAAAGCAACGCAAAAGCTTTTTCCCACATCATCCAGACGGATTGCACTGTGGTTTTACGTATTTTGAAACCCAACTCAGCCACCATCCTTAATACGGTTATAGTCTCTCATTTCATACATTGTACATAACAGAACTTTCTTTTTTCTTATCGGATTCTTACAAAAAGCTTAAGAACTGTTCGACTGCAATAAGGAACATAATGAACCAAATTAAATCATTTTAACGTCCACTTCTATTTGACGCTATTCACCGGAATTTCTCTGCGCGTATATCAAATTTTTATACAACTATTTTCATTAGGACATAAGCTTCTCCAGACCACATTGCGGGTCCCATGTGACTTCAAAGTAAAAAGGTAACTTCAAATGAAGTTACCTTGAATAAACAATCGTTATGATGTCATTTCATCGTTTTTTGTTTATTGATCACAAATTTACTAGCTGTTTAACTCCCCTGCTTCCTCATGATGAATAAGACATGCTGCTATCAACCCAATGCACAGAATACATTCCAATAGAAGAAATGTAATTAAATAACTTGCATGATTCATCAATTGAAGCGAGATAATCGGACCAAAGCTTGTGCCTGTAAACAATATAAAAGTATATACAGATACAGCTATCCCCCGCATCTTGCCGCCCACTTGCCCAACAAGCGAAACAAGTGAAGGAACGGCTAGTGCGATCCCCCCCACAAAAAGGATCCTCATCACGATAAGAAGCGGCAGATTAGAAATCATCCCCATAGACGCCAAACCAATGATCGCTTGCAGCAATCCACCGCGAAGCGTTATACCTACGCCGACATGCTTGGATATTCTTCCAGCGAATGGAGAAACAAGCATAAGGCAGAGTTACCTAACATCATGTATTATTGCTTTCCATTAACGTACCTATTCTTGCCACACCACTCTTGAGCGCCGCTCGAATAACCGCTTCCCGGATACGCTCCACTACCCGTGGATCAAACGCATTCGGCATAATATAAGTTTCATGAAGATCACTGGCGTCAATTACCGAAGATATCGCCTCTGCAGCAGCCAGTTTCATATCTTCATTGATTTCAGTGGCGCCACAGTCAAGGGCTCCACGAAAAATACCGGGAAAACAGAGAACATTATTGATTTGGTTAGGAAAATCGGAGCGCCCTGTCGCCATAACCTTGACGTAAGGCGCGGCAATTTCAGGATCAATCTCCGGAGTAGGATTGGCCATGGCAAATACAATCGGATCAGCAGCCATTCTTTTTACATCACCTAGCTTTAAGGCACCTGGGGCGGATAGTCCGATAAATACATCAGCACCCTGAATAACTTCAGATAAGGAACCTCTCTCCAGATGAGGATTCGTAATTAGTGCAAACTCGCTCCAATGCGATTTATCGTAATGGACAGCACGGTTAATTGCACCCTGGCGGTCCACACCGATCAAATTTACAGCACCGGCATGCAGGAGCATCTTAGATACGGCGATACCGGCGGCTCCAATACCGTTCACCACTATCTTTACATTCTTAATGTCCTTGTTGCATACTCTTAACGCATTCAAAATTCCAGCCAGTACCACAATCGCCGTTCCATGCTGATCGTCGTGGAAGACTGGAATATCGAGCTCCTGCTTAAGTCTCGCTTCAATTTCAAAGCAACGTGGCGAAGAAATATCTTCGAGATTAATGCCTCCGAAGGTAGGGGCGATTGCTTTAACAATCGCGATAATTTCCTCGGTATCTTTTGTATCCAGGCAGATTGGGAAAGCGTCCACATCTGCAAATTGTTTGAACAACGCTGCTTTGCCTTCCATGACCGGCATGGCTGCTTTGGGACCGATATCGCCAAGTCCGAGTACAGCTGTTCCGTCACTAACGACCGCCACCGAATTTTTCTTTATCGTATATTCGTATGCTTTATCTTGGTCTGCGGCGATAGCCTGACACACTTTAGCTACTCCGGGTGTATATACCTTGGATAAATCCTCCATGCTTCGAATAGGGTTCTTCAAGCCGGTCTCCAGCTTGCCGCCAACATGCATCTTCATTACTTCATCCATTATTTTCATTACTGTTCCTCCTGTTAATTGCAATGTATTTTTCTCTACAAGCTTTCTGGCTGTATGCTTGACATCCTAATCAGCTCCAAAACCGCAATAGAATAGTTGCCACAATAACAGTGCTGACGCCGCCGATCCGGGTGGAGATCTGGGCAAAAGGCATGAGCTGCATACGATTGGAGGCAGAGAGAATGGCTACATCTCCGGTTCCACCCAAGCCGCTATGGCAGACGGTTACAATTGCCGCATCGACAGGGTACATATTGATTTTTCTTCCCACAAAATAGCCGGAAACCACCATGCTGAAGACGATGGCGAGGCAGGTCAGCACATAAGGTACAGAGATAATGGCAGCTACATCCTTCAAAGGAACGTATAGCATGCCCAAACCTACCATGAGCGGCCATGTCAGGTTACCAGCAACGAACTTATACAACTGGTAAGCCCCATTTTCGAATCTTTCGGGAAGCGCCTTGACACATTTGATCAGTACGGCCATCAGAATCATGACAATCGGTCCGGGTATCCCTACATAATCTGCAAGCAATGCCCCAACAATGAAGAAACTGCATGCGATCAGAAGTCCCGCACCCATCATCATGAAATCTTTGGGTTTGCTATCCGGATTGTCATGCTGTAGATCGTCACCGGATTTGACTAGTGTACCGTTACCGCTTAGATGGGGCTTTTTCTCGCCCAGACGTTTCAGGAAGCCCGCCACAATGATGGCGAATACGTTGCCGATAATTGCCGACGGGATCATCTGCGATACGTAATAACCCGCTTCGTGTCCACCCAGAATGCTTGAGTATGCAATCGAGAGAGGAAGAATGCCTTCACCGATTCCACCGCCAAGGATCGGTACGATAATAAAGAAAAAAGTATGATACATGCTATAACCTGTGAGCGTTCCTACCAGTAGTCCGCCGAGAACCGCTGCAATCGTTCCGACGATCAGCGGGATGAAGATCCGCGTAATACCCGCTACCAATGTTTTGCGGTGCATGCCGAGCATACTGCCACTCACCAGGATGGAGATGTACAAGTACAGAAAGTTGGCCTCTTTCATCAATGTGGTGACAGCGTCTGTCACAGTAGAGTTGAACAAATTCAAGTAAATCAGCAGGGATGGGATCATAAGGGCCATGATTGCGGGGCCGCCTATATTTTTCAACAAGGGAAGCTTCATACCGATATCACTCAGCAGAATACCCAGAACCATAATGACAGCGAACCCTCCAATCATGTCATTCGGTAGCTTCCCCGCCACACTTGCAAGAAGAATGACCACTGCCAGAGCTAGATACACAGGGAGCGGAAAGACACCCACCTTAAATTGCTTACATTTTTGAATGAAGGCAGCCTTTTCTGGCAGGGGACCTTCCTTTCCTTGGGAAACAGGTGATGGAATCGTATTTTGCATTTTTCATTTCCTCCTAAACTCTTTTCTAGCCTTATAGTAGCGGAAATGAAAGCGCTTTTGTTTTTACGTAATTATTGATTGAATTATAAAAATTATTAAAGTAAGCGCTATCAAAAATAAGCAATCAAAAACCGCCGATTCCTTATAAAACACGGAACCGGCGGCCCACTCCAAAAAATTATATGAATTTAGAAATCACAGAACTGCCGCGGGAAGACATGCGATATCGCTGTACAGGTCTTCCTATGGTGCCATAGGTCAATTCACTGTTCAGCGCTCCCATATCTGCGAGGACGGCAAGATATTTCCCGACCGAAACCCGCGAGATTCCGGAACTAACTGCAATCTCTTCAGTGCTAAAGGAATTTGCATTATGGGTCTCCACCGCTTTCCAGACCGTCCGCAATGTATGCCGGGTAAAGCCCTTGGATAAATCCTGAACGGCCGAGGGCTCTTTCCTATACCCGGTTAGCTTATCTAGTTCAGACTGATCCAGGGAATCCTGATTGCGGAACAGAAAATTCTGCTCCTTGTAGGCGGAAAGGGCTGCGAGAAAGCGTTGAAACTCAAACGGTTTGATAAGGTAATCGACTGCACCGTTCTGAAGCGCGTCTCGGATACTGTCCTTATCGCTCGCAGCTGAAATGATAATCACATCTATTCGTTTACTGCCTCGACGGAGAGCGGACAGCAGCTCCAATCCATTGCTCTCTTTCATGTAAATATCCAGCAGAATCAGCTCGAAAGACTCATCTGCCAATTTGATCAGAGCTTCACCCACTGATTTTGCCCAGCCTTTACACTGAAAACCTTCCACTTGCTCCAGATAGAATTTATTCATCTCGGCTACCATCGGATCATCTTCTACAATCAATACACTAATCATTGACCATCACTCTTTGCTCGATAGGGTAAACTAACCGTAAATCGAGTCCCTTCTCCCTTTCCTGTTTCACAAACAATCTTACCTCCTATAGCTTTAAGGCTCCGCTCAACCAGATACAAGCCGATGCCTCGGTCATTTCCTTTTGTCGAATACCCCTGTTGAAAAATAAGCGGCAATTTCTCATCTGGGATACCGCTTCCATTATCGCTAACCGTAACTATCAGCGTCTTATCCTGATATTGAAAGCTGAAATGAATATATTTGCTGCCTCTACCTTCCGGTGCTTCCATAGCATTATCCAAAAGATTACCGACTATCGTAATGAGTTGGCAGGAGCGTTCCGGATCGCTAGGCTCCGGCAGAACCCCATCCTCCAGAAGCACCAGCCGAACTCCGGCTTCTCTGGCCCGGCTCAGCTTACCCAATAGAAATCCCGCCATCACAGGGTCCTTTACTTGTCTCACCACCGTTCCCATCTCTGCCTGTGTTGTTGTGACAGTACTTGTTATATACGCCTCCAACCGATCATACCTTTTCATATGTGTTAATCCTAATATTACATGCAGCTTGTTCATAAACTCATGCGCCTGGGCACGCAATGCCTCAGCATATAAGGAGATGCCAGATAACCTTTCCATAAGTATGCTGATCTCCGTCTTATCACGGAATGTGGCAATTGCACCTTCTACAGCTCCCTTTACATGAATGGGAACCACGTTTGCCAGTAACGTAACACCGCTATGCTCCACCTCCAAGTCCTGGCTGGCTTCACCGGTTTTGAGCACTGTATTCATCCGCAGTGATGGCCAAAAGCTCTCCACCGACTGGTTCAAGGGATCATCCTGCATGCCAATGGCTGCAAGCAAACGCCTGGCTTCTGTGTTAATCAAAGTAATACGTGACTCTTTATCAACGGCAATGACTCCCTCCCTAACTGACTGTAGCATGGAGTTGCGCTCTTCCAAAAGCTTAGCAATAGCAGCCGGTTCCATGCCAAACATCATTTTTTTGATAATACGTGCCAGCAGAAATGCTCCCGCAGCCCCTATTAGACTACCTATAAGCAATCCCCAATAAAGGATTCCCACGTTCTCTCTTATGGCAAGTCTGATGTTTCCCAGTGATATCCCTACTGCCACCGCTCCTAATTGTTTCCCGCTTGCAGAGAAGACAGGTGAAAACGCTCTTACAGATGGGCCCAAAGAACCCTCGGCTTCCGAAATGCTTTCCTGCCCCTGCAAGACTGCGGCTTCGTCGCCACCGATAAAATGCTTACCAATTTTGTCCTTGTCCGGATGGGAATATCGGATCGCATTCATATCCATGACCACAACAAATTCCACATTGTTCAACAATCGGATTTCCTCAGTGTAGCTTTGCAATTCAGACGAGCTGCGTGATTTGTTTAACGCTTCAATAATTAGAGGGTTACGCGATAACGTACGGGAAATGATCACAGCCTTTTGTTCCAACGAGGATTTTGTTTGTGAGGAAACCTTTATACTAAATAGCACATAGACCACTAGCAGCATTATGATAAGAACTGCACCAATCATCAAAGTAATTGTTGTTTGCAGCCGAAGTGTATGTTTGCCAATTTTCATCAGCTGTCCCTCCGGAAATTTTTCTTCATTCTAACGTATACGTGCAAGGATGGCTATGACCTTATACGCTACACCGTTATAATAAAACAACAAACGCATGGCTAAGATGAGCCCAAGCGTTTGTTTGCCTAGCCGAAAAGAGGCAGGAGGATAACTTATTGTGCTTTTACGAATTCAGCGGATTTTATACCCGTTTGGCGGCCGAAAATAATGATTTCCGCAACAGAGTTACCGCCGATCCGGTTTTGACCATGCAAGCCTCCGGTAACTTCTCCTGCTGCAAAAAGGCCTGGAATCGGTTGTCCGTCTTTATTTAAAACTTCTGTGTTGGTGTTGATTTTCACGCCTCCCATCGTGTAGTGAATTCCCGGGCCGATTTTAATTGCATAATATGGCGCGCCGGACAAGTCATTATCCATTCCGGTTGTTCTGCCGAAGTCGGCATCCTGTTTATTCGTCACCGCGCTTTTCCAGCTGTCCAGTGTGGTTTTCAACTGATCTGCCGGTACGTCCATTTTTATTGCCAAAGCCTCGATCGAATCTCCTTGGATAACGAAGCCCATTTTTTCATATTGTTCAATCGCTTTAGCGCGAGATTTTACGCCGGAATCAAATACAAGAAACGCAGATTTCTCAGGAAGCTTATTGATTGCAGCGGTGACATTATCTCTTGTATCCAGTTCGTTTGTGAAACGTTTGCCCACACTTGAAACCAGGATCGCTCCTTCCCCACGAACAGCCTCCCCAATGAGATAGGATTTTTCCTGCTGCACAGTCGGGTGAACTTGGATTTGATCCATATCGACTGTGGTACCGCCGAGCTTCTCAATCATCTTGATACCGTCACCGGTGCTGCCCGGCTGGTTGGTGGTAACATACCCCTCCAAATCAGATCTGACTCCTGAAATCATATCTAGATTAGCGCCGAAACCGCCGGTTGTCACCACGACAGCAGACGCTGTAATCGTTTTCTCCTCCGTTTGGTCAAAGATGACTTTGACGCCATTGACCTTACCGTCTTTTTCGGTAATTTCCTTGACATTGGCGTTAACAAAAAGGGGAATGCCTTGTTCTTGTACGTTTTTCACCAAACCTTTGACAAGGTATTGTCCTACTGCAGAGCCATCTTCAGGACGGTGTGTACGTTTTTCGTTCATCCCGCCTGTAATCGTGATATTATTCAATCTAATCCCGATAGAATCCAGCCAATCAATCGCACTTGCGGAATTGTCTACGAAGAAACGAAGCATCTCTTTATCGTTCGTATCGTGGCCACCTTTTAAGGACTCTTCATAAAAGAGATCATTGCTGTCTTCAATGCCTTGCTCTTTTTGGAATTTCGTTTCAGAAGCATTCATTCCCGAAGATGATTTTGTTGTATTCCCGCCGGCAACCGGCATTTTTTCAAAAATAACCGGGTTCATACCTTTTGCTCTCGCCTCAAGTGCAGCAGACATTCCGGCACCGCCTGCACCGATAATGATGATGTCATATTTATCTTTTAGTTGATCGTACGGTGTATAGCTAGCTTTGGATGCTCCCGAAACGGCTTCAGTTTCCTTTGTCTCGTTGATCTTGCTGGTGTTCTTGCTGGTGTTCTTGTTCCCGTTTCCATTGCTGCTGTTGCTGTTGCCACATCCTGTGATAACAAGCATGACTGAGAGAACGAGAATAAGAGCAGTGGTTACTTTTTTATTCATGTTATAGCTTTGCCCCCTTGTGAATATTTTTACAATCAGCTTAACGGCAAAGGCCCTGCTCTTGAAAGTTTATGTAACTAAAAAAAACGTTTTGTAACTAAATTAATCACTGCAATGTGTACGAAAGACCACCGGTTAGGGGCATGGCTCAAAAAAAGAAGAGCCTTTAGGCTCTCCTTCGTTTACAAGATCGCTTTCATCCGATTGTTTCTTGGATTATGCTCTACTTCCGCAAGACCCAATTCTTCGAGCAACGGTGGAATATACATTCCGAATCGCCCCCGAAGTCCCTTCTTTAATCCATACCAACCGCCGACAGGGTTTTCAGGTGAACGCCCCCATGCTTCAACGGTACCTTCTTTTGCTGGTTTTTGCTCATCAGCACTTCCTAACTCCATCCAATCACCATTTTGTATAAGCATGGCGTGCAGATCTTCAATACAGCGGTAGTCATAATGCAAAACCGTTTTCCCTACAGTGCAAACTATAATTACTTTACCGTCTTTTTCGACCTTGTACATTTCATACTCGGATGTTTGCGGTGGTGTCTTTAATTTCCAAGGATTTTCCTTGGTTCCTGTAGCTGTCGACATATCTTCAACTCCCAAAGTAACTCACAAAATTAGTAAGTTCTAATCATATTATTATATTTGCATCACCTTACTATACTTCATTCCCTTTATTCATCCTACTCGTATAAGGAAGCTGGCATTATTATTCCAAGCTATTCAACTCCACCACATCTCCACTAGTAGCCTTCACAGCATAATTACAATCTAACTTTCCGCACAGCACATACTTCTTCTGCTCAGGATCATACACATAGACGGGTGTTAATTCGAACCATCCCTTGAGCTTGTCATAAGCTTCGTCATGGCTCACAGCAATTTCCCCTTCGCTCTTGAACTCATCAAACATATCAAGCATTGGCTTGTTATCCATAAAATTTATAACCTTATAATTCTGCACATCAATAAACAAGAGGATCTTACGCTGGAATATACGATTATTTGGCGCATTCATCCTAAGTGTTGCCTGAATATGTCCTCTTTCCCGTTGTAAAGTCTTCAATATCCATTCTCCGGATTCATCTGGATAGAGCTGGCTTAAACCAGCTTCGACTGCGAGTATACATTCGGCTTGTTCTGCGTCTGTGATAGGAAATGAGTCCGGATGCGGCTCACTAGCTATTGCCTGCTCAATGGTAACTACCTCAAGTTGACGTATCTCTGTCCTTTCGAACGGCTCCAGCTCCGTATTCTGTTGCTCCCAATGGATTACTTGATCAATATTCAGTCGTGCTCTCGTACCTGATATAAACTCAAATGGGATGGTGGTTGTTCCGTCATTTGTAATGTAGATTTCTTCTATCCCATAGATCGGCAGGAGTTGCTTCGTCTCGTACACCGGATATTCTATAAGCTGTAGTTGTTTCCTCGCCTGTGGCTCTATCGTTTGAAGTGTGAGAGTATAGTTCTCTTTATGCACAAGGGAGCTGGAAGGAAACTGGCCATATACACTGTAAAAAACAAGCCTGCCTTCCGCATCGAAGCGAAGCTCGATCCGTCCACCAGGAGTGACTGGTATGCTACCTATTTTCTCAATAAAATGATATTCTCCAATCTGTTCCTTCTCTAAGTGGAATTGTTTACCGTATACAATCCTTGCCTCATCTTCAATCCACCGGATGACTCCGTTAAAATCTATATTTTGGAATGGTGTCCCATTCGCATAAGATATCCCGCCAACAAAAATCACACTTTTATAGTTGCGGGACTGTAGGTCAATCGTGATGACGGCAGTTCCTTCCGGATTGTAATCGCCCTTCCATTCCTTCATATGTGCAGGAAACCATTCCATACTAAGAAAATAGTTGGTCTCTCCCAGTATCGTAACGTCGCGATAAATTTCATGAGAGTGTAAGTAGTAGTTGTCCAATCCATATTTTTGCTGTGTAGCATCAAGCAGTTCTTTGATTCGAATATCCATCATAGTGCACCCCATAAAATTGATGCCTACATCATACCATTACTTAGTGTTGATTACGAAGCACAGCAGCGAATATTCGAGTCGATTGTTACTTATTAAATAGTAAAATCTTCTGAATATTCTACATGCTCATGCAATTGGCTTTGCTGATGTTCAGAAAATGATCAGTAACTTAGGTTTTAATAATGCAGAGTGTAATAATATTTTGCACAACCTTCACCAGAATTCTATACGTGAATAATGACCAAATATTTTTAATGGAGGTAAATCATCATGAATGACATCATCGATGGAAATGCGGCATTAATACAATTCTTCCCACTTCCAGCGCATCTTTATAGTAAGGATATTGCTTGTATTGTAACTGTTGCTTATGCAGAAGAGCAGGGACCAAATTTAACGGGCCTCATAAATGCTCTATACTCCAAGGGATATATAAACCTTGATCACCTACTAAATTCCACATGGAAAAAACTATACCAAGTTCCGAGGTTGGGACACAAAAGACTGATGCTTCTACTTAATTTACTAGAACGAATTTCTGCAGATCCCAAAACCATAGAAAACCATACCATTGTCCCTCGTGTTACAATGCAGAGTAAAAAGGATATGAAAGAATTAACTTTAAAGAGGATTATAAAGAAGTATAACGAAACATCTGTGGTGGTATTAACTGAAGCTACCGAAAAAGAAGCTCGTATAAAGAAAATTAAAGATAGACTCCGTGAAATGGGGTTAATCATATAACAATATCCCGCCAGTATAATGTAGTTCACTCTTTAAATTGGGAGGGTTAAATGAGAGAAGGAGCAATAGAAGTACATTCTTTTACTTACCTTCCATTGCTTCCAATTACATATTTTTTTGAATCTTTTCTTAAAAGATTGTAGCTGTTCAAGGCTTGTAATGACTTTCAATTCATTCAGTAACCGCGCGATGCATCGAACCAGCGTTGAGCCATCTCCTCTGTTATTGGCTGACCAATCAGATGATCAGACTGGCTGAGTTGCCATACCGCTTCAGCAAGGTCTTCTCGTTCGGTGGTTTCGATGCCTTTGAGGTTGTTAAAGCGCGCGGTGAAGGCAGAAATGGCTGCCTCGGCTTCGGCAAAGGTTCGGGCCTCGGACAAAGTTGCCTGTGCAACGTTATAAGCTTCATTAGCCAGCTTGGCCAGACGTTTAGGCCAGGACGAGAACGGGCGGCCGAACTCTGTCGTCCACCACTCAGGCTTTCGTAACTGGCTCACTGAAGCATGGTCGGTCCAAGGGCGTACTTCAGCTCGTTTTTTCATTTGCTGTTTCAGATGCTTGCCAGCGATCTCTTCCACATTGTAGGCGATGAATCTGTCAAGCAACGGCCAGACGTTCAAGGTAGGAAGCTCCCCCAGATCCGGCATGAAACGTAGCTCCAGATTCGTTAATTTGGCATGTTGAGCCAATATGTCCAGGTCGCAGAAGTTCCCCCACAAACTCAATGAGTTAAGGTTTGGATACCGATTTAGACACTCCAACGAGATAGGCTGTCCCAGCGGTGTATTCTGTAGCGTCAAGCTCGTTACCTGGTGCAACTCACCCAGGTCGGGCAGCAAGAAAGGAATATCATTCTTGCGTCGGCCGGTACGCGGCGCTAGTGTCAGGGATGATGGCATATCGCCTGTGGCCGAGAGGCGTGTTAGATCGCCGGACACACTCAGACGGAAAGACCGCTTTGGAAGCTTTAGGCTAAGGGAACTCCCGGATGGGGCCAACTCGATATGCAAGCCATACAAATTGGACTGACTGGTGTCCACCACCGTGTCTGCAGACAGGATCGGTGTCCACGTCATCTCTTCAATGGGCCGTTTCTTTGCCCAGTCAAAGAAGCCTGGGTCACTGCCTGTATAATGTAGAAATCGTGGCCAGGGAGAGCCAGCCGGCGTGGCAAAGGCATCGAATACGGTCCAATCGATTTGCGCATCAGACGCGACATGAAGGTCTGCCTTCTTCCCCAATTGCGACGGACCAATAGATAGACTACCCACACCAGGCTTAATGACAAGAGTGTGACTGCATGGACCTGTCAGATCGATAGGATAACTACCAACTTCTCTAACAGAACCAGCTGAAGGACGAGCTTGGTTATCATTTGGCATTTCTATCATCCTTTCCACTAAAACACATCAAGATCAATTCGACGTGAATTAACTGCTAATTGAACTAATATTCGCGGTTAAAGAACTATCGTCTGATCAATAAATTAGGAGACTTCCATGTATTTTCTAATTCCTCTAATGGCAGCAGTTCATCTGTTATTTTCTGAAATCGCTTCTTCGCACTCTTTCGACAAGAGCCACTGCTTCATAACTTCAAACGCCTGCCCAGCATCCTGTTCATAAAAGACGGCGGTGTTGGCCGGGATACGATGTACATAAATACTCCTCCTGTTTACAGAGAATCAATGGCATACGAACAATACCCAGATAACAGATAAACTTTAACGCAAACATGATTCCGGTATTCCTTCATACTTTTTTCAAAATTCATATGTCCTAAAACGTTCTCTGAGAGTTTCTTCATGCGTGATCCACTCCGAATCACTCCATAAAGACATTCTTACGATTTCTGACAGCTTATCTACGGCTTGTTCCGGTCTCGTAATACTAATGAGGTCCTCAAAATCCTCAATACGGATATCCAACGCTTTCCGCAAGTAGTCATCATTAAGACGCTCTTCTTTGAGTTGTTCATATTCATCCCTCGTCCACTGTTCACAAAAGATTCTTTCGGCTTGAAGGTTTCCATTCTCGAAAAACGACAACTCGAATATTTCCTCATTCATATATCCGACGGTCATCACTGGCTCCTCGATAAGCGAGGACAACGTTTTGCCGATCTCCTTCACCGTACCCCATACAAAATAATCGTGGAGCACGCTGATCCAGTTCTCGTTGTTTTTGCTTACGTACATGACAACTTTGATCTCTGTAGCCTCATTATTTGACTTACCTAATATTTCGCCATGCCTTTCGCTTAGCTTTCTTAATGCTTCGACAGTGTTCTCAAGGTTGTTCGACCTGATATGCAAATTTGCGAATGATCTTCCCACGAGATGGCCTCCTCTAATCGCTTATTTACTTAGCCGAATTCTTGTTTATATGCTATAAATTGGTTCTATGAATGTATCTTATTTCCATTATAGTGATCGCTTGTCCTGAGTCTACCTACTTTTCACCTGAATTTTGGAAATGACCGCTACGCCCCCACATTAAAAAAGGAGGGTGTCCCTCCGTCATTTTATGACTTTTGGGACACCCTCTGTCGAACTATTCCACATAACATGATTATTAAACCTACGACAACGCCAACATCGCGTTCATATCTTCCTCGGCAGTTGTAATCAGCTTCAATCCAAAGAGCTCTACCAACACATCCAACACCCCATCCGAGATAAACTCAGGCGGTTTCGGTCCGATACGAATATCCTGAATGCCAAGACTGAACAAACCAAGCAGAATGGCTACTGCTTTCTGCTCAAACCAAGACAGCACGATGCTGACAGGTAGCTCGTTCACCGTACAATCAAATGCCTCAGCCAGAGCTAAAGCAATCTTCACCGTAGAACCAGAATTATTACATTGCCCAAGGTCAATATAACGCGGAATGCCTGTGTCTCCAACAGTTCCATAATCTACGTCATTAAAGCGGAATTTTCCGCAAGAAGTGGTTAAAATGACGGTATCGTTCGGTAAGGAGGTCGCCAACTCGCGGTAATAATTCCCACCTTTACCTGGCGCGTCACAACCTGCAATGACGAAAAACCGGCGGATATGCCCATCTTTGACAGCTTGAATGATCTCTGGTGCCAGCCCGATTACTGTTTCATGATGATATCCTGTCGTAAGTACCAGATCTGACTCTACATCAGCCGCAGGTAATGACAACGCACGATTAATCAGTGGGGAGAAATCGTCATTCGTGATTTTCGCTACACCTTCCAGCCCTGCTACTTCATATGAGAAAAAGCGGTCTGCATACGTACCCTTAATCGGCATCACACAGTTTGTAGTTGCAAGAATCGCACCAGGAAACTGCTCGAAAAGTCTGCGTTGATCGTACCAAGCTTTGCCGATGTTGCCTTTCAGATGTTTATACTTCTTGAGCGCAGGATAGCCATGGGCAGGTAGCATTTCCGAGTGGGTATAGATGTTGATGCCCTTTCCTTCCGTCTGCTGCAGCAATTCCTCGAGTGCATACAGGTTATGCCCTGTCACCACAATACATTGACCTTCAATTTTATTCTGGCTGACTGTGATTGGTTGTGGAATCCCGAAGCGGTCCGTATGCGCACGATCCAGCAGATCCATGACGCGAACCGCCGCATCTCCAACCTTCATCGCCATTTCCAAATGCTCCTGCGTATTAAAGTTGGAATTGGTCAAGGTCATATACAAAGCTTCGTGGGTAATTCGATCCACCTCGGGATCACTATATCCTAGCTGCCGAGCATGTGTTGCATAAGCTGCAATTCCTTTTAAGGCAAAAATCATCGTGTCCTGTAAACTCGCAATGGTTTCATTTTTGCCGCATACTCCAACAACGGTGCAACCGCCAGTCGGTGTCTGTTCACACTGGTAACAAAACATATCGTTATCCTCCATATTTAGATAATCTTTCGTTACTCTCAACGTAACAGAACACCAAACCTTGAGTTGTGATTACACACACATTTTTTTAGATCAAGCAGATTTAAATGGCCGTCTATTGATAACAACCATCATTATAATAACGCCTATACAAATGAAAATATTAATCCCAAAAACCATTTTGAACGCCTGTAGCTGATTCTCCTGCCCTATCTCTCCACTCACCATCCCAAGTCCAAGTGCTGAGCCAAACACCATCCCCGCATTTCGTGTTAAGGCAATTATTCCTCCAATTGAACCTACGTGTTCCTTAGGCGTCTGCTGCATAATATAGCTATTATTCGGAGAAGCAATGAGCCCCATCCCAAGTCCAATAAGACATAGAATCGCAGCGATTCCATAGACCGGGATATTCTCTAAAAATACTAGCAACAGGACGAACCCGCCTCCCATAGCACTCAGCCCCATAAGCATCAGCCGACGAGAACCATAACGATCGGACCAGTAGCCTGCAAGAGGACCTGCAAAGGCCAATGCAATGGGATAAGCCGCCATAATGTAACCGGTCGTGGAGGACGAAAACTGAACCGCTGCTCCCATCAAATAAAATGGAATAAGGACAAGCAAGGTATTAGAAAGAATAAAAGAGGCACAGCTAACGATCAAGCCACCCGCCACAGAAGGAATTCTCAGCGCCCGAAGAGGTAAAAAAGGTGTCTTTTGCCTCCGTTCCCATAATAGAAACGTGACCAACAGCAGGATAAACCCCATCAAACTCGCCATCGTCTGCGTAGACACCCACCCCCACTTGCTCCCATTTGTTATCACGAGAAGAAGCAAGGTGATCCATACCATGAACAAGCTAGCCCCCACGATGCTGACAGTTCCCGACTTACGATCTTGCATACGGCTCGGAATGTACCGGTAAGCCATAGCTGTAGCCACAATTGCCACAGGAACATGGATCAAAAATAGCCACTGCCAGCTAAGCCACTCCGCAATCAAACCTCCCGCAATAGGGCCTGTCATCCCGCCCAGTGCGACAGCCGTACTCAGAATTCCGAGTGCATGTCCTCTTTTCTCTTTCGGCATATGGATGGTGATGAGCGCAATATTCGTTGCTTGGAACATCGCAGCACCTATGCCCTGCACAACTCTAAGCGTAAGCAATATTGGCAGATTAGGTGAAAAAGCGACCAAGATCGAACCAACTGTAAAAATCACATATCCGAGATTATGAATGCGGCGAAACCCATAACGATCACCCAGTTTTCCCATCACAGGGAGAAGCGCAGTAATCACTAGTAGGTACCCTGTTGTGATCCATAACCCCTTCGCAAGCTCCGTCTGAAAATGATTTATAAAAAAAGGAAGCGATACATTCATAATTCCGGCTGTAAAATGGGAAATAAAAGCTCCCATACAAATAGCCGCCATCATACCCAACCGCCGCCTGCGGGTGCCCGCTAGCTCTGTATTTTTTGCAACATTCATGCTGATCCCGTCCCCACTCATATTTGTCTAAGAATTACTAACAATTATAAGTAGATCCATTGCCAGGACCAATCCCATAAAGATGGGATATGAGATGTTTAAATGGGCTACAGTCAGTACAACCTTGTCTTCCCCCTCGCTTTCACAGTCATATATTATATCTGCCTCAGCTTGCCTTCTTCGCAATTCGGAAAGTAGCTATAAAGCTTAAAATTACGAAAAGAAGCTGGATCGATAAGGCCAAGAGGATTCCTGTCATTACGCCCCATCCAAAGGATTCACTAATGGTAATTAGGGCACCGCCTAATCCGATGCTAAGAGCAGGACTAAACGCATCAATAAATTGAATATTCGCTGAAATTGAACCTGCATCGCCATCTTCGGCATGCTGTAGTGCAATAGCTCCCGTGGTTGGATGTGCCAGCCCTATTCCAAAACCGGTAAGTATTTGTGAGAACACTGCGAGCACAATTCCATTACCTGAAATGCCTATCACGGTTATGACCAGCGCAACTCCGACTATCATAAAAGCAACGCCAATCGTCACCCGTTGTCTACGGCCCCTCCCATGGTCTTGTTCATCAAGCTTGGATTGCATCCACGCTGCTATTGACCAACTTATAGCCCCAGCAGCAACGATTAAGCCCGCAATATCTGCCGATAACCCTTTAACATTTGTTAGAGCTAGAACAACATAGCTTTCAACAGCATAGTAGCATGCAACAAACAGCCCTCTAGTAACAATGGTTGCCGGCAAACCTTTTTTAACTACTAAAGCACCCTCAGGCAGCAGTTTCCGTAAAGGTTGAATCATAATTAAGCCCCCTGCAATTGAAAACACAATCCCTTTCCAAGAAGGTAAAAATCCTAATCCTGCTAATAGCAGCCCTGTTCCTAATGTTAATAAAATTGCATATATTTCTTTATACGTCCCTCTTTTCGTCGTTGAAGTATTATTATTTTCAGTTTGTAACTTACGAAATAATGGGAGCGTTAAGCATACAGATAGAACAATGAACGGTAGAACAAGCCAGAACACAAACCTCCACGAAAGATTTTCGGCTAAAAGCCCTGCGATATAAGGACCAATTAATGCTGGAAGAATATAAGCACTAGAGAAAGCTGCAAGTATTTTTGTTCTTAGACTGTCAGGGTAACTTAAAGTAATGCTGGAGTATACACAAGTTAAAAGTGCACCTGCTCCGAAACCTTGAAAAGCTCTTCCGCCGATCAACATGTAAATATTGAAGGAATTTGCTGCAATGATGATACCCGTAACAAAGATTAGAATAGAAACTACAAATGATTTATATACACCATTCTTATCAATCTGCTGTCCAATGACCATTGTGCCAATGATTTGGGATAAAAGAAATGCACTAAAAATCCAACCATAATAATGGATCGCATTCAAACTTTGCGCCACCTTTGGTGCAATCGTCGTAACCCCCAATCCTTCAAATGCTACTGTTGTGACTACCAGAATAATACCGATAGTCAACGCTCTGTACTGGGCATCAAAAATCCCGATTTTATTTTTGCTTCTTCTCATCTTTGTATCCTCCTTATAATTGTCGAAGCATTAGTTGCTATAGCAAGTATTAAGTAATAAAAAAAACGATCCAAAACAAATGGTCTTGACGATAATCGTCATAGCAACTAATTGGCGTGAAGAGCTTCTCTTTTCACAAACAAAATCTACTATAAATCCTTTACATTATTATGAATGACAGAAAGTAGCCTTCTAAAGGTTTCAACCTCTTCCTCAGTTAACCCTTCAATGGTCTTTCTATACGCTTCAAGAGAGGGAGCAAGAATCTCATCTTTTATTTCACGCCCTTTAGAGGTTAGATATACACGTAAAGATCTTCTATCCGTCTCATGGGTTACACGATGAACAAAGCCTTTCTTTTCAAGCTTGAAGAGCATACGCGCAATGTTCGTCTGATCTTTATATAGTCTTTCAGCAATATCCTTTTGAGTAATCCCTTCACTCTCCCAAAGAATAACGAGGATCTCCCATTGGTCCACCGTAATATCAAAGGGATTTACCACTTTTTGATAATAGTTATTCAGCTTTAAATCTGCCCGGTGTACAATTACGCCTATGTATTTTTCTAATTCCAATGGTATAGCCTCCAGATAATAGACATGATTATAGTTGCTATGACGAGTATAATTGTAAAGGCTAATAAATGCAACTCTAGAATATAAGCTCCTTATTTCGCAGATTTCAGCTTCTTCTTCTCTTGAAACCAGCCCATCACAAGAAGTATTAGTGGAATGATAAACAGCATCGGAATCTGGACATAGAACCGGACGACACGTAATCCTGTATAGATAAATTCTACATAGTTTCCTGCCATCGCAATGGAACAAATAAACATAACCATAGTCACGGGGATCATTAATTTGCGATAGGAGGGAATACCGAACAATGTTGCCGCACCGATTAGCGTCGCATATAAATAAATGCCGATCCGGAAAAAACCACCGACAATAGCTGTGACGAGAAACAATACATCCAATCGTTCTAGTAAAGCTCTTCCCTCAATCAACTCCGAGGTTGTCAGCAATGGGTATTGTGTTCTTGTAAATAGATCCGCACCGAGGACAGACACATTTAGCATCGTAACAAACGCGATAAAAGATCCGCTGATCAATAATCCTGTAATCACTGTTTTCTTCACTTGTTGCGGTTTATTCACATAGGGAAACAACATCAAGAACACTATAATCTCTCCAAAAGGAAATACAACGGTGCTTGGAATCGATTGCTTCAGCACGGTTAACCATCCCTCTTCGAGTACAGGTCTTAAATTTTGAAGATTTACATTCCCAGAGGTAAGGATCGAGCTTAGACCGGTGACAGTAACAAGAAGTAACACAGAAAAAAAGAGCTCTGCTGTCCTCGACAACACCTCAATACCTTTTCCAATGACATACATAACCGAAAGTAGCATCAAAGCAATAATAACGAGAAAGGGAGTCTGTGTAAAAACAAAGGATACAGCCATTGAGGCAAATTCACGGACTACAAAACTCCCATTAAACAAGAAATAGACGACATATAACAAGGCGACGATACGACCCACAACGGGCCCTAATATTTTTTTCGCATATTCCGTGAGCGGAAGATCCGGATAAAATAAAGACAATCGATGATAGATTAGAAATAAACAAATTCCCCCGAGCATTCCGAGGACTGCGGTGATCCATGCATCTTGCTTGGCTTCTGCACCAAATCCGGAGATAATCGCGCTCACGATTTCAAACATCAATACAAGAATAAGCAATTGACGGGGACTGATCTTTGCTTTTTCCAACGTCACTCCTTCTCTCTATGAACAATTCATTTTTCAGCTATTATCGATACTTTCCATTATGGTTCTATTACGCAACCCAGTATTACGCAAATAAGCCTCCACTTTCACTTTTACTTCAATGGTGGGAAAGGTCACATCGTTCCAATCCCGCTTTAACGTTCTCCATTGCTTAGGGTGATCACGATGCACCACTTCTCCAAATCCAAAAATGTCCGACTTTTGCTGTTGCATTAATTTAATCGTGGCTACCGCTTCATCATGAACGGCTTGCATGTACAGGCGCTCAATTTGCAAGAACAATTTCGGGTTAGTTACATCAATTGGGACATCAACCTCACCAATATTTGCATCCGCGCCAATCTTCACCTCAATAATTGGTTTACCGGATTTATCAAAGCTTGAATGAAATGATGATTTGGTTCGTATATTCTCGATCCCGATTGTATGTGGCTGACCATTCCAATCCATGGTTAACAATGTCGAATTAACTCTGCCTAACACCCATAAGAATCCACGGCTTTCATTTCCGTCTAACCACCTCATTAATTTTCCATCTTTAAAAGTAGCAATCCCATTAGCCATTAATTTATCTTCTTTATTTGTAGAATCGAGTTGAATGCCAGTAATCGTAGGTTCTTTACCAGATGAGACGATGGCTTGAATGACTTGGTATATTTTCTCATCAATATTTTCACCAAAGGCTTTCTCGGTTTCAGCTACCATTTTCTTAATTTTAATGGCAGGTGAATTATCGAGACTCGTTCGTTGTTTAATGATTTCTTCTCCCGTCGTTCCCCTCGCGATAACCATTGTAGCGGAAGGACGAAACTCACTATCCCGCTCAATGCCGTCAAAAAGCTTCTTTATCCCTTGTGTTGTAGCTAAATCTTCACCTACCAAGAGAACTATCGCATGACCATAATGCAATTGCCTAGAAAGTTTTTGTGAGAGAACGCGAGTGGCATCAAATACATTATTTCCTTCTGCTGAATATGTGGTTGGAGGTAAAGGCATTGGGCTACCTCCTCCTTGTGTACTTGAGACATTTACAGGATTCACGATCTGAACCGTAACCCTAATGTTCTTTTTTTCTCCTTTATCAATCGCCATCGCAACCACAAAACCGATATCCGTTAACTCTCGACTATCCCAGCAACCCGTAAGGAGAGCAATCATAACCATCGACAAACAAAACCGTGCCATTCTACGTCCCATCTTGATCACCCACTTGCTCTGTTGTAGGCTTCTTCATCAATTTTGGAATCAAATGTCTCATCCAAATCGGTAAAGGTGCATGAATCTGACTATTCTTTACATGCATCATTGGACTATAAGGAGCCATGTAAGGTACACCAAATGAACGTAAACTACACATATGTGCAATGATCATAATCAAGGTAAGAATCATTCCAAAGAAACCGAACGTTGCTGCACTGATCATGAGGAGAAAACGTAACAATCTCGCGGATACAGCAATTGAGAAAACAGGCGTCGCTAGACTAGAGATAGCTGTAAGTGAAACAACAATAACCATTGCCGTTGACACTAAACCTGCTTGTACAGCTGCCTGCCCAATGACAAGTGCTCCAACGATGGATACTGCTGATCCAATTGCTTTTGGCATACGAACACCCGCTTCACGCAGAATTTCAAAAATAACCTCCATTAATAGCGCCTCAACAAACGCGGTAAATGGCGTTGCTTCTAGCTGTGAAACAAGCGAAATCACTAACTGCGTTGGTATCATTTCTTGGTGAAAGGTTGTTGCTGCAATATAGAAAGAAGGTCCAATCATCGAAATGATAAACATTACGATGCGTAACAGCCGCAATGCAACACTGATATCATACCGATGATAAGAATCCTCTGTAATTTGAAAGAATTGATTAAAAACGGCTGGGATGATTAGCATAAAGGGGGTTCCATCCACCATAATTGCAATTTTTCCTTCTAAAAGATTAGCAGCGACGGTATCTGGGCGTTCTGTAGGTAGGACCGTTGGAAACGGAGTAAAACTCTGATCTTCTATCATTTTCTCAATATATCCTGATTCCAGAATGCTATCCAATTTGATCTTGCGGAGACGTCGCTTCGCCTCTTCAACAATGCTATCATCCGCGATCCCATTTATGTACATGATCCCTATCCTGGTATGTGTAACTTGACCTAATGTCATCGATTCCAGCCATAAATTAGGATTTCTTATGCGACGCCGAACCATCGAAATATTTGTCGTTAAGCTTTCAACAAACCCTTCACGAGATCCTCGAATAGAAGTATCCGTACCGGGCTCATCTATAGCGCGGACTTCACCGCCCGATGTAGCAATCGCTAGTGCTTCTTTCGATCCATCAATTAATAAAATGGTCTGCCCCCACAACAAAGCATCATAGAGTTCATCCCATTGAACAAGTGTCTTCAGACCACCTATTGGAACAATTTTATCAGTGATTACTTGGACCAGATCATTTAATGTCCTTTGTTCATTACTCAGCATGACGTTCAGCAAGACTTCCATGACAAATTGATTAATGGTTGTATTGTTAACAATGCCATCCACATAAATAATTGCGGCTTGAAGCTCCTCCTCCGAGCCCCCTATCGTAAATTCACGAATAATTATATCTCCACTATTCCCTGTCTTTTGGCGAATCTGCTCTAAATTGACTCTTAATTCTGTTGAATCAATCGGAATTGAAGGGACGGTCCATTGTGGATTGCTTCCAGTACTTTTGCTACTCGCATTGCCATCCTCTGCCATGCCCTTCACCTTTCTCTCCATTATTTGCTGCTCTTTGCGTGATTATTCTACCCATTAACAGCAAATATTATTGGAATATTAACAATGAAGGCAGGGAAGTAGTATGAAAATATTCGTCGTAACTATACTCTTATTAATCTTAGTAATAGCACTGATCTTTCTGCTTGACTTCATTTCACTCTTTAGCATACAAGAAACATTTCGTAATCTAATGGCTTCTTTTCGCGTCATGAGTACCTCAGAACTCATTATCTTTAATTTCTTGATTGTAGGCACAATAACTTATTTAATGTGGCCACTGGCACAAAAATGGCTGCCACAGCAATCTCCATCATCGCAAGGTCAACCCTCCGAGCATATCGACAAAACCCAGACGAAATAGTGATCATCAACATCGTTTTCGATCTTCCAGCCATATGTGGAATTAACTACCCTCCTCTATAAAAATAAAACCCATGTCTGATGACATGGGTTTTAAAATTAGCTTTTAATATGTGACGTTTAGATTGCTGATCACACTAACCAATAAATTCTTGAACCCACTCACTGTTGTAGTAACCTATTCCAATTTCAGTAAAGGAACTATTCAGGATGTTGGCACGGTGTCCAGGGCTATTCATCCATTGATTCATTACTTCTTCCGGACTCGACTGGCCTTTGGCGATATTTTCACCTGCTGTATTATAGGAGATCCCAAATGCCTTCATCATGTCGAACGGAGATCCGTAGGTTGGTGACTGATGGTCAAAATAATTGTTATCGGACATATCCTGCGCTTTAGCCAAAGCCATTTTCGACAGCTCACTATTCAAACTAAGGGGTTTCAAGCCTGCGTTTGTTCTTTCTTTGTTTACCAGTTCCAATACTTTCTGCACAGATGCCGATGCATTGGTGGAGGTTTGCGGGTTAGCAGAATATTGTGGATTGGCCGATTGTTGCGGATTAGCAGAATACTGTGGCTTAGCGGAAGTTTGCGGATAAGTGGTTTGATCCCCTGTTGTACCACCTGTAGGTGGAGTAGTGCGGATAAACCCATCCAGCCATTTCGTTACATCGCCGGGTACTTGTTTAGCATTAATCGCTGATTTCCCAGCATTCTCTGTGGAAATAGAAGACGCTTGAGTTAAGGTTGTTGTTGTAGCTGTTTTGCCAGCATGATGTCCAACCTTCGTTTGTTGAGTAGTCATTTGGTTGTTGGCAGATTGATTACCCGAACAAGCTGTAACGAGCAATAGCGCTACTATTACGATAAATGGTTTAATAACGACCCCTCCTGATTTGGCAAAGTAGTGACTTAATCGAATAAAGTTTTTGTAAAGCACGATTGAATTATTCATCTCTAATTCAAAAAAATAAAAAGCAAAAAAATCCACCAGCAACATTTGTTGCTGTGGACTTTTTGTAAGCCTATTATGTATCGAGATCCGTATTCTTGCTCACATAGAGCTCACTAGGCTGAACTTGATAACGACCGGTTTGCAGCAGCTCTGGTAAACGCCCCATCCGTTCCGCTAAACAAGAAAGACTTTGCTCATGAAAATTAGAAAGCCCCGTATGAATCCGATCTTGAAAAGGTTTAAGCCACCTTGATTCCAAGTGATCAGGACCGAAATAAACCCCAAGCAGAGAGCCCGCCGTTGCTCCAAAGCTATCCGTATCGTTTCCTTGCATCACCTGCTTGCATATTCCATCACCAACATTGTCTGCAAATCGCAGGGTATTAATTAAGGTGCCTATTTCCTGATAAACATCACAGTGACAATAATTCGCATACTTATGGTTAATGCTCTGATACGCTTCCAGCCAGTCATCTGCATTCGCTACCATCTCAAGGCAATCTTTAGTAATCTCGTAGAATCGGCTTCTTTTAGGGACGAATTGCAGAGCCGTATTGATTATTTCAATGGGATCGCGCTGCACGTGAGCAACAGCAATCGCAGCAGCAATGAACATCGTGGAGTAAATGCCGGTCCGGCGATGAGTAAAACTTGCATCCCGCCAAGCTAGCTCAGCAGCCAGAGCAGGTTGACCAGGACAGGCATATCCGTAAGCATCTGCACGAATCGCCGCACCGCATAGTTCCGTACCTTGCACCATAAAATCAGGCCAAGCCTCTATTTCGGAATGATTGAATAGTTCCTTATCATGTTCCAAATAGCTAATGCCTGATAGCATCAAAATAGCTCTTTCCGGACCCCAAGTTGTACTTAGCGGAATATGATTTAACCATAAATCTCTTAAATTCCTTTTCGAAAAACCATCACCGAATTGTTCTAGCACCATCATTCCCATTAATGTGTAATTGATATCATCATCAGGTGCCACATAACGAATTCGCCCCCGTGTCGTCTCAAACCAAGACCAATGACGACGATCCAGCGCATGGAGAGTTTCTTCAGAAATGTAATCATTCAGTGGCCATTCCCCTACAGAAGTTAACGCTTGACGTATTTCCAACAAGCTGGGGTTTACCTCTATCGGTTTGCCTAGCATTGAGCCACAGACTGAAGCAAGGAAACCTGCCTCTACACGCTTTGAGCTATCCTTCAGATTCAAAATCCCGACCTGACCTAGAGGTCGAGCCGGATCACATTCCCGCCATATCTCATCTAAATCGTTTGGCTCATAGTAAGGCCAGTTGTCCCTCATTGGAATGACAGCCAAGCTATGGGCGAATTCTAGATAGGCATCGTAGCTTGCAGGGAGCTTTTCCAACTTAGCTAAATAACCGGAGGTTTGATGCCCCTGCTCGAATTTATTACGCAGAACACCCTCTAATTGAAGTTTAAGAAATGTGAGTGATGGTAGCATATTGCATCTCCTTTGTCCTCGTATCTATCCACAATACATCAATATCATAAGCTTTAGTAGTAAAAAATAACTAGACAAAAAAGTATTGGTCGAATATTGCTTTTCCCTTAATAATCCTTCATCCCAATACTATCGAAACTGCACAATACACTAACAACAGTCCCATCAATACATTAAATTGACTTCTATATTTAGATATCATTTTTTTGAAAAGAGAACCACACAAACACCAACAAAAAGTGCCCATATAACCGATGAAAGCAAGAATTAAAGAATAACTCAATAATCTAAAAGAAGAAGAAGGATAGGTAAAGATAAATGTTGATGTAACTGTGATCCCATATAATATCCCTTTTGGATTGATAAATTGTAAAAGCATTCCCGCAATAAAGCTATTGTGTTTATCTCCAGCTGCATCACTTTCTGGTTGTTTACTTGTAATCATTTTAACTGCTAAATACAGCATGTAGACTCCGCCTATTACAGCCATAATAGATTTGATTTGTGGAAGAAGATTATTCAAAAGTAGATTAAAGTAGGAGCATAACAATATGATTATAAAAAATCCTGTACCCACTCCTAAACAAAATTTCATTGTTTTTTTCAGCCCAACTTGGTTTGCAAAAGTCATTGCCATAATGTTATTGGGTCCCGGAGTAAAACTTGCAACAAATGCATATAAAAACAAAGAAACAAACACTAAATTATATCTCCCCTTCCAACTTGTATGCTATAATGTATTTATCAGACGTTATAACGTACATTCGTGCGTTTTATTGTATATCACGATCGTTATAAAGTAAATGGAGACAGGAGTAATTATAGTGGAAGAAATAAATCTAATTATTGCGGAAAATATAAAAAAGATAAGAAAAAGTAAAGAGTTAAGCCTGGAAAAGGTTGCGGAATTAACAGGCGTCAGCAAAACAATGATTGGTCAAATCGAAAGAGGCGAATCGACACCAACCATTACAACCCTTTGGAAAATCGCCAATGGCTTAAAAATTTCATTTTCTGCGCTGATAGATTACCCAAAGCCCGACACAAGAATAATCTTAAGAAGTGACATTCAGCCACTGCTTGAAGATAACGGAAAATATCGAGTGTATCTATCTTTTCCATTTGAAGAAAGTAAACGGTTTGAAGGTTATACCGTAGAGATAGACAAGGGTGGATACCTTGATGCCAATTCTCATATGGAAGGTACCGAAGAATTAATCACCGTGTTTGACGGAGAATTGTCTTTCCGTGTCAATAACAATGAATACCTCTTGAAATCAGGTGATTCTATCTCATTCCTCGCAGACAAACCCCATGTATATCATAATCCAGGGCAAACAATAACCCGGTTAAGCATGATTTTATACTACCCCTCTTAGCAAAAAAAATCCCAAGGCACTTGAGCCTTGGGATCACGTTCTCTATGATAGGGTTGCTAGATGAGTTAATATCCCTTTTACAAAAAAAACAAGCCATCCTTTAGAAGAACTAAAGGATGGCTTGTTCGTAATGCTTAGAGCGCCGCAATCCGCTGCTGGATGCGTGGAAATAAGGCGAAGGCATTCTCGTAAAATACTTTTTCGTGGTGCTGCTCAGGGACAAGTCGGCGGACAAATTCCGCATACAGGTCAATAGGAGCGAGTGGCCAATCCGTGCCGAACAACATTTTCTCATAGTGGTCGGAATACACCAGCGCCCGGCGAAAATGATCCATGAACAGAGGTTCATTCATGAACCGTTCAAAATGAGGCCGATCACCGACCACAAGACCGGACAAATCGGCATAGACGTTTGGATTTTTGGCCACCACTTCGGCGGCATCCATTACCCACGGATCGCCAAGATGGCAGATCATGAAATTCACATCACGTCGTTGAAACGCTAATTCGTCTACGGTAAGTGGATGTGCATACTTTAGCAATCCATTCATCGAGTACGTATCACCGGTATGAATGACGACAGGCGTGCCGTACTTGGCTGCCAGCTCATAGATCGGTGAATAGATTTTGTCATAAACGTAATGATGATAGTACCCGGCATAGAGCTTAATACCAGCTACCTCGGGCGCTTGCAGCCGTGCCTCAATTCGATCCAGTTCCTCCTGAGCATCCTTTCCTCCGAGCATATTCGGATTGATCCCCACGCACTCCATTAAGAAAGGCGGCACAGTGTCTTCCAAGTCAAGGCCCATTGGATTAGGGGAAGTAGAGTCAGGGAAAGCTCCCTTCGTCTGTTCCGATACCCCCATTCCAATGCCCAGAATAACGTCGTTCTTATCAAACTCCGCTTTGAGCCCGGCAGCAGTGTAATCGACTTTGGAGAGATCCAGTGCTGTTTGATGAAAGCTGTCGATGTCCGACAGGTGAATGTGAATATCAATGATCGGCATTTGAGATCTCCTTTTCGTCAGTAGGTCTAGCAAAGGTCAGCTTCAAAAGACTGCGGACATCCTCTGAATTCAGAGCGAGTTCTCCCATGATCAGGAAGGACGGCTGTGTCCAAACGGTTTCTCCATTAAGAAGCGGAAGATGATGATGCACCCCGTGATTAAATACCTTATTGTTCACATACACCGAGGCACTCTGATTCGGGTGACTGCTCACCATATGCAGCATATCCTTACGCGAAGATGCACCAATTCGCAATAGTCCCTTGGCCTCAAGATAGGTTTCAACCGTTCCTAATAAGAACTTGCCCTCCTTGGAGAATTCCATCCGTCCTTCGGCATAGACTGGCGAAGGTTTGATATAATTCTCCTCCGACAACGAATAATTCGGCAGGGTCATTCCGCTGTCATTGGTCACCGAATGCAACACACAGAGCACAGGGACACCGGGGAGCATAAGGTAATGCTGATTAACAACAATCCCTCGGTTCTTTTCCTGCTTCTCGATCGAAGTAGTGATACGTAATCCTTTCCATACATTGCCCTGAACATCCATTTGCTCGGTCCAAGCTGCGCTTCTAGGCTCCTCCAAGCGACTAAAACCACCTATGCCTGAAATACCTACACCGAGACCACCATGCCAAGGATTCCACCAGGAACGTGGTGCTGCTTCCGGATAGGAGCTATCCAGCCATTCTTCTCCATGGTACTTCAGGGAATGCACAACACTGCCGAAATCAGGAGCAGCTGCAATAGAAAGAACTCCGTTGCTCACAGTGTAAATAGGACCCGCTGGTCCCTCTTCTGTGCCACAGACAACGGCTGCTGTTTCCGTTTGAGGGAACCAGAGGCCTGCTCGCTCTTGAATACGATCCTCTCCACGATAGACGACTCGAACCTTCTGTCCTGATTGGCTGTGTTCTGAAGAAGATTCCGCTTCCTCAGGCGAGAGCTCAAAGCCCGCGGAGTGCAGATTCTGCTCTCTTTGCAGATCCATCTCAGCGACTTTCTGCTCCTCTCCTCTATCCGTTTGTACATATAACTCGAGGCTTCCATTAAGCGGAGTCATCTTTCGTTCGATGAACTCCGCATGAAGGGCCCCCGCCGCAAACGGATTTCCACCGCCGAGCGTTAATTCAAGATGATCATCCAACACCGGTGTGATCGGATCCAGCTGCTTCCGTGCAAAGGTGCGGAAATCCGACCACTTCAGGAAGGTGTTTAAAGCGAACACCAGCGTCTTTGTTCGTACAACATCTCCAGCAGAGATTTGACCAAGATTATGCTCCAGTCCAAGTGGATACTCCGGACGAAGCAGCTTCAGCGAAGGGTCCCAGCAAACGCCGCATGTGACATTTTCTTCCTTGCTAAACAACCAATTTTCCGTAATTTGAGCGCTGTCCCAATAACTCGGATCACCCGAATAAGCATCGCCCATATCTACGTAATGCCCCTGATAAGGCAGGATGAGCCGTTTGCCAAAAAATCCGAAATTCGTTAGCAGATACATATCCTCTTCCAACGTTTGGTTACTAGTATTGCGTACCTCGCTATAAAACTCAGCGATTCCGTTTGCAAAGAGCTTAGCCACTCTTTTTATCTCCAGACCCGGGAATTCATCCGATTCATAAAGGGTCTCTAGAACTTGGCCCTCTCCTTCGGAATAGATCTTTACTTCTTTAGCCTGTTTCTTCGAGAATTCTTCGGCGAATGGTTTACCTAACTTCGGATGGGTTAACCAGAAATTATGGCTCGATCCGGGATATTCAATCCACATCCCATTGTCGTTATTATTAAGATGTACGGAATAGGCGCCGTTTACAGCCACCCACTGATCCCCGTTTTCCCCACCAAAGCGGCCATGTGTTCCTTTCATTAGCACAGATAATTTGCTGATGAAGGACACTGCCTTCTCTCCAACCGGAACGGCCGTCACCTCAATATCCCGTGAATAAAGGCCATATGAATTTAGGGTAAAGGGTACTCGGATGGAAGCCTTACTTTTAGCTGGAACCGAGAAGCTTACTGTCCTATCCGCCCACGTCAAAAATTCTTCCTCTGGCAAATCAAAAGAAAATTCCGCTTCCGCTGCAAAATTATTCTCAACATTCAAATATAGCTCAGCGGGAAGACCCGGATACAGCTCACGCTTTGGCAACTCCATCATCATTTTCAGCGGGAATTTAGGAGCAACACCTATGCGGAACTCAGCGCGCTTGCCACCGATAATCCATTTGCTCATAACCACGGGGTGAGTCTTCTTGTCGTTTTGCTCTTCACGAATCGGATCAAGCTCGAACTCACCTTCTACGATAAGTGTTTCTCCTGGCGCGAGTGTTGGTGCAGCAGACAAGGCAAAACGAATATTTTTGTCATTTTGGCCTTTGATCTCAATAGCCAGTTCAGACGCCGAACGATTCTTGATGTGATAGCGAATCTTGTAGGTGGAACCGAATACGAGATCGTGATCGTCAATCTCCGTGGAGATTTCATAGTCAGGTGTATCAAGAGCCGTCAGGCCGCGACCGGTCTTCTCGAATTCTGCACGTAAGGAGAGTTCGCCCTTTTGCCAAGTGTAATCGAAGAAATCAAAACCACGCTCCCGGCGACCATCCGGCTGAATGGGCAGTTCACGGGTACTATCTGCATACCAATCCAGCTGTTCTAAATAAGGAGCGAGTGCTTCCGTTTGCAGAACCGTCGGAATAAAGTTCATCAGATGAACGTAATCCTCATTTTTTTCCCAAAAGAATCCACATTTCTTATACATCGGTACGGCCTTCGTATTGCCTGCCCAAGTAAACAGATCAAGACGTGGCCAGCCCGCTTCAATTGTTGTGCGAACAGCGTTCAAAATCAGATTACGACCTACCTTGTATCCGTGATAATCAGGTCGTACATTCAACAGCGGAACATACAAAGCTCCTTCGTCTTGACGGTAATGGGCAAAACTGCAGAAGCCAACCACTTCCTCACCATCAACGGCGAGAAACACATTCAGATTGGACGAGATTTCCATCTCGCGGCGTACTGTATCCTCTGTTCTCTGATTGGTGCCTCCACCCCAGCTTTCGTTGCTACGGTTCCACATTTCTGCAACCGCCTTAGCGTAAGAAGGATCATATTCTATAATGCGGATTTGTTCCGCTGTAGTCTTAACAGTCATGTTCTCAGCTCCTTCTTCCTTAAATAGAGTATGTATACAACTTTATTCAAATAACTCCTACGAGTTCTTATTATACTATTAATTGGAAGGCTGTTACGAGGTAAAAAACTCTTTCTCCTTATTTTCTACATAAAGCCACTGCCAGCAGAAATCTGCAGACTAAAAAAGCTGTCGAGACTCCCTCGACAGCTTAGAATCTACTCTATGAGCAGCATTTCTATTTAACAACTCTCCACATGATCCGTTGATCTGTTTTTCAAATTCGCGATACCTACAATACCAATCAACAACACGCAGAAAGAATAAGGAAGTGCCATATTCGCGGTGTATAAAGCTGTGCCTATAACTGGACCTATGAATGATCCGCCACCTTGCAGGGCCGCAATAAAGGAAGCAACACTTCTTTGCTCATGGTCTTGAACCGCCATTGAAGCACCCGCACTGTAGCCAAGCAATGTAAAGCCGATGCCAATTCCCAAGAATGTAAAGTCCACATAAGCAAATCTGATAAACAATAACAAGCCTAGCAGACCCAAAGCCACAAATAATAGCCCTACGAGCAGCACCTTTTTAGGATGCCATTTGAGATATTTGCTGATCACAATTTGCGAGAGCACCACCATTATTCCCGAGATAGCCAGACCTGTTCCAATTAGCTGTGTGGCTTGCTGGGTACTGTATCCAAGGCTGTCTTGCACAAAAAATCCGATAGTAACCTGCACGATATTCAGAGCAAACGATAGCAATAGTCCAATCCATAAATAGAGGCGTATCCGTTTGTCATTGGGTGAAAGTGAAATCGCCTGCCGTTCGATCTCGATATTCTTTTCTTTAGGAATAAACACTAGAAATAATATAGCCAAGGTGAATAATAATATGGCTGCGGCGTACATTGGTGAGGTGAGTCCCATCGAAGCCATTCCTCCGCTCATTGCAGGTCCTACTACGAAGCCAAGTCCATTGGCTGCACCGAATAATGCCATTCCCTGAGTACGGGTCTCTTTTGTACTCCAGCCCATAACATAAGCTTGTGCTAATGCCGGAATACCTCCAAAGAAAAAGCCGGCGATTGCGCGAAGTATAAAGAAACTCCAAAATAGGCTTGTTTTACTCTCAGCATGTACTGCATAATCAGCCAGCAGTGCAAAAATGACTAGTGTTGCCATGTAGACGAACATAATCGAAGCGAGCAGCCATTTTCGGCTCATGAATGTTTGTTTTTCCCAGAAATATCCTCCGAGCAGCCAGCAAAGTCCCGCTACCGATACCAAACATCCTGATTGAAAATCACTAAGTCCCAAATTCCGAGCAAGCGGTCCAATAATCGGATTAAATGCAGCTATCGATATCATCCCTGTAAGTACGATTAGAAACATAATACCCAGTCTGTATTTCATGAAATCCCCTTCTCCTCTCAATTAAACCTAAACAATATACGATTTATAATCGCTGTGTTCATGGTACTATGCTTGGAAGTCAGGCCTCTACCCGTTGACGGATAACTTTACTGGTTATCGGGATTATTAGTAGAACACAAAAAAACTGCTCCTAAGAGCAGTTTAAGTGATAGTCTTTCAATCTACCGTTCCAATATTCTCCAGGTGCAATGAACTTTCGGAGCTAACACCCGCTTCCGTACTCAGAGTAGTAAGTGCTTGTTTAAGATCCTCTTTATTCACATACACGTATGGACTCTTCCAAAGAGATTCCACATGTAAGGAATTGATATGATCTGGTTTGAGTTTAGGGAAGTTCAACAACCATTGCTGGAGATCTGCTTGTGGAATATCTGTCTTCACATTTTCACCGATGATGTCCAATACATTCCCCCATTGGGACACGCCTTGGAAATTCCCTAGCTTATCCAGAATCTGCTTAATTACTTGCTGCTGTCGATCATTGCGCTGAAAATCGGAGGATTCAGCCGTTCCTTGATTCGATTTGCGGTAACGCACAAAATCAAGCACATGTTTGCCATCCAGCTTCTGCAAGCCCTTCTTTAAGTCGATGTTCGTTCCATCTGCCGAATCGATATATTTCATATCCATATCGACATCAATGGTTAGCCCGCCAAGCAAGTCCACCGTCTCCTTCAGCACATCAAAATTCACCACAACCATGTGATCAATTGGCAGACCTAGTAAATTGCTGAAAAACTCTTTTGTATTAGGGATAGCTTCAGTTTTATCTTTTATGTAATGGTAAGCATAATAATAATTAGCTTTGCGAGAGGGCAACGATTTAGGTTTTAGCAACAAATCCCTCGGTATAGATAAGAAACTCGTCGACTTTGAGTCAGGATTGAAGCTGACAAGCATTAGAACATCCGTATTCATTACCCCACCACCACCGTCCCGACTATCTACTCCGGCAAGCAGAAAAATCATAGGTTCAACCGATACCGTTTCCTTTTTTTCCTCTGGGGCAGCGGTTGGCTGGACGTTGACTGGAGCAGCCATGCGCTCTATCGCGTTATCCGTCTTTTTGTATAAATACCCTGCATATACTCCAATTCCGATAATCGTTGCGCCTAAGACAAGTCCAATGCTCGTCAGAATTTTACGAGTTGTTGTCCACTTGCGTTTGTTAGTCATAATTCCCTCCACTCAGTTCCAGTAGCTTTTTCAATCCGTGCTTTCATCCTTATGGACTTTCACACTTAGCACTATGCCAATCGCAATCATATTAGTAAGTAACGAGCTACCTCCATAACTAATAAACGGCAAGGATATCCCTGTCAGGGGCAGCAATCCAAGATGCATTCCAAGGTTAACAGAAACTTGAAAGATAATCATGGCGATAAACCCGGTGACAACATATGCCCCTGCACGGTCCCTGCTTTCGAGTGCGATAAAGATCATTCGATAGACGAGCAATAAATATAGCATCAGCAAAATGGATGAACCTATAAAACCGTATTTTGCACCGATGACTACATAGATCGAATCGGAATACGCGTATGGAATATATCCTTTTCGCAAAAAAATACCTTCACTACCAGATAATCCACCGGAGCCAATGGCTATCATTGCATTTTTGACATGCCAAGATTTATCGGGATCACTCTGCGGGTCCAAAAAAGCCTGAATTCGTGACAATTGATGGGGCTCGACAATCTTGGATAACAAATCGAAGTTGGCATAATAGAGCCATAGTATCGTGCCAATCGAAATGATCACCACACCGAGGATCAAGATCATATATAGAGCACGGATGTTACCTATCCAAAGCATACTAAGCAATATGCCCGCAAAAACGAGCGCTGTACCCAAATCGGGTTGATCCATGATCAAAATAAAAGGAATAAAAAAAACGAAACAAACCGGCACTAAATCTTGAAAAAAGCGAAGCTGCTGTCCTTCTCGTTTACCCAATAGATGAGCAATGAGCAGCACCGTACATATTTTAGCCAGCTCGGAGGGCTGGAGCTGAAAGCTTCCAATACTTAACCAACGCACGGCACCATTGAGGTTCTCCCCAACCAACTTAACTAGCACAAGTAGACCAATACCCACGCTATAAAAGAGATACGCTAACCAGCCTAATAGAATCTTATAATCTACCAATGCGATGAATAACATGGGTATGCAAAATAAAGCAAATAAATACAACGAACTGATGTAAAGACCATCTAACCGTGTATCCGTAGTCGCGCCATAAATAGCAACAGTACCAATACCAACTAGGCATGTTACGAGAAACAGTACGGATCTGTCCAGCTTTGCAATTTTGGTGGTGAGAAACATGATACAACCTCTATTTAATTTCTGTATTTTTCTTGTTGTAAAATGAGCATCATAAATAATCCGCCTGAGCACTAATACATCTTGTCTCAAGATGAAGCTGAAGTGCAGCGGATTATAAAGTGGTATGATTATCTCAGATCAAATTTGTCCTAATACGCCTTCTTCGATAACAGCTTTAATTTATCTTCACTCAGCGTATAAATATCCAGCCCGTTCCCTGCCTCGCCCAATGACCAGCCCAGCGCGAGCTCGTTATGGCCATCATCATCGACATCATAGAATTCGGCATAATCCAAGCCATACCCAAACCCCTCAACCTCCGAAATCTTTTGCCACGCTTCATTTTCCTGCCTAAGCAGCATTGCTTTTATAGAAGAACCTTTGTTTTTGCTGTACTCATATACAACTACCGCTTCATCGATTCCGTCTCCATCCATATCCCCAAAGGAGATAGCATTATCCTCTTGTCCATCCAACGGAGTTATCAATTGAGCTTTGTCGGGAAGCCATTTGATAAATTCCTGGCTCGTTTTGTCTCGCTGCAGGCTTGCTTCTGATGATGGAGGCTTAATCAGCTCTCCTGGTGTCGCCGGCACTCCGCATCCTCCGAGCAAAAGTATCGTTGTTAACATAGCACCTATCTTTATGAATTTGCTCGGCATTTGGATCATCGACTCCTCGCTTGTCCGCATATATAGTATTTTATCTGTGAAAGAGATGAAAGTGGTTATGAAATAGTTAAATTTGAGCTCTATTTATATCGGCAAGTCAAATTGGACAATCGTCCCCTTACCTAAAGTACTGCTTATACGCAGCTCGCCATGATGCAACGTAATAATCTGTTCCGAGATGGACAGTCCCAAACCGCTGCCTGACGCCTGTTGATCCCCTTTGTAGAATTTTCGCCGCACATTCTCTAAATCCGCTTCTGCGATGCCTGACCCAGTATCCTCAACCGTAATTACAACTTTCCCTGGAACCGTATGGGCAGTAATAAGAATTCGACCTGAGGAACTAGTGAATTTGAGCGAATTATCAATGAGATTAATCATGACTTGCTTCACACGATTCTCGTCAGCTTGAATGACAGGCAGATTCTCTTCTATTTTCACTTCGAACAAGATGCCTTGTCTGGTTGCTCTAGGGGTGAGTTGTCTGCCAATATGCTGCAACAGCTCTGTTAGATCCACAGTTGTGAGGTGAATTGCGATTCTTCCGTTATCCAATTTGGAGAAATCCAATAATTCATCCACCATATGAGTTAACCTGTCACTTTCAGATTCAATGATATCTAGCCCATCATGAAACAGAGCCTGGTTACTCTCCCCACCCGCCTTCAAGGTGATTACCCAGCCTTTGATCGAGGTCAATGGCGTACGCAGTTCATGGGATACGGATGCGATAAAATCATTCTTAAGCTGTTCACTTTTCGAGATTCGACTGGCCATCATATTCAATGTATCTGCCAAGGAACCAAGCTCGTCTTGATAACGCTTTTGTACTCTTATGCTGAAATCTCCTTCGGACATTTGGTCTGCTGCCTGTTTCAGATCTTTAATGGATCTGGTTATGGTCCAAGATAGTAATAATCCAAGCAAGGTGACAATACCAATCACGAGCAAACCTACCCCGATCAGCAAAACCGCAATTTGATTTACTGTATGTATCGTTTCCAGTAAGGAGGTAATAAACCTCACTTCCCCGACGATGTTACCTTTGGCTTGTAAAGGATACGACACCGTAAAAATAGCTTCCTCCGTTACAGGGTCCTCACCCTTCCAACTGTCAGGCTGCCCTTGTATGGCTGCTTGCATATCCATATTATCTGTCATCGTAAAATCGCCTTGGATTCCATTAGAATCCTGCAACAGCCGACCTTCAGCATTAATAATCTGTACCTGTGCATCGGAATGGCTGGCAAAGCCCTTTAACAACCTATCCGATTGTGCCTCTAAATCCTCGTCGCTAAAATATTGCTGATAAAAAGAAGCCGACAGTTCTGCTTGATTCATCAGGGTTTGCTCTATATTATGAAAATAATAATAACGTACAGATAAATTAAGAATAATCTCAAGAATGAGCACAGTAAGACAGATCACTACAAAATAGCTTCCTACTAATCTTTTCTGAATACCCATTCTTCAACCATCCTTTCTAAAGCGGTATCCGAGCCCCCATACAGTCTCAATCCAATGCGGGTTAGAGGCATCCTCTTCAATCTTCTCTCTTAGCTTACGCACGTGAACATCTACTGTCTTCGGATCACCAATAAAATCCTCACCCCAGACCAGGTTCATTAATTCATTCCTAGATAGTGCTGTATCCGGATGCTCTAAAAAGGTCTTCATCAACTGGAATTCCTTCGGGGTTAATTCAATAATGTCATCGTGCTTAAACATCTTGTTCGAGTTCAAATCCAGGCGAATCGGTCCAGCTTGAAGGATAGTTTTCTGCGGTTTTAAAGCTGTTTCTGTACGACGCACTATCGCTTTGATCCGTGCCACCAGTTCTAATGGATTAAAAGGTTTCACAATGTAATCGTCGGCACCCATTTCAAGGCCATTGATTTTATCCAGATCTTGTCCTCGTGCTGTTAAAAAAATGATAATGACCCCAGGATCCTGCTCTCTTAGCTTCCGGCAGATCTCAAACCCATTTAAATCCGGCAACATGATGTCCAGAACAATAACGTCTGGCCGGTTCGTCTCAAAGCTCTGCAATGCTGCTTCTCCACAAGCAGCCTCACTAACCACAAACCCATTATTCGTTAAATTGATAGCTATAAACCGTCTAATATTATCGTCATCTTCCACAATAAGTACTTGATTGCGTTCTACAGTGTTCATGCTCTTCACCCCTATAACCCAGTATTCAAACATGCAAAAAAAACAAAAAAACTCTCCCAGTAAAGAGAGAGTCTTGTCTCAGATCCCTGTAATTAAATCACAAGTGGATATTACTCTATATCGCTATGCTTGTCAAAAATCTAATCCAAATACACAGCCTTACCCGTTTGTGCAGATTCATAAATCGCTTCTAATATTTGCGAAACAACATAAGCCTGTTCAGGTGTTACAACCGGGTCTTTATCCTGTTCAATAGCCTCGATCCACTTTCTTAATTCGATGTCAGGTGCACTTTCTGCTTTTCCTTCATAGTAAGCAACGCCGCCTGCCCCAAGCTCAATTTTATTGGTGTACAGCTTGCTGAATTTCTCTCCATTAATTCTAAGTCCGTCCTTCATATCTGCGCCTGCTTCAGTCCCGCTCAAGCTGCATTTCGCTTCATGCACATCCAGAGAATTGAGTGCCCAGCTCGCTTCCAGCATAATTGTGGCGCCATTCTCCATTACGACCATCCCAAAGGCTGAGTCCTCTACGGTGAACTTTTTAGGGTCCCAAGGTCCCCAAGCGTTGGCAGCCTCTTCTTTTTGAGACAGTTCGTGATATTTAGTGCCCAGCACGACTTTTGGTTTATAGTTATCCATCATCCACAGCGTTAGATCCAGCGCATGGGTTCCGATATCGATCAGAGGTCCTCCACCTTGCTTCTCTTCATCGAGGAATACTCCCCATGTCGGTACCGCTCTCCGTCTGATGGCATGTGCTTTTGCAAAATAGATATGACCAAGCTCCCCGGACTCACATGCTTTTTTCAAATATAAGCTGTCTTCTCTGTAGCGGTTGTCATATCCAATGGTTAGTTTCTTGCCTGTACGTTTCGCTGCTTCCACCATTCGTTTGGCATCTGCTGCCGTCTTGGCCATTGGTTTTTCGCACATAACATGTTTTCCTGCTTCAAGGGCTGCAATTGAAATTTCTGCATGAGCATCATTCGGTGTAAGCACATGAATAATATCAATCGAATGATCTTTCAATAGTTCTGTGTAATCCGTATATACAGTAGCTTCGCTAGTACCGTATTTCTCCGCTGCTTCATCAGCACGTTCTTTAATAATGTCACAAAAAGCTACGATTTCCACTTTACTTTGCTTGCTCAAACTTGGAAGATGCTTGCCATTCGCAATTCCACCACATCCAATAATTCCTACGCGAAACACTTTACTCATATCTTTCACCCTCACTTCTAATTAGTTTGTTTTGTATTTCGATAAGTTGCTGGAGTCATGCCTAACCGCTTGCGGAAGACAATATGCAAATATGTAGCATTCGTAAACCCTTCCGTTTGAGCGATTTGTTCGATCGGACAATTGCTTTCTTCAAGCTTACGGCAGACCGCTTTCAACCTTATATCCTCAAGCGCCCTACTGAAAGATTGATCGGCGTTAACTTGTTTAAACACTCGCTGCAGCTGCCTTGAACTAATATTCAGCTTTTCAGCAACATTCTCCAAGGTAACAGCTCCTGAATAATTAGCTTCCATATATTGAATGGCGTATTGGTACCGATAAGTTGACATATCTCTAACAGGTGCTTCTGTTCGAATTCCACCTGCATCATACGCTCTTACTGCCTTTAATAAAATGCTGATTACGAGATGTTTAATGGAAGTGTAATATCCCGTTAGTTTACCTTCACAAGCTTCATAGGCTTCAAGAAAACATTTCATAGCGCTGTGATAATCTTGCGCTGGAACTAGTGGTAGCTGTTTTAGCTTCTGAACACAGGTCTCAGCCTCCGCAACCTCCCAAGGATCAACCTCCTCTCTGATCTTCTCTTTGATGTCCACATGTAGACACAGTTCTTCCATAGAATCATCTGGATCCGCCTCTTGGCGGTGCATGACACCCGGTCCGGTTAAATAAAACATTCCCTCAGACAAGGGGTATTTTAAATCGCCAAGAGTCACTTCTCCCTTTCCTCTTGGAATAAAATGAAATTCGAATTCAGAATGATTATGGAAATCTATGACTCTTCCCGGCGGAAAAGATGTCAAATGAAATCTAAGAACTGTTATCTCGTAATGTCCCCATTGGATTGAAATATCCAATCTTTCGAGCATATCATGCTTCTCAAACATCATCTCATAGGGAAAGTTACTCAATGTTAAATCCTCCTAACAGGTGGAGACCGGTTAAGCGTCTAGATCTGCTAACCGAATCATACGAGCTTCTTTAGCAGAACGATTCGCCGCCTCCATTAATCTCGTAAGCTCCACAGCAATTTGAACATTCTCGGTGGCGAAAGTATCCTTTTGGATATGATTAACCCACTGATGGAATGCGCTTTCACGATTAGCATGTAGCGCTACTTCTTTCCATCCTTCCTCTTTGTCAGCGGATTTGTTACTTCTAAGAAGAAGCTTATCCTCTGGTGTTCCGTAAAGAAGAGTCCCCTCGGTTCCATGTACCTCGATGGTAAACGGCGAATGACTATTCACGAAACCAGCCTCGACCACACCAATTGCTCCTGAATCCGTAAATAATGTTACCACTGCATTATCTTCTACTTCCTTGCCCGTTACATAACCAAAATTAGCATTTACACCGGTCACATCTTGACCTAAGAAAAGCTTCGTCAAATACATAGGATGACAGCCTAGATCAATCAAAGCTCCGCCACCACATTGTTCCAAGCTATAGAAATGATCGGGAAGCCAGTTTTCTGTAGCCCCATTATGAGATAAGCGAACTCTAACGTAAGTAATCTCTCCGAGCAGTTCTTGACTTAGAACCTCTTGAATCGTTAATGCGTATCCATCATTTAGACGTGGCAAGGATACGGTCAGCTTCACCTCGTTCTCTTCCACTGCGCTTATGATCTCTTCAACTTCTTTATGTGTGGGGGCAATTACTTTTTCCGTAAAAATATGTTTGCCCGCTTTAGCCGCAGCAACAATTACATCTCTGTGCACATTGGTCGGCGCATCTACTATGACGGCATCTATATCCTCTTGCGCAAGCAGGTCATCCAGTGATTCGAAAAAAGGAACATTTAAGCTTTCGGCAGCTTTTTTCCCACGCTCTGCATCTTCATCCCAAACTGCAGCCAATACAGTATCCTCATGTTCTTGAGCTTGCTTCGTATAGTCCCAAGCATGTACATGCCAATAGCTAATCTTACCAATTCTAATCGTCATTTGCTTGTGCCTCCCGTATATATGTTATTCTGACATCTACTAATAAAATATCACAGAATAAAACCCTTTATTAGTAGGAAAATGCGACATCTAATATATAATATTACGACACGTTCGTTTCATATGATGTACAATTTCCATTTAATCACTTCTTACATTACACAACCAAACCATATGATCGGAATCGGGTCCCCAATAATCTTTTACTACCTTATAAGGCTCCCCAAATTTACGCTTCCACTTGATTTGTGCACGTTTATAGCCACTGTCCAAACAAAATTGCTCGATCCCTTGTTCGTTTAGAAATATCATCATTTTCTTAATTAATGCCGAACCAATCCCTTGCCCCTGATAGCTTGGCAACACGTATAAACTCCCCAATTCCCCCAAATGATCCAACTGATGTTCTGCACAGATTTGAATAGTCTCACCACAGGGACCATAGGAAATCGTACCCACAGCCTTCCCATTGATTTTAGCGATAAAGAAATAAATATCCGAGTTTGCCTTTTCCAGTGAAGATAGCGCCTTTTGCTTTTTATGATCGGTTTCACTTTGTATATCCTCTAGTAAGTGACCTAATCCTTCTTTGTTAAAGGCATCCGATATTGATTCTTCAAATACCCGGCATGTAGATACATAATCGCCCTCAGTGAGTGTACTAATAGTTAAATGCTTTGTCTCATTCATTATGTTGATCTCCTCTGCAATAATGTACTATAAACAATCAAGTTATGAGGTTTATATTCATAAGACAACTTTTACTGGAGGTCATCATGAATATAATTTCCTTTTTTCTCTATTGCATTGTAGTTACATGTTCACCCGGTCCTGCCAATATTGTTATTCTTTCTTCCGTGCAACATTCAGGGGCTAAGAAAACCATGCGGTATGTATACGGGGCTACGATGGCTTTTGGTCTATTGCTTATCCTTTCTACCTTGATGAATCGTGTTCTGGTGGAGGTCATCCCAAATATCCTGATCATTATGCAAGTCGTCGGAAGTATATATATGCTCTATCTTGCTTATAAAATCTTTAAAATGGGTGCAATGGAAGACCAGCCTAATCCAAATGCCAATTTTCGGTCGGGTTTACTTATGCAGCTTGTGAATCCTAAAGTGCTCTTATTTACTTTAACAGTCATTCCCAGCTATGTAATGCCATTCTATACTTCTTCTCTCACCTTATTTATGTTTGTTATAATTATAACTGTGATCGGATTTTTTGCTTTTACGACATGGGTTGTATTTGGGGCAATCTTCAGAGTATTTCTGCAAAATCACCAAAAAGTTCTAAATACTCTGATGGCACTATTTTTAGTATACTCTGCCATTATGATATCGGGAATCCTATAAGTCGTGGAGGTTAAGAGCGTGGAGAAATTCAACTATAAAAAGTCAGCAGATATCCTAACATTGTCAGCTAGCATGAGTGATTTCACTTATAAAAAACATTGCCATGAGGAATACGCAATCGGTGTCACCTTACGTGGCATTCAGCAATATAACCTTGATGGTAGCTTGCAATCCTCTCATAAAAATGGCGTAATGCTATTTAATCGAGAGCAAACGCATGACGGCAATTCATATGATAAAGCAGGTATTGATTATGTCATGCTATATATCAAACCAACCTTGATACAAGAGATCCTTGGAAAAAAAGAACTCCGCTTCGCCTCTCCCATTCTATACGATGACAAATTGGCACAGTGCATATTAGCGCTAAGTCATGCCATCCAGAATGGCAAAGAGGAGTCCTTGTGCAGTGAGCTGTTGTTAAACCTGGTTCATGTAGTATCTAATACTGAACTAGTTACAGAGCACAGGATAAATAATAAATTTGTCAAAAAAGCAAAGGAAATGATGTACTGCAGTTTAGAACATGTACTAAAACTAGATGATCTCTGTAAAGAGTTTGGACTTTCCAAATATCAATTTATCCGAGAGTTTAAGACACATACAGGAATATCACCTTATCAATTTTTCTTGAATTGCAAGGTAGAGCATGCCAAGCAGTCCATTGAGAAAACTAAGGATATCTATGCCGCTGTAGTAGATTGTGGATTTGTGGATTTAACTCATTTGAACCGGCATTTTAAAAGCGTGTTTGGCATAACCGCACATGAATACAGGTTACAACTGCATTGAGCAGAAGTAACCTGTATTCATCATGATTTATGAAATTTGACCATTCACCATTGTCCAGCACACTTTAAATTCATCATCCAAGAGGACCAGATCAGCATCAAAGCCGGATGTTATTGTCCCCTTTTGTTGAAGTCCAAGAATATTGGCCGGCGTAGTTGAAGCCATCTTTACGGCGTCTATCAATGGAATTCCAGTTTCGACAGTATAACGTAAAGCTTCATTCATAGTCACTGTGCTTGAAGCTAGCGTTCCATCCTTCAGTCTCGCTACCCCCTCGGATACCGTAACATGATGGCCTCCAAACATATAATCCCCATCACCTAATCCCATAGCTTGCAGTGCATCTGTAATCAAGACCATTCCTTCTGGTCCTTTCAAGGTATGCATTAATCGAATAATTGCAGGATGCAGATGGACGTTGTCCACAATCGCTTGAAGGCTTACATGCTTCTCTTCAAAAGCAGCCACAATTACCCCTGGATCTCGATGATGGATAGGACGCATGCCATTAAAACAATGCGTAACATGACTTGCCCCCGACGCAAAGGCTTGTTTAGCTTCTTCATATGTGGCATCCGAATGAGCGATGGCTATAACTACACCCTTTTCTTTCAAAAAGGAAATGAGCTCCATCCCTCCCGGCAACTCCGGAGCGATTGTAACCATCTTAATAAGTGAACCCGCTTCTTCAAAAATCAGGTTCATTTCTTCTAAGTTGGGGTGGCGTAGATACTTTTCGTTCTGCATTCCTTTTCGCTTCGGGTTCAAGTAAGGTCCTTCTAAATGAATACCTGCGATCTTTGCGCCCACTTCATGTCCGATCACACGCTTGACACTACGAATCATTTCTAAAAGATCTTCTAGCGTAGAACTCACAGAGGTAGCCAAAAATGAGGTACAGCCAGATGAAGCACAAGCACTTGAGACCTCTTGAATACTCTTTTCCGTACCGTCCATCATATCGAAGCCATTGGCGCCATGAATATGAACATCTATCATCCCGGGTACTAATAAATGGCCACCACCGTCAATCCGTTCATGTTGTCCCTCTGGAATCGAAAGATCCTCTGTATCTATCTTTATAATTTTCCCTTCAGAAATCCACACATTAGCCGCTGGGACAATACGATTCTGAAGCGCCACTTGTACATTTTGCAGAATATAAGACATAAATATCCTCCTCTGTTTTGTTATCAGTCTTGCTCTCGAGCCCCTTCAGTTTCTTCTAGACATTCAATCACTGTGATGTTCTTCTGATCTAGAATTTCTCTGATCTCACTGGGGAGTTCCCGATCGGTAATTAGAATGTCAACGAACTCAAAGTCTAGACGGAAAAATGATTTGCCAATAAATTTGGTGTGATCAGCCACTAAGATGACTTGATCTGATCTTCGGGCCATTTCTCTCTTCACCCGCACATCTTCTTCATATGGATAGTAGAGTCCATCAGCACGGATCGCGGATGCTCCAATAAAGGCTTTATCAGCACGGATTTCACTAAGTTTATCGATAATAGAAGGGCCATATAACAGGCGGTTTTTCACATTCAAGTAACCACCAAGAACATAAATTTGCAGATCCTCCCGCTGTGACAAGATCCCTACGTTATCAATCGAGTGCGTAACAACCGTAATATCCTTCGCACTGATCTGTTCTGCTACAAATTGCACGGTGGTAGATACATCTAAAATCACAGTCTCATGATCTTGGATAAGCTGCGCAGCAGCCTTCCCTATCCTCTGCTTACTCTCAGATTCATCGATCAATCGATCCTGATAAGATAACAATTCTTTTTGTAACTCAGGTAACGATACCCCTCCATGCGTTCGGATCACAACACCTTCTTGTACTAATCTAACAATATCCCTACGTGCGGTATCTCTGGATACATCAAATTGCGTACAGATCTCTTGAACACTCATCGATTGGTGTTGTTTCAAATATTCGAGTATTTTTAACAATCTCTCCTCTTGAAACATCATGTATGCACCTCCTAAAGTCATCATAAGTTATTAAGTAAGTATTTGCAAGTATTAAATAAGTGATTATAAGTATATGTAAGTATTTTGCGCAACTTATCTCCATTGATATTCGCAAAAAAGACGTTAGCCAGATGAATGTACATCCGTTAACGTCCTTCAATTCACTTCATAGTGCGATTCCAACTCTTTTGGATCTTTCGAATAAAAACGATTTGCCCTACGTGATACGCGTTATGTGTTGTCACATTGCCTATTACTTCCCACCACTGACTGCCTTGGAATTCTTGAACATCGGCATCCAATTGTTCCTTTGTAATCAGTTCCTGCCAACGTAAAAGAACTTCTAAGAGTTGTTGTTGAAGCTCTTGGAACGTTACTCCTTCTGCAACGACAAAGGTATTATTGTTATCCACTGAAGGAACCGCATGGACACTCTTTTCTTTATACCTTGTTTGCCAAGTTTCATTCCAGTAGAGCAGATGCTGCACTATCTCAGCAATACTATTGCTTTCTTCCGTTACTTTCCAAAATGCTTCTTCTTCTCTTAAGTCTTTTACGGCTACCTCAAAAGGCACATACCAACTTGGATCATTCGCATTAGCTAGCAACTGGTTAGCCAGAACATCATATGCATGAAACATTCTTACTTCACCTCATTATTTAGATCATTATCAGCAAATCAAGTGCCGCAGAAGGTTCGATATGGACGTGCTGATTCCTCAGGTAGTGCCGAGTATTCATCCTGTTCAGGGGAATACGCGTAAGGATTGGAGAGAGCTTTAAGCAATCGCTCCATCACACTGTAATCTTCCTGTTGTACTGCCGCTTGGAGCGCTTCTTCTACCCTGTGGTTCCGCGGAATGATCGCAGGATTACTATTGCGCATTAGCTGCAGCGAAACCTCTTTCGATTGCTGCTGTCTGCTAAGTCTAGCCTGCCATAACTCTTGCCACTTCGTAAATTCCGCTGCACCAAACAGAGCGGTTTCTTCCAGCTTCTCTAAAGTTAGGGCACGGAAGGTATTGGTATAGTCTGCCCGATATTTCTGCATCAAATCTAGCAGATCCTCAATTAGCGCTACATCCTCTACCTCTTCGTTGAAGATTCCGAGCTTCGCCCTCATACCTGAGAGCCAGTGATGGTAAGACCGCTCTTTAAAATCTGCAATTTCCTCTTCAGCGAGCAGAATCGCCTGTTCTTGATCATCAGCCAGCAATGGCAGGAGAGTCTCCGCGAATCTCGCGAGATTCCAAGAGGCAATACCCGGTTGATTGCCATAAGCATAACGACCCTGCTGGTCAATGGAACTGAATACCGTTTCTGGATGATACACATCCATGAAGGCGCAAGGACCATAATCAATCGTTTCTCCGCTAAGCGCCATGTTGTCGGTGTTCATTACTCCGTGAATAAATCCTACCAGCTGCCACTTGGCAATTAATTCAGCCTGACGTCCAATCACTTCCCGAAGCAGGAAAAGATAACGATTCTCTTGAGAAACAGCTTCCGGATAATGTCTTTGTAATGTGTAATCTGCCAGAGTACGGACATCCTCAACAGTACCCCACGCTGCAACATATTGAAAGGTGCCCACCCGTAGATGACTTGCAGCAACTCGGGTCAGAATAGCACCAGGCTGCTCTGTTTCTCGAATGATCGTTTCTCCAGTAGTTACCACTGCCAAGCTGCGAGTGGTAGGAATACCCAAACCATGCATGGCTTCGCTGATGATATATTCACGAAGCATCGGTCCAAGTCCGGCTCGGCCATCGCCACCACGAGAATATGGTGTTCTTCCCGCGCCCTTAAGCTGAATGTCTACGCGTTCACCTTGGGGTGTGATCTGCTCACCAATCAGCGCAGCTCGGCCGTCACCTAACATGGTAAAATGTCCGAATTGATGTCCAGCATACGCTTGAGCAAGGGACACAGTACCTTCAGGGACTTCATTGCCTGCAAGATTCTGAACCCCCTCCTTACTATGTAGTGCTGTGCTATTCAGCCCTAAGGTAGTAGCCAATGGCTCATTTAAAATAACTAACTCCGGCTTACGCACAGGAGTTGGTTTGATCCTTGTAAACATGGATTCCGGCAGATGAGCATAACTGTTCTCAAAGTTCCATCCTATATCTATCTTCTCCGTCATAATATCTCCTTTTTATACCATCAGTCTATGCCTTTATGATCTCAGAATAAGTTATGTTAAAATTTAATGCAAATCTTCGCAATAACAAATACCCTTACTGAATAGATAAAAAGACCGCCCAGTCTCCTGCCATTCATGTAGGGAACCAGACGGTCTTAAATTATGAAGTTCTAACCTGTTATTACCTTAAAGGAAGCTAATTCGCTCCGCCTTTGGAGAGCATGATATTTAAGATGGTCTTGTCAGTATCCGCCAGACCTTCCTGAACCAGCCGCTCCATGTTGCGGATAGTGTCTTCCACCTCTTCGAAAATAACTCCATCCTTGGTCGTAGGAGCAATATTGTTCATCGCCAGTGTGGCTGCCTGAATCGCCGTATTGGTGGAGGTGGATATCTTCAGCGCACAGGTTGAATTTGCACCGTCGCAAATCATACCTGATAAAGAGGCTATCGTATTCTGTATCCCATGCTTGATCTGCTCAAGAGTGCCGTCCATGAGATAAATGATCCCGCTATTCGCTCCAACTCCACCTGCAATTCCTGAACCACATAAAGGCGACAACCGCCCAATATAATGCTTGATATGCACAGTGACCAGATTACTTAGTGCAAGCGCCCGAGCTAGCGTCTCTTCATCCTTGCCAAGTAATTCCGCCAAAGATATAACAGGAAGCGTACAGGCGATGCCTTGATTACCGCTGCCCGCTGTTGTCATCACAGGCATTGCGCTGCCATCCATGCGAGCATCTGAAGCCGCAGCAGTCGCCGCTATTATTTTGTTCGCTACATCATTGCCGAACAAATTCACAGCAGATTGCTGATTCATCTTCTTCCCTACTTGCAACCCATAATCGCCTCGGAGTCCCTCTTCGGAAATCGCTTTGTTCATCCGAGCGCCTTCCAAGAGGAAGCTAAGGTCTGAAAATGGAGCCGTAGTTATAAACTCAAATATCCGATCTACAGAGCCTTCATAGGCTTCAGTATCAGAAAGTCCAGGCTTGCCACAATCTGCTTTAGACTTCTTAGGTGTCACTTTTTTTCCGTCCAGAGCCAGATATTCTATATTAGTGTGTTCTTTAGCAAGGATGGCAGTCGCTGTATGATTCTCTGTCTTCACCTGTGCTTCAATATATAATTTCTCAGGAGTGTCCATTATCTCCACTTTTAGCAGCTTTCGATCAAGCAGGTCATTTGCCAGCTTTAGCTCATCCTGAGTCAGACCTGATAGGATTTCCAGCTCCTTGTGCGAACGTCCGACCACCGCACCAAGGGCTGCTGCGATAGGCAGACCTGTCTGGCCTGTCCCAGGGATGCCCACTCCCATTGCATTTTTAATAATATTACCACTGAGATGCAGCTGAATCCCCGTTATTTCTTCCTCGAGAAGCTCTGCCGCCAAGGAGACGGCATACGCAACTGCGATCGGCTCTGTGCAGCCTTCTGCCGGTACGACTTCCTTGTGCAAAATTTCCAATAAGTTGCCCATGTATGCTTTTCCCCCTTCTCTCTCCCACTTGGAGTCATTTCTATATAGTAACGCAGAGTGAAGTTTCAGGGAATCCTTTTTCCTTTTTCTTCTCTAGAAGCTTCTGCTAGATCAACATCTTACATGCTTGCGTTTAAAACCAAGCCGAGCTTTGTCGACTGCTTTTTGAATATTTGCGTACGCGTGAATCAATTTACTCTTTGCCTTATTCTTATCAACTTCAATTGGCCCTACAGTTCTTGCGGTTTCACTGGCCTTATCATGAAGTGGCGAATAAGATACGGCCACTGTGTACATAAAATTATTCATTGCGTATTGGGTACGTTCTGGAGAATCATGAATCGTATTTTCCACCATCTCAAGCATACCAGCAAGCTTGCTTTCGGAAAACTCAACATCCGGCCGGCTGCCAAGCAGCCAGCAGTAACAGCTCCAGCCCGCTGACATTCTCAGCTCTTCACCACTCGCGATCCATTTATCGGCAACTTGTTGTGCAATATCTGCTTCTGCCAAGGTTACTGCCACTACAAAGTCCGACAGCATATAAAAATAAGCCGCATCCATCCATCGGTCATAATCCGCTTCCGTCATTGCATTGGGATCAGCAATGATGCCGGCAAAATACATGGCATCATAGTTCCCTGTCGCGTAAAGTTCCTCAGCCAATGGCTGATTTATTTTGGTTTTCTTGAAGATTGGCTTCATTGCTCCGGTAGCCACGCCAAATAGCGGTTCCTTTGCTCCATTAGACATATATATTTTCTTGGTTCGTTCCTTGCCAAGCGCTTCCAGCTCCTGCATGACCATCTCTAAATCCACTATTTAACACTTCCTTTTTCAAAGTTCTTTCCCAAGCTATCTTAGTTTGTACTAGTTAAAGAAAGTGTACTGTATGGGTTTCCTTGTCGCAAGTTAAGTTTCCTAAGAAATCCTTATGGGTGCGCAAATAACCACCTATATTATTAGGTGGTTATTACCTCAACCTTTTACAGAACCGATTGTAATCCCAGCAACGATCTTTCTGGACACAAGAAGATAAAGTATAAACGTGGGCAGAAACACCAGAAGTGATGCAGCAAAAATACCCGAGTAATTACCAGTATTCGTATATCCTACTACGATGGATTGAAGAGCTAATGCTATTGGATGTCGATCCGGATTATTAGCAAAGATCAGAGCATAAAAATATTCATTCCAGATCCCCATCACATTAAAAATCGTTAACGTCAAAATACCAGCCTGTGCCATAGGTAAGATGATTTTGATAAAAGCTTTAATCGGCCCACATCCATCGATCGCTGCTGATTCCTCCAATTCTTTCGGAATGGATGCAAAGAACCCTGTAAGCAAAAATACAGCAAAAGGGACATTCGTAAAAATGTATACAAAGATTAACGTAAATGTTGAGCCTGTTAAATTCAATGAATAAAATAACGAAAACAACGGGATCGAGATCAGTAGCCCCGGAACTGATAATGCCGAGATAAACATTAAATCAACTAACCTTTTTCCCCTAAACTGAATTCGTCCCAATATATAAGCAGCCGGAGCTGCAACAACAATAATACCTACGCAAGAGGTTACCGTATAAACTAGACTGTTCAAAAAGTATAAGCCGATCTTCGTTTCTTCGAATAATCGGGTATAGTTAGAGAAATGAAATCCGCTCGCCAGTAGTTTGTTCGTAAATATCTCTCTTGTCGTGCTGAGTGAAGCAAGGAATGCGTATCCAAAAATAATAATTGTAAAGATAAGCCAGACTACTAATGGAACATATCGTATGATTCGAGTGATTGAGTGAAGACGCATATTGTCTCCTCCTTCCTAGTATTCTAAACGATCCTTCCTAAACAACAGACCAATCAAGAAGGAAAAGCCAATAATTGCAACAGTAATCAACACACCAATCGCAGCTCCTGCTCCAACATTGAAAGCTTGCGTATCAGAAATTCTCTCCCCACCAAATACCTTCAAGTACATATAATAGCCAGGAGTCATCGTATGTGGATCATTTCTCCCGAAAATGGAAGACCATACAAAGAAGTTAATGGCTGTAACCGTCCATAACACCAGCGTGGTCTTAAACACATCACGGAGTAACGGAAGAGTAATATGGAAGAACTGATATACTGTGTTTGCTCCTTCCAATAATGCTGCTTCGTAGTAATCATTAGGAATCCGATCCATGGCCGCACCAAGAATTAATAAGAAATAACCAATTGATCCAAAACAAAAAGCGATCAGCATGGATAAAAATAAATGCTGGTCATCCGTCCATTGAATATTGGCTAATTGTTCAAGTCCAAGAAGGCGAAATACATGTGTCAACAATCCAAAGGTCGGATTATACACATACTGAAGCCATATGACTGACATGACAACAACAGATACAGTATTAGGCAGGTAAATCAAGGCTCTCCAGAAGCCTTTGAAACGAACGCCGGAGGAAATAAGCACGGAGAAGAAAAAAGCCATAACGAAAACAATGAGTCCACCAATAATCCAAATCTTAAGCACATTTAATGAAGAATTTAAAAAATAGGAATTATGAAATAACCCCCAGTAATTGTCTAAACCAATAAATTTCCATTCACTGATACTACTGTTTATATTAGATATCTCGTAAAAGCTCATAAACACTGCCCGCAAAGTTGGATAAAAAAAGATCGACATATAAACTAGGATAGCAGGCAGAAGGAATAGCATCATAATCGGTTTACTAATTCTCATCTTTGTATCCCCCGCATCATAATGTGCAACTTATTCTTCCTTATACTTTAAAAAAATCTATATGCAGCTGCCGCTATTGACCGCCACATATAGATTTACATTAAATCTAGATTGAACAAAAAGACTCGAGAAAAGGGAACGAAGTGACGGAGGAGAATTTTGGAACTGTTATGTTTTATTTACCGGCGTAGAATTTCTTAGCTTCTGCACTTAGCTTCGGCCCGAATTCTTCTGGCTTCAGTTTGCCAGTGATAAGTTCCATGAAGGTAGGCACAATGGTAGCAAGCGTAAAGTCTCCTCCATCACCAATACCTCCACCCCAAGGCATATTTTCTTTTGCATTTAGAAAAGCAGCTTCTGCTTCAGCAAGCATCGCAGGCCATTCAGAATCAATAGTTGCTGGGATCGCAAGTGCATCCTTCGCCATTTTTTCTTGTATCTGCTTACTAACGATATGTTTGATAAGCTCAAAAGCAGCCTCTGCATTCTTGCTCGATTTATTAATGAACATCCCTTGAGATCCAAAGATCAACCCTTGTTTTCCACCTTTACCGTTTCCATTTGGAACATCTGGGAATTGAAACGTGCCCCATTTGAAATCTGGTCCTGAGGTGGCAAGCACTTCATTCGGAAGCCATGTTCCATTTAGATAAGCGGCAGAACCACCAAGCACGAGATCTTGCTGAGCCGCAGGATATTTACTTCCGGCAATTTTATTAGAGAAAAAACCTTTAGCGTTTAAATTAGCCATATCTTTAGCGAATTGAAGAATGATTGGATCATTCCACATCTCACCGGTCTTATCCTGTACAAGCTGGCTTACCCAATTTGCCCCCATCGCATTTGCCAGATAGGATCCAATAAATAAGTCCCGATATGCGTCATCGAAGGTAAGCGGTGCTGAACCTGCTGCTTTGATTTTTTCAGCATCTGCAAGGAATTCTTCCCAAGTGGCAGGTGCTTTTGTTATCCCAGCTTTCTCATACACTTCCTTGTTATAGAAAAAGAGTACTGCATACGGTTGCTGCGGAATCGAATAAATACCTTCTTCTAAACCGTACTTTGTGGATAGCGATTGTATCCAGCTTAACAAGCTTGGAATCATTGAATCCTTTACTGACTTGCCTTCCATTCCGATGGATGGCTCCGCAAGCAAATCATCAAGCTTCATAACGTAATCTTTCATCCCTTGAATACCAGCTGGGCTACCTGGATCGGCTTCCCAGATATCAATTTGCTCTCCTCCATCCAAAGCAGGCTTGATCAATTTTAAGATATCACGACCGGTAAATTTCAGATCCACTTCAACTTCTGGATTAGCTGCCTTGAATTCAGCAACTGCAGACTCAATAACCTTCGCTTGTGGTTCAGTGCTGCTCCACATCGACCAGAACACTACCTTACCTTCTAGTCCAGTAGCTTTAACTTCGGTGGTAGCCTCAGTTGTAGCTGTAGGGGTGTTCTCCTTAGTTGCTTCAGGCGGGGCAGCATTGTTCGTTGTATTGCTTGATCCACAACCAGCCAATAACATTAGAACCATCGACATAGCAAGCAACAAACCTGTGAGCTTCTTTTGTCTTTTTTTCACGTGTGTAGCATCCCCCTCAAATATGAAAGTGCTTTCACAAGTAAGTATATAACGAAGCAACTCAGGTCTAACATCGACGATATTGAACAAAGCATGCACAATTTTATCTAAATTTTAATCACCTTCAGCATCCTAAAAAAAAGAGAGCTTCGATTAAAATCATCGAAACTCTCTCTTGGTTAAGCTCCCACTATTCTAAAATCAATGTTATTAGGCGGTGGATATAGGGTGATAGCTTCCTTCATTAATTCTTCAGATAATACAGTATTTCGGCTCTCCGCTAGCTTTTTAGCTTGAAATTTATACCATAGCTCCACAATCGTAACTTCGCCTTCACGAATCACAGCAAATTCTTTCTGGAATAAGTTTAATAGGAATTCATTATGATCCAACTCCTGAGCAGCAGCTCCAATAATAATTTGGAGACGATCACTTTGCCTGAACTCTTCAGGAAGTGATTCGTACACACTCCAAGCCTTAGCAAATTGTTTATTTCTAATCAACATGCTAATATACTCATCTGCAAATGCTCTGTCTGGAAAGTCATTGTATAAAGAATATGCCAGTTCATAATAGACCATCGCCTGATCTGCCTCTCCTCTCTGTTCAGAGGTAATCGCCAGATTACGATAAACCCAAGCAGACGGCTTCAATTCAAGCGATTGATGCCACGCAGTTATAGCTTGATCTTCCATTCCATGCTCATAGAGCATAGTGCCATAATGCAAGTAGGAATCCCACGTTTGATTATCTGCATGCTCTAGACTGGTACGAAGCAATTCCATCCATTCTTCTTGGACCATCCAAGAGGCCGGAATATCTTGCATATCTCCCTCTGGCAAACCACCCTCTTGTAACAGGGCTAACCATGGAAGTTGCGGTGCTGCAATACTGGATTCCAAGAATAAAAATCCATCCGGAATCGACCTTTCATTATGAGCTTTTCTACGAATGTCCTCAAGTGCTCCCCAGCCTGAGCCTGAGTGCAATAGTTCTGATGGTGTTAAATTAGCATAAGCTTGCAACTTCTCATGAAGAATATACACCTCATCTTCTTGCAATTGTTCATTGACTTGCGTTTCAATAAAATCCCGAGCCTCAGACCAATCGCTTTGATTTGCCTTATGTGCATCCACCTGAGTAACACCGAATATTTGAGTAAAATCCCATATTGAATTCGCAGGCATGTCTATTCCATGCATCTGTGTTGGAGCAAGCCCTGCTTGTATCTCAACATAATTACCTTCGCCTGGCTTCGCTAAGAAATCGCACCATCTTCTACCACCTGCATGGTTGCCCCAGCAAAATAATTTACGATATCTTAAGAGGCTAGTCGAACGTTCGTAGAATAAACTACCATCCTCATAGGCAATCGCTTCCCACGGGGATTTATAATCTGCTTCTGTCTGAAAAAAATACTCGTTAGAGAAAGGAATTCTCATTGGATATGACGAGTCTTCATTTGGAACTGAAGGAAGCACTGGCAAATCTCCCAATCCAAACCCCTTCACTTGATGATCAATATAGATAACCTTACTAGTGGATGAGAATACTCTTGATTGCAAGGTTTCCGGTGCTGCAATATTTGTCCAATAATACATAGGAACCGACGCTTTGCTATCATTAATGATTCTTACATAGACAGAGAGTTCCTTAGCCCCTTGAGGAAGATGAAAATCAATATGCCAAAAAATGTTTTTACAACGCTCATATTCATAAATTCTTAGAAATTCATTGCCTTTATCATCCATCAATTTGGCAGCATGTACGGGAGATGCGGTCGTAAAGGTATGACCTACCTGTCCCACATTCCATTCAATCCCTCCAGAGAACCAAGCGTTTAATATAGCTAAATTAGCCGGTTGAAAGACTGGGTTAGTATACAGAATATCTTTGTTCGTACGTTTATCTTTAAGCGAATAGAGTCTACCTCCATACTCAGGTAAAAAGACTGCTTTTAAGATGTCATTTTCCAATACAATCGACTTCATAACCATCGGTTTTCTTTCACGTGTATAGCGATCCTGCATGCGATAAGGTAAATATCTCCCACCTGTATGTTCACCCAGCTGCTGTCTCAATTCTGGCGTAAGTGTACCATTATCCCCCACTTTTGTATGATGGTCTCTGTTTCTGAACATTGGAAGAGGATTCTCTCCTTCTAATAATGCACCTTCAAGAGTTAATGTTGAAATGACTACACTCATTCACGTCACATCCAATCCCATATAGTTAATCCAATTTTACACTGCTAAATGCTAAAGCTACCATTAACAGAATTGAACAAAACCTGTACGATTTAGGACACTCAATAAACAGGTTTATTCTTTAGAAGAACTTAATTCCCGCACACTCTTGGTTATTTTCTCAACCTCATCTTGCCACTGTTTAACAGTCAGCGTATTGCTCATTAGGCCAGTTATTGGGTTCCATATTGCCTCTACGTCTTTGATGACTAGCTGCGATGCTTGTTTCCATTGAAAAACAATCGGTGCTACATCTTTTTGAGATATTTGAACGGAATCATAGAATATTGGAGAAGTGTATGGCTTTACGATTTCCAGACCATTTTTAACCGTGACTATACCTTTGGATTTCTCCGCATTTAATTGAACGATATCATCATTGTATTGATAACGCAGGAACTCCTTGGCAAGTTCAATATTCTTCGCCTTGGCGGGAATAAACAGGCTATCCAAATAGGACATGACATACCTCTGATCCCCCTTATTAAACACAGGTGGTGCGAGAAAACCAAATTCGAATCCTTCTTCGCGTGGAGTGCCTTTCATTTCATTCTCTATCCATATTCCGCAGGGAATGAACAATGCCTTACCTTGTAGAAAAGCAGCCTGTGCTTGTGTATGGCTTAACTTAACGGTTCCTGGCATGACATAACCTTTTTGTGCTATAGCACTCAACACCTCAGCTATTTGTCTGACGGAATCGGACCTAAATGCATCCTTCTCATAATTTTCCGCCTTCCAGACGTCTTCCATCCCCCCTACAGATGCCACTGACGGCCAGAAAATAGACTCTAAATAACCCGGAAACAAACCTTGGTAGGTAAATAGTGATCTTCCATCCTTCTTAGCGAGCTCACCTAACTTCAAGAATTCATCCCATGTCTCTGGGAGCTTCCAGCCTTTTTTCTCAAAAAGAGTCTTGTTATAGATTAGCCCCATTGGAGAGGTATAGAACGGTGCGGCATAAATTTTTCCATCCCCTAAGGGATTAGCATAATCTAAAATACCATCCAGCATTTTATTCTTAAGAGGTTCTTGATTATCGAGAGCATTCCCTTCAAATACATCCGTCAAATCGAGTAATAATTTATCTCTTAACATTTCTTCAATCATACCTGTCGTCTCACTCTGTGAGATATAAATGATATCGGGTGGATTACCAACTGCGATTTGCGGTTTAAGTATTTCCATGATCTTGGGGCTTGCAGTCAAATTAACAGTTACCCCTGGATAGTCTGATTCAAATCGTTGTTTCACCGCAAGCCAATAATCCTTTCCTTGCCCTCCCTCAAATACAGCTAAGTTCAGAATTTTGTTCGCGAACTCATGTTTCACTTGCGAGGATTGTATTTTGCTCAGGCTCGAATCTGAAGGAGTACATCCTGCACTAGCCCATAATAATAGGATCACACCTGCGAATATTAAACTATTTTTAATAGATTCCACATATTTCATAACAGGTGCCTCCTCCTTGGACTTATTTAGTTGCGAGTAATTTCTTACGGAAATCTGAAGGACTAAGCCCCACGATCTTCTTAAATACCCGATTAAAATAAAACGGATCATCTATCCCCACCTGTGAAGCCACCTCTTTAATCCTCGTATCCGGAAGCTTTAACAATTCAATCGCTTTATTGATTTTTAGTTCATTCATATATTGAACAATGCTTCTACCCGTATCTTGCTTAAATACACGGCATAAGTAATTAACATTCATATTTACTTCTTGAGCGAGACGGTCAAGCGTTATTTTATTCTCAACATTCTCCTGCAAAATCTCCGTGATTCGAAGTACTTCTTTGCGATAAATATTACTTTTAACTTGATACAATAGATTAATGGCTTCCTGCATCGCTTGTTCAATAGATAGACTAAGCCCTTCCATAGACTCAGCTTGTGAAATATCACTCTCAAAACTTTCTAAGAGCGTTGTTGCCCCTACCCTATTTTGTTCAGTGGACGACAGTACTTGTGTGTTCCATTTTAAGACCAAGTTGTCTAGGTCAGATAATAATCCCAAAAGGTGAAATTTTAAGGCTGAAGGGTCCCATTTGATTTGTTTTGCCTCATTAAATAATATGCTTATATTCTCCAATACTAGCTTTGTGTTCCCTACCTCAACTGCTGCTTTGACTTGATCCAACCATTCCACATAATTAATGGAGTGTAGTGACTGGGTTAACTTTGAATGCCCAGCAACCAAGACAGATGCAGGCCCCGTATAAAAGTTGTTTGTAGATGCTCGCAGACACAAAGTGTATTGTTCTCTCAGCTGCTTCAAACCTACGAATGCATCACTTAATGTAATGCTGACACTTAAATTCAAATACAGCTTAAGCATCTGCACTAAGTTATTCATCAACAGTAACCAACTGGGTTCGTCAGAATAACCGCTCTGTTCATAAACTATAACAATATACTGATTACTCTCCATCTCTATGAAATCAAATGCAAAGTGATCAGACACGGTTTCTTTCACAATATTCGCTATAGAAAAGCTAAGTAGCCTCTTGTTATTAATTTTGCCGTTACTTAGCGCCTCCACATAATCATCGATTCTTATCATAATAAGATTACCAGCAAGTCTATCGAAGGGTATCCCGTACTTCTGTGTTTCTTGTAACAAATAAACCATGTCCTGCTCCTGATCTAAAAGAAGCTCTCTCCATACGCTGTTCCGTTGCTGAAGCTGCGTTTCATTAAGCTTAATTTTCATATGAATGTCCTGTTCTTTAAGCTCTCGTTCCGTTAATAATTGCTCCGAGATCTTCGTCAGCAAGACAATCAGCTCATCTGGCTTAAGCGTCAGCTTCAACATATAATCTTCTGCTCCAAGTTTCATGGCTTCCCGCACGTAAGCATAATCATCATAATTACTAAGCACCACAAACTTCCCAGTGAATTTGCGTTCGTTGAGCGTTCGGATTAATTCAAGTCCATCCATGTTAGGCATCACTAGATCCATAATCACGATATCGATCGATTCACTCTCTATGACCTCAAGAGCTTTGTATCCATCTGCAACAGCACCCATTAATTTAAAACCATATTCATCCCATTTAATTAGTGTACTAAGTGCAATCCTCACTATTTTCTCATCATCCACAATTAGTATCCGCATCAGCTGAGTCCTCCTGAAGTGTAGAAATATAAGGTATCGTGATGATAACATCCGTGCCTTGATCAGGCTTACTCCAAATCTCTAATCCATAGGGGTCTCCATAATGTAATTTGATTCTCTCCCGTACATTTCCAATACCGATATTTGCTAATCGATTCTCTGAATGATTATCTTTAAGTTGCAATATCTCCTGTAACTTCTCAGCACTCATCCCTTTCCCATTGTCGCTTAACTTAATCTTTAACACCTCTCCGTTCAATTCAGCAGTCATTGTAATTCTAGGTTCCATATTCTCGCCGCTTAGTCCATGAATAATCGAATTCTCTACAATGGGCTGAAGCAAAAATTTCAACACTTGAGTATCTAATAACTGTTCAGGAATTTGCACATCAACCTGTAATGACATCCCGTATCTAATTTGTTGAATAACTACATAGTTCTTGATGTTCCGAAGCTCTTCCCCAAGCGTTATCCGTTCATTCTTCTGAACAATTGTACTTCGAAGTAATTCAGCCAGTGCACCTAAACCATTGCTTACACTATCCGCCTGACTTAGCATCGCCGTCCATTTTAACGAACTCAATGTATTAAATAGAAAATGCGGATTAATTTGTGCCTGCAACATTTGTAGCTCAATACCCCTCTTCTGTGCCTGTTCTTGCTCCACACGGTCAATCAATAGTTTGATTTCCTCGATCATGGCTTCAAATTTCCCTGAAAGGTATCCGATTTCATCTGGATGATTGTCGTTTATTTCTACCTTTAAATTACCTCGCATGACCTGGTTCATTCCACTCACTAACTTCTTAAGGGGGGTGGAGATACTAACAGAGATGAAGGTTGCAAATAAGGATGAAACAACTACACATATGACGGCAATGAAGAACATTTCATTTCTAATCTCTACAGATCCCATATTCAAGTAGGCTTGCGGAATTAAACTAATTACATTCCAATGAAGTACCTCATTATGTGTATTTAAGAAAAAGTAGGGTTCTGCCCGCAGCGTTACTGTCCCCGTCTCCATACGGGAATTAATCAAATGATTTAAAGTACGATTAGCTTCCAAATCTTGATCCGACTGAAACAAGTGGTTGTTGCTCGTCAATATTTCTCCTGCATCATTCATAATGATTTGTTCACTACCCTGTCCCATATTAATGCTTCCAAACAAAATCTGTGAGAATAATTCCTCATCAATCCCCATAATGACGAACCCTACAGTTTCACCCGATCCATATGAAAGTGGAATCCTCCTAGACAATGAAAGGATATTATCACCAGCTGTCGTATGGGCTGTGGTCCAGATATCTGCACTTTTATTCTGTTTGGCCTGAGCAAATATTCGCTGTTTATCCTCTGTAGTAAATTCTTCGTATCCATAATCGTACAGAACTTGTCCATTATTAGTTAGAATCTGTAGTGTTTTGATTGTAGCAAACAGCCAAAATTTATCGCTTAACACAGTGTCTTCAAACTTCTTATGTATGTTACTAATATCAAGATCACTCAATCTATTGTAGCGGAGCAGTGCTTGCTGAATATCTCCATTCAACATGATTTGATCGGCGAAAGTCTCATATTTGGCCACTTCTGTTCCGATCTTGCTTCCTAAGAGGCGTAATATATCATTTACAAAGGTAGTTGTCTTAGAGGTGATTGCTTCATTCGATTTATGGTAAGCTAGAAAGCCGAAGGTGCACAGTGGGATAATAGCAAGCAGCAGAAATGAAATCATTAAGCGTCGCTGAACTTTTGACTTTCGAAGTAATTTAATCATTTACGCACACTAAAGTTAGATTCATATCGTTAAACCTCCTAATAACAGATCATCTGAAGTAAGTATTCAAGCGGTGTAGAATTTAGCCCTTTCACATTAGTACAGGGTCTCGCATGATATAGGAATCTCTCCCTCGTCCCCCTAATATAGTTTAGGAAGAGGGGCGGGGTGCACATGGGTACAAAAAATGATCAAGAGCAAAGGGCTATCTTTCTAGCTGCTATCTGCGGACAGACCTATGCGCAGTTCTCAAATAAAGAGGGTTCGTTCGTCGTTCCATTAGATTATCAGATCGTGGATACGATTGAAGCAAGATCCATCAGCGAGGTGTGGGAACGCTTTGGATTTATTTTGGAATCTCCACAAGAGATTATCGTTGCCTTCCGAGGAACCAGCTCCACAACCGATTGGATGTCAAACGTTATGGCCTCACAAGAGAGATTCAATTACATTAAAGAAGATACCCTTACCCACCGCGGTTTCACGAATATCTACTCATCAGCGCGCGATGGGATTATCTCTACACTCGCTAAGTTATCTCCCGATAAGACCTTATACATTACTGGTCACAGTCTTGGCGGAGCACTCGCCACTTTATGTGCTATTGATCTTGCGGCCAACACCTCGCACATCTCACCTATTCTGTACACCTATGGTTCACCACGTGTAGGGGATCCGAACTTCGTTAATGCTTTTAAACAATATGTCCGCAAGAGTTACCGTTATGCCAATCTCTTTGATGTTGTTACCTACGCGCCTCCACATGTATACAGGCTACCTAAACGGGAAACGAAGTACTATTACAGTCATGTCCACACTTTTTTATCACTGTCATTTCAGAATGGATCGGCAAGTGGTAATCATATGATCAGCTACTATTTCACAGAGCTATCCAAGCTTCAACCGCAATACTCCGAGGAACTTTGTCTAACGAACCCAGGATTCTGTCCAGTTGTAAATAACCCCATCATAAGCGCATCAATTCCACCAACTGCACCTCATGCGGAGACAACTTACTAATTAACGAATAGGTGCTCGTTATTTCGACTTGTTCAAAGGTCAGTTGCGGGCAGCTGGCTTGCTTCAAATAATTAAGGGTGTCAGCATCTATAGGATGAGGCGCCCCCATTCGTACCCACAGGTCGAAAACGCTTCCATTTTGCTTGTTAATTGTATGTCTTTTGATCGTATACGAGCCAGGCTGAATATCTGCAAGCTCCAACGTCAACTCTATGTCTCCACCTTCTTCGAACACATCGTATCTATTCGTGCGATTAATGAGCGAGGCATCACCTTTTTGGTACAATGAATCGATATGCGCGTAAGCATACATCAACACCTGCAGCCCCATATCACTACTAGTAATGTAATATCCTTTCCCTTGATGAATGAATTGGCGGCCTAATTTTGCAAGTAGTTTAAACGCGTAGAAGGATGGCTTTGGTATCCCGTTATATGTCATCAGCCCCAAACCTCCATGAAACATTTCTGACGACATTTTGAACTCCTCTAGCAAATCCGTAGCCGTCCAATAACCAAAACTATGGAGACCATCCATATTTTCCAGTACATTTTTTACGATATAGGCTGCCTTAAAGCATGTATCATTCACTAAATCACGGTGAGAGCCTGTGGCATTCCATTCTGTCATATGCAGTTCAGGAACATCACTTCCCATAGCTTCCGATATGGTTTTCTTCAATTTAATAATGACTCGCGATAAATATTCTGTATCCGCTGAAAGCTCTATTTTCTGAAACAACACATCCGGATTCTCTTCATAATCCACCTGAATCACTTGAGTTGATTTTAACGATTCATCATACGGATAACTGTGAAAGGATATAAAATCAGGCTTTACGCCTCGTCTGCACACATCATTCATAAACCTTGTCAGCCAATCTGACTGCATTAACGTAAGAGATAAAACACCTGGCCCCCCCACACGTAGCTCAGAATCTATGGATTTGATGGTTTGAAATGTTGAAATGAACAGCTCACAGTAAGCTTCATAAGTATCTGGCCAAAAAATATGGATTTCCGGTTCGTTCCACACCTCGAAATACCACTGCCTCACTTCATGAATGCCATATCTATGAATGTAATGCGTAATAAACTGATGAATCATCTGATTCCACTTACCGAGGTCCTTAGGACTACCCACCAAGCTCTTTTTATAAAAAACAGAAGTAGCTCCCTCTCCCGCAAGCTGGCGTGGTAAAAAAGAGAGCTCTAAAAACGGTTTCAATCCGGAGCACAGTAAAAAATCAAATAATGAATCACTATAAGCAAAGTTTAAGCTCACATCTCCCCGCTCATTCTCGCCATAAATCATCATCTCATCATCAAAAATACCGTGAAACCGTATATACTGAAACCCAATCTCCTGTTGCATTTGCTTGATATGTCTTTGTACCTCTGCAAACAATACCTCTTTGGCCTTTCCTACCGTCATGAGCTTCTTCCAAGTATGCGCAAGCTCCTTGCTTTGGTTAGACTTTACCGAAATCTCATGGGTCTGCTTATGTATATGAAGGGCAACTGGTAGATTGGAAGTAGCTGATAAATTCTTATTAGGCAGATATTTGAATAGCGACTCAAACGCCTGTGTGGGATTCATGTCAAAGTAGTTAAACTGGGCCACACTGCTTTTCTGAAATGAACTGCGTCCGTCCAAGACGGTCTTCCGGTATTCTCCAGGCGTCTGTCGATAGAACTCTTTAAACACCGCATTAAAGGATTTCAGGTTGGGAAACCCATGATCATGAGCGATCTGTGTGATGGATAGATTGGTAAGCGTCAAATCTTTTACAGCTTTATCCAAACGCACCGCATTCACATATTTGGTAAAGGAAGTACCCATATACTCTTTGAAAAAACGCGATAAATACGGAACGGTCAAATACTCCTGAAGGGCCAACTGCTGGATGTTAATTGCCCGATTGTAGTTCTCTTTGACATAAGAGGTAATTCGCAATAGCCGTTCACGATGCTTATCATCATGTTTCTCAGGACTTTGGTCTTGTTCACAAAATCCTTGCATGAGTAAATAAGTTAAATTAAGAAGACAGGACTGTATGCGTAGATGATACCCTTGTGGGCGCTTATTGTGGAGCAGCATCATCTCAGCCAGCAATGTACGAAGTTCATCAAACTTAGATTGTTCTTCATAGCTAGCAGCCGCAGAATTACAATCGAATAACATTCTTTCAATCTGAGGTTCAATCAGAAGTAAATAAGAAACTGGAATTTGCAGAGCTAGCACCAAATTATTCTCTTCAGCTTTAATCGCATGAATTTCATTAGCATTAATCAAGAACAAATCTTCTTCATTTAACTCTCTAAATCTGTCCTTTGTGAAAAGTTCAAGTTTCCCCTTGAGTACGAATAATATTTCAATGCTATCATGCCAATGATTCGGGACCTGATGGGTACTGTGCAAAAACATGTGGACCGGAAGATGATCGTCCATCTCAATATTTTCGTAGGTGTAGCTTTGCAACTAGCACCCTCCTCTCACTCTCTCAATATATGTCTTATGCCCTATTATATTATAAAAAAAGCGATTGAATAGAACTATCCTATTCAATCGCTTGATACTATTACAGATCTCTATGAATTCTAATTATAGTTGTGTATCCCAATAGCCACAAAACGGATCCACAGGATTAACTCCTTTAAAGGAGGAACGCCCCACAAGCTTCTCAATCAGTGCATCTACCACATAATTACTTGGTGAATAGGCATTAATGAACGTTGGTATACGCGGGACGTCGATCAAATGATAAGGATTGGCTACAGAAATGAACATCGTTGGCATTTCTTGAATAAACCATGGCATGTCTGCCCCAAATGGAGGTGCCCAATTAATCCGTACAACGGTTTGATTACTATGGGTCTCCAGATTTGAGATATAGACCGCAGCATCATAGTGATCCGTTAACGCTTTTACACCTCCGAACATGGCACTGAAATCAACTTCACTCTTATTAAAGAGCGTTACCTCGAATCCTTCCTCTTTTAGCTTGGAAATGAAGTACGGTGCAATATCTGCCCCTCCGAATAAACCTTCCTCGCCTCCTAGTGTGAATACAAGTAGACGTTTGTGACTCTCAGGACTAATGGGGAGCATCTCCTGTGTATCCTTCACTAATGTTACTGACTCATCTGCACATTCCTGAGCCCAACGCACATGCTCTTCGCAAGCAAGGACGGCAAGGGCTTCTTTTTCTGGAACGAGCGTGCCTTGTTGTTTCTTCTTATGAAGTCCCAGCGCAGCTTTCACTGCAAGAATACGAGTCACTGCTTCGTTCACGCGCTCCTCCGTCAGAATGCCGGTCTCAATTCCTTTCATCATATAGGCAAAGTCTTCTTCTAAACTCTTGTTAAAGAGGAACATATCACAACCCGCAGCGATGGATGTCGGAACCGCTAGCTCCCGCTTCATTGCCATTGTGAATCCCGCCATTGGCGTAGCATCTGTAGTAATTAATCCATTAAAGCCGAGCTTGTTACGCAATAAATCATTTAAAAGCTCAGGAGCTAACGTTGCAGGCATAATCTCCAAATCTGTAATCCCCGGACGTAATTCTCTGGAATAGGCGGGATGAGCGATATGCCCTACCATAACCGTATGTGCGCCAGCTTCTATACAATCCGCGTATACCTTCCCAAAGGTAGCATCCCACTCTTCCACTGAAAGTGAGTTAATAGAGGTCAACAAATGCTGGTCCCTTTCGTCAACGCCATCCCCAGGGAAGTGTTTAATAGATACGGCCATGCCATGCTCTTGAATCGCTTCGGTGTACGCCTTGCTCATGCGAGCTACTCTCTGCGGATCAGAACCGAATGTTCTAACATTGGTTATCGGATTACGGAAATTATAGTCGATATCGAGAATGGGTGCGAAAGCCCAGTTACAGCCTACAGCACCACCCTCCCGCGCGGCAATGATACCAAGTTTACGAGCCATTTCGGTATTATCCGTCGCCGCCACTTGCAGCTGCTTACCGAAGAAAGTACCCTCTGCCGCAGAACCATTACCTCCTGCTTCAAGATTAGCTGCAATTAGCAGCGGAATATCCGATGTATCCTGTAAGTAGCGATGTGTTTCTTGCACCATCTCTCCTGGGCCGGGACGGAACATAATCCCGCCAATCTTAATCCCTTGTGTCAAAAGTGCCAGCTGCGTCTTATCATCGGTGAACCCGATCGGGCAAAATAACTGCCCGACCTTGCCCGCCAAATCCAGAGAGGCTAAGGTTTGTTCCACCCATTTAATCCCCTCATCATCTAGATGAAACGGTTTAGCTTTCAAATCTATCATGTCTTTTATCTCACTCTCCCAGATTTATTTATTGGAATTCAATAGATTAATCAGCTCATCTAACCCTTGTTCCGTCATAGCACCTTGACTGAACATAACCATTGCACGAATCGGCATGTTGCGCATCATCTCGATCATCATATCCGAGCCATCCTGAAGCATGGGCATCATCTCACCAGCTTGTGACAGCATGGCTTGAATAATAGCAGCAGCCTGTGGATCTCCCATAAGATCACCTATAGTTGAATTACGGGTATAGGATTTAGCGAGGGATACAGTTGATTCAACAACCACAGACTCAACAAGCAGGATCTCTTGGGAGGAAGCTCCCACCAAAACTTCAAATTCACCGGTTTCCACATGCCAATCTTTCAGCTTCACGTTATAATAAGCAAACGCTCTGCTATCAAGCGTAAAGCTTACCTGCTTCGTTTCCCCAGGCTGCAGATCTACTTTCGCGAAGCCCTTTAACTCCTTCTCTGGCCGCACCACATTACTGAGTACGTCTTTTACATATAGCTGTACTACTTCTTTGCCTTGCATAGCGCCAGTATTGGTAACCTTCACGCTTACTTGCAGCGTGTCAGTATCTTTCAAAGAGTGCGAACTTACCGAAAGATCAGAGTATGCAAATGTTGTATAGCTGAGACCATATCCAAACGGGAATAAAGGTGTTATCCACTTAGCATCATAGTAGCGGTATCCTACGAACAATCCTTCCTTGTATTCAACAGTATCTCCTTCGCCAGGGAAATTTAAGTAGGAAGGATTATGTTCCAGCTGTAAAGGGAAGGTCTCTGCCAGCTTACCTGATGGGCTTACGTTTCCGAATAACAGATCGGAGATGGCACCACCAAGCGCTTGCCCACCTAGATAACCCTCAAGCACAGCTTTGACGTTGCTGATCCAAGGCATTTCAATGGCCGATCCGTTACTCAGCACAACGACAGTGTTAGGCTGAACATCAGCGACTGCTTCGATCAAGCGGACCTGACTCTCTGGAATACGAAGATGAGTCCGGTCGTAGCCTTCAGACTCATAGCGCTCTGGCAATCCGACGAACACAATCGCCGTATCCGCTTGTGCAGCGGCTTCTATGGCTTGCCCAATAAGTTCCAGACTCGGCTCATCGCTATCAGAAACGTAACCTTGAGAATAACTCAATTTCGCATATGAACCCGCTTCTTCTAGAAGGCTGTAATATATATCATCCAACCTAGTTGGCTTGATATGTGAGCTTCCACCACCTTGATACCGTGGATTACGGGCGAAATCACCGATCACGGCATAGGAGCCCTCACGTTTCAGAGGAAGCAACCCATCCTCATTTTTGAGTAGCACCATACTTTCTCTGGCAGCAACTCTAGCTAATTGGTGATGTGCCTCAGTATCATAAGAAGCATTTTCTTTGTCATTCTCAACAGCTTTGAAAATAATAGAAAGCAAGCGACCCACCGCACGATCCAGTGCTGCTTCAGATAATGTTCCGCTCTGAACCGCATCGATAATCTTCTGATCACCGGCACCATTACTTGACGGCATTTCTAGCTCCAAACCTGCAGCTAAGCCTTTAGCTCGCTCATTCACCGCACCCCAGTCAGAAACTACGAACCCTTCATGTCCCCATTCTTCTTTTAATATATCCGTGAGTAAATACGGATTCTCTGAAGCATACTCACCGTTCACCTGATTGTAGGAGCACATAACGGTCCATGGCTGCGCTTTTTTCACAACGCTTTCGAAGCTCGCCAAATAGATTTCCCTTAGTGTACGCTCATCTACAATTGCATCTACAGACATACGCCGATGCTCTTGATTATTTGCAGCAAAGTGTTTTAACGAAGTTCCTACGCCTTGGCTCTGAACGCCTTCGATATGGCCTATTGCCATCTCGGAGGATAAATACGGATCTTCAGAGAAATATTCAAAATTGCGGCCGCATAAGGGTGAACGTTTAATATTAGCTCCAGGCCCCAGTAAAATAGAGACATCTTCTGCCTGACACTCTTCCCCAATGGCTGCGCCTACCTGCTTGATTAGCTCCCGGTCCCAAGAGCAAGCCATTCCAGCTCCTGCCGGAAAACAAGTAGAAGGGACACTATCGAATATACCCAAATGATCATTCCCAGCTTTTTGCTTACGCAGACCATGTGGACCATCTGTCATCATGATGGATGGAATACCTAGTCGTTCGACGGCTTTTGTCTGCCAGAAATCTAGTCCTGAGCAAAGACCTGCTTTTTCCTCTAAAGTCATTTGTGCAATAATTTCTTGAATGTTAGGTACCATGTTCATTTCACTCCTTATGAATGACTAGTTTCTTTACATAGCGATAGAAGAATTGCGACGTTCCTCGAGTTCACGCATCATAACGGGTTGATCCTTGTCAAGACGATAGAACAACAGCAAAGTAATCATAATAATTTGGCCAATAATCGGTGCCCACAAATAGTTAAATGAAATCGCAGCTAATGCGGATTCTGACTGCGCCGTGGAGTTAGCTACATAACCACCCATCGACAATATCACCCCACCAAGTGCTCCACCGAGTCCCATCCCCACCTTAACCCCAAAACTAGCAGCTGAATAAAGTAGGCCTTGTGCCCGAACACCTGATTTCCACTCCCCATAATCAACCGTGTCGGCCATCATTGCAAAAATCAGACCTGCTCCTACTCCCATGCCAAGCCCGCTTATAAGAAGCCCTGCCAACAGCACCGGAACAGAAAGGGCATTCCCCCCAGTAATTGCAATAAGGTAGCCAATGATAGAAACCACTGATCCCATAATAATTGTGTTCCTTTTCCCAATTTTCTTCACTACAAAAGGAGCGATCACCATCGAAAATATCATCAACAATTGCATCGAATTCACGATAGGAATCAGTTCAGGCTTTTTCATATAATAGGTCATATAATAAATGCTGGTCTGTCCTTGTATCGATGTTGTGATCCACAGGAACAAGCTCATCAGAAGCATGATCAACCAAGGTACATTGCCTTTGAGCGCTTTAACACCTTCTCGCATCGGAAGCGGTTTTTCATCAATGGCTTTTACGCGTTCTTTAGTGTTCGCAAACATGTTTAGAAACAGCAGCAGTGCAATGCTTGAGAACAAGATCATGGTGACCAGAAAACCCTTTGCTTGATCGCCACCACCAAAAGCTTTCACAAGCGGCATCGTTCCAGCACTAACTGTAACAACCCCAATTACGGCGAATATCATACGAACCGTATTGATCACTGTACGTTCATTAGAATTACTAGTCAGACTTGGCAGGATTGCAGACAGTGGTAGATTAATACCTGAATACATAATACCGAGCACGGTGTACGAAATGTATGCGTATACAAGTTTGCCCGTATCACCAAAATCCGGCGTCAAAAACATAAGTACTGCAGTCAAGCTGAAAGGAACAGCAAGCCAAAGAAAATAGGGTCTGCATTTCCCCCACTTTGTTTGCGTGCGGTCAATCATGACACCAATGAACGGCTCGACGATCGCGTCGATTACCCGTGCAACAAGAAATACCACAGCTACTGCACCAGGGTTCAGACCAAACACATCCGTATAGAAGTACATGAGGTAAAGTGTTGTCATCTGGAATATCAGATTTGACGCGGTATCCCCTAGCCCATAACTGATTCGCTCTCTCCATGGCATTTGATTTTCATTCATACTACCATCTCCCCTGCGCCGCATTTTGTTAGCGCTTTCTTAATTGCATTGTACTGAAGCTGATTCTTTTAAACTGTCCGTATTTTAACGAAAATAGGGGGCATTTTTATCTTTTAACAGAGCGGTAGCGGTATGTTGACTATTAGGATACAGATCAACATTAAAGAGCTTACAGAACAGCAGCATACAAGTAATTGTAATAAATGCTCCAAATAATACATCCGTTGCAAAATGATCTCCCATAATGACGCGGCTAGTCGAGGTGCTGATTCCCCACACTACCGCACAGACAAGCATGATATTGCGCCATTTATTAGCGAAAGGCATAAACATCATCCACAGCATCATGGTCCAGCCATTGGCAGAGTGACCCGAAGGAAAGGATTTGTATGCTTCCGTTGTGACGCCGTTCTCTTGAATGCCTTGGGGGAGAAACCAGCTTGTAAATAGAGAATAATCGCCCTCCATATTACGAAAACGCATCCTGCCCCAAAAGATTTTGAGGACATTTACAAGCAGAATCTCCGCGAATACGATCACGATAGCTGCCCAAGCAGCACGATTATACTGTCTTAGCGTTTGAACAGCTATAAGGTTCAATAGCCATTGACACAACGTTGCAAATAGTACGGTTATAATTAAACTGTTGATCATAACATGATCTCCATCCAGCCCATACCCACGAGTTAAAGTAATCGTTATAATACCAAATCCACTAAGTAGGATGAATAATCCGGACACCAGACGGACCATAATCTTCTTTATCAACCGTTCATTTCTAACCGTACTAAATAGAATACTCCCAGCTGCGAATAACACTAGAAAAGCTGGATGTTCTCCATATACCTCAAAAAACCAACCAAACCGCGATTCATGTTCGTTATACAGAGCTTTGGATAGATTCAGATCATTAAACGTAAAGATCGTCATTAACATGACCCATACTATAAGAAATCCCCATATAAAACGTTTTGTCCCTTTTGTCGTCATCTCCTCATCCCCTTTATAGTCATTTAGGAAACGCTTACATTTGAGATTATAAAGCTCCATTCATGAATTCGGATAGGCGAATAATAACTAAAACTAGGGTAGATTTTAACCCTCCTCTTATGTGAAAAAGTGATCAATACATCAAAAGGATCGTTTATCCTACAATAAGCAAAAAAGCCTAATCCCTTGTGCACGCTGACAGGAGATTAGGCTTTATGGTACAAACGATTAGAAAAGGAAATAAACTAACACCACACCTTCAACTAACAAAATCAGTGAGACGATATGTTGTTTCGTATGCTTTAAAAATTTCCAATCAATAAATGACTGAAATCCTAGGGAAATAATTATGAATACAATCCAAAACCACTTCATTCCTATCCCCTGTACGCCATCAGCTATCATTATGACAATTACCGAAATTAATCCAATAAGTCCGAGTATTAATTTACCTTTTATATTTAGCTCATTACCGTCGTCAGAAAGTTTTTCTTTATCCGGGCCAACAATCCATATCCTTAGAAAAAAACCAGAAAAAGCAATAATTAATAATAAAAATGGAATAATCAATCCTGTTGCCTCCTTCTAAGAAGTTATTCATATTTATTTCTTATCATTAGTTCTTTGATTTCTCTTAACTCATTTAATAATTCTTTAGATATTTGCGTACTTCTAGAGTTATCGATGCCTAATTTAATCACGAATACTCCAAGCAAAAAATAGATGACTAGCATTACGATAATACTCAACTTATCTCCACTCCCCTCTTTATCGTTTGATTCTTAAAAGATTTAGTTAGTGATAGCGTAATTATCCCTATGATACCATAATAAGGGTGTTTGATTAACGCATGAGAACTTATTGCTAACTTGACAAAAGATCTGCATTTTCGATAGTATAGATAATATCTCGATTATCAAGATATTCGATTTGCGAGGGTATTTTGAAACCTGAACAATTTAAACTGAAAAGAGGGACCACAATGGCAGTACTTATTCTATACGCTACAAAATCAGGGGCAACAGAGCAATGCGCAAAGGTATTATCAGAAGAGCTTCCTCAGAGTAAGATCTGTAATATTGAAATAGAGAAGCCAAGTCTTGAGGCATTTGATAGCATTATTTTAGGTGCTGGAGTAAGAGACGAGAAAATATATAAAGCGATTCGTGATTTTATCAAAAAAAATAAAGATGAGTTACTAAATAAGAAGATGGGCTACTATATTTGTAACGAAAAACCAAAGACTACGGAGGAGTTAATTGAGAAGAATTTTCCGGATGATCTAAAACAAGCTGCGGTTTGCATCGAATCCTTTGGCGGTTATAAAGCCTATAAGGCTCCCAAAGAAGGTACTGATCAGCTCAAGGGGATTTTTGTAGATAAAATAAAAGAGTTTTCTAAGAATTTTAAATAGGGAATATAGAATTTTCTAATAAAAATCCTGTTATCCAGATATATTATCTGGATAACAGGATCTTTTTTAATAAAATATACTTAAATGGTTTATTACTACTTGATTGTCAATTCAAACTTCGCACCCACATCGCTTACAAATACAATCTTCCCGTTACTCGGAAGTTTAACTTGCGTAAGACCACTGACAGTAGAGAAATTCACACACACACCATTCGCATCATAGACAGCAAAGGAACCTTTAGGTGGTAGCCCTACTGTCATCAACTTGCCTGATGCTGTCTCAGGTACTTCATACCATCTCGCATATCCATCTGCTTGAATGGTCACCAATGATTGCGGGCCGGCATAGATAGGTTTAATGGCATCCTGCGTTATAAATAATTGGTTTCCAATCTTGAGATACTCCACGCCCTCTTTATTTTCAAAAACAATATCCGCAAGATCGCGCCCACCTAAAGTTGGAATTTGCACGGTCATTTCAGCTTTATTCGGCCCAGTTATTTTATTTGAGCCCATATAGCCCGGTGCATCAGGGAACATAGCAATTCCAGCTACTGGCATACTCATGTAAAATTGTGAGCTATACTTCTCGCTGACATCAAAATACAATTTCCCTTGACGCTGCTGCCAAGCTGACAAGACCTCATTGGATAAAGCGTTTGCCTCTAGCTTTTCAGCTGAATATTGAGAAAGAGCAGTCTCACCAAGCCCTGGAATGACCCCATACCCTTGAATCCAAAGGTAGACACGTCCATTGCTTTCCTTCACAAAGCTGACTTTATTAGTACCCGTTGCATCTAAGAATTCACCGTTTGTATTATACGAAAATTTCTGACCTGGAAATGTAGGTGCCATAATCGAAGATACACTCAATTCCCCAGCTTTACTAATCTCTATCTTCATCAGTTGTGTAGAATCCGCATAGACACCCGCATAATCCAGCAATTCCTGCGGCATAACCTCTTTGTTCGAAGCTTTAAAGGTAGGTGTAGGTTTTAATTCCTTGATAACTCCCTTTTCTTGTAGCGCACTGAGCAATATTTCGTTAGCAAGCATCTGATCGGTTGTGCTATCCCCACCAGAAGATACCACAGCTGCTGCCATCTGCTGATCAGGCAATACAACAAGTGAAGTATGATACAGAGTTGTATCCCCACCCTTTGTCAGAGCTTTGATCTCGTACTGATTGAATGGATATAAATTTACACTGTCCCAGCCCAATCCATACGCAAACGAATTATCTTTTCCTTTTGGCCACATTCCACGCTTGTACTCCTCTTGCTCCATCGCTTTTACTGATTTTTCTGACAGAAGTTCTTTCGATCCTCCAGTGAAAATAGTTGCAAATCGCACCAAATCTTCAGCCGTAGAATAGATGCCCCCTGTTCCAATCACGTTAATCGTCTCTTGGGGTAAAGCGGCAGGGTAGGTAGCATTGTATACACTTGCCAGCTGTCTAGAATCCACAGAATCTACTGGCGTTTTCGTATGCCCAAGCCCTAAAGGACCTGTAAAATTCTGATGGATGAATGTAGTGAAGTCCATTCCACTAACTTTCTCAACAATCAACTCCGCCAGCGTAAATCCATCATTACAATATACTGAGTAGGCTCCTGGATCTGCCTTTAGGCGTTGAGTTGTCAAAGTCGCTAGCAAATTATCTTTGGCGATAGAATCAGAATCATTGAATAAGAAAGAGTTTGATAAGTTCGAACCCCCAAGACCTGATGAATGATTCAGCAGCATTCGTACGGTGATTTGCTTATAGCGTGAATCTTCCATCGTAAAATTATTCAGATACGATACGACAGGTGCATCCAAATCTACCTTTCCTTGATCAACGAGCTTCATAATAGAAGCGGTCGTATACATTTTACTCGTCGAGCCAATTCCATACATCGTTGTAGTGCTTGGTGCTGTTTTGCTCTCCACATGGCTGTATCCAGCTGTGCCGCTCATAACGATATTATCGCCATCGATAAGAGCATATTGGAGACTTGTCGTTCCTATCTTTTCCGTTAAGAATGCTGCTTTCTCTGCCGCGAGCTTCTGAGTGTTCACATATGTTTGCGTTTTGCTGCTATCCGCTGCTAATGCATTCGTAGGAAGATACACTACTAAAAGTAAAGATACCATCAACAGGGATATTATTTTCTTCTTCATACATTCCCTCCCGCTATGAATTTTCCATTCCTTTAAAGGGTAAATTATCCATATGAGAATGTAAAGGACGTTTATATCATTATCTAATCCATTAATTCTACTTTGTCTCCGATTCTGATTTCCCCTGTCTTAACTACAGAAGCGTACACTCCGAAGTGTAGTTCAAACTCTTGGTTTAGTTTTTTCAATAACTTAGGGTCTCTTTCCTGACTATCCGGGTCCATCGTGATAACCATACATCTCTCACAAAAACTATCTACCTGTAGCTGAACATCTCCTATGGAGAGCTGCCGGCCGATCCAATCCCCTTCGAAAAGAGATTCATCGCGTAGAGCTATAACAAAGTTCCCACGAAACCGGCGCTGATCTAAGGTATGTCCCCACGCAGCCTCTAGCTTCTTCAAACTAGCATCCGTAATGAGTAAAATACTGGCGCCATCCACCGATAACAATTGCGGGTGCTCTGGCTGTGGATGTGAAGCTTTTATACTAGACATGGTAATTCGCGTTTTAGTTTGGCTTTGGATTTCTTCCAATAAATGCTCATCCCACCCAAAGGTTCGTCCATCCGAAGCCCTTACATGAATTTCTCCATTGATAAATTGCGCTTGGTAGGTCAGCATTTTAGGATTATTTCTAGCCGTAAAATACCGCCACCAGCCCTCTTTTGACTCATCATAAAAGGCACAGAAGCGATCCCCTAACATTCCATACGGTTCTATTACACAGGTTTCCAATCGTTCACCTGCAAATGACTTGACTGGATAGCGATTAATTTCTCTGATTTCACCAACGATTGATTGCACGGCACAACACCTCCACTTTCTAAAAATACAACATATCCTTTAATTCTAACTGAAATCGTTTGACTCTTGCACCCTTTTTTTCACAACAACACATAGCTATTTCGAACGATTCTCGATCATATAAAAATTTATATATTTTATTTGATTATATGTTTTATACTATGACTATTACATATAGTGGAAAGAATATGAGAGGTGAATAGCAGTGCGGTCCAATGAATTCCAAAGTTTTGATTTTTCTTTTACACATGCTGTAATTGGAATGGCTCTAGTTTCGTTAGATGGAACGTTCCTAAAATGGAATTCAGCCCTAAGTACCCTATTGGGATATGATCATAACGAGTTAATAACACCTTCACCATCCGTCCGAACCCTTCTAAGTCAGATCCATGAAATTGCTGAGCTTGGAAGGTCTCTTTCCTCTATGAACATCCATCCGCATCGATTCCAACAGGACTACTACCTACCAACCGGACAGCTGTTATCAATAGAGATCTCCATATCTATCGTTTCGGATGCTAATGGTGCACCCCTATATTATTTTACTCAATTTGAGAACAAGACCTTGATCAGGCATATAGAAACTCAGCTGCAAGAAGCGGAAAGCAGTCTACTAGAAAAAGATAAATCATTCCTGCAACTCCTGGAGGGATTACCTCTGACCGTTGTTATTACAGCAAAAGGGATTATTCAGTATGTGAATTCAGCGGGCTTACAGTTAATCCATGCGGAGAGCCTGAATCAATTGATGGGTACATCCACTACTAATATTGTAGACCTTACCAATCATGCAATCCTCCAAGAACGAAGGGAAAGATATTATAGTGGTGACACGATTGGCTCTGTTTGCTACTTAATTAATTGCTTAAATGGTCAGCAGAAATTTGTGGATGGATTCACATTACCGATTATCTTCAATGGAAACATGGCATTTATCGGAATATTTAAAGATGTCTCTCAGCAAATGCTGGAAGAAGAACGGCTAATCCAATCCGAGAAATTATCTACCGCAGGGCAATTAGCAGCTGGAATCGCTCATGAAATCAGAAATCCGCTTACCGCCATTAACGGCTTTATGAAGCTGCTTCGCTCTTCCGAGCGCATGAATGATAAATATTTTTTCATTATTGAGTCAGAATTGAAACGCATCGAATTTATCGTCAACGAGCTACTGGTTTTATCCAAGCCACAAACGACGCATGTCAGTAAACCAGTGGATTTATTATCTTTACTAGAACAAGTCACCACACTAATGAATGGACAAGCTGCACTGAAAAACCTTCAGATCCTCCCTGTCTGTACAGATCACTCCATATGGGTCCATGGTGAGGCTTATCAGCTGAAACAGGTATTTATTAATTTACTTAAAAATGCGATGGAAGCCATGAATAGTGGAGGAAACATATATATTCATGTGCTTACAAATGAAAGCGAAGCCCGAATCAGCGTGCAAGATGAAGGTTGCGGGATGACAGAGGAACAGATTAAAGCACTTGGTAAACCATTTTATACGACAAAAGAAACAGGAACAGGCCTTGGATTTATGATCACGCAGAATATTGTACATAATCATGGCGGAGCGATCACTGTAGAAAGTGTTCCTGAGCAAGGCACTACATTTACGGTAACCATTCCAAAAATTTTAGAGCCAGAGGAAGCTGTCATATAACATAAGAAGTTCCGGAATCGCAACATCGTGCAAGAATGCACCTGATTTTCACATTATAATGCTTATACATAACTGGAAAAGAAGGTGCAGCAGTGACTCGTGAAGTTCGGACCATCGTCTTCGATAGCGGCTTGAATTTTGAGGCGTATCGCTTTGAAGGGATCATGCAGAAATTCCCTAACCATTTTCATGACTATTACGTTATAGGTTTTATTGAACAAGGCAAAAGACTTATGATTTGTAACAATGAAGAACATATCCTTAACAGCGGAGATGTTATCATCTTTAATCCGCACGATACCCACACCTGTGAACCGATGGACGGAAACTCTTTTGATTACCGCGCCTTCAATATTCAGCCTGAGATAATGCGTAAGTATGTGTTTGAAATTACCGGCATGGACTACTTGCCTCGGTTCACACATAATGCGCTTTACCAAAGTGAACTAGCAACCTCATTACACGATCTACATCAAATGATATTAGAGGATCAAACTGATTTTCAAAAAGAAGAATTGTTTCTGTTTCTCCTGGAGCAGCTTCTGAGGGAATATTCCGATGCAGAGCCCTTCTATTCTTCACAAGACCTTACCTCTGAAATCAAAACCATTTGCGAATACATAGAGACTCATTATGCGCAGAATATTACCCTCAATCAATTAAGTGAATTGACAAGCTTAAGCAAATATCATTTACTGCGTTTATTTACCAGACAAAAAGGGATATCTCCTTATCGATACTTGGAAACCATTCGGATTAATCAGGCCAAGCGACTTTTAGAACAAGGAGTACTCCCCATAGAAGTGGCCTCACTAACCGGATTCAGCGATCAGAGCCATTTCACAAATTTTTTCAAAAAATTGATTGGCTTAACCCCTAAGCAATATATGCGTATATTTATTCAGCTGCCGGGACAAACGCGATCAACGGATCGCATGATATGATGGATCAACGCAAGACCCATACGGGACATCTGCTGGCACTAATTACAATTATCATCTGGGGAACGACCTTTATCTCTTCAAAAATACTATTAACGGATTTTACACCTGTTGAAATCCTGTTCTTCCGCTTTCTTTTGGGTTACTTTGTATTGTTACTGATCTATTCACGTCCAGTGCGAACGAAATCCTTTAAGGAAGAATTACTATTTATTTCAGCAGGATTATGTGGAATTACTTTATATTTTCTTCTAGAGAATATTGCCCTAGTCTACACCCTTGCTTCCAATGTAGGCGTGATTGTCTCAATTGCTCCATTCTTCACAGCAGTGATTGCTCACTTCTTTTTGGAGGAAGAGAAATTTCATCGTCAGTTTATATTAGGATTTGTAATTGCGCTGTCTGGAATTATTTTAATCGGGCTAAATGGAAGTTTTCTTCTAAAACTGAACCCGATCGGAGACCTCTTGGCTTTCATAGCCCCTATGGTTTGGGCCATTTACTCTGTATTAATGCGAAAAATAAGCGATTTACAGGTTCATACGATTGGGGCTACCCGTAAAGTGTTTTTTTATGGAATCCTATTTATGCTGCCAGCTTTATTTATCTTTGATTTTCATTTGGATCTAAGTAGATTCAAAGACACCCAAAATATTACTAACATCCTCTTTTTAGGACTGGGAGCCTCAGCGTTATGTTTTGTCACCTGGAATCGGGCTGTAGGAATCTTAGGAGCAGTAAAAACAAGTGTGTACATATATATTGTGCCTGTAGTTACGGTGGCAGCCTCTGCCCTTATCCTGAATGAAAAGATCACCTGGGCAACTTTGCTGGGAACCTTCTTGACGCTAACCGGCTCATATATTTCTGAACGCAAACCTAAATAATCATTCATCTCCTAAGATTAAAATAAGAATCTAATATATGGAGCGGATCAAAAAACTAATTAGGGACAATTTCCCTAATTCATCCTAAACGCGAAAAAAGGGGAGTACCGGAGTAGCTTAATGCCACTTCGGTACTCCCTTTTCATTATGGTCTCTGGTAAACGCTGCTGATCAAAAAAGCGAAACAGGAATGAGCTTTCTTCCTCCCTTGACTAGAGTGGATTCTAGCATGTCCCCTTTCACACCTCCGAAATAGAGCTGCCAGTATACACCAAAGCGAACGCTAACGTCATTCTTCACTAGCTCCGGTGGCGTTACAATCAGCCACTGAAATTTAAGAGCCTTAGAAATTTCAAATACGGGATCAAGCACATTATTAGATACCATTTCTCCAAAAGGATTGTCATATAAAAAGACCGTCCATCCCTTGTTCTCACGATTCACTCGTTTATGCGTCATGATCATCATGGCTACCAACAGCTGTACAGATTGACGCTGTCCACCACTGCCGACAGCCTCATCCAGCGCACCGCGATTGATGATCTCCCAGTCGGAATAATGATAGTCTTCCGGAGCGGCATAGAGGAAGTAATTCTCCGTTACCGGTTTATATACCTGAAGAATCGGGAAGCGATTCTGAAGTGCCGCATAGACGATTCGTCCATCATTAATAACCTCTTTGATTACCACTGCTGGCACTTGTTCAATCTTTGGATATTTTGCAAGCAGTTCCTGGATACATCGATTGAAATAGTCGCTCACCATCGGCTCTACTTCATCGCTTGCTCTCGGTACATTGATATTCTTATAATTCAGTCGTACCAGCGGGAAGGCATAATTATTCTCATTATGAATAATCATCCGTCGTTCCATTCGCTTCATAATATCAATGATTTGTACTACACGATAAGAAGCCCGGGCTACCCACATCTTACGGGACTGATCCATATCTTCCTTATCGTTTTGAATACTCTCAATCTGATCACGTGAACTACGTAACATCGAATCTAGGACTTGCTGAGCAATAGCAAAGTTATCCCAATGCACCGTATTTAAACGATCCAGAATCTTGGTCTCCAGTTCAGAATTCCGTTCATTCTTGGCAAGTTTTCCGGTTAATGAGTTTTTCTCTTCCTTCACTTTCCTGGAGACCTCATCCCGTCTAACCCGGCTATCCTTAATCCGAAGAAGCCAGTCAGCAACGAGAGACTCGCAGCTTTCTCTAACACTCAGCATTAATTCTTCTGGCACAGTCCGTAAATTGACCCGTTCCTCAATATGTGCATTCATGATTTTGATTTGATTGGATAACGTCTGAATGAGTGCATCCATTCGTTCCAAAGATCGCTTACACTGATTAAGCATGTGCTCATTCTCTTGGAAACGCTCTTGAATGTCAGTCTCTTTTTGCTCGAGTGGCTCATTCCAAATCTCCACGGCACGCTCGTGTTTCTCTTTGATTCCTTTTTCTACCTTGCGCAGTTCCTTCTGCAAATTGTCCAACTCGGTCTGGCAACGGATGAAAGAGTCGTGAACAATCTGATAGTCTTCTTCTAACGAAGAGGTTTCCGACTTTTGACGGTTTCTTGCAGCCATAATGGATTCGGTAGATTCAGCAGGTTCTGCCACCTTCCGCCAATCCACATCAACTTGATTCAGGCTGACTTCAAGCTCCGTTTGATTCTCGCTAGCCGCTTTGATCTGGGCGGCTCTTGTTCGAATTTCAAGCTCATTCTCCGTCAGCGATTGCTGCAGACTTTCAACGGTACTGAGCTGCTGCAACAGAAGGTTCTGCTCTACGGGATCTATTGGTGTGGGTTCCATATCATCCGAAAGCTGATGATATGTCGGAAATACAATTTCAGGGAACCAATGCTGCAGTCTAGGAAATAGAGCATACTTGGCATCTCCCATCCATTTCTCACGCTCTCCGCCAAGGCTTACCATTTGCGCTTCAAGATGCTCGAGCTGCTGGTCCTTACTCGCAAGCTCTTTGCTCACTAGACTCTTACGATCTGTATACTTTTTCTTCTCCTTTTGATCCTGCTCATGTTTCTTCGAACGTTCAATCCAACCTTGCAACGCTGCTGCTCTCTGCTCATGCTCTGCACTAAGCACCTTATTCTCGATAAGTTCCCGACCGATCCGAGCAAGCGTACTCTCGTTCTCATTAATCTCGCTGCTCAGACTGATAATGCGCTGCTGAAGTTCACTTTGCAGTTTCATAAGGGTATTGCGTTTGGCTGTAATCGTCACAGTGTTCTCTGTTTGATATAATCGCTCATATTCCTGACGCACAGATTTCAACTTCGATAAATAAGCCTCCGCGTCCTGAAGCACTTGTTCTTGCTCCTTAAGCTTCGCCTGAATACCGCTCTTAAAGTTTAAGAACCGATCTGGCTCCAGTACCATTTGTGGGCCTTGGTTAGCTAGAAGCTTAAAAGATACTGGATCTGAAGCTACCATCTCTTCACGGATAAAGATAGGCACCGCTGATTTCAGCAGTGTGTCCTTCAGCAAATCCGGTTTAATTTTATCAGCTTCGCGCCGGGTAACAATCAGACTATAAGGAAGGAGTGGATAGCGCTCTAGTTCTTCCTCACGTTCAAGGTATGGACGATCATTTAGATAGGAACTACCCGGTGTAGATTGAATCTTGAGCGAATCGAGTGTATCCTTGACCGCGAGAATATCTGAATTCGGCAGCCAGTAGGATTGGTTCTGAAGTTCCACGTCCATAAGCTGATTGTAGTACTCTCGTCTGGAACGTTTTGTCTGCTGCTCCACTTCATCCATTTTTCGGATAAATCGTAGTTGAATCGTATCCTTCTCTTCAAAAAGACCAGTAGCTCCCAAACGATTATGTTCATCAAACATTTCCAGCAGCACAACGATTTGTGACCATAACTGTGATTCTTTATAGGTCTGAGAATCGAGCTGTACCCCAAGCTCATCAATCTCTCGTTCATAAGAGCGATGTTTCTCACTGAGCTCGGCATGATTCTTATGCAGTACCAGCTTTCGGTTCTCAGCCTCTTTATGCTGTTCCTCTAACGCTTCCATATCCAGAAGTATCGTTTTGGCAGCAGAAATCGTACGTTGAAGCGCCGCCACCGGAGTATGGGCAGCTTCTTGACCATGCTGGGCTGCGAATGTGCCAAGCTCTTCTGTATATTGCCGGATAGATAACGTCAATTCATTAATCTGAATATCCAGACCTGCTAACTCCAGCAGAAAGCTCTCCCGCTCCTTGCGCAGACCTTTTTCTTCACTCGTCAGAGCCCGCTCCGCGGTTCCAAACCCACTGATCGTTTGTTGCCAGAGGTTAAACACCACATCCCACTGTTTCCGAAGCTTTTCTTTAGCCGCCAGAATGACCTCTTGACGTTCTTTCATCTCTAAGGAACCTTCGATGGCTTGAATTTCTTTCTGCCACTGCTCTATTTGTCGTGTGTGGAGCATACGCTTAGCCAAGAAATGAGCCACTTCTAGCTTTTTCTCCTGAGCCTTGGAATGGTCCAGCCGCCCACGTGCACGTCCCTGATCATCACTGAGCTTTTTGAACTCTTCCTGTTTTAGCTCCAGTTCTTCCTTGCTGCGCAAATACTTGAGATTGTCTGTCTCAAATCGCAATTGCTTCGCTTCCTGATAACGCCCAGCCAGTTCATTAGCAACCTTACTTCGCGCTTCTTCTGCATTTTTCTGCTCTTCATAGATAACCGTATAGATCTGACGTCCACGCAGTTCAGTTTCTTGAACGGCGTTCTCTGCTTCAACTCCTAGCTTCACCAGCTCATATAATGGCGCAGCCATGCCAAGAAACTCTGTGTAGACTTGTTCCCGTTGTTCAAGCATCGGTAGGCGTTGAGCTACTGTCGCCGTGTCAATAAACATCCGCTGCAGCGTATTGTCTTCTTCTTTTGGTCCCTCATTCAGACTGGAGCCGATCTCAGGGATAATTAACTTTTCGAATAAGTTATGGTTGGTAAAGGCATCATTCTTTTTAAAATAACCTTTAATACCGCCCTCTTCCCCATTGATTCGCCTCATATTACGCCACTCGGCGATATGAATATCCCGAGTAGCCAGGAAATCATAATATCTTTTTAAATCCGAGCTATGGCTACCGAAAGGTACAATTTCTCCCCGCCGATCTCGTATAAATTGCTGTATCGTTTCAAAACTCGTAGGTTCAGCAGACTCTTCATCAAAGAGAGGCAACGTAGAAAGGGTAAGTTCAGATGCTTCACCGTAATCTGTAAGTGCGTACAGTAAGTAATCTACTTTTATGTCCTGCTGATCCAGCGAATTATGTGCTGTCATAGCAATACCAGTCGTCATGTACTCATTACGCTCACTGTTGTCGAGATGCCATTCGATAGCTACGTGAAAGGTGTAAGGTTTAAGTTGTTTTTTATGGTTATGAAAAAATGCTTCAACCTGGTTCTCACTGTCTTTTCCCCATGGCGTTTTGGGCATTAATAACTGAAATATAGATTGCAGCAGTACGCCCTTCCCGCCGCCATTCATAAGCGTTATAAGGGTATTGGCCGGCCCCTCTTCGTTGCAGAGGTCCAGAATCATATCATCATATTTCTTGAGCATTTTCTCGTATTTAAGTCCTGTAATCCGTATGCGTTCAATCCGCGGCATTAGTAGCACCGTCTTTCTCAGCTAAAGTTCGTCCAATGAGTTTCTTTAATTCCTGATACCGGTCAACATCATGATATAAATACCGCATTCTCTCATAAAGCTCTTCCCGCGGGAATATGCGCTTCTCTGACTCTGAGATGAACACGAGCTTCTCCTCTTCCAGGAGCTTCATGCCTTCATGAATCAGCCCAATTCGTGAGCCTGCGCCTCTTGTTAGAAGATCGCTCTCTTCCTGACTCTTAGTTTGCATATAAAGGTTAGTCCACACCTTCGACATCGCTTGGATATCCAACCGCCACTGCTGGCTAAACTGACCTTCATCATCCATCTGTATCCAAGCTTGAAAAAGTGAAGACACCTGATCGGATATCTGTATATAGGACATACTGTCCTGTCCGGACTTAAAATGAGTCTCGTCCTGGTCCATCTCGGCCAGAAAAACAAGGATGATAATATTAATGATATGTAAATGAGTTTTGCGCTCAATTCGTGAATATTTATTCTTCAACTGGGTAAAGTTGGTGGCGAACACTGACCCGAGTGGATTGACGAGCAGATGGAGACGTTGTCCGGAATTCATCACTCGGCAGCCTGCCTCCTTGGCAACATATTGAAGCGCATCATATGTTCCAGCGTCCTGCATGCATTCTGCCGCCGCAGGATCATCGAGAGGAATTACTTTTTTACGAAGTAATTCAAAAAATAGCCGTGAAGCTTGCTGTACCTGTTCTAATGTATAACTCATGCTTGTAACCTCTCACCTCTCCACGATCTTAATAATAAATGGACTCATGTCCAGACCAGACCAGCGTACCCTTGGGTATGGTTCTGAAACAATGCTCGTCCGCAGCAGCTTGCCGTGCAAGCTCTCCAGTTGAGGATCATCCTCTAGTACATACCGGATTAGCAACTGGCATTCATCGGATCCGTTGCTGTTCTCTGGAGCTTGTTCTTGTACTGTAATTTCAGAATGAAAAAACTGCACCCATAGATCTATAGCATCCGGTGTGCGTGCCCAACGTGTTAATTCCTCCGGGGTAAAAGCTTCCTCAGTAAATGTAAAGCTTCCACACTCGGCTAGAGCATTGAACACAGGCTTCCACAGTTCAACGACTTCCGCCCAAGGAATCCCCTTAGGAATATATTGAACGGTCTCCGCATCTATCTCATCATCAAGTTCATCCATCACAAATTCCGGAATAAAACCAACCTCTTGCTCCTCCCAAGCCCAGGGAAGCGGATAAACAAAATCCTGATTCGGAGCAAACAATCCGCCAAGAAGCAGTTCAAGGCTGTCGCCGCTTGGAAGCCCCTCTTCTTTAACCCATTCCTCCCAGATATGAGTACGGAAGTTAAATCCGGCTGCTCCCCAGAATAATTCAGGGAAGTTCAATCTTAAATTAGTCTCCACCTCAAAAATGTTCAAGACTATCTCGGCCAGTTCATCGTGTACTCGCCTAGAGAGCTCCACTCGTTCTGAAAGAATACGAATCTCGTTAAAGTCGATCACATCTTTCTCGTCATTGGCAAGCCGGGCCAGAGAACGATGAATGTTATCAAAATGCTTGCGTTCTTCCTCGAACTGTTGATGAATTTCTTCAAGTCGCTGATGCCGAGCCACTCCAAATTCACTGAAAATATGCTTCGGGTTACGGCGCAATGCATTCCTGTATTCCTGCTGCTCATGGGTCATCTTCCGGACCCGGGAGATAAGCTCATTCACATCCTGAAGTGCCCTTGTTACACGTCCATGCTTAATATGCATTTGAATCTCAAGCAGCTTGATGCTGATCTGAAACTCTTCAATAATCTCATGACTCATAAAAATAAGCTCCATGGCATATTCGGAGAGACGATAGATTGTTCTGCCGCTCTCTTCCCAGCTACTGCGGGTCGCATCCTCATCCACCATGAAATACTTATATTTCTGCACAGACATTTGCCGAGCCGCATCATCATAATAATAGGATTCGAAATCCCCACCATTTCCGCTCCAGAGCAGGCCGTCCACTAAACGTTCTACGGATTCGGTAGTCCCGAGATTCGCAATATTAAAGCGTTCCAGTGCAGTCCAAGCCAGCGCTATAATATCTTCCTTGGATCTTCTCTCATTGGACTCTAGCTCCAAATAATAGACCTGCAACAAGATGCTTAAAGACACCATTTCTTTGTACGGTTGGATTTCGCCAAGGTTCATCCCATCCCCCAGATTCCATAGGGGATTCAATCGTTTATTTCGTTCGCCAAAATCCGACCAATTCATCTTTCTGCCATCCTCACCAAATAAAAATAAAACCCGTATACATCCGTATAGGGTTCTGAAGTACGCGAATATATGTTTCTATTATATCAATTCATCGAAGGTTGTGCTATTTATTGTTAAACAAAATCTTATAAGGACGGAGACAATTAAATGCCCCCGTCCCTACTATATCATTTTGTTACTACTTCACAGATCCGAGCATCCCTTGCACAAATTGTTTCTGCAGCAAGAAGAAGATTAATACTGTCGGCAATGTAGTGATAACTATGGAAACCATAATCATGCCATAATCTGGATTATAAGACGAAGCTAACGATGACACGATCAAAGGCAGTGTTTTCTTATCCTGACTTTGGAGTGCAATCAACGGCCACAGGAAGTTATTCCAATTACTCATGAATGTAATAATCGCTGCTGCCGCATAGGTTGGTTTCATGGTTGGCATATACACTTTTGTGAATAATCTCAATTCACCCAGCCCATCCACACGACCTGCTTGCAGCAATTCTCGCGGGAAGGATTTGGTATTCTGCATAAAAAAGAAAATCATAAACGCGGTTGTAATGGTAGGCAGAATAACTGCTACAGGCGTGTTTAAAATTCCAAATTTACTGAACATCCGGAACAGTGGAATCATGATCGCTGCAAACGGCATCATCATGGAGAGCATTAGAATACCAAACAGGCGATCTTTACCTTTCGTCCGATAAATCTCAAATCCATACCCTGCGATCGAGCTAAGCAGCAATGTTAGGAGGGTACCCACGACCGCGATCAGAGCAGAATTCCAGAACGCCTGGCCAAGGTTGGTCGAGCCAAATAAATGACTTACATTATCGGAAAAGCTTGAGCCAAACGAGAATTTTCCTTTTACTATATCCGAAGAAGTATTCGTCATCCCAATAAGCATCCACACAAAAGGAAATAGAGAAATGACAGACGCTATGATTAAAAAGAAATGAATGATTGATTTATTTAGCTTGCTCAATCTTTTTCGCCTCCCACCTTAAGTTGAAGAAATGCCAACACAGCTACCATGATTACAATGGCATAGGAGACTGTAGCCGCATAACCAAAGTTAGGAGTATATACGAACGATAAATTATAGATATAATTCGATATCGTCATTGTCGAGTTACCCGGTCCACCATTGGTAATATTAACGACCTCATCAAATAATTGCAGCGTACCATTCGTTGAGATAATTGCTGTAAACAAAATAATTGGTTTCAACATTGGTGTAGTGATACTGAAGAACTGCCGAGTCTTTGAAGCTCCGTCAATAGAAGCCGCCTCATACACACTAGGATCAATATTTTGCATAGCAGATAAATAGAAAATCATGTTGTAACCCGTCCAACGCCATGTGATTGCTAGAATTATAACAATACGGGCCCAAAGTGGGTCAGTGAGCCATCCAACAGGCTCACTCACTAAATGAATGGACATAAGCATACGGTTGAGAATACCGTCTACAGAGAATATGCTTTTGAACAAGACTGCATAAGACACCAATGAGGTTACACACGGGAGAAAAATCGCCGTACGATAAAACCCCTTAAAGCGCAAACCAGGCATATTAAGAAAATAGGCAATGATTAAGCCCAAGAACAACATAATTGGCACCTGAATAACCAGGTATAATAAAGTATTCGAGACCGCTTGTCTAAACATAGGGTCGGAGAATAGACGCACATAGTTTTTGAGCCCTACAAAACTGTACACAGTCCCTTTCCCTGATTGAAATGATAACAGTAATGATTGAATCATGGGATAGAAGCTAAACAGCATTATGATCAGTGAAGGCCATAATACGAACTGCCATCCCGCGATAGTAGATTTATTCCACTTTTTCTCCATATCCTATCCCCACCTGCTAACTTTATATTTATTGCACCTGTTGTTCGAACAATTTTTGGATGTTAGCTAAGCTTTGCGTCAAATCCGCGCCATTCAGAATGTTTGGCAATTCATTTTTAAGTGCATCTTTTGCTTCCTGTGTATACATTCCCAGAGAAATCCCCGGAACTTCTGTAGACCATTTCGTGAAATCGCTGTAGATAGCTTGTCCACCAAAGAACTCTGAGGTTTGACCATAAGCCTCACTGGAGAATGCCGGAATAAAGGAACCCACACCGCCATTTTCCGTCAAGAATCGCTCGTAGAATTCACTGCTGGAGCCCACTGTTTTGGACAGGAAATCAATTGCAAGATCTTTATTAGCTGAGCCATCAAGCACAAACCAGCTGGAACCGCCTTCATTCGATGCATTAACACCACCATCAATTCCCAATCTTGGCGTTGGCGCTACTTTCCATTTACCACTTTGATCTTTAGCATCCATGATAGATGATACCTGCCACACTCCCGATACTACTGTAGCTACATCACCAGCATTAAAGCTGCCTACAAATTCACTCCAGCCTGTAACAGGCTTAGCAATCCCAGAATCAGAAATCGCTTTGTATACACGAAGGGTCTCTGTCATTACAGGGTTATTAACAAAGTTTCCTTTATTGTCAGGTGTGATGTACCACGATCCACCCGATTGCAGAAGAATGGAGGTTAAGGCTTCATCATTTGGATTAATGGTCGCCATGTATTTGCCCGTCTTTTCTTTTACAATTTTACCGATTTCAATATAACGATCCCAAGTGATATTCTGTAAGTCTGCATCCGTAAAACCTGCTTCCTCCAGATAATCCGAGCGGTAGAACATACCTGTTGAACCAATATCAAAAGGAACACCATACATTTTACCGTCTACCTTAAGTGCATCGACCTTGTATGGAGAGAATTGAGTGTAATCAATCTTGTCACCAAAATCTGCGAAGGTATTTGGATATGAGTTTACATATTTTTGAATATTAGGATCATTTACCAGAATAATATCTGGAAGACCGTCTTTAACATCTGCTGCCAGATTAGTATTCAGTTTTTGTTCCAAGTCCGTTTTGGCCATTTCAACAACCTCTAGCTCAAAATCAGGATTTTCTTTTTTGTAAAGATCTTCAGCGATCTTTAAAGCTGCACCATTAAAGGAAGGGTCCCAGGCCCAAGCGATCACTTTTTTCTTAGTAGTACCGCTTTCATTTTTCTCCGCTGAATTTGATGACCCGCAAGCAGCGAGTACTGTTGCTGTCATTGATACTAAGAGCAATACTGATAACCATTTTTTCAATTTCTACAACCCCTTTTGACTTTGTATGTAAGCGGTTCATTCTTTAACGCTTGAACCTAATTTTAGAGAATTCAAAATGATAAGTATAATAATCATTCGTTCTTTCTTAGTAGTAATTATTGTTCATTTAATAAATGTTATTTTTTTCCTAGTAAAAATTATGGTCGATAGCACTTTTTATTTGTATATAGCTTTTCAAACCAGATCCCATACCGTAATATGAAAGATTGTTATATGATGAGAAAAATACAACAAGAGAAATAACGGGGTGTCCTACTATGAACAAAAACGATTCAACCTATCGGGTGATGATCGCAGACGATGAAGCCATCCTTCGAACGGGGATTATGCATTTATGTAACTGGAGCAATTATGGAATTGAAATCGTTTCCCAGGTCTCAAATGGCCAAGAAGCGCTCGACCATATCGAATCCACTCGTCCACATGTCGTCATCACCGATATTGTGATGCCAGTTATGGATGGAATAGAATTCTCAAAAATCATGAAAGTGAAATATCCGGAAATTAAAATTATCGTATTAAGCAGCTACAGTGAATACGATTATGTTCGGGAAGTCTTTAAATACGGCGTTACTGATTATTTACTCAAACCGAAAGTCTCTTCTGCTGAGCTTATAACTTTAATCCAGACATTGTGTGGTTCAGTGAACTTACATACATCCGGTAATATTCGTCCTAATCTGGACATTTCGTTGATCCTTGCCCAATGGCTTGAACATGATTCGTTACCAAATGAAGAATCTATAGACTTGCTCACAAAATATTTTCGAGGAAATTGCTTTATGCTGGCAAAAGCCAGCAACAGCTTACTTCTGTCCAGAACAGAGTGGAGTCAAAACCAAATGGAGGAGCTCCTTCTTTCATTGGCAAAGCAACATTTATCTAATAACTTAACCTATTCTTTTATATTCCTTAAGACAGAATTTCTAATTCTCCTAAACTATGAGGAGACTGCAGCTCAAAATATAATGACATCAATTCAATCATTAGCTGAGGCCGTGAAAGAAAAGCTTCTGTATATCTCATTTATTCTTTCCAATCCATTTTCCGGTTTAGAACAGATTAAGGAAGCGCATTTGCGATTAACACCGTACCTTGGCAAACTGATCTATTTCCCAACACAAGTAGTAGTTCCGGAAAATGCAATTCTCATTCCTAGCGAAAAGGTATCTTTCGACCTGAATCAGTTTACTTCATTGTTACGGATTTTGGCTATAGATGACGCCAGAGAACAATTGAAAGCGTTTTTTCTGAAAATCTTATCTACACAGGACTATGACGAATATAGCTTGAAACGTTTATGTCAAAATCTCATCTATACGGCAATGAGTACACTTGAGCATATTAAGCAGCCCATTTCTGAGCTTGGTTCGTCCAGACTAAAGTTATTTAAAACCATTGATTTAGCTTATAGCATCAATGAATTAGAGAGTATTTTGATACAATTCCTAGATGCACTGAAATCCAGTATGAAACAAACAGATCAACAATCGATGATTCTGCACCAGATTTATGAATACGTCAACAAACATTATGCTAATGAAATCTCATTATCAGAAATGGCAAATACCTTGCATCTTAACTATAGTTACCTCTCCTCTTATTTCAAACAGCGAACGCAAGAGAATTTAACTACATATATCAGCAGGGTGCGAATAGATAAAGCGAAAGAACTGCTGCTGGACCCTAATTTAACCGTATCAGAAATCAGCCGTTTAACCGGATTCTCAGAACATAATTATTTCTCGAAGGTATTCAAAAAAATGACTGGAAAGACTCCTGTGGAGTTCCGTACTCAAATCTCCCAGTAAAGACAGGTGAACGGCTTGCTTCGTAAGAATAGTATCTTTATCAAAATTCTAATCCTTATGTTAATGGGGATTCTTGTAATCTCCTTCATCCTTACCATGGCCTCCTCGAAAATTTCAGAGCGGATTCTACTAAATCAAGTCGTCCAGAATTCATCCGCCAATATGAATTTGGTAAAGAATGATTTACTTCGATACAATGACCAGGTTGTGAATACGATGCTGCAGATAAACAGTAGTGTTGAATTTAAAAATTATATTACCAAGCCGGCTCTGACCTCGCTTGAGCATACCAATCTGGTCATGAGTCTTGGAAGATATATTGATATCTACAAAGATTACCTCAGTCCCGACAACTCCCATATCATTGTTTCGGCAATGCCGGGAAAAGGAGGACGCCATTATTCAAGCAATAACTTGAAATGGGATAAAATACCGGATGAAATCGTATCGGATTATATGACGATTAATGGAGTTATTCCCAATCGAATTCAATATCATAGCAGTTCAGATCTTTTCAAAGAAACTGTACCCTATAAAAACTATATTTTTGCTACGAAACCTTTGGTAGATAGTGCTTCCGGTTCAATGTACGGATATACAGCCGTTGTTATGGACGAGCTTAACATCTATCTTAAATACAGCCCCTACATTTCGGAAGGCATTCATATCTCGCTTATCTCAGCAGAGGGTATGATTCTCTCCAGCAGCAATAAGGCTTCCATTAGCACGTATAATTCCGTTCTTCTATTGAATGCCATGAACGCTGTGGAGCAAGGAGGTATCGTCACAAATTCAGAAAATAAACAAACCTATATTTCGTATTTCCTTCCGGAGTTTAATGCCTACATTATGGAGGAGGTTGATCAATTAACTGCATTTGCGCCGCTATATACAATCTCAAACGAAATCATCAAGGTAGTTAGCATTGTACTGGTGATTAGCATGTTGTTTGTCTATTGGCTTAGTAAACGAATCATTCAGCCCCTGAATCAGTTAGTCAATACGATGAAAACGTCCAAAGGGGACAGTCTGAAATTGCATCCCTTGCAGGAAGATGGCAGCTACGAGACTAATGTATTAACCAAAGCCTACAATCATCTGATTAGAGAAATTGACCGGTATACCGAAAGAGTTGTCTACGAACAGCAGGAACGCCGGAAGGCAGATCTCAATGCTCTGCAAATGCAAATCAACCCTCACTTCCTGTATAATACGCTGAGTTCGATCAAATATTTAGCCAACATGCATCGGACCCAACAGGTGGATCAAACGATCGATAGCCTCATCTCCATGCTTCAGAATACCTTAGGATCTACAGAGGACATGATTACTGTAAAACAGGAGATAGAGACTTTAAAGCATTATGTATTTATCAATCAGATCAGATACGGTGATCAAATCGGTGTCCACTTTGAGATTTCTGAAGACAGTACGGAGCTGTTGGTCCCCAAGTTGATCATCCAGCCTTTTGTGGAAAACGCGTTTTTCCATGCTTTCCCTGGATACGTCAGCGGCAATATTCAAATCTTCATCTCCCAGCGGGATGAGCATTTAATCATCGAAATTATGGACGATGGTATAGGGATGCCGAACGTTCCTGAGCAGGTGAATGTAAGCAAAAAACATCATTTATCAGGGATTGGCATCCAGAATGTTCATGATCGAATTCAGCTGCTCTTTGGATCACCTTATGGTATCCACATTGAAAGCGAGCCAGGTTATGGCACAGCCATAAAAATAATCATCCCTGCTGCGAAATATAGTTCATGATCAAAAAAAGGGCTGCCCCAAAAGCCATGAAATGGCTGAATGGGACGCCCCGTTTTAATAACTACTGAGTAACGCTTGGAGAATACGCCATGCAATACTGCTCTAATGTACTATTGGGTAAGGGGATAACCTTAACCGTGCGGAATTGATAATGCTCATAGATGGGAAGATTACTTTGCGTCTGTGTCTCTAAGGTGCATAATGCATTCTTCTCGCGGCACTCGGCGAGCAGCGGCATCATAATCTTTGATACATATCCTTGCCCACGGTAACGTTCTTGCACTACAAGCATATCCAAATGCATATACTTCCGATCACCAAACATCGATAACCATAAGGAGCTCATACTGCGCAAAATAGTTAGTCCTCGAATAAATCCTCGTACACCAATGATTCGGCAAATCGGTAAACACTTGAGAATCGCCAGCCCAATTTGTTTCATATAGTTGACGTTCGAAATCAATGTCCCGCTCTGACGCTCCGAATGGAACACCAAAGCGACAGCTTCATAATTTGTTGACGTCGTTAGTAAATCCGAATAAGGATACAACATCTCAATATAACGATGAAAAAAAATGTTTAATACGCGGAGTCTGGTTGTTTCATCAGGCAAAATATGCTGATACAATGGATCATCCTTTGCGAAGGCTTCTGCCAGAACGCTGGCGGCTTTCGGAATGTCCTGCCGATGAATTTTAATTAATGAACTACAAATAGTTCCACCTCATTTAGTTTACTTTCGCGATAGGCTCGGTTAGTGAAGAAGCCATTCAAGAATATTATAACTGGTTCAGTCAACCCCTCATTTAAGGCGATGAACTTCGATATGGCACGATGGTTCTATTGTCATTTCTTCATTGAATGAGATATGATTAAAAAGATTACAAAAATACTGGGAGGAAAAATGGAAGATATTATACTGTGGCTTAAATACTTGTTTCTAGGGTTTGTTCAAGGGGCAACTGAGCCAATCCCCGTTTCCTCGAGCGGCCATTTGATCATCGCACAGAAATTGCTAGGCTTAAAACAGAATGGGCTATCCTTTGAAATCCTAACAAATACGGCTTCTCTAATTGCGATTTGCTTTATTTTCCGCAAAGATATCGGAAGATTGATCACTGGATTAGTTCAATTTATTCTGACCCGCAAAGAGGAATATAAGTCAGATTTTATGTTCTCTTTGTACATTATCATTGGCACCATGCCTGCGGTTATCGTAGCCTTGTTCTTTAAGGACCAAATTGAGGAGATCTTCTCGTCAGTACACACCGTGTCCATCGCCTTGCTGGTAACCGGGGTTGCTTTATGGTTAATTCGTAATCTTCGCGGTCGTAAACAAGATGGGGATTTAAAAGCAAAGGATGCAGTCATAGTCGGACTTGCCCAAGCTGTAGCTCTTATTCCTGGGATAAGTCGATCAGGCGCAACGGTCATCTCTTCCATCGCTGTGGGAATGAAGCAAGAAACTGCTTTACGCTTTTCTTTTATGCTGTATATTCCAATCAGTCTGGGCGGACTTGTTATGGGGGCATCTGATATTGCCAGTGACCCGAACCGAGCGCAACTAGCAATTCCATACTTAATTGCATTTATCACTACACTAATCGTTACGTATTTTTCTATGCGCTGGTTTATGGGGATTATGGCTAAAGGTAATTTGAAGTACTTCTCTTATTACTGCTTCTTGGCTGGGATACTACTCCTTATCTTCATGTAAGTACATGATTTCAAACAAAAGCCCTCATGACAATCTCTGGGATTACAGAGAGCATGAGGGCTATTCATCCTATTTTAACAGGGATATTACTTCACCACTCGACCGAATCTTGCCGATCCTAGGGAAAATGGTTTTACACACATAGTCATGCTCTTCTTTCGTAGAAGCAGTCATTGCATCTTCCACAAAAACTTGGTTGTAACCAAGCTGATAAGCTTCTCTAGCTGTCGTATCCACACCTATGGATGTAGAAATACCACACAAGACAATTGTATCTATACCACGACGCCGTAGCTGTAAATCAAGATCCGTTCCGAAAAATGCCCCCCACTGACGTTTAGATATCACATGTGCGTTTTTGAAGTCAGATAATTCAGGTGCCAAGGTATCCCAACCTTCTGGAATGGCTCCTGCATTCATCTTCAGATCTGTTTGAGGTCTTAACATATCATGACCATCTAACGAGGATACTCTTACAAGTACTACAAATGCCCCCTTTTCCGTGAAGGCTTGAACTAAATTGCTACCTTTCTGAACCACCTGCTCACCTGTATGTGGAGCCTTATTCGGCATGTTAACAATTCCATTTTGCAAGTCGATTACAACCAGCGCCGTTTTCTTTGCATCAATACATTCAGTTTCTGATCTCTTTAAGTCTTCCATTGTCTTCTCTCCCATTTAAACTTAGTTTTTTATACACTTTAAAATAAACCCAGCCTGCATTTATCAATAGCAAAACACTCGTAATAAAGAATACATCTCGGATCCCAAACCAGGCTGCCACTTGCCCACCTAGAACCGAACCTGCAAATGTGCCAAGATAACCTGCCGACATGTTAAATCCAAATACTCTTCCTGTAAGCGCATCTGGTGTGATTTTCTTAACGAGGATATTCACAGAAGGGATTAACCCACCTGCCGCTAATCCTAGTAGAAAACGCAGACCCATTAACTGCCAAGGATTCTGAACAAACGCTTGTGGGATAAACAGAAGTCCTGCCGCTATAAGCGCAACTAGTATAACTTTTTGAACACCTATTCGGTCAGACAACTTGCCAAGCCTTGGAGCAGCAATGATGTTAGCCAGCCCTGAAGCTGAGAAGGTCATCCCTGCAAGCAAAGCCACATGACTAGCACTCTTGGAGAGCTGAGTAACATATACCGTAATAATTGGTTCTACAGAGTATAAAGCAACAGTTAGAATAAAGAAGGTTACAAACAAGGTTAGCGTTAGGCTCTTCTCTGGAACACTGCTCCAGACCTCCTTGATACTTAGCGTCTTTTTATCTTCACGATGAAAAGATTCCTTCACGAACAAAGCGGTAGTAATGAAGGCAACCAGCATCAGTCCACCCGTAACAAAAAATGAACTTTGTAAACCCATGCTTTCTGCAATGAAACCACCAATCGTTGGGCCAAGCAAGGCTCCAGCAATACTGGCTGTTGAAAGGGTTCCTAAAGCATATCCTGCATGTTCCTTATCCGTCTGAGTTGCGATTAATGTAGTACAAGCTGTACTATAACCCGTTATTGTGCCCTGTAATAATCTTAGTGCAATTAATACATACACATTAGGTGCAAAACCCATACAGCTGATCACAATCGCCATCCCAAGACTTGCCCGCAAAAGCATTGGTTTCCGTCCGAACCTGTCTGCCGCCAGTCCCCAAATGGGTGAAAATATGGCTGAAACGATAAAGGTAATCCCAAAAGCAATGCCAGAAAACTGAGCAACGGAATCGGCATTATCCACGCCAAGATGCTTAATGTAAAGTGGCAATACTGGCGCAATCTGGCTCATACCTACACCCGTTACAAACATACCAAACCAGCAAACGATCAAATTCCTTTTCCACATGGACATAAAAAAAGCCTTCTTTCTGCTAACAATAACAACCTCATATTAACAGTCAGATTGGCTCTATACCATGCATTATTCTAAACTCCATGGACATTTTTGCTCTGAAATTCCGAAGGGCTGATACCTGTCATTCTTTTAAAAATTCTGCTGAAATAAAATTCATCCGTAAATCCAAGGGTTTGCGCAACCGCTTTGATTTTTATGTCCCCTTCAAGAATCAGCTCTTTCGCTTTATCAATTTTCATTTTATTAAAAAACTCAATGATCGAATAACCTGTAATCTCTTTGAATGCTCTCGATAAATAAGCAGGTGAAAGCTGTACCAAATCTGACAATTCGCTCAAGCTAACTTTCTCATTGATCTTTTGATGCATATAATTAATAATTTTTTCCACCTTTAATGAAGTGGAGTAATTTTGACTTTGTTTTTGTGTATTTTGAGCAATTGCAATGATAAGCTGCTGTAACAAAGTCTTCGCTACAAATTCATACCCTGGCAGCTTAGTATTCCAGCTCTGAATCATTTGTCCGAAGATATCTTCCACTTGATAATAATCCTTCAACTCGGATACAGCTTGCAAATGGAGTGAATCCACATCACCACTAATTCCCCAGTTCTCCTCGTTCATGCTCACCTTCGCATAGTTGAAATGAACGGACAGAAAGCATAAGGGATCTTCAGCATCTATCTCTATTGAATGCTTAACATCTGGAGAAATATAGAATAACATACCAACTTTAAACGAATGTCGTTTTCGCTCCATCATAAAGCTGCCCTTCCCTCCAGTCACTAAGAGAAGTTCATGATGCTGAAGGGTTCTAACGAGCTTGCTCCAATTTCTCTTGGGGTCGTTGAAGTATCTATAATTACAATATAGTATGTGGAAAAATAGATTATTTATATTCATAAAAGACCTGTCCAAATGTCCACCGAACGTTCGATCGGATCGTATTCTACATCATATCCGAACGTTTCGGATATGAATCGGAGAGGAACATAGGTCGCATAACCGTATAGATGAGGTGGGCTATTCATCTGCACAGCTTGTCCATTAATGTAGGCTGTATGATCGTCGATGGTCATCTTCAGAGAAAGTCCATTTTTTTCAGCGGTAATCGTGCGAGTTGCCTTGTTCCATTCTACCCTGGCTCCAAATAACTCAAAGAGATAACGCATGGGCACTTCTGAAATGCCATTCACAATGTTTAGCGGCGGTGCTGATAGAAGTGGCATATCATCAATGTTCAACTGATACAGGAATGGGCTTGTCTTAAAGGTCCATTTTTTCACTAGCGTTTCGCCACCAGATTGAAATGAAACCTCCGCCGTATACTCCCGATCCCCCCTCAACTGACGCTGCGCTGTTAATACATACCCGTAACCAGAATTGAGTTTCTTCACACTAAGCGGGATACTAATGTGGCGGTTGCCTGCCTGTGTGCTTAGTTTAGCCTTTATGTCCGCTACATCCCGTAGACTACTAAAGACCGTAAGTGTTGTAGCTTCTCCTTGAATTAACTGCTGTGCATTCATTTTGTAAATGTTGCCTGACCACACTCGCGTCATTCCATCATAAGGAAATACGCTCGCAGTCGCTGGTGAAGTCATTACGCCTTCTGACTTCACAGCACCAACAATCACGGTAGACTTACCCACTCGTGCAATGCCAATAGAAGCAACTGCGGGGGTCAGCATCACTTCCCTGCGATCATGCATAACTGCTAGCTCGTTAATCTCTGAAGCCATATCAAATTCATCATAGGCCCGCTCTTTCATATATACGGTTTCCATAATTTCCGGTACTTCTCCGCTAAAACCCGAAGTTAATACTCTCTCTTTAGGCGTTTGTTGGGTAAAGAACTCACGACCTTTCACTTCTATAGATAAATCGCCTTCAGACTTTATCGTAAAATTAGCATTAGCGTAGCGAGCATGATTAATCGCCGCCTTAACGAGGGCAGGATCAAGTTTCACATCATCCAACCCCATCTGTTGCCGAATTTTATTAATCGAAGCTATTGCTTTTAGTTGCTCCGCACTACTAGTTCCGTCAAACAATACTTTTGCGGCTTGTACCTTTGTGACATCAATCAATGGAGTGATTGCCATAAGTAGCAAGACGCCTATAAGTATCCATTTTTTACGCATAGTTCCCCTCCTCAAAATTCCATATCTTGTTAGACGACATTCATCCAGAAAGGTTTCTGTAAAGCAGTTCAAAAACACAAAACAAACCACCCCGTAAATGAACTTCACCTCAATGTTTAGACACACAATCAGAGGCGTATTTCATTATAGAGTGGCTTCTCTGTAATCTCTTATGGTTTCTGAATAAACAGTTGTGTCCAATAATGTTGATATTGACTAGTAGCAGTTCCCCCTACATAACCAACCCCAATATCCGTAAAGCGAGGATCCAAAATATTAGCTCTATGACCAGTACTGTTCATCCACGTTCTCATTACTGCTTCAGGTGTTGCTTGGCCCGCCGCGATATTTTCTGCATAAGCACGCCACTCCACTCCAAATCGATCTAGCATTTGAGAGGGGGTGCCATAAGTTGGAGAGGTATGACTAAAATAGTTATTATCCCTCATATCTCTTGATTTCAAAACCGCAAGATCAGTTAGCCGCGTATTTAGAGTTAAGGCAGCGATTCCTCTACTCGTCCGTTCTTCGTTGACTAATCTAAAAACTTGCAATTCAAATGCGTTAGCTTGTCTAATATGAATCCTTGACTTCCCTACTCTTTTCGTTACGGGACTACGTTTCGTTTTTATTCCTTTACTCAAAGAACTTTTGACTCTTCTTATTGAAGATATTCTTTGCTTCATGATTTTCCCTCCTACACTGTATTTACAACAATATATTGTGGAAGAGGTCCTCACGCTTGTACCAAAGTCTATAATTCTACTATAAATTTTGTTAACCCTATGTACTTGATTTCTCTTTGACTTGACATGCATATGTTACTTTATGTTAATATAAACAAATCATAAACGTTGATATATCATCTATTTTTCTAATTAGGAGAGATCATATGGATTCCAAAGACCCGCTAGGGTTAGTGATTCGAGATTTACACTTAGAAATAGCCAATTATTTAACAAAATTGCTTACACCCGTTCGGCTTGCGCCTGAACAACATTTACTTATGGCTTTGTTGCTTGAGAAAGAAGGTCTATCTCAGAACGAGATTGCTAATAAACTTGGGAAAGATAAAGCCAGTGTTGCCCGAATGATCGCTAGCTTAGAGAACAAGGGGTACATTCATAAAGTACCAAGTACGCAAGACCGTCGTTCGGTAAATGTTTTTGTCACAGACGAAGGCAGGAAATTAGAGACTACAATCAATGAGGTGACGATCAAATTAAACGAAATTATAGCGACAGGATTCTCTCCTGCGGAGTACTCAGCGCTAACAACTTTGTTAACTCGTGTGCAGAATAATGTAAGAGAGGCATAAATGCATATCCTCTGCTCTATAGTTGACATATCATCTATTCTTCAAAAATAATACGAATCCATTTCTGAAAAGAGGTTTATCCCTATCATGGAATCAACAGCAGCTGTTCAAGTTAAACGTCCCGCCCTAATGGCCTTCTCCCTTATGCTAGGAGCATTCGTCGGACTATTTAGTGAAACCGCCTTAAATATGGCTTTTACCAACTTAATGGATGAATTTTCAATCAACGCCTCAACGGTTCAATGGCTAACCACAGGATATTTACTTGTACTAGGTATCCTCGTTCCGATATCCGCCCTATTAATGCAATGGTTTACCACTAGACAATTATTCACAGCATCCTTGTTATTATCTATCATTGGTACTTTAATTGCTGCCCTCTCCCCCAATTTCACCTCCTTATTAATTGCGCGTTTAGTGCAAGCCTTGGGAACTGGTTTATTGCTGCCCCTAATGACGAACATTATTCTAATAATTTTCCCTGCACATAAACGTGGAACTGTCATGGGGATGATGGGACTTGTTATTATGTGTGCACCGGCCATCGGGCCAACTTTGTCTGGTTTGATCGTGGATCATTTGGGCTGGGAGTTTATCTTTTGGACAAGTTTACCTTTATTATTATTTACATTTGGATTCGGATTAACATTTATCAAAAATGTAGCCAAAATCTCTAAACCTAAAATAGATATTTTATCCATTCTACTTTCTACTTTCGGATTTGGTGGCATCGTATTTGGATTTAGCAACATCGCTGATCATGCTTTAAGTGAAATCATTGTCTATCTGCCTCTTATCGTTGGTGTCATCAGCTTAATCCTGTTTGTATTTAGACAGTTTAAGTTGGAAACGCCGATGCTAAATTTACGAGTGTTTAAATATCCTATGTTTACAATAGGTCTAATAATGGTCTTTTTAGGAATGATGATCATCTTATCCTCTGCTATTTTATTACCGTTATATTTAAAAGGAGGTTTATTGTTATCAGCTACAGCTGCAGGAATTCTACTCCTTCCAGGCAGTGTGATTAACGGAGCTATGGCTCCAGTTACGGGTAGAATATTTGATAAATTCGGTCCGAAATTATTGCTGCCGCTTGGATTCTCCATCGCAACCATTGCAGGTTTTCTATTTACAAGCAATTCTACTGAAACCAGTAACCTGACCTTTATTTTAATACACTGCGCTATGTTTATCGGATTAGCTATGGTCATTATGCCCGCTCAAACCAATGGCTTAAATCAGTTACCCGTGAAATACTATCCGGATGGGGCAGCTGTTATGAACACACTTCAACAAATCGCAGGTGCTCTTGGTACAACGTTCGCTGTTACACTAATGTCTAGCGGACAAACACGATTCGCTAATACACATCCAACTGCTGCACAGCCTGAAATTTTAACCGCAGGAATTACACATGCATACTTATTTATCGCAGCAATTGCAGTTATCGGATTAATTTTATCGTTATTTGTGAAGCGTATTAGAGTTTATTAATTTTAATCAAAAAAGACAGTGGACACGAGCTGTCCGCTGTCTAAATTTTAATCCATATATTTTTCATAAAATACTAAAGTTAATTTATTGTTTATTCGCTTTGTTTCTTCTGTTCGTTTATATCCTACCTTTTCATATAAATAGCAGTTCCTCTGCTCTTGCTCAATACTATCCAGCTCCCATTTTTTCGCGTCATTATATCTCTGTTCAATGATTGTAAAAACCTGCTGGGCGATCCCCATCCCCTGGTATTCTGGCATAATAAATATGGGGCTGACACGGTAAGTGTTGTTTTCCTTTTTAACGATTCGGACACCGCCCACAACAATATCAGAATTCTTAATCATAAAATAATCTGTAAAAGACTGATTAATTCGGTTTATCATTTTTTCTACGGATTCATTGGCTGGGCTGGTTTCATAATCCTTATATTTCTCAAGTAATGGCATAAAGGCTTTGACTTGCATTTGATGAATAAATTCCGCATCACTTACGTCTGCTTTACATAAAGAAATCCCCATAAAGATGTACCTCCATTAAAATATATTACTATTAACAAGGTTTATGGTTTGTTTTTAGGTATGATATAGAGTGATCCGTCTTCCTTGTATTCAGCATAAGCAATGTCCTCAACGCATTGATAGCCATGCTCCCTGATCCATTCCTGGATCTGTATCTTATTCATCGGTCTGCCACGCATCGAATCTTCCAGCAGCCTACCTTTATCAATAACTGTAATGGAAAAAGAGGAAGACTGCTCCGATTGCTCCTCTTCAGACTTGCGCATAATCGACAGTGAGCCATTCGTTTCGAGCAGAGCATACTTCACTTCACTTAGAGAAAAAATATTTTGCTGCCGCAGCATAAACAGCAGTTGGGTAAACTCAATATCGTATTTCTCCATCAAATCCTGATTCACTTTGCCATCGTCAATAAGCAACACCGTCCGGCCTTCCGCCATGTTCCCGAACTTCACAAAATGGGTCGTTGCCTTTTCAAACAAATAAGACAAAGCGGTCCAGATGAAAAGCGCAAACAGCAGATGCCAGATCTTCACCTCATTATCATATATCGTATTCCCTACAATCTCACTTAAAATCAATGATGACAGGAAATCGAGAGGCGTCAATTGACTAAGCGTCTTGCGGCCAGTAATAAAGGTAATGATCCACAAACCAAAGAAACTAATGATCAGTTTGACACCTATAGTTACAAATATCTCCATTGCTGCACCTCCAGATGGGACTTCGCACAGGGTCGTTTCCCTTATGACACGAAATCCATTCATGAAAGGTATTACACACTCCTAGTGGGGGATAAACAGCAAACGAGACACTCTGCAACTTGCCCTTATGTTGGAATGGTGATAATGAACGTTGTGCCTTTGCCTTTTTCACTATCAACTTCAACAATGCCTTTCACTTTATCAATGGTACTGTAGACCATAAGCATCCCCAGTCCCGTGCCTTCAGCTTTGGTCGAATAATACGGTTTACCGAGACGCGATATTTCTTCCTTTGTCATTCCAATGCCAGTATCGCGAATACTGATAATAATATTTTGTTTTTTTTCCGAAATATCGATGAACAGCGTACCACCGTCCTTTTCCTTCATGGCTTCGATTCCGTTTTTATATAGATTAATAAGACATTGCTGTATTTGGTTCCGATCATAATTTTTGAATAGCGAATTATTAAAATTAAATTTGACCTCTACTTTGTGCATAGTGGCATAAGGCATGATGATATTTTTAGTATATTCTGCCTCCTCCTGCATGTTGGAATAAACCATATTATCGGATTGCGGCTTAGCAAATGAAAGATAGTCACTCACGATTTTTTCAGCCCTCTGTAATTCTAATAGAGATAACTCTACGTACTGTTTCTCCTCCCTTGTGATCGTCTTCGATTTATTCAACAGCTGCAAAAAACCGCTGGTCACTGTAAGCGGGTTTCTGATTTCATGTGATACACTTGCCGCTAGCTCGCTCACGACATTTAATCTTTCAGATTGCATAATTCGGTCGCGATTCTTAATATTAGTAATAATCTTTTCTATTAAGATCATATTGATACACATTACCCCGACATGCGTCGTAAAGGCATTTAAGGTGAGAAACCAATATTCCCTATTTAAACTCCCCTGTGTAAAACCTAATATAATTAGGTAAAATCCCATCGTCAGAAAAGAAATTATTGTTGCCGCGATGATGCGACTTTTCGAATCTAGTTTTAAGAACCTTTTACTATATAGAGGGACCAGGATTAGGATTGAAGTGGCGAAAAGAAAGGATTGTAACGTACCCTCTCCCCCCACATAGAATCGATAGATATTTAAAAGGATATATAGCGGTAGAACGTTCTTGTATCCACCAAAAAGAGCTACAATAATAAACGGAACATATCTCAAATCAAAAATAAAGCCCATATCGAGTTTAAAAGGTTTGGCTATACAGAGACACATGGTCACTGCCGACAGTAGAACTAGAATCTTACTATTATAAGCAAAAGCACGATTCTCAAAGAAAAGTAGAAAAATTAAGATTGGAAACAATAAAAACAAGAAATTCAAAAGCAAAGTCTCAAACAAGGGATAACTTCCTTTCAGCCTAGTGTTGCTTAAAAGACAGCGTACTGGAAAAATACGCTAAAGTAATATTATAAGTAAAGTTCCCCTTATTAACTATGTATTTCTCAACCATTTTTAAAATAATAAAAAACAAAAGCACCCTATGGATGCTTTGATGAAGCGATGATTTTTATTGTTTTGTTGTTTGTATCACGCTTATAATGTGCGATGCAAGTACAATTCCTAAGCATATCCCCGTTATAGGTGAAACCACAAGAATACCGATTATATTCCCGCTCGAACTAAAAAATAACTTTATACTGGACAAAACAACTGCTACAACAACTACTAATGTCCAGAAAACAATCTTTTGTTTCATAGAAACCGCTGGTATTGTCGTTATCGTTTCATGGTGTCGATACAAAGAACTAATTATCATCCAGGTTAGCATGATTAATCCGAATGCCGAAAAAGAATGCTGCAGTATTTTATAAAGAGGGAACTCAGAAATCATTAGGTCTCTTAGAGGAGAATATCGCTCAACAAAGTAACCATTAAAATGTGTAAATCCATCGATGAACACATGAGTTAAAAAACCAATAATCACAGATAGGATAAACACTACCCAGCCCTTAGGATTCAATCTCCACTTGCTTAAGGTATTGTATGCTCGTTGATCAATATTATAGTTTGAAGGAAGATGCAATACTAATATTTCCTTTACGATGACATGGAAAATCACTGCAAGGATCACACATAGGGGAATCGCCTGCAAAAATAGTCCTCTGATAGAATGGCCTATACTTTGATAGGGCTCAAGCATAATAAAATACTCAAAATCAGGCGACATACTTCCTAATATCAAGCCTGTAGTACTAAAATATTTTGGTTTCACATATTTAAACGGAAGTGCAAATATAGGATGAGCAAAGGTAAAAGGCATAACCATCTCCTAGTGTTATTTATAACTTCTTAGCAATGGCTCGAATAAATTATAGCTATCGTAACACATATCATGATATCTCTTCTCTTCCATTCTAATATTTGCTACTCTTTCCATATCACACCTCGGGCTTTCTAAATTAAGCATAATGCTGAAGAAACTACCTTTGAAAAGTGGAAAGCAAATCAAAGTCGTAATACGGTTGTTAGCTCTTCTTCAATAATTTCGCCGCTGTCACGGAAACCGAAGCTTTCATAGAGCCTTTTAGCGGACAAGTTATCAGCCTTATAAGAAATCCAGCAATATTGTGCGGGGCCAGCCGGGAAAGTGCGGATAAATTCCAAAATTCTTGTCATGGCTTCTCGGCCGTAGCCCTGATTCTGGTATCGTTTATCAATCATTAGTCGCAAGATACAATAGCTATCATTTACAAAGGATGGCACTTCATATCCAGTAATACCATAAGTCATCATCACAAAACCAACCGGCTCTTCATCCGCGTAAATCGCAAACGGAAATGGATGACCACCATTGGTTACAAGGACATAACACGAAGCCATGCTTGATAAATTGGACGCTACGAAGCGACGTTGATCGTCTGAAACCTCCAAATTGAAAATAGCACGTCGGTTTTCTAGTGTGATCTTTCTGAGAGTAATCATGCTGGGCTTCTCCCTTCATATCTAAATTATTGAGTTTGGATATTATATCATCATTTTCCATGTTTTGTAGCGAGAGTCTGCCCACTAGCTAAAAAAGGCTACCATTCAATCGGTAGCCAGGATGAAGTACTTATGTCTTTTATTTTCCTAGAAATCCACCTTCAGACTTTATTACTTGCCCCGTAATCCACTGCGAATCATCACTCGCTAAGAAACTAATGCCTCTAGCTGCATCTTCTGGCAAACCGATTCTTCCCATTGGAAACATAGGTAAAAAATGAGTTTTCATCTCATCCGTTATCCACCCGGAATCCGTAGGACCCGGATCAAAACCATTGACTGTGATATGAAGCGGAGCTAAACCAACAGAAAGAGGTTCAATTAATCCAATTAATGCACCCTTTGTCAATATATAAGCCAGGTTATCAGGGTCAGGCCCTTTAGAAACCATAAAAATAATTCTACCTGGAGTCCCCTTTGAATGATTCTTTTCGAATCTTCTGGCAAATTCAGTACTGAGTAAAACCGTGCCACGATTGTTCACTACATAGTGTTGATCTAACGAAGTGATGCTCAGGTTCTGATAATTCGTGGGCACGCAAAAAGCTGCATTGTTAATCAAAATGGAAGCATTTCCTAAAGTTTGTTCTACCTGATCCATAATCTTTATTGAGATTTCAGGATTGGAAAAATCTGCTTCCATGTGACTCGCCCTAACTCCCAAGCTTTTCAGTTCTGCACAAAGTTGCTCCGGCCATTCCTTTTCTCCACCATTCCCTTCCGTTTCATCAAAAGGATGCCAATGCGTAAAGAAAATATCTGCCCCCTGGCTTGCAAGTGAACGGCATATGGCTGTTCCAATTCCTGTGGATCTGCTTGCTCCAGTAACGATAGCAATTTTATTTTTCAATGAGTTCATCTATACCATCTCCGATCATAAATTAGAAGGATAGATAGGTAGAGATCCATAGACATAAGCAGATTCAGCATCACTAATCTATAAGGGAGATAGTGTACCGTCTTATTAATTATGTGCATTAGTGTAGGAACAGTTACTGTTCTATCCTTTAACAATAGTAGCTGAAATTCTGCTTCAAACATAGATAAACTTTCCAAAACTATTAATGAATTTACATCGCTTGTAAGTCATCCCTTCAGCTTCGTTCCTCTACAAGTTCTAACGCCCTGTTCTTCTCATCAAACTTACTGTTATGTGAGGAGACCTGCGCTCTTGTTGACGCATCCGGCTCGATATACAACTTGGCGCTGTTCACGGCTAACGCTGCATCCGTAAAAGCTCCGGCAATAAGATAAAGCTTGCTACCGTAATTTGCCGTATCTCCAGCCACGAACACTCCTGGAAGATTGGTTGCCAGCTTCTCGTCCGCATTAAAATTCCAATCCTCTCTCACTAACCCCCAATCTACAATAGGACCTAAATCCCCGCGTAGCCCATGATTAATTAGGACGGCATCCACCGCAAGACGCTCCTGTTCTGTTTCATCCGTCCATTCCCCCTCCGCATTTAATGGAGCGATTGAAACAGCATCAAGGCGATTGCCATTCCCATATAAATCCTTAATGGCATATGGCGTAAGAACTTGAACGCTCGATGCCTTCATCCGCCTCACATTCCGTTCCATACCACTGAATCGTTCCCGCCTGTGCACGAGCGTAACCGATGAAGCGATTCCTACTAGTTCATTAGCCCAATCGACAGCTGAATCACCGCCTCCGGAGATTAGCACTCTTTTACCGCGAAAGCTTGCCACATCCGTAACGTTATAATGGAGATTATCCTTTTCGTAATTTTCCGCTCCGGGCAGGTTAAGCTTAGCAAGCTTTAGCGCACCATGGCCTATGGCCAAAATCAGCGTCCGGCTCCAATGCTGCTCTCCGGTCGCAGATGTTATACGCATCGTGCCATCAACCAATCTCTCCAACCCGGTAATTTGTTGACCCAGTACAATGGTCGGATCAAAAGTTTGAGCTTGCTGGATCATGAGCTTTGTCAGCTGTGCTGCGCGAACGGGGGCCATGCCGCCGACATCCCAGACGATCTTCTCCGGATACATTAATGTCCTTCCTCCGAGTTCCTCTCTCGCCTCAATCAGTTTCGTCTTCATGTCGCGCATTCCACTGTAAAAGGCAGCATACAACCCCGCCGGTCCTCCACCGATTATAGTTACGTCAAAAAGCTCCAATTTCTGCCCCATCCTTTGCCTCCCTCTGTTCTCATCCTCTTGAAAGAAGATCTAAATCTTCTTGCGCTTAAACAGCAGATACATGAAAAAAGGAGCTCCAATGCCTGCTGTGAACACGCCTGCCGGAACATCTAGCGGTTGAAAAAGCATTCTTCCTGCCAAATCCGCCAACAGTAGAATGATTGCACCTATTAATGCGGATACCGGGATGATCAGCTTGTAAGAATTTCCAACCAGCATTCTGGCGATATGCGGTGCCATCAATCCGATGAACGATATCGTCCCGGCTACGCCAACTGCAGCACCGGCAAGTGCAACGCTATAAAATAAGAGAATCATTCGGCTTAACTGAAGCCTGCTTCCAAGCCCGCGAGCGACATCCTCACCTAAGGATTGCACATTTAATTCCTTCGCGAGCAGTAGCGATAAAGGAATGAATACCGCTACCCACGGCCACAGCACTTCAATATAACTCCAATTGGTGCCGTAGATGCTTCCCGTCATCCAATTCAGCACTTGTGCGGCCAAATAAGCCGGCCCGCTAATTAGCAGAAACGTTGTGAGCGCGCCCATTGCCGTAGAAATGCCAATGCCGATCAGCACCAGCCGAAACGGCGACACGCCTTTTTTCCAGGCAAATACATAATTAATTGTTGTCGCAACCAACGCGCCGCCGATGGCAATGAACGGTACCCAGTGGATACTGTAGCCGGTCACGAAAGTCATGAAGGCAACCACAGCTACCGATGCCCCTCCTGTTACACCCAGCAGATCGGGCGAAGCGAGAGGATTGCGAATGACGCCCTGTAATAGCGCACCCGCTACAGCCAATGCTGCGCCAATGAGTATAGCGGCTGCTATTCGAGGCAAACGGAACTGCATAATGATCAAGTTGCTGGCTTCTGCGTTTCGCCCCGTAAGAGAAGCAAGTACCTCTTTTAATGGTACGCTAACTCCCCCAACGGATAAACTAAGGAGTGACAAGGCAGCAACGAGACAAGTTAAACCTAAAAACAACAAGAATGAATGCTTCGCTATACGCGCTTTAAGCATGCTGTTTCCTCCTAGCCACATGGATCAGAAAGGGAACGCCGATAATCGCCGTTGCGACACCAACCGGAACTTCTCTGGATTCCAGAATAAAGCGCGATGCTAAATCCGCAGTCACCAAAAGAATCGCCCCAACTAATGCGGTATAAGGAAGCAGCCATCTAAAATCATGCCCAACGATGTATCTGCATAAGTGAGGGACAATAAGTCCTATGAAAGCAATCGGACCAGCTGCTGCTACCGAGCTTCCCGCCAATAGTACAATTGCCGTAGCAGACAGCACGCGGACCAGCGTTAGACGCTGTCCCAAGCTCTTCGCGCTATCGTCTCCAATCGCCATAATATTTAACGAGCCCGAGAGTAATAGTGAGATCGTCATTCCTATTGCCATATAAGGCAGAACCATCAATAAATGCTCCAGATTTCTTCCTTCTACAGAGCCGATCATCCAGAATAGGGCAGATTCCAACGATTGCTTATTAATTAGAATAATGCCGGATGTAATAGAGGAAGCGAAAGCTGCCATACAAGCGCCGGCCAAGGTCAGCTTTACCGGCTCGAAACCGCCTCCTTGCAATCCAAGCGTATAGACGACCACCGATGTTGCAACCGCACCTGCGAAAGCAAGCCAGACCATGCCGCTCATCGTTAACGAGGAACCGAATACGAGTAGCCCGATGACAATAAATAGCACAGCGCCCGCATTTACACCGAAGACGGAGGGCGAAGCCAGCGGATTTCTTGTCAGAACCTGCATAATCGCCCCGGCTACTGCTAAACTTGCCCCCACCAGTGCCGCAATCAGGGTTCGGGGAACACGAACCTTCGTCAGAATAAGATGTTCGTTGGAACCGTTGAATTGACTGTAAGCCAGCCATAGATCTTTCAAGCTGAATTGATGAAGACCATACAATACACTGCATAACATACTAATTAGAAGCAAAATTGCACCGACAACTAGGCCGGCGAGCTTCCGCTTGCTTAGGAAAGAACCATTCACGTCTGCACCGAGCCTCCTATTCATTGGCAGTCTTAACAACTAAACTGCCGGAATCGTCAACAAGCTGACGCGAATACAGCGCCAGCTTGTTGATTCGATCCGCCTTTATTATTTCACATCAAAGTATTTAACGAGTTCGTCCAGCAACAGATTGGCTGCTTCATATCCGCCTGCCGAGTTCCAGATCGCTTCATCGACTTGAATCACCTTGTTGTTCTTTGAAACGCTCAAATTTTGGAACAACGGATCTTTTTTCCATTCCTCCACGACCTTCGATGCATCGTCCTTGCCCGGAGTCTCCGACACGAAATAGAAGAGCACATCGCCGTCCATGCTAGGGATCGTCTCTTTGGTCATCACTTCGATAAAGGAGTCTTTATCCTGCGACTCAGGCCGTGCAATTCCTAATTGGCTCAAGAGCACGCCGGAGAACGTTTGCTTCTGATAAATACGCACTTGTTTCGCGGAGAAGCGCACCACCGACACTTTCGTGTCTGCTTTGCTACCGAGCTTCGCCTTGACTTCCGCAACTCGTTTATCGAAGTCCGCCATCGCCTGCGCTCCTTCTTCCTGCTTGTTTAAAGCTTCGGAGTAGAGCTTGAAATTAATCTTCCAATCTCCTGCCAGGTCATCGGAGAATATCGTCGGAGCTATCTGCTTTAATTGATCGTAGATTTTCTCTTGTCTGACCTTATTACCGATAATCAGATCCGGCTTGAGGCTCGCGATCAATTCAATATTCGGCTGAAGCTCGTCTCCCACAACCGTAACGCCTTCCATGTCTTTCTTGATATGGTCGTACCAAGGGTCACCAATCCAAGACTGAACGGCTCCGACCGGTTTGATGCCCAGTGCCAAAAGTGCCTCTGTTCCTTCATTGGTCAATATGACAACACGTTCAGGGGCGCCGGTAAGCGTTTCTTCCCCCATCGCATGCTTAATCACTCTTGTGTCATTACTTACATCCGTCGACGGACTCGCAGCTGGACTTGCGGAAGTTGCAACATTATTAGTAGAAGTGCTGTTGCTTGTCGGTGTGACATTCGTTCCCCCTGTCGAGCATGCACTCAAAAAGAGAACGAAACAAAATAATAAGGTTGCTGCCATTGTTGTTCTTGACTTACGATACATCGGTATTTCCCCTTCTCTTTTATATTGATAATGATTCTCAAACTCATTACCAATATAACGTTGCTGCCTTCTAGCAACAATGGGAGATCTGAACACGAAGGATGGATTATTTCGACGCTGCTCCTGTTGCAACGCTGCTTCTTTAAAGCTGGTGGGAGAAACACCCTCGTATTTCTTGAAGATACGGCTGAAATAATAGCTGTCGGTATAGCCTACACTCTCGGCAATTTCCTTCAGCGTGAAATCTGTGGATAGAAGCAACTGCTTCGCTTTGCTCATCCGCAATTGAATCAAATAATCGATCGGGCTCGTTCTCACTTGCTTCTTAAAGGCGTGCAGTAGCTGTCTGGAGCTGCAACTAAGGTGTTCAAGCAGCGTCTCAAGCGTTATCGGCTCCCGATAGCGTTCATGAATATAACGAACCGCTTGGGCCACCAAGTCAGGCTTAACGGCTATGATATTCTGGCGTTCCATCTGCTCTAGAATTTCATAAACCATTTGATAAAATATCGCTTTAACTTGAAGCTTATTGAGTAGATCTGAACGATGCCACTCCTTGCTCATGGAGGTGACATGATGGAAAACGGAAATCGGATAATGGGGCTTAAATACATATTGCATTTGAAACGGATTGTGCTTCTCCATCAGCTTGATCGTTTCTTGACGGGATGGTAGTGCTAGTACCGCTTTATACAAAATAATATAGTATTCCAGCAGCTCATCTGCCGTAATATCAAGGTAGAGACCCTTGCCCCCATGGAGCAAGGAAAACCGGCTGACGCGGTGTGCTATGCCGTCCAGTTGGAGATGTGCGCTACCTCTAGTCACATATAAGAAGACGCTTGAGGGCATTCTGTACGCATGCAGCTCCTCGTCTTGTTCCATTCTTCTATGTCGTATATCTATGATCTTGATGAATGCCTGATTCCATAGCAAAGCTTGATCATTCAATGTCACCGTCTTGCGCTCCCCCTTCTCTATCACTCCATGTTGAGAGATTTATACCCCCATCATATATGATAATGATTATCATTTACAATGATATTCGCAGAACTATTTTCCAGCGGTGTTACTGACAATGGAACGTAAAAAAGACGAGCAACAATTGATTCGTTTGCTCGTCTTTCTATCAAATTTAATAAATGTTTTATTTCCTCCCCATAGCTGATGTGTGTTGAAGGATTTTCGACACACATTCATCTAAGGAAAACTTGTCTGTCTCTACGATCACATCCGGGCTAACGGGCTCCTCATATGGAGAATCAATACCCGTAAAATGCTTGATTTGTCCGGCTCTTGCTTGTTTATATAGACCTTTCGGATCTCTCTCCTCACATACTTCCAAAGGACATTGAACATAAACTTCATTATAGCAATCCCCTATGAGAGAACGGACCTTATCGCGTGTAGAGCGGTAGGGAGAGATCGAGGCAACGATTACATTCAGGTTCGCATCAAGCAGAATCTTACCAATCTCACCAATTCTTCTACCAACTTCCAATCGATCTTCTTCGCTAAATTGAAGATCCTGATTAATACCTCTCCTCAATGTATCACCGTCCAGAATGTAGCAATTCTCAATGTGATTTTTCAGTTCCTCTGCAAGCGTAGATTTACCTGAACCCGATAGTCCAGTTAGCCAGATCATTTGATTCATAGATACGTACCTCTTCCTGCTTGATTCTATTGTTAAAATACTTTGTATGGTTATTCTAGCTTAAACACAATTTCAGTACCTGTCCCATCCTTCTTTAAGGGTGAACTAAATTCCCTGAACTCTAATTTAATACCGGAGATATCGTCGGGGAGTGGCGGAGATACTACGTAGTTATAAGCTGCATGTCCTGATGAACTTCCGCCATTCGTCATTCTACTGTCATACGCTTCTCCTATATACAGCTCAAAATGGTTAAGTTTATTGGCATATAATTCAGAGGTAATATCCCAATCTATACTAAGCGTGACAACACTTGCATTACTGTATTGTCGTATAGAGGTCAGTGTATAGAAGAACTCATCTGCCTCAATAGATTGTAGAACAGCAATATGTTTTCTAAAACCCGTTGGCTCGACCATCGGCTTAAAATGATCTTCACTAAATAATGTCCCAAATACCGATTTCAAAAAATCCTCGTAAAGTTCAAACTTCGCCGCCCAATCTGAAATATACTCAAAAGATGGGAATCCTGGATTATTATCCGAGCGTTCCTTACGTTGTTTTATCAATGCACAAATCTGCTCATCGATATCAGTTATTCTTTGATCGTAATGCTCGGTTGGGCGTATAAACTGCATCCGTTTCATCTTAGTCCTCCTTATTGCAATTCTTTTCATTCATATGCTCATTAGACTAGCGTTACTTCAACAAACTATTTTATACATTTAAACACGAGAAAAAGTGGGATTCTCATCCTTCTCTTATACTCGCCTTCACTATCAAAAAACTGAGGATTTGGTTTACATTCTCTAATATCCTCTATTTTAAATCCTACATTTTTCAGTGACTGAAAATACTCTTCAAAAGTTCTGTGGTGCTTAACTACACTTTCTCCAATCCAAGGCTCCATTCTCTTACCCATTTCAAAATAGTTATCGACGATCCAGTCCGACTTTCTTTCTGAAGTTGTTGCACTTTTCATGGATGATGTTAGAACCGGATGCTGTACACTAAAAATAAACTGACCATTAGGGATAAGCGCACTACGGATACTATCAAAGATTGGTTCTAGGTCTTGTAAATAATGAATAGCTAACCGAGAGATTACCAAATCATAGTTCTCTTTTGGGTAATTCCAACTCTCCATAGTAGCATGGTGAATCTCACTTTTAGATGTATTTAACAGTTCTTTTGCCGCTTTGACCATATTACTTGAACCTTCCACACCTTCGTAAAAGTTACATCCCTGCTCAAGCAACTCATATCCGAACTTAGCATCCCCGCATCCTAAATCGAGCACCTTTTTCCCAAGTACATCGCCCATAAGATCATATATAACCGGCTTTTCAATAATGTTATTTGGGCTATCCGCTCTGTTTCTTCTCAATAAATAGTTATAGAAAAAATCTTCATTGTCATACACCGATGACCCTTTGTAATCCAAAAAAATACCTCCTTGCTGTTTAGAGTATACTTTTGGGTAATTTTAGCATCTAAAACAACCTTATACTACCGATAATTTCATTTAGCTCTTAAACTCCTATCATTAAAAAAAACACCCCAAAGAGTCTCTCTGAGGTGTCCAATTCTTAGTGTTTGATTGGCAACGTATAGTATCCAAAAGCAAGATCAAGTAATGCACTCGCTTCTTGGCGAAGCAAAGGCTTTTTAGAACGAAAATCGACAGACCCGTCATCATTCACTTTTGTATCAGGATCTACAATGCCTTGTGACACTAATGCTATGATCGAATCAGTGGCCCATGAGTCTGTGTCACCTTTAAGCGTAATTTCTGAAGCTTGCTTAGCTTGTTTTAGATTTTGAATCATAACGGCTGCTACTTGTCTTGTAATAACAGCATTACGATCAAAACCAGGGATACTTTTTTTCGTTAATTCTTTATTCCCCTCAATTAAATGAGGAAAGCCGTACCAACCATGAGCAAGAATTAGAGCATCCATAAACTCACCTTGCGTCATCGTTCCCTGTGGTTCGAAATTGTTGCCAGATTTAGCACTTATCACATCAAGCGAATACAGGTTGTCGATGTAAGATTTATAAGGGCTCTCCTCAGATACATCAGCGAATGCTGGCTTCGTGTGAACCTTACGAGCATCTGAAACAAAGTCTGGGCTATTAGGATTCGTATAATAAAAGTATTCGATCTGATCTTTATGATCTTTTTTAAAGGCCAATTTGTTACCTAATTCATCTTCGAACAATAGCGGATTAATCATTCGTAACGTATGTGTACCGCTTGTTCCAGTCTCCATAATCAGATTGCCATCTGCATAGGTGAAGTTCGATTTCAAGAAATAGAATCTGGTGTTCAAATAAGTTCCAGTATATTTAGTAGCTTCTGATGCAGGCAATGGGAGATACGTTGGCGCCTCTGGTGCTTTCTTTTCAGGAAAATAGTGATCCATCAAGGCTTCATAAATGTCTAAGCTCATCATTGTGTCATTGTTATAGGACATGTAGAAAGCGGTATTCTCCTCTGGCAATAATACGATCAGTGATTGATGACCAGGCATATTTCCACCTTTGAGAACCACATGATAGCCATTCATCAGATCATTACGATACCCTTCAAATCCTCCAACCGTCGTCATCGGAAGCGATTCATTCGCAAATACAGAGTACGTTTGCATCATCTTCGTGGTTTCTTTACTAATGATTTGCTTCCCATTCACGCTACCTTGTTGTTGAAAAAGAGTTAAATATTTAGCCATATCTTCTCCTGTGGAAAGGATGCTGCCCTGTGGCCCATCGGTAGGCGCATGCCCAAAGGTTGGATGAGGTTTACCATCTGGTCCATAATGCGTGGCCATTCTAGCTAAAAGCTCTGGGGTAAATCGAGCACTAGTAGAGTTCATTCCTAACGGTTTGAACACATGGTTCTCCATATACTTATAAAACGGGGTACCACTTACGTTCTCAACCGCATAGCCCGCAAGTAAAAAGGCAAAATTATCATAGGTATACGCTTCACCCGGCGTCCGAACGACAGTCGGCATATGCTCCGTCATAAACTTTTTCATGGGGATGTCCTGATCTACATATTCCGGTGCAACAAAGTTAGCTTTATCCGGGTAATCAAAGCCCGTTGTGTAAGATAACATATTTCTTAAGGTTAACGGAGTTTCCGTTTCATTTGGTACTTTCATTCCGCCAAGATACGCATTGATATCGTGATCAAGATCCATCTTTCCTTGTTCCACTAGCTGCAAAGCTGCTAAAGCGGTAAATGTCTTCGACACGGATGCGATCTGAAAGACGGTATTCTTATCGACAAGTGTTTTCTTTTCTTTGTCCGCATATCCGTACCCTTTATTCACGAGCACCTTTCCGTCTTTAACCACTACAAAATTGGATCCGTTCACATTGTATTCCTTCATTTTCTGCGCAAATATAGGGTCCGCGAAAGCCTCGATTTCTTTTCCATTAAAAGATCCTTTCGAACTGGTTGCGTTAGTGGAGACTGGTGCTGAACATACTGTAAATACAGCTGTTGATAATAATAGTGCGATGACGCTAAGCTTGCGTGTCTTTTTCTTCATAATCCATTCTCCTCTATAGGGTTAGTTGTAAATAGTAAACCTGTTCTGAGTATCACAAACGGATTGTCATTCTAGCTAGAAACGTTCTGTCACCAATTAGCTTCGTTACATGTCATATGACATAACGATTTAATCAAAAAAAAAGACACCAACAAGGAGTCAGTGTCTTTCATTTCGTATATTAATTTAGAGGAGCTTAGAGCCATCTCGAAAAACTTTTATGAGATACATTGATCTGATTTCGTTCGGCCCAAGCCTTTAACTGTTTCATCACTTCATCTTCATCTTTTTGTGACAGAAAATTAAAACATAATTTATAAGGAACAAATTTATTCACTTTAGGTCTAATCCCAACTACAGGACTAAAATATCCTTTTATATAAATATCATTAATCCGATCTGCTTCTATTCTTAGATCTTCTATTAATATAGATTCCGGTTGAATCTGAATTTCAACAACCCTTCTGATGGTAAATATTCTGTAGACTAACACGATTTCGACAATCAGACAAAAAATAGCCTGACCATAAAGTAAACAAGAAAGCACTAAATCGTCGCTAGCTGTATAGCGATGGTTCAGGTTATAAATTTGAAATAATTGAATACCCAATAGCACACTGATGCTTATCAGCAGTGGTATTAACGACGGACGCCTTACTCTATAAACCCCTATATGATCCATGTGCCCCTCCTTTTCTCACGTCCATATAGATTACCATATGTTATAAAAAATGGATATTACACTTTTCTTCACTTCACAGGAATCTCAATCACTTTATTGTATGCCTTCAAATAGTGCATCCCTTCTATTAGTAATGACTCAGGCTCTGCTTGTGTATCAAATAATAAAGTTCGTTCTTTCATTAGTTTGCCGTCCACTTGCTTTGTCTCTTTTTGATTGATCGTTGTTTTTAAAGGTGTACTCTCGTTGTTCGTTTCTATAGACACACCATCCAGCATTACATCATCGTCAGAAGCGATTGTTATTTCGATGCCTTGAGAGGTTTTGGAGACATCTTTTAACCATAATTCTTTATCACCCATTATAAATGGCTTATCACTAAGGGAAGTCAGGGAATACTTTTCGTTCAGCTTTTGATATCCAGGAAACTCTTTAACGACTAGCTGCATGGAACGTAGCTCCTTAGGCAATGTGTCGAAGCGAATATCAAATGTTCTTCCACCTAATGAGGTTTGATTACCACTACCCAGGATCTCTACAGGTGTTCCATCGACAATTAATTGTATCCCATGTAATCCAAGCTTCACTCGATCAAAATTATCGACATCCAGCTTCCCTTTTACTACAGTCATCGTTGGTGTAGCTGTGATTGATTTGAAGGTAATCGTCCCTTTGTCGACTTTAACCTTCTTGTTGATCGATTGTTTAATCTGAGTTTCCATGGCCTCATTAGGGTTATAAGGGAACGTAACTGTTCCTTCGCTCATCTGGCCGTTCTCTACTAGCTGCTGCCAAAAATGTAACGTTAGTTTTTTTGAAAATGGATTTACGCTGTCAAACGACATCTGTCCTTTAATCTCCGTATGCTCTTCATTGATTAATGATGTACCACTTACTGCGTTAGAATCGGTTAAAAAACCACTTATTTTTGAGGGTCTAAAAGCGTCTACAGACATATCCTCTAGTCCATTTGGGTTAGTTAAGGTGTAATACATAATGAATTGATTGGCGTCCGCCATAATTCCGTTAATGGTAAGAGTTGTTCCGTCTAGTAACGTAGTTTTCTTGTTGATGTTTTGTCCCAACCCTTTTTCATTTAGCTGTTGTAAAGTTGTGCCATTAAGCAATTCATCAAAGCCAAAAAGCTGTTTGCCAAAATAAGCAAAAGCATTGTAGTTTTGTCCAGAAATCACTGTCACCAATAAAACAACCGCCGCAACCTTCCAAATCGGTGCTATTCTTTTCGTTCTTTTTGCGGGAGCCGAATTCAAAGCCTTTCTTAATCTCATTTCTAATTCTTCAGGTGCGGTAATGGATGCTATGCGCGTCTTCTCATCAGCTAATTGTTGCTCGACATTATTGTTCATCAACATCACCTCTGTACTGATTTTTGAGCGTTTGTAATCCATGGTAAATTCTTGATTTAACCGTTCCTATCGAAACCTTTGTAATGTCAGCTATCGTTTGATAATCGAGATCATGAAAATACTTTAATTGAATCGCTTCTCTCTGATGTTCATTTACTTGTAACAACAAGGTCTCCATATCCATTTGCTGCTCACTTCTGCGATAAGGATCATTACTACTCACTACTTGGCCTATTTCCCTATCGTCAACCTTATTCCAATCCTCTAACAGCACCAGCTTGCCGCGCTTATGAAGTAGTCGTTTACAGCCATTCACCAAAATCGTCTTACTCCAGCTATAAAATGCTTCCTCTTTCTTTAGTTGACCGATCTTTTCATAAAGTGTGACGATCATTTCGTCCATGGCATCCATGGCATCATGCGCATTCCCCATATAGCTGAACGCTAGCCTATAATAAACGTCTTTTTCAGACATGATTAAGTGGAGCAATGCTTCTTTATTCCCCTTTTTGGCTTTTTTCACCCAACGAGCAACATCCATGCCTTCACCTCTCTCCCCTATAAGAGTTAGGAGTAACTTAAAAAGTTCATTTCCCATAAAAATAATTTTTTATATACTATGTATGGTTTCATTCACCTAAATGTAATATTAAGGAAAATAAGTCTCTTCTATACCCCAATCTAGTTGATTTTAAACACTTCAAGTAATAGAATGAACTAATCTAAAAGAAAAGGATGGGCATAAGAGATGCCGTTTAAAGAACCTCGTACACTCAGTAAAAGATCCCTATTATTTTTCTCTCTCATTATGCTAGTTAAAAGTTATTTTGCTTGGTATTTTCTCTTTGAAGACGGGCCTACGTGGACCACATGGCTTAAAGAAATCCCTTTTGTGCTTCTAGTCTTTTGCTTGATTGAATGGTTCGCAACGAAACGAAAAATTGCCATCTACATGCTGGTCAATGTGTTGATCACTACACTATTTTTCTCACTCATTGTATATCATAATCATTTTGGCATTATTGCTACTTCACAAGTATTAGATCAGGTCAAGCAAGTTGGAGCCGTTAAGAAAAGTATTTTCTCGGTCATGCGTCCGCAATATATGCTTATTTTTGTGGATATCATTGTCATTGGTTTGGTCATGTTGAGAAAACAGAAGGCACTTAATTGGAAAAAAGCCATGTCGCGTAAAAGTAACCGGAAAGCGGTTGCGATCTTATTCTGTGTTTCCATCGTCATTTGCGCAATGAATATTTTTCCTAACCGAGCCAGTATGAACGAAACCGTTAAAGCCGAGCAAATGGGCATTCTCAATTATGAAGCTTACTCTCTATTAGCCAATCAAGAAGAAGAACAAATCGACGTCGCTAAGATTACACAAGCAGCGATTAACGAGACCAAAGGAATTCAAGCAACCTCAAATCCGGTTCAATTTGGAGCCGCCAAAGGAAAGAACCTGGTCATTCTTCAGATGGAGTCTTTCCAGAACTTCTTAATCAATCTAAAGATTGATGGAGTAGAAATTACGCCGAATATGAATAAGCTTGCGGCTAGCAGTTATTACTTTCCGCGTTTCTACCAGCAGGTTGGACAAGGAAATACTTCTGACGCCGAATTCATTGTAAATACTTCTTTCTATGTTCCACCTGATGGTCCAGCCACTCAAATGTATGCGCCAAAAGAGCTTCCAAGCTTACCTAAGCTGCTTCAAGCGCAAGGTTATGATACGGCAACATTCCATACCAATAAAGTCGACTTTTGGAACCGTGGCGAGCTTTATACTGCCTTAGGATTTAATCGATATTACGATAAGGAATATTATGGTGAAGAGGACACGGTATTTTATGGAGCTTCTGATGAGGTGTTGTATGAGAAAACAGCTGCAGAGCTAGCAAGGATGGATCAGAAGGATCAGCCATTCTACTCCCATGTTATTTCGATGTCAGCGCATAATCCGTTCTCGATCCCTGAGGATAAATACAAAATGGCCCTTCCAGAACGATTCGAAGGAACATTAGTCGGGGATTATATTCGTGCTCAAAATTATGCTGACTATGCACTTGGACTTTTTATTGATGAGCTCAAACAAAATGGGGTATGGGATAACAGCTTGATTGCATTGTACGGAGATCACCGCGGACTTCCTATCTTCTCTCTAAAAGAGGACGATCACGTCTTATTACAGGAAATCCTTGGTCATGAATATACGGAACGCGAATTAATTAATATTCCGTTGATCCTATCAGCGACGGGGATTACAACGCCAAGTGTAAAAGAACAGTTGGGCGGTCAAGTGGATATTTTGCCTACTGTATCTAATTTATTGGGTATTTCTCTTGCGGATCATATTCATTTCGGACAAGATTTATTGAATCAATCGACTTATAACCTACTTCCTCAGCGCTATTATTTGCCAACAGGATCGTTCGTAAATAATGAAGAGCTCTTCCTATCTGGCAGTGGCTTCGAGGATGGTCAGCATTATACCTTATCTGGCGATGGTAACCACACGCAACAAACGACCGAGGATGAGTTCGATCGTGCTTTAGAGCTTCTCCATCTATCAGATAGTTATGTAACACAGTTACCGGATAGAGTAATTGAGGAAAAATAAGCTTATATATATATCAAAAACACTGCACTCACCAAATCGGCGAATGCAGTGTTTTTCTATAGTCATTTACTTATTCTTTTACGACCAGTTTTAGAGGTGCGGCAATCAGTTTCTCAACCGTCTTGCCATCTAATACGTCTTTCGCTGCTTGAATCGCTAACTGCCCAATTAATGCAGGCTGCTGAGCAACGGTTCCTGTGAGTTTACCCGCCTCAATGGATTTAAGTGCATCTTCATTTCCATCAAAACCGATGACAGGAATATTCTTACCTGAACTCTGAATCGCTTCTATAGCACCAAGAGCCATTTCATCATTATGAGCGAAAACCGCTTGTACATCTGGATTTCCTTGGAGAAGGTTCTCCATAACGGTCAACCCTTTCGTACGGTCAAAATCAGCAGTTTGCTTCGCAATCACCTCAAGCTGCGTGTCGGCAATTTCATGGAATCCTTTCCCGCGTTCACGGGTAGCTGATGCTCCCGGTGATCCTTCTAGTTCTATAACCTTTGCACCTTTTCCAAGCTGCTCTACAATATATTCAGCTGCCATTGATCCACCTTTTACATTATCAGAGGCAACAAGGGCTTTAATGTCTCCCTTATCTGCAGAACGGTCCAAAGTAACGACTGGAATATCTAGACTGTTAGCTGTCTGTACTACCGTCGAGATCGCTGAAGAGTCTACTGGATTGATCAACAGCGCATTTACACCTTTTTGCATTAAATCTTCAACGTCATTACTTTGCTTGGCCGAATCATTCTGCGCATCGATAACGAGAACCTCCATACCAAGCTTCTTAGCTTCTGCCAAAACTCCATCTTTAACAGATACAAAGAACGGATTGTTCAAGGTAGATATGGATAATCCAATCTTCATATTCCCTGGGCCCCCGCCGCTGTTCGGTTTTGCCCACTCTGGAGGCTCTAAGGAACAGCCCGTCATAAGAATCAAGAGTAAGGAAGTAAAAATTAATGTGAGCTTTTTCATGTGGAATCCCCCTTATACGGCTTTCTTACGGTCTATGAGTACAGCAATCGCAATAACGATCCCTTTAACTACCATTTGGTAAAATGATGATACGCCGAGCAAGTTCAAGCCATTGTTCAGAATCCCGATAATAAGAGCACCAATTAATGTGCCTACGATACGTCCACGGCCACCTGTTAAGCTCGTCCCCCCTAATACTACTGCCGCGATCGCATCCAACTCATAGGATGTACCTGCTGTTGGTTGCGCTGAGTTCAATCTAGAGGTCAAGATGGCGCCAGCCAATGCTGATAACATACCCGTTAAGGAATAGATCATTATTTTGATGCGGTCTACTTTGATCCCTGAAATAATGGAAGCTTTCTCATTACCCCCAATAGCATACGTTTTACGGCCAAATGGCGTTTTATGCAGTACAATCCACAACACAGCGAATACGATAATCATCGTGATAGCAGGTACAGGTATTCCTAGTAAATATCCACGGCCAAACAATTGGAACGTCATGCTGTCACCAAGACCTGTGATCGGATTACCGTCCGTGTATACAAGCGTTAATCCGCGGAAAATAGTCATGGTCGCCAGTGTAGCAATAAAAGGCGCCATTCTGCCTTTCGTAATCATCAGTCCGTTGACCATCCCCATCAGTCCACCCGCTAAACAACCCACAACAATAGCTAAGATTGGATCCCAGCCTGACAACATCAAGTTGGCTGTGAAGGCACTGGATAAAGCTAGAATAGACCCTACAGATAAATCGATACCACCCGTTAGAATAACAAAGGTCATCCCAAAAGCGATAAGCGCATTAATTGCGACTTGTCTAAGCAAGTTCAGTATATTAAGGGGTTCCATAAAGCTTGGGTTCAGCACGGTTACGATAATAATTAGAATGATTAACCCTAGTAATGGCCCTAATTTCTGCGTGATTTGCCCGATTTGGAAACCTTTCTTTACACTCTCATCTTTGATAGTAGTCATTGCTATTGCCCCCCTGTAGCTAACGTCATGATTTTTTCTTGCGTAGCTTCCTGTTGTGAAAGTTCTCCACTGATTTCCCCTTCATGAACAACTACGATGCGGTCACTCATCCCTAAGACTTCAGGAAGTTCTGAGGATACCATAATAATGGCGACACCACGTTCAGTTAATTCGTTCATAAGCTGATAAATTTCCCGTTTTGCCCCAACATCGACGCCGCGTGTAGGCTCATCAAGGATAAGAACACTGAGGCCAATACCAATCCATTTGGCGATAACTACTTTCTGTTGATTACCCCCAGATAAATTCCGGACCAAAGTGGATGATGATTGTGTCTTAATGTGTAGCCGTTTAATAAGCATGTCCACGAATTCTTGTTCCTTCTTAGCATTGATTACACCTTTAGGGGCAAAGTCGTATAAATTCGTCAGTACCATATTATCTCGAATAGAGAAATCTAGGATTAACCCCTCATCTTTGCGGTCTTCTGTAACAAAGCCGATTCCAGCTTGCATAGCGTCATTGGGATTCCGAATGGTAATCTTCTGTCCCTTCACCCAAATCTCACCTTGGTCTAATGATTCTAATCCGAATAAGGTTCTCATCATCTCTGTACGTCCAGATCCCATTAATCCAGAGAATCCTATGATTTCGCCAGCTCGCACAGAGAAATTAGCATTTTTAAATTGCCCTTTCTTTGAAGCATTCTTAACTTCAAGAACCACTTCTCCGGGTTTAGAAGTACGCTCAGGGAACCGGTCCGTTAATTCACGACCTACCATCTTCCGAACTACATCGTCAAAATTAGTTTCAGGAATGGGCTTCGTGTCTACGGTTTTCCCGTCTCGCATAACGGTGATTCGATCACATATCGTAAAAATCTCTTCCATCCGATGCGAAATATAGACGATAGAGACGCCTTCTTTCTTTAACGAGACAATGACTTCAAATAGTTTCTGTATTTCTCTCTCGGTTAATGCAGCGGTAGGTTCGTCCATAACAATAACTTTCGCATGAGTCATAAGCGCTTTAGCGATCTCAATCATCTGTTTTTCACCTACTGAACATTCCCCCGCCTCTTGGTTCAAAGGAATGGTCACAGAGAGCTTAGCAAACTGTTCATTTGCTAACGCTTTCATCTCTTTCCTATTTAACAGGCCGAATTTGGATGTTCGTTCCTTGCCAATGAATAGATTATCCAGAACCGTCATATCTGGCCATACATTCAGCTCCTGATGGATAAATGCGATTCCATATTGTTCTGCCTCTTTGGGATTCGTAAAGTATTTCTCCTGATCATCTATACGAATGGTGCCTTGGTCACGTTGGTGCAGACCGATCAGAATATTCATCAGCGTAGACTTACCTGCGCCATTCTCACCCATCAGGGCATGAACTTCACCATCCTTAAGTTCAAAATCCACACCGGTCAATACACGGTTAGCGCCAAAAGACTTATGAATATCTTTCATCGTAATGTGCATACACTTAGAACCCCCTTTTTATCCAAAATAGACCCCAGCTTGTAGAATACAGTTTGCATACGGCTTAGCTTCACCCGTGCGAATAATAACCTTAGCCTGCATCGTCAGCTGCTTAAATTGCTCATGTGAATACGCTTCTATCGGTATTTCCTTAAATTTATTATTCAAGTATTGAGAGGTGACTTTATTATCAGTCTCTAATTCCTCTGCAACGATCACCTTTTCGATGACCATATCCTCCGAAATGATATCAACGATATCTTGGAAGCTAGGAACCCCTAGTTTAACCGCCAAATCAATCTTCGGAACACCTGGTGGAACTGGAAGCCCCACATCTGCGATGACAATTGTATCAGTGTGGCCTAAGTCAGTAAGCACTTTGGAAATATGACTGTTTAATATCCCTTGTTTCTTCATAACTAAAGATTCGCCTCCACTTCTGCTCTTGTCGGCATGCCACCTTGTGCACCAAATTTAGTAACGGATAAGGAAGCCGCTCGATTGGCAAACTTTACACTATCCAGAATGGAGCTGCCTTCAGCTAAAGCAACTGCAAATGCCGCATTAAAAGTATCTCCAGCACCTGTCGTATCTATAGCGTTAACTTTGTAAGTAGGAACCAGAACTTCTTGTTCTCCATCGTAAAATCGTACGCCATTGCTTCCCTCTGTGATAAACAGCTTGTTTGGATATTTCCGTAAGGCATCTGTAGTACTCATCCCAGGGAATAAAATCGTACATTCATGTTCATTAGGTGTCAGATAGGCGGCATTTTCTATAATCGCGTCACTAATGGGACGCGCAGGTGCCGGATTAAGCAGCATAGGGATATTAAATTTATGACAAAGTTCGCTTACAAAAGACACCGTTTCTTCGGGTATTTCTTGTTGGATTAGCACCATATCAGATCCTTTAATAGCATCAAGTGCTCGCTCAACCAAAGCAGGAGTAACTGAATCATTAGCTCCTTTTACAACGATAATACTATTATCACCTTCTGCTAAAATGATGTGAGCAGTACCGCTTTTGGTATGTGTAACCGGTTCCACATTGGTGGTAAGAACCCGATTTCTCTTAAGATTCTCCATGATCTCCGTACCATAGAAATCTTCACCTACACAACCAACCATCATAACTTCTGCCCCTAAACGCGAAGCAGCTACGGCCTGATTCGCTCCCTTGCCTCCTGGAACGGTAGCGAAGCTCTCTCCAAGAACAGTTTCTCCTGCGTGAGGTCGCTTAGATGAGGTTACCACCAAATCCATTGAACAACTTCCAATTACACAAATCTTAGCCATGTCCATCAACCTTTCTTATGTTGTCATCTATTCTTTACTTCTTGTTGTTTCCCGCTCCACAAAGCTGACGGGTAATTGAATGATTTTATCTTCTACTTTATCTTGCTCAATTAACTTAATAAGTAAACCAGCCGCTTCACGGCCCATGTCATGTGCAGGCTGACGGATAGTGGATAACGAAGGAGACAACAGGCTGCTAAGTGGGATATCATCGAATCCAATGATTTGGAGATCCTGTGGCACTCTTTTACCTAAGCGATGTGCTTCATGAATAACTGCTGTCGCCACGATATCATTACTTGCAATTACGCCGTCTGTGTCTATATATTTATCAAATAACTCTACAGCCCATTGTTCCGCTTCCGTGTGGGAGAAAGATGAAGTCTGGATCACTTGATAAGTGATTCCCATTTCATCAAGTACTTCAATCGCACCTTGAAATCGATCCTGCGCCGGTTTAATATGCGCCGGTCCTTGCATGACTGTAATTTTGGTGCTTCCCCGTGCAATGATTTCTTGAGCAGCAAGGCGTCCGCCTTTTCTGCCATCTGCATATACGGAGGGACTGTCATTAGAAGTACGGTCAAGAAATACAACCGGAATTTTTAAATTAGAATAAATATCTTTCTCTGGAAAATTAGTGGATGAGATCATGCCAATGACATTATTTTGGATAAAGGTTTGAATATAATCCAATTCCTTTTCCTCGTTCTCATCACTATTACCAAAGATTATCCGATAACCATGCTCCTGCATCTGATCTTCTATCCCACGTGCTAATTGCGGGAAGAATGGGTTCGTAATGTCAGGTAATAGTAGTCCGATTAATTTGGATTTCCGTTTATACAAAGACCTTGCAACCTCATTAGGGGTATAATTCATTTCTTTGATTGCTGCCTCAACCTTTTTTCGAGTATCGATATTCACATAACCAGAATCATTTAACACCCTAGAAACGGTTGCCACCGATACTCCAGCTATTTTAGCAACATCTTTAATCGTCATCATCATTCATTTCATCCCCCAATGTGTAACCGGTTACATGTATTACATTAACTAGATTATCATAAAACCGTTTTCATTACAAATTTTTTTTCGTTCCAATATATAACAAAGGATATCGATTGAACTCGCTATCCTTTGTGAGGCTAATAAACCAGTTCACAATCATGGTGTTCCCAGACATCAAATAAATTACCATCCAGATCTTCAAATACAAAAAACTTCCCATACTCACCTTCATCGCTAATGTTTCCGACTTTCACATCTTCAGAACTCAAATTGTAGTGAAGTGATGCGACAAATGTTTCACAAACCAAGCTGCAGATTTCTCCAAGTCTTTAACTGGGATCACATTATATGCAATACCTAAAATTCTTCCAACCTCCATCGAATACCTCCTTGACCTTAGACTTTTGTCTACTAAAGATCTCTAAAGTCTTTTATCAGCAAATCGATTTAATAGTTTGATTGTATTAAAATGCATCCCTTCATGGTAAAGCGTGAAATTTATGAATTCTCCGATTGTATTTAAAGTTAATCCACTACCCGTTGTAAGAGGGGTTACTTGCTCACTTAAGCGATTGTGCATAGCTTCCTGAATACGTTTGGGTTGCTCCGAAAGCATCTCAATTAACACTTCAAGTGTTGGTGGTTTCTCGCTCCACTCTGCAGGTTTAGTACCTTTTGCAAATAATCGTTCAAAGCTTTCCGGCAATTGCATAAGCTCCCTAGCGGAATGAAAAGCGAACTTCTCTTGCACCAAATAAATATGTCCCAAGTTCCATCTAACGTTGTTATTAAAGCCCTGTGGAATGATATCTAATAGTTCCTCGGAAAGTTCTTCAACTGCACGAACAGTAACACTACGTACAAATTCAATTTGTTTGAACACGATTGGCTCCATCATGGCCCCTCCTATTTTTTATCCATAGTTTACCATGCACGACAACCGAATCCTAGCAGTTAGTACGAATTGTAAAATATCCCTTTACAAAAGAAAATGAATGGTTTATTTTAACATTAAGTCATCATTAAATATTAGTCGTATCATCCCAACATTTAAATTCTATAACGAGAAATATCGGAGGTTATGATGGAAGATAACATGAAAGACACCTTACTTTCGAACATAAAATTTGCGTACAACGAAGCTTTGGAATTCATTGTTTCTATGGGAATGATTGCTTGTGAAGAGCAGTTGCTTAAGGCAGCTGAGGATTACAAACTTGAAATGGACCCACAAGCGTTGTCTTATCATAAAGATGCACGAGCACGGTTGTCACCTCACTCCTACCGAGAACTTCAGTTTTTTTTCCAGTACAACTTTTTTCATAAAGCACTCGATTTTGCTTTCTATGAATCCATTTGCACTTGTCCAGAACCACAAACAGCTGAAGCATGGATAAATCGACTGGAAAAGAGTCCTGCAGAAAAGGTAGTCGCTGAAATGGTATATGGTGTGTATTACGATAAATTAGATGAGTTGCTAGAAGGAAACGATTGGGAAATCGTCAAGAAGGATACCCGCTTAATGGCTGAGCTTGTGGCAAGAACAAAACCGCAGCTGGATGTGATTGAAGCGCAGGGGCCATTACTAGAGTGCCTTGCTTATCCCGAAGAAACTAAGCTACGTTATATGCAGCTCTTAAACCAGTTCTACAAGGATGTCTTTTCACTTTGGAAAGAGGAGTTAAGAAGGGAGTCTGAACAAGCCTCTCAGCGTTATGAAGGTTTGTTCCTAGCGAATCCTGAAAGATTCATTCGTGATTTCAACAAAAATGAACCTGCAGTTTATGATGTTCCCACTACTTTTCATGTCAGCTTTTTCTCACAAGTTGGGAATCATGTTCTCTTCTTTTACGCAGGAAGTTCCCGTATCGCTTGGGTTATATTCGGCATTTTTAATGACCATGTATTCGGACCTGCTGCTGATCGAGAGAAAACTGAACTTTTTTTAAAAGCATTCTCGGATAAACGACGTTTAGACTTCTTGCTGCTCTTAAGGAATCGCCCTCACTATGGACAAGAAATTGCATCAGCACTTGGCATAACGCCCGCGGCAGTAACTTATCATGCCAACTTCCTATTTTTTTTAGACCTTATCGAACTAAAAAGAACCGATCATCGATTATATTACCATCTTCGAATGGATAAATTGAGAGAATTACTTGCCGTCACCACAAAAGTAATGCTCGATGAGGAACCTCCTATCTTTTAAGTGAACCACAGCAAATTAAAACCATAGTGGGGAGGGTCTAAATTGAATGGATCTACAAACATAGAAGCAGACTCGATCAAAAAATCCAAAGTAGTTTCTAACACTTTTATGCGTTTACTGAAACTTGGAAAACCCTATTTAGGCTGGTACCTCATATTATGTCTCTTAGCTGCCGTCGTTTCCCTTGCAACAGTTGGGATAGCCGAATCTTTACGACGTATAATCAACGCTGCTACGAATCAGAACATGTCCTTTTTGATGTCTGGTGCTATCTTTGCTCTAATAATCGTTATTGTAGATGCTTTAGCCAGCTTCTTATTGACTTACTTATCAGGTGTGCTTGAATTCAAGTCGACCTCCAAGCTTCAGGTATCACTGCTAGCTAGATTATTAAACGTACAGATGAAAGATTTGGATCGTTATCATTCTGCTGATCTCATTAGTCGTATCAATGATTCTGCCCCAGCTGCTCAGCAAGGTATCAATCAGAAGACCATTGAACTATTCAGTAATTTGATGCAAATTACATTTCTCCTAACTTATCTGCTCTCACTCCAATATGTCTTAACGCTCGGAACTATATTGATTTGCTCGCTTGTTCCACTTGTGATGATTCCCTTCACTTCCCGCCTACGTTCCATGCACGAGCAAAGACAGCAAATTGAAACCGCTCAACAAATGTTTATTCAAGATACGGTACAGGGTGCTGAGGTTGTGCGTGCCTTCTCCCTTGTACCTAAGCTGCATAATCAATTCACACAACGTGTTAGGCAATATTTCAACATTCATTTACCTGTCACACGCTTAGAAGCTGTGGGCTATAATATGCCCTTTGCCGTTATTCTTAGTGGATTGCTATATGTTCTCTCCTACGGCGGATATCTAGTTATCCAAGGGAGATTGGATGTGGGAGCAGTGGCGGCATTTCTGATTTGTTTCGAGCAAATTACAAACCCTGTATCAAAGCTGGCTAATCTATGGACAGAATTACAAGCCTCGCTGGCGCAAGGTAAACGATTGTTTGAAGTCATTGATTTACCAGAAGAAGACGCAAGCCGTGAATGTAATCAGGAAGATTCTCATAAAGAAATGCCGATGAATAACAACCAAGCAATTAGTGGCTTGTACCCTATCACCTTTGAGAATGTAGGTTTTCATTATGGTAATCATCAAGTATTAACTAACGTTAATCTAACCATAGAACCAGGTAAAGTAACTGCGTTTGCCGGTCCTAGTGGCAGTGGAAAAAGCACCCTCCTTCAATTAATACTCGCAACCTATGAACCTAATGAAGGGGTCATCCAATCTGGTAAGTTGCCGTTAAGCAGCATTCCCCCTCGGTCTTGGCGTAATCATTTGGCTTATGTTTCTCAAGAGCCTTATCTGTTCACTGGAACTCTATATGAAAATATTGCATGGGGAAGACCTGACGCAACCTATGAAGAAATTATTAAAGCAGCAAAAAGTGCGGGGATACATGAATTTATTATGAGAACCCCCCTTCAATATCAGACTTCCATTGGGGAACGGGGCCATACCTTATCTGGCGGTGAAAGGCAGCGGCTATCTATTGCCAGAGCGTTTGTCCGAGCGCCTAAGCTTCTCCTTCTTGATGAACCCACAGCTGCACTTGATAGCCATAATGAGGAGATTGTCGGCCAGGCCCTGCAAGAACTCATGCATGATCGTACAACGGTTATTATCGCGCATAGACTATCTACCATCAGAAATGCAGATCACATTTATTATATGGAGGCGGGTTCTATTGTTGAAGCTGGGACTCATCTGGAGTTAATGACTTTACAAGGACAGTATTACAATATGGTTGAGACCTCAATGAAGAAGGCTGATATTTCTACTCTGGTCAGGGAGGTAGAGATATGAATGAGATGGAATCCAAGAATCTAAAATTGGGGTATGCTCTGCGTAGATTAATCTCTTACGCTAGCCCTTATCGAATTGGATTTATTGTGGCTGTACTCCTGCTCTCTGCTAAACTCGTAATGGACATAGGATTTGCAGCCATTCAGCAAGTATTTATTGATACGATCAACAACGCCAATATGGATGCATTAACACGTATAACTGTAATCTGTGCCATTGCTTGTGTCATCATTATCTGCTGTCTTATGGTGCAGCATTACTTCCGCTTTGTTATGCAAAGTCGGATGGCTTGGGATATTCGTGCGAAGCTGTTTGATAAAAGTCACCGACTTCCATTCCGTTACCTTCAGTCCATGCATTCAGGTGATTTGACTTCTCGTAACACTAAGGATGCAGGGATGGCCATGGGGATGATAAACAGCATCGTATACGATCTAGGCTATAATCTACTTCTCTGTTTCATTTCCTTTCTATATTTGGCTAAAATGGATGTCTGGATCGCCCTGTTAGCTCTCGGATCGGGTCCCCTTGTTTTTCTTTCCGGACGTTTCTTTGATCGCAGATTACGAAAATTATCTACTCAAATATATGCAAAAGAGGCGGAATTACGAGGAATCTTACAAGAAACGCTTCAAGGAATGAAGGTCGTAAGAGCCTTTTCGCTTGAAGAAACTCTCTTAAATAAATATGCGTTAGAACGTGAGCAGTTAAGAAGAATGCAGCTGCGAAAATCGCTTCTAAATGGTCTCTTATGGCAATCTTCTGCCTTTATCAACAATCTCGTAATGGTGACATGCGCCGCTTTAATTGCGTTATCAGCTCTAAGTGGCGGAACATCAGCAGGTGAAGTACTCGCTTTTATTATTTTGATGGGTAGGGTTCAATGGCCTTTTGTCCATATGTCTCAAACATGGGGAGGTGTCCAGGAGGCTTTAGGTGCAGCTGACCGCGTATTCGCTATACTTGATGCACCTGATGAAGGAGCTACTCATCCTTTGCCAGAATCCAGCTCATCAACATTCGCTTCCGTAGAGGTAGCTGCATTACAAATAGAGGATGTCCACTACAACTATTCGGGTAAAACGGATAATGAAGCCTCCCTATTTACAGGGCTTAATATTCATATACAACATGGAGAAACTATCGCGGTTGTCGGGCCAAGCGGGTCAGGGAAGACGACGCTCGTTCGATTATGTAATGGACTTTATGAGCCTACTGCAGGAAGCATCAAGGTTTATGGAAAGTCTGTACATGATCAGCTTGAAGAAGCACGTGCAATGATTACCTATGTTCCCCAAACCCCTTATTTGTTCTCAGGAACTATACGAGACAATATCGCCTTCAGTTCTAGTACAGCTAGCGAAGAGGATATTCGAGAAGCCGCTCGGCTCGCAGGTGCAGAAGAGTTTATTACGAAGATGCCCCATGGTTATGACACTATCCTAGGTGAACATGGATCGACTTTATCTGGTGGACAAAGACAACGCATAGCCATTGCCAGAGCTTTTCTTCGTGATGCTCCACTCCTTCTTCTAGATGAAGCAACTTCCGCACTCGATAACGAATCTGAGCGAATGATTCAGCAATCGCTTGATTTGTTAATGAAGAATCGAACCACATTGGTTATTGCACACAGACTATCCACCATACGTGAAGCATCTAGAATTATCGTGTTAAATCAGGGTTCGATTGTTGAGGAAGGTACACATGAGTCTTTATTAGAAATGAATGGGCTATACTCACAATTATATAACATTCAATTTAAATCTTCTGAAGCAGAAGACATTAGTGCACCTGAGTTGCTTCAATTACATTCCAATCTTTGATCTCAGTTCAATGCATACATCGTAATTCATAAGTTATTTTAATTAAGGTGTATGCGTTGGAACCGAGTATAAATTATCCGCTTCTTTTAATTGTTTCATGACGAGCTTAATAAATGACTGGATATAGCTTTCTTGAAGCTCTTTCTTTCTGTGGCTCATCCATATCGAATGCTTTGAGATTACATTTTCCACTTCGACCTTGGCTAACATACCCTGATCAAGATAAGGCTTTGCTAACAACGCAGATACAAAACTAATCCCATAACCGGCAATCACGGCTTGAATAACCTCATTTACTCCATTAAATTGAAGTTCGATCTTCGGTTGTTGTACCTTTCTTTCTTCACATAATTGTACAATTCTCTCTCTGGCTGCACTACCTTCCTCCCTCATAATAAATGCCTCAGCCATCACTTCCTCAAAGCTAACCTCCTGCTTGGCTAAAGAATGATTTGAAGAAACTACGAACACATACTCGTCCTTGTACAACTCACGATGTTCGAACACCCCTGTATGATGAGAAGGAAACGCCATATCACTATAAATCGCCACGTCTGCTTCAAAGTTATTTAATTGTTCCATGACTTCATGAGAATTAGCAGTAGAGATCTGAATTTTAACCTTCGGAAAAGATTGTTTGTATAATGATGCCCACCGGGGGATGAGTATGCTTGTGGCCAGGTAATTACCTGCAATCCGAATATGACCCGCAGGAAATTTATGATAATCCTCAATAATCTGCTGTACCTGTTCACCCATAGCAAATAACTTTTCAAGTGGTTCGATCAGTTTTCTCCCAATCGGTGTTAGCACCATTCTCTTTCCTATGACCTCTAATAATACGATATTATTCTCCCGTTCAAATTTGCGGATCTGCGCTGATATAGCGGGTTGACTAATGTGCAAACGTTCGGAGGCTTTGGTCACACTCCCTGTTATCGCAACATAATAAAACAATTTTAATACATGATAGTTCATCCTGATTTCTTCCTAACTATATAAAATATAATCATATTTAACGGACCTTCGGCTTTCTTATTATAACTATACATTATGAATATTAACTATTATATATTGTTTATTTATAATTATTTATCTTATACTTACAACTATTCAAAAGGGAGGTTTCGTTAATGAAAGAGACAGTATTATTTCTAACCCGTCACGGGCAGACCGAATGGAATTTGCAGAAAAGAATGCAAGGACATCAAAATTCAGCGTTAACAGCCTTGGGTGAACAGCAAGCGGAATGGTTGAGAGAACGTTTGGAAGGTGAGAATTTAGGAGCCATTTATTCTAGTACTAGTCCAAGAGCATTGCATACTGCGCAGATTTTACGAGGAAATCGGAGTTTACCGATTCAACAGCAAGCTTCATTAATGGAAATTAACATGGGCATTTGGGAAGGAATGAACACAGATCAGATTGAACAAGAATATCCATTACAGTACACCCATTTTTTCACCAGACCTGATCTTTTTATTCCTCTAGCCCCAGGTGAGACCTATAGTCAGCTTGAACAAAGAGTAACGCCAACTATGGAGCGTATCATTAACGATAATGAAGGACATGAGGTACTTATTGTCACGCATCGGATGACCCTGAAAGTCATTATGGCTCATTTTCTCAATAAATCATTGCAGGAATTAGGGGAACTACCGGATATTCTCTCTACAGCATTGTGTAAAGTAACCCTAACTGACAACAATACAACTATCGATCTGTACGGCGATACTTCACATTATCAATGAATCCTTCTCAAAAATAAAAAAGGAAACTCCGATTTAAATGGGGTTCCCTTTTTAGACTTCAATTTTAAATTTCCACACTTTTGATTGTAAAGCTGCGGACCTTCATCCATTTTCCTGAAATAAATTCGTCAATTGTTTTCGTCTTTGGTCTAACACAAAAACGATGCTTGCTCCCTTTATCAAAACCAACTGCTTCAAAAATCAGGCCGTCACCTATTTGCTCCTTAAAGAACACTTGCTTAAGTCCCAATCTATTTAACATTTCAAGCTTTACACTTTCGATATATGTGCGTGAATACTCCTTAGACATATGTGTTCCTCCTAGTAGTGGTAGTAATATTATAAGTTCAATATTAAGAAAATCAACCGAAGATCACATAATCACAAAAAGAAAAAAGCCAACCCATAGTCTATGGATTGGCTTCTACTATATAAGTTGATTACGAAATTATTTAACTTCTGTTGTTCCAGTCACTTTTCCATCAATAACAGCTGATGTTTTCAGATCTTCGCTTGCGAAATAGAGGTTACCATCAATAGTGGCGGTTTCAGGCAGAGTAAAGCCTTTCGCTTCTACATAAACATCGCCTTTAATCGTTCCGCCTTCAACTTTCAAATTCTCACTTTGTACTGTAAACTTTGGTACGGTTAGTGTATAAGTAGCAGTGATCTTGTGATCAGCATCTTGCGAATAAAGGGCAATCTTACGGTAGATGTCGCCATCTGCGGCTCCTTTATTACGGAATTCTCCAGCTACAACAACCTCATCAGGAATCGTTACATCATTTAGAATCGCAACAATCCAGTTTCCATCTTTGCTAACAGCCTTAGTAAATGCATCTGCTTGATTCACAATCGAAGCTGTAGTGACAGCATCTGTCTGCTCAGCAGCCGGAGCTGAAGTTGCCGCCGAATTGTTTGCTTTATCCTCATTTGCTCCACAACCTGCCAATACTGCTACCGAAACCCCAGCCACTAAAATCATTTTAAATAGTCTCATTTTCGATTCCCCCTAATTTTGATTATGAATTAATTATATATTAAAATTCTTAATAATTAAGTGAATAATTTCACAGATTTGTGTCAGTATCTAAAGCGGTTTCACAGCGCGCGCTCTTCCCGATTAAGATTCGTTCCCATGAGCCACACCTCTTCTCGCTGACTGATTTAGCTTCTTATATCTATTTACCCAAATTATAAAAATGAACACAAGCATCATTTGCTTCTTGGTATAAAGTCAATCGTTGACTCTTTTCAAGTGTTAATGATAATATTTGGAAATAAATATCTCAGCAAGGGAGAAGTTTACTGGTGAAAAAGACTACAATGAAAGACATCGCGTTACAAGCTAATGTCTCCGTTGCGACTGTAAGCTATGTTCTGAACCGCGTCGATAACCAAACCATTCCTGAGAAGACCCGCAATCAAATTCTGTCACTTGCCGAAGAACTTCATTACATTCCTAATCTAGCAGCCCGTTCGCTTGCCAATAAAAAAACGGGATTAGTAGGGGTACTTGTCCATAATTCTGCTTATATGCCACCTTGGAAACTCTATGCCCAATTCACATTTATTCGTGCTTTGGAACAGCGTTTAACGGATGCCGGATATCATACGCTGCTATATTCTCTTGGTACTGACCATCCTTCTCTGAATATCATCGTTGAAAGAAAGCTCGAAGCCGTCTTTCTGATCGATGTGCACGATGAATCCTTCTATTCGATTTCCAAACATTTTGTAGAAGGCATCCCCTTGATTTTGATCGACAGCATGATTGAAGATAAGCTGTTTAAGCAAGTTCTTTACAATTATCGTTCAGCTCTACAAAATGTAATGCCGGAGGATCTTTCACAGGTTTGTTTAATTATGGAGAGCTTCAATAACTCCCTACTCACTAGCTTTATCCAAGATAGTCTTCCTTTACCTGAGAAAGCAATATTCAAAGTTCAAAATATGGAGGAATTGAATACAATCTTATCGGAGGGGATCTATAAAGAAGCTATAGTTATTAATGAGTTTATCGGAAGTTGTGTTGAAAAATCCGGGGTATTCGCACGTCTTTCTGTTCTATGTACCTGTAATTGCCCAGAAATGCTTGGAGAAGACGTTCAGAAATTCATATTCACTGGGGATAAGTCAGCCACTGCTTTTGAACTAATGCAGGAGTTGTTACATCGTCCTGACTACTCCAAACAAGAGAATAATCGTTATTTTGTTGATTAATTTTTTTTCGATATTCACTTAAGCGTTTAAGTCGAGAGGAGAGTTACCCATGACAGATCCTGTATTAGCAAAACATGCATCCACCACCGCTCAATCCTATCCAACCCTTTGGGGAAACCGGAGATTTATGCTGCTACTCAGCTCCTATTCCATTTCTTTGTTTGGAAACACCTTTCACAGCATTGCTTTAAGTTTATGGGTACTTCAGACGACCGGAAGCGCTAAAATGATTGCCATTATTACGATAATCAATCTATTGCTCAGTTCTTTACTCGGATCGATAGGAGGCACACTCGCAGACAGGATCAATCGCAGAACCATTATGTTAATCACTGATTTGATAAGCTGCGGTCTAGCAGGTACGCTTGCTCTGGCCATTTCCATGTCTTCTACATCATTCATTATCGTGGCCATATTAACGGGACTTACGACAGTCTCAGCATTATTCCAATCCCCTGCGTATCAAGCTTCAATTACCACTGTAGTTGGAAAAGAACATGTACAAAAAGCAGTCGGGATTCTGAACCTGTCGGAGAACATCTGTCGGACGATTGGTTATTCGGCTGGAGGTATTTTTGTAGCAAGTTTTGGAGCGGCAGATGCCATATTATTTGATGGAGCTACATTTTTCGTTTCCTTTCTACTAGTTCTTGCTGTCCGCTCCCTTCCACTCCCAAACCGAGTGAATACCGGACCTAAAGAAGACAGAAAATTCACACAGGATCTTGCGGATGGCGTTCGTTATATTTGGAGATACCCCTTCGCCCGAGCAATAATCATCATGCTTCCTACGCTCACTTTGTTCTTTATGCCTTCACTGATGCTAACGCAAGTTATGGCCGTCAAAGTATGGAATTCTAGTCCCTTTCAGTTTGGACTCATGGAAGCCTGTATTCCTCTAGGTTATATGATGGGTTCCAGCATGATCTTGTTTCTCGGCTTCAAATTAAAGAATCGCGGCTTCTTTATCATGACTGGACTGCTATGTCTGGGTCCCCTGTACCTCCTGCTATCGTTCGTCACTACTGCTGCCTTAGCCATTCCCATCATTCTTCTTATTGGCTTTATGTTCTCATTCTGTACATTGCTGATAAATACCATCCTCAGGCTGGAAGTTTCGGAGGATATACAAGGTAGAGTCTTCGGTGTACTTGGGTCCATTATGAGTGTAGCACCCTCACTTGGTCTTACAGCCGTTTCATTCCTGTCCGATCACTTCAGTCCAGCCCCTGTCATGGGTTCCATCGGAGTCCTGCTACTACTATTTGCTTTATTAACCTTGACCAAGTTAAAGGTGATTCGAAATTATAAGTAATTTCAGAACATATCTTATGACCGTTATCGCCCGTTGTTCCTAATAACGCGCCTATTATGAAGCTCGATCAGTAATTGAACAACTATAATGATCAATAGAAAGATTCCCACGACACCTGTTAAAAATGGATAAATTAGAGGGAAAAATACACTTGGATAACTTTTAGTAATATCCGAATAGTAGCCCATACCCATAAGTGATGTACCCGAGAACTCGATAAGCTTCACCCCTAGATGATTGTCACTTCTTTGAGCATAACTCAGCACCTTTTCTTCTATACTGCCATCATGTGAGATCGTGATTATTTTCCATTTTCTCTTTTCCATCGGCTGACTATCATCTGTAAGTCTTTGGACTATATTAATTTCTTTCTCGCCAGTCTTTCGATCCGTAACAGTAAGGATATCTATCCATGAGAAATATCTGCTTCCTCGTTCCCGATTAGACAACCATATTTCATCAGGAGTTGAGATTTTTTGACCATTTAATAAAAACTGAACTTTCACAATATCTCCAGGCGGGACACTCTCCTCTTCATCCCAAAGGGTCAATTCTGCTTTCCTGCCTGTATTTTCTTCTTGGAGCTTAATATGCTTATCATCAACCGTTAGTTCTTGAACGTTTAACGTGTTATACCCTTTCTCAGCATGGTTGATCTCATAACGCTGATTGATTTGATCTGAAATCATATACTCACGGATATAGTTGAACAATGGGCTGAAAGAAATCGCTAGCAAGAAAAATGAAATCACCGATAAATAAATTATTTTTTTCATAATGAATCCTTGTGAGCGATCGTCAGCTTGAAATTTTGTCTTGAGCCACCTTCGAGGCCATTTGGAACCCCATCCTGCATAGGAAAGAAACCAAACTTCTGATAAAATCTTCTAGCAGGTTGACCCTCTGGATGATCCTCACCAAATGTAGTAACGAATATCTCTGCTGGGGTTTCGATACTTTCGATAATATTGTTAAGAAGGGCTGTCGCGACACCCTTATTTCTCTCTATGGCTGAAACAGATAACCAACCAATCTTGTAATTAGGGGCATTGGATGAAGAGAATAACACAGCTCCAAGTAATCTTGAACCTGGCGAACCATTGTTTTCTCGTACACAAAAAGCGCTTTGTCGACTGATATTTTTTTCTAACGCTAGAGTGAAATTCGGATCATCTACCATCGGCCCAAAAAGGGACTCTACCTCTGCCGCCAGCTCCAGCCATCCTCTTATATCCTCCATAGTAGCTTTTACTACATTCATATATAAGTTCTCCTTTAGTAGTCTTGGTTACACCATTCGATACACTGAGGAATAAAGTTATCATAGTCATTTAAAGCAGTGATTGTATTTATTACTTCACGGGTTCCAAGTTCTCGCTCTGTATCATCCGTACTCTCTATTCCAAGTGACCGTCTGATATTATAAGCTAACCATTCTAGCTTCCCATGAAAACCATAGTTGAGCACATCGGACCAGTTAGCATAAATCTCGCCGCCATGATCGCGGTATGCATTAATAAGCGTGCAGAAAGCATCTTTGCTTACACTTCCCGATTCAAAGCCTGACCAATAAAGGGCTACATCTATTAACTCTTGGGTTGGATGGATAGGTCCTGCTGCTTCCCAGTCAATAATAATGGGTATCTGATGCTCATCCCATAGTACATTTTTTTGATCTAAATCCCGATGGCTGATCACCATATGATTCAATAATTGTTCCGCTGAAGAATCTACAAGTTGTTCCCAATAATTTATTTGGTTCAGGTTATCTAATAGCAAGCTAGACCATTCCAAACCATCCTGTTTTGCTGTTAGTGCATATTCATTCCAACAAACAGTGGATGTATTTACTGCCTCAAGATTTTCATTAGGATGATGATCAAGAAGTGTAGCGAAATCGATCTTATGAATTTTAGCAAGGTTTTCGCCAATCTTTTTACAACACCCTATATTAATACCTCCTGATGGCAATGCCTTACCTTCGACCCATGGAAATAATAAATAGAATTGACCCTCGAATTCATGCATAAAACTATCTTTGGATACGATGGCCGGTACTGCATTTATTCCATTTTGATAAGCCATATTCGCAACTTTTTCAGAAAGAGTATAGTTGTTCATGGCTGTATCCCGATGCATAATTTGAGGGTTTAGAGCTTTCACTGCATAGAGCGCTTTGTCCGTTTGTAGACGATACATTCTGTGTAGAAGACCACCTGTTACCTGTTCTGGTTCATTTTTTAAATGGCCTAACCCGTATTTTACACATAGCATTTCGAAATTTAAGTTATAATTCAGATTTCCCATGTTATGTATCCCTTTCCTATCAATCAGAATCCCAACTTCAATAACCAAGCCGACAACTTCTCTTCCCGCTCTTTTAAGTCCCCATTTATGCGATTGAATTTACCAAGCCATTGCTCAGAAGCTATGCTGCCATCCAGCATATACAGGACACGTTCTGCCTGAGCAGCGACTTTCGCATCATGTGTAGCCAGTAGAATCGTTGTACCCGTCTGATTAATATCTATTAATATCTCCATAATTTCACTGGCAGCTTTAGAGTTCAGTGCACCTGTTGGCTCATCACCAAATAGAATATCAGGCTCATTGATGATTGACCTGCAGATCGCTGCTCTTTGCAGCTGTCCACCCGATACTTGTGTAATATCACGCTCAGCGAGTGCAGAGATTCCGGTTTTTTTCATTAACTCAGCGGCTCTGTTATTGATGGTTCTACGACTAACGATTTTAGCTCGATAAGCGGATAAGATGATATTGTCCCGAATAGTCAGGTTTTTTAAAAGATGCATCTGCTGAAAAATAAATCCCATTTGATTTAAACGCAGTTCAGCTAATTCACTCTCAGAAAGACCACTGATGTCCTGCCCTTTAAAAACAACACTTCCTGAAGTCATCCGGTCCATGCCGCTGATCGTATAGAGCAATGTTGATTTCCCTGAGCCAGAAGGCCCCATTATAGCTACGAATTCTCCCTTTGATACCTGTAGATGAACATCTTTTAATACCGTCTGCGGGGTTCCTTGCCCGGTTACAAAGGTTTTATTTAAACCCTTCGTCTCTAATATGAACATACTACCACCTCACCCTCATTCGACAATTAGTTTAGATAAATTGGATTTCTTCATCGATATCGTGCTTACTAATGTTGTGAGTGCTACAATGAGCATGAAAAAAAGAGGGAGAACAAGATAAGCTATTACCGGATTAACTACAAACTGTATTTTGGATGCTCCCATAAAAGATCCGAGTAATTGAGTGAATTTTTGACCGATGGTATTCGCTGCAAAGGTTCCGAGAATGATTCCAAGACCTGAAACCAGTAGTAGCCTTACCTGATATTGCTTTCGAATATCTTCTAACGTGAAGCCAATGCTTCTCAAAATCGCAATTTGTGAGGCGTCCTTCGCTAGCAGCATTTTTAGAAATAAAGCTGTAATCAATACTGAAATTGATATCGAGATGGCAATGGATAAGCCAGTGACCAGCTTTAATTGGCGAATCGTATTCCCGAGCGTCTGAGATAAATAGCTTTCTAGATGAGTAACTTTGGCTGGATAAAATAACTTTGCATATTGATCCATTTTCTCCTGAACGGAAACATTCGGATTCACATCTAAAGCTACGATATACCATAGCACGGACTTCGGGTCATAAGGTAATCGGGCTTTTGCAGTTCGACCTCCATTCGTTATATCTTGGTAGATCCCGCTAACCGTCAATTTTTTCGAAGTGCCATCTACCTCCAAAAGAACGCTATCCCCTACCCTTTTGTTCCATTCCTTGGCATTCAGATCAGAAAGGGCAATCTCCTCCCCACTTTCAGGGGTTCCTCCGTTAACATAGGTGAGCGGAAAAATAGAGAAATCTCCTGTTTCAACATTGATATTCTCCCATACGCCATCGCTGCCTAGCACTTTAAATCGAGAAGTAATTAATGGTGAGAATTTAGCTATATCGGAGTCCTTATTTAGCGTCGTTATCAGTTCATTAAATCGCTTCTCTATTTGATCAGATGGCTGCAAATCGATTCTCATGTCACTCTGACCTACACCCATATAAGAAATAAACCGAGGGGACTGAAGGGTATTCAATATATTCACTGGCACAAGAATGATAAACAGACAGATCACAAATACGAAGAATAGCAATCCGAACATGGTGAAGCGTCCATAAACATCCTTTAGGCCAAGAAAAACATTCACATTTATATGCCTGCGCTTACTCAGCACTACTCTACTTTTATTGCCTTTCAACTCTCCCACAGTCCCTGACCTTAAAGCGTCAACTACTGTTATACGATTAAACCTTCTAAGAATAACTCTGCAAAAGAACACAATCATCCCGAAGATCAAACCGACCGCTAAGACTGGAATAATAGGCTGAAGGATCGTTTTCGGAGCAGTTCCCAAGTACAATGTGATATTCGCTGTAAACAATCGCACCACACCCAAAGATAATAAATATCCTAGCAGTGAGGCGCATGCTGCCATCACCATATATTTTGCTAAATAGATCCTTCTAATATCTCGTTGTGAGATTCCTATTGCTTTCATGACGCCAATCTCTCTGTAATCCTCCTCTAAGGTCGCGATCATCGTAAACCTTAAACATAGGGTGGCTATAATCATAAGAAGGATACTTACCAAAATAATGACAACTGCAATAATCCCATCTGTCAGCGCATTCAGCGTCTTAAACAAAGGATAGTCTATCATTGGTCCTTTAGCGGGCATATCTGAGGATTGATAGATATTCCGGAACTCGCTAAGTCTACTTAAATCGGTGATTTGAAATTCAATTAAGTACTCAACTTCTCCATGGTTCTTCTTAAGTACATTATAATCCGTGTCATTTACGACAAAGCGCTTAGAGCTAACAATTGCGGGATTCATTTGGATGTCTCGAACAAAATCCGTAACCATAAATTTTTGATCTAACTGTCCATTGGAAAGGGTAACCTGATCACCAATGTTCAGATCATTCTGCTTCATATAATAAATAGGAACTGCGATTTCTCCTTCAGCTACCCTAATCACTTGATTCTCTAAATTCAGCAGCAAATCAAATGATGGGTTCTGCTTTACAAAACCTATATCCATTACGCTGTTCTCTTCCGACTTATTGTTGTTACCTAAGACAATCTGCGAGCCATCTATCCTTAGCATTTCTACTGTCTGTTGATTCTTAACAAGTGGATTTGTAGAAGCAAATTTTTGAATACCTGCGTTATCTATTGGACCAGCATGCATTTGAACAAAATGGGGAGCTTTTGATTTATCCAGCAAATGACTTAAAGAACCGGTCAATTCCATAATGACTTGAGAAGCACAAGCAGCAAGCAACGCCGATAACATCATAAAAATAAATAAGACGATCGTTATGATTTTATTTCTTTGAAAATCTTTTTTCACAATTTGTAGCAGCATTGACGATCTCTCCCCTGCGTCTCATTCATCCTCCCTGCCCGGACCTTACTCAAACATTTGCGTTACGTAGGAAAAGCTTCCTTTTTCAGCTCCCAACGTAGTCTCCATAATATAAATAAAGCTCTGAATTTTGAGAATGATCTCTTCCGGCTGCCACTTGAAAATCCCTTCATCCAATAAAAATTGTGAGGCAACCAACAGAAATTCCATCGTTTCTTTTGGATAAGGACAGTGGAACAAGCTCTCCTCGATTCCCTGCTCAATCACCTCTGTCAACACAGGTGTTAGCTTCAAAATAGTTTCAGCCAAGCTTTTCTGATGGATTAGTGCATTCTCAGCTTGATGAAACTGTTCAATCATGTGACCTTTTCTCTCCGAATCAGGTTTCTGTGCCATTATGATTTGTAGTAGCTTTTCATGTACGGAGAGCTTTGAATCAGCAACAATGATCTTCGCAACGTCTACTCCAGCATCGATGAATCGTGTGACCACTGCTTCCATAACCTCCTCCTTCGACTTGAAATGATAGTAGAACGTGCCCTTGGCAATCCCGATCTCCTGCAAGATGTCGTTCACTGTAGTTCTCGCATAACCTTTCGTAAAAAAAAGCATTTCTGCCTTATCTAATATTTCATTTCTGCGTTCTTCCGCTTCTTTGGAAATTCTCATTTATTCTGAGTCCTCCTTTTTATAGACCGACCGTCGGTCTATTCCATTTAAATACATTTAATACATCATGTCAATGATGTTCCAGCAAATTGGACAAAAGAAAAAAGGTAACCTCCAAAGGATGAGGTTACCTTAATGTGCAGTCAGTATAATCAGGAGACATTTTTGCGCTTTAGAATATGATACACATTGCTGAACATGCCGGACAGGATGCCAGCAATTGGAAATACTGCCCAGTTGACGTCCCAGCGTCCATAGACAAAGCCCGTAAACAGAAAAATCGCCGTCGCCAAAGGCCACAACACAGCCCTCTCACAAATTGTTCTTTTCCCTTCTACTTTGCATCGATATGTGGCTCATTCAGTAGCTTCGTATAAGTTTCTTGGATATTTCCATAATAGACGAACAAGAACACCGCAGTTGCTGCAATCACCAGAAAGGCAGAAACTCCATAAGCAGCGAAATCATCGTTGAAATACGAAGTTGCGAAGATAAAGGTCGGCGACAGCACACAAAGACAGACGCCCACAATCAAAGCAAGGCGATAAGTCGGAGCATAAAGGGCTTGACTGCGCTGAAGCGCCGTTTTGAGCGCATAAGGTAGCTGAAAGCCTTGCTCTAGACTTTCGAAGCGCTCGAGTTTCATGCCGCTATAAATGAACATCCCAACGGCCACAGCGACCAGCACGAACATTCCGACCATCCCCAGCATCGAACCTTTATCAGCCATATCAGCATTATTTTCAAACAATGTACTAAGAGTAATCAACAGCGCCACCCCGCATGCGCAGAGAAAAACACCGAGACCGGTCCATAATCCAGAGCTACGTTTAGCAGCCGCATAAGCATAAACCTCTTCTTCACTAAGCATGGGCACAGTCTTCTCCTGTCCGGCTGGACGGATGCCTAGCTCAGCAGTCAGCTCCTCAATATTGCCGAATTCCGAAATAACGATACCGATCGCCTCATTCTCAGACTTGCCATCCCGCTTCAGCTCCAGGTACTTATCTTCCATCCCGGACAGCAGCTCCTGCTTCAAATGCTCCAGTTCCGGAGTCTTCGGCAGACCCGCAAACATATTATCCAGATATACTATGATCGTCTCCATGCACTATCACCACTCCTTGATAAATTGGTTTACAACTTCCTGCGTAACCTTCCATTCCTCACATTTTTCTCGGTAATAGGCGAGACCCAGTGGGGTAATCCGGTAATATGTGCGCCGCTTGCCAAGACTCTCATCCAGATAAAAGGATTCAATGTATCCGTTCTTCTCCAGCCGGGTAAAGGCGGAATACAGCGTTGTCTCCTTCATGACATACTTCTCTTGAGTCAGCTGCCTAATATTCTTAGAAATCTCGTACCCGTAGGATTCCCCATCGAGCAGCATGTAGAGGATCATCGTATCATTGTAACCACGTATAACATCACTGCTGATCAAAAATGGTACCCCCTATGATTACTTCATCTGTCGTAGTAGTTGCAGTATACCATAATTACTACGACAGATGAAGTAGTTGCAAAAAAAATAGGCAAAAAAATCTAAAAAGCATAAAAAAAGAGAATTGCTCTATGTGAGCAACTCTCCTCAAATCAGCTAGTCTCTTGAATTTTCAAAAATCTGATCAATCTTCTCTTTCGCACCTTCCCAGGAGGTCAATAATGGAAATCCATATTGTTCACGGGCTCTCAAATTCCATGGATGCGGAATACAGAGTACTTTCCTTCCGTCCTGCAATGCAGGAACCAAGTTGTGAACCCCGTCATCGATCAGAAGATCATAATTAATAAGATTCTTTCGTTTGCATGGGAAGAAATTTTCGATGGGAATAAACGGCATATGCTTCTGCAGCCAGTTCCATTTTTCAACAACTGCATTGGGCTGGGCCGCCGTAACAATAATAACATCATAAGCATTGTGTAGCTTCTCCATTTCACCTACAACATGCTCGTCGAATAATTCAAGCTCCTCATATAAACCAGGCCGCCCATAGAATACATCTTGAGTACAATCTGGATGACGTAAATGATCCGTATTCCAATCAAGCATTTCCTCGTACTTCAGTACATGAGTGGGGAAATCATTGTTGTTATGGTATATAGCTCGTTTGACTAGATGGCATATCGTGTCATCCATATCAACTGCAATTATAGGCTTTCTCATCTGTGTCCCCCATATGTTTTTTTATATTACTATTTAAGTATACACAATATAATTACTGTTTTCGTCTTGAGTTAGTTAAATTTCTATTTAATGTTTTTTAAACGCCTCTACGCATCTTTGACAGATACAGGCTTTACCACTCAGTTCCAAAGGTACCCTTTCTAGTAGTTCTGCAGGAATCTCCGTATGAAAACACCAACAATCACCACTATTAGCACCACAATGATTTAATTCTTTACATAAAGGACAATACCGTTGTTCAACTTGTTTATTTTTTATTTCCAAAGCTCCTACTCCCCCATAAGATTAAACATTTCACTTCTATTTAGTTACAAAGCATAGGATTATTCAATAAAGCAAGCACAGCACTTCCTAGCATGCAATAAAGTCATTTCAAATTTTTTCCCATCAATTCATTCCTTCTATAGACCTTTGCAATACCTCTATACTTTCCTGAAGAAATGCCTTATTGTTCTCAATCCCTCTGGTTTTACACCAAACTACCGCACTAAAAGCATCATAAAAACTATAAAACGGTATTATAGCTTCCAGATCAAGTAAAGGACGAACCGATTCGTAGCCTTGCACATAAGGGAGCCGTGTTAGCGGGTTCACTTCCCAGACGTATCGGTTTATTTTTGTAAAATCAATTTCAGAGGAACCACCACGAGCGCTCTCGTAATCAATTATACCAACGACTTCATTATCTTTTATTAATATATTGCCTGGTCGAAAATCCATATGAACAACACAAGGCCCATCAGGTTCAGGTAACGCCGAATATACGCTATCAAAGTGAGTAATACATTTCTCAAATAAATCAGGATGAAGGAGTTCCTTACAAGGTTCTTTCCACTTTTCAAAATTATTTTTCAGGTATAATCTCCAGCTATTGTTCTCTACCATCTGAAAACCATCGGATCCATAACATCCATACGCTGGCATGGTAACTTCATGAAGCATGGCATGATAATTACCGATTTGAAACGCCAGACTCTGATCAATGTTACTCGTACACGGCACCCCATCTATAGCGGAGAGAAGCAATGCACCGACACTTCTATTATCTCCGTCCCAGAAATCCAATACTTTTGGAACAGGTATAACACCCTTTAGTCTTTCAAGCATCTCAAATTCGCGAACCAGTTTATCCCTGTTGTATGGAATTTTCACGTATACGTTGTCTAGATTATTAAGAGTAAGTTTATACACTTCAGAACTAAACGACTCTGGAACAGACTCTATATTCAAAACACTCAGCTTAAAAATTTCAATTAATTTATGTATGGATTTCATACGACTACCTCCAGTCTCAAGGGAAAGGTGCTCTGTTCACGGTTGTGAACTCCCTATTCTTGCATTAAGATAGAGAACATTAGGAGTTTCTAAGGAACTCAACCGGGAGATTTGAACAGATGAAATTTAAGAATCACAGCTTTTCAGGTATCATTCATAGTGATCTGCTTGCTACCCAAGAGCTTGTATATAACCCGTGTAATCTTGATTGCTCTGACCTCATTCATGAACCACACAATGCTGATTATGGGGCGTATATATTTAATTTAAACGCGCTATCCATTAGATTCCGTGTTGCAAAAATCACACCTACAAAGATCGGGCAGTTTGTCACGTTATGGGAGAGAATTGGAGATGGCCCCATCCAACCCTATGATATATCAGATCCTGCTGATCTCTTCGTTATAAGTACGCGCAATGAAAATCACTTTGGTCAATTTGTATTTCCAAAAGCTGTGTTAGGTAAACAAGATATATTATCCAATAAAGGTGAGGGTGGCAAAAGAGCACTACGAGTGTACCCGCCATGGGATAATCCCACGAGTCGTCAAGCTCAAAAAACACAAAAATGGCAGTTGGAATATTTCCTAGAAATACCGGTAATTAAGCCAGCAGACTTTCTTCGTGCGCAAACACTTTACGGTTTTCCAGTAAATCGAACAGTCTGACCTATGTCCTCCACATGTTTTATATCCGCCCATAAAATAAAATAATTGTACAAAGAATCTCCTATTTTCACCACTTCTGGATATTTCAAAATAATAGCAGCCTGATGATTCCATTCCTCTTCCTGATCAGCAGAAGGCACAATCAATCGTGCTTTCTCTTCCGCTTTTAACCCCTCTAGTGTCAGTTCAATGATTTGTGGATCGGAGCCATAAGGCTTCAGTTGATGAAATGCATCCTTGTTTGCTACTTCATCGATGGATAACCCCTCTCCAGAAATAGCGGATAATTGAAAAAATCCGTCGTTCCCCTGATACCTCTCAGCATATTCTGGATTTACTTCCCACTCGGAGGGATACTTCAAAGTGACCTTATACTCTTTTGAAGTATATGTTAACAACCCCGATGGCTTAACCAGCATTCCGATTCCAGTACTTACTAATGCAATAGCCGCAATAATCAGGACCCCTAACCACCATCTTTTATACGTTGACGTCTTCACATTATCCCCCTAAATCAATATTTAGTTGACATGCACAGCATCAGGAAATAAGATATAAGCAAACATATGAGCAATCATTCATATGTATTGGTGAGGAGGAAATTACAATGAGTAATCTAAAAAATATCCTATCCCTAATTCTTTTCTCCATATTCCTTATTTCTTACCTTTTGAAGCTCCTTATACTTTACAAAAAGAACCACATTAAAGGAAACGTATTAGCTAAAGGAAATAAACGATCTATGATCCATTATACCGAGCTGTTCGTTAAGACTACTACTTTTGTGTGGGGAGCAGCGTGGTTTACGTTTTCCTTAGCGGAGTCATACATAGTTACACTAGTAGGAGAACATTTTAATCATCCGGCGATTCACTTTATCGGTGTTGGTGTAGTAGCCCTCGGATGTTCCATTTTCATACAAGCAATGATTGCCATGCGTACTTCGTGGAGAGTTGGGATTGATAAGTCTACTGTAACAAAACTCATCACGCACGGTATATATAAATTTAGTAGAAACGCCGCATTTGTCGGTTTTGATCTCATGTTTCTTGGATTGTATCTTATGTATCCAAATTCATTAACACTAATTATATTCTTTCTTAACATTGTAGCCATTCATTTACTTATTCTTCAGGAAGAGCAGCATTTAAAATCTGTATTCGGAGATGAATATATTCAATATTGTAATAATACACCTAGATATATTTTATTTTGAAATCTTGCCTACTGTAAATCCTATGCTTTCAAGCACGCTACAATTTACATTTTTTACAATATCCGAAAACATTCTCTTAATGTAATTACTATAGTATGAGGTTGTAAACATACATTAGGAGGGAAATTATGAAATCACCGAAAAAGTACGGCGTTAAGACGGCAATTGTAGCGACTGCAGCAACTGCTCTCTTCGTTTCCAACGTAGTCACTACACAAGCACCAAATCAGGCCAATGCAGCTTCATCAAACACAAGAAATGTGATTCTGTTTGTCGGTGACGGAATGGGTACTGCCCAGCGCAATGCCATCCGCCTAGCTACAGTAGGTGAAAAAGGAAATCTAGCGATGGATTCTATGCCATATGCTGGACTAATTCATACAAGCTCCACTGTCCCTGTTACAGATTCAGCTGCTTCAGCAACAGCCTATGCCAGCGGAGTCAAGACATATAACGGTGCCATTGGGATGAATGCAGATAAAAAGTCCGTACAAACCATTATGGAATATGCAAAATCAGCAGGGAAATCTACAGGCGTTGTAACTACCAGCCAAATTACTGATGCTACAGGCGCCGCCTTCGGTGCTCATGTTGAAGATCGCTCCAAACAAAGTGATATCGCTCTGCAGCTTCTGACCAAGAGCAAAGTTGACGTTCTTCTTGGTGGAGGCGAAGACTTCTGGTATCCTGCTGGGAATCCAGGTAAGTTCGCAGATGAGCCAGCTGAAGATCCTTCAGAGAAGAGCAAAGGAACGCAAGGGAACCTTGTAGACAAAGCTAAACAGCTTGGATACTCCTACGTAACGAACAAAACCGATATGCAAAAGGCGAAAAGCGGCAAGCTTCTCGGGTTATTTGCAAATGAGGAAATGTTCCAGCAAAAGCCAGAGGGTGAAGGAGATATCTACAACCCGGTTGTATCCCTGCCTGAAATGACGAAAAAAGCGCTAGACACGCTTGCAGCAAATAAAAACGGATTTTTCCTGATGGTTGAAGAAGAGGGTACTGACGAATTTGCACACCAAAACAATGCCAAGATGACGATTAAAGCGGGACAAGAGTTAGATAAGTCCGTACAGATTGCCAAAGATTTCGCTAAAAAGAATCCGGATACCCTTGTCCTAGTTCTCGCCGACCATGAAACAGGTGGATTCTCTATTGAAGCCGTAGATGCTGAAGATGAATCAGGTGACGGCATTTCCAAAGAAGATGGTCCGTTTGCCATCGCTAACTCCAAACAGAATTTCGTTGTAGACTGGACAACTTCAGGTCATACAGCAGTGGATATTCCAATTACGGCCATGGGCAAAAACGCTCAGTTGTTTACAGGAGTATACGAAAATACCGAAGTATTCACTAAGGTTGCGCAAGCCATGGGCATTAAAGTGAAATAAATAGATCGAACAACATAAAAGACTAGCCAGACTTTCTGGTTAGTCTTTTTGATTGATGAATCGCAATCCCGGGTTCTCCCTTATACACTATGATGATCTCCATACCTACTTAGCATCTGTTCGAATAACAAACGTGATTTCCTTAGTCTGGTCTAGCCACTCGCCTGTCAGTCGAAATCCCCGTATAATTGCCCCTGATTCATAATCCTTACTATCTGAACTAAGAAAAGCCGCCATATTCGAATCGAGCTTAAAAGTAGCTGTCTTATCCGCCCATTCAACATTTACCGGCTCTGCTGTTTCTTTTTTATACTTTAAAGTACCATTATCTTTCAAAATATAATCTGTCAATTTGTAGCTGTTTGGGGCTGTATTACTAAATTCGATTTCTATGATTTCTCCAAGCTTCACATAGGGAATTGAAACATCCGGTTCAGTCATAAGGCTTTGGAAAGATACATTAACTTCTTCTGAATTAGTGTTCCTTTCAAGTGGCTTTAAGACAGATTGAATGACTCTCCCCTTGGTTGTAACCGTTACTTCCTTAATTACAGAATCACTTGCCTGTTCTTGATCGCAGGCTGAAAAAATAAACAGGAGTACAAGACCAAGGGTTAATAAGTATACTTTTCTCAAGGAACCCCCCCCTTCTTCATTTCAGTTACACCAGTTTATGGGAAAGCTCATGGATTAACTCTAGCTCATGTAATACCATACTTCGGGTATAAAAATATAGCTCTTCAGAGTAATCCAAATCTTCACCGTTCCCAACCACTAGGGATAACTGTTGTAAATGTTCCAGCTTCTCTTTCATGTAAGTCTCTCTGTAATCAAGTAATCTTCGGCGGGCTTCCTGATCCAGTAGCTCATAATAAGCAAGACGAATAGACCATTCATTATCAATACGAATAGTCTCCAGTGAAAATTCGTTCAAGCAGATATGAAACCGCTCCTCACCCTCGGCTGTGATGGAATACACATACCGTTTAGGCCGGTTTTCCTGCATTTCCGTTTTTTTAATCACCCAACCTCGCTTTTCAAACAATTTCAGCTTCGGATACAGCGAATTATTATTAACGATTTTATCGTTACTCATTACGAAAATGATATTTTTTTTAATCTCATAACCATGTTTTGACCCTTTCATTAATTGAGCCAGAATCAAGACTTCAATATCCATATTCATCCTCCGAACTACCGGACTTCATTTCCGGTCATTTTCTTATCTTACCTCAAGGACTGCATTTGTGCCAAATACTTCGTGATTTTATGCACATACTTTTATCGTTCTGTTCGATAATATAGGTTAAAATAACCTAGTTATTTTTAACCTATATATATAGAGAGAGGAAGTTATAGCATGGAATTCGCACATTTGTTCAGCAAAGGTACGATAGGAAATATGGAGCTTAAGAACCGGGTCATTTTGCCTGCCATGGGAACAAAAATGAATGCTCCGGGTGGGTATGTCAGCGAGCGCTTGAATGATTACCATGTAGCACGCGCAAAAGGAGGTAACGGCTTAAATACAGTTGAAGTAACAACCGTTCACCCAACGGCTGCTTCTGAGGATGCTCCAGCCATTTATGATGATAAATTCATTCCTGGTATGACCCAATTGGCTCATGCTATTCGTGATGCAGGCGGCAAAAGCTGTCTTCAGTTATGGCATGGAGGGAAAGTAACTCCCAACCTGATTCAAGTCTCCTCCTCCCCTGTCCCTTTCGAGGGTGTAACACATATCCCCCGAGAGCTGGAGAATCACGAAGTTAGTGAGATGGTTCAAGCTTACGCAGATGCTGCTTCACGTGCGAAAAAAGCTGGATTTGACAGTGTAGAATTCCATGCTGGTCATGGTTATTTGCCACAACAATTTCTAAGCCCAGCGATGAACTTCCGTCAGGATGAGTACGGCGGTTCCTGGGAGAATCGTTGTCGCTTTCCGCTCGCTTGTATCCGTGCCATTCGAGAAGCCGTTGGACCTAGGTTCCCTATCTTGATGAGAATCTCTGCTATCGAGGATCTTCCCGGCGGACTTACACTGGAAGATATGAAGCTCTTCTCGAAGCTCGCTGAGGATGCTGGTATTGATGCGATTAATGTATCGCGCGGAGTTCCAGCAGGCTCAGCTATTAAATATGAAGTACCACCTATCGATCTACCTGTGGGCTTCAATGTAGATAACGCAGCACAAATTAAATCCGTGGTTAACATTCCAGTTATAGCTGTAGGACGTATTAATGATCCAGCTATTGCTAATCGAATTATTGCCGAAGGACTGGCTGATTTCGTAGCTATTGGCCGCGCTCAATTGGCAGATCCTGAATTCTGTAACAAAGCATTAGCTGGACGCGCGGACACCATTGTTAAATGTGTGGGTTGTGATCAAGGCTGCTTCGATGGATTTGTAAATCCGAAGGTGCCTTTCATCAGCTGTGTATTTAATCCTGCTACCGGAAGAGAAAGTGAATATGAATTACAACGAGCGAGCACACCAAAAAAAGTACTTATAGCCGGTGGTGGGCCAGCCGGATTAGAAGCAGCAATCACACTGAAACGTCGTGGGCATTCTCCAATTTTATGCGAAAAAAATGACATTCTAGGCGGACAGCTTTATATCGCTGGTGCCGCACCGCGTAAAGAAGAAATGACCGCGGCTGCTCTGAATATGGGAGAGACCGCTAAACGTGAAGGTGTAGAAATTCGAATGAATACGGAGGTTACTCCAGAGCTTATTCAAGAAATTAGTCCGGATGAAGTCATTCTTGCAATCGGATCAGCCCCGATTATTCCTCCAGTAGAAGGTGTTCTGAGTAGTCATGTTGTAAATTCACATGATGTATTATGGGGAACAGCTCACCCTGAAGGTCGAGTTGTTATTATTGGAGGGGGTTTGGTCGGTCTCGAAGTCGCTGAGCTCCTGGTCGAACGCGGAAATCAAATCACTGTTGTAGAAATGCAAGCCGATGTAGCAAATGATCTGGGTATCCTTCGTAAAATCTGTGTAATGGAAAGCTTATATGGCCACGGTGTTAGATTAATGACCAACAGCAAGTGCATGACGATCCAAAAGAATAGCGTGATGGTTGAAAAAGATGGGGAGCTTCTCAGCCTCCCAGCCGATTATGTAGTAATCGCAGTAGGATCACGCGCCCTAAACAAGCACCCCCTTCAGAACTTCTTGGAGGAAAGCTCCATTCCTTATCATGTAATTGGGGATGCAGTACAAGCTCGCAGAGCGCTTAATGCTATTTGGGAGGGTGCAGAATTAGCTAGACGAATTTAGTTCATATAGTCAATTAGATTTATGAATAAACCCGGCAGGTCGCACCTGCCGGGTTGCGTTCTTATCAGAACTATCTGAAAAATCAACTTTCAGGGGCTAATAAGTGCGTTAGTGCCTGCACCTGTTCCATATGTATTCGTCTTCTATAAAGCACCTTAACTCGCCCTCATTCATGAACTTGATCTTCACCCCTGAACGATATTTTCATTCTCATGTCAATGTAGAAGACACGCTAAAATTGAGTATCGGCAGCCCGATAAAAGCAGCATATCTTTCAGCAGCTTTAAACACAGCTTCTTCAGCATTTCCAAGTTCTCTAAATGGATGAATGACTATCTCAATTCCTTTTTTCTTAATCGAACGTTTCCATGTACCTATAACTTGGCCACCAACAACAATCATAGGCAGGAAAACACCGTTGTTGCCAGGAACAATTAAAGGAGCCGTCTCAGGTTCAAGTACAGCACTCCGGTCTTTATAACCAAGAATGTACTCATCGAAACCTGGAAGTAAATAGATACCTGACTCTTCATCCGCTGAAACTACTCGATGGTTAGACATCCAATGCTCATTGCCATTTATATCTGTCGATTGAAGTTCTTTTTTCACAGATTCTAGCCCTCGTCTGGCATCTGTAAGGGTTATGCCTGCCCACCAAGCGAAGTCCTGAACGGTCGCTAATCCACGGGCTGTAAAATACCGCAAGGCGAGTTCTTGCAACGATTGTTCGTAAAATAGCTCTCGGCAATCTGGCACCCATTCCTCTAACAATACAATCGTTTGCTGTTTACCATTCATTGGACCAAAACAAATCAGTCCTTGATAGGCACTATTCCAGAGCATGTGATAACCGCGTTGATTCCCCGTGTAGATGCCTTCCTCTTCTATTAGCTGAAGTAGGACCGAACGATCCATATGCTTCCCGCCCTTTAGAGCATTCACAATAATTTCTCTACAGCGCTCCAGTGTCTGATCATCAAGTCCAAGCTCAGCCATTCGCCGCTTCGTTTGTGATGCTAAACGCGGTGCAGAGAGCTGTAGCATCCATTTTACATCTTCTGCTGGGACGAAATGAAGCGTACCTCGCAGCGTCCAAGTAAGAATAATCTTGCGGTCAGAGATTGCACGCTCTATATCAGCTAATTTCGTAGCAGGAGAACGTAGTCCGATGGCCCAAACCGCCTGCATATAGTCTTGCGCTTGCATAGCCCCCATTTTTTTCACGACCTGCTCTGGTGTGTGATGTAAAGAGCCTACAATCATTTGATTATACAACCTACTATTTGCAATAAGGTTATTCGTCACACTACTCCCCCTTTTCAGAAATGAATCCTCAAATTATATACTTCCAGTTATTTAACAAAATGGTTAAGTTCTTGCTCATGTCTATGTCGATATTACTATTGATTCTATTGAAATACGAGATTAAATTAGAATATGAACTCCATTCCATTGCATAATGTGCAATAGAAAGTCATATACAGACCTCAAAAAAAGGTTTCTGTTGCACTTCGTACATTAGAATTTGCTGAAAACCTTCAAAAAAGAGTTTTAACCTATACTTAATTGTAAAAAATGCAACAGAATTCAGATCCCCTTTCTTTTGGATCCATTCTGTTGCACGAAATACAACGTTAGGGATAAAATACCCTTTTATATTACAGACTGAAGGTATTTTCTTAACAGAGCCCTTCTTTTTAAAAGAAAAACGCTGCTTCTTCCGCTTGCTTCACTTGCTGCATCGCATTCGTGGTATTCACCAATTCATTAGCTAGTCGATTCAGTCTAAAAATAATATCATCATCCACAATTACTTTCCGGTCATATTGTTTCTCTTCAATAAAAACATACTTAGGAACCACCACCGCTCTCATATAAGAGAGGATCGGTTTCAGTTGTTGTTCTGCCACTAAGTAATGTTTTGAAGAACCTGCAGTTACTACAATACCGATAACTTTATCCTTAAACCCATTAACCGGGAGTAAATCAAATAGATTCTTAAGTGTTCCTGGAATCGAAGCTTGAAAAACTGGGGTGCCAATGATATATGCATCGGCGGCCATGATTTTCTCCAGAACAACTTTGGTATCACCTGTATAATCCATGTAGCTGCGTCCATCACTAAATTCCAGCTTATAATCTCCTAGATCAATTAGTTCTACGTCGAAATCCGGATGCTTTTCTGTGATGTTGTTAAGTGCTTGCTGTACAGCAATTCTAGTCTTCGATCCAACAATGGATCCTGAAATCCCAATGATCTTCATACTATCCCCTCTTTCTTATTTCTTAGCTGTAGCACGTCTTACGGCTGGTGCTACTTCAGATGCGAACAGGTCAATCATTTGTTCCACTTGAGCATAAGGTAACCCACCGACATCAATCTGAGCTAGAAAACGATTATGGCCATACATCTCATGTTGATAGAGGATCTTCTCCACAATTTGTTGCGGGCTTCCCACGAGCAGTGCATTTCTCACACTCATCGCTTCCGCAAATTGTTCTTTCGGATAGTAAGACCCACGAAGCTCTTTCATCAAGTGATTGATATATGGATAATAATCGCGGAATGCTTTTTGTGAGTCCGGATCAATATACATTAAAGAAGTTGTGCTGATGGGAAGGTCTGCTGGATTGAACCCTGACTCTGCAGCAACCATACGATACGCGTCTACAGAACCTTTAAAGGCAGATGATGGTCCACCAAGGGTGGTCAGCATCATCGGGGTCCCCATTCTTCCCGCCTTAATTGCACTTGCTGGAGGTCCCCCAACCGCTCGCCAAATTGGCAGCTTTCCATTTAAGGGCTTAGGGAAGATTTCCATATCATTTAATGCAGGGCGGAATTTCCCTTCCCACGTTATGCGATCGGACTCATTTATTTTCATGAGCAATTCAATTTTCTCTTCGAACAATTCTTCATAATCTCTTACGTCATAACCAAAAAGTTCATAGGCCCCGAGACGCGATCCACGTCCAGCAACAATCTCTGCTCTACCGCCTGATAACAAATCCAATGTTGCAAAGTCCTCATATACACGTACAGGATCTGCTGTACTTAGTACAGTTGCTGAACTGACAAGCTTTATACGTTCGGTTGCATTTGCAATGGCTCCAAGGACAACCGAGGCAGCTGAGGTAATGAATTTCGGTTGATGACTCTCGCCTACCCCAAATACATCTAATCCAGCATCCTCAGCTAATTTGGCAGCCGCTACGATCTCTTGAATCCGTTGTCGTTCACTAATTGCTTTTCCTGTTAAGGCATCTGTGGTGTGATCACCTAACGTGTATAAACCTAGCTCCAACCCTTTTTTCTCATCGATTCTATATTGTTCCATCATGATTATGTCCTCTTTTCATAGTTGTATTAGGTTTAGCGGATAGGATGAAGCTTCGATTCAATCTCTTCACGACGTTCTTCCAGAAATGAAGGTAAGGTCAAATTCTCTCCTAGCGCGTCAAAAGTTTCATCAATCTCAAATCCCGGGCCATCTGTAGCAAGCTCAAAAAGAATATGGTTCGGATCCCGGAAATACAAGGAATGGAAGTAATAACGATCAATGACCCCTGTATTTTTAAAGCCTGCAGCAGTGATCTTGGCGGCCCATTCGGTTAGTTCTTCGACATCCTTAACTCTTATAGCCACATGATGGATGCTCCCTTTACCCGGTCTCTCCCGATCTTTGTCATTTACTTCTTTGACCTGGAGCTCGGTGTATAAACCACCCTTCCCCGTTTCATATATATCTACCATAATCTTGGAATCACCCATGGAGGGTACTGTCCGAACTTGTGTATAGCCCAAGATATCTTCCAAAACCGTCTTTGTGCGGCCAGCCTCACTTACAGTCAATTCAACGGGTCCTAACCCAACGATGGCATACTTTGGAGGGATGTCTTCTGTAATCCACGGTTCAACTAGCTCGATACCGTTATCTTTTTCAGCCGATACTAAATGGACCGTCAATTCATCTCTATCATAAAAAGTAAGCGACTTACGTTCCCCGATACTTACAATCGCTTCATGAGGAACTTCAAAAGAATCTAATCGACTAGCCCAATATGACAAGGCTTCATCGCTAGGAACAAGAAGGGAGAAAGAACTAATACTGTTCGTCCCTTTGCGGGTCTGACCTGCATTTGGCATTTCAAAAAAAGATACTTCGGTTCCAGGAGCACCATTACGATTTCCATAAAATAGATGGTACATGGATGGATCATCTTGATTGACCGTTTTCTTTACAAGTCTCAGTCCCAGGACCTCTGTATAAAACCATAAGTTTTGTTTAGCGTCCTTAGTAAGCATAGACACATGATGTTGTCCGTTTATGGGTTGTTGTTTCATTTTAAAAACCTCCTAATGAGTTTTGTCGAATTTAAGTTTACTAGTATACTGATGAGGAAAAAAGTAAACTTTATTATCAATAAAGCTTTTGCGACACTACTGAACACCTCGCGGGAGTCGATTCTCATCTTGGCTATGGCGATGAATCTTTTTAAGCATGCTGTAAAACACTTTTTTCTCCTCATCTGTCAGTGGATCGAATAACGAGGCTTGGAAATCCGATTGCAAGGGCAGTACCTTCTCAATAAGTGTTTGGCCCTTTTCCGTTAAAGTAATGTACTTCACTTTCCAATCCTGTTTGCGTTCAATCCATCCTTCCTTCTCTAATCTGCCAAGCATATGGGATACCCCACCTTTAGTAATGGTTAGATGCTCGGCAATTTCCATCTGTGTTACAGGCTGATGTAATAATATTTGTACCAAGGTATCGAATTGATTAACTGTTAAATTAAATTGCTTCAAGAATTCATTGGAAAGATCGTTACTATTCTCATATACCCTAACCAGCCGCAACCAGATCAATAAGCTTAATTGGTTATCTTCAGTGAATCCATTGTTTCTCATTTGGTCACGTCCATCGTTTGTTTATTTTATGTGTTATTTGATTTGTTAATATGAGTATACTAGTAAACTGACGAGTAGTCAAGCTCAGTAGAAATCCTACACGCTTGCCAAATACCACTTCGGAATATAGGTTTGAAAATCATCATACCACTCCAGAACACTCTCCGCTCGGCTCAGCATATTAGTAACTTCCCTTTGACCAACCCTTATGAACCGGTTTAACTACCTCCCGTGTAGAAGCATTCGGGATGTCACTAAAAAATGGAATCATTTCACAACCTCCTTTTAATCAAACTGCTTCACAAAATAGAAAAATTTTCTTATTTATTTCTCAGAAGATTTTTTTATTCAATTGATGTTAGAACAACAATAGTGTATGACGCATAGTATAGATCGAATACTGTATGACACATAGTAAGAATAAACGGCTTCGACGTCCTCTCAAGGACAGCAAGCGTTTAAACCTAAAATATAAGAACAATTTATAAGCAATTATAAATCCTTATATTTTAAATAATGAGGTGGGTGAATGAGTACTTTATTAAATTCTTTAATCACAGAGCTTAGAAGAGGTACGTTAACGCTAGCCGTTTTAAGTCAATTACGAACACCCCAGTATGGATATTCGCTCGTTCAATTGTTGGAGGAATCCAGCATCATCATCGATCAAAGCACCCTATATCCATTACTTCGCCGATTAGAGAAACAGGAATTAGTGACGAGCAGCTGGGACACATCCGAGAGCAGACCCCGTAAGTATTATGTTCTAAGTGACTATGGCGTAGAAATTTTTTTACAGCTAAAGGAAGAATGGCTTAAGAATTCGAAAGAGCTCTACGGCCTATTACAAGGGGAGGATGACCATGAATCTAATTGAGATTTACATTCATGAAGTGACTCGGAGGTTACCGGAACAAAATCGGGAGGATATCGCTCTCGAATTACGATCTACCATCGAGGATATGTTACCGGATGATTATGACGAAAAAGAGGTAAAAGCCGTCCTTACAAAATTGGGCAATCCCGCTATTTTAGCTAGTGAGTATCGCGATCAGCCCATGTATCTCATCGGCCCACGCTATTTCGATTTATATGTTACGTTGTTAAAAATGATTATACCAATCGCTGTAGTTGTTTCTTTAATCGCTCTGGTTGCTGATTACTTGATTGGCTATAGCGGAGATAAAACAGTTGCGGATATTGTTACTGCAGTTATAAGTAGAGGAATTGGAACCTTCCTTGAAGTAGGAATCCAAGTCTTTTTTTGGATAACTGTTGTGTTCGCTATTATCGAACGGGCGGATAAAGGAAAGGAAGGTCATCCACTTACTACAAAATTAAGGAAATGGACTCCTGATGATTTGAAGGATATCGCGCTTGTCCATAAGAAAAAAGCAATTACAAGCTTCGAAGTGTTCGGAAGTTTACTGTGGACTGCCATTTGGGCTACTGTTTATTTTAATGCTGAACACCTGATCAGAGTCTATAGAGGCGGTGAAGGCGCACTTAACTTCGTAGCCCCAGCTTTTAATCAGCATGTGTTACTTGATTATTGGCCTATTATTCTTATTGTGATCGGATTAGAAGTCGCATTAACTATATATAAATTAATCAAGAGACAATGGACTAGAGAATTAGCATTATGTAATACGGCCCTCGAGCTCATTGTGCTTATTGTATTCGCTATTATCCTTATAAATCCGAATGTATTTAACCAAGAATTCATTAACTACATGTCTAATTTATTAACTACTACAGCTAACCAGTTTGAAACGGGGCTAGTAGGTGGAGGAATAGCGGTCTTGATTTTAATTGCGGTCCTCAATATATATGAAGGCTTCCGCAAGGCTCGCCTTTAGTATTCACAGAACGGCGATTCTCCTGTTATTTGGAGAATCGCCGCTTTGTATTCTGATTCGTTGGCTGCCTGCTTCAACAGCTTCAACAGCTTTCACAGTGTCAGTCAGCACCCTCTAAGTGTTACGGACCCAGAGGACGTTATTTGCGAATTTCCAGCCTTTAAAACAGAGTTTCGGACAATAGAGTGCCCCAGCAGCCATTCATGACTTATGGGACACTCTATCTGGTTTAATTAAAGAAGCTCAAGCTCAATAACCGTATCCATCTCGTCGGGAAGCTTAGCCCCTTTTAATGTAATAAACGCCCCACCGTCAACATCCGAATATTCCTCAGCCATCCACGGCACCTCCACCTTTAGCTCGGTACCATCACGTAGTAATCTAGCCTTTTTAATCTTCCCTTTCAAGCCTTGGAAATAGATCGGGCCAATTCCACGGTCGTAGACGTGCGCATACAACTTGTTGCCCTTTTGCGTATAACGTCCCCACTCTGGCTTAGGCAGCGAAGACTTCCCGCATCCATAAATACTATCGCCATTAAGGCGCATCCACTCCCCAACTTCGTCAAGGATAACCAGTGATTCCCGTGTCATTTCACCTTTAGCATCTGGTCCAACATTAAGGAGGAGGTTACCATTCTTACTGATACATTCGACCATTGAGCGAATGACCTGCTGGGTTGATTTATAATTTTTATCTTCGGAATGGTAGCCCCAGTTATCATTAAGCGTAATGCATGCTTCCCATGGAATGGATTGACCATTCACGTCAACAATGCCACCGGGAGGAATGATCTGCTCTGGAGAAAAGAAATCTCCAGCATATTCTTCTGGCTCGGCCGCGCGGATATTCCCACCCAAACGATTGTCGATAATAATATCCGGCTGGATAGAGCGAATCATACGGATTAGCTTCGTTGCTTTCCATTTCTCCCCGGTCATATTGTCATAGGAGAAATCAAACCACATGATGTCGATTTTGCCGTAATTCGTCAACAGTTCCTTCACTTGTCCATGCATATACTCCAAGTATCGATCAAAATCAATCGGCTTGTCTTTAGCCGCTTCGTTATCCCGATCAGGATGCGCTTTATCACCATATCCAGGGTAGTCATCATGATGCCAATCAATAATAGAGTAATACAGACCTACAGCAATACCTTCCGCCCGGAAAGCGTCTACATATTCTCGAACGAGATCACGTCCAGCAGGCGTGTTAGTCGCTTTAAAATCTGTTAGCTTGCTATCAAACAAGCAGAATCCGTCGTGGTGCTTGGTCGTAAGAACCGCATACTTCTGCCCCGCTGCTTTTGCTGCGCTGGCCCACTTCTTCGGGTCATATCGAGATGCGTCAAATTCATCGAAATACGTCATATAATGCTCTCTACTCATTCGCTCGTTTCCACGAATCCACTCACCTCGTGCTGGAATTGAATATAATCCCCAATGAATGAACATACCGAATCTATCCTGTAAGAACCATCTCGTTCTTTCTTCTCTTGTACCCATCTCTTCAGCCCCTCCGTTTTCGCTAGCTTTGATAAATAGTTCAGATAGTCTAGACGGTATGAAATAATGCTGCAGCGCCTATAAGACCTACATCATCCCTCAGACCTGCTGATTCAATAGTATAAGTTCCTTTATACGGCTTCATGACAAGTTCCTCTGTTTTCTCTCTCAGCGCTGGAAACAGTAGTTCACCAGCTTTGCTTACGCCTCCACCAATTACAATACGATCAGGATTAAACGTATGTACCGCGTTAGCTAATCCAATCGCCATATAATGAATCGTTCGCTCAATCACCTCAACAGCCACCGGATCTTTTAGTGCCATCGCTTCGAAGACGTGTCGAGAATTAATCTTTTCACCACTTCTACTAGCCAGCTCTGTAATCATCGACGTTCTGCTCTCCATACTCCGCAGTGCCATATCCCGAATCGCTGTACCCGAAGCAAATACTTCCCAGCATCCATATCTTCCACAGCTACATTCCGTTCCGTTCGGGTCAATAATATTATGACCGAGTTCTCCTGCAAATGAGTTCGTTCCGAGCAGTAGCTCACCATCCATAACAATTCCAGCTCCAATTCCTGTGCTGAAGGTAACATACACCATGTTGTTCGAGCCTTTACCAGCCCCTCTTACATACTCGCCCCAAGCCGCAGCGTTCGCATCGTTTACCACCTTCACTTCTATGCCAAGTTCTGACTCCATCCAATGTTTCAGTGGAACATTATCCCATTCAGGAAGATTGGTACCGTGAATTACGATTCCATCCTGGCTATTCACAGCTCCAGGTGAAGCCAGTCCGACTCCAATCAGCGGTCGCCCTTCGGATACAGAGCGGATCATTCCGATCATTCGCTGCACCACCTCTTCAGCGGTGCGCGCGCCAGCTGTCTCCATTAATTCCCGATTCAACATGGTACCCTTTGAATCGAATAATGCTGCGGCAATTTTTGTTCCGCCTAAATCAATTCCTACTACATAGCTCTCAGCCTTATGCATAACCATTCACCTTTTCACTATCTATTATTAGCCGTTCGAATGAATATTCTTAGCTAACGCCCGCAGGGCTACTGGATCGATTGGCGACAAAGCATCTTTGCCATGACGAACAGCCGATCCAAAATGTACTTCTGTGACTCCGGTCTGTTGAATAAACGATGTAATACCTTCTGGCTTCAAACCACTTCCAGCCAAAATACTTATCGAACTACCTCTTGATTCCTCTACTAGCCTACGCATAGCGGGAATGGCTTCAGGTGCCGGACCTGGTCCAGCAGAGGTAAGTATACGAGTGATTTGCGGGTAATTACAAAGCGTCCGATAACCTGCAATTTGGTCCTCCAGCTCATCAAAAGCACGATGGAAGGTTACTTGTAAGCCATCTGTCAATGGCAATAATATTTCAAGCGCATGCTCATCGATCTTTTTTTCCGGTGTTAATGCGCCAAGAACAACTCCCGAAGCACCACTGGCTGCAATCTGCCTGATCTCTGCAGCCATGGTCAAAATATCATCCTTGGAATAGTTAAATGATCGACTGTGCGGACGGACCATAACAAAGACAGGAATGCTAACCGATTTGGCTACCTGCTCCACCAACCCTATTCCTGGTGTTAATCCACCTTCCGTAATGGCAGTAATAAGCTCAAGACGATCTGCGCCATTCGCCTCAGCCGTCAGAGCATCATCCATACAAGTAGCGATGATTTCCAATCTCATAACTTTCACCCACTCTTCCAGTTGTTAATGATGCACTTGCTTCATGACATAATCGGCGAGCAGACGTGCACCATATCCCGTCGCTCCAGCTTCAGAGTACCCCACATCCTGTTTGTACTGTACCGTCCCAGCCATATCAATATGAACCCAGCTCATAGATTCTGCTACAAAGCGCCGAATAAATAGGGCTGCTGTAATCGCACCTGCAAAAGAGGAAGTACTAACATTGCGGAGATCGGCGTAATTACTCCGAAGATCTGCTTCATATTCATCCATTAACGGCATGGGCCACAGTCGTTCTCCATTGCGCTCACCAATCTCAACTAGACTCTGCGTTATATCTGCATCGCCCCATATGCCCGCGATGCCTAATCCGAGCGCCGCACCGACATTTCCAGTTAAGGTAGCGATATCAATAGCTTGGGTTGCTCCGATATTCGCGGCATGAATAAGCGCATCCGCTATGATAAGTCGACCCTCGCCATCCGTATTCGCAACCTGAACGGTTAGCCCGTTAGGGTAGCGGATAACAGACGAAGGTAACATCGCCTCAGCATCTGGCACATTATCAACGACTGGAATAAGTGCGGTCACATTTACATTTGCACGCTTCCGTATCAAAATATCCATAGCCCCAATAACAGCAGCCGCACCGCCCATATCCATGCGTGCATCGCTGATATCGCTAGCCGTCTTCACATTCATGCCGCCTAAGTCAAAGGTTACACCTTTACCTACCAGTGCTAACATCGGTAATTCAGGGTTACTCTTGTAACGAATTTCAACTAGGGCTGGAGCGTGCTTACTCCCCGCTCCAACTGCGAGCAATCCATTCATCTGAAGTTCCACGAGCTCCTGTCCTCGATAGATATGGACTTTCAAAGCAGCATCATCACGGTCGAAAAATTCTGCCATCCATTCCGCAAAACGATCAGGGTTCAGTGTCCCAGGTACCTCATTCACAAGATCGCGAGCAACTACGGCTCCTTCAGCGCGTATCTGTGCAGAAACCCGTACAGCTTCCAATTCAATCGATGACAGCTCAGGCCAATCTATCGATTGAAGCTGTAATTCAACAGAGCCTTCCACCTTGGTAGTTCCCCGATAAGTTTGGAAACGGTACAAGCCGAGAATCCAGCCTTCCATCCAAGCTTGTAATTCATCAGCAGCTGTAATATCCTTATTCCTATTTATAGCCTCCGATGCTAAGCGAACAAGCGAAGCACTACTGCGTCCTTCCTTCAGAATTGCACGAGCAGCAGCTCCACCCGCTCGGCGAATCCTCTCAAGCGTAATATCCTTGCGCTTTCCCATTCCTACCGCTAACACATCAGACTCTTCCTCAGTGCGAGCATGTAACCAAGTCACACTGCTGCACTGTTTGTGGGGCGATCCCAGCTTAAAAGGAAAAGACTCCTCGTCATAAGCTAAATAGACAATAGTATCCGCCACATTAGCGGAATCGAATAAGATATTCATCGTTGTCCCTTCTTTTCCGTAAAGTTATCTCACAATTTCAGCTACCGCTCTAATTTCAGCATTTCTTCATCAAATAAATGACACGCAACCTCATGACCTGGTTCGACTTCTCGGAATATCGGTACATGCTGCTTACAGATTTCCATGCAGGAGGGACATCTTGTATGAAAACGGCATCCCGACGGTGGGTCAACCGGACTTGGAAGATCTCCCTTCAGAATAATGCGCTCCTTCTTTAAGGTAGGATCGGGTACAGGTACAGAAGATAGCAGTGCTTGTGTGTATGGATGCATTGGACGATCATACAAGGTATCCTTATCCGCCGTCTCTACGAGCGAACCAAGATACATAACTCCAATTCGATCACTAATATGCTCAACAACACTTAGATCATGTGAAATGAATAAATATGTCAGGCCATACTCTTCCTGCAGATCCTGCAACAGATTTAGCACTTGTGACTGAATCGAAACATCCAGTGCTGACACAGGCTCATCTGCTACGATTAAGCTTGGGCGAACAGACAACGCCCGGGCGATTCCAATCCGCTGTCGCTGCCCACCGCTGAATTCAAAAGCGTAGCGCTCGGCGTGGATACTATTCAATCCTACTGTCTCTAGTAACTCGCATGCTAGTTTATCCCGTTCTTTGGACGAGAGCTTTGTATGAATGAGCAGAGGTTCAGCCACAAGATCCTTCACCTTCATCCGTGGATTAAGCGAAGCATAAGGGTCTTGGAACACCATTTGTATATCTTTACGAATAGGCCGCATTTGATTGTCTGAGATATGGCTAATATTTTGACCCTTAAACCACACTTCACCGTCATTCGGCTCCAGCAAGCGAGTCACTAATCTACCCGTAGTAGATTTACCACAGCCACTTTCACCCACAAGGCTGAACGTTTCTCCTTTACGTATAGCGAATGAGATCCCATCAACTGCGTGCAAATATCTAGTAGTTCCGAAAAAGCCCTTTTTCACCGAAAAAAACTTCTTCAGACTTTTAACTTCAATGAGTGGAGTCTCCTTCACAAACGTTCCCCTCCTTCCGTGTTCTCCTGCTGTGTAAGCCAACAACGACTCTTTCGCTCTAGTCCCTCAATCGGGAGTAACTCTGGCTCCTGCGAGAGACAACGCTCTGTGACATAATCGCAGCGTGGCGCAAACTTACAACCTGCTGGCATTTGTGATAGATCAGGTACATTCCCTTTAATGGAATCCAAGCGACGTACGTTTTGACGCAGCTTAGGAACGGATTGAATTAATCCCTTCGTATATGGATGCTGCGGTCTTGCAAATAGCTCATGAACGGAAGCTTCCTCCACTACACGACCAGCATACATAACGACTACACGGTCGCATAGTTCTGCTACTACACCAAGGTCATGGGTTATGAGCAGCATTCCCATATCCTGTTCTTCTTTCAGGTGCTTCATTAGATCAAGGATTTGAGCTTGAATCGTTACATCAAGCGCCGTTGTTGGTTCATCTGCAATCAGTAGTTTCGGGTGGCAAGACATCGCCATCGCAATCATTACACGCTGCCTCATACCGCCAGAGAGCTGATGCGGATATTCATCCACCAAGTCTTCCGCACGTGGTATACCAACTAACCGCAACATATGAATGGCATGTTCACGAGCCTTCTTCCGACCATAACCCAAATGCAACATTATCGGCTCCATCAATTGCAAACCAATCTTCAGCACAGGATTAAGTGAAGTCATCGGCTCCTGAAAAATCATCGCCATTTCATTTCCCCGTATCTGGCGCATCTCTTTGTCCGTAACCTTTGTCAGATCCGTTCCCTCGAAACGAACAGAACCGCCAGAAATTCTGCCTGGCGTATCCTTAAGGAGCCGCATAATCGACAGTGAGGTAACGCTTTTGCCACAGCCGGATTCTCCAACTAGACCCAGCACTTCACCTTTCTTAATCACAAAGTCAACACCTGCAACTGCCGTTATACTTCCATCGCCGCGTTTAAACTCCGTTTTCAGCCCTTGTACTTCCAGCAAATTTTGAGTCATGTCTTGTCCCTCCTTAGTTTTTCATTTTGGGATCAAGAGCATCGCGCAGTCCGTCCCCGACCAGGTTAAATGCAAGTACTGTCAAAAATATAGCTAAACCCGGAAAATAAACGATATGTGGAGCTATACTTAAATAATCGCGCCCCATGCTTAACATTGCCCCCCAATCGGGCTCCGTTGGCTTCGCACCCATTCCAAGAAAGCTCAGTGACGCAGCGGCTAAGATTGCCCCACCAATTTTCATGGATAGATTAACGATGATACTAGGGACTGTTTCAGGAAAAATATGTCGCCAAATGATTCGACGATTCTTTGCACCCATTGAACGGGCAGCTTCAACAAACAATGTTTCCTTCGCAGACAATGTTACGCTCCGAATAATGCGGGCGAACGAGGGTGTACCGAAGACTGCAACGGCAATCACAACGTTGGATAAACCAGGCCCAAGTATAGCGACGATCCCAATGGCAAGCAGTAAATCAGGGAATGAGAACAATACGTCACTGCCACGCATAATAATCCGATCCAGCCAACCGCCATAATATCCACTGACAAGACCAAGGATGGTTCCAAGTACACCTGCTATCAATACGGAGCTCAGACTGACCGCCAAAGTCAACCTTGTACCATCAATTAAGCGACTTAGAATATCACGGCCGTATTCATCCGTTCCCGCCCAATGCTTGGCAGACGGACCCTGCATTAGCGCATCATAGTTCGGTTCATCAGGATTATAAGGGGTCAGAAATGGCCCGAAAATGGCAATTAAAAAAAGCAATATGATAAAAAATGCAGCCACAAGGGGCATCTTTTGTTTGCTGAACTTGCGAATAAAAACTCCCGCGCGGCCTTTTGTTTTCTCCGGGGCTATTACCTCTCCGGGTATAGGAGAATTGGTTCCCATTACCGCCGAATTGTCGCTCATGATATCCCTCCTAATCCTATATTCACCCTATAGAAAACTATCGTAATTCTGCCTCTCAGTTACTCTAGCTTACTGAGAAAACCTGATTTTCGGATTGAGTACGCCATACAATAAATCTACAATTAAATTGATAAGAATAAATTGTGTTGAAAACAGCAGCAGCAAAGCTTGAATAACTGTATAATCCCGGAACAAAATGGAATCCACCAGCAGTCTACCAAGACCAGGAATACTGAAAACTGTCTCAACCATAACCGATCCACCAAGCAAGAATCCAAATTGAAGTCCAGCTACAGTAACGACCTGTATAAGAGAATTGCGCAGCGCATGCCTGCTAATAACAACATACTCGCGTAAGCCTTTCGCACGTCCAGTACGGATATAATCCTCCCGTAACGTTTCTAGCATCGATGACCGTGAGTAACGAGCCAGCATCGACATAATTCCCATTCCAAGTGTAATGGAAGGAAGAATATACGACTTCCAGGAATCTACACCACCGGTCGGAAACCATCCAAGCTCTACCGAGAAAATTTGAATGAGTACCAAACCTAACCAGAATCCAGGAATCGACATCCCCGAAATGGCTGTCAATGTGCCTAAGTGATCAGGCCATCTATTACGATAAACCGCTGAAATAACACCAATTAGAAGACCAATGACAAGCGCCCAAGCCATGCTGAGAAACGTTAACCACAAGGTAGGCATTATTCTACTTTCTAGCATATCGGTTACTGGAATCCCTGATCGAATCGAATTGCCCAGATTACCACTTAGTAGATCGCTCATGTAGTTTATGTATTGATTCCACAGCGGCAGATTGAGACCTAGTTGCTCTTGAATGCCATGAATCTCTTCAAGTGTGGCGTCTTTACCCGCAATAAGCCGGGCCGGATCGCCCGGAATTAAGTGAATAAACAGAAAGACTAATACCGATACAATGAATAGCAACGGAATAACCCCGAGGAGTCTTTGTAAAGCATATCTACCCAACTCATAAGCCCCCTTCAGTATCGACAAATGATTTAGTTGAGGCCGCTTCCTACCATTCTTAAGAAGCGGCCTCGTTCAATTCTTGGGAAATTAAATCTTGCGTTTGACTTGAATTATTTCACTTCTGCATTTAGGACATTAATGGAACCATCCGGGAAGACTTTGACACCTTCCAGATTCGATCGTTTGCCTGAGATGATTTGGTCAACGCCCATGAATGCCCACGGAGCATCTTCCCATACTGTTTTTTGAATATTTGCATAAATGGATTTAGCCGCTTCCGGATCAACAGATTTGTTTGCTTCAGCAATCCATTTATCTACATTTTCATTTTTATAATAAGCTGTATTCGAGCCAGCTGGTGGGAACATTTCACTACTGAACAAACCTCTAGTAGCACCATCTGCATCACCGGAGGATGGAGACCAGCTGACATACCACATTTGAATTTTTGCTTCTTCAGGTGTTTTAGCAGCGTTAATTTGGTCGGATAAAGTACCGCCTTCCATGGACTTCACTTCTACTTTAATGCCTACAAGCGCTAGCTGTTGTTGGATAAATTGCATACCCTTCATAGTTTCAGATTCATTCTCACCCCAAATTTCGGTTTCGAATCCGTCAGGATATCCCGCTTCAGCAAGCAATTGTTTAGCTTTTTCAATGTCATAGTCATAACCTGTTTGTGGGGAATAATATTGTGTTTTGGATGACATCGTGGAATCAAGCTTAGCGCCAAGACCCGATTTCACCACCTTGATATACGCATCTTTGTTGATAGCATAGTTAATGGCTTGACGTACCTTTACATCATCGAAAGGTTTCTTCATCGTATTCAAAGTAACATAACGAACAATGGTTGAATCGATGGTATCTATAGTAATTCCTTCAAGGCCTTCAACCTCGGATACTTGCTCGGTAGGCATTGGATAAATGAAATCAGCCTCTCCAGTCTTCAGCATCGCAATCCGTGATCCATTTTCTGGTACGGGTCTAAAGGTTATACTATCCACTTTCGGCAAGTCCTTTTGCCAGTAATCCGTATTCTTCTCAACAACTAGACGATCACCTTGCACCCATTCTTTGAACTTAAACGGACCCGTTCCTACAGGTTTTTTCGAAATATCAGCTCCGTTTTCTTCTAAAGCTTTCGGGCTAATAATAGGTGCCATAGCAACTTTATTTAAAAATGCGTTGTATGGCTCGCTGAGTGTAATAACCACGGTTTTGGCATCAGGAGTCTCCACTTTTGCTACCTTTGCAAAGCTTTTGCGCAGTCTCAGATTGTTCTTCTCATCTTGAATACGGGCGATGTTTACTTTAACCGCTTCAGCATTGAAGTCAGTGCCGTCTTGGAATTTAACGTTCTCTTGCAAGTTGAACGTGTAGACCAACCCGTCTTCACTTATGGAATGGCTAGCAGCAAGGACAGGAACTACGTTCATATTCTCATCAAAACCCATTAGACCTTCGTACATCGTTCTGGCAGCGCTGATTGAATGTGTATCGCTTGCGTTATGAGGGTCCAGCGTAATAAAGTTAGCATTGATGGCAATTACAATGTCTTTATCATTTTTTGTAGTTGGGGTGCTAGTTTCCGTTCCACCAGCGGTATTGCCGCCTTGTCCCTCGTTGTTCGCTTTGTTGCCGCACCCTGCAGTCACTACTACTGTAATAAGCAGCAGCATGAACATTGACCATACTTTTCCTTTTGCTTTCATGTTATACACTCCCCTTTAGAAACGATGTATTAGAAAAGCTCCCAGTCCAATTATTCATGAGACTTGAAGATTATTCTCGATCTTTATAATCAGACTTCCCATTGGAATACAGCACGGCGTTCGCCTACAACTGTGCCGCCATCATTAACAATAGTGTTCGGCACGAGTGCATATAAACGATCAATCGTATCTTGAATGCTATAGCCTAAACGTTCCAGAATCGATGCGATGATACAAGGCCATACTTGCTCGGAGCCATCGGATACTTTTAGCGAGATACCGATTCGTTCCTTTCGGAGTCCAATCCCATATACACCTTTAGCGCCGCCCTTTGCCGTCAGATTATCATCCTTTAGAAGCTCTGAGCAGACGAATTTCGTATCTGCAATCATCACCGGATTATCGTTCATAAGCTTTGCAGTCGCAGCAGCTGCGTTACGTATTTCCGTATTCTCAATCAAATCAGGACAGGCTAGCTTTAAATATGAATAAGCGATTTTATGAAGAGGGAGTGCGAAGATAGGAAGACCACAACCATCAATCCCTTGAGGAATGGATTCCTTCGATACTTCTGCGATATAAGCCATGATATCAATGATCTCCTGTTGCACGGGATGGTTAGGATCATAATAAGTATCTATATCCCAACCCATATATTTGCTAAGGCCCATTAACCCTGCATGTTTACCTGAGCAATTATGAAAGATTTTACGAGTGGGCTCATTCGCCCGATAGCGTTCTGCCTTGGCTTCCTCATTCAGTGGGTATGTAGAACAACAATGAAGTCCCTCTTCTTTTAATCCCATTTTCTGAAAAAGAGATTCAAGCGCTTCAATATGAAAGGCCTCTCCCCGATGCGAAGCAGTAAAGAGTGAGGCTTCCTTACTTGTCAAACCGTAAACCTCATCGATCCGACGCTTCATAACCGGTAAAGCTTGGAATGGTTTAGCAGCTGAACGAAGATAGGTCATATGCTCCGGATTACCTGCTTTATACAAAATATTACCTTTCTCATCGACCACACTAACTGCACCATAATGGACATTCTCCAGTAAGCCACCGCGATATTCTTCTACTAATGTTGTAAACCCCATCTGTACAACCTCCTTCGATGTAATTATTTTAATCCAATGCGAAAAAACGATTTTGCGATAGTAATCCAGATCCGATAATTACACCATTCTCGTTCAACATCGAACGATGAATGGAGAAAGACCCACGAAGGGGTTCCCATGTGAAGCGTGAAAGATATAGATTCTCGACTGCTTCATAAATATCCGGAAATTTGTCTACGAGTTCTCCACTCAGGATCACACTATCGGGGTTATACATGCATACGACATTGTTGATTGTAATCGCCATATACATGAGCGCACGCTCGATCAAATGAACCGCCCAATGCTCTCCTGCATCCTTTGCTTCAAATAACTCCTCGATCGTGCGAATCGGACGAATCCGATTGGCTTCCAACAACAATGAACTGATATTTATATAGGTCTGTAAGCAACCCGCCTTACCGCACTCGCACATCATTCCGTTAGGATCCACTGTCGTATGCCCTATTTCACCAGCACTGTTCATCACCCCGCGATAAATCTCTCCCTCAAGGATCATCGCCGAGCCAACGCCTTGCCCGAAGCCCAATAGTGCGGTACGGACAGATCCAACAGCAGCGCCTTTGAGGTGTTCAGCAAGAGCTCTAACTTTCAACTCATTATCTACAGCAATTTCAAAACCGGTTAGTTCCTTTAGGCGTTTTGCTAAGGCAACATTCTTCCATCCAAGCTGAACAGAGAAGACAACAATACCTTCTTCGTTATTCACAATTCCAGGAAGTCCAACGCCAATACCGACGATACGCGTTCTGTCAATCACATGCTGCTGCGTCAGTTGTTCAATCGCTTCATTGATTCGTTCCAGTGTCTTGTCTGGACTCTCGTCCGGAGTACGCGGGTATTGCCTGCTGCAGAGAAGCTTACCTTGCAAATCTACGATACCTACAATCATAAGACTGCGATCCAGCTCAACCCCAACCGACAATACAGAAGCGTCAACCATAGCTAGCAACGTTGATTTCCGACCTAATCCTGACGATACCTGATCCGAATCCAGTAGATAGCCCTGTTCAGTTAATTCTCCAACAATTCGACTCACAGTTGTAGGACTCATACCCGTTTGTTTGGCGATGGAAGCGCGAGAAATTGGTTGTTGATTTTTTATGATTTCGAAGACCGTCAAACGATTTTGCCGCTTCATAAAATCCTGATCGTGCTTTTTCACAGACATTCTCCTAATTATTTTCTTCAGTGCATTAATCAAACTAATAAAACTATAAAAATAAGAAAAAATTTGCCAATTAAGCTACGCTAATGTATTATTTGATTAAATTTCAGTTTAGTTTCTCCAGTGATGGGATTAATAATAAAGGCTCATTGATTGTATGTCAATATAAATGACATATTTTTTTATTCGAAATAAATGAAAGCGTTTAATATGTGATTTTTATAACAATCTCCAATAAATACATAACACAAACATAACATCAAAGACCAAAACCGCTCTCATAATAGACCGAGCGGAAACTATAAATAGGAAAAACTTAATTTAGAGGTGGAGGAAATATCTTAAAAACAAAAGAGGTTTGGGGTCGATGCAGAAGTTTTGTGGATCTGAATATTGGAAAAAAGGTAGAATCGTGCGCGGATTGATAGTGGAATGGAAATTGCACCCGCATCAAAAGTAAGTTCTTCATATAGAAACCAACTTTTGATGCGGAATGTTAAAAAAATTATTGAAACTCTACTGCCTTAACAGACGCGTCCTCTTGTATCAGTGACAACAATTTCACAGCATTAAACGATTCAGGAAATTTTACGATAATTTCTAAATTCAATTCGGAGGCAAGACTATTATTTTCAGCGTGAAAGCTTAAAATGGTAATATTTTTTTCTTCAAGGAGCTGTTGAATTCTACTCACGGCTCCTTCTGAATTAGTCAGACAGATCACAATCTGTTGCGTTTTCGGTGAGGCCAGCCAACTGTATCGGCCATGCAAAATCTTTTGTCCAAGTAAGATAATAATTGTTGCTCCTCCACCAAGAATATATAGGCCCGATCCAATCGCCAGCCCTAGTCCCGCCGTTGCCCAAATCCCCGCTGCAGTTGTCAGGCCCTTCACAGTGTGTCTATGCATGAAAATCATTCCTGCACCAAGAAATCCCACTCCACTTACTACCTGGGCAGCTATACGTGCGGGATCGAGCTTAACATAGGACCAATCAGCTTGATCCTGAAATCCATATTTTGAAATGATCATCATAAGTGCAGCACCTAAAGCAACAATAAAATGCGTTCTAACTCCCGCTTCTTTCATCCGACTTTTTCGTTCAAAGCCAACTAAAACACCACAAATTCCAGCTCCAACTACACGAAGCAAATATTCAAACTCCATACATAGTCCTTCTCTCCTTATAATATTGCTATTTATTGTATCATAAACGGATTTCTATGTTTCTCCCTCCTATAATATGAACATGATATTTAACATAGTTTGAGCATGCGCACAGTCACATCTGCAAAGATTTAACTGTGATACCTTTATAACTGTTACTCCAGTAGACATTTTATAACGGTCTACAACTAGTGAAAGAGGTGCGTATATGAAACTGCCAACAATCCAATTTGGGCATATTAAATCCAAGGTTCCTGTAATTCAAGGGGGTATGGGCGTAGGCATATCCTTAAGTGGCTTAGCTGCTGCTGTAGCCAATGCAGGCGGGATCGGCACCATTTCCGGTACAGGAATCACCACTGATGAACTGAGAATGCATATTCGCAAAACAAGAGAGCTCTCAAAAGGGATTGGATATATCGGTGTGAATGTTCTATTCGCGATGAAGGATTTTGCTGATAAAATGAAGGTCGCTTTGGAAGAAAAAGTGGACTTTATTATTTCTGGAGCCGGGATTTCCAGAGATATTTATGCTTGGGGTAAAGAGTATGGTACTCCTGTGGTGTCTATTGTTTCCTCCGCCAAATTAGCCAGAATATCCGAAAGACTTGGTGCCTCTGCAGTCGTAGTGGAAGGATTTGAAGCCGGAGGCCATTTGGGCACAGAGAGATCCATGTTCGAAATTCTTCCTGAGGTTGTAGAAGCCGTTTCGATTCCGGTTATTGCTGCTGGTGGGATTCTGACGGGAAATGATATCGCAAAAGCCCTTCGGATTGGCGCTTCTGGTGTTCAGATGGGGACTCGTTTCGTGGCGAGCCATGAATGTGATGCTCCTTTGGCCTTTAAACAAAAATATGTAGATGCTCAGCAAGGTGATACTATTCTAATTAAGTCTACAGTTGGGCTAGATGGCAGAGCGATTCGTAATGAATTCACAGAACGTATTAGTGATGATGCCAAATTAAAAATAGCAAAATGCTCTAATTGTCTAAAGGTATGTTCGCATCGCTTCTGTACCATGGAATCCCTGCTAACTTCGCTTAGAGGAGATGTTAAGAACGGATTAGTGTTTGCCGGGTCCAGAGTTCATGAGATTAAAGAGATATTGTCCGTACAGCAGATTATCGACAATTTAATGTATGAGTATCAAGGAGCATTGAACCCGGTAACTTAAGATTGTAATAGGATACTTATGGGATGATAAAGTTAAAAAAAGAACCCTTTGTTGTATGCAACAAAGGGTTCTTTTTAAAAGGCGTTGTTTATAGTTGACACTATATCAGCATAGCCTTACATCATTCCACGAGTACTAGAAATGCCCTCTTGTTGATGACAGCTCTTATACATTTGTTCTAGCTCAGAATCACCTAAGTTAGGATGTCTTTCTTTCATAAAGGGCAACATCTCTTTAAAAGTGCTTGGAGCAAACCCGGCAGCATAAGCTGCTGTTCCAATTCCAAATGACAAAATAACAACACAGATTACTGCAAATACTCCTCTTTTCAAAAAAACCATCTCCTACTTTATAATACGGAAAAAATCAATACGAAAAAAATTTGCTGAAACCAACATGCACATCAGACCCATTCCCATAACTAGAATGGCTATGATCCAATCCGCTTTTTTCATATTCATCCTCCCGTGCCATCGAACACCCTGAATTCAATGAATAGTGGGGTTCAATAATATTAATGATTATAGATGAATATTGTGTGGAAACTATGTGGGACATGCTTAAGAGATTAATTTTTGTCAATTCCGTGAAATTAATCACTATATAATCATTTGTTCATACTGCGTTCTTATTTGAAAGATATGATTTCAATATAACAATAAACATAAAGGAGTCATGATCATGAAAAAATTGTATTACACGTCTTTTTTCTATGCCATTCTTGGTTTGATAGCAGGTGTTGCTTATCGTGAAATTACCAAAATGAATGATTTCGAAGGAAACACCATCTTAGTTGCACTTCATACTCATATCCTTGTACTGGGCTTCTTCTTCTTTATAATCGCATTGATCCTAGCCAAGTTATTTAATATCCATGAAGCTAAATCCTTTGGCGCATGGTACATTGTATATAACATTGGTCTCCTGATCACGATCGGTACTATGGCCACTCGCGGGATGCTGCAAATTAACGGGACTGATATCAGCTTCTTACCGCATATTGCGGGTCTCGGTCATGCCATAGTAGGTGCTGGTATCATTTGGCTACTAGTTCTGCTCGGTAAACGAATTAAATCATAGGAAAAAAGCCGCTGGATCATATTCCAGCGGCTTTTTTTGATTAGTCATATTTAAGTTCATACCAAATGAGACTATAAGTATATTTGTTTATACACTGGTAAATGATACAATATGGAAGTCGCGAGATATCTTAAATTTTAACTTTAAACCATGCTTTCGATGCCAATAAAACTTTTAAGGAGTGAAGTAAATGTCTATCGATGTTTATCTGAATTTCAACGGGAATTGCCGTCAAGCCGCAGAATTTTACGCGGAGGTATTTGGCGTTGAACGTCCACAAATCATGACCTTTGGCGAAACACCACCTGATCCCAATTTCACTCTTCCTGAAGAAGCCAAAGATTTAGTTATGCACACTCGCTTGAATATCGAAGGCAGTAATGTAATGTTCTCTGATGTTTTTCCGGGCATGCCTTTTGTGGAAGGAAATAACATTAGTCTTTCGGTAGTTAGTAAGGATTTGGATGGCATAAAGAAATATTTCCATAAGCTTAAAGAAGGCGGAAAAGTAGGTATGGAATTACAAGAAACCTTCTGGAGCTCGTGTTATGGTAGTCTAAAAGATAAATTCGGCATCGATTGGCAATTCAATTATGATGACGGACGAATGAATATGTAATAAAAATAACAACGAGTATGGAGTGGCTGTGGAACCTATTAATACAGGTGCAGCCTACCTCCAGCTCGTTGTTTCTTGTTCAAGCTCTTAGTCCATAATCAAATCATATACACTGACCTTCCGAATCCGTCTTGCAACTAACATGGATACCACATAAGCAACAACTAGAATGACAGCACACAGTAGAAGCACTTGAGGCAGACTAACCGCCAGCTGAACGTTATAAATGCCTAGACTTGAAAGCAATAATACAAACGCCGAATCCGAGAAAAAATAACCTGCTAAACTCCCCAATAATACTCCAACTACAATCACCGGAAAAAGACTGAACGTAATCTGTGTCATCAAATTAAAGGTCGTATATCCGATACCTTTAAGAATACCGAATTCCCGCTTACGTTTCATAATCAACGTCTTAATCACCAAATACAAAATTAAACTAACCACTATAATCGTGACCGCGGTAATGACTGCTGTCATAGAAGATACTGCTGAAGTGAATGTACTGAGCGTACTTTCTAACATGTCTAAAATGTTCGTTACGTTCCATTGTCCAGGGAGACGTTCTTCAAGCTTTTGAATGAAGACTTGAGGATCTTCCCCTTCCTTTAAGTACACATTAATGGACTGGACTGAGTAATTCGGCTGCAATTTTCTCATTCCATCTTCTGTTATGGTAGCAACCATACCTAACTGATTAATCTGCTGGCTAAGACCAGTCACCAAATAATTTTGGGTTACCCCATTAAACGTAACTGGAATCTCGTCCCCAATCGATTTATTTTTCATTTTTGCAATTACACCGGATATCGCAATTTCATTATCAAAAATGGGCTGCCTACCTTTATAGACCGTCTGCGTCTCCAGCTTGGCATAATCATCAGATACACGGATCATAAAACTGGAATCATCTATAGAAGCTACTCTACCTTCCAATATGGAGATCTTCTGAACCTCAGGCATGGCCTCTACTTCTGCAAATATCTTTGGATCATGATTAGCTTTTTTTAGATCAAGTTGCAAATTGGTACGTTCTAGACCCACTAAATCTAAAACGGCTGAAGTATCCCCTTTAAAGTTAAAATTAAGGATGGAGCAAAATATACTCGAAAAGGTCAACCCTGCAACGATCAGCACGATCATAAAATTCTGCTTGGTCTGTCTAAATAAAGACTTCAGACTTAAGGCGAATTGCAAATTCAATGAAGTGCTCGCTAGTGGAAAATGATTTTTCTTAAAATTGTGGGTAAGAAGCCCGCTCTGAAGAGCTGCTATCGGAGTAATCCTTCGAATCTTTCTACTAGACAGGTAGGCAACTAAGAGAATCAGCACCGTAACGATAAGCAAACTCAACAAAGCACTTAATAATTCAAAAGTTGTCGGCCACAACAGTCCAACCGAAGACGAAATCATATTACCTACTAAGGGCATGACTAGAACAGAAATCAAACTTCCCGGTATGGAGGCAATTATAGACACTGAGACGAACTGTAAAAGAAATGAGGATATGATCTGCCTTGACGTATAACCGTTCGCTTTCAAAACACCGATGTTGGTTAGGTTATCCTCAATATTCCCGAAGATCTGAAACCTGATCACAATCAACGAGATTACAACCATAATCAATGCAAATACAATCAGAATAGCGGCTAAAATATTCACAAAAACACGGTTACCTTCGAGCCCCACATCAGTTCGCATGACTAAAAATGAACTTGTGTTTCCAGATCCAAAAATCTGTTCACTCAACTTTTGCTCCAGCTTGACTTCTTTCGCCCGTTCGTTTAATTGTACAGATAAAAAATTAAATTGAACTTCTTTCCCAAGCCGTTCCTCTAATTGCTTATAACCTTCATCGTTTAAAAATATTTTCAAAGCCCCATTCGTCAATGTCCCAAAAAGGGGTTCCTCCGTAAATCCACCGATGGTATAAGTGAATTTGTTGTTATCGTATTCAAACGAGATCGTATCCCCAAGGTTATACCCTGAGCCTCCGTGAAAGATATACGGCAAATAAATTGTATTTTGATCCGCAGGTTCCAACCGAGAAGTGGTATTAAATAGTCCCATAGAGCGCTGCGAATCCTTATTAAGAATCAAGAAAGCAATAGCTGTATTGTTTCCCCCGTAGTTTATCTTTACATCAGGTAGCAGAAGCGCCGCCTCATTCTCCCATGTTTCAGTATAAGGATAGCTATCCACCAGAGATTCATAATTCTTCACATTCTCATTTAAAGGAAAATAAGCGGTGATATCAGGTGTATTTAGCTTCGATATTTTTTCTTGCTGAAAAGAATTAAGCTTCAAGCTGACCGTGAGGCCAATGTTCAGCAGCAGCGCAGCAATCATAATCAATACGAAGAGCGTAATCGTTGCACTTTTTCTTTTACGAATATTGGACCAAGCAAGCTTTCCTATTAAGCTTCTCATCCCTACCACCCCAATTCGGTCAGAAAGGACTGTAATTGCTGCTGCCGTTCAGGTCCACTATCTTCGCTATAAGGGGAAAGGCGCAAATCTCCGATGACTACTCCATCCTGCAGATACAAGATCCGATTACCACGCAGCGCAGTTTTGAGATCATGGGTTACCATAATTATGCTTTGCCCCTGCTTATTTACCTCGGTTAGGACACGCAGTACCCCTATTCCTGCTGAGCTATTTAGCGCTCCAGTCGGCTCATCCGCAAAGACCGCTTTTGGACTGTTGATCAGGGCCCGGATAATTCCGGCACGCTGAGCTTCTCCTCCTGAGATTTGCGCTGGAAACTTACCCCAGATTGTGTCATCCAGGCCTACATCTAAGAGCAGCTTTTTGGCTTTTTCCACAGCCCCAGCTCTATCCTTTTGGACAAGAAAAGCACTTGATAATACATTGTCGAGCACACTCATTGAATCGAGCAGATGGATCTGCTGAAACACAAATCCACAATTCTTCCGCCGGAATATCGCCAGCTGATCATTACTCATCGCCGTAATATCTTGACCTTCAAACAAGACCTCTCCAAGCGTTGGTTTATCCATTCCCGAAATGGCATACAGCAGTGTTGATTTACCAGAACCAGAGCTGCCCATGATAATTGTGAAATCACCATGATATAAGGTCAGATCTAGATTTTTTAATACATGCTGCTGAGTTCCTCCATGGGAAAAGGTTTTTCCAAGCTTATGGGTCTGCATCAATACTTTATTATTCACTTCGTTCATGTTGAACACTCCATTTACGTTCATGCTCATTAATTACGCTAATAGTAACCCTAGCTCTACGCACAATATAATGGCTGCAATTACAGACTCATTCGTAATTGCAACCTAATCGTACGTTAAATGTTCTTAACATGTCTTTGTGCAATCCTTAGCGAATTCTTAATTCTATCCTGCTAAAGGAATCAGCAGCTTTACAGTAAATCCATCCTCCCGATTGGAGCATACAATGTCGCCCTGCATTTTTTGCATCATATAACGAGAAATGTACAGACCTAGACCTGCACCGTTCTGGCTCACGGCCAGACTGCCCCTAAAGAATTTATTGAATATTAAAGGCAATTCCTCCTCAGGGATACCCGGACCATAATCCAGAACATCAATCTCCAGATAATGATCCCTAATCTCGAATTGAATATCGATGGGTGTACCGGCGTAGGCATACTTATAGGAATTGTTCACCACATTATCGATGACCTGCTGCAGCCGTAAGGGATCCACCATAATGATGCAGTCTGGTACAGATGCTGCTGAAATCCGTTCGTAGAAGTTCACATTATTTATAATTTGAGTCAGGAGGTGACTATTCTCCTCCGTTAAGCTGACGTTTAGTTCATTCAGTTCCTCCAAGGTGGAATGGAACATGTCTGTGACCAGACGATCAATCTGATCCGCTTTGGAATACAAGGTATTTAGCTGTCTGCTTGTCTTCTCATCTCTTGCGCTTAATAACATCAGTTCCGTAATCGCCTTCATCGAAGCGACGGGTGTCTTAATATCATGACTGAGACTAGCAACCAGCTCCTTCTTACTCTTGTTCGCTAAATATTCACTGTGTCTAGCCGCCGCAAGCTCTTCCCGCATCATATCGAAGCTTTCGGTAAAAGCACCAAATAGATGATTACGATCCATCTCCAGAGGCACTTCAAGATCGCCTCTTGCGATATGCTTTGCGAATAGCTGCATTTTGCGAAACGGACGAAGAATGGATCTATTCAGGAACCAAATATAGAGGATGCCTAAAATTGTAAGCAAAAGCAGCATCGCAACAGAAACTTGTATAAATTGTTGTTTCATATGTATAAAAATCGTACGATAATCATTATTAATAATTACTTTACCCACCAGCTGATCCCGAACAACAACATCAACTAAGGTATCCCGATTATTGATAGCTTCGTTAACGCTAACGGAAATCGCATTTTCAGTCTGATATTTAAGTTCACCAGAAGTATCAATAATGGCGAAATCATAAGGACTTTCCTTGTACAGTTTCGGCTCAAGCTTATCCCAATGCTGCTCTGTAAGCTTAACAATGGTATTGATCGCCACTCGGTCTGTTGAGGTCTCCACTTTCAAATTAAATATCAGCAATAAGAGAGTTTTACTTGCAGCGAGTATAGTGAGCATCAGAGCTATCAGCAGTTTTTTAGTCATAGCTTATTTATCCTCAAAAGCATAACCGATGCCCCATACGGTACGGATGTACTGCGGATCGTTAGGATTCTGCTCAATCTTCTCACGAAGATGACGGATATGTACATTTAAGGTGCCATCTCCCGCAAAAACATCCCCCCATACCCCTGTAAATAGCTCCTCTTTAGGGATTACCCGATTTTTATGCTGGATCAAAAACTTTAGCAATTTATATTCCATTGTTTTCAGCTTGAGGGGTACGCCGTTAAGACTTGCCCTTCTGAGTTCGGGATCAATCTGGATGGGTCCGGATTCAAGAAGGGAGGACTCGGCTACAACTTCGTTGTTGTACCGTTTAAGCACCGCCTTTACTTTTGCCAGCAGCACTCTCAAGGTATACGGCTTATGAATATAATCATCTCCCCCGATATCTAGCGCAATTAATACATCATCCTCACTGGAGCGGGCACTAATAAACAGGATGGGAATCCCGGTCGTCTGACGCAGTTCTTTGCATAACTGGAAGCCGGATTCACCACCTAAATTAATATCTAGGAGTAACATCGACACCTGATGCTCACTCAAAAAGCTCCGACAGGCATCGGCGCTCGTAACAAATGCGGTTTGAACATCAAACAAATTAAAATATTCGCAGGTGGTCTCCGCAAGCTCAATTTCATCATCAATAATCAAACAATCATATCTCATCGATTTCTCTCCACTTCAACTGAATTTATTATTATGTTAGAATATGCCTTTAAGGAGGGGTTACCTGTGGATACACAGTTCCAGCGTCTGGAGCACTATTTAGATAAATACGAACAAAGCTGGCCATTAAGTGGCACAGTCTTAATAGCTCAGCGTGGAGAAATCAAGTTACATAAAGCGTACGGATATGCGAATCTTGAACATCAGGTCCCCAACACTTTAGATACCAAATTCCGGATCTGGTCACTTACCAAATCATTCACTGGCATGGCTATCCTGATGCTGAAAGAACAAAAACGTCTCAGACTGGAAGATCCAATCCTAAAATATCTCCCTCAGCAGCATGCACTAGAGGGGATTACCATCCTTCACCTGCTAGGACATACCTCTGGTATAGCCAACTACACTTCCATACCCGAATATAATCAAAAATTAAATAAGCTAAAGCTGACTCCACAGGAGATGTTACAGCTATTTGTGAGTCAGCCCCCTGCATTTATGCCTGGCACTTCATTTGCCTATAACAACTCAGGTTATTATTTGCTTGGGATGATTATTGAGAAGATTACAGGGATGACATTTGAAGATTATATCACTACTTTTATATTACAGCCTCTGGGCATGGTAAATACAGGAGTTTATAACAATCAGCAGATTATTCAAAAATTAGCCTCACCTTATCATTCTTCTTGGGGAGAGTATACTCAGGGGGAATACATAGATATGAGTTCTATCTTATCTGCTGGCGGGATGTATTCGACCGCTGCCGATCTTTTCCTGTGGGATCAAGCCTTATACTCCGATCAATTAGTGTCTCATAACACCCTAGAGATGGCTTTTCATTCCAGTAACCTCAAATATCGATTTGGTTGGTTCTTGGACGAACGTTTTGATCGAAAAAGAATGTATCACGGCGGTGCCTATCGCGGCTTCCGAAGTGAACTGCATAGATACCCTGAAGATCAAACAAGCATAATCATGTTGACTAATTATGATTGCGTACCCGTCACTAAGTTAACGGAATCGCTAGCTGGATTAGTCTTCGGCGAACCTGTAAGGGTACCGATCTCTCCGCAAGCCTACCCGCTTGACGATAGCATTTATGCTTCATATATGGGAACCTATGAGGGATATGGCTGCAAAGCGAGCGTCGAGCGTAGTGGGCAAGATTACTATTTTGTCTGGAATGATGTAGAAGTCACTCCGTTTTATCCAATCTCGGAAACAAGATTCCATCATACGAAGCATGATTCAGAATATGAATTTAAGCGGAATGCTCAGGGTGTGCTTTCATTTCTGGGGATGCATAAAAAACAAGACAAGTCTTAAATAGACCTGTCTTGTTTTTTTGTTTGTGTTTACGCTAGGCCTTAGCTATAATGATGAACTCAGCCAGAAGCACAAGTAAGGCAGTAGCTACGCCAAGCGAATTAATTACCGTTAAAGCATCTGGGTAGCTTTCTTTCTTAAATTGCGAGAATAAAGAGACCATCCATAATACACTGAAGAATAATGCGACCAATCCGGAAATAGCCTCACTATCCACTTTTCTGCTCCGCATAAAAAATCCTACAAGGCCAACAACTGTAAAAATCATGTATATAACAAGCTCTATGGATGTGATGACAATCGCCTCGCCTGCAGAGAACAAATGCATTAACATGTATTGAATCCCTAAACAAATAAACACAAGCTGGTTAAAAGAAACTTTGTTCACTCTCATAGCTTATCTCCTTTTAATTTAAGTAAACTGCAATAAAAAGATAACGCTTTCATTATATCTATAATTAAAATAATCCTCTGTGACTTTCAGTACTCTTCCGATATCAGCCCAATCAAAACAAGCCCTGAACAAAAAAATCTCCTGGCAATATGGTTGCCGGAGATTTTATATTAGAGTTTAAATGCTGACATAAAGGATGTATCCAAAACAGCCAATTTTCTAATAAAACTTCGTCAAAAACAGGATCTCAATTAATGATGCATAATTTCACTAATTTTTAACAGCATTCAAAGCATCTAATTGGTCACTATGTCTTTTTTCTGTAAAAATAAGGCATAGGCACATACACCAGCAAGTTGCAAATGTAGAGACCATAGGAGCTACTTGTTGAGAAGCGTTTTTATTCAGTTCCATTGTTTAGTCCCCTCCTTTCAGTTTGTCATAGGGTCTGTTTTGAATACATCTCTTATGTCAGCATTGAGAATGATAGAGCGAAATTTCTATGCCACTACTTTAGATGTTTCGGTATAACTTCAATAAGTTTTTCTACAGTTAAGTCTTTGATTTCACGGACAAAAGAATCATTGATTTGGAATCCAAGTTCGTTCTCGAGATCTGTTAAAATATAAATGATATTTCTAACAGAAGTTACACCTAATAGATTGGTCGTTCTATCGAATTCTTTGACATAATTTTTGACTGTTTCTTCTATAACCTGTTCGTTTAGATACAACAACTCCTTCCCCTCCTTTAAATCATCGGAATATTATTTTGAAGCTCACTTATAATTCTTCTAAAAGCCTCTTCCTGACTTGTAGAATTAGAAAGATTAAAAGTATACATCCCCTCTTGAGAATAGGAATTGTTTTCCATTGAGTCTCGATAATCTACAGAATAGTATTCTAGTTGTCTTGCTTCTGGATTATATAAACAAACATTCTCAGAAATATGATAGTAATCAATATTAACGCCATATTTATATAAACAAGTGGACTTCATTTCTTTCAAATGAGATTCTTCGTAATTTCCGTTATACAAACTTAATATTGTGATATCTGGTGTGACTGCATTACTGATTAGGAAAGGTATATACCCATATCCATTGGGAACTGAAGTGCTATACTTAAGAATGCTTCCTGGAACTCCAATAATAATGACATCTGGATTCTCAGCTTGTTCTATATATTTAATATAGGCATTAATACTCTCGACCTGTTCTGAAAACGTTAGATCATTGCCGTCTATAATGTCTGGGATTGTATGGTATCCCCATAATCTAGATAGTGCATTGCTGGAAATCAAACTCATCTTATATCCCGAATTGCGAAAGTTTTCACTTAGTTTAAGCTGCAAATTCCATTTTCCGCAGTTTTCCCCCATCCCCATAATTAAAATAACTGGGACGTCGATACTCGCTAATACATTCTGTTTCGATATAGAAGGATGCTCTAGATCCAGACACTCCCAACCCTCTATGGTTGATTGGTTTAATACAGTTTTTAATTCAGACACGTACATAATATGCTTTCCCTTCTCTTCTGCAAGAGAAGTTAACCGGCAGTAACCTGATTCATCAACTTGAAATTGAGGCTTACATAATAACAGTACATCAACTGAGTTAATCAGATCATTTAAATAAAAGCTCTCTTCATCACATATTAAAGCCTTTTTAGTGTCGTCCACTTCATCGAATGACTCCCAGCCTTTTGGAACTACGGCATACATCAGCTCGAAATTCTGAAGCTCACTTTCTGTTAGCAATAAAGGTATCAGACCTTTGTGAAAAGGGTAAACCGCCAGTTTTTTCTTCACAGTGAAATATCCTCTCTTTTAAACTGATATTTAAATTCCCTCATCATCGTATAGTTCTTCAAATTCTCTAATGCCGACGCTTTAACCCTGTTGCATTTGCTAAGCTTATAGCTTTCTGAATAATGTTCATCCTTTCCATTATCCGCTGCAGCGGGGCATATAGAGCAGCAATGAAAGGCCCAGCATTCTTTACAGTGTTGTTCCGTAACTGCTCCAACATTCAAAATTTCTCGAACCTTTTTAATATCAAAACCATCCTGAAGATTTCCCATTTTCATTAGTGAAGAATTTTCATCTATACGCTCACAAGGAAATAAGTTACCGTTTACATCTACAAAAAGTTTTTTCAAGCCTGGTATACAAGTCCCGCTGGGATGAGCAATTTTCGGGGTCTCATTGATTGGCGAAAGAAACTCTTTGTAGCTATAAATGGTTTCGATATCACGTTTATGATAGGCCACAGGCTCTTCTTTTACTTTTCCTAGCAGCAATAGATATGCCTTCAAAGCTTCGTAATTTCGTTCTTCAAAATAAGCCTCACCATAAACGAATTCCGTCTCTGTATAGTTCATGGATAGTGTATTAAAGTTAACTTTAGAGAGGTCACTAACTCCTTCTCCCGCTCTAAAATAATCAAAGATCTCTTCAAACTTACCATCTGGACTAATAACTGTATTGAACTTCAGTTTTTGATATAGATCAGGATAGTTATCTCGAATATGTACAACATTACGATATACAATCTCATAGGAACCACGTCCATTTACAAACGTCCTATTTTCATTATGAACATCCTTCGGTCCATCCAGGCTAATCATAATGGATATGTTAAAATCACGAACGTCCCTTGCAAAACTATCATCCAGAAGTGTGCCATTAGTAGTCATACCAAAGGAAATTTCTTTGCCGCTGACTTTTTCCTGTGTATATTTCATAGTATCTATGATGAGTTTTTTTTCAATCAAAGGCTCCCCACCATAAAAAGCTACATGCAAGTGGTCCACGTCTTTAGAATGGGCTACAAGGAAATCAATCCCTTGCTGCAGAGTATCCCAGGTTATATTCAGGGCAGAATGTGAACGATTATTATAAATTTCATTGCTTGAGTAAGGACAGTAACCACAACGCAAGTTGCAATTTTGAGACATTTGAAAAGTGATTGAGTTAACACAGCGCTCTAACTGGTACTCCAACATTTGACTTGCCGGATGCTCAATTTGTAGAATCGGAGATTCAGCTAAAAGCCCTCTCTTTTGAAAATCTTTAAGCACATTTACATCAGCTTCCTCATAACTGCCTTCAGAAATATGACTTAACGCTTCATACTGATTCTGTTTGATTTTATAAATACTGTTTCTATTCATGTCATAGACGTAATGTAGATTCGCTCTCGTTTGAAAAGGAATAAAAGGCATCCGGGGTTTCCTCCCTTTGCGTACTAGTAATCATATCTCTAAAACTCTCCTGAGATGTATACAACTCATCAAAAGTTCCTATCCCAAGAACCTTGCCACCATTTAAATAAATAATCTTATCTAATCTCTTTAATACTTCCGGTCGATGCGTGATAATGATAGTCATCATATAACGATCTGAAGACAACAGTTCCTCGTTAAAAACCTGCTCCGAATAATAGTCATAGCTTGAGGTTGCTTCATCCAATAGCAGAATTTTTGTATCCTTACGTGCTAATGTTCGGGCAAGTGCTATTTTTTGTTTTTGTCCACCCGATAGTTTAGCGCCATTATAACCAATTCGAGTGTCCATTTTTTCGGGTAGGTCTTGGATAAATGAATATGCCCCTGACTGTTTGCAGCTTTCCAATATCTCAGTAAGTGTAAGCTCTTCAGAAATGTTGATATTGTTCGCCACAGTATCATTGAAAAGATAATTATTTTGAGCCATCAAGCTCCATATTGAGCGATAGGATTCAAAAGTATACTCTTTCACATCTTTATCGTTTATTTTGATGATGCCTTCAGTTGGCTCATAGAATCTTAGCAGCAGATTTACAACAGATGATTTGCCGCTGCCGTTCAAACCAATAATCGCTACTTTCTCACCTTTTTGAATGGTAAAATTCACTTGATCCAGAGCTTTTTCATTCTCATAAACCAAGGATACGTTTTCGAATTTCAGATCATTGATAGATATTGATTCTAATAATTCCTTCGCTTCCGGTTTATCAATTTCAGCATCGGTATTTAGAAATTTTAAAAACCGCTCAAAAGCTGGTTTCACGCTGGATAATTGCGTAATCAAATACGATATGATAGTAATTGGTTCAAATACCAATGATGAGTACGAAATGAAAGATACCAGACCGCCAATAGTGATTTCATCTTTTTGGATTAACCAAGCACCGTACAAGTAAAGACCACAAGTAAACAATGTCGTCATAAATGAACCCGATATACTATCAATAAATCCATAACGCATTAACTTGGATTTAGCATTTTTACTTCCATCCAGATTCACTTTCAGTTTCGCTAGTCGTTTTCCAGTAATCCCCCATACTTTTATCGCTTCAATGCCACTAATTGCATCCCCTAACCATTCTGAGAAATTTGATTGCAAGTGCATAATGATTTCATATACCTTTACTTGCTTTTTATATAAAAAACTGCTAATTAGCATTTTGACTGGAATTGTAGCGAGCATAACTAGAGTTAATTTCCAGTTAATATAAAACAATGCTGTTAAGCCGGCGAAAACTTTAAATAGATTAACGAAAGATGTTAAAAATTGCGTGTCTGTCAAAGACGATATGTTGGCGATATCTTGAAAAAGCTCAGACATCACTACTGAGAAATTTCTGTCTTTAAAAAATTTCGTGCGTACGGATAACACATGTTTACAAGCTTTCTTATTCAAGTCATATGGTATTCTCACACTTATTTCCTTGTAGTAATAGAATTGAAAAATACCAAGTAATTGTTGGATAAGGAATACTAAAAAAATTAGTCCTACGTATTGAATAACTCGATAAAAATCCAAACCAAGAATACCAATGTCAATAAGTTGCTTGGTAAACCAAGGAGTCAAAAAGCTCCCTATAGAAGTCACCAACATAACAATACTGATTATCCAAATGTTTTTACGGTAAGGATGAAATAACTCTTTAATGCTGATCCATACTACATTGTATTTCATTTCACATAACTCCCCGCGACATATACTGAGACTAGCCTCATCCCATCTCAATACCAACAAAAAGAACAACAAAAACTACAATAGCTAGCAACGCACCTACAATAACGATCGTTTTTGGTGATCTATTACCCCTGTCCATTTCAATTCCTCCTTTATCTACGCGTGTATATCTCTTTTTCCAAACGAAATATAGGTGACAGACAAACTAATAGCTATGATAATCACAGGAATCAGCACCACTTCCATAAAGCTCTTTGCTCCGGTTAGGACTATATGTTGTGAATTAACGACGTAAATTCCGGAAAACTTCATAACTTGGGTCGTTAAAGCATGGTCTGAAATCCCCCTTAACAATGCGGAGGAAGCATCACGGAAATAACCGGATATCATGAAGTCGCCAAATATAATTAGAAAAGTTACAACCACCGCTGAAGCCGTTCTTTTAATAAGAATACCTACCATAATGATTAGAGCAGCATAAGCTGATAAATAAAGGATATTTAATCCCAGTACACGGGAAACTTGAATCAAGTCAGCAGAAAAATTACGATTACCGATGTCAGTCCCAATTATCAAAGCAGCTATCATATAAGCGAGATAAAACACTACTGTAAATTGTAAAATCCACCATATAATAATTTTAAAAACAGAAAGGTATTTCCCCGTGATATAGATAAACCTACTTTGTCCGGAAGCCAGGATAACTTTGATAGATCCATATTCAAATCCTTCGGTTGCAAAAAAACATACGTAAACTGGAATAATAAAATAAAAAAATAAAGATAAAGGTGTCACAATCGTTAAGGGTTCCGCGAGATTACCGATTTCAAAACCAGCTTTACCGCCAATCCAGATTGCTAATACCAGACTTGCTATAAGGAACAGAAGAGAAATTCCCTTAAACATGATATCCCTTCTTATAAAGTAAGACTCAGCTTTCAGAAAATCCCTCATTGCTCATTCTCCTATCAGATCCATATAATAATGCTCAAGATTTGCTGTGGACAGGTTAATTCCTTCAAGTGGAATTCCATTTCTAATTAACGTTGACATTAACTGTTCAAGATCTGTCAAATCCTTGGGAACCAATATTTCTCCGGCTTCTGACAATGTGATCGAATGAATATTAAGATCGTTCTTAAGCACGTTTATTGCCGCAGCTATTTCAACGGTCTTAATACAAATTTGCGCTTCGGCTGATTGTAAGAGTTCTTCCACAGAGACTTCCTTAATGAACTGCCCTTTATGAATAAACCCGAATTTGGTAGCTAACAATTGGAGCTCACTCAAGATATGGCTGGAAATCAAGATGGTAACCCCTTTTTCATGTGCCAGCTTAGCTAATAATTTTCTCATCTCTACAATTCCTGTAGGATCAAGTCCATTAATCGGTTCATCCAAAACTAAAAATTCCGGTTCATTGAGAAGGGAAATTGCCAGCCCTAAGCGTTGACGCATGCCCAGAGAATATTCTGTTGTATTTTTATTTTCAACATCCGTTAGTCCCACTAAATTCAGCACATCTTTAATTCTCTTGAAATCCGAAATACCATGAATCTTGCAATAAAAGCTTAAATTCTCTTCAGCATTCATATGGGGGTAGAGGGCAGGTAGCTCTATTAAAACCCCCATTTTTTTTCTTACCCGTGCGATGTCCTTCTCACTACTTTTACCCATCAATTGGATAGTCCCTTTTGTAGGGTAAACTAATCCACTAATTATTTTCATGAGTGTGGTTTTACCTGCTCCATTCTCACCTACAAAGCCATAGATATCACCCTGTTTAATCTGCATATTTATATTTTGAAGCGCATTTGCACTGCCGTACTGTTTAGTTAATCCCTCAGCTTCAAAGATTGTTGTATTCATTTTTCAACTCCTCCATTGCCTCTGCTACTACTAATTGATATTAAATTAGCATGTTTACTAGACTTACTAATCGCCATGGTAAAAAACACGGGAATAAATGTAACTTTCGCCGCTTCCAAGTGATCCCTAAAAGGATAAAGGTTGATTATAATCCCATATAATGTATTATTATTTATAACACAGGAGGGGAATTTCACATGATACATATTGCTATTTGTGATGATGATTTCAAGACAACAGAATATATTGAGAGATTGATCCTCAACCATCCCATTCAGCAGACCGTAAAGATAGAGGTATCCATATTCTATTCTGGTGAAAGCTTCACGAAAGCCATTCAACATGGTTGTCCATTTGATCTTATTTTTATGGATATAGAAATGAAGGGAATAAGCGGAATAACAGCGGGTCATATATTACGGAGAGATTGTGATAATGATAGGGTTCGGTTGATTTACGTATCGAGCCACGAAGAGTATCATGTTCAACTATTTGACGTTCAACCTTCTGGTTTTATAAAGAAGCCTATACATAACGAGTCTTTTGATAAAAAACTAATCTCTATGATTCAGCAAATAAAGGTCAAGCGTCAGCAAAATCAACCAAAATTACTGCCTGTACACCAAAGTGGAACTAAACTACTTATTCCAATCCGTAATATTATGTACTTGGCAAGTGATCGCCGAAAAATCATTTTGCAAACAACGGAAGATCAAACGGAATATTACAGTACTTTATCTATAGAAGAAGGAAAGCTACCTTCGAAGCAGTTTGTGCGGATTCATCAATCGTATCTTGTGAATTTCGATTACATAAAACAAATTCAGGGCAAAAAAATTGTATTAACGAGTGGGGAAGAACTTCCGATTAGCGATAAGCAAAGCACCGTAGTGAAAAAGAGTTATTTGCAATTCAGGGGGAGTCTGCTTGAATAATATTCTACTGGATGAGCTGTTCTATGCCCTCACACTGGCAGCTCTCCCATTTATCATTCATTATTTCTATGACCATTGTTTCCCACGGCTTTGGGAATCCAAAGTAATCCTTTATTCCGTATACACTGCTTATTATATTTTCGTACTCCTCCTTCATTACAGCCCACTCCCCGGCTTATGGATGCTAGGGCTTAATATAGTGGGGATCGTTCTCTTGTCCTTTTTGTATAAAGGAAAAATACAATGGCGTATTGGTGCTGCTTTATTTATAGTCGCACTGATTATTCTTTCAGATGCAGCTACTGCACCTGTGTATACGACAAGCGGATACATCTTTACCTTGTTTTTGTCGAAGATTCTGATGTTTATACTGGTACAGATCACGCTTCGTTTTACCAAAGCTTTTGGCGAGGGTAGTCTAAGCAGTTGGTATTGGATCGGGCTGTTCTGCTTTCCGTTTATCAGCATCCTCAGTATTGCAAAATTATCGGGCGAGCTGTCATTGCGGGAATATCCGGCGTTGTATCCGACTTTGTCCGGAGGATTGCTGTTAATCAACTTCCTGATCATTCTTTTGTGTGATCGTGTATTAACCATACAATCGGCACAGAATAAAAACTACTTGTTGGAACAGCAGAACACCTACTATATGAACCAGTATCTGCTCACGAAAGAAAGGCAGCAAGAAGTCTTTACGTTTCAACATGATTTCAGGAATATCTTGCTCGGCCTGAGGTCTCAATTACAAGCTGGGGAAAAAGAAGCTGGACTGAATGATGTGGATAAGCTTCTTGGAGTAATAGAACTCTCTTCAGGTGAAAGTAATACCGGCTCCATCCTAATCGACTCTATCATTAATTACAAGTCGCAATTTTCCAAAAAGCTGGGTATCTCCTTTCAAACGGATATTAAGATTCCACCTCAGCTTGACCTTGATGCTTATGCATTTAGCATTATTCTAGGGAACACCCTTGATAATGCCATAGAAGCATGCAAGCATCCAGGTGTGACTCAGCCCTATATTAAATTCCAACTTCATTATCATAAGGGTACTTTATTTATCAGAATACAGAATCCATATCAGCATTCAATACGTATGAATCATTTCGGGGAATTAGCCACAACAAAACGAGACAAGCATTTTCATGGTATCGGTCTAAAAAGCGTAAAGAATGCGGTAGAAGAAATCGGCGGAATATGGGATATCACCTATGAAAACCAAATTTTCCAAGTGGAAATTTGTCTTTTTAACATTGAGATCTTATCAGTTGCGGAAACTGAGCAAAAATGCACCTCATAGAAAGACATCGAACCCAGAGGGTTTTCCAATGTTTATTCTAAGGGGTGCATTTCAGTCACAAGTATTCTTCTATTCTTTTACTTACGGTTCGATTGTAAATTTAAACGAAAACGAAATACTGCATCTTCACCGTACCACATAGGGAAATTGGTACCCCAGATATTGTTGTGCAAATTAAAATGCCATCCTTTATCTAGAGAAACAAAAGAATTATCAAATTGTAGCAGTCTTTTTTGACCCGGTGCAGCCAAAGCAGCATCCATGGTTTCGATAAAGGCGCTCCCATCTGCCCCCTGATAACTAACGCCACGTCCAATTGCATGAAGATTACGATTCCCGTCCTTCACTACACGCAAAGGTGAGACTGGCAAGCCCATCTTATCCATCATCCAAAGATTTGGATTATCGATATTCAATGCACAACCGAACCAGCTTGCTTCTGGAAGGCGGTTCGCTTCTTTTCCGAACCATTGCAGTGATACTTCAACCGTACCTTCATGCTCAAAATCATACACTAATTCAAGTTCCTTCGGCGCACCATATAATTCATAGGCTTGTACCGGCATGCGTAAACGTAGCAAGAACCGTTTGCCGTTTACTCGCTTCATATCAGTTACGATGGGCTCATATAACTGATGGCTAGGTAATGGTCGAACAAATTCAAAGCCAGGCTTATTAAAGTCGGCATCAGACCATGGATGGGTGAAGCCTAAATTTTGCATATAGGTACGGAAGTATCTGGCGTAGTCCTCCGTTCCAAATGTCTCATAGGCGTAAACGCCGAACGGATGGCTTTCGTCTATCCATACTTTCTCATTAGCGTCCGATAAATGAACAAGTGAGCCATTCACGCCAAAGGTCAGTTTGTAACCTTCAACCGCGTACACCTCTTGGACACTAACCTGCTCAGCATCAGCGGAACAATCTTTCCTCGTAGGCTCTAGCCTACCGAACGCTTCCTTTGCCTCCGCTTGTTTATCTTTATCCAGGCATGCGACTGCCTGATCCAGATAGCCTCGTTGCTCCGCCCAAGAACGTTCGATCATCGAATACTTTCGGACGCTCTGTTCTGAGGAAAATAAACCACTAGAATGTTTATCGAATTCATCCATAGCGAATGCACCAATATAATTGAATTTCGCAGGAATATCGTCTACATCAATCTCGTCCTTGATTCTAGCATCATTGAAATCTATTTTCGCATAGTTTCGAAAGTCAGGAAGCCATTTCTTTACGTCTAAACCCCATGTATGCTCTGCTACCATCAACATAGCATCGCTCATCCCTTTATAGGCAGTACTATGCTCGTCTAAGCTTCCTTCGGACAGCCATTTGCTTCTCAAACGTTGAAGCTCACGAAGCTTGGCAAGTTTTAATGGATCTGTCCCTGCACCATGAATCCAAGTATCACCGATTTCTTCACTAACCACAGGAAGCTGCTCGCGAACTTGCATAAGACTTCTTGCAAATGCATCTAGTGAAGACGCTATAATCTCAGCGTCAGGGTATCGTTCTTGGATTTCACGGAACTGCTCTTCGATTTCCTCAGCACTTGGCGGCCCACAATTGTCACCTGTATGCGCAAATAGCAATATATCGTCGATCCCTTCAATCTCAACCGGCTCTCCGTAGCTTCCGGCATAGTTCACAATTAATTCGCTGCCATCCTCTGCCTGCCAGCGAAACAGCTTTGGTACATCAGGACGCATAGATGCTGGGTTAACTCCGAGATGCATATACTGAATGCCTGCTTTCTGCATATACGGAACCATGGACAGGGTATGACCTGGCACATCCGTCATTTTGGCGGCTATCGTTTGTTTTCCAAATTGTTGATCAAGCTCTTGGCTGATCGTTAGCCCGTATTGGAAAAGCTCCTTATCCATAAGCTCTGTATGTGTAGTGAACGGTAACCCATGCCACACTATATGTCCTTTACGAATTGCCTTCTCCATCGCTTCTCTTTCCGAAGCAGGTGCGCGATCCAAATAATAACGAATTAGCCAGGATCCAGTCGTCCATACAAATTGCGCGCGGCCTCCTTCAGCCTCTAATGTATCGGCCAAAGCGATCGCTTTCGGAATATACTCTTCCATGTATTGTCTTAATACATGCGCAGCCAAATTCGTGAACCCAATATCCAAATGCGTTTTAAATACAACATGGACCTTCTTAGTGTTATTCATTTTCCCGACCTGCTTCCGTTAGATTATGGCTTATAGAAAACTGGAATTTCCAACGATCTATTTTCAGATTATTATATGTCACTGATCTATACAACCAAATAGTCCGAAATAATAACATTAAATAATATGAAAAATACAATGTCGAAATTTTATATCACTGATATAAAAAAACTCTTCCCTCCACAAAAATGTGGGGAAAGAGCCTCAAAAGTTAATTTACAAGCGAATTATTTAATAACGTTGGGTCTAACGGAGCTTCGCTCGACGATGGTGGTATCAATCTTAATCGTTAGCGCCCCTTCACGTGAATTATCCATCCGTTTAACAACTCGCTGGACAGCTGCTTGTCCGAGTTTCTCTGTAGCTTGTCTTGCTGTAGTTAATGGAACCGGCAGCAAGCTTGCCAATTGAATGTCGGTAAACCCTATGATAGACAAATGATCCGGAACCAATATTTGCATGGAGATTGCCGTATACAAGCATGATGCAGCGATATAGTCGTCTGCACATACGACTGCACTTAAAGCGGAATTATTACCTAAAAACGACGCCAACTGCACATTCGGAGCATTCAACTGATGCATATAATCTTCTGAGCAGCTCAAGTAAATTTTACGGCTGTTTACCGGCAGATCATGATCCAGCATAGCTTGAAGATAACCTCTATACCGGTCTTCCCTGCTCGTCACACCATCAAATGCCATTGAAAGATATCCGATTTCCTGATGGCCTTTCTCAATCAAATACTGGGTGGTTTTATAAGCCCCTTGGTAATGATCATGGTAGACACAGTCAATCTGCACCTCTCGAAAGATACGATCAATGATAACTAGAGGGTAGTTTAATAGACTAAGCTCCAATACTTTCTCACTGCACTGCTTACTCCCACGCGGATATAAAATAATACCCTCCACTTGATCATCGTACAGTTCTTGCAAGCATATGCTTTCGTCTTCTTTGTTCCCAGTCATTCGAATGAGTAAATGACAATTCGCTTCACGCGCTTCTTTTTCGACGGAAGTAATTATTCTACCAATATAATCATCCATATTAGGAATCACCAATGCAATCCTTCGTATCGGTTTCTTCTCCTCGATCACCTTCTCCAGCATCTGTTCACCGGAATGTGTATGCTGGTAATCAGCGGATATGAATGTCCCACGACGGGCATGGCGATAAACGATCCCTTTTTTCTCCAAGATCTGCAGAGCAAGCTTCGCCGTCATGCGACTGACACCGTACAACTTCGCAATTTCCCCTTCAGATGGGACAAGATCATGTGACTGAAGCCTTCTCTTCCTTATTTCTTCCATAACATGATTTGCTGTCTGTATATATAATAGCGGTTTCCGCTCTTTTTGATGATCCTGATTATCCATTCGAGTCTTCACCCTTTACTCTTCTATGCCGTTAGTCTAAATATTTCGAATGGGACATCTTGTTCTCAAAATAGAATGAACAGTGGATTTATATGCTGCGTTATCAATTAGGAGGTCAACCACTTGAAAAATAAAGAATCATTTGTATTCGTTACAATCCCACTATCCGAGATCAAGAAATTCATTCTTATTGACTTTGTAGCTGGAACGGTCATTTACTTTGCCATAAGGTTTCCCTTACATTCCTTTATAGCCGCCTCAGCCGGCAGCATGTTCGGCCCAATACTCATTCGCCAATCCATGAAATTGGTTCAGAATCGCGCTAAAGCTTAAACCATAAAAGGCAAGCTTTCAACCTTGCTGTATGTATTTTAGAAATTGTTCAATCTGTTTTTTATGATGCTTATCATGTGGTATAAAACTTCTCATATACTTGCGAACACTGAACTTCTTGCGGTCTCCATCCTTATATTCCAAATCACATTCTTCATCCGATAATCCAGAGACTGCATCTAAAATTCTAGATCTGTAGAGCACAAATTGTTCAATCAAGGTTTGCTTGGATAACAATTTGGCATACTCAATCGCGTTAGCATTAAATTCGTTAAAATCCAAATGTTTCGTTGTTAGTGGTTCTTTCAAAATAATCTTCTTAATAGCACCTTCATAGAAATATTTATCCCAGAGCATGAGGTGACAGAGAATATCCTTCACGGTCCATTTACCAGTAGCTATGGGCTTATCCCAATGTTTATCTGGCACCTCTTCTAATGATTTCACGAATGGAATAAGAGACTTAAATTCGAGTATCATTTGCTCCTTTGATTTTACTGCCATAGAAGCTAACCTCCGTGTGAATATAAAATAGAATAGCAAAAATATTATGCAGCATCATCCTTAGAAGCAGTTATTAGATCAGCCTCAGTAGATTCTGGATTCAGCCAAATCTCAATCATATCATGGGTACGCTTTACATCATTTTCATCGAGTATATAATACCATTGATCCGTATGTTTTCCTTCCCCTTGGAGCATATGACTCGTTATTTCAGGGGTTCCACCTTCAAGAATTACCTTCTTAGCCAAATCCAAAATAAAATCTGACTTCATATTGGTTTTAAAGTTACTGCCAGCAATTTCAATAATGTTCTGTATATTAAGAATATTATCTATTCTTTTCATCCGATCAAGCGCTGCTTTTAGGAAAATCCGTTGTCTCTCTGTTCGCTTAAAATCAGAATCTTCCCGATATCTTACATACATTAAAGCTTCCTTACCGGAATAGATCGGTTTGTTCGGCTCAATTCTTAGTTTCTCATGATCGGGGCTCTTATTCTCTATCACCTTGGTGATTGGAAGCACCACTCCTCCAAGAGCATCTGTAACACCCACAAGCCCATTAAAATTAATAGTAGCATAGTAATCAATAGGTGCGTTCAGTAGATTCTTAACGGTATCCACACTCATCTGAGGACCACCGTAGGAATGCGCTGCATTAATCTTGGTTTCTTTTCGTGCTCCTTTGATATTTTCTGCTCCAATAATTTCAGTATATGAATCACGGGGAATGGAGACGAGCAGTGCTTTATGGTCTACAGGTCGAATAACTGTATAAATAATAGAATCAGATAGTCCGTTTTCTTTGCCACGCTGATCGGTGCCTAGTAGAAGGATAGAGAAAGGACGGTCTTTATTTTCCGTCGTTGCTTGTAATCCAGATTCTTCAGTGTCTTCCAACGGCACATAAGACTCTTCAAGGGTGTGTTCAATAGTTGGTGCTACAACATTATCAAACCCAAAAATCATTAGTTCTTTACGGAAAATAAAGGATCCCAGCCCAACAAGAAGTAAGGTAGCGATCGAAAAGTACCAAATCTTCATTTTCTTGCTGATTTTATTCTTTTTCACTTTCTTTTTCTCGATTCTACTTAATGCAAATGAAGCAGGTGGATGAGTGCTCTGTTTATTTTTCATTTGAATGAATTACCCTTTCTGTTTATGCGACTTCTCACCATTAATGAACATCACTTTTTATTTGTGCCTACCCTCCATTACCTAAATATCCCATTATTATAGACGATCATTGGATCGATAAGTTTCTTTTTATAAGAAATTTTTGAGGCAAAAAAAAGACCACATCCTATCAAGGATGGGTCTGCAAAGTTTATTGTGGTTACATTAGGTTTTGTTCAGGATCGTATCGATTTCACTTTTCAGTAAAAGATACCTGACAACACTTCTCATAATTGGGACTTTGGTTAACTTATGCTGGTCTACATAGCTTTTCATTTGATCTTTAGACAGACCAAGCAAGCTACCGGCTTCAGACACAGTCAATACTTCTTTGTTGCTTGTAGCGTTAAAGGTTTTCTTCACTTTTAAATTCCAGTCTTCAAACACCTGCACTTACATCCGCCACCTTTCTACTAAGCGAGAAATATAAGACATAAAGTATTGTGTGAAACTTATAATTTCTTATATTTAAAAAAATCCCCAAACTATAAGTTTGGGGATTCTTTTCACAACTTTAGAGTTTTACAACATTCTCAGCTTGTTGACCACGATTGCCTTGAACTACGTTAAATTCTACACGTTGTCCTTCATCCAAAGACTTGAATCCGTCACCAGTGATTGCGCTGAAATGTACGAATACGTCTTCTCCGCCTTCAACCTCGATAAAACCAAAGCCTTTGTCTGCGTTAAACCATTTCACTGTTCCTGTTTGCATAATATAATTACCACCTTTTTTTAATTTACATGTTATTCTTATCCCAAAAAAATCTCTTACAAAATCTCTAAAAAAATAAAAATTCACATATGGTACAAGGTTATTGTCATCTTAAGAATAACCCTCTACGCTATGTGAATTAGCAGGTAACTACTTTCGATATATTGATTATAGCACATCCGATGGCATGTAGATACCTTTTAGATTATGTAAGAAATGGAAAAAACCCTAATCCTTTATAAAAGGACAGGGTTTCCCACCTGTAATCACGATATCACATCAGTTTAAATTTTAAAATAAGACAATTTGTCCAGCAAATCTTGCACCATTGAGCTAAGGGATTCCGTCGAAGCTGAGATCTCTTCCATAGAAGCAAGCTGCTCCTCTGAGGCTGCTGCTACACTTTGTGAATCTGCGGACGCTTCTGATGCAAGTTCGGCTAATACTTTTACACTAGCTGAAATTTGCTCTGTACCAGCAGTCATCTGCTGTGCAGCTGCAGATACTTCCTGAATCTGATCTGTAACCTGTGTCATTTCAGCAAGAATCGATGTAAACAAAAGATCACTGTCAGATACACCCTGCACACCGATACGTACTTGCTCATTACCAACGGCCATAGCCTGTGAGGCTTGATTAGTATCTTGGACCACATGTTCGACTAATTCAGTAACTTGTTCGGCAGCTTGTTTCGTTTGATCCGCCAACATCCGTATTTCCGAAGCTACTACAGCAAATCCACGACCTTGTTCACCCACTCTGGATGCTTCAATTGCTGCGTTTAATGCCAATAGATTAGTCTGCTTACTAATATTTGAGATCAGACCAATAATCCCACTAATCTGTACAGATCTTTCACCTAGTCGTTCAATCGCCAGACTGGTCTCGTCCACGGATTGCTTAAGCTCTGTCATCTGGTTCACCGCCATTTGAAGCTGTGCACTGCCTCTCTTCGTTTGATCGGTTACTTCGTCTGCAGATGCAGACACCGCTGATGAAGAGTCAGCGATACGTTGCACTCCAATGCTAAGATCGCTCATGGCCAGAGAAGATTCTCCTGCATAACCATTCTGCAGTTGCGCTCCCTCGGCGACTCGTCCAATAGCCACAGCAATCTGTTCAGCAGCTTTCCCTGTCTGTTCCGCGTTCGCTGTCAACTCTTCAGAAGTAGCACCCACTGACATCGATAAATCAGCCACAAGTCCAAACATTTCTCGAAGCTTATATGTCATCTGATTAAAATGTGAAGACATCTTACCGAATTCATCATCATTTCGAACCTGCAATGTTTGTGTTAAGTCCCCTTGAGCCATAAGCTGCAATTTCTCAGATAATACTCGAAGCGGTTTGATCACCATTAACCATAATTGTAAGACTATAACTATTCCTAGAATCAGCATCCCAACAATCATGATAATAAATGATTCTGTTTTCGTTTGTTCGTAATCAGCCATGATTGTAGCTTTAGGAATCGCAGTCTGCGTATACCATACCTGATCGCTTTCTGGCAGTGGAATCGGAACAAAAATACGAAGTACATTTTCTCCTTTCGAATTATTGGTGTACCCCTGAACCGACTTCCCATTCTTCACTTGTCTCCACAGTGCAGCTTTCTCTTCCGTATCACCGAAATCTTTAAGTACACTTTCTGGATCATTAGGATTAGCTGCATATTTACCATTACCCGTGACTAGAGAAACGTATCCACCCATAGGTTTATATTTCTCAGCATCCTCCTGGAGCTTTGATAACGAAACATCAAATCCTACCGTCCCAAGAAAAGTGCCCGATTTGTCCAAAATGGGCAGCATAACCGAAATCATCTCTATAGCCCCACCAGTCGTCTCATAGGAATAGGGTTCAATGTAGATCGGTTTTTTCTCTTTTTTAGGTATAAGGTAATAATCACCCGCACCTTCTACATCGTAATTCTTTAAGGGTTCAACCGTTATTGAACCTTGATTCCTAAGAACATAAGGAATAAAACGCCCCGTACCATCATCATATGGCGTCTTATTGATATTAGCCTGATCATTTTGATCGAAGGCATTGGGTTCCCACACTGTACTAATTGCAAAAAGCTCGGGTCTATTCTCAAGCATCGATTTCATTGTAGAAATAACTTCTTCACGACTCAAAGTTTGATGTTCTCTTGATTCAACCAGTACTTCTGTGAATACCTTTGCTGCCGACTCTATGTCTACCATACTATTCTGAATAGTTTCCGCATAACTTCGCCCAGCAACTTCCGCCTCTAGTTCACCGTTCGATATGCTCACACTTCGCAGATTAAGCAGATTCGCGATTAGACTAAAGAAAAAGATAACAATGATAACTAAACTTACTACCAGAACAAATTTAACCGTTAAAGAAAGCCTACGATATAACGCCATCTGAACAACTCCACTCTAGGATAATATACCTTATCTTTAATCGACAAATTACGACTATCATTAAATAGGTCTTTTCACCTATAATTAAATAATAAAATTTAAAACACCTATCCCTTCAAAAAGTATGTTTAAATAAAAGTAGCCTAACTAAAAAAATCTCAATACAAAGGAGTTCATGCCGATGGAAATATCCTCTTTTTTGTTGCCTAAAGATCAAGTTGCCTATATCACTAACTCACTATCCATGCTGGAAGCCTTAGAACAATTAGAGCAGCACCATTATACGGCTATCCCTATTATTGATAATGAAGGAAAATATGTAGGAACACTTTCGGAAGGTGATCTATTGTGGAAGCTGAAAAACACAGCAGGTCTAACTTTTGACAATATAGGAGAAGTTCCAGTAAGCGATATCCAGAAGCATGTTCATAACGAGAGCGTTCTCATAAATGCCGAAATGGAGGATATGCTGACGCTCGCCGCAGATCAGAATTTTGTTCCTGTGATTGATAAAGAAGGCGTGTTTGTCGGAATTATTCGTCGAAAAGATATCATTGAATATTATACTCGCAACATTACTGATTAACTGATTAATTGAACAACAAATAGACCTGATCAGCAACATCATGAGAAGATGAAGCTAATCAGGTCTATTTTCTACCCTAAATTATAGTTCAGTCAGAATAATAGTTCCTTGAGGGGTGATAGCTAATGTATGTTCATACTGTGCTGACAGACCGCCGTCAATGGTACGTGCAGTCCAACCATCCGCATCAATTTTTGTTCTGTAGCTGCCTGTGTTCAGCATCGGTTCAATGGTAAATACCATCCCCTCTTTAAGACGAGGTCCTCTGCCAGCCGGACCATAGTGAGGTACTTCTGGTGCTTCATGCATTTCTGAACCAATCCCATGGCCAATAAAATCACGCACAACTGAAAAACCATTAGACTCTGCGTAAACTTGAATAGCATGAGCGACATCCCCGATACGGTTGCCTGCAACTGCCTGCTCGATACCACGGAATAAAGATTCCTTTGTGGTGTCTAGCAATTTAGTCGCCTGCTCACTAATGTTGCCAATCCCATATGACCAAGCGGAATCTGCCAACCAGCCATCTAAGTTAACTACCATGTCTATGGTTACTATATCTCCATCTTTAAGTGGTTCCTTTTTCGGAAATCCGTGGCAGATTACATCATTTACAGAGGCACAAGTTGCGTACGGATATCCGTTATATCCCTTTTGCTCAGGAGTTGCTCCTTGAGACAGTATAAATTTTTCTGCAAATTCATCAATCTCCCAGGTAGTAATTCCCGGCTGTAGAATTTGCGCAATTTGACGATGACATTCAGCGAGAATTTTTCCCGCCGCACGCATTTTTTCGATTTCTTCCATCGTTTTCATGATAATCATAATATCGCCTCTTCTGTACAGAACACATCACTCTCGGGCAATGGCTCTTCTTTTGTATTTAGTTTCCCCTTTATATTATGAAAGAAAAACACGAGAAATCCAAATCATTAAGCAAAAAAAATATTTATTCCTGTCTGAAACTAAAAAACTCCCCTTATTCTAAGTAAGGCCAACCAACAAAGAGGTGTCCCAGCAGCCATAATGCAGGCTCTGGGACACCCATTTCAGTCTAAATTAGATTAGTCATGAAAATTAAGACCTGACGAAACCGCTTTGACATAACCTGCACGGATCACGAAATCTCCAAAATGCTCGCTATGCAGACGTTCTTTTGAATAACGATGAAGAATTGGCTCCAGCGTCTCCAGAATTTCTTTTTCATCTATGTTTTCTTTATACATTTTGTTCAAGCGATCTCCCGTAAAACCTGCTCCCAAGTACATATTATATCTGCCTGGACCTTTACCAATAAACGAGATTTCGCCTAGTGCCGGTCTTGCACACCCATTAGGACAGCCTGTCATCCGGATCACGATTTCCTCATCGCGTAGACCAGCTTCATCAAGGACAAGCTCTAGCTTATCAATCAACGAAGGCAAATAACGTTCTGCTTCAGCCATTGCAAGTCCGCAGGTTGGTAGCGCCACACAAGACATCGAACTGCGTCGTAGCGCAGACAGATGAGCTCCGTCCGTAAGTCCATGCTGTTTAGCCAGCTCAGCCACTTTTCGCTTTTTGGCAGTGGTTACGTTAGCAATCGTTAAATTCTGATTCGGCGTAAGCCGGAAATCCCCGGTATGAATCTTGGCAATTTCCCGCAGTCCAGTCATCAATGTGTACCCTTCTTGGTCATGAATCCGTCCGCTTTGGATATAAAGCGTCAAATTCCATTTTCCATTGGTACCCTTCACCCAGCCATAGCGGTCTCCATTATGGTCGAAATGGTACTCACGTGCCGCCTCAAGCTGCCATCCGAGTCTTTCATGCAGCTCATCGACAAACCATTCCAGACCGTGGCGGTCAATCGTATACTTGAACCGTGCATTTTTGCGGACAGAACGATTTCCATAGTCTCGCTGAATCGTTACTGTCTTCTCCGCTACATCGATCAATTGATCAGGACGGCAAAAACCAATGATACGGCCAAGCTGAGGATACGTGCTGGTATCGCCATGCGTCATTCCCATACCGCCGCCTACAGAAACGTTGAACCCTACCAGCTTATCATTCTCAAGAATAGCGATGAAGCCTAGATCCTGCGAGAACACATCTACGTCATTTGAAGGAGGCACCGCAAGACCAATCTTGAATTTACGCGGTAAATATACCGGACCATAGATCGGTTCAACTTCTGCCCGATCTCCTAAACTATCCACTACCTTTTCACCGTCTAGCCAAATTTCATGGTAAGCGGGAGTACGTGGGGATAGATGATCACTAACTTTGCGCGCCCATTCATAGACTTCTGCATGCACCTCAGATTGATAAGGATTCGGATTGCTCATTACGTTACGGTTGACATCCCCACAAGCTGCAAGGGTTGTCATTAGCGTATCATTGATGCTTCGAATGGTCTTTTTTAAGTTCCATTTGAGAACGCCATGCATTTGAAATGCCTGTCTTGTAGTCAGACGTAAGGTTCCGTTACCATACTTCTGTGCCAGATCATCCATCACCAGCCATTGTTCCGGTGTAGCTACACCACCTGGGGCAACTACGCGAAGCATAAACTGGAATGCTGGCTCCAGCTTCTGACGTTCCCGTTCATTGCGCAAATCTCTGTCATCCTGCATATAGCTTCCGTGAAATTTAAGCAGCCGATTATCATCTTCAGGCAGACCACCCGTAATCGGATTGCTTAGTGTCTCAACTAATGCACCCCGCAGATAGTTACTCTCCGATTTAATATGCTCAACATCACTTGGAGGCCCGCCGATCGGCTTAACCTTCTCATTGTTTGCCATTGTTGTTATCTCCCCCCGAAGTCACTTCGATAACTCCATCTATCCATTAATAGACATCACGCTGGTAACGCTGCGTCTGCTGCATATCTTCCAGATAAGCCGCTGCCGCTTCAGGGCTCAGTCCGCCCTCACTCTGAATCACCGTAAGCAGTGCAGAATGAACATCATGCGCCATGTACTTCTCGTCACCACAAACGTAGATATGAGCACCTTCTTGCAGCCATTCATAAACCTCACGACTCTTTTGTAAAATGCGATGTTGTACATATACTTTCTCTTCGGTATCACGTGAGAAGGCGACATCCAGCTTACTTAGAACGCCATCCTTTAGCATTCTCTGCCAATCAGTCTGATACAGGAAATCTGTTACAAAATGCCGATCCCCATAGAACAGCCAAGATTTCCCTTCCGCTCCCAGCTCTCCACGTTCCTCTAGGAAAGAGCGGAATGGTGCAACACCTGTGCCTGGTCCGATCATGATGATCGGCGCATCCGGATTAGTCGGCAGCTTAAAGTTAGGATTATGCTGAATGTAAATAGGCAAAGTATCTCCCGGCTCTACTCTTTCTGCGCAATGCACTGAGCAGACACCGTAACGTTCCCTACCGTGAGCCTCATAACGTACAGCTCTGACGGTTAGATGAACCTCATCCGGGTTAGCTTTATAACTGCTGGCGATAGAATATAGCCGTGCAGGAAGCTTCCGCAAAATCGTCACAAAACTGCTGGGTGGACCTTCCCACGGTGAGAAGTCCTGGATCAAATCGAGTAGATCGCGTCCTTGAATATACGCTTTAAGCTCCGGAGCACGGTCTGGAGCTAATAACTCACTCAGCTTGTTTGAAGCAGACAGCTTTGCCGCTTGCTCCAGCAAAGGTTTGGTCAATACAGTGATTTCATAATGATGCAGAAGTGCCTCACGTAAGGCTCCTTCATCACCTTTCTTATTAAACGGAACCTTATCATTAGGATTCCAGCCCATAGTATGAATAATAGCGTCCACCAGTTCAGGATGATTCTCTGGATATACTCCCAGTGCATCCCCAGGTTCAAACTGTATATTAGAGCCTTCAAGCGATAGTTCCAAATGGCGAGTCTCCCGGTCCGAGCCGCGTCCGTTCAAATTCAGATTCTCCAGTACCTCTGCCTTAAAAGGATTATTACGAGTATATAGAGGTTCTTGTGACTCTGCGTCCTCCGCGGCTTGAACCGCTTTTGCAGCAATGGCTGGAGCATTTAAATTTGCATTTAATGCACCAATAACACCTTCAAACCATTCGGCAACGGAATCGTCATAATCGAGATCACAATCTACACGTGGACTTAGGCGCTTACCACCAAGTACCTCTAACCTCTGATCGAACTCTTTACCCGTCTGACAGAAAAATTCATAAGAGGTGTCTCCCAGAGCCAGAACTGAAAACCGCAGGTTCTCTAATTGAGGAGCTCTTTTACTGTAAAGAAATTCATGAAAAATCCTTGCATTATCAGGTGGTTCACCTTCTCCATGAGTACTCACCAATAGAAGTAGATTCTCAACCTTTTTAAGCGCTGTAGGTTTGAAATTGTTCATCGCGGAGAGTGTAACCTGAAAACCTTGCTCTTCCAGCTTGCGGGACAAGCTCCCCCCAAGTCGCTGGCAATTCCCCGTTTGCGAACCAAATAATATGGTCACTTCCCGTGAGGCTGCTGGTTGGCTCGTTACAGCAGCGCCAACCTCTGTATTTCCAATCTTATTCGATGGCACTTGAAGTTCAGCACCTGCTGGTGCTGCCGCCGTAGTACGTCCAATCGCGGACAAATATCCACTGAGCCATATTTGCTGCGTCTCCGTTAAGGTTGGTAGAAGACGATTGAGAAGCTCGACTTGATTCTCGTTAAAAGGACTGTTCGTTACCTGTAGTTGCAACAATATCCACCTCTCCTAAACATGAAATCTGGTTATGATCCGTGCCTCAATTGAATTTATCTGAGCCTTTTTTAGAACCTCATAAAATCAGGCTATCACAATATTTGTAAACGATCAATGAAGTCATTTTCACCTAAAAATTGTTAATTATTGAAAAAGTATCAATAAAGTACGTAAAAACCGATCAAAACAGTATGATTTGCCCTGTTTTGATCGGTTTCATTATAAAAAATGATACTATTTATAAAATATTGTGATAAATAAAAACTATAAATCCTTCTTACTTTCGGGAAATAATACCTCGCCTACCCCTGTCTTTATCTTCACAATCTCTTCAAGCGTATTCGATAACTCACCTGGCGGATAAGGCTTCGTTAAATACTTCTGTATCACATCATTCAGTTGGTTCTTATCTGATTGATCCAGAGCAGAAGAGATAACAATCGGAATATTCTCTGTTCTCGAATCCTCTTTTAGCATTCGGATCAAATCCCAGCCGTCCAGTTCTTCACCAAGCATCAAATCAACCACGATCGCAACAAATGGTGTTTTCAAGGCCTGATCAAAAGCTTGCTGTGGATGATAGTGATGGGTAACACGGAACCCCTTCCCTTTTAGCTCTTCTGATAAAAGCAACGAAAGACTATAATCATCTTCAACAATCATTACATTAGGTTTGAGCTCTTTATCGGCATTCCATTTATTCAGCTCATCTTGCTGCCGGCTTGCTTCTGCATTAAGGATTGGAAGGCTAAACCAAACGGTTGTCCCTTCACCCTCTACCGAATCAATACCGATGGTTCCCTTTTGTTTCTCAATAATTTCTTTACAGATGGCAAGACCGAGACCTGTTCCACCAATTCTTTTGGAGGCGCTGTTGTCCACTCGTCTGAATTTTTGGAATAGCTGTCCGATTTGATCCTTTGGAATGCCCAGACCATTATCCTGGATACGCACAATAATATGATCCGGCTCATTATGCAGCAGTACCTTCACTTCATTGTTAGAGGGTGAGAACTTGATCGCATTACTTAACAAATTCGTTAGAACTTGGACGATCTTATCCTTGTCCACATCTACCTCCGCATTCAGAGCCTCATCCACCAATAGCACATGATGTGTGCTACTAAGTTTATATTGATCGATAACCCCAAGGACAATTTCACTAAGATTTACATGCTCCGTGATATACTGCTGCTTCCCTGACTCCATTCTCTGCAGATCCAGAAAATCATTAATAAGCTCAGTCAACCGCTTCGCTTCCTTATGAATCGTCTCCAAATACTTCAGCTGCTTCTCAGGCTTCATGGTTTTGGACAATAGCAGTTCCGTGAATCCTAATACACTCGACAATGGCGTTCTCAGCTCATGACTTACCGTACTGACAAGATCAGATTTCATAAGATCCAGCTCGTACTCCCTAGTGATATCTCTATATACAAACAATGTACCAATTCTAAGCTCCCGGCGGAAAACAGGAATCGCATAAACATCAATATGCTTCTTGGATTCCGTTCCAATGGAGTATTGCATACTGCTGGACTCCAGAGCATCCTCAGAGATTGCCTGTTCAAAAAACGACCGAAGCTCATGGTTCTCATTCGAGCGTTCGATGAAATAATCCATCCATTCTTTTCTAGGAGTCAGTGTACCTTCAATCCAGTCATAGTTAACGATGTTGCACAGCGCCTTATTCATCTGAAGCATCACGCCTTCTGTACTCACGAACTGAATGCCTTCGTTTACGTTATTCACGATATCGCGGTTCAGCTTTCGCCCATGTTCAATCTCTTCGTACATGAACAAACGTTCAATCGCCAGAGCTACGCGGTTCATCATTCCTTGAACCTCATTAATTTCTTCTTTACTGAAAGAATGTCCAATCCGGGTCCCGCAAAATACAGCTAGAATCTCATCTTCTGCATTTACAACAGTGGTATAGAAATCATAACAGTAGACCTCATCCGCAGAAATTCCCTGTTCCGATTGCGTAGCTAGACGCTTAATCAGATAGGTTTTTTCCGTCTTCAAACGATATAACATTTCATTGTTCTCATTATCGAGATAACGGTCTACATTTTCCTGAGGAATCCCTTTAACAGCCGCGATCTTATCTTTTACAAGAAGGAAGAAACTCGAATCAAATGAATACAGGTGATGCATGAACTGAATAAACTTATCTGCAAATTCATGTTTATCTAAGGTGTACGTAATGTCATGATTCAGCTGATTATTAAGCTCAAGCATTTTTTTGGTTTGTTCTGTATTCTTCAGCGTTTCCGCTAGCTCCAGCTGTACACTTTTCATAGAGGTGACATCATACGCGATAAAAATGTACTGATAAATCACACCCTCATTGTTTAGATACGGCACGACAGTCAGATGCATCCAGATTGGCAATCCGTCTTTAGTCAGAATCTGGAGTTCATTGCTCCATACCCCACCCGTATATAATTTGTTGAAGATTTTCTGCATTTGTTCTCTAGATATATTATAGAGTTCAAATAACTTATAGGTAAAACCGATAATTTCAGAATTTTTATAGCCGGTATATTTACTTAAATTATCATTCGCGTAGGTAAATACGCCTTTATCTGTAAGGATCCCCACCGCTGAGGATTGATCGAGTGCTTTCATCATACTCTCTATTTCACTAAGCGAACGTTGCAGTCTATACTGCTGATCCTGAAGTTCATCTTGCTGCGCGTGCAGCTCTTCATTCTGCATCATCAATTCTTCTTCTTTGTCCTGAATACTTCTGGCCATATTTAGAAATGCATTATAAAGCCGACCAATTTCATCTTGATGCTTAAGCTTGCCGAGAAGAATTTCCTCACCGGCAGCCAAGGAATGAGTGGCCCCTTCCAGCTTCAAAATAGGATTAATCAAATTCTTAAGAATCCGCCAGATCATAAAGGTAAAGAACAGTAGAATAATCGTGCTAAAAAAGAAGGCGATAAAGGTGAATTCGTTAGCTCGTTTAATATAATCCATAGCCATGGTATTTAATGCTGCATCGGATCGCTGTCTGTACTCTTTCGTATACGTTAGAAAATCATTCACTGATTTAGTAATACCATCTCCGGATAGTACTCTTAAAGCAGCATAATCATCAGCCTCGACAAGCCGAATTGCTTCCGGTAAGGTTTTATTTTTATACTGGACATAAAATGATTTTAAACCATCTCTAAACAAGGCTTCTTCGGCGGATAAATTAAGATTAGAATACGTATCCAGTATTTGATCAAATTTTACTAAGGCTGCATTTAAGAGCTTTAATTCATTCTCGTCCTTAAGCAAAGTGAATCCCCTAGCTCGGAAAAACACCTCATTTAACGTGCTCGCCATCTCGCTGATCGTGTCTGCTTTATACTGCAAACTTTCACGTTCTCTACTTAATTCATCTTGCTCATAGTTTATGAAAATAAAAAAAACAGTTCCCATAAGAATGATTAAAGAAAACACTAATACAATGATGCGGAAATATTTATTTTTGATGCTGTGATTAGCGTTACTTTTCTTCACCACTCAGGATCCCCTCCACAATCTGCAAGAGTTCCATCGGACTAAATGGTTTCGGCATAAAGTAACGCGCACCTGCTTCAACTGCTCGAATTCGATCTACATCTTGAGCTTTGGCCGTTAACATTAATATAGCTGTAGTTTTCTTTTTCTCCTCATCCAGCTGCTGAAGCACTTCAATCCCTGTCATTTCTGGCATCATATAATCCAGAATCACCAAATCATAAGGATCCGTAGACAGCTTAGTTAGAGCTTCCAACCCATTCTCCGCTGTGTGAATCTCAACATTCTCCAAATCTTCCAATGTATCCTCGATTAACATCCGTAATACTTCTTCATCATCCACTACCATTATTTTTTGCATATTCGCACAATTCCCTTCGTGTTAGAACAAAAATCTATGAGCCAACCGTTCCATTCGGGACAACAGCTCAGGCATATGGACAGGTTTTACTACATAATCATCGGCACCCATCTGCAGGGCATGTACAATATCCGCCTGATTATTTCTCCCTGTCAGCATAATCACTAATATATTCACTTCCGGATACGTCTTGCGAATTCTTTCCAGGACTTCAACGCCATCAAGATCCGGCATCACACCATCCAGTAGAATAATATATTTCTCATCTATGGAATACCAATCCGATTGCAAGAAATCCAGCCCATTCGCATAACTGCTGATATTCACCTCAGCAATATCCTCCGGCTCCCAAGTATCAATCTGATGAGTCACTATTTTTCGAATCAACGCATCATCATCCACAACAATTACATTTAGAACCGAATGCTTTTTAGTCGACGATAAATGGTCCGTGTAGAGTGTAGTCTGATTCCTTCCGGCATCTTTGCTGGCATAGAGAGCTTGGTCTGCTTCTTCTACAATTTTATCGGCAATATTCTCAGCTTCTGTTACCTCTGATATCCCACTCGAGAAGGTCACATGAAAGACTTCATTCTTTGCAAAAAAGTCGGTGGCAGCAAATTGCTCCTGAATACGGTTTATTACTGTCAATGCAGAACTTGCATCCGTATTTGGCAGGAACACAGCAAACTCTTCTCCACCGAAGCGGCAAAAGGTATCTTCCATACGAATCGAACCCTTTACAAGCTCAGACAAGGACTGTAATACCTCATCTCCGATTAGATGACCATATGTATCATTAATCTTTTTGAAATAGTCCAGATCAATCAGTGCTAAAGAAAACACCCGTTCCGTGCGCTTAAAATCGCAAATCAGCTGCTTCATCACTTGATTAAAGTGTTTTCGATTAAACGCCCCCGTCAATTCATCCACAATGATGGATTCCTGCCACTCCCGCTTTAACTCAAAGCGGTTTTTAATCAAAGCCAGAAATAAATCAATATCTACAGGCTTCGATAAAAAATCCATCACACCCAGCCTATACGCATGCAGTTGAGTCGCTTTAGAGTACTCCCCACTTATAATGATGATTGGAATACGTTCTTTTTTGGCTTTGCCGATAATTTGATTCAAGACCTCAATTCCGCTGATATCAGGCAAAAGAACATCCAGAAGAATTAGATCCGGTTTGGTTTCGTAAAAAATCTTGAGACCTCGTTCAGCGGACAAGGCTATGCTTACATAATAGTTCTGCTTCTCCAATGATTCTTTTAAATAAGCCACTAATTCTACATCATCATCAATAAGCAAAATATCATTATGTGGGAGCGCATCATCATTTCCTTTTTTGTCTAACGTCTTAACTGAACCTAGAGAAACCGATGAATCTTGGTTAAACAGTGGAATAAGCGGATACAAATAATCGCCCCACTCTTCAATAGACCAGCTCTTAAGGCTACTTTCCATGAAATAGGGCAACGTTGCATCGGCAAACTGTTCAACTTCTTGTAACCCCACTGTTCCTGCCGTACCTTTCAAATTATGCAAAAAACGATAAATGTCCTTCTCGTTAACTTCCGACAGTTCCGACCATTCCTGGAGGGTTTGTTTGGTCCGCTCTTCAACCATATTTTTATATTTTTGTGTAGTCATATTTACTCCTTCAGAGTATCGTATCAATCTCTCACTTCATCATATTTTTCATATACTGTCAATCGAATTTTCTTTAAATTCATAGGACTTTATATAAAAATGATCAAACAGACAAAAAACCTTTGGTTGAAGCTTGCTTCAGCATTTGTAATAATGATTGGAATGGTTCATTCCGTTTACACGGCGTAATCACCATATACAAAGGGAGGCTGTATTTATGAAGGGGATTATTACTGTATTAGGAAAAGACAAAGTAGGGATTATTGCCAAGGTATGTACATATCTTGCCGAGCACAATTTGAACATTCTGGATATTTCTCAGACGATTGTACAAGATTATTTTAACATGATGATGATTGTAGACATTTCTGGCGCGACTAAAGCATTTGAGGATATTGTTGAGGATTTACATTTGATCGGAGAAGCGATCGGCGTGGAAATCAAGCTTCAGCATGAGGATATTTTTAATATTATGCACCGCATTTAGGAGGATGACCATGATATCACTGGTGGAAGTACAAGAAACGAATAAGATGATCCGTGAAATGAATCTGGATGTACGTACTATAACGATGGGGATCAGCCTCATGGATTGTGCACATACAGATATGAGAACTTTTAACCAAAACGTATACGACAAAATCACTAGATCCGCCGAGAAGCTCGTCAAAACAGGTGAAGATCTGGAAAGACAATTCGGTGTACCCATTGTTAATAAACGAATTTCTGTGACTCCTATTGCTATTGCTGCTGGCGCCGTGAAGACGGATACGTATGTGCCTGTAGCGGAAATTTTGGACAAGGCTGCCAAAGAAGTCGGCGTTAACTTTATTGGCGGCTTCTCTGCGCTTGTGCAAAAAGGGTGCACCAAAGGTGATCGTATTCTAATCGACAGTATCCCAGAAGCACTCGCAGTCACTGAAAGAGTCTGTTCGTCCGTCAACGTCGGCTCCTCCAGAAGTGGAATCAATATGGATGCTGTGAAATTAATGGGTGATATCATTATTCAAACTGCGGAACGCACCAAGGATCGGGATTCCATCGGCTGTGCTAAGCTGGTTGTCTTCTGTAATGCTGTCGAGGACAATCCTTTTATGGCTGGAGCCTTTCATGGGGTCGGTGAACGGGAATGTGTCATCAACGTTGGCGTCAGTGGCCCAGGTGTAATCAAGCGTGCATTAGAGGAAGTGAAGGGGCAGGACTTCGAAACCCTGTGTGAAACGATCAAACGGACTGCGTTTAAAGTTACGCGTGTGGGACAACTAGTTGCGCAGGAAGCATCGAAACGGATGAACGTGCCTTTTGGGATTATCGATTTATCTCTGGCTCCAACACCAGAAATTGGGGATTCCATTGCGGAGATCTTTCAAGTCATGGGTCTGGAAGAAGCTGGTGCACCAGGAACAACAGCCGCTCTGGCGATTCTAAATGACAATGTTAAAAAAGGTGGCGTGATGGCCTCCTCCTATGTTGGCGGACTCAGTGGAGCCTTTATCCCAGTTAGTGAAGATCACGGAATGATTCAAGCCGTACAGCGTGGTGCTCTTACGCTTGAGAAGCTAGAAGCCATGACCTGTGTATGTTCTGTTGGACTGGACATGATTGCTATTCCGGGAAGTACCACCAAAGAGACGATCTCTGGCATCATCGCCGATGAAGCTGCTATCGGAATGGTCAACAACAAAACAACCGCTGTTCGCGTCATTCCTGTCATTGGCAAGGATGTAGGCGAAATCGTTGAATTTGGCGGCCTACTTGGATATGCGCCTGTCATGGCTGTTAACGGCTTCAATTGTGCCAACTTTATCAACCGAGGCGGACGAATTCCTGCTCCAATTCACAGCTTTAAGAACTAATAGAAACCTCAAACAGCAAGTCCCTATTCGTACCTAGGCGACTTGCTGTTTTTTATTGTTCAGAGCTTGAAGATGTTAATGTTATAGATTTAAGCCCGCTGGATCCCAATATTAGGTGTTCCCCCGGTCAAATCGATAAATAATACATAGTCATTTCCATCCGTGCCCTTCAGCACGAGTCCTGTCTGACTTGCAACTCCCACAGCGAAATATCTGACTTGTTGAAGGCTCGTAGGTGCTGAAACTGGTGACAAAGCCTGATTCACCGCGATCAAACGGGTCGCAGTTTTGATGGTGCCTGCACCGCTAATTTCACCGGTAACCCCCAAATGACCGAGCAGGGACTGACTGCCGTTCACCTGAAGGCTTCCCATAATGGTCTGACTACCATTTAATTGCAAGTTTGAATCGATAGTCTCATTCCCGTTTACATGCAGATCATTTTGAATGGTCTGACTTCCTGTAACAAGAATATTATCGAAGGTTGGCAAGACGATCATCCCTTTCAGGTTTTATAGTATATCTTATGTTAGACAAGACAATCCGGTCATAGATAGATATACATCTTTTACTAAATCCGCTTTTTCCTTCAAGATTCAGATTAATGGTCTTATACCTAAAGTCAAATGAACCCCCTACACATATAATGATTAGCAAGACTAGGTGCTAGAGCGAACGACTGGCTCCAATGAATACAGGAGGAATTATGAAGAAGACAGCTACTAGGCTCACTCCTCAAAGGACCTCAACTCACGAAGTCTCCATCAGCCAAGTTCATCAATCGCAACACCATAATCTCATTCTCGAGAACTCTTATAGAGCGGAAACCATAACACGGGAACTAAAGCAATTAAGAGTATTGCTTCTGGTCCCCTCAGAGATAAGTGATAAAATGCCTAATGTACGACTTTTTAAAGATCAGCTAAGGCATCTGGTCAAAGAAGTGCTTGCCATTAAGTTACATCATAATCTAGAAGAATATTTAGCACATTATCAGCCTGATATGATACTAGCCTTGGGATCAGAATCCCTGTTCCCTGAGGAGAATATTCCTGCCCTCAAAGCTTATAACGCTCCTAAGGCCGTATGGATGGCAGACGCGACCTGCCTTACCCGAACAGAACGTAATCTAGCGCTGTTATTCGATTATATTTTCACACAGAACATAGCTAATCTAATCTATTATCAAGGTTTACGTGAGAAACATTCGTGCTACCTCCCTTATGCTCCAGATACAGAACTCTATTATCCAAGACGTGTCGAGAACCGTTACCACAGTGACGTACTCATTCTCGGCCATTTTCAAATGAATAGTGTTCTTGACACCCTAGCTCATTCGGAACTACTTCATGGTCTCAAAATAATGACCATTGGTAGCGGGTGGGAGCCCACCAAAAATTTCATAGACATCACCTACGATAAAGCAGAAATATCTAACTATTATAATGGAGCAAGGATCATCATCAATTGCACAGGATCTGTGCAGCAAATTATGGAGGTCGCTGCTTGCGGCGTATTTCAGTTCGTGGAAGATCATCCGCATCTTCAAAGTTACCCCATCACAGAAGAAGGTCTTATTCGTTTCCAGAACTTTAAAGAGCTCTCTGAGAGCTTCAAGTACTATATTGCTCATAGTGATGCAAGGAGAAGTTCGGCCTCTCTTGCTCTAAAGGAAGTGAAGTACAATCATTCTTATCTTCAGCAGGGAAAGCTACTTCTCAAAAAAATATTCACGGAACCATAGGGGGTGACTTGACTTGAAATGCATCGCTTTTGTATTGCCTCAGTTTCATCAGATAGCAGAGAACGATTCCTGGTGGGGAGAGGGATTTACAGAATGGACAAATGTCAGGAAGGCTACAGCCCTTTATCCTGGACATGATCAACCGAAAAAACCGTTAAATAATAACTACTACGATTTAACGGACTCTAATGTGAAACAATGGCAGGCAGAAACTGCAAAAGCTCATGGCATTTACGGTTTTTGTTATTATCACTATTGGTTCAATGGCAGGCGACTTCTGGAACAACCGGTTCAGCAAATTCTTGCCAGCAAAGAGCCTGACTTCCCCTTTTGTCTGTCTTGGGCTAACGAACCTTGGACACGTAGCTGGGATGGCACTGAAGAAGATGTCTTGATGCCACAAGAATATGGAGAAGAACGGGATTGGCGAATGCATTTTTATGCTTTGTTGGAGGCCTTCAAAGATGAACGATATATTTGCGTAGACGGCAAACCAGTATTCATTATCTATAGATCCTCCAGCATCCCTCGGTGTGATGAGATGCTTCAATGTTGGCGTGATTTGGCTCAGCAAAACGGACTTCAGGGCCTTCATCTTGTCCGGACACTGGGCGGATTCCCCCTAAAGACAGAGCACGGGTTCGACGCCAGTCTAGAATTCGAGCCTCACTACACATTCGCACATGGTGGTGTAAAGCACTTATGGAGTTCCAAGCAGGTGGAGGATCAAAAGCATATTGTCATTGATTACGATGAATTATGGGAATCTATGTTAGAACGGACACCTCATAGGGATGGGGAAATTATATATCCAGGAGCATTTGTTAACTGGGATAATACACCACGCAAAGGTGCTGCCGGACAAAGTACTTTAGGTGCAAATCCTCACAAATTCGGTCAATACCTGTCACGACAAATTGAGAGGACCAAGAAGATGTTCAAAAGTGATTTTATTTATATTAACGCTTGGAACGAGTGGGCTGAGGGTGCCTATTTAGAACCGGATGATCATTATCGGTATCAATACTTGCAAGCCATTAAGAAAGCACTTCAATATCATCACAAAGAAGATCCTTCCACGCCGTAGCGTCAGAAGGATCTTTTTCTTTTATTCCTTATGGTCTTTCCGAAGTCTGCACTCTGGCGCTTCTTGCACTAATCATTCTCCAACCCGTTAGCAGTGCAGCCACAAAGCATATGGATGCCGAAGTCATGAACACTACATGCATCCCACTGATAAATAACTCTGGTCGACCTGGAACTAGACCTGTTACCCGATAACCAGCTTCACTGCTCATCACATGAAAGAGAATCGTCGTAGCTATCGTAATACCAACGACCATCCCCACATTACGAACAAGCGAGTTGACGCTGCCCGCAGAACCAAGCTGAGTTCTAGGCACCTTAGACATCACAAGTGAATTATTTGGCGACTGAAACAGACCACTTCCTATTCCTAACATAGCGATCCACACGCCTACCAGCACAACAGAGCTTCCTTCATGAAGCTCAGCTAATCCAAACTGAGCAATAACCATGACTACCAGCCCTGCAAAAGTTAGGAATTCAGACCCGATTTTATCCGATAAAGCACCGCTTATTGGTGCTACGACTACCATACATATCGGTAACAGCATCAACAGGAATCCCGCTTCAAAGGGCGATAGATTCAGCATATTCTGTGCATAAAACGGCGCGATGATATTAAAGCAGAAGTTCGCTGTAAACACGAGAAACCCACATAAAATACTTAATGAAAACAACGGATTCTTAAATAATGATAATTGTAGTAGCGGTTCTTTCCGGCGAAGCTCCGTCCATAAGAAAGCAATGAAGCTGGCTATAGCTACGATTAAAGACGTCACAATTAAGCTATCGCCATAACCGAGCTGCTGTCCCAATAATAGCCCTGCGAACAAACTTATGATAAAAATAGCGAAGAGTAAACTACCTGGAACGTCTATTGTAGATTTCGTCCTTGTTAAATCCTTAGGCAGTACCTTCCAGCCTAACAGGATAGCGATCACTCCAATAGGAATGTTCACCCAAAAGATATACTCCCAGCCTAATGTTGAAACCATAATTCCACCTAAGCTAGGGCCAGCTATGCTTCCCAGAGACACGAATGTACCTATGAAACCAAGCGCTTTCCCCCGCTCATTGGCAGGAAAGATATCCGTAACGATTCCCTGGCTGTTCGCCATTGTCATCGAAGCTCCGATAGCCTGAATGACACGTGAAGCAAGTAATGCAGGTAAACTTAAACTAAATCCACACAGCATAGAACCAATAACAAAAACTATCGTACCAATCTTAAAGATTCGAATCTTACCGACAATATCTCCAAGCTTCCCGAAGAAAAGAATCGCAGCACAAATCGCCATCAAATATCCTGTGGTTACCCATTCGATTTGTGCCATAGGCAGCTTCAATTGTTTCGATAACTCTGGCAGAGCGATGTTGACAATACTACCATCAAGTGTGGACATGAAGGTGAAAATATTCAGAACAATTAAAATCATCCAGCGTTTCTTCTGAATTTCTTTGTCTTCCTGATAGGTTGCGCTAATAGAACTCATAAACTAACACCTCATTGAATATATAATCAACGTTTAGTTGCGTACGCAACAAAACTTGCTTACCCAGTGTACATCAATTTAGTTGCGCACGCAACGACTTTATTGTACACTTTGTCTCAGAGTAGCAAATACGCGAACTATAAACCCAAAGAGGTGTCTATATCTTGGAAAAAGAGCCTATAGGAAAGTTGATTTCCTATTTTCATCGTCAAAATCAAAAGCAATTGGTAAAAAAATTCATGCCCTATGGAATAGGTAGTGGTGGGCAACATAGTTTTCTAAAACTGATTACTTCCAGACCAGGGATTACACAAGATCAACTAACTTCTGAACTAAAATTCGATAAAGCTACCACCGCACGCTCCGTGAAGCAATTAGAGAATTCGGGTTATATTGAACGTAAACCAGATCCTAATGATCGACGCTCTCAACTACTATATCCAACGCCTAAAGCAATCGATTTTTCGCCAATTCTTCAGTCTATTTTAGATGATTATAACAAGAGCCTAGTTGGTAAATTAACCAGCGAGGAAGTAGAGCAGCTTCGCTACTTACTTCAAAAAATCAGCACTGACGAAGAATAGGACAAAAAAAGAAACTGTCTCAAAAGTAGTAAAGGCTACTTAAGGGACAGCTTCTTTTTTTGAGAATTATTAGGGAAAAGCTCCCTAAAAATCAGAGTAATATCGGTATTTGCCAACAAATCAGCGAAATTATAGGGAGAATTTCCCTAATTATTAGTCAGATGAGCAGAAATCTCAGAATTACAGGGAGGAATTCCCTAATTATCGATCAGTGCTCCAGTTTCCTTGGTGAGGACACTCCACTTTTCCACAATCAGTCCATTCACTCCGCTACTTTTAGCGAAAAAATCTATATCATCCCGTGCTCACTTCACCTTTACAGTTTCAGCAACTTCTTTCGTAATCGCCTCCCCGCCGATGCTCTTCCATTTCGCTACAAAAACATCAAAGTCACTAAGCGGTGAATCGCCCACAATGATATTCAAAAATGTCTCGCTCTCCAGATTTTGAAGCTCCGTCCACTTACTCTTCATTAGTTGGGTGTTTCCGTAAAATACTCCCCGCACTCCCTCAATTGCAGTTGAGGTTAAGACGGCAACTCCATATTTATATGCATTCGCTGCTTTCCAGCCTTCCAGATCTTTCTTTGGTTGTTCAGTGTCCTCCACCCATTGATCATAAATGAGACGGGTATCTGGATTTAATGTATCCGGGTCTATTTTGCCATGCAAAGCTTGCTGGATATCTGCATAATGTTTCTCTATCGCATCCGAATAATCAATTAAAAGGTCAAACGGATAATAAGCACGCAGCTGAATTCCTGTTTGCGCAGAGAAATCATCCAGCTTCTTAACTTCCTCCGAATTAGGGTCTTGTCTTCTCTCAAGTCTTGTAAACACGTTCAATTGCTTCATAATCGCCTCTGGATGCTCGAAACCTTTACGCACAACAAGGTAACGGTCTGTTACCGGAGCCAAATGAGCAACAAACTTACCAGACTCATCAAGTGGAGCAGCATACGCTCTCCATTCTGCCTTCGTATCGAGAGCAACCGCCTCTGACAAAGGATAATATGGCATCCACCACGGGCCAAAGAACATGCCTGATTTCCCTGTAATAATAGGCTCTTGCGTTTCTTTATAAAGTGCAAAATTAGGGTCCAAGAGCCCTCTTTTATACCAATCAGCCAGTTTGGCAAGCGCTTGTTTGGTCTCAGGTGTAATGGATCCATATACAATATTCCCAGCGTTATCCTTGATCCAATTGGTGGGAAAAGCATGCAATGCACTAAACACAGCATCCAGACCATTTACTAATGGCTTTGTCCCATAGATGATATTCTTGTAGCCGCTAAGTCCGACCGTATCTCTTTTGCCATTGCCATCGGGGTCCTTCTCAATAAAAGCCTTCGCTATGTTCTCAATATCTTCGAAGGTTTGCGGTGCCTGCAGCTCCAGTTTATCCAGCCAATCCTGACGCACCCAGAGCAGAACAGGCGAATCCGCATCAATGGCTACATTAGGCAATCCGTATAATTTGCCGTATCGAGAAGCATCGGATAATGCCTCACCCTGAGTAGAATTGTACATATCCTTAATTAAATCAGAGCCATATACATTGTAGGTCTCTGTAAGATCCTCTATCATGTCATTATCAATGAGTTTCTTCAATTGATCTCGATCAACAACCATCGCATCCGGCAAATCATTGCTATCGATCGCAAGCTGTGCTTTTTGATTAAAAGCATCTTCACCCTTCGCTTCCCAAGAGTGAACTACCTTGATATTCGTAATGCTCTCCAAATAACGGGTGATAGGATTGTTGTCGTTGCTGTCACCTGTATTTAGCCTGGAATCGGGAACCTTAAATCCTACACGAATCACGATCGGATCTTCGTATTTGCTATACGCTATAGAAGCATCTTCGACCTCACCCTGAGGACTTCGAGTAGAATCTACTGTTTTGTTCTGGTCACGGCATGATGTAAGTCCGATCATCATTACAAGTAAGAGGATAGATCTACACAATCTCATCATCGGTCCTTCCCCTCCGCACGATATTCACTCGGGAGTTGACCAATACGTTCTTTGAACAGTCTACTGAAGTAACGGTCATCTTCAAAGCCAGACCTTGAAGCAATCTCACAGACGGGTAATGAAGTCTCCCGCAATAATGATTTAGCCAACTCAAGCCGCATTCCCCGTAAACATTCACCGAATGTCTCCCCGGCAAAACGAGCGAAACATTGACTGAAATAACCACGGCTCATATTAATTTCCGCCGCTACGTCGCTCTGATTGATTTTGTCACCTGCATGGCTCTGCATGTAACGAACTGCGCGAATAAGGCAAGACATCACCTCTTTAGTCAATCCTAGCTCGAGCATTCTCCTTCCCACATGATCAGAAAATCGGCGTAGCCAGGTCTTCCAATGACACCAGTTCAAATTAAACGAAATATCCCGTTCCAGTTGAACAGCATCCTCTGACTTCAAAAGTAAAGAACTCCAGCTTTGCAAAAGGGAATGGGCGAACGTTAGAAATCTATCCTGCCTTGGCTTCTGCATGAGTATGTTCGTTACAAAATTCTCCCATTCGTTTCCATCAATCGTCCACTTGAGATTTTGAGCTTGCACGAATAGATCAGCTTCATCCGGTTTTAAATGGGGAACCGCTATTTCCTTCTTTAGTTCCTCATAATTCAGACAGGTCAGTTCTTCAGCACTAGAATGATAAAATAGCATATGCCGAAGCTTCGTGGTTAGCTGCTCCTCCAATTCCTGTAGTGACTGATCTCTTAACCCACTGATGAGCGCGGTCTGCCATCTCCCAGAAAGCTGGTTCTTAAGCTCACGCTTCCCCTCTTCTTCCGAGAACCGGTGAAGCAAGGGCGACATCCACATCTCATGAAAGGTAATCAGCGGATTATTCTTCACGAAGGATAGGTGAAATAACTCTTCTTCATTACAGTGGCTGCTTAATGGTAAATAGAGCAGTGCCTTGTCTGCAGCTATCCTTTTACCTTCACCATGAACCAGTGCATCCCTTGTATTGTCCTCCCATTTGATGCGATCGACCAGGCGACGTATAGTCTCGTCCGCATTTTCCATCTCCAATAGAGTTTTGACAATATAATCAACGGCTCCTAAACGCATGGCCTCCTGCACATAGTCAAACTCATGGTGGCAAGTAAGCACAACACAGCGAATACCTGCGAAACGCTGCCTTACTAGTTTAATTAGCTCGAACCCAGAAATGCCGGGCATGGTCAAATCTACAAATAACAGATCCACATCCTGTTGTTGAAGTAGCTCCAAGGCCGATTTGCCATCTCCCGCCTCGCCGACAATCACAACCCCTAAGGATGACCAATCAATTAGAGATATGAAGCCTTTCCGCACAAGTCTCTCGTCATCAACCACTACAGCCTTAATCATCGAAGTCCTCCTTACCTTTCCTCGGAATCACGATAGATACAACCGTACCTTCCCCTAGCTTGCTGTACATCTCTAGCTTCATTTGTTCTCCATAGTAGGTTCTGAGCATCCGGTTCACGTACGAGAATCCGATTCCGAGCCCCCGTTTCTTGGCGCCATCCTCTGACAGCAGTTGATCTAACGTATCCACATCCATTCCAGCCCCATTGTCTCTTACACACAGCTGAACTTCTCCTTCACCATGCTCTGTAATCAAGACGTCCACCCTGCCATTATCGCTTAGTCCATGATAAATCGAGTTCTCAACAAGAGGTTGAAGTAAGAATCTGGGGACAGCCACAGACAATACATCCTCATCAGCCTCCACGTTAAATTCGAATTCATAGTCATAACGGATGCGCTGCAGTTCCATATAATTTCGGATCGCTTCAATTTCCTCTCCAAGGGTAACAATGATGCTTTGTTTGCCCAGATTATAATGCAGCACCTTTACAAGAAGAGTAACCAGCTTGTCGATCTCCTTCTGACCGTTAAGCCTTGCCATCCACTGCACCGTATTCAATGTATTATGCAAAAAGTGAGGGTTAATCTGGCTAAGTAGCTTTTCAATCTCGAATTGGCTTTTCTGCTTCTCATTATGGGCTACCGCAACAATCAGCTCATTCACCTGTTTCTTCATCTGCTGGAAGTTGCTAAGCACAAAATCAAACTCTTCCACATTCGTGTAGGCAACCGGAGAGGTAACATTTTCCGCCATTCGATTAATTTCAAGGTTAACCTTGCGCAAAGGACCATAAATCTTTTTCCAAATCATCCAAGCCAGAACTCCGGCAAAGAGTAGTGTCGAGAACGCGAGCAGGATCATTTTATAGAACCAAGAATAAATTTCACTGTTGAATTCGGACTTTTTAACTACTGCAATAAGCTTCCATCCCTGTGGACTAGCGTATCGAAACAGATGATATCCGGTAAGTGTTTCATGTGATAGATTAGAGTTGCTTCCAGCAGCTTTGATAATTCCTTGAGGTAATTTACCATCAATGACATAAGTGCTAGTGCCCTCTTGATTCACAAGTAGATGGTTTACTTTCATTCCGTAAGATTCCTGATTAAATATTTTGCGAAGCAGGCTGTAATTCGTCTCTAAATAAATATATAGCTTATGTTCACCTGGTACGCGTACAATGCGCTGTTCTGAGAACACGAGATTATCGCCGACGGCATACATCGTAGAATGCGGTCCATAATAATCAGCTCCGTTATATCGCATAAAAGAAGGTAACGTACTGATATCAAAATTTCTGCGCGCACTCATATTCGTAAACAGAACCGGATCATCACTGCTTGGCATAATGTAGGCTGTAAGTCCAATGTAAGGATTCGTGAAATTAACGAGGTTGATCTTCTGGTTGATGGAGTTCATCATTTGCGATTTGCGATAAATTTGCTTTTCCTGAATAAATGAGGACATTTCTTCCACAATCTGACCATCCAGCGCAAACTGTTTAGAGGCAAAATCCATATTGTCGATGGCATTCTCCAAGCTAGAGGCTTCCTGTTTCAAGCTTGCACTTATACCATTGCCAATTTTCCCTGAAAGAATAGAGTAAATAGAGGTGTAGGTTACGAATCCTACTAAGAGAAGCGGAAGAAGTGTTCCGATAACTAGATAGATGAATAAGGTATTCCGTAAGGATTTGACAACTGGGGTATGATTACGCTTAAGTACTCTTACCATCCGAATGATCCTCTTCCTTCTTCCTGTAAGCGTTCTATTTATATATATCAATGTGAGAATACCACATTTATCCTTAATTGAATAGAATAGGGCAGAACAGCCTCCACGCCGCCCCGCCCTATTTGTATTTTTCTAATCACACCTTATTTTACGCTTTTACGAGCCTCGAACAGTTCCTCTGCCTTTTTAATCGAGAAATCCATAACTTCGGCATAGCCGAGACCATTCACCTTATCATGCATTTCTTTATTCAATTTGTCATATTCGGCTTGATCTTTAGCAAAAACCATTTTCCAAGAAATTTGTTGAATGACCGTACCAATTTGTTTGTTCTTTTGCTCCAGTGTTTTGTCCATCATCAATGGTTCTTTTCCAGTGAAGCCTTGTGGTGCTACGGCCAATAGATTATTTTTTTCAAAATACTCTTTAGGCGTCAGAACGCCCATCTTCGCTCTCCAGTCACTATCAAGCTTAGACGGATTACGCTCTAGGGTTGTCGTCCATAGATTGTGATCGTATGGCTCTTTATTGTCTGGATTCACCATCGCCGGAACTACAAAAGAGAAGTTCATTTGATTAGAGCCGTAGTAGTAGTCACCACCACCATATTCTGCAGGCACTTGTGTATTCTGTTGATCGGCATAAGCCTTCCAACCAAAGTCAGTCACGACAGGTTTACCGCTTGCATCCATATCCCAGGTTAGACCTTTAGGTCCGTTAGGCACCGCTGTTCCGCTTCCTGCAGAGATCATTGCACCTTCCGGAGTATACATCCAGTTAATGAATTCCATAATTCTAGCAGGTTCTTTAGCTTTTGCACCGATTGCTATAATACCGTTACCACCGTATACATTGAAGCCAGTGGAATACATCAGCTCATCCTTGAACGGAACTAATGCAAACCCCTTTCCTTCTGCTGTTCTTTCCGGTGTATTGTAGTTTGCTGCCCCTAGCCACGGGAACCAAGAGAACAACAGACGACCATCCTTGTATTTCGCTACAACATCGTCGAATTTTTGTGTCATAGAATCTGGATCCACCAGACCCATTTTGTTAGCTTCAAAATACAGTTTGAGCGACTTCATATACCAGCTGTCTTCGGATAAGAAGTCATAATATTTCTCTTCGTCTGCTTTAACATATACAGCGGTATCAGGAATTTCGTCATAGCCCATCATGTTGGCGAACTGTTTCGCCAGTGTCATTTTATAGTTGCCGTCCCAGTCAGACCACATCGAGAAGGCATAGGTTTTCTTTCCTTGCTCATTTTTGGGCTCAAGCTCTTGCATTTTTTTCAGCACGGGCAAATAATCTTCAATCTTTGAAATTTCAGGTGCTCCGATTTGTTGGTAAAGATCCCATCGCAGGTCTGGCCCCCAAGTCATATCTCTCCCTTCAGAAGGTCCAGATGGATTAGAAGCTACGCTGTTTCCGATGCCAAAAACGGATGATCCACCACCAAAAGCAACCTTTGCTTTATCAATCGCTTTTGGGAATGTACTCCCAATGTCTTTTCCGTATTTGTCCAGAAGTCCGTCTTGTGTCCAGTCTAAGAGAAGCTTTCCTTTGATCGCATTTGGATAATGGTTTTTGTCATCACCGAAAATAATGATATCCCCAAGATCTCCGGAAGCCATCATTGCAGAGATTTTGGTATCTCCACCTGTAAGGTTTGAAGCTACAATGTCCATCTCAATATTGAACTTATCTTTGATGATTTTGGCAAACCATCCGGTTTGTGGACCCGCATAGTTAGCTGTTGTAGAGAATACGGTCAGCTTCAGCGGCTTGGAATGATCAAGTGCTCCGTCATCCGGTGCTGCTGTTTCTTCCGCCGGCGCATTCGTTGCAGTGGACGTGGGCTTTTCTGTGCTCGTGTTTTTTCCTGAGTTAGCCGTATTATTCCCCCCACCACATGCTGCCAGAACGAAGACCAGGATTACGGATAGCATGACAAGCGATGCTCTTCTTAGTCTCATTGCTTTATACCCTCCCTTTCGTATCTTCACTTATAGTTCAGCTCTGCTCCTAGCAGAGGAAAACCCCATTTCGTTACCGATCCGGTAGCTCATTAGCCCTTAACCGCACCGATCATAATCCCTTTGACGAAAAAGCGCTGGAAGAATGGGTAAACGATTAGAATCGGCAATACGACGATCATCGTTACGGTCATCCGTACAGAGGTTGGAGTCTGCATATTCGCTACACTAGCGGCCATATCTGGTGAATTACGAATTAAAGCTGCGAGCGAGCTGGACTCGTTCAAATAACGCCATAACAAGAATTGGAGCGTAAAGTACTTCGTATCTGTCATCAGAAACGCCGTATCAATAAATGAGTTCCACTGATTCACTGCGGAAAAAATCGTAATCGTAGCCAAAATTGGCGTAGTAAGCGGTACAATAATGCTCCAGAACACCCGCATGTAACCAGCACCATCCATAGACGCTGACTCCTCAAGGGATGGAGGAATGGCCTCAACGAAGGTTTTGACCAAAATGATGTTGAATGGGGTAATAATCGTAGGCAAAATATAAGCCAGATAATTATTGGTCAGATGCAAATTGTGCATTGTAATATACCAAGGGATCAGACCTGCGCTAAAATACATCGTAACCACGACACTCCGGTACCAAATACTTCGGCCCCACATTTCCTTTTTGGTGAACAAATATCCTAAAAAAGCTGAAGACCCCACAGTAAGCAACGTCCCGACAACCGTTCTATACACAGAGACTGTTGCCGCGTGTCCTAGACCACTGATTCTTAGCACCTTACTATAGTTATCAAAATGGATCTGTCTTGGATAAAATTTGATATACCCCGCTGCACTAAGATCATTCGAGCTGATCGTATTGATGAACAAATAATAGAATGGGTAAATGCATGACAGGGTGAACAATCCAAAGAGTGTATAGATCATAATCTGGAAGATAAGTTCTCCAGCCGTTAGTTTTTTCTTTCTCAAGTGGGATCACCCCTGACTTAAATGATAGATTCGTCACGCACCATCTTAGACAACGTGTTCGCTGCGAATAGTAGGATTACACTGACAACCGATTTCAACATGCTGACGGCCGTCGCAAAAGGAAAGTTGTTCGCGAAAGCGATGTTGTATACATAAAGATCCAGCACTTCAATAGAATCCTTATTCATCGCATTTTGAAAGGCAAAGTACTGCTCCATCCCGTTATTGACTAGATTACCTATGGAGAGCAGAAGCAGTACAAAAAAGGTTGGAATCAGACCTGGAATGGTGATATGCCAAATTTTGCGGAACCGACTTGCACCATCCACCTCAACAGCTTCGTACAATTCCTGATCAATGCCTGCGATTGCAGCAAGGTAGAGAATAGCACCCCAGCCTAACGATTTCCACCAGTACCAGACGATCATCGTGACCCAAATATTTGAGCTGGAGGCTAAGAAGTTATACCCTTCATCAACCACTCCAAGCTGCACTAAAATGTGAGTGATGACACCGTTATCTACAGAGAACAACGAGAATGCCAATGCATATACCAGAATCCAGCTGATAAAGTTTGGAATCGTGGTTAATGTCTGCACCAACTTGCGATACCAGCCTGACTTAATCTCAGTCAACATAATGGCAAAGATCACTGGAAAGATGGATGTAATTAATCCGAGTGAACTCATGGCAAGCGTGTTCTTCAGCACCCGCAGAACCTCTGCGGTCTGCGTCGGATTAGATACAATCGTCTTGAACCATTTCAAACCAACATAAGGCGTGTCTGACAACGGTATTCCGGGAATGAAATCATAAAAGGCATAAATCCATCCGCTGATCGGCAGATAATAGAAAATAAAGGTGACAACAAGAAATGGAAAAGCCATGAAGAACAACTTATGTTTGTTCTTCATCTTCCAGCGGGATCGATGAACCGGATCGACGCTGGGAAGCAGTTCGCCAGCAGGTACCCCCATATCGGAATCTCCTATACCCAGATTTTGATTACGTTTTCAGAGTATCAGAATCTGAGCTTCTGGCGAGATAGAGAGCAGAACGCCTTATCAGGGAAACCGTCAGATACTTGTGAACCAAATTCGCAGTACAATCGACCATTTTCTACCTGTTTGCGGGACTAGTGATGGAGGGCATATATGACTTTAGACAAAAAACGACCACCACTTAGGAAGTACCCGAAGTGGTGGTCGTTTTTTTATATGTCTATTTTCACTGAAACATAATCAAACGAATATTATCTAGACTACATGCTAATGCCCAGACGCCTGAACATCCCCCTCCGCAGAGGCATCCATCTTCTGACGTCCCATATAGAACGAAGCCAATAACGCTAAAGCTGCGGGAATTACCGCCCAAGCAAAGGTGTTTACAATGGATGAGGATAACCCAGCTGTAATCTTACCCAGAATTTCAGGTGGAATGAGCGCCCTAGTCTCAGGTGAGAGCAAAGCATGCGGATCTTTAAAATCCATAACTCCCGCCGGAGCCGCTCCTCCACCATTAGCCGAGAGTAGCTTGGTAAGACTGCCTGAGAAATAGTGACTTTGAATGATACCGAAGGTGGTAATGCCTATGGTCATGCCCAGTGAACGAATGAAATTCAGCGTTGCGCTGGCAGAGCCACGTTGCTGTGCGGTCAGTCCGTGAATGGATGCCGTACTTAGCACTGAGAATGAAGCACCAATCCCTAGCCCAATTAAAATCATATATAAAGTAACAAGCAGTCGTGAAGCTTCCGGCGTGAGTGTCGCTACAAGTCCAGTACCGATCACCAAAAGTGCGAATGTAGGAATCAGCAGGCTGCGGTAACTGGTTTTTGACATCAGAAATCCGCCCATCGTAGCTGTAACCACTGAGCCAACCATCATTGGTAGCAATACAAGTCCTGAATTTGTAGCTGATCCGCCCAATACCCCTTGAATAAAGATCGGAATATACACAGAAGCCACAATAAAGGCTGCACCGCTAAATAGTGCACAGATAATGCTCACCGCGTATAATCTTTTTTTAAACAAGGCAAAGGAAATAATCGGTTCTTTCGCTCTAGTCTCTACAACAAGAAACACTGCTGCAAGGATGGCAAAGGCTGCAAATAAACCAAAAATCATGGAAGAATTCCAAGCATACTCTTTCCCGCCTAGCTCCAGCGCAAACATTAAGCAAATGACTGAACCAAGCAGCGTACCCGCGCCCAACCAGTCAATGGGCTGTTTAGAATGCTCATGCGATTCTTTATAAAAGAATACGACCATCGCAAAAGCCAACAGTCCAAGGGGTAAGTTAATGTAAAATATCCACTGCCAAGCAATATGATCGGTAATATACGCACCCAGTAATGGACCAAATATACTCGACAATCCAAATACTGCTCCGAATGCCCCGCCGAGCTTGCCCCGCGTCTCCAGCGGAACAGCATCGAACATGATGGCAAAAGCGATTGGCACCAGCGCCCCACCACCAATGCCCTGAATAGCCCGGTACGCAGCTAACTGAGTTATTGTATCAGCCGTTCCACAGAGAGCCGAACCCGCCATGAATACGATAATTCCAAAAATAAAAAACTTCTTACGACCATACATATCAGACAGCTTGCCGAAAATGGGCATACCCGCCATCTCGGCTACGAGATAGGCTGATGTCACCCAGACAAATTTGTCCATTCCGCCAAGCTCCCCAACAATATTACCCATTGCAGTTGCAACGATGGTGCTGTCCATGGAGGCCATAAGAATTCCTAATAGGAGACCTGCGATTACAATACCCAGATTGGGCGATTTGGCAGCACTCATATGTTCCACTCCTCTTTTTCTCAAAAAAATGATTATACAATTCTCTTTATATCTTCACTTGATGCTTCACTGTTGCGTGCTTATGAACTTCTAGTGTATCGCGGAATTCCACCGTTTCAATTTCACAATCCGGACCAATGATTACACGTTCTCCCCTTACCATATTAGCCTTTGTATTGACCAGATCAATAGCATCGCCTTCGATTAGCCCCGCTTCAAACAGTATTTTCGAAGTTGGCTTCATCATATGCAGCAGTCTCCCCGTTTTACTCTTCTTAATGGTTAAGATACTACCCCCAACCTCCTTCGCACTACTTGGACCAAACAATTTAATCTCCAAATGCTCAGCACTAAGTAATCCAGCTACACTTAAGGCACCAGAAATTTGCAATTTTTCCCCTTCACAATCACCCTTCACATCCAAATTTCCGTAGAGATGAAGCTCATCGATTTTTACGGAGGCTGCTTTTATTTCACCCTGTCCACGTAAGGAATCCCCTTCAAGATTACCCTCGAGTGCAATTTCGCCAGTGATTTTCATTTGCTTCATATGCAGATTTCCAGCTATATTGGCATTTCCAGTCAGATTCATCTTCTCGCAATTCACATCTCCAGCGAATTTGCATTCTCCAGTGATCTTAACATCTTTGAAAGAACCACCGGCTGAAGATGTTGTTCCAATTATTTTCAGATTATCATTCACAGGGCCTTCTCCACCTTTCCAACCTTAGCCTCTGGATGCACTGTAATTTGTTCGCGATACTCTACCCGTCCGAGTGTACAGCCTGGGCCAATAATGACAATATTTCCTCTGATGATATCCGCAGTTGTATATTCTACATCTATAAAATCTCCCTCGATCGTTCGAGCACATAGCTCAGGTCGAAGTTTAGGGATGATTCCGCTAAACATCTTACTCCAAAACCCATTATTCACTTGCCGTATCACGAGGCTTTCCACACCAATTTCATTAGCCTTCCCTTGACTCTGCAGTTTGAAATCCACATGACCGGCACTTAGTAAACCACCAACACTAAAGCTACCTTCACCTACGAAATCCTCAAGTTCACAATCCCCTTTGATACTCACCATTCCGTTAAGGGTACAGCTTTCACCTCGAAAACTCTTACCTACATTAAGAACCCCATCCACCTTTAGGGTACCAAAACGCATATTACCCATCACTTTGATGACCCCGTTGCATTCTGCTTCTTCTGCTGCGAGATCATCATTCAAATTCATATGCCCATTTCCTTTAAACATTCGCGCCACAATCGGTCCGACTACTTTACCTACACCATCCATGTTTACGTTGTTGTAAGTACCTCCGGCCCCACCACTAACCCCGTTTATTATTAAATCAGGCAGCTGATTTTTGTCCATTACTCTTCCTCCTATTCAACAAGCTTGTAGGCAAGCTTACCTTTCAATTGTTCGATCAAATCTGCATATGTCATTTTACTGACTAATCTAACCCCTTCATCAAACCATAACTCCGCAGGCGCTTGTGCCAGAATGAAGGATGAAACCCCCATTTTCCGGACAAAAAACAACTCCCAGCTTCCACTCTCGAGCCTTGAAACTTTCTCCTGCAAAGTGCGAAACAGAAGCTCCGCCTCCTCCATACTCATTTCCCCAGCACTAAGCAGGCGGTCTACAGCGAATAAATGAACGAGCTCCTCAAAAGTATATTTACTTTCATCACCGAGACTTTCTCCAAATTTCCTCAGTGTTGTTGTCGAAACAATGTTACGTTCTATAATTTCCTTAGCAGTTAAACTCACCTTCTCAAAGGATGCCTTATCCGATAGCTTATCAGCCATTTCATCCAAAGAAAGCCCATCTTTCATATTCACAATGTTGTGAATTCGCGACAAGATCATCTCTTTAGGAAAAAAAGTCTCTTGTCCAGTAAAGGTAGATTTGCGAATAAACCATTCCTCGGGGATTAACTGCTTCCTTTTCCAGCGATACAATTGCCCATATGAAATACCGGTTAAATCCAGCAGTTGCTTCTTCGAAATCAAATCATCTTCCATATGCGATCACTCCTCGAAAACATCGTAACATAACACTGTTACGTTGTAAATAAAACACTCCCCCTTAAATCTCCTACTGAAACAAATCATTGCATTAAAGTTTCCCTCCAAGATTTTACGACACAAGAAAAGAGTGAACCTCCGTCTAGAGGAGGATCTTCGCTCTTTTACCCGCACTGTATTCTTTGATTTAAGCTAGGCTGTTGCTTCACTCTTCATTTAAAACAAAGAAAAGAAAGCCCTCCCGAGCCAATACTATGGCATCTGGGACAGCCTTCTTCATTTTACTTGCTCTATCTACAAATCTTATCGTTTAAGTCTTTCATTAACCTTACTGCACATAGGTATAATGAGCTGAATCATATTGTGGGCCGGATTTCTCATAAGTGAACCAGTACTCAATGCTGCTGCCAGCACTTAACCCACTCACAGTCTGTTTCCATGTACCTGAGCTATTGATCATCCGGTAATTAAGCTGTGGCCCCCCGTTAACCTTATAATGCACATCTACATAAAGAGCACTGGTTACAGGTGTAATATAAATGCTCGCTTCTGTTGAAGAAAGTCTCGTTACCCCTGCTGTAAAGTCAGCCGTCACATGATCACCGCCTCCGCTGCCTCCAGTGGGATTTGTAGTAACTGTTGCGGCATTACTAGCGGATGATAGATTACCCGCTGCATCCGTAGCTTTTACTGTAAACGTATAGGCTGTGCTTGGAGTTAGTCCAGTAACAGTAGCTGTAGTATCTGCCACAGAGGCTACCTGCTGTGTTCCGCGATAAACGAGATATCCCGTTACACCAACATTATCAGTTGAAGCAGACCAGCTCAGGTTAACTGCTGTATCCGTCTTGCTGGTTACTGTCAGATTAGCAGGTGTAGTAGGTGCTATCGTGTCTCCAGTATTACCACCACCCGTCAAGTATTGCCCGGTGAATGGGTTAAATCGATGCAGGGATAGAATTAACCAACCCGTGCTGGACACGCAGTTTTGCTGCGCCATCACCCAATAGCTGTTGCTGGTCCCTTTCAGTGAGTACGGGATTCCCCCAAGCGAAGCGCCGCTTGTGCCTTGTTTTTTAATAATTTCAGTGTTAATGGCATCCGCTTTGGATACATTGCCTTGCATAAAGTAGGCGAGCGACATAAATGCGCTTCCTTCAAACCATACATCAGCACCCGTGTTACCGATTTGATTCCCGTTATCGTCATATGCGGGTAAAACTTCATCCGTCCAGTCAAAATCATAGCCGGTCAGCGTATTCCCAGCATCATTGTAAGTAAGCGTCTGCTTGTAACGCGGATTTGCAAGGGTCCCCGGGGTGCCGGAGGCATTTTCAACATAGGCTAAGCTTGTTCCATAGTTATGCGTTCCGGATACGCCTAAAGCCAGTACTCCCCATGGATTCACGTCCAATGGAATTTTAGGGTCAATCAGATTCGTATCGTTTTTCCAGCCTCCCTTGAAGCGTTTGACACTGTCATCCCACACATAATTATCCAGGAAGGTTTTGACTCCAGAAGCTGCGCTATTGTATGTGGCAGCCTTTGAGGAATCCACCGAAGCATAATACTGCAGCACCCGGTAAATATCGATATTATGCTCGGTTGAGCTCCAAGGCTCATCAGAGTTACTCCAAGCACTCCATCCTCCTGCGATACTGCCATTTGCTTTTTTATACTGTAAGCTCCAATCGAGCGCTTTGAGCGCCATCGGACGATATCGCGTGTCATTATATTGCTTTTCATAAGCCATAGCTGCCATTGCCATCCATACAACCGGTCCCACATGTTTACGGATTTCTTCTCCGAAGCCATTGTTATACCAATAAGAATTCAGCCAGAAACCTGAAGGGTCCTGAATGTCCCGCATTTTGTTCAAAACCTGCTCTGCCCGCGTCCGTTCACCCTTTACAATAAAGGCGATAGCTGCAACCGCTTGATCATACGTGTATACAATCTGTTTGGGGTTGTTTGGTCCCCAGAAATCTTCAAAGCTATCTACCAAGCCTTCAAAAGCATATCCCGCCGTTGCATCCTGTTGGGCCTTCAGCCAGACTAAAGCACGATTTGAAGCATCACTTGTGGCATCTGCACTCGCTTTTCCACCAAAAGGTAGAGCTACCCCAAGCACCAACAGACTTGTCATTAAAATCGAAAACAGCTTCCTCATCTTCATAACTTTCCTCCTCATAATCATGATGAACTGGGCAATGAGAGTTCTTTGAAGCATAATACTAAAGCGTTTTCAAACAGCGACAACAGGAACTTTTGAATTCTTTACCATGGTAATTGTCCTCATTTTCAGCCTTCGCGGCCAATTCGTCAACGATTTTCTGTAAAATTTTAACTAAATGAGGCGAAACAACCATAAATTCCATTTAAGAAACTATACGAAAGACCGCACTTATTTTATTAATTCGTGTTCACGAAGACAAAACAAAAAGAGCAGACAGCTCCTTGGGTAGGATTCTATCTGCTCTTATGATTTAATAACTATTCTATTCAGCTTTATCTTCACCAGAAGCTTCGACTGCAGCTGGTTCAGCAGCATCTTCATCGGTTGGCTCTTGAGCTGCTGGAGGTGCGATCCGGACAATCAAAGTGTCCTCAGGCGTCAATACTTCCCAGCCTTCATGCTTCGGAAGATCAGACACCAGCAATTGATCACCAATATCTAGTCCACTGAGATCCACCTCAAAGGATGCCGTTAATTTATCTGGAAGTGTGCGAATATCCAGCTCATGCAATTCAATTTGCTGCACGCCGCCACTCTTCACACCTACTGGATCACCTGTAAAGTGGAATGCCACTTTTGTATCCAATTTAGCCTTCATATCAATTTGTTGAAAATCAATATGCAGCAGTTGTTTGGATACTGGCTGACGCTGGATTTCTTGGATGACAACGTTCTTTTTACCCGAGTCTGGTAATTCCAAGGTTAATACTGCCCGAGGGTTATTAGCCAAAATCCCGGTAATTGTCTTAGCATCCGCTGTAAAGGACTGGCTATCTGAACCTGCACCGTACACGACTACCGGTACAAAGCCTTTTCTGCGCTGTGAAGAAGTCGAGCCGGATCTTTCTGTCAAACGTACTGTTGTATTCACGATGATTCCTCCTAAGTAGGGATTTTATACTAGACCGATTAGATATGTACGTCTAACCTAACCACTCTCTATTACCCCATTAACCTGGCTTCGAAACCCTCTAAGACTTTTTGTGCTCAGGCAAAAATAAGGTCAAATTGTATTATTATACAATTCAACATTAATTATTCAAGACTTAGGAGCGAATCGTCATTATATCTTTGACAGCTATCAGACCAAATGACAAGCTACAAAGTGGTTATTGCCAGCATCCCGGAATTCCGGAATTTCAGATCTGCAAACCTCTTGAGCATAGGGACACCGTGTATGGAATTTACAGCCAGAAGGAGGGTTCACCGGACTTGGAATATCCCCCTTAAGGACAATTCTTTCCCTTTTCAGCTTGGGAATAGGTATTGGAACAGCTGATAGCAATGCCTTGGTATACGGGTGAAGCGGATTCTTAAATAATTCATCTCTAGAAGCCGTCTCCATCATAGATCCCAGATACATAACACCGATTCTTGAACATAAATGCTCAACCACACTCAAATCATGGGAGATAAACAAATAGGTGAGCCCACGGCTCTGCTGCAGCTTACTAAATAAATTAATAATCTGTGCTTGGATGGACACATCCAAGGCCGAGACTGGCTCGTCTGCAATGATTAGCTCTGGATTCAGCACAAGCGCACGCGCGATTCCGATCCGTTGTCGCTGTCCTCCTGAGAATTCATGCGGAAAGCGATCAATATGATAAGAGGATAAACCACATGCCTCAAGCGCCTCAAGCACCCGATCACGAACCTCTGATTTTGAGCATAAGCCATGATCCAGTAAAGCTTCTCCGATAGCATCTCCTATGCGGACCCGAGGGTTAAGTGAGCTATACGGGTCTTGAAAGATTAGCTGCATTTGGGGTCTGATATTTCGCAATTCAGCGGGAGACAAAGAATGAATGTCTATCCCTTTGAATTTGATCTCGCCTGCCGTTTTATCCGTTAGCCGTAAAATCGTCCGTCCGACTGTACTCTTCCCGCTCCCGGATTCTCCTACAAGCCCAAACGTCTCCCCTGGCTGAAGCGTGATGCTAATATCATCAACGGCTTTTACATGCCCAACCGTGCGGTTAAGCAATCCCTTGGTAACAGGGAAATATTTCTTCAGATGATTGACCTCAAGCAATGCCTCAGGCATGAACAACCGCCTCCTCATACAACCAGCAAGCTACCTTTTGTCTGCTGGCCACTTCTTTAAGCTGGGGCTGCTTGCTGACACATACAGGCATGCAATGCTCACAGCGGTCATGAAAATAGCAAGAAGGTACCAACTCAAGCGGATTTGGCACTTGGCCTGGTATGGAATACAGCTCATCCTGCCGCTGATTGATAACTGGCTTCGATTTGAGCAGCCCTTTCGTATAAGGGTGTTTGGGATTGTTGAACAATTCAACAACCTCCCCCTCCTCCACAATCTTTCCGGAGTACATAACAATCACGTAATCGGCCATCTCTGCGACTACACCCAGATCATGGGTGATTAATAGAATAGACATGCCGGAGTTGTCTTTAATTTCACGAAGCATATCCAGAATTTGTGCTTGAATCGTTACATCCAGCGCCGTTGTCGGTTCATCTGCAATCAATAGCTTTGGACTGCAGGCGATAGCAATAGCGATCATTATCCGCTGCAGCATCCCTCCACTTAATTCATGTGGATAACTATCAGCAATTTGCTCAGGTCGTGATATGCCAACCTGTTTTATTAGTTCAATCGCCCGGATACGCGCCTGCTTCTTATTCATCTTCAAATGCACGATCAACGGCTCCATAATTTGTTCACCGATCTTGATTACAGGATTAAGAGAGGACATGGGCTCCTGGAAGATCATCGCGATCTCGTTGCCACGGATGGCTCGCAGTGTGTTTTTGTCCATTTGCAACAAATCTTCACCCTGAAAATCAATTTTGCCATGGGTTACCTTGCCCCCTGGCTCTTCAACAAGACCCATGATGGACATCGCAGTTACACTTTTGCCGCAGCCCGATTCTCCGACGATACAGACCGTCTCTCCTTCACGGACACGGAAGCTTACATCATCAACGGCTTTCACTTTTCCTTCTTCCGTGAAGAAGTATGTACTTAGACCGTCTATATTCATTAAATCACTCATGTGAGGGTCACCTACCTCTTCTGTTTAGGATCAAGTACGTCCCGGAGTCCGTCACCAAAAATATTGATCGCGATTACTGTCGCGAAGATGGATAGCCCAGGTGGAATCCACAGCCACGGCCGATCCTTGAAGTCGATCATATTATTCGCTGCGTCAATCATATTGCCCCAGGTTGGCGTTGGCGGCATAACACCTAGCCCAAAAAAGCTAAGAACCGATTCACTCAGAATAGCGCCACCGATGTTGAGCGTTGCCATAACGATCAGCAGCGGGATAATGTTCGGCAGCAAATGGTTAAATAATTTACGCCGATCCCGAAGGCCTAATACTATAGCTGCTTGCATAAACTCACGTTCTCGCAGACTAAGCATTTGCCCCCGTACCATACGCGCCATACCTGGCCAGCTCACAATGCTGAGCATAAGCATAACGATATACATCCGGTAGTCCGTTGGAATCTTCCACTCTGATAATAATGCTCCAAAAATAAAAAGCAGCGGCAAACTCGGAACCGTCAATAAAAGATCCGCAATCCGCATTATGATTTGATCGGCGATTCCGCGGTAATACCCAGCTATGGCTCCCAAAAGAGCCCCGATAAACACTGAAAGAACCATTGATGCCAGTCCTACCGTTAGTGAAATGCGTCCTGCCTGCATCACCCGGGTCAAAATATCTCTACCCAGCGCGTCAGTGCCAAGCCAATGCTTCATATCTGGGGCCTTGTTCATCAGTGCCATATTTATTTTGTTATCCGTATAGGGTGAGAACAGCGGGCCAATAAAACAAAGCGCAAACATAAAGATCACTACCACAAACCCGGATACCGCCAGCTTGTTCTTCAGCAACCTCCGAAGGGATTGCCGGAATAAAGAGGATTTTCCTTTGGTGGTCTGGGGTTTCGAGATACCCGCTACATTACTTTGAACTGCCACGTCAGCTTCCTCCTCTCTATAGCCGAACTCTAGGATCGGCAATCCGGTACAAAACATCCGAAAGCAACGTTCCTATGACGGTAAGTATGGCAATAAACATCGTAAAGCCCATCAGCAAAGGATAATCCCTAAGTCCGAAGGACTGCATATACAGCTGGCCTATCCCAGGCCAATTGAATATTTTTTCAATAATAAGTGATCCGCCAAATAGTGCTGGAAGCTCGAAACCAACCAGTGTAATTGCGGGCAGCAAGGCATTACGTAAGGCGTGTGTAAATAGCACCTTTCGTTCTTTTAAGCCTTTGGCACGGGCGGTGCGGATATAATCCTGTTTTAAGACATCGATCATATTACTGCGGAAATAACGGGTGAGTGAGCCCAATCCAAGTAGAGTCATAACAACAACCGGAAGGGTCATATGCGTTACAATCTCCTTAAAATACGCCAGACCCGTAGCATTACTACCTGTCGTGATTATTCCACCCGGAGGGAGCCACTTGAGATCGACGGCCAGGATTTTGATCAGGAATAAGCCTATAAAAAATGACGGCAGCGACATTGCTGCGAATATAGCGATCATCACGAGTGTATCGAACCAGGAATATTGCTTATAAGCTGAAATCACACCAATAATAACTGCAATCACCCACGTCAGAAACGTGGAAACGGCAGCCAGTAAAAAGGAATTCCAAATATAATCATTAAAAAGCTGCAGCACAGGCTTCTGTTGGGCTAAGGAATACCCGAAATCGCCATGCAGCGCATTCTTCATCCAGATTCCATACCGCTCAAGCATCGGCTTGTTCAAGCCGTAAATCTCACGCAGCTCAGCTTTACGTTCTGCAGTCAGTTTGATATTTCCAGTTATGAAATCGCCGGGGGTTGATGCATACAGGCAGAAGATCAATAATGATGCCGCAAATAAGATAATGACCATGTACAACAGTCTTTTCGATAAATAAGCGCTCATGACAGACTCCTTATGATTTGTCCCCTGCTCATCAGAGCAGGGGACACTGGATTATTTATTTCAGGCTCCAAGTTGGCAGACTGCCAGCAAGACCGATGAACGGGCTGACCGATAGATTCTCAATACGTCCGTTATAGGCGTATACAGTCTTTTTGTAACTTGTGAAAATAATAGGCAGTTCATCATTGAAGAGCTGATACAGCTCTTTGTATACCGCTTTGCGTGCTTCAATATCAGTAGTAGCTAAGGCTTTATTGTATAGCTCCAGGAATTTCGGATTGTCATAATCCGTGATTTCTCCATCGAAGAATTGCATAAACCCGTCAGCCGGATCAGTTAACATACTAGTGGAGAAGGATACAAGATCGTAGTCCCCGCCTTCTACCTTAGATACCAAAGAGTTAAAGTCTGCAAAAACCTCAGGCTGGAAATCGATACCCAGTGCTTCAAAATTCTCTTTAGCTACAGCAATGAAAATATCTGTGTTTTTGCTCTTAGAGCCGAGGTAGTGAATGGTAAGCGGTTTGCCATCTTTTTCACGGATACCACCCGCGCCTACTGTCCAGCCTGCTTCATCCAGCAATTGTTTTGCTTTTTCTGGATCATATTTGTAAGGATTAATGCCTTCCTCCGTGTAAGACCAAGAGATAGGGGATGCCGGGATGTTGGCAATTGAGCCTGCACCCTGCGCTGCATCTACATAAATACTCTGACGATCCAGACCGTACACAATGGCTTGACGTACAAGCTTATCCTTGAGCTGTTCATGCTTCAGATTGACTTGCAAATAACCATAGGTGCTTGGAGTGTAAGGAATAATATTCACAAAACCGAGCGCCTTCAGCTTCTCGATATTCTCGTCTGTCGCACTAAAAGAAGCGTAGTCTACCTCACCTGTTTCTACGAACTGCCATACATCGCCTTCCGTAGTTTTATAAATGAAATGCTCCGTCTTTGGTTTACCTTTGAAATAATTCTCATTCGCTACAAAACGCACTTCTTGCCCCGGAATAAATTTCTCCAGCTTGTAAGGTCCATCTCCAAGTGGCTTCTCATGCAGCTTCTTGATGTATTCAAGATCTCCAAATTTATAGTCCTTGCCATAGTAAGCTTTCGACAGAACATTCGAGCCGAGCTGTACCAGCGCTGTTGCGTTTGGTTGCTCAAGTGTCACTGAGATCGTCTGTGGATCAATCACTTTAATCCCTTCTATCGCTGTAGAAGTACCTTCTTTATAGGCTTTGCCGCCTTTAACATTTAGTGATGGGAGCTGTGAGCTACCGTCATACGATTTGTCGTATTGTATCGTCCAAGTAAACGCTACGTCATCCGCTGTCAATGGTGAACCGTCGCTGAATTTTAGATCTTTTCTCAAGTGGAACGTGTATGTAAGCTGATCATCCGAAACATCCCAGCTCTCTGCAAGTTCCGGTGTTGGAACGCCTTTATCGTCTACAGTTACGAGAGAAGCATATAGCAGTGAGGATACATTTCCATCATAACCACTTTGCTGAAAATACGGAGTAAAAGCTCCGCTTGGGTCCGTTAACCCTACGATAATGGTGTCTGTACGTTTCTGTGCAACTGCTGGAAGTTTGGACAAATCGGTTGCGGTAAAAGGCTCGCTTAGCGCACCCGCAGGAACAGTCTCTGCCGGAGTTGTTGCTTCCACATTGGTTGAATTGGACCCTGCAGCCGCGTTGTTACCAGACGAGGATTCGTTATTACTGTTGTTAGCGCAAGCAGAAAGTAACAGTGAACCCGTAAGCAGTAATGAAGTGATTACAATCGCATTTTTTCTCATGTACCTATCTCCCTTTTCTCTCTAATAGAATAATAACTATAATTCCTACCTGTTAAGTATGAATAACTTCTGATGTTCATTATAGAAAGGTTTTCGAGTTCTGTAAAGAGAGAACTTTAAAAAAATTCTCTATAAACAGAATCAAATGAAAATTAAGACAACTAAAAAAAGCCAAAACCCTCTCTGCATAAGAGAATTCTGACTTTTAGATGGTTATTTTTTTTTTGTGAAATGATTATTTTAAATACTCAAATAGCTGCTCATTCATCCGATGAATGCCTTCCAGGCGTAGACTATATCCGGTGACATTCTCCCCTTCAATATAGGCATGAAGCAAACCTGCACAACGAAGATTAAAAATATGATCGTGAACAATCCCCTTAGAGATTCCCGCATGCTTAACAATTTCGGTGAATGTTTTGCGACCACCGCTAAGAGCATGGAGAATTTTCAGGCGGCTTTTTTCACCCAGACTACGAATGGCTCTATACATAAAAGGTGAAATTTCCTCGTTCTCCATCGAAATCCAGGCCGCATAATGACAGATTGTTAATTCACCGTAGCAATAGATAATATTAGCAGGCTGAAAATGATACTGTGGAATTAATACAAGCTTCTTAAGCCCATCAGTAGGCATGAAATAGAATCCGTTGGTCGTTTTGTTCACAAAATCAGCAGTATCCAGTTCATTAAGCTCCATGTTCTTCAAATCCGTATGCTCCTGTAATTTGCTTAGAATCGCAGGATTGCATTGACTAAAGTACTGGCGGTTCCATTCGGAGAGTAAAAATACTACGCGATTACGGTAATCCTCCATATGGCTTGGAAATACCTTTACATATTTTGATAAGGTCTCATATAACTCGCCAACTGTTAACCCTTCAATCCAGTTCAGTACACTGTCTACATCATCCTTGAATGGACAACAGTAAATGAGCAGATTCAACATTTTCCATTCATTGTTTAATTCAGTTTCCTTCAGACGGGATAATAGTTCCTCACTTAGGGTGCTTTCAATTTCAGTAACCCACGCTACCCCTAGGTCAATCTTCTTATAGGATTTTTTGCAGAGATAAGTATGTAAGCTATTCAATAACTCATAAATCGATCCAAATTCAACCTCAACTTTGTATTCCACAATGATTCCTCCTGCTAGCGGTTCTTTTCAGTAGTGAGATATTCTCTTAATCTTATTGTATTATCCTGAGAATACGCAAGCTACTTTATAAACGGGAGTGTATAAAAATTCACTGACTGCTGCTTGACTACTGTTTGAATGCAGAATTTATTTTCATCTCCTTTGATTTTGAGATTGCGAGAGTCTAAAAGGGAATTGCTACTCATATGCAGCAGGACATTACAGTTCGGCTCCATCGGTGAACACATACCCTCACGATGTTGCTATCGGGCACAGTGGACCTTATAAGCAGTATCCCCCCAATTTGGGGTTCTATCGGACTCCATAGGCGTTATTGGCATAGAAATCGCCTAATTTGTGCTTTTTCCTAAGGAATAGCTGCAATGGAGTCTGAAACTTTACTCAAACGGCTAAAAATTTGCAAATAACGTCATCTGAGTCCGAAAGCTCCAATGGATGATTATGATAACAGGAGTTTTGGCACGCTGAGGTCTCAAGGATTCCCATGAGTCCGGCTGTCCTGGATGTTCCTGCGTCAGAGTGCCAGGAATGTCTGGGCCGGCTTGCGTATCCAGCACACCAGCTTGTCCAGAAATTCTAGTCCCCCACCTTCTCGGCTCGCCAAAAGTCACTCGATCACGTCTGCCTCCTGTCCCCATTCCGCAAAGCCAGACTACTTGCAGAACAAACATTACAAAGCAACTGCCTTGAGTAACATGAGCGCATCATTCACACCAATAATCCTAACTTCCTCGATAAATCCATCTATGGAACGCCATCAAACGTCCAGGGCGAGCAATCAATCTGCTTCGTTCCTCGCTTTTTGCAAATCATGGTAGTAAAATATAGGCAATAACATTTTAGGAGTGAAGCCATAAGATGCAAATTCAAACTGGAACAGGACGTTTTTTTGTTGCGAATGACGGTAAGGACCTTGCCGAGATCACATACAGTTTGGATAAAGATGCTGGGGAATTGGTCATTGACCACACTCGTGTCTCTGAGGAACTGCGCGGTCAAGGTACCGGTGAAGAACTTGTACGGGCTGTTGTAGATAAGGCTCGAAATGAAAATTTGAAAATTGTTCCTGTGTGCTCCTATGCAGCTCATCAATTTGAGAAGCATCCGGAGTATAAGGACGTGCTGAGCGGGAACACAGGCGAGCGAGACTGATCTCCGTTCCCGTTTCCGTGAAGCTTTATTAACCTATTCGAACTAATACACTTAGTTCAAATACACTTTAGGAGGAAACGGGTTTGACTACTACTGATACTTTGAGAAATATAGAAGAATTACAAGAACGCTGTGAGCAATATGATGGAATTTCACTGAAATTGAATTGGGATATGCTTCGCCAGCCATCAAGCGTAGGAGATACGGAATGGCTCGTGACATATGAAGATGATTTACTCGTCGGCTTCTTAGGACTTTATGGATTTGGAAGCGATATGGAGGTCTGTGGCATGGTTCGACCAGGCTACCGCCGACGGGGCATCTTCACCTCACTGTGGAACCGAGCGCAAACTATTATCAAACGAGGCAATGTTGATACCCTACTTCTAAACGCTCCTGCTGCCTCATCATCTGGTGTAGCATTCCTTCAAACGCTACCACTAGAGTTTAATCACGCGGAATACCAAATGAAATGGGGCGGAAATTCGGTTGCTTCTTCTGAAGCAAGCTCAGCCACAGGGACTGTGATCTTACGCCCTGCTCGTGAAGACGAAGCCCCAATTCTCGTTGAGCTGGATTGTGGAGGCTTTGACATAAAGACTGAAGATGCTGCCGAACTCTATGACCTGCAGAAACAGGAAGGCCTGCAAGAACATATTATGATCGAAATGGACGGACAACCTGTTGGTAAAATGCGGCTGTGGACCGAAGATAATGAAACCTGGATTTATGGATTTACTGTCAGCAAGAAGCTACGGGGGCTAGGCATTGGACGAAGTGCACTTCTTCAAACGATCGAACGAGAACGTAAAAACTATAATGGAATTAATCTCGAGGTCGCTCTAGATAATCCCAATGCGCTTAAGCTATATGAAAGCTGTGGCTTTATCATTCAGAATAAACAGGATTATTACCGTTATATCGGCTAATCCATAGAATTAAAGCCTCCTGTCTAATGGGCGTTCTCGCCTGTAGAGCAGGAGGCCTTATTTTATTATTAGGAGTAATCACATCAGCCCAAAGCCTCCAACATTAGCTTCGCCTCTATCATTTCTACGGTCGCTACAGTTTAATGAGCCATCAGCGTGCACTTCCTGCTCCAGAAATACAGATAACAATCGAACATAATCCAAAGACTCCTTATACGGGACTGCATTTCCCTTGTGAGAGTATTTACGACCCTCTAGCAAGGAGTAGATTTCCACGGTCTCCGCAGGTTCACCGTAAGCCGCATAACAAAAGACGTTTGTCATATGCAAAAAGCCCGCAATAGTATCCTCATTGCCATTCACCATAAATTTCTGAATGTTCAGGCTTCGACCATTCTGAGTAGAATTCCAAGCTAATTGAGTAATCATCGAAAGCTCCAAGCTCAGCTCCGGGACTGGCACATACCACTGCTCGTATAGCATTACCGGAATTTCCAGTAAATGATTGGTCGAAACGATACGCATTAGTTCATCCGCTATACTCGTCTTGATATCCCAATATTGCAGTAATGAAGGAAAAGCATCCCCCCTAGGTGGCCAACGACGCTCTAACAGAAATTGTATCGGTGTCTCCCTTCGAACTTCAGGCAGCAAACTATAAAAGTCGTTAAGTGTATGCCCTACAGCATATTGAACCTGCTGGCGCCAGCGTGGGAGCCCGGTCGCTGGAGCTCCGCTTGATAAATTCTCGGCCCCTCCAAGCATAATGTGCTCCACTCGATAATCATGCAGTCGTTTATATGGAGGCGTATGTAAATTCACTTGTTTCTTCATCCAACTTCCCGCTGGCCCGCCCATCCTATGATGCCACCATACAAGCTTCGATAAATTGACGACCGAATTGACGGCAAGCTTCTTTTTCAGCAGCGTTCGGGCCATATTCAATCTTAAGACTATCCTGTAATATCACAGCTCCACGTTCCTTTAACTTCTCCACGAATAAGTCCACGGCTCCACAATAAATCGCGTAACCTGTGTCTCCACTGCCAAAAACTGCTGATTTCATAGCGGTCAAATCAAGCTCATCCATCTCCTCATAGAAATCAAGAGCTTCATCAGGTAGCTCACCATCTCCCCAAGTGTATGCTCCTAACAGAACGCCTTCATATGAATTTATCTCAACCGCGTTACATTCAGTGACCGATTTCAAAACGGCTTCACCGCCTGCTTGGCGTATTCCCTCTACAATCAATTCAGCCATTTCCTCAGTGTTTCCAGTTAGACTGGCGTATGCCACTAGCACTTTAGTCATCTTTCTGTTCCTCCCATTACTAAACATAAAATTTAAATGATGTGTGCTTCACCCTCATTCTATTTGATAATGATTATCATTGTCAAATGAATAAAATAAAAAAAACGCAAACTCCCGTTTATTCACACGGTTGTTGTTTGCGTTCAATCCCTTTTTTGTTCAAAATTATTTAGTATGCTCCTTCGAGCAAGGTAATGTGATTACCATCTGGATCGCGGAAATTCATTTCTTTCCCGCCATACGCCATCGTAACCGGTGGCTGACAATCCAGTCCCTTAGCCTTTAACTGCTCGTACGTCTCATCGAGATTATCACAGCTGAATACTAAATTAACAAAGCCAGTCGTGAGCTTTTCCCATTTCGTCTCATCCCAAATGATGATTCCAGGCTGCTTCTTGTCGAATCCAATCTTTGCGCCATCAAAATTGCCGTAGCCTTCGAACGGAATTGGAATCCCTAGCACCTCCGAATAAAATGCAGCCAACGCAGCAGTATCCTTAGTGTAGATGTTAGTACCTTCAAAAGACGAAATCATAATTTGTCCCCTTTCATTCTCATCATCATAGTGCCCATTTCTTACTTGAGTTTAACAAGGCTAGCACCCTTTGTATTGCAAAATTGCGACATTTATCTGCCCGCATAGACTAAAGCCTCAAGTGGTGTTCTTCCTGCATATTTCTTGAAACTGTTTATAAAATGAGGCTGGTGGCTGAATCCATACGTAAAAATAAGATCCTGCATATTCTTCGTCTGCACAAGCAGTTGATACATTTCCCGCCATACATTTTGAAATCGTACAAGGTCAGCTGTTTTTTTAGGTGATACACCTATGTATTCTTGAAACAGTCTTTCGAGTTGGCGTCGGCTTAGATTAGAGCTGGTTTCCAAATCCTCAGCTGTTACCACACCCTTTTGTTTAATTAGGGTATAAATTGCATTCATCATTCGATCATTAGTCCGTCCACCACGCTCAAGACGCTGAAAAAGATAAGCCTCAGCTGCCACTATTCTATCATTCATAGAATTTGCTTGTTCCAGCAGAAGTCCTAGCTCTTTTTTAAAAGTACAAAAGTATTGGTCCACATCTACAAATGCATTCAGGACATCCCGGAGATGGTCATCTGCAAAAAAATGAACGGCCCAGAAATGAAATCGGATACCAAAGGTTGAGATCATACCTTCCCCTCTGTCTGAAGGGACTTCAAAAGGAGCATCATTGATGCCGGAAAAAACGGTAGTTGTTAAGCCTGTCGACTCATTCAGATTCCAAATAATGTCCATGCATGTATCTGGAATAATTGTTTCCATTCGAGGTTCGTAACCAGATGCCTTGTCCACTACATGAACGGATGCCTCTGTAGGAATATGCGGTGTGACAGAGCCCCAGAAACAGCGAATATATGGCTGCAAAGCTTGACTGGGTAGAAATTCACTAGTTTGTGCTGGATTTGCAGTTATCGGGAAATATAGAGGCGCGAGATTGAACATAAGCTGCTATTCTCCGATCATAAATATTGTAAAGACTCTGATATCTGATCATACACAATCATTGCTTGATCTGCCAGAATAATAGCTGTGAGCATGGAAATATTATACACATAATCTTCATTGGATAAAATAAGTAGAGTGTTGGGCTTGTGCGTATTTTGTTTGTAGCTATATGGTGAAATGATGTACAATAAAGGCTAAATGAATTTTTGAAGGATGGATTAAAAAATGTATATAGCTAGCGACTGGAAAGACTATGAAGTAATTGACACTGGCGGTGGAGAGAAGCTTGAACGTTGGGGTGACATTATCCTGCGCCGTCCGGATCCACAAATTATTTGGCCACTCTCCAATGAGACAGCGAAATGGCGTGATGTACACGGTCATTATCACCGTTCCTCAGCGGGTGGTGGACAATGGGAAATGAAGAAAACAATTCCGGATGATTGGAAAATTAGTTACGGGAAATTAAAATTCCATTTGCGTCCTACAAATTTTAAGCATACAGGGTTATTTCCTGAACAAGCGGCCAACTGGAGCTGGATGATGGACAAGATTGCGGCAGCTAACCGTCCGATCTCTGTACTGAATCTATTTGCTTACACTGGTGGAGCTACTGTAGCCGCAGCAAGTGCCGGCGCTTCTGTTGTTCACGTGGATGCAGCCAAAGGAATGGTGCAATGGGCCAAAGAAAATGTCCAGCTGTCCGGCCTGGGTGATCGTCCAGTTCGCTACATCACGGATGACGTATTCAAATTCGTACAACGTGAACAACGTCGTGGTAGTAAGTATGATGCGATTATAATGGACCCGCCTTCCTATGGAAGAGGACCTGGCGGAGAAATGTGGAAGCTGGAATCCAGCTTATATCCATTCCTTGAGAGCTGTATGCAAATAATGAGCGACAAACCTTTGTTTATGCTAATCAATTCATACACCACTGGGATTTCTCCAACTGTCCTACGTAATATGTTGTCGATGACCATGGGTAAACGTTATGGCGGGAAGCTCACCTCCGGTGAAATCGGTCTTCCGATCACTTCCTCCGGCATGAACCTGCCATGCGGTATTCTGGGACGCTGGGAGGCGTAAGCCATGACACAGCATTTATCTGGCAGCAACGAGCCGCTGGACGGAATGTCGAAGCGCTTTGAAGTGTTGTACGAAGATAATCATCTTCTAGGCATAGTGAAGCCCGTGAATATTCCTGTTCAGGAGGATGCTACTGGAGATCCTGATCTGCTCAACCTGCTCAAAGAAGATGTGAAGGAACGCTTTAACAAGCCTGGCAACGTCTATATTGGGCTAGTCCACCGCCTGGATCGTCCGGTTGGCGGTGCAATGATCTTTGCCAAGACATCAAAAGCAGCCTCAAGACTATCCGAGTGTGTCAGAACTCACAGCTTTCATAAGGTGTACTTAACGGTCGTGCACGGTAAACCACCAGCATCTCATGGCCGTCTTACCGATACGCTGCTTAAAGACGCCAAGAGCAATACCGTCACTGTAGTCCGGAAAGGAACACCCGGCGGTAAGGAAGCCATTCTGGATTACACAGTACTTGGCAGCGCTGAGGGTTACAGCCTGCTCAAGATCGATTTACTTACCGGACGTTCACATCAAATTCGAGTGCAGCTTAGCTCCATCGGCTGCCCCTTATACGGTGATCAGAAGTATGGAGCTTCGGTGAACAGACCTGGACAGCAAATTGCACTGTGGTCTGCACTTGTAGGCTTTCCCCACCCTGTTACTAAAGAAGAAGTAGAACTTATTTCCCTGCCTCCGCAAACCCATCCATGGGATTTATGGTCCAAGGAATTACAAAAGAAGGCTATCCGTTAATGGATGGCCTTCTTTTTTTGAAATAAAGAGTTGTTGTATATATTCATGGTGTAGAACCTTCCGGTGCAGTTGTAACAACCATTTTGCCCATTAAATAGAGTAGTAGCTGTTGGTTATGAGAGGATATCGGATCAAGCGCTTCTGCAAAAAAATCACTGCGGATCTTCAAACCACGTACAGTCTCCTGCGTTCCAATTTCCGTTATACTCACCCATACAATACGGCGATCCGCAGCATCTCTCTCCCGAATGATAAGCCCATTTTTCTCCATCCGATCAAGTAACATAGTAACCGCTGCAGGACTGGTCGCCAGATGTGGAGCCAGATCAGAAGGCTTCATGGCATCACGTTCCTGAAGCAGTTCAAGTACTGTGAGTTGGGCATCCGTTAGCGATGGGGCAAGATTACTGTCCATATGTAGTTTGTAATCTTTTAAAATTTTATGCCAAATTTTACTGAATTCAGAAGCGTGCACACTGATTCCTTCCTTTCCTTGCGGTTCTATCCGGTATAACTACATTTTCGCGAAACAAATTCCATTTCCTGCAAAAGAAGAAAAATAAATCTTCTAAACTGATAAGCGGGAAAATTAAAAAAAGGCACTTAGTCAGTTCTCAAGAAGAATTGACTAAGCACCTTGATAAGTTATTTTAACAAATCTGTTTATTACTAGTTCGTTTTACTTAACTGCCGGGAAAAGATTAACAATCTCGTCCTTTTTCTCCACAGGAACAATCTGTTTGCCTGTAGAACGACGCTCTCCGAGTGGTGCAGATTCAGAAGAGAATGTGTGATGTGCATTCTCCCGTGTAATTGCATTAAGTTCCAGCGGTTCTCTGCAATAGAAAGCCCCTGCTAATTTACTGCCATTTGGTCGTACTCGCTTGCCTTCCTTAAATTCAAAGGTTGGCATCCCTTTGCCACCGCGGCTTTGAGATGGATAATCCACTAGTAATGAACGTTTCGCATATCCGATATCGGAGATAGAAAGGATCTCACCTTCATCTTCACTGACCCAGAAGCAAGAAATCACCTCATCGCCCTCACGAAGCTGAATGCCTCTTACACCGGATGCAACACGGCCCATAGGATTAACTTCATTCTCATGGAATCTAATACTCATTCCTTCACGAGTCACGAGTACAATATCCTTGTCATTCGTACTAGTAGCCACTGTAATGATCTCATCACCGTCTGCTACCTTACAGGCTGCTACGGCTCCAGAGCGGCTTGTAGAGTATTCCTTGAGCTCTGTACGCTTAACCTGACCTCTGCGGGTGATAAACACGAGGCTTTGCTGCGGATCATCAAGATTATTGACCGGAATCACGCTAATGATTCCATCCCCTTTAGACAATCCGATAACGTTAACAATCGCAGTACCTGGTTCTTTCCATTTAAACTCTGGAATCTGGTGAACCGGAAGTAAGAAGTACTGCCCCTTGCGCGTAAAGACCAGCAGACTGTCACGGGTATTCACATCGAGCAGCTTAACGATATGATCGCCTTCTTTAACGCCTGATGTATAACGTTCCCCACCAGAGCGGGTAAAGGAAAGCATACTTGTACGCTTAATATAACCGTCTGCGGAAAGTGCTACTAACACATCCTCTGCGTTGACCAGCGCTTCAAGGCTAACTTTAAGCTCCTCAACTTCGCCTTGGATCAGCGAACGGCGATCGATCCCGTATTTATCACGGATCTCCAGCAATTCCTTACGGATTACAGCTACGAGCTTCTTGTCACTTTCCAAAATGCCACGCAGATGTGTAATCTTTGCCATCATTTCATCCAATTCTTTTTGGAGTGAAGTAATCTCCAAATTCGTCAAACGATACAATTGTAAGGTAAGAATAGAATCCGCTTGACGTTCACTGAACCCGAACATCCACACGAGATTGTTCTGAGCATCCTGACGGTTCTTCGATGCTTTGATGGCAGCGATGACCTCATCCAGAATATTCAGCGCCTTAACCAAGCCCTCTAAGACATGAGCACGGTCTTCTGCGCGTTCCAGATCAAATTGGGTGCGATGAGTCACTACTTCACGCTGATGCGCGATATAAGCCTCCAGGATGGCTTTAAGACCAAGCTGTTGCGGAGCCTTGTTGACAATCGCCACCATATTGAAGTTATAGGTGATTTGAAGATCGGTTTTTTTGAGCAGATATGCCAAAACGCCTTGGGCATCCGCTTCTTTCTTGAGTTCAACTACAATCCGAAGTCCTTCTCGACCACTCTCATCACGAACTTCAGCAATGCCATCGATTTTCTTCTCTAATCGAATATTCTCCATGGAGGTAACTAGTCGTGATTTTACAATCTGGAATGGAACTTCCGTAATCACGATTTGTTGCTTGCCTCCACGCATATTTTCAATCTCAGTCTTGGAGCGTAAATAAATACGGCCTTTACCAGTGCGGTAAGCATCCATGATGCCGTCTCCGCCCATAATAGTGCCGCCTGTAGGGAAATCCGGACCTTTCATAAAGGTCATGATATCTTCAAGTTCAATATCCGGCTTCTGCATCACTGCGATACAAGCATCAATAACCTCACGTAGGTTATGTGGCGGAATCTCAGTGGCAAAGCCTGCGGAAATCCCACTCGTGCCGTTTACGAGTAGATTCGGATACCGGGAAGGAACAACCACAGGCTCTTTGGCTGTATTGTCAAAGTTGTCCTTAAACAGCACCGTCCGCTTCTCGATATCACGCATCATCTCCATTGCTATCGGAGATAAGCGTGCTTCTGTATAACGCATTGCCGCAGCTGGGTCATCGTCCATCGAGCCCCAGTTGCCATGACCGTCAACAAGAACATGCCCCATCTTCCATGGCTGTGCCATACGAACCATACCGTCGTAAATCGAGGAGTCACCATGTGGATGGTAATTACCCATTACATCCCCGACGGTTTTGGCCGACTTACGGTACGGCTTGTCAGGCGTGTTGCCAGAATCGTACATCGCATAAAGAATACGGCGTTGTACAGGCTTAAGTCCATCGCGGACATCGGGAATCGCCCGATCCTGAATAATATATTTGGAATACCGACCAAAGCGGTCACCGACGACCTCTTCCAGAAAAGCCGGCAAAAATTGTTCTGATAAACTACTCACTTGGCTCACCTTCTGTTCCTCAATCTGTCCACTTTCTTAAAGATTGGTGATATTCTTTCACTTCGCTTTGCGGATCATTCTTCCGGTCGCTGTTGTTTCCAGATTTTTTGATTATACCGCTGTTAGCGGATAAAATCCGGAAACAAAGGCGAACGCTAACGCTCCTCCAGAACGATTCCGCCACTCCGTTTGCCTATCACCAAAAAATTAAAAACAGTGGAAGTGTTCGTCACTTGCAGCACTACTAACTGCAACTACTCTACAATTTCAGTGAAATCGACATTCTCAACAATCCAGCGTTTACGTGGATCGACTTTATCACCCATCAGTGTAGAAACACGACGCTCAGCCTTAGCAGCATCCTCAATCTGCACCTGAAGCAGTGTACGCGATTCTGGATTCATCGTTGTTTCCCACAGCTGATCAGGGTTCATTTCACCCAATCCTTTATAACGCTGAAGCTCGAAGTTTTTGCCGAATTCCTTTAAGTAATTTTGCAGCTCTTCATCACTCCATGCATACCTTACGGTTTCCAGCTTGCCCGTTTTGCGGGTCAGCTTATAAAGCGGAGGCTGAGCAATAAAAACCTTTCCGGCATCTATTAACGGCTTCATATAACGATAGAAAAATGTCAGCAGCAGCACCTGAATATGCGCTCCATCTGTATCCGCATCGGTCATAATGATAATTTTGGAATAATTGCTGTCTTCGACGGTAAAATCCGGACCAATTCCTGCACCAATCGTGGAAATGATCGCTTTATATTCATCGTTCTTCAGGATATCCAGCAGCTTGGCTTTTTCCGGATTCATCGGTTTCCCTTTTAGCGGCAAGATCGCCTGAATCTTTGAATCACGGCCTTGCTTCGCTGAGCCACCAGCTGAATCACCTTCTACGATAAACAGCTCAGTTCGTGTAACGTCCTTAGACTGCGCAGGTGATAATTTTCCGCCAAGATTCGAGCTCTCGCTACGTTTCTTACCTGTACGGATCTCATCGCGGGCTTTGCGAGCCGCTTCCCGAGCCTTCGAGGCCTGAATTGATTTTTTCAGAAGGCTCTGTGCTACCTGTGGGTTTTCTTCCAGGAAACGAGCCATATTCTCAGATACGATATAGTCTACTGCACTACGAGCAGAAGCACTACCAAGCTGATCCTTCGTCTGTCCAACAAATTCAACCTCGGACATTTTGACACTAATGACAGCCATCATACCTTCGCGCAAATCATTTCCTTCTAAATTCTTATCCTTTTCTTTAAGCAGCTGTGTACGTCGGGCATAATCATTCAACACACGAGTATACGCGGTCTTAAAGCCTGTCTCATGAGTACCGCCGCTACGAGTAGGAATGGAGTTAACGAAGGAAGCCAAGGTTTCTGTATAGCCTCCATTGTACTGAAGGGCTACTTCCACTTCGATATCGTCCTTTTCAGCGCTGAAGTGAATAACATCATGTAGAACATCCTTGCCCTCATTTAGGAACTGTACGAATTGGCTTGCTCCACCCTCGTAAAAGAACTCGTCCTGACGATTGCTCCGCTCATCATGCAGCGTAATACGCAGACCGGAATTCAGAAAAGCAATCTCCTGTACTCGCTCTGCCAGCGTATCATAATTCAGGGCAATTCCATTTGGAAAGACGCGAATATCCGGTTTAAAAGTAATTTTCGAACCGGTTTTGTTGGTGTTGCCCAGAATTTCAAGGCCCGTTACTGGTTCGCCAACATGCTCTTTCCCCTTCTTGTCCACCCAATATTCAAAACGTTGACGATGGATTTTGCCTTCACGATAAATCTCTACTTCAAGCCATTCAGACAAAGCATTCGTTACTGAAGCCCCTACGCCATGCAAACCGCCTGATTTCTTGTAACCAGATCCTCCGAATTTACCGCCTGCATGCAAAATTGTAAATACAACTTGCGGCGTTGGCACTCCTGTCTTATGCATTCCAGTTGGAATCCCACGACCGTTGTCCGTCACCGTTACTGAGCCATCTTTGCGAAGCAGTAAGTCAATCTTCGTACAATACTTGGCTAAATGCTCATCCACAGCATTATCTACAATTTCCCATACTAGATGATGTAGTCCCGAAGAACTTGTACTGCCGATATACATGCCAGGTCGTTTGCGTACTGCAACCAGACCTTCGAGCACTTGAATGTCGTCAGCATCGTATCCAGTACGGCTATTCTCGCCGTTATTAGAAACTTCAGCAAACATATCGATCTGTTCGAGCATTCATGCTCCTCCTTCTTTTCTCTATACTCAAGCATTAACGCCTTCGGCGTCCTTATAAAGACGGTAAGCCTTTAAGCGAGAAATATAAGAAATACAGCATAAGTGCAAAACTAATGAAAACTTATACTTTCTTATATTTCTAGAAATGCAAACAAACGTTTTCGTCACTTTGTACATTCTAATTCAAAATATCCCTTTTCGTAAAGACGGCGAATGAAATGATCACCGAAGCAGCCCCCCATACAGCCAGTACAGCCATGGAAAATGACAAGGACATCCCCTCTATGGGTGCGGGAGTTCCTGACAAATAGCCAGTCAGTCCAAGATTTACCATAAATAAATATTTCGCTGTTGTCCAGGCTGAAGCCATATTGGTCAGAATATTCCCGGCGATCAGCGCTGCCATCATGACCACTATACTAGCAGCAGTGCTCCTTACAAGTACAGAGATCATAAAAGCAAGCAGGGCAACTATGACGCTTACGAACCAGACCAATCCACCTTGCATAAGCATATATTTCCACTGTGGTACTGCATGTACAGTAGACATATCCACCGAGTCCCCACTGATCTTAAAGCCTGTAAAGACAGGGATATTAAAGCCCTTATATCCAAAAGCAAGACCAGAGATAAGGTAGCTGATCACAAATGTGGAGAGTACAATAAGCGAGACAAACATAAGCAGTGCCGCCAATTTGCTAAACAAAACTTTCCAACGCTTAACTGGCCTTGTCAACAGCATTTTGATCGTCCCTGTAGTTCGCTCCGCAGAAACTAAATCTGAGGCTACCGCCATAATGAGTAACGGAATAAATAAAGTAACGGAATTATCCAAAAACTCACGGGTAAAGGTAACGCCGCTTGGCTCGTTCGGATTCACATCATGGTGAAGGTAATATTGAAGCTGCTGTACAAATATTCGCCGATAAGTCTTCCATTCCTCTGGAATTCGGTCGCTACCCAAAGAATTTTGATTATCAATGATCTGCTGCTGGATCTCCAGGCGCCAATCGGAGTTGAATTTATCTCGGCTACGCTCAGCTGAGCGCATTTGAGCGTAGGTGAACATAGGCACCAGTACAATCAGAATCAGCAGTATAACATAAAACCGTTTCTTTTTTATGATTTTTAAACATTCATTACGGATTAGCGGAAGCATATTATTCAACGTTCTCACCCTCCGTTAGTTTCAAGAATAGCTGTTCCAGTGTCGGATTGATTTTATGCACAGCCCTAACTTCGATTTCAGCAGTTACCATAACAGCCACAATCTCGGGGATCAAATCCTGATCCATAATTGTGATTAAAGAATTTGGGCCCATACCTGCAATTATTGAATCATCCAAGGTAACGTCTTCCAGATTCTGAATCTGAATATCTGGGCGATCAGCCAGTAATCCCCTAGCTTCAGCAAAAGGCTCCAGCTCCCAAAGTACATACGGAGAATTTCGAGCGATCAGCTCATCTACCGCACCCACTGCAAGTACTCGCCCTTTACTAATAATCGCAACACGGTCGCAGAGAAGCTGGATTTCACTAAGTAAATGACTCGATACAAATACGGCCAAGCCCTCATCTGCTAGCTTACGTATAAATTCTCGCAGCTCCTTAATCCCCTTTGGATCTAAGCCATTTGTAGGCTCGTCCAGAATAAGCAGACGCGGACGTCCCAGAAGAGCCTGCGCTATACCAAGTCGTTGTCTCATCCCAAGCGAATATGTACTTACCTTATCATGGATTCGTTGATCCAACCGAACGATATCTACAACTCCACTAATGCGTGCATTATCTATACCTGGCTGCATTCGGGCAAAATGCTGTAAATTCTCCCATCCCGTCAAATAGGTATATACCTCAGGATTCTCAACGATAGAGCCAACAAATTGCAACGCTTTTTCCGGATTTCGGTTCACATTGTAACCACATACCGTGATTTTGCCCTCGCTTGGACGAATCAAATCAACAAGCATTCGAATCGTAGTTGTCTTCCCAGCTCCATTGGGTCCGAGGAAGCCAAAAATTTCTCCTTCTCTCACATCAAACGTAACATCATCTATAATCCACTTTCGCCCTATTTTTTTCCGTACCCCGTCTACAGACAAGACGACCGGGCTGGATTCTCCACTGTTCGCTTTTGTCATATTCTCCTTAGCTCCTTGTTACTGTCATTTCCTCGGCTAGTACTTGCTCAAAGGATATTTTATCTAATACAAATCATCATTCTTAGAAAGCTGGCTCTCACTTCTTTTTCTAGTGTATAGCCTGAATGAATCGCTCTCCAATTCGTTGATAGCCATCCCCATTCGGATGAAAATGATCCGTTGATAAGTATTTGTCCAAATGCTTGTTAAACAAGTCGAAGGTTGGAATCAATGTCATATTGCTGTGCTTATTAATAATATCCATTGCCGCATTATTCCACTTCGCAACCGCCTGATTACCTGGTACAAGTAGATCTGGTATATCACCAAAGGGATTGTATAACCCCATATAATAAATTTGAGCGTTTGGATTGATTTCCGTGATTTTCTCCAGAATCTTACCTAATCTTTCTACTGCTTCCGGAAGGGCTGCTAGCAAAGACTCTGGAGTCAGCTCTTGATCAGTCGTGGATTCACTTTGAAGTGCGCCACTATTCTGCAAAATATTGGAGTCCTTGAATAAATCATTCCCTCCGATCGAGAGCAGAATGACATTCGCCATATGCAGCGCGTAATCTATACCATCTTCATCCAGCTTGCTTTGCAGTCCTGCAGTTGTTAAACCATTAATTCCCATATTACCCAGTAAATCAACTTCGACACCTTTAGCGGATAAACCACTAACCGTACGCTTAACAAATCCTTCTCCGGTGTTATCACCAGTTCCCTTGGCTAGCGAATCTCCGAGAGCAACAACTTTGAGCTTCTTAACCGTCTCCGTCACTGGAGCGGCTGTTTGCTGAGGTAAGTTGGTCCCTGACGCTTCTCCAACCGGATAGATGATGTCTCTGACCGCATAAACTAAACCTACAATTAGAATTATTGTTGTTACTATGGAAATCAGGCTGACCGTGCGCCATGTCCACTTTGAATCATTCAAAGCCATCCCTCCGTGTGCCGTTCTATTATGTATTGTTCCACATTTTACAAAGATCTTAACTATGTACATAAACATAAATCTTCCATACCGGTTTTGCAAATGTCTAAAATAGAAATAAATCCAGCTAATCCGCTTATTTAACCCGAATCTGAATACGAAAATTCTCAAAAAAATTTAGCGATTAAAGTTTGGGTACAAAAAAACGTTCCCCGATTTTCATCGGAGAACGTTTGATTCCAGCAACTTTTTTTCAATTATTTACCAATAAATTCTTGAACCCAATAGTTATTGTCATACCCTACACCGATATAATTGAAGTTAGCATTCAAAATATTAGCCTTGTGACCAGGACTATTCATCCATGCTTTCATTACTTCTTCTGGTGTTTTTTGACCCATGGCGATGTTCTCGCCTGCAGCGTTATAAGTGATCCCAAAGGATTTCATCATATCGAATGGTGAACCATACGTAGGTGAAGTATGTGAAAAATAGTTATTAGTACGCATATCCGTAGCTTTTGTAGCTGCTACTTTATGAAGGCTGTCTAGTCCAGCAACAGGCTTCAAACCAGCTGCTGCACGCTCTTTATTTACCAGCGTTACGATCTGTTGAACATAAGTTCCTTTATTGCTCGCAGCACCTGTAGTAGGTGTAGTTTCTGTAGGTTTAGTTACAGGTTTAGTTACAGGTTTAGTTACAGGTTTAGTTACAGGTTTAGTTACAGTAGTCGTATCCGAAGGCTTAGTTACAGGCTTGGTTACAGTAGTTGTATCCGAAGGCTTAGTAACCGGAGTTCCGGTAGATGTATCTTTGTTTGGAACCGTTCCTGTTTGAGGCTTGGACACCACGATTGTGCTATTAAAAATAGGGAATCCCTGTAGGTTAGCTTGTTTTAAATATTGTAAAACTTGCTCATAGCTAGTACCTGATTTAATTACTGTTACCTCAGTTGAGGCCGCATTCGCTTCGAGTGGAAGAGAAATACTAAGTGCCATAACAGCTGCTACACTACCACCAATAATTGCTCTTAATCTCTTGTTCTTCATTCTGCCATCTCCTCTTTCTTGTGTGTAATATATGTTTCTGCTTAGAGTGACCAGCTACAAATGTTACAAAGTTGTAATTTGTTCCTCAGTCATTGTAGCATAAATCTATCAGCTGTGCTCTTCTAATTTTTAACATTTACTAGTCTTGATTGTAAGTTTCCTGAGCATGAATTGCATTCGATATTGGCGTTAAAAAGCAAAAAAAGTCGCCATTCTCGAGAGAATAGCAACTTCTATGTGCTAATAGATAAAAAGTAACTAGTGAAACGACTGCCAAAATTCTCCCTCAGTAGAGATAAGTCCCATAATTTCTGCATAAGGAATACGGAAAGTAGGAAAACCCGCAGAATAAGGAGCAATCTCATAAGGTGCGAAATAAAGATATAACGCTTCATTATCTACAAAGAAAGGCTGAGCTGAGGTAATTCCTTTATACGTATCCGGAAAAACATAGGAGTACTCAGGATCGTTTTCAATCTGCTTACCTACGATTTTACTGAGCTTCTCCACGTATCTACTTCCTGGCTTAAACAAATCACCTAGCTTATAGAACCTTCCGTTACGTACATTAGTATGTGTATAGATTTTGGTAGGCATGCCGTGAGCTGCTCCAAAAGGATAACGATAACCCGTTAACTCCAACACTAGAAGGTTTTTGCGGAAAAAGGACACTGAAAAATCACCATTATAACTGAAATCCTGTGTTGCTCCATTACTACCTGGGTCTTCGACTAGTGAAAGCTTCCGTAATTTATCATTAACCTCTCTAGAAACTTCCGCGCTTGCAATTCCTTCAACAACCGGATAGTAAACCAGATAATCCCTGTTCGGTTTGTACTTCTTCTCGACTACGGAATATGGAGGTCTCAGTGGGATGACTCCATTTTGCCTCCAAATCTGCTTCCCTTGACGATCATAATATGCTGTACGTTGATCTATATCTGCTCTAATTAGGCGTCCACTGAGGGTAAGTGTTCCCGTCCCTTGAATAACTGGAGGCTGAGCTGCTCTTTTTCCAGTTCGATCTATAAAAAAAGTCTCCTTAGCATCATATACAGATGCCAGTCCGTCCTGATAATTATTCACACCAAGCAAGGTATGATTGCTCAGAATTGCTCCTGTCTCTGCATCAGCGATAATGTAACGTGAGCCTCGATAAGGTTGACTAGGGAATATTGGTGTTCCTATAGCTGCTCTGCCTTCACCAAGCTGCAGGACTTCATAATATTTCGCGGGGATAATCATTTTTCCTTGTTTATCAATCAGCCCGTAGGCGTTGCCATAGTTCTCAGCGGTATTCACCACTGCACGCCCCTCCGAGAAAGGTAAGGCAGAAGTGAATTGTGGCTGAATAGCTACTGTTCCATCCGTGTTTAAATAGCCATACTTACCGTTCTCAGTCGCTTGATAGGAGAGCAGCCCATCACCCGGACTCCCTACGAATGGGTGATTGTACGTATAGAGAATCTTCCCTTCAGGATCAATGAGTGCGTACTCTCCCTCTTTAATCTTGACCAAAGCCACACCATTCATGAAATCATTGGCGTCCACATAAATTGCAGGCAAAACCTCTTTGCCTTGCGCATCTACATACCCATATAGTGATGGACCACCCGTTGTATTTTGTTTCGAAAATAATGCAAGTCCCTCATGCAATGAGTTTAGATAATCATAACGGGCTGGAGTCACCTCTTTACCTTTTTCATCGATAAATGTGTACCCTTTCGCATCTGATACTACTGCGCGTCCTTCCGAAAAAGGGGCAATAAACGAGTAAATGGGCTTCACCCGCTCCCTTCCAGAGCTGTCGATCAGTCCGCTACTGTTTTTTCGTTGTACAATTGCTAGCCCGTTCTTCTGAAAATCCTCAGCATATTCGTATCTAGGTTCAATCTGAGCACGACCTTCGTCGTTAATATACCCCCAGAGCATACCCTCTTTAAGATTAAAAGGCGCCGGATGTAGCCCAGTATTCCTTAATTCGTCATCAACCCACTCCGGTAATACATACGGCGTCTCATAAGGCTTATTAGAGTAGTCTACACGATATAATCCCGCCTCTGCCGGGATCGTAACGAACAGCTCCTCTTCTGTGCGTATGAAATCTTCTTCTTGCTGCGTAATATATTCGTTCCAGCCAATGCCGTCCCATCTCCATACATCCGCTTGCAATGGACCATTGTCATTCCCTTTCCCCAGCTCATTCAATCTAATCCTTAACATCGAGTCGCTCCCCTTTAACAAAGGCATTTGCCTATAGAATATGGGAGAATGTTGGTTTATGTGATTTTGATCTTTGAGGTGTGGGAGAAGGGTTAAAACGCATTAAGTGTGTTAGGTGTGTCGATACAGGTTGCACGGTGGGATGTTGGACGGGGGGCAGAGACTGGTGGCAAGGCTGGTGACGGGGGATGTGACAGTGCGGGGATTCGTGTGACTCCTAGGGTTTGTGGGATGCGCTTGAGAATGGTTAGGGCTGCGATGCGGGTTTGGGGTGCAGGGCGAAGTTTCGGGTCGTGGTGTGGAAAGTAACATAGTAGCCGTTAAGTAAATAAGGGAGAGTGATTGAAGATGGATTGAGCTACGGGGCGAGTACGAGTGTAGGGTGTGGGGATTCGTGTGACTCCTGGGATTTGCGGGATGCACTTGAGGATGGATCGGGCCGCGGGGGAGTCGGGTTTGGAGGATTCACGCGTTCGTGGGGTGCAGAAGTATGACAAGATGAGGCGGGAGATTTGCTAGGGCTATTGTCAAAGCGTACTTGGATCGGGGTGTGGAGTAACGTAGGAGGTGTGGAGTTAATAAGGGAGTGTGATTGAGGATGGCGGTTCGTGCTGGGCGTTCGCTCCGAGAACGAAACGTTGCTCCTATCGCTGTTGTCTCCAAATTTATTGATTTGTACCACATGCGCATTAAAGTATAAAGAGAAGAACGAACGCTAGCGCTTGCACGCAATCATGCCGTTCTCTCAGCTGCTATTAACGTTTTTCGTCAACTCAGCCTCACCACGAATTCAAGGCTTCACGTTGCTCCTATCGGTTAATTCTAGAGCATTTATGCCCTTCATTCTTCCACAATGACTCGTTTGGCTATTTCTGGGGCATTTATACCCTTTATTCTTCTACAATGGCTCATTTCGGCTATTTCTAGGGCATTTATACCCCTTATTCTTCCACTTTGGCTCTTTTCCGCTATTTCTGGGGCATTTATACCCTTATTCTTCCACTTTGGCTCTTTTCCGCTATTTCTGGGGCATTTATACCCCTTATTCTTCCACTAGGGCTCTTTTCCGCTATTTCTGGGGTATTTATGCCCTTGTTTCTTCATGCATCCGCTTCATATAGCTCATTTTCGTCGATTCTAAGGGATTTTTACCGTTCATTTGCCACCTGTAGCTCATTTCAGCCGATTCTACGGGATTAATTCCGTTCTTTTACCACTTCTAGCTCATTTCAGCCGATTCTACGGGATTTTTACCGTTCTTTTGCAACTTGTAGCTCATTTCAGCCGATTCTGCGGGATTATTACCGTTCTTTTACCACTTTTAGCTCATTTTCGTCGATTCTACGGGATTTTTACCGTTCATTTGCCACATTTCAAACAAAAACAAGTGAAGTTTCTGCATGTAATATAAGTTGGTCTTAGACGTGGCTAAGTCGCTATAGGATTACTGGCGGCAGTAGGCGATGGTGTTCGCACGAAGGTGTTGGCACGATGTTGTTGTAGCGGTATTGGGTATAGTGATGTTGGTTGTGACGGTGTTAGTTGCAGAAGTGTTGTTGCAGCAGTGTTGTTGTAGCGGTATTGGATGTAGCAATGTTGGTTGTGACGGTGTTAGTTGTATCAGTGTTTTTGCGGCAGTTTTAGTTATAACAGTTTTGGTTGTGGCAGATTTAGTTGTGACAGTGTTAGTTGTTTGTTTTTACCTGCTACTTTTTCGAAGCGAAGCCATCGAAACAGGCATGCCAAAAAGCGTTTGCGATAACTAGCAAACGCTTCTTCTGCCCTACCCCAGCGAGGTGATAAGGATAACGGAGGGGAATTTTGGAGCTGTAGAAACGAAGTGGTCGCCTTTGTTCTCAGATTCCAACCGCTAACGCGGTATCAATCAAGGAATCTGAGAACAACAGCGATCGTAAGCCCAATATTCCCCGGAGTTAGCCCTTAATCACCACGCGACCACGCTGCTACTTCTTCGAAGAGTACTTCCGCATATCAAATGCGACAGCGGCTATAATAATCAAACCTTTGATAATCAACTGATAGTACGGGCTAATGCCGATAAAGGTCAGACCATAGTTAATGAGAGTAAAGATGATAACCCCCACTAAAACACCCGGCACAGTACCGATACCCCCGGTTGTAGATACACCACCAACTACACAAGCTGCAATGGCATCTAGCTCATACATGTTACCGTAGTTATTAGTTGCTCCACCTGTTCTAGCAGCTTCCAGAACGCCTGCCAGACCATAAAGCGCACCAGCAATGGCATAGATGTAAATCAGGTTCTTGGAAACATCGATACCGGATACTTTAGCTGCCTGCATATTTCCGCCAATAGCATACATATTCTTACCCAGCTTGGTTTTATTGAATACCACCCACACAATGGCAGCGACACCCAAGGCTATCAGCACGATATACGGGATTGAATATTGGCCGCTCCCGATGAAGCCCGAGCCGATCTTGGTGAAATCAGGACGCAGACCGCCGATTGGCTGGGATTGGTTCGGGTCCATATCAAAGTACAGGGAGTTCAGCCCGTACACGATTAGCATTGTACCCAAGGTAGCGATAAATGGCGGAACATGAAGCTTGGAAACGACAATACCATTTATAAGTCCACAGAGAAGACCAGCAACGATAGCAATAAGGATTGGGAGCCATACTTCGACTTGCGGAAGATCTGGAAAAAAACGACGGGAATAGTCTGGGATTTGCAGCATGGAAGCGGAGATAACCGCCGTAAAACCAACTACCCGTCCAGCTGACAAGTCAGTACCTGCCGTAATAAGGATAAAGGCAACCCCAAGCGCGATGATAACGCGTGTAGACGACTGAATCAGTACGTCACGCAGGGTGTTGATGGACATAAAGTTTGGATCATATATGATGATCCCCATAATCAGCAGTACCAGCACGATGTAAATTGCGTTTTGAGTCACAAAGGATTGAGCTTTTTTAACGTTCATTAGTAGTGATCCCCCTTAAAATTACGCAAACATATTCTCCTATCCGTACTCCTTAATGCTGTGCAGCGAGACGCATAACTTCGGTTTCCGTAGCTTGCTCGCCTTCTAATATTCCTGTAAGCCGTCCTTCCGACATGACCATTACACGGTCAGACATTCCGAGCAGCTCCGGCATTTCAGAGGAGATCATAATGATACTCTTCCCTTGCTGCGCCAAGTCGGCAATTATGGAGTAAATCTCGAATTTAGCCCCTACGTCGATACCACGGGTCGGCTCGTCCAGAAGCAGGATTTCGGGCTCAGTAAGCAGCCATCTAGCAAGCAAGACCTTTTGCTGATTACCACCAGAAAGATTCATGATTAGCGTTTTGGTTGTAGGTGTTTTAGTTCGTAATTTTTCAATCATTTTATCGACTTCAACTTTTTTCTTCTTGCTATTCAACAGGAAGTACGGTTTTTGATAACGATGTAGATTAGCAATCGCACCATTCTCATGAACAGACAAGACTGGAAATATGCCTGTTACACGACGCTCTTCGGTAAGCAAAGCCATTCCGTGTTTCTTAGCATCTTTCGGAGAATTAATAGTAACATCCTTGCCTTTAATAGAGATCGTTCCGGATTTCAAGGCTCGCAGACCGAACAACGCCTCAATTACCTCAGTTCTCTGGGCACCTACCAGACCCCCAATACCAAGGACCTCTCCACGTCTTAATTCGAAAGACACATCTTTAAAAGATCTTTCCTCCGGAGAGGTTAAGCCTTCCACTTTCATGTATACTTCACCAGGTACGTTGAAGCGTTCAGGGAAACGGCTGGTCAATTCTCGGCCCACCATTTTGGAAATGATAAGATCTGTAGTTAATTCCGCCGCTGGCCAGGTTCCGATTTTTTTACCGTCACGCATAATAGTAACTTCGTCAGAGATTGCGAGAATCTCTTCCATTTTGTGAGATATATAGATAATAGCTACGCCTCTACTTCTGAGATCCCGTATGATCCGGAATAAATGTTCCACCTCCACACTGGTTAGGGAAGAAGTGGGTTCATCCATTACAATAACTCGGGAGTGAAAAGAGACAGCCTTCGCAATTTCAATGGATTGGATTTTGGATACGGAAAGCTTACCCACTAATGTTTCGGGATTCAGGTCGATATCCAGATCTTTAAACAAATTTTCCGTGTCAGTGAACATTTTCTTATGGTCAATAAACTGAATCGGTCCGATTCCCTTCGTTGGAAAACGTCCTAGCCAGATATTCTCCATAACACTTCGGAACGGCACGGGATGCAACTCCTGGTGAATCATAGAAATACCACTTTTTAACGCATCATTTGAACTGCTGATAGAAGCCTTCTCACCATCCAAAAAGATCTCACCGGCATCCGGTGAATAAATACCAAAAAGACATTTCATAAGTGTGGACTTACCTGCACCATTCTCGCCCATAAGGGCATGCACCGAACCGGGTCTGACCTTTAAACTAACATCATCCAGCGCTTTGACGCCGGGGAATTCTTTAGTAATGTTGTTCATTTCCAGCAAAAACTCAGCTTTTTCCATGTTGTTACGCCCCCTACGCTTTTTTTCTTTTTTATGAGAGGCACAGCGGTTCCATCCTGTTCCCTGCCTAAAAGAAATACCGAGGAGCGGTTATCCGCTCCCCGTGCTGTCATATGATCATGAGTAACTCTGTAGCCGAGGTTAATTACTTAGCGTCAGCTATGTTGTCTTTCGTAATCTTTTTGTAGGAAATCCATACGTATTGGTTGTCAGTGATATCAAAGCCTACATTATCTTTCGAAGGCGTTTCGCCTTTAGCAAGCAGAGCAGCAACTGTGATGGCAGCCTTACCTTGGTTATTCGCATCATTTAGCACCGTTCCAAGCATTGTTCCATCTTCCAGCGCTTGAATCGCAGGAGCAGTTGCATCCACACCTACTACCGGCATGAATTTGTCACCCGTAAAGTAGCCTGAAGCTTTCAGAGCTTCGATTGCACCGAGGGCCATATCATCGTTGTTAGCAAGAACTGCTTCAATTTTGTCGCCGTGGGAGCCAAGGAATGCCGCCATTTTTTCTTGTCCTTTTACGCGATCCCACATTGCTGTATCTTCAGCCAGTTTCTCTACCTTGATTCCTGCATCTTCGATAGCTTGAATAGAGTAAGTAGTACGAAGCTCAGCATCTTGGTGTCCTGGTTCACCTTTCAGCATTACATATTGGAGAACTCCGTCGCCGTTCTTGTCCGCTTCAGGATGTGCTTTCCAGTAGTCAACAATCAGTTGGCCGGACATTGTACCGGACTCTTCTGCTTTCGCACCTACATAATAAACTTTATCCCATTTCTTCATATCTTCAGGAAGCGGTTCGCGGTTAAGGAATACCACTGGAATGTTTGCTGTTTTTGCTTTTTCGATAATGACGCCAGCAGCAGTACGGTCAACTGGGTTAATCAGCATCCCGTTATATTTTTTAGTGATGAATAAGTCAACCTTGTCATTTTGTGTGGGTTGTGAATTTTGGCTATCTACGATATCTACTGTAGCGATGCCTTTAGCAGCACTATCGATAGCGTTACGAACACCTGTCATAAAAGTATCGTCAAATTTGTAAATGGCGACCCCAACTTTAGGCGTTTCTGTTGTAGTGCCCGAGTTCTCAGTCTTTGGAGCGTTAGTTGCCTTGTCTGTAGCACTATCTGTAGTTTTGTTGTTGCCACCACAGCCTGTCAGAGCAGCACCCAGCAAAGCACTAGCTAATAGAACGGAAGTGATTTTTTTCATTATTCATTGACCTCCTATTTATACTTCTTTTTTTGTTTGCCCCTGATCGTCTCGGGTACATTCATATTATGCCTCACCTGAAAACGCTTGCGAATATAAAATCCTACTCATTACTATAAAAATTCTAATGAACCCAAGAAGAAATATAAGGATGATTTTCATTGAAAATTTATACTTTCTTATATTCTAAAATAAAAAACGAATACCGCCCCATTCAAGGATGGTATCCGTTTCACGAAACGTATAAGCATAAACGCCTTCGGTGCCTATTTTAAATCAGCTTCTATCTAACAAACGGAAATAACAGCTTTTGATTCTCTGGCCACAGCATATTGTCCAAATCAATTAGCTTTGTTCCTGTATCGACGCGCTCTGGTACATCGATTCCTTCGATCACTTCAACGGCATGTTTTACAGCCAAATACCCGTTGCTAAAAGGATTTTGGATGACTGTTGCTTGAACAGTACCATCCTGCAGCAACTCCATCATGGAGGGGGAGCTATCAAAAGCAACCATTTTAATATTTTGCAGCCCCCGACTTTGGATAGCCATTGCGGCCCCCTGTGAAGCAGTCTCATTCAGGCTCGCGATTCCTCTAAGATTCGGATGCTTCAGCAGCATCAGTTGCGTAAGATCTTCTGCATCTTTAATACTGGAGGTCGTGTATGAAATCTCAACTACTTGTATATTCGGATAACGTGCAGTGTAATTTAAAAATCCCTTCTCCCGCTCCTCCGCGTCTCTTGCACCATACTCAATGCCGTTAGAAGACTCCAGCTTCTCACTCTGCGTTGAATTGGTGAAGTTAATAATGCCAACCTCGCCGTATCCTTTTAACAGCTTGATCAATCGTTCTGCAGATTTTTGACCCGCTTCATAGCCGTTCGAGCCAATATATGTCCTTACTCTTGCTGAACCTACTTCCGCATCTACGGATATGACAGGGATTTTGGAATAAGCCGCCTGATCTACAACCTGAGCAAGCCCCATGTAACTACTTGCAGCTAAAATAATCACGTCTGCTTTTTCTTTTATGGAGTCCTGCACCATTTTCACCTGTTCTGTGATGTCACTCTCGGAGTCCGGAGCTTTGAAGGTTAATTTGACGTTGAATTCCTGCGCTGCAGCTTCTGCTCCCAATTTAACCGTATTCCAGTAATCGCCCCTGTTCATTTTCACAATAAGATGAATATTACGGGTCTTATTTGTGTTGATGTAATTGGGCGCTGAATTAAAACAAGAGGTAACTGTAGTCCATAACACCGCACACATTAACAAGGTTAGCCAAAAACGAAAGGTTTTCATGACGATGTCTCATCCTCCTTAAGCCCTTCATTGCCTTCGCCTTTTGCTAGTGCCGGGAAGATAAGGGTAACCGTAGTGCCTTCTTCAATTTCACTTTCAAAAGAAAGTCCATATTCACGGCCATAGTACAACTCAATACGCTCGTTCACATTTCTTACGCCTACCCCGGAACCACTCATACTCTTACTGCCGCCTGTCAAAATAACCTTCATAGTCTCCTTGGACATTCCTAATCCATTATCACTAATCCTTATAATGACAAGATTGTCCTTCAGTTCTGCTTGGATAGAGATAAAGCCTTCATCAGGCATCATTTCTATTCCGTGATACAAGGCATTCTCTACAATCGGCTGCAAAATCAGCTTAATCGTCTGACACTGCAGTACTTCATCTTGTGCAATGATCTCGTAGCGGAATTTATTTTTAAAACGAAAGCTCTGAATGACGAGATAATGACGAATATGATCAAGCTCTTCCTGCACGGTAATCATATTATTCCCTTTGCTTAGACTAATTCGGAAAAACTTAGATAAAGATTGAATCATTGTAACGACCTCCTCCGTCTTACCACGCTCAGCAAGCCGGATCACAGAGTTCAAAGTATTGTACAAAAAGTGTGGATTAATCTGGGATTGCAGAACTTCAAGCTCACCCTTACGTTTCGTCTCTTGTTCATAAATAATTTGATCCATCAATTGACGGATACGCTGTAGCATGAGGTTAAAGCGTTTAGACAACTGTTCTACCTCATAGGCGCCACTCACATCGATTCGAGTATTAAGATCCCCTTCTCCTACCTGCTGAAGTGTCCGTTCCAGCTTACGGATCGGGCGGGCAATTCGCGCAGACAAAACGACAGATACGATAATTACACATAAAATAACTACCGCTAAGAACCAGGATAAAAAGTTGTTCAGATCACGCTTGGTGGTCACGATCTCGTCATAATAAGCAACACCTACTATTTTCCACCCGGTTTGTTCTAACGTACGTACTGTAATAAATCGTTTTTCACCTGTAGACTCATCCAAATAGCTACGATAAGCATATTCCAATACCGGCTCCACATTCTCATACTTTAAACCAGCATAAATAAGCTGCTGCTGCGGATGATACACGATGTTGCCTAACTGATCGAGGATGTAAGCGTATCCTCTTTTACCAAGCTTAACCTGCTTACTCAGCTCATCTATGGTGCGAAAGTTAAAATCCATCAGGAGAATACCCGTTTTTAGGACTCCATTTTCCTGATATTGAATGAGTTTACTGATCGACACAACCCAAATATATTGACCTTTAAACAAGTTCTGAATATGGGGCGCTGAATAGGAGATCTCAGATGTTCTTTTGGCCGTTGTAAACCAGCTCTGGGTTTCTAACTGTGTGTTGCTGCGCAACTTCTGTCCTGCTGTACCCACGACGTATTTCCCCTGTGGTGTAAAAACCGCAGCAGAAACCAGATCCTCTCTACTTCCCATTAACATGGCCATTCTTTCCATCAGTAAAGCAGAGTCCACGGAGGGACTATTCGTAATTTGATCTTCTGCAGTTTCAAAAATATTTCGCATTCCTTTTACATAAAGCTCCAAATTGTAGTTCACTTGCTCAATAATCTGCTGCATATTCATATTGGCATTCTCTTCTGCTGTCTTCGCAAACTTGTTATACAGCATAAGGCTGACAACGACGGCTACAAGAACGGCAACGGATGTAAAAGTGAGCGTAATCGTTACTTGAATACTACGCAGCTTAGAGGACAACCGGCGTTTTCCCCCTGTTGGATGCTGCGGCCGCAGTCGAAAAGAATAGGGCTTTTCTTGCCGCATAACTACCCTCCTCTGGAGCTATTTTTATACTCTTTGGGAGACTGACCATATTTTTTACGGAAGCAAAAGCTGAAATAGTTAGGATCAGCAAAGCCAATTTTCTCGGCGATTTCAAAAGCCTTCAGTTCCGTGGAGCGTAAAAGTTCCTTCGCTGCCTCTAATCGGATTTGCAAGAGATAACTAACGAAAGTCATCTTCATTTCCTTCTTAAAAATACTGCTAAAATAACCCGTACTGATATGTAAATGCTGACAGACCTTTCCGATAGAAATATCCGATTCCTCATAATGGCTACGGATGTAATCTTTAGCTTCATCAATGAGCAGCTTATAGCTAGATTGGCGTTCTAAGGCAATAGAGTCCATTAGCCGGCTGCAGATCGTAATAATCCATTGCTTGGCTTCACTCATACTATTGAATTTATTCATCTCAGTTAATGAGGAAATGCCAGATCCAACGAACTTAGCAGCATCACTACCGGACTCTTTGGCTACACGCAGGATGGATGTAATAATCTCCAGCAAAAAAATCTGATAATCCTGAGTAGATACCTGCTCAGCATTCAATCCGCCAAATAACTCCTCCACGACCTCCTTAAGCTCCTGTACGGTTCCCATCTTAATCGTTCGGATTAAGGACTGCTGGGTCAATTCATCATAGGCCAAGAGTGTATTCGAACGTGACTCCACATCCTCGATCCAAATGACTCTGTTATTGCCAAGAATGAGACGATAATCTAACGCTTGCATGGCATCTCCAAAGGAGTTAAATAGCATAGCAGGCGAGTGACAAACCGTTCCAGAACCAGCGGTTACCGTTAGCTTAAGAAACCGCTGCACATTGTGGCGGATTTCTTCTAGAATTTCAAAAGTTTTCCCCGTAATTTCAGTTTCTTCTCCTGCATCACAAATGGAAAGAAGCACTACCTCATCACGATGGATAAACACCCTGCCAAAATTATGCTTATTACATAATTCTTCTGCAATATTCAGCACAGCGAAGAGCTGTAAATTTCTCTCTCCCGTATCTCGCAAAGAAATTTGCTTACCTGCGGTAAGGCTAACCGTTTCCCGCTCTGGACGAATATAATCCACACTAATTACCGAGGCTTGGAACCATTTCCCATGTAGATCTATTCCGTATTCCGAACTTTTCTCATCTATTTCATTCATTCGTAACTTGCGTGAAACTAGTGAAGATAAAAACTGCTCACGCAGCACAGGCAGACTTTTCCGATAATGCTCACTGAGTACAAAAACATTCTCCTTCTCTGCAATTTCAGCCTCTATAGTGGCTCTGACCTTTAGCAGAACATCAATCAACTCCTGTGAAGAAAACGGTTTCAAAATATACTCATCGATTTGCAGTTTAATCGCCTTCTGTGCATATTCAAATTCATCATACCCTGTCAGAATAATAATCTTGGTATTAGGATGCCGCTCGCGAATCCATTCCGCCAGCTGCAGCCCGTTCATAAAAGGCATTTGAATATCAGTCACAACTACATCCGGGAGCAAACGATCTATCGCATCCGCTGCCTCTCGTCCATTCTCCGCCTGTTCTACAATTTCGAAGCCATAGTGCTCCCAATCAATCTGACTGATGACCCCTTCCCTTACATCTTCTTCATCTTCAGCAAGTATTAACTTGTACATTTCTCATCCCTCTTTGGACACGATTTATTTAACTGTCATAAAATTCATTCTATATGATTCAAACTATTCCATCTATGGTTAAGTTATTTAAATAGATTTTGAGCAAAAAAAAACCATCCCGCCGTAGCTGGGATGGGGATGATCGGAACCTATAAGTATTATAGCAACGCTTTGTTAAAGCGATAGCCTGCTGTCTTTTCGAAACCTAGATGACGATAAAAAGCATGTGCCGGTGCGCGTTCTACGCGGTTACCACTTCTCAAGAAGAGCTGACAGCAACCTTGCTCACGTGCCCATTCTTCAGCTGCGGCCACAAGTCTTTTACCGAGTCCGTTTCCTCTGAGTTCTTCTGATACGATAAGTGCAGTAATCTCAGTGATACAATCTGTCTGTTTGTAATACGAGATTACCTGTCTAAGACCGACCATTCCCACAACTTCATTGTTTAGTTCTGCAACAAGCGTGCATTGGAGATGGTTATTCTCCATGCTTTCAAGTCTCTCTTTCATCACGCTAAGCGTTGTTGGATAGCCGAATTCACGCAGAAGCGCTGTCACTCTCTCCAGATCATTCAAGCCGCATTTGCGAATTTCCAGTACAGGTGCCATGGTACTACTGTTCATCCTCATTTACCTCCACTTTTAGCATAGACGCTGCCTGCTTGGCTACCGTCCGCGCGATTTCCACATTTTCCGCCGCACTTAATGCTACAGCCATCCGCCGCCCTGGACGGACTTCTGGTTTACCAAACACCCGAACCTGAGTCCTAGGTAGTTCCAAAGCTTCACCAATTCCGGTCACAACAAAAGCTCGTCCTTCTCCTTCAGCCTTCAGCGTAGCTGAGGCACCTGATGTCAGTAATTGTACTGACTGGACTGGAAAACCAAGAATAGCTCTGACATGCACTGCAAATTGAGATAAATCCTGCGTTGCCATCGTTACCATCCCCGTATCATGAGGTCTAGGGGACACTTCACTAAACAATACGCCTCGATCCGTCAAGAAAAGCTCCACTCCAAAAATACCAAAACCTCCGAGCTGATCGGTAACTGCCTTGGCAATAGACTGAGCTTCATCCAGAAGTTCCGCCTTCATAAAGTGAGGCTGCCATGATTCGACATAATCCCCGTCCTTCTGAATATGCCCAATAGGTGGACAAAATATCGTGCCAGACACGGACCGCACCGTTAAAAGTGTAATCTCGCTTTCAAAGGTAACGAATGCCTCTACGATAACACGAGTCCCTTTAGCTCTCGCTCCATCCAAAGCAGTGTTCCAGCATTCTTCTGCATCCTCCGGCCTTTTGCAAACACTCTGACCTTTGCCGGAAGAACTCATAATCGGCTTGATGACACAAGGAGTGCCTAGTTCTGCAACGGCTTGATGCAGTTCTTCCAGACTATCTGCAAAACGATAATCCGCTGTTGGCAATCCAAGTTCTTCAGCAGCAAGTCGGCGAATGCCTTCTCTGTCCATGGTCAGACGAGCCGCTCGTGCGGTCGGAACAACGAAGAAACCTTCCTCTTCAAGCTCTTGAAGAGCATGAGTAGCGATTGCTTCAATCTCCGGAACAATAACATCCGGTTTTTCTGAGCGAATAAGCGTTTTAAGCGCCTCTGCATCCAGCATATCAATAACATGTGAACGATGAGCTACACCCATCGCTGGTGCATCGCTATAACGGTCTACAGCTACGGTCTCTACGCCAAGACGTTGAGCTTCGATTATGACTTCCTTACCCAGTTCCCCGCTGCCCAGTAGCAGCAGCTTGCGGCTTTGAGCTGAAAAAGGAGCTCCCCACATTGTCGATTTCAACCTCTTTCGGCAAATTGACTATCTCGTTTCCATAAATTTCTGAAAACAAAACAGTTTCATTGTATATTTTCAGGCTTCTTTATTTTCATCCATCATACGCCAGATTGCAAGTGTTCTTCGACAATTTCCTACAAATTTCAAAGATTTTTGTCTAATCTATCAACGAAAGATTGTTCCAAGAGAGATAATTGGTGACCTAATTGACCCCAATGATCTGCGGATTCACCCCCTTTAAGGAGATCTAACATCGCTTTCTCTTGCTCCGCTAACCCTTCTTGTAGGCGTTCTGCAGCAACCTTTAATTCTCTGGTTATGCAATCGACATAATGCGCAAGCAATTTTTTCTTCTGCTCTGCCGCCGCAACATTAACAGCTTCTTTCACAAGAGGCTCAGTCGCACCTTTGACTTGCTCCCGGCCAGCGCCTTCAAAGAAATAGCGAGGGGATTTGAAATATCCCCATAAGGTTGGCCATTCCACGGACTGAAGCTGGCATTCCAGCTCACTAGGAGAAGGCCATGCTGCTTCTTCATTCTCCATCAGATGAAACTCTTGAGTAGAGAAAAACAGCTCAGTAGCAGCCGCTTCAGCCGCTTCATGAACAAGTCTACGCCCGGTACTTTCTAGTCGCAGCGTTGTCGCCCATAGCTCTTGCTCCAATTCACGCTTAGTGGTACGCATCAGCTCTGCACCACACGCAGCGAAGATAGCTTTTAAATTTCCTGCGTCCTCACGTAATAATGAGGGGTGGAAAGATTCCTGAAAATTTCTGGTGAAGGAGAAGCTAATTCGTTGACAGACATGATAGATCAGTTCCTCACCTTCATGAACAAGATCTCTGCTAGGACGTTCTTCGGTCTCCAATAGGGAAAGTCTCTTCATAGCTAGCTGACGACGTTCTTGCATTTCTTTTAATCCTGCTTCACGCTCGTTTGCCGCCATGGAAGCGAGATTCTGCCACTCTTCCGCCCTGCGTCGAACAGATGCGATGCTCTCTGCAGCTGCGTTAAGTGAAAGCTGAGGAAGTTCATCTCCCGCAAAGCTTGATAAGGCTTGCTCAAAATGATGGAAACGGGAAGCCTCATAGCGTGCATAATCATGCTGGGTTTTGCCTTCCAGAGCAAGCAAGCTAGAGAGTGCATAAATTCTCGGCGAGCGTAAGCCGCCTGCACGTAAATTTTGAGCAACATGTTCTCGTACCTCTTCCAATTCATCTTCGCCTGAAGCAAGATCAGAAGCGTTGATAATAAAGAACATTTTATCAAGTGCAAAGCTATCTTTAATTCGGCCTAGCTGCGCAAGCAGACCTCGATCTGCTTTTGAAAAGGCGTGGTTGTAATAGGTAACAAAACAAATCGCGTCTGCGTTTTTCATGTAATTAAAGGTTACGCCTGTATGACGAGCATGCAATGAGTCGGCTCCTGGTGTATCCACGAGTACAATTCCGCTTTCGGTCAATGGACAGGCATAATACAAATCAATCCCCTGCACAAAACAGGCTCGGGTCTCCTCCGCTACAAGGCCTCGGTATTCTTCTAAATCAACCGTTCGCACCGTTCCCAGCAAGGGCTCAGCTTCTGCCCAGCCAGCCGCTGCTGCCCTTAGAAATCCAGCATGTGGCAACGCAGAGGGATGAACTCCCCTTGCAGGCAAGCTTGCTAGAACTGTTGTCCATGAGTTTTGCTGTGGTTCTCCTAGTTGCAGCACACTGAAGGAATGGCAGATGTCATCCCAGAAATCTGCCATGGTCTTCATTGTGACAACCGCGCTGGCATGGCGGAAGTCACCTTCCGGCGCCAATATGCGGTTGACCGCAGCCGTGGCGGGATGTGGAGACACGGGCAGCACTTCTTCGCCGAGCAAAGCGTTGGCGAAGGAGGACTTACCCGCGCTGAATGCACCGAACAGCGCGAGGGTAAAGCGGCCGCCGGCGAGATCCTCCGCCCGTGCGGCCAGACTCCGCGCCGCCGATGCCATCGCTGGCTCGCGGCGCAGCAGCTCTGCCGCAGCCGCCAGCGTGTCAGCGGCTGCGGATAGCCGGCGGCGTCCGCCCGCCGGCGAAGCCGTTCCCGCCGCCCAATTTGCGGCGGCGGCACTTCCAGCCGCGACGTTTTGCGGCGGCTGGACCTCCCGCGGTGCGGCGCTCTGCGCAGCCGCTCGCGGGGTTACCCTCACCTCCGGCAGGATGCCGGGGGTGAGGGGCCGGCGCGGTGGCAGCAGCGCCGCGAGCTCGTGCGCGCGGGCAGCTGCCGCGCGGTCCAGCGCGGCTAGCGCGTCAACGGCGCGCGCCTGCCGCGCAAGAGCCTGTTCGCGGCGCTGGAGTACGGCACGCTGCTCATCCATGAGCGGCGGCAGCTTCGCTAACAGCTCATCGCTCACCGCTAACGCGGCACGGCGGAACTGGCTCTTAATATCAGCCGCAAGTGTGCGGCAGAAATTGAGCAGCGCCTCGCCGCTATACCCCGTTCCCGGCTTAACTGCAGCCGCCAGCCACTCCTGGCTCACCGCCGGGAACCCTTGCTTCAGAGTCGTCTCCGCCTCCTCCTCCCACAGCCCGAGATTCTCCGCCCAATCACGTACCAGCTGAATCAAATGCCATTCCAGCTGAGCGGAAACCTCTCGGGTCAACAGTCCTTGCCAGACTGCCAATCGTTTACTTTGTTCCTTCTCCCGCCGTGCAGCCGTAGAGAATAACCCTAATCGAAACGTAGGGCTAGCACTTTCCATATAGCTTCCCGACGCCTCTCTTACATCTGCAGGCATTAGATTAGCATTATTAAGTAAGGTGTCTAGGCCAGTTCGCAAACTCGCTCGTGACTGCTGAGGCAACGCCTCAAGTCGTTCCTTCTCTTCTTCGAGTGACTTCAGTTCATTCGTCACTGTCTCTGCATTCGTACCTTCTAGTTCTTCAAAGAGAGCCGCTCTTTCCTCCTGCTGATCTTCACGGAATGCAGTTAGAGAAGAATCCGCTGTATGATGAATAGAACGAGACAAGCTATATTGAAGCAGCTGTTCCTTTTGTTCCAACAGCTCGGTTATAAGGCTGAGTAGATGATCCCAATGATTAAGAGGATGCTCTTTCTTTTTGAGAGAGGTGAATAGAATTCCCGCACAATGAATCCCCCATTGTTCAAAAGCATTTTCAAGTTGACGTTTATATTCCTCAATGGAAATCTCTTGTTCCCTGTGCTTGTCGATCTGATTAACAATTAGATACAAAGGTTTACCCCAGTCACTAAGATTTTTAGCAAAAGCCAAATTATTCTCTGACTGTACATGGTTATAATCCATTACATAAAATACGACATCAGCTAAATGCAGCGCAGAGCGGGTAGCCGCCTGATGACCATCATCCGTGGAATCTACACCAGGTGTATCCAATAGTACGCCATCCTTACCTAGCAGTGGTATCTCATTCCACACTTCAATTGCGGAATATTCACCACCATTTCGACAGTATTCTTGTAATCTTTCTGGAGTTGTCTCTATAGGAGCAGGATCATTTTTACTTCCTTCAACTCTAGGATATATAAGCACTCGTGGAACTCCACTGCGAATAGAGACAATATTCGCACTAGTCGGCACAGGTCCAGAAGGCAGCACTGAACTGCCGCAAAGAAGATTGATCATACTGGATTTTCCTGCCGAAAAATGTCCGCAAAAAGCAAGGGTCAGCTCATTCCCACCCTCTTTATGTTGTAAATCTTCATATATACGTTCAGATCCTTCATCACCCCAGCGATGCATTAATCCACGCAACTGGAAAAGCAGCGATGCCGTTTTACTTAATGACTCTTTCTCGATTCTAACCTGTTCCGCTCTCACTGACTCTCCACCTCCACTGTTACCATCTAATCATGCTTTGAATATAACCCATTCAAGAATACGAAATCAGACTCATTTTTAAAATATAGGAAAGTAAAAGTTTCACATGATACATTATCCTTATATTTCTCGCTTAAACGCTTACCGTCCTTATAAGAACGCCGAAGACGTTTATGCTTATTCAATGTTTATACAGGTGTAATTTCTGTGATGTCACGCAGAACCTTTTTTATAAATAATAATTACATTTTATCACCAGTTTGACACAAATTAAATACACACTACTTACAAAATAACCTATCATCTCTTACGAAATGAGGTTATTCAAACATCTTTCTGCTTTTTCGCTAGAAAAGTAAGAAGCAAAAAAGGAGCCAACCCTAGGGCCGACTCCTTTTATCACTTCTAAATTTATGCAGTTTCCGAAACAGGCAACAGAATTTCGAATACTTTTCCGTGTTGCAGAATAGTCAAACCACGAGATTTATCTCTCATTACAACAACCTCAGGTTTCACTGACATACGCTCAAAATAGTGTTCAGGAACGTCACCGGAATGACTGATCGTGATACCTTCTACTTCTTGCTCTTCGTTCTCTTCGAGTGGGCTTTCCACAACGCGATCAAAAATATCCGAGAACACTTCAAAATTATCTGTGTATACAGAAATGCATTTCATCTCTATCCCATCCTCTTCTTCAACTCTAACTTTTTGGCGTATGATCTTTAGCTTTCCTGACAACAGCTGTTTTCATACGTTTTTTGCCCTCTCGACATAGATCAAGGAGTGGGCAAACTTGACATTTTGGGTTCTGTGCCTTGCAGTGATATCGTCCGAAAAAGATAAGCCGGTGATGAGTGATCGTCCATTCGTCACGTGGCACAGCCTTCATCAGCTTCTTTTCCACTTCCAGCACAGAATCTTTCCAGCCTGCTAATGCAAGTCGTTTAGCAACCCTCTCCACATGCGTGTCCACTGCAATGGCAGGAACTCCAAAAGCATTGGATACTACTACATTTGCAGTTTTACGACCTACACCGGGTAAAGTTACAAGCAAGTCATGAGCCTCAGGCACCTCGCCACCATACTGTTCTATGAGTATAGAGCATAGGCTTTGGATATGCTTAGCTTTGTTACGATATAGGCCGATGCGCCGGATATCCCCCTCCAATTCCTCCAGCGGTACAGAAATATAATCGATGGGGGCTTTGTACTTTTGGAACAGGTCCACGGTCACTTTGTTCACCGTTGCATCCGTACATTGGGCTGATAACAGTACCGCTATCGTTAATTCAAAAGCGTTACTGTGATTTAGCTCGCAATGAGCATCAGGGAACAAGTCTCCAATCGTATCCAAAATGTGGCGGACCTCTGCAACTTTCATAGTGTCCCCTCCACGGAGCGTTTACGCTCATTAAAACTCACATGAGCGTGTCCTCTCTAATGTAAAGAAATATAAGCAAAGTCTGTATTATAACGTATGGTTTCATACATTTCAAGAAAATACAACTCTTATACTTTCTTATATTTCAAAAAAAACGTCTTGACGCAGGCAAAGCTCCTGTGTCAAGACGGTGATTCACTCAGAAATCCACCATTACTACTATTGTTTCACAATTTCAACCACGATATCATTATTGAAATACATTATAATATTATCATTTTCTTTCAAAGATTGCACGGACAATGTCGTATCTCCTTGATGAATATATACATTTGAAGCAAGAGTGAACTGATACTTATCGTTCAGATTAGCTCTCTTAGTCACCAATGAGTTCGTCGTACTGTCATAACGAGAGAATGAACGAGTTAACTGTGGTAACACACGAATGACTGTCGCTCCATCTGTGTCTTTACGAATCTCCACTCTGTCCGCTGTTGTTACATTACTAAGAGCAGTTGTTGTGGCGCCATCACGTATGATTCTAACCCCACCGCTTACAGTAAAGTTTTGTGCTGCACCAGCATACTCTTTAACCACCAAACTATTCGCTGCAGCATCGACTGAATTAATCTGACCCGTTGTAAGCTTAACTGTCTGAATAGCGAGTGGAGTGCTTCCATCAAAAGTCACATTAAGAAAATCTCCCGATTTCACAGCTGTCAGCTTAATGCTCTCGCCAGCTTCATTTGTTATTGGAAGTACAGCAGTATTGATCTCACTTGTTCCACCGCTCCATTTAACACTCAAACGATTGGTTCCGGCATTAACAGTTGCTGCTTCAACTTGTAAAGCTGTCTTCACTTTCAGTACTGCAATAATGTCCTGGCCAGTTGTCAGTGAGGCTGTCACATTACTACCAACAGGAACATCACTTAAAGTTGGACTATTTTTACCAAAGAGATCAATTAATTGTGGATAAGGCATCGTTAAAGTTTGCCCATCATTAAGCTTCAATACAATAGTTCTCGAGGAAGTATTAACAGTCGTCAAGGTTCCTTCATACTTTGTGACAATTTCCAACGACAAAGCCCGTTGTCCTATAGCTTTTACATTTACTTTACGGTTCTCAATAAGCTTCGTACCGATATTAGTTAAGTTAGGAAGTGCACCTTCAATTAACAGTTTTGTTTTTTCATCCAACTGAACGACATGCGCCTTTTTATTGGTATCCATAACTGTCAACAGCTGAGTTTTAGTATTATAATCAATAACCGTCGCTCCACTATACTGTTCAATTTGACGGCTTAACACTTCAATCTTTATGACTTGATCACTGCTGTTCAGCGTAAGCTGAATTTTGTCCCCACCTACTGTGTCAGCTATAAGATCATCGGCCACAGCGCTATTCATGTTCGGAATAACAATTGATGGTTTTGTTGCCAGGAGTTTGACTTCACGAGTTCCATCTTCTTTTTTATAAACAACAGTTGAACTGGTCAGTTCTGTAAGTACACCTTGAACTGTCCGTTCAACACCTTCTGTCACTTCTACAGACCGTATTACATTTTCTTTAACCGTATATTTAACAGCAGAACCTGTCTTCAATTCTGCAGGCTGCAACACGGATGCTTGATAAGTGAATAATGAAGTTCCATCTTCCCATTTAAAGGTTTCCACCGTACCAGCAACATTTTTAAACGTAATGCTTTTCCCAGTAAGATCTATACTTTGAACGGTACCTGTTGTCGTTTTGTTAACAACGCCTGAAGTCACTTGAACCTTGACCACTTTATGTGAACCACTATAAGTTTCACGCTGTAACGTAACTATGCTGTCTGCTACCAGCGAAGCAGGTTCAATTGTAGTCCCATTCGCATCTACAAAGGTAGTCGTTTCATCGTAGTAATATTCAGTGAACCCAGTAGCTGATTTCAGCCATAGCTTATTACCAGGTGCTACCATTGCGAAGCTTCCGGAAAGGCTCTCCACTTGTTGTGTAGGGTCAGTCACTTCAACATAGGCTGCGTTATATGTCGCTCCAATTACAGTAACCTTTGTGTAAGGTTGGATATCACTTAGATTTATTCTACTTTCAGAAGCGCTTGTGTAATAAGCGGTGCTCGCACCCAGGGTATATGTAGAAGTCTTTCCGTTATTATAAACGGATAGTTTCCCATCTGCTAATTGACTGATTGTTCCTGTGTAAGTGTTATCATACTCAAGTGTATTATGGGCTTCTGCCCGACTGAAAAAGGTCGCCAGCTGAGCACGGGTCACAGCCCCTTGTGGATCAAAGCGATTACCGTCAAGACCATTGGCTAGTTTTAGATCAACAGCAACGTTGATATACCCTCTTTTGTTCGCAGACACTTTAGAATCGTCTGCAAAGCCTGTCGGTTTGCTAGCTGCTACAGTTGCATCTGCACTTTTACCTAGTGCACGAATTAACAGTTCAGCAATCCATTCTCGGGATGCTTTACGTTCACCCCATGAAGTTTTCAAATTATCAGGAGACATTTCCGTAGTTTTGTCCAAAAGACCTTGCTGGAAAGCTAGAACAACATAATCTTTGTAATAATTTGAAACCTTAAAATCAGTAGGCAAGGCCACAGCTGAAGAAGTATCCACTTTATCCTGCAACTTCATAAAACGTAATGCCATAAGCACTGCTTCCTGCTGAGTTACAGAATCTCCCGGGCGAAATAAACCATTATTTCCAACCACAATTCCTTGTGATGCTAATTTATAAATATGCTTTTCAGCCCAGAAGCCTGTCTTCACATCGCTAAAAATTCCTACAGATTGTGTAGTGGTTGTTGCTGCTGTCGTAGCAGCTGTGTCTGCAAACACTGTGCTTGCGCCACTAAAAATCATGGTTCCAGCCATAACAGCCGATACTGCTTTCGTAGAATAAGCCTTCAATGGTCGTTTTGACCTTTTTTGCGCGGACAATAGATTATTCCCCTCTCTATGACTCAAATAAATAGTATAATTTAAAGTTCGTCAGTTAGATGCTTTTATCCTTTGTTGTAATAACAATTAGCTATTATCTCTAGTCATTGGATGCATTAGATCAACATGACCCATCAAGCTTTCAACCTTTTCACCATCCACCAAAACTTCGATGCTTTTTACTTCTTCAAATTGAAAATAGGTTTTGGCAAGTGATGAAATCGCTAAGGACTCCCCACCAGCACCCAGCTGTGCTTCATCCGGTTTATGAAGATCCATCACAATTTGACCATCAACAAACTTTAACGATTTCAGTTCAATCTTGCCCCATAATGATACAAGGTCGGTATTCTCGTTGCTTTGCAATGCTTTGAACGTCTCTGTATATTTCTGGGCATCGTCAGAGAAGCTAATGCTAGTCTTAGCAGGAATCAGATCCATAACTTGTGAATCCGTATAATATGCATCGATACTCTGGCTCTGTTTTTGCTTCTCATCTGCTACTGGCTTTGCAGTTGCCTGAGTTTCTGTGTTGCTATTATCTGCTGTCGGTTGCGGAGTGCTAGTCACTTCGTTTCCTGGTTCATCGCTTGGAGCCGGTGTACTTTCTCCCGCACCACTTACAACATTTGAAGTCTCTTGCTCCACACCATTTGCTGGAGCCGCAGTAGGCTTGTCTCCACAGCCAGCAATCACTAGCAGAAGCAGTGTAGCGATCCCAATTGTACTCCATTTTTGTTTCATCATTAATAAACGCCTCCTCTAGATGAATACGGGCAGACAGGTACCGCAAAACCACTTCTTGCCTTTTAAAATAAAAGCAGAAAGCTGACTTTGCGGCGCTCGTCTGCCACTGGTCTGTTATTTTATACCCAAATATTCCTTAATCCCACTCACTATTGAAGCCGCAACTTTGTTTTGAAGTGCATCTGTAAAGAGCAATGCTTCATCTTTTTTGTTGCTAAGGTATCCCACTTCAAGTAATACTGCAGGCATTTTCGTTTCACGGATAACATGGAAATTCCCATAACGTACACCGCGATCGCTAAGCCCTGTAGCTTGAACAAGATATTTATGCATCACGTTCGCCAATGCTTTACTGGCTTCCCGTTGATAATACGTTTCTGTTCCACTAGCTGATGAGGAACCGGAGCTATTGGCGTGTACAGATATGAAGATATCAGCTTTTAAATTATTCGCCATAGCTGCTCTTTCTTTAAGCTCCAAGAAAGTATCATTACTTCGTGTTAACACGACGTCAATATTACTTTCTTTTTTCAGCAATTCAGCTGTCTTAAGTACGATGGCCAAATTAAAATTCTTCTCGTATTTACCTGTAACACCCACTGCTCCAGAATCTTTAGCACCATGCCCTGCATCTAATACTACTAGCTTTCTGCCATTATTTCCTGGTTGTGTAGTAGTATCATCAGTGCTTTCCGCATTTAGATCGATTACAACCAGCTTAGAATCGTCTCCAGTTACGCTAACGTTGTAATTCTTAGCATAGTTCAAATCGATTACAAAACGTACTGTATAAGGATTCGTGCTATAAAGGGAGTAACGTACTCCTGATACATCGGGATAATCTTTCACTTCCAAGCTACCGTTTAGGTCAGGATCAAGGATCTGTCCTGTGCCAAATAGGTCTGAGAAGGTGGCATTAGGTAAATCAACAACTAACCGATCCGGCCCAGTCATCACTGTCACTTTCGGTACTGAATTACCCTCCATGGCAATGCTTAAACGATTTTCACTAAAGCTCACACCATTTACCATCGTTAAATTCTTAGAAGGATCTACCGGCGGTACAACCTCAGATCCACCATTTTCAGTATTTCCACCTGAACTGCCGTTATCATTTGAGGATCCTGGGGTAATAAGATACACACTCTTCTTCACGTTGTCCCACGAGACATTTAATCCGAACTGTTCACTAATGAACCGAATCGGTACAAGTGTCGTATTACTACGAAGGATAGGTGCTGTGGTAAGCGTTACTGTCTTGTCATCAACTGAGGCTATCTTTTGATTCACAACCAGTTTGATGACCTTTCCTTGCTGTTCAATCGTTACCGTCTTGCTCTTCTGATCCCAACCCACGTTATATCCAAGGCTTTCAGAGATCAACCTTAACGGCACCATGATTGTATCATTCACATTCTCAACCGGGACATTTTGCCCTGCGGTCAGCTCCTTGCCGTCCAGAAAAATCTTGCTATTCCCGGCAGCAGCATGTCCGTTCTCAGGCAAAACAAATACTAAGAGCAACAAAAACAACATCAAACTGAATTTCTTCATTCTTCACCTCTAAATCTAGTATTCGCCTGTGAATGGCGATCGTGATGGCCTGTCTACGTCAACCTCAGACCTCTATTAGACGCTAATAATCTATAAAGGTTGCGAATATATTCCATAAAAATTGAGAAATCTCACCAACATTAAGCATTAAAGTCCTAAATATTCCTTAATACCAGCTACAATTTCCCTCGCTAATTTGTCTTGAAGCTGCTCACTATACATCCCTGATTCATTTCCTGAATTAGTAAGATACCCCACTTCTAGAAGTACTGCCGGCATACTGGTTTCTCTTGTAACATGCAGACTTTTCGTTCTTACTCCGTTGTCCTTGAATCCAGTACCTGCTATCAGATGTTTGTGCATGACCTGAGCAAGCGGCAGACTCCCACTACGCGAATAGTACGTTTCACTGCCATTTATTTTGTCTCTATTCGGATAACCCAGCTCTAGTGAATTCCCATGCACTGAAATAAATAGATTAGCCTTTGCTGCTTCTGCGATATTTACTCGATCCTGAAGACCCAACGTAATATCTTCAGTCCTAGTAAATACGACGTCAACCAAAGCTTCCTGCATAAGTAGTGTTTGCACTTTACGGATAACTGACAGATTGAAGTCTTTTTCCAGCTTACCCGTGAGACTGACTGCTCCTGATTGTGTCCCTCCATGACCCGCGTCGAGAACTACAACCGGCTTTCCTGTCATTCGACTACCACCTGAGGTGTTCCCTTCACTGCCTGTAACATTCAAATCCAGTGTCACCAGTCCAGTACTTTCATCCGTACTTAATTGATAAGGCTGACTCCCGACCGTTTGAATCACGAACCTAACAGTAGAAGGACTTACACTGAACAACGCATACCGGATCTCAGAAACTAGAGGGTAACCAGTAACATCCAGCTTCCCTTGCGGACTTCCGTTTGTGGTAATACTCGGTAGACCTCCTACGAAATCAGGAGCAAAAGCTGCACCGGGAAAATCTACGACGATTCGATCTGGACTGCTCATTTTTGTGATGCTAGGTTTAGGAGCCCCAGAAACAGCGATGATTAATCGATTCTCAGTGAAGGCTGCCCCATTTACAAGCGGACCTGCTGCATTCACACCAGTGCTTCCTGGTACTGAGGTAGATTGTGGTGTCGGTGAGGGCAAAACACTTCCAGCGCTTGTGCCATTATCCACGCCGGGTGTAGTAATCTGAGTTGGAGAAGGAGTACTTGTTGCTGTTGGACTAGTAACGGTTCCCTCAGGTGTAGCCACCGAAGCTTGTCCACCCGTCAAATAGACCGTTTTATCGCTATTATCCCAGCCAACCTTTAGACCGAACTGCTCACTTACGAAGCGAATCGGAACGAGAACTGTACCACCGCTTTGCTTGGGTGCTGCGTTTAAATCAAACGTTACTCCATCCGCATCAGCTGTTTTTTTTCCTACAGCCAGCTCAATGCTTTTTCCATCTTGGTGAACCGTTACTTTGCGGGCCTGCTGCTCCCACAATACCTCAAATCCAAGATTCTCCACTACCACTCTGACGGGAATCATAACGCTACCATTGACGTTCTCAAGTTTAATTCCTTTTGGTAAAGCAAGCTCTTGATTGTCCATAATAATTCTGCCTGAGCTGCTACCAGCTGCGGCAGCTTCACGTCCAGTGAATGATAGTAAGAATAATGGCAGCAACAATAGTAGCAACGTTCGATACCCAACTCTTCTCATTTTCCCGCTCCTTCTGCAAGTAATAGATCTAGATAAGTATTAAGACGACAGAAATCACCAAATGTTTCCTTTATCACCAATCAATATTTCGATTATAGCAAAAAAACTTCTATTTCCGACACCCGGAAATAGAAGTTTTGCGTAATTTTTGTAAAAGTTAAGAATCAAACCAGTTATATCCTATTATTAAGAGAATAACTTAGCCGCATGACGCTCTTCATACGCAGCAATTTCATCTGCATGCTGAAGGGTTAATCCGATATCATCCAGACCTTGCAGCAAGAACTGACGACGGTGCTCATCCAGATCAAAGCTGATGCTCAGTCCAAATTCATCGTGAAGTGTATTGCTCTCAAGATCCACGGTCAATTGGTAGCCATCATGCTCGGCTGTCCGATTAAACAGCTCATCCACTTGCTCTTCCGAAAGCTTGATCGGCAAAATGCCATTCTTAAAGCAGTTGTTGTAGAAGATATCTGCATAAGAAGGTGCAATAACAACTCTGAACCCATAATCCATAATCGCCCAAGGTGCATGTTCCCGTGAGGAACCACAGCCAAAGTTAGCACGTGAGATCAAGACAGAAGCACCTTTATAGCGTGGCTTATTCATTTCAAAGGCAGCGTTATCGTTACCAGCTTCATCAAAACGCCATTCGTAGAACAAAAATTGTCCAAATCCTGTCCGTTCAATCCGTTTCAAGAACTGTTTTGGGATAATAGCATCCGTATCTACATTCACCCGATCTACTGGTGCAACAATTCCTGTTAATTTTTTAAAAGCATCCATAGTTTTATCCTCCCGTGTTCTCTCTAGTTCTATGAGCTGACAGCTTCCGTCTTATAGTTCCAATCACGTACATCAGTGAAACGGCCTTTTATCGCAGCTGCAGCAGCCATAGCTGGGGATACCAGATGCGTGCGTCCACCGCGACCTTGACGTCCTTCAAAGTTACGGTTCGAGGTAGATGCACAGCGTTGCCCAGGTTGCAGTACATCAGGGTTCATCGCAAGGCACATGCTGCATCCCGCTTCGCGCCATTCAAAGCCCGCGTCAGTAAAGACTTTATCAAGCCCTTCCTTCTCAGCCTGCATTTTAACACGACCAGATCCAGGAACAACAATGGCAGTAACCTTGTCAGAGACTTTATGGCCTTTTGCTACCACGGCTGCCGCTCTCAAATCTTCGATCCGTCCGTTAGTACAAGAACCGATAAATACATAATCAATTGGAATTTCAGAAATAGGAGTTCCAGGAGTCAAATCCATATATTCAAGCGCTTTTTCAGCAGCTTTGCGTTCATTTTCAGTGGTAAAGTCAGCCGGATTTGGCACGCTAGAGTTGATATCTGTACCCATGCCCGGGCTAGTACCCCAAGTCACTTGTGGAATCAATGTCTCCACATCGAATTCAACCACCGTATCATACTGAGCACCTTCGTCACTAACAAGACTCTTCCATCCTTCAACAGCAGCGTCATATGCTTCGCCTTGCGGCACATATTGACGTCCACGCAGATAGTTAAAAGTAGTTTCGTCAGGAGCGATCAAACCTGCTCTTGCTCCACCTTCGATCGACATGTTGCAGACGGTCATACGTTCTTCCATCGACAGCTCACGAATAGCTTCACCTGTGTATTCAATTACATAACCTGTTGCAAAATCAGTACCATACTTAGCAATAACACCAAGGATCATATCCTTTGCTGTTACACCAGGATTGCGTTTACCTGTGAAACGAACTTCCATAGTCTTAGCTTTGGATTGCTGCAAACATTGGGTAGCCATTACATGTTCAACTTCACTAGTACCGATACCAAAAGCCAGCGCACCAAATGCTCCATGTGTGGAGGTATGGCTGTCACCGCAAACGATAGTTTTACCAGGGTGCGTCAAGCCGATCTCAGGTCCCATTACGTGTACAACGCCTTGATCGATATCATTCAGGTCGAACAATCTAACACCAAAATCAGCACAGTTTTTAGAAAGTGTATCAATTTGCTGCTTGGAAATTGGATCTTTAATATTAAAACGATCCTTGGTAGGAACGTTGTGATCCATTGTAGCGAAAGTCAGCTCAGGACGGCGAACCTTGCGGTTACTGAGGCGAAGTCCTTCGAAAGCTTGTGGAGAAGTTACTTCATGAACCAAATGCAGATCGATATAAATAATGCTAGGTTTACCTTCCTCTTGATGAATAACATGATTATCCCAAATCTTTTCAAACATTGTCTTGTTGCTCATAATTTCACCTCATTAATAGAATCGTTCATTGGAAGAGAGCGTGGAGTCTCTCTTGAATGATCTAAATATAACATCACCATCTTTATAATTCCAAGATATGATATCTATAGAAGTGATAGGTTTAACCTATAAATTGAAGATGTTTTTTTTGCTGAGACCCTAGTCAGCCCACTCCTTAGACGAATGCCCTTCATACTATATCGGGTCCTGGTTGAAATGCAGTGCATTTGTTAGCGCAGAAGGAGTTGGAACAATTGAGGTCAGGAACGAGACTTACCGGGCGAGTTATTTTCAAAGGTGATCAAGGGTATGAAACGGCACGTAAGAATTGGGATCCGCATACTGACAAATTCCCGAAAGTGTTTGTTTTCGCACAAAAAACACAAGATGTTGCGAACGCCATAAAATGGGCTAACGAGAATAAAGTCCCCATCCGCGCAAGAAGCGGTAGACATTCTCTGGAGGTTAATCTTTCACAGGTCACCGGAGGAATTGTCATCGATGTAAGTGAAATGAAGAAAATCAAACTAAATAAAAAATCAGGAACTGTTGTTGTGGGTACCGGAAATACAGTTGGGAGAATTGCACACACGCTTGCTGGGCAAGGATATATGGCTCCATTCGGTGATAGCCCTACGGTTGGAATCGGAGGCATCACCCTAGGCGGGGGTATCGGACCGCTCCAGCGAACCGTGGGCCTTGTGAGTGATAATCTAATCGAACTCGAAATGGTTGATGCCAAAGGGAAAATTATTCGTGCCCATAAGAATAGTAACTCTGATCTCCTCTGGGCTTCCCGTGGAGGTGGCGGGGGGAATTTCGGAGTTTACACCAGTTACAAATTCAAAGTACGTCCTGCTCCAGCTTCGGCTACCGTTTTTCGTATCACCTGGCCTTGGGATCAGTTCGAGAAGGTATTCAAAGCTTGGCAACTCTGGGCTCCTTGCGTTAATACCAAACTAGGCAGTGAATTATCCATTGGTCCGAAAAAAGGCGGTAATGTCACTATGACGGGGCTGTTCCTCGGATCAAAGGCAGAGGCTTCCCGCCTCTTAAAGCCCGTTACGAGCGTTGGAACGCCTACGAATCAAATCATCCGCTCTTTGCCCTATACAAAAGTAGTGAGTTTTATGTTAGCGCCTGATCCAGTGCTAACTCAAAGAGTCAGCAACCAGTTCTCCAGCGGTTTCGTAAGAAAACCCTTCCCGGACAAGGCAATTAAGTCCATGCGTGAATTCTTAGAGAAAGTGGAGGGAGAATTCGCAGGTTTCTTTTTCCTCAACTGGGGTGGAGCTGTGAGCCGTAAGTCACCCAAATCTACAGCCTTTTACTGGCGTAAAGCGAAATTCTATGTTGAGTGGAATAGCTCATGGATCAAGAAATCCGAAGCTGCCAGAAATATATTCGTAGTACGAAATACACGCCGGAAGCTGCAGCCATTTATCGTGGGGAGCTACATCAACGTTCCAGACCAGGGAATTAAAAATTCCGGACCAGTATATTATGGAGCGAACTATCCTAGATTACGGAGAGTCAAAGCTAAATATGACCCGGGAAATATATTTAACAACCCTCAAAGCATCTCTCCAGCCCGCAAAGTATAGTAAGACGTAATAGCGTAGCATCGAAATTAGACCGGCAAACATAAAGGACTCCAGCGAATACTGGTAATCCACCCCTTCCTATTTGCCGGTCAGTGCGTTCGTGCACGAACTTACATGTGAACCTATATAAAACTTCAGTTTCATAGTTTATACTTATAAGTAAAAACAATCTCCCAAAGGAGTTTATACATGGAACTGAGACAACTACAATATGTACTGCAAATCGCAGCCGAAAAAAACTTCTCCCGTGCAGCGGACAAGCTGCACATTGCCCAACCATCACTCAGTCAGCAGCTTTCCAAGCTGGAAAAAGAGCTCGGTGTAATGCTGTTCCAGCGAAATACCAGCTCTGTTGAACTGACCTATGCTGGATCTAAATTCGTAGAGCAAGCTCAAATCATCATTGATGGCGTAGAACTGCTGCGACAAGAAATGTCTGATATTTCTGAACTGCGTACCGGGCGCGTCGTTGTAGGCAGTATGCCGATCACTGGTGCACATTTACTGCCGCATGTGCTTCCGGTTTTTAAACAAAATTACCCGGAAGTAGAAATCACTCTGCTCGAAGACTCCTCCATGAACCTAGAGAAGCTCACTGCGAGTGGTCAGACTGATTTAAGCCTGCTCTCATTGCCGCTCGAAATTCCGGCACTTGCTTACGAAGAACTGGGTGAGGAAAGGATCGATCTTGCAGTCCCACCCGAACACCCGCTAGCTAAACGTAGCTTAGATGGAACTAAGACCTCTTTGGAAGAACTAAAGGACGAGCCATTTATCGTACTTAAAGAAGGCCAAGGCTTCCGTAAAATGACTATGGATCTGTGCCGAAACGCTGGCTTCGAACCAAAAATTGTTTTTGAGAGCAATAACATGGAAACAGTTCAGTCACTGGTCGCCACTGGAATGGGTGTAACTCTTGTGCCTCATTTTATTGCCCGTGCACCGCGGAGTGAATTCGTCCCTGTCTACTTACCGCTCACTGATCCTGCCCCTAGCCGAACACTTGTCGTAGCCTATCGACGCGGACGTTATTTATCTAAAGCCGCTAAGGCTTTTGTAGAAACATTTAAATCTACGGTATCTGAATTAACCGAAGAATAGACCCTTGGAAGGCCGCTCTGATCATCTGACACCGAGCCACACTTTCATTAACTGGCCGCTTTTTCGTTTAGATCTTGATTCTGCGCCTGCTCAGGATTGTTGTCTTTAGTCAATTTAATCCACCTCTTGGTAACAGATTATAAGTATTCCACCCCCTTACTTAGAGGTTAAACTGAATAATCAAAGCTTTCTAATGCGAGAAATAGTTCCTTCGTTTTTCCTTTGCAAAGCAACCATCTCCATGGTATTCTATTGAAAATAAGTGAAACGTGCAGACGGGACCAGTAAGAATGAGTCTAACCGCGCCTAGAGAGTAAATTCCGACAGGCTGAAAGAATTTACCGCGGTTTTCGTTCCGAATCCTACCCCCGAGCGGCCTGTGCTAAGCAGGACGGATCCTCCCGTTACGAGAATGAAGTCGGATGATCCCTCATCAATGAAGGTGGTACCGCGGAAGTTTACAAGCTTTCGTCCTTTGCTAAGTCTAAGGATGGGGGCTTTTTGTCATTTTCAGCATCTATAAAAATACTGAGGAAGTGAACAGATATGACGACACGAATCGTAGTCAAAATAGGCAGCAGCTCACTGACTGGAACAGAAGGCGGATTGAATCGCGAAGCCGTGTCCTTCTTCGCTTCAGAGATTGCCGAATTGAAGAGAAACGGCTGCGAGGTGTTATTAGTAACCTCCGGTGCTGTAGCCGCAGGCTTTCGCAGTATCGGTTATCCTACACGTCCGAAGCTGCTGCATGAGAAGCAAGCAGCTGCTGCTGTAGGCCAAGTACTGCTCATGCAGGCATATCAGGAAGCTTTTGCCGAGCATGGAATAACCACAGCACAGATCCTACTAACCCGTACCGACTTTTGTAGTCGCAGAGCTATGAACAACGCGATGATGACGGTAGAAGAGCTGCTTCGCCTAGGAGCGGTACCCGTATTTAACGAGAATGACACCGTCTCCGTTGATGAGTTAAAATTCGGTGATAACGATACTTTGTCCGCGCTGGTAGCTAACCTGCTGAAAGCCACCAGATTGCTCGTCTTAACTGACATGGATGGCTTATATAGTGGAGATCCTCGGAAACATCCCGACGCTGTTCGCTATCAGTTCGTTGATGATATTACGCCGGAGATTTATGCTATTGCTGGTGGAGCTGGCTCTAGTGTGGGGACAGGTGGCATGCGTTCAAAAATCGATGCTGCCAAGATCGCTACACGAGGCGGTGTGCCCGTCTTTGTTGGGAGAGCTACCGAACCAGGGGATTTACAACTCGCAGCGACAGGCTCGGGCCGAGGTACTTATTTTGCAACCAAGTTATCTTCTTTACCTGTTAAAAAGCAATGGCTTGGCTTTATGTCCACCCCACTCGGCTCCCTGTACGTTGACGAAGGCGCCGTTGAAGCGCTGCTTCATGGCGGTCATAGTCTGCTGCCTGTCGGCGTCAAGCAGATCGAAGGTAACTTTCACGCTGGGGATGTTGTAGAAGTCCTTGGACCAGACTCCAAATTGCTGGGACGCGGGATTGTGAATTACGATGACACTCAGCTGCGCAGTATTCAAGGTTTACCCAGCCGTCAGATTGTACCGAAGCTGGGAGAAGTACACCGGCTGGAGGTCATTCACCGTGACGAATGGATTACATTGAGGTAAAAATTTTGCCCATACAAATTTAAGGAGGAATCGTCATGAGTGAAGTTGTCAATAAAGCAAAATTAGCCAAGGAAACCACCGGAGTATTAGCGAGTCTAACTACCGGCCAAAAAAATGAAGCACTCTTAGTTATGGCTGATGCGCTGCGTCGTGAAGCTCCAGCTATCATTGCTGCCAACCGGGAAGATCTGGAACGCGGACGCTTAAGTGGTACTCCCGAGTCCATGCTTGATCGACTAGCGTTAGATGTAGGCCGAATTAACAGTATCGCAGAAGGACTTCAACAAATCGCTGTATTACCTGATCCAATTGGTGACACGCTAGAAACTATTGAACGTCCAAATGGTCTCAACATCCAGAAACTCCGTGTTCCACTCGGTGTCATCGGCATCATCTATGAAGCACGTCCAAACGTAACTGTTGATGCCGCTGGTCTGTGTCTAAAGACTGGTAACGCTGTTGTGTTGCGTGGTGGCTCCTCCGCCCTGTCCTCCAACCGACAAATTGTCGAGGTTCTTCACAACGCTCTAGCAAATACTTCAATGCCGAAAAATGCGCTACAGTTGATCGAAGATCCCAACCGTTCCTCCGTTGATGAAATGCTTAAGCTCAACGGACTACTTGACGTGATTATCCCTCGCGGAGGAAGTTCTCTGATTCAAAATGTTGTGCTTAACGCAACCGTGCCCGTCATTGAAACGGGTGCAGGCATCTGCCATACTTATCTCGACGCAAGCGCTTTGCCAGAAATGGCTCAGAACATTAGTCTGAATGCCAAAGCACAGCGCCCTTCAGTTTGCAATTCCATGGAGACGCTACTCGTTCATAAGGATTACGCAAACGAGTATCTGCTTTCTTTGGCCGAAGCTTTCCGTGATGTTAACGTTGAATTACGTGGCTGCCAGGAAACATTATCCTTTGTCCCATGGGCATTACCTGCAACATTAGAGGACTATGCTACTGAATATAATGATTATATCTTGAATATCAAAATCGTCAGCGATTTAGACGAAGCTATGCAGCATATCGCCCAGTATGGCACGAAGCACTCGGAATGTATCGTAACTGAAGATCCGGATAACGCTTCACGCTTCTTACAGGAGGTTGATGCTGCAGCTGTTTACCACAATGCTTCAACCCGCTTCACAGACGGCTTTGAATTTGGATTTGGTGCAGAGATCGGCATTAGTACACAGAAACTCCATGCCCGTGGACCGATGGGTCTGCCTGCTCTTACTTCAACCAAATATAAGATTTACGGAACAGGTCAAATTCGGGGTTAGTGTCCATGCATCCGTTTTTAATTACACCACTTTTAGGAGGATTTTGAGCCATGTGTCAGCAACCTTCCATTCCACTTATGAATCATAATATTGTATTTTATGGCGCAGGCTCTATGGCAGAAGCCATCGTTCGCGGGATGATTAGCCGTAGTATCGTAAAATCCGATAATGTTATTATGCTTAACCGTAGCAGTAGTGAACGTCTGGCAGAACTAAGAAGTCGTTACGGTGTAATCGGTACAAATGATCCTGAACAAAAAACAGATTACCTACGGAACTCACCAGTAATCGTGTTGGCTATGAAACCAAAAGACGCTGCAGAAGCACTTCGGGGACTCAGCCCACTTCTCTCACCTGATCAGATCATAGTCTCTGTAATTGCTGGGCTGTCCATTCGAACGATGCAAGGTCTGCTTGGCAAAGAGCAACCCATCGTCCGTACTATGCCGAATACTTCTAGTTCCATAGGTCTTGGTGCCACTGGCATAGCCTTTTCCAAAGAAGTAGATGAGAAAGGACGACGCCTAGCACTCAACATCTTTGAAGCTGTCGGACTAACAACAGTCATTGATGAAGAACGCATGGAGACCTTAACGGGTATCTCCGGCAGTGGGCCTGCCTATATTTATTATATGATGGAGGCAATGATCGCTGCCGGTATACGGGGCGGACTGCCGCTTGATCAAAGCACGGAGTTAACCGTTCAAACGGTTCTTGGCGCTGCTAGAATGGTACAACAGACGGGCGAGGATCCAGCTGCACTTCGTAAAAAGGTCACATCCCCGAATGGCTCTACACAAGCAGCGATAGAAGTACTCGAGCAGGGAGAATTTTTCGAAACTGTCATCGCGGCAGTAAATCGCTGTGCCGAACGTTCCCGTGAAATGGGCGCTGCGCTTGAGAAAGAGCTGCATTCGTAAAATAAAAAGATCGCTTCCCATACCACATTGGTCAGGAAGCGATCTTTTTTTTCAATTTAAGGCCATGATTAGCCCGTTACAACATTTCCATAAGTATCTCGAACAATCACTTTAACATTAGCCGGAGCCCCAACAGTCACGTCCAGCGTGTTCCTAGAATTATCGAATAGCAGATCTCTAGGAGTTTCCCCTAAAATGATGTATAGCGTATTCCCAACATGCTTAGTTTGAAGCAGCTGTTGTTCTTTTGCTTCTTGTAGCTTTCCTTTATTTGAAGAATAACTCCCGAATACATTCAGCTCGTTTCCACCCGTTTGATCTACTTTAATCCCATAAGGCTCTGCAGCTTGGATAATGATGGTACTAACTCCCTCTGGAACGGCTCCCTTCCAATCTGGCAATGCGTAACTTTCTTGCACAGCTGAAACGGTACGGCGAAATTCCTGTGTTAATCCTAAAGAACTAAATCCCGCAAAAACCAGACAACATACAGCTATAAACCCTACGAACAGAACGCTTAGTACATCATAATACATTTTTCCTTTTCCACGAAACCATAAAGTGTATATCACAATTTCTAAGCCTAATAATATAAAAATGATCGGCCACCAAGCAAGCGTCGTCTCAAACACTTCGGCGCCCCTCCACTGCGAGACCATGATTAGTGCTCCCAGAAATAAAAGGCTCAATCCCATCGACAACGTTCCAACACGCCAGCGTCTTGATTTATCTTCAGCAACCGGACGCTCACTTGAAACAATAACTCCTTGCTGTAATTCTGTCTGATTATTCAAGAATGACCACCTGTCCCTTTTCTCCCTTTATTGTTCTTGCTTCCCGCCATCAGCTTCAAACCACCGCCAATCAACAGCACAGATACGATAAAGGTCCTGAAATATTCATTGACTATATACTCTAAACGCCATCCAGGAAATCTGATATCAAGCGCAGGAACTGCGACATTAACTACAATGTAATACAGTCCTAGACACATCAGAGCAGCGCCAAGCCATCCTTGATGATTTAAAAATCCTTCTATGACTGGCTTATCCTGTAAAGGTTCACGTCCATGTCGGCTGACAAGCTGTAAGCCATCGAACAAACTGTAAAACCAAATGACTGGAATGAGGAAGAATAGCAGCGTTAAACGCAGTAGGTCCATGACATAAATACTCCCTAGAAATAGCAGCATGAGCTGTAATCCTCTTTTTTGCAGCCCTAGATACATTTGTCCGGCACCCGGAAAAGCAGAAAGCAATGTAGCCAAAACTTTGCTACGGCGCCCCTCCTCACGACCAGCCTCCATTTCTTCGAATAAAGTACGATCTACCATTTCTTCTCCAGCTTGCTTACGATGGATTAACTGAACCGCATCAAACATACAATATAACCAAATCACTGGTAATACGCCAAACAGAAGAAGGAAAACATCACTTGACGTAATCCCTGCCAGGAATAACATCACGGTCATGAAACCGAAGAAAGAAATGAGGAAAGACAATCCTCGCTGCATCAACCCCATATGAAAATGACCCAATCCTGGAATGAACGATAATAAAATTACATGTACACGCTCATTATCGTCTGTCTTAACGGGCATTGAAGAAAAATCAAAATTCGATCCATCTGGAGTCATTGCCGGAGCAGGCATCTGGAGCATTTTAACCACCAGATGCACCATCGAAACCGTCCCAATAAGTAGGAACCCTATCACACCCATTAATAGAATATCCTCGGCACCTTCAGCCACAGCTATTAAGAAAGACATAAATAAGATGCCAAAGCTTAACAGAAGATAAACAATTCCCTGTGGGCGTTTTCCCATATAATAATGACCTGCTCCAGGAATCAAATTAAGAAAAAAAGCTTTTAATTTACTACGCTGCTGTTGCATATTTCATTTCTCCTCTCATCACTTTCTGCTGCCCATTAGCTGATCCAACCATCCGCTAGTTGCCTGTATGACTTGCTCGCTAAATGATGGGGAATTATCTTTTTTAGGGATCATAAGCTCCATTTGACCTGTGTGCAACTTATCAAACATACCAGATGTCATTATCAACAGCGTAAGTGACGCGGCAACCGCATAATGAAAGATTGTCTTTTCATACCAGCGATATCGCCGTACCCCTTCTTCAACCGTCACTTGTTCCAATGCTGCTGACGATTCCGTCATACTAGCCCAATCTGCCATAACCCTCTCTGTAAAAATAGACGAATTCTCCAATGAAGGCAGATCCTCCTGTAGCTCATCCAACATTTCCATGTATGAAGTAAAACTTTCCGTATCTTCCAGCAGCAACTGTTCCCAATCTTCTCTGGTCGCCTCGTCCATGTGACCTTCAATATAAGATTTCGCTTGTTCCCGTTGGATTAGATCGTCTCCACGCTTCATCATAGCCATTCGTCCTCCTTCCAATGATTTCGGATCCATTGTCTCGCCCTATACAATCTGGACTCTACCGTCTTCAGGGAAATTCCCTGCTCTGCAGCAATCTGATCATATTTTTTATGTTCCAGATAATAAGCCACCATAATTTCACGATGAGTTTCAGGCAGGCTATTGATTTCACCGAGCAGCCGATCCATCCGATCACGGCGTATAACACCTGACAACACATCCTCTTCGTTGGAAGCGGTCTGGCTCAGTACAAGCTCATAGTCAACAGGAAGTTCCCTAAGTCGATCACGTTTACGTTTCGCATCAATTGCCTTATTTAAGGCGATCCGTGTAATCCATGACTTTAAGCCTTGATAACGGTAGTCAGGGAGAGATTTGTACATTTGTAAAAAAGCTTCCTGAGCAGCATCTTCAGCCATTTTGACATCGTGTAATACAGAATAAGTAATTTTGTAAATTTGCTGACTATATGTATTTACAAATTGACGGAATGCATCCTCGTTACCTTGGCAAATCCGCTGGATTAATACCTCTTCTTCAATGACTCTCCCCTCCTTCCCACAGCAATAGACGCGCCCGATAACAACTACCCCTGCATTTTTTTATAAAAATATTAAAAAGAACCGCACTGACTTTAGCGATGGGCTAAAGCAGTGCGGTTCTCTCCTAATCTATCTATCTTCCGCCATTGCGGAATTTTTGTGTATAGTTCTTTACATCCTGAGCGTTCTTGACCCGGTTGCGGGCCCATTCCAGCAATATTCGATCAATATAACGGAAATGAACCTTTCCTGCAAATACAGATTCCTTCAGCGCTAACAGAATCAGCTCCTCGGGATACCGGTCTTGATCCACCCAACTGGATATCGTCTCACACTCCATTGGAGATAGCGGACGTCCGAATTCCTTTTCGAAAATACTGAACAGATTTCGGCTTTCCTCTTCAGCCCCAAGTTGAGAAGGAGATGAGGGGGGCTTTCCGCCGAATCCACCCCCTGAAGCAGCTCGAGGTGCCGACGTTGCATAGCCACCTACGTGCTTATCTTGCTCATGCTCTTGTACAACTGTCGCTAGATAAGCACCAAGCTTTCCGTATAACCCTGAGAAATTGTAGCGTTCATAATGGATGTCTCTTAGCTCATCGTTGTCTCCATCGATGCTAATAAAACCTTCCTTCATAAGCTTCTGCAACTCTCCTGCTAGTACAGATATGCTACGGCCAGTTACAACCTGAAGCTCCTCAAGAGAAGGGAAGTCAATCCCTTCCACCTGCCTGAAAGAAAGCAGATGTATCAGCAGCATAGCTTCACTTCCGCTTAAATTCAGCTTCCGGTAATACTTCAGTAATGCGTAAGGTATGACGGCCATTCCGTTCTCCAGACCGAAGGAGACGCCTTCGCCCCAGGTACTCCATCCTTTGCCGTCCATGAACGTCCCCCTTCAAATATAAGAACTTATGGGTAGAGACGGTACAGTGTACGTGGGAATGGAATAGTCTCACGTACATGGTCAAGGCCACAGATCCAAGCTACAGTACGCTCAAGTCCAAGTCCAAAACCAGAGTGAGGTACAGATCCGTAAGTACGCAGATCCATGTACCATTTGTAAGAGTCCATCGAAAGATTATGCTCTTTGTAACGCTCTTCAAGCAGCGCAGGATCATCGATCCGCTGTGAACCACCAATAATCTCTCCGTAGCCTTCTGGAGCGATCATATCCGCACACAGTACGACTTCCGGACGGTTTGGATCTGGCTTCATATAGAACGCTTTGAAAGAAGCAGGATAATGAGTAATAAATACAGGTTTATCGTATGCTTCTGCGATTGCTGTTTCATGAGGTGCACCGAAATCATCACCCCAAGCAATATCTTCAAAGCCTTTATCGTTCAAGAACTTGATCGCATCGTCATAAGTAATGCGTGGGAATGGTGCTTTGATATTCTCCAGCTTGGAAATATCGCGACCTACCGCTTCCAACTCCGCACGGCAATTCTTCAATACAGATTGCACTACGAAGCTAATAAATTCTTCCTGAACCTTCAAGCTTTCTTCGTGATCTGTAAAGGCCATTTCTGGCTCGATCATCCAGAACTCAATTAAGTGGCGACGAGTCTTAGATTTCTCTGCACGGAAAGTTGGTCCAAAGGAATATACACGGCCTAGTGCCATTGCCGCAGCTTCCATATACAACTGTCCGCTTTGTGTTAGATAAGCGTCCTCATCGAAGTACTTCGTGTGGAACAAGTTAGTAGTTCCTTCTGCTGACGTTGGCGTCAGAATCGGAGGATCCACCTTTGTAAATCCACTCTCGTTGAAGAACTGTTGGATTGCACGAATAATTTCCGCACGAATTACCAGAACAGCCCGCTGCTTCGATGCACGCAGCCAGAGGTGACGGTGATCCATCAAGAAATCTACGCCATGCTCTTTCGGAGTAATTGGATAATTCTCTGTAAGATGCAGAACTTCAATTCCAGTTACAGTCATTTCAAAACCAGATTGACTGCGAGGTTCCTCGCGGATAATTCCGGTCACATACAAAGAGCTTTCCTGTGTGAGGCTCTTAGCTGCATCCCATACCTCTTCAGGCACTTCTGATTTCACTACAACTCCCTGAATATAACCTGTACCATCGCGAAGCTGCAGGAACTGAATTTTACCACTGGAGCGCTTGTTGTTTACCCAACAACCGATAACAACACTCTCTCCAACATGTTCATTCACGTTCTTAATTACACTCTTGTTAGCCATGCCTTCAATCTCTCCTCTAATTTAGCCGTTAATTCCTTGCACAATACGGTGTGTATCACGTGCAATGACAAGTTCTTCGTTTGTCGGAACTACTAGCACTTGTACCTTGGAATCTTCCGTAGAGATACGACGTGGATCGCCGGAACGAACTTTGTTAGCTTCAGCATCCAACTCAATACCCAGGAACGTAAGGTTATTTAGCAGTTTCTCACGAAGCAATGAAGCATTTTCACCAACACCGGCAGTAAATACGATCGCATCTACACCGTTCATGGCAGCCGTATATGAACCGATATACTTGCGCAAGCGGTACTCATACATTTCAAAAGCTAGTGTGGAATTAGGCTCACCTTTTTCCATACCATCAATAATATCGCGCATGTCACTGCTTACGCCCGAAATTGCTAAGAGACCACTATGTTTATTCAACATGGAGTTAACTTCGCCTACGGACAATTCTTCCTTGTTCATCACATAAGGGACAATTGCTGGGTCAAGATCACCACTGCGAGTACCCATCATCAAACCTTCCAGAGGGGTCATACCCATGGAAGTATCCACGGACACTCCACCTTGAACTGCAGTTACACTACCGCCGTTACCGATATGACAAGTAATGATCTTCAGATCTTCCAGCGGACGCTCCAAGTACTCCGCAGCAGCCTTGCTTACGAAGTCGTGTGATGTACCGTGTGCGCCATAACGACGAACTTTATATTTATTGTACAATACTCTAGGAATAGCGTACATATAAGCTTTTTCAGGCATGGTTTGGTGGAATGCAGTATCGAATACAACAACCTGCGGTACACCTGGCATATTTACTTCAGAAGCCGTAATCCCCATCATTGCTGCTGGGTTATGCAGTGGTGCAAGGTCAAACAATTGACGAATTTTCGTTTTTGCGTCAGCATCCACAAGTGCGGAGGATTTGAAGAACTCTCCACCATGCACTACGCGGTGACCTACAGCATCAATTTCTTTAATAGATTCAATTACACCATGCTCTTTGTCTGTAAGACAAGCAAGGACTTTGCGGATCGCAGTATTATGTTCCAGAATTTCGCTTACTTCTGTCACTTCCGCTTTGCCAGTAGGTTTATGATTCAGAATGGAGGAATCCATCCCAATACGTTCAACCAAACCCTTAGCCAAAACCGATTCATCGGTCATGTTATACAGCTGATATTTCAAAGAAGAACTACCTGAGTTAATAACTAAAATATTCATACACGGTCACCATCCTTGTCGTACTTGAAGAAGCCTTCTCCTGATTTCATACCCAGTTGTCCTGCACGTACCATCTTCTTAAGAATTGTAGAAGGACGGTATTTCAGTTCTCCGTATTCACGGAACATATTTTCGAGTGCCGCAAGTACCGAATCCAGGCCAAATCTGTCAGCCATTTCAAGCGGTCCATATTGGAATTGATAACCAATACGCATAGCATCGTCAATATCCTGTGCGGAGGCAACGCCTTCTTGCAGCACATGCATAGCTTCATTGATAAACAAGCAAATGAGGCGTGATGTTACAAATCCTGGGGATTCATAAATCATTACACCTTTTTTCTCAACAATCTCATCAACAAAGGATTTTGTATCTTCAAAAGTAGCATCTGAAGTTTTCAGACCACGTACGATTTCTACAAGATCCACTTTAGCTACAGGATATATGAAATGCATTCCGATCACGCGTTCCGGATACATCGTAGAACTTGCAAGTTCAGTCAAGCTAAGTGTTGATGTATTGCTGGCAAGAATAATGTGGTTCGGGCATACTTGATCCAATTGATTCAAAATCTTTTTCTTTTCTTCCAAATCCTCAACAATGGTTTCGATAACCATGTCACAAGAGCTGAGCTCCGCGAAATGTGTCACTTTTTGAATACGGCTAAGAATCAGCTTCTTCTCAGCTTGAGTGATCGCCCATTTCTCCAGTTGCTTATCTAGACTTGTCTCGATCATTTCGTAAGAGTAGTCCAGTTTCTCCGCGGTTTTCTCCACTAGTAATACATCCAGGCCTTTGGCTGCTAACATTTCAGCAATACCTTGTCCCATTGTGCCACCGCCGATGACACCTATTTTTTTGAAATTCATAAAAAAGTCTCCATCCTTTCAGGTATCTATACTTTTGTATTGTACCTTGTCTGTCGCAAAAATTTATAAAGCCCGACATATAATGATATCTTAGCATGCCTGAAAAGTAAAAAAAAATAACCAGCATAAATATTTATGCTGGTAAAAGGACGCTGTCACGAAATTGACATCGAAATTGCTCTCCAGAGAGTACTTCTTCCTTCATTAAAATGTCAAGAGAGTAATCAAATACATTTCGTTGCTTTTCAAGGTGCTCACGAGTGCGCGTCATCAGCCCATCCAATATCTTACTATTTTCCTTCATAAGCTCTTCAGTGGTAACCATTTCCAGCTTAGCGATACCCAGCGAAGTTAAACCTGACTTCATCATCGTTTCCACAATATTCAGCGCCTGATCGAAATCACCCCGTGAACCTGTGCTTCGTCCACCATAATACATTTCTTCAGCAGCTGCTCCACCAAGTGCAATCATAATCTGATCTTCGAGATAATCTTTGGTGTACAAATACTGCTCTTGCTGAGGATTATGTCGCACATAACCAAGGGCTTGCCCACGCGGAGTCAGCGTAACCTGACTAACGCTTCCGGGACGAAGGAGCTCTGCCATGATGGCATGTCCCAATTCATGAATGGCGACTCTCTTTTTCTCTTCATTATTTGTTTCTCTATCCGTTTTTTCACCCATCATTACCTTGTCAATCGCCATCGACAGATGCCGCTGCTCAACTTTCGTCAAGTCCTCACGCATCATATAAATCGCAGCCTCATTCATGACACTTTCAAGCTGAGCACCGGAAAAGCCATAGGCTTCTTCAGCGATTTTGTCGAGACTCACCTCTGTATGAAGAGGCTTATTCTTCGCATGCAATTCGAGAATCGATTTGCGGCCCTTTTTGTCAGGCATGTCCACTTGAATATGACGGTCGAAGCGTCCAGGACGTAACAATGCTGAATCAAGCATTTCTTTCCGGTTTGTTGCAGCTACCAGCAAAATACGCGGAGTTTCGTTATTATAAATACCATCCATCTCGGTCAATAGCTGATTTAAGGTCTGATCATATTCACGTTGCTGACCGCCTTCGCGCTTACCGCCAATAACGTCAATTTCATCAATAAAAATAATGGCACTTTGTTTGTTCTCCTTAACAGCACGGTTACGAGCATCCTTGAACAAATCGCGGATCCGACCAGCCCCGACACCAACATACATTTCTACAAATTCACTACCTGATGCAGCTACGAATACGGAGTTTGTATAATGCGCTGCTGCTCTGGCCATAAGGGTCTTACCTGTTCCTGGAGGGCCAGTGAGCAGAATCCCTTTCAAAGGACGAATCCCAAATTTACTAATCTCCTCGTGCCGGATCAAAAAATCGAGTGCCTCACGAAGCTCTTGCTTCGCATTGTCTTGCCCACCAATTTCTTCAAAAGTGAGCTTTGAAGGCCCTTCCTTCTGGCGTTTCTTCCCCGCACCAGCGTTCACCGTAAGCCCGCCACGCAAATGAGCAATTATAAGTAATGCAGTAAGCATTCCAGCTGCTATAACAATCGGGAATATATTAATACCTAAAAAAGCCATGAAAATAAACAGCACAGGAATAAATCCGAGTAAAATTTCTTTAAGGTACTTAGGCATTATTCCATACCCCCAAGGTCGCAGGTTTTCGCGGCAAAATAATAAATTTGCTTTCTTTTCCATTACTCAAGCTTACGTACACATTGTTGTCGTCGATATCAGTAGATGCTATCACATCTTTAAATTCCGTATTTTGCTGTTTCAATCTATCAAGTTCTGTAGGTATAATCGTATATTTACGGCTCTCCATGGCTTCAGCTACAGAGAACATCGCTTTATCCCAGTAATCATCCAATAGTTCACTTGAATTTTGCTCCACATCGAGTTTAAGTTTACGTCCTTCAATCACTGATTTTCCTTCTTTGGATACATACGATACTAGATCACGTAAATTCGTGCCCGGCTGCAAATCAAGTTTCAAAGTGACCTCATCGCGGTTAATACTAATATGTGAAGTATTTACTCCCTCAAATCCGGTTACAATCTTTTGGAGCGGTTCCTGTAAAGCAAACTGACGATATAAAAAGAATCCTCCGAATAATAGCATAGCCGACAGTAGAGACGTTATCAGTACAGGTACAAGACGTAATTTCAAGAAACGTCCTCCTCTCAAAGATGAAAAAATGTAAACAGAATGATCCAAAGTCATAGCTGCTAAGAGCTCATCAGAGCCTGACGTTCTACTAACACTGTTCTAATTACAAACAGTAGTATATCACAGGTGTATATACTATATTGAAAAAAAGTGTGAAGATATTTAAAATTTTATTTTTTAATTCTTTCCATTTTATTAAATTTATTGATTTAATTCGACAAAAAAAGGGCTGTTACTCTTAACTAACAGACCTTTTTTCGTATGAATCTTTAAATACCAATACATAAAAACTACTCTTATAGTATATCACAATTCGTGTACTTATAGTATATCAAATAATATGTCATTTTAAAAAACAAGCGAACCATAAATGGTCCGCTTGTTTCTCCTATAATGCTTTTGTTTAATTTAGCGGCTAGGTAAACTGTAACCTTCACCCATTCGAGCCCCATCTGAGAACCGATAAAATTGATAATAATATCGACCGCTTTGTTTATAAAAAAGCTGCCAAGCATACTCCCCGTTATATACTCCTGGCAACAACCGCTCAATGCTGATGTCCGGAAGATCGGCTTTTATAAGGCTACGCATTTTCGCTTCAGAGGTCCCTTTACTTAGTTCTTCAGCATATACTGCGTCGGTTCCTTCAGCAAACTTCCCGTCTACAGTAAAACGTACCCAAACCATCAACTCGGTCCCGGCTTCATTCTTCCCTGTTAAGACCCAGTACACCGCATTATCATCCCACACGGATTTCTGCGCTTTGGTTACCTCTGTCAGACCAGCACTGGTTTTAGCGACATCCTTAGCGATATCTCGCTCGTTCCATTGATCTTTCATAATATAAGCATAGAACTGGATAAGTCCGAACAGAAGGAGCAGAATCAGAACTGACCCCAGGAGGATCCATTTTTTCCTTTTCTTCAAGGTACAGCTCCCTTTCTAGTAATATATCTTTTTTGATTATATAACACACCTGTGTGTTTATCCAAAGTTTCATATCCAATTCAATGATCTAATGATCAGAAACACAAAAGGCTGTAACTTTGCAATCGCAGAAAGTCACAGCCTTTCAGTTATTCGTTATGATCTTAGACTATCGTTTAAGCAGTCCATCAAATAATTCTTGCGCCTTACGACGGATTGCTTCCTCATCTAGCGTTACACATTCTCCATGTTTTACAACCTGTTTACCATTCACCCATACATGCTCAACGTCCTTGGCGCTGGCAGAGTATACAGCATGAGACAACAGATCTGTGTGTGGTAGCAAATGCGGCTGGTCTATATCAATCGCGATAAAGTCCGCTTTCATGCCAACAGCGAGTCTACCCACATCATTTAAAAAGATAGACTTTGCGCCATACTCTGTAGCTATACGCAGCGCTTCCGGAGCTGGGACAGCCGTCGGATCACCACTTACACCTTTATGGATGAGGGCTGCAAGACGCATCTCTTCAAACATATCCAGGTTATTATTGCTTGCCGCACCATCTGTACCCAGTGACACCTTCACACCAGCCTTTAGAAGATCCGTAACCCGAGCCACTCCACTAGCCAGTTTCAGATTACTTCCTGGGTTATGAGACACGCCTACATCATGACGAGCCAGTATCTCGATCTCTTCATCATTCAAATGAACGCCATGTGCAACAATAGACGGACGTGTGAACATTCCAAGCTTCTCTAAATGCGCTACAGGCCGAAGTCCGTAATCCACCACATTCTGCTCCACTTCGCGTTTGGTCTCGGACATATGGGTATGCATCGGTAAATCCAAATCATGTGCCGCTTGTACAAACTTAACAAAGAAGTCCGGTGGGCAAGTATATGGGGCGTGTGGCGAGATCATCGTCGTAATTCTACCATCAGCCTTACCATGCCAATTTCGTGCAAAAGAAATCGCTTCCGCAAGCTTGTGATTTTGTACTTCCTCTGGGCATAATCCGATTACGCCTCTCATCAGTACGGAACGGATGCCTGATAATTCGACTACCTCTGCTACTCGATCCATATGATCATACATATCCAAGAAGGTTGTAGTACCACCTTTTAGCATTTCCAGTACCGACAAGGAGGTTCCCCAGTATACATCTTCTCCAGTGAATTTCGCTTCCATCGGCCACATCTTCTCTTGAAGCCACACCTGAAGTGCTAAATCATCTCCATAACCACGAAGCAATGACATTGCGGCATGGCCATGTGTGTTTACCAGACCTGGCATAAACAGCAGACGACTGCCATCAACAACTTGCACATCATCTTCCATTAAAGGTTCTTCTTTTCCTATGTAAGTGATCAAATCATCTTCAATAGTCATATATCCGCTCAGAACCGGCTCATCCGTTCCCGGAATAAGAAAACGCCCGCCCTTAATAATCGTTTTACTGCTCTTCATTTCCGCTTTCTTCCTTTCCGTCTTTCAAATAATAAGCAAGGCTTTGCAAATCCGTTGTAAAATCGGCAGCATGAACACGGATATTCGATGGTGTTTTTAGAATCACTGGTGCAAAATTCAAAATCGCCTCAATGCCAGACTCAATGAGAATATCTGCTACATTCTGCGCTTCTGAATCAGGCACAGTAATGATCCCAATTCGAATACCTTGCTCACGAACCGTCTGACCAAGCTCCTCCATCGGTTGAACGGTAAGAGAGTTGATTTTCCGCCCTACCTTAGGTGCATAGGAGTCAAATATAGCGGTAATCTTCATAGTATCTTTCAGATAAGCATTGTAATTAGATAATGCATGTCCAAGGTTACCAGCACCTACTAAAGCCACATTCAATTGTTGATCCAGCTTCAGAATATGACGGATTTTTTCAATAAGATAAGTTACGTCATACCCGATACCTTTTCTACCAAAGTCTCCAAAATAAGCTAAATCTTTACGAATTTGAGCAGGATTCAAATCAAGTTTTTGTCCTAGTTCTTGTGAGGAAACGGTTAATATTTCACGTTTCTGGAGATCATTCAAGAAACGCAAGTACACAGGAAGTCTGCGAACAACGGCTTCTGATATTTTATCCGATTTCATAATTTACCTCCTAATTTAAGTGATATTCTGTTCAAATCCTATCGAAATATCTGCACCTCGTCTCAAGGAAGAGCGGTATTCTTATACCGCCCTTCCTTGTAGAGTGATTAATAAGATCGATGACGTTCTTTTCAAGAAACGCCTCCGTCTTCCAACCACTCCGCTATACGAGGAACCATTTGATCCGTAAGCATATGCTCCATTTTCGGGCCAGGCAACGAATAGAGGAAATACTTCCCATAGTGAGATTCGATCACCCTTGTGTCATACACAATAACAATACCCCGATCTTGCGCTGTCCGTACCAGCCTCCCAAATCCTTGCTTGAAGCGAATAACCGCCTGAGGAACAGACAACTTCATGAACGGATTCTTTTTCTGGGCTTGTAATAACTCAGACTTCGCTTCCGCTAGGGGGTGGTTTGGCGGTTGAAATGGGAGTCTCACGATGGCCAAGCATGTTAATGCTTCACCTGGAATATCTACACCCTCCCAAAAGCTGCTTGTTCCTAACAGTACAGAAGCTGCACTGTCCTGAAAACGGCGGATCAGCTTGCTACGGCTGCCCCCCTCCACGCCTTGACCTAATACCGTGATCTCTTGTGAGGCTAGAGCCTCTTTCAGAGGATCGTAAACCTGGCGTAGCATCTTGTAAGAAGTAAACAGGACAAGCATCCGCCCACGTGTTGTAATAGCTGCTTCTGCTAGTGACTGTACGAGTGTATCGACAAATCGGGCATCGCCTACACTCCCCTTCACACTTGGGAAATCCCGCGGAATAACTAACAGCGCCTGCTCCCGATACTTAAAGGGAGAAGGCAGGAGTGATGTCATCAGACGCCCCTCTTCCGCAGCTTCATTAAGTCCGAGATTATCAATCATAAACTGGAAAGATTTATCCACAGAGAGTGTCGCCGAAGTTAGTACGATACTTTTCTTCTTGTCGAAAAACAGCTCCTTAAGCTGAGTACTAACATCAACAGGAACGGCATACAGCTGTAGCGATTTACTGCGATAATTTCCATTCGCCTCCAGCCAATATACTACATTCTCATCATTTAATCCCATAAAAAACCGTACTTGCTCACGTATAGAAGCTAAATCCTTAAATAAGCCGCTAATATCGGTAACTAGGCTATCTGAGGAAGATTGACCTTCTTGATCTCGCATCTCATTAAGCATTTTATCACCTTTACGGATAATTTCGCTTAATGTCAGATTCATAGTATTCTCTAAAGCAACCAATTCATCCCAATCTTTCGGTTTACGGGTAGGAAGTAGCCGCATGACTAACTGGCCAGCTTCTCCCGCCGCTGCATCGCTGCGTTCCGGCAAGAGGCTGAATAGTTTATCACTAAGCAGATCCCAGGTTTCTTTTACGGTAAGAAGATCCGGATAGATTCTATCGATCACTCCGCTCCATTCAGAAGCTTCCTCACTGCCTGATGACTGAAGCATTTGGCGAAGTGTAGGAAGTTGGCCATTTCGACTATCCTTATAAAGACGCGATAGTGTATGTGCCACCGTGAAATGCTTCATATGCATGCCTAAATGCTTGCCAGCCACGTCCTCCAGATGATGGGCCTCATCTATTACAAGATGTTCATAAGCCGGAAGTAGTTGATGCCCAGCCTTAACATCTGCGAAAAGCTTAGAGTGGTTCGTAATGACCACGTCTGCAATACCAGCTTCATGCTTAGCCCGATGATAATAACACTTACGGAACCAAGGACACGAGCGACCCAGACAAGAATCGGTATCGCTTGCTACCGTCTCCCAAAAATCTCCGCCACGTCCACTTAGATTGAGCTCTTCGTCATCTCCTGATTCACTTTGTGTCAGCCAAACGATCATCTGAGCCGCAGTAAGCGCATCTTCCCTCGGACTTATAAAGTCTTTTTTATTAATTTTATGTTCGAACTTACGAAGACACAAATAATGCCCTCTGCCCTTAAAAATTGCAGCTTTAAATGGAAAAGGAACTACCTGCGTTAACAAAGGAATATCACGCTCACGCAATTGATCCTGCAGATTAATAGTATGAGTGCTGACCATGACTTTTTCATTAGTGCGTACGCTTTGGTATATGGCAGGCAATAAATAACCAAGGGATTTACCGGTTCCTGTCCCTGCTTCGATCAATAGATGCTTGTCTTCGGCAAGTGCCGTCATCACCTCATTGATCATAATATCCTGAGCTTCTCGGCTTTCATACTGTGGCAAAGTTTCTTTAAGTCGTTTCGTTACTTCATCCATATAATCTGTAAAAGATAAATTGTGTAGTGGATTCTCAGCATGCTCGTCTCGAGGTGGAGCTAATTCGTTCCAGTCTCCTACAGCAAGCGCTAATTGACGATAGAAAGTCAGATCACCTTCGGGCTGAAGCGTCTCCGCTTCCCGTTCACGCAGCAGACCATCAAAATACCAACCCAGATCACTATCCTCTTCCGTAAACAGCTCACAGAGTCTCTGAATCGTCAGCAGAGGCAAATCGTAGAGCTCCTCCAGACATTTCAGCAATACAAGAGCAGTTGCGAGTGCATCACTGTCTGCCTGATGCGGACGATCATGCGTCACTCCAAAATGTGCACTAACTGATCCTAGTTGATAGGATGTGAGGGAAGGAAAGCAGATTTTCAGAAAATCAATCGTATCTAAAATCCGCCCTTGAAATGGTAAATACCCACATCGGTCTAAAGCATTTTGCAAAAAATGGAAGTCGAATGCGACATTATGCCCTACAAGCACAACATCATCCAAGAGTGGGACAAGCTCCATCATCATCTCATCCAGCTCAGGTGCATCCTTTACATCATCGTCGGTAATCCCCGTTAGACCAGTTATAAAAGGAGGTATCGGCGTTCCGGGCTTGACGTAGGAACCATATACCCGGGAGATGGACCGGTCTTCTTCTATAATTGCAAGGCCAACCTGGATAATTTCACCCACGGATTGGGTTCCCGTTGTTTCAAAATCAAGCACGGCAAATTTCATTATAATTCTATTCCCTTTCAATTGAGACTCTTAATCAGCATAACAGAAGTTGCGAAAAAAGGCGATGCACACCACTGGTTCAGGGGATGCATCGCTTGAATGAAAATGCGGAATAATAAACCGTAAACGTAATAATTTACAATAATGAAACAAGCTGATTTCCGAAATGAAGCTTACCTCCTCGGCGGCGGCAAACCTCCAAATTAACGGTTGGTTCAGGAAGTGCCGGGTCAAGTTGCAAAGAAAGGCCAAACAGCTCCTGCGCTTCGTTGAACCGTTCTTGAGAGGCCCTGATGCAACCTAAAGCGTTATAAACCATTGCCTTCAGCTTGGTTTCCCGTATCAAACCGAGCATATGGTTCAGATGGCTCCAAGCAGCTTCCCCCTCCCCTTCCTGCAGGTAAGAGATGGCTAAATATAATCGAGCAGCCAAGCTATCCGGATATTGCACAATAACTTCCTTAAACTGTTCAATACATTTCCCATACATCAGCAGCTTATAATACCCTTGACCTCTAACAAAAGTATCCATACACAGCTCGGGTGCTTCCTGCTCTGGCACATCCTCTTCAACCACAGTCGTAAAATCTACACTTTCACGAAAGTGACTTAGCTTCTCAGCAAAGGCCAGCCATTCATCCATCACTTTATCACTAAGTCGATGCAGCATATTATAATTGCATAAAAGCTCATTCCGGCGGGCACCCTCCGCTGTAGGGTAATCTGTAACGATCTCCTGAAGCACCTTGTTCATTTCAGCAAACAAATGTTGAAACATGGGCTATCCCCCCTTACTGAAGATGAAATCAGTTCAGCTTGCCTGACTTCATTTTCTGCGAGAACGGGGTCTTTCATCCCTGCCATTCATTACATGGCGTAAGTCCATAATTTAAGCGATTGTAGCATGCAATTCATGATCAGCCAGCTTCACTGGTCTGTTGTTCTCATCCACGAATACCACCGTTGGTTTATGCGACTCCAGTTCTTCCGAAGACAGCATCGCATACGAAATAATAATTACTGTATCTCCCGGTTGAACAAGACGTGCAGCTGCACCATTTAGGCAGATCACACCACTGCCGCGAGGCCCTGGAATAACATAGGTTTCTAACCGTGAACCATTATTGTTGTCCACGATCTGCACTTTTTCATTCTCAAGAATATCTGCCGCTTCCATTAAGTTCTCATCAATGGTAATACTTCCCACATAATTCAAATTGGCTTCTGTCACCGTCGCGCGGTGAATTTTGGATTTCATCATATGTCTAAACAAGAGCGGCAACCTCCTTTGGAATAAATACATTATTGTCAATTAATCGTGTTCTGCCAAACTTCACGGCAAGCGCTATAATAATCTCCCCATTTACATCCGTTAATAAAACTTCGTTCTCTAAGCCTTCCAGATTAGGGAAAGTCAGTATTTCCGCATAATCAATGACCGCCAAAGGAGAGTTGGAAATAACCGAGGTCAACAATTCCCGCACTTCAGCAACGGTTGTTACTTTTCCTTCTTCAATGGACTGACGTGCTTCACGCAAGGAACGAGATAACACCAGTGCTTGAGAACGTTCCTCTGGAGATAAGAATACGTTACGCGAGCTAAGTGCAAGTCCATCTCCTTCACGAACGATAGGGCAAGGTACAATTTCAACATTCATATTCAAATCAGATACCATTCTGCGGAGCACAGCTACTTGCTGAGCATCCTTTAGCCCGAAGAAAGCATAATCTGGCTGCACGATATTGAATAGTTTATTAACAACTGTTGTTACGCCATTAAAATGCCCTGGACGCGAAGCCCCACAAAGTCGAGTGGTAAGCTCTGATACCGAGACAGTAGTCCGGGTAGGCTGCGGATACATTTCTTCCACACTGGGGATAAATACAATATCGACACCTTCGCGTTCCGCAAGCTCCAAATCACGCTCTTCATCGCGCGGATAGGAATCATAATCCTCATTCGGTCCGAACTGCAGCGGGTTCACAAATATGCTCATAACGACCGTGTTGCTCATTTCTCCTGCCCGCCGAAGCAGACTGGCATGTCCTTCATGCAGGTATCCCATGGTTGGAACAAACCCAATCGGGGTATGCCCACCTTGTCTCATATATTCCAAAGCTTCGCGCAGTTGCTTAATGCTTCTGACGACTCTCATCTTATTCCCCATCCTTTCCGGCACCGCCGTATAAAGATTCCAGAACGGTTTCATCTGCTTTAAAAACATGACCTTCATCTGGGTACGAGCGATTCTTCACTTCTTGCACATATTGGCTGATACCCTCACGAATCAGGCTACCCACATCCGCGTAGGTTTTGACAAAACGTTTCTCACGGTAGGGTGAGGCATAACGCAACAAATCATGGAAAACCAATACCTGTCCATCACAATAACGACCTGCACCAATCCCAATGGTCGGAATGCTCAGTGCCTCAGAAATTGCTTGTGCTACTTCTTCTGTTACCAGCTCCAGTACCACTGCAAAAGCACCTGCTGCTTCAAGGGCCTTAGCTTCATCCATCAGACGTTTTGCATCTTTGGCGTCCTTACCTTGAATGCGGTAGCCGCCAATCATATTTACCGATTGTGGTGTAAGTCCAATATGCCCCAGCACAGGAACTCCCGCAGCTACAACTGCAGTAACTGTCTCGCAAATTTCGAGACCGCCTTCCATTTTGACGGCATGAGCCCGCCCTTCCTGCATCAGTCTGCGCACACCCCGCAAGGTTTCATCTATACTTCCGTGGTAGGTCATAAATGGCATATCTGCCACAATGAATGTTTTTTGTGCGCCCCGAGTTACCGAACGAGTGTGGTAGACCATATCGTCAATCGTAACAGGTAAAGTTGTATCATATCCAAGTACCACATTTCCCAGGGAGTCACCCACCAGAATAAGATCGATACCGGCTTCTTCAGCAAGTAGAGCCGATGGGTAATCATAAGCAGTCAGCATGCTTAACCGCTCACCATCTGCTTTCATTTTTTTCATTTTCACAATATTAAGTGCTTGTTTGTTTGCCATTTCTCTCTTCGTCCTCCTTTTTGAAATTACATCCCCGTAAAAATCGCAACAAAAAAACCTTTTAGCAACGATTTGCTAAAAAGGTCCGAAGGGCAAAAAAGAGTCACTCGCGATCGTCCCTTCTGTCTCGGTCCTTACGGCTCAGAGCAGAATCCAACGTAACCGTCTAACGCAGTTATGAAGGTGATTCCAATAATAAAACCATTATAAGTACATCAGATCAAGAGTACAGTTCGCAAAACGATACCGCCTCTGCCCCATAGTATAACAAAAAGGACTCGGAAATACACGAAAAAAATATGACAGGGGATGACACCCTGTCATATAAAAAAGATTTATAAAAGCTCGATTTCACCTGAGCATACGCTAGAAATCTCTCCTGCGCTGTTTTTAAGGATTAGTCCACCTAACTCATCCAAACCTACCACAAAACTTTCAGAGCGTCCCTGAGGGCTATTCAGAGCGATTTGGCGACCCAAAGTAACTGACATCGACTCCCACAGCTCTTTGATAGGTTTGAACCCTTGTTCCATGTAAAGATTGAAATGCAGCTCTAACTCATTCAATACAGCTCTTACCAGCTCCGAACGGTCAATAGGGACACCGCCCCGCTGAATCCGAAGAGAAGTCGCTACTTCCTTCAGGTGATCAGGATAATCGTCTTCAGTCAAGTTGGCAGAAATTCCAATCCCGGCGATGCAATAATGAAGCTCTCCTTCTCTTAGCGAAGACTCGAGCAAAATTCCACATATTTTTCGACCGCCCGCAAGCAAATCATTTGGCCATTTAATCCCGGCGTCTACTCCGGTTACTCGGCGAATTGCCTTACAGACAGCAACCCCAGCAAGCAGTGTTAACTGAGGAGTCTGTAACAAAGGTAACTTCGGACGCAATACAATACTCATCCAAATGCCTTTGCCACGAGGAGAAAACCATTTTCTACCCATTCGCCCTCTAGCACCGGTCTGTTCTTCAGCGATTACGGTTGTTCCTTCTGGCGCACCGTTTTCCGCCAATCGTTTGGCTTCCTCCTGAGTAGATACGACAGACTCCAGGAGCTGAACTCTGTCTAGCCAATTCGAATCAGAAGCTTTCTGCTTCAACCCGGTTAGCGACAGCGCTTTTTCATAGCTCATGTCCATCCATCCTTTTTACTTCAAGCAGCAATTCTTGTTTATTGTTAAGAAGATCTCCCGAAGCAGTCGCCTGCAGAAGTGCACTCAGCATATTGCCAAGCCAAGGTCCTGGACGTTTCTCAAGCGCTTCCGCTAAATCATTGCCTGTAACAGCAAGCTCCGAGAGACTCTTCAGTGGCATTTGCACGATCCACTCTCTTGCAGGCACCGTGGTGACAGCGGGCGAGATTTCCGTGTCCGCTGGCTGATTCGCAGCGGAAAGGGCAGCTGCTGGCAGGATCGCTAGCAGCGAGAGCCACCCTTCGGCGGCTTCCACGCCGAAGGTCAGCACGGCGGCGATCCAGCGCCGCCGCAATAGATCCGTGCCGCCCGGTTCCCCCGGCGGCACAGCCTCCAGGGCAGCGGTCCAAGCTTCGCGGACCCGCAGCACCTGGACGACGCTGGTACGCGTCGTCCCAGAGAACGTCCATGCCCGCAGCAGCTCATCGGCCTCCTGGGCCGACTGCTTCAGGGCATGGAGGAGAAGCGCCCACCGCAGGTGGCGCTCTCCAGTTCCCCTATCCCGGCCGTTAAGGCGGCAACAGCTGCCAGATCGGTTCCGGTCCAGGGGAACGGGGCTTTGCCGCGCGCGAGCAGCTCACAGCGCGCTAGCATAGCAAGGCCGCGCCGAGGATGCGGCCCCTCTACAATGCGGTCCAGCTCCGCGCGGACACGCTCCACAGCAATATGCGCCAGCTTATCTCGCTGGCGCAGTAGCCCCCTCCACGTATTCTTAGCGATGGAGAAATCTAACACCGATGCGAAACGAACGCAGCGAAGCATGCGAAGCGCATCCTCATCGAACCGTTCCTCAGCATCACCCACACAGCGTATCACACGGAGAGCTAGATCCTTCTCGCCTCCGAAGGGATCAATCAAATCCCCGTCCAGCCCGCAGCATATCGCGTTAATCGTAAAATCACGACGACGAAGATCTTCCTTCACATCACTAACAAATTCAACATGGTCCGGACGACGATGATCGACATAGCCGCTTTCAGTTCGGTATGTCGTCACCTCAAATCCATGCCCATCCTGAAGCACAGTAACCGTCCCATGTGCTAGTCCTGTCGGAATACTGCGTGCGAAAATGGCTATCACTTCCTCCGGCACTGCTGAAGTTGTAATATCCATATCATGCACTGGCCTACCCAATAGCTCATCGCGAATGCAGCCTCCAACCCAAAAAGCCTCATGGCCGTTTTGGGTTAGCTCAGAAATTACATTTTCCGCCGCAAGAGCCATAGCAGATGGCGCCATTTTCCATTTCATTACGAACTCCTTACCCCCTGACTGTATCCAGTCTAGGTACCTTGCGCCCGAGCACACGGTAATATATATCCTCATACTGACTTGTAATCGAATCCTTACAGAAATCTTTGCAGGCCGTTTCCAGACAAGCTTGTCTGAACTGCTCCACCATGCGATCATCCGATAGGAGTTTGATTGCATATTTCGCCATAGTTTCTGTATCACCAATTGGAGCAATGAATCCTGTCTTGCCATGTTCTATGAGCTCCGGAATGCCTCCGGTTTGAGAACCTATAGTCGGAACACCACAGGCCATCGCTTCCAGGGCGACCAGACCAAAGCTTTCCTTCTCAGAAGGTAACAGAAGAAGATCAGCCAACGAAATAACTTGAGCAATCTCATCCTGTCTTCCTAAGAAGCGGACTTTATCATCAAGACCCATTTCACTGATCTTAGCTTGAATCTTAGGAAGATCTGGCCCTTCGCCAACAAGCAGCAGACGTGAAGGGATTTCACGATTCACTTTAGCAAAGATATCGACAACATCGCTTACCCTTTTAACTGGGCGGAAGTTACTGATGTGCATCAAGATCTTCTCCTCAGGAGAAGCAAAATCTTCTCGCAGATTCGATACATCCCGTGGATAATAGACACGATGATCAACGAAGTTATAAGTGAGGTCGATCTGGCGCGTAATATCCAGCACTTCTCGTGTTTCTCTAATGAGATCCTTCGATACGGCTGTTACGGCATCACTTTCATTAATTCCAAGACGGATTAGATCTTTTAGCGATTCATCCTGTCCAAGTACCGTAATATCAGTGCCATGCAAAGTCGTTACAACTTTTATATCATTACCAAGCATCTGCTTAGCAAGGAAAGCACAAACAGCATGCGGAACGGCGTAATGAACATGCAACAGATCTAAATTCTGCATTTTGGCAACCTGAGCCATCTTCGTAGCAAGTGCTAAATCATAAGGAGGATATTTAAATACATAATAATCATTAACCTCTACCTCATGATAAAATATATTTTTCTGGAATTTCCCTAACCGAAACGGAATGCTGTGTGTAATAAAATGAACTTCATGTCCCTTCTCGGCCAAGAGTTTTCCTAATTCAGTCGCTACTACGCCTGAGCCGCCAAGAGACGGATAACAAGTGATGCCTATTTTCAAACGATCCATATTCCGTCCCCTTCTATACCTTATATAGTTTGATCCCCTGCAGTAAACAGATCTACTGCATAGGGAACTTTTGTTGCAAATCCTTCCGCATAGGGAATAAGTCTCCGCTGTCCAAGCAACATGTCTCTGGAACGAACACGTTCAATATAACCTTCCGTTAGCGGTGTGGATACAGCATCGGCACCGAGCGGCTTGGTGAACTGGGAGCGATAGCAGGACAACGCCTGCTCCTTCAGCCCATATTGTTTAGTAACATCTACAATAAGATCCGTACGTCCTAAATCATTTATAAAATAAAAAAACAGCTGTGGAGCCGGAACTGCCGGCTTGTCCGGCATATATTTACGTAGTTTAGCATTAAAAACAGCCTCTTCTACTAGCTTACTGCACGCAATATGATCCGGATGACGATCTTCCCAATAAGGAGCAAAAACAATCGCAGGAGCAAACCGGCGAATTTCGGCTGTCACAGCGGCCACATGCTCTTCTGTTATAAACAGCCCTCTGTCAGATAAACCCAAATTCGTCCGCACAGACACGCCAAGCAGATCAGCAGCTTGCTGTGCCTCTTCCTTGCGTAGCTCTACAGTACCGTTCGAGGACATTTCCGCAGCTGTTAAATCGCACAGACCTACTTTTAGTCCTGCAGCGGTATGCTTCACAATCGTACCTGCCATTCCGATCTCCGCATCATCCGCATGAGCCCCAAATACAAGAATGTCCAGCTTCATTCATCAACACCTGGTTTGTATTTATGGACGAGTTCACGCCAAGCAAAGTCACCGCGATCAATCGCCTTCACAAGCACCTCAGCTGTTGCGATATTCGTTGCTACAGGGATACCATATACGTCACATAGACGAAGTAAAGCTGTAATATCTGGTTCATGTGGCTGTGCCATTAATGGGTCGCGCAAAAAAATAATAAGATCCAATTCATCTTGGGCTACCATTGCCCCAATTTGCTGATCTCCACCCAATGGTCCTGACATATAGCGATGAATCTTCAAGCTAGTCACATCCATGATCCGTTGGCCAGTAGTCCCCGTAGAAAATAGTTCATGACCTACAAATACATGCTCATAGGCTAATACAAAATTTACGATTTCATCTTTTTTACGATCATGTGCAATAAATGCGATCTTTAACATGGTGTTCTCCCCTGTCTATTCTATAAAGTGCTCAAATCCATAGATCAAGCCAGTATATCCCATAACCTTTTGAATACCCATCTTAACGCCTGGCATATAGCCTGCTCGCTCATAAGAATCATGCCGGATTTTTAAGGATTGTCCGAACCCACCAAAAATCACTTCTTCTTGGGCAAACACACCAGGAAGACGGACACTATGTATCCGGAATCCATTATAGTAACCCCCACGCGCACCCTCAATCGTTTCTTCTTCTTTAGGGTTTCCTTGACGAAGCTCTTCCCGTACTTCTGAAATCATCTCTGCTGTTTTGACTGCAGTCCCGGATGGAGCATCCAGTTTTTGGTCACCATGATACTCGATAATCTCCAGATGCGGAAAGTATTTTGAAGCTTGAGCCGCAAATCTCATCAACAGAATAGCCCCTATAGAGAAGTTTGGAGCAATAAGTCCACCTATCCCCTGGTCTTGACACTGCTTGTCCAGTTCCACAATTTGCTCCGGTGTGAATCCGGTTGTACCGATAACCGGACGCACTCCATATTTAATGGCTAGCACTGTATTCATATACGCGGATTGTGGTGTAGTGAAATCGACCACAACATCTCCGTTGCTTCCCGCGAGGGCAGCCTCAAGATCTGAAGTTACAATAACTCCTGAGTCTTCGAGACCTACTAGACGGCCTGCATCGATATCCATCGTTGAACGATCTACCGCAGCCGCTAGCTCCAACTCTTCGTCCTGCAGCACAAGTTTAACAACCTCTTTACCCATTCTCCCGCCTGCTCCGGATACGATAACTCTGATCTTGTTGCTCATATCTTTTCATCCTCGCTTTCACTAGTTATATAGTTACTGCATATACGATTGTATGGATTTCTGAAGGTCTACCATTAATTCTCGCAAGCCAGAATCATCCGGATGTAAAGAAATCACTTCTTTCAAGGCGGCCATAGCCTGCATATGTTCATTCACCCGACTATGTGCGATGGCAAGCCATACATAAGCATCCCCATATAATGGATCAAGGGTGATGGCCTCTTTGAGTAGCGTAATCGGATGATACGGGTTACGAGTTTTGTTATCTTCATCTTCTATCAACCGCTTAGCTTCCTGTACATGCATCATAGCTTGAAGATGCTGTAGATGTAGACTATACTCAGGTTTGCTGCCATCTAACTTCATAGCCGCCTGAGCATGAACTAAAGCTTTATCTAGCATACCACTGCGGGCATACGTTATGGAACAACGATATCTGACTTCAGCATCAGCCGGACTTGCTGCAATCGCGGCTTCAAAGCATACAATAGCTTCTGCAAAGTCACTACGCAATATAGAGCGATAGGCTTCTCTTACATAATCCCTTTGATCCATATCCTCACCATCCTCACGGCTAAATCCCGTTCGTTTGGTACAGCATATGTTATAGAGGCCTAATCGGTGTCTTTTGGTGTCCAACGACCAGCGTCTCGGGTATTAAACTTATGCATGACCTTATTATGTGCTTCAGTCAGATCAATCCCTAGAGAATTTGCAAAACAAACAGTAATAAACAAAATATCTCCCAGTTCAAGCTCTATAGAATTCTCTGCTTCGTCAGACTTCTTCGGCTTCTCACCGAATTCATGATTGACTTCCCGCGCCAACTCTCCGACTTCCTCGGACATGCGGGCTAACATAGACAGCGGACTGAAGTACCCTTCTTTAAATTGCGATATATAAGCGTCTACTTCACGCTGAATGTCACCAAGACTTTTGTCCATAAAATGTATCTTTGCCCCCTCTGTATATCTTGCCTTCTGTTTGCCCCTATGTTATCGTAAAGACGTTTTGAAGACAAATCTTTTTTGAATATTTTAACACCCGCAAGAAAAGGTATACTTATTATAGGAAAAGAAAAACTGCCTAAACAAGGCCTAACGAGGGATTCCATGAATTCAAACAAGGTAATTTCAATCAGCAAAACAGTTGCCCCTATCATGCTCGGAACCGCAGTATATGCATTCGGACTACTGTATTTCATCATTCCCAGTCAATTAATGGAAGGCGGCGTAACGGGAATCACACTGCTGCTTAATTATGCCTTTGACATTCCAATCTTTTTAACAACACTGCTAATCAATCTCCCATTGTTTCTGCTCGGTTGGAAAGTCCTAGGCGGCCGCCAAATTGTATACACAGGGGTAGGAATCGGATCTTTGTCCCTTTTCTTGTGGATCTTCGAAAGATTGATCTCTGCTGGATGGATTGTCCCTTTCAGTACCGAACATGACTTTATTCTTGCTGCACTATACGCAGGGGTAACCCTTGGAACCGGGCTTGGGATTGTGTTCCGTTTTGGTGGCACTACAGGTGGCGTAGACATTGTGGCAAGAATTCTGGGACGGAATTTCGGCTGGAGTATGGGGCAGATTATTCTGGCCATCGACATTTTCATTATCGGCTCTTCCATCTTCTATATTCCCAAAGAAAAAATTCTATACACACTCGTTGCAGTGTTCATCGCATCGCGTGTCATCGATTTTATCCAGGAAGGCGCTTATGCCGCCAAAGCATTTACAATCATTAGTGATGAGGCACCCCAAATTGCTGATCTAATAACTGCTGAACTAGAACGAGGTGTAACACTCATCCCTGCAATCGGTGCGTATTCTAAGCAAGCCAAACATATGGTGTACTGTGTAGTTTCAAGGCAGGAAATTCGCCGTCTTAGTTTACTGGTCAAATCGATTGATCCGCACGCGTTCGTAATTATTAGCGATGTACACGACGTACAAGGCGAGGGATTCAGAGAAACATAAAATATCCCCACAAAGTGGGGCCTTGCTTCGATACGTACTCAGGTACTTTGCGGAAGCCCCAAATATATAAGTTTTGATTCGTTAAAAAAGGAGCGGGGGACTCTTCCCCGCTCCTTTTGGTTATTTATATAACCATTCCACTAAATTGGTTTGAAGTTCTGATTCTCTCCTCGGTACTTACGATAACCCGCATATGCTAATACAGCGATAATAAACCCTGCGGCTAGTCCTCCCCAAATCCCAAATTCTTGTGAGGCCAGGGGTACTGACAAAGCCGGCTCATCCTTCTCTTTTCCGAACATTACCCGCACAGTATCCTGACCATAAGACACAATTTCAAGCAACCGGGCCCGTTCGATTTTTCGTGAGGAAGAAGGAATGCCTGCGGCATATGAGAGCCAAGAATCAAATGCATTTACAACTTCAGGTTTCCGAGAGACGATCACCGCTGGCCGGATATTTTCATACCTTCCCTGTAGCCTCTCTACAGCCGTTTTCCATCCCGTCAGATCATTTGTAGCACCACTTTGCTCCATCGCATTTAAATCCTCGCGAATTAGCTTATAATACTGAAGCCAAATGGGTTGTCCGGGTTGATTCAGACTGTTGGCAGCTAATCGTAACCTGGTAGCTGTAGCCTCCAATTGCTGCTGAGATACTTTTGCACTTGCCACAGCAGCCTTCAGGTCCATAATGACCCCTGACAACGCATTAATGCCCTCTACAGAGGTCATTCCTTCAAAAGAAGAGGACACTATGATCCTAGAGATCTCTTCGGTCTCTTGTCGGACCTTCATCACATCCCCTTCCAAGACATACCCATACAACGCCTCAGCGGCTTGTTCTAGCTGCTGTGCTCCAGTCTTTCCGCTCATCACTGTCAAACCGTTGCCCGAACTAACGTCGGCGCTTTGCTTCGAAACCTTGCCAGAACCTTCACCAGCATTCCCTTGCGCTGCTGAAGCTTTTTCAACATTCATGCTGGTCAGTAACCAGCAAAACACTAGAATAACCAACACATAATATCTCCCTCGGAGCATGAGACATCCCCCTCCTACCTAAGAAGAAACGACGTTGTCGTCTTTATTAGACGATATTCGTTTCTCGTAAAATTATAAGGATAAAGTATAGTATAAAACTTATACTTCTTATAATTCTAAATGTATGGCAGGCGGACAAGGGTTAGAACTGCTTACTAGAACCTGTTCTTAAACTGATAGATAGAGTCTACTGGTCTTTGTCTACTACTAAACAACCAAGCAACAATTACACTAAACACCGTAAGCGCCATCGTGAAATATTGCACCTGTGTGACATCATCATTTAGTACAGAAGGTAACCATGGGTATATTCCATAGGAATAGTCCAGCATATCGTTAGCAAGGGTCCAGAACAGCGCTAGCGGAATCATTTTGCGGAAAGAAAAGAATCGTGCATAGATCAAAGCTTCTACCGCCATCCCCAAATGAGAGATCACCAGCATCCAGTCTTTCCAAACTAGAATATCTCCTTGATAACCTCCAGCAAAAATCATACTTACTGCCCAAATCCCATACTTCACAGACGTCACAACCGCTAACGCCTCAATAAGCTCCCTTACATTGTTTCCCGTATAGCTTTTTGGAGGAAAAAGCATTAGCAACAGCGCCAAGGTAAAGAACAGGCTCGCGGTTGGACTATCTGGAACAAACGGGAGCAACCAAAGCGGAAAGTTAGCCGCCGTGAACTCCAATTGATTGCCATACCATATGTAGCCATAAATGGTACCGAGAAGATTCACAATAAATAACAACCAAATGATTCCTCGGTGCTTAAACAGTTTATCAAGAACGGACATACAGATCATTAACCTCCCAAGTAGTGGAAACTTTACATTTAGACATACAAAAACCTGACCGCAGTTTCGATCAGGTTTTGCGTTATTTTTATTTTACTGTTCGCTTTTTTGTTTGGCAAGCCAGTCTGCCAAGGCATCAATGTCTTGATCCGAAAGCCCCGCTCCCAGAGCAATATCATACATCTTCGGCATCTGTCCTTGACCCTCTTTTATAATAGTAAGGATTGCTTCTTTATCATGGGTGTCCCCAACGCCGCGAAGTGAAGGCCCGCCTGCCCCTTTCAAATCCGCCGCATGACAAGAGATGCAAGTAGCTTGCTTAAACAGCCCCATAGCCGGATCATCCTTATCTACAATCGCTACTTCCTTTGCCTTAACTGCACTCGAGGTTGGAAGCCCCTTCGCCCTATTCTCTGCCGCCTTCTCTTCCCGTTGAACATCTTCAGGAATTTGACCAGTTTCAGCCATTTCATGTTTGTATTCCGTCCAAGCGGTATTTGTTAAGTACACAATCGCCGCTAGCGATAAGAACATCAAAGATGAAGCGATCGGTCTACGATAGAAGCGACGTTCTCTGCCCGTGTCAAGAAATGGTGCTAAAAGAAGTGAACCAAACGCTACACCGGTTACACCTAATGTACCCAGAACGATATAATCACCTGAAGCATAAGGAAGCTTCAAATACTGATAGAGAAACAAGAAATACCAGTCAGGAATTGGGATAACCGTAGCACTCGCATTCGCTGGAAACCCTAGCGGCGCTGGCTCTGAAATAGTAAGCACTAATATTCCTACAAGTACAACGACGCCAACCATCCATTCTTTCAGTAGAAAGTTAGGGATAAAGGCTTCCGATTTACCAGGATAGGCTGAATAGTCTGGAGGTGTGATAAATCCATTGCCTTTACGAACTCTGGTATCACCGACATATACAACCTTTTCCTTAGAATTGTTTCCATGTGCCATCCGTATTCCTCCTCTCTCAGATTAACTTACAACGGTCCAGAAATCCCTTGTCTGCGGATCATAATAAAGTGTCCTACGAGCAGACTAAGAAGCACCGCTGGGAGGAAGAATACATGAAGTGCGAAGAACCGAGTCAACGTTTCTGCACCAACAATCGTACCGCCTTGCATAAGTTCTTTCAATACGGGTCCCATCACTGGAACAGAGTTAGCAATTTCGAGTGTTACTTTAGTCGCGAAGTAAGCTTTATTATCCCAAGGCAATAAGTAACCCGTTAAACCAAGCCCCAACATTACGAAGAAGATGAGCATTCCAACTACCCAGTTCATCTCACGCGGAGCTTTATAAGAGCCTGTAAAGAAGACGCGCATCGTATGAAGGAACATCATAACAATGACAAGACTGGCACCCCAGTGATGCATTCCGCGAACAATTTGTCCAAAGGCAACACTAGATTGTAAATACTCAACACTTGCATAAGCATTGATAATATCTGGAACATAATACATCGTTAAGAACATACCCGATAAGATCTGAATCACTGTAATAAAAAAGGTCAGTCCGCCAAAACAATACACAAACGCAGAGAAGTGATGGGCCGGGTTAACATGCTCAGGAACCTCGTGGTCGGCCACGTCTCTCCAAATTGGCGTAACATCCAAACGTTCGTCAATCCAGTTATAGACATTTTTAAACATTAGAACCTACGCCTCCTCACTAGCTACTGTATTAGGCACAATATCACCCAAAAGAACCCACCCGTTATCAAATTTCGTTTTATACTGGTCAAGCGGTTTTGGAGCTACTTCGAGATTTTTGCCGAGTTTGGTATAACGCGCACCGTGGCAAGGACAGTGATACTCGTCCGGATGTGCCTTATCATTGTTCCACCCAACCGTACATCCTAAATGTTTACAAATGGGTGAAAGCGCATAAATATCACCCTTTGCGTCTTTACGGATCCACGCAGTCAGCGTCGCTGTGCTGTCGTACCATCCGTCTTTCTGTTTCAATTCAAACGTAAACTCTTGGGGCTCTTCGGTGATTTTGCTAATTTCAGCAACCTTTATAAAATCACCTGCACCCTTCTTATGTAATATTGGGTCCACGACAAAACGGACCATTGGGAGAATTGTACCTGCCCCCATAAAAGCAGTAGCGCCACCTAGCGTGTAGGTCAAAAATTGCCTGCGCGACATCTCTTTACGGCTGGGTGGTTGTTCAGGCCAAATATCCTGTTGATCATTATGGCTGCTCATACTGTTATATAACCCCCTTCTCAAGATATAAGAAAGTATCTAAGGTGTCCGATCAGAGATGCCTTACTATAAATAATCCGTTTTCAAATCTTTTCAATGAAATACATCACATACCATTTCGATTCAACCTAATAATAGCTTAGGCACTAAAACCCGTCAAGAATATTGTCTAATTTGTGACAGGCCAAAAAGTGATTTTCACTTACAATTGTTGATTTTCTGTCACATTTAAAAGAGACTCACCGTCCCCACATCTTTTGAATTTTCATCCCAATATCACTATTAATCTTACCTTCCAGAGAGCCCTCAATGATAGGCAGAGAGAGTACTAAATCGCTTTCAAAAATTTCTTGTTCCTGAAGTGCTATATCTGCTGTTAACACCACGGCATACTGGAAACCACTGGATTTGACTTTTCGGCAAACCTCATTAATTAGATCGACATATCCTTCCCCTCCATACTGAATCGCCGGGTAAGTTACAATCCGTCCCTTAAACGGTATTTCCACCAAATCCATAAAATCACGTAATCTTTCTAATGCTTGAACCGTCTCAGGGGGACTCTCGGACCCACTTAATCCTGTAAAAGGTATGAGACATGTATCATAGAACTTTCGATTTTCTTCCCACTGTTCAACTTCAAAATCACTGAATTTCATTAATGTCATCTCCCTATTTGCGATCCTTCTTCGCATCCACTTTTCACAAATTTGCCCGATGTTATAAATCCCATTATATTGAAAGAGGAAGACAAACGTCTAGATTTAGATTTCCCCCGTCTTCCTTCACCTCTAATTGATACAGAAAGTGAGTTGAACAGGTACCTATTTAATAAAAAAAGAAATGCGCTAAGCGCATTTCTTTATGCCAAACTTTTAAGTTCTTCTGTAAGATTTCGAAAAGCCAATTTATCTCCTGTAGCCAGCGCCGTGTCAATCTCACGGTGCAAGATGTCGGAGCGACGCTTTCGCAGCGCTTCATCCCACACCATTTCTGCCGCAAGTCCTAGCATCACTTCGTACGTAGCCTTCATTTTGTCCATTCGATACACCTCCGCTGTTTAAGAGATCCTTATTGCTTTAATATTTTGATATCCATCAAGATGATTTTGTTTTCGGTTTCAAAAGTGACGGCACCTACTAAATCATATTCAACAATCCTGTCTACGTTCTACATATTTACCCATTCTGATCAATACTTCATCTATTGTTCCTATCAACAACCAAAGCGAAGTCCTCATCTACGTATGTAATCCCCATAAGCATTTGCTTGTATGCCTTCATACTACTATAGATGTTTAGGCACGGCTATCTCCATCCCCCACGGCGTCATCATCACAGTGAGACCAGCAGTAGTCTCCCCTAATTTAAGCATCCCAAGGTGCACCATCATCCGAATAATTCGTTGCTCCAGAATAGAGGCAGCATTGTCATAATAGAACGGTTTAATTAACCACCCAATACCATCCACTAATGAAGGTACACTCACCCAATTCCCAGCACTAATGCTTACCCAATACACAAGTGAAGGCAGGTTTGGTACAGCCCCCTTATATAGTTTTAACCAAAAAGAGAATATCTGCATCAACGAGTCACATTTTCCGTCGGCTAACACTGCCTCTCCTGTCGCCGTAAGCCTTAGCCGAAAACCTTCTTCAGTGATCCAGCGGCGATGACGAACATAATCATACAGAAGCGCTAATCTAGGCGGATAATGCTCACATGCCCTACCATAACCAAATCTCCAGCCGCCTTTGCTAAGAAGATCCTCCGGAATATGAAGTGCATTCATCACTCCTTGCTGATACCGCCTATACATTGCCCCTTCCTGATTAAGCTCTGGCTCATTTTCCTTGATATATCTCAGAAGCATAACCAGATCACTTAATAACAATTCTCCTTCATTACGATACATGGCTGGTTCAGAGCTAACCGCAACCTTATCCTTGATATGTGCGCTCATCGTCTCACGAAAGCGCTCTTTCAAGTCTTTAGGCACTTGGAACAAGTATCTGGTTTGCTGGGAGGAACCGCTAAAGAGCCAGCCTCCGCTTTTGAAACGAGAAACCATTTCTCGGAAGCCTCCGGTCTTTCCTTCTGGAGCATCAAAAGAAGCCTGTCTAGCTACAGCCAACAAATCTTCCAGACTAAAGTAGCTGCGTTCATCAAAAAGTAATGTATTCAGAAACCGTAGATCCTCCGGAGCACATTCCCGGATATGAGACTCCATAAAACTTCTGCTTCCAAGCATAATCAAAATACTCTGGATCAAGTCATGTTTGGAATTCTGCTTGCATTCACACCGGTAGCGTCCCGCTATGGCGGTCAGCTGTCCAATATCTGCATAAGTGAGCATATCCGCCAGATTCATGTTTTATCGCCTCACCGTTTTACTACCATTATGGGAAATACAGCCCTTTTTATTCCCCTTTGCGCAAAAAAAATAACCCGATGCACGGGTTAACGCTGATTTTGCAGGATATGGCGAGTACAATTATATAGAATAGGGTTCCATTCCCGTTCTTTCTTCTCCAAAATTGTCAGGGATAAATTCCCAATTCGCTCAGAATACTTATCTTTGTAAAATGCAGTATACAGTTGAGCGAGGAACCCTCCATGAGATATAACTAGTATATTCCGATTGGGATGCTGCGCAGAAATATCCTCCATAAAGGCAAGTGCACGTGCTTGAAGCTGTTCGTCAGTTTCTTGACCAAGTGAAAGCTGACTCCAATCTTTCCCCCACTTCTCTTCACGCTCAGCGGCAGTAAGCCCTTCTACTTGCCCGTAGGCACGTTCCCGGATCCGATCATCAGGATCAAGCAACGGTACATTTAATTTATCAGCGATGATCTTGCCTGTCTCTGCTGCCCGGGAAAGATTACTTGTAATGCAATAATCCCAGCGATACGGCTCTTGTAATAAGCGGTCAGCAAGCATAGCAGCTTGCATCCGTCCTTCATCATTAAGCGGAATATCACTTTGCCCCTGTATCTTTCCAATTGCGTTCCAGTCCGTCAATCCATGGCGTATCAAGCCGATTAGCATATTGCCTCCCCCTTTTCACCCAAGTATTTGTCTCTTAATGTAACATGGATGAAATAAAAAGTCTTCTTTTATGCGTATTAGAATACAAAAAAGCCCCTTATCTTTACATAAAGGGACTCCTACATCGTTCTTAACACTATTTAATACTGCAATAGCTAAGTCATACATCAATAGACCCTTTATGATCTGCGATATCGATTCAGCCGGGTTAACGAAAACACTGCAAAACCCACGCCAAGCATGGATAACATCATCCAATATTGAGGATGAGTAGGTCCCATATTTACTACAAGCGGTTCAATAATCCCACCTTCAGAGCCTAAAATGGGATAAGTAGAAGTCCATTCCATAGAGCCAGCAACACCAGTCTCTACAATTCCACTTTGAGCCACAGTGATATCTGCAGGTGTTCTAAACATAGTAAAGTAAAGAACACTAGACAAAAATACCGCCAGGAAGCAAGCGATCCAGAGACTAAGCCTATGACGAACAATGGCAGATGTCCCTGCGGATTTCCCATCCCCTGGCATCAACCAAGGACTCTCTAGATAAATCCGCTCCATAACTTTAACATTTATAACTTCTGCACGCTCTTCACTAATCTCTTCTTTCAAATCATGCATAAGCTGGCTACTCTCTTGCCACAGAGACCATTCAGCAGCGCAGTAAGGACAAGTTTCAATATGTTGTTCGAGCAAAATCCGCCTAGGATGTGTGGGGGGAGCGTCCCACAAGAGCGGAATACATTCTTGCGCTTCCCTGCAATTCATTCGCCTTACACCCTCTCAACCTGCTCTTCAACTTCAGGCTCATTGAAATAGGATTCGAGTTGAAGCTTCACACTACTTCTGGCACGAAACAACAATGATTTCACGGAGCTTACACTCTGATCCAAAATTTCTGCAATTTCTTGATAATCCATCTGATCGTATTCACGCAGGATTAGTGCAGAGCGTTGTTTCTCCGGAAGATTATTAATTGCCTCACGAACCAAATTCATCCGTTCTTTACGCAATGCAGCCTGCTCAGGCGCTACTTCAAACGGTGCAACGGGAGTATATCCACTCTCTTCTAGGGATACATTTCCGGCACGATTCTTACGAAGCTCACTTAGCACGGTATTACGAGCAATAGTGTACAACCACGTTGAAAAGGAAGCATCTACCTCTCGAAAGGAATGCAAGCTACGGAATGCCTTGTAGAAAGTCTCCGAACAAAGGTCCTCTGCAATTAGCTCCATTTGTGAGTTTCTAAGCATATGATATACAAATGCCAATATTTTTCGTTGATAACGACGCATTAATTCTGAATATAATTCTGTGTTGCCTTGTTTAATTTCCTGGATCAACTGGGAATCCGTCATGGTGAGATTGGCCCTCCTCGCCCTTGCACGTCTTTTCCCGTCCGGTCCGTACTTATTATACCGGTTTGGGCTTTAAAAGTTGCGCTGGTTTACTACAACTTTTTAGTTTATTACAAGAAGAAACGATATTGTCGACCTTTTATGTAAGACAAACGTTCCTTGTGGGAATTTAAGGGAAAATATATGACGTGCAACTTATCCGTTCTTCAATTTTGAAATACACCTATGTATATTCAAACACCCAATAATTAAGGCATGATGATTGTGATGAATATAAAAAGAAAAATGGCATATTTCTATGAGCATATAAATTTTATAACGAATCTAGAAATATACCAGATCTATTGTATCACAGATTCTCATAGGATGACATTAATAGACTTCAGAGCAGTAATCTCGTCAGCATGACCTGACAACAGATTATAAACGAACATGAAGTTCAACCATAAGACTTTGATCACTGTAATGTGACTTTAATCTCTTTTTAATAAACTGTTGACAAAATGTAAACGTATACATATAATAAAAGTACAGTATGGTTTCTCTCCACTCCTATCCAAATACTACACGGTTCCAATTTATTGTGAACTGTAGCCGCTTACTTTGTAAGCGGTCTTTTTTTGTCCTGTAAGCGCTGTACCTTTTGTTAGATGATCTATAATAGGTTATTTTACTATAGCGAGCGAATTAGCTTCCACAAATCCCCACAGTCATCTATTACCCCGTTTGCGTTCACTTGAAGAGGTATGGAAAAGAGTCAAGATAAACAATATACTAGCTATAAAGATATTTGTTGAGGTGAATATGAAATGAATGAAATCGATGAATCAAAACAACTTGTACTACAAATCGGCGGTGCCTTGAAAAAGTACAGAAAAGAAAAAAACATGAACTTAGATGACTTAGCGGAATTAACAGGTGTAAGTAAACTTACTCTGGGGAATATCGAACGCGGCGAGACAAATCCAACTTTGGCGATTATATGGAAAATTTCAAAAGGCCTATCTTTACCCCTACTAGCTTTGTTCAAATCTGAAGACCCTGTTAGTTTGTATCGAGCAGGCGAAGGTCTTCGGTTTTCTAATGATCAAAAGAATTGGATCATTGAACCCGTCTTTAAAAACGTAAGCAACGATATTGAAATGTGTCGAGCTTACTTACAGCCAAATAGTTCGTATCACCCTGAAGGTCATCATGTGAATACAACTGAAATTGCGACAGTAATGACTGGTTCCATTGAAATTCAAGTCAATAGTGAGATGTACACATTGAATCAATATGATACGATCAGTTTTCGTGCAGATCGCCCTCACTCTTATACCAATCATACGAATAGCGAAACAGTGCTCCATATCTCCTTAAAATATGGTTTCTAAAAGCCGAAAATTTCACTTATAAAATGCAACTCAGTATTCCATTATATATGGGAACTCAGAGTTGTATTTTTTTTAACTAATATAAAGCACTTCAAGTGATAGGACACTCTTCATAAAGTTAACTATAAAATACTTATTGTTAAATTTAATATACTATAATATACTTTTATTGTCCGCGCGGATGTTATTCCATAGTTTTTCAATCAGCAGAAAACCAACAGTACACATAATTCTAGAAGGTGAAATGAAGAATGCCGAACAAGAAAATCTTACCATCATCTCTAGGGCTGCTAATACTCGGCATTATTATTATTGCCGCAAATTTACGTGCTCCCTTAACCTCGGTCGGTCCTTTAGTGGGTCTCATAAGGGAAGACGTTCATATCTCCAATACTTTAGCAGGCCTGATAACAACGGTACCGTTACTTACCTTTGCTTTATTATCGCCTCTAGTACCAAAACTAGGACGCAGGTATGGAGTAGAACTTTTAATTTTGTTTGCCCTGATCTTTTTGACTGTTGGTATTGTAATACGTTCTTTAGCTGGCGCTGCAAATCTGTATATTGGAACTGCAATTCTTGGATTTGCAATTGCCGTTTGTAATGTATTAATGCCAAGTTTAATCAAACGTGATTTCCCTAATAAAATCGGTGCCATGACTGGTATCTTTGGAATTTCAATGAGTTTATCTGGAGCGATCGCATCGGGAATTAGTGTACCGCTAGCCGCAAACGTAGGTTTAAAATGGCAGGAAGCGTTGGGAATATGGGGAATCTTAAGCTTTGTATCGATCCTCTGCTGGTTGCCTCAATTAAGGAAGCATACGAAGCGAACAACCTCGACGAGTCAACAGATGGCCAGCAATGATGTAAATGTTTGGCGTTCCCCTCTCGCCTGGCAAGTAACCTTGTTTATGGGTATGCAGTCCATGATTTTCTATGTGCTGATCGCATGGTTGCCTGAAATTTTAAAGCAGCAAGGCATTGACTCAAGCCAATCAGGATGGTACCTCTCAATAATGCAGTTAGCGCTGCTTCCATTTACCTTTATTGTCCCCGTTATTGCTGGGCGAATGTCAAGTCAACGTTCGTTAGTGGCCATCACAACCATTTTGCTTTTGACGGGAACGCTCGGACTGCTTTACGGAAGCTCCAATATCATTCTGTTATGGATCATCATACTCGGAATTGGTGGAGGCTGCGCCTTTAGCTTATCCATGATGTTTTTCGGTTTACGTACTAAAAATGCGCATCAAGCGGCGGAACTGTCTGGTATGGCGCAATCGATCGGATATCTGCTTGCCGCAATCGGTCCTGCCCTTATAGGATATCTGCATGATGCGACAAATAGTTGGAACCTGCCACTTTTCATTCTGCTTGGAGCTTCGGCCTTTCTCTTTTTAGTTGGTATAGGAGCAGCAAGAAATCGTTTTGTAGATAGCCAAAATAGTTACGGCGAAATAAACTCAAGTTAATTGGGTTAATGTCAGCCAGGAATTTATAATGAACGGCATGACATATGTACCTGAGAATTTCTTGGAAGAAATACTGATCGAAATGGAGAAAGCGAGTTCGGGAACAGTTGCAAAAAGCCAAATCTAAATTAGAGCGAAAAACACCCAATATAAGCCCTCCAAATGAAATAGCGTCAGTGGAGTCCGAAAGACTACTTCAAAGGTGGTACTAACGGCGGCATGTGGAAGCTAGCAACCAACAAGCCAGAATAACAAAACAGCGATTCTCTAATAACATGAGAATCGCTGTTTTTACTATTTATTACGATTTGAAAATGACCCGGAGCGAACCTTAATACTACACATATACGGTATAATCGTGCTCCTGCAGGAGCACTTTCGCTCGTTCCATATCGTTCTCCTGACGAAAAGATAGGCGCATAATACCCGGCACATCTTCACGACTCTCGATGATTTGTACGTTGCTAAGGTTAATGCCTTGGTCCCCCAGCTCAGTAGCGATACGACCGATAATCCCCGGATGATCCGGTACATCAATATGTAGGTCAAATAAAGGTGCGATCATGCCTTTACGCCGTTCAGGCAACTGACTGCGGAAGCCATTCGCTTCTTCGAAGGCCTCTTCAATCCCTACGCCATCTTCACTTTCCAGTAGACGAACAAAAGAAGAAACTTCCTCGTTCCAATCCTTCAATAAACGAAGCATTACGGAACGATTGTTCAGCAAAATGTCTCGCCAAATTATAGGATCACTGGACGCAATCCGAGTAATATCCCGAAAGCCCCCTGCAGCTAGCGTGCTATATAAGGAGTCTGTATCGTCATAGGCACGAATCTGATTTACCAAAGCAACAGCAATAATATGCGGTAGATGACTAATGGCACCTACAATCTCATCATGGCGTTCTGGATCAAGGCGTACTATCTGTGCTCTTGTGTGGTGTAGTAGAGACTCCAGTGCATGATAAGCCTCATCTGGCACTCCTGGAGGAGGCGTCAACACATAATAGGCATTCTCAAATAGCAGTGATGAAGCTGCCTCAACACCTGAGCGCTCTGATCCTGCCATTGGGTGTCCGCCGATAAAATGTACTCCAGGAATATCTAAGGAGACCGCACATGCGGCAATACTAGCTTTCGTGCTTCCTACATCTGTAATAATGCAGCCGGGTTTTAGAGGCAATTTACTTAATTGCTGCAGATAATCCTCTAACATCCCTACCGGTACACATAAAAAAATGAAATCAGCATCAAGTGCCGCTTCTTCAACAGAAAGCGTGGCTTGATCAACCACACCTCTGCTTATATATTTACTCGCGGATTCAGGACGGTGGGCATGTCCTACGACGGTCAGGCCCTCCTTGCCTTTAAAGCAAAGGGCCAGTGAGCCTCCGATCAGACCGACACCGAATATAGCTATTTTTGTCGTCATGTTCTTTGAACTACCTGCCTTTTTTAGTCTAGTCTTGCTGTTTATTACTAAGCCCGCACACCAGACTCTATAAGCGTTTGTTCCAGCGCAGTTATAAACGCTGTGTTCTGTTCAGCAGAGCCCACAGTAACACGAATATAAGTAGGGTAAACTTGATGACCCGCTCTTACTATGATTCCTTTACGCATCAAAGCATCGAAAACCTCGGTTGCAGGTTTGCGAACATCTACCATAATGAAGTTCCCGTGTGCAGGGAAGGATTCAAGGCCCAGACGTTTGAATTCACCTTGTAATTGGACAATACCCGCGCTATTAAGACGACGGCATTCCTCCACGTATTCTTGGTCATTCAAGGCAGCAAGAGCCGCGGCTTGCGCAAGACGAGTGGTATTGAAAGGCTCGCGTACCTTGTTGATCAATGAAATAATCTCAGGACTAGCAACGCCATAACCAATACGCAATGCGGCTAAGCCATAAATTTTGGAGAATGTGCGGAGCACAACCAAATTCGTATAACGATTTAATAATTGGATACCGTTGGAGTAAGAAAGATCTGTTACGTACTCACAGTATGCTTCATCAAGAACAACCATTACATTGGAAGGAACAGCATCAAGGAAAGAAACCAAGGCTTCCTCTGGTACAATCGTTCCTGTTGGGTTATTCGGATTACAAATCCAGATAACCTTCGTACGGTCCGTAATACGGGCCAGCATCCCATCCAGATCATGTGTACCATTTACAAGTGGTACCTCGATGGACACAGCGCCTTCGATATCTGCGTTACTCTTATACACAGAGAAGGTCTGGTCAGCCATGATTGTCTCATCACCTGGCAAGAAGAAAGCACGAGCAATAAGAGCAATAATCTCATCAGAACCACAGCCAAAAATAATATTATCGCTGTTCACACCAAGACGGTTGGCAAGTGCTGCCGTCAACTCAACGGCCGATCCGTCTGGATATAGATAAAGATTCTCAAGCTCTGCTAGAATAGCTTCTTTAGCACTCGGGGAAGCTCCATACGGGTTCTCATTGGATGCAAGCTTAATAACCTCACTTAAGCCAAGCTCCTTCTTAACTTCGTCTATAGGTTTCCCTGGTTTGTAGACAGGGAGATTAACTATATTCGGTTTTGGATTCATGAATAGTCCTCGCTCTCCATAGTTGATTACTCCACTATACACAGGTCAAAATGACACTGTTATGGTCTTTTTAATTGTGCCACAAATTCTCGAATTTGCAACAGCCCCTCATTCCGTGTAGCGGGATTATCGAGCAGCGGAATGACCTCTTCTATTTTACGAACAATCGCACTACCTACTACCACGCCATCGCAAATCTGAGCAAAGCGGGCAACCTGTTCGCCAGTTGAGATCCCAAATCCTACAGCCACCGGCAGATCCGTAGCTTGACGCACGGAATCAATAAACGCCTCTACATCAGCATGGAAAGTGGATCGTTCCCCTGTCACACCTAACGAGGATACACAATAGATAAACCCACTCGCACCTGAGACAATCTTCGCAATACGTTCACTTGAGGTCGGTGCAACTAGTGGAATGAGATTAACGCCAACTTCACTACTGCGGCGACGCATCTCCTCTGATTCCTCGACAGGAAGATCTGGAATAATAAGACCACTAATCTCATGAGCATTCAGTTCTGCGAAAAATGTATCCAGCCCCATTTGCAGGATAGGATTGTAATAGGAAAACAAAATAAAGGGCAAGCTGCTTCCGGCTTGACGAGCTTTTAACGCGGTCTCCATACAGGTACGCAGGTGAACCTCCCCCCGCAGAGCTCGTGCAGACGCTCGCTGAATGACAGGGCCATCTGCTAGCGGATCAGAGTAAGGTACTCCCAGCTCCAAAATGTCTGCACCTGCCGCCTCCAGTTCTGCGATGATGGCAAGCGTAGTCTCCAGATCAGGGTCTCCAACCGTCAGAAAAGGAATTAATGCCGTCCGTTCTTCAGCTTTAAGCTTCCGGAATACCAAATCCATCCGGTTTGTAGTTTCGGTTGTCATTCGTTTCCCTTCCCTTCTGTGTACGCCATGATCGATTCCACATCTTTGTCTCCCCGGCCTGACAGGCAGATAACAACAATATCATCCTTGGTAAGGGTTGGACCCATCTTCACTACATGGGCTATCGCATGTGCTGACTCCAAAGCTGGAATAATACCTTCCGTTACACATAGCAGCTTCAGTGCATCAAGCGCCTCTGCATCCGTAATCGGAACATATTTTGCGCGTTCGATATCTTTTAAATAGGAGTGTTCAGGACCTACGCCTGGATAATCCAGACCTGCGGAGATGGAATGAGCCTCTGTTACTTGACCATGTTCATCCTGCAGAAGGTAACTCATCGAACCCTGGAATACGCCATGAGTCCCCTTGCTCATCGTCGCCGCATGAAATGGTGTGTCAATTCCCTTGCCTGCTGCCTCAACACCAATCATACCGACACCTTTATCCTCTACGAATGGATAGAACATGCCGATAGCATTACTACCGCCACCTACTGCAGCAACAAGCACATCCGGCAGTCTTCCTTCAGCCTCCAGAATCTGGCGCCGCGTTTCATCACCAATAACCCGCTGAAAATTACGAACCATCATCGGATAAGGATGTGGGCCTACGGCAGAACCGAGAATGTAAAAAGTATCTTCCACATTACTAACCCAGTAGCGAAGCGCTTCGTTGCCGGCATCTTTTAAGGTACGCGATCCGGACGTAACGGGAATCACCTCAGCACCAAGCAGCTTCATACGGAATACATTGAGTGCCTGGCGACGAGTATCCTCTTCCCCCATAAACACTTTACATTCCATACCAAGTAGGGCTGCAACCGTAGCAGTAGCTACACCATGCTGACCAGCTCCAGTCTCGGCGATCACCTTGGTTTTACCCATCATTTTAGCCAGAATTCCCTGACCAATCGCATTGTTAATCTTATGAGCACCTGTATGATTCAAATCTTCACGCTTCAAATATATTTTTGCTTCTCCCAGATGTTTACTTAGACGTTCCGCATAATACAGTGGGGTCTCCCGTCCGGAATATTGCTTTAATAGATAATCTATTTCTTCTTGAAAAGCAGGGTCTGCCGAATACTTCTCATAGGCTTCCTCCAGCTCAATCAATGCAGTCATCAAAGTTTCGGGCACGAAGCGCCCTCCGAATGAACCGAAACGTCCATGCTGGTCCGGTACTTGTGTCATGATTGCTTCACCCTTTCCACAAAAGCTGTCATTTTAATAATATCTTTAACGCCTTCACTCTCTACTCCACTAGATACGTCTACTCCGTACGGAGCATAAGTATCTAGCAACTCTCCTACGTTATTAGGATGAAGTCCGCCAGCCACAAATAACGGCAAACCATTTCGTAGCGCGATTTCCTGATAATCAGGCAACCTCTCCCAAGCGAACGTGCGCCCAGAGCCGCCGCTCTGCTGAGGATCATAAGTATCTAACAATACAGCATCAACGAAGCCTGCGTATTGTTCCAATGTATATTTGTTATCAGCGTCATCACACTCTTTATCAGCAACAGACAATGCCTTCCACACCTGAACGTGTGGGAAAGCTTGCTGAACCTTTTGACAAAAGGCTGGACTTTCCTGCCCATGTAGCTGAATGACATCTAGTGACACAACGGAGAGCAGTTCGCTCAGCTCATCCAGCTCTGGATTAACAAAAACCCCAGCAGCTTTAGGTTTTTCACTAGTCTTCCATTGCGGAAGTTCAGCAATCAGTTCGGAAGCACGCTCCAGAGTAACCCTGCGACGACTAGGAGCGAATACAAATCCAATATAATCTAGTGGTAAGTGTAACATAGATTTTAGCACTTCAACGTCCTGAAGTCCACAGATTTTTACCAATGTCTCAGCCATGCCGGACACGGTCCTTTCCATTTGGAAGCATTCCTAGCAATCCATTTACCGCTTCTTCTACATTAGCTTGACGCATTAGATATTCCCCTACGAGGACCCCGTGAGCGCCAGTCGTTCTTAAGTAGTCAATATCACTTGGCCCTGCAATTCCGCTTTCACTGATCACAGGAACCCCTTGAGGTACTAGTGCTGCCAGCTCTGCCGTTGTCTCTAAGGACGTCTCAAAGGTACGCAGATTACGATTATTAATACCCAGCAGAATATTAGGATGTGTTATCCTGTCTGTACTTAATACCAACGCAAGCTCATTCCGATCATGAACTTCGATTAATACATCCATTCCAAGCCCAGTAGCTATTTCTATAAAATGAGACAGTTTATCCGGTGTCAAAATAGCAACGATTAACAACACCGCATCTGCTCCAAGAATACGCGCTTCATAAATCTGTTTCTCATCGATAATAAAATCTTTGCGTAGCAGCGGCAGATTTACAGCTTCTTTCACGTGCTGCAAGTAAGCAGCGCTGCCCTGAAAATAATCTGTATCCGTCAAAACAGATAAACAATCAGCGCCGCCCGCTTCATAACCTTTTGCAATGGAAACAGGATCGAAATCTTCACGAATCAGCCCTTTTGAAGGGGATGCCTTTTTTACCTCCGCAATCAAACCCATATCCCTGTTCTTCCCCTGGGTCAAAGCCTTACGAAAGCCTCTAGTCTGAGGGAGTGCTGCTATATCACGTTCAGCTTTAGCTAGAGAAAAGCTATTACTGAGCGCCTCCACCTCTTTGATCTTTGTAGCGACAATTTTATCAAGATACATAATTAAGCTCCTCCGTCATCACAACAAGCTGTTTCAGCTTGGATAATGCCTTACCCGAATCCACTACTTCTTTAGCTTTCTCGACGCCTCCGGCCATGGTATCTGCCAGACCCGCAACATATATACATGCTCCTGCATTAGCTAACACGATATCTCGGTAGGGATTAATCTCACCTTGGAGCACAGAGGTAATAATTGCTGCGTTCTCTGCTGCGTCTCCACCCAAAACAGCTTCAAGTGGATGTCTGTTAAGACCTAATCCCTCCGGAGTAATTTCATAAGTGGTCACTACACCCTCTTTTAGTTCAGACACTAATGTAGAGGCAGAGATGCTGATCTCGTCCAGACCATCCGAACTGCTTACAACCATTGCGCGCTTGGAACCCAGCTCCTTCAGTACATTAGCCACCGTCTCCGTCTTATTTCGGTCATAAATCCCTAGGAGCTGACGGTCTGCCCCAGCGGGATTCGTAAGAGGACCCAGCATATTGAAGATCGTACGTACACCAAGCTCTTTGCGAGGAGCTGCTGCATGCCGCATCGAAGGATGATAAATTTGTGCGAATAAAAAGCAAATGCCGATACGATCCAGACATTCTCTGGCTTGGTCTGCATTCAGATGAATGTTTACGCCAAGGGCTTCAAGTACATCCGCACTTCCCGCTCTGCCTGAAGCAGAGCGATTTCCATGCTTGGCAACTCTTACAGAAGCCGCTGATGAAATAATCGCAGAGGCGGTTGAAATATTAAATTTATGGATGCCGGAACCGCCCGTACCACAAGTATCTAACAAGCGTGCGCGATCAGTCAGTACGGATGTGCCGAACCCTCTCATAGCTTCTGCAAAACCCGTAATCTCCTCCACGGTTTCTCCTTTAATTCGTAAAGCGGTCAGCAGTGAACCGATTTGCGCTTGTGAAGCATCTCCTAGCATTATAGCACCCATTATATCCCGTGCTTCTGTACGTGTCAGATTCTTGCCTTCGATTAGTCCGGCGATTCCTGATTGAATTAAATTCGTTGCATCCATAATGTTCTTCCTCCCAGCCTTAATGAGTTACTATTTAAATCAAACCACTTGTTCAGGGGTATATTCGTACATATAATCTTGGTTGATAACTTGTTTCTCTTTCACTTCGGATGGAAACATAGCTTCTGCCATACGAATAGCTTTCAGCATGCCCTTCGCCTTATTCACCGTTTCTTCATACTCTTTCTCGGGAACCGAATCCCAAACGATACCTGCTCCGGCCTGTACGTACGCACGACCTTTCCGGAAGATGATGGTACGAATGGTGATACAAGAATCCATGTTTCCTGAGAACCCTAAATATCCAATTGCTCCGGCATAAGCACCTCGAGCTTCTTTTTCCAGCTCTGCTATAATCTCCATAGCTCGCAGCTTCGGTGCCCCAGAAACCGTTCCGGCAGGCAGACAGGAGAGAAAGGCATCAAAGAAATCTTTATCCTCACTGAGCGTGCCTGACACATTCGATACCATGTGCATGACATGGGAGTATCTTTCAATCTCCATAAAGGAATCACATTTTACTGAACCAAATTTGGATACTCTCCCTAGATCATTACGACCCAGATCAACAAGCATCAGATGTTCCGCACGTTCTTTTTCATCCTCCAAGAGCTCCGCAGCAAACGCCCGGTCTGCTGCTTCACTGTCACCCCTTGGTCTAGTTCCAGCAATCGGCCGTGTCTCCACACGATTTCCATCTACCTTTACGAGTGCTTCAGGTGAAGTGCCAACAATAATCTCCTCGTCCATTTTCAAATAGTACATATAAGGAGAGGGGTTAAGAGTTCTGAGCATCCGGTATACATGCAATGGAGAAACTTCCGTTTCAATATGCAACCGCTGTGACAATACCACTTGAAAAATATCGCCTGAGCGAATATATTCCTTCGCCTGTTCTACATTGTTGATGTACTGCTCTTTAGTGAGATTAGAATGAATCTCTCCAAGCTCGATATCCTGCGGAATGCTGCGACGATTCACATTTTCCTTAGGGCCTTCTTTTTGCAGATCTTCGGCCATAGCCTCCAACTTACGACTCAGGCTTTCATAATTGGATCTGATATCCGAATCTGTATCTCCGTCTTTTACATGCAGGTTACCAACAAGCAGAATCTGTTGCTTCACATGGTCAAAAACAATGATCCGATCGCAAAACATAAATCTTATATCATCCATTTGGAGATCATCCACAGGATGCTGAGGTAACTTCTCATAATATTGCAGCAGATCATATCCGAAAAATCCGATAGCCCCTCCAGTAAATGGAGGCATTTCGTCAAGCTTAGGACTACGGTATGAACGAAGTAACGCTTTAAGCTCCTCAATCGGCTTTCCGTATAGTTGCTTCTTCTCTCCGCCGACTTCAACGTTAATTGCACCCTTTTTACCGGATATCATCAAAAAGGGATCGCTACCGATGAACGAATACCGTGCCCATTGTTTTCCACCCTCTACACTTTCAAGTAAGAACGCGCGATCACGTTCAGCGAAACGTTGGAATAATCGGATAGGTGTTTCCATATCCGCGAGCAGTCGCTTTACAACAGGAATCAGATTATAATCCCGCGACAGCTTTACCACCTCTTGAACACTTGGATTCGTCATTGTTAGATGCCCCCTTAGATATATGAATGGTTCCGAAATACAAAAAAACCCTCTACCGAAGTAGAGGGTTTGTGTAAGTAAGTATATGTTTTTGAGCATGGATTAGCATAATTATGTAGTGTTTACAGACTTATCCCTAAATAAGATATATCACTGATAAATGACTTCAGTGCATATCAAAATAAAGACTCTGCTTACACGATACATGCTAATCTAAAAAACTTCTCGCACTCTGCTCAACTATACTCATCTCAACTAAACTAAACTCTTCTATACTCGGCTAACTACACTATACATGATGACGAGGGTCATTGACAACCCACAACTATAATTTAAGACTTGCTCTCTGATAAATCCGGACGTAGCTTCTGAGCCTCATTCAGATAAACGTGGCGTATCTCACGCTGCGATTTATCCGTATTAATCTGTACCATCAACCGGATACACATCGGCAAGCTTCCTTTAACCGGGATTTCCGTTGAACACATAAGTGGAACCATTTCCCAGCCTTCAATCTCACGAATAGCTCTTGCAGGAAAAGTAGCATCCAGATCATTGGTCATCGTAATCCATACATTGCTTATATTCTCAGCTATAACATCATTACGTTCTACGATCTCCCGCAGCAATATAACGGTCTCACGTAAAATCTCTGCCTCTTCGTTCTTAGTCACGGTTGTTGCTCCGCGAATTCCTCGGTTTACCACGGTCTTCCCTCCTTCTTAAGCTCTGCGAGAACCTCTCGCACAAGTGACTCCTGCACATCGTTCACAATGCTTACAGAGCCTATGGAATCAGGCACGATAAAGGTCATCTTGCCTTCCTTGAATTTCTTATCATGCATCATAGCGTCCATCAGTTCATCTTCATCATACTCGGAAGGAAGCCGTACAGGCAGTGACAGCGCGGTCAGCATAGATACAGTGTCCTCATAAATGGAAGTATCCCGCCCAAGCTTCGCAGCCAATAGCGCTGAACCCGCCATCCCAATCGCAATCGCTTCTCCGTGCAGAAACACCCCATACCCACCAACTGCTTCAATGGCATGTCCGATCGTATGTCCGAGGTTCAATATCGCTCGAAGTCCATGCTCACGCTCATCATTCGCCACTACATCTGCCTTAATTGCACAGCCACGCTCTAAAGCATAACCTAAGGCTTCGACATTCAGCTCTAGCAGCTCTTCGGCATGATCACGACACCAATATGCGAACTCTTTGTCCACGAGGAGACCGTGCTTTACCACTTCAGCCAGACCTGATGACACTTGCCGTGCTGGAAGAGTACTTAGTGTATCCAAATCGTAGAGTACCATTGACGGTTGATAGAAAGCCCCTATCATATTTTTGGCTAATGGATGATTGACCGCCACTTTACCACCTACACTACTATCATGAGCTAGGATCGTCGTCGGTATTTGCAGAAAGCCGATTCCACGCATATAGGTTGCTGCTACAAATCCTGCTAAATCGCCAACCACGCCGCCGCCTAAAGCTAAAACTGCTGAATTGCGGTCTAATCCTGCTTGAATCGCGGTTGTCATGACTTCTTCATACACGGCTAATGATTTAGAGGCTTCACCTGCCGTCATTATGTGACTAACCACAGTATAGCCGTGAGAACGTAAACCTTCTTCAAGAGCCGGCAAGTACCTTGGCGCTACTTCAGTATCACTCACTACTAACAGTGGACTACGCTCCGAAAATCCGGCCTCAGCACAATAATGGGCGATGTCCTTTAGTAAACCACTACCGATAAGAATAGGATACGAGCGGTCGCCCAAATCTACATTAATAGTACGCATAATTAGTAGCTCTCCAGCTGTGATAGGTAATTTTCATAGTTTGCTTTAATTTCTTCCAGTGAGTCGCCACCGAATTTATCAAGGAATGCTATTGCGATTTCCCAAGCCACTACGTTTTCCAGAACAACACACGCCGCTGGAACTGCACAAGCATCGGAGCGTTCAACTTGCGCTGTAAATGGTTCTTTCGTGTCAATATCTACACTTTGAAGCGGTTTATAAAGGGTAGGGATCGGCTTCATGACACCGCGTACTACAACGGGCATGCCGTTAGTCATACCACCTTCAAAACCACCTAAGCGATTACTTGCACGGTAGTATCCTTTAGAAGCTTCATACATAATTTCATCATGGACTTGCGATCCACGCAATTTGCCAGCTTCAAACCCAATGCCAATTTCAACGCCTTTGAATGCATTAATCGACATTACCGCCCCAGCGATTGCTCCGTCAAGCTTCCGATCAGACTGTACATAACTGCCAAGTCCGATAGGAAGTCCTTCGACGATACATTCAACGATTCCACCGATGGAGTCGCCCTCTTCCTTAATCTGATCTATGTAAGCCTCCATCTTCTGTTCCGTTTCTTTGTCGACAACTCTAACAGAGGACTGTTCTGTCCGCTCAATCAGCTCATCGATAGGCAGATCGTTAGCAGGCGCTTCAATTTCACCGATACGAATAACTTGCCCTGCTACCTTCACGCCAAAAGCTGCAAGCAGCTGTCTGGCTACAGCGCCACATGCGACTCTGGCTGCTGTTTCGCGAGCACTGGAGCGCTCCAGTACGTTACGAAGATCCGTATGGTTGTACTTCAATCCGCCGTTCAGGTCTGCATGGCCAGGACGCGGCCGATTTACGCGGCGTTTTTCTTCGTCACTGCCAGGAATAGGCTCGATATTCATGATGTTCTTCCAGTGGGTCCAGTCTTTATTCTCTACTACCAAGGCTACTGGAGCACCTGTAGTATAGCCATGACGCACTCCACCTACAATTTGTGCCGTATCTTTCTCAATCTGCATGCGACGTCCACGTCCATAACCCTTTTGTCGACGCTGCAATTGAAAATTAAGCTCTTCAAAATCCAATGTCAAATTACTTGGCAATCCCTCAATAATGGCCGTAAGCTGGGGGCCGTGCGTTTCCCCCGCTGTTAAATAGCGCAAACTCATGCTGCGTTCCCCCTTTTATACTTTTAAACTGTAAACCGCTAAAATCCTAATGATCTTTGCTCATTATAGTATAGGCAATCCTCTTTGACAAGAAAGGGATCTCCCTAAAACGACTCTATTCGCGACAAAATGAATTGGTTTTTGTGTAAAGAAAAAGCGCCATTCATACTCTAAAGAGTATGAATGGCGCTCCTCGGCTCGGTCCGGCACTTGTTAGCTTCCGATCCGCTGACTTGTTGAAGGAAATGTAGACTTACGCTCTTCCAGTTGCAGAAGGCGCTTCAATTGCATTTCTTCTACACCGAGAATTTGCCCGCACTCACGAACGGTAATAAAGCCTCGTTTGTACGCGGCAATGACCTTGCTTTTGTCCATCGGTTTAACGATCCTTTCGCTTAGCTTACAGATTCTACTACCCAGTATCACTGAACGATAGCGAAAGTATACCTATAAAAGTACACAGACGAAGGAGCAAGAAGTATTTATTTTTTACGATAGAAAAAGGTTTCCGTCGATTCAAAGCCATATTGCGCTGGCGTAAAGATCTGCTCTGTACTACCTACAAACAAATACCCGCCTGGACGTAAACTAGCCGAGAACTTATGGTAGAGCTTATTCTTCGCCCCTTCAGTAAAATAAATCATTACATTGCGACAAATGATAAGATCAAAACCCTCATCGAACTTGTCCAGCAGTAGGTTCTGTTTACGGAAATCTATGTTTTTCTTAAGCGTGTCGCTAACTTTGAATAAATGACCCTCGGGTTTAAAATAACGATCAGCAACATCCTTAGGCACATCCTTTAAAGAACGTTCCAGATACAAACCTTGCTTTGCTTTGGAAAGCGCACCGTCGTCAATATCCGTAGCCAGAATGCCAGTCTGTCCCAATAAATTCTTATCCGATAAAATCATAGCCAGCGTATATGGCTCTTCTCCAGTGGAACATGCAGCGCTCCACAGTTTCAATCTGCGACCAGATTGTTGTATGTCAGGAAGAATGATATCTCGCAGTACTTCCCACCGATTCGGATTCCGCCAAAACTCGGAGACATTAATCGTCATTCGGTCCAAAAATTCATAAAATAATTCCTTGTCCTTCATCATTGCGGCAAAAAAATCACTAAAGGTTTGATATCCATTCTTCACACGAAGAGTCGTTAAACGCCGCTTCATCTGCGCTTCTTTATACTGAGCCAGATCAATTCCGGTGCTTTGCTTAACATGATGAATAAACCCGATATAATCAGAATCTGCTGTTAATGCTGCAACATTACGATCAGACATGTTAATCCCCCGCCTCCCGCTTGGCTCCTACATCCAGACTGCGATCTCTTTGTTATAAAGATTCAATTCATCTGGAGTAAAGAAATTAGCAATTTCTCGTTCTGCACTTTCAGGCGAGTCTGATCCATGAATTAAATTAAGCGGTGTATGGCTGGCAAAGTCGCCTCGAATCGTACCCGGCAAGGCTTCTCCTACTTTCGTCTTACCAATGAGCGTACGGGATAATGCTACTACATCATCGCCTTCCCATACCATTGCAAACACTGGACCTGAAGTTATAAAAGAAACCAACTCTCCAAAAAAGTCCTTACTAGCATGCTCCGCATAATGTCTTTTTGCTTGGTCTTCACTAACTGTAATCAGCTTTGCAGCGACCAGCTTAAAGCCCTTATCTTCAAAGCGTGAGACAATACGCCCAATTAATCCACGTTGTACTCCATCCGGTTTGACCATCAGATACGTCTTTTCCATAGAGGCACTCTCCAATTTCCCATTAGTTGGGTTGTTTTGACGCTATCTTAACAGAAACCGAGCTTTCTGGAAACGTTTAATTTCATGATCACCAAAATACTAATAAGCTCTACCTGTTACAAAAAAGGCAATATCGCGCAGATTACGCTTAGTCTTGTTGTTAGGCAACTGATCTAGTGCAGCAAGTGCCTTCGCGATATATCGCGAAGCCAGCTCCTCGGAACGGACAATTCCGTCTCCAGAAAGAATAAGATCAATAGCACGCCCTACTGTGCTGTTCCCTTCACGAATAGACTTCAACTCCTCAAGAAGCGGAGCTCGCAATCTTTCATCCTCCAGGCTATAAATGACAGGAAGGGTGATGTTCCCTTGCCGCATATCACTACCTGGAGGTTTACCGATTTGTTTTTCGGTGCCTGAGAGGTCAAGTAAATCATCACGAATCTGGAAAGCCATCCCTACATTGTATCCATAATTATAAAGTAGACGAGCCACCTCTGGTTCAGCATCAGCAGCAAGTGCACCTAATTGGCAACTGACTGCAATCAACAGCGCTGTTTTACGGCGAATCCGCCGCAGGTAATGACGCACACTTTGCTCACTGTTGAAGAAGTCACGAATCTGCTCCATCTCACCGATCGACATTTCAATCATAGCCTTGGACAAAATCTGATGAATTCGCGGATTCTTCAGCTCCGTCGTCATCACCAGTGCTTTCGCATATATGTAGTCACCGGTGTACATGGCAATTTTATCGCCCCATTTGGCCTTAACAGTAAGTTCACCTCGGCGCAGTTCTGCATCGTCAATGACATCATCGTGAACTAGTGAAGCGCTATGAATTAGTTCTAGCGGTATCGCCACACGCTTCAGCTTCTCAAGATCATACTTTCCAAATTTCCCACCCATCAAAACAAATACGGGACGCAATCTTTTACCGCCAGCTTTTAATAAATGCAGAGAAGTCTCGGTTAGTAGGTCGTCATCACCCTGTACGCTACGGTACAAATCTTTTTCAATCTGATCCATGTCTCTGTTCAGTAATCCGAATATTTGCAGTCGTTTCATTCCTTCACCCGTGTCAACAGTTTATGACTCCAAATCTCCATCTTCACTGCCTGCGGCAGCAGACCCATCTCATAGGCATAGCGGAAATAGAGGTTCAGACCTTTCTGCTGCCTTTCTCCAAAATCATAGCTTAAATTGCGAAAGTACCCTTCCCAATAAGACTTAGTTCCTCCAATTGTCGAACAGGCTGCAAGTACTATAGGATCTAAATCACTTAATCCCCGCAGTTTACTCTCAGCAAAAGCTTCTGCAATCTCCGCAATGGCTTCCGGTTTGTCATTCGCAGCTTTTCGATTCACTGCCCAGACCGCAAAGGTCATCCCTAAGCCCGTCCATTCTTTCCAAAGCTCCGCCAGATCCGTAACGATATACCCTTGATCCTGCCAAGAGGCTTTAATCGCATGATCACCAATGAGTAAGCAGGCATCTGCTTGATGCATCATAGCATCCAAATCAGGATTAGCGCTAATATATTCTGGTTTATTGCCAAAAGCCTTTTCCATTAAAATTTTCAGCAAATTTACCGATGTTGCAGAAGTGTTCGTAACAGCAATCGTACCTGTACCTATCTGTGCAAGAGGCACTCGAGAAAAAAGAAAAATAGACCTCACAGGACCGTCCGCACTTACCGATAAATCAGGTAACAGCAATAACTTATCACTGGCTTCAGCATACGCAAAAGAGGATAATGCACCCACATGAATCGTTCCACGACTCATCCCCTGATTAAGAATGGCAGGTACCTCACTCACCATCTCTGCCGGATATTTCAGTGCAGAGGGATGAAAATTGTGAAATACCGGCCATGAGTTAGTATAGCTGATTTTGCCTATGATGGTGTGGCTGTTATTCTCCATCCTTTCAATCCCCCCATCTGCGAAATAATTGATGTTCAATATTAAAGCTGTCAAGCACTTTACCCACCATGAAATTAATCAGATCATCCATACTTTGTGGCCCAAAGTAAAACGCCGGCATTGCCGGAATGATCCGAACCCCCAGACGGGACAGCTTCAACATATTCTCAAGATGAATAGCATGCAGAGGTGTCTCACGAGGAACAAGGACCAGTGGACGTCCTTCCTTAAGCATAACATCAGCAGCACGAGTCATCAGATTGTCGGAGGTTCCATTAGCAACCGCAGACAATGTTCCCATGGAACAAGGCATAATAATCATCCCTTCCACACGAAACGAACCACTTGCAATAGATGCACCGATATCAGCGACAGGATGATAAAGTAGAGAACCGGGATAGCCTTTGAACTTTTCGTTCAAAAAGCCTTCCCGGTCTGATGCGATATAACCTAGTTCTTCTTTAAAAACGCGCCAGCCCGCATTACTTACTACCAAATGAACGGAGTAGCCTAGCGATAGCAACGTTTCGATCAGACGAATACCATAAATAGCACCGCTTGCCCCTGTAATTCCTACCACGAAGTTTTTCGATTTAGTAAGCGTCATTTTTTGAAATGCACCACCAAGTCAATCAGAGTGAAAGAGAACACCACGATGCTTAGCACGCCGTTCATAGTGAAAAAAGCGGTCTGTAAACGACTGAGATCACTCGGAGATACAATATAATGCTCATAAAAGAGAATAATATATGCGAGGATCATACCAGCCACATACCACCAGCTTAAATCCGTCAAAAACAGCAGCGATACGAATCCAATCGCCGTAAGAATGTGAAACACACGAGCAATAACGAGTGCACCTTGGACCCCAAATCGCACTGGAATGGATTTTAAGCCTTCTTTAAGATCAAATTCAACATCCTGACAAGAGTATATAACATCAAAACCAGCCGTCCAAAACACAATTGTGAAGTAAAATACCATTGAAGTCCAATTCACACTACCGGTCACAGCTACCCAGCCGCCCAGCGGTGCAAGCGCAATGGTAAGGCCGAGGATAAGATGGCATGCCCATGTAAAGCGCTTAGTGAATGAATAAATAACAAGAAGGAATACAGCGATAGGTAACAGCTTAGCTGACAAAGGATTCAATTTAAAGGCTGCCCAAAAGAGCAAGAAAAACGAAATGCCTATAAAAATGACAACTTCACCGATCTTAAGTAACCCTGCAGGAATCGCTCTTCCCGCTGTGCGTGGATTCTTAGCATCACTGATTCGGTCTATCAATCGATTCAATCCCATAGCTGCACTTCGTGCTCCAAACATAGCGATTACAATCCAGCCAATTTGACTCCAGGATGGGAGGCTATCATTCATGACAACAGATCCCAGTAAAGCACCCATAAAGGCAAAGGGTAAAGCAAATACCGTATGTTCAAACTTAATCATTTGTAAAAAGATACCGATTTTCTTAAACATTCCTGTTCTCCTTGAGCCCAATATGTAATGCCGCGATGCCTCCGGTCAAGGGGAAGGATTCCACTTTTTGAAGTCCGGTTTCACGGAAAATAGTGGCCAGTTGCTCCCGGTCTGGGAACATTGCCAATGATTCTGGCAGCCATTTGTATTGCTCGTACCTTTTCGCGAATAACTTACCAAGCAATGGAAGTACACGCTGGAAATAAAAGAAATATACACCTTTAAACGGCTGTTTCATCGGCTTGGATAGCTCCAAACATACAACCATTCCACCAGGTTTTACTACCCGCTTCATTTCGTTAAGCACTTGAACAGGATCTGGCACATTGCGTAGTCCGAATCCAATCGTTGCATAATCAAACGCATTGTCTTCAAAAGGCAGCTCCATAGCATTGCCCTGCACCAGCGAAATACGGTCCTGAAGCTTGCGCTCTTCCACTTTGCGGCGACCTACCTCAAGCATACCTGCACTGAAATCCAGTCCGATTACATTGCCAGTCTGCGAGGCTTCCGCCAAAGCGATGCTCCAATCACAGGTTCCACAACATAGGTCAACGGCCGAATCCCCGCGCTTCATCCCCATCTTCTTCATCGTGAATTTACGCCATGCCTTGTGGCGGCGAAAGCTTAGGATGTCATTCATCAAATCGTATTTTCCAGCAATACTCTCAAATACGGAATGTACAAACTGCTCTTTTGGTTTGCTGTTGTCACCCACAGCAGTTGTCGTTTTTTCCATAGTCATCCCTTAACCCTCCACGGCTGCTTGTCCTGTGACCTTCATCTGCAGGAGAAAACGATCCAGCGCGATCTCTAGCTCTCTAAGTAAACTCTCGTCTTTAACGCTTTGCAATAGTCCCTGAATAGACTGAAGCGACTGATGAAGCTTGTCCGTCAGTTGCGAATCACATTTATATTTCATTTTTAGCATCTTCCATTCCTTCTGATCAAGGTTCAGGTCTTGAAGTTGCTTACGTTCTTCCTCTGTTGCAGTCTCCATCATCTTCCAATAGCAATAGCCATTCCCTGCATTCGCAGGATCATCACTACGAAGAAGCTCAATAGCAACGGTCTCGCACTGACTGAATTCTGCCAGCAGTTTTTCCCACAGCTCCACTAAGGAGTTCTCAATCATAGGCGTAAAAGAAAGGAACAGCCGCATATTCAGCTGTACCATGTGCCGCAAGTATTGTTCAGCCGAAAGGCGTATGCCTCTCATCTTCACGTAGAGATTCGCTTTCAAGACATTGAAATCTGCAATCGCCTTACTCAAGATTCCAATCATCTCGATCTGATCACTCTTTGCAAGCAAATGGTAAAACCAGCTGCTAAAGTAATCGCCAGCTAGTACCTTCAATTGACGGGAACGCATAGGGTCTCCCCCCCGTCTATCATTCGAACGGTCAATGACCTCATGCGTGTCCAGACCTAGTTGAACAAGCGCTGTCACAAGCGTGTACAACTCTCCGGCACTTCCTTTTGCAGAAGAAGCATGATTTAGAAAAATATATAACAAATGACCCCGGCCATCAGAAAACGGCGGCAAATCCGTATGCTTCTGAATCATGTCGTAGTCGGTGTAGGGTTTAGCCAGTTGCGGTATGCAGTACGGTTTCATTTCAGCCTCCGAAGCCATTGACATAATAATAATTCGTTTGTTCACAATCTTGTCTATTATATCACATGTTTTTTTGTCACGCACTGTGGTACGCCTGAGTTTCTTTTAATCCTTTCAAGGATAAATGAACTGTTTCTTCCAGAGCTCGGTTTCACTAATGCGGAAGCCCGTTTTGAGACGATCCGATATAGGAAGATTACCCGCAGACTGAAGTTCATCTTGCAGCGTATAAGACCATTCAAAACGTCTGATATCACCAGCTAACAGCAGTCGGCGGCTACCAAGCCATTTATCTTCTACCACAATGCGAAGTAGAAGTTGATCCACATTCGAGGTTTCCTGAATAGCAAAGGAAATGGCCTGAGCCATATTTTGATAGAGTTCCTCAGGTTCATGATCGTTCCCGCTCACTTTCAGATCCAGTGACAGAACATGATCTTCCCAGCCAACGCTATCTATGGATAAGGTCAACGGAAGAGCGCCCAGAACATCAACAAGATTGTCATTGCCCAGCACTATGTTATGGCTGCCAGTAAAAGTCTCCACTGTCCCATTTCTCTGCTGTACGGATGAGTCTAAGTCTGCCAGTTTCGGCAAAATAACAGCAGAGGTCGCAGTCAAGAGTAATACGGCACCAATCAACCAGGCTTTGTTCATGGACACGCCCCCTTATCCATAGTACCCACTTTTTTTGTGGATATGATCATTCACCCTTACTATATTTTGAAAAAAAGCAGGCTATGCCTGCTTTTCAGCTTTCACTTTCCAATTGTCCGTGTTTCGTTAAAATTTCAGCTTTTCCGCGGATTTTCATTGCTGAGGTATGATCGGTAAATTGGGCAATCAACACCTCACCCTTGTCTAGCTTCTCTGTATGATGAAAGCGTGTATCCGTACCTCTAGTTAGCCCAATGACTTGAACGCCATTTTCTTTGGCCTTAACCACAATATAGTCGCTACCTGTCGGAAGCGGATTTTCGCTCGTATTTTTATCCGTCATCGCTGATCCTCCTCTAAACCTAATGTACAGCCCATGCTATTCCAAAAAACAAATGCCGCCTTGGAGGGCGGCATAGTTGTTACTTAAAAAGACTATGGGATTGATATGTAGAAATCTTTATTTGATTCCGTCTTTCAGCGCTTTACCAGGTTTGAATGCCGGTACCTTGCTTGCAGGAATTTCGATTTCTTCACCAGTTTGTGGGTTACGGCCTTTACGTGCGGAACGTTCGCGCACTTCAAAGTTTCCGAATCCAACCAGTTGTACTTTATCACCGCTTTGCAGCGCTTCTGTAATTGCTTCGAAAACCGCATCTACAGCTTTAGTAGCATCCTTCTTGGGAAGTTCAGTTGCTTCTGTAACTACATTGATCAAATCAGATTTATTCATGTTTTCTCACCTCCCTGAGTAAATTTCCGGTATCATACACTGTTTCCGTTTAAACGTAAAATATACGTGATAATCCCGTTTATTACTGAACACTGGCGCCCATAGACCTTGAAGCGCAACAAACTTATAGTAATACAGCCCATCCATAAATTCAAGCAGTTAGACAAAAAAGGAGTAGAAATTATCATCTATGCTTGCATAAACGTCCAATTGCCATCTAATTTTATAGACCTATAAGACCAGGTTAATTCTTCTTTTCAGAAAAAAAATTGAGTCAGATTCACCGTTATTATAGGAACTAGGAATCAAGTTTCGTTATTTTTACGCATAAAAAGAGTGGGATCTCTCCCACTCTTCCAATCTGCTTAAATTTAAGTTAGAGAATAATTGCAATAAGCCCGCCTGAGCCTTCATTGATGATCCGACCAAGCGTTTCTTGCAATTTGTAGCGCGCATTATCCGGCATCATCGCGATCTTGCCTTGAATACCTTCCCTCACAATGGAATGCAAGGAGCGCCCAAAAATATCGGATTCCCAAATCTTAATCGGGTCGTTCTCGAAATCCTGCATCAAATAACGGACCAACTCTTCACTTTGTTTCTCTGTACCAATGATTGGTGAGAACTCAGATTCAACATCAACACGAATCATATGAATAGATGGTGCGGTGGCCTTTAAGCGAACCCCAAAGCGAGAGCCTTGACGAATCAGCTCTGGTTCATCTAGCGCCATTTCAGCTAGTGAAGGAGCAGCAATACCGTAACCGGTAGTCTTGACCATTTCTAAAGCTTCAGAGAAACGGTCGTACTCTCTTTTCGCGTGTGAGAATTCCTGCATCAGCTGGAGCAAGTGATCTTTACCGCGGATTTCAACCCCTACTACCTCCATCAGAACCTGATCATACAGCTCTTCTGGGGCATACAGATCGATCTCTGCTACACCCTGACCCATGTTCATACCACTTAGGCCTGCTTTATCGATAAAATCATACTCTGTGAACTGAGATACGAGCCGGTCAACATCCCGCAAGCGGCGAATGTCTTTTACCGTATCGCGAACGGAGTTCTCATAGCTACTACGCAGCCAGTGGTTCTCTCCAAGCACCATGACCCAGCTTGGCAAGTTCACGTTTACCTCATGAACAGGGAATTCGTACAATACTTCACGCAGTACACCTGTTACATCCTCTTCGGTCATGTTTGCTGCGCTGAGTGTCATGACAGGGATATCGTATTTGATGGCTAGCTCGCTACGGAGCTGCTGTGCTTCCTCACTGCGTGGGCGAGTGGAGTTAATGACAAGCACAAATGGCTTACCCACTTCCTTCAGCTCTGCAATGACGCGCTCTTCAGAGTCCACGTACGAGTTCCGCGGAATTTCTGCAATCGTACCATCTGTTGTTACTACAACACCAAGCGTTGAATGCTCCTGGATGACCTTACGGGTCCCGATTTCTGCCGCTTCCTGAAAAGGAATTGGCTCCTCAAACCAAGGTGTAGAGATCATTCGTGGTCCATTCTCATCCTCGTAGCCTTTAGCGCCTTCTACAGCGTAACCCACACAGTCTACCAGTCGAACGTTAACCTCAAGCCCTTCCGCAACCTTGATTTGGACTGCGTTGTTAGGCACGAACTTAGGTTCAGTGGTCATAATTGTTTTGCCTGCTGCGCTTTGCGGAAGCTCATCCACAGCTCTTACCCGATCTGCCTCATTCGTGATGTTAGGCAGGACAATTGTTTCCATGAAGCGCTTGATAAATGTCGATTTCCCCGTGCGAACCGCGCCGACGACGCCAAGATAAATGTCTCCGCCGGTACGCTCGGCAATGTCCTTGAAAATATCCACTTTTTCCAAAAGAGATCCCCTCCTCATATTACTCCGAAGAAAAAATGCCTGAAGAGCATCGACTTCGCGTTCCGCCGGTAATCTGACCCTTGCAGGACATCAACCGGACTTATCGTATGCCCGCCCGAAGCCTAGCTGCTTTCGACCGGGACGTACTGGCCCCGCGCTAAACTCCGAATGCTCGGACATGCATTTGGACTAGTATCATCATATGTATCCGGAACGAATTTATGACCCATAATCGCGCATTTTGCAATGTAATTTCTAAAAATTAGTTGTGCGCGCCGCAAGGCGTCTGACGCCCGGAAGCTTTCTCATCCATCATATGAGGTAGGGTTCATTGATAGAACTAACAAAATAGCCAGCTATAATAGCTGGCCCAATCCAATATATGCGTATCTACTCTCTATTTCAGTAGCGTAATACCAAATGAAGCTCCGGCATTCCCGGCAAATACAATATTGCCCTTAATAGGTAGTACAACCTCATTGTTACTACTAATGACCGTGTTATTCACTAGGGCTCCCGTTTCATCGTATACCATAAAAGCACCTTTTGCTGGCATCTTAACTACCATTTTCTTTCCAGCCGCTGTTTCGGGAACACTGAACCATCTAGCATAACCATCAGCTTGTATCATAGCTATCGACGATTTGCCTTTATAGAGCGGATTCACTCCGTCCTCACTCATATACAAGGTTCCAGCCGCATTAAAGTACTCTATGCCCTCTTTGGCATAGAAAAGAATATCAAATGTATCTCGGCCCGCGATGCCAGGAATTTGGTGCTGGCTCCCAGCCGTATTTGGACCTGTTATCTTCATACCTTTGAAATAACCCTCACTTGTCTGTATTGTTGGTCTAATCATGTTCATATAGGTGATGGAACTGAATTTCTCGCTGACTGGATAGTATAACTTACCTTCTCTTTTTGCCCATGCATCTGCGGTTTGTTTATTCAGTGCTGCAACTTCCAATTTCTCCGCCTTATATTCAGAATACGCAAGCTGGCCTAATTCAGGAACCGAAATATACTGGCTCATCCACAAATAAGTCCGTCCGTTGCTTTCCTTTACAAAATTAATCTTTGTGCTGCCTTCCTCATCAACAAAAGTTCCATCCGTGGTGTAAATAAATTTTTGTTCCGGAGCAGTCATTCCTGATAACAAGAGTTCCCCGTCTTTGATAGCTGCCTTCCACTGATCGCCTAGAGTACTGTAATAACCTGCGTATTTCACAAGATCTTTTGGCATGTCAGCCTTAACTGGCTTGCCAAATGATTTATCTGGCTTGATTTCTTTAATTGCGCCCTTCTCTTTCATCGCCTGAAGGAGCAGTTCACTTGCCAGCAGTTGATTAATTGAGGAGCTCCCGCCCGAGGTAATGACTGCTGCAGCCATATTCTGTACAGGAAGCACGACGAGGGAGGATTGATACATTTGTGTATCTCCTCCTTTAACAAGAGCTTTTATACCATAATCGTTAAAAGGGAATAATCGCACACTATCCCAACCAAGTCCGTAGTCAGCAGAATTATCCCCGTCTTTGGGCCAAAATCCCTTTCTATACTCTTCTTGCTCCATGGCCTGTACTGATTTGGTTGAGAGTACATCTGCTCGCTTCCCAGTAAAGATTTGCGAGAATCGGACCAAATCCTCCGCAGTAGAGTAGACTCCGCCTGTACCAATCGCATTGGTCGTCTCCGTTGGAAGCTGCCCCTCATATGCAGGAGAGTAAAGGCCGGCAAATTTGCTTGAATCTACCATGTCTTGTGGCGTCATGGTATGGTTCATACCCAAAGGTACAGCAAAATTGTCATGAATGAATGTAGTAAATGTCATGTTACTGACTCTTTCTACAAGAATTTCTGCGAGCGTGAATCCATCATTGCAATACACTGAAAAAGCTCCCGGTTCTGCCTTTAATTTCTGTGTAGACAAGTTCTCCAGCAGTGAATCGTGTACGTACGTATCTGGATCATTGAATAAAAATGCACTGTTTAAACTCGAACCCTGCAAACCGGATGAGTGATTCAACAACATGCGTGGGGTAATCTTTTTATAACGTTCATCTTCCATTTTAAAATCCGTAATATATTGTACGACAGGAGTATCGAGATTAATCTTGCCTTCATCAACTAATTTCATGACCGCTGACGCCGTAAACATTTTGCTCGTAGAGCCAATACCATAGATTGTTTCCTTCGTTAAAGGGATTTTTCCTGCTTTGTCGTTAATTCCTGTTTGTCCCGATACTTTGATCACTCCATTGTCGATCAAAGCATACTGTACGCTGGTTATCCCATATTGTTCAGTTAGAAGCGCTGCTTTCTCAGCAGCGAGCTTCTCTAGTGTCTTAGAAGAAACCGTAGCTACGCTGGAAGCCATCGCGCTTGTAGGAATAAGTGGGGTCAGGGCTAAGGCCGCTGCAAGCGTCCATATGATATTTTTTTTCATGTCATCAACATCCTTTTGTCTCTAATTTTGTACGATTATGAATTATTCACGATTCATCTCTAGCCTGAACTAAATCTCCCTTCCTACCTTCATTCTAACAATCCAGTCTTACGCGCCATTAAACAGAACCTTAATTCCATCTACGATTTATGTAAGACAATTAAGCTTCTGTTAAGGCAATATCTGAACAACACAAAAACGCCTAATCCTTCGGATATAACCGAAGCTTAGACGCTCTTAAGCTTTAACTTCCACTTCAACTAGGAGACTGCGGGACAGGCTGATTGTTAATCCATAGATACGGCAAAGACTTCACGGGCACGTAATAGGAAGCTTCCTCCAGATCTAGTCGCAAATCTTTTTTCTCGTCATGTTCCCCACCATTCTTTTCGATGGCAGCTATAATATCAAAGACATAATCTACATAGACCGTTCCAGCCTTATCCATGATGAAATCAAGAACCTGCCCGGAATAGACGCTAGTTAATGATATGGAGCTTGTTCCTGCCTTCTTATGATCAATGGTGTAAAGTCCAGGATATAGCTCATCCAGTACGGGCAAAGAGCCGTCATGAGCTGATTTATAACGATTAATCTGACGCTGCACATCATTCACCTTTTGAACGGTAACAAGGTCCATCACCTTAACAACTGGATCACTTTCCTCATTCAAAATAAGAAAATAAGCGCTTCCGCCCTGTTCAAAAGCCGTAGCCGGAATATCATCCAAATATCCCTTATTGTTCAGCTTGCCTAGGTCTATCCTGAACTTCTCATATCTTGGAGTAGCTTCATCCGCATTAAGGATCGGAAGCACACCTTCCTCTTGTTGAAAATCATCAACGGCTGCTTGTATCCGTTTAACACTTTCTCGATAATTAACGCTAGCACGCTTTTCTTCTCCAGGATACAGACAACCGGAAAGAGTAAGAGCGATTGACATCACTACCAGAAAAAGTCTTGCTCCTGCCTTTAGCTTCTTCTTTTTTCGTATAAACTCCAACCGAGTCCCTCCCACGGTGACAATCTAACACTACCACAGCTCATCTTCTTCCCCACGCCGCGCAGCTTCAAGCTTACGGCGTACAGCAGCCTTAAGTGGATCTTCTGGCACCTGAACGTTCACATCGCTCCATACGGCAGCCTGACAAGCCAGACGCACTCCTTCTTCTAACGTAGTTCCAAGCTTACGTCGTTCAATATCCCCTGGCGGTCTCAGCGCTGTGGCCTCTTCAGTCGCAATTTTAACCTTGCACATCAGACAGCCTGCTTTGCCTCCACAGCGAGTGGTAATCGTCACTCCGGCTTTACGAGCTGCCTCCAGTACCGAGATACCACGATTCACCACAGCTTTACGACCTTCAGGTTGAAACATAACGGTGACGCCATTTTGCGATTTCATGATGTTACTTCCTTCCTCAACATTATGTAACTGCTTACATAATCGAAACAACTCCGCCCAATAGGCCAACTAACATGATGACAAACGCAAGGATAGATAGCAGTGCTTTAAGCAGTCCCTTTGTTTTGCTCCGAGCAAAAGTTATTAGAAATACAGACAGTCCCATAATCAGCATTGCAATCAGGGACAACCACATTTTTGTCATCGGATCCAAGGTCAAAGCCCCCATTCGCCTGTAATATATTAGGGATTATTATATCATGACCTTATCCTATTCTGTAAAAAAACATCATTTTTTATATATTATTATTAAGATATTTTAGCTGAGAGAGTTTTACAATAAATAAAAAAAGAGCAAAAGATAACAGAATCTCATGGATTCTGAATCCTTTGCTCACCCAACCTAAAGCTATTTTTTAAGCATCATTTTCATTAAAGACTCCATTGTGCCGGAACCTGCGCCGCCTTTTTTGACGGCATTAATAATTTCCTGCACAGTAGCTTCACTGACCGGCACTTTCGCCATCGATGACACCTGCTTAATTAACTGGCGGAGCTGGGCTTCATTCTGCGTAGTTCCTGGTTTGACCGTACTGGCTAGCTTTTTGACGGCACTTTCCGTAATGTTCTTGCCCGCCTTTTTGTTAATGGCGTTCAATGCATCCTTGGAAAAATCTCTGCTCACTTTTCATCCCTCCTCCGTCAATCCCCAATACAACATATGAGAATTTGCGGAAAAAGGTGAACAGGATCAGGAATGCCACTGCTCCCAAGTTTCCTGAGATATTGCCTCAAGCTCAGGTTTACGATCACGGCCCATCAGAGCTTCAACAGCACTACGTGGACTTCTACCTTTAAATAGGACATGATAAATTTGATCTGTAATGGGCATTTGAACTCCAAGCTTGATGGAAATGGCATAAGCTGCCTCCGTGGTACGAATACCTTCGACAACCATTCCCATCGACTCCAGTACCTCATCCAGTGGTTTCCCTTGCCCGAGCATAAAGCCAGCACGCCAGTTACGGCTGTGCTGGCTCGTAGCAGTCACTACAAGATCGCCAACACCTGCAAGCCCTGCAAAGGTCAAAGGATTCGCTCCAAGCTCGACGCCCACCCGAGAAATCTCGGCCAGTCCACGTGTCAGAAGCGCCGCCTTAGCATTATCCCCAAATCCTAGACCATCGGATAAACCTGCACCGAGTGCAATAATATTCTTTAGTGCGCCGGCAAGCTCTACTCCTACCTGATCACGGTTCGTATATACACGAAAATCATTGTTTATGAACAATTCCTGTGCTTCAGCAGTACGCTTATCATCAGGTGAAGCCACAACAACTGTAGTAGGACACAGGCGCACTACTTCCTCTGCATGACTCGGTCCGGAGAGAACGACAATCTGACCTTCGTCACAGCCCAGTTCTTCAGCAATAACTATGGACATCCGTTTCTTGCTTTCAGTCTCAAAGCCCTTCGTAGCATGAACGCATAGCATTTCATCCTTCCAGAACGGCTTCAGACTGCGAGCAACCTGTCGCATACCTGAAGATGGGGCTACAATAACAACCGCTTTAGAACCGGAAACTGCGGTCTCCAGATCGGTGGTTGCAATGATGTTTGCGGGCAGAGAAATCCCCGGTAAATACTTATTATTGATATGAGAACCATTGATCTCGGCAGCTTGATCAGAGTTACGTGTCCACAGATAAACTTCCGAGTGATTCGCAGCCAGCACACTTGCCAGCGCAGTTCCCCAGCTCCCCGCTACTAGTACGGTTACTTTATCAGACAACACGATTCCCTCCTTTTACTTTTGAGCCTATCTTGTTCTCACGGCCCTCTACAATCTTAACAATATTCGTCCGGTGCCGCCAGAAGGCAAAAACCGCAATGATAATACTGGTCCAGAGCACAGGCTGTGTAAATCCTGTCAATAATAGAAAAACCGGTGTCAGCGCGACAAAAATCAACGAGCCAAGTGACACGTAACGAGTGATAAAGATAGATCCTATGGCGATAACACCAGCGAGCAGTGCAGGCCATAAACACAGTGTGGCCATAACACCGATCGTAGTAGCGATGCCCTTTCCCCCACGGAAACGAAAGTAAAGCGGCCAGTTATGTCCGACAATGGCAGCGATTCCGCAAAGAGCAGCAACCCAGGTTCCCCAGCCGCCTACCCAAGTTCCTAACCAAACTGCGGCAACACCCTTCAGTACATCCAGTACTAGCACAGATATCGCAGGACCTTTTCCCAGTACACGCAGTGTATTGGTAGCCCCCGCATTGCCGCTCCCATATTGACGGATATCAATTCCCTTTAGTAGCTTGGCGAACAGCACACTAAAGCTGACAGAACCAAGCAAATAGCTTACAACGATAACCAGAAGTTCAAGCGCCACACTTCTTCTCCCCTAACCTTCGTTTTCGGATTTGCGCCGTGTAAAGAGACGGATTGGCGTTCCCTCGAAATTAAACGCCGCGCGGATTTTATTCTCCAAGTAACGTTCATAGGAGAAGTGCATCAGCGATGGGTCATTTACGAACACCACGATCGTCGGTGGCTTCACCGCAACCTGCGTTACGTAGTTAATACGTAAGCGACGGCCTTTGTCAGTTGGAGGAGGGTTAATCGCAATGGCATCCGATACAACATCGTTCACCAGATGCGTAGTAATACGTAGTGCATGCTGTTGAGATACATGCTGCACCACTGGCAGCAATTTTTGCAGGCGCTGTTTAGTTAAAGCCGACAAGAAGACAACCGGTGCGTAACTCATAAACAAGAAGTGGTCACGAATCTTAGACTCGAAGTTCTGCATAGTCTTGTCGTCTTTCTCAATGGCATCCCATTTGTTCACAACAAAAATAGATGCTTTACCAGCTTCATGTGCATAACCAGCGATATGCTTGTCCTGGTCGATGATGCCCTCTTCACCGTTAATTACAACGAGAACCACATCAGCCCGTTCAATCGCACGCATAGCACGCATAACACTGTATTTCTCAATGTTCTCATAGACCTTGCCTTTTTTGCGCATACCTGCAGTATCGATAAGCACATAACGTTGTCCATCACGTTCAAAAGGCGTATCAATAGCATCGCGAGTAGTACCCGCAATATCACTAACGATAACGCGTTCTTCACCCAGAATTGCGTTAACCAAAGAGGATTTACCTACATTCGGACGGCCAATCAAAGCTACACGAATGACATCGTCATCATATTCATCATCTATTTTCTCTGGCAGACGTTCTACGACAGCGTCCAATAAGTCACCGAGTCCTGTACCATGACTACCGGAAATTCCGATTGGATCTCCAAAACCTAGGCTATAGAACTCATAAATATCATCTGCACGCTTCATATTATCCACTTTATTAATGGCAAGAACGATCGGTTTACCTGAACGGAACAGAATCTGAGCTACCTCTTCATCTGAATTCGTCACACCACTCTTTGCCTCACACATAAATACAATAACATCCGCTTCTTCAATCGCCAGCTCCGCTTGAACGCGGATTGATTTCAGAATCGTGTCATCTCCATCAATTTCAATACCTCCGGTATCAATCACACTGAACGACTTGCCGTTCCAATCTGAAATACCATAAATCCGGTCACGTGTAATCCCCGGTTTATCTTCTACAATGGCCAATCTATCGCCAATCAGCCGATTAAAAATCGTCGATTTCCCGACGTTAGGCCTCCCAACGATTGCCACAACGGGTCTTGCCATATTCATTCCTCCTGTCATCCTTACGATACTCATCATAGCAAAAAACATTAAAATTGGCTAACACTCATGTTAGCTTTAATAAATTCTTTCTGTCACTGGAAAAAGAGAATCGGCGAACCCCCGTATCGAGGGCTCGCCGATTACTTTACCCGTATATTCAAAAAGCAGGATTAGTTATTACCTTTGAATTTGTCCAACTTGTCTCCAAAACGTTCAGCAAGCGTAAAGCTAAGGCCTTCGTTGCTTAGAGAAACGTTAGGGTTATTCAAAACTTCTTTAGGAGCTCTGTCTCTGCTGTTGCTGCGTTCAGGTCTAGCAGTAGGTGCTGGAGCTTCTTCAGTTTCTTTGATGCTCAGGCTAACACGTTTCTCGGATGGATTGAAGTCCAGTACTTTCACTTGTACTTCTTGTCCTTCTTTCAATACTTCGTGTGGAGTAGCAATGTGTTTGTGGGAGATTTGTGAAATGTGCACAAGACCTTCCACACCTGGAAGCAATTCAACGAATGCTCCGAAGTTCACAAGACGTTTTACAACGCCTGTTACAACATCACCGATGTTGATTTCGCCAGCAGCAGAGTCCCAAGGACCTGGAGCAGCAGCTTTAATACTCAGGCTGATTTTTCCTTTTTCAGGATCAACCTTAAGTACTTTAACACGCACTTTATCACCTTCAGAAACTACATCAGAAGGCTTCTCTACGTGATTCCAAGCGATTTCAGATACGTGTACAAGACCGTCAACTCCGCCCACATCAACAAATGCGCCGAATTGGGTCAGACGTTGTACAGTACCTTCAATGATTTGACCTTCAGACAGTTCAGCCATAATTTTAAGCTTGTTAGCTTCAAACTCTTCTTCAAGAACTTCTTTAGCGGACAGAATTACTTTGCTGTTCTCACGGTCAAGTTCTTTCACTTTAACGCGAAGGGTACGGCCTTTGTAATCGCTGAAATCTTCAACGAAGTGACGCTCAACCATGGAAGCTGGGATAAATCCACGTGCTCCAACATCAGCTACTAGACCGCCTTTAACAACGTCAGCCACAGTAACTTCGAAAGCTTCTTGGGAAGCAAAGTACTTCTCAAGATCTTCCCATGATTTTTCGCTATCAACAGCACGTTTGGAAAGAACAAGGCTTTCCTTGTTGTCGTTGATGCTAACAACTTTACATTCTACTTCCTGTCCAACTTCTACTGCTGCTGCAGCGTTGTCCAGTTGTACTGCGGACAATTCGCGAATCGGAATCACACCGTCGTATTTATATCCAATGCTTACATAAGCTTGGTTATCTTCAATTTTGACGATTGTTCCTTTCACGGTATCGCCTTTTTTCAGAGAAATGATTTCCAAGTCAGCTTGGTTAGTCACTTCTTCTTCGTTAACGGCAGCAACTTCTACAGCTCCGTTATTTTCTGTCACAGCGGATTCCACCGCTTCTACGGTTTCATTGCTCTCCGTAGCTTCCTGATTTTTAATTTCTTCAGACATGTGATTAGCCTCCTCGATTCAAAACCCCATTTATTTAAACCTGCGTATAGCAGAGTTCAAAACAAGCATTGCTTGGTATTACAAATTACACTTGAAGATAGTATGTTCCAAAAAATAGCGACTATGCCGTTATTTAATCATAGCACAGGACGAAATTTGTGATTCCGTTTATCCCTTAACCAACAGTTGGTATACCCGACTTCTTCATCTCATTGATGCGTTCCATAATGACATCGGTAACAGCCTCGAGAGATTCACTTCCTGCACCGGCAAATTGACTGAGATCTATAGGAGCCCCATAGACTACAACCATCCGTCGAAAGGGTTTGTACTCACCGACAATAGCGGCTGGAACAACTGCAGCACCGCTTCGAAGTGCAAAGCTTGCAGCACCTTTCTTGGCAACTCCGGCGTCAGAGTTACGCGTACCCTCCGGGAAGATACCCATGACATTACCACCGCGAAGTGTGTTAAGGGCCGTTTTAATGGATTCTTTGCTTACACCACCACGTTTGACCGGAAAAGCACCCAATTTGTTAATGAGCCAGCCAAGCACAGGAACCTCAAAAAGTTCTGCCTTAGCCATATACTTTACTTGACGGTCTAACTTAATCCCGATAGTCATCGGATCCAGCAAACTAATATGGTTGGCACAGAGCAGCACCCCGCCCTCCTTTGGCACATTCTCTTCCCCCACAATCTTAAGCGGGAAAACAATTGCGTAAATCAAGCGAAGCAATCCTCGGCAAAATACATAAATCATAAATGATTTCTCTCCCCGTCAACATGAGATCTACAATGGGATACAATGGCCTCCACGACTTGATCGATATCCATAAAGGTCGTGTCGAGAAGAATCGCATCTTCCGCACGTCGCAGCGGTGAAATCTCCCGTCCTTCATCCAGACGATCCCGCTGTGCAATATCATGTTCAAGCTGCTGAAGCGTCACCGATTCCGCGTCTCTCAATTCCTTATAACGACGGAGAGCTCTTTCTTCCACACTTGCCGTCATAAAAATCTTTACTTCGGCATCGGGCAGCACGGTCGTACCGATATCGCGGCCATCCATTACAACGCCTTTGCGAAGCGCCATCTGACGCTGCAAATGACTCAGTCTGGACCTTACACCTTCGATCTTCGAATACTGCGACACAAGGCCGCTAACCTGAAGACTCCGAATATGCGGCGTTACGTCTTCCCCATTAATCAGCACCTTCTGGATGTCTTTTTCCGGAATAAGCTCAATAACCATATCGTGAACTTTCTGGTTCACTTGATTCTGATCTTCCGGTTCTATGCCTTCTCGGATCATATACCAGGTGATTGCCCGGTACATTGCGCCTGTATCGACATAAATATAAGACAACTTCTGGGCTACCAATCGGGCTACAGTACTCTTGCCTGCCCCGGCAGGTCCGTCGATGGCGACGTTAATTCTGTCGTAAGTATGTGTACCCTGCCTATCCAACGGGGCATTCCTCCTCAAACACTCTTTCATAAGAAAAGCATCTAGCGATGTCAAGTTCATTCCTGCAATATCAAGGAGCACATACAAATGGATATGCTTGATGATATTATCAAGAAAAAAGCAGGCATTGCCTGCGACTTATAAAATTATACCACAGTTTATAATTCAGTGCAAAATCAGAACACTTAATAGAGCTAAGAAAAATGCCTATCGGTTGCGGAAATCAAACTGTCGTTCAAAGCAGTAACGTATTATTTTCTGACGCTCATTATCCGTAATAGCCACAAATTTCAGCATGGCCAATTGGCGCCCGTTTTCAAGCTTTTTAATCCGGACCACTTCACCTTCAAAGTCCACATGCTCAATACTACCATTTCGATAAGGCACTAGAACCCAGCAGGATAATTTCGCTCCCACTTCGAGCTTCACTTGGTGATCCACCAAGAAAGACGTTCCTCCGCCGCCGATATCATCTGTACGTACAAGGAATCTTTTGCCAAAGCTATCCTTCACAGCTAATTCAAGATCTGCATTCACCCGAAAAAAGCTTCGTCTCTGAATTTTGAAAATCGAATCCGCCTCTGGTTTTTGTATCCGGACCATACGAATTACATCTTCTTTAAACCCGAGAACATGAGTATTAAAGTAATTTTTAATGCCACCCTCAGTAATAAAATAAACCGAAAGCTCGTCCCCCATAAAAAGTCGTTTCAGACGACCGTCACTTTCCTGCATAGGAATTTCAATCAGGAATGCGTCGTCCTCTGTCTCTGCAATTCTCGATCTATATTCAACTTCTGCTTCAGCAGCGTCACTGGAAGCAACCTGTATGTATAGATATTCATTAATTTTAGGATACAAAGATGTCACCGCCAAATCAGTATAGTTAACAATGATTATAGCATGGGAATATCACCCAATGAGATAAATATTATTTGAATTTCAAAAATAAAGAAGAGCCCATCCAAATAATGGATGAGCCCTGTTTTTTCACTTTTGTTCTACTCCTGAAGAAGGCCTGATTTCTTCCACGGACTCTTCAATGCCGTCGTCCGCATTAAGGTAAATACGATACTGAGTACCATTTACCTCTCCGCCAAATTCGTAAGTCAAGACTTCTACGGAGTCATCATTTTTAATCCACGCCATGCGATGGTAATTCTCATTGAAATCCGAATTCAGAAATTTCTTCGCTTCCGCCAGAGTCAGCTTTGGCTTTGGAATTTTACGATTGTCCTTATGCTCATTGACATATTCGCTAGCCTCAAATCCAACCGCTGTCCCAGTATCAAGTCCAATACGGATCGTCATTTTCTCAGGATAAATCAAGACATCATTTTGGCTCGTTACAAAGGTTAAATTCCCGATATTATCATAACGGTCAGCATTAACCGCAGTCATATGAGGATATCCTTTTTTCTTAAGAAACTGCTCCGCCTTAGTAACTGCTTCTTCTAGGGTCACCTTAGCAGGTCCTATCTCACGGTTATCGTAATAAGAGATCAGTAGACCACCATTTTTGGTGAAATCCATACTGATAATCTGCTTATTATTCGAACCACTGACTGTAGCCGTATATGAAGGCCACTTCGTATTTTTGCCGTTTTCTTTAACGTCTACCTTAGCGTTCGAGCCTGCATTAGCAAACTTAATGGCTTTACGTTTGATATCTTCAACTGAAACAGGGGTACCTCCGAGCATTTTTACAGAGCGTTTATCGTAAATACTTGCAACTGAAGGACCCCAATCCAGGTCAGGGTAACCTTCGACACGTTTGTCCACCGACTTGAAGCCGTCAATAATCGAATTATCTTCTGCCTTATTCTCTGTAGCCAATGCAGTTTCAACATCCATCCAGCGTAAACGGCTACCAATCACTTTATTCTGAACATCTTGCAAATCTTTTGAGATTTCTCCAGAGCTCTTATACAATGCTTTTAAATTGCTCAATTCACCATCTGTCAAAGGCTTCTTAGCGAAATCACGAATCCCAGCTTTATAAGAAAAGTTTGAGATTTTGGACAGAAACTCCTCCGTTTTGCTAAATGGCAGTAATGTGAGTGGCAACTGATTGATTTCATTTTGTGCCTCACTGGTCATCCGCCACACATTAACAAGTCCTTTGCGGTGCATCCCGTTAGAAGCGGAGTTAACAGCTAGTGTGTTTCCCAGCTCTCCATGAAGACGCTCCACATGGTAAGACAAATCATGAAAGGCACGCTGATATTGGTTCTCCGCCTTAATTAGGATCGCATTCTTCTCCTGATTCTCCTGATAACCCCACACGAGCGCGCCAATTAACAGCAGCGCAGTCAGCGGGAACATTACAGCACTTAATCTTTTGTACATAGGGCTACAAGACTCCTTTCGATAGCTTATTGGCGTTAGTTTGACAATAAACTAGGAGTCTTATGCACCCTTCTGTAACACAATATGACTAAAGTGTTTGAATAGAGGGATTTCACTCCAAATTTGCATAGCATAGCGCTTATGCTCTCTCTTCAATTTCAAAGCCACTGCTATTACTGCAAAGGCATTGCTTAAAGCCGGTTTGAATCACACCCTGCTCTTTTATCCCTCTTAATATGTAGGTCTCACCGCATTGTTTGCAAAGTATACGGACTTTTATACGCAAAAAAAGACACCTCTCTCCTCTCTGGAATCTCCCGCTAAGGAACAATCCTTTGAATATAAGTGTGTCCATCTCGATTATAGGTTAACCTCTTCTTCTCGTTTCAGAAAGCGGAAAGGGGACCGGCTATTTGCCCTATCCACTTTCCCCATCCCTCCGTACCATAGAATAGCCATCAGAGGAACAATAAACCATATCCAGTAGTTAGCTGTCGTACTCAAAATAAAGTCATAAATCCCATGCCACAACCATGGCAGCAAGATAGAGATTAACAGAATCCCTTTTGTTTTAGCTCCTTTTGAGAACTTGGCTCTCCCTAAATGATAGCCCATAATTACACCAAACATAGCGTGTCCAGAAACCGGAAGCAGTGCTCTCAGGAACATGGAACCGATTGATGCATTGCTATACCAAGCGTACATTATATTTTCTATTGTTGCGAAGCCGAGCGAAATCGCTACGGCGTATAGTATCCCATCATATGGCTCGTCAAATTCGGTGTGATTGTAAATCATATGGTAAAGCACAAACCATTTTAGACATTCTTCCACGCCAGCGGATATGAGAAACGACTCCACATAAGGACCGCCATTCAGCCCCAGCATTAGTCCTCTCTGAATGATCATAACAGGGAATACAATCAGAAGGCCTAGCAGGAACACCTTAATAACGATATGAAGCGGTTCTTGATCATACTTATCTTTCAAATAAAAAAAGGTCAGCAGAGCAAGTCCCGGCGCTACTGCCGACGAAATAACCGATAACACGAGCACCGAATAACCTCCCTATATCCCTAGCGCCTTATTCTGCTGATTACAGCAAGGCAGATAACAGCTTTAATTCAAGAATGACCGCCATACCATCAAGAACAAGAATAGGGCTAATTAGCTAAAACGATGCTTATCAGCCCTATCATGCTATTTAATCCTGACGCTTAAAATGAGTGCACAATAACTGGACTGCATTCTCCGGCATTACTGTCTTCCCGTATTCATCGAGGACAGCTTCAGTAACCGGTGAGGAATCTCCAAACTCAGCTAGTACGCCAACAAGACCTGACAACGCTGTTTCTTCAAATTCCTTAGGATCGAAGTACAGATACCATTTATTGTTATAAGAATACAGTTTCCCCTGGGAAGTAATATTACCAATGAGCACATGGGCCGCTTCAACAAGAACCTCGAAATCGCGGAATGCATATACAATGGAGTCGCTTTGTTCAAGAGTAACTTCCATTTCGTAAATCTCTTCTGGCAATTCTTCTTCCCCGGACGCACCGTACTGATGGTGATCATATTTTCCTCGGGTCACTATAACGACCATGCCTTGGGCGGGCAATGCGAAAACTTCTACGGCAAGCGGACCGGTAGCATCAAAACCTAGTTCACTATATGCTTGGTCCATCATCTCCGTAAACAGGTCATGAACCTTGGGAACTTCCTGCCACATGTCTTCCTTCTGGATGCCCCGCTCGCTCAGGTCGTCAAAAGTGAGGAAAATCCGTATCTTATCTTGACTTAATCGCTCTATTCTCATGACAGGATCCTCCTTTTGCAAGCTCATTTATTATAATGTATGATGAGTCCCGAGTAATGAGCCAAAAATGGTTACTATGTATGTATGTTATCATTTTGCAGAGATAAATGCACGAAAATAAATATATAAAATCCTCTTAAAGCATTGCCACTACTGAAGAGCTTATTCTAATTCATAAACCATTTTAAAGCCCTTGAATATAAAAAAGAATCATTCTGCGGAATATTTCATCCTCAAAATGATTCTGAAGGAGTCCTTTACGGTTACAATCCCGGTATGGCAGTATGCGTTTCTTTAAGAATTTGCTCCACTTCGCTCTTCACTTCAGGATTGTTGCGAATGAAATCCTTTAGTAATTTGAGATTGGATTCTTTTGATTTTGCCGGTGATTCCGTTTTATGCTCAGAGGTTCCGCTGTTCGAACCATTACTTTGAGCATTGCCGCTTGTATTACTGCTTGCATTGCTGCTTGAAGCAGCAGTGTTTCCAAACCCTGTCGTAGCCATACCAATTATTTTTTCTTTTGCTTTATCTGCTGCTCCACTCATGGAACCGCCCGATTGCCCCAGCGAAGACATTAGAGAATTCCGCTTTTTGGACATAATCATACTGGCTGCGACGCCCATCAGCACCCCACATAAAAATGACGAAGTATTCATATTTCCAGCCTCCTTGTATGGTAAAATCATGTTTAGTGTTCGCGGAAAGATTGCCGCTCATGCAACCTAATAAGAAGAAAGCGAGTTGAAAAAAGTGGGTAAAATGACATCAGTGCTCCTACTGGCTACCTTACTGCTGACAGCCTGTGGCAACAGCGGTGCGAATGGAAAGACAGCCGATGATACAAACACCACAAACAATACGCCTACGGCGGCAGCTACACAGAGCGCAGAAACTACAGCGCCTTCCCCTGAAGTTACAGCCAGCCCTAGCCCTGAAGCGTCAGCAGATGGAGGAACTACAGGTAGTAATAATACAGCCAGTAAGGATGAAGCCTCCGCTGAAATTCCACTGCTGTACCATATGAACAAAAATTACGACATCGTCCCAAATGAGGAAACTACAAATAAAAAAGTCGTGTTACTCACTTTTGATGACGGTCCCAAAGATGCGGAAATGATTAATCCGTTAATGGATGTTCTGGACAAACATCAGGCCAAAGCGATCTTCTTCGTGAATGGATACCGCGTTAAAGCGCATCCCGAGCTTCTAGAGTTAATTCATAACCGCGGAGGGATTATCGGCAACCATAGCTGGGATCATATTGTGTTGAAGGACAAGTCTTACACTGAGGTCAAAAAGCAAATCGAAGACGTTCAAAATGCGGTCAAGGAGATTATTGGTGAAGCCCCTCAGTTTTTCCGTCCCCCACATGGTGCTGGCGGAGATGTAGGGAAGAAGATTTCCGCTGAGAATGGGATGTTGTATATGACCTGGTCCAATGGATCACTGGACTGGGAAATGAAAGAGAAAGAAACCGGAAAAACAGATAAGTTAATCAAAAATGTGACGGATCAATTGCATTCTGGCAGTAATATTCTGATGCATGAGCTACCTTGGACAGTTGAAGCGTTGGATAAACTGCTTACTACTCTTGAAGGCAAGGGCTATAGCTTTGTAGATCCTCGCAGTATTGAGCTTAAGATGCGCTAATTCCTAATTAGGATAAATAAAAACAGGTAATCCCCTTGATGGAAAGGAGATTACCTGTTTTTTTGTCCACCCGTTCAAGCGGTACAAAGACAGCTTTCTAATGTTTCTCTTTTCGGAGTGTTAGCACGTGCATCTCAGCAGGACTTCCCCAGCGGATCGGCAAGTGAGAGGTTCCAAACCCTCTGCTAATCAGCAGCTTCGCATCCCTCCCTGTCCCATCTCTTCTGGGCCATTGAAACATTCCTGCATCATATTTATGATAGAAATTTTCCACATGCCTTTGACCCAAAAAAGGAAGAATGACCTGCCCTCCATGCGTGTGGCCTGCTAATATCAGATCCGCTGGCACACTTTGACGTTTGGACAACCAGAGCGGATCGTGAACAAGAATGATACGACAAGTGTTATTTAGTGAAGAAGCACGTGACGTTAATCCAGGTAATGGACGATAAGAAGTGTTACCACCCTTTTTCGGAAAATCCACTCCCGTTAACCAAAGAGAAGCTCCCTCACGTTCAATACGCACATTCTCATCCATTAACAGCTTTGCACCACTGCCCCGGATAATCTGATCAACTAGTGAAATATCAGCTCGATAATCATGATTTCCATGTACTACATAGGTAGGAGCAATAGAAGTCACTAAAGTCATATTATCAGTCAGTCGATCCAGAGGACTGTTTTTTTCTGTTAGATCACCACCTAATAAAACAGCACCCACCGTTCCCTTTAACGGAGTCAGCAGTGCTGTTGGAAGGCGGCGGCGATGGATGTCAGTTATAAATAAGAGACGAAACCCATCAAACTCATCTGGGAGCGACTTCAAAATTATTTCCTCGGTAATAATTCTATTTCTAAAGGCGTTACTCACCATAATCACAGCAATGATTAGTGCAATCAAAAGCACAACCACAACCAATCCCCAAATCCAAAAAATCACCATAAAGTACTCAAAGGCGGCGCCCCTTCGATTCCCCACCAGAGGAGCGCCACCAGCAATATTACAAAGATGAAAATCAGAGAGTTAACAAACATTTTACTAAGCCGAACACGTTCTGATGAATACGTATCCGAACGTGATGGAACAGATTCTTCCTGCTCTTTGTTTCCAGCGTTAGATCCCTTCGCAGAAGCTGCCGGACGGCGCGCTTTCCTTGATAAAGTTGCCGTTGTTGTCCGGGAATGATTGCTCTTTCTAGGAGCCCCCTCCGATCGCGGATTCGTTTTTTTACTTTTGCCAGAAGTTTTGCCTTCGCCACTGCGCTTTTTCTGACGAGACTTCAACCGGCTCAATTCCTCACTCATGATTCCCTCCTGTAGCGGATCACCAGACCAGAGAAAAGGTCGATGAAGAAATGACAAAGTATAGGTGCCCATAGGCTTCCTGATTGAATGTATATATATCCAAGACCATAGCTGCTTAAGAATACCCATCCGGTAGGTACAAAGTGGCGCAAATAGCGAACATGAATAAGAGCAAACAAAATACTAGTCCAATATGGACCAATGGAATACTGAATGGCTCCTCTGAACAGAAACTCTTCACAGATCGATACCATAGCTGCAATTACAACAATGTGCCATACGGGCCGGTTTCGAAATAAAAGGTCGTTTATTCCCCCGTCATCCATACTTTCTTCAGGTACAATATGAGTCAATAAATAATCAACTACCAGCATTACAGCAGCAAGTCCAAGACCCCATGCCACAAAATGTACGTTTTCTGGAAAAATTAATAGCTGAAAAGGATTTCTTTTCTGAAATAATATCCATATCAAACCGATAATTAATGTAAGCCCCTGAGTAATGTAGAGATTGAGGAGCAGAAGACGGTCTGTTAACTGACCTGGCTCTACTTTTTTTATCTTAATCTCGCCAAATTTGAATTTTTTCATCGTGACCTGCCTGTTCTTTAATTTTTTGGGGCAGCTCCGAAAGAGAAACCGTCCATAATGTTGCTATCAATACATAATACATAGGATAATTCCCCCAGAAAAAGGAGCACTTATTATGAGCCAACGTAACTCCCGTACACAAATGTTGTACACTCTATTTTTTTTGTTTTTCCTTATTTGCGCCTTCGCCGCATTTTTCACAGGCGTCAAGGTTGGCGCAGACAAAACGGAAGCTAAATATGAGCAACAAAAGAGCAGTAATGGATATGGATTAGAAGAATTCACGGGCTCTTACCAACAGAAGGATCTTGTTACTTTCTATCATAACGTATTTTTGCCTTATCGGGAATTCAAGCAGAATTGGAACACACAAGTGGACAAGTTGGCACGCAGTACAGATGCCCGTGTAAATGCAGCAGCTATGAAGAATCTTAGCCTTCTAGCAGATAAGCAATATGAAAGAGTTAACCAGGACTCTATCTTTTCCGACTCTCCCTTATTACATCAATCACAGCTAAACATACTCAAAAGCTTAACTTTATTCTCAAAAGCTTCTGGTGAAATAAGTGCAAGTGCATCTGGTGCAGAGACGGCAAAATTGCTGAAAAATGATCCTTATACTGCCGGTGCGGTTAAATTCGGATTGCTCGCACAAAAGAACTTTTATGATTCTATGCTAAAGTGGGGCTCTAAGACAAACCAGAAAATCCCTTCTGTTGCTGGTGAGCTAAAGACCATGTCCTTTATCCAGTGGAAAAAAATGCCTCTTCTTCAAAAGAACGCATCCATCGCTGATATGATGTTAAATCGCGGAATTTTTGCAGCCTACGATCCTCAGGACATTACTGCAAAAATAGACGATTTGATACATTCTGGTACAGCCAGTTCATTGAATCTTACGGATGTTCAGTCCTCAGTAACCCTGCTTATTTCCACAGGTGCTATACAGGTAGAGGATTTTATGAAGTGGCGAGAGCAGTACTATAGCAAGGAGACGATTCCACAGCTCCCGTTTTTTTATGAATAGAACCAGTCATTGAATCATAACGAAAAATGAAGTTCACTTCAAGAAAGCCTACTTTCAAAGCCTATTGACACATCTACATTACCGTGTTACATTATGAAAAAATTAATCAATCAAAAACGATGATGGAACAAAGATTCTGGAAGTCTTCAGAGAGCCGGTGGTTGGTGTAAACCGGTGACAAACAGATGTCTTTAGCACTCCTGAGATATTGTATCGAACCTTAAAGTAGGTGCAATCGGATCAACTCCGTTACCAGTGTGGCCTTTGCAGGCCAATGAGGCTGCTTCTTCCAAGTTGCAGTGAATTAGGGTGGTACCACGAAGATAACTCTCGTCCCTTACTACGGCAGTAGTATGGGGGTCGGGAGTTTTTTTAATTTCTAAATACCTAATCTATACTATCCTTTTGCCCAAAGTTACCGATTCCGCGGCATTTCTGCACGCAGCTTCTTTTATGCGACACCGCGTTGATCTACTATTATCACATGTTTTTTCTCTACTAGTTCGTGAATCTTCAGGTATTGTGGATTGCCCAAAAAGGCGTCCTCGACATATAAAGCTTTTCAACTTTAAGGGGGATAAGAAACCATGTTTAAAGTATTAGTATCGGATCCAATCAGTGATTTGGGCATTCAGCAATTGATGGACGCAGAAGATGTAGTTGTTGACAAAAAAACAGGACTCAGCGAAGACGAACTCATTGCAATTATCGGTGAATACGATGGTCTCCTTGTCCGCAGTCAAACTACTGTAACAGACAAAATCATCGAAGCAGGAAAAAATCTAAAAGTAATTGGTCGTGCAGGTGTTGGTGTAGATAATATCAAACTGGATGCTGCAACAAAGCGTGGTATTGTTGTAATCAATGCTCCTGATGGAAATACAATTACGACTTGTGAGCATGCTTTCGCAATGATGATGGCTCTGGCCCGTCATATTCCACAAGCTTATGCAAAAACAATCGGTGGAACCTGGGATAGAAAAACATTCGTAGGTGTAGAGCTTCGTGGCAAAACTTTAGGTGTACTCGGAATGGGCAGAATCGGTAGCGAAGTGGCTAAACGTGCTAAAGCTTTCGGTATGGAAATTCTTGCTTTCGATCCTTTCCTAACAGCTGAACGTGCTGAAAAGATGGAAGTTAAATTGGCTTCCGTAGACGATGTTGTTCGCGGAGCAGACTTCATTACTGTGCACACTCCACTTACTCCGGAAACACGCCATATGATTTCTCGCCCACAATTCGAAGTGATGAAAAAGGGAATGCGCATCATCAACTGTGCACGTGGTGGTGTAATTGATGAAATGGCATTAGTAGAAGCTATAGATAGCGGTATTGTTGCTGGCGCTGCGTTCGACGTATTTGAGAAAGAGCCGCCGCAAGCAGATCATCCTTTCCTGTCTCATCCAAAAATCATCGTGACTCCTCACCTTGGCGCTTCTACGATTGAAGCTCAAGAAAATGTGGCGATCGATGTTTCGGAGCAAGTGTTGCATATTCTGCGTAATGAACCGTTCATTAACGCGGTCAACATTCCTCCAGTGGCTCCAAGTGTAATGAATAAGCTTCAACCTTACTTCACGCTTGGGGAAAAACTGGGCAGCTTTGTTACCCAAATTGCAGCTGCTGCTATCCGTGAGATCCATGTTGAATACGCTGGTGATCTTTCGGATGTAGATACCCAACCACTAACCCGCTACATTGTAAAAGGTGTGCTCTCCCGCCACTTTGCAGAGGACGTTAATATCGTAAACTCCATGCATTTAGCAAAAACACGCGACGTGAACGTAGTAATAACTAAAGCTTCTAAAACTAAAGGCTTTACCAATCTGATTACTGTTACTCTAAAAGCTGATCGTGACCAAGAGTATCTTGTGGCCGGCACCCTGCTGCAAGGTTATGGAGAACGGATTGTTCAAGTGAATAAGTTCCCAGTTGATATTGCTCCTGAAGGTCATCAAATCTTTGTATCCCATAACGACAAAGTAGGGATTATCGGACTCGTGGGTACATTGCTTGGTGAGAACGATGTAAACATCGCTTCCATGCAAGTGGGACGTAAAATTGTTGGGGGCGCTGCAATCATGCTGCTGACCGTTGACAAAGCCGTTCCTAAGCAAGTCCTTGTGAAACTCGCTGGTTTACCAGAAATTAACACCGCTGAAGAAATCATCCTTCTTTAATCTATAATTTAGAAAGGCCATTCCAGAATGTACTGGAGTGGCCTTTCTTATATTTTACGAATCTCTTTCTTCCTATATTATGAACGAAGGGATTATCCTTCCATCAATATCAGTAAAACCATACTTTTCAGCAAGCTTTCCAACCAGCTGCGGCTCACCGGACATAGACATAACCTCTGGATCAGCGGCTAGTGCAGTCACTGCTCGACCAATATATGTCGTCGATTCACTCATTTTCAGTTCCTCAACTTCTTGCCAATGTTCCTCATCTGTATTCATGGCTTCTAGAACCGCTTCTGTTCTCATCCATCCAGGTGAAAGTGGCATAACCGCAATGCCATCATCCTTTAACTCCTTCGACAATCCGAAAGCCATACGTAAAAGTGCATTTTTAGAAAGATCATAATAAAAGTTGCCTAAATATTTATAATGATCCCAGAAGGTTGTATGGATAATTAGACCACCAGTTTTTGCCTTGCGCATCAAGGGAATTGCGTAATAATTTGTGATCATCTGTGCTCTCACACCGGCATTAAACATATTGTCCCAATGAGCTGTAGGCAGCTCCCAAAAAGGCTTCTGCTCGATAGCTAAATCATTGCCTCCCCATACGTTGTTAACTAAGATATCGAGCCGACCTTGCTCTTCAGCGATCTGGCGGATCACTGCTTCTGTTTCTTGATCCTTCGTATGGTCACATCGTATTACCGCACCAGAACCTCCACTCTCTTTTATTTCTCTAAGTACGCTATCTATACTCCCCTTAATATGTTCTGTGACGGATACATCTGTGGTCCTCCCTGTAATATAGACAAAAGCTCCTCTTCTCGCTAATTCTAAAGCGATCCCCCTCCCAGCACCTCTGCTGCTCCCGGTAACCAATGCGACTTTCCCTTTCAATGTCATAGCCCTCAACCCTTTCCACATGAGTTCGGATTTCAATATTCTGTGAATATTCCTTACGTTTTATAAGTATAACCCGTATATATGACATCAACTGACATATATAATATAATCATAATTTAGAAATGATTAATGGTGATCGTCTAATCAATAATTCGAGGAGGTACAATAGCCTAATGAGAGCCGACCGTTTGTTATCAATATTACTTCTGTTGCAAAATCGTGGAAAAATGACTTCTAGAGAATTGGCCCAAACACTCGAGGTATCAGAACGAACTGTGTTTCGTGATATGGAAGCATTAAGCGCTTCAGGAATACCCATTTTAGCTGAACGTGGTCGTGAAGGAGGCTGGATGCTTACTGAAGGGTACCGAACCTCCCTAACGGGAATGAAGCCACAAGAGATTGGTTCACTGCTTCTGTCCGCTGACGCATCTATAATGAAGGATCTGGGGATACAAGACGACTACTCTTCCGCTGTTCTCAAACTAGAGGCTGCATCCTCACATCGACTTAGTAACCCAGCAAATTACCTAAGCGAGCGTATTCATATTGATGGCGCCAGTTGGCATCCTTCGGATGAGACTTATCCGTTCCTTTCTGTACTGCAGAGAGCACTTTGGGAGGATCGCAAAGTAAAAATCACTTATCTCCGGAGCAACGAGACAACGGTCCGTTTCATTGAACCTCTTGGGTTAGTTGCAAAACGCGGTGTATGGTATGTCGTAGCCAAAAGCAAAGATGAACTACGGACCTTTCGTGTGTCCAGATTAGTTAACGTTGAGGAGACTCATGAGTGGTTTAAAAGACCTGATGCCTTTGATTTAAAACAGTACTGGGAAGAGTCCACCACGGCCTTTAAAGCAGCACTGCCAAAGTATCAAGTAAAGCTAAGGGTTAGAACATCTGTCTTAAAAGAATTACAGCGAGAAAGATTCGTCACTGTCCAATTGATAGAGCCAACAAGCAATGCAGAGTGGGTGAACGTAGATGCCGAATTTAATACGATCGAGTCGGCCTGCCGGATAATCCTTTCTTTTAGTCCCTCGGTTATTGTACTTTCACCGCAAGAACTTTTAGAGATGGTAAAGTCTGCTATCGCAAAAATTTCCGCTATTTATGAGGATTTTTGACACGAAATCTAAAGAACTACTCCGAAAAGAAGATTTATGTCAGTTCTTACTATAGACCAATCACCTTTAAATCCCATATAATAACACCAATACATAATATTAATAAGGAGGACATTATACCAATGAACTGGATGCATAAACTTCCGTTAAAACAAAGAATTGTTGCCGGATGTTACCTCGTTGCCGCACTATTTGCCATTCCTGTTTTAGTTACTTTTATGATCTTAGGCAACATTATTTTGGGTATTGTTCTAATCGTAGTTCTTGCTGCTCTAACTTTCCCCGTGGCCCGCTTTATCGAGAGAACGCTTACATCTTCTTTTGATGACATCGCGAATGTATCTCATAGTATTTCAAAAGGGGATTTTACTAGTAGAGCCGATGAGAACGGGTCTATGGGGGACGTAAGTCGTTCCTTTAATACTATGATTGACAAGCTCAAGAAGATTTTGACAGAAGCATCACAAATCACTCGTCAAGTTATGGATGCAAGCCGTGGAATCGAAGATAAGAATCAGAATTTGAAAATTGTCATGGCACAGGTAGCCTCTTCGTCTAACGAGCTAGCTCTTGGTGCAAATGAAATATCTACGGATATCGCTGAAATGACAGAATCTATTAAAGATATTGAGAATAAAGTATCCAATTATACGAACTCTACGAAAGAAATGAACAGACGTTCAATACATACATTAGAACTAGTTGAACAAGGACGGCAGTCCGTTGATACTCAAGCTGAAGGCATGCGCAAAAACATCCAGGCTACTCAAAAAGTAGCTGATACTATCGAAGCCCTGTCTCATAATGCTCGCGGAATTACGATGATTACAAAAACCATCACAGAGATCGCTGAGCAGACCAACCTCTTATCGCTGAATGCCTCCATCGAAGCAGCACGCGCCGGAGAGCATGGTCGAGGATTTGCTGTAGTCGCACAGGAGGTTCGTAAACTTGCCGAGGAATCAACAGCTTCAACGAAGGAAGTCTTTGGCTTAGTTCGGAGCATCGAAACTGATATCAAACAAGCGATTGACAATATCGCTATCAACGAAGAAGTCGTACAGGTACAGAATGAGATGATCACTCAATCTGCTCATATCTTTGCTCAAATTGTGCAAAGTGTGCAGTATATTACCGAGCAAATCTCTTCCTTCTCTGCTGAAAGTGATCTGATGTTGGAAAGTGCCTTGAAAATCTCAAGTGCAATAGAGAATATCTCTGCAATCACACAGCAAACCGCTGCCGGCACCGAGGAAGTATCCGCCGCTATGAATGAACAAATTAATGCCCTGCAGTCCGTTGCTGAAGAAACTGAGAAAATGACACAGGCTGTGTTTAATCTACAGAAGACTATCCATATTTTCAAGTTTTAAGTCACTTGCAAAAATATATAAACAAGTCCAAAAACTCCTCCTAAGTTTTGACTTAGGGGGAGTTTTTTTATATCTATTATTTCATAGGTTGGACAAGACTTTCGTCAAAATTCGAGTTAATTTGCGAAAATATATTGACAAAGGTACTCTAGGAATATATTGTAAAGGAAAATTCTTCTTATAAATTTTAAAATTAATATTGGCAAAATCTTCGAAAGAGGATGACGCAAAACCATGGATCTACAGCCTCATTTTTAATCAGAGGCCATGACTGCCAGGTTGCAGAAAACCAAGACGACTGAACAATTGTTCAGTCTCTATGGCGATTTATGCCACCAACCTGTGCCCTAATTCAGAGCACAGGTTTTCTAATGTTTGATTTTAAAATAACAATCAACTTGTGAGGTGTATTTTTTGAAGACAGTCGCAGATTACATGTCGGAAGCACTACGGAACCTAGGTGTTACCCATTCCTTTGGTATTATTGGGAAATCCATTTGCCCTATTGTTCTTAAAATGGTAGATTACGGTATTGAATTTATTCCTGGGAGACATGAGTCCAGTTCCGGCTTCGAAGCAGCCGGGTATGCGCTTAAAACTGGAAAACTAGGTGTAGCTTTTGGTACTTCAGGTCCTGGTGGAACAAACCTATTAACTGCAGCAGCACATGCTAAGGCTAACAACCTACCTGTCCTATTTATTACTGGCCATCAATCTATTAAAGAGCTTGGAATTCCCCAATGTCAGGACTCTACTTCTTTTCTAGCTGATTTAGCTGATATGTTTAGACCTGCCACCTTATATAGCAAGCTTATTGAACGTGGAGATCACTTTAACACAATCTTTAATCATGCCATATCCATTGCTTTGAGCGGTAATCGTGGTCCAGTTCACCTTTGTATTCCCTTTGATGTACAAACGGAATTGCTAGAGGAATGTAATATTGTAATCCCTGAACGCGAATCACTGGTTAGCCATGCTAATATCGACCGTGTACTTGATGCTATAAATAACTCTAAGAATCCAATAATTATCGCGGGTAAAGGCGTTAACCGCTCAGGAGCACATAGTGAGCTAATTCAATTAGCGGAAACATTTAATATTCCTGTAGTTACATCTCCAGGTGGTAAAGGGGCTATAGCTTGGGATCATCCACTCTATCACGGTCCAATTGGAGTAGGCGGTTGTACCCATGGAGATGACTTGCTGAATCAAAGTGATCTATTTATCGTTCTCGGGTCACGTTTAAGTGATATGACTATTTGTAATCTTAAAAGGGAAAATCATCCTGCAACATTAATTCAGTTTGATAGCGATCCGACTTTTGTCGGAAAAATATTGTTCTCTAAAACGATTCCAGTGACTGGAGATCTACGGGACAATCTAGTTTACTATCTCAATAATATTGACACGAACAACATCACAAAACGCGAAGCACCGACAAATTCCGATTATACCGAAGAGCCTCCGATTTTACCAAACCTTTCACTTGCATCGGTCTTGAGTACGATGAGTGATTTAATTCCTTATAACAGCACAGTCTTTGTTGATGATGGAAGTCACGGTTTCCATGCTGCGAAATGGTACAAGGTTAAGAAACCGGGCAGTTTTGTTTTCGATGCTTACTTTGCTTGCATGGGTAATTCCATCGGAATGGCGATTGGTGCAAAGGTTGCTGCTCCAGAAGAAACGATCTTCTGCATTACAGGAGATGGCTGCTTTATGATGCTAGGCGCAGAGATTAACGCTGCTGTCTGCAAGGATATTCCTGTCATATTCATTGTTGTGAATAATAAACAGCTAGATATGGCTCTAAAAGGTATGGAAAAAACTACAGGACGTATTGACGGAACTATCTACGAAGTCCCTATGGATGCTGTGAAATTCGCAGAATCACTAGGCGCTAAGGGTTACAAATGTGAGACAGCGGAGGAGTTCGAAACAGCCATCAAGGACGCTGTTGCCATCAACCGTGTTGCCGTCATTGAACTGCTAACAGACCGTGATGAGGTCCCTCCGACTGCTCACCGTACTTTGAACCTAAATTAGGAGGTCACTTATGAAAGACAATGTAAACAGTGGTCTGAACCACTTCACGAATCTCTCTGGAGACTACGGAGCTAAAGCACTGGCTCCGATTAAAGAACATTTCCCCGATTTGGCTGAATTTATTATGGGGAATGCCTACGGCGATATTTTTCAACGCAACACAATCGAAGCTGACTGGAAGGAAATCGCAGTTATCTCTGCCCTGATTTCGATGGGTCAGTTTGATCAATTGGGTGTTCATTATGTCATGGCTCTTCGTGTGGGTGTTACTGTAGAACAACTCAAGGGTATTTTATTACACTTAGTACCCGCTATAGGGGCACCTAGAATCATCACCGCTTTTAATATTCTTCTCGAAACGATTGAAGAAATAAAGTAACTATTTTCAGTAAATTAAAATATCGGGAGAGATGTTAACGTGGGACAGTTTATTTTAAAGACAGACACTACTAAAAAAGTGATCAATATTGAGCTGGAAGGAACATTTTCTGAAGAAGATGGTCTGAAATCTATCCAAGCTTATCAACAAACTATTAATCCTATAACTCCAGCAGACTATGAATTACAAATCGACTGCAGAAAGCTAAACGTAACTGCACCTGATGTTGTACCTCTTTTGGAAGGTTGCTTCGTAATGTTTAAGAATGATGGATTTGTAAAAGTAAATCTAACCCTTGAGAATAACCCAATTCTTAAAATGCAGCTTGCACGTCTGGGTCGTAAAGCAGGACTAGATAACATCGAGATCATTTCCACCGTTACAGCTTAATTCTTCTTATAACTAAAAAAACTATAGAGTTTTTCAGGAGGATTCATTCATATGACCGGAATTCGTATTCAAGACATTGATATCTATCATCCTAGTAATAAAGTTGGTAACGACTTTTTTATTAAGCATTTTGACGAAAAGGGTATTGATATCCGAGGTCTACTGACCACTTTAGGTCGTGATACGCGCTATAGCATTAAGAATGAGGAAGAAAATTCTCTTACGATGGCTTTTGAGGCTGCCAGTAATGTGTTGGATAAAAATGGTCTCACTGGCGCTGATATCGATCTTATTGCCTATGCAAGTCAAACTCCTGAATATATCTTTCCTACTAACTCTTTAATGATTCACCGTTTAATTAACGGCGCATCCCATACAATTTGTATAGATAGCAACGCTAACTGTGCAGGTATGACTGCTTCCGTAGAACAGGTGAGCCGTCAAATGCAAGCCAATCCTAGAATTAAACGTGCTTTGGTCATCGGATCCGATTATGTAGCACCTCATGCAGATAAGAATGATCCTGTCTATTATGCTAACTTCGGTGATGCAGCTGCGGCAGTCCTTCTTGTGCGCGATGATAATGCGGTAGGCTTCATTGATTCTGTCTATCAAACAGACACATGCGTTTATGGCAACTCCATGTTCCCGGCTGAAGGCTTGGCTAATCTGGGTAGAAAAGGCGTAGCGGCTGGAGAATTCAATGTGAAATTCATTCCATTTGATGATTCCATTTGCGTAGATGCTGCTTCTGAATCGATTCGCACACTTCTATCTGATAACAACATAGCGCCTGAATCTATTAAAGCGGCCTGTTTCTCACAGCTTTCACTGCCTAATATCATTGGTGTTTGTGAAAAAGTGGGTATTGATCGTGAGGTTGCGGTTTACATAGGTGATGAATTCGGGTACACCTCAACCAGTAGCCCGTTTATCGCTCTACACAAAGCTATTACTACAGGAAAGATCGAACGCGGAGATAAAGTTCTGTTCTGGACAGTGGGCGCTGGATGGCAAAACGTTGCATTTGTTATTGAATATTAAGCGTTACAACCTAAAAAGCGGCAGGCCAAGGATTATCCTTAGCTTGCCGCTTTTTAGGTTGATCTGTTCTTTAGGACTCGCTGGCAAAGGATAACCCCTTTTCAGTGAGCGCACGTCGTAGTACATCAATCCCTTTTGGTCCCATCCCATGGAGCTGCAGAAGCTCTGACTCAGTGAGCTTACTGATTTGGTGAATCTGTGTATACCCAGCACCATGAAGTGCTCGGAGTGCAGGCTTAGATAGTCCACTCGGTAGATCAGATTCTGTTCCATTAAACATAGACATATGCATCTCCCTGATCACTGATATCTTTCATGTTTTTCCCAGCCCATGGTACGCGCTACAGCGTCTTTCCAGGCGTTGTAACGTCGTTCACGCTCATCTATACCCATTACAGGTGAAAAGACCCTCTCAGCTTTGTTAAAGCTTTCTAGCTGCTCTCTTGTCCAGACTCCTGAGGTTAATCCAGCCAGAAGTGCTGCTCCCAGCGCAGTCGTCTCCGCATATGTAGTTCGAGTAACTTCACTACCGAGGATATCAGACTGGAACTGCATCAGCAAATCATTACGAACCGCTCCACCATCTACACGAAGTCCGGTCAATGGCATGCCTGCATCTTTTTCCATCGCCCCAATTACATCTCTAGACTGAAATGCTAATGACTCTAACGTTGCTCTTACCAAATGCCCCGAGGTGGTTCCTCTAGTTAGACCGAAGACTGCTCCACGTGCATACATATCCCAATAAGGGGCTCCTAGTCCAGTAAAAGCAGGTACGACGACAACCCCTTCACTGTCCTCTACTTCCCGCGCTTTGTCTTCCGAGCCTGCCGGCTCCGTTATGAGTCCTAACCCCTCCTGAAGCCATTGTACAGCCGCTCCGGCTACAAACACACTGCCCTCGAGTGCATAATAGAGTTCATCCCCCATTCCCCAAGCTACAGTGGTCAACAACCCATGACTGGAGACTACAGCTTCTGTACCTGTATTCATCAGAATAAAGCATCCAGTTCCATATGTGTTTTTGGCACTGCCGGGTTCAAGACAAGTATGTCCAAACAAAGCAGCTTGTTGATCCCCCAATACAGAGTGAATAGGTATTTCTGTCCCGAACCACTGCGCGTCTGCTGCTCCAAATTCACTACCGGACATCCTCACTTCTGGCAGGATGGAGCGTGGTACATGAAGCTCCTCCATTAGCTCTTCGTCCCAGCAGCGCTCATGTAGATTATATAGCATCGTACGCGATGCATTAGTTACATCAGTAGCATGTACAGCCCCGCCAGTAAGCTTCCAGATTAGCCAGCTGTCTACTGTCCCAGCTAGTAGCTCGCCATTATTCGCCCGCTCTCGTGCGCCTTCTACATGATCAAGAATCCAGGAGAATTTTGTTGCAGAAAAATAAGCATCCACAACGAGTCCCGTCTTGCTAGCAATGAGTCCCTCTAACCCCTTACTCTTGATCTCTTCACACAGCTCTGCAGTACGTCTGTCCTGCCACACAATCGCAGGATAAATCGGCTTGCCTGTTGCTCTATCCCAGATCAGGGCCGTTTCCCTCTGATTTGTAATTCCAATGGAATATATTTCCTGAGGCGTTATCCCGCCCTGAGTAATCGCATCTCTTGCAGCTGCAAGCTGTGACGCCCAAATTTGCTCTGGGTCATGCTCCACCCAGCCAGGGTGTGGGAAAGATTGTTTAACCTCATATTGCCCTTGTGAGACGATTCTAGCGTCCTCATCGAACACTATGGCTCGTGAACTGGTAGTCCCTTGGTCTAAAGATAAAATCATTTGATGGCCTCCCAAGCATAAACAATGAGATATGTTCCACGATGAACAAGATTAATGTGTTTGTTTCAACAAAAAGCACCTCTGCTGTCAGAGGCGCTATCACACATTGTGTTTGGAATTACTGTTTTTCGACAGGAAGTCTCAGGGTAAAGGTTGTACTTTCGCCCAACTTACTGGAAGCTGAAATGGTTCCGTGATGCGACTCAACAATATTTTTAACAATCGCAAGCCCGAGTCCCGTTCCACCTGATTCTCCCCGTACACGTGCCTTATCGGCTTTGTAGAAACGATCAAATATATAAGGCAGATCTTCCTGCGGAATGCCGACGCCTTCATCCTGAATTTTAATTTCAAAATAGCGACGCCCTTCTAAGACACAAGTTCCTGTATGAACTGTGATCTTCTTGCCACCCTGCGTATGACGAAAAGCATTATCGAGCAAATTGGTTAAGACCTGCTCAAGCTTATCTTCATCCGCTGCCTTAAGAACAAGGACATCGCTCTCTTTATTTAGCTGCAGATGAATATCACGCTCTTTCGCACGTACGGAAAATTTGCGATACACTCGTTCCAGCAGTTCGTTCACATCTACTTCTGCCTTCAACATATCCGTATGTCCAGCTTCCATTCGCGCAAGGTCGAGCAGATCCTTTACAAGACGTCCCATACGGAGCGATTCATCATGAATGACCTGAATCAGTTCACTGCTTTCCTCTGGTGAAGAAGCCATGCCGTCAAGTAAAGCCTCACTATAACCTTGCATCATCGATAATGGCGTCCGAATCTCATGAGAGACGTTTGCCACGAAGTCACGGCGCATTTTTTCGAGTCGTACTTCTTCAGTCACATCACGCAGAACAGCAACCACTCCACGAATGCTACCCTCAGAATATAAAGGTGCCATATGGACGGACCACACGCCCTGCCGGACATGTACATTAGAACGCTCATCGCCGCCTTGTTTCAACGTGCTCAAAAATAAAGGACGCAGGGGAGGTGGAACATTACTCTCAGCCGTTTCCGTATGAGGTTCAATGTCACTCTCTTGTTCCCACTCTAAATCGCTCCAGCTCTCAAGTAGCGATTGACCGTGCGGATTGGTCAGAATAATCTGGCCTTCGATGTCAAAGGTGATTACAGCATCACTCATGCTGCGTAAAACACTGGATAGATGGCCCTTCTCATGATGCAGACTGCGAATATTCTCTTCCAACTCCTCAGCCATATGGTTGAAGGAAGTCGCCAATTGACCAATCTCGTCACTTGTGACCAGCGTCAGCCTTGTTCCGTATTCACCACGCCGAATGTTGTTTGCAGCCTCGATGACACGTTGCATCGGTTGAGTGATCTTGGTAAACAAGAACAACGCGAAGAATGTCGTCAAAGAAAATCCGATCATGCACGTATACATAAATAAACGTTTGATATCGCCGGAATTAGCAAAGTTGCTGTCGATATAGGGAAGTAGAAACAACCCGAGTGTAATAAGCACGACAGCGACCAGGCAGATGATCGTGACCCACAGCTTGCCGACAAGACTTCTCCAGAAGTTCACTTATTTAGGTACCTCAAGTTTGTAGCCTACACCCCATACAGTTGTAATCATCGCCGCGGATTCCGGTGATACTTTATTCAATTTTTCACGAAGACGCTTAACATGGGTATCGACTGTACGCAAATCTCCGAAAAACTCATAATTCCAAACATCTTTAAGCAGTTCTTCACGAGAGAACACTTTATCCGGTGAAATCGCCAAATAATGCAGAAGTTCGTATTCTTTCGGTGTCAGACTCACTTCTTCACCGCCAGCAGTTACTCGGTGTGCGTCATGCTCAATAATAAGATGAGTGAATACAATGTTATTACTGGAGTTGCTCTCTTTGGACAAAAATGCTGTTGCTGAAGAACGGCGCATAATGGCCTTCACGCGATAAATCACTTCGCGAGGACTAAATGGCTTCACGACATAATCATCCGCGCCCATTTCAAAGCCCTGTACACGATTAATCTCTTCGCCTTTAGCTGTAAGCATTAAGACAGGTGTCGATTTGACCCCTCTGAGTCGGGTCAGCACTTCCATTCCATCAATGCCAGGCAGCATAACATCCAGCAAAATTAGACCGTAGTCATTTGCTGTTGCTTTGCGAAGAGCGATTTCGCCATCTTCAGCTTCGTCGATTTCATAACCTTCTTTTTCAAGATACATCTTTAGCAGGCGGCGAATGCGTTCCTCATCATCCACTACCAGAATTCTGTTTAAATGATCTGCCATTTCACAACAACCCCTTCATCAAATACAGTAGAACGTAACCTTAAATCCATTGTGCTGTGTTAGCAGGTAAACTATGCTCAGTCCGTCCCCGCATAAGAATGAAGTCCGGCGATGACTAGATTAACGCCAACTAAGGTAAACATTACGACCAAAAAGCCTAGAACGGCAAGCCAGGCAGATTTTCGCCCTTGCCATCCACGAGCCAATCGTAAATGAAGATAAGCACTATAGAAGAGCCAAGTAACGAGTGCCCAGACTTCTTTGGGGTCCCATCCCCAGAATCTTCCCCAGGCTATTTGCGCCCATATCATTGCAAAAATCAAAGCGCCTAATGTGAAAATAGGAAAGCCAATGGCTATCGCCCTATACGTTATCTCATCTAGATCGCCTTCATCAATCCCCTCCATAACCGGGTGAATCGCTGCGCCTAGTGGCTTGCGTACGATCAAGCGAAGAATTCCGTAAAGGAGTAATCCGGAAAGAATCGACCAGATTACAGTATTAAACTTCCGGCCAGCATTCACACCATTCATCCATGAAGGAGCTTCAAAGAGAGGTTCTTTCATGCCAAGAAACGACTGGAAGCTTTCAATTTCGCTATTGTGAGGAGCCACAATCGGCGGCATTCGATAACTCACTTTCTCTATTGTACTATTTTCCTGCCCTGCGCTGTCAATCGTAACGTTGGGACGAACAAAAACAGTCTCATAACCTGCTCCGCGGAAAGCAAAAACTGAACCCAGAAACCCAATTATAACAATGATTGAAAAGAGAGTAAATTCAATCAGTCTCTGTTGCTTACGATCCGCCTTCTCTTTACTGGAAAAATTAACAGTCCGTAGCAGATACATCAGCCCTGCCGCAAAACCTACCGCGAAAAAGGATTCACCTAGTGCTGCCAGTGTTACGTGAATCTTGAGATAGTTCGATTGCAGGGATGGAATTAACGGCTGAACCTCCTGTGGAAATACAGCTGCGTACGCCATCACAATAATGCTAATTGGAACTGCAAACAGACCGAGAATAACTTTGCGATAGATCGCGTACATCACTGTAAAGGCTACCATAACCATCATGGATAAGAAAGTCATGAACTCATACATATTGCTGACTGGAATATGTCCTGCACCAAACCAACGTGTAAAGAAATAAATAAGATGAAAGATAAGACCTATAGAAGAAACAATAAAAGCTATTTTACCCCATCGAGCAGTATGTTCCTCTGGCTTGCGGCCCGACCACTTGCGACCCATGATAGCGATAGTGAATAACATAAACGACCCGCTGTATAATAAGAATGCGGCAATAAAGACGGCACTGCTGATATCGAGCAAGCTCATGTAAGGCCTCCTCCATTATCTATTGATTTTTCATCGACTACCATATCTACTTTTTCTAAAATAGAAACGATCTCACGACGGAAACCGAACCAATTCTTGTTCGTATGTCCTCCGAGTATTAGCTCTCCGTTTACAACGGTAAGCCAGATGCGTCTATGCTGCCAGTAAAATCCAAGGATTAAACCCAGCATCACGATTGCTGCACCTAACCATACAAAAGGCATTGCACGATCAATACGTATATTCAAGTATGTAGTCGATTCCGAAAAATCAACATCGCTCATGTTGTCCACTTCAAGCTCAAGAAATCTATTGCTGCCACCAAGCTTATCGTTAATAGCCACCTGCTGAAACTGAGACTTATCTACCTGCTTAGGAAAATAGAAGTACTGCTGCCCTTCCGCTGGCAAATTCGGTCCTTGAATCAAGAATAAGAATGCTGGTGCATTCGGATAAGGCGACTTAGATATCGGCTGACCATCCTCATTCAGTCCAAAATCCATATACTTCTCTTTTAAAGTCATCGTATAGGGTCCCGCTGTAATTGTACGCTGCGGATTCTTCATATCCAGTTTGAATTTACCGTACGACTCCCCAGTGGTGGAATTCTTAAGCACTGGCTGTACAGAACGCAGCACAGGTGTTAGATCATAATCAAACTGATACGCTTTCAATCCTTTATAATCCAAAGGTGAGTTTACTTGGATATTATGCGTTGTCACCTCAGTAAGCTGCGGTTCCTTAGTAGGATCTGCGCAATCCGCGGTACATTTATATAGCACTGCTTTAGTTTGGAATAATTTTGGAAGGATTTTTTTGCCTCGAAACTCCTCAGGCATCTCTTCATCGGTGTAGAACTCTACGGTGAATTTCTCGTTTTTTAAATAATAGGTAGTATCCGGAATCTGTGTAATTTCCCCTTGCGGGAAAGCAAGATGCTGATCCATGTTGAGACCCGGCAATCCTCTTGCCAGTACAGCAAGTAAAAAAATAATCAAACCAATATGTATTACGTAAGGCCCCCAGCGGCTGAAGCGGTGTTTTTCTGCCAGCAGAGCTCCTCCATCCGTCTTGACTCGGTAGCCCTTTTTACGCATAGGCTGAACCACCCGAGCAACCCAAGCTTCTGGTTCTTCTTGCACTTCAGTAACTAGCACAGCCTTTTGCCGAGTTAAGAACTGACGATGTTTCCGAATCTTCTGCCTAGTTAATGCCTTATATAGCGGAAGTACTCTGTCCAAACTACAAATGACTAATGAAGCACCAATCATTACGAGTAGAGTCACAAACCACCAGGATTCGTATGTATGTGAAAGTCCAAGCTTATAGTAGATGTCCCCAGCTGTTCCGTACTCCTGCTTATAATAACTCGATGCATCAATATTAAGGAAAGTACTCTCCTGAGGGAAAATGGTTCCCAGCATAGAGCCTAACAGTGTCAAAACGATTAGATATATCGCTATTTTGACAGATGAAAAAAAGTTCCAAACTCGATCAATAATGCTTGGATTAACACGCTGCGAACGACGGGCTACACCATCATAACGCATTTCCAGATTCTCGCCCCAGTCCGATTCTTTGCCAAGCGGCTTTCCGCATGCTTCACATAGAACAGTGCCTACAGGGTTCTGATGGCCACATTCACATTTGGTATTGGTTATAAAAGCCTCGCGTTCACTCATCAATCCACCAGCTTCCCAATTTGATCATCTAGTGAATCTAAATCAAGCTGGCCAATATGAATGCTGTCAATTTTACCCTTTGCATTAATAAAAAAAGTAGTGGGGAGTGGAGAAATACCATAACTTCGTACAGCGTCTCGTCCCGTGTCCATCAAAATCGGAAAATCAATATTGACTTGCTTCACAAAATTCTCGACAGTCATCTGATCTTCACCTACGTTGATTCCAATAACGACTACATCTTTGTCCTTCCATTTTTCCCATTGTGCTTGGAGAGCCGGCATTTCTTTTACACATGGCGTGCACCATGAGCCCCAGAAATTCAGCACAATAGCCTTCCCCTTATACTCGTCTAACGTATGCCCAAGTCCATCAAGACCCAGCAAATCAATGGCAGGCGCTTTACTACCTTCCTCTGGTTTTCCGCTTCCACCAAATACAGAGGAACCAATTGCATAACCACCTACTAGAACGATTAGAAACAGAATTACGATTTGAATTGGTTTTCTCGCTTTACCCACATGTAAAGCCCCCTTCTGTGACGCAACTCATACTTATGTTGTAAGGTGTGAACATCCTATGAACATTATAGCGAATTTCGTCACAGTATTAGGGGGTTTAATTGTGAATATTGTGTGTCTTTATGACTCTTTACGTGGAGTTCTTTCTTTGAGTAATCCTGCTTTGGCAATTTGCTGCAGATGGTTAATTTCATCTTTAGTCAAATGACGGTAAGATCCACGTTTAAGATTTTGCAGCATAATATCCCCGAATGAAATCCGCTTCAGACGGAGAACGGGGTGTGAAATCGCATCAAACATGCGTCGTACCTGACGGTTACGTCCCTCGTGAATCGTAATGCTGATTACTGCTTCTTTATTCGCTTCATCAATATCTTTGTACTCTACTTCGGCAGGCGCTGTCATACCATCTTCCAGCTTGATCCCAGCCTTTAGCTTGTCCAGTGCAGTACCGTGCGGAATACCCTTGACCGTAGCGTGATACGTCTTAGGTACATGATGCTTAGGATGGGTAAGCAAGTTAGCGAAATCTCCATCATTCGTTAACAGCAGCAGTCCTTCCGTATCATAATCCAGACGGCCTACAGGGTAAACCCGTTCTGTAATTCCTTTAAGGTAGTCTGTTACAACCTTGCGACCCTTTGGATCGGAAGCACTTGTAATGACTCCTTTAGGTTTGTTGAACATAATATAGATTTTGTTCTCGCCCCGGATCAGTCTACCGGAGACTTTAATAATATCTGTTGCGGGGTCCACCTTCGTGCCAAGCGTAGTTACGAGTTCCCCGTTGACTTCCACTTTACCGGCCAAAATCATTTCTTCACACTTACGTCTGGACGCCACACCTGCCTGCGCCAAAATTTTCTGTAATCTTTCCATTTTCGACTAGTCACCTCAGATTAATGATAACCATCAGAGGGATAAATCACAAGTTCATTCCATGGAAAAAATGCGCCTGGGCAGTAATTATTGTGGGGTTCGATGATTAAAGGGGAGATTTGGTAGCGCTCTACCAGTTCTAAAATGAGTTTACCTGTGGCAAATAGCTGTTCCTTCCTTCCAGATAATGGAGGAGTGCCATCTTCCCTGCTGAAATCACCTTCCAAGCAAATGTGAATATACTCCGGATCGGTCAGCAGCGGTGCTGCATAAATGGCTCCGTCCACACCAACCCAGAAATCAAAGCCTTTGCCATTAATGGAAGTACAGCGAGACTGATGCAGAATAAAACCTTTGTAGTTCATAGCGGATTGCCTCCCTCCACATTGCTGCAATAGCATATGTCGAGGAAGGAAAGGGGGTGACGCCTCCTACCCAAAAAGCAGGAGGCAGACCGCGATCGCGGCGACGAAGCCAACAACATCGGAGAATAGACCTACCTTAAGTGCATAACGTCCGTTACGCACACCAACGGCTCCAAAATAAACCGTTAATACATAGAGCGTTGTGTCCGTGCTGCCTTGTATGGTGGAGGCAATCATGCCGATTAGAGAATCCGGACCATGAACGCGAATCAGATCCGTGGTATAAGCAAGCGAGCCTGTCCCAGTGAGGGGCCGCAGAAGGCCGAGCGGCAGTACTTCTGGAGGTACGCCAAGTCCCCGCAGAGCAGGAGATATGAATCCCATTAGGAAGTCGAGTGCGCCCGATGCGCGAAAGACGCTGATCGCCACAAGCATTCCCACAAGATGAGGAATAATCGCGATTGCCGTTCCAAATCCATCCTTGGCCCCTTCAACAAATGACTCATACACCGGGACTTTACGCGTAAAAGCATAGAGCGGGATGAACGTAATCATGACCGGAATCGCCCATGCCGATAGGAGACTGATTAACTGGTACAAGTCATGCTCACCCTTTCAATGAAGAATTAGGCAGCGACGTCTTGGCCAATGGAGCAGAACCAGACTTTGCTGACGGCGGCTTTGGAGGTTTGCGCAGCAATGTCATCCTTCGGAAAAACCGGTCAGCCACTATAGCCGCAAGAGTCGCCACAGCCGTTGCGGCGAGGGTTGTGCCTACTATTCCCGCAGGATCTGCCGAATTGTAATTCAATCGGATCGCAATTAGTGTCGCGGGAATTAGCGTAATGCTTGCTGTGTTAAGCGCCAGTAAGGTACACATGGCTGGTGTGGCCGTTTCTTTATCCGGGTTGAGCTTCTGCAGCTCCTGCATCGCCTTGATCCCCATAGGTGTAGCCGCATTGCCAAGTCCAAGCAAATTAGCGCTCATGTTGGAGAGAATATATCCGATTGCAGGATGGCCCTTCGGCACATCTGGAAAGAGGAAGGCTACGATTGGCCCAAGAATCTTGGCTATTTTTTTAAGCAAACCAGCATCCTCTGCGATCCGCATGATTCCTAGCCAGAATACAAGCACACTTATTAAGCCGAAACTTACTGTAACCCCACTCTTGGCTCCGTCGAATACGGCGGCTGTAAATTCATCCATTCTGCCGTTAACGGCGGCGAACAGAAAACCGATGATGATCATTCCTAGCCAGATCCCGTTAATCATGGATACGCCTCCCTCTTCATTATTCAGCTATCTGCTTACTTGGAACTTTCACCCAATTTAAATAACGCCTTCAGTGCACTCCCTATAGCCTGAAACCAATTATCAGCAGGATAAGTGTGTGCTTGCGTTGTACTGTATTTTTTAGTATAAGCGGATTCCTCAGGTGGTAAGGACTCTCGTGTATATACTGGAACCCGGCCTATCTCCTTGCCACCTAGATCAAGAACGAGAACCCCTTGTAATCCAAAGTTTGATCTTGCAGCTTTGGCTGACGTTGCAGGGATCTGATTCAAGACAAGTTTAGTAGTCACTCTATCCTGCTCGCCTTGTCCGAGCGGATAGGCAAATTTTTTGGCTGTCACGAAAGCATAACCACTAACGGGATCCCCGCGTTCGATCATTGTTTTTAGTGGATAATGATTAAACCCGAAGTTTAGCAGTGAGGCATGATCATTCCAGTCATCCCCATCATTTATGGTCACTGCGACAAGCTGCTGGCCGTTTCTGGTCGCTGAGCTGACAAGGCAGCGTAGCGCTTTTTTGGTATATCCAGTCTTCACACCATCTGCGCCTTCATATAAGTACAGCATTTTATTTTTGTTTCTCCACTTGTAATCCCATTTCTCATTTGGATTGTCCGCAGTTTTCTCCTGTGTCTTCACAATTTGTTTAAATACAGGATTATGAAGAGCATACGCCGTCAGCACAGCTAAGTCGTTAGCACTCGAATAATGGCCTTCAGCATCTAGACCATGCGGATTAGCAAAATGAGTATTTTTTAATCCGAGCTCTTCAGCCTTATTGTTCATCAGGTATACAAACCCTTCTTCAGAACCGCCGATATGTTCAGCGATCGCTGTTGCCGCATCATTCCCAGAGCGCAGCATTAGACCATACAGCATATTTTCCAGCGTCATCTCTTCACCTTGCTGTAAATAAATTGAGGAGCCTTCTTTGGCGAAAGCATTTTTACCAACTTTGACTTTGGATGCTAAATCACCATTCTCAATTGCGACGAGGGCGGTCATTATTTTAGTCAGGCTGGCAATAAGCATCGGCTCATCTCCTCGACTGCTATACAAAATACGCCCGGATTCCACATCAATCAGCGCCGCTGCCCTTGCATGCGTAGATATGGAGCTGTTCTCCGCATGAATCAAAGTTAGCGGTGTCAGAAACAGCAGCAAAATGCTCAGTAATAAGGCGATTGGAAATTTACGGGTTATTGTCTTCATATTTATCCTCCGGATTCTTATCGGTTCTTAAGTAAAGTCATTCATTTCATGCTTATGTTGTACAAGTGTATGCGGACCAGCCTTAGGGTATGTCCTCTCCACACAAAAAGGGACACCGCCTGATGTAAGGCGATATCCCCGAGGCTATTTGAACAATTATGTGTACCTAATGTGTTGAAGATTGGGATGTACTTGGATCGGGTTTAGCAGGTGCTTGTGCTTGTGGTGCTTGTGCTTGTGGTGCTTGTGCTTGTGGTGCTTGTGATGCTTGTGTAGCAGTTGACCCAGCTTGACCTGAAGTACTGCTGCTTTGGAACATGGTCTGGATTTTGTCGATGAGCCCAGGCGTAGCATCGATAATTTTTTCGAACAAATGCGTTTGATTGTCGAGTGGCACAATGTTTACCCCATCTTTACCAACCACTAGAAAAGCGATCGGTCTGATGGAGACACCGCCCCCACTACCGCCACCAAAAGGAAGCATTTTGACACCGCCTTGGGAGCTTGATCCACTTATAGAATCCTCTACTCGATAATCACTACCCCCTGCAGCAAACCCAAAGGCCACCTTACTAATCGGCAGAATAATACTGCCGTCAGGTGTTTGTACTGGATCTCCAACAATCGTATTAACATCTACCATACCCTTGATATTTTCCATCGCTGTTTGCATTAGACCCTGAATAGGATGGTCGCTCATATTGTTTCCTCCTTTAATTGAGTACGATTTCTCTTGCTTCTACAGCGCTTATCATCCCCACATCCACGCATTTGTATGTAACTTTCATTCTAAACTTTGCCCATGAGACTCCCTACGCATCCGTTTTAGTATTTTTCTCCACTTACTGATTCCCCCCGCCTCCCTCAAGACACGAAGAAGAAGCTGCAATGATGCGTATACAGCATAGGAAACGGACAATTTACCCTCACATACGAACTCCATTGAAAAAGAATGCTCATCTTGAAAAACAGGTTTCACAAATACTCGTGGATTGTGTTTCAATTTGACCCTCTGCGAAATAAATCCAACGATGCTCCATTTCAATCCCCAGACGGCTCCTGATACTATAGCAGTGTCTGCCGCATCACCTAGTGAGAAGTCTGTGGACCAGTCGAGCTTTGATATTTTGACATGTGATACAGTTTCCTTGAACCACTTCTTCAATCCACGTGTGGATTTCACTGCTAGCTGTACATTGTCCCGCCAGCGCTCAATTCTTTCTTTATCGAATTGTTCTTCCTTTACAGTGTCAACACCTGTAGTCGCGGTACCCGTCTCTTTAAACTTCCCAAGCACGCCTTGCTCCAATCCCTTAAAGACCAATCGAGGCAGTTCATAGTGGAGTTTGATCAGACCAAAAAGTGTCTTAACATCTAACTCGATCAGATCATTTTTGTCATGTTTATAGCACCGGATGCGGAAATCGATAGATGAAGACAGAACCAGGATCATTGCCAGTACCAGCAATCCGAGGGGTATTCCAAGCCATAACGTCACGTATTTACCTCCAAGAAACCTTAATAATGGGAACCTTTGGTTTAGTATGGCAATTTAATCTGGAAAAAATTCGGGGTTTGGTTAAAAAAAGTGGCTTTACAAAAAAATAGAGACTGCCCATAAACCATATGAAT